>NZ_AP021875.1:0-4800000 GCF_009688965.1 Desulfosarcina widdelii | reverse complement strand
AAAGGGGTACTTTGCCACCAGCATCAGCGACATCGCCAGGGGCAGCGGCATCCAGAAGGCCAGCATCTACTATCACTATGCCAGCAAGGAAGACCTGCTTTACCACATTCTCAAGTCCACCATGGACGATTTGACCACCTATCTGAAGGACCGTCTGGCCGCGGTGGCGGGCGTGGAACAGCGTATGCGAACGGCGGTGCGCAGCCATGTCCGTTTTCATCTGGAACGGCAGAAGGAGAACTTCATCGCCAACAGCGAACTGCGGGGCCTCACCTCCGAACACTATCGCGCCATCGTTAAAAAAAGGGACGAGTACGAAACGATTTTCCAGGACCTCATCCGGCAGGGAACCGCAGAAGGCGTCTTTGCCGACGTTGACGTAAAAATCCTCTCCTATGCCATTCTTACACTTTGCACGGCCGGTGCCACCTGGTACAACCCTGGCGGCCGCCTGAAGGTGGGGGAGATCGCCGACATCTACGAAACGTTCATCATAACCGGGCTGAAACAGGGAAAAACCGACATCCCTTGAGACCGAAAGGAGGCCGTTGTGGATTTTGACTTGACCAAAGAACAGGAAATGATTCGCAAGGAGGTGCGCAAGTTCGCCCAGAGTGAAATTGCGCCGGTGGCTCTGGATCTGGACGAGGCGGAGGAATTTTCGACCGACCTCACCCGCAAAATGGGGGAAATCGGTCTGTTTGGCATGTTCGTGTCGGAAGCCTACGAAGGCCAGGCCATGGACTACATCTCCTACATCATCGCCGTAGAGGAGATCGCCCGGGTAGACGGATCCCAGGCGGCCACCATTGCCGCTGGCAACTCGCTGGGCATCGGACCGCTGTATTACTTCGGCAATGAAGAGCAGAAAAAAAAATATCTTCCCAAACTTTGCTCCGGTGAGGCCTTGTGGGGATTCGGCCTTACCGAACCCACCGCCGGCTCCGATGCCGGCGGTTCCAAAACCACTGCGGTGCGCGACGGCAACGAATGGGTGATCAACGGCTCCAAAATTTTCATCACCAACGCAGCCAGCGAAATGACCCTGGGGGTAACCGTGCAGGCCATTACGGGCACCCGCGCCAACGGCAAACCCGAATATACCTGCTTTATCGTTGAAAGCGGCACCAAGGGCTTCAAAGCCGTCCCCATGAAAAAAAAGATGATGTGGCGCGCCTCCAACACGGCCGAACTCTATTTCGACGACGTGCGGGTTCCGGCAGAAAACATTCTGGGACGTCAGGGGGACGGATTCCATCAAATGCTTCAGACCCTGGACGGCGGCCGCCTTTCCATCGGGGCCATGGGATTGGGCGGCGCCCAGGGGGCCTACGACACGGCCCTCAAATACGCCCAGAAGCGCGAGCAGTTCGGCCAACCCATCTCCAAATTTCAGGCCGTGGCCTTCAAGCTGGCCGACAGCGCCATGGAGATCGAGTGCGGCCGCAACCTGCTTTACAAAGCCTGCTGGCTCAGGGACCGAAAACGGCCGTTCGAAAAGGAAGCCGCCATGGCCAAGCTCTACTGTTCCGAACTCATGGGCCGTGTGGCCAACCACGCCGTACAGATTCACGGCGGCTACGGACTGATGAAGGAATACGACGTGGAACGGTTCTACCGCGATCAAAAGCTGCTGGACATCGGCGAAGGCACCTCCGAGGTTCAGCGCCTCGTCATTTCCCGATACATCGGCTGCTGACCGCCAGGAATCGGGACCATAAAGGAGAATCGTATGAACGAATCCATTTTGCTCAGCGAACAGCAGGAAGGCGTATCCGTAATCACGCTGAACCGGCCCGAAGTGATGAATTCCTTCAACTTTGCCCTGCTGCACGCCCTCAAAGCCAAGATCGCCGAAATCCGTTTCGACCCGGACGTGCGGGTCGTAATCGTCACGGGCAGCGGCGATCGGGCCTTCTGCTCCGGAGCCGATCTGAAAGAAAGAGCGACCCTGTCGCCCATTCAGGTAAAGGAATACATCTATACCATTCGCAACCTCTTTACCGAAATTGAACAGCTCAACAAGCCGGTGATCGCCGCGGTCAACGGTGTGGCCTTAGGCGGAGGCACGGAACTGGCCCTGGCTTCGGATATCCGCATTGCCTCGCAGAACGCTACCATGGGACTAACCGAAACCCGCTTGGCCATCATCCCCGGCGCCGGGGGCACCCAGCGTCTGCCGCGTCTGGTGGGCAAAGGCAAAGCCAAGGAACTGATCTTTACCGGAAAACGGATCGGCGCGGACGAAGCCCTTGAGATTGGCCTGGTGAACAAGATCTGTAAGCCCGAAGACCTCATCGCCACCTGCCGCGAGATGGCTGCCGAGATCTGCGAAACCGGCCCCGTGGCCATCGAACAGGCCAAGTACGCCATCAACTACGGCATGGAAACGGACCTTTCCACCGGTCTGGCCATCGAATCCAACGCCTACTGGGTCTGCATACCCACCGAAGATCGCCTTGAAGGCCTGGCCGCATTTCGGGAAAAGCGCAAACCGGTTTACAAGGGATTATAAAAAGGAGGATATCATGACCGAATACGACTACTGGAAAATCTTTCCGCGAATGCCTAAGAAAGTGACCTTGGGGGACATCACCGTTCGGGATGGGTTCCAGCACCTGGAAAAATTCGTCTCCACCCGGGCCAAGATTTTCTACGCGGAAGAAATGATTTTTGCCGGCTGCAGGAATATCGAGGTGACCAACCTGGGCAATCCCTACCTGATGCCCCAGTTCAGCGACGCCGAGGAGGTGCTGGCCCACTTGCGCAGCGACCGATTCAAGGCCCGCTGCAAAAAACGGGGCGTCGACCCGGACGAAATCACCATCACGGCGGTAACCATTCGCGAGCCGTCCGTGGATCGGGCCATCGAACTGGCCAAAAAGGGCGTGGGGCCGGACCGTTGTCTGATGATGGTTTCCACCGAGGAAGAACACCATTTCGCCAATTCCGGGACCACCTTGCCCGCGTACTGGAAAGAGTGCGAAAGCGCCATCCGTAAATGTCGGGATGCCGGTTTGAAAATGTGCGGCACCGTCAGCACCATCTGGGGCAGCCCCATTGCCGGAGCAACCGAACTCAAGGATGCCGTGGAGTTCACCAAGCGATGGCTGGAGATCGGCGCAACGGACATTGAGCACGCCGACCACGACGGCAGCGCATCGGCACCGGAAGTCTACCGCTACTTTTCCATGATTCTGGACGAGATTCCGGATACTTCCGTGCATATTGCGCATTTCCATGAAACCAAGCGGGTGGCCTCGGCTTCTGTGCTGGCCGCCCTGCAAGCCGGCATCTGCCATTTTGAGGGCACCCTGGGCGGTCTGGGCGGTCAGCCGGCCAATTTCCTGGACGATTGCCCGGTGCCCGGCACGGGCGAGTATTACTACGAGGACCCCCGCTATGTGGGGCTGACATGCCTGGAAGATATGCTCGTGCAGATCGATGAGATGGGCATCGAGCACGGATACAATGTGGACCGGGTGCTGTGGCTGGGACGCCAGTTGGAACGCACCGTGGGCCACCGGCTGCGTAGCGAGGCGGTAATCAACGGCCGTACCCTCAAGGAGGGGCATCTGAAATTTGCCCGGCCGGGGTTGAAAAAAATCAAGGAAAAATTCGGCGAATCTGCCGGTCAGAACGTTCCTGCCGAATGGGGAGGAAAGGCCGTACTGCCGGAGCGCTATCGGCCCTGACAAGAAGTTGAACACACAAAAAATCGTTTCAGCGTCGTAAAAGGTTCGAGATCAAGGCTTGCGGTTCCCGAGTAACGGGTTGTACTTATGGGTACTCCATAGTGACGAGGGATGAACACGGTTCGCAGATATCGGACTTTTTACGCCGCTGTCAAAGAATAAAAAAATCAATAGCAGGAGCATTACCATGGAAACAAGCGGGAAAAAACCCCACATTAACGTGGATTACTTCGAAGATCTTACCGGTCGAATCGACAAATCTACCGACAGTTGTGCCTCATCGGAGGGCGAACGCGAAGACATCGGGCAGCGCATCAAGACCATCCGCGAGTCCAAGGGCATCTCCCTGGATGAGTTGTCCCACATGACCGGTTTCGAGGTGGAACTGCTCGCCAGTATCGAAAACTGCGAAGTCCAACCCCAGTTGGGCACGGCCATCAAGCTGTCAAAAGCCTTGGACAGCGCTTTCGGCCGCCTGGTTTCCGGGGTGGGCGAAAAACTATATGCCATCACCCGTAAGGGAGACCAGAAAATCGTCTCCCGATCCACCTCCCAGAAGGGAAAAAAACAGGCCTACACCTACCGAAGCTTGGCCCCGGAAGTAAAAGGCCGCCACATGGAATCCCTGATTGTCCAATTGGAGGAAGCGCCGGACCAGCAGCGCTCCGTCCATGACGGTGAGGAGTTTATCTATGTGCTGGAAGGAGCGGTTTCACTGGACATCGGAGACGATCATTTCAATCTGGAGCCCGGGGACAGCGCCTACTACCTGTCCACCACACCTCACTTGATTGCCGCCGCCAGCGGCCAGGCCACCATTTTGGCGGTTCTTTACGGGGGTTAGGATTTTAGGGGCAGCAAGGTAAAAAACTGAAGCCGGAGTTCGGATGTCAATCATCCGGCCTCCGGCTTCAGTATTTTTGCAGAAAGTCAAGCGAGTCGTTGTGAAATGATCTCCTGAATTACCTGACGAAAAGTGTCATTTGAAAATACAGTTATAATTCTGATGAACGCTGTTCCAGTTGAACAATTTTTGGATTCAGAAAAATCAGCAATTCGTTATCGTCTTTATCATCGATATTATTTTGGAACAACCACCCAAGCACCGGAATCTTGTGAAGGCCCGGAAAAGCTGTCTTTGTTTTGGTTTCCGAGGATTTAATGATGCCGCCAATCACGATCGTATCGCCATCGTTGACCAGAAGCTGGGTGTTGGCCTCGTTGGTGGAAATAACGGGGCCCCCATCTACAAAATCGGTAACATCGTTTTTTTTCAGCAATATCGTTAGAGAAATGCGGTTGTCAGGAGTCACATGGGGGGTAACTTCGAGAAGCAAATCCACATCTTTGAACTTTACGGAGGACCCGCCCGCTGAATCCCTCTCCAGATAGCCGATTTCCTGACCCTGCTTGATTGTCGCTTTTTTATTGTTGAGCGTAACAATTTTGGGGGCTGAAAGGATCTTGCCGTTTCCGTTGGATTCGATTGCGGAAAGCTCTGCATCCAAGGCAAATGGAGTATCCAGAACGCGAGTAAGGCTGAACCCGATACCGCTAGTCGAAGAGGCGGGGTAATTCATGGCCACGGATCCACCGAGAGAAACCTTGTCGTTAAGTGCAATGGGCCCCACATCTCCCGACCATGTGAATCCCAGATCCCTCGAATAACTTTCGGTGATCTCAACGACTCGGGCTTCGATCACCACCTGAGAGGTGACCTTGTCGATCTGTCTGGCGATCTTTTCTGCCTGGGCGATTTTTTCAGCGGTGTCCGTGATGATAATCTGATTGTTTTTCGTATCAACGGTAACCGACCCGCGATCTTTTGTAACAATACTTTGCAAGTGGGGAACCACCTCTTTGGCAGCATCCGAATAACTGATCGGAATGTAACGCGTTTGCAGCGGCTCCAGTGCCTTGATCTGCTCTTTTTCCTTCTGCATGGCGGCAATTTGCGCCTTGCGGAGATCGTTCTCTTTTTTAAGGGTTGCCAGGGTCGCAATTCTTACAATATCACCCTCAACCACCATGCCCAGCTGGTTCATCCGCAGCACCAGATCCATGACCTGATCCCAGGGAACAGGTTTGTCCAGCGTAAGGGTAACTTTTCCTTGGACATCCTTGTCAATCGCAAAGTTTTTTCCGCTGACCTCCCGCAGAATCCGGAAGACATTTTTGATGTCTGTCTGGAAAAAATCCAGCGCGATCTTTTCACCGGTGTATTTTTTCACCTTCTTTGTTAGCACCATGGCCTGGTCGGCCTCTAAAAGCAGATCTTCCGATTCGGCGGTATCGGGCCGGTCTCCCCCGGTCAAAGCCTCCCCGGGAGTATTGATTTTACTGTTTTTTTCCGATCCTGAAGAATAAGAGGCCACCACATCCGCCGGCCCCACGGTTTCTACAAGGGCTTTTTTCCAGTCCGGCAGATTGCTTTCATCAGCAGGCGCAGGCGGTATGGAAGAGGCGTCGAAGTGAACCAGCAGCAATGCGCCAACCTGCTCGGTGTAATAGGGTACAGGCTCTCTCAATTCGATGGAAAACAGTGAAAAATCCTTCATGGAAGGCAGCTGAATGGGCATAATCCGATTGACGGCGCTTTCAAAGCGAGTGGTAATCAGCGGGCGCTGTCTGAATTCAGCAATGTTGGCATTCATCAAACGCAGCTCGAGAAGTTTGTCGGACACTTTCTCTATCTTGTAATCGACCTTGGCCGTCGTTTCGATGGACAATGTGGACCGGCCTCCGGTTTCTCCCAGGAAATCAATTCGATTCACCCATATCTGATCTTCTTTTCCAATCGGTATGCCCGTGCCCTGATAAACACCTGAAGCTTGAGTCGAACTGGCTCCTGACGACACCAACACGGGTGAAGATGTGGCATCGTCTTCTTGGGTTGTCAAAGCGGATTTTTCAGTCGCCTTGGTTTCGGCCTCGGTTGAAGCAACCGAACGCTTATCAAAACGAACGGCCAAAGAAGTTCCATTTTGCACCACATTATAGGGAACATCCGTATTCAGCAGGATTTCAATCCTTGTGGTGGTCTGTTGGGTTTCGATTTGGCCGGCATGAACCGATACGATGGGATCACCGTTAGACTGCATGTCGGTTTGTGAAACATTCAGACGGGTATTGGGAAAATAGAGAATTACTCCCAGAGGCGCCGGCTGTTTCACCGACGTGTAGGTCAACGGGTCAGGTCCGTCGATGACCACCGCCATTGAATCGGACGTTTCAGACACTTCAACGGAAGTTATCTCCAATGCCTGAGAAGAATCAACACCGGTCGCACCTGCTTTAGAACCAGATTGCTGGGTTGCACATCCTGCATAGGTAAAGGCAACAACCAATCCAACACAAAAAACAAGTGCCAATTTTTTTGAAAGCTTGATCCTGAAGTTGTGCATATCACTCTCCAGCTGGTTTCTGAAGTTTTATTTCGGTGCTTTGAAGAACAAAATCCCCTTTAAGGTTTTCAACCTCTTCTTCAACAATCACGCTGTTGGCATTGATCTGGGTAACCATCCCTGAATTCAGGCCAATATAGGTCCCGTTTCGGATGATATATCCCTTACCCATGGCATCTTCAACAAGGGCACGATTACCTGTCGAGGCCCGAATAATGGCCACCAGTTTCAACTGATCCAGGCTGATTCGTTCCAGCGGCGTTTGCGGAATCCGTTTTTTTCGTTTTCTTTCTTTCGATTCGGTATCTTCTTTTTTGGTCCCGAAAACCGGTGCAAACGGATCGATGCGTTGCTTGGGGTCATAGATGCGCGTTGTTGCCTGACCCTCCTGCCCGACCATAGCCTTCTCCGGCTTTTTCGCGGAAGTCTCCGTTTTTACGGTTTCGCCTTCTTTCTGTGCTTGATCCTTGCTCTTGACGGCAATTTTCTTACTGACCACCGGAGCTTTGGCTGGTTCTTCTTTCCCTCCACACCCCCAGGAGAGAAAAAATATCATCAGAAAAAGAAGAACAAAACTAAATGATTGTCTATTTTGCATTCGCATGGCTTTACTTCTTCTTCCTCTTGGATTTTCTACTTTTCTTTTTTGGTTGCTCGGACTCTTCAAGAAATTTATAGGTGACCGCCGAACAATTGGTAAGCAGCTTCTCGCTACCTTTATCCGGGACCATGTGCACATCCCTGATGTTGACGATTCGGTTCAATTCAGCGACATTTTCGAAAAACGTGGCCACCCCATGATAACCGCCGATCACCTTGATCGCTACGGGAATCTCCGCATAGAAGTCTTTTTTTCTCTCCGGCTTGGGTTGAAACAATATGAATTCCAAGCCCGCGTCTTTCCCCGCTCTGGATATCCCGGTAAGCAGTGTTGGAATTTCCTCTTTTTCGGGCAGGGCCTGCATCACAATTTTGAATTGATCTTCAGCTTCCTGCATTTTTTTTCTGAATGCATTTAATTCCCGTGCATTCTTTTTGGCAACTTCAAGCTGTTTTTCAATTTTTGCCAGTTTATTTCTGAGCTTATCGATTTGCTTGAAATTTGGAAGGTAGGAAAAGTAAACGAATGCCGCCACAATCAGGACCAGGACGCCGATCCATATTCCGATTCGCTGTATTTTGGTAAGCTGCTCAAGCTTCTCAAAAACCGGATTGACTTTTTCGGTTGAAACCGCTGTACCCTTCTTCATTTCTTCGATACCTGTTTAGGTTGTGTCTTTGGAAGCGACTTCGAAAATTTGATTCTGAATGTTTTCAGGGCCAATCCCTTGATGGAATCGTTTTTGTTAATGGAAACCAATCTGATATCTTGATAGCTTTTGGACTTTTCCAATCGCGTCATGAATTCCGCGACAGTAGGATTGTCCAAGGCGATTCCCACAACGGTTACCTGCCCCCCTTTTTCGGTTAAGTCAGTATACCACATTCGTTTTTCCACGATCAATCGGGACATGTCGTCGAGCAACTCGACAGGGGCCTTGCGGGTGATGTCCAGGGTTTTAATGACATCGATCTTCTTGTTTAAAAGCTCCAGCTTTTTCTTGATATCAGCAATCTCTTGGTTGATTTTATTGTACTTGTTGACTTGTTCCTGGGTGCTCTGAATCTGTTTGTTCAGCGCTTTTATCTTGCCGGACAAATAATAGCTGCACCAACCGGCAACGATCAGCACCATAACCAGTGACAACACAAACACGGATACTTGTCGCCTGATATCTTCTTTTTTCCGTGCGGCTCGAAATGGGAGTAAATTAATGCGTATCATTTATCATCAACTTTTCTCGTTGCCAGCCCCATGCTAATCGATGCCTGGGGAGCAATCCGTTTTAGAAATTCCACATCAAACCGATTCTCATCTATGTAAAACCCTTCAAAGGGATTGATTGTCGCAACTTCGGCCGAGGTTTCCACAGACAGCAATTGCCTGAATTCCTTAATGTTACCACCGCCACCGCTGAGAATTATCCTTTTGATCTGGTCGTCCGGATAAGTCGAATAGAAAAAATCCAGGGCCCGCCTGATTTCCGTACACCAGTCCGAAACAACGGAGGAAATGATGTCCGAAAGGTCTCCGGCTGTAATTTTCTCGGACTGTTCTCCAAACTTGATCTGCTCAGCTTCTTCTATCGAACAGTCGATCAACGAGGAAATTTTCTGGTTGATCTGGCCGCAACCCAACGATACATCTCGCATGAAAACGGAAGTCTGGCCTTTTAGAATGTTCAATGAGGTTTTACTTGCACCGATGTCGATCAGAGCGATATTTTCATTTTTTTCCGGAGTGGCATTGAATTCGTAAATATTCTGCAGGGCAAACGCGTCCACATCGATGACACATGGGGTCAACCCGGCCATCTGGGCAAGATTGACATAGTCATTAACCATCTCTTTTTTGGCGGCAACCAGCAATACGCTCATCTGGTTGGGGTTGCTTTCATTCTCGCCGAGGATTTGGA
Source organism: Desulfosarcina widdelii (assembly GCF_009688965.1). Taxonomy (GTDB): domain Bacteria; phylum Desulfobacterota; class Desulfobacteria; order Desulfobacterales; family Desulfosarcinaceae; genus Desulfosarcina; species Desulfosarcina widdelii. Next base: position 4,790,385 of record NZ_AP021875.1, on the reverse strand, counting down.
AATCCAGATTGACATCCGCGATGTCAAAGGGAATGTATTGTTCCGCTTCAAAACTGATAGTATCTTGAAGTTGATCTTCCGACATGGACTGGACATTGATTTTTTTTACGATCACCGAGTAACCGCCAACAGAGAGCGCCACATTACTGCCTTTAATGCCGTAATTTTTAAATAACTGCCGAATTGTATCGGAAACCTGCTCCGCGTTGTTGATGGCGCCATCTTCAATCAGGCCGGGAGCAATGTCGATAATTCCGAACCGTTCAAGGGTCTTCCCCTTTTTGGTTTCGGAAATTTCCGCTGCTTTGATACTGCGGGATCCAATGTCAAGGCCTATGAGTCGGTCTTTTTTTCCAAATAACATGATCAGCTCTTTATTCACCAAAAATTTTTTTACTATCTGAAAGGCCGTAACCCAAAGCCAACAAAATCTTTCTTTTGGTTTCCAGCCGACACGGTTTTCCCTCTTCAATCCTTGTGATCGTTATGGGAGATACGTTTGCTTCTCTCGCCAGTTCCGATTTACTCATCAGAAGGGATTCTCTTATTTCTTTTAATGAATTCTTCACCATTTGAACCATCGTCTTGTGGGAATCAAAAAAGCAATCACAGTGTCCGCTTGTCAAAGAAGATTCTACACATTTTTAAACCGGGATGCTGACCGTTTCATATGATTCAAGACATAAAAAAGACCGTTGTCAAGCAAAATTATACAACTTTTATATATAATTTTGTTTATTTAAGCTATATTGTGGAACCCTATTCATAATTACCCTTATCTTGTGTCAGGGGCCTTTTATCTTTTCCGGCTACGGTCCCGGGTTTTTCATTTTGGTGCTTAAGGGGCACCTGGTTGCTCTCGTCGAAAGACCTGAGTAAAAATCAATGGTGATCCGCTTTCTTTTTTTGACAATTCGATGCTTAAATGGTCAATTGACATGCCATTCGAGTTTTTTTATATGCCATGGCATTGTCAGCATTTGATATTTTTACAAATCGGCATAGATATCGTAAACTTTAATCCCATTATGAAAAATCTAAAACCAGCAGAGCGGGCCAAACCGTTTCGATTGGTAAAATACTTTACTTTTACCAGTCTGATCGTCATTTTCATCGGCACCATCATCCTTTCCGTGCTCAACACCCACTGGGTACGCGCAATGCAATACCAGAAAAGCGAGGAATACGCGCTGCTGCTCATCGAAAACCTGAACCACCAGGTCTTTTTACAGTTTATCCTGCCCGTGGGACTGAAATATGGGAAAATTGAATTGAGGAATCAGGAGCAGTTTGAGCGGATGGACAGTGTCGTTCGCAGCACACTGCACAGCTTCAATGTCGAAATGGTCAATATCTATAGCAAAAACGACATCATAGCCTATAGTTTCTCGTCGGAACTGGTGGGAGTCGAGAATCTGGGCGGCAGCTCCTACAACAATGCACTGGAAGGAAAATCGACCTCCAAACTGGTTCAAAGCGGGACGCTGTGGGAGATTTTTCTGGGCATCCCCAAAGAGATCAAAATTGTCACCTTTGCGCCGCTGCGGGCAGAGCGTCCGCTGTCTCCAATTTCCGGACCGGTATTAGGTGTAATAGAAATCAGACAGGATTTGTCCCTCGATTACCGTAAAATATTCAAATACCAGGTGCTGGTTATCGCCACCATCAGCATCGTGATGGGAATTTTGCTGCTGACCTTGATTTATGTGGTCAAGCGAGGCGAGGGGATTATCGAAAAGCGGGCCATCGAGCGCTTGCGCCTCAAGGATCAACTGGCCAAATCCAAACACCTTTCCTCGTTGGGAGAAATGGTTGCCGGGGTTTCCCATGAGATCAGGAATCCGCTGGGCATTATCAGCAGTTCGGCCGAGCTGTTGAAGAAAAAGATGGATCCCGAAGATGCGCTCAACGCCATCGCCGATATCATTGTTGCCGAAGCGCGAAGGCTGAACAACATCATCACGGACTTTTTAAACTACGCACGGCCCACGCCCCCCAACCGCACTCCTTGCAGAATCGATCGGATAATCACGAAAAATATCCAGTTCCTCGAGCCTCAGATAATTAAGAATGGCTACAGCATCAAAACAGCTTTCGCTGACGAAATTCCCGAAATCATGGCTGACGGGGACATGCTCTACCAAGCTTTTCTTAACTTGCTGATCAATGGAATGCAGGCCATGCCAGACGGTGGTGTCATTGAGGTAACCATCGAAAAGGAAGACAAGGCTATTTGGGTATTGATCGAAGACGAAGGCGGCGGCGTACCGCCTCAGGTCATGGAAAAAGTCTGGGACCCCTTTTTTACCACCAAGGAGAAAGGAACCGGACTGGGATTGGGCATTGTCAGAAATATCATCGAATCCCATGACGGCAAGATTCGCGTTGACAACCGTAAAGAAAAAGGCGCTCGGGTTACAGTCAAATTCCCGTTGGATAAATAGAGGTCGTAATGGAAACCATCCTTATCGTTGACGACGAAAAAAACTATACCCTGATTCTTTCGGCCGTGCTCGAAGATGCCGGTTTTGAAACCCTTACCGCCAACAGCGGTCCCGAATCGCTGGACATTCTATCCCGGTCCGACGTGGATCTGGTGCTTACCGATATGAAGATGCCCGCCATGGATGGTATTGCCCTTCTCGAATGCATCAAGAAGCAGGATTCGGATCTGCCGGTGATCATGATGACCGCCCACGGCACTGTCGAAAAAGCGGTGGAGGCCATGCAGAAAGGGGCCTACACTTACATTCTCAAGCCTTTCGACAATGAACAGCTCGTCCTGTATGTCAACAAGGCCGTTTCCATGTACCGCGTGGTCAAAGAAAACCGCGAACTTCGAAGCGCCGTGGAAGATCGCTACAGTTTTCACAATATCATCGGGAAAAGCAAAGCCATGCGGAATGTTTTCCAGGTCATCCGCAAGGTCGCCCCGGCCTCGGCGACGGTACTCATCCAGGGTGCCAGCGGAACGGGAAAGGAACTGGTGGCCAGGGCTCTGCACGTCAACAGTCCCAGAAAAGACAAACCCTTTGTGGCCGTAAATTGCTCCGCCCTGACCGAAACCCTGTTGGAAAGCGAGCTGTTCGGCCATGAAAAGGGGGCCTTTACCGGTGCGGTGTCCATGAAAAAAGGGCGCTTTGAAATCGCGGACAGCGGGACCCTGTTTTTGGATGAAATCGGCGAGCTTTCTTTGGACTTGCAGGTGAAACTGCTTCGTGTTCTCCAGGAGCGTGTAATCGAACGGGTCGGCGGTGTCAAACCGGTATCGGTAAACATCCGCCTGATTGCAGCTACCAACAAATCCCTGAAGGAAGAGGTGGCCAGGGGTTCATTCCGGGAAGACCTGTTCTATCGGCTCAATGTCGTCCCCATCACCCTTCCGCCACTGCGTGAAAGGCTGGAGGATATCCGGCCACTGGTGAGCCACTTCATCGGTAAATACAGCGAAGAACGCAACACGGAGCCACCCGTAACCGGAATCGACCGGGAGGTGGAGCGGCTGTTTTACGAGTACGATTGGCCGGGGAACGTGCGCGAACTGGAGAATGTCATCGAGCGTGCGATCGTAATGAGTCCCGAAGCAATCGTGCAGGTTTCGGATCTGCCCAAGGACTTCGTCGACAACGCCCACAGTACCCTGCATATGGACGGCATCCCCCTGGATGCCAATCTTTACGACACCCTGGCCCTGGTGGAAAGAAACATGATTATCCGGGCCCTGAAAAAAGCCAATTACGTACAGGCCCACGCGGCGGAGCTATTGGGCATCGGCAAAAGCGGCCTGAATCAAAAAATCAAGAAATATAAATTGTTGGAGAAAATAAAAGGAAGATGAAGTCCCGGATTTTTCTAAAAACGAAACCGAGCAAGCCGGATTCCGTTTGCCGCACTTTGTTGTCTGCCCCGTAAGCTTCTTCGTTATCTGTCAATTACCGTCAACTGTTGATTTTTTCTCTTACCAGGTCCCCGTACATCGTGTTGGGGAAATCAGCCAAAAGGGCTTCATAACTGGCTCTGCTCTTTTCCTTTTCGCCGGCTTTGTCATAAAGCCAGGCCAGGTTTAACAGCGCGCCGCGTTTCATCGTCATTTCCTCGTCCCGGGAAAGCTGTTCAAAACAGCGAATGGCATCGGCGTGTGAACCTTTGAGCAGGTAGGCATGCCCCAAACCGCTGAGCACGATATTTTTCAGTGACGAAGCGTCGCCCAAGTCATCCAGGGCCTGCGAGTACATGGCAATGGCGGTTTCGGCGTCTCCTGCATTGTAACTGATATCGCCATATACGATCCGTGCGATTTTTGCCGCGCTTTTGGATCCGTATCGATTGAAAATCTCCGCAAAATCGTCTTTCGCCCGGTCATAAGCCGTCTTGGCATCGGTATCCCGCAGAGCAGCCGAATATTTGGCCAACGCCTGTTCGACCATCCGGGAAGCTTTGCTCTCGTTACGGTTGGAAATCTGGCCAACCACTGCGGCAGCCACTATCAAGGCCAGAAAAACCCCGGCGCCGATTAGAATCGTTTTCAGATGGGATCGCCCGAAAGCGATCAACTTGCCCGAAAAAGTGATAAACTGATCCGGTTCTTTCAATAACTGTTTGCGTGTTACGGTCACTTTGGCCATTATCCCTCCAATTTTTTCCTGATTCGCATCCAACCGTCGGCGGAGATATCGGCACCGACCACCTGACAGACTTCATATCCGCATGCGGAAGCAATTCGGCCACTTTTATCATGGTCGAAACCGTTTACCATGCCGTATAGGAAACCGGATGCCCAGAGGTCTCCGGCGCCGGTGGTGTCGATGGCCCCGTTGGAGCCCTGGGCAGCGATGCGGTAGACCCGGCCGGACTCCTGAATAAAGCTGCCCCTTGCGCCGACTTTCAGTACGGCAATCTCGACATGCCGGGCCAATCGGTCCAGCGCTTTCAACTCGTCCTCTTCGCCGGTGTAGGCCAGGGCCTCGTCTTCGTTGGCGATAAGAATATCCACATACTTTTCGATGAGTTCATTTAAAAGATCCCGGGACTGCTCGACAACGGTAAAACTGGCCAGGTCCAACGAAATCAGCGAGCCGGCCGCTTTGGCAGCAGACAGAGACGCCGTCATCAAATCGGGGTTGAACAACATATACCCCTCCACGTGAACGACGGCGCTTCCTGCAAAATGATCTTCGATAATCTCATCGGGCCGGGTATCTGCCGACGCGCCCAGATAGGTGATCATAGTTCGCTGGGCGTCAGGCGTGATAATGGACAGTACCCTGCCGGTAGGCAACGCAGATGGCAGCAAAACCGGCTCCACCCCCCGCTGCACCAGGGCCTCCTGGAAAAAAAGCCCTGGATCGTCATTGCCCCGTTTACCGACAAAACGGGCGTGGCCTCCCAGGCAGCCGACACCAACCGCCGTGTTGCATGCCGAGCCACCGGGAACCTGGACCGGGGCTGCGGATAGCTGCGAAAGAATTCTTTCCAGTTCCTCCATATCCACCAGGGTCATGCCGCCCTTGGGATACCCGATGCGGCTAACGAAATCATCGCTTTCGTGAACCAGAATATCCACCAGCGCGGAACCCAAACCGACGATGCGTGTTTTTCCCTGCTGCGATTTCAAATCTTTTCCTTTTTCGTTCGGCTCTTTACCATAGCAGTGACCGGTGAATCCACCCCTTGTCGCCGTCGGCGTGAATTACATGCAGCCATTTTCCTTTCTCTTCGAGCACCTTAAAGGGAACGCCCTTGTCCACGGTAAAAAGGATTGCGTTGCCGGTGCCCGGTCCCGAACGGACATTGCATTTGTTTTTCTTGACGATTACGGTTTTGGTCGCGACGAGCAACGAGCGGTGAATCCACCCACGATCCCCTTCGAAATCCTCGAACAGACACCAGTCCCCCTGGCTGCGCACCACGTTCAGGGGATGATACTTCTCCACCTGCCAGATGACCGCATCGCTGGTGTTCGGTCCCGAACGAACGTTGGCGATATCGGCCTTGACGCTCATCCGTTCGGCCTGCGCAACACTCGCCGCAGCCAGCACCGAAAGCAACGTAAAAACGATTAACAACGGTTTTTTCACTGCGGGTAACCCTACGCCGGTCCGGGAATGGTGTAGGTGGTGCATGACCCCGAACTGCAAGTCCGGGTCTGGGAGCTTACGCCGGATTGGGCGGGCTTTCCGGCTCCACCCCCGGCAATGGCGTGATTGGTGGAAGAAAGAATCCGCTCCAGATTTCCGGAGCCGCATTTCGAGCATACCATTTCCACTTCATCCTGCTTGTTCATGACCAGGATTTCCATATATTCATCACAGTCCTGGCATTTGAATTCGTATATGGGCATTGCCTTCTCCTTATAAAAGTTTCTAAACTTTGATCACAATGGCTGTATTGTCAAGCCTCATTGACAAACTCACAAGTCTCATTCCAGACGGCGTCGTAAAAAGTTCGAGATCAAGGCTTGCGAGTCCCGATAATAGCGCTATCGCTGGTGCCGCAGGCAGCGTACCTGGATGTAATCCGCAATGACGATGGATGAAGCGTAACGCGGATATCGGACTTTTTACGACGCCGTCATCATAGACCTAGCATGCTCCAGCGCTGTCGGCGTAATCGTCTCCCCGCCCAGCATGCGGGCAATCTCTCGGATGCGCTCTTCCTTGTCCATCGGCCGGATGGTGGTGGTCGTCCGACCCTTCTTCACGCTTTTTTCAATAAAATAGTGTTGGCCGCCGAAACGGGCGATCTGGGGAAGATGGGTAATGCAGATCAACTGGTGTTTGTCGGCCAAGGCATTCAATTTTTTCCCCACCGTTTCGGCCACGGCGCCGCCGATGCCCGCATCCACCTCGTCAAAAATCACCGTCCCCACCGCATCCGTTTCCGCCAGGATGGCCTTCAGCGCCAGAACCACCCGGGAAAGCTCCCCACCCGAGGCAATCGCGGTCAACGGCTTCAAAGACTCGCCCACATTGGGGGCGATCATAAAAACCGCCTGATCGATGCCGGCAGCCGACAACAGGTGACCATCGGCACAAAGCCAGGGAGAGGTTTGCCTGCCGCAGGGAGTCCGGGAGAATTCGACATCGAAACGGGTGCCGGCCATCTTCAAGCCGGCCAGTTCCTTCTCGACGGATTTGGCAAAGCGGCGGGCCACCCTCTGGCGCTCGGATGACAGCTTCCGGGCACAGTCGGTCAACTGGTCGTGGGATGCCTTCAGCGCCGTCTGTATCCGCTGGATTTCACCGTCGATGTCGGCAATCGCCGCCAGTTCAGCGTCGATGGCATCCCGTTTCCGGAAAAGCGCCTCCAACGATCCACCGTATTTTCGTTTCAATCGATTGATCAGATCCAGGCGGCTCTCCACCGCGTCGAGACTTTCCGATTCGGTATCCAGGGTTCCCAGATAGGAACGCAACGTTTCGGTCACGTCCTCCAAGGCAAAAAGGCCGTCGGCAATTCCCTGGACTGCCGGCGCCACCCCCTCATCCAGATCGGCGGCCTTTTCCAACTGCTTGCGGACTTCACCGAGCTGCTCCAGGATGGCGCCGTCAGCACCGTAAAGGGATTCGATAGCAGAAAATACGGCCTGATGCAAAAACACCGCATTTTTAAGCCGCAGGCGCTCTTTTTCTAGAGACTCGTCCTCGCCGATCCCGATATCGGCGTCGGCGATTTCGGCTGCCTGGTACCGCAGCAGCTCCATCTCTTTTTCCTGATTCTCTTTTCTGCCCACCAGGTCATCCAGAGACTGGCACAGCGGCACCATTTCGCCGTAAAGCTCCGAAACCCGATGGACTTGCGGCAGCAGCCCGCCGAATCGATCTAAAATAGCCAGGTGGGATTCCTCTTTCAGCAGTCCCTGGCTGGCGTGCTGGCCGGAAATGCTGGCCAGGTTCTCCGTAATGGCGGCCAGCATCTGCATGGTGGCCATGCGGTCGTTGATGTAAATACGATGGCGATCATTTCTGGAGATGACCCGGCGCACCATCAGGCCGTCTTCGGGCGCGTAGCCGTTTTCACCCATAACGCCTGCTGCGGGAGAATTCTCCGGCACTTCGAAAAATGCGGACAACTCGGCGGTCTCGAAACCGTCGCGGATCATTTTAGCACTGGCCCGGGCGCCCAAAAGCAGGTTGACCGCATTGATGACGATCGATTTTCCGGCACCGGTTTCACCGCTCAACACGGTCAGTCCATCCCCGAAACGAATGCTCAGGTCGTCGATAATGGCAAAATTTTTGATCAGCAGTTCTTTAAGCATGATGGCGGTTCCCGCTCAATGGGGTCTGGAACGGTTTGGTGAATCCTCGCCATCATAGGTAAGGCAACCGGGGGAATCAAGTTCTAAGTGCTCATCCGGGAATGGCCAATTTGCCCGACATCTTCGTTGCGCGAAAAATTTTATCCTCGAAATATCAACCCTATGTCTGCGGTAAAACCCGAGCTAAAATTGGTCGTGCGCCTCGATCTCGACCAAATTTTCCTATTTCCGGATGGAAACTATTTTATCATGGGCGCTTGAGTAAAAAGCCTGATATTCTGGGACGGTGCATCGGCAGGCTATTCGGGGTATCCTGTAATTTCACGAATTTTCTGGTAAAGCGGCTGCAGGCGGCGATACATCCGTTTGTAAACCTTGCGGTACAGCGCATCGTAGAGCTTATGGTTGGAAGCATCGGGCTCGAATCGATCCCCGGTATGGGTCATGGCGGCTACGGCGGTCTCGAAATCCGGATGCAATCCCAGTCCGACGGCGCTGTCGATGGCGGCCCCCAGTCCGGACGTTTCATAAAGATGGGGCCGGGTGGTGGGCAGGCCAAAAACGTCCGCCGTCAACTGCATGGCCAGATCGCTCTGGCTGCCGCCGCCGGACACACGCAAGCTGCAAATGGGTATCTTGCTGCGCTGCTCGATGCGCTCCTTGCCTTCCCGCAGGGCATAGGCCAGTCCCTCCAGAATGGAGCGGTACAGGTGGGCGCGGGTATGAATGTCGCCGAAACCGATCACGGCCCCTTTGGCCTCGGGTCCCGGCTTTCGGATGCCGGGTGTCCAGAACGGCTGGAGCATGAGACCGAGAGAGCCGGGAGGAACGTCTTCGATCAGGTTTTCGAACAGGTCTTCCGGTGCAACCCCGGTTTTTTCCGCCGCCAGTTGTTCCGGAAGGCCGAACTCCTCCTTGAACCAGTTGACCATCCAGAACCCGCGAAATACCTGGACCTCCACCGCATGGAATCCGGGGATGGCGCTGGGATAGGCCGGCAGCAACGGAATGGGCTCGATGTAGCGCCGATGCGTGATGTTGACCGTGGCGGTGGTGCCGTAGCTCAGACAGCCCACCGATGGATCGAGGCTGCCGGAACCGATCACTTCACATGCCTTGTCCGCTGCAGCGGCCACCACCGGCAGGCCCTCGGGAATTCCCGTTTCCCGGCTGGCGGTCCGGCTGACCGCCCCCAAGATTTGCCCCGGCGGGACCAGTTGCGGAAGCTGCGCCGGTCGCACTGGGACACAGCGCCATTTCCAGTCCCAGGATCGGGCCCAGCGCAGGCGCTTGTAGTCGAAAGGCAGATAACCCACCTGACTCCCGACGGAATCCACATAGCGGCCGGTCAGCCGATAGTTGAGGTACCCTGAAAGCAGGAGGAATTTATGGGTGCGGGACCAGACATCGGGCTGGTTTCTGGCGATCCAGGATGCTTCGACCTCGGATTGGAAATAGGTCAGGGTGTCGGTTAAGCGGGCCACTTTGAACAGCAGGCCCCAAGCCCCCCCCAAAGGCGGCTGACCGTGGCATTTGCGTTGATCCAGCCATAAAATGGCCGGCCTGAGCGGCTGGCCTTCCTTATCCAGGTTGACCACCGTTCCCCGCTGGGTGGTCACCGAAACCCCGGCGAGCCGCGATTTTTCGATTCCCGAATCGGCAAGAAGTCCTTGGCACGCCCGGCACAAAGCACTCCAAAACACGAAGGGGTCCTGCTCCGCCCAACCGGGCCGGTCCGAAAAATAGGGGGTGAACAGCACCTGTTCTTTGGCCAGCAGATTGCCGCAGGCATCGAAGACCAGGGCCTTGAGGCTCTGGGTGCCATTGTCGATGGAAAGGAGAAGGTCTTTTTCAGTCATCGTTTCAAATCATACGTTCCCGCAAACGCGAGCCAAGCCGGTAAAAAAAAGATTTCACCCGCCCCCGGGACACGGCATGACGGCCGGGCATGCCGTGGGCGAATTGCCAGACTTCACGGTAATTTCGAATTTCTTTTCGCCATCGGGCGGCGTCCCAATTCAGTTGCGGAGCGCACAGGTGCCGGATTCGATCCAGATGAGCACGCCCTCCCTGGTCGGTCAGCAGGCCGATCCGCACTCGCCGCAGCAGCAAATCGGATAGATGCACAATCTTTTCCCGAGAGGCTGCATGAACGATTTCGGCCCACAGGGTATTTGTGTTAGGTACCGATTCCAAAGTTGCCGGCGACGCTTGAGTAACGATTTTAGCGGCGGAATCTCCATAGCGCCCGTATAGCGATGCCCATTGGTCGTCCGGAACCGGAACCGGCGATTCAGGCCGGGGCTGCATGGTTGCAAACACCGGCGCGTCTTCGTCGAATGTTACCTCGGCCCCTAAAAACGGCTTGGCGGCCTTCAGGGCATCGTGCGCCAGTTGACGAAAAGTGGTCAGCTTTCCGCCGGTAATGGTCACCAGCCCCTTGTCCACCCAGACGACATGTTCCCGGGACTCTTCCGAAGGATCGCGTTTTCCTTCGCTGAGCACCGGCCGGACACCGGCAATCGTGGCGATGCAATCCCGGGCCGACACGTCCAGGGCCGGGAACAGGGCCTGCAGGCCCTCCAGCAGATACGCCACTTCCTGTTCGGTAATCCGCGGTTCGAAAGAGAGGCTGTCGTCATGGTCCAGATCGGTGGTTCCGGCGATCACGGCCCCTTCCCAGGGAACAATGAAAACGGCCCGGCCGTCGTCCGGGTGAACATAACTGATGGCCTGTTCCACGGGCAATACATGGGCCGGGAAAATCAGGTGGCTTCCCCGCAGGGGGCGCAGATGCAGATTCTTTTGGGGAGAGGGATGCAGCCGCTCGGCCCAACAGCCAGTGGCGTTGATGACCACCTTGGCCGAAAGGGATACGGTTTGGTGGGTATGGGTATCTTCGGCGGTTACGCCGTTGACATGGCCGCTTTCATCGCGCCCTAATGCGATCACACGGGCATAATTCATGGCCGTACCGCCGTCGGCCGACGCCTCGAAAAGCAGGCGCAGCACCAAACGGGCATCGTCCACCTGGGCATCGAAAAATTGAAAGCCCCCGACCAACTCTTTGCGGTCGATATGGGGTGCCAATTTAACAAATTCGTCCACACCCAGATAGCTGTGCTGTCGCCGCTTGGCAATCAAATCGTAAATCGACAGTCCGGCTTCCAGGGTCCAGCGGCCCGGCCCGCGATTTTTGTAGACGGGAACCAGAAAGCCCATGGGCGTCACCAGCCCCTTGGCCTCGACAAGCAGCCGCTCGCGTTCGCGGACCGCATCGCGGGTCAGGAAAAACCGGCCCTCTTTTAAATAGCGAAGCCCGCCATGAACCAGCTTGGAGGAGCGACTCGAAGTCCCCCAGGCAAAATCCCGCTGTTCCAGCAGCAGCGTCTTCAGGCCCGCACGCACGGCCTCCCGGAAAATACCGGCACCCGTGATCCCGCCGCCGACGACGATCACATCCCAATTCTTGGCCAGATCGATCATCCCTCTTCCCGACCGATTCTTTTCCAAAGGGTCACACTTTCTTCCATAGCCGCCATCACCACCGCCTCTACTCGCTTTCCACCGACCGGTATGGCTGCCGCAAGTTCCCGGTAATAGCTGCGTGATGCGGCGCGTGCCTGGAACCTGGAAAAGTAGGCTGCGGCCAGGGTGGCGAACATTACTGAAAAATCGTTAAACATCAGTTTGTAAATGGGGTTGCCGGTTTCGCCGGCCATGAAAAGCTGAAGCTGCCAGTCGAAAACGGCAAAAGCCGGTGCGTTGTCTTCCAGGCTTTCGACCTTATCCAAAAACGCCAGGACGGCATCCGGCGCCCGTTTTACGGCCAACTCGGCAATAATGGGCAACAGACGGCTTCTGACCTCCAACAGGTGGACAACGAAACCGTGCGGTAAGGTATCGACATACCTGGCCAGCGTGCTGAGCAGGCCCATACCGCCTTTTTCCCAGTAGTCGTTGACCACGGTGGGCTTGCCGTGAGCAATGGTCAGCCAGCCTTGCGCGGCCAGCCGCTGGAGAGTTTCGCGCAGCGGCGGCCGGGCAACGCACAAGATCTCCGCCAACTGCCGTTCGCTTGGAAGAACGCTGCCGGGTGCAAAGGTGCCGTCCAGGATGCCGGTGACGATCTTGTGCTCTGCCCGCTGAGCGGGCCGGATCGGCGGTGAAGACGATGTCGGTTTCATGGAAAATCTCCTTGGTACACCTGTTCATAAATGAGGTGATGTACCGAGATTGTTGCTGCGCCCGGATCGCAAGGCGCAAGAAGCGTGAACAGCCAAAGCCTGTTTACGTGCCGAGTAACGCCGCGAGCCGGGGTGCAGCGGCAATCGAATACCATCATCTTTATGAATAGGCGTACTTGGCCAACTGGTAAGAGGTCATACCAGTTTTGTTTATGTCCTGTCAATACGGGTTCTGCGCCTGTCGGCAAGTCCTAAGTTTTACCGGTTGCAGTTTGGTGGCAGGGTGCTATACTCAAATTATGGCAATGGAATTCTCGTTCTAATCCTCAAGTTGCGTTTGCTCAACTATCGAGAGCTCACCTTTCATTGCTGCCGATTCCATTGCTTTTCGATTCAGCATGAAGCCGTTCCGCCATCCGCTGCACCCGTTATACAACTATTAGGGGGATATCATGGGAAACAAGAACACTTCGGCGCTCCATCGGCACCTGCTCGAAGTCAAGGAGGGAAAACGCTGTTTTGAAAACGCCTTTCAGGGTGTGGCCCGCATGATTCTGGAAAGCGAGATCCAAAAGGTGGTCGTCAACGGCAAAACCACCTACGACTTCAGCCTGTTCCGAACCGGTAAAAAACATATCATCGGGATGTATGACGAAATCAACAGTTTCGTTTCCTACGTCAAGGATGCCGCGGAAAACGGTTCCTCCAAGGAGATGGCCTTTGTGCTGGTAGGCGAACCGGGCAACGGAAAAACCTTTCTGGTGGAGTATATCTGCAGCCATTACAGAAAATTTCTATCCCAGGAAGACAACCGCAAGTACTCCTTTCGGTTTATCGGCCTGGACAAACTCGGCGGGTATGGAAGAATCGTCACCATCGAATCCCAGTCTTACGAGGACCCCATGATCCTGGGGATGAACATCGATGACGACCCGGACGCCTGTCGGTCCTTTTTGGCCCGCGATATCGGCTTCTCCGACAACGAAATCGAAAACCTCTGGGTGGACTACCGCCCCCTGGGGGCCTGCAGCGCTTTCATCTGGAACGACATCCGTAATTATACCGGCGGCGACCTGGCGGCAATGCTCGAGTTTGTCGAGATCATTCCGGTCCCCATGACCGAAAGCCTGGGCACCGTCACCGGCAAGTATCCGGCCAAAGACAAAATCACGTCATCGGCAGTAGATCTTCTGGGCGAGGAATCCATCCAGCGGCTGCTGCACATTGCGGACACCAACAACCCCTATCGCTTCGATCTGCGCCGCGGCGCCCTGGCACGGGTGGCCGGCGGCGGTGTGCATTTCGCCGACGAGATCTTCAAGAACAAGAAAGACCTGGTTCAGGTCTATCTGGGTGTCATCCAGAACCGAAATATAGAGATCGACGGCTACAAGTGGCCCATCGACACCCTGATCATCGCCACCAGCAACAATTCCGAATTCAATCGGTTCCTGGCTGAAAAGGAGGAAGCTCCCATCGTCGACCGCTGCCGCATCTGCTATGTTTCCCACAACACCAACTATAAACTGCAGAAAGACCTGACCAATTATGCCATCGGCAGCGAAACCCGCACCACCTTGACCCGGGAGTACCTGCACCAGGACCCCAACCTCAACTATGCCGTCTCCGTGGCCGTGGTGCTCACCCGCCTGGCCCGATCGGAAAAGCTCACACCCATTGAAACCATGAAGCTGGCCGCCGGTGAAGTGGCCGGAGAAAAGAGCATCAAGACCCTGGCGGAAGTCATCGACACCCTCAACCAGGACCCGGACATCACCAAGCGCTTCGGCCAGAAAGGATTGGGGCAGCGCAACCTGGGTCGGGCCATCCAGTTGCTCATCGAAAGCTCGGAGACCAATGAAGGCAAATGCATGTTCGCCCATGACATCTTCAAGGCCCTGGAACGTATCGTTCTGGATTACGTCACCGAGGCCAATGACCGGGCCAAATATCTGGAGGATCTCAAGACGGCCAAAGGTCTTTACCGGGAACGCATCATGACTGAGATGTTCAATGCGTACATGGATGAACCGCTGGCCATCCGCAAGGACGTGATGAACTATGTCAACATGATCATCGGCATCGATGCCGAGGACCTGGGCCCGGACAAGATGTGGAAATACAAGGACCCCCAGACCGGCGAGCTGCGGGCCCTGAAAATCGACGAACGCTACATCAAAAGCGTCGAGGAGCGCCTGGGATTGAAAACATCCGAACAAACCGAGACCTTCCGCACTTCCATCCGCAAAATTTACGGGCAGAAGATCTCCGTGAACCCGGACTATGACTTCATGGACAACCTGGAACTGGTCAAGGCGGTCACCGATGTCCGTCTGAAATCGGACATCGCCGGCGCCGGCAGCCTCATCGGCGCCCTGGCCAACCGCACCAACGAGGAAAACCAGAAGCTCTACGACCGCATGGTGGATACCATGCTCAACAAGCTGGGGTATTGCAGGACGTGTGCGCAGAAGACGATCGAGTACTTTTGTACACAGGAGGACGAAAACTAAAATGTTCGCCACAAACGGCATCTTTCGGCCCAGGCCGGCGTTCTCACTCGGGCGAAATCCTCAACGTAGCGCTGCTACGCTTTCGGTTTCGACCTCGTTGCGGCCTTGTCCTGAACCGAAATCTACCATTTGTGGACGAACATATGTAAAACCCAACAAGTATCATTTATTGAGGTAAAAATTTGGTCAAAAACACAATAACTTTTACAGCTTGTTTTGTACTGATTCTTTGTTTGTTTTGTGGGTGTTTCAATCAGGATTGGCAGCCTTTTGACAAAATGCATGAACCATTGAAATACCTTTTTACTTTTCTGGCGGGCATGTTTATCTCAAAAGAAAGAAAAGTAAAACAGTAATCAAGCCAATATCAATGAAGTTTGTAAATTTATGAAAACTGCACTCAAAGAAATTTATGCCAAGCTTCGCGAAGCCGGCTTGACCGCCGAACAGGAGGAAAAAATTCTCCTGGAACTCAACGACGAACGCACGCACGAGATGCCCGCGGTCCCGGGCGACATGGCTTTGGTGCGCACCGACAAAGGCGAGATCCAACTGATTAATCTGTACGGATACAACGACCTGATGTTCCTGCAGGCCATGGCCCAACCCCGGGGATCCTACGTCAGCCATATCCGCTCCATCGACGAATTACTCGAAAAAGACCGCCAGCGGGAAAAAGACGGCTTTCCCCGCAAAATCCGGGTCGGCAAAATGATCAAACCCGGCAGGGCGGGCAAGGGCAAGGTGGTGGTAGTGCCCACCACAGTGGAAGAAAAATTCATCCACGATCCCCGCTTCACCGCCCAGGAAGAAGGCCAGGGACAGGGCGGCAGCGGAGATGGCGAAGAAGGCGAAGTGATCGGCGAACAGCCGGTCCGCGATCCCGATCAGGCCGGCGCCGGGGGACCCGGCGAAGGCGATGGCGGCCAGCATGAAATGGAGTCCTCGGCCTACGATCTGGGCAGGATTCTCACCGAGCAGTTCGAACTGCCCAATCTGAAAGACAAGGGCAAAAAGCGCTCTTTGACCCGGTACACGTACGACATGACCGACCGCAACCGTGGCTTCGGCCAGGTACTGGACAAAAAAGCCACCTTACGGGAAATCATCGAGACCAACATTCATCTGGGAAATCTCCCGGATGTGGAGGATATCGATCCATCGCAGCTCATCATTTCTCCCCGGGACAGGATTTACCGCATCCTTTCCAAGGAAAAGGATTTCGAATCCCAGGCGGTGGTCTTTTTTCTCAGGGATTATTCCGGATCCATGGCCGGAAAAGCAACCGAACTGGTGGTAACCCAGCACGTGCTCATCTACAGTTGGCTGCTGTACCAATACGCCAATCAGGTGGAATCCCGATTTATCCTTCATGACACCCAGGCCAAGGAAGTCGAGGATTTTTATACTTACTACAACTCCAAGGTCGCCGGAGGCACCCAGGTGTTTTCCGCCTACGAGAAGGTCAACCAGATCGTGAAAGAGGAAAATCTGGCGGCGGATTACAACATCTACGTGTTTCACGGCACCGATGGAGACGACTGGGACACGGAAGGCAAAAAAGCCATTCCAGCCCTGCGTGAAATGATGAAGGTTGCCAGCCGCATCGGGGTGACCGTGGTCGAACACGGAGGTGGTCCCGAGAACCGGACGGAGGTGGAGCGCTACCTGAAAAAGTCCCAATTGCTAGAAAAGCACACCAATCTCATTCGCCTGGACGTACTCCATGAAAGCGCGGACGAACCACGGCTGATCGAGGGGATCAAACGGCTGATCTCCTGAAGGCCCCATTAAAGCGGATTGCCTATGGAACTGATCGACCAGCACACCAAAACCATCATGGAGGGCTGCAAGCTGCGGGCCCATGACGCAGGACTGCGCTTTGAAGAGGAGAGCCTGGAATACATCGTCACCAACCGGGACCTGATCGAGCTTTCCCCCAAAATGATGATTCCGACCCTTTATGACTACTGGGTCCAGGATGTGGAGGTGCTCAAAGAAAAGGGCAAGTATGAACTCTACCCCAGCAACCCTTACGAAACGGTGATCAACACCCGCCCGGCGATCTCTTTTTACAACGACAACAATCCGGACTGGCTCAATGTGATGATCTTCTATCACGTGTTGGCCCATATCGATTTTTTCCAGAACAACCTCTACTTTCGGCACACCTGGGACTACGATTTCAACGGCGAAGCGCTTTCAGACAAACGCACCATTGCCCGGCTGCGCACCGAACAGGGACGCTGGGTGGATTACGTGATTGAATTCACCCGCGGAATCGACAATCTCGTCGGCTATCACGGACTGTTGTCTTCACTCTTTTCCGTTCCGGATGCCGATATTTCCGAGAAGGTGAATTACTATTTCGATGTCTATCTGCAGGACATTGTTCGAGTCAATACTGGCAAATACATCAAGGCATTGGAGGAGTACAATGCCTGTATTCGTGAAGATCCGCTGCTGGGCGAGCAGACCTTTTTTTCAAGAATAGACCGCAGGCGTCCCGAGTTCGGCAATCTGTTCAAGAAATATCAGGAAACGAAGAAAAACAAACCTCGGGATCTTTTGGAATTCATCATGGAGCATTCCAAGAAACTCCGCCGCGAAGAAAACCGGTGGATGTTGATGGTGATGCAGATCGTCCGCAAAACGGCGCTGTTTTTTCAACCCCAGATCCGTACCAAAATCATGAACGAAGGATGGGCGTCCTACTGGCATGAAACCCTGTATATGCAGGACGATCGCATCCAGGGACACGAGATCGATTTTGCCAGGGTCAACGCCGGGGTGACGGCCATGCCCCGTGTAGGGCTGAACCCCTACGCCCTGGGCATGCGGTTGTTCTACTTTTTGGAGGAAATGGCGGAAAAGGGGCGCATTTCCTGGGAATACCAACATTTGGTCCACGCCGGGAAGCGCAAAAACTTCGATGCCAAAACCGGCCGCGGCAAGACGTTTATTTTCGACGTTCGCGAGAATTTCTCGGACTTCACCTTTGTCAACAGCTTCGTGAACCAGGATTTCGTTACGGCCAACAAGCTTTTTGTTGCCGGCCGGCGCCTGAACCAGAAAAAAATGGTTTGGGAATACTATGTCAAAAGCCGCAACGCCGACGATTACAGAAAGATGCTCATGGACACCATGTACCATCCACCGTGCATCGAAATCGACCCGGAAAAAACCGGGGACAACGGCATCTATCTGAACCACCGCTTCGAAGGCAAGCCTTTGCTCACCGAATACATCTCCAACACCATGCTGGGGATCGAATATCTTTGGGGCGGTCTGGTAGAACTGGAAACCATGGAAGTGGTCCCGACGCCGCGTTCCCAGACCCTGCCCGTCATTCCCGGGATGCCTGCACCGCAGACCGAGGCGGAAAAACCCCGGGAGATCAAATGGCAGCGGGTTCGCTATACCATGAAAGACCGCAAGTTCAGCAAAACAGTTCTATAGCTCTATGAGGCCGCCATGGACAACATATCCAACGCCATGCGACACATCGACACGGGAAGCGACGAAACCAACCATCGCGAGCCCATCTCCTTCGAGGCGTTCCTCCACCTGGTTCACGAAAACCCTGTCGCCACCATTCGCAATGTGTTTCAGGTCTTTCACGACCTGTTCAAGGAATATGTGGGCGAGGGGGTCGATGAGTACCCCAATGATCCGGAATCCATTCAATACGTCAGCTACGACTGCAGCGAGCTGTTCGTAAAGGATGCCGACCACCCCTTTTTCGCCGACCGGCTCTTTGCCAATCGGCTGGTCAACCATGTGGACGCCTTGCGGGCGGGCGCCCAGCAGAACAAGATCTACATCTTCGACGGCCCCCACGGTTGCGGCAAAAGCACCTTTTTGAACAATCTGCTCAAACGTTTCGAAGAATATGCCAATATGGAAGCGGGAACGCGCTACGAAACGGTGTGGCGGCTGGATCGGAGTCAGTTACCCCAAGAAGATGGCAGCGAAACGGCTTCCATTCTGGAAAGCCTGCTGCAAACCAGCCGTTCCGAAAAGCGGCAGTTCGATATCGTGCGGGCCATGGCCAAGCACAAGGCCAACAGCCCATATGTGGAAGTGCCATGCCCCTGCCACGACAATCCGCTGTTGATGATCCCCAAGGCCCAGAGAAGACGATTTCTGGACGAATTGTTCGACAACAACGCCTTCAAATACACTCTTTTTACCGACAAGGCCTACGAATGGATCTTCCACGATCTTCCGTGCACGATTTGCACGTCCATTTACGACGCCCTGATCACCCGGCTGAAAAGTCCGGCAAAAGTCTTCGAAATGGTTTACGCTGTCCCATATCACTTCAATCGCCGGTTGGGTCGGGGCATCAGCGTCTTTTCTCCGGGAGACCGGCCCATCAAACAGGTAATCCAGACCAATGAAATTCTCCAGCGCATGATCAACCAGCTCTTTTCGGACAGCAACCAGGTCCGCTACATCCACTCCCCTTTCGCCAGAACCAACAACGGCATCTACGCCCTGATGGATATCAAATCCCACAACATCGAACGGCTCATCGAACTGCACAACGTCATCAGCGAAGGCCTGCACAAGGTGGAGGACATCGAAGAGAGCGTCAATTCCCTGTTCCTGGCCGTAATGAATCCGGAAGACAAGAAGAACATCAAGGATTTTCAGTCCTTTTCCGACCGTATCGTCTACATCACCATCCCTTATGTCCTCGACCTGAATACGGAAGTCGAAATTTACCGCGATGTATTCGGTGCACACATTGATGAAAGCTTTTTGCCGCGCGTGTTGCACAACTTTGCCCGGGTCATCATTTCGTCGCGGTTGAGCCTGCGATCCGAGGCCATGCTGGAATGGATTCCGGAGCCCGAGAAATACCGCCGGTACTGCGATAAAAACCTTCAACTGCTAAAGATGGAGATCTACACCGGCCACATCCCGGAGTGGCTGTCGGAAGAAGACCGCAAGGCCCTGACCGCCAAGCGGCGGCGGCGCATCATCGGGGAATCGACAAGCGAAGGTCGCCAGGGCATATCCGGTAGGGATTCCATCAAAATCTTCAACACCTTCTACGCCACATACGCCAAGTCGGGCGAATTGATCGATATGGCCATGCTTTGCAAGTTCTTCCACGGACAAAAGGAGTTGAAGGCCTCGATTCCGGATGGACTGCTGGATTCGCTTTTGACCCTGTACGATTTCACCATTCTCCAGGAAGTCAAAGAGTCGCTCTACTACTACAACGAAGAACAGATTCACCGGGAGATTCTGAACTACATGTTCGCCGTCAATTTCGAACCCGGTTCGACGGAAACCTGTCGCTTTACCGGCGATCAGCTCCACATCACCGAGGAGATGCTGGACAGTTTCGAACGGCGCATGCTTGGAGAAAAGGTCGAAAAAATCAAGTTGCTCAATCTTAGAAAAGATACCCAGAAAGAGTATACCTCGCGCACCCTGACCCAGGAAATCATGGTCGCCGAAAAGCCACCGACGGAAACGCGACTTTTCCGATCCTTGAAAGACCGCTACGAGTTCAACCTCAAGGAAAAAGTTTTGGATCCTTTTCTCGAAAACGAAAACTTTCGAAGAGCGATCAAGGACTATGCCGGTGAGGATTTTAAAACCTACGACAAAAAAATCCGGGAAGACGTGTCCTTTTTGATCGCCAATTTAATGAAACGGTATCGGTACACGGAACAGGGTGCCCAAGCCATCTGCATTTACGTGATCGACAACGATCTGGCCAGGAGATTTACCAACCCTTGACGATCATTGCTTCTGCTTGCATTATTTCACGAATATCGGCAGCCGCTTCGCCGGCCGCCGCAATTTGCCTACGAAGAATTTATAAACCTGAGGAAGGTCATATCCATGGCGGAAAAAATTACTTTTGCGTCAGCATGCGGTAATTTGGAGGGCCTGTTGGATGTCGGAACGCCTCAAAAAGGCGCCGTCATCACCCACCCCCACCCGCTGTACGGCGGCGATATGTTCAATCCGGTGGTCGAGGCCATCGAAACCGCTTACCGCAAGGCCGGTTTTTCCACCCTGCGCTTCAATCTCAGGGGCACCGGAAACAGCGCCGGAACACACGACAACGGGATCGGGGAGCGAGAGGATGTCGCCGCTGCCGTTGCCTATCTTAAAAGCGAGGGTGTTGAGAGCATCCATCTATCCGGATATTCCTTCGGTGCCTGGGTCAATGCCATGGCCGTGCAAAACGGACTGGCGGTCGACGGGATGACCATGGTGGCCCCGCCGGTGGCCTTCATCGACTTTGCGGACGGAATCCGCCTGCCGGGCCTTACGAAAGTCGTGGCCGGCAGCCAGGACGAATTTGCACCGCCCTACCTGATCCGGCCCCTGCTGGTAAACTGGAACCGGGGCGCCGAAATGGAAATCATCGAAGGTGCCGATCACTTTTACTTTGCCTACCTGGATGACGTGACCCGACTCTTGCTCGTATCCTAAAAAGCGGATTTTTCCTTGCCGCCTGCTTCCGTGCCTGTTATCTTACTGGCGTTACATGGAATATTTCCCCGGCTGACAGGAGGTGCAATGGCTGCAAAAACCGGAACGGTCCACGTCAAATCCAAAGTCTGGCTGGAGGACAGTAAAGGCCGCATCATTTTTGGCCTCGGCAGGATGCGAATCCTGGAAGCCGTTGAAGCATGCGGCTCTCTTAACGCTGCGGCCAAGGCGCTTAAAATGAGCTACCGGGCGGTCTGGGGCAAGATCAAAGTCACCGAAGAGGCCCTGGGCAAACCGCTGCTGGTCAAGAGTCAGGGTGGCAGCAGCGGAGGCGGCTCCACCCTGACCCCCTATGCCCACATTCTCATGGACCGATACCTCTCTCTTTCCCGGGTCATCGACACCCAGGCCGACGAGCTTTTCGAATCCGGCTTCCTCGATCCGAAGTAGCCATGCCAGCAACCGGTAAACACAACGGGCTGACCGATGTTCCCGGCATCCGGGTGGGGAGCTACACCGATACGCAAGCCGCTTCCGGCACCACGGTCGTCCTTTGCCCCGACGGAGCCATCGGCGGCGTCGATGTTCGCGGGGCCGCCCCGGGCACCCGGGAAACCGATCTGCTGGCCCCGGAAAACCTGGTTGAAAAAGTCAACGCCGTCTGCCTGTCGGGCGGATCGGTTTTCGGTCTTGCTGCGGCCGACGGCGTGGTGCGGCACCTCGAACCCCGGAAGATGGGATTTGCCCTGGATGACGACCACGTCGCCCCCATTGTACCGGCAGCCGTTCTGTTCGATCTGGGACGCGGTTCGGATTTCAGACCATCGGTGGACGGCGAGTGGGGCCAGGCGGCCTGCCGGGCCGCCGATTCAGGACTGGTGCAGACCGGCTGTGTGGGTGCCGGAACGGGTGCCATGGCCGGCGGTATCAAAGGCGGTCTGGGCACCGCCAGCGTGGTGCTGGAAACCGGCGTCACCGTCGCCGCCCTTGCAGCAGTCAACAGTTTGGGTTCCACCATCAATCCGTCTACGGGCATCTTCTGGGAAGCCCGGCTGGAAATGGATGAAGAATTCGGCGGTCGCCTGCGCCAACCGGTTGCCCTTCCCGGTCCATCACCGGGTAAGCCGGGACAGAACACCACCCTGGCCGTGGTCGCCACCGGTGCCGTCTTGAACAAGGCCCAGGCAAAAAAAATCGCCATGATGGCCCACGACGGGATGGCCCGAGCTATCCGTCCCGCCCATACCATGTTCGACGGCGACATCGTTTTTTGCCTCTCCACCGGCAGGCAGCCCCTTCCGGAAACAGACGGTTTTTTTGCGGCACCGCTGGCCCCGGCCATCAACGAACTGGGCCATGCCGCCGCCGATTGCCTGGCCCGGGCAATCATCCATGCGATTCTGGATGCCGAAAGCGCTTACGGCATGACCGCCTATCGCGATCTCGATCGCCGCTGACGGCTCCTTTTCGTTTTACCCCCATATCCGTGCAGAAAGGAGTAAAAATGAGCACTACCGGCCGGTTCTTTTTTCTACTGTTCCTCTCCTCATTGGTCCTGTGGATGCCCCCTGCCAACGCCCAGACGCCTGTCCGGGGCGGGTCTCTGACGGTTTGCCAGCCGGCCGAACCGCCGGGACTGGACCCCACGGCCGGTACGGAAGCGGCCATTGACCGGGTGGTGTACGCCAACATCTACGAGGGCCTGGTGAAGGTCGACAGCAACGGCAATTTTCTGCCCGGCCTGGCCAATGGATGGAATGTGTCCGCCGACGGCCGGGTTTACACCTTCCACCTGCGCAAAGGGGTCCGTTTTCACAATGGGGAAGCCTTCGACGCCCAGGTGGCCAAATGGAATCTGGAGCGGGCCGCCGATCCGAAAAACGGCAATCCCCATCCCGAGTATTTCGACGGCATCGAGGCCATCGAAATGCCGGACAGCCACACCCTGATCCTGCGGCTCAAAGCCGTGGATGCCCTTTTCATCGCTCATATGGCCGAGGGCGATGCGGTCATGCTTCCCACCAAAGGCTACGAAGAAGCCAAATCCAATCCCATCGGCACCGGGCCGTTTCGATTCGTCAAATGGGTGCGGGGCGACCGGGTCGAAATGGCCCGCTATGATGACTACTGGAATCCTTTCCTGCCCTATCTGGACCGGGTCGTCTTCCGCTTCATCAGCGACCCGGCCGCCCAGGTTGCCGCCCTCAAGGCCGGCGATATCGATGTAATAGGTTATATACTAGCCCCCGAATCGGCCATGCTGCTGGAAAAGGACCCGCGCTTCAAGGTCTACGCCGGGACGACTACCGGCGAAGTGATCATGTCCACCAACAACCGGGCCGCTCCCTTCGACAACCTGCTGGTTCGCCGGGCCATGGCCCACGCCATCGACCGCCAGGCGGTCGTCGATCTGGTGATGTTCGGCTACGGCACCCCCATCGGCTCCCACTGGTCGCCCTCCACCCCCTACTACAAAGATCTCACGGACCGCTTTCCCTACGATCCGGACAAGGCCAAAGCCCTTCTGGCCGAGGCCGGCTATCCGGACGGCTTTGCGGCCACCATCAAGCTGCCCGCCATCTACTCTTACTCCAAACGGGCCGGAGAAGTGATCGCTGATATGCTGGCCAAGGTGGGCATCGATCTGACCATCGAAATCGTGGAGTGGGGGCAGTGGATCGACCGTGTTTTTAAAAACAAAGAATATCAGCTCACCATGATCGGCCACGTGGAAGCCTGGGATATCGGCATCTACGCCAAACCGGACTATTACTTTCAGTACGACTCGCAGGTTTTTCGCGATGCCTACAAAAAGGCCCTGCAGGCTCCCAACGAAGCGCAGAAAGCCGAGTGGTTCGGCCGCTGCCAGGAGATCATAGCCGATGACGCGGTCAACGGATTTCTCTTTTCCGCCCCCAATCTACCGGCAATGAAGGCCGGTATCATGGGCTGGTGGGAGAACTATCCCACCATCGCCCTGGACTGTACAGCCGTCTGGTGGCAGCCGTGATTCCGGCAAGCGGAAACCCATGATCGGCTATCTGGTCAAAAAAACGACGTCCCTTTTGATCCTGCTCGTTCTGGTTTCCCTGGTCGTATTCTCGGTGCTGTTCGTCCTGCCCGGCGACCCGGCCCAGATCATCCTGGGGATCAACGCCTCGCCCGAAACCCTGGCAGCCCTGCGCACCCGGTTGGGACTGGACCAGCCCTTTCTGGTCCAGTACGGCCAGTGGCTGGGCAGCCTGATCAGGGGAAGCGGCGGGCACTCCATCACCTACGATGTTCCGGTGGCGGCCCTGATCGGATCCCGCCTGGCGGTGACCGCCCCGTTGGCCTTCATGGCCATGGGCATTGCCGCGGTCCTGGCCCTGCCCCTGGGCATCTTCGCCGCCCGCCATCAGAATCGGCCCCAGGATGCCGCCGTAATGGTCGGCACCCAGTTGGGTCTTGCGATTCCCGAATTCTGGCTGGGAATTTTGCTGATGCTGCTCTTTTCCGTCCACTGGGGGATCTTCTCCGCCGGTGGCTTTCCCGGGTGGAGCGAGAATTTCTGGGGATCGTTGAAAGCCCTTTTCCTGCCGGCCCTGGCCCTGGGTTTGATCCGGGCGGCCATCCTGGCGCGTTTGATCCGTTCCTCCATGCTGGAAGTGCTGCGTGAGGATTACGTACGCACCGCCCGGGCCAAGGGGCTCAGGGAGCGAACCGTTGTCTACGGCCATGCCTTGAAAAACGCCCTGATTCCGGTATTGACCATTTTCGGCCTGCAGATGGGGCAGCTTCTGGCCGGCGCCATCATCATCGAAAATGTGTTTACCCTGCCGGGCCTGGGCCGGCTGGTGTTCCAGGCCATCGGCCAGCGGGACCTGCCCGTGGTGCGGGACGTGGTGGTCTTCATGGCGGCTGGTGTGGTCATCGTCAACTTTCTCGTGGATCTCTCCTATGCCGGTGTGGATCCACGCATCCGGCTGGAAAGATAACGGCCATGGGGCGCTGCTTTCGCAACCTGAACTTCTCTCTGGGGCTGGGCCTTTGCACCGTCGTCGTCTGCATGGCGGCGATCAGTCTGTTCTGGACACCGTACGAACCGACGGTCATGGACGCCCGCCACCGGCTGGAAGCCCCTTCCCCGGCCCATCCGCTTGGAACGGACCAGTATGGTCGGGACATGCTTTCCCGGGTCATGGCCGGAGCGGTGAACTCTATCATCGTTGGGCTGATGACCGTGGCCATCGGCATGAGCGCAGGCGTTTTGTTGGGGCTGGCCGCCGCCTGGGGACACCGTTTGGTCGACGAGGCCGTCATGCGCGTTTCGGACCTGCTCTTCAGTTTTCCGGCCGTGCTGTCGGCCATCCTGATCACCGCGATACTGGGGCCGTCGGTGATCAACGCCATGCTGGCCATCGGCATCTTCTATATCCCGGTGTTCGCCCGGCTCGCCCGGGCCAGTGCCCTGACGGTCAAAGAGCTGGACTACATTGCCGCAGCACGGATTGCCGGACAGGGAGAGGCGGCAATTGTGCGCCGCCATGTGCTGCCCAACATTCTCTCTCCATTGATCGTCCAGGCCACGGTGCAATTCGCCGTGGCGATTCTGGCCGAAGCCGGTTTGAGCTATCTGGGTCTGGGCACCCAGCCGCCGCACCCATCCTGGGGCCGGATGCTGAACGAGGCTCAGACCTTCATGGAACTGGCGCCCTGGATGGCGCTGTTTCCCGGTCTGGCCATTGCCTGGGCTGTGCTGGGCTTCAATTTGCTGGGAGACGGGCTGCGGGACATCCTGGATCCCAGGTTGAGATAATTTAAACAATTAAGGGGAGTCTGATGATATCGGAAAAATCTGTAAAAAAAGTCCTTGCCCAGATTGATCCCCGAGAGGTAATCGACCTGACTGCCAGTCTGGTGCGCTGCAACACGGTGTGGGACCCCGGGGCTGGCACCAGCGAACGGCCGGCGGCGGAGCTGGCCGCCTGCTGGGCCAGCCAGCGTGGGTTTGACGTCACCACGGAGGAAGTGGCACCGGGCCGGCCCAATGTGATCGTCCGCTGGGAGGGCGGCCCTGGCAGCCGCACCCTCATGTTTGAGGGGCATACCGACGTGGTCACCGCCGGAGACCGATCCCGCTGGAGATATGACCCCTTCGGAGCCCAGATTGAAAAAGGCCGCATGTTCGGCCGGGGCACCAACGATACCAAAGGCAACCTGGCCGCCATGCTGGTGGCCATGGCGGCGCTCAAAGCGGCGGGCCTGCCCCTGGCCGGCGCGGTCGTGGGTGGGGTGTTGTGCGACGAAGAAGGCATGATGACCGGCGTGCAGCATTTTATCGACCAAGGCCATGCCGATACAGTAACGGCCGCGGTGATCTGCGAACCCCAGGACGGCCTGATCTGCATTGCCCAAAAAGGGGCCGTGCGCGCCCGCTTTGTCGTAAACGGCCGCATGAGCCATGGGGCCATGCCCCTTTCCGGCCTCAACCCGGCGCCGGCCGTGGCCCTGATCATCGACGGCCTGGCCGATCTGGAATCCGAGGCCATCGAGCACCCTGGCAAAGATCCCCTGTTGGGCTGGCCCAGCTTCACTCCCACGGTGATTCAGGCGCCGGCCCAGGGACCGCCCCAACTTAATGTGATGCCCGGGGAGGCTGAAATTCTTGTAGATGTCCGTACCACTCCCGATCAGCAGCATGACGCCATCCGCAGCGCCTTGTTGGAATTGGCCGAGCGGACAACCGTAGAGACCCATCGGCACTACCGGGAACTCGACCGGCGGCTGGACATCCAGCGTCCCGATGAAATCTCGGTTACCGTGGAATTTCTTTCCGACCGGCCCTGCACCCGCACCGACGAAAACGATCCGGTGGTCACTTCGGCTGTGTGGGCCAGCCGACGGATCGAAAAAGAGGAGCCTCAATTTGCCGGCGTTCCCGGCGCCACCGACGGAACCTTTCTCTGGTCCTGCAAAAATATCCCCATCGTCACAATGGGCGCGGGCGACCGCCAGGTGCCCCACCAGGTAGACGAATGGGTGGACTTGGACCAACTGGTGAATACAGCCCGCATCTATGCCCTGACGGCACTGCATTACCTCGATCCGGAGATGGATGGTTGAGTGATCCGCTGCTGGACATCCGGGATCTGTCGGTCCACTTCAAAACGCCCGAGGGCATTGGCCGGGCCGTTTCTTCGGTCGACCTTTCCATTGCTCCCGGCGAAACCTTGGGACTGGTGGGCGAATCGGGTTGCGGCAAAAGCGTAACCGCCCTGGCCGTGGTGGGTCTCGTGCCGTCGCCGCCGGGCCGTGTGGTGGACGGCAGGGTTCTGTTCGAAGGGCAGGATCTGCTCCAGGCGCCGTCGGAAACCCTTCGCCGCATCCGGGGCCGCAAAATCGGCATGATTTTCCAGGAACCCATGACCGCCCTGAATCCCGTGTTGACCATCGGCCGTCAGATGGTGGAACCGCTGACGACCCATCTGGGCATTTCAAAAGAGACGGCCCGCAAAAAGGCGGTTCGATGGCTCGACCGGGTGCGCATCCCCTCGGCCCGGCAGCGCATGAACAGCTACCCCCACCAGCTTTCCGGCGGTATGCGCCAGCGGGTGATGATCGCCATGGCCATGATCTGCCGCCCGCGCCTGCTGATTGCCGACGAGCCCACTACGGCGCTGGACGTCACCCTGCAGCGTCAGATACTGGCATTGATGGCGGAGCTGAAATCCGAAACGGGTTCGGCCATGATGTTCATCACTCACGACCTGGGCGTGGTGGCCCAGACGGCCGGGACCGTGGCGGTGATGTACGCCGGCCGCGTAGTGGAGACCGCCGGCGTCGGGCCCCTTTTTGACGAGCCGCTGCACCCGTACACCCGCGGGCTGCTTCAATGCGTGCCTCGGCTGGGGGCCGCACCCGGCCGGCTGCACGAAATTCCCGGCACGGTTCCGGCCGCCACGGAACCCGTTTGCGGCTGTCCCTTTGCCGGGCGCTGTGAATCCGCGTTCGACCGCTGTGGCATCCAAACGCCGCGGCTGGAATCGGTTCAAGCGGGCAGGCAGGTCGCCTGTTGGCTGTATAACGACCAAAGTGATGAGAAATTCGGGAATTGAGGGCTTGGCTGAATTTTGCCAATCGTCGATTTTATCCAAAGATTCCACAATTTCTCAATTGCACTTCTTCATGAAGTGTGGATAGATCACCATAGAGAAAAACGCCGGACCAATTCATGAACGCTTCTTCCCTGTTGACCGTTACCGATCTGACCAAGCATTTTCCGCTGGGCGGCGGTTTGTTTTCCCGCCCCCGAGGTTGGGTGCGGGCGGTCAACGGCATCAACTTTTCCATCGGCCGGGGAGAAAGTTTAGGCCTGGTAGGCGAATCGGGATGCGGCAAGAGCACGTTGGCCCGCACGGTGGTGCGATTGATTGCTCCGACCGGCGGAGCCATTTTTTTCGACAACCGGGAAATCGGCAGCCTGGACCGTCAGTCCTTGCGGCCCCTGAGAAAACGGATGCAGTTCATCTTCCAGGATCCTTACGCCAGCCTGGACCCTCGCATGACAGTGGCTGCCAGCGTCACTGAACCGCTATTGAATACCGGCACCGTTCTCTCCGGTCAGGAGCGAAGGGATCGCGCCACTGAACTGCTGGCGGCCGTGGGCCTGGGGAAAAGCGATCTGGACCGCTTTCCGCACGAATTCTCCGGCGGTCAGCGTCAGCGAATCGGTATTGCCCGGGCGCTTTCCGTACGGCCGGATCTGATCGTTGCCGACGAACCGGTCAGCGCCCTCGATGTCTCCATCCAGGCCCAAATTCTCAACCTGATGAAGGACCTGCAGGATCGTTTGGGCATGGCGTATCTCTTCATCTCCCACGACATCGGCGTGGTCGAACGTTTCTGCGATCGAATCGCCGTCATGTACGCCGGCCATCTTGTTGAAATCGCCGCTGCCGACGGATTTCATCGGCATTGCAGGCATCCTTATACCCGGGCCCTGGTGTCGGCCATCCCCCGGCCCGATCCCCGGGTCGATTTCTCCACGATACCGGTGGAGGGCGAACCGCCGGACCCGGCGGCGCTGCCCGCCGGTTGTGCCTACCATCCCCGCTGTCCCCATGCGATGCAGCACTGCACGACAAACCGGCCGCCATTAATTACGGTGGATGGCAACCATCAACTTGCCTGTTGGCTCAATGGCGGCCAGGGAACGACTGGAGGTTCGTGATGAAAATCGCAGTAATCGGTGCCGGCGCCATGGGCAGCCTGTTCGGCGCCCTGCTCGCCGAAGCCGGACAGGAGGTCACCCTGCTGGACATCCGCCAGGATCACGTGGATGCCGTCAACGCCGAGGGCCTTGTCGTCGAAAAAGAGGGCACCCGGCGCCAAATCCGGATTCGGGCGACGCAGGATGCGAACAGCGTCGGCCCCACGGATCTGTGCATCGTATTCGTCAAATCCACCCAGACAGCGGAAGCGGCCCGGACCGTCGCCCGGCTGGCTGGACCATCGGCGCCGGTGTTGACCCTGCAAAACGGCATGGGCAATGCCGAAGCCCTCGCCGAGGCCCTCGACCCCATTCGGATCATCGCCGGAACGACGTCCCACGGCGCGACCTTTCTGGGTCCAGGAGCGATTCGCCACGCCGGCAGCGGGGATACGGTCATCGGCCCCTGGTACGAGGAGGGAACGGCCGGTGCCGAGGCCGTCGCCGAAGCATTCGACAAGGCGGGCATCGCCACCCGGGTGGTGGCCGAGGTGCGAAGCGTCATGTGGGCCAAGCTGTTCATCAACGTGGGCATCAACGCCATTACAGCCCTGACGGGCATCAAGAACGGCCAACTGCTGGACCTGGAACAGACCCGTCGGCTTTCCCGGGATGCGGTCGAAGAGGCCATGGCCGTTGCCGAGGCCCGGGGCATCGCCATCGAGGGCGATCCGGTGGAAAAGGTGTTTCAGGTGGCCCAGGCCACCGGGACCAACCGGTCGTCCATGGGCCAGGATGTGGACAGCCGCCGGATGACTGAAATCGGCGCCATTAACGGCTTCATCGTCCGTGAGGCCCAAAAGGTCAGGGTGCCGGCGCCGGTCAACCAGACCCTCTCCGCCTTGGTGGAGACGCTTCAGGCCCACTATTGAAATCGCCGCATCTTTAAGGCAAAAAAGGACGTTGCAATCCAACAGCAGGTAATCGGAGAGGAGGCATTCATGGCTGAAGGCAAAGTAACCGTTCCCGGTATCATTCAGGCCAAAAAGGAGGGCCGCAAACTGGTCATGGTGACCGCCTATGATTACCCCTTCGGGCTCATGGCCGACGAGGCCGGCGTCGATATGGCCCTGGTGGGCGACTCTTTAGGCATGGTGGTGTTGGGACTGGACAGCACGGTGCCGGTGACCATGGAAATGATGATCCACCACATCCAGGCGGTGGTGCGCGGATGCAAACGGGCCATGGTGATTGGGGACATGCCCTTCATGAGTTATAACACGGGCATCCGTGATGCCGTCATCAATGCCGGAAGGCTGATGAAGGAAGGTGGCTGCGATGCCGTCAAGCTGGAGGGCGGCGTGGATTTCGCGCCGGTGGTGGAGGCCATTGTCAAGGCCGGCATCCCCGTCCAGGGGCATGTGGGGCTGACGCCCCAGACGGCCAGCGCGTTAGGGGGCTTCAAAATGCAGGGCAAGGACGCGGCAGCGGCCCGTAAAATCGTCGAAGACGCCAGCGCCCTGGAAACCGCCGGTGCCTTTTCCATCGTGGCCGAGGCTGTCCCGGCGCCGCTGGGCGCCCTGCTGGCCGAATCGGTTGCCGTGCCGGTGATCGGCATCGGTGCCGGGGTGGGTGTGGATGGCCAGGTGCTGGTCACCCACGATATGGTGGGCCTGTTCGACCGCTTCGTGCCCAAATTCGTCAAGCAGTACACGAAGGTCCGCCCCACGATTATCGATGCCATCAAGGCCTATGGCCAGGAAGTCCGGGCGGGCAGCTTCCCGGCGCCCGAGCACAGCTTCGGCATGCCCGACGAAGCCCTGGCGGCCTTGAAAGCAGCCTTGAAAAAAGATTGAAATACCAACTGAAAGGGGAACCGATGTATATTCGCAGTATTTCCGGAAAGCTGCTTTGTACATGTTTTCTTGGTATATTGCTGGCGGTCTTCGGATGCGAGGGTACCGAAAACCGCGAAAAAGTGGACAATACCGTAGAAGAGCTGGCCGGAAAAAAGGACTTGGATCGTTATCAAAATATGAAGGATGAACTGGGTGAAATAGAAACCAGGCAGGCCGAAAGATTGAAGCAACTAGACAGCCGGAACGATGATCAATAGTAACGATATCCATTGGACATAAAAAAATTATTGCATCGTTCGCTTGGCTCTGTGGTAAAGAACCTGCGAGATTGACCGAAAATGAAATCACGGGCAATTTTAATTAAGGAAAAAGGAAACCATAGATCGTACGAAATTGGCGTCGGGATAAAGGTCTTTAACTATGGGGGATGCAGGTAAAGTCCAGGGGGAAAAGCTCGCCGATTTGTTCAACGAGCTGATTGAAAAAAAAATTATCATTTCAATGAATGTCGTGGGCGCCGGCTTCGACCGTCTCACCTGCATCACCGGTATTTCCAGAGACGGCAAAGACGACTACCTGCTCGTCGATCCCCCGGAGGATTTCAAGGAGGCCGCCGCCGACCAGGACCTTTGGCACCTGCGCTTCAATTTCAACGGGCCGGACCAACTGGAATACATCTTCAGCACCCGGGGCGGGGAACTTGTCGAACAGGGCCTGAAAATTCCTTTTCCCGAGCACGTAGAGCGCCTGCAGCGGCGTCGCAACTTCCGGGTCGATGCCCTGACCGGAACACGCATGCATTTCACCCTTAAAAAAATCAAGGGCGTGATTGACCTGATCAATGTCAGCCAGGGTGGCGCTTACGGGGTTCTGGTCAAGCACAATTTCAAGTTCATGCGAGGATCCGTGCTGAAAATGGATCAGCAGGTTTACGATATCCGCATCATCTTTCCCGGTGACGAAAACGAGCCCGATGAAACGGTTTATGTCAAACACGCGGAAGTCAAACGGATCGAGCATGACAAGGATCGCGGCTTTTACCGTTACGCCTTTGAATTCAAGGATATGGGAAAAGAAGAGCAGCAGCGGCTGATCCAGGTTATTTACGACTTGCAGCGCAAGTACCTGCAGCGTCGGAAATGATGGCCACTTTTCCCCTTGACGCTTACGTAAAAGCCCGACGCCCCGGAATGGTGTTGCCTGCCTTTGCCTGTGTGGCCCACCGCCCCCGATTTCAATTTTATAAAACGTCAATAAATGTGTTCATCCAGAAATAGGCCAATTTGGTCGAGATCGAGGCGCACGACCAATTTTAGCTCGGGTTTTACCACAGGCATATAGTTGATATTCCGAGGGTAAAATTAAAGATATCGGGCAAATTGGGCATTTCTGGATGAGCACAATAGCCCTCGAAGGAGTATCGATCATGGCTGTTATAACCAAGTATGTCGTGGTTCGAAATGGCGTGGAACTGGACAAGGAGTTTCTGGTCAAGAAAGAGGCCGAGGCCTATGACAAGATGCTCGATGCAGCCGAGAACCTGGCTGCATTCATCAAGGATAGAGATCTGGATATCGAGCTGGAGGACAGCACCGTCGATGCCATTTCGGTCTTTCTCGCCAAAAACGGGCCGGAAGTCGTCCGCATCCTGAAAGGGCTCAAGCCCATGGAGGCTCCGGCCAAAAAACCCCAGGCGAAAAACGGCGAAACCCAGGAAGTGGCCGTAAAAAAGAAGGCTCCGGCAGCCAAAACCGGCCCCAAAGGCAAATAAAGGCCCCATGGCCGCCATTTCCAAACAGGAAGCCGACGCATGGGACCGCGTGCTCGATGCAGCTGCGGACCTGGCGGATCTGATCGAATCCAGCGGAATCGAGATCGACGAATACGCCCTCGAGGAGTTGACGATCTTTCTGGCCAGGCACGGGCCCGTTGTGCGCAGCATGCTCAAGAACCTGAAACGAACCTGGCCTTTCGATGACACCACAAGCGTCCGAGGGCTTTGAAAACACCATGACGACACCATTGGGGCGTGAAAATCTGCAGTCCTTCATCGATACCCATCGCCTGAATGCCACCATCCTGCCCATGGCGATGCCCACCGCCACGGTCACCGATGCCGCCGGGGCCCTGGGGGTGGAGCCCTTGTCGATCATCAAGTCACTGGTCTTTTTGGCCGAAAACCAGCCCTTCCTGGTTGTAAACAGCGGTACGGCACGGGTGGACCGCAAGAAACTTGCGGACTACCTGAGCATGAATCGCAGACGGGTAAAATTCGCCACGGCAGAGCAGGCTCTGAAGATCACCGGCTATGTAGTGGGAAGCATGCCGCCCTTCGGCCACCGCAAGCCATTGCGAACGATAGTGGATCGGACTGCGGCCCAGCGGGAAGAGATGTACGGTGGCGGGGGTGATATTGACGCCCTGGTGAAAGTGTCTTCGGAGGAGTTGATTGCGGTGGCACATGCCGAGATCGCGGACGTTTCGGAGTCGTAACGCAGATTTCGGCTTTATTACACAGTCGTCATTAATTGAAATTGGGTGGCGCAGTCTTGAGAAGCCAGCGTTTCGACGCCTCTTCATACTGCCATGATTGTTCGAGCATAATCTTTTTCACCACATAGCGATCAAGAAGAAAATAGGAGACTTCAACTTTCAGGTCCACCTTTTGTTTGTCATCGGCAACCTTTGCGGAACGCACACTGTAGCTGGCAATCTTCACATTTTCGTATCGCTGCATGCAATCTTCATGCCTCAACACATCGGGAGCTATATACTGGCACGCAACGTTGAAATCCGACACCCGCATGGCGGTTTCATAGGAATCGATGGTGCGGCCGTACTCTTCCATTTTGTATTTTTCCGACAGCACCGCACATCCCAGGAACAGAATGCACAACAAAAAAACCAATATTCTCGAAAAAGGCATCACAATTCCTTTTCGTTGCAGCAGATGATGGCAAATACAGGCAGTTAAACACAGATTGACCGACGGATCAACCATCAAGGAGTACATCAAATGAAACTGAAACCCAACCTGCACGCCTTTTTGTGGAGCTCGCCGACCGCCAACAACTGCAATACGTACCTGATCTGCTCTCCGGAAAAAACCATCCTGATCGATCCGGGCCACGCGGCCCATTTCGGGCATGTCCGCGATGAACTGGATCGCATCGACCTGGCCATCGACGATATCGACCTGGTGATCTGCACCCATGCCCACCCGGACCACATTGAGGCGGTGCAATTCTTCAACGATGCCCCGGCCCGGTTTGCTCTGCATGCCGCTGAGTGGGCCCTGGTCGAGAAAATGGCGCCGATGCTCAAGGCCTCCATGGAGATCGAACTGGAAATGTTCCGGCCCGATTTTTTCCTGGAAGAGGGAGAGTTGACCGTTGGCGACATCTCACTGGAGGTCTTCCACACCCCCGGACACTCGCCCGGCGGAATCACCCTTTACTGGTCGACGGAAAAGGCCCTTTTTACCGGAGACCTGATCTTCAAGGGTGGGTTGGGCCGCACCGACCTGCCCGGCGGCAACGGCCGGCAGCTAAAAGAGAGCATCCGCCGCATGGGCGCCCTGGACAGCCACTGGCTGCTCTCCGGCCACGGGGAGGTGGTGTCCGGCACAGAAGCGGTAAAAACCAACTTCAAACAGGTCGAGCAGATGTGGTTCGGCTACGTCTGATGACTCTCGTTGGAAGGTTATTCGTTGTGCTGGGGCGGTTGGCTGCCCTCGTCTACGATAGCCGCCAACCGGCTTTTCGCCTGCTGCCGTAAACGGACCAGTTGCGCCTGACATTCGGGGTCTTTGTGCGGATTGGGAGCCACGGCCGTGCCTGAAATACCGTGGTCTTGCGCCAACCGACGCCTCAGGCGTTCGACCCCTTCCCACAAACTGTCGTCCCGCTGTCGGCGGTAAACTTTAAGCGCTGCTTCCAGGGACCCGCAAACAGCCGGCGCAAAAACCGCCAGCAGGTCCAGCCAGATACGATTGTCCCGGTCGGGTTCCATGCGTCCCGCCACGGCCGTTACCGCAACCATCGGATCGTCAACCTT
The DNA here is from genome assembly GCF_009688965.1 of Desulfosarcina widdelii. Lineage (GTDB taxonomy): Bacteria > Desulfobacterota > Desulfobacteria > Desulfobacterales > Desulfosarcinaceae > Desulfosarcina > Desulfosarcina widdelii. The sequence continues at coordinate 4,754,854 of NZ_AP021875.1, read as the reverse complement.
CAGTTCCGCTTGAAGGGCTTTAATTTTTTCCCGCAGGTCTTCCACGGTCAGCGCACCGTCGGCATACCGCTGCAACAGGCCCTGCAACCGTTTCCGGAAGTCCTCTTTACGTTGATGGGTTTTCTCTTCATCGGAAAGCGAAAGGTGGCGGGTCCGCTCCATGACCAGATCCAACGTGCTTTTAATCTCGCCCATAGGTTCTCACCATTGAAGTTCTATCTGGTTCCCATACTCCTTCGTGGGAACCAATGCTATTGGCGCCCCCCGGCGCAACATGGGAACGAGGTGTATTACTGTTTTTCAAGAATCAAGGAACCGATAGTCAAAACAGGTTCGGCTGTCAAGGAGGATGATATCGGCGTCTTATGGGGCCTCCAGCCAGGCAAACCGATAGGGGGCCAGAACCAATGTGGCGCTGTCGATCCGGTTGCCGGATACCAGATCGCGGCCGGATCGGGTGATGCGCAGGCGCTCGATGTCCAGAGTAACCGGCCTGGCAGACACATTGGTCACGGCATGAATGGTCTGGCCGCCACCGGTGCGTCGGATAGCGAACAAACCGGCACCGGCGTCCAGGACCTCGAACGCGGCCTGGGGGTGAAAGGCCGGCTGCCGCCTCCATGTACCGATCATTTGCAGATAAGGGAAAAAGACCCGTGAACGGAAGGAAGCCGGGTCGTCCAACTCCTCAAGGACCCGCTCCAGGTTCAGCTTCTCCCGGTTGATGCTCCGCGCCCGGCCGGTCTTGCGAACGCCCGTGTGCCAGTTGCGCGATCCCAGCAGACTGTGAATATAGGTGGCCGGCACCCCCGGCAGGCTGTACTGGAGGGCCTGTGAGGCCAGGAACTTGTCGGTCTTGTCCGAACGCTCGTCTGCCAAAATAGCGTCCATGTATGTGATGTTGAGTTCGTACGGGCTCTGGCTGCCGTCAGGATTGTCTTTGCAGGATACCTGGCCGCCATTGGCCGTGACTGCCTTGACGAGAAGATCGATCTCTTCAGCCGGCAGAATCCCTTCCAGTGGCCGCACACCGATGCCGTCGTGGGAGGCCGTGAAATTGAAAAAGACAGTCTCCGGCGATGGCAGATTCAGCCCCCGCGCCCAGCGGGTGAGAATTGTAGCATCTTGTTTTACGAAGGTGTATAAAAGCAGCGGCGGCAGGGTGAAGTTGTAAACCATCTGGGCTTCGTCCCGGCCGCTGCCGAAGTAGCTGATGTTCTCCTCGTGCGGCACGTTGGTCTCGGTGATGAGCATGACCTCCGGCGCCGCTATATCGAGAATCTGGCGAAACAGGCGCACCATGTCATGGGTCTGGGGCAGATGGATGCAGGTGGTGCCGACAGTTTTCCACAGATAGGCGATGGCGTCCAGCCGCAAAATGGTCGCTCCCTTTTCCACATAGAAAAGCAGTGCCTGGACCATTTTCTCAAGAACGTCAAGGCTGGCGTAATTGAAATCGATCTGGTCGGCGCTGAAGGTGGTCCACAGGTGCACCCGGCGTCCGTCTCTCTTGGTAAAAGGGGTCAGCAGAGGCAAAGATCGCGGGCGGGTAACCGCGGAAAGATCCTCTGCTGGATCGACTTCTATGGCAAAATGCTCGAACCCGGGCCTGTCCTCGAGATAGTTCTGGAACCACTGGCTTTCGGCGCTGAAGTGATTGATGACAAAATCGAACATCAGCTTGAAATCCTCACCGATGCGCGCCACGTCGTTCCAGTCTCCCAACGTTTCGTCGATCCGAAAGAAATCTTTCACCGAAAAACCGTCGTCCGATGAATAGGGGAAAAACGGCAGGAAATGAACGCTGGAAACCGCATCTTTCAGAAACCGCCGGGCAAAACGGTGAAAAGTGGCCAGCGGTTTTTCTCCTGGGTGACGCAATGTGTCACCATAAGTAATCAGCACCATTTCGCCCTGGACAAACCGGGAGGCGTTTCGACCCGGCTTTTTGTCGAATCCTTCGATCAGGGGCATCAGGCGGTCATGGACCTGACGGCCTTTTTCCGGGCCGTAGATTCGGTTTAACAGGTCTTGGATGCGTTCGGTGGATGTCATATAGGCCTCCTTGAAGAAGGAAAAAGCCGTATCATCCCAAATGGAGCGAGAGGGAACCCTCTAATTAAGCCATTCCGGCCAGAACCCGTTTGACATAGTCTCGGGTTTCCCGGTAGGGAACGTCGCCGTTGTAGCGCGCCACCGTCCCGGGGCCGGCGTTGTACGCAGCCAGGGCCACCTTAAGATCTCCATCAAACCGATCCAGCATCTGGCGAAGATACTTGGCGCCGCCGTCGATGTTCTGGCCGATGTCAAAGGGGTCCGCCACTCCCAGTTCATTGGCCGTGGCCGGCATCAGCTGCATCAGGCCCTGGGCTCCCGCCGGCGATACGGCGTCGGGCTGGAAGCCGGACTCGGCCCGGATGACGCTTTCGATCAACTTCTCTGGCAGGTTGTATGTTGCCGCCGCCTGTCGGATGCTGTCCTGTATCGATCCATCGCGATCCGATCCGGTATCCGACTTCGTACCGACATCCGTTGCCAACGCATCGATGGATTCCGGACTGGAAGACGGGCTGTGCAAGGCCGCGTATGAAGGACCGCCATAAAGCCCTGGATCAGAACCCCGTTGCAGGCCGCCAAAGCGTGTGGATTGGCTGAAAAAGGCAGCCGCCGGATCGGAATGCCGTTGCTTGCGGTAGTCAGCCAGGGTCGCTCCCCGAACAGGGTCTTCGGCGGTCTGCTCCTCGTTCGCGGAAACGCTGTCAAGCACATCCTGAAACTGACTGCCGGAAACGTTTTTCAGGGGAATGAAGTTTTTCCGGGTCGCCGTAGCTTCGGTCTTGAAGCCCGCATTTTTCAGGTACATGTCGATGGTCATTTGGGTTTTTGAAATCATCTTGATCTCGCAATTGTGGCGTTTTCCATATTGCGGCCCTCCATTCGGATAGGCACGATCAACAACCATTCAACATTCATACCAGGCCCATTGATATAAAATATTTCAGTAATTTCCGGATAGGCTTTTGCATATAAGCATTTGAGATTATTTTGTAATGACGCAATTTTATGCTTGACAACAAGCGGTCAATAAGCGGCGCGATTTTGTATAACTCATTATTACAGGAGGTTATACATGCCGCGCACATTTCACCCATGCAAAAAGCCAAGCTCCATTTCTTTTTTCGACTTATTGAAACCTGCTCTTAATGCCATGAATACGATGCCTGAACTTCAATCCAGAGGGAATCGCCCCTTGAAAATGTCTTTCGAGGAGCAGCTGCGGGCATTGGTCTTTTTCCATCTTGAAGAACACACATCGGCACAACACCTTTTGCAAACTCTCAAAGAAGACAACTTTGCCAGAGAACATATTGCTCCTGAAGATGGCATTGAAAAGAGCAGTTTCTCCGAGGCCACAAACACGCGTGGGCTTGATCAGTTCTTACATGTATTCGAAAATCTCCAACAGCAAGCATCCCATTTGTTACCGGAGGCCAATAAGGAGCTTGGCCAATTGGTTGGGATTGACGGTTCCTTGATTGATGGCACCTTATCCATGCTTTGGGCCGATTATCGAAAAGCATCCAAAAAGGCAAAAGTTCATGTCGGCTTTGACCTGAATCGATCCATTCCCAGGAAAGTTTATCTCACCGACGGCAACGGTGCGGAAAGGCCTTTTGTCTCTAAGATACTTTCGAAAGGGCAAACCGGGGTTCTGGACCGTGGATATCAATGCCACGAACTGTTCGATCAATGGCAAGAAAACGATCAGTTGTTTATTTGCCGAATCAAGGCCAGCACCAAGAAAAAGATCGTCTCTCAGCACGCGATACCTGCTGACAGCATTGTTTTCTTCGATGGCATGGTACTTTTGGGTACCGCGGGTATAAACCAGAGCCAACGCCCCTTACGGTTGGTGGGTTACGAAGTCGACCGTGTCAAATACTGGATTGCCACCAATCGCTACGATTTATCGTCGGAGCAGATCGCACAGGCGTATAAATTGCGCTGGAACATTGAGAACTTTTTTGCCTGGTGGAAAAGACACCTGAAGGTCTACCATCTGATTGCCCGCAGTTCCTATGGCCTCATGGTCCAGATCCTTTCAGGCCTGATCACTTATCTGTTGTTGGCCATATACTGTCACAACCATTTTAAGGAAAAGGTATCCATCCGGCGGGTGAGGCAGTTGCGTACTCAGATCGAAAATGAACTGCGATGCTGGCCTGTGGATGCCGGTGATCAGCGATATGAAAAAGAGCCAAAATTAGAAAACGTTAGTGCAATAACTTAACCGGAAGTTACTGAAAATATTTATGATATCATATGATTATAATGAAGCCATCGAACCGCTGCCGATCAACCGTCACTGTCTGCCAGCAAAGCGTTGATTTCCTGACGCCGTTGGAACATCCCAGCCATGTCGTGTCCAAAGACGCGGTCTGGTTTTCAAAGGGTGGGCCGGCAGCCGAAAGTTTTGGGAAAAGAGCCGCACGATATTTGAATATGCAGACGGCAAGCCCATATAAAATCCGCCGGCCCGTCTCAGCCAGAACAATGGTCTCGGAGCAGTCTTACTCCCTGCCGATGCCGCCCAGGCTCATCTGGATGAAGCCCCGCAAACGCTTGGAAAGCACCCGGTAGGAAAAAAACCGCCGGCCGACGGCATAGTTGTGCTCCACGGTCTGGCGGCAAAGTTCCGGATCGGTGAGCAACTGCCGGGCCTTTTTCACCGCTTGATCGGTCACGTAACCGTCGATCTCAACCACATTGAAGCCCTTGGGTTCGATGTCCTTGGCGTAGATGGAGTACTTGTTCACCACGATAGGCCGTTTGAAGTACACGGCTTCGAGAAAGGCATTGCCGAACCCCTCGAAGGTAGACGGATAAGTCACCAGGTCGGCGTGTGGATAGATGTCCTCGAGGGTATAGATTTTTCTGCCATCTGACGTTTTGCCGCGCTGCTCGTTAATGATGTTGGCCACAAACACCGTGTTCACCCCCATCAGCTTGGAATAATCGCGCAGCCGGTTTTCATAATCGTAGCCCTCGTCGCCCGAGGCATGAGAAATCACCAGCTTGGACTTCAAGCCCAATCGGTGCACCAGCTCGATGGCATGCTCGATCCCCTTTCGGGCCACCACGCGGGTGGGCTGAAGGATAAAAAATTCGTCATCCGCGATCCCCAGATCTTTGCGGACATCGACGGTGTATGCATCCGGCGGTTCAGGAGGATGCTCGAAATCCATGACATTGGGGATGCACGCCGCGGAGATACCTGTACGCAGGCTGAGCTGCTGGGCTGCAAAGCTGTTGATCACCACATGTTTGATGGATTCCAGGTCCGGCGGGAAAGCCATTTTCAGATAATCCCCGACGGCATTGCTCATAAATCGGTCGCGCTCCCAGTAAAAATCGTGGTGGTGAGCGATGGTCGCCATCCCGGTTTCGGCAATAAATTCGGTCAAGGCCAGCCCCAATGGGATATTGATGGGAATCGTCAAGGCGTTCTGAGGGACGAGGAGTTGGATATCGAATTTCTCGGCAAACGCGTACAGCCGATCCTTGAGAAGTAGGCGCAGCCGATGGATCTCTGCGGTAATTTTCCGGTCGCGCTTTTGGTTGTCATAAACATGGCTGTTGATGGCCCGGATGCGGGGATGGGTAAAATGCGCTTCGGGGACAAGCATGGAGATGTTTTCGGGGCTGTCGAGTTCTCCTGCCATAAAAAAGCAGTTGAACCCCTCCGACTGGAAAACGTTGGCCCATTTGGCTGTCTCCAGGGAAACACCATCGGTACCCGCCAGGCGGGTAGAGACGAAACCGATATTTTTTATTCTCCGATAAAAACCGCGTCTTGCCATAAACGCCTCCCTGACGAGAAGTTTGCCAATCTGCCACCGGAAAAACGGCAACATGCGGCTATCCCGGTAGGGCATCGACCGATTTCATCCAGACGTGAACGCGAGAATCAAAATTCGAAATTAGGCGTGAAGAACCGGACTTGGATGATAGTAAATAGGGTACCACTGGCCGGGGATTGGGTCAAATTCTTATAAATCGGGCACTATCTTCTCAACCGTGAAAGGAACGTTTCTGCATCCCGGCGCCCCAGGTCGAAGGTTGCCTGCAACCCGCCGGGATTGGTGTAATCCCAGCGGCCGATGAGCGGCTCTTTGGACGGCTGGAGGTAGAGTCGTTTGCCGCCATGGGGAATTCGGTCCGAGGGATAGCGTCTCGACAACAGCACCAGCATCGGCCCGGAGACATCGGCCACCGTCGCCACAGGACAGTTGTCGATCAGACCTCCGTCGAGCACGGGCTGCCGGCCGCGATATTGAAGCGGTACGAAGGGCGGGGTGCACGAGGATTGCAGGATCAGATCGGCCAGTTGGCCCGGGCTTCGACACTCCCGGACCGAAGCCACCAACGGGCGAAAGCCCACTTTGGTCGCCCAGGTGGGGTGCATCGGCTTTTTCAAATGCTTTTCCGTCAGGTAGGTGCCGATGCCCAATGCGGGGGCCACCTGTGGAGATAACCAGGCGGGGGGCCTGGCCATCAGCACGCGAATGTCGGGGCCTCGCCGCATGCGGTCCATGGCGCTGTCGTCCATGACCGAAAGAACGCCTTCCCGGTAGATCGCAACCTGGGGAAAAACCGGCCGGCCGGTTCCCCAGCGGGTCAGGTAGATGTTTCTGGAGTTGCCGGCAAAGCGGCGTTTGAACAGGGCCAACCCCTTGTCAATGCGGCCGCTTCGCACCAGGCAGGCCATGGCCGCCCCGGCGCTGACGCTGCCGATCACCGCCCGATCCAAGCCCAGCGGTTCTGCGGCCACGGCCCAGAACCCGGCCTGCCACACGCAACGGCAGCCGCCGCCGGCAAAGACCACACTGTTGAAGGTCGGCACAGCTGTCACGCCCCCAGCCCCTTTGTCATCCAACACCCTATTATAATTGAGACTCTCGATTCTGACCAAATAGGGGCAGTATACCTGCGGGTCGGGTGTAATTCAAGTCGCCACCGCCATAAATCCTCACCTTTTTCTCAAAAAAATCCTAAGCTATTCGATAGCAACGGACGATAATTTTGATTGTAGCCAATCCCGCTCGTATCGATAGCGGTTCATCAACACGCAACGGCGGAAGATCCGCGACCGCCTTTTGCCATGAGCGACCTTTTCGGGTCAGGAGGTGCAAATTGAAAGGTACGGCCTTGAGTTGCTTTTTCGGACTGTTGCTGATCTTTGTCCTGATGGGGTCGATTCCGACAGAATCGGCCGCAGCCCCGCCGCTGCGCATGAAATCCTTTGTCATCACCGACCCGAAGATGGGCGGCATCCCGGCCTTGCGGGTCATGGCCCCGTCCGACTGGCGGCCGGCGGGCGGCCTGACCTGGAATACCGCCCTGGCCAATCTGGTCACGGCCAATGTGGCCATTACCGCACCCGATAGCACAGCGGGCGTTTTCGTTCATCCGTCGAACCTGTTCATCAGCGGACAAATCGAGTACCAGTGGCAGCAGGGCCAGCTCTATCTGGGAATGATCGTCATGCCCATTCCCAACAGCCCGGCTGCCTTTGTTCAGCAGATTGTCCTGCCCCAACAGCGGCCGGGGGCACGCAATGTAAGACTGGTCGGGCAGGAAGACCTGCCGGAATGGGGCAACAGTATTGCGGCCGCCAACCAGCAGCCCGGTGGAATCTGCCGCGGATTCGGTACCTGCGCCCGTTTTGCCTACACGGAAAACGGGGTGGCCTGGGAAGAGGATTTTTACTGTGTGGTATTGGTTGTACAGCCCAACATGGGGCCACAGAACATCTTTTGGCAGGCGGATCGCAATCTTTCCGTGCGCGCCAGAAAGGGCCAGCTGGATGCCCTCAAGCCCCTGGCCAACGCTTTCGTGAATTCATTCCGCGTCGACCGCAGCTGGTTCGCACGGTTCAATCAAGTCCAGCAGCAGTGGATCGCCGCCCAGCAGCAGGGCATCGCCAACGCCGGCGCCCTGAGCCGCGCCATCAGCCGCAGCAACGACGCCTTCGACGCGGCCCTGACGCAGTCATGGAGGACCCGCCAACAGGCCGAAGACCGCGCCAGCCGTGAATTCAGTGAATACATCCGCGGAACGGAGAATTATAACGACCCGACAAGCGGCCATTCGGTGGAATTGCCCGGCGGGTATGACCACGTCTGGGCCAACTCTCTGGGCGAATACATGCTTTCCAACGATGCGGGATTTGATCCCAACCAGCATTCCAACAATGACTGGGTGGCCGTCGAACCGGTCCGTTAGTGTCCGCATGCGACCGAATCTGACCACCGGCTAAAACGATTTTACCTTTCGGGGCCTATCCTTTCAGAACGGCCCGCACCGCCCGGGCCAGGGTCTCGATTCGATAGGGCTTTTTCACGTAGGCGCCGGCCCCGATCCTGCGTGCTTCCTGGACCCGGTCCGATTCCGAATATCCGCTGGTGATCAGGGCCCGCTGGCCGGGATGAATCCGGAGAATCCGCCGATAGGTTTCCAGCCCGTCGATGCCGGGATCCATGATCATGTCCAGCACCACCAGATCTACCTGCCTGTCGCGGAGATAGACGACGGCCGCTTCCCCATCGGCAACGCTGGTGGCGGAATAACCCAGTCGGGTAAGCATTTGTGTGGCGAGTTCCCGCTGCTCCGCCACGTCGTCCACCACGAGGATGCGCTCTCCATCGCCTTTCATGGTCTCGATGGTTTCTTCTCCGCCGGTTTGCATCCGTTGTTCCCGGGTTGCCGGCAGATGAATGGCAACCGTGGTGCCCTGGTCCGGACTGCTGGAAATATCGATATGTCCGTGGTGATCCTTGACGGTGCCCCAAACCACCGCCATGCCCAGGCCGGTGCCGGAGCGGCCCATCACCTTTTTGGTGTAGAACGGCTCGAAAATCCGATCGATGTCTTCTTCCGAAATACCGATGCCGTTGTCCTTGACCGTCAGCACCACATAATCGCCTTTCTCGATGTCGTCATATCCGTCGATGGGGGTGTCGATGGTGCGGTTGCGGGTCCTGATGTGGACCACACCGCCGTCGGTCATGGCTTCCGCAGCATTCGAAACCAAATTCATTACGGTCTTGGTCAGGTGGATCGGAGAACCCGAGATATTCAAAAGGTCGTCGGCAAGTTCCGGTATCAATTGGATACCGGGGTGGTAGGTCTGCAATTTTCTGCATTCGGGGCTGCTCAAATAGTCCCGGACAATCTGGTTGAGATTGACGATTTCGGAGACCGATACCCCCCTTCGGGCCAGGGTCAACAGATCCTGAACGATGTGGGCGGCGCGCTCGCCGGACGTCTGGATGGTACGGAGGGGTTGCCGCAAGGGGCTGTCTTCCGGCAAATCCATGAGGAGCAGCTCCGGATAGCTGACCACACCGGACAGTACATTGTTGAGGTCGTGGGCCACACCGCCGGCCAGCATGCCGATGGCTTCCATTTTTTGAGCCCGCTGCAACTGCTCCAGCAACCGCTGCTTCGATTCCGCCGCAGTCACCTGTTCGGTGATATTCCGCACCATTCCCAGCGCCAATTCGTCCGACACCGCCAACAATCGGGCCTCATAATATCTCTCGTCCTCCCCGAAAGGCAGATCGTACTCGAACACAACCACTTTATCGGTCTCGAATGATCGGGAAAGCTGCCTTCGGAAAAGGCGAGCTAATTTTTCCGGCATGACCTGTTCGATTTTCCACCCGATGCAGCGATCCGGAGATACTCCCAGACGCTCCGGGTTTCCCCTCATATCCACAAAGCGGCCATTACGATCGAACTGAAACAGAATGTCGGGAATGGCATTGAGGATGGCCCGGGTGCGGATATCGCTCTGTCTGATTTTCTCTTCCGCCCGTTTTCGCTCGGCGACCTCCTTTTTCAGGGATTGCTCGCGTTGGCGAACCGTGTCGGCCATGTTTTCGAACCGTCGGGCGATGTCCGCCAATTCCTCGTGGTGAATCTTGTCGAAGCGGTAGTCTCCGTCTCCACGCGCAATGCGATCCATTCCCTCCCGCAGGATGTCCAGCGGTTTGCGCATGAGCACCCGCAAAATAATTCCGGTGGCAACGACGATGACCACCAGGGACACGGCCAGCACCATTAAGGCCGTATTACGAAGCCAGGCCAGTTCCTGCCGGTAGGTCGCCAGCGAGAGGGAAATTTCGGCATGCCCGATGGTCCTGCCGGTGTGAACAATGGGGACCTCCCGGCGAATCGGATAATCCTCAGTCAGGCGGCTGAACCGGTAAAAAACGTTTCCCTCGGCGCCCCGGATGACAACCGATGCCACCAGTTCGTTGCGAGCGAAGCCCTCTCCGATCCGTCGGATCTGCTCGTCATCCAGATCCCAAATCGGCACAGCCAGGGTTTCGGAAAGGCTAACGGCGTATTCATCCGCTTTTTCCTCCAGGCGCCGGTACAATTCGTCGGTCTGGCGGTTGTAAATCAGAAGCAGGAGCACAACTTCCACCAGCAATACCAGCACCACCAGGCTGACGGTCAGCTCCGTAGAAATGGACCGTCCCCGCCTGATCTTGATATTTTTCAATGTCAACGATGGTGATGTGGGCCGTTTCACAGGCATCTCTTCTGTTTGCGCCGGGAACCGGTTTTACCCCTTGAGCCCGTTATTCCGGCGAATAGTTGTATTTCTTACAGATGCGTCGATAGCTGCCGTCGGATTTCATTTCCTCCAGAACCGCCTGCCAGAGGCGAACGACATGGGGCGATGTCGCTTTGGAAAAGGCGATATAGTTGCGAACGGTATGAAACGCGTAAGCCAGCTCCAGTTGGTCGGGAGACACGCCGGCCTGCCTGGCCAGATGGTCGAGGTTGAAATCGGAGCTGACCCACAAATCGATATTGCCCCGTTCAAGATGCGCCACATTGGTGATGTTTATATTGGTGGGCACCAGATTGTCGAAGCCTTGTGCCAGCAGGTATTGCATCTTGGCATCCTGATGATAGGTGCCGATGCGTGCTACGTTCCGGGCTGCTTCCATGTCGGCAACGGATACACCCGATCCTTTCCATCGATAAAAGCCCCATCGCTGCCGATACAGCGGCCCCACCCAGAAAAACAAATCTTCCCGCTGGGGCAGTCGCGTGGTCGAGAAAAGCACGGTGTTGGCATCCGAAAGCACCAGCTGGTACCCCCTGGCCCATGGGACGATTGTTATCGTATCCGGCTGGCCGGTACGCCGGAGAATTTCTTGGACAATTTCAACGGAAAGTCCTTTGATTTTTCCGTTTTCCACATAGGCCGATGGCGGGTAATCCTCGGTGTACGCCTTCAGGGAAAAGGGCCTGCCCCCGGGAGTCTTGCCATCCGAAACCATGATGGAATCCTCGGGCAGCCATTTTCGCGTCAGCCACCGGAAAGTGCCGTCCGCTTTCATGGCATCCAGGGCAGCCTGCCATTCCCGCACCACCTCCGGCGCGGTGGTTTTTGAAATCGCGATGTAAAAATAATTCTTCCGATAGGTGTGGACCGCCCGGATTGCCCGTGGTTCGACCCCGGCCTCACGGGCGACAGCGGGTGCGATCAGGCTGTGGAAAAACCAAAGGTCCACCCGCCCGGAGGCCAGTTTGCGGACGTTGCTGAGCGGACTGTTGGAACTGTCGAGGTTGGTGAATCCCAGCGACTTTAAAATCTGTTCCGCGGAGTCGTCCTTATAGGTCGCAATGGAATTTACCTGCTTGGCGTCGTCGATGGAATCGATGCGCCGCGGATCGTCGCTGCGGGCGTAAAAGGCCATACTGCTGACATAAAGCGGTCCGACCCAATGAAACAGCGCCTCGCGCTCCGGCGTCCGCGCCGTAGTAAACAGCGCCACATTGGGTTCGCTGCGCAGCCGCTGGTATCCGCGGGCCCAAGGCAGAACCTCGATGTTGCAGTCGACTCCCAACCGCCGGGCAATCTCCCGGACCACACCGGTTGTGACGCCCGTTAGTTTCCCGTTTTTGGTATAATTGAAAGAGGCGACTTCTTCGGTGATGAGGCTCATTTCGGCGGCCGACGAAAGCGCCAAAGGGGAAAAAACCCAAAAAAGAACAAGGAAACCGAACGTCCGCTTCATCGTCCGCTCCAGTAAAATCGTTTCTTGCACCGAATCCGTTTCAAATCCAATATTTTTCATTATGTTGCCAATCCGTGTCAATATCTTTCCTATTTTAGGAAAGGAACGCCGGACGCGATGGCACAAAAAACGTTTCATGCCCGCATTCGGCTCTTTGCTGCACGGTTGCACCGCCTCTATTGCCGTGATAGGATCGGGAAACCATCCTTACCCGTTCACGGGGTTGAAATGCCCAATGTGCTGCAACGGCCTGACCCGTAAGTGTTCAATGGCTGAAACAATGAACAAAGACGATACAGCACAAACACGCCAACAGGTCGCCGCGTGACGGCCACGGACACTGCCATCGTTATCCTCATGGGGATAGCAGCGCTCGTTGCTGCCGCCTCATTTTCAGTCATCGTCCGGTATCTGTTCGAACGCGGGTTGGCCGACCGCAATATGCAGGCACCGGACCTGCGGGAGATTTACCGGACCTATATGAACCAAACCAGGAAAGAAAACGGCCGGATTGGACCGGCCCTCTGGATCCATGGCGGTTCGGCTGCAATCTTTATTTTCACCGGGGTGGCATATACGATCTTCCGCTTTATCCTGCCCCGCTTCTTCTGATTCCTTTACGGCCGGTCTCATCCAACGGAGCACCCCATGAACGATCTTTTCACACCGCAACGCTACCATATCGTCATCACGCCGAATCTGAAAGATTTTACGTTTGCCGGCCAGATGACCCTCAACGCCCGTGCCCTAAAGCCCACCGAGGCCATCCGCCTGGACAGCCTCGAATTGGACATCCGGCAATGCCGGGTGAAAACGGAAGACAAAAAGCATCCCGAGGGGGAGTGCCGGTTTGCCGTCGATCCGGCCGAATCGGGCCTGACGGTTCATTTTCCCGGCCCCCTTAAGGGTGACGTTGAACTGGTGATCGACTACACCGGCAAAATCAACGACAGCATGGCCGGTTTTTACCGCAGCGGCATCCAGGTCGCGGGGGCGCCGGACCATATGGCCGTCACCCAGTTCCAGGAAAGCGACGCCCGGCGCGCCTTCCCCTGCTTCGACCACCCCATGCAAAAAGCCGTCTTTACCGTAGAAATGGTGATCGATGACAATCTGACCGCTATTTCCAACGCCGACATCCAGACCATTTCAGCGCTGGAAGCGGGCCGGCGGCGGGTTACCTTTTACCCGACGCCCAAAATGTCCACCTACCTGGTCTTTTTCGGGGTGGGGCCCTTTGAGATCCATCGCGACGAAAACGACCACCGGATGCGGGCCGTCTGCCTGCCCGGAGCAGGGGATCAGACCCGCTTCGGCCGGGACTTCGGATGCAAGGCCCTGGCCTATGGCGAAGACTATTTCGGCATCCCCTATCCCCTGACCAAACTGGACCTGATCGCCGTTCCGGACTTTGCCTTCGGCGCCATGGAGAACTGGGGGGCCATCACCTTCCGTGAAAACCTGCTTTTGAACGTCCCCGGGGTAACCTCGCGCGAAGCCCGCACCCGCATCTGTGAAATCATCGCCCACGAAATCACCCATCAATGGTTCGGCAACCTGGTCACACCAGAAGATTGGAAATACCTTTGGCTGAACGAAAGCTTCGCCACCTACTTCGGATATGGCATGGTGGACCATTACTATCCTGAATGGCAGATCTGGCACGCTTTCGTCAGAAACCAGACCGAGGCGGCCCTGGCCCGGGACGCCCTGCATGAAACCTTTGCCATCGAAATGCCCGGCGATGCACCGGTGGCCATCACCACCAGCACGGCCCCCATCATCTACAGCAAGGGGGGCAGCATTTTGCGCCAGTTGGAAGCCTGGATCGGCCCGGATCGCTTCAAATCCGGTCTTCGGCGCTACCTGAAGGACTTCGCCTATGGCTGCGCCGCCAGCCACCACCTGTGGGAATCGCTCACCGACGCATCGGAAATGCCGGTGTCGGAATTGATGCGAAGCTGGGTCACCCAGCCGGGATTTCCCCTGATCACCGCCCAGCGAAACGGCAACCGCCTGAGTTTACACCAGCGGCGCTTTACCTGCCTGCCCGAAGATGGGGATCAGACGTGGATGGTGCCCCTGTCGGTCACCGCCTACGCAGCGGACGGAAGCCATGAAACCCTTACGGTTTTACTGCAAGAGCCTCGGGCCGACATCGACCTGCCTTCCGGCACCCAAACGTACATCCTCAATCCCGGCCACACCGGCTTTTACCACGTCCAATACGCCGAAGCGGAAAATCTCTCCCGCCTGGCAGATCGGGTTAAAAAGCGGCAGATACCGGCCCTGGACCGCTGGGGACTTCAAAACGACCTGTTTGCACTGGTCAAAGCCGGTGAATTGACCATGGACGCCTTTCTGGTCTGGGCTGATCATTATCGCGGCGAGCGGACCTACCTGCCCCTTTCCAGCCTGGACGGCCACCTCTTTGAAGCCTATCTGGTGCTGGAAGGGAACATCCGCAACAGGATCGGCCGGACGGCCATGGATCTGATGGATGCCGCCCTGGATCACATCGGATTTGAGCCGGCGAAGGACGAATCGCATGCAACGGCCATGCTTCGCGATCAGCTCCTGGTTCACGGCAGCCTGATCGGCAACAAAAACGCTCTTTCCTTCCTCATCGATTATTTCCATGCTTTTGCGAACGGCCACCCGGTGCCTCCGGATATTTTCAGAAGCGTGATGACTGCCGGCGCCGTTGCCGGCGGCCAAGACGCCCTGGACACCATGGTCCGCCGGTTGGCCTCCAGTAAGGTCGAGCATGAACGCACCACCCTGGCAGCCGCCCTGGGCGCCTGTTCCCAGTGGACGGAACTGGCAGCGGCGCTGGACGATGCCCTGGACAAGCTGCCCGACCGCATCCGTTTCATGCCGCTGGTGGCCGCCGCCGGCAATCCGGCGGTTACGCATCGTCTATGGGCCTGGTTTGAAGCCAATTTTTCGCGCCTCCAAAAGATGCATCCCCTTCTCTTCGAGCGGGTGGTAGCCACCTTCGTTCCCGTTCCCGGCCTGATAGAACCGCCTCGCACCCGGGCCTTCTGCGAACAGTTGGCCCGGCGGCAACCCCGGTTGAAGGACGTCGTCGATCTTTCGCTGGAGCGCCTGGAAATCAACCACCGTTTTCGGTTGCGGGAACAATGACGGGTCGGCAGTCCATCGGACGGGCAGAGCATGGCAGCGACAGTCGCCCTACCGTTGTTTACTATCGAATCGGTAGAATCAAATCGTTGAAAAGATCGATTTCTTTGGCCAGCCTGGCGGGGTCCCTGAACCGGGGAAACGGCAAATGGCGATTGTCGCGCATGGGCGCCCGACTCGGATCGCTGAGGTCGAGAAGTCCGTTTGTGTAGCAGAACGCGCCATAGCGCACGAAGCCGTATCCACCGAGCAGAGGAAGTTCATGGCGCAGGCCCTCCAGTTCGTCGATTTTGGAACGGGCAACGGGCGTAATCCCCTCCTGGGTGAAAAGTTGATTGATCAGATGGATCACCGGTGGGATCTCGTCAGGTGTTTGGCAGTAAATGGTGACAAATTTGCCTTTCACCTCCCCCTCGAAGCCTTCATACAAACCTCTGGATGCCGCGTATTTATAGACCAGACCGGCGGACTCCACCCGATCCTCGAACAATCTCAGGGCGGGCAGGGCCTTTGCGTAATCGGCGGGATATATGGAGAGGTGGATTTTCCAACCGGCGACATACCATCGGTCTGTCTTGCGCATTTCGCGCGTCAACTCGGCACACGTCAAGGTCCGGAAACGGAAAGAGCTGCTTTCCGGGTCCCAAAATCGCATATAGGCTTGGTGGCCCGAGTCACCAAAGGATCGGATTACATGCCATGACATGAAAAATGGATCTCCCTGCTTTGGATCTGGCGGCCCGAACGGTTGGCTCGGTCGCGCAATAGAGGGCACCCCTACCACATCCGTTCGCAGAAGTGAATCCTCTTGACTGACTATCGCTTAATGAAAAGATCGGATCGTTGAAAGACCAACGAAATGAAATCATTGCAGCACTCGATTTACTGATCACCGGATTTTAGCGCAAGCGGCGTCGCTGGATAGCAGTAACCACGGTTGGATAAACGGTCTCCACGATGCGGACATACCCTTCGGCTGTGGGATGCATCCGGTCGTCCTGGTTCAACTCGGGCCGGCCGGCCACCCCCTCGAGAAAAAAGGGAATCAAAAGAATTCCATGTTTGGCTGCAATCCGCGGGTAAATGTCGGCAAAGGCCCTGATGTAGTCCGGTCCGAGATTAGGCAGCATCTGCATGCCGGCCAGGATCACCTGAATATTCTGTCTTGTCAGCCTCTCTACCAGGCGGTTTAGATTGCTCTCCAGCAGGCCGGGGTCCAGGCCGCGCAGGCCATCGTTGGCGCCGGTTTCCAGAATGACGATATCCGGCTGCAAACTGGCAACCACCCAATCGATGCGCGAAAGCGCGCCGCTGCTGGTCTCGCCGCTTACCCCGGCGTTCACCACCCGGAAATTGTACCCGTCGGCTGTAAGGCGGCGCTCCAATTGGGCCGGATAGGCCATCTTTTCGTCAACGCCCAGTCCGGCGGTCAGGCTGTCCCCTACCGCAACGATGGTGCCCTCGTAGGCAGGTGCAGGCGGAGCAGGCGCAACTGTTGCCGGTTCAGGCGAGTCCGGACTGCAACCGAGAAATAATAAACTGAAAGCAATCGCAAGAACAAGCCATTTCAACCGGACCGTCCGTCGATGATACCATAGATCGTTATTCATTCTGCTGCTCCCTTAGATAGACCACCGGCTTTTTGGCCATGACCGATCGCGAAGCGGCCAGGCCCGCAGCGACCACTACAAAAACGGTAACTCCCGCCATGAACAAAGAGTCCGCCGGAAAAAGCTGGTAGCCGATGTCGAATTTCATCCGGCAGACCCACCAGGCCCCGGCCTGGGCCAAAGCCAGGGCCAAAAGGCTGCTGAGCAGGCCGATGATCAGGTTCTCCAGGGCAAAAACAGTCACCACGAAGCGCCGGCCGGCACCCAGGACCTTGTAGTATACCGACTCCATCATCCGTTCAGCTCGGGTGGCGAATACGGCGCTGACCAGAATCAGGATGCCGGCAGCGACGCTGAACAGGCTGAAAAGGCGCACAATCCGGGAAAGCCGCTCCATCATTTTCGCCAGGATTCCGATGGCCTGGGAGATATCGATAACGCTGATGTTGGGAAACCGGGAAACAACTGTCGTTTGCAGTGCCCCCAACTCGCCGGAAGGCACCTTCAGGGCGGCGAAAAGGGTCTGGGGGGCTTTGCCCAGCACCGCTTCCGGAAAAACGAAATAGAAGAACGGATTCATGCTTCGGTTGTCCCGCGTACGGATGCTGGCAATGCGCGCGGTAATCGGAACCCCCTGGATCGTGAAACGGATGCGGTCGCCAATCTTCATATCGCGCATCTCAACCACGGTGTCCATAACCGAAACCTGGGGCTCGGTCCAGTCGCTCCGGAACAGCGTATCCCCCTCGATCAGGCTTTCGTCTTCCAGCAGGCTTTCCCGGTAGGTCAGGTTGAACACCCGCGACAGGTTGTCGCGCCGTTTTCGGCCTTCCCGACGGCGGTCGATGGCCTGGTCGTTGATGGCCGCGACGCGGGCCCTCACGACGGGATAAAAGGTGACCGGCCGGCCGACGGCGGCTGAAAAAGCCTCGTTTTGACCGGGCTGGATGTCCACGAAAAAGGCGTTGGGCGCATCGGCGGGAAAGGAGCGCACGAAGGTGGCCCTCAGATTTTTTTCGATTAACCGGTCGCCGAAAATCAGGGCCAGCGAAACGGTCAGGGTGATCATCACCGCCCGGGTGGCGTTGCCCCGGCGAAACAGGCCCCGGATGGCCTGGCGCATGGCCAGATGGCGCACGGGCAAACGCCGGAGGATTGCCAGCACCAGTTGGGCCAGCAGGCCCGCCGCCAGCACCATGCCCGCGAGCGCGCCGACAAAAGCGATCCCGAAGCGAACGTCCCGCATGTGCCACAGTACCAGAAACAGAAAAAACAGCAGGATCAGCACGGCGGAAAGAAGGGTCGGCCAGCGTCCGGCGTCAGGGGCTGCCTTCCGCTTGAAGAGGACCAGCGGACGCATCTGCCGGGCCCGGTAAAGGGGAATCAGAGAAAACAGGATCACCACGGTAGCCCCCATCAAAACGGCCTCCGCCACCCCGGCCCAGGAGATGCCCTTGGCAAGGCCGCCGGGCAGCAAAGAACCCAGCAGCCAGGTCAGGATGGCCTGCATGGCCCCGCCGGCAACAATGCCCGCAGCAGTGCCGATAGCGCCCAGTACCAGCACCAGAAAAAGGAAATGGGTAGTGATGAAACGACCGGTGGCCCCCACGGTTTTCATGATAGCGATGGCGGGCCGTTTTTCATTGAGCAGGGCGGTCAGGGTGCTCTGAATGCCCATACCGGAAATCATCAGGATAAACAGACCCACCAATTTGAGAAAAAAGAGAAACATGTCGAAAAAACGGGTAACCGCCGATCCGGCGGTCCGGTAAGTATCGATGCGTTCGCCGCCCTCGGCCGCCGCCCGTTGCAGTTCCTCGGCGATGGCATCCACCTCGAGGGGATCGGCAACCTGAAGCAGCAGCGTGCGGCGGATACGACTGCCCGTGGCCATCAGTCCCAAAGATTCCAGGTCGTCATTGTGAATGAACACACGCGGGCCGAAGGCGAAAAGTTCCAGGGGGCGGTCCGGCTCTGCGGTAACCACGTCCACGATTCTCAGGGTCGCATAACCCACCTGCAAACGGTCGCCCACCTGCAGGCCGATGCGGTCCAGCAGGGTCTGCTCCACGATGCAGGCGCCGGGAGTCAGGACCTGTTCGAAGGACCGCCCGGATTTCAGAACCACCAGCCCATAAAAGGGGTAGCCCGGTTCGACGACCTTCAGCCGCGAGAGTACTGAGGCGGTTTTTCCCGTATCCCGAACCACGCTGTAAAACTCATGCACCATCGCTCGCCGGACGCGCGCCTGTTCCACCAGGCGGTCAGTTGCTTGAAGCAAGGGGGTGGAGATGGGATCGTAGGATCGAACCAGAATGTCTGCGGCGTGTAGGATGCGGGCGTCGTCCTGCAGGGCAAGCTTCACGCTTCTGCCAAAGCCTGAAAAAGCGGTCAGGGCGCTCAGGGAAAGCGCCACGCAGAGAACGAAAAGAACGGCCTGGGTGGACGAACGGCGAACCTGGCGGATGACGGTCGGCAGATGGCGCATCGCGCGGCTATCCTTTCAGCCGTCCATCGGCAAGGGTGAACACCCGGTCGGCAACCCTGGCGATTTCCGGATTGTGGGTCACCAGCACCAGCGTGGCCCCGTGTTCGTTTTTCAGATCGATGAGCTGGCTGAGCACGATGCCGCCGTTTTCCGAATCCAGGTTGCCGGTGGGCTCGTCGGCAAACAGCAGTTTGGGGCGGTTGATCAGGGCCCGGCACAGGGCAATGCGCTGTTTTTCGCCGCCGGAGAGCTGGCTGGGGAAATTGTCCGCCCGGTCGGATAGACCCACCCGGGAGAGCAATTGCCGGGCTCGGTCATCCGCATCGGAATCACCGGCCAGTTCGGCCGGAAACCCGATGTTCTCCACGGCGGTCATGGACGGAACCAGGTGGAAAGACTGGAAGACGAATCCGATAGTGCGGTTGCGAAGCGGCGCCAGCTCCTCTTCGGATGCCGCCGAAATTTTCTGGCCGTCAATCAGAACCTGCCCCGATGTGGGGCGGTCCAAACCGGACAAAAGGGTCAGCAGTGTGGTCTTGCCGCTGCCGCTGCTGCCGCTGATAACGACAAACGCCCCCTTTTCCACGGAAAGGGACACGTCTTCCAGAACGGAAATGACACGGTGATCGACACTGTAGGTCTTGGTCAGGTTATAGGCCTGAAGGATGGCCATGGACATATTCTCCCGTTCGAACGATTGGACTCGTTGATTGCATCGATTCGATCCGACGATGGGATAAAACATAAGGCCTTGTGCCGGTTTTTCAAATCCGATCAGGCAAATGCTGGGTGCTTTTTGGTTTGGGAAACAAGCGTCTCGAGGCGGGCTGTTGGGGGAATAAAAAAAAGGAACGCCTGAATAACGAACCGGTTGTTCAGGCATTCCCTATAAGAGTCTGCGGAGGCAAAAAGGCACCCCCTTGGCGATGGTTACATGGGCAGGAAGGTGACGCCCAATCCGAAGATGATCAGCGACCAGAGCATGGCCACAAAGGTGTACCCCATGATGTCGCGGGCCTGCAGGCTGCTGCCGGCCGCCACAATGGGAAAGAAAGCCAGGGTCCAGAACGGCTGGATCATGTTGGTCCAACTGTCGCCGTAGCCCACGGACATGGATACTTTGGCGATGAAGGCCTGGGTGGCCTCGGCCGTCATGCCGGTATTGGCCGCCACGGTTTTGGCCGCCTCAACAATGGGCTGCCCTACCACGGCCCATTCACCCCCGCCGGAGGGTACGAAAATGTTGAGCAGACCGCCAGTGAGAAAAGCCACGAAGGGAAAACTTCCCGGCGAGGTGGCCGCCGCCAGGGAAGTGGCTACCTGTTTGCCCAGGCCGGTGTAGATCATGATGCCCATGATGCCGGCATAAAAAGGAAACTGCAGGATGATGCCGGAGACATTGGAGCAGGCCCGTTTCATGGCCACCACATAGCGGATGGGTGTCTTGTGTGCCATCATACCCAGGATAATGAACAGAAAATTCATGATATTCAGGTTGATGTCAAAACCTTTGGAATAAAAATGGGAAACGATGATGTAAAGCCCCATGATTACCACAAGACCGCTGATGATCCAGGAAGCGTTGAGCATGTCGCTGATGCATTTGTCCGGCAGACAGAGGCTGTCAGCCTCTTCTTCGACGGTCATGGGCTTGGTCGGGGCGTCTCCTTCGCGCAAATCGTCGAAGGTTTGTAATTTGTCTTCCGAAGGGCGCATCATCATGAACAGCATGGGCAGGGTGAACAGCAGCGCCAGGTTGATCACGATGTTCATCGGGCTGCCCAACGTCAGGGTGGTCGGGATGATTTCCGTGAGAACGTCGGCCTTGATCAAAAAGTTCTCGGGCGTGTTGAGCACCAAAGGAATCGATCCGGACAAGCCGCCGTGCCAGGGCAGAAAAGAGGCATACACGGCCGCGGCGACGAGGCGATAATCCACGCCTTTGACCCGCGTGGAGAGCTCTCTGGCCAGTACGGCTGTGAGCACGATCCAGCCCCAGGAAACCATGGAAAAGATCTGTCCCACAAAAATGACGCTGGCGTAGACCCATACCGGGCTCTTGATCCGACTGGCGATCCAGTCGATGAATCGGCTGGCGATGGGGCTGATGGCAATGGCGTATCCGGTGACCAGGATCAAGACCATCTGCATGGCGAACTTCAGCAGGATCCAGAACCCCTTGTACCAGGCTTCGGCAATTTTCACCGGACCGACATCCACGGCGAACAGGGCCCAAACTGCCGCGATGAGGGTCAAAATCAGGGCAAAAATGTAGGAATCCGGCAGCCATCGCCGAAACCGTTCCGCAAAAAAAGTTCCGATACTACCCAGCATTTCTTTCCTCCTTTGGTTGAGCTTCTGCGGTGTCAGTGTGATCACTGGCACCGCGCACAAGCCAGTGGCCCGGTGTTTGCCAAGGTCGCTGGTTCCCAATGCCCTAAGGGCACAACTCTTCGATTATTCCTGCAGTTCTTTCAGTCCTTCGTACTCGCCGAGGCAATTCGGGTTGGCCAGGGCGTCGCGGTTGGTCACCGGCTTTCCGTGAATGACGTTGCGCACGGCCAGCTCCACCTTCTTCATGTTGATGGTGTAAGGAATCTCCTGCACCTGGATCACCTTGGCCGGCACATGGCGCGGGCTGCAGGCCATCCGGATGGTCGTCTTGATCTCTTTGATCAGCGCGTCATCCAGTTCGACGCCCTTGGCCAGGGTGACGAACAGAACTACCCGCACATCGTCGTCCCATTGCTGGCCGACCACCACGCTGTCCGTCACGGCCTCCAGCGATTCCAGGGCCGTGTAGATATCGGCGGTGCCGATGCGCACCCCGCCCGGATTGAGGGTCGCGTCGCTGCGGCCGTAGATGGTGATGCCGCCGGTCCTGCCGTTGACGCTGATAAAATCCCCGTGGGTCCAGACCCCCGGATACTTGGTGAAGTAGGCGTTCTGGTATCGCTCGCCGTCCGGGTCATTCCAGAAGTAGACCGGCATGCTGGGAAAGGCCGCTGCGCAGACCAGTTCGCCGGTTTCGTCGGTGACCGGCACACCGTCGTCGTTAAAGGCGTGCACCTTGAGCGCCAACCCGGGCCCCTGCAGTTCTCCGGCGTGGACCGGCAGCATGGGGTTGCCCAGGGCGAAACAGCCGTTGAGGTCCGTGCCGCCGCTGATGGAGGCCAGCTGCATGTTGGATTTGATTTCGCGGTAGGCGTACTCGAAGCCCGATACGGCCAGGGGCGAGCCGGTGGAGCAGATCATGCGAAGCTTTTCCAGGTTGCAGTCGCTGCCGGGCTTGTAGCCGGCCTCGTCCAGGGCCGAGATATACTTGGCGCTGGTGCCGAAAATGGTCATCCCAACCTTCTCGGCCAGCTTCCAGAGCACTTCCGGGCCGGGATAAAAGGGCGAACCGTCGTACAGCACCAGGGTGGTCCCCACGCCCAGGCCGCAGACCAGCCAGTTCCACATCATCCAGCCGCAGGTGGTGAAATAGAACAGCACGTCCTCACGCCGCAGGTCGCAGTGCAGGAGGTGTTCTTTGAGCTGGTTGGTCAGAATGCCGGCATGGCTCTGGACCATGCATTTGGGTTTGCCCGTGGTGCCGGAAGAATACATCACGTAAAGGGGATGTTCGGCCGGCACCTGCACGAATTCGATCTCGGCTGGCGTGTAGGGGGCCAGAAAAGACTCCCAGAAAACGGCGTTGGGCACCTTGGACAGATCCGGCTGATCGGTTGTGTAACCCACCACGACCACCTTTTCCACCATGGGAAGCTGCTTTAAGATGCCGCCCACCTTTTCGAGGCTGTCGAAGGATTTGCCGTTGTAGAAATAGCCGTCGGCCGTAAAGAGCACCTTGGGTTCGATCTGGCCGAAGCGGTCCAGCACCCCCTTGATGCCGAAGTCCGGGGAGGACGAAGACCAGATGGCGCCCAGGCTCACCGCGGCCAGCATGGCAATGATGGCCTGGGGCATGTTGGGCATGAATCCGGCCACCCGGTCGCCCTTCTGGACGCCGGCAGCCGCAAGGGCCTGGGCCATGCGGCTGACCTCGTCGTACAACTGCTTGTAGGTGTACGACACCAAAGACTGGCCTTCTCCCTGGAAAACCAGGGCCGTTTCGTCGTCCCGGAAGCGCAGCAGGTTCTCGGCGAAGTTCAGTTCGGCGCCGGCAAACCATTTGGCCCCGGGCATCTTGCCGGGATCGTCCACCACCTGGTCATAGGGCTTGCTGGCGATGATGCCGGCAAACTCCCAGAAAAGGTTCCAGAACTCAGGGATGTGGTCCACGGACCATTGCCACAGCTCCCCGTAAGTGGAAAGGGAAAGGCCGTGGCGCCGGTTGACCTCGTTCATGAAGCGCACCATGTTGGACTTCCCGGTAAAGGCCGCCGATGGCTGCCAGAGCTTTTTCGGATCGTTCATGCTGCCTCCTTTTCTAAAAAGTGTCCGTCCAGAAATGGTAGATTTTGGTTCCTGACAAGGCCGAGCGCATTTTCAACCACAGGAATAGTGAGCTATTTCGAGGATTGAAAATGAGCGAGAACAAAGTCAGGGGCCGAAAGATGCCGTTTCTGGGCGGGCTCAAAAGTTGACCTTGTCCAACCCCTTAAGCCCCAATATCTGGCGGGCTTCTTCAGGCGTGGCCGTCTCCACGCCCAGTTCATCGGCAATGCGTTTGAGCTTGGCCACCTGTTCTCCGCTGCTTTTTGCCAGGGTGCCCTTCTCCAGGTAAAGGTTGTCCTCCAGGCCTACGCGGGCATGGCCGCCCATGAGCAGGGCATGGGTGGTCATGGCCAGCTGCGTGCGGCCGGCCGCGCACACCGACCATTGAAAATCGCCGATCTGTTGGCGGGCGGTCTGCACCAGGTACACCAAGTTCTCCACGGTAGCGGGGATGCCTCCCAGGATGCCCAGCACGAATTGCAGGTAGACGGGCGTTTCGATCTTGCCGGTGTCGATCAGGTAGGCCAGGTTGTTGATCATGCCCACATCGTAGATTTCGAACTCGGGTTTG
This sequence comes from Desulfosarcina widdelii, assembly GCF_009688965.1. GTDB lineage: Bacteria > Desulfobacterota > Desulfobacteria > Desulfobacterales > Desulfosarcinaceae > Desulfosarcina > Desulfosarcina widdelii. Next base: position 4,730,497 of record NZ_AP021875.1, on the reverse strand, counting down.
GTTCCGTACTGCCCCATCAGTTCTGTGAATTTGCGGATGGTGTAAAAGGTATTGGGAAAGATGAAATCTTCGGTTCCGGCCAGGTACTGCCGCTCCCAGTCGTATTTCCACTGGCCCTCATACTTGGGCACTACGTGGAAAAGGGCAAAATTGAGGGAGCCGGCGTTGAGGGAAGCCAGCTCCGGTTCGAGGGTTGAGACCACTTTGGCACGATTTTCCACCGTGTCGCCCAGGCTGCCGCCGGTGGTCATGCACAAAACGATGTCGCAGCGTTTTTTGACCTCGGCGGCCACTTCCTTGAAAATCTCCTGGTCCGCCTTGGGTTGACCGGTTTCCGGATCGCGCACATGCAGGTGGGCCACCGCCCCGCCGGCTTCATAGACGCTCATGATGTCTTCGATCAGTTGCTGCGGCGTAATCGGCAGATGGGGAGACATGGTGGGGGTGTGGATGGCGCCGGATACGGCAGCGGTGATGATGGCTTTGCGGGGAAGACTCGTGATCATAGGATAGACATTCCTTTCCAATTTTTTAATCTATTTTTTGATGCCAGGGTAAACATTCCAATCTCAATAAGCGATTCAGGCATGCCGGTATCGTTGCGCCGATATCGGCATGCCTGAACCGCCATTATTTCGGGACGGCGGCCCTGTCTATGATCATCTTCGAGAAATCGGCAATCATGGCATCGAGATCGAAGGCAGGCCGCCAGCCCCAATCTTGCCTGGCATTACCGTCATCCAGATCGATTTTCGCCAGACCGCCGAGCAGGGTGTTGATTCTCTCATCGACGTCGAAATCCAGATCGGCTTCCGGCAAAAAGCGTCGCACCCGGTCGCAGAGGTCACCAGCGGAGTAAAATGGTCGGCAGCCGGCCAGATTGTATACACGGGTCTTTATGGTCGAGCCGTCTGCAACACTCAGCTCCCAGAGCGCCCGGACCGCATCTTTATAGTAAATGGTTGGGCAGCGCAGAGACGGATCGACCGGTATCCGGTAGGGATTCCCCTTGAGTGGTTCCTCGATGGCCCAGCAGTTGTAGATCGACATGTGCGCCACCCGGCATCCCGGCGCCACCACCGACGGGATGCGCAATCCTCTGAAATCCAGGCCGTAGCGCCGGTGGAAATACAGCCCTATCTGTTCGCTGAACGACTTGCAAATGCCATAGATGCTGGTGGGACGCTGCAGGCAGCGGTCGCCGATCGCCCCCTCGGGAAGATCCAAACCGTAAACCGCGATGCTGCTGGCAAAGACGACCCGCTGCATCCCGGCGGACCGGGCATCCTCCAACACATCGAGCGTACCGACGGCGTTTACCCCAATGGCTTTTTCCGGATCATCTTCAGACGGCAGGGAAAGCATGCCGCCTAAATGAAACAGGGTGTCGATGCCGTGGGTATGGATCGTTTCCCCCAAAAGGTTGTGGTCGATGAATGATCCACTGACGAAGTCGAAGGCCTCCGATGGTATCCCATGAAGCCGCTTTTCCGGCGAAGCGATATCCATCAACACCGGCCGCTGTCCCTTGGAAATCAGCCAGCGCGCCAGTTCGGATCCGAGCAGTCCGCTGCCGCCGGTAATTAAAGCATTCATTTTCTACTCATTCATTTTCGGTGCAGGGGCGAAACACGTTTCGCCCCTGCGATGATCCTGTTTTTATTTTTTCACATTTTCGAAAGCTTACTTCGCAAGCCCCTTACAGCCTGTGGCCTCACACGGCACGTTGATTTTTTCCGGCGCCACCATGGTTGCCGGGCCGACGTAGGCATGCTTGAAAAATGGATTCTTTGCGACGACTTCGGCGGTCCATACCGGTTGCTGGACCTGGTGATCGCAGGCGCGCATGGTCCACGTGCCGGCCAGCCCGTCATAGCTGAGCCCCTCCCAGGCTGTCCGGACGGCATCGACATCGACGCTGCCCGCTTTCTTCACGGCCTCGGCCCACATCATTGTCGCCAGGTACGCTTTGCCCCGCAGCCAGGTCGGGTAGTACCCTTTGGACTTCTTGAAACCCTCGATGAATTTCTCGTTGGCCGTGCCGGGAATGGTCAGCATGTATACTTCAGCCCCCACGCTGCCGATTACCGCTTCGTCGTTGCTCACCGCCGTGATGGCGTAATCGTCGTTGAGATAGTAGCAGGCGAACTTGGCCTTGAGCCCCAACGGTTTGGCCTGTTTCAAAAGCAGCGTCAGGTCGCTGCCCCAGTTGGAGGTGAAGACCACTTCGGCGCCGGAATTGATGATCTGGCTGACATAAGGGGCGAAATCCTTGGTGCCGATAGGGTGCAGAATCTGGGCGACAACCTCAGCGTCAGGGTTGAGCTCCTTGAGCTTGTTGACGAAGCCTGCGGTTGCCTCCTTGCCAAAGGAGTAATCCTGGGCAATGCAGGCAACTTTTTTAAATCCCTTGGACGCCACCCAGGTAGCCAGGGCCGCCGAATGGGTGTCCGTGTTGGCGCATACCCGAAAGAAGTTTGGGCTGCATTTTTCGCCGGTCAGGCTGGCCGCCGCCATGCCGTAAGTGTAAAAAATCAGTGAATGCTTCTGGGCCAGCACTTCCATGGCGCCGGCCACCGAACTCCCCGTGCCGCCGCAAAAGTATTTAACCCCTTTGGTGAGAATCAACTTGGTCGCCTTGGTGGTGGCGATAGCCGGTTTGAGTTCGCTATCCACGGGAATGACTTCCACCTGCTGACCGTTGATGCCGCCGTTGGCATTCAAGACTTCGGCCGCGTATTGAACTCCCTCCAGGTAGCGGTCACCAATGTCCTTGAAAGTTCCCGACAGCGGCTCCATTACCGCGAGTTTGATGGTGTCCGCGGCCCAGACCGGAGAAACGGTGAAGAAAAGAATGAGTGCCAACAGCCCTGCGACATGCTTCGTTTTCATGAGTCTCCTCCCCTTACGATTAGGTTTACGCGTCGTGCCTGTAGCGGCAAATCAACGCTCTGTTTTTCTTTTCAGACTTCCAAGTACTTCTGGCGGACCTCTTCCGCTTCAAGCAACGCCTTTCCATCGCCCTGGAAAACGATGCGCCCTTTGGACATGATGAAAAAGCCCTGGGCCAGCTTCAGGGCGGCCTTATAGTTCTGCTCCACAAGCAGAATGGCGATCCCGGTGGCGCTGATGGTGGCCAGCATTTCCAGTACCGCCTCGGCCACCAGCGGAGCCAGTCCCTCCGTAGGTTCATCCACGAGAATCAGCTCCGGATTGCCCATCAGGGTCCTGGCGATGGTCAGCATCTGCTGCTCGCCGCCGGAAAGATAGCCGCCCATGAGGTTGCGGCGCTCTTCCAGGCGGGGAAAGGATTCGAAGATGCGCTCGACGGTCCAGACCTGGCCGCTGCTCTCCCCGGAAGGTTTCTTGACCCCGATCAGAAGGTTTTCGTAAACCGTCAGGCTCTTGAAAATGCGCCGCTCTTCGGGAACATAGCCGAGACCGCGCCGGGCGATTTCATAGGGTTGGCAGCCCTGGATGTCGCCCTCCTTGAAGCGGATGGTTCCCTCGCGGGGTTTGACCAGTCCCATGATCGATTTCAAGGTAGTCGATTTGCCGACGCCGTTACGCCCTAACAGGCAGGCCATCTCACCGGAGGCCAGGGCCAGGTCGACACCTTGCAGGACATGGCTCTTGCCGTAGTAGCTGTGCATATTGCAGACGTCCAGAATCATTGGGTCTCCTCGCCCAGATAGGCATCCTTTACCCGTTGATCGCTGCGGATCACGTCCGGCGCATCGCATGCCAGAATCGTTCCGTAATGCAAAACGGCGATGCGGTCCGCCAGGGAGAAAATGACATTCATGTCGTGTTCGATAATCACGCAGGCGATGTCACGGGTGACCCGCTGAATCATCTCGATGGCATCGTTGGTTTCCTGGCGGCTCATGCCGGCCGTGGGTTCGTCCAGAAGAATCAGGCGGGGGTCCATGGAAAGGGTGACACCCAGTTCCAGGGCTCGCTGCTGCCCATAGGCCAGGTCCTGGGCCGGCGTATCGCGGTAATCGAGCAGCCCGACCCGATCAAGGATGGCCTCACTGCGCTCGATCAGCTTACGGTCCTTGTGCGGGCATTTCAACAAATGATGCCGCAGCCCGGCCCGGGAACGCACGCCGGCCAGCACATTATCGATGACCGACAGCTTCTGAAAGATATTCGTAATCTGGAAACTGCGGGCCATTCCCAGCCGTGAACGGCGGTAGGATGAATCGCCGGACACGTCCCGGCTGCAAAATTCCACCTTCCCGGAGGTGGCCGGAAATTTTCCACTGACGATGTTGAACAAGGTGGTCTTGCCGGCGCCGTTGGGACCGATAATGGCGAGTTTTTCCATTTCGCCCACCGAAAAGGTCACTCCGGTCAGGACCTTCAGACCGCCGAAATGCTTTTTGACATCCTTTGCCTGCAAGATAGCCATAATCTAGCGTTCCTCGGCCGGTGCCCCATCGGAGGCCTTACGGCCGGCGATCCATGCTGCGGCGGATTGAATCATGCCTGCCAGACCACCCGGGGTCCAGAGCACCATGGCGATGAACAAAACCCCCATGATCAACGGCCAGCTGTCGGTCAATTCGCTGATAAAATTCTGAAAATACGTGTAAAAAACGGCACCGAGAACCGGGCCGACAAAATGTCCGATCCCGCCGATAAACGTCATTAGAAGGACTTTTGTGGTCATGGCGATGCTGACGGCGTCCAGGGAAACAAACCCATGCAGAACTGCGTAAAACGCACCTGCCAGTCCCGCCAGGGATCCGCTGAAGACAAACAGGATCAGGCGCGACACATGGGTGTTGTATCCCAGAAAACGCATGCGCTCCTCGTTTTCGCGGATCAGCAGCACCGATTGGCCCATGGCCGTGCGCGTGAAATACCAACAGAAGGCGATCACCGACCCCACGACTGCCAGGGTTACGAAGTATACCGTCGGCCCATCGAACAGATTCAGGCGGATCAGACCGATATTGATGTCGGGAACGTTGACGATCGCACCGTCATCACCGCCGGTAACGGCAGTCCATTTGATGCCGATCGAGAAAAACAGGGCATTGAATGCCAGCGTCAGCAGGGCAAAGGGCGTCCCCTTGACACGCAACAGAAGGATGCCCACCACCAGGCCCACCAAGGCCGTGAACGCGGTGGCCATCGTCACCGCCAAAAGCAGCGGCAGACCGGCGATATGTTCCAGGGCCACCGTTGTGGCGAAGGCCCCGACCCCGAAGAACATGGCGTGGCCAAAGGAGAGCAAGCCGGCATATCCCAGCAGCATGTTGTAGCTTACGGCGTAAAGAGAGAAGATGATGGATTCAGTCAACAGGCGCAGGGTGTATCCGCCGAGCACCCAGGGCATGGCGATCAAAGCCCCGAAACCAAAAAATAAAAGCAGCCCATAGCGCTGCATTCGTCCGCTGCTCATCATTGTTTTTCTCCCAGCAGCCCTTCCGGCTTGAGAATCAGGACGAGTGCCATCAGCATATAAATCAAGGCCAGCGAGAATTTTGGAAACCAGAGCACGCCGAAGGATTGCAGTTCGCCGATAATGAAGGAAGCCAGCACCGCCCCTCCCAAGCTGCCCATGCCGCCCACGACAATCACAACGAAAGCATCGATCAAAATGGCTTCCGCCATGCCAGGGAACACACTCAACAACGGTCCGGCAACCGCTCCGGCGAAGGCGGACAGGGCCGCGCCCGCGGCATAGACCCCCATGAAGAAAAAGGGCACATTGATCCCTAAAGCCCCCACCATCTCGCTGTCATCCACAGCGGCGCGGACGATGATGCCCACCCGGGTGCGATACAGGATCAGAGCCATGGCCAGGCCGACGGTCAGTGCCAGGCCGAAAATGAACAGCCGATAGACCGGATAGGTCACGCCGAACAGGTTCACGGTATCGGCCAGCAGCCCGGAAACCACAATCGCCTGGGGCGTCGTTCCCCAGATAAATTTCACGGCTTCCTGGATCACGTAGGCCAGGCCGAATGTGAGCAGAAGTTCGTAGACATGCCCGCCGGAGTGGACTCGGCGCAGCAGGAATTTCTCGACAATGGCCCCCAGGGCGAGAAGCACCAGGGGGCTGATCACCATGGCCAGCAAAAAACTTCCGCTGAACTGCATAATGGAGAAAGCTAGATAGGCGCCCAGCATGTAAAAGGCCGCATGGGCAAAATTGAGCACATTCATCATGCCGAACACCAGCGTGAGGCCCGAGGAAACCAGAAACAGCAACCCGGCGTAGGCCAATCCATGCAGAAAAAAAACGAAGGCTTCGCTCATGTGACGTTTTCCCATTGGAACCCCGGATGGCTTTGCGGCCAAGCCGGGTAGGCCATCTTCATTGGTTTATTCGCTGTTCACCTGTTGTAGAATTCGCAGGAGAACGCTGTCCCGTTGTTCGACCAGACGTTTCAGTTTTTCAGGCGGCCAGGAATGGAATCCCTGACCGCTCTTGGCTCCGGTCTCTCCCCGTTTGACCTTCTCTTCCAGCAGCGGTGACGGCGTGGTCGAACGATCCAGCTCCGGGAGAAGATCCTGGTGAATTTCATGGGTCAGGTCCAGACCGGCAAGGTCGGCGGTTTCAAGTGGGCCAAGAAACGCCAGTCGCAGCCCGAAAGCGCTTTTCACGACCTTGTCCACATCTTCGGCGCTGGCTATGCCGTTTTCGACCAGCTTGATCGCCTCGCGCCAAAGGGCGTGCTGCATGCGGTTGCCCAAGAAACCGGGGACGTCCTTCAAGACTCGCACCGGCGTTTTGCCCACCTGCGCCATCAGCCGATAGACGGTTTCGAAAACGTCGTCGTCCGTCTGGTTGGCCTTGATCACCTCGACACATGGCACAATGTGAGGCGGATTCCAGAAATGGGTGCCCAGCACGCGTTGGGGGTGCTGAAGCCCCTCGGCAATTATGGAAATGCTAATGGCCGAAGTGTTACTGGAGAGAATTGTGTCGGCGGGCACAAGTGGTTCCATTTCCTCAAAAACCTTGCGTTTGAGAGACAGGTTTTCACTGACCGCTTCGACGATGAACATCCGGTCCCGGCACATCTCTTCCAGGCTGTTCACCCGCCGTATGCGCTTCAACGTCGGTTCAACCTCGTTATCAGCCACGATTTTCAAACGCACAAACACGTTGAGGTTGTCGCGAATGCGGTCCAGGCTGGCGGCCAGGATTTTCTCATCGCGATCATAGAGTGTAACGTCGCACCCCTTGACGGCGAATACCTGCGCCAGCCCGTGTCCCATCAGGCCGGCACCCAATACACCAATGGTTGGCTTTTCAGTTATAAACATGCGATTTCCTCAAAGTCCTCATCGACGATTTAAGTCTAAGGTACGTAAATCACCATCACGCATTTTACGTCGCGGTTATCGGCCGCAAGACCGTAATGGGGGATGCTGGAATCGAAGTAGACGCAATCTCCGGTTTCAACAATGTACTCTTCGCCTCCGTGATAGAACAGCATGGTTCCTTCTACCACGAGCATCATCTCCTCGCCTTCATGCTGAAATATGGCACTCTCCTTGGACGCTGCCGGAATGGTGAGGATATAAGGCTCCATCTTTTTGTTGAAGTAATGGTGGGCAAGCGTTTCAAAGGAATAACCGAAAACGGTCCCGTTGCGTGCCATCAGCTTGCGTTCGCTCTTTTTGACGACCGAACACCTTACCGGAGGGTTATCTTCCCCGAGAAGCTGAGACATGGTTACACCCAGCGCTTTGGCGATAACGAGCAAAGTCGAAACCGGCGGCGCCTTGTCCGAATTTTCGACTTTCGACAGATAGCCTTTGGTAATCCCAGCTTTTGCGGCCAAGGCCTCCAAGGTTTGCTGCTGGGAAAGTCGAAGTGCTTTGATGTTTTTTCCGATTTGGGATTCCGGGATCATGAGGGATTCTCTTTCGCTTCCTGGAAGCGATGATTGTCCGGGTCGTCTCCGTTGCAGGAAAACCGACTAAAGTTTCCTAAAAAGCATATTTAAAAACGATTAAGATCACAATATATTGGAAATATTTATAATAAAATAAAATTAGATGGTTTCCTTTTTGGAAACATTATTTTTATCGCTACTGTTTGTCAAGCACTTTTTTATCGACATTCTGCTTTCGCATGATTTAAAATTTTATGAAGAATATTCATAATGCGAAATCTTTCTCACCCCGCCTGGCACCCACCCTTTGGCCGGCAGTGGAACGCAATTGACGGGTGCAGCGGGATCATGTATTTTCCGCAGGGTCCACCCTGAGAAACAACCCGCCCGCCGACGGCAGCCAAAAGGAGCCTCCATGACATCGATTTGCTACAAACCGGCCTGGGAACTGGCCGACCTTATCGCCAAAAAGGAAATTTCTCCACTGGAACTCATGCGCGACACCCTGGAGCGCATCGAGCAGGTCAATCCGGGACTGAATGCCTTTGTTGCCCTGCGCCCGGAAGCAGCGTTGGCCGAAGCTGCAGCCATGACCAAAGCCATCTCAAAAGGAGAAAATCCCGGGCCGTTGGCCGGCCTGCCTTTAGGGGTCAAGGACCTGGAAGACACCGCCGGCATGGTGACCAGCTACGGCTCCATTCCCTTCAGGGACAATATGGCCCGTGAGGATTCGATCCAGGTCGCCCGGCTCAAGGCGGCCGGGGCCATCGTGGTGGGAAAAACCAATGTGCCGGAATTCGGATTCACCGGCTTCACCAAAAACCGGCTGCACGGAATCACGCGCAATCCCTGGAATCCGGAGCGGACGCCGGGGGGATCCAGCGGTGGTGCGGCTGCGGCCATCGCCGGCGGTCTGGCACCCCTGTGCACCGGCTCCGATGCGGGTGGATCCATCCGGATTCCGTCATCGTATTCGGGCTGTTTCGGGATCAAACCGACTTTCGGACGGATTCCAGCCGGGCCGGCGCCTTTTGTAAGCACCAGCACCATGGTGGTGATGGGCCCCTTGACGCGATGCGTGCGCGATGCCGCCCTCTACCTGGATTGCACGGCGGGCCAGCACCCGGCGGACCCCTATTCCCTGCCCGCCCCGGCTGCGCCCTATCTGAAAGGGATCGAGGAATGCCCCCGGCGGCTGAAGATCGCTTTCAGCCCCGATCTGGGGTATGCCGTCGTCCAGAAGGAAATCATGTCCTGCGTGGAAAAAGCGGTGAAAGCCTTCGAAGAGATGGGCCACGATGTGGACTTGTGGTCGGGAAGCCTGCCGGATACGGGCGACGTCTGGGGGGCGCTGATCGCCACGGACATCTATGCCCAGCTTTGCGAGGTGCTGGAAAAGGAGCGGGAACAGATCGGACGGACCCTGGTTGCCGTACTGGATGGGACCCGGGACATGACAATCGCCCGGTTCACCACCATTCAGCAGTTGCGTGCCCGGCTCAACGCCGTTCTGGAGTCACTTTTCGATGAATTCGATCTTCTTTTGACGCCCACTATGCCTACGGAAGCCTTTGCGGCCGAAGGACCGCCGCCGTCCGAGATCGACGGAAAACCCATTCCCCTTCTGGGCGCCGTGGCCTTTACTTATCCGTTCAATTTCTCTGGCCATCCCGCCGCCTCGGTACCGGCCGGGTTGACACCGACCGGGCTGCCGGCCGGGCTCCAGATCGTCGCCCCCCGGCACCGGGAGGATCTGATTCTACAAGCAGCCCGCGCCTATGAAAAAGTTCGGCCGTGGAACGACGGATGGCCCGGATGAGAAGAGAGGTGCTCAGGTTTAAAAAAGAGCGGAACTGTCCATGACGGACCGATGAAAGTCATGGGCGGTTGCCAACCGGTAGCGGTTATCGTCGGCATAATTCACGGCCGTATAGATCGACGGGTCCCGTCGTCCGGCATGAAACGCCTGTACGCGATGCAGCAGAACGCAAGACTCCATACAAAGGCGTTTGTCCTTGTACCGGTTCGGGCAATTGCGACACGGAGATTGAATCATGGCTCCCCCTTTCCTGTTCTTTCTGGCGGCGTCACGCCACGGGTGGAAAATACGGGTGAAAACCGTCCTTGGCGCCGATGTTTTCGGAATCGTACATAAACAGGAACAGCAAAAAAGATGCCATGACCAATGTGCCGCAATTCAACCCATTCTGCGGCCAAGGAGAGGGTTGGGATGGAAATTTTCCTGACAGGTTGTTAAATTGAAATGAGAACAAAGGAGATTTAAGGATGGAACCGATTCGAAACATTGCCATTGTGGGAGCCGGTGCCATGGGAGCGGCCTATGCCGCCATGTTCTCCGACGCAGTTGGGTTCAACGTCTCTTTCGTTGCCCGCGGCACGCGCTACGAGCAATTAAAGCATCGCTCCATGACCGTGAACGAACGATTGTACAATATCGGCGTGATCCACCCGGACAAGGTCTCCACCCCAGCCGACCTGGTAATCGTGGCCTTGAAGCATCACCACCTGGCCGACGCCGTGAGCGACATCGCCGCCCTGGCAGGGCCGGACACGGCCATCCTGTCGGTAATGAACGGCCTGGAAAGCGAGGAAACGATCGGCGCCGTATGCGGCATGGACAAGCTGGTCTATGCCATTGCCATCGGCATCGATGCCGTGCACGAAAACCGACGGTTCACCTATGCAAACCCCGGAAAAATCGTTTTCGGTCCCACAGCCGATGACAACAGCGGCCCGGATCTCGAACGCATCCGGGAGGCCCTGGACCGGGCCGGCATCCCCAACGAGGTGCCGCCGAACATTCTGCGCGCCATGTGGTGGAAATTCATGGTCAATGTGGGCACCAACCAGGCCTCGGCCGTGCTGCGGGCTCCCTACGGCGTTTTTCGATCCAGCCCGGACGCCCGGGGCCTGATGCGATCCCTCATGGAGGAGGTGGTCGCCCTGGCACCCAAAGCCGGCATCGATCTGGGCACCGGGGATATCGACGAGTGGGAGCGGATTTTAATGACGCTCTCGCCGACGGGCAAAACCTCCATGCTTCAGGATGTAGAAGCCGGCAGAAAAACCGAGGTAGAGCTTTTTGCCGGCCGCGTTGTGGAATTGGGCCGGAAATACAATATACCTACTCCGGTCAATGCCACCGTGCAGCGCATCATCAAGGTGATCGAAAGCCAGTCCGGGCATTGAACCCGTCGCCCCCGCCTGGCAGTCGGCGGCGACAAGCCCTCATCGGATACGGGCGTATTTTTTCCTTGCCACGCCCCACCGGTTGTCCTATTATTGAGTAAAAGCTCGGAAAATCGGCATTTTCCCCCAATGACCGGCAGTCTTGTTTGTCTGCAGCAAGCTTCCAGCCATCATTTTTTTCGCCCCGCGAGGGTCTTTTCTGACGTGTCGGCCATTTTGTGCCGAGGAATACCTTTCATCATACGGCAACTGCCGCCTTTCATCAGCACAGGGAGGCCCTGTCATGAACGCAACTGCACCGGAACGACTGGTAAGGGAGTTTTTCGCCGGGGCCGACATCGAGATCGATGGCCACCGGCCATGGGACATTCAGGTTCACCACGAACGGTTTTACAAACGGCTGTTTGCCGGCGGGTCCATGGCCCTGGGAGAAAGCTACATGGACGGCTGGTGGGACTGCCCGGCCCTGGACGAATTTTTCGACCGCATCCTTAAAATCCGCCTGGATCAACAGGTTAAAAAATCGGCAAAAGCCTTGTGGTGCAGTTTGAAAGCGGCATTCACGCACTCGCCGGGACGTTTCCGCGCCTTCGATATCGGCCGCCGCCATTACGACATCGGCAACAAACTTTTTCTCCTGATGTTGGACAAATGGATGAATTACTCCTGTGCATACTGGAAAGGAGGCGAGGACCTGGACGCGGCCCAGGAGGCCAAAATGGACCTGATCTGCCGCAAACTGCAACTGAGACCGGGGTTGCGCCTCCTGGATATCGGCTGCGGATGGGGCGGTCTGGCGGCCTACGCGGCCCAACATTATGGGGTCGAGGTCACGGGCATCACCGTCTCTCGGGAACAGGTCAAACTGGCCCGGCAGCGCAACGAAGGGCTGCCGGTAACCATCGACCTGATGGATTATCGCGACCTGAAAACCACCTTCAATCGTATCGTTTCGGTAGGCATGTTCGAACATGTGGGTGCCCGCCGCTATCGCACCTACATGCGCACGATCCGGCGCTGCCTGGCGCCAGACGGGCTGTTTCTGCTGCACACCATCGCCGGCAACCAGTCCCGCCGCTCCTGCGATCCCTGGATTTCCCGATACATCTTCCCCAATTCCATGCTGCCCTCCAGCCGGCAGATTTCGTCGGCAGCGGAGAAACTGCTGGTCCTGGAGGACTGGCACAGCTTCGGCCCGGACTACGATCCCACCCTGATGGCCTGGCATCGCAATTTTACGGAGAACTGGGAGCGGATTCGAAGCGACTACGACGAGCGGTTTTTCCGCATGTGGTCTTATTACCTGCTGGCCTGCGCCGGCTCTTTCCGCGCCCGCAGAAACCAGCTTTGGCAGATCGTCTTTTCCAGGAACGGGCTGCGGCCCGGATATCAAAGTGTACGCTGAAGCGGGGAACCGTTTTTGCCGGGATCGTTATTCCTATTTTGCTTCCGCGTCCGTCTTCTGAAAAGAGATACCCCGGATGGCCGCATCCCTGGCCACTTTGAAAACGGAGGTGAAGGTCATTACCGTGCGGCCCGCTTCGTCGATGACATCGCAAGCCCCCTTCAACGTCCTCCCCTGGCGTTCGGTGACAACCGCCCTGGCAGTAAGAATCCCTTTTTTCACCGGATGGTGATACCGGCTTTCCATTGAAATGGTACCGAAATGGGTTTCAGGATCCAAAACGCTTTTGATGGCCATCACCACGGCGGTGTCCGCCAGACTCACTAGCGCGCCGCCGTGCATCAGCCCCGCGCCCTGGGCGAACTGCTTGAGAAAGGGCATTTTCAAAACGGCTTCGCCGGACTGGGCACGGACGATCTCCATGACCAGCAGTTGCTCGAAGGGGGCGCAGCTGATCCAGGCGGGCATACTGAAATGATGCGGTCCGGTATCGTTTTTCTCTTCCATAAAAAGTCCCATTATAAATAATCAGGGTCGCTTAAGCTTGAACCGGATGCGCAGCACCCCGTCCTCATGGCTCGCCGAAGTAATCCGGAAAGAGCCGATCTCACCGGTAGATGCCACATGGGGGCCGATGCATGGGCAATGGTCGTAATCGCCGATGCTCACGATGCGGATGCGTTCTCCGGCATCGTCGGGCAGTCGGCCCAGGTTGAAAACCTCGCGGGCATCGTCGATAGCAAGGAAGCTTTCGGCAACCGGCAGATCCGCTTCGATCACCCCGTTCACTTCCTTTTCCAAAGCAGCCAGCTCCTCAACCGTCAATGATCGGCCGAATCGATAGTCGCACTTGGATTTCTTGCGCTCGATATGGGCGGAAAAGCATCGGTCGCAATCGAACAGGCGCCCCATGGCCTGGTTGAGAATGTGTTCGGTGCTGTGCATGCAGGGGTCCATCTGCTTTTTCACGAAAATGACCAACTCCTTTCGTAAGCGGCACGCCGGTGGTCTGCGAATTCAATCTTTATTGAATCTTTACACGCCGTTTGTCAATTAATGGTTATGGTTAGGGGACGGCATCGTATAAAGCCCGATATCTTCGTTACGCTTCGTCCCTCGTCAGTCCGGAGTACGTTTAGGTACACCTCCTTCCTCGGGACTCGCAAGCCTTGATCTCGTACTTTTTACGCCACCGTCCAAAAATCAACTTTTCGGGCTTCATCAGTGTTTGGGAAACGCTAAGCGATTCTTCCAGCGGGGGAAAACGAAAAGAAAGGACCATTAACATGAAAAAAATAAGATGCAAATCGGGCATCGGGTGGTTACCATCCATTGGCATGATCGCAGTTGTAGCCATCGCAACAACGGCAATGATTTCACAGGACAACAACATGTACGCAATGAATTCGGCACATCAGACAAACGACAAAACGATCTCTGCCATTCCGGCCATCGATGCGGAGCTGCCGGATGCGTTCGAAACCGCATCGTTCGGCTTGGGGTGATTCTGGGGCATCGAATCCCGGTTCGGGATTATCGACGGAGTTATCCGCACCCGCGTGGGCTACGCCGGTGGCCGGCGGCCCGATCCAACCTATCGTCATATCGGCGATCACACGGAAACGGTTCAGGTGGACTACGACCCTAAACGCATCACCTATGGGCAACTGCTGGACTTCTTCTGGAAGAGCCATACGCCGAACAGCCCCTCCCGCTCCGGCCAGTATATGCGGGCGGTATTCTACCATGACGAGAACCAGCGCGGGCAGGCCGAAGCCTCCAAGGCCGCCCTGGAAAAAGAACTTGGCCGTAGTGTTCACACCAGGGTGGTGCCGCTGCACTCCTTTACCATGGCCGAAGACTATCACCAGAAGTATCTTCTCAAACAGCAGCACCGACTGAAGGCCGAGATGTCCCGCATCTATCCTTCGCATCGCGATTTCGTCGATTCCACGGCAGTTGGGCGCATCAATGGCTATGCCGGCGGCAACGGCAGCAAAGAGCATTTCGAGCGGGACATCGAACGGTTAGGATTGAGCGATGCGGGCAAACAGGCATTGCGGAACATCGTGGAAAGGCAGTGGGACTATGAGCGGCAATAACCAGAAAGCGGAAAGATGATGAATGTACGTGGGCTCCATTTTGAAGATTTCACTCCCGGCCGAAGCTATGCAACCGACCGCAGAACCATTGGTGAAGCCGACCATGTCAATTTCACCACCTCCTTCGGCTTTTTCGAGCCGCTTTTCATGGACCGGGAGTACGTTGCCCAGGCCACGCCATATGAAAAACCCATCGTGCCCGGCGCCCTTACCTTCTCGGTAGCCGAAGGCCTGACCATCCTTTCCGGCATCCTGCATGGCACCGGCATGGCCTTTCTGGGCGTCGAACTTACGGTGGTCAAACCGGTGTTCATCGGCGATACCGTCCGAGTCGAAATCGAGGTGCTGGATCGCCGGGAAACGAAAAAGGCTGACCGTGGCATCGTGACCTTTTCCCACCAGGTGATCAACCAGAACAGTGAAACGGTCATGCAATACACCATCAAGCGGATGATCCGGCGCCAATTCGCCTAATCGCCTTCCGCTCTTGTGGCAAGCTGCATGGGATAATGATCTTGCCGGACAGTCTCATGCGGCTTGCCCTTCTGATCGACAGCAACAACTTGGATTTTCTCCTGATCCAATCACCAGCCCGACAGCGGCCGCGAAATCATCCCCTCTTGCGGCGGACTGCCCACCTAAAAAATTGTAACCTTTCCGCCCTGTAGGCGTTACATGAGAGAAGCACGCGTGCTGGACAATGGAATTCTGACGACAGACCGATTACACCAATACCTAAAGGAGAAAACCAATGAAGACTTCTTTGAGACGTTTCTTTTTACTTATTGCTCTGGTCATGAGCGTGATCGTCGTGCAGAGTGCGTTTGCGGAAACAATTACCGGTGCTATAGAAGAAATTACCACGAAGCCGAATACGATTACCATCGATGAAACCGTGTTCAACGGCATAAAAATCAATTATCTGCGCAATCAATACAACATCGATCTCGAAACGGGGATGCAAGTGACTCTCGACTACTATGAGTTCGAATGCACCGACGGAACGATCAAAAATATGATCACGGACATCACTGTCGGTGATGTCACCGTCCATCTGCGCTGAAACCGAATCAGGGTTTCATGTTGCCCGGATTGGCCAAACCGGCGACTCGCCATTGAATACCAGGGAAAAAGACTCGGATCGGAAATGGCCCCGGCAGGTTTCGTGGGTATCCGTACGGTTGTTGCCGTCCGGTACGTTCTTGAGGTAAAGGCCGTGTTCGTCGAACCGAACACGGCCTTTACCTCGACCGATGGGCATATTAATCCATCTTGATCAGGCATCAATAGGCCGGCCCCTCGGTATATTGCAGCCCTTTTGGGGCGGCCTGGGCCTGGATGCACTCGTAAATTTTAGAATCCAGGGAGCCGGCACCCTTGTCTTTTTCTGCGACTACCTTCGCCTGGATATAGTCCTGCCGCTTCTTGGCCAAATCGTCGATCTGGGCCTGAAGGGCTTTTCTCTCCTCGCCGCGCTTGGCGATGTGGGCGGCCAATTCCTTATCGGACATGCTCTGCAGCTTGGCCGGCAACTGCTCTTTAGGAATTTCCGCCAGCTTCTTTTCTCCCGATTCCACGGCCTGCACCAGTTCCTGTGAACCGTAAAAATTTTTGGCTCCGGCGCTCTTGCTGTTGAAAATGGTCCGCTTGGCCACAGCCGCAGGCGAAGCCTCGCTGTAGATAGCATCGGCCGTTTCTTTTCGGGACTCCATTTCCTCGTGATGGGCGGCATCGCCGTAATAAATCCGGGTGTCGTCCAGGGTGCGGGAGAGGCGGGCAATGGGCTCGTCGTAAGGCGTGTCGTAAAGTACGGCGCTGCCGGACTGGGCTACCTGAAAATAGCGTCCTTCCCCCCGCTGGGCGATTTCCTGCCAGACGGAACGGGTGCCACTCATGTTCCCGCACTGGATGGTGTTGATGACAATCCCTTTCCGGGCGGCCTTCGTACAACTCAGGGGATATTTGACATCATCCTGATAATTCATCTTGGGCGGCGCGTCGCCAACCAGAAAAATCACCCGGTAGACTGCATCACCCCGGCTCCATTGGGGCCGGTTCACCGCCTCGGCCAGGGCCTGGTTGACGCTTTCCGGGGCATCCCCTCCGCCAACGGCTTCAAACTGCATCAGTTGCGCGTACACGGCATCCAAGTCGCTGGACAACGGCGTGTAAACGGTAACGTATACATCACCGCGATCCCGATAGCCGACCAGCCCCATGCGGATTTCGGGGGCAGGATCGGCCGATGCCAGGGTATTGGCGATGGACCAGATTTTGTCCTTGGCTGCTGCGATCAGCCCGGTCATGCTGCTGGTGGTGTCCAGAACGAACATCACTTCCACGGCCGGCCGTTCGGAGTGGATGACGGCCTCGGTCTCGGGCGTGGCGGCAGCTTGGACTCCGTTAAAAGTAAATAAGGACAATACGATTCCGACGACAGTGTTGATGGCGAACCGGTTGTTTCTCATGGATGGGTCTCCTTTCACAGGCAAAATGGTTTCTATTTCTGACTGTGATTGTAACCCATCGGTTTTCTAATACAATTCAAACAAATGCAAAAACTCGCAACAGGTTTTTTGCATTTCTTTAGCACACCTCAGTTCCAAGACCGGGCACATACTGGGCACAATCCAGTGTGAAGGTAGTTTTGGGGAAATCTGCGCTGTGTTAATTTTTCATTAGCTGGTTAAGTAAATGGGTGGTTTGGCCGAACAGTATTGAAGGATGATATATTTCAGGAGGAATGCATTATTTTGGTCAGGCTTACCATAAATCTGATTGCCATTTTTGTTGTGGCTACTACGACGATGGCCACGGAAGTTGTTCTTGTAGCCGATCCTTGGCCACCATTCAACATGGAAGTAGGCAGTGAACAGGAAGGATACATTGTCGATGTGGCCCGTATCGTCTTTGAAGCTGCCGGTCACACTGTGGTGTATAAGAATGTACCTTGGAAGCGGGCCGTTTCTGGTACTCGTTCTGTTAAATATACGGGTGCCATCGGGGCGTCCAAGACAGATGGCGAGGGTCTCGTGTTTCCTGATGAAGAATTGGCCAGAAACCTACTTAACTTCTACGTGTTGAAAGACAGTCCGTGGAAATTCGAAGGACTGTCTTCAATCGAAGCTGTGGCCATCGGCGTGATCGGTGGTTACGATTACCGTGACTGGCTCAATGAATACATTCGAACGCACTCTGGCAATGATGATCGTGTTCAAGTGCTTTCTGCTCACGACCCTCTAAAACAGAACCTGAATAAGTTGCTTTACAGGCGTATTGATGTGGTCGTGGATACTGAAGCTGCAATACGCTACAAAGCAAATAAACTTGGCATTCTGGACAAGATCAAACCGGCGGGATGCGGAGAGGAACCCGCCTACATCTACATCGCATTTTCACCAAATCGGCCGGAGTCACCGATGCTGGCTCGTCAGTTGAGCGATGGCATCCGTGGACTAAGACAAAATGGTCAGTTGAAGAAGATTCTTGACAGCTACGGCTTACTTGACTGGAAGTGAATATTGCTACCCCGAAATAATTCATCGAGTGAATTCGACCCCCGCAAACCCTTACGGCAAAGTGGCTTCCACTTATCAAACCCCTCAGATCTGTGGTACGTGGATACTTAGTGGTGGCAAGGTGGACGGTGATCAATAGGCTGACGGAGTTTAGTTATCTCTATCGATCCATTCCAAAGCCTCATCCATTGTACGGAATGCCTTCATTTCCCATGGCAACTGTCTGATTTGGGAATAGGCCTCGCTGACCCTCGAAAGGCCAAAGTCTAAATCAGAGGTAGCGACCAGAGCTGTCTTTCCTTGAAGTCGTTTCGCTCGATTGGCCTTGATGAAGTTGAACAGTTCCTCCAGTTCCTGCGATGACACCCGGTTCCCTTTCATCAAGCGAAAGTCCCAAAGCACGTTGGCTGTTGGATCGCCACTGTAGAATGCCTTGAGAGCGTTCATCTGCTCTTCGAAGGTCAGTTCACCTTCGACGGTAAAGATGGTCAAGGCATGTGATTCGTCTGTGGATGTTGAAACAGGCATTTCTCTGGCACCAAATGGAGCTCGATATGGATCAATTGCCCCAATTTTGCTACGAGCAGTGAAACCGGCAGTCGAATGGGAGGGTATTAACCATCTACCACAGCAGGATTCACAGACGCAAGTGATATGAAATCCCTCAGTGGCCTTGACTGATTTCCAACCCCTGCAAACCCTTACCTAACAATACCTCCCATTTACCTCCATTCCACCCATATTGACATCACGATTCAGCTATTGGTAAGTTAACCTCTTGCTGTTTGACAATGGCACAGAAACTGCTTCATTCCTGGATAAATCTATCATTGCTATGCACGGGCCAGTATCGTCGGATTGGACTTAGGAGAAAGGGAATCAAATGAGTAAGTCTCAAGCCATTTCTGAAGCTTTGTCGATCCTCAATGAAGATGGTCTGCTGATGCCGGGAGACACGGCATACCGGATCGTTGTGCGTACGGTTGCATCCCAGATTGACCGACTTGGAGCAATGGCAGCTTTACAGCAGATACGTGATACCAAGTCTCACCTACTCGCCCAAATACACCAGATGTGCATGTAATCAATTTGTCTACGGGTAGACAAAGAGTAATGGTGGTGATCTGATCGAGAAAAACCGGATCTTCAGATCCGGCCCGGCAGGCCAGAAATTGTATGACTGGCTATGTCTTGAAGCTTACTTGGGGTCTGTGGCAAAGAGCCACTTCATGGCAGCTGAACGGGAATCAAAGGTACGGATTGGTAAATTTCGCAACTGAAAATAGTCGGATGCGGGTTTATATCTGTCTATGAATGGTGCAAAGCCAAATATTGCTATACGGGGAACTTTTTGGCCCACCTCGGATAGTCTGTTGAAAAGTTCTTCAACCTTGTGTGCCGTAACAATTTTGTTGGTGGCCATCGCAGCGTGTTCTATACCAGTGGAATCAATCAAGGCATGTGAAAGATCCTTCAGGATACAGGCATCTACTGTTGATTGGATGACCCTAACACCTTCTTCAGCTGTGAATTGACCCGACACTTTACAAATGACGTGGTCAGGAGCCATTTCAAAGACGCACTCTAATGCCATGGTGCCAGTCCATTTGATCGTGAATAGTGAGGTCACCAACAAAACACTAACAATTACCATAGCACGGATGTAAAAAATGGGAAACATCTCCCAAGTTAAAGCTTGCTGTAACTCTCCAGCAAAAAAATCTGGAAAGTTTCATGTCTGGTATCACATGGTTGGTACAGGTATGTTTCATGACGCTTGCCGGGGTAGTGGGTAAGCCTCCCTCTGTTTCAAGGAGAGATCAAGTTATTCATCTGAAATCATAATTCTACCTACTCTAAAGGGTTTTTCCAACGAAGGTGCAACCACTATATGTAGAAGAATATGATTGACAGGCATCAACATGTTGAATAAAAGTGTGGCCATATCAGCCTGATCGACCTCAATCTTACTTTTTGCCAACATACATAGGTACTGGAAATAGCAATCATGATGGATAGATCCAATGCCATGAAAGCCATAATGGCTCTCCTGAACGAAGACGGTCTAATTATTCCGGGATGCAGAGCATATGAAATAGTGACTGAGTACATTGCCTTTAAGATTGACAGGATGGGACCGGAAAGAGCCTTAGAGGACGTCAAGCACACCAAGGAACACATGGTGGCTCAGATCCATCAGATGGCAATGTGACCTATTAGTCTACGGGTAGACAATCCAGCGAATTTTGCGAAAAATTTGTGTGTCCACTTCTATGAGGTGGTCGGCTGCATGCGTCAGGACGCCCTACCGGGGGGGACCACCTCCCCCCCTACCTCGGAAATTCAATCCATAAGGCACAGTGGCTGAAGGCTATGCTCTCCGGTTTCTGCCTCCAACCATTGAAGAGCTTCATCCTTTGTGCGGAAAACGTTGGTTTTATGGGTTGATTTCTCAATTTCCACATGCGTCATGTACATCCTTGAGAGACCAAATGCTAAATCAGAAGGGGCTACAAAGGCGGTTCTACCGTTTGCACGTGAACCGATAGTTTGTTTTACCAGCACGGCTACCTGTTTTATAGACTCGTGTCGATCCATAAATGGTAATTTTCAGAGCCGAGTCGCAAAAAAAATAGAGTGGTAAAATCCTCGGCAGGATTTTTCTCACCATCGCTACATCGGTTTGTGGCTAATTTACCGAAATCGGCTTAATGCAAGCGCACTTGTTCAACCAGTTTTCACGATGCGGAATCGATTAAGGTCTCAAGTGGCTGTTTTTCCCCTGGCGATGGTCAGCAGGTTGGCGGCCACAATCGAAGACCAAACATAGGATTTAAACGAGTCCCATCCTTTCCAGGTACAGCGGGTCAGGCCAAGGCAACGCTTCAGCCAGGAGATACCGGATTCAATACCCGCTCGAAAGCGGCGCAATCGACGATACACATATTGGCTGCGGCACATGTCGGTTTCAGATAGACCTCGTTTCTTGGCAAAGCAGACGTCTTTGATCTTACGCGATTGGGCTCGCTTCAAGTTTTCCTTGGATGCAAAACCGCCGTCGAAGCTGGCCTTGAGGGGATAGCGGCCATAAATTTGTTTTTGCCGCTCAAGCATCGGTATCGTCAGGTCGGCGTCGGCCGGATTGCCTTCGGTGATGACACAGTCCAAAATAAGGTTCGACGCGCCTCCGGTCAGACAGATTTTGTGACCAAACAGCGTATCGCGCCTATCCTTGACGATGATATCGGTATGTGGCTCGAACAACGATACTACTTTGTCTTTGGCATCGACCGTTTCTCCATGAAGAACCCGGCGTTCGGTCTGGTGGATCACCCTGCGGGTCAGATCGACAAAATGTTCGATCTGGAAGCCAATCGTCATGACCAGCGGGTCGCAGGTCGCACCGGCATTGATCGCAGCGACTGCCTTATGAGCGTACCCAACCACTTTGCGACTGGTTTTGAGCAGGTCCACATAGGCAACCTTACGCTTGTTTTTCCGTTTGGCATTCATCACCGCCAGCATCCGTCGTTTGGCAACACGGGTATGGTTATGGAAGTCAGGAACTGTGATCCCCGATTCATCCCGGAAGCGCTTCAGCAGCCTCGTCAACACGCGAACACCATCCCACAGCAGGTTGGAGTCGGTGGGATGATGGATGTGAGTTTCAACGCACGTGCAATCGACCCGGACCTGTCGGCCCTTTTCAATGCCCTTTTGCTTCGCATATCCCAAAAGATCCGCATTGATCAGTTCCCAGGTGGCGTCCGATATGCCTTTGATATTTTTGTTCAGGGCGGATTTTTTGTATCCCTTGTCGGCGATACCGATCCGGCAGAACCAACTCAATGCCTGCGAATCGACAATATGAAATGCCAGTTCATCATACGTAAAACCGAAAAGGATTTTGACGATAGCACAACGCAGTACCTGGTCGGCGCTCATGCCGTCAGCCCCAGTTCGATAGGCCACCAGCTTGCCCTTGTTCAAATCTTGAAGAACGCGATCACAGATGATAGGGTGAGCATCGATGATACCACTGATAGCTGTAAGTTCTTTTGCTTGGGCGTGGTCTTTGATCTGAGGCATCAGGGGCATCTGTTTTTGCCATTTTTCGCGCATTTTGTGATCGGCTCCTTTCTTTCTTTTGTAGTGATATTGGTTGTTTGGCGACTTTCAATATACTACAAAGAGAAGAGAAAAACCACTACAAAATGCGCGTTTCTTATTTATTACAGGTAGTTATTCCTGTGGATGAGCACTAGACTCCACACCAAAGGATCTGGAAGGATGGGCTTTACGAAAGTCCCACAGGATATTTAGTTCTGGGGGATCGATCTTGAAAGATTCAACGACCTTCATAAGCTCATCAGGAGTCAGTTCACCTATGGCCGTCAGTGTAGTCAGGCGATAAGCCTGATCTGTGTGTCGTTGTATCGGCATGCTTTACAGCCTCATTTTTTCCCGTAGTTTGGGTAATACACATCCTTGCAGTCTGGACAGATGGTATGGGTGATTTTTGAGTCTGTGTGCGCTTGGACGTATGCGTCGAGAGGCCACCATTTATTGTCATCATCACGGATGCGCTTGCAACCGCTACAGATTGGCAACATGCTTCGCAGAACCTTGATCTCTTTCAGTAGGCGTTCTTTTTCCGCCAAAGCCTCGGCCAGTTTGTGATTTTGATCTTCCAGTTTCAGCTCGGCTGTTTTTCTGGCTGTTATGTTTCTGGTGACGCCTACGAGCTTGAGTGGGCTGCCAGCATCTTCCATAAACCTTACCTGAACCTCTATCCAGTATGTTCCGCCATTCTTATGGACTAACTCCAGTTCCACGGTTTTCGACTCCCGAACGCCTTGCTCATAACCTTTAATAGCCCCTTCTAACATATCAGTGGCCTTCTTAAGTGATTCTGGCAACAGCCGTTCGGCAATTGATGTATTGATGAGTTCATCTGCGGTGTATCCGCTGATATCAAATATTGAGGGAGTGATGTACTCGTATACCAAGGTGCCTGCATTCATTACCCAGACAGCATCCACAAGATTGTCCGTCAGGAGACGATTATGCCTTTCCAATTCTTTAAGTTTGTCCTTGATGGTCTGGGCCATTTCAATCCCTTCCTTCCACTGGTTTTATTTGCTTTACGGCAGATTTGTCGAAAACTTTAGTAATACTAACAATCCTCTGCCCACAAACTGACAAGCTCTAATTCGTATAAATCATACGTATTCCTGACCACTTACCTACACATACTGCCCACATCATTGGGAATTGTTGCAACCGTGCCATGCACGGGATCAATTACTCCAAGTGTCCGAACATACACAGGCTAATTGTGTTTTGGCAGATTGGGATGGATTTACAGGAAGGGTAAGCGTAGCAAGGGTGTCATCTATGACAAAAGGCTTGCCAAGACCAGTCACATACTGGTACACACGTTCACATTGGATAACTGGAACTGAGGTAATTTTGTCCAATAATGTCCGAAGCTTTCCTGCCAAATCACCAGATCACATCTGGTGTCCAGAACGAACATCACTTCCACGGCCGGCCGTTCGGAGTGGATGACGGCCTCGGTCTCGGGCGTGGCGGCAGCTTGGACTCCGTTAAAAGTGAATAAGGACAATACGATTCCGACGACAGTGTTGATGGCGAACCGGTTGTTTCTCATGGATGGGTCTCCTTTCACAGGCAAAATGGTTTCTATTTCTGATTGCGATTGTAACCCATCGGTTTTCTAATACAATTCAAACAAATGCAAAAACTCGCAACGCGTTTTTTGCATTTCTTTTGCACGGCCTCGGTTCCGCAGACGGGTCACATACCGGGCTCAATCCCGTGGTGTGACCGGGACGGAAACAAAGCCTTTTGGAGCAGACGGAGATATCCTGCGAATTGTGCATGGTCTAAAAGCTCCAGCAAGTAACTACATGCGTCCCAAATTTTGTTGGCTGGAGAAATTAAATTCAAGATTTGACAGGACTCCCCAACGAAAGGTATTCTCAATTAGTATTCCTTACGCCGGTGTGACCGCATTAACTTTTCGCCAATTTGCGTCTGCCTGAAGTAGATTCAGTCATTGGCTATTGAGCATATCAATGGGGTTGTTGGCTGAATTGAATGGTTCCTTTTAACGGTAATTCAACGATCAACTGAAAAAGGAGAGATCAATGGGCGATAGCGTTTACAAAGTCATAGATTTGGTGGGAACAAGCCAGGCAAATTGGGAAATTTCGGCGGACAATGCTGTGTATGCCGCATCGGAATCTTTGAAAGACATCAGAGTGGCGGAAATTACAAAATTAGATATGACGGTGGAAGACGGTAAAATTACCGACTACCGTGCACGGGTAAAAGTATCATTCAAAAAAGATTGATAGGGTCCTTTTTTACTCATCATATTGAAAATACCAACTGTTCAGCACGGTCAGGCACCTCCAATTTAAGAGGTGTCTATTTCACGTAATCAAGCCTTTTCTTCGATTTGACCAACTGACCGTAATGCCTGACCCAATTCATTTCATCCGCCTCCAACGGCCCCTTCTTTACCGCAGCCAGATTCTGGCGGAGTTGCTCCCGGTTCTGCGGTCCGGTCAACACAACGTGTACATGTGGATTCGACAGAACGAACCGGTAGCAAAGTTCCGGCGAAAGAGGTGGGCCATTGAAAATTTCCCCTCCTGGCCAGGGAGGCATAACAACGCCTTTTAACGGCCTGATCAGCTGCCCCCAAGCCAAAGCTGTATAGCTGACCACAGCGGGATTTCGCTTCGAAAGGTGAGGAAAGATATCCTCTTCAGCGCCAGTATGCTTGGCGTTGTAGCGGATCATGAACAGATCGATCTCCGAGTTCAGCGCCAGCCGGCCGGCCCTCTTTCGATCATGAATGCTTGTGCCGAAGCTCAATATCTTTTGTTCTTGCTTGAGCTTCAGAAGGGTATCGATTATTCCCTTGCTGTAAATTGATGTTCTCCCAAGCCACCCCAACTTGAAAACATCCAAATAATCGGTACCCAGCTTTCGCAGGGCATTTTCAACACTCCGCCGTACCTGCCACCCGAAATAACCCCATCCCAGCAGGCTAACCACATGGTTGTCACGTTCATGTTTGATGACGTCTCTGATTCCGTCTGTAACCTTGCCGAACCCTCTACCCCAGACCCAGTAGTTTGCACCGTACTCAGCGGCCCATCGGATATCCGAGGAATCAATGCCGTATGAACCGGCGACTCCCATACGAAATACAGTTTTTTTCACGACCGGAAGTTTACTATGAGAAAAGTTCTCAGGGGAAGTCGTCATATTTTCACTCATGTGCAGTACCATTTTGAGAAATTTTAGATGGTTTTTTCATTTTCAAACTCATTTGTTTCTACATTATAAGCTTTAAAACGTGGAACCCACCGACGGACCGAGTTGCGATAGGATTCATATGACTCTCCAAAGGTAACGCTCAAATAAGGCTCTTCGGAATAAACAACCTTGATATGGAAGAAAACCATCCAACCTGCGAGATAAATCAGCAAATCCAGAGATTGGAAATAGACCGCCTCCCCAAATAGGATAAGGTACCACGAAATATAAATCGGATTCCGGACATGCCTGTAAAGCCCTTTGACAATCAGATGCTTTTGCATTCCTTCAATGAGCGGGGCGCCTTTGGCGTCGAAAATAAAATTCCAGTAGCACGCCAACGTTCCGAGAAGTCCAATTAAAATAAAGGCAGGGCCGATAAAACGAAGATTTCCGATTTCTGCAAAAATTGTGTGGTTTTCGGCAGTTATTATTTTAAAGGGGATAAAAACACCAAAAGCAAAGGCGACAACACCACAAATTAAGGTACCAAATGCATTCGCAAAATTTTCTTTCGCTGACATCGGTTACCTCTTTTAAAGGGAATTGAATGAAATTTTTATCTCGCCTGAAGAAGGCTCTTGTAGATCTGATAATGTTCGGTTTCACGGTACTCAATTGCGTCCAACGGACTATGGTCGAAATTGTATATCTTAGCGCCTTCGAAACCCATTAAAATGGGGGAATGTGTTGCTATGATAAACTGTGCATGTCCTTCCTTGGCATTTTCACGAAGAATATCCAGAAATTCAAGTTGACTTCTGGGAGATAGCGCTGTTTCCGGTTCATCCAGAAAATAGATTCCCTTTATCTTGTAACGCGAACGAAAATAAGACATCATCGATTGGCCATGCGATTGGGTAACAAGCGATTTTCCACCAAAATACTGCAACTGTCCGGGGTCGGAGGCGGCCCAATTATCGACCATTCTTCTGAAGTCGTTGAAGATTTCCGAGCCAAAATAGGATCCGGGAACCTTTCCATTGGCCCATTCCAACGAAATATATTTGTGTAGTAGTTTTTCATACGGGTTAACCTGGTAGCGCGCACCGTCACGCTTGCGCCAGATATGAATACCACTTGCGAGGGCAATTGCCTCCAGAAAAGTAGACTTTCCCGTGCCGTTCTCTCCGACAAAAAAAGTTACCGGAAAATCGATCGTAATTCGTTTCGTTTCATGAAATATTGGTAAAGAGAAGGGGTAATCACTATCAGATGGATAATTTTCGTCGTGCAGTGTAACACTAATTACGTGATTGCTCATTTTGTTTCTTTAATTTTCTATAACGGGTTGAATGTGAGTCTCTATTTCTCCATTGAAGCCCAACGTGATGCTGACCGGCTGGGGTGATCATCAGCGAGATCCCAATCTATGTCCATCACATGATGGTGTGCCTCCATTTCTCATATTTCAAGATAAAGTTTCGGCTGTTTGATTTGTTTTGGCGCGGGTTTTGGAGGCTTGGATGGTTTTCCAGCAATGCGCCGGCCCTCAAAATTCACCCATGCCAACAAGGAATCAGTATATTCAAAATATTGCTCCTGAAGGTTTAGGGTCGCAATATCTATATGCCGGATAGTCAACTCTTTAAAATTGTGCACGGCTTTATTGCTTTCGGTTCCTTCTTCCAAGTTTGCATATGCCAAAAAACCGCTAGAATCATCATACCAAACGCAGTGGGCATATTGGTTCCGAATTTTCAAGCAATAACGAACTGAACTAATGGCCATTTCGAACTGAGTGCCAAGTCCAAGTTTATGGTAATTTTGCCTGCCAAACGTGTCAGCCATGCCAATACGACGCGATTCTCCCCTTTCCTTGAACATAGCCTTATATACTGTATCAAAGTCATCTCGCGTCACATTAACACAATGAAAAAGACTAAGCTCTATGTCGGCATATGCTACCAAAAGGCGTCCGATAATAATTCCTTCATTATTGAATTTGATAAAAGCTTTCTTTGATTCCATTTTTTCTACACACAACGATTAAAAGTTTTTTCGGTGCGCAGCTGACGCAAAAAGTGTAGTTTAAACGAAACGGTTCTGAATCGACAACATTTAGATTTTTAAAGGGGTTTTTCTGTTGGTTCGGGGCATTATGGTCTGATTTACCCCCACAAATCAAGGACTAAACCCCAAGCCGGAGAGGATGATCGTCTGTTTTGGAAGGTGTATATGACTATTACGGCACATGCCGACGCTCGCGGTGAAACCTGAGTTCTATCCCGTCTTTTCAATACGCTCTGGATACCGGATCAATTCCGGCATGACGAGAGCAGCACTTTTTACGAGTTCATCAATTTTTGCAGGTACAGCAATTTTCACGTTGGCTGTGCAAAGATGGTTCACCGAACACTCTGACCGACACTTACCAAATACTAACAACTCGACTTTGCTTCAAAAAACGCCGTTTCAAACAATCGGAACGCCGGTTGCAATAGACAATCTATTGCTCTTTCCTGTTTTACGAAGGTACCCGATAAAGCAAGGAGAACCGCTATGGTCGGAAGGCTTTTTCCCATCTTCCTGTTGGCGTTCGGGCTGATTTGGACAAGCTGCGGTGGCGGCGGCGTCAGTGGCTCTGGGCAAGTCTCTTCCTCCGGAACATCGAGCGGCAGCTCCACCGGAGGAGAGCGCAACCCGGTGTGCACCGCTGGCGTAAGCGACGGAGAAGTACAGCGGCCGGTATGGGTGGCCAATCTGTCCGGGCAGACCTCCTGGTTCGCCTCGCCCGTCGTGGCCGATCTGGACGACGACGGCGAGAACGAACTCATCGCCGCCTACTACTCCCTGTATGCCTTTACCCCCGACGGCGACCTGATCGATAAAGCGGACGGCAACGGAAGCCGTGTGTATGCGCCCCACGTCGTGGCGGATATGGAAGGGGACGGCATCATGGACATCGTCTGCGGCCAGGGGCGCCACGTCTACGCCTATGAATGGATCAACCACCAGTTCTCCCTGAAATCCGGCTGGCCACAGGACACCACCTGTTCCGGCAGTTCTCCGGAGGT
The DNA here is from genome assembly GCF_009688965.1 of Desulfosarcina widdelii. Classification (GTDB taxonomy): domain Bacteria; phylum Desulfobacterota; class Desulfobacteria; order Desulfobacterales; family Desulfosarcinaceae; genus Desulfosarcina; species Desulfosarcina widdelii. Next base: position 4,702,024 of record NZ_AP021875.1, on the reverse strand, counting down.
GCGCGGGCTGGCGGCAGCCGATCTGGACGGCAACGGCTCCATCGAGATCATTGCCACCACCACTCAGACCCTGGCAACGTACCAGGGCGGCGCCCAGGTATTCGTCTGGTCGGCCGACGGCAATCTCTACCAGCCGGACGGATTGGCCTATGACGCCTGGCCGCGCTACAACAACCGCACCGGCGAAGGCGGCGATGCGGACCGCAACGAAATGGGGCACAGCGGATACGGGTGCTACGGTCTGAATGTCGCCGTGGGAAATATCGACGACGATGCGCAGCAGGAGATCACCGTCACCTATGACAACCATCACATCCAGGCTTTCGACCCCGACGGAGAAGCCATCGATGCGTCTTCCTGGTTCACCAACCGCAGCAGCGAGTACTCAGGCGCCCGCCTGACCTGGGGGCAGTTCATCCGCTGGTACGATCCGGATGTGGAGGAGGACCACTACCACCTGCATACTGGAACCTGGCCCAACCCCTCCTGGACCGAATGGCTGCAGTGGACCGCCTCTCCCCCTCACGTGGCGGATCTCGACCTGGACGGAGAAAACGAGGTGATCGGCATGCCCAATGTGGAGCGCAACATTCCCTACGAAACCCAGGCCTATGCCGTCGTGGTTCTGGAGGGGGCTTACGGCGACGGCAGCCGGTCGGCCATGCGCAAACCGGGCTGGGAAATGCCGCCGCGGGGCGATTTTCCCATCGAGGTGGATGGATGGTATCCTCCGGCCGGCGTTCCGGCGGCCGCCATTGTGGATCTGCAGGGAGATGCCCGAAAGGAGATCGTCGTTTCGCTCAACGACGGTTTCATGAGCTGCTTCGATTCCGATGCAAGCATGATCTGGCGATACAATTACACCCATGGCAAAACGATCATGTACGCCTCCGAACCCGTGGTGGCCGACCTGAATCGGGACGGCTCGCCCGAAGTGGTGTTTTCGACTTTCGGGGACCCCGATGTCAGCGACTCCGGCCGCCTGGTTATCCTGGGTGCCGACGGCAGCCAACTGTACGACATCGCACTGCCCGATCCGGGCTACAACGGCAACGGCAATGGGGCCCCGGCGGCTCCGACCGTTGCGGATCTGGACGGCGACGGCCAGTTGGAGATCATGGTCCAGACCTTCGATCATGGCATGGATATCTTCTCGGTTCCCGGCTCGGGATGCGACTGCCTTTTGTGGACCACGGCCCGAGGCGGACCGCTGCGCATGGGCCAGCCCAATGGTATCGATTGAAAGAAGCCCTAGCTTTCCATGGGATGAAACGGTGAAGCCGGAACAAAGCGTCCGCCCATGCGGTAGCGGGAAGCCGGGTGGACAAAGCGGCTGCGGGTGACAACGAGGTTGTCCGACCAGGTGCGGCGGAAGAGCACCAGACAGGGTTCATTGGGGCCCATGGCAAGCAGTTGACGGGTGGCCTTATCGGGCATGATGGCCTCGATGACATGCTCGGCCTCGGAAACGGGTAGTTCATTCAGCAGGTAGCGGCTGGGCGTAATGGCGGTAAAATCCTGCTCCAGAAAATTGGGGGCCACGGCCGGATTGACGTAGCGGTCTTCCAATTGAATGGGGCCGGCTTCATCCGAATGAATCAGGACGACGTGGAAGACCCTGGCGCCAGCCGTGACGTTGAGGGCCTGGGCCAGCTCCGGCGACGCCGTTTCAGAGGTCTGTCGATGAATTTCGCAGGAATGGACACCGCCGCGCTGGGCGATTTCTTCGGCTATGGGTTTAACGTCCAGCAGGGTGGAGGGTGATTTGGATTGGGCCACAAAGGTGCCCACCCCCTGCAGGCGGTGGAGAACGCCCTCGGCGGTTAATTCTCTCAAGGCGCGGTTCACCGTCATTTTCGAGGCCCCCAATTGTTGGATGAGGGTGTTTTCAGACGGCACGCGGGTTTCGGGCGACCATTGACCGGTTCTTATTTTCGCGAGGATATAATCCTTGACCTGTTGGTAAAGCGCGGTGGGTCGGCGGCGCGACAAACGGTCGGATGCGTGGATTCGGTTTGCCATGTTGGTTGTTTGAAGGTCTTCTGAGTATGAAAATTCTTGACAGGTCTGACTGGTTATATATACAAGCATATATATCTTGCGTCGGTCAAGGAGTTATTTTTCTTCAAGGAGAGGGCGAGACGCCACCAAAGCGGCTTTGCGCCCCAAGCGTTCCGCATCTCGCCCCAACCACCCATACCATCAGAACTGTTTCGGTTCAGGAGGATCGCCATGAACCCATCGGCGAAAGAAACCCTTTTCAAAGAATTACGGATTGGATCGGGCAAGCCGCGTCCGGTTAAAGCCCCCACTGGAAACCAGCTCCACTGCAAAGGCTGGCTTCAGGAGGCCGCCCTGCGCATGCTGTGCAACAATCTGGACCCGGACAACGGGGAAAACCCCGACGAACTGATCGTCTACGGCGGCATCGGCAAGGCAGCCCGCAACTGGGAGTGCTTCGATGCCATTGTGCGGACCCTGGTGGACCTCGAAAACGACGAAACCATGCTGGTCCAGTCCGGCAAACCCGTGGGGGTGATCAAGACCCACGCCCATGCCCCCCGGGTGTTCATCGCCAATTCCAACCTGGTGGGCCATTGGGACAACTGGACCCATTTCAACGAACTGGATAAAAAGGGACTGATGATGTACGGCCAGATGACGGCCGGATCATGGATCTATATCGGCACCCAGGGCATTCTCCAGGGCACCTATGAAACCTTCGCGGCTTTGGCTGATCAGCATTTCAACGGATCTCTGGCCGGCCGGATTTTCCTGAGCGGAGGACTCGGCGGCATGGGCGGGGCCCAGCCCCTGGCCGTCACCATGAACGGTGGCGTGGCCATCATTGTCGATGTGGACTGCAACCGCATCCAGCGGCGCCTGGATACGCGTTATCTGGACGTCACTACCGAGGACACGGACGAAGCCATCGCCATGGCCCGCAAAGCCGCTGAAGAAAAACGGGCCCTATCCATCGGCCTTTGCGGCAACTGTGCCGAGGTGCTGCCGGACATGATCGCCAAGGGCTTCATCCCGGATGTGGTCACAGACCAGACCAGCGCCCATGACGAACTGAACGGTTACGTCCCGGCCGGCATCCCCATGGAAGACGCCTGGAAACTGCGATTCTCCGATCCGGACAAGTATATCGAAAAGGCGCTGGACTCCATGGGCACCCACTGTCGGGCCATTCTGGACATGCAGTCCAAAGGGGCGGTGGCCTTTGACTATGGCAACAACCTGCGCGGCCAGGCCCTCAAGGTGGGGGTGACCAATGCCATGGACTACCCGGGGTTCACGCCGGCCTTTATCCGCCCCCTGTTCTGCGAAGGGGAGGGCCCGTTTCGCTGGGCCGCCCTTTCCGGCGACCCCGCCGATATCGCGGTCACCGACCAGGCACTCATGGACGCCTTTCCCTACAAGGAAAAAATGGTGCGCTGGCTCAAGATGGCCGGTGAACGGGTCCAGCACATGGGGCTCCCGGCCCGGATCTGCTGGCTGGGATACGGCGAGCGGGACAAGGCAGGCAAAATCTTCAACGACCTGGTGCGGGACGGCCGGGTCAAGGCCCCCATCGTCATCGGACGCGACCACCTGGACTGCGGTTCCGTGGCCTCGCCCTACCGGGAAACCGAAGCCATGAAGGACGGTTCGGACGCGGTGGCGGACTGGGCCCTGCTCAACTGCATGGCCTCGGTCGCCTCGGGGTCGGCCTGGACTTCGTTTCACGACGGCGGCGGCGTGGGCATCGGCTATGCCATGCATGCCGGCCAGGTCTGTGTGGTTGACGGCACGCCTGAAGCCGAACAACGGGTCACCACCGTCCTGCGCAACGATCCGGCCATCGGCGTCATGCGGCATGTGGATGCCGGCTATGATCTGGCGCAAAAGACAGCCAGGGAGCGAGGGGTTAAGATTCCGATGATGTCGATTTCGTAACTTTTTGGAGGCCCAATATGAAAAAAATCGTGGAATGCGTGCCCAATTTTTCCGAAGGGCGCAACCCGGAGACCATCGAGGCCATTGCCCAGGCCATCCGTGAGACCCCGGATTGCCGACTGCTGGATGTGGACCCCGGAGCGTCCACCAACCGCACCGTATACACATTTGTCGGCAGCCCCGAAGCCGTGGTGGAAGGCGCCCTGGCCGCGGCCCGTGTGGCCCGGAAGCGCATCGACATGCGCTCTCACAAAGGGGAGCATCCCCGCTTCGGGGCCATGGACGTCTGTCCGTTCATTCCCGTGGTCGGGGTGACCATGGAGGAATGCGTCGCCATCGCCAAAGATTTCGGCCGCCGGGCCGCCGAAGAACTGCAGGTCCCGTTTTTCCTCTACGAAGAAGCCGCCGGGCACGACTACCGCCGCAAACTCCCGGATGTACGGGCGGGGGAATACGAGGGGCTTGCCGCCAGACTCGACGATCCCCGCTGGTCCCCGGACTTCGGGCCGGCCGAGTTCGTGCCGTCCTGGGGGGCTACGGCCACTGGCGCCCGCAAGTTCCTCATCGCTTACAACGTCAACATCCTGGGGACCTCCAACCAGGCCCATCGCATTGCCCTGAACCTGAGGGAAGCGGGCCGGGGCGAAGATGAACCCGGCCGTTTGAAAGACGTCAAGGGCATGGGCTGGTATGTGGACGAGTACAACCTGGCCCAGGTGACCGTCAATCTCAACGACTACACCGTCACGCCGATCCACGTACTTTACGAAGAGGTCAAAAAGGATGCGGCCGATTTGAATGTGGGGGTGGCCGGATCGGAAATCGTTGGGGTCGTCCCCCTGGAAGCCATTCTCATGGCGGCCGAATACTACATCGAGAAGGAAAACCTCTTCATCCTGGACGAGGACCAGAAGGTCCGCCTGGCAGTGGAGCGCCTGGGGCTCAATTCGGTGGCGCCTTTCCATCCCGAGGAGAAAATCGTCGATTACATCGTGGCGGAACCGCCGGACGAACCCCTGGCGAGTCTCCCGGTGCGGGGTTTTATCGAAGAGGTGGCCTCCCGTTCGTCCGCTCCGGGGGGCGGCTCGGTGTCTGCCCTGCTGGCCGCTTTGGGAACGGGATTGGGCTCCATGGTGGGCAAACTGACCTTCGGGGTGCGCAAGTTCGAGGACCTGGATGCAAAGATGCGGGAGATCATACCGCCCCTTCACACCCTTTCGAAAGAGCTGATTCCCATGATCGATGCGGATACCAATGCCTTTACCGAATACATGGAAGGCCTGCGCATGCCGCGGGACACCGAAGAGCAGCGGGCCGACCGGAGCACTAAAATGCAGACGGGGTTGAAGACGGCGATCCGTGTGCCTTTGAAAACCATGCAGTTGGGTGATGAGGCCTGGGAGGCCATGTGTGAAGTGGCCCGCTACGGCAATCCGGCGTCCAAATCGGATGTTCAGGTGGGAGCGCGGGCGCTGGAAACCGGTATCTGGGGGGCTTATCAGAACGTATTGATCAATATGGGCGGCATTCGGGACGAGGCCTTCAAAAAGGAGATCCTGGCCGAAGCCGAAGGCATGATGGACAGGGCGAAAAAAAAGTGTGCCGAAGTGCTGGCTATTCTGGATGAACGCGGCTAACGCCTATTACGCGCAAAAGCTCAGCGCACATCGGCTGGATCGGGTCTATACCATTGCCCGTCCCCGGGTGCGGCAATATCTCCAGGCGGAGATGGATCACGTTCAGGCGGCCATTCGACCCGGGGACCGGGTGCTTGAGCTGGGCTGCGGCACCGGCCGGGTGCTGGCCCATGTGGCCCGGGATGCCGGAATGGCCTGGGGCGTGGATACGGCATTTGCAAGTGTCGCATTGGCCCGTTTGCGGTACCCTGACCTCGGGTGGGCGGTGATGGATGCCGCCCGGCTCGGATTCCCGCCTGGCTGCTTCGATCTGGTGATAGGGGTGCAGAATTTTATCAGCGCCTGTAAGGTGCCACCCGAAGACCTTGTGCGGGAAAGCCTGCGGGTGACACGTCCGGGAGGGCGGGTTTTGCTTTCCAGCTACGCCGAGGCCTTCTGGCCCCATCGGCTGGAATGGTTCCGGGACCAGGCCGATGAAGGATTGCTGGGAGCCATTGACAAGGACGCCACCGGAAACGGAGTCATTGTGGGTCAGGATGGTTTCAGGGCCACCACCTTCAGCCCGGAGGATTTTGCCGATCTGGCCAGGCGGTTGGGGGCTGATGTGGATGTTTACGAAATCGATCGTTCCAGTGTCTTTTGTCAAATTATCAAATAAGGGTAAACCCCCATGCAAATGCCGTCAGAAATCAATCATAACAGCTTGACCGGTGGCTGGGACGCCCTCTGGCTGGACTGCCATCTGGCCACCATGGCCGGTCCAAAGCCCTATGGCATCATCGCGGATGGGGCTCTGGCGGTGAAAGACGGCCGGATCGCCTGGATCGGGCCGGCGGCCGAGCTGCCTGCCGGTGCCGAAAAACGGACCGGTGTCGTTCACCGATTGAACAACGCCTGGGTTACCCCCGGTTTCATCGACTGCCACACCCACCTGGTTTATGCCGGCAACCGCGCGCACGAATTTGAGCTGCGGCTCAATGGTGCCACCTACGAAGAAATTGCCCGGGCCGGCGGCGGGATTGTCAGCACGGTCAAGGCGGTGCGGGCGGCCAGTGAAGAAGAATTGGTTGCACAATCCACCCCCCGCTTGCGTGCGCTGCAGTCCGAAGGGGTGACCACGGTGGAGATCAAATCCGGCTACGGGCTGGAAACCGCCTCCGAACTCAAGATGCTCCGGGTGGCACGGCGCTTGGGGCAGGACCATCCGGTGACGGTGCATGCCACGTTCCTGGGAGCCCATGCCCAGCCGCCCGAGTTCCAGGGCCGATCCGATGCCTATATCGATCTGGTGATCGAAGAAATGCTGCCGGCAGTGGCGGCGGCGAACCTGGCCAATGCCGTGGATGTCTTCTGTGAAAATATTGCTTTTTCGGTGGCCCAGACCGAGCGCGTTTTTAAAGCGGCCGTTGATTGCGGGCTGCCGGTCAAGCTGCATGCCGAGCAGCTCAGCGACCAGAAAGGCGCCATCCTGGCCACCCGGTACGATGCCCTCAGCGTGGACCACGTGGAATATATTCAGCCGGATGGTGTGGCCGCCTTGGCCGACCGGGGCACGGTGGCCGTGCTGCTGCCAGGCGCATTCTATTTTATTCACGAAACCCAGAAGCCGCCTGTGAAAGGCTTCCGTCAGGCCGGTGTGCCCATGGCACTGGCCACGGACTGCAATCCGGGCACCAGTCCCTGTACGTCACCCCTGCTCATGATGAACATGGCCTGCGTGAATTTTGGGCTGACCCCCGCCGAAGCCCTGGCCGGTTTCACGACGAATGCCGCCCATGCCCTTGGCATTGCGGCGGACTTTGGCACGCTGGAAGCGGGAAAGCAGGCCGACCTGGCCGTTTGGGATATCCAGACACCGGCCGAACTGGCCTATCGGCTGGGCGGAAACCCCTGTAGCAAGGTCATCAAGACCGGTGAAATCGTCGTTAACCGATAACGAGTGGCTACATAAAACCCCGAAAAAAAATAAAGGAGGGAGTATCATGGTGAAGAAAATCGGTATCTGTGCATTGGCTGTTTTTCTGGTGGCCGGATTGTCCGGTATGGCAACCGCCACGGACACCATCAAGATCGGTTTCCATGCGCCACTGACCGGCTTTGCGGCCAGTGACGGCAAGTCGTCGACGGAAGGAGCCAAGCTGGCGGTGAACCAGGTCAACGCCGCAGGCGGCGTCCTGGGCAAACAATTGGAACTGGTAATCTACGACGATCAGGCCAAGCCGGCCCAGTCCATTCCCATCGCCAACAAACTCATCGGCCAGGATAAAGTCGTGGTGGGGATTTCCGGTTCCTACTCCGGTGCCACCCGATCGGCGGCCGGTGTTTTCCAGGAAGCTAAAATTCCTTACATCAGTGCCTATGCCATTCATCCCGACATCACCCGCGCCGGCGAGTATGTCTTCCGTACCAGTTTCCTGGGAGAGGTGCAGGGCCGTGCCGGGGCCAAACTGCTCGGTGACATGATGGGCAAGAAAAAGGTGGTCATCATCACCCTGCAGAACGACTTCGGAAAATCCCTGGCCGCCGGTTTCAAGGAAAAGGCCGCCGATTACGGGATCAATATCGTCAATGAATACCAGTATTCCATCAAAGATCGCCAGTTCGGCTCCATCGTGGCCAAGGTCAGGGCGGACAATCCGGACGCCATCTACGCCTCCGGGTATTACTTCACGGCCGGCCCCCTGGTCAGCCAGCTGCGGGCGGCCGGTGTGACCTGCCCCATCATCGGTCAGGAAGGCTATGACAGCCAGAAATTTATCGAGATTGCCGGCTCGGCGGCCGAAGGGATTATCATCACCACTAGTCTGGACCGCGATTCCAAGGTACCTGAAACTGCGGATTTCATCGCGGCGTTTGAAAAACAGGCCGGTTTCAAGTCGGATATGGTGGCTGCCAGCGGCCATACGGCCGTAATGGTAGCGGCCGACGCAATCAAACGGGCCGGAAGCACCGATCCCGCGAAGGTGCTGGCCGCCATCCAGGCCACGGATCTCAAGGTGTCCACCGGCACCATCAAGTTCAATGCCCTGGGCGAAGTCATGAAGGCCGTTCAGGTTCAGGTGGTCAAGGACGGCAACTGGCATCACTATGACGTCATCGATGATCCCGCGCTGCTGGCACCGCCGGCGGAATAGCGAGGGCTTCACTTCGTCTATCACGAGAGTTCATCATCCCCCCTTCCAAAGGGGGGATGATGCGGTTATGCCTTTTTAGGCTCCTGAATCCGGGCAAACCGGGAAGATTCATCAAGACCAGCGCTTTCCCGGAAAGATAATCAGCAGATGGGAAATTTCTGAATGCTATATCTCGAACTGCTCATCCAAGGCCTGATCTACGGCAGCATGTACGCGATCATCGCCGTGGGGCTGACCCTCGTCTACGGGCTGCTGCGCATCCTGCACGTGGCCCATGCCGGATTGTTTGCGTTAGGCGGCTACATGGGGCTGTTGATCACCAACAGCACCGGCAGCCTCATTTTGGGCATGCCCCTGGCCGCCGCCCTGGTAGGCGTAGTGGGCATGGCCATCTATCGCATCTGCTACCAGCCCATCCTGGACCAGCCGCCCTACGTAGCCCTCATCGCTTCCATCGGGCTGTTCATCGCCATGGAGGAGATGTTTCGTCTGATCTTCGGCCCCTTTGGATTGACTTACACCGATGCGCCCCTGCAGTCCGTGGTCCAGTTCGCCGGCATTTATCTGAGAACAGTGGACCTGGCCATTGTAGCGGGCAGCGTTTCGCTGCTCGGTGCACTTTCCTGGCTGTCCCAGAAAACTCGTATCGGACTGGCCTGGCGCGCCACCGTGGACGATCCGCAGATTGCCGAAAGTTTCGGGATCAGCGTGCTCAACGTTCGGTACCTGAATTTTTTCATCGGTTCGGCTCTGGCCGCCGTGGCCGGCGTTTTCATCTCGCTGCTGTCCAACCTGGTGGAGCCGACCATGGGCGGGGTGCCCAGCTACAAGGCCCTGGCCATCATCGTTTTAGGAGGGCTGGGCAATGTCGCCGGCACCCTGATCGCCTCGCTGGTGTTGGGTGTGGTGGAGGCCTTCGGTACGATTTACATTGGGGATATCTTAGACCGCGACGCCATTGCGTTTGCCTTTTTAATCATTGTTTTGATGATCCGCCCCGAGGGCCTTTTCGCACGGAGGTAGTCCATGGGTATCTATGAACTTTCCCTGGCCACGGTGGTGGGGATCAACATCATCCTGGCGGTGGGATTGAACCTGATTACCGGTTTCTGCGGCCAGATCAGCCTGGGGCACGCCGCCTTTTACGGGATCGGCGCCTACACCGCCGCCCTCATGGCCAAGGCGGGGATGCCGGGGCCCGTGAATCTCGTGGCGGCCATGGTCATGGCCGGTGCCGTGGGCGTGTTGGTGGGTATGACCAGCCTGCGGGTACGCGAGGATTTTCTGGCAATTACCACCATGGGCGTCGGGTTTCTGTTTCTGGGCATTGTTCGCCAGCAGGAAAGCCTGCTGGGGGGCGAGCTGGGCATCAGCTCCATCCCCTCCTTCGGTGTGGGTAAAATGGGATTTTTCGTGCTGGTCCTGGTCCTGGCCGTCCTGGCCGTTGCTTTCAGTCTTTACATCAAACGCTCCTGGATGGGGTTTGCCTTTGAAGCCGTGGCCGATGACGAGGATACGGCCCGGGTGATTTCGGTAGATGTGCCGGCCTACAAGCTCGCCGCCTTTGCCCTGGGAACGGCCCTGGCCGGCCTGGCCGGCGGCCTGTACTGCTATTTCGCCCGATTCATCGTCCCGGACGATTTCGGATTCATCACCTCCATCAGTGTGTTGTCCATGGTTGCCGTGGGCGGCATCGGCAGCGTGTTCGGGGTGATCGTCGGCACCGCGCTTCTGACGCTCATACCCGAGTTCTTCCGCTTCATCAGCGACTACAAGCTGCTGGTCTACGGGGCACTGCTGTTCGGGGTCATGCGTTTCGCGCCGGACGGCCTGGCCGGGTTGACGGCGCTGGCGTTCAAACGAGTCCAGCGCAAAGGCGGTGCGGTATGAGCGAATTGCTGACCGTGCAGGATGTGACCATGCATTTCGGCGGTGTGCACGCCCTCACCGACGTTTCCTTCGAGGTGCAGGATGGCGAATTCCTCTGCCTGATCGGTCCCAATGGGGCCGGGAAGACCACCATGCTCAAGGCCATCGTGGGCGCCATTCGCCCTCAGAAAGCCCGAATCCAACTCGACGGCCGGGAAATCAGCGGCCTGCCCACCCACCGCCGGATTCACCTGGGGCTGGCACTGACGCATCAGATCGTGCGCCCTTTTCGATCCATGACCCTGAAGGACAACGTGGCCCTGGCCGTGGGGCACCGCCGCATCCGGCGGGTTTGGACCGCCCTGGGTGGCTTGGATCGGAACAAAGAGCGCGCCGAGGCCCTCAAACTGCTGGAGATGGTCGACATCCACACCTATGCCGACCAGGCGGTGGCCGGCCAGCCCCTGGGCGTTTTGAAGCGCCTGGAGGTGGCCCGGGCCCTGGCCCTGCAACCCCGCCTGCTGCTCCTGGACGAACCCCTGGCCGGATTGAACCATGTGGAGGCGGCCCACCTGGCGGACACCATCGTTCGGATCAACCGGGAGGGGCTTACCATTGTCATGATCGAGCACAACCTCGGTGAAGTACTGAGGGTGGGCCACCGCCTGGTGGTCCTGGACAACGGCCGGAAAATCGCCGAGGGGCTTCCCCGGGACGTCATGCAGATGTCCAATGTCCGGGCGGCCTACGTGGGCAAGGAGGCAAACGATGCTGCGGCTTGAGTCGCTGAGTTGCGGTTACGGACAGATGCGGGCGGTGCACGCTCTGGACCTGGAGGCCCGCACTGGCCGCATCACTGCCCTTTTGGGTGCCAACGGTGCCGGCAAGAGTTCCACAATCATGTGCATTGCCGGTCATGTGGATGTTTTTGAAGGCCGCGTCCTTTACAAGGAGGCCGCTATCACGGGTTGGAATCCGATGCAGCGGGTCAAGGCCGGCATCGGCCTGGTGCCCGAGGGGCGGCGTCTTTTCAGTTCCCTGTCGGTGCGTGAAAACCTCGTGATCGGCGGCTACTGCCGTGCCAAAGCCGACACCGCCGCCGGCGTCGACCAGGTGGTGCAAATGTTTCCCCGCCTGGGAGAACGCTTTCACCAGCGGGCCGGTTCGCTTTCCGGGGGCGAACAGCAAATGCTGTCCATCGGCCGGGCGTTGATGAGTCAGCCTGAACTGCTCTTGATCGACGAACTGAGCCTGGGGCTGATGCCCAAAGCGATCGATATCTGCTATGCCGTCATTGCCGATCTGAAGGCCAAGGGCATGACCATCGTCCTGGTGGAGCAGTCCACCCAGCGGGCCCTCGAGGTGGCGGACGATGTCACGGTGCTGGAAAGCGGGGCGGTTGTCTGGCGGGGGTCCGCCCAGGATGCCCGGGAGTCCACGGAAATGATCGATGCCAGCCTGGGGTTGACGCGAAACGTTTAATCTCGACCATTTACCGCCATTACCGTTATCTGGGCTTTTGCACAAACAGGCAATTCCGTGGCAGTGAGAGGTTGTGTTATACCTGATAAAATGCCTGTTTGAAATCAGTCTTCCGAGTGGAAGCTGCGGATAATGTACCCGCCTGACTTCTCATCGGGCTCCAGGTCCATCAGCCCGCGGCTGGCGGCCTCGTCCAACAGGCGCTTGAAGGAGCGGAAGCCGTAGTAGGATTCATTGAATCCGGGGCGTCGCCGCTTGAGTGTCTGTTTGACCATCGAACCCCAGATCTTCTCTTCCGAACCCCGCTCCTCGGCCAGAGCCTCCAGGGTTTCCATCACCAGATCCAATGCCTCCTGGGCCAGCGCTTCGGCGTCCTCCTTGGCCGTCTCGGCAACCTGCTCCTTGGGTTTCTTGGCCGGCGGTTTGCGGGCCGGCTTCTTGGCCTTTTTCTTCTTTCTCACCAGGTCGTCGTAGTACATGAACTCGTCGCAGTTGGCGATCAGCAGATCCGAACTGGAATTCTTCACGCCCACTCCGATGACGTTCTTGTTGTTCTCGCGCAGCTTGCTGACCAGAGGAGAGAAGTCGGAGTCGCCGCTGACAATCACGAAGGTGTCCACGTGGGATTTGGTATAGCACAGATCCAAGGCGTCCACGACCATGCGGATGTCGGCCGAATTTTTGCCCGACTGCCGCACGTGGGGGATCTCGATTAGTTCGAAGGCCGCTTCGTGCATGGCCGCCTTGAACTCTTTGTAGCGCTCCCAGTCGCAGTACGCCTTTTTTACCACGATGCTGCCCTTGAGCAGCAGGCGCTCGAGTACTTTGTTGATGTCGAACTGGGCGTAGCGGGCATCGCGAACGCCAAGGGCCACATTTTCAAAATCGCAGAACACGGCCAGATTGGCTGTTTCCAGAGTCTTGTTCATTTTTTCTTTCAATTCCTGTCGGTGTTGAGACCGGAGAGAGGCATTTTTCTTCACCATACCCCTTCCGGCTAAAAAAAGAAACGGTTATGCCCGCCGCATTTTCGCACCTTCGTTTTAGCTAAAGGAGGCGATTAAGGCGAAACACCTACTTTAGTTTTACAAACGCCGGATGATTCTTACCTTCATATCAACTGAAAACGAAAGGAGATGCTCATGGCTCAACTGGATACGACATCGACACCCTACCCCCTGGAGACGGTTAACCTTACAGCCGAGGACCCGAACATCGATCTTGACGCGGCCAGGGCTCTGGCCAAAACAAAGGCCCGGGAGATGGACCCCAATGCCATGATGCTGTCCTACCACAGCGAAAAAACCGGTGAGTTCTGGCCTGCCTATGAATGCGGCGGAGGCGGCCGGCCGCCCTGGATCGTGTTTGCCGAAGCCCGCGGATACAACCTGAAAATTGATGTTAACGGCGGCGATTACGAGTTCTTTTACCTGCGGTTTTAGTTGGCTGTCTGTACTACCGTGTCAGGCGGCCTTGGCAGGATGATATAATGCCCGCATTCCGATCTCTTTTCTGAATCGGCCTGGGAACCGAACCTGGAGCGATCATTTATATAGAACTTTTATCTCCCTCACCCGTTCCCTCTCCCCTGGGGAGAGGGAACGAAAACTGTAACGGTTAATCCTTCATTGAATTGCCGTGATTGCCGGGTAGCGCCCCTCGCCCCTTAAGGGGAGAGGGGCGGGGGTGTGGGGTGATAGAAAACAATCACCCTGCGGGAATCGATCGCACCTATTGACATCATAGCAAATGCTGCCCGATAATAAAAATTTCCTGCCGAGGAAAGGATGGTACCCATGGCCCATGAAGACGCCGACGCCATTGCCTCCGAGATCGCCCTGGAAAACCGGGAGTGGATCGAAAGCCTGGATTACGTCTATGAAAATCAGGGCCCCCAACGGGTTCTGGAACTGCTGCGCCATCTTCAGGTAAGGGCGCAGCAGCGCGGCGTATCGGTTCCCTTTTCCGCCAACACGCCCTATATCAACACCATACCGGCCAGCCGGCAGCCGGCCTTTCCCGGCAGCCGGGAAATCGAACGGCGCATCAAGAGCATTATCCGATGGAACGCCATGGCCATGGTGGTCCGTGCCAACCGGCAGCACAGCGGCATCGGTGGCCACATTTCCACCTTTGCCTCCAGCGCCACCCTTTACGAGGTCGGCTTCAACCACTTCTTCCGCGCCAAAAGCGCCGGCCACCCCGGCGACATCGTTTATTTCCAGGGTCACGCCGCCCCCGGTATTTACGCCCGGGCCTTTCTCGAAGGCCGCATCGACGCCAACCGCATGGAGCATTTCCGTCGGGAACTGGCCGAGGGCGGGGGGCTGAGTTCCTATCCCCACCCCTACCTGATGCCCGAGTTCTGGCAGTTCCCCACGGTTTCCATGGGGCTGTCGCCGATCATGGCGATCTACCAGGCCCGCTTCAACCGCTACCTGGAGGACCGGGGGATCAAGCCGCCCGACGACGTCCGCGTGTGGGCCTTTCTGGGCGACGGGGAAACGGACGAACCCGAATCCCTGGGCGCCATCACCCTGGCAGCGCGGGAACGGCTGGATAATCTGATTTTCGTGGTCAACTGCAACCTTCAGCGTCTGGATGGACCGGTGCGCGGAAACGGCAAGATTATCCAGGAACTGGAAGCCGCTTTCCGCGGGGCGGGCTGGAATGTGATCAAGGTTATCTGGGGTGACGACTGGGATCCGCTATTGGCCCAGGACGACCAGGGCCTGCTGGCCAAACGCATGGAGGAGGTGCCCGACGGCCAGTACCAGATGTATTCGGTGGCCGGCGGCAGCTATATCCGCAAGGATTTTTTCGGCCGCTATCCGGAACTGACCCGCATGGTGGAAAACTACACCGACGAGCAACTTGCCAAACTGCGCCGCGGCGGACACGATCCCCAGAAAATCTATGCCGCCTACCAGGCGGCGGTGAACCACAAAGGCGCACCCACGGTGATCCTGGCCAAGACTATCAAGGGCTACGGATTGGGAGAGGCCGGTGAGGGGCGCAATGTCACCCACCAGCAGAAAAAGCTCAACGAGGATGAACTGAGGCATTTCAGGAGCCGCTTCGGCATTCCCATCCCTGACGACCAGATTCGGGAGGCCCCCTTTTACCGGCCCGACGAAAACAGCGAGGAGGTCCGCTACCTCAAGGAGCGCCGCAAGGCCCTGGGTGGCTACCTGCCGGCCCGCAGCGTATCGGTGCCCATTTTCCGGCCGCCGGGAAAGACCTTGTACGCCGAACTTCTGAAAGATTCGGGTAGCCGGGAGGTGGCCACGACCATGGTCATGGTGACCCTTCTGGGCAAGCTACTGGCGGACGAGAAGATCGGGCGCTACCTGGTTCCCATCGTGCCCGACGAGGCCCGGACCTTCGGTATGGAGAGCCTGTTCCGCAAAATCGGCATCTATTCCCACGTGGGCCAGAACTACGAACCGGTGGATCGAAGCAGCCTGCTGTATTACAAGGAAGCCACCGACGGCCAGATCCTGGAGGAGGGCATCAGCGAAGCCGGGTCCATGGCCTCGTTCATCGCCGCCGGCACGGCGTACTCCACCTTCGACATCAACATGGTGCCCTTCTTTTTTTTCTACTCCATGTTCGGATTCCAGCGCATCGGCGACATGATTTGGGCGGCCGGAGACGTCCAGGCGCGCGGATTCCTGCTGGGAGCCACCGCCGGGCGTACCACGCTGGCCGGCGAGGGCCTCCAGCATCAGGACGGCAACAGCCACATTCTTGCCATGGCCAATCCGTCTGTTCTGGCCTACGACCCGGCCTTTGCCTTCGAGATCGCCGTGATCGTGCGCGAGGGCCTGCGCCGCATGCTGGAAGAGGGCCAGAACCTGGTTTACTACCTGACGATCGCCAACGAATTTTATCCCATGCCGGCCATGCCGCAAGGCGTCGAGGAGGGCATTCTCAAGGGAATCTATAAATTCTCGCCCTCTTCTCTCGACAAGCCCAAGGCCCGCGCCCATCTGCTGGGCAGCGGCGCCATCCTCAACGAATGCCTCAAGGCTCGAGATCTGCTGGAAGAGAATTTCGGGGTGGCGGCCGACGTCTGGAGCGTCACCAGCTACAAGAACCTGTACTGGGATGCCCTGGAGACGGAGCGGACCAACCGCCTCAATCCGGACAAAAAGCCCAGCGCCAGTTTTCTCCAGCGCCAGACCGCTGGCGCGTCCGGCGTGTTCGTGGCCGCCAGCGACTATCTCAAGGCCCTGCCGGAAACCATCGCCCGCCACCTGCCGGGTCCGGTGACGGTTCTGGGCACCGACGGATATGGCCGCAGCGAAACCCGCGAGGCCCTGCGCGACTTTTTCGAGGTCGATGCCAGGCACATCGCCTTTGCCGCTCTGGCCGCCCTGGTTCGGGAAGGCACACTTCCCCGGTCCGTGGTGAAAAAAGCACGCAATACATTCAAGATCGACCCCGAGCGTTCCAACCCCTTGTTCGTCTAGAAGAAGGAGGCGCCATGATAGAAGCGATCAAACTACCGGAAATTGGAGAGAATGTGGAATCGGGAATTGTCGTCGCCGTCCATGTCAACGCAGGAGACATGGTCGCGGTGGACGACACGGTGATTGAACTGGAAACGGATAAGGCGCTGGTGGAAATTCCTTCGCCCTTTAACGGCCGGATCACCGAAGTGCTGGCGGAAGCGGGGGCCCAGATGAACGTGGGCGACGTCATCGCCAGGGTGGAAACAGAAGCCCGGGCCGCGCCCGACGAACCGGACCGGCCCCCAAGACCCTCGGAGGAGGAAGACGGTGCCGGTGAAACCGTACTGCCCGAGGAACCGCCTGAAAAGACCGTACCGGAAGAAAAAAGAAGCGTGCCGGCAGCCCCTGCGGAGGCCGCTTCGGCAGAGCAGAATAACAGGGAGCATCGCCCCCCGCCGGCGGCCGCGCCTTCCATCCGAAGGCTGGCCAGGGAGCTGGGGGTGGACATTTACCATGTCAAAGGCACCGGACCCGGCGGCCGCATCTCCGAAGCCGATGTGAAAACCCACGTCCGCCGAAGCCTGCCCGAGCGTTCGGACGCTCCGGGGGTGGTTCCGGCACCGCAAACGGCGGATCTTCCCGATTTCAGCCGATGGGGCGATGTGGACATGGAGAAAATGGACACGGTGCGCCGTCTGACGGCAAACAGCACGGCCGCTTCCTGGGCAACCGTGCCCCACGTCACGCAGTTCGACGAAGCGGACATCAGCGATGTTGCCGCCTTTATCGACAAAAAGGGCAAGGCTGCGGCAAACGACGGCACCAAAATCACCATTACTGCCGTCATTGCCCGTATCTGTGCATCGGCCCTGCAGCGCTTTCCGCAGTTCAACGCCAGTGTGGACATGGCCAACCAGCGCATCGTCTACAAGCGCGATGTGCATATCGGCATTGCCGCCGACACGCCCAGGGGGCTGCTGGTGCCGGTGATTCGCAATGCGGACCGCAAAGGCATCCTTGTGCTGGCCGATGCCATTGCCGACCTGGCGAAGCGCGCCCGCAGCAAAAAGATCAAGCCCGACGAAATGGAGGGCGGTACCTTCACCATCTCCAACCAGGGGGGCATCGGCGGGGTGGGATTCACTCCCATCGTGCTTTGGCCCCAGGTGGCGATTCTGGGAATCAGCCGATCGGCCGTCAAGCCGGTCTGGGACGGGGACGCCTTTATCCCCCGCACCATGCTGCCCCTTTCGCTGTCCTACGACCACCGAATCATCGACGGGGCCGACGCCGCACGCTTTCTACGATGGATCTGCGAGGGGCTGGAACAGCCCCTGCAACTGTTTCTGGACTGACCGGAGCGGGTCCATGGCATTGTTGAACGGTTCACCGTTGAGTGTGCTAACCTGTTACCTGCTAAATGTTGAAAAGTGAGGAAGATTCATGGCTGACAATGAAACACAACTGGCTGTCATCGGAGCGGGTCCCGGTGGATACAGCGCCGCTTTTATGGCGGCCGATATGGGCATGGCCGTTACGCTCATCGATCCCGCCGAAAATCCCGGAGGCGTTTGCCTTTACCACGGATGCATTCCCTCCAAGGCCCTGCTGCACGTAGCCCGGTTGATCAACGAAACCGCCGAGGCCGAAGCATGGGGCCTAACGTTCGGCAAACCCAAAATCGATGTCGAGCGACTGCGCCAGTGGAAATCCGATGTGGTGGGCAGCCTTACCGGGGGTTTGGGGCGTCTGGTCGGACAGCGCAAGATCGATTATATCCGGGCCACGGCCTCCTTTTCCGACCCGCAGACGCTGATCCTGAAAAATGCCGACGGCAAAACCCGGACCCTGGCCTTCAAACATGCGATCCTGGCTTCCGGCTCTAAGGCCGTCGACCTCCCCCTTTTCCCGGCGGATGAAGACCGCATCTGGAATTCCAGTAACGCCCTCGCACTGGAAAGCGTACCCAAAACGCTGCTGGTTGTGGGCGGGGGCTACATCGGCCTGGAGCTGGGCAGCGTGTATGCCGCCCTGGGGTCTGAAGTGACCGTGGTCGAAATGCTGCCCCAGCTGTTGACCGGCGCCGACCGGGATCTGGTACGCTTTCTGGTTAAGCCGTTAAAACAGCGGTTCAAGGAAATTTTGCTGAACACAACGGTGGACACGGTCAACGTCCAGAAAAACGGTGTCAAAGTGACTTTCAAGGGCGGCGACGATCCTCCGGCGGGCCGGCTGTTCCAGCGGGTGCTGGTAGCCACGGGACGCCGCCCCCGGACGGATGGACTGGGCCTGGAAAACACCGGCGTCACCGTGGAAGAAAGCGGTTTTGTAAAAATCGACGAGCGGTGCCGCACCACGGCGTATTCCATCTTCGCCATCGGGGACGTGGCCGGCCAGCCCATGCTGGCCCATAAGGCGTCTTACGAAGCGCGCATTGCCGTGGAAGCCATTGCCGGTCGGGACGTCGTCGCCGATGCGGCCGGCATCCCGGCGGTGGTCTTCACCGACCCGGAAGTGGCCTGGGTCGGCCTCACCGAGACGATGGCCAAGGAAATGGGCCGCAAGGTTGAGGTGGCTCGCTTTCCTTGGGCCGCGTCCGGCCGCGCAGTCACCCTGGGCCGCAGTGACGGGATCACCAAGCTGCTCATCGATCCCGATTCGGAGCGGTTGCTGGGTGTGGGCATTGTGGGACCGGGGGCTGGAGAATTGATTGCAGAAGCGACCCTGGCTTTAGAAATGGGGGCCAACGCCACCGATCTCGCCTTGACCGTCCATCCGCACCCGACGCTTTCGGAAACCCTTAAAGAGGCTGCCGACAGTTTTCACGGGCTGGCCACCCATTATTACCGGCCCGTCCGCAAGAAAAAATAGGGCCGAAAAACGAATAAATTCGATTCAATTTTTAACTGAAAAGGCCAATTTCTTCATAACATGCAAGTAAATTTGCATAATTTACTTGCATTTCTTTTGGTTAATGATATGGTTCGTTGATCATCAAGGCCTGCCGTTGTTGGCTTGCCGGTTTCTTGCTACGGGGGATCCATTTGTCAAAGTGGCACCTGAAGTTTGAAGCAATGATATATTTTTTTTTATTTGTAGGAGGAAGTTAGCATGGCAAATGGTATCGTGAAGTGGTTTAATGACAGCAAGGGATTTGGTTTTATCGAGCAGGAAGACGGTCCGGATGTATTCGTACATCATTCGGCAATTAACGCCACCGGATTCAGGTCCCTCAACGAAGGCGACCGGGTTACCTTCGACATCGAGCAGGGCCCCAAAGGCCCGGCCGCGGCCAATGTAACTGTCGTATAGCACTTCGTTTCAAAGTAAAGGCCCCCCTTCGATTTTCGAAGGGGGGCCTTTTTTTTGTCCCGTCGTTCACCTTGATTTTCAGGTCCGAAAACGACTTGTCAGCCTCTTAAGAATATCCGATGATGCGACCGGACTTGAAACAATAACCAAAAGCGAAAGCAGATCGGATGATGCACTTGGACCGGGATGTTTGCGACCGGGCCAGATTGGCCCGCGACCCCCGTTTTGACGGCCTTTTTTTCATCGGCGTCAAGAGCACGGGCATCTATTGCCGGCCCATCTGCCCCGCCCGCCCTCCCCGGCCGGAAAACATCGTCTATTTTCCCACCGCTGCCGCAGCGGCTGCGGCAGGAATGCGCCCCTGCCTGCGCTGCCGGCCGGAGACGGCACCGGGCACACCGGCCTGGAACGGAACCTCGGCCTCGGTTTCCAGGGCCATGCACCTGATTCGACAGGGCGCCCTGAACGACGGTTCCGTCGATCAATTGGCCGACCGTCTCGGCCTAAGCTCCCGGCACCTGCGCCGCCTGTTTCGCAAGCATATCGGGGCCACCCCCAATGTCATTGCCGGCCACCAGCGGCTTCTGTTTGCAAAAAAACTGGTGATGGAAACGGACATGCCCATCACACAGGTCGCACTGGCCTCCGGCTATGGCAGCCTGCGGCGCTTCAACGCTGCATTTCGCAAAGGCGTCGGGCGAACGCCGTCTCGGATGCGAAGCAGCCGCTCGCAAACCAGACCGGTTGCAGCTTCCGGGGTCCGCTGCATTCTCGATTTGTCCTACCGGCCGCCCTACGATTGGGATCGGATGCTGGCCTTCTTCCAAAGACGCGCCATCCCCGGAGTGGAACACGTGTCGGACGGCACCTATCGGAGAACGGTGCGTCTGGGTTCGGGCCGGGGCGAAATCGCTGTAAGGCATGCTGCCAAAGGGTTTGGATTGACGCTCGAGGTTTGCCTCACGGATGATCGGGACCTGATGTTCACTGTCGAACGCGTAAAGCGCATGTTCGACCTGGACGCCAACCCCCAGGCCATTCATTCGACCCTGTGCCATGATCCGCTTCTGGGGCGTCTGATCCGTCAAACGCCAGGGCTGCGACTGCCTGGTTCGTGGGATCCGTTCGAAACCGCGGTGCGGGCCGTGATCGGCCAACAGATTTCGATCAAGGGCGCCGTCACCCAAATGGGCCGCCTTGTTCGTCAGGCAGGCAAAGCATACGATACGGTTGAAGACGTTCGTTTGACCCACTTTTTTCCGGAAGCCGCCGAGTTGGCGGACATGGACTGGACAGCCATCGGAATGCCCGGGGCGCGCAGGAAAACCCTGCGACTGCTGGCCGAAAAGGTGGATTCGGGAGCACTGTCCTTGGAAGGGACCGCCGGCTTGCCGGCCTTCATTGATGCCATGACACAGATATACGGCATCGGTGAGTGGACGGCAAACTACATCGCCATGCGCGCCCTGGATGAACCCGATGCCTTCCCGGCGTCCGACCTGGGTATTTTAAAGGCCCTTCAGGAGGGTCCCGACAGACCCACGGGCAAGCAGGCAAGTGCACGGGCCGAAAACTGGCGACCGTGGCGAGCATACGCCTGCATGTATCTATGGCATTCTCTGGAGGAGGCAGGATGATTTACGAAACCATGGACACGGATCTTGCCGGAACGCTTGTTCTGGCCGGTGACGAAAAAGGCCTGCGGCATTTGAACTTCATGGCCGGCAGGCACCCCTTGGCCATCGGAAAAACATGGCGGCGGGACCCTGCGTATTTCTCGGCGCTCAAAGATCAGCTATCCGCCTATTTCGCCGGTGAAATCCAATCGTTCGACGCTGCGCTTTTTCCGGAGGGCACGCCATTTCAAATGCAGGTGTGGGCGGCGCTAAAGGAGATTCCCTACGGCAGCGTCGTGTCCTATCGCTGGATCGCCGACCGCATCGGCAAGCCCAAAGCCATGCGGGCAGTGGGCGCCGCCAACGGCCGCAACCCCATCTCCATTATCATTCCCTGTCACCGGGTCATTGGCAGCGACGGCAGCCTGACCGGGTACGGCGGCGGAATGGATGTCAAAAGGCGGCTTCTCCGGCTTGAAAACCCAAAATTGCTCACGCCGACCCAAACGTCGTTGCCGCTTCATGACGATATACTCAAGGAAAGAGGCAGCATATGCATCGGAGCCCCGCCGTGAAGGGGTTTAACGCGGTTTGTGGATATCGGGCTTTTTTCGAAGTTGTCAGGGGGCAGGTTCGAATAAAATCTGAATCGCGTCGGTGGATTTAAGATTGACCTTGTAGCCGGGTCCGATCACCCCTTTGGCGGTCAGCAACACTTCTTTTTTCTTGACCGTGATGCCTTTGTGGCCTTCCAGGAGGAGGTAGGTTCCGTTGGAGCTTTGATCGGTGAGATAATACTTGCCGTTTCTCAGTTCAACCAATGCGTGTGTCCGGGAAACGCGGTTGTTGACCACTTGAATGTCGTTGCTCTTCTGGCGCCCGATTTCTACGCGGGCGTTTTTCTCGTTCACCACCACGACGACCTTGCCATATTTCAGGATCAGACAATGACTGGGTGCCTCTTTTTTCTTGTGCGCAGGCGCTTTTTTAATGGCTTTGGCCTTCAGCCCATAAAAACGAAGCATGTCGCCGCAGTTCTGACAGGGAATTTGGGGATTCCGACTGTCGACGTCAGCCTCGTCAATCGTATTTTTAAAACCGCATTCCTCGCAATAAACGATCATAATCGATCATCCGTGGATACTGGGCAATCCCTCTTCATCCGGCAAATCATTTTCGAATCAGCGAATAACCTTTTTATCTGAACCCAAAATCAATCAACAATCAAGACTTTTTCGGTGGCTGCGCTTCCGTAGTCGCGCCCGGCTTCAACGCATCGACGGTTTTGGCCGCATCGTCGGCCTTGACCTTGGCTTTGACGGCCCGCCTGTAGGCCTTTTCGGCGCCGGACTCGGCATCCTTTAGATCCGCTTTAAGCGCCTCCCGTTCCTCTAAGGGAACCGCACCGGAAACGCCTTCGTTTTCCAATCTTTTAAGTTGATTATTCAACTCTTCCAAAGCCGCTTTTTTTTCAGCGGCCACTTTTTCGGAAGCTTTTGCCTTTTTAAGGGCCGCATCCAGGTCGTCGGTGGCCAAGGCAACCTTGGCCGCCAGGCCTTCTTCAGGCGCCGCGTCGAGATCGATATCCTCCGCGGCCATGACGACGGCCGAAACCGGCAGCCGTGGAAGCGACCGTTCGAACGATTTTCCGCTAGGGTCGAGGATTCTGTTGGATTCGAATTTCATGGGAAGAAAAACAAAGGCCGCGTCCGACGAGTGCTCCACGATGGTGTCGGCCTCGAAATCCTCTACAATGGCGGCCTCGGCTTCAATACGAATCTGTTCCAATCTTTTTTGCAAATTCTCTTTTTCCGTTTCGATACGGGAACCGTCACCCCGGGTCAATACCCGAAGGGAACTGTTTTCCCACGACTCGCTGCGGGTCATCAAGTGCGCCAGAAGCAACATCAGACGGCCGGTTGCGTCCCCCTGCCACCAGATGTCGATCCGGCGCCCCTTTCGGGGGGCAGCCTCGAGTCGATCCCACGATTCCGCATCCTGGCGCAGGATGACCAGGTTTTTCCCCAAACGGAAAATGAGTCGAAGATTTTGGACATACGTGTATGCCCCGATGCCGGAGATGGCTTTGGCCGAGTCGCCCATCCAGTTCACGACGACCGTGTTGGGGCGCAGGGGACCGATGCCTGCACTCTGGAGAAGAACGCTCACCGTCTGGACGTAGTCGGTTGCACTCACGGTTAGGGGAAACATGTCATGGTGCCCCTGGGCAATGGCTTCCATGAGCTTGCGATGCGCCGATTCCCGCGTTTTTCTGGCAGCCGGGCCTTCCCCTTCCACAATCTGCACCGCCTCGGTAAACCCGCTCCCGCCCTCGATCCAGGCGGCAAATGTCAGCAAGGGGATTCGTCGATCCGATTCCTGAGTAAACACCAATAGCTGGGGGCGCCAGTCGCGCGCGTGCTCAGGATCTTCATCGGCGGCCAACAGGTGTTGACGAACCTGCTGCAAATGATGGGACCGGCTGCTATCCGACCAGCGTGCCGGGACGTCGGAACGCTTGAGATAGTGGTAAACGGCAAACAGCAGGGCAATAGCGGCGGCTCCGCTTTTGGGGTCGATGGCCAGCATGGCCCCCAGACAGATGAGAAACCCGATCAGGCTGAGTTTCGGAGAAAACCATTTGAAGCGGGGGCGAAAAGACGGACTGTTTGTTCTGGCTTCGAAAAAGGTGGCATAGTTGAGCAGACCGTAGGAGATGAGAAAAAACATGGACACTACGCCGGCAATCAGATTGAGCTGTCCCAGGGCGATGGTGACAAAGGCGATGGCCGCGGTCAGCAGGATGCCGCGCCTGGGGTTGGCGGTCGGCCCGCTTACCGCGGCAAAGGGCTTCAGCACGGAAAAGATCCGGTCAGCCGCCAGAGACTGGAGAATTCTTGGCGCTCCCATGAAGGAGGCCATGGCCGAGGAAAGCGTGGCCGCGATCACTCCGGCATCGATGAAAAAGCCTATCGCGGAGATCTTTTTCATGGCGCCGTAATCCGTCGACAGAGCCGCGTTGGGCAGGGCGGCTGCGAAGAGAACGGCAACGGCCAGATAGACCACAATGGACAACCCCACGGCCGAAAACGTCCCCAAGGGAATGCTCTTGCCGGCGTCCGCCAGATCGCCGGACATGCTCACGCCCTGGGTAAAGCCGGTGACCGCGGGGAAAAAAATAGCAAAAAGCACCCAGAACGGGACCCCGTTTTCCGGTGTGGCCCAGTTGGCGGCCAGCAGCGCAGAATCCCAACTGCGAACGCCGCCGAAAAAAAACGAAACCAGGGCCGCAATGAGCAGTCCCATGACGACGAATTGAAAACGGGCGGCCCAATCCGCCCCCAGCCAGGCAAAAATAAAAAGAAAAGCCACGGCGCCGGCCGCAATCATCTGGACGATCGCCGGAGATGCCTGGGGAAAAAAAGAAGCCGCTGCTTCGGCAAAGCCAATGCAGTAAAATGCAACGGATACACTTTGGGCCAGAAACAGCACCAGGCCGATCGAACCGCCGAACTCCAGCCCCAGTGTTCGCGAAATCAGATAATAGTCTCCGCCGCCCCGGACCGTCAGGTTGGTGGCCACAGCGGAAAGGGAAATACTGGTAAGTACGCTGATCAGATTGGCCAGGGCGATGATGACCAGCGCCCGGCCCAACCCGGCAGCGCCCACCACATACCCCAGGCGCAAAAAGAGAATGATGCCCAGGATAGTCAGGATGCTGGGGGTAAACACGCCGGCAAACGTCCCCAAATGTCCGCCCGCTACATGCTCGGTTGTCTTATTGCTGTTCATGGGTTGCCGTTGTTGCGATCTTTTGTCCTGCTATTGTTCCGGATCGGACCCTGGATTCTTTAATACGATTGGGGCAGGGGGGCCATTTCCCAGCGGCTTATAGTAAGATTCTATGATTCTTTCTATCTCGCCGGTTTCGACCAATTGGCGAACAGCGGCTTCCACCCTCTTTTTGTCTTTCATCAAGACCGAATGCCTGGATATGCCGATGTAAAAAGGGTGCCAGGCACATCTTTATCTCGATGTCCAGTTTTTCTGCCAATCTCTCCATGATGTGGGCAACAACGCCGTCGGCGTGTTCTTCGGACACGCCGCTGGTGAAAGCCTCCGCAGAATACGCCGGAATGAAGGAAAAACCAATCAGAGCGGTACTGATTATTAATACTATCAAATAGTTAAAAACCAAATCGAGCTCCGTGCAAGGAAGAACTGCGAAACGTCACTCAAAGCGCAGGCGCTGCTTAACAAGCATAAGCGTTCACGGGGTGCCATAGATGTGAGGTGCCGGGTTAGCAGACGGTTTGGTCAACATTCAGTGCCCGGGAAAAAAACAGATGCAGTACCCTGTGAACGCTTACTGACAATCCCGATTGAACCACCGCAGGGAAATATTTATATCGCACCAGCCCCATATAAATCAAGGCCCTGAAAAAAAACAGGATATGTGGTTTTACGATAAATGGAAACGCCTGCACTGACAGGTCGGCAATATCGCCGCGAAGGTCTGATGCCATGATTTGGATATTCAAGGTCATTTGCATATCGGCCGATATTACGGATACTGTCAAACCGGCCGATAAGACGATTGTCGCATCCAGCCACGCCGCACGAGGAGAATCTTTTTCGATGAGTTCCGAACACGAACAACCGATGCTTAACAAACTGATGGAAGAGATGCGCAGTAAAGGCAACCTGCCGGCGCTGAACGAAACGGTCATTGAAATATCGCGACTGGCCAAAAAACAGGACTCCAGCGCCCTTGACCTGGCCACCGTCATCATGCGGGACTGCGGGCTGGCCAGCAACCTTCTCGCCACGGTCAATTCATCATACTATGCCCCGCGCTTTCCCATCAAAACCATAACTTCCGCCGTGACCTACCTCGGCTTCGATAAGGTCTATCTACTTTCCCTGGGGCTGGGCCTGTTCAGGCACTCCATGGCAACGCTGCAGAAACGCAAACTGCTTAAGCTTTATGCTGTTTCCTATTTTTCCGGCATCCTCGCCATGGCCTTGTCCAAAGCCTATTGCCACAAAAATCCTGAAGAAATTTTCATTGCCGGCCTGCTGTACCGCCTGCCTGGTCTGGCTCTGGCGAACACTTTCCCGGAGCAGTTCCAGGAGATGGATCGACTGATCAACGAAAAAGAAATCGATGTCAATCGTGCCTGCCACCAAATTTTCAAGGTACGCTATGACGACATCTGTGATGCCGTAATGGCATTTTACAACCTGCCGAAGGACCTGGAGCAGGTTATTCAGGAAAAAAAGTCGGCGGACAACCCGCTGATTTCACTGGTGGGAGAATCGGCCTCCCTTGCAGCCATGCTCTTCGGAGACCGGTCGGATGGAAAAAACACCCTTCGCAAATCCGAAAGAAGAATCGCCAAAATTCTCGATCGACCGAAATTTTCCGTTGCCGATCTGATTCGTCAGACCTTTGAAACCGACGCCAATGTGAAAGACTTCTTCAACTTAAGCGGTGACGATGTGGAAATGATGGTCAACATCCTGGAGTGGGGCAAGGCCAGTCCCATGGAAATCGTCACCCACATGGATTTTGGTTCCTCCATCGACGCCCCGGCCCCCGCCGACACGCCCGAAGTTCTGATCGGTAATTATCTCACCGAACTGGCCTTGTGCCGCAAGCGCGGCGGTGAAATCAATCAATTACTGATGCTGGCCCAGGAGGCCCTGTTTCGCTGCCTGCCGGAAAGCGAAATCTTCATCGCTTTTCAGATCAAAGGCCCCCGGCCGATTTTGCAGGGAAAATTTTACGTGGGCACCGTGACGGACATCACCCCCCGGGATTTTGCCGTTCCCATGGACCAGGCCAATTCAGCCATTGTACGGAGCCTCGAGTCGCTCTCGGTCAGTGAATGGCATGCCGGCCCCGATGGGCTCGGCCTTCCCCATACGCCGTTTGGAAAGATACCTTTCAAACACGCCTACCTGGCGCCTATCGTCGTCAACGGTCAGTCTATCGGTCTTTGCTTCACGGGCCGGTTGAAAGACGAAGCCTTTAACGAAAGGGAGTGCGTCTGGATCGATCAGATCGTGGATCACATTGATGTGGCCTTCGAAAAAAGCCGGGAATGAATAACCGATACCTGTTAGATGTCATTTCCTCAGAAGTCGCATTTCCTGCGGGCTCGCAAAAAGGCATAGATCAAGGCTTGCGGGCCGCGATAGCGATCATGCGCCAGCGAACAATAAATCGATTTTATCCTTCCGGCGAACATTCGTCTTCCATACTGAGGTGTGAGGCATATTGATTATACTCCGCAGTGGCGAAGGATGAAGCGTAACGCCGATATCGGCCTTTTTGCGATTCCGTTACGATTAGAAGGAAAATCCCGCCTCAAGAAAGGGCCCGCTGATTTCGATATCGGCAAGAACATCTTCCTCGTCGATTTTGGCCTTTTCATAGCGGTATCCTCCGGCGACAAACAACGGTCCGGCGATATTGAACTTGATCCGTCCGATCAGGCTGTAAACGTCATTGCCGCTGTAGGATATGCCCCGGCCTTCGGCTTCGAAGGAAAGCAGCTCAAGGGGGCGCAACTGAACCGCCACAAAGACCATGGGCACGGGAAACGTTCCGGTTTCCGATTCACTGAGTCCGGTCGATGCCTGCCGAACTTTTAAGTCGTAGTCATAAATACGAACATTGAGTCCGATATCGATGTTCAACTTGTTGAAGGTCGCGGTTTCCAACAGGGGGATACCATAATACAAACCGGCGTCGAAATGATCCAGAACAGTTTCGGTTTCAAACGGACCCGGATCGAAGAAGATATCGCCGAATTTGAAACCGCCTTCTTTTCTGCCCATGGCTTTGAACTCCATGGGGGTGGCCATGAGGTAAATATTGGGCAGCAAGAGAGGCATATCGACCTTGACCCGACCGGTAATCCGGTTTTCCGTATCGTAATTCAGATCTTTCTCCACATCCAGGATATCGTTACTGGACAAGACCTTGTAACCCAAGGTCCCGCTTGGCTCCTGGGCCCACCCGCCAATGGCGAATTCCACCCCAAAGGCTCCAGCGGAGACGGCCGTTGTCACTACAACCAGAAAAGCCATCGCCAACGATTTGATTTTTCCCATCATTCACCCTCCCTTGTACTCGTTATGAATATAAGATCTATTGGACCTTTTTAACCTGGCTTGAGTCGGAAAGTCTACGGTTGCCTTGTGCAAAAAATTAAGATATTCGCCATCGCTCAAGTTTTTACCAAATCCGCCGATTCTTCAGTTTTGGCAAGGTTCCAATACAAGGTTGAGATCCGATCATATGAAGAAACTGTTTATCCCCTTAATTGCCCTGTTTTTATTCGGTTGCAGCGACGACAACAAGTGGTTCGATTTCAAGAATATTCCGGGATTCGGTGTTCCAGATCAGAAGGAAACGACGATAGACGTCTGCGAGTTCGTCAAGGGCCAACTGCGTATCAAGGGCACGTGCGGCAATGAAGGCGATGTTCTGTTTGTAATGCCGGGGACCAGAGGCGACAAGCGAATCATCAGCGCCCCGAAATGCAGCCACGGCCGCTATGAGGCCATCACATCCAAATTCGGCCGGCCGCCGTGTGAAATCATTGTGGAAGACGGCAGCGGTAAAAGTGCCAGGGCGAAAGTCAAAGGAACGGATTTTTATTGCCCCTGAGAGGCTGGCCTACCCAGTCCGAGTCATACCTATAACCCTCCTTGAACTCTCTTCTATCAATGTTTCTATACCAGACTTGTTGGAATGGCTGAATTTTGGCATATGCACACCTGTTCTAATTTCGTCACAATTCGGTCTGGCTTTCGGAACCCATCTTTTACGTTGCCTGCGGCAACCGTGTTCACCATGCAGGGTAATTGTATCCCGCCAGGAGTGCCTGCCTGTAGAAAGAGGGTGTTTTTTTGAATCAAGTTCATGAGCAAAAAAACCGATCTATTTTTTGGAGCGACAAGAAGGGTAAACCATGAGCCAATCGATCAAGGAAAAGTTAAAAAACCTTGAAAACCAGAACCAACTCCTGACGAGCAATCTGGTGGATTCTATCTGGGTGCTAAATGCTGCGACTTTAAGATACGAATATGTTGCCCCTCCCTTCAACAGACGTGACGGTTACACGGCAAAAGAACTTATCGGCCGGTCAATTCTCGAGGAACTCGCTCCGCGGGATGCTGAAATTGCGGTGGAAATGTTGGAGCAGGCGCTTGATGACTACGATCAAGGCAAGCATGAGACAAAATCATTTGAAATGGAAGCCATTCGCAAAAACGGTGATAAACATTGGGTAGAAATAAAAGCAAAGTTGATTGAAGAGCCGGGCCGTCCACTCAAGATTGTGGGCGTTACGCGGGATATTACCGCCAGAAAAACCGTCGCGCTGCAAATGGAAAAAGAACCGGGAACTGGCTGACGCATTGGCGGAAAAAGAACTCCTACTGAAAGAAATTAAGGTGTTGCAAGCATTGCTGCCTGTTTGCAGCGGCTGCAGGAGAATCCGGGACGATTCCGGAAAGTGGTGGCCGTTGGATGCATACGTTCAGGAACACACCGATTCCGAATTTACCCACACCATATGTCCGGACTGCAAGGATGTTCTTTACCCCGGTCTGGGAACTAACAAGTTGACATAGATCGGATCCTGTTGGCTCATGTCATCCTCAAGCAGCTTACCCTTCCGGTTGAGGATATCCAACGCTCTCGCAGTGGCAGTAACCTTGTGCACAGGACGCGCCTTAGCTGTAGGGGTAATGAAAAAGCCCAAGCTGAATGCACGCTGCTTTCACCCGGGCCTTCTGGTCCCCTTTACAGGTCAGCAATGTTCCCAGCAAATCTGGATAGTGGAGGATTTTATAAAAAGTGAATATTGGCTGCGTATTAGGGTGGAAAAACCGGGATGTAACCGATCCAAAATGCCTGGTTCTTCACTTACAGAGTGGAAAAATACCATCATCCCCCATTCTACCAACCTCCTTTTAAGCTCCTGCAGCCCATATCCTGCGGAAGCTTTCCTTTTGACAATTTATGCAACCGATCTTGACAAAGTTTGTCGAATAGCCAGATCTGCAAACTGACAACATTTTGATATTATGTTGTATTTTATGTTGGCACGACATCTGCTCTTATATTGCCCAGCGAAGGATGCTATAACCCATTGATCTCTGTTGATACTGTGCTGACCATTGTGGGACCAGATAGTCAACGGAATGGATCACAGCCTCTCGCTCCTCTCCCAAGAACAAGCCCCAGGCCCAGGGCTTGTTCTGTTTCTACCGATCTATATTGTATATCCGGATAACGGCAAGAATCTTTCTCCCTTTTGAGGGTGGTGGCAATTCGTTTAGTGCTCTTGCCCATTTCTGTCTCAATAAATTTCATTTCTTGAGACTAAATCTCAAATTATACGCCATTTTATCGAGACAGTTGTATTCGATTGTTTTAAATGGCATCTTAACTATCTTTTATTATTATGATAAATCGTAAAAAACAAAATGGCATGCAACCTGCTGTAACCGTGGATAAGATCAACCTCCATCTCATCTCCAATCACACCTCACTTAGACAAGGCCCCTGCACGGGCCTTGTCTCTTTCTTTGGCAGGAACAAAATCGAACCAGATTACCGGCCAGCAGCAGAGGCGATCTACTGCGTTTAAACCTTACCTTAGACTTTTTCTAAGTTAAACTTAATCGAGTATCTTTGACTTAGTTGTCGGCTATCATGGACGCAAACGGATTTCATTGGACCATCGTCGGAATATACAAATAAAAAAGGCCCTGATTTTTCAGGGCCTTTTGTGCTTAGTCGGACTAAGCTGGATTGTAATTTGGTGGAGATGAGGGGGATCGAACCCCTGACCTTAGCGTTGCGAACACAGAAGCCGTTCAGAAAATAATGATAAAACGACATGTTATAGAGCTATAAATTGGCTAATATCTTTTGTTAGTCAATGTCCGGTAAACGGTCGATATTTTGCCTGTGCATCACTTCATTTGTGTGCTGGTAAATTCTTGTGGTCGTGTCAGACCTTGTATGCCCGAGCATCTCACTTGTAGATTTCAGGTCTCCACCGGCCGATAGCATTGCTGTCGCAAAAGCATGCCGGAAATCATATGGCCGCAAGCGTCTCGTAATTCCTGCTTTTCTCTTGACAGTTTTCCATGTGGTTTTGATAGATTTGATGGATTTGCCACGGTAGTGCACCAAAGGTTTCCCTTTGTCCGGTTCTTTCTTTTTTTCGGGATCTTTACTTTTAGGGCTATCTTGATCATTCCATTTTTCCAAGGATCGTTTGAACGATGGATGCAGAGGAATGGAACGATGCCGGATCCCACCTTTTTTGGCCGAGAGTATATGGATGAAATCGGCATCAAGATCGACATCCCCCCAGGTGAGGGAAAATAGTTCGCTGTTACCAGGCCGCAGGCCTGTGAAATAACAGATTGTCAATGCCCGTTTAAGGTGATCCGGGGCCTTGCTCAGGATCGCTCGAATTTCAGACTGTGACGGTGGGCGAATTACCTCATCATCGCGTTTCGGTTTTTCATAACCTTGCACCGGATTGCGAATCAATAAACGCCGTTTTACAGACCAATTGAGGACCGCCTGCAAGTCCGAGAGTTCACGATGGATGGTTGTCATCTTCACATCGGATGATCGCGTGACAATATATTCATCTAGAATGCTCGGAGTTAGCTTCATTGCCTTAAGATGACCGATTTGAGGCAGGATCACCGATTCAAACTTGCAGGTCATATTAAGAATTGAGACTGGTGAGATGGTTGCTATTTTCGCTTTAAGGTAAGCATCAACCAATTCGGTTAATGTCGGGCCGAAGGTCTTGGATCGTTTTCTGTAGCAACGGACTTCACCGGAATTTTTCAAGGAGGCATCATAGTCGCGGGCCTTCTTTTCCGCTTCGGCGCCACGGCCAAAATATTTCCAGCGCTGGCGCCCTTCAACATAATGGACTACACACCATCGACCGTCTGTTTTTTGGACAACTGCCATAAAGGTCAACATATATTAAAATCTATTGACAAACAAATTATATTAATTTACATAATCGTGTAAATAGAAAAATAGGACGTATGCCACTAAAAGCTAAAGAAATATATGAGCAATACGGGATTCCAACGAGGCGCATTCAATATTTTGTAGATGCTGGGCTTGTCAATTGCCAGGACAACCCTGGGCGTGGACCGACCGGCAGAACATTTTCCTGTGATAATCTCCTTGAGCTTTTTCTTGCTGAGGAATTGAGCAGCGTTTGCAGACTTGAACTGTCAAAAATAAAATTTGTGTTTGAAGCTCTAAAAGAACGTTGGCCATCAATGCTTACTTGCTCAACACACCAAGTGGATAAACCAAGTGGATTTTTTTTAGTTATTTTTGATGGGGGAGAAGACATTCATTTTCACGGTGTTAGGGAAAGAGAGACCATGAAAAGGTCCAATATTGTAGATATAAAATTATCGAAATATACCAGCGCGTTAGTAGTTAATATTTCGAAACTTTATGATCGTATTAAACCCTAATTTTTTTTGTAACCTAATTTACATATTACTGTAAAAAGGAAATTGTCATGAGCATTAAACCTAATGGGAGATTATGGCAGGCTGTTAAGGAAAAAGGCCTTACACAAAGAGATTTTGCGAAATTGGTTGGTGAACATTTCACCCGCGTAAACATGGTGATTAACGGAAGAATTAATTTAACGGAAAAACAGCAACAAAAATATGCGGCTGCTTTAAATATGAGGCGTGAGAGACTTTTTGACTAATGCGCGAAGCCTCTCCCATAGAGCGCGCCATGTTTATGCTTGAACAGTTTGAAAAGGAAATTCGACTGATGAAAGCTGAATTGGCTGCATACCTTCCGGATGATGATCGACCAGTACAAAACTGGATAACGGATCCCCTTACCGGCAAACGGCGATATATCAAAAGGAAGGGCTTGGGATGAAGCTATTATCTCCTATTTTAGTCGTTAAAGAGATTCCT
This sequence comes from Desulfosarcina widdelii, assembly GCF_009688965.1. Taxonomy (GTDB): domain Bacteria; phylum Desulfobacterota; class Desulfobacteria; order Desulfobacterales; family Desulfosarcinaceae; genus Desulfosarcina; species Desulfosarcina widdelii. The sequence continues at coordinate 4,668,557 of NZ_AP021875.1, read as the reverse complement.
CATGAGTAAGTTTAAATCATCCGAAGGCCCGAAGATAGAAGATTTTTCGCTGATCTTACTGAGAGGGCATAGCAAAAAGCCAGTTGATAAGAGATGGCAGCGGTATTGCGCTGAAAAGAGCCCTTTATCCCCAGCGGATCTAAAGGGTCGGAACTGCGGTATTGCCTGCGGGCCGGCATCCGGGTGCCTTGTCCTGGATGTCGATGACGCCGGCGCCTTCACAACAACTTGTGAAAAAAAAGGATGGACGGTTCCGGAAACCTACACTGTTGAAACCGGCAGCGGTGGCCATCATTACTATTTCCAATATCCGCAAGATGGACAGAAATACGGCAACCGAACAAGCAAGGTCATGGGTTTTGATGTCCGTGGCCATGGTGGTCAAGTGGTTGCCCCTGGATCAGTCCATCCCGATACCGGAAAAAAATATATAATTTTGAATAACCGCCCGATGGCCAAAGCTCCTCAATGGTTGCTTGAGTTTTCCAAACAGAAAGCGAAACCGAAACCTTCCCCAAAGTCAAAAAGGAAAATAGCTGCAGATGACATTGACCGATTGCCGATCAAGCCCGAAACCCGGTCTTTGATTCGTAATGGTGCGGCTAAAGGCCAGCGGTCCGAGGCTATCTTTACCGTGCTGGGCGGCTTGATTTTTTCGGGCTTGTCCGATTCGGAGATTTTCTCACTCTTTGAATCATATCCTATCGGTGAGAAATATAGGGAACTTGGTAACGGCCGGGAGCGTTGGCTACAACCTCAAATTGACAAGGCTCGCGGTTACTTTACCGACCGGGCAGAGGACCCTATTTCACAGAAACGAGGAGATAAATCAGAATCCGTTTCAGATGAGCAGCTCCTCAAGGATTTTCGCAAGATCGATGAACCTGACAAAGAGCAGATCCGTACGGCCAAGGCCGCTATTATTCGAATCATCAACCGGGCACATGGAACATGCATGGTCGGAGGAAAGTTTCAAATAATATACGAGCATAAAAACCCCGTGAGCGGTCGACCGGACTTCTCCCTTTTAAGCCGGCAGGATTTCCGCTTTCGTTATGAGAATAAAAGCATCATTGTAGGTTATACGAAAGGCAAGCCCACCTTCGCCACCTTTGCCGACATTTGGTTAAAATCGCCACATCGACGTGAATACGATGGGATCACCTTTGATCCGTTTTTAAAGACAAGCCGCCTTTTCAATATGTATAAGCCTGCAATTCTCAAACCTGGACCTGGGACTTGCGAGCTTTTTCTTGAATTTATAAAGACCGTTATTTGCAGCCGGAATGAGGAAATCTACGAATGGTTAATGGATTGGGTAGCCTGGCTTTTTCAGAACAAAGGGCAAAAACGCCAAGGGACGTCGATAGTAGCACGCGGGAGCCAAGGCTGTGGGAAAGGCACTTTCGTTAAATTCATAGGAGAATTGTTTCAAAATCATTTTATCCACATTATTCACCAAAATCAGATTACCGGCCGGTTCAACGGCCATTTAAAATACGGCATTTTGGTTTTTGTCGATGAAAGTTTTTACGGCGGCGACAAGAGATCAGAGGGCCTGCTGAAGGGAATTATAAGCGAGGATGTAATTCTAGTTGAAAATAAATTTGTTGACCCCTTTGAAATCAGAAACCACTGCCATCTAGTTATTGCCAGCAACAACGTTTGGGTAGTTCCTGCCGGATTGGAGGAGCGCCGATTTATGGTTGTCCACGTTTCCAATGAACGGGTTGGCGATACCGAATATTGGAACATGCTTTACAAGCAGATGGAAAACGGCGGTGTTGCGGATCTGGCCAAATACCTTTTAGCTCGCAAGGTCAAAAGTAATTTGCGGTTTGCTCCTCGAACCCCTGAATTTCTAAACCAGGCCATCGAGACCATGCAGCCGGAACAAGTGTTCTGGTTTTACTGTTTGCAGGAGGGAAATTTACAAGACCCTTCCGACGAGAAACCACCCGAAGGATGGCCAACTCTTGTTTCCAGAGAAGGTCTCTTTCATCTTTATGAACGCTATTGCGACAAAATTAATGTGCGCAACCGCAGACTCTCCCACACACAATTACAGCGGCGCCTCCAAGAGATGGTTGATGTTTATGGCGGGCCAAGGAAGGCCTTTACCGTTGGAGGCAAGCGGTTTCGTACCTGGCGCTTACCCCCGTTGGAGGCCTGCCGGCAGCAATTCGAATCAAAACTCAAGTTTAAAATCGACTGGGATGATGATGACCAGGTGCCTTTTTAACGTCCACTACGTCCACTTTGTGTCCATTTTTGGGAGGCCTTAACTTGTTGAATTTGCATTATATGTCCACAAGTCCACTTGTCCACGCGTATTATTGGAATATTAATCGATACGCATACGGAAGAAGATGAAAAACGATTTACGGATTTATAAAGAATTTTCGAAAAATTACTGGACATCTGGACGCGCTGGACATTTCTAACAATAACAATGTGTTATGTCGCCAGATGGCAAAAATAGAAGTGGACGTCCTGGACATACATTATATTATCAAACAGTTAGGAGGTTATTAATGATGGAAAAAGCACGGAACACCATGATTGCCCGTTGCCACCTCAAGGAGTCCGAAACCGTAAGGCAGTGGATCGTTCCTCGATGCCCATGGTGTGGCAAGCGCCATGTTCATGGAGCTGGTAGAATCGAAGATAATCCACTGGATTATTTAGGACATCGTACAGCGCATTGCCATGACGGATCTTTCCACGACTATGTTTTGGTCGCTATAGATTGAGTCTATGGGTCCTTCTGGGAGCCTTACCCAGTGGGGCGGCATCAGGCTCAGAAACCGTGTCCACTTAGAATTTTGAAAAGGAACGGAAAACGGAATTTTCGCCTATATAGCATGTCCTATCCGTCTCTTTTTATTATCACGGCCACGCGGTCTGCAACCTGAGACACTTGACGGAATGGCACATGGTTGGACCATTCCGGAGCGAATTTTCGATTACATGGACCAAATGACCGCCTCAAGCGCGTCCCAGTGTGTGTTTGTGCGAAAGCTGTGGTTTTTGGGCGGGTAAGATCAAAGGAGATGTTAAAACCGTGTCCCCGATCCTTTTGGAGTTCTGAAATGAAAAAAATGAAAGCCCATCTTCGAGTCGACGAACTCGCCGACTACCTGAACATTAGCCGACGCGCGGTATATCGGCTTATCGCTCAAGGCGAGTTTGTAGCATTCCGGACTGGCGGGCCCGGTTCAACCCTAATCGTAACATCAGAATCGGCACGCCAGTATGTAAAAAAGAGGATTCGCGAATTTTCGCTTGAAGAGGGCCTCTTAAGTGGAGAGGCATGGAAATAAACTGTGCCATCTGTGCCACCCGTGCCATCTGCGCCACCTGTTCTCGTGTAATTTAAACGGCCTGTGTTAAACCTTTCAACAAGTCTTCCCTTTTTCCCGGGCGACCTGGCGCTTAATCGCCCATCTTATCAATCAATTTTTTGAAAGGTTAATACTTATGAGACCATCTGCTAATTCCGTAGTCTTCCGGCCCGACCTTGGCGCAATGGCCCTTGAGTTGGTAGAAGACAAGTCCACCGAGTTTATCGGCCTGGAGGTCATGCCGATCTTTCGCACCACGCTCAACACGTCGACCTTTCCGGTGATCCCCATCGAAGCAATCCTTGCTCCGGATAAGGATCTCAGTCGGGCACCTCGCGCTACTTACAGTCGAAGTGATTGGGAATATGAGAGGGGCACTTATAAGACTTCGGAAAAAGGTACTGAAGAACCGATTGACGATGTCGAACGCGAACTTTTCGACGCGGAAACCGCCGGATCTGCCGATTTCATCGCCACCGAACGGGCTTACAAAAAGATTTTGCGAAACCAGGAAAAGCGCATCTCTTCCAGGATGTTCAACGAAGCAAACTTTACCGCCCACGCCGTGACTAACGAATGGGATAATTTTTCGGATGCCACGCCGATCGATGACGTAAACGACGCCACGCTTTCTTTTCGCAATCAATGCGGCATGCTGCCGGATGGTTTGATTATCAGCTACTCAACATTCGTCAATCTGAAAAGCTGCGATCAGATCGTTGACCGGCTGAAATACTCCTATCCCGGAACCGACATAAACAGCATGACCGCAAGCCTGCTTGCCCAGGTGCTCAATGTCAAGAGTGTCCTCGTTGGCGGCGCCGTATGCAACAGCGCAAACAAAGGGCAGGATGCGATTATCACGGACTTGTGGTCGAAAGAATATGCCCAATTGATCAAAATTTCCTCCGGGCCGGATATCAGCCAGCCGGGTGTTGGTCGGACATTTCTTTGGATCGAGGATTCGCAAGAGAATCCTATCGTGGAAATGTACCGCGAGGAAGCCAGACGCTGCGATATCGTCCGGGTCCGCCACCATGTCGACGAAGCTTTCATCCAGAGCAAGGATGAATCGGGCAACGTGGTAAGCGATATCGCCGCAACCTGTGCGTATCTCCTCTCCAACATCTCCACCAGCTAACGGACGTAAAACCATGAATCAAATTCAATGGAAATCGAAAGCTGCGGTGCCACATTACCGCCGTCTTCAAGACTATCAATGGATTCCGGCATTTCTTGAAGCGAAACGGATTAAGAGCATCATTCGCAGGGTCAATGAAGAGAAGCGAGCGCTTCGATTCATTCCCTCCTCTCGGGAGGATCTCCTGAAGAGACTGAAGGCCTCCTTCGAAGCCTTCCAGGTACGGAAAATTTCCTACCTGCAGCAATACATCCTCAAAAATGAACGCTCAAACGATGTTTTCGGGCGTCTCGAATTCGATACCGACCGTTTCATGAAAAAGCTTGGCCCGCCGATCACCTGGGCGGACGTCGAAGAAGCTGCCGAGAACCTCAAAGCCTATGGCAACGGTTTGACCGACGATGAACGCGAACGGCGCCTGGAAGATATCGAGGCGGAGCTGGCCAGCCTGTCCGTCCAGCTCGAGGAGTTGAGCCCGGCCGAATATTTCGAGATTCAAAACGGCCGGATCGGAGCGGATATCCGAGAGGTCTTTCTTGCCCATTGGATTGGCCTGCAATCAAAGTGCAACGAGCCATGCGGACCGCAAGGCTTTGATCTTAGATCCTCTCCCGTCGATGAGGCTGACGCCTATACAAAGTTAGGCATTGGCATTGCTGTAAATGAGCACGGGGATTCGCCGGCAAGTCGGTGAAAATGATTTTACGGGTTTACGATTGGCTTTAGGGCTTGCATGGGGCAGCGGGCCTTTTTGTCACCGTAAGCGGTCGGGCGGCGATGACCGTAAGAATCGTCGAAGTTGCCGGGTGTGTGCTTCTAACTCCTTTCCCACGTTTCCGGCTGCTGGGGCTTGACCAGCCCCTGTAAGGCCTCCTGTAGTGTCTTTCATTTATCACTGCAGGGTTTTAAACCCCCTGGGTGCTCGCTCCTGTCGCCCAGGGGGTTTTCAATTTCGGAGCCGGTACCATCAAGGGACAGCACTCCCGGCTTGACACGGGATTTCGGATGGCCTATGCTTTAAATCGTAACGGCAAATACCGTTGCCCGGTTTGGCGACCGGAAACACCACAAGGCGCATGAGCGCCCTATTTCATAGTATGGCGTTTTTTAATTTCTGTACTATGATTCAATTGGCGGTGCATGCGCGGAGACCGAAAGGTCTGCCGGCTTCCTTGTGGGCCGGTTCGCCAACCGCGCGTGTACCGCCTTTTTGTTTGGCGACAAAAGGGCGGACTATCCTACACCACACCACAAGGAGGTTCGTCATGCGCCACAATCAACCCGGATTCTCACCACCTACCAAGCAGCTAACCCAAAATTTTCAAACGATCAGCCAAAACGGGCAAGCCCTGGGATACCTTGATGCCATGGATCTCATAGCCAAGCTACCCACCAGCACCGGCCACCCGGTTGAAGCGGAAACCATTGACCGGATTTATGGAGCGCTTGAGCGCGGATATTCCGAACGGTTCAGGAGGTGTGATTATGTGGGATGATAGTGCCGATGCCAGCATAAAAATCGTAAGAATGAAAAATTATGCCGAAAGTCTTTACTCAGTATTGATTATGGCTTCCGAGGAACATCCAGATTATTTTCAGACTGAAAACCAATTATATGGTGAATTTTCAAATTTGCTATATCCACTTGTTTTAGCTCTGGAACGATACGATGAGGAAGAATTTCCTATTCCGGAAGAACAAAAAAAGCAATTATAGCCTAATCAAAAAAAGACAATGTTTGGGTCCACCAATAGGCAATCAACGGCCTTGTCAAAATTATAGGCCGTTGGTTGTCTATAAAACTATAATTCAAAAATTCTAATTAAGTATTGACAATCTTTCCAAAATATGAATTAAGAATCATAATTAGGGTAAAATGCAAAAAGACACAATATATAGTATTCAAACAATTATTAATGCTAACCATATTGTGGTTCTCCTCACCTAATGCATTTACTACCATACTCTCTTTTAGGACTTATCATCGGAATCGTTACAGGTCTTCTCGCTTTCCGAGCTGATAATTTATGGCTAAAGGTTACAGGTGTTGCTGGCGGTAATGCCGGATTTCATTATATTTTTTTCTATGTCGTAGATAAAATCAAACTTCCACAAGAAAAACTTCACGAAGCAATATCCGCTTTTTACCTCTCTTTAATAATATCTGGATTTTTAAGTTTTTTCCTATGTGTATACCTATTGAAGAAAACACAACAGAATTCACCTATCAAACTTAAAACTGTAGACATCTTGTTGGCCCGAAAAGACCATATTGATAAACATTACGAATTTGCTCAAAAAAGCGCCTTAAAAGATGAAAATTTTACAGACATGCAAGAGGTTCAAGAACAACTTCAACAAAACATTTTACGAGAAAAGCAGTTAGATGATCGAGAGAGTAGACTTAATGAACAAATTGCTTCTGGTGCATTGTATGTGCCACTCCCCGAAAATGCAAACATCACCGTCTCCAACAGGCTTATTAAGTCTATTCCAGATTTTTCCGATAGAATCTGGAATTACTCAAAATATATAAATCAAGTTTCCCAACAACATGCCGATGACATAGAAAATAAAGAACATGAAAACGAGCTTCAAAAGGGGGAGTATACTCCATTTGATATTATTAGAGGCTATTTTTTAGATGTTTGTATTGGGACAGCAAATCTGCTTTTTGATTCTAGAGATGTTCGTGTTCACTTTCGGTACTTGCATAACAACAAATACATAAAGCTTGTATCGAGTATGGGCGGGATTGAATATCAGAAAGAACTGTCCCCAATGAATACAGACCAAGGAATGATTTACAAGGCTGGAGTTTTGAAAAGATCTCTAATAAAATCTTTAAATTTGCGTTCCCATCAGAAAGCAGAGCATGACACAAAATGGAAAAATTATATTACCTTGGTTTTTGATGATTATTATGATAAAGGGAAACCCTTTTTGTCCATGGGTATATCTATAAAAACCGATGAGAGGCACAGGCATTTACTCTATTTTATCAACTATATAGCAATTGAACAAATGCTCCAAAGAGCCTTTAATACTTTTGGGGAAAAAATTAACATCCGAAATGAGCTTTTAGGCTTTTAAAACATACTAAGTTACTTTGTTTGTTTTAACCAACACTTAAGGGAGGGGGGCGATGACAAAAATCAAAAGAACAAAAGCATTCATCAAAGCGTCAAAGCTATGTGGCAGCGGAGACCTTGACCCCCGCAAATGTTCTGAAATAGTCACAATCCTGGATAATACAGTAAAAAATGACATGAAAACCAAAGGTTATAGCAAAGAAATCATTTTAACAGCAAAACAAGCTCGCCTTTTAAAAGCGGCAGGATAGGGATTGTTTTAGCCGCGACCAATCCTTTTTCACATCATCGTACAGATTCATTGCACGCCATGGAGTCAGCTCTAATTTTTGAGCTACGAAATACTGGCTAACAATTAGCCAATAATTAAAAAATCATGAGGTCGCGAAAATGTCGCAACCCCATGATTTTATTTGGTGGAGATGAGGGGGATCGAACCCCTGACCTTAGCGTTGCGAACGCTACGCTCTCCCAACTGAGCTACATCCCCATGTTATAACTTCGTTTAGATCCTCACACGACTTTTGACAGTCTTTGTGTAGGCCTTTTTGGCGCTACCGTCAAGACCATCAATCGTTTTGCATCAGCATTACCAGGCTGGTCTTTTCTTCCAACAGGCTTTCCACCATCGCCAGCCGCTCCTCGACGATCGGTTTGAATTTGGCCAGCAGTTCGGGGCTCAGAGGTCTGCCGCGGCTTTTCTTGACCTTGTTGGGGTTGATGGGCTTGCCGTTCACCCGGACTTCGTAGTGGACGTGGGGGCCGGTGGAAATGCCGGTGGAACCGACCCGGGCGATCACCTGTCCCTGTTCGACCAGTTGGCCGCGCTTTTTCAGAAGCCGGGAGCAGTGGCCGTAATAGGTTTGGTAGCCGTTGGCGTGCTTTACCATGAGCAGCTTGCCGTAGCCGCCTTTCCAACCGGAAAAAGTGACCCGGCCGTTGGCAGTAGCCATTATGGGGGTTCCCCGAGGAGCACCGTAGTCGATGCCGGTGTGCGCTTTGTAGCGTTTCGAAATCGGGTGAAACCGTCGGATGGAATAGCCGGAGGTCATCTTCCCGAATTTCATCGGTGTACGCAGGAACAATTTTTTAAGCGGCTGGCCGGTCTCGTCGTAGTAGCCGTCAAAGCGGCCGTCGTTGAACAAAAACGCGGAGAAGGTCTTGTGCTTGCCCGCATAGCGGGCCGCCAGAATTTTCCCGTATTTGACAAAAACGCCGTCCTTGTAACAGCGCTCGTACACCACGGCAATGCGGTCACCCTTGCGCGGATAGAGATAAAAATCGATGTCCCAGGCAAAGATATCGGCAATCATGCCGGCAATGGCCTGGTCCTCGCCGCTGTCGGCCACGGCCTCGTACAGCGAGGTCTCGATCGTGAAAACCTTGGCCACCTGCTGACGGTCCAGCACGATGTCACGCTTGTGAACGCTGTAGCCACCCTTTTCGTTCTTTATGGCCTCGTATTCGTCCAGGGGGCTGGTCTTGTAGACAAACTTTTGAATCATATGCCGGTTGTCGACGCTGACCTGGTAGACGTCCTTGGGTCGGGCGCTTCGAAAATCGAAAACCGGTTTGAACGACCGGGAAAGGGAGAGAATCTCGGCCGGTGGGATGTGGCAGGCCGTCAGAACCTCGTAGAGCGTACGATTGCGCAGCACTCCTTCGACGACACTGACCGTTGTGGCTGGTGCCACGGCAGTCAAAAGATGCTGGCCGGCCGCCGGCGCCAGTTGATCCCCGGCAGCCCGGCCGGTGGGGGGAAGCATCAGGCTGCCGACCCCCGCGGCAAGACAGAAAAGGACAGCAAGCACTCTATTTTTCACACACATATCGGACGTTCCTTTCGAACATTCAGCCTGGTCCAGGATGGTTTCGGTCGCCTGCATCGACAACTTTAGCTTGCATATCGGTTAGTTATCAAATGACAAATTGGTAATCAACCGTTTTTTTTGGATTTTTTTGATTCGAGGATTTTTTGCGGAATTTTTTTAAAATCGTTGAAGCCATAAAAACAACCGGTTTCCTTCGGATCAGCGGATCTTGAACGCTTCATGCCATCGCTGGGAGCCCTCCGAAACCAGGACGTCGTCGGGATTGATTCTCACGATGGTGATCCCTTCAATCGATCCGCCCTCTTTAATCAGGCGGTCGTTGACGATCACGAAGCGTTCGGCGGCGTCCGGGCTCCACACCAGGGCCTGCAACTCTATCCGGGGGTCGCTGCGGTAGGTTTTATCGCTTTTTTCGGATGATGTCGGGATCCTGGAAGGCTTGACGGTATCTCGGGGGGCAGCGCGGTGCGGGTCGGCTGGTACCGTTGCATCATTGGGCTCGGGGGATTGAGGCTGGGAATGGGTCTCTGGAGGCCTCAGTGGAGGGGCCTTGGCCACCATGGGTGGCGGAGCTTTTCGAACCTTTTGCTGCGCGGGTTGAACCGGTGCGGCCGTTGCCGCCGGCGCTTTGGCCCGAGACGCGGGGGCAGTTCCGGAAGCCGGGTCTTGCACGGCAGCAATGGTCTTGTTTTTGGAGACCGGCGGCGTTTCCGGCCTGTCCGCCCGGCGGATCGGCGAAGGAGAACTTGTTTGCTCATCAGGGATCGGAGGCGGCGTCGAAGCAACGGTGGGTCTGGAAGGATCGGGACGTTGAAAATGCCAGAAAAGAGCCATGCCGAGACACAGAACCCCCACGGCACCCAGGGGCAGCCACCACCGACGCCGAACCGTCGGGTAGGGCGACCGTTTGGGCAGCGGCGCCGGCCAGGGTAGATCTGCGTCCCGTCCTTCGGTGGACTCTCGTTCCGCTTTTTTCAGTGCTTCCAGAATTGAACTCAATGGTTGCTTGCCTCTGTCGCCTGCAGTACCGGCATCATCCGTTCAACGCGTTGTCAAGTCTTGGTATTTCCAGTGTTTTATCATCGTTATAGATAACGATTTTGGTTTGCGGCCCCACCATACCGTCAACCTCCAGACCATGCTGGGCCTGAATCCTTTCAATCGTCTCTCGAGTGACGATGTCGTAAGTGGCATTCATTTCCCCAACGGGATAACCCAGCGCCTTGAGATGTCCCTTGAGAGAAAGAATGACGTCTCCCGGAGAATTGATCGGAACGACCCCCGTGTAGTTGAAATGATTTTTCCAGAGGATATGGACCCTGCCATTCCACGTGGTTTCCATGACCGCTGTGGGAACGGAATACGCAATTTCCCCATCGGAAAGTTGCACCTCGTCGTCACTCATGCCCGTCACGGCCAGATAACGGATGCCGCTGCCGTCGGGATGTGGAAATTCCACGATGGCCGGTAGATTCAGTTTTCGAATCAGGTTGAGGTTGCCGCGCGCCTGAACGATTTCCATGTTGTTGTAGTGAGCGGCCAGGCGAAAATAGGTGTCGCCGTCCGAGACCTCTAAAGGACGTGGGTCCGTTTTCATATTCCAGGCCTTCAATACCGCTTTCAGTGCGCCGGCGCGTGAACGCATCTCATCAGCGACGGTGATCGCTTGGATCAATTCCGGTTCCTGCGAACGAGGCTCCGTCGACGGAGGGAGTTGCGCCTCCACTGAAGACAGGGGAGGTTCAACAGCCGCCGTTGCAACCCCTTCGGTGGTCGCCTGTTCCTGTGATGGGGCATCGGCAGTAGCCGGCTGGCTGTCATCCACTTCTATTGGGTCGGTTCGGGGTGAAGGCGGCGTTTCTGTTTCCGAAAACGCAGGCCTTTCCTGAATTTTATGGTGCACCAGCGGTGTAGCGGCCTTTTTCCGTACAGGGCTGAACAGGATATAATCGGCAGCCACCCCCAACACCAGAAAAACCAGAAGAAAGAGCAACCCGAGGGTCAGCTTTTCGCGCAGCAGCATCGGCTTGGCCGTCCGCGTGGTTTTGCGGTTCAACTCACGCAGCGCCCGTTTGACAATCGGGTTGGTGATACGGTGCTTGTTGCGGGTATAGGCAGTAAGCAGGGCACGGTCGCAGGCGATGTTGATCAACCGGGGAACCCCGCCGCTGTATCTGAAAATGGATCGGTAGGCGCCTGCAGTAAACTCCAGACCCGGATTCTGCGAAGCGACGTGAATACGGTGACGGATGTACGCGCGGGTTTCCGTAAAGGTCAGGGGAACCAGGTGGCAGGTCAGGGTAATGCGCTGATTGAGTTGGCGCAGGGCTCCGGTTTCCAGCATCTCCCCCAATTCGGGCTGGCCCACCAGGATGATCTGAAGCAGTTTGCTGGTGGTGGTTTCCAGGTTGGAGAGCAACCGCAGTTGCTCCAGCACATCCGGGCTCAGGTTCTGGGCTTCGTCGATGAGCAGCAGGACCCGCCTGCCCTTGGCTTTTTGATCCAGCAGAAAGGTGTTGAGGCGGTCGATGAGCGCTTTGACCGAATCGGTGTCCGAGGCGATGCCGAACTCGTCGTTGATCGCCTTGAGGAGCTGCAGGGCATCGAGCTTGGGGTTGAAAATATAGGCGGCTTCCGTCTTTTCATCCAGATTTTCCAGAAACATGCGGCACAGGGTGGTTTTTCCCGTGCCCACTTCACCGGTGACTTCAACAAAGCCGTCACCATAGGCCGCCGCGTAATTCAGGTGGGCCAGGACCTCTTCATGCATTCGGGAGAGATATAAAAACGCCGGGTTGGGTACCAGCCGGAAAGGTCTCTCTGTGAACCCGAAAAATCGATTGTACATGCTTCCGCCTTAACCTTCGGCCGCAACCAGCCGGTCAGCGTATTGTGACGTGGGCAAGGGTTTTTGTGCCGCATCGCAACGGGGTATCATGGCGCTGCAGGCTACCCCCAAGACCTCTTACCGGGCGATTTTGCTGTTGCGATTCTGAATATACGCATTCCGAAAGGCTTCATAGGGGTCCAAGGCTGCATTTTTCAGGGTTTCGTAGTCGCCGATGCGGAAAGACACGTCATTGACGGTCCGGATACAGTACATGGCCACGTTGGTCGTATCGGATGTCAAGGCGCCGGCATCGACATTGATCAATTTCATGAAAGAAAACGGATTTAATGCCCAATCGCCGACAGCGCCCACCGTATCCCGCAGGGTAGAGGGGCCGAAAATCGGCCAGACGATGTAACAGCCATTGCCGACTGCATAATAACCCAGCGTCTGGCCAAAGTCTTCTTCATGGGGATTCATTTTCGGATTATCTTTTGCGGGATCGAAAAACCCCAGCATGCCCGCTGTGGTGTTGACGGTAAAGCGGCAGAACTCACCCTCGGCGGCCCTCCATTTGCCTTGAAACAGGCAGTTCACGAACCGCACCGGACCCAGCAAATTGTAGAAAAAATTCTTGACGCTCGAACGAACCGGCGTGGGCAAGACGTACCGATATCCGGTCGCCACCGGCTTGAGCACCCAAAAATAGAGCTTGTCGTTGACGGTGAACATGGCCCGGTTGAACCCCTCGATGGGATCGGCAACCGCCTGCGATGCTTCGTCTTCATTTTTGAAAACATCCCCGCCGCCCTTGTCGAAAGGATCGAAAGGGTCCGATGATTCCGTCAGAGCCGGTTCGTCACCGGTGGGCGACTCGGAGGCCTTTTCCTCCAAGGACCCGGCCATGGCGGCGCTGCGGGTCAACACTACGATCAGAATCGCCAGCGCCCACACCATGACGCGCCGCTGAGGCGAGCGGACCGCTGGAATCCATTTTTCAGCCATTAAATCAATCCTGCCCGCTTCCAACCAGCCGCTGGTTCTGCTCGGTGAGCTTTTCGTTGAGTTGGTCGATCAGTTGGGACGGCTTTTTCTTTTTCAGGATGCTGGCAAACTGGGTACGGTAATTTTTAACCAGGCTGACGCCCTCGACAATGATGTCGTAAACTCTCCAATGGCCGTCATCGTATTTGCGCATGCGATAGTTAACCGGAATTTCGACCGTTTCTCTGACGATCTGGGTTTTGACCTCGGCGTACACCTCTTGAAGAATTTCCTGCCCGAGGTAAGCGATCTTTTCGTTGTGGTACTCCCCCTGAATTTTATCGATGTAGGTGTTGCCCAGAAATTGAGCGAACACATCCACGAAGGCTTGCTTCTCAGCATCGGTAAAACGCTGCCATTCGCGTGCCACGGCCCGCCGGGAAATCTCTTCAAAATCAAACATCGGACGGACGATCTGCCAGATCGCGTTGCGCTGGGCCTGTTTGGTACCGGCCTCTTTGTACTGGGGATCGTTGAGAATTTCGATGACTTCGTCGATGGGCGCCTTGATCACTGCCATGGGCTCGGTGGATGCAGCCGCAGCCGGGCCGATCCCCAGCACGGCAAGCATCAACATACAGGCAAATAGCCTTCTCCTCATGGTTTTCCTCCGCAATACGGTTTTATTATGGTTCCGCCCGCAGCCCGTTAATGCAAACGGACGGACCACCGTTTTCTGAAATTTTTTATTTTTCGGCATCTCCAAACACATACTTGCTGACCAGTTCCTCGATATCCAAAGCCGATTCGGTATCGATGATCATGCCACCGGGATTGAGAATTCGATCCGAACCGCCGGGCGTCAACTTGATGTATTTATCCCCGATCAATCCGGAGGTCTTGACCGATGCAATGACGTCATCGGTGAGCATGACATCTTCCCTGATTTTCAACTGCACGACGGCAACCTTGCGCTCGTTGTCCAGGCGAATATCGGCTACCTGCCCGATTTCTACACCGGCCATGTCCACCTGGGCACCGGTTTTCAGGCCGGAAACGGAATCGAAGCGGGCATCCAGCAGATAGTAGCCATCGCCGAACCATTCCATTTTGCCAAGCTTGATGGTCATGTAGGCGACACTCATCAGGCCGATCATCACAAACACGCCTACCGCCGTTTCCACAGATGTTTTTTTCATATTGCCTCCGCGGCTGCAACCCCTTGTTTCGTGGCTGAAATGGTTATTTTAAGGGTGCATCATTCGTGCAACCCGTCATACTCCTCGCCTTCCGGTACTTCTCCCCGGATGAAATGCCGGATGGCCGGCTCGTCGCTGCTCTGGATTTCCTCGGGACTGCCCTGAAAGAGAATCCGGCCTCGATCCAGCATGGCAATGCGTTGGGAGATATGGAAAACATCGGGAATTTCATGGCTGACCATGACTCCGGTAAACCCGAATGCTTGCTGGTATTGGGAAATCATCCGGTGGGCGGCGTTTTTGCGAATGGGATCCAGGCCGGTGGTCGGTTCGTCAAAAAGAACGATCTGCGGCTCGGTCACCAGCGCTCGGGCCATGGCCACCCGTTTTTTCATGCCGCCGGAAAGCTGGGACGGATATTTCTCTTCGATGCCGATCAGATCCAGTTGGGCCAGCTTGTCCCGGACCCGTTCCTTGATCTCGTTGAAGGCGACCCGCCTGTTTTCCTTCAGCGGCAGGGCCACGTTGTCGTATACGGTCATGGAGTCGAACAGGGCCGTCCCCTGAAACATGTAGCTGAATTTCATCTTCAGCGACCGGCGCTCAGCCTTGGTCATGGCACCGCGGGACCGCCCCTCGAAGAGAATTTCACCTGCATCGGGCTCCAGCAGGCCGATAATGTGCTTGAGCAGTACGCTTTTGCCAATGCCGCTTTTGCCGATGATGGCCGTAACCTGTCCCTTGAAAATGGACAGGTCAACCCCGTCGAGAACGACATTGTCCCCGAAGTGCTTGCATACCTGGTTGAATTGGATCAGCGGTTCGTCCATCGTCTTCTCACAGCAAAAAGGAGGTCAGCACGTAGTCGGCCACCAGAATCAACACACAGGAAATCACCACCGCCGATGTGGTGGAAAGGCTGACGCCCTTGGCGCCGAAGCCTTCCTTGCGCATGTGGGTGGTGTAGCCCTGGTAGCAGCAGATGGTCGCCACGATGGCGGCGAAACAGAACGCCTTGATGAATCCGCCGTTGATGTCTTCCATCAGAACGCTGGATTCCACCCGGCTGAAGTAAAGTCCCGAGTTGATGCCCAAAAGCAGCGAGCCGGTCACATACCCGCCGAAAATGCCCACCACATCGAAAATGGCCGTGAGAAAAGGAAAGGCGATCAACGCGGCACCCAGACGGGGGCTGAACAGGAAACGAATGGGATTGATGTCCATGGTTTCCAGGGCATCGATCTGCTCCGAAATTCTCATGATGCCAATTTCCGCCGCCATGGCCGAACCGGCCCGGGCCACAACCATGATAGCCGTGAGCACCGGGCCCATTTCCCGAATCAGACTCAAAGCCACGGCCGCGCCCAACAACCCTTCGGAGCCGAATTTCACCAACGTGTAATAGCCCTGCAACCCCAGCACCATTCCGGTAAACGCCCCGGTAAGGCAGATGACGAACACGGATTTCATGCCGATAAAATAGACCTGATCGACAATCTTGTCCGCCTGGAGAGGAAAGGAAAAAAGGTGGACAAGCCCCCGAAAGAAAAATATCGCCGCCCGGCCCAGTTCCTGGACAGGGTCGATGGCCATGCGTCCAAGGCCGGCAAGCATATCGGAGATAACGTTTGTTTGGGCCATCGATTTTCCGTCGTCTTTGGTTCGCCAACCGGTTCGGGAATCGATCCGACTGGCGAAACCGCCAATATTGATGATATCCTGAGTTCCTGCATGGGCATGCCGGACCCCGTCCGGCATGCGAAACAACTGGACCATCAGGCTTAAATTATTTAAATTAAATGAAGTCGCCGACGTTGTAAAGCAAGAATCCCATGCCACGGTCTGTCATGAACAACCTGCCGGGCACCTACGCCCTGATTTTTCACTGCGACACGCCCTTTCGCGTACGGGTCGGTAAATTGGGCCTCGCCGAAGGTTACCGAGGGTACTGGATCTATGTGGGCAGCGCCTTCGGTCCGGGCGGTTTGGCCTCTCGACTGGCCCACCACCTGAAACCGTCACGACGGCCCCACTGGCACCTGGACTACCTCAAAACCGCCTTACGGCCCGTGGACATCTGGACCACCACCGATCCCGTCAAACGCGAATGTGCATGGGCCCGCTGTTTTTCCGCCCTGAAAGGATCGACCTGCCCCGTTGCCGGTTTCGGCGCCTCGGACTGCACTTGCCTGTCGCACCTGATTCATCGGCCTCGAAAACCGGGCTTCGTCAGCTTCCGACGCAACCTGCGCAGTCAAATCGTAAACCACGGCCCGTTGTACCGTCTGAACCCGGTCGACATGTTCCCATAATAAATGTTTGTCCATCCATTATGGGCATGCGGCCACAAGTCTTGACTTCGCCGAGACCTTTGCCTACAGTGCATGCCGCCAACGTTTCCCGATAACCCTCATCTGCCGCCGACCTGTCCTTAAAAAGGGACGGGTGCCACCAATGAAAGGAGACCGCCCATGGCCATTAATGTCGAAACCATCGACAACCTGGATCAGGAACAGACCGCACGCCTCGTCATGGATATCATGCACCGGACCATTATCCACTATGCGCTCTGGTTCACTGAAATCCGCCACCAGATGGGCATGGAAAAGGCGCTGGAAGCGCTTTCCGCGGCTTCGGAAAAAAGCCTTGGCATTCAATTCAAGCGGCTGTCCAAAATCCTCGGCTTCGACATGAAAAACGGCATTCCCGAACCGCTTTTGAACATGGAAAAAAAAGATCTTTTGGCGCTTCTCGACGGGGTCGCCATCAACTGGCTGGCCAACGACGGGGTCTGGTTCCAGGCGGTGGAGTTCACCAACGGCATGAACGACGCCAAACGCTGCAACGACTCCTGCTGGGCCCACTTCTCGCCTTTCGAAGCCTGGTCCATCAAACGATTCCTCAATCTCGGCGAACAACCGGGACTGGAAGGGCTCAAAAAGGCACTGAGTTTTCGCGTCTACGCCCGCATCAACGTGCAGTCCTTCGAAGACGACGGCCCGGATGCCTTCATTTTCCGCATGAACGAATGCCGGGTCCAGGTGGCCCGCAAAAAAAAGAGCCTCCCCGACTATCCCTGCAAATCCGCCGGTCTGGTGGAATACGCCTATTTTGCCAGAGCCGTCGATTCCCGGATTGAGACCGAATGCATCGGCTGCCCGCCGGACGCGCATCCTGACGACTGGTATTGTGCATGGCGTTTCTCGATGAAGGATTAGCAACGTATTGACATCCGGGCCGCATTGATTTAATCAAAGATTTGATCAAATCTTACGGGCGGACCCATGGCACCAGCGAAAACAAAAGACAAGGCCGACGCCGGCCACACCCGCAAGGCCTACCAGGGCATCCGGCAGATGTTGTTTCACAACGAAATCGTGCCGGGGCAGAAAATTGCCTACCGCGATCTGGCCGAGCGGCTGGGCATGAGCCAGACCCCCGTGATTCAGGCCCTCAAGTGGCTGGAATTTCAGGGATTGGTCCGCCATGAGCGCCACCGCGGCTACTACACCGAGCCGATCAGCATCCGGGAAGTCGAAGAGATTTACGAGTTCCGGGAACAGATCGAGCTGGCCCTTTTGCCCCGAACCATGGCCCGGATGGATACGCCGGCACTCCAGAAACTGGAAGACGCCCTAAAGGCCCATTTGCAGGCTTCCCGCAAAATTTATCTGCACGACCGGCTGCTGAAGGATATGGAGTTTCACCTCACCCTGGCCGACCTGTCCGGTAATCGTGTCCAGCACCAGACCCTGCGTTTTCTTTTCGATCTGCTCTACCTGAAATACGGGGGCAACATCCTTTTTTCGACCTCCATGGACAAGGCCGACGCCGCTCACAAAGAGTTGTTCGCGCACGTTCGCGACGGCAACCTCCAAGAGGCCCAACGGGTGCTTTCCGAGCACATTGGCCGTGTGAAACAGCATGTGCTAGATGGTCTGTCCCATCTGATGAAAGAGAAAAGCCGCGCCGAATTTTAACCGCAGCCCTTTTTTAACCGCAGCACCGCCAGCTCCTTGGCTTTGGCCTCCACCTCCACCGTAAGATCCAGCCCTTTCCAGCAATCGGGAAAATCCTTTGGGTCGATATAGTCGTGATGGGGCCGACAGGGACCCTTTTCCCACCCGTTCAGGGGGCTGGAAAGGTGAAACAACGGCTCCCGGTTCCAGGTGGCCAGCGCCGCTTCGGTCGTTTGCTCAACGCTGCTTCCATCGGGCAGGCAGCGATGGTGGTGAACGTCATAGACCAGTGGAACGCCGGTTTCCATGCACAAGGGTAGCAGGTCCGCCGGCGTATAGACCCGGTCGTCGTTTTCGAGGGTCAGGCGGCTTCCGATTTCCCGGTCGAGCCCTCTGATCACCCCGGCCAGCCGTCTGAGCGCGCTCTTTTTATCGCCATAGGCCCCGCCGCCGTGAATGTTGATCACATCGGCCCCCACCCACCCGGCCACCATGGCATGGTACTCCAGGTCCGCAATGGAGCGCTTGACCACATCGGCGTCGGTCGACGAAAGCACCAGAAACTGATCCGGATGAAAGGAGGTCCGAATTCCGTTTTCGCGGCCAAAGGCGCCGCATTGCTTGAAACGCGCGATGATCCGGTCCCCTTCCGGCAATTTATCCAGGTCGTATCCCGCTTCTGGATGGGTTTTGGCGGGTAGAATCTGGCTGTTGATCCGAAAGGCGCCGATGCCATTGGCAGCACAAAATTTCAGCGACCGGTAGAGGGCATCGGCATTGTGCATACAGATCGTGGCCAGATGTTCTTCCCGTTTGGCTTTGGAAATGGATAACAGATATCGTGCGGTGGTCCGCCGGAATTTGATGGGCGCATTTCGAAAAATACAGCATAGCCCCAGTCGAATCATGGTGTCACCTATAACGCTGCGGGTAATGACCGTTTGCAAAACCCGTAAAACATAATCATGATCGGGTTCCCGTCTACCGATCCATTCTTGTGGCTGGCTTCTGGTTTCCTGTATTCAGTCCATCCTTATCGATTTATACGAGAATCGCAGCCTGGACGACAAAATTCGCTAATGCCGGCCCGAAAAGAACCGATGATTTATTGTGTGCCTGCATCGTGCCATTCTCGAAACGAAAAATGGAAAATAAGGACAACGAAAGCATGGACAACCTTAAAAAAGTATTGAAGAAGGTAGAACGCCTGGAACCGATACCTTCGGTCATCCACAAAGTCCTGGATCTGGCCGACGACCCGGATGCACCTTTGAAAGATTTGATGGACGTGGTCGAGCGTGATCCGGCCATTACCGCCAATCTGTTGAAAACGGTCAACTCCGCCCATGTGGGTTTGCCCGTCAAAGTCGACTCCGTTCAGCAGGCCGTTGCCATGCTGGGGTTGCAGCGGGTGGTGGAAATGGTGCTTTCCCAAAACCTGTCCGGCAATCTCAAGCGGGCCCAGAAAGGTTATGGACTGGCCAAAGGGGATCTGTGGCGCCAGAGCCTGGCCGTTGCCATGGTTGCCCGGACGCTGGCCGACGAACACGACCTGATGAGCCTGCCGGCCATCTATACGGCCGCGTTGCTGAAAGATATCGGCAAGGTCGTTCTGCACGAATTTGTCGCCGACCAGCTTACATCCATTCAGGAGTTGGTGAAGGGCAAGGGAATGAGCTTCGTGGAAGCGGAAATGGAGGTGCTGGGCATGGACCACACCACCGTGGGCGGCATGATCGCCAAGCAATGGCATTTCAGCCCTCACATGACCTATATGATCGAAAACCACCATCTGACCACGCCTGCCGCACGCAACGACCCGGCCACGGTGACCCTCTACCTGGCCGACATGATCGCCATGATGGTGGACACCGGCATCGGCGTCGACCGGTTGGCCTATCACGTATATCAGGAAGTGTTCGAACTCTTTTTCCCCGACAAACAGCGGATAAAGTCTCTGATGATTACCTATAAGAGCTTTCAACGCCAGATCAACGGATTTGTCGAAGCCGAATAGTATCCGAGTTGATTTTCCGACCTTAAATGTGCTTGTGGGGCTGGTCTCCTACGAGATGGGCGTGTTGATGGGTATGAATCTGTAGTTCTGCGTCCAGGCGAATGCGGCCATCTTCCAAAGTATAGATGTGCCGGGCGGTTCGGGAGAGGAAGTCGAACTCGTGGGAGATGAGAATCAGGGAAAGATCAAGCCCGTTGAGGATCTCGACGAGCGTTTCCTTCGTGGTTGAATCCAAGCCCGTGGAAGGCTCGTCCAGCAGCAGCACCTCCGGCCGCATGGACAGGACCGTTGCCAGGGACACCAGTCGTTTTTCCCCTCCGGACAACTTGTAGGTCACCCGATCCTCGAAGCCCTTCAATCCCAGAAAATCAAGGGTTTCCCTGGCGACGGCCAGGGCTTCCTCTCTTGTTTTTCCCAGGTTCAATGGCCCGAAGGCAACATCTTCCAGGACCGTGGGGGAGAAAAGCTGGTCGTCGGCATCCTGGAACAAGAGGCCGATGCGCCGACGTACTTCGACAAAGTCGCTTTCCTCTTGTCTGGGGCGGCCGAAGGCTTCCACCGTACCGGAATCGGGTTTGAGCAGCCCCATGATCACATGAAACAAGGTGGTCTTGCCGCTGCCATTGGGTGCCACCAGTCCAACGCGGTCACCGGCGTTAAGGCGAAATTCGAGGCGGTCGAGAACCGGCTTTCCGCCGGGGTAGTGAAAACTGATGTTCGACAGGTTCAGAAGAAGGGAGTCCATATTCAAATCACCCATTCCAGCACGATCAGCAGTCCGACAGCCCCGATGGCGCCAAAGGAAAAAACGGAATTGAGCGGGTTGGACGGAAATTGTCGCAGACTGACAAACCGGCCGGAAAACCCCCTGCAGATCATGGCGCAGTGCACCCGCCGGGCACGCTCCAAAGCGCGGACGAACAACATTCCCACCAGATAGGCATAGGTTCGATAGGTGTGCAGGCTGGTAGTCGGCCGGAAGTTCCGGATTTTCATGGCCCGAACCAGCCGCTGGTATTCCTGTTCGATGACGAAGAGGTAGCGGTAGGTGATCAAAAGCAGGTATACCATCTTGTCGGGCAGTTGCAGGCGGCTGAGGGCGTGGCCCAGCGTGTCGACGGTCATGGTGGCCACCAGTGCCATGAAAGCCGTCATCAGGGCAACCGTTTTCAAACTGATCTGGCTGCACAGGACAACTCCCGGCCGGGTAACGCCGACGGGACCGATTTCGAACCAGACCGGCCCCTCGTAAGACCAGGGCAGCACCAGCCATAGCAGTGCCAGGAAAAGCAGCGCCGCCAGCAGGCTGCGGACCACCCGGCGCAGGCTCAACCGAGCCGAGACCACCAGACCAAAGGAGATGGCCAGGGCGCAAAGCAGTGCCCGGAAATCATAGGCTACCGCCACCACCACAGCGAATCCCGCGGCACCCAGAACCCGGAGGCGCGGATCGATCCGATACAACCAGCCATCCCCCTCGGCAAAGGCTTCGTCGATCATTAAGAACGGTTCTCCCGGCGATAGCGCACGTAGGCACCCAGGCCCACCAGGCCCAAAATGTAACCGATACCGCCGAAAATATCGGCGACGGAGGGCCCTTTTTCCCGGGATTCAGCCACCATATGGGTCAGCGGACGCAGCTTCTCCTCCAACTGACGGGCAACGATGGCCTCCACTTCCGCGGCGCTCACTCCGCCTACAAGAGCTGGAGAAACGGGCCCGGACTGTTCCTCGACCGCCGGCGCCGCCGAATTTCCCCCCGTGGCCCCCAGTTCGGCGGCACTCAGGGTCCACTGATTCCGGTGCCCCATTCCGGCGGTGAGAATGATGGTCAGCCCGTCGGCATCGGGCGTTTTGAAGGAGAATTCTCCATTGTCGTCGGTCTTGCCTTCCAGCAGTTGCTTCCCCGCGCTGTCGAGAACCGTCACTGTCCCGCCTTGCACCTTTTTACCGCCGCTGAATTTGCTTTCGGTAAACACCCGATCCCCTTCGACCCATGCAAATATGGTCACTTTGTGGGCCCGTGCCATTCCATGCCCGATGAATATCAAAGCACAGATCAAACCGAACACTTTCAAAAATTGTTTCATACCATGATTCCTGCGCTGTAACCGGGAAGCATTTCCGGCTTTACCTTTTTCAGAAAAGCCACACAAAAAACCGTAACAATTCCCTCGATCACCATGATCGGCAGGTGAGCCGCCACCACCAGTCCGGCGACTTCAAGAAAATTTTCCCCTGTGAACACCAGACTGACACCCACCAGTATCCCCGCCAGAAAAACCGAACCCGCCCCGGCAATGAAGGCGGCCGTGAAAGCAACCGGAGGGCTTTTCAAAACAAAGGGGCCGCATACATAGTAACAGATTACCGCCGGCCCTGCCATGATCACGGTGTTGACCCCCAGCACGGTAAGGCCACCGAACTGGAACAGCATGGCCTGCAGCAAAAGCGCCGTCAGGATGGCGGGAAAGGCCGCCCATCCGAGCAGCAGACCCACAACGCCGTTGAGAATCAGGTGAACGCTGGAAGGGCCTATGGGCACATGGATCAGCGAAGCCACGAAAAAAGCCGCCGCCAGCATACCGGTCTGGGCCACACGGTCCAGATCCAGCTTCTTCAGCCCGGCGGCCGTACCGGCCAAGGCAACCGCGGCTCCGGTGGCCAGCACCGGCCCGCTCAGCACACCTTCGGATATATGCATGCGAACTCCCTTGGTTTTGTTACACTGTGCGCTACTGCCAGTTCTCGAAATGGACCCAAATTACGGCGCCCATCTCCACATCTTTTTCCTGGCCGTCGTGTTTGAGCTTGAAATCCGCGGTATTCAGGGCCGCAAACCCCCACCAGCCTGCCTTGGGCGCGGCGTAGGTGAATACGCCGTTGCCGTCGGCCTTGATGGTCTGGGTGACCATGTAGTCCGTAGGCGCCTGGGATTTTTCGTCCTGGTTGTAGTATTCCACTTCCACTTCGGCGTAGGGAATCGGCTTGCCATCCATTTTGACGATGCCCTGGAACACGTTGCCTGCATACAGACCGTAGGGCTTGGACAGGGGCACGATTTCGGTCTTCAACCCCAGTTCTTCGTCCCAGCCCTCGTCGTCGCCGAAAGCGGTCACCACGGTTTTGGTATAGTGAACAATAAAGCAATCTTCGGCCGGTTCCCAGTAGGGCTGAGGCTCCATGTGAAACATGTAGACACCGGGCCGTTTGATCGCATAATCAACCTGCCATGCTTTGTGATCCATGATTTTGGCCGGTTTCAATTGGCCGAGCAGATCCTGCGCCTTGCCATTGGCCGCTACCGCAAACTCCTTGGGCTTGACCAGTTCCATGCCGACCATCTCCATAGGATGGGAAAAGGAGAGGGTCACCGTGACGCTGCGGTTGTCCTCCTGCATCACCATGTTGTCCGATGGGATGACCATGCCGAAATGTGCCAGGGCTCTTCCCTGGAAAACCATAATCAAGAATACCACCGTTACGCCTGCCATCAAGTTTCTGAATCGCATGTTTCCTCCGTCGATAGGATTATGGGACTGTTAAAACAAAAAACCACGAATACGAGCGTCCTTCGAGACGCAGTCTTCATGGTCGGGTGGATCGTGGAACAACCAGTTGTCGGGACCGCAATGGCAGACTTCGGTCTGTCGATGATGCTTCAATAGCCCATGGCCTGGACAAGGTCAACCATTTTTCAATCCCCTGATTATTTGAACCTTTATAACGGATAGATGTACTTTGACGGCCGTCTGTGGTAGACGCGGAAGATGTCGCTTGGTCATAAAAACGGAAAGTTCGCCCAAGTGGAATCGATGCCATAAACACCTTATAAATGCAGGTCCATGAAATCCGTATCCCTCCACCGGCTGATCGTTTTCGGGCGCTACCCCCGGCCGGGAAAAACGAAAACCCGCCTGATCCCCGCATTGGGTCCTGCCAGCGCCGCCGACCTTCAGCGCCGGCTCACCGAATGGACTGTCGCCGTTGCCAAGCGCTGCCTTGGACAGACCGATGCGCGTCTGGCGGTTCACCATGACGGTGGAAGCAAAAAGCAGATGCAGCGCTGGCTGGGCAAGCGAGATATCGACTATGTGCCCCAGACCCAAGGCGATCTTGGCAGCCGCATGTTCCGGTCCCTGCAGTGGGCCTTCGGCCAGGGCGCCCGCCGTGTGGTGCTGGTAGGAACGGACATCCCCGGCCTCGCCCCGGACCACCTGGAAGCGGCCTTCGACCGGCTGGAACGCCACGATCTGGTGATCGGCCCTTCCAAAGACGGCGGCTACTGGCTGGTGGGCATGTCCCGTCCGGAAAACATTTTCGATGGTATTGCCTGGAGTACCGCAACGGTTCTGGAAAGCACGCTGAACCTGGCCCGCAGCAAGGGCATGGCGCCCAGCCTGCTGGACCCGCTCAGCGATCTGGACGACACCGAAGATCTAGAGCGGGAAGGACTCGGTAACGAGGCCGCAAAACCCTACCTCAGCATCGTTGTGCCCACGTTGAACGAGGAGCGGCACCTGGCCGCAACCCTGGTCGGCGCCCGATCCGCCGATGCCGAAATCATCGTTTCCGACGGAGGCAGCACGGATCTCACCGTGGCGGTCGCCCGCGACCATGGGGTCCGCATTGTCGAAGGGCCCAAGGGTCGCGCCGCCCAGCAGAACCGGGGGACTGGAGAGGCCGAAGGCCGGGTGTTGCTGTTTTTGCACGCCGACACCCTTTTGCCGGCCAATTATGTGGATCATATTTTCGAAACTCTCATGGATCGGCGCGTCGTTCTGGGGGCCTTTCGTTTTCAAACGGATCTGGCGACGCCTGCCATGCACTGGATCGCCTTCTGGACCCAATTGCGCGCAGCCTGGCTCCAGCTTCCTTACGGGGACCAGGGCCTGTTCCTGCGCAAAAAAGATTTTTGGGCGGCTGGCGGCTTTCCGCAGGTGCCCATCGCAGAAGACCTCTATCTGGTGCGTCGGTTGGCCAGAAGAGGACGCATTGCCCTGACCGCGGCCCCGGTTGTGACCTCGGCCCGACGCTGGCGAAAAATTGGTCCCTTGCGAACCACGCTGGTCAACACCGCCATCGCCATCGGTTGCCTGGCCGGGGTGAACCCTGCCCGTCTGGCACCCTTCTACCGCTTGTTCCCGGGGAAAAAACGACTATGACCCGACCGAAAAGAACTTACAGAAAGAAAAACCGATCCGGAGGCCGAACGCCCCAATTGCTCACCGCCGTTGTGGCCAACGAAAAGGGAGAAATCTTCGACCTGGAGGGCTACGCCGCCGTTGGGGCCGACGGGGCGCAATTCGCTTCTCTGACAACGGCCAACACCATTGAGCTGCCCCATGGGAGCGAACTGATGTTCCTGCCGGACCGCGCGCCGGTTCTCCTGGACCGTTCAACCGGAACGCTCGGCCCTCTGGATCGCAACCCCTATGCACCCGACGAAAAGATTTTTCCCGTGGCTGCGTTCAACTCCCCGGGTGTGGTGCTGACCCACACCTGCGCCTATGAAGAACGTCCCCAGGCCCGAATCCTGCCCCTGTTTTCCTACGGCGCAGTGGGATGGCACAAGAAAGGGTTCCGGTCGGCCGCAATGGTGGTGGACACCGAACCCCGCCAGGACCTGCGCCGCATGCCGCAGGAAAGGATCGTCGCTGGCGTGCGGCAGATGCAGAAACAATTGCCGGACAACCGCCTGGCCAGACACCTGGAGCACTGCGCCCTTACCTATGGCTGCCCGGCCGGCAAGAACTTTTTTCTCGGCCGCTACGAAGCGCCCCTGCCAACCTCGCAGGCCTGCAATGCCCGCTGTATGGGCTGCATCTCCCTGCAGTCCGACGCCCAGTTGACCAGCAGCCAGAACCGCATTGCCTTTACTCCTTCGGCCCGGGAGATCGCGGAAGTGGCCCTGACCCACATCCGAAGGGTGGAAAACGCCGTGGTGAGCTTCGGCCAGGGCTGCGAAGGCGATCCCCTGATGGCAGCCGCGGAAATCGAACCGGCCATCCGCCTGATTCGCGAAGCAACCGCCGAGGGCACCATCAACATGAACACCAACGCCAGCCTGCCGGATGTCCTGGCGGACTTGCTGGATGCCGGGCTGGACAGTATCCGGGTGAGCATGAATTCCGTACGCGAACCCTGCTACACGGCCTATTTCCGCCCCCGCGGATATGGTTTCGACCAGGTGGTGGAGAGCATCGACCTGACCCTGGCCAAAGGCGGACACGTGGCCATCAACTACCTCAACTGCCCGGGGTTCACCGATTGCCCAGAAGAGGCAGCCGCCCTTTCGGTCTTTTTGGAAAAGCACCCGGTGCATCTGATCCAGTGGCGCAATCTCAACTTCGACCCCCGGCGCTACCTGGAAATTATGCAGGCCGCAGCCCCCATGGGACCGGCGGTGGGAATGGACCGGCTGCTGCAAATGATCGGCAAACGCTATCCCCGCCTGCGGTTCAGCTATTTCAACCCACCCAGGGAACGCTTCGCGGACTTGCTGGTAGCTAACCAAAAGGAAAAAAAACCATGAAATGGATTGCCGCAAAAGTGGTTTTCGACTGCCCGGACATTGGTCTGGCCGCGGACCTGGTGGCGGACACCTTTTACTCGTTGGGCCTCAAGGGCGTGGTCGTCAACGATCCGCAAATGGATCCGAAGCCGGACTGGGCCGACGATGCCGTTCCGCCGCCACAAGAGCCGGCGGTCATCGGCTATTTTGCCGACACGGATCAAGCGGCCGAAAAATGCCGGCGGCTCGAAGATGCACTGATGCATCTGCAAAAAGCCTCCGGGATCGTGACCCGAGTGGTCTACTCCCGCATAGACGAGCAGGATTGGGCCGAAGCCTGGAAGGAGTATTTCTGGCCGGAACAAATCACCGACACCATCGTGGTCAAGCCCTCCTGGCGGGAATATGCTGCCAAACCCAATGAAATCATCCTGGAAATCGACCCGGGCATGGCCTTCGGCACCGGCACCCATCCCACCACGGCCCTTTGCATCCGGCAGATTCAGTCTCATCTGCAGCCGGGCGACACATTTCTGGATGTGGGCACCGGATCGGGGATCCTGATGATCGCCGCCGCCAAGCTGGGGGCCATAAATGCATGCGGCGTGGACAATGACGAAGTTGCCGTTTCCGTGGCCGAGAAAAATCTGCTGGCCAATGGTGTCCAGGATTACCGCCTGATGACCGGCAACCTTGTCGAACAAGTGGACAGTACCTTTCATGTCGTGGCGGCCAATATTCTGGCCGAAGTGATCCTGGATCTTCTTCCCGATGTGACGGCGGTACTCGAACCAAACGGAATCCTCATCTGTTCCGGCATCATCGTGGAGAAAAAAGAGTCCGTACTGTCCGGCCTGGAAAAATCCGGCCTGACCGTGATCGAAATTCTGGAAAAGGGGGGGTGGGTGGCCATCGCGGCGCGCAAAACGGAGGCATGATGACCGAAGATAGAGGACAGAAGACGGAGGGCAGAGAAGGTAAAACAGGGGACGGAAGATGGAAGAAAACCATCACCAAACCTCACAGCAGGGTCGTCAACACTGTCGTGGCGGCCATTGTCTTCTTCACGCTCTGCACGGCCTGCTCCCGCGGGGATGATGCGGACAAAATCCTTGCGCAGATCGCCAGGGGCGCGGAACGGGCCGAAGCCCACGATATCGGCGGCCTGCTGAAACTCGCCTCCGAGGGGGTCGTGGCCATGCCCATGAATCTGGATCGCAACGGTATTCGGCCCGTCCTTTGGCGAACCTTCAAATACTACGGGCCGCTTGCCGTCTTCTACCCCCGTCCCGAAATCGAAATCATCGCAGCGGCCGGAGAAGCCTCAACCCGGTTCCCCTTTCTGATCGTCCGAAAAGATCATGAGATTCCCGGCCTGGACACCCTGCGGGACGATCCCATGGCCTGGCTCGAAGCGGTCGGCGACAAGGCCGACCTCTACAACCTGCAACTGGAATGGATACAAAAAGACGACGAATGGGTGGTGGACCGGGCGTTTCTCGAACGGTTTTCCGGCAGGGGGTTCGAGTAAAAATGCATGAATCGACCTGGACCGTGACGCATCACGAGTAGCGCAGCGCCAGAGCCTCCAGGTAGCGGGATTTGACCTGATCGGTGGCCATGGCCCGGGCCACCGGCGGCAGCCGCAAAATGGCCCCGAGCACGGCGGCCAGGGCACGATGGTGCCACAGCACCCGGTTGTCAAACAGCAGGTCCTGAAGTTTACCGCGTTCCACGGCCATGACCACCGCCCGATGGGTGGCATTCAACGGGGTGAGTACCCGCTGCGGCCGATGTTCAAGGGAAAGGCTGTTGGTCCTGGTGCATGCCCGCAAGCACACCCCGCAACCCAGGCAGCGGTCTTCGTCCACCCGGGCGATCTTGCGTTTGGGTCGTTTGGGGTCGTTGGCGGACACCAGGGTCATGGCTTCCACCGGACACAGGGACACGCACTTGCCGCAGCCGTCGCAGGTATTCTCGTCCACCCGGGGGAGAAAATGGGTCGTGTGGATGGGGTGCATAACGGCAAACCGCCGCGCGGCAATCATGGCTTCGCAGCAGCATCCGCAGCAGTTGCAGATGAAATTGACCCCCTGGCGCACGTTCTCACCGAACTGGACCAGATTGTTCTCCCTGGCCTCGGCCAGCAGGTCCAGCCCTTCGGAAGCCTCTACGGACCGGGCATGCCCGTGCCGGATCAGCGATTCAGCTGCCGTGTTGAAGGTCATGCAGATTTCCATGGGCGCCGAACAGGCCCGATCCAGGTGCATCATCTTGTGCCGGCAGTAACACACACTGATGCCGCGGTGGGTGGCGGTTCGGATCACTTCGCTGGCCCTCTCCCAATCCAGCACGTGCAGGCTGTTTTCCTCGGACAGGACCGTTTCGTTGACGAAAGCCCGCCCGAGCTGGGTCTGCCCCGTGGCGAAGAGTTCGCGAACAAAGTCCTCCTCCTGGTTCAAATACTGGTAAAAAAGCTCGGACAGCAGCTTCTGGTCAATATCCTTGCGTATGCGCATCATGGAGAATTCGAAAAACCCGGCCATGGGCGGCGGCAGCACGTAGTGCATCTCGCCATCGGTTTGAAAATCGACCAGTAGCGCCTTTTCGGCCAGTCGTTCCAGCACCTTGCGTGCTTCTTTTTCCGACATCTCCCAGACGCGGGCCGCCTTTTTCACCGTGAAAGGTTTTACCGGCAAAAGAGAAACCATTTCGGCTTCCTTTTGATCGAAGAGAATTTTCAGGATTTTAGTGAGCAGTTCGGTCGGGGGCGCCCCCTGGGGAAAGCGGTTGAGCCGTTCGGTAAGGCGGGCGTATGCGGATTGAGTCAAAACATGAGCCATGGCATCCTCCTTCGGTAACGAATGAGTATGAGAAGGACTGTACCGGTTATATGGCTATTGGGGGTCTAAAAAACGTTTTGTGAGAACATTGATATAAATTAATTCTATCAAAACTGGGCAGAGATATCAATTATTCAAAATTTCGGCGTCATTAATAAAAGACTGTCTCGTAAAAAGTGCCAGAGTCGTCATGCCGGACTTGATCCGGCATCCAGAACCCATTGAAACAACTGGATCCCGGCCTGCGCCGGAATGACGAAAAGATGAAAGTTTAGACTTCTTACGACTTCATCATAAAGGGCGATGGTCGCAGCCACCACGGTGTCAGCCTATCTGGTTCGGGGATCGGCAACTCTTCCCATGAAAAGAATCTTGCCGGTGGGATTGTGGCAAATACAGAACAGGAATGGGTGATCGGCCCTGAAAACCTTTGGCTCCGGCTTGGGCATGGGCATGGCGGTAGCTTCCATCATCACCGCCGTTGCAGCCGCGGCCGTAGTCCCGTCTTCGTCTACGGCTACAAATGCTTTGTGGATGACCTCGGAGATAAAGATTCTTTCGGCGGTGGTCATGCCCGAAAAATCGGCTGACGTCGGCGAGAAGGCATCCTCCATGCCCAAATTCTTGAGGCTTTTGGACAGGCTGAAGCTGCTGGTGAACTCGAACTTTGGAAAATACACCTCGACTTCTTCGCGATGAAGGGCTGCCCTCCAGCGATCCAGTTTTTCGGCGGACAGGGATTTTTCAAAATCATCCAACCCGTCCATAGTTTTGGGAAGGAATACGATCATGGATAGTTCGTAGGCCTTATAGGGCAGTTCCAAGGCTTGGAAGCTGTCGGTTTCCAGGTAATGGAAACCTTCCTTCTGAAACATCATCGACACAGAAACCTGGCTGGATTCGGAAACATGAAAGGGCATCTCTCGGGTCGCATGATCGTCAAATGGTTCGGCCCAGGCAGCCTTGAAATAGATCGCGTTGGTCAGGATCAGGCGCATCATGGGACTGATCGCACCTTTTGCAATCAAATCCTTGATCCGGTCCCGGGTTTTCTCTTCCACCCAGTTGTTGATGGTTTTGCGGGCTTCATCAGGATGATTTGAAAAATCGACCTGCCGCAGGCCGGCCCCGTAATTGGATGCCGTCAGCGTCAGAAACGCCTGGTTCCAGGGATAATCCTGTTGCCCCCAAAGCGCATTGGCGATGACCAACTCATAGGCGGGTTTCTCGACCGGTTTGATCTCATCGCCGACCTTTTCGTAGGATTTGAACATCCGGGGGGTATTGAGCTGTTGCAGCAGGGACTGGAATGCCGGGTGGATTCCCTGGCCGGCTTTTTCAACATGCAGGACCTTTGCCATCTGTGCAGCCGTTCGGGTCTTTGCGCCGGCGTAGGTCATGGCCAGGGCTGTCTGGACACTCGCCGGCGAAAAGAAGAGATTCCCTTCGGAATCTGCCAGTCGGTTGTACAGGTCCAGGGCAAAGTCATTTCCGGCGGCGAGAGCGCTTTCCCGTAAGTCGTTTGCCATGGATGGTGTGCAACCCAGTGTGATGAAAATGCAAAGGAGTGGAAGCAGCTTTTTCCCGAGTATGGATACCATTGGCTTTATTCTCCTTTACGTTGCCGGCGCCATTCATAAAGAGTGATCGCCGTGGCCGTGGCCGCGTTCAGGGATTCAACGTCTTCGGCCATGGGAATAGACACGGCATTGTCGAGCCAGCGTGAATCAAGGCCCGGACCTTCCATGCCCGGCAAGAGGCAGAAAGATTCCGGGAAGGCGAAATTGGCGATCGGCCGGCCCGAAGCGGCCAGGGCCACGACCGGCAGATTACCCCTCAGGTCCTTCAGGGAAGGCCCCGCATAAAGGTTGGCCGACAAAACGGTTCCGGCCGAAGCGCGAATGGCCTTGGGGTGGAAGGGATTGGCGCTTTCGGCGAGCAGAACGATGCGCTCCACCGCAAAGGCAGCGGCACTGCGGATAACGGCGCCGACATTTTCAGGATCCTGAAACGGGATCAACAGGCTGCAACCGGGGGCCGCATTGCCGGCATCCCAGGCAGGGATTTCCGGCAAATCGTAAAGCAGTATGGGCGTACGGGTACCGAACAGGTCCAGTTGCCCGAATAGCTGCGGGGACAATTGAAGCCATTCCATTTCGTACGGTGCCTCGGCCGGCGGTTCATGGCGGTCGCCGCTGCCGATCCAGGCCCGGCAGCGCTCGGGAGCGCAACGCATCGCCTCGGCGACCAGCCGCCGACCACAAATCAGGGTCTTCCCTCCTTTTTTTACGCCCCGTCCGGTAAGCAGCTTTTTCAGATCCTTGAAAACCGGATTGGATTCACTTTCGATTTCCCGGATGCGGTAAGGTGACGGTGGGTCGGGAGCCTGCGTGGCCTTAAACGCGGCAACCCTGCGCCGGTAGCAGATCAGACGGCGCCGGTGCGGGGTCTGGGGAATCTGGTAGGCAATATCCTCGGCCAAAGCGTAATCGTCGCAACAGTCCCGTGCCGCCTGCGCCATTTCCTCATCGCAGCGGGGGCCTTTCATGAATATGACCAAGCCATTTTTTTTCAGACACCCGGACACGCGTTTCAGGGTGTCGGCGATGGGTTCCACGGCCCGGGTGATCACCCCGGCCACAGGCTTGTCAAAGTCCGGGGCAATTCCCCGCTCGATCACATCGAGACCGGGCAGATTCAATTCCTCCACAACCGTTTTCAAGAAATGGACCCGTTGTTGGCGACTCTCCGCCAGCAGGATGTGCAGATCCGGACGGAAAATTTTCAATGGAATGCCCGGCATGCCAGGGCCGGTTCCCAGATCCAGCAGCGGAGACGGCAACTGCGGATATTGCAGGGCCGGCAGGATGGAATCGGCATAGAGCTTGACCACCATGTTCTCAAAATTGTGAATCCGGGTGAGATTCAGTTCGGCGTCGAATTGCCGCAGCAGTTGATGGTAGCGCCAGAGCGGCTCGAGTTGAGCGCCGCTGAGGCGAATTCCGCAGCGCTGTAGCAGAAAATCCATTCGGCTGGCAGAGGGTGCCGTCTTGCCTGCCGGACCCCTTTTCTTCTCAAAACTTGTACCCTTTAGTTTCACATGGTACCCCTTAGTGCACCTGTTCGTAAATACGATGACGTATCGAGATTGTTGCTGCGCCCGGATCGCAAGGCGCGAGAAGCGTGAATAGCCAAAGCCTATTTACGCGCCGAGCAACGCCGCGAGCCGGGATGCAGCGGCAATCGAATACCATCGTGTTTATGAATAGGTGTACTTATCAAACCAAACCGATAAACCCCGAAAATCCGAGCCGCGTATGGATGCCCTGGACACCACCTTCGACAAAACCGATCGACCGTTCTTTTTCGACAAACGCTGGCCGGTGCTGTATGTAGACAACCATCTGTTGGCGGTTTATAAACCATCGGGACTGCTGGTGCAAGGGGACCGCACCGGCGACGTCTGCCTGCTGGATCTGGCCAAACAGTGGATCAAGGAGCGCTACGACAAGCCGGGGAACGTCTTTCTGGCCATGGTCCATCGGCTGGACCGTCCGGTGGCCGGCGTGGTGCTGTTCGCACGGACATCCAAGGCCGCCGGACGCCTGGCCCGCCAGTTTCGGGAGCGCATCGTAGACAAGCGATACCTGGCCGTGGTGCAGGGTATTGTCGCCCAAGAATCGCAACGGCGAATCGATCACATCGAACGGCAGGACCGGACGAGCCGAGTGGTTCCCGCGCCGACGGCAGACAGCCAGGAGGCGCGCTTGTCTTATACGCGATTGGCCACGGCAGACGAAAGAAGCCTTCTGGAAGTCACCCTGGAAACCGGCCGGCGCCACCAGATCCGCATCCAGCTGGCCCGCATGGGCCACCCGATCCTCGGCGATCTGCGTTACGGCGCCGACGAGCCGCTGCCGGAAAAACAGATCGCCCTGTTGGCCCGCAGCCTGTCCGTTGAGCATCCCACCCGAAAAACGCAACTGGATCTCATCTGCCCCATCCCGCATCAATGGCCCTGGCCGGAAGCTGACCTTCATGAAGGCGAACGTCCGCCCTGGGATTGGCGGATGATGGACTGGCAGGCAATTGACCCTTCCTAGCCAGGAGCGGACACCCCGTGAAAATATGTTTGGCAATAGGGTTAAGCGTAGCGGCCTGCCGGAGCGCCTCCATCATGGTATCTCCATAGTTGTAACCGTCGACATAGCCGATGCGAAGGTCTTTAACGTCGGTCAGTTCTTCCCAGGTGATGGAATCCGATTTTCTTTTGAAAAAGACGATTTCGATGGAGGCCAATCCATCTGTGAAGAAAAAATGATCTTCCCGTTGGGCGTTTTTGCTGAATGTGTATAAAATAGCGGCCTCGCCGGAGGCGGCGCGATGGTAGGCCCGATTCCAGGGAAGCAACTGGATATCGGCTTCATATCCCATTCTTTTCAGCACTGCGATGAGGATTTCCGTACTGGTGCCGGTAAACCTACCGTCCTCTCCAATGTAATTATACGGAGGGAACTCCTGACACACCACCGGCAATGCCTCCGCAAAGACCACTGTTGGCCAACAAAGCAGCCATGAAAGCAAGGCAATCGTTTTCATCTTTTTTCCTAAAACTTGGAAACGGTTTGTCTTCTTTTTGTACTTTCCAGCAGCAAAAGAGGGTTGAACCGTGGACAACGGATATTGCCGATTTCACTTATAGCCGGAAATGCCATAGTTTTCTTTCAGCATTCGGGCGATTTCCCCGCTGGTCTGCATCTGCTTCAACATCCGGTCGAATTCTCTTTTGAACACGGACAGGTTTTTCTTTTTCGAGAAAGCGAAGTAGTTGTAGTTGATGTCCAGTTCGGGCAAAATGGCTATCGGTTTCTCCGTATCGTTGAGATGCATCCGTTTGAAAGCGGCATTTGCTTCGCGGTCCTGGGTGGGAATCATATCGATACGGTTGTAAAGCAATTTTTTGAAGCAGAGATCCAATGTGGGGGCATAATCAATCTGCAATGCCTCTTTTGCCTGGTCGAAGACGGGGCCGACGCTCCACCCCTGGACAAGACCGATTTTCAAACCCTGCAACGAAGCAAACGTGCCGTCCCAGGTAACCGGGCTGCCGGGTTTTACGAAAAAAAACGACCTGTCCACGAAGAAATAAGTGGCGGAGTAATCGAGCCATTTTTCCCGTTCGGGGGTCTTGAAAGGCGCAATCAGCACGTCTGCGTCGCCTGTCTTTACCATGGTTTTGGCACGCTCCCAGGGAACTATGCGGATGGTGAAGGTATGACCGAGTTTCAAGCCGATCCGTCTGGCAACATCAACACCGATACCGCAAAGACTGCCGTCTTCAGTCTCCTCCGAGAGGATCGGGAAATGGCTCCCCACGAAAAAATAGGTTTCCGCTCCGGCATGCGGGGCAATCATCAGAAGTAAAAGGATAACGCCCACCGCATTTTTCATTGCATCTCTTTTCGCTGGGTTTGGTTGTCGGGATCGAACGGTTCCAGAGGGGATACAGGCATTGTCATATTATTATCACATTCATGGTGGTTTTGGAAAGGCTCGCATCCAAGCCCAAGCGATTGACATGATATAAGAAATTATGAAAATATATCGCTTCACCGGCTTCGATCAGCCCGATTCGAGGCCAATATACATCCTGATAAAATCCGGTTTTCGTTGATACCGGAAAACAGAAGCTGCCATTGGAGCGTTCTCATGATTCAGCCCGTCTACCTGGACTACAACGGCACCACCCCCCACGATCCGGAAGTGATTGCGGCCATGCGCCCCTTTCTGGAAACCGAATTCGGCAACCCGTCCAGTTCACACTGGTATGGCATTCGCCCCAAAAAAGCGGTGGAAGCCGCCCGACGGCAGGTGGCCGCTCTGCTGGGCTGCGAGCCGACCGAGGTTTTTTTCACTTCCGGCGGCACCGAATCCAACAACCACGCCATTAAAGGTGCGGCCCGGGCGCTGAAAGACAAGGGGCACCACCTCATCACCAGCACCGTTGAACATCCGGCAATCCTGGAGGTGTGCCGCCATCTGGAGGGCGAGGGCTTCACCACGACCTACGTTGAAGTGGACGACACCGGCATGGTTCGCGTGGAAGATGTCGCGGCTGCCATCCGGCCCGAGACCATCCTGATTACCGTCATGCATGCCAATAACGAGGTGGGAACCATCCAGCCCATTTCCGAGATTGGCGAACTGGCCAAAAAATACAATATTCACATGCACACCGACGCGGCCCAGAGTGTGGGCAAGATCGAAACGAACGTTCAACGTTTGAACGTGGACATGCTGTCGGTGGCCGGGCACAAGGTGTATGCCCCCAAAGGCATCGGTGCGCTTTATGTGAGAAAGGGAGTGGTGCCTGAAAAGTTCTGCCACGGCGCAGGGCAGGAGATGGGCTGGCGGGCCGGCACGGAAAATGTCCTGGAAATCGTCGGGCTGGGCAAGGCCTGCGAGATGGCCGAGCGCAGCCTGGACCACACCCAAACCCACCTGAAAGCCATGCGCGACAGGCTGCACCGGGGACTGACCGATCAATTGGGCGAGGTTCGCCTCAACGGGCACCCGGAACAAAGGCTGCCCAACACGTTGAGTCTTTCATTCAAGGGCTTGGAAGCCAATCGAATTCTGGAGGAGATCGGCCTGGAGGTGGCCGCCTCGGCCGGTGCGGCCTGCCATTCGGACACGGTTCAGCTTTCCCATGTCCTGGAAGCCATACGGATACCGGTAAAATGGGCCAAGGGAACGGTAAGGTTCTCCACGGGCCGCATGACCACTGCCGATCAGATCGATCAGGCCGTTGCAGTGGTTGTTGACGCGGTTGTGAAACTGCGAAAAAATCCGGGGTGAAATAAATCTGCCGGGGACGACCGGCAGATGCGCCTGTTCGACGATTTCCGACCCTATTTCAGGCAGTCCTTGCACACCCCGTCCACCCGGACTTCCACCTTGTCGATGCGCCCGGGAAAGGTCTGCAATAACGCATCGATATCAATCGTAAGACTTTCCGGACTCAAACAGTCCATGCGGCCGCAGCGTTTGCAGTAAAAATGGGGATGGGGTCGGTGATTTTCGTTGGGCGCCATTCCGTAACAAAAAGCCCGGCCGCCGGTGCTGATGCGCTCCACCAGGCCGTGGTCCACCAAAAGATCCAGAATTCGGTAGACCGTTACCCGGTTGATGGAGCCGGTGCGCTCCAGCGTCTGATAAACATCGCCTGCAGAAAGGGGGAACCGGTTGTTGCCGATGACTTCCAGCACGCGCCGACGGTTTTCGGTAGGGCCAAGTTTCGCTTCGGTCAACAACGATTCATAATTGCATTGATGGCACATGGCGTTCCTTACGATTTACGCCCATTGGCTTTTCGTGCGGACAGGCGCAGTTTTTCAGTGCCCAGGATAATTAAAAAAGCGATCCCGGAAACCAGGATGATCGAGGCGCCCGACGTCAGATCGAACCGGTAGGCCAGCCACAGACCGGTCATGGTGAACAGGGCTCCCAGAATGCTTGATCCCGCCATCATCTGGAACAGGGATTTGGCATATTTTTCGGCGATAAAGGGCGGGATGGTCAACAAGGCGATAATCAGAATCAGTCCCACCACCTGGATGACCATGACGATGGTGATGGCCAGCATCCCGATCATGGTGAAATAAAGGCCCTTGACCGGTACGCCCCGGACCTGGGCGAACTCCTCGTCGTAGGAGAGTGCCAGCAGGTCGTTGTAGTAGCCCACGACGAAAACCGCGATCACCGCGGCCATGATGAGCATGGTCCACAAGTCGCTGTCCGGCACCGTGAGGATGCTGCCGAACAGATAGCTCATCAGGTCCACATGGTACCCCGGCGTCAGGTCCATCAAGATAATGCCGAAAGCCATGCCCAGCGCCCAGATTACGCCGATGATCGTATCTGCGCGATGCTTGGCTTGCAGGGTGATGGCCGCCATCAGCATGGCGGCAAACAGCGAGAACCCGATCGTTCCGACCATATAGGGCCAGCCGAAGAAAAAGGAAAGTCCGATGCCGCCGTATGCGGCGTGGGCGATTCCACCGGAAAGAAACACAATCCGGTTGACCACTACCAGCGTGCCCATGATGCCGCAAATGACGGCGGCCAGCAGGCCGGCCAGCAGGGCGTTGCGCATGAACTCGAATTGTAGGGCTTCAATCATCGATCATCCTCGTGATGCCTCAACACCCTGTGCGGAAGATGCCCGTGGGCAATCAGTTCGACGGGACACGTTTCCTCGACGGTGCATGGATACATGGTTTCGAGCATGTCGCCGGTAATTTCCGCCTGGTCGTGGTAATGCAGCCGCCGGTTCACGCAGGCGACGGATTTTATGTAGCGGGAAATGACGAGCAGGTCGTGGCTGACCACGACGATGGTGATCTCCCGGTTGAGTTTTTCCAGAAGCTTGAAAAAATCGGCCTGCCCTCTTGTGTCGATACTGGCCGTGGGTTCATCCAGCAACAGCAGTTTGGGCCGGGTGACCAAGGCCCTGGCGATGAAGACCCGCTGGCGCTGCCCGCCGGACAGTTCGCCGATTTTTTTTTCGGCGTGGATGTCCATGTCCAATTGTTCCAGGGCGTCCAAAGCCTCCCGGCGATTCGCCGCTGTTTTTCTAGCCCAGCGTTTATTGCGGTCCAGCTTCCCCATCAGGACCACGTCCAGGGCGGTAATGGGAAACCGGCTGTTGATGTGGACATCCTGGGGCACGTAGCCGATGCAGGAAGACGCTTTGTGCGCGGAATCGCCGTTAACGCGGATCGTGCCGGAATTCGGTTTCAACAACCCCAACATGATTTTCAGCAGCGTGGTTTTACCGCCGCCATTGGGTCCGATCATGGCGATGAAATCCCCTTGTCGGACATCCAGATTGATATCCTCGAGAACAGTATCGCCGTTATAGGAAAAATAGACGTTGTTGATTTCGACCAGAGCCATGGTCACCTTTCTTTAGTTTATTTGAGAGCGGCCTTGAACTTGTCAGCAACCTGGCGCAAGTTGGCCATCCAGTCTTCGGCCAGCGGATTGGCAGCCACAACCTGGCCGCCGATTTCCCGGGCAATCAGTTCGGCGCTTTTGGTGGAAAACTGCGGCTGCACGAAAACAACACGGATGTCGTGTTCTCTAGCATTTTCGATCAACGCTTGCAACTGGGCCGGTTTCGGGTCCTTGCCTTCGACCTCGACGGGCAATTGCCTGAGGCCATAGGCATGGGCGAAATAACCCCAGGCCGGATGAAAAACCATGAACGACATCCCGGACTTGCCGGCAAGGGTCTGTCTCAATTCATTGTCCAACTGATCGATCCGGCCAACGAAGTCGCGGAAATTGGCGTCGTACAAATCCCGATGGGCGGGATCGGCGGTCTGCAGGGCGGTTGTGATCGTTCGCGCCTGAACCTCCACCAGGGGTGGGGACAGCCAGATATGCGGATCGAGACCGGCATGCTCATGGTCGTCCCCATGGTGTTTCTCTTCTTGATCCTTGCCCGCATGATCATCATGGTGATGATGTCCTCCCATGGCGATCTTTTCAATGCCGTCATCCGTGTGGACCAAACTCATTTGCGGATTGGCGGCGGCAATCTTGTTCAGCCAGACATTTTCGAAAGGAACGCCGATGGAAAAATAAATTTTGGCTTTGGAAAGCGCAGCCATTTGTCTGGGTTTGGGTTCGTAGGTGGCCGGGCTGGCGCCGGGTTGAACCATCGCCTGGACATCCACCAGGTCTTTGCCAATTTGTTGCACGAAAAATTTCTGGGGTACGATACTGACGAAAACAGGCAGCTTGTCGTCCGCCGCAGCCGTTGATGCAAATCCAAATAACATACAAATAATGGATAAAAAATTAAAAAATGTACGGTTCATGTCAATCTCCTCGCGGCAAGGATTTAGAGAAAAGTGGAATCAGACGCAACTATTTTTCAACACCCTTTATCCAGACAATTTATGATTAATATTTTGTTTTATATGATTATTTAAAACAAAAAGCGAATATACGGCGAAAATTTGTTATGCAAATATATTGCATAAATCCGACCGGCGCAACGGGACCGAGTCAAAAAACAGCTCCTTCGCTTATGGCTTGCCTGTTTCCTTCCCGTGCATCTTCTGCTATCAGCTATCTCCTACGGCGATGCTGCTCGTTTATACAAGGTTGATCATGCTGGATTCAAAGAACACATCTCGTTTAAAAAGTCGAAATTTCAATCGTTTGGCTGCCATCGACTGGCTGCCTGCGGTTTTTCTGGTGGCGGCGTTTTTATTCCTTCCCGCCAGGTCGGATTCGTCCGCCCTGAATTCCCTGGCCATTGTTTTTATCAGCATCGTTCTGGAAGCGATTCCGTTCATGCTTATGGGCTCGCTGGTCGGTGGGGTAATCGAGGCGTTCTTGAGCCGGGAACGTATGACCGCATTGCTGCCCGAACGGGGCTGGCAAACCGTTTGCGTCGCGGCTGCCGCAGGCATTCTTTTCCCGGTCTGTGAGTGCGCCGTGGTTCCGGTGGTCAGGCGACTGGTGGGCAAGGGTTTCCCCCTTGCGGCTGCTATCGGCTACCTGCTCGGCGGACCCATCGTCAATCCCGTCGTGGCGGCCTCCACCGCCCTAGCCTATGCCTTTGACTGGCAGGTGGTGGCCTTACGCCTGCTTGGGGGCTACTTCCTGGCCGTTGTCATCGGGCTTGTCATGGGGCGCTTGTTCCAAAACGCGCCGGCAATCCTTACAATCGGGATCGATCCGGCTTCCTCGCCTTGCGGCTGCATGCACGATTCCCATGCCCCGGCATGCGGGTGCTGCTCGCCCCACACCGCCGCGGCCCCGGCCGATTGGATGGATAAAGCGGGTGAGGCCTTTATCCATGCTAAAAATGACTTTTTTGCCGTAGGCCATTACCTGGTGATCGGAGCCTTTATCGCCGCTCTGGCGCAAACGGTTGTCGAACGATCCCTGTTCACGGAATTGGCCGATATTCCGGCGGTATCCGTGCTTCTGATGATGTCGCTGGCCATTTTGCTCAACCTGTGCTCCGAGGCCGACGCCTTTATCGCGGCCTCTTTCCAGGGAATGATGCCGATTCCGGCGCAACTGGCCTTCCTGCTGACCGGGCCGATGCTGGATCTCAAACTGCTGCTGATGTACCGGAGCCTTTTCACCAACCGCGCCATCGTCGCATTGGCCAGTCTGGTTGCGCTCATGGTTTTTCTATTTTCCATGGGCTACGAAACGCTCACCGGGATGCTCGCATGAAATCGCCCGACACCATCTTTTCCCGCTGGCTGCACCCTTTTGTGTTCGGTGCCTGGATGGTCGCACTGGTCTACCTGCTGGGCTCCCGGCGCTACATGGACTTTCTGAGGCCGGAGTTTGGACTGCTGCTGGTCCCGGCGGTTTTCATCGCCATGGGTTTCATGATTGCCGCTATCGCCGGGAATCGGACGACCGATAAAGATGCCTCGACCGCCTTGCGGGCTGCCGTATTGCTGCTCCCGCTGATTTTCCTGGTCGGCGTACCGGATGCCATGCTGGGCGAACTGGCTTTTAAAAATCGTTTCGTGGGAACGGGTACGATCACGACCAATTCCCGGGATCCGAGCGGGGAACGCTTTCCCTGGGAAGATGGACAAAACGAAGAAGAGGCGAGCCTCGTCGATACGACCCGCCCCCGTTCGAGGGCCGCGGGCGAGTGTTTCATCACGGATTTATATCGCCGTGCGGGTCGCTATGAAGGCCGGCGGGTGGTTTTCACGGGCATGATCATGCGCGACGAGGCCCTCAAAGAGCACTTCGGCGGCCGGGATACGGCCGTCTATCGTTTCCTGATCACCTGTTGCGCTGCCGATGCCCTGCCCCTTGCCGTCGCCGTGGATGCAGACCGGGCCGAACCATTCGCCAACGACCAATGGGTGCGGGTGAGTGGAACCTTTTCCCTGCATCATGTCGATGACAAGTCCTTTCCGCTGGTGACCGATGCCGCCCTCGAACCCATCGAAGCGCCGGTGATACCCTACCTGTTTTAAATGATTCTCCAAACTGTTCGCAGGTTGTTGTAGGGGCACGGCGCGCCGTGCCCCTAAAAAACCAGCAATATCAAATAATTCCCGCATCCGATCGTTTCACCCACCCAATCTTGTCCTCCGTATATTGAATCAGAAGATAATCCTCGGACTGCCTTTCCACCCGCACCTTGGTGCCGGCGTGCAGAACGAAAAGCTGGGTGGCGCTGTCGGTAAAACCGGAACGGACGGAAACCTGGGCGGGGAGGATGACGGCGTGGCGGATACGGGCGGCTTCGAAGTAATTGAAGACAGCCGTGGCGGAAAAAAGGAGGGTGGCGGCCGCAATCAGGAGGATGCTGGGCCGCAGCAGATGTTTTTTACGGATGACCAGCACCGCAAGGGATAACCACAACACCCCATTGAGTGCCAACGCGATCCAGCGGATGGTCTCCGGGTTGAGCTGGTATTTCCAGAAAAAAAGGATTCGCAGCAAAGGCGAGGTCTGCTCGCCCTGCTCGTCTTTGGTCAGGGTCAGGGCATAATCGTAGTTGAAACGCAGGTCCGGATCATCGGGAGTGCGTTTCAGGGCGCGTTCGTACCAGAGCAGGGCGTGGCCCAGATCGCCATTTTTCAGGTAGGCATTTCCCAGGTTGTAACAAAGCGGCCCGCTGTCGATGCCCTCTTCGGCCAGGTGCTCGAAAGCCTCGATGGCTGCCGGCCAGTCCCCCTGACCGTAGGCATCGATGCCCGCCATGAAGGTCCGGGCCCTTTCGCTCGCCGGGACGCCGGTGGCAAGGGAAAGCAAAACCAACAGGCCGATTGCGGTGGTTAGCCATCGCTTCATGATGCCAGCCTCCGTATCGTCTGCCGGGTGCGATCCAGCAGGTCGGCCCGCTTATCCGCATCAAGAATGCCGCCCGAATAGTTGAAGGACTCGATCTCTTCCAGAAGACGGGCGGCGGCATCGGCTGATTCGGCATCCCAGCCGATTTCGAGCAGGCGGCTACGGGCTTCGGACCAGGTGAGCGAGGTGCCCATGACGCCGATGCGACCCAGGATGGCCGACACCAGGGCACGATACAGACTGGTGAGAAAATCATTGTCGGTTGTCGCTGGGGCGCAAGCCTCTTTGAGGGCCTGCCGGGCACGACCCGCCATGATCCGGCCCGGGGTTTCATCCTTCCGGGTCATACGCAGCACGACTCGGGTGGCGGCAAAAACCAGGATCGGCAGCGCCAGCAGCAGGCTGAACCACGACAGAGGCATCCGTCGACCGGTCTGCAGGGCCTCCAGTTCCGTCTTGAGCGGCAGGATGTCCCGGCCGGTGAACTCCACCCGCTTTTTCAATGAAGGCATCCGATCCGGTGCGGCTCGGAACACGTCGATGTCCGTGGCAGCGGTTTTCGAGGGGCGGACATAAATCGTTTCGGTAGTGGCGGAAAGTGTCCGGTAGTCGCCCTGATTGACATCGAAATAGGTCAGCGTAACCGGGTCGAGATGGTAGTCTCCCGCCTTTACCGGAACCAGGGCTGTGCGGAAAGTCTTGCTGCCCACATACCCGGCGGCCTCTTTGCGGATGGATTCCTCGGGGTTGTCGGTGTAACTCTTGAAATCCGACGGTGCGGCAATGGTCGGCGGAGCAGCATCCATGATATTTCCGCTGCCGCTGACGGTAACGGCCAGAGTGGTGGAATCGCCCACCTGAAGGTCAATCTTGTCCAGAACAGCGCTGATCTCAAATTTCCCCACCAATCCGGAAAACACGGTGCCCGGCGGTTTGGGCGGTAGATCGCGTACCGTCACCGTAACGGGATCGGTCTGCAGCACCCGGGTGGTCATCTCCGTGCGACCGAAAAAGGCATCCATGCCGGAAAAGGGGCGCGGTCGGCGACGGTGCTGGACCAGGCCCACCTGGAGCACCGCCGGATCGATGGTCAAGGTTCCGGTCTTGACCGGAATCAGGATAAACCGCACCTCGGTAACGATGAACTCACGGCCGTTGACCACGGTGCGGTAGGATTTTCGGTCTTCGAGTTCCTCGGCCTGAAAATCGTCGAATTCCGGTGCCTGGAACTTGGCTTCCGCCACCTGGACGGCGTTGAAGAGCTGGAAAGTATAAACGATTTGCTGGCCAACCCAGGGGGAGGTCTCCGATACGGCGGCAGACACGTACACATCGCGCCGGCCGCTGTCCACCGGCGGCTCCTCGGAGACCCGGACACGGATGGGGGTCGTGTAATGGATCTTGCCGTCGATGGTCACGGGAATGGCCGGGACGTTCAGTTCGCCGGCCTTAAGCGGAATTAAAACGTAATTGTAGATCATCTGGCGGGAGGTTCGGCCGTTGACCATCTGGAAACTGCTGGTGGAGCCCCGTGAGACGGTCTTGAAGTCGGTCAGGCTGGAAAGATCGACATCACCGTCTCCGCCCTCGATGGTCACCTGGAGGCTGAGCGATTCCCCGACCATAACCTGGTTGCGGTCCACCACGGCCCGCACAGTGGCCGCCTGGGCGCCGATGGCAGTAGATAGTAAGATGAGTATGGCGGTGGTAAGCGTTCTGAATATGATGGATTCGTAAAAAGTGCCTTTCTCGTCATGCCGGGCTTGATAAGCCTGCACCGGACCCCGATCCGGTGGCATCCAGAACACATTGGAATGCCTGGATTCCGGCCTTCGCCGGAATGACGTCAATTTGGTGTTTTTTACTTTTAACGAATTCATCGAACACCCACATCCATAATACTCTAAGCTGCCATCATTACCAGTCTTTGTCTACGCGTTGTCCACCCGCGGCCGGCATCAAAGCCCGGCCCGGCCGGTCCTGCAAACGGTTGAGCATTCTCTCGGCCTGGCCCGGATCGCCTTCCTGCTGATCCTGGCCGGGTGTTGCAGAGGCCTGGGAGGCCTGCTTGTCATCAGACGGATCGGATGGCTCCGGTTGCGGCGCCGGCGGCTGCTGGTCCTGTTTATCCCCGGAATCAGGGGCGGTCTGGGTTTCTGCGGATGGATCGCGATTTTGCGGCCGTTGGTTCTCGGAGTTTCCGTCGTCAGCTTTGTTGTCCGGTTTGGACTGACCTTGCTGATCCTGGTTCTGCTTTTGATCCTGTTGCCGGTCTTTCTGGTCCTTTTGCGGGTCGTCCGAATTCTGCTGCTGCTC
This sequence comes from Desulfosarcina widdelii, assembly GCF_009688965.1. Lineage (GTDB taxonomy): Bacteria > Desulfobacterota > Desulfobacteria > Desulfobacterales > Desulfosarcinaceae > Desulfosarcina > Desulfosarcina widdelii. The sequence goes on along the minus strand of NZ_AP021875.1, from coordinate 4,623,628 downwards.
AAGCATCTTTTGGACGAATTCCAGGTTCTCCTTGCTCATCTTATCGTCCGGATCCAGGGCCAAGGCCGCTTTGTAGTGCTCGATGGCGGCCTTGGCATCGCCGCGCCGGAACTCGGCATTGCCCAGGTTGTACTCGGCCTTTTGCTTGAGGACCTTGTCTTCGGTTTCCAGCACCTTTTTGTAATGGTCGACCGCTGCGTCGAAGTTGCCGGTTTTATAGTAGCCATTGGCTACGTTGTAAAGGGACTCGGCCTTGTCCGGCGTTTGCAGTTGGGCATCCACAAAATGCTTGAGCGCCTTTTCGTAATCGCCGGCCTGGTAAGCCTCGATGCCCTGGCTGGTGTCGCTGGCCTGTGATGTGGCTGCCGGCAGCACCAGCAGCACCGCCAGCAATACCGACACCAGCCCTTTTCGAACGACTGGCAGCAGCATTTCGGCCAACAGGCAGACCAGGGCCAGGGCCAGGGGCCATTGAAAACGGTCCTCCCAGACCTGCTTGCGGCTGGAAGTAAGCGTCTGGGCATCCATGGTGCGGCGGATTTCATCGGTGTAGATGGCATCCAGGTCCATGTCCCCGGCCACGGAGCGCACGTAGGTGCCGCCGGTGACCACGGCGATTTTCTTCAGGGTCGTCTCGTCTAACCGCGAAAGCACGATCTGCCCGCTTTTGTCTTTTTTGAATCCGCCTTCGGCCTCAGGAATGGGCACGCCGTCACTGCCGCCCACACCGATGCAGAAGAGCTTGATCTCCTTTTCCTTCAAGCTTTCGGCTGCCTTGACCGGGTCGCCCTCGCCGGTGTTCTCGCCGTCGGTGATCAGAATGATCGCCTTATCGGCGGCGCTTTTGGGATCGAAGGCATCGGCGGCGGTAGTCAGGGCTCCGGTGATATCGGTGCCGCCTACGGGCAGATAGTCCGGGGAAAGAGCGTTGAGAAAAAGATTGAAGGCGTCGTAGTCCAAGGTCAAGGGACACTGCAAAAAGGCGGTGCCGGCAAAGGCCACCAGCCCCACCCGGTCACCCTGGAGCATGGTCAACAGGTCGAACACCTCCCGCTTGGCCCGCTCCAGCCGGGAGGGCGAGATGTCTGCGGCGGTCATGGAGCGGGAGCAGTCCAGAGCGATGATGATGTCCACGCCGTGCTGGCGGATCTCCTGCCAGCGGAATCCGTATTTGGGTCCGGCCAGGGCCACGGCGGCAAAAAGAACGGCCGCGGCCAGCAGCAAACCCTTGATCCAGCGCCGCCCATCGGCTACCCGGGGAGCGATGGCCGCCAGGCCATGCTCCGACGAAAAGCGGCGCAATATCTCGCGCCGCCGTCGCATGCCGAAGGCGATGGCCAGCACCAGCAGTGGTGCGACCCAGATAAAGAATAGCATTTCAACCCGAAAGAAGCTCATGGCACGACCAGAAACCTCGTATTTCTCAACACCACGTAAACAAGCAAAAGAATCACCGCCGGAACCAGCAGCCAGGGGTAGATCTCGCTGTAATCGGCAAAGATGTCCACCTTGACCTCGGTTTTCTCCAACTTGTCGATGGTATCGTAAATCTCCTGCAGCCCCTCCAGGTTCTCGGCCCGGAAGTAAAGCCCGCCGGTCTGTTCGGCGATGGCCTTCAATGTCTCTTCGTCGATGCTGACCCGCTGGTAGACGTAGCGCTGGCCGAAGATCGGGTCGTTGACCAGAAACGGCGCCTTCCCCCGGCTGCCCACACCGATGGTGTAAATCTTGACGCTCTTCTCCTTGGCGATCTGCCCGGCGGTTTCCGGGGACAACTCACCGGCATTGCTCTGGCCGTCGGTGAGCAGGATAATGACGTTGGATTTGCTCTCGATGTCGGCCAGCCGTTTGATGCTGATCCCGATGGCGTCTCCGATGGCTGTCTGCTTGCCGGCCGCCCCGATTTTCAGCCGCTCCAGCATGCTGACAATGGTGTTGTAATCTCGGGTCAGCGGCAGCTGGGTATAGGCATGGGTGCCGAAAACCACCATGCCGATGCGGTCCCCCGTACGGCCGGCCACGAAATTCTCAACCACTCCCTTGACCGCCTCCAGGCGGTTGACCACCCGGCCCTCTTTCTTGAAATCGAGGGCCGCCATGCTTTCGGAAAGGTCCAGTGCCAGCACGATGTTGATCCCTTCGGTCTGCACCTCGGTGCGCTCCGTGCCCCACTGGGGCCGGGCCAGGGCAACGATCATCAAAACCAGAACAAGGTACTTGAGAGCTGGCACCATGGGGCGCAGCCGCAGAGCCGCCGAAGCCGGCACCGCTGCCGCCGGGAAAAGGGCGCTGCTGGCCATTGTCGGCGGACGATGCCGACGGCGCCGGTACCAGACGATCAGGGGTACCAGCAGGAGCAGCAGAAAGAACCAAGGTGAGGCGAAGCGCAGCATGGCTACCCCTTTCCCTCTGCCGGCGGCAACGCCGGTGGCTGGGCGTTGGTTTCGGGCGGGGTTTCCGGTGTGGCTTCCGGCGCTGTCTGACGTACGAAGGCCCGCGCAAAGAAAAGGTCGGCTTCCATCTGCTTTTCCACGGTGGCCACCCCGGCGAATTTGACCGGATCCATGGCCCGGCAAAGCTGCTTCAATTGGCGGGCCAGCTCCCGATCGATGGACAGCCGGTCGATGCAAGGCAGGAACTCCTCGGTGGTCATTTCCGGTGCGCCTACGGAAAAACGGCCGAAGATGTACCGGCGCAGGATGGCCGAGAGACGAAAGTAAAAGGCCTTGCCGTCCTGTCCGCGAACATCGCCGATCCCGTCCAGGGCCTGCATGGCGACCATTTCCGGCGGCAGTTCGGGAACGATGGTTTCGATAACACGTTTTTTACGGTGACGGCGCCACCAGAAAAACAGGGCCGCCAGCAGCACCACCCCGGCCAGGGCCAGCAGCACGGGCACCAGCCAGGGCGGCATGTCGAAACCCACCGACACCGGCGGCCGGATATCGTGGATGTCGGTCATGGGTGCCGGCGCGTCGGATGTTGCCGGTGTGTTGGTAGCAGCCTGGCCCGGTGCTGGTGTGGCATTGGGGAGGACTGACGGCGGGAGTTCCGCAGCCAGAACTGGAATGCCAAATCCGATCATCAAAAACAAGACTACACCACTCAGGATGCCTAACGCTTTCTCATAGGCTTTAAGATGATGTTTTTGGCAAGGCCAGAGGGAGGAAGCTGTATAAATCATACCGCGACGACCGATAACGCCGCCCAAAAGCATCATCTTAAAGTCTATTGGTATCCGCTTCATCGCCGCCGCCTCTCCCTATACCTGAAATAGCGCACCAATGCGTCGGCCGAATCACCGTCGGTGGGCATTTCGATGCAGTCCATATCCATGGCTTTGTGGGTCTGCAGGATGCGGTCGTGAACCGCCTGACGGTCGGATTGAAATCGATCACGGGTGGCGCGGTTCCCGGCATCTAGGTAGCGCAGGACGCCGGTTTCCAGGTCTTTCAGGGCAACAATGCCGCCCTCTGGCAGTCGGAATTCGCCGGGATCGCTGACCAGCACGCTGATCAGTTCGTGTCTGCGGGCCGCCGAACGGATGCGCAGGGTGGCCCGGCGGTCAAAACGCTCAGTGAGAAAATCGGAAACGAGAAAGGCCACGGTCCGTTTGCGGCAAACCCGGGCCAGAAAGTCCACCGCAGCTTCGATATCGGTGCCGGTGTGCTCGGGCTGGAAGGTAAAAATTTCGCGGATCAGCCGCCACACGTGGGCCGAACCCTTTTTGGGGGGGATATAGCGCTCCACCTGGTCGGTAAAAAGAATGGCTCCGGCTTTGTCGTTGTTGCGGATGGCGTTGAAGGCCAGGATGGCGGCGATTTCGGCTGCGGTCTCGCGCTTGATGCTCTCCGAAGTGCCAAAGTGGCCCGAGGCGCTCATGTCCACCAGGAGCATCACCACCTGCTCGCGCTCCTCCCGGTAGCGCTTGATGAAAGATTTGCCCATGCGGGCCGACACTTTCCAGTCGATGCTTTTGACGTCATCGCCGGGGCTGTACTCCCGGACCTCTTCGAACTCGATGCCTTCCCCGCGGAAAATCGACCGGTACTGGCCGGCCATGACGGTGTTGACCATGCGGCCGGTTTTGATGTGGACTTTCTTGATTTTTTTTATGATTTCGGGAGAAAGCATGCGTTATAGAGACTCTGTAAAAGGCTGCGGTCTCGTCATGCCGGGCTTGACCCGGCATCCAGAAATATTTGAAACAGCTGGATTCCGGCCTTTGCCGGAATGACCTCGACGTGGCAACTCATAGGCAATGTCAAACAATCTCGTTATAAAAATCTTTCCACGTTGGATTATTTTTTTCAATCAAGTCCAGCTTCCAGTTCCGTTTCCAATTTTTAAGCTGCTTTTCTCTTCTAATGGCTGATTCCATGGTAGCGTGAATCTCATACCAAACCAATTGGTGGACCTTGTAGCGTTTGGTAAAGCCACCCACAACATCGTTTTTGTGTTCCCATACCCGTTTGGCGAGATCAGATGTCACACCAATGTAAAGGGTTCCATTTCGTTTACTTGCCAGAATGTAAACAGCAGGCTACATGCTTATCTGTGTTGTCCTGGATTCCGGCTTTCGCCGGAATGACGCTATCTTGGTATTCTCTAACTCTATATAACCATCATCATTGCTTTGAATGAAGCTCCTGGTTCGTCATGCCGGGCTTGACAAGCCTGCCCCGGACCCAGGTCCGGGGGCATCCAGAATTATTTGAAACGAATGGATTCCGGTCTTCGCCGGGATGACGAGCCTGAGCATCCGCGACAATTATGGCACTTCCACCGAATCGAAAATCCTGCCAATGATCTGATCCGTGTCGATATCCTCGGCTTCGGCCTCGTAGGTCAACAGGATGCGGTGCCGTAGCACGGCCGGGGCAATGGTCTTGACATCCTGGGGCGTCACGTAAGCCCGGCCTTGCAGAAAAGCGTAGGCCCTGGCGGTCAGGCTCAAAAAAATCGTGGCCCGGGGAGAGGCCCCGAACTGGATGTAGTCGGCCACGTCAATGTTGTAGCCGGCCGGATCGCGGGTGGCAAAAACCAGGTCTACGATGTAATCCTTTAATTTCTCGTCCATGTAGATGCTGTTGATCAGCTTGCCGATGGCGTTGATTTCCGAGGGATCGAGAACCGGCTGCACGGCCTCCGGTGCATCGAAACCCACGCGCTTCATGATCTCTTTCTCTTCGTTTTTCTCCGGATAGTCGATGAGAATCTTGAGCATGAAACGATCCACCTGGGCTTCGGGCAGGGGGTAGGTGCCCTCCTGTTCGATGGGGTTCTGGGTGGCCATGACCAAAAATGGGTCGGCCAGGGGAAACGTGGTTTCTCCGATGGTCACCTGGCGTTCCTGCATGGCTTCCAGCAGGGCCGATTGTACCTTGGAAGGGGCCCGGTTGATTTCGTCAGCCAGGATGATGTTGTTGAACAACGGGCCTTTTTTAATGCTGAAATCGCCGGTTTTTGGGCGGTAAATTTCGGTGCCCACCAGGTCCGCCGGCAACAGGTCGGGAGTGAACTGGATGCGTTTGAAGTTGGCGCGCACCGTATCGGCCAGGGCCTTGACCGCGCTGGTCTTGGCCAGACCCGGCACCCCCTCGATGAGAATATGTCCCCGGGTGAACAGGCCCATGAGCAGTCCGTCGATGAGTTCGCGCTGCCCCACCAGGACCTTGGCAATCTCCTCCCGGATGCGATTGACCACCAGATGCTTCTCTTCGATCTGCACGTTCAGTTCTTCCAAAGACACGATGCTCTCCTTTTATCGATTGCCTACTGCAAAGTCGTATGCAGACCCGTTTTTCCGGGTTCATGCAGGCTCGGTTTCATCGTTTGAAATTCCGGCAGAGGCGCGCCGGGATTCGGTGCAACGGGAAAATAAATAAGCATCCAAGGGTTGTCAAGGCGCTCCCGGGCGTCAGATTGAACGCTCCTTGGGAAGCCTCCATAAATGGTAAATCATTCTTCAGGCTTTCCCTCGCCCTTGCCTTGTGGTGGATGCCGATCCCACAGTCCCCAACAGCAGCTTCAACCGCAATCCACCGTGCCGCATCGGCACCTGCCGGAAGGCAAAGGGCACGGTCTGTAGAAGACTTTTCTCGGGGGAAATCAGGGCCACGTCCCATCCTGTAAATGCCGCGTTAAGGTGCCGACAGATGCGCTGAAACAGGTCGGCGGCCTGATGGGAGGAGCCGATACGGATGCCGTAGGGCGGATTGATCGCCACCAGCCCGGGACCACCTTCGTACTGGCCGGCCTCGCAATCGAAGAAATCTTTAACGGTTACCTTCACGGCATCGGACAGCCCATTATCCGATATGATTCCTGACAGCTTCCCGCAGGCGGCGGCATCCAGATCCGATGCATGGATCGGCGGCCGGTTGAACGCCTTTGCGTCGGCTTCGGCTTCCCGCTTCAAAAAGGACCATTGTCGCCCGCGAAATGCCGGCCAGCCCATGAAGGCAAAATTTCGCAGACTTCCCGGTGCCATGCCCTTGGCCATCATGGCCGCCTCTATGGACAGGGTGCCGGAGCCGCACAAGGGGTCCACTAAAGGACGGCTGCTGTCGTATCCCGAACATATCAGCATGGCGGCCGCCAGCGATTCCCGGAGAGGTGCCCGGGCCACGCCCTGTTTCAGGCCGCGCTTGTAAAGAGGCGCACCGCTGCTGTCCAGCGAAAGCGTCACCCGGTCGTCTAAAAGACGCACAAAGACCGTTTGCGGAAAATCCGCTGATACACTTGGGGCGGACGAACCTTCCCAGTGCCCGGCGATGGCCTCCTTTACGGCCCGGGCGACAACATCGGAATGATACAACCGCGAACGCTGGGAATGCACCTTGATCTCTGGACGTGTGCCCTCGACCAGATACAACTCCCAGGGAATCGACGCGCAATGCTTTTCAAGCTGTCTTGGATTGGTCGCGGTAAAGGTGTCGATGCGCATGAGGATGCGCGTGGCAGTCCGCAGATGCAGATTGGCCCGCTGACAATCGACGAACCGCCCGCGAAATGTCACGCCGCCGGTGGATACCCGGATGTCACTTTCATCGATCCCCAGGATAATCAACTCCTGACGGGCGCAGGCTTCGAATCCCGGGGAAACGATGGCGTAATAATCCCTCACCCTGCCGCTGACGTGTCTGCGAACCCGCTTGGCGAAGGCGTCACTGACGCCGGTTTCTTTTTTTGAATCGTTCAATGGTGATGAACTCGTAAAAAGCTTTTCCGACGGACACGTAAAAAGGCCGAGATCAGGCTTGCGAATCCTGAGGAATGAGGCGTACTTAAAGGTACGCCGCAGTGACGAAGGATGAAGCGTGACGCCGATATCGGCTTTTTTACGTGTCCGTCAACTTTGGGTTGATAAACAACATCATCGATACTAAGTTCCAACTTGAACAAACCCTATCAGTTCAACGAACCTTGTTCAATCGCCTTACTCCGGAAAGCACCTTTTGGTCATGTCCACGGTTTTCATCCGAAAAGCGGAATACGATGACGCGGTCATTCGGCCCCTTGTCTTCGAAATGCTGGCTTCCGCCGAAGCACCGGTCATCGACGCCGGCACCCGGGTACTGATCAAGCCCAACTTTCTATCTCCGGCAGAACCCGAAAAAGCATTGACCACGCATCCGCTCATCCTCCGGGCCGCAGCCGAATATTGCCTGGAAGGGGGGGCCAGGGTCCAGATCTCGGACAGTCCGGCCACGGGAAGCTTTGCCAAGGTGATGAAAAAAGGGGGCTACGAGGAGGCCCTGAAGGGTCTGGATGTGGTGGCCAAACCGTTCGAAGAGACCGTCGCTGTTGATGTGGGGGACCCTTTCGGCAGCATCGATGTGGCCAGAGATGCCATGGACGCCGATGTGGTCATCAATCTGGCCAAGCTCAAAACCCATGCCATGATGATGCTGACCCTGGGCGTCAAAAACCTCTTCGGCTGTATCGTGGGCATCCAAAAACCCGAATGGCATTTGCGGACGGGTGTGGACCGGCACATGTTCGGCCGCCTGATCGTAAACATTTACGAAGCGCTGAGGCCGGCCTACACCATCGTAGACGGCATTCTGGCCATGGAAGGGCAGGGTCCGGGCAAAAGCGGTACCCCCCGCCATTTGGGGGTGATGCTGGCCGGCAAAGACGCCCACGCCGTGGACCACGTGGCCTGCCTAATGACGGGGATGGACCCCGAAAGCCTGGAAACACAACGCAACGCCCGGGAAATGGGGGTTTATAAGGGCGACGTTCATATCAACGGCGACCTGAATATCCTGAACGATTTCCAGTTTCCGGAACTGGGTTCGCTGGCCATGGGGCCGGAATACCTGGGCCGCTTCATGCGTCGGTTTGTGATCCAGCAGCCGGTGGCGAACAACAAGGCCTGTAAATTGTGCGGGGAATGCTGGAAGTATTGCCCGGCCCAGGCTATCTCCCATACGGATCGGGGAATCTCGTTCAACACCGACACCTGCATCCGCTGTTATTGTTGCCTGGAGGTCTGCCCCCACGCGGCCATTCGCGCCAAGAAACCGTTGGCCGGCAAGATTATCGACTGGTTCAGAAACCGGTAAAGGTTTACCGACCGGCAGGCTGTTAATATTTTCATAGAAATGATATGGGGAAATAAGTTTTCTCCGCAAAGATAATTTGGTGAACTCGTAAAAAGTAACAAAGTCCATTTTTCGTCATTCCGGCGAAGGCCGGAATCCAGTCGTTTCAATATATTCTGGATGCCGGATCAAGTCCGGCATGACGCCTCTGCAACTTTTTACGATTCTGTCAACTTTTAAATATCAGCAAAAGAGAGGTTACGCATGGCTGGCGGAATCAACAAAGTAATCTTGGTGGGTAATTTGGGACAGGACCCCGAAATCCGGTATACGGCCGATGGACGCCCCATCGCCAATTTCTCCGTTGCCACTTCGGAAACGTGGACCGACAAAGGTTCCGGCGAACGGCGCGAAAAAACCGAATGGCACCGGGTGGTCGTTTTCGGCAAACTGGCGGAAATCTGCGGCGAATACCTGTCCAAAGGGCGGCAAGTCTACATCGAAGGCAAGTTGCAGACCCGCAAGTGGCAGGGCCAGGACGGCCAGGACCGCTGGACGACCGAAGTGGTGGTCGACATGCGGGGGACCATGCAGATGCTCGGCAACCGGGGAGACGGGGGCGGCTCACGCCCGGCTTCCGGCGGTGGCGGGTACAGTGGTGGTAGTGGCGGTGGACGCGGCGGCGGAGACTATCAGGACCAGGGATACCCCCAGCAGCCGTATCAAGGCGGCCAGGAGGACGACATTCCCTTCTAGACATCACCAAAAATTATTATGTAAAAAAGGCCCTCAATCGTTGTATCGATTGAGGGCCTTACTATTTGCAAAACACCCATATTCATAACTTCCAGGATTTGCAGGAACCTTTTCGCTAATTTTTTAACCGCAAAGAACGATACCTATTATGATGAGTCGGTATCTGTCTACTTAAATCAACAATCGTTGTTTATGTGCCACCAGAGGATCCATTAGAAATGAAAAGCCTTGCCGGCAAACTGATCCTTTCCATCGGGATTGCATCCGCCCTGCTGGCGACCTACCTGTTTTACGAAACCTACCGCATGACCAATCAACGGCTCGAGGACGTGGTTGTCCAGCAGGCCGAAATGGCCATGCAGTTCGACCTTTCCATCCGCAGCTACGTGGGCGGGATCGTTCGGCCGATGATGTACGAATTGCTTGGCGAGGACGAATTCGTACCGGAAACCATGTCCACGTCTTTCGTGGCCCGCAGCATATTCGAAGATGTCCGCAAACGGTTTCCGGAAACCATTATCAAATTTTCTTCGGACAACCCCCGCAACCCCGTCAATCAGGCCGGCCCCGAGGAGCTGAAGGTTATCCGCTACTTCAACGAAAACCCGAATGTAAAACGCTGGACCGGCCAGATCGAAATCAAGGGGCGTTCCTATCTGGCCAAGTTCAGCGCCCGTCGGATGATACCGTCGTGCCTGAAATGTCATGGTGATCCGGCGGATGCGCCCCGGTCCCTGATTGAACGCTACGGTGAAAAAGCCGGTTTTCATCGGCCGATCGGTGAAGTGATCGGTACCGACACCGTGGCGGTTCCCCTGTCCAGTATGACCTCGGCTTTGTGGTCCGAATCCATCGACAAGTTTATTCTAATCGGTTTAATGGTTGGGTTTTTCTTCTTTGTCATCACCCAAATTATCCGTCTGAGTGTCACGAACCCCCTGGCCAAAATCAGCCGGCACATGTCCGAGGCCGCAGCGAGCGACAGCTATCGGGATATCGCTGAAATTCGCATCTCATCAAAAGATGAAATTGGCGAAGTGGCCGACAGTTTCAACGTCCTTTTTTCAAAACTGCATGGGTTTTACGACTCGCTGGAAGACAAGGTCGCCGAGCGCACGGCAGACCTCAAGCAGGTTAACGAAAACCTTATGCAGGAAATGAAGGCTAGAAAGGAAACTGAAGCATCCCTCGAACTGACCCAATTTATTATCGATCACTTCTCGGATCCGATTTTTATCGTCCAACCGGATGCCAAAATTCTGTTCGCCAACAATGCGGCCGGTAAAAAACTAGGCTATTCGCTCGACGCATTGATGCGCATGACCATTTTCGAGATCGATTCCAATATCGCGCCTTCGGCATGGCCGGCGTTCTGGCAGGAACTCCGGGTTCAGGAAACGGTTCTGATGGAATCCCACCTCGAAGCACAATCGGGGGAACTGGTGCCGGTGGATATCAAAGCCAACTTTTACAAGCTCGGCCAGACAGAATATATTTTCATGATCGTGCACGACATTTCAGACTATAAAAAAGCCCAGGTGGAAAAAAACCTGCTTGAAAAGCGCCTTCACCGGGCATTGAAAATGGAAGCCATCGGCACGCTGGCCGGCGGTGTAGCCCACGACCTGAACAACGTCCTGTCCGGTCTGGTTGCCTACCCGGAAATGATCCTGATGAACCTTCCTGAAGACAGCGAACTCAAAGCGCCGCTGGAAGCCATCCACCAGTCCGGCCGAAAAGCCGCCGATATCGTCCAGGAGCTGCTTACCCTTGCCAGAAGGGGCGTTTCCCGCTTCACGCCGGTGAAAATGAATGCCATCATCACGGATTACCTGAACAGCGCCGAGCTTGCGGAACTGGAAAAAACGCATCCGAAATGTCACATCGAGACCCGTCTTGCGCCCGATCTGCTCAACATCATGGGATCCGAAGTGCATCTTTCAAAAACCATCATGAATCTTGTAATTAACGCCTGCGAGGCCATGCCCGACGGCGGCACCTGCACCCTGTCGACTCATAACCGATACGTTGATCGGACCCTTGAGGACTATGACGATGTTGAAGAAGGCGATTATGTATTGCTCGAGGTTGCCGACACGGGCCACGGCATTTCGGAGGAAGACAAGGAGAAAATTTTCGAGCCCTTTTACACCAAAAAGGTCATGGGGAAAAGCGGCACCGGTTTAGGGATGACCGTGGTGTGGAGTACGGTCAAGGACCATGAGGGCTTTATCGGCATTCAAAGCGAAAAGGGTTCCGGTACGACTTTTAACCTTTTTTTTCCGGCAACCCGCAAGCAAATCGACGAAAAAGAGTCCTCGTTCGTGCTTGCCAATCACCAGGGGGCAGGAGAAACGATCCTCGTTGTCGATGACGTTCTGGAGCAGCGGCAGATCGCCGCCGCAATCCTGGAGCGGTTGGGGTATCGGCCCATCACCGTGGCCGGAGGAGAAGAAGCGCTTGAATATCTGAGTGGAAATCCGGTCGATCTGGTGGTGCTGGACATGATCATGGACCCGGGCATTGACGGACTGGAGACCTACAGGCGCATCATTGAAATCCGTCCCGACCAGAAAGCGATCATCGTCAGCGGTTTTTCCGAAAGTGCGCGGGTAAAGGCGCTTCAACGACTTGGCGCCGGTCAATACGTGCGCAAACCCTATACGATCGATAAATTGGCCGAAACCGTAAAATCGGCCTTGTCCGAATAACGTCGCAAAAAACGATGGCCCAATCAGCCGCTTTGGGCTGACAGGCTCGGTTTCGCCGGTGCGATGGTCATCCGACCCGCACCCACCATGGCCACCCCGCGCACCGTCACCGCCGCCAGCACCAGGGTGCCGCCGATAAACGCCCATGTGCCGGGCGCCTCTCCGGTCGCCAGAAAGACCCACATGGGGTTGATCAGCGGTTCGATGGAAGGAATCAAGACCGACTCGAGCGCCCGCACCCGTTTGATTCCATAGGAAAACAGGGCATGACCGATGCCCAAAGAAACCACGCCCAGTCCGACAAGGCCCAGGGTGTCCGTGGCTGTCGGCACCTGCCGAAACATGAACGGCAGGCACAAGCCTGCGGCCATGAAATTGCCCAAAGCGATGGGCCAGGCGGTGGATCCGTGGCGGGTTTTGCGCAAAAAAATCATGGCGCCTGCCCAGAAAAGCGCCCCCGCCGCTCCGGCCAGAATGCCCAGCATGCCGCGCAGGGAAAGCGAATCGAGAAAAAAAAGAGCGATGCCGGCAACCACCACGGACAAAAAATACCAGTCCTGCCGCCGCGTGGGCTCTCCGAGCATCCCGGGTGCCAGGACAGCCACAAGGGCCGACGAGGAATACTGCAAAACGATGGCATTGGCGGCTGTGGTGAGCTTGGTGGCGACAACAAAAGAGATGCAGAACAGGCCCACGCAGGCCGCGGCGATCAACACGTCCCGGTTCCAGGAAATATGCACAGCCCTGCGACACAACAAGAGGATCACCATGCCGGCAATCAGACTGCGCCAGCCGGCAATAGCCAGGGGCGAAAGGGCGACCAGTTTGATCAACACCCCGCTGGTGCTCCAGAAAAGGGCTGCGCAGACCAGGCTCAGCACGGCCAGTCGATTTTCAGGCATGGTGGATCACCTTTAATTCCAGGTATCCGTCATAAAATTTTCGGCATACCCCAAAGATGCCGGCGTCATCGCACGGGCCATGACCAGGCCGGGCCGGCTCACCACAAAAACGTCGCCCTCTTTCAGCAGGTAATCGCGCATGTCGCCCTGCTGGGTTACCCAAACAGTCCCTTCGAGGCAATACAGGGTCTGCCGGCCCCGCTTTCCCTTTACGCCCCAGCCCTGGCCGGCGGACAGATGGACCACCTTTTCCGGTTTGTTCAAATTGGAAAACACGAATTGGTTGCAAAATGGTTTGTCGTTTTCTACGACCTGATGCCGAGTATCCATAACAGCCTCCTGTTGCTGCCCATACAGCAGAATCGGTTGATAACGGGCCACACCGTCGACCGGCCCGAGACCGCCGGGTCAAAGACACCGTTGACGATCTGGTATAAATTATACGTCCGTTTAAAAAGAAATAACAGCCACAGAAAACGTGTTTTGTTATGAGTACAGTTATGATAAATATTCATCTGTACTGGTCGAACGGTTACAATATTGTACTGTTTTCAAGGGAGTCATGGCACACATGAAAAAAACGCCCAAATACCAGCAAGTGGCGGAGCGGTTGACCCGCATGATCGAGGAAGGCGTTTTCGGTCCGGGAGCAGCGGCACCTTCGGTGCGCAAGTTGAGCCAGCAGTGGGAAGTCAGCATTTCGACCATCCTCAAGGCTTACTACCTGTTGGAAGCGCGGGGGCTGTTGGTTCCGCGGCCCAGATCGGGATTTTTTGTCAGCCACAAACTGCCCAGCGCACCACCGGCGCCGGACCTTTCCGATCCCGATCCGGATCCCACCACCGTCGGCATGCGCGAGTTGATCACCCGCATTGTGATTCACGACACCCTCAATCCCAAGCTGATCCAGTTGGGCGCCGCCCATCCGGCCATGGAACAGACCGCCACCCGCCAGCTCAACCGCCTGATGGCGTCCGCGGCCCGCCGCATGGGCGATCGGGCCGGCCTGTATATGCCGCACTCGGACAACCGGTCCCTTCGCCAGCAGATCGCCCTTCACGCCATGGATGCCGGCTGCAGCCTCGACGCCGACGAAATCGTGATTACTTCCGGCTGCGGCGAGGCGGTTTCCGCCTGCTTGCAGGCCATCTGCCGCCCCGGAGACACCGTTGCCGTCGAGTCCCCCATCTGCTTCGACGTTTTTCAATATCTGGAAAACCTGGGCCTCAAAGCCCTTGAAATTCCAACCCATCCCAAAGACGGCATCAGTCTCGAAGCCCTGCGCTTCGCCCTGGAAAACAACTCGGTGCAGGCCTGTGTGGTGATTTCTAATTTCAACAACCCCCTTGGAAGCTGCATTCCGGACGGCAACAAGAAAGACCTGGTCCGGATGCTGGCGTCCTACGACATTCCGCTGATCGAAAACGATATTTTCGGGGACGTGCACTACTCCACCCGACGGCCGGTGTCCGCCAAAGCCTTTGACGCCGATGGGCGCGTCATGTGGTGCGGATCTTTTTCCAAAACGCTCTCGCCGGGACTTAGGGTGGGATGGGCGGCTGCCGGCCGCTACCGTTCGACAGTGGCCTGGCTGAAATACAGCGTCAGCCTGGCCGCGCCCACCTTGTCCCAGGTGGCCGTGGCGGCTTTCATGGCCGAAGGGGGGTATCGCCAGCATCTGCGCCGGATTCGCCGCGTTTACCGCCAGCGGCTGGCCGAACTGCGGCGGGCGGTGATCCGTTTCTTTCCGACCGACATCCGGGTCACCGATCCGGCCGGGGGCTATCTGTTGTGGATCGAACTTCCTGAAGTCGTCGATGCCCTGAAGCTTTACCGGCTGGCCCTTAACGAAGGCATCGCCATCACGCCCGGCCATCTGTTTTCCACAGGAGACCGCTATCGCAATTTCATCCGCCTCAATGCCGCCAACTGGTCTGACGAAGCCCTGCCGGCGATTCGGCGCCTGGGTCGGGTCGTATCGCAGATGGCTCGGGGGTAAAAAGCGGGATCTGCCAAAAAATAGGCGAAAAAATCTGGATTCCCCCGCATCAGGTCCGGGGCAGGCTTATCTATCCTGGCATGACGAGTCCGGAGCTTTTTATGGATTCGTCAAGTATAACAATATATAGTGATAGGGGTTGATCCCATATCCAACCAGCGGTATAAACAAACAGGCAGGATTCACCGCGATTCGATCAGGGATCGCCCTGGAGAAAAACATTTATCCCGCCAGAAAAGCGGGGCTGCTGGCAGCAGGCCGGGGAAACACAAGACAACGAATGGATCGACGAACATTCCTGGCTAAAAGCGCCGGCTTTCTTTTTGGGGGTCTCTTTGCCACCCACATACCTGCCACTGCGGAAATGTTCATGCCGCCGGAAACAGCGACGCCCAGAATCGCCGTGATCATCGACGACATCGGTTTTAATCTCACCAGGGCCGAACAATTTCTTACGGCCGGCATCCCCATCACCTTTTCGATTCTTCCCCGGCTTTGCTGTTCCGAATCCTCAGCTCAGGCATTGCACGAAAGCGGTCATGAACTCATGCTCCACCAGCCTATGGAACCCTTCAGCACCCGTGTGGACCCAGGTCCCGGGGCCATCTTTGTCGATGACCGGCCGGAACGGGTGCGGGATGTGGTGGCGCAAAACATTGCGACCCTGCCCAATATCGTCGGGGTCAACAACCATATGGGCTCCCGATACACCCAGCTTCCCCGAAAAATGGACCAGGCCCTGGATGCGGTTCGGGCCAACGATCTGTTTTTTGTGGACAGCCTGACTACCGGACAATCCACCGCTTATGCCCGTGCACGGCAGATGGGCGTCGATACCATTCGAAGAGATCTGTTTCTGGATACACAGCGGGACGAAAAAGCGGTTTTCGGGCAAATGAAGCGTCTTGGAAAGATCGCTTTAAAATACGGCCGCGCTATCGGGATCGGCCACCCCCGGCCGGAAACCCTGGCGGGAATTCAGCGCTTTCTGGAAACGCCGGAAAGCGGGGATGTACGGTTTGCTTACATTTCACAATTGCTGTAATCCGTTATTCTTCCAGTTCGACAAACCACGCTTTCTTACGATAAACCAGATCCTGGCTGCGGGCGATGAGGGTGCCGGATTTTTCCTCGATTACGGTAATCTCATAAAGCCCCGTCCGGCCTCCCAGGTGACACTCTTTGGCTTCGGCCACCAGGCGGTCGCCAACCTTGGAGGGGTGGAGGAAATGGATATTCACATTCAGGGCCACGGCCACCTGCCCTCGGGAATTACCGGCAGCTGCAAAAGCCATGTCGCCCAGGGAGAAGACCACCCCACCGTGGGTGATTCCGTGGAAATTGGTCATCCGTTCGGTGATCGTCAACGACACCCGGCTGTGCCCCGGCGCCACAATCTCGACCTCGGCCCCTAAAAAACGGGCGAAGGCATCGTTCTGAATATAGGCTTCGATGGCCGCCACTTGCGATTCATCCGTCATAAAGCGATCTCCTCGAATCGGTTTTGACTACCGACGACTCAGGCGCCAATCCAGAAAAAACGGTTCAAACACGCTGCCGACCAGCATTCGGTCCCGGAACGTCACGGCCACACTGCAGCCGGACAGTTGAGTCCCGTCATCCAGGTAAATGGTCTGCCGCTCGAAGGTGCCGTTTGGCCTGGGGGTCAGCCGGATCACCTCGCTGGGCGAGCGATTACGGGCGGATCGGGCGTGCCGGGCGAATTTCAGCGGCTTGGGGTGGGCACCGATCCACAAGGCGCCGAAGGCGTCCACATCCACGTTGTCCACGGCGGTGCCGCAGGCGACCGTCTGCCGCAGAACCAGCGCGCCGCTGCCGGCGTCGCGCCCATACTCCCGCACGGTACCCTCGCTGCAGGCGCAGACATACACGCTGCTACCGTCGGGTCCCAAAGCAATGCCGTTGGCATAGCCGATGCCCCCGGCCACGTTCCGACACCGGGTCCCGTCGTAATAAACCACCCCGGAACGCTTCAGTCCCAGATAGTCCTCCAGGTTCTTGCCCAAGGCACCGCGACTGCCGTGATCGTTGGTCACGTAAAAACGATCATCGGCCACAGCGGTCACATCGTTGGGGCTTACCAGCAGCGGATCTTGGACGGTTTTGCGATGGACAAGCTGCCGGCCATTCAGATCGAACAGCTCTACGGCATGTTGGCCCTGGCCGTGGTTGACCACAAACAGGCCCACCGCACCGGACGGGCCGGAAAGCAGGTCGATGCCGTGGGGTTGGAAGTCATCGCCCAATCCCGTTTCAAGTCGGAGCGGAACCGGTTCGTCGTCGTTGAGATCGTACGTCCAAATCCCGCCGTTGGCCGGTTGGCCCGCCGCAACGGCCCGGCGGTCGCAAACGGACAGGTAGGCCAGCCCGGAATGCGGATCCACGACAATGTCCTCGACGCCCACCAGGCCGGAAACAACGGTGCAGTCACCCGGGACCACCGGCTCGATGAATCTGAAATGCCACATGCTGTGGAGCCGAAATACGACCAGCGCGATCGCCAGCATCCCGCACAACAACAGGATCGTTTTGAATTTCATGCTATGTCGAGCACCCTTTACAGGTAATCAAGAACCGGCAGCCCCTCCCGCAGGCGAACGGCTTCCAGCAACCCCACCGTTCCGGTCATCATGTTGTCTCCCCAGGGCGCGCCGAAAACAATGGGCAGCGTAGATGATGCCGCCAGCCGCCGACGGGGTCCGGTAGCCAGAATCCGCTGGACCTGGTCATAGCCAAAGGCGCTGCGGCTGTATGCCCCGTGTCCGCCTTCTTCCAAAATTTGACGGTGGGAGAGCTTGCCGTCGGGAAGATCTTTAAGCAGCCGGTCCAGCCGCTCCACGGTAACGTCCCGGGTGTGATATTCGAAAAACCCGCACAGCACGCCGTCTTCAAGAACTGCAGCCACGGTGTGGGAGGTGGCGATATCCAGCACAAGCATTCGCCGCATGCCGGAGGCCAGGATGTCTTTGGAGGCGCCCAGGATGGCGGCCATTCCCGAGTCCATGACGTAAATTCGATCTGCCGGCAGGGATCGGGCGTCCGCGGCGATGCTCGCCAGTCGGTTCATTTCCGCCGGAACCTCGTCGGACCGGTAAAGCAGGGCATATGGGGTCGGTTCCTTTTCCAAAACCGTCGTAAACATCCGATGCCTGAAATCCAGGTGGGACACACCTGGCGGGGGAACGCCGTGGTCCTGGGCACAAATGCCGATGGCATCGAAAAAAAAGGGCAGGCCCAATCCCTCCACGAGTCGCCGGATGCGTCCGATCTGAAGATCCCCGCTGCGGACGGGGCTGAAATCCGAATTGCCGATGAGCCCCTCGGCTCCGGCGTCAGCCACCACGCGAATGCCGTGGGCTGTCACCTTTTCCATGTCATGATGAATGGTGGCCGCCGCGGACATCGACATGACCACCTTGCTGGTTTTGGCCCGCTCGATCAGGGCCTGGGAAACCGGCCCGCCCCCCATTTCGACGCCGGTAACCACCAGGGCGCCCTGGGTCCGGCGGACATCGTCAGCCAGAACCCGCACCGGAGAGCGCACCACTGCTTTATAGTGCAGGTCCTGTTCGGTGTCGAAACAGAGCATATCCATGGTGCCGGCGCCGATGTCCAGCATGAGATAGCGTCCCAAAAGATTACTCCTTTTTTAATGCATCCGTTTTCCCGGAGCCCTTGAATTGGCCGATTTTTTCCCGCAAAAAATGCCGGAAACCGCTCCTTTCCTGGTCGAAGGCCTGGTCCAGCGGGCCGCGGTTGCGGTTTTCGATCAGGGTCTTAATGACACTCAGCAGTTGCGGATCGGCCTGAACGATCTGGGCGGCAATGGTTTTGGCGCGCTCCAGCAATTGCTCGCCGGGCAGGATCTCATTGACCAATCCCCATGCCAGGGCGGTATGGGCGTAAATGGGCTGGCAGGCAAAGGAGATCTGCTTGGCCCGGCGTTGGCCCACGGTCTGCTGAAGCAACTGGGTCATTCCCCAGCCGGGGTGGATGCCCACTCGGGCATGGGTATCGGCAAACTGGGCATTCTCGGCGGCGATGATGAAATCGCAGTTCAGGGCCAACTCGAAACCGCCGGTGATGGCGTGGCCGTTGACCGCTGCGATAATGGGCTTTTTGCAGGCCCGCATCAGATCCGGCAGGTCGCGGCCGTCTCCCCGGGGATCGAAGAGGTTTTCCCTGCCGACGGATTCCAGATCAAGGCCCGCGCAAAACGAAGGCCCGTTGCCGGTAATGATGGCCACCCGGATATCCTCGCGGCTGGCCACCGCATCCAGGGCGTTGTAAAGATGGACAAGAAGCTGCTGGTTGATGGCATTGCGCCGCTCGGGTCGGTTAAGCGTGATAATCGCTGTCTGATGGTCCACTTCGAAAAGCACCGGTGGCGCCATGATTGTCCTCCCAATGAGATATAATGAAGTCCCAAGCGTAAGATGGGAGCAAAGTACACAATTCGCTCGAGTCTTAAAAATACGCGTTAAAGCGAATTTCGTTTCGCGGCGTCGGGGTGACCCGCAGTCGGCCGACAGTCGGCAGGCACTTGTCGGGGGTCGTCCAGGATCAACCCGTCGACCCCCATGGACAGCATACCGGGGATGTCGATCTTCCCGTCCACGGCATAGGGAAACACCCGCGCGCCCATATTGTGCAGCGTCTTTACCTGCGAAGGCGTCAGTATGCGGTAGTCCGGGTGCCAGGAGAATCCCCGGACCCGCCGGTACCAGTAAAACAAGCTGTCGTTTGCCGGCGTATCGGAAAGCAGGCCCAGGGCGATACCGGAATCCAGATTTCGCAGTCGTTCGAGCGCCTGCCATTCGAAGCTGGACACGAGAACATCGTCCTGCATCCCCTTTGCCCGGATCAGTTCCCACACCTGCCGCTCCACCGCGTCCTTCGGTTCATGCGCCTCGAAGGCTTCGGGCTTGATTTCGATGTTCACACCGATGCGTCCCTTCAGGGCCTCGAGCACCTGCTCCAGGGTCGGAATCTTCTCGCCGCTGAACCGCGGATCGAACCAGCTCCCGGCATCCAGCCGACTTAGCTGCGCCGTAGTCTGTGCTTGAACCGACCCGCTCCCGTTGGTGGTGCGATCCACGCTTTCGTCATGGATGACCATCGGTTGACGGTCCAGTGACAGATTGACATCCAGTTCGACCATATGGGCACCGGCCGCGATGGCTGCCCGAAAGGCCGCCAGGGTATTCTCCGGGTAGTGCGAACTGTGGCCGCGATGGGCCATGATCAACGGTCTGGGTAAGTGGTTAAGCATGGCTTCTCGTCGATACCGTTGCACTCCGTGCATCGGGTTGCCGCCACGGAGCATCTCTCGGATAAGATTCGGGAATCCGCTACTACCACCCTCCTAACCAAATTCGGTTCAAACAGCAAGCTTTAAGGTTGCATACCCGGCATGGTGTTTGACTTACCGTTGCCTTGTGGGATAAGGATCTGCGACGGATCATAGCGACACCTTTGCCAGGAGACCGGCCGTGAAACCCATCGAGGACTTCCCCCGGGACGAAAAATCCCGAATCCGATTTGTACTCACCGATATCGACGACACCCTCACGGTGAAAGGACGACTGCCTGCGGCGGCTTTTGGCGCCATGGAAGCGCTCCAAAAAAGCGGCATTTGTGTGGTGCCGATCACCGGTCGTCCGGCCGGCTGGTGCGACCATATTGCCCGCATGTGGCCCGTTGACGCGCTTGTGGGAGAAAACGGGGCCTTCTATTTCCGCTACGACGACCGGGCAAAAAGAATGATCCGTCGCTACTGGAAGTCGGAAACGGAACGCACCGCGGATCGGGACCGTCTGGACGCCATCCGCAAAAGAGTGCTGGACGCCGTTCCCGGCTGCGCCGTAGCCGCGGACCAGGCCTATCGGGAAGCCGATCTGGCCATCGATTTCTGTGAAGACGTCCCCCCGCTGCCCCCGTCTTCGATCAAGGCCATCCAGGCGGTTTTCGAAGCTGCCGGCGCCACGGCCAAAATCAGCTCCATCCATGTCAACGGCTGGTTCGGAGACTACGACAAGCTCTCCATGAGCCGACTGCTGTTCAGGGAAGTATTCAACCAAGATTTGCATGCGATTCGCAGCCAAGCAATCTTTTGCGGCGACTCGCCCAACGATGCCCCCATGTTCGAATTTTTTCCCCACGCCG
Organism: Desulfosarcina widdelii; assembly: GCF_009688965.1. Taxonomy (GTDB): domain Bacteria; phylum Desulfobacterota; class Desulfobacteria; order Desulfobacterales; family Desulfosarcinaceae; genus Desulfosarcina; species Desulfosarcina widdelii. Next base: position 4,602,522 of record NZ_AP021875.1, on the reverse strand, counting down.
TGGGAGTTGCCAATGTCCGCTCATTTGCGGACGATCTGAAGAGCCTGCCGGCATGGGTGACCCGCGCCGAAGGCGGATACGGTTTTGCCGAAATGGTAAACATTATTCTGGATCGATGACATCCAAGTTTTTAAGGGCCCTCCCGTCCGGGATCGGTTTTATCGGCCCATGTCCGCCCCTCTTTTTTCCATCCAAAAAAGAACTGTCGCAAAAACAGGACTCTTTTCGCCACCAACAGTCTCAATAATGCACCCAACCCCGCCAGATAGCTGTCATTAAAACTTCAATCCGGTGCAAAATCAGGTCGCTAAAAAATAAGACAGCGACAACCTGGCGTGCATGTTTTTTGCAGAAATGAGGATTTCCATATTAGCAAATGACCAAAAAAGGAAAGGAGAAAAAGAACAATGAAAAAATGGATGCTTGCTGTGGTTGCGTGCGTGTTCCTGCTTGGCGGTTCGGCCTACGGAGCGTTCAAATACCAAATCAAAGCCGAGCACGAAGGCGGCAATGTCACCCCTTCTCAAGCCTATGAAATGGTGAAAAACGATCCGGGGCACACCTTTATCATCGACACCCGGACAAGGCCCGAATATGAGTTGATTGGCCATCCGGTGGGTGCGTACAATGTTCCCAAAAAATTCTGGACCGGAAAGCTCGGCGAGAAAGGGTATGGGATGGCAGAAAACCCTGACTTTGAAAAAGATCTGCTGGCACGGTTCAACCCGGCCAGCGACAAATTGATATTCATGTGCCGCAGCGGCAAAAGAAGCTGCCTTTCCTGTCAGGCCGCAATCCAGGCTGGATGGAAGCCGGAAAGTGTCTGCAACATGCTCGGCGGCTTCGAGGGCGACAAAATCAAAAACAAGGACAGCGCCTTTGACGGCCAGCGCAAACTCGGCGGCTGGAAAAACGAAGGACTTCCCTGGACCTATCATATCGACAAAGCACTGGTCTATAAAACCGACCTTGCCCAGTAATGCTGTGGGCAGGCTCTCCTCTCAATGGAGGGAGCCTGCCCGAATTTTTCTTTAATGACGACGGAAACATTCGACACGATCATTATCGGCGGCGGGTTAAGCGGTCTGTATTGCGCACACCTGCTGGCAGCGGCCAACCGGTCCTTCATGGTCCTGGAAGCCCGCGAACGTCTGGGCGGCAGGATTTTAAGCCCCGAACACCAAGGCTTCCACACCGATCTCGGTCCTTCCTGGTACTGGCCGGCCATTCAACCGAGAATGGTACGCCTGATTCAAACACTGGGCCTTCGCGGCTATCCCCAGTTCGAAACGGGCCTGGGAAGGTTTCAATCGTTCACCGGAGATGTTCGTACGGTGCAGGGATATGCAACGCAACCGGCGTCCTGGCGGCTTTGCGGGGGTATGCATGCCCTTGTAGAAAGCCTCGGAAAAACCATCCCGGGAAATGCCATCCGCCTGAACCATCCGGTCTGCGAAATCGAAAAACACCCTTCCGGTGCACAGGTCAGTGTAGGCGATCTGGAAGCCGAGCCACGGCCCCGCTTTCATGCCCGTCACGTTATTCTGGCTCTGCCGCCCCGCCTGGCTGCGGCCACCATTCTCTTCACACCCGAGTTGTCCCACCACTTAACCCAGGCGATGCTTAAAATCGGCACCTGGATGGCGGGGCAGGCCAAATTTTACGCCGTTTACGAATCTCCATTCTGGCGTCAGGCAGGCCTGTCCGGACAGGCGTTCAGCGAACGCGGCCCGTTGGGTGAAATCCACGACGGCTCCAGCCCTGAAAGCAATCCTTGTGGCTTGACCGGTTTTGTCGGCATCCCGGCGGTCCAACGCAGCCGGAAGGAACAACTCACCAAAGCGATCCTTCAGCAGCTCGCCCTTCTGTTCGGCGACCCGGCATCGCGGCCTGCAGCCTTTTTTTACCAGGACTGGGCCACCGAACGCTTCACTGCCACCCCCTACGATCAGCCACCCATGCATCAGCATCCCCATTATCGTCCCCCCGCGGACAAGGCCGCCATCTGGGATGGAACCGTGCTTTTCGCCGGCACGGAAACGGCCAGCGAACAGGGCGGATATCTGGAAGGAGCCCTCGTAACGGCCGAACAGGCGATAGAACGTTTGCAAGCATGAAGCCTGCCCACAGCCTACCCGCATTATTGAAGCACTTTTTTTGTAAAAAAAGCTAACCCACTGATTTACCATTTTTCTTCCATGTCTTTTCATTGGGGCTTTTTAGGGACGGGTGTCAAAATACCGTTCAAGTTCCTCCGGTGGTCTGCCGATAGTTTAGCCTTGATATATATACGCCTCTTAGAACCGAATTGAGGAACTGATGTCTCTTCGTTTCAAGACAATCATCGGAATTGCGTTGATTCAGGCGTTCCTGCTGGTCACCATCATCTGGAATGCCCAGTTTCTGATGCGCCAATCCCACGAGCAGGTACTGCGCCAGAGAGCTGAAACGGCGACACAACTGTTTGCAACGACAATCAAAGAAGCCGTCCTTTCGATGGATCTGGCGTACCTTGACCGTTTCGTAGAAACGGTCGTTAAACACCACGATTTTGTCTATGTCCGCGTTTTGAAGACGGATCGTCGGGTGCTGGCCGAAGCCGGAAAGCCGGCCCTGCTGTCCCGTCCGTTTCATGCCGATACGCATCTTCGTGAAATCGATGACGGTGTTTTCGACGGCTTTTCGCCCATAGAGGAAGCCGGCGTCGATTATGGCCGGGTGGAGGTCGGCCTCTCGACACAAACGATTCTCTCCTCTTTGAAACATTCGCAAACCCGGTTCGCTATTATCGCCGCCATCGAACTTTTTCTTTCGATCCTGCTTTCGGCTCTGTTGGGCTCCAAGTTGGTGCGGCGTTTAAATCATTTCAAGGAGGCCTCGAAGCGCATATCGATCGGAGAGGTGGGCTATCAGATCGAATCCGTGGCGGACGATGAAATTGGAATTACAGCGAAAATGTTCAACCGAATGTCGCTGCGCCTTCGCGACTCTCTTGAGGAAATTAAAAATAAAAACAAATACTTGAAAAAAGAAATCACCAAGCGGCGAGAAGCCGAAACTCAACTGGTCCAGCACCGTGACAATCTGGAAGGCCTGATCAGGCAAAAAACACTGCAGGTTCGGCGGTCGGAAGCCATGCTCAAGATGATTTTGGACTCCATGCCTTATGCCGTTGTGATTGTGGGGACCGAAAAACGGATTCGCTATGCCAATGAAGTGGCGCTTGCCATGATGGGATACGAAACCCGGGAGTGTGTTACGGGACGCGTTTGCTACGAAACATTCTGCCCCACGGAGGCAAACCGATGCCCGATTCTGGATCTGGGAAGAGAACTGGACCGATCTGAACGGACGATTTCGACCAGGGAGGGCAAGAAAATACCGATTCTGAAAAGTGCCACCCGGCTGATTCTGGAAGATGAAGCGGTTGTGCTGGAGACGTTTGTCGATATTACCGAAAGCAAACAGGCCGAGCGGGATCTGAGGAAGGCCAAAATCAGAGCCGAAGAGGCCAATGTTGCAAAAAGCCAGTTTCTGGCCAATATGAGCCACGAGATCCGCACCCCCTTGAACGGTATCATCGGCATGGCTGAATTGGCCTTGGACACCAACCTTTCTCCTGACCAGCGCAAAATTGCCGAGACCATCGAAAAAGAATCCAACACCCTGCTAGAATTGATCAACTCCATCCTTGACTATTCAAAAATCGAGGCGGGAAAGTTTCAACTGGAAAGCATCCCATTCGATCTGCGGGTGCTGATTGAAGACGTGGCCAGCAGCATCGCCATACGAGCGAAAAATTACGGGTTGGAGTTCATCTCCTTTGTCTCCCGGGGCATTCCCGGCAAATTGCTCGGTGATCCGGGCCGCCTTCGACAAGTGCTGAACAACCTGGCCGGCAATGCCTTGAAGTTCACCGAAAAAGGTGAGATCGCCATACGCGCCCATACCGTTGAGGAGGGTCCGGACCACGCATCGATTCGTTTTGAGGTGACCGACACGGGAATCGGCATCCCGGAGGAGCAGCAGTCGTCCATCTTCGACGGTTTCGCCCAGGCCAACGGTTCCACCACCCGACAATACGGCGGCACGGGACTTGGAACGACGATCGCCAAACAGTTGGTCGAAATGATGGGTGGAGAAATCGGTCTGATCAGCACCCAGGGCGAAGGCTCCACGTTCTGGTTTACGGTGGAATTTGAAAAAGCGCCGCAACGGCCTGCAAAAACGGCCGATAACGTCAGCCTTTCCGGATTGAAGGTCATGGTTGTCGATGACATGGACGCTCCGAGGGAAATTATGATGGAGTATCTGACTTACCATGGCATTGAAGCCTTTGAATCCGCCAGCCCGATAGAAGCTCTGGAACGGATCGAGGCGGCCTCGGTATCGCCGCAGCCATTTAACCTCTTGCTGTCGGATATCCGCATGCCGGAGATGGACGGTTTTGAACTCGCCTCCAGAATCAAAGGAAACGATGCCCTGAAAAATATGGCCATCGTTCTCATTTCCGGCATCAACGAAATCGGCGACGGAGAAAAGTGCCGCAGCATCGGTGTGGACGGATACCTCAACAAACCCGTCAAATTGGCGGACCTCACCCAGACCATCAAAATGGTATGTGGGGTGGATGTGACGGCGGATTCGAATTCAAGAACGCTTGTCACACGGGACACCATTGACGAAATGAAAAGCGAGCAGATTCGCGTTCTGCTGGTTGAAGACTATCCGACCAATCAGCAAGTGGCATTGAACCACCTTCACAAAGCCGGTTATCTGGCGGATCTGGCCGAAAACGGTCAGGAGGCAGTCGTAGCCTACGGTCGCAATCCTTACGACATCATCCTGATGGATATGAACATGCCTGTCATGGATGGATACAAAGCGATCGATACCATACGAAAAATGGAAAATGCGTCGGAAAAAGATGGCGCTGCACCGCGTCGGATACCCATCATTGCGATTACCGCCAACGCGCTGAGCGGTGATCGCGAAAAATGCCTGGTCGCAGGGGCGGACGACTATCTTTCCAAACCGCTGAAAAAAGAGCGGTTGCTGGCCATGATCGGCAAGTGGACCGATTCGCCGGTTCCTGAAGCAAATGACGCATGCCTTGAGAAAAACCATGATCCATCGGACCACGCCGACGAGCCGGTGAACTACGCACAGGCGTTGAAAGAGTTCGGCAACGAAGCGGATGTTTTGGCGGATGTCTTGACCGGATTTGTATGCGACGCAAAACAACAGATCGAAAAGGTGCGAAATGCCGTTGTCTATGGAGATACCGATATGATAGCCAGTGAAGCGCATGCAATAAAGGGAGGAAGTTCGAACCTGACGGCCAGCTTTTTGGCCGATGCCGCGGCGGCACTGGAAGCGGCGGCGAAATCCGGATCCTTAACGCAGACCGCCAGCCGGATCGATGCGTTGGAGATCGAGGTTCAGCGGATGGCGCAGTTTGTGGAAACGCTTTAGATTAAAAATGATGGGCGCATATACGTCGCTTTTCTAACGGCTTCGTATAAGTTGAAAAGGACCTTCAATGAAAATCATGATCGTGGACGACGAACGGGTGAGCCGGATAAAAATGCATCAGATTCTAAAAAGTTACGGTGAGTGTCATCCGGTGGAAAGCGGCTTGACCGCCATCAAGGCCTTTACGGAAGCACTGTTGGCCCAAGAGCCCTTCGATCTGATCACCCTGGATATCTCCATGCCGGATTTGGGAGGACCGGAGGTGCTGACATCCATCCGCAAGCTTGAGTCCAAAAACAATATTCCCGCGGAAAAGCGCAGCAAGATCCTTATGGTAACGGCCCATTCCGATTATCCAACGGTTGTCAACAGCATCGAGGCGGGCTGCGACGATTATATTAAAAAACCGTTTTCGGTGGAGCGGGTGCTTCTCAAACTGAATGCAATGGGACTTGCCAGATCCCAGGGTCTCGTATCAGAAGAACCACCGGTTTCCAGCTTTTAAACGTTTTCCCAGTGCAACAGCGAAACCGTAACGGCAGGAATCGGTGACCACAATCCTGCCTTGCATCACTTCTCGCGTTCCACCAGCCCCTTCACAAACCAGCGTTGCATAAAAAGCACCACCAGGATGGGCGGCAGCATCACCAGCAGGGAACCGGCCATGGCCACGTTCCAATAGGGAATGTCATCCACCTGAGGAATCAGATCCTGGAGGCCGATGACCGCCGTGGTCATATCCGGGTCGGTGGTGATCAGCAGCGGCCACAGGTACTGGTTCCAACCGTAGACGAACTCGATGACCACCAGGGCGGCAATGTTTGTCACCGACAGGGGCAGCAGGATCCTGCGGAAAAACATCATGGCCGAGGCGCCGTCCAGCTTGGCAGCCTCGCATAACTCTTCCGGAACGGTTAGAAAAAACTGGCGAAAGAGAAAGGTGCAGGTGGCCGAGGCCACCAAGGGCAGGATCAACCCCGTGTAGCTGTCCAACAAACTCCACTCCAGCACGATTTCAAAGTCATTGCCCACCCACCACTGGATCAGGCTGTTGAGGTGCAGCGTGTCCACCAGCCATTGCAGGGGGCCGAAGATGTTGGCCGCGATCTCGTAGGTGGGCAGGATACGTACTTCCACGGGCAGCATCAGGGTGCAGAAGACCGCGGCAAAGGCCACCTTGCGGAAGCGGTAGTCGAAATAGACAATGGAAAAAGCGCCCAGCATGGAAACGCAGATCTTGCCGATGGTGATGCCCGAGGCCATGATGAACGAATTCATCAATTGTTGCCCTAAATCGCCCTGTTCCCAGGCGGCCTTGATATTTATCCAGAACTGGTCCCCCGGCGCAAGGGGCATGGGCACCTTGGAAACCTCCTCGATGGGAAGCGTCGCCGCTACGATGGTGTAAAATATGGGAAAGCCCACGATGCAGATGCCCAGCATCAGGAATCCGTAAGTTAGTGCGTCGAGTATGGGGGTGCGTTCAACCATAGGTGCGTCACAGGGAATATTGGACTTTGCGCTCCACGAAACGGAACTGGAAAACGGTTATGGTAACGATCAGGATCATGAGCACCACGGACTGGGCCGCCGACGATCCTAAATTCAAGCCGATGAATCCGTCCTGGTAGACTTTGTAAACCAGTGTGTTGGTGGCCCCGCCGGGACCGCCCTGGGTGACGGTATGGATCACGCCGAAGGTTTCGAAAAAGGCGTAGATGACATTCATGACCATCAGAAAAAAAAGCGTGGGGGAAAGCAGCGGGAAGGTGATGGTCCAAAATCGCCGGAAAGGTCCGGCCCCATCCATGGCCGCCGCCTCGATCAGCGAATGGGGCACGGCCTGAAGCCCGGCCATGAAAAAGACAAAATTATAGCTGATTTCTTTCCAGGCACTGGCTAAAACGACCATGATAAAGGCGTCGCTGCCGGAAAGCACCGGATTCCAGTCAACGCCAAGGCGATGCTGAAGGAAATAGGCCACGACGCCGAAGGAGGGATGCAGCAGAAAAAGCCACAATATGCCGGAGATCGCCGGCGCCACGGCATAGGGCCATATCAGCATGGTACGAATCAGGGCCTTGGCCCGTAAGGCCCGGTTGGCCAGAGACGCCAGAAAGAGGCCGAAGGCGATACTGGTGACGGCGGTGGCCAGGCTGAAGACGAGGGTGATACCGATGGATTTCAGATAGAGCGGATCGGTAAAAATATTGATGAAATTGTCGAACCAGACGAAACGGCTGCGTCGACCGAAGGGGTCGCTGAGCATGACCGACTGCAACACGCCCTGGGCCGCCGGCCAGTAAAAAAAGGTCAGGGTGACCAGGATCTGCGGCGTGATCAGCAGGTAGGCCAGTGTCTTCGATGTGAAATGGGAGCGCTTGATCATGAATATCCGGCATCGGCAGGGGCGGTAGGGGCGAAATATATTTCGCCCCTACAACCCATCCCGTGGTCTGTGTAATAAAAACTATTTGTAGGTCTTTTCGAACTCACGCAGCTTTTCGTTGCTGCGCGCCACCGCATCGTCCATGGCCTTCTGCGGGGTCTTGGAGCCGTTCCAGATCAGCTCCATCTCCTCGTTGATGATGTTTCGAATCTGAACGAAGTAACCCAGGCGAAGCCCCCGGGAATTCTTGGTGGGTTTGCGGCGGGTCATCTGTTTGATGCCCACTTCCTGGTAGGGATTTTTGTCGAAGTAGCCCTTTTTCTTCAGGGACTCGTAGGCGGTCACGGTAATCGGGAAATATCCGGTTTCCATATGCCACAACTCCTGCATGTCATTCTGGGCGAGAAAGTCGAGGAAGGCTGCCACACCCTTGTACTCTTTTTTGGGATGGCCTTTCATTACCCACAGGGATGCGCCGCCGATGATGCTGTTCTGGGGCTCCTTCATGCTGGCTTCCACGGGCAGGGGCGCCAGATCCCAGGCAAACTTTGCGTTCTTCTTGACATTGCCGATACCGCTGATGGACTCCATCAAGATAGCGGCATCCCCGCCCACAAAGGCTGCCTGCGGGCCCTGGTATTTCTGTCCTTCGTAGGAAAAGCGGCTGTCCGCCATCCAGGACTTGAGCCGGGCAAGATGGCCGACCACCTGGGGGTTGTTGATCATCAGTTCGCAATCCAGGCCTTCGTAGCCGTTGGCTTTGGAGGCAAAGGGCATGTCGTGAATCGCGCTGTAGTTTTCCACCTGGACCCAGGACTGCCAGGAAGTCACCATCCCTTTTTTCACGCCGGAGGCCACCAGTTTGGCCGTGATGTCGCCCACCTGATCCCAGGTCAACGGCTCGGTCTTGGACGGCATGTCGATGCCCGCGGCCTTGAACAGGTCGACATTGTAGTACATCACCGGAGTGGAAGAGTTGAACGGCATGGAAAGCAGGTTGTTGTTTTCATCAACGTAATAGGAAAGCACCGGCTGCAGGTAGCTGTCCCAATCGATCTTGTAGCCCTGATCGGCCATCAGCTTGTAGACCGGATAGATGGCGCCGGAGAGCATCATGGTCAGGGTGCCTACCTCGAAGGACTGCAGGATGTGGGGGTGCTTTTTGGCCCGATAAGCGGCGACCCCGGCATTGACCGTTTCATCATAATTGCCCTTATTGGTTGCCACCACCACATAATCGCTCTGGGACGCATTGAAGGCATCGACGATCTTTTGCAGGGTTTCACCACGGGCGCCGCGCATGGCGTGCCACCACTGGATTTCAATGGGCTTGGCAAAGACCTGGTCGGCGGCGAACACCGCCAGGACCACCATTACCGCCAACATCATGAATTTTTTCATCATGGCTGCACTCTCCTCCTGATTTAAATGTAACCGATTGAAAATAGTTATAAAAAGGGGGTCTCCTCCCGTACTGAATCTAGGGTAATGGGTTCCTTCTCACTAGTCAAGTATTTATTGGCCCATAAAAGTCAAACGCCGGGTGATTCTGAATTCCATCAGAAAAAACAAACCGTAGGTTAACAATTGCTTGACTTGGAAGGGAAAAGCATGGTCATTTTTCAGCAACACAAACCACCCACTGGCAAACGGATCATCCATGGCACAGGTCATTCTCAAAGACATCGTCAAAAAATTCGGCAAGACGGAAGTGGTGCACGGCATCAGTCTGGATATCGGCAACAAGGAGTTCGTGGTCCTGGTCGGCCCTTCCGGGTGCGGCAAATCTACGGTGCTGCGCATGGTGGCCGGCCTCGAGAAGATCACCGCAGGTTCGGTCAGCATCGGAGAGCGCATTGTCAACGATGTGGCTCCCAAGGACCGGGATGTGGCCATGGTCTTTCAGAACTACGCCCTTTACCCGCACATGAACGTGTTCAACAACATGAGTTTCGGACTCAAGTTGAGCAAAACCCCGAAGGCGGAAATCCTCGAACGGGTTAACGAAGCCGCCAACATATTGGGTCTTGAGGAACTGCTGCAACGCAAGCCGCATCAACTATCCGGCGGCCAACGCCAACGGGTGGCCATGGGTCGGGCCATCGTCCGCAAACCCTCTGTTTTTCTCTTCGACGAGCCGCTGTCCAATCTGGACGCCAAACTGCGAACCCAGATGCGTACCGAAATCAAACGGCTGCATCAGAAGGTGCAGGCCACGATCATTTACGTCACCCATGACCAGGTGGAAGCCATGACCCTGGCCGACCGCATCGTGGTGATGCGCAATGGCCATATCGAACAGGTGGGCCAGCCCATGGAGCTGTTTCAGAATCCGACCAACACCTTTGTGGCCGGCTTCATCGGCAGCCCCCCCATGAACCTGGTGCCCGCCCGCATTGTCAGCGACGACAACCACCTGAATGTCCGGTTCAACGATCAGCTCAGCGTACCCGTCCCCGAAAAGGAAGGCATGGCGGTTCAGCCGGAAACCGATGTGATCATGGGCCTGCGCACCGAAGATTTCACCGTGGACAACGGCAACGGCAGTTTTCCCGAAGAATGGAAGGTCGAAGGCGTCGTGGAGGTCGTCGAACCGCTGGGGGGCGAAACCCACATGCACATGAATTTCAACGGGGTTTCCTTCATCGCCAAAAGCGAGGGCCGCAGAATTTATAAGGCCGGCCAGCAGTTGCGCATGGCCATGAACCTCAACCATCTGCATCTGTTCGACGCCGGTACCACCAGAAGCATCTATTGAGTTCTTCGAAAAACCGCCATGCCGAATGGTCCTTGCATTTATCCACCGGCCTTGCGTTGACTCACGAATAAAATGGGTGTACCTAATACCTAACCCGTGTATCTGCCTTATTTTTTTCCCAGAACCGGTTTAATTATATTTTAACTTTCCAAAGACGGACCGAAACCGTACCGCCGAGCCAGGAGGGACTGCCATGCAGATTTCCATCACCAAAGCCGATCAACTGAAATCCAAGCCGGACGAAAACAAGCTGGGATTCGGCACCATTTTTACCGACCACATGTTCAACATGGACTACAACGTGGAAAAGGGGTGGCATAACCCGCGCATCGAGCCCTATGGTCCACTTTCCATGGATCCCTCCACCATGGTTCTGCACTACGGCCAGGGCGTTTTCGAAGGGCTGAAAGCCTATCGCAACAAAAAGGGCGGCATCCAGCTCTTCCGGCCCCAGGAGAATTTCAAGCGGCTCAACTACTCCAACCGGAAGCTCTGCATCCCCAAAATCGACGAGGCTTTTGCCCTGGACGCGCTCAAGCAACTGCTGGACGTCGAGCAGGCCTGGGTGCCCAGTCAGCCGGGAACCTCCCTGTACATCCGGCCGACCATCATCGCCATGGACCCCTTTTTGGGCGTCCGGGCGTCGTTCACCTACCGGTTCTTCATCATTTTGAGTCCGGTGGGGGCCTATTATGCCGAAGGATTCAATCCGGTAAAAATCATGGTCACCAAGGACCATGTCCGCGCCGTGCGCGGCGGTGTGGGGGACACCAAAACCCTGGGCAACTATGCGGCCAGCCTGTTGGCCGGCGACGAGGCCCACAAGGCCGGCTACACCCAAGTGCTGTGGCTGGACGGTGTCGAGCAGAAGTATGTCGAAGAAGTGGGCGCAATGAACATCTTTTTTGTCATCGACGATGAACTGATCACGCCCATGCTTTCGGGCAGCATCCTGCCCGGCATCACCCGCGATTCGGTAGTCGCATTGGGACAATCCTGGGGGCTGAAGGTCTCCGAACGCAAAATCAGCATCGACGAAGTGATGGACGCCCACGCTTCGGGCCACCTCAAGGAAATTTTCGGCTCCGGCACCGCCGCCGTCATTTCACCAGTGGGAGAATTGAAATACGAAGACACCGTCATCACCGTCGGTGACGGACAGGTCGGCCCCCTGGCCCATCGCTTTTTCGAGGCCATTCAGGAAATTCAGTACGGCGCCATCGAAGGCCCGGCGGGGTGGATCGAAATGGTCTGAGAAAAGAGTTTCATATAGAAAAAAAAGCTCCTCGGCATTAGGAATCCTGGAATCCGTGACAACTCGTAAAAAGGAGTTTGCATGAAAGTCAGAAAAGCGGTTTTTCCCGTCGCCGGTTTAGGAACCCGTTTTCTTCCAGCCACCAAGGCCATGGCCAAGGAAATGCTTCCCATCGTGGACAAACCCCTGATCCAGTATGCCGTCGAAGAGGCCTATGCCTCCGGAATCACGGAAATCATCTTTGTCACCGGCGCCGGCAAGAAAGCCATCGAAAACCATTTCGACCATAGTTGTGAGCTGGAGCACATGCTCATGGCCCGGGGCAAAGACACCGAACTGAAACAGATTCACGCCCTGATCCCCGAATCCGGTTCCATTTGCTACACCCGGCAGAATCAGCCGCTGGGTCTGGGCCACGCCATTTGGTGCGCCCGCAACCTTGTGGGCAACGAACCCTTTGCCGTTCTATTGGCCGACGACCTGATCAAGGCGGAAAAACCGGTCTTGAAGCAGATGGTCGAAAAATTCGACGCACTGCAGTCTTCCATCGTTTCGGTCGTGGAGGTGGATCCCAAGGAGACCAGCAAATACGGTATCCTCGACGCCGACCCACCGGTGGACGGTGTCACCAGGATCCGCGGGCTGGTGGAAAAACCCGCACCGGAAAAGGCGCCTTCCAACCTGGCCATCATCGGCCGCTACATCCTCACTCCGGAGATCTTCGAAATCCTGGAAAACAAGGAGGTGGGCGCCGGCGGCGAAATCCAGATTACCGATGCCATGGCCCGGCTGCTCAAGACCCAGGACATTTACGGCTACCGTTACGAAGGCACCCGCTTCGACTGCGGCGACAAAGCCGGCTTCCAGATGGCCAACCTGGCCTTTTCCCTTGACCGGCCGGATATTCGCGAGCGGCTGCTGCCTTTTATCCGGCAGTTGATCAAGGAATAGTAACACACGAAAACAATTCCGATATGTTGCGATCGCCTTTTGCCGTGGGTCAGGTGCTATACGGCGATACGGGCGGTCTGCAAAATCTTGGGAACGATGTCGGCCCATCCCAGGGGCATCAGATGAACGCCCTGGACCATATCTTTGATCTCCGCGAGGAAGCGGCCCATCATTTCGGCCGCTTTCATTTTGCGGTCTTCTTTTTCCACGCTCCCGATCTCGTCGATCCAGGACTGGGGCACCTCGATACCGGATACGTTATTATTCATGAACTTGCCCATCTGGGGGGATTTTAGCACCACCAGCCCCACCTGGATGGGAACATTCAGTTTGGATGCCTTGTTCATGAAGGTTTCGAACACCTTGCGGTCGTACACCGCCTGGGTCTGGAAAAACTCGGCGCCGGCATCGACCTTCTTTTTCATTTTCATCAACTGAAGGTCCAGCGGCTCGAAGTTGGGATTGACCACGGCGCCATAGGCCATGTCCGGCGGATTTTCGATTTCATTGCCGGTAATGTCATGGCCGTTGCGCAGGCCCATGGCCATGTCGATGAGCTGCACCGAATCGAGATCGAACACCGGCTTGGCCTCTTTGTGGTCTCCCAACTGGATATGATCGCCGGTAATCAGTAAAACGTTGTCGATTCCCAGCGAATAGGCGGTGAGCAGATCGCTCTGCAGGGCGATGCGGTTGCGGTCCCGGCAGGTGAGCTGGTAGACCGGCTCGATCCCTTTTTGCTTCAGTCCCACGCTGGCAGCCAGAGATCCCAGCCGCATCACGGCGCTCTGGTTGTCGGTGACGTTGACCGCATGAACCCATCCCTGCAGGTATTTGGCCTCCTGGGTGCACGTGGGATCGATGGATTTGTCCCGGTTGACGGCGCCCTTGATGGGACCCACTTCACCGGTGACGACAAATTCGCCTTTATCGAACAGGGTGGTCAGTTTCATGACACGACTCCTTTGCGTTTCGTCTATTCAGTCCTGATTGCTGACGGTGACTTTACCGGCCTGGGAACAGAAGGTGGCTTCGGTTTCGCTGACCTTCAGCGTCCGGGGGCGGCTCCACTTGGCGTGATTCTTGGGCTTCTGGTAGGGATCGAGCAGTTCCAGCCGACCCAGTTTTTTCAGCCGTTCGTAGATCATCACCCAGCCGCAGGGGCGCTCCTTGTCCACCTCGCACATGCCGTTTTCGGCGCCGCCGCAGGGTCCGTTGAGCAGCTGCTTGGAACACAGGGTCATGGGGCACAGGCCGCCGGTGAATTCAATGACGCACTCGCCGCACAGGGAACAGTATTCCTCAATGTCTTCAGCCGATACGGTTTCGCCGCCGAAAATCGTATCGCAGCCCGGATGCACCATGCCGCCGTCGGTGGCGTCGATGACGGTGTGAACACCCTGGCCGCAACCCAGGACCAGGAAGCTGTCGGCGTTGGCGATCTGGTCGGCGTAGTCTTCCTGGAGCACCTTGCGGGTATGGTCCAGCTTGCAAAGCGACATGCCCTGGGGACCGGGCACCGTATAGCCGACAACCTCTACGCCGCGCCGGGTCAACCGCTCGGCCATTTTTTCGGTTTCGCCTTCCCCGCCGGAGTGACACTTCCAGGCGCAGTTGTTGCATCCGACAACGAACACTTTCTCCCCGGGCCGGATATAACTGACGATCTCTTCGATGGGTTTCTGAATGGTGGCGTGCATAGAGCCCCCTCCTTGTTTGGATGAAATTGGAATTGCTTGGGCGTTTCAACCCGTGAACAGGTACCAAACGGCTTAATAAAAGGCTTTGTCCGCCTTCCCGCCCGCCGATTCCAGATCTCGGTACAGCAGCTCGAGGCGGGCGTTGGCCAGTTCGATTTTGGTCTGTCGCTCCTCGGCTTCATTGTCGACGGGATAACAGGCCAGGCAGCGTTCGAGGTGAACCGTCCTTCCCTGGCAGGTAACGGCAAAATCGGCCATCAGAAAGACCGTCTTGTTCTCGAAACGATCAAAATGCTCCACCGCAGTAACGAACTCCAGGGTCGGCCGGATGGCAACCTCCCGGCCTTCTCCGGCCAGTTGGACATAATCATAAAGCGCCATGGCCGGATCGTCCGCATCCTGCTGCTGGTCGAACTTGAGCACCATCTCCTCAAGAGAGAACAGCTTTTTTTCGATTGGGATGCCGGCTGTTTCCAGGCGATGATAGTCCCGCTGCAGGTAGCGGTTGGCGACCAGCACCGCCTGGGAGACATGGGGACAGAGATTGTGCGGGCATCCGCGCGCATAACACTTTCGAAACGTATAATCGACCCCGTCGACGGTCCCGCTGTACTGACACAGAAAAATAAACGCCTTGAACGGGTTGGACCGATGTTCGAAGTCAACCGGCAGAATATCGAACGCGGTGTTGCAGACGACGGTCGACCCCGCATTGTGCCGCGAGATCAAGTCGGTGATCCGCAGCGGTGGACGGGTAGGCTGGGTGCCAGTCATGGGAATGCCTCGTAGGGTTCGGGTTCCTGGAATAAGGGTCTAATAGACAAATACCGCATCCGCCTCGATCGCGGCGATGTTGAGCTGAGCGCCGGCCATTATCGTGGCCTCTTCGATCAGGTCATCCGGAGAGATGCCCCGCGCCTTGATGCAGGGACCGCAAACCCAGATGGTGCCGCCCTGCTCGATGAAATCCGCGAGCAATTTCTTCATGGGGGGAAAACCGCCGCTGGCCGGCACGGTGTCGGCAAAGCCTTTTTTGGCGAATACCACGGCGTTGGTCTGGAGAACGACAGTGGCCTGGGTATCCATGGCCAGGGCGGCATTGGCCAGAACGAAGGGGACAGTGGCCTTGTCCAAATTTTCATCACCGTGGGTGCTGACATAGAGTATTTTTTCTTCTTTTTCCGACATGGTTTGGGTTTCCTTTCTGAAAATGGGATTGTTCTAAAAAGTCAGATATCAGGCCATGGCATCTGCGATCACCGACGAGAGGTCGGCCACCTCGGCACCGGTTTTGCGCAGGTTGCCCAGACAGATCGGGCACATGGCGACCAGTGGAGCGCCGGTGGTTTCAAGCTGCGCCATTCGCCGGCCGCCGATTTCGCCGGCCAGTTTTGGTGAAATCGATTCGGCCGGGCCGCCGCAGCAATGGGTAAAAGAACCGGATTGGGGAACGGGTCGACAGGTGACCCCGAGCCGGGCCAGTTTTTCTTCCGGAACGTCGGACAGCCCCAGGTAGCGGCCGTAAAAACAAGGATCGTGGAGGGTGACGGTCCGGGTGCTATCGGCCTCGGGCAGGTCGATCTTCTCGAAGTAGGGAGATACCTCGAACCGGATGCCGGTATATTTGGGGTAGAGTTCTTTCAGGGCGTAGGTGGTGTGGGGATCCACCGTGATCAACCGTTTGATGCCTGCGGACTGCAGGCGTTTGGCCACCCAGCGGGCGTGGCGCACAAACGTTTTCTGATCCCCGAGATCGTAGGGCAGCACCCCGCTGTACTGGTCCAGTTGGGGGTGATAGAAAAAGTCCACCTTCGAGGCCTTGAGGATGCGCACGATGTCGTGCAGGATCCGGTTGAACTTGCGCTTTTCCCTGCCCGGTGTCACCAGGGCCAGGCCCAAGCCCGAAACGATGCCGGGAACGTAGCGGGCATACTGCAGATAGTCGGCCCAGGGCGTGTCTTCGTATTGTTCCAGAACCCGGGTGGAGGCTTCGATGTAAGGGATGAACTGATACATCATGCCGGTGAACAAAAGGGTGTCTCCCGTGTACGGCAGATCGCTGTCGACCCACCAGCGGTTGACCAGGGCGTTGGGAATGCCGAAAGGGTTGCGGGTCTGCCTGAGGTTCGCGGCGATGGTTTCGATAATGTCTTTAGGACGGTACATGTCAGGACTCCCTCCAGTGATCGACCACCATTCGTTTCAGGGAGAGGATGATCTCCCCGGGGTTGGCCTCCCGCGGGCAGGTCTGGGTGCACAGGCCGCAGTGGAGGCATTTCCAGAGTTCGTCGGCATGCTCCATGATCCGATCCCGGGCGCCGATCTGGATGTAGCGGATCATCTTGCGCGGGAAGTGCTCGTGGAGCAGCGGGCAGATGGCGGCGCAGGTGCCGCAGTTGAAACAGGCCAGAGCCGTGTCTTCGCCATATTTCTGCATCTCCTGGGCAAAATCCGGACTGAGGGTGATCATGGGCGGTCTCCTGTTTTCTTGTCTTCGGCTTCCGCGTGGATGGAGGTATAGCGGTAATAGCCGCCATCCTTGCCCTCCTCGACGACCTGGCCGTATTTTTTCATCGTGGCGATGAACCAGAGCGCCTCGTCGGTGGGGATGCCGGCTCGTACGGCGATCTCGGGAACGGTCGCCGCGCCGTTGGACAGGCTCGCTTCGATGGCTTTGATCGTTTTTCGCTGCGCTTTCATGGCCGCCGTTGCTTTCTTGATCGATTGCCGGCGCTCCTGGCGAAGCTGTTTCAGGGCTATTTTTTTATCGGGTTCGGATTGCATGCCAATTCTCCCGGTTAATTTCGTTGAGCAGGGCGATTCCTCAGGCCGCTTCCGTTTCGGAAACGATCCTGTCGACCATGGCTTCATATTGTTTCAGGGTCATGCCGTTGACATTGATGGCGTTTTCCGGGCACACGGCCGCGCAGGCGCCGCATCCCAGGCAGAGCGCCGGCGTCACCCGGGCCCGCTGCACCGTTTCGCCGTTCTCCTCGACATCCACCAGGGTCAGGGCGCCGGCGTTGAGACAGGCCTCGACACAGGCGCCGCGGCCGGTGCAGCGGGAAAGATCGACTTCCGCCACGAAGGGATCCAGTTCGACATGGCCGCGGGCCAGCAGGGCCGCCGCCTTGGCCGCCGCAGCACCGGCCGCGCTGACGGATTCGCCGATGTCGAAAGGCGCCTGACAGGTGCCGGCCAGCAGAACGCCGCCCACGGGCAGTTCCACCGGGCGCAGCTTGGGGTGAACCTCCAGCAGAAAACGGTCGGCGCCCACCGGCAGCTTCATCATCTCGACCAGATCCGATACGTCGTTGGGCTCCATGCCGGTCGCCAGTACGACCAGGTCCGCCGGCACGGCGATGGTTTCGTCGAAGGTCAGCCCATCGGTGACGGTGACTTGCAGCGGATGGCCGCTATCCCCCTCGTTTCTGGCAACTTCGGGCGCATTGTCCGCCTCGAAACGGGCGAAAACGACTCCGTTGCGCGAGGCCTCTTCATACACCGATTCCTGGCCGCGCCCGTAGGTGCGGATATCCCGGTACATGTCATAGACCCGGGTTTCGGGACAGGTCTCGCGAATCCGGTTGGCCGCGGCCAGGGTGGCCGTGCAGCAGGTCCTTGAGCAGTATTCGTTCAGGTGGCCGGATTCGTCCTCCGGGTGGATTCCCGGAATCTGGCGGCTGCCGACGCAATGGATCATGACCATGCTGCCGATGGCGCGGCCGTCGATTTCAAGGCGGCTTCCTTTCGCCGTCAGGCCGGCCATCTTCTCGATCAACTGGGGCAGGGTGATCACATATGGCGTCTCCCCATATCCGTATTCCCCCTGCCGCGGGACGTAGGATTTGAATCCAGTAGCCAGGACCACCACCCCGGTTTCCACGGTGACCGTCGTGGATTCGGTCGGCGGCGGTGCCGGCAGCAGGCCGGCAAAAGGAATCGCGCGTCCCGGTTCCGGCTTTTGTACCTGGATTTGCTTCAGGTGCTCGACGGTTTCGGGATCCTCCGGCGGCTCCTGTCGCACCGAAAGCGTAAAATTGCCGATGTAGCCTCCGAAGCCCTCCACCTGTGCGCAGGTGAGCACCGTGATGGCCGGATGGGAAACAACCTCGCCGGCCAGCGTGTCGATCAGGTCGGTGGCCTTTTCGCCGGTAGGGGCGATACGGTCCAGCCGGGAGACCTGGCCGCCGAGAAACGGGGATCGTTCGATGAGGCTCACCGCAAACCCCCGATCGGCAATATCCTTGGCCGCACGCAGACCGGCAATGCCGCCGCCGATGACCGTGGCGTGCCGGGTGGCATCCACACGGATCGGTTCCAGAGGTTTGAGCTGCTCCGCCTTCGCGGCGGCTGCGGACACCAGTCGGGTGGCCTTCTCCGTGGCCGCATCCCCATGGTGGACCCAGCTTACCTGTTCGCGGATGTTGGCGTGTTCGTAGATAAACGGATTGACACCGGCGCGTTCGATGGCGCTGCGGAAGGTGGCTTCGTGAAGGCTGGGTGCACAGGAGGCGACCACCACCCGGTCCACCTTCCCGCTTTTCAGGTCCTCCATGATCAGATCCTGGCCCGGATCCGAGCACATGAACATATTGGTGCGGGCCACGGTGACGTTGGGAAGGTTTTCCACCTGGTCGCGAACCGCTTCCACATCGACGTGGTCGGAAATGTTGCCTCCACAATAGCAGATGTAGATGCCGACCTTTTTTCCCGCATCCGCGGCACAGGGTTGTTTTTCGTCCGTCATCTGGGTGCCTCCCAATGGGTTGTTGCGTTGCCGCAGACCGATACCGGTCAGGCGGCGTTGATTCTGGACCGCGCGCTGAGATAATTGGCCGCTTCCGTGGCGGCGCTGCCCGCTTCGGTGATGGTGTCCACGATATCCTTGGGGCCGGCGCCGGCACCGGCGGTGAAGACGCCCTCCATGTCGGTCAGCGTGGGGGCAAGCTTGGGCCGAATGGTGTGGATGAAACGGTCATCACCCCTTGCTACCGGGCAGATGCCGGCCGGATTCCACGATGGAACCATCCCCATGGAGAGCACCGTCAGGTCGTGCTCGGCCGTCGTTATCCCGCCGCCGACCTGGTCTTCGTAGTGCAGGATCGCATTGCCGTTCTCGCCGGGTTCGATATAGGCCACCTTGGCTTTGACGAAATTGATCCCCATGGCCTGGGCATTCTGGTAGAACTGCTCGTATCCTTTGCCAAAGGCCCGGATGTCCATGTAATAAATGGTGATGTCGGCCAGGGGCAGGGCTCCGGAAAGCAGCATGGCCTGTTTGATGGCGTACATGCAGCAGACCCGCGAGCAGTAAGGCACCCCCATGCTTTTGTCCCGTGAACCGGCACATTGCACGTAGGCGATGTTGTCCGGTTCCATGCCGTCGGACGGTCGCAGCACCCGGTTGTACGGGCCGTGAGGGGCGAGAAGACGCTCCATCTGCAGGGAATCGATGACGTTGGGAATCGCACCCCGGCCGTATTGGGGCTTGTCGGTCACCGGCGTCAGTTCGAACCCGGTGGTGAGCACGGCCGTGTTCGCCTCGATGGTGAAGGTCGTCGGCTTCTGGAAGTAGTCGATGGCCTCGGTGGGACAGACCGATGCACATTTGCCGCACAGCATACACTGGTCGGGATCGAGCACGGCGATCTGGGGAATGGCGTTGGAAAAGGGAATGGCGACGGCCTTGGTCCCGCAAAAACCGCCCTGTTCCGGATCGGAAACCAGCACCGGGCAGTTGTATTCGCACTGGCGGCATCCGATGCACTTGTCCGCATCCACATACCGGGGCTGCTGAACGACGGTCGCCTGGAAACCGGTACCATTGCGGTCCAGCGATTTCAGGTCGCAGTAGGTCAGCAGGGTGATGTTCGCATGATGCGCTGCTGCCGCCATTTTGGGGGTCGTGATGCAGCTGGCGCAGTCCAGGGTGGGAAACACCTTGGACAGGCGAATCATTTTGCCGCCGATGGAAGCGTCTTTTTCGACAACGGCCACGGTGAATCCCTGGTCGGCCAGGTCCAGGGCGGTTTGGAGACCGGCGATGCCGCCGCCCACGACCAGTGCATCGAAACGCTTGACAGTGTCGGATTCCAGCATGGGACTTTCCTTTCTAAACTGCCGATTCAAATGTGGGCGGACCCAGTTCCTGCACCAGGGCGTTCATGTCGTTGACTTCCTTTAAAAACGACCGGTTACAGACCGTACAGATCGCCGTCAGCCGCAAGCGGCGGATGTCGATATCCGCGGTCTTCATGAGCTGGTAGACCCGGTCGAGCCGCTTGGCCAGGGCGTGATAGGCCCCCTCGTAGGGACACTCTTCACCGCAGGACATGATGAGGATGCCGCTGATACCCTTTTTGAAACAATCCATGTAGAACTGTTCGGGAAACAGCACCGGGGCGCGGACCCGGAGAATATAGGTGTTGGCCGGATAACTGGCGTGGGCCTGGCCCACCGAGTTGGCGCCCGGATAGGCGCAGCTCTCGGTGGCCAGGATCAGGATTTTGCCTGGGTTCTGGGCCTTGGGTGTCATCGCGGCCCCGCTATTTCTTCCGGCAGATGAAGTGCTTGTCGTAGCCGTCGGCCTCGACCACGCCCAGGTACTCATGGCCCACTTTTTTGGCCCAGGCCGGGATATCCGTGCGGGTGCCGGCATCGTTGGAATAGATTTCGAGGACTTCGCCGACCTTGACCTTGCCGATCCCTTTTTTTGCCTCCAGCAGGGGTCCCGGACAGGCGCTGCCTCTGGCGTCTACCGTGCTTGCCGCTTCCATGGAATTCAATTCGGCTGCTGACATGATGACTCTCCTTTGTTTAGATGTTTGCCTTTGGTTCTTTCTTTTTCAGCCTTAGCCGTTTCACCGGCTCGTCTCCCGTAAAATCGTTCTGAGAGAGCAGTTCGTAGTCGCTTTTTGGCAGGATCCGCATCACGTCCTTGAAAATCGCAGCCTGAATGGGACAATCGCCGGCCAGAATCTCCATTTCGTCGCCGGG
Organism: Desulfosarcina widdelii; assembly: GCF_009688965.1. Lineage (GTDB taxonomy): Bacteria > Desulfobacterota > Desulfobacteria > Desulfobacterales > Desulfosarcinaceae > Desulfosarcina > Desulfosarcina widdelii. The sequence goes on along the minus strand of NZ_AP021875.1, from coordinate 4,580,995 downwards.
CTGCATTTCCCGGAAGTTGTTGGAAATCTGCAGCAACGAGAAAGGAATCAGTTTTTCACGGAGATCGAACCTTATCATCACACTGTCCGTCTTTTCGGTAAGTGACGCGCTGCCGGGGGACGACATGTCACTCCTTGAGCAATGGCGATGCCAAGTTCATCGAACCCATCTTTCGTAAAATTTATTACAATATGATTCCAGATAGTTATATTTTATAGTGCGTCGAAACGCGTCGACAAAAAACGTCGTTCAGCGCATAGAGGGTTGGCAACCGACTGTTCATGTGTTAACTTGATGAACACATACTTTGTTCACTTAGTAAACAGGGGGCCAATCCATGAGCGATGTAGACTTGAACTACTACTGGAAATCCGTGGTGGACACCATTCAGGACGGGGTCATGGTGGTCAGTCCGGAGGGGGTCGTCATCTCCGTCAATCGCGCCTTTGAGGAGATTACCGGATATCGGAGAAACGAAATCGTGGGCAACCGCTGCTCGACGCTCAACTGCACCTCCTGCGAGTTTGCCCGGCAGAAGGATGGATGCCACTGGTGCCTGATGTTCAAACGGGGGCATCTGAAAAAGCAGCGCTGCAGCATAACCCGCAAAGACGGCCGACAGGTGCATATCCTGAAAAACGCATCGGTCCTCAGAGACGACTCCGGCACGGTCACCGGGGCCGTGGAAACCATGACCGACATCACCGATCTGGTTGCCAAGGAAACCCAAATCGAAAGCTTCAAACGGGAACTGGACGCCGAGGATCGATTTTACGGCATGATCGGCGCCAGCGCTTCCATGCAGCGGGTGTTCGAGTTGATTGCCAACGCCGCGCGGTCCGATGCTCCGGTCATCGTATACGGCGAAAGCGGCACGGGAAAGGAAATGGTCGCCCGCGCCATCCACGAAGCGGGTGGCCGGAGCGGTCAACCCTATGTGAAAGTCAACTGTGCCGCCCTCAACGAATCCTTATTGGAGAGCGAATTGTTCGGCCATGTGAAAGGCGCCTACACCGGCGCCCACAGGAACCGGGAAGGACGGTTTGAAGCGGCCAATGGCGGCGACATCTTTTTGGACGAAATCGGCGACCTGCCCCTCTCCACCCAGGTCAAACTGCTGCGGGTAATCGAAGAAAAGGTGGTGGAACGGGTGGGCGACAGCCGTCCCATCTCCGTAAACGTGCGCATCATCTCCGCCACCAACCGCAACCTGCCGGAACTCATTGCAGGCGGATCGTTCCGTGAAGACTTCTATTACCGCATCAATGTCATCCCCGTTCACATCCCGCCGCTGCGCGAGCGCGTCGAGGACATCCCCCTTCTGGCACGCTCCTTTTTCAACCGCATCCTGCTGAAAAGCGACAAAACCCTGGACGGGATCTCCAAAACGGCCATGGACCGCCTCATCGCCTATCCCTGGCCCGGAAACGCCCGCGAATTGAAAAGCGCCTTCGAGTATGCCTTTGTCAGTTGCCCCAAGGGCATGATCGGTCCCGATCACCTGCCGCCGCAAATCAGCAATGCGATCCCCAAAGGCGGCGAGGTTTCCTGTGCATTGGAAACCAATCTCGACGATGTGAAGCGCAACCGGCTGATCGATGCGTTGACCCGTGCCAACGGCAATCGTTCCCAGGCCGCCCGCCTGCTGGGCATCTCCCGCACCAGTGTCTGGAAGCAAATTAAGAAATACGGCATCGAATTGGGGTCGTAAAGAAATCGAACCGTTGGCACTGGATTTGCGTTGCTCGTTTGTCAGAGTAAGCCAATCAGTACCTCCATTTGATTCACTCAGCCTTACTCTCACCTCCTCAGGGCCCCGGCACGAAAGCAGCCATACCCATCGTGCCGGGGCCCTTCTTATTGGCACAGGAGTTGTAAGAACGGCAAAAGAAAATCAAATACAGCCTGAAACATCCACTACAAGGAGGAAAACCCCATGTCCGAATCCGTTGCCGAGATCCAGAAAGACGCTTTCGACCAACAAGTCCTGGAGCAGTCCCAACCCGTCATCGTCGATTTTTGGGCACCGTGGTGCGGTCCCTGCAAAGCCATGGCACCGGCATTTGCCAGCCTGGCGGAAACCTATGGAAATCAAATGAAATTTGCAAAATGCAACGTGGACGATCATGCCTCCGTTGCCCAGCGTTACGGCATCCAATCCATTCCCACCCTGATGATTTTTCAGGAGGGCCAGCCGATCCATTCCGTGACCGGTATGGTTTCCCAATCCGTTCTCGAGGACACCATTCAAAAAGCCCTGGCCGGCGAATCCACACCGGCACCTTTTATTGTTAATTGAACCGCAACAAATGTGGCTGCAACAACGCAAATAGAGGCCTTTCGGCTGCATGCCGAAAGGCCTCTATTTGCGTTGGGCCGAGCGCTGCTCAGGGCAGACGCCCAACCGCTTCAGCCGAACCATGGTCGATTCCCGGTTTCGATGCGATTTTTCCGCTCCCCACAAAGCGTTACAGTAACGTTACCTCATTTTCAAATGTGTTAACATAACGCCACCTGTGCTCCTTTCCCGGATTTTCTTTAGGATCTCGGCCACCAATTGATTTTCATTTTTTCCCCGGCCAGACGCATTATGGCCCGCCGAATCACAACGACGGGCATTCTCATCGGCTTTATTGCCCAACCCGGCAAAACAGAGAACCCACCCCGAACCCAAGCGCTGCGATTGGCATAAAAATTGAGTTAATACTCAGAAGAGCGACGATTTCGCGGCGCCTGATCCGCCGATTATCCGGCCTTTTCGACGAAAACCCTATCATCCAAGGAGAGCGCCCATGCAACGACTGTTTGAACCCATGACCCTGGGAAACCTGACCCTGGCCAACCGGTTCGTCTTTCCACCCATCAAAACCGCCAACGGCACCCCCAACGGCAACGTAACCGATCGACATCTGACCTTTTACCGGCAAATTGCCGATCAGGGGCCGGGGCTTGTGATCATCGAGCCCGTAGCGGTCACGGCAGAGGGCAAAGAACACCCCAAACAGTTGTGCGTTCACTTGTCCGAAAGTACCGCCGAGCTGAAGAAAATCGCCGACGTGATTCACGCCCAAAACCGGCTGGCATGCCTGCATCTCAACCATGGCGGCGCCGCGGCCAAACCCAAAGCGTCCGGCCAGAACCCTAAAGCGCCATCCGAGATGACCTGCCCGACCATCGGGGTTACCGCCGAAGTGTTGACCGAAGCGGAAATCGGCGCGATTGTGGATGGTTACAGGGCCGCCGCCCAGAAGGCCGTGCAGGCCGGCTTCGATGCCATTGAAATCCAAGGAGGGCATGGCTACCTGGTGTCCCAGTTTCTCAACGGAAAAATCAACCGGAGAACGGACCGCTACGGCCAGGATCGGCTGCTGTTCGCAAGTGAGGTGCTGGCGGCAGTCAAGGCCGGTGCTCCCGATCTCACGCGCATTCTGCGGGTATCGGGCAACGAAATGTCGCCGGAACTCGGCATTGCACCGGAGGATCTGGCGCCATTGGTAAAAGCGGCCAAGGAATCCGGAATTCATGCCGTACACGTAGGCATGGGCTCGTCATGCGCCAGCCCGCCATGGTATTTCCACCATGGCCGACTGCCGGAAAAGCCCCAGATGGACGCATTGGCCTGGGTCCGCTTCCAAACCGATCTGCCGCTGATCGTGGCCGGCCGCATGGGCCGCCCGGATCGGGTCGCCAAAGTGCTCGATGACAACCTCGCCGACCTGGTGGCGCTGGGCCGCCCCCTGATCGCCGATCCCGCCCTGATCCAAAAATGGAAAGCAGGGAACCTCGAAGGGGTGCAAAGCTGCGGATACTGCCTCCAGGGCTGCCTGCACCGGGTGAAGAACGGCCAGCCCATCGGATGCAACCTGAATCCGGAAATCGGCGAACCGGTGCTGGAAAAAACGGATCGTCCGTTGACCGTCCTGGTGGCCGGCGGCGGACCCGCCGGTATGAGCGCCGCCGTCTACCTTTCCAAACGCGGCCATCGGGTCACACTCGCGGAAAAAGGTGATCGGTTGGGCGGTCAATTCAACCTGGCATGGCAGGCGCCGGGCAAAGAAAAAATGAAGGACGGCCTGGAAAATCTGGCCGCGCAGGTAAAAACCGGCGCCGAAACGGTGTTGACCGAAAGGACCGTGGATGCGGACATGGTCGCCGAAACCAAACCGGATCTGCTCGTCTGGGCCACCGGCGCCCGGCAGCGGATTCCCGATATCGAAGGGCTCGACAGCCAGTACACCATGACATCCCTGGAATACTTCGGGGCGGCCAAACCGGTCAAAGGGACGCGGGTTCTGGTGATCGGTGCCGGCCGGACCGGGCTGGAAATCGCGGAAAAACTCGGCGCCCAGGGGCTGGAGGTAACGGCCACCAAGCGAACCGACCCCATCGGCAGCATGATGGAAATGATCACCAAAAAGCTGTCCCTCATGCATATCGACCAGATGAGCAATGTCACCCTGATGCCCCACACGACGGTTAAACGTTTGGAAACCGGCAAGGCAACGGTGGAAAAAGACGGGGAAACGATAGAACTGGCGCCGTTCGACACGGTCATCCTGGCCTCGGGCATGCTTTCCGCGCCCGCCCCCGATCCGAGCATCGCACAAACCGTATCCGCCGTCGAAGTCATCGGCGATGCCGAGAACGTGATGGACATTTATTCGGCCGTCCATGCCGGGTACGCCCTGGCTGCAAAATATTAAAAGGAGAATTTCATGGCTCAGACCTCATTTTCCGATATCGCCATCGTTTCCTGTGGCACCTTGTCCCTGGAACTGAACCATCTTCGGGCCGAGGGCTTCCTCGACACGGAACACCTGTTTTTCACGACCCCCGGACTTCACGAGGACATTCATGAACTGGAGAACCAACTGCTCGACCGGATCGCCCGGGCAAAAGAAAAGGCCGGCAAGGTGCTGGTCGTTTACGGCGGCAAGTTCTGCTACGTCAACGCCGACGAGCCCACCCGCACCATGCAGCAGATCATCGCGGAGCAGGGGGAAAATGTAGCCCGGATCGATGCCACCCACTGCATGGACATGATCGCCAGCGAGGCCGAGCGGGAAGGCATTGCCGCCGACGTCGCCGGCGGCGAAAAAGTCTGGTGGATGACGCCCGGCTGGATCAAGTTTCGCCACAAGGTGTTCAAGGGCTGGGACAAGGGCCTGGCCAACGAAAATTTTCCCCGCCATAGCGGCGGCGCCGTGGTCCTGGACGGCATCGGCTACATGGATACTTACATGGCCGAGCATCCGGAAGATTTTTTGGAATACTCGGACTGGATGGGCATCCCCATCATCCCTTATCCGGTCAGCCTGGATCGATTTAAAATTTTGCTTGCGGAGCAGGCGGACAAGCTGCACAATTAAACAAGTAGGGGAAATTGCGACAGCCGAAAAAAGACTTCGCCCGAGAAAGATGCGATGCAGACCCGCTAAAAGATCAGTAAATGGAACATTGGCGTTTTCTTCAGGACCGATTGACCCATCGGGGAAAGGAGCAAGAGCCATGGCCATCGAAGTGTTGATCAGAAGACGGTTTGTCAAAGAGAAGGAAGCGGCGCTGGCTCCGCTGGTCGTTCGCTTGCGGTCCCTCGCCCTGGCCGAGCCAGGCTACATTTCAGGAGAAACCCTCAAATGCATCGACCCCGCCGGTGAAGAGGAATACCTGGTGCGCAGCACCTGGCGGTCCGTCGAGGATTGGCACACCTGGCTTCACAGCGAGACGCGCACGGCCATACAGAAAGAGATCGATGCCATCACCGGCGAGACCACCGAATATCGCATCTATGAGCCCCTCGTCGGCGGCATTATGCCGACATATGCAAAAACGCTGTAAAAAGAAAATCCCCTGAGTTTTTTCGGATCAACGGTGTGAGCGATCCGTGCAACCTCCTGACCCTTCACGCCGCCGCTTCGACAGGTAATCACGGGGAAACTTCTGCGCGGTTGCCTGTTGCTTGCCAAACAAAACATTTTAGTCATTTGATCAATATTTGTGTTGACTTTCCAATTATGCAATCTTATTGTTTTAGTCAAACGACCATAATGAGTGTTCATCCAGAAAGTGGAAAGCCACTAACTATGCCGAGACCTAAGAAACCCAGATTCGTATCCGCTTATCCGACCATCGCCGCCTTCGTTCCCCAGGGCATACCGATCACCGGAGAGGTGATGCTCTCCGTGGAAGAGCTGGAGGCGATCCGGTTGAGCGATTTCGAACATCTGGACCAGGAATCGGCAGCCAAACTCATGCAAGTCTCCCGGCAGACCTACGGCAGAATTCTGTTTTCCGCCCGGAGCATCGTCGGCGAAGCCCTGGTCACGGGCAAGGCCCTCCAGATTAACGGGGGTAATTATGCCATGCGCGGAGGGGGCAGGCGGCGTCACGGGCGACGGGGGCGCATGGGAGGATATGCAATGGAAGCCGGCACGCCGGCAGACGAGACACAAACAGGAAGGGAGGTGACGCAAATGCCCAAAGGAGATAAAACCGGCCCGGACGGACAGGGCCGACAGACAGGCAGAGGCCAAGGCCCCTGCGGACAGGGCCAACAACCGCCCTGCCCCCAGGAAAAAGGTGGCCGCCGCGGCGGCCGCGGAAGCGGTCAGGGGCAAGGCCGGGGCGGTGGTCGCGGGCAGGGCCAGGGAGGAATGGGCCGTGGACGCGGTCAAAACCGTTGACACTTAAATTTAGGAGGACATCACCATGCCAGGATTTAACGGAAGTGGCCCCATGGGCGCCGGTCCCATGACCGGCTGGGGCAGAGGAATGTGTGGACGGCCGGCAGGCGCCGGCAACCTGCCCGCATATGGTGGCAGGGGTTATGGCTACGGCTACGGCCGGGGAATGGGATTCAGACGCGGATTCGGCCGGAGGATGGGTCGAGGCTATGGCCCGGCCTTTGGCGGATACGAGACCCCGCCTGCAACCGGATATGGCTACCCGGCAAGCAAAACCGATGAAATCGAAATGCTCCGGTCCAACGCCGAGGCCATGAAAAACTCTCTGGAAGCCATCCAGCAGAAAATTGCCGAGCTGGAAAAGGAAGGCTCCGAATAATACCCGATCCGGGGTACCGGCCTGACGGAATCTGCCTCTCGGCAGAACGCCACCCCGGTACCCCCAGGTGGTCTACCTGACATGGCCAGGACAAGATAGCGATGAAAATTACCATTGTTTATGACAATGAGGTCAGTATGCCGAACCTGGCGGCCGACTGGGGATTTGCCTGTCTGGTGGAAACCGAAGGGCATACCCTTCTGTTCGACACCGGCGCCAAAGGGACGATCCTCCTCGGCAACATGGAAAAACTCAACATCGACCCGGCCGTCATCGACGCGGTCTTCATTTCCCACAGCCACTGGGACCATACCGGCGGCCTGGACGACCTGTTGCGGATCCACGCCACGACGGTTTTCCTGCCCCCTGCCTGCCCGCCCCCCGATAATGCCGCGCACATCGTTTCCGTAAACCGCCTCGTGGAATTGTTCGAAAACGGCTATTCAACCGGACAACTCGCAGGGATCGAGCAATCCCTGGTCATCCGCCAGCACGATCATGCCGTGGTCGTCGCCGGCTGTTCGCATCCCGGTGTCGGCACCATCCTCAAAGCCGCATCCCGGTTCGGCACGGTCACGACCCTGATCGGCGGCCTGCACGGATTCAACGACTTTTCTCTGCTCGATCCGCTGAAAACCGTTTGCCCGGCCCATTGCACCCAACACATCGACGAAATCAAACACCGCTATCCGGAAAAAACGCTGGCCGCCGGAGCCGGCAGGGTGATAGAGATTTAAATACACCGCCGATAATCGTTTTACGGCATCATACCGGGTCCGTTCCCAACATTTTTCTCAAGATTCGCCTCATCGGCGGGAAGTCCAATTTTTATTTTTACTTCGCAACCGGTGGTTTCATAGAAAAAGTTGGCGCTGATTTTGCTGTATATTTTTTATGCCAACCTGCGCCATTCGCGTCAGGGAAGTGGTAAACAACCGAGATGCCGCTGAGGCGGGGACCTGATGCGTCATGGTGTTAAAACAACATGCGATCAAGGAGCGACCCATGCCATTCGGTAAAAAACGGTTCAACAAAAATATCCTGATTGCGGTGGACGAGTCGGAAAACGCCCGACGAGCGGTAATTTATGTGGGCAAACTTCTTGGGGGGATCAAAGGATTCAAGGTCCTGATCCTGCACATCATTCGCCAGCCTGAAGAAGATTACTTTCCCAACCTCTCGGAAAGAGACAAATGGCTCGACGACTACCAGCTGAAAGTCGATGCCATGCTCGACGACTATCGCAAGATTCTGATCGACAATGGCTTTGCACCGGCAGCCGTATCGGTCCGGTCCATGCTCCGCCACTGCCCTTCCCTTGCGGAGTGTATCCTGTTCGAACTTCAACAGACGCAATATCATACCATTGTGGTCGGCAGGCAGGGGCTGTCCCGCAGCGAAGCCTTTCTCTTCGGCAGCGTTTCCAGCAAAATCGTCAATCACGCGCGCGATTGCACGGTATGGGTGGTGGAATAGCGCCGAATACGCTTTCTCGGCAAGCCGCCCGAGGGGATGGGAAAAAATTGGATTCAACGAATAAAAGAAAGGAGGAGACCGATGGAAAAAGAAAACGAGAGGGTTGAACCCACGATAGACATCAAGAAAATTCTGTTTCCGATCGATTTAACGGAAAACGCTTCAAAGCTCCTGCCCTATGTATTTTCGCTTTCCAAGAAATACAACAGCAGCGTCTATCTGCTGCATGTGGTGCAGGATCTCAACAAATGGGGCAAACTCTATGTACCGCATCCCTCGATGGACAACTTTCAAAAAGAAGCCATCGAGGCTGCCAAAAGCGCCCTGCAAACCCTTTGCGAGGAGCAGTTGCAACGCTGTCGCGATTTTAAGATCATCGTTGTTTCCGGAGATGCCGCTCAAGAGATTCTGAAAGTCATCGCGGCCGAGGGAATCGACCTTGTGATCATGGGAACCCATGGCCGTAAAGGCCTGGAGCACGTGATCTTCGGGAGTGTAGCGGAGACCGTCGTCAAGAACGCACCCGTTCCCGTGCTGTCGATCAATCCTCACAAGCTCAAGTGATCCATCTTCGTTGATACGCTCCATCCAACCATAGGGAATATGCTGGAAAATGTATGGAAAATTCGTTCTGGACAGCATTGGTGGCCAGTTCCCTGGCGGCGCTGGTCACCACCATAGGGATTTTTGTGATCCGGCGTTTCGAGCGATGGGGACGGGATAACATCTCCTATTTCATATGTTTTGCCGCGGGAGTCCTGATCTCGGTCTCATTTCTCCACATCATCCCGAAAGCCTTTTCGATGAATCCGAAAGCTCCGGCCTATCTGTTTGCCGGATATATTCTCCTGCATCTGTTCAACCGCTTCGTCAACGCATTCGTGTGTGACAAAACCGGCGATGAACAATACGCACTCGGCCTGGTGCCCATGCTAGGCATCGGCTTCCATTCCTTTATCGACGGAGCCATCTATTCCATCACATTCACGGTCAGCATCTTCACCGGAGTACTGGCAACCACGGGCATGGTGTTGCACGAATTTCCAGAAGGCATCATCACCTATCTCCTACTTGTGCGCGGGGGGTTCAGTGAAAAGATGTCGCTCTTGCTCGCTTTTCTGGCGGCAGCCCTGACAACGCCCCTCGGCATGCTGGCGTCGTATCCCAATATCAGCAAAATCGACCAATCGTTTCTCGGCGCACTGTTGGCGCTCTCCGCCGGCGCACTGGTCTACGTCGGCGCCACGCACCTTTTGCCCCAGGCCGAGGCAGAGAATAAAAAGTACAGCTTTCTCGCCTTAGCTGCCGGTATGCTGGTGGCCCTGGCAATCATTTTGTCAAAAACATGAACGTTTCCAGCGGGTTCACCACATTGCGGGCTGGATGGGCCGAGACTGTCGATCCGCCCTTCATTATGTCGATCCGCCGAAAAGGATTCAAAATGAAGCCTCCTTCCCCTTAAAAATCCTCAATTTGTACTCTTCGGACACCATCCTCACACACTCGAATCTCCACCCACTAAACAAAAAAACCTTTATTTACGTATTGTTACAATGTTTTCCGATACCTGTTTACGTCTTGGCAGCTCTTTTGCTCAACACTGGGTTATCGCCGGTCCCCTCGCGTAGAATTTAGGTACGTGCCGGCCAACCCCATTGATTCAAGGAGGTGATTCAACACATTTATTTGGCTTTAAAACGGCAACGGGCATCAATCACTAACTGCAAAGGAGGGAAAAATGCCGAGTTTTGTCATCGATGAAAAGTGCGACGGCTGCAAGGGCGGGGACAAAACTGCATGCATGTACATCTGCCCCAACGATCTCATGGTTTTGGATGTGGACCGGATGAAAGCGTATAACGCCGAACCGGATATGTGCTGGGAGTGCTACAACTGTGTCAAGATATGTCCCACCCAGGCCATCGAAGTCCGGGGCTACGCTGACTTTACCCCTTTGGGCGCCAGCGTTGTACCCATGCGCGGGTCAGAAGACATCATGTGGACGGTCAAGTTCAGGGGAGGAACGATCAAACGATTCAAATTCCCCATCCGGACCACGCCCGAAGGAGAGGCCAAACCGGATGGTGGCTTCGGAATCGGACCGGGCAAATTGGATGACCAGCTCCTGTTCACGGAACCGGCCTCGCTGAAAGCCAATCAACTTTGGACTCTGGGAGATTAGGGGAGGGATCAAGATGGAGGAATTTAAAACTGTCGAGGTAACAACCGATCTTTTGATCATCGGCCCCGGGATGGCGGGATCCGGCGCCTGCGTGGAAGGCGCCCACTGGGCCAAGGAAAACGGCGTCAAGATTACCGTGGTGGACAAAGCGGCTATGGAGCGCAGCGGTGCCGTGGGCATGGGGCTTTCGGCCATCAACCAATATCAGGGCGAAAACAGCCCGGTCGATTATCTCAGCTACGTCCGCCAGGACCTCATGGGCCTTTGCCGGGACGACCTGGTGATGGACATCTCCCGGCATGTAAACGGATCGGTGCACATGTTCGAGGGCTACGGATTGCCCATCTGGACGGACCCGGACGGCAACTACGTCCACGAAGGCCGCTGGCAGCTGATGATCAACGGGGAAAGCTACAAGGCCATCGTTGCCGAAGCCGGCAAGAACGCCGTCGGCATGGACAACATTATCGAGCGGGTGTTCGTCGTCCGCCTGCTGCTGGATAAAAACGACAAAAACAAAGTAGCGGGAGCCATCGGCTTCAGCGTACGGGACCCTGAAATTTACGTGTTCAAGTTCAAGGCCTGCATCGTCAGCGCCGGCGGCGCCGTTCACGTTTTCAGACCGCGATCTACCGGAGAAGGATTGGGAAGGGCCTGGTATCCACCCTGGAACGCCGGATCGAGTTCCTACCTGACCACCACGGCCGGTGCCGAGATGACATCCCAGGAAGTGGTTTTCATTCCGGGGCGTTTCAAGGACGGCTACGGTCCGGTCGGGGCGTGGTTCCTTCTGTTCAAGGCCGCTGCCACGTCGGCAACCGGATATAATTACATGGCCGAAGGGCTGGCCGAAGGCGGTGAGTTGCACAACTGGCCGCCCTACGGCGAGGTCAAACCCATTCCCACCTGTCTGCGCAACCACCTGATGATGATCGAGATGTATCACAAGGGCGACGGTCCCATTTTTATTCACACGGACAAGGCCATCGCCAAACTGGCCGAACAGGCCCCGGACGAAAAGGCCTACAAAAAAGAACTCAAGAAACTGGAGGCCGAGGCCTGGGAGGATTTCCTCGATATGACCATCAGCCAGGCGGTCCTGTGGGCGGCCAAGGATGTCTTCCCCGAGGAAGGCCCCTCGGAAATCATGCCTTCCGAACCGTACTTCATCGGTTCCCATTCCGGTGCTTCCGGCGCGTGGACCAGCGGTCCCGAAGACATTCAGACCGGCGAATCGAAAAGCGATTATTTCTGGGGCTACAACCGTATGACCACGGTCAAAGGGCTGTTTGCCGCCGGAGACGGGGTGGGTGTGTCCAGCCACAAGTTCTCTTCCGGGTCCTTTACCGAAGGGCGCATCGCCGCCAAGGCCGCGGTAAAATACTGTGTGGACAACCCGGAACTGCCTGAAGTCGATTCGGCCGAGGTGGACAAACTCAAAGAGCGGATCGTCCTGCCCCTCAAACACTATGAAGACCATAAAAACTACACGACCTTGGGCTCGACCGACAAGAAATACGACCTGCCGGTGGAAGAGGTCAACCCCAATTACATTACGCCCAAAATGGCCATTTTCCGGCTCAACAAGATCATGGACGAATATGTCGCCGGCTGGGGATCCCAGTATAACTGCAGCGCGATCACCTTGAACATCGCACTGGACCTGATCAAACTGCTCAAGGAGGACCTGAACAAGCTCGCCGCCCGCAACCTCCACGAACTGATGCGCTGCTGGGAAAATGTCCATCGTGTCCAGATTGCCGAAGCCCACACCCGGCACAAGCTGTTCCGCGAGGAAACCCGCTGGCCGGGATATTATTACCGTTCCGATTTCAGAAAAATGGACGAAGAGAAGTGGGGCAAGGTATTTGTCAACTCGGTCTACGATGCGGAAAAAGATGAGTTCACCATGCTCACCCGGCCACTGCACCACCTTGTGGAAATCAAGGAGGTGGTCGGCATGTAGCCCTGTGGGTGCTGCCCGGATGCCAGCCGGCACCCGGGCAGGGACCGTACCCCGGGGCGATGTCGTGTCTTTTGACCCCATAAAGAGGAGTACGATATGTCGGGTCCAGGCAGGCACGAAAAAACCGTTGAACGGGTAACGGAGATCTATGTGGCCGTTTTCCCCGTCCCGGTCAATGAAGACCGGATCGCGGAGGTCATCTTGGCCGGATATCAGAAAAATGCAACTGTTCCGAATTCAACGCTGGTTCGGGCGACCGTGGAAACCCATGCGGAGGCAGTGCAGGACCTGGTCCAACTTTGTGACGAAATCGTGAGCGAACAAACCGAAATCGATTCGTATCGGTTGTTGAAATTCGACAAGGACGGGATCCACATCCTGAGCCCCGATCACTACCGGACATTCGCACAATCGTACGCGCGCGTCCAATGGGGCCAGTGCTGATTGTGGCGCCCCCTTCTTTGGATGCCTGTAAAATGCCATACAGGAATCCTCCTGCAGCAGCCGCAAGGGTTGGGCGCCTATTGCGGCTGCTGTCCCTTTTACCCCATAGTTGCATAAAAACATGGGAAAATCATTGGTCCTGTTTGAAAACATGAACAAATCAGAACAACAGCGATGCATATCAGGAATGCACCCAATGGGATTTTTTGAAAAACCAATGATTTTCTCATGTTTTTACCCTTGCGGGAAAGCCGGAGCCATCCAGATCCGGCGTTGCCAAGGGCTTGCAGTAGATGACTACGGCGGCTCCCTTGGCGCCTTGGCTCTGAATCGCTCCGGCTTTTGCAACGTTGGGGTTTACCGGAAGAAGGCATCATGAAAGAACAAAAAAACAAGGCGAATGCGGAAACCTGGTTCCAGCGGGGCTACCGAAAAGGAGAGGTCTTCGCCAGGCACGAAGCGGATTATGACGAATTGGCCGCGGTGGCCCGTGCCGGATCCATCCCGGTCGGCTGGGATCTTTATCGAGCCGAGACGCTCAACCGACACCTGGGGGACGCCAGTTTTAATTTTCAGGCCTACGAAGCCGGCTTTGCCCGGGCGTGCAAGGAATTTTTCGACACCATCTGAACCACTCTCCCTGGTTTTCAATGAAAAGAGGCTGCCAACCATGACCATCGAACCCCAAATCACGCTCGACACCATGTCCGAGGCCGATCTCGAACCCGTTCTGGAACTGCTGCGCGGCCGTGATCCGGATACGGTTGCCCGAAAGGCCGGGGTTTCCCGAACGCGCCTGCTGCGCATTCGGGACGACCTGCTGGCCCTCATCGAACAGGAACGGGCCAGGGTGTCCGATTCGCCGCCTGAAAAAATCGGCAGAAACGCCCCCTGCCCGTGCGGGTCGGGAAAAAAATACAAGCACTGCTGCCTGAATCGACATGGGCCGCGGCATGGGTCGGCCGGACAGGCCAAACCGTCGGCGACCTCCGCAGCGCAGCCGGCCAAAAACGCCGAACAGACACAGCTCATCGCGCAGATCGAAAAAACTTTCGACCGACTGCGCGCCGGCCGATATGGCGAAGCGATCGATCGCGCTGCGACCCTGCTCGAACGGTATCCGGACGAAGATCGGCTCCACGATATCCTGTCCACCGCCAAGCTGCATGCCGGGCAATTCGATCAGGCGCTCGACATCTGTAAAAAGCGTATGGCCGTGGCCGAAAGCGAAAAGTCCTTTTTTATCGAACATGGCCGCTATCGGGATTCCGAAATCGACCGGCCGGCCCTGTCCTATTTTTATCCGCCCCTGACCTGGCTTCAAAAAACCTGGATCGCGCTGAAGGCCAAAGCATACAACGACCAATGCGCGATCGAGGAAGATGCCGGCATCGTCGAATGGGTCTCGGCCCTGAAAACGGCGGACGATGCCAGCCGGTTTCCGAATGATCGAACCCGGGGCCTCGATCTGCGTCGCAAGGCCCTGGCAGAACCGATCCAACGGCTCAAGACCGCCGGCCCTGACGTGGTCCCGCATCTACGTCCATTGGCCTGGAAATACTCCTGGTCCGGTCTTTTCGTCCCCGAAATTCTATCGGTCTACCCGACCCCCATGGCCACCCGGACCCTGATCGACATCTCCATGTTCGGCTTTTCCTATGCCTCCGGCGCCAGCCTTCACTATCTGGAAAAGCGGGGGGCTGCCGTCATAACGGCCATCCGGGAGGCGTTTTCCATGGACAGGAAATTCGATCCGATCAAAACCGGCATCGTTTCGGTGCTCGGCAATATTCGGACACCGGAGGCCTATGACCTGCTGCTGGGCCTTCTCGCCCATGAAAGCCCTCACGTGGTCAACTGGGCCGGCGATGCACTGGGGAAATTCGAAACCATCGATGCGCTGCCGGCAATGGAAGCCGCCAGCCAAAAAATCGGAGGAGAAAAGATGATCGACAGGGCGATTCGACGCCTGAAAGACCTGGCAAGTGCGGCGATACCGCCCGAATGATTCGACGACTGCTTGCTTAGGCGAGCCTGGCCGTAAGCCCCGAAAACTGAGAGGATTTGCGGATATATTGCCGAACCCGGTCCAAGGTGTCGGCATCCCGGCAAAGGACCAGACGGCAACGGCATGCGCGATGGCATTGTTCACAGAAATAATCGTCGTCGAGGCGGTTGCCGCAGGCGCAGCAGGGGGCCATCACCAGCTCGCCGTTTTCCAGGGCCGCTTCGAAGTAATCGCTGGGAACATTTCCTTTTTCTACCATCTGGGTCATGGCTTCCTCCTTGACCAGTCAACCGGTTACCGAAAGAAAGGGTCTTTTATGACAGTCAACCAACCACCAAATTGCCCCCACTGCGGCCGGAAAATGAAAAAATGGCGCGTGCCCCTGGCCTCCACCTGGCCCAATGAATTCTTTTACGTCTGCTTCAACGACGACTGCCCCTATTACGTCCAGGGGTGGGAGCGGTTATGGGAACAACAGGCCACCCGGGCTTCCTACCGTTGCCGCCTGGATCCCGACACCGGCAAATTCGCGCCCCTGCCGGTCTGGTCCGACAACGCCCTGAAGGACGATATTATCGAAGCGTGATGCCGGACGGCCGTTCCGCCCCCCTCAATCGGGAACGTAGCATTTAGGCATGCTCTTTGATCCGAAACGTCATTTCGCCGAAGAGGGAAAATTTCAGCCAGCGGCAGGCAAAGTCCATCAACGCCCTGTCGTCCGTCCGGATACCCGCCAAAACCGCCTCATCGATGTCGAATCGGTCGACAAACGAACTTTCGAATACAAATCGGCGGAACCCATCCAAATCGTAAAACGCCATGTACACCATCTGAAGCTGCCGGCGGCCGAGCGCTTTCAGGCGATTCTGCGGCCGCCCGGTGGTGATATCCAGAAAGCCGTCGTTCATGGCATTGTATTCGTCCAACCCCTGGTCCGTCAGCCATTGCTCAACCGTCCACGCTGTTTCTTCCTGCCACCCCAGACAGTGCGATTCTTTGACCGTAAAGTAGGCCTCTCCCGACCGGCTTTTCGAAATCCTGGAAGCGGCCCGCCCCAATGGGTAAAGCCGGCAGGCACCGGGGCGATCCTCGTAGACACGGCAGCCTTTCGGACCCACGAACGGACAGCGCCGGTCTGCATCGTTTCGCATCCTGAGCTTGACGACCGGAAGCCCGGACCGCCGATCCGTATGGGCAACGGTGTAGCGATCCAGAAATGCTCCCGACGACAGGCGCAGCCTGTTTTTCAGACGGATGATATCATAGGTTGTGAGGACCAACTCGAGATTGGCGCAGCATCGGGTAAAGCAGGGCAGCGCCGCGTGGCAGGCGAACCGGAACTTTCGATCCGGCAGCCGCTGTATCGTTGTGGTCACCGTCATTCAACCCCCAGTTCCTGTTTTTTGGCCGCCATGACCGAGGGACGCACCTTGAGCACATGCTGGGCGAGCAGCCCGTATTCGAGCCACTGGATGGCGAACCGGTACAGGGCCGTGTCGTCTGTCTTCAGCCGTTCAACCGCTTCCGGTTCGACTTCAAAGCGTTCCAGAAATGTGCTTTCCATCACAAACCGTCGGAAACGATCCAGGTCATAACAGGCCATGTAGACCATCTCCTGGATCTTTTTGTTCGTGATTTTTTCCTGGGACAGCCGCTCGTTGGTGGTGATTTTCTTAAACAGGGCCTCCATTTCGTGGTAGACGGGAATTCCCTGTTGTTCAATCCACGCAGACAGGCCGTGAACCTTTTCCGACCGAAGCCCGCCACAAAACGGCACATCCATTACCGAGTAGTAGGACTTTCCGGCTTTTTCCGTGATCTTGGTGGTTTCGGGCTTCAGGGGATAGATGCGACAGGCCCAGGGGCGGTCCGAATAAATGGAGCAGCCCCGGTTCGTCACAAAGGGACAGCTTTTTTCCTCGTCCTCTCCCATTTTCAGGACGACAATCGGAAGCCCGTTGTCCCCGATCATCGTCACGGTATACGCAGACAAGAATTCTCCGGAGGAGCGGTGCAGTGCATTTTTCATCCGCAAAACATCATAGGGGGTTAAAAAAATGGTGATATCCCGACAGCATCGGGTGAAGCAGGGCAGACCGGCATGGCACTCAAACGGAAACTCGTCCTGGGGTCCCAGAACGGTTAGCCTCTTGTTTTGGGTTTTCGCGGCTGGTTTTGTCATGGCTCCTTCCTTGATTTTTGGCCGCAAGACCGTATCGCACAATCTTACGGCGGAGGGTGTTTTTGTTAATACCCAACTCCCGGGCGGTAACCAGTTTTTTCCAATTATTGCGTTGAAGCGCCCGGAGGATGGCCTGTTTTTCGATTTCCTTTAACGTGGCCGGGGCGTTCCCGATAGCAACATGAATATCCGCCAAAACGGTATCCGGCAGATGCCGCAAACCGATTTTTTCGTCCTGGCAAAGCACAAACGCGTGTTCGATGGCATTTTCCAGCTCCCGGACGTTCCCCGGCCAATCGTAGCGCATCAAGGCGGCCATGGCCTCCTGGGTGAAACCCAAAATGCGCTTTTTCTTTTTACGCCCGAATCGTTGGATGAAATGCTCCGCCAGAACAGGAATGTCCTCTTTGCGTTCGGAAAGGGTAGGCAGGGTGAGCTTGATCACATTGACGCGGAAAAACAGATCTTCCCGGAATTTCCCCTCGCCAACCAGCCGATCAAGCTTGCGATGCGAAGCGACCACGACCCGCGCATTGGTCTTGGCGGGCCGCACCGAACCCAGGGGTTCGTAACTGCCGTCTTCCAGCACGCGCAACAGCCGAACCTGGAGCGAATGGGGAATGTCTCCGATTTCATCGAGAAAAATCGTCCCGTTCTGGGCACGTGCGAACCGGCCGGGCTTGTCCATTTTTGCATCCGTAAACGCCCCGGCCTTGTATCCGAAAAGTTCGGATTCGACCAGGGTGTCCGGCAGGGCCCCGCAATTGACCGGAACGAAGGGTCCTTTTTTTTGGGGACTGTGTTTATGAACGGCCCTGGCCAGAAGCTCTTTGCCCGTACCGGTGGCGCCTTCGATCAGGACGATACAACTGCTGTCGGCCACACGTTTCAGGGTCGAAAAAATTTCAAGCATCCTGTTGTTTTTACTTACCATCTTTTCGAACACCCGAGGCTCCTGAAAGGAGCGCTGAAGCTCGCTGAGATGGGACAGGTCTCTGAAGGTCTCGACGCCGCCGATCATTCGGCCTTTGTCGTCCCGTAAAATCGTGGCATTGACCGCGATGGGAATACGTCGGGAGTCGGAACGGTTCATGTAAACCGGTAGGTTGAACACCGGACGATTTTCTTTCAGCGCTTTGCGGATGGCACAGTTGTTTTGGCAGATGTCGGCGCTGAACACTTCCAGGCAGGGCCGGCCGAGCGCCTCCATTTTCGGGACACCGGTGATTTTTTCGGCCGCCCGATTAAAAGAGGTAATCCGCCATTTCAAATCAACTGTAAAAACACCTTCTTCAATACTGTCGAAGATGGCATGACAGCTTTGTTCCATGAATGATCGTGATTGGCTCATCGGCCCCGTCCGGCAAAGCGGTTCGATGACCGATTCGGCCATCCCACCGGTTTTCGAATCCGGTTCTGCTGGAAAACACCACAAAGAGCGTAGCGACCCATCGTTTGGGCTCGTTTCATTTGTTGGGCGGTCGTTTGTATCGGGAAGTATTATTAGTATATGCACAAATCGTGCAGAAATTGGCGGGAAAACCCGAAGATAATAATCATGTCCTTGGACGCGGGATGCCGGCAGGCTCCGGACAGAGATCGTTCCGAAAATGGCAATGCGACGGATCGTCACTTTATTCAGGCGTTGGCTCTATTCAGAGGAATGTCCCATTTTTTCATATATTTCCAAATGGCCGTGCGGCTCAGGCCCACCCGTCGGCCCACTTCGGCTTTGTTCCAGTCGCACGCATCGAGAAGGTCGAGCAGCTCGTCCCGGGTGATTTTTTTTCGAATCCGCTGCGGATAGGACACCTTCACGCTTTCGCCGATGGTGGCGGGTTGGCGGATTTCGATGGGCAGATCGGAAACATCGATCTCGCCGCTGTTGCAAAGAACGAAAGCGTGTTCGATGGCATTTTCCAGCTCGCGTACGTTTCCCGGCCACTGGTGATCCATGAAAACACGCAGGGCCGCCGGCGTGAGGCCGACGACCCGTTTGCCGGTTTTATGGCGGATGCGTTCGATAAAATGATCGGCCAGAATAGGAATGTCCTCCCGCCGCGCGCTTAACGGTGGCAGTTGGATGGGGAAAACTTTCAAGCGGTAGTAAAGGTCCTCCCTGAACTGCCCCTCGCGTACCCGGGCGTACAGGTCCTTGTGGGTTGCGGTGATAATGCGAATATCGATCTTGCGTTTGCGCGAATCCCCGACCCGCTCGACCTCTCTTTCCTGAATCACGCGCAGCAGTTTGACCTGAATATAGGGACTTAACTCGCCGATTTCGTCTAAAAAAATCGTTCCGCCGGAGGCTTCCTCGAACCGCCCCATACGATCCCGGTTGGCCCCGGTGAAAGAGCCTTTGACGTGCCCGAACAACTCGCTTTCCAGCAGGTTTTCGGACAAGGCGCTGCAGTTGACCGCAACCAGGGGACCCTCCCGACGGTCGCTGTTGTAGTGAATGGCACCGGCAACCAACTCCTTTCCGGTACCGCTCCCCCCCTGGATCAAAACGGTGGCTTCGCTGGCCGCCGCCGCACGGATGGCCGTGAACACCTGCTGCATGGCCCGACTCTTGCCGATGATGTTGTCCATGCGGTGAACCTCTCCCAACCGCAGGGCGGCTTCTTCGGCCTGCTGGCGGGCCCGGAGAAGCTCGGTCATGTCCGTCACCGTCTCGACGATGCCGATGACCTCGTTTTCGTCATTCTTGACGACACTGGCATTTTTGATCACCGACACGTCATGGCCGTTTTTATGCCGCAACTGGCACTCTTTGGCTTCGGACTTTCCTTTTTCGATAATCCGGCATTTTTCGATGCTGGCCGGACACTGCTTGCCGAAGCAGCGGCTGCATTGAATCAACTGGCAGGTTTTGCCAAGCGCCTCTTTGGCCGAGTACCCGCTGATCCGCTCCATGGATGGGTTCCAGGAAGAGATCCGTCCCTCGGCGTCCATGGTAAAGACCCCGTCCGCCATGGAGTCGATGATCCGGTTCACAAAGCGAACATTCCAGATTTCATGAATTTTATCGCCCACAGGTGCCTCCTGAGACCCTCTTTACGTTACGATAACGTTACCCACCGTTACCCCCATTAGTAAACCAGTATCTCCCCCGAGGTCAACCGGAAAAAGGCCCTTTCAATATTGCTGCTTGTCGGCCAAGGGATCTCCACGCTGAAGGCATGGCATTTATTGTGCATTGCTATATCACATCTGGTACCATCTAACCCAAGGAGGTTCGCCATGTTTGCACTGATCTATGATACCCATGAACTCAGCAAACCCTTTAAACGCGTACTCTCCGTCCACAAAAGCAGAAAAACGGCGGAACGGGCCCTGGAAAAGCGCATGAGCAAGCTTGGCAAACGCGTATGGGACTGCGACACGCGCATCGTTTGGCTCAAGGAACCGGCTCGGCCGGGAGAGGACGTTACCGAGAACGCTTTTTCAACCTGGCAGCCCGGAGAAACGGTACCTTACGGAGAACTTCATCCGGACAGCGACTGAAAGTCGTTAACTTCTGCAGCTTCCACCTTACTGTCTCCTTGACCCGAAACGAGACGGTGCAGTATATTTGTATTGTTCGGTAGTTTCCTTCTCACAAATGCCAGCGGACGACAACGGACGTTGCTGATGATATCTCCATATCCCTGACACCCCATTGAACGTGGAGCGAAAACGATGGAAATGAAAGTTCTTTTTCCCGGTGGAAAGCGCGTCATATCAACCTATAAGGGCTTTACCGTAGAAACGGATCAGCCGACCAGCGACGGAGGAGAGGGATCGGCCCCGGAGCCCTACGATCTGTTCCTATCCTCCATGGGAACCTGTGCAGGCGTCTACATCGTCTATTTTTGCGAAAGCCGCAACATCCCCATGGACGGCTTGTCGATGACCCTCCAGTTTGAGCGTAACGAAGAATCCCATCTGGTGGAAACCATCGCCATTCAAATTCATCTACCGCCCGGGTTCCCCGAAAAATATCGCAAAGCGGTAGTTCGAGCAGCCCAGATGTGCACGGTGAAACGCTCTTTGCAGCACCCGCCTGAAATCATTGTCAGCACGACCGAACCCTCGGAGTAAACTATGAGATTCGTGATCATTGGAGGCGATGCCGCCGGCATGAGCGCGGCCAGCCGGGCCAAACGGATGCAGCCCGATACGGAAGTGATCGTTCTGGAAAAAACCGAAGACGTTTCCTACAGCGCCTGCGGCATGCCGTACAATATCGCCGATGCCGACCGGGAGGTGGAGGACCTGGTGGTGAGGAAGGCCGAGGTCTTCCGTCAGAAGCAGGGCATCGACCTGTTTACCGGCTACCGGGCGGAAGCCATCGATCCGGTCAACCGGACCGTGACGGGAACCATTGTGGACAACGGCGAACCCTTCCGCTTCGTTTACGACCGGCTGCTGATCGCCACCGGAGGACGCCCGATCATACCCGACCTGCCCGGTTTCGACCTGCCCGGTGTGCTGGCCTTGAAAAGCCTTGAAGACGGGCGCAGGATCAAGTCGTTTATTCGGAATCAGTCCGTTAAAAAAGCGGTGATTGCCGGCATGGGGTACATCGGCCTGGAAATGGCGGAAGCGCTCCGGGAGCGAAATATCGCCGTCGACATGGTCAAACCCCGACCGGACCTGCTGCCCTGGATGCACCGCGATCTGGCCGCCATTGTCGAAAAAGAGTTGATCGACAACCAGGTCGGCCTGCATGCGGGATGCACGATCACGGGCATCGAAAAAAATGCCGACGGTCTGAATGTGGTCTGCGAGGACCGGTCCCTTTCGGCGGACATGGTGCTGGCGGCCATCGGCATTCGACCCAACAGCGAACTGGCTGCCGATGCCGGCATAGAAACCGGAATCAACGATGCCATCAGCGTCAACCGTCACCTCCAGACCTCCGATGAGGCCATTTACGCGGCCGGAGACTGCGCCGACGCCGTTCATGTCGTCACCGGCGAAAAAACATGGATTCCCCTGGCATTACGCGCCAACCGCGCCGGTTGGGCCGTCGCGGACAATGTTTGCGGTCGGCCGACGGCCCTCGAAGGTGTTGCCGGCACCTCCGTTTTCAAGGTTTTCAACTTGGAGGTCGCCCGTACGGGGCTATCGTTGGCGGAAGCGCGCCGTGCGGATTTCGAACCGGTGGAGGTCGTCATTAAAAGCCGCTCCCGCGCCCACGCCCACCCCGGCGCCCAAACCATCCGGGTGAATCTGGTGGGCGACACCAGGAGCGGACGGCTTCTGGGCGCTCAAATGGTTGGGCCTGAAGGCGTGGCCCATCGGATCAATGCCGTAGCCGTGGCCCTTCACAACCGCATGACCGCTGCAGGCTTTTCCCAGACCGATCTGGCCTATGCCCCGCCCTTCAGTCCGGTTTGGGACCCGCTGCTTACCGCCGCCAACCAACTGTTAAAAAAAGTCTGAATCGCCGCCGCCGCGATTTCCTATCGAAGACCGTTACCAATCGTTACCTTAAGACTGACGCCCGAAAAGTAACGATTGGTAACGGTCGTGCCTCCTCATTTTTTAGCCTCCGATTTTTTCGCGTTTCACCAAACCTATTGTATTAAAAGGTAATTTTTAGAAATTAGTACCAAAAAAACCAGATGGCACGAATGTTGGTATTACCTTCTTCAATGCCGTACCAAACGGCAACGGTATTATGATTAACCGGTTCAAAAAAGGAGACGACATGTTGCGTGTGCTTTCATTCTTACAAAAAAATCTGGTCTGGTCGATCCCGATCTCCATGTCCGTCGGGCTGCTCTACGGCTACCTTTTCGATGCCGGCCCGCTCAAGCAATTCATCATTCCGGTTACCTTCGTCATGGTCTACCCCATGATGGTGACCTTGAACGTGAAAACCATATTCAAAGGCCAGGACTATAAACTGCAGCTGCTTACCCAGCTGGTTAACTTCGTTCTCATCCCGCTGCTGGCCTTTTATACCGGCAAGCTGTTTTTTTCCGGCGGACCTGAAAAATACGGGCTTTGGGCCGTGGGCCTGTTTCTCATCGGGGTGCTGCCCACGTCGGGCATGACAATTTCCTGGACGGGATTCGCCAAGGGCAACAAGGAAGCCGCCATCAAAATGGTCGTCTTTGGGCTGGTACTGGGTGCGTTGGCCGCACCGGTGTATACCAAGGTCTTCATGGGAGCCACCATCGATGTGGACATGCTGCACATGTTCAAACAAATCGCTTTGTTCGTCTTCGTGCCGTTGATTGCCGGCCTGCTGACCCAGACGCTGTTCATTAAAAAGGTCGGCCGCCAGACCTGGAATGATCGAATCAAGCCGAAGTTTCCACCTTTTTCCGCTCTCGGCGTGATTTTAATCGCCTTTCTGGCCATGTCGCTCAAAGCCAAAAACATCATCGCCAACCCACAGGACATCCTTACCATCTTGCTTCCGCTGGCGCTCTTTTATCTCGTCACCTACGGGTTGCTCTCCATTGCCGGACGAATTTTTCTGAAAAGAGAAGATGCCATCGCAATGGTTTTCGGTGTGGTCATGCGCGATCTGTCCATCGCGCTGGCCATTGCCATGACGGCGTTCGGGAAACAGGGCCTTACCATCGCCCTGCTGATCGCCCTGGCCTATGTCGTTCAGATCCAATCGGCTGCCTGGTATGTTCGCTTCGTCGGCAAGATTTTCGGCGAGAAGGCCAAAGAACCGAAACTGCAAAAGGTTCCCGAAACCGTCGCAACGGTAACGCCGCTGCCGAAGCCACTGGCACCCATCGGAGAAAGCATGGTTCCACCCATTCGCAACATTCTCTATGCGACCGATCTGTCCGACACGGCCCGCCATGCCGTACGCTACGCATGCAGCATGGGTAACGGTTTCGGTGCCAGGGTTACGGTGCTTCACGTGATACCGGATGTTTTGGACGCGCTGTCCCTGGAAGCCGGCGTCGACCTGGCCGAACACATGGACAAAAAGGTCTGGAAGGAATTTCATACCACCGGCATCCAAAAGGCCAAAGAAGCCATTCATCGACGAATCAGGGAGACGTCCCGCAACGTTATCAAGGAAATCCCGCACTGCCCGTTGAACGAAAGCAATGTGCTGGTCAAAGTCGGCGATCCGGTCCGTCAGATCGTTTCGACGGCCCGGGAAGGCAATTTCGATCTGATTGTCATGGGCACTCACGGTCACGGAAAGATGGAAGAGCGTATCATCGGCAGCACGGCCAGCGATGTGATCCGGACGAGCCGTGTACCGGTGATGGTGGTGCGCCTGCCGGCCGAAACGGCTTTCGAGACCCATTCGGGGAAAAGCAAGGGCGACCATCGCAAGGGCGCGGTCAGCCAAGCCGGATAATTTCGCAGCGCTGCCGGTGTTCGATTTCAAAACGGCAGATGGCATAAAAATTGATAGTCTATTCACTGAGAATCAAAGGGTTCTCAAGGCTCGGCACCAGCAACCATCAAGCAAGGAGGAGATCATCATGATTATGAATGCAACCAACTGCTGCAAGACCATGGAGATGGAACTCACCGGCTGGAAGGCCATCGTTTACGACATCAGCCGTAAAATGGAAGGCCTCCCCGGCGGAGAAAAAAGCAAGCTGCGCGCCAATATCGAAGACCTGCACATGCTCATTGCGGAAATGGACGACCGTATCGATCAAATCCGCCAGAATTGCAAGCCGGAGACTTGCATCGAGGATATCCAGACGGAACGGGATGCGTTTAACGCCTCGCTTTCCACGCTGCGCGTGAGCACGGAAGAGGCCATGCGAGGACTGGGCGCCGGCAATTTTGGCGGTTGATCGCCGCATTCATGTCGGACGGTCCAAGATCCAAGGGGTGGTAATGATCTGTATTACTGCCCCCATTTCGACGAGGGAACCAGGAGACAACGATGGTTGCCACACGAAAACTCAATCAAAAAACGTTTGAACGGTCGATTTTGCACGGCGTCACCCTGTTGGACTTCGACGCACCCTGGTGCGGACCGTGTCGCGCGCAAAAACCGGTCATCGATGCATTAAAGAAAAGCTACCACGGCAAAGCGGCCATTCGTAAAATCAATATTGATGAGAACAGAGACATTGCCTTGCATCTGGGAATTCAAAGTATTCCGACCATCATTCTTTTCAAGGAGGGTCGGGAGATCACGCGCTTTATCGGACTTCAGACGAGCGATACACTTGGCAACGCACTGAAACAATTGATCGATTGAGCAAAAATCCATCTTTTCTTCAGCCCCTTTAGGAGACAGCCGACATGGGAAAATGTGTCAACCATCCGGACCGGGAGACCCCGTATCTTTGCATGAAGCATCAAACCTATCTGTGTGAGGAGTGCCTGGAATGCAAAGACCCGAAAATCTATTGTAAGCACCGCTCCGCCTGTCCCATCTGGTTCATGAGCAAACGAAAAGAAAACTGGGACGCCGAAGATAAAAATGCGGCGACCGCTGCTGCTGACTGCACCGTCACCTTTCAGCCTGACGGCCAGACCGTTTCCGTACCTGCGGGCAGCACCCTGCTGGAAGCGGCCCAAGCCGCCGATGTCCACGTCAATGCTTCCTGCAACGGCAAGGGCTCCTGCGGGAAATGCAAATTGGTTGTCGCCTCCGGAGCGGTGGAAAGTCCGCCCACGCCGCTGCTGACTGACGCGGAAAAGAAAAAGGGCTACGTCCTGGCCTGCCAGAGCCGCATCACCGGCGATGTCTCCGTGCAAATCCCCGAAGAGGCGCTTCAGAAGAAATTGAAAATTGCCGGCATGGGACAGGCGGTCACCGAACAGCTCAGCGGCATGGTAACGGAAATCGATCCAATGCTCAAACAGGTCCCGTTGACCCTGGCACCGCCGACCCTGGAGGATTCGGTGAGCGACCTGGACCGGCTCAATCGGGGCTTGAAGAAAGAAGGTTGTGACGTCAACCGCATGAATGTGGGCATCAAGGTGATGCGCCAACTGGCCGAGGCCGTGCGCCAGGACAACTGGAATATCACCGCATCGGTAATCCGCCGCAAATGCGCCAACGAAATCCTGGAAGTTCGCCCCGGAAACGGCGCCCAGCCATCCTTGGGGCTGGCCATCGACATCGGCACCACCACCATCGTGGTGTATCTGGTGGACATGACCGACGGCAGGGTGCTGGCTGCCACCGCCGGCCACAACCGTCAGGCAGACTGCGGTGACGATGTCATCAACCGTATCGTCTGCGCCGAAAAAAACGGCGTCAAAAAGCTCAGCCGCATGGCCCTGGCCACCATCAACAGCCTCATCGGCGAAGCCCTGGACAGTGCCGGCGCCAAGGCGGATGCTGTCCGCAACGTCGTCGTTTCAGGCAACACCACCATGGCCCACCTGCTGCTGCAGATCGAACCGCGCTATATCCGAAGGGACCCTTACATTCCCACGGTCTCGGAGTTTCCCATCCTCAAGGCCGGGGAAATCGGCCTGAAGGCCAACCCCATGGGCGCCGTATTCATCATGCCCGGTCCGGCCAGTTATGTGGGGGGCGACATCGTATCCGGGGTATTGTATACCGGATTTCATCGCGAGGACCTGACCACCCTGTTCATCGACATCGGCACCAACGGCGAAATCGTTATAGGAAACAGGGAGTGGATGATGACCGCGGCCTGCAGCGCCGGCCCGGCGTTCGAAGGCGGCGGAATCCGCTGGGGAATGCGGGCCGAGGAAGGCGCCATCGAAAAAATCACCATTGATCCGCATTCATTGGAACCCACCTTATCCACAGTGGGAGACGCCCCCGCCCGGGGAATCTGTGGATCGGGGATGATCGACCTGATTGCCGAACTGATGCGAACCGGTATCGTCGATCGTAGCGGCCGGTTTGTCGACATGGCGGGCAAACGCCGCGTTCGCCAACAGGGAGACGAGCCGGCCTATGTCCTGGCCTTTGCCGACGAGACGCCCATGGAGGAAGATATCGTTTTTACCGCATCGGATTTGAAAAATCTGATCTACAGCAAGGGAGCCGTCTATGCCGGCTTCACCACACTGCTGGGAGAAGCGGGCATGAATTTTTCCATGGTGGACCGCATCATCATTACCGGCGGATTCGGCCAGTATCTCAACATCGAGCGTGCCGTGGCCATTGGGCTGCTGCCCGACATTGATCGCGCCAAATTCAACTATATGGGCAACAGCTCCATCGCCGGGGCTTACATGGCGCTGCTGTCCGGCCAATATCGCCAGGAAGCTCGGGAAATCTGCAACACCATGACCTATGTGGACTTTTCCAGCAACCCGCGGTACATGGACGAATTCACCTCGGCCTGTTTCCTGCCCCATACCGATTTGAACGCCTTTCCCAGCGTAGCGACGCCCAACTGACGCGGCAGCGCTCTCTGCCCTCCGTTGGGATAAGACCAATATTGCCCGGAAAATCAGCGGTTCAAGAATGCAAACCAAAAACTCCGGAGGCCCGCTGCAACGCGGCTATGGAGTTTTTTATTTGATGCCGGCAACCCAAAGGCACTCGTAGATAACAAAGGATTACCCGCTTATTTTACCCTGCGCAGGTGGATTCTTTCGCGTTTCCACCGGTCGAAGGCGTCGAGATGGGCCAGCAGATCCCGGCACTCCAAGCGCAGCGTTCGCACCTGCCAGATGTTTCCGGGCGATATGCGCTCGCAGAAAAGATCGAAAATACTGCCGCGGCGACAGGGGTCCAGGGTTTCCAAACGGTTGAGCAATTTTTCCACGGTGGGAAAATAATCATTGATATCTAATGGATTTTCTACGATTTCGGCAGCGTGGGCTTTCAGCTTGCGGTAGATGGCAGGATGCGTGGCCGCTGCGCGCCGGGTTTCCTCAAGGGCCTTTTCCCAGCGCGATTCGAGATCCTTGACGGTCAGATTGGGCTGCATGATGCCTCCCACGAAAAGCGGCCGTCACCGGCGAACCGATGATCCGGCAGGCTGCCGGTGACAAGGCGGCATATGGGTGGGTGCGGGAGCCTGCCTGTTCGCAGGCAGGCTCCCGCATGGTTTTACATGGCGGTTTCCGGATGGAACACGTTGACCTCTTTGAGGTCATCGTTCAGGTACTCGCGCTCATTGGGCCCCAGAACGCCGAGGGAAAGGCAGATCAGGGTCCACAGGTGGACAACTCCGTAATGCCCGCCGTAATGCTCGCTCAGTTCGTGAATCTGCGCGTGGCAGTTGTGGCAGGCGGCGATGCAGTAATCCGCCTTGGTCGCCTGAATCTGGCCATCTTTCATTTGGCCGTATTTGAGACGCTGCTCCTTGAAACCGGATTGCAGAAAGCCCCCGCCGCCCCCGCAGCAGAAATTGTTGGAGCGGTTAGGCTGCATGTCGATGAAATTTTCCTCGCCGACCACCGATTTGACCACGAAGCGAAGGTCTTCGGCAACCGGATCACCGAAGCTCTTGCGGACGATCTGGCAAGGATCCTGGACCGTGAATTTGATTTTCAGGTCCTTGTTCCAGTCGGAGTTGACCTTGAGTTTACCTTCACGGATCCACTTGGCGTAATATTCGTAAATGCTTTTAACTTCAAAGTTGTGCTCGAGGTTGAATTTTTTCAGTCCGGCCCGGACTGAGAAGGTCACGTGCCCTCACTCGGTGTTGAGAAACGTTTTAACCCCCAATTTATTGGCCTGGTTGACGGTCGTTCGGGTAACCTGTTCCCAGGAGTCGTTGTCCGCCAGGAACATGCAGTAGTTCTCACCGGCCCATCCCTCGCTTCCATAAGTCCAATCCACACCGGCAAGGTGCAGGATCTTCCAGAGCGGGACCAGCTCGTCCGGTTCGGTCACCGGTTCGCGGGAATTCTGGTTGAGAAAGAATTCGGCGCCTTGCTTGTCGATGGGGGCCTTCATATCGGCGAATTCGGGCTGGGCTTCCTGATACTCTTCCAGCACATCCTCCACCACGAAAACGAAGTCGTCGGGCGAGGTTCCCATGGCGCTGGTGCTGGCGTTGCGCAGGGCCATGTCGCAGGAACCCAGAATGCCCTTGGGGCGTTCTTCCCGGGGACGCAACCCCCTGGCATTGTAAACCAATTGGGGAATGTCGATTTTCATGGGGCAGACATAGATGCAGCGCTGGCACATGGTGCACATCCAGGGCCAGTCCGACTTGGCGATCTCTTCATCCATGCCCAGGGCCGCCATACGCAGGAATTTGCGGGGGTCCATGCCTTCGAGACCGGTTGCCGGACAGCCGGAGGAACACGCACCGCAGGTCAGGCAGAGATTCAGATTGCCACCCTCCGGCAGAATCTCCTTGACCTTGTCCATAAAGGTGCTTTTTTTCTTGCCGCCCAATTGAATGAGCTTCTCATTCATTGACTCCACCTCCTGTTCCGATTTGGGTTTGCTATTTTTTCATGAAATCCATAGCGTTATAAATAATTTGCTGCGGGCTTTTCCCTCAACCCAACGGTGACGAATGGGTAAAATGTGTGCCTTTTACAGGAACTAAAAGATTTCAATAGCACATGTCTTATCAAATTTATACGTATTTTTTTAAGACGTTGACGGCTGTCGGCAGGATCGCTTTTTTATGGCTGCACTGTCAAGGACTGGTTTTTTAGCGGCGTGTTCTCCGCCCTCGTTCGATGCTTGCACCTTTTTCCGGAACCGGTTGGAGCCCGGACGACATGGCTGCGCCAGTGCCTGATTTTTCAAGGTCGCCACGGTGCCGCGCTCAATCGGACACCACAGGCAAGCCCGCGTTGGACCAGGCAAAAATCCCCCCGGCCAGGGATTTCACCTGGTTGTAGCCGGCCTGCCGCAGGATGCTGGCGGCGATGTTGGACCGGTACCCGCTGCCGCATTGCAGGACCAGTTCTTCATCCTTTTCCGCCTTGGGTAACCGGCTGTCGAGGATATCGGACAGAGGAAAATGTTCGGCCCATTTGATTCGGCTTCCGTCCCATTCGGCCGGAGTACGCACATCAATGACGCGCAGGCCGCTCTTTTCCAGACGCCTTGCAAGCTGCTGGGGGGAGATCTGTTCCAGCTGCTCCACGGGTCTGCCGCTCATCAGCCAGGCCATGACGCCCCCGGAAAGGTAACCGAAGATCAGATCGTAGCCGATGCGGTGCAATTCGGTAACCATGCGATCGTAGTCCTCGCGGTCGTCCACCACTAGAATGATTTCCGAATCGGGATCAACCACCATGCCGACCCAGTTGGCCAGCTGCTTCTCGAATCCGATATTGATGCTGCCCGGAATGTGGAAGCCTCCAAAGGCCGCCGAATCGCGAGCATCGATGATGACGGCGCCGTCGCCCATCATTTCCTGGAACTGTTTGGGGGTGAGACTTTTGTCCATGGGGCAGGCGTCTAAAGTCGCCGCGCCTTTGAGGTTGGTCTGGATGATGTGGGAAAAGCTTTTGGGCCTTACGGGAAAAGCCGACATCACATCTTTTTTGAAAGCGTCGAAGGACTCGAACCGCAACATGGGGTTGGCCCGCCGCTCATAGCCCAACGTGGAGCTTTTCTTGGCACTCATGCCCCGCCCGCAAAGCGACCCCTGGCCATGGGCCGGGAAAACCTCCAGGTGATCCGGATAGCCGGCCAGCTTGACGTAAAGGCTTTTATACAGGTTTTCTACCTGCTCATCCAGGATCTCGGCCCCGGGTAAATCCGGCCGGCCGATGTCTCCGACAAAAAGCAGATCGCCGGTGAGCAGCATTTCCGGCTCTTCCGAGCGAATTTTATCCGTCACGAGAAGGGAGACAGAGTTGGGTGTGTGGCCGGGCGTATGCAGAACCTCGAGCTTGGCCGCACCCAGTTCGAAGACATCGCCTTCCTTCAGGGTTTTGTGCTTGTATTCAACAGGCGCGCTCTCGTGGACGTAAATGTCCGCGCCCGTGGCCAAGCGAAGCTCCTGGTCGCCGGATACATGGTCGGCATGCACATGGGTGTTGAACACATGGGTGATCTGCATGCCCTCCTCCCGTGCGATATCCAGATAGTCCTGAATGTCGCGTTTGGGATCGATTACGGCCATGGCCCTGGCTGCCGGACAGCCGATGGCATAGGAGAGGCAACCCATACCAGGCACGGAAATTTGATTGAAATACATAACGGTTTCCTTTTTATAGACAATCCATAGTTGAAAAACTCGCAAAAAGCCGCTGGACATGTTCTTCCCGCGGCGGTACTCCATGGGATTCCGTAAGGGCGAAAAATGTTTCGCCCTTACCTCGCCTTGCGTGGGATAACACCAATGTGCCAAGCTCTACTTTTTGCGCAATCATTAATGTTGCGGGGCCAAGCCGGCAAGCGGCCTGGCCCCAATATAGTGGATACGGCCATCAGTCGAACGCCATCTCCGTTTTCCATTCCTTCCAGACATTTCCCACCAGGTCCGGTCCGGGTTTCAGCGTCTTTTTGCCCGGACGCCATCCGGAAGGCGTGGCCTCTCCACCCATGGTTTCGCGAACCAGCTGGAACGCCTGCACCTGCCGCAGGGACTCCATGACATTACGGCCTACCGGTGGCGTCAGCACCTCGTAGCCCTGGCACACGCCATCCGGATCGATAATGAACCGGCCGCGGTTTTCCACGCCGGCACCTTCGTTGAAAATACCGTACAGACGCCCGATTTTTCCGCCGGCATCGGAGAGCATGGGAAACGGCACCCCACCGTCAACCATTTTGGACAACTCGTGATCATCCCACATTTTGTGGACAAACATGCTGTCGATGCTCATAGAAAGCAGTTCGACGCCCAGTTTCTTGAACTCCTGATATTTTTCTGCGACCGCAGAAATTTCGGTAGCTCATACAAAGGTGAAATCACCCGGATAAAAACAGAGCAGCACCCACTTTCCAAGATAGTCGGACAGTTTGACGTTGATGAACTTGCCTTGCTGATATCCCGGGGCCACGAAATCCGGCACTTTTTCTCCGACGTGAATCATTGACTCCTCCTTTACAACAGGTTTGCTTTTTTCCTCCGCCTTTTCTTCGACCGGCTCTCCCACCGGCCCTCCAGTTGGTCGGGCACACCCGACTTCGGCTTCTTCTGCCATGCATCTCTCCTTTCGTTGTATATGGGTTGGCGTTAAAGATACATTCTTTGGGGAGAATCATTTTCCCAAAAAATCGGTAAAAACAAGCCTCGGTATTCGTCCGCACCAAGCCTCTGCAAAAAAATGTCGGTCAGGAATCTGGTTTAAATTTTAGGTTGAATGGCCTTCCAATGTCAAACCTTACAATGCACACCCGCTATCGGGTGACGCCAAGGAAAATACCGCCCCATATCCCGGATATGGAGCGGTATCCCATGGAAGCTGCATATGTAACCTTGTGAATCGCTGGGTCGAATTACTTTTCGGCTTTATATCCCATGGGCAGCTTTTTAAAGCGACCGCCGTAGATGATGGGATCTCCCTTGTACCCCAGGGCCTTGAAGTCGATGTAATCCGTAGTACCCACCAGATGGCTCACATCGCGGCCCTTGGACGCCATATAGGAGAAGTCCGTACCCTTGTGGGCAACCTTCTTGAAATCCACATCGCGGCTGTCCTGATGGCAGCGGTTGCAGGTTCGCTCGCCTTTAAGGCTTTCGTGGCACTGGACGCAGGAAAGGGCCATGTCGGCCGGCATGACTTCATGTTCGACGCCCCAGTACATGTTGGTGCGGACCCACTCGTACTTGCCGCTGTATTTCATACCCGCGGCTTTCATACCGTCGGTAAAGGCCATTTGCCAGTCGCGGTGCTTCCAGTAGGCGGTTTTGTCTTCCTTGTCGCGTGGGTACAGGTGAGGCACCAGAAAATGCTTGTACTCGGCATCCACGGCCTGAACCCCTGCCATGATTTTAAACGGCGCGATCTTGGAATTGGGGTCGTTGATGGAACCCACCGGTTCGGTGATATTGAATTCAGACCGGGTCAGGTCCAACTGGTCGCCCAGCAGCAGTCGCTTGGTAAAACCGCCATACCAACGGTACACCGGTTTGGCCGATTCCTTCCAGATGAATTCGCCCTTCTTCCAGAAATAATCGTCCATGCCGTATTTGTCTTTTTCCGGCTTGCGCTTTTTATCGCCGGCCTTGGACCAGTCCCAGAACGTCTTGGTGGGTTTGCATTTTGCGTAAACCGGCGCATGGCAGGTGGTACAGGCGATGTTGCTGCTGTGCTTGTTAAGATGGTGATCCAACAGGTGGTCGCCATAGTGCGGGGTCGCCGAATGGCAGTTCTGGCAGGAAATATCGCCTTCGGCCACGGGCACCGACGAACTGCGCCCGGCAATCTTGTGGTTGCGGGTACGGTGGCATTCGGAGCATTGAAAATCGTAGCCGCCCATGTGGACATCGCAGTTGCGTTCTGGGTGCAGGAGCTGACGGGACAGGTCCGCGTGCTTCACAGCCTCACCGCCGCCGCCGTTGAAATGACAGTCCCCGCAGGTCTTGCGCGAGGTGGCGCCGACGCTTTTGGCAACGGCCACCAGATCCACCTTGGGATCGGGCATACCGGCCGCCGTGGGGGTTTTTTTGTAGGTCCCGGTGGTGTCGTGACACACCAGGCAGTCGATCTTGGTCATATCGGTAAAATCGAAACTATCGTCTTTCCAACCGTATCCAGCGTGACAACTTGTGCAACGAGCCTCGTTGCTGATGATGCTCACTCAGAAGTTGTTGGTGGCCACCGTGGCTTTACCGAGTTCGACCGACTTTCGATGGTTGAGGGTATAGGGGGACGGTCCCTTCCACAACCAGTGGGCCGATTTGAGCATGTCCTCGCCGGCCTGCTGATGGCAGCGCAGACACTCGCTGGTCACCTGGGAGGGTTCCGGATTAGCGGCCAGTTGGATCTTGTCCTTATGGTCGGGGATGTTCTTGCGGTGGCAGCCGGCACAGTCGATGGGGCCCTTGTCCATCTCCCGATGACAGCCCATGCACTGTTGATGATAAGCGGCCTTGAGCCCCAACCGCTCGGGATGATCTTTTTGAAACGGCTCCTGGTGACAGGCCGAACACCGTGTGGTTTCCGATGCGCTCTCGTCCACGGGACGATAATGATGGCACAGGGCGCAGTCCTTGGTGACCGTGGCGTGCTTGGCATGCATGAAGCGCACCGGCCCGTAATGGTCTTCGGTCCTGCGGATGATGGGGCTGTCCAGCAGATAATAGCTTTCCGTCTGATCCTTGACGCTCAGCCCCATGTCGCGCAGCCGCTGCTGGCGGCACAGGCGACACTCGTCCATGACCGCCTCCACGAAGGGAACCACCTCGGCCGCCCGCTTTTTGGCCGCTTCCTGATCCGGAGCGGTCCAGACCACCGTCTCCGCCGGTGGCGGCGCGGCTGCCGTATCCGCAGCCGCCAGGGCCGGACCGCACCAGCAGAGGCCAGCCAGGGCAACGATAATGAAGCTAAAAATCACCGGTCCTGTTCTGGTCATGCAGACACCTCCTGTTCCGGTTTGTTGAGCACGGGAAGATAGGTCACAAGGAATCGATAAAGAAACATCAGGGCTGCGATGAGCCCCACGGTAACCAGGATTTCGCCGATGGCCGGGGAATAGTTGGCTTCGCTGATGGGCGGGCGATAGCCGACCACGAACACATTCAGGCGATTGACCAGCACGCCGCCAACAATCATGGTGCAGGCGGTGAAAAGCCAGCGACGCGAACGGCGCACCGCCGGGGAAAGCAACATCAGCCAGGGTACGATCACTCCAAAGCTCATTTCGACGAGAAACGCGTTGGTCTGGGCCGTGAAGTCAAACAGGTAAATATAGGTGCCGCGAACCACCATGTCGCCCACTTTCAGCGCCAGGTAGAGCCCCAAAAGGAAAATGGTGATGCGGGTCAGCGGTCCGAGCACCTTCATCTCGGAATCGAGTTTCAGCGATGTCGTGGCCAGGGTAGCCTCGAACACCACCATGGGATAGCCCACCGCGATGGCCGATGTAAGAAAAAGCAGCGGCAAAATGGGCGTGTACCAAAGGGGATGCAGCTTGGTGGGGGCGATGAGCATCAAGGAGCCCAGGCTGGACTGGTGCATGCAAGAGAGCACCACTCCGGCAATGATAAAGATCCACATGATCTTGGGCAAAACGGCGTCCAGGAGGCGAAGGATCGCTTCGACCGGGGTGTTAAGGCCGGCCAGCGGTCCGGGCAGCTTCACCCGGCCCTTGAAGCGTTCCACCACAATGGGCAAAAATTCAAGATAAAGCACGTTGAGGTAGAACATGACGCACATGGCCACTTCGAACAGAACGGAGGTTGGATTCCAGTGAATCATGGGCTTCCAGATCGCCCAGGATCGGCCGATGTCCACCAACAGGCCCAAAACGACAAACGTATACCCTAGCATGGCCGTCAGCAGGGCCGGACGGACAACGGGTTCGTAATAATGACGGCCGATGATATGGGCCAGGAAAGCGGTGGTGAATCCGCCGGCGGCCAGGGCCACGCCCGAGGCCACATCCACACCGATCCACAGCCCCCATGGGCGCGCGGTGGTAAGGTTGGAGACATAGCCGATGCCCCCGATGAAGCGGGCCAGGATCGCTGCCGCGCCGGCGGCCATGAGCACCGCCAGCACGACGACCCCGGGCGTCCAGAATTTCGCATTTACCGGTGCTGCCTGATGCGTCATGAAGAACCTCCTTCCTTGCCGTTTCCAGCCCGGTCGCTCTTGTCCTTGGAGGCCCACATGACCCCGCCGAGCATGCCGAAAAGCACGATGGGCGACCACATGTAGGCGAAAAGGCTGTGCTGGATGGTTTCCGCCAGCCGGGGCATGGGTTCTTCCGGCAGGGTGACGAAACCAAGCTTCTCGAAGGGCACGGCGGACAGATACATCCAACTGGTGCCGCCAACCTCTTTTTCACCGTAGACGTGGTCAATATAGCGGCCCGGATTTCTCTTGATGCGATCATGGGCCACCTTTAAAAGATCGCTGCGCCGGCCGAAGGTGATGGCCTCCACCGGACAGATCTCCGCGCATCCGGGCAGCTTGTTCTCGTTTTGTACCCGTTCGTAGCAGAAAGTGCATTTCATCACCCGCGGCGTGATGGGATCGTGGTACTCATAGGCCGGGATCTCGAAGGGGCAGGCCACCATGCAGTAGCGGCAGCCGATGCATTTGCTGACGTCGTAGTGGACCGTTCCGTTTTCCTTTTTGGACAGGGCGCCCACGATGCAGGCCGAGGCACAGGCCGGGTCCTGGCAGTGCATGCATTGCAGCTTCACGAAAGTCGGAATGAGCTGGTCACGCTCGTCGATCTGCCCTGTGGTGTGGCGGTTGACCACCGTGTAGGCCTTTTCGTCGGGCCGCCGCTCTCTATCGAGAACCGTGTAATCCTCGAAAGAACGGTCCGGCTCGGGTAGACCGTTAACCCGGTTGCAGGCCTGTTCGCATTTGCGGCAGCCGATGCAGCGGGTCAGGTCCACCAGACAGCCGACGGAATCGGACGGAGCCCTGGATTGCCATGCATGGGCCGAGCCTTCGGCCCCGGCCACCGCCGCACCGGCAACGGTCACATATTTGAAAAAATCACGTCTGTTCAGCCCCATAGGCCCTCCTTGCGCGGGTTGAATATGGCAAACGCACACGACCGTGACGTGCGTTTATGAACGGGCATCGTTGTCATCGATGGCTTTTTTGGCCACCAGGATACGGAATTTTTCGCCGATCCGCTTTATGTCGTAGCTCAGCCCCGGCAGGCTGCCCAGCAGTTGACGCAAATTGCCGACAACATCCGGGTCTATAACGGTTACATGCATGTCGTCTCCGGGCTTCAGGGCGTCCAGGGCCCGGTTGAAATTGAGCACGCTCAGGGGCCAGGGAAGATCCTCAAGGTGAAGTTGGTGATGACCGCCCATGGTGCCCGCTTTCCCCATTTGGTTTATCCGTAAAAAGCGATTCGCTTTTTGCCCTGTTCAGCATTTAACAAAAACCATGCCAGTGTACCCCATGACGCGGACAGTTATTAAGTCATTTAAATTATTCGTTTTATATAAACGCTGGATTGTGTAGAAGAAAAGAACCGGTTGTTTTGTTTAAACACATGCTGTATAAATAAACACATGTTTAAACACTGTTAAAGGAGGTTCTGATGCCCTTCGCGGCAATCAATCGACACTGGGAGCGGGTGATCAACACCATGAGCGAGGGAATGCTCATCATCAGCCAACAGGGCCGCATTCTCTCCGTAAACCGCTCTTTCGAAGAAATGACCGGCTATGCGGCCAAAGAAGTGGCCGGCCGGCCGTGCACCCTGCTGGCGTGCGAAGCCTGCGAAATGGCAATCAACAACCTGGGCGATGGCTGGTGCAAGCTGTTCGAACCCGGCCAGCCAGAGATGCGCCGCTGCCGATGCACCATCAAGAAAAAAGACGGCACATTCTTTCCGGCCTTGAAAAATGCTTCGGTGCTGCGAGACGAGGAAGGAACGGTGATGGGGGCTGTGGAGACGCTTACGGATTTGAGCGAAATCGACCGCCTGGACCGCAAGGTGGAGGTCCTTTCCCGCCAACTGGACGAAAACAGCGGTTTCGGCGGCATTGTCGGCGGCAGCGACCCGATGAAAGCCGTCTTTGCCATCATCGAAAAAGCCGCTTTGAGCGACGCGCCCATCATCATTTTCGGGGAAAGCGGTACCGGCAAGGAGCTGGTGGCCAAGGCCATCCACGAACATGGAAAGCGCAAAGACGGACCTTATATGCAGCTCAATTGTGCCGCCCTGAACGAAGCCCTGCTGGAAAGCGAACTTTTCGGCCACGTCAAAGGATCGTTTACCGGGGCGTTCCGGGACCGGGCCGGTCGTTTCGAAGCGGCCGACGGGGGCGACC
Source organism: Desulfosarcina widdelii (assembly GCF_009688965.1). Lineage (GTDB taxonomy): Bacteria > Desulfobacterota > Desulfobacteria > Desulfobacterales > Desulfosarcinaceae > Desulfosarcina > Desulfosarcina widdelii. The sequence goes on along the minus strand of NZ_AP021875.1, from coordinate 4,542,898 downwards.
TTTTTCTGGACGAAATCGGAGACATCCCGCTCTCCATCCAGATCAAGCTGCTGCGGGTGCTGGAAACCCGCCAGTTCGAACGGGTCGGCGAAAACCGACCCATCGAGACCGATGTCCGCATCATCACGGCTACCAACCGCAACCTGTTGGAACTCATCGACCAGAAACGCTTTCGGGAAGACCTGTACTTCAGAATCAATGTCATTCCCATTCACCTGCCGCCGGTACGACAGCGCAAAGACGACATCCCTCTTCTGGTCAATACGTTCATCAGCCGGCTGGCTTTGCGCACGGGCAAGAACATTCGGGGGTTGACCCGTGAAGCCCTGAACTGCTTCATGAATTACCCGTGGCCGGGAAACGTCCGGGAAATGAAAAGCGCCCTTGAGTATGCATTCACCGTTGTTGACCGGGAAGCCATCGACATCGATCACCTGCCGCCCCAAATGCTGGCCCAACCGTCGCCTGTCGCTGCGGTAGCCACTCCCAGGCTTGCCGACACCGGAAACAGCCAGCGGCAAGAGCTAATCAACGCCCTTCAGGCGACGGGCGGCAACCAGAGTCAGGCGGCGCGCCTGCTGGGCGTCAACCGGGTGACCGTGTGGAACCGAATGCGAAAATACGGAATCGACCTGAAACGGGAGATCCGCTCTTCCAAATAGAGAAATGAAACGGCTACTCTTCCAGGGCTTTTAGAAACTCCTCCTGGGGCAGCTCCTGGCCGGTCCACAGCAGAAAGGTTCGGCGGGCCTGATAGGCCAGGGTGGAGAGGCCGTCCATGAACCGCACTCCCCATCGGTCCGCCAGGGTCAGCCAGATATTGTTCCGGCGGCCATAGTTGAGGTCAAACACCAGGCGGCATTCATCGCCATGTATGCACGCGGCAATATCGCTCAATTCGCCGCATTCGTCGCTGCCCGAAACGGATGTTGCGTTGACGACGATCTCCTGGTCGAGGGGAGCGTCGACTAAAGCCTGCAGCGACATCGGCCGACAACCGAAATGTTCGGCCAGACAGCCGGTCTTTTTCTCATTCCGCCCGGCCACGGTCACCGATTCGGCCCGCAGCCAGTTGAGAATGAATATCACGGCCCGGGCGGCACCGCCCGTACCGATGACCAGCGCCCGTTTTCCAGCCACATCGAACGCGACCTCGTTGAGCGCATCCATGATGCCGATGGCATTGGTGTTGTATCCTTTGAGCTGGTCACCCTTGCAGACAATGGTGTTGACGGCACCGATAATGTTGGCCCCTTCGGAGAGAATGTCCAGATAAGGCAGGACCGCTTCTTTGAACGGTGCGGTAATGTTGGCCCCCGCAATATTAAGGACCCGCAGGCACTCCAGGGCTTTGCCGAGGTTGTCGGGTTCCACCATAAAGGGGACGTACGCCCCTTTGAGCCCGGCTCTGCCAATCACGCGAGTAAAAATTTGCGGCGATTTGGATCGAAACACCCGCTGGTCACTGATGATACAGAAGACCTTGGTCTTGTACTCGTAGGTGGCATCCGGGTTTTCTAAAAAACGCTTCATGGGACCGGGTCTCGGTGGTCGACGCCCTGGCAGACGCGAATCACGGTTGTTGCGGATAAAAAACCTGCTCCGCATTCACGAGCAGGTTCTTTTCTGGACGAAAGATTAACTGAAACGCGGCTGCGACAATGAAACCGTTGCTTCCGAATCCAGAACACCCGTTTTAGGACTTTTTGCCGGCGTGCTTGTTGCGGAAAACACAGCCGGGTTGGAGGCATCATCTCGGGTGCCTGGATCCGGAAGCAATCGATGACCGGCCGCGCTTTCTTCCCCTTGAAGGCGCCATGGCCGGATCACGACCTAAAGGATGTTCCGGCGACTGCGGCGCAGCCGTGGCGGCCGCAGCGCACCATCAATCCTGTACAATTGCAACCGCTAGAGGTTCAACAGACCCTTCAGACTTTCCGTGATCTCTTCCGCCGAAGCCGGCTTGGGAAGATAGTCGTCGGCTTCCATGCTCATACCGTCATAGTGAGAATAGCGTGTGGATGAAACGTGGGACGCCACGGCGGTTAACATCAAAACCGGAATGTCGGCCAGCTTCTCATCGCTTTTGAGCTCTTTGCACACCGCATAGCCATCCATTTCCGGCATCATAACATCCAGCACGATGGCATCGGGCGGATTGGCTTTGACCTTCTCCAGCCCTTGAGCGCCGTCATAGGCGACCTCCACCAAAAAGCCTTCCTTTTCCAGGTTCCCTTGAACGATGGAACAGAAATCGGGCTCGTCGTCTACCACCAGGATTCTTTTTTTGTCGTTCATAACATCTCTCCTTTATCCGTAGCTGATTGGTTAAAATCAGCAGCCTGAGCTTGGTTGGGTCGCCATAGGCAACCGTTTTGGCTTATGGTGCGATCTCTGATATGGCCGGTTTCGCGAAACCGGATCAATCCACCTGAGGCCTGGGCAGCACGTTGGCCCGCTCAGCAATCTCCGGCACTTTATGCTCCCACTCGATGGCCATGAGGTGGACGCCGGCCACGCCCTCCATCTCCTTGAACTCCTCGATCTGCTCAATGGCGAATTTGATGCCTTCTTCGGCCTGCTTGCCTTTTCCGGCGCCCTTCAATCGCTCGATCAACTCCTCGGGAACATCCATGCCGGGAACCATTTTGGCCATATACTGCGCCATTCGGGCGCTTTTCATGGGGGTGACGCCGGCGAGGATGTAGGCCTTTTCCGTCAGGCCCATGTCCACGGCCTTTTTCATGAAATCGCGGAACCGCGGCATGTTGTAGATACATTGGGTCTGGATAAAATCGGCACCCGCATCGATTTTGTTCGCCAACCGGTAAATCCTAAACTCATAAGGGTCCGCAAAGGGGTTGGCCGCCGCCCCGATAAACATTTTGGGGGGAACGTCGATCTCTTCTTCGTTGAGAAATTTCCCTTCGTCCCGCATCTTCTTGACCATGGCGATGAGCTGCATGGAGTCGATGTCGTAAACGTTTTTGGATTGCGGGTGGTTGCCGAACTTCTGGTGGTCGCCGGAAAGGCAGAGCATATTTCTCACCCCCAGAGAATACACTCCCAGAACATCCGCCATCATGGCCAGGCGGTTTCTGTCCCGGCAAACCATCTGAAAGTTGGGCTCGATATCGTTGGCCACCATAATGGCCGAAGCAGCCGCACTGGACATGCGCACCACGGCGGTCTGGTTGTCGGTCACATTGACCGCGTCCACCTTGCCCCGCAGGTGTTCGAATTTCTCTTTAAGATGCTCTACATTGGCGCCCTTGGGCGGCCCGCACTCACCGGTAAAGGCGAAGTGGCCGGCCTTGAGCACTTTTTCCAGATTACTTCCCGATTTATATCCATTATTGCTCATTGCACCAACTCCTCCCTTATGCTTTTCCGGGGACCGCCGTCCCTTGCCGACTGCCAGTCCTTGGCTGCCCGGATATTGCGCAAATCCTCAAGGCGTCCCTGTTCCATCTTCTTTTTGACAATGGTGTCCCAGATGCACTCCACATCTTTGGAAATTTCGCACTTGCCGTCCGCACTGCCACCGCAGGGACCGTGCTGGAGGCTCTTTGAGCAGCGTGCGATGGGGCAGAGCCCATCGAAGTAATGGATGATGCAGGTGCCGCAACCAGCGCACCGCTCTTCCCAGATGCCGTGGGTCACCGCACCGCCGAAGAACTTGGTGTTGACCGCTGGTAAGAATGTCTGGCCGGGGTATGCTTCGGAAAGGAACTGGGGTCCCACGCCGCATGCCATTGAAAGCACGGCATCGTACTGGTCGTAAACATCTCGAATCTGCTCCACATATTCGGGATCGCACTGGCGCTCCAGGGTCTTCTCATCGATTTCGATGGGGTTGCCCTCCTTTTTGCGGGCAATTTTCAGGGTTGCAGCCAGCACGCCCACCTCCTTGGCTCCGCCCACGTTGCAAACCGTGACGCAGCCTTTACAGCCCACAAGAAGGATTTTATTGTACGCCTTGATCATGTCCTGTATCTCTTCAAGAGATTTTCGATCCGCAACTATCATAGCTTCACCTCTTACGAGTCTTCGCGGCACCTGCCGCCCGACCGTGGTTAAGAATTCACCGGGGTAGGTCCCAATGCTTTGATCTTCTCTGTCATTTCGGTTGCAATCTCGGCAAAACGCGGGCCTTGCGCTGAAGAGAGATTATACATCTGTGCCCGTTCCGGCTCTATGCCCAGCTCTTCAAGGGTTCGCTGAACGTATTCGACTTTTCTTCGGGTTTTCAGATTTCCTTCCAGGAAATGGCATTCACCCTCCAGTCAGCCGGCCACGTATACGCCGTCGGCGCCTTTTTCAAAGGCAGTCAACAGGTGGAGAATATCTACCCGACCGCTGCACGGCACCTGAATTACCTTAACGTTGCTTGGATAATTCAAACGCATGGATCCGGCCAGGTCGGCGGCGGCGTATGCACAGTACTTACAGCAGTAGGCCAGGATCTGAGGTTCAAAGCTTTCGTTCATGATCTTTCTCCAGAATTAAATGTTTCGTTGTTTCGGCTGAACGCTGAAGAAAAGTTACCCGATTTGGCATATTGTTTCGCACTTGTCTTCAGTCTACAACGCTTCAACCTGTCTCTCTATTTTTTTGGGCGCCCGGAGTTCTCAGGCTGCCGATTGTGTGGCGCCCATATTCCATAGCAGATGGCAACGGTATCGTTTTCCTGTCAGGCGGCCGCCTCTTTTTTCTTCTGAAACAGAGCCGCTGTCTTGGCAACGATTTGCTCGTCGGTAAAATGCTTGAGCTGGATCGCCTTGCCTGGGCATTCGGCCACGCAACAGCCGCAGCCGTGGCATTCGGCCGGTTCGATCACCGCATGACCCTCTTCGCCGATATAGGGGATATTGTAAGGGCAGGTGCGCACGCAGGTGACGCAGACAGCGCACTTGTCCGGGTCCACTTCGGCCACCACACCGCCCACCATGATGGCCTCTTTCGAAAGGATCGTCATGGCCCGGGATACCGACGCCCTCGCCTGGGCAATGGTTTCTTCCAGGGGTTTGGGGTAGTGCGCCAGGCCGGCCATGAAAAGGCCTTCCGATCCGAAGTCCACCGGCCGCAGCTTGGCATGGGCCTCCACCAGGAAACCTTCCGCGGTGACCGGGACCTTGAACAGCTCAAACAGGTCTTTGTTTTCGTTGGGCAGCACCGCCGTGGCCAGCACCAGCAGATCCGGGTTCAGCTCTATGGGCAACTGAAGCACATGATCGCGTACTTTCACGCGTAAACCGCCATCGACGTCAGTGACCTCGGGCAGGTTGTCTTCCAAGTTGTAGCGTATGAAGATGACCCCCTGCGCTCTGGCCTCTTTGTAAAGTTCCTCGCGGAACCCGTAGGAACGGATATCCCGGTACAAAACATAAATGGTCATGTCCGGTTTTCTCTTTTTGAGTTCCAGCGCATTCTTTAAGGTATGTGTGCAGCACAGTCGGCTGCAATAGGGCCGCTCCGTCGTACGGGAGCCCACGCATTGAATGAAGGCCACGGTTTCGGCCTCGGCAATCCGGGCGTCATCTTTTTCCAGGGCTGCATCGATTTCAAAGTGGGTGAGTACGTTGGGATTCTGCCCATACAAGTACTCGGTGGGCGTATATTCCTTGCCGCCGGTGGCGATGATGGTGGCGCCATGCTCCACCACCGTCTCGGTCAACGTTTCGCCGGAGGTCATCAGCGTGGTGGTGAAATTACCCATGATGCCGGTGGTCTCTACGGGCTCCGTTTTCATGAAAACCCGAACCTTCTCATGGTTGCGAACCTTTTCAATCAAATTCTCAAGATAGGGTTTTACTGGTTCGCCCTGCCAGGTGGCCCGCAAATTATGCGCTACGCCCCCAAGTCCGTTGCCGCGTTCCACCAGAAAGACCTGGATGCCCTGCTCGGCAACGCCCAGGGCCGCCTCCATGCCGGCCACACCGCCGCCGACCACCAGCACCTTCTGGATCACATCCAGTCTAACCTGATGCAAGGGCTCGATGTAGGCCGCCTTGGCCACCGCCATACGCACCAGGTCCTTGGCCTTGTCCGTGGCCCGGTCCGGGTTGTTCATGTGCACCCAGGTATTCTGGTCGCGGATATTGGCCATTTCGAACAGGTACTTGTTCAGGCCCGCGTCGCGGATCGTCTCCTGAAACAGAGGCTCGTGGGTTCGCGGGCTGCAGGAGGCCACGATCACCCGGTTGATGTTGTTTTCCTTGATCACCTCTTTCATCTTATCCTGGGTATCCTGACTGCAGGTGAAGAGATTGTCTTCCACGTGCACCACATACGGAAGCGTGCGGGCATACTCTCTTACAGCCGGCACATCTGCAACGCCGCCGATGTTGATGCCGCAGTTGCAGACAAAGACGCCGATCCTGGGTTCCTGTCCGCTGAAATCGATTTCCGGGGGCAGTTCTTTGGTCCGGATGAGTGACCCGCGGGCCTCGGCCAGCGGACTCGTGGCGGTGGAGGCTGCGGCCGAGGCTTCCATGACCGATTGGGGAATGTCTTTTGGCTCCTGGAAAGCACCGCACACAAAAACACCCGGTCGGGACGAACTGACCGGTTGAAGCGTTTTGGTGGCGGCATGCAGGTGTTTGTTGAGATCGATTCCCATCGTCTTCGCCAGGCTCACCGACTCCTTGTTGGGGGCCAGACCCACCGCCAGCACAACCATGTCGAAGGTTTCCTCGACCAATTCGCCTTCTTCGGTGATGTAGCGCAGCCTCAGGTTGTCATCCTCCACCGGATCGATGGTATGTACCTTGGAGCGGATGAAGCGTACGCCTTTCTCCTCTTTCGTCCGCATATAGTACTTCTCGAACTCCTTGCCGTGGGTCCGCATGTCCATGAAAAAGACGGCTGTATCCAGTTCCTTTTCGCTGTGCTCCTTGGCAATGACGGTCTGTTTGTTTGTGTACATGCAGCACACCGACGAGCAGTAGCTGTGGTCCGAGCAGTTGATGTCCCGGGAACCCACGCACTGCAGCCAAGCGATCTTGTCCGGCTCCTTGTGGTCCGACGGCCGCACCAGATGGCCCTCGAAGGGACCGGATGCGGACAGGATGCGCTCCATCTCCAGGCTGGTGACCACGTTGGGGTGAGTGGCATAAGAATAGGTCTTGTGGGCAGTGGGATCGAAGGGTGTGAACCCCGGTGCCAGGATGATGGCTCCCACTTTGATGGTTTTCTCTTCGGCTACCATGTCGTGGTTGACCGCTTTGGCCAGACAGGCATCCACGCACTGATAACACTCGGAACAGAGACCGCATTTGAGGCAGCGCTGGGCTTCCGTTTTGGCCTCTTCTTCGTTAAAACCGAAAGACACTTCCAGAAAATTGCACTCCCGGGCTTCTGGATCCAGGCAGCGAACCGTTGTACGCGGCTTGTTGACCTCGCCGCTCACCTCGGGTTTGACGAAATCCCACTCCTTTTCCCGGCCTTCGGTCAGGTCCAGGCCATTGATGAAGCGGTGGATGCTTTCGGCGGCCTCCTTGCCGCAGGCCACGGCTTCCACCACCGACTTGGGTCCGTAAAAGGCGTCGCCACCGGCAAAGACCCAGTCTATGGGGGTCTGCAGGGTGACCGGATCGGCCTCCAGCCCCCCGGGGCGGGAGATGGCGACTCCCTGCTCCTTGATGCCCGTAAGATCCGTGCTCTGGCCGATGGAGATAATGATTGTATCGCCGAAAAAGGGCTGGCACTCGGCTTCGTCGTAGGCGGGGTTGAAGCGACCGTCTTCATCGAAGACCGCCGTACAGGTCTTGAATTCGATACCCGAAACGCGCTTGTTCTTGTCGATGTAAAAGGACTTCGGGCCGAAGCTGTTGACGATCCGGATGTCGCTTTCCAGGGCCTCTTCGATCTCATGCTCCCAGGCGGGCATCTCTTCCCGTTTTTCCAGACAGATCAGGGTGACGTTTTTGGCCCCCTTGCGCTTGGCGGTCAGGGCCACGTCGATGGCCACGTTGCCTCCGCCCACGACGATGACATCCTCACCCAGCTCGATTTGCTTGCCCATGGCCGCGTCTCGCAGAAAATCGACGCCCTGGAGAACGCCGTCGACGTCCTCGTTTTCCACGCCCAGGCGGCGGCCGCCGTGCAGGCCGATAGCCATGAAACAGGCGCTATAACCGTCGGCCTTGAGGCTTTCCAGGGTGATGTCGGCTCCGAAGGTCACGCCACACTGGATGTCGGCGCCCATCTGCCGCACCACGTCGATTTCGCCGGCCAGGATGTCCCGGGGCAGGCGGTATTCGGGGATGCCGTAGCGCATCATGCCACCCGGCTCGGGCTGCTTTTCGAAAACGGTTACCCCGTAGCCCTGCTGCAGCAGGTAATAGGCTGCGGTGATGCCGGCCGGACCGGAGCCGATCACGGCCACCTTCTCGCCGCGCCTTTCGGCGGTAATTTCCGGTATGGCAACCTCGCCGCTCTTTTTTTCGTAATCGGCCAGAAAACGATGCAATTCCCGGATGGCCAATGGCTGGTCCACATCGTTGCGCGTGCAGGCGCTTTCACAGGGGTGGTGACAGACCCGACCGCAAACCGCCGGAAACGGGTGGTCCTGCCGGAACAGCTTCAACGCCTCTTTGTAGCGGCCGTCGTTGATCAGGGCGATGTATCCCTGGATGCTCACATGGGCCGGACAGGTGGCCTTGCATGGCGCCGTCCCCCGTTTTTCGATGGCATAGGCGGATGGCATCCCCTGGGGATAGAGTTTGAAGGCCGCCTTGCGATCCCTCAGGCCCTCGTCGAACAGGTTCGGCGTTTCGATGGGACAGGCCTTGGCGCACTCCCCGCAGGCCGTACATTTGTCCATTTCGATGTAGCGGGCGTTCTGACGCAAGCGTACCGTAAAATTGCCCACCTCGCCGGTGACCTCTTCGATTTCGGTCAGGGTCATCAGGTCGATGTTCAGGTGCCGCCCACACTCCACCAATTTTGGCGAAATGACACACATGGAGCAGTCATTGGTGGGAAAGGTCTTGTCCAGTTGAGCCATGACGCCGCCGATGGCCGACTTGGTCTCGGTCATATGAACGAAATAGCCCGAATCGGCCAGATCAAGGGCCGCCTGAATGCCTGCAATGCCGCCGCCCACCACCAGCACGCTGCCGACGACATCCTTGTCTTGGGTGCTTTCTCTATCTGCCATTACACAATCCTCGCGAAAATTTGATAAGAGACGAGTCGTTCTCCGCTCCGACAGACCATCAGATCATGTCCATCAGTTTCTGAAGCTTGTCTTCCCAGCCCATGGCGGAAATCATCACGCCGGAAAATCCGGCTTCTTTTACTTCGGATATGATTTCAGCGGCGATGGACAGGCTTTCCACAGCCTTGTCCGGAGCCCGCATCATTCGTTTGATCAATTCATGGGAGATGGTGAGATTCAGATGACGGTCCAGGTAGCGGGCCATGCCCACCGATTTGAGCAGCATCACCGTGGGAATCACCCTTGTTTTTTTCAGATCCACCTTGTCCATGAAGGCGGCCATGGCCTCGACATCGAACACCGGTGGTGCGATGAAGAATTCAACGCCCGCCGCTTGTTTTTCGGCCATCCGGGCCAGCTCTTTTTCCAGTTCTTCCCCGGTAGCGCGGGCATTTAGATTGGCCCCCACCAGGAAACTGGGCGCACCGGACAATTCGTTGCCGGCCAGATCCTTGCCGTCTTGAAGTTTGGCCACGGCATTAAACAGGGTCATCAGGTCGATGTCGTTCACGGCCTTGGCCTGGTGGTGGTCGCCCAGGCTGGGGTCTTCTCCGGATACACCCATGACGTTGATGATGCCGCAGGCATAGGCCGCCAAAAGATCTGCCTGCAGGGCGATGCGATTGCGATCCCGCGTGTTCACCTGTATGATGGTTTCCATGCCCTTGCTCTGCAGCATCATGGCCCCGCCCAGCGCGCTCATGCGCATGACCGCGTTGCCCATTTCCGGCACCAAAAAGGCATCCACCGCTTTTTTTACGCGGGTTGCGCTGTTGACCATCGCGGAAACATTCACCCCTTTTGGCGGCTGCATCTCCGCAAGAATGGTGAATTTGCCGACATCGAATTTGTTTTTTAAATGCATAAGCCAATCCCCTTATGGTTGCTGCCCAGGCTAGCGGTAACAGTTAATGAAAACGGTAAATATCGCTGGTTCTGCTTTAAAAGGCGGTGGAAGCCTTTGTGAAACGAGGATGCTTAACGGAAACCATGTCCAAAACGAGACGATTCTTTTCCTTTTTGGAAGAGCAATGGCTGTGCCACATCTTGGCCTCCTTTTCGGACAAAAATATTTGACTATTATTACAGATGGTTAATGAAAAATAACACGGAGACAGACCTGTGAGGCGAGGTGAACTTATCCCTGGACAATTATGCCAAAATGGGGTAGTTTCTTCTAAAACAAGCTGTTTTCAAGGGGTTGCTTACGCATATCCATTTTGGCATAGTCCAATTTGGAACAGAAACGACGGGGAGGTGACGGTTGAACAGTACGATTGTCGTTGTTGATGATGATCGCGACTATCTGGAGGTCTTGGGTCGCAAACTGGCCGAAATCGGTTTTCGCCAAGTTCGCTTGGAGGAGAGTTCCGTGAAGCTGGCCGAAGAGTTGGAAGACGGCTGCGCGTTCGACCTCGCACTCATCGACATGACTATGCCCGACCTGGACGGCATGGCCCTGCTCGAACGAATCAAAAGCCACGCGCCATCAACGGAGTGCATCATGGTCACCGCCATCAACGAGGCACGCGTTGCCGTGGAATGTCTTAACAAAGGGGCCTATGACTATTTGGTAAAACCGGTGGCCACCGAAGATCTGGCCCTGGCCATCAAACGCACTCTGGAGCGCAAACGGCTGCTGGATCTGTTGGATCTGGACAAGCGGGACGATTTGCCTAAGCTGGACAACGAAGCGCCTTTTCAGCCCATCGTCACCCAATCCAAAAAAATGCTGCGCATCCTCAAGGAAGCTGAGCTGCATGCCGGCAGCCTTGTGCCTGTATTGATTACCGGTGAAAGCGGCACCGGCAAGGAGCTTTTGGCCCGTGCCATTCACGCGGCCAGCCCCCGGGCCCAGCACCCCTTTACCCCCATCAACATGTCATCGCTGACCGGCTCTTTGTTCGAAGCCGAGTTTTTCGGCCACACCAAAGGAGCCTTCACCGGTGCCGAAAGCGGAAGGGTCGGCTATCTGGAATATACCAACAAAGGCTCCCTGTTTCTGGACGAAATCGGCGATCTGCCCATGGAGCTGCAGGGCAAGCTGCTGCGGGTGCTTCAGGACGGCGAATTTTCTAAACTCGGTTCCAGCTCCAGGCAGAAGGTGGACTTGCGTTTCATTGCCGCCACCAATGAAAACCTCGAACAGATGATGGCCCAGAAGCGTTTCCGCAAGGATCTTTACTACCGTATTCGCGGCGGTTGGCTGCACCTGCCCCCGCTGCGGGAGCGAAGTGAAGATATCTTTTTGCTGTGCCGCAAGTTTCTGGAAAAGTACTACGATGTGAACACGGATGGGTTTATTGAAAAAGAGGCCCTGGATCTTTTGATGCGCTATTCCTATCCCGGAAACATCCGGGAGCTTAAATCCATTTTGCAGTCAGCGGTCAATTTGGCCCGGGGCGCTGCCATCCGGGAATCCCACCTGCCTTTGCATCTCCGGACCGCAATAAAGGATTGCATCGAAGAGCAAATTCAAGCCGTCGACTCGTCGGTGCTGCCCTTGGCCGAAGTGGAAAAAAAACACATTTTGAAGATCTATAAACAAACCGGTGAAAACAAGTCCAGAACGGCGCGGCTGTTAGGCATCGGGCTCAACACCCTGAGACGCAAGCTGGCCGGCTACGGGGTGCAGTAATCCTCGCAAAGAAGCGGCTTCCGTGAGATAATCCGCATAATCGAGCCAGACCGCGTCTCTCTATCGTTCTCCACGCCGATACGGTTCGCCCAGCATGGCCGGGGCGTTGAGGCGGCGGCTGTCCCTGAGTCCACCCACCAGCAACACCACCAGCGTGGTGATGTAGGGCAGCATGGCGAGAAAATTGGGCGATATGCCCAAAGGTTGTAGCAAGTATTGCAGGACAAAAATCCCGCCGAAGAGAAAGGCGCCCAATATGGCCCTTGTGGGATTCCACAAGGCGAAGATGGTCAGGGCGATAACGATCCACCCGCGGCCGGCGGTCATGCCTTCGATCCACGATTTGCTGTAGGAGGTGGACAGGTGGGCGCCGGCCATGGCCGAGAATCCTCCGCCGACAATCACCGACAGATAGCGCACCAGAGAAACATTGACCCCCTGTGTCTCCGTGGCTTTGGGGTTCTCACCGGCGGAACGGATGCGAATGCCCAGCAGGGTATGTTCGAGCACGAACCAGGCCCCGATGGCCAGAATTACCGCCATATAAAAAAAGGGGCTTTGGTTGAAAAAGATCGGACCGACGAAGGGGATATCCGCAAGAAACGGGATGGCCAGGGCGTTGATCTTCACTTCCAGCGGTTTGCCCACATAGGGTTTGCCCAAAAGGCCGGACAAGCCTAAACCAAGCATGGTCAAGGCAAGTCCCGAAACCACCTGGTTGGACTGGAGGCTCACGGAAGCGAAGGCGTGTACGATGGAGATCAGCATGCCGGCCAGGATCGCCACGCATAGGCCCAGCCAGGGATTGCCCGTATGATGGGTGACGATGAACGCCGTTACCGCGCCGACGGCCATGACGCCTTCCACGCCAAGGTTGAGAATACCGGAGCGTTCGCAGATGATCTCGCCGACGGTTCCGATAAGCAGGGGCGTGCCGGCAACCAGGGTCCGCTGTGCCACAGAAATGATCACCTCTTCCATGGATCAGACCTTTTCCTTTGATAATAGACGAACCCTGTTCTTGGTAAAAAAATCGCCCATGATCAGGAAAATCAGCAGGGTTCCATTAAAGATGTCCACGGTAGCCGCTGGCAGCCCCAGGGAGATCTGAATCGCATCTCCGCCAACCAGAATGCCGGCGAAAAAAATCGCCGAAAAAACCACATAGCAGGGGTTGAGTTTGGCCAGCCAGGCCACGATGATGGCGGTGAAGCCATAGCCCGAGGAAATCGTATCCGGATAGCTCAAATAATGGTGAAGGCCGGCCACCTCCCCCACGCCGGCCATGCCGGCCATGCCTCCGCTGATAATCATGATCAGCAGCGTGGTTCGGGTAAAGTCGATTCCCGCGTACTTGGCTGCATCCGGATTTTCACCGATCACCCGCACCTCGTAGCCGAATCGCGTTTTGAAAAGCATGACGGTCAACACGACCATGGCGACAAGTGCCAGAATCAACGTAATTGTGTGAATCCGCGATCCGGGAAGCAGAGACAGCATTGCCGACTCCGGCAGGTCGTCGGTGTAGGGAAAGCCGAATTTTTTGGGGCTTTTCCAGGGGCCGACAATCAGTAGGGTGAGAAATTCCGCACAGATGTAGTTGAGCATCAAGGTGGAAATGACTTCATTGATGGCAAAGCGTAGTTTTAGGACGGCCGGAATCAGGCCCCAAAAGGCGCCGCCAATAAATCCGGCCGCGAACATCAGGGGCACAATGACCGGTCCGGGAAGCGCGGGACCCCAATTGAGCCCGACCCAGGTGCCGAAAATGGCCCCCATGAGCAGTTGGCTTTCGGCGCCGATATTCCAGAATTTGGCTTTGAACGCCACGGCCAGTCCGCCGCCGATGAGAATTAGAGGGATGGCTTTTGTAATGGTCTCCTTAAAACCATAGAGGCTGCCGAAAGAGCCGCTGGCGATCTTTTTGAATGCAAACAGCGGATTCACGCCGCATAACAGGAAGATGCCCCCGATCACCAGGAGGCCGGCGGCCAGGGCCAGCACCAGGGTGCCGAACGTGCCCAGAGCGGAAATCTGTTCCCGATCAGTGACAGTGACGCGCAACATGAGCCTCGTCTTTCGGTTCGAGTTCCTTGGTTCCGGCCATCATCAATCCAATGTCAGTACGCCGGGGGTCGTCCGACTCGAGAATCCCCATGAAGCGTCCCTGGAAAATCACGGCAATACGGTCGCAAAGTTCGAAAATTTCGTCCAAGTCTTCGGACACCAGCAGTACCGCGCCGCCTTCCTCCCTGCGCTTGAGCAATTGGTTGCGCAGGTATTCCGTTGCTCCCACATCAAGCCCATAGGTGGGATGGGAAGCCACCAAAAGGTCCGGCCGGTCGGCAATTTCGCGGCCCAAAATCAGCTTCTGAATATTACCGCCGGAGAGGTTTTTGGTCTGTACGTTGATGGAGGGCGTGGCTACCTGAAAATCCTTGATCAACTGTTTGGTGTGGGCCTTGATCCGACCGTAGGCCAGAAACGCCCGCCGAGAAAACTTCTTCTGGTGGTGCTGTTTGAGGATGGCATTTTCGTATAAAAAGAGATTGGGTGCGATGCCGAACCGGATGCGCTCTTCGGGAACATGGGAAACGCCGCTGTTATGGATCTTTCTTGGAGACTGATTGGTGATATCGACGCCGTTGACGACAATGTTGCCGGAAGTTGCAAGGCGCAGCCCGGTGATGGCTTCCACCAGTTCGCGCTGACCGTTGCCGGAAACACCGGCAATGCCCAGGATTTCGTTTCTGTATACATCGAAAGAAACCCCCTTGACGACCGGATACCCTTTGTCGCCGTCAACCGTTACATCACTGACTTCCAGCACCTTCTCTTCGCGGGGCATTTTCTCTCTTGAAAAAGAAAACACCACATCCCTTCCAATCATCATGCGTGCCAGCTCGCGTTTGTCCAGCCCGCTAGTATCGGCATGGCCCACAACTTGGCCCTTGCGCAAAACGGTCACCCGGTCACACAGATTTTTAATCTCGTCCAGCTTGTGGCTGATGAGGATTATCAATTGGCCTTCCGCCCGCATTCGCTCTAGTATTTCGAAAAAATCTCGGGTTTCCTGGGGCGTAAGCACGGAGGTGGGTTCGTCCAGAATCAGCAGGCGGGCTCCGTTAACCAAGGCTTTGACGATCTCCACCCGCTGCTGTTCTCCGGCAGACAACTGCCAGATCTTTTTATCCGGATCGATATCGAAATTGAATTTTCTGGAAAAAGATAGAATATGACCGCGAATTTTTTTCTGTGGAAACAGGCCCGGAGCCCGGGTATAGCCCAGGGCGATGTTTTCGATCACCGTATGATTTTGAACCAGCATGAAATGCTGGTGTACCATGCCGATGCCATGTTCGAGGGAAGCCCTGGGAGAATCGATGGTGACGCGGCGGCCGTTGATCCGGATTTCTCCGGAATCGGGCTGATAAAGACCGTACAGAATGTTCATCAACGTGGTTTTGCCGGCCCCGTTTTCTCCCAAAAGGCCCAGAATCTCACCCGAAGATATTTTCAGATTGATGGCATCGTTCGCCCGAACGCCGTGAAATGACTTTGAAATGTCCATCATTTCCAGCGTTTCCAATGATTTCATGATAATGGCCGCCTTACCAAACAAATGGGGAGTCGGTGGTTAACCAACGACTCCCCTATACAGGAAAAAGTTACTTATTTGGGAATGGTCCCCACAACATTGTCCACATAGTACATGATGCTCAACAAATCGGCCTTGGAGGCCTGCTGGCCGGCCTCGATCTGGAGTTTGCCGGTGTTGTCGGAAATGGGACCCATGAACGGGTCGAAGACATCGGTGCCCTGTTTCATCTGGTCATAGCGCTTGAAAACCAGGTCGTAAACGGAAACCGTTCCAAGATCCTTTGTTTCCGTGGAAACGGCTTTCAACGTGTCTACGAACTTGGGATTGATGGGATCTTCGAAGGAACCGCCAAGGACCACCGCATTTTCGGCAGCCAGCCACCAGTAATCTTTGTTTGTCCAGGTGCCGTCATGGATGTCCTTGAGAATCTGCTCATACATCACACCCCAGTCCACCAACTGGCCGGAAACCACGGAGTCTTTGCCATAGGGCTGCATGGGGCTATAATGGCTGAAGGTGTATATCTGCTTTCCTTTTTCCGAATGTTCCTGGCCAACCTCGATGACCGCCGGTGTATCCTCGGTAAACGCCAGAGCATCGCAGCCTTCGGCAATCAGCGATTCGGCGGCCTCTCTGGCCTTGTCCGGGCCATACCAGGCGTAAATCCAACGGACATGCACCTCGGCTTTGGGGTTGATCGCCTTGATTCCCAGGGCGAGGGCATCAATGTGGCGAACCACCTCAGGGATCGGAAACGCCCCCACATAGCCGATTTTGTTGCTCTTGGTCAACGCGCCGGCCATCAGGCCGTTGAGATAATACATCTGGTAGAGATCGGCAAAATAGGTCCCCACGTTTTTGGCCTGCTTGAATCCGGAACAGTGCATGAAGGTCGTATCCGGATACTTCTGGCCGGCCTTGATGGTGTCGTCCATATAACCGAAACTGGTGGTGAAAACCACATCACACTTTTCCTCCTGGACAAAACGATCGATGATCCGGGCGGAA
The DNA here is from genome assembly GCF_009688965.1 of Desulfosarcina widdelii. GTDB lineage: Bacteria > Desulfobacterota > Desulfobacteria > Desulfobacterales > Desulfosarcinaceae > Desulfosarcina > Desulfosarcina widdelii. Next base: position 4,526,428 of record NZ_AP021875.1, on the reverse strand, counting down.
TCGGCCTCGGCGACCGATTCGATGTACACGCTGCTCAACCAGGGAAGCTGCTTTTCTGCGTATTTCCTGCCGATATCGTGGGCATGGGACCATCCATAGTCGCCGACCGGTCCGACATAAACAAAACCGGCTTTAAGTTCCTTCTCTGCAACCGGCGCTGGCGCCTTTTCGGACACTGCGTTCATCTGTTCGGTCAGCACTTCAACCTGCTTGGACAGTTGATCAACCTTGTCGGATAACTGGTTTACCTTTTCTGCCAGATCTTTGTTGGCTCCTTGATCACCGCACGAAACCGTCATGAACAACAAAAGCGAAAAAAACAAGATCCATGCAAACCGTACCTTCCCTTTTTTCCAAGACTTCATCAGCTCCTCCTTTATTTATAGAACCATTCATACAATCCTTATCAAGCGTAACGAGGCCTTTTTACTACGATGATCCGATTCCTGAAGTCAACAACCGGTTTGTCGTTTGTTTTGTCTTTTTGACTTGCATGATCATTAAAAATCCAAGCGAATAATCGCATATAAGAAAATTTTTGATTTTCCAAAGGGTTTTGCTTTAGCATTGACTTTCTTTTTCTGTTATGATTCTTAAGCAGTTTGGCAAAAAAAACGGATTGGTCAGACGATCCGCTCGATAACCAGAGTTTTTTATGTTTTCACTTGAAGGCCGTTCAACGTTTTAACAAACAGGAGGAAGCCATGTACGGGTTAGCAGCCATCCAGCAAGCTAATGGATGGGCAATGGCCGCCGCAGGAGCCTGCATTGTGCTCTCCGGTCTAGCCGTGCTTTCATTTTTAATTTCCATGCTCCCGCGAGTTACCTCGCTGATCGAAAAAGACCCAAAACCTGAAAAACCGCTGCCTGTGGCAAAGCCCCAGGCAACGAAACAGACGCCGGAAACCCTGCCGGAGGATCTGGATGCCGTAGCCGGGATTTATCAATCGCTGACCGAGGAGATGGGGGACGTGTTCTCGCTGGTTGACCTGCATCGCAAAACCAAAGAGATGAAATTGCCGCACCCTCATCTAAGCATCAATCGATTCAGAGAGGCGGGAATACTGGTTCCCAAAGGAGACGGCAAATTCTCATGGCAACCCTCCTCCGAATAAGCAAGGATTAACAAATGGATCTATTGGTTCAATTTCTCACGAATACCGGATATTATCTTGCCGACTACCGGCATTTTTTGATGTGGGGCGTTGGTATTCTTTTCGTTTATCTTGCCATTGCCAAAGAATACGAACCGTTACTGCTCCTGCCCATCGGTTTCGGGGTCCTTGTTGGAAACGTACCCTTTTTCAAAGGCTTTGGCCTGGGTATCTACGAACCTAACAGTGTTTTGCACTATCTTTATTTCGGCGTAACCACAGGCGTCTATCCTTCCATCGTCTTTTTGGGACTGGGAGCGATGACCGACTTCTCCTCCCTGCTGGCGCGGCCGAAGCTGATGCTGTTGGGTGCTGCCGCCCAGATGGGAATTTTCTTCACCTTATTGAGCGCCCTTGCTTTGGGATTTCTTCCCAAAGAAGCTGCCTCCATCGCTATTATCGGAGGCGCCGATGGACCCACCTCCATCTTTCTCACGGCCAAACTCGCTCCCCATCTGATCGGCCCCATCGCGATTGCAGCATACTCCTACATGGCCTTGATTCCAATCATTCAACCGCCGATCATGAAACTGCTGACCACAAAAGCCGAACGTCGCATCCACATGCCCGACCCACGTCCGGTATCCCGCAAGGAACTGTTGATGTTCCCTGTCATCGGTCTCTTTTTGTGCTGCTTTCTGGCCCCGGCGTCGATTCCTTTACTGGGAACCTTCTTTTTCGGGAACCTTCTGAAAGTAAGTTGCGTGGTGGACCGCCTAGCGAAAACCGCCAGCAACGCCATCATCGATACCGCCACGATCTTCCTCGGGTTCACAGTAGGAGCAAGTACTCAGGCTGACGTTTTTCTCACCACGAAATCCATAGGCATCTTTTTCCTTGGCGCCGTCGCTTTCAGCATTGCCACGGCGTCCGGCCTGATTTTCGCCAAAATCATGAACCTTTTTTTAAAGGAAAAAATCAATCCTTTGTTGGGCGCCTCCGGTGTTTCCGCTGTCCCAGGTTCCGCCCGCGAAGTTCATCTGATGGGGCAAAAAGAGGACCCTTCTAATTTCCTGCTGATGCACGCGATGGCCTGCAACTCCTCCGGCGTCATCGGTTCCGCCATCTGTGCCGGTATTTTGTGGAGTTTTATGGTATAAGATAATCCATTCGAATTTAAAAACCGTTAAAGCCGGAGAGGAGATCATTCTCTCCGGCTTTGTTTTTTTCTTGACCCCCTGAAGCGGCCTGTGCCATCCTTATAGCATAAATAGAAATGAGTCGGCTTTAGCATACCACCACGCCAACCTCACCCGCCGGCCATACCGATCCGCTCACCATCTGCCGATTTCATTTCCCGCTTATCTATATCTGTGGAGGGAGCCATGATCGCTAAAATTATTATCAAACGCCGTTTTGTCGATGAGAACCGACCCCAAATTCTATCCCTGCTCAATAAAATTCGCACCATCGCTATGGATCAACCAGGTTATATTTCCGGTGAAACGCTCATGCAAAAGGACTTTCCCGAAAACATGGCCGTCATCGCAACATGGCAAAACATGGAATCCTGGTTGGCCTGGAAAAACAGCGAGGAGCGCAAAAAATATGAGGCCATGCTGGAGATTTATCAAACGCGGCCTACCCAGTACGAGGAATATCACCTGGGTACCTCGTTTACAGCAGAAAAATAGATATCCGCTTAAGCAATAGACGCGTTATGTGGTTTTACGTATTAAATTGGGTAGACTTGCTGCGATGCGAAAGAAATATTATGCAATAACAACGGGTTAAGCGCTGGGCCGCGAGCGCGCCGCTATTGGACGATCTGCCGCTTGTCAATATATAGATATCCGTTTCCCACTGTCTCCCTGAAATTCGCCTCTGGCGAGGATTAAAGCGACCCACTTCTTTTCCGAACACATTTTCATCCGGAAAAAACCCGCCTGACGGTAGCAATCGCACAAATTTTCCATTTCATCGGTTCGAATTCCTGAAAATATGAGTGCACTATCAGTTGCGGACATCTGTAAGATTCGAGGAAGAAGTTTGATCAAAGTTGGCGTTCGCACATTAGCCAAAATCAGATCGCAACACCCTTTGTCTACTTCTTTTAGATCGTTTAGCAATACAACCTGTTTTTCCACATTGTTCAATCGGATGTTGGACCGGGCTTCAAAAACAGCGCACGGATCAATATCCACAGCCTGTACCCGACCCGTTCCCATTTTTGCGGCAACGATAGCCAACACCCCCGAACCGGTTCCGATGTCGAGGGTTACTGTCGAACTTTTTTTCTTCAACCAGATGGCATCGTGCATAAGACCATCCATCAATTGGACGGCTAGGCGCGTTGTCGGGTGATCTCCCCTTCCGAATGCTGCGCCTTCTTCAAGGAGAATTTCCCATTGTCCCGGATGGGCAACCGCTGCGCTCATAGGTGGTTTTAGGAAAACATGTTCGGACACTTTCACAGGACCGTTTAAAGAAATGTCAAGGTAGCTGGTGCCAAAATCGGTACGATAACAAAGCCTGCCTGCTTGGACCAGGCTCCTGACGGCCTCTTTCAGCGGTTCTTGCTCCAATTGGTGGGTTTGTTTGAAATGTTTATGCAGTCGGCGAAAATTGACGCTGGCGTGAGATTCGGAGATATAATGAAGAATTTGGTTTTCCAGAAAGTTCATTTAATCCAGAACCACGCTTGCCGTGATCAGACGCTCGTATATCAAGTTGAAGGTCATGGTGACTCCACTTGCGCCTCTTTTTCCAACAAATCGCGGTACCAGAGAGCAAATTCATACATAGCAATAAAGCGGTCCTCGTTGTTAACAATACCCATCGCCATTTCCAGAGCGCCGCGACCGTAATTATTTGAATACCGCTCCATGGGACAGGCTTGTAGGAACTCACGCACCAACATTTGAGAAGTACGCTTGGTCTTGTCTGTCCGGATATCGATGGGATCCTTGGGTTTTTCAAAAGGGTCCCATTTATCGTAACCGACCTTATTTAGAATATGTTTTTGCCGCCGGGGCGACATTGAATTAAATACCGCTTTTTTCTTTTCGTCATCGGAGAATTCACCGCTCATTGTAGCACCCTATTTCTGTTCCTCTTTCGGCTCCTTTTGTGCCGAAGGAACCCCCAAATATTTTTCATCAAAAATTGTCAAAATTGCCATGGAAACAGGCATAAGAATGTCCCCCATTTTCACATGGGTTGAGTTTAACGCCGTAACGATTTCCTGCGACAGAGCGCTCAGCTTGGCGTTTACGGCATCCAAGTTAACCGTAGGGTAAGACGTTCCCTCCTTAAAGCCCGACAAACCGCAAGTATGCCCGTGGCCGCCAATGGCGGTTGGAATTCCGTAGAGGCGGCAGGTCACCGGTCGGAATGCATACAAATCACAACAATTTTCTTTATTCAGCAAAGGGCACCGCGAGCGTTCCGCCGCCATTTCTAAAAGAACCTGTTCTTCAGATTTTTCCCCATTTTCTACCGCTTTGAACGCCTTTCGTTTGAGCTGGTGAAGTTTTCTGTCAACCCGGTTGGCCTTTTCGAGGAGATTTGTTTTTTTATCTTCAAGCGTATCTATAAATTTTTGGTTGATATAAAGTGCTTCCACTAGGGTCAGGTCGAAGATGGCATGACAGCAATCCGCGCATTCTAACTCACACTTCACACATTCCGGATGGTCGGATCGGACTTTTTCAAAGACCTCATCGATCTGTTTGACAAAAGCTTCATATTTTTTAAAAATAGGTTCCAATTCAGCGATCATTCTTTTTCTCCCAAAAATTGTTTCACGTGAAACACTATTTTCCGATGCAGAATTGGCTGAAAATAGTATCGTAAAGATCTTCTCTCTCGCGCGTTCCGCAAACAGAACCCAGTGTATCTATCGCGTCATTCAGTTTCTCTGATGCCCTGTCCAATGTATATTCTTTGGACACATCCTGAACACACTGGCTAATTTGTTTGTACGCTTTGTCCAGCAATTGTCGTTGTCTGAGATTAGGGATACCTGCATCCATTTGTTTGATAGCATCGCTTTCGACGATACCCTTTAACAACAACTCTTTTAGTTGGTCTATTCCTTTTCCGGTTTTTGCAGATATCGGCAAAACCCATTTTTGTTGGATCATGCCCTCTAGCTTTTTCACCCTGTTTTTATCAGCAATGTCGATCTTGTTAATCAAAAAAAGGGTTCTCTTCGTTTTCAGCGACTCGATCAACACCTTTTCTTCTTCCAGTAAATCGCGAGAGGCATCTATGACGAATAAAATATTATCCGACTCTTGGATCTGTTTCCTTGCTTTCTGAACCCCCAGACATTCGATTGGGTCAAGACTATCGTGAAGTCCGGCCGTGTCACAAAGCACGATGGGTACACCTCGAATGGTCAAGTATTCTCGTACAATGTCTCTTGTCGTTCCGGGAACCTCAGAAACAATTGCCGTTTCTTTTTGAACCAGTTGGTTCAACAAGCTCGATTTTCCAACATTTGGAAGGCCGGCAATCGACAACAACACCCCGTCTCTGTAAATAGCGGCCTCCTTCTGATTCTGAACAAGTCTTGCGATTTTTTGCAGAATTTCGTGCTGAATACTTTCAAGCAATGCGTCCTTACCCATTTGGGTTTCATTTTGGTCGGAAAATTCGAGCTCGACTTCCAACTGAGCACGCAATGAAATCATTTTTGACCTTATTTCATCGACACTCTCTTTAAGAATCCCCATCATTTGTTGGCTAGCCATATAAACGGCGGCCTCACAGGGGGCATTGATCATGTCGATAACCGCCTCTGCCTGACTCAGGTCAATTCTTCCGTTCATGAAAGCCCGCTTGGTGAACTCTCCCGGCTCTGCTATTAAAGCTCCGGAGTCGATAACCGCGTTTAAAATTCGATCCAGAACCACAAAACCGGAATGCGATTGCAGCTCCACAACATCTTCTCGAGTAAAGCTTTTTGGCGCTTTCATATAAATCGCCAAAGCTTCGTCAATCAGTCTTCCTTTATGTGGATCGATAATTTTTCCATAATAAACCCGATGGGAACGAAAAGGGTTCGATTCTCCTCTATGAAAAGAAGAACCTTTTTCCGCCCGGATAAAAACACGTTTCAAAATATCCTTGGCTTCGGGACCTGAAATTCGAATAATGCCAATTCCGCCGGGTCCCAACGGGGTTGAAATAGCGGCTATCGTGGAATGTTTCATACGAGTGACAGCTTCGGGTCGTTTTGGATATTATCAACTCTTCTTTTTTCTAACACCCTGTTTTTTTGGAAAAATCATCAATTTTCGGTAATACCCATCTCCCAAACTTTGCGTTCGGACGCCTCTTTCGTCTTTTAGCTGGATATGGATGATTCTACGGTCATGGGAGTTCATCTGTCCAATTGTAACCGGTTTTTTTGTTCTTTTAGCCTTATCAGCCATCCGCATTGCCATTTGTTGAAGGTTACTTTTTCGCTTGGCTAAATAGCCCTCAACGTCCACAAGCACCCGAACTCGATTGCCGCTATTTTTGTTAATCATCTTTTCGAGCAGATACTGAATGGCCTCGAGTGTCTGTCCTCGTTTTCCGATCAAAACGCCGCTTTGCCCGCCGGATATTTTATAGATCAGTTTTCCTTTTTCCTGTTCGCTGGATATGTCGGCCTCTTCAGATATACTTTTTACGATTTTACCTAGCGCTTGCTGACCATATCCAATCAATTCTTCATCGCATGGAGCATTCTCCTCTGGCTGTTCGGAAACCGCTGGTTTTCGAATTTCTTTGGGCTCTTTTTGGTTTTCTTCTGCGATCTTGGTCTCCGAAGCTTTTCGAGGTTTTGCCTCAACCTTTTTGTTCGGGACAAACACCTTAATTTTGGCTTTTTTTACACCGACAAGACCGAAAATTCCGGTTGAGCCATAGGCTACAACTTCGTGCTTAATTTTAGATTTTGGGAGGTTTAATTTATCGCTTGCGTTCTCAAGCGCCTGTTCTACATTTTTTCCTTGAAACTCTAAAACCTCGGGCATGGTAGCCTCCGAAAATTATTGATTCTTTTTTTGGACATAGTACTGTTGGCTGATGGAAAGTACATTGTTGACGAGCCAGTAAAGAACCAGTCCAGAGGAAAAATTGATGAAGATAAAAGTAAAAACCAGCGGCATGAGCATCATCATTTTCGCCTGGGTGGGATCGCCGGGCGGGGGTGACATTTTTTGCTGAAGCAGCATGGTTGCACCCATAACGATAGTCAGAACGGGAATCCCGTAAGGCGGCTCCATAAACGGGATAGAGAAGCCGAAATGGAAAAGTCTGTCCGGTGCGGATAAATCGTTTATCCAAAGAAAAAATGGTGCATGCCTCAGCTCAATGGCCTGATAAAGCATTCGGTACAATGCGAAAAATACGGGAATCTGAAGAACCATAGGGAGACACCCACCCATTGGATTGACCTTGTACGTTCGGTATAACCCCATCAATTCCTGGTTCATCTTCTGTTTGTCGTCTTTATATTTTTCCCGTATTTCAGTCATCAATGGCTGGAGCTTTTTCATCTCGCTCATAGATTTGTAGCTCTTGTTACCCAACGGCCAAAGAAGAACCTTGGTGAATATGGTCAATAAAATAATCGCGACACCATAGTTTGGAATTACGCTGTGGATCTTATTCATGAACCAAAGACAGGGCTTTGCAAGAATATCGAAAAATCCAAAATTCAGCGCCTTGTCTAAACCGTAACCCAAGCTTTTGAGCAACTCCATACTTTTTGGGCCCATGAAGATGTAAAACTGAAATTCCTTCGATGCCCCACGATCCAGTTCAAACGTTGGATTCACCAAACGGTTGGTAACCGTTTCATCGATCAGCGACAATTTCATACTCCCATCGGTTTCATCTCCGGGTATGATGCTGGATAGGAAGTAACGGTCTTCTACGCCAATCCACTTTATCTTGCCGCTATATTCACTTTTATCTTCTATCTTCTTAATTTTTACCTGTTCTAATTTATCGTCAATCAACGCGCTTGGCCCCACAAAGCCGTATCCTTTTTCTTTTAAGACGGGGCTTCTAAGTGAAAGAACAAGACTGTCATCAATTTTTTCTGCTCCCTTGTTAGACAAAACAACCTTCAGGCCGATCATGTAAGAATGAGGATCGAAAGTAAAAATCTTGCTGACGGTAACCCCTTGCTTGGATGTCCAATGTAAAACCAGGGATCTTTTTTCTTCATTGACAAGAAGATTGCTTTCTTCCCCGTCGACCATGAAAATTGCATCCTCAAGCCCACTGATGGATCGATGGGATAATGATGTATGAATGACGCCGCCTTTAAACTCTTTGGGAATCAACTGTTTTTTGGGCGCATCCGCTTCAACGGATTCCCGATACTCGTTTAGAATATAACTGGTTAATGTGGCGCCCCGAGTCGAAATCCGAACATTGTAAAAAGGTGTTTCTACGCCAAGTTCACGGCTCGCTTGAATCTCTGTTGCCGGTGGAACCTCTTTAGGTCTCTCGGCAGGTTGACTCGATTCCCGCACGTTTGGTTTTTCCAGTTCAGCACGCTCTTCCGGCTTCGCTTTTTCCGCAACTTCTGGTACCTTGTTTTGATTAACCGGTGGTTTTTCCGTAAAAAACATGCTCCACACAAAAAGCACCAGAAATGATAGACCTATGGCCAGAAGCAATCGAGCTTGTTCCATTTTTTTCTCCTTGATACCTTATCGTATCAATGGTCGCAAAAAACATACAGGTGATGTCTGTCAGGGCAAATCCGAATCACAGCAAGCGTCGGGGCGGGCGATTAGAAACGCATTTTTTCGATTGGAAGTAGGCGATTACGGGACCGGATCGTATCCTCCCGGATGAAACGGGTGGCATCTCAGTATGCGTTTGATCGAAAGCCAACCACCCTTGATCACACCATGGGCGGAAATGGCCTGATAAGCATATTCTGAACAGGTCGGTTCGAATCGGCAAGCCGGTCCTAAAACGGGTGATAGCAAAATCTGGTACAATTTTATTAATATTTGCGCCAGTTTTTTCATCGCATCATTTTGAGGTTTTCGTGTCGAAATGTTCAAAACACCGCATTAGGTTTTTTTGTAATTCCTCAACCTCAGTTTTACCTGCCGAGGCTTTGGCGATAACGTTCAGATCTACCTGTTCCGGCAATCGGTTTCTGTTCAATCGAAAAGTTTCGCGGACAAGTCGCTTGATTTTGTTTCTTATTACGGCCTTTCCGACCTTTTTGGATACTGTTACGCCAAGGCGAGATCTGAAAATCTGATTTTTTCGGGATATGATAATAAAATGGTCACTGTAGTGACGCTTCCCATTTTTCGACAACGTTCGGTATTCCGATGGTCTTCGTATTCGATCAGCCTTGGTAAAAGTGTGTCGTTTCAACGAGAAAGACCCTTTTTCTTTCGATTTGAAAGGTGTGAACCATCAAATACCACGAAAAGGGTCTTCATGAACGATCCCGTTAAGCAGACAGCCGTTTTCTTCCTCTGGCACGCCGGCGGTTGATGACGCGACGCCCTGCTTTGGTGGACATTCTTTTTCTGAATCCATGCGTTCTTGCGCGTTTGATTTTACTGGGTTGATACGTACGTTTCATTGTTAGTTTCCTTCTTTGCGATGATGTATTGCTATTTCATGCCATGTTTATTCAGTTGAATCGGGTATTTTAACCATAGGAAAAAGATCATGTCAAGTTAAAGGATCTTCATTTTTCATCGCTATACTTTTCAATCGCTTTTACCTTTTCTTAATGGCCCCATACGACATTATTTGCCCAAAGATTCGATAATATCAAATGCTTCCATGTGATAACGACTGTCTGGATAGATCACGATCTGTTTTCCGATCTTCCTTTCCAGGTTGGGCACCAGCCGGTTTTCTTCGCCATGCAGAAACTCTGCGACCTCCGGGTTTACCCGCAATGTAAGCCGACTACCGGTCATATCTGCAGCATACCGCAAAACCTCTCGATAGATTGAATAACATATTGTTTTTGTAGATATTATATACCCTTCTCCTTCACAATAAGGGCAGGGATCGCACAGCAGGCGCGTCAGCGGTTTACGGGTTCTTTTGCGGGTCATTTGAATCAATCCCATTTCTGAAATGGGAAGAATATGGGTTTTGCTTCTATCTTTGGTGAATGCTTCGTTCAGTGCAGAAAAGACCTTCTCCTGGTTCGATTTTTTTTCCATATCGATAAAATCAATAATGATAATTCCTCCAATATCCCTCAACCGGATTTGATAAGCAATCTCCTTAACGGCTTCGAGATTGGTTTTCAAAATGGTCTCTTCCAAGTTGTGTTTGCCTACATAACGCCCCGTGTTTACATCAATCGCAACCAGCGCTTCGGTGTGTTCAATGACGACATATCCGCCGGATTTGAGCCATACTTTCCGCTTCAAGGCCCTGGATATGTCACCCTCCAGATTGTAGGCGTCAAAAATGGGCTCTTTACCCTCATACAAGTCCACCGAGTCCTTTAAAGAGGGATTGAAAGTGTCCAGGAAGGCCAATACGGATTCGTAATCCTTGTTCGAATCGATAACGAGCTTTTCGGCTTCCTGAATCAACAGGTCTCTGACTGCTCTGAGGCTGAGATTCAATTCCTGGTGGAGCAGCGTCGGCGTTGCAGCAGTCTGGTATTTTTTTTGTATATTACACCAGAGGTTTTTTAAAAAACCCATTTCATAGGCAATTTTTTCACTCTGGACGCCTTCGGCCGCTGTACGGACGATATACCCCATTTCGGAGTTACTGGATAATTCGGCCACAATATCCTTTAACCGCTGCCGTTCGGTCTCATCCTCAATTCTCCGTGATATGCCGATATGGGAGGATGTGGGCATCAGGACCAGAAATCGTCCCGGCAGCGAAATGTTGGAGGTTATTCTTGCACCCTTGGTACCGATGGGAGATTTGGATATCTGAACAAGGACTTCCTGTCCTTCGGTAATCAGATCCTCTATATTTTCATTTTCTGTTCGGGGTTGGTAAGCCGTCTGCGTTTCCTCTTGAAGCGCTTTATTCTCTTCGTCTTCATCGCAAGCGAAATGCTCTTCGATTTCTTTATAATTTTCTCTGATAACATCGTCGACGTAAATGAAAGCTGCCTGGTTCAGCCCGATATCCACGAAAGCCGCCTGCATTCCAGGCAATACCCGCTGAACCCGCCCTTTGTAAATGTTGCCGGTATTGTCTCGACTTCCCTTCCGTTCGATAAACAATTCTGCAATGGTTTCGTCTTCCACGAGAGCGACACGCGTTTCATGGTCAGCCACGTTAATGATTATTTTTTTATACATGGCATCCTTTTTGTTTTGTAATCACTGCGGTAAGGATCTGCGATTCAGATAAATGAAAGACCGTTTTCAACACCTGGGCCGGCCTGACCGTCTGCTGATTATCCTTTCCAAGCGACATCCGCGCCTGGCGCTGGTCCAGCAGTTCAATTTCGGTAACCGCCTTTTTTAAATCGACGACAACCAGTTTGCTTTTTTTATTCTTTTTTTCGATTTTGAGTTCCTTGTTTTCAAAAAAGGAGTCTAAATCCTTTTGGTTGAAAAATCCATCTCTTAATTCCACATGATAGCGCTGGTGCGACACTTCGTAATCCCTTGACTTCTTTTCGAAGCTTGTGCATCCCACGATTTCAAAACCATCGGGAAGATGCCCTGCCACACGAAGCATAAGTTTTTCCGGCGCCATGGCTTCGTTCAGCACCAACACCATCTGTTCCTCTTCACTTTGCATTCCCATGGGAAGGGTATCCCTGAACGATATCTTGGGCATGGGATGAAACCCCTTTGAATATTTCAAGGGAATTCTGGCACGCCTTAAACTTCGAATAAAAATTTTAACCATTTCCAGATGTCCCAAAAATCTCGCCGGTCCCATTTTTTTAAAAGTCATCAGGTATTTGGCTGTCATTTCGTTTTGTCCAGCCAATCGCTGTGTGCTTTCTTCATCGCTGGTAATAGAACATTCGGGAAACGTAACCGGTTTGATGCGATCGAAATCGCAAACGCCGCAAGAGCGGCAGTCGCCGGTGCGACAGTCGCCGGTGAGTACACCTTCAAAGGCACGCTTTTTTTCCTGCAACAGAAAAGAGCGTTTAACCCCCATATCGATATGCTCCCAGGCCAAAGGCTGCCGGGTCGCAAAGGGACCCAGGGTGAATTCGGCTGTCCGGATCTCGTTTTTTTTAAAAACCGCCTGCCAGCGATCAAAATCAAAAAAATCGCTCCAGCCATCGAACCGGCAGCCGCTTTTCCAGGCATCGATCAGCACGTTGCCAAGTTTACGATCCCCGCGGGCCCATACCCCTTCGATCATACTGACTCTCGGATCCTGCCATTTGACATGAATTCCAGAAAGTTTCAATTTGTCTTTCAGCCAGTTGATTTTTTCCACCGCATCTTTAAGCGAGATCTGGGGTTCCCATTGAAACGGTGTGTGCGGTTTAGGTACAAAGGTCGCGACACTGACATTGATCCTGGGTCTTTTTCCGGATTGCTGGATTGTATTTCTGAGCCTTTTTACCAGATCCGCAATGGCTGCAACGTCGTCGCTGGTTTCCGTGGGCAGGCCGACCATGAAATAAAGTTTGATGATTTTCCAGCCCAGGGAAAAGGCATTTTGGACTGTTTCGAATATATCCGCTTCGGTAATGTTTTTATTGATAACATCCCGCAACCGCTGGCTGCCGGCCTCGGGTGCAATGGTAAATCCGGTTTTCCTGACTTTTTTAATCAATTCCATCAGTTCCGGGGTTAGCGAACCGGCCCGCAGGGAAGGCAAGGATACCGATAGTCGATCCTTGTTGCCAAATTCCATAATTTTTTTAATCAAAGGAGCAACGCAGGAATAATCTCCGGTACTTAAAGAAAGCAGGGACAGATCTTCGTATCCGGTACCTTTCATCGATCTTTTTATGGAATCCAGAACCTTTTGCGGGTGCCTCTCCCGTACGGGCCGATAAATCATTCCGGCCTGACAAAAACGGCAGCCCCTGGTGCAACCCCTGGCGATTTCCATGCGCAGCCGATCATGAATCGGTTTTCCAAAGGGCACGATAGGATCGATGGGAAAATCGGCTTCGTCAAGTTCGGCGACAACAGACCTTTCGATTTTCCGGTAATTTTCAACTTTCGGAATCAGATATCCATTGGATCCCGTTTCCTTTGACGGCTCGAAAAAAGAAGGAATATAAACGCCTTTGATCTGCGACCAGGCAATCAGCAGATCTTTTTTGCAAGCCTTGTTCGAAGAACGCCAATCCATCCAGGCTTCGGTCATCTGCAGGATTACGGGCTCCCCGTCTCCCACGACAATGGCGTCGAAAAAATCCGCCACCGGCTCTGGATTGCACATACAGGGGCCTCCGGCGATAACCAGCGGATGGCTTTCATCTCTTTCTTTTGCCAGAAACGGTATTCCTCCAAGATCCAACATATTTACCATATTGGTGTAATTCAGTTCGTAAAGCAGGCTGAAACCTACGATATCGAACCGATGCAGGGGAACCCGCGATTCAAGGGAACTCAACGCCTCTTTATTTTTCCGAAGATGCGCCTCCATATCCACCGCCGGTGCAAACACCCGCTCTGCCAGAATACTTTCCTGTTTGTTGAGGATGGAGTATAGTATTTGAATACCGAAATGGGAGGTGGCTATTTCATAAAGATCTGGAAATGCCAGTGACACGTGCAGCCGGGTTTTCTCCCATTTTTTATGGATACTGTTTACTTCCCCTCCCAGGTACCGGCTGGGCATTTGAACCAGGGGAAGGAAATCTTGAATGGTTAATTCGCTCATGCTATAAATTTTTGTTTATTTTTATGGGTTAAAAACAGGTTGAGATGGCAAATATAGACTATCAAATCAACATAAAAACAATGCTGAAACGATTTTTCTATTCCCTGGCGATTATTTTTACGCTTACTGCTCAAAATGGTTTCTGTGATATTTCGAGCCGGGAAAATAACGTCGTCAAAGCCGTACGCCAGAATCAGCCAGCGGTGGTTAATATAAGTTCCGAATATGAAATCCGCAAGAATTCCAATCCTTTTTCGGGATACAGAATGGATCCGATGCTGGAAAAATTTTTTCGGGATTTTTTTTCGCCCGAGTTTGAACGACGGGAGAAGCGAACCAGCCTTGGCTCAGGTGTAATCATCGACGGCGAACTCGGATTTGTTTTGACCAATAATCATGTCATCGAAAAAGCCACCTCCATCAGTGTAACACTCAATGATAAGCGTGAATTCGAAGCGGCCATTGTGGGCATGGACCCGGATTCCGACTTGGCTGTCCTTAAAATTAAGTCCGACGGGACTCTACCGTCCATCCAGATGGGAAATTCCGACGACATCATGATCGGCGAATCGGTTATCGCCATCGGCAATCCTTTCGGTTTTTCCCATACGGTGACGACCGGCGTGATCAGTGCTGTCAATCGCAGTTTAAAAAGCGCGGATCGCATCTACCATGAGTTTATTCAGACCGACGCTTCCATCAATCCCGGAAACAGCGGCGGCCCGTTGCTCAACATCGACGGGGAATTGATCGGTATCAATACGGCCATCTATGCCGAAGCCCAGGGAATCGGTTTCGCCATTCCAATCAACCGGGCCAAACGTATCGTAAGCGATTTGATCCATTACGGATCGGTTGTTCAGGCGTGGATTGGCTTGACGGTTCAACCCATCGACGCCAGCCTGTCCGCCTATCTGAATTTAGAAAACAATCAGGCTGTCATCGTCTCCCGGGTAACCCCTGGAAGTCCGGCGGAGGAAGCTGGATTGAAAGAAAGCGATGTCATCCACTCCATCGACGATACGACCATTTCAAACATCTCGGATTATCGATTGAAATTAAAGCGTATTTCATCCAAACAGACGATTTCCGTGGGATTAACCAGACAAGGTAAAAAAATGAATGTCCGGGTCAATGCCCGACCATTTCCTATAAAATTGGCACCGGAACTGACCATGGATCAGTTAGGAATCGCCGTTGCAGATTTGGATACAACGACTCGTTCAAAATACCATATCGCGGAAAAAAAAGGGGTATTGATCGTAAAAATGCAACGCGGCTCCTATTTGGACCGTATCGGTGTTCAACCAGGTGACATCATACGCCGAATCGATGAAGAGTCGGTGGACAATCTTTCCGATTTCAACGCGGCTATTGTCAAATACCGCAGCAAGTATTCCATTGTGCTGCTGATTCAACGGGAAGGTCAACTTTACCCCATCAATGCAATTATGAGGGAATCCCAATGGTAGCCAGACAAAAAATCGCTTTACTTTTGAAAACCGAACAACCCATAGAAAATATATTAATAAAAGGTTGGGTTCGAACCAAGCGGGATTCAAAAACATTTTCGTTTATCGAGATAAACGACGGTTCCTGCCTTAAAAACATGCAGGTCGTCGTCGATGCGAACTTATCGGATTATACAGAAATAAGGAAACTGACAACCGGCTCGGCCGTTGCGGTATGGGGAAATCTGGTCGCCTCCCGCGGCGGCGGACAGAAATGGGAGGTTCAGGCAACCCGTGTCGATACGATCAGCCTGGCTCCTGAAACCTATCCGCTCCAAAAAAAACGCCATACAGACGAATATCTCCGCACTATCGCTCACCTGAGACCCCGTACCAACAAATACGGCGCCGTATTCAGAATTCGATCCGAAATTTCCTGGGCCGTACACCAGTTTTTCAGAAAGCGCGGATTTCGCTACATCCACACGCCTGTCATTACCGGATCCGATTGTGAAGGCGCAGGGGAACTTTTTCGGGTAACCACCCTGGAACCATCGCTGTCTTTATCCTCGGATGTAAAAAGCCTTTTTTCCGAAGACTTTTTTGGACAAGAATCCAACCTTACCGTTTCCGGACAATTATCGGCAGAAATGCTGGCGCTTTCCCTGGGCGACGTTTATACCTTCGGTCCGACGTTCCGTGCGGAAAATTCGAACACCAGCCGACATGTCGCCGAATTCTGGATGATTGAGCCGGAAATGGCGTTTTGCGATCTGGACGGCAATATGTCCCTTGGCGAGGACCTGATCAAAGATCTTGTATCCTTTACCATGGACCACTGCATGGAAGACTTGGATCTATTTTCGCGCTTCGTGGATAAAACACTGCTAAAAACGTTGGAAAATATAGTCTCCTCCGAATTCGTTCGCATTCCTTACAAAGAGGCTGTGGATATTCTGCTGGCATCCAAACATTCTTTCGATTTTACAGTTTCCCACGGGTCGGACCTTCAATCCGAACATGAACGTTATCTGACCGAAAACCATTTCAAAAAGCCGATCATTATTTACGATTATCCAAAAACCATTAAACCTTTTTACATGAGATTGAACGATGACAACGAAACTGTAGGCGCCATGGATATTCTGGTGCCTCGAATTGGTGAGTTGATCGGCGGAAGCCAACGTGAAGAGAGATTGGATATCCTTGAAAAGCGAATGGAATCAGCTGGTCTTTCGAAAGAGAATTATTGGTGGTATCTGGACTCGAGGCGCTACGGCACAGTACCCCACAGCGGATTCGGTCTGGGCTTTGAACGCCTTTTAATGCTGGTTACCGGTATATCCAATATCCGGGACGTCATTCCTTTTCCCAGGACTCCCGGAAGTATTGATTTCTGATTCATTTGGAAAAAGAAGTAAAAAGTACCCAATATATTTATAAAAAATGAATTTTTGCGTATAATATATACCAATTTTTACAATATGTTACATATAAAAATATTTTTAATTCAGTAAAAAGGCATTGACAACCATAATTGTTTATGCGAGTCAATAACTGCTCTTTAAAACACCCACCTCCCTCTGAAGTTGCCACTAAACCTGATGCTCTAAAATTCGAACCTGATGCGGAAGCTGATGCGGAAGCTTAAAATTGTTATTTAAAGAGCGCACCCATTAAGAACCCCTGATTTTTAACAAAATCAGGGGTTCTTTTTTACTGGTCATTCGTTTTCTGAAAATCAAATATCCAGTGTACTGACTTCCAGGGCATTATTTTGAATAAAATCCCGTCTCGGTTCGACCTCGTCACCCATGAGGATTGTAAAAATTTCGTCTGATTCAACCGCGTCTTCTACTGTTACTTTTAATAGATTACGCTTGTCCGGATGCATGGTTGTCTGCCACAACTGCTCGGGATTCATTTCACCAAGACCCTTGTATCGTTGGATGTGAATACCTTTCTTACCGTCTTCGAGAAGATGACGCAGAAGAACCCGCTTGTCTTCCAGAACAACGGGAGGTGTATCACTTTCTTTAATAATAACTTCAAATGGCGGTTGATCTTCGGTTATCAGTTTTTTATGCAACAACAAACACTTTTGAAAATCGGAAGAATAGATAACACTTCGCCCGATAATTACCGCTTTATCGAATTTACTCTGCTTTTCGGAACGCACAGAAAGTTCGAAAAGTTCGTCTTCTTCGTTCCAGGAAACCATTTCTACGGTATGTCCTTTGGATTCGAATGTTTCCTTTAATGCCTCTATATTAGTTCGATCCTGGAAAAAATATTTATCCTGAACATCGCTTTGGAGCAGAATTTCAATAATGGAAGCATGATATCCGCGATTTTCAAGTTTGGCGATAGCTGCATCGTATTCAGCTAAATTACAAAGAAAAATAAAGAGTTCATGATCTTTTAGAACGATATTGCCGTTAACGACGCGCACTTCCCGTTTTTCGCAACTCTTTTTTAATATATAATCGTTAAGTTCATTTTCATCCTGCATATAGGATTCGCTTTTTCCCTTGCCTATTTTAAAAAGCGGCGGCTGAGCAATATACAAATATCCTTTATCGACCAATTCCGGCATCTGGCGATAGAAAAAAGTTAGCAACAGAGTTCTGATGTGCGATCCGTCCACATCGGCATCGGTCATGATAATCACTTTGTGGTAGCGGATTTTATCGATATTGTATTCTTCCTTGCCAACACCGGTTCCCAAGGCAGTAATGATATTCTTGATCTCTTCACTGCGCAGAATTTTATCGAAACGTGCTTTCTCCACATTTAAAATTTTACCCCTCAGGGGCAAAATCGCCTGAAACTTTCTATCCCTTCCCTGCTTGGCCGATCCTCCTGCCGAATCCCCTTCGACCAGAAACAGTTCCCTTTCTTCCGGATCGGATATCTGGCACTCGGCCAGTTTGCCGGGCAAGGTGGAGTCGATCAGCGCCCCTTTATTTCTTGCCAGATCCCTCGCCCGCTTGGCCGCATCCCTTGCCCTGGCTGCATCTACCGCCTTTTCGATAATTTTCCGGGCTACGGCGGGATTTTCCTCCATGAAGGTGCTGAGTTTTTCGTTTACGAGCGATTCAACAAGTCCTTTTACTTCACTGTTGCCCAGTTTGGTTTTGGTCTGTCCTTCGAATTGAGGTGATTTTATTCTTACGGAGATGATCGCCGTCAGGCCTTCCCTGACATCGTCGCCGCTTATTTTTGCTGAAAGATTCTTGGGAAGATTGCCGTTAACCGCATATTGGTTGATGCATCGGGTCAGCGCAGCCTTGAATCCGATTAGATGAAAACCGCCTTCAACCGTATTGATATTATTAGCAAAAGAAAAAATATTTTCCTTGTACGTTCCATTATATTGAATAGCTACTTCGATATTAACATCGTTTCGGTATCCCTCGATAAACACCGGTTCGTGAAGAGCCGTATGCCGTTTGTTCAGATATTCCACGAAGGAAACGATGCCACCCTCGTAGCAATAACTGTCATCTTTATCGAAGCGCTCGTCGCGAATATCGATGGTTACGCCTTTGTTGAGAAAAGCCAGTTCACGCAATCGGCGGGACAGAATGTCGTAGTTAAATTCCGAAACGGTAAAAATCTGATCGTCAGGAATAAAATGGATCCAGGTTCCCCTTTTGTCGGTATCGCCCGCCATTTTCAGTTCGCTTGTTTTTATTCCCCGCTCATAGGTCTGGTAGTATTTTTTCCCTTTGGAGTAAATTTCAACTTCCAGAAACTTGGATAATGCATTAACAACACTCACTCCGACGCCGTGAAGACCTCCGGATACTTTGTAGCTGTCGTTGTCGAACTTTCCACCGGCATGCAATTTGGTGAGAACCACTTCCACTGCCGGCACATTTTCCGTTCGGTGGATGTCAACCGGAATTCCACGCCCATTGTCTTCAACGCTTATGCTGTTGTCCGGATGAATGGTAACCTGAATACGGTCGCAATACCCGGCCATCGCTTCGTCGATACTGTTGTCCACCACCTCGTAAACAAGATGATGAAAACCGGCGACGTCCACATTTCCAATATACATGGAAGGTCTTAACCTTACCGGTTCAAGTCCTTCCAAAACATCGATACTGCTGGCATCGTAATTATCGAAATTCTCGTTCATTGATTTTAAATTCTCATTGGCATGATTACACTGATGAAATTTTTGTCCTCGGCCGCTTCGACAATACATGGCCGGCTTCCGTCCACGATGTTAACGATCACATTTTCCTCGTTTATGACGCTTAAGGCATCCGAAAAGAATTTGGGATTGAACGCGGCTTCAATAGGTTCACCGGAAAATTCGATTTCCATATCTTCTTTGGATTCGCCATAATCGGGATTGGTGGCTGTGACGGACAGATTATTGTCCTTAAACGTGAAAACGGCGCCCTTATAGTTATCCGTGGCCAGAATCGACATGCGTTTCAGCATTTTTGAAAATTGAAGTTTATCGATTCCGATGAGGTGGTCTTCTCCCTTTTTCAATATATCTTCGTATTTTGGAAATTCTCCTTCCAGCATACGGATAATAATGGTTTCCTTTTCTTTTTTAAGAATAAAATTACTTTCCTTGATACCAATCTGGACATCTCCCTCGATATCCAAAAATTTGGCGATTTCGTTCAGACCTTTTTTGGGAACGAGAACGCCTTCGCCAACTGGAATTTTGGTATCCGGCGGAAAAAGATGGTTCACACAATTCAAACGGCTGCCATCTGTGGAAACGAAACGCAGGCTGTCATTTTCCTCACCATGAATGCGTTCAACGTAGACACCATTGATATGCGCCCTTTTTTCGTCTCCGCTTGCCGAAATAATCGTTGTTTGATCGATCATCCGCTCGAGACACGCAGCATCGATGGAAAAAAAATCCACTTCGCTGATTACGGGGGTTTCCGGAAAGTCGTCGGGATTCATGCCGACAATATGGTATAGTACTTTGTCATTACCGATCTCGATCCATCGATTTTCGACTTCATTGATAAGAATATCTTCTGATGGAAATTCTCTAATAATTTCAAATAATTTTTTAGCACTAACGGCGATGGCTCCTTCTTTTTCAACCGCGGCTGGATAAAATCCTTCAAATCCGGTTTCCAGATCGGTGACCGTCAGTCGAATTCCTTCTGAGGCTGATTGAATCAAAACGTTTTCGGTAATGGCAAGATTGCTCCGTCGTCCGGTCAATCCCTGTACCTTTGCCAGCACATTAACAATTTGGAATTTGTTGATTACAAATTTCATAATAAAGAATTCCTTTTTAAAATATTGTTTTTGTAGTTAGAGCTGACAAAATGTCAATAATATTTTAAAATATTGATATGTATTAATATTATTATTGTTTAGAATGTTAATAAATCATTGAGTTCCCGTTCGCAAATGGTTGAATTTGGCTCATTCAAAAAAATTGTTCATAACTAAAAAATTATAGACCGGATTTCAATGTTCGTCTGTTAATATCGAATCGGGCGGAGCCTGTATCCATTTTTTCATTTTTGGAAGGATGCTATCTTTCCATTTTACACTCGATCTTGTTTTTACAAAAAGATGGAAAAGGCGGCGAATCAACTGAACTGTCTTTTCATATAAATATATTTTTTCCAAAACCATACCTTCAATGTCATCACCGGTTTCAACGGGACCGGTTTCGGGAACTTTGAGACTCGAAAAACTGAGACTCTCTCCTTTCAGGGTAAATGCCCATTCCTGATTTTCCGATTTGTAGGAAAGGTTGATTTCGATGACCACCGCCCCTTTGCGAAGGGACAACTGACCTTCCTCCAGTCCGGCATCGTCTCCTTTGATGGTGATGATTTCGCTTGCATCGTTGATGGCGTTTTCGAGAACGATTCGATTGCCGATGGTCAGGGATGTCAGGGTTTCATCCGCTTTTCGCAAAACATCGGGCTCGGATTCGATGATAAACCACAGCCATGTTAAAAATTCATGACCAATGAATTTGTACCGGTTGTATGCAACGGCAACGTCCAGCATCGGCAGCTCGCTACTCCGTGAATCGGGTTGGTGTGAATTGGTTGACCGCGTCTTTTTCCCCCGCATCCAATGGCGATGTCAGGAGGGCCATGGTATACGGAAACAAGCGGATCAATTTAAGTTTGAAAGACCGCGTAAAAAGGGTTTCCAACTCTTCGTTGGCGGTTTTGAGATTGGATAAAAACCAGAGTTCCTTGGATTCGTAATTCCAGACCAGGTCATAAATATTGGGAGTTGGCGGTATTCGCATGCTTAGCATGTGAAGAACCTGATCCTTGATTTCCTTTTTTTCGGTTTTGCTTAAAAATTCCCGGCCGCTATTTTTCAGGCGCTTTTTCATTTCCAAGGCATGGTACTTCGCGACTACTTTGGCGGGAATGGTTTTTTTGTCGATTCGCATGCTGAAAACAAAATGGGTACCGATGACAAATGGATGTTGATCGAAATCGACGCTGAAAGGCTCATTGAAACAAGCCCAGCCGACGGCCCTGTCGGCGGAATCTTTGTCGATATCTTCGATGGCGTTTTTTTTAAGCCCTCGGGCAACCGTTTCCATGATCGGCTGATCCAGTTTTCCTTCAACCCGGTAGGGGGTGATGGATACCGTGGACGATAAAATACCCATTTTTTGGTCCTATATACAGCATCTTGTGTAATTTTATTTAAAAACAGATATATATAGCGTTTTTTCGTTCTTTTTTCAAGCTCTTTTTAATTCATAGCGAGAGATAATCAATTAATAATAATAATACTATAATTTTAGTGGGATAGAACAATATTTTCCTACTGGAGGTCCTATTGACAAATCGACGTGAATGGTTCAAAAAACAAAAACGCTCATATTTTTAATAATTTTAAAATTTTAAACAAATTAAATGACTTTCGATCCGTTTATCGCCGATCTTCATGTTCATTCGAAATTTTCCAGGGCAACGTCCCGCAATCTCGATATCGAACATCTTTATATTTGGGCTCAGCGCAAAGGGATTCGTGTCGTTGGAACCGGCGATTTCACTCATCCGCAATGGTTTTCCCTGATCAAGGAAAAACTGGAGTCCGCGGAACCGGGACTGTATCGGTTAAAAAAAGAGATCGCCCGCTGCTGCGACGAAAAGGTTCCACCACTGTGCCGGGCTCCCGTACGATTTATTCTTAGCAGCGAAATAAGTAATATTTACAAAAAGAAAGACAGCACCCGCAAAAACCACAATCTTGTTTTTTTCCCGAAAATGGAGGATGTGCGTCGATTCAACGCTAAGCTGGATGCCATCGGCAATATAAAATCTGACGGAAGGCCTATCCTCGGTCTCGATGCCCACGATCTTCTTGAAATTGCATTGGAAATTTCACAAGATGGATTTTTCGTCCCGGCCCATATCTGGACACCCTGGTTTTCGATGCTGGGATCCAAATCCGGATTCAATTCCATCGAAGAATGTTTCGGCGATTTAAGCCCTTACATTTTTGCAGCGGAGACCGGTTTATCATCGGACCCTGCCATGAACTGGCGAGTTTCCGGATTGGACCATATTACACTGATATCTAATTCGGACGCCCATTCGCCTGCCAAACTGGGTCGCGAAGCTAATATATTTACAACCGAATTAAACTACTATTCTATGCGCTTAGCCATGGAATCGGGTGATCGGGATCAATTTGCCGGCACTTTCGAGTTTTACCCTGAAGAGGGCAAGTATCATGTGGATGGCCATCGCAAGTGCGCGGTTTACTTCACACCGGCTGAAACAAAAAGGCTTTCGGGAAAATGCCCCGTCTGTGGAAAGCCGCTTACCCTGGGGGTTCTACACCGGGTAGAAGAACTCGCCACACGCGACGAAGGCATCCGTCCAGAGCGCGCCTTTCCCTTTTATCGGCTCATTCCACTCGAAGATCTGCTTTCGGAAATACTCCAGGTGGGAGCAGGGTCCAAGAAAGTGCAGCAAACCTACCGGGCCTTGTTGAAAGGCTTGGGAAGCGAATTCGATATTCTTCATGATATGAGTCGGGAGCGGATCGAAACTGCCGGGATACCCCTTCTCAGTGAAGCCATTGAACGTATGCGCGCCAACCAGGTTACTTTTTCCCCCGGCTATGACGGTCTGTTTGGTACCGTCAAACTATTTTCCGATGAGGAGAGGCAGCGACTGCTTGGACAGCGAACCCTTTTTTCATCGTTCGAAAAAAAAATAGAAGCAACGGCAGCCGTCCAATCCGTCTTGGCAAACGGTTTATCAAAACCCGCTGCAACACCTTCGTCAAATGTTGCCTCAAGTAAGATAACGTCAGTTCCTGAGATCCGCTTAAACCCGGAACAACAGACCGCGGTAGAGTATTCATCCGGTCCATTGATGATTATTGCGGGACCGGGAACTGGAAAAACCCGCACCCTGACCCAAAAAATCGCCCGGCTGATCCAAAACGGGGGCGATGGTCAGCGCATACTGGCGGTAACGTTCACCAACAAGGCTGCAACCGAAATGAAAGACCGCCTGCGTGCGCTGTTGGGAAGCGCACAATCTCTTCCTTTCGTGGGTACCTTTCATGCTTTGGGCTATCAAATTATAGCCAATTCCATAAAAAAAGGATTCTTGACCGTAATCGACGAAAAAAGCAGAAAAGGATTGGCCGGCGAAGCCCTTGCAATCAATGGAGTTAACCCAAAAGAGGACGGTTTTACGTCGGACGATCTGATCGGGTGGATTGTGGAAGCCAAACAGAAAATGATTTTTAATGGGGATCGATTGAACGATGTCTGTCCCTTACACCTTCTACCCTTTTTCAGTCGGTGCTACACGACCTACGAGCAGTTGATGAAGGTCAACCATCTGGCCGATTTCGAAGACCTGATTTTCCGTTCCACAAAGCTGCTGGAAAACGATCCTGCCGTTGGCGAGCAATATGTCGGCCGTTACACGGATATTTTCATCGACGAATACCAGGATATCAACGCCGGGCAGTATCGTCTGGTGAGGCTGCTCGCCGGCGCTGAGGCCAAGGTTAACATCATCGGTGATCCGGATCAGTCCATTTACGGGTTCCGAGGATCGGAAATGGGCTGTTTTGATTGGTTCAAGAAGGATTATCCGACAACCAGGACGTTGTTTCTGACCCAAAATTATAGATCTACGCAAGCCATCCTGGAAGTGTCCACCCAGATTATTTGCAACAACCCGCAATTGATTTCCGATAGCGGCCGGAAAAGGGTTTATTCAGATATCGAAGGCCGCCGCACCATCGCGGTCGTAGAGGCGGAAACGGAAAAATCGGAGGCCGTTGCCATTGGCAAAACCATTGAAAAAATGGTGGGGGGAACCGGTTTTTTTTCCCTGGATTCAGGAGCAGTGGACGGCAACCATGAAGGAGATTATTTCGGTTTTGCCGATATTGCCGTTTTGTTTCGTACCCGCAGTCAGGCAGAGGTGATCGGAACCATCCTGGAAAAAGCGGGTATTCCCTGCCAGCGGGTGGATCGTCGAACGGTTTTGGAGCATCCCGGTATCCAGTCCATTGTTGCGGCCTTCAAAGTTTTTCACGGCGTGGGATTGTTCGACGACATTGCCGCCATGGGAAAAATCGTACATTCATCTCCTTCAGCCAAGGCTCTGGAAATCCTGAAAAAATGGGCCTATCGCAACGATCTTTCTGTAACGGAGGCCCTGACCCGGGCGCGTCGGCTCCCCATCCCGAAATTGGGCAAACCCCGTCAGCAACGGTTGTATGCCTTTACCAATCAACTGACTGAAGATCGGCTTCAGATGGAAGCCATGCCCCTTGTACAGCGCATAGAGTGGATATACGAAAAATCCGGATTAGAACGAAAATTTAAGTTGGATTCCTATTTTGAAGCCGGTTACCGACAACTCATTGCAACGGCGGAAGAATGTGGGTCCGATTCGGCCAATTTTCTGTCTAAACTGGCACTTTCCAGCAACACGGATACATACGACCACCGCGTGGAAAAAGTGAGCCTGATGACTATGCACGCCGCCAAGGGCTTGGAATTTCCGGTTGTTTTTATTTCCGGGTGCGAGGATACATGGCTCCCCTATTCTTCTGTGAAACGCCCTGCTGACCCACAAGAAGAGCGGCGCCTTTTTTATGTGGCCCTGACACGTGCTAAGCGGCACCTTTTTCTAACCAAAGCCAAACGCAGGCGGATAAACGGACGGGTCGAAACGCGTCAATGGTCGCCGTTTGTCGAAGAAATCGAAGACAACTATAAGCGCTATCGCCAAAAGCCCTGGAAAAAGGCCGAAGCACCGGCCCAGCAACAGCTTTCACTTTTTTAACCGTTAAAATTACATCTCTTGAATTGGAAAGGAAAAAATGACAACGGTTCCTCTTGCCAGCCATGAATTGAAAAATGGATTGACCATGGTGTTTGTGGACAATTCCAAAAAGATTGCGGCTGATCGCTGGTATATTAACATTCGCGTTGAAATCCGCATTCCTGTCCAAAAAAAGTGGTTCGCGACAGGATCCGTCGATGATGGGGAATTTAAAGCGATCCTGGATACATTGGGAGAAGAAGTCATTTTCAGCCAGAAAAAAGAGCGCAATTTTATCAGTGAAGAGGCAAAAGATAAGATCGTCAAGGATATCTGCAACCGGGCCCTTCAGACGGGCCTGACCTATTGTGCCAGTGACACCTTCGCTGCCCGAACCATACTCAAGGCGTTCAGGGATAAAAGCCGGCAGCATCCATACCATGAAAAATAAAAATCTCGTTCCTCTGGATCGCAGTGGGCGACTGCTGAACAAGGCAATGGTGTATCTATCTGATATGGAGGCGTTTTTGGACGAAACGCCTGGTTCGATTACGATCCTGATCGATGCGCTGCCCCACGCAGACGCTTCCCTGAAGCTGAAAATCCTACCCCTGTTAGGCGCTGCCGGCAAAGACCGGGTCTTATGGCCTTTGTTTCATCTGGTGACAACATCCGCCGGGGATGAAGCCGTCTGCCGCTTGGCAGCCGTTCAGCTAGGTCTGGCCGCTTCTCTCAGCGAGGACCCGGAGGAACTGAATACCGCCTTGATCGAGAATTTAAACCATCCGGAAACGACGGTTCGCGGTGCTTGTGCCCTGGCGCTGGGTTGGGAGGGGAATCATCGGGCAGTCCCTGCCCTCATGGACCATTTGCAGGACCCGGATATTGACGTTCAGGCCGCTGTGATTGCGGCATTGTCTTCGGTCGGCGATCCCCATGTCTTTGATTTTTTCACCAAACGACTGAAAAGTGGAAGTATCGAGGAGCGCCGCAGTATTTTATTGAACCTCTGGCGATTCGGGGAAAAATTTTTCCGGGTGGAAAGCATCTATCTGAATTGTCTGGACGATCTTTCTCCGGAATTGGTTCCGGATATCCTCTCGGCGTTGACCATGATTCCATACTCACCCACGGTGCTTTCCATCTACCGCCGGATGCTGACCAAAAAAGACCCCGTTATCCGCCGGCAGGTACTGGAAAATCTGGAAGCCCTGGATCCGACGGAATATGAACCCTTGCAAGAGATTCTGCACGGATTGCTTGACGATAACGACCCACGGGTCCGACAGTCGGTCATTCGCCTTTTACGGGAAAATCAATCTACGCTTCGATAAGGCTGTTTTGGATGGCAAAGCGGGACAGGTCGGCATTGTTGCGCAGGTTCAGTTTTTTCAGCAGGCGGAAGCGGTAGGTATCCACGGTTTTAATGCTGATATGGTATGCCTCGGCAATTTCCCGGTTGGTGTTGCCCAAGGCCAAGCGCCGGAGTACCTGCAACTCCCGCGTGGACAGGGTGTCCAGGGGGCTTTGGGGCTGGCTACCTTTTGCGACCCGCAGCGCCAGGGCTTCGGCGGCTTCATCCGTAAGGAAAAGAGATCCGGAGTGGACTTTTCGAATGGCCTTGACCAGTTGTTCCGGAGCGCTTTGTTTGGTGATATAGCCCATGGCCCCGGTCTCGATGGCCCGTACTACATATTGATGTTCTTCGTGCATGGTTAGAACCAGAATGGGAACTTCCGGGATTTCGCTTTTCAGTTGGGTGATGACCTCCAGACCGTCCAACACCGGCATGGAAATGTCGATCACCGCGACATCGGGCTTTTCCCTGCGAACCGCTAGCACCGCTTCCCGTCCGTCGGAGGCCTCGGCCACCACTTCAATATCCCCGCTCTCTTCGACGATTCGACGAAGACCGGCGCGCACGATGCTGTGATCGTCGGCAAGAAGTACCCGGATCATAATTGCGTCTCTTCCATCAGGGGAACCCTGAAATAGACGGTCGTTCCGACCCCGGGCAGGGAGGAAACGGTG
The DNA here is from genome assembly GCF_009688965.1 of Desulfosarcina widdelii. GTDB lineage: Bacteria > Desulfobacterota > Desulfobacteria > Desulfobacterales > Desulfosarcinaceae > Desulfosarcina > Desulfosarcina widdelii. Next base: position 4,498,717 of record NZ_AP021875.1, on the reverse strand, counting down.
AAAAGCCCCCCCACCAGATTGGCACGTTCGCGCATATTGGCCAGGCCCAACCCATCCGATTCTCCCAACGATTCCGGATCGAACCCTTTGCCATTGTCCTTGATGGTCAGCCGCAACCTGCCGCGGCGGATAGCCAGGGAAACCTTGGCCCGGGTCGCTTCCGCATGGCGGGCCACATTGGTAAGGGCTTCCTGGGTGATGCGATAGGCGGCCGTGGCAATGTTGCCGCGAATTTCGGGGCCCTTGTCGTGTTCGAAGACGCATGCGATTTGGGATCGCTTCTCGAAATCGGCGGTGTGCCACTCGATGGCTTCCACCAGCCCCAGGTCATCGAGAACGCCCGGCCGCAAACGGATGGCCAGACCGCGGACTTCCTCTATGGTTGTATCGATGAGTTCGCACATTGTCAACGCACGCGAAGAAGCAGCTGGATCGGAAGTTTTGACCCGATTTCGGATCCATACGGCTTCCATGCGAAGGGCGGTAAGCACCTGGCCCAGTTCGTCGTGGAGTTCGCTGGCCAGGTAAGCACGCTCCTTTTCCTGGGCTGCCATAATGCTGCCCGAAAGCCGCTGCAACCGCTCCTGGGCCTTTTTCAAAGCGGTAATCTCCGTGGCAATGCCGCAAATCCCCGTAACCTTGCCTTTGCCATCGTAAAGCGGAAACTTGGTGCTCAGATAGGTATGGATAGCTCCGTTGACGGAAATGTTTTCTTCAACCTGCAGCGACCGCTTGTGGCGGAGCACTTGGGGATCGTTTTTCAAAAAGAGTTCCGCTGTTTCCGGTGCCAGAAAGTCCTGGTCAGTCTTTCCGCGAACGTCTGCGGAACGGACATTGAAAAGCTCTTCGAATCGTGAGTTGACCATGGTGTATCTGCCGTCGGCATCCTTGATATAGATTACCGCCGGCGTGTATTGGAGAATCCCCGAGATTTCCCGGGTGCGCTTGCGAACCTGACTTTCCAGCGTTCTGGAGTAACTGCTCAGGGCTTCTTTGGCTTCTTTCAAAGCCCGTTCAGCCTGGTTGCGTTCGGTGACATCGATGGAAACGGCCAGGGAACGGACCGTTTGGCGTTGCTCATCGCGGTCGGTGATGGCGGATAACTGCACCTCGATGGTTTCGCCGTTTTTCTTGATGAACTGGTAAGGGATGTTTTTGATGAAGCCTTTTTTAAAAAAGGCGGGGATGATCTCTTCCTCCGCATATCTGCGGGACATCGGGGTGAGATAGTCGGTAAATTTTTTTCCGATAACCTCTTTTCGGGTATAGCCCAAGGCTTCGGACCAGTAGTTGCTGACACTGAGCAGGTAGCCGTTTTCGTCAATGGAGTGCAGCATGGCCGGCGTGTGATGATATAAAGAGCGGTATCGCTCTTCGCTTTTTCTCAGGGCCTTTTCCACGCTGCGCCGCCGGGAGAGTTCCAGGCTGGCCTTTCGGTACAGGAAGAAGATCGATGCGCCCAGAAGGGAGCACAGCACCACGATGATCGGACGGATGATTTTGGAAAGCGGTTCGGCAACCTGTTTCGATGCCTCTTGGACGTCATACAGATGGACGATTTGCCAACCGGGGTAATCGTCCACTTCAATCTGGTGAAAAAGATACTTTTTCCCGTTGGCATTGATCACATGATTTTCGTCTCTTTTTTGAAACCCGATCCACTGCCAGGGGCCTTTGCCGAATTGTCGGCTGTCTCGTAACCGTTCGATGGCATCCGGTTCCAGGCGCCACAGAAGTTGGTAGAGCCAATCCTTGCGGCTGGAGATGAAGATCACCCCCTGGGGGTCCACCACCAGTTGGATGCTGGCTTCGTCGTGGGACAGTTCTTTTTCGACGAAGAAGATGGAAGCTTTGATTACGGCGATACCGATGGGTGTGTCGACGCTTTCATGGTAGATGGGATAGCTGTAGTACGCACCCCGTTTGAGAGAGGTGGTGCCCAAGGCTAGATAGCTGCCCGGCAGCCCTTGCATGGCATCCTGAAAATAGGGCCGGAAGGAAAAATTCATACCCACGAAACTGTCCTTTGCGTGGCGGTTGGACGAAGCGATGGTTTCGCCGTTGGTGTCCATGAGATAGCAGACATCCACATCGAGGGTTTTTTTAAACAGGTCCAGCAGGCCGTTGGCGGCCTCTAACCGTTCCGGGGTTTTTTGGACCAGAACGTCAACCAGAGGCTGCATGCCGGCTAAAACGCGAATGGGTTTGGTGTTTTCGGAAAAAAAAGAGGAAAGGTTTTTCTTGGTGGTCTGCAGGCTGTCGATGGCGGTGCGCTCGGCCTGCTGAAAGGCGTACTCCTGAAGATGGCTGTAGTAAAAATAACCGGCTATGCTGGCCGAAAGAAACGCCAGCAGAGAGAGAACCCGCAGTATGGATCGTAGTTTCATCGAATCAAGCGTTGACCGTCTCGCAAAAAGCCACCGGACATGTCATTCCCGCGGAATCGGGACCCCATAACGATCTGTCGGGTGTGTGGTTGTTTACATGTCGGACTTGAAAAAAGACTCGGCATCCACGATGGTATCCGGTTTTTTTGTGTATTCGGTCGGGACGGTTCCTTCCTTGAAACACTCGAACCGGGTTTTCGGGGATTCGGGGATCGGCAGAAGCCCGGTCTGCGCGTCGATTTTGGCAAAGACAACGCCCTCGGGTACCTGGAACATCTGTACCGGCTTGTCCTTTAAGATGGCGTCCATGAATCCCAGCCAGATCGGGCTGGCGGTACGCGAACCGGTTTCTCCTTTGCCCAGGGTTCTTCCATTGTCGTACCCCACCCAGACCCCGGATATGAAACGCGGGGTATAACCGACGAACCAGGCATCCTGAAGGTCGTTGGTCGTGCCGGTTTTCCCGGCTACCGGTCGGTTCAAGGCGTTCACCCGGCGTCCGGTACCCTCTTTTACCACGCTTTCCAGCAGGCTGGTCATGATGTAGGCGGTGCTTTTATCGATAACCCGCTCCCGGGAAGGATTCATCTCCTCCAGGATGTTGCCGTCACGGTCTTCGATTTTAGTGATAAAAGCCGGTTCCACCAGATATCCCTGGTTGGCGAAAACGGCGTAGGCGTTGACCAGTTCCAGCAGGGAGATTCCGGAAGAACCCAGAGCGATGGAAAGATCCCGGGGCATTTCGGACTGGATGCCCAGCTTTCGGGCGTAATCGATACAATAATCGATGCCGATTTCCTGGAGAATCTTGATGGTGACCACGTTGCGCGATTTGGCTAACGCTGTGCGAAGCAGGGTCGGGCCATAAAACTTCTTACCGTAGTTTTTGGGTTTCCAGGTAAAATCGTTGGCCTCGTCTTTGAATACGATGGGAGAGTCGATAATCGTGGTTGCCGGGGTGAAGCCTTTGTCCAGGGCGGCGGCGTAAATGATGGGCTTGAAGGCCGAACCCGGCTGACGACGGGACTGAATGGCACGGTTGAACTGACTTTGCATAAAATCGCGGCCGCCCACCATCACTTTCACCAGGCCGGTTTCCGCTTCGATGCACAAAAGAGCGCTTTGGGCTTCTGGGGTCTGTTCCAGCGTAAGGGGCCAGACTTCGGATTTTTCTTTCTGTCGGCCCAGTTTCACCTGGATGACATCGCCGGTTTTCAGCACCTGGCTTACTCTTCTTACCTTGGCCTGGTAATAGGCGAGTTTAGGGTTGGGTTTGCGCGCCCAGCTGATATCCTCGACGGACAACATCCCGCGGACCTCCCCCATGCGAACCGTAGCCGTTCCGGCCTTGTCGTTCACATCGATAACCACCCCTTTGGTCAAAGAGCCTTCGGCCAAAGGGGTTTCCTGTAAGGTCGCTTGGATTCGTTCGTTGAAAGTTTCGATTTCTTCGGGCGCCAGATGGTCTTCCGGACCGCGGTAGCCCAAGCGGTGGTCAAGATCGCGCAATCCTTTCTGCATCTGTTTTCTGGCGGCTTTTTGCATCTCGATGTTGACGGCCGCATAGATCTTCAGTCCCTGGGTGTATAGTGCATCCGGCCCGTATTTTTTTTCGACATATCGACGGATATGTTCGGTGTAGATAGGCACTTCTTCGATATACCAGTTGCGACGCGGTTTGATATCCATTTCGACGTCGATGGCCTCGGACACCTCGGTATTGTCGATAAAGCCCTCGGCAAGCATGCGGTTGAGCACATAAATCTGTCTCTGCTTGGCCCGTTCCGGAAAGCGAAACGGGGAGTACCGGCTGGGCGCCTGGGGAAGACCGGCCAGTATGGCACACTCGGCCAGGTTCAGCTCGCTGACCGATTTTCCAAAGTAATTTTCCGCGGCGGCCTCGACGCCGTAGGCCCCGTGTCCCAGGTAGATCTGGTTGAGATACAGGTATAAAATCTCTTCCTTGGAAAAGGTTTTATCGATGCGGTAGGCCAAGATGGCCTCTTTAATTTTGCGTTTATAGCTGCGTTCAGGGGTAAGCAGAAACGACTTGGTCACCTGCTGGGTGATGGTGCTGCCCCCCTGGACGATGGTTCCCGCCTCGAGATTTTTTATAAAGGCCCGCACAATGCTGAAAAAATCGATGCCCTGGTGTTTGTAGAAGCGCGCATCTTCCGCCGCGATGAAGGCCTGTTGAAGCTGGATCGGGATTTTCGACAAGGGCACGACGATGCGCCGTTCTTTATAAAATTCAGCAATCTTGCGATTGTCGTCCGAATAAACAGTGGTGATGATCGAGGGGTGATAATCTTTCAGCGAAGTGATTTTCGGCAGATCGTCAACCAGGTAAAAATAGACGCCCACCATGGCGGTGGCACCCATCAGCATCATGACGGCAGTCAGGATCAGCGACCATTTGACCAGCCGCCCGAAAAGAGCCCTGGGGCGGCGGCGGGCTCTTTTTTTTAAAATCTCGGAAGCACTTTTTTCTTTGGGCATGGCAAAATCGACCATCCATTGGTGAATAAACGTGATACATTAACAAAGTTCTTTTTTTTTCGCAAGATTATCTAAACGCTAACATAAAAAAGAGATTGACTCGTAAAAACGATGAGATTAAATTAATCGTTTTATTTATTGGCCGCGAAACCCGACGGCGGAGCAGGGAAATCATGATGAACAGCGAAAGAATTGTTTTTTTTTCGAAGGAGTGGATATGATCGAACTGAATTTCGAAAAAATGGGGGGGCTGATACCGGCCATCGCCCAGGACTATAAGACCGGTGACGTGCTCATGCTGGCCTTTATGAACCGGGAGGCTTGGGAAGAGACCCTGAAAACCGGCAAAGCAACCTACTACAGTCGAACGCGGGACACCTTGTGGGTCAAAGGGCTCACCTCGGGGCACATTCAGAATGTCAAGGAAATCCGTGTAGACTGCGACAGCGACACGGTTTTGCTTAAGGTGGATCAGGTGGGAGGCGCAGCCTGCCACACCGGCTATGCCAGTTGCTTTTACCAGAAGGTGGACGACGGCCGTCTGGTTACTTTGGGAGAGCCGATTTTCGATCCCAAGGAGGTGTATAAAGAATGATCTCGCAACTGAAGCTGGGCATCCCCAAGGGAAGTTTGCAAAAAGCGACCTTCGCTCTTTTCAAGCGATCCGGCTGGACCATCAATGTCAACGACCGCAGTTATTTCCCGGAGATTAACGACGACACGATCCAGTGCGCTATCTGTAGGGCCCAGGAGATGTCCCGCTATGTGGAAGATGGTACCCTGGATGCCGGCCTCACCGGCAAGGACTGGATTGCCGAAAACAGCTCCGATGTCCATGTGGTGGCCGACCTGATCTACTCCAAGGTCAGCGCGCGTCCCGCCCGTTGGGTTCTTGCGGTTCCCTACGATTCTCCCATCCGAACCCTTGAGGATCTGAAAGGCAAAAAAATCGCCACCGAACTGTTGGCCTTTACCGAGCGTTATTTCCAGGACCGCGGAATTTCCGTGGATGTGGAATTTTCCTGGGGCGCCACCGAAGCCAAGGTGGTGTCCGGCCTGGCGGACGCCATCGTTGAGGTCACCGAAACCGGCAGCACGATCAAGGCCCACGGCCTGCGCATCATTCACGAACTCATGCAGACCAACACCCAGTTGATCGCCAATCGGAAAGCCTGGGAAGATCCGCACCGTCGGGATAAAATCGAACAGATCGCCTTGTTGCTGCAAGGCGCGCTGCTGGGGGAAAAAATGGTGGGCATCAAGATGAATGTGCCCCAGGATAAGCTGGAGCAGGTTGTGGGACGGCTTCCCAGCCTAAATGCGCCCACTATCGCGTCTTTGTACCAGTCCGACTGGTTCTCCGTGGAGACAGTGGTTGACACGGGGGTGGTGCGGGATCTGATCCCCGAGTTGCTCAAGGAGGGCGCCGAGGGGATTATCGAGTATCCGCTGAACAAAATCATTTAGTGATCCAAGAAAGGTGGTCTCGTAAAAAGTCGCAGAGGCGTCATGCCGGACCCGGTCCGGCATTCAGAATATATTGACAAGACTGGATTCCGGCCTTCGCCGGAATGACGAAAAATGTAATTTATGATTTTTTACGAACCTATCAAAAAAGGGGGACAGCATGGCTTCGAAACGCACGGAAGAGATGACATCGTTTATCGTCATGGATGTGCTGGAACGGGCCTGCGAATTGGAGTGCGAAGGCAAGGACATCGTCCACCTGGAGGTGGGCGAGCCGGACTTCGACACGCCGGAGTGCGTCAAGGATGCGGCCTGCAAGGCGCTGAGAGACGGATTCACCCACTACACCCACAGCCTGGGCATCCTGGAGCTACGCGAGGCGATCTGCGAGTATTACCATGGCACGTACGGCGTTGCCGTCGATCCGGACCAGGTGGTGGTGACTTCAGGAACATCGCCGGCCATTTTCATGACCTTCGCCGCTCTGCTGGAAGCCGGCGACCAGGTGATCCTCTCCGATCCCCATTACGCCTGCTATCCCAATTTCATCAAATTTGTGGGCGGCGAGCCGGTAATGGTTCCGGTTTACGAAGAAGACGGGTTTCAGTTCCGACCGGAATCCATGCGGGAAAAGTTGTCGGAGCGCACCCGGGCCGTGTTTATCAATTCGCCCTCCAATCCCACCGGCAACCTGCTTTCAAAAGAGCGGATGCAGGCCATCGCCGACATGCCTCCCTGGATTGTCTCCGACGAGATCTATCATGGCCTTGTTTACGAGGGTAAAGAGCACTCCATTCTCGAATTCACCGACCGGGCCTTCGTTCTTAACGGTTTTTCCAAGCTGTTTGCCATGACCGGCCTGCGCCTGGGCTACCTGATCGCACCCAAAGAATTCGTGCGCCCCATCCAGAAGGTGCACCAGAATTTTTTTATCTCGGCCAACGCCATGTGTCAGCGGGCCGGCATCGTCGCTCTGAAAGAGAGCGCCGAAGACGTGGCGCGCATGAAGCGCATTTACAACGAACGGCGGGTGTTCATGATCCGGCGTCTCCGGGAGATGGGCCTGGGTATCACAGTGGAACCCACCGGGGCTTTCTACGTATTTGCCAACGCCCGGCACCTTTCCGAAGACTCCTACGCCCTGGCGTTCGATATCCTGGAAAAGGCCTGCGTGGGCGTTACGCCGGGCATCGACTTCGGCAAACACGGGGAAGGTTACCTGCGCTTTTCCTATGCCAACTCCATGGAGAACATTGCCGAAGGCCTGGATCGTCTTGAAGCCTATCTGGCGACCCGCAAATGATCGGCAGCATATAAATGATTGTAAAATCGGCAGCGTTCATTACCAGCGCGGTCAAACCGGACCAGTATCCCGAAGATCTGTACCCGGAGGTGGCCTTTGCCGGCCGCTCCAACGTGGGTAAATCATCGCTGATCAACACCCTGGTCAACCGCAAACGGCTGGTCAAAACCAGCTCCACCCCGGGCCGCACCCAACTGATCAATTTTTTTTCGGTCAACGACAGCCTTTTTTTGGTGGACCTTCCCGGATACGGCTACGCAAAGGTTCCCGCCGCGGTGAAACGCAAGTGGGGACCCATGATCGAGACTTACCTGAAAGGCAGAGACAGCCTTGCCGCAGTCGTTCTGATTTTGGATATTCGCAGGCTTCCGGGAATCGAGGAGCAGAACTTTATCGATTGGCTGAATCTTTATCGGCGCACGCCCATCCTAGTCCTGACCAAAGCGGACAAGCTTTCCAAAATAAAACGGCAAAAACAGGCCCGGGCCATCAGTGCCGCCCTAAGCGTGGACGAATCCGCTTTGATTCAGTTTTCCGCCAAGACCCGGCTGGGCAAACCGGCCGTCTGGTCGGCTGTCGAGCGGGCCGCTTTTGGTGAGAATCATGAACACTACCGATAACGAGACTGGATTCCGGTCCGGCTTTGTGGCCATTCTCGGTGCCCCCAACGCGGGAAAATCCACGCTGCTCAACCGGGTGCTGGGCCAGAAGATCTCGATTACTTCGAAAAAGCCCCAGACCACCCGCAACCGCATCCTGGGGGTGGTGCACGGCCCGACGGCCCAGATGGTTTTTCTGGACACCCCGGGCATTCACCGGGCGAAAACGCCGCTCAACGTTCGCATCGTTGATGCAGCCCTGGCAACTCTTTCGGAAGCCGATCTGGTTCTCCTGGTGGTCGATGTTCAGACGCCCGACAAAGGGTCCGAAAAACTTTTGCTCGACAAACTGGCCCAGCAGAACACACCGGTTGTGCTGGCCCTCAACAAGATCGATCAGGTTCGGCGGCCAGAACTTTTGAGGGAGATCGAGCATTGGTCGGCCCGGTTTCCCTTCTCGGCCGTGGTGCCCATAAGCGCCAAGAGCGGCGAGCAGGTGGAGCGTCTGCAGCAGGCCATGGAAGCCAGCCTTCCTTCCGGTCCCCCCTTCTTTCCGCCTGAAAGCGTGACGGATCTTCCCATGCGCTTTATCGCCGCCGAAATGATCCGGGAAAAGGTCATCCGGTTGACCGGCCAGGAGATTCCCTATGCCGTGGCCGTCACCATCGACGCCTTCAAAGAAGAAAAACAGGGTGCCCTGATTCGTATCCATGCCACTATACACGTGGAGCGGGCGTCGCAAAAGGGGATCGTCATCGGCAAACAGGGCGCCAAGCTCAAGCAGATCGGGGAAGCGGCCCGCAAGGAGATCGAAGCGATGCTGGAAACCCGGGTCTTTCTGAAGCTTTTTGTGCGGGTTCAGAAGAATTGGACGAAAGATACCAAAGCGCTACGCAAGTTTGGCTATTAAGATGATTCTTTCCTTCCATCCCTGCTATGTGGCGGACGTCAATCGTCTGTGCGCCGGAAGGGATCCGGATGAAGCGGACCTGGCCGCCATCCGGTCGGCCGACGCCGTCGTTCTTCCTCAGGGGTGCAGACAGTCGCTTTATCGCATGGCATGGCAGAACAACCCCCATGTCTTTCCGAACTACGATGCGCGCTTTGAATACCCCGGAAAGACCGGCCAGGCCAGGCTCTTTAAAAAGCTGGATGTCGTCCGGCCCCACACCTGGATTTTTGAAGACACGGAGCAATTCCGGCGCCAAGGCATCGCGGTTCAGGATGCCGGTTTTCCCCTGGTGCTCAAGCTGGATTGGGGGGGCGAGGGAGAAACCGTTTTCCTGCTGCGGGCCCCTGAGGATCTGAAGGATGCCGTTGCCACGGCGGCGGACTACGAGCGAACCGGCCAGGCAGGATTTGTGATTCAACGGTTCGTGCCCCATGGCCATCGCAGCCTGAGGGTTGTCGTGATCGGACAGACCCGGACGGCCTACTGGCGGGTCCAGGAACCCTCCCGGCCCTTCGGCACCAGCGTGGCCAAGGGGGCCCTCATCGACACCACCTCGGATTCCCATCTTATTCAAATGGGCCAGGGGCTGGTAGACGATTTCTGCCAACTATCCGGTATCGATTTGGCCGGATTCGACTTGATCTTTGAAGAGACCGCCCGGGGCGATGACAATCCGCGTCCGCTGTTTCTGGAGATCAACTACTTCTTCGGCCGGACCGGTCTGGGAGGCTCCGATCGCTTCTACGAAATCCTGCAAGCTGCCATCGACCGTTGGCTGGCGGACCTGGGCCTGGCCGTCAGCCTAACCTCTGCGGCAACCTGTAGCGGGGACAAGCCATGAAACCCTATGCTTTCGATCTGGACGAACGCGATATCAAGCGGGAACGGCAAAAAGCCCGCGAACTGAGGCAGTCCCAGTGGTGGAAACGGCGCTGCGCCAAGGGCCGCTGCCATTACTGCGGGAAAGAGACCCCTCCGGCAGAGTTGACCATGGATCATATCGTTCCCGTGGCCAGGGGGGGTAAGACCACCAAGGGCAATGTGGTACCGGCCTGCAAAGACTGCAACAACAAGAAGAAGCAGCTTCTTCCCATGGAGTGGCAGGAGTACCTGCTTTCCCTTCAAATCAAGTAGCAACATTCTTGGGGCTTCAAATCCTAGTTGTTGACAACATCGCCAATCTGTCTTTTAATCTCTCGACCACGAGTGTTTCAGCAACCTCAACCCCGGGAGGTCTGATGCGCACGGATAAAGAGCGGAATCTGCTGCTCAAAGCCCTGGATACATTCAATCGTAAAATCGTCGTTATCTCAAAGGATTTCCGTATATTGGCTTCCGCCGGCGTAGATGAACTCGTCGGCGCCAGATCCTCTTCGGGCAAGCAATGCCACCAGTTGTTCTACCATCGCCCCGAACCCTGCGAAAACTGTCCGGCCAAAAAAGTCCTGGCCTCTGGCAAACCCTCTCTTCGCGACCTTTCAACCGGGACGTTGAGCAAACAGAAAAGAGCCTGCCTGTATGCCTATCCCCTCAAGGATGACGATGGGCAGGACGTGTTTACGATCTTCAATTTCGAGCTGCCTGCCTTGGAGGGCCTCGAAGAAGAGCTGCGGCGGGCCAACAGCTTTCTGTACAATCTGCTCCAAAGCGCCTGCGATCCTGTGATTGCCTCCGACAGAAAGGGGAAGATCATCATTTTTAACGACGAGGCCGCCAAGGTCACCGGCCATACCGTGCAGGCGGCGCTGGACCACCTCAACATCACAGCGATATACGAAGGCGACGGGGCCAGGGAGGTCATGCGTCATCTTCGCAGCGAAGATCATGGCGGCGCAGGCAAGCTGAAAAAATACCATATTAATGCCGTCGGGAAAGAGGGTCAGCGAATTCCCATCAGCCTTTACGCATCCATTATTTACGACGAGGATGGGCAGGAAGCCGGCTCTATCGGTTTTTTTCACGATCTTCGCGAGCGGATTCACATCCAGAAAAAACTGGAAAAAACCCAGCTTCAGCTCATTCAATCCGAAAAAATGGCTTCTCTGGGCAAGCTGTCGGCCGGGGTCGCCCACCAGTTAAACAACCCCTTAGGCGGCATCATTCTGTATTCCCAACTGATGCTGGAGGATTACGACCTCGAGGAAAATGCCCAGGAGGATCTATACCGGATTCTCAAGGACGCCCAGCGGTGCCGGGACACCGTCAAGGAACTGCTCGAGTTCGCCCGGCAGACCCGTCAATTCATGAAGCCGCAGAACATCAACATGGCCATTGACCGCACCCTCTACCTCATCAAGAATCAGACGCTTTTCCATAACATCACCATCCGGAAAAAGATGGCGCCTTTCATTCCCATGGTGATGGCCGACGCTCAGCAGCTTGGTCACGTGTTCATGAATATCATCATCAATGCCGCTCAGGCCATGGAGGGCAGCGGCACCATTACCATTGTCACCCGTGAGTCCGCCGCCAAAGATCGGGTGACCATTGAAATTTCCGATACCGGTCCGGGAATTCCCGAGGAGAACCTGGAGCATATCTTCGAGCCGTTTTATACCACTAAAGAAGAGGGCAAGGGAACCGGGCTGGGCCTGAGCGTCGTGTACGGCATCATCGAAAACCATGGCGGCACCATCGTCGCCAGAAGCGTTACTGGCCGCGGCAGCACATTTACCATCGAACTTCCCGTCGTCAACGACACTGAAAAAGGAGTTGAACATGCAGAGCACGCCTGACCCCTTAACCGTTTTGGTGGTAGATGATGAAAAGGGAATCCGGGATGGATCGGAGCGCATCATCAGCCGCATGGACTGCCATGTGCTGACGGCAAAAAACGGTGAAGAGGGACTGGACCGAATTGCGAAAAACGATGTGGCGATTGTTCTGCTGGACTTGAAGATGCCCGGCATCGACGGGATGGAGGTGCTCAAAAAAATTCAGGGCATGGAGCGGGATATCCTGGTGATTGTCATCACCGGTTTTGCCACTATCGAAACCGCCATCGAGGCCATGAAACGGGGCGCCTACGATTTCATCCCCAAACCGTTCGAGCCGGATCAATTGAGAATCGTGGTCAATAGGGCCCGGGAAAAGATACAACTTAAGAAAGAGGCGCAGAACCTGGAACGCCAGCGGCGCCAGACCCTGGCAGACCTGGGAATGGAACAAAGCCGAATCCGCACCATCATCGATTCGCTTCCCACCGGCATTGTGGTGACCGACGCCGAAGCACGGGTGGTGTTGATGAACCCTGTGTTTCGCAGGCAGTTGAATCTTGAAACCGGCGTTGAAATCGGCGCGGAAATTTCCGCTTACATTTCCGACGGGGAGCTATGCCGGCTGATCGGGGAAATCTCCAGCGGCTGTCACGTGGACTTCGACGACATCCCTTCGGTGGAATTTTCCGTGGGGGAGGACCGGTTTCTCATGGCACGCGGCAGACCGGTGCTTGGTGAACGCAAGCAATGCCTGGGTGCGGTGGTCACCATCGTTGACATCACCAACATGAAGGTGCTGGACCGGCTCAAATCCGAATTCGTGGCCAAGGTTTCCCACGAGCTTCGCAGCCCACTTTCCACCATCCACGAGCAGTTGGCCCTGGTGATCAACGATCTGATGGGACAACTCAGCGAATCCGAGGAACACCTGCTTTCCCGGGCCAAGGAAAAGACCCAGGGTCTGATATCCACCATCGGCGACCTTCTGGATCTGTCGCGCATCGAATCGGGATCTACCCAACAGGAGCCCAAACCGGTTCAACTGGAAGAGCTGTTGGGCAATATTGTCGATTTTTTAGGGACCCGCGCAAAAAACAAAAACCAGAAGCTCGCGCTGGAAGCGCCGGACGAACCGCTGCCCACCATCAAGGCCGATCCCCTGGCCCTGGAAAGCATTTTCGGCAACCTGATCACCAACGCCATCAACTATACCCAGGAGGGAGGAGCTGTTACGGTCCAGGTCGACACCACCGGCATCCACCTGCGCGTCCGGGTAGCGGACAACGGCTTCGGCATCGAGGAGCGCTATCTGGACAAGATTTTCGATCGATTTTTCCGGGTGAAGAACGACAAGACCCGGTTTATCACCGGCACAGGACTGGGGCTGCCCATCGTAAAAGGGTTGGTCGAGGCCCTAAAGGGCCGCATCAGCGTCGAGAGCGAGCCGGACAAGGGTACGACGTTTACTGTGTTGCTGCCGGTGGATTGAATGGCCTATGTGATCGAATCGATGACAATATCGTTGAGTTGCGGGTAATAAAGTTTCCTTCTGGCAGCCTGGTTGATACTTTCCTCCCACAGGCGAAAAGAATCCACGTTCTTCAGGGTGTGATCGGCATTTTTTGGGTTGCCCTTCTCGGCAATTTCCCGGATGCCGGCAAGAGCCTGGTCGTCAGCGGGGAAGTACAGTGGTATCACTCCGATATCCTTTGGAAGCGATTCAAAAATAATCCTCGAACGTCTTTCTCGCTCGCAGTCTTCCATAAATTTTTCCAGGCTGAAAAAGTTGAGGCTGCCCAACGCCCCCATGGCATGCCGCAGGATATGAACGCCATATTTAAGCATCGTGTTTCGGCTTAATTCCGAATCGGTCAGCGCCTGGTCCGTTACTTCAGACAGACTGGTACTGCCTCCGGTCTGAGATGAAGGCAAACCTGTAATCCAGGTGTTGACCCGCGCCAGGGCTGCGTTGATAAAAGTCTGGTGGGGAGAACTGTAAGAAAGATTGCCTCCTGCATCGACAATACTGGGAATGCCGCAGTGTATGCAAAATATACCCGGATTGACGATCTGTGCGACAACAATCATGAAAATAACCTGGGCATGCACAAACGTCAGGAACGATTCAGGGCTGCCGGGGCCGGAAATTCCGGCCAGGCTCTGGTCTACCAGCAAAAGATTGTTGCCTGTGCGGGCGCTGCGCAAAAAGGAACCAACCATGTTGTTCATTGGCGACAAGGAGGTCATCAGGCTGGTGCCATCGACCCAGTGCTCCTTTCCTTTAAGAAACACAACTTCGTCATCACTCATCGTATTGGTTGGTATCATCTTGAGCCCTTGATAGCTTTTCTCCATCAATTGGGCGATCTCGAAGAGAGAGGTGCTCTTGTCGCAGGCCACCGGCAGACTGAAAATTCCTACAACATCCTGTTGTTCACTCACCGTGCGGATGATGTTTTCGTACTCTTCACGGTTGGCCGGGCGAAGTTCGTCGTCGCCAGCCCGTTTAAGAAAGGGTGATGTCGCACCAGTGCCAAACGTGTTCATTCCCGGGTCTCCAGGCATTTCATCGGGCACTTTTTCCAGGCAGCGATCGATATAATCCCGCTTCAAGGGGATGAACAGCGCCGTTTCGTTGTCGAAGTCCACTGCATCCGCTTCCATAAGGAGATCCAAAAGAATTTGATTTCCGGTGATATTTACACCGATTTCCGTAAGCACCCGTTTTGCGTTTTCGTCAATGCGCCGGTAAACAGCCTTTTCTGCGATCAGGTCGTCGATGTCTTCCAGCCGACATCGTACTTTTTCCAGAACCGTTTCGTCGATGAGATGGCTGAAAAGATCCTCATAAATCACCTTGGCCTTGTCGAATTGCGCCTCTTTTTCCAAGGCAATTCCTTTATGAAAGGCCTCTTGTGCTTTTATAGTCATTGTGGGCTTCTCATTGAAGTGACGGGTTATGCTTCCTCCAATATTTTGAGTGACATTTTTTCAACAAGATCTTTAACTTTTTCCTTATATGTAAGCATATGCGGTGCTGATAGATGAGCCCGCAAGTCTTTCAGGCTTTCCCATTTCTCGATGATCGTGACGACGTTACTATTCAACTCTTGAGGTGGCAATCCTGTTGGAACATCTAACGTGGGCACGTACTCTATACAACCCCTCTCCTCAAGAACATGCGGAACATTTGATTTAAAAATATCGATGAACTCTGATCGCCGACCTTCTTTAATTTGTATTGATGCAATTACGTTTATCATCTTATCGTTTCCTTGTAGACATAACGCTACACATTACAGGTCGCAAAAGGATGCGGACTTCGAAAAAGTAAGTTGATTGATGAATTCGCCAAAACCAAGGCCGTTTGCCTTTTGCGGTCCTCTGTCAATTCTCTTGCTGCGTGCCGGGCGCGGCACGTATTCTAAAAGGAGCGGAGCTTTTTGCTGTCCGGGGTGATGGCATTCTTGGGCAACGTAGTCATTTCTTCACTTTAGTTCCAAAATAAAACCCAAGAATTACACCAAGCGCATTCGCCATAATATCAGGTACTTTCGCAGCAGGATCATTGATGACCAGATAAATGATGGTCAATGTGATGAGAACCGCTATGAAACCTGTAATTCCTGTATCCTGAAGAAAACGTGATACTGGACTGATGGATTTCCGCCCTGATAAGGCCTTAGCTAAATCCTCGGTACGATAGTAGACTCCTGGTCTATCATCCCGATCAAAGAACACATTGTTTTGCATGTCTCGTCCATCATCAGACTGAAAGCGAACGATTACGAGTGTGCCACCATAAAAGTCATCCTTAAAAACATATGGGACCCATAAATTTTGTGCCTGTGGTTGGTCACGCTTCACAGCCTCAATTGCTAATTTTGAGTATTCTGATTCTTCCATAAATTACGCTTCCAATAATTGTCGTTTTTGTTTTGCCAACGCCGAACTAAGGGGTCGGGAAATAAGCCCTTGCAGTTTTTTATAAATGAAAACTTTAAAGAAAATAGGAACTTTCAAAATGCTAACGCTTTTCCCAGCCTCTCTTAAGTGACAGGTTATAAGTTCTTAATAATATTAATCTCCTTCGTCTTGAAAAAAGCAATTCCACAATCAGCAATAAGAATAGAATTCTTACCGTGTATCTCAAAACCAAATATGCTTTTTTTTGTCCTTTTTTAAACATCGGCAAATCATGATAAATTGCACTACCAGCAAGAAAAAATTTTGATAAAGTTGTTTTTTTGTTCCTCCAAATTATTGAAAGGATCAATACTGCGGCCATATTTGCTATCAACAAAGCCAAGGTATTTTGAATAAATATATTCATGATATTTCAGGTGTATAGCAGTGGCGATAAGTAGAAACACTTCCACGTATCACGTTTATAGAATAGAAATTTTTCCACCTATCGGCATATTACGTGCTGAATGTGGAAAAAAGGCCAAAACATTTTCCACTTTTGTTTTCAGGATATGCCCAAAATAGAAATCACATCCAAATTTACAGCAGATCCAAAGTTTAAACTGACGGAACAGGTTCGGCAAGTGCTGCGCTACCACCATTATGCATTTCGACGGAACAGACCGATGTCCACTCCTATGCCTCCCACCTATTGGAGCAAGGCGTCAACATAAAAATTAGGCAGGCAATTATGGGCCTCGCGGATGTAAAGACAACGGAAATCTACACTCACGTCATGCAGAAAAACATTGAAACGGCAACCAACCACTAGACAATCTTCTGGCAGTATAGGATCCGAAACGGGGTTTCCGTTATCCAAGCTCGACAATTCGTCAGTGCAGCAGATGCCCGTAATGCAGGCGGTGATCGATGATCTGACGTTTGAACGGGGTGACGTCCATTTTTTCCCGGATGATGTACCGGTAAAGCCCCGCCTGGGTGATGTCGCCGACAAAAACAGCCCCGACCAGCCGGTTTCCGTCTGCGTTGAAAACCAGTTTTCGCGAGGTGGTCGCCGTGGCTTTTTTATGGACCTCGTACGGGCCGTTGCCGGTATGAACCACCCCCATGGAAACGAAGGGGCGCTCCGCGACCTGGGTGGCGTTTAAAATACCGAAGGTGCCTCCGTAAGCGGTTCGGTGGCCGGCCATGTTCAGTCCGGCACAGCGGCCCATCTCCACGGCGTTGGTCCACAGGGCCGTCATGATGGGCTGGCCGGTCACCGGCTCGTAGGTGACGGCGACATCTCCGGCCGCAAAGGCTCCCGGCAGGCTGGCGGCGGTATAGCGGTCGGCCACAATCCCCTCCTCCACCCGAATGCCGCTTTTCTCCAGAAATTCCACGTTGGGACGCACCCCTTTGCCGATGCAGACCATCTCGCAGGAAAGTTCACGGCCGTCGTTCAGCGCCACCCCGGTCACGCCGGACGAATCGGCGACAATCCCGGTGGCGGCCACACCCGTGATGATTTCCAGGCCGGCATCGTCCAGGGCCTGGCGGATCAGGGCGGCGTCCCGGGGTTCCATCAGCTGGCTGAGTACTTCCGGGGAATAGACCGCCAGGGTCACCTTTACCCCCCGTTCCAGCAGGGCAAAGGCGGCCTTGAGGTTCAGCAGGCCGCCGCCGAGCATGACGGCATGGCGGGTGCGGTCGAGCCTTGCGGCCATGCGGCGGGCGTCCTCCAGGGTGCGCAGGGCAAATACCCCTTCGGCGTCGGTGCCTTCGATGTCGGGAGGAATGTAGGGCCTGCTGCCCGTGGCCAGCAGCACCGTTTCATAGCCGTGGCTGGAGCCGTCTTCCAGGACAACGCAGCGGGCGTCGGCGTCCAGTTCGGATACGTGCGCGCCGGTTCGAATTTCAATATTCCCACCGGTGTATGGCCCGCAGCCGGCCAGGGCCATCTCGGCCGGCTGTTTCCGGCCCGAAACCAGGAAGGGAATCAGGGGTCGAAAGTAAGGCGTGTCGGCCTCTGCAGAGAACACCGTAATCGTTCCCCGGGCGTCCTTTTCGCGAATCGCGTGGGCGGCCGCCATGCCGGCGGCACTGCCGCCCACGATCACGTATTGGCTTCGTTCTAGGCTCACATCAACCTCCTTCCGCGTTGAGCAGCTCCCGGGAGGCGTGTTTGCGAACGGCCCCGGAATAGTCGGGAACGGTCTGATAAACCAGTGCGCCGGTGGGGCACGCGCTGACACAGGCGGGCATTTCGCGGTCCGGGCAGCGGTCGCAGCGGTAGGCTTTGTGCGTTTCCAGGTGACGGCCGATGACCCCATAGGGACAGACCATCACGCAGGTCCAGCAGCCGATGCATTTATCCGTGTCGGTGCGCACGACGCCGTCGGCATCCCGGCTGATGGCGCCGGCGATGCATGCATGCATGCAGGGGGCGTCTTCGCACTGGCGGCAGACCAGGGGAACCTTGCGGTCCGGGGATACCCATTCCACGTAAACGCGGCTTTTGGGCCGCGGGCTTTCGGCGATGGCGCCGAACAGGGTTTTGCTGGCCGAGTGCTCCACCGCACAGGCCATGATGCAGGAGCGGCATCCCACGCAGCGGTCGGTTTTGACGAATATTTCCTTTGGCTGAGACATAGCCTCCTCCTTTTTATATCATATTCCCAGCGCTTTGCGCTTGGCATCCATATGGGCGATCATCAGGCCGGCGCCCTTGACCGGGTCGGTTTCCACGGCAAAGGCCGCACCCACCACGTCGTTGGCCCCCTGGGTCAACACCTCGGTTACCAGCGGACCGCCTAACACCGGCGGCACCGTACCCAGCACGGTGAAAATTCCCGAAGAAACGACATAGGCGCCGATACTTACCGCCTTTTCACTCATCCATTCGGGTGCCGCGCCGGCCACAGGCAGGTCGCTGATATCCACGCCCAGGGCATTGGCCGCGGCGGCGCAGACATTCAGGATGCGGCTGATGTCCACGCAGGACCCCATGTGCAGCACCGGTGGAATCCCCAGGGACTGGCAGACGCCTTTGAGTCCGTCGCCCGCTTGGTCGGCTGCTTCGGGGAGCATCAGTCCAACCTTGGCCGTGGCGATGGCGTTGCAGCCGGTGGTCACCACCAGAACGTTGTTTTTGATCAATTCTTTCACCAGGCCCACATGCCCCAGGTCGTGCTTGATCTTGGGGTTGTTGCAGCCCACCACGCCGGCAATGCCCTTGATCGCGCCGGACTTGATGGCGTCCAGCAGGGGATCCAGGGTGCCCCCCAGGGCCTTGATGATGGCTTCGGCGGAAAACCCCACCAT
Source organism: Desulfosarcina widdelii (assembly GCF_009688965.1). Lineage (GTDB taxonomy): Bacteria > Desulfobacterota > Desulfobacteria > Desulfobacterales > Desulfosarcinaceae > Desulfosarcina > Desulfosarcina widdelii. The sequence continues at coordinate 4,479,563 of NZ_AP021875.1, read as the reverse complement.
GCAATCGGATTTCTCTTCCGGGATGAAGACTTTTTCGGGCACCCGGTTGGCGTAGTTGTCCACGGCCGAGCCAACGATCTCTTTGGCGATGGACAGGGCGTTTTCCTCGTTGAACTGCATGTGTACGGCTCCCGGGAACTTGGCCTTGTATGAGGTCGAGATGAACTGCGTGTGGAAGCATTCGCAAAGATCGCCCAGGGCCGGCATGATGCACTGCACATCCACGATCATGGCGTCCACGGCGCCGGTGATCACGGCCAGTTCCTGCTGCATGAAATTGCCGGCCAGAGGAATGCCGTGGCGCATATTGAGCTCGTTGCCCGTGCAGCACATGCCCACCAGGTTGATGCCTTTGGCGCCGAGGCCCTTGGCCTTGGCCACCAGGGCCGGATCGCTGCAGGCCGCCAGGATCATCTCCGACAGCACCGGCTCGTGGCCGTGGGCCACGATATTGACATGGTCGGCCTTGAGCACGCCCAGGTTGGCCTCGGAGCGCACCGGCTCCGGTGTGCCGAAGAGAACGTCGGAGATTTCCGTGGCCACCATGGAGCCGCCCCAGCCGTCGGCGATGGAGGCCTTGAGGCCCTGCAGGATCAGGTTGACCGGATCGTTGTCCACGCCAATGTGGGTGCGGTGCATGATCTCCACGATTTCGCGGTCGATGCCGCGGGGATCAATGCCCATCTTCTGCCACTGGTCCACCCGCTTCTGGGGAGCCCGGCGCGTGAACTGGAGCGGGCCTTCCTGCTTGCCGAATTCGGCATAGACGGCCTTGGCCAGATCCAGGGCGATTTCCTCCTTGGTGCGGCCGTCGGCGGTGATGCCGTACTCCTTGGCCAGGGCGGCCAGCTTTGCCTCGTCCTTGATTTCGTAGCCGCCGCTTTTCCCCTCGGCGGTCAGCAACAGGGTATGGGCCAGGTCGCGGCCGTGGTCGGAGTGGGCCGCCGCACCGCCGGCGATCATGCGGATCAGGTTGCGGGCCACGATGATGTCGGCCGTGGCCCCGCAGATGCCTTTCTGGGGACCTTCATCCTCGAAGGGACTGATGCGGCAGGGCCCCATGTTGCAGTTTCGGCAGCACACCCCCAATTCCCCGAAACCGCACTCGGGAAGCATTTTTTCATAACGGTCCCAGACGGTTTCGATACCGGCTTGTTCGGCCCGGTCGAGCATCTGATGGACCGTCGGATCAATACTCTTTTGCAGAATCTTGTCGCTGAAAGCCATCTTGTCGCCCTCCTCTATTGTTGGTTATGAGCTTAATCTCATATTGTTGAAATACTGCAGCAATTAAGTCAAGGTTAATTTGCCGGAGGTACAGCCTTTTACTCCTGTCTTATTACTCTTGACCCTTACTGGACAATGCGCTACTAAAGTTAAACAGAAAAAATCAGGATCTAACGCTCATCCACGGGGATGAGCGGCGTTGAGTTATGCAATAGGCTTCAGCCACCCAGGCTCAAACTGGGTGGCTGTTTTATTTATGGATGATCGTTGCGAATCGCTTCATCATTTGTCTTTGGGGGAATACAATTACATTACACCCCATCGCTCGGGATTCGCAAGTCTTTGTAAAGGAGGCCTCGTGGCGACCCTGCTGGTGATCGACAACTACGATTCGTTTACCTACAACCTGGTACAGATGTTCATGTGCTACGATCTGGCCATCCGGGTACACCGGAGTGATCGGATCTCCCTGGACCAGGTCGCCCGGACGAAGCCGGACTATCTGCTCATCAGCCCGGGCCCCAAAGATCCGGCCCACGCCGGCATATCCAAAGAGGTGATCCGGGCCTTTTATCGAACCGTTCCCATTTTGGGTGTCTGCCTGGGCATGCAGTGCATCAACGAGGTTTTCGGAGGGCGGACGGTTCGGGCCCCGTTACCGACGCACGGCAAAACCAGCCTTGTTTATCATCGCAACGAGGCACTGTTTGCCCGGATGCCCTCCCCGTTTACCGCTGCCCGCTATCACTCGCTTGCGGTTGAGCCCGCGTCCACGGCCCTGAAGCGGGATCTTCTGATCACCGGGCAGACCGAGGAGAAACTTGTCATGGGGCTTTCGCACAGGCGCTTTCCCCTCCATGGGGTCCAGTTCCACCCGGAAAGCTTTCTCACCCAGGATGGTTTTTCCCTGGTCGAGGCCTTTTTAGCGATGGGACCGTTGAAGGCCGTGATGGAGAATAAGATCCGGACCACCTCCTGGGCTGTGCCTGGATCGGCCGGAGAGGGCGTCACCGCAGCGAGGGCCTGTTGAAACCGCTGGCCGACCATCTGCCCGGCATTTCGGGGGTCAAGACCGAATCTTTGGATCTTGAAGAGCCCTTTGCCGCCATGGCGGCCCGGTTCGCCAGGGAAGCGGGAACGGTAGTACTTCTCAGCGGCGGCGACCTGGATTGCGCCCGCTACCACATCATGGCCCTTCGTCCCTGGTTGACCCTTTCCGGCAGGGGGAGCAAAACGAAGCTGGCGATCGAGGGCGATTCCTGCGAGATTGACCAGGCGCCCCTGGACGTGCTCCAACAAACGCTGATAAACTTTCACCTGAATCCGGAGGACTTTCCCCAACCGGTTGCCGCCGGCCTGTTCGGCTACCTGGCCTACGACCTGAAAGACGAGCTGGAGGATTTGCCGCGCACCACCGTCGACGATCTGGGGTTGCCCCATCTTTATCTGGCCGCGCCTTCTCTGGTTGTGGTTCATGACAAAACCGACGCAACCAACCGGGTGCACGCACCGGTTTTCGAAGACCGGGGTTCGGAGGCTGCCGATGCCGCTTTGGACACCTTTCGGCAGGCGCTCAGCGCCCCGCCGCCTGTGCCCGGCGGTTTTAAGGCAATCGGCGAAAAGCTGCATTCCAACATTTCCCGTTCCGAATACGAGGCCGCGGTTCGACGCATCCGCGAGTATATCGCGGCCGGCGATGTCTACCAGGTGAACCTGTCCCAACGGTTCGAAATGGGGTTTACAGGCGATGGCTACAGCCTGTTTCAGACCCTGTATGACATGAACCCGGCCCCTTTTTTTGCTTACGTCAATGCCGGCGATCACCAGATCGTCTCCACCTCGCCGGAGCGGTTTCTGCTTCGAAAAGGCGCTTCGGTCGAGACCCGGCCCATCAAGGGCACACGTCCCCGGGGAAAGACACCGGAAGAGGATCGGCAGATGAAATCCGAGCTGGTCCAAAGCCCCAAGGACGACGCCGAGCTGTCCATGATCGTTGATTTGCTTCGCAACGACATCGGCCGGGTGTGTGCCGGCGGATCGGTGAAGGTGGCCCAGCACAAGCGCCTGGAGGCCTATCAAAATGTCTACCACCTGGTTTCCGTGGTCGAGGGTGAACTGGCCGGGGGCAAGGATTCGGTGGACCTGATCCGGGCCGCCTTTCCCGGCGGCTCCATTACCGGGTGCCCCAAGATCCGATCCATGGAGATCATCGATGAACTGGAAGCCTGCCGCCGCCACATATACACCGGTTCCATCGGCTACATCGGTTTTCACGACACCATGGACCTGTCCATCGCCATCAGGACGGCCACGGTCGTCGACGACCGCCTTCTCTTCTCCGTAGGCGGGGGGATCGTATACGACTCCGATCCGGCCGACGAATACGAGGAAACCCTTCACAAGGGCCGAACGCTGATGTCGGTCATTCAGGCGGCCGAGGATCCTTCCAGGGATCGCTCCGAAGGTGCATCCCTTGTTTGGTTAAACGGACGCATCCTTCCCCAAAGCAAAGCGAACGTGCCGGTGACCGATTTGGGCTTGCAATACGGATATGGGATTTTCGAAACTGTACGGGTGGAAAAGGGCTGCGCCTGCCGCCTCCAGGCCCATGTGGAGCGTTTTAACCGTTCATGGGAGGCGCTGTTCGGGCTGGTGCCTCCCGATGTCACCTGGGAAGACATCATTGCGCAAGTGGTGGAGGCAAATGGTCTGGCGGATGGCGTCGCGGCGGTTAAAATCCTGGCCACCCGCGGCGAAGAGAGTTCTCACGGCTTCAACAACACCCTTCTGGTCTCCGCCCGGCCCTATATTCATCGTTTGGAGGTCCTTGGTGCAGAAGGCCTGCACCTGGCCACCTTTCCCTACCCCCGCATGACGCCCCTGGCCGACCACAAGAGCATGAACTATCTGTACTACCATCGGGCCGGTGCCTGGTCCCGGCAACAGGGGGCAGACGAGGCGGTCGTCCTCAATCCCGACGGCACGGTATCGGAAACCAACACCGCCAACCTCATAGTGCTTTCCGGCCGAACGGCGACTCGGCCGGCGTCGGCCCATGTACTGCCGGGGGTGATGCAGGCAGAACTCTGTCGGCGCCTGACAGAGCAGGGCTTTTCCATTCTGGACGAACCCATTCGGCCGCAAGACCTGCTTTCTGCCGATGCGGTGCTGGTCACCAACGCCCTGATGGGGGTTGTGCCGGCACTCAGCCTCGACAACCAACCCTTGCAAGTGGACCCGGCTTTGATCGAAGATCTTCAGGCAGGTCTATTCCAGCCCGAGGACCACGCTTAGCATCCCGGAAAAAGAATTTTTCATCCCATTGGCGCGTTGAAAAGCGCGGCAACCTCGTCGGCATCCGCCTTGCGGGGGTTGCACTGGGTGGAAAATTGGGGAAGCACGTCGTCCACCATTTTTGACGTCAGTTTAAAATCGATACCCACCGCATTGTATGTCCGGGGCAGGCGCAACGCTTCAAACAAGTGTTCGACCGCCACAACGGCCCGACGGCCAGCCTCTTCCGGCGCCAGATCCTTCACGTCTTCGCCCAGCGCCCGGGCGATTCTCGCAAAACGTTCCGGAGCGGCGGGCTGGTTGAAGGCCATGGTCGCCGGCAGGTAAAGGGCGCAGGACAACCCGTGGCTGGTGTGATAGCGGGAGCCCAGGACCTCGCCGATGGAGTGAACCAGGCCCAGTCCGGCGTTGGTAAAGGCCTGACCGGCCAGGCAACTGGCCACCAGCATTTCCAGCGCGGCCGCTTTATCCGTGGTGTCACGGGCGAAGCGGCACAGATGCAATCCGATTTTCTCGATGGCACCCAGTGCCAGGACGTCGGTGATGGTATTGGCATTGCGGGAAACGAAGGCTTCGACGGCATGGGTGAGGGCGTCAATGCCGGTTTCCGCGGCAATCCTGGCGGGGATGCCCACCAGCATGTCCGGATCCAGGGCGGAGGCCAGGGGCGTCAGGTGGTCGCCGCGGATGGCCATTTTTTCTTTTTTCGCAGCATCGGTGATCACCGCCACCCGCGTCGCCTCCGATCCGGTTCCGGCCGTTGTCGGAATGGCGTACAGCGGGGCAATCGGTCCTTTTACCAGCCGGCCGTCGCCATATTCCCTTAAGGATACGTCGTGTTTCATTCCTACGGCAACGGCCTTGGCGGCATCCAGGGAGCTTCCGCCTCCTATGGCCACCACTGCGTTGCACCCGTTTTGCCTGGCCGTTTCCAACGCCGACGTAACGACTTCAATGGGTGGGTCGGCAGCCACGGCGTCAAAAACATGAAATCGCTTTCCCGCCTGCTCGAGGATGCGGGTCAGGCGCGCTGCCATGCCCGCCTGACTCAGTCCACGATCCGTGACGACCAGGTAGACGAAGCTGCCCGGTATTTCACGGGCCAGGTCGGCCGATGAACCCGGTCCCACAAAGAGTTTTCCGGGGCTGAAATGTGGATAGGTCGGGGTTTCGTTCATCGATGCACCTCTGTTTTGTTAAATGGATGGAAAGAAGACGGATTCTCTCTCATACCTTCAATTTTGGATTGTCGCGGTGGCGATCCCGGTCCCGGTCGGTCTTCTTTTTCAGGTTCCGGATCATGGCGCTTTCCAAGTCCACGCCGGTCTGGTTGGCGATGCAGGTCAACACGAAAAGCACGTCGGCAATTTCATCGCCCAGATCAGACGGGGGCCTGGCTCCTTTGAAACTCTGCTCGCCATATTCGCGGGCCATGAGCCGAGCCAGCTCGCCGACCTCTTCCATGAGTACGGCCAGATTGGTCATTTCGGAGAAGTAGCGCACGCCGTAGGTCTGTATCCAGCGATCCACCATGGCCTGAAGATCTTTGACAGTCATGCCCACCGTTTTTTCCGTTACTGCGTCCATTGTATTCTAAGCCTTGCCGTTTGAAAGAACCGATGTTTTTAGCCGGGCAATTTAAAACCGAAATCAAGGGCGCGGCCTGTTTTTCTGCAGGCGTCGATGCAGTCCCCGCAATTGGTGCACAGCAACCGGTTTGTCCCGTTCAGGCGCCTGGGATCCAGGTCAAGGGAGCAGGCGTTCTGGCATGGCGGCGACGCCTTGGCGGAAAAACATTTTTTGGAATTGAAACGCACCTTGAGCGCCCAAGGGTTGCATCGCCCCGCCAGAGCGATGAGAACGGACTGGGGGCAGACCCAGCGGCACCACAGCCGTCTGCGGAAAATGAATTCAACGAATAGAATTGCTATCAATATCCAGGCGGCCCCGAAAAGATGGTTCTGCATAAACAGGTACTGGAAAACGGTCGCATATTGGAAGGGCAGGGAGGCCTGGTTTAAAATCGGCGATTTGAAAAACAGGAAAACCGCCGCAACGCCGCAGCAAAAAAGGATCAGCTTGGCGGCTGGACCAGATTTTGAAAATTTGATTTCGATTTTTTTTCCCGCTTTGAACTTTCGGGCCAGTGCGTGAGTCAATTCCGACAATAATCCAAAGGGGCATATCCAGGAGCAGAATACCGTCCCGAGAAAAAAGGCGATGGCGAGAACCAGTCCCGCCCCAACAAAAATTTTCGGAGGAATGATCCGATTGCCGACCACCACCTGTAAAACGGCAAGAGGGTCCGAGAATGTCAGGCTGCCAATATGAATGTTTAAGAAATTTCCCCAGACAAACTGGAAACCCCTGGCGTTGATAAGGGGGAGGAGGACAAAGAAAACAGCCGCGGTCGTTTGCACAAACCGGCGCCAGAAATGGATCGGGCTTGTTTTACGGTTTTCCGTCATTGCTCACCGGACGTGGGCGACCACATGCCCCAGTTCTGGAAAAATCAGCGCCTTGCAGGCCAACTGGCAGGCCTTTTTGCTGCCGGGCATGCAGAACACCACCGTGGTGCCGATCACACCGGCGGCGGCCCGGGAGAGGATGGCGGCGGAATCGATCTCTTCGTAGCTGAGCTGGGCGAAGATGGCGGCAAAAGCCGGCATCTCCTTGGCAAAGAGTGGCCTGAGGGCTTCGATGGTCACATCCCGGGGCGTGATGCCGGTGCCGCCGGTAACCAAAAGGGCCTCGAGATCGTTTTGCCGGATGCCTTTCAATGCCGCCTCGCGAATGGCGGCGATGTCGTCGGTGACCACCTGGTGAAGGCGGACTTCATGTCCCTCCTTGCGGGCCCGTTTGGCAATCCATTGGCCGCTTTCGTCGTCTTTGATGGAGCGGGTGGTGGAAACCGACAATATTCCCAGGTCGACGGTTTTCGGCGCAGCCTTGCGATGATCGTGGACTCCCATTTTTTCATCTCCTCATTTGAAAGCCGACGGTTCCGTAAAAAGTGGGAATTTGCTGTTTTTCGTCATTCCGGTACAGGCTGGAATCCAGTATTTTCAATATGTTTTGGATGCCGGATCAAGTCCGGCATGACGCGTCTATGACTTTTTACGACGTCGTCAAAATTGTAGGCGCGGCTACCCGTTGGCTTGAGCCGCGCTTCTGTTCAGGCTTACCGGCAACACCCGAAATCAGGATGGCTTATTTCCCAGCGTCGGGATGCGAAACCCTACCCCATGAACGCAGCCGAGGCAAGTTGGAATCGCTTAATCACCTTGCTTTTACACCGGGTTTTTTTTATGTTTGGGACAGCACATCCTCGGATCGCCTGAATGAAAAAGGCTTCCTCAACCCATCCATGCCGGAGGCGTTTTATGGCCGCAGCATGCACCGGCGTGATTCTGGCCGGCGGACAAAACAAACGGTTTGGCGGGCAAAACAAGGCCTTTATCCGCATCGGCGAAAAGCGCATCGTGGATCGCCTGATGGACGTTTTCAGCCGGCTGTTCGATCAGGTGGTGCTGGTGACCAACGACCCGGCGGCTTACATGGACGTGGATGCCCTTCTTGTCAGCGATCACTTTGCAAAGCGCAGTTCACTCAACGGCCTGCATGCCGGTCTGTTCGCCGCCGCCCACGAGACAGCGTTTTTCGTGGCCTGCGACACTCCTTTTGCCAGAGAAGCGCTGATTCGTTGTGTGCTGGATCATATCGAGCCCAAAGCCGACATCGTCATCCCTTCCACGGCAGACGGGTTCGAGCCGCTTTTCGCTGTCTACAGGAAGAGCTGCCTGCCAGCCATGGCCAACCAATTGGAGCGCGATCGGCTAAAAATCCAGGGCTTGTTTCGCAAAGTGCGTTTAAAAGCCATTGATGAAGCCGAACTGCGCCAGGCCGATCCGGAGTTGATCTCCTTTTTCAATATCAACACCCCCGAGGATCTGAAGATGGCGGAAAGCCTGAGAACAAAATTCGAAAAGGAGCATTAAAGACCATGAATACCGACAGCCTGATTGCCAAAATCAAGCAGCGTCCGGATTACGACCAAGTGGGAATGATTTTATGTCATAACGGCGTGGTGCGGGGCTCCTCGCGGGACGGACGCAAGGTGACGGGCCTGCGCGTGGCCGTGGACCGGGAGCGGCTGGAGCAGGTGCTCAGCCAGCAGCGATCCCGCCCGGGCATTGTCGATATCCAGGTGGAAATCGCCGCCGACAGGGATCTGTCCATCGGGGACGACGTTATGCTGCTGGTGGTGGCCGGGGACATCCGGGAGCATGTCATCGAAACACTGAGCGATACCCTGGACGCGATCAAGACGACGGTGACGGCTAAGACCGAGTTCTTCGTCTGATAAGCTTTTTTCGAGACCAATAAACATAGGAACAGAGATGCCCGATTTGACCCACATTGACGATAAGGGCCGGGTGCGCATGGTGGACGTAACGGCCAAAACCCCGACCCGGCGGACGGCTATTGCCCAAGCCGTGATCCACATGAGCGCAGCGGCGTTTACGCAAATTCAGGAAGGCACGGTCACGAAGGGAAATGTGCTGGAAACCGCCCGGATCGCCGGTGTCATGGCTGCCAAGAAGACCGCCGATCTGATCCCTATGTGCCACCCCTTGAACCTGACCCATGTTCAGGTCGATTTTTTTTCCAGCGCAGACACCCACACCATTCGCATCGAAGGCACCGCCCGCATCAACGATCTGACCGGCGTGGAAATGGAGGCCCTGACCGCCGTATCCGTAGCGGCTTTGACCCTCTACGACATGTGCAAGGCCGTGGACAAGGCCATGACCATCACCGACATCTGCCTGCTGAAAAAAACCGGGGGCAAGAGCGGCACCTTCACCCGTCCTGTGGATAACCGATGATTTTTTTTGCACGCGCCTCCTTTTTTCGGACGATTCTTCTGATCACAACCCTTTCCCTTCTGGCCGGCTGCAGTTGGTTTCAGGGTCCGGCCCCGTCCCCCGAGCCGGCGCTGGTCCTGCTGGCGGTTGACGATTATCCGGATTTTTCGGACGGGTTTTTTCTGGACAACCTGAGCCACGGCATCGGAAAAAGCCTCGAATATCTTCAGCGGTTGCCGGCCGAGCGCACGTTCCGTTTCGGCGAAGACACCTACGACGCCCGCCACCTGAAGCGATCGCTGGAAGTTTTGCAGGCCTTGGTGGACAGGCGACCCGGCCCGGAAGAGGTCAACCGCTTTATTGCCCAGAATTTTCGGGTGTACCGGTCCTCCGGCGGTCCCGAGAGCGGCCAGGTGCTTTTCACGGGCTACTACGAGCCTCACCTGAAGGGCAGCCGGACCCCCGACGCCCGCTACCGTTATCCGGTTTACACCCGGCCCGGCGACCTGATGGTTATCGACCTGACCCCCTTTTCTGAAGACCTTGCCGGCAAGCGCATCGTCGGCCGGGTTCAGGGCAATACCGTGGTGCCCTACCCGGACCGGCAGGCCATCGAGGCGGAGGAGAACTTTGGTCGCCTGGCCCCGCCCATTGCCTGGGTGGACGACCGCATCGATCTCTTCTTTCTCCAGATCCAGGGCTCGGGCCGGATCTACCTGGCCGAAGGCGGCTTCATCCGGGTCCATTACCACGCGGCCAACGGCCGTCCCTACCGCAGCATCGGTCGCCTGCTCATCGACCAGGGCAAGATCCCCGCCGAAGAGATGTCCATGCAGCGTCTCAGGGACTACCTCAAGGCCCACCCCGAAGAGATGGACGCCATCCTCAATTACAATCCCAGCTATGTTTTTTTCAAAACCGAAAATTCCGGGCCCATCGGTGCCATCGGTGTGGACCTGACGCCGGCCCGTTCGGTGGCCGTGGACCGCCGGGTCTTTCCCATGGCCGCCCCGGCTTTTCTGCAGACTCAGATTCCGGTGGTGGACGGCAACGGCCGTATCGACCGTTGGATGGACATTTCCGCCTTTGCCCTCAACCAGGATACCGGCGGTGCCATCCGCGGGCCGGGGCGCATTGACATCTTCTGGGGCAACGGTCCCTATGCCCGGATCGCCGCCGGCCACATGCAGCACAAAGGGAATTTTTACCTTTTGGTATTGGACCCTGAAAGCGGAGCGAGCGCGGCGGGTACAGACGGCTGATATTGTCTGCCGTTCCAGTGTTTTCACGGCATCCTCTTGTCTTGACACCCCCCTGTAAAACCAGTACTGTTTTTCATTTTGAAATGAACGCAATTTTATCGCGGTAAAGGAGATATTCATGTTCGGGATCGGAATGCCGGAAATGATCCTCATCCTGGCGGTGGCCCTGATTGTCATCGGGCCCAAGAAACTGCCGGATCTGGCCAGATCGTTGGGAAAGGCCATGGGCGAATTCAAAAAGGCGACCAGCGATCTGAAGGAGAGCATGCAGATCGATACGGAACTGAAAGAGGTCAAGAGTGCCTTTAACGACATTGGAAAAACCGCGCCTGCCGAAGATGCGGGCGACAAGGAAGCTTCGGAGAATGAAAAACTTGCCGATGAGGCCGAGATGAAGATGGCGGAGGAAGACGATGCCGCCAAATCCGGCGACTCCATGGAGCAGCTCAAAGCGGCCTTCGACCGCCGCAGTCAAGACCAGGCCGATCCTGTGGATGCAGCCCCGGTCGACAACGAACCCACTGAAACGGATTCCGAGCCGGAGTCTAAAACAGGCAAGGAATAAGCGACGTGGCCAATCTGGATACGGAAGACAAGGTTCCCTTTACCGTTCATCTCGAGGAGTTGCGCAAGCGGCTGATCTCCTGTTTCATCGCTGTTGGCCTCGGATTTGCCGTCTCCTACGGATTCAAGGAAAAGCTGTTTCAAATTTTGACCCAGCCGCTGATTTCGGTGATGAAACAGGGGGAAACCCTGATCTATACCGGACTGCCCGAGGCGTTTTTTACTTTCCTCAAGGTCTCCTTTCTTGCCGGGCTCATGCTGGCCTCCCCGGTGATCATCTACCAGTTCTGGATGTTTATCGCTCCGGGACTGTATGATCGTGAGAAGAAACTGCTGGTGCCCATCGTTCTGCTTTCCTCGATCTTCTTTGTGGGGGGCGCCCTGTTCGGCTACTTCATCGTTTTTCCTTACGGATTCGATTTTTTCCTGGGATTTGCAACGGAAACCATCCGGCCCATGCCTTCCATGAAGGAATATCTGAGTTTTTCGGCCAAGCTGTTGCTGGCCTTCGGACTGGTTTTCGAACTGCCCCTGGTTATCACCTTTCTGGCCAAGCTGGGCATCGTCAGCGTTCCTTTTTTAAAGAAAAACCGCAAATATGCCCTGCTGCTATTTTTCGTGGGCGCCGCCATCCTGACGCCGCCGGATGTGGTCACCCAGGTCATGATGGCCCTGCCGTTGATGGTGCTTTACGAGATCAGTATTATCGGCGCCCGGATTTTCGGCCGCAAGGAAAAGCCGCCCGAAACCGCCACCGAAAGCACCACCGAAAGCACCACCGAAGCCGAGGGCGCAAAGGATTCATGAGTCTTTCGGCAGCCCCCCCGCGTTACCGACTGGCGCTCCAGGAGACCGCCGCCGGAACCGGTTTTTTCGCCCCGGTTCCCCGGGACCCACCGACCTTCGTGGACGGGTTGCGCTACCTGCAACAAAACCCCAACGACGTTTTCATGCACAATTACCTGCTGGGATGCATCGCATCGATGGACTCGGATGTCGTTGGAGTGTTTTTGCGCTCCGAAGTGGGAGGCGATCCGATTGTACGGGCGCTGCTGCTGGAAGCTGTCCTGATCTACGATCACCTGTCCGGGTTGCGCAAACCTTTCAAACGGCGTGAAATCAAGGCTCTGGCAGAGGCAAGCCCCCTGGTGGTTCTGCGATCGGAAGGGCTGCCCGATCAGGCCCTTCACCGGCAGTGGGTCGAGTTGTTTCATGCCAATCTGACGCGCCACCGCCCCCTGCCTCCGCCGCAAAAGACGGACCTTGCTTTTCCCGTGGAAGGCGTTGACGGCAGCGAGCAGAAGCCGCCAAAGGGAGCCCACCTGCAAGCGATCATCGACGCTTCGATGAGGGATTCGCGATCTCCCGGCCAACCCCGGCCGCCGCTTCAGCAGACCATCGACCGTGCACTCTTCTCTCTTGAAAATCTGGATCTTTTCGAGGGCGGCGAGATGCGCCATCAGTCTTCACTGAGCCCGATTGCCCTGTTGCGCAAATGGCGCTTTTCCCACGAGGTACGCAGCGGCGGGCTGGTTTACACCCTCTCCGGCGTCCAGACTTCATATGGACGCGGGCTTTCCCTGGAAGCGGCCCGGGCGTCGTGCCTCATGGAAGTCGTCGAGCGCTACTCCTCTTTTGCCGGGATTGCGGAATCTGGCATCATGGGAACCCTGCGGCCCCATGCGCTTATCCATGGCAGCCTTTCCCGGCTGGCCGCCGAGGGCTATCCGGTGCTGGACCCCAATTGCCTCTGCCTTGAGGTTCCCTACCGGGACGAGCCTCTTTACTGGATGGAAGGCGAGCGGTTGACCTCAAATGGACCCGTGCCGATCTGGGTGCCGGTGCAATGTGTCTACCTGTTTTGCAACCTGGACGAACGAGCCCTGTTTTCCGGCCTGGGCTCCACCGGGTTGGCATCGGGAAACACCATGGCCGAGGCCCGACTCAGCGCGCTTTACGAATTACTCGAACGGGACAGCGAGGCGGTCAACCCGTTTCACCCCTCGCGATGCTTTAGGGTTTCAGCTGAAGACGAACCGGTCGGCGCCCTGTTGGAGGATTATCGGGCGCGGAGATTTTACGTGCAATTTCAGGATATCAGTCCGGCATTCGGCATCCCTTGCTGTAGCTGCTTCGTGACCCACCGGAACGGGACCGTGGTCCGGGGAAGCGGAACCAACCTGAACGGCAGGCAGGCCGTGCTCTCGGCCCTTACCGAAACGCCCTACCCTTATCCCGTGGGTCCCCCCTCGGCTCCTGCGCTTCCCGATCTACCCTGGCTGCAATTCGAAGCGCTGCCGGATTTTTCCACCGGTTCGCCGGACCGGGATCTGGTCCTGGTGGAGCAAACCCTGATGGCCAACGACGTTTTCCCCATCTATGTGGACATGACCCGTAAGGACTTGGAAATACCGGTGACCCGCGCCCTGATACCGGGGTTCGAGATGATGGCCGACTTCGACCGGACCAGCCGCATCAATTCGCGGTTGTTTAATAACTATCTAAAAATATATAATAAAAATGGTTCATGATTCCCATTGACACAGACCATCAGGATTGATAGAAAAATTATGCGGAGTGATTTGGGGCGTTAACCAATTTAAATAAGGAGAGTGGAGGTTATGGGTAAACGTACAATTATTCTGGCAGCGGTATGTGTGGCGCTGATGTTCGCCGCCGGGCCGATCTACGCCGCCACGGCGGTGGACGACGTGATCAAGATGGAGAACAAGGCCTACAAGGAACATGAAAAAGGCATTGTGACCTTCAGCCACAAGAAACACAACGAGGAGTACAAGGTCGGCTGCGGCGAATGTCACCACGACGACAAGGGCAAACCGCTCAATGACTTGAAGATGGGCGACGATGTGAAAAACTGCATTGAGTGTCACAAGACGCCCGGAAAGATGCCTGGTTCGGTCAAAAAGGATTTGAAAGCGAATAAGGCTTCGAAAAAAGAGATAAAGGCGAAGGAGCTGGAGTACCACGCCGAGGCCCTTCACGAAAATTGCATTAGCTGCCATAAGGATTACAACAAGAAGAACAAGACCAAGGCCGCGCCGCAGGCATGCACCAAGTGTCATCCGAAAAAGAAAAAGTAGTTCCGACTTTTCTATAGTCCCAATACGAAACGGGGTCCTACCGCCACTGGCGGCGGAGACCCCGTTTTTTCATCCATCTTCCCTCATCCATCGTTCTTCTTGCCTGCAATTGGCATCTTGACTGACAAACAAGAAGCACGCTGTAAAAAGCCGTTTTGTTAAAGGGGGGCGTTAATGCTGGGAGCAGCGCAGTCGATAGGCGCGAGCCTGGTCGACCAGCGCCTTGGCCCAAACGGGTGTGCCCAACGCATGGATGTGGGTATAGGTGGCCAGAACGTTGTTGATGCAGACGCCGTCCCGGCCATCAATAAAGCCACTGCCGCGCTGCATGGAAAAGGCCAAATTCTGAGGCGAGCCTTTCCACTCCTTTACGCTGGAATAGTGAAATTCATGGCCCAGCAAGGTCGCACCTTTCTCGAAATAGGGGTTTTCACCTTCCACTCGAACAATGGTGTAGCCATGACCCTGGGGGCGTTTGGAAAAGCCGAACACCACAGGAAGGACGCCGGCCATTTCATAGGTGCCGTCCTCAAGAATCAAACCCTCGCCCAGATACATCAGCCCCCCGCATTCGGCATAAACAGGCAGGCCGCCCTCGGCCAAGGCCTTGAGTTCCCTTCTAAAGGTCGCGTTGGCCTCCAGTTCGCGGCCGTGGGTTTCCGGAAAACCGCCGCCGATGTACAGGGCATCCACCGAGGGAAGGGACTTGTCCTTCAGCGGACTCAGAAATACCAAATGGGCGCCGGCACTCTCCAGCGCCTCCAGGTTTTCCGGATAGTAGAACTGGAAGGCCGAGTCCCTGACGATGCCGATGACGGGCACTTCATTTTTTGTTGCCGTTGAGGAGGTTGTTGAAACATTCAGTCTAACGCGATCGACCGGTTCGGCCATTGCTGCCAGTCGCTGGATGCGGTCGATATCCAAATGGTTTTCGGCAACCTCCCGAATGGCATCGATGGCCGGGGCGGCCCAGCTATGTTCCGGCGTGGGCACCAGCCCCATGTGACGTTCGGGAAAGCGCTGCTTTTTCAGTTTGGGAACCGCACCCAGAACCGGGATGCCTGTGTATTCCTCGATGCTCCGAGTCAGAATGGATTGATGGCGCTTTCCGGCCACCCGGTTCAAGACCACCCCGCCGATGCGTACGTCGGGATCGAAGGCGGCGATGCCCCCTACCACCGCTGCCATGGTGCGGGTGGTTTTGGTGCCATCAATGCACAAAATCACCGGAAGACCCAAGAGCTTGGCCAGCTCGGCTGTGCTGGTTTCCCCTTTCGTGTCGATACAGTCGTATAGGCCGCGGTTGCCCTCGATGAGGGTAAAGTCGGCGTCGCGGGTGTGGGTATGGTAGGAGCCGAGAAGGATTTCCCGGTCGATGAGGAAAGAATCCAGGTTGTAGCAGGGCCGGCCGGCTGCCAGTGCCAGCCAGCCGGCGTCAATATAATCCGGCCCTTTTTTAAATGGTGCAACCGTTTTGCCCAGGCTCTTCAGCGCAGCGATGATGCCGACGGAGAAAATGGTTTTTCCCGATCCTCCGCGAAGGGCGGCAACCACGATGCCCGGGGTGGCGTTGGACTGCTGGTTGAATGGAGCCTGTTTCAAAAGCGTTTTCAAGGCGGCGGTTCACCAAAAGTTGGGTCTTCCGTCGCAATTCAAAATTAATCTTCGTGCTCGGCTCCAGACTGCTTGCCGGTGCCGGGCAGGCCGTACATGGAGGTGCTGCCCGAAGACCAGTACTCCAAAACTCCGTCCTGAACCAACTGGTTGACGATTTTCTTGGCCACGCGAGGTTTCATGTCCAGAATCTTGGCCAGGTCATTGAAGTAAAATTTGGATTTCATCTTCAGCTTCTTGGTCAGACTGGTGACGATCAACTCTTTTGCCTCTTCGTATTCCATGGTGACCTCTTTTCTAAAGAAGGCAGGGGGGGCGCGCGGCCTCCCCCTGCACAGATTTACTCATATGGAAAAAATTAGAACTTGAACTGTGTGGTCTGGCGCCAGGTGTAGTAGGCCGGATCACGGAAATCATCGATAAGATGATGGGTGAATTCAAGTTCGCATTTGTCGAAGAACCGCTCCCAGCCGATGCGTTCGGCCCAGTCGCCCAGGCGCTCGTATTTGTTAGCGCCGGCGGAGTAAGCGTCGACGATTTTCTTGATGGTCGCGGTGGTGCTCGGCCAACGTGGCGGTTCATTGGGAATGAAGGCCACAACAACCTTGGAGAACTTGGGTGTGCTGATTCGGTTGGAGACCTTGCCGCCCACCATCAGAACGATACCATCGCCTTCCTGGTCGGCCAGCGGCATGGAGGGACACATGGTGTAGCAGTTACCGCAGAACATACAGCGGTCATTATTAACGGCTACCGACTTGACTTCTGCATCACCAACCTTGACCTTGGCCGGTTTGATGGCCGCGGTGGGGCAGGCGGCGATGGCCAAAGGAATTTCGCACATCTTGTCCAGGTATTCGTGATCCAGCAGGGGCGGTTTGCGGTGATAGCCAAGGATGGCGATATCGGAGCAGTGTACCGCACCGCACATGTTCAGGCAGCAGGCCAGAGAGACACGCAGCTGGGCCGGCAGGCGATGATTCTGGAAGTCTTCGAACAGCACGTCCAGGGTAGCCTTGACCGGACCGGAAGCGTCGGTGGCCGGGGTATGGCAGTGGATCCAACCCTGGGTATGGATGATGTTGGTGACGCCGGCACCGGTGCCGCCGACGGGGAACTTGAAGCTGCCGCCGTCGAACTTGCGGCTTTCCAGGTCTTTGACGAGGGGGTCGAGCTTGGCCTTGTCGTCCACCATGAACTCGATGTTGTTGCGGGTGGTCCAGCGAACGTGACCGTCGCAGTGCTTGTCGGCGATTTCGCAGATCTCGCGGATGAGGGTCACGGTCATCAGGCGAGCGCCGCCTACGCGCACGGTGTAGACCTCGTCGCCGCTTTCGGCCACGTGCACCAGTACGCCCGGTTTGATAATTTCGTGATACAGCCACTTACCTTTGTTCTTGGCGATGACCGGCGGATAAAACTTGTCGTATTTTTGCGGACCGATGTCGGTGATCCGGTTTTCCATCGGTTTGTCGGGATTGTATCCTGAAGAAATAAATGCCATTGGTTTTCCTCCCCTCTATCTCTGGTGTTTCTTTCTGAATTCGTTGATGTCGCGATCCCAGCCGCCAACCTCGTCTTCTTTCCAGAAGATGTAGGGGTTATGGCGCGGTTCCTGGACATGCTGGGGAACCGGCTTGATGTTAGTTACTTCGAGCAGCTTCTGGAATCCCTGACGTTTGATCAGCTCACCGAGACGTTCGCGGTTTTTGCCTTCTTCCATCCACCAATCCCAGACGTTTTCGATGACTTCCTTGATCTCGTCGTAGGGTTCTTCGACCTTGATGAAGGGCACCAGCAGGGAGCCCATCTGGGCGCCGTCAAGGATCGGAGCCTTGGCGCCGGCCAGCATGGAGCAGCCACGGTCATCGCCGATATGCAGAGCGCGCGGCATGACGTTGATGCAGTGCATGCAGCGGGTACACTCTTTGTTGTTGATCGTCAGTTTGCCGCCTTCGTACTTCATGCACTTGGTGGGGCACAGCCCGACGACCTCTTTTTCGATGTCGAAAGCACCCCAGTCGCGGCCACTGTGGGCGCCGGCGTTGGGCGGAAATTCGCCGCCGACATAACCGGCAACGGCTTCCTGGTCGATCTTGATGTCGTCTCTCCAGGTGCCCACGAAAGACAGGTCGGAACGGGCGATAGAGGCCACGCAGCAGTTGGGGCAGCCGTCGAACTTGAACTTGAACTTGTAGGGAAAGGCCGGGCGATGCAGCTCGTCCTGGTATTCCTGGGTCAGGTCGTAGCAGAGCGCCTGGGTGTCGTAGCAGGCGTATTCGCAACGTGCTGCCCCGATGCAGTCGGACGGGGTACGCAGGTTGGAGCCGGATCCGCCCAGGTCCTGATCGAGCTTGTGGGTCATTTCGTAGAAAATTTCTTCCAACTGCGGGGTGGAGGTGCCGATGAAGATAATATCACCGGTGGAGCCGTGCATGTTGGTGACGCCGGAGCCGCGGAACTCCCAAAGGTCGCAGAGATTTTTCAGGAATTCGGTGGTGTAGAATTTGCCGCCGGGCTGGTTGATGCGCATGGTGTGAAAGTGCGCCACGCCGGGAAACTGTTCCGGCTGGTCGCAGTAACGACCGATAACGCCGCCGCCGTAACCAAAGACGCCCACGATACCACCGTGTTTCCAGTGGGTCACGCCGTCTTTATAGGAAAGTTCCAAGACACCCAGAATATCTTCCACACAGTCCTGGGCAACCTGGAATTCCACGTTGTTCGCGTTCTTGGCCCTGCTCGCGGCTTCCTGCTTCAGATCCGACACGAAGCTCGGCCACGGACCGGACTCAAGCTGGTCCAACAAAGGGGTTGCATGCTTTGCCATCTTTTACCTCCATTTGAATTGATAGTAAACCAACCTGCCAAAAATAAAACAAGAACCGGCCCCGCCGGGGGGCTTAGTGGTCACCTCCTCTCGAATTTTTTTCTGCAATTATTGTCGGGAGTGTTGAAATTGCGTGGTTATCATTATTCAATCTGCAAGGGGCAGATATAGAATTAATCATGGAACTTGTCAATAAAAAAGCAGGATTTCCAGCGGTTAACCAACAAACGGCCTGGTGCCTCTATCGTATATACAAAATATTGGTGATCCCATGGATAAGAGCCCATGATGTGGTGTTTGATCGGGCGTGACGGACGGCAACCGCCCAAACAATCCAAGATGATGCCATGGGGGCCGACTGCCGCCCGGTGCGTTCATTCCGACCATCCGGCCAGCAGCCGTGAAACCGTCCCGACGTGATGGGTCAGGTTGGCTTCGATCCTCTGGCGCTCTTCACTGTGTCGATCGAACACGCTTTTCGTTATTTCCCCGGCGCGGTCCCTTAAATCGGCTTCGCATTGCTGTTCCAGGTATTGTCCGAAAAAGCGGGGAAAGGCTTCAGGAAAACCGTTCAGCCGTGCGGTCAGGTCCAGGCCTTGAAAAAAGCCTTCGATGACGGGTGTCAGGCAGCGATCCGGCGCCCAGGCGACCTCGGACACGCCATCTATGCGGTCCAGACGCATGCGCAGGGTCAGGTGCAGAAAAAATGCCTGCAACATAGCCAGCATTTCGTTTTCATTCGTCGGTTCTGCGCCGGACCGTATCATGGGGCGATAGTCCCGTACCGTAATCAGTTTGACAGTTGTACGCTCTTTTTCCAGACGGACGACGAAGTCGCCGGCGGCATGATGCCAGGGAAAGATCTGGCGGGTGGAGACCGGGTCGTAGCATGCGGTCAGGATCATGGCCATGTTTCGATACAGGGCCGCTTCTTGTTTTTCCGAAAGCAGACAGGGGGTGGACTCACCGTCCCAGACCACGATGTCCGGTTCCTTGTCGCCGCTTTTCGCGGTTAGGTGAAATTCGTGAAAGCCGTCGAACCAGTCCCCGAGGAACATGGGAAGTCCATCCTCTTCAATCGCATAAACGGTGGGAAACCAGCCGAAGGGACGCTCTTCCTTAAGCTGCTGCAGGGCTCGGGTCTCCCGTTGAACGTTCTTTCTGCCTACTTTGTTTGTCGCCACGTTGACTACCAGGGAAACCCGTTTTTTTAAGGCGGTTACCTCGATACGCGCCGGATGGTAAAAGGAGCCGTGCTTCTCCAAAAAGATGGCCACACGCTCCAGGTCTCCCTCGGACAGCGGGTGCTCCATTTTGTGAGACACGGCCTGAAGGACCCGCTGCCAGCGGGAAGCCGCGCAAAAACGCGAGACTGCCGAAAAATAACCGCCGTACGTGATGGGGGTGGCATCGAGTGGTCCCGGAGGTTCGGTTTGACCCAGGCGGCTGTTCGGCAAGGGTCGATCCCACCAGGGGTGAGTTTGGCCGATGGGATGATCACTCGTTGCTAAAAAATAGGCAATTTCGGGCATGGGGCAGTGACCCTGGAAAAACGAATATGCAGCGGAAATCCGGCCTTGCTCTTGAGTGCCGGCCGAAATCCCGCCTTGGGGTCAGGAGCGATGCGGCTCCAGCTCTTTGAGGATTTCCGGCGCCACCTGGTAGCCCAATTCCATTGCCTTGTCGGCATGCTCCACCGCCAAGGCTGTTTGCCCGTCTTCCAGATAGGCGATGGCCAGGTTGTTGTGGGCCACGGCAAACTCCGGGGAAAGCTTAATGGCCTTCAGGTTGGTTTCGATGCTTTCCTTGATCTGGCCGTTCATCAGGTAGGCATTGGCCAGGGTGGCAAAGGCCTGAATGAACCGAAAATTGAATGCCGTGGCCTTCTTCAGGGCTGTGATGGCCCCCTCCAGGTCGCCCTGCTGGAGCAAAACAAAACCGATGTTGCCCCATCCTTCCGAAAAACTGGGTTTCATTTTGACGGCACGCCGGTTCCAGTCCAGGCAGCCATCCAGGTCGCCGCGCTTGAGGCGGATGCCGCCCATCTGAACATAGGCCTCGGCCAGTCCCGGGCTGCACTCGATGGCGGTCATCAGCGATTTCTCGCCTTCTTCAATTTTTCCCTGACCCAGAAGGGCCACGGCGAGGTTATAATGGGACGTCCCGCAATCGGGATTCGAGGCAATGGCGCGGCGCTGCTCTTCGATATAGGCTTCCGCATTGGGTGCTTTTTGCATGGTCACATCCTTTTCCGGCAGGTTTGCCGTTATGTTTTTTGCGTGAAATCAAGACCCGTAGCCCGACTGCTGTTTTGTGTCAAGGAAAATAATTTCACCCAGCATGCTTTTTGCTTGACATAAGATCCCTGCTTCCTTACTGTTTTTGACATTACAGCTTCTACCGTCCAGACGGTTCGCCTTCGGACCGTCGCTATCCGAGCCTACAGGATTGTATGATGTCGATACCGGAGATTATTGGGGACTTTGCCAAAACAAGCGCCGCCCTATGGTGCGCCGTTGGTGACAAATCCCCGTTTCGCAAGCCCCGCGTCCGGTCCTAACGGCGACACCTTTTTTTCCAAACAACGATACGTTCTCAGGAGGTAACATGAATCCAGGATGTTATACCGCTATCGTGACGCCTTTCGTCGGCGACGCGGTTGATGAAACAGGGCTTGCCCGTCTCGCCGATTTTCAGATTCAAAATGGCATTTCCGGTATTCTCGCCGTGGGCACCACCGGTGAAAGTCCCACCCTGGCATGGAAGGAACACCACCATGTGGTTGAGACCTATGCCCGGCTGAGCCGGGGAAAGTGCCTTTGCATCGCAGGAGCGGGAAGCAATAACACCAGAGAAGCGCTGTCCGCCACGCGAGAGGCTGCCGAAGCTGGGGTGGACGCGGTTTTGCTGGTGGACCCCTATTACAACGGGCCCAGCTCCCTGGAAATCAGAAACGAATATTTAAAGCCGGTAGCCGCCGCTTTTCCCGATCTGACCGTCATTCCTTACGTGATTCCCGGCCGGACCGGCGCCCAGCTTTTTCCCGAAGACCTGGCCCTTTTGTACAAGTCGCACCCCAATGTCAGCACGGTGAAAGAAGCCACGGGGAATCTGGACAACATGCGCCGCACACGGCAATGCTGCGGGCCCGATTTCACCATTCTCTCAGGAGATGACGGGCTGACCTATGAAATGATGACCGATCCGGACATTGCCGCGGCGGGTGTGATTTCCGTGGTTTCCAACATAGCCCCCAAAGCGATGGTCGAGATGGTCGATCTTTTGCGGGCCGGAAAGACCGATGCGGCCAAAACCCTGGCCGACGCCATTTCGCCCCTATTCGGGTTGGTGACGGTGGTCACCAAAGAGCCGACGCCCTACGGTGAAGTGGTCTGCCGGGCACGCAACCCCCTGGCAATCAAGACCCTGATGCAGCTGCTGGGCGTTCCCTCCGGTCCCTGCCGCTCGCCGTTGGGTAAAATGAGCCGTGCCGGACTGGAAAAGGTGGTGTCCATCGCCAAGACCGTGCAGACCAACAATCCAGAAATCTTGACGCCCCTGGCGGAGTTTTTTAACGTGGATATCGATACGCGCCTGAATGACGAGAGCCTGTGGGAGGGGCTGTATTATCCTTCATACTAGGTTTTGATAAACTTGCAAAAAGTACCAAATTCGTCATGCCGGACTTGATCCGGCATCCAGAACCCATTGAGATTAATGGATTCCGGCCTACGCCGGAATGACGAAAAGATGAGATTTTTGACTTTTTACGGGACGGTCAGGGTTTGGCGACTTCGTAAAAACCCGCTATCTGCGAACTGCGTTATCCCTTGTCAGTGCGGATTGTGGAATGTAAAACCGCCCCTCCCGGTTCATCGGAAGGGGCGGTTTGTTTTTTCGGAGATGGGTCGTTGTTTATTCGGGAGGCTGCTGGTCGGGCAACGTCCCGGCTTGCTGCTCGGGGTCGGTCTGTTTGAACAACACCCCCTGAAGCCAATCCAAGCCGAATTTGAGCAGTTCGATTTCGTCGTTCTTGATTTTTTCCACGGTGGCGTCATCTACATCGAAGCGCTTCAGAAAAGAGCTTTCGAAAACAAACTCCCGAAATTTATCGATGTCGTAGCTCACCAGGAAAAACATCTGTTTGGCCTGGTCGGTCAGCTTGATGCTGGCCGGAAAAGAGCGCTTACGGACCACCAGGTCGGTCCACTGGCTGTTGACCTCGTCTCGCAGATCGACACCCTGGTCCTGACGCCACTCGGCCACGGTCCACTCGGTGTCTTCCTCGAAACCCTTGCAGTGGGGCTCATTGACAAAAAAGAAAAACCCCTCGTCGTCGGCCCCCTCCTTGTGCTGCAAGGTGGCTGTTCCCAACGGATAATAGCGGCAGGATGTCGGACGGTCCTCGTAGAGGATGCATCCCTTTTCATCTTTGACAAAGGGGCAGGATTCGCGTTCGTCGTCCAGCAGCTTGAGGGTTACCATGGGAAGGTCGGTTTTTTCCAGGATGTGCGGCTCGGTGTAAATGGCGAGAAACTCCCTTGAGGAGAGGTTCAGGCGGTTTTTCAACTGGATGATGTCGTACGGCGTCAAAATGATATTGATGCCCCGGCAGCACTGGGTAAAGCACGACACGCCGGGGTGGCATTTGAATTTGAAGGTGCTGTTGTAACCCAGACGCACCGGGGAAATACAGGCGGTTTTATCCATTTGCTCCATGGTTGTCGTATCCTTTTCCTCTTCGTTCGTTGGTTGGGCGGACACTATCCAAGGCCACGATCAAAGTCAAACGCAAATCCCATGTGCCGGCGCTGCGGAAAATCAAACGGGACCGGCGGAAAATCACACCGGCCCCGTTGATTGCTTCTGCGGTCGCGCGTCAGACTATTTTACCTTGCCCGCACGCCAGGCTTCGATCAGCTTGTCGTAGTCGACAGTCTCCCCTTTGGGTTTTTCGTTGGCCAGCTTGGCTTTGGGAGAGCCCGGTTGGTTCAGCCAGTAGGATTCGTCTTTTTCCGGATTCAGTTTCGGGCCGCACTCGCCTTGCGTCTTGGAGCGTGCAATGCGTTCCAGCACCCGATCCATCTCTTTGGCCAGGTTGTCCATGGCGGTGTCTACGGTAACCTCGCCTGAAACGGCCTCACCGATATTCTGCCACCACAACTGGGCCAGTTTGGGATAATCGGGCACGTTGACGCCGGTGGGGGTCCAGGCCACGCGAGCCGGGCTGCGATAGAATTCCACCAGGCCGCCAAGTTTGGGGGCCCGTTTCGTAAAGGATTCATGCCGGATGTCGCTGTCCCGGATGGGGGTCAGCCCCACATGGGCTTTTTTGAGGGAGGTGGTTTTGCATACGCAGAACTGGGCAAACAGCCACGCCGCTTTGCGTCTTTCCAGCGGCGTGCTCTTCATGAAGGTCCAGGAACCGCAGTCCTGGTAACCCAGCTTCATGCCTTCTTCCCAGTAGGGACCGTGGGGCGAGGGAGCCATGCGCCACTTGGGCGTGCCGTCTTCGTTGACCGTGGGGCCGGGTTCGACCATGCTGGGCAGAAAGGCTGTGTACCAGAAAATCTGCTGGGCCACGCTGCCGTTGGCCAGAAAGGGCAGGTAGGTGTAAAAATCCATGCCCAGACTGCCCGGAGGGGCATATTTTCTCAGCCAATCCATGTATTTGCGAAGGGCGTATTTGGCTGCCGGTCCGTTGGCGGCACCGCCGCGGGCCACTGTGGCGCCCACCGGCCGGCAGCCCTCCATGCGGATACCCCATTCGTCCACGGGCTTGCCGTTGGGAATGCCCTTGTCTCCGGCACCGGCCATGGAGAGCCAGGCATCGGTAAAACGCCAGCCCAGGTCCGGTGCTTTCTTGCCGTAGTCATTGTGGCCGAAAACGGCCTTTCCATCGATTTCCCGGACATGTTCGGTGAAAAATTCGGCAATGTCCTCGTAGGCCGACCAGTTGACCGGCACACCCAGCTCATAGCCATAGATCTCTTTGAACTGCTTCTTGAAATCCGGTCGTTTGAACCAGTCGTAACGAAACCAGTAGAGGTTGGCGAACTGCTGGTCGGGCAGTTGATAGAGTTTCCCGTCCGGGCCGGTGGTAAAGGATTTGCCCATGAAGTCGTCCACATCCAGGGTCGGCAGGGTCACATCCTTGCCCTCGCCTTCCATGAAGTCGGAAAGAGGAACAACGTAGCCGTAGCGGGCGTGGGTGCCGATCAAGTCTGAGTCGTTGATCCAGGCATCGTAGATGTTCTCACCCGAGGCCCACTGGGTCTGCAGCTTTTCGATGACGTCGCCCTCCTGGATCAGGTCGAAGGAGACTTTGATGCCGGTGATCTCTTCGAAGGCGCTGGCCAGCGTTTTGGCTTCATATTCATGGGTGGGGATGGTCTCGGAGACCACCTTGATGTTCATGCCTTTAAATGGCTTGGCGGCGTCGATGAACCATTGCATCTCTTCGAGCTGCTGCTTTTTGGACAGGGTCGAGGGTTGGAACTCTTCGTCGACCCATTTCTTGGCCGCGTTCATATCCGCCATGGCCGGACCGGCCGCCATGACGAAAATCAGCGCCAAAGCCATACTGACAAAACCTGTTTTCTTTAAAACGCCTTTCATAGGTCTCCTCCTTTTAGCCTTCATGGAGTGGGGGGTGGGGCTATAGGACGCCATCGCGGTCGTGAAGGCTGTAACCGGCCCGCGAGAGGCAAACGTCCTTATCGTGTTTAAGATAATGTTTTCGGGCTGCGCTATCCCCAGCGCATGACCACAACCATCCAGACGATCGCAATCGGCATCGCCAGCCACAGATTCAGGTCGGTTAAGCCCAGCCAGGCCAGGTGAATGTAGGCGGTGCCCAGCAGGCCGACAAAAAACCGCGTGCCCCGGGTGGTCGGGATTTTGAGAAATCCGCTGCGTTCGATCGTCGGCGAGACCAGCTCCCAAACGAACATGCCGAGAATCATCAAAAAAATCGTGCTGAAAAAAATCGCCGTGGGTACCGTCCAGTACATCCATTCGAAATTCATAGCGACGCCTCCTTACACGCGACCCAGGGCAAAGCCTTTGGCCAGGTGGTTGCGCACGAACCAGATGACCAGTGCGCCCGGCACGATGGTGAGGATGCCATTGGCGGCCAGAAGGCCCCAGTCCAGACCGGTGGCGCTGATGGTACGGGTCATGGTGGCAACGATCGGCTTGGCTTCGGTGACCGTCAGCGTTCGGGCGAAGAGGAGTTCGACCCAACTGAACATGAAGCAGAAAAACGCCGTCACACCGACGCCGGCCCGGATCAGCGGCAGAAACAGGACGAAAAAGAAACGGGGGAAGGAGTAGCCGTCGATAAAGGCCGTTTCGTCGAGTTCCTTGGGAATACCGGACATGAAGCCTTCCAGGATCCATACGGCCAGCGGCACGTTGAACAGGCAGTGAGCCAGGGCGACGGCAATATGGGTATCGATCAGATTGAACGTGGAGTAAAGCTGGAAATAGGGAAGCAGAAATACCGCCGGCGGGGCCATGCGGTTGGTCAGCAGCCAGAAAAACATCTGCCCGTCGCCGAGGAACTTGAAGCGTGAAAAGGCGTAGGCGGCCGGCAGGGCAAAGGCCAGGGACATGATCGTGTTCAGGCTGACATAAATCATGGCATTGATATAGCCCGAATACCAGGTTGGGTCGGTGAAGACTTTCAAGTAGTTCTCAAAGGTCAGGTTGGCCGGGTAGAGGGAAAAATTGCTCAAAATGTCGGCGTTGCTGCGCAGCGACATGTTGAGCATCCAGTAAATGGGAACCACCAGCAGCACAAAATAGAAGATCAGGGCCCAGGATCGTTTTCGGATTTTCATGATGCGCTTTCTCCTTTGCCGACGTTCAAAAGAGCCTGGTAGAAGATAAAACTGAACAGAAGAACGATGAGAAAATAGATCAGGGAGAATGCCGCCGCCGGCCCGAGGTCAAATTGGCCGGTGGCCAGCTTGACCAGGTAGATGGAAAGAAAGGTGGTCGAATTGCCCGGTCCGCCGCCGGTCAGGGCAAAAGGTTCTGCGTAAATGAGAAAGCTGTCCATCCAGCGCAGAAGAACTGCGATGGTGAGAACACCGCGCATTTTGGGAAGTTGAATGTAGAGAAAAACCGCCCATGGCGATGCCCCGTCGATTTTGGCGGCCTGATAGTAGGCTTCGGGGATGGCGCGCAGTCCGGCGTAGCAGAGCAGCGCTACCAGCGGGGTCCAGTGCCAGACCTCCATGGCCATCAGGGTGATCCATGCATAGGACGGCCGGGCGGTATGGTCGAAGGGCACCTTGAGAAGATCCAGGCTGTTGATCCCCACGCCGAACAGGCCGATGTCCGGCCGGGTGAAGATGATCCAGATGGTGCCGATCACATTCCAGGGAATCAGCAGGGGGATGGCCAGGGTGACCAGGCTGGCGGAGACACCCCACCCTTTTTTGGGCATGGCCAGGGCAATCAGGATTCCCAGGGGAATTTCGATCAGCAGAACCAGCCCGGAGAAGACAAATTGGCGCCCGAGGGCATCGTGCAGGCGATGGTCTGTCAACATCTCCTTGAACCATTCGGTTCCCACGAAAACGGCGTTGCCCGGGCCGAAAATGTCCTGGATGGAGTAATTGACCACCGTCATCAGGGGGATGATGGCGCTGAAGGCCACGACGACAAAAACCGGCAGCACCAAATACCAGGCGCGATTGTCTTCCCATTTATCCATGGGATTCTTCCTCCCTCCTTATAAGTGTCCATCCGAGAAGTGGACGATCACTATTTAACCAGCCTTTCGTCGGCGAACAATTTCGTGCGCTCCGGCGGAAATTTCAGCCAGGCTTTGTTTTCCGGAACCGGATGCCCTTCGGGGATCCGGGCGCGCAGGGTATGGCCGTTGAAGGCGGCCGTGAGAATTTTAAAGGAGCCCTGATCGTCCACGGATTTCAAAGCGACCGGGATTCCGCCTTCGACGGCTTCGGCATACACTTGAAGGTGCATGGGTCGAATACCCAGTTCCAGCACGCCGCCGGCCTCGGCCCCGCGGGCTGCCGTGGCCGGGTCCAGGGCAATGGTCGCACCATCGACCCGGGCGTTTTGCCCCTCGAGGGTACAGGTCAAAAAATTCATGCCCGGGCTGCCGATAAAATACCCTACGAATTTGTGTTTGGGATTTTCAAACAACTCCTGTGGCGTCCCGATCTGGTAGATTTCACCGTTATTCATCAAAATGACCTGATCGGCAAAGGTCAGCGCCTCCACCTGGTCGTGGGTGACGTAAATCAGGGTCAATTTCAACTGCTCGTGAATTTCTTTGAGCTTGCGGCGCAAGTGCCATTTCAGGTGGGGGTCGATGACGGTGAGCGGTTCGTCGAAAAGCACGGCCGCTACATCGCTTCGCACCAGGCCGCGGCCCAGCGAAATTTTTTGTTTGGCATCGGCGGAAAGGCCGGCGGCTTTTTTATTCAAGACGTCGGTCAGGTCGAGCATCTCGGCCACTTCCCGTACCCGCAGGTCGGTATCGGTTTTGTTGAACCGCCGGTTTTTCAAGGGAAAGGCCAGATTCTCGAATACGCTCATGGTATCGTAAAGCACCGGAAATTGAAACACCTGGGCGATATTGCGTTTTTCCGGAGGCAGGTCGGTGACATCCACACCGTCGTAGAGCACCCGTCCTTTGCTGGGTTTGAGCAACCCGGAGATCACGTTGAGCAGGGTTGTTTTCCCGCAGCCGGACGGCCCCAAAAGGGCGTAGGCTCCGCCATCCTCCCAGGTGGTATCGATCTCCTTGAGGGCATAATCCGATGGTTGCCGCGGGTTGGGATAATAGGAGTGAGCAATATGATCGAATTCTATGCGCGCCATAACGGTCTCCTGCGAAACGGCTATGCTACTTGCGGGGCAGCCTTCAGCCAACCGGCGGTGTCGTATACAAACAGGTGTTCGGGGTTGATGAAAACGGTGATCTCGCTTCCTATGGAATAGGTATTCACGCCGTCTTGCTGCACCACAAAGGCCTGCTTGCCGTGATGGACATAAATAAAGGTTTCCGAGCCGTTGATTTCGGACATCTCCACTTTCCCTGCAATGGCGATGTCCGCGTCCTGCCTTCGGGAGAGCCACAGATGGTTGGACCGGAAGGCAAACCGATACTTTCCCTCGGCCAACCCGGCCAGTTGCCCGGTCAAAGGAATCGGTATTCCGTCTCCCATGACCGCTCCCTCGGCAGAAATCTCAGCATCCAGGGCGTTGATGGGAGGGTCGCTGAATACTTCCGCGGCCCTCAGGGTTTCGGGGCGCTGATACACCCGGGCGGTGGTTCCGGTCTGCAATACGCGTCCTTCATCGAGAACGACACTGTGGCCGCCCAGCATCAGGGCTTCGGAGGGCTCCGTGGTGGTGTACACCACGATGGCCGAGCGTTTCCGAAAAATTTCCTGAAGCTCCACCCGCAGCTCTTCACGCAGTTTGTAGTCCAGATTGACCAGCGGTTCGTCCAGCAACAGAAGCTGGGCTTCTTTCACTAGGGCACGGGCGATGGCGGTGCGCTGCTGCTGGCCGCCGGACAATTCAGCCGGCGCCCGGTCCAGCATCTCTTCCAGGTGGAGCATGGCGGCGGTTTCACGAACCCGCCGATCAATCTCTTTTTTGGCCAATCCGCTGATTTTCAATGGGGAAGCGATATTGTCGTAAACGGTCAGGGAGGGATAATTGATGAACTGCTGGTAAACCATGGCGACGCTTCTTTTGCGAACGGAAACGCCGGTCACATCCTGCCCGCTTATAGAGATTTTCCCGCTGGTGGGCCGGTCCAGGCCGGCCATGATGCGCAAAAGGGAGGTTTTGCCTGCCAGGGTTCGGCCCAGGATGACATTCAGCGATCCGGGGGCGAACTCCAGATTGATTTCCGACAAATATGTCTCCCTCCCGACAATTTTGGTGATGTCCTGGAGAATCAAACCCATGGCGATGGCTCCGGATCGGTTAGAAAAACGAAAAACTTGTGTTCGTAAATTCCACGGATTCAGTCTACAATATTGTTAGCATTGGGCTGATATTTTCGCAAGCGAAAATTTGTTTCGTTTCCGCCTCAACTCGATCGCGGCGGAGAAGCTGTCAGGCGACGTGCAGGTCCACTTCGGTAGCGGCGATAATTTCAGCCAGTCCGGCGGGCGGTTGTCGATCGGTGAACAGCCCGTCGATCTCCGCGATATTTCCTAACCGGACCATGGCGTTGCGGCCGAATTTGGTATGATCGGCGGCTAGAAAGACACTTCGGGAGTTGTCGATAATGGCCCGGGCCGCCCGCACCTCGCGGTAGTCGAAATCCAGCAGCGTGCCGTCGATGTCGATGCCGCTGATGCCGATAATGCCGTAATCCACCTTGAACTGGTTGATGAAGTCGATGGTGGCTTCGCCGATAATACCCTGGTCCCGGTGACGGACCAGGCCGCCGGCAACGATGACTTCGAAATTTTCGTTTACGCTCATGATGGAAGCCACGTTGAGGTTGTTGGTGATTACCCGCAGCCGCTTGTGATTGCCAAGGGCATGGGCGATAGCCTCTGTGGTGGTGCCGATATTGATGAATAAAGAGGAGTTGTCCGGGATTTGGCGGGCCAACAGCTGGGCGATTTTCTGTTTTTCTCTGAAACAGAGAACCTTCCGCTCATTGTAAGCCACGTTTTCGGTCGATGTGAGCATCGCGGCGCCGCCGTGATGGCGGCACAGCAGGCCTTTTTCGCTGAGGGTATTGATGTCCCGGCGAATGGTCTGCGGGGTGACCGCGAATGCGTTGGCCAGCGCTTCTATGGTAACGAAGCCCTGGGCCTGGACCATTTTGCGGATTCTTGCGTGCCGCTTGCGAACCGGCTCCACCTTCCCGTTGTGCTTAGTCGTTGAGGGCATTGCCAGGTTTCTACCCCTTTTTCTTGACGGCTCCGTTTTTCGTTAAAGAAAGTTTTTCAAAAAATGTGGTGTAAAACGAAAATAATTAGGTGACAACATAGAGCCGGTATGATATTTTCAATTAAAGATGAGCCCAAAATTACCAATGTTTTTTTCGATATGTGTATCAGTCATCCTGTTTTTTCTCAAGCGAAAATACTTCGATGACACCACGGAGGCCCGAACCGGCCTCCCACGGACAGACGAATGACGGCAACGACTCTTTCCACCCAGGTATTGATTATCGGCGGCGGAGCAACCGGCACGGGGTTGGCCAGGGATCTGGCCCTGCGGGGTGTAGCCTGCATCCTGGTCGAAAAGCAGGATATCAACGCCGGAGCATCGGGCGGCAACCACGGGTTGCTGCACAGCGGTGCGCGGTATATCGCCTCGGACCCGCACTCCGCCCGGGAGTGCCGCGAGGAAGGGGCCCTGCTCAAGCGTCTGGCCCCCCAATGCGTGGAGGACACCGGCGGATTCTTTGTGGCCGTTCCGGGAGACGATGAGGCGTACATCGCCGATTTTTCCGATCGCTGTGCTGCATGCGGCATCGCGGCCGAAGGCGTCGATCCCAAAGACGCCCTGGAACAAGAGCCCTGCCTTTCTCCGGACGCCATTGCCGTTTTCGCCGTGGAAGATGCCACCATCGATCCTTTCATGCTGTCTTTGGACAACCTGGCGCAGGCGCGCTCGCTGGAAACGAAGGTGCTGCTGCACCACAAGGTGCTAGGGTTCGATAAACGGAAAGGACGCGTCGAATCCGTACGGTTGCGGGACCTGCACAGCAGCAAGGATGTTCGGATTCATGCCGAACAAATCGTCAACGCCTCCGGAGCCTGGGCCGGCGAGGTGGCGGCCATGGCCGGCGCCCACATCGACATGCTTTATTCCCAGGGAAGCCTGGTGATCAGCCAGAGCCGGCTCGGCCAGCGGGTGATCAACCGGCTGCGCAAGGCCGCGGATGCCGACATCCTGGTGCCGGCGGGGACCGTCTCCATTTTCGGAACCACTTCCAAACGGATCGACGCACCGGACAACTGCCGCCCCACCACGGCTGAAATCGATGCCATGCTCGACGATGGCATGGCCATGGTGCCCCAGCTTTCCAGCACACGCTATATCCGCGCCTATGCCGGTGTTCGGCCCCTGGTGCGAACCGGGGGCGGATCGGACGACCGGGCCGTGAGCCGCGGTTTCTCCCTTTTGGATCACGAAGACCACGGTCTGGACAATTTTATCACCATTACCGGCGGAAAGCTGACCACCTACCGGCTCATGGCGGAAAAGACGGCCGACCTCGTCTGCCGGCGGCTGGGCAATACCGAGCCTTGCAGGACAGCTACAGACCCATTGCCGGCGTCCAGCCAGGCCCAATATACGGAACCCGGACTGACCCCTAAACTGTGGTTCAAGAAAAACGATCCCGGGGACCTGTTGCTGTGCGAGTGTGAAATGGTGTCCATCAGCGTCTTCAACGAGATCGCCGGGAGCCTGACCCACAACGGCCATCGACCGGGTCTACGCGAAATCGGACAGCGCAGCCGGGTCGGAAAGGGTCCCTGCCAGGGATCCTTCTGCAGCCTTCGAATGGCCGCCCACATGTACGATCAGGGCATGTTGAAAGACGGCGAGGGCATCGACGAACTCAAGGATTTTCTCAACGAACGCTGGCGCGGGATGCAGCCGTTGTTATGGGGGCCGGCGGTCGCCCAGGCCGAATTGCAGGAGGCACTGCATTGTGGGTTGCTGGGGTTGGAAACAGAGGAAATACTTAAAACGTAACGCTTCTTAAATCCGTTGAGCCCGCATCTCAAACAATGTTTTTTATGATGCAATTAAACAACACCCATACATATGATCTGATGGTCGTCGGTGCCGGTATGGCCGGTATGGCGGCGGCCCTGTTCGCGGCCCGCAAAGGCCTGTCCGTGGCCCAGGCAGGGCTCACCGGCGAAACGCTTTATGCCAGCGGGCTGTTCGATCTGTACGGTGTAATCCACGGCAGCAGCGGTGAATTCATCGACAACCCCTGGCAGGGATTGCAGGGCCTGCGGCAAACCCATCCCGACCACCCGTTATGCAAAGTCGCCCCGGAGCAGATCCGCGAGGGATTGGAAACCCTCACCGGATTTTTGAAAACGGCCGGTCTTACCTACAAGGGTTACGCGGATCGCAACGCCCGTTTGATCACACCGGTGGGTACTGTCAAACGGACCTTTCGCGTGCCCGCCACCATGTGGGCCGGCGCTGCGGCCCTGGAAGAAAAAACGCCCTGCCTGATTGTCGACATTCAGGGGCTGCGCGGGTTCAGTGCCGCCCAGATCGTGGGCTCGTTGAAGCCCTCGTGGCCGCAACTTCGGGGCGCAACCATCGCGGTGCCCTGGGAAGAACGGCTGGGGCCCAAATACGCCGAACACATTGCCCGGAACCTGGCCGCCGAAGGGCCACGCAAAGAGCTGGCCGACGTCATCAGGCCCCACCTGAAAACCGCTCAAGCCGTTGGGCTGCCGGCCATTCTCGGCATTTACGACACCGACACCATCCACAAGGAGCTCGAACGGCTGCTGGGTGTGCCCGTATTCGAAATCCCCACCATGCCCCCGGCTATTTCCGGCACCCGCCTGAAGGAGGCTTTTGACGCCTACATGCCCCAACAGGGGGTGAAAACCTTCTATCACCATCGGGTGCACACCGCGGTGCGACAGGAAAGCAGCCGATTCGTTTTGGAAATCGGGCGCAGCGAACCGGAAAAGACCCTTGTTGCCAACAACTTGCTGCTGGCCACCGGAAGGTTTTTGGGCAAGGGGCTGGAGGCCCGGCGGGAAGGCATCCGGGAGTCACTTTTCGATCTTCCGGTCAGCCAGCCGGAAAACCGCAGCTGCTGGCATCGAAAAACCTTTCTGGATCCCCAAGGGCACGCCATCAACCTGGCCGGCCTGGAGGTGGACCGCTCTTTCCGACCGCTGAACGAAGCCGGCCGTCCGGTTTTCGACAATCTGTATGCCGCCGGCTCGATTCTGGCCCACCAGGACTGGATTCGCACCAAAAGCGGCACCGGGCTGGCGGTGGCCACGGCGTATGGCGCGATCGAGGCACTGACCGGAGGCCAGGCCGAGCGGAAAAACGGATAGAAACAAACGGCCATGGCCATCGGCGCTTTTACCTTCGCTCCAACCATGATAAATTCATAAACTTTCAGTCCCGAAGACTTCGCAATGAAAGGAATCTGCCATGGGTAAAGTTATCGGCGCTCTGGATTTGGGCACCACCAGCAACCGGTTCATGCTTTTCGATCATCAGGGAAAAATCGTCGGTGTGGACCAGAGGGAACATGAGCAGATTTTCCCCCGGCCCGGATGGGTGGAGCACGATCCCCTGGAAATCTGGGAAAATTCATGCCGGGTCATCAAAGGCGCATTGGGAAAAACGGGAATCGGCGGCAGGGATATCGCCGCCATCGGCATCACCAACCAGCGTGAAACCGCCGTGGTCTGGGACAAGACAACCGGCCGCCCCCTGTACAACGCCATCGTTTGGCAATGCACCCGGACCGACGGAATCTGCAATACCCTGGCCCAAGAAGGCGGTCAGGACCGCTTTCGTGAAAAAACCGGGCTGCCCATCGCCACCTACTTTGCAGGTCCCAAGATCAAGTGGATTCTGGACAACGTTCCCGAGGCAAAAGCAGCGGTCAAAAAGGGGCAGGCCCTGTTCGGAACCATCGAATCCTGGATTATCTGGCAACTGACCGGTGGTGTAGCTGGCGGCGCCCATGTCACCGATGTGACCAATGCCTCCCGCACCCTGCTGATGGATCTTAAGACCTTGGCATGGGATGACGAGATCCTCGGCATCCTTGGAATTCCCCGTGAGATGCTGCCGCGCATCGTGCCTTCCATCGATAAAGGTACCTGGGGGCATACACTCAAAGACGGCCCGCTGGGAGCCGATGTGCCGGTTTGCGGGGCCCTGGGCGATCAGCAGGCCGCCCTGGTGGGCCAGACCTGCTTTGCCGTCGGTGAGGCCAAAAACACTTACGGCACCGGCTGTTTCATGCTGCTCAACACCGGCACCCAGCCGGTCCCGTCGGCCCATGGCCTGCTCACCACGGTGGGCTACCAGATCAGCGGGGAAAAACCGGTTTACTGCTTGGAAGGCTCCGTTGCCATCGCAGGCGCCCTTGTGCAGTGGCTGCGGGACAATCTGGGCCTGATTTCATCGGCGCCGGAGGTGGAAGCGCTGGCTCGGACGGTAGACGACAACGGCGGGGCCTACATCGTTCCGGCCTTCTCCGGCTTATTCGCCCCCTATTGGCGGTCCGACGCCCGCGGTGTCATCGCCGGCCTCACCCGCTATGTCAACAAAGGCCATATCGCCCGCGCCGTACTGGAGGCCAACGCCTACCAGACCCTGGACATCATGGAGGCCATGAAAAAGGATTCGGGGGTCGATTTGAACAGTCTGAAGGTGGATGGAGGCATGGTGGCCAACGAACTGCTCATGCAGTTTCAGGCCGACCTGCTCGATGTTCCGGTGATTCGGCCCTCCATCACGGAAACTACGGCTCTTGGAGCGGCCTATGCCGCCGGGCTGGCTGTGGGGTTCTGGACCTCCATGGAAGAGTTGAAACAATACTGGTCGGTGGACAAGACCTGGCAGCCCCGGATGGATGACGATGCACGCCGGAAAGGCATCCGCGGCTGGCAAAAGGCGGTTCAACGGACGCTGGACTGGGTGGAGTCCTGATCGGGTGAGCATCCGTGGCGAAACCCGTGAGACACGGCTCCTTATGAACACGTCCGCCGCCGGATCGAGAATCGAATTCATCGACGTGGCCAGGCTGTATGGCATGGCGCTGGTCTTTTACGGCCACTTCATCGAAGAACTGATGCTGCTGAAAAATCCCGCGGCAGCCAGCCAGTACAAATTTGTCTACTCGTTTCACATGGTCCTGTTTGTTGTCCTGGCCGGCTATGTCGCCAAGGAGCGTGTGGTTGAAATAAGTTTTGGCGACTTTGTAAAAAATCGATTTTTTTCCCGCCTGCTGCCGTTTATTTTTTTTACTGCGCTGATGATGATTCCACCGCTTTTTATCAGCGGAAAATTTTACGGTCTGGAGCTACCCAGTGTGGCCGGCTACCTCAAGGGCCTTCAAAACACCGTTTTCGGTATCCCCTCATTTTGTGTGCCCTCCTGGTTCCTTTTGCTTATCGTGGGGCTGGAACTGGTCGATACCGCCAGTTTTCGGTTTTTGAAACAATCCAACGGCAGAATTTTGGGGGCGGCCCTTCTCTTTTACCTGGCGGGTTACCTGTTGAACCTGAAACTGGATATCTTCAATCCGTTGAAAGGGCGGGTCGTGGGATGGAACTATCTTTTTATCCATGAGGCGATCACGCTGTACGGGTTTTATTTGATCGGGCGCTATCTGGGGCGCAAACGCGTTTTGGCAGGGCAGGTCTCGACCAGAATAGTGGCGTCCGCTGCCGCAGCCGCTTTTTTAGTCGTTTTTTATACCTACCGGCTGAACAATGGCCCCTTTGCCTTTCATGTCTACGACGCGGTGGTCATCCTGTTCGCCTCGCACGGCCATATTCTTCTTTTCCCGCTGACCGCCCTGGCCGGATGCGCCCTGATCCTTTGCCTGGCAAGCCTGACCCCTGTTTCGAAAATCCTGGAGTGGATGGGGCAAAACTGCCTGATCCTCATGTGCCTCAACGGCGTTTTCTACCACTACATCAACCCCGGTGTGGCCAAGTGGTTGCTGAACCATTTTTCCGGTTCGGCCCTCACAGTTATTGCCTCCGGGGTCATCGTCACCACCGGCAGCCTTGTGCTGTGTATTCCTGCTGTTTATCTTTTTGAGCGCTATCTACCGCAATTGGTGGGCAAACCGAAAAGGAACGGTCCGCTGTTGCACCGCTTCATTCCGTCAGATTGATCGGCAGGCAACCGGAAAGTCCAGGTTGTTAAGCTGATTTCTTCCCCATCTGCACAAAAACCAATAGATCCAACCGAGCCAGCCGAAGGCCTTCCCCGTAGTGCCCTTTCATGGGGCAGCTTACTGTATCGATTTTTGTTGACGTTTAATTAACAACGTTATTATAACGCTGTTATTTAAAAACTGAAGGGGAGAAATTCAGTTTATCATGCCGAAACCACAACGAACATTGGAAGAAATAGAACAGACAAAAACCGAGATTCTTGAACAGACGGTGCTTTTAATTGCCGAAGTTGGCTATAACAACTTCACCATGCGCAAACTCGCCGCAAGGCTGGGCATTACAGCGACAACAATTTATAATTATTACAAAAACAAGGACGATTTGTTTCTCAATATTTTAATCCGTGGATTTCGGGAGCTTTATGCGCGACTGGAAGAAGCCGACCGGAGCCAGGCGACGCCGGCGGAAAAACTGCGCGCCATGATCTCGGCATATACCGACTTCGGATTGAACGATGCCAATTTCTATAACCTCATGTACGCCTGGCATGTTCCGAAATTCAACGACTACGTGGGCACATCCTTGGAACCGGTAGCGCGCCGGCAACTTGAAGGCGCGCTAAAAATCCCGGAAATTTTTTCCATTACAATCAAAGCTTATGCTGAAGCATCGAATAAATCGATTACCGATGACGAGACGGTGTTTCTGATGATTCATTATTGGAGCCACATCCATGGATTTATCGCCGGATGCAACAACATGACGCTGTATTACCTGCATAAGGACCCCATCGCGTTTAAAGAACAACACATCGATTCGATAACGGAAAAATTCAGGGAAGACGTGCTGCGGCTCAAAGACCAAGGAGAGAAGAAATGAAGAAGAATTTTTTTGATGTTCCCCGGACCTATTACACGACCTCCCATACGAGGACCCAGGTGCCCATGTTTTTCTTTAAAATGGCCGCCCGGATCGTCAACTATTTCATCGATTATGACCGTGTGCTGCCAAAGCTGGAAGGCACCGGCCTGAAACCCTGCCGCTTTTCCAAAAACAAGACCATGGTCTCGCTCATCTTTTTTAATTACCAGCAAGTGACCATCGGCGGGTATGACGAAGTGGTCATTTCAATCATGGTCTATCCGGAATCCCTCGGTGCGCCGTCTTGCCCGCTTTCCACCATCCTGTTTGTCAAAAAGGGGGATTGGTGGGGAAATCTGGGCGCCTATGTGCTGGAAATGCCGGTCACGATCCCGGCGGCAAGAGCGGCGGGGCGGGAAATCTGGGGCTTCCCGAAATTTTTAACGACAATTCCGTATTCCCTGGCGGGAAATCATTTTGAATTCGGCGTCGATGATCCGGATACGAACGAGGCGATTGTGCGGGTGAAAGGCGAAATGGGCGCGGGCTTTTCCGCTAGCGCCTTCGATCTTGTCTCCTTCAACAACTATGAAGACACGGTTTTCCGAGTGGTAACGGAAGTAAACGGAAAAATGAAAAACTGCCTGTGCAAAGGCGTCGAAGTCAAAACCGGTCCCAGTGAGCATCGCATGGCAAAGAACATCAGGGATCTTGGGTTGGAAGCGGCAAAGCCCTTTGCCATTATGAGTTCCGATTATCTTCAAACCCGGTTGAACCCCGGAAAGCCGGTGGCCGAGTGGAAATCGCCGCCACTGCCGTATCGGTACGAACAGGAAGAGGGGTTTTATATACATCAATACGACTTGCTTGGTGAGAACAAATAGATGTCATATTTATCGAATAAAAAAATCTTGCTGACCGGTGCTGCGGGAGGTTTTGGTATCGAATATATTCGGCAGCTTCTGCACAAAGGCGCCCATTTGATTTTATCGGATATCGACAAAGAGATGCTGGCCGACAAAGCGTCGTCGATATCCGGTGCCGAGGGGAGAACGATCGCATGCATCGGCGCGAATCTGGCCTCTCCCGCAGGGTGTCAGTCGCTTTATTCAACGGTCGTCCAAGAAGTGGGCGATATCGATATCGTCATTCATAATGCAGGGATATTGACGTACGGATATTATCACGATGCGCCCGTCGAGCGTCTTTACCAACTGATGCAGGTCAACACGGTGGCGCCCATGCATCTCACATCGCTTTTCCTTCCCGATATGCTCAGTCGGGGTTCCGGCCATCTGGTGTTCATGTCTTCCGTAGCCGGTTTTGCACCCACCTCTTTTGAAACCGCGTATTCGACGTCCAAATTCGCATTGAGAGGGTTCGGCATGGCCCTATCCGGAGAGTTGTCCAAAAGGGGGGTCTCGGTAACGAACATCTATCCGTTCTGGGCGGACACCAATATTTTAAATTCGCCATCCTATGGTCAAAAACGGGCAAAACGAGTGCCCTCGCTGATGATCGATTCTCCGGAAAAAATCATCGGAGCCGCCATCAGGGGTATCGAAAGAAAAAAGCTGCATGTGTATCCGGGTTTTTTTGCCAAAGCCACATGGTGGCTAACCAAATTATGGCCCATTATTGGTCGGCAGCCAACGCAAGAAGATCTTCAACCCAAAAAGGCTTGACCAACCCGTCAAGTGGACTTTACACCGACAAACAGGTTGGCGATTCCCAGCGTCAGGCGACGACAGGAAACCTTTGAAAAGCCGGCAGATTTCATAATTGTGATGAATGCATCGGGGGTCGGGAAACGGGAAACCGATTCCGGCAGGTAGGAATATGCGAATCGGTGCCGGGAAAATAGTTTTCCCACCAGCGGCAGCACCTTCTGAAAATAGGCCAGGTAGGCATCCCGCATCCGGGGACTGCCCGGCGTGGCCAACTCCAGCACCAGCACCTTCCCGCCGGGTACCAGAACGTCGTAAAATACCTTTAAGGCGCCGGTCTTGTCTTGGATGTTGCGGATGCCGAAGGCAATGGTCAAGGCGTTAAAGGTCGCTTTATGGAAGGGCATGGCCAGGGCGTTGCCCGCCAGCAGAAAAGTACCTGCAAGGCCCTGTTGGTCGATCTTTTTGCGAGCCAGGCCCAGCATACCCGGCGAAAAGTCGATCCCGGTCACCTTTACCTGCGGTCCCTTCTGCCGGCGAATCTCCACCATCACATCCCCGGTGCCGCAGGCAACATCCAATACACGGCCGTCTTCCGGAACCGTCATGGCCGCCACCATCTTTTTTCGCCAGCCCACATCCTGCCGCAGGCTGAGCAGCCGGTTCAGCAGGTCGTAACGCGGAGCGATGGCGTCGAACATTTCCTGCACGAAGGGAAGCTCCCGGTTTTCCATTGACATCCTTCCAACTTGCATTAAATTTGAGCATCGTTTAAAGCACGAAAGCTAACACATCACACCTTTCCGTACAATATGAAGGGATAATGGTTTCGAGATAACCCATGGCTGCCAAACGTGACTATTACGAAGTGCTTGGCGTTGAACGCTCCGCCAGCGATTCGGACCTGAAAAAAGCCTATCGCAAGCTGGCCTTGAAGTTTCATCCGGACCGCAATCCGGGAGACCGGGAAGCGGAAGAACAGTTCAAGGAAGCCGCCGAGGCCTATGAAGTTCTGCGAGACGCCAACAAGCGCCAGATTTATGACCAGTACGGCCACCAGGGTCTCGAAGGCTCAGGCTTTTCCGGATTCGGCGGGTTCGAAGACATTTTTTCCAGTTTTGGAGACATTTTCGAGGATTTCTTCGGTTTTGGCGGCGGGCGACGATCCAGAAGCCGTGGTCACCGGGGATCGGACCTGCGCTATGACATGCAACTCACCTTCATGGAAGCCGCCTTCGGCACGGAAAAAGAGATCGATGTGGAAAAGGCGGAAACCTGCAGCGCTTGCGAGGGAAGCGGCGCCGAGCCCGGTACTGGCGTGGAAACCTGTCCCCAGTGCGGCGGCAGCGGGCAGATCGGCCGCAGCCAGGGCTTTTTCACCGTTCGCACCACCTGCAATCAATGCCGCGGCCAGGGAAAAATCATCTCGAATCCCTGTAAGACCTGCCGCGGCCAGGGCAAAGTGCTGACCCGCAAAAAAGTGTCCGTACGGATTCCGGCCGGTGTGGACAACGGTTCCCGCCTTCGGCTGACCGGAGAGGGGGAAGCCGGTGCATACGGTGGCCCGCACGGAGACCTTTATGTGTTTATTCACGCGCAGCCACACGATTTTTTCAAGCGTGATGAGACCAACGTGATCTGCCAGATTCCCGTTTCATTCGTTCAGGCCGCCCTGGGCGACAACCTCACCATTCCCACGCTTAAGGGGGAGACCAAGCTGGAGATTCCCAAAGGCACCCAGCCGGGAGACATTTTCCGGCTGCGGGGGGAGGGCATCCCCTCTTTAAGAAACGGCCACCGCGGCGATCAAATCGTTCAGGTGAATGTCAAGACACCCACCAACCTGAACAAGAAACAGGTCGCCCTGCTCAAGGAGTTCGCCTCGCTGGAAGAGAGAAAGTTTACCA
This sequence comes from Desulfosarcina widdelii, assembly GCF_009688965.1. GTDB lineage: Bacteria > Desulfobacterota > Desulfobacteria > Desulfobacterales > Desulfosarcinaceae > Desulfosarcina > Desulfosarcina widdelii. The sequence continues at coordinate 4,438,480 of NZ_AP021875.1, read as the reverse complement.
GCAAGCTGAAGAACATCCTGAAAAATGGGCCCACAAGGGCGGCGAATTAAGGCCGCTTAACTCAAGTAATCGTTGATGGGTTAGTAAAAAGCAGAAATTTCAAGGTCTTCGTCATTCCGGCGAAAGCCGGAATCCAGTCATTGCAATGTTTTCTGGATGCCCCGGATCGAGTCCGGGGCAGGCTTATCAAGTCCGGCATGACGAGCATGGCGCTTTTTACGAGTCCATAGTTAGGAGCCAGGAAGCCACCATGTTCGAGCTAAAAATACTCAGTCACTTTTCTGCCGCCCACCAGCTGACCATGGTGGCCAAAAAATGCGAAAACCTTCACGGGCATAACTGGAAGGTAGAGGTCTGTGTCAAAGGCGAGCGCCTCAACGATGCCGGGGTTCTGGTGGATTTCGGAATTCTCAAAAGCTATGTAAAGGAGATCATGGACCGCCTTGACCACCGGTTCCTCAACGAACTGCCCGATTTGGAAAATATCCCCCCCTCCTCGGAGAACCTGGCCGTCTATATTGCCGAAAACCTGCAGGCGATGATCGACGAACCCGGGGTGGTCGTCAGCAAGGTGACGACTTGGGAGTCGGATGATGCTTGTGCAACGTATTTCCCTTAATGGTACGTGTGCATTCAGAAGCGGCATCTTTCGGCCCAGGCCTTTGTTCTCACTCTGTTGAAATCCTCAACGTAGTGTTGCTACGCCTGCGGTTTCAACATCGTTGCGGCCTCGGCGTGACGGAGATCCCGCTCTGCGGGGAACCAAAATCTACCACTTCTGAGTGCACACGAGTTCGCGACTGGAATAACGGATTCGCCCAAAGTTTGATCGATGGGAGTTTCCGTTTTTTATTTCCCCATCTTTTTCCAGCGGTCCACCAGCTCATCGCGGGTGATAATGGCGACGGTGTCCGCGACGTGGGCGCGGATGTTGTCCAGTCCTCCTTCCTGGCGGTCCACCAGGATGACCGCCCGCACCACCTCCAGCCCTTCGCTGCGGGCCCGCTCGATGGCTTTGACGGTCGAGCCGCCGGTCGTGGCCACATCGTCGATCACAACCACTTTTTCGCCGGGCCGGATATCGCCCTCCACCCATTTGACAATGCCGTGATCTTTTTGTGTTTTGCGGATGGAAAAGGCATTGACCGGCTGGCCGTTGAGTTCGGAGGCAAACGCAGTGGCCATGGCGATGGGGTCGGCACCAAAGGTAAGGCCGCCTACGGCGGCAGCATCGCAATCTCGGATGGCTTCGAACATCAAATGGCCGGTAAGAAACATGCCCCGGGCGCTCAACGTCGTCGGCTTGCAGTTGACATAAAAGCGGCTCATGCGGCCCGAGACCAGTTTGAACGTCGGTTCTTCGGTGTATTTGAAAGATTTTTTACACAGCAGGGTGATCAGTTCTTTTTTCACCGCGCATCCTCCCGGTGGGTCGAATTTCTAAGAAATACTTGATTTTAAGGGGTTTTTCGTATAGAAAAGCCTCCACCGAACTGGAAGAAGCCCGTCATTGGGATTCAGTGGAGGCTTCGGCAAGGAAAACTGGGAACAGCACTCCTTGAGCTTGGCGAGTGTATTAACAGCTACGAGGTTGCCGGTCAATGCCAAACCCAGGTGAGATATCCGCCACACAGCCACAGACATCCATTTCTAATCACCTCTCGATTGTCTGCCGGGTCTGCCTCTTTTGCCTGCTGGCCGCAGCGCTGCCGGCGTTGTGCCAGGAATCTCCGAGTTCGACTACCCTGAACCTGGAGCAGACCGTGGCTCTGGCCCTGGAGGCCAACCTATCGGCGCGCATTTCGAGTGAGCAGACCCGAGCCGCCGAGGCCGTGGTCAAATCTAAGCGCACGGAATTTTTGCCTACTTTCAGCACCCATTATAACTATACCCGCAACGACGAACCCCGCTATTACGTGCTTCCTGCCTTGGGACTGCTGCAGCCCGAAGAGACGTACACCTGGGTGACCCGCGTTACCCAGCCGCTGTTTACCGGTTTTGCCCTGACCTATCAGTACAAGCTGGCCCGCATGGGGCTGGATGCGGCGCGTCTCAACGAGACCCTGGTCCGACGGGATGTGGTTTACGAGGCCAAGCGGATCTATTTTCTGCTGCTCAAGGCACTCAAGCTCAAGGCCGTGGCCGAAGACGCCGTAACCATGCTGGAGGCCCAGACCGAGGTGGCCGTCAATTACCACGAGGTGGGCATGACGCCCCTCAACGACCTGCTGAAAACCAAGGTGGAACTGGCCAATGCCCGCCAGGACCTGGTTGCCGCCGAAAATCGGCTCGAGATCGCCCGGACCAACTTCAACCTGCTGCTGCGAAGGCCCATCGACACCCCGGTGGCGGTGACCGACATGCTGGAGGTTCCCCGGCTGGGCCCGACCCTCGAAACTTGCCTGGAAACGGCCGAAAAAGATCGCATGGAGGTTGCCGTGGCCGATCTCGACATCCAGATGCGAGAGAAAGAGGTCGCCATGGCCAGAAAAGACTATTTTCCCAGCGTGCAGGTGCAGGGCAATTACTACCGGCAGGGCACGGACTGGCAGGTGGACGGCGGCGAAGGGGTTTCGGACAGCAACTACTGGGACGTTCAGGCCCAGGCCTCTTGGGATTTCTGGCAGTGGGGCCGTACCGGTCACGGCGTCGCCGAGAAGAAAAGCCGGCTGGCCGAAGTCCGTCTCAACCGCACCCAGCTGATGGACGACATCCAGTTGGAGGTGAAACAGGCCTGGCAAAAGGCCGAGGAGTCGGAGAAGAACATCGCTACGGTGCAATCCGCCATCGATCAGGCCCGGGAGGGATTTCGCATCAGCGAGGAGCAGTTCAAGGAGCAGATGGCCACCTCCACCGATGTTCTGGACGCCCGGACCCAGCTCTCCGAAACCATGACCCGCTACTACAACGCCCTTTATGACTTTCGAATCGCGCTGGCCGCCCTCGACCGGGCCATGGGAAAACCCAGCATCGACATCGCCGAGGCCCAATGATATGACCCGCATGGCTGAAAAAAGTGCCGTCATCCGGATGTTTCATGTGCATAGACGCTACGGCGCCAAACAGGCCCTGGTGGATGTCACCCTGGATATCGCCAAGAACGAGTTTCTATACATCAGCGGTCCCAGCGGTGCAGGTAAATCCACGCTGCTCAAACTCCTTTACCTGGCCGAACCGGTTTCGGAGGGCCAGATTCTGGTGGACGGGATGAATCTCTCTCGGATTCCCCGGCGCCGCATTCCCATGTTGCGCAGGAAATTCGGGATTATTTTCCAGGATTATAAGCTCATTCCCACCCGCACGGTTTACGAGAATGTGGCCTTGGTCCTTGAGGCCCGCGGCAAAAAGCGAAGCCTCATCGAAAAAAAAGTCAAGAGTGTGCTGCGGGTGGTGCGAATGGAAGACCGCCTGACGGCGTTTCCGCCCAGTCTGTCCGGCGGCGAACAGCAGCGGGTGGCCGTAGCTCGCGCCGTGATCGGAGACCCTAAAATCATCCTGGCCGACGAACCCACCGGCAGCCTGGATGACGATTCGGCCGCCATCATTTTTCAACTACTAAACATGTTTCACAATCGGGGGGCTACCGTGGTGGTCGCCACCCACGACAAAGCCCTCATCGAAAGCGCCACCGGCCGTGTTCTCCACCTCCAGCAGGGTCGGCTGGACCGTCCGTTGGACATCTGAGGGGCAGAGATATTCCGATGACCTTTTACGCCCAGCGAGCGATCAAGGATATTCTGGAAAACCGGTTTCTCAACGCGGTGACCATTATCACCATTGCCCTTTCCGTCCTGATTGTCAGCTCATTCGGCCTCTTTTTTTTCAATGCCCAGGAACTGTTCGATGCCTGGAAAAAAGGGGTGCGCATCATGGTTTACCTGGAGCCGGGAACCACGGAGGCCCAGCGCCTCGATACCCGCTACCGTCTCCAGACTATCTCCGGGATCCAGAACATCCGCTTTATTTCCAAGGCAGACGCTCTGAACCTGATGAAAACGCGCATGCAGCGCCAGGCCTCGCTGCTCGACAACCTGCGGGAAAATCCGCTGCCCGATGCCTTTGAGGTCACCATGGCCACGGAAGCCAACTCCCCCGAAAAGATCGAATTCCTGGCCCAGCGCATCGAAAGCCTTCCTTCGGTTTCGGGTGTGGAGTACGGCCAGCAGTGGATCGAGCGCTTCGCGAATTTTTTAAATCTGTTCAAACTGGCCGGCTACGGCATGGGGACCCTGTTTTTCATGGCCACGGTATTTATTGCCGCAAACACCATCCGCCTGGTGCTCTATTCCCGGCGGGAAGAAATCCACATCATGCGGCTGGTGGGCGCCACGGACAGTTTCATCAAGATTCCCTTTTATCTGCAAGGGATCATCCAGGGCCTTTCCGGAGGATTAATCGGCGTGGGGGTACTCTTTGCCGCTTTTTCAGCTGTCGGCTCCCGGTTCGAGCAGGCCCTCGCTGCGGAAATGGTGGCAATTCGATTTTTCTCCCCGGGCATCTGCGTCGCTATCGTCGCTTGCGGCATGCTGACTGGTCTGCTCGGCAGTTTTTTTTCCCTTAAACAGTTCACCAGGCAATAATGGCGTATCGGATCGGGCCAGGGCGATTTTTCATGACATCCCTGCCGCTTTTGCTGGCGGTGCTGTTCGGTCTGTCCACAATATCGACAATGGCTGCCGGCGACCCCAAACCGGGAACCATTCTGGTCCGGGAACTCAACATGCGTTCCGGGCCAGGGCGCCACAATCCGCCCATCGCCACCCTGAAAAAAGGGGACCAGGTCTACGTGCTTTCCTACGAGGGCGAATGGGTGCGGATTCTTTACAAGGACCAGACCGGATTCATCATGAACCGGGAGCGGTATCTGCGCATTGAAACACCCGATGCTGCGGTGCCAGAAAACGGCGACGCTTCAAGGGCGGGTAGTGAGGGGGATTCGAGGGTCAGCCGAGAACTGGCGTCCACTAGGCAGAAAGTGGCCTCCTTTGCCAAAGAGGAAGAGTCCGTGATCAATGCGCTGGACGACACCGAAAAAGCATTGAATGGCGCTCGCAAAAAAGTGGCCCGACTTTCCAAGGAACTCAAGGCCATCGAGACGCGCATCCGGGAACTCGAAGGAGAATACCGCAAGGTCGAAAAGCACGCCGAGGCCAATGAGTCCTATGTGGCCGCCCGGTTGGCCGCCCTGTACAAGCTCAGTTGGCTGGGCAAGTTTCATGTGTTGGCGTCGGCGGACTCCATGTTCGATTTTTTTGCCGACAAACGCGCCCTGGAACAGATTCTGGCCCACGACGAAAAGGTCTTGGCCGATTTGGCCCGGGACAAGGAACGGATGCAGGCCCTGTTGCAGGAGCTTGTCGCGCAGAAGAACGACAAACAGGCCACGACAGCGGACCTGAGCGCACGGATCGAAACCATGATCGGAGAGCAGGCCCGGCGCGAGGCGCTGCTGGAGGAAATTCGCAGCAAGAAGTCTTTGCAGATGGCGGCCGTCGAATCCCTCAAGGCCTCGGCCAGTGCCCTTGACCGGACGGTGGAATCCTTTTCCAACGCCTCTCCTGAAGCGGCGGCAGCACCGGTGGTGGTTGCGGAAAAACCCTTTGAATCGCTTAAGGGCTTGCTTATGATGCCGGTGAAAGGTAAAATAATTTCTTTTTTCGGTCGATATAAAGATCGCCGCTTCAATGTGACTCAATTTCAGAGCGGTATTTATATCCAGGCGGACAGGGGCGAGCCCATCCGGGCCGTGTACAGCGGGAAAACGCTGTTTTCATCGTGGTTCAAGGGCTTCGGCAACATGATCATCATCGATCATGGCGACCACTACTACACCGTTTACGCCCATTTGGAGGAACAGTTCAAGTCCAAGGGAGATCCGGTCGAAGCAGGAGAGGTGATCGCCACCGTGGGCGACACCGGTTCCTTTACCGGCGCCGGTTTGCACTTTGAGGTTCGCCACCATGGAAAACCGATGAATCCATTGGGATGGATCAAGAAAGGTTAGAGGAACGCTATATGACAACCAGAAAAACCCGCCACCTGAAATTGTGGGTGGCCATGGTGCTCGTGACGGCAGCGTTGGTACTGGGCCATGGCTTTTACCGGGATTTGTCCGCCAACAACGAAGAGACTTACAAAGGGCTGAAACTCTTTTCCGATGTGATCGAACTCGTCCAGAAAAATTACGTGGACGAGGTGGACACCCAGAAAATGATCGAGGCGGCCATCCAGGGGATGGTCCACAGCCTGGACCCCCACTCTTCCCTGCTGCCTCCCGATGCGCTGAAGGAGCTCCAGATCGACACCCACGGAGAATTCACCGGCATCGGCATCCATGTGACCATGCGCAACAACCTGGTGACGGTCATTTCCCCCATTGAAGGAACGCCAGCCTACCGTGCGGGTATCAAGGCCGGGGACAAAATCGTCAAGGTGGACGGCACGCCCACCGAGGATCTGCGCGATGCGGTCAAGCGTATGCGCGGCCCCAAAGGGACGACGGTGGAAATCACAATCCTCCGGCAAGGGGCGTCCGAGCCCCTGGAGTTTTCTCTGGTGCGCGATGTGATACCCATATACAGCGTCAAGGCGGAACTGCTCAAGCCTGGGTACGGATATGTCTGGATCACCAATTTCAGGGAAAACACAACCGACGACCTGATTGAAGCCCTCGAGGCTTTGGAAAGCGCTGATGTGCCCATGAAGGGTCTTGTGCTGGACCTTCGCGACAACCCCGGCGGCATTCTCAATCAGGCCATCGAGGTGTCCGATCTCTTTTTGGAAGAGGGTGAAATCCTCAGCATCAAAGGGCGCGACGGCCGCAATACCAAGGTGTTCAAGGCCCACGCGGACGAAGTCAAGCGGGACTATCCCATTGTCGTGCTGATCAACGGTGGAAGCGCCAGTGCTTCCGAGATCGTGGCCGGCGCCCTGCAAGACCAGAAGCGCGCCCTGATCCTTGGAACGACCTCTTTCGGCAAGGGCTCCGTCCAGACCGTGGAAACCCTGAGGGACGGTTACGGCCTTAAATTCACCATCGCTCGCTACTATACGCCGTCGGGGCGCTCCATCCAGGCCAAGGGGGTGGAGCCGGACGTGGTGGTCGAACATCGAATTCTGGCCGATACCGACACCACCGAACATCGCATGCTCAAGGAGAAAGACCTGAAAAACCACCTGGATGCCGAACCCGACGCGGAACCGGAAGAATCGGAATCCGAACCGGGCAAGTCCGATGAAGAATCGGTACTGGATCCCCCGAGCCTGAAACGGTTCAGCGCCAAGCACAGCCCTCTGGACCGGGAAGCACTTCTCAGCGACAATCAGGTCCTGCGTTCGCTGGACATTTTGATCAGTTACGATATTTTCAAGAAACTGAGTGATGACTAAAAAGCGCCGCCCCAAACCCAAAGCCCGGGCTTCGAAAAAAAAGAGAAAGGCCACTTTCAGTCCCAAGCTTCAGTTCATGAAAATCATCGCCGGGCTGACCCTGCTGGTTTGCCTGGTGATCGCGGCCGGTCTGCTGGCCAACCGTTTGCTCATGCGGCCGGCGCCGAGTGTGGCGCCGGCACCCAAACCGATTCCCATCCGTGAGCCCAAAGCCGGGCCGGTGCACCACAGCGTTCCGGATTACGAAGCCTTTCACCGGGAGACGGTTCCTCCTCCACCGCCCATTCAGCGGGTCAAGCCGGTGACCAACGGGATTCCCGTGGCCATCATTATCGACGATATCGGCTATGACCGCAAAATGGCCGACGGCTTTCTGGACCTGGATGTGCCCCTGACATTTTCCGTCCTTCCCATGGGGACCTTTAATCACAGCATCATCGACAAGTCGTTGAAAAAGGACGTCGAGATCATGCTGCACCAGCCCATGGAACCGGGCAACTACCCCGACGTCAATCCCGGACCTGGTGCGCTTCTGACCTCCATGACGCCCGACGAACTGATCGCCCAGCTCAACGAGAACCTGGCCCGTATTCCCGGCGTGAAAGGGGTGAACAACCATATGGGTTCCAAGCTGACGGCCTCAGCCGCCCAGATGCGCCAGATTTTCACCATTTTGAAAAAGCGCCAGCTCTTTTTTGTGGACAGCCGCACGACGGCAGAGACCCTGTGCCGACCCTCGGCCGAACTGCTGCACCTGCCTTTTGCCGAAAGGGATGTGTTCATCGATCATATCCAGACCGAAAAATTCGTGAGAAAGCAGCTCAAGCTGCTGATCAAGCGTGCCCGAAAGCAGGGATATGCCATCGGCATCGCCCACCCGCATCCGGTCACACTCAAGGTGTTGAAGGAGATGTTGCCGGAACTCAAAGAAGCGGTCTATTTAACCCATGCCTCCGAGGTGGTGGCGTTTCAACAAGGCTGATCCTATGAATTTTTTTTCCGGCATCAAGTACAATCTGAAGGGGTTGTGGATGGGGGTCCGGAGTCCTCGGCTACTGCTGCTGGGGCTTTTGCGTTTCGTCGTCGTGGCCGTTTTGACGATTGGCCTGTCCGGAGTGGTTCTGGCCAAGCATGCGGACATTCTGGCCCTGCTGTGGCAGCAGCCCGAAAGCCCGTGGATCGTCTGGATCTGGTACCTGGCCTCCTGGCTGCTGACCCTGCTGCTTATGGGCGTGTCAGCGGTTGCGGCCTATCTGCTGGCCCAAGTGCTGTTTGCCGTGCTGATCATGGATTGGATGTCCCGCATCACCGAACGAATGGTCACCGGCCAGGCTGCGGCGGCGCCCGATGCGACCCTTTTGACCCAGATGGGGTTTCTGGTCCGCCAGGAGGTTCCCCGCAATATCGTTCCGGTTGTTCTCACCCTGCTGATCATGGTGCTGGGCTGGTTCACTCCCCTGGGGCCTGTTTTGACCTTCATCGGCCCATTGACGGCGGTGATCTTTCTGGCCTGGGACAACACCGACCTCATCCCCGCCCGCAACCTGATTCCCTTCGGCCAACGCTTCAAGTCGCTGGGCAAGACCCTTTTGTTCCACCTGGGATTCGGTCTGCCGTTTCTCGTTCCCGTACTGAACCTGTTTTTTCTCAGCTTCGCGCCGGTGGGGGCAACCTTGTATCACCTGGATCGCGAAAAGAGCGTATCGCCGGCAACGGAATAGAAGCTATCCCGCACAGGGAAAAAGGGAGCCGAACCCGAAACGCGGCATCGCCGGGTAGGCCGGCTAAACAGGCCCTTCAAATGCGCGCTATTTAAGGCTGAAGATCACCCGTCCGGCTTCCGGACTTTCCTGACGACCTTCCGCAGCCCCTTTTTGGGGTTCCACGATGAACATCCGATCCCGTTCCACCTGCCCCGTTTCCAGCAGGTAGTTTTTGGCATTAAAGGCCCGCTGGTTGGCCAGTTCGCGGTACTGATCCGGGGTGACCTCGGTATTCTCGAGCAGCAACGACTCCATGATCTGCGGAGTCAGCTCGACCGGCTTGCCACTGTCGTCCACGGGCGCAGGGAGGGCGGAGGCGGTGAACACCGCTTCCAGTAGAACAGGCCGCTCCTCATCGCTCATGACAATCTCTTCCAACGGCACGGCGCTTTCGCCCGCCTTGATCATCTCTTCCAACTTTTCGGCCTTGAGTCGGTTTTCCAGTGATTGAACGCGCAAAGCCTCACGGTCCGCCTCGGGTTCAAGGGAACCCTGAATATCGAGTTTCAGCCCCGGTCGTTCGAACAGGATTTTTGCCAGTTTGTCCATTTTTTGGGCATTCTCCTGACCGATTTCCGCCTGGCCTGCATCGAAATCCAGGTAGCTCAGCTCCTCGCCGCCCCCGGCCAGGGAGCCCAGGGCGGCAAAGGGCGAGGTAACCAGCTTGACGATGAGATTCTTTAAAACGGTCAGGATCACCTTGCCGATCTTGAACTCGGGATCATCCAGGTCGCCGCTTACCGGCAGGTCCAGTTCGATGTTGCCCTCGCGGTCTTTGAGCAGGGCTACGGCCAGCTTGATGGGCAGGCTTACCGCCTCCGGACTGTCCACCGTGTCCCCCAGGGTGAGCTGGTCGACATAGATGCTGTTCTTTCCTTCAAGCTGGTGGTTTTCCATAAGATAGGCAACGTTGAAGGTCAGCTTGCCCTTCTCGAGGACATAGCCCAGATATTTGCCGGAGTAGGGCGAAAAGGGGCTCAGCTCGATATCGGAAATGTTCAGGTTCAGATCCACATAAGGCTCGGCAATCAACGGGTTGATCTGACCGGTAATTTTTACCGGGGCGTGGTTGGACCACATGCCCTCCAGCAGCACATCGGCCCGTTTCTCGGCGATGGATTCCAGTCCGGAGACTTTTCCGGCCAGATCGTGGAATTTGGCCCTGAAATTGGGTTTGATGAAATGATCGGAAAAATCCACATCCCCGCCGCTCAACAAAACCCGGCTGATTCGGATGGGTGGTTTTTCTGTATCGGCAGCTTCCGGCGCCGGACTGTCGCCTTTGACATCGGATGGTTCCTGCGCGACTTCCTGACTTGCAAACATGGTCGCCAGGTTGACACTGCCATCCGGAGCCACAATCACACGGGCGAAAAAGTCGGCCAGGGAGATCTGGTCGATGGAGAGCCGGCTGGGGTTGACGCTCACTTCGAGGTTTTCAAAAGTAAGAGCGTTCCATTTGAGAAAATCGTCGGCGTTTTTACGGTCGATGGAGGCGAACCGGTCTAGCCCGGCCCGGCCCGCATAAGTGATCGACGGGTCGCTATCGGTCCGGGACGTAAACTTCATTTGGCCGGAAGTCGAAAAAAAGCCCTCCGTGATGATGAGCCCTGCCTGTTCGGAAAGATAAGGCTGAAGTGGGCGTACATCCATCTTTTGGACCCTGACAGCCATGTCCAGGGCAAGCGGGTTGAGGGTCACGTCGCCAGTTGCCTGTATCTGCCCAGCCTGTTCCCACCGCAGGCGCAAATCGGTCTTACCGGTCGTGTCGGGAGCGGTGGAAAGATCATTCGCCGACAGGGAGATTTCATCCAGCCGCACCTTGAACGGCGTTTCTGTCATCCGATCTTCCACGGCAACCCCGACATCGGAAATGTCAACAGTCTTGAGGTTGACCACCAAAGGCGCCGGCGACGATTCGGGCGCGTTCCGGGGCTCGGCTTGCGCCGCTTCCTCCTCCGACGCGACGGAAGCCGCCGTTTCCCGTGGAATAAAGGCCTTTGCCAGGTTCAGGCTGCCGTCCTTTTCCCGCAGGACGGAAAGATCGGCGTCGGCAAGCGCCAGGCGGCCCACCGTGATCTCACGCTGCCGAAGGTCTGCCGTCGTGTCGGTTACCTCCAGCCGCTTAAGGGCCAGCAAAGGATCATCATCGTCCGCGTCCACCACCTCAAGCGCCTCGACATCGAAATGAACGCCAGCCAGGGACACGCCAAACGTGTTCTCTGCCTGCTGAACTCGGAAGCTGCCGCCAAGCGAGAGGGTGCCGGCAAGAACTTTGAACGCAAAAAGGTCCTGATAATAGGGCAAATACCGGGAAGCCTGAATATCTTCTACGGACAATTCCCCCGTTGCCTGAAGGGGCGACAGCGTGGCTGTGCCGGAAAGGGCAACGGTTTCTTTGGCCTCGGTTTCCAATGACAATTGGTATCGGGCGGTGCGGTCGCTGTTAAGGCCAAAATTGTCCACCTCTATGCCCAGATCGGTGATTTTGGTGCTAAAAGCCTCTCTGTTGGACAGGTCGCTAACATGCACAACGCCCTTTTTCAGGTCGATGCGGTCGATGGTGACCACCGGTTGAAATTCGCCGGTGGGGTCTTCTTCGGCCCGGGTTGCCGCGGCGTCGTGGGCCTTGACGGCCAGAAAGGGCAGATACAGGTCACCGGATGCCAACCGTCTGAGGAAAACCTCCGGCTCCGATACTTCCAGTTCGGCCAGGCGAATTTCTCCGGTGAGCACCCGGGAAGGCAGCAGGTCGATCCGGACGTTGGGATAATTGAAGAACGGTTCGTCGTTTCCGTCTGTCAAACGCGACTCGTTGAGTTCGGTAACGCCAGCCACCACCAGCTCCGGCTGACTGCCTTCCAGCATCCTGAATTCGATCTCCGTGTCGGTTTTCACGAAAAGGGATTGGATTTCCAAATTGTCAGGCAGCGGTACGTAGGGAAGGTAATGGGGCACGGCCAGGTCTTCGATTTCGATTTCCGCACGAGTTTCCCTTCGCGGGTCGAAGGGACGGGTTTTTCCCTCCAGGGCGAAGGAAGCCCCATTGACGCGGGCCGCCAGATCGAAAAGGGTATAGACATCCGTGTCGGACGGACGGGAGGAGAAGTCGGAAATGCTGAGACTGAAATTTTCAATGCGATGGGAAACACCGACCACCCGGTCGTCGATGGAAAGCGCACCGCCGCTGATGGAGGTGTCATAGACGGCCAGGGCAAATCCGCCTGAATCGGACGAAGCTTCTGCCGGGTTTTCCTCCGGCGTGTTGCCGCCGCCGATATCCGAGAAATTGAAGGTCGTTTCCCCGCTGCGAACCAGGTGGATATCCGGATTGACCAGCCTCACGGATTTGAGCACCAGGGCCCATTTGAGAAGGGACGATGTCTGCAGATTGGCATATACCTCATCCGAATTCACGAAGGGAGCGCCGTCCTTCTCGCGGACGGATAGATTCCTTAACGTCAGCGACAGGGTAAGGGGATTGACCCGCACGCTTTCCACCGTTACCTGGCGATCGATGGCATCGGCCACCTTGTTTTCCAAAACGTTGCGTATAATGAACGGCGCTCCGATGAAACCGAACAGAATATACAGCAACACGATTCCAGCAACGATCACGGCGATTTTTTTCTGGCGAGGGGTCAGGTCATATGTTTTAATCATTTTTGATTTTCCGTGCGGAGGTGTTGCATTGGCAGCAAGGACAAGACCGAGGAAAGATTACCGGTGTCGGAGGGCCTCGGCAATGACATTCAGGGCTTTTTTCATCAATTCCATATCTGCCTGGGCGCCCATGTGCCCCAGGCGAAACACTTTTTCGGCCAACGGCCCGTAGCTGCCAGCCACCACCAGTCCAGACTGCCGGAGTCTTCGGTCCCAGGCTTTCCATGTGAATCCTTCGGGAATATTGGCGGCGGTCACCGTCGGCGAGGGGATGGCGTCGGCGGTTGGGAACAGGTCGATCCCCATATCGACCAGGTGCCGGCGGCACATCTGGGCAACGATATCATGACGGTTGTAGCTGTTTTCCAGCCCTTCGTTCAAAAGCAGTTCGGCGGCCGCATGCAGGGCCGCCACTCCCTGCCAGTTCGGCGTGTAGGGGAAAAACCGGTCTTTCACCGCCCGGTGAAAGGGTTTGAGGGCGTCGTACCCCACATAATTTACCGCTTCGATAATTTCCCAGGCTTTGACACTTACCGATAAAAAGCAGGTGTCCGGCGGTGCCGAGAGGCATTTCTGGGCGCCGCCCAGGCACAAATCGATGTTCCAGTCGTCGGTCAGCACGGGTACCCCGCCGGCTGCGGCCACGGCATCAACGTAAAACAGGGGCACTCGATAGGCGTGCTTCAAGCGGCCCAGCTCCTCCAGCGGATTGAGGGTTCCCGAGGGCGTTTCGCAATGCACAGCCGTGATCATGCGGGGCTTAAATTCGGCGATGGCGGCTTCGATACGAGCCATGTCGTTGATGGTTTCGTCATAGCCGAAGCCGACCGTTTTGACATCGGCTCCGATGGACTGCGCCATCTCGCCGATACCATAGCCGAATACGCCCGTAGCGACGGTCAACACCCGGTCTCCGGGAACCAGGCAGCTTTTCAGGGCACTCCACAGGGCCAACATACCCTCACCGGACTGAATCACGATGTCGTCCTTGGTGTCCAAAATGGCCTTCAACAGGCGCTGGGTGCGCGAGTAGAGGTCGATGAACTCCGTTTCCAGATCGCCGGAGCCATAAGGCTTCAGGTAAGCCTGCCGCACATTTTCCGGTACCACCACTGGACCGGGAACCATGGGGATGGGGTAGGTTTGCATGATAATTTCCTTTTATATCTGGATGCCGCGTATTTCTTTCAGCAGCGGTTGGATCCGCGCCCGATGGTCGGGCGGAATCATGAGGACAAACACGGGCTGGTTGGACACCAGACTCTCCGGTGGCGGGCCCAGGCGACCGGAGGTGTATAGTCTTCGATTTTCACTGTTCGCCAAAAACTGCATCACATCGGCAAAGTTGCCCGTATAACCGTGGGCGTCGATATGTTCCAGGTGCTGTAAAAAGACGTCGTTGACCGTTAAAATGAATGGGTCCATGTCGGCAAAACCCGTTTGGCCGCAATTTCTGGCAGATACCATGCATCGGCAGCCAAAGGGCCGTACCCCGTATAAGGGGCAGGCGTTGTCCACCAAAACTGGGCAGGGGCTGGCTTCAGGATTCAGGTGCTCTTCGGGTGGGTCCTCGCCGCGAGCGCAAATATCAGCCATGCGGTTGATGGAGATCCTTGGTCTGAATCGATCCGGGTGCGATAATCGGGTGATGGTTTCCAGGTGCTTCAGGTTTCCGGATGTTTCCAGATCCGCAAAAATCCGGCAGCCTTCCAAGGTCGTCATGGTTACATTGGCCGTGCAGCAATGAGCACAGTATTTCTCGCACGCAAGTTCGAATTCACCGACAAAGCGATCATAAATATCGAGCATGCGTTCCAGAATGGTCAGTTTGGCAGTAAGATCCATGGGCGTTCTTTCCCTACGTTAAAAATTTATTGATTATCAGCTTTTTTATACCCCAATCATCGGCCTTTTTCCAGCAGAACCCCGGTGGCAAATATCTTGACAATCGCCAATATGCCGTTAGATCATTGAAAATAAAATACTGGAGGGAGCTATGACCGAAAAAGTGTATTTTATCGACATGCGGGCGACGATGAAAGAGAGTTTCATTGCCAAAATCGAGCGGTTGATGGAATCGGCCGGTGTTGGTGCCGTGATCGACAAGAGGGACCTGACGGCAATCAAGCTTCATTTCGGGGAGGCTGGCAACGCGGCGTTTATTCGGCCGGTATACCTCCGCAAGGTGGTCGACACCGTTAAACGGGCCGGGGGTGTCCCCTTCCTTACCGATGCCAACACCCTGTACGCCGGTACGCGCAGCGACGCGCCCAATCACTTGACCACTGCCGTACATAACGGTTTTGCTTATGCGGTCGTGGAAGCGCCGCTGATCATTGCCGACGGACTGCGCGGAAAGAACGAAACCGCAGTTCCTATCAATCAGAAGCGCTTCGAGGCGGTGTATATCGGAACCGATATTTTGGAAGCCGACGCATTGATATCCGTGGCTCACTTCAAGGGACACGAACTGTCCGGTTTTGGCGGCACCATTAAAAACCTGGGCATGGGCTGCGCTTCCCGCAAAGGCAAGCTGGCCCAGCATTCCAGCCTCTCTCCGGCCATTGGCGAACAGTGCATCGGCTGCGGAGAATGCCAGGACCATTGTTCCCAGAACGCGATCTCCATCGTGGACGAAAAGGCTCGGATCGATGTGGAGGCGTGCATCGGCTGCGGAGAATGCATCCTCATCTGCCCCAACGAAGCCATCGCTGTTCAGTGGAACCAGTCCATTCCGATTTTCCTTGAAAATATGGTGGAATACACCATGGGCGTGCTGGCCAATAAGACGGGAAAGTGCCTTTTTCTCAATTTTATTACCGATGTTTCCCCTGCCTGCGATTGCTATCCGACCAACGATGCCCCCATCGTAAAAAATATCGGAGTGCTCGCGTCGACCGATCCGGTGGCCATTGATCAGGCATCGGTGGATCTGGTGAATGCTGAGCCGGCCCTTGCCGGCAGCCAGTTGGAAACCAACAGGGAGCCGGGCCAGGACAAATTCAAGGGAATCTACCCTAAAGTGGACTGGGAAATTCAGCTCGAATACGCCCAGCAATTGGGATTGGGCAGCCGGTCCTATGAATTGATTCAGTTGTAATTTCAGTCTGATGCTGCGTTCTTGGATTCACTTGGTCCTGCATTTCACGGCACCTGGGGTGGTGGCCCGGTTCGGATTCGCCGAACGATGGAGGCGGGCCTGGCTGATCATGGTGGCGACCATGATCGTCGACCTCGATCATTTGCTGGCCGTCCCGATTTACGATCCCGACCGCTGCAGCATTGGCTTTCATCCCCTGCACACTTGGCCGGCGGTTGCGGCTTATCTGCTTCTCAGCCTGATTCCGAAAACCCGTATGGTGGGGCTGGGCCTGTTGATTCACATGGCGCTGGATGCCATCGATTGCTTGTGGATGAATGGATTGGGATAGGACGTAAAACGCGGGAATGGCCGCCCAGTCCCGCGCTTGTATAGATTCATTTTTCTGGTTCGTGTTACCAGATTTTAATGCTTCTGCCTTTAAACTCCATCAGCTGTTCCGTGGTTGCCCGGAGACGATCGGCCAGCACGCTGGCAAACACCCGAAAGATGACATAGCCAAAGGCCAGTTTATCGGTGCCGGTCAACTGTTCGATGTAGTAAATGTCCGTTGCCAGGCAGACGGTTTCACCGACGGCCACCGCCGCGGCACTGCGGGGAGCGCATTCGAGAGCGCCCATTTCTCCAAAAATATCGCCCCGACGCTGGAGCAGCGCCACGGGTTTTTCGTCTTTCATCAGTCTTACTTTGCCGTAGACCACAAAGTAAAGCCAGGTATCCGAGCTGCCCTGTTCAAAGATCGTTTCTCCTGCATTGTACTTCCTGATTTTGCTCATGGACATCAAGTGCTGAAGTTCATCCTCTTGAAACGGTTCGAAAATTTCGAATTTTCGGATGTCCTTCAGAACCCGCTGGTTGCCTCTTAAAAAATCGGTTTCCTGCATAACGGACCTCGTTTCGCCGTCGTATGCTGCGACCCCGGAACGAACGGCGCCGGCTAAATGGGATGAAATTCCCTTTTATTCTATACCAACCTGGCCTGAAGGCAACAGCTTTTTTCAACGAAGAAACGTTTCGGAAGGAATCGGGGAATGGTAAGCGGCTTTACCCACCGGCCTATTTTCTTTGGTCGGCTCCAATGGGTGTGTCGGACTGTTGCTCTATCTTGACGAACCAGGCTTTGATAACGGCATTGGCTAAAGTGGCAAGTGGAATTGCGAAAAAGAGCCCCCACAACCCCCACAGGCCGCCGAACAGGAGTACCGCCACGACGATGGCCACCGGATGGAGGTTGACCACGCCGGAGAGCAACAAGGGGGCCAGCAGGTTGCCGTCGAAAATCTGGATGACCAGATACGCCACCATGGCGGATGCGAATTCGTGGCTCCATCCCCACTGGATAAAGGCGACCAGGGCCATGACAAAACCCATGACCGTGACGCCGATGTAGGGAATGATCACCGACAGACCCACAAAAAGGGAGATCAGGAGGGAAAATTGCAGCCCCAGCGCCTTGAAAGCCACATAGCTGATTCCCCAGATGATCAGCAGTTCCCAGCCCTTGCCACGGATGTAGTTGGTAATCTGAATGTTGGCCTCCTGCCAGACGGACTCGGTCAGATCCATGTTGTCGGGAAGAAAACGCCGGGCCCAATCCAGGATCATATCCTTGTCCTTGAGCAGGAAGAAAACCATGAAGGGGACCAGTACGAGGTAGACAACCAGATGCATCAGGCCCACCACCGAAGCCAGGGACAGGGTCAGCGCCTGCCTGCCCATTGCGGTGAGACTGGTGTTCAGGTAGTCGATGATTTCGCGGACCTGGCTTTCGGAGATCAGCTCCGGGTAGCGGGTGGGCAGTTCACCCAATCGGGTTTGAACCGTAGCCAGCATCCCGGGCAGTTGCTGAACCAGCTGGCCGACCTGTTTGACGGCCAGGGGCAGAAGCCACAAAATCATGACCAGCATGCCGATCATGAAAACGGCAAAAACGATGGAGACCGCAGCGATGCGGGGCAGGTGGAACCGCTTCAACAGGCTGACAAGGCCGTCGAGCAGATAGGCGATAATGATGCTGATCATCACCGGGGCCAGCAGGTTTCCCATAAAATAGATCAGCCCGGCGCCCACCAGCAGCATGAAACCCAGGATCACCCGCTGGGGATCGGAAAAATGTCGATCTTTCCACTCTCTGAAGACTTCAAACATGGGCGCGTTCACCTGTAAGAATATTGACAAATTCCATGGTCAAATTCGCCTGTTCCACTCAAAAACGGTATCCATAAACGATCCCCAGGGTATCCATTCCCTCGTTGGGACTAGCCAGATAGGCGTTGGAGACATGATCGAACAAAATCATGATCCGGTGATGGTTGGTGATCGCATACCCGATTTCCACGGGAATCCTGAACAGCACCTGCGATCCCAGGGATTTGCGGTCCGTGTCGGCCGTATCCAGTTTGCCATCGTGAAGCGCCAGTCCCGCGCCCGTTGAAAAAAAAAAGGGCCCCGATGGCTCCCACTGAAGCAGCAGACCGCCGAAGATCTTGCTGGTATCTCCGCGGGTATTCACGTCGGCCCCCACATCGGGATAAGCGGTGGCGGCAAACAGTTGGAACAGCGGGCGGTCGAAAATCGCCTCGGCGTGAATGTCCGGGCCTTTCTCCTTTGAAGAGCCGCTCCACAATCCATCGACATCGTGGGCCGCGACACCGCAGCGAAATTCCCGGATCAACCCCCGGCTGGGTGGATCTTCGAAGGCGCATCCTTCATCGAAGGCCGCCAGAAGGAAAAGTGCCGCGCAAACCGCAACGGACAGGATACGGATCTTTGCACGGCATGCGATCATTGATCCAGATCCGCGGGCAACTCGCAGGTGTCCGGCCCCGCCGATTTTTTAGCTTCGACAAAATGGGCGGCGGCCAGGGCCGCGGTGCATCCGTCGGCGGCGGAAAGGACGATCTGCCGGGCAAATTTATCGCGCAAATCGCCGATGACGTAAATCCCCGGCGACTTGGTTTCGCATTTCTCGTCGGTGATCACCAGGCCGTCGGCATTCATGCGGGTTCCAGCGGGCACCAGCTCGTTATTGGGGTTGAAACCGATGAAAATGAACACTCCGTCCACACTCAAACCCCGGGTCTCTTTGGTTACCGTGTCCTGGAGACCGACCGCTTCCACGCCGTCGGGTCCGGCCTTGATGTCCGTCAGCACGGTGTTCCACAGCATCTCGATGTTGCAGTCGTCGAAAATCCGCTGCTGGAGAATCTTGCTGGCCCGCAGTTCATCGCGGCGGTGGGCGATATATACTTTTTTGCAGAGCTTGGCCAGGTAAAGAGCCTCCTCGGCGGCGCTGTCTCCGCCGCCAACTACGACGACGGTTTTACCCCGAAAAAAGAAACCGTCACAGGTGGCGCAGTAAGAGACCCCCTTGCCGTAAAATTCCCGTTCGCCGGGAACATCGAGCTTGCGGGGGCTGCCGCCGGTGGCCAGGATGACGGCATGGGATTTCAGGACCTCGCCGTTGGCCAGGGTCACCGTGTGATATTCCAAGCCCGGATCCAGGGCCGTCGCTTCCTGTGAAATCGTCTCCAGGTCGTAAGATTCAGCGTGCTGGGCGAATTTCATGGACAATTCCGCTCCACTGATGTGGATGAAGCCCGGATAATTCTCCACTTCGTCGCTCATCGTCACCTGGCCGCCCGGCACTCCCTTTTCCACCAGCACGGTCTTGAGGGCCGCACGCATGGCGTAGATCGCGGCCGACAAACCGCCCGGACCGCCGCCGATGATGACCAGATCGTAAAAATCGTGCTTTGCCATAATCATTCTCCCTTTTTCTTCCGGGAAAGGGCTTTTTGGAGCTGATCCCCCAAAGAGCCCAGAGACCCGCCGGAACCCCCGGCAAATTCCTGCCAGCCCTGGTTGTCTGCAACATCACCGGTCCCCAGCGAAATTTTGCGGGCAATTGAATCGATCCTGTCAACGGTCACGCTGACGGTGCCGCCGGGCTTGAGGCTGTCGAACGTGGCCGCTTTTTCCGATGCGGCGATTTTGGATTTGGGGAGCAGGCCGGTAATGCCCGGTGCCAGGTTCACGAAGATGCCGAAGCTTTCCTTTTTTTCCACCCGACCCTGGACCGTCTGCCCCGGTTTGAAGTTTTCCTCGATATCCGCCCAGGGATCGCCCTCGGCATCCTTGATGCTCAGCGATATCCGTTTGCGGTCGAGATCAAACTCCTTGACTGTCACCACGACTGCGTCACCGGGAGAGACCACCTCTTCGGGACGCATCACGCGGCGGGTATAACTCATTTCACTGATATGCACCAACCCCTCGATGCCTGGAAACAACTCGACAAAAGCCCCGAAATTGGCGCAACGGGTTACCTTGCCCTTCAATTTGTCCCCCACCCGGATGCGATTGGGTGCCTCCTGCCAGGGGTCGCCCATGGCCTGTTTAACGGAAAGAGAAATCTTTTTGGTACCCGGCTTTTCTCCCTCCTTAACGCCCAAAACTTTAACCTGGAGCCGATCTCCCACCTTGACCGCCTGTTCTGGGGTATCCAGACGCGACCAGCTGAGTTCGCTGATGTGCACCAGCCCCTCCACGCCCGGTGCCAGCGTCACAAAGGCACCGAATGGCAGAATGCGGACCACGGTTCCTTCATATACGGCATCTTTGTCCAGTTGATCCATAAATGCCTTGCGACTGGCCTCCATCTCCTTTTGAAGGATATCGCGCCTTGAAAGCACGATGTTGCGGCCCCGCTCTTCGAACCGTTTGATGAGGAAGGAAAAGATTTGGCCTACGTAGGCTTCCGGGTCCTCCACATAGGTCAGGTCCATCTGGCTGATGGGGCAAAAGGCCCGTCGTTTGACGACTTCCACCTGAAATCCGCCCTTGATGGAGGCAACGACCTTTCCTTCCACCGGAATGCGCTGTTCCCAGGCGTCTTGCAGCATGTTCAGGCCGCCGATGCCGGAAACGGCTTTGGAAAGACGGATTTCGCTTTCGTCTGCTGCGATGACGTAAAGGTCCAGTTCGTCGCCCTCGCCAACGTTCAATTGGCCTTCTTCGTCCAGCAGTTCGGCTTTTTCAACCACGCCGTCCACTTTGGTGCCGGTATCCACAAACACATTGCTGGCGCCGATGGAAATGATTCGTCCCCGGATTTGGTCCCCCACCTGGATGTTCTCGTTCATGCCGGCACTGTAGGATTCCAACAGGTCGGCAAAACTCTCCTCCGCATCCGGGGCCGCGTTTTCAAATTCTTCATTCATGATCGATCTCCCATAATTCATTGAAATGTGCAGCAACTTCACCAGAAAACGGCGGCTTTTGCAAGCCCATTATGGACCCGTTTGCATGTCTTCTTGGCGAGCACAATTTCTTGCCGGGGCGTTCAAATTTTCAGAATCGTGATTATCAATATAAGGTAAGCACGAAGCAACGACGGCATCGATTGCCGACGGCACCGATGCCCGGATGAAAACACCCGTTAACCAGCGGAGGCGAATATGGAAAATAGAGAAATCGTACCCAACGAAAAAGAATGTATCCGGCAGTGTATCATCAAGTTCTGGTCCGGCTCGAATCCGCCGGTGAAAAACCGGGATGAACGCTACGAACGATGCCTCACCAACTGCGATGTCTGCGGTTCGGCCTGATTGCGCGGCGATCCCGATTGAACGTTCGGTACCGGAGGGAGCCATTTTTCTTCCGGTTACCCATTCAACATGAATCTGAAAGATAAAAAAGCCGGAGGTGTTTGGCGTTCATGGCTGTAAAACCGGACGAACCCATCCCCGAACAATTCCAGCATCAGGCCCGGATGCTGGCCAACCGGGTGAGAAAACGCTTCAAACACCTTCATCGGCGTTTCAAGCGGCAGAAGATCGAAGTCTTCCGTCTTTACGATTGGGATATTCCTGAGATTCGTGCCGTGGTGGACTGGTACGGCGGTCATCTGGTGATCGGAGAGTATCTGCGCCGCCAGTCCGTCCCTAAATGGCTGCCTGCCATGGCCCGGGAGGTCGCCGGCGTTCTGGATGTGCCCATGGAAAAGGTTCATCTCAAGGTGCGGCGGGCGGGGAAACAGGATGGTCAACGGTATGAACGCATCGACCATACGAATAAAAAAATCGTTTTGTCGGAAAGGGATTTGAAATTTCTGGTCAATCCCTACGACTTTGTCGATACCGGACTGTTTTCCGACCATCGCGATACCCGGCAGATGGTGCGGGAAATGGCTGCCGGTAAAGATTTTCTCAATCTGTATTGCTATACGGCAGCCTTTTCCTGTTATGCAGCCCTGGGTGGCGCCCGCAGCACCGTTTCCGTGGACCGCTCGGAAGGCGCCATCCAGTGGGCTCGCGAGAACATGGCCCTCAACGGCATCGACCCGGCCGCCAATCGGCTGGTTCAGGGCCACACGTTCGACTATCTGAAAAACGCCAGAAACAAAGGGATGCGCTTCGACCTGGCGGTGGTCGATCCACCCTCCTACTCCACCACCAAAACCCGCGACCTGACATTTGACGTCGTCAAGGACCACCCCCTGCTGCTGGAAAACGTGGTTTCCGTCCTGAAAGCCGGCGCCACCTTGTTTTTCTCCACCAACCACCAGAACTTTGAACCCAATCTGGGTGGTCTCAAGGTATCCGATGCCAGGGAGATTACCTCCCGAACGATCCCCGAAGACTACGTTCACAAGCGCAAAACCATCCATCGCTGCTGGCAGATTACCGTCTAGCGCAACACCGTGCGAAACGGTCCTTGTTGACACCGGCCGATGGCCGCCGGTATAGTTCTGCTCAGCGCTGCCGGGCGCCTTTTTAACGGCATCGCAGGCGCATTTTGACTTTCACGGTAACGGTGCTATCCATGCGGTGGTCCCCGAAAAACCTGGTTCCAGGAATCCGCCATCTTTTCAGGAGACGGTCCCCGGGCGATGTTCAATTGGGTCAGGTGCTGATTGATCGGGGCATCATCACCGCGGAGCAACTGGAGATCGCGCTGGCCGAACAGCGCAAGCGGCTAATCGAAACCGGTCAGGCCGTGCGTCTGGGCCACGTGATCGCCGATCTTGCGCTGGCCTCCGAAGAGGCAGTGGTCGAGGCCATCAACGAGAATTTCCGGCTTTCGGTTGCCTCCCTGTCGGACAATATCCGTGAACTGATTCTTCGCCAGCGCGGTCCATTGGCCGAACGATTGCCCCCGCCGGCCATTCCCATCTGGCTCAAACTCTGCATCGGTGCATTGCTCATTGTCGCCGTCACCATCGTTTCCTTCAGCACCATCATCATCAACAAGCAAAAGGCCCGGCTGTTCGACCAGACGGTGATGGTAGGGACCGTAAGTCTCAACTATTTCGCCAACAATGCCCGCATTCCACTCATCGATGACGATATTCTCAGCCTGAACACCCTGATCAAGGAAGCCACCGATACCGAGGGCCTGCGCTACGCCGTGGTCACAGATACTCGGGGATTGATCCGGGCCCACACCGACGTGAACCGAATCGGCACGCCTCTTTCTGCAGCGACGCCGACGCAGCCGCCGGTAACCCGCGGAAAAGTTTCTTATTACTCCTTTGTAACCCCGACCGGCGAACAGATGTTGAATCTGTACCGCGATGTCTTATTCCAGGAAAAAATATTAGGCACGGTGCATGTGGGCGTGTCCCTGGATTTTATCGAACACCTGGTGGCGCGGGAGAAAGGATCCATCATCTATGTGACCCTTGTGATGATGACTATCGGTTTGGCCATTGCTGTCTATCTGGGGCTTCGTTTTTCACGACCCATCACGCAGTTGGTGGCCGCCACCGAAGCCATCGGCAAGGGCGACTACCGCCATCGGGTGGAACTCAACCGCCAGGACGAACTGGGCAATCTGGCCACGGCCTTCAACCAGATGGGCGAAGAGCTTTTACGGCACACGTTGACACGCCAGTCCTTCGGGAAATACGTCGGAGAAGAGGTGCTGGAGATGATTATCGCCGACCCGGAAAAAATGTGGCTCAAGGGACATAAGAACGACGCCACGATCCTTTTCGCCGACATCCGGGGATTTACCGCCTATGCGGAATCCCGGGATCCGGAGCGGGTCGTCGAGATGCTCAATACCTATTTCGATATTGCCACCCGGGCCATATTGGATTACGGAGGATATGTGGACAAGTTCATCGGCGACGGCGTTTTGGGCGTCTTCGGCGTGCCAGTATACAGAAACGACCACGTCGAACGAACGGTGCGGGCCGCGCTGGACCTCATGGAGCAGCTTCGCAGCCGGAACAACCAAGGCAACCCCCTTTTGTCGTCCGTGGGGATCGGCATTCACACCGGCCCCGTCGTCTCCGGCAACATTGGCTCGCCGGCCAAAATGGAATACACGGTGATCGGCGATACGGTTAACCTGGCATCCCGACTCAGCAGCCTCGCGCGTCCGGGCGAGGTACTGGTAACCGATGCCGTGGTTTGTGCCCTGCGGTCTCTGATCCAGGTGGAATCCGCCGGAGACCGCACCGTTAAAGGCAAAACCGCACCCGTTCCAACCTTCCGGGTGCTTTCCATCAAACAGAGGCCTCATGTCAAATCGGTGGAGTAGGTTTTTCGGCTGCGCCAGGTGCACCCTGGCGGCAGTGCTGATCCTGGTCCTGATCGTCCCGGCCGCCCTGGGCGGAGAGCCTTCAGGCAGGAAGCCACCGCCTTTGCTGTTGGTGCGTGCCCGGCAGGGAGACACGCCGCAACTGATTGCCCAGCGATACTTGAAGGCGGCATCCAAGGGATGGATGATCGCCGAATACAATGGCAAAGATACTTTTTCCGAGGGAGAGGCCGTTGTTGTTCCCGGGGCCGACTTTCGACCGGGGGGGCTGTTTCCCGGCGGCATCCAGGTCGTTCCCGTGATAACCTATAGCGATATCGGCGAACCAACCGGGCAGACCAATCGGGTTCCCCAAATTTCCCGGTCGGCCTTTCACGAGCAGATGCGGTGGCTGAGCGAATCGGGTTTTACCGCCATTTCGCCGGATCGGCTGGTCCAATTCATGGCGTTTACAGCCCAGCTTCCCCGACGATCTGTTCTTATTACTGCGGACACCGAATCTCAGGCTTTTTACCAGGACGCGGCGCCCATCCTGAAAGCCTTCGGAATGACGGCAACCGTCTTCGTGGCCCCCGGACGGGTGGGCGAAAAGGGCACCATGACCTGGGGCCAGATCCGAACGCTGAGCAAAGAAGGATTCACCATCGGCTGCCGGGGCTGCTACGGCCGATCTCTGACACGCCGCAAGCGGGGCCAGTCTTTTAAAGAGAATTTCTCGTGGGTTGAATCCGAACTGCAGCAAGGCAAAAAAAAGATAGAAGAAGCGTTGGGCAAACCGTGCCGGTTTCTGGCCTATCCAGAGGGCAGCAGCAACAACTTGATTGCCGCCATGGCCGCCAATCTGGGCTTTTCGGCGGCGTTCAAACGCTCGCCGGGAGGCACGCCTTTTTATGCCGACCGCTACGGCATCCATCGAAACGTCGTCGATCGTCGTACAGATCTGGATCGCTTCAGCGATCTGCTGGCCACGACAATCAAAGTGGACCTCAAATGAAGCGCGCCTGGCTGCCAGTGATTGCCATCATCGCCTGGGCTGCCCTTGCCGCCTGTTCCGGCAGCATGGATTCGCTCTCGACATTGGTGCACTCCGGACCCTGGTGGCGGGCGGAGCAGATCGAGACCATCAGCGTCCGGGCCCGAGAACTGGAGGCCCATGGTGAACTGGGCATGGCTCTGGATCACTGGCGTCTGGTTGAGGATATCGCCGCCGATTCAAAGGAGGCCGAACGCGAAATCCAACGCATCGAAGAGAAGATCGACGCGGCGGTCCGATCCCACTACCAGGCGGGCCTGGCGAAGTTAAGGGATCGCCGCTCAACGGACGCCCGCAACCACTTTCTGGCCGCACTGCGTTTGGATCCGACCTTTCAGCCGGCACTGCGGCAAATCCGAGCCCGTTTCTCTCCCTTTCCCTTTCGCGTCTACCAGACCGTACCGGGTGATCGGCCGGCATCGGTGGCCGAGAAATTTTTTGGCGACGAGAAGAAGGCTTTTCTCGTTGCCTGGTTCAACCACCTGCCCGAAGACCGGGCATTGCCTCCCGGCAGTCTGCTGATCCTGCCCAAATGGGAAGATGCAGAACCTCCGGAAATCAAGGAGCAACCAGCACCCGACCCCTTGGACGTGGCCCGGGACAGACTGTCGGACGGCGATCTCCAAGGGGCTATGGCACTGGTCCGGCAGGCCGACCCGTCGGATACAAAGGCGCAAGCCCTGATTCACACCATCCAGCTCGGACAGGCGGCCCAACAGGTCGAAGCGGGACGGCTGGCGGATGCCGAAGCCTCCCTGGCGGCGGTTCCCGATGGATTCGAGGGCAAAGCCGCCCTTGCGGAAAAACTGGACTTCACCCTGAAGCAGCGGCAATTTGATCTTGACCTGAAAAACGCCCGGCAGCTTTTCAACCAGGGCCGCTATGGCCAATGCCTCGACCAGGCTGAAATGCTCATGCAACGTGCGCCTGATAATAGCGAAGCGGCCCGGCTGGCGGCCGAGGCGCGCTATCGGCTGGCCTTGGAGTATTTCGATCACCAGCGCTACCGGGAGGCCCGAACTCTGTTGGAAAACATGGAAGAAAGCCATGAAGCCGGGACTGCTCTGAAGAAGGCCGTCCATGCCCGGCTGGTGGAACTGGCCCAGGTCCATTACCGCAATGGCGTCAAACATTTTATCAACGAAGATCTGAAGAAGGCCATCGCCGAATGGGAAATGGCCCTGGACTGCGACCCGGACCACGCCAAGGCCCGTGAGAACATCGAAAACGCCCGCCGACTTTTACATAAGATAGAAACCCTGCCTTAAAGTCATTATCGAAAATAACTATTGGTCTCGCCTTCGATATCGTTTTTGTCTATTAGACTTTTTACAGGCCCGATGATAGCGTCAAAATTGTTATCACTTCGACGATTCCAACTGGACATGATAATCATCAAGTTAAAAAAGGAGGTCGAGCATGACGCGGATCGGGCGGTCGTTGTACGGCATGGTTGCAATCTCTATTCTGACTCTTTTGCTGAAAGGCGTTGCGCCGGCCGTGGCGGACGATTTGTCTCCGTTTGCGGGCCAGGCCGGGACGATCAAGATTTCCGGCGGCACAGCACATATTCCGGTGATGAAGGCGGCGGCCAAGCAGATCATGCAGCGCTTTTCCGACGTTCGGATCACCATTGCCGGCGGAGGCTCCGGCGTGGGCATCAAACAGGTGGGCGAAGGGTTGGTTGACATCGGCAACTCCGGCCGCAAACCGACCGATGATGAAATCGCAAAATACGGCTTGAAAATGTTCAAATGGGCCATCGATGGCGTCGGACTGGTGGTCAATCCGGAAAATCCGGTCACATCGTTGACCACGTCGCAAGTCAAAGCCATTTTCGCCGGCACCATCGACAACTGGAAGGCCCTTGGGGGCACGGACAAGGCGATCAACCTTTACACCCGCGACACGGCCAGCGGAACGAGATCGGTCTTCTGGAAAAAAGCCCTGGGAAAAGGTGCGATCAGCGCCAAAGCCAATGTGGTGGTCTCCAACGGCGCCATGAAAGCGGCCGTGGCCAACGATCCCTATGCGATCGGTTATGTCTCGGTGGGACACATGGACGAAAGCGTTCAACCGGTGGCGCTGGACGGCGTTACGCCGACCCTGGAGACCGTGAAGCGCGGCGAATACAAAATTGCCCGGGGTCTGTACAGCAACACCAAAGGCGATCCGAACGGACTGACGAAAACCTTCATTGATTTTCTGTTCAGCGAAACCGGCCAGGGCCTCGCCGCCGCCAAGGGATTTATCCCTGTAAAATAATAAAGATGCGCAGCCAAGGTCTGGTACAGGGCTTGCTGGCTGTGGCCGCAGCCGGCTCGGTGGCCGTTACGGTGCTGATCTTCGGGTTCATGATCGTTCTGGGCCTCCCGCTGGTCACCAGCGGTGCGTTCTTCAATCTCTTTACCTCTTCCTGGCTGCCCAACGAGGGCCTGTACGGCATCGTTCCCATGATGGCCGGATCGCTGTTCATCGCCGGTCTGGCAATGATCTTCAGTTTTCCTCTGAGCCTGGGGTGCGCCGCTCTGGTCGCTGTTCTGGCAAAGGGACGGGTGCCGGCCCTGCTGCACCGGCTGGTTCGGTTCATGACCGGCATCCCCACCGTGGTCTATGGTTTTGCCGGCATTTTTCTGCTGGTTCCCTTCGTCCGCGAATGGACGGGCAGCGGCTCGGGTATGTGCATTCTCTCTGCATCCATGCTGCTGGCCATTCTGATCGCCCCCACCATGATTCTTTTTTTCACCGACAGTTTCGCCGGCGTGCCCAAGAGCTACCTGGCGGCGGCCGACGCCCTGGGCGCCACCCCTGTCCAGAAGTTCGTTCGTGTGGTCATTCCCTGCTCCTGGCGGGGGCTGACCACCGGCGTGCTCCTGGCCCTGGGGCGGGCCGTGGGCGACACGCTGATCGCCCTGATGATCGCCGGCAACGCCACCGCCTTTCCCGGTTCGCCGCTGGCTTCCGCTCGAACGCTGCCCGCACATATCGCCCTGGTGGTGGCCGCCGATTTTGACAGTCTGGAGTTTCGCACCCTGTTTGCCTGCGGAATCATCTTGTATGCCTTTACCACCCTGACCGTCCTACTGACCCGGCGGATGGTTGCCGACAAAGGCGGTGTGCCATGAAAGCCAGATGCTGCGACAAACTGGTGACCGCCTGGGCCTGGCTTTCCGGACTGGTGCTCACCGCTAGTGTCGCCATGCTTCTTGGGTTCCTGTTGATCAAGGGGGCTGGAACCCTCTCCCCGGCGCTTTTTTTTGGAGACACCGCCCCCTTGGACGCCCTGCTGATGAAACGCCAAGTCTTCGAAGGCATTTTTCCGGCAACTGTCGGCACCTTGCTTCTGGTCGGTCTTGCCGTGGGCATGGCCGTTCCCGTGGGCATCGCTACCGGCATCTATATGGCCGAATTTGCCGCGCCGCGCACCAAAGCGGTTTTCGGGCTTTTTTTCGACATTCTGGCCGGCATTCCGTCGATTCTGGTTGGCCTTTTCGGCTTCAGCATGGCGATTTTTCTCCACCACCATTTTTCCGGCCAAATCGCCCCCTGCCTGCTGATATCGGCCCTGTCGCTGGCCTTTCTGGTGCTGCCCTATCTGATCCGCACCAGCCAGACCACCTTGGAAAATCTGCCCCGCCACGTTCGCATGACGGCCCCGGCGCTGGGCGCCTCTAAGCTGCAGACCATTTTCTATGTACTGCTGCCCCAGTCCCTGTCTGGCATTGTCAGCGGCATCATTCTTTCCATCGGCCGCTGCGCGGAAGACACAGCCGTAATCATGCTGACCGGCGTGGTGGCCACGGCCGGCATCCCCGCCTCGCTGCTTTCGGGGTACGAAGCCCTGCCGTTTTATATCTACACGGTTTCCGCCCAGTATGCGGACCAGGCTGAACTGATGCGCGGATATGGCGCGGCCATTGTCCTGCTGGCTGTCTGCGCGCTGCTTTTCGCCCTGACCGCTTTCATCCGGCATCGGCTGGCCGATCACCTGCTATACGGAGCCCGCTGAGGAAACGAACAGGATGACCGCAAACAACGAGATAAAGATAAAAGCCCGTCACCTGGTTTTTTCCTACGGCGACAACCGGGTCTTGCAGGATATAAGCCTGGATGTCCACGAGGGCGCCATCACGGCGGTGACAGGGCCTTCGGGACAGGGCAAATCCACGCTGTTAACCCTGTTCAACCGCCTGTGGGAAGACATCCCCGGGGCCCGCATGCAAGGCAGCGTCCATATTCGTCTGGGCGGGGCGGATCAGGATATCTACCACCCATCCTGTTCACTGCCCGATCTGCGGCGCAAGGTGGGCATGGTGTTTCAGATCCCCAACCCGCTGCCCATGAGCATCTATAAAAACGTGGCCTTTCCCTTGAAGATGGCTGGAATTTCGAATGAAGCACAGATAAAGGATGCCGTGGAAACCGCCTTGAAACAGGCTTTCCTGTGGGATGAGGTCAAAGACCGCCTTCGGGAGGACGCCCGCCGGCTATCCGGCGGCCAGCAGCAGCGCCTGTGCATCGCCCGGGCACTGGTGGTCGAACCGGAGGTGCTGCTGCTGGACGAACCCACCTCCTCTCTTGATGGCAAAGCTACTGCGATTATCGAGGCGTTGATCGTCAGTCTCAAGCAGGCCTGCACTATCGTCATGGTGTCCCACGACACGGCCCAGGTCGAGCGGGTGGCCGACCGCTGGGTTGAACTGAAAAAGGGAATCCTCGTTCTTGCCTGAACCGGTCGCAGCCTTTTCTATTCTGCCTGTGCTTCATCCCCAAGATTGATGCGTCTCTTTTTTATCTTTTTGACCCGTGGGGCGTCTCTATCCTTTTTTTTCGATTCGCCGTGCATTTTCTCCGACTTGGCAGCCGTTTCTTTGCGGATACGGGCTTCGGCCTTTTCGGCCAATTGGGTTTCTTGGGCTGCAATGACGCCCAACTGTCTTTTTCCCTGCCGTATATTTGCTTCCAATTTTCTGACCAAATGATCTTTTTTGATTAACTCGGTGGCCACGCCATGGACGGTCAGCCTCTCAATACGTTCGGCAAGCCGCTCTTCAGTGGCTTTAA
The DNA here is from genome assembly GCF_009688965.1 of Desulfosarcina widdelii. Lineage (GTDB taxonomy): Bacteria > Desulfobacterota > Desulfobacteria > Desulfobacterales > Desulfosarcinaceae > Desulfosarcina > Desulfosarcina widdelii. Next base: position 4,407,918 of record NZ_AP021875.1, on the reverse strand, counting down.
GGTGGTGTTCGATATGGGGTTTGCGGTGCAACATGGGTCGTTTTCCTTTCTGGATAAGAAATGGCGTACGCGCCAAATCGGAATCCGCGTGTCCTGTTTTTCACGTTTCTCGGACATCGGGGGGTGATTATGCTTGCCAAAGCATCGACTCCCTTTTGTCGGCCGCTGCAAGGGTGGGTCGTCCCGCATATTTAAACTGCATAACCCGGGCCACCGAAACGACGCGGTCTAATATGTCTGAAAACAAGCTTTCCAGGCGGGAGGGAATGTCTTCCAGGGGATCTTCCGATCAGGATGGAAAACCGGAATCGAGGCTTCCTTTTTCTACCATTACTCCTGATCCGGATCGGGTAGACATCGCCAATAATAAATGAATTAAAAAATCATGCTGGCACGTGTTTTGATATACGCTTGTCGTTCCCGCGATACGGAAAACCAGTGGCGTTTTCCTATCGATTAAATCGGACAAACATAAAGGAGAATATATAACGATGTTTTTCAACCGCTGTGGCCAAACCCGATCAAATCCGAGCCGAAGCCGGCCCCATGCCATGGAGGTCAACACAGAGGTCGAAGAGGAGCCTCCCAGTCAGGCGATCGATTACACAATCGCCTTGCCGTTGACGGCCGCCCGGCCGCTCACAAACCGTCCCTCCATCAAACCGGTTCCCAATTATCCGGTTTCTTTTCGACGCAAGTTTCTGAAAATCTACTACCCCGATATCAGTGATCGGCAGTGGAACAATTGGCAGTGGCAGATCGCCAATCGGGTGTGCAAGCCAAGTCAATTGAAACGGTTTTTGACCCTGAGCAGCGAAGAAAATGCGGCCATGGCCGGATTGGCAACCAGGCTGCCTTTGGCGATCACACCCTATTATCTCAGCCTGCTGGTGGGCCACGATATGGATTACCCGCTGCGCAAATCCGTGGTGCCTACGATCAACGAGTTTGTCCAGATGCCGGAAGAGGCTGACGACCCCCTGAACGAAGATCATCAGAGCCCGGTGCCGGGTTTGGTCCATCGCTACCCGGACCGAGTGCTGTTCCTGCTCCTGGATTTCTGTTCCACCTATTGCCGTTACTGTACCCGTTCGCGCGTGGTGGGGCATGGCCGCCTGCATTTCAATCGTAAACGGTTGGAACAGGCGATGGAATATATTCGCCGCACGCCCACGGTTCGGGATGTTCTGCTTTCCGGCGGGGATCCGCTGACCTTGGGCGATTCACGGCTGGATTGGCTGCTGACCCGGCTGCGGCAAATCAAACATGTGGAAATCATTCGCATCGGCACCAAAATTCCAGCTGTTTTGCCGCAGCGGGTGACGTCCCAATTGGTGCGCATGCTCAAACGCCATCACCCGTTGTGGATGAGTCTGCACTTTACCCATCCGGACGAGTGTACGCCCGAGGCCTCGCAGGCCTGCCAGCGGTTGGCCGACGCCGGCATCCCCTTAGGGTCTCAGACGGTTCTGCTCAAGAACATCAACGATTCGGTGGAGACCATGAACAGCCTTGTTCACCGCCTGCTGCGCATGCGGGTCAGGCCATACTACCTGTACCAGTGCGACCCCATTTCCGGCTCATCTCATTTCCGAACAACGGTGGACAAGGGGCTGGAGATCATCCAGCGCCTGCGAGGGTTTACCAGCGGCTACGCCGTACCCACCTACGTCATCGATGCACCCGGCGGCGGCGGCAAGATTCCGTTGATGCCCGAATACCGCCAGGGACGCGACGGATGCGATCTCGTGCTGCGAAACTACGAAGGCAAAACCTATCGCTATCCGGATTCGGTATGATCGACATAACTACCAACATAGGAGGGTCGTGCTCATGAAAATCGGTTTGACCTATGATTTACGCTCCGAATATTTGGCGGCCGGGTATGGCGAGGAGGAAACCGCCGAATTCGATCGCGACGACACCATCGACGCTCTGGAAAAGGCCCTGGCCGGACTGGGCCATGACACCGAGCGGATCGGCCATGCCCGCAGCCTGGTCCAACAACTGGCTGTCGGCCGAGATTGGGACCTGGTGTTCAACATCGCCGAGGGGATGCACGGCATCGGCCGGGAGGCCCAGGTGCCGGCAATTTTGGATGTTTACGGGATTGCCTACACCTTTTCCGATCCGCTGGTGATGGCCTTGACCCTGCACAAGGGCATGACCAAGCATGTACTGCGCGATGCCGGCGTGCCCACCGCCGATTTCGTGGTGGTGCGCGAGCCCTCGGATCTGCAAGCGGTCGGCTTTGGACCGCCCTACTTCATCAAGCCCGTGGCCGAAGGCACGGGCAAGGGGGTGACGGCTGACTCCATCGTACGCAACCGCAAGGATTTGGACGCTGCCTGCCTGAAGTTGATAACCGCCTTTCGCCAGCCGGTGCTGGTGGAGTCGTTTTTACCGGGCCGTGAGTTTACCGTTGGCCTGGTGGGAACGGGTCGCGAGGCAAGAATACTGGGCACCATGGAAGTCCTCCTTTTGGAAAACGCTGAGGCCGAAGTTTATTCTTACACCAACAAGGAACGCTGCGAAGAGTTGGTCGTCTACCGGATCGTGGATGCGGACCAGGACCTGGTGGTACGGCAGGCCGAGGCCATTGTGCTGAAGGCCTGGCAAGTGCTGGGCTGCAGGGACTGTGGACGCGCCGATGTGCGCTGTGACGCCCGTGGCGTGCCCCAGTTTATGGAAGTCAACCCGCTGGCCGGGCTCCACCCCCAACATTCCGATCTGCCGATTTTATGCACTCGACTGGGCATCACTTATGAACAGTTGATCGGATGGGTCGTGGAATCCGCTCAAAAACGCGTTCGCACCGGAACAACCGATCAAAGGATTCAAGCTTATGCGTATTGCTGTGGTTCATAATGCATTACGGAATGACAGCGCAGCCGATGAACAGGATGTCCTGGTTCAGGCTGATGCCGTCACAGAAGCCCTGCACACCCTCGGGCACAAACCGGTTCGCCTGAGCTGCGATTTGAACCTCTCCCGTGTCCGCAACGAGATTGGCGCCATCGATCCCGGTCTGGTTTTCAACCTGGTGGAGTCTCTGGACGGCACAGGCCGGTTGATCCACCTGTTCCCTTCGCTGTTGGATACCATGGGGCTGCCGTATACCGGGGCATGTGCGGAAGCCATGATCCTGACTTCCAACAAGCTTTTCGCAAAAACGATGCTGGACGGAGCCGGTCTGCCAACACCGGTCTGGACCGTTCCATCCAACGCCTGGAACCCGGGGCGCTTCCGGCGGCCTCGGGAAAACCCATGCCGCTGGTTTATCAAATCCGTGTGGGAGCACGCTTCCGTCGGGCTCGACGACGATGCCATTGTTGAAGCCGCATCCGATCGGATGTTGGAGACGCTGATGGCCCAGCGTGCACCCCGGCTGGGCGGCACCTGTTTTGCCGAAGCCTTCATCGATGGACGGGAGTTCAACCTCTCCTTGCTGGACAGCCTTGAAGGACCCCAGGTGCTGCCTCCAGCCGAGATCGTTTTCGAGGGATACGCCTCCGGGCAGGCCCGCATCGTGGACTACAAAGCCAAATGGGACGAAGATTCCTTCGCATATCGGCACACCCCGCGTCGGTTCGATTTCGATCCGGTTGACGAGGAGCTGCTGGAGCAGCTCAAGACCCTGTCCTTGGAATGCTGGGAACTGATGGGCCTGCGGGGATATGCCCGAGTGGATTTTCGCGTGGACGCTTACAGGCGGCTCTGGATTCTGGAGATCAACGCCAACCCCTGCCTTTCCCCGGACGCCGGTTTTGCCGCCGCCGTCCACCGGGCCGGAATGACCATGACCGACGCCGTGGCAAGGATTGTGAGTACATCGGGAAAATAAGCCATGCTCAAAATTCGCCGGATTTACGACGACATTCTGTCTGTGGATCAAGAGGCGTTGAAGCAGATCAAGCAGATTCTCCGGACCCGCTTTTCCGATGTGCCGCCGGAAGAGATCGACCAGATCAGTGAAAAGCTGCGCAATCCGTTCAAACAGCGCTTCCGTACCATCCTGCTGATCGCCGAAACCATGCGCCGTCGCGTGCAGGGGTTTACCATGTTGCTGCACGAACCGGTGATCGGGTTTTGCTACCTTGACTGGATTGCCACGGCCAAAGGTTCCACGGGAGGAGGGTTGGGAAGCGCCCTGTACGACAGCGTGCGGGCCGAAGCCGTGGGACTGGGTGCCAAGGGCCTTTTTTTCGAGTGCCTGCCCGACGAGCGCGACGCTTGCGACGATCCGACGATCCTCAAGCAAAATCGCGACAGGCTCCGTTTCTATGAACGCTATGGGGCCCGGCCGATCATCGATACCGCCTACGAAAACCCTGTAAAGCCCGGCGACACCTGCATGCCCCATCTGGTTTACGATGGCCTGGATCGCACCGAACCCTTACGCCTGCGTTTTGCCCGCAAAGTGGTGCGCGCCGTGCTGGAGCGAAAGTACGCCGCCTACTGCCCCCCCCGTTATGTGGAAACGGTGGTCGCCTCGTTTCGGGACGACCCGGTCAATCTGAGGCCTTTTCGTTATGTCAAACCCGATGCTGTGCGTACCACCGTTGAAAGTCGATCCCTGGAGCAGATCGCCCTTGTGGTCAACGCCAATCACGACATTCACCATGTACACGAGCGCGGCTATGTGGAAGCGCCCGTGCGGGTGCGCAGCATTCTGAAGGTGCTGGAGCCCAGTGGACTGTTTGCCCGAATCAACCCCCGCCTTTTTGCCGAAAAATATATCACCGCGGTTCACGACAGCGATCTGGTAAACTACCTGCGCCGGGCCTGCAAAGAGATGCCCGAGGGCAAATCGCTCTATCCCTACATTTTCCCGCTGCGCAACAAAACCCGGCCGCCCAAAGAGCCCTCCGTGCTATCCGGCTACTATTGTATCGACACCTTCACTCCGATCAACAAAAATGCCTATCCGGCCGCCCGGCAAGGGGTGAACTGCATCCTGACCGCTGCCTCCGAAATACTGGCCGGCCGCAGAATGGCCTACGCTCTGGTGCGCCCGCCCGGCCACCATGCAGAACGCCGGGCCTTCGGCGGGTTTTGCTATTTCAACAACAATGCGATTGCCGCCCAATATCTGAGTGCCCACGGCAAGGTCGCTATCCTGGATATCGACTACCACCACGGCAATGGCCAGCAGGATATTTTTTACCGGCGCAGCGACGTACTCACCATCTCTCTGCACGGCCATCCGACCTTTGCCTACCCCTATTTCACCGGATTCGAAGAGGAGTGCGGCGAGGGCGAGGGGGAGGGTTTCAATATGAATCTGCCCCTGCCGGAAAAATTGGACGGCGCCTGTTACTTAAAGGATCTGGATAAAGCTTTGCGTCGCATTCGCCAGTTCAATCCACAGTTCCTGGTGGTGGCCCTTGGGCTGGATACGGCCAAAGGGGACCCCACCGGTACATGGCAGTTGCTTGGCAAGGATTTCGAAGCCAACGGCCGTCGCATCGGGGAGCTGGGGCTTCCCACCTTGCTGGTGCAGGAGGGCGGTTATCGTGTACGGACCCTGGGCAGCAACGCCCTTCGTTTCTTTACGGGATTGGCCGCCACAGGCGCGCATCCACAGACGAAACATCCGCCGGACAAAGAACGCCTGCATGGTGTAAAATGGCGCCGAGAGGTAACGTCGCAGGATCCGGAGCGTGTCGGGCGCCTGGTGGATCTGACCGGATTCTTTCATCCCGAGGAGGTCGAAGTGGCCAGGGAATTGGTGCAAGAGCGCCTGGCCAAAGGAGATCTCAGCGGCTATCATTTCATGATGGCCGAGCAGTACGGCCGGCTGGTGGGCTACACCTGTTATGGTCCGATCCCCTGCACGCAGAAAAGTTTCGATCTGTATTGGATTGCCGTGCATCCCGATTTCCACAGAAAGGGGCTGGGCCGCAGATTGATCGTGGAAACCGAGGCCCTGATCCGCAAATCCGGCGGCAATCGCATCTACGTGGATACCTCACAGCGCGATCAATACGCCAGCACCCGCGCCTTCTACGAAAGCTGTGGCTACCGCCTGGAAACAGTGCTGAAGGATTTTTATGCACCGGGCGATGGCAAGGTGATTTATTGCAAGGAAATGTTAACCGAACAGGGGTGATGAAGGTTCGATTTCGGACATACCGATTCCTTTTTTAAATAAAAAAGAGAATCGACAGTTCCTTAATGGATGAACAGTGTGGCCGTTGGCAATACGCTTCGAGGGTATTAGCGGCGAAACCGACGCGGCGATCTAAGCCGCTGTGTTGTCCCGGAAGCTTTCCAGATGCGCATAGGCGGCATTGAGTCCCAGGCGCTGGATGGCCTGGCGCAGGGCGAGGTTGACGGGCATCGGTTTTGATCCCAGAACCGGATCCAGGCCGCAGATCCGGGTGCCGTAATGCACGAATAAAGGCGCTTCTTCAACCAGGGCCATGGCGGACGCGGCGCCGTGAGGATCGTTTTGGCGGATATGCCGGCAAACCGCCAGGGTCTTGGAGCCGGTGCGTCCCCGAATCGCGGCAAAGCCGAACAAGCGGCACAATCCCGGTCGCCACGGGTAGTAGTCGCAGTGCCCGGCGGCATCTTTTTCAGGATGGGCCGTGTATAGGACACAGGTGCCGGAACCGTGAGGTCCGGAAAGTCGCTCCAGCCATTGGGCCGCCGTTCCATCGCAAAGCATGGCGTGGGCCACGGGAAGCATTTCGAGGGCAGTTACCTGCAGGTCAGCGGTCCTGCAGCAATCGCCGCAGCCTGCCGAGCAGCGCAGACCACTCTTCAATTGAAACGCCGCCACTTCCTTGTCGATGTCGGCATAAAGCGCCATCAGTTGTGATAGAAGGTCCAGCATGATTTCCTCTGAAATCTTATAAAACAGCTGAAGATCACATGCATAAGGTGGACCGTCGTGGGGTTGTGTCAATGGATTGACTGCGTATAACGCCCATGGTGCGCCATTCCAATCCATTTTGTTTTGCGGATTCCTGCACAATACCAAAGTTACAAAAAAATGGTTTCCGTGTGACCGTATCTGTCACACGCCGTTAATATAATGGCCTCAACTTCAACGAAGAAGGCTGCCATGACCGGTTTTACAATTACAGAAAAAGTTCCGTATTCCATCCTACAACCATCAACACAGAGGACAACATCATGAACGATCAAGCCGATTTGCCCGCCGTCTCCATGGCCAATACCAAGAAAGAGCTGCTGGAAGCATACGAGATCGCCAAAAAGCGCTTCGAGAGCCAGAGCAAAGATCTGCTGGACGCCGAAAAAGCGCGCAAACGCATGGAAAAAGAGGTGGCCACGGCAACGGCCGACACCCAGACCGCTCAGGACCCCATCAAACGCCTCCACGACCTGCGCGGCGCAATCAGCCGGGAACTCGGTGACCTGGCGGAACGCTTCGAAAAGGAAATCGAGACCTACCGCAAAATCCAGTCGGCCATCGAAACCAAGCAGGCGGAACTGGACACCATCTACGAAGTGGAGACGGCCGCCTCCGACCTGGCCGCCCTGATCGAAGCCCAGCGGGCCAAAAAAGAGCAATTCGACCAGGAAACGGCCGCAGAAAAAGCCGCCTTCGAGACCGAAATGGAAGAGCTTCGCAATCAATGGCAGCGGGAGAAAACCGATCACGACCGTCAGGTCGCAGAGGAGAAGGCAAGCTTGAAAAAAGAGCGCCAGCGGGAAAAGGAAGAGTACGAGTATGTCTTTGCCCGCGAAAAAGCGCAGCGCAAGAATGCACTGGAAGACGAACTCGCAGCCTTGGAAAAGGAGATCGCCGCCAAGCGCAGCGATTTTGAAGCCAGTGTTCAGGAGCGCACAGCGGCCCTCGATGCCCGCGAAGAAGCACTTGCCGCCCGGGAAAAAGAGATCGATGGATTGCAAAAAGAGGTGGATGGGTTTCCCAAACAGCTGGATGCCGCCGTTGATAAAGCGGTGGCCGATAACACCAAACAGTTGTCCCGTGATTTCGAAAGCGAAAAGGCCCTCATTCAGGCCCGCTTCGACGGTGAGAAGAATGTGCTGGCCGGCAAAATCGAGGCCCTGGAAAAGATGGCGGTTTCCCAGGCGGCCCAGATTGCCGATCTTTCCCAAAAGAGCGAGAAGGCTTACGAAAAAGTGCAGGATATCGCCAACAAGGCCGTCAGCGCATCCCGGCGAGAAAGCTATTCACAGGCACCGTCACGCAGCGGGGTTTCGGTTCGTGAGGAAAATCAGCTGTAATTGATTGGTTTTATGCCTCCCCCGCCAGTTCGGCAATCACTCCGCGGACATGATCCCGCAAATCTTCCGGTGTCATTCCGTAAAAGGTCTCATAGGGAAGCGGCCGGCCGATAGCGACCGATACCGGTTTGGGATTCAGGTGAAATGCGCCTTTGGCGTTATAGTCGAACAGGCCCCGAATGGCGAAAGGCAGGATGTCGGCGCCAGCCTGGCGCGCCAGATGAAATGGGCCTTTTTTGAATTCTCCCATCCTGCCGGTGCGGGTGCGGTGGCCTTCGGGCAGGATGATGATAGAAAGACCCCCCCCCAGGCGCTTTCTGGCGATGGTAAGGCTCTCCTTGGCCTTTTCCAGATTCCGGCGATGGATGGGGATGCATCCCCAGCGGGTGATCAGGCTGCCCCATAACGGAATGGAGAAGTGGTAGGCCGCCTCCACCGCCGTATAGATGCCCGGCAGGGCCGAGGGGATGACAAACAGGTCGAACAGGCTCTGGTGGTTGCCCATGATCAGGTAGGTCCGGGCGGGATCGATATGTTCGCGGCCGGTCACTTGCAGACGGATGCCCATGATTCGGGTTTGAAGAGCAAAAAAACGGCGGGCCAGAGCGAACACCCGCTCCCTTGACATGACGAAAAGGCCCACGGACAGAACCAGAAACGTGAATCCGAAAAATAGCGTTCCCGCTGTCCATAACAGTATCGAGCGCAATGATTTCATGAAAAGTATCGCACCATTTTGGGATGAATGTCTATCCGGGTCGGCGTCGATCCGAAGATTTCACCGTCCGGTAGCAGGATTTTGGACGGATTTGTAACGACTTCGGCCGTTTTTACTTTAAAGAACCGCACTGCCGGATTCTCCCCATGGGTTCCTTTGAAAATTTTGGGAAACGTGGTCACCAGGGATAGACGGCTCAGCGGCTCAACCACCACCACATCGAACCAGCCGTCGTCAATCTTCGCCTCCGGGGCCATGAGCATTTTTCCTCCGGTGTAACGGGAGTTGCAGAATTCAACGAAACAGTTGCCCGCTTCGATCCGTCGGCCGTCAAGGGTCAGTTCCATGTGGTGAAAGCGCAGGCCCATCAGACGATAAAACACGCCCAGCACATAACTGAAATCGCCGCAACGCTTCAACTGGTGGGCCGTCCGGGCCACATCGGTGACGAAGCCGAATCCTGCCAGGTTAACGAAATACCAAAGGTCTCCCTGCTGGCTGAACGAACATACATCCACCGAGCGCGTCTCGCCTTGTACCAGCGCCTGGAGACCATCCATGGTGGAGCAGATGCCGAGGTCCCGGGCAAAGGAGTTGCCGCTGCCCACGGGGATGATGCCCAACGGCGGCAGCGTCTCCGGGCCGTATTTTTTTAGCAGACCGTTGAGTACATGGAAATTGGTGCCGTCGCCGCCCATGGAGACGATGCCGTCGAACCGCTGCGGGGGGAGCTTACCGGCAATCGTCAGGGCATGTTCATGGTACTGGGTGACAAAGAGCCGGTAGTCGATGCCATGCCGGCGAAGCAGGGCTTCCACCCGGGGAATGATCCGTGTCCCTTTTTGTCCGCCGGCACTGGGGTTGGCGATCAAAGCAATAGTCATATGCGAAGTTTAAAACCTTTTATTGAAAGTTGCGGACTGCCAGCACCCGGGTGGGTCCTGAGTAAAACTTTCGAATCCAATATGCTTTTCCATACGTGAAATTGAAACGACCCGCCAATGCGTCTCGTGTTTCAATTGCCCAGCAGCTTTGAGCCGTCGTGATAATTAGCCGAACCGTATGATATCCGGTTTTGTATTCCACAGAACCGATATATTTTCAATTTATTAGGTGTACAATAGAAGAATATCCTTGAAATATCGTTGAAAACCACCCATCAATAGGCTTTTCTTTCACAAAAGGATTTATCGGTTTCTCATGCCCGACCTCAAAAAATACCGCTTTTCTATCGACCGCGGCGGCACCTTCACCGACATCTACGCCGAAGTGCCCGGCCAGCCTGGCTTTAAGGTGGTCAAGCTGCTGTCGGAAGATCCCCAGAATTATGACGACGCCCCCCGCGAGGGCATCCGGCGCATCCTGTCCGAAACCACCGGTATCGACATCCCCAAAAACAGCGTGCCGGCGGAGATGGTCGAATGGATCCGCATGGGCACCACGGTCGCCACCAACGCCCTTCTGGAGCGCAAGGGCGCCCGCTGCGCCCTTCTGGTGACCCACGGGTTCCGCGATATTCTGCAGATCGGCAATCAGGACCGGCCCGACATCTTCGATCTGGAAATCAAAAAACCGGATCTGCTCTACGAAACCGTGGTGGAAGTGGACGAGCGGGTGCGTATGCTCAGAGATGAGGAAAATCCTCCCCAACAGCCGGTGGTGCAAGGCATCACCGGAGAACGCATGGTCGTTCTGAAGCCCCTGGATGCCGAGGCGCTGCGGCCGCGCCTGCAGGAAATTCTGGACCGGGGCATCCGCAGCCTGGCCGTCGTGTTCATGCACGCCTATGCCTGGCCGGAACACGAACGGGCCGTCGGCCGACTGGCCGAAGCGATGGGCTTTGCCCAGATTTCCCTTTCCTCACAGGTGATGCCCATGGTCAAGCTGGTGGCCCGCGGCGACACGACCATGACCGACGCCTACCTCAATCCGCACATCCAGACCTATCTGAACAGCTTCCGCCAGGGTTTCGACGGCGGGCTTGTCGATACCGACCTGCTCTTCATGCAATCCGACGGCGGGCTGGCCCGGGCCGATGATTTTACCGGAAGCCGCGCCATTTTATCCGGACCGGCCGGCGGGGTGGTGGGCTACGCCATGACCACCTTCAGCCAGAAAGAGCGCCAGCCGGTGATCGGATTCGATATGGGCGGCACCTCCACCGACGTCTCGCGTTTCGGCGGCGAGTACGAGCTGGTTTTCGAAACCGAAACCGCCGGCGTCCGCATTCAGGCCCCCCAGCTGCACATCAAAACCGTGGCCGCCGGAGGAGGCAGCCGGCTGTTTTTCGACAGCGGCATGTTCATGGTGGGGCCGGAGTCGGCCGGCGCCCATCCCGGGCCGATCTGCTACCGCAAAAACGGCCACCTGGCCGTAACCGATGCCAACCTGGTTTTGGGGCGGCTGCAGCCCGATTGCTTTCCGCATATTTTCGGGCCCACCGAAGACCAGCCGCTGGATCTGAAGGCAGCGCGTGCGGCCATGGAGGAATTGACCGCGGCCATCAACGAGCACTACGGCCAGGCCGGCATGCCTCCCATGTCCGTGGAAGAGGTGGCCATGGGGTTTATCCGCGTGGCCAACGAAACCATGGTGCGGCCCATCCGCGAGATTTCGGTCATGCGTGGCTTCGATATCAAAGAACATATTCTGGCCACCTTCGGCGGCGCCGGCGCGCAGCATGCCTGCGCCATTGCCAGGGCCCTGGGCATTTCCAGAATCTTCATCCACCGCTTTTCCGGCATTCTGTCGGCCTACGGCATCGGCCTGGCCGAAGTTGTGGCCGAACGCCAGCAACCGGCCGCCGAAATCTATCACCAGGACGGTGTCGCCAACCTGGTCGCCCGGCTGGAGAACCTGGAAGCCGAGGCGCGCAGCGAACTGGCCAATCAGGGGTTCGCACCCGATCGGATCCGGGCCACCCGCTACCTGAACATGCGCTACCAGGGAACCGATACGGCCCTGATGATCCCCGAGCCGGCGGACGGTGAATTTATCGCAGCATTCAAGGCCATCTACCGCCGGGAGTTCGGCTTCGACCTGAAGCAGCGCGATATCCTTGTGGACGATCTGCGGGTCCGCGCCCAGGGTGAAGCCTCGGGGCTGAGCAAGGTGCCCATCTCTTGTGCCGATGCACCGGCAAAACCGGTGGATACCAAGCCCTGCTATTTCGAGGACGGCTGGCGGGAAACGGCCATCTACCCGATGGCCGGTCTTAAAGCCGGTCACACCATCGAGGGACCGGCCATTATCGTTCAGGACACGGCCACCATCGTCGTGGAGCCGGACTGCCGGGCTTCCGTCAGCGCCCACGGCGATGTCGAAATCCAGGTTGGCGACAGCACCGCCGACCGGCTGGACACGCGGGTGGATCCTGTACAGCTGTCCATTTTCAGCAACCTGTTCATGTCCATCGCCGAACAGATGGGCCGCATGCTTCAAAAAACCGCCATTTCCACCAACATCAAGGAGCGGCTGGATTTCTCCTGCGCCATGTTCGGTCCCGACGGCTCCCTGGTGGCCAACGCGCCCCACCTGCCCGTCCATTTAGGTGCCATGAGCGCCGCGGTCAGGGAACAGATCCGGCGCCAGTCCGGCAAGCTGAAACCCGGCGACGTGCTGGTTTCCAACCACCCGGCGGCCGGCGGCAGCCACCTGCCCGACATCACCGTGATTACGCCGGTGTTCAAAGGGCAGGAGATCGTTTTCTGGGTGGCCAGCCGGGGCCATCATGCCGATATCGGCGGTATCTCGCCCGGGTCCATGCCTCCCAACTCCCGGCGCATCGAAGAGGAAGGGGCCTGCATCACCTCGTTCAAGCTGGTCGAAGACGGCATCTTTCAGGAAGAGGGCATCGGCGATCTGCTGCTGGCTCCCGGCAAATTGAAGCCGCAGCCGGGGCGCCCGGCCATCTCCGGCACCCGTTTGCTGGCCGATACCATTTCGGATCTCAAGGCCCAGGTGGCCGCCAACCAGAAAGGCATCGAACTGGTGCTGGAGATGGTCGACCACTATGGCCTCGATGTGGTGCAGGCATACATGGGCCACGTCCAGGACGCCGCGGAAGGGGCGGTGCGCAATCGGTTGACGGAGCTTTCCCGCGCCAAAGGATTGAAAGAGAAAGACACCGTGCGCGCCGTGGACTACCTGGACGACGGCAGTCCCATCGTTCTTTCTTTGACCATCGACCGCAGCGACGGCAGCGCGGTATTCGATTTTGCCGGTACGGGTCCCGAGATCTGGGGCAACTGCAACGCGCCCTCGGCGGTCACTCGCTCTGCCATCCTATACAGCCTGCGCTGCCTGATCGAAAAAGACCTGCCCCTTAACGACGGCTGCCTGATTCCCATCACCGTCCACATCCCCAAAGGCAGCCTGCTGGACCCGTCTACCGAGGCCGCCGTGGTGGGCGGCAACGTACTCACCTCTCAGCGCGTTGTGGACGTGGTTCTCAAGGCGTTCGGCGTGGCGGCAGCCTCCCAGGGCTGCATGAACAATTTCACCTTCGGCAACGAGCGCTTCGGCTACTACGAAACCATCGGCGGCGGTGCCGGTGCCGGCCCCACCTGGCATGGCCAGAGCGGGGTTCACACCCACATGACCAATACCCGAATTACCGATCCCGAAATCCTCGAGCGGCGCTATCCCTTGCTGCTGCGCGAATTTTCCATTCGCAAGGGCTCCGGCGGGGACGGCCGTCACCGTGGCGGGGACGGACTGGTGCGCGAGGTGGAATTTCTCGAACCGCTGAACATGGCCATCCTTTCCGAACGCCGGGTTTTCGCCCCCTACGGACTCGAAGGCGGCCAGCCGGGCCAGCGCGGGGAGAACATCTTCATCCACAAAGACGGCCGGCAACTGTACCTGGGCGCCAAAAACGAAATTCTGGCGCAGCCCGGGGACCGGTTCCGCATTCTCACACCGGGTGGGGGAGGATTTGGACGGAGAGACGAATGACTGTTCTTTTCTTCTTTAGGCGGCTTATTTGCCTTTCTTCTGCAGCTTGGCCCAGGCGTCGCGCAAGGTGACGGTCCGGTTGAACACCAGGGCGCCGGGCGCCGAATCCCTGCTGTCCACGCAGAAGTACCCCAGGCGTTCGAACTGGCAGAAATAGCCCGGCTCCACATGGGCCAGGCAGGGCTCCAGCTTGCAGCCCTTTAATATTTCCAGGGCCTCGGGGTTGATGAAGTCCTTGTAGGTTTTGCCTTCCACCTTTTCGTCCGGGTTGGGTTTGTCGAAAAGACGGTCGTAGAGTCGCACCTCGGCCTCCACGGCGTGGGCGGCCGAGACCCAGTGCAACGTGGCCTTGACCTTGCGGCCGTCCGGAGCGTCGCCGCCGCGGGTGGCAGGATCGTAGGTGCAGCGCAGCTCGACCACTTCCCCGGTTTTTTCATCTTTGATTACATCGGTGCAGGTAACGAAAAAAGCGTAGCGCAGGCGCACTTCACGTCCCGGACCCAGGCGGAAGAATTTCTTGGGTGGGTTTTCCATGAAGTCGTCGCGTTCGATGTAGATCTCCCGGGAAAAGGGGACCTTGCGTTTGCCGGCGTCCGGATCTTCGGGGTTGTTGATCGCTTCCAGCTCGTCCACCTGGCCTTCGGGGTAGTTTTCGATGACCACCTTGAGCGGTCGCAGCACGCCCATAACCCTTGGCGCCCGCTTGTTCAGATCTTCGCGAACGCTAAACTCCAAAAGGGCCACGTCCACCACGCTGTCGCGCTTGGCCAGGCCGATGCGGTCGCAGAAGTTGCGCAGGGCCTCCGGCGTGAAGCCGCGGCGCCGTATGCCGCAGATGGTGGGCATGCGCGGATCGTCCCATCCGCTGACATGGCCTTCATCCACCAGTTGGATCAGCTTGCGCTTGCTCAGCACCGTGTAGCTCAGGTTCAGCCGGGCGAACTCGATCTGCTGGGGATGGCAGGGCGCCTCGACGTTATCCAGCACCCAATCGTACAGGGCGCGATTGTTCTCGAATTCCAGGGTGCAGAGGCTGTGGGTGATGCCCTCGATACTGTCCGACAGGCAGTGGGTGAAGTCGTACATGGGGTAGATGCACCACTTGTCGCCGGTGCGGTGGTGACTGGCCTTGCGGATGCGGTACAACGTGGGGTCCCGCATGATCAGGTTAGGGTGGGCCATGTCGATCTTGGCCCGCAGAACCCGGGAGCCGTCCTCGAATTCGCCGGCCCGCATGCGCGTGAACAAGTCCATATTCTCTTCGATGCTGCGTTCGCGCCAGGGGCTCTCTTTTCCCGGTTCGGTCAGGGTGCCCCGGTGTTCCCGAATTTCGTCGGCGTTTAAATCATCCACATAGGCTTTGCCGGATCGGATGAGCTGCAGGGCGAATTCATAAAGCTGTTCGAAATAGTCCGAGGCATAATGCAGGCGTTCTTCCCAGTCGAATCCCAGCCAGCGGACATCCTCCATGATGGCATCCACATACTCGACATCTTCCTTGGTGGGATTGGTGTCGTCGAAGCGCAGGTTGCAGGTGCCGCTGTAGGTCCTGGCCACCCCGAAATTCAGGCAGATGGACTTGGCATGGCCGAGGTGCAGGTAGCCATTGGGCTCCGGGGGAAAGCGGGTAGCTACCTTGCCGTCGTTCTTGTTGGCAGCGAGATCCGCTTCGATGATGGCGGTGATGAAGTTGCCGGTCGGTGTGGTTGTATTTTCCGTCATTACTTTTCCCTTGTTTAGCGCCTATTCGGAAACGGCCGGATGGTCGCTGATTAAAATCGGTAATTTACTCTTATAGCCAAGGCATGGGTAACAAAATCCTCAAGTTCCCCGGAAACCGTTGACATGCCCCAATCGCTGAACTCGCTATTGGTGCTGTCGAAGCGGCAGTTCTCGCTCGTAACCAGAAGATAGGCCGCGTCGATGTGCCAAGCCCTCCTATCAAACCCCAGACCGAAGGTAAAATCAAGTCGATCTCCCGCGGGAACCAGCGGGTCCGGGGTGTCGTCTGGAGTGGGCCTCGGATCGCAGATGATGCCGGAAAACAAACTCCATGTCGGATTGAGGGCGGACGCGACGCCCAGTTTGTACGTCCAGGTGCCGTCCCAGCGGGTGGACATCGATGAACCGCCTCTCCCGGTCGTCTTCCCAATCGGTTGTCAGTCCGAAATTGCTGACAACGGACAGGGCGATGGCCGATTTTTGGCTGGTTTTATATGCTGCATGCAGGTATGGCAAGGGGATCAGGGAGTCTTCCAGTTCGGCGTCGATGCCGTTGTCTCTTTTAAACGGGTCGGCTATATTATAAACGGTTGCACCGCTTTCTCTTTTTATTTTAGATTGTTATTTAATAGGTGCTTTTCTCGAAAGCAGGTTGTCTATCATATTTTCGCAGGAAAGAAAAAACATATTGAGAGGCTTGCATGAACACCGATAAACGGCAGCGACCGTTGTCGGACATTTTTTCCCTCACCCACGATCAGTTCGTGGATGCCGCTTTTCATCGGTACGGTAAAAAGGCCTATTACAGCAGCCCGGTTTACCGTCAGATCATGAAAAATGGTCAAACGGACCTATCCGCCCTGGACTCGGCGGACCGCATTCCTCAATGGCTCGATCAAACGGAAGCCGATCTTGGGCCGATGCGGGGCAAGGTGGTGAAACGGATCGACGACGGCGGGGTGGCCAAATTCGTCACCCGGCTGGATGACGGTCTGGACATCGAGTCGGTGATCATCCCCATGCATCGACGCCATACCTTGTGCGTTTCCTCCCAGGTTGGCTGCCGCATGGGCTGCCGTTTCTGCCGCACCGGCAAGATGGGACTGATCCGCAACCTGGATGCGGGAGAAATCGTGGAGCAGATATTTACTGCCCGCCATGGGCTCGGCGTTGACGTGCGCAATGTGGTCTTCATGGGCATGGGAGAGCCGCTGGACAATCTGGACAATGTGGTCCAGGCGATCCGGGTGCTCGAGGATCAGCGGGGGATGGACATCGCCCGGCGATACATCACCGTTTCCACGGCCGGTGTGGTCGATGGCATCGACCGGCTTGCCCGGCTGGATGACGGACCGGTCAACCTGGCCATATCGCTCAACGCCCCCAACGATGAGGTCCGTTCCCGGATCATGCCGGTTAACCGGAACAATCCCATGGCCGCCCTGAAGGCATCTCTGCTCAGGTACCCGTTGAGAAAAAAATCCGCATGCTTCATTGAATATGTATTAATTCAGGGCATCAACGACCGGCCGGAGCACGCCCGTGCCCTGGCCCGCTACCTGAAGCCGCTTCCCGTTAAATTAAACCTGATCGCTTATAATCCGACGCCCGATTCCGGTCTGCAAGCGCCTTCCCCGGATGCGGTTGAGCAGTTTCGTTCCTGGCTGGTGGCGGAGAAAGTCTTCGTCAGGCAGCGGGGCGAAAAAGGTGGGGCCATCATGGCGGCCTGCGGTCAATTGGGCGGAAAGCAAAGGTTATCGGTTCCGGAGCACTGCCGATAAACGTGCTTTCCGAGCCGGTGACCATGATTCTTTTCGGTGCCGGACTCATGGTTTTTGGCAGCAGTCTGAGAAGAATTTGAAAAAGATTGTGCCTGCCGACTTGAATTGATCCATCACAGCACTTATTTTTAATTCAAGGCAGAAAACGCCATCGATCTGCCGGCATAAAGAACCCTCCAACAAAAAGGGGAAATCGCAAACCAAATGCGATTTCCCCTTTTTTGTTTGTGCGCTTGTCGCCAGGTATTTGCCGCTATGGTGTTTCAGGACAGGGCTTCGATGAAGGGCTTCAGCCCCAGCCGGTCGATGGTCTTCCCCAGTCGTTCGCCCTTGTTGGCCACCTCGCGGTAGCATTGCACGGTTTTTTCCACGGCCTCCAGAACTTGCTTATCGTCCAGTTCCACCGCCAATTCCTGGGCGATTCGAGGTGCCGCCCCGACGTTGCCGCCAATCACCATCTGCCAGCCCTCTTTTTGTCCGATCAGGCCGATGTCCCGGACCCAGGATTCGGCGCAGCTCAAGTGGCAGCCGGATACGGCCATTTTGAATTTTCCCGGCAGCAGCAGGCTGTGGTATTTTTTGTCTAACTGCATGCCAATGCCCAAGGCATCCTGTTTGCCCAGCCGGCAGAATGTGGTTCCCGGACAGGCCCGCACACTGCGTACGCACAGGCCTACGGCGGCACCTTTTTCCAGTTGCAATTCGTTCCAGGCCGCATCGATGTCTTTTTCCTTCAATCCCACAATTGCCACCCGGGTGGCACCGGTGATCTTTATGGCCTGGGCTTCGAATTTTTCAGCCACATCGGCGATGGTGCGCAACAACTGGGGGGTGACCACGCCGCAGGGGATGTGGGGGGCGATGGCATAGGTCTGTTTGTCCCGCTGCAAAATTGCGCCTTTTTCTCCTAATTTCAACATGTTGATTCTCCTATTAGCTCGTCTGTCAATGGTTTTGCAGGATTGGGTTTAGGCTTGCCATATTCCGGGCACGGGGGCACGGCAAAAGGCAGCTGTTTATTTTTTTAAAGGGGTATTTGCCAAAAACGGATGGATGGTGTCAAGGTTTACGTACCGAGCTGCATCTTTGCCCATCCGGAATCAATTCGCGTCCTTGACAATCTAACCGATTATAAGAAAAACCTCCAGCAGCCTTGAATTGAGGGTAAAATAGTGATTATAAACATTTCTTGCTGACGGAATTCACGCCCCTGGTTTACCGGCCGGTCAGCAGGAGTGGAACGACTTGAACTTTAGCCGTTGGAGCAGCTTGTGCGAATATTGGTAATCGACAGCGACCCTTCCAGCAAGACCAACGCAACCATGCTTTTGCAAAGTATGGGTCATTGTGACGAGGCCCAGGATGGTTTGTCCGCGGAGACCGTCTTCCGCGAAGCGCTTGAGGCCGGCAAGCCGTATGAGCTGCTTTTGATCGATATCGAATCGACTGATAGCCAGGAAACCTCGATCCTTACGGCGTTGCGGGGGATCGAGGAGCAGTTAGCGGTACCATCGGAGAAAAAGGTTCGCATCTTTGTGACCACGGCGTTGTCCGGACGGCAACTGAAAACGGATTGCCTGATGAGGGGTGCCGACGAATTTCTCGGCAAACCCTTGGACAAAACCGTGCTGTTCGGCAAGATAAACAAGTACGGCCTTCTGGAAAGCCGGACGGCATCAGCGGAAGGCACCACCCCCGGCGTAACCATCATAGAGATGTCCGCGGTTCTGGATACGATCAACCGGAAAATCGAAAAGGATGATCCGAGTCTACCGCCGGCGCCGAAAATCGCAATGAAATTAAGGCAGATGATCGACTGCAACGCGGAGATCAAGGAAGTGGTGGATCTGCTCCAGCAGGACCTGGCAGTGGCCACAAAATTGATCCGTGCGTCCAATTCGGCCTACTACCGCGGCGTCAAAAAGAGTGCGAACTTGACCCAGGCCACCAGCCGCCTGGGGCTTGACCGGACCCGTGAAGTGGTCATGTCCATCTGCTGCCAGGGCTATTTTGTCACAAACCACCGTCCGTACAGGGAGATGGTCGAAACACTATGGTGGCACTCTCTGGCCTGTGCCCACACAGCGGACTGGGTGGCTGAACGACTCGGATGGAAGGTGGAGGAAGACGTCTTTTCCATCGGCCTGTTGCATGACATCGGGAAATTGCTGATGATCCAGGTGGCCGGTGAAATGGTTCAACGCAAAAAGGGAACCCAGGAGGTGGACATGGGCGACCTGTACGCGGCCATGAAAAGCCATCACGAACGACTCGGGGCAGCCATTCTGGAAAAAATGGGCTACCCGGAAATTTTTGCCAGTCTGGTTAAGCGGCACCATCGCATGGATGATCCAGAAACGACGCCCAGGGCTCTTCAGATCATTCAACGGGCCGATATGCTTGCCAAGGCCGCCGGTTTCGGCCTGGGACAGCAAACGCCGGAAGCGATCGCACAAGCGATGGAAGATCTGGGAATTGACGAACGGATCAAAGAAGACGCCCTCTCGGAGATTCCCCTGCGCATGGAGCAACTCCGTTATGTGTTCGGATAATCGAGTTTGCCTTTAACAGGCTCCATCCAGCAAGCACTGCAGCGACATGGCCTGTTGCAGCTCAGTACCCGACGCGTTGCCGCCGCTCATCTGGATGGCAACGGTTTTTCCCGCCAGTCGATTCCGGATCTTGAATGCTGCCCGCAGACAGGCCGACCCGGCCCCTTCCGTGAGGTTGCGCGTGTGGTAAGAGGCCAGGGCGATGCCTTCGTATAGTTCCGCCTCGGTCAGCAGAACAAAATCCGCCAGGGCGTCCTTGTACAGGGCAAACGGAATCTCATAGGCGACGCCGGTGGCCACGCCGCCGGCAAAGGTGGTGTTGGAGTCGGACACGATCTTGCCCGCCTTCCAGGATCGATAGGCCGCCGGGGAGGCCTCGGCCTGAACGGCGATGATTTCCACTTCCGGTCGGATTCCTTTAAGTACGGTGATGGCTGCCGCCACCTCGCTGCCCGCCCCGATGGGCACGATCATTACGTCCAGGTTCGGCAGATGTTCCAGAATTTCGAAAAATTCGGTTCCCACCCCGTTGATCAGGTGGGGTTCATTGGCTGGATGCACGAAATAAAGCCCCCGTTCTTCCACGAGTTGCGCCACTTTCTGGCCGGCCGCTTCAAAATCTTCACCATGTTCGATCAATTCGGCGCCGGCATCTTTGATGGCCTGCACTTTCAACGGGTTTGATCCCTTGGGAACCACGACAACAGCTTTCAACCCGGCCATGCGTGCGCTGGTGGCCACCGATGTACCATGGTTGCCCGTGGAATAGGTGATCACTCCGGAGGTCTCGCTCGTTGCCAAGTGGTGCATGAGATTGATTCCGCCGCGAATTTTGAATGTGCCCGTGGGATTGTGGTTTTCGTGTTTGACGAATACCGTTGCGCCGATGTGACGGTCCAGGCTCGGATATCGCCGCAGGGGTGTCGGCGACAGGTGCGGCCGGATGATCTGCCGGGCGGCCATAACTTTGGAAAGCGAAATTTGTTGGCTGTGATTGCTCATGAAAGGATTCCTCTTTGGATAACAGACCGGTTTTCAGCGAGTTGGTCGTTTTTAACGTGGACGGGCTGAAAAAAACAGATACAGACAAATAAAAAACATTCCATAACAGTTAGGAGTGCGGGAGGGTGCAACCCCCCCTATGGATCCAATCATTCGGCCGCTATCTGTTTGAGGCCCTCTTTTTGCGTTGTTGTTGAACCATCAGCACCCGGCCATACACGAGCAGATTCATTCCGAGAACAAAGACGCCAAGTCCGATCTGCATGTTTCGCGTCAATCCCGCCGGATAGACCAGCGGCATGATGTAGTGATCGACAAAACCCCCGCTGTATCCGGCTTCCCCGGCCAGTCTCCGCAGGCGATACTCCAAAGGCGTCAACGGGCACAGCCACCCGACCCATTCGATCATCACGCCCCACAAAACGCAGGGAAGATGCACCAGAGCGATTTTGCGCCACCGCAGTGCAAGAAAACCGCCCAGGACGACGAACAAAATGAACGCCAGATGAACCAGCACCACGAAGTTGGCTGCCAGGATAGCGATCATGGCGATTCAGCGAATGATTTTTTCAGTTGTGGACGCTTTGTTGAGATCGATGATTTTGGTATTGCCGGCATAGTCTTTGGTCTCATAGCGGGTGACGCCCTGGAGCTTGTCGGTAATGTCGCGCATGCGTTCGATCTGGGTGGTGAGCTTGTCGATATAGGGTCGGGCTTCGTGGCCGTCCAGCTTCATGGCCATCAGCTCCGTGTAGCCGGAAATGGCCTGCAGGGGTTGGTTCAATTCGTGGCAGACGGCGCCGGCGGTTTCCAGCACGCCTTCCAGCTTTTCCTTCTGGATGCGGTGCCGGGCGGCCCGGTTTTTTTCGGTCAGATCCGCAAGCACGGCCACGCTACCGTCTACCTGTCCCTCACGGTCCAGGACCGGCGCCAGACTGAACAGAAAATCGCGGCGCTGACCGTCGGCACACTGCACCGGAGCCTCGAAGGTGTGGAAATCGGCTTTTTCGAGCATGATGTGTTCTTCGCGCTGGTACACGGCGGCCAGATCGGCCGGCATGGCGTCGGTCAGCTCCTGGGGGCGTTTGCCGATGATGCGATCGCGGGTGAGGCCCAACACCTGCTTGGCGAACACCTTGTTGCAGCCCTGGTATACGCCTTGAGAATCCTTGTAATAGATGGGATTGGGAATGGTGTTCAACAGGGTGTCCATCAGTTGGAGGAAACCGCGCAGTTTTTCTTCGGTCTGTTCCCAATGGGTTAGGCTTTCCGTATGGGTTTCCTGCTGCTGATGGGTTTTGTGGTGGGCTTCCAGCAGGGAGCGTTTGAGCTTTCGAATCTTGCGATTCTGAAGGCGCAAAAGATGCAATCCCCAGCCGGCGGCCAGCAGGAAAACAGCGATTGCGATCCAGAGAAAAACGGTCATGAACGGGCTTCCCTTTTTGGGTGAGATCAATGCTCGAGCGGCCGGATCGGAGAGATGCGCGGGGGAAATGCGGATTCAAATCCGCTTGCAGTTTGAAATGGACGGTCTACTGCTGCCGAGCAGGTATTGAATTGAAACGAACTCCGGATTGGACATAGCACCCGCAATCGGGGCTGTCAATTTGCCCGATTGCCCCTATCCGTCGATCACCATGCGTGCCGGTCCGGCAACAGCCGATTTTTAAGAATGCAAAGGCCCTTGGCCGCGGTGTGATAGAGAAACAGGCCCGCATCCCGATGGTCCAGCATGGGGTTGGGCATATTGAAAATTCGGGGAATCTTTAGGAACAGATCGCGGGCGCCCATGGGGCATCCTTTGATGTGGTGGACCTTGGCGGCCGTCAGCTGGCCCTCTACCCGCGTGCAGTCGCCGATCAGCACCACGGGGCCGTCGGGCATGATCACGTCGCCCTTGTAGATCCCCGTTACCAGAGCCCCTTTACGGGCCGATTTCAAGGCGCCGGGGGTACGCTTTTCGATGGTGCCCAAACAGCCCTTGATCGCACATTCGCACCCTCCGTCGCAGATGGTGTCGGTTCCCGGCGCCGTGCCGGCGTAAAACTGCATGGGCGTGTCCAGTTCGTCCAAAAACTGGAACAGACGCGTCTGGCCCTTGGGCACTTGGCGCAGCTCATCGATGGTGACATCTCCGCCGATGTCGTAATCTTCCAGATCCAGGGTCCCGTATCCGCGATCCGCGGCGATTTGCAAATGCTTGATTCCATGGGGGGCGTAGCCCATGATCGTGGCGGCCACCGCATCGGCGGCCAGGGGGTGGTCGGCAATCAGCAGCAGACCCAGCCGCACCGGATAGGGGGCGGATTCGAACCCATAGGTGATGTCGATGGCATCGGAAACCACCAGCCCCGGAAACCCCGGCTCCAGCATGTCCACGATTTTATCGTGGAGCCGATAATCGTGAAAGAGCATGCGCTCCTTGTGGGACAGAATACCGATGTTGAGTTTGAGGGCCTGGGTGATGGAGGTCACGATATGGTACTTGAGCTTGGGCATCCATACCTTGAAATCGGCGTTGTGGATATACCGGGACAGCAGCATTTTTTTGTGCCAGACTCCCTTTGCCAGGCTGACGGTATCCATGGGGTGTTCGTTGAGATCCACCAGGCGAACGCCTATTTTTTTGGCCATCTGCGTAAACCCGGACTCCCGGAAAAACAGGCGCGACGGAATACCGAATCCGCCGGATTCCCCGATACAGATGTCTTCGACCGGCTTGCCGCCCAAAACGCGAACCATGGCCTCGACGACGGCCGGATGGGTGAAGGAGTTGTGGATATAGCGCCGGTTGGCCGTAACGATGTTGGGTTTGACGAAAACCTTGCCCCGGATGTCCAGGTTCAACTCCTCGATGGAGGTTCGGATGATGTCGGCGATACGGTCCACGTCGTAGGATTCACAGCGATGAAGGATCACTTTGGGGCGAGGCATGGCGTCTCCTGTTCAACGGTGAGCGAAATATGGCGCAACAATCTACAGGTCTTCGGGGATTTTGGCAAGATGCGGTACTCGGAGCATGGGAAACGGGCGCAGGTGCGCTTAGCCCTCCAGAGCCACCAGGTCCCCATAGGTCTCCCGCCTGCGGGCCAGGGTAATCTGCTCGGCGTCCACGATCACCTCTGCGGCGCGGGGGCGTGCGTTGTATTGGGAAGACATGGCAAAGCCGTAGGCTCCGGCTGAGAATATCGCCAGCAGCTCTCCGGAAGCCACCTCGGGCAGCAGGCGGTCCTGGGCCAGAAAATCGGAGCTTTCGCAGATGGGGCCCACCACATCAACCTTTAGTTTTTTCCGCTTTTTGGGCGCCACTTCGCCGATGTGGTGGTAGGCGCCATACAATGAGGGGCGAACCAGGTCGTTCATGGCGGCATCCACGATGATAAAATTCTTGGCGCGCGTTTTCTTGGTGTAAAGGACCTTTGTGACGAGAATGCCGGCATTGCCTGCAATGGCGCGGCCCGGCTCCAGAATAACGGTCAGGCCTCTTTCGCGCACCGCTTCGGCCACGACGCGGCCCAAGTCTGCCGGCTGGGGCGGCGTCTCCTCGTCGTAGGTGATGCCCAACCCGCCGCCCAAGTCCAGGTAGCGGATGTCGATGCCCGAGGTTTTCAACCGGTCGATAAAGGCCAGCAGTTTTTCCAGGGTTTCCACAAACGGATCGATCTGCGTGAGCTGGGAGCCGATGTGGCAGTCCATGCCTATGGGCGAGACCGCGGGCAGCTTTTTGGCCATCAGGTAGGCCCCGGTGGCCTCCAGCATGTCCAGGCCGAACTTGTTTTTTTTCAGCCCAGTGGAGATGTAGGGATGGGTTTTGGGGTCCACGTCGGGGTTGATGCGCAGACTGATGCGGGCCACGGCGCCCATTTCCGTCGCGATCTGGCTGATGCGCTCCAGTTCCGCCACGGACTCGACGTTGAACATGAGAATGTTCGCCGCCAGGGCTTCGCGAATCTCGTGGTCCTGCTTGCCCACCCCCGAGTAAACGATCTTGGCAGGGGGAATGCCGGCCATGATGGCCCGGAACAGCTCTCCGCCGGAAACGATGTCCACACCGGAACCCATACTGCCCAGTAGTCGCAAAATATGGATGTTGCCGTTGGCTTTGACCGAGAAGCAGGTCAGGTGGTCCAGTCCGGCCAGTGCTTCGTCGAAGACGTTGACATGGCGCCTTAAGGTCCTGGCGGAATAAACATACAACGGGGTGCCGAATTGCCTGGCCAGATCACTCACGCGGATCTCTTCGGCCCACAGTTCGTTTTCGCGGTAGTCGAAATAATCCATGGCGATCGCCTTTCGATGGTGGGTGCCGCCGGTGGTTTGCCCTTCGGTTCGTTCCGGTTAAAGGAGAAACGGCGTTTGCAGGGCTTTAATCCACGCTAAGCTGATCGCCAAATGTTGTCAAGCAGTCAGTGATCGGTCACGTCAGAGGGGATTGAGGCCGTCTGGATCAGGCCCTGGGAAGATCGCAGCAGGCCTTGGCCGGCAGGTCGCTGTGGCCCATAAGAAATCGATCCACGTTTCGGGCCGCCTCCCGACCTTCGGAAATGGCCCACACCACCAGGGACTGTCCCCGGCGGGCATCGCCGGCGGCAAAAACGCCGGGGCGCGAGGTCATGTGATTGTCTTCGGTGCGGATGTTGCCCCGGTCGTCCAGGGCCAGATCCAACTGGGCCACGATGGTGTCCGCTTCCGGACCGGCGAACCCCAGGGCCAGCAATACCAGATCCGCCGGCCAGCGCCGCTGCGTTCCATCTATCTCCTCGAACCGCACCGGACGGCCGTTTTCCTCGATCCAGCGCACTTCTAACGTCTCCAGGGCGACGACCCTGCCCCGATCGCCGATGAATTGTCTGGTGAGGATATTCCAGTGGCGCTGGCCACCCTCCTCGTGGCTGCTGCTGGTGCGCAGGCGCACGGGCCAGTACGGCCATGGCTGGGCATCGGGGCGGTCTTCGGGAGGCTGGGGCAGCAGCTCGAAATTGACCACCGATGACGCCTCCTGGCGGTGGCAGGTACCGATGCAGTCGCTTCCCGTGTCCCCGCCGCCGATGACGATCGCCTTTTTTCCTTTGGCACTGATGTCCAGCGACCGGGCTTCGCCGGACAGGACCCGGTTCTGGCCGGTGAGAAACTCCATGGCGTTGTGGATGCCGGCCAGGTCGCGGCCGGGCAGGGGCAGATCGCGAGGGCGGGTGGAACCGCAGCAGAGCACCAATGCGTCGTAATCTGCGTACAGATCATCGGCGCTGATATCCACGCCGGCCTGAAGACCGTTTTGAAATTGGATGCCTTCGGCTTCCATGAGCGCGATGCGCCGGTCCACCACGGTCTTTTCCAGCTTGAAGTCGGGAATGCCGTAGCGCAGCAGCCCGCCGGGACGGGCATCCCGTTCGATGACAGTGACCGTGTGGCCGGCCCGATTGAGCTGGCCGGCGCAGGCCAGGCCGGCCGGCCCCGAGCCGATCACGGCCACGCGCTTGCCTGTGCGCCGGGTCGGCGGTTGGGGCTGGACCCAGCCCTGGTCAAAGGCGTGTTCGATGATGGTTTTTTCGATCTGTTCGATGGTCACCGCCGGAGCATCGATGGCCAAAACGCAGGCCTCCTCGCAGGGAGCCGGGCAGAGGCGACCGGTGAATTCGGGAAAGTTGTTGGTGGACAAAAGCAGCGTCAGGGCGGCTTTCCAGCGGTCCCGGTAAACCTCGTCGTTCCAGTCCGGGATGCGGTTGCCCAAAGGGCAGCCGGCGTGGCAGGTGGGCACGCCGCAGTCCATGCAGCGGGCCGCCTGGTCGCGCAGGGCTGATTCGGAAAAAGGCCGGTAAATTTCCTTGAAATCCCCGACACGCTCTTCCACTGTTCGTCGTTCGGGCAGTTGCCGGTCGTATTCCTTGAATCCGGTCGGTTTTCCCATGGCCGCTATTTCCTTTCTCAGCTCTTGTCCGGCTCAGCGCTCGTCCGGGCCAGGGCCCGCTTGTATTCGATGGGCATCACCTTGACGAACGCCGCACCTAAAGCGTTCCGGTTTTCCAGAAGGCGCCGGGCCACGTCGCTGCCGGTCATTTTCAGATGGGCTTCAAGGTAACGGGCCACGTCTTCGGCATCGGCGGTGTATAGGGCCTCTAATTCAACCGCGTCCCGGTTACAGCCGAACTGCCGGAACCAGCCGTTTTCGTCGTCCAGCACATAGGCGATGCCGCCGCTCATGCCGGCGGCGAAATTGCGTCCCGTGGGGCCCAGGACCACCACCCGGCCACCGGTCATATACTCACAGCCGTGGTCGCCCACGCCTTCCACCACAGCCACGGCGCCGCTGTTGCGCACGGCGAAGCGTTCGCCGGCCCGGCCGCAAATGAAGGTCCGGCCGGAAGTGGCCCCGTACAGGGCCACGTTGCCGATAATGATGTTTTCCTCGGCGATGAAAGAGGACCGTGCAGGCGGTCGAATGGAGAGCACAGCCCCGGAGAGCCCCTTGCCGAAGTAGTCGTTGGCATCCCCGCGCACGTGCACGCTGATACCGGCGGCACCGAAAGCCATGAAGCTCTGGCCGGCGCTGCCGGCGGCGTTGATCACGATGGAGTCGTCAGGCAGACCCATTTGTCCGTGGCGCCGGGCCACCTCGTAGCTGAGCCGGGTACCCAGGGTGCGCCGCACATTGGAAATGGCCAAATCGATGGTCACCGGGGTTTTGTGCTCCAGGGCCGGCGCGGCCCGGGCGATCAGGTCGGCGTCAGGCGGGTCGTCCCCGGCCTGCATCAGCCCCTTGGGGATGCACAGGCGCTGGATGTGGGGCGGGACGGCAGGCCGGTGCAGCACGGGGCCGAGATCCAGGCCGGCGCTTTTCCAATGGCCGTCGGACGCGGCGATGCGCAGCCGGTCCACCCGGCCGCTCATTTCGTCGATGCTGCGAAATCCCAGCCGGGCCATGATGGCGCGCAGGTCTTCGGCAATAAACCGCATCAGCCGGACCAGGTGTTCGGGCTTGCCGGTGAATTTCTTTCGCAGCTCGGGGTCCTGGGTGGCGATGCCCACCGGGCAGGTGTTCAGATGGCACACCCGCATCATGACGCAGCCCAGGGCCACCAGGGAAATGGTGCCGAACCCGAATTCCTGGGCGCCCAGCAGGCAAGCCACGGCGATGTCGTGGGCGGTTTTCAACTGGCCGTCGCATTCGAGCACCACCCGGTCTCGCAGGCCGTTTTGGATCAGGGTCTGCTGGGTTTCGGAAAGGCCCAGTTCCCAGGGCAGGCCCCCGTAACGGATGGCGGTTAAAGGGGCCGCGCCGGTGCCGCCTGACTCGCCGCTGATCAGGATGACGTCGGCGCCGGCTTTGGCCACCCCGGCGGCCACCGTGCCCACGCCCACCTCGGAGACCAGTTTGACGTTGATGCGCGCCCGGGGGTTGGCGCATTTGAGGTCATAGATCAGCTGAGCCAGGTCTTCGATGGAGTAAATGTCGTGGTGGGGCGGCGGCGAGATCAGGCCCACCCATGGTGTGCTGTGGCGGGTCTTGGCGATCCAGGGATAGACCTTTTCGCCGGGCAGCTGGCCCCCCTCGCCCGGCTTGGCTCCCTGGGCCATCTTGATCTGCAGCTCCCCGGCGCTGGCCAGGTAGGCGATGGTAACACCGAAGCGGCCCGAGGCGATCTGCTTGATGGCGCTGTTGCGCCAGTTGCCGTTGGGATCGCGGGTGAAGCGGTCGGCGTCCTCACCGCCCTCGCCGCTGTTGCTTCGTCCGCCGATGCGGTTCATGGCGATGGCCTGGGTCTCGTGGGCCTCTTTGCTGATGGAGCCGTAGGACATGGCGCCGGTTTTGAAGCGCTTGACGATCTCGGTCCAGGGTTCCACTGCTTCCAGGGGCAGGGGCGTGTCGGTGTCGGTGAATTCGAAGCGGCCACGGATCAGCCCTTCCTCCCGGTTGAGGCCTTGCACCGCCCGGCAATAGCGCTGCCAGGCATCGGCGTCATCCCGGCGCACGGCCTGTTGAATCAAGGGGATGGTCTCCGGGTTGTATTGGTGGACCTCGCCGCCCCGGCGCCACTTGTAGCGGCCCCCGACTGCAAGCAGCGGGTTGTCCGTTGGCCTGTCGGCAGGTGCGCAACGGGCTGCAATTTCCCTGGCCAGGGTATCCATGTTCGCACCGCCGATGCGCGACACGGTGTCGCCGAACCAGCGCCGGGTCACCGACGGGTCGAGGCCGACGCATTCGAAGATCTGGGCGCCGTGGTAGCTTTGCAGGGTGGAGATCCCCATTTTGGACAGGACCTTGAGGATGCCCTTGTCGATGGCCGCAAAGTAAAGCGATTGGGCCGTGGCCGCGTCGATGCCGTCCAGGCGGTTGTCGTGGGCCAGGTCGGCGATGGTGTCCAGTGCCAGCCAGGGCACCACGGCCCCGGCCCCATAGCCCAGCAGGCAGCAGATATGGTGGATTTCGCGGGCTTCGCCGGTTTCCACGATCAGGCCGCAGCGGGCGCGCATGCCGACGGCGATGAGGTGATGGTGGACGGCGGCGGTGGCCAGCAGGGCCGGCATGGGGGCCTGTCCTTCGGGAATCTCCCGGTCGGACAGTACCAGCAGGCGGGCACCGGCTTCCACCTGGCGGACGGCGTAGCGACACAGGGACTCCAGGGCCTGGATCAGCCCGAGGCCGCTTTCGTCCAATGGCCAGCAGATGTTCAAATCGGCGGCGCGCAGCTCGCCATGGCCGCTGGCACGGATGGCGCTGAGCTGGGCCGGCGTGAGCATGGGGTGGTCCAGAATCAACTGGCGGCAGTGCAGGGGCGTTTCTTCGAACAGGTTGTGTTCTCGTCCGATGGTGGCCGACAGGGCCGTGACCAGTTTTTCCCGAATGGCGTCCAGAGGCGGGTTGGTCACCTGGGCAAACAACTGGCGGAAATAGTCGTACAGCAAACGGGGTCGGCTGGAAAGAATTGCCAGGGGGATGTCGTCGCCCATGGACCCGGTGGGTTCGACGCCCTTAGCGGCCATGGGGCCCAGGACGATTTTGAGGTCTTCATCCGTGTAGCCGAAGCGGTGCTGTTCGCGCTGCAGCGCTTCCCCTTGGACAGCCGCAGGCGGGTCCGCCGGCGCCAGGTCGGACAGGTGCACCTGGTTGTCTTTCAACCAGCGGCCATAGGGTTTTCTGGCGGCCATGGCAGCTTTGATTTCGTCGTCGTGGACGATGCGGCCCTGGTCCAGATCCACCAGGAACATGCGTCCGGGCTCCAGGCGCCCCTTGAAGGCCACGTTGGCCGGGTCCACCGGCAGCACACCGGTTTCCGAGGCCATGATGACCCGGTCGTCGCGGGTGACCGTGTAGCGGCTGGGGCGCAGGCCGTTGCGGTCCAGCACGGCGCCCACCTGGCGTCCGTCGGTGAAGGCGATGGCCGCCGGGCCGTCCCAGGGCTCCATCAGGCAGGCATGATAGGCGTAAAAATCTTTTTTGGCCGGACTCATGGTCTCGTGGTGCTGCCAGGCTTCGGGAATCAGCATCATCATGCACTGGGCCAGGGGGCGGCCGGTGTGCAGGAGCAGTTCCAGGGCGTTGTCCAGGATGGCCGAATCGCTGGCCCCCGGGGTGGCGACCGGGAAGAGTTCGGCCATGTGGCCGCCGAATCCATCGGAACGAAACAAAGGCTCCCTGGCCCGCATCCAGTTCACGTTGCCCCGCACGGTATTGATTTCGCCGTTGTGGCACAGGTAGCGGAAAGGCTGGGCAAGGTCCCAAGAGGGAAAGGTATTGGTGCTGTATCGCTGATGCACCAGAGCCAGGGCACTGGCCATGGTCGGATCGGCCAGGTCCGGGTAGAAAGCGGTCATCTGATCCGCCAGCAGCATGCCTTTATACACCAGGGTGCGCGAAGACAGGCTGGCGATGTGAAACAGTTCAGCATCGGCCGATAATGCCTGGCGGCGGACCCGGTTTTCCGCGGACCGTCGGGCCAGGTAAAGCCGGCGTTCGAAGCCGTCGGCGTCGCCTCTGCCCACCAGGACCATCCGGATGACCGGCATCACCCGCCGGGCCAGATCGCCGCATGCCTCCGGGTTGACGGGTACCGACCGCCACCCCAAAAAGGTGAGCCCGTGGTCCTGGACGGACTGGGCCACCATGGACTCAACCGCCTCGCGGCTGGCCTTGTCGGTGGGCAGAAACACCAGCCCGGCGGCATACTTTCCTTCGGCCGGCAGGTGAATGCCTGCCTCCCTGGCGGCCGATTCAAGAAAGATATGGGGCATCTGCAAGAGGATGCCGGCCCCATCGCCGGTGGTTTCGTCGCAGCCGCATGCGCCCCGGTGGGTCAGGTTCACCAGGATCTGCAGGGCGTCACGAACCAGATCGTGGGTGCGACGGTTTCGCAGGTCGCAAATCATACCTACGCCGCAGGCGTCGTGTTCGAACATCGGGTGGTAGAGGCCTCCGGGGGACGGGCCGCCAACGGTGGGGTTGCCGCTTGAGGTCATGGTCGCTGCCTTATTTTTTCTTGTCCGAATGTAAATCGTGTGGGGAGTTAATTTGCAAGGTACATACCGGTTATTATTCATACCGGTGTATTTGACAAGTTCCGGTCTGCCGCCGCGACGCGCTATGGATCCAACGGCGTCATTGCTTCACGCGAGGAGAGCCAATTAAAGACAAAAATGTTATAAAACAGATTTTGTATCTACGTTTTTGTAGTGTCGCCTGTAATCCGGCCGGTGGCTAAACCCAATCGACAGGCCCGGACTGGCACCGGTACAATAGATGCATTATAATCCGTGTTTGCTTAGATGCGGTCGAGTTATTTGCGCACCCGACCAGGATCCCCCGACCATGAAAGGCCTACAAGCGACATGACCGGCAACCGACAAGATCTGTTGAACATGCTTTGCGACCTGAGCGATCTTTCCGCATTGGTCACCGGCAGCGAAAATATCGAAAATTTCCTGCAACGAACGGTTGCCCTGGTTTCCGGTCATCTGCGAACGCCGGTGTGCTCGATTTACCTCTACGACGAGACGGCCGACGAGCTGGTTCTCAAGGCGACCGTGGGGCTGAACCCTCAGTCGGTGGACCGGGTGCGCATGAGCTCCGGCCAGGGTCTGGTGGGCACGGTAATGGCCACCCGCCAGCCAGTGTGCGAAGGACACGCCAGCCAAAATCCGAATTTTCGCTATTTTCCCGAAACAGACGAACTGCCCTACGAATCCTTCCTAGCGGTTCCCATTCAAAAAGGAGTGGTGAAGGTAGGCGTGCTGGTGGTCCAGCACACCCAGCCGGATTACTTTCAAACCAGCGACATCATGGCCCTGAAAGCCACCGGCGGCCAACTGGCGGCGGTGTTGGAAAACGCCCGCCTGCTTATGGATCTGCAGCGCGTATGCGGCATACCCGAAAAACCGATGTGCAACCTGGGCTTTATCAAGGGACAGAGCGCTTCGGCCGGTTTCGCTTTTGCACAGGTGGCCATCTGGGGACGGAGCCATGGGCGTCTGGTGGCCGAAACCGAAGCCGCCGAAAAGGGAACCCTGAAGGACTTTCTACGGGCGGTCGAAACGACCGGTGCGCAGCTCAATGCGCTTCAGCAGCGCTGCGCCAGGAAACTGCCGGAGAGCGCGGCCCTGATTTTCGCCGCCCATTTCATGATGCTCAAGGACCCCAAATTTATCGGCCGCATGAAGGAGCGGATCGAAACGGGCGAATCGGCCACCCGGGCGGTGCGGGACGTGGCCCGCCATTACCTGGATTTTTTCGCCGACAGCCCCCATCCTTACATCCGGGAAAAGGTCAATGATATCGAAGATCTGTCCGGCCGCCTGCTTAACAACCTGGAGATGCCTGCATCGGATGGCCAGGGAGAAATTGGCGGCAAGGTGGTGGTGGCCAGCGAGATTTATCCGTCCGAATTGCTGAAGCTGGCGGCCGAATCGGTGGCGGGAATCGTGCTGGCCAACGGCGGGGTGACCTCCCATGCGTCCATCATCGCCCGGTCCCTGAAAATTCCCATGGTGGTGGTCCAGTGCCCCGAACTGCTGCACCTTCCGGAAACGACCCCGGTGCTGGTGGACGGCGATGTGGGCAACGTATACGTGGAGCCGTCGGCGGAAATCGTCGCCCGTTTCGAGGAGCGCGACCGGGCCAAAGAGGAAGTGGCCGCCCAGCCCGGACCCGTCACTACGGGCACCGCGACCACCGAAGACGGCACCCGGATCGAGCTGCTGGCCAACATCAACCTGCTGGCCGAGCTGCCATTGGCCAAAAAGATGGGGGCGGCGGGCATCGGCCTTTACCGCACGGAATTTCCCTTTCTCGTACGGCCCTCCTTTCCGTCGGAAACCGAACAGTTTCTGGTGTATCGTCAGGTGGTGGAGGCCATGGAAGGCCGGCCGGTGGTCTTTCGCACCCTGGATATCGGCGGCGAAAAAACCCTGGCCTACACCGATACCGCCATGGAGCCCAACCCGGAGCTGGGACTGCGGTCTATCCGTTTTACCCTGGCCTACCGCGATATTTTCGAACAACAGGTCCGTGCGATTCTGCGGGCCGCAGCCGGTAGCCGGCATTTGGGCATCATGTTTCCCTTGATCGCTTCCCTGGACGATTTTTTGCAGGCACGGCAGGTGGTTACCGATTGTCTGGAACGACTTGCCGCCGATGGCCTGGAGCACCATGACCATCCGGATATCGGGATGATGGTGGAACTGCCGGCAGTGGTGGAAACCATGGCCGAGTTTGCCGCCGAAGCCGATTTTTTTGCCATTGGCAGCAACGACTTTGTCCAGTACATGCTGGGGGTCGATCGCAGCAACAAACGGGTGGCCGACTACTACCGCCCCGAACACCCCTCGGTGCTGCGGGCCTTGCGGCGGGTGGTGAAAATTGCCGGTGAGCATGACAAGCCGATCAGCATCTGCGGCGAGATGGGCCACGACCCGGCCATGATTCCCTTTCTTTTAGGCATCGGTATCCGGCGGCTGAGCATCGATCCGCAGTTCATGCCCGCCGTCCATCGGCGCATCTCCGTATTGACCATCGACGCCTGCCGCGAACAGGCCCGCGAATTGACGGCCGCGGGAAGCCTCCGGGCGGTAAAAGCGATTTTGGAGCCCTGATCGCTTCTGCTGCGATTCCCGTTTTTGAGGCGGACATTGATTCGTTTACCCCTAATAGTATAACATACGCCTTGCGGTTTGCGAAGGCACGCCCTCGAGCCATTGTTGCTGTTTCGTTTTAAACGACCAGGATTGAACCCATGCTTTTCCCCCGTTTCGCACCATTGCGTTCGCTGTTTTTATGGTTTTCCATCGGTTTTTTGCTTTTAAGCCTTTCGCTTCCGGCGGTTTGCGCCGAAGCCCAGGCTCCGCCGGCCGAAGAAGAACAAACGGCCCCCCCGCCCAGTCTGGCCGATGTGGTCCGCCGGGCCGGCTCCCTGGAACAGCGGCTGACCTCCCTGAAAACCAAAATCGACACGGTAGACGGGCTGACCGTGCTGAAACAGCGTCTGGAGAAAGCCAGAACCCGGGTCGATGACTTCG
The DNA here is from genome assembly GCF_009688965.1 of Desulfosarcina widdelii. Taxonomy (GTDB): domain Bacteria; phylum Desulfobacterota; class Desulfobacteria; order Desulfobacterales; family Desulfosarcinaceae; genus Desulfosarcina; species Desulfosarcina widdelii. Next base: position 4,373,458 of record NZ_AP021875.1, on the reverse strand, counting down.
AAACCCGCCTGGCTGCCGTCGATGCCGAGGGGCTGCAAAGTTACCAGCAGCTTGCAATCCTTAAAGGGGATGTTCGCGCCGAAGCCGAATCGGTGGAGCAAGCCGTGGATGAGCAGACAGCGGCCATCCGGCAGATAGAGGCGTGGCGTCGGCAATGGATGGAAGAAAAGACGCAATGGCAAACGTGGCGGGAAGCCCTGCAGCAGGACCTGGCGTTGGACAGTGTGGCCGAGGCCTTCCGCCGGGCCAGGATGAACATCGACCAGGCGGAGTCGCTTATCGCCAAAAAGCTGGGCCCCATGCTGGCCGTTCAGCAGCAGGCCGGCGACATCCAGGCGCGCATCGACAGCCTGTTGGAGCGGATCGATGCCATGGTGGCGCAGCGGCGCGGCAACAATCTTCGCAGCGACACGCCGACCATCGTATCCATTGATTACCTCCGGCAGTTGATCGATCTGGTCCACGAACCGAAAAAATTGATTCGATCCCCGCCGCTGCCGGTAGTGGATTTTTACACCGAAAAGGGGTGGGTGATCGGGATGCAGGCGTTGGTTTTCGTCGTCATCCTGAGTCTGCTGCGGCGCCATCGGTCGATGCTGCTGGGCCGCGTCGGCCGGCGTTTTTTGGCCAAACGGCTCGTTTCCGTGGCCCTGCTGGTTCCCATTTTTACGCTGAGCTTTCTTTACGGTTCGCCGCCGGCCCTCTGGAGCATGCTGATCCGGGCAGTGGCCGGTGTGGCCACGGCCCGGCTGTTAACGCATTTCACGGGAGAGGCCTGGATCAAGCGGGCCGTCTATATTCTGGTTGCGGTGATGGTCGTTTTCCAGTTGTTGACGATTCTGGACGTACCCCTGGCCCTGGTACGGCTTTTTATTCTGGTGACTACCGTGGCCGGCACGATCTATTATGGCTGGCGCGCCCGTAAAGCCAGGGCCACCGCTTCACCAGCCTGGCATGTTTGGGTGCTGCGGTTGGTGACCCTGGCCTTCGCGGCGATCACGGTTGCCGATATGATCGGATTGGGTGGATTTTCAGCACAGCTTATGGACAGCGCCCTGCGCACGGCCATGCTGCTGATCATGGGGTGGGCCATGATCCGGCTGACCCGGACACTGCTGGAACTGGGCGCCGAATGGATGCCCATGGGCGGATTCTCTTTTCTGCGCAGTAATTCCAACGCGATCCTTGCCCGGATCATCCGGATCGCCAACGGGCTGATCCTCTTTTTCGTGGCCGCCAATCTGCTGGTGGCCTGGAATCTCTATGCTCTTCCGGTGGACGCCATTCACGATATCCTGGCTTTCGGTTTCACCGTGGGCGGCAAGCGGATCACCATCGGCCTGGTCCTGGTAGCCGGAATTATCCTTTACGGTGCTTTTGTCTCTTCCTGGATCCTTCAGAGCATTCTCATGGAAAACGTGCTCAACCGCAGACAGATGGACAGCGGCGCGCGGATCTCCGTCACCCGCCTGGTGCACTATGCCATGGTGCTGGTGGGCTTTCTCATCGCCCTTTCGACCATGGGCTTCGAGCTGAAGAATATCACCATTATCGGCGGCGCCCTGGGTGTCGGCATCGGCTTCGGCATGCAGGCCATCGTCAACAATTTCGTTTCCGGCCTGATCCTGCTGTTCGAACGGCCCATCAAGGTGGGCGACGTGATCCAGTTGGGTGACGGCCAGCAGGGGCGGGTCACCAACCTGGGGCTGCGGGCGACCACCGTGCAGACCTTCGACAAAGCCGAGGTTGTGGTGCCCAACGGTGATCTCATCGCCAGCCAGGTAACCAACTGGACGTTGGGAGACCGGAACATGCGCCTGATCATCCCCGTGGGTGTGGCCTACGGCTCCGACGTGGAGGCGGTCATGCGCGTACTGATGGCGGTGGCTGAAGAAAATGACCGGGTGCTTAAAGATCCCAAGCCCATGGTGCTGTTCCTCAACTTCGGCGACAGCTCCCTGGATTTTCAACTGCGAGTCTGGATCGCCGATTTCAATGATCGTCGCATTATCCAGAGCGCCCTGATTCGAGACATCGACCGGCGGTTTCGTGAAGAAGGCATCGAGATCCCCTTTCCCCAGCGGGATCTGCATCTGCGCAGCGTTGATAGTAGCGCAGCCGGGGAGTTGAAAGGAGGCTGACCGGAACAGTTAAAAGGCTGCAAACCGAAAATGAAAGACAACCGCTTATGAACGCAACCATTGATCTGATGAAGGCCCACCGCTCGATCCGCAAGTTCAGCGACCGGGAGGTGGACGAGAAAACCCTCAAGGCCATCGTCGCCGCGGCCCAGTGCGCCGCCACCTCGCATTTCGTTCAAGCCTACACGGTCATCCGTGTGGGGGACCGGGAAAAACGGAAAGCCATTGCCGATCTGGCCGGTCCCCAGGTGTGGGTCGAGCAGGCTCCGGTCTTCCTGGTGTTCTGCGCCGACCTCAACCGCCTGGAAAGCGCCTGCCGACTGCACGACACGACGATGGAAAAGGGTTGGGCCGAACAGTTCGTCACCGCCACGGTGGACACGGCCCTGTTGGCCCAGAACGTCCTGCTGGCCGCCGAATCCGAAGGCTTGGGCGGGGTCTTCATCGGCGGCATCCGCAACGATCCACAGACGGTGTGTGACTTGCTGAAGATTCCGGACCAAGTTTATCCGGTCTTCGGCATGTGCCTGGGTTACCCGGCCCATGATCCGCCTCCGAAGCCCCGGCTGCCCGTCGAGGCGGTGCTGTTCGACGACCGCTATCCGCAAGAGCACGATTTGGCCATGCTCGACGAATACGACCGCGTCACCAACTATTACTACCTGAACCGCAACAGCAATCTGCGGGACGAAACCTGGACAGCCCAGATGGCTGATTTCATGGGCAAGGTGATTCGGCCGCATATGAAGGAATTTCTGGAAAAGAAGGGATTCTTTCTGAAATAAAAAACATACCCGGAGGCCAAAATGATCTCAATCAAAGATACCGAACTGCTGAGAAGTCAGGCCTGGATCGATGGACAATGGGTGGATTCCCGATCCGGCGACACCATCACCGTAACCAATCCGGCCGACGGCAGCACCGTGGGCAGCGTACCCTCCCTGTCGGCCGAGGAGTCTCGTGAGGCCATCGCCGCGGCCGACAAGGCCTTTGCCCAGTGGCGCAGCCGGACCGCCAAGGAGCGTTCGACAAGCCTGATGAAGTGGTACGACCTGATGATGGCCCACCAGGAGGACCTGGCGGTAATTCTCACCTCTGAACAAGGCAAACCCCTGGCCGAAGCCAAAGGAGAAATCGCCTATGGGGCCGCCTTCGTTCAGTGGTTTGCCGAGGAGGCCAAAAGGATTTACGGAGACACCATTCCGTCTGCCTCCAGCGACCAGCGCATCCTGGTGATCCGCCAGCCGGTGGGTGTGTGCGCGGCCGTGACCCCGTGGAATTTCCCGGCGGCCATGATCACCCGCAAGGCGGCGCCGGCCCTGGCCGCCGGCTGCACCATGGTCGTCAAACCGGCCAGTCAGACGCCGTTGACCGCCCTGGCCCTGGCTGAACTGGCCCGCCGGGCGGAGATTCCCGCCGGCGTCCTCAATGTGGTCACCGGATCGGCCGCCGTCATCGGCAAGGAACTCACATCCAGCTCCACGGTGAGAAAACTCAGCTTCACCGGCTCCACCGAGGTGGGGCGCCAGCTCATGGCCGAATGTGCCGGTACGGTCAAGAAGGTCTCCCTGGAACTGGGCGGCAACGCGCCGTTCATCGTTTTCGATGATGCCGACCTGGATAAGGCCGTGCAGGGAGCCATGATCTCCAAATACCGCAATTCCGGCCAGACCTGCGTCTGCGCCAACCGGCTTTTCGTCCAGTCGGGCGTCTACGATGAATTCTCGAATCGGCTGGTGGCTGAAGTCGAAAAGCTGAAGGTGGGCAGCGGCCTGGAGGCCGGTGTGCAGCAGGGTCCCCTCATCGACCGGGTGGCCCTGGAAAAAGTCGCCCACCACATCGACGACGCCCTGTCCCGCGGGGCGAGCCTGCTCAGCGGCGGCAAGCCCCACGCCTTGGGCGGCACCTTTTTCCAGCCCACCGTCCTGGCCAACGTGACCGCCGACATGAGCGTGGCCGTGGACGAGACCTTCGGGCCGGTGGCGCCACTGATCCGTTTCGAAGACGAAAAGGACGTGGTCCGAATGGCCAACGACACCCAATACGGCCTGGCGGCCTACTTTTACGCCCGGGACGTGGGGCGCATCTTCCGGGTGGCCGAATCCCTGGAGTACGGCATGGTGGGCATCAACACCGGCCTGATTTCCACTGAAGTGGCGCCTTTCGGCGGTGTCAAGCAGTCGGGCATCGGACGTGAGGGATCGCGTTACGGAATGGACGAGTATGTGGAAATGAAGTATTTGTGTCTTGCGGGAATTGACTATTGATGCCGCGGATGCCGATCACAATTCCTTTGAAGGTCTCCTGACGAAGGTCTTGCATTGGAAACTCTGAAGGGTTGCTTCTCATCATCTATAGCTGGCTTTCATTGATCCATTGTTAAACCTCTATAACCTTTTGATCAGTCGAACATTTATTAGAAAACAGGGCTCCTGGCGTGATGTCAACGGGAAACCGCTCAAAAGTTGCTATCTGATATTTGGCTGCCCCATGAGCAGCCGATTTTTCGGCGTGATGGATTCGGGGATCATCCGGGTAAACACCTTGTAGTTGGCGTTTCGCAATCGCGCCGCACGAGTGGCGTCGATGGCCAAGGGACCCTCCATCCATCCTTCGAGGCCGCCGGTATCGCATCGCTCCAGATCGTGGCAGCAGGGCAGAACAGCCACGCGGGCACGAGCCGAAACCGCCCGCTCCAAAACAAGATCGGTCAACGCTCCGCAGGCGTGCACCGAAACCACCAGGTCGGTAGAAAGCAGCGGGACGGATGTGATATCCTGTTCCTGGTAATGGATGCGATGGTTCAAGCGCGGCCAGGTTTTGCACAATTCTGCCGATAGGTGCGGGACATTTTTAGGAATGTCGGCATCCACGGCAAAGGCCTCGGGGGAGGTGTTGTCAAGCAGGAGCAGGATATGCGCCAGCAGGCCGTGGCCGCAGGCCAGATCCACTATCCGTCCGCCGCGGAATTTCCTTCTCACCCGCCGGGCGACCTCCCACGCCTCATACAACTCCTTGGCCGGCAGTGTGCCGGCCCGGCAAACTGCCCTGGCGATGCGGTCGAACAGACTGTTGCCGGGGTAGTTTTCCAACTGCTTTTCGGTTAGGCGGCTTTTTGAAGATGGATTCATACGATGGTGGTTTCGTAAAAGGGAGGTGTTTGTGTTACCCTGCATGCTCGATGGTTTCGTAAAAAGTCGGAAGTTCCAAGTCGGCGTCATTCCGGCGTATGCCGGAATCGAGTCATTTCAATGCCTTCTGGATGCCGGATCAAGCCCGGCATGACGAGCCTGGGACTTTTTACGAGACTGTCATGCTTCATCCATTTGGAAATCGAGGATAGCAAGAAACTTCAGCGTCATCTACCCATTTCCAAATATACCTGTACGGTTTCCTATGAAACTTCAGCAACCCACACCTCGCTCCCATGCTCCGTGTGGGAGCGCCAGTTCGCATGGGAACCAGACAATGGACAAGCGCGATTATCTGGTTCTGGATGGACACGGCCTACCCGATTTTTTCACTCCAATTTCAAACAAAATTGTTGTATAGACCGACAAAACCGAAAGATCTGTTCCGACGTTTTTGCGTTTTTACCGCCGCGACCGATCCGAATCATTCAAAACTGATTTAATCCCAGGCGCTTAACGACAATTCAGGGCTTCTTCGATACCCTGGCAACACGATTGCAAAGGTTACCTAGTGCCCGGCCAGAAATAGGAAAATTTGTTCGAGATCGAGGCGCACGAAAAATTTTACCGCAGACATATGTTGATATTTCGAGGAAAAAATTTTTCGCGCAACAAAGATATCGGACAAATTGGCTATTTGTGGATGGGCACTACCTACGGTCTGAAGAGACGCATCATGATGCGTGTCAACACGGTTCAATCCCAAAACGAACAAGAAAGGAAGAGGAATGAAGCGATTCAAAGGGGTGGTAAACGGTTTCGGAATGTCTGCGCTGTTTCTGGTTGTGGCGATGGTGGTTGGGTTCATGCCGGCGGCCGCGGCGGCCGAGCCGCTGAAAGTGGCGGCCGTGTTCGAAACCCCCATCGAGGAACCCTGGGTTAACCAGATCCACGTGGCCCTGGTCAAAGCCAAGAAAGAGCTGGGCATCGTTTACGACTATTCGGAAAGCGTGAAATCGGCCGATTTCGCCCGCGTGATGCGGGAATACGCCGAAAAGGACTATCAACTGATTACCGGCGACGCCTTCGGCGCAGAGCGCATCGCCCGCCGGGTGGCCCGCGACTATCCGGACGTGGCCTTCGTTTTCGGCTCGGGCATCGGGCCGGCCGAACCCAACTTCGGCGTGTTCGACAACTGGATTCACGAACCGGCCTACCTGTCCGGCATGATCGCCGGCAAGATGACCCAATCCAACATCATCGGCGTGGTGGCCGCCATGCCCATTCCCGAGGTCAACCGCCTCTCAAACGCCTTCTACGCCGGAGCCAAGGAAGTCAACAAGGACGTGAAGTGCAAATTCTCCTTCATCGGCTCCTTCTTCGACCCGCCCAAGGCCAAGGAAGCCGCCCTGGCCCAGATCGAGGCCGGTGTGGACGTGATCTACGCCGAGCGCTTCGGCGTGATCGAGGCCGCGGCCGAAAAGGGTGTCCTGGCCATCTCCAACATGTCCGACCAGTCCAGCCTGGGGCCGGACACGGTCATCACCGGGCCGGTGTGGGACATGTGGCCCACGATCAAACAGGCCATCAGCCTGGTCAAGGCCGGCGTCTACACGGCCCAGGATTTCGGCGGGTTTTCCTACATGTCCAAGGGCGGTTCCTACCTGGCGCCCTACCACAAGTTCGAGGCCAAGCTGCCGGCCGAGGTCAAGGAACTGGTGGAAAAGCGGAAAAAGGAGATTCTGGACGGTACGTTCCGGGTGGATATAGATGAATCCATACCCAAGTCCGACTAGTTACCATTCAGAAACGGTATCTTTTTTTTAACCGCAGAGACGCAGAGGTCGCAGAGAAAACCATCCTTGATGGATTCGTAATAAGGGTCTGGCTCGTCATACCGGGCTTGACCCGGTATCCAGAAATGATTGAAATGACTGGATTCCGGCCTGCGCCGGAATGACGGAAGGATAAAAGTTGCGACTTTTTCCCATTAGATCATCCTTTTTGTATGGCCTCTGCGTTCTCCGCGCCTCTACCGGTGAGTACCAGTAATAGAAACGAAATGGGAAGCCCCATGCACGACCAACCGCCGCTATTGGAAATGCGCGGCATCACCAAACGGTTCGGCTCCGTCACGGCCAATGACGGCATCGATCTGACCCTGGCCGCCGGCGAGATCGTCGGGCTGCTGGGGGAAAACGGCGCCGGCAAGACCACGTTGATGAACATCCTGTTCGGGGCCTACGACGCCGATGCCGGCAGCATTTGTATCGACGGCAAGCCGGCGGACATCCGCAGTTCGGCCGATGCCCTGGCCCTGGGGGTGGGCATGGTGCACCAGCATTACCACCTGGTCCCCTCGCACACCGTGCTGGAAAACCTCATGGTGGGTCAGACCGGCGGCGGATGGAGGCTCGATCACGGCCGGATTCTCAAGCGAATGGAAGAGATCCGTTCGCGCTACGGCCTCGATCTCGATCCCCGGGTTCTGGCCGGGGATTTGACCGTGGGACAGCAGCAGCGCCTGGAAATCATCAAGGCCCTGGTGCGCGGGGCGCGCATTCTGATTCTGGACGAACCGACGGCAGCCCTCACGCCCCAGGAGGCCGAGGGCCTGTTTAAGGCCCTTTCCGCCATGGCTCAAACCGGCATGGGCGTTATTTTTATCAGCCACAAGCTGCATGAGGTGCGTGCCATCACCACCCGGGTGGTGATCCTGCGCCAGGGAAAGGTGGTGGCCACGGTGAACAACGACGCGCACACCAGCAAGCGCCAACTGGCCGAGCTGATGTGCGGCCGAACGGTACGCCCGCCGCAGAAAACGCCGGTGGAGCGCGGCGATGCGCTGCTGACGCTGGATTCCATCAGCACGACCAACGGCACCCGCCAGGGGCTCAAAAAGGTGTCGCTGACGGTCCATGCCGGAGAAATCGTCGGCGTGGCCGGCGTTTCGGGCAACGGCCAGCGGGAACTGGCCGATGTGGTGGCCGGCGTCCTGGACCCTAACGGCGGCCGGGTGATGGTGGCCGGAAGCGTTGTGGCTCCGACGTCCGCCCGGACCATGCAGGGCATGGGCATAGGGCGCATTCCCGAAGACCGTATGGGCACCGGACTGATCACGAGCCTGCCGCTGGCCGCCAATATTGTTTTGCCGAGAATTCGCGAACAGCGTTTCAGCCGCTTCGGTTTTCTCAAACGGGGGGCCATCCGCCAATTTGCGAGAAACCGCATCGCCCAGTTCGGGATCAAGGCGGCGGGCAGCGGTGTGCGCACCGGAACCCTGTCGGGCGGCAACCTGCAAAAGGTGCTCCTGGTCCGAGAACTGGCCTGGAACCCGCGCGTTTTGCTGGCGGCCCAGCCCACCCGCGGCCTGGATGTCTCGGCAGCCGGATTCGTCCACGAACAGTTTCTGGCCCTGAGGCAGCAAGGCAGCGGGGTGCTGGTGATCAGCGAGGATCTGGAAGAACTCTTTTTGCTCAGCGACCGCATCGCCGTGATGTTCGAGGGAAGGATCATGGACATCCTGCCCATTGACAAGGCCAGTGTCGAGCGGGTGGGGCTGCTGATGGCCGGCGTGCGGGAGGCAGCATGATCGGCCTGCGCATCGAAAGCCGCGAGCAGACTCCCCTTTGGCTCAATGTCACCCTGCCGATGCTGGCCGTGGCGGCCACCCTGATTCTGTGCAGCGGGTTGATCCTGCTGGCCGGCGCCAATGTGTTTACGGCCTACGAGAAGCTTTTTCTCAGCGCTCTTTCCACCCGTTTCAATCTGGTGGAAACGGCGGTCAAGGCCACGCCCCTGATTTTCACCGGGCTGGCCGTGGCCGTGGCCTTTAAGGCGCGCTTCTGGAACATCGGCGCCGAGGGGCAGCTTCTGGCCGGCGCCATGGCCGGCGCCTTCGTGGGCGCCCGGGAAAGCCTGCCGGCCTGGAGCCTGTGCCCGGGAATGATCCTGGCCGGCATTGTTGCCGGCGCCTTGTGGGCCATGATTCCGGCCGTGCTCAAAACGCGCTTCAAGGTGGACGACGTCGTTACCTCACTGCTGCTCAACTTCATCATTTTCTACGGCATGATGGCCCTTTTGGACGGCCCGTGGAAGGACCCCTTGAGCGGCTACCCCGATTCACCGGACATCCGTATGGATGCCGAGTTTCCGATCCTGCTGCACGCCACCCGCATGCACCTGGGGGTGCTTCTGGCCGCCATCGCTTCCGTCGGCACCTGGCTGCTCATGCGCCGAACCACCGTGGGATTCGCCATCCAGGCGGTGGGCGAGAACCCCGTGGCGGCCCGCTATGCCGGTTTCAGCGTGAACGGGGTGATCCTGATTACAGCGGCCGTGTCCGGGGCGCTGGCCGGACTGGCCGGTGTGGGAGAAGTCGCCGGGCTGCATTTCCAGGTCATGGCCGGCCTCTCTCCAGGCTACGGCTACACAGGCATCGTCATCGCCATGCTGGCCCGGCTCAATCCTCTGGGGGTCGTTCCGGCGGCCTTTTTCTTCGCCGTGATCATCACCGGCGCCGAAGCCATGTCGCGGGCCACCGGCGTGCCGGTATTCCTGGCCGACGTCATCCAGGGTACGGCCCTGATTGCCATGCTGGTGGCCCTTCTCTTTACTCGTTACCGTATCCGCATAAGGCGTTTTTCCCATGCATGAACTTCTTGGCCAGCTTTTCCAGGTGGGTTTTTTCGCGGCCCTGATCCGTATCGCCACACCGCTGATCTTCGCCACCCTGGGCGAGCTTTTCGCCGAACGTGCCGGCATTCTCAATCTGGGCATCGAGGGCATCATGATGCTGGCCGCCATGACCGGCTTCTCCACGGCCTATTTCTCGGGCAGCCTCTGGTTGGGCGTTGCCGCGGCCATGGCCACGGGCGTGCTGGCCGGCCTGCTCATGGGTTTTCTCACCGTCAGCCTGGGGCTCAGCCAGCATGTGTCGGGCATCGGCGTGACCCTGCTCTGCTCGGGACTCTCTTTTTACTTCTACCGCCTGATCTTCGGTCAGCCGTCTTCGATTCCCAAGATTACGGCCTTTAAGCCGCTGCCCATTCCGGGGCTGTCCGCCATTCCCGTGATCGGGCCGGTGCTGTTCGACCATTTTTCCCTGGTCTACCTGGCCTTTATCCTGGTGCCGGTGGTCGCCTGGGTCCTGCGCGCCACCCCCTGGGGGTTGAACCTGCGTACGGTGGGCGAAAATCCCCACGCCGCCTTCACCGCCGGGGTGAGCGTGATCCGTGTCCGCTACCAGGCCCTGATGCTCTCCGGAGCTCTAATGGGCATCGCCGGGGCCTTTCTCTCCATGGCCCAGTACAACGCTTACACTTTCGGGGTGATTTCGGGGCGCGGCTGGGTGTGCATCGCCCTGGTTGTCTTCGGCCAGTGGAACCCGTGGAAAAGCGCCGCCGGCGCCCTGCTGTTCGCCTTTATCGACGCCCTTCAGCTGCGCTTGCAGGCCAGCGCCTTCAACCTGCCCTACCAGGTTTTTCTGATGATGCCCTTCGTTTTGACCATCGTGGGCATGGCCCTGGTCTCGCGCAATGCCAAGGCGCCGGCCGCCCTGCTGACCCCTTTCAGAAAGGAGGAACGCTGATGTTCGACCTGATCGTGAAAAGCGTCAACCTGCCCGACGGGCGCAAGGAAATGACCCTGGCCGTGAAGAACGGGCGCATCGCGGCCGTGGAAGAGAAAAACATCGATGCCGAGGCAACCGATATCATCGACGCCGCCGGCCATCTGGTCTGCCCGCCCTTCGTGGACAGCCATTTTCACATGGACGCCACGTTGAGCTACGGTTTGCCACGGGTCAACGAAAGCGGAACCCTCCTGGAAGGAATCGCCCTGTGGGGAGAACTCAAACCGAAGCTTACCGTTGACGCCATCCGCAAGCGCGCCGAAAAGCTGTGCCAATGGGCCATCGCCCGGGGCACCTTGGCGATCCGCAGCCACGTGGACGTCTGCGACGAGCGCCTGCTGGCCGTCCAAGCCCTGCTGGAGGTGCGCGAGACGTTCAAACCCTATATCGACCTGCAACTGGTGGCCTTTCCCCAGGACGGGGTGCTACGCAGTCCGGGAGCCATGGAAAATCTCAAACGAGCCCTGGATATGGGCGTGGACGTGGTGGGCGGCATTCCTCATTTCGAGCGCACCATGGACCAGGGCGCCGAATCGATCCGGCTGCTGTGCGAACTGGCCGCCCAGCGCGGGTTGATGGTGGATATGCACTGCGACGAGAGCGACGATCCCTGGTCCCGGCACATCGAAACACTCACGTTTCAGACCCAGCGGCTGGGGCTGCACGGCCGGGTGACCGGCTCTCACCTGACCAGCATGCACTCCATGGACAACTACTACGTTTCCAAACTGCTGCCGCTCATGGCCGAAGCCCGGATGCATGCGGTGGCCAACCCGCTGATCAACATCACCCTGCAGGGCCGCCACGACACTTACCCCAAACGGCGCGGCATGACCCGGGTGAAAGAGCTTCTGGAGGCGGGTGTCAATGTCGCCTTCGGCCACGACTGCGTCATGGACCCCTGGTACAGCTTCGGCTCCCATGACATGCTGGAAGTGGCCCACATGGGCCTGCACGTGGCCCAGATGACAGGCACAAAACAGATCCGGCAGATCTTCGACGCAGTGACCGTCAACGGCGCCAAAGCCATGGGGCTGGACGGCTACGGTCTGGCGCCGGGCTGCCGGGCCGATATGGTAGTGCTCCAGGTCAAAGATGTCCATGAGGCCATCCGCCTGCGTCCGGCGCGGCTTTACGTCATCCGGGCAGGCCAGGTGATCGCCAGCACACCGCCGGTAGTCAGTCGACTTGAGCTGGGAAATGAGGTCGCCGCGGTGGATTTTTTGAATTAGTGCATTCAGAGAAGCGCTCTTCCAGCCAACCATATTTTTCTGGACATATCTCATAAGCTTTTCTATATTTTAAGTACTTACTCCCATGTAATATCGTCTGCGGCCGGCATCCTGCCCCGATTCATGCCGAACTTCCCTGCTGACCGCCGGGTAAAGGAGGTGGTTGCATTCACCCAACCCGCAAACAGTTCGATTGATTTTTCCACATTCGAAAACGCTGCGATCTGAGCGATCCGTGTCTGCTCATGCGATACCATCGATTTCGTGAAAAGGAGAAAATGATGCGCATCCGATCCGCTACCCCTGTTTGGAAAGTCGTTACCCTCCTTCTGGCATTCGTTCTCCCCTGCCAGGCCGCCCAATTTACCGCCGAACTGACCATCACCTCCCCCCAGGCAAATTTTGTTTACGACCTGAAGGTCAAAGACGACTTCATACGGCTCCAAAAGACAGTCGGCCCCATGACGGTGCCACCCTTTCCCACCATCTACAATCGGAAAACCGGCGTTACCTGGGGGATCATGGACCAGATGCGCCAGTATGTGGAAGCGTCCGATCCGGTGAAGACCATGGTGATGAATCCCGTCGTGGGATGGGAATTCATGCGCAAGGATATGACCGGCACAAAGGCGGGTACGGAGACGGTGGAAAGCTATCCCTGCGATGTCGTCGAGTACCGCGAAGCCGGCAAGGATGCCGTCGCCTACCGGGTATGGACATCCCAGGCCCTGGCCTTCGCCGTCAAGACGGTGTCCTACGCGGCCAACGGCAACGCGACCATGGCCCTGAGGAACATCGAGGAAGGGCCCCAGGATGACGCGCTTTTCACCATTCCGGCGGGATACGCCAAATCCGGCCCGGGAGCCAAGGGTGCGGACAGCCCCGCCGACCAAACGCAGAAGGAGAAATCGTCACCGGCCGCCTCCGGCAACATCGTGTTCATTCTGGACGCTTCGGGGTCCATGTGGGGGCAGGTGGAGGGCACGGCCAAGATTGCCATTGCCAAGGAAGTCCTCACCGGCCTGGTGAAGGAACTGCCGGATGATTCCACGGTCGGACTTGTGGCCTATGGTCACCGGCGCAAGGGCGACTGCGACGATGTTGAGGAACTGATTCCCCTGGGACGGATGGATAAAGAGAAGATGATCGCCAAAATCCAGGCCCTGAGCCCCAAGGGAAAAACCCCCATCATTCGGTCGGTGCGCCTGACGGCCGAACGACTGAAAAACCAGGAGGACGAGACCACCATCATCCTGGTGTCCGACGGCAAGGAAACCTGCGACCCGGAGCCCTGCGGCCTGGTGAAAGACTTGAAGGCGGCCGGAATCAAGTTTGTCATGCACGTCATCGGCTTCGATGTCACCGAGGAGGAGCGGGAACAGTTGGAATGCATGGCCAATGCCGGGGACGGACGTTACTATACCGCCGGCAATGCGGGAGAATTTCTGGCCGCGGCCCGGGAGGTGGTGGAAAAGTCCACCCCGCCCTACGGGATTTTCAAGGTGTCCGCTACCAAGAACGGCAAACCGTTTCATACCTTTGTCACCCTCACCCACCAGGAAAGCGGCAAAAAATGGTCGCCGGCCAGTACCTCCGGGGAAACCGGAACGGTTGAGATTCGGCTGACTCCCGGCACGTATCAAGCCGAGCTCAAGGACACGGGTGTCAGCGGCGGCCAGGCGCCGGTAGTGCACCTGAAAGACATTGTCATTGTGGCTGGTGAGACGCTGGAACGCACGGCCGATTTTTCCGACGGCAACCTGGTGATCACTACCCTGCTCAACGGCAAACCGTTCAGAGGGAACATTTTCTACTATCGCCAAGGGGAGAAAAAACACTTTCACAACGAGATGACCGCTCCTTCCACGGGGAAACTGAACAGGCGGATGCTGCCCGGCGTCTATCGTGTCGAGGTGTGGGCCGGCCAAATTGCCGGTAAGCCCAAAGTTGTCATGGAGGACGTGGAAATCCCGGCAGGTGGTTCCGTCGAAAAAACCGCTGAATTTCTGGCCGGCGAATTGACCATCACGGTAACTTTCGAAGGCAAGCCGATTGCGAAACCCATCGAAATCAAGGACGCGGGCGGCAAGGCGGTGTTCAAGAACTGGAGCAATTGGCCCAAAAACGGTACCCGCGTCGTCAACTTGCCGGAAGGAACGTATTCGGTGCTCGTTACTTACGGCGGCGATCAAAAACGCAGGTTCGAGAACGTTACGGTGGTCGGCGGTTCGCGTGAAACCATCACGGCGGCGTTTCCTTTGACCGAGTGATCGGGATACCGTCAATGATGCCATGTGGTGACGGACGCTGTGCCCCGGGGATATCGACATTTCGGTTGACCATACGCAGGTGTCAACCGATGCGGTTCAGTGACACGAACGATGCGATGAGCAGCTGTTCATCGCCAACAGCCGTCAACACAAAAAAAGGCGTTGCAGCCAATGAAGATACCGCCACCGTCCCCGCCGAAACAGGAAAAGGGATTTTCCATCGGATCAAGGCTCAAACCGACAGTATCGCTTGATGCCAATGGCAAGGCCGACAGGGGCCTGATTTTTTTGATACTGGGCATGTTCGCGGCAGGCATTGTTCTGATGGCCTGGGGCGTGTATGAAATTAAAGGCTCCCGGGAGAGCGGCAATTGGCCCAGCACCCAGGGAACCATCACCTCCTCCGGTGTGAGCAAACGGACCACCCGAGATTCGAATCACCGCAATCGAACGACCTACACTCCAAAGGTAAACTTTCAGTATCAAGTCGATGGACGCCAATATACCAGCTCACGAATCGCATTCGGTACGGGCGATACCGGCGGAAGCGAGAAATGGGCCCGGAAAGTTGTGAACAAATATCCGGTCGGCAAAACGGTGACGGTCCACTACAAACCCCAGGATCCGCAATATGGCGTTCTCGAGTCCGGCATTACGTGGCGTTCGATTATTTTTCTATTGGCCGGGGCCGTCTTTTTCATCGTAGGCGTTCTATGTGTGAGAGCCAAATCCAGGAGAAATTGAAAATGCGGACAGTTGTCTTTCTATTGGTTTTCCTTTTTTCGTCTTTGCCGACCCTGGCGGCTTCCTTTTTCGCGGACCTGATCATAACGAGGGACGGTAAAACCGAAACCGGCAAGTTTTTTCTGTCGAATCAATGTTACCGGATGAATGTGAAAGAAGACAGGAAGCTGCTGTTTATCCTAGTGGACCGCATTGAGAATAAAACCCGCGTGATCGATCCTTCCGGGAAAATTTTTCAGGAGTTTTCCAGCACCATCTTCAGGAGCCTGATGTCGAATCCATTTGAAGCCTACAAAAAGATGGTGCCGGATCATGGTTCCAAGCCGTTTGGTAAAGAGAACGTCAACAACATCCGAGGTCTACGTCAAAAAAGGGGTCGTGCAATTTTACTTTGAGCAGGTTTCAGGGATATCGCCAGCTAAAGAGGCATCGGTTAAAAAGAAGCCGAAACAGAAATATGTACCCACAGCCACCATGAAGCCGAATCCAAAGGCTACGTCAGCAAAAAAAAACCAAAAACGACGGTGAAACCAAAATAAAGTTCCGCCTCAGTCGCCCAAGCAGTCAAGCCCGCCATTCCAACCGACGCCATTTTAAACGGCGAGGTACTGTTATACAAAGACGCCTGGGTATTGAAAAGGAAGCTCGGCCGGGGCTTGCGTCCAGGCCCGATTGCTGGCGGAGGCCACACCCCAGGATATCGTTGATTTTTATAAAAACGCCATGTCGGTCAAAGTTTGGGAGCCGGGTATGGCAATGGTTCAGGGCAACAAAGGCGCGCTCATTTTCAAAAAGGCCAAACGGCAGTTGGTGTTCAAGGGTAAGGGGCAGGGAGATCCATCTATGATCAATGTGACCATAATCAACCAGCGAAAGGGATAGGGCCTGATGACCTTTTTCCAAAAAAGATCGATCGCGCTATTTTTAGCGGTATCCATAGGCATGGTTATTGTTTGGATGGCACAGACGGAGGTGTCTTTAGGTGCATCCGTCATCGGCAGTGACCTTCCCCTGATAGAAGGTGCAAGAATTATAAAGGAAAAGCACTTCGAGAGCCTCCATCAGGTCGAACTGGAAGTGGATCTTCCGCCAGCGGAAACAGCTGAATTTTACAACAACGCCATGCAGGCCAGGGGGTGGCCGAAAGGTCGGATTTTATCCATTGGCAAACGTAGCGCCTTTATCCTGAAAAGGCAGAGCGGACAGTTTACCCTGAAAGCAGAGGCCAAAGACGGGCGCACCCTTGTTACCATCGCCCTGGTTCAAATGCCCCAGGCCAACGACGGGGAAAAAGCGACCGAAACCCAGCCCCTCCAGGAACAGCAGGCTTTAAAAGGTGCAATGGGTAACGGCTCCCAGGCAAGAACCGCCCCGGAAAAAGCCGTAGGGCTGCCAATCCATACACCGGTGGCCGACCACCGCCTGGCCATGTTCGCGCCGAATATCAAAAAAAATGGATTGCTGGAAGCAGACCGGCCCCTTGTGATTCACTTCTCCCAGCCGGTGGACCCGGCCTTTTTCAATTTCACAATCACACCGGAGGAAACCGCCTGGGCCCCCCAATGGTCCACGGATTTCAGGCGAGTGACCCTGGTGCCCGCAGACACCCCGGCACCGGGCCGGCCCCTGAATTTGACAGCCAGTGTGCTGGGTGGCCCAGTGATCCAGCGTAGCATCCAGTTCCGCAAGCTTCCCTCGGCCCGCCAACTGGCCTACGACCTGAAGTGCGGCCGCATCGACATCAACCAGGCCGCGCGTTATCGTATTTTACGGCTGTTCAGGCCCGGCGGCGTGCCCGAATCCTATCGGCCCGAACGCGCACCGGCCAGCGCCACGCCAACCCTGATAGAAGTTCAAAAAAACCTGGATCGCCTGGACGAGGCCACCCGCAGGGAAATCATGCCCTACCTGTTGTCCCCGGAGAATCCCGACAGCATCTGGCATTCCAGATTTTTCCCCGGAAACGGCGGCCAAAAAACCCACAAAGGGTTTCGCCTGATCTCAACCGCATGGGCCGACGCGAGGCCCCTAAGAGACATTTACCACACGGATACCGGGTATACCCTGGTGATCTGGGGTGAACCGGGCATGGAGGACGAGGTGGCTTTGGCCAAACGCATGGTCGCCAAAACCAAAATGTACGAGCGCTTTGAACGCCTCCTGGGCCGCAAGACGATTGATAAGGGCGACAACAAACTCAAAATCTTTCTTGTTAAAGAATTAATTGATGAGGATGAAGACGGTTCGGTACAGTCTAGTCTTGGAATGTGTACCGCATCGGGGGCCGTGCCGACCATCTTCATTTCCACCAGCGAGTGTGAGACCCCCCGGCTTATGGGCGCCACCCTGGCCCATGAGATGTTTCATGCCTTTCAGGCCGCCTTCAACTGGTTTTCCCCGGCCTGGCTGATGGAAAGCACCGCTGTCTGGGCCGAAGATTTTATCGACAAGACATGGAACACCGAACAGGACTATATCGAAGACGCTTTCGAAGAGGAGGCCGGCCGCATCTGGCCGCTGGACACCGATGAGGAAAAGGCCGTATATGGCCTCTATCTGTTCCCCTACTATCTGACCAAAATCAATCCGCACACCGATTCGGTGATTCGGCTGATCTGGGAAAACCGGGCGGATGGCGATTCTGCCATAGCGTCCATCGAAAATGCGGTGGCCGATCTGGATGACGTCTGGAAGGCCTTCAGCCTGGCGACCCTGGATGTGGAACCCGAAGACGGGAAAATGCCCGATACCCTTGGCGAGCATGGCGGTTTTGACCCTCTTTTTCTTATCGCCGACCACGGGTTTCAAAAACTGACCCTTGACCAAAATGGCATTGCCACCGGTTTGGTGGACCTGGATGGCTACCAGAGCGCCTATTTTGAAATCGCCAATTCACTGCAAGGCGTGGACGCGCCGGCGGTGAGCTTCGATCTGGCACCGTTTCAAAAGCATGCGGACAAGGTCAGCGTTCAGGCCATCATTCACTACCGCGACGGACGCAAAGCATATGAAGATTGGAGCGACAGAGACGAACGCCTTTTTTGCCTGAACCGGGACGACCAGAATTTTTCCCGGCTCCATGTTGTGGCCGGATGTTCTGACGACGACCTGGAGATTATTGAACCTCTGGCCATTGCCCCCCAGCCCACCGCCCGCTGCTGCAGCGGCACCCTGGCCCTCACCCGGTCATTCGAAGAGCGCGAGCAACTTGAATCCACATCCCGCATCAGCGCCTATGTCACCGAAACCCAGTCCCGTCATACTGAAAGCAATCGTTCAATAACGCTACGTCTGGAACTGGACCTCAGCGAACGCATCGCGCCCGAACAAAGTGAATCCCTGGACCTGATGGAAAGCAGGGTTAAAGACACGGATCCCGACCAGGTCAAGATGGTGCGCGGATTTATGGAAAATATCATCAAGACGCCCCAGGCCCGGATCGACAAAAAAACCGGCCTGATGAAAGTGCGCTACCGGGTCAAACACTGCCGCATCGCCAACGCGGGCGGGTCGAAACGTTCCCGCAGCCGGGGCGAACGCACGGACAGCGGCGGCATCAGCAACCAGTGGGATATCAATTATGGCGAACACTGGTCGGCCAGGGGGCTGTCCGAGGAAAGCCGTCAGCGTATCGAACAGGGCCGCATCCGGGCGGACATCTACTACGATCCCGACAGCGGCAAGATACAATGGGTTCGCGTCCCCCAACTGGATGTCGACATGATGGTCGATCAGCACGGCAGCGGCTACAGCCGCCGCCGTACCCAAAACGGCTATGAAACCATTCCCAAAAACAGTAATGAGACTAAGGACGCCGTGATGCAGCTGACCTTCAGCAGCGGCGGTAAGGCTCGCGAAGGCCTGCCCATGGATCCGGTCTGGCGGGCCAGACAAAGCTCAGGTATGTCCGCTTCTGGAAAAGCTTGTATCGAGAATCCAATTGATCATGAATATTCGGAACCAAACAAAAAAGGATTTCGCAAGGGAATGCTTACGGAGAGTTTTGAGTGGTCGCTTAATTTGAGTGATGAACCAGCAGATCAATGACTGGTACCAGGAGAAGGCTTTCAATAAAAACAAAGGCAAAAGCTATGGAAATGCAAAAAATTTTGTTCTTATGCGCATTAAGTGCGTTTTGTTTGATGGCGATGGTTACCTTTGCGGAAGACGACCACATCTATTTGGAATGCAAGGACCACCCCCGCGGCCCCTGGTGTTACCAGGAAGCCGTGGAACAGCATAACCAGCCCGAGCTGTGCGAGAATATCCTCAAATACTGGCCCAAGGCCGACGGGGTACACGGCTGGTGCTACTACCAACTGGCCATGAAAAACAAGGACTGCAGCCTGTGCGATCGTATTCATGCAGCCGACATCAAAAAGATGTGCAGGTTGGATGTCTGTAACTAAAAATCGGATAGGGAGTCACCATGGTCGTTACTCTGATTGTCATTGGCGCTATCGTTCTTCTTTTTATCCTGCTTTACAACAACCTGGTGGGTAAGAAAAACCAGGTGGCCACCGCCTTTTCCAGCATCGATGTGCTGCTGAAAAAGCGTTTCGACCTGATTCCGAACCTGACCAAGATGGTCAATCGCTACATGCAGCATGAAGTCGATGTGCTCACCCGGGTGACCGAGATGCGCGCAAAGTCCATATCCGGCCAGATGAGCGATGCGGATGCCGTGGCCCTGGACCGGGAAGTGTCCAGTGCCATCGGTAAAATCATGGTGGCTGCGGAAAACTATCCGGATCTGAAGGCCAGCGAGAACTTCACCAACCTGCAGGCTTCTTTAAACGAAGTGGAGGAGCAGATTTCCGCGGCACGCAGGGCCTACAACGCTTCGGTCAAGGATTACAACAACGCCCTGGAAATGTTTCCCAGCAACATTGTCGCCCGTTTGATGGGCTATCAGCAGAAGGTGTTTTTTGAAATCGAGGCCCAGGAGCGCAAGAACGTGGATGTGGGTCAACTCCTCGATCTTTAACCGCGAAAAGGAGCAACCATGCAATCACTGGAATCCTTTTACCAATCCGATTTGCTGCCGGACCTGGAGAAGCTGGAGGCGCAACGGCTCACCGTAAAAAAGAAATTGGTGCAGGCCATCGTTATTTTCGTGGCGCTCAATCTGGCGTTTTTATTCGTTCATGGTCTGTTCGGCCTCAACCTTTATCTCATGGTCTGGTTGACGTTTATCATTTTATCGGCCCTTTTTACGTTTTTCTTCTGGCACATCAAGTACTACCGGGACTACCACACGGGTTTCAAGGACAAGATCATCCCCAGGATCGTGGCCTTTGTCGATCAGCGTCTGCGGTACGACAAAGCCGGAATGGTGCCCAGGGAAGCTTTTATGGCCAGCCATTTGTTTGTCGACAAGCCCGGTGAATACAGCGGGGACGATCTGGTGAGCGGCACCCTGGGGGAGACGGCCATTCAATTCTCGGAGGTGCATGCCAAGCGGGTCGACATCGTCCGGCGAAGTTCGAGTTCCAGCAGCACGAATCGAACGAAAAAACGAATCACCCCCATTTTCAACGGACTTCTCTTCATTGCCGATTTCAACAAATCCTTCAAGGGAACGACCATTGTCCTGCCGGACACGGCCCAGCGGCTGTTTGGTGATATCGGCCAGGCCCTCCAGCGCCTCAACGTGCAAAACGGCCAACTGGTCAAGATGGAAGACCCGGAATTCGAAAAGCT
Organism: Desulfosarcina widdelii; assembly: GCF_009688965.1. Classification (GTDB taxonomy): domain Bacteria; phylum Desulfobacterota; class Desulfobacteria; order Desulfobacterales; family Desulfosarcinaceae; genus Desulfosarcina; species Desulfosarcina widdelii. The sequence goes on along the minus strand of NZ_AP021875.1, from coordinate 4,352,605 downwards.
GTTCGTGGTTTATGGCCAGGATCAGGTGGAAGCACGCTATATCCTTTCCACCAGTTTAATACGTCGGATCGTCGATTTTCGGAACCGGGCGAATCAGGAGATGCGGCTTTCTTTTTCGGCCTCCAAACTTTTTGTGGCCATTCCCTTTCAAAGAGAACTGTTCGAGCCCAAAATCAGGGAAAGCCTGCTCAATATCTCCCACATCCAGGAGTATTACGACGATTTGAAACTGGTCGTCGATATCGTGGACGATTTGAATCTCAATACGCGCATATGGACGCAGAAAGGACCGGCGGAGGCAACCTCCGTGGCCGCGGCCAATACCGTCCTGGACGCCGGACCATCCGGTACACCACCTCCTCCGCCGACGTACCAGGAGATGAAAGGCCGGAAACGCTATTCGGAGGATGAAACCAAGGCGCTTTTCAAGGATTTCGTCAATAAGGCCGACACCTCCATGGCGCCCAAGATCAAGACGGCCAAACGCTGGGGGAAGCGGGTCGTTGGCATTTTTCTGGTATTGATTGCCTTGCCGTTTCTGCTGTCGGGCGTCGGTATGGGCGGATTGATCACCATGGGCGTCGGTCTGTTTTTGCTCGCGGGCAGCTTTCTGTCTCCAGCCATGGAAAAATTGGCGTTCGCCGTTCTTTTTCTCGCCGTTGGCATCGTTATCGCCGGGTTCAGCTACAATGGCTATCGAACCAGCTTGGCAAGCAAATCCTGGCCGAACGTAACCGGCAGTATCGTCCAATCGGAAATCGAAAAGCAGACCAGCACCAGCGGGGAAGGGGCCGACAAAAAAACCACGGTGAAGGAATACCCGAAAATCGCCTATCAATACCACATCGATGGACATCAGTATAAATCTGCAAAAATTTCTTATTTGTCGTCCATCGGCAGCGCCAGGCAGGTCGTTTCCCGATATCCCCAAGGCAAAACCATACCCGTTTACTACAATCCCGATAAGCCCGAACAGGCCGTGCTGGTTCCGGGGAACCCCAAATTCAATTATGTGCCCTATTTTTTTGCCGGGTTTTTTATCTTTTTCGGGGCGGTCCTGCTCAGTCATTGGCGCAAAAAGGCCCGGGCCCTTTGAAACGCGGGGCGAAACGCATCGCCCGTTTTACTGTCGGGCTTCCATGCGCTCCTCGGTCACGCAATAAATTCCCTTGCCTGTCATCCCCGGACGGAAACAGAGGTTGTCCGAAATGCAGCGGGCCGGGCTGCGGTCCCCGGATTGCCAGCGGTTGACCAGGTCGGGTTCGCGAATCAGGGGCCGGGACATGGAGAAGTAATCGGCCGTGCCGTCGGCCAGCAGGCGTTCGGCCACCTCCGGTGAACGGATGCCGCCCACCAGGATCAACGGCACGCTGAGTTCTTTCTTGAAGGCCCGGGCCGCTTCCTGGAAATAGGCCTCCTTCTCCGGCTTGTCGATATTGGGCCGGCTGGGGGAAAACTTGCCGCCGGTGAGCAGTCCACCGCTCAGTTCGATGGCATCCAGCCCGGCGGCGACCATTTGCCGGGCCGCCGCGATGCTTTCTTCAACAGTTAGCCCACCTTCGGCGAAATCCTCACAGTTCATTTTAACCAGCAGGGGATAGTCTTTTCCAACCTCCTCCCGGATGGCCCGGATGATTTCCGTGTGGATGCGCACCCGATTGTCCACCGGTCCGCCATAGGCGTCGGTTCGACGGTTGAACCAGGGGGAGAGAAACTGGCTCAGCAAGTAGCCGTGGGCGCTGTGCAACTGGATACCGTCGAAGCCGGCCGTTTTGGCTCGTTTGGCCGCGGCGACATAGGCTTCCTTCAAGGCGGAGATATCGTCGATAGAGAGTTCGGCGCGTGGGGTCTTGGCTAAACCGTCGAAAACCGAGGCCACTACCGGCGCCGTGCCAATGGCCTTTTCCAGGGCGAAGGTGCCGGCGTGAGCCAGTTGGGCCACGATGCGGCCGCCGGCTTCGTGGACGGCGGCGGTCATGGAGGTCAGACCGTCGACCCGGCTGTCATCGTAAATCCCCATCTGGAAGGGGCTGGCCTGACCCTTTTTCTCTACATAAGCGTGACCGGAGACGATCAGGCCTACACCGCCTCGGGCCAGGGCTAGCATGGTTTCCGTGAGCTTGGGTGTGACCTTGCCGTCCACGGTGGCCATGCCTTCCCAGGTGGCCGAGCGGACAAAACGGTTGGGCAGGGAAAGGCCATTGATGGTGGTGGACCGGTAAAGGGGAGAGGTTGTCATTGAATGCTCCTGATGATGTTTTTTGATGCGTTTGAATTTAAACCAACGTTTCTGAAGGGTTCCAGGATTCAAGGAGTCAAGGGGTCAAGGGATTTTCGCTCGAATCCTCGAATCCTGACAGTTTCGCAAAAAGTCACCAGACATGTCATTCCCGCGCAAGGCGGGAATCTATAACTAACGGAAAGTACTGGGTTCCCGCCTTCGCGGGAACGACATCAATGGACCAAATTCGATTTTTTGCAAAACCATTTTAACCGTCATTGGATAAAGTGATCGTCAGAGTATCTCCTTCACGGTCTACCGGATAGGTTTGCAGCGGCTTTTTCGCCGCCCCGCCCACTGGCTTGCCGTCGTAGGTAAAGGTCGATTTGGAGACCGAACAACACTGAATGATTTTGCTGCCGGCGATGGGGTCGATGCGTCGGCCCATGTGGGTGCAGCGGTTAGACACGGCGTGATGCTGGCCATCGTCGCCGTGAAAGACCAGCAACCGGTGTGCCGGGTCCTTGCCCTCCAAACGCACGGCGCTGCCGGGGGTGTTCAGTTCCGGCATGCGGGCAAGGTTTATACTGACGATGCCGTTTGAAACCGTCCATGCATGCGGATCGTTTGGCGGCGCGGTTTCGCAGATTCCCAACAGCCGTTTGAAGAATTTCATTTTTTCCTCCTTGTGTGGATATCTTTTTTCAAGCGGTCATTCTCCCTGTGGGGACGAAGAATTTTTCCCGGTAGGCACTGGGCGAAATGGCCGTGTGCTGCTTGAAGAGCCGGCAGAATGAACTGACATCATGGTATCCGACGTCCCAGGTAATCTCCTCGATAGTCTGATTGGTGGTTTCCAGCTTCTCCTTGGCCGCATCGATGCGGATTCGCTGCAGGTATTTGAGGGGCAGGTCTCCTGTGGCGGACTTGAAGCGCCTTTTGAAATGGCGGGGGCTGATGCCTACTTCCCGGGCGATGGCATCAACGCTGTCGATGGCGGCGTAATTTTCCGCAATGAGCTGCTGGGCTTTGAGGACCTGGGCGTCGCTGTGATTTCTCAAGGGACGCGTGAGGACGTAAGGTGTCTGGCTGCTGCGGTTGGGGTCCACGAGAAGCGCTTTGCAGCAGGCGGATGCGAGCCGATTGGAACCGAACCGGCGGATGAGGTGCAGAGCAAGCTGGTAAACGGCCGTGGCGGCTCCGGTACACAGGATGCCGTCGTCTTCGGTCAACATATGCTGGACGTTCAGGTTGACCATCGGGTATTGTTTTTGAAACATACGGGCGTACTGCCAGTTGGTGGTGGCGGTTTTGCCGTCCAGCAGTCCCAGTTCGGCGAGGATAAAGGTTCCGGTGCAAACCGTGGCGATGGGCGTCCCCCTGCGGCGCAATGCATCGATCCAGCGGTCCAGGCAATCAAGATTCGAAGGAATGGGTGTGACGTTGGGAAGCGTGGGGGCGACGATCAGGCAATCGGTGGAGGCCTTGTCGTCAACCGCTCCGTGGGGTAATACGGGGATATTTCCCAGCGCGGTCACCGGGGCGCCATCGGTGGTCAGAATTTCGGTTTGAAACAGCGGTCCGGCTTCCTCTTCCTCAAGGGCGCGCTGCCAGAGATTGGCGATGGCAAAGGCGTCGGTTAGCGTAGTAACACTGGAGAACAGGGCGCCTTCGGTTATCCAAAAGCTAATTTTAGGCATGGGTAAATTCCTGAATGGCATTTTTTGCACATTAATTGTCACTTATGCCACTTTTTTATTCCGCTGGCAAGCGCTATAACAATAATACACAAATGGCCATTCAAACGGGGGAGGAACAAACTGGCGTAGGAGTGGCTTCCAGCCGCGATTCTGATATGATCGAGGCTGGAAGCCGCTCCTACGAAACCCGAGGTTGTGCGCTCAACAACAGAAATCAATCTAATCAGCGGCGTTGTATCAAGGCCGAGATCAAGGCTTGCGAGCCACGAGGAATGAGGTGTATTGGCGATACTCCGCAGTGACGAGGGGTGAAGCATAACGCCGATATCGGGTTTGATACAGCGCCGCCCTAAGGGGGAAATCATGGGAGAATGGGTTAAGACCGGATGTGTGCTCTGCGCCCAAAACTGCGGCCTGGAGGTGCTCCTGGAAAATGGCCGCATTGTCAAAGTCAGGCCGGACAAGGCCAACCCGCGCAGCCGAGGCTATGCCTGCCGCAAGGGCCTCAATGTTCTATACCACCAGTATCCCGCCGATCGGATTACCCGGCCTCTCAAACGGGTTGGCGACGGTTTTGAACCGATCTCCTGGGACCGGGCCATCGAGGAAATCGCCGAACGGTTGCAGGGTCTTTTAGGCCAGCACGGTCCCCGCTGCCTGGCATACCTGGGCGGCAGTTCCCAGGGTGGACACATGGAAGCAGGTTTCGGTCTGGGGCTTTTACGCGCCCTGGGTTCCCAATATTATTATTCCTCGGCAGGCCAGGAGTTCAGCGGCGCCTGGTGGGTCAACGGCCGCATGCTGGGCAAGCAATACAACGTTGCCATTCCCGACGAACACGCCGCCGAGATGCTGGTCGCCTGGGGATGGAACGGCATGCAGAGCCACCAGATGCCCCGGGCGCCTCTGGTGCTGAAGGCGTTCAGCAAGGATCCCCGGCGGACGCTGGTGGCCATAGACCCAAGGCGCAGCGAAACCGCTGCCATCGCCGATCTTCATCTGGCCGTGCGGCCGGGCACCGACGCGCTGCTGACTCGGGCCATGATCGCGCTGATTCTCCAGGAAGGGTGGCAGAACCAGGCCTATCTGGACAGGCACGTGGACGGTTGGGACCGCATCCGGCCCTGGTTCGAGAATTTCGACATCCAGAGCGCCCTGCAGGTGTGTCAGGTCGATGCGGGTCAGGTTCGGGACTTGTGCCGACTGATGACCACCCGGCGCTGGTGCCTGCACACGGACCTGGGCATTTACATGGGCCGTCACAGCACGTTAAACTCTTACCTGACCAACATTCTCGCGGCGGTCTGCGGGGTGTTCGGCATGCGCGGCGGCAATATCGTTCCCGGCATGGTCATGCCCATGGGATTCCATGCCGACGAGAGAAACGAAAAGGTCTGGCGGACGGCGGCGACCGGCCTGCCGCCGGCGGCCGCGGGCGCCTTTCCCCCGGCGGTCCTTCCCGAGGAGATCGAAAGCGGCCGTCCCGACCGGCTGCGGGCGGTGATCGTCAGCGCCTGCAATCCCTTGCGATCCTGGCCGGACACCCGGGCCTTCGAGGCGGCCTTCGCCAAGCTGGATCTGCTGGTGGTCAACGACATCGTGATGAGCGAAACCGCGCGTCCGGCTCATTACGTGCTGCCCTGCCGCACCTTTTACGAATCCTGGGACGTGACCTTCTTTCCGTGGACCTATCCGGAAGTGTTTCTCCAATTGCGACGCCCATTGGTAGACCCGCCCGGCGAGTGCCTGGAAGCCTCTCAGATCCTTGTCCGCCTGGCCGACCGCCTGGGTTTGATTCCCGAGATTCCCGAAAGCCTGAATGCCGCCGCCCGGCAGGAACGCCTCACCTTTGGCGCCAAATTGATGGAATACGGCACCCAGGTTCCCGAGACCCTGCCGCGAATGCCTTTCGTGCTGGCCCGGACCCTGGGGAAAGAGTGGGACAGCGCTGCCAAGGCCGGCCTGTGGGGCCTGCTCATGACGGCGCCCAAAGCTTTTCGTAAAAACGCGGCTCGGGCCGGGTTTGAGCCGGGCATCGACCAGGGTGACCGCATCTTCCAGGCCCTGCTGGACACGCCCGAAGGGATCTGGGTGGGCAGGGCCGACGATAAGAATCCCATGGAGGGCATCAAAACCCCGTCGGGCAAAGTCGAAGTCTTCATTCCCGAACTGGAGAAGGGCGTTTTCGACCTGACGCCGGAGAAGGAAGCCCGCGACCTTGCAATGCCCGCAGGTTTTCCCCTGATCCTCAATGCCGGCCGCCATATGAAGACCAACATCAACACCATGATGCGCAATCCCCAGTGGAACGAAGGCAAACGGGCCTGTACGGTGGCGGTGAGCCCGGCCGATGCTGCCGATCTGAACCTGACCGACGGCCAGGATGTGAAGGTGACCACTGCAGCCGGAAGCACCATTGGCCAGCTGGAGATCAGCGAGCAGGTGCGGCCGGGAATGGTGCTGGTGCCCCATGGATTCGGGTTGATTTACGAAGGCGCTGTATATGGGATCAATGTCAACCGGCTGACCCAGAGCAGTCATCGGGACCCCATCGGAACGCCGTTGCATCGGTTTGTGCCCTGCCGAGTGGAACCGGTCAGCGTTCCTTCATAAATTACGAAGGTGGGAAGAATTGACAGTTTTGTAAAAAGTCGAAAGTCTCATCTTTTCGTCATTCCGGTGTAGGCCGGCGTTTAGCGCTATCCAGTAATCTCAATGGGTTCTGGATGCCGGATCAAGTCCGGCACGACGAATCTAGTACTCCCAAGGAAGTGATATCTGCTCGGGCACAGTTTTTCGTGGGAGCGACTTCCTTTCGGGCGTGTGGCCATCGGTGGCCTGAAAAAGCTTTTTACGAGATTATCAAACCTGTTACTTCCATTGGAGGAATCGATCATGAAAACCCGTATTACCGAGTTGTTCGATATTCAGCATCCCATCATCCAGGGCGGCATGCATTACGTGGCCTTCGCCGAACTGGCCGCCGCAGTTTCAAATGCCGGCGGGCTGGGCATCATCACGGCTCTGACCCAGAAGACGCCGTCCGATCTGGCCAAAGAGATCGACCGCTGTCGGGAGATGACTGACAGGCCATTCGGCGTGAATTTGACATTCCTGCCCACCGTTCACGCGGTAGACTATCCGGGCTATGTAGCCGCCATTATCGAGGGCGGAGTCAAGGTCGTGGAAACCGCCGGTCGCAATCCCGAGGCGGTGCTGCCGGCATTGAAGGCTGCCGGCATTAAAGTGATCCATAAGTGCACGTCGGTTCGCCACGCCTTGAAAGCCGAGGCTATCGGCTGCGACGCAGTGTCGGTGGACGGGTTCGAGTGTGGCGGCCATCCGGGCGAGGACGACATTCCCAATATGGTTCTCTTGCCCCGGGCTGCCGAAGAACTGAAGATTCCTTTCGTTGCTTCCGGCGGCATGGCCGACGCCCGCAGCCTAGTGGCTGCCCTGGCCTTGGGCGCCGAGGGCATCAACATGGGTACGCGCTTTATCGCCACCGTGGAGGCGCCGGTACATGAAAACGTCAAGCAGGCCCTCGTGGCGGCCACAGAGCTGGACACCCGGCTGGTGATGCGCCCTTTGCGCAACACGGAACGGGTGCTCAACAACCCGGCCGTGGAGCGGCTACTGGAAAAAGAGGCCTCTCTGGGCAAAACGCTGCAGTTTGAGGATATCGTCGAGGAAGTTGTGGGGGTTTACCCCAAAGTCATGACCGAGGGCCGGGTCGATTCCGGGGTGTGGTCCTGCGGCATGGTGGCCGGCCTGATTCACGATATCCCCACTTGCCGGCAGCTTGTCGACAGCATCATGAACGAAGCTGAGACCATCATCCGGCAGCGGTTGAAGGGGATGCTGGTCTGAAGTCCCTTTTCTTTTCTGCTAAAGGCGTAATCCCCTGCCGGGTGAAAGGCGTAGCGGACTGAGGAATTCCCCTAATTATTCTAAAAAATCAATCAGTTGGTGGGTGTTTTTGTAGGGGCACGGTGCCGCCGTGCCCCTGATATGGTTGAACCATTGTTTACATAAATTCCTTGCCGGGATGAAGGTAAAAGAGGGAATCCCGACTTTAACAAAAACCGCTCCCCCGAAACCGATCCCTGTTTCGACCAACACTCCTATTACACGCCTGCTTTCCCACCGCTCAAGCCTTATCTGTCGTTCCTGAAGTATCATTCAGAAACAAATTGCACTTTTAATTTTTCATGGTTCATGTTAACAAGGTTCACACGCCTGAAATAGGAAAAGGAGACTCTCGAACTTGAAGCGCGATCTACGACGGCTGATCGGTGTTCTACGCCTTTTTATAGCCTTTTTTATTCTCGTTCATTCCCCCGCCTTGGCAGAAGAAACCGCCAAACGCGTTTTGATCCTGCCTCTCACGATTCATTCGGAAAAAGACCTGACTTTTCTCAACAAAGGCATCATGGACATGATGGCTTCGCGCATCGGAGCTGCGGCCACCGTGATCCGCAAGGACGCCCTGGCGCCGGGAAAAAACCCGATCCAGATGGGACGCGACCTATACGCCGATTATGTCGTCACCGGAAGCCTGACCATTTTCGGCAACAGCGCCAGCACCGATGCCGCCCTCACCGATGTGAAAACCGGCGATGCCGCCTTGCAGTTCAACCAGTTCGGTCAGAGCAGCGGCGATGTGCTCATGCACATTAACCAATTTGCCACCCAGGCGGGCCAATATCTCGCTTCGCAATCCGCCCAACCTCAGGTGGCCGCTCCGACCGAAGCCGCACCCGCAGTAATGGTTCCCCAAGTGGAACCGCCGGTCCAGGCGATTCCCCAACCCGTTGCGCAACCCGTGGTTGCCCCGACACCGCCGCCGGCGGCCCCGACAGCCGCTCAAGCTGCAGCCGTCGAGAAAGAAATCGAACCCCTGTGGACCAGCAATCCTTTCAAGGGCACCATCGACGCCCTGGCCACCGGGGATGCAGACGGCAATGGCCGTCCGGACATCGCATTCGTACATGAAAGCAAGGTGGTGGTTGAAACCAGGAACGGCGACCGGCTGGATCGCCTGGCAGCCTTCGATGCCGGCAAACGCCACACCATCATTGCCTTGGATGCCGGAGACATCAACGGCAACGGCAAGGCGGAGATCTTCGTCACCCGACTGGATGCCCACGACAAGCTGGATTCATTGGTTCTGGAGTATAATGGGTCTTCCCTGCAGCCCATTGCCGGGGGCCAGCCCTGGTATTTTCGGGTCGGCGACGATCCGGAAAAAGGCCCCATCCTCATGGGCCAGCGCCGTGGAACCCCGTCGGCCACCGACACTGGCGGGCTGTATGAAACAAAGCATTTTCTGCCCGGCGTCTTCGAGCTGACCTGGACCGGCAAGGAATACCAGGCCGGCCGTCGCCTGCCCCTGCCTGGAGAGATGACCCTTTACCGGTTTGCCCGGGGAGACATTTTCAACGACGGCAAGACCCGGGCCATTGCCTATTCTTTAGGCGACAAACTGCGTATTACCACCCCGACGGGCAGCCCCCAGTGGGCCGGACAGGAGACACTGGGTGGTAATCCCATGTTTCTGACAGCCGAATCGTCCACGGACACCCGCACCACGGACCGCACTTACCTGACCCAACGCTTGGTCCCCGCCGATCTCGACGGTGACGGAACGGTGGAGGTGGTCACGGTGCACAACCGCGATTTTTCCCGCGGGTTCGTTGAGCGTTTTCGCCAGTACACTCGCGGTCGGGTGATTGCCCTGTGCTGGAACAAGGTGAACATGAAGGAAGTCTGGAGCGGCGAGGAGATCAGCGGCTACATCAGCGATTTCTCTCTGGCCGATCTTAACGGCGACGGCCGTTTGGAGGCGGTTTACGCCATGGTGACCAGCACCGGTATCATGCAGACCAAGTCCAGCAATATCGTCGTTGAGCAAATTGGTGAGCTGTCGGGGAAATAGTGGGGACCGACAAGAGAGAAAAATCCAATATCCAAAAACCAAATAAATCCCAATGACCAAATTCCAAACCATCTGGCAGGACCCTAAGACGCCGTTATGGGTTATTGATGCAGTTTGAAATTTTGAATTTAAGATTTATTTAAGATTTGGTGCTTGTGATTTGTGATTTCTGTTCGATATCATCGGATCGCCCATCAAGATCCGCTATTCTTATAAAAAAAATTATTATTGAGCCCTGACCCTTGTCAGCCACATGCTGGATTGTTGATGCAGCCTGGACAACTGCATCCACAGCGAATCCAAAGGAGGTGATGCAAACTATTTCAGGCAGTTGAACCATTGTACCATCACCACGTTTAACAAGGAGGAGCCAGATGAAAAAGGTTAGTCTACTGATTGCCCTATGTTCGGCGTTGATGATCGCCGCCCCGGTAATGGCCCTGGAGGTGGAAGTCTCGGGTCACTATTTTGTGGAGACGTACAACAACTCCAATTCGAACCTGAGTCCAAATGATGCCACAGACGATTACAGCAAAATGGAGTTCATGGCCAAACCGGTTTTCAAAATCACCGACAACATCACTCTCACCACCCAGTTTACCGGGCTGGAAGGTCATGTCTGGGGTGACAACCCCTCTGATGCCGGCTCCGAGTTCGATGATGATTACAACAACATCGAATGGAAAGCCGCCTACATGACCATCAAGACCCCTATCGGCGGGTTTATCGTCGGGCGCTACATCGACACCCCCTGGGGCACCGACCTGGGTGACAGCACCGCCAGCCACGGCAGCAACGACCTTGCCAAAGATCGCATCATGTGGGTGGTGCCCGTGGGCGATTTCATCTCCGGCCTGGTCTACCAGCGTGTCGGTGAGGGGGATAAAGGAGTCTCGGACTCGGACAAAGACAACATCAGAGCCTACGGATTCACTGCCTACAAACAAGAGAACTGGTCCACCGGGTTGCTGGTCTCCCGCTACAACCTGAAAGGTTTCGTGGACATGGCCGACCTGCGAGCCCTTCAGGCCGGATACAACAATTATGAAGCGCTGAATGACGCGGCTACACTGGCGCAGGCGACTTATGACGGTGCCTATGCCCAAATCTATGCGGGCTTGGCCCCCTTACTTGGTGAAGATGCTGCATATGCGGCTATTCAGGGTGAATTGGCCGCCACAAACGATTTTGCTCTGGGACAGGCTGTCGATCTAGCCAATTTGCAGAGGGATGCATCCCTGGCAGCTGGTCAGGCCGCCGCTGCCGGTTCGCTGATTTCCGGCGGTCTTACTAATAGCACTGCCGCCTTCTGGGTCCTTGATCCTTACTTCAAGGGCACTTTCGGCCCGTTGGGCATTGAGGCGGAATTCCTTTATGCCTTCGGTACCCTCGAGCTGGATGAGACCCGCACCGATGTGCGCAACGGAAGTCAGTTTGACGAACTGGACGGCGAGGCCATGGCCGCCACCATTGACCTGAAATATACGATCGCCGGCTTCACCTTCAATGGCGGATACACCTACGTGCAGGGCGACAGCGACTGGGCCGACGACGAATTTGGATCCATTGGCTACCTGGAACAAAGCATCGATCTGGAGCACGGCTTTCTGCTCACCTCTGACACTGCCGATATGGAAGGGACCTTCGGAGGAACGGACGCCAACGGCATTGCCCTGGGCAACCTCGCAGGTGGCAGGCAGACGCTGGCCGGATGTGCCGGGTACCAGATGTACTGGTTGGGCGCCGAATACCAGGTGCTGGACAACCTTAAAATCGGAGCGCTTTTTGTCTCGTCAAAAGCCGACGACGCCCCGTACCTCGACCTGACTTCGACCGACAAAGAGCAATGGGATGATGATCACGGCCAGGAGTACGACCTGACCGTCGAGTGGAACATCATGGACAACCTGACCTTCAATGGGGTTGTTGCCCACCTGGCGGCCGGTGATTTCTGGAAAGCGGGCGATCCGGATGCCGAGATCGAAGACAACACCACGTTTTACGGACAGTTGATCGTGGAATTCTAAACCGACCTGTCTACAGCCGGATTTTAGATTTCCGGCTAAATGACAAACGAACGCAAACGCCCCGGCGGCTTTACGCTACCGGGGCGTTTCTCTTTGTGTGGTTGCTATTAGGAGGATTCATTCATCGCGGCAGGAATCCGCTCACACTTTCAATGAACTGTTGAAAAAAATGCCGGCTGACGAACCTCAAATCGTAACCATACGTAACGTGGAAAGTGTAGTGGTGTTGTCCGTCAAGGAATATCGCAGGCTGAAACAACCGAAAACCGACCTATTCGCTTTTTTCAGGCAATCGCCGTTGCGGGAAGTGGATCTCGATCCTTCTCGTGTCAAAGACCCGTCCAGAGAGGTTGCATTATGAACTTCTTTCTGGATACTTGTGTAATACCGGAACTGGTCAAGCCCATCCCCAACACAATAGCCCTTGACGCGGCTTCTTCATTGAATCGCGGCTGGAAGCGCTCCAACGTTTGATGTACCTGCCGTTCGAAACGATTGTCCTGCTGATGGATGGAACTTTCCCTTGCATGGTTCGGGTTGTTGCGATTATCCATCTAAACGTGGGAGCGGCGTCTCCGCCGCGATGAATTCGATTGCTATCTATCCTTTAAGCGTCTCTTGCCGCATGCAGAAAGAATTAAATCTTATCCAACCCTCGATGCAAAGCCGGATTGATGACCGAAACTCCTTTTACCGAAAACCGTTCGTCGCCATTGTAAACAACAAAGCCGGGCAAACAGCGGTCTCCGACAACTTTTTGAAACCGCTCGATTCCTTTTAAAAAATCGGGCGTAAATGTCGCTGCGGATTTGATTTCGACGGGAACCAACTGACGGCCTTGGCGAACCAAAAGATCAACCTCGTTGCCGTTCGTGTCTCTGTAGAAAAAAAGTTCCGGTTTTTTTCCCTGGTTGAATCGGGCCTTCAACACTTCGAGAATCCAGAGGTTCTCATAAAGCCCTCCCCTTAACGGATCACGCAGCAACTGATCGGTGCTTTCGATGTTCAACAAGAAAGCGGCCAGTCCCGGATCGCAAAAATATAATTTGGGAGATTTGACGACACGTTTACGAATGTTTTCAAAAAAGGGCGGTAATTCAAAAACGACAAAGGACGCCTTCAACACACTGATCCAACTTTTAATTGTCGTAGCACTGACACCGACATCGTTGCTCAATGCATTGTAGTTCACGACCTGCCCGATTCTGCCGGCCAGCAACATCAAAAACTGCTGAAAGGCTGACAAATCCTTTAAATTGATCAGAGCACGGATATCTCGTTCGATATAGGTTTGCAGGTAGCCGTTGAAAAATCTGGACGGCGACAACCGGTTTTCATGAACGCCTGGAAACAAACCGCTGAGTATCATATCAAAGGCGTTCGCTTTTTCCCGATAGTTCAGCAGTTCCTCATGGGAGAACGGAAGCAGGTTAAGCACGGCTGTCCGCCCCGCCAGGGATTGGCTTGCGGACTGGTGGAGTTCCGGTTGATGGCTTCCGGTAAGGATAAACATGCCCGGTTTGCGGGCATCGTCAACGATGCCTTGAATGTAGGACAGCAATAGCGGAAGCCGTTGAATTTCATCCAGGATGCCGCCTTCAGGGAGTTGGGTTAAAAATCCTTTGGGATCCGATTCCGCTGCCATGCGGATATCGGGGTTTTCCAGGGAATAATAGCGCTTGTCCGGGAAGGTCATGCGGGCCAGCGTCGTTTTTCCGGACTGGCGCGGCCCAAAGACGGTCACCACCGGATATTCTGCGGCCGATTCCAATAATTCTGTTGTGATAAGACGTCGGATCATGTTGGAGGATAAACACAAAAATATGAAAATCGCAAGTTGAAGTTTGTATTTTCATATTATCTATTAAACGTTTCCTTCATCATCAACGTACACCCCAACGCAACCACCGACGAGACCAGCAACACCAGCAACAGGGTGGTGTACCCTTCCAGGGCAAAGGCGCCGGAATGATGATGGGGATAGGCATCCAGGATTTTGCCCAGCATGGGCATGTACACCGCTCCTCCAAGGAAGGGAAAGAGGTTGACGGTACCCACCGAGGTTCCGGCAATCTCCACCGGAAACAGTTCCTTGGTGGCGGTAAAGCCGATGACCACGATGGACGAGGAGCAAACGGCGAAGACGAAGAAAAAGACATAAAGTGCGGGAATCGGTAGACTGGTCGGAAACAGATACAGGGTCCCCATTCCGACCACCAGAATCGTTGTGCAGCCGATAAACGGCTTCTTGCGGCTTTTGAGCACTCGGTCGGAGAGGTAGCCCAGAAAGGGGCTGCCGAGGATCATGCCCCAGGCGATCATGCTCAAAATGGCACCTGCGGTTTCACGGGAAAGTCCGTAAACGTGCATAAGAAAGGGCCCGCCCCAGAGACCACCGAATCCGAAAAAGATGCCGCAGTCGAAAAAGAACCACAGGGCCAGGGGCCAGAAGTGGCGGTTGGAAATTACCTGCCGCATGCCGGCCAGGAGAGGAATGGACTGCACCGGTGCGGTCGGAGCACCCGGCGTTGCGGCCAGGTCGGCAATGGCCGGCCAGCCCTTGTCCTGGGGCCGGTCCCGGACGATCAGCCAAACCAGAACGACGAGGACAAAGGTGCACCCGCCGATCAATTCGAACGAGAGGCGCCAGCCAAAGGCCTCGGTCATCAGGGCCAGCAGCCAGGTGGCGGCCATGACCCCGGCACCGCCCACGGCATTGAGAATGCCGGCCATGGAAGCGAATTCGTGGGGATGATACCACTGGCTGAGAATTTTCATGGTGGGAATGAAAACCATGGAAACCCCGAAGCCCACCAGAATGCGACCCACAAAGGCCGTCTCGATGTTGGGCGCCATCCCGAACAGGATACTGCCCGCCGAGGCCGCCACCAGAAACGTGGTCACTGTCCGCCGTGGTCCCACCGAATCGGACAGCAGTCCCGCAGGCAGCTGCATGGCCGCGTAGCAGTAAAAGTAAATCGACCCCAAAAGGCCCATAACTCCGGCGGTGGTATTAAAATCCTCGACCAGATGATCGGCCACGACGGACAGCGAAAGCCGGTGGAAATAGACGAACAGATAGGCCAGAGCCAGGATGGAGAAGATCAGCCAGCGAAACCGTAGCAGGGGATGGGGAGAGGTGTCGTCCATGGTTGCTTTCCTTTTCAAGTTTAGCTTGCGAGAACAGTTTCCCGAAACAACATTGATGATGATCCCGTAAAAAGCTTTTCAGACCACTTGTGGCCACACGCCCGAAAGGAAGTGGTGGAGTCGTGGGAGCGGCTTCCAGCCGCGATTTAGTCGGTAATCATCGCGGCGGGGACGCCGCTCCCACGAAAAACTGTGCCTGAACAGATATCACTTCCTTAAAAGTCGCAGAGGCGTCATGCTGGACCTGATCCGGCATCCAGAACGACTGGATTCCGGCCTTCGCCGGAATGACATGCCTGGTGACTTTTTGCGAGACAGTCAACAAAGGGTAGGAATCGAAACGTTAAGAAATCGTAATGATCATGCCATAAGATCCGGATCATGAAAAGGCCCGGCAATCATTTCGTTTGAATCCAGGGATTTTCAGACTTATTATTCACGACAGGTTTGTAATAATCCCCAGGCTCGTCATGCCGGACTTGATCCGGCATCCAGAAGGTGTCGAAAAGACTGGATTCCGGCCTACGCCGGAATGACGCCAACTGGTACTTCCGGTTTTTCTGGAAAGGCGTATCATGCCGAAAGACGAAACCAATATCTGCAAACTCGCGGCCGTGGACGACGCCCAGGCCAGACACGGCACCGGTGCACAACTGATTTCCCGTAAACCGGGGGCCATGATTCTGGTGGCGGGGGCTTATGTCCTCGGCGGCGGGGGCATGATGGCGTGGCTGGTCTTTCTCGTGCTGGGCCCGCTGTTCACCTTGCCCATGGGCCTGTCCATACCCGGACGCCTGCTGGTGGACACTTTCTTGTGCCTGCTGTTTTTCATCCAGCACAGCTTCATGGTCCGACGCCGGTTTCGGGTCTGGCTGACCCTCACCGTACGGGCCGATTTTCACGGCGCGCTATATGCCTCTGTCTCCGGGTTCTGCCTTTTGTTTTTGATCGCCTTCTGGCAGCCGGTGGGCGCGCCGCTGTGGATTCCGCCGTCGCTGGTTCGGTGGTTCGTGGGAGTCGTGTTTCTGGTTGCCGGCGGCATCGGCTGGTGGGGAAGCCGCTCCCTGGGCGAATTCGACGCCCTGGGAGTCAAGCCGGCCCTGAGGGCTATGAATAATGGGGCGCCGGCCGGCAATGTCCCCTTTACCGTCCGCGGCCCCTACCGATGGGTGCGTCACCCGCTTTATCTGGTCAGCCTGGTTATCATCTGGGCTGGGCCGGTATTTACCCTGGACCGACTACTGCACAATGCTCTCTGGACCCTCTGGATCGTCATCGGCGCCACCATGGAGGAACGCGACCTGGTGAACTGCTTTGGCGAGGCCTACCGAAACTATCGGAAAACGGTGCCCATGCTGCTGCCCAGAAGTTTGAGGCCGCTGGTGAAGGATATTGGCACCAAACAAAAGGATTGATTCTGACACCAGCTTCGCAACGATGATTCAGTCAGTTACCTGAACCGGGTGAAAATCACAAATTTCAAGCACCAAATCTGATGGTCTCGTAAAAAGTCGCAGAAGCGTCATGCCGGACTTGGTCCGGAATCCAGAACATATTGAAAAGACTGGATTCCGGCCTTCGCCGGAATGACGAAAAAATGAAATTGGTTACTTTTATCGAACCTGTCAAATCTCAAATAATTCCCAAGCACCAATTCCCAACGTTCAAACATGGCATGGACCTAACCGGTAGGGCGTTTGAAATTTGGGTTGTTGGGATTAATTTGGAATTTGAGATTTGGTTTTTGTGATTTTTATTGTGAATTCTAACGTTTTCTTTTAGTTCCCATGTTTATAAAAATTTAATAGGCTTCCCATGTCCTCAAACAACAACCCCCGCCAGGTCAAGCTGGATGCCGCCGTGGCCGGCCCCCTTTTCATGCTGGCTGCAGCCCTGCTGTTCACCGTGCTCAACCTGCTGATCAAGATGCTCGGGCCTGAATATACCATCTGGCACATCGGTTTTTTCCGCTTCTTCGGGGGCGTGTTGGTGCTGGTGCTGGTGTTCGCCAGATACGGCAACCCCTACCGCGGCCACAACACGCGTTTGCTGATCATCCGCGGCTGCACCGGCTCTGCGGCCTTTTTATCCCTGATTACCGCCATTCGTCTGCTGCCGATCTCCACCGCCATGGTGATCTTCTATGCCTTTCCGGCCTTTTCGGCCGTATTTTCCTATCTGATTTACGGTGAGCGCATCTCCAAAGCAGAAATCGGATGCATCACCATAGTCATCGTCGGCATCGGAATTTTGTTCGACTTCCGGCTGGAGGGCGTTTTTTTCGGTCAGCTCATGGCCCTTGTCGGTGCCGCCTTTGCCGGCCTGACCGTAACCCTGATCAAAACCCTGCGGGAGAAGAACGGGCCGGTGATCATCTACCTCTACTTTTGCACCATGGGAACGCTCATCACCCTGCCCCGGTTTGCCCTGGTTCCGCTCCTGCCCGCTTCCAGCGTGGAATGGGCCATGGTACTGGGCATCGTTTTTTCGTCGATCACGGCCCAATTGCTGATGAATCAGGGATTTTTCTACTGCAGGGGTTGGGAGGGGGGCGTCTTCATGTCCAGCGAAGTGGTCTTCACCGCCTTTGTGGGGATCGCTTTCTTGGGCGATCCGGCATCCTGGAACTTCTGGATCGGGGGGCTATTGATTTTCGGCAGCGCCGTGGCCCTGAACCGGTTCAAGGCCAATCACGCGAAGCGGGAAAAACGGCGTGCAACGGAACCAGCTGAATCGCCGCTTTCACGGGGATGACATTTTAGGAGGCATTTCGGACCTTCGTCAGCGCCTTCTGCTACTGGTCCACAAAGAGTAGATTCTGGGCATTGTGGCGTTCACCGGAGACCTGTCGCCCCAGGGCATCCAATTCGTCCATCAAGGCCTGTGAAAGTTGAATGCCAGCGGCCGCTGCATTTTCCTTTAGATATCGCCGGCGTTTCATTCCCGGAATGGGAACGATGGATGGGGACTTGGCCAACAGCCATGCGAGGGACAGCTGTGCCGGCGTGTGGCCGCTTTGGCGCGACAGCCGTTTCAAACGTTCGACCAATTGTTGATTGCGGGCCATGGCATCGTTTTTAAAGCGAGGAATGCCCCGGCGATAATCCCCTTCGGCCAAATCGGCTAACGATTTCACGGTACCGGTCAAATATCCCCGACCCAACGGGCAGTAGGGGATCAGGGACACGTTCAGTTCCCGGCAGCGGGGCAGGAGCGTCTTTTCCACATCCCGATGCCACAGGCTGTGCTCAGATTGCAGTGCAGTAACCGGGTGAATCTTGTGGGCCCTGAGCAGCGTTTCGGCCGATACTTCAGACAGGCCGATATACCGAACCTTGCCGGAAACCACCAGGTCGGCCATCGCCCCTACCGTTTCTTCGATAGGGACGTCTGGATCCCTTCGGTGCAGATAGTACAGATCAATTGTTTCTATTCCCAGACGCTGCAGACTTTTTTCACAGGCCGTGATCACATAATCAGGCCGCCCGCAGACACTCACCTTTCCATGTTCGTCACCGACAAAGCCGAACTTGGTTGCGATCACCACGTCTTTCCTGTGGTGTCTCAACGCCTTGGCAATCAAGCATTCGTTATGTCCGTCGCCGTATACATCGGCAGTGTCGAAAAAATTGATGCCCATATCCAAAGCAGACGAAAGCGTGGCCAGCGATTCTTTTTCGTCGGCCGGACCATAGGCGTGGGACATACCCCAGCAACCCAGACCAATAGAGGACACCTCGAGAGAATGGTTTCCCAGCCAGCGTCTTTGCATTAAGGACTCCTTGTATTTTTTCAGGTGACGGTTTTCGCTGCCCCCCTTTCATCAAAGGGTCGATCCGTGTATAACCAAATTTAATTAATTGCGGCCGTCAACCATGTAAATCAACGCAAAACCAATTCAGGTCATTTTATGCAGCGAATCGTTATTTTTATTATCCTGGTATTTTTGTGCCTGCAACCTTCAGCACAGGCGTTTACCCTGGAAGGTCAACTCACCCAGGGCGGCATGGCCATCGGAAAGGTCGATCCCGGTGCTGCCGTTCACTTCCAGGGAAAATCCGTACAGGTGTCGCCGGACGGCCTGTTCGTTGTCGGCTTTTCCCGGGATGCCGAACCGAACCTGGAGATCGAGATTCAACAGCCCTCCGGCCAATTGGAAAAACACCCGATCCACATTAAAAAACGGACTTACGACATCCAGCGCATCGATGGATTGCCGCCGCGCAAGGTGTCGCCATCCAAAGAAGACCTGGATCGCATTTACAAAGACATCGCCTTGGTAAAAAAGGCTCGCAAAATCGACGATCCACGGCTGGACTTTACCCAGCCCTTCATCTGGCCGGTCATCGGCAGGATCAGCGGCGTCTACGGCAGCCAGCGCATTTTAAACGGCAAGCCCAAGCGGCCCCATTTTGGCGTGGACATTGCCGCGCCGACCGGCACCTCGGTAAAAGCACCGGCCGATGGCATCGTCACCATGGTCCACGACGACATGTTTTACTCCGGCGGCACCCTGATCGTGGACCACGGCCACGGCGTTTCCACGGTTTACATGCACCTGCACAAAATCCTGGTAGAAAAAGGGCAAGCGGTCAAACAAGGTGACGTGATCGCCCAGGTGGGCGCCACCGGCCGTGTTACCGGTCCTCACCTGCATTGGGGCATGAACTGGTTCGAGACGCGGCTGGACCCGTCCCTGTTGGTGCCACCCATGCCGGAACCGGCGGCAGCTAAAAATTGACAGTCTCGCAAAAAGTCACCGGACATGTCATTCCCGCGGCGGGAATCCTAAATGATCGTATGGGCTAAAAATTTTTCGCCCATACCCCGCCTTCGCGGGGATGACATCAATCGACCCAATTCGACTTTTTGCGAAACCATCAAAATCAGTCGTAGATATAATACTCCGGCCGTTCACCGGCGCCCTTCGGATGCGCATTAGTGCGGTAAAGCATGATCTCCCTGAACTCATAAACGGCTGGCTGGCCACCGGGATCCACACCCGTTTCCAGCGCGTAGACTTTGCCGTCGCCGCGGATTTCATAATCGGCGGTATCCGACCATCCGGACGGATGATGGATCGTGCGGTAAAACCGCCCGTCGCGAATGACATAATCCGGGGCATCGGAACTACCTGAATCTTGGGTGCGATACACTTTCGACATCGTAATCTCCTTTCTAAAAATGGTGGGCATCGCTTTTTACCCGCTCCGGGGTCGGTCCCGCATGGCGCCCAAACAAAACAGCCTTTGGAATCCATGGATTCAAAAGGCTGCACCCGTTTTCGGCACCCATTGCCCTGGTCGACAGGATCAGAGCAATAATTGTTCTCATCCCATGGGTTGAATCTCCGCAACACGGGGATGATCGCGGCAAGGCAGGTCTTCTGACTCCCCCGACTTTTCCGGCGGCCTTCCCACCCAAAAATTATCAGGCAGTGGCTCGCTCAAGGCCGAAAAAAGTTTCGAAAAGAATCGAAACAGGGTTACAGCGGCGGGACCGTTCCCGAGTTTCACGGGATTCCCTATTGCGCCCCACATAGGGCACCTTGCTGGTTCGTTTATTTCAAATTGAAGCTGTCGGTGTCAACTGGATTTTTAGTCCGCAAACGTGAAGTTCCATTGAGATTCTTCTTTCACGCAGGGAATCGGAAGGAACCGGCGGCTAACCGGCTTCATTTTTTTGGATGGTACCGCACCAGGCCCTCTTGAGCAACGGTGGCCACCAACTGGCCGTCATGGGTGAAAATGCGACCGATGGCCAGGCCCCGAGCCCGGGAGGCACTGGGACTTTGCATGGCGTAAAGCATCCAGTCGTCCATGCGAAAATCACGGTAAAACCACATGGCATGGTCCAGACTGGCTGTCTGCATCTGCGGGTCCCAGAAGGTGCGGGCGTGAGGATACAGGGCCGTACCCACCAGGTTGAAATCCGAGGCATAGGCCAGCAGGTACTGGTTGACCGCCTTGTCATCGGGCAGCGTGTCGATGGCCCGGAACCAGACATATCTCACCGGCGGCTTTTTTTCCGGCTGTAAAGGGTTCACTGGATCGACGTGGCGAATTTCGATGGGTTTGGTACAGAGAATTTTTTCTCGAATGCCCGCGGGTATGCTGTCGGCCAGTTTGCGGGCCATGACAATCTCCGGCTCCAGTCCCTCCGGTCCCTTTACCTCGGGCATTCCATCCTGGTGATCGAAGCCCGGTTCGTCGATCTGAAACGAAGCCGACATGGAGAAGATGGCCCGGCCTTTCTGCACGGCCACCACCCGGCGGGTGGTGAAACTTTTGCCGTCCCGGATGCAGTCCACGGTGTAGACGATGGGTTTGGTGGCATCACCCGCGCGCATGAAATACCCATGCAGGCTGTGGGCCAGCCGGCCCTCAGGCACGGTCTGGGACGCGGCCGACAGAGCTTGACCCAGCACCTGGCCACCGAACACATTGCCAAAACCCAGGTCCTGACTCTGACCCCGGAAGATGTTCTCCTCAATTTTTTCCAGTTTGAGCAGTTTGAGCAATTCTTCAAGAACATTGCCTTCTACGCAAACATTCATGTCCAATTCCCCTGAATTAGGATGGTAATTCAATCGCTTGTATGGATGACAACCTGAAAAATGCCATTATAGTATGATTTCGTCAACCGGCAAACATCTGGAAAGGAAAAAGAGGAGCACCCCATGCCCGCACCCAAAAATGCCATGGAAATCTTTCGACTACTGGACAAATCAAACTGCCGGGAGTGTGGAGAGAAGACCTGCCTGGCGTTTGCCGGCGCAGTTTTTCAAGGGCACCGTACAGTCGATGAGTGCCCCAAATTGACGCCTTCCGAAATCGAACAGTTTTCAGGATCTCCGTCTGGCGGCCCTTCCATCGAAGAGAACCGCGAAGCACATCTGGAAGCCATGAAGCAAAAGATCCGAAAAATAGATCTGGCAGCCGCGACAGAGAGAGCCGGCGGGCGGTTCGAAAACGGTCGCCTGATTCTCAAAATCCTCGGCAAGGATTTCAGTGTGGACGCGCAGGGCAACCTGATGTCTGACATTCACGTCAACCCCTGGTTGGCGGCGCCTTTTTTCGATTACGTTCTCAACGGCGAAGGCGTCACGCCTATCGGCCAATGGGTTTCCTTCCGGGAATTGAAAAACGGCAAGGATCGCTATCCCTTGTTCCAGAAACGCTGCGAAGAGGCCATGCAGCGCGTGGCAGACATCTACACCGATCTCTTCGATGACATCGTGCACCTCTTTTCCGGCCGGCAGGTGGAACGCCAGTTTCAGTCGGATATCTCCGTGGTGCTGCATCCCCTGCCTAAAGTACCCGTCATGATCTGCTACTGGCGTCCCGACGAAGGGATCGGATCCAGCCTCAACGTTTTTTTCGATCAAACGGCCGACCGCAACCTGGATATCGGCTCCGTCTTCTCACTGGGCGCAGGCATGGCCCTGATGTTTCAGAAGTTGGCCCTGCGGCATGGATTTGTCGAAAACTAAGCGAAAACAGTAGTCGTTTGCCGGCTATATGCCGCCAGGCGCCCCTCCGGATCCCAGATGGCCGCCCGTTCGTGCACGTAGCCCCGCTCCGCGCAATCGGCCGCACAGTGGTACCCCCACCAATCGTTTTGGGTGCAGGTGTCCCGGTCCAAATGAACGAACCCCAGTTCCCAGGTCACGGTGCTGGCCGTCGCCGGGGCTGACAACATTCCCATAACCGGTGTGGGCCAGGCATCGGCCAGGGCCACCAGCCACTCTTCGGTGAGGCAGTCGATGGGCTCGCGAAACTGGATCCACCCTCCGATTTCCCTGCCGCCCTGGCCGGAAAACGGAAGTTCTCCCAGCGCCCACCGGTAAGTAAAATGGCGGGTGAAGACCGGTGTGAGGCCTTCGATGTAGGGCAGTTCCATGGCCTCGTTTGGCGGGGGCATGGCAGGGCAGGCCGCCGGATGGATGCGGATGACGGAGTCCCGATCCTCCCCGAAGCTTCCTAATGCCGTGCAGCAGACCTGGTCCTTCTGAATCAGTTTGGCCTCCACCTGGGTGACGGATTTTCCTGCCCGCAGCACTTTAACGTGAATGGTAAATTCTTCCGGTCCCACCGGACCCACGAAAGCGATCAGCAGGCTGCGCACCTTACGCGTCGGGGCCACGTGGCCGCGCATGGCTTTGAGCGCCAGGGCACCTACCAGCCCGCCGAATCCGGCCCGGCCCTGCATCCAGTCCGGGGACAGCAGCAGAGAATGAGAATCTTTTTCTTCGGCAATGGTTTCTAAAAGTGTTGCAAACAATGTGTCTGGTGTCGTCAAATTGTCTTTCTCCATAAACGTATTCGATGAAAACGGATCTTTTTGCGGCCCGGTTAATGGGCCTGTGAAAATGCCAGGCGGATGCCCAGGGCCACAAACAAAAGGCCGGTGCATTTTTTCAATAAACCGCCGGCGGAACGATATTGGCGAAAGCGTTCCGACAACCAGGCGGCGCCGATGGCCAGGACCAGGCACCAGATGCTGCCTGTGGTGAAAAGAACCAAGCCCAGTACCAGAAACGGCAGGAAGATCGGCTGAATTCCGGGAGAAACGAATTGCGGCAGGAAAGAAAGAAAGAACAGGGCCACCTTGGGGTTGAGTACATTGGTGAGTACACCCTGCTTGTATATTTTCCAGGTATCCAGCGGCGTGGCAGGCGCATCGGAGGCTTGCTGAGGGTCCGTACGAGCCGTCATGAAGCTGATGCCGATCCAGATCAGATAGGCAGCCCCGGCAATCTTGACGACGGTAAAGGCCAGGGACGAGGTGGCCAGGATCACCGACAGGCCCAGGGCCGCCAGCAGGGTGTGAACCAGCACACCAGTCATGATTCCCAGAACCGACATGATCCCGGCCTGCCGGCCCTGGGCCATGCTGCGGCCGACAATGTACATGGTGTCCTGCCCGGGAGTGATGTTGAGCAGGATGCAGGAGAACACAAAAAGCGGAAAATCGTGAATACCAAACATTTCAATTACGCCTTGCCAAGGCCAGTTTAAGACCCAATCCAATGAACAGCCAGGAAACCGATTCCAGCATAAGCGCCTCCTTAAAAAACTGATTTATTCCGTTGTTGCCTTGGGTTCGATAAACGTCGTCAGCATCCGCTCCACCATGCCGGCGATGCGTTTCATGTGGGCGATTCGTTCGGTTTCGGTGCGTCCCGGATACTTGCGAAAACTGATCATGATGCCGCTCAGGGCGGCGAACAGAGTATGGGCCAGAAGCCGGTTGTCCTCCCGGCAGCCGATTTTTTCCAGAACGGTTTCAAGCAGGTCCATGACCTCGACGGACAGGCGATTGAGTTTTTGGGCCGAGGCTTTGCCGATGTTTCCGTGCAGGGCGAAATGGGTGATCATGCGCCAGTGGGCATCGTGTTCCACGTTGTAGTCCAGGTAGTCGTCGATGAAAGCCTTCAGGGAAAGTCCATCCGCCTGCTGTACCCGCCGCTGGAGGGACGCGATAAACTTTTCGGTGTCCCGGAAGGCGGTTTCCACGAACAGGGCTTCCTGATTGGGAAAATAGGTGTAGATGGAAGACTTGGCAATCCCGGCCGCTTTGGCGATCTCGTTCATGCTGACCTGGTCGTAGGTTTTGGTACCGAATACGGTCCGGGCGGCATCGATGATCAAATCCTCTCGGATTTGCCGTTCCTGCTGCTTGAGTTTGTTCAATGTGTCTCGTTTCGCCATGACATCTATTCGGGTATCATTATCCCGGTCGTTTTGCAACTATCGGTTGACATGCCGACCGCCGTTCGATAAAAAAAACAATAAACACATTGACGACCTGAGTCCGATCTTTTTCGGTACAACAGAACCAAAATGACACATTCGGGAGAATTGGAATGAAAGATTTGGCCGTCCTGAAAGCCGTTGCCGCCGATCCCGGAAAAACCGCACGCCAATGGAAGGCAGAAACCGGCGGCAAGGTCGTCGGCACCTTTTGCTCATACGCTCCCGAGGAACTGATCCTGGCCGGAGGGGCGCTGGCTTTTCGTGTTGTCGGCGGGAGCGGCGGGACCTCGAGCGCCGACGCCCACCTCCAGTCCTACAGCTGCAGCCTGGTGCGCGGTGCATTGGCGGACGCTCTGGAAGGGCGGCTCGATTTTCTCGACGGCGCTATCTTTCCTCACACCTGCGATTCCATTCAGCGCCTCTCGGACATATGGCGCATGAACGCGCCAACCGGTTTTCACCTGGACGTGGTGCTGCCTGTGAAACTCAATACCGACAGCGCCCGGCAATACATGACCCAGGTCCTTGGCAATGCGCGCACCCAACTGGCGTCGCTGCTGGACCGATCCATCACCGATGCCGATCTGCATCGGGCCATCGATGTGTACAATGACATTCGCAGGCCCATGCAGCGGTTGTACGAGCTGCGGTCCGAACGGCCGGGTATCGTTTCGGGCAGCGACGTGCATGCCATCGTGCGGGCATCCATGGTCATGGCGCGCCAGGAATTTCTGGAATGCCTGACACGGGTGGTGGAGCATCTGGAAGGGCAGGATCCAGGCCCATCTACCGGCAAGCGCATTTTTTTGTCCGGCGGGGTTTGCAATCTGCCTGACGTGTATAGCATCGTCGAAGCTGCCGGCGGATGGGTCGTTGCCGACGACCTGTGTACCGGATCACGGGGGTTGACCGGCCAGATCGATGCCGCCGGTGACCCCATCGCCGCCATTTCAGAACGGTACGCCCAACGGGCCATCTGCCCGGCCAAGCATACCGGCATCACCAGTCGGGGTGACGAACTGGTTCGCCTGGCTAAAAAAGAGCAGGCCGACGGGGTCATTTTTATTTTCCTCAAGTTCTGCGACCCGCATGCCTTCGACTACCCCTACCTCAAAGCCATGCTCGATGACGCCGGCATTCCCAGCCTGCTGGTGGAACTGGAGGAGCAGAATGTTTCCCGGGGGCAGCTTCAAACAAGGTGTGAGGCGTTTGTTGAGATGCTTTAAGTATACAGGAGAACGCAATGAGCGATCCCGAAAAGCCCATCGACCCTGAAAAAGAGAAACGCAAGATCAAGTCGGTCAAGCGCATGAAAGCCATCATGACCGACTACTACATTGACGCCAAAACCGCACAGCAGAACAACAAGAAAGTGGCCTGGATCACCAGCGGCGGGCCGGTGGAGCCACTCATCGCCATGGACGTGATTCCGGTTTATCCGGAAAACCACGGCGCCATGATCGGCGCATCCAAGATGGGCGTGGATCTTTGTGAAAAGGCCGAGGCCATGGGCTATGCCAGCGACCTGTGCTCCTACGCCCGGGCCGACATCGCCTGCGCCACCGTCGATGGCGGGCCCATCGGCGGACTGCCCCGACCGGACATGCTGATCTGCTGCAACAACATCTGCGGAACGGTGCTCAAGTGGTACGAGGTTCAGGCCCGCTATTTCAAGGTTCCCCTGTTCATCCTGGACACCCCCTTCATTCACACCGATTACACCCAAACGGTTCACGATTACGTGCGGACGCAGTTGGACGAGTACATCGCCTTTCTGGAAACCCACTGCGGCAAACCCTTTGACTACGACCGAATGATGGAGGTCGGCCGTCTTTCCATAAAGGGGCAGGAGCTCTGGCAGCAGGTGCTGGATACCACCGTGAACCGGCCGGCGCCCATGAGCGCTTTCGATGCCTTTTTCCACCTGGCCCTGATCGTCACCCTGCGCGGCACCCAAACGGTGGTCGATTACTACACCGAGTTGCTCGATGAGATGAAAACACGGGTTGCCGAGGGCATCGCCGCCGTAGCCGGCGAGCGCTACCGCCTGCTGTGGGACAACCTGCCGGTGTGGTACCGCACCCGCTGGCTGTCCGAGAAGTTCGCAGCCCACGGCGCCTGCCTGGTGGCAGACACCTATACCTCCTCCTGGTGCGGCACCCTCCAGTATCTGGACGAAAAGGATTTCCTGGGTTCCATGGCCGCCGGCTACGCGCGAATCTACATCAACATCGGCACCGATCAAATGGCGGACATGGTGGTGGACATGGTAAACAAATACGGGGTCGACGGACTGGTGATGCATTCCAACCGCAGCTGCAAGCCTTACAGCCTGGGTCAGTACGACATCCAGCGCATCGTCAGGGAAAAGTGCGGCATTCCCTCGCTGGTGATCGAATCGGATATGACCGATGCCCGCAATTTTTCGGAAAGCCAGATTGGGACTCGCATCGATGCGTTTATGGAGATAATTCAATGATCACCGTCGGCATCGATGTGGGCTCCATCAGCGCCAAAGCCGCTCTGGTAAGAGACAATCAGCTCGTGGGCAGCCGGGTGATCCTCACCGGCTACAATGCTCGCAATGCGGGAGAGAATATCTTCAAGGAACTGCTGAAAGTGTTGGACATCCGCGACGATGCGGTTGACCGAATCGTGGCCACCGGTTACGGTCGCAACAGTGTCGACCTGGCCGACAGGGCCGTGACCGAAATCACCTGCCATGCCGCCGGAGCCCATTTTCAGGACCCGGCTGTGCGCTGCGTCATCGACATCGGAGGGCAGGACAGCAAGGCCATTGCTCTGGACGAAAACGGCCGGGTGGTGGATTTCGCCATGAACGACAAATGTGCCGCCGGTACCGGCCGCTTCCTCGAAGTGATGGCCCGGGCCCTGGAAGTGGACCTGGACGCCTTCGGCGAGATTTCCCTGAAGGCCGACCAGCCATCCGCCATCAGCAGCCTGTGCACCGTCTTTGCCGAATCCGAAGTGATCTCCCTCATCGCCCGGGGCGAACCCCGCGAGAACATCATTGCCGGTATCCACGACTCCATCGCTGCCCGGGTCGTGGCCATGGCCAAGCGGGTGGGGATCGTCGAACCGCTGATGATGACCGGCGGGGTGGCCAGAAATATCGGCGTGGTGAAGGCGCTGGAGAAAAAGGCCGGTTGTCCGGTGCGCGTTTCCGCCCATGCCCAGGAAAACGGCGCCATCGGCGCGGCTCTGATTGCGGCCAAAGGATAAAGGATACGGTGAAGGAAAAAATCGACTAAACGGCAGCTTCTCCAGGTTCGGGTGATCTGGCCAGTTCTGCATGGCACGAATCAGCAATTGTCATACATCCGAATGATCTCGCCCGTCCCCTTGCCCAGAACGCTTTTAACGTACCCGTTGACCACTTTCCACATCGGGATGGGATTGTGCCCCGGAAAATAAGCCTCATATTTTTCCGCAGCATCTTCCACCACACCCGATGCAACCACATTGATCCGGATTCCCCGCTTCAGTTCCAGGCAGGCGGCTTTAACGAAGCTATGAATTCCGCCGTTTACCATGGCCGCGCTGGTGGTCAATTCGACGGGATGGTCGGCCAGTATTCCGGTGGACAGGGTAAAGGAACCATTATCATTGAGATACTTGTATCCGAGGCGCACCAGGTTCACCTGGCCCATCAACTTGTTTTTCAAACCGAGATAGAAATCTTCCTCAGTCATCTCTTCGAAGGCGGCCCATTTGGCCTCGCCGGCGATGCAGACAATGGCGTCGACCTTGCCGACGGATTCGAACATGGCTTGGATGGATTGGCTGTCGGTCATGTCCACCGTGATATCCCCGGAGTTTCTGCCGGCAACGATGACCTCATGCTTTTTGGCTAACTGCCTGCTGACCGGTGTGCCGATGGTTCCGTTTCCTCCAACAATCAAAATTTTCATGATTATCCTTTTTCTTTGGATAGGTTGGATTCAGTTTTGATGAAACCGTAAAAAGTCGAAATTCTCATTTTTTCGTCATTCCGGCGCAGGCCGGAATCCAGTCATTTCAATTTTTTCTGGATGCCGGATCAAGTCCGGCATGACGATGCTGCGACTTTTTACGAGACCGTCAATTATGTTTGAGATAATCTTCGAACTTCTCCAAAGCCTCGGGTAAATTCTTGCGGCCGAAACCCACCCGGAAGGCATTGTAATCCGGGCCATACAGGCTGCCTGGAAGCAGCAGCACCCCGGCTTTGTTGACCAAATCTTCGCAAAAGGCATCCACCGATCCGCGTCGCAACAGGGGAAAGGCAATGGACCCCGACTTGGGTCGCTGCCATTCAAACCAATCCGTATGTGCATCGAAAAACCGGTCCAATCCATCCAGGTTTTCGCGGATAATTTCCAGGTTGCGTTGAGCAATGGCATCGGCGTGCCGCAGCGCCAGGGTGGCCAGAAACTCGCTGGGGGCGCTGGTACAGATGGTGGTGTAATCCTTGAACGTGGCCATCTGTTGGAAAAGCGCCTCGTTTCGGGTGGCGATCCAGCCGACGCGCAGACCGGCGAGGCCGTAGGTTTTGGACATCACTCCCAAAGACACCGCCCTTGCGTTCACGTCGGCCATGGCCGGCAGTCTGTCGGCCGGATTCAGTTCCAGGCCCCGGTAGACTTCGTCCGAAAAGACAATAAAGCCGTGCCGGTCGGAAAGCTCCGACAATTCCTGCAAAAAATCGGTATTCGCCAGAAAACCGGTGGGATTGTGGGGTAGATTGACCACCACCACTTTCGCGCGGTCGGTCAGGCTTCTTTTCAAATTGTCAAGATCGAGCTGCCACCCGTTGTGCGGGTTCGCCCGCCACTCGGTCACCTCGGCTCCGATGCCGCGGGCTACGTCGCCGAGGGACTGGTAGCAGGGCGCGTGAACGATGAGATGGTCTCCGGGCTCCAGAGTGACATTCATGAAGTTGAAGATGGCCTCCTCGGCCCCTGCATGTACCAGCACCTGCTCGGCCGCAACTTTTTCATATAGGGCGGTAACGGCCTGCCTCAGTTCCGGATGACCCAAAGACTCCGTGTAGCCGAGCCAAAGCGAGTAAAATTGATCGCGGGCGCCGGCCTCCATAGCCAGCAGTTCTTCCAGGGCCATGCTTTCGCAGTCCGAAGCGCAGAGAATATACGGTGCCGAGAACTCATGCTTGGCGAAATAACGTTCCAAAAGAAAGGCATTCAGCTTCATATGGCGGTGCTCCTTTTCGCAGGTTGTCATTCATTTGCCAAAATGACGGGTTGGCAAACCGTCGTCGGTCGGATAAAGTAAATCGATTCAAAATTTCAATCAACGCACAAACCAGAACTGTTTTGATGTAACAGGAGAAAGGCTTTCATGCAAATTACCACACTTTTGGGCAGCGCCAAAAAGAAAGGCAACACGGCTACGGTACTGGGCTGGGTGGAAGTGGAACTCGAAACCCTGGGTCATTCGGTGGAACGGATCTACCTGCAAAACAAAACCATCGGGGGGTGCATGGGATGCGCCAAATGCAGGCAAACCCCCGACGCCATCGCCTGCGTTCAAAAGGACGACGCCCCGGATATCCTGGAGCGCATGATCGCGTCCGATGCGGTCCTCTACGCTTCACCAGTCTATTTCTGGGAATTTACCTCTCAGATCAAGCGGCTGATCGATCGCAGCTATGCCCTGGTAACCAACTACCACCAACCCGGTCATACTTCGTTGATGGCAAATAAGCGTATTGGGCTGCTGGCCACCGGCGGGGGGGCGTATGAGAACAATGCCGAAGGACTGTTCACCGCGTTCGACCGGATTGCAGCTTTTTTGCTGGCCGAAAAAAAAGGGAATCTGTACGTGGGCGGATGCAGTATCCCGGCCGATCTGCCGGAAACGGTCCGGGAGCAGGCAAAGGGCTTGGCAAGGTCTCTGGTCGCATAGATTGTGTCCATCAATAAAAAAGGGGGCCGAAGCCCCCTTTTAACACCCCGTATGGTTTTTCTACCCGTTTATTTTCTTCCGCTATACTCCTGGTAAGCCATGGCCGCCGTACGGTATGCAATATGGGCCAGTTTGGAAAAGGGTGTATAGGCAAACAGGCTCCACACCAGAATCAGGTGCAGAAAGTATATGATCGCCGACAGGCCGTACAGTCCGCCTAGGCGAAACATCTCGGTCAGCAGGCCGGTAGCGCCAAGGCCGAGCACCATTCCCACCAGGTACCAATCCCAGTAGCTGGAGATCTGGTCTTTTTTGGCCAGGCGGTTTTTCAGCAGCAGGATCCCGCCGATCACCAGGGCGATGCCGCCAAGGTTACCCAGCCATTTGATCGGGTTGATCTGCTGGTAGGGGCCTTCGATGTGAAATACCCACTCGGCTGCGAAAAAACAGCCGGTAACGATGAACAGACCGATGAAGCCGAAGAGCACCATCATGTGGGCCGTCGAGCGCTCCCGATTTTCGCTGCACTCGGTAAACTTGCGGTGCTGCAAAATGGTCGGTATGGTTTTGATCAGAGCCTGAACGAAGCCGGCTGGATCGATGGTTTCCTTTTCTGTCTTCCCCTCTGCAAGGGCGTTGGCATGCATTTCGGTGATGAAGCGTTTCAACCCCAAGGCAAATACCACGATCGCGAAGGTAAAGGTGGGAATCATAATGATGTCCACCAGATAGTTGGCGATGTAATCCGCCTGCCACAGGTGATCGCCGCTGGGCGCAAAGTTTAGCCAATCCACACCCACCATCTTGAGCAGCAGTCCCAGAACGATAAAGATAACTGCTGGAATGGCCAGCAGGATGGGCAGCTTTTTGGGATCGCTGACCATTTTCGCGAGGGCTTTGGGCGTGGCATATTCGATAACCGTGGCTGCACGGACCGCAGCCAGCACATCGCCGGGTTTGGCGCCGCGGGGGCAAAGGGTCGAACAGTCTCCACAGTTATGGCACAGCCAGACGTCGCCATTGCCGATCAGTTTGTCTTTCAAACCCCAGGATGTTGCAATCATCTCCTTGCGGGGAAACGGTTTGGTATCCGGTGAGATGGGGCAGGCCACCGAACAGGTAGCACACTGATAGCATTTCTTGACATCGGCGCCGCCCAATCTGCTCACTTCTTCGATAAATCCCACATCGGGATCAACCAGATATGAATCCGCCATTGGGTACCTCCTCATTAGGCTAAAATAGGTAGGAGAGGCGCTCTTCCGCGCCTCTCCATTGGTTCATCGTCATTAGAAACCCTTGAAGGGGTTCGGTCCGAGCGCTTCGATGGATTCCACAAAATCGTTGATGATCTTGGGAACCTTGTCGTAATCGTCGATGGCCACTTCGAACTGGGCCACACGCTCGTTTTCCAGCGCCAGGCTGGCCAGGGCGTCGCCGATTTTTTTCATGCGGATGTCGGCCAGCTCGGAGCCTTTTACAAAGTGACACTGGTAGTCGTCGCCATGCTTGCATCCCAGGAGAAAAACGCCGTCCATTCCCTGGGAAAGGGCGTCCTTGATCCAGATTACGTTCATGGAACCCAGGCAGCGGATGGGAATGATCCGCACATCTGCCGAGTAGCCGTAGCGGTTGAGGCCGGCCATGTCCAGCGCCGGGTAGGCGTCGTTTTCGCAGACCAGGCCCAGGATACGAAACGGCGGTTCCGTGTAATCGTCCTCGGACGGTACGCTCACCGATTTGACCATGGATCCGATGCTGTCAATATTGTAGTCGGCAAAGCCGATGATGCGCTCGGGGCAGGCGCCCATGCAGGTACCGCAACGGCGGCAGCGCGTGGGATTGGGTTTGGGCGTCCCTTTTTCGTCATCGTCCAGGGCGCCGAAGGGACACTCTTCCGTACAGCGCTTGCACTGGGTACAGCGCTGGAAGAAGAAGTCCGGGAAGGTCATGTCGCCGGAGCGGGGATGCACGCTGACGCCACGGTTGACCGATTCCAGGCACTGGATCGCCTTGAGGGCCGCACCGGAGGCGTCTTCGATGGACTCTTCCATGGTCATTGATCGACGGATAGCGCCGGCCGCGTAAATGCCGGTGCGCTGGGTTTCGTAGGGGAAGCAGATGAAGTTGGAATCCACGTAGCCGTTGAACAGGCCGATATCGCGGAAACCCGGCCCCTGGCGATAGGCCAGATTGACCACCGGATCATCCTTGGTCACCGGCACCATGCCGGCGCCCAGCACCACCAGGTCGGCTTTGACCTTGATTTTTTCTCCCAGCAGGGTGTTCTCGGCTTCAACCACAAGGCCGTTTCCGTTCTTGGCGACCTCCATCACGCTGCCTTTGGTCAAAAAGATGCCGGGATCCTGCTGCAAGCCTTTGTAGAACAGCTCGGAGAGGCCGGGTGTGCGCATATGCTGATAGAAGATGAAGGCCTTGCCGTCATCGTAATCCTCGCGTACATACTTGGCCTGCTTTAAGGCTACCATACTGGTGACCGCACCGGCGTAGGCGAAATCGCTGTCGGAATCGCCTTTGCCCGGGCTCTGAACGAAAACCACCGATTTGGCGGCTTTGCCGTCGGAGGGACGGATAATCTTGCCGTTTTTGGCGATCTCTTCGAACTGATGGTTGGTGATCACGTCGGGAATTTCGCCGTATCCCAGATGCGAGAAGTCTCCCTCGCTGAGGTCGTCCGGACGCCAGCCAGCGGCCAGAATCACGGCCCCGAACAATTCACCTTCCGGGTCCAGCGAGAGGATGTCTTTTCTGCCCTCGTTGTATTTCAGGTAAGCCTCGTGCTGTTTCTCGGCGTCCAGCTCGTTGCCCTTCTCGTCGAGCTTCATCTCTTCGGGCAGCGGGTAGGGGACGTCGAAGGGGATCTTCTCGCCCGGTTTTTTCATCGTCACCGTGAACTCGCCGGGCTGGCCGGCGATGCGGGCCACCGCGGTCTCGGTTCGCACCGTAATGTTGGGCATGGCCTCCACTTCGGCGATCTTGGCCGCTACCACCGGCGTAATCAGGGCATCGTAAGGCTCCGATACAGGAAGTTGTTTTCTCACCTTGGCCGCATATCCACCCAAGGCAGTGCTTTTTTCGACGATGGTCACATCGAAACCGGCCGTGGCCGCGTCGATGGCTGCGGACATACCGGTGATACCGCCGCCGATCACCAGAATCTTCCTGGAGAGATTTTCCAGTTTATAGGGTTCGGGCAGCTTGATCTTGCCCACACGGGTCATCGCCATGCGGATGTAATCCTCGGCCATCATCTGGACGCGGTCGTATTTGTCCTCGTCTTCTTTTTCCTCGTCGGTCAATGCGGGGAATTCGGAGCGGGGGTGAGACCAGACAACGCCCTCTCTCAGGTTGACCCGGTCGACGATGCAACCGTCGAAGCGGAAGACGTCGAAATTCACCCGGCGGGAGCAGGCCGCAATGACCAGGGAGTTGGTGCCGTCGTCAATATCTTTCTTGAGCAGTTCCAGTCCCTCCTTGCCGCACAGGAAGGGATGGGTTTTGACAGGCATGCCCCCTTCTTCGGGAACCCCGCACAGGGCCTTTACATCGAGGGATTCCCCGATGCCACAACCTTCGCAGATATATACACCATATTTTTTATCCATGGGTTACCTCCTACCTTTTCACCAGGGTTTGAATGGCCTTTAAGGCCATGCCGGTCGCATTCTGGTTGGATGAAATCACGTCGAGCGGCTTGACGGCACAGCCGGCGGCAAACTGTCCGCCTTTGGCATAGTCGTTGATGAGAAATCCATCCTCACTGACCTTCAGGTCGGCCGGCAGTTTGGCATTGGCGACCGTGGGCTGCATGCCGGTGGCCAAAACGGCCATATCCACCGTCTGGTGCGTCTTTTCCCCGGTAACCGCATTTTCGGCAACCACGGTGATGTTCTTGGTGTTCGGGTCTTCGCTGACCTCGGCCACCTTCCCCTTGATGAAAAAGACATTTTCGTCCTCTTTGATCTTCTTGTAGAACTTCTCGTAGCGGTCACCCGGCGAGCGGATGTCGATGTAAAAGATGTACACTTTGGTGTCCGGATATTGCTCGCGGATATAGGTGGCGTGCTTCAGCGAGGCCATACAGCAAATGTAGGAACAGTAGGGCAGGTGGTTTTCGTCCCGCGAACCGGCGCACTGGACAAAGGCCACGCTTTCGGGCGCCTTGTCGTCGGACGGACGCTGGATCTTTCCACCGGTGGGGCCGGATTTGGACGCCAGCCGTTCGAGCATCATGTTGGTGATGATGTTATCGTACTGGCCGAAGCCCAGGTTGTCGATGCGGTGGGCGTCGTAGGGCTCCCAGCCTGTGGCCCAGACGATGGCGCCCACGGCGAGGTCCATGGTTTTGGCCTGCATGTCCAGATCGACGGCGTCGTATTTACAGGCTTCCTTGATCTTTTCGGCATCATCGGTGCCGATGACTTGCGGCGAAATGACATATTTTGCCGGAAACGCCATTTCGAAGGGCAGATAAGCGCCCTTGGTCTTGCTCATGCCGAAGTTGTACTCGTCGGAAACCTCGGATTGGCAGGCCTGAGCACAATCGCCGCAGCAGGTACAATTCGAATTCACATAGCGGGGGTTGATCTTCACGCTGACATTGTAATTGCCGGGCGTGCCGTTCACCTTCTCCACCTCGGCCAGGGTGAAGACTTTGATTCTGGGATTGTCCTTGATCCGCCGGAAGTTGATTTCCAGGCCGCAGGTCGGGGGGCAAAGCTTGGGGAAATACTGATTCAGCTGCGCCACTCTTCCGCCCAGATAAGGATTCTTTTCGACCAGAAAGACCTCATACCCCACTTCAGCGGCCTCAAGGGCCGTGGTCAGGCCGGCAATGCCGCCACCAACCACCATAATGCTTCCACTCGCAGGGGCTGCTTTGTCGTTTGTCATGCTATCCCTCCGTGCATCAACGTTTCTAAAAAGTGATTAAACAAACGGTTCGTTTTCGTTTCGGTTCCGGGTAATACCCTTTTATTGAAACTGGAAACGGGGAGCTGGAAACCGCGGTGCCGGAACATGCCAGCCTCCAGGTGCCGGTTTCACGCTCCAATAAAATAGACCTTCTAGTTTCAGTACGCCCCAAGGCTCGGTACTGTCCCAGATGGGTACTACCCGAACACAAACTGTACGGATTCATTAATAAAAACCTCCAGGTGCCATAAAGGCACCTGGAGGTGTAGTGCTATTCGACTAGAACAACCGTCGACATTCCATTAGTCCGGGATAATCTTGATGTAATCTTTCTTGAAGATATCCCACTCCTTCTTTTCCGGATCGTACTTGGAGTTGACGAAGCAGAACCAGTTTTCGTCATCCTGTCCCGGATAGTCGGACTGATAGTAGAAGCCCGGGTAGCGGGTTTCTTTACGGAACTGGATGTGACGCAGGTGAGATTCCACCGTCCAGATGCGGTGTTCGATTTCCCAGCATCTCATCAGTTCGTGCAGATCGCCGGCAGCCAGCTTTTCGCAGTCTTCGCGCATGGTGGCAAGCAGATCCATGACGATTTCCAGGCACTTGCTGGTGGTCTGATAGAAGGTGGCGGTTCCAGCACCGTACTCATGGGTGGCCTTCATCAGGCGGTACATCATCCCGTTGGGTTTCATGTAGTTGGGGTTGACGTCGATGGCGGTGGTGTAGTCGCAATGATCCAGGAAGGTACGGACCGGCTTGTAAACCAGGTCGACCAGCTCTTCCTTGGACTGTTTCAGGGTCGGGGTGAAATCGGCGAAGTCCGTTGCGTAACGCACCATCTGCTTGGCAGCGATACGACCCTCGGCATGGGAACCGGAGGAGAACTTGTGACCGGAGCCGCCCACGCCGTCGCCGGCGGTGAACAGACCCTCGACCGTGGTCATCTGTTTGTAGACCTTGCCGTTGCGGGCTTTGATCTTGTAGGCATCCGGGACCCAGTCGTAATCGGGGCCGGAGGTCCACAGACCGCAGCATCCGGAGTGGGAGCCCAGCAGGTAAGGCTCGGTGGGCATAACTTCGGAGTTTTTCTTCTCGGGTTCGCAGTCCTGAGCACACCACAGGTTGGCCTGGCCACAGGTCATATCCAGGAAGTCTTCCCAAGCTTCGGACTCGAGGTGCTTGAGTTCTTTCTTGTCCATGGTGGCGCCGAGTTCGGCCAATGCGGTAACAGTGTCCATCAGGATCGGACCGCGGCCTTCTTTCATCTCGAACAGCATCAGGTGGTTACGCAGACAGGTCGGCGTAATGGCGGCGGTGCCGTAGGGAGCGTATTTTTCCAGTTCAGCCTTGGCGGCGTCGCTGCCGGCAAATGCTTCGCCCAGACCGTTGAGGGTTTTGGCCTTGAACAGCAGGAACCATGCGCCGACCGGGCCGTAACCGTCTTTAAAACGGGCCGGGGTGAAACGGTTTTCCATCATGGTGAGCTCGGCACCGACCTTCATGGCCATGGTGTAGGTGGAGCCGGCGTTCCATACCGGATACCAGGCGCGGCCTTTACCTTCACCGACCGAACGGGGCTGGTAGATGTTCACCGCGCCGCCGCAGGCAACCATCATGGTTTTGCATTTGATGATATAGACTTTGTTCTCGCGGACGGAGAAACCAACGGCGCCGGCAATCTGATTCGGCACAGTGGCGTCCAGGAGCAGTTCGACGATAAAGCAGCGCTCGATAATGTTGTCTTCGCCCAGAGCCAGTTTGGCGGCTTCGGCGACGATACGTTTGTAGGACTCGCCGTTGATCATGATCTGCCATTTACCGGTACGAACCGGCTGAGCACCGGATTTCAGGGTACCCATGGCCTGACCTTTTTTACCGTCCATGTTCTTTCCGTCCTCGCTCTTTTTCCAGACGGGAAGTCCCCATTCTTCAAACAGGTAGACGGAGTCGTCGACATGGCAGCCCAGGTCGAAGATCAAGTCTTCGCGGACCAGGCCCATCAGGTCGTTGCGGACCATGCGCACGTAATCTTCTTTGGGGTTGTCGCCCACAAAGGTGTTGATGGCGGACAGACCCTGGGCAACGGCGCCGGAACGCTCCATGGCGGCCTTGTCGCACAGCAGTACGGTCTGGTCGTCTTTGAGCCATTTTTTAACTTCGAATGCGGTACCGCAGGCAGCCATACCACCGCCAACGATGAGGACATCAACTTCGCGCTCGTCAACTTCAGGATCCCGCACGGCCTTGAGTTCACCCACAGGTTTATTCGGTAATGCCATATTTTATCCTCCTGTAGAAATTCGATTGCTTAAAGTTAAATCAACTGAAAAGGTGGTGCCGAATTACATCTTCGGGGTCGGAATGGTGTAGCCGTCCGCTTCTTCGGTGGAGAGCAGACCGCTTTCGAGATCCTTGCCCTTGAGGTCGGCGTAGGCATTGGCCTGGCCTTCGGGGGTGGTCCGGATGGGGAACTTGAAGCGCTTGATGAGTCCATTTCTGAATTTACAGGTCCACATGACGTCTTCGGTACCCATCATGGGCATGATGGAGCTTCCCAGCGGTACAAAGTCGGCGTAGCCGCGTACTTCGATGGCCTGGGTGGGGCAGATTTTTACGCAGGAAAAGCACTCCCAGCACTGATCCGGTTCCTGGTTGTAGGCTTTCATGGCGTTGGGATCCAGCACCATCAGGTCATTGGGACAAATGTACATGCAAGCGGTTTTGTCGCCACCCTTGCAGCCGTCACATTTTTCCTGAATTACAAAACTTGGCATTTAATATACCTCCTACGGTTGGTTAAAAAGATTCACTCAACTGACTTCCGAAACTAGGGTCAACCTCCTGTTTCTTGCACCTCCCTTCCATGGATTCAGTGTCCGGGGGGTTTCGCCCCGGACGGTTACACTGCGTTAATCCTAAAAACACCCATACCCTGTAATTTCAAACACGTATTGCAGAGATGCCTTCAATGCACTGTGGCATTGGCTCGTTCTATTGGAATATTGTATAAATTCGGGAAGATAGTTATTGTCTAACACAAGGTAAGATCAATATCATCCAGCATATCCATTGTCAAGAAATTTCAGCAGCATAAAATACCATAAGATGCAGTACTTTATCTTGATCGGGACATGGGTCCATATATGGTTGACCCCTGTTTTTTCGGCACAATATATGGTGGGATTTTTCCAGCCTTCTCCGGGACGCGAACCGGGAAAATTTTACTTTTTTCGCGGATTCAAAAGCCGGGTCCAGGTTACGGTTGACATGCCCGCCCAACGTGCTACCACTGCCCCATCCGTATCGGAACCCGAATTTGCAGGAGCCAGATCATGCAAAACGTCATTTCAAAGCTGGAAAAGCATCAGACTTTTCGTTTTTCCTGTTCGCCGCAGGTTCCTTGTTTCAACGCCTGCTGCCGGGATCTTAACCAGGTCCTGACGCCCTATGACGTTCTGTGCCTCAAGCAGTATCTGAAGATGACGTCCACCGATTTTCTGAAAACCCATACCCGGGCCAGCGCCGGCCCCGGAACCGGTCTGCCGTTGGTCAGCCTGCGTTTCGGCGACGCACAGGATCTGGCCTGCCCCTTTGTCACGCCGGAAGGATGTCGTGTTTACCCGGCCCGGCCGGCCTCCTGCCGGACCTATCCACTGGCCCGGGGCGTCTCCCGCGACCGGAAAACGGGAGCGCTGACCGAACACTGGGCCTTGATTCGAGAGCCGCACTGCAAGGGCTTCGAGACGGGGCGGTCCACCACCGTCGACCAGTGGGTGGACGACCAGCAGATTGCCGCTCACAACCGCATGAACGACCGCATGCTGGAACTGATCGGACAGAAAAACCGTTTTCGCCCGGGAGTTCTGCCCCCATCCGAAGAAAAGCTCGTTTACACAGCCCTTTATGACCTGGATTCCTTCCGCGGCCAAATCGACGAGGCGGCTGCCGATATGCCTGTAGCCAGTTTTCCGGAACGGGATTTTTCCGACGATGTCGAATTGCTCCGCTTCGCCATGGACTGGGTCCGGCAAAAGGTGTTCGAAGTCAGCCCGTCGAGAGGGGAGCATCCCGGAAAAAAGGAGCGCCGATGACAACCCGCGACAAAACCGCCCTGGTGCTCGGGGGCATCAAAGGCATCGGCAAGGCCATCGGCCTGGACCTGCTCTCCCGCGGCATCCGGGTTGCGGCCACCTGGCATGACTGGCCGGAAAGCCTTGCGGCCATGCAGGGCGATTTCGCCGCTACCGGTACGGAACATTGGATCGAACGCATTGACCTGCTGGATACCGATGCCATTTTACGGCTGGTGGAAAAGGTCATAGACCGATTCGGACGGCTGGACATCCTGATCAACAACATCGAACGGGGAGGATGGCCGGTGGTCCATGGCGCTTATACACGAGAGCAATGGGACCTGGAGATGGCCACCACACTGCGGGCCAAGCAATGGGTGTTCGAAGCCGCCCTACCCCATCTCAAGGCATCCGGAGACGGCGCCGTGGTCAACCTTTCGTCCATTGCCGGCATCGTCGGCCGCAGCGGCCCGGCCAGCTACCTGTTCAACGAAGGCTATGCGACCGCGAACCGCGGCATCTCTCTGCTCACGGAAACCTGGGCCCGATTGGGCGCTCCGAAGGTGCGGGTCAACGAACTGATGATCGGGGTGGTCGAAACCCGCCACGGCATGCATACACGGGGGTGGGGGCTGCTGACCGAAAAACAGC
This sequence comes from Desulfosarcina widdelii, assembly GCF_009688965.1. GTDB lineage: Bacteria > Desulfobacterota > Desulfobacteria > Desulfobacterales > Desulfosarcinaceae > Desulfosarcina > Desulfosarcina widdelii. The sequence goes on along the minus strand of NZ_AP021875.1, from coordinate 4,312,224 downwards.
GCCAGGCCATTGTAGATCACACCCTTGTCGGCCGAATCGGACGGGTGGACGACGTTGTCCGGGCGGTGCGATTTCTTCTGGACGAAGCCCCCTTCATGACGGGCAGCGTCGTGCGCTTGGACGGCGGTTATTGCCTGGGCGGCGAGGCTATCGCCCCCATGCCCGAGGGAGTGGTCTGATCCGATGAAAACCTACGCCGCCCTGGTGGCCACCATGGTTTTCTGGGGCCTCTCCTTTGTGGCCACAAAGGTAGCGCTTGAAAGCGTGCCTACGTTCACGCTGGTCTTCATCCGTTTTTCGCTGGCGGCCCTGTTTTTTCTGGTTATCCGGCAGGGCCGCAAATGGCCGGCCTTTCATGGCAGAGATCGCCTGAAAATGGCACTGCTGGCCCTGTTCGAGCCAGGGCTGTATTTCATTTTCGAAACCATCGGTCTCCAGTACACGACCGCTCCCAAGACAGCGCTGATCATCGCCACCGTTCCCCTGGTCGTGCTTCTGTTGAGTGCGGTGATGCTCGGCGAACGCACCAATCGCATCGTTGCCATCGGCATCGGACTCTCTTTTTGCGGGATCGCGCTGCTGGTGGTCGGAGATCCGGAGTTCGGGTTGACCCTCGAAGGTTCGCTGCTGGGGGATTTGCTGATTGGCGGCGCCGTGGTTTCGGCAGCCCTGTACATGGTTTTTGCCCGCGATCTGGGGCGCAGCTATTCGTCTCTTGAAATCACGTTTGTTCAAATCGTTTACGGCGCAGCTTTTTACAGCCTGTTTTTTCTATGGGAACTGCCTTCCATCGAATGGACGGCCATCACCCTGAAATCCGCACTGGCCGTCGGTTACCTGACCGTGTTTGCCACGGTGGGGGCCTTTTTATGCTACAATTTCGCCCTCTCCCAGGTGCCGGCTTCGAAAGCAGCCGTGTTTGTCAATGGCATTCCGGTGGTAACCGCCATTGGTGCATGGGTGCTGCTGGACGAAAGACTCACCCCCATCCAGGCCGGTGGTGGCGCGCTGGTCCTGGCCGCGGTTTTTCTGACCAATCTGCCTGCCCGCAAACGCGGTTCCAGTAAAGGCCGCCGGGCCGGTCATTGCTCGCCAGTGCAGAAATGAGAGCCCGTCGGGTTCAGGCAACCACCCTTCAATCGTATTTCGACCGCACCCTTTCCACGATCCGTTGACGCCGCAGCCATTTTCTGGGGTCATCCTCGGCCCTTTTGAGAATGTCGGCCAAATAGGCCTGCTGGTTGTCCATGGCCTTTTGGTAAAGATCGGCATCGATTTCCCATCGGGTTTTGAAATGGTGAATCATGAAGCGGTTGACGGATGAGAGCTGGTTTTCGAAACGGTCCGCCATCCGGGCGTAAAAATCCCGGGACTGGACCAGCAGCTCGACTTCGCCGTCAAACAGGTGGATGCGGGCCTCGTCCAGTTCGTGGAAGAGAAAAAGCAGTTTTTCCAGATAGGTGCGGTCGGCCATCTGTGCCATGATATCAGCGGTTGCCAGCATTTTGGCGATCCACTCGGTGTTTTTGTCGGCAAAGGTCAGCGAGTCAGGGTCGCAGGTGATATCCGTACAGCGAACCATGGCCGTGCAGGCTTCGACTTCGCCAGCCTGCAAGCCGAACACCGTGCGATGCCGGCGGATGAAGTCCATGCTCCGTTTGACGTGGCAGGCGGTGTACTTGGCGCCGCTGCCCTCCCTGTCTTCCCTGGACTGAAGGTATCCCGTATCGTGCAGCAGGGCGGCGATCAGCCCCTGGTAAACCTGGCGTGGAGAAAACCCGATTCCTGTTTCCGTCGCACCATGGAGCAGCCGGATCATGGCCAGAAAGCAGTCCGTGACATGCTTCAGGTCGTGGTAATCGGTGCTGCAGGCCCGCATCTCACACCATTTTCCACAGTAAAGCGAGACGGTCTCGCCGAATGCGGAGCGAATGCCCGAAGGGTCGATTTGGCCAAAGAAGCGGTCGAGGATATAGGATGCCTCGGCCCAAACCGCTTGTGGGGATTCCATTTTAACCAGGTTCGCCAATTGGACTTCAGCCATGTCCGGGCCACACCTCCTTTCGACACCGATCCTCCGTCCGGCAACCGGACTGCAGCCGGAAGCGGCGGTGGGAAACGCTATCCGATGCATCGAATAAACTGTTTTTGATTTCACGAATTCAGGCAAACTTCAAGCGTAAATTCCATTGGGAAAAGATCCCTCGGGAGTCGGGTGCGTCGAGGCGGACTATTGCGATCCCGTGGAATTGCTGATACATGTGAACGCAGCGCACGCAAACGGCTTTCGATTCTGCTAAAGCATGCGCCCGTTTTTCAGGAAAGGGAGATGCGCATGGAAATCGAGCGACTGCAAGAGGAACCAACAGGATGAGAGTGGTAACCCGACCCGATTTTGACGGCGTGGTCTGTGCCGCCCTTCTGATGGATGCACTTCAGATCGATGCTTCGATTTTATGGGTCCAGCCCAGCGATATGCAGCACCGGCGGGTTGAGATCCAAGAGGGCGACGTGATCGCCAACCTGCCCTATCACCAAATTTGCTCCCTGTGGTTCGATCACCATTATTCCAACCAGCCGGAGGGGCCGGTAAAAGGGGCTTTTAAAATCGCACCTTCGGCGGCCGGAGTTGTCTATGACTACTACCGGGACCGCCTGAATCGGGACTATGCAGAATTGATTCGCCAGACCGACCGCATCGACTCGGCCGATCTTACCGTGGACGAAATCCTGCGTCCGGAGAAATATCCCTACGTTCTTCTTTCGATGACCATTTCCAACCGCGAACCTTCGGAAGCGCTTTATTGGGATCGCCTGGTGAGCCTGCTGCGAACCCAACCCATGGACCGGATCATGGAAGACGGGATGGTCAAATCGCGCTGCCGGCAGGTGGTGGCGGAAAACAGCGTCTATGAAAAAGCCCTGTTGGCCCATACCACGATGGTCGAACATGTTTCCGTAACCGATTTTCGGGATCTCGAACCGGCACCCAACGGCAACCGCTTTCTGGTCTACTCGCTGTTCCCCGATTGCACGGTGAACGTTAAGATTCTCCATGACAAAGATCGCCTGGCCAGCATCAAGGTGGGGCATTCCATTTTGAATCGCGGGTGCAAGGTAAACGTGGGCAAAATGCTTTCCGCCTTCGAAGGCGGAGGACACCCCGGCGCCGGTGCCTGCCGGTTTCCACGGGAAAAGGCGTCGGACTACCTGCAGCGCATCCTGAAGATCCTGTTGCGCAACGATCCCGTATAAAAGCTGCTGTGCCTATCCGGAGGACAAGTGCCTGCCAACAAACAACGCCCCTACCATCACGGAGACCTTCGCCGATCGTTGATCCGGGCAGGGACGAAAATGATTGAAGAAAAAGGGCTGGACGGATTGAGCCTGCGCGAGGTGGCCCGGGCCGCCGGAGTCAGCCATACGGCGCCCTACAGGCATTTCCGGGATAAAGCCGATTTGATTGCGGCGATCGCCCAGAAAGGATTCGAGCAGCTTACCGCCGATGCCACCGCTGCCGCCGGCTGCCATGCAAAAAATCCGCATGAGCAGTTTGTAGCCGCCTCCGTGCAATACATTCTTTTCGGAGTCAGGCAGCCCCGCATGGCCCACCTGCTGTTCGGTGGAGTCATCAATATGAAAACCGCACCGCGGTCTCTCAAGGCGGCTTCCTGGGCCGCCTTTCAACTGGTGGAAACCATCATCGACAGCGGCAAGGAATCCGGCGTTTTCAGGGATCGCGACACCATGGAGCTGGCGGTGGCTACCTGGTCCGGCATCCATGGCCTGGCCCAGTTGATCTCCGGCGGCTACCTGACCCGTCTGGCCGCCACTGAACGGCAGGTGGAGACCCTGGGGAAAATGGTGTGCGAGCTGCTGCTGAGCGGCATTCTCAAACCGGAGCAAGGCAGCGGATAAACCTTCCAACCGAATTTTACCGATCCCCCTGCTTTTCAGACGACTCCGTAAGAAGCCCGAGATCAAGGCTTGCGAATCCTGAGGAAGGAGGCGTACCTGAACGTACTCCGCACTGACGAGGGATACGCGTAACGCCGATATCGGGCTTCTTACGGAGTCGTCAGCAATGCTTCGATTCGCTCGCGGCTTTTAACCAGCATCCTCCGGTCGGCATCGAACACTTCCAGGGTGATCGTGTCGTCGTAGCCCAGCGCTTTTATCCGGTCCACCAGTACCGCGAATTTGACGGTGCCCTGCCCCACGGCCAGGTGGTCGTCCCGTTTGCCCCGGTTGTCGCTGAGATGAAAATGACCGATGCGGCGGCCGAAACGATCCAAAAATCCTTTCAGCCGTTTCCCGCGCCGGTCGTCAATGTTGGCGTGGCCGGTATCCAGGGTCAGCATCAGGCCGGGAAACCGCTGCAGCCATTTTTCGAAATCGTCCAGCTCCACCCCGATCCCGTTGAAAGGAAACATGTTTTCCAAACACAAGGTCAGATCCAGCGTTTCGGCCAGGCTGACCATTTCCGATAAAAAATCCATGGCGTAGCCGTGCACCGTATCCAGAACAAAGGCGCCCATGCCGCGGGCCATGGAGGGGTGCAGAACGATCTTTCGGGCTTCCAGGTCGGCGGCCACCTCCATGGAGCGGCGCATTTCCGTAATGGACGCCTGCCGGATGCTTTCCGTGAGATCGGCCGTCGAAACGAAGGTAGGCAGGTGGCAGACCAGGCCCATTTTGTTGTCCTGCAGGGATTTCACGATGGCCGCCCGGTTGGCTGAAATGGTGCTGTGGTGGGCCATGGGCGGATCCATGGCCAGTTCAAGATAATCGAAACCCAAACGGGCGAAGACTTCGATCTCCTGCAATACGGGCGTAACCGGAAAATTCATGGCACCGAAATGCATATAGGATCCCCTTGAGTTAAGTTGAGAGGCTGTTCGCCGGCAATCGAATGGTAAACGCCGCCCCCCGATCCGGGCGGTTGCGCACCTCGATCGTTCCGTTGTGTCCTTCGATGATGCGGTGGCAGATGGACAGACCGACGCCCATGCCCATGGTCTTTTTGCTGGTAAAAAAGGCATCGAAGACGCGGGACATATCTTCGGCGCTGATGCCGATGCCGGTATCCGTGAATTGGACCACCACCTGGCTGCCGCTCGTCAGTGCCCTGATGGTAATTCGGCGATCCGCATAGGTCGGATCCGCGTTCAACGACTCCACGCTGTTGGTGATCAGGTTCATGAAAACCTGGCTCAACTCCTGCGGCGAACCCATAATCACCGGCAGATCGGATGGCAGATCCAGCTCGAGCCGGACGTCGTTATCCTTGAGGTATCCCTTTACCAGCGCCGCAGTCTGGGCGATCACCTCATGGATATGCATCGGCTGGTTTTTCTCCTTGCCCGGCCGGTTCAAGTCCAGAAGGTTCCGGACGGTTTTGCTGATGCTCGTAAACGCTCCCTGGATCAACTCCAGATTCTCTGCCAGTTGATTGTCCCCACCAAATTCCCGCCGCATGACGTTCAGCAGGGATGTCACCCCCTGGAGGGGTGAATTGATTTCGTGGGCAATGGAAGCGGCCAGTTGTCCGGTGGCCGCCAGACGTTCGGACTGAAGCAAGCGCGCTTCACTCTCCCGAAGGATGTTTTCGGTCTGTTCCTGTTTGCGAATTTCGTTTTCCAAGCGAAGGTTGATTTTCACCAGGGCATTGGTCCGCCTGCGAACGCGAGCCTCCAAAGCATCGCGCGCTTCTTTCAACTGCATTTCATAGGTTTTGCGTTCAATGGCCATGGCCACCTGGTCGGAAACGGAGACGAACACACCGACATCGGTTTCATCGAAATGATGGGGGTCGGTGTAGCTTTGGGTGACCATGACGCCGATCACTTCGTTTTTTATTTTCAGCGGTACGCCGAGCCACAGGGCCGCCGGGGTTCCCACCGGCGGTTCTCCCTGGCTGGCGGCCCATTCGAGAATCCCTTCCCGGCTAGATAAAACGGTTTCTGCCGTCCGGATGACCTTGGCCGTCAGGGAACCTGAGCGGTGGATGTTTCCGATCATCGGATAGATTTTATCCACTTCATCGCGATAATAGGGGAAGGAGATCGCATCCGTTTTTCGATCGTACAGGGCGATAAAAAAGTTGGAGACATCGATGATTTCCCCCAAGGAAAGATGAATGGAGCGGTACAGGGCGTCGAGATCGAAGGTGGTATTGGTCGCGTTTGAAATTTGGATAAGCACCCGATTGATGCCTTCCGCCCGCTGACGCTGACGATCAATGGCCGATGCCTGTTGATAGACGTATAAGCAGAATACCGTGGAGACGATCAGCACAGCCAGCAGAAGCGCAAAGAGCTGCCGGGTTAAAAAAGAAACCTCGGCGTGCACATCATCCACATAGAGCCCGGTTCCCAGCATCCATCCCCATGGTTCGTAGCCCTTTACATACGACAGCTTGGGCCCGATCCGTGATGGATCGTCCGGCCATTGCCATTGGTAGTCGATAAAGCCCTCGCCGGACGCCTTGACGAGATCGATTGACTTGGTAAACGCACGGCTTGTCGATGCATCGGGATGTTCCGCCAACCGCCGACCGACCCAATCCGGCTGGTAAGGATGCATGAGCACGACGGTTTCAAGATCGCTGATCCAACAATAATCATTTCCTTCGGCTCCGAAGCGAAAGGTTTTCACCGTCGACAGGGCCATGGATCGGGCTGAATCGGCCGTCATCTCTCCGCTGTCGGCCTTCTGGCGATAACTGTCCAGCAGGTGCCAGACTGCGTTGCCCATGCTGCGCAACATTTGCCGTCTCTGCTCCATCATTTTGTTTTCCACCAGAGGAAGAACGACAAAATAGGAAAAATAGATAAAAAGGAGGAACATCAGCGCCGCGGGGATCAGAACTTTAAAGGAGAGCGCCAGTTCGGAGCGTTTGCCTGCCGGAGGGGGTTGCATCGTAGCCTCGTCCGGAATCGGGTGGTGAAAGATGACTTCAAGTCTGGTTGCGTACCGTCTTTACGAATATCTCACAACCCGCGGCCCAGGGGAAAGGTAAAACTTGGCTTTTTCGGGTTGATATGAACGATTAAAATGCCGGCGGCAATGAAAATCATGGCGACCAGGAGATTGGGAGTGATGGGCTCGTCGAGCACGATGCCGCTGAGCACCACCCCGGCAATGGGCATGATAAAAACAAAGGCGTGCAAGGTGGACGCCCCGTATCGTTTCAGCATGGTGCTCCAGGCCACAAAACCGAAGGCCGCAGTAACCAGGCCCTGATAGGCATAGGCACCCAGGACGACCGGATTCAGGTCGAAAAACATCCGCTGGTCCCACAGGCAACCGGCCGAAAAAAAGACCGGCACCGAAACGATCATGGGATAAAGCACCAGATGAAACGGTTCGTAAGCATTGATGACGCTCTTGGTATAGACCACGTTACATGACCAGATTACCACGGCTGCCAGGACAATAGGATCTCCGACCCGAATCGAATCGGAAAAACGCTCAGCACCGGAGAACAGCACCGTCACCCCAGCGAAACCAAGCAGGATGCCCACAAATTTTTTCCAGGTGATTCGCTCCCCGGGGATGAAATAGTGGGAGAGAAACAGCACGAAAAAAGGAAGCAGGTTGGCGATCAGCACTCCCCGGGAGGCTTCGGTTCGTTCCAGTCCCAGATAGAACAGGCTAAGCTGCAGCGTGAACGCTACCGCTATGACCAGCAGTTGGAATGCCTGTCCCGGCTGAATGCGAAAGCGGCGGCCGGTGATACGGGCCCAGCCGGCGATCGCCACGGCCGCCAGGGCGAATCGGCATCCGGCGGTGGTCAAGGGCCCCATGCCGGTCAATGTCAGTTTGATGGCAACGGCATTGGCCCCGAAGAGAATGGTGAGAAAGGCGATAAAGAGCCCGGGCAGCAGACTCATCTGTGATTGGTTCGAAGCCATCGGCATCGTCTCGGGTGGATCGGTTTTTCGGAAATGCGACTTTTTACGCGTTCATCAAAAATAGGCGTTCATCCAAACGGACCGTCAATGAGCGTCTACCGCGTCGCTCAGCATGAGTCGCAGAAACGCCGCCACATTTTTGGCCGCATAATGGGTGCCGGTACGGTCGGCAAAGTCGGGATCTCCCGTAAAGGCCGGTCCGCCGGCAACGATGCGGGTTTTTTGCGGCAATTGCGCAGCAATTGTCGTCAGCTCCTCCTCGGTATCGAAATGGAGGATGGTCATTCCCAGAAAATCGGGTTCTTCGTCCAGACAGGCATCGACAACGGCCGCTGCCGGTTGCAGCAACCCCAGGCAGACCAATCGCATGCCGATGGCGTCGGCAAATTTTTCGATGATTTCCAGTCCCTGTCCCAAACCGTCGTCCAGGGTCGCGGTAACCATGCAGGGCGGTTTCTCCCAAAGTCCTTGAATTTGCATTTGTTTCCGGAAATTGCGCAGTCGGGCGGCGGATTCTTCCAGAACCTGGCGAGACGGGAGCCCGTCTGCCAGCCAGCCATCGGCTGTTTCGCGAACGGCATCCCGAAATATTTTGTATCCGTCATTCATGACAGTATTGATCCGGACGTAGCGCTGTTGCAAAGGATGTCAATGGTTGATCCAAGGAATTCGGCGATTTCCAGAACGCCGAAGGCCAACGAAATACCACTCACATAACTGTCAGTCAAACGCTGTTTGGCCAAAGGGATAGCCCCTTCTCGGAATCTCAAATCGAATACAGAAGGTATTACATTCTTTTCCCTTTTTTCCGTAAACACTCCCCTATATTTCTCAACTGAATGGGATTGGCTTCGGCGAAGGCATACCGGCAGATGAAATTTTAACCTTTAAAAACAATTGGTTCAATCTCGGAAAAGATTTTGGCAACAAAATTGCTGTAATTGTGAATGATTGACAATCGACCACCAATTAACCCAGGAAAAGGAGAAGTTGCATGATCGATTTTATTCTTGCCGCTATGAGCGCCGCACTGTTGGCATTTCTAACCTGCTTTATCCTCTCTTTTATCACCCTCAGCCTGATTGCCGGTGCCGTTCATCTGGCTGGCCTGGTGCGGGGCAGCCTTTTCCGACCGCATTTTGGCCGCCAACAGACCGCGTGATTGAACCGCCTCCGTTCAACATCAGGGCCACCATTGATGATCTCGTAAGAAGTCCCAGGCTCGTCATGCCGGACTTGATCCGGCATCCAGAATGTAGTGGAATGACCGAATTCCGGCATGCGCAGGGATGACACCAACCTACGAATTCCTACTTTTTACAAGCCAGTCACCCTTTACCGCGCCTTTATAGAGGCTCAATTCCATGTTGACTTTTTAGGTTCGAAAAAATAAAAAGGACCGGTTGGTTTTTTACAAGGGAGATGCAACCATGTCGGTCAAGGGCGAATTGACGCGTAAAAACATCATTGAAAAATCTCTCCAACTTTTTTCCGTCAAGGGATATTTCAACACCTCCATCAGCGACATCCTCCAGGCGACCGGCCTGACCAAGGGGGGGCTGTACTGCCATTTCAAAAGCAAAGAGGATGTCTGGCGGGCGGTATACGACGATGCGGTTCAGATCTGGAAAGCGGCGGTCTTCAACAACCTGAATTCCGCTGTCGACCCGCTCGAACGCATCCAGCGAACCATCGAGAATGTGCTGTTGGACTATCTAGGCAAAGACGTGTTTGACGGGGGATGCTTTTTCGTCAACATGCTGGTAGAGATGACCGGGCAGTCGGACCGCATGGGCCGTCACATCCTCAAAGGCTTTGTCGGTTTCTCGAAGCTGTTTCAGTCCTGGTTGGCGGAAGCGGAGCGCAGCGACATTCTCAAACCGGGTTTGGACCATCGGGAGATTTCCAATTTCATCGTCATCACCTTGAACGGTGCCGCAACCTTGTACATGTCCAGCCGAGACAAGGCCGTCCTCGAGCAGACCAACGACCAGCTGCGGTTTTATATTCAGCAACTGAGAAAATGATCCGGTGAACAATGAACAGTGATCTGTGGGCATAAAAAATAACGACCGGTTTTTATTAATCAGGGAGAAAACAGACATGCTTGCCGAAAATCTGCTGGCCGGACGCACCCGCAACATGGGGGCCAGTGCTATCCGCGAAATCCTCAAGGTCGTGTCCCGGCCGGGAACGATCTCTTTGGCCGGCGGCATCCCCGCCCCCCGGAGCTTTCCCATGGCTATCATCGAGAAAATCACGGAAGCTGTTTTGCAAAAATTCGGTTCCGAAGCCTTTCAGTATGGTCTTACGGAGGGGTTTCCACCCCTGCGCGAGGCCTTGGCGGCCTATCTGGAAACCAAGGGCATCGTCGCCACGCCTGAGCAGATCCTGATCTCCACCGGTTCGCAGGGCGTATTGGACGGCCTGGGGAAAATCCTCATCAGTCCCGGCGACCGTGTGGCCCTGGAAGCCCCCACCTATCTCGGAGCCCTGCAGGCATTTACCCCCTACGAACCCCGCTACGTCCAAATCGATACCGATGACCAGGGCATGCTACCCGATGCCTTGGACGCGGCCCTTGCCCGGCACTCCGTCAAGTTCATCTACATGGTACCCAATTTCCAAAACCCTACCGGGCGCACCCTGCCAATGAAGCGGCGCCTGGCCGTAGCCGAAATCATTCAGCGCCACGGCACCCTTCTGGTGGAAGACGATCCCTACGGCGATTTACGCTATGGGGGCGCGTTGATAGCACCCATCAAGACATTGGCCCCGGAGCATGTCGTTTACGTCTCGACACTGTCCAAAGTTTTTGCCCCGGGCCTGCGCATGGGGTTTTGCCTGGCCCCGGACCTGGTGCGCCACTGGCTGGTACTGGCCAAACAAGGGGTGGACCTGCACACCAGCACCTTCGATCAGGCCCTGGCCGCCGAGTATCTTTCCGGCGGTCACCTGGCCCGTCACCTGCCCAAAATCATCGAATTGTACCGTCCCCGGCAGCAGGCCATGCTGGTTGCCATGGAACGCTTCTTTCCGCATTCGTTCTCCTGGACCCGCCCGGACGGCGGCATGTTCGTGTGGGTGCAGGGCCCCATGGGGTTGGACATGGAAGCGGTCAATCGCACAGCCGTGGACAGGGGAACCGCTTTTGTTCCCGGAACCTTCTTTTTCGCCCATCCGGGGGAGGGAAAAGAGACGCTGCGGCTTAACTACACCATGGCTGACGAAGCCACCCTCACCCGGGCGATCGAAATCCTGGGGGAGGTGTTTGATGAGGCGCTGACTGGTTTTCAGAAAGGGATGTCCTCCGCATTCAGATCTTCGTCGATGGTTTCGGCGAGATGCTGAATCACGGCGCCCTTGGCCCCGGACTGAAAGATCGTATGCAGTTCATACAGGGCGTCGAAACCCTGATCGTAGGTATTCATATGAAAATCCTGGGCAAGCAGGGAAAAGCGCTCCATATCGGTTTCCCGAATGCAGGCGTCTTTGTAAAAATGAATCAACTCGCCCAGCATGCTGTCAAACTCGCTGAAGTACGAGAGGTCATCCAGAAGATCCAGATCTGTGGGATTGGCGGACAGGCCCGCCAACAGAATCGCCTTCAGGTTGACATTGGCCTGTTTGAAGTACTTTCTGATCAGCGGCAAATTGGGGGTTTGCGTATAGCGTTCTTGCATGTAGGCCTCGATCACCTGCCGGGTGACCGGACCACCGCACTCTAAAAAGTGGATCAGGTGGCGCTGGTTTTCCGTTTCCGGCACCGCCTGGCGTTCCTCATTGGCCTCTTCTTCGTACAACAGGTCGTATTCGTCATCCTGCCAGACAAACCCGACCTCTTCCAGCCGTTGCCGATAATCCTGGGGATAATTTTTTAAAATATCGGCAACTTGGGCAACACGATCTTCCGGATCGTCGCTGTCCACCAGAAAGGCATCGCAGGCTTCCCGGATTTCCGGATCGCCGTCGGGTTCGGCCGATCCGGTAATGCAGGTGAAACAGCCGTATCCTGCAACCGCCGATCCCGCCACCCAAAGCGGCCGGCCGCAGGCGCAGCGGACTCCCTGGCGAAAGGCGGCGAGGGCATCTTCAACGGCGGCCCGAAGGGTGTCTCCGTCGGTATCTTTATGGTTGCGCAGGTATTGGGCAACGAATTGATCCACTCGGACGGGGGTAAAACCGGACATTAAAACTCCTTATATCCATTTACCGGTTGCTCATCGGACCGGGCCTGACGGTCCGTCACCGAGCGTCTTTTTCCGGAAGGTCAGCCAGTCATTTTCATCTTCGTAGATTGGTCCGCTGACGAATAAATCTTTTGGCATAACCGCATTGGGTCGTCAAGTCGTTGGATGAATGGTTCCGGCAAATATTTTTTCCGAAAAAGACGGTATCTGGTGAATTGTTTTTGAAATCCATGTGTTCCAGCGAATTGACATCATTCGTGAGGTGGTTATCTTTCGACTGCAAAATACAGACCAACTCATAATTTTGTTCGATATCAGGAGGAGAGTATGCGGTTTGACCGGTTTACTGTAAAATCCCAGGAGCTGATCCAGAATGCCCAGACACAGGCATCCAACCACGGTAATCAGCAGATCGAGCCGGAGCATCTGCTGGCGGCCATGCTGGAAGAAAAAGAGGGAGTGGCCCGGTCGGTATTCAAACGATTGGGCGCTTCGGGGGACGGCATCGCCGCGGCTGCGGGCAAGGCCGTCGAGCGGCTGCCCAAGGTCAGCGGCGTGGGCGATGTCTATTTGTCATCGGCGGCCAAAAGTGTACTGGAGGCCGCCTTTGCCGAAGCCGGCAAAATGAAGGATGAATATACCAGCATCGAGCATATCCTGCTGGCCCTGTGCGACAAAAAATCCGGTGCAGCATCTCGGATTCTGGCCGAAGCCGGGGTCAACCGGGATGCCATCCTGAAAGTACTGCAGGAGATCCGCGGCAATCAACGCATCACCGACCCCAACCCGGAGGAAAAATACGAGGCTTTGAAGAAATTCAGCCGCGATCTGACCGACATGGCCCGAAGCGGCAAGCTGGACCCGGTCATCGGCCGTGATGAGGAGATTCGGCGCATCGTTCAGGTGCTCTCCCGCCGAACCAAGAACAACCCCGTGCTCATCGGCGAACCCGGAGTGGGCAAAACCGCCATCGTGGAAGGCCTGGCCCAGCGCATCGTGGCGGGCGACGTTTCCGAAAGTCTGAAAAACCGTCAACTGGTGGCCCTGGACATGGGCGCTTTGATCGCCGGGGCCAAGTATCGCGGGGAATTCGAAGACCGGCTCAAGGCCGTCCTCAAGGAGGTGGAAAAGGCCGAAGGCGAGGTGATCCTTTTCATCGACGAATTGCACACCCTGGTGGGTGCCGGCGCCAGCGAAGGCTCCATGGACGCTTCCAATATGCTCAAGCCGGCCCTGGCCCGCGGCACCTTGCGCTGCGTGGGGGCCACTACATTAAACGAGTACCGCAAGTACATCGAAAAAGACGCAGCCCTGGAGCGGCGCTTCCAGCCGGTTCTGGTGCGCGAGCCCACCGTGGAAGACACCGTCTCGATCCTGCGCGGGCTGAAGGAAAAATACGAGGTGCACCACGGGGTGCGCATCAAGGATTCTGCCATCGTGGCGGCGGCCTCGCTCTCCGACCGGTACATTGCCGACCGCTTTTTACCGGATAAGGCCATTGATCTGATCGACGAGTGCGCTTCCAAGCTGCGCATCGAGATCGATTCCATGCCGGTGGAGATCGACGAGGTCCAGCGCAAGATCCTCCAGGCGGAAATCGAACGCGAAGCCCTGAAAAAAGAGTCCGACCCGGCGTCCCGAGAGCGGTTGGCCAAACTGGAAGACAGCCTGGAAGCCATGCGGGCCCAGATTGCCGGCATGAAAGCCCACTGGGAGCAGGAAAAGGGGTTGATTCAGAACATTCGCAGGATCAAGGAAGAGCAGGAGCAACTGGGCATCGAGGAGCAGCGCGCCGAGCGGGAGGGCGATCTGGCCAGGGTAGCCGAGCTGCGCTACGGCCGCAGCAACGAATTGAAACGCCGGCTGGAGCAGGCCAAGGAGGATCTCGAAGCGCTGCAGGCGGACAAGAAGATGCTCAAGGAAGAGGTGGACGACGAGGATATCGCCGAGGTCGTTTCCCGCTGGACCGGGATTCCCGTAAGCCGCATGCTGGAGGGCGAACGTCAGAAACTGCTCAAGATGGAAGAGCGGCTGGGACAACGCGTCATCGGACAGCGGCAGGCCATCGAGGCGGTTTCGAATGCGGTCCGCCGGGCACGGTCCGGATTGCAGGATCCCAATCGGCCCATTGGTTCCTTTATCTTCATGGGGCCCACCGGCGTAGGAAAAACCGAGCTGGCCAAGGCCCTGGCCGAGTTCATCTTCGACAGCGAACAGGCCATGGTGCGCATCGACATGTCCGAGTTCATGGAAAAACATTCGGTTTCCCGGCTCATCGGCGCCCCTCCGGGCTATGTGGGCTACGACGAAGGCGGCTACCTTACCGAAGCGGTGCGGCGGAGGCCCTATTCGGTGGTTCTTTTCGACGAGATCGAAAAGGCCCACCCCGAGGTGTTCAACGTGCTGCTGCAGATCCTCGACGACGGGCGCATGACCGATGGCCACGGCAAAACCGTGGACTTCAAGAACACCATCATCATTATGACCTCCAACATCGGCAGCCAGTGCATCCAGGAACTGGGCGGCCGCAACCGCGAGGAGATGGAGCGCCGGGTCTTCGAGGCCCTGCGGGCCGGTTTCAAGCCGGAGTTTCTCAACCGCATCGACGAAACCATCATCTTCCTGAACCTGGAGCCGGAGCAGATCGGTCGCATCGTCGATATCCAGATGGCGCATCTGGGCAAGCGGCTGGCCGAACAGAACATCGAGCTCGTGCTGGCCGATTCGGCCCGCGACCTCATCGCCCGCGAGGGCTTCGATCCGGTATACGGCGCCCGGCCGCTCAAGCGGGTGATCCAGCGGTTGATCGAAAACCCCCTGGCCATGGAGATCCTGGAAGGCAAGATCATGGAAGGCACCCGGATCAGCGCCGAGGCGGAAGGAGAGCGGATCGTTTTTCGCCAAGTGTAAAACGTTTTCAGGTTCCGGGTTTCCCCGCTTCGGTGGGGAAGCCCGTCTTTTAAATCGAACGCATCAGATAAGGCGTGACATGCGCCTCGACCAACCCGGAAAGCAGGAGACCGCAGACCACGATCCAGATCATTCTTTTGATCGGCATGGCCTTTCGATGGACCTCCAACGTTTGAAAAACCGTCCGGGTCAGATTCTGCTGCGCCGTTTCCCGGATGCGAAGATGAGCCGAATAGGTAACGGCGCCGGCGAGGGTAAAGATAGGGATCTCAACTAGGCCGTGGGGTAATAGCGAAACGGCGGCCGATAAATACGATCCGTTGATTTCGTCGGCTGTCGCTACCTGCAGGCCGCTTTCAAGCCCCAGTAAAAAGATGCCCAACAGTGGCACCATTAGCCAGACATACAGCCGCCTCAGCGATTCCACTTCGATTTTCGAACACCCGGGCAGGTAGCAAAGCAGCTTCATTCTTCGCGATCCGCAAAAAATTCTTCTGAGGCCGCGGGGCGACAAGCCCAATTGCTCCGGATTGAAAAGAGAGGCCGTATAGAGGAAAGACAAGTTGGCGAGGGCGCCCAGGACATTCCAGACAAACAACAGCACCCCTAAATCGACGCCTGCCCGGAGACCCAGATTAAAAACGGGAAGTGCGTGTGAGATCCGTCGGGTGGAGGCTTCAAATACGGTCTCCGGAGCAACGAGGCCGGCCTTCATTAGCAATGCACCGATGACCAGGCTGATGATCAAAGAAATCAGATAGGCCTGGAGCAATTTTTTCCAGGCCGTTTAGAACTGCGAACAATTGGATTGCATGGGGGGATTATTGGCGGTTTGGGGCAGGGGCTTTAATGTCTTCCGCCAGTTGGCCTCGATTTTCTGCGGGAGGACCGCACGCGGTACATGCGTTCGGTGAAACCGCCTTCTTTCTCGAAGGCTTTGGATTGGGCGGCAATCTGGCGGTCGAGCAGGCTGCAGGCTACGGCGATCAGAACCAGGGCGGCGTTGGCGGCAATTTCGGGGTAGGTGGTGGACGGAATGGACTTGGTGGACGAAGTGGACGGTCCACCCTGTCCATTCCGTCCACTGGGTCCACATTGTCCATCGTGCACCGCCTTCACCCATCCGGCAACTTGATCAACCGTTTCACACCGCCGGGCAATCAGCGACACTCGTCGCGGGTCCTCCCGCACCCAAGCCGTCAGGCGCCGCTGGCGCAAAAAATCCTCGTAATCCAGCCGCAGTTCTTCCAAACTGGCCCGGGCCACATTGGTCAGCTTCAGTTCGGTTCTCCGGGACGTTCCCGAAGCCTGGCTGCCCTCGGCGATGTTCTGCACCCCGCTGCGCGCGGCCTGTACCATCTGGTCGCGGGTGCGGCTGAAGCGGTCCACGTAGCGCTCGCAAAAGCGCACCGTCAGATCGTAAACCAATTGAGCGAGCTGAAAACTCTTCAGCTTGCGATAGCCGCCATGCTTGGGAATCAGGGGTTCACGGCTAACCATACCCACCATCCATCCCGTCCATTTCGTCCACTGGGTCCATGCCGTCCATAACATCATTATCGGCAATTAACCCTTCGCCTCAATGGCAAGAAAATAGACCGTGGCAACAATAGCCAGCCACAAAACCACCACCATCACCGCGCCCAAAACGGCGCCGGAGGTTTTCTTTTGCAGCGAAGCCTCTTTGGTCCTGGCGCGGCAGTCGGCCAACACCTCGCTGGGAATCATCTTCACCACCAGCAGGATGCCCAACGGCAGCAGGATCAGGTCGTCCAGATAGCCCAGCACGGGGATGAAATCGGGAATCAGGTCGATGGGGCTGAGGGCATAGGCAGCCACCAGGGCCGCCAGCAGTCTGGCCCGCCGGGGAACCCGGGGGTCCCGGCAGGCCAGCCAGAGGGCGTGAATTTCGCTCTTGAGCCGTCGGGCACAAACTTTCCATCGTTCAATGCGGCCCGGTACCGGTTTCATTTATCTGGCGAACACGTGCAAGGCATCCTTGGGCGACTCGATTACCCGCTGCACTTTTTCCTGGATGTCCTTTTTGTGCAGATCGTCCTTTTTGTCCCAGGCGCCCTCGATCTTGGCCGTCAGTTCGTCGATTTCGCAGGGTTTGGTCAGGTAGTCGTAGGCGCCCAGCTTGACCGCCTCCAGGGCCGTGTCGATGGAGCCGTGGCCGGTAAGAATCAAGGTCTGGGTGAACAGTCCCAGCTTCTTGATCTCCTTCAAGGTGGTCAACCCGTCCATGCCCGGCATTTTCAGGTCCAGCACGACCACGTCGAAATCTTCCTTCTCCAGAAACCGGATGGCCTCCGCACCGCTGTTGACCGCTGTCGCCCTGTATCCCCTGGCGTCCAGCAGGCGTTGCATGTTTTTGGTAAAAATGGCCTCGTCGTCCACCAGCATTATTTTCGATCCGATCATCACAGCCTCCTTTCGATAGGGGTCCTTTGTCTTCTATGAAAAATTTTGGTTGGCCGTTGTTTCGGTTCAGGCCGCTTTTTCCAATGCCTCCTCTCCGGGGCCGTATCCGTTGGTTGCCTCCGGCGACCGAAGCGGCAGCCGGATGGTAAAATCCGATCCCTGGTTGGCTACGCTGGAAACCTCGATCCGTCCGCCGAGCCGCTTGACAATGCTGTAGCAGATGGAGAGCCCCAGTCCCGTTCCCCTTCCCATGGGCTTGGTCGTAAAAAAGGGATCGAACACCCGGGCCAGTTTGTCGTCTGGGATGCCGCAGCCGGTGTCCGACACCACGATTTCAACGCTTGCTTTGGATTCCAGATAGGACGTGCTGACGGCAATGGAGCCGTACTGCTTGTTCTCATGGGCATCGATGGCGTTGGTGATCAGATTGAGGAGAACCTGCTGCAACTGGGAAAGATCCGATTGAATCGGCGGCACATCCGCAGACAGACGCTCGAAAAACGTGATGCCCGAGGATTTGGCTTCACGGGCCATCAGTTCGATCACCTCGCTGATGAAAGCATTGATATCGATCGGTTCGATGACCGACTGGGTCCGGCGGGAAAACCGCAGCAGATTGTGGGTGATGTGTTTGCACCGCTGGATCTGGACATCGACCTGATTCATGGAATCCTCCAGCTGGGCCTTGAAGTCCGAATCCATCTCTCCGGCCCGTCGCAGCGCGTCCATCACCAATTGCCGCTCCGTGGAAATGATCGCCAGGGGGTTATTGATTTCATGGGCCACCCCCACGGAAAGCTCGCCGATGGAGGCCATTTTGCTTGCCTGGATCAGTTGGCGATTGAGGGTTTCGGCCTCCTCGTCCCGGCGTTTGACCAGCTTGAGCATGTAACGGGTCACCAGCATGGTAACCACCAGAATCGCGGCGGCGCTCACGTGAAGAAAGACCAGAACGGCAAAATCGACCTGTTTTTGAGCGCCGAAAGCCTCGTCCAGGTCCTGTCGGACCACAAGCATCCACTGAGGTGTCTCCAGCCATGCGGTGCTCACGATCTGACGCACCGGACGTTCGCCGTTGAAACCGGCATCGGCGGCCTCCTGGCGAACGCGGATGCCGGGGTGCACCGCACCGGCGGCCATGGAAGCGGTTTCCATGATCCGGCCGCTGTAGCGTGGCGTGGTTTGGTAGACGCTATCCTTGTTGACGAGAAACACCTCCCCGGTGCGACCGATCATGACGTGTTCCACCAGGGCACGGAACGCCTCGGTGTCCACCGTGGCCCGCAGGATCCACGGGCCTTCGGCATCCTGGCCCCGGACGGCAATGATGAAATGGGGTTCGCGGCGGAAGCCCATGAACATGTCGCTGATGTAGATTCCCTTTTCCATGACCATCTTGAACCAGTGGGCCTCCCGGTAATTCTTGTCCAGCAGGTCGTAAGGCCCCACATAGGCCAGATGGGTTCCCCGGGCATCAATGACGCCCAGATCCGTCAGGGTCCACTGCTCCCGGTTGAAGTGGTCGAAAAGAAGCCTCAACTGTCCGGGCTGAACCAGATCCTGCCGGCTGTGGCTGGCCGCCATCAGTTCGAGTTTGGAGCGGTTTTCCTTGAAAAACAGTTGGATGACCATACGGTGGTGCTGCACCTCGTTGCGAAAGGCCGCCATGACCCGATCCTCGGCGAAACGATGATATTGGGTTCGCATGCCCCAACCAACCAGCAGCAGCGGCACCACCGAGCAGACCAGGGTCAAAACGATAAACCTTCTGAAAAGCCGTTTATAGCGGTCCTGCCGATTCCGGCCTTCCTCGGTGGAAGGGGCCTGTTCCGCGACGGGCAATGGTTGCTTGGGCATATTTCCTCCTTGGCTCATGGGCGGATCGGTTCAACATGCCAAGCCGCCCGATGCTTGATCGATACATCAAGGAACATGCCAACAAGACCATAGACCTCAGGTTTCATTTACGCGTTGATTTATCGGGGGGATTTGCGCATACGTAGCGATGGGTCGGGCCGAAGGTCTGCCAGGATGTCCACAAATGGATGACAGGGGTGTCTCTCCGGTAGTCGTTGGCCCGGTGAAGGCGACAGCGGTTTTGGAGGATGGAATTCGAATCTAAAAAAACCGCATCATGCCAAGCCATCATGCCAAAGAGGGCCAGAAGGGGCGTTGAACCTCGATCACCTTGGAAACAACCGGGGAAGTCGTTCTATTGTTGCGGCTTTTCGAATCCAGGCACGGGGCGTCCGCGTGGTCCAGGCGGCAAAGCTGCTGGAGAAAACAAAGGCCGCATTCCTCGATGCCCTTGACGCTGTAGCCGCCCTCCAGAATGAAAGCGATGCGTCCCAGGCACACCCTTTCGGCCATTTGAATGAGCATGGCGGTGAGATCTCCGTAGCCTTTCGGCGTAACCTGCATGCCTCCCAGGCGGTCATTGAAATAAAGATCGAATCCCAGCGAAACCAAAATGAAATCCGGCCCGAAGCCCTGGGCCAGAGGGGCGATGATGCGGCGGAGAACCAGGGTAAAATCGCGGTCCCCGGAACCTTTTCCCAAGGGGATGTTTACGGTGAAGCCCCTGCCCGGTCCGCTGCCGATCTCTCCGATACTCCCCGTTCCCGGATAGGCCGGAAAGCGGTGGGTGGAGACAAACAACACCGAATCGTCCCCGTAAAAAGCGGTCTGGGTTCCGTTACCATGGTGGGCATCCAGGTCGACGATCATAATGCGGGCCATGCTGTGGCTGTTTTGAAGGTAGCGTGCGGCCAGGGCCACATTGTTGAGCAGGCAGAACCCCATGGCCCGATCCGGTTCGGCATGGTGGCCGGGAGGCCGGACGGCAGCCACCCCCCGCCTGGCCCGCCCGTTGCATATGCCGTCGAGCAGACGGAACACACCGCCCACGGCCAGACAGGCCACTTCCCAGGAGTGTGCGGTGGTCTGGGTGTCCAGATCCAGGGTAACGAGCTGTTTTCCGGCGGTTTTTTCCAACTGGTCCAGATAGGCGGGGGTATGCACCCAAAGCAGTTGCTCATGGGTCGCCGGCGCGATCGCCATTGAATACCATCGGCCAACAACGCTGGGATGGGCCAGGGCCCGCCGAAAGGCCTCGAACCGCTTGGGGCTTTCCAGATGAAAGATGTTCTCCAGGTGCAGGGCAAAACGGGCATCGTCAACGACAAGGATCGTGGTTTTGGCATCGGCGGATTCCCCGGCGATGCGCACTTTGCCCGTGCGCGTGGCCTGGTCGATGAGGGCCGCCGCTTCAGGAATGCGGGTCTGATGTTTCAGCAACAGGGCCAGGGCCGTGGTTGCCGGATAGGGTTGCCGGCGGGACATCAGGCAGCGTTGGATAAACGCCAGCTTTAAATGGCGCTGCCGGTTTTTGCCCAGGCCGTAAAACCGTTTAACCGTCGTTTCGATGAGGGCCTGGACCCGTTTTTGCTGATGGCGGGTCGGCGGCCGGCGGTCATCCGCCAGATCCGCAATGGCGATCGGCAGATACCCCCGGGGCGATTTGAGCACATAGCGGCACAGCCGTTGTTCCCGGAAACCGCAGCTCAGATAAAACCGCCGCGCGCCCACCTCTCCGTCCAAAAAGATATGGCAGGCCTGCGGATAAAATGTGTGCCACAGCATCCAACAGCCGGCCAGCAAAAAGGTTCCGATTCCCCGGGTGGGCGTTTCGGTGTCGCCGTATTGCGGGCGGCAGCGGGCAATATATTTGATTTCGAGACGGGCAGCGGTCGAATGCCCGTGCAGGCGAAGTTTGACCAGCCCCAGGACCCGTTGCCGGGAAATGCACGCATAGATCCACGGCAGGGTTTTATCCGACCAGCATCGCAGAATATATCGAACGTTGAAAAATTCGAAGCGTTGGCCGGCGATCTGCAGCAGCATTATCCGGTTGAGCGGCAGCGGCATGAAATGGGCCGGCTGGCCGGCGGCCAGGGTTCCACAGAAGTGAGGGCCGCGGTCTTCGCAGGCGGGAATCCGCAGCGGCACATCCAGCTCGTCAGGGCGGTGATCCAGGCGGCGTAGTTCGTATTCCACTACTGCCGCCGCCCCAGCCTGCCGGATGGTTCCTGCAAGTTTCCGGAGATCTCCTGCCGACCAACGTTCTCCCCATGCCTGTTTCTCCCGAAGTTCTCCCCATTTGAATACCAGCGATTGCTCGAGGGTGGCAATGCCATCGGCCACCATAGCGGTTGCGGGAAGGTCCACCCGCTGTCCGTCGAAGTAATAGTGAACATCCCACCCGCTTTCCGAGCGGACCGTCGCACCCTCAATCGCGGGGATGGCGATGCGGGCGTCGTCGAACAACGTCCCCAACCCATAGCCGGTTTCGCGGTCGACGGCATAAATGGCATCGATGGCCATTTTCAATTGTTCGCGCCGGATCATGATGCGTTGGCGGTCTGGACTTTCCGTCCGACATCCGCAAATCCATGGAACTGTTTGGGCAGCACCATTCTGAACGTCGTTCCCTTAGATGATGACTGCGACAGAATCAGTGATCCTCCCAGGGCCTGGAAAATATCCCGGGCCACCGGAAGTCCCAGGCCGGTTCCGTCAGGTTTGGTTGTGTAAAGGGGTTCGAAAATCCGCTCCCGATTCTCGGAGGGGATTCCGCATCCGCTGTCGGTGATGGTGACCGCCACCTGGGGGCCCTCGTCTTTGATGGCGATATGAATTTCCCCGTGACGATCAACGGCGGTCAGGGCATTGAGCAGAATGTTCTGAAAGGCATGCCGCAGTTTGCCGGGTTCGGTCCGTATTGCGGGAACATCCTCGTCACTGTCCCATACCACCCGGATACAGCGCAGGGCCAGTTCCTTTTTCAGCCAGGTGACCACGGTTTCGATCAGATCTACCGTTTGCACATCCGTAATTACGGGCGGCCGGGGGCGCAGATTCTCGAGAAACTGCTTGAGGCGCTTACGCCCGGTAACGGCCGACTCGCGGATTTGCTTGAGATCTTCGGCAACCGGGGCGGTGGCTTCGCCGGACAGGTGGTTTTCCAACCATTCGGCGGCCACCGTAATGCTGGCCAGACGGTCGGTGATCTCTTCCAGAAAGCCGATTCCCAACTCCATGGTCGATGCCATGTAGCTGCTTCGCTGCATCTGGGCGTTTAAATGATGGATGCGCTGCCGTTTGGCCTCCAGGCGGTTGACCAGGCTGTCGGCGGTGAGCAGGACCAGGAAGAAAATCACGATCCCCCCGAGAACCAGACTCCAGAGGGCGAAATAACGCATCTCCAGCGCCGGGGCGAACACCTCTTTCGGTTTATAGCATGCCCCCAGCACCCAGGGAACCGAGGAGAGCCAGGTGGTCAGTTGGATATTCTCCTGCTTTTCCTGAATACGGACGCCGTCGAAGCGTTGCTGCTGCTCCAGACCCGAGGCGACCATCAGGGGGCGGTCCGGCTGCAGGCGGGCCTGATAATCGCCCCGGCGGTCTATCAGAAAGACGTCCGTTGCCGTGAACGCTTTCCAGTTTGGCTGCAATTGCCGCTGAAGGTCTCCGCCATCCAGGCTGGCGCGGACGATCAGAAACGGTGGACCCTTTTCCCGACGTACGGCAAGACTGACGTGCGGCACCTGTCGATAGCCCAGTTCCAGGTCGCTGATCCAGACACCCGTAGCGCCGGCTTGTTGAAACCAGGTGCGGTCGGCGTAATTGCGGGTTTCCCGGGCCAAGTGTCCCTGGTGGACGAGCTGGTTGCCTTGAATATCGAATACTTCCAGATCGTGAATCCAGGGGTATTTTTCAATCACGGTCCGGGCGTATGCGTCGAACTTCTCCTGCACCGTGAGGATGTCCGCAGGCATCTGAGCCACCAGTTTGAGGGTCGCCACCCGGTCGTTGAACAGGCTGTCCAACTGTTTTCGACGGGTATCCGTGTCGTGGACCAGCATCTCCACGGTTCTGTCTTTGAAAATCGATACCGCGTAAAAGGAAAAAATGCCGCCGATCACAATCAGGGGGATAAATGCCGCGCCCATGAGCGCTGCCACCACCCGGTTCCACAGCCGACGGAAATGGGGATAATCCTGTTTCATATGACCTCGTCTTTCCGATCTTCATCCATAAGCGTTCACAGGGTACCGCATCTGCTTTGTTCCCGGACACTTGAAGTATGAACAATACGTCTTCATGCTCGGTGCCTCACATCTGCGGCACCCTGTAAACGCCTACGGATCCGCCAGTTTCAGCACATTCTGTATTTCAACCCCGTGAACACGTATCTTCATCCATCCGGCTTCGGGGGCCGTCCAGATAGACCAAAACGTCCTTGAGCTGGATTACGCCGAGTACCCGGCGGTTTTCGTCGGCAACCGGCAGGGTGTGAAATCCGTGTGCAATCATTATGGTTGCCACCTGGTCGAGCGCCGTTTCGGGTTGGACGGCGACGGTATCCGGAATCATCGCATCGCCGACCGTCAGTTCCGGCAGCCATTGGGGATTGGCCGACAAATCCGCCCATGAAATCCTGTTGCCTTGCGCTCCGTTTGTTCTGTCCAAAATGTCCTTCTTGCTCAAATGACCGGCCAGGCGTCCATCGCCATCGACGATATACAGGGTTTCGCCCCCCATCCGGGGCAGGCGGTGGTTGAAGATCGAAACGGCTTCCAGCAGCGGGTCCGTATCCGCGATGCGCCGAAACGCTTCCAGGACCAGTTCTCCGGCGACGCTGCGGGGCCAGAGCACCGGGTGGCGCCGGATCTGTCCTGCTTCACAAGCCTGATTCAATTTGGCTTCCAGATCTTCGATGCTGCAAGGTTTGATCAGGTAGTCGAAAGCGCCCTGACGGATGGCCTCGACGCCCGATTCCAGCGTGGCGTGCCCGGTGAGAATGATCACAGCCGGGGGGTGTTTTTGCTGTTGAATCCGGGCCAGGGTGGCCATGCCGTCCAACTCCGGCATGCGAAGATCCAGCAGCACCGCATCGAAGCGCCGGGTTTCCATCAGTGCCAGAGCCTGACGGCCGTCCGGGGCGGTGGCCACTTCAAAATTTCGCGCTTTCAGTAGTTTGCCCAACTGAAGGACAAAACGCGCTTCATCGTCAACCAGAAGCACCCGCCGACCCTCTTTCCCATCGCATCCTTCAGCCATGATGGCATCTCCTGGAAATGGGCGGTCCCTTCTCGCCAGGGACATGGCCGAAAACCGGGAGGATACATCTTCGCCGACGCTTGTCTCCCGTGTTTGGACACCCTGTCCGCAGGCCAGATGCAACCCACACCCGTTCGGCCGGAAAATCCATTGCGGAACCGATCAACCGAAGACCGAAGGGAAAAACGGAACCGCTGTGGCATTTGGTTTGCAGTGTTTGTTGATCATGCATACCCAAACCCTCAACTGTGTCGGAAAAATTATGCTTCCGGCCACCCGGGAACTGGCCCTCGAACCTTCGGTGCATCTCAACGATCCGGTAACAACGGCCATCGAGGTCATGATCAGGCACAATCGCGACACCATCGCGGTACTCTGTAACAAGCGCCCGGTGGGCCAGGTCCGTCTCCGGGACGCATTTGCCGTGATCGGGATTCGTGTCTCCTGAACCCTTGGCCGTTCGTCATGGTCTCACTCCCCGGCCGCCGGATGGCGATAGTCCTCGGTCGTTATGCCCGATTCCTTCATAAGGCGATGCAGATATTGACGCTGGATGCCCGCCCGCTGGGCCGCCCGGCTGACATTGCCCGAGTTGTTGCGCAGCAGTTGGTCGATGTAGTGCCGGTGGAAAAGGTCGATCATCCGATCCTTGGCCTCCCTGAATGGCAGATCGCCCAAAGACGATGGGAAGGCGCCAGAGGGTTCCGAATGCTGTTCGTCCAGAAAGAGGTCGTCGGTTGCCAGGGTTTCGGTGCGGCAGAAAATGACTCCCCGCTCGATGATGTTTTCCAGTTCCCGGACATTGCCCGGATAGTCCCGGTCCATGAGGCGCCGCATGGCCAGGGGACAGATCCGGGTGATCGTCTTGCCGTTCAGGGCCGCGTACTTTTTCAAAAAATGCTGGCTCAATAAGGGGATGTCGCCCCGTCTGTCCACCAGCGGGGGCATGTCGAAGTGGATGACGTTGAGCCGGTAGTAAAGATCTTCCCGGAACCGCCCCTGGGCGATCTCTTCATTGAGTATGCGGTTGGTGGCCGCGATGAACCGGATGTCCGCCCGCCGGATCCCATTGCCTCCCACCGGCCGGTACTCGCCTTCCTGAATCAGGCGCAGCAGCTTGGTCTGCAAAACGGGGCTCAGATCCCCGATTTCATCCAGAAAAAGGGTGCCGCCATGGGCATCTTCGATCATGCCCCGCTTGTCTTTCCAGGCACCGGTAAACGCACCTTTGACATGGCCGAACAGTTCGCTTTCCAGCACATTTTCAGGAATCACCGTGCAGTTCAGGGTGACAAGGGCCTTGTCCCTGCGCTTACTGGAAGAATGCAGGGCTTTGGCCACCAATTCCTTGCCCGTACCACTGGGGCCGGTAATCAGGACGGTGCCCTGGGTCGGGGCGACCTGCCTGATCCGGTCGAAGATTTTACGCATGATCGGTGTGCCGCCCAGCAGCGAAGCGAATCCGTCTTTTTTTTCGAGCGCGGCCCGAAGCACCCGGTTCTCCCGTGTGACGGACTGAAAACTCATGACGTTTTCGATCGTAACCAGAATGCGTTCGCGACGGAAAGGTTTGGTAATGTAATCGCAGGCGCCCTTGCGGGTCGCTTCCACCGCCGTTTCGATAGTTCCGAAAGCGGTCATCACCACAACCGCAACCGTCCGATCTCGGGTTTTAATTTTTTCCAGCAAATGGATGCCGTCCATTTTCGGCATTTTCAGATCCGTAATCACCAGATCCACGCCGCCGGTGCCGATCCGGCTGAGCGCATCGTACGGATCCGTCGTGGTTTCCACCCGGTGCCCGGTATCTTCGGTTATGATGCGTTCGAGCAGCAACAGCATGTCCCGCTCGTCATCCACCACCAATATGCAGCCTTTCACGATTTCTCCTTTGGATGTTGGGGCAGCTTCACAATGAAAGTGGTGCCGCTCTTCTCGCCGGGTTTTTCGGCCACCCGGCTTTCGCAGTGAATCGATCCGCCGAACCCATGGACGATGCCGTAGATGACGAACAGCCCCAGGCCCGTGCCTTCACCCTCTGGCTTGGTCGTATAAAAAGGCTCGTAGATCCGGTCCATGCGGTCCTCGCGGATACCGCATCCGTTGTCCGCCACCTTCACGATCACCTGCCGTGATCCCTTATCGTAAGCAGCCGAAATGGTCAGAACGCCGCCTTCCGGCATGGCATCCACGGCATTGTTCATCAGGTTGAGAAAAACCTGCTGCAACTGCCGGCAGTCTCCGTTGACCATGGGCAGTCTTCTGGCGATATCGGTTTTTACGGTGACGGCCCGGCGCTCGATGCTGTGCCGGGCCACCGTGAGAATTTCCACCAGGCACAGATTCAGATCGGCGCTCTTCTCCGACACCTTGCGATCCCTGGCAAAACTGAGCAGGTTGTCTACGATCTGTTTGCAGTGCAGCCCCTGACGCTCGATGATTCTCAGGTCTTCGTACACCTGGCTGCCAGGCTCCTGCTTGCGCACCAGAAGGTCGCAAAATCCGAGGATGACCCCCAGCGGGTTGTTGATTTCGTGGGCCACCCCGGCGGCCAGGGTTCCTAAAGCCGCAAGCTTTTCCGTCGTCACCAGACGGCGCTGGAGCATTTTGTTTTCGGTGATGTCCCGGGCGATGCAAAGAACAAGATGAATTTCGCCGGTTTCGTTCTTCAGGGGCATGTAGTTGGCGTTGAGCCAGACCGGCGGATCCACGGATCGGATTTCAATCTCTTCACGGACGCTTCGCCCGGAGTCAAACACCTGTCTGATCGCTTTTGTGTTCTTGCGGGCCACATCCTCATCCAGCAGGTCGGCCAGGGGGCGGTCGATCAGTTGTTCGGCGTCACTGCCGAAAAAATTGGCGGTGAAACTGTTCACCGATTTCAAACAGATGGCCGCGTTGAGTGTAAAAATAAAGTCCTCTGCACTTTCGATCAGCAGACGGTAGCGCTCCTCGGAGCGCTTCAACGCCCGGGTGCGTGCATCCACCAGCTTTTCCAGCCGCCGCGAGAAACGGACCTCGAACAGCAAAAGGGCCGCGGCCGCGGCACCGACTACCAGGATTGTTACCCCCTGGAGAACCAACTGCCAGCGCTGGACCTGACCGATTGCACTGGCGATTTCGTGGATCGGCGCGACGACGGCGACACTCCAGAATTGCTTCGGCTCCTGGGAGACATGAATGGGGCAGTAGGCGATCAGCTTGGACATCTTTCCGGCCAGCCCCCGGTGCCAGGCCGATTCATAGGTCCCGGTTCCCTCCCGTCCCTGCAGCATCTCCTCCTTCTGAATCCGATCGATTTTAAAAAAACTCAGATCCGGGTAGGTCTCCCGGCGAATGTCGAAAGCGCTGTGGCCGATAAAATCCATATAGGGATGATAGAGAAAATATCCGCTTCCATCGATGACCCAGGCATATCCGCTGGCACCGGATCGAACTCCCGTAAGCAGAGGAGAAAGAAACCAGGTCAGGTTCAGTCGGAAAATAAGATATTGATCGCCGACGGAACCCAAAGGGGCAATCAGATACAGGTAAACCCGTGAGCCGGCGGTGCATGGACGCGTAAGCCGGACTTCTCCCGATTCCGGAAGCGGCAGAGAATCGATGTCCGGAAACGCTGCCGCAGATTCGGCGAACAGGTTTCCATGGGAAAAGACACCCATGGTTTGGTTCTTGCGATCCCACAGCCTAATTTCTTCGACACCGGGCCTTGAGATTATTTCCAGTTCGGGCCGCAGACCCGCCAGCAGGTCGACCGGATCAGATTGCGCTGCGGAAACGCTGCCGGCAAGATTCAACAGCTCCTTTTCCAGGGTGTTGAGGGACGTTTCCACCAACTTCCGGATGCTCCGGGCCACGGTAAGCTGCTCCTGATTGAACTGGTCGCTGACCAGAGCAATCATCCGGCGGCCGAAAAGAAAATGAACGCCCGTGGCCGCTATCAGAATCAGGACGGCAACGACGGCAATGATCCAGGCGCGTTTCTGCTGCCGTTTAACCAACGAAGCGTTTTCCATGGCGATCAGCGGAGCAAATCATGTGCCATGAAGCAGTTGACTGTAGCGCCGAAAAAAGAGCCCTAAAGACAGGCTCTTCAAGGGTAGCGCGTCATGGCCTGCCGTTCGGTTGGCTGTCAGAATTTTTTACCGACTGTCAACCCCGATGCACGTAGTGAATCGTCGTCGCTTAAGCACAAAAAAGGGCGATGAGTACAAACGCCAGACAACCCACCCAAACGGTATGGCTCACCACCCCTTTTTTAACCGGGTGAAAATGGGCTTCGGTTCGTCGATGGCCGCATGGACAGACATATTCGACGACCGTTCGGTTTGAGCGATCGGATCGGCGACGCACGCGCTTGACCGACTCACCGCAGCATCGGTTCGCGCCCTTTTTCTTGGCCGTGCAGGTCAAGCGGCTGCCAGCGATCAGGCTGGTCAGGTTGAAGATCCAGTTCCAGGAGATTGCGGCGATAAGAATCGACAGGAGTACGACAATCACGTGGCGGCGGGTCACCCCCAACCCGGAGAGCGCAGCTCCCATTTTTTCCGGGGTCAGCGGTCCGTCAACGGTTCCGAACAGGCCCAGATAATAAAGCATGAAACTGGCACCCATAACGATCATGGTCAGGCCGAAAGAGTGCATCCGATTGCGTGCCGGTCCGGCTTGCAGCCGCCAGTCGGTCATATCCTCGGTGGGTTTTTGAGTAGCATTATTCATCGGTCCTCTTCTCCCGGTCAATCGTTTGTCACGGCTGGAAAATCGCTTTTTGCACGACCGGCTTCCATTTGGTTTTCGGTCGGGGATGGGTACCGGTTGCCCCTACCCCCGTAGGAGCAGGGTCCGGGGCAACCGGATCGGACATCATCCGCCGCTCAGTTTGGCGATCACTCCCGGGGCGATTTTCCAGAAGCAGATGCCGGCCACCACCAGACAGTAGGCGGGGACCACAATTTTCCACAATTTTTCCGGAAACACCCGGGTCATATAGGGTGCCGCAATGGCAGAGAACATGGTGGCAATCATAAAGGAGGGCAGCAGCAAATAGTCGATCTGCACACCGCTGGTAAGCAGGGCCAGCCAGACGATGATGGAGAAGCCGCTTACCGTTCCCTCGCTGATGGCCGTCACGGCCAGCATGCTTTTCACCGGAACGCCGGAAAGCAGACCGCCGATGGTCACCACGGGGCCATAGCCGCCGCCGCCCACACCTTTATTGAAACCGGCTAAAGCGGCGAATCCGATCATGCGTTTGGGCCTGTACTCCCTTTCTTTGGTTCCCTGGAAGAGGGAGGCGCCACCCATGACCAGCAGCAACGCGGCCACATAGAGCTTGATCCAAATCTTGTCCACGTGGAGGATCTTGTATACGCCTACAATGGAGACCGATACGGCGATACATCCCACCACTCCGATAATGAACCACAGCTTGACCGTTTCGGACATGGGTTTGAATTTCCATTCCACGTTTTCGAATTCCCGATGCAGAAAGGCGCCCACCAGGCCGGCGACACCCTGCTGGATCATGACCACCGGCACGATCTGTTTGGGATCGAAGCCAAGCACCAGCAGTATTGGCGTCAGCGCGGTGCCGAAGCCCATCCCTGCTGAAGCGTCCATGAATTCGAAAAAGGCGGCCAACAGCACCACGCTCCATACGATGTGCCACGTGTTGCCTTGGAGGCCGTGGGCCACCGAGTAGGGCGACTGAATTCTTACCGTGGGTTCGAAGGGGTTGCCTGCCAGCCAGCACCCCAACAGAAAAACGAGGAAAAATACGAAAACACCGCCCAAGGCCGCTTTCATTTGACGCCACTCGGGGATCAGACGTTCCAAAATCGTTGTCTTCTGGCCTTCGAGATTTCTGGCGACCTCCCATCCGGCTACTTTCTCATTGGTTGAATTGCTCATCTATACCTCCTTTATGCGCATGAAGATTGATACATCGATTTGGCGATACAATTTCCGAGACCTGATTTTTTCTTCTCCTTTGTTGAAGTGTTTAAAGGATTCTCAAATTTTGTGTTTTCTTATCTCGGACCGTTACAATCGTCATGCCAAGCATGCCAAAGAGAAAAAATATTATAACATAAAGAATTTATTATATAATATCTGTATATCAGGAAGAATTCTTCGAAGATTTTTCTTCCCTGAATACTGCCAGTGGACAGTGTTCAGGGGGTCCTGTCTTTTTCAGGAAGACATGAGAATTGTTGGAGCTTAGTGGGGTGCCGAATACTTTCAAATATGGCGGAATGCGGGAGAAATAAGAGAAGATTGAACCCGTCCACCCGGGGGGCGGCCGGATGGGCGGGTTCAGCGGGGAGGATCGCGGAGTCGACTGACGGCACTCCGCATCCAGGGAAAACAGATGGAGAACTACCCTTGCTGCTCTCCGGAGATGGAAACGGCTGGGGCCTTGGCCATATCCATTGCCGGTAACATCGCTTCGGCGGGCTGCTTGCGCCTCAGCAGAATCCAGCGGCCCAAAGCGATGACGCCAATGGTGAAGAAAGCCATCACTGCGTATTCGAGGGCCTTGGGCGGGTGCAGCCAATTGTGGACAACCGGGTCGGTAATCATCATTTCGCCGCCGACCTTTCCCAGAATACCGGAGCCGATATACAGGATGATTGGGTACCGGTCCATCAGGCGGGCCAGCAGCGAACTCATGAAGACGACGAAGGGGATGCTCAGCGCCAGACCGAAGATGAGCAGGAAAAAGTTGCCATGGGAGGCGCCGCCAACAGCCAGCATGTTGTCGATTCCCATGCTCATGTCTGCCACAACGATGATCCATACGGCCTGCCAGAGGTTTCCCGCCTCCCGGACGTTTTCGTCTTCCGCCCCTTCTACCAGCAGCTTGACGGCGATCCACAAAATGACGGCACCGCCCAGCAGTTTGATGAACGAAATCATGAGCAGTTTGGCGACGAAAAATGTGCACACCACCCGGACGAGAACCGCGCCACCGGCACCCGCTGCGATTCCCAGGGTTCGCTGGCGGCCGGTGAGCTTTTTCACCGCCATGGCAATGACTACGGCATTATCGCCGGCCAGTACCAGGTCAATGATGACGATGCTGATCAAGGCCGAAAGAAACTGCATATTGAAATGAATTTCTCCTAAAAACCCAAGATTCATTTTATCCTCCCTCCGTTTAGCGTTTCAGATTCGCGGTTTGCCAGGGATTAACGCAACAGGCGTGCCTGGATTTGAAAAAATCCAGTTATTTTGAATTTTCACATAATAACAAATAATTAGAATTAAGTAAGGGGGTGCCGTCCGCCGCGGATTGGATCGACGTGTAACATCGCTGGAGACGATGCTGAAACCTGCAGGTGACAGGGGGAGTAAGTTGGCAAAAGCCCGTTGGTTAGTTCTTTTACAATCCGGAATCTGTCAGGTCGGGGCGGAGGTTAGGGGATTCGATCCATCTGTTCGGCGATGGACCGGAAGACCGCCAGGGATTCGAATTCCATTTCATCCCCGGACCGGTTGTAATCTGTGTAGGCCGAGGTTTTGGCGATCACCACCCGGTATTTTGGGTGAACGTAGATAAACTGGCCATAGATGCCGATGGCGCAGTAATCCCCGTCAGGCGTCCGGGGAAGCCACCATTGATATCCATACCCGAGGGGAGTGGACGAGGCCGGGTTGCCGGCCCCGGGCATGAGGCGAGGTTGGTCGGGCGTCACGGAATCCCTGATCCATTGAGCCGGGAGGAGCTGTTGATCCCTGAAGTTTTTGCCCTCGTTGAGAAACAGAAGCCCGAACCGGGCATAGTCCCGCAAGACGGCGTTGAAACCGCCAAAGGCCAACTCCATTCCATTGCCGTCAATAATCCAGAAGGCATCGGCTTCGGTTCCCAGACGTGACCAGAGGCATTTTTCCATGTATTTAGACAGGCTCTGGCCGGTGGCCTCCCGCAGCACCATTCCCAGCACCTGGGTGTCCATGCTCACATAGTGATGGAAGGTGCCTGGCTGCCGCTGGTTTTCCAGCGAAACAACGAAGTCGTCCATAGCCGTGCCCAGGGCGAAAGTGCGCCCCATGCGGTTGATGTCCGAATGAAAATCGCCATAATCTTCGTTGAACGCGATCCCGGAAGACATCTGGAGGACATCCTTGATTCGCACCCCGTTGTAGCCGGAGGCCTTCAACAGGGACACATAGGCCGTCACCGGGTCGTCGAGGCTGTCGATCAGACCTTCCTGGATGGCAAACCCCACCAGGGCCGATACCATGGATTTGCAGACCGACCAGGATATCCAACGGGTCTGGGCATTGTTGCCCCGGTAGTAGCGTTCGAAGGCAATCTTGCCGTCATGGATGATGATGATGCCGGTGGTACCGGTCCGCTCGATCCATTCGGCCAGATCATGTTGGCTTCCGTTGTAGGGATAGGATGCGGGCAGCTTCTTGCTTTCGTATGGAATCCGGTAAAGCGGGCCGCTGCGCTGCACCTTGCGGGTATCGAAAAACCGGGTCATGCTCCTGAAATTTTCCGCAATGGTGGGCGGTTCGAACAGGGTCAGCACGAACCTCAGGCGCAGCAGGTCTTTTTTGTAGAACTGGCCGAGTCCCAGCAGAATCAACAGGAATACCCCGATTCCGAATCCTATTTTTCGCCAGATGGATTTTTTTTGAAGGGGCACGCGTTTCCCCTATTTAAGAGCGGTTTAGGAAGTCTGTAATCATTTAACCGTTGCACTGGTAAAAAACAAGCTGTTCACTGAAATCATAATCTGTGGAAAAAGAGTATATCCCATATAAATTTTTAAAATGGAAACGGCAGGCTGCGGTCCATTTTAACCATAGTCCGATAAAGCGGATCGCCTATAATTTTCCTTTGAACGGCCAAAGAGCGACTCTCCTTTTCGGACCAGGCGCCGCCGGTATCCGAAAAGCGTACCGGGCGGTGGGTGATCTGAAAAACGGCGGTGCCGATGACCACTGCGCAAAACAGCATCGGTGCAACCTTCAGATAGCGGCTTTTTAAACCGCTGTTAAGAAAAATGACAATGAGGTTGATGCTGCAACCGAATAGAAGCAGCAGAAAGATATCGTAGTTGTTCCACCACCAGATATAGCCGAGGCCACCCACGGGCACGGTATAAGGCCAGAAGAGTTTGATGCCATGCCAGGTGCTGCCCGGCGTGGGCAGGTCCCCCGCAAGATGTATACAGAAGCCGATAAAGAAGGCTATTAGGTAGCCCCACCATGAGTTGAGCCCACTTATAGCGCCGCAGCGAGAAGCAAAACCTTTTTTGACAAGCAAAAAGACCACCGCCAGCATCAGAGTAAACAGCACCCCGGAGGCCAGCGAGTGGCAAAAATTGTGGTGAGAATACCAGAGATTGGCATGGTAGATCGCTCGACCCGATCGCGACAGATCGAACCAGCGCCCGATGGTGGCGTCGAACCCGGGCCAGCGCGTGATTGCGTCGATGTCCGGCATCACCGCACCCACCGTGCCGCTCTCGATCACCAACAGCTTTCGATACGTCGGTTTACCGCAAAACGGTGCAATTGCGGTAGCGGCCATCGCACCGGACAGGGAATGGGTCAGGATATCCATCAGCGGCGCTTTGTCGGCAGCGTCAGCACGGCACGAACGCCAACGGACGAGCAGTTTTGCAAGGTGATCTCTCCGCCGTGCAGGGCCGCCACCTGCCGGACCAGATTGAGTCCCAGGCCGGTACTTTTGCGGCCGCTGTCGGGGCGCTTCAAAGAATAGAACTTGTCGAAAATCTTCTTCAGGGCGTAGGCGGGGATGGTTGCGCCGCTGTCTTCGATGCAAAGCTGCACGGCATGGTCGTCGGATGCCGAACGAATGGCGATTTCTCCTCCGGACCGGCTGAAGTCGATGGCGTTCTGGACCAGGTTGGCCACGGCCTGGCGCAGCCAGAAGGCGTCGCCGACGACCCGTGTCGTTTCGTCGATATCGACAGATACGGAGATGTTCCGGGCCATGATCATGGGCTGTTTGCTTTCGATCACGTCGCGCACCAGACTGGAGAGATCGACCTTTTCGCGCCGGTCGAGCTGCGGCTGGTTCTCCAGTGCCGACAGGGTGAGCATGCGCTCGACAATGTCGCTGATCCGGCCGGCCTCGGTGTGGATGTGAGTCAGAAAACGTCGTCGCCGTTCGGGGGGAACCTCCTCCTCCAGGAGTTCAGCCGAGGCGCGGATGGCGGACAGCGGGCTCTTCAGTTCGTGGGTCAACTGCTGCACGTAGCGCTCCACGTAGGCCTTGCCCTCCAGGGTTGCCTGCATCTTCTGCAAGGCCCGGCCCATGATGCCGATTTCGGTGCGGTCCAGCCGCGGGAAAACGGCGGGACGGCCGTCGGACACGGCGTGGGCGTAGTCGGTCATGCGTTTGATGGGCCGCGTGATCCACAGGGCGACCAGGTAGCCCAGTGCCACGGCCATGACAACGGCAAAAACAGCCACCTGGATCATCCGCGGTTTGGCATGCTCCAGGAAGCTGTTGATGTTGGTGGTCGGCTTACCGACGCTCAGCACGCCTGCAAGCGTGCCGTCGACCATGATCGGCGCGGCCACGATGAGCATCGAGGAGGTCGGATCGTTCGGGTCGGCCAAAGTGGTGCGCGCACCGTAAGCCCCGTCGAGGGTCAGGCTGACGTCCCGCCAGCGGCGGTAGTCGGCACCGACCTGTCCGGGATCACGTGAATGAAAGAGCACCCTTCCCTTGGCATCGGTGATGTAGACCACCGGGTCCACGACGGTCTTGGCGAGATGATAGATGCGCACGTCCAGGGGCCGGTTGTAGACGGCATCGAAGGTCTCATAAAAGCGGGCCGCATCGAAACGGCCGTCGGCCATCATGCGACCCACCACGCCGGCCAGGATATGGGCCTGGTCCACCAGGGGGTCCTCCACCCCTTCCAGATAGCGGGTGCGCAGCGTATCCAGCATCCAACCCACCGGGACGGCGAAACAGATGCAGAAAATGACCAGGTAGCAGCCGAAAATGCGCAGTCCGAGTTTCATGACGGGGTGATATTTTCCTTCAGGGCGTAGCCGGTGCCGCGATGGGTGACGATGGGGTCGAGATCCGCCTTGACACCTTTGAGCTTGGCGCGCAGGTTCTTGATGTGCGCATCCACCGTACGGTCCATACTGGCTTCGGGTTCGTCCCACACGGCGGCCATGAGTTGCTCGCGGGTAAACACCAGGCCCGGCCGACGGATCAGGATCCGCAACAGGTCGAATTCGGTCCGCGAGAGTTTCAGCCGGCAGCCGAAGTATTGGATACGGCGCCTGGCCTCGTCAACGGCCCAGACCGTCTGTGCCGACGACAGGGCAGGGGCGTCCGAGCGGGTACGGCGCAGGACCGCCTTGACCCGGGCGGTGAGTTCCCG
This sequence comes from Desulfosarcina widdelii, assembly GCF_009688965.1. Taxonomy (GTDB): domain Bacteria; phylum Desulfobacterota; class Desulfobacteria; order Desulfobacterales; family Desulfosarcinaceae; genus Desulfosarcina; species Desulfosarcina widdelii. The sequence goes on along the minus strand of NZ_AP021875.1, from coordinate 4,276,275 downwards.
CGGGCTGAACGGTTTGACCACGTAGTCGTCCCCGCCGATCTCCAGCCCCACCACCCTGTCCACCTCCTCGCTGCGGGCTGTGAGAAAAATGATCGGCAGGGCGCTGTGGTGGCGGATCCGTTTGCACAGCTCGAAGCCGTTGATGTCCGGCAGGCCGATGTCCAAAATTACCAGATCGACGGCATGCACCGCCATCTGTTCCAGTGCTTCCTGCCCCGTAGGAGCCATCAGCGGCGTAAAGCCTTCGGTCTCCAGGGCATACTGGATGGTATCGGCGATAGCCGGTTCATCCTCCACGATCAGTATCTTGGCCATTTAACGCATTCCTGTCGCAATGTACCGGGCAATGAGAACCTTTGCCAGCAGACCGCCGCCCCACAGAACCATGGCGGCCGCCAACACCATCAGACAATGGATGCCGAAGTCAGACGGCGGCGCTTTGAAGAGCCGATTAACCGCCGGCACCCCCACGGCACCGAGAAGGTACCACCCCAAGGGCAGCCAGGGGGACCGAATGGCGTCGAAAGATCGGCGTGCCGGGTCGAAGCGGTTTGCGAATCGGTTCATTATGGGCTGCAGTCCCCTAAAAAACAACCCCAGACCGCCCAGATAGATCCAGACGCCGGCGACGCGGTGCAGGGCGTCCGGGGTGAGCCAGGCCGAATAGATATCCGCCCGGTAAAGCGCCGTGGAGAGAACGATGCGCAGGGTGTTGACCCCCAGGGCGGCCAGATAGGCGGCGGCAAATGAAAACACCAGCCAGGCGAGCAGGCCGGCGAAGCGTCGCAGCCGTCCGAGCCCGAAGAAAGTCGCCAGTCCGAAGGCCATGATCATGAAATTGACTCCGGCGCAGGCCGGCGCAATGACGATCCCCCGGCCGAAATCGGCGTACCCGACACCGGCTTCCCACACCGGTTGCACACCGCCGACCCACGCGGTCAGCCGAGCGGTGGGGGCCAGAATCCAGAGCAGATCTTCGGCCACGGCCAGACTGTAATGGCGCTTGAGTACCAGCATGAGCAGGGCGGCCGCTGCTGCGGCCAGCAAACGGTTGATGCGTTCGTGAACGGCGGTGATTTCCATTTGACTTGTGTGGGTCGTGATGTCCATGGTATGCGCCTTGATCGTCATCGGTGAGTCAGCAATGGTCGGCAGATCTGTGCCGCCGCCAGAAGATCCATAGTCCGGGCAGCAACACCGCCACCATCAGAAGTCCCAGTCCCGGCTCGGGGACGTTGCGGGCACCCACGGCTAAATTGGACACATGCAGGGGCAGGGGCAGCGGTTGCGTCACGTCCCTGGCCGCCGCGTCGGTGTTGTCCACTCTTTCGTGGACCGCGACGAAACTGGTGTAGGCCGTGAGCATCTTGTAAGTCAGCCCGATGCGGGTCACCAGTTCTTGAATCTCTTTGTCGTTTTCCTCCGCCGCAACGTCGCTGAGGCGCTCCAGTCGCTGGCGAGCCCACAGAAAGGGCAGTGCGCGGTTGTCGTCCGACGGCGCGGCAGCCGAGACCTCGAACGCCTCCGTATGCGGCCCGCCGCCGGTGGTGCCCCTGATGGCGATGGTGCCTGCGGGCGCCCCGCGCCACTTGCCGCTGACGATCAGGGGCCGCTGGGCGAAAAGGTCGGCCTGTCGCAGCGGTTCCACGTCGTAGGCGTCGAACCCGTCGATATCAATTTTGATATCCGTGAGCAGCGGCGCATCGATATAACGCCGGAACCGGACGGCAGCTGCTGCGGCGTCACGGGATTCGGTGACCACGAAGGGTTCACCCTGGCCGGCACGGGCCAGCCCCTCGATCAGATGACGGTTGACACTGCTGCCGATGCCGAAGGCAAAGAGGTTGCAGTTGCCCACCTGATCGGCGATCAGGCCGAACAGCGGTTTTTCCGCGGCGATATATCCGTCGGTGACCACGACCATGGTGCGGGCAATGCCCTCATCGTGGGGCAGGGCCAGGCCGGTCTCAAGCGCCCGGGCCAGTTCGGTGCCCCCGCCGCCTTGCCGGCTGTCGATGAATTGGACGGCAGCCTGTACCTGGCCCGGATCGGCCGCAATGGAGCGGGGGGCAAAAAGCTGCGCCGCACCGGCGAAGAGGATCACATTGAAGCGATCCTCGGGACGCAGGCTATCCAGCAGGTCCTTCATCAGCAATTTAGCCGTGTCCAGCGGGAAACCGTGCATGGAACCGGAGACGTCCAGCACGAAAATATATTCCCTGGGCGGCATGGCCTCCGGCATCATGCGGGCGGGGGGCTGGACCATGAGCATGAAGAAGTTCTCCGTCTCCCCTTCGTGGAGCAGCAATCCGGAATGGATGCGGTCGCCGCTGAGACGGTAGTCCAGAATGAAGTCCCGGTTGCCGCCGTGGGCTTCACCGGACGCCAGGGTGATTTGCGCCCGGGACGGGCCGGCCCAGGCCACATCGGTGGCGTGCGACGGACAGGCCACCTGCTGGATGGGCAGGCCTCCGGCGATGGAGACCTGGATGTCGAAGGTGCTGGTGGGCGCTTGACTTTCGGTCAGGTAGGGATTGCTCAGCCATTGATGATGATCGTCGGCGCCGGCTTCGGGGATGGTCGAATAGCGCGGCCCGACCACCGTGGGGTAGACGAATTGGTACTTGCCCTCCTCGGGCACCAGCAATTCGCTGTAGTGCAGCTCGACGGCGATGGCTTCGCCGGGCATGATATTGGCCACGTCCATGGAGAAGACATTGGGCCGCTGCTGCTCCAGCAGCGAGGCGCGCTTGCCTTTGGCCTTGGCGTCAGCAAAGGTTTTGCGGGCCTCCTCACACGCCTTGATGCGGGCCTCGATGATCTCATCGCCCACGTTCATGCGCATGCCGTGGACCGCCGCCCGCGTGCCGGCCGGAAACACATAACGGGCGTTGATGGGCCCGGTGCCCGTATTGGCATAGGTCTGGGTCACGGTCACATCGGCCACCACCCCGCTGATCACCGCTTTCACTGCCGTGGATTTCAGGGGAAATTGCTCCTCCCCCTCCCCGCCGCTCTCAACGAAAAAATAGGGCGACAGGTGTTTGCCGTCCGTTTGTGCTTCCGCCGTTTGAAAGCTGCCCCATACCGCTGTCAGAACCATGAACAGAAAAATCAATGCCTTGCGCATCATCCACCTCCCGTTTGATCGGTTGCCGCCGAAACGAATCCGTTTTCGGATGCATCCTGCCCGGGGTGGGTGAAATGCCGATGAAGGTTGTGTGAAAAGCAGGTGAAAAAGCGGAGGCGTTTATGGATCGTCTGCTGCTGAATAATAGAAAAGGGCAGGCGCCGCCTGCCCTTGCGGGGAAAAATCGTGGCTATTCGGCAAGCGCCAACGCAACTGCCTTTTCTGCATGGATGAGGCTCGTGTCATATAGGGCTACTGTTGTGTCTGCCTGATTGATCAACAGCCCGATCTCGGTACAGCCCAGAATCACTGCCTCGGCTCCGTTTTGGGCCAGGCCGTCGACGATATCGACATATGCCTGTCTGGATTCCGGTTTGATCTTGCCCAGGCAGAGCTCCTTGTAGATCACCTCGTGGACAAGGCGGCGGTCCTCCTCGCCGGGAATCAGTACTTCCAGGCCATACTTGTCCATCAGGCGCCCCTTGTAGAAATCCTGTTCCATGGTAAAGGCCGTGCCCAGCAACCCTACCCGCTGAATCTTGCTTTCCAGCAGCACCGTCGCCGTGGCATCGGCGATGTGCAGCAATGGGATTTTGACGGCTGCCTGGACTGGTTCGGCCACTTTGTGCATGGTATTGGTACAGATCAGGAAGAAATCGGCGCCGGCGGCTTCGATGCTGCGGGCTGCGTTTGACAGGATTTGGGCGGTTGCCTCCCAGTCGCCGCGATGCTGAAGCTTTTCGATGGGATCGAAATCGACGCTGTAAAGAACGATCTGAGCGGAGTGCAGCCCGCCAAGCTGTTGCTTAACGCCGGCATTGATTTCCTGGTAATAGGTCAGCGTGCTTTCCCAACTCATTCCACCCAGCAAACCGATGGTTTTCATGGCCTTCCCCGCTTATCCGAAAAATGGATGAACAAACGTTGATGGCTTCGTAAAAAGTACCAGATTCGTCATGCCGGACTTGATCCGGCATCCATAACCCATTGATATTAATGGATTACGGCCTACGCCAGAATGACGAAAAGATGAAAATTTCGACTTTTTGCGAGACCATCAAGATTGAACTGTCATCAATGCCTATACATGATAATTATCAGCATAGAAAGGCCAGAGCCTGCTGGAAAACGTTACTTCAGAGGAAGGTGCCGGTCGAAGCCGTCCAAAAACGTTGACCCCGTTTTCCGTGCCGTCCGGAAAACGGGGTCAGTGAGGAACCCCTGCCATGGGTTTGCAGGCAAAATGAATGGATCCCCCTGTTGCCTTAAGGGGATCGGGTGATGATTGGGGCCGAAGCGTCTGCGTCGCTACGGCCCCAATCTCCCCTCTACCGGCCCGGCCGCCGCAGGTTCATGCGGAGGATTGGTTTGCTGAAAAGTAAACCCGCGGCGGCGAGACCAATTTTCGTGTCCATCCAGGAAAGGGCCAACAGGCCTTTTTAAAACGGACACGAACAAATAAATCGGGAGGAATCCAGATCCTCCACGGACATTAAAGCAGCATCCGTCCGTGGCCGGTAAGACCGTTCCTTGAGAACCCCCTTGATTCTAAGGGTTCGGCCAGGACCGGACCACCCGATCGTTACTGTCGCTGATTGTGATGGAGATGCCGTGATCGCCGTCCAGGCGATGGGTTGCACAGCTCACTCATGGGTCGTAGGCGCGTACCGACATTTCGATTTTGTTGAGGATGCCCTCGTCCACATTTCCCTCGTGAATCAGGCTGCGCGCCGCCTGGTTCACACTCATGTTGATGGGCCCCAGGTTGTGGGTGGTTCCCACGATCATATTGGCCCGGGTGATCAGGCCGTTTGCGTCTGTGGAGTAGTCGTGAATCAGGGTTCCGCGCGGGGCTTCAACACACCCGACTCCCCGGCCGGCTCCCGGAACAACCTCGGACCTGACGTCGGGATCGGTAATTTCCGGATCATTGAGCAGTTCGATGGCGTGCTCGCAGGCGTAGACCTCCTCGATCAGCCGGGCCCAGTGGTAGAGCAGGGTGGCCTGGGCCGGTCGGCCGAATGTTGAGCGGAATTCGTCCAGTTCCGCCTGGGCCTTTGGGGTCGGCATTTTGTCGGCCGCATTGATGCGCGCCAGGCAGTTGGCCCGGTAAATCCCTTTGGGTTCGTCCAGATCCAGGGAAAAGCCTTCGTTCCAGCTTTGGGCATAGGGAAACTTGCCATAGGACCAGGGAACCACCTGTTCGGCCAGGTAATCGGTGTAGTCCTGGACATCGAAGTCGGTGTAGCTGCCGTCGGCTTTCATCAGGCGCAGTTTGCCGTCGTACAGGTTCAGGGCGCCGTCATCGTCCACGGTGCCCAGAAAACCGGTCTTGATAACGCCCAGGGTCTGGACTGTATCCAGATAGGGAGGAAAGACCTGCGTTTTGGCAAAGTCGATGGTGTACAGGGCGAAATCCAGGATCTCCTGCATGTCTGCCAGCATCTGCTTGCGATCCTCTTCCAGCATGGGCTTGGCAAAGCCGCCCGTGACCCCGGCCACCGGGTGGATCGCCTTGCCGGCGAATTTTTCCAGGATCATCTTGGCCTTGAAGCGCATCCGAACCACTTTCTGGGCCAATTCCGGATTGGCCTTGGCCACACCGATGACATTGCGCACGGCATAGTCGGCATCCGGCCCGATCACGAAATCGGCGGCGGCCAGAAAGAAAAAGTGCAGCAGCTTGTCCTCGGCATGGGCGATGGTCTGCATCAGTTCCCGCAGCTTCTGGCCTGCCGGCGGCGGCGTGACGCCGAAGCAGCGGTCCACGGCCTTGTTGGCGGCCAGGTGATGGTGCCAGGGGCAGATGCCGCAGATGCGGTTGACGATGCGCGGCAGCTCCTCGGCTGGTTTGCCTTCCACGAATTTTTCAAAGCCGCGCAGGGATTGAAAGTGCACCTTGGAATCGGCGACGTTGCCGGCGTCATCCAGCTGGATGGCGATGGATGCGTGGCCTTCGATCCGGGTCAGCGGTGCAATGTTGATCGTTTTTGCCATTTAACGAGCCTCCTTAGCGCCCCGATTGGGGCCGCAGCAGTTGATGCGCGCCTGAAAAGCGCAGCAGGGAAGTACTTTCCGGCAGGGATTGGATGTCGATGCCGTTGGAAGCCAGGGCATTGAGCATGTCCAGACGCTGATTGCCTTCATGGCGCACCGGACCGTAGCAGCCCCGGCAGGGCACCCGTGCGGAGATGCAGCGCGGGTGGACACCTTCGCCGCCGCAGCCGGCCCGGGTCACCGGGCCCATGCAAAGGATACCCTGCTCCAGCAGGCAGCGCATTTTGTCGATGGATTCTCCGGGGGTAAACTTGGGCTTCTGCAAAAAACGGCGCAACTGCTTCAACTGGCCCTTGCCCTCTCGAATGGTGGGGCAGGTATCGCAAACGCTTTTCCCCCGCAGTACCGGCGCCTTGCCTTCAACCAGGGCGACCAGGGCACCGAATATCTGATCCGGATGCGGCGGACAGCCGGGCAGGTAGATATCGACCTTGATCTTTTCGTCCAGGGCATAAGCGGAATCCAGAAGCGGGGGAATGCCGTCCGTGGGGAAGGCCTGTGCCGGTGTGGTTGACTCGGTGCTGTAATACCGGTCCAGCAGATCCTGGTTGGTGTAGGAATTGGACAGGGCCGGAATGCCGCCATGGGTGGCACAGGTGCCCAAGGCGATGATTGTTCCGCATTTTTTGCGCATCTCCCGGGCCACTTCCAGGTGCTCTTCATTGCGAATCCCGCCGCTGATGATGCCCACATCGGCTTCGGGGATCTCCACATGCCCGCCCTGGCCGGTCTGGCCGAAATATTTGTGATCCATGATGACCGGCATGTGTACAAAATCCACCAGGTTGAGCACATCCAGCAGGCGCTCGCCCATGTCCACGATGGAAATTTCGCATCCTGAACAGGAATTGAGCCACTCGCTTGCCACTTTGACTGTCATTGGTTTTCCTTCTTTCTCCCGCTGCAACCGGCGGATCGCCGGGCTCGGGGCAACGGTTCAACCGGCGATGGTAACGCCGCTCTTGCTGCCATTGCGGCGAAACTGGCGAGCCGATTTCTTTTTACGCGCCGACCAGGCCCGCACTTTGCTCAGGGCATGGCTGGCGAAATTTTCTTCATCCGCGTGGGTCTGTTCTTCGACGGTTTTTCCGCGGGCATCGGCAAAGGCCGCCCGCCCCAAAGGTGTGCGGATGATGGTCGTGGTCCAGCCTTCCCGGGCACCGATGCCGCCGAAGGAGATGTCGGCAAACTCGGCCGAATAATCGCCACAGTAGCGGCAGGCCACCCGTTTCATGAAATCCAGCTCTTCCAGCGGAATGCGAACCGTATCGCCGCCTTTCAGGTGCACCTGGAAGGCCTCTTTGACATTGATGCGGGCCACGTCGTCCCAATCGAAGTCGAATTGCTGGGCCAGCTTTTGCCGTTGGGTTTCGCCGAAAACGAAATTTCCCGAGCAGAGCAGGCCGAAACAGAATTTGATGGAATCCGAAGGCACAATGCCCAGGGCCTCCATGCGGCGAAAGGCTTTGATCTGGCAGGGCGTGCCCACCAGAGCCACCCGGTTGAGGCCCTTTCTGACCATGGGGGCGAATTCCTCGATGGAAGAATAGGTCAGATAGGCATCGCTGAACTGTTTCATGCCGTGGGAGGTGTCAAAGAAAAATCCCGCCGCCTGGCGGATTTGTTCGACGCTGGTGGCCAGGCAGGGACGGCGCTGAAAAGGGCCGGCCGGCTCGGTCACGATGGCACCGTCGATGCGGCCGGTTTCGAAAAGGTGAACCAGCAGCGCGGTAACGACGCCACCGTCGGTGGCGGCCGCACGAATCTCAGGATCCAGCGCCCGGGCGATGGTTGTTTCGATCACCCGCCCCATGGGGGCGCTCCAGGCGGCACGCTGCCGGGTGATTTCTTCCAGTTCGTCGATCTCCGGGCAGATGGAATAACACAGGCCGCACTCAATGCACTTTTCGATCTCCCCATAGCGGGGCTTGCCATCTTCGTCCAGCTCCAGGGCGCCGTAGTTAACGGCATTGCAGAAGGTGACACAGGCCCCGCAGCGGTGGCAAAGGCCCGGTTTCTGGACTTCCTGGATCAAATTGAAAAAGGTTTCCATCGTTCCTCCTATCATCCGGCCGCTGCCATGGGGGTCCGCACCGGGTTGGGCCCCAATGATCGAATCGTTTCGGTAAAGGTCGTGACCACTTCGGCAAACCGGGGTGCTTCGGCCGACGAAACCCATTCCAGGGCGAAGCGGCGGGGATCGATGCCGTTGTCCGCCAGAACGATTTTGATAACTTCTGCTCTTGCCTTGGCTTTGTGATTACCGTCCAGGTAATGGCATTCACCCAGGTGTCAGCCCATGACGATGACGCCGTCGGCCCCCTGGGAGAGACTTTCCACCACCAGATCGGGCGGCACCATGCCGGAACACATCACCCGGATGGGGCGCATGTTGGGGGGGTACTGCAGCCGGGACACGCCGGCCAGATCACCGCCGGCGTAGGCGCACCAGTTACACAGAAAACCGATAATCACCGGTTCGAACGCTTGAGACATCTTTCATTCTCCTTGGTTTGCGGTTTGCCCCCGTCGGCGGTTCAACGGGAAGCGCGCGGATAATGGTCCATCCGCTATTTTTCGACCGATACCGTTTCTAAAGCCCGCTGCCGGACCGGTTCCAGTGCTGCTTCCACCTGAACCTTGAGCTGATCCGGGGTAAACCCGTGGACAACGATGCCACCTTTGGGACAGGTTGCCTCGCAGATGCCGCAGCCCTTGCAGAGCGCGCTGTCCGTGACCACCCGCCGAACGGGCGTGCCGTCGACGATCTTTTCCACCAGACCAATGGCCTTGTATGGACAGACATCCAGACACAGCGCGCAGCCGTCGCAGGCTTCGGTAACGGTCGATTTAATGGGGTCGAGCTGCATCGTTGCCTGGGAGAGGATCACGTTGGCCCGGGAAGCGGCCGCCTTGGCCTGGGCCACGGCCTCGTCGATGGGTTTGGGGTAATTGCACAACCCGGCCACGAAAAGGCCGTCTACACTCATGTCTACCGGACGCAGCTTGGGATGGGCTTCGTTGACAAAGCCTTCCGGATTGACGCTGAACTTGAAGATATCCACCAGATCGGCGTTGTCGGTCGGTTCGATGGCCGCCGCCAGAATCAGGTAATCGGCTCGAATTTCCAGCGGCATCTGCAGCACGGGGTCGTTGACCCGCACCGCAATGTTTCCGTTGTCGGTGCTGACCTGCGGTTTGCTGTCCAGGTCGAAGCGGATGAAGACGACGCCCATCTGCCGGGCGCGGGCGTACAAGGCTTCCCGGGTTCCGTAAGTGCGCATATCCCGGTAGAGCACATACACATCTATCTGCGGGTTGAGCGTTTTCAATTCGATGGCGCTTTCCACCGAATGGGCGCAGCATACCCGGCTGCAGTAGGGCCGGCGGGCATCGCGGGACCCCACGCACTGAATGAATACCGCGCTGTCCGCGTTTTGCAGCGCTTCCGGTCGGCTGTCCAGCAGGGCGTCGAGTTGCAGGTGGGTGAGAATGCGGTCATGGCTGCCGTAGCCGTATTCTTCCGGTGTGGATTCTTTCCCTCCGGTGGCCACCACGGCGGCGCCGAAGGAAACGGACCGGCGGCTGCCGTCCACATCGATTTCACCGCTGAAGTTGCCCACCGACCCTGCCGCCGAGACCAGGGTGGTTCGGGTTGAAATTTCAATGCGATCATTATTTTTAACATCTTGAATGAGCTGTTCCAGCAAGGGCCGGACGGCTTCGCCCTGGGCGGTGGTCCGCAGTTGCGCGGCCACGCCTCCCAGGCGGTCGCTTTTTTCGATCAGCAGCACGGGAAATCCCTGGCCGGCCATCATCAAAGCGGCTTTCATGCCGGACACGCCGCCGCCGATCACCAGGGCCTTTTGCTCGACATCCACGGCTACGGCTTCCAGGCTGTAGGCTACCGAAGACCGGGCCACGGCCATGCGAACCTGATCCTTGGCCTTTTCGGTGGCCATTTCGGGCTGCTTCTGGTGAACCCAGGAATTCTGATTGCGGATATTGGCCATTTCCACCAGATGGCCGTTGAGCCCGGCCTCTTTCAACGTATCCTGAAACAGCGGCTCATGGGTCCGCGGTGTACAGGCCGCAACAACGATGCGGTTCAGGTTGTGTTCCTTGATTTTTTCGGCGATCAGGCTCTGGGTGTCCGTGGAGCAGGTAAACAGATTGTTTTCCACCAGCACCACGTTGGGCAGGCCCGCGGCATACTGCGCCACGGCCTCTACGTCCACGACGTTGGCGATGTTGATGCCGCACGAACAGACGAACACGCCGATGCGGGGCGCTTCGTTTTCGATGCTGCGTTCTTCCGGGTAGGTTTTGGAGCGCGTCAGGGTGCCCTTGGCCTCGATAAGCGCGCGTCCGGCTTCGGCGGCGGCCGTCGAGGCCTGGGTCACGGAGCGGGGAATGGCCATGGGTGCCTGGAAGGCGCCGCTGACGTAGATCCCGTCACGGGAGCTGGTGACCGGCCAGAAGCTTCTGGTTTGGGCGAACCGATGTTCGTCCAGGGCAATGCCCAACCTTTCGGACAGTTCTATGGCTTCCGGCGAAGCCTCCAGCCCCACCGAAAGCACGGCCAGGTCGAAATGGTCGGTTACTTGAGTCCCGTCTTCCAGGGTGTAGGTCATGGATACACCGGAGCCTTCGATCCCCGGATCGATGGTGTGGGGACGGGCGCGTACGAAGTTCACCTTTTTGTCAATGGCATCTTCGTAATAGCGCTCGAACTCCTTGCCGTGGCTGCGGATATCCATGTAAAAAATGGTCTGCTCCAATCCTTCGCCGGTGAGGTGCTCGGCGGTCACCAGGGCCTGCTTGACCGCGTACATGCAGCAGACGCTGGAGCAGTATCCATTGTCGCAGCGGTTGGTGTTGCGCGAACCCACACACTGGATCCAGGCGATTTTTTTCGGTTCGCGGTGGTCCGAGGGCTTGACCAGGTGCCCTTGAAAGGGGCCGCTGGCCGATAGCATGCGTTCGTACTCCAGGCTGGTGACCACGTCCGGAATTTGGCCATAGCCATAGTAATCCATGCCCGACGGATCGAAGGGGCGATATCCGGGGGAGAGGATCATTGCCCCCACGTTCAGGGTGACCCGCTCTTCCTTATCGTCAAAATTGATGGCGCCGGTGGGGCAGAATTTTTCGCAGGCCCGACATTTTCCCTTGGTCAGATAGAGGCATTGCTCCGGATCGATCACATATTTCAGCGGTACGGTCTGGCCGTACTGAATATAGGCGGCTTTGCGTTTGGAAATGCCCATATTGAATTCGTCGTCGACCTTTTTGGGGCATTTCTGGGCGCACAGCCCGCAGGCAATACACTTGTCCATGTCGATATAGCGGGGTTTTTTGCGAACGGTGACCGTGAAGTCGCCTTTCTGTCCGCTGACATCGACAATTTCCGATAGGGTGAGAATCTCAACGTTTAAGTGCCGACCGCACTCAACCAACTTGGGTGAAACGATTCACATGGCACAGTCGTTGGTCGGAAAGGTCTTGTCCAGCTGGGCCATGACGCCGCCGATACCGGGGCTTTTTTCCAACAGGTAAACGTAATAGCCGGAATCGGCCAGATCCAGGGTGGCCTGGATGCCGGCAATGCCTCCGCCGACCACCAGTACCGAACCGATGGCTTTTTGTTTCATTGGCGCCTCTTTCTGTAATGCTGGTTGATTCAGCGATGGGACCGGCTGTGCCGCAGGTACCGTCAGGCCGCTTTCGATCAACGATTCCACTGCTGTTGTAGCAATGCCCTTGGATTGAACGAATTGCAGCAACCGGTCCTTTGCAATCAGGTATTTTTTCCCCACCGTCGGTTGCGCTTCGAGCACACCGTTTTTGATCCAGTTGCGAATGGTATTGCGGTGAACCCCCAGGGTGCGGGCCAGTTCTCCTGCGCGAATGGCGATCATACGGCCTCCTTTGCGATCATCTTCAGGACTCGGCGGCTCGCCTTTGCAACAGCCGCCGCCATGGCCGGCGACAGTCCCGGCGAAACCTTGTCTGGGATGTTTTCGATTTGTCCGACGAGAATGCGAACGTCCATATCCGTATCTGTTTTCAGTTCCTTGAGCATGTTGGTTGTCGGAAACTGGTGCAGGGAAAAATCGCTGGTTTTTTTGGGGTCCATCTCGTCGATGTCGATTTCGAACACCTCCCCCGGCCGTTTGCCGTCGCAGTCGCCCGCATCGACGACAATCACCTGCTTCGGTTTCTCTGACGCCAGGAGGATGTCGAAGAGAAAGTCGCGGATGGAGGTGCCCGCATCCAGACAGGCGGCATGGTCCGGCAAGGCATGGTTCTTTTCCAGATCCGCAATGACCTCGGGTCCGAAACCGTCATCGCCGAACAAAGGGTTGCCGCAACCGAAAACAAGACAGGGCTTGGTGTGAATCAGTTCTATCATGAAATTTACCTTGGTTCATGTTGTGCGATTTGTGCAAAAGGTATCAAGCTCAGAGGTTTTCCAATTTGTGTGCCGCTTTTCAATAAAATTTTATTTAAATAAATTACAAATAATTATGAACATCATTCGAATGTTCGCACAAATTGCCCAATTGGGGTCTTTTCGCCCCAATTGGTATGGGTTTCCAAAATTACCCATTAAATTCGAGCAGATGCACATTTGGGGAATAAAATGTTCATAATGGGGAGAATTCGCCCCATCGAGTGGGCGGGTTATCGACAGGAAAGCGATTCGATTCCCGCGCCGGGCAATTGCATCCAATACACCCCGTCGCTTTTATTTGCCCGGGAGGCGATCGCCCCATTGAGCTGAAAAAACTACCGTTTTTCTTGACAATGTGTCCAATTTATTGTTTTTAAGAGAAAAAGGGGCAAATGATGATTATGGCACAAGCCGCTGGATCTAGCGATATCGGCAAAGTTCGTAAGGCAAACGAAGATAGCTTCCTGATCAACGAGTCCATCGGGCTGTATGTTGTGGCGGATGGTATGGGAGGGCACCGCGCCGGACAGGTGGCCAGCCGTATGGCCGTGGAGGCCATCGGTACTTACATGACGGCCGCTGCGGAGAAAAGCTCCGAATCGGAAGAGATGGCGGTTGCCCAGGGGGTGGATGAAGCCACCCAGCGGCTGCGCCAAAGTATAACCCTGGCCAATCGCAGAATCTATAAGCAGTCCCTCCAGGATGAGGCCTGCCGGGGCATGGGTACTACGGTTTCCGCCCTCTATCTCGCCGAAAACACCCTGATCACCGCCAATGTGGGGGACAGTCCCATCTACTTGTTGAGAAACGGTGAGATCGAAAATCTCTACACGCCCCACACCCTGCTTCACGAGCGCAAAAAAATTCCCAAATCCATGGAAGGCAAGTTCTCCGAGGGGAAACTTGCCCATATTCTTACCCGTGCCGTGGGTATTCGGTCCGAGGTCGGTGTCGATTTTGTGGAAACCCAATGTTTTACAGACGACATCGTCGTTCTGTGCAGCGACGGCCTCAGCGGTAAGATCGCCCCGGAAGAAATCCGGGACCTGGTCTGCCAGAACGATTCGGACTCTGCCTGCAAAAAGCTGACGGATCTGGCCAACCAAAGGGGCGGAGAGGACAATATCACCGTCATCGTGGTACGGATACAATCGACCAACGGCGATTCGTCCAAAACCCTCCTGGGCAGGGTTATCGGCATCCCGGCATGGATTGCCTCTCTTTTCCGATCGAAACAGCGTTCCTGAGAAAAGCTGCCAGTGTCCGGCTGGCACAAAAAAGGCGGTCGAATGATCAGATTGCTGGTCAAATTCAAGGACAGGACCATCAAAGAGTTCGCCCTTGACAGAATTGATGCCCTTTCCATCGGCAGGAACCCCAACCATCATCTGGTGATCGACAACTATGCGGTTTCAGGGGACCACGCGGTTATTCTGAAACAGGGCAATCGATACACGTTAAAAGATACGAACAGCAAGAACGGTACGTTTTTAAATGGACTGACCGTAGAGCAGGCCCCTTTGAAAAACGGAGACGTCATTACGATCGGCAAACACACCCTGGTCTTTCTGGATCGTGGCCGGCCGCGCCCAAGGCCCGAACAGGGCGGACTGAAAACTTCCGCTTTGCCCGGTGACCCGGGGCCCGACCACACCATGTTTATGGATACCGAGGTATACCGTCGCATGCTGGCCGAGAGCGGCGACATCCCGGAAATCAAGACCGCCGAGGCCTATGTCGCTTTCCTGTCCGGCGGCAACGGCAGGTACGACCTGATCAAAAGCCTGGTGACCATCGGCCGAACCCATCGATGCGATATCGTTATCGGCGGTTTTTTTTCCTTTTTGGCCGGTGACCCGGCCGCCGCCATCAGCAAGACGCCGCAACACCATTACATCAGCAGCGTCAGCGGTTGGATCAAACCGAAAGTAAACGGCCAAACCGTTCGAGGGCCGATTCGACTGAAACACATGGACATCATAAAAATCGGTTCGGTGGTCCTTCAATACGCCTCAAGCAGCCAGTCAACTCATTAGCGACGTTTCGGAATCATTGATGGAAAAAGCGTGGACGCTATGAAAAAATGGATTATTCTGGTTGCCTGTTCGATTGTATGCACCGCCATCGCCTCCTTTTTGGAAGTCGGAGTGACTGCGGAAAGACAAGTCATCTATATCAAGGGAGGCGAACCGGTCCTTGTCGACAGCATCAACCGGACGGGTGATCTTGTCCTTTATACGGTCGATGGAAAATCCGGCATGTTCATGGAGGACGACGTCACCTCCATCGGATCGGTACAGGTACAAAAAAAGATCGCGTTGCTAAAGGTCCTCGACCGGAAAAAGCTGCAGGTTTTGAAGGCCATGGGCGTCGATCCAAAAACGGCCCGTTCTCTGGACATCCGGCTGCTGGTTTTTCTGGCTGCTTTGGCGCTGGCCTGCGCAGGAATGGTGCTTTTTCGCAAGACGGCCGTCCTCGTGAAACAATCTTTCCCCAAATCCGAGCCCCGGAGCGACCTGCAGCCAGAAGCCCAGACTGCCAACCTGTTTGCCCAAGACAGCCACGAGTCCTCCGATTTGCGGGATATTGCCATGTTTTTCCTTGAGTTATACAAACTTCAGAAAGGCGTAGGCAAGGACGCTCCGGCCCGTTTTTCCATGGCATCCGATTCGGCCGCAAAGAAAATGAAGCGCTTTGAACTGGGCGTCAAGGGCAGCAACGACTGGCTGACCCGCCGGATGTCCATTGGCCCGCTGGGAGAAGATACCGGGAGTAAAAGCAAGTGCTACTATGTCATTTACGATACCCACATGGTCGTCAAAATTCCTCCGACGCCGATCACGGACATGGAAAAGTACGTAAGCGCCATCAGAAGGGAGGTGCAGATCGCCGTTCAACTGGCGCCCATCGCCTGCATCATTCCCATGGTATCCGTGGTTCTGAACAAGGTCAAAACGCTGCCCTGCATTTCGGACTGCACCCAGGAGCAGATCGAAAAGCAGTATATCCGCCTGGTGGAAGGGGAACCCGAATATCGACAGTACCTGAAAATCGGGGACCGCTTCGCCTTTTTCATGGAGTTGACCAACAGTTTCTTTCTGGGGCGCGTGATTGCCGAATTGCATGAATCGAAAAACAAGGTCGCCGATGAGTTCCGTGAAGCCCCGGAAGTCCCATGGGACCAGGACGCCTTTACCACCCGATACGGACTGGACGCCATGCCGGTTTTCGAAGGGCTGCAAACCCTTTACCGGCAGTGTGAAAACGAGGCCAAACGCATTTTCCAGGCCTCGGGCACAAGTGAGCCGGTCCATACCTTCCAGATTAAACACTGGTTTCTCAACTGCCTTGCCGGTGAGGCGATCGGCCATGATGAAAAAGAGGTCGATGCGGACCTGTTGCAGCGAGTCGAAACTGGATTTACCGGGGTTTTGAAAAAGCACCCGCAAGAGGTGGAAGATCTGAACCAGCTTCTCAAAACCCAGTTGGCCAGGAAAGGTTTTTCACAGAGCCGGCTGCAAATCGAGAACATCGCCTCCAACCTGCTGCACCTGCTCGATCAACTCAAGGAAAAGCATATTGCGCTCCGGGACCTGAAGCCGGACAACCTGTTTCTGGATGCCAATCCGGACGATTATCCCGTATTTCTTAACAACGCAGAGTCTTTTGCCATCGGCGTCATTGACGTGGAGACAGCGATCTCACTGGTTCCCGATCAAAACGGTTATGTTGCCCAACCGCTGTTGGGGGGAACGCCGCTATACGCCACCCCCTTGCATGTATTGAAAAATGGAACCATTGCCAGCCATTTCGGTGATGTGGCCGAGTTGCTCCACCTTCAGGACTGGTTCGCCACCATCGCAATCATTTTCAAGGCCGTTAGCGGTAGAAATCTGTTTCGCAGATCCGCCAGATCGTTTCCGGCTGTCCTGAAAATACTCAAATCCGGTCCATCCAAATCCGACCCCGATGAAGCCACCGTCAAGGCCATGAGCCGGAAATTCTGGTCGGCGGCCGCCAAGGATATCAAAACGAGCCTGACGGAATTTTCAGACCTGCTGAATCAACTGAGCCTTGCGGTTCCCGAAGCCATGGTCCCCGCCATGAGCGCAGAGCTGAAGCGTGAAGCCGCCTGCCTCGATGCGGCCATCCGCAAACACGTCTCTTATTCCCCACTGTTTAAGAGCGAAAAAAACAAAAAATTTCTTTTGGAGGCTTCCAGCGATACCATCGCGAAGCAGATTGCCAAGTGGGACAATGCTCAGAGCCTGCCGGACCACCATCGCAAGGTCGCCCCACAGATGGTCTCTTTTTTAAGAAACCTGAACCGCTTGAAATCCGGTGCAGTGGAAAAACGTGAAGCAATCGCCAATATTGAGGTGCCGCCCCACGGGGTGTCGGCCTATTCGATTCTCGAAGCCATGTTTCAAATTACCTTCCGGGCGATGTACAAATCACAATGGAAATCGCTTCCCTCGCCAAATGGAGAGATGCCCGAAAAAGCAGCGCTGGAGGAAAACCGGTCTCTGGTCACCACCATTATCAATGACAATTGACGCGGTCAGGAAGAATGGGATGAACGGGACTGGGGGCGCGCCAATCCGTGGCGTTTCATTTTGGTGAACAGGGTTTTGCGGTCAATGCCCAGCAGCCGGGCCGCGTGGCTGCGGTGCCATTGATTGCGGCGCAGCACCGCTTCGATCAACTTTTTCTCGTAAGCGTCCATCATGGATCGCAATGTGCCCGAATCGCCTGCCGAAGGGATATCGTCGGCCACTGGTGTTTCAAAGGGCGATTTCAGGGTCTCCATCAGTTCAATTTTTTGCGAGTGGCAATAACGGATCATTACGTTTTGCAGTTCCCTCACATTTCCCGGCCAATCGTATTCCAGCAATCGGTCCATTGAACGATCAGTAATGGGCGGCAAATTCTTTTTTCCTCCGTAGAGCATCAGAAAATGATCGATGAGCAGCGGAAGATCTTCTTTACGACTGCGCAGCGGCGGCATATAGATGGGAAGGATGTGGATCCGATAGAAAAAATCCTTGCGCATCATCTGCTTTTCCATGCGTTCCAGCATATCCCGGTTGGTGGCTGCAATGATGCGGATGTCGGAATGTTTGACCCGGTTGCCGCCCACCGGCGTATATCCTCCTCCTTCGATCACCCGCAGCAGTTTGACCTGCATATGGGGGCTGATTTCACCGATTTCGTCCATGAACAGGGTTCCCTTGTGGGCGAAATCCACGTATCCTTGTTTATCTGCGCCGGCACCGGAGAAGGCACCTTTTTTATACCCGAAAAATTCGGATTCGATCAGGTTCTCGGGGATGGCGCCGCAGTGGACCGGCACGAATTGCTCCCGATTGCGCAAACTCATATCGTGGATCGCGCGAGCCACCAGTTCCTTGCCGGTTCCCGGTTCGCCGTAGATGACCACCGTAGCGTCCGTGGCAGCGGCGTTGAGAATCTGCTCGTACACTTCCTGCATGGGCTGGCTTTTGCCGACGAGACCGCCGAACTTGCTTCGCTCGGTCATGGTGGAGCGCAACAGGCGGTTCTGGCGGCGAAGCTGGCTTTCGTTTTTTTTCAGGGAAAGCTCGGCCGTTTTTCGGGCCTGAATGTCCGTCACCATGGCCAACAGGGAGATGGATCGGTCAACATGGTGAATGGGGGAGTTCACGCTGTAGTACCAGCGGTCATTTTCGGGATTCTTGATCTCGAAGCGGACGGCTTCACCGTTGAAAACCTGTTCATGTACGCAAAAAGGGCAGACTGCCGCCCGGTGGTGGAGAACTTCATAGCAGGGTTTGCCTACGGCGTTGCGGCCCACTTTTTCCAGCAACGCCTCATTGAGATATTGAATTTTCAAATCCCGGGAAACCACATAAATAAGGCCGTCGAAACTCTCGACGATAGCCGCAAGAAAGGCCTTGCTTTCCAAAATCTGGGCTTCGGCCTGCTTGAGCTTCGTGATGTCCATGAGTGTGCCAATGCTCTTGCGGGTGCCCGGTATCAGGTCCAGTGTCAAATAGACGTGCCTGATGGCGCCGCTGCTGTCTTTGATTCGGCATTCCAGGTTGCGGGGCGCATCGCGGGTCGCCGTACGCCGGTCGGCGTGGTAGCCGGCCAGCCGGTCATGGTCCTCCTCGAGGAAGAAATCGGTCCATTTCATTTCTCCTTCGATATCCGCTTTGGAATATCCGGTGAGGCGTTCGAATTCGGAGTTGACCTTTGAAATGGTCATGTCCGCCTCTTTGACAAAAGCACCGGTTCCGGTGTTCTCGAATATAACCTGGTAGCTGGCATCGCTTTGCTTCAAGGAATTCCAGCCGGGCTCATGATGGTAGAGCAGTCCCTCATACTCACTGATTTTGGTTTCCAAATCCGCTATTTGACGGCGCAGATCCGATTCAAGGCCGATATTCATAGGCCAACCTCTTAACGAAACTGAAAATTGATTTTTGATAAGGCCATCAGAATTGAGGCTGACACCGCTTAAAATAAAACGGCTGCCACGATTGCCTGTCGTATTCGAAAAATATCGACTCGCCGGTAAAAAGTCAATTTTGCCGGGCCTGCAAGCATATCGGCGGGCAAAACCCGGCATGGAACGCTAATGGTAGCGAGATTGGGTGGGCTCGGATCGAATCAGCCGCGCGCGGCCTTGATACATTCCAGGATGGCGGTTTTGTCTTTAATCCCTTGCTCGGTTACCAAAAAATCGACGTGCTTCAGGTCCACGGTATCGTGGGAGTGGGTAACCAGGTGATAGCTGATGTCGTCATGGGTGTGGGCCTCCACCTTGCGGTGAATTTTCTGCTGGGACGAGGGGCGGTGCGAAAACTTCAGCGTATTGGCGAACAGATAGATGGGCAGACGATTGAGATGGCAAAGACTGACAACATTGGCCGAACCCACGGCCGATACCACCTTGAGGTCCTCGGTGATGGACAAAGCCCCCATGAACACCTTGTTGCCCTGCTCGATATAGTGACTCAGGCTGTATTCGGGAATAACTTCCATGTCGATGTCCGCCTGAGAAAGGGATTTGACCAGTCGACGGGTTTTGGCCAGGTCCTGTTTCAGAACGATCACCTTGAAATTTTTATGCAAAACTTCCCGTGCGAGTTTGAGCATGTTGGTCACATCAAAACTGATGGTGTGCACGATGATCGTGTCGCCCTCGCTGATGCAGGTCAGTCCCTGTTCGATCACCTTGCCGACCTTGGCCTTGATCTTGTCATGCTTGGCCTTCAAAATGCTGATCGCCCGTTCCTTGATCTCTTCGAGATTTTCACTGATCGGGCCGTCTACCTCATTTTCGAACTCCTCGATCAGATGGATCAGCGGAATTACTTTCGGCTCGGTGTTCTTGATGGCCAGGGAAAGCTCCGAGTAGAGTTCCCGGACTTCCTCCACGCTGCAACGCACCTGCCGGATGGATTCGATAAAAGCATTGATGGCCATCATGGTGACCCTGGAGGAGCCCACGGTGTCCTCATGGTCCCGAATCAGGCTGCACAGAATTTTTTTGTCTTCCGGTTTCATAACGATATCCATAAATAGAGCATCAGATAGCCCGAGGCGATCGTCAGGGTGATCAGGGTGATGACCACGCTCTTGCGGGCAAATTCGATAAAACTGATTTCCTGTCCGAATTTCTTGGCCATCCCCACGGAAACGATATTGGCCGAGGCCCCGATCATGGTCAGGTTGCCGCCCAGACAGGCTCCTAAAGACAATGCCCACCACAGGATGTTGTTGGGGATGGGGTTGCTCTCCAGCATCAGCCGGACGATGGGGATCATGGTGATGGTGAACGGGATGTTGTCCAGAAAGCCCGAGACGATGCCCGACACCCACAGCACCGTCAGCACGATCACATAGGGGTTGTCCCCCACCCGCATGAAAATGTTGCGGGCGATCCATTCGATGACGCCTTTATGCTCCAGCACGCCCACCAGGATGAACAGGCCGGTGAAAAACAAAAGGGTGCTCCACTCGATCTCTTCGAGCATCTCTTCCACATCGATGCGCGTGATCACGAACAGAATCATGGCCACCAGCATGGCCACCACCCCGGGAGAAAGCTTGGTGACGGTCTGGGTGACGAACAGCAAAATAGCCAGACCCAGGCAGGCCAGCCCCTTGGTCAGGAAAACGGCGTCGATTTTTGTGTCCAGAAAATTGTAGCGAATTTTTTCCAGCAGCAGTTGCACCGAAAAAAGTTTGGCCAGACTGGTGTCGATGGGCTTGAATTTGTCCCGGTTGGTGGCCCAGAGGTAGACGATGGCCACCGCAAAGCAGACCGTTACCGGCAGGGTGAGGTTGAGCATGAACTGGTTGAAGGTCAGGCCCACCTTGGAGCCGATGATGATGTTGGGCGGATCGCCGATCAGGGTGGCCGTACCGCCGATATTGGAAATGATGGCCTGGCTGATCACATACAACTTCGGGTCCAGGCCCATGCCGGCAGTCAGCTCGATGACGATGGGAACGATGATCAGCACCGTGGTCACGTTGTCCAGAAAGGCGGACAATACGGCGGTGACGATGGAAAAGAGGATCAGGATCTTGAGCGGGCTGCCCTGGGTCATCTCGGCGATCCGGACCGAAACGATGGTGAAAAATCGGGTTTTCCGGAGAATCGCCACAATGGACATCATGCCCAGCAGCAGCATGATGGTTTCGAAGTCGATGAACTCCACGGCCTGGTGTTCGCTGACCACGTGCAGGGTGATCAGCACCATCACGCCCAGCAGTGCAGCCACGGCCTTGTTGACCAGTTCGAAGGTCAGCGCCACATAAACGAGCAGGAAAACAACAATCGGTATCAGGGCCCCATCCATAAACTATCCTTTTCACTTACAGACTGGTTACAACCAGCCCGTGCGCATGCCATCGACAAAGGCGTCGGCGCGTTTTCATTTCCGTCTTTCTCGGCGTTTCGGGCCTAAAAAGCGAATCCTGTGTTCATCGGGGGTATCTAATTCAAGGAAGGGTTTTCCTTAATTCAATCGGCGGTCAATGTCAAACAAGTAAATGAAATTTAAAATAAATACAGAGAATTATGTGTTGATGAATTGTTGGTTGGAACATTTAAAATAAATATAATTCAGCATGAAGGGGCAGGATGGGAACCGGTGCACTGAAAAGAGGGGGATCGCCCAAAGACCGACCAAAAAAAACCGCACCGGCAATAGGCATTGCCGGTGCGGTCGATTGTTTTCGGATCGTCGGGCGCTTTTCCGAGGAGCGATTATTTTTTTCCGGGTGATTTGGCCGGCGGTTTTTTGACAACGACCTCTTTACAGCCCACCACCATGCCGATCACCGCTCCAATGGCCGCATCGATGTCGCCCCGGCCGGTGTTGATGACCAGATCGTAGTTGTTGGGATCGGCAACGTCCGCATTGAAGGACTGCCGGATAAATGCTGATCTTCGATTCTCGCGATGGATGACGCGTCGTTTGGCTTCTTCCCGGGTGACGCCAAATGTTTTGGCCACGTTTTGCACCCGGACTCTGAAAGGTGCAATCACTCGAATGCTCATTCGCTCTTTTTGTGGAATCAGAAAGTTGGCCCCGCGTCCCACGATGACCGCATTGCCGTGGCTGGCAATGGCGGCGACCACTTTCATCAGATGGTCCAAATAGACGCCGGGCCACAAGTAGCGGTCATCCACCAAAGAAGAGATGAAATCCTTGATTCCGGAAAGACGTTCCTTCTCCATGGTTTCGATGACGGCACCACTGATATGGGCGCTTTCGGCAATTTCCTTGACGATGTCCCGGTCGAACAGGTCAATGCAAAGCCGCTTGGCCAGCCCCTTGGCGATCACCCGTCCGCCGCTGCCCGGCTGGGAGGAAACCGTTATCACCGGTATATGGGTTTGGGTCTGGTTTTTCCATCTTTCGATCTGCTCTTTGATAAAGGTTTCGATGGAGGTATTGTTTTCCATAGTAATCGTCCCGTTCTCTCCGCGCTGCCGCATTGCGGAAATTGAATCCCTTTTATTTAGAAAAATGGCACCAACGCCTCCCTAATGCAAATCAGGGTCGGTCGTCAAGCAGCAAAATAGTCCTGTTCCTATAACCGGATCCCCATCGCAACGGGCAACGGGACCTTTTACTGCCGTCAAGTGTCGAGGCTTTTCATATAGTCGTCCAGCAGTCGTTGATTGTCTCCATCGGTGAGGATGCCCGGGAGCTGGTTCATGGCCTGCTCGATAGCCATGTCCAGCAATTCCAATTTAAGGGCGGTCTTGGCCTGGACAACCCGATTTTCCAACTTGCGCCGGGTATCTTCCAGCATGATTGCACTTTGCTGTTTGGCCTGGCTGATGAGTTCCTGCTTGCGGGTTTCTCCCTGGGCGATCAGACGCTCTTTCATCTCTTTAAAACGAATCCGGTTGGCCTCACCTTTTTTTCTGACTTCCTTGATCTCTTCTATGATTCGGGACTTCTCGCTGTCCAGCTCGGCGATACGCGAAACCACGTCGCCTTTTTGCAGCTTCAGAAAATTTTTGATCGGTTCGTGGGAGTATTTGACGATCACCGCCACCAGAATAATAAAGTTTACCCACCGCAGCACAATGTCATAGGTTGGCCGCCATCCAGGATCGCCGGCCGCGGCGGATTCAGGAAAAAAAAGCAGCCCAAGCCAGATAAAAAGGATCGTGACGCCTGCTGCGCCTGAAGATCCGGTCTCCTTCATGAGGACAGCCTCCGATGCAGTACCTTTTCCATCACAGCCACGGTGACAGCTTCCACCTCTTCGGCAATGGCCTTGCGGGCCTGTTTCACCTGATCGACGACCCGGGCTTCGGTTTCACTTCTCAAAGAGGTGATTTGCTGCCGGGCCTGTTCGATCAGTTCGGCAGCCTGCCGGTCTCCCTCTGATTCCAGGGATTTGGCCGCCCTATCCGCTTCCCTCACCACTCGGGCACGCTGGGCGTCCAATTCCTCGGCCAGGTTTTCCAGTTTTTCTTTCCCGGAGCGGATTTCTTCCTTGACGCGGTCGATATAAATGTCCCGCTGCTCCATGGTGCTGCGAAGCGGACGAAACATAATCCGGTTCATGATATACAGAAAAATTAAAAAAGAGATCAGCTGGACCGCAAAGGTCGCATTAATGCTGATCAGGGCATTGGTAGCAATAATTTCCATGGCGGTTATTCTCCGCTGGCGGTTCTCCGTTTTGGGTCGCCGGATGGCCATTGGCAACGATTACTCGGCCCCATCGGCTTGAACCGGTGCAAAACGGTTGCGACTGGAAACGGGAAAACGCCGCTTAGTCAGGAAAAGGGAAGCGCCGGGCCGGATTCGTCAGACCACGAACAGCAGCAGCAGGGCAATCACCAGGGAGTAAATACCGGTCGATTCGGACACCGCCTGCCCCACCAGCATGGTCCGGGTCAACAATCCCGCCTCTTTGGGATTCTTGCCGATGGCTTCGCATGCTTTGGCGGCCACCATGCCCTCGCCCACTCCGGGGCCGATGGCGCCCAATCCCATGGAAATGCCGGCTCCAAGAAAAGCCGCTGCCTTAACAATGTCTGCCCCTTCAATGGCCATGGTTTTCCTCCTCGATTAACGGTCTTTTTGGACGTTTTATCTTTGTTCCGGTTTTATTCGTGCAATGCTATACTACAAAAATCAGAACCAGACTGACCACCATGGCATAGATGGCGGTAGACTGGGACACCGCTTGCCCCACCAGCATGGTCCGCATGAGATCGGCGGCGTTTTGTACGTTCCTTGCCACCCAGCGCACTGCGCTTTCCGCGGCCATACCGTTGCCCACTCCGGGTCCGATGCCACCTAATCCGGTGCATAAACCGGCTCCCAGCAAAGCCATGGCGGCCTGCAGTTGATGGGACTCGGGAAAGGTTTTGAACATCAGAATGAAGCTGACCAGTAGTCCGAAAATGGACGGGGTCTGGGCCACGGCCTGGCCGACCAGCATGATGGTGGTTACATTGCCCACCGTTTCCGGCTGCCGGGCAACTCCCTCACAGCTCGTGCCGGCAGCCATACCGCCGCCGTACCCCGACCCGATGGCTGCCAGTCCCGTGCTCAGGCCCGCCCCCACCAACGCCGCCCAGGTCGGATGCAGGGGGGCTTGGGAAAAATCCATGAAGAGCAGCATCAATGCCACGACCATGGAAAAGATGGCCGGTGTCTGGCATACGGCCGAGCCGATCAGCATGTTGGTGGTCAACCGGCTGGCCACCGCAGGCTGCCGCGATATACCCAGGCAGGCCTGGCCTCCGGGAAAGCCCGATCCGACGCCCGACCCGATGGCGCCGAACCCCATGCTCAGCCCAGCGCCGAACAGGGCCGCCGCTTTGAGCATGGTAGGAGCGCCCGTATCCATGAACAGCAGCAAAATCGCCACGACCAGCGCAAAAATCGAGGCGGATTCGGCCACCGCCTGGCCGACCAGCATGTTTTTAAAAATATCCCCGGAAAGCCTCGGACTTCTGGAAACGGCCAGATTGGCCTGGGCCGCGGTGTAGCCTTCGCCGATGGCAGCACCGACCGCGCCAAGCCCCATGGCAATTCCCCCGCCGGCAAATGCGGCAACCTTCACCCATGCCTGAACATCGAGTTCCATCATCTATTTCACCTGAACCGAGATATAAACAACGGTTAGCATCGTAAAAACAAAAGCCTGAATGGTTCCCACGAACATGCCGAAAAAGGCATAGAGAAACGGTGGCAGCACAATACTCCAGGTCAGGTAGGACACCACGAGGATAATGATCGAGCCCCCCATGATGTTGCCGAACAGACGGAAGGAAATGGAGACGATTTTGGCCATTTCGCCGATGATGTTCAGTGGCGCCATGAAGAAAATCGGTTGAAAATACTCGGCGGCGTAGCTTTTAAATCCTTTTTTGCGGATCCCCGCCACATGGGCGATCACAAATCCCATCACTCCGAGGCTGAGCGGCGTGTTGAGGTCCTTGGTGGGTTCTTCCAGATGGGGAACGATACCCAGCCAGTTGGACACCAGCAGAAACAGAAACAGGGCACAGATCAGCGGACCATATTTTTCGGCCATCTCCTCGTCCAGGGCATCTTCGGTCAGTTTGTAGAGGTTGGCTACGAACAATTCACCGAACACCTGCATGGATTCGGGCACCATCCCCCGTTTACGGGCCGTCAGATAGCCCAAAACGAAAATCACCGCAAAGGCGATCCAGGTCATGAGAATGACCTCGAGATTGAACGCCATAGAGTGACCGAAAACCGGTATGATCAGTTGGTGAATTCTCCCAAGTTCTCCCATGTTCCATCGCCCTCGCGGTTCAGTTCTTGACGGAAGCGAAAATCAACCGGGACCCCTGTTCGAACAGGATCA
Source organism: Desulfosarcina widdelii (assembly GCF_009688965.1). GTDB lineage: Bacteria > Desulfobacterota > Desulfobacteria > Desulfobacterales > Desulfosarcinaceae > Desulfosarcina > Desulfosarcina widdelii. The sequence goes on along the minus strand of NZ_AP021875.1, from coordinate 4,250,260 downwards.
CCAGTTGAACCATGAAGATGCCTACCACTGTAAAAGGAAGGTTGAATCGTTCGGATTGTACCGCCAGAACCAGCGGTATGGCCAAAAGCGCGTATCGGAGCAGCAGGGCGGCAAAAGATCGCCGCGCGGCCGCCTTGCGATTTTCCTGGAGCCGGTAGCGCAGCAACTGGCCCATCAGCGCGAAGTTGATTGCACTGAACACCCCTCCCAGCACCACCCCCCGGCAGATTTCTTTGTACCCCATGGCCAGGGACAAAAGCCCGACGCCAATGGAAAGCATCAATGCCCGGGAGCCATATTTTTTTTGAACCTCAAGAACCGTTGTGGCCGTTTTCATCGGGGTCCACCTTGTTTTTCGGTTCCGTAATTTCAAGGATCTGTCGGTAGCAGACGTTGGCACCGCCGGCAACGCCGAGAAGAATAAAAATCGTAGTGAACACGCCGTTGAATCCCAACCATCTGTCCAGGCCGCGGCCCACAAAAAAGCAGAAAACGATACAGCCGGCCATGGTCAGGCCCAACTGCATCACAATGGTCAGGTTTTCGGCCCAGTCCCTGTTTCTTTTGTAATCGAACAAACAGCGTTTCCGTGTCGATTCGTCGATCGTATGGGTTCCGCCACGGCCGATCCGGCCGGACGGGGTCCTGCATGAACGTGAGAAACCGCGTTGATCCAGCTAGCGAAAAGAGCACACCGGTGCGAGTTCTGGATTGACTATAAATTGCTGCACCGGTTACATTTTATGGATTGAAACAAATTTTCGAGTAGCGGCACAAATAACAAATCCCATTCAGCATTGTCAAGCACCGATATACGACTGTTCGGTTATGAAACACTCACAAAAAACCGCTGTTAAACCCGTCGCCAAGTTCTCTCCGAAGCAAACCGCTGGAGAGATTCGATCGGGAAAGTTTGCTTTCCGGGCGGTCCGCACGGAACCTGTGGTTGAATTCTTTTTCTGATCGACTTACCATAGCAAAACGTGTCCATAACCCGCACAAAAAAAGGAATTCACGTGACCTCTTCAAGCCGAATCACGATCCTGGGCTCGGGAACCTGCGTTCCATCGCTTAAACGCAATCCATGCTCCTTTCTGATGCAGACCGGAAAGGAGAACCTGCTTTTTGACTGCGGTTCCGGGGTGATGCGCCGACTGCTGGAAATCGGCATCCCGATTTTCGATATCAGCCACCTTTTTCTCAGCCACTTCCATCCGGACCACTCCGGGGAACTGGTGTCGTTTCTGTTCGGCCTGAAGTATCCGTCGCCCTCGCCGCAACAGCGGCACCTGACGATTGTCGCGGGCAAGGGCTTTACCGCCTTTTTCGAAGGTTTGAAATCCGTCTACGGACATTGGATCGAACTGCCGCCCGATTGCTTGACCATCGTTGAAATGGATACCCGCGCGCCCGACCGGCGGGTATTTTCCTCCTTTTCGCTTTCCTCCATGCCCGTTGCCCATCGTCCGGAAAGCCTGGCCTTCCGCGTTACCGATGCCGACGGAAAAGTGCTGGTCTACTCTGGAGATACCGATGTTTGCGACAGCCTGGTGACCATCGCCGACAAGGCCGACCTGATGATCTGTGAATCGGCCTTTCCGGACGACCGCAAAATCGACGGCCATCTCACGCCGTCACTGGCTGGCCGAATCGCCCAATCGGCCGGCGTAAAACGTTTGGTTTTGACCCATTTTTATCCGGATTGCGAGGACGCCGATATTGAAAATCAGTGCCGAAGCACATATAATGGTTCGCTTGTTCTGGCGCAGGATCTGATGACCTTTAGCTTGTAGACGGTGAACATGCGTTATTATCCGGTGAATCTCGATATTCAGGGGCGGCCCTGCCTGGTGGTCGGCGGCGGCCGCGTGGGCGCCCGCAAGGTGGACACCCTGCTGAAGTGCGGGGCCATCGTTACCGTTGTCAGCCCCGAGGCGGCATCCAATTTGGCCCAACTGGCAGAAGAGGGCCGCATTTTTCTGGAACGGCGGGAATATCGTTCATCGGACGTAAAGGGCCAATTTCTGGTCATCGGTGCCACCGACGATGAACACCTCAACCGGCAAATCCACGCCGATGCGGAGCGGCTCAACTTGCTCTGCAACATTGCCGACCGGCCGGAAATCTGTAATTTTATCCTGCCGGCCATCGTACGGCGCGGCGATTTCATGATGGCGATTTCAACCGCAGGGAAAAGCCCGGCCTTTGCCAAGCACATGCGTCGGCGCCTTGAATCCCAGTTCGGCCCGGAATACGGCAAGCTGTTGGATCTGATGGGCGCCATCCGCCGGAAACTGCTGGCCGAAGCCCACGAACCGGAAGCCCACAAACCACTGTTCGAGCGCCTGATCGCCGGAGACCTGCTGGAACTGGTAAAAACCGGCGAAAAGGATCGCATCGACCGTTTGCTGGAGGAAGTTCTGGGGCCGGGCTACCGCTATGACCAATTGATGACGGCCGATCGACAACCCGGAGAGTGACATGGAGCCCGTATTCATCATCGCCACCATCGTCTACATGTTTAGCTGCGCCTGTTATTTTGGCTATCTTTTTTTTCAGAAAGACCGCCTTCAAAAATTGGCCGCCGTACTGATGACGATCGGCGTCGGCCTGCATACCGTTTCCCTGGTGGCCTGCGGCATCCGGGCGGGACATTTTCCGGTCAACAATCTTCATGAAACCCTGTCGTTTACCGCCTGGACCATCGCCGTCGTTTTTTTGGCCTTTGCGTTCAAGTTCAAACTCAAAATACTGGGCATCTATGCGGCGCCATTGATTTCGCTGACCATGATCGTGGCCTACCAGATGCCCAAAGCGACTGCCCAAAACCCTCAACTATTTAAAAGCTGGTGGCTGGCGGCCCATATCGTCACGGTGTTCCTGGGAAATGCGGCCTTTGCCCTGGCCTGCGGCCTGGGCATCTTGTATCTGCTTCAGGAAAGGGCCATCAAAAGGAAAACCCGCGGTTTCTTTTTCAGCCGGCTGCCGTCGCTGGCCTTGTTGGATACTGCCGGCTACGCCTGTATTGTCGTGGGCTTTTCCATGGTGACCATCGGCCTGATTACCGGCGTGGTATATGCCAAGGCTGTCTGGGGTCGTTTCTGGAGCTGGGACCCCAAGGAAGTCTGGTCAGTCATTACCTGGCTTTTTTACGCGGCCCTGCTCCACGAACGCCTGACGGTGGGATGGCGGGGAAAACGGGCGGCGATCATGGCTGTCATCGGATTCGGCGTTTTATTGTTTACTTTTTTTGGTGTGAATTTTCTGCTGCAGGGGCATCACGGCACATTTACGGCCATGTAAACCCCTGGGATTGACATAGCAAAGTCGGTCATCAGCGGCCCGCAGCGGGCCCGGCCGACGGCGACAAACAACCATGCGCGATATCGTACTGTTAGGACTCAACCATAAAACCGCATCCGTCCATGTGCGGGAATGCATCGCCTTTACGGAGGACGAAACCGAACGGGCGCTGTCCATGTTGCGGGACAATGCGGCGATCGGAGAAGCGGTTCTTTTTTCCACCTGCAACCGCGTTGAACTGCTGATGGCCGTTGATGACCATGAGGAGGGAATCGCTGCAGCCAAACGGTTTCTGGCCGAATTTAAACGCGTGCCGCTGGACCGCTTTGACGATGCCCTGTACACCCACAGGGGCGAAGATGCCGTCCGGCACACCTTCCAGGTGGCGTCCTCCCTGGATTCCATGGTGGTTGGCGAGCCCCAGATTCTCGGGCAGATGAAAGCCTCATACAGACAGGCCACCGTGGCGCGGACCTCCGGCGTGATTCTCAACAAACTGCTGCATCGAACTTTTTTCGTTGCCAAAAAAGTGCGCACGGAAACCGGCATCGGCGACCATGCCGTCAGCATCAGCTATGCCGCCATCGAATTGGGCCGGAAAATCTTTGGAGAACTCCAGGGCAAACGGGTCATGTTGATCGGTGCCGGCGAGATGGCGGAACTGGCCGTGGAGCATCTGATCCGCAACCGCGCCGGGGCGATAACCGTTGCCAACCGAACCTTCGAAAGAGGCGTGGAACTGGCCAAGCGTTTTTCCGGCCAGGCCATTCGTTTCGAAGAGATTATCGACGGCATCCAGGATGTCGATATCGTCATCAGTTCCACCGGTGCTACTGATTACGTGCTGCGCAAACAGCAGATCAAACAGGCCATGAAGAATCGCCGCAATCGCCGGCTTTTTTTCATCGACATCGCCGTTCCCAGGGACATCGACCCGGAGATCAACCGCATCAACAATGCCTATGTCTACGATATCGACGACCTGAAGGGCATCGTGGACGAAAATATCGAAGACCGCAACCGGGAGGCCATGAAAGCCCGGCGCATCATCGATGAAGCCGTTATCGGATTTCGCCGCTGGTACGACACACTGGCGGTGGTGCCCACCATCGTCTCTTTGCGCGACAAGGTGGAAACCCTCGCCCAAAACGAGCTTGAAAAAACCATGGGTACGCTGAGCCACCTTTCGGAGGACGACAAACGAGCCATAAAACGCATGACCCATGCGCTGGTGAACAAGATTTTACACGATCCCACCCAATTTTTGAAAAAGGACGGTTGCCATGGCGACAAGTCCGTTTCCCTGGATCTGACGCGAAAACTGTTCAAGCTCGACTGAATCGATCCGATACAGGCAAAATCGACGTTTTTCGACTGCGTTTCGAACCGCAACCCAAAACCGATCGACAATGGAGGAACCCGATTGAAAACCATTGCATTTTTATTCCCCGGCCAGGGGTCCCAGGCCGTGGGTATGGGACAGGACCTGTTTCAGGAATACGACTTTGTCAGGGAAATTTTCGACGCCGCCGACGAGATTGCCGGTGCCCATATTTCCAAAGTCTGCTTCAAGGGCCCCATGGAAACCCTGACGGAAACCGTCAATCTCCAACCGGCCGTCACGGCCGTGAATTTGGCCTGCCTGGCGGCCATCGAGCGGGCCGGCATCCAATGCCATTTTTCCGCCGGCCACAGCCTGGGAGAATACAGTGCGCTGAAATCGGCCGGCGTTGTCTCCATGGCGGACACCCTGCGGCTGGTGCTCAAACGCGGGCAGTTGATGCACCGGGAATCCCAGCAGCACAAGGGGGCCATGAGCGCCATTGTGGGGCTGGATATCGGCACGGTCAACGAACTGGTGCAAGCCGGTCAATCGTCCGGTACGGTCTCGGTGGCCAATCACAATTCCAAAGAGCAGATCGTTATCACCGGAAGCCCGGAGGCGGTTGCCGCCGTTTCTCAAGCCGCCAAATCCAACGGTGCACGGGCGATCCCCCTGAAGGTGAGCGGTGCCTGGCACAGTGAACTGATCAAAGGCGCCGAAGAAGAATTTACCGCTTATCTGGAAACCATCGATTTTACTTCGCCGAAAAACCGGATCATTCACAATGTAACCGCGGACGGCTGTCAGGAGGCTCCGGAAATCCGGCAACTCATGGCCAGGCAGTTGTGCAGTCCGGTACGGTGGTACGATACCGTCTGCCGTTTGATGGCGGAAAAGGTGGACCTTTTTATCGAGGTGGGGCCGGGCAGGGTGCTGGCGGGTCTGCTGAAAAAAATCCTTCCCCCGGAATACGATCATCGGGTTCTCAACATCGGCAACATGAAAACCCTGGAAGCACTGGTGTCCGAATTGTCCTGAACCGTTTTTCAGGCAACCCGTTGGTTTTGATTTCAATACACCCCGACTGGCGTTATCGGCGAACGATGAAACAGCAACGCCGCTGGAATACAGCTCCGGAACAATAGCACTTTACATGCCGATATCATTGTGTTAGTTTTTATTTTTTATTATGGCGATAAAATATTTTACTTGTGCAGGGTTGAACCATGAACAAAGATGATTTGAAGTTTTTCGAAGATCTTCTTCACAAGCGGCTGCAGGAACTGTTGAGCCATGCGGGTGAAACCGTTTCTGGGATGACGGAGCAGAAGGAAAACTTTCCGGATCCCACGGATCGGGCGACGCTGGAGTCGGATCGCAATTTTATGCTGCGCATTCGGGATCGCGAGCACAAGCTGATCAAAAAAGTGAAAAAAGCACTCGAGCGAATCGAAAACGGCACCTTTGGTATCTGCGAAAAGTGTGGTGACGATATTTCCATCGAACGGCTGAAAGCAAGGCCGGTCACCACCCAATGCATCGAATGCAAGACCAAAGAGGAGGCTTTTGAAAAAGCCCTTGGCATCTGAACCCAATGCCGGTATCGATCTGCATATTCATTCAACGGCCTCCGACGGCACTCTGACCCCATCCGAAATCCTGGCGATGGCGGTCCGACTCGGCCTGAAAGCCATCGCCATTACCGATCACGACACCCTGGCCGGGTCTGCGGCCGCAATCTCCCGGGGCATCCCGTCAACTTTACAATTTATTACGGGCATTGAAATCAGCGCTGCTGCGCCGCCGGGCTTTCATTCCGGCGGCAGCATTCATATTCTCGGTTACGGATTCGATCTTGGCAATCCGGGGCTTGCCTCTCTTCTCGAGGTACTGAAAACGGCAAGGGAAAATCGCAATCCGAAAATCATTGCCCGACTCAACGCCTTGGGCATGGACCTGCATGCTGACGAATTGGCGCCCATTGTGGGCAGTGGCGTTGCCGGCCGCCCCCACATTGCGCAACTGATGGTGAAAAAGGGTCTGGCCGATTCCATCGACGATGCTTTTGACCGATTTTTAGGGAAAAACAGGCCGGGATATGTTGGAAAATACCGCGTTCCCATGGCCGATGCCATCGGCGCCATTAATACGGCCGGCGGCATCGCCGTTCTGGCCCACCCGTACCTGAATGATTTGAATGGCCAGGACAGGTTCGAATCCTTCCTGAAGACCCTGATATCCTTGGGACTGGGGGGCATCGAGGCCATCTATCCCGATCACCCGGAAACGGCCACCAGCGAATACTGCCGCCTGGCACGTAAATATGACCTTGTCATTACCGGCGGAACGGATTTTCACGGCGAGGTCACACCGGGGATTCAACCGGGTATCGGAGACGGAAGCTTTCTCGTGCCTTATTCGGTCTATGAGACCCTGGTAGAAACGCTGAGAACCCGAAAATGACGACATCCCAAAACGAAGAAACCGCCGATAACCAACGTTTGGAAACGGCCTTGGGCTACCATTTCAACGATCCCGCGCTATTGACCGGCGCCCTGTGCCACAGTTCCTATGTCAACGAGCAGTCCCGTGACAATCTGGAAAGCAACGAACGGCTCGAATTTTTAGGCGATGCCGTTCTCAATCTGTCCATCAGCCACCTGCTGATGCAGCGCTACCCGGAACTGGCCGAGGGTGAATTGTCCAGAAACCGGGCCCAGTTGGTCAATGAAACCCAATTGGCCGCCATCGCCAGGAAACTCTCACTCGGCCCGCACCTGTTGCTGGGCAAAGGCGAAGCGTTGACCGGCGGCAGAGAAAAAAACTCCATCCTGGCGGATGCCGCCGAGGCGGTTATCGCCGCCATCTATCTGGATGGCGGCTTCGATGCGGCTTTCGCCTTCGTCGAAAGCCGCTTTTCCCGGCAATTGGCCAAGGTCAACCGCGGCCGCTACGAAACCGATTACAAAAGCCAGCTTCAAGAGCACGCCCAGTCCGTCTATCGCGAAATTCCGCAGTATCGGGTCATCGAAACCAGAGGACCGGATCACAGCAAGACCTTCCGGGTGCAGGTGAGCGTGGCGGACGTCACTGCCGAAGGGGATGGAAAAAGCAAAAAAATGGCCGAACAGGAAGCGGCCCGGGTTGGCCTGGAGCTGTTGGATAAACACCCTTGAGCAGACCGGATGACAGCGCTGCCGCGGCCCACGCCCACCCTCTGATTGTCCCGATTTTCATCCCGCAGTTGGGATGCCCCCATCAATGTGTTTTCTGCAGCCAGCCGGCGATCACCGATACACCGCGCCGCTGTCCCACACCAGACCAGATCCGTCAGGAAGTCAGCCGGTTCCTGGAATACGGAAAGCGTCCCTCCTCGACGGTCCAGATCTCCTTTTTCGGAGGCAATTTTCTGGGTCTGAAGTCCTCATCAATCCTGAAACTATTGGAAGCAGCGGCGGAATTCGTGCAGAACGAAACCGTCGACAGCATCCGCTTTTCCACAAGACCGGACACGGTTTGTGAAAAAAGACTGGAACTGCTGACCGGATTTCCCGTTTCTACCATCGAATTGGGGGTTCAGTCCATGCATGACCGGGTGCTGGAGCTTGCCGAGCGCGGTCACCGGGCAGCGGATACGATTGCAGCCGCAGAACGGGTAAAGCAACGGGGCTATCGATTGGGCCTGCAGATGATGGTCGGACTTCCCGGAGACAGCGAGGATGGTGCCATGGAGACGGCCCGCCGGATGGCGGCGTTGGCACCTGATTTTGTGAGAATCTATCCCACCCTGGTTCTCGAAGGCAGCCCCCTGGCCGACTGGTTCCGTTCCGGGCGGTATCGTCCCATGCCCCTGGACGCATGCGTCACATTGGTGAAACGGATCTGTCTATTCTTCAAGGCTCGCCATATTCCCGTGATCCGCATGGGACTTCAGGCTTCGGACGGCCTGAACGCAGAAACCGGTCTGGTGGCCGGTCCCTACCATCCCGCCTTCGGCCATCAAGTGTATGCCGAAATCGTTCTCGACGCGATTTCAGCGGCCATCGCCAAAATGGCGGCCCCCATCCCCGATCCCCTGATCATCCAAGCCCATCCCCGAATGATCTCGCGTGTTCAAGGGCTGAAGAAAAAAAACATTTTTTACCTGAAACAGAAGTTTCTTCTGGAAAAGGTTTTATTGGTTCAAGACGCGACGCTGGCGAAGGACCATGTCAGGGTTGCTGATCAACTTACTGTCTTGCCATAACGCCCATTGCAAATAAAAAATCCCGCTCCTGGAGAGCGGGATTTTTTATGGAGGTTTGGAATTTATGTTGCGTGAATGTTTTTTCTGCGCGTCGATCAGGCTGCCGGGGATTTCTTGAACCACCCCTTGATACTCTTTATCCAGATGCCGCTCAAGATATACGAGTAGAGCCAGGTACCAAAAATAATGGCTACAAAAGCCTTGACGATATCCATGGCACTGCCGTTTAGGGAAAAGCCCGGCACGTAGCCGAACAGAAAGGGGCCCAGGTAGAGAAATTTCGCGAACTTGAAGGAGGCGAAAGCCGTTCGCCACATATTGGCTTTGGCGATGGTCGCCCCGGCAAAGGCCGCGATGCACACCGGCGGGGTGATGTTGGAATCCTGGGAGAGCCAGTAGACGATCATGTGTGCCGCAATGGGGTTGACCCCCAGGTGGGTCAGGGCCGGAACGGCGACCACCGCCGTGATCAGATAGGCTGCGGTAACCGGCACACCCATGCCCAGCACCAGGGAGGCCAGAGCGATGAACAGGATTGTCAACGGCAGAGAACCGCCGGCCAATTCGATCACAATGTCGGCAAAGGTCAGCACCAGGCCGGTATAGGTGAGCACGCCGATGATGATGCCGATGACGCCGATGGTTGCGCCGATCTTCAGGCTGTTCTCCGCCCCGCTGCGGGAGGCTTCTACAAATCGTTTCAGACCGGTGTTGATGGCCGGGCGATGGTCTTTTTTAATGGCATACCAGATTACGCAGAGAACCAGGCCGATAAAAACCATGGTTCTTTCGGAAAGAATGTGGTTCAGGCTCCTGGCCGCTTCGGGCCCGACCGTTTTGCTGAGCAGCAGCGATGACAACTGCGTTGCCAGCACCAGGGCCATGACCACGGCCAGGGTGTAATCGATACGGTTTTCCGGATACTTATAGCTGACGACGATACATGTGGCCAACCCCAGGATGGCCGAGTAGCCGGGGGAGTAGCCGGTCAGCATGAAAATCGTGATGATGATCAGCGGCAGGGTGAAAAACCATTCTTTTTTGAGGATTTCCATGGCGCTGTGTTCGCTGCGTTCGCCCACGATGTTATACATCTTGGCCTCGTAATGCACCATTACGAAAACACTGAAAAAGTACATGAATGCCGGAAACAGGCCCACCAGCATGATGCGCGAGTAGGGCACGCCGGTCAGCTCCGCCATGATGAATCCGCCGGCGCCCATGATGGGAGGCATGAACATGCCGCCGATGGAGGCCGCCGGTTCGATGCCGCCGGCGATGTGGGGCCGGAAGCCGGCCTTTTTCATCATGGGAATGGTGAAAGCTCCTGTGGAAACCGTGTTGGCAATGGCGCTGCCGGAGATGGAGCCGAACAGACCGGAAGCGATGACCGAGACCTTGGCCGGGCCGCCGATCTTATGGCCTACCGCAGCCAGGGGCCAGTCGATGAAAAAACGCTGGGCCCCGCTCTTTTCCAAAAAGGCGCCGAAGAGCACAAACAGAATTACATAGGTGGCCAGCACGTTGGCCATGATGCCGAAGACCCCGTCGCTCATGTAGTAAATGGTGGTGCACAGGTTGGGAAAGGTATCGCCCGGATGGGCGAACAGTTCCGGTGCATAGGGACCATATATGCCGTAAAGCAGCATCACGGCGCCGATGATCACGAAGGCGTTGCCCACCACCCGACGGGCCAACTCGATACCGATCATGACACCGATCATTGCCATGGTTTTGTCGACGGCATTTTCAGCGCCGGTGCGGTAGTTGATGGCTTCGAAATTGACGATCCAGTAGCCGATGCTGATGATCGACAGCAGGATCAATATGTAATCCACCGTCCGCATGACGGGGGTTTTTGATTTATAGAGCAAAAATACCAGCACATAGGTGATGATCACGTAAATGCCCCGGTGATACTGGGTGGCTGCCGGCTGAACCACGGCGGCATAGGAATAAAAAAGCACCAACAGCACCGAAAGCACATCGAAAATGATTTGTTCAAATCGTCTTAATTGGTCGTACACGGCGGCCCCTGCCTTTTTGAGTGGTCAGAAGTCAGGAGCCAGAATTCAGAATCGGGAAAAATCCGTTCTGCCTCCTGGCATCTGCCTCCTGAATTCCTATGAGAACATTAACGAAAGAGGGGCAACGGCAATTCACCATCAGCCCCTCATTTTCGCTTATTTTATTTCAGAACGCCTTTTTCTTTCCAGAACTTCTCGGCACCCGGGTGCAGCGGAGTGACGATTCCGTTGATACCACTTTCAATGCTCATGGCCTTGGCGGTCTTTTTCACGTTGACCATGTGGGCCAGTCCCTCGGGGGTGTAGATCTTGGAGAGCAGGGTGTAGACAACATCCGCGGGAACTTTGGAATTGGCGACCCACAGGGCGGAGTCCTGAAAGGAAGGAATGTCCCGATCGACGCCTTTGTAGGTGCCGGCCGGGACCTTCAGTTTGGCAAAGTAGGGATATTTGTCATAGAAGCCGGAGGCTTTGGCGTCGGCATCCAGATCGATCATGTCGATGTCGTTTTGCTGGGCGGCCATGACCACGGCCCCGCTGGGAAATGCGGTGAACAGCCAGAATGCATCCAACTGGTTGTTTCCGAATGCAGCAGCGGCATCGTTGTAGCCCATGGCGTTGCGCTCGATCTTGTCCCAGACGCCCATATGGGTAAAGAACAGTTCGCAGTTGGCAAAGGCGCCCGAACCGGCGTTGCCCACGCCGACTTTTTTACCTTCCAGATCTTTAACGCTGTTGATGCCGCCGCCTTTTTTCACTACGAGCTGGGCCGGGGCGCCATAGAAGTATGCGACGCCTAAGACGTTTTCGTATTTTTTGGTGTCGTTTTTCATGCGGCCGTTGCGCCCCAGGTAAACGTGGCCGGAGTAGACCACGCCAAAGGAGTAGGCGCCGGAATCAACCTTGCGCATATTTTCCACGCTGCCGCCGGAAGCGCCGGCCAGGACGCGGAATTCCTTGATGGCTTTCACCGGGGGATAGGTGGAGATGCCGCCCGCCATGAACTGGAAGGTTCCGCCGGCAGGACCGCCGCCGAACTTGTAAATGGCCTTGGCACTGGCATCGGCCGAAAATGTCATGGTCATTATCGCTGCCGCACAAATACAGATCGCAATGGTAAAAAATTTGTTCCTCATTCGTTTCTCCTCCTGCTGGTTAAGTGGGGTTTTCCGCGGCGGGTCCTAAAAACATGCGCCACGAAGTTCCGGAAGCGCTTTTCCAATGATTGACAGGTTACCAGGGCATGGGACCAGCTTCAATTGGTGGATTTCTGATTCTGGTGTAATACTTTTTCTTACAAAAGAGCCCGCCGTTGGGTGCGCTATCGTTCGGGACTGCCTGAAAACCGGGTCGCCCTGACGGTTGCAAAGACCGGGCGAGTCCTGTAATGAGCCTGAATTCCCTTTCCATCGGATTGACGAGTGAAGGTATGAACCCGACAAAAACCGCCCATTTGCAGCAAAGTGCCCTGGTAAAAACCACCATCGGCGCCATGATGATCAGCTTTTCTGCTGTCTGGGTTCGCCTGGCCGAAGTGGCGCCGACCGTTTCAGCGTTTTACCGGGTCGGTTTCGGAGCCGTTTTTTTGCTGACCATTCTGGTCGTTCGAAGGCAGCCGCTATGGCAGGGTAGGTCCGTTTTGGGGCTATCTTTGATCGCGGCCCTCTTTTTCGCGCTCGATCTTTACGCCTGGCACCGCTGTATCGGCTACGTGGGACCGGGGCTGGCCACCATCCTGGGCAACTTCGAGGTCTTTCTGGTGCCGGTGATTGGCCTGCTGCTCTACAAAGAACGGTTGAGCCTTCGTTTCGTTTCTGCAGTGCCGCTGGCGGTTTTCGGACTGTTCATGATTGTTGGCGTACGCTGGGATCAACTCAGCCAGGATTATCGCATCGGCATCGGCTGGGGGCTGGCAACCGCCGTTTTCTACACCGGGTTTCTGGTTTCCTTGCGCCGGCTGCAAGCCAGACCGACCTCGCCTTCGGCAGTCCTCAGCCTGATGATTGTCTCGACGTTCAGCGCCATCTATCTGGCTGCGGATATTCTCGCCAGCGGTGAATCTTTTGCCATCCCGACCTTCCAAAGCGGTTTGGCGCTGGTGGCTTTAGGACTTTTCAGCCAAACCGCCGGATGGCTGCTCATCACCCATTCCCTGCCCCGGATCCCGGCAGCTATCGCCGGCCTGCTTTTGTTGCTGCAGCCTTCCTTGGCCTTCGTTTGGGATGTTCTTTTTTTTGGAAGAGAAACCTCTTCCATCGCCTGGGTTGGTGTGGCCCTGGCCATTGGCGCCATCTACATGGGGACCACCGGAAAAGACGCATCCTCGTAGACGAATGAGAGACGGGGCGTGTTTACAACCGAACCTGTCATGATTAATTTTCAGGCCGTATTCGCCGAAACCATTCATCCAGACCGTACGCATCGTCTGTTCGGCCCAACGGCCATCGCGGTGCGCGAACCGCTTGGTAAAAGGAGAAAAACGCCTTTATGGCTACCGAAAACGAAACGACAAACACCCGGGAGATTGTCGAACTGACCAAGGATCTGATCCGTTTTCCCTCCACCAGCACCCGACCCGAAGAAATTCTCAACTGCGCCCGATTCATCGAAAACTGGTTCAACCGCCACGATATCCCCTGCCGTGTGATCGAACACAATGGCGTTCCATCGGTTCTTGCGATGCCCCGGCGGGAGCGGACGCCGCTTTTGCTCATGTCGCACATGGATGTGGTCAGCGCTTCCCATCAGCTTTTCGAACCGCTTGAAAAAGGTGGCAAGCTATATGGGCGCGGGGCCATCGACGACAAGTATGCCGCGGCTTTGTCAATGGTGTTGCTGAAAAATCGGATCGAAAAAAGCCGCAGCCTGGGAATTGACGACAGCCGCCTGGTTCTCGGCGCATTGATTACCGGCGACGAAGAGACCGGTGGATACGATGGCGCCCGCTACGCCCTGGGTCAAATCGCCTGCGATTTCTGCATCGCCCTGGATGGAGGGAGTGTTGAAACAATCGTGATCAAGGAAAAGGGCGTTCTTCGGCTGAAACTTGTTGCCGAGGGCAAAACCGCCCACGGGGCCAGACCCTGGCTGGGGATCAATGCCATTGAAAAATTGATGGAGGACTGTCGTATCGTCAAAGGTTTTTTCGACGGCCTGTCAGATCCGGAGCACTGGAATCGCACCATCAACCTGTCGATCATCAACGCGGGTGAATCCGTTAACCAGGTGCCGGAACGGGCCGAAGCCGTCTTTGACATCCGGTACACGGAAAATGACGATGTCGATGAACTGGTTGGCCGGATTCAGGCGGCGATTTCCGGAACGGCGACCATCGAGGAATGCGAACCCCTGTTCGTCAGCCCCGGTTCGCCCTATCTGGACCGCTTGCTGGAACTCGCTCCCCAAACCTTTACCGGCATTGCGCACGGAGCCAGCGATGCCCGTTTCCTGACCCAATTCGACATCCCCGGTATTGTCTGGGGTGCCGAAGGAAACAGCAGCCAGCATTCCAAGGACGAGCATTTGGAGATCGAGAGCATTGATCGGCTTTACGAACTTCTGGATCGTTTTGTTGGGGATCTTCAGGAATCGCCGCTGGGTTAGCCAGCCACCTTAAGATTGGGCACCATGGGACGGTGCCGGTGGACCACCCCCTAAAAAGCCCAACAGCTTCAACAGAATCAGCGCCACGGCAATGACCGCCGCAAATACCAGCAGGGTCATCCACATTGACCAGTCCCACCACAAGGGGCCGTTGACCAGCACGGTGCAGCCGCCGACCACCGGAAGGGCCATCACATTCATGACGGCCAGTTCATAGGCCGCTGGCGTTTTAAAATCCGGATCCACAATGCGCAGCAGCAGCAGGCCACAGGAAACGGTGCCGGTGACGACGCCGTAGATGGCCGCCGTCCGCTCCAGGTTATAGGCGGAAAGGCGCCGGCCGAACCAGACGACCAGGGTAGTGGTCAAAACGGCATTGACCAGCGCGATCAAGCCGATGGGCAGAATGTAGTCCCAGACGATCTTCAACTCGATGGCCGCCACCGTTGCCACGATGAGGAAATCGACCGACCAACCGGTGATCCGCCGTTGGATGCCGCCATCGGCCAGATGCCCGATTTTCAGCCGCTGCATGGCCCCTTTGACGAGCAGCGCCACCCCCAAGCCGAAAAAGAAGAAAAACCCCCACAGAATTTTGGCCGCATCGGCCGGCAGCCAGTGGCCGATACACGCGATGATTCCGTAGGTCGCCCCATATACCATGCCCACCAGGGCCGTCTGAAACGCCAGGGTTTCCACGTTGCCCGAATGCAGGGTCAGCCGCCCTGCCGATTCGGATTTTCCATCGGGATCAAGCACCCCGACGACAAAATCCCGCGGCAACCGGCGGGGGCCGAAGGTGGCCTGCCCTTTGCGAATGCCGCGATTGACCAGGGGAACCCCGATAAAAAAGGCGCAGAAATACCCGATGGCGGCAAAGGTCAAACCGATGGTGGCCGCGTCGCTGAAACCGACGCCTTCCCACACCTTGCCGATGGACAGGGCCTGCCCCGGTCCTTCGTTGAATCCCAGCGGCGCCAGGAACCCGAAGGTGGGAAACAGGTGAAGCCCGAACGCTCCCAGCAGGATCACCAGCAACCCGCCGACAATGGCCTGCATGGGAAAGGTGAGACCCTGCAGGAGCGCCATCCAGGTCGGACCTTTGAGGGGACTGGGTTGCGCTATCTTCTGGTTGTTGTTTTCTTCCCGGGTCAACCCAACGGAAATAAATGAAATATTGAAAAAGTGATACGCCAGGGCCTCGATGGTTGCCGTGTCGAGATCGACAATGCCCGTGTGCAGCACACCCAGCCCCAAAACCCCGCCGATCAGGCAACTGGGAACCAGAAAACGCTGGAAGAAGCCTACCGTGGCTCGCAGACCGACACCGATCAGCAGGAGCAGGGAGAGGAACGCGAAAACCAGCATGCCGTCAAAGGGAAATGGGGTGTTCATTTAATACCCTTTCTCGATAAAGTTGACAGACTCGTAAAAAATAGCAGGCTCGTCATGCCGGACTTGATCCGGCATCCAGAAATTATAGAAATGACTGGATAACGCTGAAGCTTCACTACGTGCGCCGGCCTTCGCCGGAATGACGCCAGACTGGAATTTTTGACTTTTTAGGAGA
The DNA here is from genome assembly GCF_009688965.1 of Desulfosarcina widdelii. GTDB lineage: Bacteria > Desulfobacterota > Desulfobacteria > Desulfobacterales > Desulfosarcinaceae > Desulfosarcina > Desulfosarcina widdelii. The sequence continues at coordinate 4,234,187 of NZ_AP021875.1, read as the reverse complement.
TCATCATGGCTGGGTGAACATATCATTCACAAACACCGTCAGCACCGTTTCCCGAACCCGGGTCGGCAGAAGATCCAGCACACCGTTGATGTCCGCCATGCGGCTGGGCAGCATGCCGTCGGAAACCCCGGCCGCCGCCATCAGGTTCATGATGTCGCTGTCGGAGATAGCCGCCATATCCATGCCTTTCAGGCTTTCTTTGACCAGACTGACCAGTTCCCCTTCTGGCAGCTTGCGGGCGATGTCCACACACTCGGCCAGGTTATTCAGCAGTTCGTCCTCCCAGCCCACGTTGGATGCGTTGACCGACAGGTGGATGTGGGCGGGCGAATTGTCAAAGGAGAGGGACGGCTGAATATACCACCCCCGGCTGTTCATTTCATCGACGATATGAAAAACGTTCACCTCGTCGGCGGTAAAAGAGATCAGCGACATGTCCGGATGGGTGACCAGCCGCAGGCCGTCGATACGGTTGATGCCTTCGGCGATCTTTTTCACGGACGCCAGCTTCTTGCGGGCGATGTCCAGGTAACCGTCGTCGCCGATATAATTGAGGACCGCCCAGGCCGCGGCCATGGGCCCGCCGGACTTGCTGCTCTGGACGGCATTGTTGACGATGGTGTACCCGATCCACCCGGAGCAGGCGAAGATCTGGTGCTTGCGATACCCTTTGTTGCGGTAGAGAACCAGCGACGCGCCTTTGGGGGTATAGGCATATTTGTGAAGATCCACCGAAATGGAGGTGACCCCCGGCACGGTGAAATCGAAATCCGGCACCGGTTCGCCCAGGCGGCGAAAATAGGGCAGCAGAAATCCGCCCATGCAGGCATCGGTATGCATCCACAGGCCCTTTTCATGGGCCAGGGCGGCCAGATCGGCAATGGGATCCACCACACCGTGGGCATAGGAGGGGGCCGACCCCACGATCATGATGGTGTTTTTGGTGATGGCCGCCTTTACTTTCTCCACATCGGCCCGGAACGTCTGCGGATCGACGGAAACGGTCACCGCTTTCACGCCCAGATAATGGGCCGCCTTGTGAAAGGCTGCGTGGGCGGTGGCCGGCAGGATTATTTCCGGAACATGGATTTGGGGATGGGTGCTGCGGTAACAATCCCGGGCGGCTTTCACCGCCAGGATGATGCTTTCCGTCCCGCCGGAGGTGAAATTGCCCACCACCTGCTCATCGCCTCTCAAATGGCGGGCACCGAAAGCGGCCAGTTCCCGTTCGAGTCGCAGGAGGCTCTGAAAAACGGTGAAATCCAGTCCGTTTTCGGATAGAAATTCGTTGTAGGCGGCTTTGCCGACCGCCATCACCTCGGACCCCGGATCGAAAACATATCCGTAGGTCCGGCCTTCCTGCCATTTGATATCGTTGCGGCGAAACTCGGCCAGGCGCTCGAAGATAGCCTCACGCGTCATTCCTTTTTTGGTCAGTTCCATGGTTCACTCCATTTTTTCAGATAAATCAGTTTCTCATCTTTGTGTCTGTCCAGAAATAGGCAAATTTGGTCGAGATCGAGGCGCAAGGAAAATTTACCCGCAGGTATATGGTTGATATTCCGAGGAGTAAATTTTTCGCGCAACAAAGATATCGGGCAAATTGGCCATTTCTGGATAAACACTACGAAGCCATTTCCCATAGTGCCTTTATCAGTGTCAGCACGGACAGTCCCATCAGGCAAAGCAAGACCCGCTTACGGAAAACCGTTTCGGAAGTGCGGTGAAACATTCGCTGGCCGGCAAGCAACCCAACCGCCATGGGAACGAGCATCAACAGGGCCTGGCGGGCATGATCGACGGTCATCAATCCGGCGGCCAGGCAGGTGCCGGCGGCCAGAATGTCCGTCAACAGGAAATAAGCGATCAGCGACGCCCTGGATACGGTGGCTCCAGCCGGAGAAGAGAAAAAAAAGAGAACGGCCGGCGGTCCGCCAATGGCCGCCGCACCATTGAGAATCCCGGAAGCCGTTCCGGTAAGTACGGTTTGTACACGCCCCGGTCTGCGCCTGACGACGACATCTTTACGAAGGATGAAGGCCAGGGCGAAGATGATCGCCGCCACCGACGTTTTCATACAAGCCGGAGAAACATTGCCGAGCAGCCAGACGCCCAGCGGCGTCCCGATGCCAACACCAAGCAGCATCCAGGCAAGCGCCAACCAATTTACGGAGGACCAGGCACCGGGCAGAAGCAACAGACTGGCGCCCACTTCCAGTATCAATATCATCGGCACGATGCGTTCGGGCGGCAACACCAGGGAAAGCGCCGCCACCGTGATCATGGAGAAGCCGAATCCGCCGTAGCCGCGAACACAACCGGCCACCAGGATGGTAAAGGCGATAAAAAGTGCAAGCGGAGCGTCCATCGCATCCTTGACGACATGCAAAGGGATTTGTTATTGCATTAAGATGCAACAAATTTCACTATAGTGAAATATCATTCACGGAGTTGTATTGTCAACAGGAAGAACCATGACGAATACGGAACGCAAGGCTTGGGAACAGCAGCAGCGCAGCGATCGCATCGTCGACAAGGCCCAGGCCGTTTTCTTCGAGAACGGATACGAAAACACCACCCTGCCGGCCATCGCCGATGCCGCCGGCTACAACAAGCGCACCCTTTACCTGTACTTCAGAGACAAAGAGGAGCTTTTTCTGGCCGTAGTCCTGCGGGGTCTGTTCCAATTGAGGGAGACGCTGGCCAAGGCCATCGACCAGGCCGGTTCAAACGACAGCGGCCTGCGAGACATGGCCCGGGCGTTTTTCGATTTCTCCGTTCAAAGCCCGGAGTTTCTCGATCTGATCATGATCTACGAAAGCCGCTATTTCGACTACCTTAACGGCGACGGCTCCTTTGCGCCGGACAGCTACCGGGCGCAGTGCCAGCAGGTTTCCGCCGATATGGCCCGCATGGTCACGGCCGCCATTGAAAAGGGAATGGAAATCGGTAACATCGGAAAGGATCTGACCCCACAACAGCTCATGCTGCTTCTGTGGGGTCAGATTTTCGGGGTCATGAAAATTTTCAGGATGCGCCGGCAACATTTCCACGAGGCGTTCGGCATTCGCCCCAAGGTACTTTTTGAACACTTTGTGGCCATGGTGGAGTGGGCCCTGAAATTTTAGGACCCGCTCGATTTGGGCACTTTCCGATGGGGTGAAACGGATCAGGCCTGCTTTGACGCGAGCATGATCCGGCAGTCGGCCACCACGGCTCCCTTGCCTTCGGGATAGACGATCAGCGGGTTGATGTCCAGTTCGCTGATCTCGGGATGATCGGCCACCAGGGTCGACACCCGCAGGATGCACTCCCGGATGGCGCCCAGATCCGAGGGCGGATTGCCCCGCACCCCCTGGAGAATGTTAAAGGTTTTAATGGAGCGGATCATGTTTTCCGCGCTGGCGATAAACATGGGCGCCAGGCGGAAGGTAACGTCCTTCAATGCTTCCACGAGCGTACCGCCCAGGCCGAACATGACAATGGGCCCGAATTTGGAATCCCGGGCGCAGCCGATGATCACCTCCACGCCCTTGCCGGCCATCTCCTGCATCAGCACCCCGTCGATCCTGGCATCGGCTTTGAACCGCAGCCCGTTGGCCACGATTTCCTCAAATGCCTGCTTGGCCTGGTCGGCATCGGTGATGTTCAGTTTCACTCCGCCGGCATCCACCTTGTGAACAATATCCTTGGACACGATTTTCATGGCCACGGGCGCACGCATGGCTTCCATGGCAGCGGCGATCTGCGTGGAATCGGATACCAGCCGGCTGGTCAGCAGGGGCAGTCCATAGCAGTTCAACAACTCCGTCGCCTCCCGTTCGGGCAGATAGCAGGACAGGTTGCCGTTCAGCTTTGCGTTGATCAGCCGGGATACTTCATCGCGCCGGACGGCATAGCCAGCCGGAACGCGGTTGCCGATGTTGAGACGCTCCCCGAAACGGACCATGGCGGCCATGGTGCGCGAGGCGGCCTCGGGGAAAACGTAGTTGGGAATGCCGTTGGACTCCAGATGGGCCACGCCTTCGGACACGTCCACGATGCCCATGAACGAACAGAGGATGGGTTTGTCCGTCTGCTTGGCCACATTGGGCACGATCTGGGCCGTTTCCAGGATGTCGGTCATGGCCTGGGGGGTGAGCAAAACGATGGCCCCGTCCACGTTGGGGTCCTGCATGACGGTTTTCAGGGCGCTTTCGTAACGCTCGTGGGTGGCGTCGCCGATCACGTCCACCGGGTTGTGGATATTGGCCGTGGGCGGCAGGCTGGCCTTCAACGCCGCGGTGGTTTCGTCGGTAAAGGCGGCCAGCTTGAGGCCGTGGCGGATGGCGGCGTCGGTGGCCATGATGCCCGGTCCGCCGGCGTTGGTCACGATGGCGATGCGCCGTCCCTTGGGCAGGGGCTGGCGCGAGAAGGCCATGGCATAGTGGAACAATTCGTTGATGCCCTCCACCCGCTGGATGCCGCTTTGCAGGAAAATGGCGTCATAGGCCGAATCCGAGCCCACCAGGGAACCGGTGTGCGAGGCGGCGGCCTTGGCCCCTTCCGACGACGTTCCGGATTTCACGGCCAGGATGGGCTTGCCCTTGTTCCAGGAAATCTCGCTGGCCACGCGGATGAACTCCTGGCCGGCGGACAGATCCTCCAGGTACATGCAGATCACCTTGGTTTCGGGATCATCGCCCAGGTAGCGCAGCAGATCGATTTCGCTGACATCGGCCTTGTTGCCAAAGCTGATGAATTTCGAGAACCCGATCTTGCGGCCCGCGGCGTAGTCCAATACCGAGGTGCACAGGGCCCCGGACTGGGAGATGAAGCCGATGTTGCCCGGTCTTGGCATCAGGCGGGCGAAACTGGCGTTCATGCGAACGTCTTTGTTGGTATTGATGATTCCCAGGCAGTTCGGGCCCACCAGGCGGATGTTGTTGCGGGCGGCGATCGCCTTGATCTGATCCTCCAGTTCGGCCCCCTTGCCGCCGATCTCCTTGAACCCCGCGGTGATGATCACCGCGCCCTTAACGCCTTTGCCCTTCGCCTCATCCAACAGATCCGGCACGACCTCCGGCTTGACGATAATCACGGCCAGGTCGATCGAATCCGGTATGGCGGTGAGGGTCGGGTAGGCCTTGACGCCGTATATGGATTTCAGTTTGGGGTGCACCGGGTAGAGCACCCCCTGGAATTCGCCTTGAATCAGGTTGCGCATCACGGCCTGGCCCACGCTGTTGGGCCGGTTGGTGGCGCCGACGATGGCAATGGATGCCGGGCTGAAAAGCGGTTCGATGGTGTCGGTCATGACTTTTCCTCCTGAATAAAAGTTCACTGTGTACTCCATTATAATTGCTGCTTTATAAATAGGCTGTCTCCAAGTCATCCCGTTTGACAAAAGGGGCTACGGCGCGCTCGTAAACGCCCTGCACGTAGGCGATGGCCATGCCGTAATTGGTAACTGGAATGCCGGCTCTGCGTGCGGGCTGTAAACGGTTGACCAGTTGCCTGCGGGTAACCATGCAACCGCCGCATTGCACCACCAGGGAATAATCCTGGATCGTGCCTGGAATGTCGTCCAGGCCAGCGACGATTTCGAAATGGAGATTTCTGCCCGTAAAGTTTGAAATCCAGCGGGGAATTTTCACCCTGCCGATGTCGTCGCAGGAGGTGTGGTGCGAGCACGACTCCAAAAGCAGAATCTTGTCGCCGTCCTTCAGTTCCGATATCTTCGGCGTACCTTCCAGATAGGCGTCGAAATCTCCTTTAAACCGGGCCAGCATCACGCTGAAGCCGGTCAGCGGGATCGCCTTAGGGATCATGGCGTCGGCCTTGTTGAAAATACTGCTGTCCGTGATGACCAGATGCGGTTCGATCTTTGTCTTCTTTAAAAAAACTTCGACTTCCCGTTCCTTGAGAACAATGGCGATGGCATCGTTGTCGAGAATATCGCGGATGGCCTGCACCTGGGGCAGGATCAAGCGCCCCTCCGGGGCTTCGAGATCGATGGGCACGATCATCATCACGACATCTCCATAGGCAACCAGGTCGCCGACCAGTGCTTGCCGTTTAAATGCCGAAGGGGGGATGATGCGTTTTAGCTTACTAAGCAGCGGCCAGGGGTCCTCATGGGAGACACTCGAATAATCCAGGACCGGCGTCTTTTCAGGAAATACGGCACCATGGTTCCGCCATCGCTCGAGGTCGCTTTTGTTATGAACGAGTAAAAAGGGGATCGCTTCGGATTGAAACCGGGCCATCAACGCCTGTTCCGTGTCGGATACCCGGTTTCCGGCGATGAGCAAAATGGCCGCGTCGATGATCTCGAGAACTTTCCGGGTTCGGTTGGCGCGAAGCTCGCCCAATTGAGAGGTATCGTCCAGACCGGCCGTGTCCACCAATACGACCGGGCCAATGCCGGTCAATTCGACGCTTTTGTTCACCGGGTCGGTGGTGGTTCCCGCCAGATCGCTGACAATGGAGACATCCTGGCCGGTGATGGCATTGATGAACGAACTTTTGCCGACATTGGTTCTTCCGAAAATTCCAATATGGGGGCGGGTTTCTCTGCCTCTCATGAACGCTCCCCCATTTCATCGAGCAGATCGTGAACGGAAAATCCTTCCTTCAAGAGATTGGAAGGGGCCAGGAGTTCTTCCAGTTTTTCCGGATCGATCAATTGCAGGGTCTGGTTGGCCTCGTGAATGGAGCCGCTCGACCGTTGCATTTCACTGGCCAGCAACGCGGCCTTCCCATAGCCAAGATAGGGAAGCAGGGCGGTGCACACCGAAGGGCTGCGGTAGAGCTTCTCTTCGGCAGCCTGCGCGTTGATTTCCAACCCGCAGAACAGATTTTCCTGCAAGGTCCGGTTGGCGGCAATCAACAGTTCCAGGCTGTCCAAGAAGGCATGCCCGATGATGGGCAGATAGGCATTGAGGTCCAAAAGACCCCGGGCCGCCAAACCGTTCACCATGGTCCCGTTGGCATATACTTTGTGGGCGCAGCCGATCACGAACTCGGGGATGACGGGGTTGACTTTGCCAGGCATGATGCTGGAGCCCACCTGCTTTCGGGGCAGCCGGATATCGTTGGTGTCGATCAGGTCGGAAGCCAGCAGCCGCAGGTCGCCCACCATTTTCTCCAGCGAAACGGCATGGGCGGTTAAAAAGCCGTGGACTTCCACGAACGGGTCGAGGTTGCAGGTGGCGTCGTGCATGTTATCGCTGCGGGTAACCGGAAGCCCGGTCAATTTCTGCAGTTCGCGGATCGCTTCCATGACGAAAAAACGGGGGGACGCCAATCCGCTGCCGATGGCGCTCCCGCCCAGATTCACCACCTTCAGCCGCTCCTGACCCCGTGAAATACGCCACCAGTCCCGGGACAGTGCCTCGTTGTAGGTGCTGAAAAGACGCCCCAGGGAAGAAGGAACCGCTGCCTGCATTTGGGTGTAGGCGATCCGCAGGTGGTTTCGATGGGCCGCTTCCAGCTTTTCGATCTCGTGCCGCAGGAGATTGATCCGGTTTTCCAATGCCGGCAATCGCTGCATACAGGCCACGTGCAAGGCTGTGGGGATGACGTCGTTGGTGCTCTGGTAGCGGTTCGCATCTTCGATGGGGTCGATTTCGGTATATGTGCCTGGATCCTTGCCCAGCTTCCCAAGGGCCACATTGGCCAGGATTTCGTTGACGTTCATGTTGATGCTGGTTCCCGCACCGCCCTGGACCGCCGGCACGATGAACCCCTCGAAATGTTTTCCCTGAATTACCTCCCTGGCCGCTTCCTGCAGGGCCTCGATTTTTTCCTGCGCCATCATTTTAATAGTCGTCGCTTTTCCAAACTTCTTCTCAACGGCATTCTGGAACCGTTCGATCGTGTTGTAGCAGGCCAGCTTCACCGTCCCGACGGCTTGATACCAGTGCTGGGAAAACCGGTCCGTATTGGGGAAGTTCTCCCTGGCGCGCCAGGCGTGGATGCCGAACAGGGCTTCGGCGGCAATCTCCACGCTGCCCAGCACGTCTGTTTCTATGCGGGTGTTGAGTTGGTTCATCGTTTTGCCGCCTTGAAATTCCTTACCGGGCCTCGATCTCCTGCCAGATCTCTTTCATGGTATGCTTAATGGTTCGCTTGCGCTTCCGATACGTCGTGTGGAGCAGATCATGGGCCTTGTGGGAATTGGGTTCTTCCAAAAAGTCGTCGTAAATCTTTTCGATGAGCGGGTTGTTGTGGGACTGGCGCACTGACCGCTGCCGGTCGATGGCGTACAGGGCGTTTTGCCGCTCCTGCCAACTGGCCTGGTAGGCCTTCTTGCTGCGTGGCTGACCGCCGCCGCCCATGCACCCGCCCGGGCAGGCCATGATCTCGATAAAGTGATAGGGCGCCTCGCCCGCCAGGACCATTTCCGCCATATGCCGGGCCGCCTTGAGGCTGTGGGCCACGGCTACCTTGACGGGATGCGAGCCGTTTTGCAAATCGACTTTTGCTTCGCGAACTTTTTCGTTGCCGCGCACCGGCTGAAATTCGATTCCCTCCAGTTCGTCGCCGGTGACCACCTTATGAACCGTGCGCAGGGCCGCTTCCATCACGCCGCCCGTCGTTCCGAAGATGGCCGCGGCGCCGGTGTAATCCCCCATCCATGGATTGTCGTAGGCCGACGGCTCCAAGGTCGAAAGATCCACCCCCTCCCGCTCCAGCAGTCGGGCAAATTCCCTGGTGGTCAGCACCACATCCACATCCGGAGTACCCTTATTGAGAAATTCTGGGCGCTTGGCCTCCTCTTTTTTGGCCGTGCAGGGCATGATGGAAATCACCCGCATGGTTTTGGGATCGATGCCCATCCCCTCGGCCAGGTAAGTTTTGGCCATGGAGCCGAAGCATTGCTGGGGGGAGCGGGTGGTGGAGATGTGGGGCAGGATCTCCGGGAAATTCTTCTCGGCGAAGTTGATCCAGCCAGGACAGCAGGAGGTGAACATGGGCAGCGTCCCGCCTTTTTCGATGCGGTGCAGCAGTTCGGTGCCCTCCTCCATGATAACCAGATCGGCTGTAAAATTGGTGTCCAACACCACATCGGCCCCCAGATGCTTCAGAGCCGTGACGATCTGGCCTTCGACATTCTCGCCGGGGGGCATGCGAAAGGCCTCTCCCAAAGCCACCCGAATGGCCGGGGCGAACTGGAAGACGGTGACAATCCGCGGGTCGTAGAGATAGTCGATCACCGTTTCGGTGTCGTCCCGCTCGGCCAGCGCCCCCACCGGGCAAACCAGAATGCACTGACCGCAGGCCACACAGTCCGAACTGCCCAGGGGCAGGCTGTCGCGGATGCTGATTTCGGTGGCCAGCCCCTTTTCGGTGATCACCAGGGCGTCCGTGCCCTGGATTTCCCGGCACACCTTGACGCACCGCAGGCAGCGGATGCATTTGCTCATATCGCGGACGATGGCCGCCGAAGAGTCGTCCCGGGTGCGCTGTTCGTAAAAATGAGGATAGTGGTAGCGGGACTGCTGAAGGCCGACGAACTGGGCCACATCCTGAAGTTCGCAGTTGCCGTGGCGAATGCACACGGCACAGTCCTGGTTGTGGTCGGCCAAAAGCAGTTCCACCTGAAGCCGCTGCTGTTCGCGCAGGGCCGGGGTCCGCGTGAGCACCGCCATGCCCTCTTCCATGGGTGTGTTGCACGAGGTCACCACCTGCGGCCCGGAGCCGTTGCGGCGCTGAATTTCCACCAGGCAGACCCGGCAGGTGCCCGGCGTGTGGTCCAGGTCGGCCATTTCGCAAAGGGTGGGGATAAAGTGGCCATTGCGTTTGGCCACCTGAAGGATTGTCTCGTTTTCGGAAAATTCCACAGGCTTGCCGTTTATGCTGCCGATCATCGTCATTCTCCTTTTCTGATGAACCCTTTACTGTTCCGTTATCACCGAATAAACGCGGTAACACCGCATACAGCGGTCCGCCTCGTGATAAGCCTCTTCCACGGATATGGGCTTTTCCACCTCTTCGAACATGCGTTTTCTCACTTCCGGATCCAATTCCTTGACCTTGACCCGGTATTCATGGCGAATGGGAATGGAAACCCCCTTGGAAATCATGGGCTGAATTGCCTGCACCAGATCGCTCATGCGTCTATCGGGGAAGAACCGCACCCGGCCCAAAGTCAGATAATCGTCCATGCAGCGGGCGGCCTGGTGTCCCTGAGCCATGGCCTGAACCAGGGTGGCCGGTCCGGTGACGCAGTCCCCGCCGGCGAAAATCCCCTTGCGGCTGGTCATCAGGCTGTTGGGATTCACTTCAATCAAGCCCCCCTTGGTAAAGCGGAGTCCTTCCTCGGGGCTGGTGAAGCTGTGGTCCACCTGCTGGCCGATGGCCGGGATGATGCTGTCGGCCTCCAGCACGAACTCCGATCCGGCAACGGGCAAAACGCTGCGCCGGCCCCCGGCGTCCACTTCGCCGAGTTCCATGCGGGTGGCTTTGACCCCGGTGACCCGGCCGTCGGCATGGAGGATGCGGACGGGGTGGGTCAGGTAATGGAAAATGACGCCCTCTTTCTCGGCGGCTTCCACTTCTTCCTTGTCGGCGGGCATTTCGTTGCGTGACCGCCGGTAGATCAGGTGCACCTCTTTCACGCCCATGCGCAGGGCTGAACGAGCACAGTCCATGGCGACATTGCCGCCGCCCACCACGATCATCTTCTCGCCCAGGTCCATGGGAATGCCCCGATTGACATAATCGTGATTGATGTGCAGCAGCATGTTCACCCCGAACTGGTAGCCCTGAAGGGCGGTGTCTTCGCCGGCGACCCCCAGCATTTTACCCTTGTGGGCTCCCACGCCCAGAAAGATGGCCTGGTAACCGTCGTTGAGCAGGCTTTTAATGGTAATTTTCTTTCCCAAGCGGCGGTCGTACAAAATTCGTCCGCCAAGGGTTTCGATGATGCTGATCTCCCTGCCGAGCACGTCCTTGGGCAGGCGGTAGTTGGGAATTCCGGTCGCGGCCATGCCCCCGGGAACCGTTTTGTCCTCGTACACGTCCACCGGATACCCCTTGAGGAGAAGATGATAGGCGGCCGAAATACTCGCCGGTCCGGTGCCGATGACCGCCACCTTTAAATCGTCGGATTTTTTTTCTTCCGCCGGGTAGCTGCTGAACCATTCGTTGGTGATGTACTTCTCGCGATCGGCCACGAAACGTTTGAGAACCTTGATGCCGACCGCCTCGTCCACCTGGGTGCGGCGGCAGGCCATTTCGCAGAACCGCACGCATACCCTGCCGCACGTTGCGGCCATGGGATATTTCTGGAGAATGACGCCCAGGGAGTGGGTGAATTTGCCGTCCTTGATGAAGTCGATATAGCGGGGAACATCGACCTTGGAGGGGCAGGCTTCGATGCACGGCGCCGACACGTAGGTGGTGCAGGGCTGTGGCGGCATGCCGTTGCCGGCGGCGATTTCCGCGATCAGTTCCTCGCGCATGTAGCGGATCATTTCGAGCAGGGCGACCGGGGCCGTCTGGCCGAGACCGCACAGGGAGGTGCTGCGGATATGCTCGGCGATCGCGGCGATCTCATCCAGCACGGCCGCATCCCGGTTGCCGTTGGACAGTTCGCGAAGCTTGGCGGCGATGATCTGCGTGCCGACCCGGCAGGGGGTGCATTTGCCGCAGGACTCGCGGGCCACGCGCTGCATGTACTGGCGAGCGGCATCCAGCAGATGCACCCCTTTTTCAAAGATGAAAAATCCGTGCCCGCCCATAAAGGCCTTGATGGGATTTCCGGTATTGAATTCGTCGAATTCCCGGAAGGACGGATCTTCCTCGATTTCGAAGATTTTCCGTCTCCTGTTGTCGATGACGGTGCCGTCCCAGACGCCAAAAATCACTTTAGCCATGGTTTGCTCCTTATTTTCAATTCAATGTTCGTCGGGGTTCAGGCCGCTCCTTGGATAAAGGCCTGCCGAATCCATGCATGGGGTGAATCTCCCCACCGGTTGCGGCCCACTTCGCGCCCCAGGTTCCGAATCCGTCTCTCCAAAGCGTTCTGAAAACCGGGGTCGGTTTCATTGTCACAGGGTTTGGCATCGTAAAGCGTGTATTGTTTCCGACAGTCGGGCGAAGTCACCTGGGGCATGATCACATTGGCGCCGAAGTCCAGCCCCCTTTCGCGGCCCAGAGGCGACAGGGCCTGCAGGGCCGTGGTGGCGGCGATATTGACATCCCGCAGCACCAGACGGGCGACGGCAATGGTCGACAGTGCCCGCTGCAGACGCATGGCCGGCAGGTCCACGTCAATCCTGGCCAAGGGTGCGGCGCGATGGGGGATGTAGGGTCCCATGCCGATCATGTCCACATCCATCTCCTTGAAAAAGGCCACATCTTCCGCGAGATCGGCGGTGGTCTGCCAGGGCGCCCCGATCATGACGCCGGTGCCCACCTGGTAGCCGATGGATCGCAGGTGCGAAAGGCAGCGCCGCCGGTTTTCGTAAGTTTGCCCGGGCGGGTGCCAGCGCCGAAACAGGCGCGGCGACGCGGTTTCGATGCGCAGCAGGTAACGATGGGCGCCGGCTTCGAAAAAGCGTGCGTACACCTCGCGGGATTGTTCTCCGACGCACAGGGTGATCCCCAATCCATCAGGTAGAAGAGAACATCGGGTTTCTTTTTTGACGGTCCGCACCACGTCGGTCACGAAATCGACAAACCGGGCGTCCCGCCGCTCGCCCGATTGCAGGACCACGGACCCGAACCCTCTCTCGGCGCACCATTTAGCCTGGCGCAGAATTTGCGCTTTGGCGAGCTGGTAGCGCACCACGTCCTTGTTGCTGCGGCGGATGCCGCAATAGTAGCAGTCACAAGTGCAGATGTTGGAAAATTCGATGATGCCCCGGAAGTAGACCCTGTTGCCGCAATGCAGCAGGGTCGCCCAGTGCGCTTCCCGACGAAGCGCCTCGATCTCTTTGCGGCCGCTCGATTCCAGCAGGGAGCGAATTTGAGCGGTAGTAAAATTCGTTTTCGACTTGCCGCTTGTCTGAATAGGAGATCGCATGAGTTACAGGTAGAGATCCCGCTCGCCATCAGCGATGCGCCGGTAGTATTCCTTGAACGTTTTGACCATCCCTGGCTGCTCTTGTTCGATTTCCTTGATTTCTTTCTGAATGACCGGTTCTGCTGCTGAGGCCGTCTCGGGAGCGGCGAAGTCGTCGAGCCATTCCCGGAAGGTGAGTACCGCGTTGAGCTTGCAGAACTTTCCTTCCTTGCCGCTGCGCAAAAGATCCATGATGCGCTTGCCCGTTCTTCCGCATCGATAACCGGCCGTACAGAAAGAGGTGATGGTGCCCTCTTCGGCCAGTTCCCGGATGACTTCCTCCAGGCTGCGCAGATCGCCCAGGACGAACTGCTGCCGGTTGTCCTGGGAATTGTCGACCGCCGGATTGGCATAGGCCCCCACACCGATGCGGCTGGAGGCGTCCACCTGGGTAATCCCCAGCGGCAGCAGTGCCCGTCGGGTTTCGGCGGATTCCCGCGCCGTGAGAATCATGCCGGTGTAAGGCACGGCCAGGCGAAGAACGGTGACGGCTTTTCTGAAATCGGCTTCGGCCACCCGCAGACGGCTATCCTGGAGAAAGGGAGTGTTTTTAGCCGGTTCGAGGCGGGGAAAGGAGATGGTATGGGGCCCGATGCCCACGGCCCGTTCCAGTTCGTGGGTGTGGGCCAGCAGACCAAGGACTTCGAAACGCCAGTCGGCAAGGCCGAACAGGGCACCGATGCCAAAGTCGTCCACCCCGGCGTCGAAGGCTCGATGCATGCAGTACAAGCGCCAGCGGTAATTGCCCTTGATCGTGTCGGCAGGGTGCAAGCGGGCGTAGGTGGCATGGTGGTAGGTTTCCTGAAACACCTGAAAGGTGCCGATGCCCACCGCATGCAGTCGTTTTAAGTCCTCGACGCACAACGGGGCCGCATTGACGTTGACCCGCCGGATTCTGCCGATTCCCTGGCGAGCGGGGACGGCGACATCGTAAATGGTCCGGATGGATTCGACCATGTAATCGATATCCGATACCGGGTGCTCGCCGTATACGACGATCAGCCGCTTGTGCCCGATATCGCCGCACAGCACTTCCGTCTCCCGCCTGATCTCGTCCATGGAAAGGGTCATCCGCCTTATCTTTTTGTTTTCAAGACGAAATCCGCAATAACGGCAGTTGTTGACGCAGTAATTGCTCAGGTACAGCGGTGCAAAGGTGACGATCCGGTTGTCATACACTTTTCTCTTGATCTGTCCGGCCGCCGCCTCCATCTCGTCCAGCAATTCGGGATCGGAGACATTGAGAAGTGCGGCCGCCTCGTCAATGTTGAGGGTTTCGATGGCCAGGGACTTGGCGATAATTTCTCTTATCCGCAACGAATCCGGGTTTCGGTTGGCGGCGATCGCCCGGGTCAGCGCCGCATCGTCAATGAAATCCCGGTCGCTTTGCATATACCGTTCAATCTCGTCCAAATGGATTTTTCGCTGTTTCCATGAATCGGTTTTTACGGATGCATTGAGCATGAGAAGCCTTTCTGTGTTGATGGGTGGCTGCCTGAAAACGCTCTATGGATGAACGGTGGACAATTAAACATCTGACCCGTTCGATCTGTTTGAAGCCAGAGCAAAGGGAGTGCCATGGGCGAGAAGATTCAAATTGGGGATTGCAATTTTCTATGAATCTGTGGGGTTATTCGAAAAAAAAGAACGCGGATCGCAGGCGACTGGAAGGCTGGGGTTGTCACTTTTCTTTTCAGCCTGTAAAGCGAGAGGAGACAGTGGCGAATGGGAGTTTGGGCGCTAAACCATTTGGCCGATAATTTCTGCCAGCGTCCGAATTCCCTTTTCGACCTCTTCGCTCCAGGGGTAGCCGCAGCTGATGCGGATGAAATTCCGGTAGCGGCCGGTTGTGGAGCAGATGATGCCGGGAAAAATGGAAATCTTCCTTTTTCGGGCCTCCCGGTAAACCTCGAGGCCATTGATGTTCGGACTCAGCTCCACCCACAAGGTCAACCCGCCCTTGGGCGCGGTGATGCGCGTCCCTTTCGGAAAGTGGCGCGCAATGGCCAGGGCCATGTTGCTGATCTGATTTTTCAACGCCGTTCGCAGGCGGCGCAGGTGGCGGTCGTAGGCGCCGCTTTTTAAAAAATCGGCCACGGCCCGCTGGTTCAATGTGGGGGAGGCGACCGTGCCGTTCAGTTTCAGCCGCCTTACCGGTTCGGTGTAGCGGCCCGGCAGGCACCACCCCACCCGCAGCCCCGGCGAAAGGGTTTTGGAGAAAGAGGCACAGTGCATTACCCATCCGTTGCGGTCCAGTGATTTCAAAGTCGCCGGTCTTGCATTGCCGAAATAGAGTTCTCCGTGGATATTGTCCTCGATGATGGGGGCTTTTGCGGCGGCCATCATCTTCACCAGGGTCTTTTTCTTCTCCATGGACATCTCGAAACCCAGGGGATTGTGGAAATTGGGAACCAGCAGGCAGGCGGCCACGGCATTGGCGCCGATGGCCTGCTCCAATTGTTCCAGGTCGATACCCGTGCGGGGATCCGTAGGTATTTCCAGGGCGAACATCTTGTGGTCTTCGATCAACTGCAGAAACCAGGGATAGGTGGGCGATTCCACGATTACCGTGTCGCCGGCGCTGCCGGCGGCCTGGAGGCACAGGTTTACCGCCTCAAGGCATCCGGTGGTGATGGTTATTTCTTCCATGGCGTCCCGCCGGGCCTGGCCGACCATGCGTTTGGCGATCTGGCGTTTGAGTTCGGGATTGCCGTATGGATTTTCGTAGCGCATCAGGCTGTGTTTCATGGATTCGATGGGCGCCGAGCGAATGCAACGGGCCAGTTGCTTGAAGGGCAGCAATTCCGGCATCACTACCGAACCCCCCAATTGAAGAAAATCCGGATTGCTCATGTCTTCGACGATGGAATAGGCCAGGGTGCCCATGGTTACTTTTTTGGCAACCGGCTTCAGTTTCGGCGCTTCCGGTACCGGTAGAATTCGGTCCAGAAGCGGTCTGACGTAATATCCCGATTTCTGACGCGGCTCCACGACGCCCCGCTTTTCCAGCTCGATGTAGGCCTGATACACGGTGGTGATGCTCAGCCCGGTCTGGTCATGCAGTCTTCTCAACGAGGGCAACTTCTCACCGGAACGGTAGACGCCCTCTTTGATCTTGAGTTCCAGATCATCGGCCAAGTTGGCATATCTGAATCCCGAAACTGTTTGTTGGGCCATCTATATACCTTCAACTGTTATTATAAAAAAATTAAAAAACTGTATCTGTTATTAATTAGCCGATCTGTTAGGGTAAATCAAGGTCGATTTCAGATACGGATGGTGGACGATGAGCCTCACTGCAACCATAGCGATTCTTCGATTTTTTATGTCTCCGGAGGATACTTCGGCAGGGCATTCGAAAGGTTTGCCGATCATTGAACCGGTTGCATGGCGGTCGGCCAAGGCGGTTTTGTGGATCGCGGCGGGCGTATTCGCAGGGGTGGCGATCGGACAACTTTGACGGACTCGTAAAAAGGTCGATATCGGCGTTACGCTTCATCCTTCGTCACTGCGGAGTATAAGCAATACACCTCATTCCTCAGGATGAAACATAAATGTTCGCCGTAAGGATATCGATCGATTTGCTGTTCGCTCGCTCAGGCTCGCTGTCGCGGCCCGCAAGCCTTGATCTCGGCCTTTTTACGAGTCCGTCGGAAATGCGACTTTTACGAGGTCATCAACTTTGACAAATCCCCAATTCAGGACGAAAGACGATGATTGAAGAGATGCGCAAAGGTGCGGTCGCCAACCTTCCGGTAGGCGCCAGCGTGGCCGCTTACGGCAGTGTCCTGGGGATGCTGGCCGCCCAGAAGGGACTTTCCTGGCTGGAGCTTCTGGCCATGAACCTTTCGATTTTCGCCGGTTCGGCCCAGTTCGTGATGGTCGACATGTGGGTGCCGCCCCTGCCCATTGCGGAGATGATCCTGGCCGTGCTGATCATCAACATGCGCTACCTGCTCATCGGTGCCTCGCTGGAACCGCTTTTCAGGGGCAAATCATTCTTTCACAAAGCCGGGGTCATGCATCTGGTGGCCGACGAGAACTGGGCGGTGACCATGGCAGCCCACCGGCACGGCCACGTCACCACCGGTTTCCTGCTGGGCGGCGGAATCTGCCTGTGCGTCATCTGGTCTGCCGGTACCCTGCTCGGCCATCGGCTGGGAGCGCTGATCGCCCACCCGGAGCGCTTTGCCCTGGATTTTGCCTTTGTGGCCGTATTCACCGCCCTGACCGTCGGCATGTGGCGGGGCAGGCGAGATGTGGCGCCTTGGATCACTGCTGCCATTTTTGCCGTAACCGCAGAACGCTGGCTGCCCGGAAAATGGTACATCGTCATCGGTGGTATCGGCGGGGCACTGGTCCCCGTTTTTCAACAATGGCTTTTGCCCGGAAAAGCGCCGTTTGCCCTGTCGGATCCCTCCCGGGCCGATCTTGTTGCCAAGGAGATTGAATGAGCCCCCTGTCTACCATCGATCCTTTTGTTGCTTTGGCCATTGCCGGTGCGGCCTTGGTCACCTACGGCCTGCGTTTAGGAGGCCTGCTGCTGGCCGAGCACCTGCCGAAAAGCGGCGGTTTCGGGCGCTTTCTGGCAGCCTTGCCGGGGACGATTCTGTTGTCCCTGGTTGCTCCGGGCATCGTTTCCGCCGGCCCTCTCGGAGGCCTCGCCGCCCTGTCCACGGCGCTGTGCGTCTGGAAAACCCGAAACGTTTTTTTCGGGGCGATTATGGGGATGGGGATTGTGGCGGCAGGGCGGTGGTGGGCGGGTTATTGAGAAGGGAAAAATAAATGACAATATCTACTTGATTTGCCGAAAAAATAGAGATAATGCATCTTTCTCGGGAAGCGAATCTGTTTTAGGAGTGTCAAAAGGAATAAGCATGCTTTATAAATGTTAGATGTCTAAAATATTTGTTGACATCGCTTGTAGCTTGCTATAGACAGAGATCCCTATACAAGAGTTGAATGGAGAGCGCATGCGAGGACGCGGATGCAAAAAACGAAAACACTGCAGATGCTGCATGCTCAATGACGTAAAATGCGGCCAGCGGGCAAGAATCCATTGCCATCATGCAACTGGAGCCATGCGTAGGCGTCTGCTCGACCTAGGTTTCGTTCCCCATGCCGAAGTCGACGTCATCCGAAGGGCGCCGTTCGGCGACCCGATTCAATGCCGGGTGGCCAACTGCTGCGTCACCTTGAGCAGTTCGGAGGCAAAATTGATCGAGGTCGATCAGGAGGCCTAACCCCGTCGTTTCCCATTCTGCCTGTCGCCAAAACCCACCTTACCCCCCCGACTGTTTGACAGATTCACCCAAAGCCATCTCCATCGATCAATAAAAAACGCGATGAATCGCGGGGATGCAGAACAGGGCTCCGAAGACAACAATGGCCGCTCCCGAGAGCATGCCGATTACGGTTTCTACCGTTTCGAACCGTTTTTCGGATACCGCACGCAACACCCCGGTTTTTCCAAGAACGGCGGTGGTTACCACCAGGGAAATGGTTGTGCCCATTCCCAGGGCGATGCATAGCGCCAGCAGCAGGCCCAGAAGCAGTCCATCCATGGACATGCAGAACAGCATGACCATCACCACTGCCGGGCAGGGCACCACTCCGACGGCAATCGCCCAGGGCCAGACGCTTTTCCCCGCTATCGCTTGCGGTTTTTTTTCCGGCGGGGAATTTTTTCTAAAAAACAGGGCGGCGGTATGTTTCACCAGAATTCTCAACCCCAGGATGGCGATCAATCCAAAGCTGACCATCTGGGTAATTTCGGTAACCGAGCCCAGCGTCTGGCCGACACTGCGTTGGATGACATACCGCAGTCCGATAACGCCCACGATGCCCGAGACGCCATGGATCATGGCGATGCACAGGGCAAAGATCACGCCTCCCAAGATCGAGGGGCGATGGGACAGCACGTAGGACATGGCCACCACCTTGCCGTGGCCGGGACCGGAGGCATGGATGACGCCGTAAGCAAAGGCCAGTCCTATTAACGCGATCAGTGGCACGAAGCGCTCATCGCTTTTAAATTCGCGGATAAGGTCCGACAGGGTCTGTTGCAGCCGATGCTGCCAAACAACGATTTTCATGACAAAGGGGCTTTGTATGGGCGGTTCGGGTGAGACGTACCGGGATCCCGGTTTGGACGTAAACGGGTTGCCGGCCCCGGCCGGTCCGATCCAGGGCAGTAGCAGTATGAAAATGATTGCCACGGGTAAAAGCCGTTTCATGCTTTTTTCCGAAACTCCATGAAAAGCGTCCAGGGATGGATCAGGTCGAAATAAATTTTCGTGTCCGGGTCTTCCCGAATGGCCGTTTTGAGTTCAAAGGCATCTGCCGTTGTCAGGGAAATTGGATTTTTCTTGGCGAAGAAAATAGCGGTGTAATAAGACGGGTCGTAGCTGGCCACACTCACCTTTTTATAGGAATCCGCAGCTGTCACATGGCAGGGGATGAGAAATTCGTAGACCAGTCTTCCGTTTTCCAGGGTGGCATTGAAATCGCGAATGAATTTGATCTGGAACGGTCGGTTGTCGATTTTGATAAAGGTGAAAAAATTGAATTCCTTGATAAAGATAAAGGCGTTCTCCTTGACCGACTCAACCTCCTCGGGCTCCAGAGTGCCGTTGCGGTTTTGGTCGTGGTCTTCTGCAATCATGCTGGCGAACATGTCGTCCATTTTCCAGCGGACTTTGATTCCGGCCAGACCTTTTTCGTCGAAAACCAGGTTCAGTCGCTGGACGATGAAGACATGCGGATGGGCATACGCTTTCGACAACAGCGGCAACGAGACACCCACCGCCATGCTGAAGGCGATGCATATCCAGCCGAGCCATGCTGCTTTGTTGAAAAACCACCCCACCCTTTTGCCGCCCCTGCATTGGATCCAAGACAATCCTAGCCTTCGCTGAAGACAGGCGCACACTATAACAAAGGGCCTGGCCATGGTCAAAAGTTGAAATGACGGAGCCGGGAGAAAATTCCCCCGGCTCCGGAAACCACCGATTGCTGTAAAACGTTGGGCGAACGTCCACGCACGCAAACCGGCTAGAATTCTATGGCCAATTGCGCGGTGAAGGCGTCTGCCTCGTCATCGTTTTCATATTCGTCGTGAGCGTATTCGAAGGCCAGGGAGGTGCTTTCGAAGATGCCGATGCCGAAGGAACCCAGGTAGCGAGTTTCGGGCAGCATATTTTCGGCTTCGTCAGTTCCCTGCAGGGCTACGGCTACGGTGGCCTCCTTTTCAGCAATGGCAAAGGCATAGCCGACTTCCAGGTTCCAGGCGGAAATTTCATCCTGGCGGTGGTCCAAGTCACCATTCTCGTCAAGCCACTCGATTTCGTCCAGGGCGGTAATATATTCGCCAATTAAGGTGAACGGACCAAAGCCGACGATGGCATAGACACCCATCCCGCCCACATAATCGTTGAGCGCCAAGCCGCTCTCATCGATGATGTCCCCCCATCCGTCGGCGTCGATCAGGTTGTTGACGTAGCTGATCCCGGCGTCAAGGGTGAAGGTGTCGCTCTCCATGGCATAGCCCGCATTGGCTCCGAAGTTGTCGATATGATCGTCGTCTTCGCCCGCTTCGTCCACATCGCCATTGAAGATGAAGGCCGAGCCGTATAATCCGCCGGTCTCCACGCCCACCTGGATGGCGGATTCACGGGTCTCTGCGATTTCCAGCGTCAGGGGATCAGAGATCATGTGGGTCTCGAAGTTGCCGAAGGGGACATACATCTTTCCGGCCGTCAGATAAGCGGGCACCACGTCTTCACCGCTGATTGTAATGGTAGCTTCGTCAACAAATACATCTTCGTCGTCTTCGTACTTAAACAGGACGTGTCCGAAAACATGTTTGACGATGTCGGCATTGACGCCCAGTTCCACGGCGGATACGGCAATGTCGCTTCCGTCGTCGCTGCTTCCGTCAGCATAGTCCGCGCTGGTATAGCCGGCTTCCACCTCGATGAGGCCGCTCAGGGCGATGCGTTCACTCCATTTGTCTGGGAGAATGCCGCCTTCTTTGCCCAGTTTCTTTTCCAGCTGTTCGATCCGCATGGACAACTCATGGTTGGACAGCGTTTCTTCGGCATGTACTGGGGTAATAAAAAATGTCCAGCACAGGGCCAGGCAGGCGAGAACGGTCATTGCTCTTTTCATCATTTTTCTCCTTTGTAACACGTATTTTGGGGTAATTTTAGCTGTGTTTTTTGCTGTCGGCTTGTTGCATACAGCGGTTCCTGTTTGATAACTCGTACGGTTCAGATACCTCCTTTCTAAACAAAAAAGGCCACGAGATCCGCTCCCTGCCTGGGACAAAGAACCTTCGTGGCCGATTAAGCTTCTAACGATAACAATTTTTGCGGTTGTATTTTGGCAAACAAAAAAAGCCAGGTCGGCAATGAATTACGATTCAATTGGCCTTCCTGGCTGAATTTGGATACTGACCATTTTTTTGATGCTGGCAGTTTCGTCCTGCCAATAATGAACGTCAGATAAAATATACCGGTTTTGATGTCAAGAAAAACCAATTTTCGGCAACAAGGCGAAAAGCGTTTAAAAAGAAAAGCATTCACAGTTTCTTGTTTCCTTTTTTGGTTCACAACTGAAACCCACAAAAAAAGGCGCATCGAATTCGCCATTTGGAAAATTCTGATACGCCTTCACTTCTCGACGCGCCGGTTGCCGGCCGCCAGTCGTAAGACCACTTAAATTAAGATAGAGTTATCTATTTCATTTAGGAGTTTCGTACACTAGATTTTCTTTATTTGTCAACCTGTTTTTGCATAAAAGACCCGGCCGTGAGAATAAATGGCTTGGCGGGTTGCGATCCTGCAACGCATCGCTACCGATCCTTACGGGCGATATCCAGATCCAGTTCTCCCATGGGGGTGCGCACCGTCCGGGACCGGACCGAACGGAATCCGCAGCGCAGCATGGCATCGCCGATTTGTCCCTGTTCGAAGGAAAGATCCCGATCCTCTCGCATGGAGTCCCCCAGATGTCCCAGCATGACAGCGGGCCGGGTCTGATCATGGGTCATCCCATCCTGTAAAGCAGCAAAGACGCCGCCGGGATTCAACGCCCGTTTAACTTTGGCGAACAGGGCGTCGAGATCATGGCGGGCAAAATTCAGGGTGGAACAGGCCCAAATAAAATCGTAATTTTCTCCGATATCGTCGGTGAGATAATCTCCGGCCAGCACCGACAACCTTTCTTGCATGCCATATTCCCGGATGAATTCCTCGGCTACGGCAACCACCGCAGACCGGTCGAAAATAACGCCGGTCATACTCGGATGGGCGTCGACAAAATAGAGCGCGAACATGCCGTGTCCGCCGCCCAGGTCCAGCAACCGGCGAAAACCTTTAAACTCAGGCAATTCGCCGACGATCCCTGCCATTAGAGACCCGGCTCCTCCGGTTACCCAGGCGGCGGAGTACCGGGTCGCCCTGGCCCAGAGTTCCGCCGAGGCAAAGTCGTTTTGGCCGGTTGTCGAAGAGGGGCCGTCTTTAACCAGACCGACAAGGCCGTCCAAAGGTTCCAGGCACATGTGCTCGATCATTTGCAGCAGTTCGCCGAGGTAGGTTGGAGAACGTCTCACGAGAAATTCGGAAAACGCCGGCCGATTGCGATACAGGCCATTTTTTTTATCCACCAGCCCGATGGTCACCAGGGCATTGAGAAAGCGCTCGGTATTGTCTTTATGGGCGTCGATGGCCTCGGCAATCTCTCCGGCAGGGCGGAAGCCGGTCAGTTCGTCGAAGATGCCCATCTCGATGCCGGCCATCAGCATCCGGGAACGAATGGGCGCCATAGCCATCTCATGCAACGGGGCATAACTGTTTTCGGTAGAGGGCAGTTTTTTCATGCGCGTTTCCTTTCGGTTTCTACCCATCCGGAAATAGGCATAGGGCTTGGATGAAAGGGGGGACGTTCAATTCTCAGGATACCTGGCCGACCGCCGCCAGAAAGCGCCGGGGGACCACCGCCGAAGCTCTGCGCCGGTTGGTTTCCGGCGTCATTTCCAGCCATCAATGGGTTTCGAAGGCGCTGTTGGCGTAGACGGCCAAATCACTAAAAGTTGCAATGGACCTTCCCAACGGGAATCCGCTTGCGCCTTCACTGCCGTGCGCATCGATAATTGGTCGCAAGTCGTAAGGGCCAAATATTTATGTTAGGAAATTCTAACTTGATCGGTCGTAACTTTCATTGGACCGACTGTCAATTATTTTTTGCGATGTGCGAAGTGCTTTCGCCCGTGCTGCGCATCAATTTTTTTATTCGGGTATAAATCGTGTGACCTGGGGTGGAAAATGCCTCTGGTTGAGATTATTATATTGGGATACGCGATGCTAACTTTTTAAAAAGAAGCATCCATATTAGAATGCTTGGATATCACCGCAGGTGATAGCAAATGCTATCCAATTCGTCCGGGAAAGTAAAAAATGCTGCTCAAGACCTTTAGCCTGGAAATCGTCAACAATCACTGCATGCCCGGCGCCATGAGCGTCAACGGCATTGCCCGGCTGAATCAGGATGTGGGCTGTGCCCTGCCTTACGTAAATGCGGTGCTGGGTGCCATCGAATACATAAAAGATCCACCCACTGCTACATTTCGCACCCAGGGGCGTCTGATCTCCGTACGGTCCGATCAGATCACGGTCAACGCGGTGCAGGACCGCGAGCAGGCCGAAAAAATTATCAAATGGATTCGCCGTGAAATCAACGACGCCTGGCAAAACCGCGAAACGATCACGCCTCGCTATAAAGGGGTTGATCGACCCCAGGTGGTGGAAATTTTAAAACATCTGCCCCGGACCAACTGCCGCGAATGCCGCCAACCGACCTGCATGGTATTTGCCCTCAGGCTGGCCGAGGGCGCCAAAGGCTCGGATGATTGTCCGCATCTTGACGGGGAATCCAAGGCGGCCCTGGATGAATATTTAAACGGATTCGATCTCGATAATTAGGGCGTTTCGACAAGATTTGTCATCGGAGGTAGGCAAGTACGCTCGTTCTTCATTTTCGCGGTTCGTAAATGTTCCAGGCTCCGCCCGCCACACAAATTACATACGTCTTAATCATGCATCGGACTGATCGTCCATATCATAAACCGCAACAAGGTTGCCGTTTATAACAGATTCCATGGCACGGCATAGTTGGATTCAGACAACCGGGTCATATTCTCACAGGGCGCAATAACGAGACCCGGGGCGATCTTTAATTTGGAGTACTTTTTACGAAATGCGGATACTCCCATGGTGTCGCGGCGGGAAGGGTTGGTCTTGGCATTTATTTCAATCGGATGAAGGATGCCGTTATACTCCAATAGGATGTCCACTTCCGCGCCACTGTACGCCCTCCAATGGTAGAAATTGGGTCTGGGGGTTAGCAGTGCGGTCTGTTTTTTCAACTCGGAGGCCACGGCGGTTTCAAACAAGGCCCCCCAAAGAGGATGCCCGCCAATCACCGCCGGCGCGTAAATCGCCTGGGCCTGGCAGGCAAGCCCGGCATCCGCGATATAGCCTTTGGGTTTGTTGCTTACCCTTTTTATCATATTCCCGGAATACGCTGGAAATTCGAACCACTGAAACGTGGATTTCAGGATGGCAATCCAACGTTGTGCGGTCTGTGGGGTCAGCCCCAATTCCCGGCTCAATTGGCTGTAATTGACCTCTTGGGCGGTCAATGCGCATGCTAGTCGAAGGAAACGGCCGAAAAGCTGGAAGTCCGCCACGTCGGCGATAAGCCGGACATCCCGTTCAATATAGGTTCGCTGGTATGCATTCAAGAAATCGGGGATGACGTCGGCGGGCAGGAATTGGGCTTCGGGCAAAAATCCCCGCCACAGTTGCTCGTATAGTGTGGTGGCCATGGTGTGGCGCGTTTGACGTTCGGCAAGGAAAGCCTCAGGTGAATGAAGCCATCTTGCCATCCAGGGCGTTATGGGGCCTTGGCGGTTGATTTCAGGAAGGCTGAAGCTGTGTAAATCCAAAAAAACAGCCCGTCCGGCCAGGCTTTCCGACATGGATTTCATGACGCCGCATTGCTGGGAACCGGTCAGGATATACTGGCCGGGAGAACGGTCGCGATCAATACGGCGCTTTATGGAGGCAACCAACTCCGGCGCATATTGAATTTCATCCAGAATGAGTGGCGGTGGATGGTTGTTCAGGAAAAGCTCTGGATCCTGGCGGGCATTCTCAATATCGATAGCAGGATCGAAAACAACGATTTCAGCGTTTTTTCCCAGCGTGTTCTGGAGCAGTTTACTCTTGCCGACTTGACGTGCGCTGCTGATCACAACGGCGGGAAAAGACGCCGCTATTGTGTATAACTTATCCGTTAGTATTCTATCGACGTATATATTTGAAATTTTAAATTCCGCATCATCAATAGTCACGTTTTTTAAGCAGCGGGTCTTAATTCCATCCACTGTTCATTTTCCCGCGCGACCCGCCAATGTTTTGAGCGTTGGACTTTATCCAGACTCTGGCTGCGTGGCTGATGTCCGTCTTCCAGGTAAAGCACGCCTTTTGGTTTAACGATGCGATGAATTCCCTCCAAAAAGGTTACCGGATCATCGACCTGGTGGAACATGTCCAGGGCATAGACGACATCCGCGCTGCGATCCGGAATGGTTCCCGGCTTGTCGCCCAACAGCACCGGCGTCACATTGGCCAGGCGATACTTGTCGATTTTTTGCCTGACCAGATCGATGGCCATGGGGTGGATATCCGCCGCATAGACGTGGCCATTCGGCCCAACCTGGTCTGCTGCCTTGCGGATATAGCGGCCCGGTCCACAGCCAAAGTCTACCACCACGTTTCCCGTTTGAAGGCGGAAATCCTCCAACCGCCGGTCGGGTTTTCCGAAAAGATCCATGATTCTAAAGGTCCAGACCATGAGGCGATAGCCGGTTTTCGATTGGGGGTTAAACAGTCTCTTCATTTTTTCATCCCTTTTTGATGTTTAGTTACTATACATTATGAGCAAAAAAATCAACGGTGTCGATCCGCCATTTTTTCCAGCCCCCTTAAAAAATTTTCGATGACCGCCACCTGCTCCTCCGTCAACCGGGCCACATAATCATAGAGGTCCTTGTCCATCTCCTCATGGAATTGCTCGTGAGCGTAGTAGGCCACCTTGCCCTTGTTGGTCAGGATTGGCACCTTTTTTAAACTGTTTTCGGGATCATCGATTTTTTCAACGATCCCCTTTTTTTCTAACTTGGCAATGATTTGGGAGACTGCGCCCCGGGTGACGCCGGCAATCCGGGCCAACTCGGCCCCATGGCCCCCGGGATTGTCTCCAATCAACATGACCATGTGAATCTCGGACGGATGCAACAGTTCGTCAACACCAAAGCGACGCGGCTTTTTTTCGTTTTGGGCGAATTTGTTAAAGACCCGCAGGAGCATTCTCGACAGTTTGATGACTCTTTTTTTCATAACATGAATGTATAGTACCTAAACGAATATGTCAAGCTTTATCATTTATCGTGAAACGCCGGGTCCCTGATGCGGCATCGGATTTTTTAGCCTCAAAATGCATCGCGGCAGGCTTCGTTGAGAAAACCTGCCGCGATGATTGAAAAGGCGTTTTCGGTCCAGGTGCGAACGTGGCATATAGATGCAAGGTGGGAAGATTACCGTTCAGAAACGCGGGTGGATACCGGGAAGGAAATTCAATTGCTGGTGAGCTGCCAACCTCCGATCAGGACCTTGTGCCTTCTTGTTTTTGTTGTCATTCGATACCGTGAAAACATGGTGCCGGGGCAACCCGGATCCGAAACACAGGCTCCGAATTGCCTCGACTAACGCCGGAACGCCGACGGATTCAGGCGAAAAGGATTAATGTCCGGCCGGTCTTGTGCCACGGAATGGATCGATTCAATCATGGCAATGTCAAACTACGGAAGCGGCGGTCGATTCAACCCAGGCTTCGATTTCTCCTTCGGCGTCGCCTGGGTCGCCGTCGATCTTGAGTCCGTCGTTGACCATCTTGCCGCCGAGATCGTTCATCTTGTCTTCGAGCATGTCCACCGATCCGCAGAAATGTTCGTAGGAACTGTCACCCGGGGCGAAGACGGCGAAAGGCTTGCCGTCCAACCGAACACCGTCTAGTTGTTCGGTAAAATCGGCAAAATCCTCCTGAAGTTCGATCTCGTCATCCCCGTAAGCTGGGCAGTCGAGCAGCAGCAGATCGTGATCGGCGGTAAGATCCGCCGTGGAAGCGTCGGTGACCTCTTTGACCTCGACCTCGAAATCCGCTTGCTCCAATATTGTTTTGACCATGCCGGCCATTTCTTCCGTGTTGCCCGTGGCTGATCCAAAGATGATCAATGCCTTTTTCATTGCGGTTTCCTTTCGTTTTCAATGGATGGCCATACTTTGTTTCCGTTTTTCACCATTTTTATGGTCGGCTTCATCCGTCTGAAGCGATCTTGAACGTGCATCGGTTGCTTACCCTTTTTGCAGATCAGCACCCGGCTGCCGTCGGGGGCGATTTTAAATCCCTTGGTTCCCTTGAAATAGAGCCAGTCCCGGGGGATTCGTCGGCGTTTCATGTGCATTCGGAACAGTTCCACCCCTTCACCGGCCACCGGGCCGATTCCAGCCGTGTTGACGAACACCCTTCCCGTTCCATCGTGCTGCCTGAGTATTTTAAGCAGTTCCCAAGCGCACATGCCATTGAACGCCCCGCGCAGCCGGATGTGAAGATTTCCTCTACTGTTGCGGCATTCGATTTTAAATTCAGGATGCAAAATTATTCTCCTTTTCTGTTCTTACTTTAATGAGTTGATGATTATCCAACCGATATCACAGGTATCAGCGATCACTGTCTGTTGTTTGGTAAAAGCCGTCGCAGGGCCAATAAAAAAGGCGCATTGGATAACCGAAACTCTCGGTTCCTAAGCGCCTTCACTACTGGTCGCGAGCAATGTTGCCCGACAGTCCTAAGAGCCTGTGTTTTATATTTCTTTGTAAGTTAGTCCGTACTGATTATACTGACATCACTTGTCAAGCTTTTTTTCATCGGACTGTTCAATCTTCATCCCGGTTTTCGATCCTGACGGACAGGTATCGCATCCACTGCAACCGCAAGATAATGGTCCACCTTTGAGATTTTTCAATAGCCTCCGGTAGAGGTACCAGACAGCCAGGGCGAAAAAGAAAATGACAGCAATGGTTTCCATGAGGCATCCTGGTTTTATTGGTTTATGGTTCCGGGTTTCCGGCTAAATGGGTTGAGTTGCTATCCGTGCTCAATTCTCAACTCTCCGGTCCCAGAAAGCTCATCGCGAGCCAGCCGTAAACGCCGGTGACGGCGACCAGGCAGATTCCGGCGATATCGGGAAATCGTCCCTTGTGCATTCTGAAGCCCAGCGTGAAAAAAACCAGGCTGGCCAACAGGCCGATCAAAGAGAGCCGGCCGCCCATATGCAGGGAAAGACGCAGATAGCCGCCGTTTTCTGCCTCCAGGCGCAGGCTGAAGGGAAACAACACTTCGTGTAATCGTTTCGCTGGAGTGATAATCGCCCTTGACATGCGATGGCTGTAGCGGTCCAGGGGGTGATAATTGCTGTCCATGGCCACGGCCCGGATGACGGCATCGTCCGACCAGACCGCCGTGCGATACAACGGGTTGACCAGCAGTTTGAAATCCATTCGGTCCGGATCGTAGTCTTCCAGGGGAAGGCGAATCGGTCGGTAGTTGTCGCAGGGCAGCAGGTACAGCGAATCGTCGTCGGCCAGCAGCAGGCCGTAGTACTCCCGCCGGCGGTTTTCGACGATCTTGATGTGCCGGGTTTTCAGGGCAGGGTCGATGGGCGTGCGTACAACAATGGGCCGGCCGTCGCGTCGTTTGAGGTGAAATACCCGGTAGTCGGCATCCACCATGAACACTCCTTCGTCGAAGGGCTTGAGAATCGTGAACTTGCCGTTGACCGACCGGGCCGGAAAGGCAAATCCCTTTTCCTTCAGTGCCCGGGTGAACACCGCGGTCAGATCCGTGTCGACCGTGTTGGTGTCGGCATTAACGAACTGCATGGCGTCGGCTGTCATGCGGAAGCGATCCTCGGGAAACACCAGCCGGGCCTGGCCGGGGTTGGATTCCAGCAGCGGCCACATTCGGGTCTGGGGATGACGGTCATCGATCTCGCCGGGCTTGAGTTCCAGCACCTGGCGGTTTTTCTTGATGGCCGCCTTGTCGAAGGTTCGGCCGCTCAAGGCCAGGGGCATCAATCCCCACAGCTCCATGTTCTTGTAGTAGATGAAGGGCAGGTTCTTTTCGAATTCCACCCTGGTGTAGTAGGTGCCGTCGGTATCACGGTAAGCGATTTCGGAATGGTGGTCTTCGGCTTTTATGACCGCGGCAGCCGGAACGGGACCGATGATTTTCTCTTTGTAGATGAAGCGCCGGGTCACCGGACTATACAACAGATGGGTTTTCTCGACCCGCTCGAAAAAGATTTTCTCGTACAGTCGGGGCAGATAAACGGCGGAAACCAGAAGTGTCAGCGCAACCAGGGAGAGGGTGGCCAGTTTTCTCATCAGGAAACCCTCCGGTAGCGAAATCGATAGGCCGGGAGCAGTACCGCCGGAATCAGCAGCAACAGAAAAGCGGCCAGGTTGCACCATTGCAAGAGATAACCGCCCGGTTCAGCCGGTCGGAAAAACAGGCCGGCCACACCGGCGGCGACGGCCAGGTTGAACAACTTCAGGCGGTAGCCGGGCTCCAGCAGCGCCAGGGTAGCCCCCAAATAAGCCGCCATACCGGCCAGGCACCAGGGAAGAGCGGTCAGCAAAGCCGTGGCAACAGCCTCGGCCGGAAAGAACCGGGCCGTGATCAGGGAAAGAGCGGATAAATCCAGGGCGATGACCAGCCCCAGTGCCGTCAGGCCGACAAGCACGTGGGCCATGACCAGCCGGTGGGGAGAAACGGGCAGATGCAGGGAGAGCCGCAGCCGTTCGCCGATCATCTCCGGCAGGTACTGGATGGCGGCCAGGAGCAGTCCGGTGATCAAAGGGGCGCATTTAAGATGATGGTAGTGAACCTGGCCGAGTTGCATGACCCGGTACCATACGATCTCGGCATGATCGAATATGAAGAGGCGGCGGGTTTCCACATAGACATAGGCCATGAGCAGACCGTTGAGGGCCAGCAGGGAGAGCCACAGCCATCGAATTTTGAGGTATTCTTTTAAAGAGATCGGTTTGAGAATCATATCAATACCTGCCCGTATAGCCGATGAAGGCATCCTCAAGGCTCATGAAAACCTCTTCCAGGTCATTCACATTGGAGCCCTGTTCACGAATTGCTTTCAACACCTTTTCTTTTTCTGCAAAGCTGAACAGGTCCAGATGGCCGGAAAACTCTTCCACATTCTTGATGATACTGTTGCCGATGAACGTCGATTTCCCCAGCCGGGGCTGTTTCTCCCGGGGCCGCGGGGTGCGGTAGCAGCGAAAGGTATCCATGAAATCGTTCAGCGACGTGGTCAGCAGGCGGCCACCCCGCTCGAGGAAAATCACCTCATCGACAAACCGGGTCATATCCTGGATCACGTGGGAAGTTAAAAGAACCGTCCGCTGGCCGCCGGCCAGGTATTCGCGCAAATGGTCCATAAACAGGCGGCGATAGCCGGCGTCCAGGCCGATGGAGTAGTCGTCCAGGATCAGCAGGTCGGGCTGCTGGGCCATGATCAGCCCAAGAACCACCTGGGATCGCTGTCCGCAGGACAGGTTGCGGATCGGGTGATCGTCGGGAAGCTTCAGTTTGGAAACCATATTATAGTAAAGATCCCGATCCCAACGGGGATAAAAAGCTGCATAGAACCGTTCAACCTGGGCAATGGACATGAACTCGTAGGCCACATGGCCTTCGAAAAGCAGGCCGATGCGTGCGCGGGTGGACGGCGACAGGGTGTGGGAGTCTTCTCCGAAAATCCGGCAGCGGCCCGATTCCGGGCGCAGGAATCCCATGAGGATCTTGATCAGCGTGGTCTTGCCCACCCCGTTTTTGCCCAGCAGGCCGTACACCTTCCCCGGCGGGATGGCGAAGTTCAGATCCGTGTAGATGGTCCGCCGCCCGTAGCGGTGGGCAAGATGTTCGACCTCGATGACGTTTGGTTGTTCCATAGTCCCTGGTTGTTGTTCCCGGTCTCTGATTTGTGGTTCACCGATCACATTGCACAGTTCACAAATCACCGTTCGCGGGTATTTTCACAAGACGGGCCGAATTGGCCACCACGAGCACCGAACTCGCATGGTGAAACAATGCGGCCAGCCACGGACTCAACACCCCTGCCGTGGCCAGCGCGATTCCCGCCAGATTGAAGCCGATGGCCCAGGCATAATTCTGCCGGATGACGCGAATCAACCGCCTGCCGGACCGGACGACGGCCAACAGGCTCGATGCGTCCTCCCGCATGATGACGATGTCCGAGGATTTGATTGCCAGGTCGGCCTTGTTGCTCCCGATGGAAATGCCCACATCGGCTTGGGACAACGAAAGGGCGTCATTGACGCCGTCGCCCACCATGACCGTGGTGCCCCGGCGGGTCAATTCCCTTACCAGGCAGACCTTGTCTTCGGGCTTCAGGCCCCATTGGCACCGATT
The DNA here is from genome assembly GCF_009688965.1 of Desulfosarcina widdelii. Classification (GTDB taxonomy): domain Bacteria; phylum Desulfobacterota; class Desulfobacteria; order Desulfobacterales; family Desulfosarcinaceae; genus Desulfosarcina; species Desulfosarcina widdelii. The sequence goes on along the minus strand of NZ_AP021875.1, from coordinate 4,202,497 downwards.
CGCACCAATGCGCCGGGCCACCCGGCGGGCCTCGACCTCGTCGTTGTCTCCGGTGGCCAACACGACGCTTTTAGCGCCGAGGTCGCGTAGCGCATCGGCCAGTCCTTGAGCCGAATCTGTCAACACGTCCTGGATCACAACGGCCCCAACGGTTTTTCCGTCGACGGCGATCCAGACGGCCCGGCCGTCCATGGACACATCCGCCGGAAGCGTCATGCCCTGCGCCGCTATGGATTCGGCGCTGCCCAGAATCACCTCGCGGCTTTCCGCAACGGCCTTGACGCCGATGCCGGGAAGATATTCGGTTTCCCGGGCCGTCAGCGGAAAAACGCCATTGGCAGCAGCATAAGCCAGGACGGCGCCGGCCACCGGGTGGTTGAACGCGGACTCGACCGAAGCGGCCAGACGCAGCAGTTCCATTTTCGGGGGACCGAAAGACAGTACATCCGTCACGCGGGGCTTACCCCGGGTAATCGTGCCGGTCTTGTCCAGGATGAAATGGACCGCACGGCCCACCATCTCCAACGGAATGCCGCCCCGCACCAAAATACCGCGTGCGCCCAGGCCGCCGGTGAAAAGAAAGGCGCCGATGGCATACAGGACCACTCCGCAAATAAAGAACTGGACGATTTTGTCGGCCCGCTGGTGGATGCCCGGTTTTGCTTTCAGCGAGGCCGCAATATCCCGGGACATCACATAAAGAAACCCCTTGTCGCCGGCCTTGTCGGCCCGGACCTTCAACTGTGATGCGAGGCAGATGGATCCCGATGTCACCCGGTCGCCTGCCTGCCGGTAAACGGAGAACGGCTCGCCGGTAATGACCGATTCGTCGACGGAAGAGGCGCCTTCCACAATCTGGCCATCCACCGGTATCATTTCTCCCTGGGGGACAATGGCCACATCGCCCGGACGAACCGCTTCGACGGGCACTTCCAGAAAGGTTCCGTCCCGCATGACGCGGACATCCTTATCCTTCTGCCGGGTCAGGGCTTCGATCCTGCGTTGCGTCCTTTCGATAATGAAAAAGGAGATGGCCAGTCCCAGACTGATAAACCAGGCCACCAGCGCACCGCTCAAGGGCGTTTTGGCGAGAAAGGAGACCACCATGACGGTCACCACCAGAAGATCCGCCGTCACCCTGCGGGTCTGCACCAGGGCCGTGAACAGGGACCGCGCGTACATCGCCAGGCAAATAAAATAAGATACCGAACCCAGCCACAATAGCGGTGCGGCACCGGTCCAGCGATGAAGGGCGAACCCCAGAACGGCGATCAGCGCGACCACCATTCGTATGGCAAATATTTTTGCAGACATCGTATTTTCTTTGTTTTTTGTATGGCCCTGATTCCGGCGCGTTGCGCAACAGCTATGAAAATCGTATCTGTTGCCAATCCTTGTGAGTGGCAGCGGATGCCGGACGCGAGTCTTCAAGAAACATCGCGCCCGGCATCCACTGCCCCAATGTCCCGTCTCTTAGCGGACGCAGGGCTATGAGGGGAGAAAAGATCACCGGACGGGGCAGGAGCAAGATTTGGAGGAGGTGCGGACCCGCCCGGTGACCGACGTCGCAGGAGAAGGAGGCGACATGGTGAAGCATGGATGCATTTTTGTCCGTCCAGAAACAGGAGCTGTTGGTTGAATCACACTATTTCATGTCGCGGGCCTGGACCCATATCACGGCGTCCTGGGACAGCTCCTTGCCCTTGTACTCCGTATCGGGCCCGGCGCCCAGGGCGCAGAACCCCCACCAGCCGGCCTTGGGTATGCCGAAGGAGAACTCGCCGTTGACATTGGCCTTGATCGTCATGGTTACGAAAGCATCCTGGGGCGCTTCAACCTCGGCTTTTTTTGCAAACGCATTTTTGTCCGTCTCGGGCTGATGGTTCAGGTATTCCACCTCGATTTCGGCATAGGAGACCGGCTTGCCGGCGCTCTTGACGACACCGCGGAACACGTTTCCCGTCCACAGGGCGTAGGGTTTGTCCAGGGGAACGATCTCGGCCTTCAGGCCGATCTCGGCATCCCAGTCCGTGGGAAAACCGCCGGTGTTGACGATCATTTTGGTGATCTGCTGGATATAGCAGCCTTCCTCTTCTTCGTGGTAGGGGGCGGGCACCAGGCAGAAGACATTGTCCCCCATGCCCCGCAGCTTGTAGGTGGTTTCATAGGCGGCCCCACTGTTGGTCAGGCTGGTCCAGGTGATGGGGCTCAGGGTGGAAAGCAGGTCGTTTTTCTTCTCCTTGCGGACCACGAAAAACTGCTCGGGCTGGCCCATGTCCATGGTATGGCCGGCTTCGAAGGGATGGGTGAAGACCAGCTTCAACTCGATGGTTTTCGCCTTTTCCAGGGCCGATTCCGGGGTGTAGATCATCTGGAAATGCGCCATGGCCGGCACGGTCAGGGCCAATACCAGTAAACCTGTCAAAACAACAACTGCTTTTTTCATTGAAAGCGTCCTTTCCGTTATCAATTGCGGTTGTAATACCTAACGGTCACGATTCGACCAAATTCTCGCTTCTTATTTCACGTATTGTCTTTCGAGCGAAAACAATGATTCACTCCACAATCTCCTTGCCGTCGATTTCGATCTCATGACCCTCGCCGGCGTCGAACACGACTTTGTAAGCGTCGCCCGGTTTATCGAAAGTGAATTCGCTGTCTTCGTCCATCTTGCCATTCAGCAGTACTCTGCCGCCCTTTTTCTCCACGCGCATTTGCACGCCGGAAGCCGAAGAACCGTCGGAAAACCCGCCTTCGCAGGTTATCGTGCCGTCTCCGTTGTCGTAGCAGGAACACAAGGGCGTATGGGCCAGGGCCTGCCCGGCGAAAATGATCGTTCCCGAAACCAGCAGACAAATGGGTAAAACGCTGCGTTTGAACATGAACCATTCCTCCTTAAGTAAGTTTGATGTATTCGGGTTGGTTTTTAATCAAACCCATAAAAACGGTGAATCCCAGGGCCAGCAGGTAAAAGGCGAACATGGCCTGCAGGCCGGAAAGCCCGAAAATGCTTCCCAACGTGAACACCAGGCTGGCTACGGACAGGCCCAGGAACATGGGGTAGCCGATGGAAAACAGCATCCACTTGACCGAACCCGACTGCACCTTGACCGCCATAGTAGTTGCCATGCACGGCGGATAAAGCACCATGAAGAGCATCAGGGCCAGGGCATGCAGGGGCGTCAAATCCGCCTCTCCACGGGCCATGCGGTCTTCCAGGGCTTCGCCCTCTTCCTCCTGTTCGTAAAGCGCCCCCAAGGTGGCCACGCTGCTCTCCTTGGCCGCAAGGGCGCTGAGCAGGGCCACGTTGACCCGCCAGTTGAAACCGGCCCATCGGGTCACCGGCTCCAGCCAACGCCCCGCTGTGCCCAGAAAGCTATTGTCGATGCGCTCCTTGCGCATCTCCCGCAAGAGGCCCTTGCGCTTTTTGACCAGCTTTTTGAATTCCCGGCCGACTTTTTTGGCGATCATGTCCTTTCCCGGCTGGACGATTTTGAAGAAAAGCGCGTCCCGGGCCTCGAAATCGGCGTTCACCGCCGCGACGCCGTCTTGCCCTCCGGCGCCCATCTTGGCATCCTTGTAGGCTTCCCAGTAGAGCATCATCGCCATGATTCGATCGACCTGGAGGCCCTCATGAAAAGGAGTCCCCTTGATTTTTTTATTGAAGGCGGCGATCGCCTTGTCTTTTCGGGTCTGGTAGTAATCCATGCGTTCTTTGCCAATCCCGGGGAATTGCAGCAGCACGAAAACGACCACGGCTACGGCGACCACAATGGTGGAAATTTTGCGCATGAACAGCCACACCCGTTCCACGGCCCGGCTAAGCACGCCCCGCCAGGTGGGCAAATGATAGGGCGGCATTTCCATCACAAAGGGCGCCGTATCTTTGTCCTTGAGAACGGTGAGGGTGAGAATTTTGGCCACAGGCAGCACCATCAGCAAACTGATGGTGGAGATGAAAAACATGGCCCAGGCCTTGTGGGCCGCGAAGTAGATATTAATCAGCAGCACATACAGGGGGACCTTGGCCAGGCAGTTGAGCAACGGGATGATCAAGATGGTGGCCAGGCGAGACCGTTCGTCCGGAATGCCCTTGCAGGACATCACCCCAGGAACGGCGCAGCCGCCCACATAGATGCCGCCCAGCACCATGGGCAGGGTGGACTGGCCGTGAAGACCGAAGCGGCTGAAAAGCCGATCCATGATAAACGCCATGCGGGGCATATAACCGCTGTCTTCAAGGATGGCGATGAACGCGAACAAAATGAAGAAAATGGGGATATAGTTGAGCAGAGCATTGACGCTGTCCACGATCCACAAGGAAAATTCGCGGATCAGCGGAATGTCGATGAAACCGGGCTGAGGGGTCACGGCCTCGGTCAGGCTGCGCAGTTTGGCCAGAAGCGGCCAGGTGTAATTGGTGATGTTGTAGCCCTGGACGATGGCCAGGTAGTAAAGCAGCCAGATGATACCCACCAGAATGGCCGGCCCGAGAAATCGATGGCAAACGAGGTCGTCAACTCTATCCGAAAGCGGGCGCCGCGTGCCTTTGGGCAACTGAAGGCACGCTTTGGAAATGGTGTCTGCCGCTTTGTAGCGACACGTGGCGATGTGGACTTCGGGAGCGTCGCCAACTTCTTTTTCAAAGTCCGTTCGGACCTGGTCCACCATGGCCATGAATATATCGGCTTGCGGGTGCTGATCGCGGATCATACCCTGAACGGCCTCATCGCCTTCCATCAGCTTGATGGCCAGCCAGCGCAGCGGGTATTGCACCGAAAAGGTGGTTTCCGTGGCCAGCCGGTCGATGATTTCCCGAAGAACCGGCTCCATCTCCTGGTAGTCGATGTGCAGTGGTTCTGCCGTTTTTTCTGCGGCGGCCACGACGTCGATCACATCCTGCAGCTCCTTTTTCCCCCGACCGTTTTTCATGGTGGTGGGCACCACGGAAACGCCCAGTCGGCCGGACAGCGTTTCCATGTCGATGGTCATGCCGCGTTTTTCGACCACATCCATCATGTTGAGGTTCAGGACAACCGGAATTTCCATTTCCAGCAGCTGAAAGGTCAGATAGAGGCAGCGCTTGAGATTGGACGCATCCATGATGTTGACCGTCACTGACGGTTTTTCGTGCAGAATGAAGTCCCGGGAAACCCGTTCCTCGGGAGAATAGGAACTCAGGCTGTAGGTTCCCGGCAGGTCCACCAGCTCCACCCGATAACCGTTGTGGCGGTACCAGCCGGTCATCTTGTCCACGGTTACGCCGGGGTAGTTGGCCACATGCTGGCTGGCCCCGGAAAGGGCATTGAATACCGTGGATTTCCCGCAATTGGGCTGGCCGGCAAGGGCCACCAGGATTTTCTCGTTCTTCACCTTATTCCACCTCTACAAAACGGGCTTCGTCATGCCGCAGGCTGACGAAGTAGCCGTCCAGTTCGACCTCCATGGGATCTTCCAGGGGGGCGTTGCGAAGCACCTTCAGCTTCAATCCGGGATAGACCCCCATGTCCATCAGCCGTTGTCCCAACTTGTCCCGCACCGACAACTTCTTAATCCTTCCCTCGCTTCCCGGCTTCAATTGATCCAGGGTCATGGCTCGATCTCCTTTCCAGCCAAAAAACAAAAAAGGCGCAACCGGGCATGCAGAAACATGCTTCGCGTCACGCCTTCACTTCCTCCGCACCATTGAATGGCCGAAGGCCGTAAGACACACCTCGTTAAGATAGAAGATTCTAACTTAACGAGGAAACTTTAATTTCACATCGCATGGGGGATGTCAAGGAAAATTTATTTCTCTTGAGAAAACCAGTTGAAATAGACTTCTCGGCACCCGTTTTGGATTTCAGCTAACCATTGCTGTGTTCCTTCCGCAGCCGGAGCAGCTTCGCAAACACAAGCGCCACAAGCACTGTTTGGATTTGCAGTCCAGGCATCGAAAATCCGCCGCACAGACCTGACCGCGGGCCAGAAGGCGCAGCAGCGTCTCTTCGGCGATTTCGACACGGATATGGTTGTCCCTTGACGTTTGCATGCAAACCTTGGTTGAGCTGTTGTTTCGCATTTGCCTTGAATCAAGCCCCGCGGCCTATTGCTTCTCCTTGGACCGATTGCACTTGCAGTTGGCGCAATCGCCCCCGCAGCGGCATTTTGGAGAATGAGCGATAACGGTGCTGCCCTTGGGGGCGATTTCGGCGCCCTTGTCTCCTTTGAAATGGAGGCGTTCGAAGGGCAGATGCCGTCGGTTCAGACGGCACTGGAAGGTGCTGCATCCGAAAGGGCGCAACGCCGTCAGGTTGGCGGTGTCGATATAGACCTGTCCGTGGCCGTCGTATTGCTCATGGAGCAGATTGACCAGCTCCCATGCGGAGCTGCCGTCAAAATCGCCGCTGGGACGGACATGCAGGTTGCCGTTGCTTTTCTCGAATTCGACATGAAAATTGCTGCTCATGAAAATGCCTCCATTTCCTTAGAAGATTTTCAGTTGAGGGTGCAGGCGTTGCAGTTTTCTCCCCAGATTACCTGGGATACGGCGCTCAAACTTGCGTTGGTCAGGATATGAACGGTTTTGTTATGCTTCTTGCCCAGATTCTTGACGATGGAGCAGGCCGCATGGCTGTTGCAGTTCACCGGGCACAGAACCATATCCGCTCGCTTCAGGCGGGTTTCCAATCCCTTGGCCCCTTTGTTGACGTAGCCGTCATGGTACTCGAAAACGCCATTACTGCTTTCGATCAGGTCGCGGTAAAGGGTTTCCATACGAGTGACGCCGCCGACGATCAGGATTCGTTTTTTGCAAAGATCGAACGAGGGACAGTTTTTGTCGCAGCGGTTCATAGCGGTTATTTCGGTGATGATGTTGCGCGTCTCCTCCCGGACGTGCCGGTTGAGCTTATGCTGCTGTTTGAGACGCGATGACAATCGAAGGTTTTTCTCTTCAAGGGAGACGATTTGGCCCCTTGCACGGCCCAACTGTCGGCGTAGCGAATCGGTCTCGCATTGCATCGCGTGATCGCTTTGCTCCCGATCCTTTGCACACCCGGGGCATTGCGCGTGGGACATGGCCTGTTGCAGTAGCAACTTTTCTCTCCGCTCGGCGGCAAGGACCACTCTCAGCTCGTTTGTCTCGCGCTTATGGCCATTGGCTTCTCTTTTCAGATCCCGCCGCTGCCTGGAAAATTCCGCGATTCGCTGCTGCATCTTTTCCATGTCCTGTCGCTGCCGGGACAATTTGCGCTTGAATTGCATCAACTGTTCGCCGTTCCAGTGCATGGTCATGTGGATGTCCCCGAAGACGGCCCGGCGGCAGGTTAGCGACAGGTCCGGGCTGACCGCCGTGGCCCACAGGTTGGCCTCGACCTCTCCAGATTCCAGCGCTTCTCTGAAGGTGGCCAGAAAGGGTTGGTCTTCCAGTTGGAACAGCGCTACCGCCTGCTTGCCGAATTTGCGCTCCAGCAGGTTGTCGATCCTGCGCGACAAACGGTTTTCTTTGTCCAGCGATGCCACAAGGGTTTCGTGCATTTCAAATGGGCCGTCCGATTTTCCGAGCAAGCCCATTTTTTTCAGCAGGCGCTTTTGCTCGGCATGGGTGATACACATGCCGACGACCGGGCACTTGAAACAGTGGTTGACTTCCCAAATGGGCAACCGGGACGGACCGGCTGCAATCAATTCGGCCAGTTGTCTGGAATTATCCTCAACGGCGGCGTCGTGCGTTTGGATTGACATATTTCCTCCATTCCGATGGCGTGGCTTTGTCCCGAAAATAGAAAAGGCGTATCTCGAACGATTTTCCTTCGAGTTACGCCTTCACTTTTTCCATGCCGTTCAACCGGCATGGAACCCGTAAGACATTCCTGACTTTCGTTATTCGGCCTCGATCAATACCTGGGTCAATTTTTTTCGCAGCACTTCCAATCTTTTGGATTTAAATGCTTTCCTGCTTTCATCCAACACACCGATGGCCTCGGTGAGCGCCTTTTCCAGCTTGCGTTCCCGCGACCGTTTGGGGCAGCGGTCGACCAACGGCTGAAGGCGGCGTTCGTCAATCTCCCCTTCCAGCAGGGAGTTCATCAGGCAGCAGTGCATGCTGAGCCCCTCCTGCAACTCTTTCATACTGGTGTTGATTGCATTGAGCAGTTCGTTCTTACCCCTTTCCATCTTGTTCATAATTCCTCTTGATGTTTGATCTCTCTAACAGTAAGCTCACAAAAAAACCGCCTTATTTAAAGGACAACAGGCGGCTGCTCCGCTATTACGATTCTACTTCTTTTTTGCGTCAAACATTCCGTCAACCATCACGACTTTTTGCACTGCATGGTTCCGATTTTCTCCTGAAAAGAACAGGAGAATTCGTCCCCCCGCAGTCGGCATTTTTCCGGGTTGGACCCGTTTTTCCGGTACTCTTCGAAATTGTTGAGCCAACTCTCCCCCGTCCGGGGACAGGTCTGAATGAACTCCATGAAGTCGACCAGGCTGTCCAGGGTATCCGAACTGAGGGTGTGTTCCATCTTGCAGGCCTCGTCGTCGGCGACTGTTGCCTCGATTTTCAGAATTTCCGTCAGGAACTTGTTTAACACCCCGTGGCGACGCCGCATTTCCTTGCCGACGTTACCCCCGGTTTTGGTCAGTTCGATATATTCGTACTTCTCGTAATGGACGAGGCCCCTGTCGTTCAGTGTTTTCAGCATGCTGGATACCGTAGGCATCTTGACGTCCATGCGCTTGGCGATATCCTTAACGCGAACGACCTTTTTGTCCTGGCTGAGATCGAAAATGGCCTCCAGATAGTCCTCCATGACAGCTGTAAGGGGCTTTTCGGCCATGTTTTTGCGGAGTGCTGGTGTCATTTTTCTTCTTTCATTGTTAGAAGATTATAACTCTTATTGAATTTGCTAATAAACGATTCGATTCATGCTTGTCAAGTCTTTTTCAATGCCGCGGATCAGGTTCCAATCTGTCTCGATTAATACCTTTACGGTTATTGTTAATGTTGACAAAAAATATTGTCTGTGTTTTTTTCTGAACACTGTTCATGCACGTAAGCTGCCGCTTCCACTGCACGACGGGCATTAACCTTTCTTTCCCGGAATTCTCAGTTGCCGGCATCATGCAATATGCCCGCAGGGGCATTGAAAATACAGTTTTATTATTACCCGATACCTTCAAGGAGGAGCGAACCATGAGGCGATTTCAGCATGTGGCAAGGGGGGTGGGGATCGTGACGGTTTTGGCATGCCTGGTATGCTTGGGTTGTGCCGGCCCAAAACCCAAACCTGGAGAGGTGTTTCCCTGCGCGGCCGACAGCAAGATCGAAAAATCCATCGCACCAGAAGCCGAATTGACGGATTTCTCATGCGTTCTCAAAAAGTGGGAGGGCAGCGACACCCTGCATTTCAACGTAACCGTCAAGAATATCAGCGACCAGCCTCAGCGGTACCGGGTGAACATTTTCCTGGACAACGGCAAAGCCGTCGGTGGTCTGATTCCCCGCAAAACCAAAGAAGGCCTGGTGAAACCCGGAGAAACGGCTTCTTTCGTTTACCCGGTTAAAGGCATGGACTGCGGCCCGGGATCGGTCACAGTGCTGGTTAAAACCATGAGCCAATAGGATTCGAAATTAATCAGGAGGTCTCTGACATGAAACGCGTCAGCATTATCGTACTGTTGGTTTTCGTTGCCGGCCTGATGGCTTCGCCGGCCCTGGCCAGAACCACTTTCATCGGCATCGGCACCGGCGGCACCGGCGGCATTTACTATCCCTATGGCGGCGGTGTGGCCGAAATTTGGTCCAAGCACGTCAAAGGGGTCAAGGCGGTGGCCGAGGTTACCGGCGCCAGTGTCGAAAACGTCAAGCTGGCCCACAAGGGTGAAACGGTCATCGGCGAGGTCATGGGTGATGTGGCCGTGGCCGGCTACCAGGGCCTGAGCAAGTTCAAGGGCAAGAAACACAACATTTTGTCCATGGCCATCATGTATCCGAACCTGCTTCAGATCGTTGCCCTGAAAAAAACCGGAATCACCGACATCGAGCAGGTAAAGGGCCGCAGCATCAGCACCGGAAGCCCGGGAAGCGGCACCAACTTCATGGCCGAAGCGGTTCTTTCTGCCCTGGGGATCGCCAAAGACAGCTACAAGGACAGCCGGCTTTCCTTTACCGAAAGCGCCAACGCCTTGCGCGACGGCACCATCGATGTTGGGATCTGGTCGGTGGGCCCCGGCACCAGCTCCATTCTGGACTTGGCCACGACCCACGAAATTGAGATGATCGCATTTACCCCCGAGCAGACCGAGAAAATCCTGGCAGCCAACAAGACCTATTCGGGAGTGGAGCTGGCTGGCGGCGTTTACCGCGGCATCGATCAGCCGGTGTCCACCATCGGCGTCTGGAACGTGATGATCTGCCAGGCATCGCTGGACACCGATATGGTCTACAAACTGGCCAAGGCCCTTTTCGAGAATAACGACTACCTGAAAAAGATTCATCCATCGGCGGCTTACACCACGCCGGAAAACGCAGTCAAGTACTCACCGATTCCCCTGCATCCGGGAACTATCAAATACCTGGAGGAAAAGGGTATCGCTGTGCCGGACAAGCTGAGGCCGTAGCATTATCAGGACCGTCGTCTCCATCACGGCCGGAATTGCAACGCTTGCGATCCTTGCCGGCGCCTGGTTTTTCCCCGGCGGGCTCGAGCTTCGCGTTGTGCCGGTCCAGGGAGGCGCGCCGCTGCTGGTGCTGCCTATGGAAGTCGGCGAAACCTTTACCATTCATTATTATCACTCCGTGGAAAACGCCCCGATCTGGGAGGTCCACAGCCTGGATGCGTCGGGGCGTATTTTCATTGAAGAGGAACGCTACCTGAAATTCGGCGCCGGCATGGGCAAGATGCCCGGCGTGGGGCACATGGTGCGACGGGGCCCCTATGAAGTCATCGAAGGCATGCACATGGCCACCGGCGATTTCGTCCTGCGCATCGGCAGTCCCGGTGTGGACCACACCGTCATCTGGCGGGGCACCCGCACCAATTTGAGCGCCATGGCGCCGCATATGGCCGTGCAGTTTTCGGCCGAACCGGTGTCCCGGCTGTATCGAAAATGGCGGAGGTGGGTTCCCCACGAAGCGACGCCGGGGGGTCAGTGAACGGTGAACGGTCAAGGCAGGGTAAGGGCGAAAAATTTTTCGCCCCTGCGGCGCAGACGGGTTTATGTCCTGAAAAGGACATGCCAAACGATTTCTTTGAGTTTATCGGATTTGCAACGTTATCAGGGATCGAAACGTGTTTAACGCTGATGCATAAAATGAAAATGGTTGGCCTTGACCGGTGAACCGTGAGCAAAAAACCGACTCGACTGTTCACCGTTTATTATTCAATGATCACCGACAAAGGTACTTATGTCCAACAACGATTTATCCCCCGCCCCCGGGAGTCACCCAATGCTCGTTTCCGCCACCGCCCGAATCGTCATGGTGGTGGCCGTCGGACTTAGCCTCTACCAGCTCTATACCGCCGGAATCGCCCCACTCACAGCCCTAGTCCAGCGATCCATCCATCTGGGGGCCATTTTGGTGCTGACTTTTCTGCTCAAGCCCCCCTTTGCATGGGCGCGCAAGGATCGTTTGAACGGATGGGTGATCTTTGACTGGCTGCTGGTGGCGATTGCGATTTATTGCACGGCCTACATCTGCTTTAACCTGACCGCCATTTTCGAACGCCAGGGGGATTGGCTGCCTGCCGACCGGGTGGTGAGCATTATCGGTACCTTGCTGGTCCTGGAGGCCTGCCGGCGCGTCATCGGCGTGATCATGACCGGCATCTGCGTGGTGGCCATGCTTTACGCCCATTTCGGCCCCTGGATGCCTGAATTGATCATCCACAAAGGCTACTCCGTCGAACGCATCGCAACGACCCTGTGGCTGACCACCGAGGGGATCTTCGGCCTGCCCATCGGTGTGGCGGCCACTTTTGTTTTCGTATTTGTTCTTTTCGGTGCCTTTCTGGAATCGACGGGCGGGGGCAACTTTTTCATCGAACTGGCTTACGCGCTTACCGGCCGTTTTTCCGGCGGCCCGGCCAAAACCTCGGTGGTGGCCTCTGGATTCATGGGCTCGGTATCCGGATCGGCGGTGGGCAATGTGGTGGCCACGGGGTCCTTTACCATTCCCATGATGAAAAAGGTCGGTTACCGGCCTCACGTGGCCGGGGCCATCGAGGCAGCCGCCTCCACCGGCGGGCAGCTTATGCCGCCCATCATGGGGGCCGGTGCTTTTTTAATGGCCGAATTCACCAACACCAGCTATCTGACCATCATCAAGGTCGCCCTGGTACCGGCCCTTTTGTATTATGTGACCGTTCTTTTTTTCGTCCATTACGAGGCCAAGAAGTTCGGTCTGGAAGGCCAGCCCAAGGAAAGCCTGCCCAAAGTGGCCCAGGTGGTGCGCGAAGGACTGCATTTCATCATTCCCGTGGCGATTCTGATTTATGTGCTCGTCAACAACTATTCGCCCATGATGGCCGGTTTCGTAGCCGTGGTCAGCACGGTGGCTGCCAGTTTGGCGGCCAATACGATCAGATGGCGTCTTCCAGCGGCGCCGGGCAGTCGGCCGCGACAGTCGGCAGCAGTGTTTGCCGGCGGGGAAGCCAAAAGCATCCTGTCCGCCCTTGAGAAAGGGGCCAAAAATGCCATCATGGTATCGGTGGCCTGTGCCGCCGCCGGAATCATCGTGGGCATGGTGACCCTTACCGGCATGGGGCTGAAATTCTCCAGTCTGGTGCTGGAGCTGAGCTACGGCATCAAAGCCCTGGCCATCCTGCTTATCGGTGCGGCCTCCCTGGTGCTGGGCATGGGGCTGCCGGTGACAGCCAGCTATATCGTTCTGGCCACCCTGGCCGGTCCGGCTCTGCTGGACATGGGCGTACCCATGATGGTCAGCCACATGATCGTTTTCTGGTATTCGCAGGACGCCAACGTAACGCCGCCGGTCAGTCTGGCCAGCTTTGCCGGTGCCGGCGTGGCCGGCGCCAATCCCATGCGCACGGCGTTTACCTCCTGGAAGCTGGCCAAGGGGCTGTATATCATTCCCATCATCATGGCCTATCGCCCCATGCTGGGCATGGGGGACGGCTACGAACTGCTTCACTGGCAGGTGGGCCTGACCATGATCACCACCCTGCTGGGGCTGATCGCATTTGCCTCGGCCCTCGAACGTTTCTTCATCCGCCGGACCACCTGGTTGGAGACCATCCTGTTCTGGGTCGCCGCCGCCGGATTTTTCTGGCCCGAATATTGGGCCGACGGATTGGGGTTGGCCGCTTTCATCGCTGTGTTTGTCATGCAGAAATGGGGCGCCTTCGGTAACAAAGCCAATGGCAAGGTTAGATTCGTCTGATAGATTGCCTATTGTTTTTCAGTCCGACTTCAATTACCTCAAAATAGTAAGTCATATTAATCCATCTTGTTCCATGCCTGTTTGGAAAACAGACGGGTTCGTTTCAAAAAAGCAACCAATTCGCGGCAAGGCAAAAAGCCGCTGCCAACGGAAAGGGAATCGCATGGGAGGAGTGTTTGGCGTTGCCTCGGCATCGGATTGCGTTTCGGATCTTTTTTACGGCACGGATTACCATTCCCATTTGGGCACCCGCCGCGGTGGTATGGCCGTGCGCAACGGCACGAAGATTCAGCGGGCCATTCACAATATCGAAAACAGCTATTTCCGCACAAAATTCGAACCGGATTTGAACCGCTTCGACGGCGGATTGGGGATCGGCGTCATCAGCGACACCGACCCGCAGCCCCTCATCGTAGGCGCTCACCTGGGCACTTTCGGCATCGTCACCGTTGGGAAAATCAACAACCAGGAGGATCTCGTCCGGCGCGCCTTTGCCCGTAAAAGTTTTTTTTCAGACACCGCCGCCGGGCAGGTCCACCCCACCGAAGTGGTGGCTATGCTGATTTGCGAAGCCGATAATCTCGTGGACGGAATCAAGAACGCCCAAGCCGCCATCCAGGGCTCCTGCACCATGCTGCTGCTTACCGATCGGGGGCTGTTTGCCGCCCGCGACCGGCTGGGACGCACCCCGCTGACCATCGGATGTCGCGAGGGCGCCTATGCCGTCAGTTCGGAGACCAGCGCTTTCCCCAATCTGGGTTACGAGGTAGACCATTGCCTGGGACCCGGCGAGGTGGTTCAAATCTCCCCTGATGGATGGGAGCAGAAGGCGGTCCCTGGAGAGGACATGCAGGTTTGCGCCTTTTTGTGGGTTTACTATGGTTATCCGGCGTCGGAGTACGAGGGCATCAACGTTGAAGAGGTGCGCAACCGCTGCGGTGCGGCCCTGGCCGAAAACGACGATATTCCAGTGGATTTCGTGGGGGGGATTCCCGACTCGGGCATCGGCCACGGCATCGGCTACGCCAATCGGCGCCGACTTCCCTATCGTCGGCCTTTCGTCAAATACACCCCCACCTGGCCGCGCAGCTTTATGCCCCAGAACCAGTCCATGCGTGATCTGGTGGCACGGATGAAGCTCATTCCCGTCCGCCAGATCATCGACGGACAGCGTATCCTTTTTTGTGAAGACTCCATCGTACGCGGTACCCAACTGCGCGACAACGTCCAGATCCTGTTCCAATACGGAGCGAAAGAGGTGCACATGCGGCCGGCCTGCCCCTGCCTGATCCATCCTTGCGAATTTCTCAATTTCTCCACTTCCCGATCTACATTGGATCTGGCGGGCCGCAAGGCGATTGCGGATCTGGAGGGGGTCGAGGATCGCGACCTTGATGAATACGCCCGCCACGGTTCGGAAAAAAATTTGGCCATGATCGATCGCATTCGCGAGCAGCTTCATCTGACATCGTTGAAATACCAGGACCTGGATGATCTGATTGCGGCCATCGGGTTGCCCAAGGGGAAGTTGTGCACGCACTGTTGGGATGGCAGCAGCTATCCCTAGTGTCATCCAGAAATGGCAAATTTGCCCGATATCTGCGATACGCTCAAAATATACTCCTCAGAATATCAACCATATGCCTGCGGGTAAATTTCTCGCAAGCCTTGATCTCGAACAAATTTGCCGATTTCTGGATGGACACTGAGATGGATTTCCTTTTTTCACTGAGCGTGCTCGGCCGAAATCCTCAACGTAGTTCCACTATGCCTGCGGTTTCAACCTCGCTGCGGCCTTGTCCTGGGTCGAAATCTACACCCTTAAAGCAGGGTTTATAGCGCAAGAAGATTACTTTCTATTCGTAATCGCACAGCTAAAGTTTGACAAAATATACCGAGTGGTATATTTGTCTCTTCATGAAATCAATCGTTACTCCACGATCCGAGAAAACCCGGCAGTTCATCATCGAAACCGCAGCCCCCATTTTCAACAAAAAAGGGTATGCCGGCACTTCCATGTCCGACCTGACCGCCGCTACGGGCCTGACCAAGGGAAGCATCTACGGCAACTTCAAGGACAAGAACGATGTGGCCGTGCACGCCTTCCAGCACAACATCGATTTGATCTTCGATTTCTTTTCCAAGGAACTGAAAGCCGCCGATTCAACCCTGGACAAACTGCTGGCCTACCCCCGGGGATTCCTTAAGATCTATCCCATGATCATTTCCTACGGCGGCTGCCCCATCCTCAATACCGGCGTGGAAGCCGACGAC
The DNA here is from genome assembly GCF_009688965.1 of Desulfosarcina widdelii. Lineage (GTDB taxonomy): Bacteria > Desulfobacterota > Desulfobacteria > Desulfobacterales > Desulfosarcinaceae > Desulfosarcina > Desulfosarcina widdelii. The sequence goes on along the minus strand of NZ_AP021875.1, from coordinate 4,186,836 downwards.
ACCCATGCCGTGCTGCGCAAAATGGCCACGGGCGTGCTGGCCAGATGGAAGCAGAGCATCGTATCTTTGATCGAAAAGGGTCAGTCCGAAGGCATGTTCCGCTCGGACGTTAAGGTCCGCGATACCGCCGAAATCCTCATTTCCCTGATCGAGGGCGGCAGCGTGCTGGCCAAGGTCACCGGCGAAACATCCTATATGCTTAATGCCATCGACACGGCGGAGGCGATGATTCAGGAAATATGCTCCCATCACGAAAATATACCGGACGGTATATAAACACCACAAGGAGAACTCCATGACCGATCTCTACGAAAAACTGGCCCGGCATCTGGACAATTTGCCCGCAGGTTTCCCGCGGACGGAATCGGGCGTCGAAATGCGCATCCTAAAACGGCTCTTTTCGCCGGAAGAGGCCGAAGTGGCCACCCTGCTGACCATGATGCCTGAACCGGTGGCGGGTATTGCCCAGCGCACCGGGATGGATGAGACCATCCTGGCCGACAGGCTGGCCGACATGGCCAAAAAGGGCCTGGTTTTCCGGGTCTCCAGGGGCGAGATTCTTTTATACAGCGCGGCCCAGTTTGTTATTGGTATCTGGGAATACCACCTCAACGATCTGGATGAAGACCTGATCCGGGATGTCAACGAATACATGCCTACCCTGCTGAAGAAAGGATTGCTGGCCACCAAAACCCAGCAGTTGCGCGTTGTTCCGGTGGCCAAGAGCGTATCGGCCGAGATGGCGATCATGCCTTTTGAGGCCGCCGAGGAGATCATCAACAAGCAGTCTAAGATCGTGGTGTCGGACTGCATCTGTCGCAAGGAGCAGAAAATGATCGGCAAGGGTTGCGACAAACCCAAAGAGGTCTGCCTATCTTTTGGTGCCGGCGCATATTATTACGAGCAAAACGGACTGGGGCGCGAGATCGACAAGGCCGAGGCGTTGGCGATTCTCAAAAAGGGCGTCGAGGCCGGACTGGTGCTTCAGCCGGGCAACCAGCAGAAATCATTGAATATCTGCATGTGTTGTGGTTGCTGTTGTGGGGTGCTTAAGAACCTGAAAAAAATAGACAAGCCGGCTCGGGTAGTCCATACGAACTACTACGCCGAAGTGGACGAAGAAGCCTGCATCGGCTGCGAGGCTTGCGTGGATCGCTGCCAGATGGATGCCATTACGGTGAACGAGGTCGCCCGTGTCGAGCTGGACCGCTGCATCGGATGCGGGCTGTGCGTCACCGACTGCCCTACCGAAGCCATGATGCTGAAACAGAAAGCCGAGGAGGATCGTTATACTCCGCCGAAAAGTGTCTTTGAAACTTATATGAATATCGCCCAGGAGAGGGGGCTGATGTAGACTTTGATTGTTTTGCTAAAAAGTCACGATACCTGTTATTACCTGGCTGGTGCAAGCGTTGCCGCTATTCATATAGATCGTGGGGGCGAAAAATTTTTCGCCCCTACCCAGTGGTGCTGAAAACCATGTACCTTTTTACAAGACCGGCAGTTTCTGCGTTTTTAACAGCCGACTCGCACTTCCATACACGATCCTCGACTATACGCGGCTGCCGCTCCACTTGAGTTTGGCTTTGAGAACATCGAAATAGTTCTGCCCGGGAAGGGTGATCATCTGCACTGGTGTAGGGCTTTGGGCAATGATGATCGTGTCCCTTTCGTCGATTTTCAACCCTACCTGACCGTCACAGGTAAGCATGATGTCCGAGGTGTCTTCGGCCAACTGGATCTTGATCGTGGCGGCATCGGGAACGATCAGCGGCCGATTGGTCAAGGTAAAGGGGCAGATCGGCGTGATGAGAATCCCCGGAACGCTTGGATGGATGATGGGTCCGCCGGCGGCCAGGGAGTAGGCCGTCGAACCGGTGGGGGTGGCCACGATGAGGCCGTCGGCACGGTAGTCGGTGAGAAATTGGTCGTCGATGTGGGTACGGATGCGAGCCAGGCGAGCCAGGGCCCCCTTGTTGATGACAACATCGTTGAAGGCCGATTCCCTGGCAATCTCAACGCCTTCGCGCAGCACCGCCACCTGAAGCCGCATTTGCGGTCGGGTGGCAAAGGGCTTGTCCAGGATTGTTTCGGCCACAGCGTAAAGGCGGTCCTCGGTCGTTTCCGCCAGAAAGCCGACCTCACCGAATTTTACACCGATGATGGGAACCTGCCGATCGCCGATCCAGCGGACGGCGCTCAAAAAAGTGCCATCCCCGCCCAGAACGAATACACACAACAGCGCCACTTCAGGTGAGGGCGGTGAATCGTTCCCCGATCCTTCTTTGGGAAGGCGGCTCTCTTTTCGGATGACACCCACGCCTCTGTCGGTCAGCCACTGCTCGAACCGATCCGCCTGCTGCCGGGCGTTGTCCTCATCTTTAATGACCAGGCCGATTTGCTTTTTCATGATTCTCTCATACATGGGTTTGATTGCCAGAGCAAGTTTCAACGGTCAGGGGTGGGCATACGCAGGTCGGGATGGAATGCTGTTGACATCGTCCCATCGGAGAACATATATTTGTTTTTGTTGTGTAAAAAAATGAATTGGATTCAACAAAAACACTTCAGCGCCGCCTACAATGCATGGAGCGGCCGGATCCCCGCCCCCCCGGGGATGACACCAGACAGGCATTTTTCATAGAATTATCAAGCGATGGCATAACCATTTGATACCAATGGATCCTTGCCGATGCTTGGACGCAATGGGGGGTGTTTTCGCATATTGTATGGGGGTCAATGCTTGACTGACCCATGAGAAGGCTATAAAAAGAACGTTTTCTTTGGAGGGGATCATTCACCAAAACACAATTGAAGGAGAGGCATGATGAAAAATCGTTTAGGTAAATTCCTTGTTGTCGCAGTTGTCGGTGTTTTCATGCTCGCCACTGGTACCGCCATTGCGGCCGACACCATCAAACTCGGTGTTGCCGGCCCTCACAGCGGTGACCTGGCCTCTTACGGCATCCCGACCATCAAGGCCGCCGAACTGGTGGTCAAAGATATCAATGCCAAGGGCGGCGTGCTCGGCAAACAGGTGGAACTGTTGGTGGAGGACGACGTTTGCAAGCCGGAAGTGGCCACCAATACAGCCACCAAACTGGTATCCGAAGGGGTGCATGTCGTATTGGGGCACATCTGCTCAGGTGCGACCAAAGCGGCCTTGGGAATCTATAAAGACTCCAATATTCCGGTCATGTCCCCCTCGGCAACCAACCCCGCGCTGACCCAGAGCGGCGACTATCCCAACTTTTTCCGTACCATCGCATCCGACGATGCCCAGGCGCGTCTGGAAGTAGACTTTGCCCTGGACGTTTTGAAATTGAAAAAAATTGCCGTTCTGCATGACAAAGGCGATTACGGCAAGGGCCTGGCCGAGTTCGCCAAGGCCTTTCTCGAAAAGGATCCGCGGGCAGAAGTGGTTCTGTACGAAGGCATTACCCCCGGTGCCGTGGACTACAGTGCCGTCGTTCAGAAGATTAAAAGAAGCAAGGCCGAGGCCGTGATTTTCGGCGGCTACCATCCGGAAGCCTCGAAAATCGTAACCCAGATGCGTAAAAAGAGAATGGACACCATTTTTATTTCCGACGATGGCGTGAAGGACGACACCTTTATCAAAGTCGCTCAGAAATACGCGGAAGGCGTCTATGCCACCGGTCCCAAGGATGTCTCCCAAAACCCCATGGCCATCGCCGCCAATGAAGCCCATAAGAAAACCTACGGCGCCGATCCGGGTGCGTTCTACCTGAACGCCTACTCGGCCGCCATTGCCCTGCTGAACGCCATCGAACAAGCCGGCAGCACGGATTACGCGGCAGTCACCAACGCGCTGCGGACCAAGGACGTTGAAACGCCCTTGGGTAAAATTCGATTCGATGATCGAGGCGATGCCATCGGCGTGGGATTTTCCATGTATCAGGTCCAAAAGGGTGTATACGTAGAATTGAAGTAAGGGTTGTTTTGAACCAACGATTCAGGGGGCAGACGGATGGTGTCTGACCCCCTGAATTTTTATGGGTTACCTGACGACGGTTAACTATTATGGAATACTTTTTCGAACTTTTTCTGGGCGGGCTCACCCGGGGAAGCATTTACGCCCTGATCGCTCTGGGTTACACCATGGTTTATGGCATCGTGGAGCTGATCAACTTTGCGCACGGCGAGATCTACATGATCGGCGCCTTTACCGCACTGATCGTGGTCGGCGTACTTACCTTGCTGGGATGGAACCAGATCGCCATTTTGCTTATCGCTGCGCTGGCGGCGGTAATCTACTCCTCGGCCTACGGCTACACCATGGAGAAAATTGCCTACAAGCCGCTTCGCAAGGCCCCGCGCCTGTCGGCGCTGATCAGCGCCATCGGCATGTCGCTGTTTCTGCAGAACTACGTGCTTCTGGCCCAGACCTCGGATTTTATGCCTTTCCCGGCGCTGATCCCCGACTTTGCCTTTATGGAGCCCGTGGCCCACATCATCGGATCGCCGGAGCTTGTGATTTTGATTACCACCACCATCGTCATGATCCTGCTGACTTTTCTGATCAAGTTCTCTAAGATCGGCAAGGCCATGCGGGCCACGGCCCAGGATCGCGAGATGGCCATGCTGGTGGGGGTGGATGTCAACCGGGTGATATCGATGACCTTTATCATCGGTTCGGCCACCGCGGCCATCGGCGGGGTGCTGATCGCCTCGCACATCGGCCAAATCAATTTCTACATCGGTTTCATCGCGGGCATCAAAGCCTTTGTGGCGGCGGTGCTGGGTGGCATCGGCTCCATTCCCGGAGCGGTGCTGGGCTCGCTGGTGCTTGGCTGGACCGAGTCTTTTTTCACCGGATACATTTCCAGCGATTACGAGGATGTCTTCGCCTTCGTTTTTTTGGTATTGATTCTGATCTTCCGGCCGGCCGGCATTCTGGGCCGTTCGACCACGGAGAAGGTCTGATCGGCCTTATGGCGAACTTCTCAAATATGAATTTTAGAATGAAACAGTAACCGCCATGCTTTCAAACGAATTGAAAAAATCTTTCCTGGCCTCGCTGTGGTTCATGTTTTTGACCTTTCCCATCATGGTTATTCGGGTCAATACGGTCGAAAACATTGTCGAGTGGCGCTGGGCCAATCTGTTGCTCGTCGGCCTGGGCAGTTTTTTGCTCAGTGCCCTCTGGCGGTACATGATCCGCCGCAAGGAAGAGGGCGTCCAAAAATCTGAGAGCGGCATAGACCGGGTTACCCTGAGCCAGCGGCTGCTCAAAGACCGTCGGTTCACCATGCCTGCCCTGATCGTCATCTGCAGTGTAGCCCTGGCGTTTCCCTTTGTTTTTTCCATCTACCAGACCAACATCATGATCACGGCCATGATATATATCCTGCTGGGGCTGGGACTCAACATCGTGGTCGGCGTCGCCGGGCTGCTGGACTTGGGATATGCCGCTTTTTACTGCGTCGGTGCCTACTCTTACGCCCTGCTCAACTACCATTTCGGGCTCGGCTTCTGGACCGTATTGGCCATCGGTGCCGGGCTGGCGGCCATGTTCGGCATCATTCTGGGCTTTCCCGTGCTGCGGCTGCGGGGAGATTACCTGGCCATCGTTACCCTGGGATTCGGCGAAATCATCCGCCTGATCATGGAAAACTGGAATGAGTTCTCTTTCGGTCCCAGCGGTATCGCCAATATTCCGCGACCGGGATTCTTCGGCATGGAGATGAATATCGAACAGGCCACGATTTACATCTATTTCCTCATGATCGGCTTGAGCCTGTTTACCATCTTCGTCGTCAACCGGTTGCAGAATTCTCGGATCGGAAGGGCCTGGATCGCCCTGCGCGAGGACGAGGTGGCCTGCCAGGCCATGGGCATCGACAAGCGCAAGACCAAACTCATGGCCTTCGCCCTGGGAGCCACATGGGCCGGATTCGCCGGGGTAGTGTTCGCCGCCAAAACCACCTTCATCAACCCGGCCAGTTTCACCCTGTGGGAATCCATCAACATCCTCTGTGTGGTGGTGCTGGGTGGAATGGGGTCCATCGTCGGGGTCATCGTCGGCGCCTTCATTCTTGTCCTTTTGCCCGAATACCTGCGTTTTCTTTCGGAATACCGCATTCTGGTATACGGTGCCGTTCTGGTGGTGATGATGGTGTTCCGGCCCGGAGGCATCGTGGAAACGACAAGGCGGACATATCAATACAGAGAGATTGAACCTGAAGGGGCATTGTTGAGCCCGACAGAATAGACAGGCATATGGAACCGATACTCGACGTAAAACAACTGACAATGGATTTCGGCGGCCTGCGGGCACTGGACAAGATCGATCTGGATGTCCGCCAGGGTGAAATCGTGGCTTTGATCGGCCCCAACGGTGCGGGCAAGACGACATTTTTCAATTGCATTACCGGGATTTACAAGCCCAGTGCCGGAGATATCCTGATCACTGCCGCAAAAGATGGAAAAACCGAACGCATCAATGGCCTCAAACCCAACCTGGTAACGGAACGTGGGCTGGCCAGGACCTTTCAGAACATCCGTCTTTTTCAGAATATGACCGTGCTGGAAAATGTGATGATCGGCTGCCATTGCCGCATGAAATCCGGCATCCTTGGGGCGGTGCTGCGGGGGATCTCCACGCGCCGGGAAGAGGAGGCGGTGGTTCAGAAAAGCTATGCGATCCTCAAGAAAATCGGACTGGAAAAGTACGTCAACGAGTTTGCCAAGAATTTGCCTTACGGCGCCCAGCGGCGTCTGGAAATCGCCCGCGCCATGGCCACCGATCCCTTCATGCTGCTGCTGGACGAGCCGGCCGCGGGAATGAACCCTCAAGAGACGCACCAACTGGATGAACTGATTTTGAAAATCCGCGAAACGGAGGGGATTTCGATCCTGCTCATCGAACACGACATGAAGCTGGTCATGAGCCTGTCGGACCGGATTTTTGTCATGGACTACGGAAAAAAGATCGCCCAGGGCACACCTGTTGAGATCCGAAAAAATCCAGCCGTTATCAAAGCCTACCTGGGAGAAGAAATCGATGCTTAGCCTCGTTGATATCCATACCTATTACGGAAATATTCAGGCACTAAAGGGGGTCAGTCTGGAGGTCAAAGAAGGGGAAATCATCACCCTGATCGGTGCCAATGGCGCCGGCAAGACCACTACCTTGATGTCTATCTCCGGCATTGTCCCGCCGCGTTCGGGAGAGGTGCGGTTCATGGGAAAGTCCATTGCCCGTATGAACCCGGACAAGATCGTCTCTTTGGGCATCAGCCAGGTTCCGGAAGGCCGTCGAATTTTTCCTTATCTGTCCGTATTGGAAAATCTGGATATGGGCGCCTTTTTGAGGGAAGACAAGGACGGTGTCAAGTCGGACCTCGACTATGTCTTCGAGCTTTTCCCCATTCTGGCCGAACGGCGCAACCAGGCCGGCGGCACCCTGAGCGGCGGCGAGCAGCAGATGCTGGCCATTTCCAGGGCGCTGATGGCCCGCCCGCGGCTGCTTCTGATGGACGAGCCCTCCCTGGGCCTGGCGCCGCTGGTCGTAAAGCAGATATTCGAGATCATTCGTAAGATTAACAGCGAAAACAACACCACCATTTTTCTTGTGGAACAGAATGCCAATTTGGCCCTGAAAGTCGCCCATCGAGGTTACGTAATGGAAAACGGCCGGATTTCCCTTTCCGATGCCGCCGAAAGTCTGCTGGTCAACGAGGACGTGAAAAAGGCCTATTTGGGAATTTAGGAAATATACTTCTCAATGTGGTCTTAATGCCATTGTTTTTGGTGACCGCTTTTCCCATTTAAAAAAATTAATCGTTTTAAAAATGGTATAACCTTTTGTTATTTAGGGTTAATTAAACGTATCGTTTCAAATGCGGTATTCTTTTTGCTTTAAGGCTGCCGTAAATGTGGGTGCGAATTGCCGCCTCTTGTGTTTAACTTTTAATGATGTGCCGCCTTATGTCTTTAAATGTATATTTTTTCAAAAAAGTATCCTTGATAAAGGATGCAGTCGTTTTTTCGGTAACCGTGGCCGCCTGCACCGTTTTGCTGGCGGTTGCCTGCACAGCAGGCAAACCGGCAGCCTTGGTGGCAACCTCGCCCTTGCCCGAGTTGATCCTGCCGCAGCCGCCGTCATCTCTAGTGCCTCTGCCTGAACCGGCAGCGGTTGCCTCCCGTGCGGGCGCTTTCGGGTGTGATCCGGCACTGGCGATGCCCGATATCGGTTCGGCACCCGGGAAAGCTGCAACAGTTGCCATGATATCATCGGCTGCGGATAGCGCAGTGCCGGAGAAAACCGTTCCTTTTCAAGGGATTATCATGCAGGTATCCGGGCGGTACGAAGTGGACCCCAACCTGGTACGGGCCATTATTTTTGCGGAATCCGGGTTCAATCCCAGGGCGAAGTCGAAAAAAGGCGCCCGGGGATTGATGCAGTTGATGCCGTCGACGGCCAAAGCCCTCGGTGTGCGCAATATTTACGATCCCAAGGAAAATATCGATGGCGGCGTGCGATATTTCAGATTGTTGCTGGACCGCTTCGACGGCGATGTGCAGTTGGCCCTGGCCGCATATAATGCCGGCTCCCGGCACGTCCGCAACTATGAGGGCGTGCCTCCTTTCAAGGCGACCCGGCACTACATCAAGAAGGTGCTCAAGTTCCAGGAAAAATTCAAGATGCAGGCCAAGTCTGGATTTCGTCGTTTGGCCTGACGTTCGACACCCCCGATCCCATCGATCATCAAGACCCGGACCCGCCAACGACAGGCAGGCCCGGGTTTTTGTTATGCCTGCGGAAAAGTGTTGTCATATCCAGAACAATAACTTATATGTAGCCCTTTTTTGTTGATTTCCTGGCCTATGAACAGGCTCAAGTTTTCAGCCGGTTAACGGATAACGATTGTGAGACGGTTTTCAAGCGGGTCGCAGTTCTGCCGATTTGAAAGCCTGGCGACTTTTGTTTCGATTGTATTTAATTAAAAATAGTTACGAGGTTGACATGAAGCGAATCGGTTGGTTTTTACTACTGTTGTTGACGCCCGTGCTGGCCTGGGCCGGCGGAGGACCCGCGGCGGCGGCAGAAAGCCATTTAACTGGAACGATTTACGGTTACCTGGGCATCATTGTTTTTGTACTGGCCTATTCGCTGGTGCCTCTGGAAAATAACATCCACCTGCGCAAGAGCAAACCGGTGCTGCTGGCTGCCGGGATTATCTGGGTGCTATTGTCAGTTGCCTATATTCGCATCGGCGATACCCATACGGCCCACGAGGCCATCAAGCACAGTCTGCTGGAATATGCCGAACTGTTCCTTTTTTTACTGGCCGCCATGACCTATATCAACGCCATGGAAGAACGGAACGTGTTTCAGGCGCTGCGGGCCTACCTGGTATCTAGGGGGTTTTCGCTGCGGATGATTTTCTGGGTGACCGGCCTGCTGGCCTTCTTTATTTCCCCGATTGCCGACAACCTGACCACCGCGTTGCTGATGGGTGCCGTGGTCATGGCCGTGGGCGGAGACAATAAGAAATTCGTGGCGCTGGCCTGCATCAACGTGGTGGTCGCCGCCAACGCCGGGGGTGCCTTTTCTCCTTTCGGCGACATCACCACCCTCATGGTCTGGCAGAAAGCCAAGGTGCAGTTTTCCGAATTTTTCCGAATTTTTATCCCCTCTTTGGTGAACTGGATGGTTCCGGCGGTGGTTATGAGCCTGGCAATCGAAAAGGCGACACCCAAAACCCTGGATGAATCCATACAGATGAAATACGGCGCCAAGGCCATCATGGCCTTTTTTCTGATGACCATTGCTACAGCGGTCTGTTTTCACAATTTTCTGCATCTGCCGCCAGTGGCCGGCATGATGCTGGGCCTGGGCTTTCTGGGACCGCTTTCCTACCACATCAAAATGCACGAAGGCCGCGCCGAACGCTACGATTACATTCTGGGTGCCCGGGGCGCCGAATCGCTCTACCCGATTACCACAATTACCAAAAGCAAGTTGGATTTGTCCCAGATTATCGAAAAGATCGATCTGCCGGCCTTTGCCATTGATATCGATCATACCATTACCCACTGGAACAAGGCCTGCGAGCGCTTTACCGGCCGCAATGCCCGGGAGATGGTGGGCACCCGTGACCAGTGGAAGCCGTTTTATGAGGATCAGCAACCGGTAATGGCCGATCTGGTGCTCAACTACATGCCTGAAAAAATGATCGACCGGCAGTACGAGGGCAACTTCACTCGCAACGAATACATCAGCGGCGCCTACGAAGCCTCGCGGTTTGTGTCCACCCTGGGAGACTCGGGGCGATGGGTCTCGTTTACCGGCGCACCTGTAAAAGATGAGAGCGGCAATGTGCTGGGTGCCGTAGAGGTGCTTGAGGATTTCACCGAAAAAAAAGCGGCCGCCAAGCATTTCGACTTGATGAAAAAGATCGCCCGGGCCGAATGGGACACCTTGCTCTTCTTTTACGGGGTCATTCTGTGCGTGGGCGGCCTGGCGCAGTTCGGCTACTTGGGCGCCATCTCCCAGTATATGTACCACGATTTGGGAGCCACCTGGGCCAATGTCATCGTGGGATTCCTCTCGGCCATCGTGGACAACATCCCGGTGATGTTTGCCGTTCTCACCATGGACCCGGCCATGTCCCACGGCCAATGGCTGCTGGTGACCCTGACGGCCGGGGTGGGTGGCAGCATGCTCTCGATCGGTTCTGCGGCAGGCGTGGCCCTGATGGGAACGGCCCGGGGAACCTACACCTTCGGTACCCATTTGAAATGGACGCCGATCATTATTTTAGGGTATGCGGCCAGTATCGTCTGTCATCTGTTCATCAACGCGCACTTGATGTAGGGTAAAAAAAAACGAAGCATGGCGCACACGGTATATCATGAGCTGGCCAGCCATCTGGACAGGCTTCCCGGAGGCTTTCCGGCCACCCCGGACGGCGTGGAGCTTCGCATCCTCAAACGGCTCTTTACCGAATCCGAGGCCAGGGTGGCCTGTCGATTGACCCTGATCCCCGAAGCGGCTCATGTGATCGCCTATCGGTGCGGGCTGGACAGCGATACCGCAGTAGCGATACTTGAGGCCATGTGGCGCAAGGGATTGCTTCTCAAAAACAGCGGCCTGGGAAAACCCGACTGCTACATGGCGTCCCAGTTTGTGGTGGGGATCTGGGAATTTCAGGTCAATCGACTGGATCCGGAACTCGTGGCCGAAATGGAGGCCTATATCCCGGTCCTCTTTAATGCAAAAGCGTGGCAGCGGGCGCCGCAGATGCGCACCATCCCGGTGAATCGCAGCATCGACCCGCAATTGCCAATCCTGCCCCATGAGGCCGCCGCCCGATTAATTGAAAAGAAAGAGCATTTTGTCGTCGCCCCCTGCATCTGCCGCCAGGAGCGGCGCTTGGCCGGCCAAGGGTGCGACCGTCCTCTGGAGACCTGTATTTCCTTTGGCGATGCTGGCAGCTATTTCATCCAAGCCGGTATCGGTCGTCCGGTGGACCGACAGACCGTCCTGGACCTTCTTGAAACGGCCGACCGGGCCGGACTGGTCCTGCAACCCAGCAACAGCCGTGATCCCGCCTGGATCTGTTGCTGTTGCGGCTGCTGCTGCGGGGTGCTGCGTACCGTGAAAACCTATCCCAGGCCTGCCGAACTGATGGCCGCCGCCTTCTCGGTACAACTGGATGCCGCTGCATGCACCGGCTGCGGGATCTGTGTCCAGCGCTGTCAGATGGCCGCCCTCAGCTTGGTGGGAAACCGGGTTCGGCTGGATGGTCGGCGCTGCATTGGCTGCGGGTTGTGTGTCTCCACCTGTCCTGCCGGAGCCCTGAAGTTGGAGCGCAAACCCCGCGAAAAACAGTCCCCGGTGCCTGCCAACATGGCCGTCGCTTTGCTGCGAACAGCCTGGAAACGCAAAACGCTGACCCCGCTTTCCTTTGCGGCCCTAATCGGAAGATCCCAGCGGGACCGTTATATCGCCGGCAGGAAGTTCAAAAAAGAATCGAATGCGAATGGAAAATAACCCAAAAGAAACGCCCGTTGCCCAACCCTTCTGGAAAACGCTATCCTTGGCACAGATGACCCGCCGGCAGTGGGAAGCGTTGTGCGACGGCTGCGGTCGATGCTGTCTCCAAAAGTTCCAAGATGGCAAAACCGGTAAAGTCACGTATACCTGGGTCTCCTGTTACCTGTTGGATACCCGGACGTGCCAATGCACCGACTACGACCATCGAACCATCCTGGTGCCCGAATGTCTCGTTCTGACCCCGCAGCAGATTCCAAAATTGCGATGGCTTCCAAAAACTTGTACCTACCGGCGATTGGCCGAAGGCAAGGATCTGGCCCCCTGGCATCCGCTGGTGTCCGGTGACCCGGAATCGGTTCATCGGGCCGGCATATCGGTTCGGGACAAGGCAATCTCCGAGGAGAATGTCCATCCGGAGGATGTGGGTTATTATGCCATCGGATACCGGATTTGAATCGTTACCAGGCAGTATCAGTTTTTATACATAATTCCATGGCGCGCAAGGCTTGACATCAAGTGAGTATATGGTAAGAACAGGCCAACATTTCGCGTAGATTAACTATTTGAAAAATAAATTAATACGCATTAACAGCGGGTTACCGCTTCCCGCGTGAGCGGGAAAGAAACAGCCGGCGGCTTTTTCCGGGGCGGCCGCGATTGGAGCATGCGATGGTCAAGGTGTTACTCACCACTTTCGGCGGGTTGGGCATGTTTATCCTCGGCATGAAGATGATGACCGAAGGCCTTCAGATGACCGCCGGAAAACGGATCAAGGCTATTTTGAGTGCGGTGTCCTCGAACCGGGTGATCGGCTGTTTGACCGGCACAGTGGTCACGGCCATGGTGCAGTCCTCTTCCGCCACCACGGTCATGCTGATCGGTTTCGTAACCGCCGGCCTGATGACCCTGCAGCAGGCCGTGGGCATGATTCTGGGCGCCAACATCGGCACCACCGTCACCGCCCAACTGATTGCCTTCAAACTCACCAGCCTGGCTCTTCCCGCCATCGCCCTGGGGGTGGTGCTCAAGTATTTCACACAGCAGAAAAAGACTCGCTATATCGGTGAAGTCATCCTGGGTTTCGGCATGCTCTTCTACGGCATGACGGTCATGAAACACGGCCTTTCCCCCATCAAAAGCGACCCGGCCTTTCTGGACTTTTTTACCAAGTTCGACCCCAGTTCCGTTGGCGGGCTGCTGCTGTGCGTGGTCGTCGGGGCCGCACTGACCATCATGGTACAGTCTTCCTCGGCCACCATCGGGCTGACCATGACCCTGGCCGGCCAGGGGCTGCTGACCTTCCCCGGCGCCATGGCCCTGGTGCTGGGGGAAAACATCGGCACCACCATCACAGCCGAGCTGGCCACCATCGGTTCCAACAATATCAATGCCCACCGGGCAGCCCGGGCTCACACCATGTTCAATGTGCTCGGTGTGACGCTCATGCTTTGTATCTTCCCTCTGTTCGTCAAACTTGTGGAGACCGTGACTCTTGGGATGGGAGCCGGGCCCGTGGACCAGGTGGTTGGAGACGACGTGGTCAACATCGCCCGCTATATTGCCAACGGGCACACCATGTTCAATGTGATCAACGCCTCGTTTTTTCTGCTGGTGCTGCCCTGGCTGATCAAGGTGGCCATTTTGCTGTCGCCCAAAGAGTCGGAAGAGATCGATTACTACCGACTACCCAACTTCGGCGACCGACTTATCGACACCCCCATTGCCGCCATCGTGGAAACCCGCAGCGAGATCCTGCGCATGTCTGAAACAGCCCGATACATGTTCCGAAAAACGGTAAAGCGACTGACGGACAGGGATTACAAGAAGCTGGCCAAATGGCGGCAGATAGAGAATCATCTGGACGACATGCAGCGGGAGATCATGGCCTATCTTACCCGGATTTACCAGAGCGATGTGAGCGAATCCGAAGCCAAGGAGATTTCCAGCCTGATGCGCATGACCAACAACATCGAACGCGTCGGCGACTCCGTGGAAAACATCGCCCAGGCCCTCGAGGACATGCTTGAAAGCGATCTGACTTTCACGGAAAGCGCCCAAAACGATTTGAATCAGCTTGTGGAAAAAGTGGGTGCGTTCGTGGATCTGGTCACCTCGGCCATGCGCCAGCTCCCGTCCAACTTCATGACCCAGGCCGACATCATTGAAAATACCATCGACGCCATGCGCGAGAAATTCCGCGACGACCATATTCAGCGCTTGCGTTCCTGCGAATGCGGTCTCGACCAGGGGCTCATTTACGTCAATCTGCTGACCAACCTGGAGAAAATCGGCGATTATTGCTTTAATATTGCCGAAGCGGTAGCGGGCAAAAAATAGCTGAAAGCTCAAAGCTGATATTTGGTAGCGAAAGAGTCGTTTTCACGCCCGGATGTTTTTGGAAGCAATCCCCCAGACGAAGTATCGAATCCAGTCGAAGCCGAAAAGCATCAGTTCCCGATCGCTGACCCGGAGCTTTTGGGCCAGTGCCTTTTTGATGCGATAGCGTTTTAAAAAGCTGCTCTGGAACACAAAATCGCGGAACCGGTCGATATTGTAGGCGGCCATAAAGGCCATTTTCCCTTTGGGGCCGTCGATCCCTTCCGGGCCCCAGGGATCGTTGTGGAACAAGGCCTTGACGGCCGCCCACCTGGCGGTCATGCGGTTGTATGTCACGGCCTGCTGATCTTCGGCCCATTGGTCCAGCGTCAGTTCCTGGTCTTCGTGCTGCCCCAGACAGAAATCCGGCGGCCGAAAAAAGCTGACAATTTCCTCACTACCGGGCTGCTCTTGGAACAAAAGGCCCTGCTCCACCGGAAATGTGCGACAGGTATCGGGACGATCCGGGTATACCGTACACCCCTTCTCGCTGAGAAAGGGGCAGGTTTTGGACGCGTTGTCGGCCATGCGCAGCAGCACGTCCGGAAAAAAATTGCCTTCACGCAGCACCACATCCACATGCCGGTCGAGAAACCGGTCGGAATCCAGATCGAGATGTTTTCTCAGGCGGATGACGTCATAGGGATAGAGAAAGAGGTTGAGGTTCCGGCAGCACCGGTTGAAGCATTCCAGGCCCTCGTGGCATCGGAAACGAAAGCGGTCGGATGAAGCCAGCGGTTTTCCGGGCAGCCGATTCATGTCTTTCGGATCAATCGATTTCACAGGGTCCTCCGGTTGGGGTCGCCAGCATCTGGGCAACGGTAAGCTTGATCGGGTCGTCCACTCCCGTTGCCAGGCGAAGTTCTCTTTCCAGCATGGCCATCTGCCGGTAAAGGGGGGTGCGGTCGAATCGAATATAGTCGGTTTTGCCGCGATCCCGGCATTGCGAGAAAAAGGCATCGCAACCCGGCATTTTCACCACGCTGCCATCGGCGCGCCGTAATTCATGGGGAATGCCGTGGAGCCGGCAGATCATGGGGCGGCAGGAATAAAGGATGCACTGTTCATCCCGGTTCAGCGGACACATCATGAAAAAGCTTTTTCCCTGACGATCTGCGTCGGCCATCTTTTCGCAAACCTGCCGGGCCCGCAGATGAGTTTCCCCTGCCGTGTCTGCGTCCAAAGCGTTTATGCCTTCCATCAGGTAAAGATACTCGATCAGTGTGTGGTGATAGAATCGGGTCCGGCAGCAGTTGTCAGCGCATCCATTGCATTGAAATCCATACTGCCCGGCAACGGCGGCATAGGCGGCGTCCATCTGTTCAAAAAGCGAGGCCAATCGGTCGAGCAAGGGGAGATAGCGGTCTCTGGCGGCTGCAAAACGGTCGGGATTCAGGTTTGTGGCCATTGGTTTTCCTTGCCAGGCTGTCAGACCGTGGGAGAAGGGAAGAAGATCTTTTCGTAGAGGTTGAGGGCATAACGGTCGGTGATGCTGGCGATAAAGTCACAAACCACCTGTTCCCGGGGTTGGCCGTTGTCCATGCAGCCAGCAATGCCCATGCGGGTGAGTTCCTTTTCGAAGACCGCTTCGTTTTCCAGCAGATAGGCGTAAAGTTCGGACAGTATTTTTTTGGCCTTGATGAATTCGCGGTGGACGCGAGCCGATCGATACACATTTTCGTATAGAAAGGTCCGCAGGGTGGTCATGGCCCCGAACACCTCGTTGCTCATGGCCAGCTTCAATTCGCCTCCGGCCGGCCGACTGGAAAAGATCAGGTCCCGGATCATGGTCGTGGCCCGCTCCTGGTGGGTCCGACCGATGACCCGCACGCAGACTTCAGGCACCTGGCTTTCCCGGACAACGCCGCTGCGCACGGCGTCGTCCAGATCGTGATTCAGGTAGGCCATGATGTCTGATATCCGTACGATGCGTCCTTCCATGGTGCAGGCCAGTTCATCGGGATTGTCGGGAAGGATCTTGCCGTATCCCTTGGAGTGTTTGAGAATGCCGTCGCGAACCTCGTGGGTCAGGTTCAATCCCCGGCCGTTGTTCTCGATGGCGTCCACCACCCGAAGGCTTTGTTTGTGGTGCCTGAATTCCGGGGAGTGAATTTCCTGAAGCACGGCTTCGCCGCCGTGCCCAAAAGGCGTATGCCCCAGATCGTGCCCCAAGGCGATGGCCTCGGCCAGATCTTCGTTTAAAAACATGGCCCGGGTAATGGTGCGGGCGATCTGGGAGACCTCCAGCGTGTGAGTCAGCCGCGTACGGTATTCGTCTCCCAGCGGATTGAGAAATACCTGGGTCTTGTGCTTCAATCTCCTGAAGGCGTTGCAGTAAACGATGCGGTCGCGGTCCACCTGGAAGGCGGTGCGGATGGGGCACGGTTCCTCAGGGTTCATTCGGCCGCGGCTATGGGCACTCTGGCAGCCAAAGGGGGACAAGAAGTTGGCCTCTCGTTTTTCGAACTGTTCCCGGATGTTCATGGCGCCTGGCTTGTGATTTCAGCATCGCGGTATTATGTTAATCGGTCATAAAAGCTCCATTTCGGGCAATGCTGTTGGGGCTTCAGCGTATCTATTCATAGACATAACGCTTTGTAAAGCGGTATCTTTTTACAAGGCGACAAGGAAGGTTGGCCTGCAAGCAGAGCCTTTGCATGAAAGGACCGATCCCATGGCAGGACATCATTTGATACTGGGCGAGCTTGAGGACTATGTCACCGGTAAGGTGCTGGCGGATACGCACGATGAGCGCTACCGCCAGAAAATCGCCCGTTTTCTTGTGGAGGAAAAAGGCTATGCCAAGGCGGATATCGCGCCACGCAAGTCACTGGTGGTGACCGCCGGCGACCGGAAAGGGAAGCTGACGGTGGATTTTACGATTGCAGTTGACGGTCGCACGACCATGGTGATTAAATATGCACCCGGTTCCCTGGTGACCCGCCACCGGCCGACGTTGGCCATATCCCGATTGGTTGCACCGCATCAGGTGCCCGTGGTCGTGGTGACCAATGGCGAATCGGCGGACATCCTCGACGGTGTCAGCGGCGCACTGACCGCAACGGGGTTCGATGGGATTCCATCCCGTAAGATCCTGGCGCAACAACTGGACGGGATAGAGTTCGAGCCTGTGTCTGACCACCGGCGTGAGATGGAGGCAAGAATCGTTTACGCATTTGAAATCGAGGGCAGTTGTCCCTGTGACGACAGTACCTGCAGGATCGCATGACCAGGCAACCCCCATCGGATACGGATACGCGAATGATGACTCGGGCACTTGCGCTTGCCCGTCAGGCCCTTTCGAACGGCGAGTTTCCCGTCGGATGCGTGATCGCCGTCGGCGACACGGTCGTGGCCGAGGGGCACCGCTTGGGAACTTCGACGGGGCAGGGCAACGAAATCGACCATGCCGAAATCAACGCCATCCGGCAGCTGAATCGATGCCATCCGGACCTTGACCGTTCCACCCTGGCGCTCTACAGTACCATGGAACCCTGCCTGATGTGTTTTTCGGCCATATTGCTCAGCGGTATCGACAGAATCGTTTATGCCTATGAGGATGTTATGGGCGGGGGAACCGGTTGTGACCGATCCGGTCTTGCGCCCCTGTACCGCGATGCCCGGCTGACAATAACCGCTGGTGTGCTCAGAGAACAAAGCCTGGCGCTTTTTCGCCTTTTTTTTGCCGATTCCGGGAACCCTTACTGGGCGGACAGCCTGTTGTGCCGCTACACGTTGGATCAACTGCCCGGGTAAACGCAATACCGGTTTCAATCTATGGTTTTCATGCGGTTTCCCCATTTTTTTCTTGCATTTGACGGCCGCGTCCTATATTTGAAAAAAGTTTAGTATTGGATTGCTGTTTGCGAATCGGCCCGGTGAAACATTGTCGAGTACACGCCGGCACCCACCGGAATTTCGGGCCGAAGGGGGGTTAACGTACAGGTCTTCAGGAGGTGAAAGCATAGCTGGTCCCAGATATAGAAACATGGATAGGAGGCGTCCCGATACCACGCGTATCAACCAGGGCATCCGGGTGAGGGAAGTCCGCCTGATCGATCCCGAAGGCAACCAGGTTGGTATTCTTCCGATTCATCAGGCATTGGCCCAAGCAAACGACTACGGTTTGGATCTTGTTGAGATTTCGCCCAACGCGAAACCGCCGGTATGCAAAATCATGGATTACGGGCGGTTCAAATACGAGCAGACCAAAAAACAGCAAGAGGCCAAGAAAAAGCAGACGACCTTTCAGATCAAAGAGATCAAGGTCCGGCCTAAAACCGGCGAGCATGATCTCGAGACAAAGATGGGACATATCCGCAAATTCATTGACCGTAAAGACAAGGTCAAGGTCACTGTGATGTTTCGGGGGCGGGAAATCACGCTTTCAGACCGCGGCAGAGAACTGCTGCAATACATCGCCGAAGAACTGGAAGAAATTGCCGTTGTTGAACAATACCCCAAATTCGAGGGGCGGACGATGATGATGGTGCTGGCGCCCAGATAAAGCCGGCAACCCGCAAGGGAATTGTGGCCCCCCGGCATCCCGGGGTCGGTAGCCCGCGCAATAAGAAACATGCTGTCGTACGAGCTGGCGTGAACGCAGGTTTTTCGTTCACGCCATCCATTTTTAAGATACGGATGAGGATCGTTAATTGACTCGAACGGTTCAAGGGGTTGGCCGTTTCGATACCGTTTAGGAAACACTTTTTGTTTTAGGAGAGAGATCATGCCGAAAATCAAAACCAACCGGGCGGCTGCCAAGCGCTTCAAAAAAACCGGCTCCGGCCGATACACGTTTTCAAAGTCTCACCACAGCCATATCCTGACCAGCAAGACCCGAAAACGGAAACGGTCGTTGAAGAAGATGCAACTGGTCAAGAAAAGCGATATGCGAGAGATCCGGCTGTTGCTGCCCAACGGGTGAGCCTGTTTTGGCAGTGCCTTTTCGTGAATAAATACGGAAAAAGAATAACATCAGCAGGCTTCATGGTTTTGGCATCGGATTGACGATATCGGGGCCGCACGGCAGCGAAGCCGGCGTTCAAGGAGATGAAATTATGCGAATTAAAAGAGGATTCAAAGCGAGAAGACGTCGCAAAAAAGTATTGAAACTGGCCAAGGGATTTCGCGGTGGCCGCAGCAAGCTGTTTCGGACGGCGGCGGATTCCGTGGATAAGGCGCTGCAGTATGCTTACCGGGACCGCAAGCAGCGCAAACGCCAGTTCCGTCGGCTGTGGATCGCCCGCATCAACGCCGCAGCGCGTATGAACGATCTGTCCTACAGCCGCTTTATCAGCGGTCTGAAAAAAGCCGATGTGAATCTGGATCGCAAGGTGCTTGCCGATCTGGCAGTATCCGACCCCTCCGGGTTTGCCCAGATTGCCGCGCTGGCATCTCAGCAGGGGTAGGCCGGGTTTTCCTGTCGCGGCCATGCCGCCCTTCGATACCTCCCGCTGTTTTCCCCCTTTGCAACCGTGAAGACGACCGCATTCCCCGTCCCGCCCCTTCGGTGGGATGGGGAAAAAGCGAAAATCCATTACCATACAGAGCGACGATTGTGGAAAACATCATAGAACGGATATATGCGGATGCCATGAAGGACCTGGCTTCGGCGACCGATTCCGAAGCGATCGACCGGCTTGCCACCCAATACCTCGGCAGGAAGGGCAGCATCACGCAATTTTTGAGAAATATTTCGAAGCTTCCCGCCGCGGAGCGTCCCCAAGCCGGTAAAAGGGCCAACGAAATCAAGCGTTCGCTGGAAGAAGCCTTCCAAAAGGCGCAGGCGTGTTCCAAAGAGGCGTCCAAAGCAGTGACGGACCGCATCGACGTCTCCCTGCCGGGCCGAATGCCGGCAAGGGGTTCTTTGCACCCCATTACCCAGATCACCAACCGCATCTGCGATATTTTCTCCCAAATGGGATTCGACGTGGTTGAAGGTCCGGAAGTGGAATCCGATTACTACAATTTCGAGGCCCTTAACATCCCCAAGAACCATCCTGCCCGGGACATGCAGGACACCTTTTACGTGTCCGACAATGTGGTTTTGCGTACCCACACCTCTCCCACCCAGCCGCGGGTGATGGAAAAGCAGCAGCCACCGGTGCGCATCATCGCTCCCGGCAAGGTGTACCGCTGCGATTCCGATTTGACCCACACCCCCATGTTTCATCAGGTGGAGGGGTTGCTGGTGGACCGCAAGGTTTCTTTTTCCGACCTCAAGGGGACCCTGACCGCTTTCATCCATCGAATGTTCGACGATCAGACCACCTTGCGGTTTCGGCCCAGTTTTTTTCCCTTTACCGAACCCAGTGCCGAAGTGGATATCCGCTGCGTGATCTGCCGTGGAAAAGGCTGCCGGGTCTGCTCGCACACCGGCTGGCTCGAGGTGCTGGGTTCCGGCATGGTCCATCCGGCGGTGTTCGAAAACGTGGGGTATGACACCAGCCGATACACGGGATTCGCTTTCGGTATGGGCGTGGAGCGCATCGCTATGCTGAAGTACGGTATCGACGATATCCGGCGCTATTTCGACAACGACTACCGATTTCTGAGTCAATTCTAAGGGAGTGTTCCTGAACCGATGAAAGTAAGTTTGAGCTGGCTGAACGAATATGTGCCCATCACGATGGAGGTCTCCGAACTTGCCGATGCGTTGACCATGGCAGGGCTTGAGGTGGAAGCCGTGGAAGATCGCTATGCCTTCCTGGAAACGGTGGTGGTGGGCAAGGTCACAGAGGTGCTGCCCCATCCCAATGCCGACCGCTTGAAGCTTTGTCGGGTGGACAGTGGAGGCAAAGCCGCAACGGTGGTTTGCGGCGCTCCCAATGTGGCGGTGGGAATCAAAGCCCCGCTGGCGCATGTCGGTACCCGGCTGCCCAACGGGGCGGTACTGCAAGAGACGGTGATTCGCGGCGAAACGTCCGCAGGAATGCTGTGCAGCGAAAGGGAATTGGAACTGGGCTCCGACGGCTCAGGCCTGATGGTGCTGGATCCGGATTTGCAGCCGGGCCTTTGTCTGAAAGATGCGCTCAACCTTTCCGACTTTACCCTGGAGATCGGTTTGACACCCAACCGCCCCGACTGTCTGAGCTTGATCGGTGTGGCCCGCGAGATTGCCGCCATTCTGGGCGTGGCCTTGAATGTCCCTGAATTTTCGCTTCCCGATTCCCATGGAAACATCAACGACTTAACCTCTGTAACCATCGAGGCTACGGACCACTGCCCCCGATACGCGGCGAGGCTGCTGGAAGGTGTCAGCGTGGCCCCGTCGCCTTACTGGCTTCAGGAGCGCCTGCGCAGCGTGGGGGTGCGGCCTATTAACAACCTGGTCGATGTGACCAATTTCGTCATGCTGGAAACCGGGCAACCGCTGCACGCCTTCGACTTCGACAATCTGGCCGGACACCGTATCGTGGTGCGAACGGCCGCCGAGGGCGAACCATTTACTACCCTGGACAATAAGGATCGTCTGCTATCCGATCAGATGCTTATGATTTGCGATGGCGAAAAGCCGGTTGCCGTCGGTGGTGTCATGGGCGGGTTGAACTCGGAAATCGAGGACACCACCACCCGTGTGCTCATCGAAAGCGCCTGTTTCGATCCGATCAGCATTCGAAAGACATCCAAATCCTTAGGATTGAACACCGATGCCTCCCACCGCTTCGAAAGGGGGGTGGATCCGGACGGCACTCTTTTCGCGCTCGACCGGGCGGCCGGCCTGATGGCCGAATTGGGCCTCGGGCGGATGGTTGCCGGCTTTATTGATGAAGACTTCAGAAGTGCCGAACCGTTGGAACTCTCCTTAAGTGTACCGGCAACCAACGATCTTCTAGGCACCGATCTGGACCGTGATGTCATGGCCAAACTGCTGGAGAGCGTTGCTTTCCAGGTTCGCCCGG
Organism: Desulfosarcina widdelii; assembly: GCF_009688965.1. Classification (GTDB taxonomy): domain Bacteria; phylum Desulfobacterota; class Desulfobacteria; order Desulfobacterales; family Desulfosarcinaceae; genus Desulfosarcina; species Desulfosarcina widdelii. The sequence continues at coordinate 4,164,531 of NZ_AP021875.1, read as the reverse complement.
ATGGAGACCAGATACTGCGCGTCCAGGTGCCGTCGTTTCGCGTGGACGTCTTTCGGCCGCAGGATTTAATGGAAGAAGTGGCCCGGCTTTCCGGTTACAACCGGATTCCGGTCACTTTCCCCCAGATCCCGGCCCGGGGAGCCAGCGTCACTGCCCTGAGGGACCACCGCAACCGGGTCCGGGAAATTCTTTGTGCTTTCGGTTTTTCCGAGACCATCAATTACAGTTTCATCAGCGCTGAATCCGCCGACCGCATTCAACTGGATGCCGAAGATCCGCGCCGCAGTCATGTGGATTTGCTCAACCCGATCTCCGAGGAGCAGTCGGTGATGCGGACCACCCTGGTTCCCGGTATGCTGGAAACGGCCCAGCGTAATATCGCTCGACAGCAGAACGATTTACGTCTGTTCGAAGTCGGCAAGGTTTTTCTCCCCCAACCGGACATGACCCTTCCCTTGGAAAAGGAGATGCTGGTGGGGCTTTGGACCGGTGCCCGATCCAATACTGCCTGGCATACCCGTGAAACCGCCTGCGACTTTTACGACATCAAAGGGGCCGTGCAAGGGTTGGCGCTCTGCCTGGGCGTCGGTCAACCGGCGTTTACGGCGCAGCCGGACGAAGTGTGCCGCTACACCCGCGCCGGCCATACAGCCAAAGTGCTTCTCGATGGAGAGATGCTCGGCATTGTCGGCGAATTGGATACGGCGGTTGTGGAGCATTACAACCTCAAACAACGTTGTTTCGTTTTCGAATTGGATCTGGAGCTGTTGAGTCAACGGGTCCCCGATTCCAAGCAGATGGTGCCGATTCCCCGTTTTCCCTCGACATCCAGGGATATCACCGTTATTGTGGATCAGGCGGTTGAATCCAGCAGTCTGATGGATACGGTGGTCGGCTTTGGCGAAGCCCTGGTCGAAGATCTGTATCTTTTCGACGTGTTTGCCGGCGACCCCATTCCGGTTGGGAAAAAGAGCGTTTCCTTCCGGATCGTTTACCGGTCTGCCGAAAGGACCCTGGAGGACGAAACCGTAAACGAGATTCATCATCGGCTCACCCAACAATTGATTACCGAATTCCGCGCGACGCTACCGGCCTGACCCGGCGTGTACCACCGGCAGCGCTTCGACCATTGTGGACAATACCGATGCAAGAAGATGCTCACGGTGTACCCCAAATACCTGACAAATTTTACTTCAGGATCGGCGAAGTAAGCGACATCGTCGATGTCCCTCCCTATGTGCTGCGGTTTTGGGAAACGGAGTTCAAGCAGATCAAACCCAAGCGGACCCGGGCGGGTCAGCGGATGTACCGCAAGCAGGATGTGGCGCTGGTATTACGGATCAAACACCTGCTCTACGAGAGAAAATTCACCATCGAAGGGGCCCGGCAGCATTTAAAGCGCAAGACCGGTAGTCCGAAAGGAAAGCCGACGGCAAAAGCGCCTCCGGCAATTTCCGAAATCAGGGAAGAATTAATTCGTATTCGGAAGATGATCGACGCGTCGAGTCGTTAAAAACGGTTCCCTTGCTTGTAGAAAAAGATTGACAGAGGCATTTATTTGCCTTAATGACAATATTTTGGTGAGCGGGCATAGCTCAGTTGGTAGAGTACAAGCTTCCCAAGCTTGGTGTCGCGAGTTCGAATCTCGTTGCCCGCTCCATTTCAAGTCCGGTTTCGTCTTTTCCAGGGCTGTTGCTGGAAGAAAAGCGGATTTTCCGCCTGGCGTGGTTTTATGGACTGGTAAGTAACGGTATCCATAATTCGGTGGTAACTTGGAAACGGGCTGTTCGCCCGTTTTTGTTTTTTTGTTGGTGGCGAAATGGCCAAGCGTGGCCACAAGCGAAAATCGAAGTTCCGGGAGAAGAAGGCGGCCCATTTTCCTTTGGACACCGAAGCGCGCAAGCGCCGGCAGGGGGTTGTAGACACGGTCACCCGCCTGGCGGAGCCATTGTGCCAAAGCGAAGGACTGGAGCTGGTCCACGTGGAATATCAGCGGGAGCCGGGAGGGGTTACCCTGCGCATCTACCTGGACAAGCCGACAGGGGTCACCCTGGACGACTGCGTCGATATCAGCCGCCAGTTGGACGACTTGTTGGACGTGCATGCCGACGATCTTCCTCCCTATCGCCTGGAGGTTTCTTCGCCGGGAGTTGACCGCCCGATGGGCAAACTCGAGGATTATCGAAGGTTCTCGGGCCAGCGGGCCAGGATTCGTGTGTCGACGCCCGTTGACGGCCGCAAAAATTTTACCGGCGTGCTGGAAGGTGTTGTCGAAGGCAAGATTCAATTAAAGATGGATGACGGGATTGTCCATCTTGATTTCAACGATATTCTAAGGGCGCGGCTGATTAATTTTAACGGAGAACACTGATGTTTATAGCAGATATCAAACGCGTGGTGGAGCAGGTAAGCCGGGACAAGGGCATCGATGTGGAGATTTTGATCCGTGCCCTGGAAGAGGCGCTACGTTCAGCTGCCAGGAAAAAATTCGGCAGCAAGGTCGATATCGAGGCCCAGTACAGCCCCGACACGGGTGAGATCGAGGTTTTCCAGTTTAAAGAGGTGGTACAGGAAGTGACCGAGCCGGATCTGCAGATCGGCCTCGAGGAAGGGCGCAAGCTCGATCCCGACTGCGAGGTCGGCGACAGCCTCGGCACCAAGATGGACACCTCCACCTTTGGACGCATTGCCGCACAGTCGGCCAAACAGGTGATTATCCAGAAGATGAAAGATGCGGAGCGGGATGCGGTTTACTCCAGCTACATCGACCGCAAGGGCGAAGTCATCAACGGTATTGTTCAGCGGGTGGACCGTGGCAACATTATCGTCAATCTGGGTACGACCGAGGCCATTTTACCCACGCGGGAGCAGATCCCCCGCGAAAATTACCGGCGGGGAGACCGGATTCGGGCCCTGATTCTGGATGTGCTTTACGATACCCGCGGTCCTCAGATCGTTCTTTCGCGGACGCATCCCGAGTTGTTGATCAACCTGTTCAAGACGGAAGTTCCCGAAATCAGCGAGGGGATCGTGGAAGTCAAGGGGGCCGCCAGGGAGCCGGGAAGCAGGGCCAAGTTTGCCGTATCTTCCCACGATTCCGATATCGACCCGGTCGGCGCCTGCGTCGGCATGAAAGGCAGCCGTGTGCAAAATGTCGTTCAGGAACTTCGTGGAGAGAAGATCGATATCATCACCTGGCATGTGGATGCGGCCAAGTATGTTTGCAATGCCTTGGCTCCTGCGGAAATATCCAGGGTGATCATCGACGAACAAAATAATGCCATGGAAGTGATCGTCCCGGACGAGTTTCTTTCGGTTGCCATCGGCAAGCGGGGCCAGAATGTGCGATTGGCTTCGAAACTCACCGGATGGCATCTGGATGTCAATTCCGAATCCAAATATGACGAAATGATGAAGCTCGGCTACGAATCTCTGGTCAACATCCCCGGAGTCGGTGCCGGTCTGGCCGATGCATTTTTTGACAAGGGGATCTATTCGGCGGAAGAGCTGGCCGAATCCAGCGTTGAGGAGTTGGTTGAAATCCGCGGCATCGGACAGGAGAAAGCGCCGGTGCTGCTGGAAAGTGCGAGGCAGTACGTTATCGAAGCGGCTGAAGCGGCCGAAAAACAGCGCCTGGAAGACGAAGCCCGCGTAGCGGAAGAATCGGAACAACCCGAAGAGGAAGGGGGCGACGAGGTTCAGGCGGAAACGCCTGCGGATGAATCCAATGAAGCCTCCGATTCCGACAAGACTGCTTCGGAAGATACCCCGTAACGGATCAGGGTGTGCGGAGATTGCAACAGAGCGAAAACGGCGTAATTAAGAGTTTGGGGGGAATGGATGGCAAAAATCAGAGTATATGAATTTGCCAGAGAACTGAACATGACGAACAGGGAACTCCTGGACAAGATCAGGGACCTTGATATCGAAGTGAACAGTCATATGAGTTCTCTGGACGAAGATGTGGTGGCCAAAATCAAGTCGGTTCTTTTCGGCGCCAAGGACGATCAGCTTGAGGAAAAGCGTGTACGACCCACTGTGATTCGCCGGCGCAAGGTTGTTGTGCCCCAAGAACCGGAGACCCCCGAACCCGAGACCGTTTCTGCCGAAGTGCCGGAATCCCCCCCGGTGGAACAGAAAGAGATGGCTCCGGAACCGGAAACAGCCAAGGCTCCGACCGAGAAAAAACCGGTGATCAAGAAGCGGAAGCCTGCGGAATCCGCCAAAATTATATCCAAACCCAAAGTGGAGACTCCCGAGGCGCCACCTGAGGCTGTCGAACCCGAGGTGCAGGAGGTCGCGCCGGAAGAGTCTTCCGAGACTGCCGCCGAGCCGGAAGTTGCCGGACCGCCGAAACCGGAGGCTCCTGCTGCCGAAGAACCGCCGGTCGAGGAAACAAAAGCCTTCCCGGCCGAGCCGACGGAGGAACAGCCGGTTGCCGAGCCGCCGCCCGAGGTCAAGGAGCCGAAAGCCCCGTCGGTCAAAACCAAGAAGGCCAAGAAGGAAGCGGCGGCCAAGATTATCAAACTGCCGACCCATCCGGTGCCGCCGCCCACGAAACCGTCGCCGCGCGTTGTACCGACCGGGCTCCCTTCGCAGCTACACCCCACGAAGCCTGAGCCTGATCAACCCCCGGCTTCCGCAAAAGAGAAGAAAAAGAAAGGTTGGCGGAAAAAAGACGGCGAAGCCCCGCGCTATGGTAAAAAAGGTGGTTTCCGCAAGCGGGAGATTGTTGAGGGAGCCGCGCTTTACAGCGGTAAACGCGGGCGCAAGGGCCGCAAGGGAAGCAAGCTGAAGTCCATGCCTCCGGGCCAGAAGACCCAGATCACCACCGCCAAAGCCATCAAACGGCGGGTGAAGGTCGATGAAACCATCGTATTGTCGGAGCTGGCCAAACGTATGGGTATCAAGGCCAACGAAATGATCGTCAAGCTGATGGGCATGGGTGTCATGGCGACGGTCAACCAGACCATTGACTACGATACCGCGGTGCTGGTGGCCGGCGAGTTTGGATACGAAGTGGAAAAGGCCTCCTTCGAAGAAGAGGTGATCCTCAAGAAAACGACGGAAGACGACCCTGAAAAGCTGGCTGCCCGTCCCCCCGTGGTGACCATCATGGGCCATGTCGATCACGGCAAGACATCCCTTTTGGACGTGATTCGCAAGACCCGCGTGACCGAGGGCGAAGCCGGCGGCATCACCCAGCATATCGGGGCCTATCATGTCCAAACCGATAAGGGCGTAATCGCCTTTCTGGACACCCCCGGCCACGAGGCCTTTTCGGCTATGCGTTCCCGCGGCGCCAAAGTGACCGACATCGTCGTTCTCGTGGTTGCCGCCGACGACGGGGTGATGCCCCAGACCGTGGAGGCGATCAATCACTCCAAAGCGTCCGGCGTGCCGATCATCGTGGCCGTCAACAAAATGGACAAGCCCGATGCCGATCCGGACCGGGTTCAGCGCGAACTCAGTGAACACGGCCTGGTTCCAGAAGCCTGGGGCGGCGATGCCATTTTCGTCATGGTGTCGGCCAAACAAAATACAGGCATCGACGAACTGCTCGAGATGATTCTGCTGCAGGCGGAAATTCTGGAACTCAAGGCCAACCCGGACAAACTGGCCAGCGGGCATGTCGTCGAAGCCAAGCTGGATTCGGGGCGTGGCCCCGTGGCCACGGTACTGGTTCAGGAAGGCACCCTGCGAGCCGGCGATTCGGTTGTCTGCGGTATGCACTACGGCAAGATCCGCGTACTTCAGGATGACTTGGGTCGTACGGTGGAATCCGCCGGTCCCTCCATGCCGGTGGAGATCGTGGGACTGTCCGGTGTGCCCATGGCCGGTGACGAACTGGTGGCCCTGGCCGACGAGAAGGACGCCCGCCAGGTGAGCCAGCACCGCATCCAGAAGCAGCGTTCCAAGGAACTGGCCAAAACCAACCGGCTCAGCCTGGAGGGGCTGTTCGAAAAGATGCAAAAAGGAGAGGTCAAAGACCTCAACCTTATTATCCGCGCCGATGTGGACGGCTCCATCGAGGCCCTGCGGGATTCGCTGGTCAAGCTTTCCAATGACGAGGTCAGCATCAATGTGGTTCACGCCGCCACCGGTACCATTACCGAGTCGGACATTTCTCTGGCCGCAGTATCCAATGCCATTATCATTGGATTCAATGTGCGGCCCAATGCCAAGGTGCAGGAACTGGCCGCCGAGGAAAACGTGGACATGCGGTTCCACAACGTGATCTACAATGTCATCAAAGAGGTCAAGGATGCCATCGTCGGCATGATGGAATCGATCTACGAAGAGCGGGTGACTGGCCGCGCAGAGGTGCGCCAGACCTTCCATGTGCCCAAGGTGGGCACCATCGCCGGCTGTTATGTAACCGATGGAAAGATTCAACGCGGCCACCAGATGCGGCTTCTCAGGGACGGCATCGTTACCTATGAAGGCAAGAACGGCAGCCTCCGGCGCTTCAAGGACGACGTAAAGGAGGTTCAATCCGGTTACGAATGCGGCATCGGCATCGAAAATTACAATGACATCAAGGTCGGAGACGTAATCGAAAGTTACTATGTCGAAGAAATCCGACCCGAAGTGGAGTAGGCGCTCCGATGGTTGTCGGCGTCGGGTGCATGATCTTCAGGATTCACGATTGCAGGTCCCTGAAAGGCAAACGCAAGGTGGTCAAAGCAATCGTCGCCCGCATTCGCAACCATTTCAACGCATCGGTTGCCGAAGTGGATGACAACGACATTTACCAGCGGGCCGTAATCGGTGTCGGCCTCGTGGGCAGCGACCGCCGGACGATCAATGCCAAACTGGACAAATTGTTTAATTTCGCCGAGGATCTCGGATTGGCGGAAATGATCGACACCCAGATGGAGATCATTTCGCTGTGAACCGAAAGTTTCGGCAACCCAACGAAAGTGACGATCCGGTTCGCGGGTCGATGGTGGTACAACCGTGGTAGCAAGATCATTCAATCGAGCCGAACGAGTCGGCGGCCAGGTCAAAAAGGTTCTTTCCGATCTGATCCTGAAAGGGGTTAGCGACCCGCGGCTGGCCCAGGCCACCATTACCGGGGTGACCATGAGCAAGGATCTTAGGATCGCCAAGGTTTATTTTGCCGCCCATGACGGCAAACATGACCAGCGGGATTTGACGGCAGGATTCGAAAGTGCCAAGGGATTTATCAAGCGGGAGCTGGCAAGAGAACTGGGCCTTCGGTACATGCCGGAGTTGAAGTTTTTCTACGACGCCTCTTTTGACTATGGCGCCCACATCGAACGGGTACTGAAAACCTTAAGAAGCGATGATGAAAAACATTATCCAACACCTGAAAAACAGTAGACGCGCACTTTTGGCATCCCACGTCAATCCGGACGGCGATGCCATCGGTTCCCTGCTGGCCATGGGGATCGTGTTGGAAAGCTTAGGCTGCGAAGTCAATCTTTACAACGAAAGTTCCATCCCTGCTGTCTATCGCTTTCTGCCCTCGGTGGATCGTATTCAAAAGCAGCTTTGCGACCCTGAACGTTTCGATACGGCCGTCGTGCTGGACTGCGGCGACCTGAGCCGGGTCGGGGTCGAGGCGAAGCGGGTCGGTGCGATACCAGTGGTGATCAACATCGACCATCACATTACCAATACCCGATTCGGGCAGCATCAACTGGTGGACGTCAATGCCTGTGCCACCTGTGAAATCATTTACCGGCTGGTTCAGGCCATGGGTCTTGACGTGGACACCGCCATGGCCACGGCCATCTATACCGGTATTTTAAGTGACACGGGATCCTTCCGGTTCTCGAATACCAACCGGACGGCCTTTGCCATTTGCGAGGCCATGGTGGCCAGGGGCGTGGACCCCTCATCGGTGGCCCGGCACGTTTACGGTACCTATTCGCTGGGACGGATTAAACTTCTCAACCTGGCCTTGGATTCCATCGAGATATCCAACAACGGTTATTTGTCGATCATGACGGTGACCCGTGAGATGTTTGCCGAGACAGGCACACAGTCCGAAGATGCCGACGGTCTGATCAACTATGCCCGTCGAATTCAGGATGTGAAAGTTGCCGCCCTGATTCACGAACTGGAAAATGGCGTTAATTCTCAAGATTCCCGAAAACGATTCCATGTGAGCCTGCGTTCGGACGGCAGTGTAGATGTCGCCCGAATTGCATCGGGTTTCGGAGGCGGGGGGCACGCCGGGGCGGCCGGGTTTTCCATGGAGTCCAGTCTGCCTGAGTTGAAGCGTATTATTTACGGCCTGTCTGACGGTATCAGCGAGAAATGCCATCTGAACTGAACGGCATCGTCGTGGTGGACAAGCCGGATGGCCTCTCCTCGGCCCGGGTCGTTTCACGGATCAAGGCGCTGTTCGGTGCCAGGAAAACCGGCCATACGGGAACGTTGGATCCCTTCGCTACCGGGGTTCTCGTTTGCTGCCTTAACCGGGCAACTCGGCTTTCGCGGTTCTTTCTAAAAGGGGATAAAACCTACGAGGCGGTACTCCGGCTGGGCATACAGACAGATACCCAGGATCCGACCGGAGCAGTGGTTGCCGAGCAGCCGGTGGAGGGAATCACCGATACGACGATCACCCGAATCGCCGGGCGTTTCATCGGCGAGATCGCTCAGGTCCCTCCGGTCTATTCGGCGCTGAAACATGAAGGCACCCCGCTTTACAAACTGGCTCGCCGGGGAGAAGCCATCGAGAAGCCGGCCCGGATGGTTCGCATCGACCGCCTGGATATCCTGGAGGTGAATCTGCCGGAGGTTCGGTTCAGGGTAAGCTGTTCATCGGGGACCTACATTCGCACCCTTTGTGCAGACATGGGAGATGCATTGGGGTGCGGCGGGCATCTGAAACGCTTGCGGCGGACAGTTAGTTGCGGGTTCTCCATCGAGGACGCCTTGAATCCGGAAGCGCTGGCGGCTCTAAAGGATCGGGGGATGCTGGAAAAGGCGGTTATCGGCATGAACGATGCCTTGCCCTTCATTCCCGCTGTGGTTGCCGATGACGGACTTGCCGGCAAGGTGGCAAATGGCATGAAGCTCTCAAAAGAAGATTTTCCGTCGAGCCCCGCACGATCTCGGGAAGGGTTTTTCAAGATCGTCGACCGAAGCGGCCGTTTGATTGCGGTTCTGGGAGACTCCGGGTATCCGGACAGTTATAATTATTGTTGTGTTTTTGCCGCGTAAAGGTAATAAACAAAAATTGTAAATCAATTTAAAGCAGTTAATCGATAATTTGTTTTTGTATAGTCAGCAAACGAATCAAGGAGGACGGAACATTGGCCTATACAGCAGAAACCAAAAAAGGATTGATTGAAAAATACAAAAAGCACGATTCCGATACCGGTTCCCCGGAAGTTCAGATCGGTTTACTCACCCATAGAATTACCTATCTGACCGAACATCTGAAGGTGCATAAAAAAGATCACCACTCCCGACGAGGGCTGTTGATGCTGGTAGGCAAGCGTCGTCGACTGCTCAACTACGTCAAACGCAACGATGTCCAGCGGTATCGTTCAATCATCGAAACCCTTGGCCTGCGACGATAGGGCCATTGCAACCGGCAGCCGTTGCGCTGCCGGATCTTACCTGCCGGTTTTTTTGCGGATGCGGCTGCCGACGACACATGGGTCGTGCCGGTGGGCTGCATCCTGCGTTTGGCAAGCCCATGATCGGCAGACGCCAGGCAGCGGCACCTATCCATGGTGTCCCTGCCGCAATCTCAATCAGGAGAAAGACTTCTAATGGAATATACATTCAAAGCGGATGTCGGGGGCAAACCCCTGAGCATCCAGGCGGGCAAAGTCGCCAAACAGGCTTCCGGATCGGTCGTGGTTCAATACGGCGAAACGGTGGTTCTGGTAACGGTGGTTTCCGCCAATGACGTAAGAGACACCAATTTCCTGCCGCTTTCCGTAGAGTACCAGGAAAAAGTATATGCCGCCGGACGGATCCCGGGCAATTACTTCCGCCGGGAGATCGGTCGGCCCAGCGAAAAAGAGACGCTCACCGCCCGTCTGATCGATCGGCCGATCCGTCCTTTGTTTCCCAAAGACTATCGCTACGAGACCCAGGTCATCGCTACGGTATTGTCCATGGATCAGGAAAACGATCCGGACATGCTGGCCATGGTCGGTGCTTCGGCGGCCCTTGAAATTTCGGACATCCCCTTTGCCGGACCGATCGCCAATGTCCGCGTGGGGCGCATCGACGGTCAGTTTGTGGCCAACCCCACCCTGGCGCAGTGGGCGGAAAGCGACATCAACATCATTGTGGCCGGTTCCCGAACCGGCGTGGTCATGGTGGAAGGCGGCGGTGATGTGGTCAGCGAAACGGACATGCTGGAAGCCATTTTCTTCGGCCACCAGGCCATCCAGCCCCTGATCGACATCCAGGAAGAACTCAAGGCCGCCATCGGCCGCCCAAAGCGGCCTTTCACTCCGCCGGAAAAGGATCCGGTGCTGGTCGAGCGGGTGGTCGAGATGGCCCGCACCCCTTTGCGTGAAGCTTTGACCATCCCCGAAAAAATGAAACGCTACGAGGCCGTGCGCGCCGCCAAGGCCCAGGTGGTTGAATCGCTGGGAGAGGAAGCGGCCGACCGCGGTGCCGAAGTCGGCGCCATTCTCGGCGACCTGCAGAAGCAGATTTGCCGGGACATGATTCTGAAGGAAGGCCGCCGTATCGACAACCGCCGTTTTGACGAAATCCGTCCCATCACCTGTGAGGTGGGCGTTCTGCCGCGTCCTCATGGCAGCGCGCTGTTTACACGCGGCGAAACCCAGGTACTGGGGGTTCTGACCCTGGGATCGGGTGGAGACGAACAGCGCGTCGAAACCCTCAGCGGCGAAGAGAATCGTCCGTTTATGCTGCATTACAACTTTCCTCCCTATTCGGTGGGCGAGGTCAAACGCGTGGGATCTCCCAGCCGGCGGGACATCGGCCATGGTGGCCTTTCCACCCGCGCCATAGAACGGGTGCTGCCGGACAAGGAAGATTTCGACTACACCATCCGCATCGTTTCCGAAGTCCTGGAGTCTAACGGTTCCTCATCCATGGGAACAGTGTGCTCGGGAATCCTGGCCCTGATGGACGGCGGCGTGCCCATCAAGGCGCCCGTTTCCGGCATCGCCATGGGGCTCGTCAAAGAAGGCGACCAAGTGGTGATCCTGTCGGACATCCTGGGCGATGAAGATCACACCGGCGACATGGACTTCAAGGTGACCGGTACCACTGAAGGCATCACCGCCCTGCAGATGGACATCAAAATTCACGAGCTTTCCCGGGAAATTCTGGAAAAGGCTTTGGAACAGGCCAAGGAAGGTCGCCTGCATATCCTGGGCAAGATGCTCCAGGCGCTGGCTACGCCCCGCGAAGCGATTTCCCCGTTTGCTCCGAAAATTGTGGCCATCAAAATCAACCCGGACAAGATTCGTGACGTCATCGGCCCCGGAGGCAAGGTGATCCGGGCCATTCAGAGCGAAACCAACACCAAGATCGAAATCGACGACAGCGGCCTGGTGAAAATTGCCGCCACCTCGGCCGAGGACGGCGATGCCGCCCGTGAGCAGATCGAATCGTTGACCATGGAACCCGAAGTGGGGGCCATTTACGAAGGCAAGGTGGTCAAGACCACCGATTTCGGTGCATTTGTTCAGATTGTCCCCGGTACCGACGGCCTGGTGCACATCAGCCAGCTGGCCAACCGCCGGGTGGGTAAGGTGACCGATGTGGTCAAGGAAGGCGACATGCTGAAGGTCAAAGTCCTGGAAATTTCCAAGGACGGCAAGATCCGGCTCAGTCACAAAGCTGTCCTGGCAGATGAACACAAATCCGAAGGTTAGCAAAACCATCCTGGACAATGGAATCCGCATTGTCACCATGACCATGCCCCATGTGCGCTCCGTCTCCATGGGCGTCTGGGTTCATGTGGGGGCCCGGGACGAAACCGATGCGGAGAGCGGGCTGTCCCATTTCATCGAACATATGATCTTCAAGGGTACGGCCCGGCGCAGTGCGTTTCAGATCGCCAAGGAGTTCGATGCCATCGGGGGCCAGACCAACGCGTTTACCTCCATGGAGCACACCTGCTACCATGCCCGGGTACTGGATATCCATTTGGAAACCATGGTGGATATCCTATCCGACATTTTTCTCAATTCGGTTTTCGACGAGCGGGAGGTGGCCCGGGAGCGCCCGGTCATTTTTCAGGAAATCGGCATGGTGGAGGACAGCCCCGAAGAGTGGGTGCATGCCAAGATCAGCCCTGCCTTCTGGGGAAGCCATGCCCTGGGACGGTCCATCCTGGGTACACCTGAAAACATTCAGGGGTTTGACAGCCGCGCCATCCGGAACTTTTTTAAAAGCCGCTACCGGCCGGACCGCATCGTGATTTCCGCGGCTGGTAATCTTCGCCATGACCGGCTGGTGGGTCTGCTGACCCCCGTTTTTTCCTCCATTGCGGCCGGAAACGGGTTGATGGACCGCTGTTCACCCACCGACGCCGGGGGCGTGACGTGCAGGCACCGGGATCTGGAGCAGACCCATTTCTGCCTGGCCATGCGCGGGGTGTCGGTTACCGACGAACGTCGCTTCGCCGCGTCCCTGTTCAACACGGTCCTGGGGGGCAACATGAGTTCCCGCCTTTTCCAGACCATCCGGGAAGAGCGGGGACTGGCCTATTCCATCTACTCGTTTCTGACTTCCTATGCCGATGCGGGGATGCTGGGCATCTATTCGGCGGTAACACCCAAGGATGCGGGTGCCTGCATCCGGCTGATCATGGATCAGGTCCGCCAACTTCGACAGGAACCGGTTGAAAAAGCGGTTCTCGACGATGCCAAAGCCTTCATCAAGGGGAATTTGCTCATGGCGGAGGAGAGCCCGGAAAACCAGATGGTTCGCCTGGCCCAGAACGAGTTTTATTTCGGCCGCCATATCCCTATGCAGCGTGTCATTGATCGCATCGATACGGTGGCCGCGGCAGATTTTCTCGATTTGACCGATGGTTTGTGGAACGACGGCCATGTCGCCCTGACCATATTGGGTCCCGGTGTCGAAAAAGACGACTTCTCAGAAGCGATGGCCCTGTGAGAGCGCAGGGCACCAGAGAACATTGCCCATGAATGCTTCGCTATCCATCGATTTCCTCAGACTGGATCCCGAGAAAAACAAAGACATTCCCTTGCCCCGTTACATGACCACCCAGAGCGCCGGGATGGACATTCACGCCGCCTTGGAAGAGGATCTTGTGCTGGATCCCGGCCGGATTTGCCTGATTCCCACGGGATTCGCCATGGCCCTTCCCGATGGTTTCGAGGCGCAGATCCGTCCCCGCAGCGGGTTGGCGGTTAAATACGGCATCAGCATCGTTAACGCTCCGGGAACCATCGACGCCGATTACCGCGGTGAGGTAAAAATCGGCCTGATCAATCTGGGACCGCAGCCAGTGACCTTGAGGAGAGGCGATCGCATCGCCCAGATGGTGGTTCAGCGGGTGGTCCAGGCTCGTATCAACGAGGTTGAAACACTCGAGGAAACCGACCGCAGTTCCGGTGGGTTCGGACATACTGGGCGGTGACGATGGATGCGAGCCCCCCAGGCGATGCGTCAGCCAAGGCCAATCCACTTTCCGTTTCGGTATGCGTGCTGGCCAGCGGCAGCCGGGGCAACGCCATTTACGTTTCCGACGGACGCACCGCCATATTGATCGACGCCGGCCTTTCGGGGATAGAGATCCAGCGCCGCATGGCCGCCAAGGGGCTGGATCCCGGCGGCCTGGATGCCATCCTGGTTTCCCACGAGCATGCCGATCACATCCAGGGGGTGGGGGTTCTCTCCCGGCGTTTCGGCCTGACGGTGCATATCAGCGACGCAACCCGCGAAGCATCGCAAAGCGCTTTAGGCAAACTGGCCGCTATTCATCCGTTTACCTGCGGACGGAATTTTCCCATCGGTGATCTGGTCGTTCATCCCTTCTCCATCTCTCATGATGCGGTCGATCCTGCCGGCTTCACGATCCGCTGCAACGGGTCCAAAGTGGGCGTAGCCACCGATCTGGGAATCGCCACCAGTGTCGTGAAAACGCATTTGCAGTCTTGCGATATCCTTATTCTGGAAGCCAACCACGATGATCGGATGCTCATCGACGGTCCCTATCCCTGGCCCTTGAAACAGCGCATCCGTGGCCGCAGCGGCCATCTTTCCAACGAAGACGCAGCCTCGCTTCTTGATGGGCTGCGACACGACCGCCTGGCCCATGTGATCCTGGCGCACCTCAGCGAAGAGAACAACACCCCCGATATTGCCAGAGAAGCCATTGAAACGGTTCTCCAAGGCTCTTCAACAAAGCTTCATGTGGCTTGTCAGGCGACCGGTTGCCGTGTGCTGACATTGGAAAAGGAATGATTCCTTCTACGGGTTGCCCCCCTTCCTTTATTCAGGCATCCGGCTGCCGATGAATTCGATGAAGGCCTGGCACAGGGGGGAGAGGCTGCGGTGGCGGTGGTGGGTGAGGTAAAAGGCCCGCTTGAGGTTCAGGCCGTCGATGGTCAGGGTATGCAGATGACCAGCCGCGACGTCGTCGGATACGGCAACGGCGGAGAGAATGGAAACCCCCATGCCGTTCTTGATGCCCTGGCGCAGGGCTTCGGTGCTGCCAATGCGGGCGACCACTTTCAGATCGCTGAAACGCAGTCCCGCGTCGGAGAAGCTGTTTTGAATCGATTTCAAGGTTCCCGATCCGGATTCGCGGATAATGAACGGCTCGTTGAACAACTGTTTGGCGGTCACGCGTTTTTTAGAAAACCACCGGTGTCCGGCCGGGACGACCAGACACATGGTATCCTCCATCAGACGGCGCTGAAGAATACCGGGATCGGAGGACGCCGCGCCCACGACACCCAGTTCCAGTTCCCCGGAAAGGATCGCGTCGATAGTCTGGCGGGTATCGGCAATTGAGAGGCTGATGTTGACATCCGGGTAACGGGCGGTAAACGCGCCGATAATAGCCGGCAGTACAAAAGCGCCGGGAATGTTGCTACCGCCGATATCCAGGCAGCCTTTGATTTCACCCTTGAAGGCCGCCAGGGCGCTTTCGGTTTCGTCCCGCAGAGAAATCATTCGATTGGCGTAGCGGTAGAGCAATTGCCCGGCCTTGGTGGGCAGGGCTTCTTTGGCCAGTCGGTCGATGAGGCGACAGCCGAAGTGATCCTCCAGATCTTTGATATGGCTGGAAACCGTAGGCTGCGAGAGGTGAACCGCCCGCCCCGCCAGGGAAAAACTTTTGAGGTCGACGACCTTACAGAAAATTTGAAGCTGCCATAGATCCATGGCTCAGAATCCGAATTTGGTTTTGAGCCGGGAATTGACTTTCGGCGGCACCATGTCCGACACATCTCCGCCGAAGCGGGCAGCCTCTTTGATGATCGACGAGCTGGTGAAGATCCACCGCAGTCCGGTCATCAGAAAAACGGTCTCGACTTGCCGTTTGAGTTTGCGGTTCATCAATGCCAGCTGGAACTCGTATTCGAAGTCGGACACCGCCCGCATCCCCCTTAAGATCGCACACGCTTTCCGCTGGTGGGCATAATCCACAAGCAGGCCGTCGAAGGTGTCGAACTCGATATGATCAATACCGGACATGCTTTCGTTGAGCATTTCCAGGCGTTCCTCAATGGTGAACAGCGATTTCTTACCCGGGTTGTGAAGAATGGCGACGATGATGTGATCGAACAGTTTCAATCCGCGTTTGGCGATATCGATGTGTCCGTTGGTCACCGGATCGAATGATCCGGGATAGATGGCGATACGAGACATAAAGGCTCCCGGTGGTTGGCTACAGCTAAAAAACGAGAACTGGCGCTTTTCGGAAAGGGTCTATATCATGGCATCCACGAACGAAACAAGGGTTTTCCCGAATCCTCGCTGGTCGGCGAGGACCAGCGTGTCCGTCGGAAGGACGATGCGTTCTTGATCGCTGTGCTCGATCACGATTCGGGCGCCGGGGCACAATGCACCGCACGCTGCCAGGGAGGTCAATACGGGGTTCACCGCATTGGTGCTATAGGGCGGATCCATGAAGACCAGGTCGAAGGACGGGGTCGAACGCAGACAATTGAGGTTTTTGCGGATGTTCCATCGGATGGTACGGGAGCGCCCTTCTATCCCAAATGCACGTATGTTTCGTTGGATGGCATCCATTGCTGCCTTGGCCTGGTCGATGAAAACGGCAAATGCCGCCCCCCGGCTCAACGCTTCGATTCCCAGGGCACCGGTGCCGGCGAACAGATCGAGCACCCGACTTTCTTGAAACCTGCCGGAAAGGATGTTGAAAATGGACTCTTTGATCCGGTCGGCAGTCGGACGGGTGGCAAGCCCCGGTGGGCAGACCAGTCGGCGACCTTTCAGTGTCCCGCTGATGACCCTCAATCCCGGGTTCCTTCCAGAGCCGTGGTGATATAATCCGGTTCGACGCCAATGGCATGTGCGGTCTTGTCGATATCGTTTCCGTGGGCGGCGAGTTGTTTGCGGATGTACTCGGATTCGAAAGCCGTTCGGGCCTGCTGCAAATCAGCGATGGAAAAAAGATTGCCGCCGACTTTCGGATCCAGAAGATTGGCCGGCAAGTCGGCAACGCCTATGATTTCGTCACTTACCATGATGGCCAGACGTTCGATAAGATTTTTCAGCTCCCGAACGTTCCCGGGCCAAGGGTAGACTTTGAGAATTTCCATGGCATCGGGGTTGACGGTTTTGCGTTTCTCACGGTTATTTGCGGCGGCCTCTCCGAGAAAGATGTCCACCAGGGTAGGAATATCCTCGGCTCGTTCTCTCAAGGGCGGGACCTCGATGGGGACCACGTTGAGTCGGTAGTAAAGATCTTCTCTGAAACGCCCTTTTTCGATCTCCGCCTCAAGATCTTTATTTGTGGCGGCGATGACCCGCACGTCGGTGGTCAGCACACGACCCCCGCCAACCCGTTGAAATTTCTTCTCGTCCAGTACCCGCAAAATCTTCGCCTGGGTGGCCAGGCTCATGTCCCCGATTTCGTCCAGAAAGATGGTGCCGGAGTTGGCCAGTTCGAATTTACCGCGCATTTTAACATTGGACCCGGTGACGGCGCCTTTTTCGTGGCCAAACAGCTCGTTTTCGATGCGTGTTTCGGGAATGGCCGCGCAGTTGACGTCGATCATGGGGGCTTCCGCCCGGGGGCTCAACTGGTGAATGGTTCTGGCAACAAGCTCCTTGCCGGTTCCGTTTTCCCCTTTGATGAGGACCCAGGATTCGGTGGGGGCCACTGTGGCGATTTGAAGGTTCAATGCCTGAACAGGTGCACTGCCGCCGCTGATGGAGTGCTTCTCGATGATTTTTTTGCGCAGATAACGGTTTTCTTCTTCCAGTCGGCGAAAATCGAGGGCGTTGTTGATGGAAACGATGACTTTGTCAATGTTCAGGGGCTTTTCAATGAGGTCGAAGGCCCCCAGCTTGGTTGCCTTGACCGCGGTTTCCACATTGCCGTGTCCAGTGATGATGATCACCGGTAAAGAGGAACTGTTTTTTTTGATTTCCTTCAGGGTTTCAATGCCGTCGATTCCCGGCATCCAGATATCGAGCAGCACCAGGTCCGGGGCTTCGGAATCGATGATTTTCAGGGCTTCATAGCCATTGCTGGCAGTGATGATTTCGAAGCCCTCGTCTATGAGCAATCCACTCAGGGATTGCAGGATCGAAGGCTCGTCGTCGACGATCAAAATGGAGGGGAACATACCATTCTCCTTTTTTCAACAGTTTGGTGACTGTGCCGGTATCAAGACATTAAACCGGCAGTTCGATGACAAATTTAGCGCCTTTAGGCAGATTATCCTGTACCCGTATCCTTCCATTGTGGTCGGTGACAATCGAGTTGACGATGGTCAGACCCAATCCCATCCCTGCTTTCTTTGTGGAGAAGTTGGGTTCGAAGAGCCGGATTTTGTCCGCATCGGCGATGCCGGTGCCGTCGTCGGCGACTTCCAGCCGGACCAGTTTCAGGATCGGATCGTAGGCGGCGGTGATGGCGATGGTTCCACGGTTCCGAACGGCGGCGACCGCGTTGTCCACCAGGTTGATCATGGCCTGTTTGAACTGCTGCCGGTCCAGGTTCATCTCGGGGATGTCTTCTCCCGTGTGGAGGTCGAACTGAATGTCCGGATGGCCCTCCCGATAAAGGGAAACCGTCTCCTCTATGATGGGGGCCAGACTGCACGGCTTGGGATTGGCCGTCGGAAACCGTGCGAATGTAGAGAACTCATTGACCAGATTGCGAATCAGATCGACATGATCGATGATCATACGGGTGCATTCGTCGAAGACTTCTTCATTGATGCGCTCCGAATAGCGCCGTTTGAGCCGTTGGGCGGAAAGGCCGATGGGAGTGAGCGGATTTTTCACCTCATGGGCAATGCGCCGGGCTACCTCCCGCCAGGCAGCCATGCGCTGGGCCTTTTCAAGCTCCGTAAGATCGTCGAACACCATAACAGTGCCCAACGGGCCGCCCTGTTCGTCCTTCAACGCATTCACATAAACGAGAAATGTACGCGGTTGTCCGTTGACCGTAATTCTAAGCGGAATCTCAAGCGTCTGGTCCCGTTCGGACGCGATCCGGTCCATGATGTCTTCGGCGAAATCAAGATGCTCGGAAACCAACAACTCCTTGTAATGTTTATCGAGAATTTTGCCGGCATCGAGGTTCAGCATCCGTTCTGCCGAAGTGTTGAAGGTTGTCACAATACCATCGGCGTCCAGGGTAATGACACCGGCGGACACATTTTTCAACACGATCTCCATGTATTGCCGCCTTGCTTCGATCTCCTGGTTCTGTTGGGTCAGTTGCCGGGCGGACAATTCAAGCTGCTGGCGGCTGGAGCGCAGATCTTTTGTCATTTTGTTGAACGCGTGGATGAGGCTGCCGATTTCATCGTCCGCGGCAGGCGGGTCGATGGAAACGGAAAGATCCCCTTCGGCCACCCGACGGGTACCGTCGGCCAGGTTCATGATGGGGATGGTAATGGTTTTCGCCAGGTAAAAACCAAACCAGACGGCGCAGAAAATAACCAGCAGCGCCACGATGGACAAGGTGATGTAGTAGGTAATCTGAATGGGTTTTTTCAAAAGCTTGATTTGCTGATACTCGTCAAATCCTCTGGCGATGGATTCCATGTTTTCCGCCAGATCCGGCGGAACAAAGAGGCCCAGCGCAATATGGGCGACCGCTGATTCCGGCGCAACACCGAAGGGGACGGTCCCGACGGTACGCAGCAGTTCACCGTTTTCCAGGGTCTCGGTGACGGTACGCACCTTCTTGTCGCCGCTGTCCTTGATAAAGGCCCTGGGGGGGGCGGCCGCCACGGCCATGTTTTCCAGGTCCTTGCCCAAGGCATAGGTGATTCGGTTGTAGTTCGCCGAATAGACCTCGACGGAATCCAGGTCGAATTCGCGTTGAACCACCTGGATGTAATGGTTGAGTTCGTTGCGCTTATCCGGTTCGGTCATTTTCTTGCGTGACAGTTGGTAGGAGATGCGTTCGATGAAAAAGCTGTGGCGGATTTCGTTCTCGCGATAGAATTTCTGGCCGACGAGCAGGGATTTTTCCAGAGCCTGCTCCACGGGAACGGTAAACCAGAATTCAATGCTGTTGGTGATGAAATTGATGGCAAAGAAGAACAGGATGATGGTGGGCAAAAGGGAAAGGGCCACAAAGGCCATGACCAGCCGTGTGCGCAGTTGGGCACCCATGACCTTGCGGCGGCGGGTGTAAAGCAGTTTTACCAGATTGCGGAAGACCAGAAAGATCAACAGAATCAACAGCAGCAGGTTGATGTTGATCAGAATGAACATCAAAATGGTGTTGGAAACCGGAATGTCGGTTCCGAAGGTAATCACCCGGTTTTCAATGAAGGTCAGGACAGCCACTGCCACAATGATGGCAATGCTGATCACCGCCTCCCGTTTCCGGCGCTTGCGTTCATCCGGCGAGAGCATGATTTGGGGTGCAGGATTGCGTTTGCCGAAGATCATGAGGGCATTGGATAAAAGCGGTTAGTAGACAAAATCGATGGTGTACCAGTCCGTTTCGAAATCCCAGAAAGAGAGAAAAAAAAGGACATAGTGCAGGTAGTAGGGCAGCGTAACACGGCTGAGTTTCGCTTTGGCCTGGATCTGATATTGTTTGCCCTTTTCCAGACGATCGAGCGGAATCACATTGAGGCTGTCGATTTCGGTCATCAACTGTTTCGCCACGTCAAAAGACTGGACGATCACCGGGCTGTTGCTGTCCCAACTGCGGGTCACCGCATACTCTTTTTTAAGGCTGTTATATTTAATCGTGTGGGTGATGGTCAGATCGGCAATCTCTTTGTCGAACCACATCCCGCGACTGCGGTACAAGTTGACAAAAAAAGAGAATGTAGCCGGAACGCCTCTTTTGACAGCGTCCTCGATTTTTTCGGTAAACGCCCCCTCCACCGAGAGGTACACGAGAAGATCGTCCCGGGTATTTGTGACGATGATATTGGTGAGTTTGGCCTCGTTGGCCAGTGCCAGACCATAAACAGACAGAAACAGGATCGCCAAGAGGAAAAAAACGGTAACCCTTTGCCTGCATCGATTCATAATCTTGTCGCAGCGTTTCTGTTGTTGACTAAATAGAGGAAAACAATACGAAAAACCATACCGGAACCGTGTAAAAATGGCAAGGCGTTTTACGCTGAAAGAAAGGGCGGACTTATTTGGAATCGGCGGACAGGGTAACGGTGTCCCAGGATTCTTTTTCGGTAAAAAATTTTTCAAGGAAGGCGTGGTTGAAGGCGTGACCGGATTTTTGGGTCACCACATGCCCCATGATGGGCATGCCAATGAGAGAAAAATCGCCGAGGCAGTCCAGTGCCTTATGGCGGACGAATTCATCCGAATAGCGCAGCCCGCCCTCGTTGAGCACCCGGTCTCCGTCGATTACCACGGCATTTTCCAAAGACCCCCCCCGTCCCAGACCATAGCGCTTCATCATCTCCACTTCATGGAGAAATCCGAAAGTGCGGGCCGAACAGATCTCTTTTTGGAAGGTTTCCCGGTCGATAATAAAATCGCATGTCTGCTTGCCGATCAGCGGGTGGTTGAAATCGATGGAACAGGTGAGTCTGAATTCATCAGACGGGTAGACCGTCACCGATTTTCCATTTTCGGAAAGCGATATAGGCGCCTTGACTTTGAAATAGCATTTGGGGCCGTCCTGGGCTTGGGTTCCGGCAGATTTGATCAGACTGGTAAACGGCCCGGCGCTGCCGTCCATTATAGGCAGCTCGTAGCCATCCACCTCCACGGTAGCGTTGTCGATGGACATGCCGAAAAATCCGGCCATCAGATGTTCGATCGTGGAAACAATGCAACCCTCGGTCCCGATGACGGTGGCAAGGCTGGTATCCACTACGTTATTGAAATGGGCGGCAACCGCTGGATGACCGGGAAGATCGGTGCGGACAAATCGGATTCCCTGGTTGACCGGTGCGGGCTTGATGGTGAGGTTGACGATTTTGCCGGAATGGACGCCAACGCCGGTGCAGCTAACCGGCGATTGGATGGTTTGCTGGTTGCGATTCATTTTTTTATATATCCTGACGCTCGGCGATCCGTCGGGGCGGAAGTTTTTATTCGCAGGAGCGGTCGTTGCATTCGCATGCGGATTTTTCGAATCCGCATTTTCTATTGTCCGGCAATCTTAATCATCTGTTTTTATTTTGACAACATTTAATTGCCATTCGCCCGGATTTGAATGGTCGATAAAATCGTTGTTCTTGAATGGCGGGCTTGATACAATTTTTTTGCCGCATGGAAGCGAATCCATGCATTCTTCAAACGGGAGGTCTTGATTTGCTGGCCAGGGTATTGAGCAGTGCTGTCATCGGGATTGATGCCTATCTGGTCGAGGTCGAAGTGGATATTGCCCAAGGATTGCCGACCTTTACGACGGTCGGCTTGCCGGAAGCGGCGGTCAAGGAAAGTCGGGAACGGGTGAAATCGGCTATCAGCAATTCCGGATATACCTTCCCGGCGGATCGCATCACCGTGAACCTGGCCCCGGCCAACATCAAAAAAGAGGGGACCGGCTTCGATCTGCCCATTGCCTTGGGGATTCTCGGCGCCACCGGTATTCTTCCCGAAAAAGCCATTTCCGGCTACCTTTTTTTGGGAGAACTGTCGCTGGATGGTCGCGTCAAGCCGGTGAACGGTTCGCTGCCCATGGCCATCGCCGCACAAAAAGCCGGTTATCGGGGCATCGTGGTTCCCGCGGACAATGGGAATGAGGCCTCGGTGGTATCGGGTCTTTGCGTTTACCCGGTCCGAACCCTGAGCCAAGTGGTGGATTTTCTCAGGGGCTTTTGCTCCATCCTTCCCCAAAAGACCGACGTAAAGACCCTCTTTGAAACCGAGGATCGTTCCGGAACCGATTTTTCCGAAGTATTGGGTCAGGAGCATGCCAAGCGTGCGCTGGAAATTGCCGCCGCCGGCGGCCACAATGTGCTTATGGTGGGGCCGCCCGGTTCCGGCAAGACCATGCTGGCCAGGCGGATTTCAACGATTCTGCCGCCCATGTCCTTTGAGGAGGCAATCGAAACCACAAAAATCTTCAGTGTCGTCGGATTGCTGAACCGGAAGCAGCCCCTGGTGACCCGGCGCCCTTTCCGCGGCCCCCATCATACGGTTTCGGATGCGGGCCTGATCGGAGGCGGGCATATTCCTAGACCCGGGGAGGTGAGCCTGGCGCACAACGGTGTACTGTTTCTGGACGAACTACCCGAATATAAAAAAAATGTTCTCGAGGTACTGCGGCAGCCGTTGGAAGACCTCCAGGTGACCATATCCCGAGCCGCTACCAGCTTGACCTATCCGTCCAGTTTTATGCTTATTGCCGCGATGAATCCCTGCCCATGCGGTTATTTCACAGACCCGCGGCATGCCTGCCGGTGCACGGCCCACCAGATTCACCGCTACCGGTCCAAGATTTCCGGCCCCCTTCTGGATCGCATCGACTTGCATGTAGAGGTGCCGGCCGTACCCCAAAAGGATTTAATGGCGGACCCCAATGCGGAAACGTCGGCCGAAATCCGACAGCGGGTGATGGCCGCCCGTCAGATCCAGAACCGGCGGTTCAAACGCACCCGAATATACAGCAACGCCCAGATGGCCAGCCGCCACATCCGCTCCCATTGCCGCATCGATGACGATGCCGGCAGCGTCCTGGAGTCGGCCATTGACAGCCTTGGTCTTTCGGCCCGGGCCTATAATCGTATTTTGAAGATTTCCCGAACCATTGCCGATCTGGAAGGCGCAGCCGACATCCAGGTTCACCACGTGACCGAGGCGATTCAATACCGCAGTCTGGATCGAGCCCAACACCAGCCCTGATAGCCCGTCCGATAACAGACAAACCCAAGGAGAGCCCTGCTTTGTCATCCCAATCCGGAAAAGTCGATCATTTTGACGTCATCATCGTCGGCGGGGGACCTGCCGGCCTTTTTTCCGCCTATTATCTCATTGAACATGCGAACCTCAGCGTGCTGCTTCTGGAATGGGGCAAAGGGCCGCTCAAACGCGTTTGTCCGGTTGCCGACCGGCAGTTTTGCACCCAGTGCCGGCCCTGCAACATTTTGTGCGGTGTCGGCGGCGCGGGGCTGTTTTCCGACGGCAAGCTCAATTTCATCCACAAGCTGGGCAAAACCGATCTCACCCAGTTTATGCCCATCTCCACTGCTGAGGCCCTCATCAATGAAACCGAGGCCATTTTCAACCTTTTCGGCATGGACGGACCGGTCTATCCCACGGATATGGACCAGGCCAAAACGATTCGAAAACAGGCCAAACGGTTCGGTATCGACCTGCTGCTGATCAAGCAAAAGCATTTGGGCAGCGACCGTCTGCCCGGATACATTGCGACCATGAGCGACCACATCCGATCCAAAGGCGTGACCATCCATACTTCCGAAAGGGTAAAGGATATTCTCGTCGAAAAAGGTCGGGTACGCGGCGTGCAAACCAACCGGGGAGAATACCGGTGCGACAACGTCATCCTGGCTCCAGGGCGTATCGGCGCCGATTGGATGGGGCAGGTGGCCCAGAATCATGGTATCGGCCTCACCCAGCGGGGGATCGAGGTTGGCGTACGGGTTGAAGTGCACAACGACATTATGCAGGACCTGTGCGATGTCATTTACGACCCCACGTTTTTCGTTCAGACCGGTAAATACGACGACCAGACCCGCACCTTTTGCACCAACCAGGGCGGGTTCGTCTCCCTGGAAAGCTACAGCGATTTCGTTTGCGTCAACGGTCACGCCTATCACGACCGCAAATCCACCAACACCAATTTCGCCTTCCTTTCAAAAGTGGTGCTGACCGAACCGGTTACCGACAATCAGGCCTATGGCGAGGCCATCGGACGGTTGGCCACGCTTATCGGCGGCGGCAAGCCCATCCTGCAGCGCTTCGGCGACCTGAAGCGGGGTCGCCGAAGCACCTGGAACCGGATCAGCAAGGGATACATCGAGCCGACCTTGACCAACGTGGTCTGCGGGGACATCGCCATGGCCCTGCCCGAGCGAATCCTCACCAATATCATCGATGGCCTGGAGCAGCTCAATGCCGTGGTGCCGGGGGTGTCTAACGATGAAACCCTGCTGTACGCACCGGAGATCAAATTTTTTGCCACCCAGGTGGAGACGTCGGCGAGCCTGGAAACGGAAATCACGGGCATGTATGTGGCCGGGGACGGACCCGGCGTGGCGGGTAATATCGTTTCGGCGGCGGCCACCGGACTGGTGCCGGCCAAGGCGATTGTGGAGAAGGTCAAGGGGTAAGCGGTCAAAGAAAATGAGGGATCATGTTGATAATGATGTCAGTGGAAGCGTATTGGCGATCTGCTGTGGTAAAGAATTTGCGGGACGCATTTCCTAAAAAGGAGCATAACAATAACTGTGCATGAAAACCACATATTACACATCGAACAAATTATATCTGATAACCAATTGATTTTTAATGAAAAAACTATTTAATAAAAATCTTTCAATTCGGAATACAGATTCATACAATCCTCCGAAGTTAAAAAATCAATTGATGGCGGTCTCCCTTTTCATGCTGTTTGTAATGACAGCTTATGAGTGGATGAAGTAATCTCAATTAGGTCACCAAGCGGCTATGGATTTTCCGCAATCAATTGGCGCACCGTTTCCAGCATGGGCGAGGGCAGGGGGCGCCAGTCGGGAAACAAGGCCTTGTCGCCGTGCCATTTGAGGTCCACCATGTCGAATTTTTCAGGGATGACTTTTTCCGATTGCTGACCGTAGGTTGTCTTGGGGTAATACTCGACCACCAACATGCGGTTGTGCTCCAGTTTGAATCGATGCACGATGGTGGTGGCAATGTGACCGATGCAGGCTCTCACCGAAACCTTTTTCATGGCCGATAAATCGTCACCGGGCAGGTTGGAAACCACGGCGACGATGGGTTTGAGCAACCGCACCGTTACATTTTTGTCTTTTGAAAGATCAAACAGGCGCAGGCGGCAACGCCCGGAGGCCAGATTGAACTTTCCTCCATACCCTTCCCAAACCAGGATGTCGTCAAATAGTTTCAAAACAACTCCTTTTGTTATTGGACGACCCTATTCTAATGCCGGGTCAGGGCGCTGTAAACCCTTACGAGCCTGTCCGGCAGGTCCCGAACGTCGCCGATAACGGTATGGTGGGTGGGGCCGTAGAGCCGATCCAGTTGTTTGTTGTCGCTTACATTGACGGTGATGCCCTTGACATGGATGGCTTCGGCCCGGGCCTCCATGACGGCACGGCGGGTGTCCTCCACGGCATAGGGGCCCTTGTATTCCAGGTCGTTGGGAAATCCGTCGCCCAGAACGACGATCAGCCGCACCCGGGCCTGCACCGGGGCGAGCAGTGCAGTGGCGTGCCGGATGGCCGCTCCCATGCGCGTGCTGCGCTGGGGGGCCATTGCGCCGATGCGGCCCCTCACACTGTCGTCGAACGACTCCTCCAGATCCTTGATGCGATAATAATCTACACCCAGAGGGCCGGTGCCGGAAAAACCGGCTATGGCGAAATGGTCTCCGATGACATTCAGGGCCTCGCAAAACAGCACGATGGCCTGTTTTTCAACATCCAGAACCCTCAATTCGCTGCCGTTCACAGCGTTGGCCGTCGAGCGGGAAAGATCTACCAGCAGGATGACGGCAACGTCCCGGATGCGCTTCATGCGTTTGATGAACAGCCGGTCGGAGGGCATCAGTCCGGCTTTTCGATCCAGAGCGTAGTCCAACAGCGCACGGTAATCGAAAGCGTCGCCTTCGCGCCACTGGCGAAGGATGGCGAGTTCTTCGGGGCGCAGCAGTTCAAAGGCATAGCGGATGCGTTTGACCAGTCCGTCGAACGTTTTGAGGGTCTGCAGGTAGAATTCGTTGTCATGACTCTCGATCCGGCGTTCCAGCACGCGGGTCCGGTCCGGTAAGTAGTCAGTCAGGCACCAGTCCCATTCCCGGTAGCGGAAGGCCTCGGCGTTCGCTTCCGGTTTCGCCGCCCCGTCCAATCCGTGGCTGCAGGCCATTGATTCCAGATCCAGCCAGCTCAGCTCCGCCGGTGCGGCCGCACCCGGTTGATCGGCGATCAGGGAACGGATCGATTCAAGGGAGACCTGCCCGTTTTGCTTTTCAACGAGGCGTTGAAGATCCGATCGGTAGATCCGGATGTCATGGCCGGCCAGGCAGGTCTGGATTTCCATTGCCATGCGGCGATGGGGATTGTCAGGGGGGATGAAGTCCGAAGACGCAAGCCTTAGGCCGAAAGGCAGGGCCAGCGGGGAATAAGAACCGCAGTCCGTCGTTTCAAGGATACCGGTAACTGTCGGATAGAACGCCATGGCCAGGCGGGCACTGGTCTCCACTGTGTTTTCACCGCTCGATGTGGCCTGCTTCAACCGTTTGGCCATATCCTTTCCCACGGTAAGCCAGGTTGGGGCGCCGGTCAGAGGGGCACCGAATGTCAGATGCCGGTAAAGGGGCCATAGGGTGCCGCCAGTCCGGTATCCCATTTGCGCCTGCAACCCGGCGTCGGCCAGTGCGGTTGCCATCTGGCGGAACAGTCCCGGATAGCGCCCGGCCGTCCTGACGGCGATGCGTCCGTGCTCGAACAGGGTGAAAAGATCCAGGGCCAGGGCCGGATTCTGGAAATGGTCGAGAAAAAGATCCAATTCGGATGCATCGGCCCGTTGGGCGGCGATCAATGGAAAGGATCCCCGGAAACTGGCGTCCAGCGCTTTTTGGGTATCCAATTCAAACGTGCCGAATTCGATCAGGCCGGCTTCCAGCCGGGTCAGTATTTTGTAAAGCGCCTTATTGGCGTCCCTGCTATCGCGCGCTTCCATCTCATCGGGCAGGTAGATGGCCTTTTCATTGCAGTGAACCAGCGCCTTGGCTGCGCCCGCGTTCCCGCTCAAAGCCGAAAGGGGACGGATGGCCACGGTCCGGCCGATACGGGCTTGGAGGTAGCGCTCGAGGGCGGGGCGAACCGATTCCAGCGGCACGGCCACCTGAAGGTCCCGGCATGCTTCCACGGCCAGCCGGGAGTCGAGGGAAAGAAAGCGGGCTCCCGATTCCGGTTGCCGGCGGTAGCGCTGGATGGCCTGGTCGATAAAGGCCTTCAGCGCCGTTGAGGACAAAAGGTTCAGTCCCGATTTTAGACCCTTGAGGTAGTCGTCCGCCAGCCGTTCGTCTTCTCGAATGACCGTTTCCAGGCCCTGAATCTGCCACAGCCGACGGTTGGGATCGAACCCGTCCACGGCCCGGGGCAGGGTGTGGGTGAGGTAAAGCGTGCGGTTGTAGGAGATATCCAGGGAATAGGTGGCGTGCAGCAGGTCGAGAAACGCGTGGGCACATTCGGTCTGCCGCGCTTCGAGCAGCCTGGAAAGGGTCTCCAGCGGGGCTTTCAGGGTGTAGGTGCCTTTTTTCAGCATGATGCGGGTGGTGGCTTCGAAGCGGTCGGCCAGCCTGTGGTCGCCGCTGGCGAGAACTGGAACCAGGTGGCGTGCAAAAAGGGCAGCCCGCGCCGGCCCACTTTGGAAAGCTTCCCGGACCATGCGGCGGTACCGTTGAAGATCGGCCGACGGACCGCAGTGCAGCATGCGGCCCATTCCTTCGGCCAGCCGGCGGCCATAGGTGACTTCCGCTGCCAACGCGGCGATCACTTCCTCCACTACCTGGCCAAGATGACGAACAACCACGGACGGGTCCGTTCCCGCCAGATGGTGTTGTATCCGGCGGGCCGCCTCCGGATCGGCGATGGACAGATGGTCGATGTGCTGCCTAACCATTCTATCCGAATTGGCCGAGTCGGTTATGTCGGAATCGGCTGTGATTGAAGGACTCATGTCAGAGCAGATCGTCGATGAGGTCGCTTAGGGTTTCCTGGATTCGGTCGTCGTCGGTAAGCGGCTGCAGCAAGGCCGCCGTGCAGGCCGCCTTGAAGGTGACCCCTTGGCCAACCAGATTGGCTGCGTAAATCAAAAGCCGTGTGGAGGCCCCTTCGGTAAGGCCGTGCTCCCGGATGTTGCGGATCTTTCCGGCCAGGGTCACCAGGCGCGAGGCCGTGTCCGCGTCTATGCCGCCTTCAGTGGCCACGATGCGGGATTCTTCCTTCGGTTCCGGATAGTTGAAGGTCAGGGCGACGAAACGCTGGCGGGTGCTCTGCTTGAGATCCTTTAGAACGGACTGGTATCCTGGGTTGTAGGAGATCACCATGAGAAAATCGGGATGGGCGCAAAGCACCTCCCCTTTTTTATCGATGGAGAGAACCCGACGGTTGTCGGTCAGCGGATGAATAACCACGGTGGTGTCCTTGCGGGCTTCGACCACTTCGTCCAGATAGCAGATGGCTCCCATGCGCACGGCCCGGGTCAGGGGGCCGTCCACCCAGACGGTTTCGTCGTTTTTCAGCAGATAGCGTCCGATCAGGTCCGAGGCGAAAAGATCCTCGTGGCAGGCCACGGTAATGAGGGGGCGCTTGAGCCGATATGCCATGTATTCCACGAAACGGGTCTTTCCGCAGCCGGTGGGACCTTTGAGCATGACCGGCAGTCGGGCGGCGGCTGCCGCTTCGAACATGGGAATTTCATCGCCGGTATTCAAGTAAAACGGTTCGCTGTCGATCATATAAGGATTGTTGGGGAGCATACGGTTATCCAAATGGTTAGAACGGTTGGTTTTCGAAACGGCCGGCTAAAGGGCAACCGCGACATCTTCTTCAAAGAGCCCCGGTGACTGGGCGCTTGCAGCTTGGTTCTGTCCGCATCGTAAGAATTCCATACTGTTTGACATTGAAGGTAAAGCGTATATAGTTGCTCAACTTTGCCGCCTTTGTCAGCAAGACAATCGACGACCGGGGTATCCGGTTGGACCGAAGGAGAATACCATATATTCGATGAACGATAAACTCAACAACGAGATGCTCCATCAACTGGAGTACGAAGGCAAGCAGATCACCCTGGTCGGCACCGCCCATGTATCCAAAGACAGTGTCGAACTGGTCAAGTCGGTTATCGCCGAAGTCAGACCCGATACGGTATGTGTAGAGCTTTGCGAAAGCAGGGCCAGTGCCATTCGCCAGAAGGAGCGATGGCAGGAAACTGACATCATCAAGGTCATCAAAGAGAAAAAAGCCTTTCTTTTGCTCTCTAACTTGATGCTGGCATCTTTTCAAAAACGCATCGCCGAAAAGTTGGAAGTCGCTCCGGGCGAGGAGATGATCCAGGCCATGGCATCGGCTGAAGAGGTCGGCGCCACGGTGCATCTGGCCGACCGGGACATCCGAACCACGCTGTCGCGAACCTGGAGAGGCATGGGCCTGTGGGGAAAGATCAAACTGATTTTTCAGCTGCTGCTTTCCATGGGTGAGGTGGATGAGATCAGCGAGGCCGATGTGGAAAAGATGAAGCAGCAGGATATGCTGGCCTCGATTCTGGATGAGGTGGGTAAGTCCATGCCCCAGGTGCGCAGCAGCCTTATCGACGAGCGCGACCGATACCTGGCCGAAAAAATCCGTACGGCTCCCGGAAAGACCATTGTGGCGGTGGTCGGCGCCGGGCATGTGCCGGGGATGAAACGCTGCTGGGATCAGCCCATCGACATCGCCGCTTTGGAAACGATGCCCCCCAAATCGCAGGTTTCCAAATTTCTGAAATGGTTCATCCCGTTTTGTATCTGCGTTCTGTTCGTTTATGGGTTTTTCCGGGGAGGCGCCGGTGTCGGTGCCGGCATGATTACCTGGTGGGTCCTGGCCAATGGCATTCTGGCCGGGTGCGGGGCGCTGGTCGCCCTGGGCCACCCCCTCACCGTGATTTCGTCCGTTCTGGCGGCACCCCTGACGTCCCTGAATCCGATGATTGCCGCCGGATGGGTGTCCGGCCTGGTGGAGGCTTTTACCCGTAAGCCCAAGGTCAAGGATTTCGAACGACTGCCCAACGATATCCTCTCCGTTAAAGGCTTCTGGCGCAACAAGGTGACTCGCATTCTGCTAGTGGTGGTTTTTACCAACCTGGGCAGCGCCGTGGGGACCTTTGTGGCGATCCCCATGATGATGAAATATCTCTGATGATTTCGGAATTCAGGAATTGATGAACTTGTAAAAAGTCGCTTTTCGGACGGCATCGTAAAAAGCCCGGGATCAAGGCTTGCGGGCCGCGATAGCGAGCGTAAGCGAGCGAACAGCCAATCGATTTTCATCCTTACGGCGAACATTTATGTTCCATCCCGAGGAATGAGGCGTATCGTTAATACTCCGCAGTGACGAGGGATGAAGCGTAACGCCGATATCGGGTTTTTTACGATGCCGTCATTCTTGGGCGATTTTTACAACGGTGCGCTGGTAGACCTGGCCGTTGTCGAGGGTGTGGGTCATTTTGACGGTTTTCAACCGCTTTTGGGCAAAATGCTGGATGCATTCCGGGTAAAGCTGCCACTCCTGTTCCAACCCCTTGTGTTTGACGTCGTCCAGGGTGTCGGTTTCAAGAATGGGAAAGGCCCGCTGGCCGATGATGGGCCCCGAATCTTCGCCGTAATCGATAAAGTGGACCGTGCATCCGCCCACTTTACATCCGTAGCGAAAGGTGTCTCCATAGCCGTCCACTCCGGGAAAGGAAGGCAAAATGGCCGGATGGATGTTCATGATTCGCGGGTTGTTCGTATCGGTATTGAATCGGTCGACAAAGTAGGGCGTCAGGTTGCGCATGAAGCCGGCCAGGACCAGCAGGTCCACCGGGCCGCGGGCATCGATTTCAGCCAAAAGACGGCTTTCGGCGGCCGCCCGGGTACATAGAAATTCTCTTGTCCGCTCTTCGGGCGCGTCGTCACCAAACAGGTGTTGTTTTGCAAGGGCGTCCGCGATGTCGAAATCCCGGGGCAGTTCGAATTGGCCGGGGGCCTGTTTGTAAGCCCGAATGAAGGGGCCGTATTCCACGACGAAACCGGGGATCTCGTGCCTGCGGGCCCGTTCCAGGCCCTTGACGCCGGCCTGGTCCGATCCCACGAACGCCATCTCGCCGTCGATTCGGCCGTCTTCACATGCGTCGATAATGGCCTGAAGGTTGGTGCCGCCTCCTGAAATCAGCGCGCCGATACGTATCTTGTCGCCCATGTCCGTCCCCCTTTCTTTTTCAATGTTGGCAGAAGAGGTAGCAGAGAACGACAAGGCATGTCAATTTCCGGTGTCGATAAAGAGGTAAAGGTTCGGTCTTTCGGTTCGATAATGGGGTTTATAGACCCGCACCGCTTTGCAGGCTGTTGCTTTTTGGATTGAAAGACCATTCGGTAATGCCGTTATGAAAAATGTGTACGTCGCCCGGCAGCCCATTTTCGACGAGAGCAAAAGTATATACGCCTACGAGCTTCTGTTCCGCGACGGTGCGGCCAACTGCATTCCGGAGATCGACGGGGATGTGGCCACCAAAGCCCTGTTGACCAATTCCTTCTTTTCATTCGGTATGGACACCCTGGTCGGGGGCAGACGGTTTTTCATCAATTTCACCCAGAACCTTTTGGAAAAAAAAGTTCCCCTTCTTTTACCCAGGGAGCGGGTGGTGGTCGAGATCCTCGAAGACGTGACGCCTACCCCCGCCGTGCTCGCCGCTTGTGCCGAAATGTCAGCCGATGGCTATACCATTGCACTCGACGACTTTGTCTATTCGGCCGATCTGGATCCACTTGTCGCCCTGGCGGACATTATCAAATTCGATTTTCGTCTAACACCAAAAGAGACCATCGATGCCTGCCTGAAGCAGCTTCCCGAAAGCAACCGGACCCTGTTGGCCGAAAAAGTGGAAAGCTACGACGAATTCGAGGCCGCTCTGGAAATGGGTTTCGAGCTTTTTCAGGGCTATTTTTTCTGCAAACCGGAGGTCATTCAGAGGGCTGAAATTCAAGGGTCGCAGATCAACCTGATGATCATCATGGCCCAACTCGCCAACGAGACTTTCCAACTGGACGAGATGGAAAAGCTGATTTCCAGGGACATCAGCATTTCCTATAAATTGTTCAAGTATCTGAACTCCGCGTTTTTCGGCCGGGCCTGCAAGGTTTCTTCCGTAAAAGAGGCGCTGGTCTATCTTGGAGAAAAAGAATTTCGCCGATTTGTTGCCCTGATTGCCATGTCCCGCCTGGCCGAAGGCAAGCCCAACGAACTGATCCGGGCCGCCTGTATCCGGGGAAAGTTCTGTGAATTGCTCGGTGCCGAACTCAAGGTCAACGCCTCGCCTTCGGAAATGTTCACCCTGGGTATGTTTTCCCTCATCGATGCCGTCATTGACCGCCCGATGGATCGGATTATGGCGGAATTGCCGCTCTCCGGGGCCATCAAGAATGCGCTGGTGGATGCCAGAGGTCCGCTGATCGGCGTCATCGAACTGGTGCGGCGCTATGAGTCCGGGCAGTGGGAAAAGGTTTCCCGTCTTTCCCGGGCGCTGCAGATCGACGATGAAACCCTGCCTGTCCTTTACCTTCAAGCCTGCCAGTGGAGCGAAACCGCTGCCAGGGCTTCGTTGTAGGCGACAGTTGTTGCCGTTTTCGGGTAACAGCCTCATTCCCCTTGAAAAATGGATAAACCCTTGCTTACGGCCGGTTGACAATTATAGGCCTTGTTATTATGTTGATCTGTATTTCGGGCATTCTCAACCATTATTGAAAGGACATTCCATCATGGCAGAAGGTATCATGGAGATAGGAGACAGCAACTTCGATGCCGAGATCGTCAAGAGCGACAAGCCCGCTGTGGTCGATTTCTGGGCACCGTGGTGCGGCCCGTGCAAAGCCATCGGACCTATTTTGAACGAATTGGCCGAAGCTTACGGCGACAAGGTGAAATTCACCAAGTGCAATGTGGACGACAACCCGATAACACCCGGTAAATTCGGCATCAAGGCCATTCCCACCCTGATCTTTTTCAAAGATGGCGAAGTCGCCGAGCAGATTACCGGTATGGTGGCCAAATCAAAACTGGAAGACGCTCTCAACAGCGTTTTATCATGATATGATCGCTTTTTCTGCGACCATCGACCGGCGGGCCCGCAAGGGGGCACCGCCGGTCGCGGTTTTACCAACGGGTTCCGTCGCGTTTCCCACTGCTGGGGGTTGCTGGTCATGAAACGGTCGTTGATTCTCTGTTTGTGCATTTCTCTGTTTTTTTGTAGCTGCGCCTGGTTCGAAGCCAAGGAGGATGAGAAGAGCGCCCAGGAATTGATCCAGGACGGTGTGGATTATTTTGAGGCCGGCCGTTATAAAAAGGCCATTGAATCTTTCGAAAAATTACGCGACTGGTATCCCTTCTCGCGCTATGCCATCCTGGCGGAACTAAAGATCGCCGATGCCTATTTCAACCTGGAATCCTATGCCGACGCGATCTTTGCCTACGAAGAGTTCGAGCAGCTTCACCCCCGCAACGAAGCCATCCCTTATGTGATATACCGTATCGGCCGCTCCTACTTCAATCAGATCGACACCATCGATCGGGACCAGTCCAATGCCCGCAAGGCACTGGAGACCTATCGGCGCCTGATCGCCCAGTATCCCGAAGACGCATACGCCAATATGGCCAGGAGTGATATGGTGGCCTGCTACCAGAGCCTTTCCGGCCACGAGTTTTATGTCGGAGTGTTCTACTACAAACAAAAAAGATACAAGGCGGCCAAGGCACGGTTTGTTGCAGTCGTGGAAAAATATCCGGACGTGGGCTATCATCACCGGGCTCTGACCTATCTGGCCAATTGCGATGCCTGGA
Organism: Desulfosarcina widdelii; assembly: GCF_009688965.1. Classification (GTDB taxonomy): domain Bacteria; phylum Desulfobacterota; class Desulfobacteria; order Desulfobacterales; family Desulfosarcinaceae; genus Desulfosarcina; species Desulfosarcina widdelii. The sequence goes on along the minus strand of NZ_AP021875.1, from coordinate 4,130,167 downwards.
TCCAAGCCAACGAAAAGCCGCCTGAAACGCCGTCCGCCCCTTTAATCCAATGATTCTCGTCAGCGCCTGCCTTTGCGGCCAACGGTGCCGATACGACGGCAAGACCAAAGAAAACAAGACCCTCATGGGGCGTTTGGACCGAGAGGCCATCCTTCCCGTCTGCCCGGAAGAACTGGGCGGCCTGCCCACACCCCGTCCGGCATGCCGACTTGTCGGCGGGGGCGGTGACGATGTTCTGGCCGGTCGCGCACGGTTGGTGGACGAAAACGGAGTCGACCGTACGGAGGCTTTCCTCAAGGGTGCCCACCGGACACTGGAGTTGGCCCGGTCTCACGGGGTTCAACGCTGCTGTCTCAAAGCCAAGAGCCCGTCGTGCGGCTCGAAGCGGTTGGCGTTGCAAGGAGGTGCGCTTCCCGAAGGGTATCGGCCGGTATTGGGGGTGACGGCGGCGTTGCTGCTCGCCAATGGCTTCCCCGTTGAAGAGATTCCCTGAAAATGGCTGCGTTCTGAGAAAAGGCTTTACATCCAAAAATAATTAGGGTAACAGACCTTGGTTTGGAAAAACATACGCGGCCACTGAGCCCGTATATAAAACAAGGCCAGATAACGGAGAAACCCAGACATGTCGAAAATGTGCGAAATATGCGGGAAAAAGCCCATGGTAGGCAGCAATATCAGCCACGCCCATAACATCAACAAACGCCGTTTCAATCCCAATCTGCAGAGCGTTCGTGCACTTCACGAGGGGCAGGTAAAGAAGATGATGGTCTGCACCCAGTGCATCAAGTCGGGCAAGGTGGTGAAAGCGGCCTAGCCCAACCGTTTGACTTCCAGTACCTGCTTGACCTGCTTTAACGATTCAACCACACGGGTCAGATGTTCCGTTCCATGGACAGACAAGGAGAAATAGCTGTCCACCGTATGGTTCTCTTTGGTTTCCGTGTTGGCACTCAAAATATTGGCGCCGTTTTTCGTGATATTGGCCGCCACATCCGCTAGCAAACCGACCCGGTCGAGGGATCGCACCAGGATCTTGACCGGGTAGGTTTCTTTGGTATCCTGATTCCACTCCACCTCGATCTGGCGTTCCGGATTCATTTTCAAGGCATTTACGCATGTGGCCCGGTGAATGGTCACGCCATACCCCCGGGTGATGTAGCCGATGATGGGATCGCCGGGCACCGGCTGACAGCATTTGCCGAAGCGGACCAGAACGTCGTCCACACCCTTGACCATCACCCCGCCTTTTTCCTTCTTTTTATCGATTTTGGTGACAACTTTGTTCAGCAGGGAGTCGGCGTCTTCCACCTCTTCCTTGGGTGTGATCTTGCGGATGATCTGCAGCGGCGTGATTTTTCCGTAGCCCACACTGGCAATCAGGTCGTCGGTCTGCTTGAAGCCGAAGGCTTCCACGACATTGTTCATTTCTTCGGATTTGATCAGGGTGTTGAAGTTCAGGCGGTATTTACGGAAGGCCTTTTCGCACATCTCCCGACCAAGGGAGATGCTGCGTTCTTTTTCCTGGGTTTTGATCCACTGCCGGATCCGGGAGCGGGCTTTTACCGTTTTGACGAAATTGAGCCAATCCTTGGACGGATGGTGACCTTTGCTGGTGACGACCTCCACGATCTCCCCTGTCTGGAGTTCATACTTCAGCGGCACCATGCGGCCGTTCACCTTGGCGCCCACGCACTGGGCCCCCACTTCGGAGTGGATCAGATAGGCAAAATCCACCGGCGTGGCCCCTTTGGGAAGGGATTTGATGTCCCCCTGGGGGGTGAAAACGTAAACCTCGTCGGGGAAAAGATCGATGCGTACGTTTTCCATAAACTCGTTGGGGTCCCGGAACGCCTCCTGGTTTTCTACCAGATTCTGCACCCAGGCGAAGGTCTTGGAGACGTTATCGTCGATGACCTTGCCTTCCTTGTAACTCCAGTGGGCGGCAATGCCCGACTTGGCGACCTTGTCCATGTCGTGGGTCCGAATCTGGATTTCGATGCGTTCGCCAAAGGGGCCGATCACCGTGGTGTGAAGGCTCTGGTACATGTTCGGCTTGGGCATGCCGATGTAGTCTTTGAACTTTTTAGCGATGGGCCGCCACAGGCTGTGCATCAGGCCCAGGGCCTCATAACATTGTGGAATGGTGTCCAAAATGATTCTAAAAGCGATGATGTCGTAAACTTCTTCGAAGGGCAGGTTCTGTTTCAGCATCTTCTGGTGGATACTGTAAAAATGCTTGTACCGGCCGCTGACGTCCCCTTTGAGGCTGTTTTCATCCAGCTTCATCTGGATGTACTGTTTGACGGTGTCTACATAGTTTTCGCGGTCCTCCTTGTCCTTGTCTACCCGGCGGTGGATTTCCTCGTAGGCCTCGGGATTGAGGAACTGAAAGGACCGGTTTTCCAGTTCGTTCTTGATCCAGTAGATGCCCAGACGGGCGGCGATAGGCGCGTAGATGTCAAGGGTTTCCCTGGCGATCTTTTTCTTTTTGGCAGCGCTTTTGTGATATTGGAGGGTCCGCATGTTGTGCAGCCGGTCGGCCAGCTTGATGAGGATCACGCGAATGTCGTCGGCCATGGCCAGCAGCATCTTGCGGATGCTTTCCGCCTCCCTGGCCTGGGCGCTGTTGAAGGGCAGTTTGCTCAGTTTGGTGACGCCCGAAACGATATGAAGGACATCGCGACCGAATATTTCACCGATTTCCTCTTCCGTGGCGTGGGTGTCTTCGATGACATCGTGAAGCAGACCCGCTGCAATGCTGACCGCATCCAATTTCATGTCCGCCAGGATGCCGGCCACCTCCAGGGGATGTGACAGGTAGGGCTCGCCCGACAGGCGCATCTGACCGTCATGGACCCGGGCCGAGAAGATGTAGGCACGGTCGATGATATCCAGATCCGCTTCCGGCTGGTTTTCAGTGACCTTGTCGAGGATGTCGGTAATTCGAATCATAGGTTGGGATCGTACCGTAAAACATCCGAAAGCTTCCTCGTGAAAAACTCATTTCACCGCAATACCATCTTAATTTACGCCTCCTTTGCCCGGCTCGCAAGTCCGGATCGCAAAGGGGCTTTGAATCCGTCGTCCATGCGACCGTTAATAGGCTTTGGCGAAGACCACTCTTCCGTTGCTGGGTTTCCCGCAGCAAATGCATTTCCCCTTTTCCTCTTCTCTATCCAGGGGGATGCAGCGGATGGTGACATTGAGGTCCTCTTTAATCGTGGCTTCGCAGGCAGCATCCCCGCACCAGGGGGAGAGCGCAAAGCCGCCGTGGATTTCCGGCTTTTCGACGCTTTTGGGGGTGAACCACGCATAAAATTCCTCGCGGTCGTCGACTTTGCGGGTATTGTCGTCCCTGAAGCGGCAGGCTCGCTGAAACAGGTGGTCTTGAATTTCGTCCAGGATGTCGGTCAGCCCGGAGATGAACGCTTCGCGGGGCATGGCAGTTTTTTCCCGGTGGCCGTGGTCCCGCCGTCCGACGAAAACGGAATCTTTGGCCATGTCCCGCGGGCCGATCTCCACCCGCAGGGGGATGCCTTTTTTGATCCAGTCCCAACCCCGGGCGCCGCCGATATCCCGGTCATCGATCTCAACGACCAGGTCCCGGTCGGCGTAGCGGATTTTACGCAGTGTATCGGCCAATTCGCTGACATAGGCCATCACCTGTTCCCGTTCTTCCGGTTTTCTGTAGATGGGCAACAGTACGACGTGAGCCGGTGCCACCCGGGGCGGCATGATGACGCCGTCATCGTCCCCGTGGGTCATGATCAGTCCGCCGATCATGCGTGTAGAGGTGCCCCACGAGGTGGTCCAGGCGAAGTCCTCGGCTTCCTTTTCGGTCTGGAACCGAATGCCGGAGGCTTTGGCGAAGTTCTGGCCCAGAAAGTGGGAGGTCCCGGCTTGCAGCGCTTTGCGATCCTGCATCATGGCTTCGATGCACAGGGTGTCCACGGCGCCGGGAAACCGTTCGGCCGCCGTCTTGCGCCCCTCGATCACCGGGATGGCCAGATAATCCTGGACCATGCGGGTGTAGACCTTGAGCATCATATGGGTGCGCTCGATGGCTTCGGTGTCCGTAGCATGGGCGGTGTGTCCCTCCTGCCACAGAAATTCGCTGGTCCGCAAAAAGATGCGCGTGCGCATTTCCCAGCGCACCACATTGGCCCACTGGTTGATCAGCAGGGGAAGGTCGCGGTAACTGCTGACCCATTTGGAAAAGGAGTCGCCGATGATGGTTTCCGAAGTGGGCCTCACCACCAGCGGATCGGTCAAAGGGCCGCCGGGAACCAGGCCGCCTTCGGGACCCTTTTCCAGCCGGTGATGGGTCACCACGGCGCACTCCTTGGCAAACCCCTCCACGTGCTCGGCTTCCTGCTCGAGAAAATTGATGGGAATGAACAAGGGAAAGTAGGCGTTTTTCACGCCGGTCGCTTTGAACATGCGGTCCATCTGGGCCACGATATTTTCCCACAGCGCGTAGCCCCAGGGCTTGATGACCATGCAGCCGCGCACCGGGGCGCGTTCGGCCATGTCCGATGCCTTGATGACCTGCTGATACCATTCCGGATAATCTTCAACGCGTGTGGGTGAGATGGCATTTTTCTGCGGTTTACCCATGGCTGCCCTTCCTAATCCTTTGTTTGATACGGTTTCAACGTGATTTGTTCTGACGTTCGAATTCATCCACTGCATCCAGCACCACATCCACCAACCGGTCCTGGGGAAATTTTTTTACTACTTTTCCCTTTTTGAACAAAATGCCCACCCCGTTGCCGCCGGCAACGCCGATGTCCGCTTCGCGGGCCTCTCCGGGGCCGTTGACCACGCACCCCATGATAGCCAGCTTGACCGGCGTGGTGCGGGTCATCAGGGCCTTTTCCACCGCATCGACAATTTCGAACAGCGGAATGTCGCAGCGGCCGCAGGTGGGGCAGGATACGATTTCGGGGCCCCGGTGTCGGATGTCCAGAGCCCGCAGGATTTCAAAACCCACGCGGACCTCTTCCACGGGATCGCGGGTCAGGGATACACGCAGGGTGTCGCCGATGCCTTCGGCCAGCAAGGTCCCGATGCCCAGGGCCGATTTGACGATGCCCGAATAGAGCGCTCCGGCTTCGGTGACCCCCACGTGAAGGGGCAGGTCCGTGCGTCGGGACAACATGCGATAGGCCTCCAGGGTCCGGGGCACGTCAGATGCCTTGATGGATATTTTGATGTCGTGGAAGTCGAGATCCTGAAGCAGGGCCGCATGCCGCAGGGCGCTTTCGACCATCGCTTTTGCCGTGACGCCCTGATGTTTTTCCAGAATGTCCTTTTCCAGAGATCCGGCGTTGACCCCGATGCGGATGGGAATTCGGCAGTCCCTGGCGCAATCCACCAGGGCCCGGATGTTTTTGTGGCTGCCGATGTTGCCGGGATTGAATCGCAGGCCGTCGGCGCCGTTTCTTGCCGAGGCGATCGCCAGCCGGTAGTCGAAGTGGATATCCGCCACCAGTGGAATGTCGATCGCTGGTTTGATTTGGGAGATTGCTTGTGCCGCCGATTCGTCAGGAACGGCCACCCGTACAATTTCGCAGCCCGCCTCGGTCAGGCGCCGAATTTGTTGAACGGTGGCATCGACATCGTCGGTTTTGGTGTTGGTCATGGACTGGACGCTGATGGGGGCACCGCCTCCCACGGCAACATCGCCCACCATGATCCGGCGGGTTTTTTTGCGCGTTATGGACAACGACATTCGATTATCCCATGCCGCAGAAAGGGTTGGATCGCTTCTCGACCCCAATGGTGGTGTTGCCCATATGTCCAGGAAAAACGCTGACCTCGTCGTCCAGGCTGAACAGCTTGGTCCGTATGCTGTTGATCAGGGTGTCGAAATTGCCGCCTGGAAAATCGGTCCTGCCGATGGAGCCGGCAAACAGGGTGTCGCCCACGAACACCGCTTTTTTCCGGGTGCCGTTGTCGCTGAATTCGGTGTACAGACAGATGCCGCCGGGGGTGTGGCCCGGTGTGTGCAAAACCGTAAGGGTGTGGGAGCCGAAGGTGATGGTGTCGCCGTCTTCCAACTGACGCTCCGCCGGAGGTGAGTCTTCGGCAGCCAGCCCCCAGGCCGCTGCGGCATTCGACAACTGGGAGAGCATGGGTGCGTCGGCATTGTGGATGAGAATATCCGCGCCGGTAACCTCTTTGAGCCGTTTGTTGGCCCCAACATGGTCGAAATGCCCGTGGGTATTAATGATGTGGACCACGGTAAGCCGGTCTGCAGCGAGGGTGGAGAGAATGCGGTCGGCATCGTCGCCGGGATCGATGACCACGGCCTGACGGGTCTGCTCGCATCCCAGAATAAAACAATTTGCCTGAATGGGGCCCAGGGCCATTTGACGAATAATCAATTTGTCCTCTTATTATTGATTCGGTTTTTTTGTCGGCATGCAAATTTTATTGCATGCTCATTCTTCAACGGTCTTCGGCAGGGCGTCCACCTTGTTTTCCGTGATTGCCATGCGGATACTGTCCAGGATGCCGTTAATGAAGGCCCCGGACTCCTCGGTGCCATAGCGTTTGCCCACGTCGATGGCTTCGTTGATGGAAACCTTGGGCGGAATGTCGGTGCAAAAGAGCAGCTCGAAAACGGCGATGCGCAACACATTGCGGTCCACGCAGGACATACGCGAGATTTTCCAGTTGCTGGAAAATCGCTCGATCACCGCGTCGATAGTCGCCCGGTTTTCCCGTACACCGTCGACCAGGCGATGGAAAAACGGCTCGGTCGGCTGGTTCTCGGAAAAACAACTGCAGAAATGCCCGACGGGATCTTCCACCGGATCCCGGTGCATGTCCATGTAGAAAAGGGCCTGCAAGGCCTTTTCTCTGGATAATCGGCGCGTCCCCATGTTTCTCAGCCTTTGTCCACCGTGTCCATGAGGTTGGCCATCTCGATGGCGGCCACGGCTGCACTCCAGCCCTTGTTGCCCGCTTTGGTGCCGGCCCTTTCGATGGCCTGTTCGATGGTGTCCGTGGTGACGATGCCGAAGATCACGGGAACCTGGGTTTCCATGGCAACCTGGGCAATGCCTTTGGACGCTTCGGCGCAGACGTAGTCGAAATGGGGCGTCGCGCCCCGGATGACCGCTCCCAGGCATACGATGGCATGGTATTTTTTGCTTTTGGCCATGCGCTGGGCCAGCATGGGAATCTCGAAGGCACCGGGAACTTTGACGACGTCGATGTCTGCATCCTGGGCTCCGCTGCGGGTCAGGGCATCCACGGCGCCGCCCACAAGCCTGTCGGTAATGAAATCGTTGAAACGGCTGGCAATGATTCCGAACCGTTTGCCCTCTGCGACCAATCCGGCTTCGATGATATTCGGCATGGAATATTGGCTCCTCTGTTTATTGGTGTTGGGGGGTTTCTTCGAAACTGAGGGTGTGTCCCATTTTCAGTTTCTTGCATTCCAGGTAGCAGCGGTTGTGTTCGTTGGGCGCGACTTCGATGGGCAGTTGCTCAACCACGCTCAGCCCGTAGCCTTCCAGCCCGATCATTTTTTTTGGGTTGTTGGTCAAAAGCCGCATTTTGCGCACGCCGATGTTGATCAGCATCTGGGCGCCGATGCCGTAATCGCGCAGGTCGTCCTTGAATCCCAGCTTCAGGTTGGCCTCCACGGTATCCATGCCCTTGCATCGCTGCAGTTCATAGGCCTTGAGCTTGTTGATCAAACCGATTCCGCGCCCTTCCTGGCGCAGATAAAGAATGACCCCCGTTCCTTCGGCGGCCACCATCTCCATGGCCTTGTGGAGTTGATCGCCGCAATCGCAGCGCTGGGAGCCGAAAATGTCGCCGGTCATGCATTCCGAGTGCACCCGCACCATGGTGGGTTTTTCCGGATCGATCTCGCCTTTGACCAGGGCGATGTGGGTGAGGTTGTCGATGTCGTTTTCGAAGGCGATCATCTTGAAGTCGCCGCCATGGAGTGTGGGGATAACGGTTTCCGCGGCCCGGTGAACGAAGCTTTCGGTGCGCGTCCGGTATTCCACCAAATCGGCGATGGTACAGATGCCGATGCCGTGCCGTTCGCTGAATTCCTCCAAGGTTGGCATGCGGGCCATGGTGCCGTCGTCATCCATGATTTCGCAGATGACGCCGGACGGCCTGAGGCCGGCCAGACGGGCCAGGTCCACGCTGCCTTCGGTCTGGCCCACCCGCACCATGACGCCGCCGTCGCGGGCCCGCAACGGGAAGATGTGGCCGGGCCGCGTCAGATCGTTGGGTGTGGCGTCGTCGGCAACGGCCGCCAGAACTGTGGTGGCCCGATCAGCAGCGGAAATACCCGTGGTGACGCCGCATTTGGCCTCGATGGAGACGGTGAATCCGGTTTCGAACGGACTGGTGTTGTTTTGAACCATTAAAGGGAGGTTCAGTTGTTTGCATTTTTCGGCGGTCAGCGACAGGCAGATGAGGCCGCGACCATACTTGGCCATGAAATTGATGGCTTCGGGCGTTACCTTCTCCGCTGCCATGGTCAGGTCTCCCTCGTTTTCCCGGTCTTCATCGTCAACGAGGATAACCATTTTGCCATCGCGAATATCTTCAATGGCTTGCTCGATGGTAATTTTTGGCATGGTGGATCTTTTCTCCAACGGATATTGGGTTGATCGAAAATAAGGCGGGCCGCACGGCCGCCCCGGTTTGTCGAAACTGGCTCTTTATCAGATAAAACCGGATTTGGCCAGAAACGCCTTGTCGATTCCCCCCTTTAAGGGCTCCGGCTCGTGGCGCGACGCATCGGGACTTCGTACAAAGCGTTCCACATACTTGCCGATCATGTCGGTTTCGATGTTGACGGCGTCACCCACCTTTTTCAATCCGACGGTAGTCAGGCCTGCCGTATGGGGGATGATGCTCACTTCGAAAAAGGTTTCACCGCAGCGGTTGATGGTCAGGCTGGTGCCGTCCACGGCCACGCTTCCTTTTTCGATCATGTAATGGGAGAGGGCACACGGTACGCTGTAGGTGATAATGATAGCGTTGGCCAGAGGTTTTCTTTCCTTCAAAATGCCGATACCGTCCACATGGCCGGAAACCAGATGGCCGTCCAGTCGGTCCGACAGCCGAAGGGCCCGCTCCAGGTTGACCCGTTCGGCGACCTTGGCCCGCCCCAGCACGCTGCGCTGCAAGGTTTCGGGAGAGACATCCACGACGAACCGCCTCCCTTCGAGGATTACGGCGGTCAGGCAGGCGCCGTTGACGGCAATGCTGTCCCCGATGCGGGTGCCATCCAGGTCGAAATCCGAGGTGATGGACAGCCGGCTTCCCTGGCCGGAGGAGTGGATGGCTGTGATGGTACCCAGCCCTTCAATAATTCCTGTAAACATGACGGTTCCGTAAAAAGCCCGATATCTTCGTTACGCGTATCCCTCGTCACTGCGGAGTACCCATATGTACGCCTCATTCCTCGGGATTCGCAAGCCTTGATCTCGGGCTTTTTACGAAACCGTCTGCTATGGGGCGCTTCAGGGGTTCATCAGACATGATGGTTAAAGTAATGGTAAAACGAGTATTGTCAATGGATCAGCATGGTTTCAGATACCCCTGGAGCATAACGTCTTCATCGAATCGAAAGACTTTCAGATCGTGAACGGCGATGCTGTCCTGCATGCGTTCCGGGCCCGTTCCCCGGCACATGGGGATGCCGTCGTCGCCGCCCAGCAGCTTGGGCGCGTAAAACAGGCAGAGCTTGTCCACAATCCTTGCGGCCAGGGCAGAGCCGATGACCCTGCCCCCGCCTTCGATCAGCAGGCTGCTGATTTCCATGCGGCCTATCTGCTCCATCAGGGCCGCAAGATCGATCCGGCCGTTTTTCACCGCAGCGACGATCACCTTTGCGCCGACCGTTTCCAGGGCCGACCGGCGGCTGTCGGCCGCATCCGGGCTGCAGATCACCCATGTGGGCGCTTCTGATGGCTGGTGCAGCATCTTGGCCGTAGCGGGCATGGAGAGATGGGTGTCCAGGATGATGCGCGTCGGGTCCGACCCGGTTTCGTCCTCCATCCGGGTGGTGAGACTGGGATCGTCTTTCTTGACGGTTTCCACGCCCACCAGGATGCCGTCCACCGCGTGGCGGATGCGGTGAACGTACCGGCGTGACGCCGGGCCGGTGACCCAGCGCGAATCGCCGGTGCGTGTGGCGATGCGGCCGTCCAGTGTGGCGGCGCATTTGAGAATGACAAAGGGCCGGCCGGTGGTAATCCAGGTGGTGAAGGCCTCGTTGAGGGTTCGGGCCTCTTTTTCGCAAACGCCGGTGATTACATCGACGCCCTGATTCCGAAGGTAGCGGTTGCCGCCCCCCTCGACGCCGGGGTTGGGGTCGGTCATGGCCACCACCACCCGTCGAATGCCGGCATCGACGATTTTCCGGGTGCAGGGCGGTGTGCGGCCAAAATGGTTGCACGGCTCCAGGGTAACGTAAATGGTTGCCCCACGGGCCTGCTCCCCGGCATCGTCAATGGCATGGACCTCGGCATGGGGGCCGCCGGCACGTTGGTGGTATCCCCGGCCGACAACCTGGCCGTTCTTGACCACCACGGCTCCGACCATGGGATTGGGCGAGGTCCAGCCGCGGCCTTTCTCTGCCAGGGCCAGGGCCTGTTGCATGTATGATTCGTGATCCGTCATAAAGGTAGATATGTGTTTCCCGGAGGTTCCAGCGCTATCCTAAAAAAGGATTCGAGGGGTCAAGGGTTCAAGGGGTCGAGTGTGGGTTGGCAATGTTTTTTTGAATCGTTCTGTCCAAGAACAAAAGTGACACTTTAATCTTCATTCCGCCAGGAATGGCGGTCCCTTGAATCCTGGACCCCTCGGCCCCTTGAATCCTGATCTTTTTATTTTCCCGGCTGACTCAGCAGACGCTTGAGTTCGGATACAAAGTCGTTCACATCCTTGAATTCGCGGTAGACCGAGGCAAAGCGAACGTAGGCGATGTCGTTGAGTTCGTGGAGTTTGATCATGACCCGTTCGCCGATGTCGTGGGAGGGAATCTCTTTTTCACCGGTTTCGCGCAGGTCCCGTTCCAGCTCGTCGATGAATTCTTCGATGACGTTGACGCTGATGTCCAGCTTCTGGCAGGCTTTGCGAATGCCCGATCCCACCTTTTCCCGGCTGAATACTTCCCGACGGCCGTCCTTCTTGATAATCATGATGGGAATTTCTTCGATGTGCTCGTAGGTGGTGAACCGTCGGTTGCAGTCGATGCATTCCCGTCGCCGCCGGATCACGCTGCCGTCTTTACTGACCCGGGAATCGATGACCTTGTTGTCAAGCTCTCCGCAAAATGGACATTTCATAAAAATTCCCCTCCCATTGACTGCTCAACGTTGAAGAATCCATAAACCGCTTTTTCTTGCCAGAGACAATCATTTCGTAATCGGTTTTGCGCGTTCTCGCATGTTGCCGTCATCCTTGCCCAAACGGGGACGCTATCCGTTTTCATCGAGGGTGATGGTCACGATCCGGCTGGCCGGTTTCAACTGCCGGCAGACGACTCCGGCCTGGTCGAACAACCGCCTGGAGGCCCGAAAGGAATCGGTTGCGGCATACTTGTCGGACAGGTACACAACTTCCCGGATACCCGCCTGAATGATCACCTTGGCACACTCGTTACAGGGAAACAGCGCCGTATAGATGCTGCAGCCGGCAAGGTTGCCGGGCACACTGTTCAGCACGGCGTTGAGTTCCGCATGGCAGACGTAGGGGTATTTGGTGTCCAGAAAGTCGCCTTCCCGATGCCAGGGCAGTGCTTCATCGCTGCAGCCGGTGGGAAAGCCGTTGTAGCCCACCCCCACAATGCGCTTCTGACGATTGACGATGCAGGCCCCCACCTGGGTGTTGGGGTCTTTGCTGCGCTGGGCGGAAAGCAGGGCCACGGACATGAAATAGTCGTCCCAGGAAAGATAATCGGATCGTTTGCCGCTGTCCTGGGCGGTCATGACTCAAGCCCCTTTTCCGGGTAGAGGGGAAATTCTTCACACAATTGCCGCACCCGGTCCCTGGTTTTGGCGATCAGGGTTTCGTTTCCGCAATCACGCAGCACGTCGTCGATCATGCCGCCGATAACCTTCATTTCCCCGGCCATCATCCCGCGGCTGGTGACAAACGGCGTCCCCAAGCGAACGCCGCTGGTGATTTTGGGGCCGCGGGTTTCGTAAGGAATGGCATTTTTGTTGACCGTGATGCCGGCCCGACCCAGCGCCGCCTCGGCATCCTTGCCGGTAATGTCCAGTCGGGTGAGGTTGATCAGCATCATATGGTTATCGGTCCCGCCGGATACCAGGTCGAGCCCCCGTTCTTTCAGTGTTTCGGCCAGGGCCGCGGCGTTGGCCACGATGTTTTTCTGATATTGCTTGAACGGGGCCCCCTGGGCCTCTTTGAGGGCTACGGCCTTGGCTGCGATGACGTGCATCAGCGGACCGCCCTGAATGCCGGGGAACACCTGGCTGTCGATTTTTTTCCCACACGCTTCCCGGGCCAAAATCAAACCCCCTCGCGGTCCCCGCAAGGTTTTATGGGTGGTGGAGGTGACCACGTCGCAGTGGGGAATGGGCGACGGATGCACCCCGGCCGCCACCAGGCCGGCGATGTGGGCCATATCCATCAGCAGCAGGGCATCGACCGAACGGGCGATGGTCGCCAGGGCTGCAAAGTCGATAAATCGGGGATAGGCGCTGGCACCGGCCACGATCATCTTGGGCCGGTGTTCTCGGGCCAAGTGCTCCACCTGATCGTAGTCGATGGTTTCCGTTTCCCGATCCACGCCATAGTGTACAAAATTGAAAAGACGGCCGGAGAAACTGACCTTGGCTCCATGGGTCAGATGGCCGCCATGGGCCAGATTCATGCCCAGCACCGTGTCGCCGGGTTCCAGCAGGGCGAAATAGGCGGCCATATTGGCCTGGGAGCCCGAATGGGGCTGAACGTTGGCGCTCTCGGCGCCGAACAGGGCCAGGGCCCGGTCGATGGCCAACTGTTCCGCCCGGTCAACGTATTCGCAGCCGCCGTAGTATCGTTTTTTCGGGTACCCTTCGGCATATTTGTTGGTCAGGATGCTGCCCTGGGCCGCCATGACGGCCAGGCTGGCGATGTTTTCGGAGGCGATCAGCTCAAGGTGGGACTGCTGACGCTCCTCTTCTTCCTCGATGACCCGAGCGATTTCAGGATCGACTTCTCGAATGGTTTGGATGTCCAAGATGAGCTCCAACTTTTATATTTGATCGAACAGGTCCAGCCGCTTCTGATGCCGCCCTCCTTCGAAAGGCGTCTCCAGCCAGGTGGAAAGAATTTCCAGCGCCAGGATATCGCCGATCACCCTTCCGCCCATGACCAGGATGTTGGCGTCGTTATGGCGCCGGCTCATGGCCGCGGAGAACAGGTCGTTGCACAGGGCTGCACGCACGTGAGGGTATTTGTTGGCGACCATGGACATGCCCAGGCCGGTGCCGCAAAGGAGGATGCCCCGTTCGAACTCGCCCGACGAAACCTTCTGGGCCAAGGCTCTGCCCGTATCCGGGTAATCCATGGACGCTTCGCTGTGGGTGCCGACGTCGGTCACCTGGAAGCCCTTTTCCTGCAAGGCGCTTTTCAGTATCTCTTTGAGGCGGAGTGCGGCGTGGTCACAGCCGATGATGATGCTCTGGGAGTCGGATGGGTCGGTCATGGTGCTGGTTTCCTTTCGTTGCGGTTTAACGGTTCTACATATAAAGAACCATGGATCACCGCAAGAAAAAAAACCGGAAGCGGTGGTACTGGCTTTATAAGATGGGGTCGACGCCAGAAAAAGCCGGTTGCCGGACGGTGGCGTAAAAAGTACGAGATCAAGGCTTGCGAATTCCGAGGAACGAGGCGTACTTCGGGGTAATCCGCAGAGACGAGGAATGAAGCGTAACGCAGATATCGGGCTTTTTACGTCGCCGTCAAGGTTCGTAACGCTTTATAATCAAACTGGCATTGGTGCCGCCGAAACCGAAGGAGTTGGACATGGCGTAAGCGAGGTTCGCTTTTCGGGCTTTGTTGGGAACGTAGTCCAGGTCGCACTCCTCGTCGGGGTTTTCCAGATTGACGGTCGGCGGGATGATGCCGTTTTTAAGGGCCAGCACGGTAAATACGGTTTCGATGCCACCGGCGCCGCCCAGCAGGTGGCCGGTCATGGACTTGGTGGAAGAGACCGGCACTTTGCCGGCCGAATCTCCGAGCACCTTTTTGATGGCCCGGGTTTCGTAGAGGTCGTTCAGGGGCGTAGACGTGCCGTGGGCGTTGATGTAGTCGATGGCATCGTTGGCAATGCCTGCATCGTCGATGGCTGCCTGCATGCAGCGAATCATGCCGTCGCCATCCGGAGAGGGAGAGGTCATGTGATAGCCGTCGCCGCTCTGTCCGTAACCGGCCATTTCCGCCAGAATCGTCGCCCCCCGTTCCCGGGCATGCTGCAATTCTTCGAGAACCAGAATGCCGGCGCCTTCACCTACAACGAACCCGTCCCTGTCCCGGTCAAAAGGTCGCGAGGCCTTCTCAGGATCGTCGTTGCGGGTGGACAGGGCTTTCATGGCATTGAAGCCGGCGATGCAGGTGGGGGTAATGACCGATTCGACACCGCCGGTAATCATGGCATCGGCTTGCCCCCGTTTGATCGTGTTGCAGGCGTCGCCGACGGCGTGGGCGCCGGCGGCGCAGGCCGTGGCCACTGAAATGTTGGGTCCCTTGGCCCCCAGATGGATGGAGATCATTCCCGGGGCCATGTTGCCGATCAGCCGGGGAATGAAAAACGGGCTGCACCGTTTGGGGCCTTTTTCGCGAACGGTGTGGGCCGTGGTTTCCAGCATCTCGAGGCCGCCCAGTCCGCAGCCGGTGATCACCCCCACACGGGGGCCGTTTTTTTCGTTGATGGTCAGACGGGCACTTTCCAGAGCCATCCGGGCACCCGCCACGGCAAAGGCAATGAACCGTTCCGTGCGTTTGGCATCCTTTTTGGGAAGGAAATCCTCTGCATCGAAACCGTTTACCTGGCCGGCGATCTTGGTGGTGAATTCGGTGGTGTCGAAACGTGTGATTTCGCCGATGCCGGACCGACCCTCAAGCAAAGCCGACCAGGTTTCCTCCACGCCGATTCCCAGCGGCGTCACCAGCCCCAAACCGGTAATGACAACCCGTCTTTCCAACAATCTATCCCCTTTGGAATAATTAATAATTTTAAATTGTTACTTTTTAATTGCGGTGTTCTGCCGTTTAAAAAATTAGACAGAATTCCATCATTCAAAATGGCTTTTAGTGTTCCTTGATATAGTCGAAAGCGTCCTTTACGGTGACCAGTTTTTCGGCGTCTTCGTCGGAAATGTCCACGTCGAACTCCTCTTCCATGGACATGATCAATTCTACGAGATCCAGGCTGTCGGCACCGAGGTCATCGACAAACGAGGCTTCCGGAACCACCTCGGCAATATCCACACTGAGTTTTTCCGCGATGATCTTTTTGACTTTATCTTCAACTGACATGATATCCTCCTTTGCAATATTCTGTTTAAACATCTAACTATGGTTTTAATTATTTGATCTTACATGTACATACCGCCGTTTACATGAATCACCTGACCTGTAATATAATCCGCAGCCGGAGAAACCAGAAAGGCGACCGCACCGGCGATCTCTTCGGGCGTACCGATGCGTCCCATGGGGATCTGGGCGATCATGGCATCCTTGGCCTTGTCGCTCAGATCTCCGGTCATGTCGGTATCGACATACCCGGGAGCCACCACGTTGACCGTGATGTTGCGGCTGGCCAGCTCTCGGGCCACAGCTTTGGACAAGCCGATGATACCCGCTTTGGCGGCCACGTAGTTGGCCTGGCCCGGGTTGCCGCTTGCGCCCACCACGGAAGAGATGTTGACGATACGGCCGTAGCGCTGCTTCATCATTGCCTTGGCTGCTGCCTTCATACAGTTGAAGGCGCCTTTTAAATTGACGTCCATCACCGCGTCCCAGTCCGCAGCCTTCATGCGCACCAGCAGTCCGTCGCGGGTGATGCCGGCGTTGTTGACCAGCACGTCGATGCGTCCGGCTTCTTTCAGTACGGTGCTCAGATGGTCGGTTACCGCACTTTCCGAGGCGACGTCGACCTGGTGAGATGCGGCCTTTCCACCGGCGGCTTCGATGCACCTGGCCGTCTCTTCGGCGGCTTCGCTGTTGTTGCTGTAATTGAAGTAGACCCGGGTGCCCGGCGCGCTTAAAGCGACGCAGATGGCTCGTCCGATGCCCCGGGATCCGCCGGTTACCACAACGACGCGCTGCGTGGCTTCAGTCATGACGCCCTCTGAAAAATATGGTCGGCTATCTGGTCCATGTCGTCGATCCCCCTCCGGCAGCTGGCCTCCAGTACGGTCAGATCCAGGGAAGAGAGGAAGGTTTCGGCCGCGGCGGTGTCGATGCCGCCGGCACCCAGTACGATAAGTCGGATGTTTTCGGTCACCAGGCGGGCGCAGGCGTGGGCGAATACCCGTGCCGTGGCTTTCTGGATCGGGTCGTTTCCGGTTGCAGCCAGGCGTAAAATGGCGTCGCCCACTTCCACCCGGGTCATCATGTCTGCCAGTGCGAACATGACCTGCTGGTGACGGGTCAGGCGGTTTTCGTGCGCAAAGTCGATGGTACGGTTGAGCAGGCGGGCACAGGCGGCAACGACGCGGCAGCCGGCCTCATCGTTGGAATCGTCCAACCTTTCCAGGCCTTCGGCGATTCCGTCGTAATAGGCCCCTTTGGTTTTACGGGTTTTTTTCCAGCGGAATGTGGAAATAATGCTCTGCTGGACCTCGCTGGTGCCTTCGTAGATGCAGGTAATTTTTACGTCGCGTTTGATTTTTTCGACGCCGAATTCGTTGATGTATCCATAGCCGCCCAACGCCTGCATGGCATCATCGGCCGCCCGGTTGGCCGCCTCGGTGGTGAACAGTTTGGCGATGGAACCTTCTACCTGAAGATCTTCGCTTTCGCTGTCCAACCGGCGGGCAATGGCGTCAATATAAGCCGCAGCCGCCTTCATGTTGACCCAGTGAGGGACAATCAATTTGTTGGTATAGCCTTTTTTCTCGGAAAGGGGGCTGCCGAACTGAATGCGCTCTTTGGCATAGGGAATGGCGATGTCGATGGCTGCCTCGCCGGCCCCCAAAGCCATGGCGGCCACCATGAGGCGGGTGTAGCCGAACACCTGGTTGGCCTGTTTGAGTCCCTTGCCGGGGGTGTCGCCGATCCTGTTGGCCACGGGGACGAACACATCGGAAAAGGTCAACGGAGAGGTGTTGGAGGCCCGGATACCGTGCTTTTCCTCGCCTTTGTGCTGCTTGAATCCTTCGGTGCCTTTTTCGACCACGAAGAAAGTGGGGCCTTCGGGGGTCTGGGCCAGCACGGTTACGAAATCGGCGTAGCCGCCGGTGGAGATGAACTGTTTGCTGCCGTTGATTCGGTAGCCGGTGAGTGCGCCGGAATCGTCCAGGACCGGTTCGGCCTTGGTCTTGAGGGCGGCCAGATTGCTTCCGGCTTCCGGCTCGGTGACCGCATAGGCCACCAGGCTCTGGCCTTCGGCAACAGCACCCAGCCATTTTTCCTTCTGTGCCTCGGTGCCACCGACGATGATGGGGTCCGAGCCCAACTGTATGGCGAAAAAAGCGGTACCCACCCCCAGGCAGATCTTACTCATTTCGCGGGTGACGGCACAACAGTCTACGGCACCGCCGCCCATGCCGCCGTATTCTTCGGGAATAAACAGCAATTGGAGTCCAATTTCGGGCCCGAGCATTTCCCGGATAACGGCCTCGGGAAAGACTTCGTCCCGATCCCATTCCAGAATTGCCTGTTTGGTGAGCAGGCGCTTGGAAAGCTGGCGGACGGTATCGACCACCATCTGCCGGGTCTCTTCGTCCAGCCCGCCCTGCGGGCGGTGGGCTCCGGTGTCGGTCATGGTCGGCGTTTCCTTTTCGATGGTTATTGGAATGAACGCTTAAAAAGCCGGTTCACTGCAAAAAAGGGCCAATCGATTAGAAAAGACAAAGTAGCGTAAGAGCGGCTTCCAGGCGCGATATTAAAAAAATAGTCGCGGCTCGAAGCCGCCTTTTTGCAAAACTTTTTGAATGTTCTAATCTTCTTCGCCGGCGATGACGTTTTTGCCTTTGTAATCACCGCATTCGGGGCAGGCGTGATGGGGAAGCTTTGCTTCTCCGCATTCGGGGCAGGTTCCCACTGCAGGGGCATCGGTCTTCTTGTGGGTCCGTCGTTTGTCCCGCTTTGACTTAGATGTCTTGTGCTTCGGTACAGCCATTAGTGATCTCCTAATCTATTGAAATAATTATATTTAATCCAGAATCTGTCCGCTTGTCATTGGATAGCGACTCTAGTAATTAAAATGCTGCAGAATGTCAAGGGTTTTCAACAAAATCTTTTGTGCTGCGCCCTTGTTCCGCCTTTTGGGATGTGATAATGAGGGGGCCGGCGAATGGGCGGAACACATCATATTGATTTTTATTGCATGTTATTACAAAGGTTTTAAAATTATCATTGGTCTTCCGGCGGTGGTGAATTAAATGGCGGTGCGCTGTTGATGGACATGCCAATCCGTCCGGATAAGGCAGTAAAATGGTGGATCTGGCCCGGAGCTTAAATAACTTGCATCTTTACTAGTGATGTTATTTCAATTGGCCTGTAAAACGACCCAACGAGGAAGAAAAAGATGGAATCTATTGTTACCCGATTTCCCCCGAGCCCTACGGGATACCTGCATGTGGGCGGTGCGCGGACAGCGCTTTTCAACTGGCTTTACGCCCGGAAAAAAAATGGCAAGTTTGTCTTGCGGATTGAAGATACCGACACGGTGCGTTCCACAAAAGAATCCGTAGACGCCATTTTCGAAGCCATGGATTGGCTGGAACTGGACTGGGACGAGGGGCCTTATTTCCAGAGCCGGCGGTTCGACATCTACCGGGAGCACCTCGACAAACTGCTGGCCTCGGGGGATGCGTATTACTGCACCTGCACGCCGGAAGAGGTCGAGGCCATGCGAAAAAAAGCCATGGCAGAGGGAGGCAAGCCCAAATACGACGGCCGCTGCCGGGAGCGGGGTCTGCCCAAATCGGACAACGCCGTGATTCGTTTCAAGTCGCCGCTGACCGGTACCACGACTGTTGAGGATGTCATCAAGGGCAACATCGTTTTTCAGAACAGCGAGCAGGACGACTTCGTTATCTGCCGCAGCGATGGGACGCCTACTTATAACTTCGTGGTCGTGGTGGACGACATTACCATGGGCATCAACACGGTCATCCGCGGCGACGATCATGTGATGAACACGCCTAAGCAGATCCTTTTATACAAGGCTCTCAAGGCGCCGCTGCCCGTATTCGGCCATGTGCCCATGGTGTTGGGAAAGGACAAGACGCGGCTTTCCAAGCGTCACGGCGCCATGTCGGTGACCGCATACCGCGACATGGGTTACCTGCCCGATGCCTTCATCAACTACCTTGTCCGGCTGGGTTGGTCCCATGGCGACCAGGAGTTTTTTACCCGCGAAGAACTGGTGGAAAAATTCAACCTGGAAAATATCGGCAAGTCCGCCGGCGTTTTCGATCCGGACAAGCTTACGGCCCTCAATGCCGACCATATCCGGGCCGCGTCGGTCGAACAGTTGGCCCCCCGGTTGCTTCCTTTTCTCCAGGCTAAAGGATACGATGCCGCCGGTGACGACTACCTTGCGCGGGTCATAGGAACTTTGCACACCCGCAGCAAGACCCTGGTAGAGATGGCCGACGGCGCCCATTTTTATTACTGCGAAGATGTGCGGCCTTATGACGAGAAGGCTGCCAAGAAGTTTCTCAAATCGGAGACAGCGGGCGTATTGGCACGGCTTGCCGAATTGCTTGCAGCGCTGCCGGACCTGGACGAAAAGACCCAGGAAGCCGCCTTTAAAACCGTTATGGAGGAAAACGGCATGGGCTTTGGCAAGATCGCCCAACCGGTGCGTCTGGCCCTGACTGGCACCACGGTCAGCCCAGGCATTTTCGAAGTGATCGAGGTGCTGGGGATTGATCGGGTGGTGGCGAGGCTGAAAAGGGCGGTGGCGTTTATTGAAGCGAAGGCGGATTCAGTGAAATAAATCACAAATCCCAATGATCAAATCACAAACAAATTCCAAATCTCAATATCGAAATTCCAAACCCAAGCTGGACCGCTCCTGTTTCTGATTTGATTATTGGGATTTATTTGGAATGTGGTGCTTGGAATTTGGTATTTTTGATCTGGTTTTCGGGTTCACCAACCATCGACCAACCGTGGATGGGGCGCCAATTTGCCCTTGACTCACCTCTTTCTTTTGTGTAAACGGGCACCATCCCGATGCTGGGGGATCGTCTAATGGTAGGACAGCGGACTCTGACTCCGTCAATCAAGGTTCGAATCCTTGTCCCTCAGCCACCGAATATCAAGGGGTTGCAGATTCAGAAGTCTGCAGCCCCTTTTCTGTTATAAAAAAATCCGATAGTCCGCCTTCAAGGCGTTTGCCAGCCGTTTGGCCATTACCTTGCCAATCGGCCGCTTATCGTTCTCCATTTCCGAAATATGTCGGGTGTGCAGACCGGTTTTTTGGGAAAGTTGCGCTTGCGTGAGACCCTCGCGGACCCGCAACCCTTTCAACATTTGTCCAGGATGACTATCCGGAAAAACCTCATCAGAGGCAAACAGCTCTTTTTCGTAGATTTCAACACGATGGCCGGCATCGTTTAAAAGCTTGCGAATTTTATCCACGTCCTGGACCGGAACGCGGATACACATTTCAGCATATTTTCCTGTAGTCGACTTTTTCGTGGGTGCCAACATAGCGAACCTCCACCAAATGGATCTCTTTATCCGTTACTTTCCAGACCGCAACATAGCGCGGTTTGCCTTTGTTCAAATGACAATGATGAAACCCCGGCTTTCCTTTCAATTTCCCGTAATGAGGCCAGCTCGGAGCCACCGGGCCGTTAATTTCAATCTCCCGGCGCAGGGCGTTCAAAGCATCTTGGTATTTTTTCGGCAATCTGTCCTTCTGGCTCTTGGCCTTGCCGGTGAACATAACTATCCATGCCATGCGGTTAGTTATTACTAAAAAATAGTAAGTTCGTCAATGTATGAATGGTACGTGTTGTGTTTATCATTTTTGTGCCTAACTTAATCTATAGAAAAAAGGTTCCGGGTGCGCCAGGCCGGTTGTACCTATGATATTCATTAGATTATATTGGTTTTTTTTCTTTTTCAGGATGGCCCGCGGACAAAATTTTGCTGTACTATTCGCGGCCATCGTGTTTAAGCCAGCGGCGGAAAGGGGGCCTCATGTCAACCATAACAGTTATCGGGTTGCACAACAGGCGGTGGTTGTCCGGGACGATTGTCCTGGCCGCATTGCTGCTGATGCTTACCGCATGCGGGAGCCATTACGGGAATTTTTCTTTGAGTGGCGAGGTAACGCATGCCTTCGAAACCGGCACGGTCCAACCGGATCTGGATTACTATTACGCCGGCCGGGATACCATGCCCTACGCCATCATGGGGATCGACCGCCGGTATCAAGTCCCCTCCCGGTACTGGATTCCCTTCGATCCGCAGCCGGAACAGTTGAAAAAAATGAGTGGCAACATCTACGGCAAAGATCGTTACGATCCTTACGGAGCCCATATTCGCGACACCGAAGGCAAGATCATTGGCATCTGGTATTCCAACGTGCGTTTCAAGAGTGTAAGCGTGGACCAGCAAAACATGACCGTCGAGGTGCTGTTTCCCAACCCTGAAAATGATGATCGGCCCGGTATCGCCGCATACGATCTATAGCGGTGGCCTCATTTTGTTCCTCCGCCTGAATGAACCCAAAAAGCAACTTCGCCACCGATGAAATCGATTTATTTTCTCAGCTTTAACATGATTTCCTTCGTGCCCTATGCCTTCGGGTTCCTGAAAAGTTACGCCCAGAAGGACTCGGCGGTCGCCGCCGGCTATCGCTGGCATCCACCCCTCACCACCCTGCAGCCGGTGGAAGATGCGGTCGCGGCTATCCAGGATCCCGACCTGTTGTGTCTCTCCTGCTATGTCTGGAATCACAATCAGCAGATGGAGATCGCCCGGCGTGTCAAAGCGCGCTATCCGCAGTGCCTGGTGGTTTGCGGCGGGCCACACATTCCTGACCAACCCGATGGTTTTTTTTCCCGTCATCCTCAGGCCGATGTGCTGGTTCACGGAGAAGGGGAGATTCCTTTCGCCGCCCTTTTGGCGGAACTGCTTCAGGAGAGACCTGATTTCGAGAGCCTGAAAGGGATTTCTTTCAATCGAGCGGGACGCTGCGTGACCACAGCGGCGGGCCCTCGCCTGGGAAAAGATTTGCCGGTGCCCAGCCCCTATCTCAACGGCAGCCTCGATGGGTTTCTGGGTGAAGCCAATGGCAACCGGATCGCCCTGTGGGAGACCAATCGGGGGTGTCCGTTTGCCTGTTGTTTTTGCGATTGGGGCGTGCGAACCAAAAACAAGGTCCGGCTGCACGGATTGGACCGGATCGCAGATGAAATCAAATACCTTGCTGATCTTGGTGTTGAAGACATCTACATCACGGATTCCAATTTCGGGTTGTTCAAGCGGGATCTGGAGATTGCCAAACTGCTGGTCGACGCACGCCGCCGAACCGGGTTTCCCAAACGGGTGCGCATCCAATTCGCCAAGACATCCAATGAAACCGTGTTTGCCATCAGCCGTCTGCTGTTTGACAACGACATGCTTTGGGGAACTACCCTTTCCATGCAAAGTGTGGACGTTGAGGTTCTGGAAGCGATCTCCCGGCCTCACACGGATATGGCCGAGGTTGCCGACCTGAAAAACCGTTACCAGCGGCATCAGATCCCCACCTATACGGAATTGATCCTGGGATTGCCCAAGGAAACCCGGGAGTCGTTTGTCGACGGCATCTGCCAATTGCTGGAACTCGGCATGCACGACGATATCCGGATTTTCGAGCTGGCATTGCTTCCCAACGCCCCGTTGAGTCAGTCCCATATGCGGGAGCGCTACAAGCTTGACACCCGATTCAAGCCCATTCGGCTGACGCCACCCGGTTTCGAAAAAGAATTGGTGGAACTGGTTTTCGGCACGGCCAGCATGCCCTATGAAGACTGGGCATACTGCCTGCTTTTCGCCGAGATGATTCAGGCGCTGCACAACGGGGCCTACACCCGTTTTCTTGCCATCTACCTGCATCAAAAAGGGAAACTCTCCTATCGTCAATTTTATGAGGGACTGCTCGATTACTTGCTTGCGGATTCTGAGGGGATCGGGAATGCGTTTCTCCGGCTGAAAAAACTGATCGACGATTACCACGATGACCCGGAGATTCCCCAGGTCAATCGGATTCTCACCCAACCGGACATGCTGCGGTTTTTGCGACGCTACCACCCGACCCGCAGGGGGTGGCCGCTGTGGACCTGGCTGTGGTTAATGATTGGTGATAACAAGGAATCCTTTTATGCGGCGGTCAATCGGTTTCTTGCGTTCAGAAAGGTATCGATAGGCGATACCACTGTGGATCTCATCCACTATCAAAAGGAGATCATGCTTTCACCGCAATATGACCCAGTTTCCGGCAAGGAAGTTACCTGCCACTACAATTGGCAGGATTATTTTTTCGAAGATGCCGAACTCATTGCCCTGGATGTATCCCTGCACTATGGAGACACCCGCATGGGGGCCAGCCATCAATACCCGCTGGTTGCCAATGACCACCAGGCGTTTGTTACAGCGGCCATCGGCTATTCCTACCCCTATTCGAAATTCAGGCATTTTTTTCACCAGCCGGATCGGCTGAGAAATTCCAAAATCCAAGCACCAAATTTCAAATAACTCCCAATATCCAAATCACAAACAGGCGGGCGCATGTAATGAATCTTTAACGATATTTATAACTATTTGAAAGTACTGGATTCCCGCCTCCGCGGGAATGACATGTCTGGTGGCTTTTTCCGAGACTGTAAAATTTCAAATTGAAAAAAGGTAATATCGAAATCCCAAACGGGGTGGAATCATGTCGGTTTATTCGTGGGAACGGCTTCCAGCCGCGATTACCGATTTAATCGATTTTATCCCACAGCTCCTGAAGCGCATAAACCGGGACGATCGCCACATCGGTTCTTTGCTGAACCTCCTGCCCCCCGTAAACGAGACCGCTTCCCCGAGGAATCGAGTTGCTAAAAATTTTGCTGAAGTGCCGCAGCCCTTTGAAATAATCTCGGGTGATGGTCATGGCGCTTTTAATTTCGATGGGGAAAAGGTCCGGGCCGTTGACGATCACCAGATCGACCTCATTGCCCTTGCTGTCTCGATAAAAATAAAGGTGTAGATTGCAACTTCTATTTTAAAATTACACCTTTTTTGTTTTCCTGTTTCGAGATCGATGAAATTTTGATGGTTTCGCAAAAAGTCACCAGACATGTCATCCCCGCGAAGGCGGGGATCCTTTATTTTCATATAGTTATGGATCTCCGCCTTCGCGGGGATGACATCAATGGGCCTAATTCGCCTTCCAAGGAAGTGATATCTGCCAAGGTGCCGTTTTTCGTAGGAGCGGCTTCCAGCCGCGATGCATGCGCCATCGTTATGTATTGTGGCGGGAATTCCAACTTTTTTTAAGTACCCATTCACGGGGGTGAAATGACCAATGTGCCGCAACTACCTGATCGGTCAGCGTTTACAGGGTGCCGCAGATGTGAGGCGCAGGGCGCGCAGACGTATTGGTCAACCTTCAAGTGCCGGGGAACAAAGCAGATGCGGTACCCTGTGAACGCTGACTTTTTTAAGGCGGCCCATCAGGCATTAACCGGGCACCATGGATAACGGCAAGAACATCCAAATTTTTTACGCACTTCTTTGACTTCCAGGGTGCGTTTCCCGTCACTGTCTTTCATTCCGGCATCAATCGCCTGCCGGAGGTAAATGCGGTACATCACATCTTCCCAGGTGGCACTGTCTGGCAGGTTGTCCGCCAGCTGGTGAACCTGCGCTTTGATACTTTCGGCCTGCATGGAAAATCCTCCTATGGATCATTGTATTCAATTTTAATTTTTACCATTTAGTGATAATAAGCGATCCTCGAATTAAATTCTATTGTTCCGGCGATTTTCTCTTTTGCTCCCACGCGGCCTGTTTCCGTTCCTTCCGCTTTCCAGCCTTCACGAACCAGCGGCCCTTATTCCCCGGAATCGACCATTTTGCTTAATTATATGTAATTAAAGATAGAAATATTTATTTGATACCTACATATAAATGATTAAGAGAAAACTACTAAATCTGACGGCCGTTGGCGATAATGCCCCATGATATGGTGGTTGATCCCTCCAAACGCGCTGTTGGCGCGGCATTGGTGCTGCGGCATCGACCGCCATTGGCCGGTAAAAAGCCTTGACATGGATATTGGGCGCTGGTAGAAAATCTTTAAATTATTAGGTTCATTTTTGCCGGAAATACCTTTTTTTCAATGAATAAAGAAGATTAGGGCCGGCTACAGCTCTTGCAAAAC
This sequence comes from Desulfosarcina widdelii, assembly GCF_009688965.1. Lineage (GTDB taxonomy): Bacteria > Desulfobacterota > Desulfobacteria > Desulfobacterales > Desulfosarcinaceae > Desulfosarcina > Desulfosarcina widdelii. The sequence continues at coordinate 4,104,567 of NZ_AP021875.1, read as the reverse complement.
CTGCTTTTCCTGTTGACGATGGGCAGGAATTTAGATCCATCGCCAGCGGATTCGGCTGTTTTGAAATTTCAGGCGTTCGTTCCCTTCGCTGAAGGCCTGAAATTTCAAAATAAACTAGGACATGAAAGGAGGTGGTCGAGGAGCGATTCGCAGTACCCGTAGCAAGCAATACAGTGACAATTATTAGGTTGCAGTAAATCAGATGAATTTCCGTTAAGGAGGAAAGACTAAGATGAAAAAACTGTTTATTATTTTCGCTATTTTGTGCCTGGCCGCACCGGCCATGGCCGCCGACTGGAACTTTTACGGCAGCGCCCGTTTCGCTACCTTCAGCGTAGACGTGGATCCCGATCTCCCTGGTGTCGACAGTGACACGGACACCCAGTGGGCCCAGCAAGGCAACAGCCGTATCGGCGCGACCGTCAAGTTTAACGACCAGATCGGCGGTGGCTTCGAGATGAGCGACAGCTTCGGCAAACGTAAGCTCTATGGAACCTACACCTTCGGTAACGGCGGCGAGCTGCTCATCGGCCAGACCTATACCCCCAGCGCCCTGTTCTACTCCAACAGCGTGTACGACGGTGACGGCGACCTGCTGGGCGTTGGTGAATTTTACGAAGGCCGTCTGCCCATGATCCAGTTTAAAATGGGCGGTCTTAAAGTGGCCTTGATTTCTCCGAGCACCGTGGACTATGAATTGACCCCCGCGGTTGAAGCTGAATTTCTTTCCACCGATGGTGTTACCACTATTGATGCCGAAGTTGAAGCAGCTGAAAACTACGACACCGACGTGACCCTGCCGAAAATCGAAGTGGGCTACGGCTTCAAGATGGACATGTTCTTTGCCGACGTATTCGCCGGTTACCAGACCTATGAATTGGATGCTAACAATGCCGGTACGGATTACGATGTTGATTCTTACGTGATCGGTGCTGGCGTCGGCGCCAACTTCGGTGCCTTCTTTGCCAAAGTGGGTGCCCACATGGGTCAGAACCTGGGCAACTACGGTGCCTACAACCCGGTCGGCCTGAATGACGAAATGTCTATTGCCGGTGGTACTGAAAAGGATGCTGACGGCCTGGGTTACTTGGCCGTCCTCGGCTTCAGTCCTTCCGAAATGCTGACCATTGAGGCTGGCTACGGTTACGAAGAAGCTGAGGTAGATGATAGCAACAACACCGAGTCTGCGTGGCAGTGGTATGTAAACTGCACTGTGAACATTGCTCCGGGTTTCTTTATCGTTCCTGAAGTTGGTCAGATCAACTACGAAGACGATGTGACCTCGAATGATCCGCAGACCACGTACTTTGGTGCCAAATGGCAGATCAACTTCTAATCACCACCTTGCGGATTCTTTAGAAGAACATAGCCAAAATAAAAAACCCGGGGCTTCGGCTCCGGGTTTTTTGTTTTTAAAAATTTAATGGTCCAGCAAAAATCCCGGACTCGACCCGGCATCCAGAAGGCAGTGAAATGGCTGGATAGCGCTAAAGCTTCGCTACGTGCGCCGGTCTACACCGGCATGACGCCGAGCTGGAAATATTGACTTTTCGCGAAACCATCTAATTTGATTTATAGTCTGCCTTTTTTCATCCAACCGAGATCAATCCCGCCACTTACCAAATAAGTTCCTGGGATGCCCTTTACCCAAAGCTCGGGTAACAAGAAGTCGTGAATTGCGTCGAGCGGTAAGGGTGATTCCACTTTTAATCCTGGCAACTCTGTTTGTCGAAAATACTCTCATCGGAAGACGGACGCCCAGCGCAGCAAGTGGTTGGAACGGGGATTGAGTGATAAATACCCCGTCCCTCCAAACCTCAATGTGTGAGAGGAAGGTCGTGTGACAGCTTTTACACATGCCCGTGTAAGTGGCAGGGTAAGGTTGTGACTTTCATTCATGACGCCAATAATCCATTTATTGTTTGGCAATTATTTGGCCGATGCGTACAAAAACGCCCCTGACCGTCAGGCCAGAGGCGTTGAAAACAATGTCAGCCAGAACCTGAAGCAATTGTCTTCTTTTATTGTCTTTCCAGATCGAACGCGATGACCTTGCTGAGGCTGTCGGTAAAGGCGACGCTGCCCTCTTTGGCGACGATGGCCACGACCAGTTCGTCCTGGCCGTCATTGTCAAAATCGGCCACCACGAAGTCGCTGACCCGGCCAGCGAATTCCTGGGTGCTCCATTTGGGGACCAGTCCCATGCCGTCCCATTCCATCAATTGGATTTTCCCTCGTTTGAAAGATCGAAAATTCTTGAGCAAGTTCTTGGCCAGTTCGTCGTGGCTGGCGACCATTACATCCGCTTTTCCGTCCCTATCGATATCGGGCGTCCGTATGCGCAACGGGAAAAACTGCTTGTTTTGTTCGCCGGGCTCCTCTTGACGAAGGTTGAACGACAGCAGGTTGCCTCCGGTGCGATCCGCATCTTCGTAAATCATCTGGCTGGCGCCGCTGTATATGCGCACCCGGTCCCAGTCAGAGTAGGCAACGATCTGGCTTTGTCCGCTCTGGGTGATGTCGTCATAGGTAACGCCCATGAGGTTGGCGAGCCCCCCTTTCAGTAGCTGCGGGCCGGGTGTAATGCGATTCCCCTCCCACAGCATTTCATGGATCGCTTCCCGGAAAATGCTGTCTACGGCCGTCTTCTGACGCTGGCCCAGCAGCACCGTTCCGCGGTCGATGGTTCTGGCCACACGATAATACCAATTGTCCGGGCCATAGATGGTGGCGTACTCCTTTCCGTTGTACTCGAGTACGAACGATTCAATCACATCCGATTTGGGGCCTCCGACGCTGGAAACGTAAATCTCCGGCGTCCCGTTGCCGTTCACATCGCCCACGTCCACCCCGATATGGGTGCCGATGCGGATTTTTCCAGCTTCTCCGATCCGTAGCAGCCGGCCGTTGACGATGCGGTTGATGGTAACCACTTTATCTTCGGCAATGACGATTTCCTGGAGTCCGTCGTTGTCCACATCACCCACATCAATGCCGGTAATCAGGGCTTTGACGTTGCGACTTCTCCAAAACGTGGGTTGGTTGGCGGTATTGGCCGCACCCGGTGCAGTTACAAAAGCTGGGTTGGGTGCCTGGTAGGGCTGACCGGCAATGGGTACCTGAGTTTCGCTCTGGACTCCGGACTGAAGCAGCTTTTCCGGATGCATGCGGGGATCGTAGGTTTGCTGTGCCGGCTGTTGCTGGACCGGTTGGGTGGGTACGGCGCCCGCTTGGGCGGCCGGTGCAGCCACCGGGCGCCGGGCGACCTGGCGGCCAAAAACCGTGGCGTTGATGTTGGTGGCGAATTCATTGATCTTGGGGATGACTTCGCCCATGCCGCGGGTCTGGGCGAAGAAGGGCAGCGGTTCCTGCTGCCCGCTGACGTCCACCATTTTGGCATCGATGCTGACGCTTTCGCCGAACACGGTCAGGCTGCCGAACAGGACATAATCGGCCTTGAGTTTGCCACCGGCCAGAAGGGCCCGGCTTTCGCCTTCGAAGCCTTCGATGGATTCAAGGGCGGCCTTGGTTTCGTTTTCGTTAATCACTTCAACCTTGTCTTTCCATGCCAGTCGCGACCCGAGCATGTCCAGGATTCCCTCCTGGAGGAAGGTCAGGTCCTTTTCGGCGTGCATGTCGAAGGGCAGGATGGCGACGCGGGAGGGGGCGGCGAGGGTGGGTGCGGCGACGAAGAGAAACAGCAGAGGGATTAAAGCCAACAGAATAATTCGGTTCAGATTATGAGGTTGCGTTTTCAAGGGGGATCTCCTGTGTTCTATTAGATCAAAAGTCTTTTATTTTTGGATTCCCGCCTTCGCGGGAATGACAATATTGTAACTGTTGGATAAACTGGGATTCTTTTATTGGGTTCTTTTTTTGGTTGTGTCTTAAGATTTTCAGGAATCGCAGAAAGCAACCAGACATGTCATTCCCGCGTAGGCGGGAATCTATAAATATCTGAAACTAATTGATTCCCGCCTGCGCGGGAATGACATTAATGGGCCAATTTCGACTTTTTGCGATGTTACCGTCTCTTATTTAAACCAGTTTCTGATAAAGGTCATCCCAGTTGGGGTTGTTCTGTTCGATTAAATTGATTTTCCACTGGCGATTCCATTTTTTAATCCGTTTTTCCCTCAGAAGCGCTTCTTTTACATCCTGGTATTGTTCAAAATGAACCAAGCATTTAAGGCCATATTGCTTGGTGAATCCTTCGACTGCCTCATTTTTATGCTGCCAGATGCACTTGATTAAATTTGATGTAATTCCAGTATAAAGTGTTCCGTTTCTCTTGTTACAAAGGATGTAGACATAATAGTGTTTGCCATTCATTTTTCTGGATTCCCGCCTGCGCGGGAATGACAAGTCTCGAGACTATGAAAATTTCTCTGGACCTTGTAATCGTATTTGGGGTCAAAATCGATTTTGCCAAACAAATCTATAAGTTCCATCTGGTTGAGACCTTGATCCTTCTGGCGGATGTTTTTTAAATCCTTGTTTATTGGCAGTCTCAATAAAAGCCACCAGACATGTCATTCCCGCGCAGGCGGGAATCCATCTCATTAAACGCTTCATAAAAAAGGGGATGATCGTTCTTCACTTTGCAAACTCAAACAAAATGAATCGCGACGCTTTCCTGTCGAAGGTCAACGTTTTTTCGCAGCCATTTGCTTTAGCGCATTGAGCGATTAATAGATCGGGTAGGTCATACTTATCTTTTTTTGCAGATAATATAAAATGCTGTAGTGCCGGTAGCTGCTCGAATTTGAAAATTGGCATGGACATCAAATCGCTGATTGAATCCAGAATTTCATTTCTGGTGATGGCATAGGCTGACTCCAGCACCCAAATCAGTTCAAGGACAGCAAGCAACGGCACAAAGAGAACTTCTTTCTCGGTTTCTGCTTTTTTAAAGATTTTATAAACTACCGTTGCTTGGTGTTCATCATCCCGAACAAGAAAACGGACCAAAATATTTGTATCCACACCTTTCATTGATTCCGTTCTCTCATTCGATTCTGAATAGCCCGGTCCATTTCTTCAAGAGACATTGTTTTTCTGCCGGGTTTATGAAGTTTTCCGAAAATGTCGTCTACTTTTTTGGATACCGGCCGGATGACAGCTTCGCGATCTTTGGTAAGAATAATTTCAATTTTATCCCCGGAATGCAATTGAAGAGAATCTCTTACCGTCTTCGGTATCGTCACTTGCCCCTTAGTCGTAATTGTTGCCAGCGCCATGATAAATTCCTTACTTAAGAGTAAATCTTACTTATAAGTAAGGCATTGTTCAATGCCCGTCAAGTAGATGTCGATCAATTGCAAAACCATCTCAACCTAACTTTTTCCCCAAAATCTCATTCACCACCTTCGGATTGGCCTTTCCTCTGGTTGCCTTCATCACCTGACCGACAAAAAATCCCATTAGCTTTTTCTGCCCGCCTCGATAACGTTCGACTTCGTCTGGATTGTCCGAAAGGATTTTGTCCACGATGGGGTCGATGGCAGACGAGTCGGAAACCTGAACAAGCCCTTTCTCTTCCACAATGACCTTGGCTGGTTTCCCGGTCTCGGCCATGGCTTCGAAAACCGTTTTAGCGATTTTCCCGCTGATCACATCTTTTTCTACCAACACTAACAGACCGGCCAGGCTTTCAGGGGAAACCGGCGATTCGGTGATGTCCAGCCCTTTGGCGTTGAGCAGGCCCAGCAACTCGGCCATGATCCAGTTGGCCACCGGTTTGGGCCGGTCAAAATGGGCCAGGCAGGCTTCGAAGTAATCGGCCAGTTCACGGCTGGCGGTCAGCACCCGGGCATCGGCCGGCGGCAGATCGAAGGCAGTTTCATAGCGGGCCTTGCGCGCGCCGGGCAGTTCCGGCATCTCCTTTTTCATGCGCTCGATCCAGTCATCGTCGATCACCAGGGGCAGCAAATCCGGATCGGGGAAGTAGCGGTAATCGTGGGCGTCCTCCTTGCCCCGCATGGAGACGGTACGGCCCGTGTCGGGCTGCCATAATCGGGTCTCCTGGACCACCTCACCGCCGTCCAGCAGGATTTCCTTCTGTCGGGCGATTTCGTAAAGGATCCCTTTTTCCACATGCCGGAAAGAGTTCAGGTTTTTAATTTCGGTGCGGGTTCCGAATTCGGTGGAACCGGCAGGCATGATGGAAACATTGGCGTCGCAGCGGAAACTGCCTTCCTCCATGTTGCCGTCGCTGATGTCCAGATATCGCAGGATGGAACGCAACTGGCGCAGGTATTCGCCGGCGGCCTCAGGACTGCGGATATCCGGCTCACTGACGATTTCCATAAGCGGTACGCCGGTGCGGTTGAGATCCACGCGGCTTATGGGACGGTCCGGGTCGTGGATGAGCTTGCCGGCATCTTCTTCCATGTGAATGCGGGTAATGCCGATGCGCTGGGGCTGGCCGTCGATTTCGATTTCCAGATGGCCCTGTGTCGCGATGGGCAGCTCGTACTGGGAGATCTGATAGCCCTTGGGCAGGTCCGGGTAAAAATAGTTCTTGCGGGCGAACCGGCTCGTTTTTTGTACGGTGCAATGGGTGGCCAGCGCCATTTTGATCGTGTAGTCCACCACTTTTTTGTTCAGTACCGGCAGCACGCCGGGCATGCCCAGGCACACGGGACAGGTGTGGGTGTTGGGCGGCGCACCGAAAGCGGTGGAACAGCCGCAGAAAATTTTGGTCTTGGTTTTGAGCTGAGCGTGGACTTCGAGTCCGATGACGGGGGTGAATTCCATTGGTTTCTTTAGGTTTTGTTTAATTTTTCATTGGATGCCTCTCATTATGTCATGCCCGCGGAGGCGGGAATGACATAATGAGGCTTTTTTACCTGTCGGTACGTTTAATGCTCCGATTAGGTATCACCTACCAAAAGGATTGTAAAGCATGGGGTGGCGGGGTTTCAGGAGGCATGACGGCCACTGGACAGAAGCATCCGGTTGATCATTTTTAAAAAAATCGCCCACCGAAGCTGGAAATCACAAATCCCAATCGCCAAATCTCAAATAAATTCCAAATTCCAATATCGAAATCTCAAACGAGAACAAAGGGATGCAGAAGCGAGTGGTGTCGTGGTAACAGCTTTCCATCCGCGATCCAGTGTTGTTATAGCCCATCGCGGCAGGAAGCCGCTACTTGGATGTGGTTGTTCGTTTGAGGTTTGAGAATTGGGATTGATTTGGAATTTGAATATTGGTGCTTGGGGTTTTCCCTTAGGGGGCGCTGTAGGTGTAAAACCTATTGCCTGTCAGACAAACCAGCATCTCCCGGTGGGTTCTCCCAACCACAGTAAAATCGGCATGCGGCCGATGGAATTAAGACGGTTCCTTTAGTAAACAATATTCAGTAAATCAGCTTTTATCCATCCCCTATAGAACGCGTTCTTTTTTAACAGGCTTCAGGATCAAGTGAAGGAAGTGGCCATATTTTCAAGGGCCGGTGCCGGTGCATCTGCCCCAATGCATCAACCCGAAAAGGAGATCTGACATGAAGGAGAAACTGTATCGAAAAGAGATCTGGATTACCGTGATCTTTTCTGTCCTGTTGTTGCTTATGGGGCACAGCGCATCGATTTTTGTGCTTTTCCCCGGTCTTCAAACCGGCACCATGTGGGGTTTCCCCACCCAGTACATCATCCCTATCCTGCTGGGATGGTTCGGCATGGCCGTTGTCTGCCTGGTAATGACCCTGGTCTGCAACAAGTTCGACGATGAAATGGAAGCATTGGCCGAGCAGACCGATAGAGAAAAAATCACTGTCAAAGAGAAGGAATAAGGGGGGGATATGCCAGCAGAATATGCCTTAAGCAATGTATGGGTAGGTATCGGCGTCGTTATCGCTCTTTTTGTTATATTTTACGGCGTGGGCTATATGGCCAGCCGCAAGACGGCCAGCGACGAGGACTTTTACGCTGCCGGTTTCTCCATCGGGCCCGTGACCAACGGCTTGGGAATGGCGGCTACCTGGGCCAGCCTGGCCACCTTTCTGGGCGTCATCGCCCTGATCCAGAAACTGCAGGTGCCCTTCGTTTACCTGTGGATCCAGTGGGCCATTTCAATCCCGCTGCTGACCTTGCTGTATGGGACCAGCCTGCGGCGCATGAAGGCCTTTACACCGGCCACCTTTATCAAGGCCCGATACGGCAAGGGATCGACGATCATGATCGTCTGCTGGATGGTGTTGATCATGGTCATGTACGCCCTGGGCCAGATGATCGGTCTGGGCCGGGCCTTCGAATTGCTCTTCGGCGTGCCTTACAACACGGCCCTGATCGTGGCCGGTGTGGCAACCGTGGGCTTCATCACCCTGGGGGGCATGTACGGGGCCTCGTATAACGCCGCCTTTCAGATGGTGGTCATGACCATCGCTATGATCGTGCCCATGGGAGCCATCATGAAGGCCATGGGATCGTCGGGATGGTGGTTTCCGCCTCTGGCCTACGGTGACATGGTGCCCAGCATGCTGGAGAAGATTCCAACCTTTTTCGACATGAAGTACGATTTTCGCTGGTACTTCGCCCTGATTCCGGCGTTTACCCTGGGGCCGGTGGCGTTGCCGCACCTGGCCATGCGTGTGTTCACCTCCTCCAGTGTGAAAAGCGCCCGCTGGGCCGTGGTCTGGTTCACCATTTTCCTGGGACTGCTGTTCACGGGAACCTACGTGGCCGGTTTTGCCGGCAACTACTTCACCGCTGTAACCGGCCGTGAAATCGCCAAACCGGATCAGACGGTGCTGATTCTCAATGTGTTCTACAACCCGACCCTGGTGGCCGCCTTTGTTATGGGTGGCGCTTTGGCAGCCGGACTTTCCACCATCGGCGGCAACCTTATGGCCATTGCCGGGCTGGTGGGCAACGACCTGCTGGGGATCATCGCTCCGAACCTGGAAAGCAAAAAGAAAGTGCGCTGGGGCTACGTGGCGCTGGCCATGGGCGGCGTGGCTGCCATCCTGCTGGCCTTCAAACCGCCCAAGTTCCTGGTCACCAGCATCCTGTGGGCCTTCGGCCTGCTTGCCACCACGGCGACGCCGGCCATCCTGTTGGGCGTCTGGTGGAAAGAAGCCAACAAACTGGCCCTGATGATTTCCTCTTTTGTTTGCGGAGTGATTTTCATCGTCATCTCCCCCCACGTGCTGCCCGGCATCTGTGTAGGTAAGGGACTGGTCGCAGCGCTGGGCATGTCCGGCGGTATGGTCACCATTCCGCTGAGTTTCGCCATGTTTATCGTCCTGTCCATCGTCTTCAACCGGATGTCGGCGCTGTCGGCCTACGCGCCCACCCTCGAAGACAAAAAGGTCATCGACCGCATCCACGGATGGGGTGAGCATTACGAAGAGACCCGCTACAACGGCGTAACCGTTCCGATTATCATTTCCATCATCTGCCTGGCCGTGTTTATCTGGGGGCTGCAACCCTGGTAGCCATCGACAGGCGGTTCCACCCCTGTGGTTCCCCGGACCGGAAGGTTCGGGGAACCCGCCGAAAAATCGAACGGTGAAGATTCATCTGTTAAGGGAGGCTTGGCCTCCCTTTGCACTTTTTGAATTTGAAAGGCACCCATTCGATGATATATAAATCCCAACACCTCAAGGCCTTCGGGTACCTGTCGCTCAAAGGAATGGCCATGGACTATTTGCGCCACATGATGCGGATTCTGAAACTGGACGCCACCGTCTATGATGAGCTGGCCGCCGGTGGACTTCCCATGCGTTACTGCATGATCAACGTGACTGTGCTGGGGTTGATCTACGGCCTGGCCTCGACGCAATTCGCCAAACAGCTGCTGGCCGCAAAGCCGGATGCCGCCGTTGCCTTCAATCCATTGATGATTCTGATGGTCGGCATCTCCATCGCCTTTTTCATGCACGGCGGACTGAGCCTCTTCGTGTGGGTGTTCTGCCGGGGCATCGGCGGCAATCCCCAATTCATGCCGACTTATCTGTACATCGGCATGTCTGCCCTCGCCCTTTGGCCGCTGGCACCGGCCGTGTCCGCGTTCCAGGCTGGTCTGACAGGCGGCGCGCTGAACGGTTACGCCGCTGCAGCGGTCCTTTACGGGGCGGCGGTTATTTTCGTGGCCGTCAAGGCCGCCTCGCAGCTTTCTCCGGTCAAAATGACCCTGGCGGCGTTAGCGACGATGGTTTATATCGGGTGTTTTTTGTACCTGTGGCTGTAGAATCTCCATGACTGCCGATTACCAGCAATATTTCAAGGCGTTTGCCGACGTTTCCAAAGCCATTCATTCCGGCATGGAGACCGAGGAGATCCTTGGGCGGATCGTCGTTTCCATTACCGAAGCCATGATGGCCAAAGGCTGCATCTACTGGATCGTCGACCGCGTGGCCGGATGCATCGCCCATAAAGTCACCAGTGGATTTGACTTTCGCAGCCTGTCGGCCGTAGACTTGGAAACCCTGCAAGTTCTGTTTCCACCGGATGCGGAAAGCATGGTGTTCATCGAGGATGCCCGCTATGAAGAGCGGCTGCCGGATCTCGAACGGCTGGGTAAGCGGCGGGTGGTGTCGGTGATCGGCATGCCGGTGGAAATCGTCGCACCTTATACCGGGATATTGGCCGTTTATTTCGGCGCCAAACGAAACCTGACCCCCGGTGAGGTGGATTTTCTCACCGCCCTTGGCGAGCAGGGAGCCATCGCCCTGCACAAGGCCCTGCGCTATGACGAGCGCCTTTTGGATACGTTTCGCCAGACCGTGGAGGGGCTGGCCATGGCCCTGGAAGCCAAGCATCCGGAAACCCACGGCCATTCCCTGAACGTGGCCCGGCTTGCCCGGGCGACGGCCCGTAAAATGGGACTGACCGATGCCCAGGCCCAGGCATTATACCAGGCGGGGCTTTTGCACGACATCGGAAAAATTGGTACCGGCCGGGAGATTCTGGGACGGCTTGGATGTCTGAACAGCCGGGAGATGGACCTGATCCGCCTCCACCCGGTGGTGGGCGCCAGTATCCTGCAGCCTCTTACGTTCCTGTCCCATCTGATCCCCATGGTGCGTTATCATCATGAAAATATGGATGGCAGCGGGTACCCGGAAGGTTTGAAAGGCGACGCCATTCCGTTGGGCGCTCGCATCCTTAAGGTTTGCGACGCCTTCGAAACCATGATTTCCGGCCGGGCCGGAATGAAGGCCATCGGTCTTGAAGAAGCCGCCGTGCAGTTGAAAGTCGGCGCCGGAACCCGTTTCGATCCCGAGGCTGCAACAGCCCTGGTGGCTGCCGTTCATGAAAATCCCGGCATACTGGACAGCCCCATGGGTTCCGATGCGGAACTGGCCCGTTTCGAAGCGTTGTTCCGGGAACACCAGAAGTCCGAATGTTTGGGACCGTGGGGGGCGGCGAGCTTTTGACTTTTACAGCCAGATCGATTTTTTTGCATGCAAATTTGTTTTGCATGAACTCGTAATAAGCCCCCGGACATGTCATTCTCGCGCAGGCGGGAATCTATTGTTTACAAATAGTTATGGATTTTCACCTGCGCGGGAATGACACCAATGGGTCACTTTTGACTTTATGCAAATCCGTCGTTTTTAACGTCATTACCAAAGGAGGATCCAAATGGCCGAAACCGTCGTCATCGCGAATCTGGAGAACAACATCGGCGAAATCACCCTGAATCGTGCCGACAGCCTCAACACTTTTACCCTCGCCCTGGCCGCGGAACTCAACGACGCGCTGCTCCAGCTGGACGGCGATTCTGCGGTACGGGTGATCCTTATCAAGGGTGCGGGCAAAGCCTTTTGCGCAGGCATCGACGTGGGCGATTTTTTCGGCAAGAGTGCCATGGAATACAAGAAGTGGATCGCCAGCATGGAAACCCCTCTGATAACGATCAGCCGCCTGAACAAGCCGGTGATTGCCCAGGTTCATGGCGTTGCCGCCGCCAACGGGGCCGGCCTGGTGGCAGCCTGCGACCTGGCCATTGCCGCCGACACCGCCCGCATGGGGCTGACGGCCATAAACGTGGGCCTCAACTGTGTGGGGCCCGTGATTCCGGTTTCCCGATCCGTGGGCCGCAAGCGGGCCATGGAACTGCTGCTTTACGGCGAACTGATCAAGGCGCCGGCCGCTCTGGATATGGGACTGATCAACAAGGTGGTGCCGGCCGACGATCTGGAGACGGAAGCCCGACGATGGGCCGCCGTGCTGGCCGCCAAGAGCCCCATTGCGGTACAGATCGCCAAATCCGCCTTTTATTCGGCGGCCGACCTGGAATACGACAAGGCCTTCGAATACATGAACGAGGCGTTCGCGCGCCTGTGCTCCACCGAGGATGCCAAGGAAGGCGTGTCGGCCTTTTTGGAAAAACGGCAGCCGGACTGGAAAGAGAAATAGGTGATCCGCAAATTCGTATTCGAGGCTTGACGCCCGTCGGTCGCGGGTTTAATCTGGTTTTATGTGAAACAAAATGCGCCCGGTCCAGCAGTTAAAACGCCGGCCGGGCGTTTTTTTCAAGTACCGCGCCAGGGTGCGGCAACCGTCGAATGAACAAGGAGGACAGGCGATGATCAAAGTCCATATCGGTAGGGCTACCTCCGGCGAAAACGAGGAGGCGCTGGTGAAACTGATCAACCAGCTCCGATCGACCATTGCCGGCCGGCCCGGTTATCTGTCCAGCGAAACACTCAAACGGGTCGAACCGCCGGGCGAGATCCTGGTGGTTTCCAAATGGCAGTCCCGTTTTTACTGGGAGCAGTGGTATGCCAGCCAGGAACGCCTGGACATTCAAAAGCGCATCGATGACCTGCTCGAATCCGAGACCCGATACGAGATTTACGAATATGAATAGCGGCTCCGCTTTTTGACCTCCCCCCGACACCCCCGCAAAACTACCATTTCCAAAGGAAAAGCCGCGCTTTGGGGTTGCCCTGAACGCTGAATTCCTTTACTAAAAAGGGATTTCAACGGATCGCTTTATCGATCCGATCATTTCATGGAGCGCTTTATGGCGGCGACCCACGATATCCGAATGAAAGTGCCTTTTCATGACCTGGACCCCATGCAGGTGGTGTGGCACGGCAACTACTTCAAGTACTTCGATGTGGCCCGGTTCGGGCTGTTCGCATCGGTGGGTGTCGATTTGTATGCCTATCTCACCGAGCACCAGATGGTTTTTCCGATAACACGAACCTCCATCAAGCACATCCTGCCGCTGCGTTTCGACGAGAGCTTCATCTGCCGGGCCACCGTCACCGAAGCCCGCTACAAGATCGCCATGGATTTCGAGATTCGCCGGCCGGAGACGGGTGAAATCTGCACCCGGGGAAAGGCGGAACAGGTGGCGGTGAAACTGCCGGACATGGCTCTTGAGTTTGAAATTCCGTCGGAAATCTCCCACGCCCTGGGGTTTTGACCATGGATCGGATCATCTCCCGGTCCCTGGTGGCCGGCTGCGAGCGGGTGGCCGCCTGGGCCGATCTTCTGGACGCGATCAACGTTTTTCCGGTGGCCGACGGCGACACTGGGCGAAACCTGAAGATCAGTCTCGCGCCCTTGATCGGCAGCAACGGCGCGCCCGACCGGCTTCCGCAAATGTTGATCGAATCGGCCACGGGCAATTCCGGCAACATCGCCGCGGCTTTTTTTTCCCGTTTTCTGGAGCATGCGGAACCCGGCGGATTGGGCGCCTGCTTTTCTGCCGGTAGAAAGGCCGCCTGGCAGTCTCTGGCCGACCCCAAACCCGGTACCATGCTGACCATCTTTGACACTCTTGCACAAATCTCGGAGCGATGGCCCGCCGACATTGCCGGGGGGCATGCCGATTCCGCTATCGAAAAGCTCGACGCGGCGGTCCGGGCCACGACGGAACTGCTGCCGGAATTGAATCGGGCCGGCGTGGTGGATGCCGGCGCATTGGGGATGTTCATCTTTTTCGAAGGATTTTTTCATCGACTGGCTGGTGAAAGGATGCCCATGCCGCCGGTTACCGAGCGTTTCGGCGGTCTGCTGACCGTATCCGAAGCGGTTGCCGGGGGGCAATTCTCCGGATATTGCGTGAACACGACCCTGCGGTCCCGGCAAGTTTTTCGATGGCCATCGGCGGACGAAGGTTTGGGAGAAAGCGTGGTGGCCGTTGCCGATGGCGATCGTCTCCGGGTGCACCTGCACACGCGGGACCATCGGGAGGCCCGGGAGAAGCTCGAACGCCTGGGCGAGATTGTCGACTGGCAGGTGGATGCCATGATCGACGAGCCAGCGATGCCGAGGGCGGCTGCCGGTTCGCAGACGGTTCACATTATGACCGACGCCGCCGGGTCCCTGACCCGGGAAGAGGCCCGGCAATTGGGAGTGACCCTGCTGGACAGCCATCTGGTCGTGGGCAGCCGCAGTGTTCCGGAAACCCTGCTCGACCCCCGGGAACTCTACGCTGCCATGGCTGACGGCCTCCCGGTATCCACGGCCCAGGCTTCCGTTTTCCAGAAGCGCCAAAGTTACGAGAGCGTCCTGGGACAGTATGGCCGGGCGATTTACCTGAGCGTGGGTTCGGTCTACACGGGAAATTACCTTACCGCCTGCCAGTGGCGGGAAGAAAACGGCCATGGTGATCGTTTTGCAGTGATCGACACCGGGGCCGCTTCGGGACGGTTGGGGTTGATCGTGCGTCAAGTGGCCCGGGCGGCACAATTGGGCCAGGCATACGAGGACCTCGTAACCCTGGCGCACCGTGTCGGCGAGAACTGTGACGAGCTGGTTTTTCTGGACCAGCTCAAATTTCTGGCCGCCGGAGGGCGCATTTCCAAGTCCAAAGGCTTTTTTGGCGATTTGATCGGCATCAAGCCGGTGATCCGCCCGACGGCCGAGGGCGCGGCCAAGGCCGGCACAGTCAGAAAGGCATCCGAGCAGATGCCCTTTGCCGTCGAGTATCTGAAGCAGCGCTATTCGTCGAATGCACGTCTGACCATTTTGCTGCAGTTTTCCGACAACGAACAGCGGGTGTGCGAGCGCATCCGGCCGGAGATCGAGCGTCAGTTTCCGGAAGCGCGGATTGAAGTCACCCGGCTTTCGCTCACGTCGGGGGCGCATATGGGGCCGGGGACGTGGGCCGTGGCGTTTTGTCCACAGATGACGGTCGTGTAAGAAGCGCGATATCGGCGTTACGCTTCGTCCCTCGTCACTGCGGAGTACGTTCAGGTACACCTCGCTCCTCGGGACTCGCAAGCCTTGATCTCGCACTTCTTACACAACCTTACGGCGTCAGGGGATGAGACTTTTCGCTCGAGGGTGCAGGGAAAGGTAGGAGCGGCTTCCAGCCGCGATCATTTTTTATCACGGCTGGAAGCCGCTCCCACGAAGCCTGGACCTTGTGCGTCATTTGTTACGTCTCGCTCCCATGCTCCGCGTGGGAGCGCCAACTGCATGGCATGGTTTCTCAAACAAAAGAGTGGGAACCGGACAAACAACCTAAGGGATGAAGGGAAAAACATGCGAAATATTCGACCGTTCATGGCCATCCTCATCGTTGTCGGCCTCATGCTGCTATCCGGCTGCGCCTATGTGGATGTCAAATCGCCGCTGGATGTGGATCTGGACAGGACTACGCTGGGTGAGAAAAAAGGCGTGGCCGAGGCCCGCAGCGTACTGTGGCTGTTTGCCTGGGGCGACGCCAGCTACGCGGCCGCAGCCGCCGACGGCGGCATAACGACCCTGCGGCACGCCGATCAGGAAGTTTTCAACGTCCTCTTCGGCCTCTATACCCGCTGGCGGGTGGTGGTCTATGGAGATTGATGCCATCCGACTGACCGTGGCAAAGGTTCGTTTCCTGCTGCTGGCGACGATTCTGATGGGCTGTTTGGCCGGATGCGGCACAGGCCCCCTGGTGGGGATCGTCTATACCCGCGTCAAGCTGCCCCTGACCCGGGATCTGAAAGCCGCCCCCATGCCGGCGCAACCGCCTGGTTCCAAGCACACCATCGAGATCAAGGAGCCTTTCACCGGTTTCGGCATGTACGCCCGGGTAAACAGCAATGCCCTGGGGGACATCGCCCGGCAGAACGGTATGACCCGGCTTTATTTTGCCGATCAGGAAGTGTTCAGCATTCTCGGTATCTATAAAACCCATCGAGTCATTCTTCATGGGGAAATTGATTCAGAGCCGTGCGAGACGACTGCGGCACCATGACCGGAGAAGCGCGATCCGCCGGTAAGTGGGGTGACTACCGTTTTGCAGTGGTTATTCCCACCTACAATCACGGTGGGCGGGTGGCGGCGGTGGCGAGGGAGACCCTGGCGCTGGGCTGGCCGGTCTTCGTGGTGGACGACGGCTCCACGGACGACACGGCCAAGCGGTTGCAGTCGGTTGCCGGCCTGCACGTGATCCGGCATGCTGTCAACCGGGGCAAGGGCGCTGCTTTGATCAGCGGCATGGGGCGTGCCTCGGAGATTGCCGATTACGCCATCACCATGGACGCCGACGGCCAGCACGATCCTGCCGACGCCCTCAGACTGGCGGAGGCTGCGGCGATCAACCAGCGCGTCATTGTCGTGGGCCGGCGAGAGATGGCCGATGCCCCCTGGACCAGCCGCAAGGGACGGGCCTTTTCCAACTTCTGGGTGCGGATTTCCGGTGGACCGAAACTGGCCGACTCCCAGAGCGGCTTTCGGATTTATCCGCTTCCCGAAACCCTCGATCTGGGAGTGGTTTCCCGTCGCTTCCAGTTCGAAGTGGAAGTGTTGGCAAGGGCGGCCTGGCAGGGAATCGGGGTAGTGGAGGTGCCCATTTCCGCCCGATATGGCGCGGACCTGCCCCGGATTTCCCATTTTCATCCCTTTGTCGATTTCCTTCGCAATTTCGGGGCCTTCAGCCGTCTCATCACCCGACGGGTGTTCACCCCCGCGCTCTGGCGAACCGGCAGCCGGCGCGAAACGTCGAGTCGCGGCCAGGGAGCGTCGTACAGAATCTTATGAAGCTGTTGTTCTACCGCATCCTTACCCTGCTGACCCGGTTTTTCGGGTCGTGGTTCTTTACCCTGGTTTCCGGCGGCATTGCAGCCGGGTATTTTCTTTTTTTCCCCGGTCGGGTCGCCGTGGGAATCGATTTTTACCGCGCCCTTTTTCCCCGGCGAGGACAACTGTTTCATCTCTGGTGTACCTTCAGGCAGTTTCTGGATTTTACCAACGTTTTTCGGGACCGGCTGCTTCTGGCCGATCGGGGTGGGGGGATGACCACCACTTTCGACGGTTGGGAACGGCTGCGCGATGCCATGAAGGGCTCCGGCGGGGTGCTGCTCATGTCCCATTTGGGCAACTGGGAAGTGGCCGCACGACTGCTGAAAAAGACCCTCCCGGATTTAAAAATGATGCTGTATATGGGCGCAAAACAGCAAGAGCAGATCGAAGCCATGCAAAAACGGGTCGTCCGCAAAAGCGACATCCGCATTGTGGCCGTGGACGAATCCGGCGGGTCGCCGCTGGATATTGTGGAAAGCGTCCGCTTTTTGCGGGAAGGCGGCCTGGTGTCACTGACCGGTGATCGGATCTGGCACGCCGAGCAGCGCACGGTCACTGTCCGATTTCTGGGGCAACCCGTACATCTGCCTGCGGCGCCCTATCTGCTGGCCATGGCTTCCGGCGCCCCCATTTTCGTTTTTTTCGCCCTGCGCACCCGAGGACGCCACTATCACTTCTGCGCCTCGACGCCGATTTTCATCGATGCCGCCGATCGTGCCGAGCGTGACACGGCCGTCGCCCGGGCCGCCCAGCAGTATGTCGACCTGCTTGAAAAGACCGTCCGGTGCCATCCTTTTCAATGGCACCATTTCGAGCCCTTTATCGGCAAATGAGCCAACCATTGCCCCTTTGTTTTGAATTCCTGGCGGTTTTGTAGTAGAGAGCAGGGCTTGTTGACCCCATAGTTGCATACCAACATGGGAAAATCATTGTACCTGTTTAAAAACATAGACAAATAAAAACAACAGCCAGGCATTATAGGAATGCACCAGATGTGAGTCGCTGGAAAAACAATGATTTTCTCATGTTGGTACCCTTGCGGGAAAGCCGGAGCAATCCAGATCCGTCGTTGCCAAGGGATTGCAGTAGATTACTACGGCGGCACCCTTGGCGCCTTGGCTCTGAATCGCTCCGGCTTTTGCAACGTTGGGGTTGAATATGCGACAGGATGGAAACGCAATGACACGCGACGAGATCCAGAAGGCGATCATCGCCATTTTTGCCGATCAGTTCGAGATCGACAATCCAGGGTTGGAAGACGACCTGCGGGAAGTACACGAATTCGACAGCATCGACGCCATCGAACTGCTGCGGGAGATCGAGATCCTGCTGGGCGCTCAGTTGTCCCGAGACGAGAAAAAGGCGGCAATGGAGATCCGTACCATCAACCAGATCGTGGATTATGTGGTGGGGTTGGACGCAAGACGGAGGTCGGAAGACTGAGGACTGAAAACTGAAGACGGATTTTTCCTTCAGTCCATTGCCGCCAGGCTTCGGCCAACGCAACCAACGCAATCAACCCAATAAACCAATTTACCCGACACCCCCTATGGAAC
Source organism: Desulfosarcina widdelii (assembly GCF_009688965.1). Taxonomy (GTDB): domain Bacteria; phylum Desulfobacterota; class Desulfobacteria; order Desulfobacterales; family Desulfosarcinaceae; genus Desulfosarcina; species Desulfosarcina widdelii. The sequence goes on along the minus strand of NZ_AP021875.1, from coordinate 4,086,032 downwards.
GAAGAGTCGTCATTACCGGCGGAGCCGCCATCACCCCCATCGGAAGTACGCGGGAGGCCATTGTCAGGAGCCTGACCGAAGGGCTTTCCGGCGTTCGCCGGATGAAGGATGACGACCTGCTGGTACCGCATATCCACTGCAAGGTTTTCGGAACCGTGTCCGATCCGCCGGTATTCGATTTTGTCCGCCGGGACCGCAAGACCATGGGGCCGGTGGCCTACTATGCCTGTCAGGTAGCCAAGGAGACCCTGGCCCAGTCAGGCCTGTCCGACGATTTCATCCAAAGCGGCCGCCTGGGGGTGGCTTTCGGCTCCACCCACGGCAGCCCGACGGTTCAGCGGGACATTTACCGCACCTTTTTCAGCGACGACAATACCAAGCTGCACAATGTCGGGGCCGTGGACTACCTCAAGTCCATGGTTCACACCACGGCGGTGAACATCACCAAGATGTTCGGCATCCGGGGGCGGGTGATCAGCTCCTCCACGGCCTGCACCACCTCCAGCCAGTCCATCGGCTTCGGCTACGAAGCGGTCAAATACGGACTGCAGGACGCCATGCTCTGCGGCGGAGCGGACGAGTACGACACCACTACCGTGGCGGTGTTCGACAACCTGTTGGCCTGTTCCACGGATTTCAACGACACCCCCCAGCTCACCCCGCGTCCCTTCGACAAGAAAAGGGACGGCCTGGTGGTCGGCGAGGGCGCCGGCTGTGTGCTGCTCGAAGACCTGGATGCGGCCAAGAAGCGGGGCGCCAAGATTCTGGGAGAGGTGATCGGTTTTTCGTGCTACAACAACGGAGGGGATCTGATTCTGCCCAATCGGGAAGGCATTGCCCTGGCCATCGAGCAGGGCCTGGCCAATGCCCGCATTGCTGCCACCGATGTGGACTGGATCAGCGCCCACGCCACGGCCACCAAAATGGGGGATGTCACCGAGGCCCAGTCCATTGCCGCCGTGTACGGCAACCGTCCTTTCGTCAGCGGCCTCAAAAGCTACATGGGCCACACCATGGGCTCCTGCGGGGCCATCGAAACCCTGATCGCCCTGTATCAGATGGCGGATGGCTTTATCGCCCCCACTTTGAACCTGGAGACGGTGGACGAGCGGTGCGCCATGCTCAATCACGTCACCCGGCTGATGGAAGCGCCGATTCATATTGCATCCATTCAGAATTTCGCCTTCGGCGGCGTCAACACCTGTCTGTTCGTCAAAAAATTTTCCGGATAATGCAGGAGCGGCTTCCAGCCGCGATTTCGACATGATCGCGGCTGGAAGCCGCTCAATAGAAGTGCTCACCATCATTTTACAACAATGACGAATCCATCCCGACAAAATTGGCTTCATTTTCTCAAGGATCTGATCGTCACTCTGATTCTGTGGGGCTACTACACCGTCGGCTTCGTTTTTCTTTTCGCACCTTTTTACCTGTTCGCACGGTTGTTTTCCAGGGATGTCAGCCAGTCTTTCCAACGTCTCAACGCCCGTTTTTATCGCTGGTTCTTTATTCTGCTGCGGTTGCTGGCGCCGGCCTGCCAATGGCAGGTGGCTTCCGAGGTAAATACCATCCGGGGAGCGGTGATCGTCGCCAACCATGCCTCCTACCTGGATCCGATCTTTCTCATCTCCTTTTTCCCGCGACACACCACTATCGCCAAAGATCGGCTGTTTCACATTCCTTTATACGGCCGTATGCTCCGGCTGTCCGGCTATATCCCTTCCGCTGCCGGCGGTGCGATGGCCGATCTCATGCTGGAAGCAATGGAAAAGATGCCGGCCTTTTTATCTGCCGGCGGCAACCTGATCGTTTTTCCCGAGGGCACCCGCAGCCGCGATGGCCGGATCGGTGCACTGAACACGGGAGCCTTTAAAATCGCCAGGCTGTGCAGGGCACCCATTCATGTGCTATATCTGGAAAACACGGCGCGGCTGTTCCGACCGGGCCGGTTCCTCTTCGATACCCGAACGGCCAATACCATCCGGGTGGCGCACTTGGATTGCATTCAGCCCCGATACGATGATCCCGGGTTTTCCCTGACCGGCTTGATGGACCATGTTCGGGGCCTGCTCACGTCCCGCCGGTCGCGGGAGGATTGACGCATGCCCTTCGCGATATCGGGCTCGAGACAAACGGATGGCATTGGAGCGGCTTCCAGCCGCGATGATTCCAATGCATCAACTCAAATATTCCTGGAGCGATAATGAAAATCCTGCTCATGTCCATGCCTGACGTGGCGCCGGTGATCATGCACGAGTCGGCATTTCACATGCCCAACCTGGGCATCGCCAGCATCGGTGCCAACATCGACGACGGACACGAGGTTTATGTGGTCGATCTGATCCGCAAGCGCTGGGGACTGCGAAAGCATCTCGAGCGCATACTCACCGCCATCCGGCCGGACCTGGTGGGCCTTTCTGCAATGACCTGGCAATATGCCACCTGCGCCAAGATCATGCGTCTGGTCAAACAACTGCTGCCCGAGACCAGGATCGCCATCGGCGGCTATCACGCCACACTGATGTCCGAAGAAATCGCCGAATCGGAAGATGCCCCGCACATCGACTACATGGTGCGCGGCGAAGGGGAAGAGGTCTTCCGGCGACTGGTGAACGCCCTGGACGGCAAGGACCGCCTGGCAGACATCCCTTCCTTATCCTTTAAAAAAGAAAACGGGTTCGTCCACAACCCCAAAGGGGAACTGCTGGATCTTTCCCGGCTGAAGCTTCCCATCCGCGACCAACGACGCCTGACCTGGGGTTACCACATCATGAACCGCAACGTGGAAGTGATGGAGACCTCCCGGGGGTGCACCCGCAACTGCAACTTCTGCAGCATCCGGCACATGTACGGGCGCTCCTTTCGCCCCTTCCCCTTAGAACGCATCCTGGCGGACATCGACGACATCTACTACAAACGCAAGGTGCGCTGGATTTTCGTTTCCGACGACAACCTAGTGCTGGACCCCGAGCGGGTGATCCGGCTGTGCGATGCCATCATCGCCCGCAACTACCGCAACCTGTTCTTCGTTGTACAAGCTGACTGCGTGACCATGTCCCGCAACGAGAAAATGGTGGCCCGAATGGCCCGTGCCGGCTTCAAATCCATTTTTTTGGGAATGGAGAACGCTTCCAAAAAAAACCTGGCGGCGGCCAATAAAGGCGACATCCTGGACGCCTCGAAAAAGGCCGTGGAGATCTGCCACCGTTACGGCATCATGATCGTGGGGGGGATGATCTTCGGTTTTCCCGATGACGGCGAAGAGGAGATCGTCGAGAATTACAAATTCCTCAAATCCACCGGCGCGGATACCGCCTATTGCCAGATTCTCACGCCCTATCCCAAAACCGGCATCCGCCAGCAGCTGCTGGACCAGGGACTGGTGACCAATCCCGATGACTATACCCGCTACAACGGCATGTGGGCCAACGTAAAGACCCGTAGACTCTCCTCCGACGAGCTGCAGTTCCTGTTCTGGTACCACAACCAGGCGGTCATGGGCTGGTGGAATCCTTCCGAACGCATCCGCAGCCAGGGCCGCTTGTGGACCTCCATCTGGCTGTATGCTTTCAAACCGCTGCTCAAGGTCATCATCGCCCGGGAGCAGAAGCGGTTGGGATGGCGGGGACGGTTCCAGCGGGAGATCCAGGCCCGTGCGGCGGTGAACCGGTTTGCTGATCTGGACGATCTTTGAATTATTTTTGAAATACAATTAAAAAAGTAATGTAAAAAATTTGACACAGTAAAAATCCGATTTATGGTTTGCTCATCAAATAAAACCACGGGCGCTTGAAATGCCCGGAACCTGGAGGAGTGAAAAATGAGCAAAACCATCGGAATCGATCTTGGAACAACCAATTCCTGCGTAGCCATCATGGAAGATGGCGACGCCAAGGTGATCGCCAATGCCGACGGCGGTCGGACCACCCCGTCCATGGTGGCCATCTCCAACAGCGGAGAGCGCCTCGTGGGCCAGATCGCCAAACGCCAGGCCGTAACAAACCCTGAAAATACGGTCTTCGGTGTTAAGCGGCTGATCGGCCGGAAGGCCGACGACGGCGAAGTCGTCAAGGACAGGCAGAATCTGCCCTATGCGGTTACCCAGGCGGAAAACGGCGACGTTCGCATTTCCCTGCGAGACCGTCAGTACAGCCCGGCGGAAATTTCGTCCTTTATTCTCGCGGATCTGAAAAAGTCGGCGGAGGCCTTCCTGGGTCAGCCGGTGACCGACGCGGTCATCACCGTACCGGCCTATTTCAATGACAGCCAGCGCCAGGCCACCAAAGATGCCGGCAAGATCGCCGGACTCAACGTCAAGCGCATCATTAACGAGCCCACGGCGGCATCGCTGGCCTATGGACTGGATCGCAAGAAAGAAGAAAAGATCGTCGTTTTCGATCTGGGCGGCGGCACTTTCGACATCTCCGTTTTGGAGATCGGCGACGGCGTATTCGAAGTCAAGGCTACCAACGGCGACACCCATCTGGGTGGCGAGGATTTCGATTTGCGCGTTATCGATTACCTGGCTGGTGAGTTCAAGCGCGAGCAGGGCATCGACCTGCGCAGCGATAAAATGGCCCTGCAGCGGCTCAAAGAGGCGGCGGAAAAAGCCAAGATGGAGCTGTCCACCGCCATGGAAACCGACATCAATTTGCCCTTTATCACGGCCGATGCCAGCGGTCCCAAACATCTGAACATCAAGATGACCCGGGCCAAGCTCGAATCCCTGGTGGCGGACCTGCTGGACCGGCTGGAGGGTCCCTGCCGGACGGCCATGAAGGACGCGGGATATTCCAGCGGCGACATCGACGAGGTGATCCTGGTTGGCGGTATGACCCGTATGCCGGCGGTGCAGCAGCGGGTGGAAAAGATTTTCGGCAAGACGCCCAGCAAGGGGGTCAATCCCGACGAAGTCGTGGCCATGGGGGCCGCCATTCAGGGGGCCGTTCTGGAAGGGGATGTCAACGACGTGCTTCTGCTGGACGTTACCCCGCTTTCCCTGGGCATCGAAACCCTGGGCGGCGTCATGACCAAGCTGATCGAAAAGAACACCACCATTCCCACCCACCAGAGCCAGGTGTTCTCCACAGCCGAGGACAACCAGCCGGCCGTGACGGTGCACGTCCTGCAAGGGGAGCGGGAGATGGCCGCGGACAACAAGACCCTGGGCCGCTTCGAACTCACCGGCATCCCGCCGGCGCCGCGGGGCACGCCTCAGATCGAAGTCTCCTTCGACATCGACGCCAACGGCATCGTGGAAGTGTCGGCCAAGGACATGGCCACCGGCAAGGCCCAGAGCATTCGCATCACTTCATCCTCGGGTCTCTCCAAAGAGGAGATCGACCGGCTGGTGAAGGATGCCGAAATGCATGCCGATGAAGACGGCCGGAAGAAGGAGCTCGTAGAGGCCAAGAACAGCGCCGACGCCCTGATCTACAGCACGGAAAAGAGCCTGAACGAGATGGGCGCCAACGTGGACGGCGGCTTGCGCATGGAAATCGACGATGCGGTGGCCAACCTGAAACGGGCCTTGAAAGGAGACGATGCGGCAGAAATCCGGCAGTTGACCGAGGTGCTTACGCGCTCTTCCCACAAGCTGGCCGAGTCCATGTACCAGCGCCAGGCAGATCCGCAGAACCCCGGGGCGCAACCCGGCCAGACCGGCGGAGGGAACGCCCGGGCCAAGGCTTCGGACGACGATGTGGTGGATGCCGATTTCCAGGAAGTGGCCTGATGGCCGCGGGATGAAATATAAAACTGTTGATCAAAGGCCGGGGATTTTCCCGGCCTTTCATTTTCCCGGCCTGTCGATGGGTTTGTAAGTCGAAATTAATTCTACGGGACATCCCTTCGGGGACCGCTTGTAGGGGCACGGCGCGCCGTGCCCCTACGAAACGAGCATTGAACCCTAACCGGACTGGTGGTATAAAGTTTGTCGCAACACGTTCATAAAAGCGCGTATTCATTTTCTGGACGGACACGAACCAACGGATAATTTCGATATGAAAAAATGTTTCCCCCTGATCACGCTCACCCTGGCTCTTTTGCTTTCTTTCGGCTGCACCAAAAATCACAACCGCGAGGAGCCCATCGTCATCCCCAAGGATGCAGCCAAAATGGAAGTGGCGTTTTCCTGGGAGGGCGTGGAACCCTGCAGCCATGTAAGCCCGGAGATCCGGGTGTCCGGCATCCCGGCCGGTGCCAAACGACTGCTCGTCAAACTGAAGAATATCAGCGATCCGGATTGGAATCAGGGGGGCGGCGATATCGAAAATGACGGTTCCGGCGTGATTCCCGCCAACGCGCTGGACATCGGGTACAACGGCCCCTGTCCGCCTTTGGGCCAGCGGCAAAAATACGAATTCCGGGTGATGGCCGTGGATGCCGAAGGCACGATCATCGGCTTCGGCAAGGCCCGTGAATCCTACCCGCCGAAGAAATAGCAGTACTATCAGGTCTATCTGGAGAATTTTTTCCTGTCCCTCTGATCGGACTGAATGTGGGTGAAGATCGGTGATCGGTTTGTAGAAACCACCGAGCCTATGACTACCCTTTCGCCTTTTCACGGCACTCCGGACAGATGCCGAAAAAATCGAGTCGGTGGCGGGTGATGGAAAATCCGGTCAGCCTGACGAGTTCCTGGGTCATGTCCTTGAGCGCCGCAATATCGGGGTCGAGGATTTTCTTGCAGACGGTACAGACCACATGGGGATGGTCGTAAGGTTTGTTGCCGTCGTAGCGATTGCTGTCGTCACTGAAACCGAGTTCGAGAACCTGGTTGAGATCCTTGAGCACCGCCACGTTTTTGTAGATGGTTGCCAGACTGGTGGTGGGAAAATTCGGTTTGACCCGGGCGTAAATCGATTCCACGCTGGGATGGCCTTTGCTTTCGGCCAGTATTTTCAGGATGGCCAGACGCTGGGGGGTAATCCGATATTGATTCTCCCGCAGGGTATTGACCATTTCACGCAGTCGACTTTCAGGATCTGCCATGGGTACGATTTCCCCGTGTGTTTTTAAGGAAAATGATTATCAATTAATATCAAGATCGAACAACACTGTCAATAGCGGTTAGAATCGGTCGGTATTTGTCCAATTGACAACGTTAACCGCTATCACCAATTTATCCATATCATCGTATTAAATAGGCGCTGGATGCATCACCCATAGGATTTCTGCGGATTGACGACATGGACAATCGAAACGATCGAGAACCTCTACAAAAGGCCTCTTTGCGTGAGGCCCTCAAATTCTGGACCAAGCTCGGGTTTATCAGTTTTGGCGGGCCAGCCGGCCAGATCGCCATCATGCACCGTGAAGTGGTCGAACGCCGACGCTGGGTGGGTGAACATCAGTTTTTGCGGGCGCTGAACTTCTGTATGCTGCTGCCCGGTCCCGAAGCCCAGCAGCTGGCCACCTATATCGGTTGGCGCATGAACGGCACCTGGGGCGGCATCGCCGCCGGGGCATTGTTCGTGATCCCATCTGTCTTCGTCATGATGGTGCTCAGCTACCTGGCTGTGGCCCATATCGACGTCCCGGCGGTGGCCGCGGCTTTTTACGGCATCCAGCCGGTGGTTGCGGCCGTGGTGGTGGAAGCGGTGCTGCGCATCGGAAAAAAGGCCCTCAACCACGGTGTTCTTTACGGATTTGCCGTGGCGGCTTTCATCGCCATTTATTTTTTCAAGGTGCCCTTTCCCTATATCGTTGCGGCGGCCGCCCTTGGCGGAATGATCCTGGAGAGGTGGCTGCCCCAGGTGTTCTGCAAGGGCACCTTCGACGAAGGAAACCGCGAGTGTCGCACAGAAGAAGAGGACGATGGTCTGCCAAACAGCGTCGCGCCTTCCGTTTCCCATGTTATTCGGGTACTGCTGTTCTGTATGGCGCTGTGGGGGATCGTGGTAGGAGGGGTGTGGGCCTGGCGGGGGATGGAGGACGTCCTGAGCCAGATTGCCCTCTTTTTCACCAAGGCGGCCTTTGTCACCTTTGGCGGTGCCTATGCCGTGCTGGCCTACATCACCGACTTTGCCGTGGGCCACGGCTGGCTGTCTACCCAGCAGATGATGATCGGACTGGGATTGGCCGAATCGACGCCAGGTCCGCTGATCATGGTGACCCAATACGTGGGCTTTCTGGGCGCCTGGAATCTCACCGGAGGTCTTTCGCCGTTGACTGCCGGTGTGCTTGGGGCCCTGATCACCACCTATGTCACTTTCCTGCCCTGTTTTTTCTTCATCTTCGCCGGAGCGCCCTTTGTCGAAGCCCTGGCCGGCAACCGGCGCATCCAGGCGGCCCAGTCCGGTGTGACCGCCGCCGTGGTGGGCGTAATCCTCAACCTCGGTGTCTGGTTCGGTGCCAAGGTGATCCTGCCCGATGCAGGCATTGACGGGTTTGCCCTGGCCAGTTCGATGATTTCTCTCATCGTGCTGCAAAAATTTCATTTTCCGATCCAGTACCTGGTGCCCATCGGGGCGATGTCAGGCGTGTTGTGGCGGCTGGTTTTGTCGTCCTGACGGGAACTGCTTAATTAAGGTTCATCTTGACAAGCGGCTTTTCGTTTGTTAGCGAACGTTCGTATGCAAACGAAAAGCCCCCAGCCACAATATTTCATCTGCTCGCTGGCCACCCGGGCTGTCCGCCGGATGATTGCCTATTATAACCAAACCCTTGAGCCTTTGGGGTTGACGGCTCAGCAGGTCATGGCCCTGGGAGTACTCTGGCAGGAGGATGGAATCAGCCTGGGAGAATTCTCCCGGCAGGCGGGCATGGGCAAGGCCGCCGCCGTGACGATGATCCAGCGTCTGGAGAACATGGGCCTGGTCGCCAAAGCTGCCGATCCCAAGGACGGCCGCCTCAATGTGTTGAATCTGACCCGAAAAGCCAGGGAATTGGCTCCGGAGATTTTGTCCGCGGCAGCTGCGCTCGAAAAAAACATCGAGCAAGCCGTGGGAAAGGAAGATATGGCCGGCATGATCCGGGGGTTGAAAGTCATCCGGAACATGGAATTTTAGCTCGTACCCATCCAGAAATGGCCAATTTGCCCGATATCTTTGTTGCGCGAAAAATTTACTCCTCGAAATATCAACTATATGTACCCCAAGGGCACTTCCTTCGGGGCGTCTGCGGGTAAATTTTTCGTGCGCCTCGATCTCGACCAAATTTGCCTATTTCTGGATGGGTACTTTCTCAAAGAAAAAGACGGGTATTCAAATGGACCTCATCAAGACAGCAGTTGACAACGGCTGGACCTCGTTGTCCGAATATTCATCCAAACAGGTGCTGAGAACGTGTGGCATTCCTGTTACCCGGGAATTCCTGGTTCAAAATACCGAAGAGGCCGTAGCTGCTGCCGGAAAGATCGGATATCCCGTGGTCCTCAAACCCTGTTCCCGGGACCTGATGCACAAAAGCGAACTGAACTGCATTGAACTGGGACTTTCCGGACCGGAGGCGGTCATACAGGCCGTTGGCCGGATCCGTGAAAAGATAACTACCCCCCTGGAAGGCATTCTGGTCCAGGAAATGGTGGCCGGCGACCGGGAACTTGCGGCCGGGCTGAGCCGGGACCCCCAGTTCGGTGCTTGCGTCATGCTGGGATTCGGCGGGGTTATGGCCGAGGTGATTGCAGAACCCGTGTTCAGGGCCGCTCCTTTCGACAAGATCGAAGCCATGGACATGGTCCGGGATTTAAAATACCGATCCATGCTGGATGCGTTCCGCGGGCAGGCCCCGGCAGACGTGGAAACCCTCTGCCGTATTTTCGTTTCTCTGGGCCTTTTGGGCCTCGACCGGCCTGAAATCGGTGAAATCGATATCAACCCCCTGATTGTTTCCCCGGACGGCACCGTCAAGGCGGTGGATGCCCTGATTGTTCTGGAAGGAGTACAACGGTGACGATGTCCGCAATTTCAAAAAGCCCCCTGTATCAAATCGCACGCCCCGAGAGCATCGCCATTTTTGGCGCTTCCAATAATTTTTCATCCATGGGGACCATTATTCTCAACGCCATCCTTGCCGATGGATATGAAGGCCGGATTTTCCCGGTCCATCCCAAGGAAAAAAGGGTTTTGAATCTTGGCGCCTACTCCCGGGTGGGCGATCTGCCCGAAGTGCCGGACCTGGCCATTATTGTCCTGCCGACAAAAATCGTTGCGGAAACCCTGCGGGCCTGCGGAGAAAAGGGAATCCGCCGGGCTATTATCGTTACGGCCGGATTTGGCGAGGTGGGGGGAGAGGGTCCAGCCAGGCAGGAAGAAATCAAGGCCATTGCCCGGCAATACAACATCCGATTCACCGGGCCCAACTGCATCGGCGTGGTCAATTCCCACATGAAATTCAACGCCACCTTTCTTTCCTCCGCCTGCCGGCCCGGCTTCATCGGCATGGCCTCCCAGAGCGGCAGCTTTATCACCCAGATGTTCGATTACCTGGATACCCGGTTCGGACAGGGATTCAGCACGGGGTTCAGCCTGGGCAACGAGGCCGATATCGACATGGCGGACTGCATCCGATACCTGGGCGCTTGCCCGGATACCCGCGCCATTGCCCTGTATATCGAGTCCATCCGCCGGGGACGGGAATTCATCGAAGCAGCCCGGGAGGTTGCGCTAACCAAGCCCATTGTGGCCTTTTATGTGGGGGGATCGGAAACCGGGAAACGGGCCTGTCTTTCCCACACCGGGGCGCTTGCCGGCCCCGACAGGCTTTACGACGGGGTGTTTAAACAGAGCGGCATCATCCGGGCGCGGTCCGTGGAAGAGATGTTCGACTTTTGCTATGCGTTGGGTTCCTGCCACCTGCCAAAAGGGAACAGCGCCTTGATTCAAACCCATTCAGGCGGACCCGGCGCCGCCGCCGCCGATGCTTGCGGGAGGTCCGGTATCGAACTGCCCGCCCTGTCTCAGGCTACGATGGAAAAACTGGGGGCGTATGTCCCTCACACCGCCAGCGTAAAAAATCCCGTGGACCTGACCTTTACCAAGAACCCGCTGGATTATTTCAAAGCCATCCCCGAGATACTTCTACAAGATGAGGGGGCGGACAGCCTGCTTATTTATTTTTTGGCCACGGAAGCCATGGTCCACCGGGCCCTGGTAAGCCTGGGCGTGCCGGAGGCGGAAATCGAAGCCCAGGTGAAAAAGATCGTGGACGACCAGTGTGCGTCCGTGGCCGAATTGATGGCATCCCATGGCAAACCGACGCTGGGCTTTTCCTTCCTGACCCGGCAGAATCCGTTTATATCCGGTCTTCAGGACAAGGGTGTGCCGGTGCTGGCCAGCCCGGAGCGGGCGGCCCGGGCCCTGGGGGCCCTGGTGGAATACGGACGCCTAAGGGGAAAACTTGCCCGCTCGAAACGATCATCGTCGGTTTGATCGCAGCGATTGATAAGAACGCTAACGCATTCTCAAACTACTCGATGGCCTGAAACTTACGCATGAACTTGCGGTCGATGTAGTCTTTGATGAGAAATGCCGGACGGCCGCCGAACTCCAGCCAGCGCTTTTTCAGGACACCGACCCCGCCGCCCAGGTTGAAGATCAGCAGGTAGTCGCCGCCCGGATCGAAAGGCATCAGCTCCCCGCCCTCCATCTGTGCCACCATGTTGTGGAACAGCAACGGATTTTCTCGTACGGCGTAGACGCCGACCTTGTCTAGGGGATGGTCCTGGAAATGGATGCAGTCCCCGCCGCCGAAAATGTCCGGGTACTGAGTGCTTTGTAGAAAGCGGTTGACCAACATCCCGCCGTCCGGACCGGTAGCGATTCCCGAATCGGCGAAGATGGAAGAAGGCTTGACGCCCAGGGCCAGAAAGATGAAATCCGCCGGCAGGTTTTCTCCGCTGTCCAGGGTGAGCTTTTCTCCGGCAACGGATTTGACGTAGACGTTTTCGCGGATCACGATACCGCGGCTGTCCAGTACCTTGACGATCCTGTTTCGCACGGAAGGGGGAAAACGGCCCATGAAGGCGCTGCCGGCACATACGGTGATGCGGGGCATCTGCCCACCGGTGGCTGCTGCCAGCTGCCAGACATTGCCGGACACCTCGGCCGCCGAAGGACCGCCGCCGACAATAACCACATTGGCGGTGTGCCGGCCGAAATGATCGACCAGGCGAGCTTTGGCCTCCATGAGCCGTTCGATGGGTTTGACGGTATAGATATCCGCAGGGTCGCCCTCGATATCCGGCCTGGGAACATGGCTGCCCGCGTTGCAGGAGAGCACGTCGTAGGACACGGGTTCGCCCCTTTCCAGGAGCACGAACTTTTTCTCGGGATCGATTCCGGTAGCCTTGTCCCGGATGAATGCAGCCCCCGACTTTTCCACCACGTGCCGGGTGGCAAAACGGATTTCTTCCGGTCGGTAGGTGCCCGAGAGCATGCCCGGCCCCATGCCCGAGTAGTAATGGTGGTCCGACGGGCCGATAACGGTGACGTCGTGTCCTTTGGCGATAACGTCCTGCAGATTGGCCAGGGCGACCATGTGGGCATGGCCGCCGCCGATGAGAACCAACTTTTTTTTCATAGAAACCTCATGGCGGTGGCTATTCTATCGTTTCTTCCATCAATTGACCAAGCCTGGCCAAATGCGTCTTCTCCTCATTGGCGATCTGGAGCAGGGCCTGTTTGCCGGCGTCGCTGTGCGCCTTCTCCGAAGCCCGCAGGTAAAGATCCAGGGCCTGGGCTTCGATGGACATGGCCAGTTCGATGATGTCGGCCAGCGTGTCCGTCGAAGGCATGAGCAGATTGGCGTATTCCTCGGTGGTCAGCCCTCCTTCCAGGACTTCCGGAACCGGACCCTTTTCAAAATCTTCCCGGGAGGCGGCCTTGCCTGTGACCTCGGTGTATTGTTCCAGAATACGGTCCTGGTGTTTCACTTCAATTTGAGACAGTTGGCGGAACAGCTTCCCGGCCGGTTCGCTGTCCACCTTGGCGGCCATGGTATCGTAAAAATCCTTCAGTCCCGCTTCCAGGGAATAGGCCACGGTCAGGGCGCTTTCAACGGATTCTACTCCGTCGAACAGCGCCAGGCCTTTTTCTTCGCCCAGAAAGGCCGCTTCGCTGGTCCAGGCATTGAAGCCGCCGGCCATGTTGATAATGTTTTTAAACCCCTGGCCGGAAAGCAACTGGGCCGCGACCCGGCTGCGCCCCCCGGATGCGCAGTATACCAACAGGGGCTTGCTGCGGTCGATGCGATCCATATGGTCTGTGAGTTCCGGCAGCGGGGCCAGGATGGAGCCGGGGATGTGTCCGGCTTCGTACTCCTTGGGTTGGCGTACGTCCAGGATGGTCACCTCGTCCACCTGTTTGCCGTCAAGATAGGTCTTGGCCTGCTCGGTATCGATGGATTTCACAGGCGTCAGGAATTGTTTCCAGTTCATAATTGCCTCCATTTGTAGATAAAGGGACATGATTTTTCGGAAGGTCGCAATAATTATACACAAAACGACATTCAATGCTATTGCTTTTTGGGTGGCATACGGATTGCTTTAAATATAACAGTATGACAGACTATCCTTATGACAGGCATTGGCCTGTTTCCCCCAACCTTTATTGCCCCAAAAGGAGGCCGCCATGAATCTGAGTGAGTACAAGGATATTATCAAACAGGCCATTGCCAACGAGGTCGAGGCCCGCAAATTTTACGAGGATGCCGCCAGCACCCTCGCCGACCCATACCTGAAAAAACTTTTCACCACTTTGGCGGAAGAGGAGAAAAAGCATCGGGATATTCTCACCAAGATCTACACCAGCAATACCATTGACCGCTATTTTTCCGAAACGCGCGATTACAAGGTGGCCGAAACCATGGATGAACCGGAACTGTCCATGGACATGAAGCCGGCCGATGCCTTTGCCCTGGCCATGAAAAAAGAGGAAGCGGCCATGAAGCAGTATAACGAAATGGCCGCGATGTGCGACGACGAAGATAAGCGGCAGGTATTTCTGGACCTGGCGGCCATGGAACGGGACCACAAGCTTAAAATGGAAGACGCCTTCACCAATGTCGGGTACCCGGAGGTCTGGTAGAAGATGGCCCTTTCCGTCGTCGATCTATACCGTGACGTGCTGCCGAAAACCAACTGCGGTGACTGCGGGTTTCCCTCCTGCCTTGCGTTTGCCGGGATGGTGGTGTCCGATCAATATCCCCTGGAACGCTGTCCCCATCTCTCACCGGAGGTGGTACAGCGATGCAACCGCGATCTGGCAGAGCAGTATGCCGCCGGCAAATGGACCAAACGGGATTTGGCCGAAGATGCGCTGACATGGGCCCGGGAGCGGTCCGCATCCATGGCCCTGGAAGATCTTCCCGAGCGAATCGGCGGAGAACTGATCGGAAACGGAGAAAAACCGGACCTGAAGCTGCCCTATTTCGATACCCATATTTTAATCCGGCCTGACGATATCGAGCGCATGGATGAGGCGGAACTCAGCCGCTGGGAGAAGGTTTTTCTTTACAACCACCTGGCCCAGGGCGGCCGCCGCCTTCCCGCGGGAACATGGAAGGGGTTCGAGGAGTTCCCCAATACCGTCTCCAAGGTCAAAACCATGGCCAAGCAAGTGGAGTCTCCATTGGCGGACAGGTTTTGCGGCCAGTTGGACGCACTTCGCAGTGCTGCCGCCCGAATTGGCGGCAAGGATGTCACCGGCAAGGGCAACAGCGCCGATGCGGCTTTTATTTTCCAGCCCCTGCCGCGGGTGCCGGTGACTCTGCTCTTCTGGGACGAGGACCCGGTGGACGGGTTCGGGGCCACCGCCAAACTTCTTTTCGACGAAACCGTCACCGAGCACCTGGACATCGAATCGATCGTCTTTTTGAGCGAGCGTCTGCGTCAGATGCTTTGCGAATCGTCCGAAAGGTAGGGCTTTCAATACCGGAGTGCCGTATCGGAAAAGAAAGCCGGCAATTACATAGTTTCAATCCCGATAACGATAGCAGCTATGCCAAGGAAAGCTTTTTATAGGCAAGAAATACTGCCTGCAATGATAGTGCATTACTAAGGAACACATCATGAATCAGTCCAAATGCCCGGTCTGTGGCTGCGAGAAGTTTTACGTCAAGAATCCTGATGACGAATACGATATCTATGGCTTCGAATGCAGGGATGGCGAGATCTGTTTTGAAGAAGAACTGGAAGATGATGAATGCCCGGATATCGGCGACGGTACCGAGACGTTTTGCAGCCGATGCGCCTGGCATGACAAATTCAATGCATTGAAGTAGTATCCATTCTATCCGGAGGTTGCCATGCAAACCCACGATGTAACTGTTTTTAAGCCGTATGCGTTCCGGGTGGGGCAGAAAATCAACATTGCGGATGGACCCCGAAAAGGGGACTGGGAGGTGGTGGCCGTTACCGACCGCAAGGTGACGCTGCGCTGCCCCTTCAGCAAGCGGGAGTTTGCCTGGAACCGCTTCTGCTACGTCGTCGAAGAACAGACCGGCGTTCAATGGCCCGGAAAAGAGTAACCCGGCGCGATCGCCGATCAGTCTGAGGAGCCCTGCCATGGCGGAATACGATTACGATATCGGGATAGTCGGCGGCGGTGCCGCCGGCCTCACCGTGGCTTCGGGTGCGGCCCAACTGGGGGCCAAAACCCTGCTTGTCGAAAAAGAACCGGTGTTGGGCGGCGATTGCCTGCATTACGGCTGTGTGCCCAGCAAGACGTTGATTCATTCGGCGCATGTGTATCATCAGATGAAAAACGCCGAGCGCTTCGGTCTGCCCAAAGTTGCGGTGCCACCCGTGGACTTCTCGCGCATTGCCGGCCGCATCGCCGGGGTGATTGCGGCAATCCAGGAGCACGACTCGGAGGAACGATTCTGCCGGCTGGGCGCCAAAGTGGTCTTCGGTCCGGTCCGTTTCAAGGACGACCACGCAGTCGATCTCGACGGCAAGAAGGTGAGCGCCCGGACCTGGGTGATCGCCACGGGGTCTTCTCCAGCCATGCCTCCCATACCCGGACTGGATGTCATCGAAACGATCACCAACCGTGAAATCTTTTCACTCCGGCAGCTGCCCGGCAGCATGATCGTGCTGGGGGGCGGTCCCATCGGCATCGAAATGGCGCAGGCTTTCAACCGCCTGGGAACGTCGGTCAGCATTGTTGATCAGGCCGATCAGATTCTGGGCAAAGAAGATACGGACATGGCCGCGGCCGTTCAGGCAGTCATGGAATCCGAGGGGGTCCGTTTTTATCTGGGCGCAACGGTGAAGCATGCAAACCAGGCCGGCGAGAAGAAGCGTATTGCTTTGGCTCTGGGGAACGGAACATCGGTGGACCTGACAGCCGACACGGTGTTGGTTGCGGCGGGACGCTCGGCCAATGTCGACGGCCTGGGGCTGGCTGCCGCCGGGGTTGAATTCGGGAGAACAGGTATCACGGTGGATGCGCGCCTGCGCACCACCCAAAAACATATTTACGCAGCCGGCGACGTCAGCGGCGGATATCAATTCACCCATGCCGCCGGCTACGAAGGGGGCATCGTGGTGAGCAATGCGGTTTTTCGCCTGCCGCGCAAGGTCCATACCACCTGGATGCCCTGGTGCACTTACACGGACCCGGAGCTGGCCAGTATCGGGCTGAACGAACGTTCGGCTAAAAAGGCGGGAATCGAAACCCGCATCTGGACCGAGGCCTTTGCGGACAACGACCGGGGCCGGGCCGAAGGAGAGGTCGAAGGCCGCATCAAGCTGATCCTGGACAGAAAGGAAAAACCCCTGGGGGTGCAGATCCTGGGCCCCCGGGCCGGCGACCTGATTGCCGAATGGGTGGCGGCGCTCAACGGCGGCGTCAAGATGTCTTCCCTGGCCTCGGCCATTCACCCGTATCCCACCCTGGGCGAGATCAGCAAGCGAGTGGCCGGCAGCGTGTTTGCTCCCAAAATTTTCTCCGAGAAAATCCAGAAAGGCCTCAAATTTTTCTTCAACTTGAAGGGTCGGGCCTGTACTCCGGAGGTGTGTGAAGGCGGGACACTGAGCACGGAGGGCGGAGAACGAAAGCCAGAGCACTGAGGACAGAATTCCGAATGCAAACGGAACCCTCCAAATCCAGCGGCGGGCTCAAAGCACTTTTTTTGGGCCTTTTCATCGTCGGAGCCATCGTGCTGATCCGGTTCAGCCCGGTGAAGGATGCGCTTACGGCCGAAGCGCTGGACACGTTTCTGCAATCTGTCGGATTCTGGGCGCCACTGGTTTATGTGCTGGTTTACGCGGTGGGCATCTGCCTTTTCATTCCCGGCACCCTGCTGACCGGTTTGGGCGCCGCTATTTTCGGGCCCTATTGGGGCTTTTTGTGGGCGTGGACCGGCGCCATGATCGGCTCGGCCGGGGCTTTTGTCATCGGCCGGACCCTGGGGCGGGAATTGGCCGCTTCGCTGATCGGCGATCGGCTGAAAAAATACGACGAGGCCATCGAACGCAATGGATTCGCGACCGTTCTCTACCTGCGGCTGGTCTACTTTCCCTTTACCCCAATGAACTTCGGCATGGGACTCACCCGGATTCGGTTCAGGGACTATCTGGTCGGTACCGGATTGGGCATCATTGTGGGGACCTTTATCTTTACCTTTGCTATTGGTACCCTGAAAGAGGTTTGGGCATCGGGAGACTGGGGGCAACTGGTGTCCTTCAAGATTTTTTTCTCCCTCGCACTTTTCATCTTTTCATTTTTCATCCCGGTGTTGATTAAACGGTTCAAGGGCCATGCGGCCTGACGTCCATGGGTTCGTTTTGTTTTATATTTTGAGACACCGTGTCTCAGGTGGACATTTGCAGCTTCGAAAAAACCCGATTTGGTGAAGGATGTGGTCGGTTTTTTTGTCTTGACGGTCATGGCACGTATTTTGTTAACTGATAACTGACCGCCAACGGCCTGCCTGCGGAGAAAACATGGAACGCCAGATTCATTTCGACAACCATCTGGGAGAAACCCTTGCCGGAACTCTTCACGAGCCCGACGGGCCGCCGCTGGCTGCGGTCGTCGCCGGACACTGCTTTACCTGCTCCCGGCATACGGGTATTCTAAGAAGGATCTGCACTAGTCTTTGCGATGCCGGTTTCATGGCCCTGCGTTTCGATTTTTCCGGAAACGGACAAAGCCAGGGAAGTTTCGAACAATCCACCTGGTCCAAGCAGGTTCTGGAAATGGAAGCCGCCATTGATCTGGTGCAGCAGCATGGGGTCCAATGGATCGGACTTGCCGGACATTCCCTAGGGGCGGCCATCGCCCTGCTTACCGCACACCGGCAGGCTGCGGTGTCGGCTGTCTGCCGAGTGGCCGGGCGGACCAGTCCGACACGTGCCATGCATTTTTTAACGCCGGATCAGCAGACGACGCTGTCCGAGGCGGGTCGCGTGGAATTCACCAGTCGCGGGAGAAATCTGAGTCTCAACAGTGATTTTTTTGACGATGCCGGCCGTCACGATTTGGAAGCGACCACCCGTGCGCTCAAGGTGCCCATGTTGGTGGTGCATGGGGACCGGGACGAGATCATCTCGGTTTCCGAAGCCCATCTGGCCAAAGAAGCCAATCCCGACCACGTCGAACTGGTGATCGTTTCCGGCGGCGATCACATGCTCGCCTTGCCGGAGCACCAAAAACAGGTTTCCCGAACGGTGACCGAATGGTTCTTCCGCCAGGCGGGGTTTTCAAAGGGTGAACCCAAACAATCGTGATCGTTTTGTAAAAAATTGAAATAATATTCTGTTGCCCTATTGGTCTTAGAGGCCGTGTAGGGACACGGCGCGCCGTGCCCCTACGAAAACCGCTTTTGCCGGTATGACAGTTCTGGCGGTTTGTAAGGATGCATTAAACATAATCATTTATAAAGCCGCTTTTTTGCTTTAATTTGGAGCTACCAGGAGGATGCGGAAATGAACCTGTCCGAGACCCTGAGCGCCGATTTTATCGATACCCAATACCGCAAATGGAAATCCGATCCCGCGTCTTTGCCGGAGGACTGGCAGTTTTTCTTCAGGGGATTCGAAATGGCCGGAGCCGCCGGACCGGCGGCCTCCGATTCCCGGGAGGCTTTGCGCCAGGCCGGTGTGGACGCCCTGATTCACCGCTACCGGGACATCGGGCATTTGCTGGCTTGCATGGATCCGCTATCCGCCTGCCCCACCAGCCATCCGCTGCTGGAAATGGAGGCCTTCGGTCTGGACGCTGCAAACCTGGAGCAAGTTTTCGCGGCCCCGGGGGTGATCGAAGCCGGTTCGGCGCCATTGAAAGATATTGTCGTTCGGTTGAAGCAGACCTATTGCCACAGCATCGGCGTGGAATACATGCATCTGCAGGATCCCGACGAACGGCGCTGGCTGCAGGAGCGCATGGAGCCAACAGGCAACCGGACAGAACTGTCCGTTAAAGAGCGGGTTCACCTGCTGAAAACACTTACTGCGGCCTCACGGTTCGAAGACTTTCTCAATAAGAAGTACGTGGGGGTGACCCGGTTCTCACTGGAAGGGGGCGAAGCCCTCATTCCCTTTCTGGACGTTCTGCGCCAAGAGTCGGTTGCCTCTGGATGCCGGGAGATTATTCTCGGCATGGCCCATCGGGGGCGTCTCAACGTGCTGAGAAACTTTCTCGAAAAACCGGCCGAGGAGATCTTCTCCGAATTCGAAAGCTGCTACGATCCTCAGGATCTGGTGGGTTCCGGGGATGTCAAGTATCATATCGGCTATCTCACCGAGCAAAACATGGAAGACGGGACCGCGGTTTCCCTCTGCCTGGTGAGCAACCCCAGCCATCTGGAAGCCGTGAACCCCGTGGTTGAAGGCATGGCCAGGGCCCGCCAGGATCTGCGGACCGCAGACGGGCAAAAGGCGGTCCTGCCGGTACTGCTGCACGGCGATGCGGCCTTTGCCGGCCAGGGCGTGGTCGCCGAAACCCTCAATATGTCCCAGCTCAAGGGATACCGCACCGGCGGTACGGTGCACGTGGTCATCAACAACCAGATCGGCTACACCACCCTGCCCGAAGACGCCCGCTCCACGCGCTACTCCACGGACGTGGCCAAAATGCTCATGGTTCCCATTTTTCACGTTCACGGGGAAGATCCCGAGGCTGTGGCCCATGTGGCCCGCCTGGCCGCCGACTACCGCTATCGTTTCGGCAAGGATGTCGTCGTCGACCTGGTCTGCTACCGCCGCTACGGGCACAACGAGGGCGACGAGCCCTATTTCACCCAGCCGACCATGTACCAGCGCATCCGCCAGCGGCCGCCCCTTAACCGGGTCTATGCCGACGAGCTGGTGGCCGAGGGGGTCGTCTCCAAAGCCGATGTAGAGAAGATGGAACAGGCTGTCAGCGATCATCTGGATGCGGCCTACGAGGAGATCCACGGATCGACCTGCCTTTTTCCCGAGCCGCGATTTTTTCCGGAATGGGAAGCTGTCAGCGGCACCTTCAGCCATGATCCGGTGGATACCGGCGTGGACAAAAAAACGCTCATGCGTTTGGCGTCGCGACTGGCGGACCTGCCCGAAGGATTTACCGTTCACCCACGGCTCAAGGGGGTGTTGAACAAACGCCTCGAGGCCATCACCAGCGGCGAGGGCCTCGACTGGGCTGGTGCCGAGGCCCTGGCCTTCGCATCTCTGCTGGTCGAAGGGCACACCGTGCGCCTCAGCGGCCAGGATGTCGGCAGGGGCACGTTCAGCCAGCGCCACAGCGTGCTGTGGGATTACGAAACCGGGCAGGACTACACCCCCTTGAACCATCTGGAACCGGGACAGGCGGCTTATGAGGCTTACAACAGCCTGCTGGCCGAGGCCGGCGTGCTGGGCTTCGAGTATGGCTATGCGGTCACCCGACCTCAAGTGCTGACATTGTGGGAGGCCCAGTTCGGCGATTTTGCCAACAACGCCCAGTGCGTGATCGATCTGTTCATCGCCAGCGGACAGACCAAATGGCAGCAGCTCTGCGGCCTGACCCTGCTTTTGCCCCACGGATGGGAAGGACTGGGACCGGAGCATTCCAGCGCACGGATGGAGCGCTTTCTCCAGCTTTGCGCCGACGACAACCTGCAGGTGGCCAACCTGACAACCCCGGCCCAGTATTTCCACCTGCTGCACCGGCAGATCAAGGCACCTTTCCGCAAACCGCTGGTCCTGATGACACCCAAAAGCCTGCTGCGCCATCCCATGGCGGTATCCTCCCTGGCCGATCTGACCCGGGGCGGCTTTACGCCGGTGCTCGACGATCCCAAGGCTGCAGCCTCGGCCAGGAAAGTAATCTTCTGCAGCGGCAAGATTTACTACCAGCTTATCGCCCGGCAGCAGCAGATCTCCGCCGCCGATACGGCTATCGTTCGTGTGGAACAGCTCTATCCGTTTCCGGAGCAGATGCTCAAGAAGATCGTCGGCCGCTATAAAAAGGCTGCTTCCTGGCTGTGGGTGCAGGAAGAGCCGGAAAACATGGGTGCGTGGCAGTTCATCCGGTCGCGTTTGGGCGCCCTGGTGAAAAAGCATCTCGTCTATGTGGGGCGCGAAGCTTCGGCCAGTCCGGCCACGGGCTTTCCCAAGATCTACAAAGTACAGCAGGACGGTATTGTGGACCGGGCCGTCGGTTCCCACGACCAGGCGGGAAGTGCCACGGGATGATGGAGGACAGAAGTCGGAGGTCAGAAGACGGAAGACTGATGTCGGAGGTCGGAAGATGTGCGTTGTAATTGAGAAATTCTGGTATTGAGGAATTGGGGGATTGATGGAGCGGCTTTCAGCCGCGATGCGGTTTCTACGAACCCGATAAAGTCAGCCAGCGGTATCGATGCAATAACCTAAACCCCTTCAGCCTTCAACCTAAACACCTAATATCAAGGAGCCCGCATGGCCATCGAAATCAAGATTCCCAGCGTCGGCGAGTCGGTTCAGGAGGCGGTCCTGGCCGAATGGTTCAAGCAGGACGGCGATACCGTCCGCAAGGACGAGCCCCTGTTTGTCATCGAAACGGACAAGGTCACCTTGGAGGTGGTGGCCGAGGCGGACGGCGTCCTGAAAATTGGTGTACAGGCCGGCGAGACCGTGGCCATCGGAACGGTGGTGGGCTCCCTGGAGCCGGTGGATGCATCCGCGGTGCCGGAGAAAAAACCGGAAGCCGAAGCCGAGCCGCCCGCCGAAAAGCCCGCTCAACCGGAGAAAACGCCTGCCCCGGCGGCGCCCCCAAAGCCATCCGCTCCATCGACGCCTGCCGACGGGATTCCCCTGGCGCCTTCCGTGCGCCGACTGATTGCCGAGAAACATCTGGATGTCTCCAAAATCAAAGGAACCGGTCCCGGTGGGCGCATCAGCAAAGGGGATGTACTGCTCTACCTGGAAAACGCCCCGGCGGGCATCCCCGAAGAGGATCCGGCAATGCCGACTGCGGTCGGTGACATGCCGCCTGCTGCCATGGAAGAGCGCAAGCCCATGACGCCCATCCGCAAACGCATCGCCGAACGGCTGCTGGAGTCCAAGCAGAATACGGCCATGCTGACCACCTTCAACGAGATCGACATGGCCCGGTCCATGGAGATCCGTTCGCAGTACAAGGAGGCCTTCAGCAAGCGCCACGGAATCAACCTGGGCTTCATGTCCTTCTTCGTCAAGGCCTGCGTGGAAGCCCTCAAGGAAGTGCCCGAGATCAACGCCTTTATCGACGGCAATGACATCATCTACCACAACTACCAGCACATCGGTGTGGCCGTGGGCACCGAGCGCGGCCTGGTGGTGCCGGTGATCCGCCACGCCGAGCGCCTGAGCTTCGCCGGGGTGGAGAAGGCCATCGTGGATTACGTGACCAAAATCAAGGAGAACCGCCTGGAACTGGCCGACCTGGAGGGCGGCACCTTTACGGTGAGCAACGGCGGCGTTTATGGCAGTCTGCTCTCCACGCCCATTCTCAACATGCCTCAAAGCGGCATCCTGGGCATGCACAAGATCGAAAAGCGACCGGTGGTGGTCGACGACGAGATCGTTATCCGGCCCATGATGTACGTGGCCTTGAGCTACGACCACCGCATCGTGGACGGCAAGGGGGCGGTAACTTTTCTCAAGCGGGTCAAGGAGTTCGTCGAAAACCCGGAACGCATGACATTGGAGGTGTAAGGATGGCACAGCAAGCACAGTTCGACCTGGTGATCATCGGTTCCGGACCCGGCGGATACGTGGCGGCTGTCCGCGCCTCCCAGCTCGGCCTGAAGACCGCCGTGGTGGAGAAAAATGCGCGCCTGGGCGGCGTCTGCCTCAACGTGGGCTGCATCCCCAGCAAGGCCCTGCTGGACTCCTCCGAGTACTACCACCTGGCCAGGGAGCGCTTTGCCGAATACGGCATCAAGACCGGCAAGGTTTCCCTGGACCTGGCGGCCATGCTGGCCCGTAAGGACAAGGTCGTCGAAGAGCTGACCGAAAATGTGCGCAAGCTGCTGGAGGGCAACAACATCGAGATCGTGCAGGGCACGGCTACAATCAACGCCCCGGGAACGATCGAGGTCGACACGGGCAAGAAGAAAAAGACCACCCTGGCGGCCAAAAACATTCTGCTGGCCACCGGTTCAGCGCCCATCGAGGTCAAGGGGCTGGAATTCGATGGCAAGCACATCGTCAGCTCCACCGAAGCGCTCTCCTTCGATACCGTGCCCAAGCACCTGGGCATCGTCGGCGGCGGTTACATCGGCCTGGAACTGGGGTCGGTGTGGAACCGCCTGGGCAGCAAGGTGACCGTCATCGAAATGCTGCCCAAGATTGCCACAACCCTGGACGGACAGGTGGGCCGCACCCTGGACCGCATCCTCAAACGCCAGGGCCTTGCGTTCAAGCTCAACACCAAGGTGGCCAAGGCCACGGTGGCCCGCGGCAAGGTACGGACCGTGCTGGAAAGTGGCGACAACACTGAGGAGATGAGCTTCGACCGGCTGCTGGTCTCCATTGGCCGGCGCCCCCTGACTCGCGGTCTGGGCCTCGAAGAACTGGGTGTGGAGACCGATCCCAAAACCGGCCAGATTCTGGTGGACGAAACCTACCGCACCAGCGTGGACGGCATCTACGCCATCGGCGACCTGGTGCCCGGCCCCATGCTGGCCCACAAGGCTTCGGCCGAAGGGACCGCCGCCGTGGAGTGCATGGCCGGCCGCGCCGGCGAGGTCAACTACGACACCATTCCGGCGGTGGTCTACACCTGGCCCGAGGTGGCCAGCGTAGGCCTGACCGAAGAGCAGGTGCGCGAACGCGAAATCCCCTACTGCGTGGGCAGCTTCCCCTTTTCCGGGGCCGGCCGGGCGCGCTGCATGGGCGAAACCGACGGCTTCGTCAAGCTGATCTCCCACGGCAAGACCGACCGCATTTTAGGAGTCCACATCATCGGTCCCCGGGCAGCCGACATGATCGCCGAGTGCGTGCTGGCCCTGGAGTTCGGCGCCAGCAGCGAAGACATCTCGCGCACCATCCACGGCCATCCGACCTTTGCCGAGGCCCTGATGGAGGCGGCCATGAATGTGCGCAAGTGCTCGATTTATGCATCCTGACGATTGAGGATCGAATCACCACACTGCTATCGGGACGCTGAAATGGCCATGGACGAATGGTTGCGGACCTACCTGGGCACACACCGCTCCCAGATGTTCGACCTGCTGCGGCAATTGGTCTGCATCAACAGCGGCAGCCATAACAAGCCCGGCGTGGACGCGGTCGGCCGCGTCATCGCCAACGCCCTGGCGGACTGCGATCTCACGCTGGACGTCATCGAAATCAAGCCGGTGGGCAACCCGCTGGTTTTTCGCACCCCCTGCCCGCCCACGGAAACCGGCCAGGTGCTTCTGGTCGGCCACATGGATACCGTATTCCCTGCAGATACGGATTTTCGGAACTATCGCGAAGATGCCGACCGGGCGTATGGGCCCGGCGTCATCGACATGAAAGGGGGGCTGGTTGCCGGGATATTCGCCCTCAAAGCACTGTCCGAGGCCAACCTGTTGCAACGCCTGCCTTTATCTTTCGTATTGAACAGCGATGAGGAAATCGGCTCCAAACAGTCCAAGGCGTTGATCCGCCGGGAAGCCGAAAAAAGTGTCTGTGCCTTTGTCCTGGAAGGCGGCGGGCTCAACGGAGAAGTCGTCACCGGCCGGAAAGGCAACCTTTCGGCCAGGCTCACCGTTGCCGGAAGGGCGGGCCACGCCGCTTTTGCAGGCCCGGACAAAACCAGTGCCATCGTGGAGATGGCCCATAAAATCCTGGCCATCGAGGCCCTCAACGATTTTTCCGCCGGGATTCTGGCCAATGCGGGCACGGTAACCGGCGGCATCGGCCCCAACACCGTTGCCGAACGGGCCGAAGCCCTTCTGGATTTCCGTTTTGTCCAGCCTGAAGACGAAGATCGGCTGAAAACCAAGCTGTCACAGATTTGTGCACAGATCATGGTGCCGGGCGCCGCCGCCGAACTGGAGATTGTTTCCGGTAGGCCTCCCATGCCCGGCAGCGAGGCCAATCAGGCGCTTTACGACCGCGTCGATCGCATTGCCGACCGACTTGGGATTGCCATCCGTCCGGAATTTCGATCCGGCGTGTCGGACGCCAATTTCATCGCCCAAACGGGCACACCGGTGCTCGACGGCCTGGGGCCCATCGGCGCCGGGGATCACAGCCCGGAGGAATACATGCTCAAGGAGAGCCTGTCGCAGCGCACGCTCCTGCTGGCCACCATTCTGGCCGATTTAAGCGGTGGAGAAAAACCGGGACCGGAGGACATCGGCTGAGTCAACCCCAACGTTGCAAAAGCTGGAGCGATTCAGATTTTCAAACGGTAACAATAATTTCCGCATGTTGTTATGCAACGTTGGGGTCAAATCAGTCTCGCTCGGTCAGCTTCTTTTCGATTTTTTCGGCCAGATCGTTTCTGCCGCGGCGGCGCAGGGGGGCGATGAGTTCCTCGTAAAACGGTTCGCGGACGCGGATAGTGATGCGGAAGGCATCCAGCCAGGCCGGATCCACGGCATCGTCGGCGAAAGCGCGGGTCTTGTCCAGCAGTCCCAGGGCCTCCAATTCCAACATGGTGCGCACGCACTTCTCGCAGCGGCCGCAGTTGAGTTTGTCTGGCACATTGGCCAGGCAGACCCGGAAATTCTGGAAGGCGGTTTCCCATCCGGCGACGATCCTGAGCTTTTCCATCCGCGACAGGCCTGCATCCCGGTGACGGATGGTGAGATCGTGGCTGCCGTATTCCGGGTCCAGCAGGGGGTGGGACCCGCAGGGGTGCAGGTGGGGGATGTCGTAGGAGGAGGCCAGCCAGGCCAGGTCGATGCGGGGCGCCAGGGCGTGGGCCACGGCGGCCAGCACGGCGCCGAAGAACTGGTTGAGCCACAGATCGCGATCGTCGCAAAGATGGCGAATGTTGGTGTAGACGGGAACCAAGGTCAGGCCCGCGTCCGCGGCTACGGGCGCCATGGCGGCCTTGGCGCGTTCGAATACATGGTATTTGGCCCCCCGTTCGAAGACCCCGCCGATGTCGAAGCCATGGACCAGCAATGCATCGTTGGGATACGCGGGGTGTGAGGGCGCGTAATTGTCCTTGAGAAGTTTGAGAGCGGCCAGCGAATCCATGCCGCCGGAGAGGAAAATCGCCGCGCGGCGGGTTCTGTCGGCATAAAGGACGTTTTTCAACAGCGGTGCTTCGAGGGTCAGGGGTCGAAAGGCACCGGCGGTCCAATGGTGCATGATGGCCATGACCGTTTCCAGGCCTTCCTTCAGGCGGGGGCAGATGGCCTCTTCAAGAATAAGGCGCCGTTCGCCGAAGTATAGGGCCGGTATGAGACAACCCACGGTAAAGGCATGGGGATGGGCCGCCAGGTCGTCGGCAAAGGTGGCCTCGGTTTCGATGAAGATCTCTCTTGCCGGCTCGTTTTTCTCTTCGAAATGGACCGTGGCCACGACACGGGCCAGATCGCCGTTTTTTCGCACGTGAAGGTCGGACAGTTTCATTGTATTCTCTTCTCCCGGTAACGGTCGATGGCCAGGCGGACGATGCGGCCGGCGACGTCCAGACCGCTGGCCGCCTCCATGCCCCTGAATCCCGGCGAGTAGTTGACTTCACCAATCAGCGGGCGGCCGTTTTTTTCCACCATCAGGTCCACGCCGGCCACATCGCAGCCCACGGCTGCTGCCGCGGCCGTTGCCAGTTCGGCCAGGTCTGCCGGAAGATCGATGGATCGGATATCGCCGCCCAGATGAAAATTGGCCCGGAAGTCTCCCTGCCGCGGGATCAGGCTGGCCGCACTGATCGCTTCCCCGCCGATCACCAGAACGCGGATGTCGCGGCGTCCGTCCAAAGCGATGTAGCGCTGAACCATCACGCCGCGCAGGCGATCCAATGCGGCCAGCACGCGGCGTCGGGCATCGTCGGCGTCCTCGATGCGCATCACGCCTTCTCCCTGGCGGGCATTGACCGGCTTGGCCACCACCGGATAGCCGCCCAGGCGATCCACGGCCGGCGAGAATCCGGATGCCTCGTTGACAAAAACGGTGTCAGGGCAGGGCAATCCCGCGGCGGTGAGCACCTGCTGGGTGAGAAATTTGTTGCGCGCTATCGTAACGGAGGCAAGGTCGTTGACCAGGGCAATGCCCATCTGCTCAAAGTGGTGGATCAATGCCAGACAGGTATCCCCGATTTCGGCACCCTGCCTGGGTAGTACTACACGGGGCGGGTTTTCCGCGTGTTCGCCGGTCAATCCCAATTTACCGCCCACGGTCGCCGGCCAAAGCCGATACGGATGGATCAGCACCCCCTGGCAACCGGCCTGTCGCGCTGCTTCCAGCAGACGGCGGTTGGGATGGTAGCTGTCATCCCGGACCGTAATGATACCGATGCGAAGGTTCATGTCAGGATCGTTTTTTTTCATGGTCGTCGATCATCCATTCCGGCATCCAGATGCCTACCGGCTTGCCGGCTTTTTCGCTGGTATAGGTGGCCACCTGACGGGTACGGTTGCGGCGGGCAATGATTTTGGTGGCCTCGTTGTCCTCGGCGATCACCGAGAAAATCTTGCGATCGCCGGCCCGGGCAGTGAGCCCTTCCAGCAGGCGGGTACCGATGCCCAGGCCCCGGTATTCGGGGCGCACCGAGGTGTAGCCCCGTTCGAAAAAGCCGGTCAAATCCAATCCCGACCGCTGGCGGACGGAATCGATGTACTGCGGTCGTGGGTTCTTCAGGCTGGAGTTGGCCACGACGATCCCGTTTTCCAGGACATAGGCGATCAGAAAGGCCCGCTCCAGGTTGGCCCGCACATGGGTAGCGGCCACGGTGCCGCCCGCTGCCACCATGGCACAGATATCGTCCAGGCGGCCGTCCGGCAGTTGATCCGGCGGGCAAAAACGGTAGGTCATGGTCTCGCCCAGTGTCACGATATGATCATTCTGCTTGTCTGCCCGCGATCGCAGCAGCCAGTTTTTACCGAACCGGTCGATCAGCACGAATCGATGGACCGGGTCATCTACAATTTGCCGCAGGGGCCGGCCGGGCAGGGCCGGCAGTTTCCCGTACCCGTCGTCGGTATTGGATTTTCGGCCATCACCGTCGGTCGCCTCCCAGCTGTGAACGATGTTGGGCTGCCGGGCGACGGCGTCTCGGTTGGCCGCGACTGCCGCCGGACCATCCAGAAGCAGATGGTTCCAGATGCCGGCCTTGGAAACCGTTTTGAAAAATCCGAGGCCCGGAATCCAGTCCGTTGCGGACCATAGAATCTGAACGATGGACCCCTTCCCGGCCGGGCATGGAAGCGCCCCGTCCGGTGTGTCGCCGATATTGCAGGCCAGCGACAGTTTCAGTCGGGTCGGCCGGTCGGATAGTGCGTCCATGAGGCCCCTGAGGGTCGGTGGAGGCAATCCCCGCCGCCAGAAGCAATGGGCGGTGCCATGATCGGCGGCAGCCCGCTCCATGAGGGTTAGCATTGCTCCGGCCTGCACGGCACCGTTTCCGAAGATCGCCGATTCGTCGTAAGGGCTTGAAACGACTGCGGACAGGAATGCCGTCAACCCGGACAGGGTGTCCGGCGGATGCGGGAAATCTGCCGGAGACGGTGGATGCAGCAGCAGCATTGACGGTGAGGGGCATTCGGTCATGGGGCTCCAATTTGCTACACGGTTTTGTACAATGACGTTTGCGGCTCTATGTACCTTATTCAACGGTCGGCTGACAAGAACCGGCATAGAACCGATTCCAGTTGGACTTGTCAATGGCCTTCAAATTCAAATTGTTGGAAATGAATCCAGGACGTAAATTGTGTAAAAGATTTTTCAAAGGTTGCCGACCGAGCCGAATCGATATAGAATTCGTACGCGTTGCATTACAGACTTGCAAAAAGGAATGCTTGGGTCATGAAAATCGCCTTTTTAATGGATCCGCTGGAAAACATCCAACCGGAAACCGAAACCACCAGCCACCTGATGTACGAGTGCAACGAGCGTGGCCACACGGTCTATTTTCTGGAACCCCACGATGTCTATATCCGCGGCGGTCAGGTCGTGGCCCGGATGCGCAACATCACCGTGCAGCAGGGCCTGAACATGGCGGCTTACTGGCAGGCGATCATCCGCTGCACCAAGCAGGAACATCTGGTCTTCGAGACCATTACGGAAATGGATGCCCTGTTTCTGCGCAGCAATCCGCCACTGAACTACCAGACCATGGAGTTTCTGCAAACGGTCAACAATCATGTCTTCATCCTCAACAGCACCACCGGACAGATCTTGGGCAACAGCAAACTCTACATCCTCAATTTTCCGGAAATCATACCCGAAACCCATGTTTCCAGGGATCCTTCCCGTCTGCGAAAAATCATCGACGATTTCGGCGGCGCCATGGTGGTCAAGCCATTGCAGCGGTTCGGCGGCGAGGGCGTGATCAAGGTGAGTACCCGCGACCGGGAGAATTTGAACTCGTTGATCAACTATTATGTCCGCGCCTACGAAACCTATGCCCGGCGGGAACCCATCATGGTGCAGGAATACATGAAAAGCGTGAAGCAGGATGGCGACATCCGCATTTTGCTGCTCAACGGCGAGATCATCGGCGCCATGCGCCGCAAGCCGAAGAAAGGCGATTTCCGCACCAATGTGCATGCCGGCGGAACGGTTTTCCCCCATCAGGTGACAGCGCGGGAGAGGCGGATCTGCGAGATTATCAAGGAGAAGCTGATCGCCGACGGACTCTATTTCGTGGGCATCGACCTGATTGCCGGCAAACTGGTGGAGATCAACTGCGTCAGCCCCGGCGGCATCCCCCGGATCAACCAGCTCAACAACGACCGTCTCGAACAGAAGGTGATCGATTTCATCGAGCACAACGTCCACAGAATGAATTCTTCCGCCCACCGAAAGCGAGCGTGACGATGCCCGGTGGGAAGCGATGGCATCGGCTGTTTGTCGTGCTGCTGGTTTTTGCCGTTGCAGCCTGCACCGACCGGGAGCCTCCGGGCACCCTCAGGATCGGCCTGGCCGAGGAACCGCGCACCCTCAATGTGTGGCTGGCCAGTGACGCCAACTCCCGCAAAGTACTTTCCCTGATCTATCAACCCCTTTACCAGAACGATCCGGACACCCTGGATCTGGTCCCCTGGCTGGCGGCATCCCTGCCGGTGTACGATCCGGAGCGGCTTTCCTACACCATCGCCCTGCGCGATGCGCGCTGGTCGGACGGCACCCCGTTCACTTCCCGTGACGTGGCCTTTACGGGGCAGTTGATTCAGTCCTTCATGGTTCCCCGGTATCGAGCCAAATGGCAGTTCATCCGCCGTGTGGAAACCCCCGATGACCGAACGG
Source organism: Desulfosarcina widdelii (assembly GCF_009688965.1). Lineage (GTDB taxonomy): Bacteria > Desulfobacterota > Desulfobacteria > Desulfobacterales > Desulfosarcinaceae > Desulfosarcina > Desulfosarcina widdelii. The sequence goes on along the minus strand of NZ_AP021875.1, from coordinate 4,055,248 downwards.
TCGTGTTTTACCTGGAAAAGCCGATGGCGGCTTTTCTCAGCGAAACGCTGGCGACCCCCATCGTTCAGGAAAAACAGTGGGCTGCCGTTGCCGCAAAAGCCCAAACCACCAGCAAGCCGCTGACGACCCTGCTCAATCACCGGGTGCAACGTCCCGTGGGCACCGGTCCTTTCATCCTGGAGCAGTGGCGTCGGGGAGCGTTTTTGCATCTTTCACGCAATGCCCACTTCTTCGGCACCGGCCAGACCATCGACGGACGGATTCTGGGACCGTTTTTCGACGATCTTGTCTATACCGTGTTCGGCACGTCCGATGTGGCAATCCTGGGGTTGAAAAAGGGCAGCATCGATATGTTCTGGTGGCCCATCCAGCCCGGCTATATGGACGACCTGGAAAAAGAAGAAAAGATTCGTCTGTTTACCAACGAAAAATCGGCCCTGTACTTCATGGGCTTCAATCTTCGCAGGCCGCCATTTAACGATCCGGCGCTGCGTCGGGCCGTGGCCTACCTGATCGACAAAAATTTCATCGTCTCACGGATTCTTCAGGGACAGGGCACCAAAATGTTTTCGATCATACCGGCGGAAAACCGCTTCTGGTGCAACCACGACCTGCCGCGCTATGGGGACGGCATGAGCCGGGAAAGCCGAATCAAAAGGGTCTACCGGCTACTCAGTGAGGCAGGGTACTCCTGGAAGGTTCCGCCCGTAGACGAATCCGGCAAGATCCAGGCCGCCGTCGAAATACGGCTGCCCGATGGGCGGCCCATGGAGCGCTTCACGATTTTGACTCCGCCGGCCGATTACGACCCGCACCGGGCCACGACCGGACTGATGATCCAGGAATGGTTGCGCGACGTGGGCATGCCGGCATACGCCCGTCCCATGTCCTTTTCTTCTCTGCTCGATCAGGTCAAGGGCAAGCACGACTTCGATGCGTTCATCCTGGGGTACGGGCGGCTGCGCCTGGATCCGGCCTATTTGGGCAACCTGTTTCACTCGAACAACGACAAACCCCGGGGATGGAACATGAGCGGTTATCGCAATCCGGCCTTCGATCGTCTGGCCGACCGGTCCGTTTCCGAAATGGATCCCGTCAAACGGCAGGCCCTGGTGATGGAGATGCAAAGGGAGATCGCCCGAGACCTTCCCTATATTCCCTTGTACAAACCTTCTGTGGTGGAGGCGGTGCGCCGGGACCGTTTCAACGGCTGGGTGGATATGCTGGAAGGTATCGGCAATATCTGGTCGTTATGCCTGGTGAAGCCGGTTAAAGGCGGATCGTAACAAATGGGATTGAAACGCTTTATAATCAGACGCCTGATGGAGATCGCGGTGGTTTTCTTCGTGATCATGACGGTGCTTTTTGTCCTGTTTCGGCTGGCTCCCGGCGACCCGGTCGAACGGATGGTCGATCCGTCCATGACGCCCGAGGATGCCCAACTGCTCAAGGAGAGCATGGGGCTGGATCAGCCCGTGTGGACCCAATACCTCTATTACCTGAAAAATGTGGCCACCGGCAATATGGGGGTTTCCTTCCATTATGGCGTACCGGTGATGCGGATCGTCATGAACCGGCTGCCCAACACCGTGCTGCTGTTTACCACCTCCATCATCCTGTCGGCTTTTTTGGGCGTTTTTCTGGGAAAGATTGCCGCCTGGAAACGCGGAGAGCGGACTGATACGCTGATGACCATCGGCGCCCTTTTCTGTCACACCCTGTTTCTGCCCTGGCTGGCCCTGATCATGATCTGGTTTTTTGCCTACCGGGTGGGGTGGTTTCCCATCACGGGCATGGTGTCGCCCGAAGTATGGATCGATCCGCAGGCCGGATTTGTGGACAAGGCCCTGGATGTGCTGCACCACATGGCCCTGCCCCTGATGACCCTCATCCTGATCCATTTCGGAAGCTATCTCCTGGTGATGCGTTCGAGCATGCTGGACACGCTCAAGGACGACTACATCGTCACCGCCCGCGCCAAGGGACTGGATGAAAAAACCATTCGGGACCACCATGCGGCGCCCAATGCCGCCCTGCCCGTGGTGACCAGCGTAGGGCTGAGTCTGGCCTTTTCCATCAACGGTGGCGCCCTGACCGAAACGGTGTTTACCTGGCCGGGGATCGGCCGGGAACTCGTTTTTTCCGTCAGCCATGCCGACTACCCGCTGGCCCAGGCCGCCTTTCTGCTCATCGCCGTTGTTGTTCTGCTGGGGAACCTGGTGGTTGACATTCTTTATGCAACTCTGGATCCGAGGATACGGTATTGATATGATCGACGCCTCTCCGCCAGATGCAAAGGCTGCTAAAAAAACCGGCACGCTTCACGGAATGCGCCGCTGGCACTGGGTCGAGCGTTTTTTAAACGGTTGGGCCGTCTACCGCACGAATATCATCGGCCGCATCGGTCTGGCACTGTTGGGTATCTTTGCCCTGATGGCGCTGTCCAGCTACATTCCACAATGGGTCAACCCCATGTACCATCCCATGACCGGCGTCGATCCGGAGATCTCTTACAGCACGGGGCCCAGCCTGCGGCACTGGCTGGGTACGGACTACATCGGGCGGGACATTTTCAGCCAGCTTCTGGCCGGTGCCCGCATCGCGTTCATGGTGGGCATCTCCTCGGCCTTGATCAGCATCCTTTTCGGCACCACCATCGGCATGGTGGCCGGGTATGCGGGAGGGCGCACCGACGCGGCGCTCATGCGCCTGGCAGATATCGTCATGGTCATGCCCACCCTGCTGGTGGTGCTGATCCTGTCGGCCCTGTTCGGCCAATTGAACATCTGGGTGATCGTGCTGATGATCGCTTTGTTTCGCTGGCCGGCGGTGGCCCGGGTGATTCGATCCCAGACCCTTTCTTTGCGTCATCGCCCGTTTATCGAAGCCGCCTGGGTGGCCGGTGCATCGCATCTGCGCATCCTTTTCCGACACATCCTGCCCAATGTGATGCCGCTGGCCCTGCTCTACATGACCTTCCGGGTCACATCGGCCATTATTATCGAGGCGGCCCTGGCATTTCTCGGGTTCGGCGATCCGGGCACCGTCAGTTGGGGAATGATGCTGCAGTGGGTCTGGAAAACGGGCCACATGTTTCAGGCACCCTACTGGCTGATGCCTCCGGGCATCTGCATTTCGCTTATTACCCTGGCGTTTTACATGACCGGACGGGCCATGGACGATGTGCTGGACCCCCGGCTGCGCAAAGAGGAGGTCAAGCCGTGAGCGCCGCCCTGCTGGAAGTCAGCGACCTGAGCGTCGGCTACCGCAGTGCCGGCGGCATGCAACTGGCGGTGGACGGGGTGTCCTTTCGCGTGGATCGGGGCGGCTCGCTGGGGTTGGTGGGCGAGTCCGGGTGCGGCAAAACGACCATCGGTATGGCGCTGATGCGCCTGTTGGCATCCAATGCCGAAATCGTTTCCGGACAGATCCGTTTCGAAGGGCAGGATCTGGCCGCTCTGAGTGATGTACAAATGCGCCAGATCCGCTGGCGCCGGATTTCCATGATTTTCCAGGCCGCCATGAATGCGCTCAATCCCGTGCACCGCGTTCGGGATCAGATTGCCGAGGCCATCGTTGTCCACGAACCGAACCTTTCCAGACATGCCGTGGAGCATCGCATCCATTCGCTTTTCGAACTGGTCCGGATTCCCCAAGCCCGTTTGCAGGACTACCCCCACCAGTTTTCCGGGGGCATGCGGCAGCGGGTGATCATTGCCATGGCCCTGGCCTGCAACCCGTCGCTGATTATTGCCGACGAACCCACCACCGCCCTGGATGTGATCGTTCAGGATCAGATTTTAAAAGCCATTGGCACGTTTCAACGGGAGATGAACCTTGGCATGATCTTTATTTCCCACGATCTGGCCGTCGTGGCCGATGTGTGCACCCACATCGGGGTCATGCACGCCGGCCGCATGGTGGAGATGGGCCTCCGGGAAGAAGTGCTGGGCTGTCCGGGGCATCCCTATACCAAGATGCTGGTGGGCGCTTTGCTTACCCTGTCCGATGCGCCGGCGGATCTATCCGATTCCGCCCGCGCTTTCAGTGTGAACGGACCCGTATCGCCGGATGGCTGTCCCCAACGCGTTATCTGTCCGGATGCTACGGATGCGTGCAGGCGGGAGGTCGCCGAATGGACGGAACTGTCGGCCACCCACCGGGTCCGCTGCCGGAATGCCGGGAAAGGAAGCTGACATGAGCACTTCGGGCGCCGCACCCATCCTTTCCATGCGCGATGTCACCAAGACCTACTCCGCCGGCGGTTCTCTGCTGGGCAAGTCCACCGGCCGCGTGGTGGCCCTGGATCGCTTGTCCCTGGACATCCGGACCGGGGAGATCTTCGGGCTGGTCGGCGAGAGCGGCAGTGGAAAAACCACGGCCAGCCGATTGATCGTCGGCCTGGAAACTCCCGATGAAGGGCGGATTCGGTTTGACGGGCGGAATTGCACGGGGCTCAAGGGGAAGGACAGAAGGGCGTTCGCCAGGCAGGTTCAGGTGATTTTTCAGGATCCATACCAGAGCCTTAACTCGCATCTGTCCATTTTTGAGACGATATGCGAACCGTTGGTCATTCATGGCATTGGAGATCGGCGATCCCGTCGCACCCAGGCCTGCGAGGCTCTTGAGACGGCCGGGCTTACGCCGCCGGAAGACTATTTGGATCGGTACCCCCACCAGTTGTCCGGCGGGCAGCGCCAGCGGGTGGCCATTGCCCGGGCCATGGTGCTCCGGCCGCGGCTGCTGATTGCCGACGAACCCACATCGATGCTGGATGCCTCCATTTCCTTTCAGATTTTCCAACTGCTGAACCGGTTGAAAACGCAATTCGGCGTTACCATGCTTTTTATTACCCACAGTCTGGCGGCGGCCCGCAACCTATGCGATCGTGTGGGGGTGATCTATCGCGGCTGCCTGGTGGAACAGGGAACCGCCCGCGAAACGATCCTGCATCCCCGGCACCCCTATACCAAAGCCCTGCTGGACGCCCACCCCCGCTTTGGCTGCAGCGGTAAACAAGGCTACGGGACGCTTTTGGAGAACGAACGCCCCCGCCCAAAGACCGATCACTGCCCGTTCTATACCCGCTGCCGGCCGGCAGTCGACACCACCTGCGATCTGCAGGCCCCGATGCTGAAACCGCTGGATGACGGCCACCAGGTCGCCTGTTTTCTTTTTTAAAAGCGGCATCTTATCCGCCATGGGTGCAGTATCCGACGGCCGGCCGATGGAGCATGAAAGGGAAATTGGCGCGATGAAAAAAAACACCCATGAGCGCGGCATCCGCGAGATATTGTTGGCCGGTGTTTTCTGGCGAATTCTCATCATTGAAATGATCCTGCTGGTATGGTCTGTACTGTACAGAATGATTTCGCAAGATGCCGGCGGGTTGGATTTGTTGTGGTATGCCCTGCGTATCGTTTTCCTCGTGGCTGTGATTCTCGGGTTTATGATGGTTACCCTGCAACGCTTCCTGGAAAAGAAGATCATCCGCCCCTTAGAAGCGGTGGCCGAGGCCAATCGTCAACTGGATGTAAACCGCCCCGAGGAGGACAATGTCCCCATAGAGGGCGATGCCGCTATTGAGATCCGGGAAATCGTCTCTTCGCGGGCAGCCATGCTCGACGCCATCCTGAAAGTATCGGCCCAGCGCCTCCAGTTGGTCAATTTCATCAAGGACACCTTCGGCCGGTATCTGGGCCACACGGTTGTGGACGAAATCCTGAATTCACCCGACGGCCGGCGTATTGGCGGCCGTCGGCAGACCGTAACGGTGCTCATGTCCGATCTTCGCGGTTTTTCCGATTTGTCCGACGGAAGGGATCCGGAAGAGATGGTGCGGATCCTCAATCGATATCTGGAGGCCATGACCCGGGTGATCGAACGCTACGACGGGGTCATCGACGAGTTTATCGGCGATGCGATTCTTACCGTTTTCGGCATCCCCGAAGAAAAAGATGACGATCCGGTGCGTGCCGTGGCTTGCGCCCTGGCCATGCAGCGAACCCTGGCCGATCTCAACCGTAATCTGGTGGTCGACGGCCTGCCACCTTTGGAGATGGGCATCGGGATCAATACCGGCCCGGTGGTCGTTGGAAACTTGGGCTCGGAAGCCAGGACCAAGTACGGCATTGTCGGCGCTGCGGTAAATATCGCTTCACGAATCGAATCCAATACCCTGGGCGGGCAGGTTCTTGTCGGCGAAGCCACGTATGAGCTCATCCGGGACCGGGCAATTGCTATGTCGCCCATGACGGTGATGATGAAAGGGCTGAAAAGACCGCTGGTCTGTTATCCGGTCATGGCCATCGGGCCTCCTTTCGATATCCGTCTGGAAAAGAAAAAGGAAGATCCGCTCGTCGAAATTCGACTGCCATTTCAATTGTGGTTGCTTGAGGATAAAAAAGTGGTCGCCGGCCCTTTTGACGGCGAAACCCTTCGGCTGAATACGTCGGTGCTGATCGCTAGTGTCACCCAGCGGCTGACCGTGTTGACAAACGTAAAGCTCTTGTTAACTTTCTGCCAGGAAGCTCATTGTTTTTCGGATATTTACGCCAAGGTCAGCGCCGTCGACGAGGGCCGGGGACAGCCATCTTACCACCTGGGTATCACGTATATGGAGCAAGCTGACAAGGCTCTTTTAAGCCGGTGGATCGAAGCCGCCGGCATATCCGCAAAGGGTAAGCGTTCACAGGATACCGCATCTGCTTTGTTCCCGGGCACTGAAGGTTGACCAAACCGTCTGCGTGCCCGGCGCTTCACATCTGCGGCATCCTGTGAACGCTTACCGATCAGGCAGTTTCAGCACATTGGGCATTTCTATCCCGTGAACGCGTACCGCAAAGGAGTCCCGTCCATCGTGAATGCTGCCCGTTTTGACAACGAAGACGCCCCCATCGCCAGTATCCTGAGTTTCGCACCGTTGATCCGCCATGTCGAAAAGCTTTCCGAATCGATAAGCTCGGCATGCAGGGGACTCTCTCCGGAGCTGACCGCAATGCTTGAAAAGGTTCCGGAGTTCATGGGTCCCATTGTGGATCAAGCCCTGCTGGACAGACATCCCCGGTTAATGGAAGCCCTTATGGATCTGGTTTTCCCACCCCTGTATCGCGAACGTGAAATCAAGTGCGCCATGATCCCGTTTTCGGATCGGCCGTTTTTTGCCACCCCGCGTTTCAAAGCCCTTTTCCTGGACGGCGATGGACGGCTCAAAGGTCAATTGACAATGGATCCTGAGCAGCTGAAACAGGGCAAACGGATTACCTCCTACCTTTCCATCCTCGAAAGGTTTTACGGGATCCATGAGGAATTGCGTTCCCCGATTATCCGGCGGATCGAAGACCCCGAAACCGGACTGGGACGATACTACGACATTCAGCTCGATTTTCGATTTCTGGACGTCAAGGCACACAAAAAGCCCGAACCGCTGTCGCCTGAAATGCTGTCATCCATTCGCCAGAATCTGAACGATGCGGACCGGCTCATGGAACTGATCCATCCGGACAATTTCGAACTGCACGGATTTATCGTTCACAGCGCCGTGGATGTGACCGCAACCAGCATCGTCTCGGAACTGGAGCGCGACCTCATCGACCGGTTGGCGCTGATCTCCGAAAAAGGATTCGCCCGGATCCAGGACCTGCTGCGCTCCCTTTTTCGCAAGAAGGATCTGATCGCCGGAATTTCGGCCCAACGGGACGATCAGGTGCTGTTGATCAATACCGGATCGACCATGGTCGATCACTGTATTTTTGAAAGCAGCCGCCATATTCCCATATCGACGTTTACGGGAACGCCCTGGGAAGAATCGGTAAAAGAGCGGCGTATCGTGCTGGTGCGGAATGTGGCCGATCATTTTCAAGACCGGCCCGACGGTCGCAAGCTTTTTCCTCCCGAAGCCCGCTCGATGATGATCGCTCCTTTGATTTACCAGGACGAGGTCATCGGCGATCTTGCCGTCAGCGATCCGGCGATCGATGCTTTCAGTGCCCTGGATACCTTTCAGATGGCGCAGCTTCAGCCGTTGTTTGCCGTGGCCATTAAAAAGGCGCTGAACGATTTCGAGCTGCAGGTGCAGGGCATCATCAAAGAGAAGTGTACTGCCATTCACCCTTCCGTGGAATGGCGTTTTCGCAAGGCGGCCTACCGCCATCTGGACAGCTTGCACGAAGGGCGTGACACGGAGATCGAGCCCATCGTGTTCAAGGATGTATACGCGCTTTTTGGTGTGAGCGACATCCGCGGTTCGGCCGATCAGCGCAACCGGGCGACCCAGGAGGATCTGGCGGAAAATCTCACCCTGGCGCAGGGCGTGATCCGTGCCGCGGCCCGAACCGGTAATTTGATGATTCTGGATGAACTGGCGACGCGCATCGCGCTGCAAATCGACAAGGTCCGTCAGGGCATATCTTCCAATGACGAAACCCGGACAAGAAATCTGATCCGGGGAGAAGTCGAACCCCAGCTGCCCCATTTGAAACGATTGGGCGGCGATGTGGGCGCCGCCATCGACCGCTATCGGAGCGCACTGGACCCGCAAACCGGCGAGGTGCACCGGCGTCGCAGGGATCTCGACGACAGTATGACCCGGCTCAACAACCGGCTGAGCGGCTTCCTCGATGAGGAGAACGCCAGAATGCAGGCCGTTTTCGCGCACTATTTCGAAAAGCATCGCACCGACGGTGTGGACTACCTGATCTATGTGGGGCAGAGCCTCCTGGAAAATGGAGGCTTCAGCGATTTGTACCTCAAAGATCTTCGCCTCTGGCAGATCCGCCTGGCCGCCGGCATGGCCTGGCATACCCATCAGCTCAAGTCCACCTTGCCGGTCCCCCTTGAAACGGCCCATCTGATTCTAATTCAGAACACGCCCACGTCCATCCGATTCCGTTACGACGAAAAGCGTTTCGATGTGGACGGGGCATACGATGTCCGTTATGAAATTATTAAATCCAGGCTCGACAAAGCAATGATCAAGGGTACCGGCGAACGTCTGACCCAACCGGGCAAGATCGCCGTGGTTTATTCCCAACCCGAAGAAAGGGATGAGATCGAGCGGTACATCGACTACCTCAGCCGTCAGGAGGTTTTAACCGGCGAAACGGAAAAGCTGGAAATCGAAGACCTGCCAGGGGTTCATGGACTCCGGGCACTGCGCACCACCGTCAACCTGGATACACCACCACGATAAGGGAATTGCCGATGATTTTTCTATGCCGTGGAAAAACCTGGCTGCTTGGGGTTTTGGTGGCCTTATTGATGATTTTCGACGGGCCTTTGTCGGCCGCTGACCAAAAATCCGTCGTCGAAAACCAATTGGGGATGATTTTCGTTTTGATTCCGGCCGGCACCTTTGTTATGGGCAGCCCGATCGAGGAGGCCCATCGCAATGTTTCGGAAGTTCAGCATCAGGTAACCATCAGTGAGCCGTTTTACCTTCAGCGCACGGAAGTGACCGTGGATCAATGGCGATCGGTCATGGGCCGCCGCTGGTTGGCCCGTAAGCGGGGGACCGGGGATATGCCGGTGGTCAGGGTCTCCTGGAATGACTGCCAGAAATTTATTCGCAAGCTCAACCGACTGACTGGAGAACAATACCTCCTGCCCACCGAGGCCCAGTGGGAATATGCTGCCCGTGCCCGGTCTTCAACGGCCTATTTCTGGGGCAACAAAATCGACTGTTCTCGGGCCATGTATGCCAATAATCCCATGAAGCACGACGATTGCGTCGGCGCCTTTTCCCGTGCGGGGACGAAATCCGGGCAGCCGGCCCCGGTGGGAAGCTTTGCGCCCAATGCCTGGGGTCTTTACGACATGCATGGAAACGTCTGGGAGTGGTGTGAGGACCTGTTCGACAGCTATGAGGCCGTTTCGACGGTAGATCCGTGCGAAACCGAATCCGGCAGGGACCGGGTGCGTCGCGGCGGTAGCTGGTTCAGCGCCGGATCTGCCTGCAGAAGTGCCAACCGTGCATACGCACACCCCATGAGCCGGTTTCAGAACACCGGATTCCGACTGGTCATGGTCCCGTCGAATCGCAATCGGGCATCCTCTGACTCCCAATAACGCGGCGCTGCCCGAAAAGACAGACATTTACGCGCCCAACAGCCTTGATGAAACGGTAAAAAGCCCCAGGCTCGTCATGCCGGACTTGATAAGCCTGCCCCGGACCTGATCCGGGGGCATCCAGAACTTATTGAAATGAATGGATTCCGGCCTGCGCCGGAATGACGAAAAGATGAAAATTTCGACTTTTTAGGGCTTTATCAACCTTCGAGCGTTCGAGAAGAAAGCGCACCCTTGACCATTCAACAAAAAATCGGCCGCTGGTTCAATGTCCACGGTGAAGAGACCGGACTCTTCCTGTGGACCATGGCGCTGCTGTTTCTGTTGCGCAGTTCGGGGATTTTCCTGAACAATTATGCCGAAACCGCTTTTTTAAAACGATACGGCGTTGAGTACATGCCCATCGTCAATATGATCAACGCGGTGGTGACCTTCTTCGTCATGGGCGTCATGACAGGGTTCATGACCCGGCTGCCGGGCGCCCGCCTCTTATCCCGGCTGTTCGTTTTCTGCGGGCTTTCCATTGGGGCTATCCGTGCGGTGATCCCGTTTGGGATCGACTTGATTTATCCGGCATTATTCATGCTCAAGTCCCAGTACGAAGTGCTATTGGCCCTGCTTTTCTGGAATCTGGCCAACGACCTGTTCAATACCAGGCAGTCCAAACGGCTATTTCCCTTGATCACCGCCGGTGGAGTTGTCGGTCAGATTTTGGGAAGTTTTGCCACGCCTTTGGTGGCTCGCTGGCTTCATTTAGACAATCTACTGCTGCTGTATATGATCACTGCGCTGGCCGGTGCCTGGGCCGTACAGGCCATGGGAAGGCGATATCCCACATTGCTTTTCCAGCAAAATAAGAAAGGAGAAAGCAAGAAGGGCTCCTCCATGATCGAGGAGTTTAAAACGGTGCTGCCGCTGATGAAATCTTCGGTGCTGGTCAAGATACTCATTGTGCTCACTTTCATGCCCAATGTGGTTATTCCCATCATGAACTACCAGTTCAACTTTGCGGTCAATGAGCAATTCGCCACAGAATCGGGTTTGATTGAATTCTTCGGCTATTTCCGGGGGGTGCTCAACATCGTCAGCCTGATTATCCTGCTTTTCGTAGGCAAACTGTACGACCGTTTCGGACTTTCGGTGGCCCTCATGTTCCATCCCTTTAACTATCTGTTGGTGTTCATCATCTTTTTGTTCCGTTTCGATGCTGTGGGGGCCATGTACGCCCGCATGTCCTCCAACATCATCCGCACCACCATCAACATCCCAGCCACCGCCGTGGTCACCGGACTGTTTCCGGAATCCTACCGCGCCATGATCCGACCGTTCTTGCGGGGTACGGTCGTGCGGATCGGCCTTTTTTTGGGGTCGGGACTGATTCTGCTTTCCGATACCCTGTTTCACCCGCGCTACCTATCCCTGGTAGCCATGCCTTTTGTTCTGGTCTGGCTGATTGCTCCGTTTGTGCTAAAGCGTCGTTATGCGGGCATTTTATTGGACCTGATCGCAGATGATCAAATGGATTTGCGCAGCTTGAATGCCGATGAACTGCAGCAGGTTTTTCGGGACAGCGAGGTGCAGCAGCGGCTTGTGGAGCGCTTCCGGCGTGAGTCGGGAGAGAACCTTCTTTGGATTGGACAACTGCTCAGATCCATTTCCGTCCCGAATCTGGATTCCCATTTGTTGGCGCTGTTGCCCCAAGAGCCCTCGCTGAAGACCCGTTTGGGACTGATCGATCTGCTTTCAGGCAAGGCCGGTCCGGAGGCGGTCGAACCTTTCACAAACATGATCGATGGGGCCGAGCCCGACCTGATCGTCGCTATGATCGAAGCCGGACAGCGCATGTCTGTGGACGCAATGGTCCCTTTTTATCAGGCGGTAACCGCGTCGGAGCTGCCGCTGGATATGAAGGCCCGGGCCCTTGGGGCGCTTCATCGAAGCGATCCTGGACAATTCGCGCCTGAGATCGAAAAGTGGCTGCAATCGATTGAAAATGAAAGCCTTTTCGCGGGCATCATCGCCGCCGGAGCCAGCCGGGACGCCCGGTTTGCCGAGCGTTTGAAGGATCTTCTGGTACGATCGGATGATGACGCCATACGATTGCTGATTCTCGACAGTTTGCGCTGGATCTCCGTTTCGGACATCAACCCGCTGGTCGAGATTCATATGAAAGCTCCGGATTCACGCATGCGTAAGGCCGCGCTGGAGCTTTTCCGCATCGTGGATGAGGCCGCTTTGAAAACGATCATCCCGCTGTTGGGGGATGAAGAGGCCGGCGTTGCCGACCTTGCGCGCGACAAAATCAGAAACGCCGATTATCAGAACAGCCTGCGCCTGATTAAGTCCCTTTCGCTGCCCGGTAAAAAAGTCAGAGAAGCGCTCTTCGATCTTTTATCCGAAATGTCCGTCAAAGATTTTGACGTTTTCCGTTTCGTGCAGATTCAGGCGCGAACCTGTTATCAGCTGGCCGTTCAAGCCCGGGGTGTCCGTCAACTCCCATTTCACCCGTTGCAGCAGTTGCTTGCCGTTCATCTGGACGAGCGGATTTATTTCACCCTGCAGACAACGCTGCGTGTCCTGACGGTGCAGGATCCAGCGGGTCGAATGCAAAAAATCAGTCGCGGGCTGTTTTCAGACGAACAGCGCCAGCGCGCCAACAGTTTGGAAGCGATGGACGATATCCTGGACAAGAGTCTATCGCGGCTGCTGGTGCCGTTTCTCGAAGATACGGATCGAGACGGGCGGATTGACAGGCTAAAGAAGCTATTCCCCGACGAACCGATCGAAATGACGACAGACAGCCTTATTAACGCTCTTCTGGTCAGCCGAAACTGGGTCACCCTGCTATTGACACTTACCTTGGTGAGGCAAAATGAGGTTTCGTTCCGGATAACTGCAACCCTCCAAAACCTTGCGGTCCATGCCAATCCTTACGTGTCCCGCACGGCCAAGGAAATTCTCGAGCCCAGAGCCGATTTACCGCTATCGCAGGAGGCCGCCATGGAAACAACCACGATTTCCCTTACCGATAAAATTTTACATCTGAAAAATATCGAAATTTTTTCCGATCTTTCCATCAACGAATTGGCCGCCGTAGCCTCGGTTACCGAGGTGGCCCATTTTAATGCGGGAGAGACCGTCTTCGAGGAAGGGACGCGTGGGGACACCCTGTATCTGGTCCTGGAAGGGGAGGTGGCGGTTGTCAAAGAATGCCGTCCCGAGAGAGCGATCGAACTGGACAGCATCGGAGCCGGCGAATACTTCGGTGAAATGGCTCTGTTCGGCGACCACCGTCGTTCCGCTACCATTCAAGCAAAAAATCCGGCCCGTTTCCTGGTGCTTCACAAACAGGAACTTCAGGAAATCGTTCGGGAATTCCCCCAAATCGCATTGCATGTCTGCAGGGTGCTAAGCATGCGGATCCGCCGTTTGCACGGGAAAATATCCGACCAGGTTTGTTGATAGCGCCAAAGTCACTGCCGCCAGGCAGGAGAAAATGATGATGGGGATGTTCGCCCCCTTCTGATGCGGGCAATGACCTCCGTTTCCATCTGGAAACGCTGGTCCTCGATCTTTATGATCTGATCGCCTAAGCCGGCCGGATCGGGCCGCCCGTCTTTTTTCATGAGGGCCCGTTGGGCCGGGCAAATGTATTTGAGGCACATCCAGGGGCGCATGCGCCAGGGCAGGCGGCAGCCGTGGTGGCCTAAAAAAGGGCAGGGCTCTCCGGATTCGGCGGCCGCTTGGCGGAAAGGGATCAATTCGTCGAGAAGGTGCATCGCCAGAAGATCGCGAAAGTCGAACCACACCGTGTTGGTGATGCAGCATGGCTCGGGGCAAAAACGGCAGGTCCGGCGGCGCAGGGCTTCCATTGCGTGGATCAATTCGTCGATCCCACGACGGATTGTTTCAGCTGTGGCAACGGCTTTTTCCAGTAATGGTCGATGATGGTTCAACAACCTCTTCAAAGCGCAATTCGACTGCTGCCATTGCCGGTTGCGGGCTGAACCGGCGGTTTCTGGCCAGAAACGCGGAAAAAAATCTCCATGAAACGCATTTTCCATGGCGGGCAACCTTGACAGTCCCGCAAAAAGTACCAAACTCGTCATGCTGGACTTGATCCGGCATCCAGAACGTATTGCAATCACTGAATTCCGGACTGCGCCGGAATGACGAAAATATGAGAATTTCGACTTTTTACGAGTTTATCAACCTTTGCTGGTCGGCACGCACTCGAATTTTACGATTCTAGTTTACCGCTTGTTTTCCCTGGACGCAACCCGTGGCTCGGTTCCTGGATAAAGGATTGCCGTCGGGAAAGCCTCGCTATACACATGTGACTCGGTTAGATTTCGGTTACCCCCTTGATTCATCGGCGTTCGAGGTTATTTTGCAATTTGATCTGCGGACGTTCCCGGCCCCGACAATCCGGCCAACGGGATTTTTTAAACCGCTTCATTTGGAGACCACGCCATGAGAGATGAAGATGTTCAGTTTTTCAGAAACGAATTGCTGCGCGAACTGAAGAACCTGACGCTAAAAGCCGATATTGCCGCCGGAGAACTAATCGATGCGGATACCATCCATGAAGCCGATCCGCTTGACCGGGCCATGGAAGAGCAGGCCAGGGATCGCCGGCTTCATTTTCAGAACAGGGACCGAAAGCTGATCGCCAAGATCCAAAGCTGCCTGGAAGCCATCGAGGAAGGCGAATACGGCATCTGTCAGGCGTGTGAAGAGCCCATTTCCCTTGCCCGTCTGAGAGCCAGGCCGGTCACCAGCTATTGCATTGACTGCAAAACGGAACAGGAATCTTATGAGAAGATGACCGGGAGTTGAACGAGAACGCTTCGGCGTTACCAGATTCTGGCGATTCTGGCCGTGAACGCTACCAGAATGCCTACGCCGCCATTTTCAGCACAAGGCGCACCACGCCCGCCAACAGGAGCATGCCTGCCATGCCGGCGACCAGCAGCCCGGCAAACCACACCCATTGACGCTGCTTTTCACTGAATCCGGCTCCAGGCTTCAATACGCACCTTCGTGTTCGTGGGAGGCCTTGCCCCTGAACACCCAGAAGCAATAACCGGTGTAGGCCAGCACGCAGGGCAGCAAAACGGCCGTTCCGATCAGCAATAAGGATTGGGACTCGGGTGCGGCGGCCGCATCCCAAAGGCTTACCTTGAAGGGCACCAGCCATGGCCATGTGCTCACGCCTATGCCGATATAGTTCATCAAAAAGATGCCCAGTGTGAGGAAAAAGGGTCGAAATTCGTGCTGGTCGTTGCGCAGGTCCCGCCAGAGCAGGACGAAGAAGACAATCGAGAGGATCGGCATGGGCTGCAGAAAGTAGAAGTTGGGCAGGCTGAACCACAGCTCCTTGATGGCACTGTTCATCAGGGGCATGCTGACGCTCACCAGTCCCATGAAAATGGCCACGAATACCATCACGTATCTGGCGCATTGGCGCGCCCAGTCCCGGGTTTCTCCCTCGGTTTTCATGACGGTCCAGGTGGCGCCCAAAAGGGCGTACCCGGCCACCAGGGCCAGGCCGGTCATCACGCTGAAAGCGTCGAACCAATCGAAGGCACCGCCGGCAAAGTTGCGGCCCTCCACGGCAACGCCGTGCACGAAAGTCCCCAGCACCATTCCCTGCATGAATGTCGCCGTCAGGCTGCCGAAATGAAAGGAGTAATCCCAGATGCGCCGGGATTTTCCTTCGGCCTTGAACCGGAATTCGAATGCCACGCCGCGGAAGATAAGGCCCAGCAGCATGAGAATAATGGGGATGTAGAACGCTGGCATGAGAATGGCGTAAGCCAGGGGGAAGGCGGCAAACAGCCCGCCGCCGCCCAGCACCAGCCAGGTTTCGTTGCCGTCCCAAAAAGGGGCGACGGAGTTCATCATGCGGTCCCGGCACCGGTCGGTGGGTGCGAAGGGAAACAGGATGCCCACGCCCAGATCGAACCCATCCAGCAGGATGTAGAGAAAGATGGCCGTACCGATCAGAGCGTACCAGATGAGCGGTAAATCCAGAAAACTTTCGAAGCTAAACATCTTTCCCTCCTGTTTCGGCGGCCATGTCCGTGACCAGCGGCGGCGTTTTGACGCCATGGTCACCGTAGGCCTCTTCTTCCTCGTATTCCGGTCCCTTGCCGATGAGTTTGAGAATGTAATAGGCCCCGGCGGTGAATACCAATCCGTAGACGGCTACAAACGCGGCCAGGGAGATGGCCACGGTCTCTCCCGCCACCGGCGAAATGGTTTCCGAGGTGCGCAGCACGTTGTAAACGATAAAGGGCTGCCGGCCGACCTCGGTGACGAACCAGCCGGCCACCACGGCGATAAAGCCCGACGGGGTCATGGCCATGCACCAGAGGTGAAACCATCGGGCGGTAAACAGCGTTTTTTTAAAGTAGAGCACCAGGGCCACCAGGCCGGTGGCGATCATCAGCATGCCGAGGCCCACCATGATGCGGAATGTCCAGAAGACCATGGCCACGGGAGGACGTTCCGCCCTTGCCCAGGTGGTCAGGCCTTTGACTTCGCCATTGATATCGTGGGTGAGAATCAGGCTGGAGAGCTTGGGGATCGTCACCTCGAACCGGTTGCGCTCCTGGATCTGGTCCGGCCAGGCGAACAGCCGCAGACCTGCGCCCTGTTCGGTCTCCCAGATGCCTTCCATGGCGGCCACCTTGGCCGGTTGGTGTTCGAAAGTGTTCAACCCATGCATGTCGCCGAAGAGAAGTTGCATGGGGGCCACGAAGATGGCCATGATCATGGCCATGCCCAGCATGATGCGGGCATGTCGGACGTGCAGCCCCCGCCAGAGGTAGTACCCGCCGATGCCGCCCACCACGAAGGCCGTGGTCAGGTAGGCCGCCGTAACCATGTGGACGAAACGATACGGAAAAGAGGGGTTGAAGATCACCGCGATCCAGTCCGTGGGGTAGAGAAGGCCGTCGGCTCCTTCGCGGAAACCGGCCGGCGTCTGCATCCAGCTGTTGGCCGAGAGGATCCAGAAGGCCGAAATCAGGGTTCCCGCGGCCACGATCAGGGTGGCGGCAAAATGCATTCTTTTGCTCACCCGGTTCCAGCCGAAAAGCATGATTCCCAGAAACGAGGCCTCCAGGAAGAAGGCGGTGAGCACTTCATAGCCCAAAAGGGGGCCCAGTACATTGCCCACCTTGTCTGAAAATACCGACCAGTTGGTGCCGAACTGATAGGATAGCACCACCCCGGAGACCACCCCCATGCCGAAGGTCACCGCGAAGATCTTGACCCACATGCGGTAGACTTGCTCATAGATCGGGTTGCCGGTTTTCAGCCAGCGCCACTCCACCACGGCCAACCAACTGGCCAGACCGATGGTGAATGCCGGGAAGGTGATGTGGTAGGCCACGGTAAAGGCGAATTGTGCGCGGGCCAAGAAGACGGGATCTAGGTTGGAGAACATGGCGTTACCTCAAAGGGCTAAGTGGGTTCTCAACGATGGCAAACGGCGGTTCAATTTTCATAATAAAGAGCGTTGCCGCAAAGTCAAGCTAAACGGAGAGCGGCAAATTGGCTACTATACTTCTGTCGTTTTTAGAAGCGGTGCGATTCGAGGCTTGGATCAAGGCGCTTTGGGTTGCCCTCCATTGGCGTCATGGCGGCTCAACATCGGGGCTTTTTCAGGCAGCGCCTGGAGTACACCGGTGATAAAGGCGTCCGTGTCCCAGGCCGAGCGCTGGGATGTGGCTCCGAACCGCACCAGCACCACGTCTCTGGACGGGATCACGATCACTTTCTGCTCCTGGAATCCCTGGGCCGCATAGGCATCCACGGGGGCGTGGGGCCACAGCCGGTTGTCGGAATTTCCGGGAGCGCCGGCATTGAGCCAGAAAAGCGCGCCATATTCTCCCCTGGGGGCCTTGGGCGTGGGAGTGGTGGAGTAGGTCACCCAGCCTTCGGGAAGCACGCGCTTTCCGTTCCACACCCCGTCCTGAAGGTAGAGCAGGCCGAACCGGGCCCAGTCCCTGACGGTGGCAACCGCGTAAGAGGATCCCACGAAGGTTCCCGACGGGTCCGGCTCGATCACCATGCTGGTCATGCCGATGCGGTCGAACAGGGCTTCGCGCATAAAACGGTAGTAATCGGGTGTGGTTTTCTCGGCTTCGTAGCGGACAATGCGGGCAATGATGTTGGCCGTGCCCGAAGAGTAGGACCACTTTTGATCCGGCGGCGCTTCAAGGTGGCTCTGGGCGGCAAATGCGCCGAAATCGTGAGCCCCGTAAAGCATATCGGTGGCGTGGGTCAGCGGCCGGTATATTTCTTCGAATGCCAGCCCGCTGCTCATGCGCATGAGCTGATCCAGGGTAATTTCGTGCCTGGGATCGTCGGGAGAGCGCCATTCGGGAACCGGGGCCGGATCTTTTAATACCAGGCGTCCCTGCCCCACCAGCAGGCCCACCAGGGCATTGGTAACGCTCTTGCTCATGGACCAGCCCAGCATGGGCATGTCCGGACCGAATCCGGGTGCGTAGCGTTCGGCGATCAGCTTTCCACCGTAGACGACGGCTACGGCCCGGGTGTTGCGCATCTTTTCCGCCCCGGGTTCGGCAAAGGCGTCATCCAGGGCTTTTTTCAATTGCCGGGCGTCGGCCCCCATCGAATCCGGATCCACCGGCCCGCCGCTGCCCAGGGGCCACGGATGCTCCGGCGGCAATGCCGGTTCGGTATAGCCGTCTTCGGGGCGATAGAAGTGCTGCCGGCGGAGAGCCGCCTCGGCCGTATCGGTCATCAGGGTGCAGCCGCAGCCCTCTCGGTAAAGGGCCTTGGCGGTAAAGGCCGTGAATGCCGTGGCGGTGACGGTCCGGCCGGCCCTGTCGATTTTCCATCGCACCACGCGGGCCAGCGGATTGACCGGCTTGACGTCTTCGACGAAAACGGTTTGCGGATCACGCCCGGACATAAAGGTGCTGGTGCAAAGATACTTGGCCACGTAGCCGGTCCCGATGGGCATGGCTTTGACCATATACCATCCGGCGGCTACCGCGAGGACAACCGCTATCCCGGCCACAACAGTCAGAATGCGTCGCAGACCCTGTTTCATTTCAGATCCCTTATCCCATGCAACGGTTTACTCGGAAAGTTCAACCCAGCGACCGTCCGTCAGCGGTTCCAGGTCGTCGGGTTTCAATTGAAACAGGGCGAAAGGGGTTCCGGCGGCAGCCCAGATGGTGTCGTGCCGCTTCAGATCCGGGTCCAGAAGCGTCGGCAGCGGGCGGATATGGCCGGCCGGCGGCACACCGCCGATGGCAAATCCGACCTTTTCCTTGACATAATTGCCGTCGGCCCGGCCGAGTCTCAACCCCGTTGCGGCCTTGATTTTCTTGAGGTCCACCCGATTGGCTCCCGAAGCGACCACCAAAACGGGTTCGCCGGTCGATTTGTCCTTGAAGACCAGCGACTTGGCGATCTGCCCAACCTGGCAGCCCACACTGTCGGCAGCCTCCTTGGCCGTTCGCGTGGAACCGGGCAGTTCCTGCACTTCGAAAACAAATCCCTTGGCGGAGAGGAACTCCTGAACACGACGGGCACTTTCGCGCAACTTATTAGGCATGTTTTCTCTTTCTTTTAATTCAGCCGAAGAAGCATCCATATGTATCTTTTCCGATGGCTTCGATCAAGGTTTCAAGATTTTTATCTTCGTTGCAGGGCTCATAAAGCTGCCATTTGCCGCTGATGCGCATCCAATAAAGTTTCCATCGCCTGGTGCTTTTGACATATCTGAACCTGGCAATATCCAGGACCACCCATCCTTCTTGCTTTCCCCTGCGGTTGCGCTCCTCCGAGACAATGACATTCTGTCCCTCGACCCGGAAGCTGTAGCGCAGTTGGTCTCGCGCCCGTTCCGGGACCCGGTTGCGGCAAAAGGTTCCGACCAGCTTGTCAATGCGTTTAAGTTCGAATTCCGAAAATGACATGGGATGGTACTCCTTACTCTGCTATTTAGGGGCTTGCACCATGATCGACCCATGGAGCCATTTCAGGCAATTGTTGCGTAAAGTTTGTCGAGGGCTTTTTGCACGGCGTTTTTGTTCTTGGCGGATTTCAGCCATTTGGGCAGACGACTGGCGAGACTCTGATTGGACCAGCCGTGTGTGGAATCATAGGATCGTTTCCGCAGCCCGGCCTTAACGAAATCGCGAAGCCAATCGAGGTGGTCCCTGTTATAAGCCCACAGCACTTGACCGCAGCATTCGGTTTGCAGCCAGAGAGGGAAATGAAAGTACCAGTCCACCGGTGCGCCAATACAAACCCGTCCGTTATCAAAGTGGTCCAGGCTGGTTGAGTACAATACGGAGCCCTCGTGTCGATCCTGCCAGCCGCCGGATTTGCCGCAGCAGGTGCAACTGAAGCGGGCACGGCCTCCTTTTTCGGGCTTTACGACGGCCATATTCCTGCAGTTGGGGCATCTGACCAGAAACCTGTCGGCGATGTTCCAGATAGTACATCCATTGTCGATATAGGTGTGCATGTCACCGTCGTCGCAGTCGGGTCGGATTACTTCCTTTTATCCTTGAAATAGGCCAGGGCTTTGAGAACGAAGCGCGCATAGGCGCCGGCCTGTCCACCGCCCATCTCAATGGCCACATCGATGGTTTCATAGATTTCCTCATCCGTGGCCCCGGCCTGCAGCGCCTGATCGAGGTGCCATTCCATACAGGGTTCGCACTTCGTTACGATAGAGATGGACAGGGCCATCAACTCTTTTGTCTTCCTGGCCAGCGCTCCGTCACCAAAGGCTTTTGCCTCCACTTCAAGAAAAGGCTTATAGGTCTTTACGTTGTCGAGGAACTGCAGGTGCAGCTTCTTGCGATCTTCGATGCTTTGTTCAATTTTCTGGAAAGTCAAATCGGACATCGGATTCTTCGCTTTCATTCCCTATTTTTTCGGAACCAGTCCGTCATCGATCAGTTGCTGAAAATGGTCGATAACGGTTTCCTTTAAGGGCCGGTAAGTGAGGTTGAGATCTTTAATGCTGTAAGTGTTGTCGAATCGGGCGCGGTAGCCGACGTTTTTTTTGACGAAGGCCCGGGTTGTGCCGAGCAGCGGGGCCAACAGGTAGACGAGGAATTTGGGAGCGGTTTTTTTGGGGAAAGGATAGCGGTCCCCGAAATGCTCCTTGAGAATCCGGCCGATCTCCAGAAGTTGGAATTCTCCGGCCGATAAGATATGCCGGCCGGACGCCTCCGGGGTGAAACCGGCCTGGATATGGGCCCGGGCCACATCGCGGACGTCCACCATTCCCATGGCGAAGTCGGGAACACCAAACCGGGCCGTGCCGTCACCGAACTGCTTCATCAGGGCGACGCTCCCCGACGCGGTGGTTTTTGTCAGGGCCGGACCGAAGACCATGGTGGGATTGATCGTGATCAGATCCCAGCGGTCCTGGCTGCGGTTGATTTTCCAGGCTTCCTTTTCTGCGATGGCTTTTGAGTAGTTGTAGGGTTGATGGGTTTCCGAACTGGTCGTGTTCCAGTGTTCCTCGGTAAAGGCATCCCCATCGGCAAGGTCGCCATAAATGGCCGCAGCGCTGCTGGTCAGAACTACGCGCTTTACCGTACTGACGGCATTGACGGCGGCCAGAACATTGCGCGTTCCTTCCAGGGCGGGGCGAATAAATGTAGACCGGGGGTCCTTACCGCCTTTAAGCAGAAACGGCGAGGCCGTGTGCATCACCAGTTCGCAGCCCTGCATGGCCTGCTCGAAGGCTCCGGGGTTGAGCAGGTCCGCTGCGAACAGGCGCAATTTGCCCGGCAGGGATTCGGCGAGGCGGTTGAGGTGGGCTACCTTTTCCGGCAGGCCGGTGTCGCGCACGGTCGCTCGAACGGTCACCCCTTCTTCCAACAGGTACTTGACGATCCATCCGGCAATATAACCGCTGCCGCCTGTCACCATAACCGGTTTCGATTTGTCGATGGCCTGCATGTTCGCCTCCTCGAAAGAACGTATCCGGTGCATGAGCAAAGTACGAATCCGAGTATCGGGTTTGGCCCCGAAAGCATTTGCTTTCGGGCAGTCACCTATTAAACTTCCATACTTTAGCAGGCAATACCATCCAGGTCAAAGTTGCTTCTCGCCTGCGAGTGAAATCGGCTGTCTCGACCGGTTGACAGGTCTGGTATTATTTGCTCAAATTTGACCTCCTCCGTTCGCGTATGGATTGTATTTTTTTTAAAGTTATGGAGACAGAATGTCTTTTTTTCATGCGAAAAGAAAGTGTCTGGCCTGGGCTGCGATTATCGCCGCCGCAGTTCTCGGCAGTCCCGGCAGCGCCGCGGCCTTTGAGCGCTATAACCGGGTAACAACCTTTGACACCTATTTTTCGAAATACACCAAGCGGTTTTTCGGGCCGGCATTCGACTGGCGTTACTTCAAGGCCCAGGCGGTGGCCGAATCGCGGTTGAAGGCCGGGGCCCGATCCCATGTCGGAGCACTGGGACTCATGCAGATCATGCCTCAAACCTTCAAGGAGATTCGCAAGAAAAACCCGGCCGTCAAAGGGACGCGCGAGCAGCCGCGTTGGAACATCGCCGCAGGCATATACTACGACCGGCAGTTGTGGCGAACCTGGAAGGCTGAACGGCCCTTTCGGGATCGCCTCAATTTCACCTTTGGCGCATACAATGCCGGGAAAATGAACATCATCCGGGCGCAGAAGGCTGCCAAAAAATCGGGGCTGGACCCCAACCGGTGGGCTTCGATCCGCAAAACGCTGCCGGGCGTTACCGGCAAACACAGCCGAGAGACGATCGGGTACGTCGACAAGATAGAAACGATTACGGAGGTATTGCACTGATGGAACTGTCCATTGCCTTATTGAACCTGAGCTACGCCATCATAGGCGCCCTGCTGACCCTGGCATTCATGGCCGCCGGTTACAAGCTGTTCGACAGGCTGACGCCTTTTGACACATCCCGTGAGCTGGCCTCGAAAAATGTGGCCGTGGGCATTGTGGTGGGTGCCATCTTCATCGGACTGGGGATCGCCGTCGGCCTGGTGATCGGGATGGGGCTGAACTGATACGGATCGATCAATATCCGTTTTTCAGGTGGGCATATTTTTTTCTCAGTGCGTCCAGTCTCCCTTCGGCCTTTAACGCATCGATGGCATCCTGGAATTTGGCCACAATCCACTGGGGGGCGTTTTTATGAAAAGCGTAATACAGATCGCTTGAAGCCAGTGTGGTAACACTTTCGAAGTCGGACGCATCGATATCTTCCCGGCTGGCGAACAGGCTGAACGTCTCCCAGCTCATCACGACCATATCGACCCTGTCGGCCCGCAGCATCTTGATGCAGTTGGCATAAGCCGAAGTTCTTTCAAGCCGTTCTTTCTGGATGCCAAGGTTGAGCAGAAATTGCTCGCCGACATCGTCGATGACGGTACCGTAAGTATAGTTCAACAGTTCGGCCTGGGAATCGAATTTGAAGTGTCGATTCTTTTTAGCGATCAGTTCCCAGCGGTTCTGGATCACGGGGCCGACCCATTTGAACAGTGTCTCCCGCTGCGGCGTTCGGGAAGTCAGGAAGAGAATCGCATTTTCTTCTTTCTGGGCAAAACGGTAGCCCCTGGCCCACGGAACGATTTCTATATCGGCCCGCCCCTGGCGCGATCCAACGCGCTTGAGCAGATCTACGAGAAGATCGACTGAGATGCCCTGAAGAGTGTCGTCTTTCACGAACTGGTAGGGAATCCAGTGCTCGGTCATGATGTGAAAGTCAGGCATGGGTTCATCGGCGGCAGTCGTTCCCGGAAACGCCGCGATGAGCAATACCCCTAAACCGACAATGAAAACATTCTTTTTCATAGCGTTCGCCATTTCCAGGGCAAAATAAGGCAATTCCCGGAGCGACTTTGTGTCGTCG
Organism: Desulfosarcina widdelii; assembly: GCF_009688965.1. Classification (GTDB taxonomy): domain Bacteria; phylum Desulfobacterota; class Desulfobacteria; order Desulfobacterales; family Desulfosarcinaceae; genus Desulfosarcina; species Desulfosarcina widdelii. The sequence continues at coordinate 4,031,267 of NZ_AP021875.1, read as the reverse complement.
GTTAACCCAGCGCGTTCAGCTGCAATTCCATATTGTCCTGTTCAACATTTTTATCCCGGGGAGATCTGGCCTTCCGGCACTTCAGTGGTAAAAACACCAATGTTAATTATACAACGCAAAGGGACGTCAACACAAGGGGAGGGGGCACCATGGGCGTGAATTGTATCGCGGTTTGAAGTTAAGACATGCCGTTCATTTTGGATTTTATTTGGTTTCGCGGTTCAGCGGGCAGCGAAAATTGACGCAATTGGGACAGGCGGCGAGATAGAGATGAACGATCCAGAACAAAGCCAGCACGCCGATATGTGCCAGACCGATGGCGACCAGTCGCTCCCTGACAACGATGAACAGGGGCAGGAATACCCGCATGACATAGGCAAAGGTCGCCCACAGCAGGCTCGCAACGCCGAACCGGCCACTCCCCGATCTGAAAAAGCGATGGACGCAGCCTCCTTCCAGGGGAATCGGACAACTTTTGTCGTAATAAACCCAGTCCCGACAGGCACCGGCATAGATCACCCCATAGGACCCCAGCCACAACAGCAGGTAGAGTGCCGCCCCGATCCACCGCATACCGCGACTGATCCAGAATTCCAGGAAAAACAGGAGGGCCAGGATTCAGGCGGTTGGCAATTTTGTTTTTAAGGAAAATTCGGAGAGACGGTTTTTACGTTTGGCGGTCAGCATAGCGACGCCTCCTTGCCGTATCCTCCAGAACCTGCCTGGAGGAGAAGTCCGGGACAAATCCAAGTTCGATCTCGGCTTTTCTGCCGCCGGCAACGAAACCATGGCGGGCGTAATCCAGGTATCCCCGGTTGACTTCGATGACCGGCACACGCAGGCGCCACAGGATCTCCACCAGTGGGTACAGCAAAAATGCAGGCAGCGGGATGATTCGTGTCCCGGTGATTGAAGCGACTTCTTTTGTCGTCAGCGCTCCTTTCCCGACGATGTTGAAGACACCTGGAATCCTTTTTTCGACAGCAATCAGGCAGGCCCGGACAAAATCTTCTTCATGGACGAACTGGACCCGGGGGTTGCTTCCCTGAATTCCGACGGTAAGGGGCTGGAAAAGCATTCGCGAAACGTAGTTGTCCACCGTTGGGCCGAAGACGGTACAGGGCCGCAGGATGGTGACCGTGATTTCCGGGTGGTCGGCGGCAAAATCCTGGATCATTTCATCCACCCGGGCCTTGTTGTAACCATAGGGATAGCTGCGGTTGCCGCGCAGGGGATTCTCTTCCTTCAGTTCGGGAGGATTGTCCGGATGGGCGCCGTAGGCCAGGGTGCTGCTGACGGCAACGATGTGCCGGACGCCGGCATCAACCGATTTTTGCAGCACGTTGCGGGTGCCGTTGGTGTCGATGTCGTGCATCCGGGCAAGATCGTGAATTGGTTTGACGACAAAGGCGAGATGGATCACCGTATCGATATCGTGTCGGGACAGCACCCGATCCATGCCGGGATCACGGATGTCCATGTTCAAAAAGGTGCACTTGTCCGTCTCGTTTCGGGGGGCGACGATATCCGTTCCCACGATGGAACCCGCGTTTTCTTTCGCTCCGAGTTCCTCGATGAGCCGGGTACCCAAATAGCCCGAACTTCCCGTGATGAAAATGTTGTGCATATTCGCTCCAAGACCGATTCGTACAAGCGATGCTGTTTGGTTGCTTGTGAGATCCGGCTTCAGGTGACATCCACCAGATTTTCCAACCGGGCGAGGACGGGATAGTGCGCAAGCCTGGATAAAAAGAGCCGTTGGGAGAAGGACTTGTTGATGATGGTTTTCATGCAATAAAGGCTGCTCATCGTTTTCTATTCCTGTTATATTTTTGAATGTGATTCAAAAATATAACGTAGTTATAGTAATGAGGACCTCTTGTTGTCAACGAAAAGATGGCAGGATCGCAATGAAGGTTGCTGTTGTGGCCGCAAGGGGAACCGGTGTTGACGGATCGGCAAAAAGCCCAATATTTGTATTTTAGCGTCTATTTTGAGGAAGGTTTGCTTTGACATTCGATCCTAAATCACCGACAGAACCCGAGCCCGAAAATCAGGCCGCCCTGGAACGGTCCGCCCTTTTCGTGGCCACCCTGACTTCCTTCATGGGACCGTTCATGATTTCATCGGTCAATGTCGCCCTGCCGACCATTCAAGACCACTTGCAGATGAATGCCGTGCAACTGAGCTGGGTGGCCACATCCTATCTGCTGGCCATGTCCGTGGCCCTGATTCCGGCCGGCAAACTTGCCGATATCCATGGCCGCAAGAAGGTGTTCAGCACCGGCCTGATCGTCTATACCCTTGGCGCGACGGCGGCGGCTTTCGTGCACACCAGCGCCTGGTTTCTTTTCCTGCGGGTGATCCAGGGCCTGGGCGCGGCCCTGTTCGTGACTACGGGAATGGCCATTCTGACCTCCATTTTCCCGCCCCAAAAGCGTGGGCGGGCCATCGGGATCTATGTGGCAGCAGTGTACGTGGGGCTTTCGGTAGGACCGTTTGCCGGCGGCTTCCTCACTCAGCATTTTGGCTGGCGCAGCATTTTCCTGGCGATGTTTCCCCTGGGACTCGGCTCCGTCGCCGTCACCTTTGTTTTTCTCAAGGGGGAATGGGCCGACGCCCACAGTCGGCGGTTCGATTTTTCCGGCTGCCTGATTTACGCCGGGGCCATTTTCTGTCTGGTTTACGGCGCGACGATTCTGCCTTCGACGGCAGGATGGGTCCTGATTCCCACCGGACTGTCGGGGCTGATTCTCTTTTTCCGGCACCAGTTGCGATCATCCCACCCGGTGTTCGACGTATCCCTGTTCGTGGAAAACCGGACGTTTGCCTTCTCCAGCTTGGCGGCGCTGCTCAACTACTCGGCCACGTTTGCCGTCACTTTTATGATGAGCCTCTACCTACAGTACATCAAGGGCATGACACCGCAGAGCGCCGGCATGGTGCTCATGGCCCAGCCGGTGATCATGGCGGTTTTCTCACCGCTGGCCGGACGCCTTTCCGACCGTATACAGCCCCGCCTGCTGGCCACGGGGGGCATGGCCATCACCGCCCTGGGGATGGCTGTTTTCACGCAACTGCACACCCGGACCTCGATTAATGGCATCGTCGGCAACCTCGTGCTGCTTGGTTTCGGGTTTGCCATATTCTCCTCGCCCAACATGAGTGCTATCATGGGGGCCGTTGCCAAAAAGGATTACGGCATCGCTTCCGGTGCCGTGGCCACCATGCGACTACTGGGGCAGATGGTCAGCATGGCCGTTGCCACTATGGTTCTGTCTCTGATGATCGGTCAGCAGGCGATTGCACCGGAAAATTATAGCCGTTTTCTAGTCAGTTCCAGGGTGATTTTCTCGGTTTCGGTTTTTCTATGCTCGGTGGGGATTTTTTTTTCGATGTTTCGGGGGCGACTGCGGCAGGGATGAGACAGCAGCGTCCGATAAGCATTGCCACAGGGCGATGAATTATTGCGAGCCGGCCCCGAGATAGCTGCGGCAGCCCTCCAGACTGGAAAGGGCGGGATAATCCAGCTCCGGAATGCTGACGCCGGTTTTCTCTTCCAGCTTGAGTATGAAATTGAGAAAATCGACGGAGTCGAACGCAAACTGATCCCGAAACGGCCGCTGGGCGTCCAGGTTGTCCAACGGCGCTTCGGGTGCCACCTGGCCCAGCATCTCCAGTACGATCCGGTCAATTTCTTCATTCTGCATGGTCGTTCCTTTCCAATAACAACGGGACAGTCACAGGTCCAGCGTGACTTCCATGACTCCAGGATCACCCGGCACACTGCGGCGGCTGAAGCCCAAGGCCTTGCACAGGGCCAGCATGGAGCGGTTGTCGCTGAGAACCTCGCCGAAAATTCTGCGAATGCCCCGGCTGCGCGCATAGTCGATGATGCGCCGCATCAGCATGGGTCCCAAACCGAGGCCGGTCTTCTCATCCCCCAGAAGGATGGCGAATTCCGCCTTTTCGATGTCCGGGTCGGCACTGAACCGTACAATGCCGTAAAGATTTCCGTCCGTCCGTCCGTCACCCTCGGTCAGCACCAGGGCCATTTCGCGATCGTAGTCGATCTGGGTCAGGCGGCAGACCAGGGCCTTGGGCAGCATTTTCATCACGTGCAAAAAGCGCAGGCGAATGGTTTCGAGCGGCAGGCTGGCGAAAAGCCGTTGAAAGGCCGGCTCGTCTTCCGGGCGGATTGGCCGCAGGAGCAGTTGCTGACCGTCGGCCAGGCGGATTGTCTGCTCCAATTCCACCGGATAGGGGCAGATGGCCAGGCGCCGGTTGGCCGGGCCCTCCGCCGGCTGAATCCTGATGCGTGCGTCGAGGGCCAGCACCCCCCGGGGATCGGCCAGGAGCGGATTGATATCCAGTTCCACGATTTCGGCAAAGTCGCAGACCAGTTGCGAGACCTTGAGCAGGGCCGCGGCAATCTCCTCCAGGTCGGCCCCCGGCACTCCCCGGTAGCCGGCCAGCAGGCGTGAAATGCGCGTGCCGTCAATCATTTCGCGGGCCAGCTTCATGTTCAGCGGCGGAAGGGCCAGGCAGCGGTCCCCGATAATTTCCGTGGCCGTGCCGCCGTGGCCGAAGAGCAGCACCGGCCCGAACTGAAGGTCCACATGCATGCCCACGATCAGTTCTTGGGCATGGGCTTTTTCGATCATGGGCTGGACGCTGAATTGAAGGGCGCTGCCATCGGCCGCCGTCAAACCGAAATGCTCTTTCATCCAGGCCGCGCGCTCGGCCACGGCACCGGGCGTCTCCAGATCGAGGGCCACGCCGCCGGCATCGGATTTGTGCAGGATTTCTTTGGAAAGGACTTTCAATACATAGGGACCGGTCATTTTCGAAGCGATGTCGGCGGCCTCTTCGGGGGTTTCGGCTGTCGTCGTCGGCACCACGTCAATGCCATAGGACCCGAGCACCGCTTTGGCTTCGGTTTCCAGCAGCCAGTCGCGCCCCTGGGCCAGGACCACATCGATGAGATCCCGGACGGCTTTGCGGTCCGGAGAAAAGGCTTCAGGAATGTTGGCCGGCACCTCCATGAGCATGTCCTGGCTGTGGCGGTAACGCACCATCTGCATGAACCCCCGCACGGCCTTGGTCGGGGTTTCGTAGCTGGGGATGCCTTGCTCGATGAACATTTTGCGGGCCGCCTCGCCCGGCCCCTCCCCGATCCAGCAGGTGAGCAGGCCGCAGCGGCGGGCATTGGAGGATCGCGCTTTGATCGCATCCAGAACCGCCCGGGCCGTCTCCGTGCCGGAGCCAATGGCGGTGGGGCAGTTCATCGCCAGCACGGCGTCCACACCTCGGTCATCCATGATGGCCAGCAAGGCATCGACATATCGCTGGGGTGTGGCGTCGCCGATGACATCCACCGGATTGCCGTGGGACCAGGTGGGCGGAAGGATCTGATTCAGACGCTCCACGGTGTTCTCGGAAAATCGGGCCAGGGTTCCCTGTTTGTACATCAGGGTGTCGGTGGCCATGACGCCGATGCCGCCGCCGTTGGTCACGATGGCCAGACGGTCGCCGGCTACGGGCTGCATCAGCCCCAGGGTGGAGACCGCGTCGAACAGGGCTTCCAGATCGTTGACGCGCAGGATGCCCGCCCGTTTGAACGCGGCCTCGTATACGGCGTCGCTGCCGGCCATGGCCCCGGTGTGAGAGGCGGCTGCCGTTGCACTCTCCCGGTAGCGCCCGGCCTTGACCACGATGACCGGTTTGACGCGTGCCGCCGCCCGTGCCGCCGACATGAACTTGCGGGCATGGGTGATGGACTCGATATAAAGCAGGATGGCGCGCGTGTGGCTGTCCGCACTGAGGTAGTCGAGGGTGTCCCCGAAATCGACGTCGGCCATGTCCCCCAGCGATACCAGGTGGGAAAAACCGATGCGTCGATGGGTTGCCCAGTCTGCTACCGTGGCTAGCAGAGCCCCGGATTGGGCCACGAAGGCAAGCCGCCCTGGCAGGGGCTGGAGGTGAATGAAGCTGGCGTTGAGGTCCAGCCTGGGCAGCATCAGACCGAAGCAGTTCGGGCCGACGATGCGCATCAGGTGAGGATGCGCCGCTTCAAGCATGGCGTCACAGAGGGCCTTGCCCCGTGCGCTGCCCCCTTCACCGAAACCGGCGGTAATCACCACAGCCGCTCTGGTTCCCCGGTCGCCCAGTTGGGAGATCACGCCGGGCACCGAATCCGGCGGGGTGGCAATCACGGCCAGGTCTGGAGCCGCCGGCAGGCTGGCGACATCTTTGAAGCAGGGATGCCCGTCGATTTCCGAACGCCGAGGATTGACCAGGTATATGTCGCCATGGAAGCCGGCGGCGAAGATATTGCGCGTGGCGACCGCGCCCACGGTCTGCGGTGTGGCGCTGGCACCTATCAGGGCCACCGAGGAGGGATTGAAAAGCGAATCGAGATTGCGTACGCTCATGGGCATCTCCTCATGTTCGGGTTGCCGGCTCCGGTCATAGGCATCGAAGATGCCCCCTCATGCAAATTCGGCTGGGTGGTAATGCGGTTGTCTCCGCCCTGTAATCTCTTCCGATTTCCAGCAATCCTCATGCCATGCCTGTTGAAGACAGAATTTTATGCGAATTAAGAGCATTGCCGTAATCGACAGAAAAACGGGCGTCTGTTCCCTGTAAAAATATCCGGCAGGTTGTAAAGAGGATTGCGGCAAGCGCGATGCCGAATTAACAGATGTCGTTATACACTCCCGAAAGGATGGCTCGGCTCCGTCCAGCCCTTTTTTTCCATTTGATCGTCGAACATCGAACATTTTACGTTAGAGTATATTCCTCAGAGAATCAAGACGTTGAAAAGAAAAAACCAGTCGCTGAAGGGACTACCCGGCGATGTTCTCGCCGCCCAGGGCTTCAAACCCGGAAACGATATCCAGCAGCTCGCTGGTGATGGCGGCCTGGCGTTCTTCGCGGAAGAGAGCCTGGAGGTTGTCGAGGGTTTCCAAAATGTTTTTTTCGGCGGCCTGCATCGCCATAAGCCGGGCCGCATTTTCGCTGGCCAGGGACTGGGCCAGGGCCCGATAAAGGGAGATGAACAGGTACTGCCGGAAGAGATGGGCGAATGTCGTTGCCCGGGAGGCGCCCAGCATGGGCAGGCAGCGTCCCGGCCAGGGGGCGCGTCGACGCTCTTCGGCCCAGGCCGGATCCAGCGGCAGGATGCGCTGAAACACCGGTCTGTATCCGCCGCGATCCCCCAGCACATGGTGGCAGATGGACAAGGTTTCCATCCGTTTTTCCGAGCGCCACCGCTCGATGGTCAGAATCAGCTCGCGAATTCGCTGGTTGACGGCGTTCAGGCTGCCGGGGGCCGCGAAATGGACTTCATGGACCACATCTGTATCGGACAGAATGGCGCCCACCTTCTCCCCCACACTCCAGTAGATCCATTGCCGTTTGCCGTCTGATTCTGCCGCTGCCACTCGCTCCAGAGCGAAGGGCCAGAGGGATTCGTTGAACGGACCGCACATGCCCTGGTCCGAACCCACTACCAGACAGACATCCGACTCGTTTCTGGGTTGTAAAAGCGTGGGACGCTCCATACGAAGAAACACGGTCCAGCCCATGTCCACCACATGGCGGTACTGTTCCAGGGAGGCCACCGCCCGTTCGAACTGGCGGATGTTGACGGCGGCCAGACTTTTCATGGTCTTGACCACGCCCAGCAGGTCATGGGCGGTTCGGATCCTGCGGTTCAGTGTCTCCAGTGTCGGCATGTGACTCCTTGAACGGGCTGATTGCATTTGTGATGAGATGCGTCAGCCGTTCCCAGACCGGATCTTCGTCCCCGGCCCGGGCCATGATTTCATCCAGGTCGGCGATGCCGGTCCTCACCGCATCGAGTACGACCCCTTCGGCCTCTTCGATGCGCGACTCGGGCACTTCGTCAAAAAGTCCCTGGGAGACGGCAAACAGGATGGCGACCTGTTCGCCGGCGGGCATGGTGCCCAGTTCGTTCTGCCGGAGCACCGCACGGACCCGGCGGCCGTGCTCCAGTGTTCGGCGGGTGCGGTCGTCCAGCCGGGTGCCGAAGCGGGCAAAGGACTCCAGTTCCTGGAACTGCGTATAGGAGAGGCGCAGCGCTCCGGCCACCTTGCGATAGGCCGGCAGTTGAGCCTTGCCGCCCACCCGGGAAACCGACTTGCCCACATCCACCGCCGGCAATATCCCTTTCCGAAAGAGTTCCGGGGAGAGGTAGATCTGGCCGTCGGTGATCGAAATCAGGTTGGTCGGGATGTAGGCCGCGATGTTCTGGGCTTCGGTTTCGGCAATCGGCAGGGCTGTAAGCGAACCGCCGCCCAATTCTTCGCGAAGGTGGGTGGCGCGCTCCAGCAGCCGGGAGTGGACGTAGAAGATGTCACCGGGAAAGGCCTCGCGGCCCGGCGGTCGGCGCAGGAGCAGGCTGAGCTGCCGGTAGGCCACGGCATGGCGGGTGAGATCGTCGTAGACGATGAGAACGTCTTTTCCTGCGTCCATAAAATGTTCCCCCATGGCCGTGGCGGCGTAGGGGGCGATATACTGAAGCCCAGGGGGGGCGTCGGCGTCCACCACGACGGCAAGGGTGTACGCCATGGCCCCCTGGCGCTGCAGGGTTTCGATTATCCTGGCCGTACCGGAACTGCGCTGGCCGATGGAGCAGTAAATGCACAGGACATCTTTGCCCGTCTGGTTGACCATGGTATCCAGGGCCACTGCAGTTTTACCGGTCTGGCGATCCCCCAGGATCAGTTCCCGCTGCCCCCGACCGATGGGGATCAGGGCGTCCACCACTTTAAGGCCGGTTTGCAATGGTAGGACCACCGGCGCACGGTCCATGATCGGAGGGGCGTCGTGGAGTACGGTTCGACGCACCGCGCCCTCGGGGGTGGCCCGGCCGTCCAGGGGGCGCCCCAGGGGATCCACCACCCGGCCGATCAGGTCTTCTCCCACGGGTACATCCAGGACGCGGGTGCTGCGGCGTACTTCGTCCCCTGCGTGCACCGATTCGCTGGGGCCGAAGAGAACAACACCCACCCGGTCGGACAGGATATCCAGGACCATCCCGGCAACGCCGGATCCTGCGGTTACCAGTTCCTCGAATTTCACCTGCCCTAATCCTTCGACCCAGGCGATGCCTTGCCCGACCGAGCGGACGCGGCCCACCTCTCCGGTTTTCAGGTCGGCCAGGAACCCCGAAACCCCCCGCTCGACGGCCCGATCAACATCGGCCAGCACACCGTCCAGGTCGTTTTTGCCCATGTTGTGGTGCTCCTGGTTCATGTTTTCGTCCGTGCATCGTCAAAAAGATTGTCCATGATTTCGGCTTCCAGGTCCTTAAGATAGTCGGCCAGGTGCCAGGCTGCCGTGCGGTCGCCGATCACCAGCTCAATCCCCATGCCCAGTTCCGGATGCACCTCCAGGCGGACGGGTGTGGCCGTCGGGAACCATGCCGCAAGACGGTTTCGCAGCAGGTGGTCATCCGCATCGTCCAGGGGAATTCCCGACTGGACGACCAATTCCTGGCCGGAGGCCCGGTGGTTCAGGGCATCTTTGCGGTCGGCCACTTTTTTCAGAAAGACCCGCAGTACCTGCCGGTTTAAATCCTGGTCCGAAAGGTCTCGCAGGGTCTTCTCGCCGATTTGCACCACCTGATGCACCAGACGCCGCTTGAGCCGGTCGAGAAAGGCCTGACGGTCCCGGGACATGCTGCTCATCCAGGCCTTGCGAAGCGATTCCACCTCTTCCTTGACCCGTTCCAGTGCGGTCTCCCGCCATCCTTCCACTTCCTGCCGGGCCTCGGCCATGAGACTTTCCCGGGCGTCGGCCAAGGCATTCCTCTCCTGTTCCAGCGCCAGCGCCCGGGCCTGAGCTTCCTGTTCGGCCTGCCGTGCGCGGTTCAGGGCATCGGTCATTTTTTTCTCCCGCTTCGCCATGGCGCCGCGAATCGGCTTGAAGAGAAAACGGTTCAGCAGCCAGACGAGGATGAGGAAATTAACGATCTGGGCGAAAACCGTAAACCAGTCGATCAGCACGGTTTATCCTCCGGTCGTTGACAGAAAGTACTTCCAGAACGGATTGGCGAAGATCAGTATCATGGTCACCACGAAGCAGTAGATGGCCGTTGATTCCACCATGGCCATGCCCACGAACAGGGTCCGGGTGATGGTACTGGTTTCGTCCGGCTGCTGGGCGATGGATCCGAGGGCCTGGGCCAGGGCGCGCCCTTCACCCAGGGCCGGTCCGATGGCACCGATGCCCATGCATACGCCTGCCGACAGAATTGACGCCACCGCAACCCAACCAAGTGTGTCCATATGGTTTTCCTCCTGATAGTGGAATTGTTTTTAATCATACAAAACGTTTTCGCCCCGGTTTTAACCATGGGTATGGCCGCCCTCCGTAAAGGTTGATTCCGTTGGCGCGGTTACCTCCATGCCGGCGCTGATATAGACTGCTGACAAGATGGCGAAGATGTAGGCCTGCACCATCCCCGTCAACAGTCCCAACAACTGCATGAGGATGGGAACGATCAGCGGGGCGATGATCAGCAGGATGGCACCGATCATGGTGCCGCTCATGACGTTGCCGAACAGACGCACGGAAAGGGCCAGGGTCCGGCTGAATTCTCCCATGATGTTGAACGGCAGCATGAACGGGGTCGGTCGAAGATAATTGCCTACATAACGCTTTATCCCAATGGCGTTGATGCCGTAGATGGGGACCGCCAGAAAAACGCAGAGGGCCAGTGCCGCCGTAGTGGAAAGGGAGCCTGTGGGCGGCTCGAATCCGGGCACCGCGGCCAGCAGGTTGCAGATGGCGATAAAAAGAAACAGGGACCCCACAAAGGGAAGCAGTCCCTTGGGCCGGTGCGGCGAGATTTCGTCCAGCTGTTGTTCGATGAGGAAAACCACGACTTCCAGCAAATGCTGCACCGGCGGCACACGGGTGCCGGTCTGCAGTCGGCGGGTGACCAGCCGGGAGCCGACTGTGAGGAGCCCCATGACAGCCCAGGTGAACAAAATGGTACTGTTGAGCCGCAGCAGGCCGAATTGCCACCAGATGTGATCGTCAGGCGTGAGCTGCATGGCCAACACCTTTGATTTTGCGACCCAGCATACGGGTCAGAACGATACGGACCAGGAAAAATCCGGCCAGGGTGCAGAAAAAGACTGCTGGATTCATTCGCAGTATAATCCAGAAGCCGGACATGGCCATGGTCAGACGGGCGACGAAACTGATCGCCAGCCAGCGGACCGGCCGCCGTTTGTCGGGCGCCGTCTTCAATGTCAGCCACAACCCGCCGAAATAGATCAGTCCCAGAAAGGCGCCCCACAAGAAAGCCAGCCCAAACAAAGTTAAATTGACGTCCATTCTTTTAAGTTCCTGAAAAAAGAATTACGGACGAAGTTGTCACGGCTCTTCCCTCTCCCGGTCGATCATGCGCCGCTCCCGATTCACCCAGAACCCCGCGTTCAGGCATCCCAGTAACAGGCCGACGGCCAGAAGCATGAGGGTCCAGGACCATGGGCCGGGCCAGCGCAGGTCGATCCAAACACCCAGAAAAATGCCCAGCACCGTGGGAATGGCAATGGCCCATCCCACCATGCCGAACATGCCCAACCCGAACCAGACAGGGTCCTTTTTTCTCTCCCTGGCCCGAAGTTTGCGCTTCTCTACCGCGTCCACGGCATCCGGGAAGCGTTTTTCGTTTTTGGACAGATCGTCAGACATTTTTCCCGAATTCCACAAACCGGCGGATGAAGTCGGCCTCCAGTCGGGCTACTACCGCCCGGTTTTGCCGTTCGCGTTCATCCAGATCGGTGACGAAACGGCGCACGGCTGTTTGCAGGTCGCCAAGATTACCGAGTACCGCCATCCGCGTGGCCACCTGCACGGTTTCCCCCTGCTTGACCAGGATGCCGCCGTTGACCGCCAGAAAGTGTTCTTCTCCGCCGGGAGGCCAGTAGGCCAGGATGCCGGGGGAAAGGGCCGCGACCATGTCCAGATGCCGGGGCCGGATTCCAAAGGCGCCCTCGGGACCCTGGGCTACAACCTTATCCACGGTTTCGTCCATGAACACCGACTGCGGCTGCAGGATCTTGAGTTTCACCGCGCCGCCTCCCCGATGCCGCCGATCATGTACAGGGCGCTTTCGGGCTGCTCGGAAAATTCGTCGTTGAGGATCCGCTCGCATCCGTCGATGGTTTCCTCGACCTCCACCAGCTTGCCCGTCAGGCCGGTGAACTGGGTGGTGGTGAAAAACGGCTGAGTGAGGAAACGCTCTAAACGTCGCGCCCGATAGACGGTTTGCCGGTCCTCGCGGGAAAGCTCCTCGATGCCCAGCATGGCGATGATGTCCTTGAGTTCCTCATAGGTAGCCAGGGTGCGGCGCACCTCGCGGGCCACCCGGTGATGACGTTCGCCGATAATGCGTGGCTGCAGCATGATCGACCGGGACTGCAGCAGATCGATGGCCGGATAGAAGCCTTCGCTGGCCCGCTTGCGGGAAAGCACGATGGAGGCGGAAAGATGGCTGAAGGTGTGAACTGCCGACGGGTCGGTGAGGTCGTCGGCCGGAACGTAGACGGCCTGGATGGAAGTGATGGCCGCCTGGCGGGTGCTGGCGATGCGCTCTTCCAGTTCGGCCAGTTCGGTAGCCATGGTGGGCTGATAACCCATGCGCGAGGGCAGGCGACCCAACAGCCCGGACAGTTCCGATCCGGCCTGGATGAAGCGGAAGATGTTGTCGATTAGCAGCAGTACGTCCCGGCCCAGGTCGTCGCGGAAATATTCCGCCATGGTCAGGGCCGTGTGTCCCACCCGGAAACGGGCGCCCGGTGGTTCGTTCATCTGTCCGAAGACCATGACGGTGTTGGGCAGCACACCAGCGGCGGCCATCTCCCGGTGGAGTTCTTCTCCCTCTCGGCAGCGTTCGCCGATTCCGCAGAAAATACTCATTCCTTTGTGCCTGCCGACCATGTTGTGAATCAACTCGGTGATTACCACGGTTTTGCCCACGCCGGCCCCGCCGAACAGCCCCGCCTTGCCGCCCCGTTCAAGGGGGACCAGCAGGTCGATGGCTTTGATGCCCGTGAAAAAGACCTCCTGTGAGGTCACCCGCCGGGCCAGGTCGATGGGCGATTGGTGCACCGAACGGCGATGCAGCCCGACAGGCGTCGGTTGGCCGTCGATGGGTTCCCCGAAAACATTGAACATTCTCCCCAACAGATTTTCGCCCACGGGAGCCATGAGCGGCAGGCCGTCGGTCCAGGCCGGCTGGTCGCGGTAGAGCCCTGCCGGGACGTTGAGGGCGATGCCGCGCACCTGACGTTCGTTGAGGTGGCTGGTAATTTCGATGCCCACATCGCCGTCGGCCCCCGAATGGATGAGGGTATGAATGGAGGGCAGGGCCTCCGGGAATTCGAGGTCCACCACATTGCCGCGTACAGCAACGATTCTTCCCGTAAGGGTTGTCCCGGCGGTTTTATGGTCTGAATCCGGTATCATTTCGTACCCTGCGATCCCGCCGGCCAAATTGGAGGCTGAAGACTGCTACGGCAAGGGATTCGATGGTTTTCCAGGGTGTAAAAAACGCTGACAGGCCGCCGGTAAAATGGCTTTTGCCTTTTCACATGGCGGAATCGACCGTGGGCTGTGGTTGGACGGGTGAAATTGCTATGCGCCGAGTCTGTCCGACGGCCGGTCAGCCGATCAAAGAACGCGCCCATGCCAAACAAAATGCAAAATGGATGCACAAAAAGCTTTTTACGAGCTCGTCAAATGTGGCTGATAAATTCTTGCAGTAGCGACCTGAAAGTCTGGATCTCTTCATCGGAAAACTTCGATACGCACTCGCGGGTCAGTTCCAGATGGAAGTTTGAGTGGCGTCGATAGTGATCGACGCCCTCGGGACTTAATTTGATGACGTAGGAGCGCCGGTCGTCAGGGTTTGGGATTCTTTCGACCAGGTTCTTTTTTTCCAGATTGTCGATCATTACGGTCAGGGTTCCGGTAGTCACCCCCATCTTGGCGGCCAGGTCTTTCATTCTGATTCCGTCGTTGACGCCCAAAATTTCGATGGTGTGCATCTGGGGCAGGGTGATGCCGCTGCCCTCGACAACGGAGTGCTCCCAGGACGAGAGCTTTTCGTAGAATTCGATAATCAGGTCCGATAACGTTTTCATCCGTCAGGCTCCATGTTGGCAGGTATTCATTCGGCAGGGCTGCGCCGGATCGACGGCATCCTCCCGCGTGAAGGCTATGGCCGAAGATAGCATGACCACGAGAATCGACCCGAGGTTGTGCGCCACGGCACCCATGATCGGCGAGAGCAGGCCCATGGCCCCCAGGCAGATGGCAACCAGGTTGATGGCCAGACTGATGGCGATATTGGCGTTGATCGTTCGCGTCATTTTACGGCTCAGACGAACCAGGAACGGCAATTGCGAAATCCTGTCTTTCATCAGGACGATATCCGCCGTGGAAAGGGCCATTTCCGATCCGCCTTGCCCCATTGCAATGCCTACCGCCGAAGCCTTGAGGGAAGGCGCGTCGTTCATGCCATCACCCACGAACACCGTGTCGGCGAAATCGGTGCGTTGGATAAATGCCATTTTATCCTCGGGTTTCAGGCGGAAGTGGGTTTCGGTAATGCCAACATCATCGGCCACCTGTTTCACGGCGCCGGGCGTGTCCCCGGAAAGGACGGCCATGTGGGTTGCACCCAGTGCCTTGAGTTGGTCCAACGCGCTGGAAACATCCGGTCGCGCTCTGTCCAGAAGGGCGATTTCACCCGCCGGCAGACCGTTCACGACGACCTGGACAATCGTTCCGGCATCGTTCGGGTCGGCCGAACCGGCAATTACCGAAACGCTTTCGCCATCGACGATGCCCTCGACGCCAACTCCGGGAATAACGGTCATTTGGTCGGCCGTTTTCTCTTTGAGCCCCATTTTTGCAGCTTTTTCCAAAATGGCAACGGCAATCGGGTGGGTGCTGCCTCTCTCGACGGCCGCGGCGGTTTCCATCAAGGCGGTTTCGGTGAATCCATTGGCCGGGCGGATGGCCGTGATCACCGGTTTGCCTGCAGTCAGGGTTCCGGTTTTATCGAAAAAAAAGACACGGGACCGGGCAAGTTTTTCGAGGTATTCGCCGCCTTTGACCAAAATCCCAGATTTGGCCGCCCGGCCCACCGCGGCCACGGTGGCCACCGGTCCGGCCAGCAGAAAAGAACAGGGGCATCCGACCACCAAGACGGCAATGGCGCGGGTGACGTCCCGCGTGGCCAGCCAGGTCAAGGCGGCAATGAGCAGGATCGTCGGTGTAAAGTAGCCTGCGAAGCGGTCGACGATTCGGGTGCTTTGGATCCGGCTGTTTTCCGCGTTCTGGACCAGTTCTATGATGCGGCCGATGGTCGAGTCTTCCCCGGTGCGACTGACCGCGAGTTTGACATAGCCGTCGATGTTCAGGGTCCCCGCCGAAAGGTCGTCACCCGGGCCTTTGTACACTGGCAGCGACTCGCCGGTGAGCAGCGACTCGTCGATGGAGCCCGAGCCGTCTACAATTCTGCCGTCGACGGGAATGACCTCGCCGGCTTTGACGACGGCAATTTCACCGGGCTGGATGGTATCGACGGGCTTGACCTGCATGCGGCCGTTTTCTTCGATCATGGCGGTCCGGGGATTGGTGTTGACGAGGGTTTCGATCGCCCCTCTGGCCCTGTCGCTGACCGCCTCCTCGATAAAAGAACCCAGGACCATGATGAAACTGATCACGGCAGCTTCAAGGAAGTTGCCGTTGAGGAGGCAGGCCACGATGGCGATGGTGACCAGTTCGTCAACGTTGACCTTGTGCCGAATGAGTCCTTTAAGGGCGTCCAGAATAATAGGAAAGCCGTTTATGGTGATGGAGAGGATCAGAAGCAGGTTGAACACCAAAGGACCGGTCAGGGAAAGGTCGAGCCCGGGGCCGATTGAAAAATCAATGTTAAAATCGACCCGGGATAAAAGAAAGCCGGTCGGGATCAGGCTTCCGGCGGCAATAATGCGATAGAAGTCCGTTGATTTGAAAACTGTTTTGTACACCGACAAGTCGCCGTAGCGTCCAATCATGCAGATTTTCTCCCTGTTCGAAGTTCATAAACCTCGGCGATCAAGAAGTTTGATATTCAAACAATCAGAAAATCAAATTGGTGTCAACAGGCGATTTCAATTGATGTCGAAAAAATTTCTAACCTATTTGTATTGAAATGAAAATTTGTATTTCCTATGGCCGCCGATGTGAGAATCCATGC
The DNA here is from genome assembly GCF_009688965.1 of Desulfosarcina widdelii. Classification (GTDB taxonomy): domain Bacteria; phylum Desulfobacterota; class Desulfobacteria; order Desulfobacterales; family Desulfosarcinaceae; genus Desulfosarcina; species Desulfosarcina widdelii. The sequence continues at coordinate 4,014,973 of NZ_AP021875.1, read as the reverse complement.
CGGCCAACGGAATCGAACGGATTGCCGATCACCAGCGATCCCGCCAGCAGGCATTCCAGGCCGAAGGGAAGATACCCGCCGTAACCCAGGATCGGCATCTCGAACAGGTAAAACCGTTCGACGTAGGGGATGGAGTAGGTCCAGCGGGCCAGGCTGGAGTAGTTCCACATCTCCCAGAAGAAACCGCAGGTCAGGGCAGCCAGGGCCGGAACGACCAGCGGCCGCCAGTCGCCATGGCCCAGCGGATGGAGCAGGGTGGGGCGGCCGGTCAATCGCTGCAGGCAGAGCACGATCAGCAGGGGGGAAACCCAAAGCAGGGCGAAAAGCTGATCCGGGAAGATGCCGATGAGAGCCAGACCCGCGCCGGCGAATGCGAGGAGAACCGGCGCAATCCAGGGGACCGCAGGGAGCCGGATTGGCCGGCAGCGGGCCAGACCGTGGCCGAGCGCGGGGAACGTGAGCAATAGGTCAACCATGCTGAGCACGCCGGGCAGCACCGTGGCGAAAGCCAGGCTGGAAAAATAGCTGTACTGGACAGACCCCATGCCTTCGATGCCGGTGTAGTACCAGTTCTGCACCAACCGGTTGAAAAATTCGAAAACCCACCAGAAGGCGGCGCTGGTAGGAAAGAGAAGCACAAAACCCAGCGGCCGGCGCAACAGCAGGCAGCTTCCGCTGCGTTTGACGGCGAGGGCGTTGACCGCCAGGATGAAGCCGGCCCAGATGGGCATAAAGGTGTGCGGCTGAAACAGCCAGAACCAGGTGAAGCGCTGCCAGGCCAATAGCCACGACAGCAGGCACAGCGCCAGTCCGGTCCAGCCCCACCAGGGAAAAGGTTTTCTGGCAGGAGTCGGCGGGGCAAGAACCTTTTTTCTCTTCCGACCGGAGCAAACCGCCCACAGCAGCCCGCCCATCAGCAGCAAATCGGCCAGGGTGAAAAAGGCGAACCAACCCCAGGAAAACCCGGCATGCTGCACATAGCGGGTGGTGGGCGGAAATTCCAGGTAGAGGGCGGCGTCCCTGCCTGTAATCACAATGCCCAACAGGGGCAGGGCAACGATCATTATACCGGCAAAAGCCCACCCACAAATGGCAATCCTGCCCGATATTTTTATCGTGCTCATAATTTTACAGTAGGCGGAAGGCTTCAGATCCCCAGCGGCTTCGTAAAAATTTCGAGATCAAGGCTTGCGAGTCCCGAGGAATGAGGTGTATTGGGCGATACTCCGCAGTGACGAGGGACGAAGCGTAACGCCGATATTGGGATTTTTACGAAGTCGCTCTTATTGAATCCAGGAGATCACCACGGTCCCCAACACTAGGGCGATAATGCCCATCAACCGATATCCCAGGTCGGACAGCCCATAAAGCCAGTCTCTGCTAATTTCGAACAGTCCGGCGGGATTGAAGTAGATCAGCACCCCCTTGGCAATGCCGAGTACGCCGATCACTCCGATAAACCAGGCGTGGGTGGTCGAAGAGGCGGCAACCAGCAAAAGCAGGCCGAAAACGGCCGGAATCAGAGCCAGTACCCAACGGTCCAGCTTCTCCATAGCGCCTTTAAGGAAGGCCTTGTAGTCCTCGGTGTAGAGGATGGCAGCGGTGCCGGCGGCGATCCACAACAATCCCAGCAGATAGACGATGTATTTCATGGCTTCGATCTCCTTTCTCCAAAGAGCTTTCCGTTTGCGGTTTTGGATGCGGTTAATCCCGGAACCCGGCGCCGCCCTGCGTTGGACAAACCTGTCAAATTATACCCCAACCAACCAGAACGATCAATGATACCAGGGTCACCGGCACGCCCACCCGCGCATGGTCCTTGAAAGAGATGCGGACGCCCAGGCGGGATGCCTGTTCGATGACGATGAGATTGGCAATACTGCCCAGCACGAAGAGGTTGCCGGCAAAGGTACTGGCAAGTGCCAGCGTATACCACTGTCGTGGATCGATCGGATCCATGAAAGGAACCAGCAGCATGACGGCGGGCACATTGCTGAAGAGATTGCTCAGCACGGCCGTCAGGCCGGTCAACGTGGCACTGTTGCCAAGATTCACTCCCCATCCGGTGAGCCGATCCACCACGATGCGCAGATCGTATGCATGCACGAGGCCGTGAATGACGATGAAGAGCGCACAGAACAGGGTGATCAGGTGCCAGTCCACCAGTCCCAGGATGTCCCGGGTTTTCATCTTGCGACTGCAAAGCAGGATGCCGGCGATGGCAATGGCAGACACTTCGCGGGGGACCGGCGTGAAGAAAAGGAACACGAGAAGCACCACGGCGCCGATGCCTTTGGCGCTTTGCCAGGCATTGAAGTCAGGCCAGGCGTTTTGATCGGCCTTGACGGGTTGCGTTTTCCCAATGGTCATTTTATCCCGACAAAGCCAGAGCAGCATCAGGTATCCGCCCGTCAGCGAGATCAGTGCAGGTGGTGTGCACCAGGCGATGAATCGGCCGAATTCCAGCTGGCCGACCTGCCCGATGAGCATGTTCTGCGGGTTGCCGATAATGGTGGCCGCCGAGCCGATGTTGCTGGAGATCGCCAAGCCCAACAGAAAAGGCAGGGGGTTCATGCCCGATCTGATCAGGGCGACCGTCAGCACGGGGGTGAACGCGAAGCAGACGATATCGTTTGCCAGAAGGGCGGACAAAACGGCGCTGACTGCCATCAGAGCCGATAAAAACCGCTTGGGTCGCGTCAACAGCGGCAAAATCCGCGAAGCCGACCAGGTGTAGAATCCGCCGAGACGCAGCTGGGCGGAGATGATCATCAGCGAGTAAAGCAGCAGGATCGTGGGCAGGTCGATGGCCTGGAGTGCGTCCTGGGTGGACAGCACACCGAATCCGACCATGGCGATGGCACCCAGCAGGGCAATGCCCACCCGGTCGATAGCCAGCCCCGGGACCTTGCCTAATGCGATGCCGACATAGGTGATCAGGAAAAGGGTTATGGACATGGGTTCACGTATATCCTTGAAGCCTTAGGGCTGTTAACGGACCCTGTCAGCAAGATTGAGCAAAATTTCCGACAACTCAATTTTTTCGGTATCCGCGTTATCTTGGATTGTTGGCGTATTCTCGACCCGTTACAGAATCCGCAAGCCGGGGGTTCCATCATTCGACGTCTATTACCAGCCGAGCGTGAGTTAATCAATCGTCAGAACGCTCCTTCTGTCGGCCGGTCCGGTCTTTTTGATGATTCATAAATAATCCTGATGTTTACAAACGAATGTTTCAGGATTATGGTGGGTTTATCACGTCGGGCCGCAACGGGCCCGGAAAGGCGGATCTACATGGTCAAATCGGCATTGATCGTCGTCGATATGCTTAACGACTTTATCGACGAAAAAGGGGCATTGTACAGCGGGCAGGCCGCTCGGGATATCGTTCCTTTTGTGCGCCGGCGATTGGAAGCCCATCGGCAGGCGGGCAGTCTGGTGATTTTCCTTCAGGACGCCCATTCGGAGGATGACCTCGAGTTCGAGAAGTTCCCCAAACACTGCGTGGCCGGCACCTGGGGCAGCTGCATCATCGACGAACTGACGCCCAACGATGGGGAGCATGTGCTGCCCAAAACCCGCTACAGCGGCTTTTATGGAACCGACCTGGAGAAAATCCTGGCCGCATTCGGACCCGAAGAGGTGGAAGTGGTGGGGGTCTGCACCTCGATCTGCGTGATGGATACCGTCGGCGGGCTGGCCAACCGGGACTACCATACCACGGTGCCTTCCGCCGGGGTAGCCGATTTTGACGACGAGGCGCACCGATTTGCGCTGCAGCGGATGGAGCGTTTGTATGGAGCCCGTATCCAATGAGTTTCTCCGAATTTCCCGGCCCCCTGTTTACCGATCTCTATGAATTGACCATGGCCGCCGGCTATTTCGACCGGGGGCTGGACGAGACGGCCACCTTTTCCTTGTTTGTCCGCGACCACCCCAAGCGGAGCTACTTCGTGGCCTGTGGCCTCCAGGCTGTCGTGGATGCCCTGACCCGCTTTCAATTCAGTGATCGTGAGATCGAATGGTTGACGCAAACCGGACTTTTCAAGCGCGAATTTCTGGCCCACCTGGCGACGCTGCGTTTCACAGGCGATGTTCGGGCCATGGCCGAAGGGGAGATTTTTTTCGCCGATGAGCCGGTGCTGGAGGTGTCGGCGCCCCTGATCGAAGCCCAACTCCTGGAAACTTTTTTGATCAATACCGTGGGCGTGGCCAGTATGCTGGCCACCAAGGCATCGCGGTGTGTTCATGCCGCCGCCGGCCGGCCCCTCATCGATTTCTCCCTGCGCCGGACCCAGGGCATCCATGCCGGCATGACCGTGGCCCGGTCCAGTTACATCGCCGGGTTTGCGAGTACCAGCAATGTGCTGGCCGGCAAGATCTGGGGTATCCCGACCTCGGGTACCATGGCCCACAGCTTCGTCACCGCTTTCGAATCTGAAACCGAGGCCTTCGAAGCCTACGCCGAGCTGTTTCCAAAAGCGGCCGTTTTTCTCATCGATACCTATGATACCATCGCCGGAGCCGAAAAGGCCGCCGCGGTGGGTAAGCGCATGAAGCAAAAAGGACAGGCGTTGACGGGGGTTCGCCTGGACAGCGGGGACATGGTGGCCCTCAGCCGACAGGTCAGAAGCATTCTGGACGAAGCCGGCCTGCCGGAGGTGAAGATTTTCGCCAGCAGCGGATTCGACGAATACGAACTGGAGCGCCTGATTGCCGAAGGTGCCCGCATCGATGCTTTCGGTGTGGGAACGCGCATGGGCGTCTCGTCCGATGCCCCCTACCTGGACATGGTTTACAAAATGGTGAGAATGGGGGACCGGAATGTGCGCAAGACCAGCGCGGGCAAGGTGACCCTGGCCGGGGAAAAACAGGTCTTTCGTAAAATGGCAGAAGATCGCTGTTTTCAGGTGGATATCATCGGCCTGCGCGAAGAATCGATGGAGGACGCGGTTCCATTGCTTTTACCGGCGATGGAAAATGGACGGTCGGTTGGTCCGAGGCCCACATTGGAACAGATTCGCCAGCGATTCGCGGATAATTTCAACCGATTGGACGATAAAACCAAGAAATTGAGAAATCCGGAGAAATATCCGGTTGCTTCGAGCGAACGGTTGGTTGAGTTACAAAATCAGTGTTGAATTAAAACAATATCCCCACATACCCCACAAAACTATCCCCCGGACTCTTGTCATAGCTGGTGGCGTAGATCAGTTCCTCGGCCTTTTCGGCACCCAGGGCTCTGCCCGCGGTGATGGCTGCCGCCGCAGCTCCGCAGCAGCAGGCATTGCTCTTTTTCTGCCCTTCCCGCAGAACCGCCTGGGCATCCATGCGAATCATGGCGTCGATGACGCTCCTGTCGTTTTCATTGCGGACCCAATCCACCGCTTTGGCGCCATGTCCCTTGGATGTGAATCCGTAGTTGGGCCCGTAATGGGTCAGGTCTGTTGAGCCGATGACGGCAATGCTCAAGTTCAGGTTTCTGGAGATTTCCACGACCGATTCGGCCAGCGCCAGGGTTTCCTGGGTGGGCGGCACGCCCATGGCCACCACCTTCACATCTTTGAAAAAGTAGCGGATGAAGGGCATCTGCAGTTCGATGGTGTTGTCCTGGTTGAAGCGGGTGGGGCTTTCCAACTGAAAGTCGTATTGACGGGTGATTTCATCGGCCAGCGCAGTTTCCACGGCCAGGGGGCCGAATGGGGTCTCCCATTCCCCTTCAGGCATGATGACGCGCGGGGAACTGGAATGCATATGCATGCCGAACACGACTACCACATCGGGGGTTGTGGCTTTGGCCACCTGGTGGATCACATTGCAGGCAATGCTTCCGGAAAAGTACCAGCCGGCATGGGGAACGATGCCGCCGACCGGACCGGGCAGGCTCGTCGATCGGTCTTTCCCCTCTTCGAGGAAATCCTTGATCTGGTCTTCGCAGGCCCGGGCGTCGGCCGGATACCAGCTTCCGGAAAAGACGGATTTTCTAAGGTTCATGGGGGCCTCCTCTGATTGCGATCACAAAAGCAGGGCTGAAAAGAAAAAAAGTAAGCGTTCACAGGGTACCGCATCTATTTTGTTCCCGGGAACTTGAAGGTTGACCAAACCGTCGGCGTGCCCGGCGCCTCACATCTGCGGCACCCTGTGAACGCTTACGGGTCAGGCAGTTGCAGCACATTGGGCATTTCAACCCCATGAACGGGTACGAAAAAAATAGAAAAGTCAGTTTTTCGGGAAAACTTGACAGTCTCGCAAAAACCGACCAGACGTGTCATTCTCGCGAAGGTGGGAATCCATTTATTTCAATACGTTCTGGATGTCGGATCAAGTCCGGCATGACGAGTTTGGTACTTTCCGCGAAACCATTAACTTTAATTTTGGCATAGAAAAAGCGAAGGGTCACGACTTTTTTTTTGCCGGATCATGCTTATGATAAACCAAGCATAACGAACAGGTGCGGCTTTTCGCTAAAACCGAATTGACAACACCCTCTTTTCAGGAGGACACCATGTGGGATTATACGGATAAAACCAAGGATCATTTTCTCAACCCGAGGAACGTGGGATTCATCGACGATTTCGATGGGATCGGCGAGGTTGGCTCCCTGGCCTGCGGCGACGCCCTTAAACTGACCTTCAAGCTGGATGAAAACGAGCGCATCGCCGACGCCAAATTTCAGACCTTCGGATGCGCCAGCGCCATCGCCTCCTCGTCGGCCCTGACCGAGATGATCAAGGGGCTCACCCTGGATGAGGCCGCCAAGGTGACCAATGAGGACATCGCCGACTATCTGGGCGGCCTGCCCAAGGAAAAGATGCACTGCTCGGTCATGGGCCGGGACGCCATGGAAAAGGCCATCGCTTACTACCGCGGGGAAGCGGAGAAGAAGATCGATGGCGAAATCGTCTGCGAGTGTTTCGGGGTGACCGACAAACAGATCGAGCGGGCCGTGAAGGAGAACGGGCTGGTAACCATCGACGAAGTGACCGATTACGTCAAGGCCGGCGGCGGATGCGGCCACTGCCACGATAAAATCCAGTTCATCATCGACGATGTGCTGGGAAACACGCCCAAAGCGGCAAAAAAACCGGAAGCGCTGACCAACATCCAGAAGATCAAGATGATCGATGCCACCCTGGATCGGGAGATCAAACCGGCCCTGAACCAGGACGGCGGCGATATCGAGCTGGTGGACGTGGACGGCAACCGTGTGCTGGTCAAACTGCGGGGTACCTGTGCCTCGTGCAGCAAATCCGAGATCACCCTGAAGCATTACGTGGAATCCAAGCTCAAGGAACTGGTCTCCCAGGAACTGGTCGTCGAGGAGGTGTAGCCGATGGAAACCGTCTATGTTGACAACAATGCCACCACCCGGGTCGCACCCGAGGTGGTCGAGGCGATGACGCCTTATTTTTCCGATTTTTATGGCAATCCCTCCAGCATGCATGCCTTCGGCGGCAGCGTGGGCGCCAAACTCAAGACGGCCCGCGAGCAGGTGGCCAGCCTGCTGGGGGCTTTGCCCGAAGAGATCGTTTTCACGAGCTGCGGTACGGAGAGTGACAGCACCGCCATTCATGCGGCCCTGCAGTCCAACCCGGACAAGCGCCACATCATCACCACCCGGGTGGAGCATCCGGCGGTGAAGAACCTGGTCGAGCATCTTGGAAAAATCGGCTACCGAACGACCTTTGTGCCGGTGGATCGCCAGGGTCGCCTGGACCTGGATTTTCTCTATGACCGTCTTTCCGACGACACGGCCATCGTCAGCGTCATGTGGGCCAACAACGAGACCGGAACGATTTTTCCCGTCGAGGAGATCGCCCGCAAGGTGCGCCAGCGGGGCATCGTCTTTCACACCGATGCGGTCCAGGCGGTGGGAAAGGTCCCCATCGACATGGGCGATTCGGCCATTGATATGCTGTCCCTTTCCGGGCACAAACTGCATGCCCCCAAGGGTATCGGTGCGCTCTACGTGCGCAAGGGCACCAAGTTCGCTCCGTTTCTCATGGGCGGGCATCAGGAGGGAGGCCGCCGGGCCGGAACCGAGAATTCCGCCTCCATCATCGGGCTGGGTCGTGCCGCCCAACTGGCCACCGAATGGATGGATGAGGAAAACAGCCGCGTGCGGGCCTTTCGCGACAAGCTGGAAAGCGAACTGCTCAAGCGGGTGCCGGCCAGCATGGTCAACGGCGATCCGGAAAACCGCCTGCCCAACACCACCAGCATCGCCTTCGAATATATCGAGGGCGAGGCCATTTTGCTGCTCATGGACCAGCACGGCATCTGTGCCTCATCCGGATCGGCCTGTACTTCCGGTTCCCTGGAGCCTTCCCACGTGCTGCGGGCCATGGGGGTGCCCTTCACTGCGGCCCACGGCTCCATCCGCTTTTCCCTGAGCATTTACAACACCGAAGAAGAAATCGACTTCATCATCGACAAGATGCCCCCCATCATCGAGCGGCTGCGCCAGATGTCGCCTTTCTGGCGGGAGGGGCAGTTCGCCTGATTTGGGTTTAGATACCCGGGTGTCCATTCTGCGCCGTGAGTTCCCGGCTTCGTCTCACTATGCGACAGTACCCAAATTGTCAGAGTTTGCCTATCTGACGGCGAAGATCGAAAACGATTCGGATTTTCCCCTCCTGCCGGGCAAGGCCAATATTTTCTTCGACGATGCGTTTGTTTCGGTATCGGCGCTTTCTCTGGTCATGCCGGGCCAGGATATGGAGGTGTCCCTCGGCGCCGACGAAGGCGTCGCCATTGAACATCGATTTTTAAAGCGCTTCAATAAAAACCAGGGCCTTATGCCCAAGCGCGTCAGCGAGCAGTTCGACTACCAGATTCGCATTACCAACAACCGTAAAAAAGATATCGAAATCGATGTCTTCGACCAGCTCCCCATTGCCCAGGACAAGGAGATTTCGGTAAAGGCGATCACGCCGTCGTTCAAGGACGAAAAGACTGGTGCCACGCTGGACGATGAATCCAAAATCAAGTGGCAGGCTGCATTATCCGCGGGAGAGAAACATGAGCTGCCGCTCAGCTTTATTGTCGAGTGTCCCGCCGGCCAGCTCTTGAGCGGTCTTTGATTGCTACGGCAGCGGCTCCTGGGTGTAGGCAATATTCGCTGCTTCGGAGGAGTACACCTTCAGTTCTTTGCCCAGACGAAGGTCCTCCACAAAATCGGGATTGAGCAGCATGGATTTTCCCGATAGGGCGATGTCGGCGTCTTCGAGGGCGGCATCTGCCGTTTGGCGGTCAAAAATTTTGCCGCAGATCAGAAGCGGCAGTTTTGTCACTTCCCTGGTGAGCTGGGCCATATTCTTGTCCGTACCAAAGGCGGGGGTCTTGAAATTATAGGTCGATACCGAAATCGCATCGATGGGTTCTTCGTCCAGCAGGTGGATGCATTCCTGCCATTCTTCCCGATCCGCAAACAGGGACACTTCCATGTCGGCAATCGCCCAGTTGGAAATGCGGAATAGCAGCATTCGGTCGTCGGGGATATTCTCCTTGACGGCCCTGATCACTTCCCTGGCAAACCGGAATCGGTTGGCAACCGATCCGCCATACCCGTCTGTCCGCTGGTTGCTGTAAGAGGAGAGAAACTGGCTGATCAGGTAGCCGTGGGCGCCATGGATTTCAATGCCGTCAAAGCCGGCCTCAACCGCTCCCTTTACACTCTGGACAAACCCGTTGATGACGTGGTTAATATCGAATTGACTCATTGCTTCGGGAAGCGGGTACGGGCTTTGCGTGAGGGGATTGTCCTGTTTGGGAGCAATGGCGCTGGGGGCAATGGATCGCTTCGCCGGATTGATTTCAGGCCAGGCCATCCGGCCGCAGTGGAAAAGTTGGATAATGGCTTTGGAACCGGCGTCCTGGATTTTCCGGACCACCGACTTCCAGGCATCGATCTGGGGCTGGGTGGCTATCCTTGCCTGTCCGGGATACCCTTGGGCACTTTCGTAATCGGTGACCAGCGCTTCGGTATACACGAGCCCGGCCCCGTTTTCGGCCCGGCGAACCAGAAAATCCAGTACATCTTTTCTTGGGATGCTGGTCTCGTCGCCGGACATTCGGGTCATCGGCGCCACGCCAATTCGGTTTTTCAGGGTATGATTTTTGATCTGAAAGGGTTGGAAAAGTTTATCTTTTGACATGGTCTACTCCAATACTATCGGTCATGATGAAAAGATCGGGGTTTCAAGTACCACATCGTGGAAGTTAAGATAAAAATCGAAAAGGGCAAGGGGCGATGTTCCTGGATCATGCCGAGCCTGACTCCCCCATTGAGCTGGAAGATGATTCCAGAATTCGGTGGCAGGTTCCTTCATTCCGGGAGAGACACGGGAGCGGTTGTTTCTTATGGTCGAACAACCTGCCGGACAACGTTTGAACAGGCTATACTCTCAAAATAAAGGAGCCTGCCGGGTTGAGCGGCAGGACCCTTTTCCAAATCAAAATGTTCTCCCATCATTGTTACGCCATGGGGTCGTTATGATAATTTATTGTCCTGTAGGATTTATTGTTCCGTTGCAGAATTGATTTTCGCTTTCACTTGCTCTACCAGCCATTTGATCCAGGCCTCAAGCCCCTCTTCGGTCTTGGAGGAAATGTCGAAGATGGGCATGCCGGGGTGAATCTGGCCGATGGTTTTTCTGGCCAGTTCCATGTCGAAATCCAGATAAGGGAGCAAGTCGATTTTGTTGAGCAGGGTGGCGTCGCATTCGCGGAACATCAGGGGATACTTGGCGGGTTTGTCTTCTCCTTCGGTGACGGAAAGAACCACCACGCGTTTGTCCTCGCCGATGTCGAACTCGGCCGGGCAGACCAGGTTGCCGATGTTCTCCACGATGAGCAGGTCAATGGCATCCAGATCCAGGTCGGCCACGGCCTTTTCCACCACATGGGCGGCCAGGTGGCAGTCGCCGCCGAACTCGTCGGTATTGATCTGGATCACCGGGGCACCGGATTCGGCCAGGCGGTCGGCATCATTGGTGGTGCAGATGTCCCCAACGATGACTGCGCAGCGCAGGTCCGGCATGATGCGGGCCAGGGTTTTCTGCAAGGTGGTGGTTTTACCGGAGCCCGGCGAACTCATCATATTGAGCACGAAGACCTTGTGCGCGGCGAAATGGGAGCGCATGCGGTCGGCCATGATGTCGTTGGCGTCCAGCACCCGCCGGACCACCTTGATCTCTCGGGTTCCCGATTTGCGGGTTTCCACATTGTGATCGTGGTGGTGATGATGGTCGTGGGGACCGTGGTGGTGATGACTATGGTCGCGATGATACCGTTTGGGGATGCGATTGGCAAAAAACCACATGATTAATCCTCGTCTTCGATTTCGATGGAGGTAATGTCCAACTCCCTGCCGGATAGTATATCGATATTGCCGCTCTGGCATTTTTTACAGGTAAACACCGCTTCGGTCACGGTCCACTGGGTGTTGCAGTCCTTGCAGCGGGCCACCACTGGCAGCTCCTCAATGGATAGTTCGGCGCCTTCCAGGGGGGTATCCTTGGTCACCAGGTCGAAGCAGAAGCGCAGGCTTTCGCTTACGATGGCCGACAACTTGCCCACCTGGAGGTTGACCCGCTGGACCTTAGCGCCTTGCATATCCTGCGGTATGGAGGCCTTGGCAATATCCACGATCTCCATGGCAATGCCCATTTCGTGCATGGATTGTCCTTTCCAGATGACTGAGGTCGGAGGACCGATGTCGGATTTCAGATTTCAGAATCGATCAATTACCATCTGGTCAAAATTAGTTCAACCTTCTAAAAAAACGGACGGTCCATAAAGACCGTCCGCATAGAAAAGTGTCAATCCAATTGTAACCAGAAAGAGTGGAACATGCCGTTTATGGCTGTTTATCATTTAAACGTTTCGGAACACACATCCTTTAAATACGCCAGGTTCTCGCAGACGTTGATCCCGTTGGCCTTCATGGCCGCAACCTTGCTCTGGCCGGTGCCGCTGCTGCCACTGATGATAGCGCCGGCATGGCCCATGCGCCGCCCCGGAGGCGCCGTGAGACCGGCGATGAAACCTACCACCGGTTTGGTGACGTTAGCCTTGATGAACTCGGCGGCTTTTTCCTCGGCATCGCCGCCGATCTCGCCGATCATGACGACCCCTTCGGTGGCCGCGTCAGCCTGGAAGCGCTCCAGGCAATCGATGAAGTTGGTCCCGTTGACCGGGTCGCCGCCGATGCCGATGCAGGTGGTCTGACCCAGACCGGCGAGGGTCAGGGCATGCACGGCTTCGTAGGTCAGGGTGCCCGAGCGGGAGACGACGCCGATTTTGCCGGGTACATGGATCGGGCCGGGCATGATGCCGATCTTGCACTCGCCGGGGGTGATGATCCCGGGACAGTTGGGCCCGATCAGGCGCACCGGTTTGTCCTTGAGATAGTTTTTCACCCGCATCATGTCCATCACCGGAATTCCCTCGGTGATGCAGACGATCAGGGGAACCTCGGCATCGGCCGCCTCCATGATGGCGTCAGCGGCAAAGGGCGGGGGCACGAAAATCATGCTGGCATCGGCGCCGGTGGTTTTGACGGCATCGGCCACCGTATTGAATACAGGGACCTCGTCCATCTTCTGCCCCCCTTTGCCGGGGGTAACGCCGGCCACCACCTGGGTGCCGTATTCTACGCATGCGCGGGCATGGAACTGGCCTTCTTTTCCGGTAATCCCCTGCACCAACAATTTGGTCTCTTTATTGACTAAAATGCTCACGATTCAATCCTCGCTGGTTTGACGGCTTTGTAAAAAGCCCGATATCTGCGTTACGCTCATCCTTCGTCATTGGGACGTATGTTGAATACGCCTCATTCCTCAGGAATCGCAAGCCTTGATCTCGGCGCTTTTTGCAAAGCCGTCCGAGATTCCGAGTTTACTACTGGATGGCTTCCTGCAATTTCTCGGCGGCGTCCTTGAGGTCCTTGGCATTGATCAGATCCAGGCCTGATTCCGCCAGGATTTTGCGCCCCTCTTCCAGGTTGGTGCCTTCCATGCGGATGATCACCGGCACGCGCATGCCCACCTTTTCGGCAGCCTGGACAACGCCGTTGGCCAGCCGGTCACAGCGCAAAATGCCGCCGAAGATGTTGATCAGGATCGCCTTGACGTTCTCGTCGCTCTGCAGAATACGAAAGCCGTTTTCGATCTGCTCGGCGCTGGCGCCGCCGCCTACGTCGAGAAAGTTGACCGGCTTGCCGCCGGCGTACTTGATGCAGTCCATGGTGGCCATGGCCAGACCGGCGCCGTTGACCATGTTTCCCACGTTCCCGCCTTCGCCCAGGTGAATGTAGTTCAGGCCAAAGCCTCCGGCCTCCACCTCGGTGGGGTCCTCTTCATCCAGATCGCGGTATTCCTTTACATCCGGGTGGCGATACAAGGCGTTGTCGTCGAAGTCCATCTTGGCGTCCAGGGCGATGACGTCGTTTTCGGCGGTGATGATCAGCGGATTGATCTCCACCAGCGAGCAGTCGTAGTTGACGGCCAGGTTGAACAGGTTCTTCAACAGCACGGTGAACGGCTTCATGCATGCCGCCGGCATGTTGAGCCCGAAGGACGCTGCCCGCAGGTGGTAGCCCTGGATTCCTACGTTGGGATCGACGTATACCTTGATAATCTTCTCCGGAGTCTTTTCGGCGACATCCTCGATATCCATGCCGCCGGCCTCGGAGGCCATGATGATCATCTTGGCCGTGGCGCGGTCCGGCAGGATGGAGAGGTAGAGTTCCTTGGCAATGTTGAGTCCCTGCTCGATGAGCAGTTTCTTGACCCGTTTGCCGCCGGGGCCGGTCTGCTTGGTCACCAGGTTCATGCCCAGGATGCTGTTGGTGTATTCGTCGAATTCCTGTTCGTTTTTCGCCACCTTAACGCCGCCGCCCAGCCCGCGACCGCCGGCGTGGATCTGGGCCTTGACCACCACCGGATAGGCACCCAGTTTTTCGGCTACCGACTTGGCTTCGTCGACGGTAAAGGCAACGCTGCCGTCGGGAACGGCGACGCCGTTTTTGCGGAACAGTTCTTTGGCTTGGTACTCATGGATTTTCATGGGAGGACCTCTTCTCTCCTTTGATTGTTGGTTCGTGCCCATCCATAAATGGCCAGTTTGCCCGATATTTGCGTTAAACGAAAAATTTTATCCTCGGAATATCAACCATATACCTCCGGTAAAATTTTTCGAAAGCCTTGATCTCGACCAAATTTGCCTATTTATGGATAAACACTCATTCGTCGGACTCGAAAGGTCGCAAAAAAATAAGCATGGTTGTCTGCCGGGGCCGACGACCATGCTTATTTTTTAGCGTTCGTCCATAACTGTTATTTATTTCAGATGCTGATTTGTTCGCTTCGTTAAAATTGATATGAAATTTCCAATTGCCCCTCTACCCCATGGCCAGCTCTTCCCATGGGATAGAGGGGCTTTCCAATGCTAAATGCTACCCGGAAAATTTTTATCCGATCACGCAGAGCACGTCGCCCTTGCCCACGGAATCGCCCGACGAAAAGTTGATGGCCTTGACGGTACCCGAAGCCGGTGCGGCCAGGGCGTTTTCCATCTTCATGGCTTCCAGGATGACGACGGTCTCGCCTTCGTTGACCGAGTCGCCCACATTCTTCTCGTACTTGACGATCATGCCGGGCATGGGCGCGGACAGCGGGGTGCCTTCGGCGTCTGCAGCGGGCGCCGGTGCCGGTGCGGCGGCCTTCTTCTCTGCCGGTGCGGCTGCCGGAGCTGCCGGGGCCGCGGGTGCGGCCGGTGCAGCAGCGGGCGCGGGTGCGGCCGGGGCCGCTGCAGGGGCACCGCCGGAAAGCTGAATCTGCTGGGCATACTTCAGGATCGGGCTGCCGCCGACTTCATCGACGCCCACCTCGAAGTACTCGTTGTCCACAAAAACGTTGAAGGTGCGGGCGTTTTCGCTCTTGGCCGGAGCGTCCTTCTTCTTCTCCACCAGTTCGCCGGCCTTGGCCTTCTTGATCAGTTCGTCCTTCTTCTTGACCTGCTCCAGGGTAATGGGTTTCACGGACTCGGGCGGTTCTTCCTTACCGTACTTCCACTGCAGGAATTTCTTGCCGGTAACGGGAAACATCGCATAGGTGACCAAGTCGTCCATATCCACGGCCAGGTCCCCGATCTCCTCCTTGGCCTTTTCCAGCTCCGGCTCCAACACCTCGGCCGGACGGCAGGTGATGGGCTCCTCGCCGCGGTCGTAGCCTTTGAGGGCTTTTTTCTGCACTTCATCGTTGATGGGCACGGCGGTCTTGCCGTACAGGCCGTAGCACAGGTCCTTGACCTGACCGGTGATCATCTTGTAGCGCTCCTCCGGGGTGTCGAAGAGCACGTTGTTGACGGTCTGGATGCCCACGATCTGGCTGGTGGGCGTGACCAGTGGGATCTGGCCGAGATCCTTGCGGACCTTGGGAAGCTCTTTGTAAACTTCGTCGATCTTGTCCAAAGCGTCCATGTCGCGCAGCTGGTTGACCAAGTTGGAAAGCATCCCGCCCGGAGTCTGGTGCAGCAGCACGTTGATGTCGATGACGGACATCTTGGAATCGTCGAGCAGATGTTTGTACTTGGGCATAACCTCTTTTTCGAAGATCTCGTTGATCCGGGCCAGCAGTTTGATGTCGAAGCCGGTATCCCGGTTCGTGCCCAGAAGGGTCATCACCAGCGGTTCGACCGCGGCGTGGGAGGTGCGGTAGGCATAGGGGCTCATGCAGGTGTCGATGATGTCCACGCCGGCCTCGATGGCCTTGAGGTGGCTCATGGGGCTCATGCCGGAGGTGAAGTGGCTGTGCAGGTGAATGGGCGGTTTGACGGCGGCCTTGAGGGCCTTGACGATTGCATAGGCGTCGTAGGGGGCGATCAGGCCGGCCATGTCCTTGATGCAGATGGAGTCGGCACCCATGGCCTCCAGATCCTTGGCCTTGTTGACGTAGTAGTCCAGGTTGTAGACTTCACCGCCCAGGCGCGGCTCGGTCATGGTGTAGCAGATGCAACCCTGGAAGTGTTTGCCGTATTCCTTGATCTTGGGCACTACCGTTTGGAAGTTGCGGTAGTCGTTGAGTGCGTCGAAGGTGCGGAAGATGTCCATGCCGTTTTCGCAGGCGCGGTCCATAAAGGCGTTGGCCACGTCGTCGGCGTAGTTGCGGTAGCCCACCAGGTTCTGGGCGCGCAGCAGCATGGAGAAGGGGGTCTTCTTGAAATAGCGCTTCAGGGTTCGGATCCGCTCCCAGGGATCTTCGTTGAGAAAACGGTGCATGGTGTCGAAGGTGGCGCCGCCCCAGGTTTCCACAGCCCAGAAGCCCACCTGGTCCATCAGTTCGGCCACGGGGATCATGTCCTCGGTGCGGCCACGGGTGGCGAACAGGCTCTGGTGGCCGTCGCGGAGGCTCAGATCCATGATCTTTACCGGATTTTCCGCTTTCGGCCGGTCAACATCGTAATTCATGCTGGTCATTTTGACTTGATCGTGATCACTCATTGTATGGGTCTCCTCTTAAAAATTGGAAGTTAGTAACTCGTCCATTTTTTCGACTTCACCGGCTTAGCGGAGTCGGTTAAAGGTTTTCATCTGCATGAGGGTGCGCATCTGCATCATGCCCTGCCTGCCGGCCATGGCCCACAGGTTGCCCTGGTCAAAACGGCGGGGCTGAGGTTTTTCTGGCGGCGGCATGACCAGCGCCTCCTCCTCGGTCTGAATATAGGCAGAAACCGCGGCCAGGGCGGCGGCCAGTTTTTTTTCATTAGCTTCCATAGATCATCCCTTTTCGGATTCGGTTGTCGGTTGCAAAGGCCGCTACATGGGGATGTTGCCGTGCTTTTTCCCCGGTCGCAGTTCGCGCTTGCTGCACATGATTTCCAAGGCGTCGATGAGTCGGGGCCGGGTTTCGGCCGGCTCGATAACCGCATCGATATAGCCCCGCTCGGCCGCACAGTACGGATTGGAAAACAGGTCCTCGTATTCGGCGATCTTCTCGGCACGCTTGGCCTTGGGATCGTCGGCGCCCTTGATCTCCTTGCGGTGAATAATGTTGGCCGCGCCGGCGGCGCCCATGACGGCAATCTCGGCCGTGGGCCAGGCCAGGGCATAGTCGGCACCCAGATCCTTGGAGCACATGGCCAGGTAGGAGCCGCCGTAGTCCTTGCGGGTTACCAGCAGCAGTTTGGGTACGGTGGCTTCGCTGTAACACCACAGCAGCTTGGCACCGTGGCGGATGATGCCGCCCCATTCCTGCTGACTGCCGGGCAGGTAGCCGGGCACGTCGGCGATGGTGAGCATCGGAATGTTGAAGGCATCGCAAAAGCGGATGAAGCGGGTGGCCTTGTCCGAAGCGTTGATGTCCAGGCAGCCGGCCATGACCTTGGGCTGGTTGGCGATGATGCCGATGGTGCGGCCGTTGAGCCGGGCAAAAGCCGTCAGGATGTTGGTGGCGAAGTACTGGAAAGGTTCAAAGAATTCGCCGTTGTCCACGATGGAAGCGATCACATCGCGCATGTCGTAGGACTGGTTGGGGCTGTCCGGAATGATTTCGTTGAGAGCCTCGTCCGTGCGGGTGGGGTCGTCGCCCGTATCCACGATGGGCGGTTCCTCCATGTTGTTGGCCGGCAGGTAATCCAGCAGGCGCTTGATCTGATTGATGGCGTCTTCGTCGCTCTCGCAGGCGAACTGGGCCACGCCGCTCTTCTCGTTATGAGCCATGGCGCCGCCAAGGTCCTCGAAGTTGATCTCCTCACCGGTGACCGATTTGATCACCTCGGGGCCGGTGATGAACATGTAGCTGGTATTCTTGACCATGAAGATATAATCGGTCATAGCCGGCGAGTAGACCGCACCGCCGGCCGTGGGCCCCATGATGGCCGAAATCTGGGGAATCACGCCCGAGGCGAGGGAGTTGCGGTAGAAGATCTGGCCGTAGCCGGACAGCGCGTCCACGCCCTCCTGGATGCGGGCGCCGCCCGAATCGTTGAGGCCTACGAAGGGGACGCCGGCTTTCAGGGCCATGTCCATGACTTTGCAGATTTTCTTGGCCTGCATTTCGCCCAGGCTGCCCGCCCGGGAGGTGAAATCCTGGGCAAAGGCGAAGACCGGGCGGCCGTCCACCAGGCCGTGGCCGGTGATGACGCCGTCGGAGGGGATATCGACATCCTCCATGCCGAAATTCACGCAGCGGTGTTTGACGAACATGTCCACCTCGCGAAAGGTTCCCTTGTCGAACAGCTTGTTCAGCCGTTCCCGGGCGGTCAGCTTGCCTTTTTCTTTGTGCTTGGCGACCAGCTTTTTTCCGCCCATCTCAAGAATACGCGCCTCGCGCGCCTTGAGATCATCGATTTTTTCCTTCACAATACCCATGTCAGATTCCTTTCACCTAAAAGTGCAGAACTTTTGACTAGCCGGCAGGGGGGTTGGGAAAAATCAGCGCCAGCCGTCATCAAATTAAATATTTCTAAAATATCCAAAAGGTTGTAGATAATTTTCCTGACAAATACTTATATTAAAATAAACATTAAATCTTCTAGACTCAATGGTCCTTGTCAAGCAAAAAAAGGAGCGTCTCGGCCCCCATCGTGGGCGACAGATCGCCCCGCTCAACGGAGGCCTCGATCTCTCTCAAACGTTCACCGACAGCCGGGTGGTCGAAAAAGCGGTCCTTGAGACCGTCCTCGATGCGCGACCACATCCAGGCCAGGGCCTGTCGGCGGCGTTTTTCCTCCAGTTCGCCGGTGGCAGACATTTTACTGCGGTAGTCCTTGATGGTTTCCCAGATGGTATCCACCCCGGCCAATGTGAGGGCGCTGCAGGTCAGCACCGGCGGCGACCAGGTCGGGGTCGCCGGGTTGAGCAGATGCAGGGCCATTTCATAGGAGCGTCGGGCCTTTTCGGCTTTTTCACGGTTGTCCCCGTCGGCCTTGTTGATGGCCACGGCGTCGGCCAGTTCCAGCACCCCCTTCTTGATGCCTTGAAGCTCGTCCCCGGCGCCGGCCAGCATGAGCACCAGGAAAAAATCCACCATGGAGGCCACGGTGGTTTCCGACTGCCCCACACCGACCGTTTCCACGATAACCACGTCGAAGCCGGCCGCCTCGCAGACCAATAGCGTCTCGCGGGTCATGCGGGCCACGCCGCCCAGGGTGCCGCCGGAAGGCGAGGGGCGGATAAAGGCCTCCGGTGCCACCGCCAGCCGCTCCATGCGGGTTTTGTCGGCCATGACGCTGCCGCCGCTGCGGGTGCTGGAGGGGTCCACCGCCAGCACCGCCACCCGATGACCCGATTCCACCAGCATCATGCCGAAGCTTTCGATGAAGGTGCTTTTGCCGACACCGGGGACGCCGGTGATGCCGATGCGTGCGGCTTTGCTCGCATAAGGAAGCAGGCCGTCCACGACGCTGCGCCCCAGTTGCCGATGCGTGGGATGTGCGCTTTCGATCAGGGTGATGGTTTTGGCCAGGATGCGGCGGTTGCCGGACCGGACACCATCGATATAGAATTGGGGGTCTGTTTCACCCATTCGTGTAACCGGCTTCTAAATAATATGATTAAACCCGAATCCCCGTAGCCAAATGGTTGGGGGCAACGGAGACGCGAGGGCTTACGACCTCTTTGCTATTCCCCACGGGGAGGGACGAAAAATTTTTCGCCCGTACGATCATTATCGATTCCTGCCGCGGGAACGACATGGCCGGTATGCTTTTTACCGGCCCAACAATTAAGCTATCCAGCCTCTCCAACCAGGGCATTGAGCACCTTGTTAGCCGATTCGGTGATGGCCGTTCCGGGACCGAATACGCCCACGGCGCCGGCTTTGTAAAGAAAATCGTAGTCGCCCGGCGGGATGACGCCGCCGACAATGACCTTGATATCTTCGCCGCCAGCTTTTTTGAGGGCTTCGATCAACTGAGGCACCAGGGCCTTGTGGCCGGCGGCCAGGCTGGAGGCGCCCACCAGGTGGACGTCGTTCTCCACGGCCATCTTGGCCGCTTCCTCCGGGGTCTGGAACATGGGGCTGATGTCCACGTCGAATCCCAGATCGGCAAAGGCGGTGGCCACCACCTTGATACCGCGGTCATGGCCGTCCTGGCCCATCTTGGTGAGCAGGATGCGGGGCCGGCGACCCTCCTTGTTCTTGAAATCGTCGGTCCTTTTGCGGATCGATTCGATAATTTCGCTTTCGGCATACTCCGAGGCATATACGCCGGATATGCACTGGGTGGTGGCCACGAAACGGCCGAAGACCTTTTCCATAGCGTCGGAAACTTCGCCCACGGTGGCCCGGGCGCGTACGGCCTCGATACTGGCCGCCAGCAGGTTGCCGCCGGATTCGGCCGCCTGGGTAACGCCGTTGAGGGCGCTGCGCACGGCCGCATCGTCCCGGTCGGCTTTGAGCTGGTTGATCCGGGCGACCTGTTCCTCGCGCACCTGCTCGGAGACTTCCAGCACGTCCATGGGCGTCTTTTCATCGATCTTGTACTTGTTAACGCCCACGATGACATCAAGCCCCTGGTCGATGCGGGCCTGCTTGCGGGCCGCCGATTCTTCGACGCGCAGCTTGGGCATACCGGTTTCGATGGCCTTGGCCATGCCGCCAAGCTCCTCCACCTCGTCGATGATTTTGCGAGCCTCCTTGATGATGCCGTCGGTGAGGGCCTCGATATAATAGGAACCGCCCAAAGGATCGACGGTGTGGCAGACCTGGGACTCCTCCTGGATGATGATCTGGGTGTTGCGGGCAATGCGGGCCGAAAAGTCTGTGGGCAGGCCCACCGCTTCGTCAAAGGAATTGGTGTGCAGGCTCTGGGTTCCGCCCAGTACCGCGGCCAGGGCCTCCAAAGTAGTACGGATGATGTTGTTGTACGGATCCTGTTCGGTCAGGCTCCAACCCGAAGTCTGCACGTGGGTGCGCAGCATGGTGGATTTGGGGTTTTTCGGGTTGAACGGCTTGATCAGGTCGTGCCACAGGAAGCGGGCCGCCCGAAGCATGGCGATTTCCATGAAGAAGTTCATGCCCACGCCGAAGAAAAAGCTCAGACGCGGGGCAAAGGCGTCGATCTCCAGACCGGCCTTTATGGCCGCCCGAACGTATTCCAGCCCGTCGGCCAGGGTAAAGGCTGTCTGCAGCACGCTGTTGGCGCCAGCCTCCATCATGTGATAGCCGCTGATGCTGACCGTGTTGAATTTGGGCATATTTTCGGAACAATAGGCGATGATGTCCGATACGATGCGCATGGATGGCTCGGGGGGGTAGATGTAGGTGTTGCGGGTCAGGTACTCTTTGAGAATGTCGTTTTGAATGGTGCCGGCCAGCTGTTCCTGTTTAACGCCCTGTTCTTCGGCGGCCACGATGTAGCCGGCCATGATGGGCAACACGGCCCCGTTCATGGTCATGGAGACGCTCATTTTGTCCAGGGGGATCTGATCGAAGAGCACCTTCATGTCTTCGATGGAATCGATGGCCACGCCGGCCTTGCCCACATCGCCCATGACCCGGGGATGGTCGGAATCGTAGCCGCGGTGGGTAGCCAGGTCGAAGGCCACCGACAATCCTTTCTGGCCGGCGGCCAGATTGCGACGGTAGAAGGCGTTGGATTCCTTGGCCGTGGAAAAACCGGCGTATTGCCGAATGGTCCAGGGGCGACCGGCGTACATGGTGGCCATGGGACCGCGAACATAGGGGGCGAAGCCGGGAAGGGTGTTGACGTGGGGCATACCCGCCACGTCTTCGGATGTGTACAGCGGTTTGACGCGGATCCCTTCCGGGGTGTCCCATTCCAGGTCTTCCAGGGCCCTGGCCCGGAGCTGCTTGGTGGCCAACTCTTTCCATTTGTTCAAATCGGGATGTTCAGACATTTGATGCTCCTTTTGCTAACCGGATTAGTTGGTGCTCATCCAGAAATGCTTTCCTATTTCTGGATGAACACCAGTTATCGTAAAGGTTTTTTCACCGTAAGGTCCTGCCGGCCTCCCGGCGAACGGCATTCGATTCAGACTGAAAGCCTGCTCTCTCCAATCCGCCAACGGCTCAATTGCCATCCGCCTCGGGGTTGGAAATGGCGCGCCAGATCATCTCGAAAAGCGTGCCGGCCTGGTCGGTCAACCTGCCCTGCTGGCCCCTGGAAATCCACATGGTGAAGGCCCGCTGGACGTTGCCCAGCATGAAATCCAGCAGAACGCCGGCGCGTACGTTGGGATTCAACTGGCCCTCTTTCTGGCCCTTGCGCATGACCTCCAGGTACATGTTAATCATTTTTTTCTGCTTGAAGGTTTCATCGGCCATCCAGGTCTTCATGGGCAGCGTCATGAAGATGATGCGGGCCAGGCCGGGGTTGCGCTCGTAATAATCCAGCTGAAGCCAGAGTACCTTGCGCATTTTTTCCTTGAGGTCTTCGATGCCCTGGAGATGGTCGTAGATCCGCTCGGTCAGTTTTCCCAGCCAGACGTCCACAAAGGCAAAGACCAGACGCTCTTTGGATCCGTAATGTTTGTAAATGGTGGAGAAGCTGACGCCCGCCCGGTTGGCCACATCGCGGATATTGGCCTTATGGAAGTCGGAATGGGAAAAGATATCCAGGACGGCCTGCTCCAGCCGCTGGTACACTTCCGGTTTGAGGGGGGCTAACATTGTTATTGTTGGTCCGAATTCTTTTTTCAGGCTATAACGTCGCCAAAACATAACTATTTGTTATGTATGTTATAAACCAATTCATTGGATGGGCTTCATCTGTTCTATTAGTAGGCCTGTATAATGATGTTTCTTTTTAATTATTTTTATAATTATTTGAATTAAATATAAAAAGTTGTTTTTCAGGTTTTTTGTTCGGTTTTAAGAGTAACAATGTTATTGTTCATGCAAGATAGAATGCTCACCATTCCTCTGTCAAGGAAAAAATTTCTGAATTGTGTTTAATTGATGGGGGATGATTCGGGCGATGTCAGTGCGCCGGATTTCATGACATCAGGTGCCGCCGGTCCAGCCGTGTTTTCTCGCCGCCGGGGCCTTCCACACGGGTGACGGAACTGCGGTGGTGGACGATCATCATCGGTTTGTTGGCGTGGCGATATACGGTCTCGGCCAACGATCCCCAGAAGATTCTCGAAAGACCATATCCGGTTCGGGTAGCCATGACGATCAGATCCTGATCGGCGGAAACCTCCAGGATGGTTTCCAGGCGCGCCCGGGTTTCGATCACCTGCGGCTCCACCGGCGAGGCCAGGTTGACCCGCTCCGTCCAGGCCCGGAGAATTTCCCGATGCAGTTCCACCTCCTGAGGTGAAACACCGCAGGGCAGCATCCACAGGAGCGTCACCGTTTGCGGTCCGAGGAGCGTGAGGGCGTCGATCAGCGTGGTCAGGACATGCAGTTCCCTTTCCGTGACAAAGGGGATCAGAATCCGGCCGACACGCTGAAGACGGTTGATGTTGGCGATGATCACAGGGCAGTCGGCCTGGCCGACGACCTTTTCGAGGATGGCCTGGAATTTACGCTGGGAGGTTTCCCGGGGAAAGCCCAGGATCAATGCACGGGTGGCCATTCTGGACGCCACCGAAAGCAGGCCGTCGGAAACGGTATCGCTCTCGATGGTCAGGGTCTGAAGGGTTCCCCCCATTCGGTTTAGCGTTCCGGCGGCAACGGCAAAAAGGTTTTTGGCATGGGTATGCGGATCGGCATCCCTTGGCGGGTCGGCACCTGCCAGCACCCTGACGGCCAAAGGCCTGGCTTGGTGGACATAAGCCAAAAGGAGTGCCAGGCGGGCAAGGCCGATCAGCGTCTCCGGATGACCTGCCCCGAAAATCACCACACCTTTGGGGGTGGTGGTTGTCGGGAAGCGATGTCCCTCCCAGATTCCGGCCTTATCCCTGTCCGGCATGATCCCGGGGCCTGGATCGGAAGGCGAGGTGTCCGACAGCCGGCTTTCTCCTGCACGGACAACCGCCATGCGGGTGCAGGCCGGGCCAATGAGTTCGGACAGCACCACGCCGGTAAGGACCACCGGCGTTATCACGGATGAAAACATGGCCAGGTTGGGATCGCCCTGGACGAGAAAAACCAGCCCGATGGCGATGCCGGCCTGGGGAATCAGCGCCAGGCCGATGTTGGCGCCGACGGTATGCGGCGCACCGGCGATTCGGGCTCCGGTGCCGGCACCGATTTGTTTGCCCAGCCCCCGTGCTAAAAAATAGGCCAGCCCCAACCATCCGCAGGATAACAGGGCATCGGGCTCGATATGGCAGCCCGCCAGCGTAAAAAAGAGGACCAGGATCGGCGGTTCAAAGGCATTGATCGTGCGAAATACCCGCACGTCCCGGCGGTCACGGTTGACGATGACGAACCCGGCGGCCATCCCCGCCAGGAGCGGCGAAAGGTTCAGCATGCTGGCCGACTCGCCGCACAAAAGCAGCAAAGCCAGGCCCAGGGTCAGCATCTCCGATTCGTTTTTCAGCCGATGGATGGCCCAGTCCATGATCCAGCCGGTCGTCGCTCCCAAAGCCAAGGAGGCACCGATCTGGGCGCCTGCGGCCGCCAGAGCCGAGCACCAATGACTTTCCCCACCCCCCAATTGACCGCTGACAGCCACGGTTACGCCGAAAAAGACGATAGCCAGACCGTTGTTGAAGGCCACAATGGCCAGCAGAGTGGAACTCAGAGGGCCGGCGGCTTTAAGTTCTTTCATGACGTGGAGGGTGGAAGCCGGAGCCGTGGCAACGGCGATGGCCCCCAGCAGAACAGCCAGGTTCAGGTGGTTGGACAGAGGACCCAGGGCAGCGCCCAGGGTGGCCAGGGAGACGATCAGGCAGGCCGAACAGGTCATCAGGCAGGTTCCCAGGGTTTCTCCAAGGCCGATGCGGCTCGCCATGGGCAGGATGGGACGCAGCCGCGAAATTTCCAGATGTTCGCCGATGCCGAAAGCGACCAGCATCAGAGCGATCTCCGTGAAGTGCTCCAGCCGGCCTTCCAGGATACCGACGTTGACCCAGTCGAGTCCCATGGGGCCGAGCAGCAGACCGGCCGCGATGTATCCCGTCACCGACGGCAGGTGCAGTCGTTGGCAGATCTTCGCCAGAATGAAGCCGGCCCCCAGCAGCGTTGCCAATATCAGGGTCGTGTGGCCCAAGGCTCCGGTTCCCTTCTTCTATAGAATGTAAGGGGTTCGAGGCGATGTCTCTCTTAGGTCATCCTTCATTGAATTCAGCAAAACCAATGCCAATGCGCATCCCCGCTGCGGCCGGTAAAATCCGGCCATGTTCCGGCAGGCCTGTCGGTTCCTTTTACAACGTGAAAACTGATCGTAGACGGATGCCGGCCAGGAATTCATCGGCGTCAGAGGGAAGATCCCGGGCTTGAACTCGTTGGCCAAGGTGCGTATATTGCCGCGACACAACCGCACGGCTCCGGATGGGCCGCAAACGGATCGAATGATGACCGACAGGAGGCCTTGGGCGGCCCGAGCCGCCTTTTCACCATGTACCGACTCGAAGACTACGACTACCATCTGCCGGAGGACCTCATCGCCCAGACACCGGCTCCGAACCGGGACGAATCCCGGCTGTTGCACATGCAACGATTTCGGAACCATGTCGAACACTTGCAGTTTCAGGACATCGTCGATCTGCTGCACCCGTCGGACCTGCTGGTCGTAAACAATACCCGGGTGGTGCCGGGGCGCTTGTACGGACGCAAGCAGACCGGCGGCAAGGTCGAAGCGCTGATTTTAAATTATGGTCAAAACGATTCTGGCGATGATGGGAATCAACGGAGCTACCAATGCCTGATCAAAGCCTCCAAGCAGGCCAGAGCCGGAACGCGCTTGATCTTCGACGCGGACTTGGTCGGCGAAGTGCGGGGGTTCTCGGACGGTGTCTACACGGTTCGTTTTACCTCTTCCCAACCATTTGAAATAGTAATTGATCGCATCGGTCATATGCCGCTGCCCCCGTATATCAAGAGAAGCGAAGATGAAGCCGACGATGCGGATCGGCTGCGGTATCAGACCGTCTACGCCCGTGAGCAGGGGGCCATTGCCGCCCCCACCGCAGGACTGCATTTTACCGAAGCCACCCTCTCAAAGATTCGCGAGAAGGGGGTGGGTATCGCACCGGTGACGTTGCATGTGGGCTACGGCACTTTCGTGCCGGTGCGCGTGGACGACATCCGCGACCATCGCATGCACGAAGAGTGGTTCTCCATCAGCGCCGAGACGGCGGACCGGGTAAATCGGGCTAAAAAAGCGGGGCGCCGGGTGGTGGCCGTCGGAACCACCAGCGTTCGCACCCTCGAGTATGCCGCCCGCAAAAGCGGCTGCCTGACGCCGGGAACCGGACGCTGCGATCTGTTCATCTATCCCGGCTTTGCCTTCAAGATCGTCGATGCCATGATTACCAACTTTCACCTGCCCAAATCGACCCTGCTCATGCTCGTCTCGGCTTTTGCCGGTAGAGAAACCATGTTAGATGCCTATGCCGAAGCGGTACGGGAAAAATATCGTTTTTTCAGTTATGGGGATGCGATGTTGATAGAGTAAGTGAACAATTTTAACCCAACAAACGCTACAAACTCAATCATGATTGATTTCAAATTAATAGTGCAATCGGAAAATGCCCGGGCCGGCGAATTCCACACCGCCCACGGCAAAATCACCACACCCGTCTTCATGCCCGTGGGCACCCAGGCTACGGTCAAGGCGCTGACCCCGGAGGAACTGAAGGAAGTCGGCGCACAAATCATTCTGGGCAACACCTATCATCTTTATTTGAGACCCGGCACCGAAATCGTCGGCCGGTTTGAAGGGTTGCACCGTTTCATGCATTGGGAACGGCCCATTCTTACCGACAGCGGCGGATTTCAGGTCTTTTCCCTGGCCAAGCTGCGCAAGCTGACAGAGAAGGGCTACCAGTTTCAGTCCCACATCGACGGGTCGCGGCACCTGTTTACGCCGGAAAAATCCATCGAGGTGCAGATTTGCCTCAACTCTGACATCATCATGTGCCTGGACCAGTGCCTGGAGTATCCGGCCACCCATGAGCAGGCCGTCGAGGCCCTGGAACTGACCACCCGCTGGGCACAGCGCTGCAAGGAATACTGGGAGGCGGAGACCGGAGGGCTGAATCATCTCTTCGGCATTGTCCAGGGGGGCATGTTCACCGACCTGCGCCAGCGGTCGGCCGAGGAAATCATGGGTATCGACTTTCCAGGATACGCCATCGGTGGATTGAGCGTGGGCGAACCCAAGGAACTGATGATGGAGATGGCCGCCCACACCCTGCCCCTGCTGCCGGCCGACCGGCCGCGTTACATCATGGGGGTCGGCACCCCCGAAGACCTGGTCGAACTGGTCGACCTGGGTGCAGATATGTTCGACTGCGTCATGCCCACCCGCAACGCCCGAAACGGGCAGCTTTTCACCGAGCGGGGAACCATTAACATCTGCAATGCACGTTTCCGGGAAGACGAGGGACCGGTGGATACGTCCTGCAGCTGCTATACTTGCCGCCACTACAGTCGGGCCTACCTGCGCCACCTGTACACGGCCCGGGAGATTCTCGCCTACCGGCTCAACACGATCCACAACGTCCATTATTATGTGAATCTGGTCAAGGAGATGCGGGAAGCCATTTTGGCCGGAAGGTTTGACCGGTTCAAAAAGGCGTTTTATAGTAAACGACAGTGAAAAATTCGCATAACTCTCGATATCAGCATCAGGAGGCTGAACATGAAAGAAAAAGTAGAAGAGGCCATCAATAAAATTCGGCCCATGCTCCAGGCCGACGGCGGCGACGTGGAACTGATCAGCGTGGAGAACGGCATCGTCAAGGTGCGCCTGCAGGGCGCCTGCGCCGGATGTCCCATGTCCCAGATGACGCTGAAAAACGGCATCGAACGGGTGCTGAAGCAACAGATTCCGGAAGTCAAAGCAGTCGAGTCGGCTTGATTTTTCCCGGGCGCAAACCGATTCCGTAGTAACGGTTTTGTGTCGAGGTGAGTTTTTTGTAGGAGCGGCTTCCAGCCTTGATAAAATAAGATGATCGCGGATGGAAGCCGCTCCTATGCATTCTGCAGCGACGTGCAATAACGGTTGCCCTGTGGTCCACCTCACACTAGGATTTACAACGTTTGGGTCAACCGCTTGCCTGCGTGTATTTATTTATAATCGTTAAGATTTTTTAATGATTTACCTTCCAGATATTCCCGCTTTCCCTCTTTTCCCAGTCCGATGGCGACGCTTTTTTCCTTGTTGACATAGCGCCTCGCCTTTCTTTAGGCTGTCGGACTGCCGCCGAACAGGCGTCAATTTCGATCCATGCGGCCTTACTTTTTTTGGCCATCGCGCCTGAATTGCCGGGACAGGGCGCCGACCCCTTTCCGGATGCCAGTCGTTGACCGTGCTGCCCGGATCGACCCTTGCCGATTCCAAAGGGAGTCAGATGGTGAACCTGCCCAGCCGATTTGCAGATCTGCGCATCCGCTACAAGCTGTTGATCAGCTATTCACTGGTGCTGCTGCTCAGTTTGACCATTGGCAGCGGGATCATCTTTTTTTTCGTCAAGCAGGCCATCCAGACCAATATCGAGAGCGAACTGACGAACATCACCCAGACCATTTTGAACATGGTCCGCACTTCGGCCAGCGTCTCCATTAAAAACCACCTGCGTGCCGTTGCCGAAAAAAATCGTGAGATCGCCCTGCATTTCTACAACAAGGCCCTGGCCGGCGAGATCAGCATGGAGGCGGCCCAGCAACAGACCCGGGAGGTAATGCTGAGCCAGACCATCGGAAAGACCGGCTACATCTACTGCATCGACAGCCAGGGCATCATCCTGATCCACCCGGAACAGGCACTGATCCGCGTCGATCTTTCCGAACATGCCTTCATCGCCGAACAGAAGATCCGCAAGGTCGGCTATCTGGAATACAACTGGAAAAATCCGGGCGAAACCCACCCCCGGCCCAAGGCCCTTTACATGACCTATTTCGAGCCCTGGGACTGGATTATTTCTGTCACTTCCTACCGCAATGAATTCCGCGAACTGGTCAACGTGGACGATTTTCGCGACAGTATTCTTTCCATCGTTTTCGGGCAGACCGGTTATTCCTACGTGCTGGACCTGGATGGCAACCTGATCGTCCACCCCTCGCTGGTGGGCAATTATTACGAAGCCGTCGACGTCAAGGGAAAACAGTTCATTCAGGAGATGTGTCGTCGTAAAAACGGCAAGATCATCTACTCCTGGGCGGCACCCGGAGAGCCGGAGGCGCGGGAAAAACTAGTGATCTTCAACTATATTCCTGAATATCAATGGATCGTGGCCTCTTCGAGTTTTCTGGAGGAGTTCTATGCGCCCTTAAAGACCATCGGGCACCTGATCCTGGCCACGGTGTTGATTTCATTCATCCTGGTTTTGCCCCTTACCTCCCGCATCAGTTCGTCTATTACCAATCCCCTGCGGGAACTGATGGACCGCTTCGCTTCGGGCGCCGGGGGAGACATATCGGTGCGCATGCAGCGCAACAGCAAGGACGAGGTGGGCACCCTGGCCCGCTATTTCAATACCTTCATGGAGCGTTTGGAGGCTTACAGCGAAAGCCTGAAAACGGAAATCGCCGACCGCAAAAAAGCCGAGGCCGCCATCCGCAAAAGCGAGGCCAAATACCGCGAACTGGTGGAAAACGCCAACAGCATCATTTTGCGCATGACTCCTGAAGGAAAGATCACTTTTTTCAATGAATTCGCCCAGCGTTTTTTCGGATTCGCCGAAAAGGAGATTCTGGGAAGATCCGCCGTCGGAACCATCGTTCCCGAGGATACCCCCGGTGGCATTCGTATGATGGTGGCACCTTCCAACCAGCGCGGGGATCGCGAATCGGCCAACATGTTGTGCGACGGCAAACGGGTTTGGATTGCCTGGACCAGCCGGGCCACTTACGATCAAAGCGGGGCGCCCAAGGAGTACCTGTGCATCGGAACCGACGTCACCGAGTCGCGCAAGATGGAAGCCATGATGGTTCAAACGGAGAAAATGATGAGCGTCGGCGGGTTGGCCGCCGGCATGGCCCATGAGATCAACAATCCTTTGGGCGGCATGCTGCAAAGCCTCCAGAACGTGATCCGGCGGCTCTCTCCGGGCTTGCCTGCAAACGAAGCCGAGGCCGAAGCCTGTGGCACCCGCCTGGAAACCATCCGTAATTATCTGGAGAAAAGGGAAATCCTTCGGTTCTTGGACAATATCCGCGTCTCCGGTGAGCGGGCCTCCCATATCGTCGAAAACATGCTCAGCTTCAGCCGGCGCAGCGAATCGCGAAAAGCACCGGTGGATCTTTCCGGCTTGCTGGACAAGGCCGTTGAACTGGCTGCCCACGATTATGACCTGAAAAAGAAATTCGATTTTCGCCATATCCGCATCGAGCGTCGTTACGATGCGGGCATGCCCTTTGTCCCCTGTGCGGCTACCGAAATCGAACAGGTGGTGCTCAACCTGCTGCGCAATGCCGCCCAAGCCATGCGTGAAGGCGAAGCGCCCGTGCCTTCGCCCTGCATTACCCTGCATCTGAGAAAGGAATCGGACTTCGCCGTCATCGAAATTGCGGACAACGGTCCTGGAATGGACGAAACCCGGATCAAGCGAATTTTCGAGCCGTTTTTCACCACCAAAGAGGTTGGGGTGGGCACCGGGCTGGGGCTTTCGGTGTCCTATTTCATCGTTACCAGCAACCATGGCGGCGCCATGACTGCCGAATCGACGCCGGGCGAAGGCGCCAGTTTCATTATTCGACTGCCGCTGGTCGATCCGTCGGCGGGTTAGTAGCCTGGCAATTAAATATGAAATGTCTCGCCATTCCGGACTTGAAAAGCCTGCCTCGGACCTGATCCGGGGGCATCCAGAAAATTGCTGGATTCCGGCTTTCGCCGGAATGACGGACGAATAAACCTCCGGAGAAATAGCCGTAAGGATGAGACTTACGGGAAATCCATCGAAATCGATGGGAATGAACATGTCTCGATTCCGATATAGAAGATGCCGAATTAAGGAACAATATGGTAACAACACAACCGCCTGAAACGCGACGGGTCCTGATTATCGATGATGAAGACATCATCCGGGACAGCGTTGCCACCTATCTTGGAGACAGCGGCTTTGACGTCCACCAGGCAACAGACGGTCGGGAAGGGTTGCGACGATTTCAAGAGATCAGACCGGACGTGGTCCTTCTTGACCTGCGCATGCCGCGCATGGACGGTCTGGAAGTGCTGGAGGCCATTTCCGAGGAGCTGGACCAGGTTCCCGTGATCGTGGTGACCGGCGCCGGCGTCCTTCAGGATGCCGTGGCCGCCCTGCGTC
This sequence comes from Desulfosarcina widdelii, assembly GCF_009688965.1. Lineage (GTDB taxonomy): Bacteria > Desulfobacterota > Desulfobacteria > Desulfobacterales > Desulfosarcinaceae > Desulfosarcina > Desulfosarcina widdelii. The sequence goes on along the minus strand of NZ_AP021875.1, from coordinate 3,983,625 downwards.
TGGGGGCCTTCGATTTCGTTACCAAGCCCATTGTGGACATGGCGGTTCTCGAACATGCGGTGCTGCGGGCCTTGGAGAACAACCGTCTGAAAGAAGAGAATCGGCGCTACCAGGCGCACCTGGAAGATGAAATCCGAATTCGTACCCGGGACCTTCACCGTCGCACCGAAGAGCTGGAGGTTGCCAATGCGGACTTGCAGAATGAAATGGAGATCCGTGAAAAGACAGCCGCGGCATTGAAGCAGAGTGAATCGCGCCTGGCAGAGATGGTCTCCATTTTCCAGGGCTTCATCTACACCTGCGATGCGAACTTTCGTCTGGAATTCGTCAACCGGACCCTTGCCCGCCATGTGGGGGACGATGTGATCGGCAAGCTTTGCCATATGGCGCTTTATCGCCTGGAGCAGCCCTGTGCGTGGTGCCGCTATACAGACGTTTTAAAAGGCGAGTCGGTCCATACCGAATTTTTCAACGAGCGGGACGGACGATGGTACGATGCCGTTCAGGCACCGGTTTTCGACGGCCAGGGACAGGTGCGCAACCTTCAGGCGGTTGTCCTGGACATCACCGAACGCAAGACCACCGAAGATTGGCTGCGGCAGCGCGAAGCGCAGCTTTCGAAAAAAATCCGGCGGCTGAAGTCCAACCTGCGCACGGCCAGCCGGTTCGGTCGCATCATCGGAAAAAGCCGCCCCATGCAGGAGGTCTACGAAAACATCCTCAAGGCGGCCGAATCCAATGCCCATGTGATTATCTACGGCGAATCCGGAACGGGCAAGGAACTGGTGGCCAGGACCATTCACGATCTCAGTGATCGTGGCAGCAAAAAGTTCGTAACGGTTCATTGCGGCGCCATTCCGGACACTCTGATCGAAAGCGAATTTTTTGGATACCGAAAGGGCGCATTTACCGGTGCGGATCAGGACAAGCCCGGATATCTGGATGCCGCCGATGGCGGCACCCTGTTCATGGATGAAGTCGGCGAGCTGAACCTGACCATGCAGGTCAAGCTGCTGCGGGCCATCGAAGGCGGGGGCTATACGCCCATCGGCGGCAGGGCGGTCAGGCAGGCGGATCTTCGCATCGTGGCGGCCACCAACCGCAACCTGCGCGCCAGTCTGGATGCCGGGCGTTTCCGCAAGGACTTTTATTATCGGATCCATATCCTGCCCATTTATCTGCCGCCCCTGAAATCCAGAAAAGAGGATATCCCTTTGCTGGTGAATCATTTCGTCAACGATTTTCCCCACGGCGAAAAGCTTCCCGTGGTCCCCCAGCGCATCATCGCGGCCATGCAGGAGTACGATTGGCCCGGCAATGTCCGTGAGCTGCAAAATACCGTTCAACGATATATTACTTTGGGGAAAATCGATTTTTTGGATCTTCCGCCAGACGACCCCAAAACGCAGACGGTTTCCGACGACCTCGTCGCCGTTCAACCGGACGATGCCAACCGATCCCTGAGCGAAGCCGTGCGTGCCTTTGAAAAAGGCTATATCCAGCACTTGCTCAACGAAAACCACTGGCACCGTTCCCGGGTGGCCCGATTGTTGGGCGTTGACCGGAGGACGCTGTTCCGCAAGATGAAGTCCCACGGGCTATAATTGGCCCTAACCGGGACAAATATTTCCCATACTATTTATTTTCAATCAAAACAAATTTTTATTAATAGAAACCATTGGTTTTGGGACAATAATGACCCGAACAATTGCCGAAGATCATTCATTTAAAAAAAGACGATCAGATATTCAAACCGTTTGATATTGCACGGCTTACCGTTGGCTGCGACCGCTGGCACAGCGTTTGCTCAACAGGGACCCATTGTTGAACTGCAAATTCATTCACTCTAATCCCCCAGGAGGTCTCAATGTCAGCACCCGGTCAAGGAAATCCAGCAGTCGTCGGTTTGGCAGGCTTCGGTTTAACCACGCTCATTCTTCAGGTTCACAATCTCGGTCTTTGCGGTATCGGCCCTGTGCTGGCGCTGGCGATTGCCTTTGGTGGCGTCGCTCAACTGATCGCAGGATTTCAGGAGTTCAAATGTGGTAACAATTTCGGATACAGCGCCTTTGTCTCTTACGGTTCTTTCTGGATCGCCCTGGGCATTATCTGGATGCTGAATCACTTTAAAATTTATACCCTCAGCCATACGGACGTCGGCTTTTTTCTGGTCGTCTGGACCCTTTACACCGCCATTATGTGGGTCGGAGCCATGCGGGTTCACGGCGCCATGGCCACCACTTTCACGTTGCTGCTGCTTGGCTTCATCGGTCTGGATCTGGCCCATTTCGGATTCCCCGGACTGACCAAACCCACTGCGATCATCCTGATTTTCTGTGCCCTGATGGCCTGGTACATGATGGCCGCAGCCATTTATGCCCAGGTGTTCGGCAAGGAGATTCTACCCCTGGGAAAACCGTGGATCGCCGCCGATCCCGAACCGGTTGGCAGCCTGGCCAAGGAATCGGCCTGATTCGGCAACGCTTTTTGGCTTTCTGTCGGCAACCAATAATCGATAATACCCCGATCCGCAGCAGGCCCACCCGTCCTTGTCCGGAGCATGACCCCGCTCCGGACAAGGCTGTGGATCACATCTCCGACCACAACCGTTCTACCCATCATCACAGGAAAGGATATACCCATGACCAATGCATACGAGGCGGCCTACGAAGAATCGATTCGCGATCCCGAGGGCTTCTGGGGAAAAGCGGCCGAGGACTGCCACTGGTACAAACGCTGGGACAAAGTGCTGGACGACAGCAATAAGCCGTTTTACCGCTGGTTTGCCGGCGGGGAACTGAACACCTGCTACAATGCGCTGGACCTTCATGTCGAAAACGGTCGCGCCGATCAGGTGGCCCTGATCTACGACAGCCCGGTAACCGATACCATCAAGACCTATACGTACCGCGAACTTCGGGACGAAACCGCCAAATTCGCCGGGGTTTTGGCCGCCCAGGGCGTGGGTAAAGGCGACCGGGTGCTCATCTACATGCCCATGATCGCCGAAGCGGCCATCGCCATGCTGGCCTGTGCGCGTATCGGCGCCATTCATTCCGTGGTATTCGGCGGTTTCGCGGCCAAGGAGCTGGCCACGCGAATCAACGACGCCAAGCCCAAGGCCATCGTTTCGGCTTCCTGCGGCATCGAAGTCAAGAAGGTGATCCAGTATAAGCCGCTGCTGGACGCGGCCATTGACATGGCCGAGCACAAACCCGAATTCTGCGTGATCCTCCAGAGGCCCATGGAAAAAGCGGAAATGATCGCAGGGCGGGATATCGACTGGACCGAGGCCATGGTTTCCGCAAAACCGGCCGACTGCGTACCTGTTGCCGCCACCGATCCTTTGTACATCCTCTACACTTCGGGTACCACCGGACAACCCAAGGGCGTGGTACGGGACAACGGCGGCCATCTGGTTGCCCTGAAGTGGACCATGAAGGCGATCTACGACATCGATGCCGGCGACGTCTTCTGGGCGGCCTCGGACGTGGGCTGGGTGGTGGGCCACTCCTACATCGTCTATGCGCCGCTGTTCAAGGGCGCCACCACGATCCTCTTCGAAGGCAAACCGGTGGGCACGCCCGACGCCGGTGTGTTCTGGCGGGTGATCTCCCAGCACAAGGTCAAATCCCAGTTTACGGCGCCCACCGCCTTCAGGGCCATCAAGCGCGAAGATCCCAAAGCCGAACTGATGAAGAAGTACGACCTGTCCAATTTCAAGATCCTGTTTCTGGCCGGCGAACGTTCCGATCCAGACACGATCCAGTGGTCGGAGAACAACCTCAAGGTTCCCGTCATCGATCACTGGTGGCAGACCGAAACCGGATGGGCAATTGCCGCCAACTGCATGGGGCTGCATCAGTTTCCGGTCAAGTACGGTTCGCCCACCAAGGCGGTCCCCGGCTGGGACCTGCAAGTGGTGGATGCCAACAATCAGCAGGTGGCGCCGGGCGAAATCGGCGCCCTGGTAGTGAAACTGCCCCTGCCTCCGGGGACCCTGCCCACCTTGTACAAAAACGATGACCGATTCGTTGAAGCCTACCTGGAGGAGTTCCCAGGATATTACAAAACCGCCGATGCCGGCTATATCGACGATGAAGGCTACGCATATATCATGGCTCGCACCGACGACATCATCAACGTGGCCGGGCACCGCCTTTCCACCGGTGCCATGGAGGAGGTGCTGGCCGACCACCCAGACGTGGCCGAGTGCGCCGTGTTGGGTGTGGAAGACAAACTCAAGGGGCAGATTCCAATCGGCTTCCTGGTGCTCAATGCCGGTGTGGATCGCCCAGCGGAAGAGATCCAGAAGGAAGTGGTCCAGATGGTGCGCGAGCGCATTGGCCCGGTGGCCGCATTCAAGACCGCCACGGTGGTCAATCGGCTGCCAAAAACCCGGTCAGGCAAGATCCTGAGGGGCACCATCCAGAAAATTGCCGACAACAAGGAATACAAGGTTCCGGCCACCATTGACGATCCGACCATTCTCGGGGAAATGGAAACAGCGCTGAAAGGCATCGGCTACGGGACTGCTCGCCAGTAGACAATCCTCCCACCTTCAAAAAAAACGAAGCCTCCTTGTGGTTCAACACAAGGAGGCTTCTTTGTCTTCAGGGGATATTGCTTTTATGCTGCGACTTCCAAACGTCGTTTCAGGGGCTGTCAAGAAGTGGGGAGACTGATGCCCGGGCCGTCGCTGCTTCCGACCCGTCCGTGAACCGGTGTTCAATACCGCCGCTTCCAAGGACGAAAGCACTCAACAAGATCAGGGCAACGGCGGTCATCAGGCCGCCTGGCGTGAAAAGACGAACCATTTTTTGTTCGACCCATGTAGTGTCCGGTGCCAGAAGTGCTTTCATATCCCCCCTCCTGTCTGAAGCGGTTTTCCCGATGATGATGGTTCCAGGAAACGATTGCCGATACCTTCGTCTTTCTTAATCCATAGTATATTTAAATGAATATTGAAACAATAATTTTTGAATGATATTTATTGAATAAATTGCAATGCGCGACACCGTAAAGGATAGGCTTGCGATGTCCTGACGAAATCAGCCCCAATCCGCTTTTCAAATTATCGGAGGCCGGCAGGAAAAGGTAGGGAATTTGGACAAGGAGGGTGATCTCATGGGCCGGCAGGCTCGTATGGTTCGTAGCCTCCTGCCGTTCGGGAAGGGTGAGGATCAAACCGAGCAAACGGATAAGCAGTTGTCTGACGCAGATGTTTTAGAATGGCGAAGATCCATTGACCGCAATGAGAATTTCGTTTTCTTTCCGGTTGTATCAATTTAAGTAATCTCCGCTCACGGCGGATTGGGTGAAATACTATCATCCCTGGTACATACCCTCGGCGACATCGGCGATCTCGCACGCCACGCCGCCTTCCTTGAGCAACTGCACTACATCCTCAATTCCAGCTGCCGTCTCGATATATACTGCCATGCTCCCGTCTGAATCCTTGAGGGAAAAGGAATTGGCACCGAGGATTTGCTCCGCCCGGTGGCAGTCGCTTACCTGAAAACCGAGGATCGAGAAGTCTTCCATGTAAAAGTCGGGCAGCGGCCGGTGGTCCATTTGCCGTTGATTTCTGCTGACGATGGGGTAATAGGTCATGTGTTCAACCTTTCGTAGCGTTAGGATTTTGTATGAAAGTCATCCTTGGCACATTGCTGTCATCAACCAGGCCATTGTACATTGTAGGGGCGAAAAATTTTTCGCCCCTACGACTGCAATAGAAACGATTCTTCACGGGAATGACAAGCCCGGTGTATTTTTACGAGTCTGTCGCAATTGATATACGCGAACGTTATGGGACGGAAAAGAGCGACGTAATAAATTATAAGCAGTCTTTTCCAAAGGGACAAACCACCGATGATGACAACTATCGAAAGTTGCGGTCTGCGCTACGTACTGGCCGCACCAACCGCAAAATCACCGCCGGCCTATTTTACCGATAGCCATGCCCGCCAGGCGCTGCGTTTTCACCGTACACTGCCCGGTTATCAGACGACAAGTCTCGTGAACCTGTCACAGCTATCCGAATGCTGGAACATCGGCAACATTCTGGTGAAGGACGAATCCACCCGTTTCGGTCTGAGCGCCTTCAAAGTGCTCGGGGGGAGCTATGCCGTGGCGCGGATGCTTTGCCGGCGGATGGGAATCGAATGGGAACAGGTCGATTTCGGCACCTTGAAAAAAGAACTCGTGCGCCGGAAGATCGGTCCTCTCACCTTGGCCACGGCCACCGACGGCAATCACGGCCGCAGTGTGGCCTGGATGGCCGAGCAACTGGGGCTGGATGCGGTCATTTACATGCCCAAAGGGACGGTGCGCTCGCGCGTGGAAAGCATCCGCCGCCATGGCGCCCGCGTTGAGGTGACCGACCTCAACTACGACGAAACCGTCCGACTAGTCTGGGATCTGGCGGGAAAAAACGGCTGGCAGGTCATCCAGGATACCGCCTGGGAAGGCTACACCGAAATTCCGCGCTGGATCATGCAGGGCTATACCACCATGAGCGCCGAAGCCGTCGAGCAGATGGCCGCAGCAGGGGTGCGTCCCACCCACGTGTTCGTTCAGGCCGGGGTGGGTGCCTTTGCCGCAGCCATGGTCGGCCACATGGCCAATGTCTTTTTCGACAGTCCGCCGAACTTTATTGTCGTCGAACCGACACAGGCCGCCTGCATGCTGGCTTCGGCCCGGGCCGGCGACGGCCTGCCCCGAGGGGTTGCCGGCGATCTGGATACCATCATGGCCGGTTTGGCCTGCGGCGAGCCCAGCACCCTGGCCTGGGACATTCTGCGGGAATGGTCCTGCTGCTTCATCGGCTGCGAGGACTTCGTGGCTGCCAACGGCATGCGCATCCTGGCCAATCCGATTGGAGAAGACGCGGCGGTAGAGGCCGGCGAATCCGGAGCCGTGGGAATCGGCCTTTTGGACCGACTGGCCAACCATCCGGATTGTACGGCACTGAGACAGGATCTGGATATCGATTCGCAATCCACCATGTTGGTGTTCAATACCGAAGGGGCGACAGATCCTGTCAATTATCGTGATGTGATTTGGTATGGGAAGTTCGGAGGGTAATTGCTCCTCAGAGATACACTGTTTCCCCAAGTCCTGAATTTGCGACTGGTTATAGCCAAGGCGTATGGCCTTTGGCGTAGCTTTCAACAGCCTCGAACGGGTTTAGATATCTATCCGGTTTTGTGGTCAGATACGAGAACAGGCCCTGATTTATCGACATTTCCATCGCATTGATCTGCCCCGGAGCGTACAAACCCAATGTCATTCGTTTCATCTCATTGATACTGCCCGTTAGTTTTCGATTCCCGTTTTTCCCAAGAGATAGGGATTGCTGACCTTTGTACCACGGGCTTGCATTGATGATCTCGTCTGCTATTGATTGCAGATCACGATATTGTGACTTGCACCGCACGAATGTGAATAATGTGTATTCATGCACAATGAATAGCATCGGGGTGCGCCCGATCATCACTACATCAACCTTCCAGAAATCTCCCGAACGTTCCTCAAGATCTTTCCAGTTGATATGAAAACGCTTTGCAGCTTTATTGGTTAGATTGATCATGTTCGTTTCCAGTTGTTTTTTGAAGTTGTCGCAGCGTTTCTTCAAGAACAGGCAACCGCTGTTTGTCTTTTGGGTCTTTTGAGGTCTTTTTTAGTTCGATTATTGTTTCAAGATCGAGGACTTTTATAGTGTTTCCTCTAAATGTGACATCCACCGTGTGTTCTATCAAATGATCATAGGTTTTCCCTTCTTCGATAACGGCAAGAACGTCAAGCGGGCCGAAGCGCGTGGAAAAAAGAGCATGACTTTTTCCTGAAAGGTCTTCTTTCGTCGGCTCAATCTTTTTATCATCCGGGCGACGATGAAAAGAGTCAACTGACTTGAGAAATGAAAGCAATTTTCCGATATTTTCTGATGACCTTTGGTGAACGATGTCAACATCCAATGTGGTTACAGGTGCGCCCTGCACAACGGCGGCAAGACCGCCAACCAGGATAAAATTAACATCGGCTTTTATCAGTCCCTCGAGTACGGCGCTTAAATCCATACCGGTCGGCATTCCTTCCCTGCTTGTAGGCATCCCTTAACTCCTGAATGGTTCGTGCAGCGTTATCATTGGCCAGTAAACGTTCTTCGGGAGACATCTTGAGAAACATTGTCACCAACCCTTTGTCTACAACTTGCGAATTCTTGTCAGTTTCATCGATTGCCATGACCAGATGTCCCCTTGGAAACGGGTTTTTATTATCACTCCGGCAAGTAAAGACACCAACTCCGTCATGCCAAACTTGATCCGGCATCCAGACTTTTCCTGGTTTCCGGCTTCCGCCGGAATGACAAATATTGGTTTTTTATGTTGCCACAATAATAGAACCTGAACGACGACCGGCCTGTGCGGCGTGGGAACCGAGTCCTTAGCAGGCCGTAGTTATCTTCAGTACACCTTCTCAGATATGTTTCTTGTTGCATTGAATGCCAGTTCGGAAAACTCGCGGCTCTGAATCAAGCTGCTTTGATAGTATTCCCTTAGAGCCTTTGGCCACATACTATAGTCTTGGTACCCCGAAAGCTCTTTAAGGACAACCGAGTAGTAAAACGATGTGGCACGTAAAGCGTTTTGCATTTCAGGCACATTGCTAACGGGTCTGACTTCAATATGTGCAACATCCTTATCCCTGTAATTCTTAACCGTCTCTCTATAGCCTATCCATTCGTCTTCGGTCATCTTCATATGTGTAAAAAGTGCTTGGCGGAAACCCTCGATATCCAAAACCACTCGCTTCCAGTGAAGATCATCGTTGTGGTACCCGAAAAGGTGGAACCAATCGAGCACAGATAACTCTATGGTATTGTTGAACATACATATCCAAAAGTTTTGTTTGCATCCTTGAACTTGTTTTTTTAAGGCCCTGTGATAGGAAAGCTGCCGGGCGAAATCAGCACATTTCAATGCCACCCTGCGTAATAATTTCTCTTTCTTCCATGGAGTTTCCTTTGAAAGATAACAGTGCTGATAAGTGCAAAATTTTCTACGTATCACGTTTATAAAATGGAAAACTTCCCACTTTTTTGTTTTTGAAATATACTCAAATCAGAATCCTTTTGTACAGGCAACACAGTTTTTCTGCGGAAACTATGCGGAATCAAAGTTGGTTAGAGGGTATAGATATACAATGCCTAAGGCTTTGCGCAGTTCAACGGCGCCTGTCCGGCTTCCAAACGCCGGATATTTTCGACCACACCGGCTACAATGCCCTGCATGGAAAGATCCGTGGAACCGCCGATATGCGGAGTGGCCAGCACATTCAAGTCAAAGATCGGGTCGTCCGGGTCCGGCGGTTCTTCCCAGAAGACATCCAGACCGGCTCCGGCAATCGTGCCTGAGGTCAGTGCCCATTCGAGGGCGTCGCGTTCCACCAGGCCGCCGCGGGACAGATTAATGAGATAGGCGCCGGGCTTCATGCAGGCCAGGGTCTGCCGGTTCATCAGGCCGCTGCTTTCGGATGTGACGGGCAGGCAGAGAAAGACAATGTCCGATTGAGCCAGCATTTCCGGAAGCTGTCCGGCATCCCCGACCCAGTCCAGTCCCAGGGCGGTTTTAGCGGCCTGCGGTTCATGGCGCTTGATGCCGATGATGCGCACGCCAAATCCTTGCAGGCGCTGAATCAATGCCTGGCCGATACCGCCGAGTCCGACGATGCCGACGGTTTTTCCACCCAGAGCCCTGCCCTGGGGCTGCCCCATTTTTCGCGACCGCATGCTCTGTTCCATTTTGCGGACGTCCCGGTGAAGACCGATCATCAGGTAAACCCCCAACTCGGCCACGGAGTCGGCGTTGCCGGAACTGCCCGTGGGGACATTGGCCACGAAAATATCCTTTTCCGCAGCGGCAGCGATGTCGACCCCCTCCAGACCGGACCCGCACTGCTGAATCAGTTTTAGCCGGTTGGCGTCTGCTAACACATCCCGGGTAATCGGGCACATGGTGGGAATCAGAACATCCACGCTGGCCAGGCTGTCCACATGAAAACCGCCAGTGGCGGTAAATTGATGGTTCGGCAACTGTTCTTTCACGATTCCCAGGAATCCGCCCCAGGCGTTCTCCGGTGCGGCAAACAGAATGTTCACGATGCGGCTCCCTTATTTTCACGGTCCCATAATCAATGGACCCGCAAAAAGTCGGAAAATACCAAGTTGGCGTCATTCCGGCGTAAGCCGGAATCCAGTCCTTTCAACATGTTCTGGATACCGGATCAAGTCCGGCATGACGAGCCTGAGACTTTTTACGATTCCATCAATAATTCACAGATATCCTCAACAGCGGCGCAGTTGACGCCGATATTTTTCAGTTCGTCGATATCCCTGGCCTGGATTCCGGACATGGCATCCACCACGACGGTGATGCGATAATCGTGCTCGCTGGCCTGGTAGATGGAGGTCCGGGGGCAATTGGGATAGTTGCAGCCACAGAACACCAGGGTCGATACGCTCTTTTCTTTCAGATGGTCCTCGAGGGGCGTCCGGTGGAAGGAACCCCAGCGGGGCTTAAAGATTAGAACCTCTTCCGGACCGACCTTCTGAATCTTGCCCGCCATCAACAGGTCGTCGTCGATGAGGATATCCCTATCGGGCAGCAGGGCATCGGCGGGGCGGCGACCCTCCGAGCCTTTCAGAAAAAGTGATTGGCCGTCCCGCAGGATGCTTCTGCGGCAGCGGTCGGCATCCTCGCCGTCCGGTGTGTAGATGCGCATTACATGCACGATGGGCCGCCCGGCATCGCGAAAGGATCGGCACAGGCGTTCGATTGCCGGCAGGATAGCCGTCGTACCGGGGACCTCGAAGGGTGCGCCGTCGAGGGTGTCGTTTTGTACATCGACGGTAATCAGGGCGGCCTGATGGTACTGGGGGGCCGTAAAGGGATCGGTAAACGGTGTGCTCATTTTTCCATTCCAGTTGGTGCGTCCATTTTGTTCTACCTGGCGGTCAGGGGACACGGATCAACTCGAGACTTTAGTTAAAGTAAAGGCTTTGTCATTCCCCCAGCGATTGTAAACCAATGGATTGGACCCGAGCAAGGTCGCTATCCATGCTGCGGCTAGTCCAGATCGATGTCCCGCCAGACCGCATCCCCCGCCGTAAAGGTGATCAGCCGCAGGGAAGTGCGCAGAGAAATTTTGCTGTAGGTGGCACGGACAGATTTAAATTGCTCCCTAATCTGGAATCGGATTTCAGCCGCCCCGCGACGAAAAGTGGACAAACCGAAGGCCCGGTCAGCGGTAACCACGGCGGCGACTTGTCCTTCGGCAGCGCTGGCGATGACCGGTTCTCCGAGCGGCAGCCGTTCCTGGAAAAATCCGCCGGTGTGGGTGCCGAAGCCCAGGATGCGTTGGTTGCTGAACATGACCACCAGATGCTTGGCCAGGAGCACCTGCGGGGCGACATTTTTTTCGTTGATCTTGAGATAGCGCGTATTCCACTGTCCGGATGTTATCGAGATGCCCAGAATCCGATCATTGGTCAGAAACGCGCCCACCTCGCCTTTGGCCCCCTGCCAGGCGATGGTTTCACCGGAGCGCCGATCTTCTTCGAAATTGCGCCGACCGTCCACTATGGCGATGAATGCGTCATCGGTGGCTAAGATGTCCACGAGGTCCTCGACTTCTTCGTAGGCCAGGGCGTTCTCGGCCATCAGTCCCGCGGCGATGAGCAGCACCAGCCTGAGTAAATGTTTCAATTGCATCATCCCCATTCCTGCGATTGGGGGAAAGCTGCTGGTGTAGGCGGGCAGGAAGAACGTTTTTCGCAAAAAGACGGGGGAGAGCAGATATCCCGGATGACGCAAGACGAAATCGGGAAGCAGGTGGTACCAGCGATACCCCATGGCGAAGAAAATCCGTCGGCAGGCGGTTTCATGGCCCAGCTGTCTGGCGGCGGCCAATCCTGCATTGCGCTGGCAGCGGGATGCGGCAATCGATAGAAATATCCGTCGATCCGGACCATAGCGAATCAGTTGGTCCCTGACGCGCTTGTATTCCTGAAAACGGGAGCGTGCATCCAACTGGGTGAACAGGATTGCAACGCCGAGCAGGATCAGCGCCGGACCCTTTACGGGGTGGGGGTCGATGCCGGCCATGGCGAGGAAGAGGATCAATTCGACGGTTGTGACAATGTGTAACAGAGCACCGGCCAAGAGATAGCCGGGAACGGTTTTCGGCTGTTTGCCGAGGTCGTTGACAACTGTCTCTAATGATGGCGCATGCATGCTGGCATCGCTATTCGGTATTCGGTGATCCCTGAGGCTCAAAGGGGTGAATATTCCTACCCGTAAGGCCTCGATTCATTTTCATTGTTGAAGTTCTACCAAATATCATCGGATTTGGCTACAGCACGCCTTAACCGGGTATGCGACCCTTGAATTGCGTCGGCGACCGCTGTATCGTGTTGGCCGGATTTGTCTTTCCTCCGGCCCATGATCGACGAAAGGACTTCATGCCACCGCCGCTGCTTTCCCCCAGACGACGCCTGCTGCTGATCGCGGCCACACTGCTGGCCCTGTTTCTGGCGGCCCTGGACACCCTGATCATGAGTGCGGCGATGCCCTCCATCGTGGCCGATCTGGGTGGACTGCACCTGTACAGTTGGGTTTTTTCCACCTATTTGCTCAGCCGCACCGTGGCCCTACCGGTCTTCGGCAAGCTGGCCGACCTGTTTCCCAATCGCACCCTTTACCTGATTTCCATCCTCATTTTCCTGGCGGGCTCGGTTCTGGCAGGCATGTCCCGGAGCATGACGACCCTTACCGTTTTTCGTGCGGTGCAGGGCATCGGTGCCGGCGGCAACTTCGCCCTGGTATACATCGTTCTGGCGGATATTTCCGAGTCGGAGCACCGGGGGCGCATGATGTCCTATGCCAGCTTCGTTTGGGGGCTGGCCAGTGTGCTGGGACCCTCTTTGGGCGGATTCATCGTCAGTTGGGTTTCCTGGCGATGGATTTTTTACATCAACCTTCCCATCGGGATGCTTTCCCTGGCTGGCATCTGGTTTTTTCTGACGGAAACCCGCCAAAAAAGTCAGACGGTGGAGATCGATTATGCCGGCATTTTCACCCTGACGATAGCCATTTTATCCCTTTTGACGGCTTTTTTGCTGGGGGGCCGGCAGTACGCCTGGACATCTCTGCCGATTGTGGGGCTATTTACCTTTTTTGCCCTTTCAACCGCAGGATTTTACCTGGCCGAGAAACGCAGCCGCGAACCCATCCTGTGCTTCGATTTTTTCCGGCTGCGAGGCTTTTCCACCGGCAACAGCCTGGTCTTTTTCAGCAGTGTGGCGATCTTTTCCCTGTCCGCCTTCAGTCCGCTGTTTATTCAGGGTGCTCTGGGACAGACCCCGGCGCAACTTGGCATCGTCATGATGTTTCTCAGTTTCGGATGGTCCGCCGGCGCCCTGTTCTGCGGCCGCCGGGCCAACCGCTGGGGAGAAAAGCCTTTTGCTCTGGTCGGCGGCGTCATTCTGCTGATCGGCTGTATCATGGCCGTCCGGTTCTCGGCCGCCACGAGCCTGTGGACCTGCGCTTTGGCAATGGGACTGGCCGGGATGGGGATGGGCTTCACCTCCATCGCCACCTTGCTGATCGTCCAAAACGCCGTGGCCAAAAAAGACCTGGGCGTAGCCACCTCCTCTCACCAATTTACCCGCACCCTCGGAGGAACCATATCCATCGGTATCTGCGGCAGCCTGGTTACCGCCCGATTTTCACAGGTGGCCGACGCCCTGAACGCCGCTTCTCTCAAGGGAAGCATACCGCTGGCGGTCATGGACCAGATCCGGCAGAATTTCGAGAATTTCTTCCGCCCGGATGTTCAGCAGCAACTGCTCCCCGGCGTTCAGGCCGCCCTGCATCAGGCCATCGGTCGTTGCGTAATCGACGTTTTCTGGATGGCGTTGGCCGCTTCGGGGATATGCCTGTTGTTCGGGTTGTTTTTACCGGGCAGGAGGCCGGAACAGGACACTCGATGATCAACAGCAGCAACAAATTTTTCACCTATCGTTTCGATGAAATGGAGAATCGTCGCAAAACGGCCCATTTTGAAAAAGCTTGACAGACCGTTATTGGCCCTGTATTTCTTTTCTACTTTTTTGATTGAAAAGGATTAACACAATGCAGCGTTTTACCACCGGGCGATTTTTTTACTTTTATTACTTTTTTAGCGAGGGTCTGCCCGGCGCGCGCTGACTGTTCCGAAACACAAACAGACAAACCAAGCCGTGGGCAGACCAAAAAAACCCACGGCTTTTTTGCTTCAAGGGCCGTGGAGAAAATCTCCCCGGCCCTTTGTTTTCTGAGCAGACAGCTTCCAAACGAACGTAACAGAAGGTGACCGCAACGACCATGAAAGACAAAGAGAATGCAGCGGCATGCACCATGGCCACCGACATCTGCGAGATTCGCGATCAGATCGATCATATCGACAACACGATCCTGGATCTGATCAACCGGCGGCTCAACCTGGCCAAACGGATCGGGGAACTGAAAAAGGACAGCGGCAACCGGGTGGTGGACAGTACCCGCGAAAGCGAAATCCTACGGCGCCTGACCGGACTGAACAAGGGACCGCTCAACCCCAACGTCCTGCACCACATTTTCATTGACATCATCGCCGCCGCGCGGGCCATCCAGGCCTCCCAGCGGGTGGCTTACCTGGGCCCCGAGGCCACCTTCACCCATCTGGCTGCGACTAGCCACTTCGGCTACTCGGTCACCTACGTGCCCCAACCCAGCATTCGCGAGATATTCAGCGAAGTGGAAAAAGGTGCCTGCGACTACGGGGTCGTGCCGGTGGAGAATTCCGTGGAGGGCTCCGTTCGACATACCCTGGATCTTTTTTTCGAATCGGATCTGGGCATCTGCGCCGAGCGCTACCAGCCGGTATCCTACGATCTGCTGGCCCAGGAGATCAGCCTCAGCGCCATCAAAACCGTGTACGCCCACTCCCAGGCCCTCAACCAGTGCCGCAACTGGTTGAACCAATATCTTCCCGGGGCCCGGTTGAAGGAATGCAGTTCCAGCGCTTTTGCCGTCGAACAGGCGGCCGGCCAGAAAGGGGTGGCCGCCATTGCCGGCGGAGGGGCGGCCGCGATTTTCGGCCTGGAGGCGGCGGCGTCCAAAATCGAGGATTTTTCCCGTCCGCCGACGCGCTTTCTGGTGATCGGCAAGGAGCCGGTACGCCCCTCGGGGAAGGATAAAACGTCGCTGATGTTCGCCCTGGCCCATGTGCCCGGCGCCCTGGCCGCCGCCCTGGCGCCCATTACCGACGCCGGCATCAACCTCGTCAAGATAGAGTCACGGCCCACGCGCCACGAAAGCTGGAGCCACTTTTTCTTTATCGATCTGGAGGGGCATATGGAAGACGGCGTCATCAAGAAGGCCATCGAACTGATTCGGCCGCATGCCCTTTACCTGAAGAACCTGGGGTCCTATCCCCTGGTTGGTGTGGGAGTCTGAATGACCATCGACGCCAATACATGCCTGTATGCGGTCATCGGCGATCCGGTGGCCCACAGCCTCAGCCCGGCGATGCACAATGCCGCCTTCGGGCACACAGGATACAACGGTGTCTACACCGCCTTTCGGGTTACGGATCTGCCCGCCGCCATCGCCGGCATCCGGGCGCTGAATATCCGCGGCTGCAGTGTGACCATCCCCCACAAGGTGGCGGTAATGGACCTACTGGACGAGATCGAGCCCCTGGCCCGGCGAATTGGCGCCGTCAACACCATCGTCAACGACGGCGATCGACTTTCCGGGTTCAATTCGGACAGTCCCGGCGCCATGGCCGCATTGCTGGAGAAAACTCCGGTGGCCCACCGGCACGTGGCGGTGATCGGGGCCGGAGGGGCGGCCCGGGCCCTGGCCCACGGCATCAGGGAGAACGGCGGCCGGTTGACCGTCGTCAACCGCAGTGTGGACAAGGGGCAGCGGCTGGCCGGGGAACTGGAAAGCGATTTCTGTCGGCTGGCCGATTTTTCCGGGGTTGGTTATGACATTCTGGTCAATACCACCTCGGTGGGTATGGTTCCAAAGACCGACCGGATGCCTGTTAGACACGCCTGCCTGCGGCCCGGCATGACGGTGATGGACATCGTCTACAATCCCCTGGAAACCAAATTGCTCAAGGCGGCGAGGGAGGCCGGCTGCGCGGTGGTGGACGGCGTGGCCATGTTCGTTCACCAGGGCGCCTGCCAGTTCGAGCGATGGACCGGATTGAAGGCCCCGGTGCAGTTAATGAAGCGAACGGTTATCGATGCGTTGAAACAAACCGGAGAAAAGGAACGCGGTTTTCATGATTGAAATCAAACCCCACCGGTTCGGACATTGCCGGATCAGCGTCCCGGGATCCAAAAGCTACACCCATCGCACCATGATTGCGGCCGCATTATCGGACGGCTCCTGCACGGTGCGAAATCCGCTGCGCAGCCAGGATACCCTGCTGACCCTGGCGGCCCTCGAGAAGATGGGGGCCGCGGTTGTCGATAACAGGGAAACGGTTGACATCGTTGGCTTGAACGGCTGTTTCAAGCCCTGCGACGAATCCATTTACTTGGCCAATTCCGGCACCTCCATGCGCCTGTTGGCCGGAGTGGCGGCCCTGGGCCGGGGAACCTATCGGTTTACCGGTTCGCCGCGCATGTACCATCGCCCCATCGGCCACCTGCTGGAAGCCCTGAACCAGTTGGGTGTCGCCGCCCGGGCGGTGGAGGAAAACGGCTGTCCACCGGTGGAGATTCCCGGAGAACAGGTCTCGGGCGGCCCGGTAACCGTCAACTGCAGCGTCAGCAGCCAGTTCCTCTCATCTTTGCTGCTCATGGCCCCGTGCACGCCAAAAGGAATGTCGATTACCATTTCCCACGGGTTGGTTTCTTCTCCTTACATCGACATGACGGTGGATATCCTTGAGCGCTTCGGCATCCAGGTGCAGCGAGACGGCTATATCCGTTTCGATGTCAAGGGGAACCAGACTTATCGGGCCGGTGTGTACACGGTGGAGCCGGATGCCTCCCAGGCCGGATACTTCTGGGGGGCGGCCGCCATCACCGGCGGCAGCGTAACGGTCAACGGAGTGACCGACGCTTCCAGCCAGGGGGATGTGGGACTGGTCGGGGTGTTCGAGAAAATGGGATGCAAAGTGACCCGAGCGGCCGACAGCATCACGGTTACCGGCGGAACCTTACGAGGGGTGACCGTGGACATGGCCGATATGCCCGACATGGTGCCCACCCTGGCCGTGGTGGCGGCCTTTGCCGAAGGGACCACCGTGATCGAAAATGTTTCGCATCTTAAGGCCAAAGAGAGCGACCGGCTGGCATCCACCTGTGCCGGGCTTGAGAAAATGGGCATCGAGGCCAGGGCCGAAAAAGACCGTCTTGTGGTAACCGGTGGCAAGCCCCGCGGGGCCGATATCCAGACCTACGACGATCACCGTATTGCCATGAGTTTCGCCATGGCCGGGCTGGTGACTCCCGGAGTAAAAATCCTGGAGCCCGACTGCGTGGAGAAATCGTTCCCCAACTTCTGGGAGGTCTGGCAATCGCTGTATGCTGCCTGACAAGCACCATGAACCTTTATCTCATCGGATATCGCTGTACAGGCAAGACTACCGTGGGTCGGTCGCTGACTGAACGTCTCGGCTGGCCGCTGGTGGATACGGATCGTGTGATCGCCGATACCGCGGGTATGAGTATTGATCGCATGGTCGTTTCATACGGCTGGCCGTTTTTCAGGCGGCGGGAATACGAGGTGCTGTCCCGGGTGTCTGCTGGAGACCACCAGGTGGTGGCCACCGGCGGCGGCATTGTGCTCGATGAGCGCAACCGTTTGACCATGAAAACCACCGGCAAGGTGGTCTGGCTCACGGCCAGTGAGACGTGTATCCGGACACGCATGCTGGCCGACGCCGCCACCGATGATAACCGCCCCCCGTTGACCGGCCGTGGATTGCTGGAGGAGATCGAAACGGTGCTGGCGGAAAGGACCCCGCTTTACGAAAGCACCGCCGATCTGGCGATCGCTACAGATCGAGTGAGGATTGAGGAGATCTGTGATCGGATTGTGGAGGATTTGGGGATTGTGAACAGATGACTGAGGACGGAATAGGATCGATGGATGATGGATGCGGGACGAGGGAAGAGGACTCATTTCGGAAGTTTGATGAATTTGCAAAAAGTGCCGCTCTCGTCATGCCGGACTTGATCCGGCATCCAGAACTTATTGAAATGACTGGATAGCGCTGAAGCTTCACTTCATGCCCGGCTTTCGCCGGAATGACGAAAAAATGAGAATTTCGACTTTTTACGGTTTCATCAGGTTTGAATTGCTTCGTCGGACTTCAGACCTACGACCTCGGAATAACCAGTAACTCAACAAACCCAATAAGCCCAATAAACGCAACGAACCCAACAACCCTGACACCCAAGGAGCCAACCCATGTCCAGTACCTTCGGAACCCTATTGAAAGTCTCCACTTTCGGAGAATCTCACTGCAAAGGCGTGGGAGCGGTGTTGGACGGATGCCCTCCCGGTATGCGGCTCAGCGAGGCGGATATTCAACCTCAGTTGGACCGCCGTCGGCCCGGTCAGAGCAAGTTGACCACCGACCGCCAGGAGGCGGACCCGGTCACCATTTTTTCGGGGGTGGAAAACGGTCTTACCCTGGGTACTCCCATCGGTCTTTTCGTACCCAACAAGGACCAGCGACCCGGCGACTACCGGGAAATGAGCAAGATTCCACGTCCGTCCCATGCCGATTTCACCTACCAGATGAAATACGGCATCCGGGCCTCGTCGGGCGGCGGGCGCTCCAGCGCCAGGGAAACCATCGGGCGGGTCGCCGCCGGCGCGGTGGCCGAGAAAATGCTCAGGGAGCGGTTCGGGGTTGAGATTGTCGCCTGGGTCAGTGCCGTCAGCGATATCTCCGCCGACGATGTGGATGATAACCTGGTAACCCGGCAACTGGTGGACGGCAACCCGATGCGCTGTCCCTCCACTGCGGCGGCTGACAAAATGCAGGCCCTGGTGGCCCGTGTCAAGGAAGAGAAAGACAGCGTCGGCGGGATTGTCTCCTGTGTCTGCCGCCGTGTGCCGGCTGGATGGGGCGAGCCGGTTTTCGACAAGCTGGAGGCCAAACTCGCCCAGGCCATGCTCTCCATCCCGGCCACCAAGGGATTTGAAATCGGATCGGGATTTGCCGGCAGCCGGATGCGTGGATCGGTTCACAACGACCCATTTGTTGCGGCCGAAGGGGGGCTGGGGACACGAACCAACAACAGCGGCGGCATCCAGGGCGGCATTTCCAATGGAGCATCGATCGCTTTTCGGGTCGCTTTCAAGCCACCGGCCACTATCGGACTGGCCCAGGAAACCGTCGATTTCGACGGCCAACCGGTTACGCTGGAGGCCAAGGGCCGCCACGACCCCTGCGTCGTGCCCCGGGCTGTGCCTATTGTGGAGGCTATGGTGGCGCTGGTGCTAGGGGATTTCGCCCTGAGACAACACACCCGCTTACAAAATGTTGAATGATTGATTTTTAATTTTGAATGATTGCATGTTGTTAATTTCTTATCAAAAAGAGAACTCCTTCATTCAAAACGATCAATATAAAATTATTAATCGGAATCGTGCCCAGGGATTGGGGAATTGAAAAATTGAAACTGTCTGCCCGTGTACAAAGTATTGAAGGCTCTAAAACCGCCCGCTTCATCCCTCTGCTGGAACAGATGCGGCAGGTGGGGCGGTCCGTGATCAGCCTGGCCATCGGCGAGCCGGCGGCCGATACGCCGCCGGCAGTAATCGAGGCCACGGTCAAGGCCCTGCAGCAACAGAAAACCCGCTACAGTGAAATGGCTGGACTCAAGGAGTTGCGGGCCGCTCTGGCAACCCGCTTCGAAAACTGCAGTCCGGAGAATATCGCCATCTTCAACGGGTCCAAACAGGCCCTGTACGCCGCTTTTCAAACGCTTTGCAATCCGGGCGACGAGGTGATTGTCCCGTTGCCCTGCTGGGTGAGCTTTCCCGAACAGGTCCGGCTGGCCGGCGGCGAGCCGGTGTTCGTGCCTACCGTCGACCACCAACTTGACATGGCGGCCATCCGGTCGGCCGCCAATGAAAAAACCCGGGCTATTTTGATCAACTCGCCCAACAATCCAACCGGGGCCGTTTACCCCCGCCGGGACCTGGAGCAAATCGCCCGGCTGGCCGAGGAAAAAGACCTGTACATCGTTGCCGACGAAGCTTACAGCTATTTCGTTTACGACAATCTGTCGTATGATTCTGTTTACGATCTTGATTCGATCCGGGACCGGTTGATCGTCACCCGCAGCTTTTCGAAGCACTATGCCATGACCGGCTTTCGCGTGGGATACACCGTCGCCCCAAAGGAGACGGCCGCGGCCATGGTCCGGCTCCACAGCCATTTGACCGGTAATGTGTGCACCTTCGCCCAGTACGGTGCGCTGGCTGCCCTGGATATGGACGAAAAGCTGCTTGCCCGCGGCAGAATGGATCTGCAAAGGAAACGCGATCTGGCGTACGATCAGGTGCGGGAACTGTTTCCCTGCATACGGCCCCAGGGTGCCTTTTACCTCTTCCCGGATATTTCGGGCCATCTGGAAAAAGACGAGCATTCCGGCGACTTTGCCGCCCGGATTCTGGAGCGCGCCGGCGTGGCCGTTGTCCCCGGTGAGGACTTCGGGTTGGATGGCCATGTGCGCATCTGTTTTGCAGCACCCGAAGAGCAATTGACAGAAGCATTCAAACGAATTCGAGAGGTCCTATGAGCCGCGTCGGCATTATCGGTTTCGGACGGTTCGGAGCGCTGACCGCCCGATATCTGTCCGCGGATTGTTCCGTTGTTGTTTCCACCCGCAGCGACAAAAACGACGCCATCCTGGCCTGCGGGGCCCGTCCGGTGGATTTTGCGACTGCCTGCGGCCAGCCGGTCGTTATCCTGTGCACGCCCATTTCGGCCATGCAGGAGACCTTGAAACAGGTAGCCCCGCTCTTGAGAAAAGATGCACTGGTGGTCGACGTGTGTTCGGTAAAAGTCTACCCGGTGCAGTGGATGAAAGAACTTTTGCCCAAGAGCGTATCCATCCTTCCCACTCACCCCATGTTCGGTCCGGACAGCGCCGCCGATTCGCTGGAAGGGTGCAAAATCGTTCTATGCCCCGAACGCATCCGTGAGGACCGCTATGAAAAGATCAAATGCTGGCTGGAGGAAAAGGGCCTGGTCGTGATCCAGTCCACGGCCGGAGACCATGACGAGAAGATCGCCGTGACGCTTTCGTTGACTCATTTCATCGGGCGCTCTCTGTCAGCCTTCGGCGCCCGGGACTTGGACATCGACACGGAAGGATACAAGCGGCTCATGCATATCCTGGGAGTCGTCAGCCATGACACCTGGCAGCTCTTCGAGGACATGCATACGTATAACCCCTATGCCAGACAAAAACGCGAGGCGTTTATCGCCGCCATGACAGACATACATGAAAGGCTTAACAGATGAAAGTCGCATTCCAGGGAGAACACGGTGCTTACAGCGAAGTCGCTCTTTACGAACATTTCGGCAACGATGTGGAGGCGGTCGGCTGCGACGCTTTTGACGACGTTTTCGAACTGGTGAACAACGGGGAGGTGACCTATGGCTTCATTCCCGTCGAGAATACCATTGCCGGCACTGTGGTGGAGAACTATGATCTTCTTTTCGCCAACGAAGTGTTCGTTATTGCCGAAGCATATTTGCCTGTCCGCCATACCCTGCTGGCCAAAAAAGGCGCCCGCCTCGAGGATATCAAGGAGGCCTTTTCGCACCCCCACGCCTTAAAGCAGTGCAAGGCATTTTTAAAATCGAAAGATATCCGCATGATGGCCACTTACGACACCGCCGGTGCCGCCAAAGCCGTGGCCTCCGGCGACCGCATGGATCGTGCCGCCATCGCTTCGGAATTGTGTGCCGAAATCTACGATATGGAAGCCCTTGAACGCAACATCCAGAGCAACAGCTCCAACACCACCCGCTTTTTCGTCATTGCGAAAAAGGAGAACGTTCCCGAGAACCATACCACCGGCAAAACCACGGTGGCGTTTAAAACCCGCCACTACCCTGGCGCGTTGGTTGACTGCCTGAAAATTTTTCAGAAATATAAGCTTAACCTCACCAAACTGGAATCGCGGCCCATCCCGGAAAATCCCTGGGAGTACGTTTTCTATGCCGCCTTCGAGGCGGGAATTGACGACGACGAAGTCAAGGCGGCCATCGGTGAACTGACGCTGCACGCCGTTTTCGTCAAGCTGCTGGGCAGCTACCCCAAAGCGGAAAAATGCTGGTAATGCAAGCGATTCGGCCAAAATCTGTTATTGACTGAATTTGTTTCATTTTGTAAGGATTGCCCACCGGAAAGAGCTTGCCACAACAGGCCGTAATCATTTCAGCAAGGAGGAGGGACAAGATGGCGGATTATTACATCAACGTGATTCTCGATGAGGGCAAAAAGGCCACGATCAATGCAGCCGGTTTGGCGGACAAGATTGTTACCATCGACGGCAAAGAAGCCATTCAAGTGGAAATGAGCCGAAAGGAACAGAAAAAACTCGTCAAAGGTTTTTCCGACCTTTCCTTCGACGATTCCAACGCCTGTCAGCTTCCCCCCGAGGCGGAAGATACACTGCTGGGGGTTATTGCCGAGATGCAAACGCTGGATGTCATGAAACTTGCGATCATGAAGCTTTATAACCCGCTGGCGGGCAAGGCACCGCGCGCCGCCATGCGGTAGACCGTTTGCCAACTGGAACCCGGTTCGGGGCGCTGTGGCGCCTTTCGGACCGGGTTCATTTTTTGTACCTATTCAGGGGTTGAAACGCCCGATGTGTTGCAGCTGCCTGAACGCTTACTCATTTTTTTGGCCCGCAGGTATCCAACAGGGCTATCGACATTTTTCCTGTCCATCGCGATCATCCGAAACCCATCAGCTTTAAACGGGAAATCGATCATTGGAGATGATTCATACGCTCGCCCTTGCCGTGGCCCTGGCCATGGATGCCTTTGCCGTTTCCATCGCTTCGGGTGTGGCCCTGAAAACTGTCAATCCGCGCCAGACTTTCCGGCTGGCCTGGCACTTCGGCCTGTTTCAGGCCATGATGCCCGTCATCGGCTGGAGTGCCGGATTAACCGTCCGAAGCCATATCGAGGCCTACGACCATTGGGTTGCCTTTGTTCTTCTGGCCTATGTGGCCCAGGGGATGTTGCGATCAGCGTTCAAGGGTGAAAAAAACGAGAACGAGGCCAAGGATCCCACAAAAGGCGTCACCATGGTGATGCTCTCCGTGGCCACCAGCATCGATGCCCTGGCCGTGGGGCTCAGCCTTTCCATGATCAACGTCTCCATCTGGACGCCGGCGTTGATCATCGGGCTGGTGGCCGGCATATTTACCACCGTCGGCCTGCACTTGGGAAAATGGATCGGCAATGTATCTCAGTTGAGCCGTTGGGCGGAGATGACGGGGGGAATCGTTCTGTTGGGGATTGGCGTTAATATCTTAAGAGAGCATGGGGCGCTTCCCTTCTTTTGAGTGCTCATCCAGAAATGGCCAATTTGCCCGATATCTTTGTTGCGCGAAAAATTTTATCCTCGAAATATCAACCATATGTACCCCAAGGGCACTTCCTTCGGGGCGTCTCCGGTAAAATTTTTCGTGCGCCTCGATCTCGACCAAATTTGCCGATTTCTGGATGAGCACTGCCTACCCTTCTGTCTAACGAGCGAATTCCAATCGCATGCCTGACGGTATCGGATCGATCTTTCCTTCCATATATGCCAGATGTCCGGAAACGATGGTCGCCACGATACTTGATCGAAAGGTGCGGCCGGCAAATGGGGTCCAGCCGCAGCGATAATGAATCGGCTGATCATCGACGGACGTGGGCCGGTCAAGGTCCACCAGCACAAGATCCGCCCAGTAGCCTTCCCGCAGATACCCCCGCTTCCTGACATTGAACAGACGCGCCGGCCCGTGGGCGGTTTTTTCGACGATCTGTTCCAGGGTGAGCACACCATCGTGAAAATGCTCCAGCAGACAGACCAGGGCATGCTGCACCAGCGACAGACCCGACGGTGCCGAAACATAGGGCCGCTGTTTTTCCTCAAGGGTATGGGGCGCATGGTCGGTCCCCACCACATCGATCCTTCCGTCTTGCAGCGCAGTCAGGAGCCCGCATCGATCGACCTCCGTCTTGATGGCCGGATTGCATTTGATCAGGGTGCCTTTGTCGCCATAATCGGTCCCTGAAAAATACAGGTGGTGAACACATGCTTCCGCAGTAATCCGTTTCTCATCCAGCGGTTTGGATGAGAACAGTACCAACTCTTTGGCGGTGCTCAGATGCAGGACATGCAACCGGGTTTGGCATCGTCTGGCCAGATCGACAGCTAAGGCGGTGGACCGGTAGCATGCGGCTTCGCTGCGGATGGCCGGATGGAGCGCCATGGGGATATCTTCACCGTGGATGGATTGAAAACGGCGGGTGTTTTCATCGATTGTCGGGCTATGCTCGCAGTGGGTGGCGACGATGACCGGACTGCAGGTGAAAATCTGCTCCAGCGCAATGGGATCGTCTACCAGCATGTTTCCGGTGGACGCCCCCATAAAGACTTTCACGCCGCAGGCCTGCAACGGATTCAGCTTCTTGATGGTTTCGATGTTGTCGTTGGTGGCTCCCAGGTAAAAGCCATAGTTGGCGAAAGAGGTTTTTTCTGCGATGCGATGTTTTTCCTCCAGCCGTTCGATGGTGGTGGTGGCCGGTGAGGTGTTGGGCATCTCCATGTAACTGGTGATGCCGCCGGCCACGGCCGCAAGGGATTCGGTGCCGATGTCTCCTTTGTGCGTGAGGCCTGGCTGGCGAAAGTGAACCTGGTCGTCGATCATCCCCGGAAGCAAGGCGTTGCCGGCTGCATCGATAACCCGGTCGGCCTGCTTTCCCGCAAGGTCTCCGCCAATGGCATCAATGCGACCGTTTCGGACAAGCACATCCCGATGGCTCGAGCGGCCTTCGTTTACCGTTAATGCATTGGCGATCAAAATCGTTGCCATGGTTGCATCCTCAAGTATACGGATCTTTATTCAGGGCGGGTGAATTGAGCAGTCCTGCGGTATAGCTTTATAATTATCAGTGTACAGGCAGCCTGGCGGCTTGTCCAGCCCTGACCGTTTGTGGCCCCGGGCAGCCGGTTTAAGCTATGGACACCACACGTGCCAAATGGTAAAGGTAACAAAGGGTTGATACGATACTCTTCCTTTGTTAACAGCGGACGGAACGCACAGGAATGCTCGATTTCTTTAAATACCAACCCAGGATGCCCGGGCTCAGGTTTTTCCCCATGGCGTCTTACGCCACCGATTTGTCGATGGATCGTCTGGTTCTGGGAGTCGACAACATCCGCTGCGATGTCCGTTTAAGCCCCTCCTTTCGCAATGCCACGGCCAAGCTGGCTGCCCTGCTCATCGAGCGCGAAACCGGTATATGGACCATCCCCGAGAAGAAACGACAAAGCGCTTTGGCCAGAGAGCAGGAGAACTACCGTCAGCAATACGGGCAGGTCATGACCGATGCCATCAACAAAGCCCGGGCTGCCAAAGAGATGCAGGTCGATTTTCTTGCACAGATTGCTGTTCTCAGAATGGTTCATGAAGAGATTCGCGAACAATACGACGTTCTGATCGGACACTGCAAATCCACGATTCGACGCTCCGATATGGCCAATAATAACGATCCCAAAGAGTCTCTTAAGCTCAAGGATAATTTGGCCCATGTTCTCCAGAGCCGGGAGACGGTGCAGCAAAAAGTGGGACTTGAACTTTGCGAATACTTCAGGGAGATTCGTGAAACCGAAATCCGTGAGATGAGAGAAGCGGTGTTCGGCCAGGATCTGCCGTTTCTTTTCGACCTGCTCGCCAATCCCATCATCCATAGGGATAATCCTTTCAACGATTATTTCATGATCGAAGAGTATGACCTCTGCCTGGGGAGGCGGGTAGAAGATCCTGATCGCTACGAAATGATGGTCAGCCTCATGCGCAGCATCTTCGCCTTCCTCGAAATGGAGGATACCGCTGCCATTAGTTGGTCCTTGGATCGCAGACGGCGGGAGATCATGGCCGCCGAGGTGGAGACCAAGGACAGCGACAAGCAGTTTCAGATGGAACGTATCGACGGATGGGTCAGATGCCCGGAGAACATCGATCTGCTTTTGAACAGAAAGCTGGCCAAAGAGCAATACCGGGAGTTGAAACGAGAAAAAGCGGAACGTAAAACTCTGCGGGATTTTCGGATACGCATGAAGCACCAGCGCCTTCTGATGGGCTATTTTTTCCGCCAGTTCTCTCGAACCGGTCTGTTGGAAAGAATTACAGCCTCATATGAAATGCAGTCCCTGTATCGCGACTATTGCCCACCGTTGGTTCCTCAGCAAATCCTGCAATATCTGATTGCCCCCAAGAGCCGAAAGATGGTGAGAAATCGGCTCAAGCGCCTCAAAAAACTGTACGACAAGAGTTTTCGCCTATGGCCGCTCAATCGTAAGGTCGTTCAGATGGAGCGCATGGGCAAGCGCCAGAAAAAAGCCTATCTGGTGCGTTTTCTGCGGGCATTTTGCCGCTATCACCGCGATTTTTACTGTTTCAAGATTTACCGGGATGCGGCTGAGCGCATCAATCTGGTGACCGATAAAAAAATCCTGGCGCTTTCCAAGGCCAACCATACCCTTTACGAGTTTTTACTGCCCCACGAACAGGAGATGGGCGAAAAACCCATCATGAACCACACCATTATCAAGGCCGACCTGCGTGGATCGACGGACATCACCCATCAGATGAATGATCGCGGGCTGAATCCGGCTTCCTATTTCAGCCTTAACTTTTTCGATCCCATCACCGAAATCCTGTCCGAGTACGATGCTCACAAGGTATTTATCGAAGGAGATGCCATCATCCTGTCGATTTTCGAACGTGTGGAAACACCCAGCGGCTGGTACAGTGTGGCACGGGCCTGCGGCATGGCCATCAACATGCTGATGATTATCAACCGGTACAACAAGAAGAGCCAGGAGTATCAACTGCCGGTTCTGGAACTGGGAATCGGCATATGTCATCGGGCGGACGCCCCCACATTTCTTTTCGACGGGGACAACCGCATCATGATTTCTCCGGCCATCAACCTGGCGGATCGCCTTTCCGGTTGCAGCAAATCCGTACGACGCATCATCCGGAAGAACATCAGCCCATTTAACCTGTTTGTCTTCCAGGGCGTTTCAGACCAGGAGATCAAAAAGACCGCCGACGATTTGTTGTTGCGATACAATGTGAACGGCATTGAATTGAACGAGGCCGGTTTCCGTAAACTGGCACAGGAGATCGACCTGAAGCAGTTTAAAGGGGATATCCCGGACCTCAAGCTGGAAAAGGTGAGTCTGTTCACGGGAAAATTTCCGACCAAATCAGGCCGCTATCAACGCCTGGTGCTGCGTGAGGCCGACGTGCCGGCGGTCAATCCCGAGGACCTCAGCCAGATTCGGTTTACCCATCGCAAATACTACGAAGTCTGTACCAGTCCCAAACTCTACAAGGCGACCCAGCATCTGATACGGAGCTAACTAGTGCTCATCCACAGGAATAACTACCTGTAATAAATAAGAAACGCGCATTTTGTAGTGGTTTTTCTCTTCTCTTTGTAGTATATTGAAAGTCGCCAAACAACCAATATCACTACAAAAGAAAGAAAGGAGCCGATCACAAAATGCGCGAAAAATGGCAAAAACAGATGCCCCTGATGCCTCAGATCAAAGACCACGCCCAAGCAAAAGAACTTACAGCTATCAGTGGTATCATCGATGCTCACCCTATCATCTGTGATCGCGTTCTTCAAGATTTGAACAAGGGCAAGCTGGTGGCCTATCGAACTGGGGCTGACGGCATGAGCGCCGACCAGGTACTGCGTTGTGCTATCGTCAAAATCCTTTTCGGTTTTACGTATGATGAACTGGCATTTCATATTGTCGATTCGCAGGCATTGAGTTGGTTCTGCCGGATCGGTATCGCCGACAAGGGATACAAAAAATCCGCCCTGAACAAAAATATCAAAGGCATATCGGACGCCACCTGGGAACTGATCAATGCGGATCTTTTGGGATATGCGAAGCAAAAGGGCATTGAAAAGGGCCGACAGGTCCGGGTCGATTGCACGTGCGTTGAAACTCACATCCATCATCCCACCGACTCCAACCTGCTGTGGGATGGTGTTCGCGTGTTGACGAGGCTGCTGAAGCGCTTCCGGGATGAATCGGGGATCACAGTTCCTGACTTCCATAACCATACCCGTGTTGCCAAACGACGGATGCTGGCGGTGATGAATGCCAAACGGAAAAACAAGCGTAAGGTTGCCTATGTGGACCTGCTCAAAACCAGTCGCAAAGTGGTTGGGTACGCTCATAAGGCAGTCGCTGCGATCAATGCCGGTGCGACCTGCGACCCGCTGGTCATGACGATTGGCTTCCAGATCGAACATTTTGTCGATCTGACCCGCAGGGTGATCCACCAGACCGAACGCCGGGTTCTTCATGGAGAAACGGTCGATGCCAAAGACAAAGTAGTATCGTTGTTCGAGCCACATACCGATATCATCGTCAAGGATAGGCGCGATACGCTGTTTGGTCACAAAATCTGTCTGACCGGAGGCGCGTCGAACCTTATTTTGGACTGTGTCATCACCGAAGGCAATCCGGCCGACGCCGACCTGACGATACCGATGCTTGAGCGGCAAAAACAAATTTATGGCCGCTATCCCCTCAAGGCCAGCTTCGACGGCGGTTTTGCATCCAAGGAAAACTTGAAGCGAGCCCAATCGCGTAAGATCAAAGACGTCTGCTTTGCCAAGAAACGAGGTCTATCTGAAACCGACATGTGCCGCAGCCAATATGTGTATCGTCGATTGCGCCGCTTTCGAGCGGGTATTGAATCCGGTATCTCCTGGCTGAAGCGTTGCCTTGGCCTGACCCGCTGTACCTGGAAAGGATGGGACTCGTTTAAATCCTATGTTTGGTCTTCGATTGTGGCCGCCAACCTGCTGACCATCGCCAGGGGAAAAACAGCCACTTGAGACCTTAATCGATTCCGCATCGTGAAAACTGGTTGAACAAGTGCGCTTGCATTAAGCCGATTTCGGTAAATTAGCCACAAACCGATGTAGCGATGGTGAGAAAAATCCTGCCGAGGATTTTACCACTCTATTTTTTTTGCGACTCGGCTCTGAAAATTACCATTTATGGATCGACACTAACTAATCCTATTCATAATCGTTTTCAAGCGATGCTCGGATAAAGGGAGACCAGCCGATTCCCAAGCATCTGGGCAACGCGCTGAAAAAGGGCCGATCCTTCAGTTGGGTACCTGTCCAGAATTTCATGGAATTTTTTCCGTTCGATTTGCTGGAGGGTCGTGTTTTCCAGGCATTGTGCCGTGGCGGTCATCGTCTCCCTTCCGGTGAGGCTGGACCAGCCGACGATTTCTCCCGGTTGATAGGCCACGTAAACCTCCCGAGATTTCTCTCCCAGCGTGAGTTGCAGGCGTCCTTTGACCAGGACGTAAAAAGAATCGGCAGAATCTCCTTCCTTGAACACCGTCTGCTTTTCTTCAAGGCTTACCTTCGTGCTGATGTCCATGACTTCTTTGACAAAATTTTTGTCCATTCCCCAGAAAAGATCTCCTTGTTTAAGATACATGGTTGGGCCTCCTTTCTCCTGCGATGGCATGGCGAAATGGGGCTTTGGTCCGGATTCAGAAAACCAAAGCGACCCGTTCGGGCCGTCCGGTGGAAAAATGGACGGCAATTTATGTGCAACAACGACGAATCAACGATGGGTGCGTTCAGCGTCCACAATGCGGCTGGAATAGGTGGTATGGGTGCTGCCTTGTATATGCCGGGGGTGCGAATGGGCGACGGCTATCGGTTGAACGACAACGGTCAAGTTTTGGGTGCAAAAATGGGCGGTAAAACGAAAAAGTCGGTCAGCGTCTAAACGAAACAGCTTTCTTTTACTTATAAGCATAGTCCAGTAATGGAGGCCAAGTCAATGAAAAGGCGTTGGTGCCGTCGCAATCGACAATAATCGACGGCATTCTCTCGATTTCTGGGGCATGGGGGCTGTCCCATTCCATGCACGATTGTCTCCAGATTGGCTTTGGCCTGCTTCAGAGCGGCGGTCTTTCAACCGGCAATCGTCCGCTTAATCGCCCGCCCGATCTTTTCAATGGTGTAGGGTTTTTTGAGATATTCACGAACGCCCAACCGGTTCAGAGATTTTACCCGTTCAGTTTCCGAATAACCGCTGGCAATCACCGCTTTCTGGCCGGGGAAGACGGCTGCCATGCGGCGATAGGTTTCCAACCCGTCGATACCCGGTGCCATGATCATATCCAGCAAGACGACATCCACCGGATGGTCGTGGATATAATCGACGGCCTTTTCTCCACTGGCAACCGCGGCGACATGGTAGCCCAGCCGCTTCAGGATGGCAGAGGCGATATGGCGTTGTTCGTCAACATCGTCCACCACCAGAATTCGTTCTCCGTTACCCATGATGGAATCCAGAGAGGCCTTCTCATGCCCTGCGGCCTCGAAATCCCGATTGATCGGGAGGTAGATGGTGAAGGTGGTTCCTTCATTCTCGACGCTGGCGATGTCGATATATCCTTTGTGGTCCTTCACCGTCCCCCATACAACGGCCATTCCCAAGCCGGTACCGCTTCTGCCCATGACTTTTTTTGTGTAAAACGGCTCAAAGATCTGTTGCCTGTCTTGAGGGGAAATGCCGATACCCGTGTCTGAAACCGTAAGGACGGCGTACTCTCCTTCGGTCACATCGTCGTAAGTACCAAGCGGTCGGTCTACATAACGGTTTTCTGTCGTTATGGTGACTTTCCCGCCCTCGGGCATGGCTTCGGCGGCATTGGATACCAGATTCATGACTGTTTTTGAAAGATGCACGGGGGAACCGGCGATGGTCAGCAGATTGCCGGTGAGTCGGCTTTCAACGGTTACCCTTGGATGGAACGAACAGAGCTTGGCAAATTCCGGACTGTTGAGATATTCCGTCACTACTCGATTGAGATCGACCGCCGTCATGGTGGCCACACCCCGCCGGGCCAGGGTAAGCAGATCCTGAACTACGGCCGTAGCCCTTTGGCCGGATTTTTGGATCGTTTCGATGGGGCCTTTGAGCGGACTGTCGTCGGGCAGATCCAGCAGCAGCAGTTCAGGATAGCTGACGATGCCGGAAAGGATGTTGTTCAGGTCATGGGCCACACCGCCGGCCAGCGTGCCAATGGCTTCCATCTTCCTGGAACGCTCCAATTTTTCGGCCATTTTGCGCCGTTCCGCTTCGGCATGTTTGCGGTCGGTCATATCCTTAACAGTGCCGATGATCACGACCCGATCCTTGTAGTTGATGACGCCGACATTGACGATGGCGTAAATTCGGGTAACGCCATCCTTGTGCAGCCAGCGGAATTCGTAATTGCGGACCACATCCTCACCCGCCTGTCTCCGGCGATGGCGATCCGCCACCAGGTCCCTGTCTTCGGGGGCAACCGTTTTGAGGTACTCCATGCCGATCATTTCCGGCACCGTATACCCGGTCATGCGGGCCATGGCCTCGTTGACAAAAAGAAAACGTTCGTTTTCGATAAGAATGACCCCGTCCTGGATGTTGTCGATGAGGGTTCGGTACTTCTCTTCGGATTCCTCCAGGATTTCCTGTGCCTGTGCCTGCCGGGTGATGTCTGAATAGGTCACGAAATGCTTGCCGTCCGCCATTACGGCAGTTTGAAAACTGATGATTTTCCGGCTTCCGTCCTTACAGCGAACCTCCAGCGTCAGGGGGTGAACTTTGCCGGTCCTGGTGGTTTTTCTGCTATCGGTCTTCCACTTGGCGATTATTTTTTCCCGATAGGCCCGATCCGGGTAGGCTTTTTCGAACCAGACGGTCTTGTCGGGAATGTCTTCGATCGTGTATCCGAATATTTTCGAAAACGTGCGGTTGACGAACGCGAAAGTCAAATCCGGGTTCATAATGGTGATGCCGGTAGGCGCATTTTCCGCCAGCGTTCGAAAGCGCTCTTCGCTGACCCTCAGATCGCGGGTCACTTTGTGCCGGCTGTCGATCTCCTTTTTTACGCCGATGATCATGCGATTGGTGACATCCTTGAGCGACTCGAGCAACTCGACGGTCGATTCTCCCTGAACCCGGGCGCTCAGATCTCCTTTGCCGACCCGGTGAAGGACATCGAAATGCTCGGCCAGACCCATGGCGAATTCGTGGGTCATATCGATCATCTCGCCCATGTTTTCGGCCGTCCGGTTGACCATCTGCTTGAGTTTGGAGATCAGTTCGAGGCTGGAATGTTCATCGAGGCGGACCAGGGGATCACCGACAGCCATCTTTTTCAAGGCCTCGAACACCTCGGAAAGACCGATGGCCATTTCCATGCTGATCGATTCGAGTTCCTGATCCCGTTCGTAAAGCATTTCCCGGTTTTCGCGAAACTGCCGGGTCATCGCGGCGCAAGTTTCCTCCATGGCCTCCGGGGTCATGTTTTTTCTAAAAACCGGACATTGAAGACAGATCTCCGCCTTGGATAAAAACTCCTTTTGGACCGTATTGTGGCAATGGGTGCCTTCAATCAGCCAGCAGAATTTATCGGCGTTATATGCCGGACACTCGGTATCCTGGCATGCGAGAAGCGTTTTGCATTTGGTTTGGAGGCTCATTAGACTGCTATTCGTTGTTGACATCCAGAAATCAGTTCACAGGAATTATCGACGCTAACTCGCTTGCCGGATGTCAAAACAGGATTTGAATGCGTTTTTTTCCGCACCCCTCATCCTGGATGGACAGAAAGGTTTTGTTCAAGCGTTGGCACCATACCCGTACGTCCCGTTCGAAGGTCGGGCAATCGCCAACCACTTCAAGAATATCTTCAGGATTCATCTCGGTCGCTTTGACGGCAATTTTTAAAACCGGTTGCGGACATTTCATGCCGACCATGTCCATAATCTCTAAAGCCATCGACGATTCCCCTTGTGCGTAAATGGATGGTTAAATGGTTGTGTTCTGGAGATCTGCTCGATTCGGCCAACCGCTGCTTTTCGCCGGGCCGCTATCCTGCAGGTTCTCGGTTTCAATGGGTGGCGCAGGCCAGGCAGGGATCATAGGCGCGATAGGCCATCTCCACCATGTTTAAAATGGTATCGGTTACCTTGCCTTTAACAATAAGTGCACGGGCGGCTTTTTCAACGGAAAGGCCAATGGCACCTGCATTGTTTTGCGTGGCCACCACCAGGTTGAGTTGCTTTACAATGGCCCGGGCATCGGTTCGATAGTGGTGAATCAAAGTCCCCCGAGGGGCTTCGCATATCCCCACGCCCGAAGAGGGAGCCCGCATCGGAAGATTGCGGACATGTGGGTCGGTGAGTTCGGGACGTGCGGCCAGTTCCACCATCCGTTCCGCGGCGTACAATACTTCGATCAGGCGTGCCCAGTGATAGAGCAGGGTGTTGTGGGCCGGCTTTTGGCCGACGGCCTTGTATAAACGCTCGTATTCCCGTTGCGCCAGGGGCGT
This sequence comes from Desulfosarcina widdelii, assembly GCF_009688965.1. Taxonomy (GTDB): domain Bacteria; phylum Desulfobacterota; class Desulfobacteria; order Desulfobacterales; family Desulfosarcinaceae; genus Desulfosarcina; species Desulfosarcina widdelii. The sequence goes on along the minus strand of NZ_AP021875.1, from coordinate 3,949,873 downwards.
GGCCATGCCGGCGGCGGCGTTCAGCCGCGCCAGAGGCCCCACGCGGTACATTCCGTTTTCCGGGCCGTCCTTGTATCCTTTCCAGCCCAACGCTTTCAGGTATAGGATTTTCATGTAGCTGCCGCTGACAACCCGTTCCCGCAGGTGCTCCAGATAGGCTTCGGCGGGAAAGCGGGCGAAGGCTTTGCCATCGGGCGCGACGATTTTCAGATCGCCGTCGTAAAAATTGATCCGGTCTTGTTCGTCCACCATGCCCATATAATAGGTCCGCAGCGAAAAGACCGAACTGCGGGCCATTTTTCTGAAGCGGTCGTTCTTCAACACCTTTTCATGGAAGAGGGGCAGCAGATCCCGGGCAAATGCCAACGCCTCTGCCGCGGTTTCGGCGATGGCGGTGCGGGCCTCCCGGCTGACCGGTTTTGCCACCCCCCCGGGCAGACCGCAGACCGGATAAAGTGCGCTGCCGCCGAGCAGGGCGTTGAGCGCCCTGACTTTTTTGCGGATTTGGATGGCCCTTTTGCCCACGGCATCGCCTACGGTCTTAAGAACACCGAATATATTCCTTTCGAACTTGCGGGCATCGCCGTTTACCAGAATGTCGGGGCCGCCCAGATAAAAAAAGTGCAGCAGATGGTCTTCGAAGACGAAGGCCGTGTGCATGAGTTCGCGTATGATCCGGGCGGCCGGCGGCGGATCTACTGCAAAGAGGGCATCCAGCGCTTTTACACCGGCGATGTGATGGGCCGTGGGGCATACTCCGCAGATTTTCTGGGTCAACGTGGGCATTTCCTCGGCAGCGCGCCCTTCGCAGAATTTTTCGAACCCTTTGAACTCGGGCACCTGAAAAAAGGATCGGGCGACGTTGCCGGCCTCATCCAGGCGGATATCGATGCGGCCGTGGCCTTCCAACCGGGTGACCGGGTCGATGCGGATGCGGCGGGTCATCGGTCTGGTCCTTGGCCGAGGATGGATGCGGCCAGTGAATAGCGATAGATCAACCCCGTTGGATCGGCGATGCTGTCCACCAGCCGGGCCAGCGTCGCTTCATCTTCTCCGGCCATCATCGAGGCAATCAGGGCCATGGCGCCGGCACCGAAATCGTTCATCCGCTCCGTGGGGCCGAAGCATCCACGGCAGGGCATGTTGGCCTGGATGCAGCGGGCATCGCAGCCGCCCCGTGTCACCGGCCCCATACAGAGCAGCCCCTGGGGCAGAAAACAGATTTCCGGGTCCCAGTGCGTGTCGTAAAGCCGCCGGAAACGTGTGATTTCAATCTTGTCCGGTTTGGAATCCAGGCGCGGGCACTGGCGGCAAAGGGCCGTGCGGTGGGCGAAGACCGTTCCCGGCTCCGGAAGTCGACCATGGATGACATCCGTGATCGCCTGGGCCATGGTTTCCGGCGGCGGCGGGCAGCCGGGGATATAAGCATCCACGGTCACGACCCGATCGAGCGGTTTGACCGCCGGCAGCAATGCGGCCAGCGCCGGCTCTTCTTGCCCGTCTCCCGGGTCCGTTTCCGGCAGCGGCGCTGAGGGATCGTCCATGCTAGGTACCTGGCGGCAGGCGCATTCCAGCAGTTGGTGGGAGTCGAATAGATTGGCCAGGCCGATGATGCCGCCCAGATGGGCGCAGGTCCCATGGGCGACGATCCGTTTGGATTTTCTGCGCAGAAGCCTTACAAAACGGACATGCTCGTCAAGCCGAATGGCGCCGTTGATGAAGGTGGTGTCGATATCGCCGTCGTTCAACGCCTCGACATCCTCGAAGCGGGCGTCCAGGGCGATGGGCCAGAATACGATGTCCGCCTTATCGGCCACCGACAACAGCTCCTCGGCCATGTCGATGACCGACTCCTCGCAGCCGCCGCAGCCGGCGCACCAGTAAAAAGCGATTTTGGGTTTGCGATGCATCATTGGTGTTCGTTTCCCGGCGTCTGGGTTGCCGGTCCCAGCTGTTCGATCGTATCCACCATTTCCCGGGCCACCCGGGCATATCGCTTCCCGTCGCCGGCGGAAACCCAATCCAACCGAAGGCGCCGCGGGTCGATTCGGGTCGGCTTCAACACCGCACGCAGCAACGCCATGCGTTTCATGGCGTTAAGATTGCCCTTTTTGTAATGGCAGTCCCCCGGCTGGCAGCCCAGCACCATCACGCCCTGGGCACCGGCTTCAAAGGCGTTGAGAACCATCCCGGAATCCACCTGGCCGCTGCACATGACCCGGACTTCGACTACTGCGGAAGGAATTTCCAGCCGGGCCCGGCCGGCGGCGTCGGCGCCGTCATAGGCGCACCAGTTGCACAAAAAAGCGACGATTTTGGGTTTATACATCCCCATGGAAATCAAATTCCATTGGATTTCAGCAATCCGACAAGTTCTCCGTTAAGCGCCTCCCGGGAATAATGGCGCAATTCGATCGCACCGCTCGGGCAGGCTGCAACGCAAATGCCGCATCCCCGACAGCAGGCCTCGTCTACGGCCATACAGGCCCCTTCCGTGTCCATATCGAGGGCTCCGAAGGGGCAAAGGGCGGCGCAAGTCCGGCAGCCGGAGCAGCGTTCCGGATCTACAACGGCAATGATCGGTTCGAGGGTGATTTTGCCGCCCGGCACCAGTTTTTGTAGAATTCTGCCCGCGGCCGCCTGGCCTTGGGCCACGGAAGAGGGGATGTCCGCAGGACCTTGGCAGCATCCGGCCAGGTAGATCCCCTCCCGGGTGGCGGCCACCGGGTCGGTCACCGAATGGGCCGAACCGAAAAAACCGTCTTCATCGAGGGCCACGTCAAAAATTTGTGCCGTCTGCGCGGCATCTGCCCGCGGCTCCATGGCCGTAGCCAGGACAACCATCTGGACTTCTACATGGCGGTCGCTCCCTTTGGCACGGGTGGGTGCAATGCTTATGCGGTCTCCCTCGGCACGAATCTGGATGCCGTCGGGTCGATCCAGCCGATGGAATTCGATGCCGTCCACGGCGGCGGTCTTGTCAAACAAGCGTTGTGCATTTTTTCCGGGAAGGCAGAGGTCGGCATAAAAATGGTGAATGGCCGCGGTGGGAAGCTGATTGCGAACCTGCAGGGCCTGCTTGAAGGCCGTCATGCAACAGATGCCCGAGCAGTATGGATTGAATTCCCCGGTTCGCGATCCCACGCAGTGAATAAAGGCCACCGAATCGGGTTCCCGGCCGTCCGCCATAAGGATTTTTCCCTCGGTGGGGCCGGCGGTGTTCACCAGACGTTCGAAGGCGAAAGCGGTAATGACATTGTCCCTTTTCCCGTAGCCGTAGCCCTGGCTGCGGGCGGCATCGAATCCCTGAAATCCTGTGGCCAGCACCACCATGCCGGCCGTTACCTCCCGGACCGTATCGGCGGCCTCGTAATCGATGGCTTCGAAGGGGCAGGCCGCCTGGCAGGCGCTGCACGACTCGTCCCGGTAGCGCAAGCAGTTGACCGGATCGATGGTTGCGATGTGGGGCAGTGCCCCGGGATAGGGGATGTAGATCGCCTTGCGGGTGTCTATCCCGACATTAAATTCGTTGGGCACCTGGACCGGGCAGACCTCGAGACAGGCGGCACAGCCGATACAGCGTTCGGGGTGGACCCGCAGGGCCGCCTGCTTTATTGTAGCCTTGAAATTTCCCGGCCTGCCGCGAACGGCCAGGACTTCGCTGGACGTAAGCACCGTGATGCGGTCGTCATGCAGGACCTCGTCCAGATCCGGTTCCAACAGGCAGGCCGCGCAATTGGCGTCCGGGAACAGGTCTTCGTACAGGGCCGCCATACCGCCAATGCAGGGGGATCGTTCCACAAGAAAGACCTGCCGGTCATTCTGGGACAGGGTTCGCGCCGCAGCAATGCCGGCCACGCCGGCACCGACGACCAGAACATCGGGGCAGCAGTCGATTTCCCGGATGGGGATGGGGCGATGGTGCCGCAGTCGATATAGAGCGCCGCGCAGCAACCGTTTGGCTTTGGCGGTGGCCTGATCGCGGTCATGAATGACCCAAGCACACTGTTCCCGGATATTGACCGTCTGCATCATGAACGGGTTGCGGCCGGCCGCTTCCAGAATCCTCCGAAAGGTTTTTTCATGTTCTCCGGGGGAGCAGGCGGCAAATACTGCATGGGAAATGTCGTGATCCCGAATCAGGGTTGGGATTCGGTCCCGACCTTCCGGAGCGCACACCAGCGGCACCCGTTCAACGTGTACAACATGTTCGATCTGTCCGGCAAAACGCACCAATTCCGGGATGTCGATGGCATCCTTGATATTGGGCCCGCATTCGCAAACGAATACACCGATGCGGGGCATCGATCCCCATCGTTCCCTCATATGGGGCTGACCTGGGGAATGATCAGGATGTCGATACGGCGGTTGATGGCCCTGCCTTCTGCCGTGGCGTTGGAGGCCAGGGGGCGTTCGGAGCCGTAGCCCACGGCCGATATGCCGTCCGGAGGCAGCGTCTGGTTGGCGATCATGTATTCGCGAACCGCTTCGGCGCGCTGCTGGGAAAGCATCATGTTGATCTCGTTGGAGCCGGTGGTGTCGGTATGCCCTTCAACAATGACCCGCGGTTCGTCGAAGGTGCGGATCGCTTTCTGTACCTTGCTGAGCAGGGCGTAGTTCTCGGGCATGATCACGCTTTTCCCCACCGGAAAGCGCATGGCCTTGAGCCGGATCACCAGCTGGTTTTCCTGCTTGTAGACCTCGGCTTCTTCCGGTTCGAAGTAGTTGCGCACGGTGGCGTAGAGCTGATTGAACTTGCGCTCGGCGGCCAGGCGCTGCTCGACGGCCATGCGTTCTCTGGCCAACCGTTCTTTGGCCATCCGGTCTTCACGGGTTTGGCCTTCCAGGGTGGCCAGACGCACGTTGAGGGCATCGATTTTGGCCTGATAGTCAGCCTTGAGCGCTTCCATATCCGCCTGCAGGGTTTGATTTTTTTCCGCCATGAAGGCGCGGTCGCTTTTCAGGGAATCCACCGAACCGACGATGTTGGCCAGCTGGGTCGAATAGGGCTGGTCGCGCATATCCTGGGCGCCAAGGGACTCCGAGATGGTGTGCAGGTGGTTTTCCACAATCATAGCGATTTCCTCGGGCTTCATTTCGGCCACGCGGTTGCACAGTTCGTTTACCACCACCAGTCGGTTGGCCTTGAACAGAGCCTCTTTGGCCATGGCGTGCATCTCTTCCTTGGCATAGGGATTGGCCGAAATGAAGGCGTCGGTGGCGTTGAGCTGTTCCACGGCCTGGCTGTGAGAAAGGGGGGCCATCTTGCGGGCGCCTTCGGATTCCGCCCGGCTGATCAGCGCGCGGACCTCGCCGATGGTCTCTTCCTTGATGGCCCGGACTTCCAGTTCCCGGAACCGGTCGATCACCTTGTCGCGATTTTTCTGGGCATAGCTGACGTTGTCCCGTTCAATGGCGCGGGTCAGGCCCAAAAAATCGTTTTCCACCCGCTGGTACTCTTTTTCGAACTTGATCGCGCCTGCGTTGCGGGCCATTTCCCGGGCCTTGATGGTCTCGGTCAGGGTGGTACGCGAGATGGCGGCGATCTCCCGCGCTTTTTCAAGTTGGGCGCGGGATTCGGCCACGGATTCGCGAATGTCGGCGATCTCGTTGCCGGCCTCCAGATCCTTCCGGGCACTGAAAAAAGCGCCTTCCGCCTTTTTAAACGTATCTGGAGCCAGGATGTTGAGCTGATCCATGCGGGCTTGGGAAATTTCGCTGCTGAGCCGATTGACCAGTTCCACCGGATTGTCCATGACGGCAGCGGTTTTCCCGGCGGTTACTCCGGTCCCGGCAACCTGGGACTGAACGCAGCCGACTACCCCCAACGCAATCAGCAGCAGGCCGATCAGGGCCAGACGATTCAGTTTCGTGTTCATCTTTTCCTCCTTGAAGGCAACAATGGTTTTATTGGATTGAGTCTGTAGGAACGGATGGCATCTATCGGCCATCTTCAGTGGAAATAATGCGCGTTTTATTCAATGATGTCAACAATTCAGCGTGTCGGGCGCAGGGCAACCGCCTTGGGAATACGTATTGTTGGTCTGGTGTAGCTTAGAGGAGTGGCTCATCCGCGCCCGGTTAGGAAAGGCGAGGACAAACCACGCCTCTGCATTTTTGCAACACACGGAAAAGCGGTTTCGGACTCCGTTGCAGTCACCCTGCAGCTGCATTGAAAAGGCATTGCCTTTTATGCCACAAGGGTTATGATATTTATCCTTTGACTTCTTCCGGGGTTTACCATTGGGGACGCTCAACGAAAAAATTGTCATCCGAATCCAGTATTTCCTCTATTTCGGGGCCATGGGGGTATTTTTACCCTATTTCAACCTCTACTGCCTCGACATCGGTTTTTCAGGATTCCAGATCGGAAGCCTTTCCGCCGTGCGCGCCGCCGTACTGATCATTTTTTCGCTGCTTTGGGGGCTTCTGGCAGATCGAAAGGGACTCAGGCGGCCCATTTATGTCCTGTGCAGTTTTGCCAGCACAATTTTATGGACCCTATTTCTCTTTACGACCGATTTTGTCTGGATGCTGGTCATTACCGTGATCTACGGGGCTTTTTACGCGCCTATTATCAGTTTTCTCGAAGCCTTTGCCATGGATGTGCTGGGCAAAACCAAACGCCGCTATGGCCAGACCCGGGCCTGGGGGTCCGTGGCCTTTATTGCCGTAGTCATGGCACTGGGGAAACTGATCGAAAATTACAGCGTGAGCATCGTCATTGCCCTGATGCTGGTCCTGTCGGCGTCCCAGGCCCTGGCCTCAACCGTCATGCCCCGGATCGAGGGCCGGCGGCAGGCGCAGTCCCACGATGCCAAGACGCTTTTTTCTTCCCATTCGGTGGTTTTTCTCGTGTGCGCCTTTCTCATGCTGGTGAGCCATGGCGCCTACTACGGTTTCTTCTCCATTCACCTGGCCCAGTTGGGACATGGCGGCAGCTTCATCGGCCTGTGCTGGGCACTGGCATCCACGGCGGAAGTGGTGGTGATGATCAACTCCGCCCGCCTGTTCGCCCGCTTGTCGTTCAAAAGGGTGCTGGTCATCTCTTTTGCGGCTGCCGTCGTTCGCTGGGGAATTTTATTTGTCGCCGAGTCGGCAATTCTCATTCTGGCCAGTCAACTGCTGCACGCGATCACTTACGGCGCCTTTCACATGGCCGGCATCTTGTACATGGACGAATTGGCCCCTGCCGAAGAGAAAACCCTGGGCCAGGCCTTGAACAATGCCGTTACCTACGGCCTGGGGCTCACGGTGGGCTTCTTCGTCAGCGGCGCCCTGTATGAATCCGGCAGCAGCGCCGACCTGTTTTTGGCTAGCGCCCTGATTGCCGCCGCCGGCGGAGCGCTGTTTTATGGGTTTCACCGCCTGGCACCCGCCAGGTGAACCGGATTGACAAGCTTTTAGGAGGCCTTCCCATGCCCACCGCCCAATGCCGCTGCCAGGCCTGCGGCCATACCTTTGTGCATCTCACATTTAAAGGCGATGACACGCCTGCGGTATGCCCCAAGTGTAAAAGCCGGGACGTCGAATCCAAGGCGGATCAGGAGGGCTTCATGGCCGGTCCGGGATTGGGTTCGCGCATCGCCGAGGCTCCCAAGGGGCCTTCCTGAGCTGGGTGAATCTGGACGGCGGTCTGCCGTCATCGTGATCAATTGACGATCTAAAGCGTTTCGCCAGTGATTGTTTTCAATCCGGATGGACAGATTCAAACAGGTTAGACAGTTCTGATGATTACCGACCTTTGAATAGCCAGTTGGAATATGGCGACAAGTCCAAGTTGTGGGTAGGTATTGCTATTTGTATCGGTGCTTTGATCGATTTCAGGTTCACGGCATTTGGATATCTGCAATCGGGGCCGATTTGAGCTAAGTTGGAAGTACCAACACCTGCAACCGGCACTACCTATAAATAAGGGGCGGAACTCCGCCCCTAAAATATCTCTTGTTCCATTTTTAAAAAGTCAATATCTTTTTCTTTAATTAGAAACTCGCGTGGCAACGCCTTTACATGTTTTTCCCTCAAATGGTACATGACTTATAACATTTAATGTATTGCCTTTAAGCACACCATATGCAAATGAAGGAGTCCAATTGTTACTTTCAACTCCGGGGCAACTCATGGAGATATTATTTCCATCTATAACTCCACCGCAGATTTCATCAGGAGTAGGTTCTTCGTTTTCTGTTTGAAAAAAATCTCCATCTTGAGTGATAATAACCTTAAAATATTCACCTTCATTACCATAATCATCGCTGCAATACATTGTTCCTTCCCATGTACCATTGAGATCCGCTGCACCAGCATTACTGGCTACAATCAACAAAAAAATAGCAATTAGGGCGTATAATAGTTTCATTTTTCCATCCTCCTTTTTGGGGTTTAACAGCGACTATTATATTCTAAATTCTTTATGCTGTACTAAGATGAAATAACAGTCTGTTGGAAGCGGGAGGATCTTCATCAACTAAGCACATGCTACACACTGGTGATGTGATAGCATTGAGAGCAATAATAAGCTGTGCTTATGACATGCAAAAATTGTGCGGATTCGTTTAAATAGAAATACATTATCATTTCAAAAGGTTGTTTGTCTTAATTATTTTTACATATGAAATTATGTAATTATATTCTGAAATTTTGGGAAATTTTTACCACAAAAAGTAACGATATTTATGCATTATTAACTTGTGATCAGTAAATGGATACATGGAGATCCGGCCAACCCCGAAAACGTGTATCTCCATCTATCTGACAAATTTGTTACTTTTTGAGCATAGCCAGAACGAACCAGCAAATTAGCGGTTTGGGAATACGGTATTGTAACCTGCACCGGGGGGTGAAACGATTTCAGGAAAACGGAATGTGGATATCTGTCGTTGCTCCAAACTGGCTTTTGGGGAGGTATCTGGATTCAAAACTTAAGAGGCCTGTTTCTCGTCACAGATCTATTCCTACACCAACTCAGCTTTAGATTTTCAGGAAGCTACTTTCACTTGAATTTCGTGGAAATATATTCGATCGGCTGCTTAGAATCCATCTCTATGATTTTTACCTTTCCGCCAGCCCCAGCCAACGCCTCGCGCACGTCAACACTCCGAATTGACTGGTCGTTATATGTCCTGAATGCCCAGCGAATGTTCTTCAAGTCGGATGCGCTCGTCCAAACGGTGTAGTCATAGTGAACTTCGTCCCCGTGCACGTCGCGCACTGCGCCTACCGGAATGTCGAAGGCGTTCATGATGTGAAACACCTGCTGTAAGGTTTCCTGTGCCGTCGGCAGCTTTTTTGCGAACTGAGAGTACGCAACTGCACGCACAAACCGTGACGGCGGCGAGAAGTCACCTGGGATTCCGCGCAGACCAGTGCCTTGGCCAAACTGAGTCAGCTTAATTTTGCCTATTTCGACAGGCGGCACGTTGGTAGCGGTCAAATTGATGTAGTTTCGAAGATTGGTGATGTGCCAGTCAAAGGTTGGAGAATTGGACATCGCACCAATGGGATTGTCATAGATCTTCATGGTTTTGTCCACTGGTTCGATCACTACTGAGGCTCCGGTGCTGTCATGCAGGATAAAGTGGCCGGGGAAGCTTTCACCACCGATCTCCTTTATTGGATTCGGAACCAAGACGGCTTTGTCGAAGTTGGCCTTAACTTCCTCGACACTGGCGAAGTTTGCGAGAATCCAAGCGCCGTAATCCTCCGGCGCGAGAGCCCGAGAAGCATTTTTCGGATCTGGATCGGCATAGCTTGCGTAGCCGGGAAAATAAAATCCGCCAATGTAAAGTCCTTTCTCGTTGACGCCGTCTACGATCACCTTCATGCCGAGAATGTTGGCACCGACCATTCCATATTTGGACGTGTAGCTCATGCCTTGGGACTTATCGGCAAGGGAACTCGTCAGCTTTGTGCCAGCTGGTACCACGACAACGTTAGACTGAACGTCGAAACCGAACTCCATCGTTCGGCCGACAACCACACCGCCGTCCTCTGCAACAAGACGGATTCCGGTGCATGCGTTTACTGAGGGATTCTGGATACCGGTCAGCATAACTGCGACAATTAAAAGTATTACTTTAGATTTCATTCTCTTTTCCTTGTTTTCGAGGTGGCAGGCTCGACTAAGCAATCTTTTCCTAAGCTACCGGGTTATTATGCAGAGCCGGATATCATTACATTTGTGATGTTAAACAGAAATATGGGAGATCTCATCGGAATATAGATAAATTGAGATTACCTTGCGTCGGACAGCCCTGTCAAATGTTGTGATAGACGGCCTTCAGGAAGCCTTCCGGTTTTTTCGCGAAAATCAAGATACGTAAATGGATACATGGCGTTCCGGCCAAGTTCGAAAACATGCGATTGCCAAAAGTTATTTGCCAGCAGCGTAGGTACGAACCTCATAGAGCTAAACACCTATTTCCCGATACGTTATCAGGTCCTGGATGCGATGATGATTTGAGCAGGCTCGGTAGTACCAGTCATTTTATAGACTTGTGCTTTTACCGAACGGTACTATAGACCCCCCGTCCGATCCTACGAACCTTTCCTGAACTGAACAGGCGGAAAACAATATTGCGCAGTTTTTTCTCTTCGAAACCCGATTGGACTTTGAGGGCAGGTACGGTAATGCCGCCGGGATGGGACTCGATGATTTCGAGAACGGCCGCGGTTGCATTGGCCGCATTCTTCCCGCGGCGTTTGGCAGGCGGTCCATACAGCCCGCGGGAAATCCGCCGGATTTTTCCGGTTTTCATCAGACGGGCGATAACCGGGCGAACGGCAGCCGGTGAAAGGCCGGTCGTTTCGGCAACTTGAGGGGGCCGGATGCCTTCGGAGGCGGCCTTGATAACGCTTAAAACGACCTTCCCGTGGTCTCCTGGGACCACCGGTTCCTGTTTGGCCGCATAAATCCCCCGTGAAATCTTTCGGATGCTCCCTTTATAGTAGGCCTGAAACAGGATGTTGCGGATTTTAACGATATCGATACCGCTTTTGGCGTGCAAACCCGGTGCGCCGATGCCGTTCTTCTCACGCTTAATCAGATCCAGAATCAAGGCCTTGTCGTCGACCGCAGCCGGCTTTTTCGCAATCCGCCGTTTGGCGGGCTTGGCTTTCTTGGCTGGCCGCACCTTTTTGGCCGTCGGTTCAGGTGATGCCCCGGACGCCGCTTTTTCGAAATCGGGCATCGTATCCATATCGATGCCGAAAACCGCACCTAAATCCTCTTCGGCAACCATCGGCGGGGTGCTCTTTTCGGCTTGCCGGATGTATTTCACCGCGGCATCATCGACGGTTTTGGCAATCAGGTCCTCCAGGTTGGCCTTGCGCAGAACGAAAAACAGCGACGGATCCTCGTCCAACCGGGCACCGATACCGTAGAGCACGGCGGCCACATGCTTGCACATGTAAGCCCAATCCGGACAACTGCACGAAAATTGGATCTCCTTGGGAGTGGGGAAGAGGCCGTGGCCCTTTTGCATGAAAAGGTGAGAAAGATCCCGGGGGAATTTTCCGTCGAGAAGATCCTGCAGCGAATCCAACTGGTCGGCACAGGCGGCGGCGATTTTTTCCCAGTTGGATTTTTTTAGGGCCTGGATCCCTATTTCGACTGAATAGGGTTTGTTTGCCGATCCCTGTACCAGGGCTTTGACCGATCCGGGCCGGATGCCAAGGTCGAGGACCGCCATGTGGCGCACGTAGCTGCGTCCGCGCCCGATGCGATTGCTGTAATCGGCATAGCGTTCGAGATTCTCGTTCCAGGACTTGCCCCACCAGGTTTTTGCCAGGCTGCGACCTTCGAGGATGACCGGTGCAAGGTTCGGGTTTTTCTTTTTCAACTGGCGGATTTTCTTCTCGGCCCGCGCCCTTTTCTCGGCGACGGAGACATAGCGGGGAAATCTGAAATAGCTCATAACGGGTATTGTCCTATCGTTCGGGCAGCGACAAGCGGAACATTTCCATGACCTTCTCGTTGTCCATCTCCGTGATCCAGTCCTCTCTGCCGGCGGCAATGACATCCGCCGACAACTGTTGTTTGTCTTCGATCATCGAATCGATTTTTTCCTCGATCGTGCCGTTGGCGATAAACTTGTGGACGAGCACTTTCTTTTTCTGGCCGATGCGAAAGGCCCGGTCGGTGGCCTGGTTTTCGACCGCCGGATTCCACCAGCGATCGAAATGAATCACATGATTGGCGCGGGTCAGATTCAACCCCACGCCTCCGGCTTTGAGGGAGAGCACCATGAAAGGCACATAGTTTTCTCCCTGAAATTCGTCGATCACCGCTTTTCTTTTCTTTACCGGAACGCCCCCGTGCAGAAACACGCCCTGACGATGAAAAACCTCTGCCAGAAAAAGGCAAAGCGGGTCAATGATTTCCTTGAATTGGGTAAAAATGAGGACGCGCTCTCTTTTTTCGCGAATGGTGCGGCAGACTTCACGCAGCCGGCCGAACTTGCCGGATTCCGCTTCTCCATAGCCATTGCCGCCCAGGTACTGATCCGGATGGTTGCAAAGCTGCTTGAATTTCAACAATGCGGACAGAATCAACCCCTTTCGCTGCATGCCGTCCTTTTCCTCAAGGTTTTTCGCCAGATTGCCCACCAGTTGTTTATACAGCACGACCTGCTTGGCGGACAGGTCGGTGTAGGTTTTCATCTCCACCTTGGCCGGAAGGTCCCGGATCACCTGTTTGTCGGTCTTCAGCCGTCTGAGAATATAGGGGCGGATCAATTGGCGCAGGATGCCGTAGCGGGAGCGGTCCCGGTCCAGGGTTTTGGCAAAGCGTTTGAACTCCGCTGCCGAACCCAGCAGTCCCGGATTGATGAAATCGAACAGGGACCAAAGGTCGGACAGACGGTTTTCGATGGGCGTTCCCGTCAGAATCAACCGGTTTTGAGCGTTGTATTGTTTGAGGGTGCGGGTCTGTTTGGTCCCCGGATTCTTGATGGCCTGGGCCTCGTCCAGGATCAGGTAATACCATGCGTGGTTTTTTAAAAATTCGTAGCGGCCCGCCAGGGCATAGGTCGTGATGACGAAGTCGTGCTTTTCGATCAGGCTTGTGTCCGCCCGGTCCAATTCTCCTTTGGGATGCATGCCGGGATGGGCAACCAGAAAATTCAGGGTCGGGTAGAAACGGTTGATCTCCGCGATCCAGTTGGACAGAAGGGATGCGGGGATCACCAGCAAACTGGCCGGTCTTGCCGTCTCGGATCGATTTTTGGCCCCATAGATCCAATTCAAAAGAGCCAACACCTGGATGGTTTTGCCCAGCCCCATATCGTCGGCCAGGCAGGCGCCCAGACGCAGGGAGTGCAGCAAACCGAGCCAGTTCAATCCGACCTGCTGGTAGTCACGCAAGGTGGCCTTGAAGGCTTTGCCCGGCCGAAGGGCTTTTATGGCCTGCGGCTCTCGCAGTTGGCCCATGACCTTGGACAGCCATTGACCATGGGACACGGAGAGGATTTCGGGCCCGGCCGCCTCTGTCCCCAGCATTTTTTCCGGATTCATCTGCAGCCGCATGGCATCCAGCCATGAAAGCCCGTCTATGGCCATTTTTTCGGCCTTTTCATGGGCCGCCAGAACCGTCTTAAGCTTTTCCGGGTCTACCGCCACCCATCTGTTTTTGATGAAAGCCAACCCTTCGGACTGGTCTAAAAGCCGTTGAATCTCTTCTTCGGAAAGCGGTTCGCCGTCCAGCAGCAATCCGGCCTTGAACGACAACAGCGCCTCCATGCCCACGAAAGAGGGTTTTCGGGCGCCGAACTGCAGATCAAGGGAGATCCGCGGGGCGCCGGTTTTCCACCAGTTGGGGATCCGGCAGAGAATGCCGGCCGCTTCGAAGATGGGGATATCCTTTAAAAAGCGATAGGCCTGTTCGGACGACCAGGCCAGGGGCTGAAAGATGCCGCCGGAGGAAAGCATCTGTCCCAGAACAGTCGATGTTTTGGCCGCTTCATGGACAGTGGCCAGCAGGTCCAGCAGCTTGGCCCGGTTGCCGGCAAACTCCTGCAGCGCATATTTCAGCGGTACATGTTTGGAGACGCCTTGCTTGTTCAGGCGGGTGGAATAGGTGGCCAGAAAGGCGAATGGAATGGCGGCGTCCTTGTTTTCCACCATATGGAAGAAGATGCGGCCCACCAGATGGGACTTGGGGCTGTATTTTCTGACGAAATCGGCCACCGTTCCGTCGTGGCCTTGGATGGCGGATCGCCAGGCGCCATGCAGCCGGTCCCAGAACCGCACCAGCAGGTCCGCACTTAAATAGTCCAGCCCGGTCATCATGGGTGCACGGTCCAACCAGCCTTCGATATCGGCCGCCGCGAATTCCAGATCGATTTTGTCGCGCAGGTCCTCGAGGTCCGGGGTGCCGATCAGTTGACGGGTGAACTGCGTTGCCAGCTCCCGCCAATAAGAAACGGAAGGGGAAAGAGGGATCTTTTTATCGGTAAAACCGAGCTTGAGCAGCCAGCTGTCACCGGCCGTCTCAAAGTGTCGAAACAGTTCTTCCTGGAGAATCTGGCGGCTTTTGCCGAAGGCTTCTTCGGCCGGCTCCCATTCCAACTGCAACACCCCTTCCGGCATGATGACGGCGATCAGGTTGGGCGCGTCGGTCTTGCGGGGCATCATTCCCCCTTGGCGGGAAAGAGCAGGTGGCGCAGCCAGCCGAAGATGGTGTTGCCTTGCAGCATGGCCTGTTCCCAGGCCATGAACTCCCTGGCGAGGCGGGCCGGATCGGAGAAAAACTCGGCGCGGGTGGTGAAGGTCTCCGCAGGATCCAGTTGCTTGACCACCCGGGCCGGGTTGCCGGCGGCCACGCAATTGGCCGGGACCGAATCCACCACGATGGCCCCGGCGCCCACGATGCTGTTCTCGCCAATGGTCACCCCTTTGCAAATGATGGCGCTGTCTCCGATCCAGGCATTTTTTTCGATGGTTACCGGTTGGGCGTTTCCGAAGGAGAGGCGGTTGTAAATGCCGTGCCAGTCCGAGTCGGTGATGTAGGCCCCGTTGGCGATCATGCAGTTGTCGCCCACGGTGATGCCCGCGGCACTGGAAATGCGCACCCCCGGACAGACCAGACAGTAGTTGCCGATGGTAATGTGACCTTCACCGGGCCTGTCCGGCCACACCGACAGGCGGATCTTTTTGTCCGGCGTGGCGATGACCGTGGCGAAGTTACCGATGGCAATGGGTGCGCCGAACAGCTCCACATGCCAGGGCCGCATGAAGGTAAATCCACTGCCCAAAGTCTCCAACTGGGGGCGCAGGAAGTGGTTGGCGTAGAATTTTTGGAACTTCAGATATGCTTTTTTGATGACGTAGGGGCGATGGTCTTTAATCATGACGATTCCGTGAAAAGTGGGAGGGTCGTCATGCCGGGCTCGATCCGGCATCCAGAATCATTTGAAATTACTGGATTCCGGCCTGCGCCGGAATGACGAAAAGATGAGAATTTGGACTTTTTATAAGTTCATCATCTTTAGCATCCCCAAAAAGCGGCTGACGGCAATTACCCGGGCAAACCGGCCTGTGCCCACCAGGCGTGGCTGAACAACTGGCTGGCGGGCGTCAAGTTGAACAAGGCGTCGGCGGCCATGAGCACAACCGCATTGGTCCAGGCGATCTTCTCTTCGGGCCAGCGGGTCATGTCCGGAAAGGTAAACCCGCACCAGAAGGAGCCGTCGTCGAACACGTGCTCCGACAGCCAGCTGAAAACGATGTGGGCCTTTTCCATATCGCCCATTGCGGCCAAGGCCAGCACCAGTTCGGAGCTTTCCGCAATCGTCACCCAGGGGCGGTCGGAAACGCAGCGGACGCCCAGTCCCTCGACGACGAATTTCTTCCACTGCCGCTCGATGCGCCGGCCGGCGGCCTCTCCGGTAACCGCTCCGCAGAGGACCGGATAAAACCAGTCCATGGAAAAACGGGATTTGGTCATGTTGAACAGGGCGGGTCGGTTGCGGATTGCATCGCCGAGACGGTCCAGGGCCTCGGCCCAGGGCAGGGTCGCCATGCCCAGTTCGGCGGCAATGGCAATGGCGCATTTCAGGCTCATGAAGATGGAGCTGGAGCCGGTGAGCAGGGCCATGCGATCCACCTGGCCTTGGGGGCTGACGGCCCAATAAATTTCACCATGGGCGCTCTGGTGGCTGACGGCAAAATCGACGGCCCGCCGGACGGTCTCCCACATGGATTCCAGAAAAACACGGTCCCTGGTGATCAGCCAGTAATGAAAGACGCCTACGGCGATGTAGGCGCTCATGTTGGTTTCCCGGGTGCGATCTTCCGCAGCGCCGCTGCGGTAGGCGGCATACCAGCTTCCGTCGGCCAACTGGTTGGCACGCAGCCAGAAAAAGGCCTGGCGGGCCGCTTCCAGACAACCGCCGATCACCAGGCCCATGGCCGCTTCGACATGATCCCAGGGATCGGTTTTGTCCCCCCTGGACCAGGGAATTTCCCCGGACGGCAATTGGGTGGCGGTAATCAAACGGCACACGGCATCGATATCGACGGCCAGCTTACGCTGCTGTTTACAGATACTCACATTCATTGCGGCACAAAACTTTCTTAACTTTTCCAGAATCCAGGCACTTCCAGCAGTCCGGTTTTTTTACGTTGGAATATGCCCGGATGCAAGGAAAAACCCCAATTGGAACCTTCTTGACTTGGGTCGGAAAACTCTCTATGAATCAAAATTTATCCAAAAACGCGTGCCCGTCGGCAGGCAGAAGTGCTTGTTGCCGCCGGCCATCGACGCTCAGGAAGACCCCATGAAAGAAAAATTACGGCAAATGATCCTGGCGGCCGCATCCGCCGCCCACGCCAATGGCGTGCTGCCTTCATCCGAGTTTTGCGAGGTGGTGCTGGAAGAACCCAAGGCCGACAGCCATGGCGACCTGTCCACCAACATGGCCATGCAGATGGCCAAAATCCAGCGGATGGCCCCGCGCAAGATCGCCGAGGCGCTGATCGAATACCTGGACGACAGCCAGGACATCCTCGACCATACAGAAATCGCCGGACCGGGATTCATCAACTTTTTCATCCGGCCGGCCGCCTGGCACCCCGCTCTGACCGTCATTCACGATCAGGACGATCAATACGGCCGCTGCAACCTGGGCCAGGGCAAGCGGATCCAGATCGAATTCGTCAGCTCCAACCCCACCGGTCCGCTGCACGTGGGCCACGGCCGCGGCGGCGCCGTTGGCGACAGTACGGCCAGTATCCTTTCCCTGTGCGGCTATGACGTGCAGCGGGAGTACTATATCAACGACTCCGGCCGCCAGATCCAGACCCTGGGCATTTCGGTCTATCTGCGGGGCCGGGAGATCCTGGGCAAGACGGTGGATTTCCCGGAAACCTGCTACCAGGGCGATTATATCCGGGACCTGGCCCAGGAATTGATGGATCGGGACGGCCAGGCCGTTTTCGAAAAGGAGGAAGCCGAGGCCATCATGCCCTGTGCCCGTTTTGCCGCGGAAAAAATTATCGACGGCATGCGGGCCGACCTGGTGGACTTCGGAATCGTTTTCGACCGCTGGTTTTCCGAGCAGAGCCTTTACGATGACGGCAAGGTGGACGCGGACATCGATTTTTTCAAGGAAAAAGGGCTGATCTACGAAAAAGAAGGCGCCCTGTGGTTCAAGACCAGCGATTACGGCGACGAAAAAGACCGGGTGGTGGTGCGCAACAACGGCCAGACGACCTATTTCGCTTCGGACATTACTTACCATCGGGACAAGTTCGAGCGCGGCTTCGACACGGTCATTGACGTGTGGGGCGCCGACCACCACGGCTACATCCCCCGCATGAAGGCCGCTGTGGAAGCATGCGGGTACGAACGCGACCGGTTCGGCGTCCTGCTGGTGCAGTTGGTCAACCTGCTGCGGGGCGGGCAGCCGGTGGCCATGTCCACCCGGGCCGGTGAATTCGTTACCCTGGCCGATGTGGTCAAGGAGGTTGGTCGGGATGCGGCCCGCTTTATTTTTCTGACCCGTCATTACGACAGCCCTCTGGATTTCGACCTGGACCTGGCCAAAAAGAAGACCAACGACAACCCGGTGTACTACGTTCAGTACGTTCATGCGCGCATCGCCAGCATCCACCGCAAAGCCGCGGCCGACGGGCTGGATGTGGCCGGCTTCGGTCCATCCGATCTGGCTGCGCTGGAAACGCCTGAGGATGTCTCTTTGATCAAGGCCCTGGCCCGTTATCCTGAGGCGGTGGAAACAGCCGGCCGGTTCATGGAGCCCCATCGTATCACCTATTATCTGATGACCCTGGCCGCCGCTTTTCACACCTACTACAATCGGCATCGGGTCTTGTGTCCCGACGACCTGAAGCTGACCCGCGCCCGGCTTTATCTGATTACGGCTGTCCAGAAGGTGATTCGCAATGGGTTGGGGCTGTTAGGGGTGTCGGCTCCGGACTCCATGTAGCCATTTCAAAAATGTCTTTGTGCCCAATATCTGCGTTGGTGCCGGTTTCCAATTCCTCGACAACCTCCAGGTTGCCTGCGGATTGGAACCCGCCCCCGCCTTGATCTTGAACACAAGTCCTATTTTTGAGTATTTTCGTTTAAGATGATCGGTCGTATGGCAAGACCGCAGGCACCGATAAAGAACAACCGTCAAGGAAGGTTTCCGCTGTGACCAAGGCCGCTGAATCCAAGCAGCCCATCGCCTGGGGGCGATATCTGCTGGTTTTCTTTGTTGCCGCCTGGATGTTCGTTCTCGGCGTTCTGGTCGGCCGTGGAACCGCGCCGGTGACCTTCGACACCCAGGCGCTGCAAAAAGAGCTGGCGGATCTTCGCAACGCCATGATGCAAAAAGAGCAGGAGGCGGTCGAAAAGGCCATCCGCGGGGAAGACGAACAGGAACCCCTGGAGTTTTACGAAGCCCTGAAAACCGAAGAATCGGACACGGCCGTGGCCATGCCGGTTCCCCAAACGACCCCGGCGGAACCATCTCCCGTTTCTAAGGAAATTGACAAAGCGGGAACGCCGCCCCATAAAAAACGGGCCACGTTGATGCCCAAGGGGGAGCGTGCCGTCAAATTGCCGACGCCGGTTCAACCCCGGGAAACGAAGGAACCCTCAACGGCCACGGGTACGTTGACGCTTCAGGTGGCATCCCTGAAAGACGGCGCGGCCGCCGAGCAGATCGTTGCAAATCTTAAAAAGGACGGGTATCCTGCCTTTCTGGCCAGAAGCGTCATTCCCGGCAAAGGCCTCTGGTTCCGGGTGCGCGTGGGCAGCTACGCAACCCGTGAGCAGGCGGCCGCCGACATCGAGCGGCTGACCCGGGACGGGAAAAAACCCATGCTGGTCAAAAAATGATGGACTCGCAAAAAGTCGCATTTCCGACGGGCTCGTAAAAAGGCCGAGATCAAGGCTTGCGAATCCTGAGGAATGAGTCGTACTTATGGTACGTCGCAGTGACGAAGGATGAAGCGTAACGCCGATATCGGCGTTTTTACGAGTCCGTTAAAAATCAATAAAGGATCGCTTCTATGAAAATCACCAAAGAGGAAGTCCTGCATGTGGCCCAACTGGCCCGCCTGGATGTCGACGAGGCCGATATCGAACGGTTTGCCGGACAGATCGGCACTATTCTCGAATATGTGGACACCCTGAAAAAAGTGGATACCGGTGGTGTGACCGGTACCTCCCACGCGATTACGCTGACCAACGCATTCCGGGAAGATGAGGAAAAAGAGCAACTGGCCCCCGAAGATGCCCTGGCCAACGCCCCGGAAAAAGACGACAGTGCCTTTATCGTGCCCAAAATTATTTGAGCGGCACCCATTTTGCCCGTTCGAGGCTGCGCTGGGCCGCGGCCCTGCAAGGAACCCACGCCATGAAACTGCATGAATTGACCATCGAACAGGCCAGCGACCTGTTGCAGAAAAAAGAGATCTCTTCCGTTGAACTGACCCGCGCCGTTTTCGAGCGTATCGAGGCGGTGGACGGAAAAGTCGGTGCGTTTTTGACCCTGGACCGGGAAGGTGCCATGGAACAGGCTGCCGCCGCGGACCGGCGCCTGGCCGGGGGCGACGGTGGGCCGCTAACCGGAATTCCTTTAGGCATCAAGGATCTGATGTGCACTAAGGGGCTGCGTACCACCTGCGCCTCGAAAATTCTGGAGAATTTCATTCCGCCATACGATGCCACCGTGGTTACCAGGTTGAAAGCGGCCGGGGCGGTGATCGTGGGCAAGTTGAACATGGACGAGTTTGCCATGGGCTCCACTACCGAACACTCCGGTTTCCAGGTCACCCGCAATCCCTGGAATCTGGACCGCATCCCCGGCGGCTCCAGCGGCGGCTCTGCGGCAGCCGTTGCGGCGGATATGTGTCTGGGGGCGCTGGGATCCGATACCGGCGGCTCCATACGCCAGCCGGCCTCGCACTGCGGGGTGGCGGGGATCAAGCCTACCTACGGCCGGGTCTCCCGTTTCGGTCTGGTGGCGTTTGCCTCTTCGTTGGATCAGATTGGCCCGCTGGGCAAGACCGTGACGGACTGCGCCATCATGCTGGACGCCATCGCCGGTCACGACCCCAAAGATTCCACCTCGGTCCCCGAACCGGTACCGGCGTTTGCCGACATCGATGGCGACGGCCTCGGCGAAGTGACCATCGGCATCCCCAAAGAATACACCTCGGCTCAGGGACTGGATCCCCAGGTGGGAGCGGCCGTGGAGCAGGCGGTGAAAACCATCGAATCGCTGGGCGCCCGCTGCATTGAAGTCTCCCTGCCCCATACCGACCATGCCGTGGCCGCTTACTACGTAATCGCTCCCAGTGAAGCCAGCTCCAACCTGGCCCGCTACGACGGCGTCAAATACGGCTTCCGGGACAAAGCGCAGACCGATCTGTTGCAAATGTACCGCAGCACGCGTTCTCAGGGATTCGGTCCGGAAGTGCAGCGGCGGATCATCCTGGGCACCTATGCCCTTTCCGCCGGCTATTACGATGCCTATTACGGCAAGGCCTCCCAGGTGCGAACCCTAATCAAAAACGATTTCGAAACCGCTTTCGCGTCCTGCGACGCCGTCGTTTCCCCGGTGGCCCCGACCCCGGCTTACGGCATCGGCGAAACCCTCGACGATCCGCTGGCCATGTATCTGTCGGACGTTTTCACCCTTTCCGCCAACCTGGCCGGCATTCCTGGGATTTCGGTGCCCTGCGGCTTCTCCGACGACGGCATGCCCATCGGTTTGCAGATCATGGGCAGGCATTTCAATGAAGCCGCCCTGTTCAAGATTGCCCGGCAGCTGGAGTCAGCGCTTTCCATCAATACCCGCAAACCCAATCTGGAGTAAGTCTCCCATGACCACCATACAGCCCGAGGGCGAAAGCCTGAGAAAAGCCGTTCAATGGATTTCCGAAGAGAAAAAGGCCGGTTCGACCCGGACGCATCAGCAGCTTCTGGAGGCGGCCTGCCTTAAATTCAACCTGAATCCTATGGAGGCGGAGTATCTGGCGCGCAGTTTTAAAGAGACGTCTCCGTAAGAAGGCCGATATCCGCGTTACGCTTCGCCCCTCGTCACTGCGGCGTACCTTTATGTACGCCGCATTCCTCGGGACTCGCAAGCCTTGATCTCGGCCTTCTTACGAAGCCGTCTGGAGGTTGATTTTAATCTCCTTTTCTGATTTTTGGATAATCACATGTCTAAAATACGGGTCCTTCCGGAAAATCTGTCCAACAAGATCGCGGCCGGGGAAGTGGTGGAGCGGCCGGCTTCGGTGGTCAAGGAGTTGGTGGAAAACGCCATCGACGCCGGCAGCAGCCGCATCCTGGTGGAGATCGAACAGGGCGGGCGCAAACGCATCCGTGTGTCGGACAACGGAGATGGGATGGGCCGCGACGATGCCCTGCTCTGCCTGGAGCGGTACGCCACTAGCAAGATCTTACGCGAACCGGATCTGTTTTCCATCCGGACCTTGGGCTTTCGGGGAGAGGCCCTTCCCAGCATCGCCTCGGTTTCCCGTTTTACCCTGATCACCCGGGAGAAAGAGGCCGATGCGGGCACCCAAATCGAGGTGGCCGGGGGGCGCATCAACAGCGTATCCGATGCCGGCGCGCCGGCCGGTACCATGGTCAGTGTCGCCAGTCTTTTCTACAACACGCCTGCCCGGCGCAAGTTCCTGAAAAGCGTCAACACAGAGATGGGTCACATCGCCGACACCATCGCCAGCATGGCCCTGTGCCGTCCGTCCGTCCAATTCCGGCTGGACCACAACAACCGCACGGTGAAAAGCTGGGCAGCCGCCGCTACGCCCGTCGATCGCGTGGCCGATGTGTTGGGCAGCGGGGTCAGGAAAGACCTTTATCCAGTAGAATGTGAAACCGAAGACGTCCGGATCGGCGGGTGGATTGCCGCGGCCCGGATGAACCGCTCCACGGCCCGGGGGATCTACCTGTTCGTCAACGGTCGCTGGATCAAGGATCGGGTTGTCCAGCACGCGCTTTTCGCCGGATACAGCGGCCGGCTGATGAAGGGGCAGTATCCGGTGGCCGTGCTGTTTTTAACGGTGCCTTTCGATCAGGTGGACGTCAACGTTCACCCCACCAAGCACGAAGTTCGATTCATCCGGCAGAAAAGCGTCCATGACACCGTCCGGGGCGCCGTCGCCGAAACTTTGCGCCAATCCGATCCCACCCGGCGACGGGCTCCCGCGGCGGCCGATTCTTTTGCCGTCGAAAGGCAAAATGCCGTGGCGGAGCCCCGGAGCGAATACCGCACCGCGCCGCAGTCGGGGGCCAAAGAGAAGCCGCCTGTCTTTCGAGAGCCGGCCCAAACGACGCCGCCCGGCGACGGCGGGTGGGAACCTGCTGATGAGAGGCCGGAAACGCAGCCATCCGCCGGTGAAAGACCCGCCCATCCGGCACCACCTCCGAGTCAGCCGGCCCGGCAGGAATCTTTGTGGACCCGACCGTTTTTTTCCGGTCTGACGGTTATCGGCCAGGTCAAAAGTACCTATATTATTTGCGAATCCGACCAGGGCCTGCTGTTGATCGACCAGCATGCGGCCCACGAACGCATCGTTTTCGAACAGCTCAAACGCCAGGCTGCCGAGCGAAGGCCCGCATCCCAGCGGCTACTGCTGCCCGAAACCGTCGATCTGGGATTCCGTGAAGCCCAAATCCTGAATAAAATAGTCCCGGAGTTGGACCGCTACGGGCTGGAAATCGAACCGTTTGGCGGCAATACCTTCGTGGTCAAGGCTCTCCCCACGTTGCTGGACAGCAGCGAGATTCCCGCCCTGATTACCCGGCTGGTCGAAAAAACGGCCGAAATCGGCGTATCGGTGGACATGAAATCCATTCTGGACGGCTGCCTTATGGTCATGGCCTGCCACAATGCCATCCGCGCCCACCAGCAACTCAGCGGGGAGCAGATCAAGACCATGCTCGAACAGCTGGATGCCTGCGAAAACCCTTCCCACTGCCCCCATGGAAGGCCCATCTGGATCCAGTGGACCGTCAAGGAGTTGGACAAACGGTTTCAGCGCATCGTCAATTGATGACGGTGAGGGGTTATCCAGTTGGAAACTGTCGTTTGCCGGCATTCTCTGTTGGATCTATGGGATGAGTCCGGTCTTGGTGGCTTGGGCTTTGCCTTGCGATTGTAATTTGCCGTCATTGGATTGACAAAAAAGTGCACATGTGGCTCTCGAAAGAATGGCTTTTGAGAAGGGTGGTTTTCGCAGTTTGCTATTAAATAAAATATAATTATTATAGTTGTTTAAGTAATTTTTTCGGGTGAGCGTGCTAAAAAAAGATGTTGTCCTCTGAATTGGGCATATTATTTGCTTTTATCTCCAGCAATTCAAACGGATGGCCGAATATGGCCAACAGACGAATCCTTGGAGAATACCATGGGTAACTGCAGTCGACGCGATTTTTTGAAATTCGGAACCGGTTTGCTGGCGGGATGCCTGGTTCCGGCTACTGCCTGGTCCGCGCTGCCGCCGGATGGCAGCCGCCGCACCCTGTCATTTTACAACACCCACACCGGCGAACGGCTCAGCGTCTGCTACTACAGCAAAGGTGCCTATTGCCCCGACGCCTTGAAAAAGATCAACCACATTCTGCGCGATCACCGCACCGGCGAAGTCCAGGCCATCGATCGTCGTCTGCTCGATCTGATTTATACCGTCAACCAGCGCCTGGCATCCGGCACGCCGTTTCACATCATCTCCGGCTACCGCTCTCCCAAGACCAACGCCCAACTGCGCAAGCGCAGCAGCGGCGTGGCCAAACGCAGCTTTCATATGCTCGGACGGGCCATCGACATCCGCCTGCCCGGATGTAACACCGGCAAACTGCGAAAAGCCTGCCTGGACCTGAAGATCGGCGGTGTCGGGTACTATCCCAAATCCGACTTCGTCCATGTGGACACCGGTGCCTTTCGCACCTGGAGGGGATAAGTTCACTGGGCAACGGTCCCTTGACTGCAGGTTCCCCTGATTTTTAACAAAAAACCCGGCCTCCCATTGATTTGCGGGAGGCCGGGTTTTTTAATGAACTGGCGGAGAGAGAGGGATTCGAACCCTCGGTGGAAGTTTCCCCCCACACTCGCTTAGCAGGCGAGATAGCATTTTTCGCGAATCATTGTCATTTCGAAATATTCCTATAATTACAAAGGGTTTATTTTTCAGCAACTTTCAGCAACTTTCAGAAAGATGCCTGTTTTATGATTTCATTGTAACGATTTTTGTAACGATTTTTTTTCTCACTGATTCTTATCACAAGCCAATTTGGTACGCCAGACAATAGGTATCCTGGATTAGAATACATAGTCCAGCCTTCCCTGTGGATACCTTGCTGAGCTGACAATATCATCTGGTTATCAGCCGCCTTTCCATGCCGACTCTAATAGGCAATCCAGAAATCACTGAAAGCAACCGCGTACAGCCAAACATTAACAATGGAGGCTGAGCTCATTCTCGATTAATCCGAAGAAACATCAATAACTTATTTAGAATAGGTGATGACTATGCTTCGGATTTGTAAAAACTGCCAATCCCCCTTTCGCCCTCATTATAAGGTCCCCAACCAGAAATATTGTTCCAGCGACACCTGCCAAAAGGCAAGACGCAACGATTGGCAACGGCAAAAGCGTCACAATGACGACGACTATAAGAAGAATCAGGACGAAGCTCAAAAAAACTGGAGTAGCAAGAATTCTGATTATTGGGGTAAATATCGCGATGAACATCCAGAATATGTCGAAAGGAACAAAAGGCTACAGAAAAAACGGTATGTAAAAGCCGCAAAGGCACGCATTCATGACGAAGCCAATAATCATAAAATTGCAAAGATGGATTACTTGATTCAAAAATCCCTCATCAAACCAGGATATTACATTCTTTATCCGGCTGATCCAGACAACATTGCAAAGATGGACCCGTTGTTAGTCAAAATCGAAATAATTGCAGTGGCTTAAAAAAAAGAGGGTCGATTTTTTTAGAATTGCAAAGAGAGGACTTGATGGCAAGGCTCGCTGATTTGCTGATATCTTAAGTAAAACCTTCGTAAAATGAAATAATCTCCAATCGGGCGACGACCTCAATGTTTAAGACTACGGCAATCGTCCATGCCCCTGGTGCCGAAAATTCCCAGTTGAGGGTAATGGTCAAAAAGCTCAAAAGGTTTTTGGAAAGAATGAGTTTTTACCAGCCAGATATTCGAATCAACAACTATCCTTTACTCGACATAGATTTGCCACAGATTTACCGAAACCCTTCAAATCTGATCATTGGATGGGGACTTGCTGAGAAACCCGACTGGTCTGGCTTGGAATATGCCATCAAAACCTCCAGCGCAATTCGGATTTTCATCGCTATCGACCTTTACGAGACTCATGGAAGATCCGGACGAGTTTTGCTGGTTCCAAATTTGAAGAATGGGCGTTATTGGCGGCATAAGTCTTGGCAGTCGAAGTGCAAACAATTCCTAATGGGCGGTTTCGTCAGCTATGTGGCCCCCTTTGGAATGAAACGCGTACCTGGCGTCAGCATATACAGCGACGACTATGGCCTGTCCAACTACCATACGCTTGTTCCAGGCGCTGTCCATGAAATTGAGATCGTACGCCTGATGTTCGATCTTTATGTCAACCACGGTTACACAATGGCGGGCATTACGAACCTGCTGAATGCTCAAGGCGTGTCAGCTGCAAATAAAAGCAAGGTTTGGAATCCCAAAAAGGTGAGGAACATTATCACATCCGCTTTTTACATCGGATCAAATCAATTCGGTCCTTGCATTAAACACAACGTATTTCCTGCCATCGTAGACCGGTCAACCTTTTACGCTGCACAGGAAAAAATTTTTGAGATGCCGGTAGAAACTTCTGTTTCTACCTGAATAAATACATCTGTTTTTGTCGATTAGTTAAGGACGAAACGACCATGATCGTTTACGACTCTGATCACACACCAGGCGGAGCTATGTCTGATGAAGACCTGGTCCCGGCTGTCCAATATGTTCGCATGTCAACGGAACACCAGAAATACTCTACGGAGAACCAAAGTGATACCATTCTCAATTATGCTCAGCAACACGGTATGAAAATCATCCGAACCTATGCTGATGACGGTAAGAGCGGGCTCCGGATTGATGGTAGGGACGCGCTTAAGCTCCTAATCACCGATGTTGAAAGTGGTCAAGCCGACTTCGAAGTCATTCTGGTCTACGATATCAGCCGATGGGGACGATTCCAGGATGCCGATGAAAGTGCCTATTACGAATACATCTGCAAACGCGCTGGTATCCGTGTGATCTACTGCGCAGAACAGTTTGAAAACGACGGCAGCCCGATATCCACCATTGTAAAGGGTGTGAAACGAGCCATGGCCGGAGAATACTCCCGGGAACTATCAGTCAAGGTGTTCGCCGGTCAGTGCCGCTTGATCGAAAAGGGGTTCAGGCAAGGTGGCATGGCCGGATTCGGATTGCGGCGCATGCTCATTGATGAAAACGGTAACGAAAAGAGCCTCCTTAGACATGGCGAGTACAAAAGTCTACAAACCGACCGGGTAATACTGGTCCCCGGTCCTGCCAACGAGGTCGAAATTGTCAACGCAATATATAAAAAATTCGTTTATGACGGGCTATCGGAATTCGAAATTGCCAAGCAGCTGAACACTCAGGGGATTCTAACCGACTTGCAGCGCCCCTGGACACGCAGTTCGATCCAGCAGGTCCTCACGAACGAAAAGTACATCGGCAACAACGTGTACAACCGCTCCTCATTCAAGCTGAAACAAAAGCGGGTGAAGAATCCCCCCGAAATGTGGATCAGGTTCAACGGGGCATTCGAGGCCATTGTGGACCCCCAACTGTTCTACCAGGCACAAGGCATCATGCTGGAGAGGCAGCGACGCTTCAGCGATGAGGAGATGCTCGATCGCCTGAGGCATCTGTATCGCAAGCACGGTAAGTTGTCCGGCCTTTTAATCGACGAAACTGAAGGTATGCCATCTTCCGCCGTCTATCGATCCCGCTTTCGGGGACTGGTACGGGCTTATCGGCTGGTGGGGTATACACCAGATCGTGATTACCAGTATATCCGGATAAACCGGTTCCTACGACGAACGCATAAGGACATCGTTACGGATGTCATTCAGCAGATCGAAGCGCTTGGTGGTTACATCGAAAAAGATGAGCACACCGACTTACTCACCATCAACGATGAGTTTTCGGTTTCGATTGTCGTGGCGCGATGCTGGCAGACTCAAGCTGGCAGTTTGCGATGGTTGGTTCGGTTCGATTTCGGGCTGTCACCGGACATTACTGTCGCTTTGAGGATGGATACGGGAAACACGGTCCCCATTGATTACTATCTGCTGCCGTTAATCGACATGGAGATCGAGCGTCTGCGGCTGGCAGAGCACAACGGTGTACAACTGGACACCTATCGTTTTGACAACCTGGACTATTTTTTCGGCATGGCTGAAAGGGCAAAAATGTGGATGGCCGCATGAAAACGAATACTGAACAGCGGGTTGCCATGATTCCCATCGAGCAAATTCGGGTGCTCAACCCCCGCTGCCGTAACAAGGCCAAGTTTAAACAGATCGTAACCAACATTCGCAACATCGGATTGAAACGCCCTATCACCGTCAGCCATTCCAGCTCCAAGGACGGTAAGGGATACGACCTTGTCTGCGGGCAGGGACGGCTGGAGGCATACGTTGCCCTGGGGCAGGAAGAAATTCCGGCCGTTATCATCAAAGTGTCCAAGGAAGACTGCTTTCTGATGAGCCTGGTGGAAAACCTTGCCCGCAGACAGCAACTGAGCGTCGAGTTGGTGCAACAGATTGGCCTGCTCAAGGAGCGCGGGTACGCCTCAGCCGAAATCGCCGCCAAGATCGATGTCACCAAGGAATACGTACGTGGCATCGTACGGCTATTGGAATGCGGTGAAGAACGCCTGATCAGTGCGGTCGAAAAGGGCCAGGTGCCGATCAGTACAGCGGTCGAAATCTCCAGCGCAACTGACGAAGATGCGCAATTGGCGCTGCTGGAGGCATACAAGAAAAAGAAACTGCGCGGCAATGCGCTGACCCATGTCAGGCGCTTGATTGAGCAACGCCGCACCTATGGAAAACAGCTTTTCACGGGCGTCACCTCGGGCAGGAAGAAAGCGCTTACGGCCAACATCCTGGTGAAAACCTACCGCAAGGAGGTCGAACGGCAGACCATGCTTGTTCGCAAGGCCAAGGTATGCGAGGCTCGCCTGCTGTTCATTGTTTCGGCTCTCGGCGATCTGTTCCAGGATGACCATTTTGCCACCTTGCTGCGGGCCGAGGCCATCGATTCCATGCCTAAATATGTGGCGGACCAAATCAAAGACAGGCAGCAGAGAGGTGCCCATGAAAAAGGCGGTTAAAATGGCCTTCGAACCGGAAGTGATCGAGGTAGCCATCGACGACATTCAACCAATGAAAACGATCAAAGCCTCTATCAAGAAAACGGCCAAGTACCGGCAGGTGACTACTTCGGTCAGGGAGGTGGGGATTATCGAGCACCTTGTCGTCTACAGTCTCAAGCAGGTGCCGGGAAAGTTCCTGTTGTTGGACGGCCATCTGCGCCTGGACGTACTCAAATCTTTAGGCAAACGCTCGGTTCGCTGCCTTTTGGCTACCGATGACGAGGGATACACTTACAACCATAAGATTAGCCGCTTGGCACCTATCCAGGAACATTTCATGATTTTGAAAGCCGTGGAAAAGGGTGTATCGGAGGAAAGAATTGCAAAAGCACTGGATGTGGACGTAGCCAAGATACGCCGCAAGCGCAATTTACTCAACGGGATTGATCCGGAAGCAGTGGACATGCTCAAAGACAAGCGCATCACCCCGACCGCCCTGCGTACATTGAGCCGAGTGGTGCCTGACCGGCAGGTTGAGATGTGTGAGCTGATGACGGCAGCCCACAACTACACGGTCCCATTTGCCAAGGCACTGTTAGCCGCAACCCCACCCAGTCAGCTAAAGGAGCCTCTCAAAAAAAAGCTGAAGGGGCTGTCACCCGAAGAGATGGCCCGCATGGAAAAGGAGACCGAAGGACTGGTGAACGATATCAAGTTGATCAAAGAATCATATGGCAAGGACACGTTGAATCTGGTTTTGGCTTGCGGCTACTTGTCGCGCCTGCTGGACAACGGTAAGGTGGTCCACTTTTTATCTTCCCACTATCCAGACATATTGGCCGAGTTTCGAAAGATCATCGCGGCCACTTCTTTGGCAGCCTGAAAACTTGGAATATGCAGTCGGGACAATTGTGCTTATCTATGTTGCCAGAAAAATTTCAATCTATTGAATCTGGTCCCTGATCCACTCCATCACCAACTCCACCACAAACCCAGTTTCATCATCTGTCAGCGTCCTCCCCTTTTCAATCCGATGCCATTTCCGCAGACATCCCCGGCAGCAAGTCGCGGTCGCATGCTGGGCAATGAATACCGCATACAGGAATATAATCCTCAGGTTTTTTAGGCGGCTAATGATTTGCAGACAGAACTTAACGGGAAAGGTTTGAGATATAGATGATCTGCGGTACCATCATCTAAGAGCTCTCTGGCGGCATCAGCGTTTGCACCGGTCATCAAAGCAATCGTGGTGTTTGGTGACGCATTGCGTATCCGTCGAGAAAGCTCAATGCCATCCAACCCTGGCATACTAATATCGGTGAGGACAACATCTTTGTGATCGCTTTTGAAAAGATTCCATCCGTCGAGACCGTTATCAGCTTTGAATATCTCCATGCCGAACATTTCAAAACCTTTGACCAGCAACTCCAATAGCATGTCATTGTCTTCGACGATTAGGATGGACTTAACGGGATTGTTGCGGATTTGAGGATCAACCGGCATCGTTCATCACCTTGAAATCTAATCTGATCTTATAAATCATAGGTCAATGGCCTGATTACAATCCCCAAGGATATCTACCGAAAAATAGAGGGGACAGCTAAAAAACTGTCCCCTTATCTACACACTGGACAACCAACTCTATGTTTGAGGAAGCGCACCCGTTTGTATTTCTCTTACTATAGTCGATACTCGATCCAGTGCTTGATCCTATCCTTTCATGCCGATGTTGAAATATTTTAGCAACCAATGGACTCCTGCAATAAATTATCCGTAATGTCTATTCATGATACGTGTCAATTCAATCTTATTGCCTCCCACCATATATTACCCGTACTGACAAAGGATAACGGAAAATGACAAATTTGATGGTCGATTATGTCCGTTCGCCACTAAGGATCGGTTTTAATGTCCGCCGTGAATTTGATGAAGTATTTCGATGGAGACTCATTGCAAGGGAGAACCGGCGTCTGCTTTCCATCATTTTTGGGGAACGCCGGTGCTAATCTGGTCGTGATGAAATCGACAGCGTGGGAGCGGATGGTGTCGATGCCTTTGGAGTGGATGTATTGGTGATCCTTGTCCGTAAATTTGAACCGAGATCGGAATTTGGTTTTTTCAGGGCGGTGAGGGCTGTGGTGATTTGGTCGGTCATGTTGGTGCTTCAAAAATAGATGGAAACTCAACGTTATGAATTCAGTGCGAATGAGTTAGACGGAACAATCGACAGTCGCGGCTGTTTGAATGTTTTTAGATTTATTTAGCTATAAAGTACATGCAATTCGAATTCAGTCATGTTAACCCTGCTTTACGCAAAGCTTTAAAATATTCTTCCTTACCAACGATCGTGGCTCTTTTTTCATGTTGGAAAACCGAATATTTGGGATTTGTCCGTAAGACTTCTGCGGCCGCAGCACGGGCCTCTTTATCTTTGCCTGCCATACTATACACTACGGTCATCGTTAAATGTGGTAGGTAAGAATCGGGGGCGACCAGTATTGCTTTTTTGCACCACTTGATCGCTTTTTCATATTGGCCTGTCAGACAATAGGCATGGCCTAACCCAAACAGATAATAGGCTGGTGGGATGGGATTGAGGCGTATTGCCTTTTTGTATTCTGGAATAGCGTCCGCTGACCTTCCAGAAAATCTGATTGTATTTCCGAGGATGGCATGTGCATTGGCTGAATTAGGATTCAATTCAACCGCATACTCCGCTGTAGCAACTGCTTTTTCATGCTTACCATCCATGCTGAGCGAGAACGCAATCGAACTGTAAGCATCGGCATAAGTTGGATCTAATTGTGTAGCTTTTTCCAGCAACTCCAGACATTTTACCATGGACTGCTTGGGTGATTTGCTTGTGCCCAGCCAGACATCCATTCGGTGAGTGAGAGCTAAATCCCTGTATGCCATCGCATAATTGGTATCCAGGGCGATCGCCTCTTCAGCCAGCTTCTTTGCTGAAGCATTATTTTCGATATCGAATTTACCGATTTTATATAAGGCCTGTAGGTGCTTTAGGTAGGCTTCAAGACTATCCGTGCCTTTGGCAGACGCCTGTATTTGTTCTCCATCTGTTAGCTCCACCTGCATGGCCGTAATGATTTTTTTAATGATTTCGTTTTGAACAGCAAATATATCGCTCAAATTCCTGTCATAGTATTGGGCCCACAGGTGGTGGCCGGTGAGCGCATCGATCAATTGGGCGTTAATGCGAACTGTATTACCTGCCTTGGCGACGCTGCCTTCTAAGACATATCGAACGCCCAGTTCCTCGCTCACTTCCTGGATCTTAACCGCTTTGCCCTTGTAACTGAATGTCGAGTTGCTGGCGATCACGAAAAGTTTGGGCACGCGGCTCAATGCCGTAATGATGCCGTCCACCATACCGTCGGTGAAATAATCTTGCTGTTGATCGTCGCTTAGATTGGTAAAAGGCAATACCGCAATCGAAGGCCTGTCTGGAAGTTCAAGTCCCCCTTTCTGGGGTATTTGCCGAAGGAAAGCATACCAGCTTGCGAAGGTGGCAATAAACACAACCAGGACACCGACCAAAGCAAGTGTCCATTTTGGCCTCCTTGTTGTCACTCTCTTTTTTGGAGCGCTTTCTTTTCCCGACGAAATGGTCAGACGATCCAAAAACGCCTCCCAGGCAGCGTCACCCTTCAAATGTCCATTGGAAAGCGTAATCGCATTCAAGTCAACCACTGCCGGATCACTTAAAAATTTGAGACGCCATTTGTTGTTTTCGTCGTGGCTGAATAGGTTCGCCCAGATATCACACTCTATATCCGAGCATTCGTATCTATATTTTCCACCCTTTTCAAAAGGCGGAATCTGATCCCGATCCAGAATCTTAAAACAAGCGGCCGTCTCTAAATCTGGCAGCCGGTGTCGCCAGGCCATGTTAATTTTCGCCCACATGCTTTCCACATTCTTGGAGGCATGTTTGCCTGAGAATCCCTGGTCAAGCCTCTGCAACACATCCTTATGCCTCCGGATGTGAATGTAATCCGATTGCCCTTTCTTTTTCATCTCATGGACGATCAGGGCAATAACCGAGAAATGAAATCGTCTGGATGGCGTATCAAAATGGACGACAAGCGGTTCCTTTCTGCCATGAAATTGAATTTTGATTTTGAAGTCCGATAGGTCAAATTGGATAGATTCAAGCTTTTTCATATCGACCCGTCACATCAATCCGACGTTAATTCTAAAAAACTGAACCGTTATAACCGTTATACGCGGCCCTTACATGTTAAAAACGTATCATCTTTTGCGGTGGGTACAAACATCCTAACACCTTGACATTGTGAGTCAAATTAAATTTTTCTTGGAGTTTGTGTGCCCATCCATGGTCGAATGAAAAAAAAGAAAGGGAGAGATGTCATGATTAAATCCAAATCGTTATCAGGAATGATGGTGGTAGTAGTTTTTTTTGCAATTGCTGCGATCGATTATGCCGCAGCAGGCGAGAAGGTAAAATCCAGGGCGACAAGTGTACGGACCAAATGGCATTCCATCGAGGTTGGTGACGAAGGAGGACACACAATCGCGGTATTTGAAAACAAGAATGTATACGTTAATGAAAAGACAGGGGAGAAATCCACTGGGATAAGTAGTGGGCTTTTAGACATGAATTTTAAAACCGGCAAAGGTACGGTGAACGGCTACGTTGTACGAACCTATTCGAACGGCGATAAAGTGATTTCAAGTACTGAAGGAAAACCAGTAGGGAAAGGTCACAGTAAGGGAACCTTCACTATCATCCGGGGTACTGGTAAATATGAAGGTATAGAAGGCAATGGAACATGGGAATCCAAATCTTTGGCACCTGGAATATCCGAATTGATCATTGAGGGTGAAACAGAAATGCCCAATAAATAGCACTAACGCAAATTAATAGAAGCCCTCCCGGTACGTTGGAAGGGAGGGCTCGCGTGTTACATTTGTCCAAATCATGGACTTTTCAATTAGGTCAATTAATACTCAAGTTGCTACTTCCGCCAGGCAATTGGTCGAATGTGATTGCGTATCTTCTGCCCGTTAATCTGATGCCGACATGCGGCTACGTAAAAACTTACCAATGAGACTGATGGATTCACGACCCTCCTTGAGCATTCGAGCTGCAAGTTGAAAATCATGGATCATGCCGTCCCATTCGCACAACTCTGCCTCTATACCAGCACGCTGAGCGTTTTCGGCCAAACGTTTTGCGTCGTCGAACAACATTTCCTCTGTCCCAATATGAATCTGCAAAGGTGGATAGCCCGATAAATCAGCGAAAAGGGGTGATACATCCGGGTCTTCTGCCGAATGGTCACCAAGATACATGTACACCGCTGATTCCAGGGCCTGTCGACGAAATAATGGATCACGCCCCGCCCTCTCCTCTATACTTCTGCCACTCAAGGTCAAATCAACCATAGGGGACAACAAAACCCCAGCTACTGGCAGAGCAGATACTGAGTCTGCCCTCATGACTGCCATTGCCAGACCTGCGCCCGCAGAATCCCCTAAAACGGCTGTTCGGTCGTAGATGCTATTGATATATGCCAAAGCAGCTCGCGCATCTTCAACTGCTGCCGGGAAAGGATTTTCCGGTGCCAGTCGATAATCAACTGCATAGATAGAACAATTACACTCGCATGATAGCCTTGCTACCATTTCGCGGTAGTCGTGCGGTCGGCCCCCGACATACAGCCCCCCATGGAAATAAACAGCCGCACAGTTTTGAATCGGATCGATAGGATAGAAGTGCATGGCCCTGATACTTCCGAAATCAACGGACTCTACAGTAATCCCTTTGGGAATACGCGCAAACATACCGAGGCCTCTCATGAATGCACGCCACCCATCGAGATTAAAGCCACCTGCATAAGCTTTACGAACCTGGAACCGGATAGCTGATTTTACCAACCAATTGGCTAACATTTGCCTTGTTCCTTTTTTTAGTTAGCATTTACAACAATTTATACATTTAATTGAAAGGCATCGCATTCTTTCAGTTAAAACAAAAAAGCCGAACTGCTCCGTAAGTGACCTTGACGATGTCACCCTCGGCAGCCCGGCTGTCTCAGATTAACCCAAATTCAGAAATATCGACGCAACGAGATTGTAGAGACCCGTGGTTTTCCGTCCCGATTTCGCAATGGGTTTGGCTTTTGGCGATAAGTAACTTGCAGATAGGACAACTAAATTTAAATGGTGTTTCGGGATATTGTCAACAATTCATTATTTGATCATAGTCAAATTCGGGAGCTTAGATTCTTCGTTTAGCAGCGATGCCAGAAAAAGGAGCCCTCCCAATCATCTGACCAGGAGGGTTCCCAAGTTCCCACTGTCCAAAGCCCGGGCTTTCAATTCAACATCCCCAAAATATTCCCGCCAACCCGAGACAACCTGAAACTGGATTCCGCGGACAGTTCATTCCACTGTGCCGCCCTGGTGTATGTATTGACCACGGCAAACATCGTATCACCCATTTCATGTGGCCACGCCCACTCCACTGCTTCCTTCTCGGATGCATTCAGACCGAACTGACGATTGAAGCTGTCCAGGGTCGATTCAGGATCATCCACCGGCGATTCCATGGACAGCTTGAATTGTGATCGCTGGGCGCCCAATTCGTATGACACCTTATCAATCACTTGGGGGAACTCGCTAAGGATCTTTGTGCTCACGTGGCGATAAGAAGCTGAAACGTCAGATTTGGCAATTAGTCCGTTACTACAAACAAGTCTGAGATAGTAGCAGCTGATTGAAAGTGAAGCTAAACCAACTTCACTATTCGAAAAACTTAGTCCGCCTGTAAATCTGTCCCCGTTGATATCGAAGGAATGCTTGCCATCCGGAATGCTCAACGACATGAACTCCGGGTCCAAATGGCACTGCACTTCGGTGTCCGGCCCATAACCCAACGAATCCAGGCGCTCACAAACTTCGAAATTGTCCACCGGAATATACTTTGTCGTAAAAACGGCCCGCACATCCTGACCATCAAACCGGAACAGCAGCTGGTCATTCTTCTCCTTCGTGATCCAGTGATTCAGGTTCAACGCCTGTACATCGGGTGGACACCGTCGCAGATACGGATAAGGAACGCCAAGGCGATTTGAAATAGATCGGGCTGCCACGGGCCGAATATCATGCGGTTCACCAGAGATCCGCAGCACATCGAGGTTGTCAAAGGACACATCGGGGACATCAATATTCTGGTCATAGCAGGCTGCCGACATTTCATCGACGCGGTCGAAAACTTTGCCAAGGGTCGTTAGTTTCTGCTTTTTCATAGTATTCTCCATTTTGATTGAATCCGGGAGATGCGCCTTTCACCACCTGGCGCATTACATTTCCCCTGACGACTCTAACAGGGTGCGTATCCATACAAGCGGACGGGCGGCTCCCGGAATAGATTTGATTATCGATTTATTGATTCAGATTGATGAAAGGTGGGGATTGGTTGGTTTTGTATCGATGGGAAATCGTGTGTTGCTTCAGATTGACGACCGGTATCATTATTTAACGGTCGATCTTGATCCAGATCATCCCTGAGTCGCTTTCTCAACTGCTGGGTTGTCATCTTTCGAAACGGATACGCTGCCATATGGATTTCCCTCCTCGTCGAATAGAATCGGTTCACCGGTAGAAATCAGACAAACTGCCACCGGCAGATGGATGGTGGGATATAGGGTTTCGATCTCTGCCTTGATCAGGTCAGCGGTTGTGCCCAAAGGACTCTTGTCGCTTCGTTTTGAATTGACGATCAGGATGCCGGCTTCGATGCGCCTCTTGTCGTAACCGATCTGCAAGCGAACCAATCCTTCGAGAATATATTCGTATGCGCTGACATTGCCGTCGATGGCCACGCCCCGTTTGACACCTTTATACATATAGCGTCGGTTCTCGATGATTCGCATGCTGTCGATATCGCCGGTCCAGTCCATTTCATCCAGTGCCATGCGCAGCAATTCCCTGGTATAGAGCGCTCCGGTCAGTACATCGTCGATGTACTGCATGGTTGCCTGGACATCCTCCAGCAGGTTTTTATTTGATAGAATTTTCTCCGATTTCCTGAAATGCAGGATCTCGAACATGATTATGCCCTCCTATAGTTGGTGTTAAGTGCAGAGCTATATGTAGATATGGATCTTTGAGGTACTGTCTCTGTAGCAGTTGTGAGACGGTTTAAGCGGCGGATTTCAATATCCGGTCAGTGCCCATACAATGGATCACCTTTACCGGCATCATGTAACGATTACAGGGTTGGGATTTGCAGCTGATTGGATTCGGTGCTGCAGGAGGGGAAATTATTGCAGTTGCCGATCACGGGATCACCGAAATCGTATAGACCGATACACACCGGCAACGATATGGTGGGCTCCATGGCACCCATGTCTTTGTTCAGGATGACGGACATATCCTTTTCCTTTCCCGCTGGAATGCCCCTGGTGGTCAACAGCAGAATGCCCGCATCGATCTGGCCTTTGTCGTAACCAAGTTGCAGGCAGGTAAGGCCTTCGGCAATATACGAATAATCGGTAAAGCTCGCCTCGATGGCAACCCCGTTTTTGTATCCCAGATAGCGGCAACGACGGCCGGCGATGATATTCCAGACATCCCCCTGATGCCAGCCCATCTCATCCAGGACGGTTCGAAGAAGGGCATTGCGCAGGTATACGCCTTCCAGGGCATTGAAGACATGCTCCATGGTCAGGGTGATATAGCGGAGCATGGCCTTTTCCTTAAGAATCTTCTCTGAATCGCGGAAATGGAATAATTGAAACGTCATGGCAACAGACCTCCGTGGAAATTGCAATATTGTTGACAGTTTGTTCTATGGAATGGACGAATAAGCGACTGCGGGAAAGGTTCAGGCGGCGGATTTGTCGAAGGCAGGTTGGCGATTGCCGATGATTTCATCGAGGAAGATCGATTTCTTTGAGGGCTGCCCCAGATAATTCAACGGGTATGACAGGAACAGCAGGTGCATTGCACGGGATATGGCAACGAAGCAAATCCGGCGCTCTTCCTCCAGGTTGCCTTTACCGCTGGGCATTAAACCTTCGACCAGACCGATCACGAATACAACAGGGAACTCCAGACCCTTCGCTTTGTGAACGGTCATCAAGCTCACACCCTGTTTATCATCGGCAACAGCTTCATCCTGAAAACTATCCGTATATGCAAGAAAGGCAGCGATGGTTGAATATCTGACGGCGGCCAACTGCAATTGATTGATATTCGAAATCTTCACGTCATCGGGCGAAGGAATGTCCTCGTCTACGATAAAGCGGTCATAATCGAAAGCTGTGCGGATCTGTTGGATGACCTGCACCGGCTCCAAGGATTTTGCGTTTCCAATTAACGGCTCCATGAAGTAGACCAGTTCCTTGACGAGTTTCCTGACATAAGGCGTACCGATGATCATGGACTTCAACCCCTGATACAAATGGATACCCCTTTCCCGGCAATACCCCTTCAATTGGTCTTTCACTTTATTACTGACATATCTGACAGGCACATTGAGAATATTCAACAGCGCCTCGTCACCCTCATCGGAATCAGGTTTATTGATCACCCGCAGATAATCGAGCAGGCACCGCACTTCCCGGCGGTCATAAAAGGTCTGTCCGTTCTGGATATGATACGGGATTTTGTTTTGCAAAAAGGCCTCCTCGACATAACGGGATTGGAAGTTCGCCCGGTACAGAACCGCAATGTCGCTATGTTGATACCCACGGCGCTCGACCAGGTCCACGATTTCATTAACCACGCCCAGTGCCTCCGTCTCTTCATTCGATGCTTCCAATACAATAACATCGTCACCATCGGGGTTATCGGTTTTCAAATCTTTGTGGATTTGCTTGACGTTATACTGGATCAGGTTTTGACAGGCACGAAGGATTTGGGGTGTACTGCGGTAATTCAAATCGAGGATGAACTGACGTGAACCGGGAAACATGGCTTGAAAGTTGATGATGTTGCCCACGGATGCGCCGGTGAAACTGTAAATGGCCTGATGATCGTCACCGGCTACCCAGAAACTGGATGGGTCATGATCGGTGTCCTCACGGATAAGCAGACGTAACAGGGCAAATTGGACGGGATTTAAATCCTGGAACTCGTCGACCAGAATGGACCGGAAGCTGCCCTGGTATTTTTCATGGATCTCATCGTTGTCACGCAGCAGGTAATACGCCTCCAACAGCAGGTCGTCGAAGTCGAGCAACAGCTTATTGGATTTCGCTTCGTCATACGCCTCATAGATGTTGGCGACCTGCATCATGGTCTTGTCACCGTAGAACAGATCCTTGAACTCCACCGGATCGATGATATTGTTCTTGGCCAGGGATATTTCTCGCAGTACGGTGCCCACGGTTACATCCTTTGCTCGCAATCGCTTCATGACCTTTTTGATGAATACCAACTGTTCCTTGCCGGACAGGATTTCAAACACGCGACCTTCGGTTTTGAGAAGATGAAGGCAGAACGAATGGATGGTGGACAATCGGACCCTTGATGACAGATCGCCCAATACCGGCACCAACCGGGATCGCATTTCGTCGGCCGCATTTCTGGTGAATGTCAATCCGAGGATATGCTCCGGAGGGATACCGTATTCATTGACCAGGATGCCGATCCGCTCCATCATAGTGCGCGTCTTGCCTGAGCCGGGCACAGCTATCACCGCAGCAATACCGTCTTTAAATTCTGCTGCCTCACGTTGCTTGGGATTCAAATCTTCGCTCATGCTGCCTCCTCCTTTCCGTAGTTGCGAATCGTATTGATGGCCATTTTCAAGCGGAATCGTTTGGCCACCAGTTCATTGATTTGCGAGTTGGTTTTGTCCTCCTGGATTAGCTTGGACAGCTCTCGACCATAGTCCCTGTGAAGCTCTTGCAGGAATGACACGACCGCTTCAGGTGGGTGGCGTCGCAGCAGCAATTCCACATTGACGATCTGATAAACCCGGTTTCCATCCGACTCCATGAATGTCAAAAACGATTGCACATCATTGATTGCTCGCTTGGTCATATTCTTCTCCTATGGATTCCAAATACTCATCACACGCCTGTTTGTAAGCGCACCCCTTGCATTTCCATGATGTATCATTCGGGATAAAAACTCCTTTCGAGATGCCATCCCAGACCTGAGTCGCTTTCTTGATCAGGCGCCGTTCATCCAGTTCGGAGCGTACAGTCCAGTATTGTTCAAACTTTGGGGTCTTGGTCTTGATGAGGGTATCGAAGCGCAGCAGGATCTCTCGATCACCGTATCCATTAAGCTTGG
Source organism: Desulfosarcina widdelii (assembly GCF_009688965.1). Classification (GTDB taxonomy): domain Bacteria; phylum Desulfobacterota; class Desulfobacteria; order Desulfobacterales; family Desulfosarcinaceae; genus Desulfosarcina; species Desulfosarcina widdelii. Next base: position 3,909,689 of record NZ_AP021875.1, on the reverse strand, counting down.
CGGCGATCTGATACATGGTTAGCTGCTGGTTTTGGTCCACTTCGTCTTTCGAATAGGCCCGACCACTGGTTTTGAAATCCGTAATAATCAGGGTGCCGGCGGAATCTTCTTCAACCAGATCCATTGCGCCAATGATGGGAATGGGAATGCCTGGCAGGTTAATGCTGAAAGCTTCCTCGATGGCCAGGATGGTAAACCCGTCATCAGGCAGTTTGTTATACCAGGCGGTCAGTAGATCCTTCCCATACATTAACAGGATTTTAAAATCGTTGTCACCATTGTATTTGATATCGTCGTTGTCCTTTGCAATGCCGGTCCATGTGGTATCGAAAATCTCATGGACATATTTCAGCAACATCTTCTCACCGATCATTCGTGCACTGTAATATTGCTCAAGGACCCTATGGATGCAGGTGCCGAATTCCAATGCCTCTGCTTTATGCTCCATAGGCAGTTTGTCGATCCTACCGAATTTGTATAGGAGGGAACATTCCACATACTCACCTATGGACGAAGCGGATAGGTGCGGTTGTTGCCTAAGCTCACTTAAAACCATTTTCAGTACCTCCTCATAGGCATCCTAAAAGCGCAGGATGCTGCGTATTTTAGAAAAGAGAAAGGCGATAGGCATCCCGTTCAGTCGTTAGGTTCCGCCTATCGCCTATCTTTAGGTATAAGTTAACGTCTCGGAATTTATAGGTTAGGCTGCTTGCTGGAGTTGTCGGATGAAAGCAGATGCGTCGCTGCTCGTTAGGGTCTCAATGCCACAACCATAGGCATCGGCGGCCATCTGTTCCAACTGTTCAACAGAAATACCACGGCGTCTCGACAGGTTGAAAATGGCTCGTTTCTGCGCTTCGCTCATCCCAGGGCTGGTATTACCCTTCCCAGCATCCTGGCCAGAAGATTCTTTTTCAGTCTGGGTTTCCACTGTGGGTGCCACTGGGGCCGGTTTCGCTTTCGGTTTAGCAGATGCAGCAGGGGCTTTCTTTGCCGGTTTTGCAGCGGGTTTCTTCGCAGCTTTAGGTTTACGTTTCGATGCAGGATTCTCATGTTGTCCTCCTTCGGGTATGGCTTCATTGAAATCGGCAAGCTCTTCAAGTGCCGTCATTCCAACGTTTGTATATGATCGAAGTGCCCTGGCAATGGCACGGGTACTGGCCAATCGAAGCAAATGTTTGACCACCTTGCTGGAACAATTACCGGGATTGGCGTCTCCAATGTCAATGAAGGTTTCGCCGATCTTGCTCATGACCGTTGCCCGGCACACGGCGAAGTTTCCATTTTCCTTGGTGGGCATCTGGACGATATCGACTTCGATTGATGAAAGGCCATGTTGATGTGCCAAATCCAAAAGGCCCGGATACTTGACGAACTCCTTACCCTCAATCTTCATGATCCAGCGTTCATCCAGCTTCGGCACTTGCTTTTCCAAGAATACGGCACCATCAACTTCGCGTTTGGGCACCGCATTGAATACCGCCAGGATGTGTTTGCAGCGAAAGTCAGGATCACGTTTGATATTTTTCGCGAAATCCCCGCAGGTACAAAAATCTCCATCATCGCTGACAGTGACGTTGTACAGGATCTTTCCCTCTCCGGATTCAACAAAGAATTGTCCGTCATCTGTTTGAAGAACCCTCAAATGGTCTGCCTTTTCATTTCTTTTCTGCAGTTCGGTTGCGGTCATTTTTACCTTTTCTCCTTTTTTCTTTGAGCAAAATGTTAATCCAGTCCACGACTTCGATGGCAATCTTGATCAGCAGGTCGGTTGTCCGTTTGGTCATCGCGCTCCTTCAACGTTAAAAAGGATGTTGTTCATTGCGATCATCTCCGCCACGGTTATCTGTCTTAATGAATTCGATGGTGTTGATGATCATTTCGAAGCTGCTGCGGGGTTCACCCTCATTGGTTTTCCATTTGGATTGCTGCAGATAACCGACAACAGCGATGCGGGCGCCTTGGTGCAAATATTTTTCACAGATTTCCGCCGTTTTGTTGAACGCAACACACTTGATCCAGCTGGTTTTGTCACGACCGGATTTGAATGCCAGGGAAAATGATGTGACCGGGTCACCTTCAGATCCGAAGAAGATTTCTGGGTCGTTTCCCAAGTTGCCGGTCAGGATGAGTTGGTTGATCATAGGATGTGGGCTCCTTTCTTTTTAGTTGGGTAAATGGGGTTAATGAAAAACTGGTGTTTAGAAGAAGGGATGGGATGTCAGGTATTGATATATATAGATATCGGTTGATTAAATGGATTTTTCTCGATTGAAGGGGAGATATATAGGCGGGATTCGGAAAACAGAAATGCTATTTCAAACGGAAATTTCGTACTGCCAGTAGTCGCTGGTATAAACCACAGATGAGAATCTATGGCTGGATGTCATTTTTCTATATTGAGCGCCTTTAACAGTGTATCGATTCCTTGTGGGGAGGGTGTTTTAGGTGTTTGTAGGTGTTAATATCCGGGGGAAACACCAGTCGGATACGTGATGTCCGCCGGTGCACAGGTGGCATCCATCAACAACTGACCTTCTTTGAAAAGCGGTTGCTGTTCGCTGCCTTCATCGTTGCCACCTTTTTGAGGCGGCGGGTCATCTGGAGGCGTCTGCCTTTCACGAACCTTCTGGGCGATGGCGTTGTTCACCTGGCTGAGAAGATCCGCTGGAAAACGTTTTCTAAAATGAACGAATAGGGAGGCATCGAACGGAGATTCGGTGATAAACGCCTTGAGCCCACAAAAGTACTGGAGGTACGGGTTTTCTGTGATCTGTTCGACACAGTCCCTGTCGCTGACGCCCAGTTCTTCCTTGATGATCAATGCCGCCAGTGCCATCCTGACCGATAGCGCCGGATGACCGGTGTTGCGTTTGGAGAAGTTCTTTTGGTATCTTTCTTCGAACTGTTCCCACGGGATCAACGCGGCTAATTTCACCCATTTGTTGTTACGCGACAGATGCCCTTGAAAGGGCAGGGAAAATTCAACAAACTCGAGTTGCTTCAAATTGTGTTTGTACATGATTTTCGTGTCGGAAGGTGCAAGGTTTTGGGAAAAAATTGGCGGTTTTCCGTGTACTAACAACACTATATTTAGCAATTTTTAATAAATTTTTCAATGATTTATTGATTGTTCAGCAGGCCCTAATTAATTATTCGGCTATTTAAGCGTTTCAGACATGCGAAAATGTACCGGAAACAACACCCAGGAATGGGGACCCGACGCGATTTTCGATGTAACGTGCAAAAATTGCGGAAACCGCTTCGAGTTTTTCAAGGATGAAATCATCCGGAATTGCCCCTATTGCAGGCAAACCGTTTACAATGACCGTAAGGATTACATCTGCGGCCAACGGTATCCGGCTTAGTCGCCCCATAGGAGAAATAATCTAAAAGCTATACTTAAATTCAAGGAAAAATCTGTCATTATCTTCAATATCCCTGAAAATTGGCAGATCTCCTGACTGGTAAAGAGTCAATCCACCGGTAATTTTAAGGCTATCGGTGATATCGTATTCCGCCGAAAACCGTTCGAAGGCGCCACCATTCCCGGTTTCGCCATAGACCGAAGCCAGGATTGTAAGGGTCAGGTTTTCGTGCAGGAAATCTCTTTCCAGACGCACAACCCACTGGACCTGGTCCTGTTCATACCGGTCCGGTTCGTTTTCGAGGGCCTTCGCATGATCGAACAGATGGCGATTGACTATCTCAAGGGCAACCAGCGTATCGGAGAACCCGGCATATTCCACACCAGCCAGAACGTCGAGACGGGAATAGGTCTTTCCAGGCGAATTGGTGAATTTCAGTCCATCCAGCCAGGCCAGCTCCGCTTTGATCAGCCAGTTGCCGATTGCAATATTGGCGGCGCTGCCAGCCATTTCGATGCGGGCGTGTTTCTGTCTGGCCAATGGCGATGCGTCGTGGTTTTCCCCGGACAGATACGTGTCGGTGCAATAGACATCCGCCCAATAAAAGGCAACGTCCCATCCCGAAAAGACACCGGAGAGAGAAAAAGCCAGTTGGGTGTTGTTCAAATTGCTTTCGGGGATATCCTCCGGGACTGATACCTCCAGAGGATAAAAATCGGACCCATAGGCTGGATTTTTATTGAAGCGCACTTCATGGATGGCAATACCTGAAATATTGAAACGCTTCCAATAATAGTCGAGCTTGGTCATGCAGACCGGCAGACGAAGATCTTCGATATCGGTGATGCCGGGCTCTCTCTGGTCGAGCGGATTGATCACATCGACGACACGGATATTGTCCGATACCCCCCAGACAACGATTTGGCGGCCAATTTTTAAATCGATTTGCTTGCTGATGTTTCCCTGCAGGTAGGCCTCCCAAAATTCCAGCTCATCTTCATAATCGTCCAGCACTTCATCCGTGTAGTCCTCCCGGCCACGGATTCCGTAAATGAAATCGTAGTCAGCCTTTCCGCTGATGAATGCCCGCCAGGAATCCGACGGTTTGATTTCGAGCTCCAAAAACAGTTCCGTTCTCAAGCGTGACAACCCGCGCCAATCGTTTTTGTCCCCTTCGGGTGGATCATGCGCAAAATTGTATGATGCAGCCAGTGAAGCGCTTCCACTCAGATTGACCGGCAATTCTTGAGCGGAAGACGTGCTCGATGGCAGATCTGTTTCACTGGTTGCGTTCTGTGTGTCGTCGTCATCGAATCCGTCCAGCAGGATATCATTGCTGCCGTTCGTCGTTGTCGTGCTGTCGAATCCATCAAGAAGGCCATCGTCAGAGAAGGGTGAGTTCTCATCGACCGTACGGTTAACGTTGCTATCGTCTCCATCGCCTGAAATTTCGGTAGCAGCGTTGGCTGGATATCCAGTAAAACAGAGAAAGAAACACACGGCAGTCAACAGCAAAACATCCAAGGATCGCCTGTTGGAAAAAGAAGAATACCCGATAGTCTGCAAAATTGAATTCCTACAGTCCCTTTTCCATTCTGCGGATAGAGAACATCGCTTCATCAAGATCCTGGTCGAAACGCACATTGTCCAATTTTACGAGCGTTTTGTGAACGGTTTGCTTGCCGGCCTTTCGTGCAACCTGCATTTCGGTGGCCACCCATATCCCGCTTATTTGCTCCAGCCTGTTGACCATCATGTATTTCAGATCTCCGCCATTTTCGACCCAGAGGATGGAGCGAATCACGAAATAATTATCTTGCCGCACAAAAAGGAGCGATTTGGCGTATCCGGTTTCTTTCACAACCGTTTTTGATCGCGGGATAGACCAGATGGCCCAGGTTTTGATCCCGTCGAACGTCTGCTCACGCCCTTTTTCATAAAAACGATAGTCGTAGTCTTCCAGTTCCCGATCGGTCATATCGGAGTAGTTCAGGTCCGATCCCATGAAACTGCCGCTTTTGTCCGACGATGCAATTCGTTTCGTTTTCCGAAGGGCCGGCAGATAGAGCCATTGGTCGTCGTCGCGGTTCGGGTCGTCGTAATCAAAGGTCAGAAAAGCGGTGTCTTCTACATCCGCAGGTTGCAGGAAGAACATCAGTCGCAAGGTGTCGTCGCCCTTATCCTTGCTGAAAGAGGCTATTTTCCGGGTCCGTTTGCTGCCGTTTTTGTCAATCAAGATCATTTCCATGTCTGCAGTCCGGTTGTCGCCGTCGTCCCTGGCATCGGCCATCTCCATAATGCGACGCGCCTCCGGATCATCCTGAGCAAATAGATTCGAAGATGCGAACGTTAATGCGGCAACGACGATCAATGCAATCGAGCACGGATTAACGATGAATGCTTTTTTCATCTCTGCTTGTCTCCTCGTCAGGGTATGGATTGTTGTGATCAGTGACCTCCGCCGTTCATCACCGCCTGTCCCTGCCGTCCCTTGACAACAAGGCGTTTGCCGAAAACGATTGTCAATAAAGCCGGCACCATAAGAAAGTCTGCAGCCAGGGCGAACAGAACCGCGCATCCGGTCAACAGTCCGAAGTGTACGTTGCAGGTGAGATAGGCGGTCGTGTAAATAAAGAAGCTGCCGCAAAGGACCAGGCTGGTGATCACCATAGCTCTTCCGGTGGTGAAAAGGGTTTCACGCACCGCTTTTTCCACACTCCCGCCGGCCTCGAAACTTCTGCGGAAATGGTGCAAAAAATGAATGGTGTCGTCCACCACCAGGCCCAGCACGATGCTGCCGATAAGAATGGTAAACAGATCCAGCGGTATTCCGGTGACGCCCATAATGCCGAAGATCATGATGATAGGCACGATGTTGGCGATCATACTCATCAAACCTATCCGTATCCGGCCGATCATTAGAATCATCAAAAGGGTGATCACCAGCAGCGCGAAAAGGTAGCTTTTGGCCATACTGGTGATAAAGAGCTTGGTAATGCCGATGAAAAGCGCCATATGACCGGTAAGCGTTACGGTTTCGTTGGGGAATTGGCCTTGCAGATAATTTTTGATGCGATCTACATAGTCCTTGTACAGGATCGAGTCCGTAAAAGGCGCCAAAACGGATAGCCTGGCCGTTTGATAGGTGCTGTCGGAGAGTTCTGTCAGATCGTCGCTGCCACTGGATTCGAAGAGGATCAGCTCCTGGGCGATCAGCTCGCGGGTGTCCGGGACGATGTAAGCCGCATCGCGGTCCTGATTCAGGGCCCGGTTGGTTTCCTTTAGCGCATCGGCAATGGAAAAAACTTTTCCCGCGCGGATACGATGTTCGGAAATTGTGGGAATCACTTCTCCCGCTTCAGCCAGACGTGCCAGCAGATCGGGATCATGGAAACCGTTTTGTCTTCCCGAATCGACAATCACCTCCAGCATCACCGTTCCACCGTTCTTTCGGTCCAGCATTTCGGTGCCAACCCGAACGGTAGAACCTTCCGGCAACCAGGTCATGGCATTGTGCGAAAACCTTACGGCAAGCGCTCCGGACCCGGCCAGAATTAAAAGAACGGCCCATAAAAGAGTGATCATGATTGGTCTTTGGGTGGTTATCCTGGTTATCCCGTCAAACAATCGGTCGACAATAAAACGTTTCCCGGAGTGTGAGGGCGCGATTAATTTTATCGGAAATATGGCGACAAGGGACGGCAACAGAAAAAGAGTATAGACAAAAGCCAGCATCACGCCGACCGGTGCGACGTAACCGAGATGTGCAACGATGGCCACATCCGCCCATACAAAAGACAGCAATCCGCAGGCCGTGGTCAAGCTGGTCATGAAAACCGGAAGTCCGGTATAGCCGACAGCCTGGACAATGGCCTGCTGCTTGTCCTCGTTAATTTGGTAATTCTGATAAAAAATGGTCAGAATGTGTACAGCGTTGGCGATACCCACAACAATTAAAAAAGTCGGTAGAATCTGGATCGCATTGGATATCGGGATCCCCCAGACGGCCATGATCCCGAAAGATGAGATAAGGGAGAGCAGTACCGCTATCAACGGGTAGACAACCCCGGAAATCCTGCGGAAAAGCATAGCCAGGAAAATGACGATCAGCAGGAAGGAAAGGGGTATCATCATACCAAGATCTTTTTCAATCCCGCGTTGAATCTCGGCAACAAAGACCGGGTTGCCGGCAAAGTAAAAATCAATACCTTTACCCCGGTATTTCTCTACAATGTTGCGGATGACGGTATCGATCTCGACATTTTGTTCGTTGCTCAGAAATTGCCGGTGAGGCTCGCTGCTGGATTCAGGCTCATTTTCAAAACCGGCCATAAGATCAACCTCTGCCGTATTTACAACCGCCTGTGCTTTTACGAGTATCATGGCCAAGGAACGATCCGTCGAGACCAGCAAGTTGTCATAGAGTGGATATCGGTCAATGAGCCCCATAATACGGCGATGTTCATCGACGGTTTCCACTGGTCCTGGCATGAGATCTTCCACAATGAGGGTGTCGCCTTCGGCCCGGACGACGCGGCCATTGACAAGGCTGGTAACTTCATCCAGATAAGGGACCTTTTCTTCAAGTTCTCTGTGCAGTTGGCTCATGGCCGCCAGAAAATCCGGCGTCAAACCCTTTTCCGGCTTCATGCCGATAATAAACATATCGTCTTGACCGAATCGATCTCGAAATTCGTTATACGCGATCAGGGTAGGATCATTTTCGTGAAAAAAGCTTTCCTCGCGTGTGTCCATGGTTAATCTCGGCAGTTGACCGGTAAGGACCACGGTGATCAACAAAATAACTCCCAAGGTGATAAACCGATGCGTATATATCCATGCCGCGATGCCGGCGAAGAGGGTCTCCAGTCTTCTGTGGACATTGGTCATGATCGTGTTCCTTTCACTTGTTTGGCAGTCACACCAGGCCGGCCAGCGTTTGTCGGGTCATCGCCAAAACAAGATCGGCCGCCGTCTCGGGAGTCATGGAAACGTCCCGGTAGAACATGATCAGCACTCCGAAATATTGCGAGAATAACGCCTTGGCCATGATTTCAGTATCGACACCGGAATCCATGCGGCCGTCTTTTTTTTCGTTTTCGATCAATGCTTCAAGGTAATCCAGAAATCTGATCGTTTGATCTGTCAAGGCGGGTGTTTCCTCTTCGCTTTCGAATACCGTGCTGCTTATAAAAAACCGGTAAAGATCACGGTTATTGGCGTAAAAGGCATACATGGAACTCCAGATATGTGTTAGCCTGTCCGCAAGCGCACCTTTCGACGGCATCGTTGAAATAGCATTGTCGGTGGTCCGGTCAATATCATCGGTGAGAGTTGCTTCCATCAGAGCACGCTTGTTCTTGAAATGCACCACCACCGAAGCCGCCGAAACACCGGCCTCCTTTGCGATGGCGCGCATGGTGCACTGTTCCACATCCTTTTCCAAAAACAGCTTTTTTGCCGCCTTCATGATGAGCTGGCGCGTTTCCCGCTTGGATGCTTCCCGGCGATTCATATCCCCCCCCTTGATTAAACATGTATTATTAATAAACATGTTTAATAAAGAAATTTTGTAAAATCAAGTCAATTGTTTCCGAGTAACGGGTTGGGGTGCCTTGGGAGCACGCCAAAATTGAATTGGAATCGGTGAATGAAAGATGTGAATATATCACGGTCAAAAGTTCGGAAAAGCAGGGTGTGAAACAGGAACCTTTTTTGCTGGACCCGTCAAGGAAGAAACCGGGCTGCCGCAGAGCTGCCCGGTTTCTAAGGGGAGGAGGATGGGGTAAGGTTTAGGGCTCTTCAGAGCGCCTTGCGTATGACCGATCTATATTGTATCTTCCTTACCGGAGAATGACACGAATATTACCGAATGATAATTTTTAGGAGGCAGCTATTGAATAAAATGGAGCTTATCGAGGCACTCAGTGATTCTGACGCGCTTCTATCAAAATCGACGGCAGCAGATATCGTGAAACTGTTTTTCGATGAAATGACCAACGCCCTGGCAAATGGAGATCGCGTCGAGATTCGGGGATTCTGCTCCTTCTTTGTAAAGGAGTACAAGGGGTACATTGGCCGCAATCCCAAAACTGTGGAACAGGTTAATATCGCTCCGAAGAAGCTACCGTTTTTTAAACCGGGGAAGGAGTTGAAGGAGCGGGTGGATCGGTGAAGAATTGATGGCCTGAATGCCGGCTATTGCTGTCCATTTTTCCAGTAATTGGTAATCTGATAAACGTTAACCCAAACAATGATCAAGGGGGCCACATGACCAAAGCTGAACTCATCGAAAAAATCGCCAAGGATGCCGACATTCCGAAAACCACCGCAAAAGCGGCCTTTGATTCTGCACTGGACGGCATAAAAAATGGCCTTAAGAAAAGAAACAGCAAGGTGACGCTGGTCGGGTTTGGGACGTTTAAAAACGTTTATCGTAAGACTCGGATGGGACGGAATCCTCAGACGGGTGAAAAAATCAAGATTAAGGGAAAAAGCGTGGTAACGTTCAAGCCGAGTAAGAACCTTCCATAGCCAGCCACCATTTTGCCATTCAGTGTGGACCATGAGTGTGGCCCATTTTGTTTGACGGGCGCTTCAGCTTTCCATTTCGTACCTGTAACATATCGCCATTGTATGATATTTCCATCATATAGTATGCTGTACCATACAAATCGTTGACATCCCTGATTGTGGGATAGCTATGGCGTACTTACCGGGGCAACCCGCAACTTTTGTTCACCGACTATGATACATATCCTTTGGTTGGGGCTCTAATCTCTAATCATCGGCATTAAAGTTATGGTCAACTCCTTATCCTAAAACTGATGAATTCATTGACATAACTCCCACTTCAAGATTATCTTCTCCAGAGTTTAAACACCCCTCCCTCGAAAATTTAGATGCAAGGAAGACGGACGAATGTATAAACTCGATCCGGTCTTTGCCCTACGGGATGTCAACGGTTTGGTACGAAGGAAAAATAAAATCTGGCATAAAGCTTGTGTAACTGGTTTGTTTTTGTTGGTGATCACCACCGGATTGTCTGGTGCCGCCTATGGTGCTGAAAAACTCGTTCCGGAAAAACAAACAATTGTACTTACAACCATTTTACCCCCAAACATGGCCTTTTTTTCCGAAATGTCGGCCTTGTACAAAGAAGCCTTCAGTCGCATGGGGTTTAGATTCAGACTGATCAGCCAGCCAGGGGAAAGGGCTATGATTGACGCCAATGAGGGTGTCGTCGATGGGGAAGCGGCGCGAATCATGGACATAGACATGGAAGGGTACCCTAACTTGATCAGGGTCCATCATCCCATCGTCACGATTCAAGTTGGCGCCTATGCTACAGATACTTCGATCAAAATAGAGGGTTGGAAAAGCTTGGTGGGCAAGCCTTATAGGGTGGGATTAGTGAAGGGGATCAAATCCACCGAACAGAAATTACCACTTTACGTTGATAAAAAATATATCGTCTCACTTAGCGGGGTTGAACAAAGCATGAAAATGCTCAAGGCAAAGAGAATTGACGTATTTATTGTCGGCACCCAAGTCGAGGACACCTCATATATGAAAAACGGTGCCTACGAAGAGGTTAAATGCGTGGGGATTGTCGAAACAAAGGTACTTTTCCCATGGCTGCACAAGCGACACCAACAGCTGGTTCACCCGCTGGCCGATATGCTGAAAACAATTAAATTGGAAGGCCGTTTTTAGCGACAAACAGGCAAACACTGAAATAAATTATTCATGAAAATATTTACTGAACTCCTTCCCCGGTTAAATCGCTATCCACTTTCTTATCGCACGTTGTGGTACGTGCTGCTGTGCAGTTCTTTCTTAGCCCTGCTGGCCACCGCCGTTCAGCTTTATGTAGAATATCGAAGAGATATGGCCTACCTGTACGCAAACATCAAACTTATCGAAAAGAGTTATCTTGCGCCCATAGCGGCCACTGTATACAAAATCGACACTGAAACTTTGAAACTCCAGCTCAACGGTGCGCTGAAACTGACTGATATCGTTCAGCTGAACGTAAAAGAACAAAGAGGGAATGACATCATCGAAACTTCGGTGGGAAACCTTACCGCACGAAACCTCATACACCATGATTTTGCACTAACCTACTCGGACCCCTCCGTTCCGCTGAGAACGATCGGAACTTTGACGGTATCGGCGAGTCTGGACAGGATCTACCAAAGGCTCCTGTCCAGAGTGTTCACTGTTCTGGCCACTAACACGATTAAAACATTTCTGGCCTCGGCAGGCATCCTGTCCATCATTTATTTGCTGATCACCCGCCATTTGACTCAGATCAGCGATTTTACACGCCGCCTGCAACCTGGAAAGCAGGACACCCAATTGATCCTCAACCGCAAGCCTTCGCCTCCTTCAAGGGAGGATGAGCTGGACCGTGTGGTCCTGTCCATCAATACGCTTCAGGACCGATTGAACAAAGATATCGCCAAACGTGAATCCTATGAAAAGCAGCTTCGCATGGCCGAGGAAAAATACCGCACTGTAGCTGATTTTACCTATGACTGTGAGTATTGGGCAAACGTCGATGGATCGCTCGAATACATATCCCCCTCCTGCGAGCGAATCAGCGGCTACGCACCCCAGGTTTTTATCAAAAACCCGTCTCTACTCAAAGACATCATTTTGCCGGAGGATCGTGATATTTGGGAGCGGCATTTTCATGATTCCCAGCATGATCCAAAACCCCGTGAAATTCAATTTCGGATTAAAAGGCGGGATGGACAAATCCGCTGGATTGAACACAATTGTCAACCGGTGACCGATAGTAAAGGGACACCGAAAGGGGTTCGCGCCGGCAACCGCGACATCACCAACCGCAAAATAGCCGAAATCGAACTACGCACGGCCTATGCGGACATCGAGAAATTGAAAGACCAGTTGGAGGCCGAAAAAGCTTACCTTCAGTCGGAGATTAAACTGGATCATAATTTTGAGAATATCGTTGGCAACAGTGCCGGTCTTAAATACGTTCTCTATAAGGTGGAACAGGTGGCTGCTGGCGATACCACTGTCCTGGTATTAGGAGAAAGTGGTACCGGCAAGGAATTAATTGCGCGAGCCATCCATAGTAAAAGTCCACGGGGGGACCGCTCGCTGGTGAAAGTCAACTGCGCCACCCTGCCGTCCCATCTGATAGAAAGCGAGCTGTTCGGCCACGAACGCGGTTCCTTTACGGGAGCCCATGATCGGCAGCTGGGCCGTTTCGAAGTCGCTGATGGCACCAGTATTTTTTTGGACGAGATCGGCGATTTGCCCCTGGAACTTCAGACCAAGTTATTGCGAGTGGTTCAGGAAGGCGAATTTGAGCGGTTGGGTAGCACTCGGACGACCAAGGTCAATGTTCGAGTGATTGCTGCCACCAATCGAGACCTGGAAGCGGATGTCCGCAAGGGCCGTTTCAGAGAGGATCTGTTTTACCGCTTGAATGTTTTTCCTATTACGGTGCCCCCGCTGAGGCAGCGGGTAGATGACATTCCCTTATTGGCTCGATTTTTTGTCGAGAAGGCATCCAAACGGCTGGGCAAATCGATTAGCCAGATACCGGAACGTACTGTACAGAAACTACAAGATTACTATTGGCCCGGAAATATCCGAGAACTGATTAATGTAATCGAGCGGGCAGTGATCAACAGCACTGGAACCAAACTGCATTTAGCGGATGATCTTGGCGCATTGGACCGCAACCAGGAACCAGCCTCCTTGAAAAGTTTGCATGAGATCGAAAAGGATCATATTTTGCGAGTTCTCCAGTCGACAAGCTGGCGAATAGAGGGTGCCAAAGGCGCCGCTTTGATACTGGATATGAACCCCTCTACCCTGCGCTCGCGCATGCGAAAGCTCGCCATTCAAAAACCATAGACAAGGGCATTACATATTCCTGCCAAAGTAACTTATGAATCCGATTCGCATGCCATGTCAGGTTCCCAGACCGGTATCTCGCATACCCTTTTACGATTCTATTTTATATTGAATCCATTTGCGCTTGAACTCTAAAATATGGACAAAATGCTTTAGTCAACTGATAGTTTATTCTTTCTACTCCACCAACTAAAGACAACACCCTCCCAAGCCGGACCTGTTCATAGTTTGTGCTCTTACCGTTTACAAAACAAGGTCTCAGGATTAAAAACCACAGTGCTTTCAAGGCCTGTATTTTCTGTGATATTTAACGCTTTCTTGATATTTCACGGAAAAATGGCTTCGCCGGCAAGCATTTCAGGAACTTCCTGCTAAGTATATATCATACAAAATTAGATAGATACAGAAATCTGTCTTCTATTTCGATATAGGGCATGAATTTTGTAAAAAGATTTAACCAAATGTCTTGATACACCGCTAACTATGTCCTATCTGCCCGTACCTTGTCAAAAATAGGAAACCAGTTGATTATCATATTAGCCAGAATAAATGTGCGCCCAGAAAAGCGCAGAGAATTACGGCTGACCTTCCAAGCTATTGTCGAGCAATTGAGGAAGGAGCGAGGGTGTTTACGTGCAAATTTTTACCAAGCCGCTGAGAACGAAAATGAATTTTTAGTGGTGGAAGAGTGGGCGACACACAAAGATACGAACGACCATTTGGCGTCAGATCTTATCACGGTTTTAATTGGTGCTGGGAGCTTGATGGTCCGTCCACCGGAGATAATGATTCATACGGTTAACAATTCAAAAAAATTTGGGTCTGATTATCAATAATCCACAAGTGAAAATGAAAGGAATGAAAAAAAATGAAAACATCCTCAAAAAAAACAATTTTATTTTTTTTGGCGTCGTTGACTGTTGCCCTGACATTGACGATCGTCCCGGCGACCGCTGCCGACAAAAAGCCCAACATCCTCGTCATCTGGGGGGATGACATCGGCACCTGGAACATCAGCCATAACAATCGTGGTATGATGGGATACCGTACACCCAACATCGACCGCATCGCCAAAGATGGTCTCAGCTTTACCGATTACTACGGCCAACAGTCCTGTACCGCCGGGCGAGCCGCGTTCCTCAACGGTAGTGTCCCCGTCCGCACCGGCATGACCAAAGTCGGTATGCCCAACGCCCCCCAGGGCTGGCAAAAGACCGATGTCACCTTCGCCACTGTGCTCAAGGCCCAGGGCTACGCCACAGGACAGTTCGGAAAAAACCATCAAGGCGATCGGGACGAGCATCTGCCAACAATGCACGGATTTGATGAATTCTTCGGCAACCTTTACCACCTCAACGCCGAGGAAGAACCGGAAAACCGCGACTACCCGACCAATCTGAAGCTGGCCAACGGCAAAACGTTTGACAAGCAGTTCGGTCCACGGGGCGTAATCAAGGCAAAGGCACGTTCCGGTGGCAAACAGGAAGTCAAAGACACCGGCCCGCTCACCAAGAAGCGCATGGAAACCATCGACGAGGAGACCCTCGCCGCCGCCAAGGATTTCATCCAGCGCCAGCAGAAGGCTGGCAATCCCTGGATGTGCTGGTGGAACGCCACCCGCATGCACTTCCGAACCCATGTGAAAGATGCGCACAAAAACCTCGCCGGCCCCAATTCGAACGAGTACCATGACGGCATGGTAGAGCACGATATTCACGTGGGCGAGTTGCTCAAGCTTCTCGATGACATGGCCATCGCGGAAAACACTATCGTGTTATACTCCACGGACAACGGCCCGCACTTCAACACATGGCCAGACGCGGGCACTACGCCGTTTCGAAACGAGAAAAACTCCAACTGGGAAGGCGCCTTCCGCGTTCCTGCGTTTGTCCGCTGGCCCGCCAAATTCCCTAAGGGCGTGACCGTCAACGGCATCGTAGCTCACGAGGACTGGCTACCCACCTTCGCCGCCGCCGCCGGTGAGCCTGCCATCAAGGAAAAGCTCAAGAAAGGCGTCAAATTAAACGGCCGAAAATACAAAAACTACCTCGACGGCTACAATATGTTGGACTACCTTACGAAGGCCGGTACGTTCAAGACCGTCTCCGAGGACCAAAAGGCCAGCCCGCGTAAGGAATTCATCTACGTCACCGATGGTGGCGAGGTGTGTGCCATCCGCGTCGGTGACTGGAAAGCGGTCTATCTGGAAAACCGCGAGAAGACACTGCAGATCTGGCGTGAACCGTTCATTAAGCTCAGAATGCCGTTGTTGTTTAACCTGCGTCGAGACACATTCGAGAAGGCGCAGCATAACTCCAACACCTATCATGACTGGGTGATCGACCGCGCCTACATGTTCGGTCCAATGCAGGTCGTTGCCAGTAATTTCCTCGTGACCATGAAGGACTACCCGCCCAGCCAGACGCCCGGCGACTGGAGTCTGGCCACCCTCGAAGCACAGATCAAGAGCATGACCATGGGTGGCAAGTAAACGCATCAATCCGGTGGGGCATTCATGCGCTGTGTCCCACCTTTTTCCCTTTTAATAGGAGACACAATGAATCCTCGCATGTTTTGGTTGTTCATCGTTATCGTGGTTGTCTCGTTTGCCACCGAAGTCCAGGCTACGGACCCGCTGCCATCCTGGAACGACGGCCAAACCAAACAGTCTATATTGACGTTTGTGGAAAAGGTGACGACGTCAGGATCCCCCGACTTCGTGCCTGTCGCCGAGCGAATCGCCACCTTCGACAACGACGGTACGCTGTGGAGCGAACAGCCGATGTATTTTCAGTTGTTCTTCGCCCTGGACCGGGTCAAGATACTTGCACCCCAGCATCCCGAATGGAAGGGCAAAGAACCCTTCGCATCGCTGCTTAAGGGGGATGTGAAGGCAACACTGGCTGGCGGGGAAAAAGCGATTCTCGAGATCGTCATGGCCACCCACGCGGGTATGACCACAACGGAGTTCGAGAAGATCGTCAAGAGCTGGATCGCCGCGGCCAGTCATCCCAAAACCGGCAGGCGCTATACCGCAATGGTCTTCCAACCGATGCTGGAATTGCTCGCCTTCCTGCAAGCTAACGATTTCAAGACATTTATCGTCTCGGGTGGCGGGATAGAGTTCATGCGGCCCTGGACCGAAACGGTCTATGGCATTCCACCCGAACATGTCGTCGGAAGCAGTATTAAGACGAAGTACGAAGTGCGAAATGGTAAGCCCGTAATCACGCGACTACCAGAATTGAACTTCATAGATGACAAGGCAGGCAAGCCAGTCGGTATCCACCAGCATATTGGCCGCATTCCGATTATGGCTGTTGGTAATTCCGACGGCGATTTCGAGATGCTGGATTGGGCAACTTCCGGTGAGGGGTTGCGTTTTGGCCTTCTCATACATCACACGGATGACAAGCGCGAATGGGCTTATGACCGTGACTCCCATATTGGGAAGCTCGATCGTGGGCTTAATGAAGGCCCGGGTCGAGGATGGACCATTGTTAGCATGAAGGATGACTGGAAGGTAATTTTTCCATTTGAAAAATGATAGCACCTACAAGACAAGCAGTAAATTTATCCAACTTGGCCAATGGAATTAAATGGAGGGCGTTATGGGTTCGGTATCCACCAACTTTAGCAACTACGTCAGTGAAATTAGCAGAATTGGCGGAGAATTTGGCCCCATGCTGGTAAAGGGCATGATCCTCCTGCTGATTGTACTCATTTTGGCGAAATACTTGGCTCGTTTTTTAGTCCCGCTCCTCGTGAAAATTGGAGTGTCAGACCGCAATGCGGCTTATTCTGTCACTGGACTTCATATCCTGATTCTCTTGATCGGCACGATCTTAGTTTTGAGTATGGTTGGTTTTCCGGGATCGCTTCTGGTTAGGGTGGTAATGGTCTTCCTGATGGTGGTGTTGGCAGTCTATATTATTGCTAAACCCTACGTCCCCCAATTACCCTTTCAGAAAGGGGATATTATTAAAACCGCGGCAGGCTCAGGTACTGTTGACCAGATGTCCATAATAAATACACGGCTACGGACCTTTGACGGAAAAATGATCTACATCCCAAACCAGAAAATATTCAACGACACGGTGACCAATTCCAGCGTAAGGCCCAACCGGCGATTGGACATCGATTTTTTCATTCCCTATGATCAGGATGTAGAAAAGGTAAAAGCTGCGGTAGGCGAGATCCTGCAGGAGGAGGAGATTGTGCTTGAGAAACCGGCGCCTCGGATCGTTATTGATAAATTCACACCTGATTATATGGAGATGAAGGCTCGGTTTTGGGTGGAGAGAAAGCATGCGCTGACGGGGCGGTGGGGATTGAACGAAAAAATCAAGCTGAGATTCGAAGAAGAAGGGATCTCAATGGCATCTCCCAGACTACAGGTCAGTCTACCTCATGAAGAGCAGAATTAAAAAATTTAGCGCATAACTTTATAATTCGCTTGTAATTTTGACTATCATCCGGCCCTATTAACGACGACAGGCCAACAGCAGCACGGGCCACGGTTCGACATTGATCCAGCCCCCCATTAGCACTGGCATTCTCGGACAGCAAACCATTTCGGGTCAAAAATAGCACGCATTGATGATCGCAGTTTATTTTCAGATCTGCGGATCTGATCTCATCGAAAACTGCGTGGAACTAATGGTGTAGCTGCCTGAGACATGCCCTCCTGAATCAATACCCCTACAACGCCCGGCCATTCGTATTGAACGATAACCAATCAATATCTTGACACAATCCTTATATCAGGTCTATCCTACCCAAGATCCCCACTTTCCATCCCCTAATAAATCACAAAAGCAGGAGCGCTGAACGCATGAACAAGCTTGATCTGATCCAGGCATTGAAGGATACAACAGATTTACACAGATTCATCAGAAGAAATTGTTTTCAGGTACTTTCGGACGTCCCCTTTCATCGTCACCACCTAAATATATTTGACATAGATGAAGAACTACTGCGGAGGATGGGTCAATGAGCGTCAAGTATTACCTATATGTTTCCAACACAAAAGTTGAGATGCTTTTCGATCAGATACCCCGCGAAATTCTCTCTGGAATTGCAGGCGAGCTAAAGATTAATGTTGGTGTTCTGAGTACCACATTAAAGAAAGTTGCAGATCCTGAAACGCTTTATGCCAAAACTAAGGCCGTAGTCCGGTGCATTGAAAAGCATGAAAATGTGGGCACTATTGAAAATCCAGCATCGTGCTTCAAGGGCAGGCTCTCTGTGAAATGGGGTCAATACAAGACATCGTCCAAACATTTGGATGAGCCGAGTCCTCTGGTATACTTTAGTGGATACACGGGCAAGACCATTTTGGGACTCGGTGGCTCCATACATCATGTGGTAGGATCAGTTGGCCATGTCAAGGCGCACTCACATTCTACCACACCATTCATGGTCGAACAGATTTACAAAGGCCTTGAGACTCCTATTCTTACAAAGGATAAAGAAGCCCTATATCGATCTAAAGACTTGGAAGATATTGAGGATAGTGAGAGTAACATCGCGATGGCGATCTATCTTGCAACATTCGAAATGTGGGGATCAGAGGAAACTGTTGAATTCTTAGCTCGTCGATTAGCATATTTCGAAAACGGTGCGCATACCAATGGGCGTACTGACATGAACCTACTTCTTGGAACACCAATCTACGCGGCTCTTGAAGAATAATAGATCGGTGTAACTTGTTCCAGGCATTGAAGGACGCCGCTAACCTGTCAAAATCCGAGGCTGCTGCTGTTGTTGAAATCTTTTTTAATGGAATGACTGAAGCTCTGGCCAGAGGGGAACGTGTTGAGATTCGTGGGCTGTGCTCCTTTTTCGTCAAGGAATACGATGGATACACCGGGCGCAATCCAAAGACGGGTGAACGGGTAAATATCACTCCGAAGAAACTGCCGTTTTTTAAAGTGGGGAAGGAATTGAAGGAGCGGGTGGATCGCTGAGGTTCAAATCCATAAATAGGCTCATCAAACGAAAATTCATCCTATTACCAAAATAGACCCTTATATCTTCTATGATTTATCCGTGTTGTACAGTGGTAAGCTGCTGTTATCTTGTATTCGTGATTATGACCTATCCAATTGAAAACAGGCGCAAGTTTCAAAAACCGGTCAATGTGATAAGAGCCAAATAGGTCAGATTAACTTTCAAACTTGGTTTGCGGGTCTGTTAGGGGTAAAATCTATCAAACTGGTTTACGCATATAAAGCCGAAAGAGGACAACCATCTGGATTCTTAATCAATCTATTTGGCTTATGGAACATAAAGAAAGCCCAATCCGTCATCCGATACGTATCAAGATTTTCTTGGTGAGCCTGGTACCCACATTGGCCTTGCTGGTTGCTGCGTTCATAAACAATCAGTATCTGAATGCGCTGGGATATAGTGCCGAGCAAATACTCTCTAAAAATTACAAAAGCATCCGGGCTGCACAGGAAGCCCGTAAAACTCTTGAAGAGATTCGCAACCCGTTGCTTGGGCAAACTTACCACGCGCAAAGCGCTATACCCGTTTCCCGAGAAATGCTCAGAATCTTATCAGCCAATTTGAACGTTTGCCGGGAAAATATAACCGAACCGGGCGAACGCGAATTGATCGATAAGTTGATCGAAAGCTATGCCATATATGAGCCCTTGGTAAAATCACTGCAACCAAATCTAGCGGGGATAAATCCACACGATCGCTTCTCCGATTTTCTTGTGCTCACTACCAAAATGGTCTCGTTCATCGATGATCTGGTTGCTATCAACGAATCTGCCATGGAACGTGCGGAACAGGATACCAGTCTCCTGGCAAGCCAGGCGCAACGCAACACTGCCATACTATTTGGCGTCATCATCACCGGCATATTGGTTTTAAGCTATTTTTTGTCATATCGAATCGCCAAGCCCATCATGACACTTGCCGATCAGCTGTTGACCACCAAAGAAGGCAGCGGATTATATCCTGCCGTTGAATCACGGACAAACGATGAGATAGGCTACCTTACGCAGTCATTCAACCGCTTATTCAATAGGCTGAAACAGTATGATCAACACCGCGATGAAATCATTGCCAGCGAGCAAGAGAAGGTGCGCCGTGGTGAGGAAGCCAAAGGGAAGTTTATCGCCGATATTTCCCATCAGTTGAAAACACCCATGACGTCATTGGCCATGAGTATCGGGATGTTGAACAGCCACGGTGAAAAGTTTGCTTCTGACAAATGCGTCAAGCTCATCGCCACCGCGCACGACGACTGCAATCGTCTGACCGCCTTGATCAACGAACTAGTGGATATCTCTCGCCTTGAAGCCATGTCCCAACCACGCCCCAAAGAGACGCTCGATATCACCGTCGTGATCAAGGAATGCCTCGCCCCCTTGATGAAACAGGCAGAAACCAGGGGGGTAACCATTGAAATTGAAATATCCGGTAATCTGCCCCACATGACGATCGATTCTTTCCGTTTTCCCTGGGTGATTACCAACCTAGTTGGCAACGCCCTTCGTTACACCGACCGGGGAGGGCATATCCGTCTCAAGGTTTACCGACAGCGGTCCCGTTTCTATTTTCAATGCACAGATACTGGCAGCGGTATCGACCCACGATTTTTGCCGCATATCTTCGACCGTTTCACCCAATTTTCCGAACGGGGTAAAGGTGGTACAATCGGTTTGGGTCTGGCCATCGTCAAGGATATTATCGAACAGCATGGCGGTGACATCGAGGTCGAAAGCACGGTAGGTGCAGGAACCTGTTTTACCTTCTGGATTCCCGAACATACGGAGTGCCAAGCGTGAAGAGAGCGCTGATCATCGACGATGATAAGAACATTCTGACTACACTTGAAGTATATCTGGAAGACAAGGGCTTCGATGTAATCACGGCAGGCTCCGGCGAGGCAGGGATCAATCACCTCAGAGGTGTGATGCCCGACCTGGTGCTTCTGGACATGAAGCTGCCGGACCGCGACGGCCTTGATGTACTCAAAGAAATTATGGCCAGCGGCATCAAAACGCAAGTGTTGATCATTACCGCCTATGCCACCATCGAAACGGCCGTCAGTGCAGTAAAAATGGGCGCTTTTGATTACCTACCCAAACCCTTTGTCCCCGACCAGCTGGATTTGATCCTGGAAAAACTGAAACGCTTCCATCACATGGAGGTCCAGATTGCGACTCTCAAGGGCATTTTCTCTGAAGGTGGAATTCTGACGCGTAACCACCGCATGCGAAAGATCCTTCAAACCGCCCGCCAGGCCGCCGACTCCGAGGCAATTGTTTTGGTCAGCGGCGAAAGCGGCACTGGCAAAGGATTGCTGGCACGACTAATCCATGATTGGAGTCCGCGAAAAGGAAAGGCATTCGTTACCGTCGATTGCGCAGCCCTTCAGGAAAACCTGCTGGAAAGTGATTTGTTTGGCCATATCAAGGGTGCGTTCACCGGTGCGCTTCGCGACAAGGAAGGAAAGCTCAAGCTGGCTGAAGGAGGAACGGTATTCCTCGATGAGGTTTCGGAGATTCCGGCGGCCGTCCAGGGCAAACTGTTGCGATTCATTCAACACCGGGAATATGAGCGTTTGGGCGATCCCAACCCGCATACGGTGGATGTGCGCATCATTGCCGCTACCAACAAGGATCTTGAAGAAATGGTCCGCGACGGCCGCTTCAGGGAAGATCTCTATTTTCGATTGAACGTATTAGAGCTTTTCTTGCCGCCTTTGCGTGAACGACCCGAAGACGTGACATTACTGGCCGACCATTACCTAAAGCAATCCTCCCGCATCAACGAAAAAACGGTCCGCCGAATCTCCGACGATGCGAGCCATCATCTGCAATGTTATACTTGGCCAGGAAACGTCCGGGAACTCATCAACACCATTGAAAGATCGGTGATCATGACCCAGGGAACTGAACTGAGTGCAGATGATTTACCGCCCCACATTGCAAAATTCAACCCTGTCGCTGCCGGCGAATCTTCTTTAAAAAGTCTTGAAGAGATAGAGAAAGACCACATCCAAAGCGTTATTTCCCACACACCCTCCCTCGATGAAGCCGCCAAGGTGCTAGGTATCGACCCTGCGACCCTATGGCGCAAACGCAAAAAATATCAGTTGGACTGACCTTGCATTTTGCAAGGACGATTTCTTGCATAATTCAAGATTTTTCCTCCTGCCTGTCCTGAGATCCTGCCGATACGATATATAATTTAGTAATTACAATATATTAAGGTTTAGGCATCCAATTTGCTTTTTATCCGGGCAAACGTTGGTAACAAACGAATTTGCCGGGAAAAAGCGAAGAGAGCCTACATGACCTTGAAAAATAAAATTCTAATTGGACATGGCATCCCGTATTTGCTCATGGGACTGGTCGTCATCTGGGCAGTAGTCAATTTGTTATCTTTGGGGAAAGCCACCGATGGCATTCTCAGTGAAAATTATCGAAGTATTCTCGCCGCTGAAAATATGGTGGATGCACTTGAACGGCAGGACAGCGGCATTTTGATTCTACATTTGGGAAATGCAGTCAGCGGCATCGCGCAATTCCGAAAGAATGAGGCTGTTTTCCTGCAATGGTTGGCCAGGGCAAAGGACAACATCACAATTCTGGGTGAGGATGAACTGGTGCGATCTATTGAAGCGGACTATGCCGTCTATCGTAGCCACTTCTCAAAATTGACAGATCTGCAATCATTCTCAGAAACAGTGGACACCGTAGCAGGTTATCAAACAACCACCTATCCCCTTTTCTCTAAAGTCCGTAATGCATGCATCGATCTTCGGGATCTCAACGAGAAAACAATGTATGCGGCAAGCCTCAAAGCCAGTCAGGTTGCAAAAAAAGCAATCTGGTCCACAGTTGGGGTTGCTGCAGTAACTCTGTTCATCGCATTGGCTTTCAGTATACTGCTGGCACAACGGATTATCCAACCGATCAGGCATTTTGTGAATGCTTCTCGAAGGATTTCCAAGGGAGACTATGCCGTTAAGATACCAGTGGGAACCCATGATGAGTTGGGACATTTGGCCGAGGAGTTCAACAGCATGGCAACCCAAGTCGATCAATACCACAAGATGAATATCGACCAGATTATCGCCGAAAAGAATAAGGGAGAAGCGATTTTATCCAGCATTGAAGATGGTTTGGTGGTATTTGATGTAACCCTCGGTGTAACCGGTATCAATCCGGCTGCCCGTCGATTGGCCGATTTTGGGTTTTCCGAAAAAAAGCCTTTATTGTGTGCAGATATTTTTCATGATCCCATCATCTGCGACTTGGTCCGCAAGGTTGTCGAAACCGGGATATCTCCTGTCACTTCAGATGAACAACGGGTCCTCACAATAGAACAGGACGGGAAAGCACGCCAATATCTGTGTACGGTTACCGCTATTCGAGGAAAAGACCGCAGCTTGTCCGGCGCAATTCTTTTGCTGCGGGATGTTACCCGCCTCAAGGAAGTGGAACGGCTCAAGAGCGAATTTGTCATGGCCGCTTCCCACGAACTTCGCACCCCTCTAACCAGTTTAGGTATGAGTGTCGATCTTCTCCTGGAACATGCCGTACAGGGTCTTGCGAAAAAGGATATCGACCTTCTCCAGGCCGCGCATGAGGAAGTCCACCGCATGAAGGCACTTGTCAATGATCTGCTTGACCTATCAAGAATCGAGGCAGGCAGGATCGATTTGGAGTTCGAGTGCGTTCCGGTCTCAATTCTGTTTGACCATGCTGAAGCGGTCTTCAAAAACCAAACGGACATGAAGGAGGTCTCATTGACATCGGAGCTCGCTGGCGGCATGCCTATGGTTCGCGCCGACGCCAATAAAATCACGTGGGTGTTATCCAATTTGATTTCCAATGCCCTGCGATACGTGAGCAAGGGCGGCCACATCGGTCTCTCGGCGTACCGGATCGGGCCTCACGTTCATCTCTCCGTACAAGATGATGGGCCAGGGATTCCGCCCGAGTATCAATCCAAAATATTCCAGAAATTCGTTCAAGTTAAGGGCCAAGAAACTGGCGGGACGGGTTTGGGTCTGGCCATTTGCAAGGAAATCGTGCGTGCACACGGGGGCGCGATTTGGATGGAATCGTCCGCTGGTCAGGGAAGCACCTTCATATTCACCTTGCCGGTGGCCTAATAGGAGGGACGCATGGAAAAGAAACCAATTCTTATCGTTGACGATGAGAAGAACATCCGCCTGACCATGTCGCAGTCATTGGAACCCCTGGATATTCTGATCCAGACAGCCGTGAACGGCGAGGAGGCGCTTCAGAAACTCAATGAAACTTCATTCGGCTTGGTTTTTTTGGATTTGAAAATGCCAGGGATAGATGGAATGGAGGTCCTACGGCAAATCAAGGACGACTGGCCAAACATTCGGGTGATCATCATCACAGCCCACGGGACGATTGAATCGGCCGTGGAAGCAATGAAGCTCGGTGCAGTGGATTTCATTCAAAAGCCTTTTAGTCCTGGTGAAATTCGAGAGTTGGCCACTCAAGTGCTGAAACGCGAGGCGTTGGATGAGAACAAGACCGTCGATTATTTTTCATTGATTGAGCTTACAAAAAGACACATCTCGGACCGTGGGTTCGCGGTCGCTCGTGAAACGGTCCGGAAGGCCATCGCAGCGAACCCGGCTCAGCCGGAAGCGTACAATCTTCTCGGGGCATTGCTGGAAATCAAGGGTGATTGGTTGGAGGCCCAAAAATTCTATCGGGCGGCCTTGGATATCGATGCCACCTTCAAATCAGCCCAAGCGAACCTGGATCGATCCACCTCCTGGCACAAATTCGGAAAGATTGATCTCGGGCCGGATAAGAAGGTCACGGATTCCAAGGACGACGACGCCAAGGAGGGATCGAATGAAGAATAATCGCTTCATCGCGATTGTGGGGTGCGGGCGGCTTGGCTCCCATTTAGCCAATCACCTCAGTCGTGCCGGCAATTCGGTGGTGGTGATCGATATGGATGAGTCCACCTTCAATGACCTATCGCCCGATTTCAGCGGGTTTCGAGTCCATGGGGATGCAACCCAGATGGCCGTGCTCAAAGAGACAAAGGCTAACAAAGCAGACGTTCTGATCGCCACAACACACGAGGACAACGTCAATTTGATGGTTGCCCAGGTGGCGCGGCGGATCTTCAATGTTCCCCATGTGCTGGCCAGGGTTTTTGACCCCAAGAGAGAGGCGGTTTACGCGCAATTAGGTATTGACACCATATGCCCAACTTCCGTTGCCGCAAAGATGTTCTTACAGGCCGTTGCTAATGGAACCGCCGAACGGGAAGGAGCACAATCATGAAAGTGCTAATCGTCGGAGGCGGAAACACGCTCTACTTTCTTTCCCGGAATTTCACGGCGCGGGGTTATCAGGTCGTCATCATTAACCGAAACCAGGAAGAGTGCGTCCAATTGGCCCGCCAGCTTTCAGCCATGGTGGTATGCGGAGACGGCAGTGATGCCGGGATTCTAAGGGAAGCCGGTGCAATGGACGCCGACGCCGTTCTCTCCATCACTCCTAACGACCAGGATAATCTGGTTATCTGTCAGCTGGCTTCCCGTATATTCGGTGTGCCCAGGACTGTTGCCCTGGCAAACGACCCTGATAATGCAGAGATATTCGAAAAGCTGGGAGTCTCGGGTTTTTCCACAACCAGCATCGTCGGAAGCCTGATTGAGCAGCGAGCATCCCTGGAACAAATCACCAATTTGTTGCCCGTAGGCGAAGGTCGGGTGAATGTGACGGAGATCATCCTCGACGACGATTCTCCGGTCGTGGGAAAGCTTTTAAAGGATATCAACCTGCCTGAAAACGCCCTGGTAGCCGTGGTGATCCGTGACAACAGGCCGATCGTCCCTCGCGGAGCCAATGACCTGTTGTCAGGCGACCGTATCGTCCTCATCACGCTTCCGGAAAATCATGGACCTGTGCTCAAGGTGTTCACAGGCGAACGGATGTAGAGGAACCAGTCCATGCGAGAGAATGAATATCTCAAACAGCGTTATGCCGTGATCATCTCTTCGGTCGGAATGATTCTGTGTCTCGCCAGCGCTGTGATGTTAACTCCCCTTCTGACGCTCACGTCACATCCCGAGGAGATCGATCAAGCATTGGCCTTTGGTCTGCCTAGTTTCTTTCTTTTCATATTAGGGGTTGTGTGCTGGTTAGCATTTCGTTCCCAGCACAATTTCACGCTTACGGTTCAGGAAGGCGGTATCATCGTTCTGGTAAGTTGGATCGTCGTCATCCTTTTTTCAGCATGGCCATTTACGCTCGCGTTAAGACTACCGTATTCCCGTGCCGTATTCGAATCGGTCAGTGGATGGACTACCACCGGGCTTTCGGTGCTGGACGTGACCAGCGCTGGCAACATGATCCTGCTCTGGCGCAGCATCATTCAATTGGCCGGTGGAGCAGGATTGGCCATCATCATGATGTCGGCCATTATCGGTCCTGTCGGCATCAGCATATCGAACGCTGAGGGACGAAGCGACCAACTCGTGCCGCATGTCAGGCAATCGGCTCGCCTGGTTCTGATCATCTATGCTTCCTACGCGCTCGCTGGAATCATCGCGTATCGGATAGCGGGAATGTCTCTTTTCGACGCAGTCAATCACTCATTCGCCGCTGTTTCCACTGGCGGATTCTCAACACGAGCGGAGAGCATCGGATATTGGAATTCGACGGCCATCGAGGCGGTAACCCTGCCGCTGATGCTTCTTGGCAATTTGAGCTTCGTCACTGCCTGGTTGCTATGGCGTGGTAAGCTGCGAATGGTTGCACGAAACGGCGAAGTTCGTTTAGTGGTCGTCCTCATTTCATTATCAGCAATGGCTATGTTCCTGCTGACAAGCCAGGCCCTCTACCCCCAGTTCGGAAAATCAATCCGGGTCGCGATCTTCGAGACAGTGACAGCTTTAACCACAACGGGTTTTTCAACCGTTAGTTACGGCAATTGGAATGCCTTCGGCCTATTTCTGTTGATCATTCTGATGCTGATTGGCGGGGGAACTTGTTCAACGGCCGGAGGGATCAAGCAGTTTCGAATCTATCTGCTGTGGAAGATGGTTTTATGGGAAATTAAACGATTCCTCATTCCCCGCACCGCGGTGTTGGAACGTCCCATCTGGGAGGGCAACAGACGCGTTTTTGTGGAAGACGCTAGAATTCGCCAGGTGATGGTTTTTATCTTCCTATATCTGGTGATTTATGTGCTCGGAGTCATGATTTTGTGTGCGTGCGGTTTCAGCCTTGTTGATTCTCTTTTTGAATTCGCTTCCGCTATAGGAACAGTCGGACTCTCAGTTGGTGTCACCTCACCTCAGATGCCGGACGCCGCCCTGTGGTCCGAAACAATAGCCATGTTCCTCGGGCGATTGGAACTCATCGTCGTAATCGTCAGTCTTTTGAAAATCGGGGGCGATAGTCGACGAATGTTAGTACGGACTCCATGAGAAAGATAATGGGATGAAAAAAGGAGAGTTCAAATCATTTGCAGTAGAGGATAGCTCGCGAAACCTGCTGTCGCTGGCATGCGACCTATCCGGCGGTATTGACTATTCGTCGCCGGACGAGGCGTGGGTGGCAAGTCCGATCCAGTGCCTATACAAGGCCTTTGAACATAAACCCAAGATCATCGTGATTTCATTCATACGGACATCTATCCAGGAGCGTGAAACCCTCGTGGAATTGAGTGCCGCACTGAAGCGAAACAGCCACACCAATCAGAGTATTGTCCTGGCGCTCCTGGTTACAAAGCATCGCAAATTGGCTAAAGATCTCAAAAGGGCGAAAGTCGACTATGTCCGGTGCATTGGTGATGCCAAGCTGGATTCAAATCTTGTGCGAGAGATCATCCATGACTTGGGGCCGGCGGACAGTCTTGACAGGGTTCTCGAAACCCTGTGCCCATTTCTGAATTATAGCAAAATCGATTCACAACGCGAGATGATGGTATGCGGAGCTTATCTTGACCGCATGGTCCTCGGTGGTCGTCGCCTTCATGAATTGTGCGAGACTGAAGACCACCCTTATTGTGAATACTATCAGCATCCGAGGCGCAAGTTATGATGCTTCGGACTCGCATTCTCAGGGCACATCCGGCGACACTTGTACTGGCCAGTTTTCTATTGGCCATCGGTATCGGAACACTGTTTCTCAAGCTCCCGTTTTCCAGCAATGCCGGTTACATTTCTTGGATGGATGCACTCTTTACTGCTACGTCAGCGGTTTGCGTCACCGGCCTCGTGGTCGTGGATACCGGCACCTATTTCACTTATCTTGGACAGATCGTCATCCTGGTTCTCATTCAGGTAGGTGGGCTGGGAGTGATGACGATTTCGGTGGCGCTATTTAGATGGATCGGTCGTAATATCTCTTTTCGGCATCGAATGGTCATGCAGGATTTGTTCACTCATACCCCGCGCGAGGACATCTTTGGCCTCGTAAAAAGCATTGTCTTGTATACTATCGGTGCTGAACTGATAGGGGCGGTCCTACTGACAATCCACTGGAACAAGGAATTTCATTTGGGTCGCGCCGTCTATACAGGGGTGTTTCATTCGATTTCAGCGTTTTGTAACGCCGGTTTCTCCTTATTTTCAGACAGCATGGTGCGATACAGCAACGATCTTTGGCTAAATTTGACGCTGTGCGTGTTAATTGTGGTTGGTGGTATCGGGTTCCCGGTGCTTTACGATCTACAGAGCTGGATCAAATTCCGGAAACGTCAACGCTGCCGCTTGTCGATTCAGACAAAGACAGTTCTATGGACAACATTGACCCTGATCTTCTTGGGTGCATTCATGTTCGCGGTCTTGGAGCAACTTCCAATAAGCGAAAGCCAACCAATCTCGCATCGCATCCTGACGCCCTTATTCCAATCTATTACGTGTCGAACCGCAGGTTTCAATACAATCGATATTGCCTCATTGAAAAACGCCACCCTGGCAATGATGATCTTTCTTATGTTTTTCGGCGCATCACCAGGGTCCTGCGGTGGCGGTGTGAAAACCACAACCTTGGCCTTGCTGGCAGCTTTTACAATAAGCCGTTTAAGGCAGCGACGTAGGGTCAATTTATTCAAGAAAAGTGTCCCCGGCGAAACGGTTGTCCGCAGTGTATCCCTGGTTCTTATTTCCATTGCAATCATCTGCATTGTCCTTTTCCTGATTCTGGTTGGAAATGCCATCGACGGCCATCGATTGGAAGACACGCAAAGAACGTTCATTGAATATCTCTTTGAAACGGTATCCGCGTTTGGAACGGTGGGCCTTTCCATGGGTGCCACCTCGCAATTGAACATGTGGAGCAAATTCTGGATCATCGTTATGATGATCATTGGTAGGGTAGGGGTGCTCACCTTCTCATACATGGTTGTAGGCACCCAAGCTACCAATGGAGTGGAACACTCCGAAGAAAATTTGATGATCGGATAAAAGGATCATAATCATGAAACGATTTGCTGTGATCGGGTTGGGTAATTTCGGATTTCATGCAGCCAAAGCATTGTATGAAGATGGTAATGAAGTGTTGGCGGTCGACGCTGATAAAGGAAGAGTCCAGGCTATTGACGCCTACTGTACGGAAGCGATCGTTCTTGATGCCACAGACAAAGAAGCTGTGAAGGCACTCGGTCTGGAAAATGTTGATGGCGTAATCGTGTCTACGGGGACAAAAATCAGCATCAGTATCCTGATTTGCCTCTATCTTCAGGAGGCCGGTGTCAAGAAAATCCTGGCCAAGGCCCTGGATGATGACCATGCAAAAATTCTTAAGCGGGTGGGTGCGACACAGATTATTCATCCTGAGCGTGATATGGCGGTGCGAATATCACGGGGTTTATCCCGCCCAAACGTACTGGACTTTATTCCGCTGGCAGAAGAGTTCGATTTGGTTCAAGTCGGCCCGCCCAGAGAATTTATCGGAAAAAACCTGAAAGATCTAAATCTGAGAGCCAAATATAATGTTCACATCATCGCTATTAAGGAACTCGTACCCGAAAATTTCATTTTGGTCCCGTCGGCAAGCTTCGTAATTAAAGATAGTGATATCTTGATTATGCTGGGAAAGACTGAGGATATCAAGCGGATCAAGGCGTTATTATAGACTCCTAAACGATAAAGAATGAATATGGTCATTTCAAATCAAATGTAAGCATAGAATTTACCCAGGAAAGGAAATGACCACCGTGACCTTGCGCAGAAACTACAGGCTATCACCCTATGGAGACGGCCTGTGATTTAAAAAGGAAAACAGGTTCTATTAATTTAGTTCGAGACCGAGGGGGAGACAATCGTTGACTTTCTTGAGATGAAAGAATGGCGTTTCCGGTCAACGATTGACAAACACTGGTTTCCAATGTCGAACTGTCGATTCGACTTTGGGAATGGCCAACCCGGCACCGGATTGT
This sequence comes from Desulfosarcina widdelii, assembly GCF_009688965.1. Lineage (GTDB taxonomy): Bacteria > Desulfobacterota > Desulfobacteria > Desulfobacterales > Desulfosarcinaceae > Desulfosarcina > Desulfosarcina widdelii. The sequence continues at coordinate 3,879,000 of NZ_AP021875.1, read as the reverse complement.
GAAGGACCCCGGCTGCTTTGACGTATAGATGAAAGAACAATCCTCATGAATAAAAGCAATCGGAAAATCAGTCCAGACGGAATTAAGATGGCTTTATGCATTTTAGTGTTGGCCGCGTTTATCATGATGATGTTCGGAACTGTTCGCTCAACTAGTTTCGATCAAATGTCCGGCAAAAAATTACTACATCAGATTCGTGTCGATACACTGGCCTACCGGTTGGCGGAATTGGAATCGCTCCTATCATTTGAAAAAACGCAGTGGGATGAATACAAAGACAGGATGACTTCTGAGGCAGTACAATTAGAACGAAACATGGCAGAACTGAAAAAAATATTGGTCACAGACGAAGAAAAAACAGCATATGCCTGTTTTAAAGAGGACTGGACGGCTTATACCATAAATATCAACGCCATACCGGAGCTGGCCGTTAAAGGCTCTGTTCCGCAGGTTGCTGAGGCTTTTGTACAAACATCCAGAGCCTTGTATGAGAAGTCGAGACAGTCCCTCGACACATTATTTGAAGTCAAGGCCAACGCCCCGGAATCTTGGTCCGGCTTTTTTAAGATATTTACCACCGGAAACAAACTTACCTTGTCCTTTCTATTCATTTGCGGAACTGCAGCCATTTTTATTTTGATTTTCAATCTATACGATAAAGCTATGAGAAGAATAAATTCATGATGAATGCTTGTTGGATTCTGGTAGGCTGCCATCTTGGACTGTGGCTCTTGACAGGATGGATTCGGCGCTCGTTGGCTGCACAATAGTTTTAACGCTTGGATACCTGGGATGGTACAAGCTCTTACCTCCTACCAAGTCAGAGCATCAAATATTGGGATTGTGCCGGTAGGCTATAACTCGTACCTTTTCTATCGTTATCAACCCTTCACCTATCAACTTGTCTAATTCTGGAAGAAAGGCATTGATCGTCCCTTCTTCATCGACAATTTCCACAACCACTGGAAGGTCATCAGAAAGTCGTAAAACCTTTGATGTATGGATCCGGCTGTTAGCTCCGAATCCCAAAAATCCTCTCAATGCCGTGGCTCCCGCCATGCCTTGCTTCCGGGCTTCTTCCACGATCACTTCACAAAGAGGTCTACCATCGATTTTGTCGCTTTCTCCGATGAAGATCCGCAATAAAAATGCTTCTGATGGAAGTTTCGTCATTATACCCTCCTTCAACTCAGCCGTCCGACTGTCAGGCCGATGTACAAAGCGAACAAACCGAGCCCGTTCTGTATGGTCAAGTTCGCGACCGCATGTAACCATTCTGTCAACCGGAATAGTTCACTTGTCTCAAGCACCATGGCCGAGAAGGTGGTAAAGGCTCCCATGAAACCGGCTATAACAATCGTTCGGGTCTCGCTGGAGACAGCCCACCGGTTTTCGAACAAGGACCAAAACAGTCCAGCCAATAAACAGCCCGCTATGTTTACGACCACAGTCCCCCAGGGAAAAGACATCCCGTTGATTTTGTGAACAAGCCCTGTCAATCCATAGCGAGCAAGCGTTCCCTTTGCGCCGGCCAGTGCCAACCAAGATAGTTTCTGCATCATGGATGAAGTCCTCCTTTTAATTAAAACATCCGGGCCATGGCGTAGGCATAAAAAAACCCGCTTTGCAGCGGGTTACTCTTGGAACCATATAGCCCCCACCGCCACATCGCCTGTGCGGTAGGAGTCATCAGCCCGGCCCGGGCAGTTGTTGGGGGACTCCATCCCCAGAATTTTGAATAATTTACCTCTTCTCCCCTAAAAAATCAAGACTAATCCTGTTACCTTCAAACGTATAAGGACATAGTGAGGTCAGACGTCTGCACCTATCACGGTAGTTTTGTCATTTGAGCCCAAAAAGACGTTGACGGAACTAAAACTGATCCTACATTGTGTCAGTTAAGTTGGCACCGGCCCAAGTCACTGCAATCTCTTGGATAGAGCACGCAAATCCATCATTGGGCTTGTTCTTTGTATAGGAACGGGAAGGCCAGTCTTTTTTTTAGATATGGTATTAATTTCCTGCTTCACATGAAATTTCCAGTTCGGTAGGAAAGTGGGGGGATGGATTATCACGTTGAGCTTGTTATTGGCTTGCACGAATTCACCAGTTAGACATTTATTCGATAATTAGAAATATCCTTGATATTGATCTCTCCGTCTTCGATGATCAGGCGGTCTATTAATTCAAGATTTACAATATTGTGAGGTAGGCTTACAATCAGATAAATCGAGGATATCGAAAGATCGATCACAGTAACCGTCGTGCCTGTTTTCATAAAATCCAAGAAGGTAAATTTCTCGCCATATTTTTTGGAAATACTGACCGTTACGATATTGTCCGATGCACTTGCATAGGTAATAATTTCCATCTAGACAAGCACCCAAAGATAACGCTCACCAGAGGGTATTATTTGGTATCGGAGTGGCTTGAAGCATATGCTCAACAATCGGTATCATACTGACGGTAAACGGGATGTTGTCCAGAAATCCGGATACTGTATCCTTGACGATGATATCGGTATGTGGCTCGAACAACGATACTACTTTGTCTTTGGCATCGACCGTTTCTCCATGAAGAACCCGGCGTTCGGTCTGGTGGATCACCCTGCGGGTCAGATCGACAAAATGTTCGATCTGGAAGCCAATCGTCATGACCAGCGGGTCGCAGGTCGCACCGGCATTGATCGTAGCGACTGCCTTATGAGCGTACCCAACCACTTTGCGACTGGTTTTGAGCAGGTCCACATAGGCAACCTTACGCTTGTTTTTCCGTTTGGCATTCATCACCGCCAGCATCCGTCGTTTGGCAACACGGGTATGGTTATGGAAGCCAGGAACTGTGATCCCCGATTCATCCCGGAGGCGCTTCAGCAGCCTCGTCAACACGCGAACACCATCCCACAGCAGGTTGGAGTCGGTGGGATGATGGATGTGGGTTTCAACGCACGTGCAATCGACCCGGACCTGTCGGCCCTTTTCAATGCCCTTTTGCTTCGCATATCCCAAAAGATCCGCATTGATCAGTTCCCAGGTGGCATCCGATATGCCTTTGATATTTTTGTTCAGGGCGGATTTTTTGTATCCCTTGTCGGCGATACCGATCCGGCAGAACCAACTCAATGCCTGCGAATCGACAATATGAAATGCCAGTTCATCATACGTAAAACCGAAAAGGATTTTGACGATAGCACAACGCAGCACCTGGTCGGCGCTCATGCCGTCAGCCCCAGTTCGATAGGCCACCAGCTTGCCCTTGTTCAAATCTTGAAGAACGCGATCACAGATGATAGGGTGAGCATCGATGATACCACTGATAGCTGTAAGTTCTTTTGCTTGGGCGTGGTCTTTGATCTGAGGCATCAGGGGCATCTGTTTTTGCCATTTTTCGCGCATTTTGTGATCGGCTCCTTTCTTTCTTTTGTAGTGATATTGGTTGTTTGGCGACTTTCAATATACTACAAAGAGAAGAGAAAAACCACTACAAAATGCGCGTTTCTTATTTATTACAGGTAGTTATTCCTGTGGATGAGCACTAATTATTTTTACAATCATCCCAAATTTCTGGGCTGATGTAAACGAGGAAGAGGATTTATATACACAGTTATGTAGGCCGTTTAACCTGCAGCAACCAACTTTCAACCAAAAGAATCCGTTCTTTGGGGCCATTCAAATTTATCAATCTCGTGTGTAATAACATTAATCATGATGCCAGAAATCAGCATAACACGGCCACGATAATAAAGCGGTATCGCGCGATGATGCCGACCAGACTGAAACTCAACAAAGCGAAAACCATTGACGGGTTCTTTTCCCGGACGACTCGGGTGTGTTGAAAAATATCATTGAGTTTGACCTAAATCGTTGCTGGGTGGGTGACTACGACAATAAACATTGGTTGTTTGCTGTCTTAGGCACAATGATAAAAATGATGCAGTTTCAAACGTTCAAAAAATGGAGATCAACTTGGAAAACCAAAGCACAAATCTTAAAATATAAAACCCTATCACTGAAGAAAATATTCATCAATTGTGGTATCAGGCCACAAGTCTGTATGGTAATTATAAAATGCCCAATTGATATTCTTTTGAAAATCCGGTAAGATAGATCAAATCATTAAAATAATTCCGCGTAATCCCTAACTTATGAAGCCATGAATGAGAAAAAGAAAAATAAAACTGATTGCATAATCAGGCAAATCGGTTCTTCTATGGCGGAAGATTGGTATCGGACCCTTTTTGAACATACTGGAACCGCCATTGTTGTATTGAACAAAGATATGACCCTTTTTTCATCAAATAGCGAGTTCAACCAATTATCCGAGATTGGTAATGACTTAGCCCGATCGTCTATGAGTTTTCTTGATTTCGTAGTCACTGAAGATTGCGACCGGCTTAAGCGGTACCATAGACAAAGGCGCAAAGAGGGGGGTAAGGCCCCATCAGAATACGAATTCCAATTGATAACTGTTAGCGGAGACAAACGTACAATCTCTGCGACGGTAGATATAGTTCCTGGTACCGAAAAAAGCATTCTGTCTCTTATCGATATTACTGATAAAAAAGAAGCTGATCTGGCTTTGAGGGAGAGTGAGCGATTGATGAAGACCATATTGGATAATTTCCCCGGCATTGTCTACCATTGCAGACATCCTAACGACTGGCAGGTTGAGTTTGTCAGTCCTAGATGCAAAGAACTGACTGGATATGAATCTTCTACCTTTGTCGGTCCTCTTGAACGACTTCTTAAACGGTTAGTTCATCCTGAGGATTGGCGGATGGTCTTGAATGAAATCAAACGTTCACTTAGAGCAAAAAAACCTTTTGGGATGACATACAGAATTCGGACATTAGCGGGTGAAGAGAAGTGGGTTTGGGAACAAGGCATCGGCCACTACGATGAAAAAGGCAAGGTTTTGTCATTTGAAGGATTTATTACGGACATTACCGAACACAAATTAGCCGAAATTGAATTGGTCAGAGAGAATGAATCTCTGAAATCTTCAATCAAAGATCGGTATAAACTTGGATCTATCATCGGCATTAGCCCTATCATGCAGGTCGTCTACGAGCAGATTATCCGTGCTGCCAGAACCGATGCCAGCGTTGTAATCACGGGGAAGTCAGGCACCGGGAAAGAATTGGTCGCCCGCGCTATCCACCAGCTAAGCGATCGCAAAGACAAGGCCTTTGTGCCGGTAAATTGTGGCGCGATTCCCGACAACCTGCTTGAGAGCGAGTTTTTCGGTTATAAAAAAGGTGCTTTTACTGGTGCGGCCAGCGATACAGGAGGCTTCCTTGAGGTGGCCAACGGCGGGAGCCTTTTCTTGGATGAACTCGAAACCTTGAGCACGACTATGCAGGTTAAGCTTCTTCGTGTCATCGATGGATATGGATATACTCCCGTGGGAGGTAGGGAAACAAAAAAATCCGATGTCCGAGTAATCGCCGCTACCAATGTTGATCTTCAAGAGCAGCTGAATCAGGGTTTAATGCGCGAAGATTTCTATTTTCGTATTAATGTTTTTCCTATTCATGTTCCACCCTTGAAAGAAAGGCCACAGGACATCCCCTTATTGATCGACCATTTTATAGAAAAGTTTGGTAACGTAAACAACCCCTTAACCATTCCTGCAACCATTCGAGATGACATGAAAAAATATGATTGGCCAGGCAATGTAAGAGAGCTTCAAAACACGATTCAACGCTATGCAGCCACTGGCAATTTCAGTTTTTTTAATCCTTCAACATCCTCTTCTGGCAAGCCTACAAACCTCTCTTCCGCAACATTTCAAAGGACTAATGGGAGCTTGCAGGAAGAAATGGAATCTCTTGAAAAGTCCATCATTATAGAGGCCCTTGACCAAAACCGATGGCAACGCGGTGAAACAGCAACTATGCTGAAGATTGATCGCAAAACCCTTCTCAGAAAGATGAAAAAGCACGGAATCAATTAGCCCCATCATGTACCATTCCTGCCCCACCCCCTTATCATTCTTAAAACATTATATATTTTAGCAGTCTTTATTGAACACATAGGCATTCATGCCCCATCATACCTGTTACCAATTCTCCCAATATCTTCGGAAATTCATTATATATCAGAGTGTTATCTCGTTATGACATATGTGCTTATTCGAAAATTAGGCCCATGCATACTATATCTATCTGTATTTAGACATAATAACCATTTCTATTTTAATGGCATAGCTGTTGCTATATGTAGAAGTTAACAGATAGTCGCTTATGGAATGCAGCGAATCGATAATAGATAGATATTTGAAAAATTTGGCCAGTCGATCACAAATTCGACCCAATAGAATAATAATAGGAGAAGGAAATGAGAAAAGCAATTGCGGTAATGATAACACTGACCATAGTCCTAATCGCCATTCCAATTTGGGCGATTGATAATGCCACCATGCTAAGGGCGAAATATGAGACAGCACTCTCTAATGAAATCGCCGTTTGTCAAAAAAAAAGTAAATTATTTTCCGCCCGTTCGCCAGCATATTGGTCAAGAGGAAGCCGTGAAACCTACAAAACTCTTTTTCTAAAAAAATATCGTAATCAATTGATTGATGGCATGATGGCGTCACAGCTTGAAGCAAAAAAATACAAGGTACATCAATATTTAGATCGTCAGTTCAACAACAATTTCACCGTCAAATAAACACGTTGAAATGTACGATGCCGATGAGCCGGATAGTTAGGATCCGTAAGATTCACCCTAAATCGATTATTGGAAAAAGGTCTCACCGAATTCTTTTCCGACCATCAGCCTTCATTTCAGGAGTAATTTTGGTAAACATCAAAAAAAGGTAACAAGGAGACAATCATGTATGGTGCAATTGCAAACATCTCAACCTTACAAAAGGTCTTTCCACATGCCTTGGTTTTGGAAGATAATATCATATTAACAGAACATTTTGAGGATATATTAAGTCATGAAGGATTTGATATCGATTTTGCAAAGACCGCCAAGTGCGCTCGAAAAGCTCTAAAGAAAAAACGTTTCGATCTGATGGTGACCGATTTACGGTTACTAGACAATGATGGTGTAAAAGCATTCAGTAAAATTCGTGTTCAAGAACCGGATGCCGAAATTATTCTGGTTTCAGACGCCGAACCCATCGAGACTTCGGAAAAGGTATTAATTCGAGGTATTCACCAGTTCCAACAAAATCATGCAATATGTGTTCAGGGTACAACGGCACTCAGAGATCATGCTTGGAAGGACTTGGAAAATTTTAAGCGCATTGAGATTCACGAGAACACTGCGCTTGGTGAAAAGGCTTCCCAAGGTCTGATTGTCAAACAAGTGCTGAATGATGCCATCGATGATCCGGCATTTTGGGTGCAGCTACTTGAAAATGGTTCAGCGGCTCTTGCTAAGTACAATCTATCCAGCGAAGCCAAAGCTGCGATCACATCTGGTGATATACAGTGGGTTTATGACAATGTGGGTGATTTACCGGAAAGACAAATGGCGTTTTTATATAAGCGTCTGGAACGTGAGGCCTGGTAGCTCGCTTTCATGAGGAAAAGCAGAATAATCAGGAAGAGGATGCCATGAAGATCAATGTTCTTCTCGTTAGTTCAGATAATACTCAGTCAAAACGAGTGCAAGACTGGATTAATACTGTCGGGCATCAATGCACCGAATGCGATACTGGAGCTAAGGCGCTGGAACACCTTAAGAGTGAACCTGCCGATTTAATTCTTCTGGACCAGAGACTGCCTGACACTAACGGATCAGATCTGATACCCGAACTGCGAGAGGTGATACCCAAAGCTCGTATTATTTCCATGGTTAATAACGACACATCCAATCTGGAAGTGGAAATCAGAAGCCAGGGGGTAATCTACTACATGGTGAAGCCAGTCAACCTGGGTCAACTTGGAAGAATTCTAACTCACATCAGTAATTCAGGAAAACAGGAGATCAGCATGGGTGATATTAAATCTATCATTGAACCCAAATCTATTGCCGTCGTCGGTGCAACGAACAGAACGGGCAGCGTGGGGCTCGCCGTTTTCAAGAATCTGCTGCGGGCCGGCTACCAGGGCGTTCTTTATCCTGTCAATCCCACGGCAAACTCGATCCAAGGAGTGAAAGCCTTTGGGAACCTAACGGATATTCCCGACGACCTGGACATGGCCGTCATCGTCGTGCCCCCCAAGGCGGTGCCCACCGTCATCGAACAGGCCGCGCAGAAGCAGGTCAAAGGGTGCATCCTGATCACGGCAGGCTTCAAGGAAATAGGCGGCCATGGTGTGCAGATGGAAAGAGAAATCGCCGCGTTGGTGAAGGATCGGGGCATCCGCCTGGTGGGGCCCAACTGCCTGGGCATCATCAATACCGCCGAAAGCGTACGCATGAATGCGAGTTTCGCCCGGATCATGCCCAAACCCGGCAACATTGCCTTTATTTCCCAATCCGGTGCTCTGTGCACATCGGTACTCGATTACGCGGCCGGCCGGGATGTCGGCTTTTCCAAGTTCATCAGCTTCGGTAACAAGGCCGACGTCAACGAAATCGATTTTCTCTCTTACCTGAAAAACGACCCGCTCACGGATGTCATCCTGATGTATCTGGAGGACATCTCCGATGCCCGCGCGTTCATACAAATTGCACGGACAATCACCATGCAGTGCGGCAAGCCGATTCTGGCCGTCAAATCGGGCCGGTCCGTCGAAGGCGCCAAAGCGGCGACCTCCCACACGGGGGCATTGGCCGGATCCGACGCCGCCTATGACGCCATCTTCAAGCAGAGTGGTATCGAACGGGTTGAAGGCATCAATGAGCTTTTTCATTATGCGCAAGCATTCTCGAAGCAGCCCATCCCGAAAGGAAAGCGCATCGCTATCATTACCAATGCCGGCGGTCCCGGGATTATCGCCACGGATGCGGCCATCCGTCATGGTCTACAATTAGCAGAACTTTCCAGTGAAACCCAAGACAAATTGAAATATCATTTGCCCGAAACAGCAAACATTCATAACCCGGTGGATGTCATCGGCGATGCAACCCATGAACGCTACGAGGCTGCCATTCGCGACACGCTCCTTGATGAGGGTGTCGATGGTGCGATCGTCATCCTGACGCCCCAGGCCATGACCGACATCAAGGAGACGGCCATGATCGTCCCCCGGGTGGCCAGAGATGTCAACAAGCCGATTCTCGCATCGTTCATGGGGCTGGTCGATGTTTCCGAAGGTGCCCATTTCCTGGAGGCCCATGGAATTCCCAACTATCCGTTTCCGGAAGCAGCCGCCCGAACCATGGCGGCCATGGCCCGTTTCGGAGAGAACCTGAAATTGATCGGAAGTGCAAAAAGAGAATTCCGACGGCTGCCGGCTGATACGCAAAGGGCCGCCAGGATAATTGCCCACAAGCTCGGCAATACTGACAAAGCATATATGCCTGAGCATGAGATGAGTGAGATTCTCCAGTGCTACGATTTCCCTTTGTTGAAAAGCCACGTCGTTGGTAATCGCTCCGAACTCGAAGCTGTTGTCGCCCAAACGGGATTTCCGCTGGCGATGAAAATCGTTTCCCCCGATATCGTGCACAAGTCTGATGCCGGCGGCGTGACCCTTGGCATTAACGCCATTGATCAGGCCCAGGAAGCCTTTGACACCATCGTGGCCAACGCCAAAAAATACAATCCCGCCGCCGACATCCAGGGCGTCCTCGTCGAGGAGATGGCAAAAGACGGCGTCGAGGTCATTCTGGGTGCGACCCGGGACCCGGCATTCGGCCCGTTGTGCATGTTTGGCCTGGGCGGAATATTCGTGGAGGTGCTCGGGGACGTAAACTTCCGCCTGGCTCCCATGAGCGAGATGAGCGCAGATAACATGATCCGATCCATCAAGTCCCACAAAGTCCTCAATGGATGGCGGGGCAAGCCACCGGCGGATATCGCTGCACTGAAGGATTGTATCCTGCGCATGTCTCAGATGGTTACCGATCATCCTGAAATCCAGGAGCTGGATATCAATCCACTGATCGTCTATCCGGAAGGTCAAGGTTGCGTTGTGGCCGACGGCCGGTTGGTGCTGAAATCAACGATTGAAACAAAGGCAACCGCCGAAAGACACGATGGGAAACGTTCAGCAGCATAATGTATTATTGGGAAAGGAGGGTCATCCAAATGATTGATGAAGAGCCATGCAAAAAACTTGAACCAGGTCGAACAGCTTTTCTCTTTGACCTTGATGGGACTCTTATGGACAGCGTTTACCAACACGTATTGGCCTGGCGTGAAGCTTTAGAAGTTGTGGGAATAGATCTGGCTGTATGGAGAATCCATCGACATATCGGTATGAGCGGTGGTTTAATGGCTAATGCAATTCTGCGGGAAACGGGCCAACCGATTACCACTAAGAAGGCTAAGCTACTTATAGACGCTCATGAAGGTGCTTTCGCAAGACTATCAGACACAATCCAGCCATTGCCAGGAGCAAAACGGTTGCTCGCATATCTATCGAAATCTCAGGTTCCGTGGGCGATCGCCACTAGCGGGAAGCTCAAGAGTGCCAGCCAGATGTTGGGTAAGTTGTGCATTCCCTCTGAGGTCCCTGTCATTACACGCGATCAGGTATCTCATGCCAAACCGGATCCTGATCTGTTTATTGCGGCCGCAGCGAAACTTGATGTGTCGATCATGGATTCAATTGTGGTGGGTGACAGCGTCTGGGACCTATTAGCTGCTCGTCGTGCCAGAGCATTAGGAGTTGGTTTATTATCCGGCGGCTATGGTCAGTACGAACTCGAACAGGCGGGGGCTTTCCGAGTTTATCAAGACACGGCCGATCTGCTTCGACATCTTGATGAGATCGGTGTTCGGGATACAAAATAGCCACTCACCACACTTTCATTGAGTGAAAAAAATAAGACATAAATTTCAAACCATTCTGCAGGTTCTCGGCATTTTTGGTTTGATTATTACCGAAAGGAGTAGACATGGAATATAGGGGAATACAAAAAATTATTAAGATAACACAAACAACAATGAAACGGCTGCTGAATTATAAACGTGTTGTCGATAAAGAAGCGAAGGCAGATAGCAAGTTACAGTGGGTGAACATGACATTGGAGAATATGCGATTATCTGAGGCAAGCAGGAGAAAAGCGGAACGCATCGGAGCCATTGTCGCCTATTCTGGCATTATTTTCAAGATCCAAAATAAAATGATACCTTATAGATCGCTTGACGGTGATTATCTCCTTTACAACATGCTAATTGAGTTGATGAATGAACTAAAAATACCCATTGAAGTAATAGAAATAGATAGCTTAACAGTAGAAGGTTTGAATCTTAATGCTAAATTAGCTTCTGATACAGTCGAGGCTTAATAATGGTAGATACAGTGTAAAAGAGAATTCCGACCATAATGAGAGCAACACCATTTTCACTATCAGTTTGGGATTGTAAGGCAATGAGTATAAACGCATATTTCAAAGACTATAAACGCAGACTGATTGCCCCACAGGATGCGTCCGCAATGGTCACAAGTGGCATGTCAATCCATTTAGGCGGAGGTGCCAATGTCGCAGCCATCATCGATAAATATCTGGCCCAACGCAAAGACGAGCTGAAGGATGTCACTGTGCGCACGTTCCTCGACACGCATTCTTACGAAATCCTCCGAGTGGATCCCCGTGGCGATGTTTTCAAATGGTACAGTGGATTTGTGATGCCTCACACCCGCTCATTCGCAGGTGATCGCGGATGCGGAATGTATGCACCGGCATCATGGCATCTGGTACCAGATATAGTTCGCAGACAATATGCGTTTGATATACTCTTTTTGGTGACTAGCCCAATGAATCTGAACGGCAATTTTAGTTTTGGACTGACGGTCGGTCATATGAAGGCCTTGACTGACGTATCCCGAAAAGTCGTCGTGGTTGTCCGGGAGGATATGCCTGCTACATTCGGTGGTCGTGAAGCTAAAATTCATATTAGTAAGGTTGACCAAATCGTCGAAGATTGCGAGTTTGAGACCTATTGCCTCCCGGCGCCGGAGGTGAGTGCAGCAGACCGCATAGTCGCCGAGAACATTCTTTCGGCCGGCCTGATCAAAGACGGCACGACCCTGCAGGTAGGCATCGGCGGGCTGCCCAATTCTGTACTGGACGCACTGCCCCGGGCCGGCATCAAACACTGCGGCCTTCATTCTGAAATGCTGACCGAAAAGATGGTTGATCTGATAGAATGCGGTGTCGTCGACAATTCCCGTAAAAAACTCGATCCCAATAAATCGGTGTGCACATTCGCCCTGGGAAGCAAACGTCTGTACCGTTTCATTGCCGACAACCCGGCGGTGGTGTTTCATCCGGTGAACTATGTTAACAACCCGCTCATCGTCGCGCGCCAACCACAAATGTTTTCACTAAACAGTGCCTTGGAGATAGATTTGACGGGACAGGTGGCCTCCGAGCAGATAGGCGGTTTGCGACCGCGTCAGATCAGCGGTACTGGTGGACAACTTGATTTCGTTACAGGAGCGATGCTCGCCGAGGATGGGGCAGGTGTAAGTGTTTTAGCCATAAGTTCACAATATCATGATCAGTCTCGTATCGTGCCGTTGTTATCTGAAGGTACGGCTGTAACAGTCCCAAGGAGCGCTGTCGATTATGTTGCCACGGAGTGGGGTATTGCTCACTTAAAAGGGTTGACGATTGATGAACGGGCACAATCCCTAATTCAAATTGCCCATCCGCACCATCGAGATAAATTGGCCCAGCAAGCGGCTAAAACAGGGTTATTGCCATACGGTGCATCCGTTATTATGGAAAAAAGAAACAAGGGAATCATTTATTATCGAGACTGATTCCTTAAAATCCTAATAAGATATGATTTCCTTTTACCAACTTTTCAAATTGGAATACTGAAACAATGAATATTCAAAAAGTGATAGACGACGTTTATCGATTTTCTGTCAACATTGAGGACAAGGACTATTTGTTCGAGGGACTTTGGCCGATTCCAAACGGCATTTCAATAAATGGTTATCTTATCAAGGGCGACAAGAACGTCATTATTGATCTGACCCAAGATATCTTCAATTTTCCGCGGGAGATCACCCACCAAATTGAGGAATCGCAGATAACCATCGAGAAAATCGATATCATCATCATGAACCACATGGAACCCGACCATTCCGGCTGGTTGCGCGAGTTTTGCAAAAAAAACAGCAAGGCAGTTATTTACTGCAGCAAAAAGGCGGTACCCTTACTGCAGGCATTTTCCTCGGTGCCTCCAGAGCGGGCCGTTGCCATCAGCGATGGCATGGTGCTTACGGTCGGAGATTATGAACTGCAGTTCTTCGATACCCCCAACATACATTGGCCAGAGACCATGATGACCTATGAACGCAAACGGAAGATTCTCTTTTCCTGCGATGCCTTTGGTTCCTATGGCCGCGTAGACGAAAACGCAATTTTCGACGACCAGATCGACGGGGAAAAACACCAGTTTTTCGAGCAGGAGTCTCTGCGTTACTACGCCAACATCGTGGCCACCTTTTCGTCCTTCGTCCTCAAGGGACTAGAGAAACTTAAAGGGTTTGACGTGGAGGTTATCTGCCCATCGCACGGTATCATCTGGCGGGAAAATCCTGCGGAAATAATCGACCATTATAAGCGTTACGCCGAATACAGCAAGGGGCCAGCGGAGCTTGAGGTTGCCGTTGTCTGGAGTAGTATGTATGGCAATACCAAACAGGTGCTAAACCTGGTGATTGAGACGCTGTGCAAACGTGACATTCCGGTGCATGTCTTCCAAGTACCCGGTGACGAAATCGGATACATTCTGGGAAGCGCCTGGAAATCCGCTGGCTTAATTTTCGGTATGCCAACCTATGAATACAAAATGTTCCCGCCCATGGCCCACACCATTGAGGAGTTGATGGTGAAAAAGGTGACCAACAAAAAGGTGTTCCGTTTCGGTTCCTTCGGCTGGGCGGGTGGCGCACAAAAGGACTTCGAGGCCAGAACCATGAGGTCCGGATGGGATATTCTGGGCCATTACGAGTGGCAGGGCACCCCCAAAGAGTCGGATAAAGCCACGATCCAGAGGCTCTTGGAGGCCTACTGCGACACTCTGATTGCATTTACCAGGCAAGCCTCCAAGAAATGAAATCGACACATTATTTGCAAATAAAAGCAACCACAATCATGTACACGGCTTTGGAAAGATGTTTACTTACCACTGTGCCCTAAACACCTTGCGAGATCACAAGATTTTGGTTTTTTTTAATCTCCTAAGGAAAATCGCGTTGTTTGAAGATATACTCCCATGTTGAGCATACCCTAAAAGCCAGTTAGCCACAGATAGTTTGAAGAGGATGGCTTAGACATATTGAAATTTATTTGAACCGAATTGGAAGGGAAAAAGATCAGAAATGTATTTAGAACAAATTGTGAAAGTTATTCAAATGGCAATTGGTCCCGTTATAGTAATATCTGGAGCTGGGCGGTTGTTATTATCTGAAAATGATTTATAATGAGCTATCCTGAGGGTCATGGCAGACCGATACAGCCCAGGGTGAAAAAACCCGATTAGCAGCGAGGGTCGCGAAAACTGCCTGCAGCAAAGCTTTCCAAACCTTGACGTTCCAGGAGCATGCCTTTTGATAATTAAATCAGATAAAAGAAGTTATAAAACCTGTTTTACTGCTATCAGTCACCACCCTACCCACCCAACAACTGGCACTCACATTCCAGGCACCGGCCAATCTGTTCCTCAATGACACCCCGCGCCTCCATGTTGTCATATCCACATTTGCGGCATATTTGCTCAAGATACTTGAATGGTTTCCAGTTCGGGTTTCGAGAGTCATGATCATGTCCGCATGAATATCGGATCTCCCTCAGCGCGCCGTTTTGATCCATGACCTTGGATCTTTGGAGCTTTGACCGAAGCAGTTCAAGATATTTCTTCATGAACTGCTGATAAATCTCTGGTTGATCCAGGTCGATAGTATTAGTATCATAACTCATAGTTGATTCCAAACAAACTTACATGATGGCACATCTTTTAAACGACTATAGCTCCACGAAAACTGCATCAAATACCGGTGCATATTTCTTTGTACCAATTGTCGTTGTGTATTTGTACAAATCAACAAATTGTCCAATAAGCTGGAGCTCACCGCCTATTCTAAAATTCTTTTCACCGGCAGAATCAGTTAATCGAAATACAAAGTATTTAATATCACCAAATATCACTCGTTGAACAATGTAAAGGTCACCATCTTTGGACTCAAGTTTACCAGAAACGAAGTAATATTTCATGGTTGGTTTAACAGGCGGCATTTGTATAAGGTTGAATCCATTCTGTGCATCATAATAAATCTTCGCGTTTTCGTATGTATCGTTTGATTCCTTACCTGATTTGATAGATGCAATACGATCTTGTTGTTCTTTTTTTTCTTTTTGTGTATTCGCTATATAAATCGCGGTCTTTTCAGTGTAATAGTTATCCAAGAATTTATCAAAATCATCAATAAAATTAATCAATTTATTTTTCTCTGTTTCCGGTAAACTCGATCTAAAGTACATAAACAGGCTATTAATACTATTTTTGATATCTTCAGTCAGTTTTTCTTGGGTAACGTGGTAAGTCTTCAATCCATTCTTAAAACTATAATAGTTGGCAAATTTTGTGAACAAACTTTGCATTGCATCATACTCATTCGTACCTATCGCAATGTTTTCATTAATGCCATAACTCTTCACTAAAAATTTCTGGAGAATTTTAACATTTGCAGGCCCCCAACCACCTCCCCAAGGATTATAATTTGGATCGTATTCTGTTATATCTAAAAAATCAAAAGACTCGAGTACGCCCGCAAAATTTGGAAAATCAGGATGTTCTTTCAAAATGGCGTTAAAATTCTTATGGACAGACCCAAAAAACCATTTTTTTGTATATTCCACTTCCTTTGCGACTGTTGTGACCTTTTCTTCTTTGTTTGCAAGGCCCTTAACATCAAGCGCGAACAGGGAAGAAACACTTATTGAGATTGTCAGACATACTGTAAGCAGCGCGATGAGGAAGCCATTTTCAAGTTTTTGAATCATTTAACCCTCCTTGTTCATTTACAACTATCAATTAAGGTCAGCAACCCAGCGATATTCCTACCTGCAGAGATACTACCTTTAAGGATTATTTACAATAATTTTACTACTTATATGAGCCTGTAAGGTCCAGTCACCTTCATTTATAAATAGCCATGGAGGAGACAAATGGACCCTGAAGATGTAAAAAAGAGATTGGGATTGCGGTTTAAGCAGGCACGGTTAGCCAACGGGCTGCGGCAGGAGGATGTGGAGCAGCTGGGGATTAACTACAGATATTATGGGAAGATCGAACGGGGGCTGGTCAATTTGACCTTAAGCACTCTGCTGAAATTGTGTGATATATTCGAAATGACACCGGTTGATATTTTTTCATTTCTGGAAGGGGATAAGGTTTCTGAAGACAGGGAAGCAGTAACCATGGAAATAGCACGGCTATTCAGACAAAAAAGCGACGCGAAGATAAAAAAATTGCGGTTGTTCCTTGAAGAGTTGTTATAACGCCAGGCTAATGTTGTCCAATTATAGGCCATTTTCAAACTGTGGACGTCAATACGGAATGGCAAACGTGTCCTCTGATTTTCAAACCAATACCTTCCCTGACTTTCAGTAACATAATTATGTTGACAGCCACACTATCCTATTGAGAATCTGGATTCAACGATGCCTTTTTTCCAAAAGGTCTTCGCTCTCGACGGGGCAAATTGACCTGAAAGTTAGTGCGGGCTCTAAGGGGGATACATGGTTCAGCGAATATCCATCGCACAATTCCGAAGCAAATTGCGACAAATCCAGCAAAAACGAAAACGAGCCATCGATGACTACAATCGGCTTGTGAGGCAGCATAATCAAAAGGTCAATCAGGCTGTCAATAAATATAACCAAGCTGTACGTCAGCACAACTCACGGGTAAAAGCAAATCAACAGCGTCTTCGAAATGAACTGGCACGCTTAAGTAATCATCAAACGACCCGGTTTGTCGTTTATCGAACATCAGTGGAAACTCTCCACCAAACTTACACGCGGCTGGAGCATCTTGCGGATTCAAATCAGATTGGCCCGATGTACAATAGGATTCTTGATCTTTCTGAGCGTGAAACGGCAAACAGCGTCACAGTTGCCAATCGACTCTCCGGAATGGAACCCGAAGCAGACGAGCAAGTTGACGGGCTTCAAGATGCGGCACTGGGTGATCAATTGCGGAATATCTCGGTTGATCTGGATAACCGTTGGAAAGGAGCAGTCTTTGCCCTAAACCCCACGAATCCGGATGCCGCCCGCCATTTTTGCACGAGTGCACGTGAAATCTTCACCCAACTACTTGTGATCAAGGCCCCAGACGCATCGGTTATCAGCCTTATCCCAGATTGTGATAGGACGGAACACGGTAGGCCAACAAGGCGGGCAAAGATAAGATATTTTCTGCATCGAAAAGGTATGATTGAAGAATCCCTTGAAGATTTTGTAGAACAGGACATCGAAAACATCTTACAGCTTTTTCGCGTCTTCAATGACGGTACGCACGGATCGGCGGGGACTTTCGATTTTCGCCAATTATCCGCTATCAAGAAGCGTGTTGAAGACGGGATCATGTTTCTCACTGAATTGATAACCGCTTCATAATCGTTTATTAAGGGATGTGCTCTTGATATCATATTACGGATATCCTTTTACATGCCCCAGAATCTATCCATCAAACAACAGACACTCACAGACCAATCGCCGACCAATCTGATCTTCAATTACATCCCGCGCTTCCATGTCATCGTATCCATATTTACGACAAATCTGCTCAAGATATTGAAATGGCTTCCAGTTCGGGTTTCGAGGGTCATGATCCTGGCCGCATGAATATCGAATCTCGCGTAAATCGCCATTTTGATCCATGATCTTGTATTGTTGGAGCTTTGACCGAAGCAACTCCAAATATTCCTGCATGAACCGCTGATAAATCTCTGGTTGGTCCAGGTCGATGTAGGTCTTGCTTGTTAATGTATAGGTGTTGTGCATTTGAGAATTTCTCCTTGCTAAAAATTTTTTGGTGCTAAGTAAAATCGATTTTTGTTTTCAGTGCGAAAATGAACTGTATCCGGAAACCGTCTATAATCTGTAGATGTCGTTGGCGGATTGCGTTGTTTTTCTATATCCGCGCGCTTTACACCAGTTCATCCAAACGACACTCACGGGAGGCTTAATGTGATGCGGCCCTGATAATGGACACCCTCTTTTGTTTGCTACCTTGGGTTATGTTTTAAAAATGGACTTAGCCAGTATCAGGGGAAGGGTTGTTCAACGCTGAATCAAGGACTCACGACGTATTCCGGAACTTCAACCCAAAATCAAAATTCCAGCGATAAGAATCGCGGGCTTACTGAGCAAAAAAACGGGATCTGTGCGGATATAATTTGCGGTGTTGCAGTTCTCAACCTTGTTTCGCTTGCTTGAGCGCGGTTTCTATAAATTTGAACGCATCCGTTTTCCACTTGATTTTCAAGTCATTTTTGAATTTGTTAAAGATGGAAGTGAGAATTTCCGGTGACTGATTTTCTTCTATCCGGACTAATTCCTTCAACAGATTTTCGTCCGCCCATTTTTTTATGACATTTGTATGGTTCATGGTTCCAAGCCAGATGTCTGTATTGACAAACGGGTGAAGCTCCCCAATCAATTGATCAATGTGGGCTGTATCAAGCATCGGTTCCATGCTTACCGACGTTCGGAATCCTGCCTCGTATGCGTATTGCAAACTTGCCTTGCGTTCTTCGAAGCTCGGGGCATCAGGCTCAAAAATTTTTAAAACCGCATCATCCATTGCCCCGATAGTGAATCTGAAAATAATTCTGTCTGTGAAAAACCGGCCGGCTTCGCATATTGCCTGAATGCAATCAAATCTGGGCTTACTTACAATTAGGACTTCATTTCCTGCGCGAAGCAGCTTTCCCAAAACGAAAAGATAGGTATCCAGAATTTCAGGAAAGATGTCATGTGAGGAAGGGAATCCGACAAGGCCATCCCTCAATCGCTGTTTGGCGTCTACATCCTTTTGGCGAAGTTCCCAATTGTGCCAGTCTGCCGGTTGCTTCTTGGTGGTTCTACCTACGTTCATTGTCTTCATGTAACAGTAAGCACAATCGTTTTTACAACCAGTACAAATGTTTACGTTGTTTTTTGGGTTGGTCCAATCTTGGAAGCGTCCTTTTCCAGTACCTTGTTTACTTCCAGTTTCTGCCAATACGATTTCAAGCCTTTGCATTGCATCTTTGGATAAACTTACCTGCCGGTGGCCATTTTCATATTTTGCCTTGGCCATGTTCCAGAGCCTAACCAATTCTTTCGATTCAATTTTTCGCAACTCAGCTTTCGGAGGCAAAACGGCCAGATCAATGCCCTCCGAGGGGTGCTGCTCCTTTATATAATTTTTGAAATCTCGAACAGATAGAGAATTGTCGAAGGCATATTTAGCCAGCCGTTCCTTTTCTACAAATGCGGACGCAACGGCTTCTTCGAATTCATCTGACTGAAATGACTTCAATTTTGGGATATGGAGCAGTTGTAGTTTATGGCTGTGGCCAAGCATTACAAACGTTTGTAATCCCTGCTGCGCACAAATATCTTCGTGGGCTGCCAAATTTACTGCGTTGTAAAACCAACCAATCGATGGCACACCACTTTCGTCTGCTGTCGGTGCTTGCCTGATCTTATCGATCAGGGCTTTCAGATTCGGCGGCTGGTCTTTGCCCTTATTTTTAGCAAAGGCTGCCTTTGAGTCCCCTCCATAGAAGTTGTCGATGATATACCTTCCCGCTTCGACCATTGCGTTGTGAAAATTCCGGAGAAAAATTCCCTTTAAATGCTCGTAAGCCTCATTGACGATTTGTTCTTCCGCTGGGTCGGGATTCTCAATCTTATCAGGGCGCAAAGGCTGCGCTGGCTTTGTCTCTAAAATGCCGTCCAGCATTTCCTTTATATCTGTTTCCTCGGAACCAGTTGAACTTGATTTCACACTTAATTCAGTATCATCCATTTATGCTGTCCTCCTGTTTCTATATTTTTTGCACCACCAATTAATTGTATGATTGGCAGTGTAATGCTCTATTTATTAAGAATGACATTTATCCATAGATTGGTATCGGTAACTTATCGAAATACTATAGAATTACCTTTCAAGTGGGAATAGGCTGTCGGTGTGGTGTTCGAGGTATAGTCATTCCCATGAATCCCGAACCACAGGCTCCACAACCATTGGCACTTCCGGTAATATGCCCTTGAATGCCTGTTCCATGCAGTCTTGAATAATCATAGCCACAGTAGCGGCGATATCTTCCCTTGCATCGACGATCACCTCATCATGCAAGATATGAACGATCCGGGCGTCCTTCCCGATCAATTCATCTTCCAATCGAATCAGGGCCATCTTGAACCCATCGGCTGCGGTGCCCTGAACCGGATAGTTGATCAATGAATTGGGATTCGTATCCTTATTAACCTTGAGTCGCCTTCCTAATGGTGTCGAAACGCAGCCGTCATTCACTGCCGACGATTCAATACCATCCCGCCATGCCTTCATCCCTGAAAATTCCATGTTGTATCGCAAGATCATGCCCTGAACATCGTCCAGGTCATACCCAAACCCCAAACGGGCCAACCCGTCATAGATCGAATACGCAGACCGGCCATTGTTTAATCCCAGGACTATTTCCTTTCCCAATGCCCGTAGACGGCTTGCTTTTAAACGATCACCGACAATCGCCTTGGCCGTTTCCAGATAGATGTCCTTACCCGATTCAAATAGAGCGATGGCCGCTGCATCAATCGAAAGCCCGGCAATGATCCTGGCCTCCTGTTGGGAATAATCCGCCACGACGAATTTGTATCCATCCCTGGCACAGAACAACGACCGCATCGGCCCATTTTTCTGAACTGTCTGCAAATGGCGATAAAAACGTCCGGTTTTGGTGTTCAACTGCTCGATTGAATCACGAACACGATCATCATCACCGGTCATGGCCATGTACGATTCGACATTCCGGCGCTCACGGCCAGCTTTCCAATACTCAATCAGACTACCGACCAGTCTTCTTACATCTGCGTTCGATATCCATTGCATCGATTCTTCATCAATTTTGGCCAGCTTTAGGGCGTAGGTTGAATTCAGATATTCTTGGATCTTGCCACGATCATGGAGTGGAATATCTGGCGGGATCGACTTTTCCAACTCAGCAGCCAGGGTATCGATTTTGTCGCCGAGGTCATCGTGTAGCTGCAGCAAAGTATCCACATCGATTCCTATGCCGGCGGCTTCAATCCCAGCAGTGACCCAGATCAACCGCGTCTCGATGCCAAAGACCGTTTCCAGTCCAGCCGATTGAATCAACGGCTCTTGTTTGCTCCAAATTTCAGTCAGACGATGAACGACTCCACTTTTTTCCATTCCATCCGGCATTTCATAGCGACTGAAAACCGTTTTAAGCGACAAGGCCCGATACTCCACCTCACCATTGGCAATGAGCTTTTCCGCAATAACGACATCGATAATTTTGCATTTCTGCAATCCACAAGAAAGAAAAGCCTTGGCCACTTGCTTGCCGTCGTTGGTAACGATCGTGATGTCAGAACCAGCAACGATGCCTTCAAAGCACGCTCGAAGCTCCCCTGGTGCGGCATTCAACGGTATCGCCTTAAATTCAGATCCCACACCAACGTATGCCGTATCCTGATCCTCGGGGATACAGATGGATACCAATCCGGCTGGAATCGGATTTACAGGCTGCATGCAAGCTTCTACTGGCTGATACGTATCAATATCTACCCGACCAACAACCCCAAGCTTATCAATATGGCCATAAAAATCCCTGACCCGATCAGGATTTCCAACACCGATAACAGCATTACCACGAGCATGTGGAAGTTTGATTTCAAATTTCTCAAAGTGAGGATTCGTCTCTTTGAAGTGATTCAACAGCACCGACCATTGATTAGGGTTGGAAAGGATTATATCCTCATTGGTCCATACGATTGATTGCTTTTGGATTAGATTAACTAACCGAGCATATAATTTTTTATGTTCAAGTGAATTTTGGTTTAATAATTCTTTTAAAGCCAAAATTAACTTAATCTTCTCATTTTCAGCCAATTCATCGTCATCTTTTAAGCAGGTATATCCACTGCTACTAATCTCTTCCGAACCAAACAATTGGCTGGTCATATGATTGCCTTTAAGCTCGGGAATTATATCCTTCACATCATGGATCAATCTTGATATTTTTACTTGAAATCGCTTGGCAATAGTGTCTTTTGATTTTACATATACGTTGGCCAGAAAACCGATATCTTGATTCAAGAATCCGAAGTCCTCGACAAACGGTTTCAATCGCTGTATCGCCAACTCCTTCCAGTTTGCATTTTGAGATCTGTCGATTACAACGTCGGGTGTTTGGAGCATGGATGGCCATCGGTTAGCAGCCAGAATGATGTCCACACTCGATTTATGAACAGGTCTGATCCTGTGAATGCTTTGGACAAAATCCCATTGCATGCACGCTTCTGTCCATTCCATGCGTTTGTCAGCATCCTTAGCTCTTGGGAACAGAATACAGGCATCTTGGGCGGCACTGTTCAGATTTGGATATGGCAATCCAATTGCCAGTACAGCATCACACCCCTGATAGCTGTTAATCCCACGAGGCCCCATGAAATGATAGCCCATGAATTTTCTGGTTGGGTCGATTCTGCTCAGGATATCCAGAACGTTTTTCTCATTTTTCATATAGGTGACAACCATGATATGTTGGGATTTAGTGTAGCTGAGCATTTCAATGAGCAATTTTGTAAGATTCGGTTCTCTGGAAAACTGCATGGTCTTGCGACTGGTGTTGATCTTTATATGGACCCGGTTACTGTTCCAGGTTACATCGGCTCGAACGGTTTTCAGCTTCCTGTTGAGCAAAGCGCCATAAGCATTAGCATCACCGGTGGCATCGAGGATCTTGATGGGCGTGTCGTGAAGTCCGATCCGCGTAATTCGTTTGATGCTGAATTTCACATCCCCATTCTTGGCGATATGAACGAAAGAGAGGGTGCTGGGCGAGGTCAGACCCTGAATCCATGTAATGGCATTCAGATCGATTTCTTGCCGGAACAGGTTGGTCCTGGACAGGCTATCGAGCGATTTTGAGAGGGAACTCAGGCTGTCAATCATGTCTTCATCGGTCATGTTCATGCGCTTGGCCAGCAGCTCGATGATGGTGGTTTCCTGATTGTTTGCGTCAGTCATTTTACGACCGTTGATGATCATCGGATGGCCGCCTGTATCGACCAGCTTCGTGGATATCTGCTGGACGATGTTGAGCAGATGCCGGACTATGACAGCATCCGTGCCATTGACGACCATCAATACGGACTTCATTTGAAGCTCTGAACAGGAATCTTCAAGCATCAACCCGGCTTTGACATTCTCATCGAGGATGATCAGATCGGGCGTGGGAATTCGATCCTGAAGGTATTGCAGCATGTGTAACGTAACAAAGTAAACGCCAGGTCCGAAATCACGCCTTTGGCTGTAATATTCGCAGACGGTGTCACGATACTCACATCGGGAACATAAAATTTCGGATGGGGAGAATCCCCTATCGGTGATGTTCTTTAATTCAGCGGGGCGTAAACAAGTCTGTTCACGAGGTTGAAAAAAATAAAAACCATCGCTATGTCCTGCCAGTTCGCAGATCTTGGAATACGCCTCGTTTTGCAGATCCCTGTTGAAGGCTCCGTATATAACGATATGATCATTGCCAATCTGTGAGATTGCCTCCAGCGACACATGGGTCTTCCCAGCGCCTGGTGTTACGACAATCAGGGCATCATCACGGGTGCTCAATTCCTGAACGATCAGGTCTCTGGCATCTTCGAGGCTGATATGCTGATCGGGAACGGAAAGATCAAAACCGTTTTTCGATGATCTGTACAAGCCACCGGGATTTTTGATTCCCGCCCAGCGATGCAATGGCATGCCGTTGTGAGCGTCACAGTGAATGTTAAAACAACGCAATTGGTAATTCGGTGGACATGCCCATGCATTGACTGTTGTTTTACCGCATACCGGACACTGAAGCCCTCGGAAGGAGATTGCCTGTGCATCTCCCCTTTTTTCAATCTTCGATACGAGGCCTTTTTCACCGATCATTTCCTGCATCGCGGTCAATCCAACCGGCTCCATATCCTTTCTGATCTGGATATAGCTGAACGGATTAACTTTGAAGTCGGCTGCAATCCGTTGGTACTGCTCAATGCGCTCACCCAACGGGCCAATCGACTTCAGATCAGAAATGACGGGGCCTGCGATCAGCCATTGCACACACGCGATAATTTCATCGGGATCTGGTCTGCCAGCGGTTATCTGTAAATAGTCATCAAGCGTAAACGCGGATTGGGCCAGCAAATTCTTCTCAATAATGGTGCTGTGACCGTCTGTAAGCGCTTTCTCGGTTTGAAAAGGATCGCCTTTATATGCAAACATCTGGTGAGGAAAATCTATCTGTGTGGAAGGGTTCAGATCGTGCAGGTGTGGCATTTCGAAGCGCATCCAATCCACGAACGCCAGATATGCCGTGCGATTAAAGAGCAGGTTGGATACGGCTCGAAATCCGGTACCACCGGTTGCAATGAATTTGAAATGGTCTGTGGCACCGAGGGCGCTAATCATTTTCAAGGTTGCTTGTGCGAAGGTGATGGCACTGATGGTCCTGTCTTGACCCTCAAGTCCATCAGCACCATCGATGTCAATCAGTGGCTGATACAGTTCCTGGCTGTTGACCACCACCATTCTGGCCAGGTACACGCCGAACGATCCACTATAAATATTGCCTTTATTGGCTTCCAGCAGTGCCAGATATTTTTCACCGAGCATGGAGTTATATGGCTTTGGGCTGGCAAGCGTTGTTTTGAATGTGAGCAGCATAAGATTATTCGTTCCTTTTTTCTCGATGTGTCTTAAACAAACAGGGCAAACCCGTGATAGAGATTACCCTGTTCGATCGTCAAACTTAGATTTTTAATACGATGCGGGCTCACCGGTATAAAACTCGTGATTGAAAAAGCTTTCATCCGGGAATTGGTCAGCGAGATCGCAGTATTCTTGATATTGCCTAACCGTATCTAACAGCTCGGTATAATAAGCGGAACTTTTCATTTCCGTTATGTATTTCTCAGTAACATCGAAATCGACTTCCTTTTTCAAACGCGGATCGGAGTTGATATATTCTTTTGTAATCACAAGCCGAGGACCACCTATTAACGGACTCTTATCACTCGCATAAAAAGATACGAGGTCTTTCAACTCATTTTCAGCAGTACATCTGGAGTGAATAAAGAACCAGTATTCATCACAGTGTCTTTTGCGTTGACATGCAGGAAGGGGTAAACATTCCTCAGTACAGGGGTGGAAAGGATACAATTTTTCATAATACAATCGTTCCAACTCCCCTTTAAATTTCTTGCATCCAACGCCAATCCACTCGCACGTTTTTTTTCCATCTTTTTCACACTTTCTGCAAAAATTGACCAGTTCATCATGAGCTGTCATAAACTTGTTGTTATAGTTCATCTTTTTCATTTTTCTCCCTTCTTCTTAGAGTGTTGTCCGACACAAAACCAGCCTCGACCCGGTCAAGCTCATCAACATGCTGGCATATGATCTCGCGGGCTATGGTCGAAGCGGATGTAAGCTGGTCGGGGTCATGTAAATTCCGTTTGGCCGCCATGGTTCGAAGCTGGTCCCTATAAACTTTTTCAATGCTGATTGTGATGCTCACTTTTTTATCCGTTGCCATGATTTACTACCTCCTGTAAGACTTTTTCTTTTTGTTACCGGGTAACTTGGCTATCGACCGGGTGAGAAGTTTAGGTTGTTTGCCCGGTCGGCTGCCGAGGGCATTTTTTCGTGCTGGTTTGCCGCCCGGCCAAACGGGTTCGCTGCCGACCTGATGGGTTTGAAGCCAGGACGGTTTGTAGCAGGGAAATATCGCTATCCTTTAAGGCATCAACGACGGATAGTATTTGTATGAGGCTCTCGACCTGACGTTGATTCCGGCATCTGAAACGCAGCTCTTTTTCAAGATTAGGGATCGTGTAGCCATTGGCATACAGTTCGTTGGCCAAATTAGCTATCGCCAGCCAGTTGTGTTCACGGAGGAACTGGAGTTTATCTTTCCGTGGGGCTATCGCCTGGATGGATTGAAAACTCCGTCCGCGACAAAACGGACATGGGCAAGGATTTAACTTGGTCGCCGGCACCTGAACGTAAGCGCGCAGGTCCGTCCTCGATAAATCGAAAGGGCTGATAAAGCTTTCTTTGTCGGCTGCATATCGCCACGTCGTTGAATCGAGTGACACCCAATCTAAAAGATTCCAGGCGGCATAGACGCATATGACGATGACCGGAAAGCTGGACGTTCCCAGCAGGTGGACCCTTGTTATTCCCCGTTGGTAGAAGCTAACCAAAAATAGAGCCAGCTCTGCCGCCTTGATATTACGAACCGGCATGGACACGCCGTCAAAGAGTACTCCCCGTATTTTATTAAGGTAAATGTCGAGATGATCGAGGTTGTAGCACTGCAAGGGCTGGAAATACTGGACGCTGGGTATAAGGGCATTCTTCCAGGCAAAGGACTCAAAAGCCCATGGCACGTTGAACTCGAGCTTTTTATAGAACTCCAACTGCTTCTGGATGTCGGTTTCAAGCTTTCGAATTGGCCAATCCAGCCCAATGACGATATCGGGTTGGTGTATGGCATTCGCTTCCATGACCTGTTGCGGCGATATGTTCAAAGCCTTGCCTGTGTTTTTCAATGGAAGGCTTGGATCGAAGGTTATTACCTTGCCCTTTTCCTCTGCTTTTAAAAGTGGGTAGCCGCCTGAATCTTCCATCTTATGGCGTGAATTAGCTTTCCGAATCATTTTCCTCGCGGCCTTGATCTTTGCGGGAGTGGAGCCATGGTCTAAAACGTTGATTAACAATCCATCAATTGGCGACGTCGGCAGGTTAATGGCATCTGCCCCGGCACAGAAATAAATTAGTTGCCCCATTAAACGGCCCCTCCAGTTTCCCCCTCTTCAGGACCGATAGGATCGGCGATACGCGAAAGCAACGCCGATAGATCGACGATTAACGTTCGAATACGTTCGATTTGTTGCGGGGTGGGGCTTTCCTGACCATCGGCAATTTCAATAAGTGCCTCACCGATTCTTTTCAGCTCGGCTTTCGGAGCGGTTTCATCGGTGGGTATTGGATCGCTGGCCGGCGGATCTGGGTTGCCACCAGAATCAATTTGAGGGCTTCTTGGTGTTGGTGCGGTATCCCGATTACCCCTTGGAGTGAGGCTGCTGGTTGGACCAGTGGTTCGCGTTGGTTGTGGGGGCTGCGGTTTTTCTGGCGGCGTAGTTTTTGACTGAGTAGGCCGCTGGGATTCTTTCCACCAGGCAGACACCAGACTGGATATCTCCGCCATAATGGCTGTTTCGTTTTTTCCTTCGGCGCGTAATGCGGTTATCCTGATATCTTTCTGTGTCTGGACAGCTTCAAAGAATGTTTTTGGGGTACCGGAATTGACCAGCTCTTCCATGACGGCATCGTTAAGACTGTCGCCATGCTGCAGGTACTTGCTGATGGTTGTGGTTTTTTTGCTGAGGCGACTGCCCAGCACGACCCGAACATTGCTTGCTTTGGAATCGGTAAAGCCAACGCCACGTCGATCACCGCCATGGGTGAACATCCCCAAGTCATCAGAAGTGCTTTCAAGGGCCTGACGTAAGCGATGTGTGTTGCGGACCAATTCGACATACGAGCACTTGCCGCCCTGGGGCATGACCCGAATGGCTGCTTTCCTGATGGCCAGCTCGATAATGGAGTGCTGGGCTATGTGGTAGATATGGCATCGGATGCTTGACTGCCCGGCAGCCTTCGTCTGCTCAATGATGTTTAATCCATCGATACAAAAGCACGCGGCCGGCGTCCGAACGACAATCGGCTGGGTGGAAAGGGTGGGCGTCTTGTAATCCGGGATGATGGGGCAGGGCTGAATATCGGCGATGGCCACTTCAGCGATGTCTTCCCGACAGGTCGCGTATTTGTCGGTCAGGTGCTCTTTCGAGTCTCCCGGGGAGGGTTGAACCTGGGTGCTGCTTTTTGGAATTTGACCTTTTTCCATGTGTCTCTCCTTGCGGAGAGAGGCGGATCAAAGGTAACTTACTGTTTTTAATTTAATTGATTCTTATGTTTAACATATTTGATGCTTTAACTGTATCGGTTCTGACCTTTCTCTCCTGTTTTGGTAGTTTGTGAAAATGTGTCCTTGACAAGGCTCGGATCATACGCTATATCTATCTCTACAAATAACGCTATTTATAGTAATTTGCGTTATCTTTAGATTAGCAGAGATTTTATGAATGTCAATAGAATAAATATGATGAGTGAAAATTCTGTGAGATACTGGACATCAAAAAAATCGAAGGCGGTGGTCGAGGAAAGGCGGGTTGAACTGGACTTGCTGATTGATTTTGCAAACGCCGACATCACCACGGTCGCTGGCCAGCATCTTCAGACTCGTGTTCTTGATCATTTGCATCGGCATCCGGCGTTGCACCCCCATAATCGGGACTGGAAGTTAGATGACCAGCTGACAACCATGTTGGGTTCGCTACAGCAGCGCCTTCGCTCCCGTATCGCCAGCATCGTCGAAAACAAACAGATGTTGGGGGAGATGCGGATGTGGCAGATCAGCGGATCGGTATCATTTAGGTTGAATCCCATAGAAAATCGATTTCATGAACGATTTCAGCTGCGCAAGGTCAAGCGCGGTAATGAAATCAATGCGTTGAAAAAAATTATGGATTTGTGGCTGATCGAGATCATTCGTGATCTGGATTTCAGCCCCCGGCGCTTCGGGCAATGCCCCCGTTGTGATGGCTTCTTTTACAGCCCGACCGCTAAGGAGCGGGTCTATTGTTCAACCAGGTGTGGAGGCGCCGCACGCCAGGAAAAATTTCGCGAGGAAAGGAGGGCAGAGGATCATTAGTATTGGATAGAGTTTTGTAATAAAAATTTTTAACAGGGTCTAACCTGATTATGTTACGGCCCCCGCCAAAGTGCACTGGCCACCCCATACAATTACGAGCAATCCAAATGGGTTGCCACCTTTCCGAAATAATTACAGGTCTTATTCGACCGATTTGCTTGATAATGTTGCCGGACCCGGAGAGGGTGGCAGAGCAGCATGCAGAGTTCTCATTCGAGACGACCATCGGTTGTTAGCGGTGGCTCTCCAATTGACGTAGTGAATATACATGGGTTGGCAGAAGCCCTTTTAACCAGTACAAGCACTTTAAGAAAAGGATGGCGACGGCTCCCGCACTTTTTTGTCGGTGAAGGGCGCAATTTAAAATCAGCTCGGTTTATCGTCGCAAAAGTCATTGAATTCCTTGAACAAGAGGCAGGAGCAAAGAAAGACAATGGCACAATACAAACACAAGGCCACGAAGCGGGGTTGGTTCGTCCGGTTTATGCTGGACGGGAAAATATTCAAAAAAGAAGGCTTCCCGACAAAATCCGCGGCGGCGGAATGGGAAGAAAACGAACGGTATCGAATCAAACACCCGGAACAACAGGTTCCCGAGGAGACCCCTTTAACCTTTGCGCTGGTATCAAATAAATATTTGGGCAGCTATTCCAGTGATTACCATCAAAAGAACACTTATCGGCAAAAAGCGTTCGTTTTCCGAAGTTTTATCACATTTCTCCAACAAGATCCGGTGATCGAGGATTTAAGCCCGCCTGACTTTGTTAAATACCTCAAGGCTCGGAAAGATGCCAACAACTTGGCCAGAATGGATGAAAGCGAGCTAACGAAGGAGCAACAAGAATTTCTGGAGAAATATCCTTTCCTCATCCGACGCAAAGGATCGGACGGGAACAAAACGGCCAACCGGGATTTAAGGGAATTCAAGGCGCTTTTCACCTGGGCTAACCGGCAAACTATTATTCAGCACAATCCAGTTGTAAATTTGCAACCATATCCGGAGGAGGAATCACCACGCTACGTGCCGCCGGCTGAAGATTTGGATAGGGTTATCCTCGTCGCCTCCGATTGGGAGCTTGATTTCATTCAAACGCTTTATCATACGTTAGGGCGATTATCCGAAATTTTGCGTTTGGAATGGAGGGACGTTAATCTTGAGAAACGAACGGTAAAGCTTCGGACGCGGAAGCGAAAAGGCGGGCAAATGGAATCCGATCTGATTCCAATGTCCGAAACCTTATATAGGTGTTTGGCAAAAAGATGGCGTGAACGTGATAAATCCAGTCCCCATGTTTTTACCACCCCAGACGGTGCGATCTATACAAAAGACAATATGCGTATTCGGGAAATGATGGCCCGGTTGTGCAATAAGGCCGGCGTCAAAAAATTTGGCTTTCAGGCAATCCGCCATCATGTAGCCATGATTTTGGAGGATTCAGGTAAGGCGACCCTTAGAGAGATTCAAAGAATGCTCCGGCACAAACGCCCAACGACAACCGACAACTATCTTAAAGGTCTTTCTCCTGCCATGAAGCAGGTAGCCAATATTTTGGACAACCCAAAAAAATCGCATCTACAAGTTGTCGCGGCGCCCAAATCTAAATCATCATAAATTGCGGGCTGTGTGTAGCTTCTATTTTTTCGAGCGCATTGTAACGATTATTGTAACGATTTTATAAAACGACTAAAGAAAAAGGCCAATCCAAACTATGCTGGATTGGCCTTAATCCTTGATAGTGGCGGAGAGAGAGGGATTCGAACCCTCGGTGGAAGTTTCCCCCCACACTCGCTTAGCAGGCGAGCGCCTTCAGCCGGCTCGGCCATCTCTCCTGAAAGGTAGTCATGATTGTTTAGCGTTATGGCGGAGGGAGTAGGATTCGAACCCACGGAGCTTTCGCTCAACGGTTTTCAAGACCGCCGCCTTAAACCACTCGGCCATCCCTCCACTGGGATAAGGCGACCCACTATCATTTTGAATCCTCAGCGTCAATCCCTTAAATGATGGTTGACATCAAAGATGTTTTATGATGTTCCTCCGTGCACAAAAAATATGTGGCGGATTATCGCCTCTGGAGGAAGACGCAAATGAAACAAAAATACGTGGTCTTGTTGGACAATGAGAACGGGAAACTCTCCATCCAGGAATACGCCGAACTGGACAAGGAAATGCTTTCTCTTCTTTGTGAAGAAACCTACGATGTAGCGGCAATCGAAGCCGCCATGGTCAGGAATCGCGGTGCATTGATCCAGGCCCTGCGTACCAACAATATGTATCCGCCGGGGATCTATACCGAGCGTATCGCCGACGCCGTAGCCGAGATGTTCCAGCCCGGCGCCAACACGTCGGCCGAGCTTTTCTTTGAGGAACGGGAAATGTTCGATGCCGGCGAAGAAGAAGAGGCGCTGGAAGAGACCGAGGTCGAGGATGACGAGAAGAACGACATGGATGTGGATGACCTGCTCGATGACGATGAAATCGATGACGATTTCGAAGAGAAAGGCCTTATCAAAAACCTGAAAAAATCCATTAATATATCCGACGACGATAACGGCATGGATGACGCCTGACCCACGGCGCCCCAACAGAAAGCTGATGCGCCCGACGCCTTCTTTCGGGCGCTTTGCCAGCGATCCCGGAAAGCGGTTGCCGGCCCCCTCTCCTTAGAAGTCCAACCTGCCTGAACAATAGCCAAAAACCCTTTTGCCCTTGACTTGGTGCGGGGCTTCCACTAAAAGTGCTAAATACCGTTTATTTTTTTCTTTATTATTGAATTGAAAGCAATCCAGCGTAACCGAATGTCAATGACTGTGCGGCTATACCTGTGAAAAATCGGGCTGCCAATCGGATGGCAGCGATGGATATTGACCGGAGCCGACAACCGAGCGAATCGCGAAACGCAGTGAACGTTGCCTTAAAAAACAATCCGACACTTTTGAAAACAGGAAGAACCGGTGCAACCACGACGATGCCGATAGTGGCGAACGCCAATCGGCTGGATGATGTCTGGACCGGTTCTCTTTTTTTGTTTCATAATCATCCATAACCAGCATCAGGAGGTGCCAATGGACAAGGAAAGATCATTTTACGAAAGGCTGAAGGAGAAAGGCGTCTCACGAAGAGATTTCATGAAGTACTGCACGGCCCTCACGGCAACCATGGGGCTGTCCGCCGCTTACGTTCCGAAAGTGGCCGAGGTCTTCGCCGCTCCTGCCCAGCGTCCCCCGGTAATCTGGCTGCATTTTGGCGAATGTACGGGTTGTTCGGAAGCGCTGCTTCGCACCCAGTATCCTTACATCGACGAACTGGTCCTGGAAGTGCTTTCCGTCGAGTACCACGAGACCATTATGGCTGCCGCCGGTCATCAGGCCGAGGAGCAGTTGCAGCACGCCGTCGAGAAATACAACGGCAAATTCATTTGCGTCGTTGAAGGGTCCGTGGCCACCAAGTACAACGGCGGATACGGCAAGGTGGCCGGCCGCTCCTTTCTGGAAATTGCCAAGGATGTTTGCCCCAAGGCTGCTGCCGTGATCGCTATAGGCACCTGCGCCTCCTATGGCGGCATTCCTGCAGCCGCACCCAACCCAGGCGGATACAAAGGCGTCGGCGATGCCATTGGCATCAAGACCCTAAACATCCCCGGCTGTCCCCCCAACCCCATCAACCTGGTGGGAACCGTGGTCAACTATCTCCTTTTGGGCAAGCTGCCCGACCTGGACGAAAGCGGGCGCCCGCTGTTCGCTTACGGCAAAACCATTCACGATCAGTGCCCCCGCCGCGCCCATTTCGAAAACGAAGAGTTCGTGGAGGAGTTCGGCAGTGAAGAGGCTGCTATGGGATACTGCCTGTACAAGGTGGGCTGCCGTGGTCCGGAAACCTACAACAACTGTCCGATCGCCAAATTCAACGACGGCACCAGTTGGCCGGTGGAGGCGGGTCATCCATGCATTGGCTGCAGTGAGCCCAACTTCTGGGACACCATGACCCCGTTCTACGAAGAGATGTAAAACCGATAACCGAACAATTCCTTAACGAATAAGGGAGGACAATATAATGGGTAAACGTGTAGTTGTTGATCCGATTACCAGAATAGAAGGCCACCTTCGCATCGAAGTGGAAGTGGCCGGGGGCAAGGTTGTCAATGCATGGAGTTCGGGCCAGATGTTCCGCGGCATCGAACTGATTCTGCAGGGCCGTGATCCGAGGGATGCACACCATTTCGTGCAGCGTTCCTGCGGCGTCTGTACCTATGTCCACGCCGTTTCATCGGTGCGGGCCGTGGATAACGCCATCGGTCTCAAGATTCCAAAAAATGCCCGCCTCATCCGCAACCTGCTCCACGGCGCCCAGTACCAGCACGATCACCTGGTCCATTTCTATCATCTGCACGCCCTGGACTGGGTTGATATTGTCAGCGCCCTGAAGGCCGACCCCAAAAAGACCGCGGCCCTGGCAGACAACGTCAGCAACGCCCAGGTGGGCGGCGCCGCGTACTACAGACAAGTCCAGCAGCGCATTCAGACCTTCGTGGACAGCGGGCAGCTGGGCCCCTTCGCCAATGCCTACTGGGGCCATCCGGCCTACAAGCTGCCGCCGGAGGCCAATCTGATGGCCTGTGCGCATTACATCGAGGCCCTGCGGCTGCAGGCCCGCGCGGCCCGCATGCACGCCATCTTCGGCGGCAAGAACCCCCATCCCCAGTCCCTGGTTGTGGGCGGCGTCACCAGCGTGGCCGACATGACCCCGGACCGCATTGCCGAGTTCCTCTACCTCACCAAAGAGACCCAGGACTTCGTCAAAAATGTCTACATCCCGGATCTGCTGGCGGTTGCCTCTTTCTATAAAGACTGGGGCGCCATCGGCGGCACCACCAATTTCCTGGCTTACGGCGACTTCCCCCAGACGGACGTCGAACCGGACAGCCTCTACATGCCCAGAGGGGTGGTGAAGAAACGGGACCTGGCCAACATCGACATGGCCTATGAAGATAAGGTCACCGAAGAAGTCACCCGTGCCTGGTACGAAGACGGTCCGGCCCTGCATCCGTACAAGGGAGAGACCAAACCCCTGCAGGAAGACCCCAAATACCGTCCCGATGGCGGTAAATACACCTGGCTCAAGGCGCCGCGCTACGACGGCCTCTCCTGCGAAGTGGGACCGCTGGCCCGCGTCCTGATTGCCTACGGCAAGGGCCATAAGGACATCAAACCGGTGGTGGACAGCACCCTTCAGACGCTGGGCATTCCCGCCGGCGCCCTGTTCTCCACGCTGGGAAGAACCGCTGCCAGAGGGCTGGAAACCATCGCCATCGGCGACGCCATGCAGGGCTGGATCATGGAGCTGGTGGAAAACATCAAGGGCGGCGACACCCAGACCTACGAGCCCTACGAGATGCCGGACAGCGCCATGGGTGTCGGGCTCAACGACGTGCCCCGGGGTGCTTTGGGCCACTGGATCAAGATCGAGGACGGCAAGATTGGCAACTACCAGTATGTGGTTCCGTCCACCTGGAACTTCGGTCCCCGGGATCAGCAGGGCCAGTTGGGGCCGGTGGAAGAGTCCCTGATCGGCACGCCCATCGCCGATGCCAAACAGCCCCTGGAAGTGCTGCGGACCGTCCACTCCTTCGACCCCTGCATTGCCTGCGCCGTGCATGTGATCGATCCGGACTCCAACGAAGTGTATAAATTCAAAGTGGTGTAACGCACCACGTTGATCGCCAAACCCCCTCCCGGAATTTTTTTCGGGAGGGGGTTTTTTTATTGCAAAGCACTGGGGCGAATACCCCCGTTGCTTACGGTGGTGGGGTTTATTGGGGAAATCGAGCAGGGGCACGGCGCGCCGTGCCCCTACAGCAGCCGGCGGAAGGATTCAGGCTTTTTCGTCGGACATGGCGATGGCATCCACCGGGCATTCGGCGGAACAAAACCCACAGGCGATGCAGTGGCGTTCGTTTTCCAGATAGGGGCGCCGGAGGGTTTCCCGGGAGCCGCGGTCCGGTTTCAAATCGATGCAACTGGTGGGACAGGCCTCCACGCAAATGGTACAGGCCATGCAAAGGGAGGGATTGAAGACCGGCTTGGGCCAGCGGGACCGGATGCGGATTCGTTCGCACACGTTTCCATCGGGATCCTTCACGCTTTCGTGGGGGCAGATGCGACCGCAGGCACCGCAGTCGATGCAGACGGAAGGGTCGATGTGATGAAGCTTTTTGCGTTTCCCCGTTATGGCGTCCACCGGGCAGATGCGTTTGCACACCCCGCATCCCACGCAGAGATTGGTGATTTCGTAGGCCATGGTCACATCGCCTCGTCTTCCAGCCCCAACCGGGCCAGGCAGGCCGCTGTGGGAACACCGGTTTCCATATCGTATCCCATTTCCCGCCAATAATAGCGTCGCAGCTTTTCCAGGGGAACCATACGCCCCTTGTTGGCTCCTTCTTTTTGGGGAGGATCGCCCAGCACCCGCCGGCTGATGCGGATATCTCTCGGCGAGACGCCCTGCTTGATATTAAATAGCTGCTTGATGGCCTGAATTCGGTGGCCGATGATCATGTACGCTTCAGGGGTGGCTTCCCAACCGGCCGCGGCGTTGAGCCATTCGAATACCGGTATGCGATGGGCCCCCAAAAGAGCGCCAAACAGACAGCATCCGGCCCCGTTGATCACGTTCATGTACTGGCTGCAGGCTGCCGCCATGACGGCTTTCTCGCGGCTTGCCCGATATTTGCTGCCTTTGAAATAGAGCAGGGAGGGATCGGGCAGGTCCGGCATTTGCCGCCAAAGCTGGAACATTTCGTAGTACATGTACGAGCCGATGGTGTGCCTTCCCGGTGTGGGTTCGACCACGTTGTGAACCGCGAATCCGGGATCGTAGCGCCCATCGTGCATGGCCAGTTCCTGGCCCCCGGCGTTAATGGCCATTTTGTCGGCCCCTTTGCCGATTTGCCGAGCGGCCCGTTTGGCTCCGTCCGCGAGAAGATCGCCGATCCCCTCCCGCTTGACCATTTTTTCCACCAGTTGAACGATGGCGTCGGTATTGCCCCAGGTCAATTTAAGGCCGTCGGTCTCCTCGGTGGTCAGCAGGCCGGTTTCATAGCATTCGATGGCAAAGGCCACCGTACCGCCCACCGAAATGGTATCCATGCCGGCGCGGTTAAGCAGTTCGTTGAGGTAGTAGATACTTTCCGCGTCCTCGTTGAGGCACAACCCGCCCAGGGCGATAGTAGATTCGTATTCGGGCCGGTGGACTTCGGTCTTTCCGTCGGGCGCAAGGTTGATGCCGCCGCAACCCAAGGGGCAGGAGTAGCAGAAATATTTGGCCACCACCGGCTTGGTGAATTCGTCGGGATCGATGAGTTTGGACTGCTCCAGGCCGAAATCCCGGTTGGAGCCCTTCCAGTTCTTGACCGGAGCGTCGCCCGTTTCGATGGCCATCTGGTTCTGGTTCACGGTGCCCCATTTTTTCAGCATGATCTTGTAGAGCATGCCGTCCAGTTCCATCTGGGTGGGCAACAACCGCATGAGGGTGCCCAGGTAAGCGGTCATGGTGCCGTTCAGGAAAGGCGGCTGAAAAGCGACGTGTTCGTTGCATTTCAGGCTGAGGGTTTTCATCTGCCTCCGGTCGTATACTTTGACCCGGTGGGCGCCGCACAGGACCACCGCTTTTAGCCGTTTGGCCCCCATCACGGCACCCAGGCCGCTACGGGCCGCCAGGCGGCCGCCGTGATTCACGATGCCGGAAATCAGGGATCGCCGCTCCCCGGCCATGCCGATGCAGGCCACCCGGGCGCGCTGCTTTTTCCCGTGGTCATCGATCAAGATTTTTTCCGTTTCGATGGCATCCTTGCCCCACAGGTGGCTTGCATCGCGCAGTTCGGCCCTGCGGGTGTCGGCATAGAGGTAGACGGGCCGGTCACTTTGTCCCGTGAAGAAGATGGCATCGAAGCCGCATCCCTTGATGCCGGGTGCCAGGTTGCCGCCGCAATTGGCATCCCCCCAGGTGCCGGTGAGAGGGCTTTTGCCCACCACCATCCAGCGCCCTGTGAACAGGGAGCCGCTGCCGGTCAAAACCCCGGATACGAACCCCAGGACATTGTCCGGGCCCAGGGGATCGGCCCGGCCGGGGATGCGGTGGTACAACAGCCAGGAGGCCAGTCCCGTGCCGGATAAAAATCGGTTGTAAATTCGGTCGGGGATGCGTTCGGTGGAAAGAACGCCGGTGCTCAGGTTGACCCACAGCACCTTTCCCATATATGAACGATCCATGGACGCCTCCTGAGACGGTGGCGGGTTCGGATGCTTGACATTGGAGTTTACTATTCCATCTTTTGAGCGTATTTTCAATATCGACGGACTCGTAAAAAGGCTGATATCGCCGTTACGCGTATCCTTCGTCACTGCGGCGTACCTTAAGTACGCCTCATTCCTCAGGATTCGCAAGCCTTGATCTCGGCCTTTTTAGAAGCCCGTCGGAAATGCGGCTTTTTTGAGTCCATCAGCATTGGGTTTGTGTACCAAGCTGCAGGAGGTGACGGCCATGGACGTTCAACCCCCACGTTGTCAGCAATCTATCCGTAGAACCATTAGATGGCCGGTACTCTTGGGCCTGCTTGCGATGCTGTGCGCAGGGTTCGCACCCCCCGCCGGGGCAATGCAGGGGCTTCTGGGCAGCCTTTGCATCACCGATGAAGCCGGACAACGGATCTACGGCGAGTATCTTTCCGTTTTTCTGACCCGCCGGGAGATACCGGTTCCCCATGCCGCGGGTCTGGAAGACATGGAAACCCATCGACGCCTGGACCGCATCAATCAGATGCACCTCGATTTTTACAAGCAGTTCGCCCGGCATCGCAGCCAACCCGGCTACTTGATCGCCCATGCGGAATCTTCGGATACCGGAAATTTCGCCTTTCTGGATGTGCCTGTCGGAAACTATTATGTTGTGGTGATGTTTCCGGCCATGATCGGCGGCTACAAGGTCGCATGGCAGCAGCCGGTTTCCGTGATCGCCGACCGAATGGGTTACGTTTCACTGAACATGGCAAACCTGGCGATTCCCACGGACAGAAGGGATTTTTACCATTGAGATGCCTTGAACCCGTTTCCATTTGGTGCTACCTATACAGCTTGGCTTCAAGCCAGGTACCGGCCTGAAACCTATTCGGGTTCAATTGGACCCACAACCGCAGCGAAAAGACCGAGGGTATGAACACTGAACATGTCATGATTCTGGGCGTCGGCAATATTCTGCTCAGCGATGAGGGGTTTGGCGTACGAGTGGTAGAGGCGCTGGAAGAACGCTACGATTTTCCGGACAATGTATCCGTGATCGACGGCGGCGTTCTGGGGATCAACCTGATGGGCATCATATCCGAGGCCGATCAGCTCATCGTTGTGGACGTCATCCGCAATGGGGGCCAGCCCGGCGACCTGTACCGCATCGACGGCGAAGCGATTCCCGAGCGCATCCGGGCAAAAAATTCGCTGCATCAGATCGACTTTCTCGAATCCCTGACCCTTTGCCAGGCGCTTGACAAGGTGCCGGAAACAGTTATCGTTGGCGTTGAGCCTAAGGATATCGAAACCCTGTCCGTGGATCTGACGGCGGCAACGGCGGACCGCATCGATGATATGATTCAGATGGTGCTGGCCGAACTGGACCGGCTGCAAGTGGTCTACACGAAAAAAGAGGGAGCCTGAAACCCATGTGCCTTGCCATTCCATCCAAAATCGTCGAAATTAATGACGGCATGGCCACCATTGACGTGGACGGTGTCCAGCGTTCGGCCAGCCTGATGCTGATGGAGGATGTTTCCGTGGGCGATTTCGTGATCGTCCACGCCGGATTCGCCATCCAGAAGCTGGATGCGGCCGCTGCGGCCGAATCTCTCAGGCTACTGCGGGAGGCCGCGGCGATGGTTGACGATATTGACCCGGATCAAGGCTGAGTACCCCATCGGGTCATGACGGCGGCAACCTCGGCAAAACGCCTGGAAATCAACGGCATCGTTCAAGGCGTGGGCTTTCGGCCCTTCATCTATCAACTGGCCAACCGATACGGTCTGAAAGGGGAGGTGGCCAACACCGCCACGGGTGTAACCCTGGTCCTGGAAGGCCCACCCGACCGCATCCAGCAGTTCACCGACGATCTCCCCCACCGCAAGCCGCCATTGGCGCACATCGTCGAAATTACCGAAGAATCGCAAGCTGTTACGGGGTTTGACGCTTTTTCCATCGTCAAGAGTCGGGGCAGCGCCACCCGCCAGACCCTGATTTCTCCGGATGTACGGGTCTGCGATGACTGCCTGGCCGAGATGCGGGATCCCAACGACCGTCGGTTTGGCTATCCTTTTATCAACTGTACCAACTGCGGCCCCCGTTACACCATCATCGACGACATCCCTTACGACCGGCCCAAAACCAGCATGCGCCACTTCACCATGTGCCCCCGATGCCAGGCCGAGTACGATGATCCCGAAAATCGCCGGTTTCACGCCCAACCCAACGCCTGCCCGGTTTGCGGTCCCCGGGTGACCCTGTGCGACGGCCAGGGGCAGGCGGTCAAAACCGACGACCCCATCGTGGAAACGGCCAATCGAATCAAGGCGGGTCGTATTGTGGCCGTTAAAGGGCTGGGCGGCTTCCATCTGGCCGTGGACGCCACCAATGCTCGGGCAGTGGAACGGCTGCGTCGGCGCAAGCATCGGGAAGAAAAACCCCTGGCCCTGATGTGCGCCGATATGCGACAAATACGGGCCATCGCCCATGTGAGTGAAGCGGAAGAAGAACTGCTTTGCTCCATCCAGCGGCCCATCGTGCTACTGGAAAAAAAAGCCGCTACAC
This sequence comes from Desulfosarcina widdelii, assembly GCF_009688965.1. Lineage (GTDB taxonomy): Bacteria > Desulfobacterota > Desulfobacteria > Desulfobacterales > Desulfosarcinaceae > Desulfosarcina > Desulfosarcina widdelii. The sequence goes on along the minus strand of NZ_AP021875.1, from coordinate 3,839,000 downwards.
CCATCGCCGAAGCGGTCTCTCCCCGCAACCGCTATTTCGGCATCATGCTGCCTTACACGCCCCTGCATTATCTGCTGCTGGATGCCGGTTTCGACGCCCTGGTGATGACCAGCGCCAACCTGAGCGAAGAGCCCATCGCCATCGATAATGAAGAAGCCCTTGCCCGCCTGGCCGACATCGCCGACGACTACCTGGTCCATGATCGGGACATCTATCTGCGCTCCGACGATTCCATTGTCCGGCACGCCGCCGGCCACATGCGGCCGATCCGTCGTTCCCGCGGGTATGTGCCAATACCGGTTTTTCTCAGGGATGAGCTTCCCCCCATTCTGGCCTGCGGGGCCGAGCTGAAAAATACCGTCTGCCTCACCCGGGGCCGCCAGGCCTTTGTCAGTCAGCACATCGGCGACCTGGAAAACCAGGCCACGGAAGATTTTTTCCGGCTGACGGTGAATCATCTCAAACGTATCCTGGACATCGAACCGAAAGCGGTGGCCTGCGACCTGCACCCGGACTACATGAGCACCCGCTATGCCAGGGAACTGGGGAATATTCCGATCGTCGAGGTGCAGCATCACCACGCCCACATTGCCGCCTGCCTGGCGGAAAACCAGGTGGATGGGCCAGTCATCGGCCTGGCCTTCGACGGAACGGGCCTGGGGACCGACAACACCATCTGGGGGGGCGAAGTGCTGGTCGCGGACTGTCGCGAGTTCACCCGGGCGGCCCATCTGGTTCCCGTACCCATGCCCGGTAGTACCGCCGCCATCCGGGAGCCCTGGCGTATGGCCCTCGGCTACCTGCGGGCAGCCGGCGTGGCGGCAGTCGATCTTTCGGGATTGTCTTTTTTGAAACAGATCGATCAGCAGCAGATTGCAGTGCTCTTCCAGATGATGGACAAGGGCATCAACAGCCCGCTGACCTCCAGCTTGGGCCGGCTTTTCGACGCCATTGCCGCCATGGTCGGTATGCGCAATAATGTGGCCTTTGAAGGACAGGCGGCCATGGAACTGGAGATGATCGCTGACGACAGTGTGTCGGGCGACTACGATTTTAGCTGGAAGGAAACGGGCATTGGTTCTATTCCGATCAATACTACTTCGATCATCCAAGGGGTTGTTGACGATCTGAAGAGTGGCTGTGCGCCGTCGACGATCAGTGCCCGCTTTCATAACACCCTGATCCGGCTTTTCCATGACCTGTGCTGCCACCTGCGAACGTCTACGGGCATCGACCGGGTGGCCTTAAGCGGCGGGGTTTTTCAAAACAATCGCCTATTGACCGGGATGGGCGCCGTGTTGGAGAAAAGCGGCTTCGATTTGCTCACCCACCGTCTGGTGCCGACCAATGACGGGGGGATTTCGTTGGGGCAGGCGGTGGTGGCGGCTGCAAACATGAACGGCCGCGAGAGAAAGGATTTGGACGGCGTTATCGGTCGTCGCGGTATTTCGAATACAGCTTCCTCCCTATAGCCTTGCCAAATCCTCTCTCTCGCGGTCTTTAATAAACATTGGAAAGATGAGCAAATGGGGATAAACAGCAATGACTTTCACGACCCTAAGATCGCCCGGCATCTGGTCCAGCGCATCAGCAGCGCGTGCCGGAAACCGGTTCGTTTCATGGAGGTCTGCGGCACCCATACCGTGTCCATCTTCAGAAGCGGAATTCGTTCGCTATTGCCGGAAACCATTTCCCTGTTGTCCGGACCCGGTTGCCCGGTTTGCGTGACGGCGCAGGGGGAAATCGACGCCTTCATCGCCCTTGCCAGACAGCCGGACACCATTGTGGCCACTTTCGGCGATCTTATCCGGGTGCCGGGCAGCGGCTCCTCCCTGCAGCGGGAGAAGGCCGAAGGGGCCGATGTGCGCATCGTCTACTCGACCTTCGATGCGGTCAATCTGGCCCGGCAAAATCCGGACAAACGGGTCGTTTTTCTGGGGGTGGGTTTCGAAACGACGGCCCCGACCGTTGCCGCCGCCATCCTGGCTGCCCACCAGGAGGGGTTGAACAACTTTTTCGTCATGTCGGCCCACAAAACCGTTCCACCGGCGCTGGAGGCGCTGGCCGCGGGGGAACTGAATATCGACGGATTTTTGCTGCCCGGTCATGTTTCCGTGATCATCGGTGTCGAGGCCTACCGGCCGTTTTTCGATGCCCACCGGGTGCCCTGCGTCGTGGCCGGATTCGAGCCCAGCGACCTGCTCCAGAGTATTGCCATGCTGACGGACCAGGTGGCATCCGGCCGTCCGGCCTTGGAAAACGCCTATCCGAGAGCGGTCTCCGATGCGGGCAATCCCAAAGCCGTGGCGGTCATGAACGAGGTGTTTGCGGTGGCCGATGCCGATTGGCGGGGATTGGGCACCATTTCTGCCAGCGGCCTGGAAATCCGCGAAACCTATGCCGCCTTCGATGCGGTCAGGGCGTTCGACATTCGTGTGGCGGCCAAGCCGGAACCCAAGGGGTGCGCCTGCGGCGAAATCCTGACCGGCGTGAAAATTCCCCCCCAGTGCCCGCTTTACAAAACGGTTTGCAATCCCATGGCTCCGGTGGGTCCCTGCATGGTTTCCAGCGAAGGAACCTGCGCGGCCTATTACCGCTACCATGGAGAGGAGTGATATGAAACCGGACAAAATCCTTTTGGACCATGGCAGTGGAGGCAAGATTTCCCACAGTCTTACCGCCGATCTGCTTCTGCCCGCCTTCGACAACCCGGCCCTGGCCATGCTGGACGATGGCGCTGATTTGAATCTAGTGGGCGGACGCATCGCATTTTCCACGGACACCTATGTGGTCGATCCCATTTTTTTTCCCGGCGGCGGTATCGGCGATCTGGCCATCAACGGCACGGTCAACGACGTAGCCATGTGCGGTGCCCGGCCGCTGTACCTGAGCGTGGGGATGATTATCGAAGAAGGGTTCCCCATGGCGGACCTGGAAAAGGTGATCCGCCAAATGGGGCAAGCCGCAAAAGCGGCCGACGTCACCGTGGTCACCGGCGATACCAAGGTGGTGCCCAAAGGCGCCGCGGACAAGATCTATATCAACACGGCCGGTATCGGTGTCATTCCAGAGCGTATTCATGTTTCCGGCGGCAATGCCAGGCCCGGGGACGCCGTGATTCTCAGCGGCACAATGGCGGATCACGGCATGACGATCCTGACGCAGCGCGAGGGGCTGGCCTTCGAATCCGGTGTGCAGAGCGATTCAGCCCCGTTGAATCACATGGTGGCCGATATCCTGGAAACAGGATGCGATGTGCATGTGCTTCGCGATCCCACCCGTGGCGGGGTGGGGACCACTCTCAACGAAATCGCCCTGGCATCCCGAGTCGGCATCCGCATTCACGAGGACCGGCTGCCGATTCGGCCCGAAGTGGCCGGGATCTGCGACCTCCTGGGATTTGATCCCCTATACGTGGCCAACGAGGGCAAGCTGCTGGCCTTTGTTCCCGTGGACCAGGCCGAAACGGTGTTGGCAGTGATCAAAAAGTCCCCATACGGTAGAGAGGCGCGTATCATTGGTGAAACGGTGGAAGATCGTCCCGGCCGTGTTTTCATGAAAACCCGTATCGGCGGCGAGCGGATTGTTGATATGTTGACTGGCGAGCAACTGCCGCGCATATGTTAACAGGATTGATAGAAAGTGGCCCTTTTTTTGTTTTATTCACAGTGCAATTTCATTCGAATGACTATCCGTGCTCTTGTGGTGATGATGGCCCTGGTTTGCACCGCCTGCCTGCCGCAAAAGGAAATGAGGCTGGGGGGAGCGACCATGGGCACCACCTATCATATCAAGGTGGTGGCCGGATGGTTCACCTCGGATACCGATCTCCAGGCGCGCATTGACCAACGCCTGGCCGAAATCAACCGCAGCATGTCCACCTACGATCCGGACAGCGAGATCAGCCGGTTCAACCGGATCCATGAAACGGATACGCCTTTTACTCCATCCGACGACTTTGCCGCCGTGTTGCGCGTCGCGGCCGAACTGCACCGGTTGACCGAAGGCGCCTGGGACGGGACCCTGGACCCGCTGATCAACCTGTGGGGATTCGGCCGCAAGGGACCGACTGACACTCTTCCGAATGAGGACGCGATTCAAACGGCCCTCTCAAATGTGGGCTTTGACCGGATCCGCATGGATGCGTCAGGCACCATCGCCAAGCGAGATGCAGCCTTGACCCTGGATTTGGCTTCCATTGCCAAGGGGTATGGGGTTGACGCCATCGCCCGGCTTTTGGCGAAAAACGGGTTCAACGACTATCTGGTGGAGATCGGCGGAGAGGTCGTCGCGCGCGGTCGCCGCAGGGATGGCAACCCCTGGATGGTGGGGATCAATCGTCCGGACCGGTCGGCGGCCCTGGACGACGTGTACAAGGCGGTTCCCCTGATTGATCGGGCTATGGCCACCAGCGGTGACTATCGCATTTTTTTTCGCAAGGGTGGTCGGATATACTCCCACATTCTCGATCCGCGCACTGGCCGGCCGGTGGAAAACGGGGTGGTGAGCGCCACGGTGGTGGCCGCCAACTGCACGGTGGCCGATGGCCTGGCCACGGCCCTGATGGTGATGGGTTCGCAAAAGGGGATCGATCTCGTCAACCGACTGGAGGGGGTGGAATGCCTCATCGTCGTTCGACAGTCCGATGGTCGCTTTGTGGATCATCCCTCCCGGGGCTTCGTAATCCGATGAGCATATCGACAAAGCGCAATGGTTGGCGGCGGAGCGGTTTTAGCGCTTGACAAATTTTTATGGGCTGAATAGTTATATTGTAGCTAAATAATAGCCAATAATCTTGGCACTGCCCCGCTGATGTAAAATGAGGCCCTCCGTAAAAATAATTTTTAATCTCGAATGCTTGTATCAATAATAAAAACTTTTAAATAAGGGCCGGGAGGCTCATACGTCATCCCCGGACCCGAAAACCCAAAGGAAGGTGAAACGTGGAAATAGCCGTACTGCTCAAACAGGTTCCGGCCACCGAGTCCCTGATCGAGATCGCCGACGGCGATATTGCCATCAAGGCCGAAGGGATCAACTGGGTGATGAATCCTTACGACGAACTGGCCGTGGAGGAGGCCCTTCAGATTCGAGATGAAGCCGGCGGATCGGTTACCGTTTTTACGCTGGGACCGGAAAAATCCGTAGAGGCCCTGCGCACCGCCTTGGCCATGGGAGCTGACACTGCCGTCCGAATCGATCCCGGGGATCGGCTTTTAGATGGTCTGGGGACCGCCAAGGTTCTGGCCGGAGAACTGAAAAAAGGCACCTTCGACCTGATTGTCGCAGGGCACCGTGCCGTGGATGACGACAACTTCCAGGTGGGGCCGGCAGTTGCCGAGTTGATGAACATTCCTCACATTTCCATGGTGATCAGACAGGAAGTGGTAGACGGCAAGATTCGCTGTACCCGTACCGTGGACGGCGGCACCCTCGTTCTGGAAGCAGCTCTGCCGGCGCTGATCACCACCCAGCGCGGACTCAACGAACCGCGCTATGCCAGCCTGCCGGGCATCATGAAAGCCAAGAAAAAACCCATCGACACCCGGCCGCTCTCGGAAACCGGAACCGATCCCGGAGATCCTCTGGTGAAGACCATTGCCATGCGCCTGCCTCCCCAGCGGACGGCCGGACGGATCATCGAGGGCGACACGGCAGCCGACAAGGCGGCGGCATTGGTCAAGGCCTTGAGAGAAGAGGCCAAGGTTATTTGACGAGAAGCTCGAAAACGGTTCAATTGAACGAATTCAGGTTTGCGTCAACCCAACCATGCCCGCAACGGCCGGGCCATCCATAATAAAGGGAGAACAATCATGCCAACAGGAATTCTGGCTGTTACCGAACAGGTAGAAGGTGCATTTAAAAATATTTCGTTTGAAGCAATTTCTGCCGGAAAAAAAATCGGAGACGCATTGGGTGGGCCGCTAACCGCCCTGGTCATGGGGGCCGAAGGCGAGGCCATTGCCGGTCAGGCGGCCGAATACGGGGCCGACCGTATCCTGGTCGCCAGCGATGCGGGCCTGAATGACGGCCTGCCCGACGCCTGCACCCAGGCCGTCGATCAGATCGTGGCCCAGTGCGATCCGGCCGTAATCGTGATCGGAGCCACTTCGCTGGGCAAGGACATTGCCGCCCGTCTTTCCGCCCGTCTCCAGGCGCCGCTGGCCATGGATTGCGTGGATGTGCGCGTGGACGGCGATCAGGTTGTGGCCACCCGGCCCATGTATGGTGGCAAAGTGCTGGCCGATGCAAGTCTCTCCGGCAGCCCGGCCATTGTGGCCATTCGTCCACGGGCCATGGAGGCCGTGGCGGCATCGGGGGCCGGCGAGGTGGAAACGGTGGCCGTCAGCCTGGAAGGCACCGTCTTGACCCTTGTTGAAAAACACATGGAATCCGGCAAGATCGATCTGACCGAGGCCGATGTAGTGATCACCGGTGGCAGGGGCATGGGAGGCGAGGATTTTTGCGTGGTCGAGAACCTGGCCAAAACCGTGGACGGTGCCGTGGGTGCGTCGCGCAGCGCCGTGGACGAAGGCTGGCGTCCGGTTTCCGACCAGGTGGGCCAGACCGGTAAAGTGGTGGCGCCCAACCTGTATGTGGCCTGCGGTGTTTCCGGGGCCATTCAGCATCTGGCCGGCATGGCGTCCTCCCGGGTGGTGGTGGCCGTCAACAAGGATCCCGAGGCGCCAATTTTTTCCAAATGCGATTACGGCATCGTTGGGGATTTGTTCGAGGTTGTTCCGGCGATCACGGCGGAGATCGAAAAACTCAAGGGCTGAAGACATCGAAGCAAAACCGGGACTATTTTCAAGTATACCCAATGCATGGCATTGATCGCTATTCTCGTATCCTGCCGCTGTAAATGGGATTGGCCGCCCGAAATATTCGGGCGGCCTTTTGACTTTTAACAGGGTTGCTGGTAGATGATTCCGATGCTGAAACACTGCTATGAACTGAGAATCATGGCGGTTTTATAGTCTTTTGCCAGAATCGGAAAACCCGTTGGATTCGACGCGTCTTTACATCGAAAGTCTGGGCTGTGCCCGCAACCAGGTGGACAGTGAAACCATGGCCGGCCAACTGCGGCTGGCCGGATGGTCCATGGTTCAGGAGCCGGCCCGGGCGGATGTTATCGTTGTCAATACCTGCAGCTTTGTGGCGTCGGCCATCGATGAATCCATTGACACGATTCTCGAACTGGCCCGACATAAAAAAACGGGACGCTGCCGGCGACTCGTGGTGGCCGGGTGTCTGCCGGAGCGATTTCGCGATGCCATTGTCGATGCCCTTCCCGAAGTGGACCAGTTCCTCGGCACGGGTGCTTTTACCCGCATTGCCGATGCGGTGGCCGGAAAAATGCCCCGGGGTAGCTGCCTGCTGCCGGATCCGGACAGCATTCCCATGGATCCAAAAACGGCGCGTCAGCGTGTGCAGGCCCACACCGCCTACCTGAAAATTGCCGAAGGCTGCCGCCGCCGCTGTACCTACTGCATCATCCCGCAGTTGCGGGGCCGCCAGAAGAGCCGGCCCGCTGAACAAATCCTGGAAGAAGCCCGGGAACTGATTGCCGATGGGGTCCGGGAGTTGAACCTGGTGGCCCAGGACACCACTGCCTACGGTCAGGATTTACATGCAGGGATGGGATTCGACACCCTGCTGAAAAGCCTGGCGGAATTGGCTGGCCAGACCTGGATCCGGTTTCTGTACGGCCATCCGGAAAGCATCACAGACCGTGTGATCGAGGCTGTTGCCGACCATGACAATCTGTGCCCCTACTTCGATCTACCCGTTCAGCATTCGGCCGCCAATGTTCTCAGGAAAATGAACCGCCATTACGACCGTCGGCAGATGCTGGATCTGTTTGGCCGCATTCGGGCCGCGGTGCCCGATGCAGCCATCCGGACCACCCTGATTGTCGGGTTTCCCGGAGAAACCGAGGCCGATTTTCAGACGTTGATGGATTTCATCGAACAGGTTCGTTTCGATCACCTTGGGGTTTTCACCTATTCCGATGCCGAGGATCTGCCCTCCCATCGGCTGCCCGATCACGTTCCTGCGGAAGTGGCACGGATGCGCTACGACGCGTTGATGGAAAAACAGATGCAGATTTCGGCCGACAACCTGACCGCCATGGTCGGCCGAACGGTGCCGGTACTGGTCGAGAATCAGAGCGAACCCCATCTTTTTGAGGGGCGCTCCATGCGCCAGGCGCCCGAGGTGGACGGCCTGACCTTCGTTCGGATCGGTCCGGACGGCCCTGATGTTATGGTAGGACAACCGACCCGGGTTCGCATAACGGATGCCCTGGAGTACGATCTTATCGGAGACGCCCTATGACCGTTGGCCTGAAGCAGAAAATCCTGGCGGCCGTTCAAGACGACCTGCAGCGTATCGAAAGGGAACTGGCCGGGAACCTCAACCCCCATTTCGATCTGGTGTCCCGGGTGGCCGGGCACATCCTGTTTGCCGGGGGAAAGCGCCTCCGGCCACTGCTGATGGTGTTGTGTGCGCGGCTGTGCGGCTATTCCGGTGATCGGGACGCCCGCTTTGCCACCATATTCGAATACCTGCATGCCGCCACCTTGCTGCACGACGATCTGGTGGACGGCAGCGAAATGCGGCGGGGAAAAACAGTGGCCAACCAGGTCTGGGACAACCCCACGGCGGTGCTGACCGGAGACTTTCTGCTGGCCCGCGGGCTTTCCATTGCCGCCGACACCGGGTTGTGCGAGGTGATTGAAACCATTGCCGGCATCACCGAGAACATGTCTCAGGGAGAGATTCGCCAGTTGGAGAAGAAAGGCGACATTACCCTGACCGAAGAAGAATATCTGGAGGTGATCCGCTGCAAGACGGCCGTTTTGTTCCAGGGGGCCTGCAGGACCGGCGCTCTGGTTGCCGGTGCGGAACCTATCCGGGTAACGGCTTTGAACGACTACGGCCATCACCTGGGTCTGGCTTTCCAGATGGCCGATGACCTGCTGGACTACACCCAGGACCTGGCGACGATGGGAAAACATGCTGGCGCCGACCTGCGGGAGGGCAAACTGACCCTGCCGTTGATTCACGCCCTGTCCCGGTCATCCGATGCGGATCGTGAGCGGATGCTGGCGGTCCTGAAGAATCCGGATTTCGGCGCGGACGAATTCGAAGGGTTGGTGGATTGCCTGGAAAAGTACGGCGGAATCGCCTATACCCGGGAGCAGGCGGCGGCTCATATTCAGGCCGCCAAGGCTGTCCTGAGACCGTTCGACAACCATCCGACCCGGAAACTGCTGATGGATATTGCCGATTATGCGCTGGTTCGAAAAGCGTAACCGAAAATTATATCAATAGGCGTTTTCAGAACCTCGTCCCGACGTGTTCCGGGGCACTTTGCCCGCTTTGCCAAGATGCGGGCCGGAGATAGACCCATGTTCAAACATAATGCGATGAGAAAATGGATCGGGGCCATCGGCCTGCTGGTTGCTATGGCATTCGTCCCCGCTGCCGGCCATGGAACTTCCCGGCCGGTGGTCAAACAGGTAAACGTGCTGGGTACCGCCGTTGTTCATGGAAATGAATTGGTAGAAGCCCGGCAGAATGCGGTTGACGATGCCCTGGTCGCCGCGGTGGGCCAGGTGGTCGTGGAAATGTTGACCGGTGAAACCGTGGTTCGGCGATTCAAGGTGATCAACGACAACCTTCTGGAGCGACCGAAAGAATATATCCAAAATTACCGGGTGCTGACCGAATCGGTATTGAAAAATACGATCCGGACGCTGGTGCAGGTGGACATTTCCGTCGACCGGGTCAGCCGCGATCTTTCCCGGCTGGGCTTGGCCCTGTCCGGCGCAGCGTATCCGCATATTGTATTCATGATGGCCGAAAAAAACGTCAACGATGAAGATTTTGCCTACTGGTGGGGGGACCGCCGTCTGCAGCAGCGGACGATCAGCGAAGCGGCGGTGGCTGAAGCCTTGCGGACAAGCGGATTTGTCGTCATGGATCCACCCGATATCAGCACGCCGCCGGGACTGCCCGTGACGGTATCCGATGAGCAGATGATAGCCTTTGGCAAACGCCTGGGCGCAGACATCGTTGTTGCCGGCAGCGGCACGGCCGCCCCGGCGCCGAACACCCTGGGGGGCACCATTACTGCCTATGAAGCGGTTGTCGAAGCGCGGGCCCTCAGCGTCCAAAGCGGTAAATCGGTTGCTCGTACGCGTCAGAAATTCGTGGTTTCCGGCCAGGATGCGTTTGCGGGCGGGCGCGAGGCCCTGTCCGGGGCTGGTGCTGCAGCCGGCGATGCGCTGGCACGTCAGATCATGGTGGCCTGGCAGCAGGAACAGGATCGCAGTGCCGCCATCCTGGTGGAGGTGGAGGGAACCGGCGGCCATATTGCCAGCTTCGTGCGACTGAGAACCGCGATTGCCACCCTGTCCGGCGTCAAGGACTTGAAAATGCGTGAAATGTCCAGTGACAAGGCCGTGATGGCCGTCAGTTATCAGGGGACGGCACGATCCCTGGCCGACGCGCTGCTGCTGAAAACGTTCAAAGGCTTCGGTCTCGATATCTACGAGGTAACCACCGAAGTCGTCCGCATTCGGCTGGTGCACCAATAATGCGACGGCTATGAACAGCGGACGGTCCAACACAGTCGTCAACATTCCCAATACCCTGACGCTGGCCCGTTTGCTGATGACGCCGCTGTTTGTCATTCTGTTGTTGCGGGAGCACCTGACCATGGCCTTGGTGGTCTTCAGCCTGGCAGGCATCAGCGACGGGCTGGATGGCTTTATCGCCCGCTGGTTCAACCAGAAGACCCTTGTGGGTGCTTATTTGGATCCGGTGGCGGACAAAGTTCTTCTGGTTTCCTCCTTCGTATGTTTGGCCATCCAGGGAATCCTCCCCGAATGGTTGACGGTGATCGTGCTTTCCCGGGACGTTCTGATCGTCATCGGAATCGCCATTTTTTCTCTCACCGAGAAACCGTATCGGATTCGACCCAGCATGGCCAGCAAATGCACCACGGTTGCCCAGTTCGCCGTGGTGGTCGTTTCTCTGCTGACATCTTCTTTTTCCGGTTTCCATGCGCTGCAGATTCCACTGGTGTGGATGACCGGAACCCTGACTGTGGTTTCCGGGTTTCATTACGTCTACGTCGGTATTCAGATTCTTCAGCAGGAGGTGTAAATGGGGGTATCCGCAGCACCTCATTTTTCTTGACAGGGCCGCGTGCAGATGGTAGCAGAGTCACTTCATGTAGGCGCGTAGCTCAGGGGGAGAGCGCTTCCCTGACACGGAAGAGGTCGTTGGTTCAAATCCAATCGCGCCTACCACAAAATCAATAAGTTACAGGCTGGAACATTTGGAGGGATTCTGAGATGTGACAGTTTTGTGACAAATGATTTTTGAAGCGGTCAACCCATTGAGCAGGTTGACCGCTTTCTTTTTGTGCTCCTGGGTCAAATGGGCGTAGCGTAGCGTCATGGTCATCGTCCGGTGGCCAAGCAGTTCCTGCAAATCCTTGAGTGACCCACCCCGCATCGCAAAGTGACTGGCGAAGGTATGCCGCAGATCATGGAATCGAAAATCCACGATGCCGGCCTTTTTCAATGCGGTTGCGAATGCCTTTTTGACGTCAGCCACCGGCGTCCCCTGGTAATTAAATACGTATTCAGTGGTAAGGTGATCCTTCTTTCTGATCCTCTTGAATAGGTTGTCCAAGTCCTTGTTGATGGGGATTTGCCTGGCCTCATTGGTTTTGGTTTTCGTGAGGTAGATGAACCCATTCCGGACCTGATCCCATTTCAGACTCAATACCTCGCCGCGGCGCATTCCTGTGTTGAGCGTGCATTCGACGATGTTCCGAAGATAGACAGGGCATGCGTTCAGCAGTTTTGGAATCTCTTCCTCAGTCAAAAACCGCAGGCGTTTGTTGTTTTCTTTCCTGACAAGCGGCCGACCTTTATCGAATGGGCTGCTTTCGACCATCTCCCATTCAACGGCCTTCGTGAATACATGCCGCAGGCAGCCAATTGCCTTATTGACCGTTGCCACTGAGCGCTTTTTCTTGTGCTTGGTTAATGTGTTCATCAGGTGATTTCTGTAGGTTTCAAGGTCCACATACCTGATGTTTGATATGAGCGTGTCATCGCCGAACCGAGAGCGAATGTCATCGATAAAATATTGCTTGCAGGTTTTGTAGCTCGGTTGGTGCTTATGATTCTCTTCGTATTTGTCCAGCAGGACCTTTAAGACCGTAGTGCATTCTCGTTTGACATCCAGGTATCGTCCTTCTGCGATCAATGACACCCGTTTGGCCAACTCAGCCTCGGCATCTTTCTTTTTTTTAAAGGCTTTCCTTACACGTTTGCCATTTGGATCGAAATAGTCAATCTGCCAGGTCTTTCCGCGTTTTCTTACTTTAGCCATGGCACCCTCCTTTTAATGCATTAGACTCAACTTGGCGCCGATAGAAACAAACCATCGAGTTGTGGTGGAGCAGCTCGCGGATGTGTCCCGTCCGTTGCTCCCCACGAGAGGCTATGATTTGCTGCAGTGACGCGTCGGCTTGAGCCTCATGGTGCTCATGAGGCGCTCAATTGATTCCGTGGGCATGGTTGGCGTTTTGCTCTCCGAATTTTCCAGGATCTCGGCGGCGCTGTTGATCAATCGTTTCATTTCTTGCAGATCATCCAGGGAGAGCCCTGTGCTCTTTTGATAAGTGGCTTGGTTTCCCATGAGATCCTCCTTTGGCCCGGCCCCCGGAGAGGCCAGGCTTAAGTTTTGTCCAAAAATGCCGATTTGATTTTTTGCAGAGGGATACCCCGCTGCGCTGAGCTCGAAATGACTGCATTGAACTGAATCTCTCCACCCTCTGCCACTATTCAAAGTCTTTTTCATCCTCAATGAGCATGTCAATTCGGTGCTCAACATCGCCCATCACTGCAACGGCGGCCTGGTTCCTTCCCCATGTTGCATCGACGGACTGGCCGTCATCAGCATCCAAGGTCTCGCGTGAGCTTGCGACCATGGCCTTGATGGTACGCAGTTCCTGCAGCATCAACTCCGTCCGGTCCTTAAAATTTTTTCTGATTTCCATTGTGACGCTCCTTTCATAAAAAAACGCCTGGATGTTTCCACCGTCGCGACAACGGCCCCGCTCGTTACCGATACGGGCATCCAGGCATTATTTTGAAATCTGATTGTCATTGTCGCGGTTTTGGAATGAATTGACTTTATATATAGATATGTAGTTGAATAGCTGTCTTGCGTCAAGGTTTTTTTAACTACATTGCTATATTTCTTTTTATTTGCTACATGGTGACCATGAACGAGATAAAACGCAAAGGCTACAACACTACAATTAGGGTTGACCTGATTCGTGAATTAAAGATCCTGGCCGCTGAAAAAGATTGCCGTGTCAATGATCTGCTCGAAGAGGCCATTTTTGACATTCTATCCAAGCATGGAAAAACCCCACCTGAATAGATCGTTTCGCATGAGCTAAGCGTTCATGAGCTCAAATATTCGGCCATAATCCGGCATAATCGACTATTTTAGGCCTCCTCAACATACGGGATGTCAGCATGTGCAAACGGTGACACGCCTCGCCTCGCCGTTTCATCAATGCCAATGCTAGCCGAGGATCCAAAAACAGTAGATATGAGCTTCAGACAGGCTCTGACGTCTTCTGTGGTAAGCTCGATACGACCGGGGGCGTACATCGGGCATCCAACGCAGTCCATAGCTGTGTCGTCACGAGCGCAGCGGTTTAGGCATTTTCGGTAATGAGCGCAAAACGGATCGCGGGTGCCCTGGTCTTTCTTCACGATCGATCCCGCCGCAAGTGCTTCAACGGATTGTACGGCCCGGGCTCCCCGATGCCATCCGGACAAAACCGCGCCGGTTCTTGTAGTGCCCCCTCTTCGATCCTGATGAAATCGTGCGAACACTCGGTGCACTGCCAGACTTCGCGGATATGACGATCATCGTGCCGGTGCTGACGAACGAGTCCGGTTAGCTTAGAGCCGCATTTTGAGCATAAAGGCCTCATCAACCCCCCCTATATATCAATCTATTTAGCCTCATAGAAACACGCAAAGCATCGCCTCAATGTATCGTATCTCCGGCGCCAGGAAACGTCTCCTCGATCTTCAGCGCATCGGCTGGATGTGCATGCTTAAACAGGTTCCAGATGTGCTCTGTATAAGGTTTCCGGCCGGATAGCTGCAGCGTCTGGATGATGCCGTCGCGTACATGCGGATCGATTTGATCCACCTTTTGAGTCATGAGCTTAGCCGCTTCTTTATCCTGCGCCTGGTTGCTACCGTACTCATCTGCGATATTTTCGAACGGCCGATATTTTTTATCCGGGCGATACCAGGGCATTGATTCTGTGTGAAGGTCCAGCAGTTGATTGCCTATGCTGATGATGTCCTGAGTGGAAAGTTTCTTTTTCCGGCTGGCCTCCTCGCGCTCAATGTCAGTGAGCAACTCACTCAGGAACAGCGGTTTCATGTTGTAATAGTCGGTATCCTTGAAAACCCTGTCAAAGCGTTGCTCTAAAGCATCGATTCCGGCCTTATATCCGCTGGGTAGCTTGGCCTCCTCTTGGATGGTTCCCTCAAGCCTGCGGAGCGATTCGACAGTAAGCTGTTGCATTTCCGGCATGGCATAAATTTGGTGCATGTCGGTGATCGCGCCCGTCCGGATTTTAACGTGCAGATCCTTCTCAAGCAGGTCGTTGTTTTGGGTGACCACCTGTCGGGCGTACTGTTCCAAGTTATTGATTTCCTGCTGAGTAAAATCGTTGCTGTTCAGACCGCCGGCCACTTTCATGGCCTGCAGTTGTTTGCCTTCGCGCATGTACCCCCAAAATTTATTATAGCCCTCCACCCGGCGTTGCTTCAGGGCCTCTGTGTTCCTGCGCTCATGTTCTGCCCGCCTGGAGCGTATCCAGCTTGCAACGGTGGTTTTGACGTCCTGGGAGTGCGAAGATTTCGAAACCGAATCGAGCATCGCGTCATAATCGGTGCCGTGCGTGGCGATTGCGGCATCAAAGACAGCCTCGGACAGAATTGGGTTCTTGAGCTGCTCATAGGTATCGGGCAACAGCTTATCTTTCCAGGCTTTGAGATGGTTGAGAGCGGTTTGTGGAGAAACGTCAGCCATGCGCTTTATAGCTGTTGCCCGGAGAGCTGACTCTGCTGCCTGCTTTGAAACGCTCATGTCGAGCCCGGGAAAGGTTTCATCCGCCAGTGTCTTGATCTCTTCGATGGAGTTGGTCAGGACATCCGCATTGCTCCAATTGATCGAAACGTTTTGAACCAGCTGGGCAAGCGTCGTCTCGTAGGTGTTCTGTTTTAGGATCTGGTGTTCGGTCGCTTCATGGCGTGCCAGGCTTTCCAGGGCGTCGGACAAAACTGTTGACGCTTTGATCTTGAAAGCCGCTTGAATTTTTGGATCCAAAATACTTCCGCGGATTCGCTCGATTTCGTCCTCATAGAGTTTTTTACCGCGCCGATAAATCCCGGGCGTTTTCTCCGGATCATTTATGTCACCAATGGCATCCTTGCCTTTAAGCGAGTACAACGGGATGATCGACTCCGTTTCGAACTGCCTGATTTTAGAAACGGCATCGGCCACGCCCATGGCCCGGCGCTCGTGCTGGCGTTGCTCATACCGCTGCTGCGCCTGCTCGCTGATCCCACCGGCAACGGCCGCAGCCTCTTTCAGGCCGGAGTTGGCCGGATCGTTCAGCGGCATGCGGACGTTGCTGGCCGGCTGCATGGTCTTGCTGGGCGCATCGACCAGTCTCTCATATCTCGGGATTTTCATTTTTCACCTCCTGGTGGCGCCCGGCGCATTGCCGCTACCGGGCGCATGTTTTTTTACATGCTCAACGGGCCATGCTTCTTTACGAAACGAGACTTTCCGTCTTCCAAAGCAGCGAGGAGAATGCCCCTAATCATGGATTTGTATTTAAACCGCTCTCGCCCAGCTGTATGTGGGCTTTCGGCATCGTAATACTTTTTCAGTTCCCTCAATTGGTCCAGACGCTCGACGAAGCCGGCAACCACTTCCGGTTGATGATAGAGGTTGTTCCTTTCGAGGGTCCGCAAATCACATTCGCCGTTTTCGTCGTCTCGAAATTCTTTTATAAAATCCCGCACTTCATCTATTGCGCTCTCGCCGAACCGCTCGATGGTCTCGCCCACGGGGTCCTCGGGCTCCGCCTGGGGCCCGTTATCAAATTTCAAGCATGGCCGGCCGTCCTCACCGCGGAGAACGCCATCTCCATCAGGTTTGGGATTCGAGTCAGTAAAGTCGTAATCATCGCTCTTGCCGTCTCCGGGGACATTGTTTGTTCCGTCTGTTGTCATGGTACTTTCCTTTCATTTTGATTTTGATCGCCCGGACTACCCTCCGAGCAGGGTGTTGCGCTTGAGTTTCGGGTCATGCTCGTCGGACAGGCCCTCCGGTCCCGTGAGGATCGTCCCACGCCTGCCGGTGCCAATCAGCCCCAGATCCTGACGCTCGGCAAGCGTCGGTTTCACCGCCGCGGTTTCCTTGATAGCCATGGTCGTGCTCGTTGCCGGTTGCGTAGTAGCCGGGCCAGCATTGGCCTTGGATGCCGTTTGCTGCTCTCCACCAGAACTGCCTCCGGCCTGCGTCGCAACGGTCGATTCGGTGGATAGCCCGAGTGCCTTGGCTGCTTGGTGCTGCGCAAATGACTGCCGGGATTCACTGACCACAAAACTCTCCGTGCTGACCAAGCTGGCGAGGTTGCCGACAATCGGCGACAAGCCGATCTTGCTGGCCAGTTGACCAGCGACCGGAACGACCGACTTGCTAAGCGCAAAATCGGTAACAAACGATACTATCTTTGCCATGGTGTCGCTGGATGAGATATCGGACTCGCTGATATCTCCTCGGGCAACGAGTGCGGCCAGGTAGTTGTCGGCCAGTTCGGATTTATCGACGTCCGAGGCTTTGGACGTGGACATATAGCTTTGCGCCAGCGTTTCAGCGGTCAGGCTTTTTGCAAGGTTGGCGTCCTGCGTGACCGTAACCATTGCACTGATATCTGCGTCGGTCAGGGCTTCTCCTGCGGCCGCTTTTGCCGCTGCTTTGCTGGCCGCTTCGGCTGCAGCCAACCCGGCAACGTCAGCCTCTCCACCAGACGTGGTGCCGGCACCACCAGTTGCCCCGGGTGCGCCGACGGTGTCCTGTCCACCGTATGAACCCGGGTTGCCGATACCGAGCCCACCGAAACCGCCCTGGCCCAAACCACTTGCTGCCGCCGCCTCGCCTGCAGCCAGTCCGGAAACGTCGGCTTCTCCGGCCATACCACCGTGAGAACCTTGGCCCGCGCCGCCATCACCACCACCAGATCCACCGCACATATGACACCTCCATTTCTTAAAATCGCGGAGCCTTCTTGACGTCCGCAGGGGCCCGGAATATCAGCCGGGCCGGGTTTTCGGTTTTCCCCTCGAGTATGTCGAAGAGGCCGTCCAAACCTCTATTGATTTGGACGGCCGGGACCACGCCGCTTACATAACCGGCCGTCGTCACGCCGTGCTTGAGCAGTTGCTCCAGCTCCACCCTTCGCTCTGCGTCAACCATCCGCCCGACATCGGCAGCCAGGTTGGCAACGGCCGTTCCGGCACCTTCAACAGGCGTGAGCGTGTAGCCAAAAGATCGGCTGCCTGTGAGCCGGGAAACAACGGGGTCCGCCAGGTCGCGCACAATAGGAATTCCGCCAGCCAAATAGAGAATCGATTCCTTGACCAATTCAGACCACTCGGGAATCTCTTTTTTCCAGAAGAGAGAACCGACCATGGCGGGAACGGCCGAGGGGATTACCCATATCCACATATAGGAACGGAAGGCCTGCATCGCGTTGATTTTGCCAAGCTTATGCTTCCGGCGGGTTTCGGTGAATCGGTTGTAGAAGCTGCTGAAGAAGGTGTAGAACATCGTAATCAGTTTCTTGAACACCGTGCCGTTTTGAATGTTGGCCAGATCCTTGGGCGAGCCCATGGGCTGGGTCCGCCGGACGGTCCTGTCGGCAACCTCGACCGCCTCGGCATGCTCCCGGCCGTCTCTGATCGCTTTGCGGTATCCGGCCAGCCAGGTCGGGTAAGTGGCCAGTTGATCGATACAGCCGATTGTAAAAAAAAGCGCATCCCGAATGCCCTCAGATCGGCCGAGTAGATCCTTGTCGAAGAGCCGGGCCATGTCTGCGAGTTCGCGGTCCCAGGATTTCCGCCGGTTTTTCATGAGTGAGCTGTGCTGATTGGCAAACTGGATCCACTTTCGCGGGTTGCTGATGAATTTGGCCAGGGCGCTGGCTGCCTGAGCTTCGCCAACCTCGTCAATGGTCTGTGTGTAGCTCATGAATTGTTTGGCACTGGTGACCAGGTTGGCGCCGAGACCGACAACGGTGGCGTTCCGCTTGAGCGAAATGGCCATGCGCTCCATCTGGCTCCAGCGGATATTCATGCCCGGGCGGGCGACAAACTGCAGCCATGGGATCAGCTGCCCGAAATACTGTTCACCCAGCACCGTGTTGACCATTTCGCGATAGGCCGGGCTCATAAAAATTTTCTGCGCGTTCCGGATGGGCACCTGGTAACTGATGTCGTTGATCACGTTTGAGAAATGATGCGATATGGCGTTGATCTCCAGATAGACCGGCATTTTCCCGCCCTTGCGGGCCTTGCGGTGGCCGGCCTCGACGTGGGCGCTTCCGTAGGGAGAGGTGAACAGGTCCCGGGCCTCTTTCTCGGATTTGAAAATGCCGGCCTTGACGCTCAATTTCGGATCAAATATCAAAGGCCAATAACGGCCCTCGACTTTCGGCAGGCGGGCGCCCGTGAGTTGCTGGTGGACCTCGGCAAGGTGGGGGTACATTTCATCGGCCAGGTTCCATAGGTCATTGACCATCTTTCTTTCGGATTGATCGAGCACCTGGTGGATACATTCATCAATTTGGACGCTATCATATCCATTGCCTCCAATCAGCGCGGACAGGTTGCCGGCATTGCCAGAGTTGAGCGCGATCATAAACGCCTCTTGTTTCGTCACCTGGAGGCCGTCACTCAGGGTGTAGCGCTTCTTTGCCCAATTGCGGGCACGGCCGGCGAAGATTTCGGCCAGGCGCTTGGAGACCATCTCGGACATCTGCAGGCGCTTTTCCTCCCCCCTGGTGATCCCCCGGAAGATGTAACGCCAGTTCGGCCCCATTTCCTCCCAGCCGTCGAGCTCCTGGAGCAGGAACTCAATTTTTCTCAACTCTGCATCGATGCCGGCGGGGATGTCCTTGATCTTGTCCAGCCGGGTCTTTTCGTCTCGACGGACCGGGCCGTCCGGGGCCTGGCGCTCCATCTTGTGGGACTCGTAGCCGGCGGTGATCATTTCCGAGACCGCGGCGTTGAAATCCATTTTCTTGCCGGCTTCTATCAAGGCGCCCTCGGTTTTGCCCATGTACGCCAGCATGTCGATCAGGTCGGCAATGTCGGTCAGTTCCTCGGTGCTCATCGGCATGCGGTAGCCGGTTTTCGGGTTGCGCTGCTGGACAGGTCGGGCGGCGTGGGCGCTCATGATGCTCTGCACCATATAGGGCTCGGACTCGGACTTGAGCTGCAGAAATTCTTCCAGGGATCGATCGGGAGAAACCTGCAGGGTCTGCGGGATGGTATAGTATTCGGCGCTCAAGTGGATGATCTGCTCACGGTATTCGAGCGGGATCGTCTGCATGCGCCAATAACGTTTGATGCGTCGATGCGTTTTTTCGCGCAGCTCTTTTGCCCTGTGGACGTTCCGGATGCGCTCGATCCTGATCTTTTGAGCCTCTTTGAGCTTGGCGGCCGCCTCCTTTTTTCCGGCGGAAAAAGCCCGCCGGGCGATCTGCTCGTCACGCTTGAACCGTTTGCGCAGCTCAATGAGCTCTTTGTCGGTGACTTGCCCGGTGGCCTGCCGCACAACGGCCTTTGTGCCCATGGCCGGCTCTCTGCCGGCGGCATCGTTGAGCATGCGCACCTGCTCGGCCAGGACCTCGGCCATGATTTCGGAATTATCGCGCTCGGTGCCTTTTTCGTACTCGGTGACAAGATCACGGTACCGCTTTTCGATAGCCCGCTGGCGTTTGGGTGCGTTGATTACATCGTCAAGCAGGGTCTCCAGGTTGCGGTATCCATGTGCCGCGGCAAAGAGCACCGGGTCAACACCGTCGCGGTTGACCATGCCCGGCAGGCGCCGGTTGAATTGTTCCACGGTTTCGGCGTCGAAAAGATTGTACATAATGTCGTGATCGAAGCCTTTTGCAACGCGGATGCTATCGATAGTTTTGCGGACATGATACGCGTCGACATCATCGACGGCGGCCTGTTTGAGCTCTTTGCGAATCCTCGATGCCTCCCGCTTGCGCTGTGCCGAGGCCTTTTTCACCACCCGGCGCACCGCCTCATGTTCGATGTCCTGGATTGTGGCCGTGGACAGGTCAAAGCCGGCGGCATCGTCAAGGTTTTCCACTCTGAGCCATTCGCCGACGTCAAGCAGCGGGTCCGCCTGGCGCTCGAAATCGACGGCAACGGCCCGGTCAAAGACTTCGCGCACCTCGTCATTGAGCTCAACGTCCAGGGACACGACCGACTTATAAATGTCAATGAGCCAGGCCTTCATACGGGCAAACACCTCACGCAGCTTGAGCGTGGGCGCCCGGCCCTCCATGACGTAGGCCTCGAATGCTCGGGCCGTCTTTTCGATCTCTTGCTCCGTCCACGCCTGCAGGCCTGATCCGGCACGCTCGGCATCAACACCGGCAAATTCGGCCAGGATCGAATAGTCATCACCTTGCTCTCTGGCTAGCATCGCAGTTATGACGTGTCCCAGCTCATGGATAGGCGTTGACGGATCGGCCGCCTCGAATGCGTGAATAATATTGGGGGCCGCGTCGAGCAGATTCTCAACGGCTCCCCGTGGCGCGTTCGGATCCGGATTGCCGACTGGGATATCGCCGGCAAGAAGAACGTCAACCTGATCCAGCGGCGACAGTTCGACAGTTCGACCGTCCTGCAGGGTAACGCCAAACGGGTCTTTGTCCACAACTTCGTAAACGTCCCAACCGTCCCGGCCATTGCCGTCGATGATGGTGACCTTTTCACCCTCGGGCAGGTCCTGGGCTTTCATCGTTTGAAAATCGCCCGGCGGCGGTTCCTCCGGGTCGTATTCCCACTGTTGAGCCTCTTGGGCCTGCTTTTGAGCCTCCGTCTGAGCCTCGGTACCCAGCTTACCGCGTTTCAGGTTTTCGGGATCGCGCAGGACCTCGAGCAGATTTTCACCCTCGTCGAGCCAGCCCTCATCGCGTAACGTGCGTTCGATCAAATCGATGGGCACGCCTGATTTTTTAGAGAGGAATTTGACGGCAACGGGCAGCTCTTTGAGCTCGCCCTTGAAATTCAGAAAATTGATGCCGCCTTCTTTTTTGATCCGTCCGCGGAGGGTCTGCGGTCCCTTGCCCTGGAAAAAAACCGATGCTTTGGATGGAATAAACGCGGAGGCCTGCCCCTGCTCGAAGCCGCTGAGCACCTCCTCATAAAATTGCGCCGGCGTTTTGTCATTGCGTCGAGCCCATGCCCGGGCCGTGCCGTCGAAAACGTTTTGAACGGCCTCGGCCTGATGTGGATCGTAAGCCTTGCCCAACGACGCGACGATCCGGTCCCGGTTCTCCGACTGGATGGGCGCCTTGATATCGACGCGCTGGCGGATGTCGGCAATGGCCTCCTCTACGGATAGATCAACGCCCCGAGCCCCGATCATGCTTTTCAGTTCGTTGAATTCCTGCTGGTTGAGCTCTCCGGTTTCGGCCTTGTTCGTGAGCCGGGTTAAACGCTCCAATTTCACGGCATTGAGCGTTTTTTGCCGTGGCGTCGTGAGCCGGTCGATGACCGTCATGGAGCTGATCCCGGCCCCGGTTGTGATCCCGCCGGAAAAGGCGCCCACCAGCCCGGCATAGGCGGCCGAGGCCGTGGTCTCGGGAATCCGGTCCATGAACTCGTTGAAAAGCTCCCGGCTGTTAAGATCGGGATTGAGCGCCATCATGGTCGCAAACTCGTCCGGGTACTGCTGCACGAACTCAGTGGCGCCTTCGCCGATCATGGATTGAGCCACACCGACGAGCGCCGATGTCCACTTGTTGGTCGGCTTCAGGATGCGGGAAATGATAAAGAGGTTGCTGACCGCCTCCAAGGGGGTCTGAACGGCCGCGGATAAACGGGCGGATTTGAGCACCGATTCAGGGTCATTGATTCCGAGGCTTTCCAGCTCCTGAACCTTGGCGCCCCCGATCTGATCGAAGGTAACAGCGGCACCCACCAGAGGATGAACTGCATAAGCCGGCAGAGATACGAGACTTGTACCCAGCCCGCCGGCCACGTCCTCGAGGAAACCGGAGCTTTTGCGGTATTCCGGCGGCATGGCAAATTCGCGCTCGACGGCCCGCATGTCGTCGGCCATCTCCTGCTTGCGCTCCTCGACGTGCTCAACCATGGCCATCTGCTCGGCCGCGTCCGGGTGATAGCCCTCATCGATCAGCGCCGTTTTGCGGGCCTGCACCTTGACGAGCCCGGCCTCTTCGATAAAATCCGGAGCGGTTTCGCCGTGCATGGCCGCCCGGGTGCGTTGCGCCCAGGTCATGCGGTCGCCTACGGTACGCACACGACTGGCCATGTCGCCGCTGTCCATGGCCTCGATGCGGTTGCGATGCGCTGCGGCAGCTCGTGCGGGTGCGCTTTTCACGGTCTGGAAAAACCGGCCGGCGATGCGGTCGGCGGTGGCATCGGGTCTGCGTTCTTCGGGCGGAATGTAGAGCGCGCCGTTTTGAGGGTCGCTTCCGAGTCTTGAGGTGTCGTATTCGGCCATTTATCCTCCGATGATGTTGTGAGCAACCCGGTTGGCATGAGCACCGGGCAGCTCCCGGTATCGGCCAAACGAACCCTGCTCTTGGATTTGTCGCTCGGCCAAATTGGTTTCGGTTGTGGGCACCTGGCCGGCTCAAAATCATCATTTTGCACCAACCGCACGCAGCATGTGCGGCGTTGAAAGTGTTAACTGACATTCTTGAAAATTCCGGCAGCTAACTTTTTGACTTTTTTGCCGTTTGTGCCATCGGTTATCAATTTTACTTCACCCATCGATTCCTCCGCTAAATAGGCGGCCAGAAAGTCACGTCGCAAAAAGCTCAGTTCCCGCGGTGTGGCCTCACAAAGGCTGGCCATCGAAAAGCGGCCAGTCATCAATTTTCGTGTGATCGGATCCTCAATGGATGGCGTCCCGTACCAGCCAACGGACCTCACTTGCTCCATGAGGGTATTCCATTGATGATTAGCTTTTGTTTCCAAGGAAAGAGCTGCCCCCTCAATGGCTTCAATGAATTCTGCTACAGGAGGCATTTTGTTGTATTTCCTGGAACACATGATTTCTATGCCGGCACGTTCAACCTGTTCGATGGAATAGGGGCGTAGCATTTCAAAGCGCAGGCGCATGCCTTCTTTGCTGAGAGAGTCTCGAAAATTATCAGCCATACCCAGCATTAAATTACGAAAGCGTTCGGCGTCTGTTTTATCCATTTCGCACCTCGCGTACGAATTCCTGGCCAGCGGCCTGGTTTGCGTCCATGGGTTTCCGATTCAGATATTGTCCATTTAGGACTTTGCTCATGTTTTGGGGCCCGGTAAGCCAGTGAAGGGTTGCGTGCCAGTCGCTTTTGCGGCCCATAAGAAAGTCACATCCAGAAACGCCGGCAAAATACCACCGCCACCATTCAAGATCGGGATGCTCTTTCCATCTTGAGCGGATTTGTTTCTTGAGATTGTTGTCGAGATTTGGAGTTGGTAATTCAGGCAGGAGGTCAGAAAAAATCTGAGTGATCTTTTGATAAGGGCAACGAGAGATACTCGACAGAGTATCTCTTTCATTTTTTCCCTTCTTTTCTTTCTTATCATTATTGTTAGTGGTTGTTTGATGGTTATTTAATGGTTGCTCGATGGATATTTTCTGGTTGTCTTGATGGTTGACGATTTCACAATTAACGTTAAAAACGTTTGAATTTATTATCTTTGCAATAGTTCCTTTGTTGGTTGTCTTGGTGGTTATAAACTGCCATGCTCTGAGGTTGTTCAGTGCAGACCGATATTTCTGCCTTGTCAGCCCGCATGATTTGTGGTCGCCGATTAATGCCTCTCCAATTTCAAGGTTGTGGGCAGAAAATCCGTTCGTTCTTTTTGCCCGGTATGCAATCAAGGCAAGCAGCATGAACTCATTGGGCCGCTGCAATAACTCCCGAGTCTCCTCCGATCGCATCATCTGAATGAATGGCAGCATGGATGCTATTTTACCTGTTCAGTGATCGTGAGATGATCATCGATGAGGGATTGAACATCAGATGGCCGGAATCGCTTTAGAGACCTTGGCTTGGAGGTGCCAGTACCAGGGCAAGGAATCCGGATGCATGCAAGCCGACCGTCCGTGGTCATTTTATAGACCAGAGGCACACTGCACTGGAGCAAACCGGCCACGTCCTTTGCTGTCAGCAGTTGCTGCACTGCGGGGCCTCCTTGATCGCAGGTTCGAAAACGTCGATCCCGCAGCCGAGAGCTTTTTCCCAAGCCTCAGCTTGGTCACGTTTCAACTTTCGCCGCCCATGGATGACCTGGCTGATAAGCAATTCACTTTCACCGACTTCTTTCGCGAATTTGCACTGGGAGCCAAATCTGTAAAGGATTTCACTTTTCAATTTGAGGTTTGGTGACATCGTACCTCCTTGTATGATGAATCATGATTCATCGTTGTGCTTAAAATTTTTTAGCCGAGATCCTCATCAACTAATTGGCGGATCGATCTAACATCTACCCAAACGCCTCTATGCCCGCTCAGCACCACCCCTGAGTCGACTTTTTCTGCAGGAACGTCTTGGACCAATGGCATGAAAGATGTGGTGCCAACTTTTTTCATGCTCTCAGCGTTGAGAATGTTTACGTTATTAATAGAAATTAACAAAAAAAAGTCGTAATCCTCTGAATTAATACGATTTCGAATTGAATCGTGTTCCATTACAACTTTGATCCGCTTTATTGGGAACCCCAGAAGAGATAGTTCTTTGATGATTCCAATTTCCACGAGATTTTGATAAGAATACGAACGCTTCCCGCCTCTGTTTTCGGGTTCGTAAAGCGGTTTAAACAGTCCCTTTTCAATCCAACTGATCAGCGTGCGACCATTTAATTGCCTGTAAATTCTTAAAACGTCCCTGTGGTTAATTTCCATAATTTCCCCCCTTTAATACGAACCATGAATCATGGTGCATGGTATAATATTATTTTTATCATACGTCAATAGCTAAAACCACAAAAAAGTACTTCTTCGAATTTTTTGTGGACCAATGCCCATTGACACAGTTCGCTTATCAAGCTACAAAAACAGCGTTCACGCCTATTTTAAATCTCCAAATCAACTGTTTAGATCGATTTCCGCTAAGAGATATCGCATCTAAA
The DNA here is from genome assembly GCF_009688965.1 of Desulfosarcina widdelii. Lineage (GTDB taxonomy): Bacteria > Desulfobacterota > Desulfobacteria > Desulfobacterales > Desulfosarcinaceae > Desulfosarcina > Desulfosarcina widdelii. The sequence continues at coordinate 3,813,456 of NZ_AP021875.1, read as the reverse complement.
GAAGGTTTCCAGATTGCCACCAGTGGCGGTCCATAAGCACCTTGAAGGTGCGATATATTGTCATTTTTCCGACTCTCTATAAAAAAAATAGAGACCCTTTAGAATACAGGTGACACGAAATACACCACATATTGTATAAGGAAGCCATCGGGGTGTGATCAGAGTCTTTGCATCCCTTGACATTTTAACCTATAGGTTAAATGTATGGATATAGTAAGGCTACTTGCAGGAAGGCAATATAGACTTTTTGCTGTCGTTCAAAATGGAAGTGTCCAGGTTCGAGATTTTATAGATTCCATTGAAGAGCAGGAGCAAGCGCACTTTTTTGCTTTGTTTGATAGGATTATTGAATATGGCCCTCCAAAAAATACTAAAAAGTTCCGACATATTGGCGATAAAGTCTATGAGCTAAAAACAAATGGCGGTAGCCGTATTCTATGTTTTTTTGGAACTAATTTTCTGAAAAATTCTTTAATCCTAACACGCGGGTTCCCAAAGCCAAAGCCGACCCAATTGAGACGAGAGAAACAGAAAACACTAAAAATTTTAAATGATTCAAAAAATTTGCGAATCATAAAAATATAGACTTGGGGGAGCGCATGGATACCGAAAGCTGGTTCAAATCTAAACGTAAGTCCATCCAAAAGACCCTTGATTACAAGATTGAGTCTTTGTTGCTATCTATAACTGAGACCCTCCGTGAGCAGTTGAAAAATGAGGGTATGACAAGGTCAATGCTGGCGAAAAAGCTTGGTGTTTCACCAGCTGCTGTCACAAAACTTTTGAACGGAGAATCAAATTTTACCATAAAAAAATTAATGTCTTTGGCAGATGCGTTGAATCTTGAGGTTCAAATAAATCTTGAGAGGAAACAAATCAAAGTTGAACATGTCGTTGGCGATTTTTTCGGCACTGTTGTTTCAGCGAGTGATGACAATAGTCTAGTGTGCGTGACAGGCCTCACTCCTGGGACGGAATTTCAAGGGACTTATTCGACAGTAAGTTCAGGTTTCGCCCAGGCATTTGATTTTATAGAAGGTTGATATCAGACTTTTCTGCCCTAACCGGAGGTTTTCATGAGTGTTAAGGATGAATTTCGGCAGTTGATCATAGATGAGTTCGATTATGCTATTTCAAAGATGGAGAGCACTGAAGATAAAAGAAAATTTTTATATTATTACAGCGCCTTAAATGCTGTCGTGAACAGGGTTTTTAATTTTGAATTTGATAAGGACCTTGTATTTGCACATTTCGTTCTTGTTACATCCTATGAAAATTTCAATGCCCGCCTCAAGGCCCTTTCCGCAGGAGCTGATTCTACAGTGGGGTTATACGAAGAACAATTTGAAGCGCTTCTCTCTCTTTCGAAAGAACTGAGGCAAAAAATTGCCGAAGCAAAAAGTTTTGATACTGTTTTGAAGAAGATCGTCGTTCTATCCTATTCAACAACCGGCAACGGAAACTATGTATTTGAAAAGGGAAAGCTTAGTTATAAATAGATATCGTTGTTCTCCATCGGTTCCGCTTTTGGTCTATAGTTATTCGTCATGACTTTCTTTTGTGACTGAATGTGACAAAAATAGATTTTTTCAGGCGATTTTCATTATATTGTTTATATGGAGCTAAAGCTAAAATTTGATTTTATTCAATGAAGTTAGGAGGGTGTGTAACGTTACACACCCTCCCTGACACGGAAGAGGTCGTTGGTTCAAATCCAATCGCGCCTACCAGAAAAACTCCGGCTTTCACGTTTATTTCGTGAAAGCCGGAGTTTTTTTATTCTTTAAGGGGCGACACTTCCTGGACTTGCCGTGAGATCATTCTTTTCATACGATAACGAAGCATGACAATATTTTCCTCTTAATGATATTGTAAGGGAGGGATTGTATGTATGCATCGTTCATTCGCGCCGCAATCACCGCCTTGGCCATGGTGGGCTGTTTGCCCTCGATACTATCTGCCGGTCCACCGTTGCTGCAGCATGCAAACACCTATAAGGGCAGCCAGGATGTTTACGGCTGGCTGATGAGCGAAAAGCTGGACGGTATTCGCGGCTACTGGAACGGAAAACTGCTGCTTACCCGCCAGGGCCGGGTGATTCACACACCTCCTTGGTTCACCGAAAACTTCCCGGCCTTTGCGTTGGACGGAGAACTTTGGCGCAAAAGAAACGATTTTGCTTTTGTTCAACGGACCGTTTTAGATGAGATCCCTTCAAAGAACTGGCGGGAAATTACTTACAACATCTTCGAAGTTCCGGGGGCGGACGGTGATTTTCCGACCCGCCTGGACAAAGCCGGCCAATGGTTTTTTGCCCACCCGGCAACCCATGTCCGTGTCATCAATCAGATTGAGTGTCAGGGAACGGATCACCTGGATGCTTTTCTTGAAAGTATCGAATCCATGGGCGGAGAGGGTGTTGTGGTTAAAGATCCGACCCTTGCTTTTGAGGCCGGCCGCAGTGCTCATGTGTTAAAGGTAAAGCATTTCAGCGACATGGAAGGGACCGTGATCGCCCACAACCCCGGAAAAGGAAAGTTCGAGGGCATCATGGGAAGTCTAACTCTTCGGCTGGAAAACGGCATCCAATTCAAGCTCGGCACCGGGTTTACCATGGCCCAGCGCAAGGCCCCACCGCCCATCGGAGCATCGGTTACCTTTAAATACCAAGGCTTCACCCGAAACGGTGTGCCGAGATTTGCGTCGTTTATGCGGGTCAGGCGGGATTGAGCCCATAAAAAAAAGCGGGCCGCACCCAAGGCGCGACCCGCTTTCTAATGTTTGTACAGCAAGCAGATATCGACGATTAATTGCCGGTGGCTGCTTTGTGGGTCTTGATCTCCACTTTTTCGGTGAGGCCTTCGTAGTATTTACGCAGAATGGCAACAACTTCATCGCGGCCAAAGTGATCGGGCAGTTCGCCGCCTTCGGAGAGCATCTTGCGCAGCATGGTGCCGGAGAGCAGCACGCGGTCTTCCTTGGCATGCGGGCAGGTCCGCAGGGAGGCCATGCCGTCGCACTTATAGCAGTAGAAGGTCCAGTCGATCTTCAACGGCTGGCAGAGCAGGCCCTTGCCGCCCTCGGGGGTCGGGATTTTGTCGAAGATGGTTTGGGCTTCGAACATGCCGTAGAAGTCACCCACACCGGCGTGGTCGCGACCGATGATCATCTTGGAGCAGCCGTAGTTCTGGCGGAAGGCAGCGTGCAAAAGGCCTTCACGAGGACCTGCGTAGCGCATATCCAGCGGGTAGCCGCCCTGAATGACGTTCTTCTCGACGAAGTAGTTTTTCACCAGGGCGTCAATGCACTCCACGCGGACTTCGGCGGGAATGTCGCCCGGTTTCAGGTTTCCCACCAGGCTGTGGATGTAGACGCCGTCGCAAACTTCCACGGCGATCTTGCACAGGTATTCATGGCTGCGGTGCATGGGGTTGCGCAACTGCAGGGCGGCCACTTCGCTCCAGCCGCGTTCTTCGAACAGCTTGCGGGATTCGGCCGGACGATGGTAGACGCCGGCGTATTTGGTCGGGTAGTTGCCTTCGCTGAGGACTTTGACCGGGCCGGCCAGGTTGACCGGTTTCTGATTCATGACCATCTGGACGCCGGGGTGATCCTCTTCGGCGATCTTCCAGAACTCCTCGGCCGTCGGGGTGCCTTCACCCATGAAGACCTTCTCGCATTCCCATTTTTTGTCGGCATCGGTCAACTCGAATTTTTCGGTGACCTTCATGGTGGCCATGATTTCGTCGCCTTTGGGATCGTAAAGGGCGATTTCGTCACCGTCGGCAATGGCGTCGGCATCTTCTTTGGTGACATCAAGGCACACCGGAACCGGCCAAAAGGTGCCGTCGGCGGTCAGGAAGTTTTCGCAAACGCCTTTCCAATCGGCTTTGGTCATGAAACCGGTCAGTGGGCTGAAGCCGCCGATGCCGATCATGATCAGGTCACCCTTGACGCGCGGGGAGATCTCTACTTTCTTGAGACCTTCGGCTTTTTTCTTTTCAGCTTCCAGTTCAGCGCCTTCGAGCAGACAGACAGTGAGGCCCTTGCCGCCATGGGGGGGGATAAGATTGGACATGTGTTCTTTCTCCTTTCGATAATGTGATTTTCGCAATCTGTATACACAGATGAATAGCCTGGAAGGGATGGAAACACCAAGTAGAAGTAACTATGCGGGAACGGTGTTTTTGTCAAGAATATTTCGGGCTGCGGCCACCGTTGCTGCAAAAGATATCCGGCCTGAAATCAATAATTTGAGCATATGATTGAAACATGGCTATATGATGCTGATCAGCATGCGGGTGCCAACCACCAGCAGCAGCACGGAAAAAACCCGTTTCAGGCGGTCCACTGGCAGACTATGAGCCAGGCGTACGCCCAAAGGAGCGGTCAGCACGCTGGTAACCACGATGCCCACCAGTGCCGGCAGGTATATGTATCCCAAAGAATACTCGGGGAGCCCCGAGATCGACCAGCCGTTGACAATGTAGCCGATGGTGCCGGCGATGGCGATGGGAAATCCGATGGCGGCCGAAGTACCGATGGCGTGGTGGACCGGCATGTTGCACCAGATCATGAACGGTACCGAAAGGGTTCCGCCCCCGATTCCCACCAGGCTTGACACCACGCCGATGATATTGCCCACACCGAACATGGCCGTGCGTCCGGGAATCTGGCGTGTCGGCTTGGGTTTTTTACCGGTCAGCATCTGAACGGCCACGTAATAGAGGAACACGACGAAAAACCCCTTCAGGAACCGAGTGGACAACTGGGCGGCGATATAGCTCCCGATAAAGGTTCCCGCGAAGATGCCGATAACGATTTTGCGCACCACATCCCAGTGCACCGCCCCGCGTTTGTGGTGGGCGCGAAAGCTGGACACGGCGGTGAACATGATGCTGGCCAGTGAAGTACCTAACGCCAGGTGCATGATCATGGCCTCGGGGATGCCCTGGCGAACGAAGCAGAACACCAGCATGGGCACGATGACCAAGCCGCCGCCGATTCCCAGCAGTCCGGCCAGAACACCGGCAATGGCCCCGACGAAAATATACATTAAAAGAATTGCCGTCATTGCGGTTCCTCCATTTTGGAGAGGATAAACGATTGGCAAACCGGCCGACCCGAATATCATCTTTACCGACCATGAGCAAGGCAAATCGATTATGGTCAATACGACCCATACAACAACGAAAAAAGCGCCAAGAAAAGCTGAAAACTCGTAATACAAACGGTCATTTCTATTCTCAGTTATTGATTTTAAAGCATATTCGGTTTACATCAACAGCCGTTGACAAAAGCCCATGCCATCTTGCCGGTTGAATTGCTGTTTCACGCTTAAAAAAGAAAAGGAGTGCACACCTATGGCAGATCATTCACATCCCAATAACTCCCAGGAAGCGAAAAAGCGGAGAATCGGCGAAGAGTTGATCAGCAATGGATTGATCAACACAGAACAGCTTCAACAGGTACTTCGGCGGCAGACCCAGGCTGGCGGGCAACTGGGATCGATTCTCATCGAAATGGGATTCATCCACCTGGAAGACCTGCTGGATCTGCTGAGTAGAAAATTTGGCGTTCCGGGTGTCAACCTGTACGAGCGCAATATCAGTGAAGATGTGCTTCAACTGGTGCCGTTCGAAAAAATAAGCGCCCTGAAGGTGCTGCCCCTTGAACTCACCAACCAGACCCTGGTCCTGGGTATGATCAATCCACAGGATTTTGCCACCATCAGCGAATTGGAGTTTTCGCTGGGCAAGAAAATCAAACCCGTAGTGATGCCCGCTTTCATGATCGAAACTGCGATCCGAAGCATTCGTACCAATCCGGGAACGGGCTTGCAGGGCGAGGCGCTTTCGGAACTAGTGGAGATGGAAAAGGGAGAGAAGTCGCCCCAGATCGTGTCGTTGTTGCGCTATCTAAAAAAGACCGACGCCTACGATATGATTTTTACAGCGGGCTCGCCTCCATCCATAAAAGTTGCCAACACATTGAAACGGTTGGCTATCCCAGCGCTTACGCCCGAAGATTGTATGAGCTATGCCCGGGAGTTGCTCTCCGATGAGAAATGGGCCGTTTTTTCGGAAAAAACGGACTACGAATTTTCGACCACCTACCCGGGTATCGGGAGGTTCCGGGTCGCTTTGTTCCATCAGCGCAACTCCGTGGCGATCGCCCTGCGTCGGATCATGGACGAAATTCCCCCACTGGACCGGTTGAATCTGCCCGAATGGGTCGCTCGTTTTGCCTTGCGTCCCCAAGGATTGATTTTGGTTTCCAGCCCCGCGGGCCACGGAAAAACGACCACCTTGTCGGCCCTGGTGGATATCATCAACAGTCAACGGGGGTGCAACATCATTACCCTTGAAGACCCGGTGGAGTACCTGCACAAGCATAAAAAAAGCAACATCAGCCAGCGTGAAATCGGACGCGACGTGAACTCTTTTGCCCAGGGCATGCGCCATGTTTTGCGGCAGGCACCGGATGTTATCGTGGTCGGCGAGATGCGGGACAAGGAAACCTTCCGCATCGCTCTTCAAGCCGCCAATTCGGGCCATCTGGTTCTGTCCACCGTCCACTCGGACAACTCCACCTCGATTGTCGAGCGGGTCGTCAACATGTTCGATCCTTACGAGCAGAACCTGATTCGTCTCACGCTGGCCGAGTCGCTGCTCGTTTCTTTCGCACAACGTCTGGTGCCCCGGAAAGACGGCAAAGGACGAATTCTGGCCCTGGAATATTTTGTCAACAGCCAACGGATGAAAGGATTTGTCCGGGACGCAAAGACGCACCAGGTCCGATCCCAGATGCAGGCCGGCAGCGATGACTTTCAGAGCATCGATATATCACTGGCCAAATTAGCGCGAAAAGGTTTGATTCATGTAGAGGACGGACTGGCTCACTGCGAAGACGATGTTTTTTACCGGGGTTTGATTCAATCCCATTCCCCCGTTTAACTGCGGGGAGGGTGTGTCTAATTCCTCCAGGTCCGCCGGCAGGGGGCGTAATTCGCCGGAGGGGTAACCGCGTTGAAGGGCCATCGTTTTCAGATGCTCGATGCGCCGACGGTTTTCCGGGTGAGAGGCGAAATAGTGGCCGAAACGGCCCGGATCTGCTTCGGCGGGAATCTTAGCGAAAAAATCCGTGGCGCCTGTCACATGGCCGTAATGGCAGGCCAGGGTTTCCAGGGCAAATTCGTCGGCCCGGGTTTCCTGGTTTCGCGAAAAATTCAATTCGGTGAGCTGCATGCCCTGACCGATCATGCCGTTGATGTCGTTGTCCGCGCCCAGCAGCACGGTGGAGACGGTCAGCAGCACCAGGGCCCGCCCCAGCCCCCGCAAGTGGTCTCGATGGGCGAAATGGCCCAACTCATGGGCCAGAACAAACGCCAGTTCATTTTCCGAAGTCATTTTTTTCAGCAAGCCGGTGAAGACCAGCATGTGACCGCCGGGCAGGGCCGCGGCATTGACGGCGTCGGCCTCCTGGACGTGGACGGTAATGGTGTACGGCAAAAGGGCACACCGGGCTTGCAGCCTGTCCACTATGGCCTGAACGCTTCGCGTGGCGTCTGTAGCCTGGTCCGATTCCGCCAACCGTCCCACGAAGGCCCCGGCCAACTTTTTTTCCAGATTCATGGAGATCCGGGGAACGATCAGATCCACGGCCAGGCCCAGAGCCAGATAAAGGCCAACGGCGATGGCCAGCAGACCCCCGGCCAGAATGGCAAACTCCTTGAGCGGATGGGTGCCCGAAACGTTGACGTTGGTCGGGATGCGCCGGGCGGTAAACTTCACCTACTTCTCCACGGTCAGCGCCGTTCCGTAGGCCACGGCTTCCAGACAGCCGATATTCTTGCGTCTGGATTGCTTGCCGATGGCGGACGTCTCGATGCGGACGTTGACGATCACCGTGGCGTCCCCGGCCATCTCCTTCATGCGCAGCAGCGCCTCCCGACGGGCCCGGTCCACCAAGCTCTCGTAGGATTTGACCTTCCCTCCGAAAATATTGCGCAGACCGGCCAGGATACGTTTGAAGTAATCCACCGAAATTACCGCGCTGCCGTAAACCAACTGACTGGCCCGTATCTTGTCTTCCGGGACGGACACGGATTTCAACGTGACGGCGGGCAGGTTGATGGTGGCTTCTTCGCGTTGGGCAATGGAGCGGTAGTGCCGTTTTTCGGCCCAGGTGCCGGCACCGTATCCTAAAGCCAGCAGTGTCAGAAAAATAATCAGGTCAATCATGGCCCCTCTCCTATTGCACCCTGACCGCGGTGCCGTAAGCGTAAAGCTCGGCCGCCCCCTGGGCCACGGAAGAGGTGGAGAAGCGGACATTGACGATGGCATTGGCGCCCATAAGGCGGGCTTCTTCGACCATACGGTCCATGGCTTGCTGGCGGGACTCCTGAAGCAGTTGGGTATAGCCTTTGAGTTCGCCGCCCACCAGGTTTTTCAAACCGGCCATGAAATCGCGGCCGATGTGCTTGGCCCGGATGGTGCTGCCTGAAACCAGACCGAAATGTTCCGTTACCGTCCTGCCGGGAACCGTCTCGATATTCGTGATTACCATTTTTCCTCCGTCCGATGTCGTGGTATAGTGCGTCTTCACTTGGGAAGCGGGTGGCGCCGGCGGCGGGTCGGCCGGCTCCGGTGGAGCCGGTGCGCTGGCCTGCGTTTCTGGTCTTGGGGTTCCGGGTGGCTCGTCTTTGCGGATTTCACAAAAGGCCCCGGCGGCGGTGAACACCTTTTTGTACTTTTCGGCGGTTGCCTTGTCCGTGGACTTGCGCACGGCCACGGGATCGCCGGTGAATAGTCTGGCGAGCCCCTGGTCATCGGTCTTCAACGCCGATTTCAAGCGTTCCTTGACCATGTCCGCATTTTTCCCGGGCATGATTCTGCCGTCGAAGATAACGGTGTAGCGATCACTCATAATTGGCATTCTCCTGGTCGTGTTTTCGGTTTTCATCCAAACCCCGTTTGCCGGGTTTCCGGACGAACCCGGTTCGATTCTTGATCGCCAACGATATCAACGACCTCGATTCGTACGGCAAAGTTCAGCCGGGGCAACTGTCATCTCTGATTATCGGGCAACAACGAAAAAAACATGAGAACAAAAATATTCATTACAATGCCCCGGCTTGGATGGTTTCTCCTGCTTCTCGGAATTGCCGGCATGGCCACCGGGTGTGCGGGTACCGCAAAGCAACCCGTGCCCGAATCCGGTGCCGCACAGTTATCGCCTCACCTGTCCGACAAAAACGGGTGGTGGGCCGTAAAATTCAAAATGGATCGTTTATCAACCTGCTGAAACCTTCTTGGAGGCTGCATTTATGATCAACCGGTCGATCTCCATTTTATTTTTGATCTTTATCGGCCTAACCTCCGCCGTCTTTTTTGTCGTTGCCCTGCTGATATGGCTCCTCACCTTCGCGTTTGACAGGCGACTGGTGCTGCTGCACCTGTTTTCCTCCTTCTGGGCCTCTTTGTACCTGTGGCTCATGCCGGCCTGGTCGGTTCATGTGGAGGGCCGGAGAAAAACCGCCTGGCAGCGTCATTTTGTCATCGTTTCCAATCACCAGTCCCAACTGGACATTCTGGTGGCGTTCCGCCTTTTCATTCCGTTTAAATGGGTGTCCAAGGCCGAAGTGTTCAATCTCCCGTTCATTGGTTGGAACATGCGGCTGAACCGCTATATCAAGCTCAAACGCGGAGACAAGGCGGGCATCGCCCGGATGTTTGCCGATTGCGAGAAGGCCCTTTCCAAGGGCAATTCCATTTTCATGTTTCCCGAAGGAACCCGCTCGAAAACCGGCGATATCAAAGCCTTTAAACCGGGGGCCTTCATTCTGGCCAAAAAGATGGGCGTGCCGATTCTACCGGTGGCGATCAACGGCACCCATGCCGCCCTGCCCAAGTACAGCCTCAATTTTCACGGCCGGCAGCATATGTACATCCGTGTGCTGGACCCCATTTTTCCCGAGCAGTTTGCCGATTTGTCGGTGCAGGCGCTGTCGGACAAGGTCCATCGGACGATTACAGCGGCCCTTGAAAAAATTCCCACCGCCTGAAAAAACGCCGACCGTGGGCAAATCAATCCAGCGGCGAATCGGCCGACATCAGGAATCTGCGGCGTTAGCCAACACCATGGCCCGCATCGGCGCAGGGTAGCCTTCGACGGTTTTCGCGGGGTCTTCGGGATCGAGAAAGTCCTCCAGGCTCTGGGTGTCGATCCATGCTGTTTTGCGCTGCTCTTCTATGGTGGTTTTGGAGATGTCCACGCAGCGCACATCTTGAAATCCTGTTCGCCGCAGCCAGTGGCCCAGGCAGGCGACCGTGGGGATGAAGAAGACATTCTTCATTTTGGCATAGCGCTTTTCGGGAAACAGGGCCATTTCGTTTTCGCCTTCCAGAACCAGGGTTTCCAGCACTAACTGTCCTCCGGGAACCATGCGCTCGCGAATTTGCAGTAACGTGTCCAATGGGGATCGGCGGTGATAGAGGATGCCCATGCAAAGCACCGTGTCGAAACAGCCATTCAATGCCGGCAGTTCCTCCAGTTTCAGGGGCAGGTTGTACAGGCTGGTAAATGTCAGGTAGCGAGACAGGGCCAGGAACTGGAAGTAGTAGTTGAGATGGGGTTCGATCCCAATGATCAGGGCCGGCTTTCGGGCGGCCATGCGGAACATGTAATAGCCATTGCTGGCCCCGATGTCCAGGATCCGCTTGCCGCGCTGCGGACCTAAGTGTTCGGCCAGCCGGTTCCATTTGATGGCGCTGTTCCACTCGCTGTCCAGAGCCACGCCGAAGACGTCAAAGGGTCCTTTCCGCCAGGGTTTCAGCCGACACAGGGCGTTGAAAAGGGCTTCTTTAGAGGATTTGTCGAGATCGCCGGCAGCGCCGATTCGTATCCGATCCCGGTTCGCATCTACGGAAGACGGTTCCGCCCGGGGCAGGTCTTCCAGCGCCCCTTCAAGTTCCCGGCCCTTTTTGTTCTGCTGCGATATCTCTGCCGTTTTCCGGTCCACCAGGCGGATCAGCTCCGGCAGGAAAGTCCCGATTACAGGGTCGTTGCCAAGGTCTTCCAGATGGCTCATCGCGTGCAGATCCACGAGCAGAAATTGAACCACTTCAGCCAGAGATCGCAAGCGGTAAACCCGCATCGCCGCAACCGCTCCTGATGGGCAGCAACGGTTTCAGGAACCAGAACGTTTTCCAGGGCGTCGCGCTTCTGGCTGATCTCCAGCTCCGAGTATCCGTTTTCCTTTTTGAAGCGGTAGTAAAAATCCACCTGCAGATCCGCCAACCCCGGATCCGGGTGAATGGTTTTTTCCGAAAATAGGAAGATTCCACCAGGCACCAATGACCCGTGTATTTTTTCCAGAAGCGCATCCCTGTCCGCCGGCGGGATGAATTGCAGGGTAAAGTTGGCCACCACGGCACCGGCCGATTCCATGGCGATGCAGCGAACGTCGGCATTCACGTGGGTGACATCTGTCGGCCGGTCGATGGCATTCAGGCGTTTTGCGGAAATGTCGAGCATGGGCTGAGAGGTGTCAACGGCCGTCAGTTCGAACGTGCCGGCAGGCATTCGTTCACAAAGGGCCAGTGCCAGATTGCCGGTCGAAGATCCCAGATCGTAAATTCGCGCTCCTTTGGGAGCAGCGATTTCGATAATTTGGGCCTGCCGGCGGATGATTTCGGCATACATCGGCACGGAGCGGTGGATCATGTCGTCGAAGACATCGGCTACAGCGGCGTTGAACTCGAAAGGGGCAATCGGATCCTGCCGATTGCGGTAGATAAGATCTCTGGTCATGAAGTACTCCAAAGGCACCGGGCATCTGTCCATAGAGGCATTTCCCGTATCATCGGGTAAACCGGCCGCGGTGTCAAGACAGCCGCTCGGTTAGCTGTCCGAACATGAAAACGCCCCTTCCGGACGGGTGCCGGAGGGGCGTTTTTACGATGAACGGACAGCGTCGGATCAGTTCTTATTTTGGGCCGGCAGGATCAGATTGAGAACAACCCCCAGCACACCGGCAAGGCCGATGCCACCAAGGGTAAATTTCCCGAAGGGGAGCACCATACCTCCGATGCCGCAGACCAAAATCAAGGCGACAATGGTCAGATTGCGGGATTCGGTGAGATCTTCCCCGGATTTTACCAGGGTGTTGAGGCCCACCACCGTAATGGCGCCGAACAAAAGCAGCATGATCCCGCCCATTACCGGCACCGGAATGGTCTGCAGCAGGGCGCCCATCTTGCCGATAAAGGCCAGGGCAATGGCAAACAGGGCTGCCCAGGTCATAATCCCGGGATTGAACATACGGGTCAGGGTCACCGCACCGGTTACCTCACTGTAGGTGGTGTTGGGCGGTCCCCCCAGCAAGGAAGCCATGGATGTGGCGATACCGTCACCCATCATGGTGCGGTGAATTCCCGGATTCTCGACGTAGTCTTTGCCGGTGACGTTGCCGATGGCCAGGATATCTCCGAAATGTTCGATGGCCGGCGCAATGGCTACCGGAACGATAAAAAAGATTGCCTGGAGGTTCCATTCGGGGAAGACGAAATCTGGAACGGCGAACCAGGGCGCGTCCACCAGCGGTTTAAAACTGACCAGGGCGGGGCCGGTAAAGTTCTTCAGGCTCCCCGGATCGAATCCGGATTGGATCGTGCCCGAGATGCCGACGAGATCGAGGATCAGGGCGGCAACATAGCCGGCGCCGACGCCGATGAGTATGGGGATCAGACGCAGCCAGCCTTTGCCCAGCAGGGACGCGAGAACGGTCACGATCAGGGCCACGCCGGCCACGATCATGGCCGTGCTCTGGGGGACCAGCCAGGCGCTGCCGTCGCCGGTGCGGCCCATGGCCATGTTGACGGCCACGGGAGCCAGCACCAGACCGATGACCATGATGACCGGGCCCACCACGACGGGCGGAAGCAGTTTGTGCAGAAAGCCGGAACCGAAGATTTTAATACAGAGGCTCAGGGCCACATACAGCAACCCGGCGGCTACCAGGCCGCACATGGTGCCGGGAATTCCCCAGGTATTGACCCCGTGGATAATCGGCGCAATGAAGGCAAAGGAGGAAGCCAGGAAAATGGGAACCATGCGTTTCGTAATGAACTGGAAGATCAGGGTGCCTACTCCGGCGGTGAACAGGGCGACATTGGGGTTCAGACCGGTGAGCAGGGGAACCAGGACCAGGGCGCCGAAGGCGACAAACAGCATCTGGGCGCCCACCAGACTGTCCTTGGGGCGGAAAGAATACTCGGCAGCGGGGTTCTCTACGGACATGGCACCTCCTTTTATAATGGGAATTTTGCTTCGGTGGACGAGAAAGTTGAACCGCTCTATATGTGGAAACCTTGGGCGTGTCAAGCATGGCGTTTCTACGTCGTGCTTTACCTTTTTTCTTGCCTTGAGGAAGAAAAAACTTTATAAATCCACAAGTTGTGCCGATAGAAGCGTCAGCGGGAGCCGGGCGAAACAAACCCCTTGCTTCCTTTGACGAGAGAAGCCATGATTGAAGCCATTCGAACATATCTGCGCCGCCGACACGGCGGTTGGGTCGCCGGTTGCCTGCTGGTCCTGCTGGCTTCACCGGCGCTGGCCGATATCTATATGTATATCGACAGTCAGGGCGTGATGCATTTCACCAATGCCCCTACCTCAAGCGACTACCGGATTTACATCAAGGAGCGCCCCAAGCGCCGGGGCGGCGGTATGGATGCCAACCGTTTCGACCGCTATATCGACGAAGCGGCCGGCCTTCACGGGCTTGATTTTCCTTTGATCAAAGCGGTGATCCGGGCCGAGTCGGCCTTCAACCCCAAGGCCGTATCCAAAAAGGGGGCACTGGGACTGATGCAGATCATGCCGCAAAACCTCAAGGCTTTCGAGGTCCACGACCCCTTCGATCCCTGGCAGAACATCATGGGTGGGGCACGCTATTTAAAAGCACTGATCAAGCGATTCGACGGCCAGCTCCCCTTGGCTCTGGCGGCCTACAATGCCGGCCCCCGGATGGTAGATCTCTATCGGGGCATCCCCCCCATCCCGGAAACCGAGGCTTACGTGAAGCGGGTGATGAAGTATTTTTATCTGTACAAGAAGGGATGATATCTACCGTCGCCCCAGGTAAACCAGCGCCAATCCAGCCACCATCATCACCAATCCGAAGCGGCGCAGGGTCCCCGGTGCCATTTCCATAATCATGGCCATCCACGATTTCATGCGGTCCGGTGCAGCGAAATAGGGGACACCTTCAATGATCATCACCATACCGAGAACGCAGAGAAAGTAATCCATTTTATACCCATATTGCCATTTTCGGTTTCAGTTCGGAATCTGCGGTCAAGGAAGGGGCTCTTCTTCGGGGACCTCTCCGGTTTTTTCCCAGTGAACGGCGTGGCGCACCAGCTCGTTGGCATGTTTGAGGTTGAGTTTTTCCTTGATCCGCTCTCGGTAGGTACCGATGGTTTTGATGCTCAGGTGCAGTTTGGAGGCAATTTCACGGGTGGAGAAGCCTTTGCCGATCATGCGGAACACTTCCAGCTCCCGATCCGTAAGGCGATCCAAGGGGGATCGGTTGTTGCCGGCGGGGCGATCGGCCAGGTTGAAAAGAATCTGGTCCTTTACCTTTTCGTTGAGATAGATTTTGCCCACAAGTACCTGGCGAATGGCGGTGACCACGTTTTCCATGGCCTCCTGCTTCATGATATACCCCCGGGCACCGGCATGCAGCGCCCTTTCGGCGTAGAGAAACTGATCGTGCATGGAAAGAATCAGTACTGGAATGCCTTTGTTGCGGCGATTGACCTCCTTGGTCAGGTCGATGCCGTCGGAGTTCTCCAACGTGATGTCGGCGATGATCAGGTCCGGTTTGAGCCGCTCGATGGCTTTCCAGGCGCCGGCAGCATCAGTGGCATCCCCGCATACGACCATATCGGGCTCCTGATTGATCAATTCGCTCAAGCCCCACCTGAATATCGGATGGTCCTCGACGATGAGTATTTTTTTCTTGTCTGTCATGGCTCCATGGTTGTCGCCGAAGTTCTGCCAAGGGAAACGCGTACCAGGGTGCCGCCTGGCTCAGGGGATTGGATATCCAAAACGGCGTGGATCATATTGGCACGAAACCCCATGATGCGCAAGCCCATGCCTTCGGTTTCAAGATCCTCCGGAATGCCGATGCCGTTGTCTTCGACGGACAACTGCATGCGATCTTTGTCGCCGTCCATGGTGATGGTGATCGCCGTTGCCTGCCCATGGCGCGCCGCATTGTGCACCGCCTCTTGCACGATGTGAAACAGATGGGTGGCAACGAGATTGTCCTGAATACGTGCCGGCATCCTACAGACGAACCTGCAGGCTACCCCGAATACGGATTCGGTGCCTGTGGCCAGTTCCCTCAAGGAAGACTCCAGACCGCGATCGACCAGATAGACGGGACACAGACCCCGAGCCAGACGACGGGTTTTTGTGATGGCATCTTTCACCAATCCGGTAATTTTTCCCGCCAGATGAGCCTCTTCGGGGGCCTTGGGCGAGAGTTTTCTCACCAGCACTTTGCCCAGGCCTTCCACGCCGATCAAGTGGGGACAAAGGTCGTCATGGAGATCCTGGCCGATCTTCTGACGTTCCCGGTCGCCGATATTCATCACCTGCTTTTCCAGACGTTTGAGTTCGGAGACATCGCGGTGAATGATCACACTGCCCACCTGCAGACCGTTCGGGTCCCGGTAAACGGCCCCGCGGGTGCTTACATCGATGATTTGACCGCTTTTGGTCAGTCGCCGGGTCTCTACGCTGGACAGGGGTTTGCCCGAGGTAATGGTTTTCAGGCCCTTTAGGGTTTCTTCCCAGTTTTCCCTGGGAACGAAATGATCCAGTTTTTTGCCCACGCACTCTTCGGCGGTCCAGCCGAATACATCCGTGAAGGCCGGGTTCAGGAAGGTCACCCGGCCTTCCATGTCGTAGACCACCATGGCATCGGGCATGGCTTCGATCACCGACCGATATCGGTTTTCGCTGTACCGCAGGGCCACTTCCGCCTCCTTGCGCTCGTTGATCTCCGCTTCCAGATTGCGGTTGTAATCCTCGAGGCGTTCCATGAAGCTGTTGAAATATCTGGCCAGCCGGCCCACCTCGTCATTGGCGTCCCGATCAAGCCTCACGGATAGGTCTCCTTTGGTGCCCTGCTCCAGGCGGCTGACCAGTTCGGCCAGCGGATTGGTAATGGAGGCACTGATCAGGGCCGTGATGGGCAGGACCAGAAGAATGCATCCCAGCACCGTAAATATGATCACATTGCTCAATTTGGTCAGCGGTTCGTAAAATTCGTCCAGGTAACTGGAGGAGGCTACGATCCATTCGTAATCGGGCAGGTAGGTGAACCGCACCAGCTTTTTGCGAAAATGCTTCTCGCCCGGGTTTTTCCAGGGGTAGATGATCGTTCCGCTTTTTTCTTTGAGCATGGTTTCCAGCGGATAGTTTGAAAATTCGGCGTTGGAGAACACATTGACGCCCTGCAAGCTGGGATGGATGATCACGTTGCCCTTGTTGTCGGTAACGAAAGCATACCCGCTTTGACTAAACTTCAGGGACATCACGCTGTTGCGAAAGTCATCGACGTTCACCAGGCTGCTGAACTCCCGCCGGTAGGAAGTGACCGCAATAATCCAGTCCCACGGTTCGAAGTAGGCCATATACATGGCCTTGGTGCGCGCATTGTTTTCGCCGGGGTTTTTCCAGTCATATTCGATATAGCCGTTGCGTTTTTCGCGCATCTGCCGGACAAAGGCGTACTGGTTGATGTCCTGGCCGATCCACTCCGCCTCCGGATGCACCAGCATGAAGCCCTTGCTGGAAACACAGGCGCTGTAACCCGTCGTACCGATGCGCTGGGCGAGCAGGATCGAGACGGCCAGTTTCTTGGCCTGGGCTTCGGTAAATTCGCGATTCTGGTAAAGCGAATACAGGTGGTTTACCATCTCAAGGTTTTTCTCGGCCACGGCTCGCAGGTGATTTTTGATGGCAACCGAAACCGACGTTCGGACCATGTTCAGCATGGCGTCGGTGGAATTTTTCAATTCGCTTTCGATGTTGGCTTCGATGGTATCCCTTACGATGTGATAGATCACCGTCGATCCCAATGCGATGATTATGCAGAAAGTGAGCAGGTAACTCAGCAGCAGCTTGTGACGAATGCGGAGGTTCTCAAAAAAGCGGAAGGTTGTCATGCGGTCTGCCTTTCACCAATAAAGCGGCCAACAGCGGCAGCCTAATGGCCGAAAAAGTTCATCCATGGCACCTGAAATGTTTTGCCGATGCGTTTTTGAAGCTGACTGACGGCGGAAAGGGCGTCTTTGAGCAAAAGGGTTTCGCTCTTGTCCAGCGTTTTCGGATCCAGGGTGTTGTCCGGCGATTCGCCGGCCCTCACCCGTTTCAGGTTTTCCCGGATCCGGAACATCATGAGTGTTTCGAAGCCGGCCTTGTAGAAGGCGGCATCCTCCGGGCTCAAAAACCGCTTTTCGGCCAGCCGGTCCAGCCGATCCAGGGTGGACGGCGTCGAGATCCCCTGATGGACGGCCAGCAATCGTACGGCGTTGACCATGTGAACCAAAGCGGTCGTCTTGAGGTTGAGGCGCCCTTTATGGGGGCCGCTGCGCTCGGTAACGATTTTGCCGAGAAAACCGATGGGGGCGGCCAGTTTCTGGTCGTCGCGGGAGAGCATGTGGCCGGCGCTGGTGGAGTCGGAAAATGCCCTGCTGACCCCTTCCCAAAGGGTGTCGGCCAGGCTGGTGTTGCCCCACAGGGATCGAAAGTCCAGTAGAATCGTCAGGGTCCGGATATCTTCGGGGTCCGGTGAGGTCATCCATTGGCGGGCGCCATCGAGCCATCGGGATATGGACCGGCACCATTTGGGATTGCTGGCCATCACGCCGCCGGTGCAACGTTCGAAACCGCAGCGGGCCAGACCGTCGACCACCTGTTCGGCCAGGTGCCGAAAATAGCGGGCGGTCGCATCGGCATCGGCCTGTGCGGGATCGGCGAAAATGATGGCGTTGTCCTGGTCGGTTCTCAGGGTCTGTTCGTAGCGAGCCGCGCTGCCCATGTTGATCCAGCAGTAGTCCACCGGCGGCGGTCCCCATCCGTCGGTTTTCATGCGGTCCTCGCTGAGTTCAATGACCTTGCGGGTAATGCGGTCGTTGAGCCGGGTCATGATTTCCATGGTTTCCCGCACACCGGCCCGTTCTTCCACCAGGGCATCCAGCACCCGGTCGATGCCGGCACTTACGGTGGCCAGCCCCTCGATATCCGTCTGCTCGGCAATGTCGTGGATGCGCATCAGGCTGTCCGCCGACTGGGACCGCAGCAGATCGGAAAAGGCCACGATACCCACGGGCAGGTTCCGTTCCATGACCACCAGTTGGCGGGTCCGGTTGCGTACCATGGCAACCAGGGCTTCTCCCAGATAAGCTTCCGGCGAAATGGCGACCAGTCGCGGATCCATGAGCCGGCCAACCGTGCAGTTGTCGATTGCGCAGACCGGCTCGGCGACCAATCCGCCTACCAGATGGCGGTCGGTGAGAATCCCACGGAAGCGGCCGACGTCATCGACCACCACCAGACATCCCACCTGACGCTGCATCATCTTGCGCGCCGCCTGGGCCACGGGTGCATCCTCCCGACAGGTTTGCAAAGGGGTGGACATGACCCGGCTCACCTGATCCCGAAACATTCGAGGCGTCCCGGTCGGAGAAATCAGGCAGGAACGGTCGGTGATATTACGCTCATATAGCAGTCGCATGCGCTCTGCCAGGAGGGTGTTGAAAAATCCGGAAAATTCGGGATGGCTGTAAATCAGGGCTTCCAGATCGCTGCGGTAGATGCACAGGCAGGTCAGCGCCTCTTTGGCCCGCGCCGATCCCGGATAGCGCTGACCGGAAAGCACCACGGTTTCACCGAAAAAATCAAAAGCCCGCCGCAGACCGACGGTGGACTCCACCCGGCAATCGTCTTCGACGAGAATTTCGACCAGACCCTGTGCAATGACGAAAAGACAATCGCAGCCGGGCTCTCCCTGGCGAAAGATATATGCGCCCGCATCGTAGTTGCGAACGGTCAGGCTGTTGCATAACGGAGCGAGGGCCTCCGGTTTCAGCAGGGCAAACGGGTCGGTTCTTTTCAGTATGGACAGCAGCGCATCGGTTTCCATTTTATCTGTCCTCGCCAACCGGTGGGGAAGGCAATGGCGCTTGAGGTTGTGATTGTCATCGAGATTCGTTCATAGTACATCCTCCGGCGAAATATCAACTGCCGGTATCGGTAAGCCAACGAAAAAGGCGGAGGTCTGTGTCGAAAGGACAACAATCGTCCCGTTTCCGTTCCTGAAAGCGTTTTCTGAAACCAGTGCTGTATCGGATCCGGATGTATGGCCGGTCGACCGGCAAGCCGACCAGTGGCAAGAAAGGAGCAAAGATGACCAAGGGATGCCAATGGGTAGCCGTATTGCTGATCCTGCTGACCGTTGCTGTTGCCCAGGCGGACGAGCAGGAAGCACCGCCCGCGGAAAAAACTTCTTCTCAAGGGTGGGAAGGGCAACAGGTGCCGTTGGATGAAGGAGCCCTTTTGACCCAATCTTTCCTGGACGACCTGTCGATCTATGAGCCCATCTATTTTCTTTTTGGGGTCGATCCGGGGTTAGAGGAAAGCAAATTTCAGTTGAGTCTCAAATATCGCCTGTTTAACCCAGCGGGATGGATGGCCGCAAAGGCAGCGTGGCTGTCCGGATTCCATCTCGGGTATACCCAGCGGTCCATCTGGGATCTGGAAGCGAATTCCAAACCCTTTGACGACACCAGCTACATGCCGGAGCTGTTCTACCTCTTGCCCAAAATCGAGCTGAAAAGCACGCGCATTTCCGCTTTCGGGATCCAGGGCGGGTTTCAGCATGAATCTAACGGCAAGGGGGGCGAAGACTCCCGAAGCACCAACTATCTTTATCTCAAGCCGGTCATGGCGATTCATCTGGCCGGCGATTATCACCTTAAAATTGCACCCAAATTTTTTACTTACATTAACAACGACGACGATACCAACGAGGATCTGGAAGATTATCGGGGATATGTGGACCTGGAAGTGGCCATCGCGGATCCGGAAGGGGTGGCCTTGAAGTCACACCTGTGGTGGGCGGACGAGGGAAGTTCCCTGCAATTGGATTTGACTTACCCAATGACCCGGCTGTTTGGAAAAAGCCTGAATTTTTATCTGCATGCCCAGTACTACAGCGGTTATGCCGAAACCCTGCTTCATTACGACCAACGCCAGGACGTTTTCCGCCTGGGCTTTTCCATCGTGCGATAGGGCCTCTTGCATCATCACTCAATGGTAGCCGGTTCAACCTGGCGGGTTAGTGCAGGTAGCGTTCCATGACCGCCTTGAAAGTGCCTTCGTTTTTGATTGCCGCAATGGTATCCCAGATGTTTTCTGAAAGAACCGGATGCCGGGCAACAAAAGGGTGGGAAAGCATCAGGTAGTAGGCATTTTCCGTTACCGCCGGCTGGTTTTTACGAATTCCGCTGAACCGATTCGGCCGCTGTACAAGATACGTGTCCATCACCGTATCCAGGCAGACTACGCCGGCAAGGCCGCCTCTGTTCAAGATTTCCAGCAGATCCTCCGGCATCGGTTTTTCCAGGAGGTCCATTCCCATGGTGCGCAGGTCTGAAGCAATGGACCATCCCAATGGTACGCCTATGGTTTTTCGATCCATCAGGTGAAGGTTGACGAATCGATTCCCATCCCAACCCAACGGCGCGGTTTTTTGAGTGTAGAGATAGTAGGCACTGTCACGGCTTTTTCTGAGCGGATCGATCTGGCCGTTTTTCATGGGATAAACACCAACCGCCAACCGTTCCGGCTTGAAACTGGCAGGGAAAATGCCATCCACAAGGCCTCGCTCTATATTCAAGAGACAGCGCTTCCATGGCAGTCGGACCATGTCCAGTTTCAGCCCCAGCCGGGCGGCCATGAGACGGTACAACTCAATTTCGATTCCCGGCAACGTTTCGTTAAATTGCAATCCACCGCCGATGATCCATGGATTGCCCGGCGTGTCGTCCGTAGCCAGTTGCAGGGTCGTTGCTTGCGTACAGGGAATCAGGGGGCATAGAAGGATATAAGCTGCTACGAGCATAATGGTCGCGAACGGTTTCAATATCCGACCTGTGTGCAGGATTAAAAAGCCGGACCTGCGAAGAATAGAGCTTTCGGCGCAGTCCGGCTTGGAAAAGGCGATAGGTTTGGACGAAAAGGCGATTATGCTTCTTTTTTATCTTCCAGTTTATCCGGCGTCTCGGTCTCGGCCTTATTGGATGCGTCCTTGAAGTTGCGGATGGCCTTGCCCATGCCCCCACCGATTTCGGGAAGCTTGCCCACCCCGAAGATGATAAGAATGATGACCAGGATAATGATCAATTCCGGCATTCCGATTCCAAACATATTTCTCCTCCTGTGGTCCAACGCATTGATATGAACGGATTGCCTGTCGTTCCGGTTTGGCCCGGCAATGCCCGGGCAATCATAGCGATCAGGTCCGGTCGGTTTTCAATTCGTCCAGCAACTGTTCAAACTCTTTTGATTTCAAATAACTGTCCACGGCACCCTGGTGCTCGATCCAAGTGCCCCACACCTTCATCCAGGCGTCGTTGTGCCAATACAGGGAAGCATCTCCGTTTCCCCTTAGGGCATCTATGTAATCCATATACTCTTCCGCGCAGCTTTCGCAGAATGTATACGGGATTCTGTAGGCAGGTAAATCCGGCCGGTTTTCTGCCGTAATCAGAACGCCGCATTTTTCGCATTTGGAAGAGCAATGCGTGCACCGGAAAATTTTTCTCACAGCCAGCAGCTTCCGTTTTCGTTCCAGGGCGTCCCTTTTTCCCTGGGTGAATTTGCGTTTTGCTGTGAGGGAGATGATATTTCCCATGGCCTGTCCGTCCATTGAAGCTCCATTCCGGACAGCGCTCGTCCACGAATGGCGATTTTTGTCCGATTTCTCGACGAACATCAAGCAGCAACGATGACCATCCGGCGGATCAACTAAGGGGTCAGAACCGATGACAGACAATATCATTGTGGATAATGTGTGTCAATCACGGTGCGAGTGGGATCTGAAATAAATGAACCGCAAGTGAACCATTGTTAAACCGCCACTGCCGTGGTAAAATTTAGATTTATGTCTTTGCTTGACAAGCTCGAAAGGAAGCTAATCATGCCACAGCCAATTCAGCCGGACTGTTTGCCCCTGCTCATCGGCAGTATGCCCTTGGACGATCATGTCGCCGCCTCCCGTCTGATTATGGAGCACACCCCGGCCATTCCGGTGTGGGCACAATTGCCAGTTTTCCCCGAAGAGGGGATGGTGCCTCAGTTTTTACCGGGAATGCCGGCAGTCGCCGAAAAGAACGGGAAAACCTATATCGATACGGCCTGCGAGACGTTCGATGCCGACCTGCTCGCCTTTTTCGAGGACTACATGGCGGCAGTCGCTTCCCCCGAACGATTGCCCGGCTCCCGGTTTGCCCTGAACGAGGCCACCGGCAAGGGGGTGGCGGCCCTTGTGGATACCCTGGCCGGTTTGAAGACGCCGCCGGTGGCCGTCAAGGGACAGGTGACCGGACCGATCACGTTCGGCACCGGCGTCAAGGACCAGGACGGCCGATCCATTTTTTACAACGAAACCCTGCGCGATGTAGCCGTAAAGCTGCTGGCGCTCAATGCCCGCTGGCAGATTCAGACCCTGGCGCGGCCGGGCTGCCCGGTGATCGTCTTCATCGACGAGCCTGCCCTGGCCGGATTCGGGTCGTCCGAACTGATCAGCATCTCCAAAGAGGAGATCCTGGCCTGCCTCAAGGAGGTGGCCGAGGCCATCCACGCCGACGGCGGCCTGGCCGGCATCCATGTCTGCGCCAATACGGACTGGTCCCTGGTGCTGGACTCCGGCGTCGATATCGTGAATTTCGACGCTTACGCCTACTTCGACCGATTCATTCTTTACGGGAGCCAGATCCGGGATTTTCTATCCGCAGGTGGATTTCTCGCCTGGGGCATCGTGCCCACGCTGAAACCCGAGGAGATCGAGCGCGAGACGGTGGAGAGCCTGTTTGCCGGAATGCAGGCGCGCCTGCAACAGGTGGAAGCCCTGGGCATCGACCGCCGGGACATCCTGCGCCAGTCCTTCATTACCCCCAGTTGCGGCGTCGGATCGCTGAGCCTCGGTCTGGCCAAGCGTGTGCTGGCGCTAACCAAGGAGCTGTCGTCCAAAATCCGTGAAGGATTGTAGCGCTCGCCTGGAAGCGGCGATTTCACCCCATCCCTTGTGCTGAGTTATGCCAATTGAAGAAAGAGGTATTCATGAACGCGAAACCTGAACAAACCGCCTTTACTGGCGCCACCCGCTACGTATTGGATGAAGAACTGGCCCAGATCGTCAATATCTCCATGGCCCTGGAGATGCCCCTGCTGCTCAAGGGCGAGCCGGGTACCGGCAAGACCATGTTGGCCCACGCCATCGCCGAAAGCCTCAATATGCCGCTGATCGTACTCAACGTGAAATCCAGCATGAAGCTGGTGGAGGCACTTTACCAGTACGATACTCTTACCCGCCTCAACGACAGCCGCTTCGGCGACAGCCGGCGGGACGTGAGCAATATCGAAGAGTATATCAAGATGGGAAAGATCGGTCAGGCCTTCGCGGCCGACAAGCGGACCGTGCTGCTCATCGACGAGATCGACAAGGCCGACACCGACTTCCAGGACGACATGCTGGATGTGCTCGACCAGATGGAGTTCGACATCATCGAAATCGACAAAACTGTTCCGGCGCGTCACCGGCCGGTGATCGTCATCACCTCCAACGCCAAGAAGGACCTTTCCGATCCGTTCCTGGGCCGCTGCAACTTTCACCATATCGCCTTTCCGGACCCCAAGATGATGCGCCGGATCATTGCTGTGCACTTCCCGGATATTCAAGATGACCTGATGGACAATGCAATTGCCGCTTTCTACCGCATGCGGGAGCTGGATTCCGTGGAAAAGAGGCCGGCCACCCGGGAGCTGATCAACTGGATCCGGGCCCTGAAGGCCGATCCGGACTTCAAGCCCAAGCGTCTGGCCAAAGGAGACGTTCCCTTTCTGGGCGTTTTGTTCAAAAAGAGCGGCGACTACGAACGCGCCAATAGCTTTGTCAACCGGCGCAAGGTGTTCTGATCATGTTCCTGGCTTTTTTCTACAAGCTCAAGGAGGTGGGGGTGCCGGTGAGCCCCACGGCCTTTTTGACCCTTCACCGGGCGCTGGCCAATCGCCTGATCGCCACGCTGGATGAATTTTACACGGCGTCGCGGACCATCCTGGTAAAGAGCGAACGCTACTTCGATCTTTTCGACCAGGTGTTCGCCCATCATTTCCAGGGGGCCGAACTGCCCGACGCAGAAGGCCTGGAACTGGACGAGATAGCCCGTGCCATGCTGGAGCAGTGGCTGGCGGACCCCAAAACCATGGCCGATGCTTTAGGAATGGACGAAAGCCAGCTCTCCAAAATGACGCCCGAGGAACTGATCGAATACTTCAAGCAGCGCCTCAAGGATCAGGACGGGCGCCACGACGGCGGCAGCAAATGGATCGGCACCGGCGGGACCTCGCCGGTGGGGCACTCGGGCTTTCATCCCGGCGGAATGCGCGTGGGCGGCGTTTCGCGCAACAAATCGGCCGTCAAGGTGGCCATGGAGCGGCGCTACAAGGACTACTCCCTTTCCGGGCCTCTGACCCAGGCCATGGTGGGGGAAGCCTTGAAGCGGCTGCGCAATATGGTGCCCGCCGGGCCGCGTGATCAGGTGAATGTGGACGAGAGCATCTACCGAACCATGAAAAACGGCGGCGAGATCGAAATCGCCTTCGACCGCCGGATGAAAGACCGCCTCAAGGTGATCCTTGCCATCGACAACGGCGGCTGGTCCATGGATCCCTACGTATCAGTGGTCCAGACCCTTTTCGACTATGCCCGGGCTCAATTCAAGGAGGTGCGGACCTTCTTTTTTCATAACACGATCTATGATACCATCTGGGAAGATCCGGCCCGCTATCGCAAGCCCATGCGCATGGCTGAACTGGCGCGGCTGGACCCCGAGACCCGGATCATCGTGGTCGGGGATGCCAGCATGGCCCCCTATGAACTGATGTCGCGGGATGGATCCATTTACATTCAGGACCGCAGCGGCAACCCCAGCATCGAATGCCTGCGCATGCTGGCGCACACTTTTCCCCACAGCGTCTGGCTCAACCCGGTTTCGGCATCCATGTGGAACTACACCCGCACCATCATCATGATCCGGCAGATCTTTCCCATGTTCGAACTGTCCATCGACGGGTTGGAGAAGGCAGTGCAGCACCTGATGGCCGCTTAGTTCGCGCCCATCCAGAAATGGCCAATTTGCCCGATATCTGCGTTATACGAAAAATTTTTTTCTCGAAATATCGACTATATGACTGCGGAAAAATTTTTCGAAAGCCTTGATCTCGACCAAATTTGCCGATTTCTGGACGGACACGGATTCGTATTCAATCCGTGGACGGATCGGTGCAAAACAAAGTGCAGGTGTTGGTCCAGACCTGCTGCGCCAGCGACTGCAGGTCCTCGCCAAGAACCTCGGCCACTTTCGTCAGCACCTGGCGGACAAAGGCCGGTTCGTTGCGTCGATGCCTGTTGCGTTGGGGCGTGGGCGTCAGGTAGGGGGCGTCGGTTTCGATCAGCAGGCGGTTTTTGGGGATGCGGGGCAGCATATCCCGCAACGTTTTGCCGCGTTTGGCAATCGTGACGATGCCGGTGATGCCGATGTAAAATCCCATGTCCAGATACCGGACCAACTCCGACGTGCTGCCGCTGAAACAGTGCACCACGGCCCGGCGGTCTTTGGCGGGTGTGGCTTCGAGAATTTCAAGAAAGCGGCCCTGACTATCGCGTTCATGGAAAATCAGGGGCAATTCCAATCGGTCGGCGATTTCCAACTGGCGGACGAACCAGTGTTCCTGATCCTTTTGCGGCGAGTACATCCGGTTGAAGTCCAGGCCGATCTCTCCCCAGGCCATCACCTTGGGATGAAGGGATAGAGAAGACAGTTCTCTCAGCGTTTTTTCGCTGCACGAGCGGGCATCATGGGGGTGAACCCCCACCGATGCGTAAACTTCAGGAAAGGACTCGGCCAGTTCCACCGCGCGGGCGGAAGTGTGCTCATCGATGCCGGCGATCATCATCCGCTTCACGTCCGCTTTTGCGGCGCGCTGCAAAATTTTTTCGAAGTCCGGCTTGAAAACGGCGTCGTCCAAATGGCAGTGGCTGTCAAACAGTTTCATTTTTTCTTTGGATTGCATCGAGATTGTAAGTTATTGTTAATGGTTGCATAAAAAATAGGAAAAAAATACATAAAACTAGTTTTGAGCTTGATTTCAAAACTCGGCGATGTATATTAGCCAGAATCAGGCTATATATAAAGGAAATGTTTGGCGGCCGAGGTCGCCGCGCACAAAACAATAGACGTGGAGGAATGCAATGTTCAAGATTGTAAAACGGGAAGAGATGGCCGAAGGGACCGTGATTCTTAATGAAATCGAGGCCCCGCTAATTGCGAAAAAAGCCAAGCCCGGACAATTCGTGATCCTGAAAGCCAACGAAGAGGGAGAGCGGATTCCATTGACCATGGCCGACACGGATCCGGACAAGGGGACCATTACCATCATTTACATGGTTGTGGGCAAATCCACGGCGCTTTTCAAGACGCTGAAGGTGGGCGAGGGTTTTCAGGACGTTATCGGGCCGTTGGGCAAAGCCACCCACCTGGAGAAAGTGGGCAAGGTGGTCTGCGTGGGCGGGGGCACCGGTGTCGCTGTCCTGCATCCCATTACCCGGGCCCTGAAAGAGATCGGCAATGACGTGACCTGCATCATCGGCGCCCGCACCAAGGACCTGCTGATTCTCGAATCACAGATGAAGGCGGCCTCCAATGATCTGCGGGTCTGCACGGATGACGGTTCTTACGGCCATCATGGGTTCGTCACCGACGTTCTCAAGGAACAGTTGGACGCCGGGGACGTGAAACTGGTGGTGGGCATCGGCCCGGTTCCCATGATGAAAGCGCTGGCCAACCTGACCAAACCGTATGGTGTCAAGACCCTGGTAAGCCTGAATCCCATCATGATCGACGGCACCGGTATGTGTGGGGGGTGCCGGGTAACGGTGGGCGGCAAAACCAAGTTCGCCTGTGTAGACGGTCCGGAATTCGACGGCCATCAGGTCAATTTCGACGAGTTGATGCTGCGTCTGCAGGCTTACTGCGAAGAGGAGAAGTCCTGTTACGAAGGCTTCTGCACCCTTCAGGATGCAAGCTAAAGGCTGGATCTGAAAAATGAATGGTTGGTCGAAGAAAAAGCTCATTTGAATACGATTCATGAAGCGCGGCATCAGCTACAGGAGGAACCGTTAGCCGATTGCTGAGATGGAGGGATTGAGATGACGGAGAAAAAAGAGAAAAAGGGGAAGGCCCCCCGCGTGGGAATGCCCGAACAGAAACCGGAAGTCAGAAGGCGCAATTTCGAGGAAGTTCCCACCGGCTACACGGTCGCCATGGCCCAGGAAGAGGCTGCCAGATGCATGCAATGCAAAAAGCCCGGCTGCGTGGAGGGCTGCCCGGTAAGCGTTGACATTCCCGGGTTCATCAGCCTGATCGCCGAAGGTGACTTTACCGGCGCCATTCGGCACGTATGGCAGAAAAACGCCCTGCCGGCCGTATGTGGACGGGTTTGTCCCCAGGAGATCCAATGCGAAGGCAAATGCATCGTGGGCAAACGGGGAGAACCGGTGGCCATCGGCAACCTGGAACGTTTTGTAGCGGACTGGGAGCGGGAAAACGGCACCGGCGAACTGCCGCCCAAGGCCGCATCCACCGGCAAGAAGGTCGCGGTGGTGGGCTCCGGACCGTCCGGACTCACCGTAGCCGGCGACCTGATTCAGAAAGGGTACGACGTTACCGTCCTGGAAGCTTTTCACAAACCCGGCGGCGTCCTGGTTTACGGAATCCCCGAATTCCGTCTGCCCAAGGCCATTGTGGCCCAGGAGGTCAATTTCCTCGAACGGCTGGGCGTCAAGGTGGAAGTCGATGCCGTCGTTGGCCGCACCGTCAGCCTGGACGAATTGTTCGAGCAGGGATACGAAGCCATCTATCTCGGTGTGGGCGCCGGACTGCCCCGTTTCATGAATCTGCCCGGCGAGAACCTGATCGGCATCCTGTCAGCCAATGAATACCTGACCCGGGCCAACCTCATGAAGGCCTACCAATTCCCGAAGGTAGACACCCCGATTCCCATCGGCAAGAATGTGGTCGTGCTGGGCGCCGGCAACGTTGCCATGGATTCCGCCCGTACCGCCATGCGTTTAGGCGCCGATAGCGTCAAGATCGTCTACCGTCGTTCCCGGACCGAGATGCCTGCCAGGGCCGCCGAAATTCACCATGCCGAGGAGGAAGGGATCGAATTCTTCCTGCTGACCAATCCCACCAAATTCGAGGGCGACGAAAAGGGGCGGCTCACCGGTATGGAGTGCCTGAAAATGGAACTCGGCGAACCCGACGATTCCGGTCGCCGGCGTCCCATCGCCATCGAGGGCTCTGAATTTCACATGGACACGGACCTGGTCATTGTGGCCGTGGGCTCCGGAGCCAATCCGCTGCTGACCCAGTCCACCCCGGACATGGATTTGAATAAATGGGGATACATCGTCGCCGATCCTGAGACGGGAAAAACCTCCAAGAAAGGTGTCTGGGCCGGTGGAGACATCGTCACCGGCGCCGCCACGGTAATTCTGGCCATGGGAGCCGGGCGCAAGGCCGCCGACTCCATTCACCAGTATTTGACCTGGGGGTGGTAGTTCCCACTCCCCTGTCCGTTCGATAAAAGGTCTACAGAGTGGGCGATTGCGAGGGAGCGCCGGATCGAATGTTCGCGGACTGGCGCCCGCTGAACGTAATCAAGGAAGATAAAAAAGCCGGACGGGAATCGATTCCCGTCCGGCTTTTCGATTCAGTACCGATCGATTTCCGTTGTTTAGGTGAAAAGATCGACCGCTCTCTGGATGGCTTGGTTGGAGATGGAGGCGTCGGTCTGGGCGATCTGTGCGGATGCCTGTTGGGCCAGTTGGACGGCCTCTTCGTCAGAGAGCTTGGCCCCATCCGCAGCCTGCCCGTCGACGGACGGGGCGGCGAATTCGGTAGTGGCCTGCTTGGCCTCTTCCGACAGGCTGAGCCGATAGTCCGGGTTTTCCTCGGTCTGGGGCGCAGCCTGCTCCTTGACTTCTTCTTCGTCCCGTTTGACTTCGCTGGCTTTGGTCGTGGCTTCCAACCCCTGAACCTGGTTGCTGACCGGGTTGTTGTTCGATATTTCCATGTGCATCTCCTTTATGCCCGACTTTGTTGATAGATATTTGCCCGTTTCTCGGGTGTTTTTCTGGGTCGGCGCGGTTTTGCCGGCATGGCCGATAAGGATTATTTTTAAAAAGACTCGTTTTCATTATCGGCTGTTAGGGTTATCGGCTTTAGTTTTTTTCACTTTTTTTTAAGGAAGCGGGCAAGGGCCTGCTGGGAAACGGGCATCGGAACGCCCTTTCCGGTTTTGTTGGTAAGTTCCAATGCGGCATCCAGGGCCTCTCTGCGGACGAAGATTTGCAGCAGTTCCTTTTTTTGGCCCGGCTGCATCCGGTCCCCCGGCTGTTCGGATTGATCGATGATTTTTTTCAGCTGGTGATCCAATTGCCGGACAAGGCTTTCCACCCGGAGGGTGCACGCGGGCCGATCCAGCACCGCCAGCGCATAAATGGTTGTCTGCGGTTTTTTTTCGACGAATATTTCCGCCACCCGACCGAAGGCAAGGACATCTTCTAGACTGCTTTCGCGGCGGGTTGCGGATAGGTCGATCAGTTCGCGATCCAATGGATGGGAAAGCTTTCCGATGGCTTCGCGCTGCATCGTGATGCGTCCTGCGATGGCCTTGGCAAAGGGTTTTTTCAGTTCAGAAAGCGCCCGTTGTTCTGCCGTTTTGCGGTCCGGTGCGATGCCCACACCGGTAAGAAACCGATCCGGTGGGTAGGTTTTCACGGCGTTGTCCACCCATCCCAGCCGGTCCCCGGTTTTCACTTTAACCGGCATCTTTTTTTTGACCCCGGTTCCCTTGGAAGGAACCGAAGGAGACGAAAGGCCGGATTGTCCCGCCGTCGTCGTTACGGATGCCGCCTTTTCCCGTTCCGGTTCATCGGGTGTGCGGTGGGTGCAGCCCGCTGCCCATGCCATCAGCAAGGCGGCGATCAGCGCTACGATCCGGTAAGGCAATTTTCCCCCTTTTCCGTTGTCATCGTGCAACCATCTGTTTTTTCCATGGTCTTCATCTTTTATAACTGCAGTCGGCACGACTTG
The DNA here is from genome assembly GCF_009688965.1 of Desulfosarcina widdelii. Classification (GTDB taxonomy): domain Bacteria; phylum Desulfobacterota; class Desulfobacteria; order Desulfobacterales; family Desulfosarcinaceae; genus Desulfosarcina; species Desulfosarcina widdelii. The sequence continues at coordinate 3,782,932 of NZ_AP021875.1, read as the reverse complement.
CAATTTCAAAAAGCAGCAGGCCGCCGGCTTGCAGTTCCAAGGAGATGGAACACAGGCATGGGGCCAAAACGAGTCTCAATAGAGAGTTGGACTTTTTACGTCGACAGGCCTTTAACCATGAACACAATGCGGCGGTTCATGGCTTTTTACCAATAGGCACCGGAGGTTTTTGCTTCGAGTTGACAATATCCACCCAAGCCTTACTGTTACCCGTAAAGTTCGATTGACGGACCTAACGCATCACCCCCGAATCAAATCGGTTACCGACCCCAATGGAGGCGAAAAAATGGCTTTTGAAACCAAAGAACAGGTTCTGGAAAAAATCATGACCATGGAGAAACCTTCCTGCCCTCACTGCGGTGAGGAGATGAGCATCTGGGAGGTGCCGCCCATCAATGTCGGCGACGGTCTGGGTTGGGGATCTCCGTACCTGTTCATGTGCTTCAACGACGAATGCCCGTTGTATGCAAAAGGGTGGGACAACATGCTGGAGAACTATGCCCATCATGCCTCCTATCGATGCATCAATTTTCCCGGCACCACACAGTTTGAATTGATCCCGGTATTCAGCCCCCAGGGGGCCAAAGGGCAGGTGATCGACGACAGGGTGCTTGCCGAGCAGGAGGCTTTGAAGCAGAATATTAAAAAAGGCTTTTCTATTCTTGCCGACTGCTACGTCAATAAGGACGGCGTAACCATTTTACGGCTGCTCATGGATTCGGCTGAACCGGTGCGGGTCCGGTTGAAAGCCGCAGAGATGATCGGCGACATCGGCGAACTGGAGGCCATCGAGCCCATTCGCAATCTGAAGTTCGGCAATCAAAAGCTTCAGGAACAGGTCGATACTGCGGTGGGCAAAATTCACGAGCGGTTTTTCACGCGCGAATGCCCCTTTTGCGCGGAAATCATCAAGAAGCGGGCCAAGGTTTGCAAGCATTGCGGCAAGGACGTGGCTGGCCAATAATCTCAACCCGATAGCGAGGTGTCGTGGAAAACGATCCCCATCTGGCCCCCATGCTTTCGGCCATCGAACGCATCCGGTCGGATTTGCAAGATTATCACCCCAAGGCCCTTTTGTTGTTCGGGTCGCTGGCCCGACACCTGGCCGGGGACCCGGGGGATCATCCGCCCAACGATGTGGATCTGCTCGTCATTACCAACAACACGCCCTTTCTGGTGATGAAAAAGGATTACGGGTGCGAGGTGGAGCTGCACAGCTTCACGGTGGACCGCATTGCGGGGATTGCCAGAATTCTTCGGTATGACAGTCTCGCCTCGGCGCTTCCCAAACTATACGGCCGTGTGCTGGCCAAAGAGCATGCCATCGACATCATTGCCGCCGCCATGCTGCTGGGTACCGAATACGGTTCCTTCGGCATCGAACAGATCGAGATCGACGGCATTACCGACCGCAGGGACTACTCCGTTCATCGGGTTCTGATGGGCAAAAAATGGTGGGAGCGCCTGCGACAGTATGCGACGGAGCGCCGCGGTCCTTTGATGCGGTTCACCGATAAGATGGTTGATGCCTACGAATTCAAGGCCTGAAATCGGGTGGGCGCTCACCCCAGTCTGATTACTTCTCCCGGCTGCGAACGTTGACGTTCATGGAATCGTAAGACCGAAACACCAGCTTTTCCCTGGCCAAACGATCCGCCGGCACCGGCGGCAGCGGGTCGGCCTGAGCCATAACGACGGCTTCTTCCCGGGAAGGGATGGCCGCCATCCCGCTTCCCCTTTTCTTTCCGGAACCCCCATCCAGAACCTTAGCGTCCGATCCGTCGGAAACAACCGCTAAAGGCAGCGGTGAATCGGCCAGCAGCCGGGCCGCACTGACGATCTCACGCTCTCGGGAGCCCAGAGATCCGGCGGCGCATTTGATGGCGATTAACGGACGCTCGTCGATCCGCACCACCAGATCAACCGTCGAGCGGTAGGTTTCCCCGTCGATATCGATCGCGATGGGGGCGTCCACCAGGATCTCCTCACGGCGGTAGCCCCTCTCTTCAACCAGGTAGCGTTCCATTCGCTGTCGATTGATCTCGGGTCCCACATGGGGCACGGACTCGCCGGTAATAAAATCGACGATGATGTCCGGGTTGGTTTCATCTGGTTTCATAACAATTAGACCTCCTGAAGGCTTTTATCTTTCGAAGTTTCAATCCTTTTCTCTTGCGATAGCTGTAACCGATTGTCAAACCGGCGCGCGTCGATGCGTGGCCATGACGGCCGTTATAACGATGAGCGCACCACCGGCGAGGGTGGATGTCGAAGGGACTTCATGCAACAGGAAAAAGGCAAAAGCAATCCCGTATACCGGCTCGAGGCAGGCGATCACCGAGGCCAGCTGCGCACGCACAAAGCGCAGCCCCCGAATGAACAGGGCGTGGGACAGTGCCGTGCAGATCACCCCCAGGAAAACCAGCAGGCCGATCTGCCTGGTATCGACATGCAGATCCACCATTGCCAGCATGGGCAGCAATACCAGCGTAGCAACGGCATTCTGGTACAGGGCAATGACCACCGGCGGATAATCCCGAACCCACTTGCGGTTCAGCAACGAGAGGATGGCGAATGTGAATCCGGCCAATGTGCCCCAGATAACGCCGGAAAAAACCTGCCCGCGGAAGCCTGAAGGATAGACGATGATCCCCAGCCCCGTCAGTACCAAAAGGGCCGTCACCCAATCGATTGCCCGCCGTTTTTCGTTGAACCAGAAAGGCTCTAAGCAGGTGATAAACACCGGGAAGGTGGAAAAGGCCAGCAGCCCCACAGCCACACTGGAAATCTGGATGGCATGAAAAAACGTGATCCAGTGGATCGCCAGGATAATTCCCAGAAGGCAGAACAGGGCGATGGTTTTCCCGCCTTGCGGGTAGCGGCCGCGCTTGCCGAAAACCAACACCGCAGACAGGGCCATGGTGGCAAAGCCGGTCCGGCCCAAAACGATGCACCAGGCCGGCAGGGTTAAAAACTTAGCGAACAGGCCGGCGAGGCCGAATAAAAGCACAGCCACATGAATTTCGACGAGTCCGGAGGCGCGGTCTGGTTTCACGATCAACGGTTTCGATTCGAATTAAAAACTCACTATCTACACCGAACCATGGCGTCAAATCAATGCTTGAATGGCTGCCTTGAATTGATCCCGGAGCCGTGGCATACTAACTTTTTTATGAACTCGCCTGTCGTTCAATAGGAAGCGCCCATGCCATTCGCCCCTAAATGCATCATTTCCTGTTGTCTCGTACTTCTTACCGTGGCCGTCACCGCCGCATCGGTGTCCGCCGCCGTATACAAATACAAAAAGGACGGGGTCTGGCATTTTACCGACGATCCCGCACAGGTCCCCGCCGCGCAACTGAACAGCTCGTCCGGGACCTCCCCTCCAGTCCATGGCGAGACAAGAAATCTCCGTGAACAGCTTATCGCCGCGCTGCATCCGGCCAATGACATCGAGACGGCCACCCTGGCTACCGTGGCCGTTGAAACCAGTTTCGGATATGGCTCCGGTTTTTTCGTGACCGACGACGGCTACATCCTCACCAACAAGCATGTGATCCGTTTGAATCCGAAGACGGGAACGGAGGATGATCCGGCGGCGGCGTCTCGGGCCAAAACATTGGAGCGCTACCAGGCAAAGCTCGACCGTGAGTCGCAGCGGTTGCAGGAGGCTCGCAGCGATCTCGAAAACTTTCGCCAATACATCGACGGCCAGCCGGAATCGTCCACTAGGGATTTCAATGAAACGCGATACCGGGAAGGGCTGCAGCGGTTCCGGCGTTGGGAGCAATCCGTTGATGAACAACGGAAAAAACTCGATTCGGAACGATCCCGCTTTGAAACGTCGCTTGTCCAGCAGCGCCTGGATGTCAGTCTGGCAGGGCTCAGCCGCAATTTCACCATCTATCTGGCGGACAATACCCCCCTTTATGCCTATGTGGTCGAGATCAGCGACCAATACGACCTGGCCCTGCTCAAGGTGGACGGGTATACGACGCCGTTTATCCGGTCGTCCCCGCCGCTTGCATCTGCGCAAGGGGACCCGGTGTATGCCATCGGCAACCCGGTGAATCTGAGAAATTCGGTCGCCTCCGGCGTGGTGTCCGGCTTTGAAGGACCTTTTGTCAAAACCAATGCACAAATCTATCCGGGCAACAGTGGCGGTCCTCTGGTGACCGCCCAGGGGCGGGTGATCGGCATCAATACCTTTAAAAAGCTGACGCATAAGTTCGAAGGGCTGGGATTTGCCATTTCCATCAGCGTAGCCATGGAAGCATTCGATGGTATCTGAAAGGTGCTGCCGGTCTTTTTACCGGGCTTCGACCGGCCTGCCGTCTTTCTGTTCTCACGCGGGCGCTTGCCAAACCGGTTGACAAAAAAAAGAGAACCGTAGTATGTAAGGTATGCATTTCATTTCATATCTGTTGGTTAGCCCTTGCTCTGTGAACGTGACTGCCCCTGGGTCCATTGAACAGTTCAGTCAATGATCTCCTTTTATCATCGACGAGGGTCAGCTTTGTATCGACCCCTTCATTCATCGGGGAGGCCGTACAGCCCATGAGCATATTTTCCAGACGCCTGATCGTACTTTTTTTCTGGTGTATGGTTTTCTGCCTTGCCATGACCACAACAAGCTGCCTGCTGTGGGCTTCGGACAGCCATAATGGCACTGTTCAGCATCCGCAGGGCGACGGCTCTGTCGATCCGGATCACCACGGCGATGACGATCACGTCGAGGCAGGACCGTCCGGCCATCATGGCCATGAAGACCTGGGACCCAAGCTGCCGCTTTGGAGCTGCCTCCCATTTGCCTGCATGCTGCTCTCAATCGCCCTGTTTCCGCTGGTCGCCCCGGAATTCTGGCACCATCATTTCGGCAAGGTGTCCGCCTTCTGGGCGGCGTCAATGGCCGTGCCGTTTCTGTTCGTCTATAAGACGACGGCCATGTACGAGATTTTTCATATCCTTTTGGCGGATTACGTTCCCTTCATTATTCTGTTGTGGTCCCTTTACACCGTTTCCGGCGGCATTTTGCTGAAAGGCTCTTTGCGGGGAACGCCGGCGGTCAATGTCGTCATGCTGATCATCGGTACCCTGCTGGCCTCCTGGATGGGCACCACCGGCGCAGCCATGCTGATGATCCGGCCCTTTCTGCGGGCCAACGATTACCGCAAGAACCGCACCTTCATGGTGGTCTTTTTTATCTTCCTGGTAGCCAATGTGGGCGGCTCTTTGACTCCCCTGGGAGACCCGCCCCTGTTTCTGGGCTTTCTGCACGGCGTCTCCTTTTTCTGGACAATGAAAATCCTGCCTCACATGCTCGTTGTTACAGGGATCTTACTGGTGATCTATTTTTTTCTGGACCTGTATCATTACAGAAAGGAGCCCAAACGGGAGCTGGCGAATACGGACGAAAAGATCCCCCTGAAGCTGGTGGGCATTCACAACTTCATTTTTCTGGCCGGTATCGTCGGCGCGGTTCTGATGAGCGGCGTGGTCGACTGGGGCGAGGTGAACGTCCTGGGGGTGCACCGCGGCGTCCAGGACTGGGTCAGGGATGGCCTGCTGATCGTCATGGGGTTGCTATCCATGGCCACCACCCGGGTGGAGATCCGTGAGGAAAATGACTTTACCTGGTTCCCCATCATTGAGGTGGCCTACCTGTTCGTGGGCATTTTTATCACCATGATCCCCTGCCTGCTGATTCTTAAAGCCGGCGCCAGCGGCCAGCTGGCCTTTTTGATCAATGCCGTCAAGGAGCCGCTGCATTACTTCTGGGTCACCGGGGCCCTTTCCGGTTTCCTGGACAATGCGCCAACCTACCTGACCTTCTTCAACACCGCCCTGGGAAGCCACTTTCCGGGTATGGCCGAAGCTCAGGCGGTTCCCCTGTTGATGACGGAAAAAGCCCTTTTTCTGGAAGCCATCGCTGCCGGAGCCGTTTTCTTCGGTGCCTGCAGCTACATCGGCAATGCCCCCAACTTTATGGTGCGCTCCATTGCCGAGGAAGCCGGGACAACCATGCCGAGTTTTTTCGGTTACATCCTCAAATACACGCTTGTATTTCTGATTCCGACATTTGTGGTTGTAACCGTGATCTTTTTTTAGGGACAGGAGGCCGGCAATGCCATTCACCACCCTGCTTTTTCACACCCGTTTCAGAGAATTGGCCTTCAATTCGTTAAAGTCCATGCTCGAATTGAAGGCGGCCGGACTCAAGAAAGTAGTCCTGGTCCATGTGATTCCCAGGGAGGATGTTGAGTTCGTGCCTTACGGCGGCATCCTCAAAAAAGACCGCAAACGTTTTATCGAAACCGCACATCGTACTTTTGACGACTGGATTCAAACCATCGACGACCCGCAGCTTGAATTTTGCAAGCGGGTAGAAGTGGGCGCCATCAATGCCGAGATTTTAAAGGCGGCCGAGGAAGAGAAGGCCGACTTGATCGCGGTGGGTCGCAAAAAGCGCACTGCCCTGGAAAGGGTTTACGTGGGCAATCACGTCCTGGATGTCCTGCGTCGCAGCAGCATTCCGGTGCTTATGAGCAAATATATGGTCCAGTATGAATGGCAGGGTGAGCAGCTCACGCGCACCAACGAAGAGATCTGGAAACGTCCGCTGCTGGCCTCGGACTGGTCGGAGCCTTCCCGGCGTGCCCTGGATGCGGTCATCGGGCTCAAGGGCCTGGTTGAAAAAATTATCGTTTCCCACGTGATGGGGGCGCGCATGCTAAAAAACCTGGATGATGCGACCATCAAACGTCTTGAAGAAGAAAGCCTCAAGCGGCTGGACGCCTACTGCCGTCGGGTCGACGAGGCCGGCGTTCAGAGCGAATCGCATCTGGCGATGGGGCGTACGGTAGAAGAAATCATCAAGCTGTCCAGGGACTACGGTGCCACCATGATCGTCCTGGGCAGAACGGGAAAAGACTGGTTCCAGGAATACTGGCTGGGGGGCGTCTCCCACCAGATTGCCGAATTGAGCGAACTGCCGGTTCTTTTAGTTCCATAAATTTTGATCGTGTCCGTCCATAAATCGGCAAATTTGGTCGAGATCAAGGCTTTCGAAAAATTTTACCGCAGGCATATGGTTGATATTTCGAGGATAAAATTTTTCTTATAACGCAGATATCGGGCAAATTGGCCATTTATGGATGGGCACGGATAAGGGTACCATGATCCATCACCTAGAAAACACCAAAATCGCCATGGTCGGCGGGGGACGGTTTTGCGAAAAACTGCTCAGGCATGTGCTCAGCGACCATTTCAAGGGTCGTCAGCCAACGATCCTGGGCGTGGCCGACATCAACGAAAACGCTGCGGGTATCAGCTACGCCCGTTCCTTGAATATTTTTAACTGCAGCGACTATCGCGAGATATGCCGCCTCGAGGGGTTGGACACAATCATCGAGGTTACCTGGGATCTGGAACTGGCCCGTGAGATCGCCCGCATCAAACCGGCAGGGGTGGAGCTAATCAACCACCAAGATTCGCGCTTCCTCTGGGACCTGCTCCAACTGGAAGCCATTCGTGAGGACGCCTTTGCCGCCCTGGAGACCGAAAAGCTCACCTCTGAAAATGCCAGGGCGCGTATCAACCGCTGCTTCCGCAAGACCGCCGAGATCGTCATGCAGCGCAACCGCCGTTTCAAGCAGATCGAAAACGAACTATACGAAAAAGAAAAGTCCCTGTCGCAAATCGTTCAAGGAAGCACTATCCCGACGTTCGTGATCAACCGGGATCACGTGGTCACCCATTGGAACCATGCCCTGGAAAAGCTGACCGGGTACACTGCCGAACAAATCGTGGGCACCCGCGATCACTGGAAACCGTTCCGCAAAGAGGAACGGCCCATCATGGCCGACGTCATCCTGGACCAGTTGGAGACCGGCGAGATCAACCACTATTACGGATCGCGCTGGCAGCCGTCCACCCTGATCGAAGGTGGTTTCGAAGCCGAAGAGTTTTTCGAGCATCTGGGGGAAAACGGGAGCTGGGTATTTTTTACCGCCGCACCCATAAAAGCCTCCGATGGCACCCTTGTCGGTGCTATCGAAACCCTGTGGGACACCACTGAACGTCGGCAGGCCGAAAGTGAACGCCGGGCCTACACCCGGCGCATCGAGGCCAGCGAGCGCACCCTTTCCCAGATTCTTCAAGGCAGCGGCGTGCCAACCTTTGTTCTCAATCAGGATCATGTGATCACCCACTGGAACCAGGCCCTGGAGAAACTCACCGGATACCCGGCCGCCCGGATGATCGGCACGCGGCGCCAGTGGGAGCCGTTTTGGAACAACGAACGGCCCTCCATGGCCGATGTGATCATGAAGCAGCTTGACGATGCGGAAATCCGGGAGCTTTACAGCGATCACTGGCGGCCCTCCAAGCTGATCGAAGGCGGTTACGAAGCGGAGGTCTTCTTCCCCAAACTGTCCAACGGCGGGCGGTGGTGCTGGTTTACGGCGGCGCCCATCAAGACGGCCGACGGCACTGTTGTCGGCGCCATCGAAACCCTGTGGGACACAACGGACAAAAAACGCGCCGAAGCGGAAAACCGCCGCTACGTCAAAGACCTGGAAGAAAAAGAGCAGGCCCTTTCCCAGATCGTTCAGGGAAGCACGACGCCGACCTTCGTGATCAACCGGAACCACATGGTGACCCACTGGAACCGGGCGCTGGAGAAGCTGACCGGTTATACGGCGGAGGAGATCGTGGGGACCAATCATCATTGGAAAGCCTTTCGCAAGAAGGCCCGTCCCCTGATGGCCGACGTCATATTGGACCAGTTGGAAACCGGAGAGATCAGCCAATACTACGGCGCCAAATGGCGCCCCTCATCTTTGCTGGAAGGCGCCTATGAGGCTGAAGAGTTTTTCGAACATCTGGGTGAAAACGGCCGCTGGCTCATTTTCACGGCCGCACCCATCAAGGCCCCGGACGGCACCTTGATGGGCGCCATCGAAACCTTGTGGGACTCCACGGAAAACAAGCGGGTCGAAGCGGAACACCGCCGCGATCTCATTCGCATCGAAGAGAGCGAGAATCGTCTGGCTCAGATTCTTCAGGGCAGCAACGTGCCCACCTTCGTACTCAACCAGGATCGCGTCATCACCCATTGGAACCTGGCCCTGGAGCGGCTGACCGGTTATCCGGGCTCCCGCATGGTGGGAACCCGGCGGCAGTGGGTGCCTTTCTGGGAAAAGGAGCGGCCCACCATGGCCGACCTGATTCTGGACCGTTGCAGCGAACAGGAGATCTGGGACTTATACGGCGGCAACTGGAAGCGGTCGAAGCTCATCGAAGGTGCCTACGAAGCGGAGGTCTTTTTTTCAAAGCTGGGATCGGGCGGCAAGTGGCTCTTTTTTACCGCAGCCCCCATACGGTCCGCCGACGGCAGCGTTTCCGGCGCCATCGAAACCTTCTGGGACATCACCGAGAAAAAAGAGGCTGAAGCCCAGTGCAACCGGTACACCCGTGAAGTCGAAGAGAGTCATCGTTTGTTGTCCCAGATCATTCAGGGAAGCACCATTCCCACCTTTGTACTCAACCAGGAGCATGTCGTCACCCACTGGAATCGGGCGGTGGAACTGCTGACCGGCTATCCGGCAACCCAAATGGTGGGGAGCGCTCGGCAATGGGTTCCATTTTATGACAGCGAGCGGCCCACCATGGCCGATGTGATCCTGGACCGTAAGAGTGAACAGGAGATCTGGGACCTGTACGGCGGCAAGTGGAAAAAATCCGAGTTGATCGAAGGCGCCTACGAAGCGGAGCTTTTTTTCCCGAAACTGGGAAGCAATGGACGCTGGTGCTGGTTCACAGCGGCACCGATCAAGGCCGCCGACGGCAGCGTGGTGGGCGCCATCGAAACCTTGTGGGACTATTCGGACAAGAAACGGGCCGAAGCCGACCGCCGTCAGTACACTCGCAAGCTCGAGGAAAACCAGCGTACCCTGTCACAGATTATCCAGGGCAGCACCATCCCCACGTTCGTTTTGAACCGTGATCATCTGATTACCCACTGGAATCAGGCCATGGAAAAGTTGACCGGCCATGGCGCCGCGGAGATGGTGGGAACCGACCGGCAGTGGGCGCCCTTCTGGGACAGCGAGCGGCCCTCCATGGCCGATCTGATTATCGATCAGAAGGGCGACCAGGAGATCTGGGATCTGTATGGCGGCAAGTGGAAAAAATCCGAGCTGATCGAAGGCGCCTACGAAGCGGAAGTCTTTTTCCCCAACCTGGGCAAAGGCGGGCGCTGGTGCTGGTTCACCGCAGCACCGATCAAAGCCGCTGACGGCAGCCTGGTGGGAGCCATTGAAACCCTCTTGGACACCACGGAAGCCAAGCATGCGGAAGAAGAGCAGCGCCGCCGCAATCGCGAACTGACGACGCTGTGCTCGATTTACACAGCCCTCAATTCGCCGCTTAGCCTGCAATCCCGCATCGACCACGCCGTGATGGAAATTCGTGACTTCTTTCAGGCGGACAGCGTTTGTCTGTACATGGATGAGGGCAACGGCCGCTTCGACCTGCGGTATTTCAATACCTGCTACGCGGAGCCCGGTCGAGGAAGCCAGGGGCCGGATTCGGAACCGGAAATGATCCGCAAAGTGTCCCGTACGGACAAGCCCTTGATTTACCAGAACAGCGACCACGATGCCGACGAACCGCAAGCGGACAGCCCCACGTTCGCCTATATTCCCATCAGCGCCAAGGAAACCAGGAGTCTGGGGGTCATGCGGATCGAAAAGGCCGCCGAGCGGTTTTCTTCCGAAGAGCTGCATCTGCTGGATCTGATCGGCAACCGCATCGGGGCCACCATCGAAAACGCCCTGCTGCACGACGAAGTTATCCAGAAATCCAATTTCCAGGCCAAGCTGATCAAAAGCGCCAATGACGGCATCGTTGCCACGGACGACCAGTGGAAAACCGTGATTTTCAATCCGGCGGCCGAGCGCATTTTCGGTTATTCGGCCAAAGACGTGGAGGGGGTCAAGGATGCCCGCGAATTGCTTCCCGAATGGGTCCAGCATGCGCTCGTTCACGCCCCCGGTGATGGCGCCGAAGCCTCGGCCTGGAAAGAAGCCGACATCAAAGCCAGCACCGGAGAAGCCATTCCCGTGCGTTTTGCCGGAACCACCCTGCGGGCCAAACAGAAAATGATGGGTACGGTCGCCTTTTTCCAGGATTTGCGCGAGATCAAGCGCCTCGAAAGGGAACTGGTCAACAGTGAGCGACTGGCCGCCGTTGGCCAGACCGTTGCCGGATTGGCTCACTGCATCAAAAACATCCTGCATGGATTCAAGGGCGGCAGTTATCTGGTGGATGTTGGATTATCGCGGGACAACAACGATAAATTACGCAGCGGCTGGGACATGATCCAGCGCAACATCACCCGCACCTCCGACCTGGTGATGGACCTGCTCTCCTATTCCAAAGAGCGGGAGCCCGAGTACGAAACCTTCAATCCCAACGACACTGCCGAGGATGTCTGCGAACTGATGGATGGTGTGGCCCAGGATAACGATGTGGCGCTGGTAAAACAGTTTTCCGACCGGATTACACCGGTGACCATGGACCCGCGGACCCTGCACCGCTGCCTGATGAATCTGGTGACCAATGCCATCGATGCCTGCATCTTCGACACAGCCGTCGATAAAGAAGAACATCGGGTGACCGTCGTAACCGAAAAGGAAGATGAGCAGACCATTCGCTTTGATGTCAAGGACAACGGCTGCGGCATGCCCGAGGAGGTCAAAGACAAGTTGTTTACTTCCTTTTTCAGCACCAAAGGGGTCAAGGGAACCGGACTCGGCCTGCTGGTCACCGCCAAACTGGTAGAAGAGCACAAGGGGACCATCGAGGTGAATTCCGAAGAGGGGAAGGGTACTGCCTTTACTTTGCGCTTTCCAGTGACGCCAGGTGATGCCGGCGGGAAGGATTAGTCGATTAGAAGATCGGGCGCTTTCGTGACTGGAAGGATGCCCGACCCCAAATCAAGTGCTGTCGGTCGTAGCAGATTCCGTGATAGATCGGTATACCTTGTTCCTTTGGTTTGCCGGGTTTTTAAATTGAAAACCCGCCGGGCTGATTTATCTCACCATATTCCATTTAACCCGGTGGAGCGTTCTATTCTTAGAAGGCAACAAGGCGTAAATGTGCTCGGAATAAAACTACACGCTGAAGCAGTCCATAAAAACGATTCGACAGCCCATCATGTTGCTTGAACAGAGCGGGAGTACTCTCAATTTTTTATTGTGAAGAGGCAAACCAATCAATGACTATTTTCGCTGCAAGCACCGAAGATGCGAAAGCAATCGCCGAAATCGTATCGCTGTCGAATAAAGATGTGGCCGTTAAGTTTGGCATCACAAAAGAGAACAATCCCAAACATCCTTCCTTTTATGATGAGGCGTGGGCCTTGTCTGACTTTGAAAGAGGTGAGGCGTTTTTTTTATACAAAATAGATGGCGTAAATGTGGGCTGCGTAGCATTCGAGCAGCCCAATCCCGAAGTTGGCTATCTCAACCGGTTGTCTGTACTGCCTGCTTATCGAAATAGGGGTGTTGGAGCAGAGCTTGTTCGGAATGTTTTCCATTATGCGCAATCAAAAGGGGTGCCTGAAATCAGCATCGGGATCATCGCAGAAAATACCGACTTAACGAATTGGTATAAAAAACTGGGTTTCGTGGAAAATGGACTTAAAAAATTTTCGCATTTGCCGTTTGATGTGCTGTTTATGAGATATGATTTAATTTTGTAACCCAATTATCGATTGTAAGATAAGGAAAAGAATGGAAGAAAATCCATATTTGAAATCAGCAATTTTAGGCCGCACATGAAGAACCCGAACAGAAAAACCGTATTCCGGTTGATCGATCTTCCAAACATCGGAAAAGCCATAGCAAAGGATCTCCAGTCCATTGGCATCGATCATCCAAAAAAACTGATCGGCAAAAATCCATTTGCCCTGTATGATGAGCTGTGCACGATATCGGGGAAAAGGCATGATCCCTGTGTGCTCGATGTCTTTATGTCAGCGGTCCATTTTATGGAAGGGGGGGCTCCACGCCCCTGGTGGGCGTTTACCGACAAAAGAAAAAAGCATATGGGATCAATTAAGATGGCAGTAAAAAAGTGACGTGCAAAACAGCGCAAAAATAATCAAATTCATTAACATTTTAATGGGATGCATTTTTTTTGAAAGGTGAACAAGAAGAGCTGGACTTCATATTTCCCGCTTCCTGCAATGCTTGTGCAATAGAAGCTTGCAAATTTTGATTGTCGTGATAAGATAAAACATTTCAATTACTTGTCATATTACTTTGCCGGGCAGAGCGCAATCGCATTACGAACTCAACCATCGTAGCAATCGCATGTAAGGAGGCTTGCAAGATGAGCAAAAAAGTATTGATCGTGGATGACGATCCGGATGTGCGGCTGTTCAACTCAACCGTCGTGGAGGAGAGCGGCTACACACCCGTAGAAGCGGCCAATGGCGAAGAGGGCCTGAAGATGCTCAAGCAGGAATCTCCGGATCTGGTGGTCCTGGATGTGCTGATGCCCAAACAGAGCGGTATCCGCTTATATCGCATCCTGAAAACGGAAAAAGCCCTTAAGGGCACGCCCGTCATCATCCTCTCCGGTGTGGCCAAACGAACCTTTCTGCGCAGTCAGAAGGCGCTTACGGAGTTTGGCGATCAACCGGTTCCGGAGCCGGAGAGCTATCTGGAAAAGCCTGTCGAACCCGAGGAACTGGCCCAGGAATTGAGAAAGTTTTTGGACTAGCTCGCCGGCGGGTTTGCCCGGCAGGCAAGGATGAGACAACATGGAAATAAAAAAACTGCTGTTTGTCACCCGGTTCGACAAGCTTCGGTTCGATGCACTGCAGTCTTTGCTGGACCTGAAAAAAGCGGCCCTGAACCATGTGGTTTTTTTAAACGTCATCGAGCGTGACAAGGTGGCCATGCGCAGGGGCAAGGGGTATGAGAAGAGCGCTGAAATCCGGCTCCGGGAAAAAGCCAACATCCGGTTTATCGACTGGGCCGAGACCCTTTTCGAACAGGGCATGGAAGTGGGCGTTTATATCGTCGTGGGCAGTTTTGCCAGCCAGGTGATTCAGGCGGCTGAAAAAGAGTCGGTGGATCTCATCGTACTGAGCCCAGATAAAAAAGGTCGCTTCGAGCAGCTTTATTCCGGCTCCGACATCACCGAAATCGTTCATCGTTCAGCCACGCCGGTGCTGGTTTACAAGTACCTCACCCGAAAAGGCCCGCTGGCTGAAAATCCATTTGAAAAGCCCCTTTTGGCCACCAACTGGTCCAGCGCCAGCCGCCGAGCCATCGAATATCTCAAGTCCCTGAAAGCGGTGATCCGTGAAGTGGATGTCGTGCACGTGGCCAGCGAGAAAGATCTGAAGGGAACTTCGGCCATGGCCATTCAGAAGACGCGCAAGGAAAACCGCAGCAAGCTGGAAGACCTGTGTGACGATCTGGAAGACAATGGCATTATGGCCCGACCCCATGTTTACATCGGGGATACGGTAGAAGAAATCGACAAAGCCGCCCGGGAATGCCAGTCCTCAATGATTTTTGCCGGTTCGCCGCGTAAATCGCTGTGGACGGATCGCTGGGGAAGCAGCATTGGCAAGGCCTTGGCGGAGCGGTCCGTTTTTCCGATTTTGCTCATTCCGCCCAAAGAGGAGTAGCGGTTGGTTTTTTATACAGCATACAGATCCTAACCTGCAACGAGACTGAGGAGGGAGACATGGCGGTCATCACGATTTCGAGACAGTTTGGCGCAGGCGGCATTACCCTGGGAAAAATGATTGCCGAAAAGATGGGGTACACCTTCGCCGACAGTGACATCATTCAGCGTGTCGCCAAAGAGGCCAACGTCTCCACCGAATGGATCGAATCCTTCGAAAAAGAAGCCGGCAGCAAGCTTTCCCGTTTCATTTCCAGCATGGTATCCAAGCGCTGGCTGGATCGCGTACTTTCCGACGAAAGAGGCTATCTGGACGAACAGATCTACCTGGACTACCTCGTTCTGATCGTCGCCCAATTTGCCGATGAAGGCGACGTGGTCATTCTCGGCCGGGGAAGCCAGTATATTCTCAACGACCATCCCGACGCCGTTCACATCCTGCTCGTGGACCAGTTTGAAAATCGGGTCAAGTTCATGATGAAGCAGTATGACATGCCCCAGAAAAAAGCCGAACGCATGGTCGCCAACGAAGACCGTCGACGGTTGAGCCTGTTCAAACGGCTGGGGAAAAGCGATTACGACAATCCGCAGCTCTACCACCTGGTCCTCAACATGGGGCGGTTGGATCTGGATACGGCCCGGGATATGGTCTGCGAACTCGTGGCCAGCCAACTTAAAGAGGAGGTGGCGTAAACAGGCGGCAAGCGCACTGCCGCCGCATCGTTTAATTGATTGTCACTATCTTACAACGATATCCTCCCGCTTCAGGCAAAACCGACCATCGGTTTTGCCTGAAACCGTTGGTAGGCAAGCGTATCCTTATTGACATTGGCACCCGGGTACATTATTGCTGGCATGCCCGCGGTTTTTTTTAGTCATTTGCTCGATACCGGGTCGCTTGATCAATTGCGGAATCGAGCCGGATACAGCATAGAAAAAGGAGCTTGCCATCGAAATTTTACGTACCATCGACGCCATGCGTTCCTATTCGTCCACGTTGCGGCAGTCGGGGAAAACGATCGCTTTTGTCCCCACCATGGGTTTCCTTCATAAAGGCCACCTCTCGCTGATGAAAAAGGGCCGGGAACTGGCCGACCGTGTGGTGGTGAGTATTTTCGTCAATCCCATCCAGTTCGGCCCCAGCGAGGATCTGGCCGCCTATCCCAGGGACGAGGCGCGGGATCTGGAAATGGCCGATAAAACAGGGGTTGACGCGGTTTTTATTCCCGACGCAACGCAGATGTACCCCGATGGATTCCAGACGACGATTGCACTGAATGCCCTTCCCGGTCATCTTTGCGGTCTTTCGCGGCCGGGGCACTTCGACGGGGTGGCCACGGTGGTCGCCAAGCTGCTGGGCATCGTCTGGCCCAACATGGCCATATTCGGAGAAAAAGACTACCAGCAACTGTTAGTTGTCCGGCAGATGGTCAAGGATCTGGATCTGGATGTCGACATTGTCGGTGCGCCCATTGTTCGGGAGGCCGACGGCCTTGCCATGAGTTCCAGAAACATGTATCTTGCCGATGATCAGCGCAAAGCCGCCTGCAGCCTGTATCGGGTCCTGACCGAATCCAAAAAGAGGGTAAAGGCAGGGGAAACCCGTGCCGATACCATCATCGCGTCCGCTGAAGCTCTCATCCAGGCCTATCCGGAAACCCGGATCGATTACATCGCCGTTTGCGATCCGTCGACGTTGGACGCGGTAACCGCTATCGACGGTCCGGTATTGATGGCCTTGGCGGTGAAGGTGGGCCGGGCGCGGCTCATCGACAACATGTTGCTGACTCCCTGAACATGAATGAACACTCATTACCATAAAAGGAGTTTTCCATGACCAACAAGTTTCTGTTTACCTCCGAATCGGTTACCGAAGGCCATCCGGACAAGGTTGCCGATGCCATTTCCGACGCCGTTCTGGATGCCATCATGGCCCAGGACAAAAGCTGCCGCGTCGCCTGCGAAACCCTGGTCACCACCGGCCTTGCCTTCATTGCCGGCGAAATCACCACTGAATGCTACGTGGACATGCCCCAGATCGTGCGCGAAACGATTAAGGACATCGGCTACCACTCCTCGCAGATGGGGTTCGACTGGCGCACCTGCAGCGTGATTACCAGCATCGACCATCAAAGCCCGGACATCGCCCAGGGGGTAAATACCGGCCAGGGTCTGTACAAGGACCAGGGCGCCGGCGACCAGGGGCTGATGTTCGGCTTCGCCACGGACGAAACCCCGGAACTGATGCCCATGCCCATCATGTACGCCCACAAGCTGACCCGGCGTCTGGCCAAGGTGCGCAAGAACGGCGCCCTGGATTTTCTGCGTCCGGACGGCAAATCCCAGGTGACCATCGAGTACCATGACGGTCAGCCCAAACGGGTGGATACGGTGGTAGTCTCCAGCCAGCATAAGCCCGACGTTACCTACGAAAACCTGCGCGAGGCCATCATCGAAGAGGTCATCAAAAAAGTGATTCCCGCGGAGATGATCGACGGCGACACCCGCTATTTCATCAATCCCACCGGACGGTTCGTGGTGGGAGGCCCCATGGGCGACTGCGGGCTTACCGGGCGCAAGATCATCGTGGACACCTATGGCGGGCAGGGCAGCCACGGCGGCGGTTGCTTTTCCGGCAAGGACCCCTCCAAGGTGGACCGCAGCGCCTCATACATGGGCCGCCACGTGGCCAAGAACATCGTGGCTGCCGGCCTGGCCAAAAAATGCGAGGTGCAGGTCGCCTACGCCATCGGCGTGGCCGAACCGGTGTCGGTGATGATCGATTTGATGCATACCGGTAAGGTGCCCAAAGAGCGGGTGGAGGAGATCGTCAAGGAGGTCTTCGACCTGCGTCCGGCAGCCATCATCGAGTACCTGGATCTGCTGCGCCCCATTTACCGAAATACCGCCGCTTACGGACACTTCGGCAGGACCGAACCTGAATTTTCTTGGGAAAAGACCAATATGGCCGACATTATCCGAGAGAAGGCGGGCTTGTAGTTCGTATAATGATTATTATTTTTTATTGAAGAATCACAGGGGACCGTCCGGGTCCCCTATGTTATGGAGGAACAATCATGACCCTTGCCGAAAAAGTGGTGACGATCGACGGCCCGCCGGCCTACGATGCGTCCTTGTCTTATAAAGTTGCCGACATCGAACTGGCCGACTTCGGCGACAAGGAGATGCAACTGGCGGAAAACGAAATGCCCGGACTGATGGCCGTGCGCGAAAAATACGGCCCCAAACAGCCCCTTAAAGGGTTGCGGGTCACCGGCAGCCTGCACATGACCATCCAGACGGCCATGCTTATCGACACCCTTAAAATTCTTGGGGCGGACATTCGCTGGGCCTCGTGCAACATCTTTTCCACCCAGGATCATGCCGCGGCGGCCATCGCCCGCAAAGGCTCGGCGGCCGTTTTCGCCTGGAAGGGCGAGAACCTCGAAGAGTACTGGTGGTGCACCGAACAGGCCCTGGTCTGGCCCGATGGCAGCGGCCCGCACCTGATCGTGGATGACGGCGGCGACGCCACCCTTTTCGTCCACCAGGGAGTTGCCGTGGAAAAAGATCCGTCCCTGTTGGAAAAAGCCTACGATTCTGCGGATGAGCAGCTACTGATGGCCCGCCTGAAATCCAGTTTCGAAAATGATTCCGGTCGCTGGACCCGGATTGCCGAATCCGTCAAGGGTGTCTCAGAAGAGACCACCACCGGCGTGCACCGTCTCTACCATCTGTCCCAGAAAGGCGAACTGCTTTTTCCAGCATTCAACGTCAACGACTCGGTGACAAAATCCAAGTTCGACAACCTGTATGGCTGCCGGGAATCTCTAGCCGACGGCATCAAGCGGGCCACGGACATCATGATGGCGGGCAAGATCGTGGTGGTATGCGGCTATGGTGATGTGGGCAAGGGTTGTGCGCACTCCATGCGCGGCTACGGCGCCCGTGTGCTGGTAACCGAGGTCGATCCCATTTGTGCGCTGCAGGCAGCCATGGAGGGATTCGAAGTGACCACCATGGAAGACGCCGCCTCGGTGGGAGACGTTTTCGTTACGGCCACCGGATGCTACAAGGTGATCACCGGAGCGCACATGGAGCAGATGAAAAACGAGGCCATCGTCTGCAACATCGGCCATTTCGACAACGAGATCGCCATGGATTACCTCGACAACAACCCGAAGTGCAAGAAAACCGCAATCAAACCCCAGGTAGACATGTGGACGCTGGAATCGGGTCGGACGATCATCGTTCTGGCCGAGGGGCGGCTGGTCAACTTGGGCTGCGCCACCGGCCATCCCAGTTTCGTGATGAGCAACAGTTTCACCAACCAATGCCTGGCGCAGATCGAACTGGCCACGGGCGACTATAAAACCGACGTTTACACCCTCCCGAAAAAATTGGACGAAGAGGTGGCCCGGCTGCACCTGGCCCGGTTGGGCGTCAAGCTGAGCAAGCTCAATCAGGTCCAGGCCGACTACCTGGGCGTGCCGGTGGACGGACCGTTCAAGCCGGATCATTACCGCTATTAATAAACAAATAAGCGGTCGGGGAGTGCCCCCGACCGCTTATTTGTTTATGAATCGATTCGGCTGCTTGCAGTGGCCTTTGTTTACTGCATCTCTTCGATCAATATCAAGCTGTCTTCGACCTCTTGCTTTTGTTCCGGCGTGGCCACCAGTTCTTTGGCGCGTTCCAGGGTGGTCAAGCCCCCTTCGACATCCCCCTGTCTGGCCTGAACCAGGGCAAGGCCCACATAAGCCGGCGCATATTCGGCATCCAATGTTTTTGCGCGCACGAATTCGGCATTTGCGGCATTGATTTTTCCGCGGCTTAAGAGACTGTGTCCATTTTTGACATGGTGCTCGGGGGTGTCCAGTGCCGGCCGCAGAAAAATCGTGTCCGGCCCGCAAGCCACGATAATGATCACCGCCAGCATCAATAGCGGAAAGCAATTGCGACGACCCATGATTTTCTCCTTATCCGTCGAACGATTTTACTGTGTCTGCACCTTATCGAGCACAATGCACACCCGGCAGGCTTTCAGGAAATTCAAATGAATGGCCGAACTGCGCAGGCGGGCGGCGTCGGTCGTTGGAATAACCAGATCCGTTTTTCCCGTCGAACGGGTCCGGATAGCCTTGACAATCAGGGGCCGTTCGCCCACTCGTGGATCTTTGCGGGCATCATCCAAGGTGGCGGCGAAACCGCTCATTCCCCTGGATACGGCAAATTCGCGGCTGACAAAGGCGGGGCCGAAAACGACTTCCCCGGATTCATCGACGATGACCGGAACCAAAGCGGGAAGGGCGCCAATCCCGACGGCATCGACGATCAGTCCGGTATAGGGGGCGCTGTCGTTGCCTTCCTTTTCTTTGAATGACGGCTTCGTCTCTTTTTGGGCCGCGTTCACCGTGGTGACCGGCTCCACCTGGCGGATTTCCTCCGGCAGTACAAACTGGCCGAATCCCCCCGTCAGGTTCATGGTCAGTTCAATCTCCAGTGTTCCGTCAGAAAGGTACTCCTGCCGGTTGACGGAGGCGTTGCCGGCAAGGGTGCGCAGCCCTTCCAAAAAGTCCGGGTTTCCCCGGACGCGGTCCGCTACGCGGCTGCCGGCATCGATGCGTATGGTCATTACCGTATCCAGCAATTTTGCCCGGGCCATCTGCAGGGCATTATCCAGAATGGCCGAGGCTGCGGTCGGCGACGCGTTGTCACCAATTTGGGCGGGGGTGCCGATCCCTTTGGCCCGAACCGTTCCCGCGCTCCAATCAATGCAGCCGCTGCCCGATTGTTGAACCAGAGGACCATCGGCCATAGCGGATGCAGCCAGGGAGAAAACAATCAGCACGAAGAGTTGGTAGAATGGGCGCAGAATAAATTTTACTTTCAATTCTTGGTAGTTACCCCTATGATGTTGACCGGTGCAAAATATATATTGTACAAATTCGGAGAAGTCAACAAAGGTGGACGACCCATCCGGACAAAGAGGATAACGATCCCATGGAAAAATTCGTCGGTGCGCTTGGCAGAACGACGATTCGAAGGATCAACCGCTTGACGGATTTGTGTGCGCTGACCTGCCGGCTGATCTCCATAGCCGTGCCGTTTCCCCGTACCGGCCGGATGCTGATCCGAAGGGTGATCGTGGAACAGCTCTATTTTACGGCTGTCGAGGCGTTGCCGGTGATTGTTCCCGTCGCCTTGATCATCGGCGTAATGATGATTGTTCAGTTTTCCCAGCTCTCCGGTCAGGTGGACCTGGGCAAGATCGTAGTGCTGCTCGTATTGCGGGAAATCGGGCCGTTGATCACGGCTATCATCGTCATTTTGCGGTCCGCTACCGCGGTCACCATCGAAATGTCCTACATGAATGTGCTCAATGAAATCGAAGCCTTGGAAATGGCGGGGATCGACCCTTTGAACACTCTCTGCCTCCCCCGCCTTCTGGGCATTACCACGGCCGTTGTCAGTCTGGTCCTGGTGTTCGATCTCATGGCCATTATCGGCGGCTATGTCATCGTCAAGGGGCTGACCACGTTGCCGGTGGAAGGCTTTTTCCAGCAGATTGCCAAGGGCGTCGTGGGGGCCGATATTGCCGTTGGTTTGCTGAAGAGCATCCTTTTCGGTGTGGTCATCACCGGCACCTGTCTCTATCACGGGCTGACGCCAAAGGACCAGATTACGCAAGTGCCGATAGCGACTTCCAGAGCCGCCGTGGACTGTTTTTTTTATTGCCTGGTCATCAATATTTTTATTTCTTTCATTTTTTACGTGTAAATGCAGCCGACTCCACCGATTCTTGAAATCACCGACCTGGTGCTCGCCCCCTTCGGCAGACAGACGACCTACGGCGCAGATCACCTGAAGATCGCCCGCGGCGATGTGATCGCCATCGAAGCCGACGCAGCTTTGGACAGCCGGCAACTGCTGCGCGTGCTGGCCACCTTGGATCGTCCGGAAAAGGGCCGATTCCGGTTCGACGGGTCTGACGTGGATTTGGACGACTATCGACGATGTCTGGCTGTCAAACGCCGGATTGGCTACGTGGCCCCCGATTGTGCCATGGTCAGCAACCGAACGGTCCGCGAAAATCTTCTTTTGACCCGGTTTTATCACGAGAACGACCTGTCCATTGACCTGGATGAAACGATGGCGCTTCTTTGTAAAGATGCCGGCCTGTCCGACGATTTGAACCGTCGGCCTTCCGAACTGAACGACAGCGTCCTGATGAAAACCATCGCTATCCGTGAGATGGGCAAGCGGCCGCTGCTGATGCTGATCGACCGGCCGGAGAATTTCATACAGATCACACCGGACGATGCCATTTTTAACCATTTGAAAAATATGGTACAGTCAAAAACAGCGGTCGTCTTTTTCTCCAACAACGAAAAAATGAGCGACCTCGGGCGGCGGCAGTTGACGCTTCACAACGGAACGATCCGGATCATGGATTCCCAGTAGTCATTTAAACGGCAGTCTTCTGACCCATGGAAACAAGCTTCACAAAAGCGGAGAAAAGCGTCGGCGTTTTTATTATCGGTATATTCCTGCTGCTGCTGACAACGTTGGTCATCCTTGGAAGGGGCAAGGATTGGTTTGCCGAGGAGGTCACATTTTACACCAGTTTCAAGGAGAGCTACAACCTGCAGGTCAATGCGGCGGTAAAGCTGTTCAAGGCCGATATCGGCAAAGTGGAACGGATCTCGCTGGGGGAGGACAACGTGAACGTCGAATTGGCCATCCTGGCCCGATACGCCTCCCGTATCCGCCAGGATTCGGTGGCCGTGGTGGACAGCCCGACACTCATCGGCTCTGAATACATTTCCATTATTCCCGGCAATTCCACTTCCCCGAAAATTCCCGTGGGCGGCATGATTCCCTCCCAGGAAAAAAAATCCATTACGGATATCTTAAAAGAATTCGAGGTGGAAAAGACGGCCCTGCTGGCTGTCCGGACGATTCAGGAAGTCTCTGAGCTGGTCACCATCCTGAAAGATCCGCAAGGCCCGCTGCTTACCACCTTGGACCACATCGAACGGACTTCGTTGCATCTGGAACGGATTGCCGGGAAAATCGACCAAGGGCAAGGAACATTGGGTTCTTTGTTAGCTTCGCGGGAATTGATGGACCGGATCCTGTCCAACCTTGACCGGACCAATGCCCTGCTGGACCATATCCAGGCCACCGCTGCAAAAGGGCCCGGCCTGATCGATCAGGTCAGCGGCAACCTGTCGACGATCCAAACGGCAGGGGCTGGTGTTGTTGAGAATGTCGAGACCATGAAAGAGATTCTGGACGAGGCCCGTCAGTCCATGGAAACCATCCAGGTCATTCTGGAGAACATGGAGGAAGGCAGCCAGGACATTCCCCAGGTGACGGCAACCGCCAGAGAGGGAATCCGCGAAATCCGGGACGGGGTGGGAAACATTGATCGTGTGGTCAAGAGCCTGCAGCGCAATATCATCATCCGTTCCAATCTGCCCGATGAGCCGGGGGTTGTGGATGTGGATGCGGGGCTGCGCCCGAAATAGTCAGTGTCCATCCAGAAATGGCCAAGCCAATCTTACCCTTGGTCGATATTTTCTTACACGAAAAAGTTTATCCTCGGAATATCAACTAGATACCTGTGGTAAACCCCGAGCTAAGATTGGTCGTGCGCCTCGATCTCGACCAAATTTGCCTATTTCTGGGCGAACACTGAACCGCCATTCTATTTATAACTGCTCCAAAATCGTACGGATGCGTTCCCCGGCATTCAGCCCCGATATCCATTCATCGGGGATGGCGTCCATGCCATGGGCGGCGGCCAGCACCATGCCGGCCAGCATGCCGCGGGCCGAGGAATCGCCGCCGGCCATAACATTTTCCACCATGGCGGTCTTGAAATCGCCGCTATGACGGGCAACAAGGTGTACGGCTCCCGGCAGGCCGACTTCCACACTGCACATCTGGCCGAATTCGGCAATAGTTTCGCGGGTATCTCGATCTTTGCTTTGCAGCCCCATACGGACCAGCGGGGCGATCTCGCTCTCGGCGAACTGTTCGTTCAAGGCAGCCTCCATGGCCGGGACCGGTTCCTTGCCGTTGAGGATGGCAAAGATCGTGCGTGCAAAGAAATCGGCGGACGCGATCACCCGTTCGTCTCCGTGGGTGATGGCTGTCTGTGAACGTGCAGCCCGGACGAGCTGGTTCAGGTTGTCGCCATACACACCCACCAGTGGCGCCATGCGAGAGGCCCCGGCAAGGTCGTCCGAAGCCGAGGCGCTTTGGGTCAGATCCCGGCCGTTGTCCATATTTTCCAGGGTGGCTTTCGTGGCCTTATCGAAATAACCCGTGTAATCCGAAAAAAAATCCCGCCATGATTGGGCAAATCTGGTGGCGTCGAAGCCTTTTTCTTTATCCAGGGTCTCCAGCAGAACCACCATCTGGTCCCCATAATGGGTGAAATCCCCCGCCTTCTTGCCTTTGTGGAAGGAAGTCAACGGGTCGTAATAGCGTTCCACCCTGCCGAATTTTTTGTCGATCACGCCGGTGTTGTACACCCAGTGGACGCCAAGGGACAGGGCGTCGGCTACGAAGGCTCCCAATACAGCCGCTTGTCGTTTCGTCGTCATCGGATTCTCCTTTTTTCAATTCTGCGCGTGTGCGTGCGCAAATGATGAACCATACAGTAATGCAGTGGATCGGGATTTTCAAATTTGGCCATTTCTGGATGGGCAGGCGGCTAAAGTTCAGCGGATGTTGCGCGATATATAAAGTTGCCGGAAAAGGAAGTGACGACTTCGTAAAAAAGCCGATATCGGCGAACCGCGTTCGTCCCTCGTCAGTGCGGAGTACGTTCAGGTACGCCTCCTTTCTCGGGACTCGCAAGCCTTCTTGTCCCGTGTGGTGTTTAGCGGGAGATCTCGGCCTTTTTACAAAACCGTCGGAAGTGAATTGCAGCCACGGAGCGAAACAGAGCGATGCCTTTTTATTCCATCGACCAACTCAAACCGGGGATGGTCCTGGCAACCGATGTAACCGATATGAGCGGCCGGCTGCTGCTGTCAAAAGGGCAGGCCATCGATCCCAAGCATCTGAATATTTTTAAGATGTGGGGCGTTCCGGAGGTGCAGGTCCAGGACGACCAGGAAAACGGGCCGGAAGATTCGCCGACGGTGGACCCGGAAGTTATGCGGCATACGGCCGAAAGCCTCAAATCGGTCTTTTCCGGAAACGACCTCAACCATCCGGCGGTTGCGGAGATTTTTCGCCAGGCCGTTTTCCATCGAAGTCGAAGCGGCGTCAGCCCGACGGTGGAACGTTCGACTGTAGCGGCCAGCGAAAGCACTCCTTCTTCGAACAGCCTGGAGATGCGCCAGAAGATCCGCAACCGGGACATCAAATTGCCAGAAGTTCCGACCATCATTTTTAAGCTCAACGACACCATTGCCGACCCTTTTTCATCCTCTGACGACATCGCCCAGGTCATCAGCAAAAGTCCGGGGCTGGCGGCCCAACTCCTGAGAATCGTTAACAGCGCTTTTTACGGCTTTCCATCCCGGATTGATAGCATCAGCCGTGCCGTTACCGTTATCGGTTCGAAGGAAATTTCGGCCCTGGCGGCGGGCATCGCCACCATGGAAATCTTCAAAGACATTCCTAAAAACGTGTTCGACACCCAGGCATTCACCCATCACAGTCTGACCTGTGGTGTGCTGGCACGCATTCTGGCGGCCGGTGGCAACATCCGCAATACCGAACAGCTTTTCGTTTCCGGATTGCTTCACGACATCGGCAGGATGGTCATGTTCCGGTATTTTCCCCGGCAGGTGGGGACGATGTTGGCCGCTGCCACCGATGGCGAGACCTGCCTTTATGACGTGGAGAAACGGGTCATGGGATTTCGGCACACGGACATCGCCGCCGATCTTTTCGAAAAATGGAAATTTCCCGTCGCTTTGAGCCAGAATGTGGTCTTTCACCATCGACCGACATCGGCTCAGGACCCGGCCCGGGCAGCCGTTATTCATCTGGCCGACATCATTGCCCATGCCCTGGGCGAGGGTAAGAGCGGGGAGTGGTGCATTCCCACCCTGGACACAGCGGCCTGGGACAAACTGAGGATTTCTCCCCAGACCCTTGCCACGATCATCCCCCAGGCGATTCACCACCTGAATTTCCTGACGTCGATCTTCACGGGCGAGTCGTAAATCCAATGGCAGCTCAAGACACCACCGCAGACCTGAAGAACCGTATCGCGTATCTGGAGGAAAACCGACGATATATCCAGAATGCCCTGGAAATGGTCCTTTCGCTGGAGGATTTCTACACGGAAATCGGGGGCGGCAACTACAGCCTTCAAACCCTGCTTCCCGAGGCCAAGCGGCGCATCGACGCCATTATTCCCTTTGAAGTACTGGCCTTTTACATGGTCGACGAGGAGGACTTCTCTTTTCAGCCCACCTATCGTTATCCCGATCACCTGGCTGCGGAGATCCAGCAAGAAGTGGGTTATATGATTGAGGAAGGCTACTTTGCCTGGGCCATTCGCGAGCGCCGCGGCGTGATAATTTCGTCGCGGGATCACTCCCGCCAATACCTGCTGCATGTGATCGCCAACCACAATCAGGTCAAAGGCATGTTCGGCGGGCTGCTGCCGTCCGGTCAAACCAAGCTGCCCGACACGGCCATGACCCTGCTTTCGATTATTCTGCTGCACGTGGCCAATGCGTCGGAAAGCATGGCTTACACCGATCTGTTGAGGAACCAGAGCCGGATTCTGGAAGTTCAGGTGGCCGAACGAACCCGGGAACTGACCCGGTCCCAAAAAGAGTTGCAGGCTTCCATGGACCGGACCCGGGCCATGGCCGAAGCGGCCAATGCGGCCAGCCGTGCCAAGGGAGATTTTCTGGCCAACATGAGCCATGAACTCCGAACGCCGCTAAACGGCATCATCGGCATGACCGAAGTGGCGTTGTCTACCGGTCTCGACGCCAGCCAGCGGCGCATCGTCGAAATTATCGGCCGTGAATCGTCCACTCTTCTCAGACAAATCAACGATGTGCTGGATTATTCCAAGATCGAGTCGGGCAAGCTGGATCTGGAGCAGGTCGAATTCGATCTAAATGTTCTCATGGAGGAGATCGGAGAGAACTTCGCACTTCAGACCAGTGAAAAAGGGGTTGAACTCAATGTCTTCATCGCACCTGATACGCCGACCCGCCTTGAAGGCGATCCCCATCGCCTGCGTCAGGTACTGTTCAATCTAACTGGAAATGCGGTCAAGTTCACCCATGAAGGAGAAATTTTCATTGAGGCCAGGCCGGAAAACAGCAGCGGCGAGCACGCCCGGATCCGGTTTTCAATAAAGGATACCGGAATCGGGATTCCGGAGGAAAAGATCGACCAGGTTTTTTCCAGCTTTACCCAGGCGGACAGCTCCACGACCCGACAATACGGAGGGACCGGCCTGGGGACCACCATCAGTAAACAGATCGTCGAATTGATGGGAGGAGAAATCGGCGTGGACAGTCGACCCGGAAATGGCAGTACCTTTTGGTTCACGGCCGAATTCCTTCGATCATCGGCAGAGCCGTCCATTGCGGCCAAAAAACCCGAATGGGAAGTCGAAACGACCGTTCTGGTGGTTGACGATAGTGCAACCACCTGCCGAGTCCTCGCCGGCCATCTCGACCGGTTGGGCATACGCTGCCTGACAAGCTCCAGCGGCGAGGAGGCCCTGACGCTGCTGACCGAGCGGGACCCTGTAAAAGAACCCGTCCATGCCATCGTCACCGCCGATCATGTATCGGACATGAACGCAGTGGATTTGAAAGAAAATTTGCAGGGGCAGGCCGTCGCGTTTGAAAACACGCCTGTTGTCCTGGCCACGAGCCTCAAAAAAATGGTGGCCGATGACAACGGACCGGCCCATGGCTTTCAGGCCGTGGTCACCAAACCGGTAAAAATCGGCGACCTGAACGTGGCCCTTCACCAAGCGATCCATGGTGCCTGTGCCGAACCCTTGAAATCCGATTTGCCGGCAGATGGCGATCCGGCAGCCACTAAACGCAGTGGACGCATCCTGGTAACGGACGACTACCCGACCAATCAACAGGTGGCGCTGATGCACCTGACGGCTGCCGGGTTTGATGTCGATCTGGCGGACAACGGACAGGAGGCCGTGGATGCCGTCGCCGAGAAAGCTTACGATCTGGTCCTGATGGACATCCAGATGCCGGTGCTGAACGGTTTTGACGCCACCAGCAAAATTCGAGAAATCGAGGCCGCTTCGGGCCGCAATAGTCGGACGCCCATTATCGCCCTGACAGCCAGTGCGCTGAAAGGGGATGAGGAAAAATGCCTCGCCGCCGGTATGGACGGCTACCTGGCCAAACCCATTCGCCGCAGGCAGCTCATTCAGGCGGTGGACCGCTGGATTGGTCTGCAAAAAAGTCTCGAAGCACCACCCATACCGCAAGAACCGGAGAAAATCGCCGAATCATCAACCGGCGACGGAACGATCATGGACATTGCCACCGCTTTGGAGGAGTTTGAGGACGCGGAAACGATAAGAATGATCGCCCGTCAACTGATCGAGAATGCAGACGGGCAGCTCGACCGTATCCAAGCGTCCATTGAAAATGAAGACCGGGAGGCTATTCGAAAAGAGGCCCACGCCATCAAAGGCGGTGCGGCGACCATGGAGGCCCCGGCCCTGACCGAAGCGGCCTTTAGCCTGGAACAGCTCAGCACAGACGGCCCCATGGAAGAACTCAAGGTCGGTTTCGACCAACTGAAAAGCCAATTTTATCGATTCCGGGATTTTGTATCCCAATGGAAAGGAACCTGAACATGCGTATTTTACTGATTGACGACGAACCCATCGCCTTGACGAAACTGGAGTTGATGCTGACCAACGCGGGCACCTGCGACACGGCGGGCAGCGGAGTCGAGGCCACCGAGTACTTCGTGAAAGCCATCAACGACAATCGTCCCTACGATCTGGTCACCATCGATATCGAACTGCCGGACATCACCGGACTGGACCTGTTGAATCGATTTGTCGAACTGGAACATAAAAATGGCATTACCGCGGCCAAAAAAATCATGGTTACGGCCCACAGCAATGTAGATTTCGTGGTCAAGGCCAAAGACAAGTGCGACGCATTTGTGGTCAAACCGCTGCGCAAAGCCACCCTGCTGGCGAAAATCCAAGAACTTTTCCAAGCCTAGAACCGATCTTGCCGAATTGACAAAAACGGTTCACTTGAATTATGCTGTCTGTATTGCAAGGCATTCATAACCTTTATTCTCATAATCCCATCAATGCCTGAAAAGGCTATTTAACCGGTAGCGTGGGCCATTCCCCCGGTGAAGTCGGGCCTGCATTATTGTAAAGGGTCGATTCATCTCATACGGGCCGGCACGCCATTGGCCAAAAGAATCCGCAATTGCCTGCAATGCATATCAACCGGTTTGGGACTTGGACCGTTTCTCGTTTCCAAGCAAAAAAAAGGAGGAGGAAAGCATGAGCCGCAAAAAGACAATTCATCCAGCGATACCGGAGTTGCAAGACCAGATGCAAAAGGGGCAGTTGTCCCGGCGCGAGTTTATCCGCTACAGCGCCCTGCTGGGTCTTAGCGTGACGGCCGCCGGCCAGCTTGCCGGGCTGGCCTTGCCCAGGAAGGCCGCCGCAGCGGGCATCAAGCGCGGGGGCGTTCTGCGGGTGGCCCAGCAGGTGCAAAAGATCGATCATCCGGCGCGCTTTTCCTGGCTGATGCCTTCCAACGCCACACGCCAGATTTGGGAGTACATGACCTATACCGACGAGAACAATATCACCCATCCCTATCTGTGCGAAAGCTGGAGCGCCAGCGATGACCTGAAAACCTGGACATGGAATGTTCGCAAAGGGGTCAAATTCAACAACGGCGACACGTTTACCGCCGACGACTGCATCTTCACCATTCAGCAGTGGCTGGACGACGCCGTGGGCTCGTCGCTGAAGGGACTCGTGGGCGCCTACCTGGATCCTTCGGGAATCGAAAAAGTCAACGACTACCAGTTCAAACTGCATCTAAAACGGGCTGAAATTTCGCTGCCCGAGGATTTTTACCAGTATACCGCCCAGGTGGTGAACCATCGAACCTTCGAAGGGGACATGAAAAAGGCCCCCCATGGCACCGGACCGTTTGTTCTCGACACGTATAAGGAAGGCGAGATCTGCATCGTCAAAGCGCGCAAGGACTACTGGCAGACGGGCGCCGACGGCAAGCCCCTGCCGTATCTGGACGAGGTGCGCTTCATCGACATGGGCGGAGAAAAGGCGCCCCAGATCGCCGCCTTGAAATCCGGCGACATCGATCTCATCGACGCATCGGACAGCCCCGGCCCGGACATCATGAAAGCGGTCAAGGGAGACAGCAACATCCAGGTCATCCCCGTCACCACCGCAACCACCCGGGTGATGCGCATGCGGGTGGATCTCAAACCCTGGACGGACAACCGGGTGCGCAAGGCCCTCAAGCTCTGCCAGCACCGCGAGAAAATCCTTGCCCTGGCCTATCAGGGCGAAGGCATGCAGGGACAAGACTTCCACGTCTGCCCCAAACATCCCGAATACTGCGAAAAGCCGATTCCCAAATACGATCCCATGCAGGCCAAGCAACTGCTCAAGGAGGCCGGCTATCCCAACGGCATCGACGTCAACATCGCCGTGGGATCGGAGTGGACCGACATCGTGCGCTATGCCGAGGTGCTCAAGCAGGATGCGGCACCGGCAGGGATCCGGGTCAACATCCAGACCATGACCACCAGCCAGTATTGGGAGAAGTGGACCGAGGTGGACCTGGGAGTCACCCCGTGGACCCACCGTCCGCTGGGCACCCAGGCGCTCAAACTCGCTTACACGGCCGATGACAAAGGCAAGCCGGCGGCCTGGAACGAGTCCCGATGGGTGGACAAGGAGTTCAGCGAACTGCTGGCCAAGGCCAGCGGCATCCTGGATGTGAACGAGCGCAGAAAAGTCATGTGCAAACTGGAGCAGATCCAGATGGATCGCGGTTCCATCGGCATCGCTTACTGGATGAATACCTGGATGTGCCCCAATAAAAAGTTGAAAAATGTCATCGCCCATCCTAACCTTCTGCTGCTGTTCAACGAGGTCTGGATGGATGTTTAGTCTGTTGCGCTCCGCTGCGGTTGTTTGAACGGACGCGAAAATAGATACCATTAAAAAAGGGGAGGTGCCGCTGCACCTCCC
Organism: Desulfosarcina widdelii; assembly: GCF_009688965.1. Taxonomy (GTDB): domain Bacteria; phylum Desulfobacterota; class Desulfobacteria; order Desulfobacterales; family Desulfosarcinaceae; genus Desulfosarcina; species Desulfosarcina widdelii. The sequence goes on along the minus strand of NZ_AP021875.1, from coordinate 3,751,974 downwards.
CTTTTTGCCGTTTACAGTCTGTTGTCAGCTTCCTTGCTAACCCGCCGGCACGGTTTCCTCCTCTTCCCTGTGATGCACCACCGGTTCGATTTCCATCAATTTTTCGATGGGGATGTGGCACAGGATGCGGTGGCCCGAACTGTTCTGCCGCCAGGGCGGCTTTTCGACCTCGCAGATTTTGCCCCCGTCGGGCAGCATCTCGGCCCGGCGCGGGCAGCGGGTGTGAAAATAGCAGCCGGACGGTGGATTGAGGGCGCTGGGCACGTTGCCGGAAAGGCGGATTTCCTTTTGCTCGGCCTCGGGATCGGCGATGGGAACAGCCGACAGCAGCGCTTCGGTGTATGGATGATAGGGCGGATCGTAGATTTTTTCCGCCGGGCCGATTTCGACGATCCGCCCCAGGTACATCACGGCGATGTCGTCGGAAAAGTAGCGCACCACGGAAAGGTCGTGGGCGATGAAGATCATCGACGATCCGAAAGTCTGCTGGATTTCCAGCAGCAGGTTGATGACCGCCGCCTGGACGGAAACATCCAGGGCGGAAACCGGTTCGTCGCAGATGATCAGGTCCGGCCGGCTGGCCAGTGCGCGGGCAATTCCCACCCGCTGCTTTTCCCCCCCGGAAAGCTGCCGCGGCAGGCGGTCGTAGTAGGTTCCCGACAGCCGCACGGCGTTGAGCAGGCGGATCACCTCATCCTTGACCTGGTCGCGCGGCACGGTTTTGAATCGCTGAATGGGGCGGGCGATCTGCTTGCCTACGGTGTAGGATGGGTTGAGGGTCGAATCCGGGTTCTGGAAGACCATCTGCATATCCTTGATCAGCTCCTTGGCCCTGGCGGTGACCTCTTCCCTGACCTCGATATCCAGAAATTGCATCCGGCCGCCGGTGAGCGGCTCCAAACCGATGAGCCCCTTGACCAGAGAGGATTTGCCGCAGCCGGACTCGCCCACCAGGCCCAGGGTGCGGCCTTTGGCCACGCGCAGGCTGACGTCGTCCACGGCCTTGACATATTTTTTCTCGCCCAGTCCGAAGAGGCTGACCACGTTGTCGGCTGCCGTGGGGTACCAGACTTTCAAATTTTCGGAGTCGAGCACCATTTTCCGGCTCTCCTGGCCAGGACTTTCCTCCACGGCTTCCTTGACTTGATGCACCTTGGACTTGCGCCGGGTGGTTTTGGGCCGTGATTCGATTTCCGCGGCGTAGAGGCAGCGGGCGGCGTGTTCCGGAGCGAGCTGCACCATGGGCGGGCGGGCTTCCAGGCATTCCCCGGTGGCGTAGTCGCAGCGGGGGGCGAAAATGCAGGCGTCCTGCGGACGGTTGGCCGGCGCCGGCACCCGGCCGCGGATGGGGTAGAGCACCGAGTCCAGCTTGCTGTCTCCAAGCTTGGGTACTGCGGAAATCAGTCCCCGGGTGTAGGGGTGGCAGGGGCGTTTGAAAATCTCCACCACGGTGCCTTTTTCCACCATTTGCCCGGCGTACATGACGCACAGAAAATCGCTCACCCGGGCCACGACCCCCAGGTTGTGGGTGATAAAAATATTGGCCGCGTGGAAATCGTTTTTCAATTCCTCGATCAGGTCCAGCACGGCCGCCTCCACGGTGACGTCCAGGGCCGTGGTGGGTTCGTCCATGATCAGCAGGGACGGGTTGTTGAGCATGGCCATGGCGATGACCACCCGCTGCTGCTGGCCGCCGGAGATCTGGTGGGTGTAGCGGTTCATGACATCTTCGGGGTCGGGCATGTTGACCCGTTTGAGCATGCGGATGCAGCGATCCCGGGCATCTTTTTCGGAGATGCTGCGATGGCTGGTAAGCACTTCGGCCAGCTGTTCGCCCAGCCGCATGGAGGGGTTGAGGGCCTGCATGGGATCCTGAAAAACCATGGCGATGTTGTTGCCGCGGATCTCGTTGAGTTCGGACTGGCTGCGGTTGACCAGTTCGGTCTCCTGGAAGCGGATGTGCCCGTCGGTGATTTTGCCGTTGGGGCCCAGGTGGTTGACGATGCCGTAGGCAATGGTGCTCTTGCCGCAGCCGGACTCGCCCACCAGCCCCACGGTTTCCCCCTCGCGCACCGCAAAGGAGACGTCGCGCACCGCCTGCACGTCTCCCTTGCGGGTTTCGTAGGCGATGCTCAAGTGTTCGACGTCGAGAACGACTTCGGATTTTTCGCTATCTATATCGTCCATGGGACCTCTCTATGTCGTGTCCGTCCAGAAATCGGAAAATTTGTTCGAGATCAAGGCGTGCGAGAAATTTTACCACAGGTGCCCGAAGGAAATGCCCTTGGGGTGTATATAGTTGATATGCCGAGGATCAACCCGATCTTATAAAACCAGGTTGAGCACAACACGGATATCGGGCAAATTGGCCATTTCTGGATGGGCACGACTTATTGGTAGCGCATCGATTCTTCCCGTATCCCATCAGCCAGCAGATTCAGCCCCACCACCAGCGAAGCAATGGCCAGCGACGGCCACAGGGCGGCATAGGGGCTGCCGGCCAGAATGAACTCCCGGCCCTTGGCCACCATGGAACCCCAGTCCGGCGATGGCGGCGGGATGCCCAGTCCGAGAAATCCCAGCGTGCCCATGGCGAAAATGGCATAGCCCACCCGCAGCATGGCGTCCACGATAATCGGGCCGCGGGCGTTGGGCAGGATTTCCACGAACATGATATACCAGGAACTCTCTCCCCGGGTTTCGGCCGCGCGGATGTATTCGCGGGTGCGGATGTCCAGCGTCAGGCTGCGCACCAGGCGTGCGATTCCCGGCGTGCCCACGATGGTCATGGCCAGGACCACATTGATGGCCGATGCGCCCAGGGCGGCCATGATGATCATGTAGAGCAGGATGATGGGCACCGCCATCATGGCGTCCAGCAGGCGCATGGTAACCTCGTCCACCCAGCCGCCGTGATAGCCGCTGATCAACCCCAGCGCGGTGCCCACCAGCAGGGCCACCAGCACACCCCAGATGGCCGTGCCCCCCGGTATCCAGTAGTTGTCGCCGACGGGCATGATGACCAGCACGACGCGGGCGCCGTAAATCAGGCGGGACCACAGGTCGCGTCCCAGTTCGTCGGTGCCCAGGATGTGTTCCTTGCTGGGGCCGATGTTGGGATTTTTCCAATCCTGCTCCAGCGGGGTGTAGGGGGTCAAAAGGGGTGCAAAAATGGCCACAAACACCCAGAAAAGAACCAGGAAGAGGCCCACCGTGGCCGTTTTGGACGCCCAGATGAATTTAATGCCTCCGCCCAGGCGGGTAAAAAAACCGGGCCGCTCGCTTTTCAGCGGCGGAATGTCGTCCAGTGAATTGTCGCCTGCGACTGCTTGCTCGCCGTCTGGCATGATATCCTCTCGCTTGTCGGTTCCGTTGCGAAAATACTGCGTTAACAGACGATATGGCTACGCATAGCGAATGCGTGGATTGAGAAACGTGTAAATGATGTCCGCCACCAGTTGGGTGCCCACGGCCAGCAGGACCAGGATCATGGCGCCGGCTTCCAGACCGTTGATGTCCTTGAACAGGGCCGATTCCAGCAGGTACTTGCCCAGGCCGGGGTAGCCGAAGACCACCTCGACGATGACGATGCCGCCCATGAGCCAGTTGACATGCAGCATGATCACGGTGATCGGCGCCATAAGGGCGTTGCGCACGGCATGCTTGAAGACGATGCGCCAGTAGGGCAGGCCCTTGAGATAGGCGGTGCGGATGTAGGGCGATTTCATCACCTCCACCATGCTGGCCCGGGTGATGCGCAGGATGTAGCCCAACTCCACGAGCGTCAGGGTGAGTACCGGCAGAATCAGCATGTCCAGGCGCTCCCAGGGCGCCTTTTCTCCGAAGACCGTGGCCCCGGGAACGATCTGCAGCCAGACCGCCATGATCAATATCAGAAAGATACCGGTGGCGAACTCGGGGATGACCGAGAACATCATGCCGCCGATGGACAGCACCCGGTCCTTCAAAGACCCCTCTTTGAGCCCGGCAATCATGCCCAGAAACAGGGCGGTAGGCATGACCAGCGCGAAGGCGATGCCGGCCAGCACCACGGAGTTTCGCAGCCGGGTGAAGATCGTATCCGCCACGGGCCGGCCGGTGCGCAGGGAAACCCCGGGGTCGCCGCGGATGAAGCCTTTTTTCAAGGGGATATACTCCACCGGGCCGCCTGTGGTTTTCATCCAGCCGGTGCCCATGACAAAGGTCCAGACCTCCAGATCGGTTCCCTTTTCCCAGCGCACGACGTGATTGGCCGTATCGACGCCCCAGGCATACTGACCGCCGTCCTTGCCGGCCTGCCAGCGCCCGTTATCCTTCTGCCGGAGCGGTTCGTCTTTTCCCTTGGGCAGGGTAATGGCAATCAGATCTTCTCCCTCGAGTTTCCAACGGACCAGGTCCCCGTTGGGCTTCACCGCCCACCAATCCACGAATCCGTCTTCGTTGGTGACCCGCCTCAGCGGCATCTCCACTTTGCCGTCCGCGATCCAGTCGCTGCCCAGCAGCCAGTGGATGTAGCGTACATACGCCGGCTTATCCAGGCCCATCTGGGCCAGGAAGGAGGCCTCCTGCTCGGGCGTGATGAAAGCGCCGAGCACATTTTTGGCCACATTGCCGGGAGACGCCTCGGTGATCAGAAATACAGCTACCGATACCAGCAGCATGGTCAGCAGCAGCAGAAAAAAACGCCTGAGGATAAATTTTGCCATAGATCGGTCCTATGTGGTAGGTAGTAGTTATCCATAAAGACAAAATCCATTGCCCGAACAACCACAGCGGAAGAAATAAAAACCGTCCGACGGATACCGATGGCGCTGTTTTCCTTACGGCGGATGCGGTAAACCGAAAGTCGCTGTGTATAAAAATAGGGACGTGGAGAAAAATCGCACCAATGGTTCAATACGGGCGATTCAATATCACTTGATTCTCCTTTAATAGCATAGTTGCCGGTAAAAAGGCAAATTGGGCGCAAGGATCTGTTCCCATCCATGGGCAGGCGGTTTTCTCATTCTTCGATATCTTCCTGCTGGCCGCCACGATTTCATGCATCTTCAAACCGAAGGAGTCAGCCATGATCAACAGCGCTTCCATCCAGAAGCAGTCCCCTTATGTGAGAATTCTCACCGACGACCAGATCCACGAAATTCGCAGGTCCGCCTTTGACATCATGGCAACGGCGGGCTTCAAGGTGCTTCACCAAGGGGCCGTAAAGATGCTCAAGAAGGCCGGCGCCGTGGTAAAGGGCGATATCGTCCGGGTCCCCGAATTCATCGTCAACGAATGCCTGCACAAGGCGCCCAAGGGGTTCACCATATACGACCGTCAGGGACAGCGTGCCATGGAGGTGGAAGGCCGCAAGAGCTATTACGGCACCAACCCGGCCAGCCCCAGTACCAAGGATGCCCGCACCGGCGCGATTCATCCCACCACCGTGGCCGATATCGTCAACGGCGCGCTGGTGGCCGACGCCTGCGAAAACATCGATTGGGTCATGCCCATGGGGTCCTGCCAGGATGTCCCTTCCATTGCGGCGGATTTGCACGAGTTCGAAGCTGTCGTGAAGCACACGACGAAACCCGTCATCTTCATCGGCTACTCGGCCCGGGGAACGGAAATGATTTACGAAATGGCCGCCGAGGTGGCTGGTGGCATGGACAACCTGCGGCAAAAGCCGTTTGTCATTCTCTACCCCGAGCCCATCTCGCCTTTGGTGTTTCCCAACGAGGTTGTCGATCGGCTGTTTCTGGCGGCCGATCTGTTCATGCCCCAGGTCCCGGGGCCGGCCGTCCAGCTCGGTGCCACAGGCCCGGCCACCCTGGCCGGGGTCGTCGCCCAGATCACGGCCGAATCGCTGATGTGCCTGACATTGGCCCAGTTGCGAAAACCGGGTTGCCCGGTGTGCCTGAGCGGGAACGTCCAGATTCTGGACATGCGCACAGGCCTTTTTGGTGTGGGGTTTCCGGAGATGAGTCTGGGCATCGCGGCCCAGGCGGAAGTGGCCCAGTCTTTCGGTCTGCCGACCTGGGGGTATGCCGGCTGTACCGATGCCAAACGCGTGGACGCCCAGGCCGGTCTGGAAAGCGGCTTTTCCATCCTTTCCCAGGGATTGGCCGGGATCAACCTGATTCACGATGTGGGCTACCTGGACATGGCCATGGTCAGTTCGCCGGCGATGCTGCTGTTGGGCAACGAGGCCATCGGCATGACCAAACGATTCATCCAGGGCATTGAAGTGACCCCCGACACCCTGGCGCGGCAGGTCATCGAAACGGTGGGGCCGGGCGGGCACTTCCTTCAGCAGCGCCACACCCTGGAACACTTCCGCTCGGAACTCTGGCGGTCGGAATTGCTGACGCGTCAGCCCTATGATGCTTGGGAACAATCGGGCGCCAAAGACATGGAGCAGCGCATCCAGGACAAACTGATCGAGATCCTGGACACCCACACCATCCCTCCGTTGCCGGACGCTGTTTGCACGGCCATTGAAAAGATCAAGATTGAGGGGGAAGCCGAACTGACCGCTGCGCAAAAATGACGCGAATATGAATTTTCAGAGTTTCGCAAAAAGTCCCGGGCTCGTCATACCGGACTTGATCCGACATCCAGAACGTACTGAAATGAATGGATTTCGGAATGCGCCGGAATGACGCCAACTTGTGATTCCCGACTTTTTGCGAGACCGTCAAAAATTAAGCAGTAAGGACAAATTTTACCGGTCAGGCCGGTCCAGCGAAAGGCTGCCGTCGCCGCCCCATCCCGCTGTGGACAGCTTTCCGGGTTCGAAACGGTCTTCGAAGGCATACACATCGCTTCTCAAAAAATAGTCGACATAGGAGACGGGTTCGTCGTCGCTGTACAGCACCTGTTTCATGCAAAACGCCGGCGTCCCGGCATCGATGTTCAGATGAACGGCGACGGCTGCCGGCAAACCGACGGCCTCCAGGCGCTGCCAGACGCGGGTAATCGGCAGGTTCAGTTTCCCGGCAATCAGGTGATGAACGGATTCGTTTTCCAGGTCTTCGTCCAGCAGCGGGGCGCACCAGTCCGCTCGTAAATACCGGATTTCGCAGCACACCGGTTGCTCGTCCAGCCAGTGGACGCGTTCAAGGCAGACCGCTTGTCTGCCGGGGAGTTTTTCGGCAAGCGCTGCGGGCAGCGTCTCGATCCCCGAACGGATCACTTGCGAGTGTGTCTGTACACCCAGGCGCCGTGCATGCTCTGAAAAAGCATGCACGTGAAAATAGGTCGGGTTGAGTTGCCGTTTTTTTACGAAGGTCCCTTTCCCCGGAATTCTTTCGACCCGACCCTCGTGCAACAATTTGTCAAGGGCCTTGCGGGCTGTCATGCGACTGACCCGATACTGCCGCGCCAATTGATTTTCCGACGGCACCTGGTGGTCGATGGTGCCTTCGGCGATCCGGCGGGTCAGGCACTTTTTGATGCACATATATTTGGGCTCGGAAGCGGCCATAATTGGCTTGACTTTGGCTATAAGGGTAAATAATAGGTTACAGGTTGTATATACAGGATAGTTTGGCCGGTATCAATACCCAACCGGGTTCCGGCAGGCAAGACAGGTCAGAATCATGAAAGCGCATCGAGCCGCAGCGACATATGGGGATCGGGTACACATCGATCTGAGCGACGGCAGCTCTTCGCGGACGCCGTTTTCCGAGGAAACCGTGAAATGCTTTCTCGGCGGCCGTGGATTCAACGTCGGATATCTGTATGCGCATCTTCCGGCCGGAGTCGATCCGCTGGGCGCGGAAAACCCGCTTGTTTTTTCCTGCGGTCTTCTCACCGGGACCCGGGCCCCCACGGCATCGCGGCTGCACATCAACGCCCTGTCGCCCCTGACCGGTTTGATCGGCAGCTCCAACGTGGGCGGTTACGCCGGCGCCTGGCTGCGCTCCACCGGCATTGCCAGCCTGGTGGTGCAGGGGTGTTCAGCGGTGCCGGTGTACCTCCATATTTGCGACGAGGGGGTCGAAATCAGGGATGCCCGGCCGTATTGGGGGCTGGATGCCTTTGCCACCCGGGATCGTATGGCCGCGGATCTGGGAAGCGAGAAACTGCAGATCCTGACCATCGGCACCGCCGGCGAATCCGGTGCCCGTTTTGCCTGTATCGTCGCCGGGAGAGACCATGCCGCCGGCCGCACCGGACTGGGCGCCGTCATGGGCGCCAAACGGATCAAGGCCATCGTGATCCGCAAAGGCTCCTGCAAGCCGTTTGAAGACCGCCGGCCGGTTATCGATGCTTCCGTCAAGGCGTTTGTCCGGAAGATCAAATCCTCCCCGGACTACGAAACTTTTTCGAAGTACGGCGGCGCCGGCTACGTCAAATGGGCCGACGACATGGGCATCATGGGCACCCGCAACTACCGCCAGCGGCGTTTCGAGATGGTCGACCGGGTGGATGGCCGCCGGCTGGCGGCAGACAAGGTGCGTTCCAGTGGATGCTACCGCTGCCCCGTGCAGTGCAAGGCCGACCTGAAATTCAAGGCGGGCGCCCTGAAAGGCGTTACTGCCACCCGGCCGGAATTCGAGCCCATGATCAACCTGGGCGCCAAATGCGGACTGGCCGACCTGCAGGCCGTTGTCCACCTGGACAACCTCTGTACGCAATTGGGCCTGGATTCCACTTCGGCGGCCACGGCCATCGCCTTTGCCATGGATCTTTTCGAGCGCGGCATCCTCAGCGAAGCCGACACCGGCGGCCTGGCGCTGCCTTGGGGCGACGCCGTGGCCATGGAAACCCTCATCCGTCAGATGGCCACCGGCCAGGCCCTGGGCGGCATCCTGGCCCGGGGTGTCAAACGGGCGGCCGAGACCATCGGCAAGGGTGCCCAACGCTATGCGGCCCACGTCAAGGGACTGGAACTCACCGCCTATCACCCGGCGGCCATCCTGGGCAGTGCGCTGGGCTATGCCATTTCCAGCCGCGGGGGCGATTACAACAATGTCTACGCCTCGCTGGAGTACCGCTGGTCCGAGCAGCAGGCGGAAGCGGCGTTCGGATCGCCCGAGGCGGTGGACATCCGGCGGCCGGCGGGCAAAGGGCGCCTGGTGCGTCGGGCCGTGCTGGTCAACATCGTTGTAGACAGCCTGGGGTTGTGCAAGGTGCCCACGCTGTCGCTGTTAGGCACCTTCGACTTGGAGCAGGAAGCCGCGTTGGCGTCGGCCGTCACCGGCCTGCCCCTCGGTGCCGAAGATCTGTTCTTTATCGGTGCGCGGGTGGCGGCCATGGAGCGGCTGTTCAATCTCCAGCACGCGCCCGACATGGACGAGGATAACCTGCCCGAGATGGTTTATGGTGACGGTGACCAGGCCCTGACGCCCGCGATTCTGCGACGGATGTGCAGCGACTTTTATGCCGCCATGGGGTGGGACGAAAAGGGGCGACCGCTGAAGGAAACCCTGGCGGCCCTGGGTATCGACAGTCCCGGGATGTCTGCCGCTCGCGCCCCGGCAGCAGCATTTTGACCGTAAATTTTTTATTAAAAACTACCAACAAGCTTTTGAAATCATGGCCTTCATATATTCTTCGAGAAAGGCGAAACGCCTACTTTAGGAAGGAGTTAACCCATATGAGCAAATCCTACGACGCGATCATTATCGGCGCCGGCATCATCGGGGCCTGTGTGGGCTTCGAACTGGCAAAGCGGGGGCAGCGGGTCCTCAACCTGGACAGACTTTCCGGAGCCGGACTCGGCTCCACGGCCGGTTCCTGCGCCGTTATCCGGCTTTACTACTCCACCCCGGACGGTGTGGCCATGGCACGGGAGGGCTACTACTACTGGCTGGACTGGCCCCGGTACCTCGGCGTGGTGGACCCCACGGGCATGGTCAAATATATCAACACCGGCGCCATGGTTCTGAAGACCGAGAAGAACAAGTACCTGAGAAATGTGAAGGCGGCCCTGGAAGAATTGCACGTGGTGTATGAGGAACTGGATGCGGACGGCATCCGCCGGCTGATGCCCATCGTCGATACCCGTCGGTTCGGCCCTCCGGTTTTACCCGACGATCCCCGCTTCGGCCAATCCTCGGGAGAAGCCATTGCCGGCGCCCTGTACATTCCCGAATCCGGATTGATATCCGACCCCAAGCAGTCGGTTCACAACGTGCAGGTGGCTGCCGAGCAAGCCGGTGGGGAATACCGGTTCAATTCCGAAGTGGCGGACATTCTCCAAAAAGATGGCCGCTGCGCCGGGGTCCGGCTGGCCGACGGAACCGAGATCGAGGCCCCGGTGGTGGTTAATGTGGCCGGTCCGCACTCTTACCAGATCAACCGCATGGCCGGCGTTCTGGACGGCATGAACATCAAGACCCGACCGCTCAAACAGGAGGTCTGCCACGTTCCTGCGCCGGACGGGTTCGACTACGACCATCTGGGCATCATCATCTCCGACGGCGATGTGGGCTGCTACTCGCGGCCAGAGGTGGGCAACCACATCCTCATTGGCTCCGAGGATCCGGAATGCGACACCCTGGACTATGTCGATGACCCGGATACCTATGACACGAACTTCTCTTCACAGTGGACCACCCAGGTGATGCGCGAATCCCAGCGCATTCCAGGGCTGCGCATCCCCAATCAGCCCAGCGGCGTGGTGGACCTTTACGACGCCTCCGACGACTGGATTCCGATTTACGACAAGTCCGACCTGCCCGGTTTTTACATGGCCGTGGGCACCTCGGGCAATCAGTACAAGAACGCACCGGTGGTCGGCAGGCTCATGGCCGAATTGATCGCGGCCTGCGAATCGGGCCATGACCACGACCGTGATCCGATATCCTTTACCATGCATTACACCAAACGGCCCTGCGACATCGGGTTTTTCAGCCGTCGGCGGGAAATCAACACCGATTCCAGCTTTTCGGTCATCGGGTAAAAGGTTCATCGAACAACACAATGGAGGCGAGCCATGATTCATTCGTCAAGAAGTTATAGCAACAGCGTTGGCATGCGCGTGCTGACCGAGGATCAGATCTGGGAGATCCGCCAGGCGGCCTTTGAAGTGATCGAAAAGTCGGGCTTCAAGTGCCTTCATGAAAAGGCGCGCCGGATGCTTTCCTCCGCCGGGGCCGTGGTTAAGGAGGAGCGGGTCAAGATTCCCCGCTACATTGTCGAGGGATGCCTGGCCACGGTTCCCAAGGGCTGGACCATCTATGACCGCAACGGCCGGCGCGGCATGGAAGTGGAGGGGCGCAAGAGCCACTACAGTACTTCCACTGCCAGCCCCAACACCAAGGACGCCCTCACCGGCGAATACCACGAAACCCGGGTGGCCGATATCGCCACCGGCGCAAAAGTCGCCGACGCCCTGCCCAACATCGATTTTGTCATGCCCATGGGCTCCGCCCAGGACGTCAAGGGGCATATTGCCGACCTGCACGAATTCGAAGCCGTGGTCAACCACACCACCAAGCCCATCGCTTTTATCGGCTACACGCCCATGGGCTGCGAGGTGATCTTCGAAATGGCTGCCGTGGTGGCCGGCGGCATGGAGCGTCTGCGGGAGCGGCCCTTTGTCATGCTCTACCCGGAGGCGATTTCTCCCTTTGTCTTTCCCCGGGATGTGGTGGAGCGAATCCTCATCGCCGCCGACCGCGACATGCCCCAGATCCCCGGTGCCACGGCCCAGCCCGGTGCCACCGCTCCCATGACCCTGGCCGGCGCGGTGGTCCAGATAACCGCCGAGTCCCTGATTCACATTACCCTGGCCCAGCTGCGCAAACCCGGCTGCCCCGTCTCCATGAGCGGCAACATGGGGATCCTGGACATGGCCACGACCCTGATGGCCATGGGCGCCCCCGAAGGGAGCCTGGGACTGGCGGCCCAGGCCGAGGTGGCCCAGTCCTTCAGCCTGCCCACCTGGGGGCTGGCCGGCGCCACCGACGCCAAACGCATGGATGCCCAGGCCGGCATCGAAGGCACCTTCTCCATTGTCACCCAGGCCCTGGCCGGGCTCAACCTGATTCACGACGTGGGCTACATGGCCAGCGGCATGGCCTGTGCCTGCGAGCAGCTCGTCATGGGCAACGAGGTCATCGGCATGACCAAGCGCTTCGTGGAAGGCGTCCGGGTCGATGCCGCCACCCTGGCCCGGGACGTCATCGACGCCGTGGGGCCCGGCGGCAACTTTCTGGCCCAGCGGCATACGGTGGACCATCTCAGAAAGGAACTCTGGCATGCCCGGCTGTTCAACCGCCAGACCATTGCCGCCTGGCAGCAGGCCGGACAACCCACCATGGAAGATCATGTCCGCGAAGAGGTGCGCAGGGTCGTGGAGACCCACCAGCCCGAACCGCTGGACGGCAAGATCCGCGACGAACTGGCCCGGCTCAAACGCGAGGGGGAAAAAGAGATCCTGGCGCGTCTGGAAAAACAGTAACCGTCAGATCCAGACTTTGTTGCGCAGGGCGTGAACGGCCAGAAAGGTGCACCACTGGCGGTCCTGCCTGCCCCAGGAACCATCTGTGTTCTGATTTTGGACCAGAAGTTTAAAGGCCTGCTCGACTTGGCGTTCGGCCGCGGGCACGTCCAGATGAGCCAGGGCGTTGAGCGCCTGGTAGAATGGCATTTCCGCCCCCCAATCCCCCTGCGGGGTCTGGCGCCCGGCCATCCAGGCCGCCAGGGACGCCGTCGCCGGGTGCGCGGCGTAGTCGGGCTGAACCACCAGGGCCCGCAGACGGTTGTTTAAAGCAGTCGGTGGATGCCCGGCAAGGGGCTCGGTGGTCAGGCCGACGGCCATCTTGTCGTACAGCTTCAGGACGTTCGGATCGGCGGCCCGGCCAAAGATGGCAGCCAGAAACAGGGTTGCCGGCAGGATCACCGATGCCCGTTCTGCTGCGGCAAAGGGCAGTCCGCGAAGTCGATCCGGGGAAATTATACGCCTGCCATCCGACCATCTATCGTTCGTGGCCATCTGAAGAAGGGCATCCAGTCCCTTGTCGGTAAGCGGATCGGGTTCGCGCTGGGTAAGGTGCAATCCGAACAGGCGATGGATGGTTTCCAGCGCCGATCCGGCCCACAGGCCGTCTGCGGATTGCCCCTGGCGCAGATGAGTTACGCAGGCGGTAAAATCGGCCTGCCATTCGGCCGTGGACGCTTCATCCAACCATTTTTGCCGGGCGTAAAGGCCTGGCGGGGTGGGACTGGATCTGAAGATTTTGTAGGGCCAGTGGGGCAGGCGGACAGGATTCATGGCATCCCTTCCTTTTTTGTTTTCTAACGGCTACCGGAGGGCGCCCTCGCTTCGATGAAAATTGGGCATCGCCCCGGTTGCGCCGGCAATAGCCTTCCACTATAATTGATATTTATGGGATTGGTAAACCCATTTGGGAGATCCCATCAGCATTTAATTCGATGGGGATGCCCGAGTTTCGAACTCAAAGTGATCCTGACAATCGAACCCGCCCGAAAAAGACGTTAAGGACTCCATACGACCGATGAAACCTCAGTCCCCCGAACGGTCCACCCGCACTTTCTCGACGGCAGTCTACGCCTGCAAGCTGACCCGCATATACCCGATCGGATCGATGCAGGTGACTGGCATCGACAGCATTGATCTGTCGATTCCAGACGGTGAGATGGTGGTCATCAAAGGGGAGAGCGGATCGGGCAAAAGCACCCTGCTCTCCCTGCTGGCCGGGCTGGACCAACCCACTGCCGGCACGCTGATCGTGGCCGGACATGATCTGGACGGCTGCAGACAGGCCGACCTGACTGATTTCCGGCGCCGGGCGGTGGGCATCGTTTTCCAGTCCTTCAACCTGCTGCCCACCCTGACCGTGCTGGAAAATGTCTGCCTGCCGGCCCTGCTTGCCGGCCGGGCCCTGACGCCGGTCCGTTCGCGGGCCGCAGAACTGCTCAAGTGGCTGGGAATGCACCCGCGCCGGAACCACCGGCCGCGCCAGCTCTCCGGGGGGGAAATGCAGCGCACCGCCATTGCCCGGGCCCTGATCAACGATCCGGCCATCGTCCTGGCCGACGAGCCCACCGGCAACCTGGACTCCCGGAACGCCGGCCGGGTCATGGCCCTGCTGGCCGATTTGAATCGCCGATTCAAACGGACCATCGTGGTGGCCACCCACAGCGATCTGGCCGATCCTTACGCCACCTTGACGCTGAAGCTGCGCGACGGCCGGGTGGTGGCCTGATGGGTGCCGGGGCAAAGGCGGTGGGCGGCCTGCGTCTGTTTCGCTGGTTCAGCCTGCGGCACCTGGGCAGCCACTGGGCCCGGACGCTGGCCGTGCTGCTGGGTATCGCCCTGGGCGCTGCGGTGTTCACCAGCGTTCGCCTGGCCGTGCATGCCACCCTGGACTCCTTTTCCCACAGCATGGACCGCATCGCCGGCAATGCTGATCTGACCTTGGTCCGTCCCGGCGGCAGGGTCCCCGACAGCCTGGTGGCCGACCTGATGCGCCATCCGGTCGTTCGAACCGCCTCTCCGGTCCTGTCCGCCTACGTGCGGCCGGTCGAACGGGAAACGCCTTTCCTGTTGATCGGCATCGACCCGATCCTGGACCGGGAACTGCGCCCTTGGAGGTTGCCCGCTTCCGCGCGGCGCCAGGCCCCTGACTGGGCTTTGCTGATGACCCGGCCGGGCAGCCTGATGATCACCGCCAAGCTGGGTGACCTGCTCGACTGGCAACCCGGCCGGACCGTCAACCTGGTCCATGCCAGCCGGACGGCGCCTTTCACCATTCTGTCCGAATTTGAGGCGCAGGGGCTGGCCCTGGTGGAAGGCGGCCGTATCGCCATTTGCGATATCGCCACCTTCCAGGAGTTCAGCGGACTCTTCGGCCAGGCCGACCGCATCGACGTGAAACTCGTGGATCCCGCTTCGGACCCGGCCGCTATATCCCTGCAACGTCTGCTGCCACCCGGCGTGGTGCTGCGACCGCCATCGGCGCGCAGCCAGAGCGGCCGCAGCATGATCCGCGCCTATGAACTCAGCCTGACCTTTTTAAGCTTCATTTCCCTGTTTGTCGGTATGTTCCTGGTCTACAGCCTGGTGGCCCTCAACGCCGCCGCCCGCCGGGGGGAACTGGCCGTGATGCGCGCCACAGGCGCATCACGGGCCGTCATTTTCGGCCTGTTCGTGGGCGAGGGGGCCTTTTTCGGCATTACCGGATGGCTGCTGGCCCTGCCGATCAGCAGTCTGCTGGTCAACTATCTGCTGACCGGAGTCAGCCGCACCGTATCCATGCTCTTTGTGCGGGTGCAGGTGGATAGCCTGGTCCTGAGTGCCTGGGAAATCATGCTTTCTTTCGGAGTGACCCTGCTGGTGGCGGTCCTGGCCGCCCTGCAGCCGGCACGTGAGGCCATGGGCGTGGGACCCCGCGAAGCCATGGACATCGTTCCCACCGCAACCATCCGGCCGCAGCGGATCAGCCGGCTGGCCGTCGTCGGCGTCGTCTTGCTGGCACTGGTCTATCCTGTGGCCCGGCTGCCCAGTCCGCCCGCCGTTTCCCTGCCCGGCTATCTGGCCGCGCTGCTGCTGTTCATCGGTTTCGCGTTGTTGTCGCCGTTGCTGCTGCGGCAGACCGGAAGGTGGCTGGCCCCCTGGCTGCTGCGCAGGGGCGGGCAGCCGGCCTTTCTGGCGGCCGGCTACCTCAGGGAGAGCGGCGTGCAGACCGCCGTTTCCGTCGGGGCCCTGATCACGGCCGTGGCCCTGTTCATCGCCCTGGTGGTCATGATTCACAGCTTTCGTAGCACCGTGGCCCTTTGGGCGCAGCAGAGCGTGGCCGGCGACATCTATCTGCGGCCCAAACTGGCCGAACTCAACCGTTTCCGCGACCCCTTGCCGCCCCGGGTCGTGGCCGCGGTCAAAAACCTGCCCGCGAGCATCGATCGGGTCCCCATTCATTGCCAGGAACTGCGCGTCAATGGCCATCTGCATTTTTTCGAAGCCATGGATTACGCAGCCTTCAGGCGCCGCAGCCGCTTCGTCTGGATGGGGGGCAATGCCGGGCGGATCGAGGCCGACCTGATCGCCGGCAAAGGGGTGGTGGTTTCCGAGGTCTTTTCCAACAAGACCGGCCTTCGGACCGGCAACCGCTACCGGGTGCAAATAGGCGAGCAGCACTTCGACGAGCCGATCCTGGGCCTTTTCCGGGACTACCGCACCCGCGGCGGGGTGGTCTATTACTCCCTGGAACACTATCAGCAGCGTTTTGGCGACGCTTCCTGGAGCGGGGTGCAGATCAATTTCAACCGGCGTGGTCCAAATCTAGACGCAGCCATAGACCGGGTTCGATCTGCGCTGATCGACTGCTGCGGCGAGACCATTGAGATTATAGAAGGGCAGAGCCTGCGGCGAACCATCCTGCGCATTTTCGATGAAACCTTTGCCATCACCACCGTTTTGCTGCTGATCGCCTTGGTGGTCGCGGCCCTGGGCATCGCCACCACACTGGCGGTGCTGGTTCTCCAGCGCCGGGTGCAGATCAACACCATCCGTGCCGTGGGCGGCAGTGCGGCCCAGCTTCGCCGGATGATCGCCTGGGAGGCCGGCCTGATCGTGCTGGCCGGTCAGGCCGGCGGCTGGGCGTGCGGGTTCATTCTCTCGACCCTGCTGATATTCGTGGTCAACCGGCAATCCTTCGGCTGGACATTTCTCTATCGGGTGGACTGGCCGTCTCTGCTCACGGCCCTGCCGCTGATTTTCGCCGCCGCCCTGGTGGCGGCGCTGCCGGCGGTCAAGCTGGCCCTGAGCGCCTCACCGGCCAGCCTGCTTCGGGGGGGGACAAGGGACTGATGGGGATTTCTCACCATCGCAGTCTTCTTTTCTGGTTCCTGCTGCTGGTCGTCCTTGCCGCCGGCCCGGCCGGCACGGCGGAACAGGGATTCGTTCCGGTTACCGGCCCCTGCAACTTCTCTTTTCCCGACGACCACGGGCCCCATCCGGCCTATCGGACTGAATGGTGGTACTACACCGGCAACCTGACCGACGAAGAGAATCATCGCTTCGGCTTTCAGCTCACTTTCTTCCGCAGCGGCCTGCGCTCGCCGGACCAGCGCCGGGACTGGCCCCAACCGGCATCGGCCTGGCGCAGCGACCAGATCTATCTGGCCCATGCCGCGGTATCCGATATCCACGCCGGCCGCCATCTGCAGGCCGAGCGCATGGCCCGCCCGGTGCTCTCCCTGGCTGGCGCCGAACAGACCGATGCGGCCGTAACCATCACGGTCTATGATTGGCAGGCGGTGATCCGGCTGGACAGCCATCGGCTGGCGGCCAGGGCCGACGACTTCGGCCTGGCCCTGGACCTGACTGCGGCCAAGCCGCCCGTGGCCCACGGTGAAGAGGGGTACAGCCGCAAGGGGCAGTCCCCCGAGCGGGCCAGCTGCTACTACTCGTTTACCCGTCTGCAGGCTCAGGGAGAACTGACCGTGGAAGGAACCCGCCGCAGGGTGAAGGGCTCGGCCTGGATGGACCACGAGTTCAGCACGGCCCCGCTGCAGCCGGGCATCGTCGGATGGGACTGGTTCAGTCTGCAGCTGTCTGACCGGACCGAGGTGATGCTTTTCCTGCTGCGCCAGCCGGACGGAACCGTGAATCCAGCCTCCAGCGGGACCTTCGTATTGCCTTCGGGGGACGCACGGCACCTGCAGGCCGGTGATCTTCAGGCTACCCCGTTGGCCTACTGGACCAGCCCCCACAGCGGGGCGCGCTATCCGATACAGTGGCGGCTGCAAATTCCTTCCTTGGAACTGGATCTTGCCCTGACGGCCGGCCTCGAAGATCAGGAGATGCGCACCCCGCACAGCACCGGCGTGGTTTACTGGGAGGGCAGTGTCCGGGCCAGAGGAACCCGCGGGCAGAAGGCCATCGAGGGCCTGGGCTACGTCGAGCTGACCGGTTACGCCGAGCCTTTCGACGCTCCCATGTAAACCCCATCGTTTGCAATGCCGGGGTAACAGCCTGCCGACCGGAAAGGAACCGATCATGGAGGCGGAGCAATCCATTCTTTTGTCCATACTCCTTGCCGGAGGACTTATCGCTGTCGCTTTATTGACCCAATCGGTTCTTCAAAAAATTTACCTTTCCAATGTGGTAGGCTTCATCGGAATCGGTTTTCTCATTCGCCTGCTGGATTCCCGTTATCCGTTTTTATCCTCGCAAACCAATCAGGTCATCGCCTTTCTGGCGAATATCGGCATAATCTGCCTGCTTTTCCGTGTCGGGTTGGAAAGCAATCTTGCGGGACTTCTACGACAGCTCAGACAGGCCCGTCTGATCTGGCTTGGGAATACCCTTCTCAGCGGTATATTCGGCTATGTCGTTTGCTACTACCTGCTCGGATTGGCCATGATCCCCAGTCTGGTTGTGGGGGTAGCCTTTACCGCTACGAGTGTGAGCATCCCTGTTGCCGTGTGGCAGGAAGCGGACGCCATCCGAACGCCCACCGGAGAATTGTTGATCGATGTCGCCGAACTCGACGATATTTCGGCCATCGTACTGATGGCCCTTCTTTTCGCCATCGTGCCGGTCTTGATGGAGACCGCGTCTTTTCCAAAAATGGCAACCCTGGCCAGGGCCTTTTTATGGTTCCTGCTGAAATTGACCGCTTTCGGCATCCTGTGCGTCATCTTTTCCCGTTATCTGGAACAGCCGTTTACCGAGTTCCTGAAAAAGTTGGAAGCCGGGCCGGACCTTATGGTCACTATCATCGGTATTGGATTCATGATCGCCGCTACGGCCGGATTGCTCGGTTTTTCAGTGGCCATCGGCGCTTTCTTTGCCGGGCTTATCTTCAGCCGTGACACGGACGCGGTCAAGATGGAAACCTGCATTGAATCCGTATATGAGCTGTTTATTCCCTTTTTCTTCATTCATCTTGGATTGGGGATCGACCCGGACATGGTGAGAAGTGCGTTAGGGCTTGGCGTTATTCTGATGGTTGCCGCCATCGTGGGTAAAATTTTTGGGACCCTCATCCCCGCCCGCTGCAAGGGGGGCTGGAAAAGTTCTACACTGCTTGCCGTCAGTATGGTTCCGAGGGCCGAAATCGCGATGGTGATCGTTCAGCAGGGGTATGGAATGGGCGAATCCGTCGTTCCCTATCCGGTTTTCGCGGCGATGGTTGTGGTTACCGCGGGAACCTGCATCCTTTTCCCCATTGTCATTCGATGGCTTTTGAGAAAATGGCCGCCATCGGATTCGTTGGAGTGACATTAAGCCAGGCGCTAGGAGATGTCCATGACGGTAACCGCCACCTCCCGCAGGGCATCGCCGCGCCGCACCTGCAGGTCGATGGACTGGCCGATTTTGGCCTCCTGCAGGTTCCGGACGAAATCTTCCATGTTGGCCACGGGTTGGGCTCCCACCGCGACGATGACATCACCCAGGATGCGTCGGCGGTAGTCGATGCCCTCCAGGCCAGCGCGGTCGGCCGCCGAGCCGGGCATGACCCGATCGATAACCACACCGACCACACCCAGGCTTGCTGCGGCCTGGTCATCCAGAACGACAATTCCGATTCCCGGCCGGGGGTATTTGCCCTTGGCGATCAGTTGCGGGACGACCTTGTTGACCACGTCCACCGGCACGGAAAAACCGATTCCGGCCGAACTGCCCGACCCTGAGATGATGGCGGTGTTGACCCCGATCAATCGTCCGCTGGAATCGATCAGCGGGCCGCCGGAGTTGCCTGGATTGATGGCCGCGTCGGTCTGGATGACACCCGACACTTCGCGGCCGGTGGCTGTGGGCAGCCTCCGATCGAGGGCGCTGATCACCCCGGTGGTCAGGGTGCGCGAGAGGCCAAAAGGGTTGCCGATGGCCAGAACGCTCTGGCCCACCTGCAGGTTGGCGGACGTTCCCACGGGAATCGGCTGAATGTCGCCAGGGGGGCGGCGCAGCCGGATCACCGCCAGATCGTAATCCGGCGTGCCGCCGACATAGGTAGCTTCGATGGCTTCGCCGTTGTCCAGCCGCGCCTGGATCCGACGGGCGCCCTCGACGACGTGGTAATTGGTCACCACATGGCCGCTGTCGTCCCAGAGAAAGCCTGATCCGGCCCCCTGCCGGACCTGACGGGTCCCGAAAAATCCGGAAACCGCATTTTCGGTGAAGATGTACACCACCGATGGCGCAGCGGCATTGAAAATGGAGATGGTCGTTTTTTCGATGTCCGCCAGGCTGCCCCGAGGCGTAATCTCGCGAGTGTGCTGCGCAATACGGTCCGTTTCTTCGACGGATCGGTTCCAGTAGAAAAGACCCGCCGCCACCACGATCAAAACAAGGCCCACAAGGGTGGATCGATTGATCGGTCGCATGATTTTCCTTTTTTGCATTCAGGATTGATAAGATCTGAAACGAT
The DNA here is from genome assembly GCF_009688965.1 of Desulfosarcina widdelii. Classification (GTDB taxonomy): domain Bacteria; phylum Desulfobacterota; class Desulfobacteria; order Desulfobacterales; family Desulfosarcinaceae; genus Desulfosarcina; species Desulfosarcina widdelii. The sequence continues at coordinate 3,731,638 of NZ_AP021875.1, read as the reverse complement.
TACCGGAAAAGCCGTTTCCGCGAACACGGGTCTAGGAGGGGCACGGCGCGCCGTGCCCCCATTTTTCGCCATCGGCGTATCAACAGGTCAGCGGCACCGCTTCGACGTCGCCCGCATCGCCGATTTCCAGATCCGTTTCCGGCTCGCATCCATCCACAACCATACCACCGGCAGGCGGGTTTGTGAAAGCCTCGGCAATGGCCTCGTCGATGCGGTCCACGGTGACAAAGGACATCGCGTCGCGCACCTCGTCGGGCAGTTCCTCGATGTCGGATTCGTTGCGCTTGGGAAGAATCACGGTTTTCAGGCCGGCGCGGTGGGCTGCCAGGGCCTTCATTTTAATGCCGCCGACCGGAAGCACCCGGCCGCGCAGGGTGATCTCGCCGGTGATGCCCACATCGCTGCGAACCGGTTTGCCGCTGAACAGGCTGGCCAGGGTCATCACCATGGCCACCCCCGCCGAAGGGCCGTCCTTGGGAAGGGCTCCGGCAGGAACGTGCAGATGGACATCGGACTGTTCGAAAACCTCCGGGTCGATGCCCAGCGATGCGGATTGGGTGCGCACGTAGCTCAGCGCGATCTCCGCACTCTCCTTCATCACGTCTCCCAACTGACCGGTCAAGGACAGGCGCCCCTTGCCCGGCATGCGGGAGGCTTCGATGTACAGAATATCTCCGCCCACCGGGGTGACGGCCAGTCCGGTGGCAATTCCCGGAGTGGTAAAGGCCTCTGAGCGTTCGGCTTCGAAGCGCTCTTTTTTCAGGTAGTCGCGCACCATGGCCTCGGTCACCACCACATGCTCCCACCCCTTTTCATTCAGGGATACGATCCCCTTGCGGCAGATGGCGGCGATGTGCCTTTCGAGATTGCGCACCCCGGCCTCGCGGGTATAGTCGTGAACGATCTTCAAAACAGCATCGTCCATGAACGTCACCTCGTCGGTTTGCAGGCTGTGGGCGTCGAGCTGCCGGGGAATCAGGTGCCCCTTGGCGATCTGCAGTTTCTCCAGGTCGGTGTAGCCGTCTATCTGAATGACTTCCATGCGGTCCTTCAGCGGACCGGGGATGGTGTCCATCTGGTTGGCCGTGGCGATGAAAATCACCTCGCTCAGGTCGAAGTCCACATCCAGGTAATGATCGCGAAAGGCGCTGTTTTGGGCCGGGTCCAGCACTTCCAGCAGGGCACTGCTGGGATCGCCGCGCCAGTCCTGGCCGACCTTGTCGATCTCGTCGAGCATGAAGACCGGATTGCGGGTGCCCGCACGTTTGATGGACTGAATGATCCGTCCCGGCATGGCGCCGATGTAGGTCCGGCGATGGCCGCGGATCTCGGCCTCGTCCCGGACGCCGCCCAGACTCATGCGGGTGAACTCACGGCCCAGGGCCCGGGCCACGCTGCGGCCCAGACTGGTCTTGCCGACACCCGGAGGGCCGACCAGGCAGAGAATCACGCCCATGGCGGTCCTGGCTTCGGGCGCGCTGTCTGTTTTTCCCCGGTTTTCCCGGGTTCCCCGGTCCTGGATCAGGCGGCGAACCGCAATGTATTCGATCAGCCGCTCCTTGACTTCTTCCAGGCCGTAATGGTCCTCGTCCAGGATGCGCCGCGCAGTGGGGATATCGCCGTGATCCTCGCTCTGCTCTTCCCAGGGAAGATCGATCAACCAGTCCAGGTAGGTCTTGATGATCGGATATTCGGCCGACTGCGGAGACATGTGCTGCAGGCGCGAAAGCTCCCGCTTTGCCTCTTTGCGGGCTTCGTCGGGCATCATGGACTGTTCGATCTTCTCTTCATACTCATCGGATTCCGACGGGGGTTCTTCGTTCTCACCCAACTCTTCCTGGATGGCCTTGAGCTGCTGCCGCAGAAAATAGTCGCGCTGGGACTTGCTCATCTTCTCCTGCACTTCGGACTTGATCTTCTTGCCGATGTCGAGCACCTCTTTTTCGCGGGCCAGGTGGGAGAGCAGCAGTCGGAACTTCTCGGACACGCTGTCGGCCTCGAGCACCGCCTGGCGCGCCTCGGTTTTCATCGCCATGTTGAAGGCCGTTACATAGGACAGTTGAAGCGGATCCTCGATGCGGGCGACCGTTTCCGCGGCCTCTTTCGGCGCGTTGGGCATCATGGCCAGCACCTCCGTCACCGCTTCCCGCAACTGGCGCTCCAGGGCCTCGAAGGCAACGCCCGACTCGACGACCTCCGGGGCCTGCACCACGCTGGCCTTCAACAGTTGACCGTCCGCCTGCCAGGTGTCGACCTTAAAGCGGCTGATGCCGTTGAGAAGTGCGACCATCACCCCTTCTTCGTTTTTCTTGGCATGCAGGATCTTGGCGATGGTGCCCACCTCGTACAACTGGCCCGGCACCGGGTAATCCACCTCGGGGTCCTTCACGGTCAGCAGCCCCACGATCCCATCGGCTTTCATGGCTTCGTCGATCACCGATGCGACGTTAAAAGAGATCATAAAAGGGGCGCTCATCTGGGGAAAGGCAACCATGTTGCGGATCGGCAAGATGGGAATAACCTCACGGGCTTCCGTTGTCGAAGCACCCGAGGGTTCCCTGTGTTTGCTGTTGGCTTCGTCGAAATCTGTATTCATCGGTTCACCTCTACCGGTTTGATTTTCAATTTATGTTAAACAAATGTTAAACATAATATTGACAATGGCAATTGCTTTTTTTATGTTTTTTGATATGGCAAAGGCACCCACATACACCATTAAATATGTGGCCCACCGGACCGGGCTGAAACCCTATCTGATCCGGAGCTGGGAGGCACGCTACCAGGCGGTCTGCCCCCGGCGGTCGAGCAACCAGCGCCGGTGTTTTACGGACAGCGACATCGAACGGCTTCGCCTGCTGAAGCGGGCCGTGGATCAGGGCCATCCGATTTCCACCGTGGCGAGCCTGAGCGAGGAAGATCTCGCACGACTGCTCAACAAAGCCGGTGAAGCGGACCTTGCCAGAGGCGTTTCCCGGGATGCCGCTATTTTGCCGCCAGCCCCGCATCTTGATTCCGGTCAGGTGTTGGAAGTGGCGCTGTCCCACATCAACCGGCTGGATGCCGCCTCCCTTGAAACCGTGCTCAACGATGCGGCCGTGGAGATGCCCCGCCAGGCCTTTTTGCAGGGTGTGGTCCTGCCCATTTTCGAGAAAATCGGCGACCTGTGGCGCAACGGTAAGATGAAGATCGTCGGCGAGCATCTGGCATCGGTCGTGGTCCGTTCACTTTTATGGGATATGCTGAGAAATGCCGACGTTTCGCAGGAGGCTCCCCGAATCGTGGTGGCCACGCCGGTCGGCCACTGGCATGAATTCGGGGCGCTGGCAGCGGCCGTGGCCGCCTCGGAGTCCGGCTGGCGGGCCGTCTATTTCGGGCCGAATCTGCCGGCCGAGGAGCTTGCTTATACAGCCCGGCAATTGAATGCCCGGGCTTTGGCGCTGAGCCTCTGCCACCGGGTCAAGGACAATCGACTGGCGCCGGAGCTGAGAAAATTGCGCCGCCTGGTGGGAAGCAGACTGCCCATCTTTGTGGGCGGCCCCGGCATCGATATCGTTCCTATCCGCAAACTGCGCTGCGGAATGATTGTGGCGCGGGATTTGGATGAATTTCGGAAGAACCTGGAACGGCTGGGGGGAGTGGAGTGGAGATTGGGTAAAGGCGATCAATGAAAACCGATGCGGCTGCTGTCAATCCCGGCGGCAGGCCTCCCCGCCGCCAACTGCCTGCCGAATGCTGTTGATCAGTTCTTGTGGCGAGCCCGTTTTTGACAAGCAGCGGCAGGCCCCGGCATCCAGCATGGCCTGTTGGATTTCCGGATCTTGATGAATGGTCAGGCCAATGATCTTTGCGTCCGGCAGTTGCCTGAGGATTCGGCTCGTGGCTTTGATGCCGTCTAATTGCGGCATACTGATATCCATAAGAATCACATCAGGGTTCAGCATTCCTGCCAGTTCTACGGCCGCAGCACCATCTGCGGCAGTACCTGTCACCGCGATCCCGGTTTGCTCCTGCAGCAATTTGGACAGGCCTTCACGGATCAATGCGTGATCATCGGCGATCAATACGCTGATTGAGGCACCTTCTTCATCGCTTACGGCAGCATTGACGGATTTCTCCGGCTTTGATTCCGTTGCGATGTCCTCCAATGGCATCTCTTGCATCCTGCTTGAATCCAGGGAGAGATTTCTCGGAACATATAGCGTGACTCCGAATCCCTGACCCGGTCGGCTTTCAATCTCAACGCGCCCGCCTAAAAACTTGATGCGGTCCTCAATATTGAACAGTCCAAACACATATCCTGTGTTTTGTTTGTTTTTCAGCACGTCCAGGTCGCAACCTTTTCCGGTATCCTCGATGGCGATCGAAATCCAGTCCTGATCGGCGCTTGCTCTGACGGCAGCGCAGGTTGCATCCGAATGCTTGACGACATTGAACAGCAATTCACGGACGGAGCGGATCAACATGGAGGATAAAACGGAAGAAGTAATGGAAAGTTCAGCGGCCGTGTCGAGAGTAACGGTCAGGCCGTGCCGTTTCTCCATTTGTCGACATAGCCATTCCAGGGCCGCATTAAAATTTCTTTTTTTCAAAACAGTCGGGTTCATCTCATGGGCAAGATTGCGACACCGGTCGATGCAATCCTCGATGAGCGCATTCAGGTCGTCAATTTTTTCATGTTGACCGTTGTCGGAAAACCGGGTCGTCAGCTGAATTTTCAGGTAGGCCAGCATCTGCTGCAGATCATCGTGCAGGATCCCGGAAAGGCGCTGCCGTTCGCGATTCTCGGCATGGGACAGTTCCAGCGCCAGTTGCCGGATGGAGTCTTTTTGTTTCCGAAGGGCCGTCTCCGTATTTTTGCGATCTTCGATTTCCTGCCGCAGTTGCGCATTTAACCGCAGCAAATCCCGCGTCCGATCTTTGATCACTTGTTCCTGCTTGTTTTGAATTTCCCGGCACATTTCCACCGCCCGGACGCGGTCGGTGATATCCAGAGTAAGTTCAACCATGCCAATGATTTGGCCATCGCTGTCAAAAACGGGGGAAGCGCTGACATGCCAGCAGCGGCCATCCGGTGTATGGGTTTCCTGGGATTGCGGCTTTCCGGTCTCGCGGGAGCGGTTTACCGGGCAATTATTACAGGGGGTCGACCGGTTTGCCCAGATTTCATAGCAGTGCTTACCGATGACCTGATCAAGGTCCAGCTCGACAGACTGGCAGGCCGCCCGATTGGCCCAAAGCACACGCATCTTCATATCGTGATAGACAACATGCTCGATGAGCGTGTCCAGAATTTTCCTTTGTGTCTGATGATCTTGTCGCCACATTGGCATTATCACCTGAATTTTGCGTGGAAATTGGAACAAAGTGTAAATTGAATAGTATACCTGAAGAGTATGGTCGCTTTTGCCGCGTAGGGCAATACTTAACCGGTAAAATCTATAGCAGCCATCTCTTCTATTCGATTTCCATGCAAGATTCAGGTGTCAATCTTTTTGGATAAATGGGAAACGCGGTCGGAATTTTCTATTGGGGGTCAGATCCCCGCAGATTAACGCGGGTTGGTTTACTTGATGGTGTATCCGGATGCCCGCCACATCCCATCCTTGTCCATCATCGGCGTAACGGTTTCGATTCCGGATTTCTTCTTTTCGAACAAGCTTTCAAATTGAATGACGGCATATTCGCCGTCGGGTGCTCCGGGCAGGGAGGCGGTATAGGATGAGCTCTTCAATTTCCTTGAAACGAGTTCGCCAAGGGGCTTGCGTACGGACCGAACCGCCTGTTACCACCGTTCCTGTTTGACCGCTTGCCTGAAGAATTCGGACGGTTCCTGCAAACTCTCCGAATAGTTGCCGTTGTCAACGATGGTGAGCCATCTTTCTGCCGATGCGACGGCTGATTGTTGCTTTTCGGTTTCATTGGCCATGGCAATGGCTGCACCAAGAATAAGCCAGATAACGATGAAGCAGAATATTCGTTTCAAAAAGTCCTTCCTTTGCTACCAATCGGTTGCTGACGGACGGGAACCGGATGCCAGATCATTGTTTTTGCCGAGCATATCAAAGCCTGGCAACCAATGCGTTCACCGGCGACCATAAAGAGGGTAGGTTAGTGCGCATTCAGAAATAGGAAAATTTGGTCGAGATCGAGGCGCACGAAAAATTTTACCGCAGTCATATGGTTGATATTTCGAGGATAAAATTTTTCGCGCAACAAAGATATCGGGCAAATTGGCCATTTCTGGATGGGCACTAGGTTTTCAGCCACTTATACATTACAAACGCATCGACGTTGCCTTTCAAAGGGTGCTTGAATGCTTTTGGCAGCCGGCCGACGATTTCAAACCCCAGCTTTTGCCACAGCCGAACGGCACCTTCGTTGGTCGACGCGACGAAATTGAACTGCATGGCTTCGTATCCAAGTTCGCGTGCCACTTGCTGGGAGTGTTCGCACATGGCCGTCGCCACGCCTTTGCCGCGGGAAGTGGGCGGGACCATATAGCCGCAGTTGCAGACATGGCTGCCGGGGCCGGCGTGGTTGGTTTTGATGTAGTACGTTCCCAATATGCCTTCTTCACCCTCCGCCACGAAGGTTTTGCGAGGCTTTTCCATCCATAGTTTTTCTCCGTCTTTCTTCGTCACATCGCGGGGGTACGCATATGTTTCGCCGGCGGATGCAATTTCATGGAAGATGGGCCAAATCTTTTCAAAGTCCGATTTTGTTGCTTCGCGAATCAGCACGGTAGGTTTCCTTTGCAGGCAATGAATTCCCCTTTTCCTACCGGTACAAGGCAGGTCGTGTATTCGGAACGGTTGATGAAGAATTCCATAAATTCTTTAAGCTCTTCTTCGTGAGAAACAGCATTGTCACATATCATCATTCCGCCCTGCTTTAAAAGCCTCAGAATATGGGGGATGAAAGAGGTGTACAAGGATCTGTCCGCATCAAGAAAAATGATGTCGAATTCTTCCCCCAACTCGTTGAGGAGAGTAGAGGCATTTCCGATCAGAAGCCGAATCCTTTCAAGCAGGTTCGTTCTTCCAAAGTTTGTTTTAGCTTCGTTGGACTTCTGCTCGGAAATTTCGATGGTGGTAACGGTGCCGTTTTCGGGCAAAGCGGAGGCTAACCAGAGGGTCGAATACCCGTTGGAAGTTCCGATTTCCAGGATGTTTTTGGCTTTTGTCGATTTTACGAGAACCGTAAAGAACTCCCCGGTGTCCCTGGTGATATTGAGGTATTTTTTTGATTTGTCCGTTTGGGTGATATCGTTTTCAGCCCCTGCCTTTTCAAGTTCATTCAATACGTTTTGTAATTCCATGTTCGTCAACAGCCTCTGGTTAAATGCTAACTCTCAGCTGATATCCGTCAGCTTTATAATTGACCCATCTTTAAAAATAAATTCATTTTGTTGCATACAATCTCCATGACAGGTTTGTTTAACACCGGAGGCAGCGTCTTGTCCGCTATGATATTTTTTTAAAGGATGGGAAACTGGACAGTTCCTTGATTCCGTCGGGGGTATTGATAAGAGCGGTCATATACGGGACTGCATTTTTGGGCAGCGCATGGATCTTGACAAGATCTGATGCGCCAATGGACGACAGCGCAGACTGCAGCCATTGTGGATAGGAGTGATAAATTTCCAAACCGGAAAGGCGACAGCCGAGATCCGCCATGTTTGCGGACGGATGCTCGTCTGTCTGCCATTCGATCGCATAGGGCAGCATCCCCCCGGCCAGGAGCCTGCCATCGTCAGGAAGCCCGAAATACCAGTTTAAATTCCCGCGGCTGACCAACTCCGCTTTCCCAAGTGAAAATGTCGATTGCCGCATCAGTTCCTCGATGCTCTGCGTATTCACCACCCATGTCAGCAAGGACGGCTGCTGTTCGATCCGCTGCCGGATAAAGCCATCATCCAGGCCGAACCATCTCGGACGGTCTGGCGGTTCGCTGTTATGATTCACAGCGATGATTTCAAGAAAAGCATCGTCGCCAAGCTGCATCAGGTGGTTATGGGTGCCCATCTTGGGATGCACACCGCCATAGGGAATATCGACGCCCAGGAGATCTTTCACATAATTGACGCCTTCTGCGAGCGTCCTGGCTCCGATGACGAGATGATCGATCCGGGTTTGCATAATTATTTTCACGCAAAATTCAGGTCAAGCTTCCTTGTTCCAAGGCAGCTCTTCAGGCGTTGAATTCCGCCACTCTTCAACGATTCTTTGCGCTTCGGTAAAGTCTGAATCGTGAACAAGAATCTGGCCCCAACCATATTGAGCCTGGAAAAGGCCATCATAGGCAGTATCGTGAAACGATTTTATTTCTGCAATGATTCCATGTTCCTCCAAAACAGATTTGATTACATTTGCTTCCGCTTGGTTTTCAGGCTTCATCAAGGTTTTCAAGGTGTATTTCCCCTTACTTTTAATGGATGGCTGACAGACAGGGGCGCAGGAGATTTTCCGGTGCATCCCATCCAACTGCCTGTCACTCTGTATTATAGTCACGAATCAATGTTTTGTCCTCTTTTCGCTTTTCCCCCAGGCTTCTGCAACAATAGGATTTTTTGTAAAAAATTGATCGCGCACATTCTCATCAACATGATTAAGCGGGCAGGCAAAATTCATACATTGTGAACACATGAAATTGATCAAGGTCATAAAGAAGCCGATGGTTGTCATAGAGTAGACAATCAGGAAAAATAGCTGCCTGCTGAGAATTAGAAAGACCGGAGGATATCCCCAGACAATAACAAAGCCGCCAAAAAAAGCAATTTTTTCAGCAATTGTCATGGGGCCGGGCCGATATTTCCATAATTTGGGAGACCCGTAATTTGCCCAGCATTTTAAAGATGTCAACGATTCGGCATAGTGAGGGCAGTGGGAGCACATCACACGAATTTCAATAAATCCAAAAAACGCAATATCGAAGATTATCCAGGGGATCAGCAGCCAGCCGTTTACATGATAGATTCCAGCACCGCCAAGCAGAAAAGGAGGAAATGCAATGATAAGGAAATGGATCCAATCTTTCAGGCTGAAATGGCAGTGAAGATCATTACTGACGGAGCAGTCGTCACAAGAATCCGATCCACAGGTTGCTATGGGCTTTTTGGAGTCCAGAAACATCATGATAACGACCCCAATTTATCATTCCTTACGGTATATATTGCCACCTTCTCGGTTTTACCTCTGGGTTGTATTTCTCCCTGATAGTCGAATATGAATTCCGCCGCGTTCGAAATCTCGTCTTTCATTTTCCCAGAAATAACAAGCCTGTCTCCGTAGGTCTTTGAAAGCTCGAGTAGACGGGCGGCCGTGTTTAGCGGGTCGCCGTGATAGGCGATTTCACGTTTGATGTCACCGACCTCCGTTGCTGTCACCACGCCTGCATCGATTCCTCCCCGGAAAAGCGGCACGACCCCATACTTTTTTTCGTACAAGGCCTTTCTGCTCGACAATTTCTCCTTGAAGTCAAAGAAGGCACGCAAGGATTGCAATGGGGTATCACGGACTTGATTTTTCCACGAGAGGACGACCTCATCGCCCACGAACTGGTAGATCTGAGCCCTGTAATCAAGGACAACCTCATTAAGGTCGTAGTAGCACTGGCGCAGGAAACGGCTGTATTTTTCGGGGCCGAGCCGCTCGGCAATGGTGGTAGACGCCTTAAGGTCCAGAAAAAGGAAGATCCGGTCCTGCATGCGGGGATGCCGGTAGTAGCCGGTAAAAAGGGCGGACAAATTCCCCGGGCCGACCTTTCTTCTCACTTCCATGATGAAATTGATCATCAGAATACACATCGTGAGCCACAGGGAGGCCGAAATCAGGAATTTTGGAGTGGTCGAACCGATGATCGAAGCCAGTTCTTCGGGAGAGAAAAGGAACAGACGAAATACAAGCATCACGCAGGTGCACGCGAACGCAAAACTCAGGAGGTACAAAAGGCTTTTTAAAACAATGATGCTCCCAACGGGAAGCCTTCTCACTCGGGGGGTGTCGCTCCAGGCGTTTACGACGGCAAGGAGCAGGCCGAAGCTCAAACTGAGAATCAGGTTCTCCCAATGAACGCCCGGACCCGTCACATAGTCTCTATAGGCGTTGTCTGCAAGATAGTCCGAGATGCCCCATGCCGCCGCCAGGTAAAACAGGTAGACGGAAATCGCAAACAGAACCAGGATAATGATGCTATCCCACAGAACGAATCTTTTTTTCGTTTTCATCACCACTGTATGTGCAATCCATTTTTGTCAACACGCGCCGAGGGGCTGATTATCCTGCGATCAGGTGTTGATAAGCGCGGGCCCTCGCTAATATTTCCTCAAAATGGCTATTTTGCCCCCAAAAGTAGCCGTTTAAAGGGCTTTTAAAGGCATCTTTTTTACCTTTTGAGCTTTTATATCAACGGGTTAATTTGGTGCGACCCCGTTTCAGGCCCAAATTTCATAGGAAATCTCTCTCATGGCGACGATGGGTGATATGTCTGATAAATCCTGGGATAAAGTTGATAAGTGATTGCCCTCGCCCATATTCCTTTAGAATGGGTATTTTTCCCCAAAAAGTGGTCGTTTAAGGCACTTTTGAAGGTATTTTTTTAACCATTTATCCCTTTGTTTCAATGGGTTGATTTGGTGCGACCCCAGTCCAGACCAAAAGGCTTCCACAAAGCTATGCAGAAATTTCAGAAGGCGAAAAACTAATATCCAGGGAAAATGACACGGCCTTTTGCATCCGGTGAATTGGGTGGTTAATTTTTATTCTTCTTTCTTATCGCTTTGAATTCAGAATCATCACCTTCATGAATAAACAAACGGCCAATTAAAACATCCACTTCAATTGATGCGAATCCTCTCCCTAAAGCAGGATCCATCTCATCGTTTCCTTCCCAAGAAAATTCTACAAAATCTTTATTATCCTTCTTGGAAAACCGACAATCCATTGACCCGCGGACGTAGCCGAATTGGAACAGGCCCATTTCATGCGCATTGAATTCGATGTATCCTGGGACTTCAGCGTCTATAAATTCTTTGTCCCACATTTCCATTTCTACTATTCTCCAATATCCATAAAATTGATTTTTTGCCATAATAGTTCTAACTCTATATTGAAAATAAAAATTATTAGTGAGAAGATTTCATCAATATCAAGAATATGCAGGATTTTCCAAATTTTTTATAACCTATCGAAAGCTTAATTCAAAAATAATTTTATACCGCAAATGCACCCAATCTTTCAGGCTGAAATGGCAGTGAAGACTCCTGTTGACGGTGCAGGCCTCGCAAGAAACTGATTCACAGGTTGCTATGGGTTTTTTGGAATCTAAAAACATCGTCATAACGGCTCCATTGAAAATATGGTCCTTGGGATCTAAAGACGTCTCTCAGTGTCTAAACGATGGAACCGGTCAAATACAGGTGCTGGAAAAGAAATCTATATATTGAGATAATTAAGGTCGTCCCCGATTTTCCACTTTCAGTCGAATCATTGAAACCACCCGGATCAGATTGCAACGGATCTGGCCCATAGCAGCCCAATTATTGGAACAATCTTGATAAGAATCCATAAGCCCGATTTGTCCCGATCATGCCACCTCCAAATGGTTCAACTTCCAGTGACATTGTGGGAAAATGTGCGCTTTTCCTGCCCCATTTTGTCTGATTCAGCCCTTGCCGATTTCGCTCACAAACTGTGCGACCTTCTCTTCGGCAACCGGAGTATTCAATTGGCTCTCCGAGATGATCATACGCGCGATGGGCCACTGACCGCAAACCGTGGCCATGTTTTGCAATGCCCACTTCCCACCAATGCCGCCCTGCGTGCTGAAAAACGCTACGCGCTCGAGCGAGGCGCGCTGTTGGCTCAAATACGCACGCACCGGCGAGGATAGTCGGGCGGCCCAGACGGGCGTACCCACCACAACCAAATCGTATTCGCTGGGATCATGCTTGGGCGGTGTGATACTACTGCGCAGGCCCAAAAGACCTTCAATTGCTGAGCGAGGGCGTCCCAAACCTGTGTCCCGGTTAAAGGTATCTTCAATGGCTTCAAGATCGGCGTCATGCGCAGCGGTTATGGCTTCAGCTATCTGCCGGGTGTGGCCGGTCAGTGAATAATAAACGACGAGTGTGTTTGACATGTGATAGACCTCCGGTGAGGCAGTAATAAGAACAGAAAATGCCCTAAGTTCATGGTGCGATCTTCGTTCTTACACTCCTATTTTCAGGCGCCCTCAAACGATTTAATCAGCGGCAGGGAAGTTAAGGGACGTCTCTCAGTATCTAAACAATGGAAACATTCAAATACAGGTGCTGAAAAATAAATCTGTATATCGAGAAAATTAAGGTTGTAACTTTCTCTTCCCATTTCACCCTATTGTTCTTCTCTCTATGGTCCCGCAAGCGGCGCCAGATAAAAGCCTTTTGCCTCAATGCGGATAACGTGGTGGCCAGCAAAGCGCCCGATGAAAGAAAAGGACCGTTCTCCCGGCCCTACCTGCCCTTCCACCGCTAAAGTGACTTCTTTGAAGGGTCCGAGGAGCGCCGGGGCCTCCAGATTCCACTTCCGGATTACGATTGAACCGGACAGGGTCGTCCATTCCAACGACAGCCGCCCCTGGTACAGGTAGGTTCCGCTGCCGCCGTTGACAGACCCGCCGGTGATCACGACCACGCCACTCTCTTCGCCGTCCCCGGAATACAGCCTCAGATGATAAATGCCGTTTTCCATTAAAGATGATTTCAATTATCGAATGTGCTGATCTTGAAAAATAGATATACCCATAAATTTTGAGGCCCAAGCGTACTGATAAAGGGAAGGGCTAATTGCGTACCCGCTAAAAAAATTTCAAAGTTAGTAAGGAAAGATGAATGCTCAAAAGTTGAGGCGCGCAGGTAATATTTTTCACGCTCTTTGGTCCCAATTCTCAAAGAATCAGTTGCGACGAGGTATGATCTATCTATTATCGACTGAAAATTATCCCAAGCTTTTATCGCAATATGAATCGGAACACCTTCTTGAAAGATCGGCCCCTCTAACTTTAGAGAAAATTCTTCCATGTGCCTCCTCAAATCCTAACGCTGAGTTGTGCGGCCGGGAAACGACAACGCACGATAATGCCTCCCCTGAAGTCTTGCCAACTACTGATTTTGAAAACCCCACAACTTTTCCCGGTATACACCAGCGTGATGTTAGAGCAAATTATTTGAAATTTTTGAAAGCAATTCCAAACCAATACATAGAAACCCAACTAAAAGAAAAAACAGTTTTATTTTAAAGAGAAAGAACGCTGGCATATCTAACCTTTTAGGTGGCCAATAGTCACCTTCAAGAGAACCTGTTTCTTTTTCTTTTTTTTCTTCCTCTTTTTGCATCCATTCCCTTAACCTCATTGCGGAAACATAGTATTGAGCCAAGTCTGATATAAAATAGATCACAAGCAAAATCAGAGCGGAAAGTATAAAGTTTGGAAATGTTACTGAAGTTTCGCAGCTAATTTTTGGATATTTTAGAGGGATAATAAGTTGAAAATATTAGGAAAATAATTGAAAAGCGGCTCTGAGTTTAGTATATTAGACATCGCCAAACACCTAATATCACTAAAGAAAGAACCGCTATGAATTACCCTAATACATTTTCCCTCTCCTTGCAAAAACAATCTGATTCGGGCCGGATCATTGACGACCATGAACTCAATCGTGCGTTCACCGAACTCAAGTTCCGTTCATTGGCCCGACAAAGCAACATCACCAAAAAAAGAGGTTATGAAACACTCTCGCTCATATTTGTTTTCGTACTACTGCCTTTTCTCAAGCGAAGCCTCAACAGTTTCTGTAATGGCGGCTATATACAAAACTACGTCCAGGCCCATAAAGACACGTTCTACCGGTTCTTGAACAATGAACACTTCAATTGGAGAAAGCTGGTCCAGATGTTGGCATCAAAGATCATAGCCATGCGTAAGAATGTCCCATTGAAAGAAAAAGTATTGATCGCCGATGACTCCATCTGTCCCAAATCGGGCAAAGAGATCGAATTGGTCAGCTATCATTTCGATCACAAAGTCAGGCGTTCCATTCTTGGCAATCAGTATCTGCAATTGGGCTTTCATGACGGGTTGCATTTTTTCCCTATCGATGGTGCCTTTCATACATCCAGTCACCGGCCCAACACTGATATGCGGAATATCGACAAGCGTACCAACGGCTGGAAACGACGCAAGGAAACGCTGAGTAAAAAAACCGACGTTCTGGTTCAGATGCTCGACAGAGCCTGGAAGTCGGGCCTCGATGCCAGCTTCGTCTTGTTCGACAGCTGGTTTGCCCACGACGATATTATCCGTCGCATCGTTGATGTCGGTTATGGCGTCATCTGCCGATTAAAGCGCAACCGGGTCAAATACGGTTATCAAGGCGGCGCATATACGCTCAAACAACTATGGCAGCAGGTCGCCAAGAAACAGACTGTCTGGATCAAGGATCGCACGATTAAGGGCGTATGCCTCAATGTCACGTTGAAAAAGACCGGCTCGGTTCGGGTACTGTTCGTTTCCGATGGTCGCAAACAGTGGCAGGCTCTGCTTTGCACCGATACCGAGCTGGAGCCATCCCGGATTCTTGACTATTACGCCCGCCGTTGGTCCATCGAAGTATACTTTAAAGATGCCAAGCAGATGCTTTACATGGGAAAAGAGCAAAGCAATACGTTTGACGCTTTGATTGCCAGCCAGAGCCTGGTTATGATTCGGTATCTGCTATTGGTCTACATCCAGATAAAACACGGGCTGAACGCCTGCGTTGGTCCGCTGTTTCGGCAAACGTCGGACGATCAGTCATTGTGGATGTTCAGCCGTGCCGTCTGGGACCGTGTCAAAGAACTAATTTTTAAGTCAAGCGATATACTTTCGTACCGTATCGAACCTGATTTACTTTTTCATTTTATTGATATCATAGAAGATCTCATCGCTGAACAAAGTCGATGGGTTACTGCGAAACTTTAGAATGTTATTTCAGTTGTTCGAAAAAACCAACAAATAGCAATCCCAGCGAAGCCTAAATACCTAGAATGTTTTGTCACCTCGCTTGTATAAAAATTGTAGGATTCCCATACTTCTTGGTTTTTCATTTATTATTTTCCTTTATTGCCACTATTATCTCCAGATCTTGTTCCAGTATTACCGGTGCCACCGCCTTTCGTTCCTGTGTTACCGGTGGAGCCTCCGGATGATCCCTTTCCTTTATTTCCTTTGGCCATCATTCTCTCCTATATTCGATTAATGATTATATGGCTCTAACACTTAATTAAGTTGCGTGCAGGGTAATTAAAAATCCAAACACCCACGGCCGCTAAAAAACCCCAAATGTTTAAAAGACTAAGGCCGCCCGACCCTGCACGTCAATCTTGAATGCGATGTTATCTGGTCAGGTTTTAGGGCTGATCCACATCAAAAATTGCTCTTAATCGTTTGTCCAAACGCTCTCTCAAATTAACAATACTTCCGTATTTGATAAAGTTCACACCAGCAAGGTCAAAAGGAATATCGTCACCCTCTCTGCATATCAGGACCGCTGGGCAATTCACACCATTTGCGTACCCAACTTCGTAGAACACATTAGGATTACGTCCTGTCGTGTCAGCAATTATGGCGTCGCAAGAACGGATCTTTTCTTGTATTACGTCAACTATTGGTTCGATATGTTCTATTTCATCTGCTCTTTCAACAACGAAACCTAAATTCTCTGCAACTTCTCTTATTCCGAGGATATATATATCGTTAAACTCCGGCGCAAAAGGCATGACAACGAAAAGACGCTTTGGTTTTATCTCGACGTCAGATATATGATCTTGTACGGATATTTCTTCTTTAGCTTTTATTAGAAGTTCAGGTTGTTTTTCAATTTTTTTTCTAAGATCATCTATTTCTATCAGATCAACTCCAAATTCCGCAGCAGCTTCTCTGGAATTTCGAGTATAGCCATTTAGGGATACAATTGCAGCGCGTTCAATTAATCCTCTAGATTTCAAGAGGTTTGCCAACGCTGCAAAAGATCGAACCACTTCTATTCCAACTTGTGAAGAATATGCTTTGCACTCAATCGCTGTCCGAATAAGTGTTCCGGCTGTAGTACGCTCATGCGCCAAAACATCAATCTGGTTACCCGCAATAGCAACGTCATGAACTACTTCAGCACCTAATGCTCTATAAATGGAGGCGACTTCTCGTTCGAATTTGAAACCCCTTTGTGCCGGGCTATCTACCTTTTCACTCATTTCAGTAACAACCTCCGTATTTTCGCGACAGATAACCTAGTTTTTAGACGACCTAATAGTCGCCTTATAATACGACCATTTTGCAGACGAAATCGGATTAGAAGCCCAATTAGCCTTCTAATTCCACCATATGCCGGATTAGGAGCCCAATTGGGCTTCTAATAATTTGACTATTAGGGCCATTTTGGCAACAATGTGAACAAATGTTGCCTTTTCCAGCATCACTCCAGGACGCCCAGCTCAACTACATGGAATAAAATAAAAATGTGGAGAAACTAGGCCTGAAAAGGTGCTATATTGCGATTTTCAGGGCTAAAATTCAAATTATAGGGATAGTTGCCTTGGTGTCCCCAAATTTTGCACAAAGCCGAATCCATGCAGCGATGCACCGGCTGTTATTAAAAGCTGAGCTGGGTAATAGGTCGCCATGATTAATAAGCCGGAGTTGGGCACAGGAGCAATAAAACGGTTGACGGCGATGAGGGAATCGGAGGCAATAAACAGGCAGGCACCCGCAACCACCAACCAATGATTGACGCCGCCTAAAGCAGCCAATACCCCCATGGCCACGATAACCAGCAGATAAGCCAACACCGGCACAAGCATATCACCAAGATTCGGTACCATGACAAATCCGATTAAACAGCCATAAACCATTATGGCCGCGGCGACCATGCCACGCGCTCCTTTAAACCGGATGCCTTTCGTGAAAGCGGCAATATAAAACAGATGAGCTGTTAAAAAGGCCCCAAGTCCCACGGCAAAAAGCGAATCCCCTGCAAGCTCTAAAACGATATCGCCGACCCCGGAAAAAACCAGACCCAACCCTATCAGTTTGCCGCGTAATCCGGGAATGTTCAAAAAGGCCAATGCCGCCAGGCTATAAATAGGCACCGCCTTAACGAGATAGACAAAGGGATAGGGCCGCATATGCAACGTGGCAATGAAGATCACGGCGAAACTGAAAAATATAAGATAGAAGATTTTGCTTGTTCTGGTCATTTTTCAGTTCTACTCCAACAAAGGCAGGCTTGACCTCTTGGATCACTATGACGTTGGCTTAGGTATTTTTATTAATAGCAGCTCTAAGGGCAGCTTCGGAATGGATTATTGCTGTATCAAGAAGCTGGATGTCACAATCTTCTTTTTTGACCAGCAATGGTATCTCAGTGCATCCCAAAATAATACCCTTGGCACCTCTTGAAACCAAATCTTGAATGATCTCAATCGTTCTATTTTTTGATTTCTCTAAAAATTGGCCCCTTACCAACTCCTCAACGATAATCTTATGAATCACTTCTTGCTGATCAGCGTTTGGAACCAGGGAATCAATATCGAATTTTGATAATCTTTCCTGGTAGAAACCATCGCTCATTGTGTATTTCGTGCCGAGAAGGCCAAGCCTGTTTAGTCCAAGTTCTCTCGCTCTGAGTGCTGTTTCGTCTATTATATTGATTAGAGGAAGATCAACAATATCTGCAACTTGCTTGAATACCTTATGCATCGTATTTGTTGCAATCAGGCCAAAATCTGCACCAGCGTTCTTTAGCTTTTGAAAACAGGAGACAAGATCATCAATAATGAGGTCCCATCTGTTTATACGCCGCCATTTGTGGTAATTTTCCAAATTTACACTATATATAATGATTTCAGGATAGTCGTAATTTCCATATCGTTCGGCGTAATTACGTGTGATATACAGATAGTAGCTTACCGTTGATTCGGGGCTTAACCCACCAACTATTCCAATTTTTTTCTTCAGTTGATCCATGGCAGATAAATTTAGGGACGTCTCTCAGTATCTAAGCAATTGAACCAATCAAATGCATGTGCTGAAAAATAAACCTGTATATTGAGATAATTAAGGTCGTTTTCCCGCCTATTTCATTTCCCTGAATTTCGCTTCTATCGCGTTGATTTCCTCGATATTTATTAGTGCATCGTAAAAATCCTTGCCAGTCAGTTTTTCCAAGTGGACAAGATTGTTTCCGACGGCCTTTACATTCCCTTGCAAGGTCTTCCCAGATTTTAAATGGATAAAAACATTTTTTCCCATATAGATCTTGAGATTATCAATTAGGGGTAAAGAAATATCGAAACTACTCCCTTCTATGGGCACTACACTTCGAGCCAGGGACTGGGATGGAGAAAAAATCGCACCTCCAATACATGGAATAAGCGCCAATACAACCACAAAAATAAGACCGACTCTTCTTTTCATGACCAAATCCTTTCGCCTTTGCTGGTTTGGAATTAACTTTGCGTTGTACAGGTTTTAATTTCTCCTGTTTTAATATCGACCCCTCCGCGGCTCATTCGGAACCAATCGCACCTCATCAACCTGGGGTTGCTGCAAACCTTGGACTTTCCCCAAAAAAGTAGACACGGTTAAAAGCAAACTGCTGATTTCATGGTCTGTTCGAATTGGGCTGGGGTTTTGTAGCCCAATGTAGAATGTTTGCGTTTCCGATTGTAATAGATCTCAATGTACTCGAATATTGCCCTCAAGGTGTCTTGAGGCCCCTTGAAGCGTTCATGGTGAATCAATTCCGATTTGATGATGCCGAAAAAAGACTCGGCCACCGCGTTGTCCCAGCAGTTGCCCTTGCGACTCATGCTTTGAACGAAACCATGCTTATTCAACACTTTTCGAAAATCCTTGCACGCATACTGAACCCCGCGATCCGAATGGATAATCAATCCGGGACCGGGGCGACGCTTGCGGATCCCGCGGGCAAGCGCTGTAAGCACCATTTCCGTGCTCAAAGAACTGCTCAGCGCCCAGCCGACCACCATACGGGAAAACAGATCGATAAAGACCGTCAGGTAGAGCCAGCCACGTGCGGTAGCGATATAGGTGATATCCGACACCCACGTCTTATCAGGGCCGTCCGCCGTAAAATCGCGCTGCAACAGATTCTTCGCGACCGGATAGGAGTGCTTCGAATCGGTGGTCGTCCGATATTTGCGCCGATAGATCGAACGCAGCCCCATTTCCTTCATTCTGCGGGCAACCCGGTTTTTGCTGACTGGAAATCCCATGTCGTTGAGTTCATCCGTGATTTTCGGACTGCCACAGCGCCTTTTATGTCTGTTGAAAATGGCCTTGATGTGAACGTCCAGGCGCCGATTCTCAATCGCCCGTTTGCTCTCGGGACGGTTGCGCCAATGGTAATAACCGCTGCGAGACACCGAAAGAACCCGGCACATCTTCTCAACACTCCAAAGAGTGCGGTGCCCGTCTATGAACCCGAATATCTGTTCGGGTCCTCCGAGAAGATGGCCACGGCTTTTTTTAAGATGTCACGTTCCTGCCGAAGTCGCTCGTTTTCACGCTTGAGACGCCGCAACTCATCGTCGTCTGGCTTGAGGCGGCCTTTACCTGGAAACGCCTGGTCGCCATCATTACGCAACTCGCGTTTCCAGCGACTGATGATGCCTTGGCTGATGCCAAGGTCGCGTTCGATTTCGGACTGTGTGTTGCCTGGCTCCGAAGCCAGTCGCACCGCTTCGATTTTAAATTCTTTGTCAAATCGTTTTCCCATGGTGGAACACCTCCTGTTGCCTCATACAACTTGGCTGTTCGGTGTGTCCACTTTTTTGAGATGATCCACCTACTGGCGTCTAATGGATGGAATTTGGACGGTGACCTTGCACCCAAAAACTGGATAGCCAGAGCGGTCAAGTGGCCCCAAAATTACGAAAACCGACAAATATGGATCGATACGAACAGAAAAACAAAGGATAGGACTTTTACGAGAAATTACCCTAAACGATTTCGTTTGCGAATTCAAGGGGATAAATGCCTTGGGGCAGGGTAGACGCATTTGGAATCGGTCTTGCTGCTCCGATGTATCAGGGGTGCGGTTCATCCGCGCTTGTTTATCAGAGGCAGGGATAAACCCATCCACTACGCTGTGAATTTAACCCAAAGTAGGCGTTTCTCCTTTTTCGAAAAATTTATGAAGGCTATGATTTCAGAAGCTTGTCGGTGTTTTTCCTCTCAAAAGGCGAAACCCTGCGGGATTGCCGATCTCACCGCATCTTCGGCGTTGGCCGCAGCGGCGCATAGCCAACTATAGCGCCACGACGGCCGCCTTGAATCTGCGGCAAGCTCAACAATCGCTTACTTTGGGTTCAAGTAAACCCTTCAGAAGATTTATCGAGATACCCAGGGCTTGCATCCAGTTAATGTCAATGGACTGATTCTAATTTCTATATGTTCTGGATACCGGATCAAGTCCGGCATGACGAGCCTGGGGCCTTATACGCGTTCATCAATTGCGAGGCTTACGATGGCGGTTAATTGGCCCCAAAATTACGAAAACCGATAAATATAGATCAATACGAAAAGAGGTAACAAAGGATAGAATATTATTGAGAAATTACCCTAAAGGATTTTGTTTGCGAATTCAAGGCATTCTTAGGCTGCTTTCCTTTAATCAGATTTTGACCCACTGTGTAGCAATATAGGCTGGTTGGAATAAAATCGAACCGTATATTTTCCATGATTGTGGTGCCTCTTTTCGACCTCGTGGTCACGGTTGCATGGCCAAGGTGATTTGCGTGGCAAAATTGAACCAGACTTTTGAGTTCCGCTGGCTTTCTATAGAATCGATCCGTCCACTTCACTTCAATGGCCCACTTAACCCGTTGCTCTTTGCCGATATTCACCATATCGACTTCACCATTTTTCCACCTTGCGTAATGGAGAAGGATGTCGGAATGAAACCACTGGGAGAAAACCGCTGTTTCAGACACTTCACCCATGGCAGGGTCTTCATTGGTTATGGGAGAAAACAAAGCGCTTCGAATCGATGGATTCGTCAGATAAACTTTAAAGAAATTGGCTCTTTTAAACCGCTTCGCGGTTCGATCCACTCTGTGCACGGTTCTGATAAGAAATGCGGCTTCCAAATATTCGATATATTTTTTAATGGTGTTTTTGGCGACACCGGAGCCTTTTGACAGCTCTTCAAGAGATACTTCATTGGAGGTATTAAACGCCAAGGTGGTAAAGAGATAGTTCAACTCCTGGATGTCCTGCACTCCGTATAAACCGGGAAGATCGCGCAATAAAACTTTATCGATGATGTCGTTTTTTATGAATCTTCCCGGATCTGCCTGAATTTCTTCGGAGAAAATGACCTCCGGATACCCCCCAAAATTTAAATAGTGGATAAAATTAATATTTAATTCTTCAATGTTGTTCGTTGTGAACAAAGAGAGGTCATGATTTGCGTTAGAGGAAACAACCAGTTCGTTTTTGCCCAACAAATCCAAGTATTCATGAAATGTTAGCGGCGGCAATAGAAAATCGGTGAATCTTCCGGCACCCGATTCGTGGCTCTTTAATTTCAGCGCTGCCGCTGCGGAACCGGAAACGGTGCATTTCAGATTCGGAAATCTGTCAACAATCGCTTTCAGGTGGATTTCCCAATTTTTCAGATATTGGATCTCATCGAAAAAAATAAAGCATTCATCCTCTAAATAATCGATCCCGGTTGCCTGCGAAAAAATGTCCAGGAAAGATTCAAGGGAAAGCCCGTTATAGATTGGGTGGTCAACGGAAAAATAAGCAATTCGCTTTGGAGGAATATCCGCTTCAATTAAATTCTGAATGGCATGATGGATCAAT
Source organism: Desulfosarcina widdelii (assembly GCF_009688965.1). GTDB lineage: Bacteria > Desulfobacterota > Desulfobacteria > Desulfobacterales > Desulfosarcinaceae > Desulfosarcina > Desulfosarcina widdelii. The sequence continues at coordinate 3,709,732 of NZ_AP021875.1, read as the reverse complement.
ACGGTTTTGCCAACACGTCTGGGTCCCATCAATACATTGGCTCTGCGGATTTTTCTTGATTCAACAAGAGGGTAAAATAGCTCCAGATATGCTCTGTGTTTGAATGTTTTGAATATTCGTGGGATACATCCATCCCGCCACCATGGATTTTCTATTTCGAGCCTTCTAACAACCTGATTTGTTGTAATATTTTTCATTAAACTCACCTAAGATCAACACATTGATCTTAGAATATCACAACAGCGGTTAATGTCAATGGATTGATCTTAACCCCTGGGTGATCGATCAATTTTGCTGGTGGGGCGAACCGGCGAGGCACTACCGCAGCCAAGTGGACGTCCAGTGCCGTTTCATTTTACGGTGGCTTTTGCTACCCGGTAGTTTTTCACCCCGCCGCCCGCTTCACCGGGTCGCAAAAAGCGCAGGGAACAATGGCGGCGCATTTGCCGCAAACGTCGGCCAGGCCGTAGCGTTCGTACATGCTGGCGTTTTCCATCAGGCGGTCGTAGCAGGCGTGGCGGTCATAGGCGTCATCCTTCAGGGCCAGGATCGGGCAGCGCTCTAAACATTTGCCGCAGGAGCCGTCGGCTTTGAACAGGCAGCGCTCCTGTCCGCTGCGCGGGGTGGCCGGAATCGTCGAGTCGGTCACTACGCTGCCGATGCGGCCGCAGCAGCCTTTGTCGGTAATCAGCATGTGGTGGCGGCCGAAACTGCCGAGCCCGGCAATGAAAGCCACATGCTTGTGGGACCAGTCGCTCATGAGCTGTTCCTTGTCAAAATTGTGGGTAGCCGGCAGGCGGGTGCCGCTGAAGCCTTCCGTTTCCAGCAGGTCGTTGATCTTTTCGTTGATCGTGGCGATCAGGCGGTTGGTCTCAACATAAGCCTGCGCCCAGGCGTCCGAGCCGAATTCGCCGCGATGATTGGAGCGTCCAATGGCACGGTCGAAGGGCAGAAAATAGGCGATCACCGTGCGGGCTCCGGGCAGCAGATTCTCGGGCAGGGCATGGGTTGACCGCACCGCTTTTTTCAGTTCGCCGAACAGCGGATCGCGGGCATCGGCAAAGCCCAAGATGGGCTTCTGCCAGATGGGTTGTTGACCGGCCGTCCGGTTGCCTTCCTCGACGGCTGCAATAATCGTCTTGATGACGTTTTCCTTCACTTTTTTTCTCCGCAAAGTACCCTGGCCAGATGCTTACCTAAGCCGATCAGGGTGAGGGTCGGGGGCAGGCCCCAGGGCTCTGGGATCACCGAGCAGTCGCAAACGTGCAGCCGGTCGATGCGCGTGGAGAGCCGGGCATCCAGATGTTCTCCGATCTTGACCGTTCCGCCGGGGTGGGCGGCCAGATACCCGGTCCGGTAAATGTTCCTGGCACCGGCCCGCTCCAGGATGCTTTTGGCCCGTTCCGCCCCCCGGAGAAGTTTTCGACGGTCCGTAGCACTCAGTTTTTTGCGGATGCCTTCCCCTGCAGTTACCCGGCCGCCCAGGTCGTCCCGGGCCTTGACCATGATGCGCAGGGTCCGGCTGGATCGGAAGCAACCTTTCGGTCGCAGCACCCCGGCGGCAAACAGGTTGTCCAGAATATCGGGCACGGCCATGTCCGTCATAACGTAGCCTTCCTCCTCCATGTGGCAGCCCGTGGACATGGGGATCTCGTTGCCCTGCTTGATTTGGCCTTCGGCGCATTCGCCGCAAACGGTGACCAGGGGATCAAAGAAGAAATCCCGGCCCACGCCGCGAATCCCGCTTTTCCGAAGAATCGCCGGCGAGCCGATGCCGCCCGCGGAAACGATTACCCGTTCGGCGAAGGCTTTTTTTAGAGCGCCTTTTTGCAGGTATTCCACCCCGACGGCGGCGCCCTTTTCGACGATAACCCTTGTCACCCGCGCCCGTGCCGCCAAGTCCGCGCCATTGCGCTGCGCTTCGCGGACGAACATGCGGCTGCTCCACTTCACGCCGTGGGGGTCCCCGTAATAGCCGAAGGGAAATTCCGGCTTCCAGCGATCCTGGTACATGATTTTGTCCAGCGGGTTCCACGGGTAGCCCAGGTCCCTGGCCGCTTCCATGATGCGGCCGGCCGCAGGGGTGATCATCTCTTCCTTGAGCGGGGCAATGGGCAGTTCCCGGCGGGCCTCGGCTACCTCGTCCCGGATGTCGATGCCCTGGCGCTCCAGCATATCGAACGGAACCGGAAAGGCTGTGGCATAATAGAAAAGAGAACTGCCGCCCACGGTCATCGCCCGGACCATGGCCAGGCCCTGTTCGGTGATCAAAAGGCTTTTGCCCGGCACGCACTGTTCGACGATGTACTGGCGGAGGTTTCCGCGGATGGGGCCGCCCGGCCCCCTTTCCAGCATCAGGACACGCTTGTTGCGGCGGCTCATCTCCCGGGCCACGGTCGCACCGCCGGGGCCCGTGCCGATAACAATGGCATCATAGGTGGGTTGGGGCATTGATTGTCTCCATTTCGCAAGCGCTAACAGATAGCGAGATCAATGAGAATCAACGTGTTGCGACTTCCACAATAACAATCAGACTCGCAAAAAGTCATCAGGCAGGTCATTTCCCGCGGAGGCAATCCGCAGGGTTCGTAAGGGCGAAAAAATTTTCGCCCATACCATAACAACCATGTGCCAGGTTCGACTTTTTACGAAACTATCATCTTTCAGAGCAGGAAAAGGCATATTGTGGCTGAGAAATATCAATGTTTGGGTACCATTTTGATTCTTGCGAAACAAGAACAAAGGGCGTGAACCATTTTGAGTTGACAATTTCGGCACAGACGTCAAATATCCAACAGATGGAACCCGTTTCAAAGGAGAGGGATATGAAAAAATTCTGGGTCGTTCTTTTTGTTTTCATTTTTTGTTTAGCCGGTCCCGCATGGGCCAAAAACAAGGGGCAGGGCAAAGGTCAAAACAGGGACCAGACCGGATACGAACAACCGCAAAAAAATAATAACCAGCAATATTACGGTGACGAAGCCGGGAAAAACAAGAACAGGGACAGAGACCGGGATAGAGAAAGAGTGAAAGAGAATAGCGGAGGGAAAAAGTCGGAGCCCCCGAAAGGGGTTCAACAGGCTGCCGAAAAGGGGAAGGGCAAGAAGAAGGGGTTTTGGCAACGGTGGTTTGGGGGTGGCGAATAAGAATATTCGGGTTTCGTTAAAAAGTATTTTTCAGTCTATCCATGGCCACACACCCGAAAGGAAGTAGTGGATTCGTGGGAGCGGCTTCCAGCCGCGATGATTGCCGACCGAATCGCGGCTGGAAGCCGCTCCCACGCAAAACCGTCCCCGAGCAGATATCATTTCCATAGAAGCCGTTGAAATGCCGAAAAACAAACTCCAGAAATTCGAACGCGTCCGACATCTGCCCAACGTGACCCTGGCCGAGGAGGAAACAACGCCATCCCCGCAGGCTTTCCCCTGGCACCATCCCCGCTATGCGGGCATGCAGCGCATCCTCGAACTGGGCTGCGGCAAGGGAGAGCACAGCCTGGCGTTTGCCGCAGCCAGTCCGCAAAAACTGTGCGTGGGTGTGGACTACAAAAGTCATCGCATGTGTGTTGGCGCGGAAAAGGCCCTTGCCCAGGGGCTCAGCAATGTTTTCTTTCTGCGAACACACGTGGAGCGCATCCGGGAGTTTTTTCAGCCGCATTCCATCGATGAAATCTGGCTGACCTTTCCGGACCCGCTTTGGAAGAATCGCAAGTCCATGCAGCGGCTGACCGCCGCACCGTTTCTGGACGATTACGCCAACCTGCTCGTTCCCGGCGGCAGCGTGCATTTGAAGACGGACTGTCAGCGGTTTTTTGGCTTTTCCTGCGATTCGGTTAAACGTTGGGGCGGCCGGGTGACGGCCATATCGGAAAATGTTTACGACGGCGGCCCGGATGCTCCGGATACCGCCGGGGCTGTTTCCGCTTACGAGCGCGCCGCCCTGTCGCGGGGGGCGGCCATCCGCTACCTGGCTTTCACGCTGGGATGAAAAAAAGAGGTGGGCGGGCGCAGTGAAACTTTAGCGCTATCCAGCCATTTCAATATGTTCCGGATGCCCCCGGATCAAGTCCAGGGCAGGCTTATCAAGTCCGGCATGACGAGCTTGGGACTTATTACGAGTTCATCAAGCTTCCAGACGATAATATGCGATTTTATCGTAAAGCGTCCTGCGGCCGATCCCCAGAACCACGGCTGCTTTGGAACGATTGCCCTCCGCCAGTCGCAATGCCCTGCGAATGGCATTTTTCTCCGCTTCTTCAACAGCCTTTTTCAACAGCACGGGCTCGCAGGAGCTGTCCTCCCCGGCAATGTCCCTGTCCATGCCGCCGGCACCGAAACATTCGGAATCGATCAGCGATCCGTCGGACAGCAAAACGGCTCTTTCGATAACGTTTTTCAACTCCCGAATGTTTCCCTTCCAGGGGAGCTCCATGATTTTCCGCAAAACGGTCGGGCTCAACTGGGTTACGTTTTTGTTGTGGCGCTGGTTGAATTCGCGCACGAACTGCCCCACGAATTGAAGCAGGTCTTCCCGACGCTCTCTCAGGGGCGGAAGATGCAGTGGGATCAAAGAGAGCCGATAGTAGAGATCCTCACGGAAACCGCCTGAATCGACCTCCTTCTTCAGGTCGCGGTTCGTTGCCGAGATAAAGCGGACTTCGATTTTGATCGGTTGGTTCCCACCCACCGGACGGATCTCCAGTTCCTGGATGGCGCGCAGCAGCTTTACCTGGGTCTGGGGTGGCAGCTCGCCGATCTCGTCAAGGAAAACCGTTCCTCCGTGAGCCTCTTCCAGCAGCCCCCGTTTGGCCCGGATGGCACCGGTGAAGGCCCCTTTGACGTGGCCGAACAATTCGCTTTCGAGAAGATTTTCCGGAATCGCACCGCAGTCGATGGTAACAAACGGGCCGTCGCTTCGATGGCTGAGAAAATGGATATGCCTGGCCAGCACGTTTTTCCCGGTCCCGGTCTCCCCCTGAATGAGCACCGAGGTGTCCGAGGCGGAGACCTTCTCGACAATCGTCATGATCTTCTTCATCTGCCGGCTTTCGCCGATGATGAGAAGATTCTCGCAGGCGTTTTCTTCCTCCCGGTCGATTTTGGAAAGCCGGCGATGCATCATCCCGAACTCAACGGCCCGCTGGGCCATGAATTCCAGATCTTCCCGTTTGAAGGGCTTGGTGACATAGTGAAAGGCCCCGACCTTGATCGCCTCCACCGCACTCTCGATGGTTCCCGCCCCGGTGATGATGATGAACGGAAGGTCTTTGTCTATGGCGCGAATTTTCTTCAACAGGTCCATCCCGCTCATGCCTTCCAGCAGCAAATCGGAAATCACCAGGTCGTATTCGGTTTCGGTCAGCGCGTTCCAAGCCTCTTCCGCGCTGGGCACCGCGGTGACCGAATACCCTTTGCGCAAAAAGAACCGTTTCAGAAACAGCAGCATTTCCGGTTCATCTTCAACGATCAGTAGACGGGTTTCCATTCTGTTCCTCCACGTTGACGGGAAGCTCGACGTTGATGGTGCCTCCTCCCAGCTCGCTGTCATCGGCAAAAACGCGCCCGCCATGGCTTCCAACGATTTTAGCGACCACGAAAAGACCCAAACCCACGCCCTGGGATTTGCCTTCCGTATAAAAAGGGTCGAAGATTCGCCGGCGCTGGTGGGCGGGAATTCCTTTACCGCTGTCCTCGATCCGAATGCGGTGCCACCCTGCACCGTTTCTGTCGACGCGATCCAAACTTACCCGGATGATACCGGCGCCCGACATGCTTTCGATCGCGTTGAGAAAGAGGTTGATAAAAACCTGCTGCAGTTGATTCCAGTCGCCTTGCGTCCAGTATCGCTCCGTTTTTAAATGGCGGATCAGGGAAATTTTCTTCAACCGGGGTTTTAAAAAATGCAGACACTCTTCCAGCAGGGCGGAAATGTCCAAGTCTGTCCGGCTGGACACGCCCGAAGAGGCCTGGTCCAGCAAAGCCCGCGTGATGTTTCCGGCCCGAAGCGCATTGCGCCGGATGGCTGTCAGGCTTTCCCGGCTTTCTTCATCGTCCAGTTCGCCGCTGATCATATCTTCCGCATGGGCCAGGATGATGCCGATGGGATTGTTGACCTCGTGGGCGACGCCGGCGGCGATTTTTCCGATGGTGGCCAGGCGTTCGGAAGCGATCAGCTCCCGTTCCATCAGTTTGCGTTTGGTCAGGTCCCGGGCAAAACAGCAGGCCAGCCGCTCCTCTTCAATGCTGCGGCGAAGCCTGGCGGCCACGAATTCGGCGTGGATTCTGCGGCCGTTGAAATTGGTCAGTTTGGTTTCCAACGACGCGATTTGCTTGGAAAACAGCGTATCCAAAAAGTCATCGAACTTTTCTTTGTCTTTGGGCAATACCATCGTTTTCAGGTTGCTGGCCAGCAGTTGATCCCGGGGGATCTGCAATTTGTCGACGGCGCTCTGGTTGGCCAACCGGATCAACCCCGTCTTGTTGATCAAAAGGACCATATCCGGCGACGATTCGATCAACTGGCGGTGGCGCTCTTCGGACACCCTGAGCCGGTTGGTGACTTGAGCGACTTTTCTTGTCAGGGCGATGTGCCATAAAACCAGGAGCAGGCCAAGGGCGGCGACAGTGCCGGCAATCAGGACGACCAGGGGCGCGAAGCGCTGCCACAAATAGGATGCATAGCTTTTTCCCAACCATTTTTCACGGACCTGGCCAAGCTGGCCGCTTTTGATCGCCTGGCCCAATGCCTTGCTCAATCCGGAATTCAAGGGCTCATTATTTTTGGCAATGATCATGGTAAACGGGAAGCGTCCCATGCGAACTCCGGCCTGGCGAACGTTTTGCAGTCCGAATTTACCGATCAGATAGGTCGCCATCTGGTCCGAATAATCGACAAATTCCCGCGCCTGCCCGGAATTGACGATCATCAGGGCCTCCTTGACGGTTCGTGCCTGAATGAAATCGTTTCCGTTGTCCCCGATGATTGACGTTACGTAGGGTTGATCCCTGACGATGACGCTCTTGATGGCGTTTTGAGAGGTGCGGTCCGCGGCTTTGTCGGGGTGGTGGACAAACAGGTACCGTTTGACATAGATGAGAATTTCCAGGGTGCTGAAATCCTGGCGTTGGCTCTCGGTCAGGGCAATTCCGACGACGAGGTCCAGCTCGCCGTCCTGCAACGCCCGCAGAAGGTCCTCGTTCCTTCCCACCAGGAAGCGCGGTTCGGTCGAAAGTTCGGCGCTCAGGATATTCAGAACGTCCACGCTGTATCCGCGGACCTCGCTCTCGCCCTCATCCTGATAGGAGAACGGGGGGAACCCCATGGGAACGCCGATCCGCAGATGCTTCTGGGCCGCGGCCGTCGCCGGCAGCGCCAGAACCAGCCATACCAGCAGGCTGCAGAGCCAAGGGGGCCGGCGGGCGTTCAAATTGTTGGGAGCGCTCATGGGGTTCATTGTTTGTATTCTATGCAATCTGCAGACCTGTTCCTAAAGTAGGCGTTTCGCCTTTTTCGAAAAATAGACGAACGTCATAATTTCAGGAGTTTGTTTGCATTTTTTCGACTCAAAAGCCAAAACCCTTCGGGATTGCCGATCTCACCGCATCTTCAATGTTAGCTGCCACGGCGCATAGCCGACTATAGCGCCACGGCGGCTGCCTTGAATCTGCGGCAAGCTCGACAATCGCCTACTTTAGGCTGTTAAAAAGTGCTGTCCAGAAATACTGACAGTCGTGCAAAAAGTCACCAGACATGTCATTCCCGCGGCGGCGGGAATCTATAAGCCTCTGAAAACAATGGATAGCGCTAAGGCTTCACTGCGTGCGCCCGCACTACGCGGGAATGACATCAATGGACAAAGTTCGACTTTTTGAGATTTCATCAATGCTGCCTATTTCCGGATAGGCACTTAGTACCGTTGACCGCGAAGGACGATCGGAATGCATTATATCCGTCCTGCTGCGATTATTGTCAAACCATCCAAACACGGCAACCCTGTGCCGTTTCCCGCACCCCAATCAAATTTGTGCGGTCCACCGCACACCTGAAAGCCCCCCTTGTTCCGCATAAGACACCGGATTATGCATAACGAATCGTTTATACAGCGAATCATTTTTCTGGCACAAATGTTGATCTTTATCGTTCCCAATCCGATTTGAAGAAGCCTGCGTCCCCCGCCATCGGACGTTTCGTCCGGTCGCATCGCTTCATACGGAAATCACCAACCCATCCATCGCTAAAGGAGGAGGAAATGAAAATGACCGGTATGTTGAAAAAAACGTTGGTTCTGGGCGCCGTCCTGGTTCTGGCCGTAAGCGTCCTCGCGGTGCATGCCGCCGATAAACCCGAAAAGGTGACCGTCATCTATGGCGGCTCTTCCTGGCTGGGGCACTACCCGGCCTGGGTCGGCATCGAAAAGGGGCTGTTCAAAGAGCACGGCCTGGGCGTGCTGTTCCAGAATTTTTATGCCTCCTCCGGACGAATGGGGTCGCTGGTTGCGGGGGATCTGGATGTGGCATCCACGGGAAGCATTTCCGCGATCGCCCTGATGGCTTCCGGCAGCAAGGGGTTCATGGCCTTCGGTACCCAGGATTCCTATGCTACGGTCGAAGGCATCATCGCCAAAAAAGACATCAAGACCATCAAGGACCTCAAGGGCAAACGCATCGCGGCTCCTTTTGCCTCCAGTGCCCATGTACTCGTGCTGGACATCCTGGAACAGAACGGGCTGGATCCGGAAAAAGATCTCACGCTGCTCAATCTCAAGGTCAACGAGATGCCGGCCGCCATGAGTTCCGGGGAGATCGACGCCTGTTCCGCCTGGACCCCGCATTTCAACAAACTGCTCAATATGCCGGGCAACCACATGCTGGTGAACGACACCGAGTTCAGCCTGTACAAGAAGTATAAGCTGGGACCCGGACCGGACCTGCTGGTGGTTCGCACGGAGTTTGCCGAAAAATACCCGAACACCTGCAAGGCCTTCGTCAAAGGCTATTTCGAAGCGGTGGACATGCTGATCAATCAGCCCGAAGAGTGTGCCAAAGTGCTGGTCAAGCTGACCAACCTGAGCATGGAAGACCAGATGACGGTGCTCAAGGACATCACCTGGATCAAGGGCAGCGAGCAGAAGGACCTGATGGTGCAGCCTGGCGGTTTCGTCACCGGTATGCAGCAACTGGCGGACTTTCTGGTCAAACACCAGCAGATCGACGAGGCGCCCAAAGTCAAACAGTGGATTGCGGAGAGCATGGTTCCGTAAGCATATAATTCTCAGGGGAGGGCCATGTCCGGCCCTCCCGCATTCCACCGGGGGGAGCCCATGAAAGTTGACAGCACCGCAAAATCGCTGACCATCAGCATCGTTTCCCTATTGATATTTATTGGCACATGGGAGCTTGTCTGCCGCATGGGGTTCATCGAGCCGCTGTTCATGCCGGCGCCGTCTAAAATACTGACCCGGGCCATGAAGCTGATCGACAACGGCCAGTTGGTCGTTCACACCCTGGCCTCCACCCGGCGCGTGATGGTGGGCTTCATCGTTTCCAGCATGGTGGCGATTCCTTTCGGCATCTTTCTGGGATCGTCCCGCTTCTTCATGGCGGTGTTCGATCCACTGATTTCCCTGCTCCGGCCATTGCCTTCCATGAGCTGGATTCCCCTGTCCCTGCTGTGGCTGGGCATCACGGAAACCCAGAAATACTCCATCGTCTTCATGGGTTCCTTTGCCCCGTCGCTGCTTTACATCATCGAGGCCACCAAAGGGATCGATCCTCTGCTGATCCGGGCCGCGAGAAATCTCGGCGCCTCCAAACTGGATGTCATGCGCGAAGTCATCCTTCCCGGGGCGCTGCCCCAGATCATTGCCGGTTTGAAGGTCATGCTTGGAATTGCCTGGACCTGCATCATTTCGGCGGAACTGGTTGCCGCCAGGGAGGGCCTGGGTTTCATGATCATGAACGGCAAAGAGTACTTCCAGACGGACACCGTTCTGCTGGGTATGGTCATGATCAGCATCACCGTCATGGTCATCGACGTGGTTTTCAGAAAATTCGAGAGGAGGCTGCTTCCATGGACGCGGTAGCCAATGGGCATAAGATATCCATCCAGGGGGTTACCAAAACCTTTTCCGGCAAACGGGGAACGGTGACCGCTCTCAAGGATCTTTCCCTGAATGTCGAAGACGGCGAGTTTCTGGTGATCGTGGGTGCATCGGGATGCGGCAAAACCACGCTCTTGAACCTGGTGGCCGGCTTCGACGCACCGACCGGTGGAAAGATCCTGCTGGACGGCCAGGCGGTGACCGGCATCACCCCGGAGTGCGGCATGATCTTCCAGCAGTATGCCCTTTTCCCGTGGAAGACGGTCCAGGAGAATGTCGAGTTCGGCATGAAAATGAAGCGCATGCCGAAAACCGAGCGCCTGGAACGGGCGGCCAGATTTATCGACATCGTGGGGCTCAATGGATTCGAGAAGAGCTATCCCCACCACCTGTCCGGAGGGATGAAGCAGCGGGTCTCCATCGCCCGCAGCCTGGCAAACAATCCCAAGGTGATGCTTCTCGACGAACCGTTCGCCGCCCTGGATGCCATGACGCGCCAGGTGCTTCAGGAGCAGCTGGTCCGGATCTATGAAAAACATCGCAAAACGATTATTTTCATCACCCATTCCATCGACGAAGCCCTGCTGCTGTCTTCCCGGATCGTGGTCATGACCGCCAGGCCGGGTCGGATCGCCCAGGAAATTGTCAACGATCTTCCTCATCCACGCAATGCCGATGTTCAGCTTTCCAGCCGGTACATGGAACTCAAACGGACGATCTGGGACAGCGTGCAGTCGGAAGTGATGAAAAGCATGGAAGTCGAAACCGGATAGGTCGGCGAATGCCTATTCCGGCGTTGCGGGAGTTCTCTTTTTCATGTTGAACAGGACGTCGTTTTCCCAGTACGACTGCTCCAGCTTGGCCTGATGCGCCTTGAGAATTTCTCCCTGGCGACTGGCCAGTTCGTGAACCAGAAAGTTGATCAGGCAGGACATGGGCGTGGGGCTGCCCAGGTAAGGAATGTGCTTGGACAGGGCGATCAACCGATGATCGGCGAATTGAAGGACCGGACAGGCGGTGCTGTCGGTGATCACCACCAGGGTGTGGCCCAGACGCTTGACCAGTTTGCCCAGGCGGATCAATTCGTTGGGGTAGCGCGACGTGGCGACGATCACGGTCACGCTGTCCGCCGGCGCGATGGTCAGCCAGTCGATGGTCGTACGGTCGCTGCCCCTCAGGATCCGGATATTGTCGCGCACCTTGGTCATGGTCCAGCCCAGGTAATAGGCCATGGTATAGGACAGGCGCGACCCGATGACATGAACCGGCGCCTTTCGATTCAACACATCCACCACCGTTTGCATGGTTTCCACGTCAAGGGTGTTGTACAGTTGCTGCAGATTGTCGATCTCTTCGGCGACGGTTCTTCTGAAGCGCGCGGCACCCGGTGCCTGGATATCGGCAATGTCCAAGCGGTCCAGCAGTGTCAGCTCCGTATCCACGAAATCCCGCAGGTCCTGTTGAAAATCGCTGTAGCGGTCATACCCGATGCCGGAGACGAAGCGTACGACCGTGGCCTCGCTGACCTCACAGGCTTCGGCCAGCTCTTTGGTGGTCATGAACACCGCCTTGCGCGGTTCGGAAACGATGTATTCCCCCAGGATGCGTCCTTTGGGCGTCAGACGATCCATGCTGGCAGTGATTTTATCGATCAATGGATGCAGTTGCGGCGTCGTCACGGAACCCTCCCGGATCAATCTATAAGAGTTGAAAAGCAATCAAAAGAAAATTTTCTTTCAATTTGGGTGCAATGCCTGCCCTTTCCCGCGAAGGCGACAGGAACCAACCGCAGCGGATATTCCAAGGCGACACCCGGTTGCCGCCCATCATTTCGATTTTGCATTTTATATTGTATGTTCAGTATGTTCGCTCGACTCGACGTTGAATGGTTCGATATCTTTTGTCTTGTACTAAAATAGAAATGAAAACGCAATTTTTTATTGACTAAAAAAATATCATATGAAAGGAAATATTTCATATAATCTGTACATTAATCATCACCCTTAAAGTTTACCGGGAGGATGTCCACATGATCGTCATCGGAGAACTGATCAACGCCAGCAGGAAAGCCATCAAAGCGGCCATCGAGGCCGGGGATGCCGAGGCCATCGCCAAGGTCGCCAAGGACCAGGCCGAGGCCGGGGCGGACTACATCGACGTCAATGCCGGCATTTTCGTGGGCAAGGAACCCGAATACCTCAAGTGGCTGGTCGAGACCGTCCAGCAGGCGACCGACAAACCGTGCGCCATTGACAGCCCGGACCCGAAAGCCATCGAGGCGGCGTTGGCGGTGCACAAGGGCACGCCCATGATCAACTCCATTTCGCTGGAAAAGGAGCGCTACGAAAAGCTGCTGCCCGTCATCGCGGGCACGGACCTGAAGGTGATCGCCCTTTGCATGAGCGATGCCGGCATGCCGCAAACCGTGGCCGACCGCATGACGATCGCCGACGAGCTGGTGGGCGGCCTTTTGAAGAACAATGTGGCTGTGGAGAGCATTTTTGTAGATCCGCTGGTACAGCCGGTGTCGGTGAACACCACCTTCGGGGTGGAATTCATCAACACCATCGAGAAGATTGTGGCCGCTTTTCCGGGAATCCACACGGCCTGCGGGCTTTCCAACATCAGCTACGGCCTGCCGGCCAGAAAATTCATGAACCGGATTTTCGTGACCATGGCCATTGCCAAGGGCCTGGACGGGGCCATCATCAACCCGTTGGACAGCAGCATGATGGCCACCATCATTGCCGCCGAGGCGCTGGCCGGCCGCGACGGCTTCTGCATGAACTACCTCAAGGCCTTTCGGGCAGGGATGTTCGATTAGGTACCATTTATATCCACCTCTATCTTCATGGACAGGACCATTTAAACGCAAGTTTCCCATAACGCGACGTTAACAGGAGAAAAAAATGGACTCCAAAGGTCTTAACGGCGGCATCTACCAGCCCTTGTCGCCAGAAGGCATTGAAACCATCCACGACGCATCCCTGGCCATTTTGGAAAAAACCGGGATCACTTACGAAACCGGTCTGGAAGAGACGGTGAGCATGCTGGCCGACGCCGGCGCTGCCGTCGACCTCGAGGCCGGGCGCATCCGCTTTCCCCGCCAACTGATCCAGGATCAGGTACCCAAGGCCCCGTCCCGGGTCGTTCTTTACGCAAGGGACGGCAAAAACGACCTGGATCTGACCGAGGACAAGGTGCACCTGGGCACCGGCGGGGCGGCCGTTAAGATCCTGGACCTGGAAACCGGCCAGCCGCGCTCGAGCACCCTCAAGGATCTTTACCAGCTTGGCCGTCTGGTGGACACTTTGGATCACATTCACTTCTTTCTGCGCCCCTGCATTCCCACGGACATCCCCAAGGCCGACTACGACGTCAACATGTTTTACGCCTGCCTCAAATCCACAGGCAAACATGTGATGAGCGGGGTCAACGACGAAGAGGGTCTTGACCGGATCATCGACATGGCGGCCATGCTGGCCGGCGGAGAAGAACAGCTTACGGCCAAACCCTTTATCTCGGTGATCACCTCGTTTTCAATTTCACCGCTCAAGCTGTGTACCCAGTCCACCCGCATCATGCAGGCCTGCAACCGGCGCGGCATTCCCGTGGCCCTGTCGGCGGCGCCCATGTCCGGTTCCACCGGCCCCATGACCATGGCCGGCACCCTGGCCCAACTGCATGCCGAGCAGTTGGCCGGCATCACCATCTGCCAGTTGACCCAGGCCGGCGCCCCTCTGCTCTACGGCGGCATCCCGGGCATGGCCAACATGGCCACCATGGGCTACCGGGGCGGAGGCGTGGAGTGCGGCATGATGAACGCCGCCATTCATCAGCTTTCCGCCCACATCCAGGTGCCCAATTACAATTCCGCCGGCTTGACCGACGCCAAGCTGCCCGACGCCCAGGCCGGCTGGGAAAAGGCCATGACTGTCCTGCTGGGCGCCATGGGCGGCTCCAACTACATGCATCACAGTGCCGGCATGCTCGAATCCATGCTGACCGTGGCCCACGAACAATTCGTGATGGACGACGAAATCATCGGCATGGCTTGCAAGGTGCTCAAAGGCATCGAAGTGGATGCCGACCATCTGGCCCTGGATGTCATCGACACCGTCGGGCCGGCCGGCAATTTCATGATGTCGCCCCACACCATGAAATACATGCGCAGCGAGTACTTCCAGGGTAACGGCGTAACGGACAGCAAAAGCCGCCACCAATGGGAGCAGGGCGGCTCTCTGGATGCCCGCGAGCGGGCCAGGGGAATCGCCCGCAAGATCCTGGAGTCGCCGGAGACGCCTTACATTTCCGAGGAAATCGATCAGGCCATACGAGAAAAGTTCAACATTCTACTATAAACTGTGTGAGGAGAAGAGCATGAGCATCCAGGATATTTTCAACGCCGTAATCGCTTTCGATGAAGCCACGGCAGCGGCCAAGACCCAGGCGGAACTGGACGCAGGCACCGACATCAACGCCATTCTCAACGACGGTTTGATCGGCGCCATGGACGAGGTGGGAGAAAAGTTCAGCACCGGGGAACTTTTCGTGCCCGAAATGCTCATGGCGGCCCAGGCCATGAAGGCGGGGCTGGCCATCCTCAAGCCGCTGCTGGCCGAAGGCAATACCCAGCGCAAGGGCACGGTAGTGATCGGTACGGTCAAGGGCGATTTGCACGACATCGGCAAGAACCTGGTGTCCATGATGATGGAGGGTGCCGGGTTCGACGTGATCGACCTGGGGGTGGACGTGGACAGCGAGGCATTCGTGAAAAACGCAGCGGAGAAAAAGGCCGATGTCATCGCCCTGTCGGCATTATTGACCACGACCATGCCGGCCATGGAGACGACGGTCAAGGCGGTGAAGGAGGCGGGGATGAGCGTAAAGACGATCATCGGCGGCGCGCCGGTGACCCAGGCCTTCGCGGACCAGATCGGCGCGGACGGTTACAGTGCCGACGCCCCCGGGGCAGTCAAGCTGGTCAAGGCGCTTGTCGCCTGACGCCGGTAAACCGCCAGGAGTCGAATTGCGGATCACCGGAAAGAAGAAAACCAGGGCAGCCGCAATTGAAGAAAAGCCAATTTGTCACCCTGGCCCCTATAGAAACGGGGTAAGGGGGCGTACTATGATACCTGGTCCAAATGCGGTTGCCCTGAAGAGAAAACGGATTTTACTGGCCGCCCGTTTCGTTGCCTGGTAAGATGCAGGAGAATAAATACGTGGAGCACATCCGGTCCGCCGATCCATTCCAGTAGCCCGGTGATCGGCGGATGCCTGTTGATGGTAAAACAATACAGACGTAGCCTCGAATCGCCGCCGGAAAGGCCTGCAGGGGATCAAGAGAGAGGGTGACCATGAAAGTTTGCATCTACCAGACCAATCCGGTGCTGTTGGGCGTGAAAGAAAATCTCGAAGATACCATCGAGAAAATCCAGGCGGCCAAGGCCAAAAAGGCCAATCTGGTGGTTTTCCCCGAGCTTTCCCTGACCGGTTATTTCGTGCGCGAACGCTTCCATGAAGCCGCCCTGCGTATGAGTTCGCCTGAAATCCAGCGGCTGGCCAAAGCGACCTGCGGAACCGCCGCCGTGGTGGGGTTCATCGAAGAGTCCCAGGCCATGAATTTCTACAACTCCGCCCTGGTGGCCGTGGACGGAGAAATCCTCTTTGCCTATCGCAAGCTCAACCTGCCCAATTACGGCGTTTTCGAAGAGCGAAAGATTTTCTCGGGCGGCAAGCATGTGCGGGTGTTCAAATACAGAGGCCTGACCATCGCGCCATTTGTCTGCAACGACCTGTGGCATCCATCTCTGCCCTATCTGGGCATTACCCAGAAAGCCGATATTTTTATCACCATCTTCAACTCCTCCCAAGGCTCCATGGGCGACGAATTCTCTAACATCGAGAGCTGGAACATCATCAACCGGTTTTACTCGCGGGTATTCGGCGTCTACAACCTGTGTGCCAACCGGGTGGGCTGCGAAGCGTTCGAAGACATGCGGTCCGAAGAGGGCGCCCTGCTGGCGGAACCATCCATGGTGGATGACAATCCGTATCGTTTCTGGGGCGGCAGCGAAATCATCAACCCCTTCGGCCAACCCATCGTTACGGCTGCGTTGTATGATCCCGATGTCATTTTTGCCGACCTTTCCCGGGATCTGGTCCGGAAGAAGCGGATCATGCTGCCCTACCTGCGCAACGACGACCCCTACTTTACCCACCGGGAACTGGGGCGCATTCTCTACGGCAAAGGGATTCCCGAAATCGACGACGTTTGAACCGTGCCGACCTCGTTGTCGCCGCATTTGGATCGGCCGGCATCATCAGGTATTCGCCTTTCCCTTCATCCTTTTCCTCTGGCCTTGAGACGGGTCTTTATTCAGACTTGGAACGCTGGCCTGTTTTACCATTTGCAAAGAGTGACAACTCGATACCGATACCGAACCCGATCCCGATAGCGATGATGTCAGGCGGGGCCAAATAGAAGGCCCATATGATCGAAACATGGCATGTGCATTGTTTTCGGAGGTAGCAATGTTGGCATTTGTTGCAAGCATTCCTCATCGGTATCGGTATCGAATTTTTAAATGTGTTAGCCCCGGAACCAACCCGCTTTCTTATGGAAAATTCATTTTGAACACGCTATGATTCCCCCTCGATTCTAAGATGATCGAAAGGAGAAACGAAATGCATTCCGTAATGATTCGTCCGGCAACTTACGACAACGCCCGTGACGCCGTTGACGAGACGTTTGCACATTTTTCCATGGACCTGCAGGGGAAAAAGGTGCTGATCAAACCTAACGTGCTGCGGGCGTCCGAGGCCGCCGAGGGCATCGTCACCCATCCGGCCGTATTGGCCGCCGTGGTGGAGAAGGTGGAAACCTTCAGCCCGGCTTCCATCGTGGTGGGCGACAACCCCGGCCTGTTCAGTTACGGGGCCAATGAAGCGGCCTTCGAGCAAGCCGGTCTCATGGCGGCGGCCAAAGGCCATTATCGCAATATCGGCCTGGATGCCGTTTCCGTGCCCTTCAACCCGGCTTTCATGGAACATGTGGGCGTTTCCCGGGACATCCTCGACGCCGATGTGGTCATCAGTCTGCCCAAATTCAAGACCCACGGCCTGACCGTCATGACCGGGGCCGTCAAGAACAGCTACGGAATTCTGCCCGGCGCCCAGAAGGCCCGGCTGCACAAGATCGCCGGCAACCCGGCCCGGTTCCACGATCTGGTGGTGGAGGTGTTCGGACTTCGGGTGCCGGATCTTTTCATCATGGATGCGGTGGTGGGCATGGAGGGCAACGGGCCGGCATCGCCGGACCTTCGCGACATCGGGATGATCCTGGCTGCGGACAATGCCGTGGCCATGGACGCGGTGGTGGCTACCATGATGGGCCTCGATCCCGGCCGGCTGCGTTTTCTCCAGAAGGCCGCAGAGGCGGGGCTGGGGAGTTGGCAGATGACGGACATCCAAATCGACGGCAACCTGGTGGTGATCAAGGATTTCAAGGTCCCGCCCCTGGGCGGTGAGGCGATCCATGACAATGCCGCGGTTCAGGAGACGATCCAAAGCAAAGTCGTTCTCGTTCCCCGGCCCGATCCGGACCGCTGCACGGCCTGCGGCGCCTGCGTGGAGCAATGCCCGGCCGAAGCGCTCTCCATCCCCGAAGATCTGCCCGTGGCGGACATGGAGCGCTGCGTGACCTGCTTCTGCTGCCAGGAGATGTGCCCGGAAAAAGCCATGGTGCTGCAATGACAAAAATGATGGAGTAATGAAATGAAAACCGCTTTTGTTGTCTACTGTTCTCCGGCGGGGTCCACCCGCCATGTTGCCGAAGTGATCGCCGCATCGCTGAAAGAGAACTCCGTCACCGTTCATACCCTTGACCTGGGAACCGCGGATGATCCGGCTCCCTTTGTCGATCGACTGAAAACGGCCGGGGAAGGGGACTGCCTCTTCGTGGGATCGCCGGTCTATCGGGACGTGGCCGTCCCCCCGGTGATGGCGTTTTTGAACCAGTTGCCGTCGGTCGCCGGCCCGACTTTCGTTCCTTTCGTTACCTGGGGAGGCGCCACCAGCGGGCTTGCGCTCTGGCAGATGGGCCAGGCCCTGGAAGGCAAGGGTTTTCGTTGGCGGGAGCCGCCAAGGTGTTGGGAATACACTCCATGATGTGGACCGACGAAAGCCCCGTGGGGCAGGGGCACCCGGACGCCGACGATGACCGTCAGATCCGTGAGTTGGTGAATCGCCTGACGCAAGGTAACGCGTCCCCCTTGTACCTGGACGCGCTTGACTGCCTGTCGGCGGAGGACAGCGGCGAGGTCAAGAAAAAGCTGGACGAGCCGTGGCAGAACGTACCCAAAACCATCGACGAGGAGAAGTGCACCCAGTGCGGAACCTGTGTTCAGGTCTGTCCGGCGGGGGCGGTGGCGCTGGATCCGCTGCCGGTATTCGATGTGAACTGCTTTGACTGTTTCAACTGCGTTCGTGAATGTCCCGAGTCGGCCATTGTCTCCCCGATGAATTTTGAGGTCCTGCACGACAAAATCCGCAAAAGGGCGGAGAAATTCAACGAAAAGCCGCCCACGCAGATTTTCGTGTGAAAGGCGGCCAGACTGCGGCGCCCGCTTCCGTTGCATGGATCGCTGTCGCCAAATGAAAACGCATCGAAGACCCGATAGAATGGGAGAAGCTGGAAAACAAATAGGGTAAATGCCCAAAAAAAGTGCGTGGCAGGATTGCATTTTTCCTTTAAAGCAGGTATCTTGCCCCGCACAACAACACGATGCCGCCCATTGCGAGGCCGTTTTTCCCTGTATCCATCAGCTTTCGCAATGGGCGGCGCCTTTACGAGAACGGAATCGATTATGCTGGTCACCCAAAAGAAACAATACGCCCTGCGCGCCATCTTCGAACTGGCCAAACAAAAGGGTGACCAACCGGTGAAATCCTCCGCCATTGCAGAAGCGCAGTCTATCCCGCTGCGTTTCCTGGAGGTGATCCTGGGGCAGTTGAAGCGCGCCGGAATCGTCAACTCCAAGCGGGGGTTTTTCGGCGGGTACAGGCTGGTTCAACCGCCGGATCGGATTTGCGTGGGGGATATTTTCCGGTTGCTCGACCGGCAAGACGGCACCCAGGCCAATCTCGCCTGTTCGTCCAGGGGAAGCTGCCCCTTCCGGGGAAGTTGCGTTTTCCTTCAGGTGTGGGACCAGGCCGAGCAGGCCATGAACAGCGTATACGATCAGACCACCATTCAGACCCTGATCGATCAGGAGGAAAACCAGGCTGATGTAAATTCGTTGTTGTTGCAGCCGACACCGGTCGATTAAACTGGTTGATTAAGATAGATTTCCACGCCATCTCCTTCTCTCCCAATCCTATCCAATACCGACAATAGTTTTACCCGCCTGCATTTCGGCCGAGCCTCTACGCGTCCAGGCAGCGGGCCTTCGCATCCAGGCGTTAAGTATACCCATTGCGATCCTTCATATGCTAGATGAAATTCATTTTTTACTCTTGACATCAATTGTTGTTTTTCTCTATTGTTTATTTTCAGCTCCCTGTTTTTAACCGATCCGGCGGACCCACGGTTGCAGTCAGCCCGCGCTGCCGCAAGATCCCGGAGCCACCCCGAAAACTCGGTGTCAGAATAACCTATTTTCATACAAGGGTATTTTCTCTCTATCTTCAACCAACGGCAAAAGGAGGCCATATGACCAATCCCTATGAAGCTGCATTTGAGCAGTCGATCAACGATCCGGATGGATTCTGGGGCAAGGCGGCGGAGGACTGCCACTGGTACAAACGCTGGGACAAGGTGCTCGACGATTCCAACAAGCCCTTTTACCGCTGGTTTACCGGCGGTGAAATCAACACCTGTTACAACGCCCTGGACTACCACATCGAACAGGGCCGGGGTGAGCAACTGGCCCTGATTTACGACAGTCCGGTCACCGATACGATCACGAAGTATACCTACAATCAGCTTAGGGACGAGGTAGCCAAATTCGCTGGCGTGCTGAAAAGCCTGGGCGTGGAAAAGGGCGACCGGGTGCTGATCTACATGCCCATGATTGCCGAGGCGGCCATGGCCATGCTGGCCTGTGCGCGCATCGGGGCGGTGCACTCCGTGGTTTTCGGCGGGTTTGCCGCCAAAGAGCTGGCCACGCGCATTAACGATGCCAAACCCAAAGTGATCGTCACGGCCTCTTGCGGCATCGAAGTCAAAAAAGTGATCGCCTACAAACCCTTGCTGGATGCGGCCATCGACATGAGCGCCTCCAAGCCCGATAAGTGTGTGATCTTCCAGCGCCCCATGGAAAAGGCTTCCATGATCGACGGTCGGGATGTGGACTGGGAAGCGGCCATGGCGGCGGCATCCCCAGCCGAATGCGTGCCGGTGGCGGCCACCGACCCGCTCTACATTCTCTACACGTCGGGCACCACTGGCCAGCCCAAGGGCGTGGTGCGGGACAATGGCGGCCATGTGGTGGCCCTGAAGTGGACCATGAAAAACATTTACAACGTGGATGCCGGAGACGTCTACTGGGCCGCCTCGGACGTGGGCTGGGTGGTGGGCCACAGCTATATCGTCTATGGCCCGCTGTTCAAGGGCTGCACGACTATTCTTTTCGAGGGCAAGCCGGTGGGCACCCCTGACGCCGGGGTCTTCTGGCGAGTGATCGCCGATCACAAGGTCAAGTCCATGTTCACCGCGCCCACGGCGTTCCGGGCCATCAAGCGCGAGGATCCCAATGCCGAACTGATGAAAAAGTACGATCTGTCCAATTTCAAGGCCCTGTTCCTGGCCGGCGAGCGCCTGGATCCCAACACCCTGCACTGGGCCGAAAACGCCCTGAAGGTGCCGGTGGTCGATCACTGGTGGCAGACGGAAACCGGCTGGGCCATCTGCGCCAACTGCCTGGGTCTGCACGAATTTACGGTCAAGGAAGGCTCGCCCACCAAGCCGGCGCCCGGCTGGAACCTGCAGGTGGTCGACACCAACAACCAGCAGGTGGCCGCCGGTGAAATCGGCGCCCTGGTGGTCAAGCTGCCGCTGCCTCCGGGGGCCCTGCCGACCTTGTGGCAGAACGACGACCGCTATGTGGAATCCTACCTGGAAGAGTTCCCCGGCTACTATAAAACGGCAGACGCCGGTTTCATCGATGCCGACGGGTACGCCTTCGTTATGAGCCGTACGGACGACATCATCAACGTTGCCGGCCACCGGCTGTCCACCGGGGCTATGGAGGAAGTGCTTTCAGACCATCCGGATGTGGCCGAATGCGCCGTGCTGGGCGTCGAGGACAGCCTCAAAGGACAGGTTCCGGTAGGATTCATTGTTCTCAAGGCCGGTGTGTCCAAGGCCCAGGACGAGATCGTCAAGGAGGTAATCCAGATGGTGCGCGAACGCATCGGACCTGTGGCGGCCTTCAAGACGGCCACGGTGGTCAAGCGCCTGCCCAAGACCCGTTCGGGCAAGATCCTTCGGGGGACCATCCAGAAAATCGCCGACAACCAGGAGTACAAGGTGCCGGCGACCATCGACGATCCGACCATCCTGGGCGAGATGGAAGAGGCCCTGGAGGGCATCGGTTACGCCAAAGCCAGAAAGTGATGGACTGCGGTATCGCCTGACCGAATCGTCAAAACAGGTAACAACGCCGGGTGCTTCCCGAGATGAGGGAGCCCCGGCGTTTTTTTGCCTTATTTACAGTTGATTAAATCGCAAAAAGTGGAATTTGGTCCATTGGTGTCATTCCCGCGTCGGCGGGAATCTATAACTATATGAAAATAATGGATCCCCGCCTACGCGGGAATGACATGTCTGGTGAATTTTTGCGAGTCCGCCACGATTTAACGCTTCAAACGGCCACAACACGATCCCTGCCCTGGCGTTTGGCCTGGTAAAGGGCTTTGTCGGCCAGTTCCAACAGTTTTTCCCCGCTGGTGTCGCCATCGGGATATCGGGCCGTGACTCCGACGCTGGCGGTGATGTGAAGGGTCTGGTCGTCGAAGGTGAATTCGAATTCCTTCACCCGCTTCCGAAAGCGTTCGCAAAGGGAAACGGCCTTTTCGAGGGAGGTGTCGGGAAGGATGATGGCGAACTCTTCTCCGCCGTAGCGGCAGCCAACGTCGTATTTGCGGATGCTGTCCGCCAGCAGTCGGCCGAAATCCTTGAGAACCCGATCGCCGCACAGATGGCCGTGAGTATCGTTGACGAGCTTGAAATGATCCAGATCGATGATGCACAATGCGAGGCCGTGGCCGTAGCGTTCGGCACCGGAGACCTCCCGGTCCAGGGCTTCGGCGAAATAGCGCCGGTTGAACAGGCCGGTCAGTTCATCGCGCATGGACATTTCCGCCAGCTTTTTCTGGGCCCTGCGCATTTCCCGCTTCAGGCTCGCCTTTTCCAGTGCATTGGAGATAATGCGCAGAAGCGCCTTGTCGCTGGCCTTGGCTTTGGGCAGATAGTCGTACGCCCCGGCCTGAATGATCCGCGAGGCGATCAGTTCGTCCCCCTGCCCGGTGATGACCACCACCGGCGTTTCCAGCCCTTTGCTGTTGACCTTTTCGAGGAATTCGAGTCCGGTGCCGTCGGGGAGAAGATAATCCAAAAAGATCAGGTCGAAGTGATCTTTTTCCAAAAGTTCGAAGGCCTCCTGAATGGATTTTACCCGGTTCAACCGCAATTGGTCGTGCTTGTGCAGGATCTGTTGAATGGTGCTGAAATCTTCGTCCCGGTCTTCAATGGACAGAATGGAAACCTGCTGGTCCAGGTTTAAAATGGTTTTGCCGCCGGCATAGGACTTGGATTCGTCATGACGCAGGGTCTGGATCTTTTTGACGATGTCGGAAATACGGTTGGCTGCACCGGTGATTTTTTTTATCCGTTCGGCGATGTTGTCCGGGATTTCGGCCTCCATCTCCATGAGCTGAATATTGCCCATGAGGACCATGAGCGGTTGATTCAGTTCGTGGGCCGTGGCTCCGGCCATCTGCAGCAAAACTTTGAGGCGCTCCTCTTCGATCACGGACTCCTGCTGCTCCTGGATTTTGCGGTTGACCTCTTCCAGTTCCGCGACCACGCGGCTTAGTTCGGCATTGCTCTGCTGCAGTTTTTTTCGCTGCTGAAAAAGTTCCACGAAGACCTTGACTTTGCTTCTTAAAATCGACGGATCCAGCGGCTTGAACAGATAATCCACGGCGCCTTTTTCGTATCCGGTGAAAACGTGCGCTTTATCTTTGTTGATGGCGGTCACGAAAATAATGGGGATATGGCGGGTCTTTTCGCTGCCCCGGATCAGTTCGGCCACTTCGAAGCCGTCCATTTCCGGCATTTGAACGTCCAGCAGAATCAGGGCGAAGTTGTGCTCCAGCACCAGACCCAGCGCCTTGTTGCCCGAGGTGGCGGTGACGATCGAAAGATCCGGGCGATCCAGAACAGCCTCAATGGCCAAAAGATTTTCGGGCCTGTCGTCGACCACCAGAATTTTTACTTTTTCCTCTTTGGCCATGGGTTCGATCCCGCTGATGGGTTAAGAGGTGCTCCGCTTGAGTTGAAACCAGATCTTGAGCATCGATGCGAGCTTGTCCGGATTCACCGGTTTGGACAGGTAGTCGTCGGCCCCGGCCCGGATGCATTTTTCACGATCGCCCCGCATGGCCTTGGCCGTCAGGGCGACAATCGGAAGGTCCGTATAGCGCTCCTCCTCGCGGATTTGCCGAATGGCCCGGTAACCGTCCACACCGGATATCATCACATCCATGAGAATAAGATCAATGTCCGGAAAACCGGAGAGTTTGTCAAGGCTTTCCTTGCCGGTCTTGCCGGTGACCACCCTGACCCCCAGGTCTTCCAGAACGTTGGAAACGGCAAACACCGTGCGCATGTCGTCATCGACCAGCAGCACCCTGCGGCCTTTCAAACGGTTGATGCGGTTGTCCATGGCGGCCAAATGGTTGCGGCAGTCTTCATTCAGGGCTTCGGGCGGCAGATGCAGGCGGGATATTAGCGCCGTCAGAAGATGGTCGGGCATGTCGATCCCCTGGAGGTTCAGCAGGTGGGCATAAGGGTTGGCCTCGGGGCTGAAATTCGCTTTCAGCGGTCTTCCCGAGTATTGAAATACCGGCATCGGGTCCTTTTGCAGGCCGGCGAGAAATTCGTGCTGCCCTGCGGCCACCATAACCGGATGCAGGATGACGGCATGCACGTCTTCCGATTCGAGAACGGCCCGGGCGTCTTCGGCCGTGGTAACGGCGACGGCCCGAAGGCCGAACCCGTCGACGGTGTCGACGATTCGTTTGGCCCGTTCCCGATCCGGGGCCGCCACCAGGATCCTGTACTGCCCCATGGATTGGATTCTTTCGATGCGCCGGAAGGCTGTCTCGAGATCGTCAGGGGCAACCGGTCGGGCGAGATGGCCGGCGGCCCCCCGGGTTGCCGCTTCGAAGTCGTCACCGCGAGGCGATACGGTAAATACCGGAATGTGGCGGCTTTGGGGGTTGGTTTTGAGGCGCGAAACCATCTTCCATCCGTTTCCGGACGCCTCCGGGTTCAGGAAAATGGCGGCGGGCAGGTAGTAGTCGGCAAAATGAAGTCCCGTTGAAAACTGTTCGGCCACCAGCGTCTTGTACCCCTTCAGTTGGGCAGCGGTTTTGATGGGGGCGATGGTGTCTTCATCGGTATCGACGATCAGAATGCACTTGTCCCCGTGGGTCAGCCGGTTGCGGTCATCGCGCGCCGGGCCCTCCAATGCCGTCCACCGTTCGTTCCGGTCGGTGGTTTCGATCCTTTGCGGCTCGGCCGGTGTTTTTTCGACAAGATCGTCGTAAGCGATGACCGGTTCGCTTTCCGGCGGCGTGAGCGGAATATGCAGGGAAAACCGACTGCCCACGCCATCCTCGCTTTCCAGCCGTATTTCTCCGCCCAGGATTCGGGCCAACTCCCGGGAAATGGAAAGACCGAGGCCGGTCCCGCCGTATTTGCGGCGATTGGAGCCGTCGACCTGTTGGAAGGCTTCGAACACCATTTCCTGATTGGCTGCAGGGATACCGATGCCCGTATCCACGACGCAGATCGTCAGGGTATCGCCCTGGCCGCCGCTTTCGGACCGAATTTCCCCACGGGAAACGGCAACCTCCAGCCGGATGGATCCTTCGGGGGTGAATTTGAATGCATTGGAGAGAAAATTTTTGATGATCTGTTCGAGGCGCTTGCGGTCGGTAACCAGCTCTTCAGGTACATCCGGGGCCACATGGATGTCGAAGGCCACACGGTTCTGCTCGGCCAGGGGAGAAAAGGTCACCAGCATGCTCCGGGTGATGTCGCGAATCGTAACCGGTGCCCGGTGCACCTCCATTTTGCCCGATTCCACCTTGGCCAGGTCGAGAATTTCGTTGATCAGGGTCAACAGGTCCTCGCCGGCCGAATGGATGGTGCGGGCGAATTCGGACTGCTTGGGCAACAGGTTCTCCTCCTTGTTCTCCAGGAGCAGGCGGGAGAGCAGCAGGATGCTGTTGAGCGGCGTTCTGAGTTCATGGGACATGTTGGCGAGAAATTCACTCTTGTACTGGCTGGAAAGTTCGATCTGCCGGGCTTTTTGGGCCAACTCCCGGTGGGCCTTTTGCAGCGCCCGGTTCTGCTGTTGCATATCCTGCTTCTGTTTTTCCAAAATGGCCATATTGGCTTCCAGGTCGGCCGCATTTTTCGTCATTTGCGCATTGGCCGCCTCCAGTTCCAATTGTTTGAGCTGAAGGGTTTCCTCGGAGGCCTGAAGGGCCCGGGTCTGGCTCTCAAGCTCACGGGTTTTGGCCTGCAGGGCGGCTTCACGGCCTTTTAGCTGGGCGGCCTGCTCCCGCGATCGTTCCAGCAGGGATTTTTCCTGACGCCTGAGTATCGCGGCGTTGAGGGCCACGGCGATGACCCTGGCGGCAGCCTCTGCGAAGCGGCCGTCGGATGCGCTGAAACGATCCGTTTTTTCCAGATCCAGCGCCCCGATGCCGGTTTGACGAAGCAGCAGCGGCAGCGTGATCAGGTTGGCCCGGTCAATGGCGGTCACCGGTTTTGGCGGTTTTTCGGCGGTATCCCTTTGAAACCAGAGGGGCGCTTTTTCCCGGAGCGCATCGACGGCCCGCCTTTTTCCCGGGTGGCGAGCCTGGCCTTCATCGTGGCCGGGAAGCCCCGGAAAACGGCTCTGCCAGCGGGGCCCGGCATCCTCTTGGACGATGTAGATATCCGCCCGACACAGATCCAGGATCTGGTAGAGGAATTCCAGGGTGTTGAGATTCAACTTCTCGAGTTCCTGTTCACCGGCGATCAGGCCGTGCAGGCGCGTCAGTCCGGTCATGAACCGGATCTGGTCTTCGTGCTGGGACGCCGCCGTTTTCAGGTGATCGAGCAGGCTCGCGACGGCCATGGCCAGTTCGCCGATCTCATCGGCGGCATCCACCTCAACCGCGTCAGCGAATCGGCCCCGGGACGCCATGGCAACGTCGTGGGACAGATCCTCCAGCGGGCCGACGATGCGGTGGGACAGGATCCCCGCGGCCAACAGGGCCCCCAGGGCGGTCAGCAGCACGGTGGCGGCGATGACGGTGCCCGGCAGATGGGCTGCTCCCAAAGTGGTCAGCAGGTCCTGTCCCTGGATCAGGTAGCTGAAAAGGCCCAGCACCACCAGGGGCAGGGCGGCGGCTGCCAGCAGAAATACCAGCAGCGTCCGGCCCAGGCGTCGGCCAAAGACCAGGTCCAGATAGAACGGATACCGGGCGGAAGTAAGTTTTTCCGTGGTTTCGTTCTGGTGGTCGTTCCGGGGTTTCATGGATTGTCGTCCGATTGTCGGATTGGCGTTGCGGCCAGCGTCCGCTGCCAGAAATGTTGCACCATTTTTCTCAGGTGTTCGAACCGATGGCTATCGATGCGGTTGGATTGCTCCTGAAGATTGAGGCGGTGCGCTACGGCCCGGTAGATCAGATACGCCTGCCGCAGGCGATAGGCGGCGGTCTGGTCCAGGATGCCGGTTTCGGCCAGGGCCTGCAGCAGCCGCACGTTGTCGGTCCAGCGGGTCAGTTCCGGGCGGTCGGCGGCATGTTGCAGCACCAAATACTGGACCAGAAACTCGATGTCCACCATGGCCCCGGCCTCTTCTTTGATGTCGATCTGGTCTGGTTGAACCTCCAGTCGGCTTTCCCGCATGCGTTCGCGCATGTCCCGGACATCGGTCTTCAACGATGTCGGGTCCCGCCTCCGGCACAGGATCTGATGGCGGATGGCGGAAAAGGCCTCGCGCAGCACGGCATCGCCGGTAATGGGACGCGCCCGGATCAGGGCCTGGTGCTCCCATGTCCAGGCGTCGTTGCTCTGGTAATCCTCGAACCCCTTGATCTGGCTGACCAGCAGCCCCGAAGCCCCGCTGGGCCGCAGCCGCATATCGACTTCATAGAGCATGCCGGCTGCCGTATGGGTCGACAGCATGTGGACCACCCGCTGTCCCAGGCGGGCGAAAAAATGGGCGTTGTCGATGGGGCGGGGGCCGCCGACCGTCTCCCCGGGGTCTGCCGCGTGGAGAAAAACCAGGTCCAGATCGGATCGGTAGCCCAGTTCGAAGCCGCCGAGTTTGCCGTAGCCGATGACGGCAAAGCCGCGCCTGCAGATCTGGCCGTCCAGGGTGCAGGTGGGGCGGCCGTGTTTTTGCACCAGATGGTTCCAGGATATTTCGACGACCTTGTCCAGGATGGTTTCAGCAATCCAGGTCAGGTGGTCGCTGACCTTCATCAACGGAAGGGTGCTGGTGATGTCCGATGCGGCCACCTTCAGGGTGTTCACCTGCCGGAAAATGCACAGGACTTCGATCTGATATTCCAGATCGTCTTCGGGCACGTCCGCCAGCTTGCGTTCCAGTTCGGTCCGCAGGGCTTCGGGACCGGGCGGCGCATACAGGGTACGCGGATCTAAAAGTTCGTCCAGCAGCACGGGGTGGCGGCTGAGAAAGGCGGCGATCCACGGACTGGCCCCAACCAGTCGAATCAGATGCGTCAGGGCGGTGGGGTATTCGATGAGCAGGGAAAGGTAGCTGGTGCGCTGCTGAATGCATTTGAGCAGTTGCAGCACCCGCTGCAGAACCGTTGCGGGATCGTCGCAGCCGGCAGCGGCCTCCAGCAGGCGCGGAATCAGCTTTTCCAGCCGCTGTCTTCCCGCACTGCTCAGCGCCCGGGTGGCCGGCTCGGCATCGAAGCCCCTCAGCAGCCCGGCAGCGGCCCCGCCGTCGGGAAAACCGGCGGCTTCCAGCAGGCGGCGGCGTTCGTCGGTCGATTCGGCCACCGACCAGGCCTCGACCAGGCCCGACGCTTCGCGGCCGCCCGATCCCGCCGAACCGGAATCCGTTTCCAGCAGGCCGTCAAAATGAATGCGGACCTTGCGGCGGTGGCCGTCCAGAATCTCCCGGAAGCTTTCCCAGCTGTCGTATCCCATGGAACGGGCCAGGCGCAGGCGAGCCCCCGGGTCTGCGGGCAAGGCATGGGTCTGCCGGTCATCGACTTCCTGGAGCCGATGTTCGGCGGTTCGAAGAAAGCGGTAGGCGTCGGTCAGTTCGCGGCATACCGCCGGAGGCACAAACCCTTCCCGGCCCAGGGTCGCCAGGACAAACTGGATGGCCGGCTTCTGGAGCACGGGCAGCACGCCGCCCCGGATCAACTGGAACATCTGGCCGAAGAATTCGATCTCCCGGATCCCGCCGCTGCCCAGCTTGATATTGTCGTGCAGGTTTTTGCGGCGAACCTCGGCGCTGATTTTGCGCTTCATCTCCCGCAGGGATTCGAACACGCCGAAATCCAGATAACGCCGATAGACGAAGGGGCGCAGCCGCAGCAGCAATTCGCGGCCGGCCTTTCGGTCTCCAGCCACCACATCGGCCTTGATCAGGGCGTAACGCTCCCACTCCCTGCCCTGGTGCTGGTAGTAATCCTCCATGTGATCGAAATTCATGGCCAGGGGGCCGCCGTCGCCATAGGGCCGCAATCGGGTGTCCACCCGGAAGACAAAGCCATCGGTAGTGGTTTCGCCGATGGCCTGGATCAGGTGCCGGCACAGGCGGGTGAAAAAGGCCTCGTTGGCGACCGGGGCTTTGTCCCCCTCGGTTTGTCCTCCGGAGGGGAAGGTAAATATCAGATCGACGTCCGACGAGAAATTGAGTTCTCCGGCCCCCAGCTTGCCCATTCCGATGACGACCAGCCGCTGCCGGGTGCCATGGCTGTCCCGCGGGATCCCGTCCACGGCGCACTGGCCGGCGTACAAGAGGTTCAGGGCTCCGTCGATTGCCGCGCGCGCCAAAGCGGAAAGATCGGCCATGGTTTCATCCAGGTCGCTGAAGCCGGTCAGGTCCCGGACGGCAATGCGTACCATTTCCCGCCTCCGGAAGGTGCGCAGGACCGGTTTCAAAGCCGCCAGAAGGGAGGGAACGGCGGCCTCCGGTCCGGTTTCCGCCATCGTTTGAAATTGCGAATTCAGCCGCCGGGCCATGCCGTCGTCATCGTAGGGGGCGAGCAGATCACCGCTGTCGATCAAATCCAGTGCCATGTTCGGTTGGTGGATGCAGCCGGCCGCCACGAAATCACTGAAGGCGAAGGCCGTATTCAACAGCCGGGCACCCTCCGATTCGGGGTCGAAGGTGCTGCCCGTGGCTTTTGCCTTTTGGCAGAAGGCGGTCCAGTGTTCTTGCTGCTTTTCCGTCAGTGCGTCGCGGGAGCCAGTCATCGGGCATCGTCCATTCTTTTCACGGCGGTGGTTGCAAAGGGCTCCTCCCCGTGGGTAGCATCGACCGTTGGCCCATCGAAAAAGGAGAAAACCGACCTGAACAAAAAGTAGCAGATTTGGCCAATATTGCCAAGATCGTTATTTTTTCGATGGTTTACGTAATGTGCCACCCGCAACCGGCAATGATTTCAATTTTGTAGTTTTTATCGCATTTTTATTTCGTTTTTGTAATAAATGGCCGGGCAACCAGGGGGGATTCGATGTGTATTGTTAGGATGGCATTGGAAATCCGATGATTTTGTGGTACGGTACAAAGCTTGCAAAAAACTATTTTGGATCGAAAAAAACAAGTCTTTCTTTCGAGTCCGGCATTGAAGCGTCAGTGCCGGATTTTCTACCCCCGGCGGTTAAAAGGAGCGAGTCAACCATGTGCCGACTGTTTGCCATGACCAGCGAGACCCCCGTCTCCCCCATGATTGCCCTGGAAGCCATGGACGTCATGCGGGAAGGCCACGATGGATCCGGTGTCGGTCTGTTCCTGCGGGATCTGGGCGGCCCTTTCGAAGAGATCAAGGATGCGCCGATTCTTTCGGGCATCTTCAGCGAGGAGGGCCTCCGGCGTTTGGATGCCTTCATGATGGATATCGGGTTCATGACCAAGTACAAGATCACCATCAAAGTGCCCAAGAATCCGCCTCCCGGCGTTCCCAAACGCGATGTCTACCTGATCCGGGCCTATGAATATCCAGAAGAGTGGGATGACGAGCCCACCGAGGTCCTGTACGACAGACTGCTGAAAATTCGTCTTCAGCTCAGGGCCATGGGTGAGGAGAAGGGCGACATGATCGTTTTCTCTTTCTGGCCGGACGTTATCATGCTCAAAGAGATCGGCGACCCCTTGCAGGTGGCCCAATACCTGAAGCTGGACCGCAAGGAGCTGCATGCGCGGGTCATCATGGCCCAGGGGCGGCAGAACACCAATTACGCCATCAACCTGTATGCCTGCCATCCCTTTTTCATTCAGGGCTACGCTTCCATGACCAACGGCGAATGCACGGCCTTCACGCCGATCCGGGAGTTCCTGCTCTCCCGCAACTTTCCCGGATACTCGGGCTACCAGAGCGACTCGGAGGTATTCACCCATATCCTGCACTTCACCCAGACCCGTCTGGGGCTGGATGTGTGCGGATACAAACACGTCATCACCCCGTTGCAGGACAGCGACATCGCCGTCCACCCCAACGCCGAATTGCTTAAGCAGCTCAAGCACTCCTGCCGGCGGCTGACCATCGACGGTCCCAACTGCGTCATCGGCTGTTTGCCTGACCACAGTCTGTTCATGGTTCAGGACCGCAAGAAACTGCGTCCCGGTGTGGTGGGCGGCCGGCCGGGTCGCTATGCATTCTCTTCGGAAATATGCGGTCTGGATTACGCTGTTCCCGACCGCGACAAAAGCCAGGATTTTCAACCCATGCATCTGGACACGGTCATTGTGGGACCGCAGCGCCAGGAGGTTTCCGTATGCAGCCAAACGCAACCATTAGCCCTTCTACACTAAGCGTCAAGGACCTGCCCTGGCAGATCCTTTGGCAAAAAGACAAGTGCACCCTGTGCGGCCGGTGCACGGCCGTGTGCCCGGTCAACGCCATCGAACTGGGTGTTTTCCGCAAGCGAAAGATCACGGTTTCGCTGGATCCCCAGGGCAACCCCGGCAGCAGTTTCGACGTTTACCACGGCATCCGCCAGAAGACCGATCCGGCCTATGCCTGCGTGGGGTGCGCCACCTGCAGCCTGGTCTGCCCCAACGACGCAATTTTTCCCATGCGGTCCGACGAGGCCGACAAGCTGCGCTTCCACATCAACCGCGGCGGCCAGCCTCGCAGCAGGGGAGGGCGGCGCAACGTACCGGGAGGCATTCTGGATCAGATCAAGTTCATCCGTATTTCCATGCTCACCGACCCGGCCCTGGATGCCGGCCGGCACGAATTCGAACTGCGCACCCTTTTGGGCCGGATTCTGCCGCCGGAGAAAAACCTGAAGTTTCTGGCCGAAAACGGATGGATCCCGCCGGTACGCGAAATCTATCCGCTGGTCATTGGCGGCATGAGTTTCGGCGCCCTTTCTCCCAACATGTGGGAGGGGCTGCAGATGGGCGTGGCGTACCTCAACGAGGAACTGGGCATGCCCGTGCGCATCTGCACCGGCGAGGGCGGCTGTCCGCCGCGTCTACTGCGCAGCCCTTTTATCAAGTACGTGATCCTGCAGATTGCCAGCGGCTATTTCGGCTGGGACGAGATCATCCATTCCATTCCGGAAATGGTGGAGGACCCCTGCGCCATCGAGATCAAATACGGTCAGGGAGCCAAGCCCGGCGACGGCGGCCTGCTCATGTGGCACAAGGTCAACAAGTTGATCGCCGCCATTCGCGGCGTGCCGCCGGGCGTCAGCCTGCCCAGCCCGCCCACCCACCAGACCCAGTACTCCATCGAAGAGTCCGTGGCCAAGATGATACAGTCCATGTATATGGCCTGGGGATTCCGGGTGCCGGTCTATCCCAAGATTTCGGCCACCTCGACGGCCATGGCCGTGCTCAACAACCTCACCCGCAACCCTTACGCCGCCGGTCTGGCCATCGACGGCGAGGACGGGGGCACCGGCGCCGCCTACAACGTCTCCATGGACCACATGGGCCATCCCATCGCCACCAACATCCGGGACGGCTACCTGAACCTGGTGGAAGTGGGCATGCAGAACGAAATTCCCCTGTTTGCCGGGGGTGGGGTTGGCAAAAGCGGCAACCTGGCGGCCAACGCCGCGGCTTTGATCATGCTGGGTGCCAGCGGCGTCCAGACCGGCAAGTACATCATGCAGGCGGCCGCCGGCTGTCTGGGGTCGGAAAGCGACCGCTGCAACATCTGCAACATCGGCCGCTGTCCCCGGGGGATCACCTCCCAGGATCCCCGCCTCTACCGACGCCTGGACGTGGAAAAGGTGGCCGAACGGGTGGTCGACCTTTTCCTGGCTTTCGACACGGAACTGAAAAAGATCGTGGCGCCCCTGGGCCGCTCCACGGCCCTGCCCATCGGCATGTCGGATGCGCTGGGCATCAGCGACTACGATGCCGCCCAGCGGCTTAAAATCAAATATGTAGTGTAGCGCCGGAGAAGATGGAATGACGGAAAAGAGACAACCTTTTACCATAACGGGGAAACGTGAGGGCGAACGGCTGGCCTCGCGGATTCTTGAAGAACAGATCCAACAGGCTGTGCAGGCCGGGCACCGTCATCTGAACGTTCAGGCTTTCGGCCAGCACGGCATTGGCGGGCGTTTGTGGAAAACCAACGGCGAACCGGTCCATATCACGGTGGAAGGCCACGCCGGCCAGCGGTTGGGGTCACTGGGATACCCGGGCACCTTTATCGAGGTGATGGGCCCTGTGTCCGACGATGTGGGCTGGCTCAACGCCGGGGCGGTCATCACGGTGCACGGCCATGCCTCCAACGGCGTGTCCAACGGCATGGCCCAGGGCAAGGTCTACATTGCCGGCAACATCGGTTCCCGCGGCATGACCATGACCAAGTTCAATCCCCGCTTCGAACCGCCTGAATTGTGGGTGCTGGGCAGTGCCGGCGACTATTTCGCCGAATTCATGGCCGGCGGCGTTGCCGTCGTCTGCGGCCACTCGCCTCAGAATCCGGACAATGTGCTGGGCTACCGGCCCGCGGTGGGAATGGTGGGAGGGCGGATTTTCTTTCGTGGTCCCCATCAGGGCTTCAGCCACGCCGATGCCAAGATGATGCCCATCGAGGACGAGGACTGGCAGTGGCTGACCGAAGGAATGAAAGCCTATCTGACGGCCATCGACCGTTTGGAGCTGTTCGACGACCTGACCGTGCGTGAAGCCTGGCAACTCATCGTTGCCCGCTCGCCCCAGGACAAGGCCGGTCCGGGCCGCCGATCCATGGCCGACTTCCGGGCGCTGGTATGGGAAAAACAGTTGGGCAAGGGCGGCATCGTCGGCGACCTGACCGACATCGATCGCAGCGCCATCCCCCTGATTACCCAGGGCGACCTGCGGCGCTTTGTGCCCGTCTGGGAAAACCGCAAGTTCAAGGCCCCGTGCGAAGCCTCCTGTCCGTCCGGCATCCCGGTGCAGGAGCGCTGGCGTCTGGTGCGCGAGGGACGGGTGGATGAGGCCGTGGACTTGGCTCTGGCCTTTACCCCTTTTCCGGCTTCGGTATGCGGCTACCTATGCCCCCATCCCTGTATGACGGCCTGCACCAAAGGGTCGGCCTTTATGGCCCCCGTGGATGTTTCCCAGCTGGGTCGGGCCAGCATCAATGCCGGCCTGCCGGAACTGCCGCCCCTTTCCGGCAAACGCATCGCCGTGATCGGCGGGGGGCCTGCCGGTGTTTCCACAGCCTGGCAGCTGCGGCGCAAGGGCCACGAAGCCGTGGTCTTCGACAATGCCACGACGCTGGGCGGCAAAATCGCCTCGGTGATTCCTAACAGCCGGATTCCGGCCGATGTGGTGAAAAAAGAATTGGAGCGGGCCGCCGAAGTGATCCCCCATGTTCATTTACAGCAGAAGCTGACCCGTGAAGATACCGACCGGCTGGCTGGCGATTACGATTTCGTGGTTGTGGCCGCCGGAGCGCAGAAGCCGAGAACTCTGCCCATTCCGGGTAATGAACGTCTGGTGACCGCCACAGATTTTCTCATCGACGCCAAGACCGACGGCGCCAAACCGGGCAAGCGGGTGGTGATTATCGGCGCCGGCAACGTGGGCTGCGATGTGGCCACTGAGGCGGCCCGATTAGGCGCCGAAGAGATTACCCTGCTGGACGTTCAGGAGCCGGCCAGCTTCGGCAAGGAGCGTGAGGATGCCGAGGCGGCGGGCGCCGTGTTCCGCTGGCCGGTATTCACCCGCCGGATCGCCGAAAAAGGGGTTGAACTGGAGAGCGGGGAGCTGATTCCCGCCGATACGGTGATCATCTCCATCGGCGATGCGCCGGACCTGGATTTTCTGCCTGAGGACGTGGCCACCGAGCGCGGATACGTGGTGGTCAACGACGACTACCAGACCTCCAATGCCAAGATTTACGCCATCGGCGATGTGGTGCGGCCTGGCTTGCTCACCGACGCCATCGGCGCCGGCCGGCGGGCGGCGGAAACCATTAGCGAAATTCTGGCCGGTAAACGGCCCGGGGCCGACCGCAAGATGGTTATCGACATCGAGCGCGTCTCCCTGGAATACCTGGACCCGCGGATCGTTCAGTACGAGGACATGGACCAGTGCGGTTCACAGTGCTCCTCTTGCGGGACCTGCCGCGACTGCGGCATCTGCGTGGCTGTCTGCCCGCAAGCGGCCATCAGCCGCAAGGCCGGGGAAGGTGTGGAATTCGAATACGTGGTGGATGCGGAGCGCTGCATCGGCTGCGGCTTCTGTGCCGGCGCCTGTCCCTGCGGCATCTGGGATTTGGTGGAGAACACGCCCATCGGCTGACAAGTATGCGGTTTCCGATAAAACCCGATATCCGCGAACCGATAGAAACGTTATCTTCTTTTTCGGGAATGAAGGAAAAAGGGCTTTCGATTTGCCCTTTACCCAACAGCCTGAATTAGAGAAAAGGAGCCGGTTGGTGTTGACATTGACCGCCGCCGTCCACAGTTTCCATCCACTGAAACAACGGTCGGCAGCATCCAAGCGGCTTCATCTTTTTCGGGTTAATAAAGGCAGGCGTGAGCCTGCTTTTTTTTAGATGGTTGATTTGCCGGGCAGATGTGGTAATGGACCACAGAACGTTGACGACATGAAAATATGGTGAGCGCGTAAAAAAGCCGCATTTACGACAGACGCCGTCAAAAGATCACAGCAGAAAATATGAAGGCCTTATTAGCACTTGAAGACGGACGCACCTTCCCCTGCCGGTCTTTCACCGGACCGGGCGAAGCCAGTGGGGAGGTGGTGTTCAATACCAGCATGACCGGCTACCAGGAGGTGCTCACCGACCCGTCCTACAGCGGCCAGATGGTCACCATGACCTATCCGCTGGTCGGGAACTACGGAGTTAATCCCGAGGATGTGGAGTCCGCACGCATTCAGGTGGCCGCTTTTCTGGTCAAGGAGTATCAGCCCTTTCCCAGCAATTTCCGGTCGACGCAATCGCTGGCCGATTATCTGAAGGGCCAGGGGGTCTTGGGCGTTGAAGGCCTGGATACCCGCGCACTGACCCGCCACATCCGCAACGGCGGGGCCATGCGCGCCATTATCTCCACTACGGATCTGGATGCAGAGTCCTTAATCAGACGGGCCAATGCGATTCCCAGCATGGAAGGCCTGGACCTGGCCAGGGATGTGACCACGGAAACCGCCTACCGGTGGCAGGACGGCCGGCCTGAATTCCTGGCGGCCGGCGAAATCCTGGATGCCGGCATCTGGCGGCAACGGGAGACTCGGCCGTCGGTGGTGGCCATCGATTTCGGTCTCAAATACAACATTGCCCGCTGCCTGGAAAAGGCGGGCTTCGAAGTGGTGGTGGTTCCGGCTGCGACCGAGGCCGGTACGATCATGGCCATGGCACCGGACGGCCTTTTCCTTTCAAACGGTCCCGGAGACCCGGAACCGGTGGCGTACGGGATCGAAACCACCCGTGAGCTTTTGGGCCGATTGCCCATTTTCGGCATCTGTCTGGGCAACCAGATTCTGGGACTGGCCCTGGGCGGGCGGACCTACAAATTGAAATTCGGTCACCGGGGGGCCAACCAGCCGGTCAAAAACCTGGCCACGGGAAAAGTGGAAATCACCTCCCAGAATCACGGTTTTGCGGTGGACATGAAGAGCCTGTCCAGCGATGACGTCGAGGTGACCCACATCAACCTGAACGACAACACCGTTGAAGGCATCCGGCATCGGCGGCTGCCCGCGTTTGCCGTCCAGTATCATCCGGAGGCGTCGCCGGGGCCGCACGATGCGGCCTATTTGTTCGACCAGTTCAGAGCCATGATGAAAACGAACTGACCATGCCCAAACGCACGGACATCCACAAAATTCTGATCATCGGCGCCGGCCCGATCATTATCGGGCAGGCGTGCGAATTCGACTATTCCGGCACCCAGGCATGCAAGGCGCTGAAAGAGGAAGGCTACGAGGTGGTGCTGGTGAACTCCAATCCGGCCACCATCATGACCGACCCGGAGACGGCCGACCGCACCTACATCGAGCCGGTCACGCCCGAAGCCGTGGCCAAGATCATCGAAAAAGAGCGCCCCGATGCCCTGCTGCCGACCCTCGGCGGGCAGACCGGCCTGAACACCGCCGTGGAAGTGGCCAAGATGGGGGTGTTGGAGCAGTTCGGCGTGGAACTGATCGGCGCCTGTCTGGACGCCATCGAAAAAGCCGAGTCCAGGGACCGCTTCCGGGAGGCCATGAACCGCATCGGCCTGCGCATTCCCAACAGCGGCATCGCCACCACCATGGAACAGGCCCGTGAAATCGCCGACACCATCGGTTTTCCGCTGATCGTTCGCCCCAGTTATACCCTGGGCGGCACCGGCGGCGGGGTAGCCTACAATCCCGAGGATCTCGAGAATATCGCCAAGGCCGGCCTGGACGCCAGTCTGACCAGCCAGGTGATGCTGGAAGAGTCGGTCCTGGGCTGGAAAGAGTACGAACTGGAGGTGATGCGCGACCATGCCGACAACGTGGTCATTATCTGTTCCATCGAGAACCTGGACCCCATGGGCGTGCACACCGGCGATTCCATCACCGTGGCCCCGGCCCAGACCCTCACGGACAGAGAATACCAGGTCATGCGCGACGCATCGCTTGCCATCATGCGCGAAATTGGTGTGGATACCGGCGGTTCCAACGTGCAGTTCGCCATCAATCCGGTAAACGGCGACATGATCGTGGTGGAAATGAACCCCCGGGTGTCGCGCAGCAGCGCCCTGGCCTCCAAAGCCACGGGCTTCCCCATTGCCAAGATTGCCGCCAAACTGGCCGTGGGCTACACCCTGGACGAAATCGCCAACGACATCACCGGCGAAACTCTGGCCTCCTTCGAGCCCACCCTGGACTACTGTGTGGTCAAGATTCCCCGCTGGACCTTCGAAAAATTTCCCGAAACCGAGGACCTGTTGACCACCTCCATGAAGTCGGTGGGGGAAACCATGGCCATCGGCCGCACTTTCAAAGAAGCCTTCCAGAAAGGCCTGCGCTCTTTGGAGATCGGCCGCTTCGGTTTCGGGGCCGACGGCAAGGACCGCCTCGAGGCCGACGGCGCACCGCCCACCATGGAAGAGATCGAACAGAAGCTGGCCATCCCCAACTCCCAGCGGATCTTCTACCTGCGCCATGCCTTCCAGGCCGGGATGTCCATCGATGACATTTATAGGATCACGGCTATCGATCCCTGGTTTCTTTTCCAACTGGAGCAGATTTATCGGTTGGAGCTGGAGTTGACGCAGGCAGGGGAAGCCACCGCGCGGTGTGACGGGGGGACGGAGTCTGCCGCCGTTGCCCTCGACGGCGACCTTTTTAAGCGGGCCAAGGAATTCGGCTTCTCCGACGTCCAGATCGCCCATTTGACCGGCAGCACGGAAAAGGCGGTGGAGCGGACGCGCAAGGCCATGGGGCTGCGGCCGGTGTACAAACTGGTGGACACCTGTGCCGCCGAGTTCCGGGCTGCCACGCCCTACTACTACTCCACTTACGAAACCGAGTGCGAGGCCCGGGTGTCGGACCGCAAGAAGGTGATGATTTTAGGCGGCGGCCCCAACCGCAT
This sequence comes from Desulfosarcina widdelii, assembly GCF_009688965.1. GTDB lineage: Bacteria > Desulfobacterota > Desulfobacteria > Desulfobacterales > Desulfosarcinaceae > Desulfosarcina > Desulfosarcina widdelii. The sequence goes on along the minus strand of NZ_AP021875.1, from coordinate 3,671,097 downwards.
CGGCCAGGGCATCGAATTCGACTACTGCTGTGTGCACGCCTCCTTTGCCTTAAGAGAAGAGGGCGTGGAGAGCATCATGGTCAACAGCAACCCCGAGACGGTCAGCACCGACTACGATACGTCGGACAAACTCTACTTCGAGCCGTTGACCCGTGAGGACGTGCTGCACATTGTCGAAAAGGAGAAGCCCGACGGGGTCATCGTGCAGTTCGGCGGTCAGACCCCGCTGAACCTTTCCACCCCGCTGCAGCAGGAAGGGGTTCCCATTATGGGCACCCAGCCGGAAAGCATCGACCGGGCCGAGGACCGGGAGCTGTTCCAGGCCATGCTGAAAAAGCTCGGGCTCAAACAGCCGGCCAACGGCACGGCCCTTTCCATTAAAGAAGCCCTTGCCATCGCCGATGACATCGGCTATCCGGTGATCGTACGCCCCTCTTTCGTACTGGGCGGCCGGGCCATGAAGATCGTCTACGATCCACGGGACATGGAAAATTTCACCCGGCTGGCGATCCTGGCCTCTCCGGGACATCCGGTTCTCATCGACAAATTCCTGGAAGCCGCCGTGGAGGTGGACGTGGATGCCATCTGCGACGGTGCGACCACGATTATCGGCGGCATCATGGAGCACATCGAGGCGGCCGGCGTTCACAGCGGGGACTCGGCTTGCGTGCTGCCGCCCTACAGCATCGACAAGGAAATGATCGAACAGATCAAGGCGGCCACCAAGGCCATGGCGGCTGAACTGAACGTCGTGGGCTTGATGAACGTGCAATACGCCATCAAGGCCGGCGAGCTTTACGTGATCGAGGTCAACCCCCGGGCATCTCGGACGATTCCTTTTGTGAGCAAGGCCACCGGCGTGCCCCTGGCCAAACTGGCCACCAAGATCATGCTGGGCAAAACCCTGGCCGAGCTGGGACTTACTGCCGAAGTCGTGCCCACCCATCTTTCGGTGAAAGAGGCCGTACTGCCTTTCGACCGCTTCCCCGACGTGGATACCCTGCTGGGACCGGAAATGAAATCCACCGGCGAGGTCATGGGCATCGGCACCGATTTCGGGCTGGCCTACGCCAAGGCCCAGCTGGGGGCCGGCCAGAAGCTGCCCCTTTCCGGAGCGGTTTTTATCAGTGTGGGCGATGAGGACAAAGCCGCCATTCTGCCCGTGGCCCGGCAATTCGCCGATATGGGGTTCTCGCTTCTGGCTACCGACGGCACCTGGTCCCGACTGGATGCCAACGGCATACCGGCCCAGCGGATTAACAAGGTCTCCCAGGGCCGACCCCATGCAGCCGACGCCATCAAGAACGGCCGCATCCAGTTGATCGTCAACACCGGCACCGGCCAGGCGCCGCGCCGGGACGGCTATACTATCCGGCGGGCGGCGCTTAAATTCAAGGTTCCCTATGCCACGACAACCGCCGGGGCCCTGGCGGTCTGCCGGGCGGTGGCTGCTTTGAGGGAACAACCCTTTGTCGTGAAACCCATTCAGGATTACCACGGATAGCGGGCCGCGCCGGATCGGACCCACAACCTCCAGCCTTGAAGAGCAATGACCATGAACCCATCGCCGACCATCGACCGGAACGATTTTAACGAAGACAAACCCCGTGAGGCCTGCGGCCTGTTCGGTACTTCCGGCCATCCGGATGCTGCCAAAATGTGCTATTTCGGGCTGTACGCCCTCCAGCACCGGGGGCAGGAGAGTGCCGGCATCGCTGTGGTCGATGACGGTCTCATGGACGAGTACAAGGGCATGGGACTAGTGCCGGATGTTTTCGATATGGACATCCTGGATCGCCTGAACGGTTCCGCCGCTGTCGGCCACGTACGTTATTCCACCACGGGCAGCTCGGTGGTGGCCAATGCCCAGCCCCTAGTGGTGCGCCATCGCAACCGGGCCTATGCCGTGGCCCACAACGGCAACCTGGTCAATGCCCACTTCATCAAAGCGGAACTCGAGGATTCCGGATCGATTTTCCAGACCACTATGGACAGCGAGGTGTTTCTGCACCTGTTCGTCCGCAATCTTCATCTGGGGTTCGAGGAATCCCTGAAAGCGTCGGTGGCCCGCATCAAAGGGGCCTTTTCCATGATCTTGCTGACCAGCCGCGGGGAAATGATCGGCATCAAAGACCCCAACGGCTTCCGCCCTCTTTGCCTGGGCAAGCTCAACGGCGCCTACATCCTGGCGTCGGAAACCTGCGCCCTGGACCTGGTGCAGGCCGAGTTTGTGCGGGAACTGGACCCGGGAGAGATTGTCATCATCAGCAAGGACGGCGTTAAAAGCATTCACACCAATACGCCCCGGAAGCGCTCCTTCTGCATTTTCGAGTTTATCTATTTTGCCCGGCCGGACTCCACCTTTTTCGGCCACAACGTCTACCTGACCCGCAAGGCCCACGGCCGGCAGCTGGCTAAAGAATCGCCGGTGGACGCCGACCTGGTCATGCCTTTTCCCGACTCGGGTGTGTATGCCGGCCTGGGCTATTCGGAAGCGTCGGGCATTCCCTTCGAAACGGGCATGATCCGCAACCACTATGTGGGCCGCACCTTCATTCAGCCCACCCAGAGCATGCGGGACTTCGGCGTACGCGTTAAACTCAACCCCATCAAGGAGCTTCTCAAGGGCAAGGACATCATCATTATCGAAGATTCCATCATTCGCGGCACCACCGCCAAGACCCGGGTCAAGGCCCTGCGGGAGCTGGGGGTCAAACGGGTCCATCTGCGGGTCAGCGGGCCGGCCCACCGGTTTCCCTGCCATTACGGCATCGATTTTTCCACCAAGGGGGAGTTGATTGCCGCCAAAATGAACGTGGACGATCTCGGCAAGCATCTGGGCCTGGACTCTTTGCGCTACCTGAGCCTCGAAGGGCTGCTCACCTCCACGGGAATCGACAACCCCGCCGACCATTTCTGCAAGGCCTGCTTCGACGGATGCTACCCGGTCCAGTTCGACGAAAACCTGTCCAAGCACTGCATGGAGACCCGATCATTGAAATAGGCTCGTCGAAATAGACTTGCCTTTCCGGGTCCGGCAAACTAAAATACTTGTGATCGGTGGTATCTGGCAATCACCATTGCTATGGGGGAGTTATGATCGAGTCCAAGTACCTGAAGGAAAACATCGAGAACATCCAGCGGCTCATGTCCATTTCCGCCCTAAGGCACTTCGAAACCCGCAATCTGGGAAAGCTGCTGCGCCTCAGCAAAATCCGCCAGTACGAAGATGGTGAGATCATTATCCAGGAAGGGGATATGGATCCCTGGCTCTATTTTCTCCTGTCCGGAAAAATCCGCGTCACAAAAGAGGGCGAGGAGATCGGAACCATCAATAAAAAGGGCGAGATTTTCGGTGAAATGCGCATCATCGACGATCAGTCCCGCAGCGCAACCGTTCTGGCCGCAGGCAAAACCATCTGCCTGGCCGTGGACACTTCGGCCGGCAATCGACTCTCCACCTCCGACCAGAAAGATGAACGGCTGGACTTTCTGCTGCTGCTGTACCGCATCTTTGCCGAATACATCACCTACCGCCTGCGCCTGACCAACGAAGAGTTGATCCGGTCCAAAAAAGAAGTGCGACGCTTAGGCGGCACCCCCAGTCCGGATACGGAACCGGATGACGACATCGACCTGGATCAACTGATGAAACCGGTCTGATGCGCAAAACCGTTGCTTTCAGCCGCCGTTCGGCCAATGTTTTTTTTCATATCCTTACCCGCTGCAACCTGCACTGCCGCCACTGCTACATCAACCCGGAGCAGCACGGCAGCCGCACGCTGGACATCGACACCATCGAAAAATGGCTGGCACTATTTGCCGAACGGCACGAGCAGGCCAATGTCATCTTTCTGGGCGGTGAACCGACGATGCACCCCGAGCTTGCCAGGGCCGTTCGAAGCGCCCGTTCACTCGCCTACGGATCGGTGACCATCGACACCAACGGATATCTTTTCCACGATATTCTGGATCGGGTAACCCCGCAGGAGGTGGATTTTTTCAGTTTCAGTCTGGATGGCCCCGACCCCTCGGTCAACGATCCTTTGCGCGGACCGGGAAGCTTCGACGCGTGCACACGAGGCATCGCAGCCGCCAAAGCCCGCGGGTTTGCCGTCAGCCTGATCTATACGGTCAGCCAGGCCAATATCGACCACCTGTCCGCCATGCCCCCCTTGCTGGAGTCGCTGGGGATCGACCGTTTTTTTATCCAGGTGATCGGCGTTCGGGGACAGTGGACCGAAGACTCCCGTCAGCGGGAAACGCTGGCGCAGGTGGACCGGGACACCTGGCTGGAGGTGATTCCAAAGGTGGCCGAGGAAAGCGCCCGGCGGGGGATGATCGCCACCTTCCCCAAGGTCTTCCTCGACCCCGGTGAGCCCTTCGAATGCGCCGGGCTGGTGGCGGACAACTACTTCATCTTTCCCAACGGCCGGGTCTATCGCTGCCCCTTGTGCGAAGATTACCCCCTGCACGGCCTGGAGATCCGGGACAACCGTCTGGTGGACGCCCCCAGGATCAACGAGACGGATCTGTTCCCGTTGACGATTCCCGAAGGATGCGTCATGAACCGCATCATCCAGCCCCGCAACCTGCCGCCGGCCCTTGGCGGCGAACTGACCTATAAGATTGCCTGCTGTATGCTCAAGGAAGAGATTTCTCCGTAGCGATAGTGTTAAGATAATGCTTTTGAGCTGTGTTATCGGTCGTCGCGGTATTGATTATACAGCTTCCTACCTCTGGCCTTGTCAAAAACATTATCTTAAACACTATCGTCAGATTCAGACCACCACCCGAATGAAAGACTCTTCCATCTGTTTCCGTAACGTTTTGATTTGCTCCAGCGCGGACACCAGGTGGCGCTTTTCCCCCGGTCGGTTGTCCAACAGGCGGGTTTGCGCCGGGCAGATGTACCAGGTGCAGACAAAAGGCCGCTGGAGGCGATCCAGCCGGCAGCCGGCGGGGCCGGCATAGCGGCAGTGGTCGCCCTGCCGACTCACAAGCTGCCGTTCGGGGACCGAAATGCCGGCCAGGTGGAAAAAGAGAAGATCCCTGAAGTCGGCCCAGACCCAGGCCCGCCGGCAGCAGATGTCCGTGCAATCAGGGCATGTCCGACGGCACAAGTCTTCCATGAGGGGAAAGAGAGATTCCAGCAGGCGCCGGGTTTGCCGGGCCTGTCTGCGGCAGTGGGTTAAGGCCGGCCCGTGGTTGCCGATAGTTTTTGCCAAGCAGGCGTTGGCTTCCTGCCACCGGCCAATGTTGCTCGAGGGAACGAAAGATCCGTTGTCAAACATGGGAGTTCAGATCCTGATGAATGGTTTGGCGATCTCTACCTGAGAGAATGGCATTCTGAAAATTTCCTGGCATGTGTTTCGATGCGTTCTTGAGTTTTTCCAATTTGATGCGATTATCTATCATACGTCTGGCGCACGTCTGGCACAGAATATTGGGCATTTGATTGAAATTACAAATAAAATGAATTTGACAAGTGCCTCGGACTGTGTGTTAATTAAATCTATATCCATATCTTCTTGTTCGATAGTAAAAAACTTTCCAGGACTACCGCTCGGCATTACCAGATCGCGCAAGTGGCATTATCAACTTTCCGTGTCTAAGGCGTCATCAGGCTGAGTGTCATTGCTGTCCCCTCAAGCGTTGGCAGTGTGCCCTCGGCCGTCTATCGGCATTTTATTCGATATGTAGTCCAAACCTGCCTGGAAGCGTTTCTCCAAGGTTGGCCACGTGGACCTTGATAACCCGACAAAAATTGATTGATGGGGGCACCATGAAACGGTACGTGATTGCAGCCATCTTTATCGGTATCGGCATCATTATCGCCTTTCCGCTGTTCAGCATGACCTATTACACCATGGTTAGAACATCGACCCCGGATTTTTGTGCTACCTGCCATGAAATCAAACCCGCGGTGGTGGCCTGGCGATCATCTACGCATGTGAATAACCCACAAGGCTTCGTGGCCGACTGCATGGACTGCCACCTGCCGGCTCCTCACAAGACCTTCGATTTTTTCTTTGCCAAAACATTACACGGCGCCAAAGATGTGATCAAGCACTTCACCATCGACGAATACGACCGCCAAAAAAATCGTGAAGCGGCATACGCCTCCTTCGACAACGCCCAGTGCCAGAAATGCCATCGCAACCTGCTGGCCATGCCCGATAAACGCGGCGCCATGCTTGCCCACAAAACCGTTCTTTACCCTCGTCCGGGCTATGAGAAAAAATGTGTGGATTGCCACTATGACCTGGTCCACAACGATCAGGTGACCGTCATGTACAAACAGTACCGGGAGGTGCCGTATCGGGCCAAAGGACTGAGAAAAATTTAAGGAACCCCTTTGCATAGATATCTGCATGATTTCTTACCGAAAGGAGAGATACCATGAGGCAACGAAAGCTGTCTGTTCTGTTGGGCGCCGTGATTGCCGTGCTGATGCTGTTCGGCATTCAATGGACCGTTTGGGCGCAGCCGAATTATGCCAAGGTCAAGGAATTTAGAATTGAGCGCAGCATGCCGCCCGAGGCTATGGCCTGCATCGAGTGCCACAAGCAGAACAACCCCGGCCTGTTCGGCGACTGGGCGAACAGTCGTCACGCCAATGCCAACATTACCTGCCTGGACTGCCACCTGGCCCAGCCGGGGGATCAGGATGTCGCCAAAGATCACGAAAAGTACTATGCCCGCAGTGATCTTCCCTATGGTGAGCAAAAGTACAAGGTGCCCATCGCCACCGTTGTGACACCCAAGGACTGCTCCCGCTGCCATCCGGATGAGGTAATCCAGTACAGCAAAAGCAAGCATGCCAACACCATCGAGATCATGTGGAAGCTGGACCCCTGGCTGAACAAGGGCATGAACTCGGACAACGAACGCAAAACCGGATGCTACCACTGCCATGGGACGGTGCTGGCCATCGATGACAAGGGCAAACTTGATCCCACCACTTGGCCCAACGTGGGCGTAGGGCGGCTGAACATGGACGGCAGCAAGGGATCGTGCACCTCCTGCCACAGCCGACACCGCTTTGCGGTTTCCGAGGCCCGGCGGCCCGAGGCCTGCGATTCGTGCCACCTGGGGCCGGACCATCCCCAGATCGAGATTTACGAGGAGTCCAAGCACGGCACCATCTACAATGCCTTCGGCGACGAGTTCAATTTCAAGGCTGCGGCCGGCACCTGGACGCCGGGAACCGACTACCGGGCACCCACCTGCGCCGCGTGTCACATGAGCGGCAGCGGCAAGGTCATGGGCACCCACGACGTCACCGAGCGTATCTCCTGGGAGACCCAGGCTCCGCTTACGGTGCGTCCCGCTGACTTCAAACCCTTTCCTGCGGGCAACGACTGGCAGGTGGAACGGGAGAAGATGAAAAATGTCTGCCGCGCCTGTCACGGCGACTCATGGATCGACGACTTCTACCAGGGTTTTGACAAGGCCGTGGAGGAGTATAACGAAGTGTACTTCAAGCCGGCCAAGGCCATGCTGGACAATCTGTACGGCAAAAACCTGCTGGACAATACCAAATTTTTTGACGAGCACCTGGAACTGCAGTTCTACGAGCTGTGGCACCATGAGGGCCGGCGGGCGCGCATGGGTGTTATGATGATGGCTCCGGACTATGCCTGGTGGCACGGATTTTACGAATGCAAGGCCCGCTTCAACGAATTCATGGAAGAGGCCGATCATCTGATCGCCACCGACAAGAAAGCTTATGTCTATCCGAAGTATCCCAATGCAACCGGAGACACGACCCGACCGCCGAAGATTTTCGGCAATAAATAGATGAATAAATAATACTTTTAAAAGCATTTTTGATTTTCATGCAAAATTCAGCTAGTAAATTTGTCGGCCTCCATTGCCGATCCGCAGTGGAGGCCGGCATGCATACTTATCTCGAATTATATTCCCGTCACCTTTCCCCCGTTTATCTCGCATTCAGGCGATCTCCTTTCTGACGGTATGTGTGAAATACTCCTGGTGCATTCCCGATTCGGCATAAGGTTTGCTGCGTTCTTTGCTTTTCATGCTTGTTTTTGCTTGGCTGAACGAGGATAGGGATTATGTTACGATAACTGGACCATGGTGGCATTTTCACTGAAGAGAAAAAGGAGGCATATTATGACCAATCAGAATCAAACGCCAAGAGGAAAGGCTTTTAATCTCGAATGCTATGTAGATTATGCTGACGGATCTGTCGTGAGCAAAACGTTGATGAAGAAGGAAATCGGCAACATCACGCTGTTTGCCTTCGACCGGGGACAGGGGCTCAGCGAACACACCGCTCCTTTCGACGCCGTGGTCCATATCCTGGACGGAAAAGCGGAGATTACGATTGGCGGCCAACCCCAAATCGTAAATGCCGGTGAAATGCTGATCATGCCGGCCAATATCGCCCATGCGCTGCATGCCACGGAACGGTTTAAAATGCTGCTGGTTATGATCCGGGGCGAGTAATCGATGACCTTGCCTTCGGCCGTCAATAGGGCGAACACGATTCTTTACGTCAGGCGCTGGAAGGAATCCGTGGCCTTTTATCGTGATCATCTCGGGTTTGAGGTTGCTTTTCGAAACGATTGGTTCGTTGAGTTTCGTCTGACCCCAACCGCATATTTAAGCGTCGCGGACCAATCCCGAACAACGATGGCGAGCGGGAATGGAAAAGGCGTCACCTTGTCGTTTCGGATCGACGATCTGCAAGCCGCCCATCGCGCCTTTCTCGAAGACGGATTGGTACCGACGGCGATCCGTGCTCAAGTGATGGGAGCCGATGTGTTTTACCTGTCTGATCCGGAGGGCAACCGCATCGAATTCTGGAGCCCCGGTTAATATACAAGATCATTTTTTAGCGCGCATGCCAACTGGCCGCTGCAGGGTTTCATAGCCAGCAACGGAAAAGCCAAGGAGGTTCGTGATGAACAGAAAACCCCTAAATAAAAAAGCCAGACCTCGAAATTCCCATTCCTCCATTACCGTCTCCGACAAAGTAGTCTGCGAAGATGAGGCCTGTATCGGAAAAGTCGCAGGCCCGCAAACCAAACAGGCGCAGTTGACGGAACCGCAAGCGGACAAGAGAAGAAAACGCCAGGTCACAACGATTTCGGTGGGGGGCAAAAAGGCCTGCACCGACGATGCGTGCATTGGGAAAAAATAAGGTCGCCTCATCGGTTGGACGGTTATGATGCCCCGCAGCGAAATCTGTATGTGGTCGCCAGGGGGAACTAAACGTTAGATTCAACTGTAAAAAGGCGCCATTTGTCGGGAATGCCTTTCAGTATATATTTTCCACGGTTATGAAAGGAAAGGCCCGATCCTGCCACCAGATCCTTAACGGTGCTGGAAACAAGAATTTCACTTGGGTTTGCTTCATGCATCACCCGGGAACCGATATGCACGGCAATACCACCGACTTTGCCACCAATCATTTCACATTCACCCGTGTGCAGCCCGGCTCGCATTTGAATACCTGAACCCGAAACGACATCCCGAATCGCACGCGCGCAGTGGATGGCACGTGCAGGTCCGTCAAAAGTGGCGAAAAAACCATCACCCGCTGTGTCGATTTCATTGCCTCGAAAGCGATCCAATTCCCTGCGAACAATGGTTTGATGGTGTTCAAGAATATCCCGCCACTGACGATCTCCGATTTCTGCTGCTAAACGGGTCGAATTCACAATGTCTGTGAAAAGAACAGTAGCCAAAATTCTTTCCGTCTCGGCAGGCTGCCATTTTCCGGTTAGAAAATTCGCAATTTCATCGATGATCCGATCAGAATTTTCTCCGACCATCGGGAGATGATCGATCCCTGACAGTTCGAGATACCTGGCATTCGGGATTCGTTCGGCAAGCAAACGCCCGCCTTTGCTACTGACGGTCACATCGTTTTTTCGATGGATGACCAAAGTCGGGACATTCACCGACTGCAAGATATCGGTGATATCAATCTGACTGTTCATGCGCATCAGTGCCTTGACGGCACCCGGGCTGCCACCGAGCTTTTCGAATTTGCCCCACCATTGTTTGAACGCTAAATCGTCTTTCATCGTTGGGGCGAACATCGGCAGACTTTCACCGCTCCCCCATCCGTTGTCGATATAATCGAAAAGTCCCTTGAGCGCTTCTTCCGTTGGGAACCAGGAGGTGAACTGGGCGAATGCTCCATAGAGAATCAATGCCTGTGTTCGGTCAGGGTGGTGGGCAGCGAACAGGGTTGCCAATGAGCCGCCTTCAGATATGCCAAATAAAGATGCTTTCTCAATCCCCTGAGCATCCATCACTGTGCGGACGTCGTCCATGCGTTCATCCATGCCTGGAAGCTTCCCATTCCGATCCGAAAGCCCGGTTCCCTGCTTGTCGAACATGAGAACCCGAAAAAAGCTTCCCAACCGTCGCAGCCAACGTGCAAGGTTCGGCTCATCCCAATAGTTGTCGATATGGGAGATAAACCCTGGAACAAAAACGAGATCGATATTGCTCCCGCCAAACACTTGGTAGGCAATGCTGATATCATCTTTTCTCGCGTATCTCGTTACAATTGATTCCATTTGGGATCAGCCGGTAAGAGTAAAAATGCCATGCCGAAGCAGATGCAAGGACCGGGAATTCGGTAACGCTAGATTGATACCGGTTTGATGTTCTGATTAAACCGAAAACGGTTGTAAGGATCGTACTTGCCCTTTATGCTCGCCAAACGGTCGTAGTTGGGACCATGGCTGGTTTGCCAGCGAACGTCATTTCCATTATCGAATCCCGGAAAATTGAGGTACATGCCACCGTTGGAAAACGGTCGCACGGTATCCCAGAATTGCCGAATCCAGGCAATGTTGCGTTCGGATTCATCGGGATCGGTCCAGCCGCCATCGATGCTGAGCATGAACTCCGCCTGACGGTTGCTGAATGCGGTTGCCTCGCTGCTGGTTCGACTGATCGCACCACCCAGGTGGCGGAGGATGACCAGAATGGCTGGATTGGGACGCGTTGCGGCACCCGCCACGATGGTTTCGTTGGCTTTGCCGCTGATGGTGTCCATAAAAAGAGATTTCCAGTAGTAGAGTCCTCCGTCGGGAAAGAATGCGTCAAAGGCACGCTGCGCTTCGAGATAAGGGACACGCCCGCTCAAATCCAGAAGGGCGCCGTCGAGCTCTCTCAGTGGTCGGAAAATTTCTTCACCGGTATCGGGCGATCCTGCATACATGCCGTCAAAAAGGCAAACCGGCTTGCCGTGAAGCGCTTCCGGGAGATCCGGGTCCTCGGGGATCTGCCATATGGCAAAAGCCGTCGTCGCTTCGTCGGGGGCCGAACGCGTGAACTTCAGCCATGCTGAAAAGACATATTCTGCCGCCTCGATGGGGTAAAAGGTGTTCAATGTCATCACTTCCGGTCCGACGGGATGAAGACGATATTCAAACTCCGTTACCACGCCAAAGTTACCGCCACCGCCACGGATTGCCCAGAAAAGGTCGGCATTCTCGTTTTCGTTCGCCGTAATTGTCAGACCATCGGAGGTAACCATGTCAACCGAAAGAAGATTGTCGCAACTCAGACCATGTTTGCGCCGCAGATACCCCACGCCTCCACCAAGAGTCAGGCCGGCGATGCCGGTTTCCGACACCTCGCCACCGGGAGTTGCCAAACCGTAGGGCTGAGTGGCCTGATCCACATCCGCCCAACGGGCACCGGCACCGACTCGTACCGATCGGCTTTCCGGATCGACCGTCACATCGCGCATGGGTGACATGTCGATAACCATTCCGTTGTCGCATACTGCATAGCCGGCCACATTGTGACCGCCGCCTCTCACGGCAACAGGCAGATCGTTTTCTTCGGCAAACTTCACGGCTCGCACCACATCCAGTGTGTCCGAGCATTGGGCGATGAGCGCCGGTCGTCTGTCGATCATGTGGTTCCATACCCTGCGGGCTTGCTCGTAGAGTGAATCGGAAGGACCGATCACCGCACCTTTGAAGGTTTCTCTAAATTTTATTAACCGATCGTTATCTATTTTAATTGAATCCATGATGGTTTCCTTGATTACAGGGTGGGAAATGTCAGACCAAAACGCTCGCAAAGTACTGGCACGCTGTCGAAATTCATGTCGAGAGCGTATTTGGCATTTGTCAGTTTAAAACGCCCCATGTCGCCCCAGGAGGCCGCCACCTCACGAAAATAATTTTCGAAACCGGCGGGTGAAATGATTTCGATGATTTCACAGGGCGTCTCTCCGGCATTCCAGAAGGTATGCCATTGATTCCTGGGTTTGATCACCCATGCTCCGGTTTCGGCGATGACAACCTCTTCTCCCAGCAAAGCACCGAGCCTGCCTTCAATAACGTAGGAGTATTCGTCTTCGTTATGATGCCGGTGCAGCGGCGCTGCCAGCGCGTGAGGCGCCATGGGATGATGTACAACGGAAAACCGGCTATCTGTAATGTGGCCGCTGATTTTCCAGTTAACGCCCAAGCCCCCGAAATCGAAACGTTCTTGCGAGACGCCGGAAGATGCAGGAATTGCGGACTTTGCTTGCATGATCTCTCCTTATGATAAAACTGAACGGCCATCATTTATGGACAACATACCCTTATGCGGCGAGTGTTGCTTTCACCTGATGGCCAAACTGTAATGCTATCCATATCCAATATGGGTGGTCGCCGCCAATCGGCAATACTCAATCGGGCTTGGTAAGCAAGGAGGAATCCCTTGAACCATTCATCGAGGAAAGTCGCTGAATTCGAAATAGATGGCTGTAAAAGCGGGCCATATTATTCCTTCTCCGACAGCAAATGGTCGCGCTGTCCGTGATCGGGTTGAGCGATTTCAATGGACACCTTCTGCCATGCATGCTTTGGCCCTGGCACCGCTATTTTTGGACTCCCTCCGATAACAGCTATGCCGCTCACCGGCAGTATTGGATACGATTTCACAGGAGCCGAGTTTGTGGACCAATTGTTCATGCTCCCGGGCACAACATCGTTTTGCCTTTGTTTTTGATGCTTTCAACATGGCCTGCCTCCTTTTATAGGATCAACTCGTAAAGATTAACTGTCAAACAGTCAAAGCGATGTCCATTTTCTAACAACAGCAGCAGAACGTTTCGCAACACGATTCATCGCTGCATTCGTTTGTGTCATCTATCTCGGAACACTGATCTTCCTCTTCCCGTTGAGATGGGGAAATATGGCTTTGACCATAGGTGCCGAAGTCTTGTTCGGTTCGGTTGTTTTCCATGAAAAATGTTTCCTTTCTGACCTAACGTGGTTCTCACGATGGAGTAATGCCCGCGGGTTGGTCATACTGTGATACTTGCTGCATTTGGGTTTCGAACATATCTTTCAGATTGGAGAATTTTCATCCTTTTTAGGGTCGATGGGCTTAGCGAAATTGCCCGAATTCGATTCCTAATCCAATGCATTGATCTTCGAGGACACAGGCAGCCGCATCCTTGTTGTCAAGATAGTGGCGAATCTGGTTGCCCGCATACTCAAAATCGACCGCCCAGGCTTCATTGCTCTCATCCCAGTTTATGTCTAAGTTATCTCCGCAAGTTCCAAAATCCGGATAAAGTGAGGAGAGTTGGTTGCATACCTCTTTGTCAGTCAACATAAGATTCCCTCCTTGATTTGAATCAACGCCTTATGTCGTATGTGCGATGCAATCCATATTCCATTTGACTTTGAAGGAATACCAATTCAGCGGAAATATACATGACGCCGCAACAAAACCGCTTCCGAACAAAAAAATGCCATCAAGAAGAATCAAATTTTTGATTTATAAACTCAAAATATTGGTAAAATCAAATTGTTGATTTCTTGTTCGAATTATTGCTGATCAAAAAACTAAAACACTCAAAGGTTTAATGCTGGCCGTTCAAAACGGCATGGCAATTGCGTTTCCTCTAATCAGTAATCCAATAAGATGCCTTCGGTTCAGATCAGAAGACATCGACATTATATAAATTTCAGGAGGTTCGAAATGAGCGAAGAAAATACAAACAAAGGTACTCAAAAGGATGAAACCACACAATCGGATGACAAACGTGTCGGACGTTCCTGTTGTTACGTCATCGACCCTTGTGGGTGTTACGTCGATCCTTGCTGTTGTAGCTGTGGTCCCGTTTGTTGTTGATAGCCTGTCAACGGCGTTGACGTCATCCCGGCTGCAACCGATAAACGCTGATCAGCGATCTACGTTATTTCAGTTAAGGTAAGATCCTGTGGCAGCATTAAGGCATTGTAAGCATGGTGGATTCGATGGGTGACAGGCGAAGTAAACAGCGTTGTGTTAAAGACGTAGGTATGGGCTGCGCATTGCTGAACGGTAATGTGGAGCGGCCTGTAACTATCCGCAACTTTAGCGAGAGCGGACTGTTCTTTGAGACAGCTGTGAAAATTATGCCGGGAACTTACATTGTGCTTAGAAGTATTGGTACGAACGACTCTATGGAATCTGCCATGGGGACAGCAGGTCCGCAGTACACACTGGACGTTGACGACCCCGACGTTTGTTCTCTGTTTCGGTCGCATACAGTGGCTAAGGTTCAGCGCTGTGAGCGTTTCAGCGAACATTGCGATTCACCGCGTTACGGCGTTGCTGCCGAGATCCTGAGGTGGACTTACTAACGGCCTAACAGGCCTTACGGGTGGAAGCAGGGTCAAGAATTCACCCGTACCAGTGGTAATGGTTCCCTCTTCTGGAGAGCCGGTTGAAATGAGAATGGTATCGTGAATAAAAAAACTCATTGGGCAAGCCGCGAGTTTGCTCAACAAATAAACGGAGGAAATATCATGGAAACAATGCCCTCAAGAGATATATCTGGAAATTGCATAGGTGAGTGCCGCGACCGTGTTTTGGAAGGAGAAGCGGAGCGCCAGGAGGCGATCAACCAATCCAGTAAAAGTTATGATGAACCGGCCGAGCAGTCACCGGGATGGACGTCTCAACGAGACGACCCACCAGGCAGTATGGGCGGGCGTGTTTAGGCATCACTCAGAAATGCCGGCGAAGACATCAACGTTGGCTTTTCAGTTGTCCCCTAAGGATGGCGGCGGCCGGCCTGTGCCTTCATGATGATTTGTGTTTCCGGTGAAACGAGATCAATTCCAGCATCTTGAGATTGCAAAGGATATTGCCGCCGCCTTCAAATAATCATAACGTTTTCTTTCGCGGTTTGCGAATGTGCATCCGTTTCATACGCTCGATCAGGGTCGTGGGCTTGATGCCCAGCAGGTCGGCGGCACCGTCATCGCCATATATCTTCCAGTTGCACTGTTTCATTGCGTTTATTGTATTATTGCGTTCAAATTGCTTCATCTCCTCTGCCGACAGGATGGTCGGGTCAGCGGCCACACCGGAATCGACCGATATCGAAGCTGCCGTTCGGGTTCTCTCTATGCTCGGGAGGGAAGAAAAGTTCAGTTTTTCCGTCCGTGAAAGGATGATTTCACGCTCGATGGCGTTTTCCAGCTCGCGAACATTGCCAGGCCAATCATAGGATTGCAAGTCAAAGATATTGGCCTGGGTTAACTGCGGCGAAGAGACATTGAGCTTTTTCGACAACTTGTCAATAAAGTGAGCGGCGAGCATTTGGATATCATCTTTGCGCTCTCTTAGCGGAGCAATTTGAACCGGAAAAACGTTGAGTCGGTAAAACAGGTCATCGCGAAACCGATTGGCCTTGACTTCGTTGAGCAATTGCTTGTTGGTTGCGGCTATGATGCGCACATTCACCTTTCTGGTTTTTTCTTCGCCCAATCGTTCATATTCACCCTCCTGGAGAATTCTCAACAGCTTGCTTTGTAAATCGAGAGGAATTTCTCCGACCTCGTCCAGGAAAATGGTGCCGCCGTCGGCTGCCTCGAATCGACCGATACGGTCTTTTACCGCACCGGTGAAAGCTCCTTTGACATGGCCGAAAAATTCGCTTTCGTATAGATCTTTGGGGATCGTGGCGCAGTTCACCTTGATCATTGGCTTGGCTTTGCGTTGACTGCGGCGATGGATTTCACGAGCTACCAGCTCCTTTCCGGTGCCTGACTCCCCATGAATCAGGACATTGGCATCGGTAGGAGCGACGAGTTCGATCTGGGAAATTACGGTTTTTATCGGATGGCTTCTGCCGATGATCGTGCCATAGGACTGCGATTCGGCGAGTTCCTGTTTTAAAATTAGGTTTTCCGCCTGCAGTCGGTCTTTCAGAGATAGGATCTCCCGGGTACGTTCGGCAACAATATCCTCCAAATCATCCCTCGATTGGATAATCTTCTGTTCAATACGCTTACGGTCGGAAATATCCTCAACCATACCGAGGATGGATCGCTCCTCGGGCCTTTTTCCCGGTATAAGTGTAACCGCCAGACTACCCCAGATAACCTCGCCTGATTGGGTACGATATCGCTTCTCCAGATTATAGTGATCGATTTCACCGGAGGTCAGTTGACGAAATCGTTCCACGTCGGTATCGAGGTCTTCCTTGAGGGTGCAGTCGGAAAAATGCATGCTTTCAAGTTCCTGCTGCGTGTATCCCAGCATCATGCATAGGGCGCGATTCGCCAGAACGATGTTTCCGCTGTGGTCGGTGATAGCCGCACCGAATGGTGCATGTTCAAAAATTTTACGGAACCGCAGCTCGCTGATCGTCAACCTGGCTTCAATCTGTTTCTGTTTTAGAATCTCTTTTTCCAGACGCTGATTCGTCTGTTTAAGAGCATTGACATATTCCAGACATTGGTTTTCAAGCAGTTCACATTTTTCTTCGAGCACTTTTAATTCTTTTTTGGTAGAGCGTGCCGGCATGTTCACCTCTTCATGGCCATAGTCTCAATTCATTGAGATATGATAGTCATTTTTCTGTAAAACTCAACATATTGAGCTGTGAATGTTGCATCGAAGCATGGTCTCACTGACACATGGCTCCTTTGCCATCATAAAAATGCTGGCATGCTAAATGTAGTTCTGACTTCATTGCAAATTTCGATGGATTGAAAACGGTAAAAATGGGTCCAATACCAAGAGGTGGCATACCAATGAAAAGATCCGAGAACCGTAACGAAATTGGGATCAAAACACTGATTCGAAAAGGAAGAAAACAGTTTAGGGTCAATGAAAATTTACGATATTATGAGACCGACTCTTTAAGGGCCGCCGAAAAAAAAACTGAGCGGCGATGCCATGAATGTTGAGGTTCTACTCAATATCAAAAAAAAGAGCGCCGAGTTGAAACAAGCCATATTTAAAAAATATGCTTTCTTTTGGATAAAAAGATAGTCTATAATATTAAAGGATTATTCATTTGCTTGACCGATGATTTGTTGCTTTTGTGGAAATGTGTGCATTTCTTCAGATACCAATGATACAGATATTCTTTTGGGCAACATGAAGACAAATATGACAGCCGAACGAAACCTGAAGAGGCCAAAAAGAAAGCCGGCGCAGGGACGGAAGGCCGTCACAGACGATTTATGCCAACCGTTATCCATATCCTCAGCGCCCAACGCCCTTGCCGAACGCATCAAGGAATTGAACTGCCTGTATGGCATCTCCAACCTTTTTGAGAACCAGGATGTGTCGCTGCCGTGGATTATGCAGCGTGCCGTTGAACTCATACCGGCGGCTTGGCAATTTCCTGAAAACGCCTGCGCACGCATCCGATTGGACGGTCAGGAGTACACCACCCGGAATTTCAAGACCACCCAATGGCACCAGAATACAAAAATCATCCTGAACGGCCAACATGTCGGTGATATAGACGTCTATTATTACAAAATGCCTCCGCGGTGCGACGCCAATCCGTTTTTAGAAGAGGAAGAACACCTTTTGAGAGCAATCGGAGAACGGCTGAGCAAGGTGTTGTGGCTGAAACGCTCGGAGGAGGCGCTAAGAGAAAGTGAAGAACGCTATCGCGTGCTTACCGAACAGGTGGACGAAGGGGTTGCCCTGGTCCAGGATAATCGCTTTTGTTATGTGAATCCGGCTTTCTGCAAACTGTTTCACGTATCGATGGCCGAAGACATCCTGGATAGACGGGTAACGAATTTACGCGCCGGAAATACCGTGGAAATCGTAAAAAGCTATCGTTCAGTTGACGAAGATAAGAGTGGGGCCAGAGTTGAGGAGGTTATTCAATTTTCCCGATCTCAGCGTGTCGCGTGGATACAGGTTTGCCACAGTCCCATTGCCTTCAAGGGGCGACCCGCATTGCTGTCGACCTTCAAGGATATCACCGAAATCAAAGAGCAGCAGATGGCCGCTCAACGAATGGCGGACCTGTTGGACAGCGAAAATCGCGTTCTGCGGTCGTCACTCAAAGAGAGGTATCGGCTGGGTGACATCCTTGGTCGGTCAGCGGCCATGCAAGGTGTTTATGAACTGATTCTGAAGGCAGCCGCAACGGATGCGAGTGTCGCCATATTCGGTGAATCCGGATCGGGAAAAGAACTGGTGGCTCATGCTGTTCACAATCACGGTGCGAGAAAAAACCATAGATTCGTTGCCGTGAACTGTGGTGCCGTCCAGGAATCCCTGTTCGAACGAGAATTTTTCGGACACCGCAAGGGCGCTTTTTCCGGTGCGCACGCAGACGCTCCGGGATATCTGGATATGGCCGATGGCGGAACATTGTTTCTGGATGAAGTTGGCGACCTGACCGTTGGCATGCAGGCCAAGCTGCTGCGAGCGATCGAAGGCGGTGGCTATCGGGCGTTGGGCAGCACAGAAACGAAGTCAGCCGATTTGCGCATCATATCGGCCTCCAATACGCCATTGGAAGATCGGGTCAACAGCGGCCATATGCGCAGCGATTTTTTTTATCGGGTTCAGGTGATCCAGATTCAATTGCCGCCCTTGCGCCAACGCAAACAGGATATCCCTTTGCTGGTGGAGCACTTTCTTCGGCGGATCAAAATGCCTGCCGGCATGGACAGGGTTCCGGGACCGATCATGGATACGCTCATGGAATACGACTGGCCTGGCAACGTGCGTGAACTGCGCAATGTTCTGCAGCGGTTTGTAACTCTTGGTCACCTGGAATTCCTTTCCCCCAAAAAGCCCTATAATTCCTTGCCGCTGCCGGTTGAAATGGATCTTCGGTCAGCCACGCAACAACTGGAACGCAGCCTTATTTCAAAGGCGTTGCACCGGACCGGCGGCAACCGCACAAAAGCAGCAAAACTGCTGGGCATATCGCGAAGAGCACTGTTTCGAAAACTCCCTCCTTCATAAGTGTCAAAAACGCCCGCCCGGGCATTATCGCCCGCAATAATTTCTTGCAGTTAATTCGAATAGTAAACCGCCTTAATGATGGTTCGCCGGGCGATAATGTCCCACCGCCTGATGCCTTCGATATTTCATCTAAATTTAATTCTTTTTTATATCAAGTAGTTATGCGCTTTTGTCAAATTGGCACTCTCGTTGCTCAGAAGCAAGCGAAGGTAAATTTGATGAACTCGTAAATAGTACCAGATTCGTCATGCCGGACTTGATCCGGCATCCAGAACCCATTGAAATTGAAGGATTCCAGCCTACGCCGGAATGACGAAAAGATGGGAATTTCGACTTTTTACGAGACTGTCGAATTTGTTTGCCAGCAAATGTCTGGTCAACGATTTTCGAATATCGGTTGGCGGAGTTCAATTTTCGATGAAAGGAGTCTTCAATGAAACAGGATCCTTTTGGCAATCTGACGGATTGGGGCACAGTCTTGGACATTTTCGAGGAATTGGCAGAAGACGGAAGACTGGTTGAATGTCAGCCGGGACTGATCCGGATATTACGGTTCAAAGGGAACTGGCGGCTTCGCGAGGAAGTCCTCAAGCGTGTCGGCGAAATTCGAGCCCCTTCGGAGGACCTTTTCCGCCAGGTCCTGACCGTCCTGGCTGATGATAATGTCTATTACGATGCTCGAGTAATTGCCGGTGATGCCCTGGCTGCAATGCTGAAAAACGTTCATGCGGCGTCTTATGAAGAGTTCTCCTCGGCCGTGAAAAAAATAATCGAAAAATTAAAGCAGACACCGCAGCCGCCTTTTTTCGGCGAAGCAGTGGAACGACTTGATGACGAGATCGCGGCAGCAAGTATGTTGGAGAATTAAGAACACTGCCAAGGATAAAGGATATCATTCATGAATGACACTCGAAAAAAAGATCCTGCGATGAATGGGGGATATAAACTTCCAAAAGATACCCCTGCGCCTTCGAATGAACAGGGCATATGTCTGAACTGCGAAGATCGGCAGCTTTGCTGTTTTTCGGACGCCGGCAAAAACGTGGTGTACTGCGAAGAACATTTCTCGGATCACCCGGACGAAGAAAAAAAGGGCCGGCCTACCCACAATTTTGAAGTTCGCCCCTGTTTCCGTATTACCGATATTATTCCGTTATGCTGAATCCAGGAAGGTTTCTGCTGTTTATGACCAGAGTTCCGAAACATCGATTAATTTTTAAACACTGATATGAGGTCAAATATGCGAATCGGAATCCCGAAAGAAATCTTGTCCGAAGAAAAAAGAGTCGCCGCCACACCGGAAACCGTAATGAAATACATCGAACTGGGATTCGAGGTTTCCGTCGAAGCATCGGCAGGAGAAGGCATTTCCATCAGCGATGAAGAATACAGGATGGCCGGGGCAACCGTCATTGCCGATACGGTGCGTCTTTTTAAAGAATCCGACGTTGTTCTGAAAGTCAAGCAGCCCGTATTCAATCAGAAATTGGATACCCATGAAGTCAATCTGCTTCGAGACGACGGCATCCTGATCACTTTTTTACACCCGGCAACACCTGAAAACCACGATATCGTGAAGCGGCTTCGGGATAAAAACATCACCGCCCTGACCATGGACGGCATCCCGCGCATTTCGCGTGCGCAGCGTATGGATGCCCTCTCTTCCATGAGCACCGTCACCGGATATAAATCGGTGATCATGGCGGCAAACAAATTACCCACCTTTATCCCCATGATCGGCACGGCCATCGGAACCATAAAACCGGCAACATTTCTCATCGTCGGTACCGGCGTAGTGGGTCTTCAGGCGATTGCCACAGCCAAACGGCTCGGTGGGGTGGTCAAGGCCGTGGATATCCGCAAGGATGCCTGCATCGAGGCAGAAAGCCTGGGTGCCAAGGTGATGGATTTCGACATCCCGCAGGAACTGGCTATCGGAAAGGGAGGCTACGCAAAGGCCCTGGAGAAAGAGTGGCTCGAAATCGAACAGCGCACCATCGCTCCCCACCTGGAGGGTGCCGATGTGGTTATTTTGAGCGCACTGGTGCCGGGAGAAGTCGCACCGATACTTGTTACGGAAGACATGGCATCCAGAATGAAACCCGGCTCCGTAATCATGGATGTCTCCGTAGATCAGGGTGGGAACTGCGAAATCACGGAACCGGGGCAGTTCATCAGACGGCTGGGGGTGCATATTTCGGGTATTCAAAACATTCCCGGCAGGATGGCCGTCCATGCCAGCTGGCTGTATGCCAACAACATGTTTCACTATGTTGACAACCTTTTTAAAAACAGAGTCGGAACACTCGATCTCGAAGACGAGATTGTCAACAGTTCTCTGGTCACCCACCATGGCACCATTTATCACCAAGGCACCCTGAAGGCCATGCGGGCGAATCTGTCCAATTGATTCGATTTCAAAGGGCAATGAGAAATGAAAGTCGCCTGGAACTGTCCCGGCGGATGTTCAATGCCGGAACCCACCGGTAGTTCGTCCTGCACGAGGTAGAGAGGAAAACCGATGCTGAATTTACTATTGATGATGGGCGTCTTCGCGGCGGCCTTTATCGTTGGCTACCTGTTGATATCGAAGGTACCCGCATTGCTGCACACGCCATTGATGTCGATGACCAATGCCATCTCGGCCGTCACCATACTGGGGGCCGTCATTTTATTTTCATTTCCGACAACGGTCTCTGAAAAAATCTTCGGCGGCGTGGCTATTGTAACGGCCACGTTCAATGTCGTCGGCGGTTTTGCCATCACCGACCGAATGCTCAAACTCTTCAAAGAAAAAGAGATCAAAGAGAAAAAATTATGAATGCGACGCAATATGCGCTGCCGCTGATGATCGATTTCGCTGTTATCGTCGTTCTGATATCGGGTATCTGGCAGTTCCGAGCCCCCCGCGGGGCTCGTACAGGAAACCTCACGGCGGCATTGGCGCTGCTGAGTGCCTTCGTTTTGGTTTTGTACCGCAACGGGATTGTGGATACCGGTGTCGTCGTTCTGACGCTGATGGGTGGTGGGACCGTCGGGTATGCCGTTGCACGTGCCGTCAGCATGATTCAGATCCCGGCCATGGTCGCCTTTCAACACGGCGTAGGTGGTGTAGCGGCTTTCCTTGTATCTCTGGTTGAGTTGACCCGCAACACCCACACGCTGGATAGGGTGAGCGAAATTTCGGGTTTGTTAGGATTGACCATCGGGGCGCTGACGTTCAGTGGCAGCATGGTGGCCTCTGCCAAATTATCAAACAGAATGAGGCAGACACAGCAAACCCTGCCAGGCCATCATTTACTATTGTGGTGGAGCATTGGCGCTCTGTTTTTTATTGGCGTATCATCCTTTTATATCACCTCCGGACTGGTGTGGGTTGTTTATTTGATCCAAATCCTCCTTTCCGTTCTTTTTGGCATTTTGTTTTCCATACGTATTGGCGGCGCCGATATGCCGGTGCTGATTTCCTTTCTCAATGCAACGGCAGGGCTGGCGGCTTCATTTTGTGGAATGGTGATCGGAAATCAGCTTTTGATTGCTTTCGGCGCAACGGTAGCGGCCTCGGGCTCCATTCTCACCCATGTGATGTGCAAAGCAATGAATCGAAACCTGTTCAGGGTCTTTTTTCCTGAAACGGTTAAAAGAGTTGGGACGGTGGGCAAAAACAAATCGATTGCTGCATCTCCACCAACACACGCCGCGAATCATTCCGATCCTGAAAAGATAAATGCACAAGAGCCGCTCACAAAGGCCGTAAGCATCATAAAAGATGCCCGAACCGTGATTGTTGTGCCGGGTTATGGCATGGCTCTGGCCAAGGCACAAACGGAAGTCTCCGAACTGGCAAATCAATTGATCGCCTTTGGCAAGACCGTTCGTTATGCCATTCACCCGGTAGCCGGCCGCATGCCCGGGCACATGAATGTGCTGTTGGCTGAAGCCGGCGTCGACTACGAAATGCTGGTGGAAATGGAAGCCATCAACCCTGAATTTCAGTCTACGGATCTGGTGCTGGTCGTCGGGGCCTGCGATGTGGTCAATCCTGCGGCCATCGACGTCGAGGGGACCCCGATATCCGGCATGCCGATCCTGATAACCCACGAGGCCAAGAATGTGGTGTGCTGCAATTTTGACGAAAAACCCGGTTATTCCGGGGTTGAAAATCCGCTTTATTCAAATGGCAACACGATTTTGCTGACGGGAGACGCGAAAAAAACGGTCCAACGCCTTCTGGACGCCCTGGCCGAAAAACAGTCCGGTGAGAAGGCTGCCGATAAAACCGATCTTCAAAACACCTCCGACGCCGTCCAAGCGCTTGCTCAGGCAAAAAGAATCGTCATCATTCCGGGGTACGGTATGGCGCTGGCCAAGGCCCAGTTCGATGTTGTCGAACTGGGCAAGCTTTTGGAACGAAAGGGAGTAAAGGTAAATTACGCGATTCATCCGGTTGCTGGCCGCATGCCCGGACACATGAACGTCCTCCTGGCCGAGGCCG
This sequence comes from Desulfosarcina widdelii, assembly GCF_009688965.1. GTDB lineage: Bacteria > Desulfobacterota > Desulfobacteria > Desulfobacterales > Desulfosarcinaceae > Desulfosarcina > Desulfosarcina widdelii. The sequence goes on along the minus strand of NZ_AP021875.1, from coordinate 3,647,372 downwards.
ACGTCGATTACGAAAACCTTATCGAAATGGATGAGGCCAACCCCGGATTTGCCGAAACGGACGTGGCCATGGTGGTCGGTGCCTGCGATGTCGTCAATCCGTCGGCCATCAAGCAGGAGGGGACGCCGATTTCGGGTATGCCGATTCTGATGGCCCACCAGGCAAAAAAAGTAATTGTGTGCAACCTGGACAAAAAGCCTGGTTATTCTGGCGTCGAGAACCCGCTTTACGACAACGAGAATACCATCATGCTGCTCGGGGATGCAAAACTTACGACCAAAAAGCTGATCGAACCATTCCAGGCTGAGGGAGGGTGGACATGACGATTCGCTATCTGGAAGACCCGAACAAGGCGCCCGGGGACATTCAAGACAAACGTTCTGTGTCCCGGATCGACATCAAACACGTTCATGCGTTGAACGAGCGAACCAAAGAGCTGGAGTGTCTGTATCAGGTCATAAACATCCTGGGAAAAGCGGAACACGCATCCTTTGAAAGAGGTTTCCAAATGGTTGTGGATCTGGTGCCGGGCGGGATGCAGTTTCCCAGAGTTGCCTGTGCCCGGCTTCTGATCGGCGACCAGGAATACCGATCGGAACGGTATGTCCACAGCCGCTGGGTGGTAGATGAGGAAGTCCGCATCGACAGGGAAAATGCCGGCACGCTCGAGGTCGCATATACCGAGATGCACCCCGACACTTTCAGAGGACCCTTTTTAGCGGAAGAAGTTTATCTTTTAAAAGCGATTGCCAGTCTGATCGGACAAGTTCTTCATCGTAGAAGACTGATAGAGGAGAGAAACGAACAGTTTCAACACGTAAAAAGAACGTATGAAAAAGTGCTCAGCGGGTTCATTCCCATTTGTGCCTCATGCAAGAGCATCAAGGATGAGAACGGGACCTGGCATGATCTGGAGGCCTACGTACAAAAGCGCACCGACGCGACCTTCAGCCACGGCGTCTGTCCAAAATGCGTCGAAAAATTATACCCTTACTTAGACGATTAACTGCCTGCCCGATGGCTTTAGCGGCCCGGTACAGCCTATGTGAAAAAACACGGGAACAGATATGACAACCCAAAACGACAATACCCATAGCGCCCTATGCGTGACCCGGGGGGGGCAAATTATCGAAATGGTCGAACAGGTAAACCTGGACATTCGCAGCCTTTACGAAGCGGTGATCGATCTGGCCTCCGAGGGACTGATTACCTCCAGCGCCATCAATATGGCCGCCGGCATCCTGCTGAAGGATTTGGGGTTGCCGAATTATTTTTTCGAGAACCTCCGGCAGGCGTCCCTGAAAGGGATGCTGGCGTCGATCGCTACCACCATGGCCGTTAAAAAGGACCGTGTTTTTCTGACGGGCCGGGTCGCCAACATCGACTTTTCCCTGGAGCATGAAAATGCCCTGCAGAAAGTCAGGATCGCCACGCAGGAGACCCGGGACAGCATGGAAGCCATGCTGAACGAATCCATATCCGGACATCGCCGGGAATATTACTACAATCCCGGAAGCCAATACTATACGTACATCGCCCGTCCGGAAACCGTGAACGACTTTGACCGGAATGATTTCAAAAAGTCCCGCTTTCTCTTTGACCTGGCAGGGGATTACCACGCTACGCCGGAACCGACACGAATGCGCTACAAAAGGTTTCTGGGGGAAATGGAACGTTCCGCCCTCCCGCTCATCGAAGTGTTCAACCTCCCAGAAACAGGCGAGACGCGGTTGATGTTCAATTCGGATTTCAAAGATCCTCAAATTGCCGTTTTGCGTAACATCTGCCGGGATCACGGCTTCGAACTGAACCGGGCCTATTGGGAGCCATACCTGGGCAAGGCCCGCATTCCATCGTCGATCTGCTCGATCTATCTTCTTGGAGAACTGTCCCAAAAAAAAGAAGCCGCTCTGCTCACGGATCTTTACGCATTTTTGTCGCTGAGCGTCAATGGGATCACCGAACTCTACGCCAGAAGGTATTTATCCTTCAACGAAATGCTGTTTGCCGTCAATGCGGTTGATTTCACGCACATGTTCATTTTTCAGGAGCGCGAAAACGGGACGGATCGAGAAATCCTCCAACGTCTCGACAGCCAGGATTACCGGGAAGCCTTCGCTTCGAGGATCCACAAATCGAACAAATCCACCTACGGCTTAAAAATCATCATCGAAACGGTAAAGGCCAATCCGGACCTAATCAAAGAACTTTACGAAATGTTTGCAGACCGGTTCGATCCCTCACTCATGAATCGAATGACCGAACAGCTGATCGAAAAAGAATTTCAGGCGTTCAGAAAAACCATTGCCAGCCGATTTATCGACTTCCGTTTGGGCTATGACATTTTTCTCTTCATGTTCAAGTTTGTCTCCGGTACGCTTAAAACCAACTTCTACAAGCCGCAAAAGCGCAGTTTTTCTTTCCGGTTGGACAACCGGATCCTGGATCCACTGGTTTTCGATCAGTTCGTTTACGGTGTTTTTTTTGTCAACGGCCATTATGCCCGCGGCACCCACCTCAGAGCGGAAGACATTTCCAGGGGAGGGGTGCGCATGATCCGGACCACCCATGAAAACCATACCGCTGAGTTGGACAATGCGGTGCTTCTCAACTTCGCACTTGGCCCCAAGGCGCAGCGCCTCAAACACAAGGATATCTGTGAAAGCGGCGCCAAAGGGGTCGTTATTCCTCACCCGTTATACGCCAAAGGCTATGGTTTGGAGGCCCTTTTCGATTTCTCCGAGGGGATCATGGATCTGATGCTTGAAACGGACATGATCGTCGATTACTGCGGAAAACCCGAGATGCTTTTCTTCGGCCCCGATGAAGGAACCGCCTCCTTTATGGATGCGGTTTCCTGCCGCGCCCGCGAAAGAGGATATAAACACTGGCGCACGATTACAACCGGCAAGAGCTTTGGCATCCCTCACGACACCTACGGGCGTCTTGAAGACGGTTCGCTTTTTGGCCTCTTCGACTGCGGAGATAAAGGCACTGGGCTGAAGATCGAGGGGCAATCCGATCTGGCCACCGAGGATATGGAAGCCATCCGCAAACAGATCGGCGGCAGAATCGATACCAGCGGAATGACCACCACTTCCGTGATCACTTCTTTTCGCACCCTGATCGAACATTATGGCCAACGGGAAGAGGACTTGAATCTAATGATGACCGGCGGCCCGGATGGCGATTTGGGAGCCAATCAGATTCAGTGCTACAAGGGAAAAATTTGCCTGATCGTCGATGGGGGCTCGGTCCTTTATGATCCGGATGGGTTGAACCGCGACGAGTTGTTAAAAATCGCATTCAAGCGACACAGCCGCCCCAGAGCCAATTCTTTGTCTTTCCCTCGCGAAAAGATAGGCCCCAGGGGCTTCATGATACCGATGACCGCGAAGCGGTTCACCCTTCCGGATGGCACTTTGGTCGAAGACGGTGCTTTATTCCATCGAACTTTCCTCACGAATTCGGAGAGCCGCAGGCATATCGAAAAAGCCGATATCCGTGCCTTCATTCCCTGCGGCGGTTTCAAGGACACGGTCAATCACGGCAACGTCACAGACTTTCTGGAAAACTTCCGGGAACTGGCCTTTATCGTAGAAGGCGCCAATGTCTTTTTCGACGATGCGGCGCGGCGTCATATCGCGGCCCACTCCGCCGTCAAGCACATAAAGGACAGTACAGCCAACAAGGGCGGCGTCTTTTCAAGCTCGATCGCCGAAGTTCTCGCGGCGTTTTTACTCGGGGACCAGTATGAAGAAAAACTTCTCGATAACGATGAAATCCGTTGGCGTCTGATTGGAGATATTATGGATCTGGTAGCGAAATATTCCCGGTTGGAAACCAGTATGCTGATCCAGATTCATGAACAGAATCCTGTAACCCCCCTATTCGCGCTTTCCGAAAAGACGAGCGAAAGGATTTTCGCCCTTCAGAATGAAATCCAGGCCAATTTAGACTGCATTCTCAAAGACCAGGATTTGGTCTGGGAAACGTTGCTTCATTACATCCCCTCCATTCTAATTGAAAAATTGGGCCGTAAGACCATCGAAATGCTTTTAAGCGACAGCGAATTGGGAGCCTACCGGAACGCCGTAATAAGCAAGAAACTGGCTTCGATGGCCTTTTACAAATTTGGTATTGAATGGGAAGATTACCTCCGTTGCTTCCAAAAGGATATGATGGGGTCTCTCCACCGCGTTTTCTGACGGGATCTTTTCCAATTGAAAGCCTGCTTTGACGCTCCCGTAAACCATTTCCCTGCTGAAGGCTTTCATTACCCGGAGGGGCGATGACCACAGATTCATAAAGAGAGAGGCCGATGGCATTGCACAGTCTGGTAACACTGAACAATCGTATAGTCATTCAGGACATTGATAGTGGCGAGTTGTTTGCTTTTTTTCTCGTTGAGCCTGATCGGCATGATGCAAAAACCGGGAAAATATCAATTTCAACATCTTTAGGTGCTGCTTTAATCGGTAAAAGTACAGGAACTGTGGTTGCTTGGCAGGCACCTTCCCGAATCAGGAGATTTGAGGTGCGATCTGTTTCCCAATCGTCCTGAAATGGTTAATCGAATGAAAGACAGGTGAAAATTATGCAAGACCGCACCATATATATCACAAAATTCGATCTCGAACGGCTTGACGACCTGCTTGCTGCAGCCAGAGAATTCAATTGTCGTGATCAAGGCGATCTGGAAGAACTTGAAGCAGAACTCCAGGAAGGCAAGCTGGTTGATTCCAAGAGCGTCCCCCCAAATGTCGTCACCATGAACTCCCGCGTGGAACTGATTGACGTTGACGAAAACAAATCGATGATTTTCACGCTGACCTTTCCTAAAGATGCTGACATTGGTGCCGGCAAGCTGTCAGTTTTATCACCAGTCGGAACAGCCATTCTCGGACGCTCGGAAGGAGATGTCATCGAATGGCGTGTTCCGGCCAGATTCCGGCGGTTTAAGATTCAAAAACTGCTGTACCAGCCTGAAGCGGCCGGAGATTTTCATTTATAGCTTTTCAACGCGGTCATTTGGAAAAAAGCTTTCGGTATGCGGTTAACACTGATAGGCTTATAGAAAATGCAAAATAATCCGTCTGTAAAAAAATGTTAAAGGTTGCACCTGCAATGTAAAATTGAATCCGAAATTCGGACCTCGTCGAAGTTTCGCATCGTATCCGTCCGTCTGTGGGAGGGAGGAGATATGACGCAACATTCCAAGGCCGTCGGAATCATTTTTCTGACCTTGTTATTTCCTTTCCTGCTGGTCCACGAAGTCAATGCAACCGAAACGTATGCGCGTCGGACCGGCAAGGGATGCATCTTCTGCCATTTGGAAAGCAACGGCGGCCAGATCAAAACCGTCGGGTTTGCCTACATTCGCAATGGGTACCGCTATCCCGTCTCGGAACGGGTTCTCGAAAAGGCCCAATCCCTTCAGACCCCGATGCACAAAACCCTGCGTTTCGTAATCGGATACCTTCACCTGCTGGCGGGCATCGTCTTTTTCGGCGCCATCTTCTACATTCACCTCTTTGTCAAACCCAGCCAGCTTACCGGAGGGATACCCAAAGCCGAACGCCTTCTCGGGCTGTCCTGCATGGCGGTCCTCACCATAACGGGCATTTACCTCACCTGGGTCCGAATCGACCGATGGGAGCAGTTTTTCAACAACACCTTCGGATTGATGCTGTTTATCAAGATCCTTCTTTTTGCGTTGATGGTGCTCATCGGTTTAACGGCTGTGACCGTCGTCCACCGAAAGATGAAAGCCGGATCACAACGTCCGCCCTCTACACAACCGGATGCAATTGGCGCCGACACGATCGGTCAATTCGATGGAGCGAATGATAAACCGGCGTATTTTATTCATGAAGACAACATTTACGATGTCACCGGCAACCCCAAATGGAAAGGCGGTCGGCATTTCGGAAAGCATTCAGCCGGCACGGACCTCACCGAAGCGCTGTCCGGCGCACCCCACGGTACAGAAGTGTTTGAGCGAATCACGTGCATCGGTCCGGCGGCTGGCGGAACCGGAGCCGCAAAGAAACCGCCTTCCGTGCAGAAAGTGTTCGTGGTGATGGCCTACACCAACCTGGTGCTCATTTTTCTCATTTTGGTCTGCATCAGCGTCTGGCGATGGGACTTTCCATTGCGGCTGCTCCCGGAAATGCGCAGTGAGGCCATCGCCGGACAGACCTGCGTGGACTGCCATCGCACCAAGACACCGGGAATCCACGCCGACTGGAGCGGCAGTGTGCATGCCAAGGTCGGTGTGGACTGCGCGAAATGTCACCGTGCCCGCAACACGACCGAGACATTGAAATCCCATCTGGACCACACCAAAATACCGGTTGCCACGGTGGTATCGCCAACCCACTGCGCCGGCTGCCATCCCCAGCAGGTCGAAGAATACGCCCGCAGCAAACACGCCAACACCCACGAGATCATGTGGAAGGTCGACCACTGGCTCAACGACGGCATGAACAACAGCATCGAACGGACAACCGGCTGCTATGCCTGTCACGGAACCATCGTCGAGGTCGAAGACGGACGACCGGCGGCCGGCACCTGGCCCAATGTCGGTGTCGGAAGGATCAATCCGGACGGAAGCCTGGGCAGTTGCAGCAGCTGCCACACCCGCCACCGGTTTTCGCTGGTCGAGGCCCGCAAGCCGGAAGCCTGCGACCAGTGCCACCTGGGACCGGATCATCCCCAGATCGAGATTTATAACGAGTCCAAACACGGCACCATTTATCATGCCGAGGGCGATGACTGGCAGTGGTATCCTGACGACCGTCAATGGAAGGCGGGAAGAGACTACCGCGTACCGACCTGCGCCGCCTGCCACATGTCTGCTGCCGCCGGGGTTCCCTACACCCACGACACGACGGAACGGCTGTCCTGGGAGACCCAGGCGCCGCGCACCGTGCGCCCGAACGAATTCAAACCGTTTCCTGCCGCTTCCGACTGGAAGGTGGAAAGGAGCAAGATGCGGGCGGTCTGCCTGCAGTGCCACTCGACAACCTGGACCGATGACCATTTCCGTAATCTGGATGCGGTGGTGGAAGCCTACAACAGTATTTATTACGACCCTGCCAGGGAAAAGCTGGATGGTTTATACGAGGCTGGTTTGCTGTCGAAAAAGAATTATTTCGATGAGGAAATCGAATGGCAGTTCTACGAACTCTGGCACCATGAAGGCCGCCGCGCCCGCATGGGAACGGCCATGATGGCGCCGGATTACGCCTGGTGGCACGGCTTTTACGAACTCAAACACCGTTATGTCCATTTTATGGAACTTGTGGAAAAGCGTGATGAAGAGGGGAAAGCCGAGCCGTTCGACTTCTTCCCGGGACGCATGGAATCTACAACCGATACTTCTCCCCATACCCCCGCAGGGTCAATAGAAAATCCCCGTAGCGCCGGGTCGAGTGGTTCCCGATGAACACGGTGCTCTGCATGTTCACCATCGCTGTGTGCAACTCTTCCAATGTCGTCACTTGGATGCGCTGATCCGAGCGCATGGCACCGGTCACCACGCCGACAGGGGTTTGGGCGGGCTTGTGGTTCATCATGATCTGCCGGGCCTTTTCCAGCTGCCAGTGCCGTTTCTTGCTCTTGGGGTTGTAAAGCACCATCACGAAATCGGCGCGGGCCGCGGCATCGAGGCGCGTTTCGATCACCTCCCACGGGGTGAGCAGATCGCTGAGGCTGATGGCGCAAAAATCGTGCATCAGCGGCGCCCCCAGCAGCGCGGCTCCGGCACACAGTGCCGGAATCCCAGGGACCACCTCCACACGAAGGCTGCCCGTTTCATCGCTATCCCCGTTTGCTGCCGTCCAGGACGGCACCGCCGCCACCCGGCGGGCCTCGCACATCTCCAGGGCCAGTCCCGCCATGGCATAAATTCCGGGGTCGCCGCTGGATACCAGGGCAACGGACTTTCCGAGGCAGGCCGCGTCGATGGCCGCCGCCACCCGCTCCACTTCCCTGGTCATGCCGGTGCTGATGATCGCCTTGTTTGCTACCAGCGGACGGATCAGGTCGATATAGGTGCCGTAGCCGGCAATGACATCGGCTCCCGTCAGGACTTCTCGGGCGCGTTGGGATAGATGGGCTGCGTCGCCGGGGCCGATGCCGACGATGTACAGGCCATTCGGGCAATGGCCACGGTCACGTTGCGGGTGTTGTGCTTGGGAACGATCAGTTGACCGTTCCGGCTGGCCAGAATGGCTGCTGCTTCGCATACGCTGGGTACTCCTATGTGTTTGGCCACCAGGGACGAAGGCGTGGGCACGCTTTCGACCCGGGCCAGTTCGTCTTTCGAAAAAAATTGCAGCGGAAGATTCATTTTCTCCGCAATTTCACACAAACCGATTTCGTCGGATTTGAGATCGATGGAAGCGATGGCTGTCAGACTTTTCAGAGCCAGACCAAAGTCTTCCATCACGTTGAGAAGAAACTCGCCGATCTCTTGGGCCGGTGTGTGACGATTGCATCCGATACCGGCCACGAGGGAAGGCGGCCGCAGGACGAGAAAATCGGAAGGGATATCTCCGATGGTGTCGTCAATCCAGACGCAGGCCGAAACTGATGGGGGCAGACGTTCGTTCAGTTGGTCTTGGGATAAAGAAAAAGCCTCGGGCAACCGGCGATGCAGCCAATCGCCCGGATCGTAGACCCCGATGGGCGTGCCGTCCAGAATGGCCATATTCACGGTTTTAATTGCCTCCGGGTTCTCGATGGCAAGGCCCTGTTCCTGCGCCAGGATGTCGATGGCCGGCTTTTCGTTGACATCGGTGGCCGTGGTGATCACCGGTGTGGCCTCGAGAAGTTCGGCCACCTGCCGGGTGAGTCGATTGGCGCCGCCCAGGTGCCCGGAAACCAGGCTGACGACAAACCGCCCGCGGTCGTCCATCACCGCCACGGCCGGGTCGAACGTCTTATGCCGCAGCAACGGCACAATGCAGCGAACGACAATTCCCGTGGCCATGATAAAGATGTGCCCCGTATAGCGGTTGAACTGCTGGGCCAGCGCGTCCGCCAGCCGTTCGAAAGGCGAAAGGTCTCCGGCAGTCGATTCGTCGGTCAGCCGCTGGGAAGCAAACACTTCGACCGCCCGGTGCTGCTGGATTCTGCGGGCAAGCGCCAACCCCTGGGCGGTCAATGTCCACACCGCGATTTTCTCAATGGGGTCGGTAGCCATGGGCAAACTTCTCATCGTAAAGTTTGGAGCGCAGCGTCTCTTCCGCCGAGGGCTGCGCCAGGGCCGGGCCAACCATAATCACGGCCAGTCGGTTGATCCCGGCGTCCCGTGCCTCCGTGGCCAGCTTTCCCACCTGCGTCCGGACGATCTTCTCCTCGGGATGGCTGACGCGGTAGGCCAAAGCGCAGGGTGCCTCGGGATCGTAAGCGTCGGATAGAATACCGGAAACCGATTCGATCAGACCCGTGCTCAGGTAGATCACCAGAGAGGCCCCGTGCCGGGCCAGGGAGGCCAGGTTCTCGGACTCTGGAACCGGTGTACGCCCGGCCATACGGGTTAAAATCAGCGTCTGGGTTTTTTCGGGAACCGTGTATTCGATCCCCAGGGCTGCCGCCGCGGCAAAGGCGGCGGTCACACCGGGAATCACCCGATAGGGGATTTTTTTCTTTTCCAGCATGACCATCTGTTCCCGAATGGCCCCATATAAACTGGGATCGCCCGTGTGCAGCCGGACCACCTGTTGGCCGTCGAGAAAGGCGTCGGCCATCGCGGCCACGATTTGATCGAGGTTCATGCCGGCGCTACTGATCCGCCGCGCCGTTTCGGGCGCCCAGGTAAGAACCGCTTCTGGAACGAGCGAGCCGGCATAGAGAACCAGGTCCGCCGACTGCAGGGCCCGCATGCCTTTGACGGTAATCAGATCGGGGTCGCCGGGGCCGGCGCCGCAGAAGATTATGGGGTGTCGGGTGGTGCTCATGGTTCTGCTTTTTCGCTTTCTTCTTTTGATGAAAACCGGGTACCGGAAATGATCCAGACCGGGTTTAGGGCCTCGAACCGCCGGCTCCACGGCATGGCCTTGCTCCGGCTGACCTGCAGTTGAACCACTTCCGTCGACATGTCGGCAGCTTTAAGGGCATCCAGCGCCCGGCACAGGTTGTCCGCCAGCACGGTGTTGACCACCACCACGCCCTCGGGCCGGAGAAGTTGGGCACTGACCGCGATGATGGCCGCCAGTTCCCGGCCACCGCCGCCGATGAAGATCCGATCCGGTGCTGGCAAATCCGCAAGCCCTTCGGGCAGGGTGCACTGAACGGCATCGAGATTATAGACGCCGTAGCGCTCGGCATTTTCGCGGATCTGTGCCAGCCGCGCGGCCCGCTTTTCAACGGCGATGATCCGGCCCGGACCGATCAGCGTCGATGCCTCGATACCCACGGAACCGCTTCCGGCGCCCAGGTCCCAGAGGGTCAGGCCGGGCTTCAGCCGTAGCTTGGCCAGGGTCACGGCCCGCACCTCCATTTTGGTGATCAGGCCGTTTTCGTGCGAAAAGGCGTCATCGGCCATCCCCAGGGTCAGGTCGCCGCACGAGGCGTTTCCCGGTTCGAGTTCGAGAATCACCACGTTGGGCTGGACGAAGTCCATTTGCGCGGCCTGCTGCAGGCTGCAACGGTGAAGGGCTTCCTCGGCCGATCCCATTTTCTCGAAAACGGTCATGGCTGTATGCTTCACGCCCTTGCCCATGAGCCATTGCGCCAGCCATCGGGGTGAATGTCGGGCGTCCGTGAGAACCGCCACCGATTTGTTGCGCTTTACTTCCTCTATCAGTCGGTGCTTGTGGTTCCTGCCGTGCAGACTGACCACCGCCGCATCGCTCCAGGGTCGGCCAATGCGGGCAAAGGCGGCGGCAATGGAGGTGATGTTGGGGAAGATGACCACCTGGTCGGGACCCAGCTCCCGGGCGATGCGGGCACCGATTCCATAAAACAGAGGATCGCCCGACGCCAGAACCACGATGCTGGCGGATTTTCTCTGCTCGATGATGAACGCCATGGCTTCGTCGATTCGGGAGGTGATGGTCTTTTTTCTCATGGGAAGATCGCCGAACTGATCCAGGTGGCGCTTTCCTCCCATGAGAATATCTGCGGACCGGATGACATCCAATTGCTCCGCGGTCACATCCCGCGCCGAAAGTCCCATGCCGACAATCGTTACCTTTTTCATCGGACCGCCTTGAATTTGAGCCCGCCGTCGAAATCGAAGATGACCGCGCCCACCCGGATTTTTCCGCCGGCAAAATGGTCGGCCGCCCGAACCACTTCCCGACCGACCTTCTCGATGACGCCGGGATGGTCGTCTTTGATATACTCGAATGCATGCCGGGCGGTATTGGCTTCGGCAATCCGTCCGGCAAGACCGCTGTCGCCGGTGCGTTCTTTCGCCCAGCGCGCCAATGCCTCCAGGGTCATGCGCGCCGAACTCGCGTGGGTGTGGGGGATTTTCTGGGCCATTTTGACCGCCTTTCCGAACATGATCGCAAGGTTCACCGTTTCGAAGCCGTGCTCGACGGCCATGGCCATGGAGCGCGCAAAAAAATCGCCGATCTGCACGAAACTCTCCTCCGGAAACCGGGGCCATAGATTCTGGGCGAAGCGTTCGGTCCTGCGCCCGGTAGTAAATACAACCTGGTTCAGGCCGGATGCCCGCGCCACCGACAGCGCCGAGCGGATGGTGGCCACATAGGCGTCGTGGGACATGGGACGGACGATGCCGGTGGTGCCCAGGATCGAAATACCGCCAATGATTCCCAGCCTGGCGTTGAGCGTGTTGCGTGCCAGTTCTTCGCCCTCGGGAATCTCGATGACCGTCTCCACGAACCCCGGCCGTCGATGCGACTGCATGGCTTCCAGCGCCGATTGTCGGATCATTTTTCGCGGGCCCGGATTGATGGCCGGCTGCCCGGGCGGCACCTCCAGCCCCGGTTTGGTGACCTTGCCCACCCCGTTGCCGCCCGAAATGACGACCGATGGATCGGCTGTTGTTGCCCGCCAGCTCACCCGGGCGGCGATTTCAGCCCCGTGGGTGATGTCCGGATCGTCACCGGCATCCTTGATGACCGAGCAGACCACCGATTCCTCGTCGATCCGCTCGCAGGCATGGACCGCGATGTCCAGGGCATCGCCGTTGAGCAGCGCCACCCGGACCGATGACGGCGCCTGGCCGTCCAAGAGAAAAAGCAGGGCCGCCTTGGTGGCCGCCGCGGCCGCGGTGCCGGTGGTAAAACCGCTGCGCAGATGTTTTTGCCGCTTGCGCCCCATGCATCAACCGTCTGACCGGGCCTGGACGATCAGGGCATTGACCACGGCGGCGGCCACGTTGGAACCGCCTTTGCGGCCGACGTTGGTGATATAGGGCGTGTCCAGGTGCAGCAATTCAGCCTTGGATTCCGCCGCATTGACAAACCCGACGGGCAGGCCGACCACCAGCGCCGGGCGGGTCCTGCCCTGCCGGATCAGTTCGATCAGCCGCAACAGCGCCGTGGGAGCATTGCCCACGACGTAGATGCCGTTGTCCAGCTGGTCGGCCACGGCATCCACGGCCGCCTTTGCCCGGGTGATTCCTTTGTCGGCGGCCAGCCGGGCGATCCGTTCGTCCGCCATGAGGCAATGAACCTGCCCCCCGAACGGTTCGAGCTGGTTCTGCCGGATACCGACGCGGGCCATGTTGGTGTCGGTGAAAATCGCGCTTCCGCTGCGGATGGCGCCGATGCCCGCCGTTACTGCCTCCGGGTGAATGCGGGTGTCTTGGATGTACTCGAAATCCGCCGTTGTATGAATCATGCGGCGCACGATGGGCCAATGATCCGCCGGGTATCCGTGATCGCCGGCCTCTTCATCGATAATGGCAAAACTCTTTTGTTCGATCTCATGGGGCTTCATCCGCGGCTCTCCTCGACTTTCGGTATTTTCGGCAGGCGTCGGCAAACGATCGGGCGCACGCCGGCAGACTTTGGAAATGCAGGTGGATATAGCTTCCCAGGGTCCGGTTGACAAGGTATCCTTTCGATTTGCGTCCATCGTTGCGGCGAGAAGCGGCCGAATAGACCGAGATCGTTTCCCGGTCCGAATCGGCGTCGTCCAGATCCGAGTAGTGAAATTCATGGCCGCGCACCACCTGGCCGGTTTTGCCCAAAATACTGTCGCGCTCGAAGCAGACCTCGCGGTATCCCAGGGTGCGAAGCCTGGTATGCATGCGGGATCGAAAGGCAAAGCAGTTGCACATGGGATGCACCCGGTTTTCCGTGTCCCGCAGGTCCCGGCACAAATACATAAAGCCACCGCACTCGGCATAAATGGGCATGCCCTTCCGGCTGGATCGATAAATGGCCTCACGCATGCCCTGATTTTGCGACAGCCGTTCGGCGTGCAGTTCCGGATACCCGCCGCCGATGTAAATTCCATCCAGATCCTCGGGAAGATGCCGGTCCTCCAATGGGGAAAACGGGACCAGTTCCAGGCCGGCCGCGGCCAGCAGATCGAGGTTGTCCGTATAGTAGAAGCAAAATGCCCGGTCCCGGGCAATGCCCAGCCTGGCCCGGACCGGCGCCGCCCGGTCTACAGATAATCGATCTGCAGGCAGCGGTCGTTCCCCGGCTGCCCGAATCTCCGGCAGCGTCTCCAAAAGGCGATCCAGCTCCAGGCCGGCTTCGATGTGATCGGCAAGCCGATCCAGCTGCTTTTCCGTCAGCGGACGGTCGTCCGCCGTGGTCAGCCCCAGGTGCCGCTCCGGCATCTCGAGTTGATCGTTGCGCAGCAGGCCGCCCATCAGCGGCATCTTCACGCAGGCGTCCACCGCATCTTTCAGATAGCGCAGATGCGTGTCGCTTCCGAGATTGTTGAACACCAGGCCGGCGAACCGGAGGCCGGGATCGAACCGTTCGAATCCCTGCACCAGGGCCGCCGCACTGCGGGCCATGCTGGCGGCGTTGACCACCAGGAGCACCGGCAGGTCCAGCCATTTGGCCATCTGCGCGGTCGATCCCGCCTCGTCGGTGCCGCTGAAGCCGTCGAACAGTCCCATGACGCCCTCCACAACGGCGACATCGCACCCTTGGGTGTGGCGCTGAAAAATTGCCTGGTTGGCGGCGCGGTCCAGCATCCAGCCGTCCAGATTGCGGCTCTCGCGGCCGGCCACGACCGTGTGATGCCCCGGATCGATAAAGTCGGGGCCCACCTTGAACGGCGCGACGGCCAGTCCCCGGCGGCGCAGGGCGGCCATGAGGCCCAGGGTCAGGGTGGTTTTCCCCGCGCCGCTGTGGGTCGCGGCGATTACAAGTCCTTTGGGTGGTTGAATGACGGCCTCCCGTCTTTGGATGAACGTTCAGAACAAAAAATAATACGCTCCACCGACCAGGATCAGACTGACAATTCTGAAACCCTGGCCCAGCAGCAAAATCTGCAACCCCAGCCTGGGAGCGAAAATCCCCATGAGACGCGGCAACTGGTGACGCAGGGCTCGAATGGGAAAGGCCACCACGTTGCCGACCAGCAGTGCCATGACCGCCTGTTTGGACGTGATGACGCCTTCTTGCAGCATGGCGCCGGCCGCGGCGAAACCGGAGGTGAACTCGGCCGCAAAACTCAGCACCACCAGCGAAAGGGCCTCCACGGGGACGAAACGGTCGGAAACCCAATGGGCCAGCCACTGGCGTGTCCAGTCGAACACCCCGGCGCTGTTGAGCAGGAACACTGCAATGTAAATGGGCACGACATACGTGGCTACCGTGGTCAGACGTCCCGGCAGTTTTTCGCCGATGGCCTTCAAGATTCCCCGGCGTTTATCCTTGGACAGCGGGGCAGAGTTCTCCTGGCTCCAGGCCTGGCTATCGAAGATCTGCCGAAATCGGCCCCACAACAAAACCGCTGCCAACCGGATCAGGGCCGCCAGGAACGTCAGGATAAAATAGAGCCCACCGGCCCAGCCGGTGAGCGGCAGAACGATGAACACCGTGGTCGGCAAATGCAGAAAAAAAGCCGGCAACTGGTTCGCCAGGTTGGTCAGAATCAACTGCTGGCGGCTGATCTTCCCATCCTGCCAGAATTCGTAGAGCATGGCATTAGCCGCCGTCCCCGAGAAGAATGCGGTGCTGAAAGCGGCACTGCATTGCGGTCCCAGCCGGGCGAATCGAAACAGTGGCGCGCCGAGCTTGCCGATTTTGCCGGTCCATCCGGTCGCTTCGATCATCTGGCCGACGGCCAGGCCCAGGGTGATGAACGCCAGCAGGCGGACCAGGGGGAACAGCATGCGCCGGAAGACCGTGTCCCATTGGACCGACTCGAAAAACAGCGTGCCGGCCAGCAGCATGGCCATGGAGAGAACCAGCGCAATGCCCAGCCGACGAAGGGATGAATTATCCTTCCGTCGACGCATGCCGCTTTTGCCTGGAAATGATCAGGGTCCAGTAGTTGGGGCGTTCTTCACGCAATGTCTTCAAATCCCGATAAATCGTTTCGTCTTTCCGGGAACAGTTGGCCACGGCCACACTGGTGTCCAGCCGGTCGGCTTCCTCCAGGGCGCGGCAGATGCCGTCTACGTTGCGATAGGCTTTCATGAAAACGACGTTGTCCGGTTTCTGGGCAAGGGATTGAAATCGCTCGCCGCCGTTCACCCCGGAAAGGATCAGAAGGGCTTCTTCCCCTTCCACCAGGGACTGGTTGGTGGCGGCCGCAGCGGCCTGGTAGGCCGTGATACCCGGAATGGTGGTAACGGCCAGATGGGGCCAGCCGATCCTTAAATGCCGCAGGACATAGCCATAGGTGGAATAGGTCAGCGGGTCGCCGACAGTCAAAAATGCCGCACTCCGGCCTGCTTCCAGCACGGCGGCGACACGGCCCGCGTTCTCTTCCCAGGCCTTTTCCATGACTGACCTGTCTTTGCTCATGGGGAACCGGAGATCCACGATGGCCGCGTTTTCCGGAATATAGGCCCGTGCGATATCGACGGCCAGGGAATAGTCGTTCTTGGTCGAGGATGCGGTAAAGACCACCTCCATCTTCTCCAGAACACGGATGGCTTTGAGTGGGATCAGTTCGGGATCACCGGGACCGACCCCGATGCCGAAAAGTGTTCCTGTTGTCGTCATGGTCGTTCTTCTTTCATGAAAGCGTTGCCGACCCTACCGTCCGGCAGCGGCAAGCAGGCTGCCTCAAGCTCCCCCGCGATGAAATAATCGGGGTAGAGCATCTTGCCGATCCGGCAGATGCCGGCCAGCAATCGCATGGTGGGTCTTGATACCAGTTTTTCGTCGATAACAAAAATTGAATTTCGTTGCACCGCCCGAATCAGATCGTAGCCCGGCTCGGCTTTGATCGATTCCACGGTGGGGCGGTTCATGGGGCCGAACTGGGCCAAATAGACATCGATCTCCCTGCCGCGGGAAAGGATCCGCTCCTTGCCGTAATCGGCGATATTGGTGCCTCTTCGGGGCACGGCATCGCCGGCCACGTTGATTCCACCGGCTGTTTCCAGAACGAATATCGGCATGGCCGAAGGCGAAAAGGTGCGCATGCGGTCGTGAATGGCTTCGAAGTAGACCCGCTTTTTGTTCGTGATCCGGTCCGTTTGTATCCGAATGCGCCGGACGGATTTTTTGAACCGGCTTACCATTTCCTCCGCCGCCGGCTTCCGGCCGGCCAGAACCCCTAAAATCCGCCAGTAGACAAACATCTGCTCAATAGAGGAGGGCTGCAGGGAGGCCACCACGATGCCATTGGCTTCCAGTCGCCTGACAAGCCGGCTGTAGCCCCGGTCGATCATGGGGCGGATGAGCACCAAGTCGGGGCGGGCCGCTAAAAAACGTTCGACGTCGTCATGGTAGGAGTGGACCGGTTTGCTCCTGGCGGCCGCCGGCCAGTCCGCATGGCGGGGCACGCCGACAACCTGGCCGCCCGCACCCAGTTCGAATAGGTTCTCGGTGTGGGCTCCGTAGAGAGAGATGATGCGCTCGAACGGTTTTGTGACCGTGATGCGGCGCCCGTTGGCGTCTGTGATCGTATAGCCGTCAAGGACCAGTTCGGTGACGCCCAATCCAGCCGTCGGCAAAAGGATCACCAATGACAGGACAAGGAAAAATAGAAACCGCCGGCCGTTCATGATTGAACCTCCTTGCTGAAAGACACCTGCAAGGATCCGGTAAACGCACTGGGAAAGACCTGGGTATCGACTTTGAAAACGGTCTTCAGTGTTTCCGGATTTAACACGGATTCCAGCGGACCGCTGGCAAAGATTTCTCCTTTTCGCATGCAAACCAGCCGATCGCAGTACATGGCGGCCAGGTTGACGTCCTGGAGCACGGCAATGACCGTGGTGCGATCGCTTACCCGCCGGGATGCCAGATTCAGCAGCTGCACCGTATGCCGCATGTCCAGGTTGGAGGTGGCTTCGTCCAGAAGCAGTACATCCGTGGTTTGCGCCAGGCTGCGGGCGAAGATGACCCGCTGGCGTTCGCCGCCGCTCAACTGGTTGATCGGACGATTTTCGAAGCCCAGCAGGTCGGCCTCCTTGAAAATGCTGTCGACGGTGGCCAGATCGTCAGCGCCGGGACGGGTAAACCGCGGGATATGCGGATAGCGTCCCATCATGACGATTTCCCGGCAGGTGTAGGGAAAATTGATGCGAAAGTCCTGCGGAACCAGTGCGATCCTGCGGGCCAGATCTTTGCGCGAGTATGCGGCAAGGGGGCGTCCATCGAATCGGATGCTGCCGGCGTCGGCCTTCAGATGGCCGGCGAGAAGGTCAATCAGCGTGGATTTCCCGCTGCCGTTGGGACCGATGATGCCATAGAAATGGCCACCTTCGATGGTCAACGACAGATCGGCGATGACGGTTTTGGGCCCATAGGCGAATTCGATGCGGTCCAGGTCGTATAGCGCCATGCCTATCGGACCTCCCGTGTCTGCCGTTTGCGATAGATATAACAGAACACCGGACCACCGATGAGCGCGGTGATGACGCCGATGGGCACTTCCTGGGGCAGAACCGCCCGGGTCACCGTATCCGCCGCCAGCAGGAGAATGGCACCCACCAGGGCCGACACCGGTAGCAGGCGCCGGTTGTCCGGCCCGGTGACAAACCGGACCATGTGCGGCACCAGCAGGCCGACGAATCCGATGATTCCGGAGACGGCCACACACACCGCCGATATCAAAGAGGCTGCAACCAACAGGATCAGGGAGATTTTTCGCGTGGCCACCCCCAGCGATCCGGCTGTTCTGCTGCCCAGTGCCAGCAGGTTGAGGTCCCGACTGAAGAAGAGAAAAACGATCAACCCCGGAATCACCGCCGTTGCCGTCAATCCCACCTCGGCCCAGGTTTTGGATGCAAAGCTTCCCATGAGCCAGAAGATGATGATGCCGACCTGTTCATCGGCCAGGTATTTGATGAAGCTGACGCCCGCGGACAAAATGGCCGCAACGATGATTCCGGAAAGAATCAGGGCGCCGGAAGAAAAATCCCCACTGCTGGCGGTCAGATAGATGACCGCCATGAGCGTGGCCAGGGCGCCGCAAAACGCAAAAGCCGGCACCGACCAGGGGCCCAGCAGGGTAAAGTCGATCAACAGGGCGACAGAGGCGCCGAAGGCAGCCCCGGCAGAAACCCCGAGGGTGTATGGATCGGCCAGTGGATTGAGCAAAATGCCCTGAAACACTGCGCCGGAGATGGCCAACCCGCTGCCCACCAGGGCGGCGGTGAGGATGCGCGGCAGGCGAACATCCATGACCACCACCGGCGCCAGAGGGTCCAGCCGGGCAGCCAGACCCTCCAGCCCCGTCAATTGCGCGGCGATAATCCGGGCGACATCCGGAAGCGGAATGCGAACGAAGCCCGAGCCGGTTGAAATGACGATGACCGCAACAAGCAGAACCGTCATGAAAAGGACCACCCCCGCCAAAGGCAGACGCCGGCCCCGTCGAACGGTAGTTGTGGTTTCTCTTTTCTCGGTCATGGGCGGACCATTTCAATCCCGGTCGAACCGCCGGATCAGCATCGGACTAAAAATGGCTGAGCGGTCCTTCGATGTGGCTGACCCAGATATCGGCAAAGCTGTCGTATTCGGCCGTTCCCTTGAGAACCGGTATACATTGGATTCCCGCCTGGGTCAGAATCGATTTCCAGGAATCCGCTTCGTCTCCTGCCATGTCGTTTTTGGCATGGTCGCCGGCCACGGACATGAACGGCATCAACCAAACCCTCTTGATTTTCTTTGCGAGGATCAGGTCCTGCACCAGATCGATCCCCGGATACCCTTCGACGGTTCCCACGATGATATTGGGGTCTTTAAGCTGCAGTTGAAACATCAGGGCCGCGTAAAACGCATTGGAGGGATGATGCGTGCCATGTCCCATCAAAACGACGGCCTCGTCTTTTTTGCGTTTTTCGGGGATGATGTCGATCAATGCATCGACGATTTTCTCCATGTCTTCCTGCGTGGACATCAAAGGGTACCCTAAAATGATTTTCTGGAATCCACCCATCGCCTTGAATCCGCCGACGGTTTTGCGCAGGTCGTGGTACTCGGCTCCGCCGATGGTGTGCAGCGACTGCACCGCGACATGGGTGAACTTTTCATCCAGCATCCTTGCCAGAGCGACTTCCGGAGAGTCGAAATGTTTGCCCTGGCCGGCGAGTTTTTCCCGGATGATATGGGACGTAAACGCCCATCGAACGGGAATCTCGGGATACTTCTGCTTGACCTTTGCATCGAGCTTGTCGAAGGAGACTTGCGCCGATGCCTCGCTCGATCCGAAGGCCACCAGCAGGATACCCACTTTCTTGGGGGCCTTGTGGCCGTGACCGCCGGAAGCAAAACCGGCAACTGCGGTGAACAGAATCAGCGTAACGACGACGACAACGGACATCAACCTGGTTTTCATTGTTTTCTCCCTTTCTTGTAAAACACATGGTTTGTGAAATGCTTCCGGAGCCATCAAGGGAAAAAACGAAGAGAGTTTCGGCAATACCGGTAGAAGCAGTCGTACCCGCAGAACCCACAGAAAAAAATATCCCGGATCGATCTGAGATCAATCCGGGATATCCCTGTTTTATCCGCAGACATGGGCCGAGCACACTTCCGTCAACGACGTTGTCGCTCTATTCATCAGGCAGGTCTTCTGACTCTCGGATCATCCTACTCTTCGCACCTTCCCATTTCCGCTTGAAAACAGTGGTATAAGGCGAATTTCGTCCCCGATTACAGCAGCGGGCCTGTCTCCGATTCTCACGGAGTTCCCTTTCAAGCTCTACAGAGCACCTAATAAACGGTTCAATCGTTAGGACGTTTTGGTGCAGGGGTCAAGAGAAAATTGAGCTGAACGACTGATGGCTCCGGACAAAGTGTTGACGTATCCGTAAAAAATTACCATACATGTCCTTTCCAACCATAAAATATCCTCCGACCGCAAGGGAGGACAAGGAGTGAAAAGACGATGAGACTCGGCATTATCGGTCTGCCCCAGTCAGGCAAGGCCACCGTGTTCGAAGCATTGACCCGCAGCGTCGCCGCTGACGGCAACCGCCAGGAGAGCCGCATCGGCACGATCACCGTGCCGGACCGGCGGGTCGACGTCCTGAGCGAGATGTACAACCCGCGCAAGACCATCTTTGCACGGGTGGAGTATTTTCTCCCCGGCAAGGGGGATCACGGCGCCGGTGCCCAAAAAGACCAGAGCATCTGGACCCAGGTGCGCGACTGCGACGCCCTGATTCACACGGTGCGCAATTTCAGCGGCTACGGGCTTGACGATCCAGATCCAAAAGCGGATGTGACGGCGATCGACCAGGAGTTGATCATTTCCGACCTGGTGGTGGTTGAAAAACGGCTGGAGCGTCTGGCATTGGACGCACGCCGGGGCAAGAAGCCCGATCCCGAGGAGATGGACCTGCTCGATCGCTGCAAGAAGGCCCTGGACCAGGAGATTCCGCTGCGTCGGTTTGCCGATATTGTCGCGGCTAAAGTGCTGCGCGGCTTCGCGTTTCTGTCCGCCAAGCCCATGCTGATCCTGCTCAACAACGACGATGAGGACGATGCGCTGCCCGACGCCGAACGGCTGCCCGAAGAAGAGACCTGCCTGGTGATCCGGGCCAAGCTTGAGCAGGAACTGGCCCAGATGTCCGATGAAGAGGCCGACGAATTTCTGGCCGAGTTCAACATCAGCGCCTCGGCCACCGACCGGGTGATCCAGCACTCCTACGAACTGATGGGGCTGATCTCGTTTTTCACGGTGGGCGAGGACGAGGTGCGGGCCTGGACCATCCCCCGTGAAACGGCCGCCGTCGATGCCGCCGAGGTGATTCACTCGGACATCAAGAAAGGCTTTATCCGGGCCGAAGTGCTGGCCTACGATGACCTCATGGATGCCGGGACCTATGCCGAGGCCCGCAAGAAGGGGACCGTGCGTCTGGAGGGCAAAACCTACACGGTGCAGGATGGGGACATCATCAACTTTCGCTTCAACGTATGATTTTTGAGGATATGCTTGCAATTTCTAGAAAGATCGGTTTGATTGACCGGTAGGTTCTGGATCCCGTTTTTCATGTTCTATTAACCCCAATTTATGGAGTCGTCATGAAAAAAGGTGAAAAGCTCGTCATTGTAGGTTGCAGCGGGGCCGGGGGGCCGGCGGCCATGATGGCCAAGAAGTTGATGCCGGATGTGGACGTAACCGTCATTCGCAAAGAACCCTGTTTTATCGTCCGTTGAGCCCTGCCCCATGTCGTGGCCGGTCTGGCCGCGCCCGAATCCATCGTGGTACCCGACAAGATGCTTGAAGGTCCGGGTATTCATATCATCGTCGAAGCGGTCACCCGCGTCGATGCCGCCCAAAAAAAGGTCCACCTGTCCGATGGCCGTGAGCTTGACTACGACAAGCTCTTTTTAGGGATGGGCGCCAAATCCATGATCCCTCCCATCGAAGGGATCGACCTGAAAGGGGTCCTGGCCCTGCGCGGCCTTGAAGACGCGGAGAAAATCCGGACCTACATGGCCGAGAAAAATCCCCGTCATCTGGTTTTCATCGGAGCGGGGTTCATCAGCCTGGAAGTTGCCTCGCTTTTCGCATCGCTGGCCCATGGCGGCAAGCCGGTGACCATCGTAGAGTTGATGGACCGCCCCCTGCCGCTGATGCTGGATGCGGATATGGCCGCACCGGTGGCCGACTACCTCAAGGAAAAGGGGCTGACCCTGTTGACCGGCAAAAAGGTCAGCCGGATCGTCGGCAGCAACGGCACGGTCACCGGTGTGCAGCTTGATTCCGGCGAAACGCTCGAGGCGGATATGGTGTTTGTCAATGTGGGAGTGCGGCCGAATACCGAGCTGGCCGAGTCCATCGGCCTTGAAATGGGCGATTTCGGCATCAAGGTCAACGCTTTTCAGGAGACCTCCGATCCCGACATCTTGGCCGGCGGAGACTGCGTGGAGAAGATCAATTTTGTCACCGGCAAGCCCGAAGGCGGGCGGCTGAGGGGACCGGCGGTGATGCAGGGGCGCCTGGCGGCCAAGCGGCTGGCCGGTTACGACATCAAGTTCCCCGGCGTGCTCAATGCCGGCGGGTGCCAGGTTTTCGACCTGGTGGTCACCGCCACCGGTCTCACCGAAACCGATGCCCGGCGCCATGGTATCGAGACCGTCAGCGCCGTTGTCGATTCCCGCAGCAAACACGGCATGATCCCGGGAATGCAGCCCTGGAAAATCAAACTGGTGTTCGAACGCGAAAGCCAGGTGCTGATCGGCGGCCAGATCGTAAGCCATACAATCGGCCCCGCCAGGGAGATCGATGCGGTCAGCGCCTTCATTCTCGGCAAAAAGACCATCGGCGACCTGACCACGTTTACTTCCGCCTGCAATCCGGATATTTCATCGGAGCCCAGTGCGGAACCGATTACGATTGCGGCCGAGCAGGCACTGCAAAAACTGAAATAGGGAAGGGTCGGATTCGACAGCCATTCAGACTGCCTGAAATACTGTTGAGCACATGTCAGGGTCCGGGGAGCGGCTTTTGCCTGTTTTCCCCGGGCCCTGATTTTTTTTCAATAAATGTTGTGCTTCGGAAGCCTTCGGTTTAGAAAAAGCACCTTGAAAAAAGATCACGGTGAAGAGGTATGGATGAAAATCGTTAAAACCGTATGAGAGGATCTGACGGACGCTCCATGGTCAAAGAACCTGTTCTTGTTATCGACGATGCCCCTTATGAGCAGACGCTGGCGCCGGCACTGGCGGCCCTGGACTATGGCGTGGTTTTGGTGCACAGCGGTGCCGAGGGACTCCGGAAATTCGAAACCATGCAGCCGGCCTGGGTGGTTGTCGGCGACGGGGTCCATGACGCCTTGGCGCTGGTGGACGGCATCCGTCTGCAGGACAAAGAGGTTCAGATCCTGGTGACCACCACCGGGAAACTGGAAGCCGCCGTCGCGGACTTCAAATATCGAGCCGACGAGTTCATCGTTTTGCCGGCGGCTGCCCCAATGCTGTCGGTCGTGCTGCGGCGCATGGAAAAAGTTGTGCACATGCGCAGGCAAATTCGCTCTCTTTCCGACAATCCGGAAGCCCGAGATCGGGAGCGCTTGCAGGCCACCGTCGAAACCGAGCGTTTTCTGGCCGTGCGCCAGATCGTGGAAAAAATGTCGGCCTTCATCAGCCAGGTCGCCAGCGATGCCCAGGGAGGCATGCGTTATTTCAACGAACTGCCCTATTTTGTCTCCATCCATGACAAACAGTGCACGCTGCTGGCCGCCAACGGCATTTACAACCGCTACCTGGGCAATCGGCTCTACCAGAACAGTTGGGGGATCTATGCGGGCCGCCGGGCTACCCGCAACGGCTGCCCCGTAGGCCGGACCCTGCGCCACGAAAGCGTAATGAAAACGCGGGCACTGGTCCGCTACGCCAGCGGCGCCCGGGTTCCTGTAACGGTGCATACGGCGCCGATCTACGACAACGACGGCAACATCGACCTGGTCATCGAAATTTTTGCCGGCACCAAGGAGATCGAACGGCTGGCAGCAGAGAGCCGCCGGACCCACCAGCGCTACGAACAGCTTTTCAACGCAGTGCCGTCCAGCATCGTGGTGCTGGACCGACGATTTCGCATCAACGCGGCCAATCGCGCTTTCAGGGAGAACTACGGCGATCACACCGGCCGGCTGTTTTTCGACGTATTCCGGCCGGGCATTTTTCCGGCCTATCGGGACCCCATCTCGCTGACCGTGCGCAGCGGCGAGGCACATCAGGGAGACATGGTGCTGACCAACAACGAAGGGATGAAAACCAATGTAATGGCCTGGACTTCGCCGATCAAGACGGCCACCGGGAAACTGATCCAGGTGCTGGCGATTTTTGCCGACGTGACCCAACTGCGCAAGCTGCAAACCAATCTGGCCAATCTGGGGTTGATGGTCAGCACCCTGTCCCACGATCTGAAAGGCAGCCTGACCGGACTGGACGCCGGTGTGTACATGATCGATTCCGGTTTTTACCGCGACCGACCGGCGCGCATCGAGGAGGGGTTGGACACGGTCCGTCTCATGACCGAGCGCATCCGAAAACTGGTCACGGACATTCTCTACTACGCCAAGGAGCGGGATATTCATCCGGTCCCGACCGACATTCAGCAATTTGCCGGGGATGTGGCAGCCAACGTGGCAACCAAGGTGAAGGGCGCCAATATCCAGTTCAATCCCCAAATTTCCGATGTGCCGGTGGAGATGCCCATTGATGCGGATCTGCTTCGAACCGCCCTGTACAACATCATCGACAACGCCGTGGAAGCCTGCATCGAAAGTCCGGCGCCGGACCAACATCGCATCGACTTTCTAACCGAGGTGCATCCGGACCGCATTGCCTTCATCGTCGAGGATACCGGCGGTGGCATGAGCCCCGAAAAAGCCAAAACCGTTTTCGACCTGTTCTCGTCCACCAAAGGCCGCCAAGGCACCGGCATCGGGCTTTACGTTACGCGCAAGATCGTCCAGAAGCATGGCGGCACGGTTGCGGTAAACAGCCGGCCGGGCGAAGGCAGCCGATTCGAAATTGAATTACCGCGGCAGGTTGGTGGGTCTATATCCGGCAAATGAAATGGTTGGAAGGAGGACGAAGGTGGCAGACGGTTTCACAATCAGGGTGGAAGCCGACTTGGTTCACGTCGTTTTCGCCGAGCCCGTATCTTTAGTATCCATACAGCTCTTTTTTTCACAGGTGCCCGATGAGGCCCGCAATGCGGATATCTCCAAGATACTTTGCGATGCGCGCGATGTAACCGGTCAGCTCGACACCTTGCAGCGGTTTCAATATGGATCTCGAATCGCCGAAAAATTTCAAGGGCTCAAAGCTGCGTTTGTCCTGAATGAGTCTCTCATAGACCCCAATCGTTTCGGTGAAAAAACTGCGGTCAGTCTCGGGGGAAATATTCGCGTGTTCACCACCTTGGCAGAAGGTTACAGGTGGCTTGATGTGAAAAGAACAAAGGGGGCACCCATTGCCGGGTGACCCCTCTTCTTGGAACGTCACCGGCACTGGCTTGGTGACGCATGCCGCAAAATGGGTTATTGAATGGGTCGCAGGTTGACGGCTTGCTTTCCTTTGGGGGTTTCCCGGATTTCGAATTCCACCCGGTCATCGCGCTGCAGACCGAAATGGCCATACTCTTTAATGCCGGAGACATGCAGGAAAATGTCCTCGTTTTCCTGGGTGGTGACAAATCCGAACTTCTTTTTCTCGTCGTACCACTTAATGTGACCTTCCATCGGAAAAACTCTCCTTTATTGGGGTTCTTGCGCAGTGACTCAGGATGTCTTTCTGAAACAGAAGATCTGATTGTTGTCCGGTCAGATCAGATCCAGGATAGATACCCGGTGATGCACAAATGTGAGGGGGCTTCAGCCTCAATAAAACCCATCATAGGCCATTTTGCGATGGATTGCACGCGGTTTATATTCGGCCGCAAGCATGTGGACCCGCAAAGCATCCTCCGCCGGAAAGAAATCCCCAACGCTGGAAAAAAACGCCGCAGGAGCATGAAAAACCCGCTATACGGCGGTTTGTCGACGGCTACTGACGGTTGACGATGATTGCCCTTACTCAAGCGTTTTCGGCCTACCGAAAAGTCAGACATCCAGCCAGATATCCGCCTCCCCGCCGCAGTGACTGCACACGGCATGGCCGCGCGTTTTGCCCTTTTCTTTGGGCACCACGTGAGGCTCGAGGTTGGCGTCGCCCGCTTTCTGCTCTTCCAGTGTACAGGTAATCTCCATTTCGGCTTCGTTTCCGCAGTGTTTGCATCCGCAGACCTGTTTGAATTTCTTCTCTGCCATGAAAACCTCCTTGAAGATGGTGGGAAAGGGATCGGTTGACCCCTTTCCCTATACTATAGACCATTATTTCATTTTTTCCAGCGATGCCTGCTCATCGGCCGCGTCATTCTGTTACACGATATCGAAGCGGTCCAGGTTCATGACCTTGTTCCAAGCCGCGACAAAGTCATTGACGAACTTCTCTTTAGAGTCCTCGCATCCATAGACTTCTGCCAAAGCACGCAGCTGGGAGTTCGAACCGAAGATGAGATCGACGCGGGTGCCGGTCCACTTGCGTTCGCCGCTGGCACGATCAAAACCTTCGAACACATCTTCGTCTTGGCCGGTTGGCTTCCACACCGTGCCCATGTCCAGCAGATTCACGAAGAAGTCATTGGTGAGCGTCTCGGGCCGCTGAGTGAAGACGCCGTGCGGGGACTGCCCGAAGTTGGCATTCAAAACACGCATGCCGCCGATGAGCACCGTCATCTCGGGCGCGGTCAGCGTCAGCAACTGCGCCTTGTCCACCAGCAGTTCTTCGGCCGATACACTGTACTTGGCTTTGAGATAGTTGCGGAATCCGTCTGCTTTCGGCTCGAGCACCTTGAAGGCTTCCACGTCGGTTTGCTCCGGGGTCGCATCCGTGCGGCCCGGTGTGAAAGGAACGATCACGTCGAAACCGGCATTCTTCGCGGCCTGCTCGACCCCGGCGCATCCGCCCAATACAATGAGATCGGCCAGGGACACCTTCTTCCCGCCGGACTTCGCGCCGTTGAATTCCTTTTGGACGCCTTCAAGGGTTTCCAGCACCGACTTGAGCTGCTGCGGCTGGTTGACTTTCCAGTCCTTTTGCGGGGCGAGGCGGATGCGGGCTCCGTTGGCACCCCCGCGCATGTCCGAGCCGCGGAACGTGGACGCCGAGGCCCAGGCAGTCGAAACCAGTTGGGAGACCGAAAGGCCCGAGGCCAGAATCTTGGCCTTGAGGTCGGCGATGTCCTTTTCGTCGATCAGCGCATGATCCGCGGCGGGTACCGGGTCCTGCCAGATCAACTCCTCGGCCGGAACCTCGGCACCGAGATAGCGCGAGCGGGGGCCCATGTCCCGGTGGGTCAGCTTAAACCAGGCCCGAGCAAAGGCATCGGCGAATTTTTCAGGATTTTCCAGGTAGTTCCGCGCGATGGGCTCGTAGATGGAGTCGAACTTCAGGGAGAGGTCCGCGGTGGTCATCATGGGACGGTGCTTTTTCGACGGGTCGTGGGCATCGACCACCATGTCCTCGTCGTCCACATCCTTGGCCAGCCACTGATTCGCGCCGGCCGGGCTTTTGACCAGTTCCCAATCGTATTTGAACAGCACTTTCAGGTAGCCCATATCCCATTTCGTCGGGTTGGGCTTCCAGGCGCCCTCGATCCCGCTGCCGATGGTATCGCCGCCCTTGCCGCTGCCGTGGCTGCTTTTCCAACCCAGGCCCATCTCCTCGATGGGTGCGGCTTCGGGCTCCGGGCCGACCAGCGCCGCGTCGCCGGCGCCGTGACACTTGCCGAAGGTGTGCCCACCGGCCACGAGGGCAACGGTCTCCTCGTCGTTCATGGCCATGCGTGCGAAGGTTTCGCGGACGTCACGGCCCGAGGCCACGGGATCAGGATTCCCGTCCGGGCCTTCCGGGTTCACGTAGATCAGTCCCATCTGCACGGCCGCCAGGGGATTTTCCAGATCTCGGTCGCCGCTGTAACGGCTCTTGGGCTTGTCGCTCGTCGCCAGCCATTCCTCTTCGGAGCCCCAGTAGACGTCCTCTTCCGGCTCCCAGATGTCCTCGCGGCCGCCGGCGAAACCAAAGGTCTTGAATCCCATGGATTCCAGCGAGCAGTTGCCGGCCAGGATCATCAGGTCAGCCCAGGAGATTTTGCGGCCATATTTTTGTTTGATCGGCCAGAGCAGCCGGCGCGCCTTGTCCAGGTTCACGTTGTCCGGCCAACTGTTCAGGGGCGCAAAGCGCTGGCTACCGGAGCCGGCGCCCCCGCGGCCGTCACCCATGCGGTAGGTGCCGGCACTATGCCAGGCCATGCGAATGAAAAGTCCTCCATAGTGACCGTAGTCTGCCGGCCACCAGTCCTGGGAGTCGGTCATCAGCTTATAAAGGTCCTCCTTGATGGCCTTCAGGTCGAGTTTCTTAAATTCTTCGGCGTAGTTGAACGTCCGGCCCATGGGATTGCCGAGGTCGGAGTGCTGGTGAAGAATCTTGAGATTCAACTGGTTCGGCCACCAGTCCCGATTCGAGGTGCCACCGCCGGCAATGGGTTTTCTCGTTGCGCCCGTTACCGGGCATTTGCTGGCTTCATTCATAACGTTTCCTCCTTCGTCGTTTTTTGGGGGGTGGGTTGTTAAACGAACGAAAACCTGACTCGGGTGACAGTACGCGTCACCGAAATAAGGGTTATATGAAAGAATTATAACTAAAGGAAAATAATTATCAACAAAAATTTTTATTCCTCAAGGTGGATCTACCCATGTCGGGGCGCATGGAGATCTATAGATGAATCTGCGGCGTACGGCCGTTAAACATGATTGCGCAGGGCCAGCTCCAGCGGGTGCGGCTGCAGGTACGTTTGATCGGATAAATAGGGCTGGCGGTACTTTCGCACGAAATGGTTCAGCAGGGTTACGGGAACGATCAGCGGCAGATGACCGCTGCGGTAATTGTCAATCACGCTCAGCACTTCCTGTTTTTCG
Source organism: Desulfosarcina widdelii (assembly GCF_009688965.1). GTDB lineage: Bacteria > Desulfobacterota > Desulfobacteria > Desulfobacterales > Desulfosarcinaceae > Desulfosarcina > Desulfosarcina widdelii. Next base: position 3,618,313 of record NZ_AP021875.1, on the reverse strand, counting down.
TCGCCGGACAGTTGTTTCTTGAAATAGCCCAGGATGTGCATGAGCACGTTAGTGTGCTTGGAGACGGTGGCTTTCAGGTGCAGGGCTTCCATCAACGAAGTTTCGTAATCGTCGTAAAGGCGGGCTGCCGCCATGGTTTTCCCCGTAGCCACCAGGCGCCCCATCTGCCGGTAGTGCTTCTGGCTGTGGGCCATGAGCAGCAACTTTTCACGGGTGTGAAACGCCACCAGACCCCCGAGGCTCCGTTTTTCATCCAGGGCTTCGCGCCAGCGCCTAAGTGCGAATATCCGTTCGATAAAGTTTTCCCTTAAACCGGGATCATGCAGCCTTCCCTCTTCTTCCACAGGGATGCGGGGAAAGCGCCGAGTGAAGGCGGCGGCAAAGATCCCCCTTCCGGTTCTTGCCGGCGGGCCTTTGTCCGAATAGACCCGGACCCGGTGCAGACCGCTGCTGGGGGAATCTTTTTTAAAGATGAAGCCGTACAGGTTTTCCCGGTCCAGTGCATCCAGCCTCTTTTCCACCCAGGTCTGCATGCGCTCGGTATGATCGATGCCGGTCTTGTTGGTGACCAGACGCGGGTTGTCCGCAAGCCCCACCAGGCGCATGGCTTCCCTGGGAATCCCCAGGCCGCATTCGGTTTCCGGACATACGGGCACGTAAGTAAAAAATTTTCCCAATGTCCCGGTGATATAGCGGTCATGTTTGTGGCCGCCGTCGAAGCGAACCTTTTCCCCCAGCAGGCAGGAACTGACACCGATTTTGATCGTTGGCTGCATGATTTTCCTATAGGCGATCACTGCGGTGACGGCCGGTTAAGGGTCAACATCGCGTTACGCCTTTTGACCTTCTATGTTATGAATGAAAGAGAATTAGCTATAACAAAGCGCAAAAGGTGGTGCGATGCTCATTGCGAGATCGCACCACCGTGCCAGCGGTTGAAGGGATTTTTGTCTTTCGGAACGATTAACTTTTTATATACCATGCTTTTTCAGGAACTGCAAAACAGGAACCGATACTCCTGCAGGGAAATCGCATCTTGCCAGGAGGCGTAGGGGTGTGGTCAACCCGCACCGGGTCGACAAAGGCGGGGATAAACCTTGCCACTACACCCATGCAACCTGCTGTAAATCGGGCACCACTATTCCGGCGATTCGCCGGCACCGATCAGGGGCAGTTCCTTGTCCACTTTAAACGCTACCAGGTGACGGACTGCGTCGGGCTTGTCAGCGATCTTGCAGCGGCGGCAAAGCTCTGCGACCAACGGGGTGCCGCTCTCTTCCCGGGTCTTGGTAAGGTGCAGGCGGAGGCCCTTGTAGCCGCCCCCCTCTTCCCGAAACAGGTAGGCAGCCTTGGCATTGGACTGTAAATTCGCGTGGGATAGGCGGTCCCTCATAATAAACGCCAGGCTGCCGTCGTCAAGTACGTGGGGACGCGCATAGACGGCGGCGTTGACTCGGCCCTGGTCGTCAGCAGTGGACAGCACGCCCATTCCCTTGTTGGCTTCAAAATAGTCTTTCAGGTTCATTGGCATCTCCTTTAAACTTTTCAGAAAAGCATCTATGGTTTCGTCATGCCGGACTTGATCCGGCATCCAGAACAAACGAACTGCCTGTATCCCGGCCTGCGCCGGAATGACGACTAACTTTAAACCCCCACTTTTCAAAGGACCATCAAATTTTCGGTGCAATCATTTTGAGATTCTGCCAAGTGCAGGTGAATGCGAATAACTTTTCTATCCTTGAACCCGCGATCCCCAGACCGCGTATACCGGGTCGGAGAAAACCAGTTCGCCGGCGTATTTGTCCTTGCGTGGGCGGGGCAGCCCCCGCATGGAGTAGGTACCCAGGTTGTCGAAACGAGCACTTCGCAGAAAGTACTCCATGACCAGTCCTACCCGTTCGAATTCGTGGATCCGCTCCCAGATCTGGACGGCCTTCGGCGGGAACCAGCGGTTGGAGAAGCTGACCACGAAGATCCCGCCGGGCTTGAGTACCCGCGCCACATCGGCGAAAACCTCCAGGGGTTGGGTCAGATACTCTACCGAGAGGCTGCAGATAACCACATCGAAAGACGCTTCGTCATAGGGCAGCACCGGATTGGTGTTGAGGTCGTGAACACGGATGTCGGTCAGTCGGGGATTTTGCTCCAGTTCGATGCGGTTGAGTCCCAGGCCGCTCACACCGGCCGGCTTCACATCTTCGGGAAGATGGGAAGCCCAACTGCTCATCAGATCCAGCACCTGCATATCGTCCTTGACGAAACGTTTGTACAGGTTGGCCACCATGTCCCGGGCCGTTTCGTCCAGATGGTGCACCAGCCGGGGCTGGGCATAGAAGCGGCTGTCGGCCTGTTCGTTCTGGCGGACAAAGGGTGCATCGCTGAAAAAGTCGGTGGGTATGTCCTGCCACCGCGCCTGCATGCCGGGACCGTCGGTGAGCAGACCCACCCAGTCGGCGCTGCTGCCGCCGCGTTCGTCGGTTTTGGCCGAAACCTGCCCGACCGTCATGGAGAGGGACAACGGGTAGCTGGCCAGCGGATGTCCCAAATCGACCTCCATGTGTCCGTTATGGATGCCGACGCACCGAAAAGGCTGAATGTTCTGGGGAAAAACGCCGGCTATGCCGCTCAGGCGCCCCTGGGGATAAAACCGTCCAGCCCGGGGGGCCATGCTGAAGCGCTTGCGATCTATTTTAAAGGGCTTCCGACTGTTACCGAAAAGTACGCCGGGCTCAAAGCTGACCCGAGCCTGCTCCCAGACCGGCTTGCCCAGCACTGCCCGGTTCACCCGGTCTGGAAGCCAGTCCCGCCACAAATTTACGTTTCTGGCGGAATATCCTTCCAGATGATGGGCGTGTTCGCTCTCCCATTTCAGATGGAAGAAAATATCCGCTATGCTGTCGCGCTCAATGCGTTCCATGGTGTTGCCTCCCGTAACTTCTTCGTTTTAATTCGTTGAGATAGGGTAATCATGTTGCCGGAGGAAAACCATGTGAAACGGATAACAGCACAATGATAGGCCAAACCTACCCAAAAAGGCAGGTGGCATTATAGCCGGAAACGGGTGTTTTTGGTCAAATCGAGATGTTGGTCGTCGCCTGCTAAGAAATGGAAATCAGATAGCTCCGCAAATTGGTCTGGCTGTTGCTCAATCCGAATTTTTTGCGCAGGTTTTTGCGGTGAAAATGCACCGTGGTTTCGGCGACATTGAGAATATCGGCAATTTCCTTGCTGGCCTTACCGTCTTTGACCAGAGAAGCTACCTGGATTTCCTGGGGAGTCAGGATGATGTTGGCGTTGGTCAGCTTCTGTATCATCGGTGAGATGATGTCCTGCAGATGGGAATCAATGATTTCCACCACTCGTTTGTCCTTGGGCTTCAGACTGACCCGCTTGAGCTTTTCCACATAGGGCATCACCATCTCCTTGACGTTGGCGATTACCTTCTGTTCGATTTCGGTTTTATCGTCCTCTCGCTGCTTCAGCAAAACTTTCAAGGCGATGTTGGCCTCTTCCAGTTCCACCTTCTGCTGTTTGAGTTGGGCCTCGCTTTCCCGCAGCGCTTCTTCGGTCTGCTTGAGGGCGGTGATTTCCTCATGGCTGACCACCACCCGGACCGGACCTTCCCCGGACATGCGAATGGCGCGCAGGTAGTACCAGTGGGGACCGTCGGGACTGTGGCAGGGATAGTCGTGCAGAAATTCGTCCACCCGGCCGGCGATCACGTCCCGAATTCCGGCCGCCACCGCCCGGGTATGTTCGCCTTCCTCTCCTGTGGCAGCTTCGCAGACGTCCAGGTAGTTTTCGCCGATGGAATCGTAATCGTCAGGCATGCCGCTCTTCACTGCAAAGGCTCGCCAGGCACGGTTGGTGTCCAGAATGATGCCGTCTTCGTCCACAATGGCGATGTGGGCCGAAAGGGAATCCAGAACCGTGCGGGCTTCTTCGCTGGAGTAGCATATTGGCATTTCATTTTTTCCGGTAACTACGTTTCTATCGTTCATGGCTTCACCTAACGCTGAAAAGGATTGCCAATCTCGCATTCCCTGCGAAACAAAATACCAGTCTTGAAGTGCACTCTCGCTGGTAGGATTATACTATAAGTATAGCCGGGAAAAATGCAAATTCAAGTTAGACGGACTCGTAAAAATGCCGATATCGGCGTTACGCGTATCCTTCGTCACTGCGGCGTACGCCAAAATACGCCTCCTTCCTCAGGATTCGCAAGCCTTGATCTCGGCCTTTTTACGAGCCCGTCAAGTTTATTGGCGGTAAATGAAAGTGCCCACGTGCTCACCGTTCATGGCGCGGGTAATGTTGCCCGGAACCATGCCGTTGATGACCTGCACCCGCTCGATGACTTCGCTGTTCTGGATGATTTCGAGGCAGGGCCGTTCGATAACCAGATCGTCCAGGTCCCGTTCCATCAGATCCCTGGCCCCGATCTCGGGGATGAATTCGGCGTCGGGCTTTTTTTTGGGGTCGGCTGTATAAAGGCCGTCTTCGTCCTTGATGAACAGGACAGTCTTCGAGCCCAGCAGGTCGGCCAGAATCACCAGGCCCACATCTGTGCGGTGAATGGGAATGCGGCCCGTTTTGGGCTTAATGGCGAAATAGTCGTAGGGCGGCATACCGTGCATCACCGGAATGATGCCTTCGGCGAAATAGGTGGGCAGTTTGACGATGTCCGAGTGGGACATCTTGATGCCGCCCCAGGGGGAAAGCAGGGTAGCAACCATCAGGGCATTCTGTTCGGAGATCATACTGCCGAATTTGGCGATGATTCCCGTAGGCATGCCCATTTCCAGGCCAATGGTGTAGATGTGACGGCTGCGTGTTCCGCCGCCGGTGGTGATTATCAGCTTGTACTGCTGGCGGACTTTGACAAGCTCTTTCAAAATAGCAGGCAGGGCTTTGACGCCCCTGTCGCAGATGGACTGGCCGCCGATTTTCACCACGGCCACATCCGGATAAAGCCGCTGCTGGGGTGCGACGTCCAGGCTGTCGATAAACTCCCGGCTCACCAGGCTTTCGCCCATGAGGCGGCTCTTGACGTGCAGTCGTTTGCCGTCTTTGTCTCTTACAAGGGGCATGGCATCTCCTTCTATTTATGTTTGCCTTTGCCTCCGCCGCCTTTCAATTCGACCAGATCTGCACCGACGGCATCGGCGATTTGTTCGAGTTCTCCCCGTCGAAGATGGTCGGCGTAAACCTTGAGATCCACGCCGGCCACGGCGGCAATCCTGAAGCGCGGAGTTTTGGATCCGTCCTTGACCTTCTGCCGTTCACGATAAAATATTTGTCCGCTCATGGGTCGCTCCTTATTTTAAAGTCAATGTAAAAGCATTTCTGAATCAGAATGGTAAAACAGTAATTCGATGGTGTAAAGAGCAGTACCGAAAGAAGATATGTCGGGGCTGAATTGGGCGATGCGAAAACAGACAGACGTCTCCCGGCCATCCTTTCCGAGCTTTCCTGAACCGTTCGCCTGCATTCGGTTGCATGGTCAAACACCATGACGCAAGGCGATCTTCTTGAACATCAAAGCCAACCCTTCGCTGAGTGTATAGATGGATTCGATGTCAAGATTATCATCTGATGCGGAATCGAAATAGATGTAAAGATCGGACTCAAGACCGTCTTCCGGTTTCCAGTAGCAAACCATGATCGGGAAAAGAGGCAAGGGGTGCAAAACAATTGAAACATCAGAATCGATATGACTGGCAATTTCTTTTCCATCGAAAATTTCCAGCATATCTTTGAAAAGATCCGTATAGGTATCGGCAACCTGTTTTAATGGTTTTTCACAACATTGCTGAAAATGAGCATATCGGGAAGGCCCGCCATTCAACTCCCGAAATGTGATCCAATTCCCCTTCGGGGTTTTTCCCGACCCGTTAAGGATGTGGTTCAATACCGGCACGGCTATATAGGCATTGATATGGACTTCAGATGATAGGTTGCCCCGGGTGTCAACGCTGAAATTCTTGCCAAAAATTTTCAGGGTCAGATGATTGTTTGAAAACCGGGCGCCCAAACGTTTTGCGGCTTCGGAAAGATCGATCGAAGATATCTTTTGTTTTAGCAGTTCAATGGCTTCGGCTTTATTTTCATCGATGGTATTGGGCTTCTCAATTGCCTCCCCATACCGGTCAACCACTTCTTTATCCAAATAAGGACACGCATGGATCGTTTTCTTCCCTTTAAAGACAGCCACTGCAAATGCCAGGCAGGTTTTTTCATGACATTCTCCGCAGTTGGAACCGTTCAGCAGTTTGTAGACTTCCATGGGATTATTGATATATGCCATTCAAAAAAGTCCTTTTTTAGATTTCATCGATTTACACTAATTTGGGCACAATAGCACCTAAAAGAGGCGATTGTCGAGCTCTCCGCAAATTCATGGCAGCCTCTGGAGTAAGGGCGACCGGCCGGTCGCCCCTACGTTCGCCACGGCGGCAAACCTCGAAGATGCGGACAAAGGTAAGATCAGCCCGGAAATTCTATTCGATTTTATCCGCCCGTTGACCTATTTTGATTTTGCCTATAATCTGTCTAAATGGGTATTCAGTCATTCAAGGGGGATTGGATCAACAGTAGAAATGGAAGCCAGAAGAAGGTGCCCCTTATGAGAAAGCAAGCGGAGCCGAACACGAAGTCGGAACCGAACCGCTTTTGCGCAATTTTATTGTTGGGCCTTTTTTTCATGGCCGGGTGCGCGCTGCCGCAACATTATTGGCCGCAGAAGGACATCGCCGCGTCGGGTGAGAACACAATCCCGGGGCACCCCACGGTTCTTGTCGCATCGCGCGACAGCGAGTATAAAGAACAGCTCGTGAAGGAGCTACAGAAGGAACTCTCCGCCGCGAAGATTTCGCACATCATTATCGGTGTTTCACCGTTGGAGAAGATTGACCCAAACGACTATGCCGTGATTGTCATTATCAACACCTGCCTGGCGTGGGGCCTTGACGATGAGGTCAGCGACTTCCTGAACCGCCAGCAGTCAACCGGTAATATCATTCTTTTTACGACTTCGGCCGAAGGAACATGGCTCCCCGACGAGGGCGGGCGTGATTTCGATGCGATTTCCGGCGCGTCGGTGAAGGAAAATGTCCACGACGTGGCCCGTGATATAATGGCAAAAATTCAGGAAAGGCTATCGCATGAAAATCAACTTTAAGATGGTTTGTTTCCTCTCTATCGCCATCTTTACGATGGGTTGTGCAGTCCCCCAGTCAAATGACAACAATACTTTCAACAGTACGCTTTGGCTCCAAACGGCATCGGAATATAAAGCGAATGCGATCCAGGCGTATAATAGTGCTGCCCACAACATTCGCCAAGCCATAACGGATCAATCCTGGACGGCTGCCCTTGAGCAGGGGCCGAATTATTCATCGCTGCCCCCCGCCATTATTCTGGATGTCGATGAAACGGTGCTCAACAATTCTCAATATCAGGCTCAGTTGATGATGGACGGCGCCGCGTTCGATCCGGAGACCTGGAACCAATGGATGGCCATGGCCTCCGCACCGGCCTTGCCCGGGGCGGTCAATTTTATCAACAGCGTATCTGCGATGGGGGTAGAGGTCTTTTATATAACCAATCGCGAATGCAAGCCGCGATCGGAAGCCGGCCCGCCATGCCCCCAGGAAACGGATACGATAGATAATCTGCTTGAAGTCGGAATTAAAGAAGTAAAACCGGAAAACGTTCTGTTAAGGAGAGAAAAGCCCGAGTGGTCATCCGAAAAAAAATCCAGAAGAGAAGAAGTCGCATCACGCTATCGGATACTGATGCTGTTCGGTGACGATCTGGGGGACTTTTTACCGGACGTGAAGAAAAATATCACACCGATGCAAAGAGACGACTTGGTGAACGAATATAAGGACAATTGGGGCGTCAAGTGGTTTGTTTTCAGCAATCCCATTTATGGATCCTGGATGGGAATATTAAGCGACCCTAAATCAAGCTATCTCAAAGGGTATTAACCGCCTGAAGTGTCCGATTCAACGAAGGACAGCAAACATGTTCAAAAAGAATCGGAAATTCGAAATCGACGATGTTCGTGAACGCGGTTTTTGGGATAAATGCATGAGTGCCTATGAAGAAGCGATTAACGAAGCCTCCCGCCCCTGGGCTCCCTGGTATGCCATCCCAGTGGACAACAAGCCGTTTATGCGCGTTGCGGTGGCCGAGATCATCGTAAAAATACTTACCAAGCTTGGGTTGGAATATCCGCATGTCGGTTTCGAGGTAAAAACCAAGTTTTCCGAGATGTGGAGAATGCTGGAAAACGAAGATTAATGGCTTCGCAAAACGCTTTTTTGGACCGCATTCCATCTCCAGAATAACTTCATCGTGTTTGATGATGAATCTTTTCGGTTCGTACTCTCGGGCGTAAAAGCTGGCCCCGCAGACCGATAAGGGTCCAACAGGGCCAAGCTTAACATTTCGTTTTAGCAGAGGGTACGAATCTCAAATCGATTCCCTTCGTCGATCAGATTAACGGATGCGTTCGATAGCCACCTCGACCACCGGATTCCGCCAGTCGTGGGTGGCCGCATCAAGGCCGTCCGGACCGCCTGTGCCGTGGATACCTGCATGAACGTGGATGTAGCCCTCACCGTTCTCGTTAATGCCGTTGCCCGTTGCAGGGTCGTCTTCCGTAGCACCCAGGGCACCCACCGTGTCTGCGCTTTCCTCGTTCAGCTCGCTACCGGCATCATAGGCATTGGCATAAACACGTGTGATCTCACCGACACGCGTCGGCAGCAGTATACCGCGCACGGCGTAGAAGGCGTCGTTGGTTGCCCCCAGCATGGCTGCGGCGCTCAGGTACCTGGCTTTGTGCGAGGCGCGAATGATGATTGAATTGGACTCCCCTGGTAGCAGGATGGGCGGCGTACGATCCGTCGGTAACGCCACCGCTTCCCAGACGCCGTCGTAAGTGGCGACCTCATCCACCAGGGGAACCGGAGAGCCGGTCTCCGCCGCCGTTGCAATGCCGAAGTATAATGAGTAGTCGGAATCTCCTGGTTCGGGGGCTGGACCCAACTCGAAAAGCCGGAACGCGTTGGTATGCGTCGTAATTACCGATGGCGCGACCGGCTGGCCCAAGGTAGCGTTCGTGATCGTGACGCGGTACATGGGTTTTCCCCGGTGCTTGTTGAAACGCGCCATTGCTGCGGGTGCAAATACAATGGCGCCGGCGACAGCAATGGCCGCCAGCAAAGCGATTTTCGAAACTACTGCCTTTTTGTACATAGCGATCTCCTTTCACCCCAATATCGGGCACCCTTAAAGAAACGAACAGGTTTTCCCTGCCGACACAAATCGTTGGAAAAACCGCCTCTATGGTTTTTAAGTTAGGGGTTCTGTGTAAAGATGGATTAAAGCTTGGTTAAAGATATGATAAAGATTGCACCGAAGGTCGCACGTGATGAGGAATGGATTTTGAGAAGCGTGGGCAGGAATATCCGAAAGTCAGTTCCGAGGTAAGGTACAAATTTTCCGAGATGCGAAAAATGTTGGAAAAACGAGGATTAACGAACCAAAATTCCCTGCAAATAGCAGGATTCGAACTTACATATAAAAATGCCTCAGCTTTATCCAACGGTCATATTGTTTTCCTTCACTGTATCGAAACGGATAATGAGACCTGTTCATAGTTCTCAAAAATAAGAGGTCAACCACCATATATTGGGGTGGCTTTTTTTGTTGAAATGTTCGTTTTAATAGCAGTAACCACACGTTTCGCATTCCGTGGATTATTTTCTGTTAAGTCAAAGCAACTCAATCACTCGCAAAACCACTTTTATCCAACAGTTGTCAAAGGTCAGGCAACCAAACTGCTTCGAGCAATAGACGAGGCCAATCTTCAAGGCGTGACTGCCGGACTTGGATTCAAGCAGTAGATAGACGATATGGATGGCGCTGTCGAATATTTACTGTGGTCCTATGCTTCGACTGCCCAGCGATGGATGTTACTTTGTATTCATAAGGCCCAGCGTACCAACCCGAATCAGATCGCCAAGCTGCTCCTGCCCATTCTGCTTAAGCTTCATCAGGCATCGCTGCAGGATCATCGCAGTGGCTAGGGCATCGCCGGTGGCGCTGTGTCGCCGGTAGATCCGGATTCCCAGATGTTGGGAGATGGTTTCGAGATTCGCAGTGGGGAAACTGCGGGCCGGGTTCGTTATTCTGTTTTCCTGCAGGCCGGGTTTTCGGGGCAGGGGCAGGATGTGAGGTAGCAGCAGGCGCTCGCATAGCAACCGGCTGTCTATAACTATATTCTGCAGCCTGAACCCATACCGGGCCAGCATCAGGCGGTTCAAAAAGGCGATATCGAACCAGGCCGGATGTGCCACCATAATATCACTGCCCAAGAATGTCAGAAACCGGTCCAGCGCTTCCGGACCGGACGGTGCGGAAACCAGCATCGAAGGGACGAGGCCGTGAACTTTAATGGCCTCGGAAACCACAGTATGGCCTGGGTTGACCAGTTGATCGAACATTCGACCGAGATGGATTCGCCCGTCGATCACTTTGAACGCCCCGATGCTGACCACGCTGCTCTTTCGGGTATCCAGACCGGTGGTCTCCAGGTCAACCACCGTATATGTATAGCTTGCGGCAGGCCGGGTGATATCCAGATGGTCCAGCGCATCCAGATTTGCGGCCGCCAGGGGCGGTAGGGTTCGGCGGCGCAGTTTGAAGCGTAGCAGACGATTCATGAAGCGGGCGGGCAGAAGCATGGTACGCCTACCCCATGCTCCAGAATTGGTACCTTCTGGACAAAAGATCCTGCAATTGCCTGACGATGGTGAAGCTCTCTTTGAGCACCTTGCGTTCCATGGGATTGAGCTGGGCCGGATCTACGAAGTTGTTCATCTGCAGTCCTTGTCCGCGGGCGAGTAGATGGTGGCTGATTCGGATGAAATTGATGTAGTCGTATGCGTCATCGATGGCTGCCGTAAAATCGGCGTCGAGGACTTGCTGCTGTTGAATCTTATGGAGGCGGGCCATGGTATTGGTTTCCGGGATACCGGTTTCCAAAGCTATGATCCGGGCCGCATCCACCACTGGCGTCAGGCCGTGCAGCTTCAGGTTTAACCCGCGGCTGTGCGCACCGGAGGTCTCCACAACAAACTGACGCAAGAACCCCAGGGGGGGCCGATTGGTCAGAGCGTTAGCCGTCATCTGGCGGGCGTAGTGTCTCTTCCCTACAGCCATCTCGGTTAGTTGTCGGCGCAATTGGCGGGCTCCGTCGAAGCCATCGCTGATGCTGCGGAAGTCGAAAAAGACGGTTGCTAGGCGCATTCTCTCCGGTGTGGGGTTGTCTATCCAGTCGGCGAACATTTGCCGCCAGGCGCTCTGTCCCAGGCACCATTGAGGATTGCTCGCCATCACACCACCCTTGCAGCGGGGAATGCCGAACCGCGCCAGAGCATCCACCACCTTTTTGGCCAAGGTCAGAAACCACTCCCGCGTGGCCGACTCCCTCGACGGATCGATATCCTGGTAGAGCAGTGCATTGTCCTGATCGGTGCAAAGCGTTTGCTCCCGACGTCCTTCGCTGCCCATGGCCAGCCAGCAGTAAGGGACAGGCGGCGGCCCCCATTTGTCCGCTGCCATCTCCCCTTCGATGACGCGGATAAACTGACGAGTGACGCGGTCGTTCAGCTCGGCGACCAGCGCTATCATGGGTTTGACAGCGCCGCTTCGCTGCATAGCCATTTCCAGGACCCGGTCAATATGTGCCCGTTTGCCGACCAGTTCGTCGATGCTGGTGGCATTAGTGATGTCTCCGATCATGCCTACCGGGGTCGTGCCGGTAGCCAACTGAAAATCATGCTCGCTGATGATGCCCATCGCACGCTGGTTCTTGGTTACGACGATATGGTTGATGGCAAAGCGGCTCATATCCAACAGCGCATCGAATGCAAAGGCATCGGGTGCGATATTGCGCACTGGTGTGGTCATGATCCGGCCAACAGGGATGTCCAGACCGTGTCCGTCGGCAACGATCTGGTTACGTAGATCGGTGTCCGTAAGAATACCTGTAGGTTGGTCCTGAGTGTCGAGGATGATAATAGACCCGACGCCGCGTGCCTTCATTCGCTGCGCCGCGAGCCGCACAGACGTCTGCCGATCGCAGGTCAAAAGATTCCGCGACATCAGTTCGCGGACGCGTTTGCCTGTCATGAACTGGTCGAATTGAATCTGATTTTCTATGGTCAACAGATCGAGTTGAGCGTCGGCGGATCTGCGCACAGCCTTGAAATTGCGGGCCAGCGAGAAACCGAGATAACGGCGAAACTGTGAGTAATCCGCCAGCAGACGGTCCACGGTCGCCTTCGGGACGAGGAAGGCGATCAAGTCCTCCTGGGCGGTAATGTTGAACAATGCGTTCTTACCCTCAATAAGGCTTACGGCACCGAAACTGTCCCCCTCACCCCGCAAATCAACCAAAATCTCCTCGGCTGATTCGTCGGTGATGGAGATGCGGGCGCAACCCGTCTCAACGATGTAGAGGAAACCACCGGACGGCTCGCCTTTGTGGATGATTTGCTGGCCCGCCGGATAAAAGGCCACCTGAATGGCGGTGACGACTTTACCCAGGGTGTCGTTGTCAAGGGTGTTGAACGGCACAACGGTTTTGAGAAATTCGATGATTCCTGGCAGGGGATTGGTATTCATGGCAATTCTGGCTCACGATGAATGGCGCCGGTACGCTCGGCGACATCTGTTTCGCGACATCATCAGCCCTTACTACATCCGTAAGAAATCATGCTTGGCGCTCAGAATATATCAAACCCGGAAAATCAGAAACCACAGCTATTGAGTTTTATTCGTTAGCACGCCATTAAAAATTATCCGATAAATATTTTCCGCAAATTGGTCCGCATCATAGGCTTTATCGAAGATGATGCTTGGAAGAACAACATGCTCAATACTTCCAAGGAAGATTTGCATAAGAAACCACGGCGAAATGTCATCTCGAATTTCACCGCTGTTTATTCCTTCCTTAATTATCGAGCGAATGAGTTGGCAATACTCCTTGACGATCAGGTATGTCTCACTTTTATAGTATCCTTTGAAGTTTCTTACTTCGATGAGAAGGATTTTCGCATGCACCCGGTCATTGTTCCAGTTGTCCAGGGTCCGCCATATCAGATGTTTCAACTTGTTGACCGCCCCTGTGATGGCTACCAGGTCCGAATAGAACTGCTGCAAGGATTTTTTTTGGTGTTCGGCCAACACATAGTGGAGCAAACCTCTTTTATCTTTAAAGTACCTGTAGATAAGGGACTCGTTGACGCCAGATTGCCTGGATATTTCGGCTGTGGTAATCGAATTGAAACTTTTTTTCTCCAAGAGTTCTTCAAGAGCTATAGCAAGTTTGATTTTTCCCCGGGGTGTGGACTGCACCCTTTCGAAAAGGAAATGACTTTTTTCTTTTGAAACCATTGACTGATTCCTACCCTCCTCGATTTCCATAACCCATTTAAAAAATGTAAGTAACAATTACATGGGCCCCATTTATTGTCAACCATCCTTTTTTATTAAGGATAAAATGGGGCCCAGTAATTTTTCTTTTTTTAAAAAAATATTGACAGATGAGAATTCTGCCTTTATGTATAGTGACACTTGCAAAAAAGCAAGTATTATTTACATTCAATCACATGCCATCCTGTCTCCACCAAAATATGTGAAGACTTTCGGCGCAAAGCTGAGCGTCCGAAGGTACTGAAAGGCGTCTGCGTATACGTGAAAAGATTTGATTCAAATGATCTCTAAATAAAGAAGGCTCAGCATCAATGAAATTCGAAACGATCATTGTCGAAAAGGAAGAGGGACTAGGGAAAATCATTTTTAACCGGCCGGATGTACTCAACGCCTACAACGAAACCCTTGCCGGAGAGATTCTTAAAGCTTTCAATGCCCTGGCCAAGGACGAGTCCGTAAGGGTAATCGTATTTACCGGCAGCGGTCGGGCTTTTATGGCCGGGGCAGACATCAAAATGGTCAACGCTTGGGCCGAACAGGGCGACCCTTCTAAAATAAACGCCCACTTATCCTCCCTGCTCAATCCGAACATGCTTGAGGACTGTCCAAAACCAGTCATCGCTGCAGTAAACGGAATCGCATTTGGCATGGGTTTCGAGATCGCGTTGGCCTGTGATTATCGAATCGCCATCAAAAAAGCGAAATTTGCCTTGCCGGAGGTGAAACTCGGCCTCGTACCAGGCGGGGGAGGCAGTCAGCGTCTGTTCCACATCGTCGGCGCCGCCCGCGCTCTGGAGATGATTTCTTTTGGTGATCCAATCGACGCGACGGAGGCTCACCGGATCGGCTTAATCAATGTGTTGGCTGACGATGAAGCCGGCCTACGGGAGGCTGTGGAACGGTTTGCCCAAGGATTGATCGTTCAAAGCACATCAGCTTTGGCCACATGCAAGCGGTTGATTTATGAAGGGGGTGCGCTGCCGATCCGCAAGGGCATCGAGTATGAAAAGCAGCAGTTTTGCGAAATCCTTTTGACTGAGGATGCCAGGGAAGGAACGCAGGCGTTCCTTGATAAGAGGCAGCCACAATTCAAGGGCAAATAACGATAGGGTTTGATTCGGATTTGGTCGGTTTCTAAGGAGGTGTTCGTGGCAGCGTTTTTAGTAGACAAACGGGATCAGCTTTTTGTGCTCAATGAAATGTTGGAACTCAATAAAATGTGCGAACTCGAGAAGTTTGCCGAGCATACCGGATTCGATATGGTCCTGACCGAAGCCCACCGCTTTGCCAAGAATGAATTTTATCCCACCCTTCAGGACGGTGACCGGCAAGGGTGTGTTTACGATCCCCAAACCCAAACCGTTCGTTTTCCTGAGTGTTTTAAAAAGCCCTACCAGAATTTCAGGGAAGGGGGCTGGCTGGCCATGTGCGACAGCCCGGTGGTTGGCGGAGACGGTTTCCCCCTCACCATTGGAACGGCCGTTTCTGAAATTTTTTATGCCTCGGGTTTTTACATATATGGCGCCGCAGAGTTGAGCCACGCCGGTGCAAAAGTTCTAGAAAAGTACGGTACCGAATCCCAGAAGGAACTGTACATGACCCGGCTTTTTTCAGGGGAATGGATGGGTACCATGTGTCTGACCGAGCCGGATGCAGGCAGCGATGTGGGCAAGGTAGAAACCCGTGCAATACCTCAACCTGACGGGACCTACATCATAACCGGTACGAAAATTTTTATCACCGCCGGTGAACATGATCTGACCCCAAATATCATCCACATGGTTTTGGCTCGTGTAAAAGGAGATCCCCCTGGTACGAAGGGACTTTCTCTGTTTATCGTTCCAAAGTTCCTGTCCGACGAAAACGGCACCATCACGACACGCAACGATGTGAAATGCATGGGCATTGAGCACAAAATGGGATTGCATGGTCTGGTTACCTGCACCATGGCTTTCGGCAACAATGACGCGTGTACCGGATATCTGCTGGGAGATCGGGGCAAAGGCATCGTCGAAATGTTTAACATGATGAACGAGCAACGGCTTCTGGTCGGGCTGCAAGGCCTCTCCTATTCTTCAGCCGCATTCTTGCATGCCGTGGATTATGCAGGCACACGCAAACAGGGGCTCTCGGTTTATCCGGATCGACGAGATAAAGGATCGGCAGCCATCATCGAACATCCGGATATCAAGAGGATGCTTCTAACACTCAAGTCCCATGTGGAAGGCGGCCGGGCATTGGCCTATTTCACCAGCATGTGCATGGATTACGCCGCTGCAACGGAAGGCGAGACACGTTCCCGCTGGCAGGGACTGGTTGAACTGTTGACCCCCATCGTCAAGGCATATCTGACCAACAATGCCTGGGAAGACACCGGCATGGCCATCCAATGCGCCGGCGGTTACGGATACTGCTCGGATTATCCCTTCGAAAGGCTTGCCAGGGACTGCAAAGTCTCCAGCATCTATGAAGGGGCCAATGGGATACAGGCCATCGATCTGGTGTTCAGGAAAATCATAGGAAACCGCTCCGTCAATTTCGACCATCTGATGGCGTGTATGGACCAGACCATCCGTCAGGCAGAAACAACGGAAGCGCTGGCCGCCTACGCAGCCATAGTACAACAGGCCCGGCAGGATCTTGAAGGAGTCGTGCACCATCTCGCGGACCTTTCTGAAAGTGGCCGAAGCGACCATGTTTATGCCAAGGCCAGTCCATTTTTAGAGGCCATGGGAGATGTTGTGTTGGGATGGCTGCATTTGTGGCAATTGTCCATCGTCGTGCCGAAATTATCGAAGGAAATGGAAGGCAAGGCCCAATCGGAGGCAATCCAATCCATGAAAAAGAAGAAAAACCTTGCCTTTTACTACGGCAAGATCTCCAGCGCGCAGTTTTATATTGGGACGCTGTTAAAGAGAACAGATGGCAAGCTGAAAGAACTGAAATCATCATCTGATCCTGTAGTCGACATTTTCGAAAAAGCCTTTACGGGTTGAAAAATCATCCGGCGCATCAAATCACAGGTTCTTGGACTATTTTAATTGAAGGAGAAAAAATGGATATCAAAACCATTGGCGTCATCGGATCGGGTATCATGGGCCATGGTATTGCACAGGTGGCAGCCACTGCAGGCATCCCCGTAAAACTCAACGATATATCGGAAAGCGTCCTGGAAAAAGCCAGAACCAATATCGATCGGTCTTTAGATAAAGGAATTAAAAGAGGAAAAATCAGCCAGGACGACAAGGCAGGTATCCTCGGACGGATCTGTTTCGAGTGCGACTTCAAAAAAGCAGTTGAGAATGTTGATCTGGTGGTGGAAGCCGTTCCGGAAAACATCGAACTGAAAAGCCAGATTTTCCAGAAACTCGATCAATTTAGCAGTTCGGATACGATCCTGGCGTCCAACACCTCCCAGTACAGCATCACCGAAATCGCCAGCGTTGTTTCCGATCCTTCCCGCGTGATCGGCATGCATTGGTTCAATCCGCCGGTAATCATGAAGTTGATTGAAATAGTACGTGCCCTGGACACGTCCGATACTGTGGTGGAATCGATCCGCGCCTTTGCTGCCAAAGTGGGCAAAGATATCGTCGTGTGCAAGGACTCGACAGGTTTCATCAGCACCCGTGTCCTTCTTGCTCTCAGGCTTGAGTGCTATCGACTTCTTGAAGAAGGTATCGCCACCAAAGAAGATATCGACAAAACCCTTAAGCTGGCCTTCGGCCATCCCATGGGACAGTTCGAATTGGCCGATTTCTCTGGTTTGGATATCGAAGTCCCTTCCTGCGAGTCACTGGCCAAAGTTTTCGGGGATCGCTTCCGGCCGCCTCAGGCACTGCTGCAGCGGGTAAAAGCAGGACGGTTTGGAAGAAAAACAGGCAGAGGCTGGTACGACTACGAATAATAAGAATGTTTTAATCATCCAAGAAAATACCCAACTAAGAAACCTCACGGGAACAATTGGAGATGAATAAGATGAGCGATCCGAATGATCTTGTTATTGTCAGTGCTGCACGAACTCCCTTCGGCCGCTTCGGTGGCATGTTGAAAGAACTGCATAGCTCCGCTCTCGGCACGCTGGTCATTAAAGAGGTGTTATCCCGTACCGGACTTCAGGGCGATGCCATCGATGAGTTGTATTACGGCATGTGCATCCAGTCCGAAGCGGCACTGCTGTACAATGTTATCGGCAGGCAGGCGCTGATTCATGCCGGCCTGTCTTCAAAAACCATTTCCCTGACCATTGACCGTGCCTGCTGCTCGTCGCTCACCGGGGTCCAACTGGGACGCAAATCGATTTTACTGGGTGAAGCGGCCATCTGCATGGCGGTGGGCGCCGAGAATATGAGCAACACCCCGGTGGTACTCAATGGGCATCGATGGGGAACCCGCCTGGGCAAACCAACCATGGTGGATCATTTGAATCCGATCATGTACGTGGGTTTTAAATCGATTGCTGCCGATGCTGGCGAAGTCGCCCTGGAACACGATGTCTCGCGGGAAATGCAGGATGAGTGGGCTTTCAACTCCCAGATGAGATACCAGGACGCAAAAAAGGCAGGTAAATTCAAGATTGGTGAAGAACTCACTTCCGTCTCCATTCCCCAGAGAAAAGGGGAGGACCTTCTTTTCGAAGAGGATGAATTCCCCAAGCCCCACACAACGCAGGAGAAGCTGGCAACCCTGAAAACCGTTTATGAAAGCCCCACGGTAACCGCAGGTAATTCACCAGGCCTTGATGCAGGGGCGGCTGCCCTGGTCATTACCAAGCGTTCCACCGCCGAATCGCTGGGGATTTCGCCGCTAGGTATCATTCTCTCAGTCGGAAGCGCTGCGAGGGAACCCCACCTGATGGCTGAAGTTCCCGCCTATGCTATCCAGCAAGCCCTTGACCGGGCCGGTCTCTCGGTAGACGATCTCGACCTGATCGAAATCAATGAGGCGTTCGCAGCCGTCCCATTGGTTTCGACCAAAATTCTGGCCGATAACGATCCAGCGAAGTGGGAGACGATCAAGACCATGACCAATCCCAATGGCGGTGCCATCGCTATCGGTCATCCCGTTGGTGCAAGCGGCGCCAGAATCCTGATGACTGCCATGTACGAACTCCGCCGACGCGGCGGCGGAGTTGGCGCTGTCGGCATCTGCGGGGGGCTGGCCCAGGGTGATTCAGTCGTTCTACGGGTGGATGAAACGTGTGACATATAACATTCGCGTTTGGATTCTGTAAAAAACAATTATACGGCAATAACGAAGGATGAACGCTGACAATAAACATGATGCCAAACGGTAGTTTCAGAATATCGAAATCCAAAAGGAGAAGGGGAAAACGATGAAAATGATCAGAGGTTGCCCATCGACATCAATGGATGATTATCAACTGAATCATACGACCATCATACGGCACGCAGCGAGAAATTTTCCGGAAAGAGAAGTTGTTTACAAAACAGCCAAAGGCGTTGAACGCTATAGTTATAAAGAGGCGTATAACCGAATTGAGCGCTTGGCGAATGCGCTGGTACAGTTGGGCGTTAAGCCAGGGGAGCGGGTCGGCGTTCTAGATTGGAATTCCAGACGGTTTTTCGAATCCTACTTCGCCATCCCGGGCATCGGTGCCGTCCTGCTGCAACTGAACCTGCGTGTCAGCCCCGACGAGTTGGTCTATGTCGCAAATCACAGCGAAGCCAAATATCTTTTTGTAGACGAATCGCTTCTATCACTGGCTGAGGAAATGGCGCCCAAGCTGAGCAATGTCGTCGCGTTCGTAGTGATGACGGATAAAAAACCCGATGAACTGAAGACGTCGCTTTCCCCGGTCTACTATTACGAGGAAATGCTCCAAAACGCATCTGCCGGCTATGAGTGGCCGGTGATCGATGAGACCTCCGCTTACAGCGCCTGCTACACGTCCGGAACCACGGGGAAGCCGAAAGGAGTCTACTATTCTCATCGGTGCATTTATATCCATGCCATGATGTACGCGCTCTATGCGGGCTTAAGCTGTCGCGATACGCTTGTCCAACTCGTTCCGATGTTCCACGCTCAGGGTTGGGGGATATGGCAGTCCGCCGTTTTTATGGGGGCCAAAATCGTATTGCCTGGAAGATACAGTCTCGAGGATGTGGATTCTATCGTGAGGCTGATGGTGGAGGAAAAGATGACCGTAACGAACGGCGCACCGGCTCTTTTCACGCCGTTTCTGAATTACATTGAGCGAATGGAGAAAAAGCCCGATTTCACAGGGGCCAGAATCATCAGCGGCGCTACGGAGCCGCCGTTATCGACCATGAAAGGGTGGCGGGATCTCACCGGTGCGAAATTCATCCATATATACGGTGCTACAGAGACCGCTCCGATCTGCCTTTGTAACGTTTTGAGTCCCGATCTGGAGGCGCGACTGTCAGACGATGAGAAATGGGAGCTGATGAAAAAACAGGGCATTCCGGTCACGGGGATAGACGTCAAACTGGTCGACGTCGAGGGGAAAGAGGTGCCTCGCGACGGCAAAACAGCCGGGGAGATACTGGTCAAAGGTCCTTGGATCACTGGCTCTTATTATAATGACGACCGCAGCCAGGCGTCATTCGTCGACGGATACTGGAAGAGTGCAGATGCCGGTGCCATCGATGAAAACGGCTATGTAAAAATTGTCGATCGTTACAAAGACCTCATTAAAAGTGGCGGTGAATGGATTTCATCGGTCGACCTGGAAAATGCCATCGCCGCACATCCATCCGTTGAGGAGGCAACGGTGATCGGATTGAAGCATCCCAAATGGGAAGAACGTCCTTTGGCTCTGGTCGTCAAAATGCAGGGGGAACAGCATTCAACGGTTACGGAGCAGGATATCATTGATTTCATTGCCCCAAAATTTGCCCGGTGGCAGCTTCCCGATAAAGTCAAATTCGTAGAAGCGATCAAAAAAACAAGTGTTGGGAAATTCGATAAAAAGCGGATTAGAAATGATTATGCAGAAGAATACATCAACCCGTAACACACAGGAGGAGATTCTATGAATTGGGCAGCGTTTTTATCATTCTTACATCCCATGCTGGCTTGTATCATCTGCGGTGTCTGGATCCTTTGGATTCTGAAAAAAGATTATTCGAAGGAAGTTATCAATGAAAAACGGGTCGAAATACAAATAGAAGATTAGCGTTTTACAAACAGGGGAGGGGAGGGCCTTATGAATCTGACCAATGCAATATTTTTCGGTACACTTCTGCTATATGTGATTGTTTCCTTCTATGTCACCCGATACATTAAAAACTCCAAAGATTACTACGTGATGGGCAATAGGGCGACCACACTGTGGGTCGCTGGAGCGTTGACAGCAAGTTACACCAGCGCCGTTACCTTCGTGGGAATCGCCGGCATCGAATACCTGAATGGGCCGCCGATTTTTCTGCTCGCGTATGGAAGCTGGGTTGGAATGGTGATCGCGATGCTTTACGTCGGCAGGAAACTGCGAGCCTATGGCTCGATGACCATGCCGGACTTTATTCAACAGCGGTACGGTTCAACGACCCGGATCATCGCAACCATCATCATGATCGTCGGCCTGATGGGTTATGGACTCGTACAGTTTATGGGGGCCGGGGTACTGCTGAGTTCGATTACCGGAATCCCTTACACCTGGGTCGTCATCATTTTTGCCCTGGCGCTGGTGATATTTTGTTCCGCCGCAGGAATGTGGAGTGTGGTCGTTAACGACACCATCATGCTGGTCACCATCCTCATCGGCTGTTTTGTCGTGGCGCCTTTACTGGTGGTCAAAGCCGGCGGATTCGAAGCCATAACGACAGGATTGATGCAGAAGAACGAGCTGTTTTGGAGTTCGGGTGGAGCTCTTTACAAAATGCCGGTAGGTTGGACACTCGGCCAGCTGATCCTATGGATGGTCTTTTTCCCGGTCGCGCCATGGATTGCCATGAGAGCCTTTCCGGCCAAGGATGATTTTGTCCTCATGCGGTCGATCGCATGGTCGACGTTTATGGCAACAGCGGGCGTGACCGTGTTGTTTCTGGGATGTTCGGCCGTATTTCTCATCAACCCCGACATCAAGCCAGCGGATCAAGTGTTTATCTGGGCCTCGCAAAACCTGGTTCCTTCCTTTTTAGGGGGAATTGGGATCGCCGGAATCATGGCGGCAATTCTTTCTACGGCTGCGTCGATTTTCATCGCGGCGGGGTTTGCTCTCTCCAGGGATTTGTTCGAACGGGCCTCTTCACGAACCCTCACCGAAAATCAGAAGGTGTTATACGCCAGATATGCTCAAATTTTTATCGGTCTGGTGATACTGGTGATCGCTTTAACAAAACCGTTGGCCATCTATTGGATCGGAGCCTGGGCCGGCGCTCTCTTTTGCACCTCCTGGATGCCTATGATCGTCGGTGGCTTCGAGTTCAAAAAGGTCACGCGGCAAGGTGCGATCGCGTCGATGATTGTTGGGGTAGGCTCCTATATCTTGCTATACCAGTTGGTTAAGAAAGCGAAACTGTTTGCGTTGCCGCTCAATCTTGACCCGGTGATCTACTGCCTTTTGCTATCTTGTATTGTGATGTGGTTCGTCTCCGCGATCACCAAACCAAAGCAAGAGGATATGGAAACCTTCGACACCTTGCGGGGCACGAGCCTGTCCAAAGAGGCAATTACCGCATACTCGCCCGATATTCTGGCAAATGAAATCCGAACCACGAAATTGACCGCGTGGGGTCTGATTATTATCAGTGTTGTCTTTTTCGGGTACCTGATTCTCAAGATCGTTCCTGCGGTGTCCTGACAGACCGGCGGATATCCCGAACAGCGCCTTCCACTCTGCGGCCTGACACGGGCAACGGCTGAAGGAAGGCGCTTTCCCTTTTTGACATTAACTTTCGGCTCTACGGATGAGAAATGAATCAGTTCACGCTTGAGAATCGAATCGCAATGGTAACAGGTGCAAGTAGAGGCCTGGGGCGTGCAATGGCAATAGGGATGGCCGGCGCCGGCGCCCATATTGTTGCCATTGGCAGGGATAATCAATCATTGGCGGAAACAGCAAAAGAAATTTCTGCGGCCGGCGGGACGTCTACTGTTTTTCAAGCTGATTTATGTGATGATACGGCCGTTAAAGACATGGTTCAAGCGACAATCAAAATGCTCGGCAGAATAGATATTCTCGTCAATAATGCGGGCATCGCTCCTATGGAACGCACCACGGAGATATCCAAAGCAGAATGGGACCGCGTTATAGATATCAACCTGAATGCTGTTTTCTTGCTATCCCGGACAGTAGGTCGGCAAATGATCGAAAAAAAGACCGGGAACATTATTAATATCGCTTCTGTATACGGGAAAATGGCTTCCAACCGATCATTGCATTATTGCGCCTCCAAAGCCGCGATCATTCAAATGACGAAGGCATTGGCTCTGGAATGGGCGCCTTTCAACATAAGAGTAAATTGTATCGCACCCGGTTTTTTCCAGACGGATATGACAGCAGAACAACAAAGCAACGAAAAACATTATAACTTTCTAATGGAGAAAATTCCTTTGAGAAGGTTTGGCAAACCGGAAGAAATCGTTGGAAGCGTGCTGTTTTTATCTTCCGCCGCATCACAATATGTTACCGGATCTACTCTGTTTATTGATGGCGGTTACTCAATCTGGTAACGAGCACACCGGGCATTATCGTGTTTCAGCAATAAAAAGAAAAGACGTTTTAAACACAAATATTGCAGGAGGAAAAAATGGGTAGAGTTAGAATGGGGCTTTGCATAAAGGGGATGCGTTCCATCGTTTTTATTGGTGCTTTCATGTTAACCGCCACGCTGGTTTTGTCCTCACCGATTAACGCTGAAGCTAAAAAAATGCAATTCCGCTTCGGATTTGACACCAATCCCAAAGTCGGTGGTGGAACTGCAGGGGTTCTGGCGGAAAAATACATCAACGAATCCTGTGCCGGTGAAATTGAAGCAAAATTTTTTCCGAACGCCGTGATGGGTACCGATCCTGAAATGATCGATAAAACCCGGATGGGCGCGCTTCAGGGTGTGATCATGCCCATAGCCGTTCTCGGGACGACCATTCCTTACACGGATTCCTTGGTCCTGCCCTTTGTGGTCAATTCCTGGGAAAAGGCCGAGACTTTTCTCGACAGTCCGGTTTCCCAGGAATTTCTTAAAGGCGTCGAATCTTATGGATTTAAGGGAATGGGATTTTGCACCTTCGGTTTGTACGGATTGGAGCTTAATAAAGAAGCGCGCACCCTTGAGGAAATCAGCAAACTCAAATTTCGGGTCGCGCCATCGCCGATTTTATTGAAGACGTTCAAAGCTCTGGATATCGAACCCATGGTCATTCAATTTCCAGATCTTTATGAATCACTCAAGCAGGGGGTTGTAGATGGGTGCGACCTGCCGCCCAATGTGGCCGTTCTTGTCAAATACACCGAAGTAATCAAATATTTTGTCAAGACGGGTCATACCTTCGGGTTGTACATGTTTATGGTCAACAAGGGCTGGTACGACAAAATCCCCGATGACGTCAGAGTAAAATTCGATGCGGCGATCGACAGGGCATGCCGGGAACACTGGGAAGGAGAAAAAAAAGCCGAACAAAGAGCATTAGAAATATTTGAGGAAAAAGGTATCCAGACAATCGATCTTCCACCGGAAGAGATGCAAAAGTTCGTTGATGCAACCAAAAGTGTTGTCGAATGGCGCTTAGGTGAATATGACGCCAAAGGAAAAGCCATAGCGGAAAAGGTCTTTGAGGTGGTCAATTATCAACGTTGATTTTTTAAAGATTCAAGCTCCTCCGGGTGCTTTTCGATATGCTGTTTCTTCGGAAAGCACCCATAAAAACACCGCCATGGGGAAAGCATCATGCTATCTAAATTCGAAAAAATGGCGTCACATGTTGAAGAATTTCTGATCCTGATACTGATTTTAAGCTCCGTCGCCGTGGTTTTCCTGAATATCGTCCTGCGTTATATATTTCATACGGGGTTCGTATTCGTGGAGGAATATGCCCGGTATGCACTGGTGCTGCTGGTCTACTTGGCAGTCAGCCAGGCCGTTAAAAAGAATAGCATGATCAAGGTCGATATCGTTCCGGATATGTTCAAACGAGGCAGGGTCGTTTTCACCCTGCTGTCCAATGGATTCTCTTTTTTCATGGGCGTCTTGCTGATTGTACTGGGTTTAAAATTCACCGTCTATCAATACACCACCGGCCAGGTTTCCGTCGCCATGGAACTCCCTATGTAGGGTTTCCTGAATTAAAGATAAACACTTGAAATACTATACATTTTATGGTATTGAGGATCGAGCTAAATGCAAATATAACCACGCTTTACCCCTCAAAACCCTTGCACTTTTCTCGGTCCTATCATGTATCGACATAATCAAAAGCAGCTGGAATTCGAAACTTTCGAATTGCCTTTCGGCGGAAAACTGCGAAGCGACAATCGCTGGGTGAAATTAGCCAAGTTTATTCCATGGGGTCAGTTCGAACCGGCCTACAGTAAATCGTTGACCAACTCCGGTTTGGGCCCTCCGGCCAAATCGGTAAGAGTCGCCTTGGGCGCCCTGATTATCAAGGAGCGCTTGGGAACCAGCGATGAAGAGACGGTAGAACAGATCCGGGAAAATCCGTATCTCCAATACTTTTTAGGCTACAAGGCCTATGAGGACGAAAAGCCCTTTGATCCGTCCCTGTTCGTATACTTCCGCAAGCGGTTTGGCAAAAAGATGCTGGCCAAGATCAATGAGTCGATTGCCCGCAAGGCACTTGAACAAGAAAAACAATCGAAAGACCGTTCCCAAACCAAAAATGACGATGATTCCACGCCTACAGGTGGAGGTAGTGAAAACCAGGGCAAATTACTTCTGGATGCCACATGTACCCCCGCGGATATTACTTTCCCAACCGACCTCAAGTTGTTGAATACCGCCCGGGAGAAGAGTGAAGGGATCATTGATATCCTACACAGTCCATTCAAGGGGAAATATCCCAAACCGCGTACCTACCGTAAGTTAGCCCGCAAAGCGTTTCTATCTGCAGCCAAAAGCAAAAGATTGTCAAAGAGCAAGAGGCGTAAGGCCATTCGGAAACAGTTGGGATATCTCAAGCGCAACTTGAAAAGCATAACCAAGCTATCCCAACGAACGCCGCTAACGAAGCTCAGTCCCCGTCAGTACAAAGAGCTGCTGGTCATTCACGAAGTCTATCGCCAGCAGCAATGGATGTATGACCAGCATGAAAATCGTATCGATGATCGCATCGTCAGCATCAGCCAACCCCATGTGCGTCCGATCAAACGGGGTAAGGCCGGTGCGGCTACCGAATTTGGTGCCAAGATATCGGTCAGTCTCATCAATGGCATTTCATTCGTGGACCGCATCAGTTGGGATGCCTTCAATGAATCCGGGGATCTGATCGATCAGATCAAGGCATTTCGAAAACGATTTGGGCACTATCCGGCATCGGTTCATGTGGATCGGATTTACCGTAACCAAGATAATCGCCGGTTCTGCAAGAAACATGGAATCCGCCTTTCGGGTCCCCCGCTGGGCCGGCCACCGGCCGCTGTCGAGATACAGAAAGAGATCAAAAAGCAGGTCCGTCAGGATGAGCTCGATCGGATCCCGATCGAGGGAAAGTTCGGCCAGGGCAAGCGGCGCTTCAGTCTATCCAGAATCATGTGTAAGCTGGCAGTGACATCCGAGACGGCGATCGCGGTATCCTTCATCGTCATGAACTTGGAGAAATGGCTGAAAGGCCTTTCTTCTCTCTTTTTTACTTCCTCGTTGCTGTTCATGGTCCATATCAGAGTGCTTCAGAGACGATTTAACGGGCTTTTGGGTCGATTAGTCGGTAAATATTTTCAGGCTAAAATGCACCTGTCACTGTTGAGAGGGTGAATTTACCCATGCTAATGCGGCATCTTTACTAATTCAGGAAGCCCTATGTATATTGCCTACGCTGTCGTCCCTTTGGGTGGCCTGCTGATGTGCCTCCGCTACGCCGCAGCCACAGTTCAAACCGTCCGGGAACATTTATCAGCTAAAACCAGCTAACTGCCGGAGACAATTGGATGGAACTCATTGTACTTGTAGTGTTTTTCGGCCTCACCTTGATCAGTGTTCCCGTGGGGGTCTCACTCTTTTTAGCGGCGTTTTGCGGATTTGTGTGGTTCACAGATATCCCTCTGATGATGATCGGCCAGGCCATGTTCCTGAAACTGGACAAGTTCTCTCTGTTGTGCGTGCTGTTTTTCGTCTTGGCAGGGAATTTGATGACCAGCGGGGTTATTGCCAAAAAGATTGTGGAATTTGCCGAAGCACTGGTCGGCCATTTCAAGGCAGGAATGGCTATCGCAGCAATCGTTTCTTGCGCCCTCTTCGGTGCCGTTTCCGGTTCGGCACTGGCAACGTTGGCAGCCATCGGCGGTTTGATGGTACCTGCCTTGAGAAAACAGGGGGCATCCGAAAACTTTTCAGTCGGACTTCTGACGTCTTCATCCATTCTGGGTATCATCGTGCCACCCAGCATCCCGATGATTCTTTACTGTCTGGTGACGGACAATTCCATTGCCCGGATGTTTCTATCCGGGTTTATTCCTGCCATATTTATCGTTTTCGCCTTGTGTCTGTATGCCATATATACCGCCCGGCGGGATGGAACCATCTCAGAGACGACTTACAGCACACGCACCCTCTGGGAATCCTTTAAAAGCGGTATTTGGGGACTGTTAATGCCGCTGATTATTTTCGGCGGGATCTTTTCCGGCGTGTTTACCGCCACTGAAGCTGCAGTCATCGCGGCAGTGTACGCATACTTTGTCGAACTGTGTATCTATAGAAAATTATCTCCACGCGAGATATGCCGCATTACCATCGACTCCGGGGTTACCATCGGGGTTCTGCTGATCATCACCGCCGGTTCCCTTTTGATGAGTGAATTCCTGACGTATATGCAGATCCCCAATCAGATCACCGAGTGGACCGTGGCCACACTGAACAACAAACTGTTCTTTCTGCTGGTCGTCAATGTCATGCTGCTGGTCCTCGGCACCTTCATTGAAATTATTGCCGGAATCCTGATCATGGCTCCCATCCTATACCCGGTTGCCATCGCCATGGGGGTCGATCCCATCCATTTCGGCCTGATCCTGATTCTCAATTTGGGGGTTGGCTATATTACGCCGCCGATTGGCGTGAATTGTTTTCTGGCGGCATCCATGTTCGATCGTCCGCTCAGCAAGGTCTTCCGGGCAGTTTTACCGACGCTTTTGATCATGTTTTTATCCATACTCATACTGACGTATATACCGACCTTGACAACCTTTTTCCCGGAAATGATTATGGGGCCGATTAAATGATGAACGATACTCTCGGTGTCCATTATTTGAACAAAGGAGAACAACGATGAAAGCCGGTTCCTGGAGCGAAGAAGGGCTGAATATCATTTCTAAAACCATTGGGGATACGCAAATCAATGTTTATGCGGATCGTCCGCTCTCCCTCGGAGAGATGCTGCAGCGAACGGCAGCACAATATCCCGATCGGACAGCTTTAATTTATGACCAGAATTCAATTACGTATGGCGAATTCAGCAGTCTGGCCAATAAACTTTCTTCAGCCCTTCAATTGCAGCACGATGTGCAAAAAGGAGATCGGGTCGCTATCCTTTTTACCAATACCATCGAATTTTGCGTGTGTTTTTTCGCGGTCGCTCAAATTGGTGCCATCTGTCAACCGCTCAATTACAGGTTGAGTCCGGATGAGATGGTGTATCAGTTGAATGATACCGGGGCCAGTGCATTGATTTTTGAATCCATCTACATGGATCAAATCAACCGTTTCCGTGACCGATTGGATTCCTTGAAAAAGCTGTTCACTGCAGGCGATGCAACCGATAAAAACATTCCCAACATTAACGAGTTGATGGAATGGAAAGGTAAAGACTATCTGCCGGTTGAAATTGATGAGGAAGACGTGGCAGCCATCATGTATACTTCAGGCACCACCGGTAAACCGAAAGGTGCAATGCTGTGCCACCGAAATCTCATTTGCAATGCCATGTCAGCCGCATATGTCATGGAAATAGAATCCGATACGAAACAACTCATTCTCACCCCCCTGTTCCATGCGTCGGCGCTGTATAGCCAATTGATGACATCCGTGCTGAAAGGCGGAACGATTGTCATCATGAAGGCATTCAAAACCCGTGAATCTTTAGAGTTGATGGCCAGAGAAAAAGTCAATCTGGTTATTGCGGTACCGACGATGTACTGGTTTTGGGCCAACCTCGAAGATTTTGACCAATATGACTTTTCTTCGTTGAAATACACCATCTCCGGCGCTGCCCCGGCTGCCCCGGAATTGATCAAACGCCTGTCGGTGATGTTCCCCAACTCGAAGTTCATCAATGCCGGTGGCATGACCGAGGCGGGGTCTTTTACGTTTGCGTTACCTCCTGAAGCTGCGTTGAAAAAACTTGGATCCATTGGATGGAGCACGCCATGTATGGAAATCAAGGTTGCCAGGGAAAACGGGGAGCCGGCCGTGGCCAATGAAACCGGTGAGTTTTTGTACAAAGGGGCTTCCGTTTTCAAAGGCTATTGGAACATGCCCGAGGCAACCGAAGCGTCGTTCACGGATGGATGGTTTCACACCGGAGATTTAGGAAAGTTCGACGATGACGGTTATTTATACATCATGGACAGAAAGAAAGACATGATTATCAGGGGCGGAGAGAACATATACTGCGTGGAGCTTGAAAACACGCTTTATGCGCATCCGAAGATATTGGAGGCTGCGGTATGTGGCGTTCAGGATAAAATTTTCGGTGAGAAGGTCAAAGCCGTAATTGTTCCCAAAGCAGGTGTGGAGCTGACTGAAGAAGAGGTAAAGTCTTTCTGCAAGGAACATTTGGCCGATTATAAGGTTCCGGAATTTTATGCATTCGTGAAAGAGTTGCCACGAACACCGACCGGAAAGGTGATTAAAAGTAAATTGAAGCAATAAAGGAGTGGAAACGTTGCTGCCAAAGATTAGCATAAAAAAGATCCTACACGCCACGGATCTTTCCGATAACGCCCGTCATGCCTTTGCCTATGCGGTTAGTCTGGCAGAAATGGTTAATGCCCGGATTGCTCTTTTGCATGTTTTGCCACAAGAGTCCGCACCCTAATTATTACGGAGATTCAGTCCATGGGGCCTTTGGAAGGAATTAAAATACTCGAATTCGGCGGCATCGGAGCGATTCCCTTTTGCGGTCAGATGCTTGCCGACATGGGGGCCACGCTGTTGCGCATCGAGCGTAAAGGCGGACCTATGGCAAGACTGGGCGAGGCAAAATTCAATATCTGGTTCCGAAACCGCCCGGCAATCTATATCGATTTCAAAAAAAAACAGGGAATAGAAGCGATTCTCAAACTCATTGAATCCGCCGACGGAACAATTGAGGGCTTTCGGCCTGGGGTAATGGAACGTTTGGGGATCGGTCCCGATGAATGCCTGTTGCGCAACCCCAAACTGATTTACGGGCGCCTGACCGGCTATGGCCGCGAAGGTCCACTCTGCATGGCCGCGGGCCACGACATTAACTATCTGGCCATATCAGGCGGCTTAGGTGCAATCGGGCACAAAGAGAGCCGCCCGGTTCCACCGCTGAACATCCTGGCGGATCTGGGTGGCGGTGGTCTCATGCTGGCATTTGGAATGGTCTGTGCGCTTTTGGAACGTACTAAATCCGGAAAGGGGCAGGTTGTCGATTCAGCCATGGTTGATGGCTGTGCCGCATTGTTCGGCGCGTTTTATGGTTGGTGGGCGGCCAATGTATGGAAAGATCGCAGAGGCGTGAATCTGTTAGATAGTGGCGCCCCATTCTACGATACCTACCAAACGGCTGACGGGAAGTATATTGCACTCGGGGCTTTCGAACCCGAGTTTTTCCAGACGGTACTGCAGCGTCTGGGCATTGATGGTTTCGAGTTTGAAGACTATGCTGATGAAAGGCATTGGCCGGCCCTGAAAGAGAGGTTGCGTTTAGCATTTAAAGCCAGGACCAGGGATGAGTGGTGTGCCTTTTTTGAAGGATTCGATACCTGCATTGCACCGGTTCTGTCTTTTAGTGAGGCCTTCGAGCACCCTCACAATAGGGCCCGCAATACATTTGTTGAAATTGGGGGGGTAACCCAGCCCGCCCCTACCCCAAGATTCTCCCGCACCCAACCAGAAATAAAGCAACCACCAACGGAACCAAAAGAAAATATAGAAGAATCGCTATTGCAATGGGGATTCAACCGCAGTGAGATAATGGAAATTTTGTAGGAAAGCCTCTCTAATTTGCATTGAAATTCAAACTAAGCATCCGCGGAAAATCTACGCAAAGGAAAGCCAATGAAAATCAAAACCGGTTCGGAATACATGTCCAGCCTGCAGGCCACCAATCCAGTCATTTATTACAAGGGCGAGAAGATCGAAGACGTCACCGTACATCCGGCCACGGCGCCCCATGTGCGGGCGGCGGCCATGACCTACGCCCTGGCTTCCCAGGATGAGTACCACGACCTGGCAACGGCGACCTCCCATCTCACAGGCCGGGAGATCAGCCGCTTCACCCATGTCCACCAGAATGTCGAAGACCTCATCAAGAAAGTCAAACTGTTGCGCGTGCTGGGTCAAAAGACCGGCACCTGCTTCCAGCGTTGTGTGGGTTTCGACGGGATTAACGCCACATACGCCACGGTATACGAGATCGATAAAAAGCATGGAACAAATTACCTTGAACGGTTTAAAAAATGGCTGATTCGAATTCAGGATGAGAACCTGATGGTGGTTGGAGCAATGACCGATCCGAAAGGCGATCGGTCCAAGTCGCCAGCCGATCAGCCGGATCCCGATCAATATGTTCATGTCGTTGAGCGCAGGGATGACGGGATCGTGATTCGAGGCGCAAAAGTTCACATGACCGGCGCGGTCAATTCGCATGAGATTCTGGTGATGCCGACAGCCGCCATGAACGAGGCGTCCAAGGATTATGCCGTGATATGTTCCCTGCCCATCGACGCCCCCGGTGTAACCATGATTTTTGGTCGTCAGGCCAACGACAGCCGTCGGGATCTGCAGGAGAATCTCGACGTGGGCAAGCCCTCCTTCGGTGTTGTGGGTGGTGAGGCCGTACTCGTTTTCGAGGATGTTTTCGTGCCCAGGGAAAATGTGTACATGGACGGAGAGACTGATTTTTCAGGACTGATCGTTCATCGTTTTGCGGCCCACCATCGAGCCAATTACGGAGCCTGCAAAACCGGTCTTATGGATGTGCTCACTGGTGCGGTTACATACCTGGCGCAGATCCAGGGTACGGCCAAGGGATCCCACGTACGGGACAAAGTGACCGAAATGATTCATTTGAGTGAGACGCTTTACAGTTCTTCGATCGCCTGTTCGGCCGAAGGGGTGCCTACTCCATCCGGGGCATATATGGTGGACACCATGCTGGCGAATGTCTGCAAACAGAATGTCACCCGTTTTCATTTCGAAGTGGCCCGCTTGGCCGTGGACTTGGCTGGTGGCTTCATTGCCACCCTGCCCAGTGAGCACGACCTGCGCAACGAGGATGTCGGTCATCTGGTTAAAAAATATTTTTCGGGGGTTGAAGGAATTCCCGTGGAGGACCGGATGAAAATCGGTCGACTGATCGAGGCGATGACCGGCGGTACGGCCATGGTAGAGTCCATGCACGGTGCCGGTTCTCCCCAGGCCCAGCGCATCATGATTTTTCGTGAAGGCAAATTGAACGAAAAGATAAAACTGGCCAAGGCACTGGCGGGAATCCCTTCGCGAAAAGAAAAGGAAGTCTATCCGCAACTAATTTCCAGAGAAAAATAGAATGTTTATCAGGAGTCCCAACACCCATGATCCGTTTGGACAAAAAAACAAAAAAAATCCATGACCGCATGATCAATACCGTCATTTATGAAGGCGAAGCGGACTCTATAATTGTCGAGGGCTCTCTTCAGGATAAGAGGCTGTGCAATTCACATATGCCTTCAGGAGAGGTCCGCCCACCCTATACCGTACACCAAATGATTATCCGGATAGAGCTTCAGCTTCCAGTTCTTACTATTATAGACATTGAAGTAGAGTTGCCATCGGTGCCCCATGCGTCTTGTCGTGACACCCGTGGATGCCTTGAACCCCTCAAGGGATTGTGTATCGCCTCCGGTTTTACTGCCAATGTCAGAAAACGGATTGATCGAAAAAAAGCGTGTACGCACCTATTGACGTTGGTAACAGCCATGGCACAAGCAGCCTTTCAGGGTGCCTGGAGCTCCAGGATCAGAGAACCCGTTGACACGAAAACCTATGCCGAAATGATGAGCGAGATAGAGGACACCTGCTGGACCTTGCGAAGAGAAGGTCCGTTAATGGAAAAAATAAGGGAAGGCAACCAACAACCTAATTATAACTGAAGTTTCGCAGCTAATTTTTGGATATTTTAGAGGGATAATAAGTTGAAAATATTAGGAAAATAATTGAAAAGCGGCTCTGAGTTTAGTATATTAGACATCGCCAAACACCTAATATCACTAAAGAAAGAACCGCTATGAATTACCCTAATACATTTTCCCTCTCCTTGCAAAAACAATCTGATTCGGGCCGGATCATTGACGACCATGAACTCAATCGTGCGTTCACCGAACTCAAGTTCCGTTCATTGGCCCGACAAAGCAACATCACCAAAAAAAGAGGTTATGAAACACTCTCGCTCATATTTGTTTTCGTACTACTGCCTTTTCTCAAGCGAAGCCTCAACAGTTTCTGTAATGGCGGCTATATACAAAACTACGTCCAGGCCCATAAAGACACGTTCTACCGGTTCTTGAACAATGAACACTTCAATTGGAGAAAGCTGGTCCAGATGTTGGCATCAAAGATCATAGCCATGCGTAAGAATGTCCCATTGAAAGAAAAAGTATTGATCGCCGATGACTCCATCTGTCCCAAATCGGGCAAAGAGATCGAATTGGTCAGCTATCATTTCGATCACAAAGTCAGGCGTTCCATTCTTGGCAATCAGTATCTGCAATTGGGCTTTCATGACGGGTTACATTTTTTCCCTATCGATGGTGCCTTTCATACATCCAGTCACCGGCCCAACACTGATATGCGGAATATCGACAAGCGTACCAACGGCTGGAAACGACGCAAGGAAACGCTGAGTAAAAAAACCGACGTTCTGGTTCAGATGCTCGACAGAGCCTGGAAGTCGGGCCTCGATGCCAGCTTCGTCTTGTTCGACAGCTGGTTTGCCCACGACGATATTATCCGTCGCATCGTTGATGTCGGTTATGGCGTCATCTGCCGATTAAAGCGCAACCGGGTCAAATACGGTTATCAAGGCGGCGCATATACGCTCAAACAACTATGGCAGCAGGTCGCCAAGAAACAGACTGTCTGGATCAAGAATCGCACGATTAAGGGCGTATGCCTCAATGTCACGTTGAAAAAGACCGGCTCGGTTCGGGTACTGTTCGTTTCCGATGGTCGCAAACAGTGGCAGGCTCTGCTTTGCACCGATACCGAGCTGGAGCCATCCCGGATTCTTGACTATTACGCCCGCCGTTGGTCCATCGAAGTATACTTTAAAGATGCCAAGCAGATGCTTTACATGGGAAAAGAGCAAAGCAATACGTTTGACGCTTTGATTGCCAGCCAGAGCCTGGTTATGATTCGGTATCTGCTATTGGTCTACATCCAGATAAAACACGGGCTGAACGCCTGCGTTGGTCCGCTGTTTCGGCAAACGTCGGACGATCAGTCATTGTGGATGTTCAGCCGTGCCGTCTGGGACCGTGTCAAAGAACTAATTTTTAAGTCAAGCGATATACTTTCGTACCGTATCGAACCTGATTTACTTTTTCATTTTATTGATATCATAGAAGATCTCATCGCTGAACAAAGTCGATGGGTTACTGCGAAACTTTAGTTATAACCAGTAGTTGAGGGAAGAGTATCATGAAAATCTTTCAGATACAGGATGACTGGTCCATGGACCATTTGAAAATTGCAGAACGTGAACAACCGGAGCCAGGTCCCGGTGAGGTTTTATTGAAAATGAAAGCCGCATCTATCAACTACCGTGATCTTTTGGTACCATTTAAGGGATATGGGTCTTTTACCGGAAAGCTACCTCTCGTTCCAATCTCGGACGGTGTTGGTGAGGTTGTGGAGGTCGGTGCCGGTGTAACCCGGACGACTCCTGGTGATCGAGTTTGCCCCATGTTTATGCAAAAATGGATTGCCGGAGAACCTGATCTGGATGAGATAACGTCTGCTTTAGGCGGACCTATCGACGGTGTAATGCAAGAGTACATGGTCTTGAATGAAGGCGGGTTGGCGAAAGCTCCCGAATTCCTTTCGGACGAGGAAGCTGCAACCCTACCTTGTGCTGCGCTTACCGCTTGGAGCGCACTGGTTACGGAAGGGAGTGTCAAGGCAGGAGACACGGTGCTGTTGCAGGGAACCGGAGGCGTATCCTTGTTCGCTTTACAGTTCAGCAAACTGCTGGGGGCCAAGGTGATTATCATCTCCAGCAGCGAAGACAAGCTTAAGCGAGCAGCTGCATTAGGTGCAGATGAAGGTATAAACTACACGACCACTTCTGAGTGGGGTAAGGTGGTGAAGGATCTAACTATAGGTAAAGGGGTTGACCACATCATTGAAGTGGGAGGCGAGAAAACATTGCCGCAGTCCTTAAAGGCAATTCGGCCAGGAGGAACAATCAGTATGATCGGTGTCCTTTCTGGTTCAAAAATGGGAGTGGGGCTGGGGTTAATCGTTACACGTAAGGTACGTCTTCAAGGAATAACTGTAGGACATCGGAATTCATTTGAAGCCATGACACGCGCCATAGTCCAACACCGGGTTAAGCCGGTAATAGATCGAGTTTTTCCTTTTGAGGAGCTTAAAGAAGCATTGGAATATCTACGGGAGGGAAATCATTTCGGTAAGATTTGTATCCGTATTTAATTTTGGAGGGAATAGCGTCCGGCCCCTTCGGCGAGGTAACGGACTCCGCATCAGGCCGATATCAGGCACCTTCTTCTTGGAGTCGGAAGAACATCCCAACTGCTGTAAAGGCATCCTCGTGCATACTAAGTGCGAAATGATCGGCGCCCGGCACTTCAATGTAACTACCATTAGGGATGCTTTCAGCTAATCGCGGGCCACGCCCAAGAATTGGGTCGGTCTCGCCACTCACCACAAGTACGGGAGATTGAATAGAGCGGGCGTCTTCGAGCGAGCAGGCTGGGTAGTTCGCTTGCACCGCTGCCAGCGCCGCAAGTCTGTCCCCGCCAACCTTAACTGATAGTGTCCAGTACATTGACTCGTGTGGCGGGAGATCTGCTGGAAAGTCGCCGCGCTCCAATGCATTCTCCAGTCTACCGAAAACTTCAGCAATGGAGAAAGGTGCGTCACCAAGAAGCCCATCGCCAGTGGCGATCAAGACGCTTGGACCAATGCGGGCCGGAGCCTTGTGAAGGAGATTGAGACCAATCACACTGCCTAGCGCGTAGCCTATTATTGACGCTTTTTGGTGACCAAGGTGATCGAGCAGCGCAAGAACGTCAGCACTCAAGTTCCCAGTCCCATACGCAGCTGGATCGCGCGGCTTGTCGCTCTTGCCGTGACCACGAAAATCCATACCGATGACTTGGCATCCGACAGCGTTGAGCCTTTGAATCCAGCCCCATTCAGCGTAGTTGCCAGCAAAGCTGGCTGTCACACCATGGAGCAGAATGGTGGGCTTTCCGCTGCCATGAACCTCGTACGCAATTTGGTAACCTTGTCGTTTAAAACTATCCATCTCTTCTATCTTTTTACGCGTTGGTGCGAATATAAATCAATAAGGACGTGCCAGCGCCTAAGTTATTCATTCGCGGCGAAAAAAATGCAGATTTGCCATAAAAACGGATGAATCCATGTGAATGGCAGTTATTTTTTTATGCTCATTATCATATCCAATTGATTATTCAACAGAAATCCAGCAAATCTCGGTGAACCGGACTATCATTTATATGACTTGCGTTTTGACAAAATTTAGAATGCGAATATTTGTACCAATTCTGCATATTATTTTGCAGCAAACTAATTGCAACCCGGCTTTATCCTGCAGAGTATTTAACTACGGGGAGTCCGTTACTTATAAGGGAAGGCCAAATTCAGATTAATTGAGAGTGGTTTCCAAGTCGCATCCTCGTCAAATGTTGTGATAGATCCTCCCTGGATCAGCAGCAAGAATTTTCATGGCCTCACAAGTACGTTCTGGCTATCCCACAAAAACGGACCTCACCTGAACCTGGCATATCTTGCCAACATCTGCATTCTAAAGTCGGACTTGGGAACCTCAAGATATTGTGGTTGGTCTTAATTAAGAGAGCTATGATACTTACCATACTATGCAAATTGGCCAGCACCCCCGATCATGAAAAACATCCCATGATAGGTATTGCGTAGAGCAATGCTTTAATTAGTTTGCTTGTCATCGACCGTTAACATATAGAACAAAGCCGTAAAGACAAGGCTGAGCCCAAAAAAGGCAAATACCAGTTTAAGCGCTTCAGGCCCAAGCACGCTTCCGGAATAGAACGCCTCTATCGCCCAGCCAATACCATGAAGAAAAAAAGCGCCGCCGATCATTGTAAAAAAATTGATTCCCGTCATTGCGCTCCCCGCATTTTTCAGAGGCATGCGTTCCTTTATGTGAGCATACATGATCTGGCCCGAACCGCTGGAAAATCCAAATCCAAAGAACAATGCAAAAATAATTATTGTCGAGACACCCCTGGATAACAGAGACAATACGATCAAAATGCCCGCCATGATAGCCAACCCGGTGATGATGACATTTTTTCGCGAAAGAAGCACCCTGTCCGAAATCCACCCGCAAATCGGACTGCCAATGATCATGCCGATACTCATGGCAAATAAAAGGTTGCCGGTCATTAATTGGGAAAAACCCAAAACTGTCATTAGAAAAGGTGCTGCCCAAAGCGCCTGTACGGACGCATAGATTCCATAGCGAAAAAAGGTGCCCATTGATATCAGCCAGTAATCTTTTCGAAAAAAAAGCTGCATAATGTCATTCGTAAACACGGACAGTCCAATCGATTTTTCTTTTGGAAGCTTTGCTGGCTCGTCATCGGGACGATCTTTTACAACCAAAAAAAACAGGATTGTGATGAACAGGTTGCAGATGGCAAAGAGTAAAAACGTGGTTCGCCATCCAAAATGATTGGTGAACCACACCAATGGTGTCGCGGCCATTATATTTCCGGCTGTCCCCACCGATACGAATATGGCGGATAGCGTCGCAAAATAAGCCGGAGAAAACCAGGTGGTGACCAGTTTCAATGGCCCCATCAGATTGCAGGACATGCCAATGCCAAGGAGTATCCGGCCAACGATCAGCACTTCACTTGAATTCCCATAAGCAAATACAAGGGCCCCAACGGCAGCCAATAATGAAAGTGCGGTCATGAGTAATCGAGGCCCGACCCGATCAAGATACAATCCCACCGGTATTTGCATTGCGGCAAACGAATAAAAGAAAGCCGCAGAGATGAGTCCTAATTCTTCGGGGTCGAAGTGAAGCTCGGTAACCAGATTGGGCGTGATCACAGCGATTGAAGAGCGGTAAAACTGTGAAAAGACGAAAAGAATGCAAGATATAAAATAGATCATCCACCGGCGATATTTTATCAGGGTCATTCCTCGTTAATACTATCGGACCCACTCAACGGTCAAGGTAGTTGAAGCGGCGCGTCCGTGGTCGTCCACCACGCGGACATCGAAGGTACCGCTTCGGGCGGTCCACATCAGCGGCTGGCCGGGGGGTGATGCGCCCACGTAGCGATTGTCCACGAACCAGTAAAGTCGCCGGACATCCCCGTCGGCGACCGCAAGGAAGGGCACCTGGCGGGTGGAGGTCGATTCGCTGTTCATGGCCGCCACCAGCCCGGCTTGCGGCGAAGTGATGGACGGCGGGAGGCCGGAGGTGGCCTGTTGGTCGAGACGGCAATCTTCGCCAAAAGGCGGTGGGTCCTTGAGTACAATGCCTGCCGTGCGGAAAATGGACAGCAGGTCCGAAGGCCAGAACTCGAACACCCGCATCTCGGTTTTCCCCGGCATATGCATACAGGCCCGGCGGCCAGTGGCAGTATCCACGGGGATGGCCCGATGAATGCTGCAGACCCGGATGGGCGAAACGCCGGGAATGAACCCGCTTTTCTTCGTGTGTCGGCAGTATTTGCCGGGAAGCTCGCCGGTAAGGGCGCACACATCCACCTGCCGCAAGTTGAGTTGTGAGAAGTTGACATCTTTTTCAACGGTCCAGCCCCGGTCGGGCGCCAGGGCGGCGAGAACTTCGAAGAGCAGGGGACCGGCGGCGCTGCGGCCCACGAAGGCCCGATTGCCCTGGCCGTCGAAGTTACCCACCCACACGGCCACCACAAGGCCGTCACAGATTCCCACGGCCCAGGCATCCCGGAATCCGTGGGATGTGCCGGTTTTCCAGGCCACCTGATTGGCGCCGTGGGCCATGGCAGCTATGCGGTGGCTCTCCGGTGGCGGATTGTCCTTGAGAATGTCCATCGTCAGGAAGCTGGCCTCCGCACTCAGGAGGCGCCGGGGCTCCGCCGCATCCTTTCCATCGGCGAGCATGCGGATGGATCGCAGCTCCCCGCCATTGGCCAGGGCGGCGTAAAGCGAGGTCAGTTCCAGCATGGTCACCTCGACCCCGCCGAGGCACAGGGCCAGGCCGTAAAATTCGGCCGGTTTGAGGTTCCCGATGCCCGCCTGCTGCAAAAAGCCCTGGAAACCGGGCTCACCCAAAAGGGCCTGGAGGCGGGTCGCCGGCAGGTTGCGGCTTAAAATCAGGGCGTCATGGGCCGAGACCGGCCCCAGAAAGCGCTGGTCGTAGTTTTCTGGGGTGAAGCCGCCGTAGCGCCGGGGAGCGTCCTTCATCAGGCTGGCCGGATGGATCAGGCCCTTGTCCATGGCCAGGGCGTAGACGAAAGGCTTGAGCGCCGATCCCGGCGAGCGCCGGGCCGCGGTTCCGTTGACCTGGCCGAAAATGGCGTCATCGAAAAAGTCTGCCGACCCCACCATGGCTTTTAGTGCCATACTGCGCCGGTCCAGCACCAGTACCGCCGCATTGTGGAGGCCTTCGGACGCATGCCGGGCGATATGGGCGCGAACCAGGGCTTCAACGGTCTGCTGCCGGTGCAGATCCAGGGTCGTATGGATGATCCGGCATTTTGTCGGCAGGAGTTCGGCATCGAGATGATTCACGAAATGGGGCGCCTGGAAAGGCAGTCGGGACGGATGGCGGACCGACAGGGGTAGATCGAAAAAGCCGTTCAGGTGGCAGTCCTTGGGGTGGGCCCTTAGCCAGCGATCCAGAAGATGGTTCCGGGCGGCCTGCAGGTTGGCAAAGCCGTTGGTGGTGGCCGGATTGCGGTGCACGGGGTTCTGGGGCACTACCGCCAGGGTCAGGGCCTCGGGAAGAGTCAACCGGTCGGCGGTCTTGTTGAAATAGATCAGGCTGGCGGCCTGGATGCCTTCGATATTGCCCCCGTAAGGTGCCAGGTTCAGGTAGGCTTCCAGGATGCGGTCCTTGTCGTAATGGCGCGTGAGCTGCAAGGCCCGCAGGATCTGGTGCAGTTTGCCGGGCAGGCTGCCCGTGTGAAGGCGCCAGCGCAGCCGGGCCACCTGCATGGCGATGGTGGACGCTCCCACCCGCCGGCTGCGGGCGATGTAGGTGGCCCAGAATGCCCGGGCCAGGGCCAGGGCATCCACGCCGGGATGGCGGTAAAAGTCCTTGTCCTCGTAAAACAGGGTGGCCTGGATCAGGCGGGGCTCCATCCGCTCCAGGGGGCAGTGCAGCCTGTAGCGGTCGTCGTCGGCCAACGTCAGGCGCAGCAGGCGGCCCTGGCTGTCGAAAAAGGCCCGGGACTGGGGATAGGCGGCTTCCAGCTCCGGGCGGGGGCACAGCAGATAGCCGGCGGCGGCCAGAACGAACGCCGCCGCCAGAACAAGCAGCCCGCGCTTCATGGGGCCGGCGCCACCGTTATCCGTCCGCCGGCCGTGGCGGCCTTGAGGCTGCGGTCGTACATGGATTCGGCCGCCGCTGCGGGCAGGCTGAAGCTGCCGGCGGCAACCACTTTCACCCGATAGGTCAGATCGCGCACCGAGGTGCCCACATTTCCGTAGAAGACGACCCGGTCCTCGCGCACATCCACATAGTCGGCTGTCCAGCGGCCGACGGTTCGCTGCACGGAGCTGCGGATCACCTCGAACCCGCCGGGCAGCAGGTCGACGATGGCTACGTTGGTCACCAGAGGCGATTTCAGCGAGCGAATCCTCAGGTGCACAGTGACCTCCTGACCCTGGGTGAAGGTTTCTACAGCTTCGCCCGAGGCATCGGTATACTCGCGATAAATTTCCAGTCCGCTGCGCAGGGGCTGGGTGGGCAGGCTGTGGTCGAAACCGGATTGAACGTTCAGGTAAAAGAGCGGGCCGGTCCCGTCGATGCCGATTTTGCGGGCATCGGTCCCGTAGGTCGCCGTGGGGAAGGGGTCGGATCGACCGTCCAGCGCCTGTTTGGCCCCGTCGGCCGTCTCCATTTCAAAACGGACCGTTTCCGGCTGGCCGTCCGTGGATTGCAGCCGGCCATAGGCGCCCAGGGCCAGGATGGCGTAGCTGGCTCCGATGGTGTTGGTCTCGCCCTTGAAGATGGGATCGATGAATTTCAGCACCGTCTCGCCGTCGATGGCGGCGGCCCGCTTCTCGAAATGCCGGCACAGCAGATAGAGGGCCTGGGCATCCCGGGTCAGGGGCCAGTTGAAGTCGTTCAACTTCTCAAGTTTGTCCGCACCGATGCGGTATTGGCCGGCCAGACGGTCGGCTTCGGCATCCATCTTCAACAGTTGGTAGGCGGCGGCCATGTAAACGGCCGCCAGGTCCGTTTCCCAGGCGTCCGGATGGCGGTGTTGCAAGGTTTCCTGGAGGCGGACCAGATAGTTGGTGGTGGTTTTACCCAGTCGGGTTAGCAGGTAGATGGCCTGGGCCTGCACGCCGGCCTCGGTCAGGTCCCCGACATCCCGGGAAGCCGCCTCCTGCAGGTAGTTGGTCCCCCGGCGCAGCATGTCCGCCGGCACTACATAGCCCAGCTCTCGGGATTCGATCAGAAAGTGCATCACATAGACGCTGGGGAAATCGGCGGCAACCGACCCGCCGGGCCAGAAGCAGAATCCGCCGCCGGCAAGCTGCCGTTCGCGCAGGCGGTCGATTACCGCGGCAAAACGCTGGTCGATGTCCGTCACCCGGGAACGATAACCCGGATGGCCCAGCAGGCCCACCAGGGGAAACACCTGGCTGACCACCTGCTCGGTGCAGCCGTGGGGAAAATGATCCAGGTAGGCGACAAGGGCATCCACCAGCACCAGCGGGCTGGCCGACGCCGATACGCGCTGCTCGGCCAGTTGGGGAAACAGCTGCCGCGGCAGGGTCAGCCGGACGGAACCGTCTTTCTCATGGCCGCTGACGAAGGTAGTTCCATAGGGTACGGCCGGCCGGATGCTCAGGCCTACCGTGCGCCGGCCCTCCTCGTCGCCCAATTGCGCGGAAAAGGTAAGCGTGGCCGCTCCGGGGGCCTGGCCGGCCCGGACCGTAAAGGAAGCACGGCCTTCGCCTTCCTCGTCGATGGTCAGGCGCAGGGTGTGTTCCCCGAGGATTTTCAGGTTGTCGGAAGCTTCGATACGGACATCCACCGCGGCCTGCTTGCCGCTGCCTTCCACCAGGTTGGCCACACCCACCGTGGCGACAAATTCGTCGTCGGGGGCGGTCTGGAGCAGCACGCTGGGCGAGAGCACAAAGGGGCCGCGCACCAGGGTGTCGGCCTCGGCCGTTCCAATGGCATCCTCGCCCACGGCCACGGCCATGACTTTGAGGTTGCCGTCGAAGGTGTCCGGCACGGTAAAGGATACCGTGCGCCGGTCGGGCCCTCCGTCCACGATGCCGGACCAGAAAACCGCCGGCGTGTCTGTCAGCCGCGCAAAGGGGTTCAGGTTGGCGGCCAGGGCCTTGCGCATGGCCCCCCCGCCGCTGGCCATGGCCTCCCGGATCAGATTATACTCGGGCAGGATCAGGTCCAGCATCTGCAAGGTGGTTACTTCCAGGGCCCGTTTTCTCATGAAATGGTCGATGGGCTTGGGCGTATGGTAGCCGGCCACCTGGAGGATGCCCTCGTCCACGGCGAACACCGCCACCCGCGACGGTTTTTCGGTGGCATAGCCGATGGTCATGGCTTTGCCCGGACGCACCCGTTTGTCCACCTCCAGGGAGACTTCCAGCTGACGGCGGCTGCGGTCGATGGTGAAAGGCGCCACGGCCGTACTCAGCGGGCTGGTGAAGATCTCCTTTGAGCCGGCATCGCGAACAAAGGAAACACAGACATAGGCGTTGCCCTCCAGACCGTCGGGCACGCGGATGGATGCGAGGGTGCCGGTCGTCTCGGCGGTAAACCATTTGAAGGCATGCACCCGGTCGCTTTCGATGGTGATCAACCCGGTGCCCGTATACGGGGCCGTGACGCTCATTTCGATGGTGTCGCCGGCCCGGTAGTCGCTGCGGTCCAGCTTGAGCTGCAGGGCGGCCTCCTTTTCCAGGCGGCCGGTGAGGTTCCCGTGACCCACCACCGTATAGTTCAGGCGGGCCAGACGGACGCCGGCCGGATCATGCACCTCGATGGCGTAGTCTCCCGGCTCCTGCGTTGGCAGTGGGTAGCCGGTCCCCGATTCAGCGATGGCAAAGGGCTGGCTGTCGATTTCGCGCTCCCGGTCCACGGTCTGGTATTTGAATGTGCCGTTGGGCTGTTTGACCAGGGTGGAGAGGTGCTGGATTTCCAGGCGCTTTACCGTCAGGTCGGCAAGGGCCAGAGGTTTCAGCGCGGGGTCGATGGCGATCCAGTCGATGCGGCGCTGGCCGCCGGCATGGATGAAGTCCAGGTCGCCGTCGCTCTTGAATCCCACCAGGTGGGGCAGCGGAGATATCAGCACCCAGTTCTGGGCCGACACGCTGCGCCCGCCGCCGGGATCGAAGCCCTCGACGGTTAAATTCAGCCGATAGGTGCCTTCGCGAAAACGGTCCAGGGGAATGGTGAAACGGACCTGGCCGTCGGCGTCGGTTACCGCCGGCTCCAGGGCTTCGTCGATTCGCAGGGGCCTTTGCGCTGCATCGGCAAAAGGATCAGCAAAGCGGTAGTCGGCGAATTCGTCAAACCGGAACCGGGTCGGCTGCACGCCGATGGTCGCCTGGACGCGCCGGTCCCCGGCCGGTGCACCGAACAGGTTTTGGAGGGAGACCCGGGCCGTCAAGGACGGCGCGGCGGTCCAGCCGCGATCCGTTACGTCCAGCAGGGTGCTGGCGATCTTCATGGTGTCGGGG
Source organism: Desulfosarcina widdelii (assembly GCF_009688965.1). GTDB lineage: Bacteria > Desulfobacterota > Desulfobacteria > Desulfobacterales > Desulfosarcinaceae > Desulfosarcina > Desulfosarcina widdelii. Next base: position 3,574,292 of record NZ_AP021875.1, on the reverse strand, counting down.
ATGAACTCCTCCACCGTAAAGTCGGTCGATCCCAGCAGGGGGCCGCGGTTGCGGTTGTCCCGCACCAGGTAGAGGGACACCTGGTAGCGCCCGGTGTTGGAGGTGGCGTCGGTAACGTAGTCCACCTCGAAGAAGCCCTTTTCCGGCAGGGTGATTTTCTCGGTTTTCACCGTGTTGCGGCGCGGGTCCCGGATCACCGCTTCCATAGGGATGCCGGTGACGTTGTCCAGCGGGGCGTTCTTGACGATCATGCCCAGATGGACCGTCTCTCCGGGCCGATAAATGCCCCGGTCCGAGAAGAGAAAAGCGGTCAAAGCGCCCGGTTTGGCCTGGCGTCCGCGCAGGCCCCCTACCTCGAATCGGGAGAAATCGACTTGGCGCGAATGGCTGCCAAAGGGGATGAAGGCGGTGTCCGTCTCCGTTTTCACCAGATAGACGCTGGGCCGCTGCTCGCCCTTGAAATCCCGGGTGACGGGGATGCGGGCAAGCCCCTCGGCCGAGGTGGTGCGGCGAAACAGCGGCAGGCCGTTTTTACCCAGCAGTTGAACCATGGCGCCGGCCACCGGCCGGCCGGTGGCAATGGACTGGACGAAGAGTTCATGGGAGCCGTCGGCGTTGTTCTTGACCAGCAGCCCCAGGTCGCTGATCAGGATCAGCCGCTGATCTTCGGCCCCGTGGACCCGGCGGTTGCGCTTTTTGTCCCAGCCCTCGACGTTGACGAAAAACAGGCCGTATCCGCGGTCTTCCTCGCGCAGGAATTCCGACAGGTCCAGGGAAGCGTAATTGGCCTGTTTGGGATGCAGGGGTTTGAGGTCCAGGATTTTTCGGGTGGTTTCGGCGATGTTCTCCGCATCGAAGTTGCGATTGGAAAAGTACGGGTCGCGGATGTCGCCGCCGGTCTGGGTGACCAGGTGAACGATCTGGTTAGGCAGCAGACGCCCCACGCTGATTCTCAGGGCGCTCAGCCCGCGGGCCATCATCCCCAGCCGCCGCTTGCCGGACAGGGCCAGCAGCGATCCGTCGCCGGTCATTTGAACCTGCCGGGGATAGGTCGGTGTGGCCATCACGTTGTCGTAAAAGGAATTCTGCACGAAATCGTTGACCGAGGTGAGGCCCGGTTCGATGCGCAGGTACAGGTAGCGGCCTTCCGGCACATCGAGGACGAAATGGTAGGTGGTCGAGGCCGGGCGGGCGTTGGGCAGGGCCTTTACGTTCAGCCTTTGGGAAGCGGCCAGGACCTGGGCGCTGACTTCCCGTGGGCTTTTCCAGTAGCGGTTTTTGCGTTTGCTGTTGAATTCCGGGAGGAGATACAGTTGAAGTTTTTTCTCCAGTTCCCGGGCATCGATTTCGTCGGTAAAGGCCAGGGTGAGCACCTGTTCGGGCTCCTGGCGGTCGTTGACCACGATGCGCAAATCGGTCTGGTCGACCTTGAGAAAACTGGTGCGGTCGGGGATGAGTACCGTGTCGGTCAGGTCCTCGGCAATGGGTTGGCCGCCGCTGGCCGGCATGACCCCCTTAGCCACGGTCAACCGCATGATGTTGGGATTCGGCGGCAGGCGGATCGGCTCGGAGGAGAGGTAGGCCTGGTGGCGGTGCTCGTCGTATCGTACCGTCATCTTCCTGGCCACCGGGGGCGTCTGGATCGATTCGTCCGAGGGCCGCATGGCCATGGTCAGATGGCTTTCCAGGTTGGACGGGTCCACGGGATGAGAAAAACCTACCGTGGCCACCACCCGGCGCACGGCGCTGTCCGTGGGATCCTGGTAGAACTCTAGGGATTCGATGGCCGCCTCGAAAGCCGGCGTCTCGAATTCGGCCGAATCCGATTTCAGCCGGGTTTCGGGCGAGAAGATCGCCGGCGGAAAAGACACCGTAAAGCGGGTGCCGGCCGGCCAGGGGCGCTCCGGTTCGAAAATCAAAGTCCGGTCGTCGGCCCACTGCCAGCGGCCCGGCAGGGTCGGGGCCATGCGGATACCATCCAGCGGTTTGTCGATACGGTCGATGCGCGCAACGCTGGGATCGCCTTCCGGCAATGGCCGGTCGGGGTCCAGATCGTCAAAGGCATAGGCGAAGGCTATTTCCAGGCGGTCCGGAGCGGGGTCATCGACATCGGCCGGCGGTCCCGGCGGGTTAATCTGCGCCGCCACCTGTATGGGGGCGGGTTGGCTCAGGTAATAACCCGCGGCCGCACCGGCCGCCAGGAGCAGGAAACCGATGGCCCAGAAAACGATGGGCTTGCGTTTCCTGAAATTGTTGATGGCACTGATCCACGGCGGCGGGGTGTATGCAATGCGTCCCAGCAGCAGGCCGAACAGTTTCGAAAAGGCGTTCATGGTTTTATCCCCGATGCAGCGCACCTTCCGGCGCGGTTGTTTGGGTCGATGGCAGCGGCGCGGGGGCCTGGGTTCCGGCCGCGCCTGAGAGCTCAATTATCGATCACTATGACACAGGGGATGCCGGCGAAACAAGGGGTTTGGATCTGAAGACAAAAAGCCCCGCCAAAGCGAGGCTTTTCTCTTCGATATCGGGCAGATCGGCCATTTCTGGTTGAACACTGTTAATACATCATGCCGCCGACATAAACCCCCGCACCCACGAAAACATCCTGACCGGGAACCCGGTAGATATAGCTCAGCTTTTTGGACGGCGTCGTTTTCCCGGGCTTGGGCCACATGTACTCGACCCATCCATGCCCCACCTTGCGGGCCAGGTTGACAAAATGCACGAACAGGGCCTTGTCGGTCGGATCGGTCATCAGCAGGACATGCTCCTGCTTGGTGAGTTCCGGTCGAAAAGGATGGGCCAGCATCTTTCCGTCCAAGTTCATCAAGAACACATAGGAATCTTTCCAGACGAATGCCCCCTTGGGGTTGGATATTTCTTTGATCGCGGCATCCAATCCTTTGGAGTTGATCAGGGCCGCCGCTTCATGGCATTTGACCACGCATTCTTCCTTGGTCGCCCATTCTTCCGCGCCTGCGTTGCTGGACAACAGGCCGACAATCAGGCAAATCGCAACGATAGTAATTTTTTTCATCGCATTCCCCTCCGCAATGGTTCGGGTTTATTCAGTGCCCATCCAGAATTGGCCAATTCGCCCGATATCTTTGTTGCGCGAAAAATTTTATCCTCGAAATATCATCCATATGACTGCGGTAAAATTTTTCGTGCGCCTCGATCTCGACCAAATTTGCCTATTTCTGGATGGGCACTATTTAGCATTAAAACGCATCCGTATTTACGCGTTTACTCTTTAGGCTTGATCCAGGGATCGCCCACGGGGAGAACATCCCTTCCGAAAACCTGGGCATAAATCACATGGGCCATCATGTAGAGGGCCGATGCGGCGCACAGCATCAGTTCGTAGCCGGCAACTTTTGTCAAGGACGGATAACCGAAATGGGCCAGGTCCAGCAGGATGAACCCGATCAGCAGCAGGGTAAATGTCGTTGCCATGGCGCCATGGATCCGCATGGCGGGTATCCACAAAATGGCCGTGTAAATCGTCCAGGCCACCAGAAACCACCCGACATCCGTGGTGCTGGCGTGATAGATGTTGAAGTGGTTTAGCATGAAAATAACGCCCAGCGAGATCCAGAACGCACCATAGGACACGAAGGCACTGTACCCGAAGTTGTTCCCGCATTTGAATTCCTGATAACCGGCGATCAGTTGTGCCAGTCCTCCGAAAACAAAACCCATGGAGACGATGGGGCCGACCCCGCACCATCCCACGTTGTGAAACTGCAACAACATTGTCGTAATGCCAAAACCCGCCAGACCGACCACCCCCGGATTGCCAACCGGCGCTTCGTTTGCCATGATTAACTCTCCTTCCCCTATAAATTTTAATCAAATTTGACCGATTTCAATGATCGCCGAATCGCTTAAAGATGACGGACGATCAGTAATAAAATATCGTGAAGGGTACACAATCTCCGCAAGCGGATAACGGGGCAGCGGGCGATGTCAGTCGGCGTGTGTCGCAGGCGTCGCAAGAGGCGCCAGATGGAGAGGGAAAGAACGGCTGTCGGGTACCATTCTTTCTATAAATAGTATGGATCTGTTTCGATGGTCAAGGGGAGAAGATCGAGAGGAACCCGTTTTACAGCCACCGCTTTTTTCGGAAAAAGAAAATCATACCGACAACGACAGCGACAACCACGATCCAGAACAGCGGATATCCCCAGCGCCACTCCAGTTCGGGCATGTGCGTAAAATTCATGCCGTAGATGCCGGCGATGAAGGTAACCGGAATAAAGATGGTAGCGATGACGGTCAGTACCTTCATCACTTCGTTCATGCGGTTGCTGATGATGGAAAGATACAGGTCCTGAAGGCCGGAAAGGATGTCCCGGAACGATTCGATGGTATCGATGGTCTGGATGGTGTGGTCGTATACGTCGCGGATGAACAGGCGCGTGGTATCGCTGAAGAAAGACGACTCCTCTTTGAGCAGAAGGGAGATGATGTCGCGCAGCGGCCAGACCTGTTTTCTCAGGTAGATCAGCTCCCTTCGAACCGCGTGGATCTCATCGAGCAGACCGGCGTCGGGGTGATTGTCAATGCCTTCTTCCAGTTGCTCCAGCCGCCGGCCCACGTGGTCGAGGATGACGAAATAGTGGTCCACAATGGCGTCGATCAGGGCGTAGGTCAGATAGTCGCAGCCGAAGCCGCGAATACGCCCTTTGCCCTTGCGGATGCGTTCGCGAACCGGTTCGAACACATCTCCGGCCGCCTCCTGAAAAGAAATCAGGATATTCTCACCGAGGATCAGGCTGATCTGCTCGGAAGCGATGGACTCCTCGTCGGTATCGTAGCGCAGCATTTTCAGCACCACGAACAGGTAGTCGTCGAACACTTCGGACTTGGGGCGCTGGGTGGTGTTTAGCACGTCCTCCAGGGTCAGCGGATGAATGCCCTGCCGCCTGCCGATATTCTCCATCAAGGCCACGTCATGGGTGCCATCGATGTTGAGCCAGGTAGTGGTGCCTTCTTTTACCAGGTCCAACCCTTCTTCGACTTCGTCGATGGTGCGTTCGGTCAGGCTGTCGGCCGTGTAGTGCATCACGGACAGGCGAACCTTGTCGAGTTTCCGCTCGCCCACGTGGACCAGGGTGCCTGGAGAACTGCCGACCTTTTTCAACGCTCTGTGGGTGAAACGGGACATGGAACCTCCTTTATGCAAATTCGGCCCGCGATGGATCGGGACGGTTAAAGCCTACCGTAATGAATTCATTTTGTAAATTTTGTTATCAACCGCAAGTCGCCGGCCGCTTCGATGGAGAGGTTTGCCAGATTGTAAAAAGGGTTGACACCGAAGTCGGTGAAATTTGTTTCTTGGTTTGCCAATAAATTAGAATATAAGGGAATATTAACTATTTTGTCTGGCATTTGTTTTGCTTTTTCTATCGTGGAACTGATCGACTCTTTTTCGAACCAAAGGAGGAGTCCATGAAAAGCAATGTCGGCAGGACAGAACGAATCGTCCGCACCATCGCCGGCCTGGTGTTTTTCGCACTGGGAGCCACGTGGTGGCGGGGGTTTTATTGGATTGCGGCGGTTGTTTTTTTTTCCGGCCTTATCGCCTGGTGCCCGATCTGGTCTGTCATGAACATTTCCACCTGCAAAGAGACGGAAACGGAAGAGATCCCCGTCAATTCCGTTAGTACCGATAAAGACAAGCGCATCCGCGAACGGCGATTCAAATAGCGCTGGCCATTGACTATCGTTCGTTTCCGCTTTACAGCGAAACCCGACTGCATTTACACTATTTTTAAGCGGGAAAACCGAACCCGTGGTAAAGGCGCCGGACGCCTTCAGCCCCCGATCCGAACCCACATCTTGAGGAGGTGCGATCATGGAAAAAAAAGTGCTGATCGCCGTGGACGATTCGCGGCATTCGGAAAATGCGATCCGCTACGCAGCCAGCCTGCATGAAACGGTGTCGCCGATCAAGTACGTCCTTTTTCATGTGGAGCCGACCATTTCCCAATACCTGTTGGATGAGGCCAGAACCAAGCCTAGCGCCCGCCGCGAGCTGGATCGGCTGATGAAAAAAAGCCATGAGGCGTCCCAGGCGCTGCTGGAAAAACACCGATCCCTGATGATTTCATCAGGGATTGCCGAAGCGGAAGTGCAGTCCATTTCGCTGCCCCGGAAATTCGGCGTGGCCAAGGACATCCTGGAGTACGGCACGGCCCTGCTGTACGACGCCATCATCGTCGGACGGCGGGGGATTTCCGGTCTGGCGGAGACCTTTGTCGGCAGCGTCAGCACCAATATCGTCGACAATTCCCAACTGCTTCCCGTCTGGCTGGTGGACGAAAAGGGGCCCTCGCGTTCGGTCATGGTCGCCGTCGACGGATCGGCAAGTTCGCTGCGGGCGGTGGATCATCTGGCCTTTATCTATGGCGGGAATCCGGACGTTGCCATCTCCTTTTTCCACATCGCTCCCCGGCTGGCCGATTTCTGCCCCATCGATTTTTCGGAGACCGAAACATCCTCGCTCGAAGCGGTCATCCAGGAGGGAGATAAAGCATGCATCGACCGGTTTTACGCCCATGCCCTGAACAAACTCAAGGAGGCCGGAATCGCAGAAGACCGGATTCACATTGATGTAAAGCAGGGGGGCTTCAAGGTGGGCAAAGCCGTGCTGGATGCCTTTCGCAAAGGGAAATTCGGCACCCTGGTCGTCGGCCGGCGGGGAATGGACAAGAAGTTTTTTACCGGCAGCGTCAGCCGCTATCTGGTCAACCGTTTTTCGAACGGGGCGCTCTGGGTGGTTCCCTGAGACGGCTGTCGCGGCGATCCCAGGCTGCTTGAACGGCCCAAACCGGAGTTACGACCGGGGGCCGTCCGGTTCATGGGCGTGGATGGGATCGGCGTCCTTCCCGCCATTAGGGGCGCGCTGCATGGCATCGCCCAGTTCGTCGATCCAGGTTTTTTCGAAGAGCCGAATGCCGCGATGATACGCCGCCCGACCGATCAGATGGGCCCCCACCGGCGCGGTGAGCAGCAGAAAAACGATCACTGCAGCAACTTTCAGCGTCGTTCCCAAATCCGCAGCCATCACGGCTTCAGCCGCGAGGATGCATCCCGCACCCAGGGTTCCGGCTTTGGTGGCGGCGTGCATGCGGATGAGCGTGTCGGGCAGACGCAGCATGCCCACCGCTGCGACCAGGCAGAAGACGCTGCCCATGAGCAGCAGGGCGGCGGCGATGAGGGCGCTCATCGGTTTTCCTCCTGCGGCGGCTTTTCTTCCGAAGTTTTGCGGGAGCGCAGCAGAAAACGGGACAGGGCCACGGTGCCCAGAAAAGCGATCAGGGCATAGGCAATGGCCACGTCCAAAAAAGCACTTTCCTTACTGTGGACGGCATAAGCACCCAGAAACGCAACGGTCAGCACGGCAATCAGATCCAGGGAGACGATGCGGTCCGCCGCCTGGGGCCCCCGGACCAGGCGCACGAACGCCAGGGCGATGCTGAGAATCAACAGGGCCAGCGTCAAGCGGCCGGCCGCGTGGAGAATCGTCTGGCCGTCGATGATCATCGGGTCACCTCCAGCACACGCCGTTCCAGTCCTTCCCGAATGGTTTTTCGAAACCGCTCCGGGTCGTCCAGAAACATGACATGCACGAAAAGAGTGCGGTGGTCCTCGGACAGATCGACGCTGAGGGTTCCGGGGGTCAGCGAGATCAGGTTGGCCACCAGCAGAATTTCCATTTCGGTTTCGGCGTTTAAGGGAACACCCACGATGCCGGGACGGCTGATCTGCCCCGGGGTGACCACATCCCAGAACACCCGCAGGTTGGACAGCAGCAGTTCAACGAGAAAATAGGCCGCCAGCCGGATGGCTCTGGGCAGGCGGCTAAAATAGCGGGAACTGCCGTACAGCGGCTGCGTGATCCACAGGGCCAGGTACCCCAGAATAAAACCGGTCCCCAGCCCGTACAGGCTGAACTGCCCCTGTACCCCCATGTATCCTAAAGCGATAAATAGATTGACGAAAAACAGGTTCATCGCATCTCTCCAATTACCGTGTATACATAGGCGGCAGGCTCGAGCAGTGCGTCGGCGGCGGACCGGGCCAACTGAACCAGCGTTTCCGGAGCAAGTCCGATGAAGATGGTCAACCCTGCCATGACCGCAACGGGCGCCACCATCCAGCCGCTCAGCGGGGCCGATGCAGCGTCGCTTGTCCCACCGGTTTCCGGTTGCGGTTTCCAGAAGGCTTCGTTCCAGATCTTGGTCATGGAGTAGACGGTCAACAGGCCGACGACGGCGGCCACACCGGCCAGAGCGAACTGCCCCGCCTCCAGGCTGGCCCGGATGAGGATCATTTTGGCCCAGAATCCCGACAACGGCGGAAACCCGGCCAGCGAAAAGGCAGGAATGAAAAACAAAAGGGCCAGCCATCCGTGGCGGCGGTACATGCCGCCCACCCGGGACAGTTCGAAGGCGCCGCCGGTTCTTTGCATCAAGCCGCTGATCAGAAAGAGGTTGGCTTTGACGATGATATGATGAATCAGGTAGAACACCGCTCCCGCCAGGGCAAGCGGAGTAAACAGCCCCAGTCCCAGAACCATGTAGCCGACCTGGCTGACAATGTGAAAGGAAAGGATGCGGCGCACATGGCTGTGGGTCGCGGCGCCGAGGACGCCGACGATCATCGTGGCCGCCGCCGCTGCCAGCACCAGGGTCCGAAGACCGTTGTTTTCGAAGGGGAAGATCAGGGTAAAGGTGCGAATCAGTGCGTAAACGCCCACCTTGGTCAAAAGGCCGGAAAAGATTGCCGATACGGCCACCGGTGGGGTATGGTAGGAGGCCGGAAGCCAGAAGAACAGGGGAAAGAGCCCGGCCTTGATGCCGAATGCGGTCAGAAACAGCACGGCCACGGCCGCCACGACGCCCGGATCGGAAGCCATGCGAAGTTTGACATGCAGATGGGCCATGTTGAGCGTTCCGGTCATGCCGAAGATCAGTCCCAGACCGGTAAGAAACAGCAGGGTTGCAATGAGGTTGATGACCACATACTTGACTCCGCCGTCCAGCTGTGCGCGGGTTCTTCCCATTACCAGCAGGGCAAAGGAGGCCATCAGCATGACTTCGAACCAGACATAGAGATTGAAGAGGTCTCCGGTGAGAAATGCCCCGCTGATGCCGCCCACCAGAATGTTCAGTAGCGGGTAGTAGCCCCGCGCGATATCGTCCGTGTGAATGTCCGCCCGGGAATAGACGGCCACCGCTGCGTACACCACGCCGGTGACCAGCACCATCAGGGCGCTGAGCGGGTCCGCGACCAGGGCAATGCCGAAGGGGGCCGGCCAGCCGGCCACATGCAGCACCTGGATTCCGCTGCCCTGCACTTCGCAGAGCAGCCAGACGCCTGCCGCCAGATGCAGGGCCGCCCCCAGCAGGGCGGCAGCGCTCTGGAGCAACGGCAGACGGCGGCCCAGCAGCGCCAGGGCGGCTGCGGCGAAGGGAATCAGAATGGGTGCGGCCAGCCAACCGTTCATCTTCGTTTTCCTTGGTTTAATGCATTTTTTTCAGCCGGCGGTTCGGCATCGGTCATGGCTTCGGTATCCACCGTTCCGAGTTTGGCATACGTCTTCGAAAAGAGAATGAAAATGAAAGCCAGCAGCGCGAAGCCGATGACGATGGCCGTCAGAATCAAGGCCTGGGGAAGGCTGTTGGCCACCGGTGCGGCCAGTCGCAAGGCGTCTTCGGGAATCAGCGGCGGCCGGGCGGTTTCCAGGCGGCCGGCGGCGAAGATCAGCAGGTTGACGGCATTGCTGGCCAGAACCAGGCCGAAAATGAACCGGATCAGGTTCCGGCTGAGCATCAGATAGACGCTGCCGGCCACCATGGCGCCGGTTAGAATTGCCAGGACGGCTTCCATCTCAGTCTTCCTCCAGTTTCAGTACCAGGGTCAAAATCGTTCCCAGCACCACCAGAAACACGCCCACATCGAAAAGCAGCGGTGTGCCGAAGGCCGGTAAACCGTCCAGCCAGTCCGGCGTCCACCACAAGCCCGTCAGATAGGGGTGGCCCGTCGTCGCGGCCACCAGACCGGATCCCAAGGCCAGCATCAGTCCCCATGCGATCCATGACCGCGGATCGATGCGCAGGGCCCGCCGCACTGCGGCCGGACCTTCGGTGATGGCAAAAAGGGCGAAGCCGGTCCCGGCGACTAGGGCTGCGGAGAAGCCGCCGCCCGGAGCGTTGTGTCCCCGGAAAAGAAGATACGCGGCGAAGACAAGCATCAACCCCACCAGAAGGCGCGTGGCCGCACGCAGAATATAGGAGTCCATGGCATTTTTCATTTTTGCCTCCGGGCGATCAATGCGTAGCCGGCCAGGCCGGCGGTGGCCACCACCACGATTTCGCCCAGCGTGTCCAGGCTGCGAAAATCGACCAGGATCACGTTGACGATATTGCGTCCATGGGCGGCGATATAGCTGTTCTCTTCGAAAAAAGCCGTCAGTTGCCGATCGACGGGGCCATTGGTGGCGGCCAGGCAAAGCGCGGCGACCAGGACCCCGGTGGCCACGGACACCATTCCATCCAGCCAGCGCCGGCCCGACGCCGGTAATTTCCGGGCGTCGAGCGGCGGCAGTCGCAGCAGGACGATGGAAACGATAATCAGGGTCAGGGTTTCCACCAGCAGCTGGGTAAGAGCCAGGTCCGGGGCGCCGTAAACCAGAAAAACCAGCGCGGCACCGCCGCCCACCACCCCCAGGGCGCATACGGCCAGAATCCGGGAGCTGGCCATGACCACCGCGACCACCGCTGCTGTCATAACGGCTGCCAGCAGCCACTGGGACAGCGGCAGATCCGGAAGAGGCAGCGACACGGGTATGCTGCCGCCGTGGAACCACCAGACAGTGATGGTGGTCAGTGTAAAAACCCCGATGGTGATCAGCAGGTAGCGATGCAGCGATCCGTTCTGCAGTCCGCCGATGGTCCAGCGGGCAATGCCCAGAAAAGAACGCAGGAACCAATCATAGCCGTGCCGGGCAGTCACGGGCAGCCGGTCCAGGAAAATCGTCAGTCCATCGCCGATGGGCCTGCGGAGAAAGTAGATGCCGCTTCCCAGGGTCAGGGTGAGAACGCTGAGCAGCAGCGGCAGGTTGAATCCATGAAAAAGGGCCAGGTGCACCTTTTCTTCGACCGGGAAAAATGCCCCTACCGCCGGCTGGATCAAGCTGGCTGAAACCCATCCGGGAATAATGCCGAACAGCAGGCACAGCCCGCCCATGATCCCGGGTCCCAATCGCATGGGCCACGGCGCTTCCTCGACATCCGCGAGATCGTCGGGGCGCTTGCCGCCGAAAGGACCGATTAGGATGATACCGGCCACGGCGGTCATCAGGGCATTGGAGAGCAGGGCGATGGTCGTGGCAAAATGGGGAAACACCTTTTCGGCCAGGGCCCCCTGGTACATGATTTCCTTGCCGATGAATCCGAAAAAGAGCGGAAAGCCGGCCATGGACAAGGTGGCCGCGGCCACCGCAATGGCGGTCAGCGGCATGGCGCGCCAGAGGCCTGCCAGTCGGTCGCGTCTGCGGGTGCCGGTCTGGTGGTCGATGCTGCCCACCGCCAGGAAAAGGGCGGCCTTGTACAATGCGTGGACCAATAGAAACGTGGCCGCCGCGGTCAGCGAGGCGATGCTGCTGCCGCCGAGAAACATGGTTAGCGTTCCCAGGGCCATGACGGTGGTGTAGGCCAGCATGCGTTTGAGATCGCAGGGACTCAGGGACTGAAGGGCCCCCCACAGGGCGGTCACCCCCCCGATGATTACCAGGCTGCCCATCCACATCGGCGTGCCGCCCAGCAGCGGGTGCAGGCGCATCAGCAGGTAGATCCCGGCTTTCACCATGGTCGCCGCGTGCAGAAAGGCGCTGATGGGGGTAGGGGCGCTCATGGCATTGGGAAGCCAGAAATGGAACGGAACCTGGGCCGACTTGGTCATGGCCCCCAGCAGAAAGAGGATAAAAATGGCCGGGTAGAGCGGATGCTGGCGGATGCCGGGGTCGGATGCCGTCCACTGGCTGAGGGTCATCGGTCCTCCGGCCGTTTTCAGCAGGAGAATTCCCACCAGCAGGGCCAGCCCACCGGCGCCCGTCACCAGAATGGCCTGCCTGGCATTGAAACGGGCGGTTTCCGATTCGTGGTCGAATCCGATCAGCAGGTAGGAAAAGACGGTGGTCGCTTCCCAGAAGACAAACAGCAGGAGCAGGTTGTCGGCCATGACGATGCCCAGCATGGCGAGCATGAAGGCCTGCAGAAAAAAGAAGAAGCGCCCGGTTTGGGCATGGCCGGCCATATAGCTGGATGCGAAAAGCGTGACCAGGACCCCGGCGCCGGTAACGATCAGGCCGAACAGCAGGCTCAAGCCGTCCAGCCGGAAACGCAAATACAAGTCCAGGCTGGGTGCCCAGGACCATTGAACGCAATAAATTTCTCCCCGGACCACGTGGGGCCACAGGGTGCACAGGCCGGCGAACAGCAGGAGTGGGAGGAGCGTGGAGACAAATCCTAACGGTCTGTGGCCGCCGGTGTGATGGGAATGATTCGCCCGTCTTGCCATCATGTTACTGGGACAGGAAAAGGGGGCGGTCGGCAGACTTGATGGTTTCCAGCACCGTGTCGCCGAGCAGTTGTTTCATCAAGGTTTTGTGGACACTGTTGCCCATCACGATCAGATCGGCGTCGATCTTTTGGGCAAAGGGCAAAAGATCTTTGCGCGCCTGCCCGTCGACCTGATCGGTTTGCACCTCGAAACCGTGGGCCATGCAAAAATCGGCGGCATCTTTGAGCAGGTGGGGCTCCGGTTCGGCCCCTTCCCTGAAATTCACCAGGTGCAGGCTTACGTCCGGCCAGGGTTTCAGGTGCAGGAAGTGGCGGATGGCCTTGGCCGATTCCATGGAACCACTGTAGGCCACCAGGGCCTTTTTGACGGGTCGGTAGGTTTCGGCCACGGCCAGAATCGGCCGCACCCCCTGGGAGATCAGTTTGACGATGGCTTTGTCCGGGTCGCTGGTAAACCCGTAATCGAAAATGCTGCGCAGTCCGAATATGGTCAGATCGTTGTAGCGCGCCTCGGCGATCATGGCGGTAAACGGATCTTTCTGTTCGTATTCGATGCGCCGGCAGACCACTTTCTGATTTCCACAGTGCTCTTTAAAAGCGGCAACGGCCGCTTCGATGCCCTCGCGGGTGACCTGGAACTGCCTTTCGCGCATCCGTTGGGCATAAAAGCCGGCACCGGCCGGCACCGGACCGATCTTACCCATTTTGCCGAGATCCACGACGGTTACACCGGTGGTCTGAGCCTGGTGCAGGCGCGCAAGCTCCGTTGCGCACTGTGTGCTCACCTTCGAGTAGGGGGTCCCGCCGAGTCCAACCAGGATTCGTTTGATCATGGTTCACACCTCCCTGAGCGGCGTGGTGTCGCGTAGGGCCGCCATTGTTGGTTGGGGTGCGGGCGCAGGCTGTTCAAAGGCCCGCCTGGATACGGATTGGATGAATGTCAAGCCTTGTTCAAAAGGCTTTATACCCGGTCGTCGACAGCACGATTCATTACTGGGCCACAGGATTGGGCAAGGCTTGCCCGTAACAGGAGGTGTCGCTCAACGTTTGCAGACCGGTTGCCGAGGAGAGTCGTCGGCGCTGTGTTCAGTAAGGTAAATATTGAGGCCTTCCGGGTTCGATGTCAAGAGGACAGGCCTTCAGTGTCCCCGGGAATCCATGCCGTGGCGGCAAGGCGAAAACGAATCGCCCCCCTTGTCTGACGGCTACGACGGCGGATTTTTCCCGGTGGCACCCGCATCGGTTGCGGGCGCTTTTTCCCGGCTGTCGCTCTCCGGTGTCTTTTGCGGGGTATCCGCTGCCGGTGGCGCTTCCACGGGCGCCGGCCGCGGCGCCATTTTCGGCTGCCTCATCCGTCGGTTCGACTTGCGGGCCAGTTCGGCTTCCAGTTTACCTGCCGCTTCTTCCAGGCTCGGAGCCATGACAACGGCATCGCCCAGGGCCATGATCAGCCGTTTGAGCTGCGGAATTTTCAATGATCCTTCTTCCTGCAGATAGACCGGCTGGATATAGAGCAGTGAACCGCCAGTGGGTTCGATGACCATCTTGCCCAGAATCACTTCGGAGCCTTCCTGATCCCACAGGGTAAACTGCTCGGAGATGATCACGTCCTGGTTGACCAGCGAGTGAACCTGTGCCGGGCCGTATACCTGCTGTTCGCGGGAAAAGCGATAGGCAAAGATTTTGCCGTAATTGTCACCGTCGCTACCGGCGATCATCAAGGCCCTGAGGTTGTCGCGGCCATAGGGCGACATGGGCATGAACAGGAGAAAATCCTCCTCTTCGGAGGCGATGAGGTCCAAGGTGAGATAGTAGGGCTTGGCCGGAACAAGATCCCGGCCCCGCGGCATTTTGGAAAATTCCCAGATATCTTCCTGGCGATAGAAGCGTTCCGGATCACGCTGGTGATATTTGGCATAAACGGATATCTGGGTGTGAAACATGTCCTGAGGGTAGCGGATGTGCTTGCGCAGGGCTTCGGGCATTTCTTCCAATGGTCTGAAAACACCCGGATACATCCGACGATACGTGTTGACAATGGGGTCTTCGGGATCGGCGATATAATAGGAAACCTTCCCGTTGTAAGCATCGACAACGATTTTGACCGCATTGCGGATGTAGTTGAAACCCCCTTCCACCGGAGGTGCCAGCGGGTAGTTGTCGGCCGTGGTATAGGCATCCTGGATCCAGAACAGCCCCTGTTCCGTCATGACGATGTAGGGATCCTGATCGAGCTTCAGGAAGGGGGTGATATAGCCGATCCGGTCGATCACGTTGCGGCGGAACAGGATCCGGCTGTGATCGTTGGTTTTGGTGGTGAAGAAGATGTTACGGTCTTTAAATTGGATCGCGAAGAGCAGTTTGCGCCACAGGGAATCGATTTTCACGCCGCCGTTTCCGCCGTAGTTCACGATGGTCTCATCTTCACCGGCGGGCGTGCCGATCTCGCCGGCATCGTTGGGGACGATCGCATAGGGTTTGTTTTCCAGGCCGTAGTAGATGGACGTCTGTTTGCTGGTCAACCCGAATTCGGAGGTGGGCGGGACGTCTTTGATGAACCAGGTCATGAATTCGTCGCCGGCCTGGGCTGCCGGAATCATCGCCACCCCCTGGCCGTGGGTGTACTGCAGGTGCAGGTTGATCCAGTTCTGTGCGGATTGGGGCAGTTTGGAAAACTGAATTTCCCGGGCTCCCAGATAGACCTGGCGGTAGCGGTCTTCGACAAGGTAGCGGTCGACGTCGATGGTCGGAAAGGAGTAATAGGTCCGAATGCCCTGGAGTTCTTCGTAGACACTTCCCAGCATTTCACGGTCCCAGACAGGGATGTTCTGCAGCCGGCGGACCAAATCCGGATCCGTGGCATCGAAATCGGGCTGGGAGGCGGTTTTAAAATCCCGGGTTTCTACAGCATCGAGATCGAAGGCGGCCAGGGTCGATCGAATGTTGGCATCGATGTACGGCCGTTCGCGGAGGATCTGGTTGGGGGCGACCACATATTTTCGGACGCTGTCGGCGAAAAAATCGGCGTTCTTGCCGACAAAGCTGAGAATGAACAGCAGGGCGAAAACGGCCGGTATCTTCCATCCTTTGCCGCGATTGAAGGAGACGATCAGCGAAATGCCCGTTGCGGCGAGAAAAATTGTCACCAGCCAGATAAAGGGCAGCACGATACGCATCTCAACGTATCCCGGTCCGTAAAAAACCGGCAGATTCGTCGTTTCGTAGAGCAGGCTGTAGCGCTCCAGTAAAAATCCCCAACAGATAATGGCAACGATGAGCAGTGCGAGGGTGCTGATGTGCCAGTAGGCCCTCCGCGGCAGCGCCTGTTCGCTTCCGGCCAGCAGTCGATGTTCAACCCGGTAGAGAAAGACGACCACCAGAAACAGCACGACGAAGGTCAGCAACACCTCTTTTTGCAGCAGGTTGTACACCGGCAGGGAAAACAGGTAGAAACTGATGTCCTTGGAAAACAGTGGATCGGCCACCCCGCTGGCGCTGCCGAACAGGAAAAGCAGGGCCGCCTCCCAATTGGCATACATGGGAATCGCGATGGGCAGCGCCAGGACCAGCGAAAACGGTATATAGAACCTGCGCAAGCCCGTATGCAGCAGCTTGAACAGGTCCTTTTTCCCCTCAGCATCCTGTCCTTCGGCCATCCCCACAAGTCGGGTCGCGATCCAGAAGTTGACCAGAAAGATACCGAAAAAAAGGACCGTAAAAAACAGGAACACAAGATATCGATAGAGCCAGCGCATGAGAAAATAGACGCCCATGTCCTGGGATTGGAACCACCAGAAATCGACGACAAAATCGACGAAAACCAACTTGAGGAGCCCGATCGCAACGACCAGCCCCACCAATGCCCCAACGGTTAACAGGACCCTTTTTTTCCAGGATTTCATCGGACAGCTGCCTTTCCAATCAAGGTTGCGATCTGTTTCACTGCGATCCCTCTTTTTCTTCCTGCGGGACGCCACAATTGGGGGAGAGGTCGATCCGCAGTTTGCGCCTTACGATGTAGTATGCACCGGCAATGGCCAGAATCAGTGCGGCGATACCGATCAGTACGGTGGTGTCGTACTCTTTCAGGTCTAATATGATCACTTTGCGTGCGATGGCAATCAGGGCGACCTCCAGGACAACTTCGGAGTGCACGACCTGATCCTGGAGATAGGCCTTGATGGTTTCCAGCAGTTCGATGCCGATGAGAATCAACAGGAAAAAGCCAAACAGTTCGAGCAGTTCATCGATTTCCAGGAAGAAAACCGGTGGGCTGACAATGTCCTTGATCAGCAGATAGCCCAGTTCGATGGTTGAAATCAGGATAATGAGGGCCATCATGTAGATGAGGCACCGGATAATCGTGTGTTCGAAGGTTCTCAGCCATCTGGTCATCATCGCGCTCCTTGGGGTTAGGAATGGGATGAAGGCAGTCCGACAGACTGCCGTTAGTTGGCATCGTAACCATCGGAAATCGTGGTGTCAATCGTAGAGCGCCCTTAGGCGGTCCCGATACTGCTCCATCACGCTGCGGCGCTTCAGCTTCATGGTCTGGGTGAGGGTGCCGTTTTCCAGGGAGAAGTTTTCCGTCACCCACAGAAATTTTTTGGGGATTTCGTATCCGCCGAATTTGCCTTTCAGAAAAGCGGCGATTTCCTCGCCGATCATCTTTTGTATCCTGTCGTCGGCCACCAATCGCTGCGGATCTTCGGGGAGCCGGTTTTCCCGGGCGTATTTTCCCAGGACCTCGAAATCGGGTACGATGATGCAGACATTGTAGGGGCGCCCTTCGCCGTAGATCATTGCGTTTTCCACCCAGGGCAGTAGCCGGATCTCCTCTTCGATGGCGGCGGGGAAGACATATTTTCCGTTTTCCAGCTTGTACTGCTCCTTGATGCGGCCGGTGATGAACAGGTATCCGTCCTCGTCCAGTCGGCCGCGGTCGCCGGTGCGAAAGCCCCCGTCGGTGGTCATCACCTGGCGGGTGGCGTCTGGCTTGTTGTGGTAGCCCTGCATGACATTGGGGCCGTAAACGATAATTTCGCCGTCGTCGGCGTTTTCCTCCAAAAAGAGCCGGTCGATTTCCACGCGAACCTGGTCCAAGGGGCGGCCCACGCTTCCCGGCCGGTGGGCTGCCGGGCAGTTCATGGATACGGCGGGGGTGGTTTCGGTCAGGCCGTAGCAGTCGAACACCGGGATGCCAATGTCTGCGAAGAAGTGGCCGATCTCCACATTCATGGTGGCGCTGCCGGTGATGGCGTATTTTAGCCGTCCGCCGAAGCGGGCCCGGATCTTGCTGAAGACGATTTTGTCGGCCAGCTTGAACTTCAGGTCGGTCAGGAAACCGGACTGCCCTTTCTTCGCCAGTTCTCTTCGCTTGCGGGCGCTATCGACACCCATGACAAACAATTTTTTGACCAGTCCGCCGGTTTCATTCATTTTGGCCCAGAGGCCATCGTAGATTTTGTTGAAAACCCGGGGAACCGCAACCAGCAGGGTGGGGCGCACCTTGCCCATGTCCTCGGCCAAGGTGGTGACGTCGCCCATGAATCCCATGGATCCGCCGAGGTGGATCAGGTTGTACAATTCTCCGGTCTGGCCGAAGGAGTGGGCCCAGGGCAAAATGCATAGGCTGCGGCTGTGGGGGCCCAAATCCGGGTAAAGCGCCCCGCCGGCCAGAAAGTTGGTGGTGAAATTGCCGTGGGAGAGCAGGACGCCCTTGGGGTCGCCGGTGGTGCCGGAGGTGTAGATCAGCACGGCGATGTCGTGAGGGGAGGGATGGATGGCGGCTGTCGGATGGGCCTCGCCGATGCCCTCGAGCCCAGGCATGCTGTCTTCGTCCTGTCCCCCGATGAGCAGCACCTTTTCCAGGCCGGGCGTTTCAGCCATGAAACCCTTGACCTGCTCGAAAATTTCCGGTGTGGCCACGAAAAGGACCCGCACGTTGGCGTCCTTGATAATGTATTTCCAAACCTTGGGAAGCTCTTTTTCGTACATGGGGATATAGCGCGCGCCCAACCCGTAGGCCGCAAAAGCGCAGATGGCCCATTCGGCGCGGTTGTTGGCGATGATGCCAACGGCGTCGTCCTTGCCGATGCCCAGGCGGGCCAGACCGCCCCGGAGATTGTCCACCCGGCGGCCCACTTCGGCGTAGGTGACCCACTCGTATTGGCCGGCGGCGTTTTTGGCGCCGAAGAGCGGATTGTCGCCAAACTTTTCTACGCTGTCTTCGATCAGGGATACCAGGTTGTCGGGATGATCGTATCGATAGGCCATGGGCTCCTCCAGTTAAAATTTTGGCTGCATGGCCATTTATCGATTCAAAAAGAAGTTGTCAACGGTAACATAGCTTCCGACAATCGGGGAAAATCCGTTGAAACAGGGGGGGCGGGTCGATTATTTCTAGTTTTTTAACTTTTAATGAACTCGTAAATAGTTCCATTTCCGACGGATTCGTAATAAGGCCGAGATCAAGGCTTGCGAGTCCCGAGGAATGAGGCGTATTTACTTTACTCCGCAGTGACGAGGGGCGAAGCGTAACGCCGATATTGGCCTTCTTACAAATTCGTCAACTTTTCGACCAGCGGGCCGTCTTCTCTCCAGGCCCAGCAGGTGTTCTTGAGCTTGCTCAGCATTCCGGCATAGGTTTCCGGATCGACGGGCTGTCTGATTCTGGCACTCCAGGCGCCCTGAAAAGCCGCCGGTGCCATGGCGGTCACCAGGGTCAGAAGGTGGGTGCAGGCCTGCTTCCGATCGATCCGTTTTCTGACCCTGGCGATAAAACCTGCGGCGATGCACAACCCCTTGAGCGGTTCTAAGCATTCGCGGATCTCGCGGCAGGACTCATGGGGCACCGAGGGCATTTCCACTTCGATGTCCAAAATGGTGAGATCGGGCAGTTGAAGCTCCATGCGGACAATCATGTGGTGCACGGTAAAAGGCGGTCGGATCTCTCCTGTAACCATGTGTGAATCGCAAAACCGTTCGTCCTTGAGTGTACCCTCGACGATGATCGTATCCGATTGGCCTTCATAAATGGCGGTGTTGATCCTGCGATTGTGGATTTTCTGCTGCTTGGTTCTGTCCAAATGAATCATCGGGGTTCGAACTCCTCATCAGTGTGATTTTCCGTTAAAAAACGAGAAATGTCAGCCATAGGACGATTGTAGGAAATGCAGCAGCCAGGAAGATGCCACCCGGCGAGACCTCCTCGTCGAAGTAGGACTTCAGGATGCTCAAACCGGCGGGGTTGGGGGCGTTGGCGATGATGGTCAGTCCGCCGCCTGCCACGGCGCCGGCAACCACGGCGTATTTCATGGCATCCGAGAAGTCGGGCACCAGAGTGCTCAAAAAGGTGATGGCCGCGTTATCGTTGAACGCCGTGAGAATTGTGGCGCCCAGCATCAGGGGGATTTCGGCGAGGTTGCCCAGAACCGGTTCGATCCACCATCCCTGGAGGCCGCCGTGGATCACCAGACCGCCGAGAAAAAAGCCGACCAGCAGGGCCGGTTTCAGGTTCAGCCGGTTCTGGTAGGGTGAGGTGACCTGGGCGAACCCCAAAAAAAAGAGCATCCCCGGAATGAAGAAGGGGGGATAGTGGGCGTTGATAATAGTCCATCCCATGAAAGCGATGTGCACCAGGGTCACCCACCAGGGCACGGGATCGTCACGATGGTCCCAATCCGGATCTAAAAATTCGGGACGATCCTCAGGCGGCAGCAGACCGGGCAGATCCTGGCGCATGCGCCGCAGTTGAATCTCCCGGTTGCGTTCCATAAAGGCCTGGCGAGCCATTTCGCGGTCGATTCCTTTGGCGA
Source organism: Desulfosarcina widdelii (assembly GCF_009688965.1). Classification (GTDB taxonomy): domain Bacteria; phylum Desulfobacterota; class Desulfobacteria; order Desulfobacterales; family Desulfosarcinaceae; genus Desulfosarcina; species Desulfosarcina widdelii. The sequence continues at coordinate 3,553,882 of NZ_AP021875.1, read as the reverse complement.
CCATCTCGGTAAGGACCCGTTCTTCCATGCGCTGGCTGAGTTCCTGCCGGGCCTTTTTCAGCTCCTCGGAAAAGGTCTCGAAAAAGTGAAAGCGGTCGCCGAGTCGGCTGGCGCATTCATCCACCATGGCTTCCACATCGGCCCGCTTAAGATAGCGCTGCTGGATTTCATCCTTGAGGCTTTGCATGGCGAAGGTTTCCTGCAGCCGGTTTAGCTCTGTGCGGAAAACGAGAAAATAAGACAGGTTGGCCGCCAGGATGCCCAAAACGGCCTTCCATCCGAAATGGGTCAACATGAAGGCGGAGTCCCACTGCCAGGGCGCTGCCACCATGAGAACCGGCGGTGCAGCATAGCTGGTCAGGGTCCCGCCCACGGAGATATTGACAAAAAGCAGTCCCAGCGTTGCGTATTTGAATTTGCGCGATGGCGCGAGGCTGTAGAATTTATCGGCCAGCAGCAGGGCTGCGATGGTCATGGCGGCCGGCTCGGTGATAAACGATCCCAGTATGGGCGCAACGGTCAGGATGGCCCACCACCAGGCGGTGATACTGCCACCCAGCAGGCTGGCGATTTTCCACATGGCCCGCTCGGCCACCATCAAAATGGGGCGGGTGGCCGCCAGGGTCATGATCACCACCACAAACATGGGTTCGGTGAAGTTGACCCGGTAGAGGATATAGCTCTTGGCCGTGGTCCAGTCGAAGAAAAAGGTAATGGCAACCACCAGCATCGCCGCCCATATCCCGAACACGGCTTCCACTTCGCCTAAAAAATGAAAGAGTTCGGCCCCATGATGCACCGACCCCCGGGGCGCAGCTCCGGTTTTTATCTTTTCCTCATGATTGTGGGCCCAGCGGTGGGCGACGACCATAAACCGTCCGGTGAGAAACGTGTGGACGATGGCGCATAGAAAAATCAGGGAGGCCACCAAATTGAAGGGCTGCTGCTGAATGCGATTGCCGAGGATTGCGAAAATGCTGTCCAGTTTCTGATCGTTGTAACGTTCCAGACTGGGTGGGAAATCCGGGGCATCGGCCGGCGGTCCAACGGCGGCAACGACGAATCCGGAAAGGGTGAGCAATAGAAGAACCACGGCAACCATGCGCATTTGCATATTTGGCCTCGCTCCTTTCTTGATGGTTTTTGGGTTTTTGGCCGATGATTACAGGCGACAGACATCCGATTGTTGGAAATTTGCCGATACGAAATTTGATTCCATTGTAACGGGAACCATCCAAAAAGCAACCTCTGAAAGGCCGCCTTTGATGGCCAACGACGTCGCGAATGCCTGTTCAGCGGGTTTTGGTCCAGGGCCGTCGGAAAATCAGCGAAATCAATGCTGCGAGCATAAAAAGGACCGCAGCACCCATGTGCAGAAAGTTGAATGCGATCAGGGCCTTCATCGGCAGATGAACGGCCGGCAGATTTTTGAGGACCATGACGACCCCGGTGAGGAGGGTAAGTGCAAGCAGGAGCCCTCTCGTCTTTCCGGAAAAAGAGAGTCTGTCGACAGGCAAACGCCGAATCAGCAGGGATGCGGTAAAGGCATAAACGGCGACGGCCAGCAGCACGCTGCCGGCCAAAATGTGGACATTGACGTTGAGAAAAAAGTTGCCCGACCATCCCAGTCCGGGCAAATCGGCCACGTAGTAGCGTCCATACAGGGGCATGTTGCCAAAGCCTGTAAACAGGGCGGTAATCACAGCGACGCCATACAGGACCTTCAGGAACGGGCCGAATTTCGTGCTCATCGCTGGGCCCCTTTCCCCCGAGTATCGTTTCCCCCGAGGCTGAGAAATCGGAGCACAGCCCCGGCCGCACCGGCTACCGGCGCCACGGCCAGGGCCAGGGCCATGTTGTTGGCCGACGTCATGGCGTCGGGCACCGGGTCCAGGTGCGGTGATCCGGGGCCCTTGTCGATGGCTCGGTTCAGCACCTCGAAGGGCACCGGTGAGACATAGATGGTATTGGTGCCTCCGTTTTCGGTTTCTCCATAGATGAAACCGTTTGTTTCTTCGGCCAGCCGATGGGCCTTTTCAACGATTTCACGTCGAGGCCCGATCTGTTGGACATCTTCCGGGCAGGCCTCGATGCAGGCCGGCAGCTCGCCCTTGGCAATGCGGTTGTAACAGCGATCGCATTTGTACATGACTCCGTTGCCGGCATACTGGGGCAGCAGCTCCAGGTGCAACCCCACGCCGGATTGGCGCTCCGGGATATGCCAGGGGCACACCGCCTTGCACTTGGCACCGCCCATGCAAATGTCGGGGTGAATGCGCACAATGCCGTTTTCCTGGGCGAAGGCGGCGCCGAACGGGCACAGGTTGCTGCATGGTGCGTTGCGGCAGTGCATGCAGCGGCGGGGGATATTGATTTCGAATTCTTCACCGTTGTATTCGCCATAAGCCTCCTGAATGAAAAGCCAGTTGTAGGGTGTCAGGCGGTCGTCCACGGCTTGTTTTTCCTCCGACGACCAGTCGGCAATTTTGACTTTGCTTCGTGGAAGCATATCGGGCATGGGGCCCTCGGGTTGGGGAAACTTTTCCTCGTTTACTTCCCGGCAGGCCTCCACACAGGCGCCACAGGCAATGCATTTGCCAAGGTCCAGCAGGGTGCACAACTCCGCATCGGCGGCGTGCGCCATCCGCGGGCGGGGGAACCCGGAGGCCGCAACTGCGCCGGCCGTGAACATGCCGGCCTTGATAAACGATCTTCTCGATATGGATGCTGACATAAAAGCGCTCCTGTTGCCGATGCCGCCTATGTTCAAACAGGCTGTCGTTACATGAACGTCTGGATATTCTTCAGGCGGTTGGCCATGTCCTGAAGGCGGCCGGACATTACCCGGATAAAGCTTTTGGTGTCCGGGGTGTGCTCTCCGTCAAAGGTCATGGCGATGCCGGCAAATTTGAAAAGCACGGGAACGCCCTTTACATCGATGGGGCCGGCCTGAAGCGCCGTCATCACCCGGTTGAGCGCTTTTTTGGAAGCTTCGCGGTCGATCAGCGGCAAAAGCCCCACGATGGTGTTTTTGCCCAACTGACCGACGATATCGACTTCCCGGAAGGTTTCGGCCAACATGGCCAGCACGGATTCGATGAGAACTTCGTTGTCGATTTTCACGCCGGCCGGCACTTTGCCCTGGGGCTTGATATGCACCATGGAAAAGGCCAGAACGGAGAAGCCGTAATCGTAGCGGTTGGCCCGGGCGATCTCCTTTTCCAAAATGAAGGCCATGGCTGACGCTTTGATGACGCCGGTGGGCATGACCCGGTTGGACTCTCTTTCCTTGATTATCTGTTTCTGGTTGGAAATCTCAGCCTGGATTTTCTTATAGTCGTTCTCATCGATTTCGCCGGCCTCTACCTTGCCGCGGACAATTTTGAGAATTCCGCCCAGTTCGTCGTGTTCACTGACACTTTGCTCCAGGGTTTCGAGGACACTGAGAACCTTGCGGGGCGCTGCTTCCGGCATCCCCTCTCCGGCGGCGGCTCCCCTGGTTTTAATCCACTCGGCACGCATCTGGGCCATAACCGATTCCATGCGGGAGTTGAGGCGCTCTTCCAGTTTGGCAATGACCTCGCCGCCCTTGTCCATTTTTCCCAGTTGCTGGACGATATTGGACTCGACGCTGCTCATCACCTTTTTCAGGTGCTCAGGATCGTCCTTGTCCGCCTGCTCCAGGGCCATCTGGCCCCCCACCTGTTCCACGTAACCGGCCAGGATGTCAGCCAGGGCATCCTCGTCTCCGGTACCCTTGCGGATTTCCGAGGCCAGGTAGATCAGCTGGGCCGCCTGCTCCGGATTGTTTTTAAACTCCGCGATCAACTGCTCGCCGTCCACACCGATTTCCTCGCCGCTTTCCTGAAGGATGCTGGCCAGCCCCTCGCTTTGCAGCTCCTTGCTCAGTTCCTGCACCAGTTCCAGGTACTCGGTATGGCTCATGCCCTCTTCGATAAGGACGTTTTTGATCTTGGGAAGCAGGCGTTTGAGTTCCGCAGCTTCGGGCACCAGCCGTCTGAGAATTTGCGCCATGCGGGCCGGCGTGATCTGGCCATTCTGGTATTCGTCCTTGACCAGCTGGAGCAGCACCCGGTCGGTGAGTTCGTTGGCATTTTCTAAAATAGCCGCTTCGTTCTCATAGGCCACACCCAGCGCTTTTTGGGCTTCGATACCCTCCAGCAACTGCTTTTTCATGTCGAAGACGGCAGCGGCCAAGTCGGCTATGGCAACGGAGCCCTTGCCTTCAATGTGCTTTTCCACTTCCAGGCGCATCACTTCCAGTTGCTGGAACAAAAGACCGCCGGGTTGGCCGCCGCCCCCTCCCGGTCCGCCCGGCCCCCCGCCGCCTTCACCGGTACCCGGTCCACCGCCGGTGCCTTCACCCGAGCCCATTCCCTCGCCAGCACCGGATCCTTCGCCGGACCCGGCCCCACCACCGCCGCCGCCGGTGCCCCCGCCTCCACCAGGGCCACCGCCACCGCCCTCTCCCAGTCCCATTCCAGGCCCGGCTCCCGGGCCTGCTCCGCCGCCAGAGACGCCCGTGCCTTCACCGGCACCCCCGCCGCCTCCGGGTCCGGAACCTGCACCTTGAGCCGGCCCGCCGCCGGAAACGCTTTCCAGGTCTGCCTGGATCATGTTTTTGGATACGGCTCCGGGATTGGCCATGAGGGATTCGATGTTCAGGGTTTTGGCAAATTCCTCGGTGAGTACGCTCTCCAACAGGGTGTCCATGAACATCTTGCGGGCCTGGGCCTCGTCCTCGGCAGCCATCATCTGGGGCGTCAGGTCTTTGAGCGCATCCTTGGATATGACCTCGTCGTCGTCGGTCACTTTCTTGTACCGGACGTGGTTGATCCTGATGTTGGTTACGCCGCGGGCGAAGATCGCTTTTTTAAACCCCTCGGCAGCGTCGTACTTGTTGATATTGCCTAAGATTTCCAGAAATACCTTGATCTCGCGTCTTTCAAGGCCCGGCTCTAAGGATATGGATTGAATGCCGTTGTTCTTGAACAGCGAGACCAGGCGGCTCACATTGAGACGGGGATCCAGGGGCTCCTCGTCCACGAAAAATTCCTCCCGATTGAGAATGAAGACCAGGGGCGAGACCTTCCTGAGCAATTCCAGGGCACTTTTATAGAACATGTCGATGGACTGCTCCACAAACGGGTGGTTGGGTTGGTACATCATGGAGCGGTTGAAGAGCAGGGCGATGGTTCTTCCGAATTGGGCGAGCTGATTTTTGGTTTCGGCATCTAATGGCATGGCGTCCTCATCCGGGCGAAGATGATGGTTTGAATTGATTCAAATAGGCTTCCAGCTTGGATGCGAATTCGCGGCAGGAAGCGTACCGCTTGTCCCGGTCGAAGGCCAGGGCCTTGAACAGGATTTCATCCAGCTTGCGGTTGGCCACGGGATGAACCTGGGACGGGCGCTTCTGAAAAATGCGATCCTTGAGTCCCATCTTCATCTTGAGAAGGTCCATGGCGGTCTGGTAGGGCGGGTAAGGCAGCCGGCCCATGAGCATTTCAAGCATCATCACGCCGGCACTGTACATGTCCGCCCGGCCGTCTACGGTTCCCGAAAGGATCTGTTCCGGTGGAATATACATGGGCGTTCCGAGCAGCAGCCGGTCGCTCTTGCTCTTTGTCCTCGATACGCGCGCCACGCCGAAGTCGGTAATCAGCGGCCGTTTGTTGTGGCGCTCGATCATGATATTGTCCGGTTTGATATCGCGGTGCACGATGTCGTTGTCGTGGGCATAGGCCAGGGCATCGAGGATTTTGACCATCAGGCCGATTACCGTCTTGATCGGCATGAAACGCTTGGAGGGCACGATGTTTTTCTGGGCCTGGCGGATGAAGTAGGACAACTCGTTGCCCTTGACCAACTGCATGGTGAAAAAAAGGAATTCCTCGGTTTCCCCCACCTCGTAAACCGGAATAATGTGGGGGTGAGACAAAATGGCCGCCGATTCGGCCTCCTGTTGGAAGAAGGCGGCCGTTTTCTCGGTGAGCAGGGATTTGGGGAGAATTTTAACGGCAATCTGGCGTTTGAGGGTTTTCTGAAAGGCCACGAATACAGCGGACATGGCGCCGTGCCCCAGTTTTTTCAGCAGCACGGAGGTGCCGACCTGCTGGCCGACCAGATAATCCAGGTTGAGCTGTCCGATGGTAGCCATGGCTCTTTATCTTTTCCCAAGCGCTTTGCAGCGAAAAACCAAAAGTTATAAATTTAAACAGAAATTTAACACTTTTGTCAAACGAACCTAAAAATGGATTCGATCTTCCATTGAAACAATTTTACGAACCGGCTTTTTCCTTACCGCGGGGTATTGCCGAAGCCTCTGGATGGAGCCATCCCGGAGCATCCGGCCGCACCGGCGGCGACGCCGCGGACATTTTTGGGCTGGTAGCGGATGGCCAGAGGACGGGTGCGGAAACGGGGGACCAGGGTCACCACGATGCCGGCGAAGGTCCCGAAAGGAAAGCGTTGGACCAGTTGAGACCCCTCGATGTTTTTCATCCAGCCTGCCCAGGGGCCCGGAAACTGGCAGACGGTTCGCCAGCACACCGGCACCGGTCCCATCAGCTTGCGGACCATGCTCTTGATTTCCCAGACACTGAAAAAGGTAGCTCGATTGTAGATGGTCGGCGTGAAGATGCCCTTTACCCGCCGGCCGATGCCCGTAAGGGCGTAACGGTTGAGAAAGCCGATGAAAACCCGGTCTTTGGCCACCCGAAAGGCTTCTTCCAAAGCTTTGAAAGGATCGTCCACGAATTCCAGGGTGGTGAACAGGCAGGCGTGGTTGAACGAATTGTCGTCAAAGGGAAGGTCCTCGGCATATCCCCGGTACAGTGAAACGCGTTCGCCCTGATTTTGTGCGAGGATGTCCAGCATGTAAGGGGAAGGATCGATGCCGGTAACATCGAGACCTCTTTCCAGCAAGGGCTCGATGGAGGCCCCGGTGCCGCAGCCGATGTCCAGCACGGACTCGCCGGCGACCGGATCGAGCATGCCCAGCATGAGGCGGCTTTCTAAGTCGGCAGCGAACCTGTTTCTACGCTTCAGGAACCACTCGTTGTAGTGGGTGGCATCTCTAAAATCGAAAACATGGCCCATGGCAAAACCGTATAGTCAGTTCCAGCGGGTTAATCAAGTAACTGTTGTGCATATAATATATTTCTTGGCCGTCGGGTTGCAAGCAGATTGTCAATGGCCTAGAATTGGTTGAATGCACATGCCAATGGATTCCAATTCGAAAACCGGGAAAATTATAGAACAGCTGAGGGGCATTGTGGACCGGGTCACCTATCACAATGCCGACAACGGCTGGTCGGTCCTGCGTGTGCGGCCACTGGCCGACCCCCACCAGCAGGAGACCGTTACGGTTCACCAAACAAAGGTCTTTGCCGGAGCCACCATGGAATTCCATGGCGCGTGGACCGTGCACCCGAAGTTCGGCCGCCAGTTCAAGGCCATCAAGGCCGTTGAAAAAAGACCCGCCACTGCCGCAGCATTGGAGAAATACCTTGGCTCCGGACTTATTAAAGGGGTCGGTCCGAAGACGGCAAAGAAAATCGTAAAATATTTCGGCAGCGACACGCTCGACGTGTTTGAAAACGAGATCGAACGCCTCACCGAGATTACCGGGATTGCCCAAAAAAAACTGGCGATGATCAGACAGGCTTGGGTTGAGCACCGGGCCATCCGAAATGTGATGATGTTTCTGCAGTCCCACGGCATCAGCACGCTTTTCGCTGTGAGGATCTACAAGGAATACGGTGACGATGCCATTGAAACCGTCAACGAGGACCCCTACCGGCTGGCCCGGGATTTTTATGGCATCGGCTTCTTTTCGGCGGACAAGGTCGCCTTGAGTATCGGTCTTGCAACCGACAGCCCCCAAAGAATCATGGCCGGCATCAATCACGTCCTGGCCGCCAGCAGGGAGTTCGGCCATTGCTATCTGAGGCGGTCGCAAATTACCGCTCAAGTGAATGAGCTGCTCGGGTTGCGGCTTGACGATCGGATACCCGACTACCTCGGCCAGATGCAGAAAGACGGCCTTGTCATGGCCCGTGAATTGCCCGTTTTGGATGAAGGCGTCGAAACCTGCTATTATTCCAGAACCCTTTATTTCGACGAACGGTACGTCGCCAGAAGGGTTTCCGATGCGACCGATTCGCCGCAGGTAGATCATGAGCGCGTCGAAGACTGGCTCAACCGGTACTGCGAAGCAAAACAATTTCGCTTGAGTGATGAGCAGTTGGAAGCCATCAGGGGCATCGTATCCGAGAAATTTTCCGTGCTGACCGGCGGTCCCGGATGCGGGAAAACGACGGCAACCCTGGTCCTCGTCAAATTGCTCGAGGCGATGCGCAAGAAAATCCTGCTTGCCGCCCCGACAGGCCGGGCGGCGCAACGAATGATGGATGTCATCGGGAGAGAGTCGAAAACCGTCCATCGATTGCTGGAGTGGCAGATCGGCAATTTCAAAAGGAACGAGGAGCATCCGCTCGATGTGGATTTTATCGTCATCGACGAATGCTCCATGCTGGACATCAGCCTCGCCGCATCCCTGCTGAAAGCCATTCCGCAGAAGAGCCAGATCCTTTTTATCGGTGACGCCGACCAGCTTCCATCGGTCGGAGCCGGCAACGTCCTTCGCGATATTATTGCCTCCGGAGTTGTTCGCTGCTTCGAACTCAAAACCGTTTTCCGGCAGGCCCGGGAATCTTTCATCATCCAATATGCCCACCAGATCAACCACGGCGATCTGCCTTACATCGATACGCCCTTTAAAAAGCCCGAGATCTGGCAGCAAAAAGTGGACTGCCTGTTCATGGACTCGGACGAGGCCACGCAGGAGCAGCTCAATTTCATCGCTCGGGTCAAGCGATTCTACGATTCTCGGGCTCCGGAACAGGACGCCACGGCAGACCCGGCCGAAAACCCTTACGAGTTCAGAATTCATGAGGTGGTCACCCCTTACGAGACGGAACTGATCGTCCCGAAAAAATTCCAGCATGTGGACCTGAGAAACGTCGTCGAGGCCGAAGGCGATGTCGAGGAACTGTTGTCCGTTCTGAAAAAGGTTCACCCCTGGTCGTCGCTGCATTACGGCCTGTCGGCATCCGAAGTGGTGCGGAAGCTCTATCTGGAATGGATCCCCAAATATTTCGGGGAAAATACCGAGATCCAGATTCTCTCGCCCATGACCCGGGGCAGCCTGGGTACAGTCAATCTGAACCGGACCATCCAGGAATCGGCCAATCCCGCCCGGACGGGCAAACACGAACTGACGGTAGGCGAGCGGGTTTTCAGGGTCGGCGACCGGGTGATTCACCGCCGGAACAATTATGACCTGAACGTATTCAACGGCGATATCGGGAATATTCGCGATATCGATACCGAGAACCTGACACTGTCGGTCTCCTTTTACCCGGATGGCCGGGTCGTGGAATACAGCCGCGACGCCATCCCCGAGTTGGATCTGGCCTACGCCATTACCATCCATAAGTCCCAGGGCAGCGAATTCGAGGTGGTGATACTGCCGGTGCTGACCCAGCATTTCAAAATGCTTTTCAGAAACCTGCTTTATACTGGCTTGACGCGCGCCCGCCGGCTGGCCGTGTTGGTGGGCACCCGCAAGGCCATGGCCATGGCGGTGCGCAACCGTGACACGAGCCGACGGCAGACTGCGCTTCGGGAGTTGCTGGTGGGACTGAGGTCGGAGGACAGAGGACAGAGGACGGAAGATGGAAGATGGAGGTCGGATGATGAAGATTGAAAACAACAATTGGGGCAGGAAGCGGTTGCTTTTTTAATATAGGGGTACTATTTTAGAATAAACCTATAAAGTAAAATAATGAAAAATCTTATTTTAAGTTCAAAACGAATCGGATGAAACGCGCGCTTCAAGGAAAATATGTGACGATTTCGACTGCGGGGGAGAAAGCGCAGGCGTTTGTTCCCAAGCCGCTGCCTCCTCGTCCGCCGATTCGCTGGGCACCGGAATTGCACGGGAAGTTCGATCGGGCATTAATGGATCTCGGGCGATTGGACAGCGTTTCCACGCTGCTTCCGGAAACATCTTTATTCCTTTACATGTACGTCCGCAAGGAAGCGGTTCTTTCCTCCATGATCGAAGGAACTCAGTCGTCGCTTTCGGACCTGCTGCTTTTCGAACTCGATCAAGAGCCCGGTGTGCCGCTGGACGATGTCCGCGAAGTGAGCAACTATGTCGCAGCCCTCCAATATGGTCTGAAACGGTTGAAAGACGGAATGCCTTTGTCTCAACGATTGTTTCGAGAAATTCACGCCGTGTTGCTAAACAAGGCAAGAGGACGCCACCAAGCTCCGGGTGAATTTCGAAAAAGCCAAAACTGGATCGGCGGTACGCGACCCGGCAATGCAGCCTTTGTTCCACCGCCGGCCGAACAAGTACCGAAGTGCATGAGCAAACTCGAATTGTTTTTACACGACAAGCCCGAACCGACCCCGGTGCTGGTAAAGGCTGCCCTATCCCATGTACAGTTCGAAACGATCCATCCTTTCCTGGATGGCAACGGACGACTTGGACGCCTGCTGATCACTCTGTTGTTATGCGAACAGAAGGTGCTGCGGGAACCCATGCTGTACCTTAGCCTTTATTTCAAATCCCATCGCCAACATTACTATGAATTGCTCGATAATATTCGACGAACCGGGGATTGGGAATCCTGGATGGATTTTTTTGCCGAGGCCGTGATTGTTACTGCCAACCAGGCCGTCGAGACCGCAAAGCAACTCCTCGCTCTTTCAAAACAGGATCGGGAAAAGATAAACGGTCTTGGTCGTGCAGAGGCGTCTACGCTAAAGGTTCACAAAGCACTGATGGAGCATCCCATCGCCACATCCGGTTGGTTGGTGGAAGAAACCGGTATCACGCCCGCGACGGTGAATAAAGCGCTCAGCCATCTGGAACGGGTTGGCATCGTAAAAGAACTTACCGCCAAGAAACGCAATCGACTCTTCAGTTATGCCAAATACGTGGAGATTTTGAATTTCGGCGCGGAGGTAGCCTGACAGCACAATTATTTTTCGTCGTTTTCCAATCATTATTTTGATATGCAGATACCGGCTGTTTTACGATTCCGTTAACCCAGAGGAGCAACCATGACCCTGACCCCCCTGACCGCCGTATCTCCGGTGGACGGCCGCTACCGAAGGGCCACCGAGCCGCTGGCCGACTACTTCAGCGAAGGCGCCCTGATCCGCTACCGGGTGCGGGTGGAGATCGAATACTTCATCGCCCTGTGCCAGCTTCCCCTGCCCCAATTGGCCAAGGTCGATCCGGCGGCGTTCGATCCGCTGCGGGAGATCTGGCGGACATTCTCAATGACCGACGCGGCCCGGATCAAGGAGATCGAAAGGACCACCAACCACGATGTCAAGGCGGTGGAGTACTTCCTGAAAGAGGTCTTCGACCGCCTGAACCTGTCTGCCTATAAAGAATTCATTCACTTTGGCTTGACGTCCCAGGACATCAACAACACAGCCATGCCCCTCTCCCTGAAAGAGGCCTGGCAAACGGTCATGCGGCCGGCCCTGGAGGCAACCGTGGCGGATCTTGCCGCCAAGGCCCAGGTCTGGAAGACGGTGCCCATGCTGGCCCGGACCCACGGCCAGCCCGCTTCGCCCACACGGCTGGGCAAGGAGATTTACGTTTTCGTGGACCGCCTCAAAGAGCAGATGAAACTGCTGGAAGCCGTTCCCTTCGCCGCCAAGTTTGGCGGGGCCACGGGCAATTTCAACGCCCATTTCGTGGCCTATCCCGATGTGGACTGGGTCGCCTTCGGCAACTGCCTGGTCAACGATACATTAGGTCTGCATCGCTCGCAGGTCACCACCCAGATCGAACACTACGATCACCTGGCGGCCTTTTTTGACGGCCTTAAACGCATCAACACCATTTTGCTGGATCTTTGCCGGGATGTGTGGACCTATATTTCCATGGAGTACTTCAAGCAGAAGATCAAAGAGGGCGAGATCGGCTCTTCCGCCATGCCCCACAAGGTCAACCCCATCGACTTCGAAAACGCCGAAGGCAACCTGGGCATCGCCAATGCCGTGCTGGAGCATCTGTCCGCCAAGCTGCCCATCTCCCGGCTGCAGCGGGATCTGACCGATTCGACGGTCAGCCGCAACATCGGTGTGCCGCTGGGCCACAGTCTCATCGCCCTAAAATCCCTCAAGCGAGGATTGGACAAATTGATCCTCAACGAAGAAGCCTTGCAGCAGGATCTGGAGGACAACTGGGCCGTGGTAGCCGAGGGCATCCAGACCATCCTGCGGCGGGAGGGCTACCCCAAGCCTTATGAGGCATTGCTGAAGCTCACCCGCACCCACGCAGCCATCGACCGGGAGGCCATTGCCGCTTTCATCGAAAGTCTGGACGTGTCCCCGGCTGTCCGGGAAGAACTGCTGGCGGTTACTCCGGAGACTTACACCGGCATTCACAACTATTAGCGGCATCGGAAGAAACCCGATATCTTCGCTACGCTTCGTCCCTCGGCACTGCGGAGTACGTTATGGTACGCCTCGCTCCTCGGGACTCGCGAGCCTTGATCTCGGGCTTCTTTCGATGCCGCCTGAAATACGGCATAGCGCAAAATAGCAATTCATCCATGCCCAAACTCTACCTCAAAGAATACGGACGTGCCATCGCCGGCAAGCAGGTTTTCATCGCCTGCCGGGAAGGCATCCTGCGCGACCACTTTCAGGAGATCATCGCCGACATCAAATTTCTCGTGCGCCATGGGGCGCACACCACCCTGCTGCACAACCTGCCCAACCGCTTCGCCAACCGCCAGTGGATCATCCGGCTGGAGCAGCGGCTGGCTACCACCGACATTGTCCGCATATCGCCGGAAATCGATTTTTACGAAGCGGTCCTCGACCATCGCCGATCCATGTATAAGGTCATTTTCCTGGAGCGGCACTATCTCATCGATAGCCAGGGAAATAAAATCAACGCGGTGACCACCGGCCGTGCGCGTCAATCGTTCGAGGAGTCCGGGGACCTGATCGCCAATGTCAATTTCAAAGGGGCCATGGAGGCGATCTGCCGCAAGATCGAGGCCGGGGAGTGCGACCGGGTGCACATTCTCCAGGCGGGGAAGAACGCCGTCAAGCACGAGCTGTTTACCGTGGAAGGCTCCGGCAGCCTCATCGCCAACAACTTTGAAGAGCATTTCCGGCAGGTGAACACCGACGAAGACGTGGCCATCGTTCACCGAATTCTCAATATGTACAAACGCTCCGGGTTTCTAAAGCCCCGCAGCAAGGCATACCTGAGCAAAAACCGCCATGCTTTTTACGTTACTGCCATCGACGGTATCGTAGTAGGGTGCGTGGAGAAGAAGATCATCGATGAGAAAACCGTGGAGATGGGCGCGCTGGCCATTTCCACCCGCTTCCGCAACCAGCGGGTGGGCGTGTACACGGTGAAATGCTTTTTTGCCGAAATGAAGGCTCAGGGGTATACGCGCCTGATCTCCCTGACCAACAATCCCCGTCTGGAGGCGCTATATCAGCACCTGGGTTTCGTTCAGGAAAGCCGACCGGAATATAAGCCGCGCCAGGCCCTGAGCCCGGATGTAAAGATGTATTTCAGGCAGATCGGGTAAAGTTTTTAGACATCTCCCCAATCAATACGCCGTTTCCTATCAGGCCAGACCGATCAGTTTGAGAGATTCCTGGGCTTCGAAATAGACGTTGATCTCGTAAGTATATCCCGGGATCCCGAAATAGGAGACGCAGCGCTGGGTGACATAATCGAGGCCCAGTGCCAGCTTGGATTCGTCCAGATTGAATATCTCTAACGCCTTAATACCCTGATCGGTCCCTTTGATATAGGGCCCCTGCATGCTCAAGTAATCCGGGGGCGGAGCGACCTCTAGAAAGCGTTTTCCCACCTGGCTGGCGCTTTCCTGGGGAAAGCGGATCGAGTTGACGATAACCATCATTCACCTCCTTGTTGCATGGTAATGGATGCCGGATTTGCTGGTATCCTTTGTTGTTTCCATAAGGTTTGGCAGAGGCCTTCAGACGCAGCAGCACGCCTGAAGGCCGCCTATCGGCAATTTGATGGAAGCGCGGTAGATCATTGGGTCACCTTGGAAAAGCAAACTTATGGTCGAATCGGTGCTACCAAATACTGGCAGTCGAAAATAATTGAGCAACGAATATCGGGCGAGGCAAAAACAACTCGGGGCAAGGTGCAACGGTCAAATTCATCAACGGATGGCAATCTAAACTATAGGTTGGATGCTGAAGCTATGTAAACACTAAAAAAGCATCTACATATCCATGATTCAGTTTGAGGGGACTGTCGCATGAGGTGACAGATGGTTTAGTTCTGCCCTTGATTTGCGATTGATCTGTCAATTGTCTTTTGCCTAACAGGATGAAAAGAGCTTGATGGTTTTAAAAAGGACAAATGTTTTTTTTCGGGTGACCATTTTTGCTTTGGGCAAGAACGTGCTAAAACTATATCGGACTTACAGTTTTACTTCAACTCCCTTTCGAGACTACAGATTGATAGCTCTCGCCACAGTTTGTCTGCTGACGCTTGGCAACGCGTATGCTTCGAACAGGACACCGGCGTTTTCGGATCACCTGCGGTCGATGGTTGACAAGCTCCGGATCAACGGCAAGCTGCTGGCTTTGGGTATACAGATCGAGACTAACCGGGTTCTGATCGACATGTATGCCCGGGCGCGCTACCAACCGTTGTGGCAGGAACCATCCACAGTTCGGAAGCTGATTGCCGAGATTGAACAAAGCCGGCTGGATGGGCTGGAGCCGGAAGACTATCATTTTTGTGTTCTATCATCTACCGGATCGAGTACGGAGGCCGGCTCCAACACGCCCAGCGAAACCGCCGAACGCGACCTGGTACTCAGCGACGCGTTGATCCGCCTGTCGTTTCACCTGTACTACGGCAAAGTCGATCCACGCGCTCAGAATTCGCGTTGGCCGCTTCCGGCCTATATCGGCAAACAAAAGGCAGCCGCACTCCTGATCCGGCAGATCACCACTGGGCGGATCGATGCGTTCATCGACAGAATGCGCCCCCGCCACCCGTTATATCGCCGTTTGGTGACGGCCCTTTCCCGATATTATCGCGTCGCCGATGAAGGCGGATGGCCCGAGATCCCAGCAGGGCCGCTAATCGAAAGAGGCGACCGTGACCCGCGGGTCCTTCTGATCAGACAGCGCCTTATGGCCACAGGCGATTTGTCGCTCACATCCGTTGACCACGCAGACTTTTTTGACGAAGACCTTGTGAATGCAACCGCCAGGTTTCAGGATCGGCATCGTATCGATACGTTTTCACCGGGAAGCGACGATTGCTATGGCGCTGTCGGTGAGGATACCCGCGAGCAGATGAATGTTCCCGTGACGCATCGCATTGACCAGATCCGGGTCAATTTAGAGCGGGCCAGATGGGTCCTCCACCACCTTCCCTCAACGTACCTGATCGCCGACATCGCGGATTTCAGCGTGGTCCTGGTCCAAGAAGATCAGGTTGTGTGGCGCACGCGGGCGCAAGTGGGAGACGCTTACCGCAAGACCCCGGTGTTTCGATCAAAGATCAGGTACATGGAAATCAATCCCTCATGGACGGTGCCGCCGGGAATTCTCGATAGCAGCCTGCTTCCCGGGTTGGGAAAAAATCCCTATGGGAAACTGCTTGAACGCTATGTTGTTTATGACCGCAATGGAAAGCCCGTTGGTGATCCGGCCAAAATCCCCTGGGACCAATACACGGGCAGGACACTGCCTTACCGATTGGTCCAGCGGCCCGGGCCGGACAATCCCATGGGCCAGATCAAGTTCATTTTTCCCAACCCCGATTTCGTATTTATCCACGATACGCCCAATCGCGATTTTTTCGATCTGGAAAGGCGGGACTTAAGTGCCGGATGCATCCGCATTGAAAAACCCTTCGAACTGGCCGTAATTCTCATGCGGCTCGACGGTCAAGAAGGAGAAAATCGCTTTCAGACACTTTTAGGCTCCGGTCTTACGGAGCGGATCAACCTGAACGATCCTTTTCCGGTCATATTGTTCTACGGTACGGTGTCGGTGGATGCAAAGGGTGAGGTTGCATTTCGCCCGGACATTTATGAACGGGACAAAGACTTGTTGGAATCTCTCAACGCACCGGCGGGCTTGTGGAGAAAAACTGCACGTCAAGTTCCCTGAATAAGCTACTAATCAGCTTTTGTTCTTGATATAGGCCATGATTTTACTGACGGGCAGCGCGTCGCTGGAAGGTCCGCTACGGATGTAGAATTCTTCGGATTTGGCCGTCTTCAGGTAAACCGGCTCGACAGAACGGCTGCACGAGACAACGCCGATTAGACTGCCGTCAACCCTGACGAGATCGAAGCGCAGATATTTATACAGTTCGGCTCCGATGTGTTGGTTGATAAGGTTCTTGAAATGCAGCCGGCATTTGTCGTCACTGGCAAAACCATCTGCGTCCAGGCCCTTGATCATACCGTCATCTGATACACCGAGCAACAGCGTGCCGCCATCCGTGTTCATAAAGGCCGCTACGGCCTTGAGCCAGGCGACTTCGATCTCCTTGCCCGGTTTCTGGGTATGCAGATTCATGCGCATAGTGGACTTGAACTCGATCGTGCGTCCTTCACCTTTGGCGATCAATCGTCGAATACTTTCCTCAGGATTCCGGTAATCGTATCGGTCTTTGGGCGGTTCGAAAGACCGGCCGTATCGGCGGACCATTAAAAATGCCAGTGCGCCGGCCAACGAAACGATCACCGCACCGATGGCCCAGATCCCTGTGCGCCTCTGGCTGACACCTCCGATAATGTCCGATTCCGGCACCATAACACCCACCCAGATGCTGCGATTGGGGCTGTTGATCGCCTGAAAACCGTACCACCACGTCCTCCCCTCGTGCTTAATGAAGAAAACCTCCTCGGATGGCAGATGACGTCCCTCCCAGGATTCGGCCACTTTCCGGATCAGCGGATCGTTGACCTCGCTAAAAGATGAAAAATCGGGATCGTGGTTGCCGTTTCCGGGAATATAGATCTGGGCGTCGTTTCTGAAAACGAAGACTCGGCTGTGCTTGGTCGGGCCCATGCGCTGGATTTCATTAAACAGGTCATCCAGCAGAATATCCAACGCCACCACGACCCTATCATTGCCGGCATCAGCCTCCCGAGCAATCGAGGCAGTGATGCCCACCACTTTGCGATTGAAAAAAATGTAGGGCTGCGTCCAGAATACGCCTTGGATCGACAGGGCTGGGGAAAACCATGGCCTGTTGCGCGGGTCATAGGTGGTCGGTTGCGTTTCTTCTGAAACCTTCTGATGGGAAGCATCCCAATAAGATAGCACGGATTGGCGCTGTCCCCCGATATCCTCGATCATTCTTTCTCGCCAGCCGTTGCCGTGAGCGGTCAGATAGTAGCTTTTTCCCAGCGTGTCAGCCACCGAAATACCGTATAGGATACGCTCGCGCTTTAGCAGGGGGAAGAGCAGGTCGTTGATTGCACTCGTTCGATTTAACGACAGCTTGCCTGAATCGATCCAGTCCCCGGTCAGTTCAAGTGACTGGGTTATGGAATCGACCATGGCCTCGAACTGACGCACTGCACTCACAATGGCATTGTCGATGGTTTTTTGAGCGATATCCTCCCGTGCACGGGAGGAGAAAAATACCACTGATCCGATGACAGTCGCAGAGAGCAGCAAAAATACCAGCAAGAGGTCTCTGGCAAATTGCCACCGTTTTATCTGGGGAATGTGCATTATGAAGATACTCTTTTCGAGGCCGGTGAAAAATATGGATTTTGTTCAAACCTGTCACATGCCGTTTTTATCCCAAGTTCAGTAAAGGGTGTCACCCTAGATACCGGCCGGACGGTTATGCTGGCGGTACACAAAGTCTCTCATTATCTCCAAGGCATGGTCAGTTTCCGTACCTGGCTTGCTGGCAAATCCGTGGGGCATGTCCGGGAACCACGCTAGTTCGATCATCCCGCCTGCTTTGCGGTAGGCGTCAACGAAACGGTCTACTGCGTCCAATGGCACGTTGTTGTCGGCCGTACCCTGGATGATCATCACCGGAGGCAGATCAAGCGATTCACCACGCTCCAGGGCGCGCAGCGGATTGCCCTCCTGCATGGCTTCCTGGTTCAAAAAATAAGCGTCGGTCGCCTCGACTAGAAATTCACGCTGATTTTCTTTCGAAAATAAATATCTTCCGTGGGGATCCAGCACGGGCCAGGCAGCAATAAGATAGGATAGGCGTGCATCTGGTGCTTCTTCGCCTGGAAGATCAAGTTCCTGATAGCGGGCGTCGTCAGGGCGCATGGCGCTGAGTAGCAGCGAATGCCCGCCACTGGATGTGCCGAGCCCGCCGATGCCATTGGAGGAGGCATTGAAGTCTCCCGCATGGGCCTTTACCCATCGTGTGGCATAATTTACATCGGCGACCTGAGACGGATAGGTATGCCGCGGTGCCTTTCTGCACTCGACGGCGAAAACGACCAGGCCGCTGGCAGCGAGGTACAGGTCAACCATCTCATTGTCGGTATGACCACCGACAGTCCAGGCACCGCCATGAACGTCCAAAAGGGCAGGCAAGGGGCCCTGTTGTTCCGGTCTATAGATGCGGGCTGGCCAGGTCCCATCCGTACTCTGCCTGTAGGTCACATCGAGGACACGAATGGCCTTGCCACTTTTGGGTTCATGTATCATCCTTTGCGACATAGGCGATTTCCTCCCATGTTTAGAGCCACGGGTATGCGCTATGGATAAATCTCGATCGGCGTGCCATCGTCCACTGCCTGCCAGACAATATCCATATCCTTGTTTTTTAGTGCGATACAACCATCGGTCCAATCCTGTCCCTCATATTTTTCAGGATTGGTTTTGGCTTCAGGCGGGTAACCGTGGACCATGATCATACCCCCTGGATCAACGCCCTCGGCGGCTGACTGCCGTTTGTCCTTGGGGCTTGGATAGGAAATGTGCAGAGATTTATAAAAACGGCTGTCAGGGTTTCGCCAATCGATTGTGTATCGGCCTTCCGGAGTGCGCCAATCCCCCTCCTCCAGTTTGTCTCCTTCTGGGGCGCCTCCCAAAACGATGTCGAAAACGGACAGAACCCGGTCCCCTTGCATCAGCATGAGAATTCGTTCTTCCTTTTTCACGACTACCCGGTCAGCTTTTTGAACAGATGAACGGGTAGCATCAGATAATGACGATGCTTCCTGTGACCAGCCGTTCGTTGCGACAAGGGTTAAGATGGGTACGATGATCGACAGCAGAACTGCAGAAATCCATATTTTTTTTAGCCAGTTCCCGATCATCAACCCCTGCGCCGGTTTCCCTGCCGCTGAACGTTTCTGCCGCCGGAATTCCTTTGCCGGTTCTGGTGGTACTGATTGGTTCGCTGGTTCCCGCGGTCTCTGGAACGCTGCTGCTGTTCCAAAGAACGGCGCTGGTTGTTCTGAGATGGTTGTTGTGGCCTTGACGGCTGTTGTTGAACATTCCGGGATGGTCTTTCGCCGGTTTGCCGATTTTCTCCGGAAGAAGGCCGGGTCGGCTGTTGCGCCGGGCGTTGACCCGAACCGGCGGGCGGCGTTGCAGGCTTCTGGTCCGACCCGGAAGGACGCTGCTCCGGTTTCTGCGATGGGGCGGACGGTCGGTTTTCCGTCGGCCGTTTCCATTGGTCGCCCTGGCGCTGTTCCCATCCGTCCTTGCCTTTCCGATACACATTGCCCTGTCGATCCGTATAGACATCGTTGGGCAGCGTGGCCGGTTTGCCGGCCTGTTGTTTGGTCTTACGATCCGCTGTGGCCGGGCGACCGCTGTCGCCGGCCGACTGACCGGGGCGCTTGTCATACAGATTGCCGCTGGCCGGTCGATTACACGGTCGTTGGCCGGCCGGCAGTTGGACGGGTTTTCCCCCGCCCGGCGGCTTGGCTATGGGTGGTTTGGCCACCGGAGGCCTGTTCCCCGGAGGACGATGTCCTGGCGGTCGCTGAGGTGGAGGACGATGGTGGGGCGGCCGGTAGTAAGGGGGCCGGTAGCGTGGCGGTCCCCACCATCCTCCGTAGCGTGGCGGTCCCCAGGCATACCCGAAATGGAAACTGAAGGGGCCATGATAAAAGGAATACCCGAAACTCCAGCCGTAATACGTGCTGTAATGGACGCTGAATCCATAGGTAAACGGCCTCGGATAGTAGTAATGCCGATGCCAGGGACGATAGTAATATCCGGTGCCGTAAACGACGACACCGTGATGAATGTAACAGCCCATATAACCGGGCGTATACCCCACATAGACAACTTCCGGCGTCGAATCGTAGACGTAAACGTATTTGATATGATTCACCGGCGAGGATGGTGGGATGTCCTGAACCTCGGCCGGAACGGAATCGGCCACAGCCCAGGGACCCTTGGCCGAAGAGGCCACAAACCAGATTCCGTTGTCCACGGCGTAGTACTTCCTTTTAACCCGGACTACGGGGATGGCCGTATTGATAGCGTAATCGATTTCGGTACCCTTGATGGCTTCAAATTCAGGGTCCCCGTCATATTCCACGGTCAGTTTCGCTTCCGAGCGCTGGACGGTGGCTGTTTCCGGAATCTGGGCGTCCATCACGGCATCCAGGGCTTCGTCGGTTCCGGGAACGCTGGCCCGCAGATCCCCTTTTTCCGAATCGGCGGGGATCTCGGCGAATGCTTCCGGCAATCGATCCGGCGGCACATACGACCAGGAACCGTTCAGCTTCCCGGCCCTGTACCAGCGCCCGGAAAGCAGCAGGTAGTATTTCCCCGTATCGACCTCGTACAGAAGGTCGTTGTCTGTGTTCTCCACGTACATCAGGTTGTTGCCGGCAAATGGAATGAACTGGGGCTCTCCGTCGATGGCCAGGATCTCCGTGGGCTCCGTGGCGCCGAACACGACCGTGCCGGCGGTGACGGACGATTCCGCCTCCTCATCGTCGGAAGCCTCTCTCTCCAACGCGGCCACATCCGCCGGCGGATTGTTCGTCTCCTCCCATTGACCCGATACATTTTTAGACCGGTACCAGGTTTCCTTGCCGATCAGATAATAGGTTTTGTCCGTTTTCCGGAAAACCATGGGAAACGGGGTATTGATCACGGCCATCAATTCCGTTTTTTCGATGGGCTTCAATATCGGCTGGCCATCCACCAGGACCAGGGCCGCAGGCTTGTTTACATAAAGAATTTTAGGCGGTGTGTTGTTCAGGGCCTGTTCGGTTTTCACTCGTTCTTCTTCCATCTCCAGCCCGGCGACAAGCTGATCGATGGAGAGCACGATATCCCATTTCGGAATCTCCCGTTTGAGGACATCGGCAAACCATTTTTCTTTTTCGGGGGTGCTGTTGGGAAAACGGGATCGCACATTTTTGATAGCAAGCAGGTGGACGGTGCGTTCGTCTCGCAGGGTTTCGATCAGTGCCTCCAGCCAGACGGCACCAAATACCGGACCTTCAATTTTTTTTCCTTGGACGGAGGCTGCAAAACGGGCATGCACGCGGTTGCCGGAGAAATCCTCCACTTGTGGTTGATAAATGACAATTTTCGCCTGGGGCGTTTCAATAACACGCGGCCATTTCAATTCCGAAGGCACGGATGCCTCATCCTCCGTTTGGGCATGAATGGGCATGGCGAGACAACAAACGACCACGAAAAGGACCGGCAGGTGTTTCCATACTTTTTTCATTCAAAAACCTTGATAGTTACAGGGGAATCAGACAGCAAGAAAGAAAAAATGAATGATTTCCCACAGATGTACTCAAATGCCCGGGAATTGTCAATTGCCCAACGATCCGGCTACTTTTCGATATTTTTAAGCAGGCGATTCATGACAACGCTGGCCGTAAGATCACCGGAGACGTTCACGGTCGTGCGGGTCATGTCCAGAATACGATCCACACCGATGATCAGGGCAATGCCCGAAGGTGGAATCCCGATTCCCTGAAGAATGGTCGCCAGGATGACGATGCCGACCCCCGGTGTGCTCGGCGTCCCGATGGAGGCGCCCACGGTGGTGATGATCACGGCCACCAGCGTTGCCGGACCCATTGCCACGCCGTATACCTGGCTGAGAAACACCGTCGCGCAAACTTGGTAGAGTGCCGTACCATCCATGTTGATGGTGGCACCCAGCGGGATGATAAATCGTGCGATCGGCCCATCCACCTTCAACCGTTCTTCGGCGGTGGTCATGGCCAGGGGAATGGTTGCTGCCGAACTGGACGTGGAGAATGCCAGCAACTGAACGCTTCCGATATTTTTCAAAAATTCGAGGGGAGACATTCTCCCCAAGGCCCAGACGATGAAAAGGTAAAGAAACAGCAGCAAAAGCAGGCCAAGCACTACGGCTCCCATGTATGCGGCCATGCCGACAATGGCCCCGACCCCCACCCGCATGGTGATGTTACAGATCAGGGCAAAGACGGCAATGGGGGCCAGTTTCATGGCCCATTCGATGATCTTCATCGAGATATCCTGGACGGCGCCGATGAATTCGAACATCGGCTTCATTCGATCCGGCGCAACGGCCACCATGGCCATGCCAATGAAAAGCGCCAGGATCACCGTGGCCAGCATGTCCTGATTCAACGCGGATTTGATGTAGTTCGTAGGGATCAAATCGATCAGCCGATCGGTGAGATGCTGCTCTTCCACGGTTTCTACAACGGGCGTATCGACTTCCGGGCTGTTTTCCATCACATCGGCGATCAGGGTCGAATCGATGTAATTGCCGGGTTGGATTACCAGCGCCGTACCGGCGCCGATGGCCGTCGCCGCCATCGTCGTGGCGACGAAATAGGGAAATATTCTCATAGAAACTCTTTTGAGAAAATTGATGTCTTCCGACGAAGTGATGCCCAGTATGATGGAGGATAGTACCAGGGGAATGACTACCATTTTGATCATGGCGAGGAACAGATTGCCGGGAAGGGCGATCCAGGGGGCAACGTGCTCGACCACTGTTTCCGATAGCACCCCTAAGCCAAAGGGCGAGAGAACCAGGCCGACAATCAATCCCATCACCATCGCCGTCATCACCTGAAACCAAAGCTCTTTGTACAGATTTTTCATGATCTCCTTTCTGGATTTTATGATTTTGCGCGAGCTGACGGACAGATCATCCGTGTAAACGGATCAGAATGCCTGACCGAAACGCATATAAAAGCCGTTGTTGCCCGATTCCCCGAAAGCAAAGTCAAATGTCATTGTTATCTGCTCCGCCTCTTTTAACATGATCTGTCCACCCACACCGATGGAAGGATACAGGTTGTCAGAGTCAAAAGCATTCAAACCGTCACCATAGAGAGAGGCCAGACCGGCAAAGACATTGAGGCCGAAGCGGCCTTTAAGATGCAGTCGCTCTTCGATTTCAATCATGGTTGAATGCGGTGCCAGGTATTGCCCGCGAGTATAGCCCCTCAGATAAACGCTGGAATAACCCCCGGGGCTGGCGTCCGATGTCCAGCGACCCTCAGCCCTGTAGGCCAAGCACATGACCGTTGCCATGAGGCAGGTAGTGGCGGTACTTCATGGTATAGACATCAAAATTTTCCTCACCTCCCAGAGCTTCCCTGTAAGCGAAATTTTCGAGGTTCAACCGAATGCCTTCGCTGGGGGAGTTCTGATTGTTCCGGCTATCGTACATGGCGATCAGACCGAGGGCGACCGAATCGAACCCTGTCAGTCCAAGGGAATCCAGTGCATTGTTAACATTGCCGTCTTCCGACGAAATCAGATAATTGGTATATGTTCCCTTTACGCCGGCAAACCATTTACCCTTCACCTTTTGCAGGTAGCGTGCCTGCAAGACCTTCATATTGTCGGTGGTCTGGGCGGGGAGCCCTGAGCCGAGGAAGTCTTCATAGTCATTTTCTATTTTGCCGCCACCCCCGAAAAAGATGAATCGTTTGCTGTCCTGGTCCCAATAGGTACGCAGAAAGACACCCCCCAGCAATGAATCCGTTGTGCTGTAGGTCCCTCCCACACCCAGCATTGAAGACGTGGAATCAGGGTCCAGCTTGAACAGGTAGCCTACCATGCCGCCTGCTGAAGTGCCCACCTTGGGGTCGCTGCTGACCATGGGAACGGCCAGCCAGGGAGAAGATTTGGACTTGGGCTCAGACGCTTTATCATCCGACTGGACTGAAACATCGGTGTCCGGCACGTTGATAGCAGTTTCTTCAGCCATCGCAGGCACTGTAAAGTATACAAACACAAACAGCACTAAAAAAATGAGCCGCATATGGCTATCTCCACTTACCATAGAAAAATATCTTAACATTTCGGATCACTTTTTCCGAAACACCTGTTTTACTATTTCGCGGGCATAGGCGTGCACCCAGATTTCCGCCTTGTAAGCGGAGGAGTACCAGACGACCACCGTGTCGGTTTCGGGCGAAACGTACAGGCACTGGCCGGTGCGTCCTGACTTATAAAGGTCGCCGTCCGGGAAAACCGCGTCCCACTGGTAGGAAGCACCAATATCCGTTCCGCCGAAATCCTTTATAAGACGCTGGCTCATATAGTCCCTGCCGTATGCCTCGCGCTTTGCGGCGGCGTTTGCCTTTTTAAAGTAGTTTTCGGATACAACGCGCTCTTTGGCAACCGTGTTCCAACTGGGCGTAAACAGAATGCCGAAACGCGCCAGGTCGCGCAGGCGGGCGGCGTAGGCTCCGAACGCCATCGGTTCGCCGTCGGCCGAAAGGCCGAGCACACCGTCTCCTTCCATGCCGGCTTTGCTCCATATCCTCTCCGTAATCAGATCCTCAATCGGTTTTCCGGTAACCTTTTCCAGTATAAGCGTGATTACATGAGTGTTGATCGACGAATACTCGAAGGTCTCGCCGGGCTCCAGGCGCTTTTGGGAGGCCTTGACTGCGTATAACAGCGAGACGTCGGCAGGAAGGTTCGGATCACCCCCGATGATGGCATAAAACAGGGTTACCGGATGATCGGGTGCGCTGCCCAGGCGGCTTTCGCTGATATCGAGGCCTGAGCGCTGGTGCAGCGCATCAGCTACCTTGACCCCTTCCCAGGCCGTGTCTTTCAGTTCCGGCAAATAGTACGGCACTGGTTTTTCCAGGTCGATCAATCCTTCTTCGCTGATTATATATCCCAGGGTTCCGTTAAATATCTTTGTCGCCGAAGCCCAGAGGTGATTGTCCCAATCGCGGATGCCAATGTATTTCTCAAAGACCACTTTGCCTTTATGAACAACGGTAATCGCTTTAAACCGAGAGCGCGAGTCGTCCATCATCTCGCGCAGGGTCATGGTTCCCAGGGCTGTGGTGGCCGTGACGTCGGCTATTTCCGGCATCGGTTTCGTTTTGAGCGCGGAAACCGGACCATTGCGGTGTACGATGGCCGACGGCCCGATTTCACTCATCCGCGATGCGGCCCAACTGCCGATATCATTCGCCGTCACCCCCGAATCGGGCAGATATGCCCGGCGGAAGGATTGGCTTTCTTCGGCGGAATAGCCTTTTTTCCAAGTCCAGACCGGCTTCAGCTCCGCAGGAATGGCATAATCCGATTTGGACGCTTTTTCAGCGAACGCAGTGCCCGATAAATCCGCAAACATTACGGCTGCTGCAATCAAAAGTGAAAGCGAAAAGCGAGATTTCATTTTCTACCTTTATAGTATTCTCCGATTATTTTAATGGGAACATTTACACAGTAAAATTACCGTTTTTTAACCGGCGGATCGATCCTGTCATATTCCGGAACATCAGCATAAGTGACCATGCCGCCGCGCACGGTGGCCAGCACATGAATGTTTCTGATCTCATCGGGATCGACCTCCAGGGGGTTGCGGTCCAGCACGACAAAATCCGCGTACTTGCCGGCTTCAAGGGATCCCGCATCCTTTTCCATGCCGAACTGATACGCCGCATTGATGGTGTAGGCTTCCAGGGCCTGTTGGGGCGTGATGGCCTGATCGGCGCCGAGCACCCGGCCGCTTTTGGATTGGCGTTTCACGGCGATCCACATGTTGAGCAGCGGGTCCACGGGGGTGACCGGCGGGTCATTGTGCATGGCGGGTTTGACACCTGCGCGGAAAGCATCCGCCATGGCGCTGAGCCGCTGGGCGCGCTCGGGTCCCAGGGTGGTTTCATAATGGGTGTCGCCGTAGTAATAGACATGGGTCGTGAAAAAAGTGGGATAGGCCTTCAGTTCCGCCATCCGCTCAATCTGACCGGGCCGCGTGTACTGGACGTGAATGAGCTGGGGCCGGATGGTCTTAGCGGCTTTATTCCCCAGGGTCTTTTGGGCATATTCAATGGCATTCAATGCCACATCCACCGCGCCGTCGCCGTTGGTATGGATGGCGGGCCAGTAACCGAGTTCATACATGCGCAGCACCTGCTTGTTGAAGAAATCCTGTGAGCCGATGGCGCCTTCCCCGCCCATGCCGTGGTGGTGATACCCTTCGGTAAGATGGCCTGTCCCGCCCTGGATGGAGCCGTCCGTCCAGGTTTTGATGAACGGAATTTTAAACAGGTCGTTTTCATAATTTTTCAAGCGCGGGGCGATCTCCTCGAAATCGGGAATGGTGGAGAACAGTCCTCCGACCATGCGCACGGGAAAGTCCGGTGAGTTGGTTGCTTCCTGCAGTCCTTCGAGCACGAAGATATTCATGATGGCAAATTCGGAAGCCGTGGTCACACCCTTGGCCGCCCTTGCCTCCGCCGCCAGGCGGGCGATCTCAGGTGTTGGATTGGGAAAATTCTTTACGGTGTAAACCGCCGGCTGGCCGGACAGATAACCGGTGAGCCGGCCGGTTTTGTCTTTTTCATAGTATCCGCCCTGGGGATCGGGGGTAGTCTCGTCCACGCCGGCCCGCTGCAGGGCCACGCTGTTGACGAAGGCCCCATGACCGCTTAGGTGAAAAATCACCACGGGCGTGTTGGGGAACAGGTCGTCCAGCAGGTCGCGCGTGGGGCCTTTTTTCTCCTCGTACAATTGCTGATCCGCGCCGAATCCGACAATCCACCCCTCTTCATCGGGCTCGGAATGTTTGATTTCCTCAAGCGCGGCCGCAAGCGTAGGAGTGGTGAAGGGCGTCACATCCGTCACCACATATTGGGAACTGGACATATACATGTGGTCATGGGATTCGATAAAGCCGGGAACGATTGTCCGGCCTTCCAGATTGTAAAATTTTGCATAGTCGCCGATGGCTGCCCGCACCTCGGATTCAGACCCGATGGCAACGATGCGGTCCCCGGACACTGCCATAGCGTCGGCCGACGGTTGTTCCGGATTCATGGTGACGATATCAGCGCTTACCACCAGGGTAATTCCCTTATCGGAATCCATCGTTCTGATTTTTTGATTTAAGGTGCAGGAAATTATTAATAAGAAAGTTGCTGTCAGTAAAATAGTTGTCTTTAATGCTCTCATTTTTATCTCCACAATTGGGCTCTTATCCGGGGGAAATTGTTTTTGCTTAACAGCAAACCCATCTAACCATCATTTATCTCTCCATTGTCTTCATCTCGGCCCCGGCGCTCCATATCCGGTAACGCACTTCCGCACCTTCAGGGACATACATGACCACGGGCAAACGACTGTTGTAACGAATAAGGTAGGGTTCTCCTCCCAGTGTGACAAACCGATCGACCTTCGGTGAATTCGGGTCAACCGCCATGAGTGTGCCTGCCATCGCTCCCAGCTTGCTGACCGTATATCGCGTGTATCCCCACCCCGCGATTGTCTGTGCCTCGATTTCTCCAGTGAAGAAATATCTGTTTTCCTTTTCTATTCGGACAGTCTTGCCGACGATCAACTCCACTCTGAATGCAGACTCATCCGCCTGCTCGGGTAGCTGCAGGACATACCTCACCATGCCTTCCCCGGCAGGCGGGAAAGCTTTCATGTTGTCTGCCGCCTGGGCAAAAACTGCCGTGACAAGTATCAGGACGATTGTAACCAAACATCTCTTTGTCATATGGTTTTCCCTTCTCTTGCCGAACGCTGCGATTCACAGGCCGAGAGGTACGCGCGGCCTGTGAACCGCGGGTTATGCCTTGCAACAATGAGCGTAAACGGGCACCTCTCTCCGTTAAAAATCAAATATGGAACCGATTTACTTATCAAACAACCCCGACGTCACGAGCGGACGGAGATATTTCTGAATCTGCTGTGTCGGCTCTACAGAAAAATAGGCGATGACAAGGTCTCGCGCCGGGGAAACATAGATCCCCTGGGTGTTCAAACCGGATTTGAAAAAGTCGCCATCATCCCAGACCGCATCCCATTGCCGCCCCGCGGATCGCACGCTGTCGTCGCCGAGTCTTTCCATGAATTTTTTGCCGGACGGCCCGGCCCTGTAAAAATTTCGGCTTCGATAGGGCACGCGCGTGCGTCCCAGTATCTTCGGTGTCACGATCTGCTCCACGGTGATCTCGCTCCAGCTCGGTGTGTAGAGCATTCCGAAACGCGCAAGATCCCTCAGCCGCACCGATAGAAGGCCGTGGGCAAGGGCGATTCCATCAGGGGAGAGATGGACCTGGAACGTCCCCTCGACACCCATCCTTGACCAGATCCGCTGGTCAAAGGCGTCCGCCCAGGTCTGACCGCTGGCAGCTTCAGCCAGGAAGACCAGGGCCTGGGTTGCCGTGGAGGTATAGGTGAAATACTCACCGGGTTTACTCACAGGCTTTGCCGAATTCATGACATCGAGCAGGGTCTCGACGTTCCCCTTGTAAGGCTCGCCAAGCTCAGCTCTTAGCATTCGTGCGGTAACGGTGTCAGGGTTGGCAAAATGCTCGGGTCCGTCAACAGGATCCAGGCCCGTGGTCATATCCATAACGTCAATGACTTTGATCGGGGCCCAGACGGTTCCTGCAAATTCGGGAACATAATCGGCCATGGTCTTCTGCTCGTCGATCTTCCCCTCTTCAATGAGAAGATCAATCAGAAGAGATGCAAATACTTTGGCGGCCGAAGACGTCACATGGGCATCTGCCGCCTTCATGCCGGGATATTGTTCGAAGACGATACGGCCCTTGTGAACGACGATGAACGCTTCCGCGTAACTTTTCGGATGATAGAGGAATTGATCAAGGATCATCTCACCCAGGCTTGTGGTCGTGGTGACCTTGCCGATCTGAGGCATTAGCTCGGACTGCAATGCTCTGGCGGCTTGCCGATTGGGCACAATCGCTGTCGGAAGCACCTGTGCGGCGTTCGTGCCAAACCAGATTGCGGCGCGTCCCGCAGCAAGTGCATCGTTCAGGACGAAATTTTTCATATACCCGTGCGACTCTTCCGCTGTAAATTCCTTAAAAAGTGGATTAACGGGCCGTCTGGATGCCGCTTCGGGCTCCTGAGCGCAAGCAGTAGTAATAGACAGCAGATAAAGAAAACAAAAAAACAGGGATTTTAGCATTGGCAGTCTCCTTGTAAGCCGTTGAATCCCGCATGATCTAATTTTTGTATATCGCCCCTGGTTATCTTAGTCCCAACGTAATAAATTTTATTGGTTTCGTAGCGGTTGCTCTACATTTGACCGAGAAGATGCTTTGCCCGTCCTTGATGGTTTCCAACACCCGAATATCCCTGATCTTCATGGGATCGATGGAAAGCGGGTCGTCCGAGAGCACCACCAGGTCCGCCAGTTTTCCCGCTTCCAGCGTGCCCTTGCGATCTTCCTCGAAATTCTGCCAGGCGGCATCTGCGGTGATAGCACGGAAAGCCTCGAAAGGCGTAATGCGCTGCTCCGGCCCCAGGTCCTTGCCGCCGGAGGTCATGCGGTTGACAGCGGTCCAGGCCACCGCCAGCATGTCGATGCCCGCCACCGGCGCGTCATGGTGCAGGGTGATCTTGATATTTCGGTCCAGGGCCGAGCGGGAGGGGTTGATGCGCGCTGCCCGCTCCGGTCCGAGGAACAGGTCGCGATGGCGGTCGCCCCAGAAATAAACATGGATCGGGAAAAACGAAGGCGTAAGGCCATGTTCGGCCGCGAAATCGAGTTGATCCTCGCGCATGGTCTGGGCGTGGATGATGGTGGTACGCAATTCCGGCCGGGGCTTGTCCGTCCGGGCCTTTTTCACGGCCGCGATGAGCATGTCCGTGGCGGCGTCCCCGTTGGTGTGGGCCTGAATTTGAACGTTGGCGGTATCGCAGCGCCGGACCCAGGTATCGACCTGTTCCTGAGTCATGCTGGGGTAGCCGCGATGGCCTTCACCGGGCGCCTGCAGATCTTCCGATATGTCGGTTTGATTGTCCGGGCTGACGAAGAGGCTTTCAGCCTCCTCGCTGTCGCAATGATCGGTGGCGATTTGGGTTTTGCCGGGCTGGACATGGTAGGGCCGGGAAAGGTAACCCGTATAGCCCTGGAGAGAACCGTCCAGGACAATTTTGACACCTCCCAGTCTCAGGCGGCCGTTGTCGTTTTTATGGGCCGCAATGGCATCGAAGGTGGCGTCGTCAACCCCCTTGTACAGCGCCCAGGCGTTGACATCGATGGGCAGCTTGTTCGCCTGTGCCATGGCCGCCAGAAGCTGCCATGTGCCCTTGCCGCTGGCGCAGTCCTGGGCGGTGGTGATTCCCGCCTTGGCATAGTGACGCAACCCCTCTTCGAGCATAGCCATGGCCTGCTCCGGCGAAGGCGCAGGTATCTTTTTCAGCACCAGAAGCATGGCATTTTCTTCCAGCACGCCGTTGGGTTCGTTACTTCCGGACTTGCGCTGGATGACCCCGCCCTCGGGATCCTTGGTGTCCTTCGTGACGCCGATCTCTTCCATGAGCCTGCTGTTGCCGGCCATCAGATGGGCGGAAATGTGCATCAGCAGAATCGGGTGCTCGGTGGACACCGCATCCAGGTCCTCACGGGTCGGGTGGCGCTGTTCCTTGATGCCGGTATCGTCATAGCCCCAGCCGATGACCCACTTTCCGGGGGCAGGTTTCTTTTCTTTGATCCATTCGCGCAAGGTTTGCTGGATATCGGCGATGGAGCCGATCTTGCCGATGGGAATGGGATCGAGATTGGCCGTGGCAAACTTGACTGACTGCAAAACTACATGGGAGTGGGGATCGTAAAACCCCGGCATGAGCGTTTTCCCGCCCAGATCGATCAACTTGGTGGCATCTCCCTTTCTGGCCATGATGTCGGCTTTGGCGCCCACAGCCATGATCCGCCCGTCCTTTACCGCCAGGGCCTCCGCGCGGTCGCCGTCCCTGACCATGGTCAGGATCGGACCGCCGTGGTAAATGGCCTCGGCGATGTCCTTTGCGACGGCCTCGGCGGGTTTGTCTTTTTCGCCGCCCTTGCAGCCGGCAAACATGGGGGATGCAAGGCCGCCGATGGCAAACATTCCGCCTACCGCCGTCGTCCCCTTGATGAAATCACGCCGCGACAGCGCCAATCCGGCCTTTTCGACCATGTTGA
Organism: Desulfosarcina widdelii; assembly: GCF_009688965.1. Taxonomy (GTDB): domain Bacteria; phylum Desulfobacterota; class Desulfobacteria; order Desulfobacterales; family Desulfosarcinaceae; genus Desulfosarcina; species Desulfosarcina widdelii. Next base: position 3,522,384 of record NZ_AP021875.1, on the reverse strand, counting down.
CAAACAGGGGTGGCGTACAGCCACAGCCGCCCTGATGACTGCAACCATGTTCCTTTTCATGTTTTTCTGACATCGTGTTCCTCCTTGTTGAAATGGTTGGAAACGATCCCGCTTGAGGTCAGGCTTCCAAAAAGCGGTTTTGACTCTGTCTTTTGTTGTGGAAGGGAATTTCCCTGCATTACCGGGGGAACAAAACTGAAACGGAAAACCGAAATCCGAAGCCTTCAGGACTCGATGCGGAGTCCTCGTACCAGTACTTGGGTACAACGGTGAAGCTGAACATCTGACCACCGATTTGCGTGACCTTGGACAGAAACATGGAGCATTGGCCGGTATCCTGATCGTTTTCATGGTCGATGGTGTGTTCGAGCTGCAGGCCGAGGGTCCAGCCGCCGTGGAACACCCGGGAAACGAACGGGTTGATATACGTCGATGAAACGTCTGCGCGACCGCCTTTTCCGGCGAAGGACTCGATGTAGTTGGCTAAAGCACCATAGGTCCAGGGACCGGTCTGTTTGAGGAGGACCGCTGTTGGACCCGCACCCCATTTCTCGGTTCCGAGCAGATCATCTGTTGCCGTGGGCAACAGGAAAACCGGCCCGGCACCCCAGATCACACCGCTGGGGCCGGGGCGGGGCGAAAAAAAGAGGGATTGCACGGTGTCGCCAAAGCCGGTCTGACTCCCGGCACCGGGATAGATATCCTCTTGATGAATAACCGGAAGGATGGTCCGGGAAATCAGATTCCATGTCTCATTGAGTTCAAACGGCAACACCGGTTGAATGTTCAGGGTGAAACGGTAACCGTGGTCCTCCGGGCCGATGTTCGTGTCGTAATTGGATTGAAACGGAAGAAAAGCCAGGTCCGCAACAGGATTGGCCAGCTCTTTGGCGAGTTCGTCGAGTTCACTTTCAGATGTCTCGGCGAGGGCGGGCGAGGGAAAAACCGTCATGACAGCAAGAATGATTCCGGTTACTAGATTGAAAAACAAATGAAATTTCATGTTCACTACCTTTCCGGATATAATTTTGACAGGTTCGTAAAAAGTAACCAATTCCATATTTTCGTCATTCCGGCGAAGGCCGGAATCCAGTCTTTTCAATATGTCCTGGATGCCGGATCAAGTCCGGCATGACGCTTTTGCGACTTTTTACGATATCATAAATTTTAAAGATGCAATTAAAAATGCGTACCAATAAGAAGTTAGCAGCACATTAAAAGAAATAGCCCGGCCACACCCTAACACGCGGCTGATCCTGGATATCGACGATGCAGTTCGGGCAGGGCGGATCGTCTGGATGGTGTTCGGATGGCTGCCCTGACCTCAGATTGAAGGTTGTCTCATTCCGCTTTTTTTCCTGAGTTGTTGCCACATCGATATAAAAAATGAATTACGGGTGCTGCGGTGCAGAAAGGATTTCAAGATAAAAGTATAAATCTCATAGCACGGAGTATTGATCAAGCACCTTTTGCCCATCGTTGGACATGATTGCCATATTGCCCTGAAACCGAATAAGCGCTATAAGAAAGCTGCCGCAATTCTGCGGCTGCCTACCGATGGCCGCGGATCGGAATATCCGGCCAGTTTTAAAACCGATTCATTCACAGGAGAACCACCGTGCCCAAAGCCAGCAATCTTCAGAAAGGCCATATCATTAATATCGACAACCACCCCTATCAGGTCAAGCAGATCGACGTCCATACCCCGTCGGCGCGGGGCGCCAACACCCTGTACAAGGTTCGCTACGCCTCTCTGATCAGTGGACAGAAACTCGATCAGACTTACAAGGGAAACGACAATTTGGAGGAGATGACGGTCGACAAGCGTCGGGTCAGTTTCCTATACCGGGATCAGAACCTCTACACGTTCATGGACAGTGAGAACTATGAGCAATACACGCTTTCAGAGGAAGCCCTGGAAGGGCAGATTCAGTGGCTGGTGGACGGATTGGAGGGCATCACGGCACTGCTCCGGGACGGACATCCGTTGTGCATCGAACTGCCGCAGACGATCGATCTTGAGATCGTAGATACCGCCCCGGCTATCAAGGGGGCCACCGCCACCAACCGCAACAAACCGGCCGAGCTTTCCAACGGCGTTTCCGTTCTGGTTCCCGAATACATGACCGCGGGGGAAATCATTCGCGTCAACACGGAAACCGGCCAGTACATGAGCCGTGTAAAAAGCTGACGGTTGCACCTGTAAGTCGGCACCCGCGACGGAAAGGAATCGATCATGTCGGAGTATCGACTCACCCATTCGGTGACCGATCATCGTGGAGATCTTTTGCTGGATGCCGGAACGGTTCTCAGCCGGGAGGCGATGCAGTCCGTGGCCTGCGTTGCGACTGCATCCATTGGAACCTGTCGTCTGATGGATTTTTATCAGGTGGGATCGGATCTGAACGACTTTTTCGCCGCACCGCCTTATGATGTGATTTTCAAAGGTACTGACCGCATGCGCGCCTTGTTGGATATTGCCGGGGAGGTGACCATGCCCGAGCCGCTGCTGGAAGCGCTATACCACTTTCGTAAGCTGGATTTTTATACCTATCGTCACACCCTGCTGGTTTTCGCCCTCTCCATTCTCATCACCCGTGAGTTGATCGCCGACAGGACGGCCATGATCCAGGAGGTTTTGGCCGGTCCCGTCCACGACATCGGCAAACGGTGCGTCCCGATTGAAATTCTCACCAAGGAGACGCCGCTTACACCGTCCGAGCTCGAACATCTCCACCACCACACACTGGCAGGCTACGTACTCTTAAGCCACTATTTCCGAGATCCCGATATTCTTGCCGCCAGGGTGGCCCGGGACCATCACGAACGCAAGGATGGCAGCGGATATCCGCTGGGCATCGCCATGGACAGTCTTACGACCGACATCATCATGGTCAGCGATGTTTACGACGCGCTGATATCTCCGCGGCCTTACCGAAAGTCCTCCTACGACAACCGCACCGCCCTGGAGGAGATGATCCGCCAGGCCGAAACCGGCAGTATCAGCCATACCGTGGTCCGGGTGCTCGTGGCCCTGAATCGCCGTTCCCGGCCGCATTTCAGCCAGTGCGTCTTATCTGCCGAAGAACGGGGCGCTCCGCCGGAGGACAACGTCTACGGCACTACGCAACCAAACGAGAAGAACGGCCCTCACTAGACATAATGGTTGACAGTTTAGACCGAGTAATACGGCGAGCCGGTAGGTTCCTTCCGCGAAAATTCATCATGGCCTCCGACGAGCTTTTGTGGGCCCATTCTCAGCCATGATGAATTTCGCTGACGCCGGCAAGCTTATTGATAGAAAAAGACCTGCCATCCTTGCAAACGTGGGTTATGTTAGATGTCATTTGCAAACCCCAACACAGAGCCAAAACCAAGGAGGCAGGTCATGACAAATTATAGCATATTTATCGGTATGGACGTCCATAAAAATTCCATCGACATCGCAATCGCTGAAGAAGGCCGTAAGGGCCAAATACGGCACTACGGCAAAATCGATGGAACCCTGGCAGCTTTGGACAAAGTGGTTCGAAGACTGGTCAGTACCGATAAGAAATTGCACTTTGTCTACGAAGCCGGCCCCTGCGGTTATGAGATTTATCGCCACCTTGCCGCTCAAGGCTTGGATTGTTCGGTGGTAGCGCCGTCCAGGATTCCCAAGCCAAGTGGCAAACAGATCAAAAATGATCGCCGGGATGCCATGATGCTGGCACGATTGCATCGTTCCGGTGACCTGACTGCTGTTTATGTTCCCCGAGCAGAAGACGAAGCCATCCGAGATTTGACCCGCGCCAGGGAAGATACCAAAGGCGACGAGAAAAGAAGTAAGCAACGCCTGCTGTCTTTTCTCCTGCGCAATGGTATACGATATACGGGCGGATCGCCGTGGAGCAAGGCCCATATACGCTGGCTGTCCGATATCAAGATGCCCCATCGATCCCAACAGGTCGTCTTGCAAGAGTATATCGGTACCGTGAACCAATGCAAAGAACGCGTGCAACGGCTGACCGAACAGATCCAACAACTTTTGCCTGATTGGCAGCTCTTCCCGATCGTTCAAGCCCTTCAAAGCATGCGCGGTGTCTCGACCATCGTGGCTGCCACAACCGTTGCCGAAATTGGCGACCTGAAAAGGTTCCATACACCTTCCGAGTTGATGAGCTACCTGGGTCTGGTGCCGTCGGAGCATTCCAGTGGCCAAAAGACAAAACGAGGTTCGATTACCAAGGCCGGCAATGGGCATGTACGCCGTATCCTGGCCGAGGCGGCGTGGTCCTACCGGCTTCCGGCCCGAGTCAGTCGGGCCTTGCTAAAACGGCAAGAAGACCTATCTGAATCCGTTTGTGACATTGCATGGAAAGCCCAGCTCCGGCTTTGTTCGCGCTACCGGCACCTGTGGAATAAAGGCAAAGCCAAACAGGTGATCGTAACGGCCATCGCACGGGAGCTGTGTGGATTTATGTGGGCCATCGCCAATGAAATCGAAGCCCCGGCAAACGCCTAACGGCAACGAATAGTCAAAGAACAATATGTAACCAACGGAGACCGTTTAACGCACGAATCGAACAAAGTTCCAAGGCAGCCACAGGGGCGCAACCACGGTCAGGAGAACCCTCGAGGACACTAATGGATAAGCCGTATGGCCGAACTCCCGAAACTAGACCGAGGCAGCTCCGCGACGAAGCTAAGTCATGCGGTACCCAACCCGCGAATATCAGAGTGATCAACCGTCGCAACACCGGTTCCGCCCCTTTGGGTGCCTTGGAACATAACCCTGACAAGGACCGCTGAAAAACAGTTGGCAGGAAGTTCTTTTCTCTCTTGACAACTGTCAACCATATCAGTGTCCGTCCAGAAATGACCAATTTGCCCGATATCTTTGTTGCGCGAAAAATTTTATCCTCGAAATATCAACTATATACACCCCAAGGGCACTTCCTTCGGGGCGTCTGCGGTAAAACCCGAGCTAAAATTTTTCGGGCGCCTCGATCTCGACCAAATTTTCCTATTTCTGGATGAACACTAACCAACATCGATGAAATCTAAAAAGTTGAATTTCGGACGGCTTTGTAAAAAGGCCGAGATCAAGGCTTGCGAGTTTCGAGGAATGAGGCGTACATAAACGTACTCCGCAGTGACGAGGGCTGAAGCGTAACGCAGATATCGGGATTTTTACGATGCTGTCACGGCTTTTTTAAAAGCAGACTGACACAAGTCCCACCGGACGCGCAGGCATTTACCAAACCGTAACCGACAGACATCTCCCGGCTGTCAGCCGATACCATGGCCAGAGGCGTGATGGGCTCCGTCAACCCAAGGGTGGGCGGCACCTTGCCGCTATGGATGCCGAGCGCCATGGCTGCCGTTCGGATGCCTCCAGAGGCGAAGTTCTCTCCCAAGGCGCCCTTGATGCTGGTCACCACAGGCTGACGGGTGCCGGTGAAACACCGCTCCAGGGCCAGGGCTTCCAACCGATCCGACCGAACGCCGCCGCTGGCCGCGGCGGAAACCGCATCGATGGATTCAGGATCCACGCCGGCCATGGCCATGGCCGCCTGCATGGCCCGCAGCATGCCGTCCGGATTGTCGGGCCAGTCGTTGGCCGGCGCGGGTGCGCCGCTCATTCCCCACCCGGCGATTTCACAATAGACGGTCGCTCCCCGGGCGCGGGCCGATTCCAGCGGTTCCAGGCAGAGTACACCCACGCTTTCACCCGCCACCGGTCCGTTGCGCCGGCGGTCGAAGGGGCGCGCCGCTTCTTCACCGTTGTTTTGGGGCGACAGGGCCCGGAACCGCTCCAGGACCGAGAAGAAAAAGGGCGAGAGAATGTCCCCGCCGCCGGTGAGAATCATATCCGCCCGACCCTCGCGAATCTGCATGGCTGCGCAGGCAATGGCCGTTTCCGCCGAGCCCTCCCGATGGTTCAGGGTGGTGTTGATCCCCCGCAGTCCCAACTCGATGGCCGTGTGGCCGGCCGGGGCGTTCATCACCGTGTTGGGCACCAGGATCGGGTTGACCCGGCGGGGACCCTCGGTGAACAGGGTGCCGGCGAACCGGGAGGCGACATCGGTTGCGCCAAAGGCCGTGCCCATGACGATGCCCATGCGGTCCCGGTCTGAGGAGGCAAGGTCCACGCCTGCGTCTTCGATGGCCATGCGCGCCGATGCGGCCACCATCTGGGAAAGGCGGTCCATGCGCCGCAGGAGCCGCGGGGAGATGAAGTCCTTGGCCGAAAAATCGCGAACTTCCGCTGCGCACTTTGATTTGAATACTTCGGCATCGAAGTTTTCGATGGGACCGATGCCGCCGACGCCGCCGAACAGCGCTTCGGCGAAGCATTCCCGGCCGATGCCCAGGGGGCTCACCAGCCCCATTCCGGTAACTGCCACCCGCCGGCTCATGGATCACCGCCGTTTTCGGTAAATCGCCCCAGAACCAGGGCGGTGTTGTTGCCGCCGAAGGCAAATGAATTGGAGAGCACCGTGTCTGATCGCGCCGGCCGCGAATGGCTCGGTACGACGTCCAGGGGGCAATCGTCGTCGGTAGCATTGTGGTGGATGGTGGGCGGAATGAAATCCCGCTCGATGGCCAGCAGGCAGGCTACGGCCTCGATGGCCCCGGCGGCTCCAAGGGTGTGGCCGATCATCGATTTGGTGGAACTCACCGGGATGTGCCGGGCTCGATTGCCGAACACCCGTTCGATGGCATGGGCTTCCATGCGGTCGTTAGCGGGAGTGGCGGTGCCGTGGGCGTTGATGTAGTCCACCCGATCGGCCGAGATGCCGGCATCAGCCAGGGCCGCCGCCATGGCTGCCGCGGCACCGGCACCTTCGATGTCGGGGGCGGTCATGTGGTGAGCATCGCAGGTAATTCCGCAGCCGAGGATTTCTCCGTAGATTGGCGCGCCCCGCTTGCGGGCGTGGTCCAGCGATTCCAGGATCACGATGCCGGCGCCTTCTCCCAGGGTAAGCCCCTGGCGGTTGCGGTCGAATGGCTTGCAGGGCTCGGGGTCCACGGCCTGCAGGGCGTTGAAGGCGGAATAGGTTATGCGGCACAACGGCTCCGTTCCCCCGCAAACCATGATGTCGGCGGCATGGCTGCGGATCAGGTCCCGAGCGAACCCGATGGCCGTAGCGCCGGAGGAGCAGGCGGTCATAAAGGTGGTGCGAGGGCCGAATAGTTTCAGGTGGGTGGCGATGTGGTCCGCCGACGAAGCGCAGGAGAATGCGGCAAAGGACGAGACCGGCATCCGATCGGCGCCGGTTTCCAGGTAGCGGGCGAAGACCGGCTCGCACTCCAGCATGCCGCCGGCGCCGCCGCCAATGACTACGCCGGTCCGCGCGGTGCTTCGCTCTTCCATGGGCAGCAGACCGGCTTCGGCCAGGGCTTGTAAGGCGGCCGCCATGGCCATACAGTCCGACCGGGACATACGTTTGAGGGAGTAGGCGGTCGGAATGTGCTGCCGGGCATCGAAACCGTTAACCTGGGCCCCAATGCGGGTACGGTATCCGTCGGTATCGAAAAGGGTGACCGGGCCGATGCCGCATTTGCCATTTTTCAGAGCGGCGGCAAAGTCATCTATATTTTCGGCGATGGCATTGACGGTGCCACGACCTGTAACAACGACACGATCTGATTTCATCTTGAATCGGATATCTTTTTTCTCGGAATTTATAACCTTCAGTCCCGCCTGCGTGTGGCGGCGTGGCGCGCCAGGATTTAATCGGAAGTCCTCTGGAAAGTCAATAATTCGAAGGCCACCGATGTCTTCCATCAACAGACACGATCCAGTTTGCAGTTGACAACCGGCGGAGAAGTGCTTTTATTGTAAGTACCTGCCTTTAAGGCTGTCGACCCCCCGTGGCGTGGCATCCATTGTTTGATATTGTGGCGCCCAAACCCTGTTCCCCCGATACTCTTTTGGGCCCTGTAGGGAGAGACCGATGGAAAGAAGAAAAATCACCGACCGGAGACATAAGCACATCTTCGTTTCCGAAGACCGGCGGTCGGGGCCATTTGATCGAAGGGACAAAGGTCACCGGCGCCAGGAGATCGAGGAAGAACGGGAAAAGATCGAGCGCATCCGGGCATTCAAAGCCAAGGACAGGGCCGCTTCCTCCACATCGCCGCCGCTGTTCACCAAAAAACGAGTGGTCTGGATGGGCCTGGCCATTCTGGTTCTGGTGGTTGTTTTGTATTTGTTCCGTTGATTGTTACCCGAATCACCCCGGCGCCTTCTGACAAACCGGACAGATGTGGCTGGAGCGCTGCCCCACGATAATGCGTTGGATGGTTGCACAACAGCGCGGGCAGGGGGCGGCGGTTCGGCGGAACACGTTGAGTTTGTCCGCATTGCGTCCCGGACGATCGCCCACCGCATGAAAGTTGCCCTGGCCGCTGCCCAGGGAGGTGCCCTGATTTCTCAGCCCCTGGTTCAACACCTTTCGGATGGCCCGATGCAGGGCATCGGTTTCCTTCCGGTCCAGGGTGTCGGACCGGCGACAGGGATGGACGCCGGCCTGCCACAGGGCTTCGTCGACGTAGATATTGCCCAGACCTGCCAGAAAGGTCTGATCCAGCAGAAGCGGCTTGAGTTGGCGTTTTCGGGCCTGAAGCATGCTGAAAAAACGCGCCCGGGTAAAGTTTTTGCCCAGCGGTTCGGGGCCGAGTTTGCCAAGAACCGCCTGCGGCGCATCGGTCAAGACGATTCTCCCGAATTTGCGGGTGTCCTGGAATCGCAGTTCATGGCGAGGACCGATTTTTAGAATGACGTGTTCATGGGCATTGAACGCCCGGTCCCGGCGGGTCCAGTTCAAGCGGCCGGTCATTCGCAGGTGAATCAAAAGGGTCAGGCCTTCTGACAGGTGCAATATGATGTACTTGCCCCGGCGGTTGATGCGTAGAATCCGGCAGCCTTGAATGCGGCGCCGAAAGCTGGCCGGCGACTCGTGGGCAATGGTTTTCGGCCAGCGAACCCGGGCACCGCCGATAGTACGTCCGACGATGCCGCATCGGTTCAGGGTGTCGACTACGGTTTGTACTTCGGGCAGTTCGGGCATGAACGCTTCCTGAGAACGCGGTGTATTGGAATGGCTGTCATTTCCTGTCATCAGCGGCCATAGCCCAATTCACGGCGGACTGCAAGAAGGTTTCCCGCAAATCGAAAACGGGCGGTTGGTCGATCCAACCGCCCGTTCGGGTTTTAAAGCATTTGGCCTTACGCTATGGCCGCTGTATAGTGTTCATTCAGAAATAGGAAAATTTGGTCGAGATCGAGGCGCACGAGAAATTTTATCGGAGTCATATGGTTGATATTTCGAGGATAAAATTTTTCGGGCAACAAAGATATCGGGCAAATTGGCCATTTCTGGATGGGCACTATTTAATTTCTACATACTGTCCGTTTTGCACCTGATAAACGGCAAAGCCGACGCCAATGGCATCCCCGCGCTCATCGAAGCTGATGCGTCCCAGGGGCGTTTCGAAATAATTGCTGCGCAGGGTTTTGGAAAGGGCATCGAAATCCGAGGTTCCGGCGATTTGAATCCCTTCGAGCATGGCTGTTGCCGCGGCATAGGCGTTGAGGAAAAAGGCGCCCGGATCCGATCCGTAGGTTTTGCGGTGCTCTTCGATGGCGGCAATGGCCATGGGATTTTGGGTCGTGTCCATGGGGCCGGTGGCATAGACGCCTTCGGCGTATTTGCCGGCGACCTTGATGAAGGTGATGTCTTTGACGCCGTCATCGGAAATGAAGATGGTTTTCATATTCTTTCTGCGCATCTGCTGAACCAGTTTGGAGGCTTCGGGATGGAAACCGCCGTACAGCATCACGTCGGCCTTGGAGCGTTTGATCTTGTTGATGACCGCTGAATAGTCGACCGCGCCGGGGGTGATGCCTTCATAGAGCACCAGTTCGCCGCGGCTGTCTTTTTCCAGAAAGGCTTTGGCAAATTCTGCCAGGCCCTTGCCGTAATCGCCCTTGTCGTGGACGATGGCGATGGTTTTGGCCTTCAGCTTATCCAGGCAGAAATCGATCTGGGTCTTGGCCTGGGCATCGTCTGGAGCGATAGTCCGAAAGAAGTTGTTGTGCTGGCCGCTTTTGGTCAGGTCGGTATTGGTCGCCGAAGGGGACATGAGGATCAGCCCCTTGGTGGCATAAATGCCCAAAGAAGCCTTGCATGGACCGCTGCAGATGTGACCCAGGACGACGTCCACATCTTCGGTTAGCATTTTGGTAGCCACATTGACGGCCACTTCGGTTTTGCACTGATCGTCTTCCACCACCAGTTCCACCTGCTTCCCCAGCACGCCGCCCTTGGCGTTGAATTTTTTTGCCACCAGTTCGGCGGCCTTGACGCTGGGGATGCCGTAGGAGGCCAGGTCGCCGCTGTGGGCGCCGGTCACGCCCATGCGGATGGTGTCCGCTGCCTGAACGGCGGGTACACATAGCCAAGCCGCCGCAAAAACCATCAAGATCATCGCCAAACCGTTTTTCCTTCCAATTCGCATCATTTTCTCCTCTTAACGTGTGGGTTTACATTTATGAAACAATCATTTTCGCATCATGCGGAAATCGGCAATATGATCAATGTTATGGAAGCATTAGAACTCCAATTCGAGCCCCACGCCGACCTCTTCCAGTTCGGCGGCCCGGGACAGCGCCAGCAGGGATTTCAGATCGGTGCAATGGCAGGCATGCAGCTTTTCCGGGCGCCAGGCGGACAACTGCTCCACTGTACGCCGTAGCTGCTTTTCCGTGGGGTCCAGCAGGTGAAACCCGCCGATGATGTCTGCCACTCGGGTCTCTTTGCAGACCTGCATGGCCTGGGCCACAGTGTTGCAAATGCCGGCATGGGCGCAGCCGGCAACAATCACCAGGCCCTTTGACGAACGATAGGCCAGCGATGTGTCATCCATGAGGAAGTCGTCGGATTCGACGCCGTCCTGCCAGATACGGCCGATGGGATGTTCGGCCTCGAAGTCGTTGCGGCGTTCGATTTCTCCCAGAAAGACCAGGTCCGGGTTCAGCCAGTGGGGACGGTCGGTCAACTCCAGATCAAAATAGCGGACGGCGGTTTCCCGGGAGATCAAACAGCCGATATCGCCGACCCCGGGCATCACGCGCCGGTCGAAGACCGTCGGGTGGGCGATCAGGGTGGGGCGCTTGTAGGATCGGCCTTCGAATTGCCGCTCGGCAAAGGCCTGAATCAAGGCCTGAATTCCCCAGGTATGATCGATATGGGCGTGGGAGAGAATCACCGCGTCGACATCGAACAGGTCGATCTCCATCTTGGCGGCATTTTTCATGAAAAGGTCGGAGTAACCGGTGTCGAAGAGGACCTTCAGCCCATCGTTTTCGATATAGTAGGAAACGCCGGGTTCGCCCTGAAAATAGCGATCGATCAGGGTATTGTTGTCAACCAGTACGGTAAGTTTCAAAAAGGCACCTCGTGGCTTACATCCGACGCCGGTCGGATTCGTTACTATTCGAAGAAGCTCATATGAGCATATGCCTAGTAGTGGCCCGGATAAGTTTTGTCAACACCTATCCGGACCGGTTAATTTTTACTAAAAATGCAGTGAATTTTATCGGTATTACTCAACAGGAATGGGTGCTGGCGGGAATGGAATCGAGTCAGGCGGTTACGAACCATTCCACCGGCCGCCGTAGCGAAACCGGCTTGGGGTAGCGGTCAAGATAGCCGACCCGCAGGACAAACTGGGGGAAAAAGTGTCGGCTGTGATTCCCGGAGATGGCGGCGCGGCCGGTCTTCTCTTCCAGCAGTTGGGTCATGGGTTGGATGCCGATATTCCGAGCCCGTGCCGCCAGCGCCAGGCGCTGGAACCGCCGGCCGGCTTCGATCAGGTCGGCCACACGATTGCCGGAGCTGGTCAGCACCATCCAACCGCCGCCTTCTTGGGCCAGCTTCGCCGTAACGTCCACCCCCTTGCGGCGGAAACCGGCTTTCATGAAATCCTCGGGGCTCACAAAATGGCGTACATACCAGTTGTTGAAGCTCTGGATCTCCATTCCTTCGGGAGTGAGGCCGTCGCGGTGGTGCACCGCATCCCGGTTTCTCAGGCGCAGCCAGTGAACAAGCTCAAGCTGGGCGTCATCTCGGGCCGCCTGAATGCGAAAGCTCTCTACTACAGCTTCCCGGATGCACGCGCCATGGGAAGAGGTGCGTGGGAAATAGAAAAGGCCGCCGCCAGCCTGGTGGGACAGGGCTGCCACGTCGTCAGCAGAGATCTCCTTGGGCAGATGGCCGTGTTTCACGGTGCGGCGGGTTGCCAGGAGCCGCAGCGGATCGCCATTCGCCTGTCCGGGACGCAGAATGACCCGCAGGACATCGCGATCGTGGCTGCTGTTGGCGATTACCTCGATGTCGGTACGCCGGCCCAGGGCACCTGCCGCCAGGGAGAGGTTCTCGGCAAAGGCGCCCAGAGAGAGTATGAGTTCGCGATTGTCCGGGTCCACGCAGGGCAGTCTGCGGTCGCTATCCGCTTCGACGATCCATGTGTTCGCCGATTCGATGCGTACCCGCCAGGGCTGGCTGTTGTGTCCGCTGGGGGCCAGACTGGCGTAGTAGAGAATTCGTCTTTGCGTGTCATCCAGAATCGCTATCGGTTGTCCTGCCGTTTGGGTTTCCGGCAGGTCGGCGCGGGTGATTCCCGAACAGGCGCCAATCAAGGTGCCGCTGCCTATCACGGCCCCGGTGGCGAACAGTTGTCTGAGAAAATCTCTGCGCTTTATCATTGTGAGGTCCTTTCGATTAAAAAATGATTTTATTGTCACTATACGGTGACAATTCGGGTAAAAAATTTTCCCACCTAACAATTCAAATGGTCGCGTATAATGAACCAACCTCGTCATGCCGGACTTGATCCGGCATCCAGAAAGTATTGAAGGAGCTGGATAGCGCTAAAGCTTCACTTCGTACCTGGTCTGCGCCGGAATGACGAAAATATAATAATTTTCGATTCATCAATTCAGAGTATCGCCATGGTCCCTTTAACCATCTGCCCGACTGCCGTTTCGACGCGCTGCCATCCGTCTTCACTTTCCAGATCGATGCCGTTGTACCAGCGGATCTTCCGGGACCTGCAGACCAGGTAGCTGATGCCGGCACCGAAAATGGCCATGATGGCCATCAGATCGACCCTGGCCCCCTCGGCCGGGAGAAAAAGCTCTGCAAAGCGCAGCATGCGGGTTTCGCGAATGATCTCCAGTTCCTCGGTCATATCGTTGCGCTGGACCATTTCCCAGGCCATAACCTCTTGGGTCAGGGGACGCTGACGGATGCCGCGCAGGAAATTGCAGCCCAGGGCCGTCAATTTCTCTTCCAGAGGCATCTGCCGGAAGGCGTCGATATCGCCTCCGGCCAGTTCTTCGATGCTCGGCCAGAAGTCCTCTTCCTGCCCGAATGCCTGAATCAGGCCGGGCAGTCCACCGAAATAGCGATAGATCAGCACCTTGTCGACGCCGGCCTGACGGGCCACGGCGTTGACGCCCAGCCCGGTGAATCCTTTCTCGCCCAATAGTTCCCCGACCGCCCGGATCAACAGCCGGCGGGTCGCTTCCCGGTCGCGGTTTTGCGCGGGGGCTTTTTTTGCGTGTTTTTTTGTCGCCATGGCCTCCTTTATTGTCACTTTATGGTGACATGTCAAGCATTTTTTGGCGGGGCGGGTTTATCAGAGCCGTTTTCAACCGCAATGACTTGCTGCGTTAAACCTTTGACTGGATATGGGCTCCCACGCTTGAGCGTCGGAACCAGGAAAGCGTTATACCAGGTCGAATGCGACTCCCTCAGGACGGCAGCGGATGACCATTGCCGTCAAACCATCGATGTGGTAAGAAAATAGAAACCTTTTCTGCATCTCTCTGAATTCCGAAGTCGTGACAGGCATGCATGTTGCCGGAAGTGATCGTCGTAGCGGTTGCCCACAAAGAAGCGGGTAGTCGATGTTGTTGGATTTTGAAAGCGAGTCGTTTGGCTGTAAAAGCAATCCACCACACGTGAGGCTTTGAAAAAGAGAATGCCATCGGATGCTGTGACATCTGAACCCTGCCTGACATGGCAGGACGAGAACGGTACCCAACATCGCCTCGCTTTGACGGACAGGATCTTTTTAGGCCGCGTCTGCCGGGGCATCGAAAGGGAAAAGCGCATTCTCGTTCGCAATCCCATGGTTTCCCGGGATCATGCCGTTGTTCGTCTGACTCATAGTGGTGTGGAAATTGTAGATCTGAGCAAGAATGGCACCTGGGTCAACGATGTCCGCATGGCGCCAGGGGCCTCCCGCAACCTCAAAGACGGCGACTGCATCACCCTGGGCAACATCTCCATCGTTCTATCCTGTCCCCGTTCGATCACCCCATCGGACGAAGATACCTGGACCGAGCAGACCACCGTCAACCAAGCTGCGGTGTCCGTCACCAACCTGGTGGCCGACGTACGCGGGTTCTCCGCTTTTTCTCAACAGGTCGATTCGACGACCGTTTACACGTTCATCAAGGCGGTTTTTTCCCGTTTCAGCGCCATTGTCAACGCACACCATGGGACGGTGAAAGACTACGCCGGAGACGCGGTTTTCGCTTTCTGGGAGCATCCTGGCACATTCTCAACCGAACATGCCCTGCCGGCGTGCCAGGCCGCCGTCGAACAGCTTTCCAGTCTGCCCGAGATCCACCGGCAACTGCGGGATCGTGGATTGGATTTGCCCCCTCCGGTATTGGGCTGGGGGGTGACCACCGGCCAGGTTACGCTTTCCCACTATGGGTCGCGATCTGCCGATCTTGCCCTTGTAGGGGACTGCATCAACCTGGCCTTCCGTTTATCATCCATGGCCAGCAAAACGCTTCAGGCTCCCATTGTCCTGTGCAGCCAGACCGCCTCTCTGGTGAATCGGCGATTGCCGCTTCAGGACTTGGGAAACCATGAAATCCGAGGGCGCAGTGGACAGGAGCATTTATTCGGCATCCAAATGAGGTGAGCGCCCCCAACCCTTCGGGAAAATCGCTTTGGCCCTGAACACCCTTTATTCCAATCTTCGCCGGTTGTCCGCAAAGGCCTGTTTCGGATGGATCATGGGCCATCGGGTATCCGTTATTCTCGCCGTCCTCGCGCTGACGCTTTTTTTCCTCACCACCCTGCCCAAGCTGGTTTTCAACACTTCGATCTACGACATGGTAATTGAAGATCTGGAGGAAACCCGCGAGTACCAAGCCTTCAAAAACGTTTTCGGCGGCGAAGAGATTATCCGCGTGGTGATCTCCGGCCAGAATGTCTTCGATGAACTGGCTTTTTAAAACATCTATTACGGCAGGGAAGCGGATCGTGGAATTTTTTCAATGAATCACAAGCTGGGCTAATGTTGGGATACGGGTATTGCTATCTGTAACAGTCGATAGGATTATTGCGGTTGGGGGATACGGGTGGGGCCTGGGATTAGTGTGTGGCGCAAGTCAGACAGGGGTCGAACAGGCGAATGCAGCGAGCGATTGCCCGTTGCCCGGATTCGGAGAGTCCCTCGGAGTCTAAATGTTGTTCGGCCAGGTCCTTGATGATGAAGTTGATCAGCGGATTGTTGAATTGGGTGGCAACCAGCAGTTTCAGCCGCTCGATTTTTCCGCGGTTGATGGTATAACTGTGCATCAGGACGCCCCGGGGTGCTTCAACCACCGCGATGCCTTTGCCGCTTTCGCTTGGATTCATGGACTCTGCAGCGATTTTGGACAAGTCGATGTCCTGCACCAATTCTTTGATCCGGGTTGCAGACCAATAAATTTCTGCCAACCGGACGACGTCGACATATTCGATATGAATGCCTCTCGACGACTTGGCCCGTTGAATGATCTCGTGATCGGCCAGCGCGGGCATTTGGGTGGCCGAGCCATCCGAGAAGGCTCGTGCGAGGGGGCCGACATGGAATATGCCGTCCGGGAAACCCAATCGCGTCAGGTATGGAAATTTGGCAAATGACCAATCCACGCGCATTTCCGAAACATGGTCCTCGAAATCGGAAATATCGAATTGTTCCTCGCAGGTGCCGTTTGGAGAAAAAACCTTGATGTGACCGTTGGGATTTGAGTTCGCGTCGTAGCACAGAAAGTTGACCTTGCTGTCCCGGGGAAACGCGATCTGACGGTCCCGCAGCTTACGCCGCTCGAGTCTGCTGATGATTCCAATAGCCTCTTGTGCGACGTGGTCGGCAATATCAGCAATCTCCTGCAGGTCGTCCTTCGTCGGGTGTATGCTCATTCCACCAACACACATGGCAACGGGATGAACCGAACGTCGACCCAAGATGGCCACGATGCGGCTTCCGGCCTTTTGGATTTTGAAGGCGGTTTCAGCAATCCGGGGATGATCCTTGATCATGCCGAAAATGCCTTCATCGGTGCCGAGGACATCGGGCTGGGTGAGAAAAAAATAGCTTAAGGCATGGCTGGCGATCCACTCGCCATACACGGCGGCCTGGCGAAGCCGCTGCACCGATTCCTGGACATGAATCTCCAGTGCGTTTTCGATGGCCTGCACGCTGGCCGCCTGGTGGGACATGCAACACAAACCGCAGATTCGAGAGACGATGTGAGGGATATAGGCGGCCTGCTTTCCCTGGCTGAGTTTCTCGAAGCCACGAAAATCCGCGACCATGAACCTGGCGTTTTGCACGCGGCCGTTGTCGATTTCCACGTGGATGGTGGCATTGCCCTCGATGCGAGTCGCCTTGTTGAGTATGAGTTGGCGCTTCATCTGACCCTCAGCAGTTTATCGATGGCATCGCTTTCCAGATTGAGCATGAAATGGCCGCTTTGTTTAATTTTCTTGATCGTTTCCCTCAGATCGTCAACAGGTACACCGCGCCGCTGGGCAATACCCCGGGCGGCAATTTCATCCACGGTATCACCGTTTTTGATATCAATGATGGTTTTTTTAGAGGGTCCCCGACACCCCCAGCAAGGTAAACCGCCTTTGGGACACATGGCATCGTGGCCGCCCCGGGTCATGAACCCCAGGCATATCCGCCCCAGTGAATTGAAGCAGATGCGCTCAACCGGCAGGCGCGAGGACGAAACGCTGCCGGGATAACCCTTGGCCGGCTTGCGATTGCATTTGGAACACACGACGGGCGCTGTTTTGGCGGTTTGACCGCCGGTCAATTCCTCGATCAGATCGCACAGCATGGTCGGGTCCGGTGGGCATCCGGGAATATAGTAGTCGACCTTCTCGAAGGTGTCGATGGTGAATGCCCGCCGTTGAAGGTCAATGCGATTGATTGCATCCGCGTCGCCCCGAGGCATGCCGGACGATCCGGAAAGATAATACGAAAAAGCGTCATCGGTGGCGCCATAACTTTCCTCGATAAGCGACTCCACCTCGAAATGGTTGGCCAAGCCAGGAATCCCGGTAAATGCGGCGCATGTTCCCCATGCCACCAGGTAGCGGCATTTGCGGCGGGCTTCCTCCAGGCGCATCTGGTCTTCTTTCAGCCGGACGACGCCGTCGACCACGATGACCTCGGATTGTGGCAGCGTCTCGCGATCCATGAGCATTTGGCAATAGTCGATGGATGCCTTGGAAAGGATCTTCGCCAGAAGCGGTTGGTCCAGCAGTACGGCCGAACAGCCGGCGCAGGTCGACAGCGAGACAAAGGAAATCGACACCCGGTTTCGTTTCACCAGCTTCGGTATCCATACCGAGCGTTGCGGCACACGCGCATGACCCGGATCGGCGAGCATGGCTTCGAGGCAGGACAGCCGTAAGATAAGCGTTTTGATCAAGGCCACGATCAGTCGGGGCTCGGTGTGAATGCCTTCCAGGAACCGCTGCTTGTCAATGACGATCAGGTCCGTGGGCTCCAGAGCCGTGACCGTAGCGCTGCGAGGCATATCGGTGATGAGTGCCATTTCCCCGAAAAAATCACCTGGTCCGATGGTGTCGATAAAACGGGAATCGTGGGCTGCATGCTTGCTGATGCCCACCGTGCCGCGCACGACCAAGTACATGCAGTCGCCGGTATCGCCTTCGTAAAAAATCGTCTCTCCCTCGGCGGCGTGATGTCGAAAGTGCGCCATTCCGCTATCGCTGTGGGCCATCAGCAGGTCATTGGCAAGGTCCGCGCCGTCGTGCAATGCGTCTGCGGCGGCCCCCGGCGTTTTCTCCCTGCCTTCGTCGGAAAATGTTTTGCCGGCAGCCATGGCGTTTCGGAACGCTTCGTTTTCACGCAGCGCTTTACGGTAGCGGTGATGGGCGCGCTGCAGCCGCTGAATCAGTTTCCTCAACAGATGCAGCGAGACGTCGGAATCGCATTCCAACCGTTCAATCAGCAGGGTTTTGGTCAGGGGGATCAGGCGGGTATGGCTAATGGCGGTGACGGTGGCGGATCGCACATCGTTTTGCAGCAGCGCCATTTCTCCAAAAAAGTCGCCTTTTTCGAGAATGGCGAGCACCGTATCCCGGCCGTTTTGGCACTGGGAGACCTCGACGGCCCCGGATTGGATGATATACATGACGTCGCCGGGGTCGCCCTGGCGGAAAACGATTTCCCCCCTGCGGAAAGTTGAACCGAAAAGCTCGGGACCATAGGATCTGTTCATCGAAACCGTTTCCGCACAAAGGGCAACCGTCAACATTGACAATGTGATGGTGCTTGGTTTTTATTGTAGTGCGTTTTTGGGCTTAAGAACCACTAAATCCAAACGGGTAAAATAATACCATCCGCGGATTAGGTTGCAAGTCCCTTTTTGATCGACGCCTCTCGTCTCGTTAAGGTCAGATTGATTCTTCGGTCAATGCAGAAGGCGTATCCGAAATATTGCCATGCGCATTTGCTTGAATTTCGCTTGATATGTCTTCAGAAGAACTTTTAATGGCAAAATTCGTTGAATGTCCTTGTCTTAGCATTAATTTTTACAAAAAACACTTAATTTGACTAAGGGTTTTATCATTGAAAAAATGTTATATACATTTTCATTTTTTATGGTAGTTTATTTAGTATATTTGGGATTTTAGTCCCATCTGTAAAAATGTTACTCTCTCCTAATTTTGAGCGAATATAGATATTCATTTCAATGAAGCTTCGGCTCCGCGTCATGCTGGATACTCAAGATTCCTGAAGGTTGTGGTGTTCTCTATTATTCGAATGATCTGATTTATAATAGCTCTCAGCCGAATTACTTCCCGCTTGAACCTTGCTGCCAACCGGTCGCTGCAGCGACAGGCGCTTTCAGTGCCGCAAGGTAAAAGAAAAAATCAATAACCACGGGATTAACGGACATGAGGGGAGGTCTTTTATGCAAGGGGTGACATCCAACTCAAAACTTGTACTGTTTTCTATCTTCCTGACACTCCTTTTTTCATCGTTCGCCTGGGCGGCCGGATCGGATTGCGACCCGCCGGCGGCTACCGCCGTTTCCGTTCAGGGCGTGGTGCAATTCCGATCGACGGGCGGGGACGCCTGGCAGGCGGTCAAACTGAACGACACCTTCTGTCCCGGCGACGAGATCCGTGTGCAGGACAACAGCCGCGCCAGCCTTGCTCTGGCCAACGAGTCCGTCCTGCGGCTCAACGCCAACTCCTCCATCGTGGTCCAGAAATTCGAGGAGAAGACCTCGTTCGTCGACGTGTTCAAAGGGGCGGCCCACTTATTTGCCCGCAAGCCCAACAAGCTCGAGGTCAACACACCTTACGTGGTCGCCGGCGTTCGCGGCACCGAATTTCTCATCCGGGTGGAGGACGATCAGACCTTTTTGTCGGTCTTCGAGGGCGGCGTACTGGCGTCCAACGATGCCGGCGAGGTGACCCTGACCAGCGGCCAGAGCGCCGTTGCTCAAAAGGGCAGAGCGCCGGTATTGACCACGGTGGTGCGGCCCCGGGATGCGGTCCAGTGGGCACTTTACTACCCGCCGGTGGTATACGTGCCGCCCGGCCAGCCGGAAATGCGTGAAGACCTCAACGATCCGGTGTTTTTAGCCAACCGGGCGTCCCAAGCCCTGGCCGTGGGCGAGATCGACGCTGCCGAGGCGGATCTTGACAGGGCCCTGGCCATCGATCCGGCATCGGCCGACGCCCTTTCCCTGCAGGCCATTGTGGCCTTGGTGCGCAACGACAAGGAAAAGGCCCTTGCCCTGGCCCAGCAAGCCGTCGAGGCCAATCCCAAGTCGGCTACGGCTCTGGTTGCCAAATCCTACGCGCAGCAGGTCCGATTCGATCTCGAAGGCGCGCGAAAAAGCCTGATGGACGCCGTGGCGGCTTCCCCGGACGATGCCCTGGCCCATGCGCGGCTGGCCGAGATCCACCTTTCCTTTGGCAATCTGGACAAAGCCCTGCAGTCGGCCCAGAAGGCGGCGGCCATTGCCCCAGGCCTCTCCCGCACCCAGACCGTGCTGGGCTTCGCCTACCTGACCCAGGTCAAGACCGACGAGGCGCGGGCGGCATTCGACCAGGCCATCCAGGCCGACCAGGCCGATCCGCTGCCCCGCCTGGGCCTGGGCCTGGCCAAGATCCGAGAGGGGCAGTTGGAGGCGGGGCGCATGGATCTGGAAGTGGCCGCCAGCCTGGATCCCAATAGTTCATTGATCCGCAGTTATCTCGGCAAGGCCTACTACGAAGAGAAACGCGGCGGCCTGGACGAACGCGAATACAAGACCGCCAAGGAGCTGGATCCCAACGACCCCACCCCCTGGTTTTACAGTGCCATCGCCAAGCAGACCACCAACCGGCCGGTGGAGGCCCTGCAGGATTTCGAGACCGCCAAGGAACTCAACGACAACCGGGCGGTCTACCGCTCCAAACTGTTATTGGATTCGGATCTGGCCGCCCGCAGCGCGGCCACGGCTCGGATCTACAACGATCTCGGTTTCGGGCAGCGCGGCCTGCTGGAAGGCTACAATGCGGTCAACGCCGACCCGACCAACTTTTCGGCCCACCGCTTTCTGGCCGACACCTATGCCACGCTGCCGCGGCACGAGATCGCCCGGGTCAGCGAACTGCTCCAGTCCCAGCTCCTGCAGCCCACCAATACCACCCCCATCCAACCCGGTCTTGCAGAAAGCAACCTGTTTCTGATCAGCGCCCAGGGGGCGGCCCAAACTTCTTTTAACGAGTTCAATCCGCTGTTTGCCCGAGACGGCGCAACACTGCAAGCCAGTGGATTGTACGGAAGCAACGAAACGTGGGGCGGTGAAGGTGTTGCCTCAGGTATTTATGGCAAGATTTCGCTTAGCGCAGGCTACACCCATTACGAAACGGATGGCTGGCGGGAGAATTCAGATCAGAAGGACGACATCGCCAATATTTTTGCCCAGTATGAGATTTCTGATAAAACAAGTATTCAGGCAGAATACAGATACAGAGACAACGAAAGAGGTGACATACGTCAGCGGTTCTTTCAGGAAGACTTTTTGACAGACCAGCGCACGGAGGTCACGACGAATTCGGCGCGGGTTGGCTTACGCCATGCCTTTTCGCCGGGTTCTATTGTCTTGGGCAATTTTCAGTATGCAAAAAAGGATGACGATTTTTTCGACGTGTTTTTTTACGATTTTGGCTTTCCGCCACCTCTTGTAGAGTTAAATTTTGAAAACCCACAAGAAAGTGAAGATTACGCTGGTGAGCTTTCCTATCTGTTTCGCTCGAAAACCATCGATCTGGTGAGTGGTGTAGGATATGTCAAAAAAAATGAAGATGTCACATTCGCAGGAACCTTTCAGTGGCCTGGGACGGACCCGCCGACATTTATAGATTCTTTTTCTGACCCCTTAGAATATGAGGTCGATCACGTCAATCTTTACGCATATTCCTATTTCAGACCATTGGAAGGCTTCATATTCTCGGTTGGAGCAAGTGGTGACTTCTACAATGATGATGAACAAAACTACGGTGAAGAGGAAATTGAAGAATCCCAGTTCAATCCAAAATTGGGTGTTAGCTGGAACCCTTTTTCATCCACGACCATTCGCGGTGCCGTGTTCAGGACGTTTAAAAGAACGCTAGTAACGGAACAGACCCTCGAACCCACCCAGGTGGCCGGCTTCAATCAATTTTTTGACGATCCTGAAGCAACAGATGCGTGGGTCTATGGTGTTGCTCTCGATCAGAAACTCCCTAAAGACGTTTACTTCGGAATGGAGCTTTCTTACCGGGACTTGAGTGTGCCTTTTTACGGCCTGGCAAACACACTTGAAGAAGCGAGTTGGGAGGAATATCTCGGCCGTGCCTACCTTTACTGGACCCCGCATGAGTGGCTGGCATTGAAGGCGGAATATCTGTATGAGGATTTTGAAAGAGACGAGGGATTCACCGATGGCGTAAAGGACATGCGAACGCATCGATTTCCGTTGGGGATTAATTTCTTCCACCCTTCCGGATTGAGCGCCGGCTTAACAGCCACCTATTATGATCAAAAGGGTACCATAGAACGGACCGTGATAGATTTTGGCGTTTTTGAGGATGGTGCTGACCAGTTCTGGCTGGTGGATGCCGCGATCAGCTATCGTTTTCCCAATCGCTATGGGTTCGCCACCCTGGGAGTGAAGAATCTCTTCGACGAAGAATTTGACTATTACGAAGTAGACAGAAATAACCTGACGATTCAGCAGGACATGCAGATCTATGTTAAACTTACATTAACACTGCCATAAGAATCAATTTTAACGCCGCAGAGCGGCGGGGTATTAGACCCGTTGCTTCGCGATAAATCAAGGAGGTTGTTATGTTTAAACGACTTATGATGAGCATACTTGCTCTAAGCATGGTTGCGATTTGGGTATCTGAAGCCACCGCGCGTACAACCATATATCGAAGGAGCGTAGGCGTCAACGCTACATTTAAAAGCCAAACCAATAATTATACTGGCTCTAAATTTACCGCTAGAATCTTCGGCCTTCCAGCCGATGAGGGCGGTAAATGTGGTGACATTTGGGGCACACTTTATTGCGGAGAGGGGGATAATTCTGAGGCTGGAAAACTAGCATGCGACAAAGCGGACGGATATTCCGCAGCACTCGTCGTTGCCCTCGACAAAGACGCCATCGCCCCAAACTCGCCATACTTAGATGATGGAGTTGTGGGCTATTTCACGTTCGAGGATGTGAATTTCAATGAAAAAGATATCAACCAACGGCTGGAACTGAAAGCCTTTAGGGAATGGGCCGCAGAAGATGATCCTGTCATAATTTCCCTGCCTATAGGTGATGTCAGCGAACAAGCGGGATTCCACGTTATCACCGACGAGGCCTTTAATGAGGACTCCGAACTTCGTGAATATGTGGGTGACTGGAATAACGCCCTGGGTAAATTTCTACCCACAGTTAGTGAAAAAGAAATTTCAAAAATCAACTTAGATCCATTGTGGGGGGTGGGCCTCGATCCCTTGGTGGGAAAGACAATTTGCGCGACAGTCCATCACGACGAGATTAAAGGCGATTCGCTGAAGGGTAATTATCTTGGACTCGCGGCGTTTAGGGTACTCCAAAGATCAGGGTCATGGGCGGATGTGGAAGTTTTGAGTGCCTACGACGTCTGCGGGAGACTGCTGTACAATGAGACCGAACCCGCCGTGACTGGGCAAGGGCAATGCCATGTGGCTGAGGATGCGATTGTTTGGGCGCCTGCGCCCTATTATGAAGGCAATACTCTAACATCGGATGTAAATACATTCCCTGAGGTGACAGGCACATTGAATTGCTACAATAACCCGACCTTTGCCCAAGATGGATTTCCTTATGAATGCACGGGAACGGCAGAGGTTGTGCTAAATGATACTGATGGCCAAAAGCTCTGCAACGATAGATATGGTTTCGATGAGAATGGTGATCCGAATGCATGGTTTGCAGATTTCATCCCCAAAGATAGGGGAGGCAATGATGTTTATGCCGATTATGCTTTTACCTTCCGTATTGAACCACCAACAGGCGTACCCGACATCCCTGAATTGAATGAAGAGCTTATATGCGGCGACATTGTAGTGGAACTACCAGACGGTATCACCTTATCAGAATACGGCTGCACTAATATCGACCCCGATGATGGTGGGCAGATTGATTTAAGCTTCGATAGGTTCACCTGCTTTGGATGTGGACAAGCACCGTGGACAAATGAGGGAACGTTTCCTTTGCCGTAACTTCCTTTAAAGCTGTCATGGAATGTTAGACCGATGACACCTATTGTGATGGGAGATACGATGTTGATGCCTGGGTCGAATAAGGGCCGTATTTAATGATAATTAATATTCACACACAATGAGTTTTTTATCATATTCATAAGCAGATGATCTAAAACACCAGGCGGCAGGGCAATTAACAGTCCTGCCGTCATATTTTTAGATTTGTGGAAAATGCTATACCAACTTAACTGAATGAATAACGAGCGTCTTTAGCATCGTACTTTGTTCTCCTACCCACACCCAAAGCCGTTTAGGCTATTTTGTTTTCGGCTCAAACACACACTCCCAATCCTCCGGCGGCGGGTCATCCTGATAGACCATGCAACGTTTCAGCATGGTCTTGGACGGGCCGTCGTCGGGGCGCAGTTCCAATGCCCGCTTGAAGTGTTCGATCGCCTGATCCCAGTGCTGGCGGCAGTATTCGTCGTAGCCGGCGGCATAAGCCTCCAGGGCACCCTGGTGTTCCGGTAACAGGGTTACGCCGGCGCGGTCGACCAGTTCGTACACCCGCACGCACTGCTCCTTGCCCACCACCCGCACCAGGTCCAGATTTCGCAGGATAAAATCATCCTTGACCAGTTCGTAGGTATTCTCGCCGATAATGATGCTGGTTTTGTACTGCTTGTTGAGGCCCTCCAGGCGCGAGCCCAGATTGACCTGGTCGCCCAGCACACCGTAGGCGAAACGGTAGCGCGACCCCAGGTTGCCCAGGAGCATGGGGCCGGAGTTGACCCCGGTGCGCGCGTGCAGAATCGGCCGACCGGTATCGTCCCACTCCCTTGACAACTGGTGGCGGGCGTCCCGCATGGCCAGGGCCGCCTCGCAGGCCCGTTTGGCGTGGTCTGGCTGCTCGATGGGCGCCCCGAAAAAGGCCATCACCTCGTCGCCCACGTACTCCTTGAGGGTGCCGCGCTGCTTGAAAATTTCCTCGGACACCCGGTTGAAATATTCGCTGAGAATCTTGATCATCTCCCGCGGTCCGTAGCGCTCCGAGTAGCTCGTGAAGCGCTCCAGGTCCGAGAAGAGCACCGTCAGAATCTTCTCTTCACCGCCCAGTTTGAGCTGGTCGGGGTCCTTGAGCATCTCTTCGATGACCATGGGAGCCACGTACTGCCGGAAGGTGCCCTTGATCTTGCGGCGCTCGCGCTCCACGGTGGAATAGCGGAATACGGTGATGAGACTGTAGCTTATAATCAACGATAGGAGCGGGTAGATCATGTTCAGCCACAGGCTGAGGTGGACAAAGATCCATCGGGTCACGAAGATGTGAAGGGAAAAGATGCCCAGGGTAATCAAAATACCGGGGACCGCCCGCACCCGGGACAGGTAGTAACCGGGCAGCATGCCGATGGTCAGGATCGCCAGCAGGTCGAAGATTCGCGACCACTGGGGTTTGTTGATGAAGCGCCCCGTGAGCATGGTGTCGATGATGTTGGCGTGAATTTCCACTCCCGGAAAGACCGGGCTCAACGGCGTCGCGCGCAGATCGTGGGTGCCGACGGCGGTCGCCCCTACGATGACGATGCGGTCGGTAAAGGTGCCGGCCGGCGTGCGGCCGTGTAGAATGTCGGTGACCGAGTAGTGGGGAAAGGTTTTGGGCGGCCCGAGGTAATTGATGCGCATTTGCCCGTTCTCATCGGTGGGAATGAAGCGGCCGCCCATCCGGATCCCCTCTACTCCGTAGCGGGGCACGTTGACGATCAGTTGGGGGCGATCGAGAAAGTACCAGGTGCTGAGCACGGTCAGGTGAGGGAAGAGGTCCTGGCCGCATTGGATCATCAGCGGCACCCGCCGCACCACCCCGTCGCGGTCGCTGGTGACGGTGAAAAACCCGGAGGCGTCGGCCGCGTCGGTCAGCATTTTCAGGTTCGACTCCGGGGCGTGGGCGGTAATGAATGTCTGGTCGGCCGTATCGGGGTCTTCCTCCAGAATCATGGGATACTTGGAGTTGCCGATCAGGGCCAGCTGGCGGTCGATTTCCGCCTGTCCGATGTCGTAGTCCAGATCGGCGGCGTTCATGTGGAAAAAATAGCCCAGGATGGTGGTCGCTCGGGCCTGCTGGATCGCATCGGCCAGCAGCCGGTCGTTGATATCCCGTTGCACGCGATCCCGCATGACGCCCGGCCGGCGATCTTCCGTGTCCTCCAACTGACGCAGCGCCTGGTCGGCCCCCTTGGGCAGGTAAACGGTGGTGTTCACCTCCGGTTCCAGAAAACCGATGTCGAAGGCGATCACCCTGGCGCCGTCGTCGGAAAGCCGGTTGACCAGTTCGGCGATCTTTGATCGCGGCCAGGGCCAGCGCCCTTCCTTGTCGAGGCTTTTTTCATCGATCATGGCCAGGGCGATGACCGCTACGGCCGGCTGTTTGCCGCGTTGCTGCAGGCGCATGTCGTAAAGCTTGAGTTCGAAGAGGTGCAAAATGGGTACATCGATCACAAACAGAAAGACGGTCAACGCGATGGACAGAACCGTAATGGCGAAAACGCCTCGGATGTATTGCCGGAGTTTGTTGAGTTTCATCGGGGTCGGGTCACCGTATTAAAGCGCTTTCTTGGCAACATTGGGTCGGAAATCTTCCTGCTGGCCGTTGTCGAACAAGTAGCCGCCGAACACATTGGACTGCAGGTTGGCGATCCACTGTTTGCCCTCGTGGGTGACCTTGAGGTATGCGAGGGCGTCCTGGACATAGGGTTTGGCGACATCCCAATAGAACTGGGCGTTGCAGGCCCGCAGGTCGCCGGGGGTTTTGTAGCCCAGCTTCTTGTTGAGTCCCAGCTCTTCGAACTCGTAGAACAGGTTGGTGCATTTCTGCATCCGGTTGGGATCGGCGAGCTGCCCGATGAAGTCCGCGCCCCTTACCAGGCCCGCGAAACCGGCGGTATCCTTGTGGGCCTCGTCATCGGGAACCGGAAATCGCGTCATTTCAATGTAGGAAGCGATCCGTTCAGCGTCCAGCAGACCGCCCGATTCGTCGAGCACCTTCTTGCCAAACCGTTCGATAACGAAGCGTTTGCTTCGATCGATGTGGTAGGGGGCCAGCTGCGCGTCGGTGCTGCCTTTAGGGAGTTTGATCTTCTTGTCGCCGACGCCGGTGGCAAGCAGATAGCCGTTGTCATCCGCGCAGATTCCCTTGACGTAGCCGATGTCGTGGCACAGCAGGGCGATGATGAAATGGGCCCAGGCACGCGGCGTTACGCCGCCTTCCGACAAGTGCTTGCCTTCCAGAATCGCCTGTCCGGCCAGCGTGACCATGATGGTGTGTTCCATGTCATGATACAGGGCGTCGGAGTTGGCGATGTTTTCCAGGGCCAGGTGGGCCGTCCAGGCGATGATGTTGCCCAGGTCCTTCTCCATTTCACTGTAAGTGCGGCGATAGGCGTCCTTGATCTGCCGGATACAGTACTCTTCCTTGACTTTTTGGAGGTTCAGCATGGTGATGTCTCCTCAGTATAGAAGGGATTAGGGAAATCACTTGAATGCGACATGGTTTTTGTGGATCAATTGTTCGCACGCAGGGTTCTTCTTTCCCTGATCTTTCGCAGGGTCTGCTCGATGATCTTTTCACCGTCGAGGTCGCCGACCACCTCGAGGGGCGCGACACGGAAGGTCATCGCGAAGTCAACGCCCGGATTGAATCGGGCTTTCAGACCGTCGATTTTTTCCTGGAGTCGTGTCCGGATCTGACGGGTTTCCTGTTCGGATACCGCGGCAATCAGCATGGCGAACAGGTCCGTATCGATCCGGCTGATCAAGTCGCAGCGGCGGATACCGGCTGTGAAGGCCTCGCCAATACTTCGCAGCAATCGGTTTTTCATTTCCGTCGAATGGCCGTCGTTATTCTCGGCAAAGGTGAATTCGATAACGGCCATTTGCAGGGACTGTCCGAGACGCCGGGCACGGTTGGCCTCCTGTTCAAGGCACCGGGCAAATCCCTTGCGGTTTTTCAGGCCGGTGAGATCATCCACCAGGCTCTCCTGAGCCAGGCAGACGGTCAGCCGCTCCACCCGGTCGCACAAAATGCCCATCATGTTGACAAAAAACTTCTGCGCCGTGGGCGGATAGAGCCATTGCAGCCGCTGGATCACCTTCCAGTTGATGGGCAGCAGTTCACTATCCTCGGTGGCTACGACCGTGGCCGAACGGGGAGCGCCTCTCAGCAACCCCATCTCACCGAGAATATCGCCGGTGCTGATCTTGGCGATACATTTCTGGATGCCCTCGTGGTCGTTCAAGGTGCAGGTGGGATCGTAGTCAATCACATCGAAATGACCGGATATGATTGCGTACATCGATTCGCTGGTATCACCCTTGTAAAACAGAATTTCACCGGAACTTACCGATTTCAATGTTCCGGCCATGATGATGGAGTGGGCTTCGGCGCGTGAAAGCCCCCTGAAAAGGGGGATTCCCAACCCCGTGTCCCCCCCCATCTTGATGCGCACCAGATCCCAGAGGGTGACGAGCTCGACGCGCTGGATCAGAATTGGCAGCAGCACTAGGTCTCCGACCAGGGCTGTTAACATGGTACCCACCATCATGGTGCCGAAGATTGCCGTGGGTTTGAAGCCTGAAAAGGCGAGAATTACAAAACCCGTGGCAATGGTCAGGGTGGTAAAGATGATCGGGCGGCCGATGTGGAAGATGGTCTCCTTAAGGGCGCGTCGATCATCAAGGTCTATTCTGAACTCGCGGTTAAATCGCACCAGATAATGGATCGTGTCGTCAACGGCCAAACCGATGGCAATGCTGGCAATAAGACTGGTGGCCATGGAAAGCTCGATGCCCAGCCATCCCATAAGGCCAAAATTGATTACGATGGGAAACAGATTGGGAACGATGGCGATCAAACCCACTTTGGCCGACAGAAACAGGGCGAACATAATGATGAAGATGACCACCATGGTCAGGACAAAGCTTTTCAGCTGACCGACAACCAGGTGGTGGCTGGACGCCGAGATGACGATGCCGAGGCCGGTGACATCCCACGTAAGATCCTTGGGCATTGCTTCATCTACATGCCGGAGGATCGTTTGGCGAAGATTCAGAAAATCCCTGGAACTGGAGATGTGGGTGAGCAGAAGTATATTGGCCTGGGAGAGGGTCGGCCCCATGAAGGCGTTGTAAATGTCTTTGCCCAGCAGGGATTTGTAGGTGTTGATCAGCATGCGCAGCTCCCAGGACTGTTCGGGCAGCTTGTAGTACGCCGGATCGAACTTGTTCGAGACGTAATTGACCAGCTTCAGGTAGTCGGCAAAAGAGAGGGTCTTGTCCACGCCGGGTTGGGCATCCAGGAAATGCTGAAGTTTTTCGATCTCGGCGATGTGCTGTGCGTCTTCGAAATAATCCTCCTCCGCCGATGCCATTAGGATGTTGACGGGAAAGCTGCCCGACAGATGCTGGTAGATGTCGTGGAAGTGTTGGACCACCTGGGTGTCTTCCTTGAAATAGCCCACCGGATTGGTTTCCACCCGCAGGCGAAGCACCCCGGTGCCGGCAATCAGAACGATGACGGCCAGCACTGCCAGGGTCTTGCGCTGATGGTGCAGGTTCAAGGCGACGATCCAGCCGAGGATCCGATCCATGGCGGATGCCGAGGCCGTATTTTCAGCAGGCACGTTTTTTCGGGCGGGGATGAAGCTGACAAGCACCGGCAGATAGGTCAGCATCAGGATCATGAACACGAGCATGCCTAAACAGGCAAACAGCGCAAATTCACGGATCGCCGAGATCCGGTTGACGAAAAGCGAAGCCAGGCCAAGCAGGGTGGTCAAGATCGCCAGCAGGGTCGGCAGGGTCGTTTTGGTAAAAGTGACGGTCGTTGCGTTGATGGCCGTCCCACCCGTTTCGGCGGCAGATGCGGCAATGGTGCGGTATTCGGCCAGGATGTGCAGGCAATAGGCTGTCCCCACGGCGATGAGAAAGACCGGCACGATCATGGTCAGAATTGAAAGGGGAACGCCCAACAGGGACACCATTCCAAAAGTCCAGACCAGACATAGAATCACACAGGAGAGGGGAACCAGGGCATAGATCACGCTTCTGAACAAGACCAGCAGAACCACGGTAATGAGCAGGAAGGTGATTGGCGGCAAGCGCATAAAATCGTTGAGGGTGAACTGGGCCAGGGCCTGTGAGATCAAGGGCATGCCGATCTGGTAAAGACGAAGGGTGCTGTCTCCGTCGTCAATGATGAGCTGCTGTACAGCATCGATCACCGCACTTTGATCTGCATCGGCTTGCAACACCAGGGTGATCAGGGTCGTCCGGTGGTCGTCGGAAACCAGGTTGTTTCGAAACAGCTCAGCCCCGGCGACGAATTTGGCGAATTGATCCATGGACCAACTGCCGGACAGGTCCACGGCCTTCCGGATGCCTGCCAGGCCGATGACGCGCTGAACTCCCGGAATGGCGGCTGAAGTCTCTTCCAATTGGGCGATCTTCTGAAAATTCAAGGTGTCGTATACATCATCGCATTTGATGACGATGCGAATGAGCTCTTCGGAATCGAAAATCGATTTGAACACCTCGTATCTGGCAGTTTCGGGAAGATCCTCGATGACCAGATCGTGGACGGAGGTCTTAAAGGTGAGATTGGGGATGAAGGCGGCCCACAGCAGCGTCAAGAGAGCAATAGCGCCGAGGACGGCAGGGCGGTGGCGCAGCAACGCCTCGGTGCGTTCCGCTGGGCTGAAAAAACGGACCATCCGGTGCAGATTAAGTCTATGCATGCATTACTCCCAACAGCGGTTGACGGTCGAAGGGGTCTCGGTCCTTGATGCAACGTTTCCCGATCCGATCAGTCCATGAAATCCGGCGCAGGTCCAGCGCCTGCCAGCGGTCGCTGGCGATCCACGGAACGCGCTGACCTTGGAGGGAAACGTTACCGTAAAGGTGCTGCCTCCGGAATTGATGCAGTCTGCAGCCGATTGGATGTGGGGACACCGACGGATGTTTCCGGGGCAGCGATCGGTCGTCGCCGCGATAAAGCGACAGCGGCGGCTGGTAAAGGCTATCGTGAATCCCAATCGTTCGGCAAATGTGCGCATGCGCAGCAAATCCATTCCCGCACCGCCGGCGTTGAATGCATAGGGCCTTCCTGACCGGTACTCCAGGGTCGCTTGCGTATGAAAGAAGCCTTTAAAAATGTGCCTTTGATCTTCCTCGGTAATGCCGACCCCATGATCGCGGACGGCGAAAACGATCTGATCGTCCGATTGTCCGACCTGCAAAACGATCCAGCCTTCGTCGGGGGTGTTTTCAACGGCGTTTTTCAGCAAGCCGTCGCATATTTTACGCAAGATCGTTGGGTCCATATTCACAAGCAGATCGTCTTCAACATTGACGGTCAGATTCAGGGAACGATGGGCAATGCGGGTTTGGATGTGGTGGACGGTTGTCTTCAAGAAACGATCCAGTTGGATCTTCTCGACTTTGGCGTCTCCCAACGCGAGGATCGATCGAATCCGGTCGATGACATGATGCGAAATTGGCTCACAATTCAGGGTGGGGTCCTCACCGGCCTCGTCAATCAGGTCGATGAGGTTCTGGAAGATGGTGACATACTGGCGCTCGCAATGGGCCATTTTCTGACCGATGATGTCTCCGACCTTTTCCTGAATATCAGCCAGTCGACGGATGCTGCGCATACCGCGCTGAAGGGTCTTGTCCAGATGGAGCAAATCATGGTCATGGGCCAAATGGGCACAACGGCCCAACACGGCGGACAGGATTGACAACGGCGTTTTCATTTCGTGGGACAGATGATGGATGGCCTTTTGTCTAGCGCGGTCAGTGGCCTTTAATTCCTTGACTAAAAAGGAGTTTTCCAGGGCGATGGCGACGTAGCTGGCCATGTAGGTAAGGATATCGACATCCTCCTGCGTGAAGTCGCCATTCTTTTTATTGAGTACCTGCATCGTGCCGATGCATAGTTGCTGACGGCCCACCAAAGGCACGCAGATCAGATTTACCGTCCGCGATCCGGTTTTGCGGTCAACCCATTGATTAAAGCGGGGGTCGCCATAGGCATCGTTGACCATCTGTGGCGTTTGATTGCAGTATACCCAGCCGGCAATACCCTGATCCTTAGGAAATTGAATCTGGTTTGCTGCCAGATCGGGTGAAACAAATGAACATAGATTGCACTCAGTATCGTCGATCAAAAAGATAGAGCATTTTTGGACGGCCAAAATCTTGCCGATCTGATCAGAAATGATCCTGAACAGCGAATCAAAGTTCAATTCAGATGTAATCGCTTGGCTGGCTTCGATCAAACGAGAGTATTTTTCAGCGCGTTCTTTTAGCTGGCGATCGGTGAACCGGCGAAGGCATCGCCGTTTATGCTGATGAAGTCGTTGCAAAGTAGTTCCCGAAATCAAATCATTATTCGACCGAAAATAAAAGGAACTTCTCAAAAAAATTAAGTATACCCAGATAAAAAAAGCGCATCCTGAACTCGCGAAAAATTACCGGAAACGATTCTAACGAATAAGGAATACACGGCATCAGCTGCTGCCGCTTGTCAAAGTCCAAAGCCAGACCGATAAAGTTGTTTGCAACAAATAATAAATAAGAGGGTTTAGTAAGTTATTTTATAGTAAAATTGAATAAATGTGTCAATATTGAAGATACGCCTCAATTCCCTTCTCGATGTTTTTGGATTCGCAAAACCCAGAGTGTTGGCTCCGGTCCATCTGAACTTCCGGTAGGCTCGCTATATCAGATATTGTGAGCTTTAATTATAGCTATACCAAACTCCCATACATTTTCCCATGATACCACAAATAATAGCAAAAATTTGGAAGTCGAATCATACTCGCTAAAGTTGTTTTTAAAAAAAAATTTTGAAAGCATTCAGTATTCAAAAAATTCTGAACCGATCACAAGGTGCTGCCTTGCCGGAATCAGATCGGTTGGTCAAAGAATTATGATCCTGGAAAAATATTGACACAATCATCAAGTCATTTTATAAAATTATATTCTTCTATGACGCTTTTTTTCTTTTTCAATATTATTGCGATCCAATTTATAAAAAACGTTAGAACCGAAAGCCACCTTATGAATATTTTTTAGTTGATATTTTTTGACCTTTGGAGAGACGTTCTGACAAGGAAATAAAAATGGAAGAGAGAGCACGACAAGGTCTTACCGCCTGTCAAAAAAATTATCGCAAATTTTCGATCTAAAGAGCAATCTCGAAACCGTTCTTTCGGCCTGCATGTACTACCTTAATGAAATAATGGATTCTGAGAGATCATCAATTTTCTTATTCCAGCATTGGGATCAGCAACTTACGATATTTTCGTCTCTCGATCTTGAAAAACATGTAGATAGTATTCCGAAAGCGTGTGGTGTCGCCGGATGGGTATTCACGAACCATGAGCCGGCTGTAGTTAATGACGCGTATAAAGGTCCACGCTTTTGTAAAGACCTTGATGACTTGACCGGGTTTAAAACCTACAACATAGTTTGTGCGCCACTAGTTTTATCTAAGTTGTGTTTGGGCACCATTCAATCATTGAACAAGAAAGAAGGGGACTTCAACGATAACGATCTTGATTTGTTGCGGCTAGCCGCGAATATGGTGGCGATATCCATTAACAACAGCAATCGTTACAATGAATTGCTGGTTACGAACGAAGCGTGCCAAAAATTTATAAAGCAGATTAGTGCAAATATGGGCAATATTTTCGATCAGTAAAAAAATGAAGCCAAAATTTTGCGTATTGAGAACACCTACAAAGGGATGATTCAGGTGGCTTTCACCGCACTTCTATCAAGAAGTCAGTTCCTGCGATATGTACATCTATCCTATCGAGTCACAACGGAGAACGGCTCATAGTTCTTTTGGGTAAGATAGACTTTTCAAGGCTGTCGAATGTCCGAACTTGGAATTATTTATCACACCAGTTCGGGGGCATGCAGCGGATTCCAAATACACATTTTACTATACCCAAGTGAGGCTATACGTGGGTGTTATATGTATTGCGAAAAAATCACTCCACGTTAAAAAATGCAAACTACAGTCGTGTACCTTATTAGGAAATAATTTCTATTTTTCTTGAATACCCAGACAATTACTTTCGATGGCATTTACACGGTACTATTATTCATCGTCTAACTTCAGTTATGCTCAAGGCATGGGCGTTTTGGACGACCATGACTTGTACCTCCACGTTTTGACATCTCAAATCGAGATGAAGGAATGGAAACGGATAAGACGTCTGGTCGATTGTCGTTCTATTCAGGGAATTGAAAAGATAACCTTTCAGGGACTACAACGAGCGTGTGAGATACAAGTTGAAGAATATGGAGACAGAGACTACCGTTGTGCAATTCTAATCAACGCAGACAAACACCGGACGTTAGCGGAGTTTGCTGCACACATGCTTCGTTCAGGTAATCTAAAAATCAACGTAATTGAAGATGGTATGGATGCAGCCCTTGAATGGCTCGGGTATGATGAGAGCACAGCAGGTTATCTTAAAGGAAAAATAAAAAGGAATGTCAGGGTTTTCGGAAATGGTTTGCCCAAATAAGTCCGTGGATGGAACAGATAAAAAAATCGACAGAAAAAGCCTTTTCCGAAGCATGACCAAACTTCCCAAGTATAATAAGGATTTCAGGGCCTTTTGGAAAAGCAACTGCCCCGTGTCTTTTGTTAAAAAGTAGCACTTGCGCTAGACGACTGCCATACGTCATGGAATCGGGCTACAGCTTCAACGCCGGGATCATAATATCTTCAAGTTGCTTTCTTTGCTTTTCAAAAAGATTTCTATCCTTTGTTCTTTGTAAAGGAATCATTTTCTCAAAACGAAGAATTACTTTGGAAAAGGGTTTTGGCAGAAGAAATTTATCCCAGCTTTTAAAATGCCAACTGTTTTCTGCAAAAACATAAAAAGGAACAATCACCGCGTTAGTGGCATGGGCCAAACGAATTACACCTGGTTTTACAACACCAGAAGGTCCCCTTGGGCCATCTACAATATGACCTGAAAGTTTTGATCTTTTAAGATTGGCAATCATATCTTTTAAAGCTAACGTACCGCCTTTTGAAGAAGAGCCACGAACTGGATTCCAGCCGCTTCGCTTTGCTATGCCGGCAACAATTTTTCCGTCCTTGCTTTGACTGATCATTAGACTCGGCTTGAAGGATTTATAACTTTGAAAATGACGGATAGCAGAAAAAAATTGCTGATGCCATGTGCAAAGCAGAACAATTCCGCCATTGTTTAAATACTCCAGCCATTCTTCTTCATTTTCAATTGTTAGTCGAAAAGTCCTGGAATATAACCGGGT
Source organism: Desulfosarcina widdelii (assembly GCF_009688965.1). GTDB lineage: Bacteria > Desulfobacterota > Desulfobacteria > Desulfobacterales > Desulfosarcinaceae > Desulfosarcina > Desulfosarcina widdelii. Next base: position 3,486,918 of record NZ_AP021875.1, on the reverse strand, counting down.
AAATCGATAGAATATAAAAGCAAATAATTCTGTTGTAATAAAATGGTCTATTATCGCTCTCAAAAAAAAAGCTCCTCAATCTCATTAGATTAAATGCCAATTAAAATTGAACCTTAACAATGCTGCGAATGCTATCTATATTAATTTTTTAACAATTGCAAACATTTATAAATCTTGCACGCATTCAGGATCGTTGTCTGCTGTCCAATGCAGATGTTGGATTTTGTAACTTTGATGCCTTGCTTATAAAAGCCTGCAACTCGTTCAGAATTCAGATTTTTCGTCAAGGCGGCGAGTGGGAATAACCGGCCTTTCTGATGGCGGCCTCGGCAGCACAGATGCTGCCGGGTAGTGGTGCTTCGCCTTGAGTAAAGATCTAAGCAATCCCATCATTATGGGAAGCAATAATATTGAACAGAGGGATGATTATGAACTATAAAGAGAATGCCGAGAAAAGACGCTCCATCAATTTTTTCGATCCGGGTTTACTTTTAAACAACCATTGGAGTTGCTCATGAAAAGCTTTCGCAAAGAACTCTGGTTCGAGGTGCCCACCCGAAGGGCATTTATCAACATCACCGGTGAGGTGCAGCGGTGCATCAATGACAGCGGCGTCAAGGAGGGGTTGGTGCTGGTAAAGGCCAAGTAAACGCTATTAATCATCCTCTGCCCTTTGAACTGACTGGGCTGCTGCAAGATCTGAAAGGTTTACCGAACTAAAATCACAGGGGGCCGCTCCTGGCCCCCGCCTCTCCCTTGGTTCCCCATGTGACTATCCCAGCCGTCCGCCACAGGTCGCTCGCTTCGGCATAGCCAACCCTACCTACCCCAAAAACCGACGCCTTGTTTTGGAGCTCTCAGCGCTCCACAGAGGGAGAAGCGTTTTCCTTCTCATTTTGATAGTAAACTTTTTATATAATTTATGTTTCCAGTAAGTTATGATCTAAAATCGCTTTACTTTTCTGATTTTAAGGTATATTATATGATATATAATATAAATAACGTAACACATATGATGGAGGAAGCGATGGAAAATTCTGATGCCTACGAACAAGGTCGCCAAAAGGCGCTGCGGTACATCGAAGAAAAAATTGCCAGTTTCAAGCAACAATATCCGCAGCAGGTTCGAACCAACATTGGGATACAGGTTGATGCCGCCCTGTGGAAGCAGTTCAAGGTGCGCTGCCTGAAAGATGAGATAACGGCCTCAGCAAAGATTGAAGAATTAATCGCAGCTTATCTGGCACAGCCGGAACAAGGCCGCTAAAATGCTCCTTTTCCGTATTCAAGTGGGCCATTTCTCAGCATCGAGACTGGGATATCACCCTAATATAAAAGGACTTTCCTGTGGGGGTTAGGGGTTAATGGCTCGTCGCCTAAAAAGCATCGCGGATATTCGGCGCTATGTGGCCGGGCTTATCAACCGTGCCGATCCCGGCAATGGTCCTTTAGAACCGGCTGTGGCTTCCAAAATGGCTTACCTGGCCAACATCCTGAAAGGCATCATTGAACGCGGGGATCTTGAGGATCGTATCACCGCTTTGGAAGACCAATTCCTGCAAAGGGAGGATAAGGCATGAGCATAAAAAGGAGAATTGAATGGCTTGAACAGGAAGCCAAAGGTCAAACCCCAGCCGTTGCCGTCTTGACCGTCAATCGCAAGCGAATTGAAATGTTGCTGGGCGTGTTAACCGAACCTGTCCAGCGGGAGCAGCTTCTGCGTGAAATCTGGCTGATGGAGCACGGCCTATGGGTTCCACCGATCCCCTTACCCAAACTGGCGGATGACCGCGCAAAGGTGATGCTCGAACTGCTGCGGACGGCATTTAGCGACGATCAACCTAAACCGCCCACGCAGCCCATTCCTGCACGGGATCTTGAAGTCTTGCGGGAACGGTATCCAATTCCCGAAGAAACTATGGAGGAAGATGAATTATGAAAATCGCATTTGCAAACAAGGCCGAAAGGCCTCATTGGGAGAAAACCCCGGACGGTTTCTTACGTTGCCGAGCGCGGGTGCTTGCAGAACGGATTATGCCCTATGATCGCTCGGAGCTGGATGACCCGCCCCCCGGCCAAGGCCTCTTCAACATGTTGGTCACGAAAAATGAAATGGCATCCTCTGCGGCCCTGCGTAGCCTTGAGGGCATTCCCATCGTAGCGGGCGATCATACCTGGCTCACGCCAGAGCTGGTCAAAAATTACTCCGTTGGCAGTGTGGCCGGAACCCCTAAGTTGGATGGGGATTATTTGGTTTGCGATTTGTTGGTGACCGACCCGGAAACCATCCGGGCGATTGAAGCCGAGGAATTGCCGGAGATCAGCGCGGCGTATATGGCCGAAACCATCTTTGAACCAGGTGTTTTCAATAACGCCACTTATGACGCTTTGCAGACGGAGTTACGTTTTAATCACGTTGCCCTGATCGCAGAAGGTCGTGGTCGTGCGGGTCGTGATGTCCGAATTTTGAACACGAAAGGAGCTATGAAAATGTCACACTCACAACATTTTGAAAATGGCCGCAAGAAAGCTTTGGCTGCCATTGAATCCAAGCTTGCCGCCGCCCGCAAAGATGCGGAAGGTTCTGCCAGCCTCAAGTTGGTTAACACCCGGCAGCGCAGCCCTCAAGAACGGTTGGGCTTTGCCCCGACCAGTGGCGCCGAGAGCCGCCGGTTTGAAAATGCCGGTGAGGCTCAAACACAGGTGCAGCGGGTTTTCGCACGGACGGGAAGCCGGAAGTGCATGGACCCGTTGGCCGAGAGCCGACGCATCACCCGACTGATGAATGATTCGGCGATTGAACGCGCAGCCCTGGCCGAAACGGTTGCCCATAACCGCCGTGCGCACCTCCGACGGCTTGGTTTCACAAATCAGCCGTCAGGGAATGCGGCTCCTCGGCACGAGGACTTGTTGTTTTTGGTTCCACAGAAACAACAAAAATAAATGTCTGTCATGGGGCGGTCCTCCTTTTTGCGGGCGAAACTGTCAATCGCCCGTTTCAATCCGCCCTCCGGATGCCCTGGGGTTTGGGATGCCCCAGGGCATCCCTTCCAAAAAATTATTTAGAGTTTGTGCACCGCTTTGGTGTCAAAAACAGCCGGTTTCTGATGTGTGACCAGCACAAACTCAAAAGATTATGATTGGAATATAAGGAGATTGATTATGGAAAAAATGCCACCGGAAGTGGAAAAACTGATCGGTCCCCAGGCCGATCTCGAAAAAGCACGTGACCTCTTGTCGATGATGCTGCAAGCGGCACCCAACCGTGACCGCCGAAATCAAATTAGCGTGGCTTTACAGGTTGTTACGGCTGCTCAACGAGCCGAGGGCACTCTGCCTCGCGACCTATGGCGATGTTAATTTTTAACTTTTCAAGCGCTAATGTAATAATGATTCAATATCCGGGGGGATAGGGTCGCTCCCGAAAAGGCGGTTCCCTTGCCGCCCCTTCCCCCGGCTTCCCAAGAAGGGCGTTGAAGGGAACGTGTTATGGATTGCAATTACATACCCCGCCGTACAAGGCCGGCACCAAAGCCCGCAGAGATACCCATTTCAAAACCTGAAACAACCGAGGATAGAAACCGCCGCCGCAGTCAGCGCATGCTCAAATCCCTTGAACAGGGGCAAAATCACAATCCGCCAGTTATAGAAGATCCCTTCCCCCGTATGCCCCAAAACAGACTTACGCCTTTCATCCGGCAATTACTGGAGCAGGACCTCGCCGAAAAACTGGAAGGTGACCCTTTGGATAGCCCAGCAGGTTACTGGGCTAAAACTGCCGCTGGCAAAAAGCTCAAAGGGGAGATTAAGGCATGGGTTGTGTGGTCGCAGGATACTTTTAAGAAGCGTAGCACAGATTCACTAAACTGGATACGCAACGACAAGAGCGTTATGGCAAATCTCAAGCATAAGAGCACCCGGCATTTGTTGACCATTCTTGAATACCTCATTTGCAGCGCATTAGGATTTTCCGCCAGCCAATCGGCCTCGTACAATCACGGAACCCCAACCACTAAAATGCTGGTGACCAAAACAAACAAGGATGGCAAGAAAAAGAAGGAATTCCAAAAAAGGGTTCCGGTCCTGGTCTATGCACCTCCTGAGCAAATTGCGAAACACTGCGACATTTCCCCGCGATTAGCGGAGCGGTACGTTAAAGCCCTTGTGGATTCAGGGCTGGTCCTCCGCGCCAAGAAAGCCAAGGTTAAACAGCCTGGCGGAGCGCCATTGATTATCGGTGGATTCGTCAGATATACCAACAAAGATGGTAATTTTAATCATCGTCCAGTTTATTTTTGGTCACCAAGCCACAAAACTAAAGTCAAGCCATTGCTGCATCAGTTCACTGTGTATCCCCGCTAATCCACGCCAGCTAAAGCCATTACTCTTTTCAGAGAGTAGAAACCCGCATGGTCATTAAGCTTGTTTAGACACGCCGAAAGGCGTGTCTAAAACCCAAGAAAAGGCGGGTCTACTACGCAATATCAAGGGGTTAGAAAGTTAGACCCGCCTTTTTTCAATTTATATATGCCTTAATTTTAGTAAGTTAAGACCTTTATACCCCGGTTATATAGGAAACCTTCGGTTTCGGCCTACGCCTTTAAGCGTCTGCCTGTGCCTTGACTCACTACGTCCTTGCGTCCTTAGTGTTCCTGCGTCTCAGACAGCCATCCGCTTAGGGTAGGCCTTAATCACCCCTTGGGGGTGATGTTCTTTTTTTTTGAAGGGGAAAACAGAAAACGGAAAAAACAACAATATCCCTAATTTCGAATACCGGAAGGCTACCTTACGGCAGAGTTGGAATCAAGCAAACACCCTTGAACATGACCATGTTGCAACCCCTGACTGGCCTTTGAAATACCCGGCCGTATGCGGCACGCCCGCCGCATCGCCAGCGCCTTGATTTGCCTACTCTATATTTCGAAAAGCAATTTTTTAACAACGGTTCTGTCGATAAAGTACCGATTACCGCCTGTTGGGTGTTCCTTTATAGCTTTTTGGATTTTTTCCTTTAGCCCCCTATACTTTTTAATTTCTTTAGGAAGCTCTTCGAGATATGGGCGGTATATGTCAAAATTTTCACATGTAGGGCAGGGATAAAAATCTGTGTTGTCTCCTGTATACATAATTTTGCTTTCATCAATTTCAGTGTCGCAAATAGGGCATGGCTTGGTCATAGAATCTCCTTTCATTATTTCCCCTATTCAAGGCCGCCAAATGCCTCTTGAATAACTTCGTCTTCAATATTGCTGATATCAAGAATTTTGGGATAAAAATAAAATTGTTTTCCGCCTACAACTTGATCATTGCGAAAATCGAAAATCCGGAAAGAATAGACTTTTCTCGGACCTGTCAATGATTGATATTTATAAGCACCGATATAATTAGCGTATTGCCCATCTAAATTTTGACGATCCACTAAATCTTTACGGGTGTACAAAAAAGCCGTTCTTCCCCCAACTGTAAGCAAAGGGTTTTGAACCATAAGTACACCCTCCCCGACGCTCTGCATCACTTGCATATATTGCAGGCTATATAGATAACCAGATGAAGGCTGCCAACCTGGCTCGCTAAGACAAGCCGCGAGCGTATTTCTTACTGTTTCACTGGTGCAATAAAACTTGAGGCCGGTAATCTTATTAAAAATTTTTTCCTCACGTGAAAAAGCATCAAGATAAACTTCTGCGCGAATGTTTATCAGCCTTTCTCGTTCGGCATTTATTGTTTTATAAATTTCTGAACCCTGAATATTGTTTTTCTCGCCTGATCGTAATAGTTCAGCTAAATAATCGATCAAAGTGTCCATATCATGAAAAATAATAGCCGCAAAGGCCATGTTGTTTCTTGAAGCATTTTCTTGAAACTTAGCTGATTTTTTTGGATGGTTATGTTTTATTTCATCGGTGATAAACGATGCAGAGAAGTGTTTGATTAATGAATCGTAATTATCGGCATTCCTGATATATTGGAAGCCATCAGTTTCATTATTTATGTATTCTTTGTTATATTTTTCTTTTAACCTATTTTCATTGGCGAGCCACTGCTCCAGCTCTAACTGCCGTCGTTCTTCAATAAGTTTTTGCCTATCCTCTTCGATTTTCCTTTTTTGGCGCTGTTCCTCATCGATACGTCTTTGGCGCTCCTTCATAGCTGCTTTAATCTGCTCGTTTTTACGTTGCAGGCCAGCCGGACCGCCTGGATAATCGATAGGGGCGGAAGTTGCACTGGAACATATGACACCCACACACAAAACGGATATTATAATGTTTTGCATTGTCCGCCCCCCTCCCACTCTGAATAATGTTAAATTAGCAAACCCTTTCTAATCCCCCGGCTTTCTACTGCTTATCAGTTTAATTTAAATTAATAACATAAGAACAAAACAAAATTTGGCTGTCAATTTCCAATTTGTGCTTGGCTATTCACGCTAAAGGGTTAAGTGGACTTCCTCGCGTTTACCCGTGTCCTCTTCCACAGAAGAAATACTTCTTTACTTCTCTCAAAAAGATATTTTATAACCCTAAATAAATTACTTCTATTATTTTGAGAAGATGTATACGGACCCTTGTCTGGCAAGGTTTCACGGACGAAACTTTGCCCCTAAACTCAACGGAAAACTTTTAAATCAGGAGAAAACCAATGGCAACTCAGAAGAAAAACGCACCTCAAAAGGCCCCCGCCCCCGAGAAAACCTCAACCACTAAAGCCCCATCCGCACCTAATCCCACCCCCTCAAAGAGTCCGTATGGACACCGGCTGGGTACCACTGCCGAGATCATGGACAACTTTGTGGCTAAAACCCTGGCCGAAGCCGAAAAGGCCGATACCCCGGCACAGGTTAGCGTCGCCGCCATGGTGGAAGCCACCGGCTACAAAACCGGCAAGCTGCGTACCCATTTGCGCTATCTGCTTAAAAAGGTTCCCGACCTAAAATACGAAATCATACAATAAAAGGGGGTGCCCCATGGAAAGACGTAATGTAGTGGCTTTCCCCGGCACCTTGCGCGGCCAGGCCGGTAAAACCCCGCGTCCATCCCGCAACGTGGACGGCGTTAAGTATTTTACCGCTCCACAAATCCGGCTTTTGCGCCGTACGGTGCGGGATGTGGCAGAACTGGATCATCAAAAAGGGAACCTAACCGGGGTGCGCGAGTGGATGGTAATTGACCTGTTGACCTGTACCGGGCTCCGCGTGAGCGAAGCGGCTAACCTGCGCTGCGGCGACGTTAAAGCTGGTTATGGCGAGAGTGCCATTTTTGTCCGCAACGGCAAGGACGCCATCAACGGCCATGTTATTATTCCTGAATCCTTGAAAAAACACCTAAAAGCCTTTATCAGATGGAAAACGGCTAACAGGGAGCCCACCGCTCCCGATGATTTTCTTTTCATTGGGCAACGAGGGCCCTGGACCCCACAGGCCATCCAATTGATCGTGAAAAAATATCTTCGGCGACTGGAACTCTACGAACCGGGAAAAAGCGTTCATGCCTTGCGGCACAGTTACGGCGTAGAGTTGTACAGCCGACAAAAAGACTTGCGGGCCGTTCAGAAACAGCTTAGGCATGTCTCGATTCAATCGACCTTGATATACGCTGACGTGACGCGGGAGGAATTGGCTGCGCAGGTCAAAGGCCTCTGGGGTGGCAATGCCTGACATCGCCCTGATTAATGTCCAATTTTGGCTCATATAACCCCTCGCTCCGTCCAGCGTTCGCCCTGTCAGTGCGATCTGACGTAGCCGACTTTGGCAATTGGACGGCTATCAGCCCTTACTAAGGAGATAAACCATGAAAACCTACCGAAAAGAGCTATGGTTCAACGTTCCCACCCGCCGGGCTTTTATCAACATCACAGGTGAAGTGCAGCGGTGCATCAACGATAGCGGCATAAAGGAGGGGCTCGTTCTTTGCAACGCGATGCATATCACGGCCTCGGTGTTCATCAACGATGACGAATCCGGCCTGCACCATGATTACGATGTCTGGCTGGAGAAACTCGCCCCTCACGAACCGGTTTCCCAGTACCGGCACAACGTGGGCGAGGATAATGCCGACGCCCACATGAAGCGGCAAATCATGGGCCGGGAAGTCGTGGTGGCCATTACGGACGGTCGTTTGGATTTCGGCACTTGGGAGCGCATTTTCTACGGTGAGTTTGATGGCCGACGCAAAAAACGGGTACTCGTAAAAATCATTGGCGAATAAGGGGAGGCCATTATGCCAGCAAAAATCCTGCGGTTCGCCCCGCTCGTCCGTGTCAGCACGGAAGGCCAAGCCCAAAGGGGGGAATCCCTACGCACCCAAAAAGATGAGATCATTCGGGCGGTCAAAGCTTTAGGCGGCACCCTGATTGATGACCCTTGGCGATACAGCGGCCAGGAGCACGCTACCGCCACCTTTGAACGGAAAAAGCTTGATCAACTCCTAAAAGATGCGGCCCGTGACCGTTTTGATGCCGTCATTGTGTGTGATGCTTCCCGCTGGAGCCGCGACAACGGGAAATCCAAACAGGGCCTGGATACCCTGCGCAAAGCTGGAGTTAGATTTTTCGCTGGCCAAAGCGAATATGATCTTTATAAACCGGCGGATACATTGTTCCTCGGCATGGCCACGGAAATTAATGAATTCGTGGCGCTGGAACAAACCCGCAAATCCATCAATAACCGCATAGCCCGCGCTAAACGGGGCGTGCCTACCAGCGGCAAGCTTCCCTATGGACGCACCTTCGATAAAGAAACGGAAACCTGGGGCATTGATGAGGAAAAGCAGAAAAAGATTGTATGGGCTGCGGAACAGTATCTCCAAGGTGAATCAATACAAAAATTGGCTGCTGCCTTGGACATGAACCATGTCAACCTGTGGAAAATCCTGACCAAGCGTTCCGGCGATAAATGGGAAGTGCGCTACCGGGCTAAACGGGTGGCTATTGATGAAACCGTCCCCATTCAAATCCCACGACTTTTGTCGCCGGAAACCATCAAAAAGATCAAAAAGCGAGCCGCCGCCAACAAGACCTACTATCACGGCCAGTATAAGTACAAATACCTTTTATCCCGCGTAATTTTCTGCGCCGACTGTGGCAACGCCATGTTCGGCCAGACCAACCGCGCCATCACCAGCTATTACCGGCATCCTCGTGGACGTAAGGTTGAGTGTGATCCGGGCTTTTGGGTGCGTGCGGATGAAATTGAAACGGCCGTATTTTTCAAGCTGTTTGCCCTTGCGGGGGATTCCCCCGGCTTGGAAGCGGCCCTGGCCCGCGCCATACCCGACACCGCCAAGATTGATAGCTTGCTGGCTCAGCGACAGACTCTTCAAAAGGAGCTAAAGACGGCCAATGCCGAAAAGGAAAACATTGTAAAAGCCATTGGCAAGGGTATACTCTCCGATGATGAAGCCGCTGAACGGATGACCGCCATCCGCAAACAGATTGAATCTTTAAAAAGCGCCATTGATTCTATTGAGGCTCAGACCCAAGGCGTCCCCACCAGGACGCAAATCAAAAAGCAAGCAACCCTGGCCAAAAGGATGCTTGAATCAGTTTTCAATAGACCGGGCCGTATTGCAAAAATGACCTTTGAAGAGAAATGCAAGCTGGTCCACACATTTTTTGATGGACACGACGCCGAGGGAAAACGCCTGGGTGTGTATGTGCGGAAAAACGAGGACGGCCAAGTTTCCTATTCGATTCGTGGCGTGCTTGGTGGCTTGGAAGGTTTATTACGGCAGGGCGGCATAGACCCAATAGAATTCGCTGAAGAAACAGGCCTGCCAGTAGAATTTTCTCAGGAAGTTTATGATAGCCTTAGTCAATGCGATGCATATTACCGCTAGCGTATTTATTAATGATGACGAGAGTGGTCTGCACCACGATTATGATGTCTGGCTGGAAAAACTGGCACCCCACGAACCGGTTTCCCAGTACCGGCACAATGTCGGCGAGGACAATGCCGATGCACACATGAAGCGTCAGATCATGGGGAGGGAGGTGGTGGTGGCCATTACCGACGGCCGCCTGGATTTCGGGACCTGGGAGCGGATTTTTTACGGCGAGTTCGATGGCCGGCGCAAAAAGCGGGTGCTGGTCAAGATCATCGGTGAGTAGAAAATCAATAGAGGCCGTTAATTATAATCGCGGGGTTAAGTTTGCGCACATGGATAAGGTTGTATCCTTCCTTTGGGCTGCGATTTATAAAGTCTCATTTCAATCCTTGCGTATCGTATTCACGATCACAAAAGTGCGTCTAAAGGGTGCCCTCGTCGCTATCTGGCATGAGGGAAGGATATTGCTGGTCAAGAAATCCTATCGCGAAAGATGGTCGGTCCCCGGAGGAATGGTTAAGAAAGGTGAAACCTGGAAGCAGGCTGCTGTTCGGGAAACGGTAGAGGAAGTCGGTCTACAAATCCATGAAAAAGATTTGATGTTCATCGCTGAGGTGACCGGTGACCTGGGGCCATGTGATCGACCGCATCTCTTTCAAGTTGAGGTTTATGACCCTGTCGATATCGAAATAGATGGGCGTGAAATCAGGATTGCTGAATTTGTAGAACCTGAAGAAGCGGTAAAGCGGGCATTGGATGAAAATTTACGTTACTATTTGCACAATAAAATTGCAGTGCTCGAAAAGAGCCTCAAATTTATGGGGTAGATACATAGCGTTCAATGAGGAGGCCAACCATGGCAGCGGGTGGTTGGCCTCTCATACGGTCGCGTCGCTTGCATCGAAATCGTTTGCCAACAATTTCTATTCCGTTTTTTGTTTTCCGGCGTTATTCTTTAAGGTACTACGAATGCTAAAGGTGCCCCATGAACGCAGCCCTCATTTTAGACTGGCCCATGCTGCTGGCCATTCTGGCTGTTCTGGCCTATTTCGAACTGATGCGCCGGTTGGACCGATACTGGGCCAACCGGAACCCGCTGACGGATGAGGAGCGGTTGTGGAATCATGCACGCAATCAGGGAATCAGCGAACACGAGGTTTTCAAACGGGCGGCCGCCGGCTGGTCACGCGGCCCGCAGACCGCGGATGCGGATTTCAAAGCCTACCTCAAAACGGGAGACCTGCCGCATTATGTGCGGGACTACCTGCGCAAGTTGAAAACCCTGTAATCGATACCGATTTTGTCGGGCAGTGCTGAATGTCAGGCTAACAGGACCGGTACAAGGCAAGCGCATCGTTTCTCGGGGATAGTCGTTTGGCACCCGATACAATGTCCCCCTCGTACTCGGGATCGCAATCGGTATCGAAGCCTGCGTCGGGCTTTCCATGGTCATTGAGCCAAGCCTTACTCACTGTGTCAAGTGTGTGCCGTGCTCAACCCCTTGCGGACTGAGCGGTGATAAAAAAGCATCTTTTCAAAGGTCGTTCCCTGTACGCGTCTGTCAAAATCGTTGAGCCACCGGGAAAAATAGATTATTAAAGACCAATATTCGTATTTGCGCATGGTGGCCGGATTCGTCCCGGGCGCACGCGTTAATTTCTTATTTCTGGTACACGCCAATGAAGACGATATTCTATCTGGCCATCGGTATTTGGATCGTTGCGGCCCTGGGGCTTTCGGGGGGCCAATCCTTTGCCTTGCAGGAAACGACGCAAGACCCGCTGATCAGTATCACGGCAGTCAACCAGCCCCTGGGCGAGGTTCTCGATCAGATCACCGGAGAAACCGGCTACCAGTTCAATCTCGATTCGAAGTGGGAAGATCACCGGGTCAGCGCCACCTTGAACCAAATCCCACTGGAAAGGGGGCTCAAGCGCCTGCTGCGCAGCCTGAACTACTCCATCATCTGGGAATCGGATAACACCGTAACCATCGTGGTGTACGGCAAATCCGAACCTGGTCGGGATCAGGGGGCCGTCTCTTTTGCACCGCCACCCCAAGAGGTCCCCGCGGAACCGGAGCCAGCGCTGGAGGTGGAGCCCGAAGATGAGCAGCCGTCCGACCGATCCGAAACCGAGGCGCTTGAACCGCCGTCGGTTGGGGGTCCGCCTTCCATCGAAGAATCTGAAGAGGCCGAACCGGCCGATGCAGGCGGGCAGGATAGCGATGAGCCTGTTGAACGGGGCCGCATGGTCGAGTAAAGGACCATACGAAAGCAGGCTTGACGCGTTCCCGGCACCACCGAATCAAACCAGACGGACCATGACACCATGACCCGTAGGATCATTGCCGTACTTTTCGCTCTGCTGGGACTGCTGGCCACCGGTTCCCTGCACGCCGGGGAGCCGGTGGATCCCCATCCCCTCGACGCCCATATCGGGGAAAGTTACGACACTGACCTGGACGGATTGCTGGAACGAAGGTATGTCCGTGTCCTGACGACTTACAATCGCACCAACTTTTTTCTGGCAGGCGGCAAGCCTCGCGGGTTCGAGTACGACCTGCTCAAAGAGTACCAGAAAGCTCTCAACAAAAACATTTCCCGCAAAGAACTCCGGGTCGTCATCGAGTTTATCCCGGTGGCCCGAGACCGTTTGATTCCCGATCTGATTGCCGGATACGGGGACATCGCCGCTGCAGGATTGACGGTTACCGACCGGCGACGGCAGCAGGTCGATTTTACCGATCCATACGTGGTCGGGATCGACGAGGTGCTAGTCATGAACGCGGCGGAGCCGCCCATCGAGGCGCCATCCAGCTTGTCCGGGAGAGCCCTTTTCGTGCGTCCGAGCAGCAGCTATTACCAGAGCCTGCAGGATTTCAACCGGCAATTGCGCGGTCAGGGCAAACAGCCGGTCCGGATCGTGCGGGCCGACGAGAATTTGGAGACCGAAGACATTCTCGAACTGGTCAACAGCGGTGCCGTCGCTCGCACGATCTGCGACAGCCACATTGCCAAGGCCTGGAGCAAGGTGTTCACCGACATCCGCATCTACCCGGATGTTGCCGTCCGACAGGGCGGTCAGATTGCCTGGGCCGTGCGTAAAAACAATCCGCAGCTCAAGGCCAGCTTGAACCAGTTCATCCAGTCCCATCGCAAGGGTACGCTTCTGGGCAACATTTATTTCTCACGCTATTACGAGAAAAAAACCTGGGTCAGCAATCCGCTTCGCGGCGCAGCCGGCAACCGGCTGAAGACAATCGTTCCCCTGTTTAAAAAGTACGCCAAGCGCTACGGCTTCGATTGGCGGCTGATCGCGGCCATGGCCTACCAGGAGTCGGGCTTCGATCAGAGCAAAGTGAGTCCGCGGGGGGCGGTGGGCATCATGCAGATCCGACCGCAGACGGCGGCCGATCCAAAAATCGGGATAATCGATGTCAACACCGTGGAGAACAACATCCATGCAGCCGTCAAGTATCTTTCGTTCTTACGGCGCCAGTATTTCAAGGATGCCGCCATCCGCCCCCGCGACCAGGTGCGTTTCAGCCTGGCGGCCTACAATGCCGGTCCGGCCAGAATTCGGAAGGCGCGCCGGCTGGCCGGTCAGATGCAACTGGATCCCGACCGCTGGTTTCGCAATGTGGAGATGGCCATGCTCAAGATCGTCGGCCAGGAGACCGTCCGTTACGTGAGCAATATCAATAAGTATTACGTCATTTACCGGAACGCCTTCGAACGGGTCGAAGAACGGGAGGCCGCCGTCGAGCAAGTTCGCGAGTAGGGATCAACACCAAATATTCCCGCAATAAGATTAGATGCCTTTTCTCCCCGACACCGTGAGAACCTCGTGAGGGCGCGGCGCGCCGTGTCTCTACATGGAATCCTCGTCTTGCCGGTGCAAATGGAACGTCGCTTCCTATTACCAAATGTGGGTAAAGACCAGAGGGATAGCGAATGAACCCCATTACCTAACACGGCGGCCCTATACAAAAGCCTGTTGAAGATTTCCCCCTCCTGGCGTATATCCAGCCTTTGTGAAGAAAGAAAAGGGCTGAGGCGAGCTGATCGACCACGACCGGCATTTGCAGACAACGATATGCGGGACAGGGAGCGGATATGAAGAAAATATTGATTCTGGGGGCGGGACTGGTTTGCAGACCGGGTGCCCGGTACTTGTTGGAACAGGGATACGCGGTTACCATCGCTTCAAGAACCTTGGCCAAGGCCGAGGAAATCGTCCAGGGGTTTGAAAACGGGACGGCCCGACAATTGATGGTGGAGGACAAAGAAGGCCTCGCCGCGCTGGTCCGGGAGAACGACATCGTGGTCAGCCTGCTTCCTTTTGTACATCATGTCGACGTGGCCCGGGTCTGCCTGGCAAACAACAAGCCCATGGCCACCACCTCGTATGTCAGCGATGAGATGCGCGCGCTCGACGATGAAGCCAAAAGCAAAAACCTGATTCTTCTCAACGAGATCGGCATCGACCCCGGAGTGGACCACATGTCCGCCATGCGGATCATCGACACGGTTCATGCCCGGGGCGGCAAGATTCGCCATTTCTATTCCCTTTGCGGTGGCCTGCCGGCTCCGGACGACAACGACAACCCCTTCGGCTACAAGTTCTCATGGAGCCCGCGGGGCGTGGTCCTGGCCTCCCGCAATTCGGCGCGCTTTCTGGAGAATGGCGAGGTGGTCAACATCAAGGGGGAAGACCTGTTTTTAAACAAGCGCATCGAGACCGTCGATCCCTTGGGAGAATTCGAAGTCTACCCGAACCGGGATTCGCTGCCCTATAAAGAGATTTACGGCCTCAAGGACGCCGAGACCGTCATGCGGGGCACCTACCGCAACATCGGCTGGTGCGACACGTTCAAGAAGATCATCGATCTGGGCCTGGTGGACGAAACGCCCGCTACCTATCCCAAGGGCGCAACGTTCAGGACCCTGACGGCCGACCTGGTGGGGGCCGATGAAAGCGAAGACCTGGCCGTTGCCACGGCCCGCAAACTGGGCCTGGAAAAAGAGCATTTCGTCATCGACAACCTGGCCTGGCTGGGATTGTTCGACGCCGAGCCGCTGCCGGACGCCGGCAGCAAGTTGGACATCCTCAGCGAGCAGCTCCTGCGAAAACTGCAATACAAGGATGGCGAGAAGGACATGATCATCCTGCGCCACCGCTTCGAAGTGGAAGACGCGGACGGGAGCGGACACACGATCACTTCCACCCTGATCGATTACGGCGTTCCCCATGGCGATTCCTCCATGGCGCGCACCGTCAGCCTGCCCCTGGCGGTGGGCGTTTCCCTGATGGCGGAGGGCAAAATCGATCTCACCGGCGTTCAGATTCCCACTTGCAAAGAACTCTATAAGCCCGTGCTGGAAGGCATTGCTAAACTGGGGATTGAGATGGTTGAGGAAAGGATCGCGCATTGACAAAAATAAGCGGCGACAATCCCTCCGACTGCCTGTTCTGCCAATGGGTCGCCCAGGGCAAGGCGGTGGCAGAGTGCGGTACGGTGGCCGCTTTTAACGACGGATTCCCGGTAACCCCCGGGCATCTGCTGATCGTTCCCAAACGGCATGTGGCCGATGGCCTGGCCCTGAGCCAGCAGGAGATCCGGGACTCCGAGGAACTGATCCGCCGCCTGGTCGGACAAATCCGGGAGGACGATCCCGGCGTTACCGGATTCAACATCGGAATCAACATCGGCCGATCGGCCGGCCAGACCGTGATGCACGCCCACATTCACCTGATCCCCCGGCGTGACGGCGACACGGACGACCCCAAAGGCGGGGTGAGGGGGGTGATCCAAGGAAAACGCGGCTACTGATCCACCGCTCCTTTTTTCTCTGGTTTTTCTCAAGTTTTTGCAGATCCTGCCGATAACCAATTCCTTGGCTCGGGAAATCTGCTCATGCGAACGAGAAAACGATCAAGTTCAACATTTAAGAAAAGAAGGAGAACGTATGCATCGGATCGGAATCGTAGTTGCGGGTGTTATGTTGCTGTTTTTCGTGGCTGTTTCCAATGGTGTGGCAGGAACGCGCGACAATTGTATCGCCAAATGTAAAGAAGCGGCCAATTTTGTAAAAACCAACGGCATAAAGGCGGCCGTTAAGGAAATTTCAATCCGGCACAACCGTTTTACCTGGAACGACGGCGTGAGCTACGTATTCCTCATGGATATGGACTGCAAGATGCTGGCCCATCCAGTTAAACCCGAAATGGCGCAAGCGGATAATCTGATTGAAACCAAGGATGTAAACGGGAAGGCGTTCTTCGTGGATTTCATCAAGGCGGCCCAAAAGGGCAAAGGATGGACCCGCTACGATTGGCCGGTTCCCGGGCAGGAGGTCATCAAGCCCAAACACACCTTTATTTACCGGATCCCGGATACCCAATATTTTGTCGGCTCCGGTTTTTACGTCATGTCGCCTGGAGTGTTCTACTAAGACCTATAATTGGCGTCTCGCCTTTTTTGAAAAACAAGATAAGTCATTTATTGCGAAGCAACGGGTCTAGATACCCCGCCGCTTGCGGCGGGGTAGTTCATTTTTCCTCCCGCAGCCGGTAACTTTCAGCTTGCCAGAGAAGAACGCCTCCCCTAAGATATCGCCATGGAAATCACTGCAACTGTCATCGGGGCCGGGGTGGTCGGCCTGGCCGTGGCGGCCGAGCTTTCCGAAAGCCGAAAAGGGGTCCTGATCCTGGAGCGCAATCCCTCCTTCGGCCAGGAGACTTCCAGCCGCAACAGCGAAGTCATTCACGCCGGCATATACTACGCCAAAGGATCGCTCAAGGCCCGGCTGTGTGTCGAAGGCAACCGGATGCTGTACCCGCTGTGCGAAAGCGGCCGGATTCCGCATCGCCGCTGCGGCAAGCTGATCGTCGCAACAGCGCCGGAAGAGGAGGCCGTCCTGCTGGACATTCAGGAGCGGGCCAGGGAAAACGGTGCCGACGATCTCAAGATGGTCAGCGCCCGCGAAGTCAAGGACCTGGAGCCCAACGTCAAGGCCTGCGCCGGGCTGCTGTCACCTTCCACAGGCATCATCGACTCCCATCGGCTCATGCGCAGGTTTGCCGCACGGGTGCAGCGCAACGGTGCCCAAATGGTACCTCACACCACGGTCTCACGGGTGGAAAAGTGCGATGACGGCCGCTACCGGGTCCACGTTGCGTATCCCGACGGAGAGCAAGACAGCTTTGTATCGCGCTGGGTCGTCAACTGTGCCGGCCTGGAATCCGACCGGGTGGCCGGCTCGATGGGGATCGACGTCGATGCCTGCGGATACCGCCTGCACTACTGGAAAGGCGACTATTTCAGCCTGGACGTACCATCGGGCTATCTCCAGCGGCTGGTTTACCCGGTCCCCCAGGCCAATCATGTGGGGCTGGGGGTGCACGCCACCATTGACCTCGGCAACCGGGTCAAGCTGGGTCCCGACGCCACTTACCTGCCAGAACGCAATCCGGATTACGCGGTGAATCCCGCGGCCCGGCAATCGTTTTACGAGGCGGCCCGGCGCTACCTTCCCGCCATCACCATCGACCAATTGAATCCTGAGATGGTCGGCATCCGGCCCAAACTGCAGCAGCCCGGCGATGCGGTCCGGGATTTCATCATCGCCGAAGAGTCCTCCAAAGGGTTGCCCGGTATTGTCAACCTGATCGGCATCGAATCTCCCGGCCTTACTGCCAGCCCCGCCATTGCCCGCTACGTGGCCAATCTGATCGCGGCGGGGGAATGAATCGGAGCGCAGCCTCTCTATATCCTACCATCGCTTGCCCACCAAATATAGATCAAGAAAACCGCCTGTCGGTCGATAGTTAGTGCTCATCCACAGGAATAACTACCTGTAATAAATAAGAAACGCGCATTTTGTAGTGGTTTTTCTCTTCTCTTTGTAGTATATTGAAAGTCGCCAAACAACCAATATCACTACAAAAGAAAGAAAGGAGCCGATCACAAAATGCGCGAAAAATGGCAAAAACAGATGCCCCTGATGCCTCAGATCAAAGACCACGCCCAAGCAAAAGAACTTACAGCTATCAGTGGTATCATCGATGCTCACCCTATCATCTGTGATCGCGTTCTTCAAGATTTGAACAAGGGCAAGCTGGTGGCCTATCGAACTGGGGCTGACGGCATGAGCGCCGACCAGGTACTGCGTTGTGCTATCGTCAAAATCCTTTTCGGTTTTACGTATGATGAACTGGCATTTCATATTGTCGATTCGCAGGCATTGAGTTGGTTCTGCCGGATCGGTATCGCCGACAAGGGATACAAAAAATCCGCCCTGAACAAAAATATCAAAGGCATATCGGACGCCACCTGGGAACTGATCAATGCGGATCTTTTGGGATATGCGAAGCAAAAGGGCATTGAAAAGGGCCGACAGGTCCGGGTCGATTGCACGTGCGTTGAAACTCACATCCATCATCCCACCGACTCCAACCTGCTGTGGGATGGTGTTCGCGTGTTGACGAGGCTGCTGAAGCGCTTCCGGGATGAATCGGGGATCACAGTTCCTGACTTCCATAACCATACCCGTGTTGCCAAACGACGGATGCTGGCGGTGATGAATGCCAAACGGAAAAACAAGCGTAAGGTTGCCTATGTGGACCTGCTCAAAACCAGTCGCAAAGTGGTTGGGTACGCTCATAAGGCAGTCGCTGCGATCAATGCCGGTGCGACCTGCGACCCGCTGGTCATGACGATTGGCTTCCAGATCGAACATTTTGTCGATCTGACCCGCAGGGTGATCCACCAGACCGAACGCCGGGTTCTTCATGGAGAAACGGTCGATGCCAAAGACAAAGTAGTATCGTTGTTCGAGCCACATACCGATATCATCGTCAAGGATAGGCGCGATACGCTGTTTGGTCACAAAATCTGTCTGACCGGAGGCGCGTCGAACCTTATTTTGGACTGTGTCATCACCGAAGGCAATCCGGCCGACGCCGACCTGACGATACCGATGCTTGAGCGGCAAAAACAAATTTATGGCCGCTATCCCCTCAAGGCCAGCTTCGACGGCGGTTTTGCATCCAAGGAAAACTTGAAGCGAGCCCAATCGCGTAAGATCAAAGACGTCTGCTTTGCCAAGAAACGAGGTCTATCTGAAACCGACATGTGCCGCAGCCAATATGTGTATCGTCGATTGCGCCGCTTTCGAGCGGGTATTGAATCCGGTATCTCCTGGCTGAAGCGTTGCCTTGGCCTGACCCGCTGTACCTGGAAAGGATGGGACTCGTTTAAATCCTATGTTTGGTCTTCGATTGTGGCCGCCAACCTGCTGACCATCGCCAGGGGAAAAACAGCCACTTGAGACCTTAATCGATTCCGCATCGTGAAAACTGGTTGAACAAGTGCGCTTGCATTAAGCCGATTTCGGTAAATTAGCCACAAACCGATGTAGCGATGGTGAGAAAAATCCTGCCGAGGATTTTACCACTCTATTTTTTTGCGACTCGGCTCTGAAAATTACCATTTATGGATCGACACTAGTTAACGGTGTGATCAACCATGAATAGGAAGAATATGAATTGCGGCAAACGATCAAATTTTTCTTTTTAGCCCTGACCCTGGCCATCGGGACCCTGCTATTGATCCAGCCTGGTATGTCCACTGCCGCAACGCCCCATTTGCCGGAGGGCCACCTGGGGGTACTCGATCTCGAAAACTGGCAGCCGGAGCATGATGAGTGCCTCCCGCTTGCCGGGCAGTGGGAATTTTACTGGCGCGCGCTGCTTTCTCCGCAGGATTTTCGTTCGGCCAATCCCCCGCCGAGAACCGGCTGGTTTGCCATGCCCTCCGTGTGGAACGGCACGGTAGTGGACGGCCGGGAACTGGATGGCAACGGTTTCGCCACCTTTCGTCTGCACCTGCGCGGCGTTTCCGGACAGAAACGGCTGGCCCTGCTCATTCCCTATGCATTTTGCGCCTGTCGATTGTGGATCGACGACCGTTTGGCGGCCTCGGTCGGCCTTGTGGGCCCCAGCGCCGATCAGATGGAGCCCGATTACCGCACCCGGATTGTCGTCATCGATTCCCCAACGGACGGCGAAGTGGTGCTGACCCTGCAGATCTCCAACTTCATGCACGCCAAAGGCGGCATGCGTGCTCCTATTCGGCTGACAACGGCGGAACGATTGCCAGCTGTCAAGAATCGGGCCATGGCCAAGGACATCATGGTGTTTGGCTGCCTGCTGATCATGAGTATCTACCACTTTTTTCTTTTCGCCTTCCGGCCCCAGGATCGTTTCAACTTCTATTTCGCCCTTAGCTGTCTGCTTTTCGGACTGCGCGCCGGGTTGACCGGAGAAGTGTTTCTGGCCGATCTGTTCGAAGCGTTGAGCTGGAACGTGGCCATACGCATTGAATGGCTCTGTGTCTATCTCGGTGCCCCGCTTTGCCTCGCCTTTGTTCGGTCTCTTTTCCCTGAAGACTGCTCCGTTCGGATTGTGCAGGGGGGGCTGGCGATAGGAACGCTGCTGGGAATCATCACCCTGGTGGCACCGATCCCTGTTTTTACGGGCCTGTTTTCAACCGTGACGCCCCTGATCATTCTGATTTGTCTGTTCAGCGCCGGTGTGCTGGTCAGGGCCGCACTGAAAAGACGGTTCGGTGCGACCGTGATGCTGATCTCTCTTCTGCTGGTACTGGCGACCGTGGCCAATGATATCCTATACGCCAACGATCTGATTCAGACCGGCCATGTAATCCCTTACGGCATGCTGTTTTTTGTCTTCTCCCAGGCCATGATTCTGGCCAACCGGTCCGGAAAAGCCTTCAAAGACCTGGAAGTTGCCAATGCAGCCTACGAGCAGGAGATTCGTGTCCGAAAAGAGGCTGAGGCCAAAGTGCAGGCTTACCAGGACAAGTTGGAGGGGCTTGTGCACAAACGGACCGAGGCCCTGGCATTGGCCAACGAGAACCTTTTACGGGAACTCGATGATCGAAAACGGGCTGAAGAAGAGAAGTTCAGGCTGCAGGAACGGCTGCAGCGTGCACGCAAGATGGAGGCCCTGGGCACGCTGGCTGGCGGTGTGGCCCATGATCTCAACAATATTCTTTCGGGCGTGGTGGGGTACCCCGACCTGTTGCTTCAGGACATGCCGGCGGACAGTAGTCTGCGCAAGCCGCTGATGACCATTCAGCAATCGGGGCAGAAAGCTGCGGCAATCGTCCAGGACCTGTTGACCCTTGCCCGGCGGGGTGTGGCCGATTTCAAGGTGCTGGATTTGAACAGCGTGGTGAAAGATTACCTGGACAGCCCGGAGCATGAAAAACTGGTTCAGTTTCATTCCAAAGTGAAGGTGGACCTGGATCTGGCAGCCGACCTGAAGGCAGTGAAGGGGTCGGCTGTCCACCTGTCTAAAACCGTTATGAACCTGGTCAGTAATGCCGCCGAGGCCATGCCGGACGGCGGCACCATCCGTATCCGAACCTACAACCAGAGCGTGGACACTTCCATGGGGACCTACGAAACAAGTCGGGAAGGAGACTATGCCGTCCTGAAGGTCGAAGACGAAGGCGTAGGCATATCCGGGGAAGACATGGAGCGGATTTTCGAACCCTTTTATACTAAAAAGGTTATGGGCAAGAGCGGAACCGGCCTGGGGATGGCCGTGGTCTGGGGGACGATCAAGGACCACGACGGTTTCATCGATGCCAAAAGCCGTGAAGGCATGGGTACCAACTTCAGCGTTTATCTTCCGGCAACTTCAGAGAAGGCCAAAAAAGCCACGGAAGTGTGGTCGCTGGAGGACCACCGAGGGCAGGGAGAGCGTGTCCTGGTGGTGGACGATGTGGCCGAGCAGCGAGAACTGGCCACTGCCATGTTGACCCGGCTGGGGTATCGGGCCGATGCGGTGTCTTCCGGAGAGGCGGCGGTGGAAGCGGTTTCCCGGCAGCCGGCAGATGTACTGCTTCTGGATATGATCATGGATCCGGGCATTGACGGACTGGAGACCTACCGGCAAATCGCGGCGATCTATCCCGGCCAGAAAGCGGTGATTTCCAGCGGCTATGCTGCAACGGACCGTGTACGCCAGCTTCAGCAGCTCGGTTCGATCCTCTATCTTAAAAAGCCCTATCGTCTGGAGACCCTGGCGGAAACGGTCAGGGCAGTCTTGGTTGGCAGCTGATTTTATGACGCAGGGGCTGGTTTTTCAATCTTCCGGAAGGGAACACATGATTAATTCAGGATGTCACGAATTTTGCGGGACAATTCTTGGATAGAAAATGGTTTCTGGATAAACCCGCTGCAGCCCTGATTGAGAATTTCATTGGCCTGACCGTCGATGCTGTAGCCGCTGGACAAAAGTACGCGGACATCAGGGTCAATGTGTTTCAACTGGGCAAATGTTTCGGCACCGCCCATGTCCGGCATGATCATGTCCAGCACCACAAGGTCGATGCCGGTTTTTTGTCGGTAGGTGTCCACGGCCTCGCCACCCGATTGGACCGCAAGAACCCGGTAGCCGAGCGTTTCAAGCATATCTCGTCCTACATCGAGGATCATGGTTTCATCGTCGACCAGGAGAATCGTTTCGCTGCCCCCTCGCAGCCGACTTTTTGCGACCGGATCTTCCGCGACATGCTTGTCCACTGCCGGTAAATAGATGGTGAACGTGCTGCCTTCTCCCAACTGGCTCGCCACATCGATGATCCCGCCGTGGTTTTTGATAATGCCATAAGCCGAGGCCAACCCCAGGCCGGTGCCGCGCTGCCGCTCCTTGGTGGTGAAGAAGGGGTCGAAGATCTTTTTCATGGTACCCGGATTCATTCCGGTACCGCTGTCGGCAATGGTGATCTTCACGTACCGGCCGGGTGGCACCCCGTGGGGTTTGACGGTCGCTTCATCGAGTGTCGTATTGGCCGTCGAGATATAAATTTCCCCGCCTGCCGGCATTGCCTGCCAGGCGTTGACGAAAATGTTCAGCAGGACCTGGTGGATCTGGCCCCGGTCGCATTCGATCCGCCAGATGCCCGCCTGATATTTTTGATGAACACGGACCTCCTTTTTGGTGCGGCCGAACATGGTTGCGCTCTCGTTTACCAGATGATTGGGATCGGTGGGCTTGACTTCGTATTTCCCCCCGCGAGCCAGCCCCAGAAGCTGTCGGGTCAGTTCCACACCCCGCTGGACAAGGGCCTCGATACCGTTCAGCCGCTCGTTGTCATTGTGCTTTCGGTTTTCGTCCAGCAGCATCAGCGAAGTGTTTCCCTGGATTCCCATCAACAGGTTGTTGAAATCATGGGCGATGCCGCCTGCCAGGGTCCCCAGTGACTCCAGTTTTTGAACCTGAGCCAGTTTGGCTTCCAGTTGTTTCTTTTCCGATTCGGCCTGCCGCAGGGCCGTCAGATCGTGGACCACGGCAGTCAGCCTGACGGGAGTGTCGTCTTCGAAAACAAATCGACAATTGATCAAGGCCCAGAAAAGGCGGCCGTCTTTACCCATGATGCGTTGCTCCTCAGGCGGCAGCGTCGGGTTGTCCGGAGTGAGGCCTTTGTGCCGTTGGACCCATCGGGAAAGATGGGATTCCGGTAGCAGGGTTTGCGGGTTGAGGGCCAGAAATTCCGCTTGGCTGTAGCCGGTGTAAGAGCACATGACATCGTTTACACCAATGAACCTCTTATGCTGCAGATCGAACTCGCAGATACCGGCCGGCGCGTGCTGGACCAGCTGGCGATAGCGGGCCTCGCTTGCTTTCAGTGCTGTTTGCGACCATTTGCGTTGCATGGCGATGTAGAAGATTTCTCCGGCCAGATGCAGCAGTTTGGCTCCTTTTCCGGACCAATCCCTTTGCTGCCTGACTGCATCGAAACCGACCCATCCCTTGAGCGATCCCCGGGTAAGGATCGGTGCACAAATCAGGGATTGGATGCCCTGCTTTATCCAGTCCGCCTTCTCGCCCGCCGAAGCCTGTTCGAATGCGGCGACGTTCGGGATAACGATGTCATTGCCTTGCGCGGCGTTTTTTATCAACCACGGATAATTCTCAGTCGGCAGGTTCTGAAGCGTTTCGACGAAAGGCTCAATCCCATCGTCGCACCACTCGTGGGTGTTGCTCACGGTTCGTCCGTCCTTGGAGATCAGGAACAGGTATGATCGGTCTGCGGAAACAAACCGGCCGATTTCCCTCAATGATCGGTTTATTTCGTCGTCCAGGGAATCGCTGTCGGTTCCCATCAGCCGACGGGAGATGTCTGCGATCATGTTTTCGGCATTGATATGATTGCGCAACTGCTGGGTCATGTGGTTGAATGACGCAGCCAGTTCCCCGATTTCCTTGCCTTCTTCCAGGCGGGCCTGTTCGTCCAGGTTGCCGGCGGCAATGCGCTGGGCCGTCTCGGCCAGACGGCCGACAGGTGCCACCACCCGTTTGATTTGCTGCAATCGCAGCGTCCACAACACCCAAAGCCACAGGAAAAAGGAGAGGCTCAGGGCAGGTGCCACCACGCGAACCAGCGGCCCCAGGGCACTTTTCAGCGATTGCTGGCTGACCACGACCCAATCGAGGGATTCAATCGGTACGCCTGCACCGAAAACCCAACCGGTGGATGCCCGGTAGATTTTTGTCGATTCCGTTTCGAGCCCCTGGCGGACGATTTCCATATGACCGACACTGTGTTGTTCAACGACCAATTGACTGTTGGAATGGGCTAAAAGGGTGCCCGCACGGTCGGCAACAAAAACCAGATTTTCCCGGTCTCCCCCAATGGCCGCATTGATGTTCGCCTGGAGTGTCGAAAGGTTCAGTTCGCCGACAACCATCTGGCCCGATTCAACGGATTTTGCCAGATAAACGGTGGGCTTGCCCGAACGCATGGAAATGAACGGAGCCGAAACGAAGGTGGATTTTTGTTCTCTGGCCTTGGCGTAGTATGGCTGGCGGGTCAGGTCCAATCCGATGTATTGGTGATCGAGGGGCGTCATGAGATCCAGTCGACCGTCCAAGTCGAGTATGTACAGGGTGTCAAAATAGCTGTAGGCGCTGTGCGTATCGGTCAGAAATTGTTTCAGGTGGGGGCGATCGGCGGTTTCGATGGTTTGCCCCAGTGCATCGAGCACGCGCTTGGCGCTGTCCGTATAGGTGACGACCGTGTTGGCAATGCTGCGCGACAGTTTGACCTGTTGCCGAGCCAAGGTTCCTTGCCAGACTAAAACGATACTGACAAAGGTGACAGCGACCAGGATCAGCGTGGGCAGAAAGAGTAGCAGGAGAAGCTGATTGAGCATTACCCGGCCAAGCGGCCTTCTGGAAGAGGTTTGTGCTCTCATCGCTAGGTTTCGATGGCTGACAGTGTCTGGAAGTTGCCGTTTTTCACCGTAACGACAAACTGTGTGCGAATCACATCGCCGTATGGATCCATCTTGATGTTGCCCAACAGCCCTTGGAAGTCGTTTATCCCCAGCAGCGCTTCTTTCAGGCCGGATCGATTCCCTCCGGTCTGCTTCAGCGCTTTTGCCAACAGATTCATGGCTTCGTAGGATTGTGCGGCTGCGAAAGTGGGCGGCCGCCCGAATCGTTCCCGGTATCTGAGACGAAAGGTTTCGAAGGCCGGCTTCCGGCTGTCGATGTCATAGTCCGCCACCAGGATCAGCCCTTCTACTGCCTTGCCGCCATTTTGGATCAGGGTGTTGGTCTGTGCCCATCCGGAACTGAAAAGGGGGCAGGAAAAGCCGTTATTGCGGAGATGTTGGGCGATGAAGGCCGTATCTCTGGCGGAGGCGATGATCAGTAGACCGTTGACGTTCGAAGGCGATATCGGCCGCATGAGTTCGTCAAAATCGGGATGCGACGAAGATGAAAAAAAGAGATTTTCGGATAGATGGCCCCCGGTTTTTTCGAACGTATCGACGAATGCTTTGCGAAAGGCATCGCTGTAGGCCAAATTGTCCTGATCGGCGATCACCACGATCCGTTCGGCTCGATACTGAGATCTGGCGATCCTGGCCAGTTTACCGGCGGCGGCGGTAATGGCGGGTTGAACCCGCAGGAAGTGATCGTCGATTCCCGTCAGCAGTGATGTGGAGGTAGTGGGGCTGAGCATCAGCATGCCCGCTTTCTCGATTACCGGCAGTGCAGCCATGCTTTGCCCGCTGGTCATGTGCCCGACAATGGCTACCACGTTGGCCTCGATCAGTGCGCTGTCGGCTGCCTTTGCGCCGGTCGGCGTTCCGCCATCGTCCTGAACAATGAGTTCTATGGGACGCCCGTTGATTCCTCCGGATTCATTCACGCTTTCGATCGCCAGAATAGCTCCGTTTCGGCCCTGTACACCCAAATCCGCATTGCTACCGGTCAACTCGCCCGAGAAGCCGATGAGGACGGGTGCATTGCCCGTGCAGGCCAGAAAGACAGAAAAAACAATCATTTTGATCATTCCTGCCACGTGCTTGCCATTCCATTTCATGAGAGCACCCCTTTAGCCTGTTTCCGTTTTCTTTTTATATCGGCAATTCGCCGGCAACAATTACCGGAAATTAGGTAGAAAACGAGATCTTCCGGCAGTATATGAAGTTTGGCGTTCAAGGAGAAAGTCGATATGGATTCTCCACTTGCTATGAAATTCTTATACGTCGGAACGCTCGGTCAGGGATGTTCCGCTCCCCCATCCATCGAGATGCATGGCCGGGACGGGGTGTCCAATCAGCAATATATTGATAATTCCACGGGGCTCTGGCGTTGACGTCTTCTGTAAATCGGGCTATTTTTATAGAGCTTATTATACTTTCAGTATTTCCTCAAATCTACCTGCATTTTTAAGCCGCATCCGGATTTTTGTAACGGGGAGCAGCTAGTATGCTGTTGCGGTGGAGAAAAGAAGGTGGTGATTCGAACCGGCCTGTGGCCTTACGGCAATCACCTCGGCCGGGAGAGCAGAAAGACGCCATGGACACAAATGCTTCCCCTGCAACCCATAGCAACCAGACTGTTCTGGTGACCGGGGCGACCGGCTACGTGGGCGGCCGCCTGGTACCTTTGCTGCTTTCCCGCGGCTGCCGGGTCCGGGCTTGCGCCCGCAATCCCCGGCGTCTGGAAAATCGACCCTGGGCCGGGCACGCCAACGTTGAGATCGTGGCAATGGATGCCCTGGACCTGGCTTCTGTGGACGCGGCCGTGACCGGCTGCGGGATCGTCTACTACCTGATTCATTCCATGATTGCCGGGAAATCCGGTTTTGCCGAGGCCGACCGAACGGCGGCGCTGAACATGGCTTCGGTGGCGGCCGTCCGGAAGGTGAAGCGGATCATCTACTTAGGCGGCCTGGGAGAGACGGATCATCCTGGTCTGAGCGACCATCTGCGCTCGCGGCACGAAGTGGAGGCGATCTTCAATCAGGGCGCCGTGCCGGCGACCTGCCTGCGGGCCGCCATGATCCTGGGGGCCGGCAGCGCCTCGTTCGAGATGCTGCGCTACCTGGTGGAGCGCCTGCCGGTCATGGTGACGCCCAGATGGGTCGATACACCCTGCCAGCCCATCGCCATCCGCGACGTCCTGGGGTATCTGCATGATTGTCTGGAGGCGGCCGAAACCGTCGGCCGGACTTTCGACATCGGCGGGCCGGAGGTGCTCAGCTACCGGGAATTGATTCATATTTACGCCGAGATGGCCGGGCTCATGCCGCGCATCATCTTCCCTGTGCCAGTGTTGACGCCCAGGCTCAGTTCCCTGTGGATCCACCTGGTCACACCGGTGCCCTCGGCCATCGCACGGCCGTTGGCCGAAGGCTTGAGCATCCCGGTGGTCTGCCGGGACGACCGTATTCGCGAAATCTTGCCGCGCGACTTGCAAAGCGCCCGGGAAACCATGCGGATTGCACTGGACCGTGAGCCCCAGGCGGAGCAGGATGCCTGCGACATTCCACCTGAAACCCTGCTGCCTCCGGAGTGGACCGCCTGCGGCGATGCCGAATACACCGGCGGGACCCAACTGACCTTGGCTTTTCGGATCGTTCTGGCGGCGGGCATCGAATCGGTCTGGGAGGTGGTGGAGGCCATTGGCGGGAATCGAGGTTATTACGGCAACAGTTTGCTGTGGGCGCTGCGCGGCGCACTGGACGCCATCGTCGGCGGCCCCGGAATGAAGAAAAAGCGCCGGAACAACGCCACCCTGGACGCTGACGAGGTGTTCCATTTCTGGCAGGTATACCGGATCCACCGCCCCCAGCGTCTGGTGCTGGCCTCCCGCATGAAGGTCCCCGGAGAGGCCCTGCTGGTCTTTCAACTCCGACCGCTTTCCGGCCAAACCGAACTGGTGGTGCAGGCGCTTTTTCTGTCCAAAGGGCTGCCGGGCCTGGGCTACTGGTACGCGCTCTACCCGGCCCACCAGTGGGTTTTCCGGACCATGTTGCGTAACATTGCCCGGCAGTGCAAGGCTCACGTCATTCTGGGACCGGAGATGGTTGCGGTGGAATAGACCGGACCCTATGCCAACGTCAAGGAGGTGTTCGAATGGGAGTAAATGTTACCTGGTACAGTCACGCCTGCCTGCTTATCGAAGCCGACGGCACCCGGCTGCTGGTCGATCCTTTTCTGGCGGGCAACCCCCTGGCACCGATCAGCGCCGATGCGGTCGAAGCGGATTACATATTCGTGTCCCACGGCCATGGGGACCATGTGGGCGACACCGTGGCCATTGCCAAACGCACCGGCGCGACGGTGGTGTCCAATTTCGAGATCGTCAACTGGCTGGCCGCCCAGGGGGTCGAGAAGGGTCACCCGCAGCACATCGGCGGAGGGTTCGACTACTCCTGGGGCCGGGTCAAACTGACCATCGCCCACCATGGAAGCGGCCTGCCGGACGGCTCCTATGGTGGCAACCCTTGCGGCTTTCTCTTCTCCATCCAAGGGAAAAACATCTACCACGCCTGCGACACCGGCCTGTTTTACGACATGAAGCTGATTGGCGAAGCGGGCATCGACCTGGCCGTGCTGCCCATCGGAGACAACTTTACCATGGGGCCGGACGATGCCCTGCGTGCCGTCCAGTTGATCGAACCCCGGCAGGTGCTGCCGATCCACTACGACACCTTCGAGATCATCGAACAGGACCCGGCGACCTGGAAAAAACGAGTTGAAGAAGCCACTTCCGCCCGGGTGGTTTTGCTTCACCCCGGTGAGCGCCTGGAGCTGTGACGCCGCGTCACCGCCCTCGTCTCGCGTAGTGGCGGGGTTGATCCCCGTTTTCATCGATCAAGTGTTGTCCTTCCAGAAGCAATCCATGGGTGTCGTAGGGGCGAAAGATTTTCGCCCCTACGTCGGAGCGATGATATGGATTGAAAATGCCGTTTCCCCGCCCCATCGCCAACTGATGCTTGCCCGAACATCCGTTTTTGGGTAGACTATGTCGATTGCGTTGATTTCCTGCTGATATCCACACGCGTTTTGCAGCCGCTCCCGGCAGCTTCCTTCCCGCAGATTTAGACCGCACGTTGCGCTTTTTATCATACTTTTGATTCCCGGCAATCGGCAAAGGAGAAGGACCCATGATCGGAGCCATAGCAGGCGACATGATCGGTTCCCCCTACGAGAGCCGCCCCGTCAAGACCGTGGCCTTCCCCTTGGTGGTGGATGCCTTTACCGATGACACGGTTCTGACCGTGGCGGTGGCCAACGCCATTCTGCGCCGCACGGGGTACCGCTCCTGCATCGCCTGTTTTGCCCGCAGCTTCCCCAACCTGCCCTATGGCGGTTCGTTCTGGCACTGGATCTGGGATCCAAACAGCATACCCTATTACAGCTTCGGCAACGGTTCGGCGATGCGGGTTTCTCCGGTGGGATTTGCCTTCGAATCGGTCGATGCGGTCCTGCACCATGCCAGGCGCTCCGCCGAGGTAAGCCACAACCATCCCGAAGGCATCAAGGGCGCCCAGGCAACGGCGTTGGCGGTTTTTCTGGCGAGAAAAGGGGAGGACAAGGACAGCATCCGCAAAGAGATCGAGGCGCGCTTCGGATACTGTTTGGAGGGTTCGGTCGACGAGATCCGTTCGAGCTACTGTTTCGATGTTTCCTGCCAGGGATCGGTACCCGAATCGATCATCGCCTTTCTGGAGGCCCACGACTATACATCCGCCGTGAAAAACGCCATCTCACTGGGCGGCGATGCCGACACCATGGCCTGCATCGCCGGCGGCATCGCCCAGGCCTTTTACAAAAAAATGCCCTCTGACCTGGTTCGGCAGATCCGTGAGCGGCTGCCGGAGGTTTTGCTGGCGGTGGTGGATCGTTTCAACGAGACGTTCGATTGCGCCTTTTGAGGTCGTCGGTGTATAGTATCCCCAGCGTTGCATTTTATCACTACGGCGGCACCCTTGGCGCCTTGGCTCTGAATCGCTCCGGCTTTTGCAACGTTGGGGTACCTTCATTTCGGACGCCTCTTTTAGGGTCCGGTTGCTTTTCTTCAATTTGAAATAGGGAGTCAGCAGGCTATGGCGTTATCAGGATATCCTCTGGTGGACACGCACGCCCACATCTGCGATCCTGCCTTCGATCCTGACCGTGATGCAGTTCTCGAACGGGCACAAAAGGCAGGGGTGGCGGCGGTTGTGGCCGTGGGGGAAAACTTGGACGATGCCCGCAGGAATCTGGAACTGGCCCGGATTCATCCCATGCTATGGCCGGCCGCCGGACTCTATCCGACCTTTCTCGATCTTGACCAGGCCAAAGAGATGGAGAACTTTATTCGTAGCCATCGTGACCGGCTCGCGGCCATTGGTGAGGTGGGGCTGGATTACTGGGCTGTCAAGGAAGATGAGCAAAAGGCGCTGCAAAGGGAGATCTTTAAAACCTTTATTAAACTATCCAGGGAATTGGATCTGCCGTTGAACGTGCATTCACGCTCCGCCGGGCGTCATGCGGTGGCGCTTCTGCTGGAGAACAGTGCGAACCGGGTTCAGATGCATGCCTTCGACGGTAAAGCCTCGGCCGCCCTGCCTGCGATCGAAGCAGGCTATTTTTTCTCCGTACCGCCCTCCATCGTGCGTTCGCGCCAGAAGCAGAAACTGGTCCGGCATCTGCCGCTTTCCTGCCTGCTGGTTGAAACCGACAGCCCGGTGCTAGGTCCCGATCCGAAGACCCGTAACGAACCCGCCAATTTGAGCCTTTCCGTTGCGGCCATCGCCCGGATCAAGGCGGTTGCAGTTGAAGCTGTGGTCGAGGCTGTTGCGGAGAACACCCGGAGGCTATACGGGAAAGGGCCGGTGATCAGTGAACCGTGAACCTTGATGGCTCGTGAAAACCAAACTCGTCATGCCGGACTTGATCCGGAATCCAGAACGTATTGAAATAACTGGATAGCGCTAAAGCTTCACTTCGTGCCCGGCCTGCGCCGGAATGACGGAAAAAAGATAATTTCGGGTTTTTAAGAGTTCCTCAATCCTGAACCCCGAACCCAAAACTCTTTTGGTAGTATTTTCCTCCCATCATACGGCCAGCCGGCTCCCATTGTCCATTTCTCAGAAAGCCCTATATTTAATATAACGAAGGAATAAATACCAACAACCTATAATCATGAGAGGTGATATCATGGCCGAAAATAAAAATCAGGATTACTTCGACGACAACAGTGAAGGGCATGTGGATACCCGTGAAGCCAATTTCCAGTGTGAGAATCGCGACGAGCATCTGGGCTGCGATCCCGGGATCGATGTAGCCGGATAAGTGAAAGTAAGGTGCCCGATGATAGGCATAGCACTGACGCTCATTCTGCTCGCATATTTCGTCAACCGATGTGTCGCCGGATGGTCATCACAAACAGCCTGCAAACTCTGAGGGCATGATCGACGGCAGAGCTTCGACTAATTAAAGGCAATAATCACAGACCGCCGAATAAGCGGTCATAAAAAGGCAGAGCCTCTAACGGGGCTCTGCCTTTTTCAGTTGGGGAAATTGTGGCGGCGATGGGGGAACGGTGGACGGGAATTCGCGATTTGTGGTATCGGTGAACGGTGGTCCGTGAACGGTGATCGGTGAACCGTAAACCAGAACCCCTGAACCCCAAACTCCAAACGCTAAGCCCGCAACCCACAACCCGAAAAACGGTGACTCATGACTCAGCCAAGGCAGAACCTGATCGATGTGGCCCTGGGGAATGCCCTTGGGGATTTAGCTGTTGTTAACGCCCGACTCGTAAATGTTTACACCGGTGAAATCCTGGACAATCAGTCGGTGGTGACCTGCGGCGAGCGCATCGCCTGCGTGGGGACGGATGTGGAATATGCCATCGGTGACGCCACCACGGTCATTGACGCCGAAGGTGCTACCCTGATCCCCGGACTGATTGACGGCCATACCCACGTGGCCTGGTTGTTCACCGCCGGCGAATTCTTAAAATATGTGGCTGTGGGCGGCACCACCACCATCGTTACCGAGACCCTGGAGCCCTATCCGGTCGCCGGTCTGGCCGGTGTCCTCGATTTTTTGGCTTCCCTGAAGGAGCAGCCTATTAAGTTCTTTGCCACGGCCCCTGCCATGGTGTCCACGAGCCGAGAGGCTGCGGGAATCGACCCGGCCGATCTGGAGGCACTTCTATCCCGTGAGGATATCGTCGGATTGGGCGAGTCCTACTGGCAGGGCGTGTTTCAAAATCGGGAGGTATTCGAACCAATCCTTGCCGCCACACTGGCATGCGGAAAGAAGCTGGAGGGGCACTCGGCCGGCGCCCGCGGCAGCAAACTACAGGCTTATGCAGCTTATGGGGTCTCTTCTTGCCATGAGCCCATCAAGGCCGACGAGGTGCTGGACCGGCTGCGGCTGGGCATCCATGTGATGGTGCGGGAGGGCAGCATCCGGCGGGATCTGGCTGAAATTGCGGCCATTCGAGAAATGGTCCCCGACACCCGGCGGCTGATCCTGACCACGGACGGTATTTCTCCCCGGGATCTCATGGAGAAGGGCTACATGGAGTTTCTGGTCCAAAAAGCCATTGACTGCGGCTTCGACCCGGTAACCGCCGTGCAGATGGCAACTTTGAACGTGGCCGAGCACTTTGGCCTGGACGACCGCATCGGCGGCATCGCTCCCGGAAAAATTGCCGACATGGTTCTGATTCCCGATCCGCAGACCATCCGGGCCATGCGGGTGATCAGCAACGGCCGCGTCATCGCCAAAAACGGAAGCCTGGAATCGGCGCCTCGCCGTCACCGGTTTTCTCCTGAAAGCCTGAAAACGGTCCATCTTTCCAGGCCCTTCGAACCCTCGGATTTTGCCGTCCGGGCTTCAGAGGATCGCGACACGGCCGCGGTGCGGGCCATCGAGATGGTCACGGACCTGGTCACAAAAGAGGCGATAGTCGATTTGCCCGTGGCCAACGGCGAAATCCAGGTCAGGGATGCCGGAGATCTGGCGAAAATCGCGGCCATCGATCGCAGCCGCACACCGGGCAAATTTTTCACCGGCCTGATCCGGGGATTTGGTCTGACCCGGGGCGCCATGGCCTGCAGTGCGGCCTGGGATACCTCCTGCATCGTCGTGGTGGGCGCCGACGAGGCCGACATGGCCTTATGCGTCAATCGCATCGACGAATTGCAGGGCGGGGCGGTGGTCTGTGAAAGCGGCCGTGTCGTTGAAGAAATGGCCCTGCCCATTTTCGGATTGATGTCCGAACTGCCCCTGGAAGAGCTGAACGAGAAGCTCAATGCCATCCAACGGGCTGTGGCGGATCTGGGCGTTGCCTTCCCCGACCCGCTGCTTTCCCTGATCGCCCTTACCGGCGCGGCCATTCCCTTTGTACGCATCTGCGAAGAAGGACTGGTTCATTTCAAGACCGGCAGGACTACCGGTTGTTCTGTGAACGGTGAGCAGTGAACTGTGAATGGTGATCTGGGATCCGTGAATGGTGACTTGTGATCTGGGATGTGTGATGTGGGATTGGTGGACCGGAACGATAGCCAATGACCGATTGCATCTGCGCCCCGAGCAATCTTAACCAACGCAACCAATCAAACCAACTTAACGAACTGAACCAATGCAACCAACCAAACCAACCCGCTAACGGTGCCTTATGAATTCATTGATTCCCGAACGATATGCTTTCGAAACCGGCGTTTACCGACCGCCCAGCGAGGGCGGCAGCGATTCGCTGCTGATCCGTCTGACCCGCAATTGCCCCTGGAACCACTGCACGTTCTGCGGCATGTATAAAACCGAGAAATTCCAGGTGCGGTCGGTGACCGAGATCAAAGGCGACATCGACGCCATGGCCGCCCTACGCGACGATCTTATAAAACAATCCGGCGCCGACGGTGAGATCAGCCACCAGGGCGCCATCGCCCTCATCGAAAAACACCCCCGGCTGAACCACCACCAGGGCTTTGCCATGCTCTATCACTGGCTGCTTTCCGGCGGCAAAACCGTATTTCTCCAGGATGCCAACAGCCTGATCATGAAAACCGACCAACTGGTGGAGGTGCTGGAATATCTGCGCCGGATCTTTCCCACCATCCGCCGGGTGACCACCTACGCGCGCTCCAAAACCCTGGTGCAAAAATCCCTCGAAGACCTCAAGACCATCCGGCAAGCGGGCCTGGACCGGCTGCATGTCGGCCTGGAAAGTGGGGACGACACGGTTCTGAAAAAGATCCGCAAGGGCGCCACCGCCGAGATCCACATCAAGGGGGGACAAAAGGCTCTGGCGGCGGGTTTCCAGCTTTCGGAATACTGGATGCCCGGCCTGGGCGGCAAAGCCTTGTGGGAGCAGCATGCCAGAAACACGGCCCGCGTTCTCAGCGAGATCGATCCGCACTACATCCGCTCGCGCCCCATGCGCCCCTGGCTCGGCACCCCTCTGGCCGCGGAGATGGAAGCGGGCGACTTCGAGATGCTGACCCCCACCGGGCAGCTTCGTGAACTGCGGTTGACCATGCAGGAGTTGTCGGTCACCGGCCGGGTTTGCTTCGATCATGCCGGCAACTACTGGCGAAACCGCCGCGGTGGCCTGCTGTTTTCCCAGAGCTACGAGGGGTATCCCTTTCCTCGGGAAAAGCAGACGGTTCTGGACCTGATTGACGAGGGGTTGACTGTGAAGGCTGGAAGGTGATCGGTGAATAGTTAACGGTGATCCAGAAACCATAAACCCCTGAACGATAGATCGGTTTTCTCGCGGCCAATACAGTTCCCGTGCACTTGACAAAAATTTGGCTTTTTGTCATTCTTTGTTCGCGATTCGCGATTCGCGAACAAAGAATGGAGGCGTTATGATACTGAAACCTCAAGACGTGATCATTTTGATGAAGCTGGTTGCCATCGGCCAAAATGAATGGTCATATAACCGGCTGGCCACATCATTGTGGATGAGTCCGTCCGAAGTGCATTCAGGTATTAAGCGGGTTGTCAGAGCGCACCTGGCATCTGATCGGCAGGACCGCATCATACCTAACTTTCGCAACCTTGAAGAATTTCTCGTTCACGGCGTGCCCTATGTTTTCGTGCCTGAATTGGGGCAAATTACCCGTGGTATGCCAACCGGTTATGCCGGGCCGGTCCTGTCACCCTTTTTCGAGATGTCCGGAGATCCGCCTCCGGTCTGGCCGGATCCGGATGGCGAAATCCGTGGCCAAGCCTTTTCGCCGTTGTACAAATCCGTTCCCAAAGCGGCCCGTGAAGATAGAAAACTGTATGAATTGCTTACACTTGTCGATGCCCTCCGCGGCGGCCGGGCTCGTGAGCGGCAAATGGCCCAGCAGGAGATCGTAAAGCGGTTGGAAGACGATGCATAAAGACAGCCATGCCAATATAAAATTACTTGAAGTCGCAGTTGATCAGCTTGGTCCTCTGATCGATGATGTTGTGTTCTTAGGGGGTTGCGCCACCAGCCTTCTGCTGACTGATCCTGCTGCGCCTCCCGTTCGTGTGACAAGGGATGTCGATGTGATGGTAGAGGTTGCTTCTCTTGCAACTTACCACAATTTCAATCAAAAGCTCAGAATTCGTGGCTTCTCAGAGGACATCAGCTTGGAAGCCCCTATCTGCCGTTGGCGAGCGGGCGATATTATTCTCGATGTGATGCCTACTGATCCTGACATACTTGGCTTTGGCAACCGATGGTTTGCAAGGGCTTTTCATGCAGCTATGAAAATGAGTTTGCCTTCCGGGGTCGGAATAAGAGTGCTGCCAGCACCCTATTTTATAGCAACCAAGATCGAAGCATTTCATCAACGCGGTTCCGGGGATTTTTTGCTTAG
This sequence comes from Desulfosarcina widdelii, assembly GCF_009688965.1. Classification (GTDB taxonomy): domain Bacteria; phylum Desulfobacterota; class Desulfobacteria; order Desulfobacterales; family Desulfosarcinaceae; genus Desulfosarcina; species Desulfosarcina widdelii. Next base: position 3,450,898 of record NZ_AP021875.1, on the reverse strand, counting down.
CAGGGATGTTGAAGACGTAGTTGCAGTATTGGATGGGCGAGAGGAGATCGTCGGAGAGATAAAACATGCGGAAGCCGAATTGTTAAGTTATGTCAGGGATCAACTATTCCAATGGGTCGGCAACCGCGCTTTTTTGGATGCACTTCCGGGACTTTTGCCTCCGGATGCCGCCAGTCAGGCCAGATTTTCCATAATCATCAAACGGATTGAAACGATTTGCAGCCAATGATAAGCACCTATCCCCTCAAATCCTGGAATCCTTGACCCCTGAACAGTTAACCAAAAACCCTATATTATCTCCCGCAGCCGTTCGATCAGCCGCACCTCGGCCCAGGTGTCCATGGCACAGTAGCGTTTCAGGTCGGCGTAGATCGTCTGCTTCTCATCCTCCGTCACCATGTTTTTGATACACTTTAAATACTGGCGCGAGGCCGTGTCGCCGTCGCCGATGGCCAGATCGTCGTAGCGCAGTTCAGGCACGAAGGCGGGCAGGACCTTTTTGATCGATGCCGATCCCTGCATGGCCGGATGGTAGAGGTACCGGGAACGGAAGGGAACCAGCAGATCGATCATGCGGGTGTTGATGGCCTCCAGGGCCGCTGCGTGCCGGGGAAAGCGTGCGGCCAACTCTCGGTTGATGCGCGCCTCGAATGCCATGTTGTAGACGATCACCGATCCCCGACTGCCGCAGCTTTCGACCAGGGCTCGTATGAAATCCTCCCGGGGATCGTCGCCATCGATGTGCAGGAACTCCTCATGCGCAACCTCACTACCAGGACGCTGCTGGGTATGCAGGGAGAATTGGAAGGGAATCTGCTGGTAGGGCGACGACCGGTCGAACAGGGGGATGGCCGGAAAGATGGTTTCGTAGTCGAGGTAGTAAAGGGGATATTCCAGTGCGTTGAGAAATCCGGCCACGGCGCCGCGGTCGATGTGCATTTTTCCACTCACATGGGCCTGGACATCGATGGACTGGCGGTCGGTCAGGGGCAGTGCCGGCGGCAGGTTGCGAACATCCAGGATGTTCATGGCCAGCAGACTGTCCAGTTTGTCCCCGCCGAACACGTTGAACACGGAGTAGGCCGGCACATGCTGCCAGCAGTAGCCCACGAAGTCGCATTCGAAAGGCGACCTGCAGTGCCTGCCGATGGGCGCGGTCGGCTCGTCGGATTGGTTGGCCACCTGCAGCAGGTTGGCCAGAAGGCCGGGGACAGCCGCCATGCGGGAGACGGCCAGGTCGGTGCAATCTTCTAAAAGGAAAAGCTGGTGGGGATCGATCCCGCCCCTGCGAACATAGTCGCGGTCGAGATGCATCAGGATGGAGCGCTGCACGTCGTAGCCGGCCTCGGCAAAGGCGTAGCGCTGCAGGGCGATGTCGTCGATATGATAGTCCTTGACCGCCGTGGACTGCTTGACCTCGATCAGGTCCCAGCGGTGAACCGGACCGTCCTTTTTGAGAATATCGATCCGGGAGAATGCCCCGTCCGGGGAGCAGGCCGTGGCCTCGTAGATCACCTCGCGCCCGTCGGCGATGGCGTGGTTTGTGGCGTCGATGGCCCGGTCGGTAGCCCGATAGGGTTCGTCGATCAACAGGCCGTCTTCAAAAAAGGCCTGGGCCAGCCGGCCGACCTCGTGGCCGGAGTCAAACAGCCACTGCTTCTGCTCGGTGATGGGTGGCGCCAGATCCAGTCGGTGGCGATGCAGCCAGAGCGCCTTGGGACACTGCAGGCCCCTGAGGTACTGGGATTTGGAGAGACGTTGGATGTGATCGCTCATTCGGGCGAATTAGCCATTTCTGGATAGACACGATTTACGGTCGACAGTCTCGTAAAAAATCGAAATTTTCATTTTTTCGTCATTCCGGCGTAGGCCGGAATCCAGTAACTCCAATAAGTTCTGGATGCCGGATCAAGTCCGGCATGACGAATTTGGTGTTTTTTACGAGTCCATCAAAGTTTGAAGCCTTCCACTAGAGAGAACATGGCTTTGCTCTGAATCTGCCGGATGCTCACAAATCCGACGGCCGCCAGACCAGCCTCAATTTCTTCGAACGTATAGGTCCCGCCGCCTCTGGTGCCAGCCAGCATGTTTACTGCGAACAGGGCGCCCTCGGTCGGCTGAGTGTGATCCGGGGACATGACGTGATCGCGGATCACGATGCGGCCACCGGCATCCAGCGCCCGGTGGATCTTACGGTAGAGTTCCTCGTTTTCCGCGGGGCTGTTCTGATGGATGATGGCCGATAAAAGTGCGAGATCGTGTCCTGCCGGCAGTTCGTGCTTGTAGAAATCACCGGGCACCAGCTTGACGCGATCTGCCATGGCGGCCGCTTCGATACGGGTCCTGGCCATCTCGATCACAGGTGGTTTGTCGAACAGGGTCGCCCGCATGGCCGGCTGGGCTTCGAGAAAAGCCAGCGTATAAGAGCCGGAACCGCCGCCGACATCCAGCAGACGGCGAGCACCATCCGGACCGATGGCCGCCACGACACCCGGTGCGTTCCTGGATGCGACCACGTGCATGGCCCCAATGAAGGCCTCAAAATTCTCCTTGTCCAGGATGCCTTTTTTCAGATCCGGCACGGCTTTTCCCAGCACGATATCGTTGAGGTTGGACCAGTTGCGCCAGACCGATCCCATGTGAAGCACCATGGGTCGGACCGATGCCGGTGCATCGGCCGACAGCAACTTGGCGGCGGACGACTCGGTCTGGTAAGCGCCGTCTGTTTTCACCAGGAATCCCAGGGCGCACAGGGCATCGAGCAAAATGGTGATCCCGCGCAGATCGGCGCCAATGGCCTCAGCAACCTCTTCTGCCGTGCGCGCTTGGTTGACAAGCAGGGTAAACAGGTCCAATTCAGCCGCGCTGATGATCACGCGGCTGGCCATGAATCCATGAACCATTTTCAGGATCGCGTCGTCTGTGTGCTTGTCGCTCATGTTGTTTCCCTTCACTGTCGGGTTCTAAAAAGTTTAGATTTGCATGGTTGTCATCATTTCAGCATTTTGCGTTAAATAAGCATGTTACCACCATACAGGGTGGTCCTACAACAGTAGCCACGGCTATTTTTCACAAAAATCGGCATTTCGCTCTACGATTAACCACAACCAGCAAGCCGGAAAGACGCTTGCCCAACATGCCGATCGGCTTCCTCGGGAATGGACTTTGCATAGATTATTCGCCGCGTCGCGGAACTTTTAAAACCTGGGCGAGTTGACGGCGCTGTCACGGGGCCAAACGTCGCGGAACCTTTCGATCCGTCGGCTGTTCGGCCGGTTCACCCGCAACGATGCTGAATGAGGACATAAAACATAGACATCCCTGCGAGTGCGCATATTTTGTAATTATCGACCAAGCTTGGTATAGTTTACTAGACAATCTCGTTCCATGTGACTTTGGAATTAAACTTGATGCACCGGTAAAAAGTGACAAATTCATAGATCTATGATCCTCAAACGAATACTTGACTTGCCCCTCGGACCCAACAGGTTTCATCTTGCGATTCTATTGCTGGTCGTCATGTTTGTGCCTGGCTGTGCCGACATGCGTGGATATCTGGCCAGATCGCTCCCGTTATCGGGATACCCGGCGGATGCGATTGAAAGGAATGACTTTGTGGTCGCCGAAGACGATGACGTCATCGGCCGCCTGGCGACCATCAGGCTGGAACGGGGGGATACGCTGCCGGATATTGCGCGACACTTCAGCCTGGGCATCAATGACATCAGTGCTGCTAATCCGGGCGTCGATATTTGGGTGCCTGGTGCCTGGGAGCGAATCCTGCTGCCCTTGAACTTTATCCTTCCCGACACCCGGCGCAAAGGGATCGTGATCAACCTGGCCACCATGCGAATCTTCCACTTTAAAAGAAACGGCAAGTTGTTGAGCGTATCGACCTACCCGGTCGGCGTGGGAACCGAAGATCGGCCGACCCCTATGGGGGAAATGTTTGTCGCGCGAAAGAAACATCGGCCGACCTGGTACGTACCCGCCTCGATCGCCGCCGATCATCGGAAAAAGGGCGACCCCCTGCCGTCTAAGGTACCGCCGGGACCTCTCAATCCGTTGGGGGAATATGCGCTTTATTTGAGTGAGCCAAGCTATCTGATCCATGGCACGAATAAACCGGCCAGCATCGGGCTCAGGGCAACCAATGGATGTATCCGGCTCTATCCGGAAGATATCGAGCGTCTTTTCGAAAAAACCCCGGTGAAAACCCCGGTTCTAATTGTCAACCAGCCCTATCTGGTCGGCCGGCGTGAAGGTATCGTTTACCTGGAAGCGCATACGCCTTTTGAAGAATCAGGCACGGCCAACTGGAAGAAGGCCTATGCGAAATTGAAAGATATCGAGTCACAATCGGGAATCCCGTTGGACTGGAAAAAGGTCAAGGCGGTCGTGCTTGAGGCCCGCGGTATCCCAGTGCCGGTATCCGCGGCTCGTGATGGTTTTGTAACGGCCACGGCGCAACCCATCAGAGTCCGGCACCCGGACCGGCTGTACGGACAACCGGAGCTACCGGAATTTAAAACGGATGCGTGGTATGTTCTGGCGGCCAGTTTGCGCGACAAGCCCGACGCCCAGCGGTTGGCGGCCATTATCAATCATCAGGGGCCGCCCATTCCTGCCAGAGTGCTGTCCGAGGGTGATCGACACCGGGTCCTGGCCGGCCCTTTCGATAATGAGCCTGCGGCCGAAGAAGCCGCCAGGCGCTTGAAAATCGATCTGGAACTGGATGCGGTTTTGTTTGAAACCTAACACAAACAAGAAGAGGAGATTTACCATGAAGAAGATGATTTTAGGGCTTTGCATGACGACAGTACTCGCGATCGGTATCGCAGGGTGCGCGACTCAAAAAGACCTCGAGGCGGTACAGGCCCGGGAAAAGGCGATTGCCGCGCAAGCGGATCAGGCGGCCCAGGATGCGGAGAACGCCAAGATGGCGGCAGACGAGGCCATTGCCAAGGCAAATGAAGCCCTCGCGCGCGCCGAGGAAGCTGAGCAGCGAGCCAACGAAAGAGAGCGAATCGCCGCGGAAAAGGAAAGAATGGCTGAAGAAAAGGCCAAAGCCGCCGATGAAATGTTCAAGAAATCAATGAAGAAGTAAATTGCCGGGAAGTGGCCGGGCAGAACTACCCGGCCACTTCCTTCTTGATCGTCTGATGCGGATCTACAAAGAGGACTGACCTTGCGATCATCATCACCCCGCGCCCGAACGCTTGCGTGCCCAAGGTCCAAAGGCGCAGGCGGTTTTCTTTGGCGCCTTGTCGTCGGCATCATGATCATTCCGATGCTTGCCGGCGGTTGCAGTCACCTGGATGAGAGAGCCCTTTCCAGGGAGGCCAATCAGTTTTTTAACCAGGGGAATTACGCGGCGGCCCTGGATAAATACGCGCAAATTCTCGAGAACCACCCCGGGGTAGCGGACCGCGTTCTCTTCGAGATGGGGGTTGTCTATGCCTATCCCCAAAACGCCCATAAAGACTACCGGAAATCACTCGAATGTTTTCAGACAGTCGTACGCGATTACCCGGACAGCGACTACCGGCACGATAGCCAGATGCAGATCCTGCAGATTCATAACGTTGTCCTCAAGGATGAAAAATTGGCTGCCCGGCAGGCAGCGCTGGAGCGTTCCCGGCAAGCCCTGAAACGAAAAACGGATGAGGTTGCCAAGCTTCAGGAAATGGTTGCCGCGCTCGAAGCGAAGGTATTCGCCGTCAGGATGGAACCGGCCGATAAAATCCTGATCCAAAAGCAGGCGCGGCGATTGACGCTGCTCGCAAAGGGGGAGGTGATCAAGAGCTATCCCATTGCCCTGGGAGGCAACCCGGTCGGACCGAAGGAGAAGGAGGGTGACAACAAGACCCCGGAAGGATTTTATTTTATCGATTCGCGCAACGGCAACAGCGGTTTTCACCTGTCGCTGCATATTTCCTATCCCAACGAGCTGGATAAAATGCGGGCTAAGGAACTCGGCGTCTGTCCGGGCGGCGATATCATGATTCATGGCCTGAAAAACGGGTTCTCTCAGGCCGGTGCTTCCCATGCCCAAAGTGATTGGACCGAAGGGTGCATCGCGGTGACCAACCAGGAAATGAATGAAATCTACAGGCTTGTGCCCAACGGCACGCTCGTTGAGATAACACCGTGAAGGACTTGAAAGAGAAGACACCAATGACCAGAAACCAATACACTGTTTTTTCCCCTCGCCCATAGCCAGTTCGCTCTTAGCCAACCAAACCAATAAACAGGCCCCCCAGCTATGCGGCTGGTTCCAGCATCCATCGTCCACGAGCTATATGGCCCCGCATTCATGGGGTGTTTGCCGCAGAGCGTCGAATTGTTTTATTGTCTGCAAACAACAAATGTTTTATTGGCTAATATCGTGTTTGGACTATATCTATCGATGAAACAGGTATGGAAATAACGCCGATGCTTTTTTCATGCTATATTGGCATCGACTACTCTGGAGCCAGCACCGCGGGTTCAAGGTTGCCAGGATTACGGGTGTTCAAAGCAACCCATAAAAATGAACCCGAAAGAGTGCCGTCACCTGCTGGAGCGCACCGGAACTGGACCCGCGAGGAGATCGCCCATTGGTGTCTTGAACAGATAAATACCGATGATCCTGTTATCATCGGTGTCGATCACGGGTTCTCCTTTCCCATATATCAATGGATCAAGGCTTCCATTCAAAAGACAAATTTTTGGTTTATGAATCCTGTATTTTGCAGCGATAATTTATGCAAAATTAAAAAATTTTAAACTATCGGTTTACAAAACTCTTTCGATGCATATATAAACTATGCATTGGAAAGCATTTGTAAACTATAATGGCTAAACCCGAATCATCCTTGGAACAGACATTACCCGAAGGGCAGTTGGTGGATCGCGCCTGGTTGCAGGCGCGCGGCTTCAATCGGCCTCGGGTGGATTATGCCCTGCGGGCGGGTAAGTTAACTGCTGTGGCTCACGGCATTTACCGTCGGCCGGGGCCTGCGCTCAAATGGGAGCATGTGGTCTATTCCCTTAACCAAATGGGATATCCCGTGCGCGTAGGCGGCCGCACCGCCCTGGAGTTGCAGGGCTTGGCCCATTACCTGCCTCTGGGTGAAACCCAATATATCGATCTTTACGGCGGGCGTAAGGTGCCGACATGGGTGCAGTCGTTTCAGGCTTCCTTTCAGTTCACCATTCACACCCCGCAGCTGTTTGATCCACTGCCCGAGGCGTCCGTCCACCACCGGCCGTTCGGGGCTTGGGACTGGCCCATTCCGTTCAGTATGCCCGAGTTGGCCCTGTTGGAACTGATGGCCGGGGTTCGTCATGGGGCGGACTTTTCCATGGCCGATAAGTTTTTTGAGGCGGCAGTCAACCTGCGGCCAGGTCTGCTGCGAGACCTGTTGCTTTCCTGTACCCAGGTCAAAGCCAAGCGGCTTTTTTTGTGGTTCAGCGACCGCCATGGGCATGCCTGGCGTCAAGTGTTGGACACCCAAGGCGTCGATCTGGGCCGGGGCAAGCGGCTGTTGGTCAGGGGTGGCGCCTATGATGCCGCCTATCAAATAACGGTTCCCAGGGAGATGGCTGTTAGTGAAGAGCAATCCATATACTGAACAGGTGCGCCTGCTAGTGGCGTTGTTGCCCAGCGTGGCTAAGCAGTCGTGCTTTGCCTTGAAGGGCGGCACGGCTATCAATCTGTTTGTGCGGGATATGCCGCGACTGTCGGTCGATATCGACCTGGCCTACCTGCCGGTGGAAGATCGGGATACCAGCATGGCAGCCATTGATCGAGCTCTGGGGGTTATTGCCGCAGATATTGAACACCATATCCCGCGAACCGTTGTCCGGGCCTCGGTGCTCAAAGGCACGGGTCAGCGTTTCAAACTGTTGGTTCTGCAGGGGGAGATCGGTGTCAAGATCGAAGTAACGCCGGTGTTGCGGGGCAGTGCTTTTCAGCCTGAGGAGCGTCAACTGTCGGCCCGGGCTGCCGATGCCTTCGGTTTTGCCCGCATGGCGGTGCTCAGCTTCGCGGATTTGTATGCCGGAAAAATGTGTGCGGCGTTGGATCGTCAGCATCCCCGGGATCTGTATGATGTTTATTGGCTGTTGCGGCAAGAGGGTGTGGATGAGCACTTGAAAAATGCTTTTCTAATTTATTTGATGGGGCATAATCGACCAATGGCCGAATTGCTATCACCCCAAATTCAGGATATCGCGACGCAATATCATGCTGAGTTGTCGGGTATGGTGAGGTTGCCGGTGGAACTTGGCCTACTGCGGGAAACGTTGCCGGAATTGGTCCGTGTGATCCACGCGGCCATGAGCGATGGGGACAAGCGCTTTTTACTGGCCCTGAAACGCGGAGATGAGGATTGGCGAGATTTTGCCTTGCCAGAGGTAGAGCGGCTGCCAGCCATCCAGTGGAAGATGCTCAACCTGGCGCGAATGCAACCGGCCAAGCGGCGGCAGGCGGTGGAAAAACTCGAGTGAATTCTCTTTGGATAGGGTTGTATGATGGGTTTGTTGGTTTAAGACCGAAAGCTGTTAGTGAAAATGGGTCGCTAAGATACCGACAGACGGGAGCCCGGCAAATGAACCGAGGACTTCTTTACCTCATCGGAGCGATACTTTATGTGCTGTTCCCGCGCGACCTGGTGCCGGATTTTCTGGCCGGGTGGGGCTGGCTGGACGACGCGGTGGTGATCTACTTTCTCTGGCGCTACTACCGGCGTCAACGTCTGTTGAAAGAAGCTTCCACACGTTCCGATCAAACCGGGCAGACGGCCGATGACCGTCAATCCTGCACCGCCGATGCCAATCCGTACAAAGTGCTGGAGATCGAGCCGGGCGCTTCCAAAGAGGAAATCAAAGCCGCCTACCGCCGCCTGGCCGCCCAATACCATCCGGACAAGGTCCAGCATCTGGGCCGGGAAATCCGGGAACTGGCCGAAACGCGCTTCAAGGAGATCCAGCAGGCGTACGACTTCCTAATGAAGTAATCGAACGGTTCACACTACTCATTCCAGAAGGCTTCGTAAAAGGTTCGAGATCAAGGCTTGCGAATCCCGAGGAATGAGGTGTACTTATAGATACTCCGCAGTGACGGGGGATGAAGCGTAACGCAGATATCGGACCTTTTAGGAAGCCTTCTCTAAAATGAAAATTATCGATTCCACTGTTATAACCAGAAGCCAATTCGCCACCATGGTTGCGGTGAATTACGAAGACCGGCGAGGCAACCGCAAACGCTGGCACATGGTCACGCGTGAAGAGCAGCCCAAATGCATCACCGGCAGGATTCAGCATCCCGATGCCACAATTATCGTCCCGTACCACCGGCATGAAGACAAACTGGTGGTGATCAAGGAGTTCCGCGTCCCCGTGGGCGGCTACCAGTACGGATTTCCCGCCGGGCTGCTGGACCCGGGCGAGGACCTGGCGGCCACCGCGGCCAGGGAACTGCATGAGGAAACCGGTCTGGAACTGGTGCGTGTCTACCGTGAAAGTCCCGCCATCTTTTCCTCTGCGGGAATTACCGACGAGGCCATTTCCATGGTCTTTGCCGAAGTTCAGGGCACACCCGCCACCCACCGCAACGGGGATTCCGAGGACATCGAGGTCTTCATGCTGGATCGGGAGGCCGTGCGGGATCTGCTGAAATATACGGACATCGTTTTCGGCGCACGGGCCTGGCTGGTCATGGACGCCTATGTACGTATGGGCAGCGGCTACCTGACCGGCGGCTGACACCTCCGAACTGGCTCGATTTCAACGTTTGACAAGGGGTGGCGGCGAAAGGTAATCTCGAAATTGCCCATCACCCGAAAAACGGGCGTGGCAATCATCGTTTCATTGCTGCATTTTTAGTACGAGCAATTTTTAAACAGTCTCAATCGATGTTCAAAATGACATTTGCAGTCTAATAAAAGGGGGCACTATGCTGAAGATCGACAACCTCCATGTTCGTGTAGGCGGCCGGGAGGTCCTCAAGGGGATCGATCTGAAAATCGAGGAAGGCGAGACCTTTATCCTTTTCGGTCCCAACGGTTCGGGAAAGACCACCTTGCTGATGACCCTGATGGGGTTTTCCGGTTATGAAGTGACCCAGGGGACCATTCATTTCCGCGGGCAGGACATCACCGGGATGCCTACCTTCGAGAGATCCCGCCTGGGACTGGCCATGTCCTTTCAGCGGCCGCCGACCATCTACGGTCTGAAAACGCGCCATCTCGTGCAGATGTGCGCCCGAGATCGGGACGTGGATATCGTCCACATGGCCCGGCAGGTCAATTTCGAGCCGTTTCTCGACCGCGACATCAATGCAGGATTTTCCGGCGGAGAGATCAAACGTTCCGAACTGCTTCAGCTCATGGCCCAGGACCCCAGCCTGGTCCTTTTCGACGAGCCTGAGTCCGGCGTGGATCTGGAGAACATGAAGCTCATCGGGGGGGTCGTCCGCAAGCTCTTGCAGGGGGGAATTGAGCCTCGCGAAGACGCCTCCATGAAGGAACTCAAGGCCAAGGTCAAAACCTCGGGACTGATTATCACCCATACCGGGTATATCCTGGATTACATCAACGCCGACCGGGGGCATGTGATGTACGACGGGGTCCTTTGCTGCCAGGCCCGGCCCAGAGACATTCTGGAACACATCTCCAAATTCGGTTACAAGGAGTGCGTGCGATGCCTGAATTAGAAAAAAATGCCTCGATAGAGGTGGATCTTAGCGATTATACGTTCGATGGTGCCGGTTCCCCGGAATTGCCAGACCTGAGTCAGGTGAGCGAGGCGGACCGGCAGCAGTTGCGCATGGCCGGCGTGGATGTAGACGAGGCCGACCGCAGCGGAACCTTTCTTCAATTCGACCAGAGCCGGGTCCATTGCCGGACCAGCAATCCCGATGTGGAAATTCTAGGCATCGAGGCGGCCCTGGAGCGTTACCAGGGCCTGCCTGACTACTATTGGAAGGCCCTGGATCCGGACAAGGACGATTTTACCCGCCAGACCGCCAAGGAGGTCCATGGCGGCTATTTCATCCGCACCAAAAAGGGGGCGGTCATCCCGCATCCGGTTCAGTCCTGCCTTTACATCAAGGGCAAGGATGTCGCCCAGGCCGTCCACAATGTCGTTGTGGTCGAGGAGGACTCGGAGGTGCACATCATTACCGGCTGCGCCACGGCCCACGGGGTGCAGTCCGCCCTGCATCTGGGAATATCTGAGTTCTACGTCAAGAAAAACGGGCGGCTGACCTTTACCATGGTCCACAACTGGGGCGAGCAGGTGGCCGTGCGTCCCAGAACCGCAGTCCACGTGGAGGAAAACGGAGTTTTTGTCAGCAACTACATTCTTTTGAAGCCGGTGCGGACCGTGCAGTCCTATCCGGCGGTTTATCTCAACGGCCCCGGCGGGCTGGCGCGCTTCAACTCGGTGATCGTGGCCCCGGAGGGCTCCCATGTGGACACGGGCAACAAAATCATACTCAACGCCCCGAATACCCGAGGGGAGATCATTTCCAAGACCATCACCACCGGCGGGACAATCATCGCCCGGGGATTCATCGGCGGCAATGCAGTGCCCGCCCGGGGGCATCTGGAGTGCAAGGGGTTGATTTTGGGGCAGGGCGTTATCCACGCCATTCCCGAGCTGGTCGGCTCGGTGCCGGGAGTGGAGCTGTCCCATGAAGCGGCCGTGGGCAAAATCGCCAGAGAGGAGATCGAATATCTCATGGCCCGGGGCCTAGATGAGGAAGAAGCGACTTCCACCATTGTCCGGGGATTTCTCAATGTGGACATCATGGGACTGCCCCGGGAGTTGAAGGAGAGCATCGAGAAAACCATTCGCGAAAGTGAAAAGGACATGTTCTAGTACGTTCAGTTCTCCTTGCCGCCGCCCGCAATGCTCAGCTTTCGTCCGCCGGCGGACGGATGGCCTGATCGTCGAACCGCAGGCAGGGCAGGCCGCTGTCGCCATCAACGAGGAAGACGGGGCGGTCGTCACCGCCTGCCAGCACCGGCCAGCGGCTTCTCAGGCGGGCGAAATCGAAGGAGGAAAGCGCTTTTTCCAGCAGAACAAGTTCCGCTTCGATGGCTTCTCTGTCCTTCCGGCCTTTGAAATAGCGTGAAATGGCGGCCTCGTGGCGGCGTTTGACTTCCGTCTGGATGCAGTGATTGGTCAGGTCGAGTTGGATCTTCATGACATTTTTACTGTATCATGGATCGAAGATTTGCTCAATTTCGAGGACCGCGCAAAAATGGTTCAATGGCAACTGTTCATTGATGGATCTGATCGATTTTTATAGACAAAAATGACGGCATTTGGCATTTGACATTCCGGCAAGCGATGGCCGGAATCGTTCCTCATCCAAAAAGCCAAATGCGGTTGCGCCGACCTCTGCTTCGCCTTCAATGGTCGAAAGGGTCTGCAGATCAGCTAGAACCGGTTTTCAACATCCCAAAAATTGAGTATAAAGAACAGTGGTGTACTAAGCCCTGAAAGAAGCAGGCCTTCACCCGCGCAAATCACATGGAAAAGGAAATGATGCCGCCATGACCGAACATGACGACGACGATGGCTACGAAAGCTGGAACGACAGCCCTCCCAAGCGTTCGCAACGCACCCGGTTCCGCGAGATGGATGACAGGGATGAAAAGGCCGGGAAGCGCAACAAGCGATCCGGCAAACGTTCCCATCGCCAGAAGACCCAAAAGGACGATTTCTGGCCGGACGACGAGGAGTAGGACCATCCGCCGGTTGCTGCGACATGGTCCAAAGGCCTTCGGGAAAAGGGGATGCCGGTTGAATCACGCCCGGAAACGGACGACAAGAGGCCAGGCAAAGCCAACGGGAAGCGAGATGGCTTTATGACAGACGTTTGGATGGCACTGGGACTCACCCTCTTCGCGGGCCTGGCGACGGGCATCGGGAGCATGGTGGCGTTTACCGCCAAACGGACCAACTATCGTTTTCTCTCCGTTGCCACGGGTTTTTCGGCCGGCGTAATGCTGTACGTCTCCTTTGTGGAGATTTTTTACAAAGGGGTCGATGCCCTGACGACCCGCTACGGGGATTATTGGGGGCACTGGGTGAACGCGGCATCTTTTTTCGGCGGGATGCTGCTGATCGGCCTGATCGACAACCTGATACCGGCCCCCGAAAACCCCCATGAAACTCCTTCGGAGGCAGAAACCGCACCCCTTCACGATTCTTCCGCGCCCGTGCCCGAATCCTATTCCTGCGGGGCGGGCGACGAGTGCCTGCCGGTGGAGAAGCTGCACGAGGATGAGGCGCGCCACAAAAAGCTGATGCGCATGGGCCTGTTCACGGCCCTGGCCATTGCCATTCACAACTTTCCCGAAGGGCTTGCCACCTTTCTGGCGGCGTTGCAGGACCCGGCGCTGGGGGTTGCCATCGCCGTGGCTATTGCCCTGCACAACATTCCCGAAGGAATCAGTGTGTCCGTACCGATATTTTATGCCACCGGAGACAGGAAAAAGGCATTTATACTCTCCTTTCTCAGCGGCCTGGCCGAGCCGGTGGGTGCAGGCGTCGCCTACTTGGTGATGCGGCTGTTCGTCGGCGGGGGTGCGGCTGCGGTGCCGCCTCAATTGATGGGGGTGCTGTTCGGCGGCGTTGCCGGCATCATGGTTTACATCAGCCTCGACGAGCTTTTGCCCACCAGCCGGGCCTACGGCAAGGGCCATGACAGCCTGCTGGGACTCGTGGCGGGAATGCTGGTCATGGCACTGAGCCTGCTGCTCATGCGATAGCGGCATTTGCCACCGGGTCAATGTGCCCAAATTGCCCCCGACTCCTCCCAAGATCGGATCGACAAGCGGTGAAACCGTGGGCGGCATTACCCAAAGACAACGATTTTTAAATACCCTTCTGGGAGAGAAGACGGATCGTTTTCCGTTCTTCGACCTGGAGCCTGGTGAGGAAACCCTTCAGCGGTGGCACAGCGAGGGGCTGGGGCGCAAACAGTCCGTGGCGGCGCATTTCAACTTGGAGCCCCACCACAGCGTCGGGCTGACACTGCGCAGCTATCCCTTTTTCCGCAAGACACCGGGCATTCTGGACGATCCGACCGCCTTCGACCGGCACTACGACCCCGACCAGCCATCGCGTTATGCCGATAATTTTGAGGAAAAGGCCAGACGTCTGCGCCGACATGGCCGGGTGGTCTACGTGGATGCCTCGGGGGGTGGTCTGCTGCAGATGATTGGGGTGGGGGACTGGGAATCGATGCTTGCGGCCTGTAGGGCGCTCATCCAACGGCCGAGGGCGGTGGAGGAACTGCTCGACCGGATCACCGATTTCTACTGCATTTGCCTGGAGCGGGTGCTCTCCAGGGTGCCTGTGGACTACGCCTCTTTTTACGAACCCATCGCTTCCAACACGGCACCGGTGGTCTCGCCGGCCATGTTTGCACGTTTTGCCATTCCCGGCTATCGCAAGGTCAACGACCTGTTGAAGCGCCATCGCGTTCCGCTGCGGATTTTGTGCACCACCGGCGGCAATTTGACCGCGCTTTTGCCGTCGCTCATCGAGGCCGGCATCAATGGCCTGTGGATCAGTAACATCCGCAGCGCCGGCATGGCGTACGCGATGCTTCGCCGTCGGTTCGGCCCGGAAATCGCCCTGATCGGCGGCATCGACGCCGGCGCCCTGGCCAAAGATACCGCGGCCGTGCGCGAGGCCGTATCTAAGACAGTTCCAGCCCTGCTGGCCAGGGGCCGCTACTTGCCCTGTCTCGACGACCGACCGCGCAGCAATGTTCCTCTATCCCATTACTGCCTGTACCGCCGCCTTCTCGAAAAAATCGCTGGAAGTGTTTGAGGGGCCGCCATCAAGCCATTTGCATGGGGCAATACAAAGTCACCCGACAGGATCGGGGCGCTTAGGTAACAGCGGCGGTCAAAAAGGGTTCTGATAGCGGCCGCAGCAATTCTCGCCGGTGGAATGCGGACAGGCGGCGCAAAGCGGCGAACCGTCCGGTGGAAGCTTTCGACGATCATCGGTCCGGTAGGGAGCCAGATGCTCCAGTGCCCGATCCAGCTGCCGACGGTTCACGCCGGTGTTCACACCATGGGCTTCCAGTGCGGCTACCACATCGCCGGTGGCGACGTTGCCGCTGGCTCCCGGGGCGTATGGGCAGCCGCCCAGGCCTCCCGCACTGGCATCCACGGTCCGGATACCATAGGGCCATGCGGCTAACATGTTTTCAACGCCCCGACCGTAGGTGTCGTGGAAGTGCACGGCGATGCGGTCGGCCGCCATCCGTGGAATCAGCAGGTCCAGCAACCTACGGACTTCATCCGGCGTCGCCTTGCCGATGGTGTCGGAAATGGCCACTTCGGCAATACCGATGTCCATGAGCTGTTCGACTACCCGGACAACGGCCCGGGGGGCAATTTTGCCTTCAAAGGCACACCAGAAGGCCGTGGAGACATACCCCCGGACGGGCAGCCCGGCTTCTCCGGCCGCGGCCGTTATCGGGCGGAATCGCTGCAGGGCGCCGGCAATGGAGGTGTTGATGTTTTTCTGGTTGAAGGTCTCGCTGGCAGCCGTAAACACGGACACCTTGTCCACCTCCGCGGCGAAGGCTCGATCAAGTCCCTTGCGATTGGGAACCAGGGCCGAGTAGAGGACCCCGTTGTATCGGGTGATACCCTGGAATACTTCGCTGGCATCGCTCAGTTGGGGTACCCAACGAGGGGAGACAAAGGCGCTCACCTCGATTTCGGCAACACCGCTTTGTGAAAGGGCATCCACGAAAGCGATCTTGGCTGCGGTGGGCACCGTCGCGGTCTCGTTCTGAAGGCCGTCCCGGGGGCCGACTTCTACGATTCGCATCGGCTCTCCCCGGTCAGGCGGCCAACCGGCAGGTGCCGTCGTCGGCAGCCGCTTTGCTGCAGCAGCGAAAGTTTGCCGTATTGCACAGGTAGCCGCTGAACCAATGCAGGGCCTTCATGGGCGTGGCAAGCCGGTCCATGATTTCGGATCGGGACAGCCGGCTGACATGATCGCGGAAAAAGCGTTCAACCCAGCGGGTCATTTCTTCGCATTTTTGTTCCTCAAGGCCTCGGCAGGCGTAAAGCGTCACTATTTTTTGGGCCTGATCCATCAGGTTCTGTCTGTTCATGATAAGACCTCCTTTCACCCGGTGCACCTAAAGAGATTCACCGGTTTCGGGATGGTGAAACAGCAGCGGGTCCAATCGGAGGGTTCAAATATGACGCCCGCCACGTGTAAAATGTGGGAATAGATATGGGTTTTGTCAACCGATACTCGGCGGCATGGCGGGGTCAGCCGGCGCCGGTAGCGGCGGAAGTCCCTGCTCCACGGTGGGCGGGAAACTTCAGTCGGCGTCTTCACGGCTCGGCAGGTTCGAGTCTTTGTCGACGAAAGGTTTGATGTCCAGGATGGGGGTGCCTTCAATCATGTCCATGCCGCGTACGCCAATCACGTTGGCATCGCGCGACAGCACCTCCAGCACCGACAACCCGATGGAGTTCGGCCGCCTGGGTGAGCAGATGCTGAACACCCCGAAAGGCCGCTGCCGATGGGGCGGGGTCTGCTTGAGTAGATTGGGTGAGAAGGGCGGGCTTTTGTGAAAATGGAACAGCACCACGATTCGCTGCCCGACAGCGATGTCCGCAAGGGCTTCGGTGTATTGGGGATCGATGACCAAAGTGCCTTCCACGTCCGACACCGTCCAGTGCCGGGGGATGTTGTCCGTGCTCGGGTGAGCCGTTCCAATGGAGGTGAATGTGATTTCCATGGGCAACCTTCTCTACATGTAAGTCCTTGTTTATCGAAAGCGGCTGCGGCCTGAAATTGAGTGCGGCCAGACCGTCTTCTTCCGAATCTTTCTATTTGGTATCACCTCAAATGGCAATAGTCACCCGAAGATCGTGTCAGGAAGATCCCATCGACATCGGTATCGGGAACGATATCGATGATAAGTCCTTCTGCTTGACTTAAGGTCGCTTCGGTGCAACCTTTTTTCGTAAGCGTTCACAGGGTACCGCATCTGCTTTGTTCCCGGGAACTTGAAGGTTGACCAAACCGTCTGCGTACCCGACGCCTCACATCTGCGGCACCCTGTAAACGCTTCGACCACGTCTGCGGGATCCCGGAACTCAAGCGCCATTTCCCCGATGCCAAAACGCTCGCCTCCCCGGCCGCAGCCAAGGTCCTGGACAATCCTAAGATCATGGCCGGCTTTTTCGATCAGGACCGGCAAGTCGCCTATCCCGAAAGCCAACCGTCCGGAGGTTCTGCCAGACGACCGTCCCCACCGCAGCGTATTGCGGTGGATCGAACGGTGAAGGGGGGTGATCGGATCGGGTTGAAAAGCGGTGGAGATCTGGAATTGATCGACGCACCGGGCCACAGCCCCTGCGGTCTGGCAGCGTGGCTGGAGAAGGATCGCGTGCTGTTTGTCTCCGATGCCCTTGGTTTTCAAATTTCCGAAAAAATCATCTTTCCGGTTTTTTTCCACGCCTACCGGTCTTACATTGATACTATCGAACACCTGGCGGCTTACCCGGCTAACGTGCTGGCGTTTCCGCACGGGGCCATCCGGCGGGGACAGGACGTGAAAACGGTTTTCCAGCGATCCTTGTCCGCGGCCCGGGACGTTCGGGAAGAGATCGTGGCGGAAACCGGCCGGGGACGGGACGCTGCCGAATTGAAGCAGATGCTTTTCAACCGGTTTTACCAGGAAAAATTGAGGATTTATGCCCCCGAGAACATCCGGCTTTGTGTGGACCTGCTGGTGAGAAGAAGCCTTGAAAACCGTTGAGGTACCCATGACAGAATTCGTAAAAATTCCACTTTTTCCGCTGGGTGTGGTTCTGCTGCCGGGCATGCATATGCCGCTGCACATCTTCGAGGAACGGTATAAACAGATGATTTCCGAATGTCTGGCGCAAGAAAGGCCCTTCGGAATCGTGCTGTTCGACGGTGGGTCCATCCGGTCGGTGGGCTGCATGGCTCGGATCACAAAAGTTCTCAAGCGCTACGATGACGGCCGCATGGATATCATGACCCGTGGCGGCAAGCGTTTCGTCATCCGGGAGATGCTCCAGGACCGTTCCTACATGGAGGCGCGCGTTTTTTTCTTCGACGATGCGCTCGAAGATGCCCCCGTCCGCGAGCTGGAGCAGGCTGTGAATGCCGCCTTAAAACTGATCGAATCGTCGCCCGATATCGACAGGTTTCCGTCAGCTCTCGGCGAAACGGTCGATCCGAAATCGCTCGCCTTTGCCATCGCGGCCATGGAAGGCTTTACACCCGCGGAACGCCAGGGAATTCTCGAGATGACCTCGCCTCTCGAACGGCTGGAGAAGTGTGTTCAGGCGCTTTCCCGAATCGTGGCCCGCAATCGGCTGACCCTGGAGATCCGGCAGTTGATCAGCGGCAATGGCCATCCGACAAAAAGTATTCTCAGGGAATTGGAAGATCAATCGAAGGGCTGACGGGGCGGGCCGGGATCGCTGTTCCGGTGACACCAAAAAATCATCAAAATGTTGTTCTCACCCCATGAATTCGAAAGGAGGCCTTCATGTCTATCACCGGCACCATCGAAGGAATCAAGGCTTGCGTGTTCGATGCCTACGGAACGCTTTTCGATGTACACTCGGCCGTCGGAAAACATCGTCACCGACTGGGCGACAGTGCCGATCCGGTGTCCATCCTGTGGCGGACCAAGCAGTTGGAGTACACCTGGCTGCGAAGTCTGATGGGGTATCATGCGGACTTCTGGCAGGTTACCGGCGATGCGCTGGACTTCGCCTTTGACATGCACCATATCGACAATCCCGATCTTCGCCGGGACCTCATGGAGGCCTATCTGAAGCTGGATTGCTATCCGGAGGTGCCTGCAGCGCTTGCGACCCTGAAAGACAGGGGGCTGAGGCTGGCCATTTTATCCAACGGGACGCCGGCCATGCTCGATGCAGCAGTCAAAAACTCCGGAATCGAAGGGCTGATCGAGAAAAATTTTTCCGTTGAAGATGTGGGTATTTTCAAGCCCGATCCCCGTGTTTATCGCATTGCCGTGGACGGTTTGAAGGTCAAACCCGAGGAGATCGTGTTCCAGTCCTCCAATGCGTGGGATGCCGCGGGGGCGTCCGCTTTTGGCTTCAAGGTCGCTTGGGTGAACCGTTTCGGCCAGAGCGAAGAGCGGCTGCCGGGGCGTCCGGACGCGGAAATTGGCGATCTCATGAAATTGCCCGACCTTCTTATCTGACGGCTATTGTGTTGCAGCAGCCAAACCGAGCGTTTCAAATCGCTTGACAGCAATCCAGGTTGCCTGTATGGTCGCCACCAATTAATGGTGTTCCTGGTTGTAACTAAAAATCACGTAAGCCCCGGAATTTCTCCGGGGCTTTTTTCATTTGGAGCACAGAAAGAAGGTACCGATTGAATTTTGACGTTTTTCATTTTCATCCCATGGTTGCCGCTGGTGTTGCCGCAGCGGATTTCAAAAGCCCGACACCGATTCAAAAGCGGGCGATCCCCCATATCGTTGAAGGCCAGGACGTGATGGGGCTGGCACAAACGGGCACGGGTAAAACCGCGGCATTCGTTCTTCCGATACTCCATCGGCTGATGAAAGGACATCACGGAATTACTCGCGCCCTGATCGTTGCACCAACCCGCGAACTGGCTGAACAGATTCATCAAGCGGTTAAAACGCTCGGACATCACACGCACCTCAGAAGCGTTGCTGTCTATGGCGGTGTGGGAATCCATCGGCAGATTCAAAATCTGAAGCGGGCCGATATCGTTGTGGCCTGTCCCGGTCGCCTGCTTGACCATATCGGTCGCAGCAGCATCGATCTTTCCAGGCTGGAAGTGCTGGTCCTGGATGAAGCCGATCAGATGCTGGATATGGGCTTCCTTCCCGATATCAGGCGGATTGTCAGCCATCTGCCGGCCGAACGCCAGACGATGGTCTTCTCGGCAACCATGCCTCCGGAAATCCGGCATTTGGCCAAAAACATCCTGCACGACCCCGCCACGGTCCAGGTCGGCATCACCGCACCAGCCGATACGGTCAGTCACGCATTTTATCCGGTTTCGCAGCAATTAAAAACGGCATTGCTTTTACAGCTTCTGAAAAATACGGATACCCGATCCGTGCTGGTTTTCACCAGAACCAAGCATCGCGCCAGAAGCCTGGGAAAAAAGCTTTCCGCGGCAGGATACAACTCGACGTCGCTGGAGGGAAATCTTTCCCAGTCCCGCCGTCGGGCATCGCTCGAAGGCTTCCGTGACGGTAAATTTCAGATTATGGTGGCCACCGACATTGCTGCCCGAGGAATAGATGTTACCCGGATTTCGCATGTCATCAACTTTGATATTCCTTCCACCCCCGATGCATACATTCACCGCATCGGACGAACAGGCCGCGCGACCCGCAGTGGCGAAGCGTTTACCCTTGTTACCCATGAAGACAGGAAAATGGTGCACGCCATTAATCGGGTGATGGGTTCTACCATCGAGCAACGCATTTTACCTGCGTTTGACTATGGCGACCCATCGATGGATCGTATCAGCCGTCTGGCTGCGTCTGAACAACCACAGCGAAAATTTCTCAGAGGCCGAAAAAGACGGCATGGAGCAACGCCCACCTCAAAAAATTACCGTCTGCGCAAATAATCGATTACGGTTCCCTATAATACTCCAGTTGTCGGGTTCCCACGCTCTGAGCGTGGGAACCCCATACCTGCCGGATGAAATCCAAAACCATCGCCTTATGGTTGGCCGAATGAACGAACCGGTTTTTGATTGCGATGGTGCCGATGGCTGTGGGGGCGGACATGGATGTCATCAAATGCATTATTTTATTGATCCATTTCCCAGTTCAGATACCTGCGCCAGATGCGAAACCAGATACGGGAAATGGAATCGACGGCATCGGCCAGGACCGCAACGCTCCAGCCCTCGAAGGTGACAGCCGGATTGAGGTGCGGATAGGTGGCGGTGGTCACGGTGGTGTGATCGTGTCCTTGCGGAATCAAGGCATAGGCCGCCAGGTAGCTGTGCTGGCATACGGCGGTGATAAAATCCCAGACATTGTTGTTGTCGCCAGCCCAGCCGATGCGAAAGGGCCGGGCGTCGAGTTCGGCTTCCACCAGCGACAGCACCGAACCGTCATCGGGGGCCGTTAGTTGGGGATCGTACAGCGGGTAGCCTCCCGCGTCATAGATGAACCGCTGGTTAAGGACATCGATCCGGCAGCGCTCCTCGACGGCCTTTTCCCATTGCTTTTCGATGTGGCCGTGGATATCCGCTCCCGATGAAAAACTGCGGCTGTCGCAGTGAAGGGGCATGTGGGCATCGGATACGTAATGGCTGAGCATGAACAGCAGTTGGGCGATGTGGTTGTCCGTCGCCGCCACGGCCGAACCCTTCTCTTCGTTGAACTGGATCTTCAGGTTGTCGATCACCGCGTGGGCCAGGGCTTCGCAGCGGTCGGGAAGGTTGTCGTCTGGATCGATCGCATACGGCTGCTGATAAAGGCCTGAGGCTGTACGGTAATCGCGCATGAGGCTGGTGCTGGGCAGCTCCTTGAACCGGCTGTCGCCGGCCGCTGCCGGGGTAAATTTGAGGACATGGCTGTTGGCGTTGTCTTTTATAACCGAATCCGGGTACCAGGCACCCCGGATCACGCCGTCCTTGTTGTTCTTGAACCAGCGGATCAGGTCGTCGGCAATGGTTCGGTTGTTGTCGGTCAAACTGGCATTCTCCAGGCGTTTGATAGCCGTAAACGCCAGCCAGGCATGAGTGAACTGTTTCACGGATCGCCTCCCTGGTGAATTGTGGACGTCGAAGGTTCGATGAGTTAAAACGCAAAGCGGATGTGCTATAAAAGGTCTGACCCAAAAAAATTTAACGTTGACCGTCGTTATAGCGCAAGCCCAAAATGGCGATATCCATCAGTCAGGATTCAACGGATCTTGAAGCCGGCCAGGAAACCAAAGGAGCGCATCGCTTGTCGAAACTGGAGAAGAATTGGGTCGTATACCTGGTCCGGTGCAGCGATCATTCACTGTATTGCGGGATCAGCAGCGATCTGGAAAAACGGCTGGAGTGCCATAACCAGGGAACCGGTGCCAAATACACCCGATCCCGCAGACCGGTGAAGCTTCTGGCCGCCAGCGCCGGCATGACCAAAAGCGATGCACTCAAGCTGGAATATCGCATCAAACAAACGCCTGCCGACAAAAAACTTTCCGTTCTCGAAAACCTCGGGCAGGACGTCTGCAGGCCCGATTAGCCGGTTTGCATGGGACCGGCGTCTTCGAAAAGGGCTCTTGCCCTGGCCTTGCCATGGCGTTTCACTAAACGCCCCATTGCCCATCCGTTTTTTTTTACCCGTTCACGGGGTTGAAATGCCTAATGTGCCACAGCTGCCTGATCAGTAAGCGTCTGCAGGGTGCCGCAGCTGTGAGGCACCGGGCACGCAGACGGTTTGGTCAACCTTCAAGCGCCCGGGAACAAATCAGATTCGGTACCCTGTGAGCGCTTACGTTTTTTCTATCAGCCAGGCATAGTCCATTCCCGGTCCGATGCATTTCCATCCTTCGCGTATCAACTGGCTGCCGGTCTTTTTAAAGTCGATTCCCTCGATCCGGTCCACCACATGCACGGCGTTGTCTTCAGTCAGCCAGAAAGACACGGCGATACCGGTCTTGTGAAGAAGGACGCAGCGACCGGACTGATCCTGAAAGAGCCGCTGCTGTCCCGGCGAAATTTCCACGGATTTTTTCATGTGCCTGATTTCCCGTTCAATATGCTAAAGGAAGCAGAATAGCAAACCGATTGCTATCCCTGCCGCCCGGAAATCCGATTCGGTATGATGAAATCGGATTTCCGGGCTTGTTTATTTTTCCGGCACCCCGCCCCCTTCCGGTAACTTCTCCCCCGTTATGACCACCGACGTCATCAACAGGAAAAAGATGTACGAAAACAAACTGAAATCAAAATGATGCGAACGGACAACGTTATGATGTCATTCTTGGTTTTTCTTGACATTACCGGAAAAGACCAATAATTACGAGTTATGGGATAATGCTCTATACAGATGCGTCTAAAAACGCTTTCGAATATATTCATTTATCACCCGTCGCCGGTGCCGGAAATAATGCATGGTGACGATCTCCTCTGGCGCGCCAGCCGCTTGATTGCCTGATCATGTGATTTTGGAAGATGATGTAAAATAAATAGTTTTGCAACTGATGGAAAATGATTCTGTCGTACAAGGACTCTAACGAATTTATTTCAGGAGGTGAACTATGGCTCAAATACTGGCCTACGATTCCGATCTGGCAATGAACTGGGATGTAGTGTCTTCCTTGGGGCACGATGTCGCAACATTCAACGATCCCGGAGAAACGATCGATTTTGCCCGGGAAAACAAAGTGGATATCGCGCTTTTATCAAATGCTGAAGGCATCGACATGATCAAACATTTACGGGAGATATCCCCTAATTTCAAGGTGGTGATCTTTTGTGATGCTCCCGACATTATGGAAGTCCGCCGGGCGCTCAGGCTTGCCCCCTGTTCGTTTCTGTTCAAGCCGATCGTCAGGGAAGAATTGGACGCCTGTCTCAAACGCGCCCTTTTGAAAGGGAAGAGCACCATTAAAGGCAGCCTTAACGTTTAATCCATCCAATCATTATGGAGCAGACCATGGAAACCAAAGAACTTGCCGCAGCAAGATTTACCATTCAGCGATTTCTGGCTACTATTTTCGCGGACGAGATCAGTGAAGAACTATACAAGGCCCTAAAAAGCGAGGCTTTCCTGGAAGCCCTGAAGGATGCATCGGGACGATTTTATTCAAAAGAGATGCGCCATGGTACACATGTGCTGTTCGAGTTCATGGACAGCGCAGGAATAGATACCTTCCAGAACCTGAAATACGAATATGCGGATCTTTTTCTCAATGCCGGCGACAACCCGGTTATTCCTTATGAATCGTTTTACGCGGACAGGGAACCTACACTTTACGGCGAGACGGTTTTTCAGATGAGGGAATCTTTAAGAAAACATAGCCTTCACAAAGATCCGCAGTATCCGGAGCCGGAAGATCACATCTCCGTCGAATTTGATTTTCTGGCCGAACTGAACCGGCGGGAGGAGGTCGGCGACAGGTCCGCAGCAGAAACCCGCAAGGATTTCGGACGGCGGCATATGGCTTGGCGAACGGAATTTTGTGCTGTTCTTCATTCCGCCGACAAGTCCGGTTTTTACAAAGCTTTTGCGGAACTGACCCTAGCGTATCTGTATGTGGCCCACTTGGAATCCGTTCCCCGTGAGGAAGTGGCACCCGTGGACCCGGCAGCCGATTTGATTGAACTCGGCAAGGTGTTTAGACTTTTGCCTCTGGCAAAAGAGTCCTTTCTTTTGAAACCGGGAGCGATCGATCCTCTTCCGGCCCGGACCGTGCCGACCCATTGCTACGCCTGCGGGGCGCTGTGCGGGATGACCGCCAAGCTCAAGGATGGGGTGTTGATGTCCACAGCAGGATTGCAGGGAGATATTAAAGGTGGCGGGCGGCTTTGCCCCAAGGGCGCATCTGCAAGGCACCACGTCTATTCGGCCTACCGACTTAAATCGCCGCTAATCAAGGAAAATGGTCGTTTTCGAAAAGCTTCGTGGGATGAAGCACTCGATAAAGTCGTCGCAGATTTTAAATCGTTGGATCCGAACCGGATCGGGTACATGCGGGGCAATGACTTTACCAATTGGATCCATGAAGCGCTTTTCGATCATCTGGGATGCCCCAAGACCACCCATCGCCCCATGTGCGACAACGCCAACCGCATGTCCAACGAGCATAACCTGAGCGACAAGCGGCCATGGATCAATTACCAGGAGGCGGACTACATTCTCCATTTCGGGATGAACGAACTGTCTACCTCCTATGGTCAGAGAAAAACGGCCCAGCTAAAAGCGGCTGTTGCCCGGGGAGCCAAACTGGTGGTGCTGGACCCGAGGCGTTCTGAAACGGCGGCCCTGGCAACGGAATGGATCCCAATCAAGCCGTCCACGGATGCGGCGGTCGCTCTTGCCATGTGCCATGTCATCATTAAAAACGGGCTTTACGACAGGGATTTCGTGGCGAATTGGACGACCGGATTCGAAGAGTTCAAAAAGCGAGTGATGGGGGAAGACGACGATACCCCCAAAACACCGACTTGGGCTTCCCGAATCAGCGGTGTTCCGGCTGAAACCATCGAGCGCATTGCCCTTGAATTCGCCAAATCGACGGCCAAGGGCGCCATGTCGTGGACAGGACTGGCCCAGGTTCCCAACGGTATGTATGCTACCGCTGCTCTCCAGGCATTGAACGGGCTGTGCGGCACATTCGATGCGCCGGGCGGTCCTTCGCTGCCATTCAAACGCAAGCTTAAGCCTGCCTGGGGCAAAGGCCAGGAAAAGCCACCCAAAGGCAACGCGCCCAAATTGAACAAACTGGGCATGTGGTCCGGGTGGGCCCCTGCCTACCTGCTTGATGATGTCGATTCCGGTAAGCTTGAGGGGATGATCTGCTATTTTGGCGATCCGGTGCTGAGTTGGGGAAACCAGGAAGCAATCACCGAAGCGATCAATAAGATGAAATTCAAGGTCTGTATTGACGCCTTCATGTGCAATACAGCGCTTTTGTGTGATGTTGTTCTGCCGGACGCCACCTGGCTTGAGCAGAGCCAGATCAAACCCGACTGGCTGTATGAAGCCCAGATTAGTTATTGGGCCGAGGTGATCCCACCGCTGTATCAATCCAAGTCCATGTACTGGATCACCATGGAACTGGCTGACCGGATGGGATTGGGCCACTTTTTCCCATGGAAAACCATCGAGGAAGCGTTTGAAAACCAGTTGGACGGATTGCCATGCACTCTGGACCAGTTGAAGAAGAAAGGCTATGTGATTACGGACGAAGCATCCTACTATAAATACAAAAAGTGGGGCTCTCTCAATCCACCGGAGGGATATGGCTCATCGGGCAATACTAAAACCGGAAAGTACAATTTTGTCAACCCGGTAGCCCAGGAAAAAGGTGTGGATCCGCTGCCCAACTATCATGACGGTCCGCCAGACCTGGCCACCGATGCCACCTATCCGTTTCACTTCGGGAATTTCCGTATTTTCGAGCATGAGCACTCTTCCACATTCAGCGACTGGGCGCTTATGAAGTCAATGAGTTCGAATCCCTTGTGGATCAACAAGATGGATGCCCATGATCTTCAAATTTCCGAAGGTGACCGGGTCAGGCTCAAGTCCCCATGGGGACAGGTGGAGATGACAGCGCATCCCACTTACGATATCATGCCCGGTATATTGGGCGCCGCCGGTGGTTTCGGTCACTTGCGGGGGCTGGAGGGCGATCCCAAGTTCCCCCAATTCGGCGGGCAGAATCCACCCGGCATTCAAAAGCCCAACATCTCTGAGGAAATGGGAGGGACCCCCCTGCTCAAGTACATAAAAACGAGGATCGAGAAAATTTAAGGGCCATTTTTTGACTACAGCAGCCGGCGATTTTTATAAAAATCACCGGCTGCTTTCGTATTTTTTTCGAAGGCAGAAAATTATGCGTCGGATTTCCCGGTCAGTCCATCCTCGATAATGTCTTTAACCGAATACACTTCAAGCAGATTGGTTCCTCTTTTGGTCATCAGGTTGCTGCCCGAAATAATGATAATTCGATCCTGTTCGGAAAGAATACCGGTTTTGTAATAGTGCTCAATGAGTTGATAAGACATGGCATAGTGATTCAGGTCCAGGGTTGCGTCTATATCCAGCCTTGGAAACACACCCCAAACCAGGTGCAATAGCTGGACAACGATGGAATCTCTGGTGCTCGCTAAAATCGGGCATTTGGGTTTGAAGCGTGAGACATTTCTGGCCGTAAAACCGGATTCTGTCGGCGTCAGAATCGCCTTGGCGCCAAGCTCCTCGGAAGCGTGATAGGCCGCTTTGGCGATGTATTGAGCAATGCCGGTCCGCCCCACCTCTTCCTTTCTTCGATATTTTTTGATGATGCCGCTCACCTGTTTCTCATACTGATTCGAGATGAGGCGCATCATTTCAACCGAGCGGATGGGATATTTCCCCGTTGCGGTTTCCGCGCTCAACATAATGGCGTCTGCACCCTGTAATATGGCATGGGCAACATCGTTGACCTCGGCACGTGTCGGACGCGCGTTTTCGCGCATGGATTCCAACATCTGAGTGGCAACGATAACCGGTTTGCCGGCCTGATTGCATTGTTTGATGATTCTGTTTTGAATCTCGGGAACTTCCTGAAGCGGAAGTTCAACGCCCAGGTCTCCCCTGGCGACCATGATCCCATCGGATTCTTCCAGAATCTCTTCCAGATTGGCAACGGCCTCACCCGTTTCGATTTTAGAGAAGAGCATCATCGTCGTCCCCAGTGCGGCCAGATATGATTTGAGGGACTTGATGTCATCGGCGCTGCGAACGAAAGATACGGCCATTAAACGAATTTTCTTCTCTACGGCAAATTGGATGTCTTGCTTGTCGCGCTCCGTGAGAAAAGGCAATTGAACGCGGTAGCCTTGAATGGTTACCTTTTTACCCGTCCCAATGGGACCGTCATTGATCACCCGGACGAACAACGCGTTGCCTTCCTGTTTTACAACTTCCGATTCGACCAGTCCGTCATCGAAAAGAATGCGGGTTCCAACGGGAATTTCATCCAGATGCGGATAATCGACAGGTATCGTATCGGGTTCCATCTGGGTTTCGGATTCGATCAAACGCAATGTTGAACCAACGCCAACATCCACGGCATTGTTGAGAATCTTTCCGGTTCTGATCTCCGGTCCCTTGGTATCGATCAGGATGGGAAAGTTGTCGTTAAGCTTCCTGATATTTTGAATATATTCGGTTTGCGAAGATCGGTCTCCATGCGACATGTTGATGCGGATCGCATTTATCCCGGCATCGAATAGCTTCCGGATCGTTTCCGGTTGGCATGTGGCTGGACCGATGGTTGCTAAAATTTTAGTAAAATTATTCATAGGATCCTTTAGTGCCCTGTCCTTGTGTGTGGACCTGAGATTTGCGATTATTCATTTCGCTAAAGAATGATCGCATAGTAATTCAATGTCAAATTAGACTTTTGTAAAAGGTGAACCGCAAATGGATTACATAGCACCATCTAACCGAAATTTGACTTGTCAGCCTCTCCATTGTCTGCCATAAAAAGGCATAAAAAACCTTAATGCATTAATAAAAAAGAAAATTTGGTGTGACTGTCTGAAAATGCGTGAATATAAAAGAGTCAGGATCGAGCATCCGATCATTTACACATGCATGACTTCCGAGGGCGAAATAGACCGTCAAGGTGTGGGAACCGCCCTGAATATCAGCCCCAATGGAATGATGGTTGAGGCGTCCGAAGCGATTCATGCAAAATCCGTTAAAATCAGAGCTTCTGTCGGCGGCGGATTAAACGTGGAAACCATGGCGGAAACCGTTTATTGCATCCCCCATACCCCGAATAAATATCGGACGGGTTTCAGATTAAGCGCCACCGCGAGCGAAGCCCTGCGTTTCACGAACGAGATTTTGAAGTTATATTAAATTCCCGCCTTATATAGAACCTCCGGCTATTTCAACGCGAAAATTTTCCTCCGTGATTGCGCCAAATCGCTGCTTTTTCCGAAACCCAACATGACCATCCGGTAATGTTGAGATCATTCCCCGGCAAGGTTAAGCCTGCATATCGGATTTTAACACGGCGTCACTGAACCGGACCACCGTGTTGGCCTCCTCCTCTTCATTAAGCCGGACTGCCGAATGGCGGCCCGGCTTCCCCTTTTTTTGCGATGTCCTTCATCACAAGTCGCCTTGACGAATTCCTGATTTTCCAGCTCTGAACAGAATGTATTCTGGAATTTCCATCGGAATATGCTAATGACACCGTTTGGTCGAAAGATATCCTATAATGTCGGAGGTTAGAATGGGAAAGATCGTTATTCGGAAGGCAACATCCGAAGATGCAGGCTTGATCCTCGGTTTTGTCAAAGAACTGGCCGTTTATGAAAAAATGGAAAATGACGTCGTGGCCACCGTTGACGGGTTACGCGAATCCTTGCTGTCCGAGGGTGCCAGCGCGAAAGCCCTGATCGTTTCCCTGGACGATGAACCCGTCGGATATGCCGTTTTCTTCTATAATTACTCGACCTGGTTGGGGAAAAACGGATTGTACCTCGAAGACTTGTACATCACCCGGAAACACAGAGGGTGCGGCGCTGGAAAGGCCGCGCTGCGCTATCTGGCCAAATTGGCTGTCGACCAGGGTTGCGGCCGTTTTGAATGGAGCGTGCTGGACTGGAACGAACCAGCCATCCAATTTTATCGAAGCATCCATGCAACGCCGCAAAACGATTGGGTTCTCTACCGACTTGACGGCGAGGCGCTGTCCGATTTTGCGGGTTCATGATTGAGAACTTGCCGTCAGGTCTGCCTTGGATGGTTGAATCCAAAATATCCCATAGTGAGCCAGGTCGAAGGGCGCTGTAAATTTACACCTGCTCATTGAAACTACATTTAAAGTGCCCCTGGCAGCGGCCCTGTTCGGCCATGAGGCAGTTTTTAAGTACAGGGTTCATTTCAAAGGGGATGTCAAGGCAGGTGAGCCAGCATTGAATGCGATAAAGAACGCCGCATCGGTATTGGTTTTCCACTTCCAGGCGTTTCACTCCATTGTAGGCAAAACACCCTTTTTCATTGAAGTGCCAGAATATGGTATCCGGTGCATCGAAACCGATGGTCACATTCATGAAATCCGGAATCAGCAATTCCCGGACATTCTGGAAAAAGGCCTTGAATCCCTCAAAGCTTTTTATCTGATCCCGAGACAGGTTCATGGTTTTCAGAAACCGCCCAATTTCGACATCCACCATGGATTTAATGGCCGCCCGGTTCAACTGGTTCGCCTGGTCAACGCCTTGGGTGAAAAGGGTATTGGCAAACCACATGGCATCATGGGTCATCCAGCATTTGCAGATCAGTTCCTTGATTTCGTGACGGGTCAGTCTTTCGATAAGGGTCAAAACGTCCTCCTTTCCGGGGTAATATAGTTCGATGTCGAACTATATGGTGAAAATTTTTACCGCGGCCAGCGATCATTAATCTGCTTTAGAATACGAACCACCTGTTTTCTCTCTTCCTCCGGCGTATCCTTGTAGACGCGGTCAATAAGTTTGCGGCTGATATCGATCAGATGAGGCTTCAGGGCTTTTCCTTCCTGGGTCAAAGAAACGTGGAATACCCTTGAATCCTCGTTGTCCCGGGTTTTAACCACAAAACCCAATTGTACCAGCTTGTCCACCAAGTTAGTGACCGTGGATTTTGTCCGGTCCACCCGGTCAGCAAGCTCTTTCATCGTGGGGCGGTCGCTGGTAAACAAGGCCAGAAGAAGATCGCCGTGGATGGGTTTGAGGCCGTTAAGCTTTCGGGCGGAAAGTTCCGCCGTGATGAACCGGTTGGCTTTTTCCCTGATTCTTGAAATCAGGGAAATGATGATGTCGGTTTCGAAGTCCATGAGGTGATAATAGTTCGATCTCGAACTATATGTCAAGATGCGAAAGGTGAGACCGCCTCTCAAGATTCAGCCCGGTTGCACAAACTTCATGGCATGAAAAAAGACTTTGCAGGTGCCGACGCTTGCAAGGATGTTTGAAAGGCGAATGTTCGGGTATTGATCGCTGTAGGTCACAACGAATAATGTCAATGACCTCTATAAACTATGTCAATACCCTTTGATTTTACATGATGATTTGTCAATTTCCGACCAATATCCTATCGATACCCGCTCTGCCCAAAAACGGGTCGCTCCTGTCACGAGCGATTTTTTAATCGAACCATCCAGACTGCCTTTCTGGAAAGGAAAGGTATGCCCGGATTTTTTTTCTTTTAAATTTAAAATCTTAGACTTAGAAGATTGATGGCGTCCCCGACTCGCCCAAGTATGGTCAGCCATGTAAAAAGCTGATGAGTCTTTACAAAAAAGTTGATGCTATGAGATAATAATTAGCATTCAGACCGTTTATATTTGTAGCCCCTTGTCTTTCTTAATATTGTACAGAATAGGTAAAGCGATGAAAAATAATCTTTTCATTCAGTTTGCCATTTTTGTGGTTTTGTTTTTTCAATTTATTGCAGTTAAACCCGCAGCAAGCGATACCAACTGTGTACGATCGCTGATATCACCAGGTGAAAATCCACTACGCTATAAAGAAAGAGGTGGCAGGTGCGAAGGTCTGTATGAAAAACCAAAAAAAGGTTCCTTATATTTGGTCTCATTCTGCCAGCCTGCTGATTCGACTTTACATGAACGACCTGAAAGCCTGCCGCTAAAGTGGAGCAACCAAAATAGCGATCCGGTACATCTTAGCGGGTATGTACTGAATTATCCATACTCTGACAGCTATCAGATGGACAAAATAATGGATAAAAATCCAGGGAAATATAACTGGCCCTTGGGGTTTATTTATGCTCTCAATATAGAAGCAAAAGAGATAGGTATCGTTTGCCGAACTATATTGGCCAAGGGAAATACTGAAAAAGAAATTTATTACCCGATAAAGATTTCCTCTACGGTTCCCAATACCTATAAACTGGTGTTTAAATCAGATTACTATTTATATGATATAACTTACAGCTTAGCTTCGGTGGATCAACAAAGCGGTTTTCCCATTCATTATTTTCACCAATCAAAGCCGGTGGCGAAATTTAAAGGGCCAGATGAATTGATAATCATCAATATAGAAGGTGGTATGCAAACTGGGTACTATCAGTTTCAGATAAATGCTTTTTATGGATCTGATCATCTTCCGACAGGTGAGATTATATGGTTTTTTCACGACTGAAAGCAAAAAGCCATAAGAATTTTAATTTGTGTCCTATTGAGCAAATGGTTGAAAAACATTTAAAACAATTATGCGATAATCTGTCGAATGGAGAAAAAATAAGTGATGAGCAAATCGAACGTATACTAAATCTTAAGACTATCTGCAATACCTTTAATCAAAAAGAAGACAAGCGTAATCCATGGTTTATACTGACTGTCTTTCTTTCTGTTCTCGTCATAATTAGCGCCCTATTATTTATAAATGTCGGCGATACCAGAATCGATGCCGACCTGTTATTATCTGGCCTGAGCTTTAGTCCAATTTCAAAAAGTCAAATAATTTCATCTCCTATTGCGATAGAAAGTGCATCACTTTCAGGGATTCAAAGAGCATTTTTTCCTCCACAAGCCAACCAAAAAATACTCGAATTAAGCCAACCCATGCTCAATTTTCAACATAATTCTGCTACACCAAATTCCACTGCGAATAATATAGTACTCAACAAAGTAGTCGTGGCTAAAGAAGATACCATTGAATTGATGCGTGAAAAAGACCAGTGGATTTTAAAAATATATAATCAAAACAATAAGCCGATAAAAAGTGAGATTTCTCTAAGTATCCAAGGCGAAATAGCTGTTCGTTATGCTGAGGCAGAATCTAAAATGGTATACAGCGATCCTGTTTTGCCCCAATTCTTATGGCATCCATCCGGGTTCAAATTGCAATTTATGGTAAGCAAAGGCATAAATGATCTTGTTATAGAGCAACTTGCTATAGATTATCTTTCGTTATCCAAGAGGGAAAACCTTAGTGAAACTTCACATCCTGTCTTTTCATGGCGATCTTCAATTGTAGCTGGAGACCTTTATCTTGAAGAATTAAAAGGTGAAAAGCTTAGTTTGCGCTATGGTGAAAATCTGCAACTTGATTTGGTTTCGGGCACAGTCCGTCTGGTCAAAACCGAAGCGCAGCACCTTCGTGCTTTATTTCATGGCACCACTCGCGAGCTATATTTGGGCGAGAAAGCCAACGCGTTAAACCTAATGCCTACACTGCTGGAATTGGCAAAGTCTCAAAAAGCGATGGCTTTGCTATGGTTTTCGAGCCTTTATGTATTTGGCATTGTCTATACAGCCATAAAGTGGTGGAAAGGATTTTGATATGATTTGTCGAACATGTGCCCGCAATATTTTTAAAACTGTTTTGTTTGCGGCAGTCATTTTGCTGTGCATAGCAAAAGCCGATGTTCGAGCCGATAGTGCCTTGAACTCAGAAAGGCGAGTAAAACAGGCAAAGAAAATTGTCGCTATGATCAGCGGTGAGTTCAAAGATGCTCCTTGTGTAGGAACCGGTATCGTGTTTGGCGCAGCTAATAACCGGCTATATATAGCAACAGCACGCCATATTGTTAGAAAAGATCCCAATTTTTCGGGTGAATCGGCTGTTGAAGATGCTCACAATATTAAAGTGGAGTTTTCTCAGCTGCCAGGCGAAAAATTCACCGCCAAATTGCTTTCGGACTACCGGGAAGCCAAAGAGACCGACCTTGCCGTGCTTGTAGTGACCCATGCAGAATCGTTGGGGCTGACAAGGCAGCTTTTTCCGTTTGCGATCATAGATGAAAATACCGATATGGCGTGGGGCGATAGCCTTCATGCCATCACGCATGAAAAAGGCCAAAAATGGTCCTTGAACGCCATACCCTTTAAATTTAAAAAAAAGCGCCTTGCCGATTATGAGTTCGAAGCGACAAACCTTCCCCCTGGCTCATCTGGCGGTGCATTGTTTACCACGGACTTGAAGCTAATCGGAATGATAAAAAGATCCAATTTAAACGATGGCATTGCCCTAAGGATCGATAGCATGACAGCAATATTAAAAAATTGGGGCCTGCCGGTGTCATTACGACAATGGCGAGCTAAAGACGCACTTGGAATAAAAAACACACAAATCATAACCCTTACGAAAAAGTCGCGGTTTTTTCATCCTGACGGCTTGAGCTTTAGCGCTTGCGACATCTGCAAAGAGACAGTTGTTTTTTGTGACCGCTGGGTACATGAACTAGAAGATTTAAAAGATAAAAGGGTGCGAATCGTTTCTCTTAAAGAGGCCGACAATCCAGATATACTACAGGAAGTCGTCACCGCAGCAGGTGGAAAGCCATTTAAAATACCTTTTGCTGAATTGTACCCTTCTTTGGAAAAAGGCGTTATCCAATGTGTCATGACAGATGTTCAATACATCGACCGCTTACCATAGCAAATTGACAACACAGGTTGATAAAGACCCTGTTTTTTGTACCCCATATTGTACCCCAAAGGAAAATAACGAAAAACGGGAAAATTAGCAAGATTGCTAACCTCCCGTTATCTTTTTGTAGGTCACAACGAATCATGTCAATGGGGGGCTTGAAATCATTGAAGATATTGACGGAGTCACAACGAAAAATGGCAATGGCCTCTAACGAATTTTGTCAATATCCTGTGTTTTTACACGATGATTTGTCAATTTCCGATGAGAATTTATAACATATTGTAATCATATGATATAAATAGGAACGCCTTTTCCCTATTTTGAGGCTTTAAGCACCGTTTCCCATATCGTTTCCTGCCGAGCTAAAATATACTTTCACTTTGGAATTTTTTTATCAGACCAGTATCCGACAAATGTCCGCTCTGTCCAGTCAGTTGAATCCACCGACCCACCACAGAAAAAAGAAAGGCTATTTTCGTATGGGTCGTATCGTTAGAGAGACAGTCCATGGGGAAAATTTTTTGTTTACGGCAAAGCTGTCTCCTGAAAAGCGCTCCATTGCCCTCATTTGAGATGATTAAATCCTTTTTTCTGATATTACACATCATGTTAAACTAGTGCTCATCCACAGGAATAACTACCTGTAATAAATAAGAAACGCGCATTTTGTAGTGGTTTTTCTCTTCTCTTTGTAGTATATTGAAAGTCGCCAAACAACCAATATCACTACAAAAGAAAGAAAGGAGCCGATCACAAAATGCGCGAAAAATGGCAAAAACAGATGCCCCTGATGCCTCAGATCAAAGACCACGCCCAAGCAAAAGAACTTACAGCTATCAGTGGTATCATCGATGCTCACCCTATCATCTGTGATCGCGTTCTTCAAGATTTGAACAAGGGCAAGCTGGTGGCCTATCGAACTGGGGCTGACGGCATGAGCGCCGACCAGGTACTGCGTTGTGCTATCGTCAAAATCCTTTTCGGTTTTACGTATGATGAACTGGCATTTCATATTGTCGATTCGCAGGCATTGAGTTGGTTCTGCCGGATCGGTATCGCCGACAAGGGATACAAAAAATCCGCCCTGAACAAAAATATCAAAGGCATATCGGACGCCACCTGGGAACTGATCAATGCGGATCTTTTGGGATATGCGAAGCAAAAGGGCATTGAAAAGGGCCGACAGGTCCGGGTCGATTGCACGTGCGTTGAAACTCACATCCATCATCCCACCGACTCCAACCTGCTGTGGGATGGTGTTCGCGTGTTGACGAGGCTGCTGAAGCGCTTCCGGGATGAATCGGGGATCACAGTTCCTGACTTCCATAACCATACCCGTGTTGCCAAACGACGGATGCTGGCGGTGATGAATGCCAAACGGAAAAACAAGCGTAAGGTTGCCTATGTGGACCTGCTCAAAACCAGTCGCAAAGTGGTTGGGTACGCTCATAAGGCAGTCGCTGCGATCAATGCCGGTGCGACCTGCGACCCGCTGGTCATGACGATTGGCTTCCAGATCGAACATTTTGTCGATCTGACCCGCAGGGTGATCCACCAGACCGAACGCCGGGTTCTTCATGGAGAAACGGTCGATGCCAAAGACAAAGTAGTATCGTTGTTCGAGCCACATACCGATATCATCGTCAAGGATAGGCGCGATACGCTGTTTGGTCACAAAATCTGTCTGACCGGAGGCGCGTCGAACCTTATTTTGGACTGTGTCATCACCGAAGGCAATCCGGCCGACGCCGACCTGACGATACCGATGCTTGAGCGGCAAAAACAAATTTATGGCCGCTATCCCCTCAAGGCCAGCTTCGACGGCGGTTTTGCATCCAAGGAAAACTTGAAGCGAGCCCAATCGCGTAAGATCAAAGACGTCTGCTTTGCCAAGAAACGAGGTCTATCTGAAACCGACATGTGCCGCAGCCAATATGTGTATCGTCGATTGCGCCGCTTTCGAGCGGGTATTGAATCCGGTATCTCCTGGCTGAAGCGTTGCCTTGGCCTGACCCGCTGTACCTGGAAAGGATGGGACTCGTTTAAATCCTATGTTTGGTCTTCGATTGTGGCCGCCAACCTGCTGACCATCGCCAGGGGAAAAACAGCCACTTGAGACCTTAATCGATTCCGCATCGTGAAAACTGGTTGAACAAGTGCGCTTGCATTAAGCCGATTTCGGTAAATTAGCCACAAACCGATGTAGCGATGGTGAGAAAAATCCTGCCGAGGATTTTACCACTCTATTTTTTTGCGACTCGGCTCTGAAAATTACCATTTATGGATCGACACTAAACTAACATTATGTCAACTCGCAGCGCATCCCGCACCCGGTATTGGCCTGTTATTCCTGGTTAGATCGAATTAGCACCCCCGCAGTCACCCCGAGTTTCCAGTCTGACCGAGCTCGGAATTCCTCCGAAAACGGCAATTTGCTATCCAGCGAGCGCGATCATTCCAACAGTTGCGAAAAATTCCACAAAGGCGTTGCAACGCCTTTGTGGAAAAATGGAGGGGTATAGAAAATTTTCTTGTAGCCATGAGCGTCGATGGCAGGGACTACGAGCGGCTGAAAGTCGTTGTTGCGGCCGTTATTAAATCGGCCCTTATTGGTCCATGGACGTTCGAATGCTGGCCGGGTCCGTGCCGGGCCGCCGCTTTTTCAACCATGTCAAGAATGACTTGGCGTCGGAACCGGGACAATCTTGCAAACAGGGGGTTGGTTGAATTGGAACACTTCGGCAACGGCGTTGCCCCGATAATTTATCCTATCGTTCCCGGCCTTGCCTATCGGTCTATTTTTGCACCAAGCAACAAGACCGCCAGGAAGAAAAAGAAGGGGGGTGACGAATGAAAATAAGGGCCGCCCACCAACTTCAAACCCGTATCGGAGCGATACAGGTTTTATCCGGGAACGGACTTCGGGAACGAAGGCAAAACCCGTATCGGAGTGATACAGGTTTTCGCGAACCTGTATCGGAGCGATCCACCTACCTGTATCAGAGCGAGCCACCCACCTGTATCGGAGCGAGCCACGAAGTTATTAATAGAAGCTTTAAAAAGAAGCTTCTATTAATAACCCGGCCGGGGGCCGGGGCGGTTCCTGTCCCGCCCGTCCCCCTGGGTTATTAATAGAAGGGCCGCTTCGCGGCCATGCTGACGACCACCAAAGGAGAAATAGGAAATGACTATATCTAAGAATTACGGCCCGGAAATAATCGGCATTATCGAATCGTTCGAAGCCTTCCTTCAAAAGATCAAAGAGGATGTTGAAAACAACGCCCCCGTCAAGCCACCGAATGAAAAGCATCTTCTCAGCGAACTGAGACAGGCCATAGCGAAGACGGCGGCCCTGAACAAGCCCTTCACCTATAGCGGTCGAAAAAGCGGCTTGTTCGGGCGGAGAGATGAGCTTCCGCCCGAATTCCAAGCGTTCACCAGAAAAAAACTCGAAGCCTTGGCTAAAAAACTGCTCGATGACGGCCAAGTCGTGAAGCGTCCGGACTGGGGTATGTATCAAGAAAAATGGCTGGATGTTCCGGGCGGGGCGCTTTCCAAGGGGCGGCGGCGATGAAACCCAATACCATCCATAAGCGCCAGTACTGGACACCACAACAGATCATGGATTTATTCGGGATCGGTCGGACCCTTGCCTATGATTTAATTCGGGATGGCGAACTTGGGCCGGTGATTAAGGTTGGCGGGCTTCGTGTTCATCGGGGCGGTATCGTCCAATTTATCGAACGGAAAGAAGCCGAAATGGCGGCCGAACTGGATCAACGTTTGCTGTAAAAACTTTCCGTTTCGTACCGCGTAGTACCGCCGCGTGTTTTGAACCGGCGGCCCCGGCGGTGATATTATGGGGCCATCGAATGGAGAAAACCATGCTTGTCGAACATCCTGTCATGAAAGCCCGTCAAAAAATGTTGTCGCATTGGCTTCAGGCCATCGACGAAGGTCGCCGCGACGATGAAGAAAAACTTCTCGCGGCTAAACGCCGTCTTGACGACGAAATCCGGCGGCGACTGGTAAGCAAGGTTCCGCGAATCAATGGGGGCATTCGATGAAATGCTTTTTTGAATCGGAACGCCGGAACGCCGCGCTTTATTTACAGGACCGTCCGGCTTGCGATTGCGGGCATTGCGTCGATTGTTTGCTTCGCCGTGAACTTAGTGAAACCGCACCACAAAATGAAATCTTGAAAGGAAATCAGAAAATGTCCACCGAAAATCAAAACATTGCTGAGAAGTTTAAAAACGGCCAATCGTACCTTGCCGAATGGAATCGCGACGCCAAGCTTCGCGACGAATTCGAAGGCGACTTCGAAGCCTATTGCCATTATCAAGCCGCCTATAGCCAAGGCTTGATTAAGGGCTTCGGCCAGGGGGGGCGCTAATGGACAGATCAACTACCGATTCAGTCCGCAACATGACAAGTTTTTCGTTTACGGGTTCGGCAAAGAGTAGAGCCGAAAAAACAAGTCAAACCGCGCGCCTAAACGGCGGTTATGAAGAAGTGGTTTCAATCGAAGGCCGAATTCATGACATCGACTGGAATATTACTCGCGTTGAAGAAAAGCTTGGACAGGCCATTGTCGCGCGTCGAAACTGTAAGCTTGCTTTGAAAGAGGAAGTCAAAGGATCAAGCGAACATAACGGCATTACCGCCGAGTCCGCCCGACTGGATAAAGAAATCGACGTCTTAAACGGCAAGCTAAAGAAATTGAAAGACAGGCGTTCTGTCAGGTCTAAGGAATTGGAAAAATCGTTGAAGCTTTATCAAGTGTCGATTGACCGCGATATGGGCAATGCCGGTCGTTCCAATATGGTCGAAAAGATTCGATCCGCTGTCGCCGATGCCACGGATTATGGCAATACGGTATATGCCGAACTGGACGGCCTTGAGAAAAAATATGGTTCCAAATTGGTCAAGTCGGCCCGCGAGAAAATCGATTCGGCTTTCAAGGTCGTGACGGCCGTCGAAAAAGCTTTGCGATAAGGTTTACAATTTGCGCCCCGATGCCAATACCCAACACCCAAAATTTAATTGGTTCCTGTTTTTTGGAGAGTTCTCATCGGGGCGCTACTTTTTTGGGGCACGTTCCGGGTGCCTTTTCACCACCATGGGCGTCATTGCCGGGTCGGCTGGCAGATCCGGTTCCCTTAAAGGTTCGTCCGGTCCCTACGGTGGTCCGCAACTTTCGTCTGGATGGGTTGCGGCTTTAATTCTTTAACGGTGAAAACGAACCAATGCCAGCGGCAGTCTTTATTTCATTTCGTGGGCCGTCGGGGCTTCGGTCCCGGCGGCCTTTGTTTTTGTCGCGTGGGGCGTCGCGCTATTGTCCGGGTCGACGCCAGGGGCCTTTCATTCCCCCCGTCCCGGCCCGGACATCCTCATTAGATTTGCGTCCGTTCCTGGGCTTCCCCTTGCGTCCAGGGAAAGGCCGGGGCCGGGCGCGGGTCCTTCTGAGCGTTCAAGCGACATGCGGGGCAGTGAGGCGCTTTCTTTGAGAACGCAGGAGCGCAAAAAAACTGTTGCGCTTGAGTATAAAAACCCTGAAAAAAGGGGCATTTTTGAAATTACCACATTGTGGCATATATCGGCGGTCGCGGTTTTCGGTCGGTTTCGTCCTTCCAGGAATGAGTTTGACCGCAATATTGCACTTCCGTTGCCATAAACGAGGGGGGCCGCAATGGCGCTTATGAACATGACCGAATACGGTCGTCACGTCGGAATAAGCCGTCAACGTGTTTCCGTACTAATCCAGACCGGCCAAATCAGCGCCGCCGCCATAACCAAAAAGGGCAAGTGGACCCTGATTGATCCCGATATGGCCGACGACGATCTTCGCAGGAACCTGGACCCGTCAAAATCCGTGGCCGTCATTCCAGAAAGCGAAATGCGCGAAACCATCCAGGCCGCCGGGCTTGGCGACCAGGAC
The DNA here is from genome assembly GCF_009688965.1 of Desulfosarcina widdelii. Lineage (GTDB taxonomy): Bacteria > Desulfobacterota > Desulfobacteria > Desulfobacterales > Desulfosarcinaceae > Desulfosarcina > Desulfosarcina widdelii. Next base: position 3,410,796 of record NZ_AP021875.1, on the reverse strand, counting down.
CCCGATTATGCACGAAGCAGGGCTTTGAATGAACATTACAAAGCGGCGCTTAAAAAGCTGGAATACGACGCCAAGTCGGGCGACCTTATCCCACGGTCCGAAGTCGAAAAGGACGCCTTTGAATGCGCCAGGACCACCCGCGATGCAATGTTGAACATCCCGAACCGGTTGGCGGCGGTCCTATCGGCTGAAAGCGATCAAAAAAAGGTTGAAACCATCCTTCGCGTCGAAATCCGGAACGCCTTGACGGCCTTGGCGGAATCGCTTTGACCCGGAACCCCTTTTGTCGTCATTATAGCGCTTGCCTTACCCGCGCCGCCCGTCGGAACGATAAAGCCCTTCCATGTGAATCTTGCCAGTTCAGTTCCGACCGGTGCGGCCGGGTCGACCTGTCCGACCTTCCCGGCGTCTTGGCTTTACTCCTGGCGGTTTTCGTTCCAGGCGTAACCGTCGCGGCGGTTGTCGAATGTATCGACGCGGACCCGGTCGGTTTCGTTTCCGCTTTAGTCGACGGCGGACCGTCCGTCCGATAGCGACGGCTTCCGAATTCCGATTTAAAAACTTCCAAATTTGGAACCAAAAATGGAAAAACATAAATATATCAATCGGTTGACAAATTGTTCTTTTTTTGGGACTGTTGACGAAAGACAACCCAAACGGAAGGATTTTAACCATGGAAAAGCGCGAAATAGGGCCGAATCGACGGTTAAGGCTTCGGAACCGGGCTATCCTTTGTCGATATGGCGTCGGGGAAAAGGAAGCGGACGCGGTCTTTGATCTTGAACTGGCGGGATGGACGGCGGAACGGATCGCGGGGTTGTTCCGGTCCGCGTCGGAACTTGTATCGATGGGAATGACGGCGGACGAAGTCTCGGCGCTACTGGATGGCGCGGCTGTATAGTCGGCGGAACCAATTAAAAACCGGCCTGGGCGATGCCTGGGCCGGCTTTTGATAAATTTTCCAGACGCTGTGACCTGATCTGTCACAGTAGGTTGATATGAATTAATTATCAGATAGTCACGTATTTCGCGGCAAAATAGTAAAAAAGTTTTTAGATCAAAAAACTGACTACACAGCATGTATTTTGCATGTATACAAAAGTACGAAAACTATTGACATCGTTTTATTTTATAGGTTTAATCCAAATGAAACCGAAATGGAATCGCACCGACTCTTGTCTCAAACTACCTAAAATGTTACCATTTATTAAAAATTCACCTCACTATCGAGGCAAGGGTGAAGTACGCTCTGTTGTAGTTTGTATAATTATTTTAACTTAAGGAGGGCAATAATGCAAACTAAAGTAGGTCGTTTCCCAGCTTATGTGCCCGAAAGAAGCTTATTTGATACCGTATTGACTATTTTGGCTAAGTCATTACCACAAAGGGGAATGAAATTTTCATCACCCTTGTCGAAGATTCATGAGTTTTTTTTCAACATGAAAAAAGACTATCCTTCGTTATTTGAAGATGTTAACTTCAGACAAAGTCCTGATTACAAATATTCAAAAGAAATCGCAGATTGCTTTATTGAATTGCAAGAGGCTGGTTTTTTAACACGCCCAAATCCATCATTGACTATGTTCAGAGTTGATGCAAATTTTAGTGAAGATGAGTCTATAGAAGATAAGCCAGAGATTGAAACTATTTCCAAAATTGCCGAACTATTCAATCAAAACTTCGAAATAATCAATGATGAGCAAACCCAAACTTGTTGATGAATATTCGGACCACCTAACAGACCTATTAAAAAATTTCTTACTTCCTAAAAGCAAAGCCCTAAAGCCAGGAATGAAGGTAATTCATGATCCACTTTGGGGCTCTCGTTTATTCTACCCTTGGGAGATAGCTCTGCTTGACACCCCCCTTTGCCAACGCCTTCGTCAGATTCATCAGTTAGGGTCAGCATTTCTTACATATCCCTCAGGCGTTCATAACAGGTTTTGTCATACTTTGGGAGTAACTATCCTTGCGGGTCGACTCATAACTCGTTTAAAAGAGAAGGCAGAAGTTCAAGCGGTTAAAGATGTTGGGATCTCCAATCGTGATATATATACTGTTCGACTCGCTGGTTTGCTGCATGATGTTGGTCACTGCTTTTTATCTCATGCAAGTGAAATTGCTTTAGGTCCCATTGTTAAACCTGTAATGAAGGAAGTTGAAATATCTGCAAAGCCACATGAGTTTTTTTCATATTTGATTGTTAGCAACCCATATTTTTTAGAGTATTGGGAAAAAAACATTGCTGGGTTGTTCCCAGATTCTGAATCTGTTCCAAGTTTGGATGATATATCCAAAATTATTGTGGGTATACCACCTTCAGATGACAAGCGCTATTTGCAAGATATTATTTACGGTCCTTATGATGTTGATAAACTTGAATATCTTTACAGGGATGCCCGGACTGCAGGATTAGAAATTACATACGATATAGAACGTTATTTTTATAAAATACATATATTTGCAGACGACAGCGGTTGTAGGTTGGCTATGGAACAAGGGGGGGTGAGCGCTGTCGAACAAATGATATTTAGCAAAATGATGCTTTTTTCATTTGTCTACCATCACCAAAAAGTGCTTGCTTCGGATATTTTGGTACATGACATAGTCATGGAGCTACTTCATGAGAAGAACGATAGAATTGATATCGAACACCCGACTGATTTTTTAAAGTATACTGACTACGATCTTTTTTCATCCTGTAACGTGGGAACGACAGATAGGTATAACAAGATTAGGGACAAAATAAAAAATCGTGATTTGCCAAAACGATGTCTCGTCTTAAACAAAGAATCGGTCGTAAATTTAACAACCGACTATTCTGTAAAGAAAAATTGGAGAAGGCTGTTAGAGGATCTCCGGGGATTGCCAAGCACAAGGTATGAGTTAAGAAAAAAAATTGTCGCTGAAATGAGATCAATAGATGGATGCGAAAATTTTTCAATTGATGATATTTATTTTAGTTTCCCAAAAGCACCATCTTTTGATGAGGCAGTTCATGGCCCCGTAATGACTTTTAGCGGAAAGATCGCTCCAATGGGTGATTTTTTTGATCTTGAGGGATGGAAAACTACTTATGATCTGAAAAAGTTAAAAGGCTACTTTTTCGTAACTGATAAGTATATTGACATTGCCTCTAGGGTTATAAGTAGGTTTTTAGAAGCAGAATATAGTTTGGTATTTAATGAAAATGCAAAAATTCAAGCAAAAGTTTTTGACGGCTCTAAAGCTAACTAATAATTTGCGAAAAGTGACTGAACACGAGGGTGCAAATTTTTAGACAACCCCGTGTTGTTTTTATGTTGGATATGATGGGGTGGCGAATTCTCAACCTTAACATCGCGAAAGCATCGACCGGACCTGGGGAAGCCTGAGGCCGGTTTTTTTTTGGTCCAATTTATAAAGGCACCAAAACGGGTACCCAAACGGGTACCCAAACCAAAAATAACAAAAAACGGGGAATTAACAATTTCGCTAATTCCCCGTTTTTATTTTGGAAATTGGTCGGGGCGAGAGGATTTGAACCTCCGGCCCCCTGCTCCCAAAGCAGGTGCGCTACCAGACTGCGCTACGCCCCGATATTTTTGGTGCCCTCTTACCATTGTTTATTTCGACGTGCAAGCGCTGAGTGCCGCTGATGGTCATGGCGCCAGTGTGTCCAGGGCCATTTCGATGGCTGCGGCAATCGGCCCGGCGTAAGCCTTCACCTGCTGTTCGTATTGATCCTTGGTGAGCGCGATGGTCGGATGAATGCAGCCAACCTCCAGCAGCACCGCCGGCAGATCGGCGCCCATCAGGGCGATCAGCGGCGCCTTGTAAACCGCCACATGGTCAAACGAACCGCTGGCTTCCAATGTCATCCGGATCTCTTCGGCAACCTCCTGGCTTTCTTGCTGGTGCCGGATTTGGAGCGTTTCCCATGCCGGAGGGTCGCTGTCCGGCGCCTTGGTTTTTCCCGAAGGCATAACCAGCCGCTCGTCATTGTGGACATAGACGGCGGCGGTTGGGTCGCTGCAATACGGGGCCACAGCAGCGTGCAGGCTGACCATCAGATCCGCCTTCAGGTGGTTGGCCAAAGCGGCCCGATCTGCCGGAGCCAGATCGATGTCGGCAGTGCGGGTCAGTTCAACGCGGTGCTTCGGAGGCAGAGCGGCAGCCACAGCTTGCGCCAATGCCAGGGTGAAACGCTTTTCCGAAAAGGCACTGCCGCTTCCCGCCCCTTCGTCATTGCCGCCGTGGCCGGGATCAAGAACAACGGTAGCCGCAAGAACGGGTTCGGCCTGGCCGTAAACCGCTGCGATTGAAAGAAGAAACCCAATAGCAAGCAATGCCAGGACATTTACGAAGGCGATCTGCGGTTTAGCGGAGACGGTGAACAAGTCGGAATCCTTGACACAAAGGTCCATCAATATTATTTTTTCTGGTTGATTTTCCTGCGAAGTTTAGTTTATTTGCAGATATTGTCAAGTTACGGAATGCACTCGACATAATAATTGTGGGTAAATCATGCGAGAGTGGCGGAATTGGTAGACGCACTGGACTTAGGATCCAGCTCTGGCGACAGAGTGGGAGTTCAAGTCTCCCCTCTCGCACCATTTGTGCGCGTTCACGGGGTTGAAATGCCCAATGTGCTGAAACTGCAGGCTCAGTAAGCGTTTACAGGGTGCCGCAGATGTGAGGCGCCGGGCACGCAGACGTATTGTGTTCATACTTCAAGTGCCCGGGAACAAAGCAGATGCGGTGCCCTGTGAACGCTTGCCACCATTTTAATCCCGGCGTCGCGGTTCTGCCGGAAACGGTTTGTACGTAGCCCTGATGCCTGTCGCGTCGGGGCGCTTAATTTTTTACCTGAACCAAGATACTGCCGCAAGATGTTTTCGTTCAGGCCCCAGAAAGGAAGATTATGAAGGTTACCGTTGAAGATCGAAGCTCCGTAAAAAAAGTGATGCACATCGAAATTCCCGAAGCGGACGTGACCCGCGCGTTGGACGATGCATACAAAACCCTTAAGAAAACGGCCAAGGTCAAAGGCTTCCGGCCGGGAAAAACACCCCGCAACGTTCTCGAACGTCTATATAAAAAGGATGTTCATGCCGATGTAACCGGCGAGTTGATCCAGAAGGCCTATGTGGACGCGCTCAAGGAAACCGAGCTGAAGGTGGTGGGATCGCCGACGGTGGACCCGCCGGAACTGGATCCCAAAAGTGCCTATCAATTTGACGCCGAGGTTGAAGTTCATCCGGAAATCGCCGATATCGATTTCACGGGGCTGACCTTGAAGAGAACCAACTATGCGGCCAGCGAAGAAGAGGTGGACGTCCAGATCAAAATGATGCAGAAGAACCTGGCCAAGCGTGAGCCCATCGACGAAGCGCGGGCCGCTCAGGAAGGCGACTTCGTGCAGGTGGACTACGAGGGCTTCAAGGACGGCAAACCCTTTGAAGAGACTAAAAAAACCGAAAATTTCGTCTTCAAGCTCGGAGACGGCCACATCTCCGAAGACATGGACAAGGGCGTTGTGGGCATGAATCCCGGTGACGAAAAAGAGATCACCGTGGTTTTCCCCGAGGACTATTTCAACAAGAAGCTGGCCGGCCACACGGTGGACTTCAAAGTGAAACTCAACGAAATCCGCAAAGAGGTGCTGCCGGAGATCGATGACGAAATGGCCAAGCAGCTCGGGCCATTCACCACCATCGACGAAGTCAAGGAAAAGATCCGGGAGAACCTGACCCAGGGGTACGAAAAGCGCAAGGAGCAGGAGATCAACGAACAGATTTTCAGCCAGATTCTGGAAAAGGTCGAATTCGAAGTTCCCGATGTGATGGTGGAATATGAACTCAACAGCATCATCTCCGATGCCGAAAGATCCTTTTCGTACCACAACAAAACCTTCGAAGAGGCCGGCATTTCCAAAGAGAGCCTGGCCGAAAAATATCGCGATACGGCGGAAAAGCAGGTGCGGCGCCAACTGATTCTTGGAAAGATCATCGATCAAGAAAAGATGGAACTGGCCGATGAGGATCTTGAAAAAGGCTATGAAGAGATGGCCGCCACCTACAACCAACCGGTGGATGTGATCAAGGGAATCTACGGAAACAGCGGCGACAAGCTGGAGCTTTTTAAGCACGCCTTACTTGAAAAACAGGCGATTAAGCTTATAATGGAAAGGAACGAGATCGAAACCGTGGAGCCGGAGAAAGAAGCTCCGGAGGCCTCGGAATAGGGATTTCGTCCGAAACGGTTGGCGGTCATTTCAAGGTTATGGCCGGAACGCAGAATCACTTTTTCATGCCATTGGATTCAAACCCGGCAGCGCTGGATGATCAGGCGGCAACGGGATTGAATCCGGTGTAAAGGAGACCAAAGAGTGGCATTAATTCCGATGGTCATCGACCAAACCAGCAGAGGCGAGCGGGCCTACGATATCTACTCCCGGCTTTTGAAAGACCGCATCATCTTTCTGGGTACCGCCATCAACGACGATGTGGCCAACCTGCTGATCGCCCAGATGCTGTTCCTCGAATCCGAAGACCCGGACAAGGACATCAATTTGTACATCAACTCGCCGGGCGGCGTTGTCACCTCGGGGCTGGCGGTTTACGACACCATGCAGTACATCAAACCCGACGTGACCACGGTGTGCATCGGCCAGGCCGCCAGTATGGGCGCGCTTTTGCTGGCCGCCGGCGCTAACAAGAAACGCTATGCACTGCCCCACTCGCGGATTATGATTCATCAGCCCATGGGCGGGTTCCAGGGCCAGGCGTCGGACATTGCCATCCAGGCCAAGGAGATCCTGCGCATGAAAGACGCCCTGAACGACATCCTGGTGCGTCATACCGGCAAGAGTATGGAGGACGTCCAGAAGGATACCGACCGGGACAACTTCATGTCCGGTGCGGAAGCCAAATCGTACGGTATCGTCGACCATGTCATCACCGACCGGGATGACCTGGACAAGATATCCGAATCGGAGGAATAACATGGCCAAAAAAGACGATTCCAATGACAATCTGTTCTGTTCCTTTTGCGGGAAGAACCAGAAAGAGGTCAAAAAGCTGATCGCCGGGCCGGCAGTCTACATCTGCGACGAATGTATCCAGCTTTGCAGCGAGATCATCGAGGAAGAGAACGAAAAAGAAGCCGGCGAGTTCGAAAACCTGATGATCCCTCACGAGATCAAGGATCGTCTGGACGACTACGTGATCGAGCAGGACGCGGCCAAGAAGATCCTGGCGGTGGCGGTCTACAACCACTACAAGCGGCTGGACTCGAGCCTCAATTCGGGCGAGGTGGAGATCCAGAAAAGCAACATTCTGCTGATCGGTCCCACCGGCTGCGGAAAAACCCTGCTGGCCCAGACCCTGGCCCGTTTTCTGAACGTGCCCTTCACGATTGCCGACGCCACCAGCCTCACCGAGGCCGGCTATGTGGGTGAGGACGTGGAGAATATCATTCTCTCCCTGCTGCAGAACGCCGACTACGATGTGGAAAAGGCCAAACGGGGCATCGTTTACATCGATGAGATCGACAAGATCGCCAGCAAGTCGGACAACCCCTCCATCACACGCGACGTGTCCGGCGAGGGCGTGCAGCAGGCCCTGCTGAAAATTATCGAAGGCACCACCGCCAGCGTTCCGCCCAAAGGGGGCCGCAAGCATCCCCAGCAGGATTTCGTCAAGGTGGACACCTCCAACATCCTGTTCATTTGCGGCGGTACCTTCAACGGCCTGGAGCAGATCATCAACCGGCGCATGGGCAGCAAGCTCATGGGATTCGGTGCCAAGGTCAAAAAGGAGACCGAACGCAGCCTGGGCGAAACCCTGAAGGAAGTGCAGCCCGAAGACCTGATCAAATTCGGCCTGATTCCCGAATTTCTCGGCCGGCTGCCGGTGATCGCCACCCTGGACGAACTCAGCGCCGGAAGTCTGGTTCGGATTCTCACCGAGCCCAAGAACGCCTTGATCAAGCAGTACAAGAAGCTGTTTGAAATCGAGGGCGTTAACCTGCGCCTGACGGACAGCGCGCTGTCGGCCATCGCTGACGAAGCCCTGAAACGGAAGTCCGGCGCCCGTGGGCTGCGGGCCATTCTGGAATCCTGCATGCTGGACATCATGTACGACATCCCGTCCAAGGATGACGTCAAAGAGTGTGTCATCGGCGAAGAGGTCGTGCTCAAGAAAGAGGAGCCGATCCTGCTTTTCGAGCCGTCCAAGAAACAGGCCTGATGGACCGGGGAGCCAAGTAAAGTTCGACAGACTCGAAATCGGTTACCGTTCATGTCATTCCAGCGCAGGCGGGCGCACGCAGTGAAGCTTTAGCGCTATCCATAACTGACCGGCGATACCGTGTCTTCGCCTTTGCGGGTGCGACTGAAATGGAAATACCCCGGCTTGTTGCGAAACCAATAAAGGTTAGTACGAACATATGGTAAATATACCTAAATTTTTCAAGAACCAGGAAATCGAAATCGCCAGCGAAACGCTTCCGCTGCTTCCGTTGCGAGACATCGTTGTCTTCCCGCACATGGTGGCGCCGCTTTTCGTCGGAAGAAACAAATCCGTCAGTGCGCTTTCCAGCGCCATGAACAAGGACAAACGCATTTTCCTGGCCACCCAGCGCAACGCCAGCGTGGACAATCCCACGGAAAAAGATATCTGCGACGTGGGCGTGATCGGAACCGTTCTCCAACTGCTGCGCCTTCCCGACGGAACGGTCAAGGCGTTGATCGAGGGCAAGCAACGCGCCAGTATTCAGCGCTATGTTTCCAATCCGGAATTTTTTGAAGTCGAACTCAAGGCCCTTGCCGACGAGCCCGGTGATGCCGTCGAGGTCGAGGCCCTGATGCGGGCGGTGATCGACGATTTCAGCGAATACGCGTCCATCAACAAGAGCATTTCCAAAGAGCTGCTGGCCAAAGTTTCGGCCATCTCCGATCCGTCCAAACTGGCCGATTCGGTGGCTTCTCATTTCTCCTTTAAGCTGGAAAACAAGCAGAATCTGCTGGAGACCACCGATCTGAGCAAGCGCCTGGCGCTGCTGGTCAAGCTGATCAAACTGGAAATTGAAGTCTACCAGATGGATCAGCGCATCAAAGGCCGGGTCAAAGAGCAGATGGAAAAGACCCAGAAGAATTACTATCTCAATGAGCAGATGCGGGCCATCAAGAAGGAGATGGGCGCCGAAGACGAGATGGCTGACGAGCTTAAGGATCTCGAAAAGAAGATCAAGCGCAAGCGCATGTCCAAGGAGGCCAATTCCAAAGCCCGTCAGGAGCTGAAGAAGCTCAAGCTCATGACCCCCATGTCGGCCGAAGCCACGGTGGTGAGAAATTACATCGACTGGATGATCAGCCTTCCGTGGTTCAAGCGCAGCAAAATCCGCCACGACCTGATCGAGGCCGAGAAAATCCTCAATGAAGACCACTACGGCCTGGAAAAACCCAAGGAGCGTATCCTCGAGTACCTGGCCGTTCAGACCCTGGTCAAAAAACTGCGCGGGCCGATTCTCTGCCTGGTGGGTCCTCCCGGCGTGGGCAAAACATCCCTGGCCAAATCCGTGGCCCGGGCCACGGGGCGCAAGTTTGTGCGTCTGTCGCTGGGGGGCGTTCGGGACGAAGCCGAGATCCGGGGCCATCGCCGCACCTACATCGGCGCCATGCCCGGCAAGATTATTCAGTCCCTGAAAAAGACGGGGGTCAACAACCCGGTTTTCTGCCTGGACGAAGTGGACAAGATGAGTATGGATTTCCGGGGCGACCCGTCATCGGCGCTTCTGGAAGTGCTCGATCCGGAGCAGAATTACAGCTTCAACGATCACTATCTGGATCTGGATTACGACCTTTCCGAGATCCTGTTCATCACCACGGCCAACACGCTGCCGGACATTCCGCTGCCGCTGCAGGACCGCATGGAGATTATCCGGCTGCCCGGCTACACGGAGCTGGAAAAATACAATATCGCCAAAGAGTTTCTGGTTCCCAAGCAGATTTCGGCCAACGGTCTGAAAGAGGAAAATATCTCTTTCTCCAGGGCGGCGCTGTACGAAATCATTCAGCGGTACACCCGCGAGGCGGGCGTGCGCAACCTGGAGCGGGAAATTTCCTCCATCTGCCGCAAGACGGCCCGCAAGGTGGTCAACCAGGAGGAAGATAAAAAACACGTTATCGCATCCAACACCGTCACCACGCTGCTGGGACCGCCGCCGTTCAAGGTCAGCCAGATCGAGGAGAAAGATCAGATCGGCCTGGTGACCGGATTGGCCTGGACCCAGGTGGGCGGTGAACTGCTGTGCGTGGAAACGCTGACCATGCCGGGCAAGGGCAAGTTGAACATTACCGGAAAACTGGGGGATGTGATGAAGGAATCCGCCCAGGCGGCGGTGAGCTTCGTGCGTTCCCGATCCGAACGGCTAGGCATCGATACCAATTTCTATAAGGAACTGGATCTTCACATCCATATCCCGGAAGGGGCCATTCCCAAGGACGGTCCTTCGGCCGGTATCTCCATGTGCACATCCCTGGTGTCGGCCCTGACGCGTCGTCCGGTTCGCCGTGATGTGGCCATGACCGGCGAAATTACATTGCGGGGGCGGGTTCTGCCTATTGGCGGGCTCAAGGAGAAGCTGCTGGCCGCCCACCGGGGCGGGATTCGCAAGGTGGTGATCCCCAAGGAAAACGAGAAGGACCTCAAGGACATCCCCAAAGTGGTCACCCGGCAGATGAAAATCGTTCCCGTGGAGCACATGGACGAGGTGCTCGGCCATGCCCTGGTGCTTGGCCAGGATGAGCGCCTGTTTGCCAACGATGACATGCATATCGGGGTGGGGAAAAACGAAGGCGAACAGGCCAGTCTCTCCATCAATTGAAAAGTGGTTACGCCCTGATTTTTGGCTTGACTTTGTCAGGGTGAATTGGTAGTTATGCGCTTCTTCTTTTGCAGGTCCGCAAAGGAAAGCTCTTTATAAATTCGGGCGGATAGCTCAGTTGGGAGAGCACCGGCCTTACAAGCCGGGGGTCACAGGTTCAAGCCCTGTTCCGCCTACCAGCCTAAATGCTGACATCACTTTCGGGGGCGTAGTTCAGTTTGGTTAGAACGCCGGCCTGTCACGCCGGAGGTCGCGAGTTCGAGTCTCGTCGCTCCCGCCATTATTTATAGAGAGTCCAACCAGTTAGAAAACCGGTTGGGCTCTTTTCTTTTTCCAGCACCTCGATTGACGGCTTTTCAGACGGCTTTTTCATTTCTTACCACCCGACTGCTCCGCTTCTTTTCTCCTTCTGTTTGAGCACGTATTTCAATACGTCGCCGGGTTTCAGTTTTATTGGCCAGGGCTTTTCTTGCAACGGTATTGTTGGTCCGGGCCGCTTTAGCCTTCGGGCAATATCCCCAGCATGAGCATCTGGGTCAACCAGAACGCATCGGACCTGTCGTCCCTGTGTTTGATCCCTTCGTACTGCTTAATCGCCGATGGATTTGCCAAATGCATCTTGTATCCGGCATCCTGAAGCCCGTCGACCAGCCAATACCAGTTGAAGGTTGATTCGACTGCGATACCGGACAGGGCCTGTTTGAACGGCCTCAGGGCTTCCTTAATGACGTTGAGCTTGTTGGCCAAACGTTGACTGAAAAGCCTCTTGTTTTCACTGTCGATGATCCCGAGAAAAATATTGTTTGAATGAAGATCGATTCCGGCATATGTTGTCATTGGGCACCTCCTAAATCCAATAAAGTCGAATTGTCAGGCTCTCACGCCTGCTGGTATCATAGCAGTTGCTGCTACGATTAGGGAGGTGCCCTCTTTTAGCGCATCAGGCGGTAGTGATATTTATCGACTTTTCAGGATGTATTTCACATTGCAATAACGCTCGTAAGCGTCACCCCAATCCAGAATCGTTTCATGGATAAATGTCACGCTTGATGCGCAACCTTGCCATCTGAAGTTGACGCCTAAGTCACTCTAAGTCCTTTATATGATTATCACATCTTAATTATTTGCCCTTCCTATCTCAGGGCTTTAAAAATCAAAGCGTAAAGATTTTTCAAAAATTAATAATTAAGATGTGACCCCTATTATTTCTTGTGAAGTGGTTTAATGACAGCAAGGGTTTTGGTTTTATCGAGCAGGAAGATGGGAATGATGTTTTTGTTCATCATTCGGCAATCAACGCCACCGGATTCAGATCTCTCAACGAAGGTGACCGGGTCACATTTGACATCGAACAGGGTCCAAAAGGACCTGCTGCAGCAAACGTGACAAAAGTCTAACGCGTCGATATTTAATTCGAAAGGGATTCCCTCAGCAGTATGAGGGGTCCCTTTTTTTATTTCCAGCACCTCAATCGGTAATGCTTGTAGACCAGGTGCTCGTAACACCGTTCGGGCATAGGGTTTTAAATATATCCGCAAATAAGTGTTACAAATGCTGGCAATATCGTGCTAAGGATCATTAGATCTCAATTGATGACCGATACTTGCAAATTTGTTTTATCATCCAAAATACTCGTAGTAGAGTTATAAGGCTTTAAAAGATGAACACAAAAAATCTCATACATAAAAAACTGGAACACGAACTGGAACTATATAAGATGATGGTAAATGCCTCTCTCGACTCTATCACTCTTATTGACCGGGGCTATAAATATCTCATAGTTACTGATGCTTACACGAGGGCTCGCCAGTTAAAAAAGGAAGAAATCCTAAATCATACCGTGGCAGATGTTTGGGGAGAGAAAATATTCGAAGAAATAATAAAATCAAAGTTGGACGAATGCTTTAGCGGGAAAACAGTATCTCATATAGCGGCATACGAATTTAAAAAGAATGAGATCAGCTATATTGAGACCGTCTATACACCCTGCTTCACTTCTGGTTCAAAAGCATCCTATGCAGTCGTCATTTCACACAACATCACCGAATTAAAGAAAAGCCAGGAAAAAATAGAGGCCTTGGCCTATTATGATTCTTTAACCAATCTTCCCAGCCGTCCTTTATTCTTAGACCGACTGTATCACGAAATAACCAAAGCAAATAGAAAAGGTAAATCAGTAGCTGTATTTTTTTTCGATCTGGATGAGTTTAAAAAGACGAACGATACGTTCGGTCATTCTGCCGGCGATAAACTTCTTACTAATGTGGGCGATAGACTAAAAAAATATTTGAGGGAAACCGATACGATAGCAAGGCCTGGTGGAACTATTAACTTGGACGAAAAGAACAATTCTGACTACCTTGCACGAATAGGTGGAGATGAATTTACTTTCATCATTCCTGATGTTTCAGACAAACGGGCCACAACAAGGATTGCGGAAAGAATCCTAAATATATTCAAAGAGCCTTTCGAGATATTAGACAGGGAGATTTTCATATCGACCAGCATCGGAATCGCTTTTTATCCTGATGACGGAGATGACGTTGAAACCTTGCTCAAAAATGCTGACACGGCAATGTATAAGGCCAAATCCAAAGGGAAGAATAACTTTCAATATTATTCACCTGATATGAATCAAAGAGCCAAAGAGCGTGTTAAAGTAGAGACCAAATTACGATACGCTATTAAAAACAGTGATCTACAGCTATATTACCAGCCGCAGTATAATATCGATAATGCTAAGATGACTGGAATGGAAGCCCTAATCCGTTGGGAAGACAAAGAACTGGGTATGGTATCTCCCAAAGATTTCATCCCTTTGGCAGAAGAAACAGGAATGATTATCGAAATAGGAGATTGGGTTATTAATTCCGCCTGCCACCAAGGTAAAGTTTGGCATGACCAAGGTTTCAATGATCTCAATTTAGGCGTCAATCTATCGGTACGTCAGTTTTTTGATCCTAATCTTGTGGATAAAATAAAATCCGCTATCGAGACTAGTCAATTCGACCCTAATTTTTTAGAGCTTGAAATCACTGAAACGGCGATGATGCATGATACTGAAGGAGCGATGAAAATCATAAATGAAATCAAGAGCATGGGGATTAAAATATCTCTTGATGACTTCGGAACAGGTTACTCTTCATTGGTTCATTTAAAACTTTTTCCTGTTGACATGTTGAAAATTGATCAGGTTTTCATCAGAAATGCTGATTTAAACGGACGCGATGGGGCCATTATATCCTCTATGATCGACATGTGTCATAAACTTAATATCAAGGCTGTTGCTGAAGGTGTAGAAACCATAGAGAGTTTGAGTTTCCTTAAGGATAATAGATGCCATTTTGCTCAAGGATTTTTTTTCAGTCCGCCGATACCTGTTGAAAAGTTTGAGGATCTGCTTTATTGCAGTAATTAATTTCTGGTCGGATACTATTTTTTTTCGAATTATATGGTCATCACACTTTCTGCATACAGAATGGACCTGAGATCAATCATCGGGATTGAATCGCTCAATAGGATTTTTGAGCGAAATAATAATCCTGAAACCCATACGTTTCGCGGTAGATGTCATATCTGCGGTTGCTTGACCACAATTGAAATATCGAAAACATCCGGAGGCTATGGCCTTCTTGGCGGTGTTTTGTACGAAGCGGATCTTGGGAATTATATTGCACTATGTGTTCCTTGTTACGAAAAATATGGGTAAACGGAGCGTCGTACTGATAATTCAAATTGAGAAAATCATGCAGAATTTCATTCATAACAATTTTGGTAGACGCAGCGGAACAGATAGACGCCAATTCATTTATACCATTCATGTTCCTGAGAGAAGGTCCGGAAAAGATAGGAGGGTCCTTTCAGATCGAAGAAAAAATATCAGAACAAAATATTCGAACAATCCAAAAAGCGGCAACTGAATCAATCATCGAGAGAATAAATGCCTTTCCACGGCAAGCATTTGAGCTTAAATTAAAAAAAGTTATAATGTAGCCTAATTTCAATCCGGTTCGTTATCACCTACATAAATTCAACAGCAAAACCTGCATTGTTTAGCCATTTAATGCACCCTTTGCGCTTTAAATTTTTCTGGCCTGAGGCAAACGGGATACTAATTGTGACAATATCTTTTTTAGAGAATTGATTAACGCTATAGGTTTCAATATATACACCGCCGAGGCTGATATCTTTTAGGCTACCAGTGTACAAGCGATCTGAATGGCGGAAAACGATTTCCACTTGGTACTTTTTTCTTTCGTGATAACCGATGAACAATTAGCCAAACTTAGTAATGGAGGAGAAAAACTTTGGAACAATGTAATGAAATTTATGCAATTTCAAACAGTTGCAGAGGTGGTAAAAACATAACGTTGTTTTGCCCAAGTTAAGGTAGGGGATAAACTTGTTTTCGATCCATTTCTTAACCCTGAAAAGTCTACAGGAGTAATGTGAGGAAAACATTCGTTGCGGGTATATGAGTCGTGGATGGTCACATCAAAGGCTTTCCCGCCTTGATCGCAACAAGTGAAGCCACCTGATCGAACTTTTCATCTTGGTCTATCTTTTTTTCTTCGTAATAGACGACTCGTAACGGCTGGAAAGCATGAAGCAGTTCGTTCTTTTTTAGACAATATTTATCCTTTTTACCATTCATAAATGATTCAAAAATCAGGATACCACCTGGCTTCAGACCATCTTGGATCATTGGGAAAAGACGTCTGTCCAGGAATCGGATGTTGACGATCAGATCATAGCGATCTGGTTGGATATCCCAAGTATCCAAATCTGTGCAAATGACATTGATATTCGAATGCCTGCCTGCCAATTGGTCGGTGGCCACTTTAGAAATATCCACGGCATCCACGACGAATCCTTTATCAGCCAGGAAGATGCTGTTTCTGCCGTTCCCACAGGCGATGTCCAAAGCTTTGCCAACTGGTGCCAGAGACCAATACTTCTCAAGTACGGAGGAAGGTTCAGAGTTGCCAAGCCTTTCCAGATATTTTGCATCCCATTTTTTTCGGTCTTTTTCAGCCATATCGTAGAATAGCCAGCCAGATGGCTTGGTTTCAACCCGAAAACTTCATAAGCAATTTCGCATTTCCCACTATTTTTGCCTAAAAATCGCTATAAACCACCAATACTATAACATATATTCACATATTTTGAGTCCAATTTACCCTTTAAGTAATCGCCACTGTGTGAAGGTTACAAAGAACACCGGTAACATCGAACTGGCCAAGCAGATCGGCCTGGAAGCCGATCCACGTATGGGCATTAAAGTCGACGCCTACATGCGGACCGACGACCCGGATATCTTCGCGGCCGGCGACTGCGCAGCCAAGTTTTCCTTCTTCGACGGCCAGCCGACCTGTGTTCGCCTTGCCTCGGTTGCCTGCAGCGAAGGCATGATCGCCGCCAGCAACCTGTATGCCCCCGTTCGCAAGTGCATGGGGGCCGTAGGGGCTTTCGGCACCACGGTGGGGAAGAATTCCATCGGTGCCGCGGGCCTGACCAGCAAGGCTGCCGATGATGCCAACATCCCCTACGTGGTCGGCGAGGCGGTTTTCCCCAACCGTCATCCGGGCGGCCTGCCGGGCTGCATCCCCGACATGAAAGCCAAACTCCTGTTCCACAGCGAGACCGGCAAAATTATTGGCGGGCATGTGCGCGGAGGAGAAGCCACTGCGGATATGGTCAACATTGTGGCCGCTGCCATCCAGGGAGGACTCACGGCCGAAGATCTGGCCACCATGCAGTATGCCACGCATCCTCTCCTGACCGCATCGCCTCTGGGGTATCACGCTATGCTGGCCGCCGAGAATGCGTCGGCCAAGTTGACCGACAGCCGTCCATCGTGACAATTCCGTCTTTCCAAAAATCAAAGGGGTGGTTCGCAATTGAACCGCCCCTTCTGTTTATGTCTACGAAATGTTCGTTCCCTAAACGGTTGTCTGCGTCTAAATATGACGGTTTCGCAAAAAGTAGAATTTAGCCCTTTGATGTCATTCCCGCCGCGGTAATGACATGTCTGGTGACTTTTTACGGGAATATCAAAGATGAGGATCGATCAAAACGGCTTTAACGATTCACCGCCACAGCAGAATGGCTTCCCCCCCGAAGTGGATGCCCCATCAGCTTTTCACTGATGTCCGATGCGTTTCCTGCAGTTCCTTCCAGATTTTGCGCATGATGTCGTTTTCGGTTTTATCGTTTTCCTGGAGAATGTCTCCAAATGCGTCATCGAAATCGGGAACGGATGCGGCATTCGCACGGGGCGCTGCACCCCGGTTCCCCTTGGACATGTCTGTCATGATGTCATTTACAATCTGGTCGATGGTTTGCGTCTGCATTGAACCGCCTTTCTATTTAGTTTACTGAATCGAAGCCTACCATCGAAGCTTCACGGGGATATGACCCCAAGATTACCGGATGGTAATGAAAGGATATGGTGGTAGTTTTTCCCTGCCATCACCCAGCCGACCGGCTCCCATTGCCGAATTCTTCCGATGCTGTATCTTTTAACCAAGCAAGACGGAACAGCAACAATCGAAAACCAAAAAATACATGAGGTGACATCATGGCCGAAAATAGAACTCAGGATTACACCGACGACAGAAATGAAGGACACGTGGATACCCGCGAGAGAAACTTCGAATGTGAAAACAAGGATCCGCATCTGGGATGTGACCCGGGAATCGATGTGGCAGGATAACCGAAAGGCAGGTGCCCGATGATTGGAACAACGATAACGCTGATTACGCTGGGTTACTTCATCAATCGATGCATCACTGGCCGGGCATCGGCCGCCGCTTGCAAGATTTAAGGGCATGATCAACGGCAGAGCTTCGATTATTCAGGCAAATAAATTGAAATCCGCCGGTATGGCGGTACACGGCAGAGCCTCTAACGGGGCTCTGCCTTTTTGTTGTGCAAAAAGCCGCCGCACTGCACCAAAGCAGCTGCGACCAATATAACCAACGATAGAAACAGGGGGCCGATATGAAGCGACGATTTCTGCTTATGGGTTTTATGGTTCTAATCATGCTGACCGCTGGATGTTCAAGCCATAAAAGATTCCACAGCACCGACATGCCTGACCCTCAGGCATTTAACGCCCATTTCGGAGACATGGACACCAACGGAGATGACCTCGTGAATTGGGAAGAATTTGAATCTTATTTTGAGAATACGGAACAAAAAGTGTTTGACGCGGTCGACATGAATCAGGACAGCAGTATCGACCATGATGAATGGCACGCGTTCAAGGCCGCGCATGGTTTGAAACATCATGAGTAAAACGAATTTGGAGGCCTTTTCAACAAACAACCTTCCGATCATGCAACGATGCCGTTGAAAAAAACGAAAAGGCAAGTCATTTTTGAGACTTGCCTTTTCGAGGCATCACAGAATTTTTAAAAAATCAATCATTCCCTGGTTGCAACAGCAACCTCTCACCTTTGCCGAAGCATCGTTTTCGAACCAGGTAAACCACCAGCAAAGACCCAATGGCCGTCGATCCCACCAGCATGATCATCACCACGATCTGGTAGCGGACCGCCTGCAGGGGGTCGGCGCCGGCCAGAATCTGTCCGGTCATCATGCCGGGAATGAACACAATGCCGACGGCCATCATGGAATTGATCGATGGAATCATTCCGGCCCGCATGGCGTTACTGAGAATATCCCTGCTGGCCTCCTTGTAATCGGCGCCCAAAGACAGCATGGCCTCAACTTCGTGTCGGCGCTTCCGGAGCTCGCCCAACAGCCGTTCCAAAGCAATTGCGATGGCATTCATCGAATTGCCGATCACCATCCCGCCGATGGGGATGAAATACTGCGGCTTCCACCAGGGCGTAACGCCAATCACCACGGCAGTTACCATGTAGGAAACGATGATATAACTGATCGCCATTGAAACGAGCAAAGGCCAGAAAAAAGTAACCTGCTTTTCTTTGATCCGGCTTCGAATTTCCCAGGCGGCAAAAAAGATCATGAAGCCGAATACAAAGAGAACAAAAACCGCCTTATCCAGCTTGAAAATGAAGATGAGAATATAGCCAAGCAGAAACAGTTGTACAAAAGTTCGGACTGTCCCCACCAGCAGGTCTTTTTCCAGCCTGAGCGCATGATGCAACGAAGCAAGCCCGGCCAACAGAATGAAGACAAGTCCGATGGCCAGTTGGCCCAGCCCGATGGATACGATTTCTGTTGTCATGTCAGCAACTCAATTTGACCTTTGACGATTTGAAGCACCTTGTGCCTTACCCGCGCGGGCCTGAACGTTCGGTGGCTTACCATCAGAACCGTCAAGCCCGACTCGACGCACATCCGTTCGGCGGTTTCCTCCACGATCCGCGCGCTTTCTTCATCCAGCGCGCTGGCCGGCTCATCCAGCAGGAGAACCTTCGGATTCAGCAGCAATCCCCTTATAAAGCAAAGGCGTTGAAGCTGACCGACGGACAGGGTCGAAGCATGAGTATCCAGACGGATGTCGTTGAGCAGAAAATTGTCCAGACGGGATTTGAGGATATCGTCGTCGGGTGGTGTAAGGTCTCGGTTGTTTTTAAACGAAAATGCCAGCAGCAGGTTCTCTCGAACCGTTGCATCCACGGAGGTTGGTGTCTGTTGAATATAAAGGACCTCCCGGCGAAGCAGGGGAGGATTGTATGAGGTCAGTGGACGGCCTTCGAACATCAATTGGCCGAGAGACGGTTCCTCCAACCGGTTGATCAGGCGTAGAAATGTCGATTTGCCCGAGCCGGAAGGCCCGTGCACCAGGTAGAAGCTGCCGCCGGCCAATTCGAGCGAAAGATCCTGGAAAAGGACCTTTCCGTTGGGATAAGAAAAGGTCACTTTCGAAAACGCAATGACCGGCGTTTTATCGTCCATTTTTCCGATGACCGACGGTTTTACCCTTTCGCTGAGGGCTGAATATCGTTTCGAAAATTCATAGCCTGGCCGCTTTTTCAGCTGCCAGGATTGCCTTTTATACGCATTATTACAATCAGACCGGGCAATTATCAAGGCAGATCGTTGAATCGCCAATGAAGAACACTGGCTTCAAAAAAGAACCGGACCTCGTGGTTGAGGTCCGGTCTGGAAAGGAAGAGCTTTTTTGGGCTTGTGGGTTGAGCCCTGAAAGTGATCCACATTTTATAAACCCATTGTTACGGTTTCATTAGAAATCGGTTCGATCACACGGTTTTTTGCAGAAAGAAACCGGGCCGCGATATCGCGGCCCGGTTTTAAGAGGGGATAAGGAGGAGCCTTGGGTTCTCTGGTTCCCGGACAAGGTCAGCAGAGTGCCCGAAGCACGATCTCAACTTAGCAAAGATCCCTTACAACAAGATGACACCAGGATTACCGGATGGTAATCTACGCAATTCTTATGGTCTCGTAAAAAATACCAACCTCGTCATGCTGGACTTGATAAGCCTGCCCCGGACCTGAGCCGGGGGCATCCAGAACGTATTGAAACCGCATGATAGCGCGCTAAAGCTTCACTACGTGCGCCGGCCTACGCCGGGACGAAATTGTGATAATTTCGACTTTTTACAGATTTATCAATCCTCAATGGCGGAATTGGATCAGGTATAAACTCACCAGCAGTCCCACGCATCCAATAATTCTGGATGCGCTGATTGGATGTCGGGCAAGGCCGAAGACGCCGAAGTGATCCAGGATCACCGAGACGATGAGCTGCCCGACGATGGTTGCCACAATGGTGTTGGCAATGCCGATGCGCGGGGTCAGCGTCAAAATGGCGGTAACGAAAATCACCCCGTAAATGCCGCCGGTGTAGTAGAGCGCCGGCGTGGATCTGAGATCCGCAAGCGACGGCAGGGAAGGGCTCAGCAGGATCAGCAGGAGAACCAGAACGACGATGGCACCGAAAAAGGAGATGAAGGTGGCCTGCAGCGGATGGTTGAGGCTTTTGCCCAGATGGGCGTTAAGGGCTCCCTGAATCGGTACCAGGCCGCCGGCGCAAAGGGCCAGCGTTAGAAACAGGAGGTTTCTCATGGGGTCCTCTGAATTGATGGTTGTTGAAATCCGGATGCCAGCCAGGAGGTGCGTTTGTCACGCCGTCGGATCGTCCCGGTGAACCGTATCCGGTGTGAAGGCGGGAAGGCATACGGCGATATATTCGGCACCTTCCGGTTGCGGTGTGCTGTAGCGCACCCATTGGCCCGCGTGGGTGATGACCGCCTGACCGGCCTGTACATCCAAGGTTCCCTCTTTCGATTCGACCCGAAGCCGTCCCTTTAATACCACGGTGTATTCATCGAATTCCGGCCGCTGCCCCGGTTCCTTCCAGCCGGGGGGCGAGACCATGCGGGCGACGCTGACCGCCGCGGTGCCGGAGTTGACCTGCCCGATATACTCTTCGATGCGCTTGGGTTTGTTGCCCGCGGCTTCGACGATGCTCGGTGCCTCGATTTTTATCGGCATGGTCATGCAAACCTCACAGATGGATGGATAACAGGATTTTTAGCGGCAGTCTTTGATTTTTCGGAAGGTATAGCCGCTCCCCCGGTTTGTCAATTGAACCCGCCGTTGCGAAAACCCGGTATCGTGAGTAGCTGCCTGCCCTCAGACGGACAGGCGAAAAGACGACCTTTACCGATGATAATTCGATCTTATGTTATTCCCTATCTGCCAATCTCTTCGAAAGCAGCGCGGAAAATGCCGGCAAATACGCACCCGACAGCGTCGAAAAACCCCTTTGCGGTGAACAATGTCCGCATGTTCATCGCCTTTCGGGTATTTTTCAACTGCCGGTTTTACTACCCTATCTTTACCGTCCTGTTTCTGGATTTCGGACTCAGCGTGGCCCAATTTTCGATTCTCAACGCGGTGTGGGCCGCCACCATCGTGATGGCCGAGGTGCCTTCCGGGGCCCTGGCCGACATCGTCGGCCGGCGCCGGCTTCTGGTCTTCGCGGCGATGTCCATGCTGGTGGAAATGGCGATTCTCTGTCTGGCTCCCAGGGGAAGCATTCCGCTGCTGTTCGGATTTTTTTGTGTCAATCGGGTGCTCAGCGGCCTGGCCGAAGCGGCGGCCAGCGGAGCCGACGAGGCCATCGCCTACGACGCCCTTCAGGCCGAGGGGATGGCAGACCAGTGGGGCAGGGTGCTGGACGTGCAGATGCGGCTGCGGTCGGTGATGTTCATTCTCACCATGTCGGTTGGCGCGGCGGTCTACGATCCGGACCTGATGAGCCGGGTGATGGCCTGGTTGGGATCGGAGTTTCGATTCACCCAGGACCAGACCCTGCGGATTCCCCTTTTTCTCACCTTCATCCTGGCCCTGTTCACCCTGGCCGCTGCCTTGCGTCTGGATGAGATCTGCCCCGACCCCCGGCAAGAGGGCACTTGTGAAAAACGGTTCAGCGGATCGACTGTAGATGCCCTAAAGCTGACCTTTTCCACCGGGCGATGGATCCTGAAAACGCCTTTTGTCCTAGCGGTGATCCTTTTCGGCATGCTCTTCGATGGCGTCTTACGCATGGTGATCACCCTGGCCAGCCAGTACTATCGCATGGTACAATTGCCTGAATCGCTGTTTGGTATCCTGGGTTCGGTCATGGCGGTGGCCGGGCTGTTTATTCCGAGGCTGGCTCGCCGCATCGCGGAAAACCACTCGCCGGCGGTTTGCCTTTGGACCACCAGCCTTGTGGCGCTGTCCGGGCTTTCGGGGATGGCCTTTTTCTGGCCGACCATCGGGTTGCTGCCCGCCCTGGTCGCCTTTTCGGCGTTGTACATGGTCGGTTTCTACCTCAGTTATTTTGTCAACCGGGAAGCCCCCTCTTCGCGCCGGGCCACGGTGCTCAGTTTCAAGGGCCTGGCCTACAACCTCTCCTACGGTCTGATCGGCGTGGTTTACGCGGGGCTGCTGGAGGCGAAAAAGGCGGGAATCGGGGGTGCCGCTGTGGACGACCGGTCGGTGGAAAACCTGGTCTTTAAGGAAACCTTTTTCTGGTTCCCGGTTTCCCTGGCTGCCGGCCTGGTCGTTCTGATCGTGGCAATGCGCCTGTTGCGCGCCAGGCGCACCTGAAACGCGGGAAGCGATTTCTCCGATACAGGCACACGGTGCTTGCAGGGATTTCGCACGACCCGCATAAGCGCTGCCCGGCCGGCATTGTCTTTTGCAATAAGGTGCGCGCGGTCACAGCCAACGATCTCCGTGTTGACAAGAGAGAAGAATTGACCGTATTCTATAATTTCATGACTGCTGCTGTTCATCCATCGGGACCATTGACTGTCCAAGGGGCCGATGGACCCTGCGCCGTCCCTTCTGTTTTATCGATTTGTCCATTGACTCCGGCCGGAGGCGGTTCCCACCCGGTAGAAAGGGACGCTGGCGTTTGGCATTGCCGCCCGCGATCCCAATGCCCGTTTCGCGCAATGCGCTGTCGCCTCAACCACCGCTGAAGGAGAAAGTCGGTTTATGGTCCAATCCGATGCCATCGTCCAGGTCCCCGCACCCGGCACCCACCAGCTTCATTTTGCGGGCGATACACTTACCTTTCACCTGCGTGTGCCCGAATCGTGGCGCGGCCAGGCCTGGTTGCGTACGAGCCTGGGATACGGCCGCAGCGTAAGGCGTGAAATCCTGCGCGAAGTGGACCGCGAGGAAAATCCCCTGGGCCGCTGCTGGTACGACGTCCCCATGAAGCCGTCCGGCAAGGGGCACTATTCTCTCACGGTGGCCCTGACCGAAGTGGGGCACTTCGAGGCCAAAGCCTATTTTTTGCGTACGGAAGGGACCGACCCGCTGTGGCCGCCGGGAACCAACACCGCCGTCAACGTGGCGCCGGCGGACACCGTGTGCGCCAATATCATCTATAACGCCTTTGTGCGCCAGTTCGGCCCCAACAAAAACGGGGGCATGGGAGACATCGACGCGGCCGCAAAGCCGCTGGACGAGGCCGGGTACACGGTGATTCCCCCCTCGGGAACCTTTCGGGATCTGATTGGCGAACTGGACTTCATCATCGGCCAACTGGGCTGCCGCGCCATCCAGCTGCTGCCCATTCACCCCACTCCAACCACTTACGCCCGCATGGGACGGTTCGGCAGCCCCTACGCCGCGCTCAGTTTCACCGCCGTGGACCCGGCCCTGGCCGAATTTGATCCCAAGGCCACGCCCCTGGAGCAGTTCATCGAGCTGGTGGACGCCATCCACGCCCGCGGCGCGCGGATTTTCATAGACATCGCCATCAACCACACCGGCTGGGCGGCCGGCCTTCACGAAACCCATCCCCAGTGGCTTTCCCGGGAGCCGGACGGGCAGATCGAAACCCCCGGCGCCTGGGGGGTGGTCTGGGCCGATCTCACCCGGTTGGACTTTCGCCACCGGGACCTGTGGCAGTACATGGCCGAGGTTTTTCTCACCTGGTGCCGCCGGGGGGTGGACGGCTTCCGCTGCGACGCCGGGTACATGATCCCCACACCGGCCTGGCGGTATATCATTGCCCGGGTCCGCGACCAGTATCCCAACGCGATCTTCCTGCTGGAGGGGCTGGGCGGCAAGATTTCCGTCACCCGCGAACTGCTCAACTGGGCCGATTTCAACTGGGCCTACAGCGAGCTGTTTCAGAACTACGACCGCGGCCAGATCGAGCACTACCTGCCCGGCGCCATGGAGATCGCCGGCAGTGACGGCAGCGTGATCCATTTTGCCGAAACCCACGACAACCTGCGTCTGGCCGCCACCTCGACCGCCTATGCCCGCATGCGCACCGCTTTATGCGCCCTGCTTTCTCACCAGGGAGGCTTTGCTTTCGCCAACGGCGTGGAGTGGCTGGCCACGGAAAAAATCGATGTGCATGGTGCGCCGTCCCTCAACTGGGGGGCGGCGGAGAATCTGGTGGATCATATCCGCCGGCTCAACGCCATATTGGGTGCCCATCCGGCCTTCGCCCACCCGGTGACGTTGGAGATGATCCAGACCGGGCCGGGCAACTGCATCGTCGCCGCCCGACGCAGCGATAGCGAACGGAATCTGCTGGTCGCGGTCAACCTGGATGCCAATGCCGGCAACCGGGCGGCCTGGCCGGCCGAACGCATGCCCCTATCCAGCCGGCAGGAGCTGATCGACCTGCTTGGCGGAAAGCCGGTGGCCGTCGATCAGCAAGGCGAAACCCTGTACCTGGACCTGGCACCGGGCCAGGTGGTCTGCCTGAGCGATCATCCGGACGATCCGGCGCTGCTGGCCGGCATCGAAAAGGGATTTCCGCGGTCGCCGGAACGGGTCCTGCGGCAGCGTATGCGGGCCAAGGCCCTGCAGGTGTGGCGCTATTACCGCGGCGTCGGGGACCTGGACGGCTGGGACCCGGACGAGGCCACCGCCCGGCTGCGATCCTCGCCCATGGATTTCTGCCGGGCCATGAACCCGTCGGGCGATGCGCCGCGGGTCGTGACCTGGCAGTTTCCCGTGGACGAGCGGCGGGAGGTGATGGTGCCTCCGGGCCACTTTCTGCTGGTCCGCGCCCGCACTCCTTTTCGCGCCACAATTGTCGAGCGGCAGACAGCCATGGCCGTGGAGGAGAGCCTGGCCGACGATGGCGGCGGCAGCTTTGCGCTTTTCGCCCCCCTGCCGGTCGGCGGGCGCCACAAGGCGCGAACCCTCAAGCTTTCCCTTTTCGATCCCGGGGGCTGCACCCATCACGAGGCGCCGCTGCTTTACCTGACCGCTGCTGACCGGGTAAAGGTCAGAAAGATCTTCTCCCGCCCGCGCAAGAACCTGGCCGCCATCCACATGCTGGGCACCAACGGTCGCGGCGGTATGACCCGGGCCCATGCCCACTGGAACCGGCTGCCCAGCCGCTACGATGCCCTTCTGGCGGCCAATCTGAGCCCCGACGTGCCCGAAGACCGCCGCATCCTGCTGACCCGTCTGCGGGGATGGGTGGTGTTCCAGGGGTTCTCCCAGGAGATCGGACGGGACTGCCTGGATGCCTTCGGGTTTGACTACGACGGGCCGGGCTGCTGGTCCTACCACATTCCCTGCGGCCAGGGACAGCATGTGGTGATCCACGTGGGCATGCGCACGATTCCGGGAAAAAACGCCGTGGCCATGGTCTTTTACCGGCATCCGGCCAGCGGGGCCAAAGACCGGCTGGCCGACGACACGCCGGTGACCCTGATCCTGCGTCCGGACGTGGAAGACCGCGGATTTCACGAGACGACCAAGGCCTTTACCGGGCCGGAGGATCATTTTCCCCGATCCGTCACCCCACGGGAAAACGGGTTTGCGTTCCATCCCTGCGAGGGACACGCGCTGAATCTGGCCGCCGAGAGCATCGGCTTTTTCCCCGAGCCCGAATGGCAGTACATGGTCCACCATCCTCAGGAGGCTCAGCGGGGGCAGGACCCGGATTCGGACCTGTTCAGTCCGGGCTATTTTTCCGGTCCTATAGTCGGTGGCCAGAGCGAGATGCTGGTTGCCCGGGTGTCCGGGGAGGCGGCCCCGGACGCGGAGACGGCCGACGAACTCCGGCAGCGGGTGGTCCGGTTCTTTGAAGCCACGCCATCAAAACAGGCGCCGGTGCCGGCCCTTGAAAAAGCCCTGGACCAGTACATTGTGAAGCGCGATCAATTCAAGACGGTCATCGCCGGATACCCCTGGTTTCTCGATTGGGGGCGGGATACCCTGATCGTGGTGCGGGGCATCGTCGCCGCAGGGCGGCACCAGGAAGGCTTGTCCATCATCCAGCAGTTCGCCTCCTTTGAGGATCGCGGCACCATCCCCAACATGATTCGCGGCACCGACACGGGCAACCGCGACACCTCCGACGCGCCCCTGTGGCTTTTCCGGGTCTGCGACGAACTGGGGTCCGCCATGGGACAGGAAAAGGTGCTGGCCACCGACTGCAGCGGGCGTTCCTTGAAACAGGTGCTTCTGGACGTCGCCCGGTCGATCATGGCCGGCACCCCCAACGGCATTGTCATGGACGCGGCCAGCGGCCTGCTCTTCAGCCCGGCCCATTTTACCTGGATGGATACCAACCATCCGGCCGGCACCCCGCGGCAGGGGTATCCCATCGAAATCCAGGCCCTGTGGCAGGCGGCCCTGGACTACCTGGGCCGGGTGGATGCGCCCCGGACACGCAAGTCCTGGAAAAAGCTGGCCGATCAAGTCCGGCAATCCATCGCCGACCTGTTTTTTCGGGAAGACCTGGGCTACCTGGCCGACTGCCTGCACGCGGCACCCGGCACGCCGGCCGCGGCTGCCACGACCGACGACGCGCTGCGGCCCAACCAGCTTTTCGCCCTGACGTTAGGGGCGGTGCAGGATAAGACCGTGGCCGGCCGGGTGCTGGCGGCCTGCCAGGAGTTGATCGTTCCCGGGGCCATTCGCAGCTTGGCCGACCGCCCCGTGCATCCGGCCCTGCCCATCGTCCACAACGGAGTTCTGGTCAACGACCCCGAAAGACCCTATGTGGGGGAATACGGCGGTGATGAGGACACCCGCCGCAAGCCGGCCTACCACAACGGCACGGCCTGGACCTGGGTGTTTCCCAGCTTCTGCGAGGCCTGGGCCGACTGCTTCGGCGCCGATGCCTATGAGACAGCACTGGCCTGGCTGGGCAGCAGCAGCCGCCTGATCGACAACGGCTGCGTGGGACATATGCCGGAGATCGTGGACGGGGACGCCCCCCACCGCCCAAGGGGATGCGATGCCCAGGCGTGGGGTGTCAGCGAACTGTTGCGGGTTTGGATCAAGATTCAGGGCCTGCGGCAAAAATGAATGGATTTACACGAACGGCCAACAGGAGGTGCATCGTGAGTTTGAAAAAACAGTATCTAAAAACCAAAGAGCGGTGTAAAGTGACCTTCCGGCTTCCCAAAGCGGCGGCCCCGGGGGCCAAAACGGTCCATATCGTCGGTGAATTCAACGATTGGAGCACGGTAAAAACGGCCATGAAACGCTTGAAAAGCGGTGAATTCACCGCCGTTGTCGAGCTGGTGCCGGGGCGGGAATACCAGTTCCGCTACCTGATCGACCAGACCGTCTGGGAGAACGACTGGGAGGCCGATCGCTATGTGAAAAGCGATTATGGAGATTGTGACAATTCAGTTGTGGCCGTATAGTCCGTTGCCGGACGGCAGTTGAACCGCCGCCAACCGCGTCTTTGCTGGCACCCCCGGTCGAATTCGCGGCCGGTGGTCCCTGAACGGTCCATCACGGTCCGCCAAGGAGTTCCAACATGAGGTCAATACAGACATTTCAAGTTTTTCCCTATATCCCCGAGCCCCTCGCCTTTCTCGAGACGCTGTCGCGCAATTTGTGGTGGAGCTGGAACCAGAATGCCATCGAGCTGTTCCGCCGGGTCAATCCGCCTTTGTGGGAAGCGTCGGGGAGAAATCCCATCGTTTTCGCCACCCTCATTCCCCAGGAACGGTTAGAAGAACTGGCCGTGGACGACAGCTACCTGGCCCATCTGGACCAGGTGCGGCGGCGCTTCGAAAACCGGGTGCTCAACCAGACCGACGGCGAGAGCCCCTGGGACGAAGGGGAACTGGTGGCCTATTTTTCCATGGAGTTCGGTATCCACGAAACCCTGCCGCTATTTGCCGGCGGATTGGGCATTCTGGCCGGAGACCACCTTAAAGCCGCCTCGGGCATGAAGATTCCCCTGGTCGGCGTGGGATTACTCTACCGAGAAGGCTATTTCCGTCAGTTTCTGGACAACGACGGATGGCAGCAGGAAGAGTATCCGGAGACCGATCTTTTCCACCTGCCTTTAACCAAGGAGAAGGACAGCCAGGGCGACGACATGGTGATCCGCCTGACCGCTGCCGGCCAGGATATCCGCGCCCTGGTGTGGAAGGTCCAGGTTGGCCGGATTCCCTTGATCCTGCTGGATACCAACCTGCACGACAACCCGCCCGAGATCCGCGATATCACGGCCCGGCTTTACTCCGGCGAGCAGCCCATCCGCCTGGCCCAGGAGGTTCTGCTGGGAATCGGCGGCATGCGGGCACTGGAGGCGCTGGGCATACAGCCCACGGTCTGCCACCTCAACGAAGGGCATTGCTCCTTCGTGGGCATCGAACGGCTGCGCCAGATTATGGCGAGGTACAGCATTGACCTGGAAACCGCTCGGGAGGTGGTGCCGCGCACCACGGTGTTCACCACCCACACCCCGGTGGCTGCCGGACACGACGAATTCCCGCCTGCGATGGTCAAACCCTATTTTGAGCCCTTCACCAGCGCTTTCGGCATGACCATCGACCAGATGGTAGCCCTGGGCCAACCCGACGGCGCGATGCCGGAGTCTCCTTTTTCCATGTTTATCCTGGGGCTGCGCACCGCCCAGTACATCAACGGGGTGAGCGAACTTCACGGGCAGGTGGCTCGCCATATGTGGTCCCACGTCTGGCCCACCCGATCCGACGACGAGACGCCAATCACCCATGTCACCAACGGCGTGCACATCCCTACGGTGCTGGCGCCGGAGATCAAACTGCTTTACGAACGTCACCTGGGGCCCCAGTGGAACATGGGCTCCACCATTCCCGACAATGCCCGCCGCATCGACGATATCTTCGACGAGGAACTCTGGCAGGCCCACGAGATGAGCCGCTCCCGCCTGATCCGCATGGTCCGGGAAATGATGCACCGCCAGTACGGGCGGCGCAACGCACCCGTGAACATCATGAAGGCTGTGGATTCGGTGCTCGACCAGGACACTCTCACCATTGCGTTCGCCCGGCGTTTCGCCACCTACAAGCGCGCCCATCTGCTGTTCAAGGATCCGGAACGTCTGGAGGCGATCGTCAATTCGAAGGATCGACCGGTGCAGTTCATTTTCGCCGGCAAGGCCCATCCCAAGGACAACGAGGGCAAGGGGATTATCCGCAGCCTGGTGGATTTCGGGCGGCGCACCAACCTGCGACACCGGTTTCTATTTCTCGAGGACTACGACATGCACATCGCCCGCTATCTGGTCCAGGGCGCCGATGTCTGGCTCAATACCCCCCGGCGGCCCATGGAGGCCTGCGGCACCTCGGGCATGAAGGCGGCCTTGAACGGCGTGCTGAACGTCAGCACCATGGATGGCTGGTGGTGTGAGGCATACAGCCCGAAGCTGGGATGGCGCATCGGAAACGGCGAGGAATATCAGGATCACAACTTCCAGGATTCGGTCGAAAGCCAGGCCCTGTACAACATCATCGAAAATGAGGTCGCCCCCCTTTACTACGATCGGCCCAGCGGCGGTATGCCCACGGCGTGGCTGAAGATGATGAAGGCTTCCATGAAAATGGCCATGGCCGGTTTCTGCAGCCTGCGCATGATGTCGGAATACGAGGAGCGTTTTTACCTGCCGGCCAGCCACCGGTTCGGGGAACTGGTGGCCGACACCGGCGCAGAGGCCAAAAAGCTCGGCGAGCAGCACCATCGCTACGTCGAAAAGTGGGGGCAGATTCGTCTGTCCGCTCCGATTGCCAGCGCCAGGGGGCCCTTTCGGGTCAACCAGTCCTTCGATGTCACCACGGTGGTCCAGACCGGCGAGTTGCGGCCCGAGGAGTTGAACGTAGAACTGTACTATGGCAAGATAAAACATGTAGACCGAATCGACGACCCTCACATAAAAATGATGCATGTGCGGGAAAGTCGCTCGGATGGGGCCTATCTTTACGGTTGCACGCTGCCGTGCAGTGATTCGGGACGTTACGGATTCACCGTGCGGGTGACCCCCAACGCGGACGCGTGGATCCGGTACCGGCCGGAACTGCTGACCTGGGCTTAATAGGCTGTTGAAAAACTATTTTCAACACCCTGCTAAAGGGAGGAAGACCGGCTTAAAGGAGAGAGATGACCGCCGCGTCTCCAGGCGTGAAAGGAGGAACCGATGCCGTCGCCCAAACCGAATCCGCGGGTACTGATCGTTACCCCGGAGGTGACCTATCTTCCCGATCGGATGGGCAGCCTTTCCCAATATCTGACAGCAAAGGCCGGCGGCCTGGCCGACGTTTCGGCCGCCCTGGTCAGTGCCTTGTTCAACGAAGGGGCCGACGTCCACGTGGCCCTTCCGGACTATCGGTCGATCTTCCATGATCGGCTGGCTCCCTTTCTTGCTCGGGAGCAGTGGGCCATTCGCAATGTCATGCCGGACGACCGGGTCCACCTGGCCGAGGATCGGGCCTTTTTTTACCTCAACCGGGTCTACTCGGCCTACGGTGGCGAGAACACCAAGCTCTCTTTGGCGTTTCAGCGCGAGGTGATCAACAACATCGTTCCCCGGGTGCGGCCGGATTTGATCCACTGCAACGACTGGATGACAGGCCTGATCCCGGCCATGTCCCGCCAGATGGGGATTCCCTGCCTGTTTACCATCCACAATATCCATACGGTAAAATCAACGCTGGCCCACATCGAGGATCGCGGCATCGACGCGGCCTATTTCTGGCACCATCTTTTCTTCGAGAAATTCTCATCCAGCTACGAGGAGGCCTGGGAGTTCAACCCCGTTGACTTTCTGGCCAGCGGCGTGTTCGCGGCCCATTTTGTCAATACGGTCAGCCCCCGTTTTCTCGAAGAAATTGTCGAGGGTCGCCACGATTTCGTGGAATGGCCGCTCAGGCAGGAGTTGAGCAACAAGTTTTATGCCGGCTGCGGAACGGGCATTCTCAATGCGCCGGACCCGGCATTCAACCCCCGATCGGACAAACTGATCGCACGCAAATACACGGCCAAAGAGCATAAAGCCGGAAAGCTGGAGAATAAACGCCAATTGCAGCAACAGTTGGGACTGATCCGCGACGACCATGCCCCCCTGTTTTTCTGGCCGTCGCGCCTGGACCCGATCCAGAAGGGCTGCCAGCTTTTGGCAGAGGCCTTTTATGGCATCCTGTCCAACCACTGGGACATGAACCTGCAGGTGGTATTCGTGGCCAACGGAGACTTCCAGTCGGTTTTCCGGGATATCGTCAACCACCATGGCTTCCACGACCGGGTGGCGGTATGCGACTTCAGCGAAACGATGGAACATCAGGCCTATGCGGCCGCCGACTTCATTCTCATGCCGTCGCTGTTCGAACCCTGCGGCCTGCCGCAGATGATCGCCCCCATTTACGGGGCGCTTCCCGTGGCCCATGATACCGGCGGGATTCACGACACGATTGTTCATCTCGATGCGGATAAAGATACCGGAAACGGGTTCCTGTTTGAGCATTACAATGCAACCGGGTTGTACTGGGCCGTAAGCCAGGCTATCGCGTTCTTCAAGCTGCCTGAAACCGAAAAGTGCCGGCAGATCGAACGGATCATGCAGCAGAGCGCCGCCACCTTCAACCATGCCAACACGGCCCGGCAGTATATCGACCTTTACGAGAAGATGCTGGAACGGCCGCTGATCAATTGATGCCAACGGACCTTTTTCGAAAATCCAAAAAAGAGCCCCCATGACCACTGTCACCTCCCTTGCCGACCGTCTGATCGACGCCGATCCCTACCTCAGCGCCCATCGCACGGCGCTGACCCGGCGGCTTGCGCATATCCAGACCCTGCGCGAGCGGATCACCGAAGGAAGCGTGGATCTTCTGGACCTGGCATCGGGACACGAGTACTTTGGCCTGCACCGCACGGCCAAAGGCTGGATCTTTCGGGAGTGGGCGCCCAATGCCACCGCCGTTTACCTATTGGGCGATTTTTGCGGCTGGCAGGAAGATTCCGCCTTTGCGTTGACCCAGCTGGCTGCCGACGGCCAGTGGGCCATCGATCTGCCGGCGAATGTTCTGCATCACGGCGACCTGTTTCGCCTGCGGATTCACTGGAACGGCGGGGCCGGGGATCGCATCCCGGCCTATGCCCGCCGGGTGGTTCAGGACCCGTATACGCTGATTTTCAACGCCCAGGTGTGGGCACCGGAGCAGCCCTACCGCTGGCGCTGTCCGGACTTCAGGCGACCGGATCGGGCCCCTTTGATTTACGAGGTCCACGTGGGCATGGCCCAGGAGGAAGAGAAGGTCGGTTCCTGGCGCGAGTTCACGGAAACGGTGCTGCCGCGCATTATTACCGCCGGCTACAACACGATCCAGCTCATGGCCGTCCAGGAGCACCCCTACTATGGCTCCTTCGGCTACCATGTGTCCAACTTCTTTGCCGCCTCCTCGCGTTTCGGCCCGCCGGAAGATCTCATGGCCCTGATCGACGCGGCCCATGAAGCGGGCATCGCCGTGATCATGGACCTGGTGCACTCCCACGCGGTGGCCAACACCGTCGAGGGGCTGGGGTTGTTCGACGGAACGGAATACCAGTACTTCCACCAGGGAGCCCGCGGCCATCATTATGCCTGGGACAGCCGCTGCTTCGACTATGGCAAACCCGAGGTGGTTCACTTTCTGCTGTCCAATTGCCGCTATTGGCTGGACGCCTTTCATGTGGACGGGTTCCGCTTCGACGGCATCACCAGTATGCTTTATACTCACCACGGCCTGGAGCGGGCCTTTAGCGGGTACGACGACTACTTCAACGACACCGTGGACGAAGATGCCCTGGCCTACCTGGCCCTGGCCAACGAGGTCATTCACCGGCTGCGGCCCGATGCCATGACCGTGGCCGAAGATATCAGCGGCATGCCGGGCCTGGCCCTGCCCGTGGCCGAGGGCGGCGTGGGGTTCGACTACCGGTTTGCCATGGGGATTCCCGACAACTGGATTCGGTTGACCAAAGATACTCCCGACGAAAACTGGCCCATGGGCCATCTGTGGTACGAGCTGACCAACCGGCGACGAGAAGAGCGGACCATCAGCTACACCGAGTCCCACGATCAGGCCCTGGTGGGGGACAAGACGTTGATGTTCCGCATGGCCGACGCCGCCATGTACGACCACATGTGCATCGACGACCCGGACCTGGCCGTGGATCGGGCCATGGCCCTGCACAAGATGATCCGGCTGATCACTCTGGCCACGGCGGGCAGCGGATATCTCAATTTCATGGGCAACGAATTCGGCCACCCCGACTGGATCGACTTTCCCCGGGAGGGCAACGGCTGGAGCTATCGCTATGCCCGGCGCCAGTGGCACCTGGTGGATGCCCCCGATCTCAAGTATCGGCTGCTGGCGCGCTTCGACCGGCAGATGATCGGCCTGTTTGCGCGCTTCGACCTGCTGGCCGGCGGCGACCCTCAACGGCTGTGGGACCATGACAGCGACAAGGTGCTGATTTTCATGCGGGCCGGATGGGTGTTCGCCTTCAACTTCCATCCGGAACGATCCTGGCCCGATTACGGTTTTCCGGCGCCGGCCGGGTCCTACCGCATGATATTGAATACCGACGATGATCGGTTCGGCGGCCACGGACGCCTCACGGCCGACCAGCGCCATCAAGGCCTGAAAGATGAACACTCGCCCTTTGGCAGCCGGCTGTCTCTCTACCTTCCTTCCCGCACGGCATTTGCCCTGCAGCCCCAATCCATCTGAATCACGAGGCAGATCATGGAAAGCCGGTCCGATTTTTCACTCAAATCTCTGAACACTTTCGACGTCGAAGCCCGTGCCCGGCGGTATGTCCGGTTCGATGAGGAGAAGGAGATTTCCGAATTTCTCGGTGTTCAATACTTTGAGGGAGAACGCCTTCTGGTGCTGGGGGGCGGCAGCAATCTTCTCTTCGTGGACGATTTCGACGGTATTGTGCTGCATCCGGTGCTCAAGGGAATCGACGTGCTCAATGCCGACGAACGGTACATCCGGGTCCGGGCCATGGCCGGTGAGAACTGGGACGAGCTGGTGGCCCATGCGGTGGCCAGCGGCTGGGGCGGCATCGAAAATCTTTCTTTGATTCCCGGCAGCGTGGGCGCCAGTGCGGTGCAGAACATCGGGGCCTACGGTGTGGAGGTCAAGGACGTCATCGACAGCGTCGAGGCCATCGACATCCACAGCCACGAAAAGATCGTTTTTCCAGCCGAGGCGTGCGGTTTCGGCTACCGGACCAGCCATTTCAAGGGGCTTTGGACCGGGCGCCACATCATTACGGCGGTCGTGTTCAGGTTTTGCCGTCAACCGCGATTCGTTCTCGATTATCCGGAGGTCCGGGAGCAGGTGGATGCCCTGGGGCCGGTGAACCTGGATACGCTTCGGCAGGCCATCATCGCCATTCGGCGGGCCAAGCTGCCCGATCCCGCCGATCTGGGCAATGCGGGCAGCTTTTTCAAGAATCCGGTGGTTGAACCGGAAACCCTGCACCGGTTGCAGGCGCGTTTTGCCGACCTGCCCCGTTACCCCCAGCCGGACGGCCGGGTCAAGCTGTCCGCCGGCTGGATGATCGACCGCTGCGGCTGGAAGGGCCGGCAGATCGGCCGGGCCGGTGTGCATGACCGGCAGGCGCTGGTACTGGTGAACCTGGGCGGCGCTACGGGCAGGGAGATCCTGGATCTGTCCGAGCGCGTGCGCCGGTCGGTGAATGAAACCTTTGACGTGAATCTGGAGCGGGAGGTAAAGGTGGTCCCATGATACTTTCGATGATACCGATCGACACCCTGGCAGCATTTTTCATGGCGTCCGTACTGCTGGCGCTGGCCCCGGGCCCGGACAACATCTTCGTGCTGACCCAGTCGGCCCTGCGCGGCAAGTCCGCCGGTCTGCTGGTGACCCTGGGTCTGTGCACGGGACTGCTCGTGCACACCACCGCTGTGGCCTTTGGCGTGGCGGTCATTTTCCAGGCCTCCGCGGTGGCCTTTACCGCGCTCAAGCTGTTTGGCGCCGCATATCTGCTGTACCTGGCCTGGCATGCCTTCCGGGCCTCGTCGCAGGATATCTCTGCCGGCCGGTCCAACGGGCTGAGCGCCGGCCGCCTCTACCGGCGGGGGATTATCATGAACGTGACCAATCCCAAGGTGTCGATCTTTTTCATGGCCTTTTTGCCGCAGTTTGCCGATCCAGCCCGCGGCCCGCTGAGCCTTCAGATGCTTCTGCTGGGCGGTGTCTTCATCGTTTCCACGATTCTCGTTTTCGGCGGCATCGCCCTGATGGCCGGCTCCATCGGCCAGTGGCTCACCCGTTCCCCGAAAACCCAGGGGGTCATGAACCGGGTGGCCGGGTTGGTTTTTGTGGGGTTGGCGGTGAAGTTGGCCACAGTAAAACGGTGAAGATTCCGTAAAACGCCCGATATCGGCGTTATGCTTCGCCCCTCGTCAATGCGGAGTATTTTGAATACGCCTCCCTCCTCGGGGCTCGCAAGCCTTGATCTCGAACGTTTTACGAAATCTTCCAAAGAAGTAAATTGATTCTTAATCGTGAGGGAAGGGGTAATGAACCCCAGGATTCGAAGGGCAAAACCGGAAGACGAGTACTACTTCAAGGAGGGCTGCCATATCCTCGAGATGTCCAACGCCCCAGATGATCCCGAGGTCTCCATTGCCCGGGCACGGGTGGCGCCCGGTGTGACCACCCGGCTGCATCGCCTCGACGGAATCACCGAGCGTTACGTCATCCTCGAGGGCAGCGGGCAAGTGAGTCTCGGCGGGCAGGCCGCGCAGACGGTGGGGCCTGGAGACGTGGTCATCATTCCGCCTCGCTGTTCCCAGCAGATCGAAAATTCCGGGACCACCGATCTGCTGTTCCTGGCAATCTGTACTCCCCGTTTCATTCCCGAGGCCTATGAAGATATGGACGAACCCGTTTGACGGAGCACCCGAGGCGTTTTTGAGAGGTTTTTTCAGTGAAAGTCTATTACGATTGCTATCCCTGTTTCCTGCGGCAGTCCCTCGAGGCGGCCAGGCATGCCGGCGCCGCCGATCCGCAAGTCAAGGCTGTGCTTCAATCGGTTCTGCAAACAATCATGGGGCTGGATGAACGCGCCACTCCGCCGGAGATCGCCGGTGTGATCCACCGTACGGTGAGAGAGACCCTGAAGATCGAAGATCCCTATGAAAAGGAAAAGGAGAAGAGCACGCAGGAAGCCTTGGCCATTTATCCTGATTTAATGAAACTGGCCGGCGACGGCAGCGATATCGGGACACTCCTGCGCATCGCCATCGCGGGAAACATCATCGATGCCGGCGTTGGCGGCCGATATGAGGATTTATGGAAAACCGTGGAGCGGGTCCTGGCACAGCCCTTTGCCATCGATGATCGCGAGACGTTGATCCGCGAGATGGGCTGGCACGAGCGCATTTTATATTTGGCCGACAATGCCGGCGAAACGGTGTTCGACCGGGTATTCATCGAAAAGATCGACAATGCCGTCACCTATGCTGTAAAGGGGCATCCCGTGTTGAACGACGCCACCGTCAAGGATGCGCTGGCGGCGGGCCTGGACCGGTGTGCGGCCATCATCGACAATGGCTCCGATGCGCCCGGGACAGTCCTGGATTCCTGTTCACAGGAATTCAGAAAGATATTCGAATCGTCGGATCTGATCCTTGCCAAGGGGCAGGCCAACTACGAGTCCCTCAGTCAGGCCGGCGAGAAGGTCTTCTGCCTGCTTCAGGTCAAGTGTCCGGTGATCGCCAAAGACATCGGTGCGCCGGTGGGGAGCATCGTCGTGCGTCAGAGCCTGTCGCACGGTTGAATGGAACCCTTCCTGTTTAGTGGAGCCTGCCGGGATCGCTTTACACATTCAGTTTTTCCGACCGTATCAGATAGGCCAGGACAATACCGGCCGCGAATCCGGCGGCCAGGTTAGACGCCAGCGTGATTCCCAGAATCACCACCACCACGAACAGCTCCTTGCGGTCCTTTACATCCAAAATGGTAAGAGCCAACTGGCTGCCGGCGAAAAGCAGCAGCACGCCCAGGATGGCCATGGGGATCAGGTTGAACAGGGCCAGGATGCGATGGCCCAGCAACAGGGTGAAGAGGATGAACAGGGCGCCGATCATCAGATTCGATCCGGCGCTGCGGGCGCCGAAGCGGTAATGCGCGGCCAGTCCGCCGGCGCCGTGGCACAGCGGCATGCCCCCCAGACAGGAGCTGAGAAAATTGCCCAGGGCCATGCTGACACACAGGGATTTGCCGGTTACCCGCCGGGCGGCGTCGCCGAAATAGTTGATGGACAGGTCCATGTCGGCAATCACCGCATTGCCTACAGTCATGGGCATCTGCGGGACCACCAGGGCCAGCAGGGCAACGGTGAAGTCCGCGCCCTGGGGAAATCCCAGTGGCAGAATGGCGGGCAGGTAAAATCCCGGGCGAATGTCGCCCAACCCCTCGCGGGTGCCGGCCAATAGGCCGATGAGAATTCCCACGCCCACAATCACGATCCCGGCCGGCATTTTTTTATTCTCCAGAAGCAAAAGGGTGAGCAATGTGCCGGCGATGCCGATGATCAGGCCCATGGGAACAGGCCCGACCTGCTGGATCGACAGATAGGGTTCGGCCATCTGGTGCAACGCCTGAAGCCGGGTCTTGCCGAGCATGAACTTGACCCCTTCGGCCATGAGCAGGGTGCCGGTGGAGAGCTGTACGCCTCTCACGGTGGCCTTGGGCGTATATTTGCCGATGAGGGTGATGGCGCCGGTGGCGCCGATGATCAGCAGGCAGACTCCCATGAGAATTCCCGAGGCCATGATCTGATGGGGCGTCATGGCGGTGGCGATGGCGTAGGCGCCGATGACCTTCATGGGCTGGACCGGCGTGGTGATGCCGAAATAGATGCCGGTGAAGATGTAAAACAGACCCACGGACAGAAACAGACCTGCCGGGTCCAGGCCGTTGACGATGATCATGCCGATGGCCAGGGGCAAGAGGGTTCCCAGGTCGCCCAGGGAGCCGGCGAATTCCATGCGATTGAAGGTGTAGGGTAGGGGCATTGTTTTCATCCCTCCGGGATCTGGGGAGGCGGCGAGAGAACCGTTCCCCTGCTCAGGTCCGACTGCCAGGTACAGATGACGAACAGCACAGTTCCCACGGCCATGGCCATCGAACCAAAATAAAATGCCTGCCTGAGTTGAAACAGATCCATCAGCACGCCGGCCAGCACCGAGCCGACCAGCATACCCAGGCTGTGGGCTGCCGTGAGAAGGGACATCACCGATCCCATGGCCTCGATATGGCTGCCCCGCAGAACCGCGGCCGCCATCAGGGCCGGCATGGAGATGCCCCCGCCAATCCCGAAAACGACGCTGGCCCAGAACAGGTAATGAAAGCCGGTGGCATGGACGAAGCTGTACACCGAGGCGGTCACCACAAGCCCCCCCACAACGACCATCGCCTTGCGGTTCACCCGGTCGGCCACCCATCCCATGGGCACCTGGATCGCCCCACTCACACTGACGCCCATCATTACCAGGATGCCGATGGACGATGCAGAGATGGAAAACTCGGTGTCGGCCAGCACCGGTAAAAAGCCCCAGATAATCCCAATGCAGGCCGTGTAGACCAGACGGAAGACGGAAAGCCCGATAATCGTCCGATCCTTAAGAATTTTCGACCAGGCAACCGGCGGCCGGCCTTTTTTTACCGTGTGCTCCTCGGCAACGGGGGGCAGGAAAACCAGGCTCAATCCGAAGCCGACCAGGGACAGGATTCCCATGCAGACAAATGCCCCCTGCAGACTGAAACGGTCCTTGATGATCCCGCCGATCAGCGGTCCGGCGCTGAGCCCGATGAACATGGACATGTTGAACAGCCCCATGATCCAGCCCTCTTTGCCCGGGGGGGTGATGTCTCCCACGTAAGCCTGGACCACCGGCATGATCATTGCCGAGGCGATTCCCTGGACAAAGCGGATGCCGATCAGGGACTCGACGCCGGTAGAGAAAATAAAGGCGATGGAGATCACGGCGTAGAAAAAAAGTCCGGTCACGATAAACGGTTTGCGCCCCTTTTTGTCGGACCGGCGGCCGAAGTAAGGCAGGAAGAAAGTGCGGGAAAGCGAGAACGCACCGAAGATCAGTCCGATGTAAATTCCGTCGGCACCCAGGCTGTGGGCATAGACCGGCAAAAGGGGGACCACGATGCCCACACCGGTGACGGCCGCAAAGATGGAAGCGAAAAGGGCGCAGAAGATTTTGCGGTCGGTGGCATTCATGGGGCCGGAGGTAATTCCTTAAATCCGTTGTCAATGGGGGAAAAAAATGAAATAATTATGTTTGACGATGTGAACATTCCTCATCAAACATGTGCAAAAAGGACAATGGCATGGACCCATACCAGACCCTGCTTGAAAAAGCAAAAAAAGGCTTCGATACCCTCGACTTGCCGGAAAACTTCAAGTCCGATGCCCTTGCGAACCTGCAGGCGTGGCTCACCGACGCGATGTTTGCCGACTACGTTCCCCAGATCGAACACCTGATTGAATCGCAGCAGTGGGATTTTCTGCTGGATTCCTTTTACCAGGTCATCCCCTTCGGCACCGGTGGCCGCCGCGGACTGGTGGGCGTCGGGCCCAACCGCATCAACCCGTGGACCATCCAGGCCTCGGCCCAGGGGCACAGCCAGTTTTTGACCAAGGCCCACGGCGAAGCGGCCAGGCAGAAAGGGGTGGTGCTGGCCTACGATGTGCGCCGGTTTACGGACACCGCGCGCTACGCCGCGGACCGGCCCAATCCGGTCATGGATCTGGACTGCCGTCAGCTGGCCGAAGCGGCGGCCCAGGTTTACACGGCCAACGGCATACAGGTCTATCTGTTCGAAAGCACCCGCAGCACCCCGGAGCTTTCCTTTGCCATCCGTCATCTGGGAGCCGTTTCCGGGTGCATGTTTTCGGCCAGCCACAACCTGCCCACCGACAACGGCAAGAAGGTATACGACCAGTACGGCGGCCAGCTCATTCCGCCCTATGACCAGGAACTGGTAGACGAGGTGACCCAAAACGTTTCCGCCATCAAGACCCTGGATCTGGATAAAGCTACGGGAAACGGGCTGCTGGAGACCATCGGCGCGGTAGTGGACGAGGCTTATCTTTCGGCTGTGGCCGCCCTGCAGCTCAGCGATGCCCGCGGGGTCAAGATTCTCTACAGCCCCTTGCATGGCACCGGTTTGACGTCGGTCTACCCGGTACTCAAGGCCATGGGTTTCGACATCCACCTGGACCCGGCCACGTCCAACCTGAGCGGCGCCTTCGAGAACGTCACCTTCAACATTCCCAACCCCGAAGTGATCCAGTCCTTCGACACGGCCCGACCCAATGCCGATGCCATCGGCGCCGATGTGATCATGAGCACCGACCCGGATGCCGACCGCATCGGCATCCTGGTGCGCCACGGGGGCGAGTGGAAATTTCTCAACGGCAACGAGATCGGCATCGTACTGACCGAGTACGCCATCGAACAATACCGCCAGGCAGGCCGGCTATCGGGCGATAACGTGATCATCAAAACCGAGGTCACCTCCTCGCTGATCGATACCATCGCCTCGGAAAACGGGATCCAATGTATCGGCGATCTGCTGGTGGGCTTCAAATACATCGGCGACCGCATGAACCGCCTGGAGGCCGAGGGCCGCCAGAACGACTTCATCCTGGGCACCGAGGAGAGCCACGGTTTTCTCATGGGCAACTATGCCCGGGACAAGGACGCCGCCGGCGCCGCCGTGTGGCTGGCCGAACTCGCCTCCCGGCTCAAAGCCGAGGGGCGTACGCTGGTGGATTACCTGGACGGCATCTACGCCAAATACGGCTACTGCCACAATTATCTCACCGAGATCCGCCTGTTGGGCGCCCGGGGAATCGGCCGGATCAAGACCATCATGGCCCATTTGCGGGAAAACGAGATCTCTTCCGTGGGCGAGTTCGGCGTGGCCGAGAAGATCGACCGCTGGAAGGGAGAGCCCCAGCCCCACCTGTCGCCGACCGACACCTCCTCGCGCAACGTCCTGATCCTCAAGCTCGACAACCTGCCCGACACCCGCAGCATCCGCATTACGGTGCGGCCTTCGGGGACCGAGCCCAAGTTCAAGATCTACATCGAAGTTCTCGGTACACCCTTCGATCCGTCCGACATCGTTGCGGCCAAAGAGAAGATTGTCACCATTCAGCAGAAGCTGGAGCGGGCCTTCATGTCCTATTGCTACGGCATTTTGGGGGTGGATTTTCCCGAGCGGGGCTACCTGCTCTTCTGGCAGCTTCCCCTGGACGACAAGCTGAAATATTTCGAGGTCGAACAAAAGATCGCCGCGCTCAAGGAGGTCGCCGATGCCGCCGACCGCCGGGCCCGGCTGGACGAACAATTGGCCTTTTTAGGGGCCAACCCCGTGCAGAAGGTGGATCCGGCCTTTGTTGCCCGATATGGGAAAGGGTTGCTGAAATACCTGGGGCTCAATTGATCCCATGTCCTTCAAACAGCGCCTGTCGGAACTGGATCCGGAACTGATCGCCCTGCGAAGGGATCTGCACGCCCATCCCGAGTTGGGATTTAAGGAATTTCGCACCCAGGCGAAAGTTCTCGGCGGCCTGGAAGCCCTGCAGATTCCCGCCAGGGCCATGGCCGACACCGGGGTGCTGGGCCTCCTGCAAGGATCCCGGCCGGGCAGGACCATTTTGCTGCGGGCCGATATGGACGCCCTGCCCGTCCACGAAGAGAACGACCTTCCCTACCGCTCGACAACGGACGGGGTGATGCACGCCTGCGGGCACGACGGGCACACGGCCATGCTGCTGGCGGCTGCCAAGGTGCTGGCCGAGCATCGCGACCGGATCGCCGGCAGCATCAAATTCGTCTTCCAGCCCAACGAGGAGGATGCCGGGGCCGGCCGGATGGTGGCGGAAGGCGTCCCGGAAGACCCGGCCGTGGATGCCGCTTTCGGCCTTCATTTGTGGAACAGCCTGCCCACCGGCACCATCGACCTCAAACCGGGGCCGATCATGGCTGCCAGCCACTATTTCACCCTCACCATCCGGGGCAGGGGCGGGCACGCGGGTTTCGCCCATCAGTCCATCGACCCCATCCTCACGGCCGCACAGGTGATCCAGGCGGT
Source organism: Desulfosarcina widdelii (assembly GCF_009688965.1). GTDB lineage: Bacteria > Desulfobacterota > Desulfobacteria > Desulfobacterales > Desulfosarcinaceae > Desulfosarcina > Desulfosarcina widdelii. Next base: position 3,368,056 of record NZ_AP021875.1, on the reverse strand, counting down.
GCAGGCCATCCAGACCCGGGAGGTCGATGCCCTCGATCCGGCGGTCATCATGTTCACCGCCCTGCGGGCGGGCAGCAACAACACCATCGTTCCCGAAACGGTCACCCTGGGCGGCTCCATTCGATTTCTTTATGAGGGAGGAGATGAGATCCGCAACCGGTTCGAGCGGATCGTCGAACACACCTGCAAAGCCCACCGGGCCGACTATGAGCTGACCTTCGCGGTCGGCAACGATCTGCTTGCCAATGACGAAAATATCACCCGACTGGCCCGGGAATCGGCGGCAGCGGTCCTGGGCGACAGCCACTCGGTGACCGCCATGGTAAAGACCATGGCAGGAGAAGATTTCGCCGCCTTCGCGGATGCCGTTCCGGCCGCTTTCGCCTTCGTGGGCGCCCGCGATCCGGCCGGTGAGATACCCTATCCCCACCACCATCCCCGCTTCACCTTCGACGAGAAAGCATTACTCATCGGTGCGGAGTTGTATGTTCGCACGGCGTTGGGTTTCCTTGGATGCGGCGAATAGACCACCCGTAGCTCTTTAAAATTTCCAGCTTTTGGATGGGCATCAGGTAAAGACGGCCAGCGCCTGCTCCAGATCGGCGATCAGATCGGCGGTCTCTTCGATTCCGGTAGAGTAGCGCACCAGGCTCTCGGGGATCCCCATGCAGGCCCGTTCCTGGGGGCTGCACTCCACATGGCTGGTAGTGGCCGGCGGTCCCACGATGGTTTCCACGGCACCCAGGTTGGCGGCGGCGTGGGCGTAGCGCAGGCGTGGCAGCAGCCGACGCACGGCATCGAGACTGTTCTCCTTGAGCATGAAGCTGAGCATGCCGCCGAATCCGCGCATCTGTCCGGCGGCGATGTCGTGGCCCGGATGGGAGTCGAGACCGGGATAAAAGACTTGCTCCACGGCAGGATGGGATTCCAGAAACCGGGCAACGGCCAAAGCGCTCTGGTTCTGCTGGCGGATGCGCAAATGCAGGGTCTTGATCCCCCGCAGCAGCAGGTAGGCGGCCATGGGGTCCAGGGTGGCGCCATTGATTTCGCGGTAGTGGTAGACTGCCTCGATCCATTCGTTCTTGCCGCAGACAACACCGCCCAGGGCGTCGGCGTGGCCTCCCAGGTATTTGGTGGCGCTGTGCAGCACGAGGTCGGCGCCCAGTTCCAAAGGATTCTGGTTGACGGGGGTGGCAAAGGTGTTGTCCACCACGACGATGGCTCCGGCCCGTTTTCCGGCGGCGGCCAACCGGGCGATGTCCACCACCTTCACGGTCGGGTTGGTGGGACTTTCCAGGTAGAGCAGGCGGCAGCCTCCGGCCACGGCCGCTTCGATAGCCTCATGGTCGGTGGTGTCGCAAAGGGTCACATCGACATTGTAGCGGTGCAAGAATTCGGTGAACAGCTTGTTGGTTCCGCCATAAGTGTCTTTCACCGAAACGACCCGGTCGCCGGGACAGAGCAGGGCAAACAGGGTGCTGCTGATAATGCCCATCCCCGTGGCGGCGCTGGTGGCCGCTTCTGCCCCCTCAAGCAGGCGGACCTTGTCTTCGAAAGCCTTGACCGTCGGGTTGGTGTTTCGGCTGTAGATATGCCCGGGCTGTTCGCCTTTGGCGACCTGCAGCCAAGTGTCGACATCCGTATAGCCGAAAGAGACGCTGTGGACAACTGGCACCTGGGTGGCCTGTTCTGCCATTTCAATCGGTTCTCCACCCCATACGCAAAGGGTGCCGGTGGATTTTCTATTCTGGGTCATTGTGTTCCTTTTTTTATCCGTAAAAATTTGTCAGTATCGTAAAAATTCGGTTCCCAGACGACTTCGTAAAAAGCCCGAGATCAAGGCTTGCGAATCCCAAGGAATGAGGCGTATCGTTAATACTCCGCAGTGACGAGGGATGAAGCGTAACGAAGATATCGGGTTTTTTACGAAGTCGTCAATTCATCGCAAAACAGTGCCCTGCTATAACGCCGGAAGCCTGGAAAGTCAAAAAGCTCTGCGGTGATAAGCGTTCACAGGGTACCGCATCTGCTTTGCTTTCGGGCACCTGAAGGTTGACCAACCCGTCTGCGTGCCCGGTGCCTCGCATCTGCGGCACCCTGTGAACGCTTACTGAGCAGGCAGTTGCGGCACATGGAACATTTCAACCCCGTAAATGGGTACCTGCGGTGAGATAAGTTTATTTGAAATCGATGATGCGGGTCACGGAAAGGGAGCGGATGGCCCGTGCCAAAGGCGGGGTATCAGGGGCATGGGGAAGATCTTCAACCTGGGCGAAAATATTGCGGATCAGCTTGTCGTCGCGATAGATGCCGAAAACGATGCGGTCTCTCTGACGCGGCGAGAGATGGCCGAAGGCCGATTTGGTAATCCAGATGCCGCCGCCGTGGGCAATGGCGGAAAGGTGAAAGGCCTGATCCGACGCCCCGCCGGGAAGCAAAAAGGCCATGCTGGCGGTCAGATCTTCCTGCTGGACGTGATCGCTGCCGCTGCTGACGCCGATGTTCAGCCGGATATTGGCGAACCAGCCGCCGTCCGCCTTCAGCGATTCCTCGATTTCGCGCATCTTTTCTTTTAAAGCAAAGGCACAGCGGATGGCATCGAAAGCAGGATCCGTGTTGGCGTGTTTGGGGATGATGTATTGAACTTCGGTCCCGCTGCGTTTGGCCCGCTGGCCGCCGTAAAATGCCAGCACCCGGTCGCTTTCGTCCCAGATGCGTGTCATCAGCTTGAAATAGGTTTCCGGCAGCAGGGTGTCGACGATGCTTCTAGAATCGTCAAGCCGGGCGGAAAGAACACTGAATGGGATCTTCCTGGAGTCGAGATCGTCCTTCGAAACGGCTTTTCCCTGGCTGTCCTCCAGTCGCACGACGGGCAAAGGCTCCTGCCAGCGATCCTCGTCCAGGATGAAAAGCGTTCCCTCCGAAAGGGCGATTCCGTAAAAGCGCAGCAACTGGACCTGACCGCCCTCATCTTCCAGACGGATGGGGCAACTGTCGATCGGGCCGTTGGTCCCGCCGCCGGGAATAAAACCTTCCGCGGAATCCGTTTCTTCCAGGTTTAAGGATACCATTGGAGCCATTTTTTCGAAGGTTTCGGCCGGAACGGTCGCCTGCAGGAAGCGATAGGTAAACGAAAACAGCGGCGGCCAGTTGAAAACCATTTCCTTCAGGGAGGCACGCAGCATGATGTCCAGGACGGTTCCGGTGGGGTCGTTGGCCAGTTCGTTTTCGATGGCCACGGAAAGGCGATCCCCCTGACCGGCCTTGATCCAGCCGATGTGCAGATCGGGAGTGACGAAAAACGCGGCCGTGGCGATGGAATCGACCAGCAGGTTAATCTGCGGCGGTATGCCTTCTTGCCCTGTGGTTTTTACCGGTTGATCAGCCGACGGTGATTTTGGGGAGGGCGGCGGTTGCGGTGTGTCCGTGCCTTCAGCGGCTTCATGCATTTCCCTGGCGATTTCATCAATGGAGTGCCCTTGGTCCCGCAGGCGCTTGAGCAGCGATACGTGCCCCAGAATGTCGGCCGAGAAGTAGCTTTTCTTACGACCGTGGCCGTTGACTGCCGATACCCGCATCATCGATTTCGGAAGCACCCGCAGTTGAATGAACCGGATCAGGTCCCGTTTGGAAATCCCGGTTTCCTGCAATACTTCGTTTCCGCTCAACCATTTTCGATCCTTCGGATCGGGTGTTTCGGGTTCGGAAGACAATGGGGTTACGCTGGGGGCCATGGGGTCCATTTTTCACTTTAGGGCTTCAAGTCAATTTCGTTTCAAGTTTATCGAACAGCACCTGCCGGTTGTCAACGGGAAAGCATGGCGACGCTGCGGATAGAACCGAGACCGCAAGCGCCCGGTATTTAACCCTGAAATCGGCAACATAGTGATACAAGAGTCATGCCATTATGTCCTCTTTGGCAAGGGCAGCTTCGCCGGCCGCCTTGGGCGCCTTTGCAGCGCGCGCCCCGTTTCCAATAGAAGGCGCAAAAACGCCCGCAAACCGCTATTTTACAGCTATCGACCGTGCAGACTGCTCGTTTGCCTATAAATTGAAAACGTTCTGCCAATGCAACCCGGCGGCCATAAGCACCGGAAGCGGGGCAGGGGAATGGACCAAAAATTGGCGAATGAATTACCCATTCTGTTATGAAAAAAAATACATAGTACGTATGCAAAAGTTTGTTTTTAAGCTACTTTTTATCGTTTTGCGGTCCCTTTCGATAGAAAGGCAGCAGTGGAATTTTAATTTTACGGATGGCCTGGTGCCGTTCGAACTGACCGATGTAGTCCCGGCTGGCTGCGTCGCTGGTGGAAACAAGCATTAACGGGTAGATCAGGCGCGTCCGGCGCCGGATGAACCGTCTGCGGACGATTTCGTCCTGCTGGACGATGCCCATGATACTGAACTCGCCGGCAGCACCCGCCATGATCTGCAAAAGCTTTCTGTCCAGACGCACCGATCGGATAAATCGGTCCATGATGTTGAAAGAGAATTTGAAAACCAGTCGGCTCAGTTTTTCTCTGAAACCTTTTAAAAAGAAGCGTTCCATGCGCAGGTTGTTGAACAACACCACCAGGGAGAGCGTCGTGGTCACATCGCCGTCGCTGTGGATCTGCCGATTGTAGGGAAGGTAGCGCAGGGGCTGGCCGCCGGCTGGCGCGCCTGCTCTGACGACCGCCTCGTGGAACAGGGCCGTGTCCGGAGGGATCACCCGGTCGATGCCGGCGATGAGCCGCCCGGCGAGATTGGAAACTTTGAGTCGGTCCAGGGTTTTGATGTAGGTTCGGGCCATGGCGGACCGTTTTTCCCGTTTTATCCCATCCAGGCGATGACCAGGGTAATTACCCCCACGATCCAGCAATAGGGTGCGAACCGGTGCAGTTGCCCCCGGTCCACTACTCGCAGCAGGATCACCAAAGCCAGCCAACCGACCGCTGCCGAAACGACGGAGCCGGCGAGGATGGTTCCCAGAGGAATCGTCGTGTGCAGTTCGGGCGTGTCCAGGCTGAGCGCCAGGGCACCGACGATGGCCGGAATGGAGAGCAAAAAGGAGTAGCGGCCGGCCACCGTACGGTCTACCCCCAAAAATAGAGCTGTTGCGATGGTTGACCCCGAGCGCGAAATCCCCGGCAAAATGGCCAGTCCCTGAACGATGCCGATAACAATTGCATTTTTCAGGGTGGTTTGTTCGACGGGCCGCCCCTGGGACCGTATGGCGCGGGTCAGCCAAAGCAGGGTGCCGGTGACCAGGAGCATGCAACCCACGATTGTCAGGGAGCCGAACAGCCGGTCGGTGATCTCCTTGAACAGCAGGCCGATAACGGCGGTGGGAATGCTGCCCACCACAATGAGCAGGGCCATGCGGATGGATCGATCCGCTGCCAAAAGATTGGCGATGCTTCCGGCGGATTGGAGGCGGCCCGGCATTTGAACCAGGGCCGTGAGAATGTCCAGAATCTCCCGGTAAAAGACGATCAGGACGGCTGCGAGGGTTCCCACGTGCAGGCAGATATCGAAAAGCAGTTCCGGCTCCTTGAGTCCGAAAAGATTCTGAAACAGGACCAGGTGGCCCGAACTGCTCACCGGCAAAAATTCGGTCAGGCCCTGAATGGCGCCCAGCACAATCGCTTCAATGGTGTTCAACGGTCGGCTCCAATGTGAATATTTTGTAAGCGTTCACAGGGTACCGCATCTGCTTTGTTCCCGGGCACTGAAGGTTGACCAAACCGTCGGCGTGCCCGGCGCCTAACATCTGCGGCACCCTGTAAACGCTTACTGGTCAGGCAGTTGCAGCACATTGGGCATTTCAACCCCGTGAACGGGTACAATATTTTTGCGTATACCATACAACGTCGCCCAGTCGTTGTCCACAGCACGCACTTTTAGAAAAAGTAAAATACCTGCGCAGGAAATTGAATGTCTATACGTTTATGCTATCATAAAGAACGATATAAACGGTCGTGTCTGCAGCGCCATCGAAAAGGGAGGATCCAATGGATTGCGTAGAGATCAGAAGGCGTCTCGATGCCTGGCTGGACGGGGAATTGCCAGCCCCCGAGGCCAAACGAATCAGCGATCATATAAAAAGGTGTCCGGCCTGCCGTTTAGAGGCGCAGGGGAATCGGCAGTTGATGGACCTTTTGGACCACCTGCCGCCCCTGGCTGCTCCGGCGGCGTTTTCCCGCCGGACGATGCAGGCATTTCGGGCCGGCCTGGAAAAGCCTGGCATGGCCGAATGGTGGCGAAGCTTGAGCCTGGCCATGCGCAGCGCGGTCTGTGGTACCGCCCTGGCCGGCCTGCTGTGTGGTGCAGTGCTGGGCACCCGCGTGATCCAATTCGAAACGGCCGTTGTCGCCAACCCGTATCAAAGCGTATACGCCAGTAAAGGAATCTACCCGTGACACTCTCCCAAAAACGCCTGTTGGTCTTTTTTTCGATCGCCCTTAACGTCGGGTTCGTCGTCATGGCCATCGTGATGGTCCTGCATCACCCGAAACCGTTCAGGGAGCGCTCCTGGCAGGAGTTGGTCAATATCGTCCAGGAACTGAACCTGCCGGCGGAGCAGGAAGACGCCGTAATGGCGAACATGCAGCAGTTCAGAGAGACGATGGACGGATACGAACGCGATCTCAAGCAGGCCCGCGGCGATATCATCCGTTTTCTGGCAAACGACGGCCCCATAGACGAAAACCAGCTCCATTTACTGATCGAGACCGCCCAATCCCGGGAAAAGCGCAAATCCGATGTGTTCGAGGCCCACGTGATCGAATTGCGCGGTCTGCTGGGCAACGAAAAAGGGGCGCGGTTTTTTTCTTTGCTGCAGGCCCATCTCGAATCCAGGAAAAACAACGCCAAACGATGATTTTCAATCGCCATACCCGTCGGAGCGACGCCGATCTGATCGTCAAGATTGCCGACGGCGACGAAGGGTCGTTTACCGAACTGCTGCGGCGCCATCGGGATGCCGTATATGGATTCGCCTGCCGGATGCTGGGCGATCCCCAGGAGGCCGAGGATGTGGCCCAGGAGACCTTCCTGCGGCTTTACCGGGCCTCGAACCGCTACCGCGCCGATGCAACCTTGCGGACCTACCTGCTTAAAATTGCCAGAAACATCTGCATTGACCATTTTCGCAAAAAAAGACCCGAAATCATGGAAGAACTTCCCGAAACACCGACCGAAGAGACCCCCCTGGATTTACTCGAGGGCGCCATTGCCGCTGATCGCCTGGAAAAAGCGATTGGCGACCTGCCCGTCAATCAGCGCACCGCCATCCTGCTGCGCCACACCGAACAACTCTCCTACCAACGCATTTCCGAAATCATGGACGTGTCCATCGGGGCTGTCGAATCCCTGCTGGTGCGTGCCCGTCGTGCGCTGCGGCGGGCTTTGGTCCTCCACGAAAAATGAATCACTTCTCTCCCAACCTCCGATTTTGACCTGTGCAATTTTTTTAGCGCAGGGTTTTATCGTAACGCCCGTTATAAGTGACTGAACCCCGTCATTACGGAGCGGGGATACTTTGTGGAGTCCATTATGATCCGAAGCGCTTTTTCATTTATCACTGTTCTGATCCTTGCCGGGTGCAGCCTGTTTCAGCCCCAGGTGCGGCCGGATGCCCCCATCGATCTGCCCGAGCGCTATTCGCTCTATACCGTTGAGGAACCGGGTCCCGGTCGCTGGTGGGAGGCTTTTGGCAGCGATGAACTCAATCTCCTGGTAGATACGGCCATTGCCGGAAATTTCGATGTGCGTTCGGCCTGGGCGCGTCTGAAACAGGCCGACGCCGTGGCCCGTCAGGCCGGCGCCGACCTCAAGCCGGACGTCGAATATAACGCCGGTGCCGAAAAAAGCTGGCGGCAGACCAAAACCGATGGGTCGGGGATCGAACGCAGCAACGACGAAACGTTAAGTGCCGGGTTGACTGCCGCATACGAACTCGATCTTTGGGGACGGCTGGCGGCCCTGCGTCAGTCCGAGACGCTGGAACTGGAAGCCAGCAGGGAAGATCTGGATGCGGCGGTCGTGACCATCGCCGCCGAGGTGGTGACGACGTGGATCGACATTCTGTCCCTGCGCCGCCAGATCGACATCCTCAACGAACAGATCGATCTCAACCGGCGGATGCTGAAATTGCAGGTATTGCGCTTCGCCAACGGCCAGTCAGATGCCCTGGAAGTAGCCCAGCAAAAGGAGGCTCTGGCCCAGGCCAAGGCCAATCTGCCCCCGCTGCAACTCGAAGAGCAGGTGCAGCGCAACGCCCTGGCCGTTCTGCTGGGCCTTGCCGGCAGTGGTAATGTTGCCGTCGATCAATCCACCTTGCCGGAGTTGATCGCCCTGCCGGCCGCCGGTGTACCGGCTGACATCTTGGCCGCACGGCCTGATGTGCGCGCCGCCGGCCTGCGCCTCAAATCCAACGACTGGCAGGTCAGCGCCGCCCGTGCCGACCGGCTGCCGTCCCTGACCCTGTCCGCCGACGCGGTATTTTCCAGCGACAGCCTGGATCTGCTTTTCAGCAACTGGGTCGCCACCCTGGCCGCCAGTATCACCGGGCCCATTTTCGATGGGGGCTACCGGGCCGCCGAAGTGGATAAAACCCGGGCCGAGGCCGAGGAAGCCATGACCGCCTATGCCCAGACCGTGGCCGAGGCGATCCAGGAGGTGGAGGACAGCCTCGCCACCGAAACCCGGCAGGCCGAATACATCACCCTTCTGGAAGAAGAACTCGGGGCGTCGCTGGCGTCCATGAAGGCCTCCCGTCTGCAGTATTTGAACGGCCAAGCCAACTATCTGGACTATCTGTCCGCCTGGACCAATGTGCAGAGCCTCGAGAGGCAGTTGGTGGATGAAAAAGCCACCCGGATCAAAAACCGGGTAACCCTTTATCGCACCCTGGGCGGGGATTGGACCCGCAATCTGGCCGGCGATGCCTGAGTGAACCTGTTCATAAATACGATGGCATTCAATTGCCGCTGCATCCCGGCTCGCGGTGTTGCTCGGCGCGTAAATAGGCTTTGGCTACTCACGCTTCTCGCGCCTTGCGATCCGGGCGCAGCAACAATCTCGATACGTCACCGTATTTACGAACAGGTGCACTAAGCGAGAGGACGACGGACGAAGAGACGGAAAAGAGCCGTCATCTGAATGCAATAACAGCTTAAGGGCCAATCACCATGGAGCAGATCGATATGTCGGATAATCACCCGGAACCCACTTTTTGGGGCAAGGTCATCAGGATACTGATCCCCCTGCTGTTGATTGCGGCCGGTGCGGCCGCCTTTGCCCACTTCAAGGCCACCGCCCCGGTCATGCAAAAGGCCAAGCCGGAGCGCAAGGTTGCCGTGGTCGACGTTCAAACGGCCCGCCTGGCCGATACCCGCGCCGTGGTTTCCGCCATGGGCACCGTGGTTGCAGCCCGTGAAGTGACCCTCAAGGCCCAGGTCTCCGGCACGGTTTTATCCGTGGCCGCCGCCTATGTTCCCGGAGGGAGCATCGCCAAGGGCGCCGAACTGCTTTCCCTGGACCCGGTGGACTACGAGGTGGCCGTGCAAAAGGCCCAGAGCGCTCTGGCCACCGCGAAGGCCGCTTTGGCCATCGAGCAGGGCAGCCAAAACATCGCCCGGGAAGAATTGGCGCTGATGTCGGCATTGTCCTCCGAAGGCGTTTCCGAGACGGATCTGGCCCTGCGCAAACCCCAGTTGGCGCAGGCCCAGGCCGACGTGACCAGCGCCGAGGCCGATCTGCGCCAGGCCATGCTGGATTTGAACCGTACGGTGGTGCGGGCGCCGTTCAATGCCATGGTCGTCGAGCGCAATGTCAATGTGGGGACCTATGCGGGCGCCCAGGACAGCCTGGCGACCCTGGTGGGAACGGACGAATTCTGGATCGAGGCGGTGGTTTCCCTGGACCAGCTGGCCCTGATCGATCTGCATTATCCGGGCGGCTGCCCGGTAACCATCAAATCCCAGGTCGGCACGGGAACCTGGACCGGTTATGTGGTCCAGGTGGCCGGCAAGCTCAGCGAATCCAGCCGCATGGCCACGGTGATCGTTTCGGTTAAGAACCCGCTGGGCGCGATTGAAAAACCGTCTCCCATTCACCTGATGATCGACGACTACGTCAATGTGGAAATCACCGGCCGCGAGCTTGCCAACGTGATCGAACTGCCCCGCGCCGTCATGCAAGACGGCAAACGGGTCTGGGTTTACGACAACGGCGCCCTGGACATCCGCAAGGTCACCCTGGCGTGGAAAAGCACCGCTGCGGTGTACCTGGACAGCGGCGTGAAAGCCGGCGAAAAGGTGGTGACCTCGGCCCTGGCCACTCCGGTGCAGGGCATGGCCCTGAAAGTTGCCGACGCACAGCCCGCAGCGGCAACAGATGCCGAAGGAAGGTGAGGGCGCCATGCAAGCATCCCATCGCCAGAACTTGAGCCGCGGGCCCATCGCGTGGATGGCGGGCAACTCGGTGGTCGCCAACCTGTTGATGTTCGTTTTCCTGGTTGGGGGGCTGATCGCCGGCTTCCGTGTCAAACAGGAAATGTTTCCCGATTTCACCATCGACACCGTTGAAATTTCGGTGTCCTATCCCGGTGCCAGCCCCGAAGAGGTGGAGGACGGCATCGTCTTGGCCGTCGAGGAGGCGATCCAGGACCTGGAAGGCGTGGACGAAATTTCCTCGACGGCCTCCGAAGGCAGCGCCAGCATCAGCGTCGACATTATCGAGGGTGCCGATGTGACCCGTCTGTGGCAGGAGATCAAAAGCGAGGTCGACCGCATCAACACCTTTCCCGACGAGGCCGAGGACCCCCAGGTCACCATCGCCGAGCACAAGCGTGGCGTGCTGACGATAGCCCTTTCCGGCGATGTGGACGACCTGACCCTGCGCGCCACCGCAGACCAGGTGCGCGACAAGCTGCTGGAAAGCGAGCACATCAACCAGGTGGACCTCACCGGCGTCAAGGATTATGAAATCCGGGTGGAGATCCCCCAGGCCACCCTGCGGCGCTACGGGATCACCCTCGGCGATGTCGCCGATACCATCGCCAATGCCTCGGTGGAACTTGGCGGCGGCAGCCTCAAAACCTCTGGCGGCGATATCCTGGTGCGGGTCAAGGACCAGCGCGAATACGCCCGGCAGTACGCCCAACTGCCGGTATTGACCGGAAGCGACGGCTCCCAGGTACTTTTGGGCCAGGTGGCCACGGTGCGCGAGGCCTTCGAGGAATCCCACACCTGGGCCGAGTTCGACGGCGAACCGGCGGTGATGATCGAAGTCTACCGGGTCGGAAACCAGACGCCCACCGAGGTTGCCGACGTCGGCAAGAAAATCATGGAGGAATTGAACGTTTCGCTTCCCAAGGGCCTGCGCCTGACCCTGCTCGACGACCACTCGGAAGGGTTTACCGAGCGCGCCGAGCTGCTGATGAAAAACGCTCTTCAGGGGCTGGCCCTGGTTTTTATTTTCCTGGCCCTGTTCCTGGAAACCCGGTTGGCCTTCTGGGTCAGCCTGGGAATTCCGATTTCTTTCATGGGATCGTTCATCTTCCTTTCGGGAACCTTTTTTTCCATCAACATGATCAGCATGTTCGCTTTTATCGTCACCCTGGGCATCGTGGTCGACGACGCGGTGGTGGTCGGCGAAAACATCTACCACTGGCGCCGCCAGGGGCTGGACCCCCTCGAAGCGTCCGTGGCCGGCGCCCGGGAAGTGGCCCTGCCGGTGGTGTTCTCCGTTCTGACCAACCTGGTGACGTTCATGCCGCTGATGTTCGTGCCCGGTTTCATGGGCAAGATTTTCAAGGTGATCCCCCTGGTGGTGATCGCGGTGTTCGGCGTGTCGCTCATCGAAAGCCTTTTTATCCTGCCGGCCCACCTGGGTCATCGCAAACGTAGCACCCCCATGTGGCCCCTGAATTATCTGGAACGCTGGCAGGCGCGCTTCAGCGAAGCCTTCGAGCGCTTCGTGCGCCACCGGTACGGCGATTTGCTGGAGTTTATGATCAAACAGCGCTATTCGGTTATGGCCTTCGGCCTTTTTCTGATCCTGGCCCTGGGCGGCTATGTGGCCTCGGGACGAATGGGGCTGGAGATGTTTCCGGCCAACGAATCGGATTACGCCTATGCTTCGGCAACCTTGCCCTACGGCAGCGCCAAGGCGCGTCTTGAGAAAGTCGAAAACCATCTGCTGGAATCGGCCCAGGCGGTGGTTGCCGAAAACGGCGGCGAGGAGCTGGCCAAGGGGGTGCTCTGCAACGTATCGGGCAACACTATCGCGGTGCGTATCTTTCTGACCGATACGGACAAGCGGCCCATTTCCACCTCCAAGGTGGTCGAGAAGTGGCGCCAGGCGGCGGGAGACATCGCCGGACTGGAAAGCATCCGCTTCGAGTCCAACATGGGCGGCCCGGGATCGGGCAAGAACCTCACCGTGATGCTCAGCCATTCGGATACGAAGACGTTGGAATCCGCCGGCGAGGACCTGGCCGCGATGCTGGCCGATTTTTCCATCGTTCACGATATCGACGACGGATCGGAGCAGGGCAAGCGCCAGTTCGACATCAATCTGCGGCCCCTGGGCGAACGCATGGGGCTGACCTCCCAGTCGGTGGCCGAGCAGGTGCGTTACGCCTTTCAGGGCGCCGAGGCGATGAAGCTGCAGCGCGGTCAGAACGAGGTCTCGGTTCGGGTCAGCCTGCCCGAGAACGAGCGTGCCGCCGAAGCCACCCTGGAAAACATGATCCTGCAGGCGCCCGAGGGCGAGATCTATCTGCGCGATGCGGTTACCATGACCGCCGGCCGGGCGTATACGTCCATCGAGCGCACCAACGGCTGCCGGGATATCTCCGTAACGGCCAATGTCTCTCCGCCGTCCAAGGCGGAAAACATCATGAACGAACTCAAATCGTCTCTGCTGCCCGATCTGATGAAGCGCTATCCGGGGCTGAGCTACAGCTTCGAGGGGCATCAGGCCGATATGCGCGAAAGCATCAGCGCCCTGATCACCGGTTCGATGCTGGCCCTTTTCTGCGTCTATGCGCTTCTGGCCATACCGTTTAGAAGTTACGCCCAGCCTTTGATCATCATGATGAGTATCCCTTTTGGCGTCATCGGCGCCATTTTGGGCCACCTGTTAATGGGTTATGCCCTGTCGCTGAACAGTCTGTTCGGCGTGGTGGCCCTGTCCGGCGTGGTGGTCAACGACTCGCTGGTGTTGATCGACCTGGCCAACCGCTATGTCAAATCCGGGATGGGGGTCAGGGAATCCGTGATTTCGGCCGGCATCCAGCGCTTCCGGCCGATTTTGCTCACCACGGTGACCACCTTCGGCGGCCTGATGCCGATGATTACGGAAACTTCCCGTCAAGCGCGGATGATGATCCCCATGGCCATTTCCCTGGGATTCGGTGTGCTTTTCGCCACCCTGATCACCCTGGGGCTGGTGCCTTCGCTCTATGTAATCGTCGAAGATGTCGCCCGGCTGTTTAAGAATCGTGGGCGTCGATTCGATCCTGCTGTTTCCGGGAGCGGGAAACAGGCTGTGTTGACTTCCGGGTCCACGCAAAGCGCATAAATCCTGAAACCGCTACCGTTGCTTCGTTTTGCCCCGCACCGCCGATCGGCAATTCCTATTTCAAATTCTTTTTTTAAAAAAATGTTTGAGTTTTGTAATGTCGATTGTTACATTGCATAACAATTGAATTTAGGGCAGGTATTTCCTTTCAGAAACTGTTCCGTCCCCTGGGGCAAGCAGAGGTGAAAAATCGAACACGGGAGAAAATAAAATGGTACCAATCCAACGCAAAACCCGCCAGTTGGTAATTGGCGGGTTGATTATGCTGATCCTGGCCACGGCTTCCCATGCCGGCGCCCAATCCAAGGCCCAGGCACCACCGCCGCTGGTGGAGGTGGCCGTGATCACCGAAAAGGCCGTCAACCCGCCCATGACTCATGTGGGTCGGGTCGAGGCGATCCAGGCCGTGGATGTCCAGGCCCGGGTGCAGGGCTATCTGGAGAAAGTTGCATTCACCGAGGGCAGCCGGGTCAAGAGCGGAGATCTGCTTTACGTCATCGAGCAGGCCCCCTATGCCGCCCAGGTTAAGGCGGATGATGCCAAGGCCGCCGAGGCCAGGGCTGCGCTCAGCAAAGCCCGTCAATACCGCGAACGACTCCAGAACGTCAGATCCGGAGGCGTTTCCAAAACCGACTTGGAAACCGCCCTGGCCGATGAGCAGGAGGCCCAGGCCAAGGTGAACCAGGCCGTTGCCACCCTGGATGTCTCGCGTTTGAACCTGGACTACACGACGATCAAGTCACCCATCAGCGGGCGCATCGGTGTTTCCAATTTTACCCGGGGAAATCTGGTGGGTCCGGAATCGGGACCGCTGGCGCGCATCGTCCAGTTGAATCCGATTCGCGTGGTCTATTCGGTGAGTGAATCTGACCGCGTGGACGTTCTTTTGGGCATCCAGGGACAGGGCAAGTCTTTCGAAGACGCCAAGAAGGATCTCGTGCCGCATTTGCGGCTGCCCAACGGCGCCATGTACGCGCTTCCCGGACGGATCGAATTCACCGATAACGAGGTGGACAGCACTACCGGCACCGTGGCGGTGCGCGCCATGTTCGACAATCCCGACGAGCTGCTTTTGCCGGGCCAGTTCGTTACCGTCGAACTCAGCCTGGCCAATCCGCAAAACATGCCCGTGGTGCCGCAGCGCGCCGTGCTCGAAGACCGTCAGGGCCAGTATGTGTTTGTCGTCGATACCGAAAATCGGGTTCAACGGCGCAACATCGCCACCGGTGTCACCATTGGAACGCAATGGGCCGTGAAAAGCGGCCTGATGGCCGGCGAAACCGTTGTAGTGTCGGGCGTTCAAAAGATTCGCACCGGACAGACGGTCAATCCCCAATCCGCGGGCAAGCAGTAAATCGTGTTCGTCCAGAAATAGGCAAATTTGTTCGAGATCAAGGCGCACGAAAAATTCTACCGCAGGCATATGGTTAATATTTCGAGGATAGAATTTTTCGCGCAACGCCGATATCGGGCAAATTGGTCATTTCTGGATGGACACTGAACAAAGAGGTTCGATTATGCTCTCCAAAATATTCATTCAACGGCCCCGTTTGGCAATGGTGGTTTCCCTGATCATCACCTTTGCCGGCCTTCTGGCCATTTTCAATATTGCGGTGTCCGAGTATCCAGGCAAGATTGTGCCGCCGGAAATCCGGGTCTCCGCCACCTATCCCGGTGCCAACGCCGAAGAGGTGGCAGCCTCGGTGGCATCCCCGCTGGAAGCCCGGATCAACGGGGTGGATGACATGCTCTACATGTCCTCCAAGGCCACCAACAACGGCAGCTATTCCCTCTCCATTTATTTTGCCGTGGGCACTGATGCTAACATTGCCCAGGTCAACGTGCTCAACCGTGTCCAGGAGGCCCAGTCCAGTCTGCCCAGCGAAGTTACCGAGCAGGGGATTTCCGTGCGCCAGCGTTCGTCGGACATGCTGGGCGTGCTGTTTTTTTATTACAAGGACACCAGTCGGGATGTTTTGCCCCTGGCCAACTGGGTCTCCATCAACGTCAGCGATACGCTCAAACGGGTGGAGGGGGTCAGCGAGGCCAGTCCCTTCGGTTCCCACGACTACAGCATGCGCATCTGGCTGGATCCCACCCGGCTCACCGCTCTGGGGTTGACCGCCGATGACGTGATCAGCGCCATTAAGGAGCAGAACCTGCTGGCCGCCGCCGGTTCCATCGGCACCGCGCCCATGGCCGAGGGTCAGCAGGTCCAGTACACGCTGAAGGTGAGAGGGCGCCTGACCGAGCCGGCGGAGTTCGAGGATATCGTGGTTCAGACCAACGCCAAAGCGGGTATCGTAAGGCTGGGCGACGTGGCGCGGATCGAGCTGGGCAGCGAGTCCTATGCGTCAGAAGATACGCTCAACGGCCAGCCGGGCATTCCACTGGCCGTTTACCAGACACCGGGCAGCAACGCCCTGCAAACCATGGAGAATGTGCGCGCATCCCTGAAAGCGCTTGAATCGCGGCTGCCCGAAGGGGTCGGATACGATGTGATCTACGATTCAACCAAATTCGTCTCCGCCGCCATCGAAGAGATCGTGCTCACCCTGCTGATTACCTTTTGCCTGGTGGTGGGGGTGACCTATATCTTTCTCCAGGACTGGCGGGCCACCCTGATCCCGACCCTGACCATCCCGGTATCACTGGTCGGCACCTTTGCCCTTTTGATCGCCATGGGCTATTCGGCCAACACCATCACGCTCTTCGCTCTGATTCTGGCTATCGGCCTGGTGGTTGACGATGCCATCGTGGTGGTGGAAAACGTCCAGCGGGTGATGGCCGACGAGGGGCTCGATTCCCGTTGTGCGGCCGAACGCAGCATGGAACAGGTAACCGGCCCGATCATCGCCACCACTCTGGTGCTGCTCGCCGTGTTCGTACCGGTGGGTTTCTTGCCCGGCATTACCGGCCAGATCTATCGGCAGTTCGCCGTTACCATCTGCGTGGCCGTGCTGCTGTCGGCAATCAACGCCCTGAGCCTGAGTCCGGCACTGTGCAGCCTGCTGCTGCGAAAACCGAAACCAGCTCGCCGAGGCCCCCTGGCCTGGTTCAACCGCGCCCTGAACGGCTCGCGCAACCTCTATGTGGCCGTTTCCGGCTGGCTGGTGCGCAAGATCGCAATTGCACTGTTAATCCTGGTCATCATCAGCGTCGGCGTGTGGCGGCTTTTCGGCATCGTACCCACGAGCTTTCTGCCCGAAGAGGACAAAGGGTTCATGATCGTAGACATTCAACTGCCCGACGGCGCCGCTTTTGCCCGCACCACCGAACTGGTTGACGATATGTCCAAGCGCATCAAGGCCATCGAGGGCGTCGATTTCGTCATCGGTGTGCGCGGTTACAGCATAATCAGCGGCGCCGGCGAAAACGCCGGTATCGCTTTCGTTGGGCTGACCCCCTGGGACGAGCGCACCACGCCCGATCTGCAAATCAAAAGCGTTCAGAACCGGATCCGAGGGATCGCAGCTACGATGACCGGTGCCAACATCAACGTTTTCGTTCCCCCGGCCATCCGGGGGCTGGGTTTGTCCGGCGGATTCAACCTGGAGATGCAGGCCCTGGAAGGGCAGTCGCCCCAGGAGATCGATGCCGTATCCAAGGGGCTGATGGTGGCCCTCAACCAGGAACCGTCCATCGCCTATGCCTTTACCGCATACTCGGCTAACGTGCCCCAGTTGTCCGTGAACCTAGACCGCACCAAGGCGCGTCTGCTCAATGTGCCGGTCAGCCGGGTATTCTCGACGCTTCAAGCCAACCTGGGGTCGCGTTATGTCAATGATATCAACCTCAATGACCGGGTTTTCCAGGTTACCGTACAGGCCGATGCGTCTTTCCGAGACACGGCCGAGGACATCACTCGCCTGCATGTGCGCAGCGACAACGGCAACATGGTGCCCCTGTCCAGCCTGATGACCATATCCACGGTACTCGGCCCCCAGTCGGTGGCCCGCTTCAACCAATTCTCCTCGGCCAGTTTCATTGGTGCGGCCCTGCCCACGATCAGTTCCGGTGAGGCCCTAACCATTGTCGAACGCATCGCCGGGGAAACCCTGCCCAAAGGATATGGCTTCGATTGGTCCGGCATGAGTTTTCAGGAGAAAAAAATCGGCAATGAATCGACGGTTCTCATGGTACTGGCCCTGCTCTTCGGCTATTTGTTCCTGGTGGGCCAGTACGAAAGCTGGACCCAGCCCCTGCCAGTGATTATTTCCATCGTGGTGGCCGTGCTGGGAGCTCTGGCCGGCCTTTTGGTCTGCGGCCTGGCGCTTTCCATCTATGCACAGATCGGGTTGGTGCTGCTGGTGGGCCTGGCGGCCAAAAATGCCATTTTGATCGTGGAGTTCGCCCGCGAACAGCGCGAAGCGGGGCTTTCCATCTACGAGGCGGCTGTTACCGGTGCCCGCATGCGCTACCGGGCCGTACTGATGACAGCCTTCTCGTTCATCCTGGGAGTCTTTCCCATGATTGTCGCCACCGGAGCCGGCGCCGCCAGCCGGCGGGCCATCGGCACCACGGTGTTTTACGGCATGCTGGCGGCCACGCTGGTGGGAATCTTTTTGATTCCGGCCCTTTATGCTGGTTTTCAGACCATGCGCGAGGCCACGAACCGACGATTCGGAAAGCGTCATTCAGCCAATGCCTGCTCCCTGGAGGTGCCCAATGAGTAATTCTATAAAACAGCCCATAAACCGGTTGCGGTGTGCCATGGCCGTTGTGTCGGTCCTCTTGCTGATGGCCGGCTGCGCTGCCGTCGGCCCCGATTACGCGGCGCCGGATCCTGAGTTGACGGACACCTGGCAAACCCCGCTTCAAGGCGGATTGAAAGACGAGCCGGTCGATTCCGACCAACTGGCCCGGTGGTGGGAAACCCTTGACGACCCCCTGTTGACCAGCCTGATCGAAAAAACCCTGGTCGCCAATCCAGATCTTAAACAGGCAATTGCCCGGGTGCGCCAATCCCGCGCCAGCCGTGCGATTACCAATGCCGACCGTTTCCCTTCTCTGGATGTCGGCGGGTCGGTAACGACCAACCGGGTCAGCAAAGCCAGCAGCGGCACGGAATCGGGTGTTGAACGGGACTGGTACGAGGCGGGCTTCGATGCGGGTTGGGAGATCGACGTTTTCGGCGGCATGCGCCGCAGCGTGGAGGCGGCCGATGCGGATCTGCAAGCCGTCCAGGCCGACCTTGAAGACGTCCGGGTGTCCCTGGCCGCCGAGGTGGCGCGCAACTACATCGAGGCGCGGACTTACCAGTACCGCCTGGACGTGGCCATGGCCAACATCGAGGCCCAGGAAGAGACCGTCGATCTGATCGAGTCCAGGTTCGAGGCCGGTCTGAGCAATGAACTCGATATTCAGCAGGCCCGCTACAATCTGGAGGACACCCGCAGTCAACTGCCCAGCCTGCGCAGTGGACTGGAGGCGGCCAAAAACAGCCTGGCCGTCCTCACCGGACAAGCACCGGGCAGCCTTCGCGGGCAGCTCGAAGCGCGGCGCCCCATACCGGTGCCGCCCATGACATTAGCCGTTGGCGTCCCGGCCAACACACTGCGCCGGCGTCCGGACATCCGCAGCGCCGAACGTCAACTTGCCGCCCAGAGCGCCCGCATCGGCGTGGCCACGGCCGACCTTTATCCGAAATTCCAACTGCTGGGCTCCATCGGCCTGGAGTCCATCAACTCCGGGGACTTTTTCGACAAGTCCAGCCGGTTCTGGAACCTGGGTCCGTCGATATCCTGGCGGATTTTCGACGCCGGCGCCATTAGACAAAACATCGAGGTCCAGGACGCCATTGCCGAGCAGTATCTGGCTGCCTACGAAGGTGCCGTGCTCGGCGCCCTGGAAGAGGTGGAAAATGCCCTGACCACTTATGCTGAAGAGCAGGTCCGCCGCAGCCATCTGAAGAAAGCGGTTGCCGCAGCCCAGCGAGCCGCGGATCTGGCCCAGGACCGATATGCCGCCGGCCTGGTTGATTTCTCCAACGTTCTCGACGCCCAGCGCAGCCTCCTTTCCTTTCAAGACGGACTGGCCCAGAGCGAGGGTACGGTCACGACCAATTTGATATCGCTATACAAAGCTCTCGGGGGCGGATGGGAACAACAGCGTTGAAATTTCGGCTTCTATTATTAATCAGTCTGCTGGCGGCCTTTCCTCCGCTGTCCACGGATATGTACATACCGGCCATCCCTCTGCTGCGGGAGCAGTGGGGTCAGCCGCTGGTGGTGATCAACCTGACGCTGATCGGTTTTTTTATCTCCTATTGCGTTTTTCTGCTGGTATACGGACCCATATCCGATCGTTACGGTCGGAAGAGGCCGCTGATGGCGGGAATCGGTATCTACATCTTTGCCAGCCTGGCCTGCGCAGCATCCGCCGGTATTCACATGATGATCTCCGCCAGAGTGGTTCAGGCTGCCGGTGCGGCGTCAGCATCGGCCTTGAGCCTGGCTATCTGCAAGGATCTTTTTGACGCCAAATCGCGGGAGCGGGTCATGGCTCACATTGCCGTCATCATGGCCCTGGCGCCCATGATGGCTCCCATCATCGGCAGTTGGGTGATTTACTGGAGCAGTTGGCGATGGGTGTTCGTCATTCAGGCCCTGATGGGGTTGGTGGCTTTTCTCGGCGTGTATCGCATGACCGAATCGCTGACAACCTTCAGCACGGTGAGCCCACGAAAGGTGATCGGTGTTTACCTCCGCCTGCTGGGAAATGGGCGTTACATCAGCCTTCTTCTGGCCATGTCACTGCTGGTGTTTCCCCTGTTTGCCTTTATCGCCGGGTCGTCCGAGATTTACATGACCCATTTCGGTCTCGGTGAACGGACATTCGGCTTCTTTTTCGGCGCCAACGCCATGGCAAGCATGCTCGGCGCCATCGTCTTCGGAAGGTTGTCTGCCTACGTTCGCATGGAAAAACTGGTTACCGTTTCCTTTGCAGGCATCATGGCGGCCGGTTTCTGGATGCTGCTGGAACCGCACCAGTCCCCCTGGAGTCTGGCGCTGCCCATGGGCGCGATGACCTTCTTTTTCGGCCTGAATCGTCCTCCCACGAACAACCTGATCCTGGAACAGGTTGATCGGGACGTGGGCGCGGCATCCTCCCTGCTCGTTTTCACATTCATGATTCTTGGCGCCCTTTCCATGGGCATCGTATCGCTTCAATGGAATGACAAGATTGCCGTGTTGGGGACGATGGGCGCCATCACCGGAAGCTTGACGTTTGTCTTCTGGCTCCGCTTCAAGTCTGTTTTCCTTGCAAGATATGAAAGATAGCGTCAACCGGAGCGGCATGTTGTAAGAGAATGCTCAAAAAAAGTTTGCCAAACAGATTCGCTTTTGGTAGGGACCTTCCCGGTAACATTGTGAGGGTGTTGCCTTGTCACCAATAATTTTTAAGTGACGGTTCCGTAAAAGCGAGTCTTGATTGTCGATGGGCGGTACCCGCTTTTCAACGCCTCCGTCAAGAACGAGGAGAGTGAGATTATGTTGATGAGTAAAGATGCGGCAAGTGAACAAGGAAGTGAGAGTACGGCGGTGAATTACAAAGCGATGCGTGATCAGATGATCTGGAACCTGCGTCTTGACTTCGACCCGGTTGGCATTCGATTCATCCAGGATGAGGCGGAGATCGACAAGCTTCCGGTAACCCATACGGCCGGTGCCAAAATTACCTATTGTCAGTTCCTGGCCGCTTGCCGGCAGGAGCGTTATGCCCTGCTGATGAAACCCGAGAAGCTGCTTTGCCAGAACGCCTATCCGGTATTCGGTTTCCGTGAATTGGAAAAAGATGCCGATACCCAGCGCCACATGAAGTATCTGGTGGATGAAGAGTTGGCCTGGAAGGCGCCCCAGGAAAAGGCACGGCTGGAAGTGGGCGACTGCAAGGCGATTTACATGGCCCCGCTGGACCATTTTGACAACCTCGAAGCGGGTCCCGACGTGGTTTTCTTTGTCTGCGTTCCCTATCAGGCCTATCACATTTTCAACGATTATATGGGAGCCATGAAAAGGGCCAACCTGAACTTTTTCCACACGCCCAATTCGGCGGTTTGCTCCGGCAGCGTCTGGTCCTACAACAACAAGACCGCCAACATGACCACCATGTGCGCCGGCTCCAAAACTTCCGGCAAAACGGAAATGAATTACGTCAATGTCTTCATTCCCGGAGAGCATATGGCCGCCACGGCCAAGCAACAGGCCATGCGCGTCGAAAAAGGCGGCGCCTCCGTGTTGGGCAAGGGCTACAAGCCCTGGCCGGGAATGGATGTCTGCAAGGGATGCCCGCTGTTTAAATTCAAACCGGCGGCATAGCGCTGGACCTATTTTCCTTATCGCAGCATATCGGACAGGGCGGGGATCAACCCCGCCCTGTTTTTATATCGGATGGGATGAATTCCAAAATGGAGTATTCCGCCAACAGAACGATCCAACCAATCGCATCTGTAAAATCATATCTATACAATTTTGGCGTTGAAATGCAGCCATCAGCCCTTGATCACACAAATCGGCCGCAGCCGCGCTACCTTTTTTGAAATACCGGCCCCATGGACGCTTTCCACAACCTGGTCGATGTCCTTGTAGGCGTCGGGCATCTCCTCGGCCAGGGTGCTGCGCCCGCTCCATTTGACCAGGATGCCCTTGTCGGCCAGCTCCCGATGGATGGCGCGCCCCTTGCTCTGTTTTTTCGCAGCTTTGCGGCTTAGCACCCTCCCGGCCCCGTGGCAGGTGGAGCCGAAACTCTCTTCCATGGCCTTTTGGGTGCCGGCCAGCACGTATGAAGCGGTGCCCATGTCGCCGGGGATTAGGATTGGCTGGCCCACATGGCGATAGGCCGCGGGAACCGCCGCATGGCCGGGGGCGAAGGCCCGTGTGGCCCCCTTACGGTGTACGCAGACGTCCCGGGGGTTGCCGTCCACGATGTGCGTCTCCCGTTTGGCGATGTTATGGCAGATGTCGTACACCTGATGCATGTCCAGATCCCGCGGGCCGATGCCCAGCACCTGCTGGAAGGTTTCCCGGGCACGATGCAACAGGATCTGGCGGTTGGCCCAGGCATAGTTGGCCGCGCAGGCCATGGCGGCAAAGTAGCGCTCTCCTTCTGGAGAGCGGATCATGGCGCAGGCCAGTTGACGGTCAGGCAACCGGATGCCCAGGGTTTTGACGTGTTTGTTCATGAAGGCCAGGGAGTCGTCACAGACCTGGTATCCCAGGCCCCGGGAGCCCGTATGCAAAAGCACGGTGATTTGATTTTCGAACAGTCCAAAGGCGCGGGCCGCATCCTCGTCGAAGATCTCGTCCACCACGCCCACTTCCAGAAAATGATTGCCCGAACCCAAGGTGCCGAGCTGTTTAAGACCCCGTTCCAGTGCCCGCTGGCTGACGACCGACGGGTCGGCTTCGGCCATGCAGCCGCCGTCCTCGGTGCGCTCCACATCTACGGCATCGCCCAGGCCTTGGCGCACGGCCCAGGCCCCGCCCTGCTTTAAGACTTTCAATTCATCCTTGACGGACAGTTTGACCGAGCCCGTCGATCCCACACCGGTGGGGATGTTTTGAAACAGGGCCGTAACTAAACGCTCCGCCACAGGACGAATGTCCTTTTCTTCCAGGCCGGTAGCCGCCAGGCGCACCCCACAGTTGATGTCGTAGCCCACGCCGCCGGGGGAGATGACGCCGGTCTTCCAGTCGAATGCCGCCACCCCGCCGATGGGAAATCCGTAGCCCCAGTGCATGTCGGGCATGGCCATGGCGGCGGTGAGGATGCCGGGCAGGGTGGCCACGTTGGCCACCTGCTTGAGGGCTTCTTCCTCGCTCAGTCCGGCGGCCATGCGACGGCTCATGAAGATCCGTCCGGGCACGCGCATGTCGCCGGTGCGAGGGATTTCGTAACAGAAGGGGGAGATTGGGTTGAGTTTCATATTTTTATCAAATATCGAACACCACCGTTGCCTGCCATCCGTCCTCGATCGGTTCCACCGCGATCTGGTGATAGGTCACCGCCTTGATCTCGTTTAAAATGGTATGATTCTGAGAATCATAATTCGCTACAGCGATGCTTGCAGTCAGTGCGGTATCGGAAACATCGAGGATAGAAACCATCTTAACCAGTTTTTCCTTTCCAGTCCACAGATAGAGCAACTCGCGCAGGAAATTGACCATCAGATCGGCCGGGTCATCCCCGATGACATCGATGCTGACCGTTTGCGTCGATGCCAGGGTGTCCGGGTCGCAGATCAGGTCGGCCAGGGTCAGACCTGCGTTCTGGAAAAGTTCGGCCTTGCTTTCGCCGATGATGCGCACGCGCAGGTCGGCGGTGTGGTCGAGGAGCTGGTAGGTAAGGTTCATTCGCGCAGGTGTTTTAAAGTTGCTTTATGAAACGAATTTCGGGATTATGACTCTACATTGCCATTTATCTTACCACGCGTTGTTGTTTTTGTCTGTAGCATGGCCTTAATCAAGGTTCCTAAAGAAATAAAATTACAATCCTGTAGTAATTGGCACCTATTTTTACTAATATGTAATACGAATGCGACGAACCGCAGGCCTTGTCCGCCAGACAACAGGTTCCCGTATCCGTTTGATTCATTTTCTGCCTCGATACAGTCGATTATGCCTTTGATGAGGGAAAGTATGGCCATCGTTGGCATGTAACGTGCTGATATGATTTATTCGGAAATTTGGATGGACTGGCGATCACCCCCCGAGATTGTCGAATTCAGTCGATTCAGTGATCGATAAATTATTTTTTCATCAGAACGCATCGGAAGAGGGGAAGACGGAATGAAAACCTTTGAAAGCTATGATCCTGAGGACTATTACGACGAGTTGATGGATGCGCAGGGCACACCCCGACCCGGAGCGCAACTGCTGGTAGAAAAGATCGAGTCGCTTCCGCCGGGTGAGTTGGCCCTACGCCAGAAAGCGGCCGAGACCCTGTTGTTCAAGATGGGCATTACCTTCAATGTCTACGGCCGCGAGGAGGGTACGGAAAAGATTTTTCCTTTCGACATCATCCCGCGCATCGTCTCGGCCGATGACTGGCAGCAGATCGAAAGCGGCCTGAAGCAGCGCATCTTTGCCCTCAACGAGTTTATTCAGGACATCTACAACGACCGCAAGATCCTCAAGGACAAGGTGATCCCCGAGGATCTGATTTTCAGCAGCCGGACCTACCGGAAAGCCTGTGAGGGGTTCACCCCGCCCCGACGGATCTGGTGCCATGTGACCGGCACCGACCTCGTTAGGGATCGTGACGGTACGATCTATGTCCTGGAGGACAACCTGCGCTGCCCATCGGGTGTTTCTTATGTGCTGGAAAACCGCCAGGTGCTCAAGCGCACCTTCCCCCAGGTGTTCGAAGCGTCCCGGGTGAGACCGGTGGACGATTATGCCTCCAAGCTGCTGGCGATGCTGGAACACCTTGCGCCGGACCACATCGACTCCCCGACCATCGGCGTCCTGACGCCCGGTATTTACAACAGCGCCTATTTCGAACACTCCTTCCTTTCCCAGCAGATGGGGGTGGAACTGGTCGAAGGCCAGGACCTGGTGGTGTCCGACGGCTACGTCCACATGCTGACCACCAAGGGCCTCAGGCGTGTGGATGTCCTCTACCGGCGCATCGATGACGACTTCATCGACCCCGAGGTGTTCCGCCCCGATTCCCTGCTGGGCGTGAAAGGTTTGATCGACGTATACAAAAGCGGGCGTATCGCCCTGGCCAACGCACCGGGAACGGGAATTGCCGATGACAAAGTGATATACGCTTATGTGCCCAATATCATTGAGTATTATACCGGAGAAACGGCCATTTTGCCCAACGTGCCCACCTACATCTGCCGGGACAAGGACGATCAGGCCTACGTGCTTGAGAACCTGGATCAACTGGTGGTCAAGGCGGCCAACGAATCCGGCGGATACGGCATGCTGGTGGGGCCCCATGCCACCGACGCGGAACGGGCGGCGTTTGCCGAAAAAATCAAAGCCGAACCCCGCAACTACATGGCCCAGCCTACCATATCGCTTTCCCGGGTGCCCACCATCGTGGGCGACAGCATCGAGGGGCGCCACGTTGATCTTCGCCCCTATGTAATTTTCGGGGAGGAGATTTATGTTCAGCCCGGCGGCCTGACGCGTGTGGCCCTGCGCAAGGGGTCGCTGGTGGTCAACTCCTCCCAGGGGGGCGGCAGCAAAGACACGTGGGTCTTGTAATGCAGCCACCTTAACAGAGGATATTTCCGAATCCCGCCGGGGGATGCCGGGTGGATAAAAAAGCCGGACGCCAGTCGAAAACATTGCCGTCGAAGGACAACCGAACCGCAGGAAAAGCATAACCAAAGGGGGCACGATGCTCAGCCGAGTCGCCAATTCAATCTACTGGATGTGTCGCTATATCGAACGGGCCGAGAATGTGGCGCGCTT
This sequence comes from Desulfosarcina widdelii, assembly GCF_009688965.1. Classification (GTDB taxonomy): domain Bacteria; phylum Desulfobacterota; class Desulfobacteria; order Desulfobacterales; family Desulfosarcinaceae; genus Desulfosarcina; species Desulfosarcina widdelii. The sequence goes on along the minus strand of NZ_AP021875.1, from coordinate 3,342,050 downwards.
CATCAGCGTCAACCTCAACTTGCTGCTGGATATGCCGTCTGAAAAAGACCAGCACTGGGAGTCGGTCATCATGACTACCGGCGACCAGGCCCTGTTCAAAGAAAAATGCCAGAATTGCCTCCAGGAAGCAGTGATTCGGTTCCTGACCTTCAACCGCGACTATCCCAATTCCATCCTGAGCTGCCTGGCGGCGGCCCGCGAAAACGGCCGTTCCATCCGCGAGATCATCTCTTCGGAGATGTGGGAGCATCTCAACAACTTCTATCTGGAACTGGCCGAAAAACAAAGCCAGGCGATGGCGCTGACCGATCCTCACCGCTTTTTCAGGATCATCCAGATGCGCAGCCACCTGTTCACCGGGCTGATGGACTCCACCATGAATCAAGGCGAAGCCTGGAATTTCGCCCGCATCGGCATGATGATCGAACGGGCGGACAAAACTTCGCGCATCCTGGACGTCAAGTACTTCATGCTGCTGCCCCGGGCCGATCTGGTCAACTCGTCCATCGACAATATCCAATGGACCGCGGTGCTCAAATCCGCCAGTGCCTTTGAGATGTTCCGTAAGCGACACCACCAGATCACGCCGCGCAACGTGGCCGATTTCTTGATTTTCGACCGCCATTTCCCGCGCTCCATCCGTCACTGTGTGAGCAAATCCAAGATCTGCCTGCAGCGGATCAACGGCGGGGGCGACGGAGCGTCGCGCAATGCCGCCGAAAAGCAGGTCGGGCGCCTCGAAGCCGATCTGGCTTACGGTGACATCGACGAAGTGATCGCCAGGGGCATGCACGAATACCTGGACAGCCTGCAGATTCGGCTCAACCGGATCGACGCGGCCATCGGCACCACGTACTTCAACATCAAACCGGCTATAGAATCGGCGGGTGTCGAGCAGTAATACCGGCTCTTGCTCAACCCTCCATATTGAAAGGAACCGTCCTTGGGAATCCATGTTGCCCTGAATCACCAAACCCTCTATCGTTATGACCGACGCGTCACCCTCGCCCCCCAGACCATGCGTTTGCGGCCGGCGCCCCATTGCCGCACGCCGATCCTGAGCTACTCGGTGACGGTCACGCCGCCAAAACATTTTCTCAACTGGCAGTTGGATCCCTTCAGCAACTATCTGGGCCGGCTGGTCTTCCCGGAAAAAACGGACGTCTTCCAGGTCGAGGTGGACCTGGTCGCCGACATGATCATCATCAACCCCTTCGACTTTTTCCTGGAACCGGCCGCCGATTCCTTTCCTTTTGCCTACGAACGACAGTTGAAAACGGATCTGGCGCCTTACCTGGAATGCGAACCGGCCGGCGAAAAACTGGCCGACTACCTGGCGGGCATCGATCGCAAGCCCAAGCAGACCATCGACTTCCTGGTGGATCTGAACCAGCGGTTGAGCCGGGAAATCCGCTATCTCATCCGCATGGAACCCAACGTGCAAAGCTGCGAGCAGACCCTGACCCTGGGCAGCGGATCATGCCGGGATTCGGCCTGGCTGCTGGTAAACATCCTGCGCCACCTGGGCCTGGCGGCCCGCTTCGTTTCCGGCTATCTGATTCAGCTTGCGGCGGACGTCAAATCCCTGGACGGCCCGTCCGGACCGGAAGCCGATTTTACCGATCTTCATGCCTGGACCGAAGTCTACATCCCCGGTGCCGGCTGGGTGGGCATGGACCCCACTTCGGGCCTGTTCGCCGGCGAAGGGCACATTCCCCTGGCCTGCTCGCCGGAGCCGCAAAGCGCGGCCCCCATCACCGGCGCCCTGGAAAAATGCGAAGTCGATTTCAGCCACACCATGAACGTACGGCGGATTCGCGAAGAACCCCGTTCCACCCGTCCTTACCCCGAGCCGGTCTGGGAGGCGATTCTCGATCTGGGCGACCGGGTGGACCGGCAATTGGAAGAAGCGGATGTGCGGTTGACCATGGGCGGCGAGCCGACCTTCGTCTCCATCGACGACATGGACGGCGACCAGTGGAACACCGAGGCCCTGGGCGAGGAGAAGCAACGCCTTTCCGAAAAGTTGATCAAGCGCCTGCGGCTGCAGTGGGCGCCGGGCGGACTGCTGCATTACGGCCAGGGGAAATGGTACCCCGGCGAATCGCTTCCTCGCTGGGCACTGGGCTGCTACTGGCGCACCGACGGCAAACCCATCTGGCAAAACGACTGCTGGCTGGCCGATGCGTCAACAGATTATGGCTACGGTGCTCTGGAAGCCAAACGGTTCATCGAGGCGCTGGCCGACCGGTTGGGCGTTGACAGGCGGTTTATCCGCGAAAGCTTTGAAGACATTTTATACTACCTGTACAAGGAGCAGCGGTTGCCGTCCAATGTGTCGCCCACCGATCCGCGGCTGAATGATCCCGAGCAGCGGGCGCGCATGATGCAGACTTTTGCGAAAGGATTGGGCGCCGTGGTCGGCTACGTCCTTCCCCTGCAGTACGGGTCGTGGAAAAGCGGACCGTGGCCATTGCGCAGCGATTACATGTATCTGCTGCCCGGCGATTCACCGGCCGGGCTGCGTCTCCCTTTGGAGTCGCTGCCCTGGGTTGCCAAAAAGGATCTGACCTACGACCATCCCCTGGATCCCATGGCCGATCGCGGACCACTGCCAGACCCGCACGACGGCCAGCGCTTTCTGGAGGGCGCCGCCGCCGAAGCGGTGGGCGAAGACGTCCGAACCCAGCCCAAGCCCTTCGACGACCCGGCGCCCGCGGTCGGCGAATCGGCCGCCTGGCTTGTCCGCACGGCACTGTGCGTGCAGCCCCGCAAGGGATGCCTGTACATTTTCATGCCGCCGGTCGCCGTTCTTGAAGGCTACCTGGAACTGGTGGCCGCCATCGAGGCGACGGCCGCCGCCGCCAGGATGCCCGTTATCGTCGAAGGTTACACCCCGCCCTATGACCCGCGGCTCAAGAGTCTAAAAATTACACCCGATCCCGGTGTGATCGAAGTCAACATTCAACCCATGCACACCTGGCGCGAACTGGTGGACGGCACCACTACCTTGTACGAAACCGCACGCCAGACGCGGCTGGGCACGGAAAAATTCATGCTCGACGGCCGCCACACCGGCACCGGCGGCGGCAACCACATCGTTCTCGGCGGGGCGACGCCGGAGGACAGCGCGTTCCTGCGCCGGCCGGACCTGCTGCGCAGTCTGGTCACCTTCTGGAACAACCATCCCTCTTTGAGCTACCTTTTTTCCGGTCTCTTTATCGGCCCCACCAGCCAGCAGCCCCGGATCGACGAGGCCCGCCACGACAGCCTCTACGAGTTGGAGATCGCCTTTGCCGAACTGGACCGGCAGATGGACAGGTACGATTCTTGTCCGCCGTGGCTGGTGGATCGGCTCTTTCGCAACCTGCTGGTAGATGTCACCGGCAACACCCATCGGGCGGAATTTTGCATCGATAAGCTCTATTCGCCGGACAGCAGTTCCGGTCGGCTGGGGCTTTTGGAATTCCGGGCCTTCGAGATGCCGCCGCACGCCCGCATGAGTCTGGCCCAGCAGCTGCTCCTGCGCACCCTTTTGCTGTGGTTCTGGAAGACCCCCTATCGTCGGCGCCTGGTTCGCTGGGGGACCCGGCTGCATGATCGTTTCATGCTTCCCGATCCCCTCAGACAGGACTTCAACGACGTCCTGGAAGCCCTGCAGCAGGCCGGTTTCCCAATTTCCATGGATTTTTTTCATCCCCATTTCGAGTTCCGTTTCCCCATCTATGGACGCGTCACTTACAAAGGCATGGAGATGGAGCTGCGCCAGGCCCTGGAACCCTGGCATGTCCTCGGCGAAGAGCCCGGCGGCGGCGGAACCGTGCGCTACGTGGATTCTTCGGTGGAGCGCCTCCAGGTCAAGGTGACGGGAATGACCGGCAGCCGCCACCGGGTCGTCTGCAACGGACGACGCGTACCCTTGCAGCCCACCGGCGTCGACGGCGTCTTCGTGGCCGGCATCCGCTACCGGGCCTGGCAGCCGCAGGCCTGCCTGCATCCCACCATCGGTGTGGATGCGCCCTTGACCATCGATCTGTTCGACACCTGGTCCCAGCGGGCCGTTGCCGGCTGCACCTATCATGTGGGCCATCCGGGAGGGCGCAACTACGAAACCTTTCCGGTCAACGGCTGGGAAGCCGAGGGCCGCCGACATGCCCGCTTCATCCCCGGCGGCCACACGCCAGGCGCCCGGGGTACGGTCCCGGAAGCGGAGATCAATCCTGAGTTTCCCTACACCCTTGATTTACGACGCCGGACGGGGTAAATCGAAGCGGCCTTTTTGTCGGCGATGCAGTGTACATCCCAAGCGAGGTTTTTAGCGTTTATGGCCGAACCCATAGCGGCCGGACCGGCCTCCCGGTTCGAATCCATGCCTTTTCCCGAAGATAGCTATTCCGAGGCCTTCGGATCGCCGGGGATCATCCGGGATCACTGGCGCGCTTTGATGGCGGCCTTTTCCAGCATCCCCCCCGGCACCCTCGACCAGCGCCAGGAGCGGGTACGGCGCATGCGCCATGAGGACGGCGCGACGTTCAATCCCTTCGACGATGCCGGCGGCCAGGGGACCCCATGGGCGCTGGAGATGATCCCCCTGCCCATCACCGCCGACGAGTGGAGCCTGCTGGAATCCGGGCTGAACCAGCGGGCCCAGCTGCTGGAACGAATTCTGGCGGATGTCTGCGGCCCCCAGGATCTGATTCGTCAAGGACACCTGCCCGCCGAGTTGGTCTTCGCCAACCCCAATTTTCTGCGGTCCTGCCACGGCATCGCACCGGCCGGCAACCGCTCTCTCACTTATTATGCCGTTGACCTTTATCGCGGTGCCGACGGACGCTTCCGGGTCTTTCGCGATTACGCCGACACCCCGGCCGGCATCGGCTACGCGCTGGAAAACCGGATCGTGATCTCCCGGGCCTTTTCCAGCCTGTACCACAAAAACCAGATTCGCCGGCTGGCGCCGTTTTTCCATACCCTGCACCAGAGCCTGATTGACCGGAGCCCCCTGCGGCGGGACGATCCCGGCATCGTTTTGCTTTCTCCGGGACCGGACAGCCGCATCTACTTCGAACACGCCCTGCTCTCCCGCTATCTGGGCTATCCACTGGTGGAGGCGCAGGATCTCACCGTTCGAAAAGGGGAGGTCTTTCTAAAAAAGCTGGCCGGGTTGGAGCCGGTGCAGACCATCCTCCGCCACGTCGCCGATGTGCACATCGATCCCTTTGTCGGCAGCCGATCGGCAGCCGGCGGCGTAGCCGGACTGATCCAGGCTTTCCGTCAGCAGCAAATCGACATTGTCAATCCCGTTGGCAGCGGATTTGTGGATACGCCGGCGTTGGCCGCGTTCCTGCCCGACCTGTGCCGGCAGTTGACGGGCACGGAACTGCTTCTCGAAAACCACCCGTCATGGTATTGCGGCACCGAGGCGGGGCGCAGCCATGTCCTGGCCAATCTGTCCCGGTTGATCGTCGAGCCGGCCATGCAGCGGTTTGCGCCAGTTAACCCAAAGGATGATCCGGCGTCCGGGATCGCCGCGGCCCCCCATCTTTACATGGCATGCGAACCGATCCGACCGTCGACGGTTCCGGCATGGAGCCCGGGAAAGGCGGCCCCGCGCTACACCCTCATGCGCTTTTTTGCCTGTGCCTGCGAAAACGGTTTTACCTTTATGCCCGGCGGCCTGGCCATCACGGCCGGCGACGTCGAAACCCTGGCGGGCAACGAACCGGAACGCCAGCAGAGCAAGGACATCTGGATTTTTTCGGACCGGCCGGTGGTTCCCTTCAGCCTCATGAGCAGCCTGCAGACGGTGTCAACGTTCAAACGCGGCAGCGACCTGCCCAGCCGCGTGGCGGATCACCTGCTGTGGCTGGGGCGCTACCTCGAACGGTCGGAAAATATGATTCGCCTTCTGCGGTCCGTTTTCCGGCGTCTGGCCGGCGAAGCCCGAACGGTCGATATTCCCGAACTGCCGTTTCTGCTGAACCTGCTGCGCTCCAAAGATTCCATCCCAAACGTGCCCGAAGGGCAGGAGGACCCGCTCCGCTACCGGGAGCTGTCCGTTCAATTGAAAGATGCACTCTTTCGGCAGGACCGTTCCGGGAGTGTTGCGGCCAACCTCAAACGGGTGCAACAGGCGGCAAAAAGCGTCCGGGATCGCCTCTCTCTGGACTGCTGGCGGGTCATCAATCACCTGGATGGATTTGCCGAGGCACCGGGCATGGATCCGCTGGAACTGCTCGACGAGACCCTGTTCACCCTGAGTGCCTTCAGCGGGCTGGCCATGGAAAGCATGACGCGGGGGTTGGGATGGCGGTTCATGGACATGGGGCGGCGTGTGGAGCGTGCCATCAACCAGGTTCACCTCATCAACATCGCCCTGCCGCTGGTGTGCAACGATTCGCGCAGCGCCCTGGAGGCCCTGCTGGAGGTTTCCGACAGCATCATGACCTATCGGGCGCGCTACCGAACGGCTTTTCAACTGGCCCCGGTGCTCGACCTTCTGGTGATGGACGAAAGCAATCCCAAATCCCTTGCGTTTCAATGCAGCCAGATCGCCGAGCATGTCGAGGCCCTGCCGCGACAGGACGACCTGCGCTACGCCACCGCCGAAGAGCGGCTGGCGCTGGAAATGCTCACCGCGGTGCGCCTGTTGGACTTGAGCGGCATCGACTGCAAGACGGGCAACGATCGCCATGCCGCGCTGCGTGCGTTCCTCGAAGCCATGGACCATCGATTGACCGACTTCGCCCAGCAGGTTAGCGCCCACTACCTGACCCGGATACCGTCAACGCCCCATTTCTCGACGATGCGCGGTGATCGGGCACTATGAAATACCGTATCGTCCATAATACCACTTACAGGTATTCGGAGCCGGCCTCGCTTTCGCAAAACGAACTGATTCTAAGGCCCCGTGAGACAGCCGCCCAGAAGGTGGGCAGCAGTAGGCTGGAAATCCGGCCGAAACCGGAAATTGTGAACGACCGCAGCGACTATTTCGGCAACCCGGTGCAAGGGTTCATGATTCAGCACCCCCATAGCGAACTTTCCATGATTGCCACCAGTCTGGTGGATACCTTTTCGCCGACCGTTCCGGTGGCCGAAGCGACGCCTGCCTGGGAAAGTGTGGCCCGGCAACTGACCGCTCATGACCTGCCCGAAGAACTGGAGGCCTACCAATTTGCATTCGCCAGCCCGCTGACGACCACAGGCGCCGCCGTCAAGGATTTCGTGCAGCCGTCTTTCCCGCCCCGGCGTCCGATTTTAGCGGGTGCCGTCGATCTCATGGGAAGAATTTTTTCGGATTTCACCTACGACAAAAACGCCACGACCGTGGAAACCGGCGTGGACCAGGTTTTGCGCAACCGCAAAGGCGTTTGCCAGGACTTTGCCCACCTGATGATCAGCGGGCTGCGCAGTCTGGGCCTGGCGGCCCGATATGTGAGCGGGTATCTGGAAACCCTGCCGCCGCCCGGCAAACCCAAGCTCGTGGGGGCCGACGCCTCCCATGCCTGGCTCTCCCTGTACGTTCCGCAAACCGGATGGGTGGATCTGGACCCCACCAACAACCAGATTCCCGGCGAAAAGCATATCACCCTGGCCTGGGGGCGGGATTACGGCGATGTCACGCCGGTAAAAGGGGTGGTTATGGGAGGCGGTGAGCATACCCTTTCGGTGACGGTGGATGTAAGCCCCCGGTAGTTCAAGTGATTAAATAGCACAATCGTTCGTCATTCCGGCGGAAGCCGGGCACGAAGTGAAGCTTTAGCGCTATCCAGTGATCTCCTGGATGCCGGATCAAGTCCGGCATGACGAAACCTCTCATATTTAATTGCCAGTGAAATAACGATTGGCCGAACGCTTTTCTCCGCTATTCGAAGACGTTTCCGGTATTTTCCGTACTGTACCCGCCCAGTGCTTCCACCCGCTGTTTGAAGATATCGGTCGTGATGGTTTCCAGGAGCACCTGGATGTTGCCGCTTTTAAAGTGTGCTTCGGGAATGATCAGGTCGTACTGCTCGGTGACCACGGGAATGAAATCCAGCCCCAGGGCCCTGGCCGCCGCATAGATGCCCAGCCCGGCGTCCGCCGCGCCGCCGAGCACGGCCACGGCCACGTTCATGTGGGTGAACTCCTCGTTGGAATAGCCGTTGATCTTCTCGGGAGAAAGGCCGATCTGCTCCAGCCGGTAATCCAACAGAATTCGCGTCCCCGAACCGCCCTGGCGGTTGATGAAAACGATGTCCTCCCGTCCGAGGTCCTCGATACCCCGAATGCGCTTGGGGTTGCCCTTGGGGATGATGAGCCCTTGGTCGCGCATGACCAGGTTGACCCGCTTCACGGGCTTGTCGGGGAGGTAGCGCTGAATGTAGGATCGGTTGTATTCACCGGTCTGGGTGTCCAGCAAATGGGCGCCGGCCAGGTGGCAGACGCCGCGTTTGACGGCCATGAGTCCGCCCATGCTGCCCACGTGGCTGGACGAGAGGGTCAGGGCCGCATCGCCGGCGCGCAACTGGTCGGCCAGGACGTCCAGGGTATTGTCGTGGCTGCCCACGACGACGATGGTGTTGCGGATGGCGGACAGGGGGCGCAGCAGTTCGGCCTGCACCGAGTCGCTGTCCTTGATGCCCTCGGAATGGCTGGGGATGCGGATGATGCCGTCGGCCTCGGTGATGCTGGTGATCATGCCGGCCCCGCGGGGCAGGGGGGTGGCCACGATGTTCTCGCCCACCTGGCCCAGTTTGACCCGCAGGAATTCTTCCACGCCCAGCTTGGAGGCGATTTTGCGGGTAGGCACCACCGCAACGGTCCGGCGGGGTTCGTCGGCGGCGCCCAGCATGCGCCGGATCAAAGGCTGGACGAACTGTTCCAGAGCGATGATGGCCGATACGGGGTAGCCGGGGATGCCGAAAAAGGGTTTGCCCTGGATGTCGCCGAGCAGCACCGGTTTGCCCGGCATGATGGTCACCCCATGGACCAGCATTTCTCCCAGATCTTGCAAAACGGGCAGGGCGTAGTCCTCAGAGCCGGCCGAGGAGCCGCCGATGGTCATTACCATGTCGAAATCGCCGGCAACGGCATCGGCCACGGTCTGCCGGATCAGCGCCAGGTCGTCCATGACCCGTTCGTGGCGGGTGGCATGGCCACCGCAGGCCGCGATCATCTTCTCCAATACGTAGGCGTTGGTTTCCAGCACCTGACCCGGCTTCAGACTCTCCGGGGCAGTCGTTCGCCAGTCCACCAGCTCCGATCCGGTGGGGATGATCAGCACCCTCGGTTTTCTTCTCACCGGCACATCATAGATGCCGCCGGAAATCAACGCCCCCACGCAATAGGGGCTGACCATATGACCCCGGGGATAGAGCAGTTCCGTGGCCACGATGTCCTCACCCATTTTGCGCACGTGCTGCCAGGGAAAGGCCGGGGCTTCGATGCGAATGCGGTCGTCGCCCACCATCTGGATGTTCTCGATCATGATCACCGCATCGGTGTCCGGTGGCATGACATGGCCGGTGTTGAGAAATCGGGCCTGGCTGCCCACCTGCAACTCCTTGGGTCGGGTTTCGCTGGCGCCGAAGGTGTCCTCGGCCTTTACGGCCACGCCATCCATGGCCGCGGCATGGAAATTGGGCGAGGAGACTTTGGCTGTCACCGGTTTGGCCAGGATGCGTCCCACGGCATCGGGCGGCGACACGGTTTCCGCGGCCATGGTGCCAACGGCCGGGAAATGATCGAAGAGGATTTGGCGGGCTTCGTCGAGCGGCTTCATGTTTAAATAGACGTTGCGTTTGGTAGTCATGGCGATAGAAACACCTTATCTTGACGGTTCTGTTTGGGCGCTTTTGGCCTGATTTTTCAACAATGGCAATATACCATAAGCGGCATGACGGCAACAAATGGATTATCCGCTCGCATCGATCATCCGATTTTTATGTTTTTATGCAACAGGTCAATTTGGTTCGATCCCGATTCCATTGTCTGCAGCTTTTCCTGTTCCGCAGCTTGCAGCAAACGCTCAATGTGTCTGTAATCGGGCTTATGATGGGATATGGTATTGTATTCGGTACCGATGCCTTGAATAATTACGAATCGCCGGGATGTGAATATCTGTAATCGGGGTTGACCGGTGATAAGTTGGAGAAAACGTTAACGGCCGATTTTTCACCGGGCTTTTTTTTTAGCCAACACAAACCCACAATATTAAAACGGTCATTAGAGGTGGGGGACAAATTTTATGATATGGTGGCCGTTTGAATTTTTATTCTATTACAATGAGATATGTCAATTAGGTGATACAGGAAATGTGTCCACATCATCCTGAAGAACCCGGTAAGTCTGAATTGGATAGTGGAACCCTTTAACCTCGATAGTCCCCACTTCCTCACAAGGAATATCATCTTTGACCAACGCCCATGAAGCATGCGATATGAAGATTTCACCTGGCTGGCAGGCCTGTTCCAGACGAGAAGCCAGATTTGTATTCAAACCAATAGCCGAGTATTCCATAAACCCTTCCGAACCGTAATTGCCCACATTCGCCATACCGGTATGAATGCCGCAACGAATTTGAAAAGGGAACTGGACGCCTTGGTTCCACCATTTTTCTCTGAGGGATTTCATTTTTTCTTGCATCTCTAAAGCCATGCGTAAACAAGCCAAGGCGTCCTCACGCAAACCTTTGGAATCCGGTGCACCAAATATGGCATAAACGCTGTCGCCGGTGAATTGGGGGATCGTTCCCCCCCATTTCCGAACAATCTTAGCCATCTCACCTAAATATTCATTGAGCAAAATAGCTACATCCTCGGGATCAGATGAATCGGTAAACTGCGTGAAATCCTTGATGTCGGAAAAAAATAGCGTCAACTTTTTACGCTGGTGTGTCAGTTCCGCCTTAAATTCGCCTTTGAATATTTTCTCAGTTAGATGGGGATCAATATACTTCGAGATTTGTTCTTGCGCATTTTTGAGTCTTGTATTGGTTTCTTTCAAGGCATTCGACTTCGTGGTGAGTTCCTCTTCGCGAAGCTTTAGGTCCGTAATGTCTGAGTAGATTGCGACAATACCGCCATCCCCGGTCTTACGTTCGGTGATCAGAATCCACTGACCGTTTTTACGCCGCTGAATTCGTGGTTTACCTGGATTTCGATGAATCGCCAAGCGATCGGTCACCCATTCTTCTATGCGGCCTTCGGCATCAACAATGTGGCCATTTTCGGCGGCTCGGCGAATAATGGTTTCGAAAGGTGTTCCCGGTTGAATGTCGACATCAATATCAGGATAAAGCAATTCCTTGTACCTGGAGTTGCAAAGAACCAAACGATCATCAGGATCGAAAAACACGAACCCTTCAGATGAATTTTCTATGGCGTCGATTAGCCGCCTGCGTGCTGTTTCAATGTCACGCAAATTATTTTCTTCAACTTCGATGGCCGTATCGCGAAAAACGACAAGGGACTCAGCCATGCGCCCGATCTCGTCACCACCGCCAGGCTTCGGCAGGGGAGCCCTGAGGTTGCCTCCGGCAATCGCAAGCATGCTATCGCTGAGTGCGGTTATTCTGGCAATTAAATTGCGACCGACATAGAGCCAACCGATGAGGAGGGAGCTAACGAGACTCAAAACTGCGATACCGATTAAAATATCGCGATTGAGTTTCTGGATTGCCGCAGCCTGCAGGTTGGCTCGATCAATATCCGAGTTCGCGTTGTTAACCAAGAACCCTACTCTATTGGTGAGAAATTTGGACAATCGAACGTTAATGTCTAATAGATTCTCCGCCTTGGTGATAACGCTCAATTCATCTTTTCTGATCGTTGAAAGACTTTTCGGGCCAACGGTAAGCTCCTCAAGCGCTGCAATCTGTATTGCGAGACGCCTTTTCGCACCCTTTGAAACGACCAGAGAGACCTCATACAGCTCTTGAAGGGACTTTTTAAGAGGAAATATCAACACCTCAATACGCTCGGCTGAATCGGCGTCTGTGATTTCCAAAAGCTTATTTTGTATGGAGTCAACCAGTAGCGCTGCCCTTTGTTGGGGAATCAGGTTGATGATCGAATCTACAAGCTCCGCTTTTTTGTTAGACCATTGGCTTGCGTCGGCTGACTCGTGACGCCTGCTCCAATCCGCCATCTGGGCACCAAGGATCCGTTCACCCGGTGACAGCATCCGCTGGGCGATGCTGTTTGCCCGCGACAGGTCTCGAACCCTCCTTTCCCTGAGGTCAACGATTGCAAGCCTTTTGCTCACCAGTCGATTCAGACGTTCTAGGTTATCGTTCAGAGCGGCAATGAGCCGTAAAACGTCCGCTGTTGCTTCACGGTCTTCTATTGTATTGTAGCTTTCTTTGCGCCGTAGATAGGGTTCCAGTTGTTCGATTTGTGAAGCGATTTCGCTTGAGACTTTTTCCCGTACCCTATCGGTTTTCACGACGAGCAAGGCTGGCGCCGCGCGTACGATACTTTCGACGCGTCGGGATAGTTCAAGCCACGACAGTGCTTCGGGCACGCGTTGCTCTGTAATCCTTTTAAGCGCACCGCCAACTTGGTCCAGAGAATACAACCCCAAAACCGCCGCAACCAGTGAGAACATCGCGATTCCTAGAAAGGACAGCAGCAGCCGTCCTCGGACACCCATCAATACAGATTTGCTCGGTTCATCCACGCGAAATCAATCCCTGATTCGAGCATGTGGTCGCCTTATGGCACTTGAATGACTCCAAAAAAGGCACCCTTCGCTCGTTCATTTGGCGAGCGAATAATCTTCCTTGCCGAAAACATACCAAACGAAAGTGCTGATGCCGGTGACATCGCCTTTTTCATCAAAGCCGATCTTTCCGATGACGGTATCAAAGCTTCCAGACCTCAAAGCCCTGATAACCGCATTCGGTTTCAAGGAACCCGCCTGTTCGACAGCCTGCGCCCAGGCCTGCACCGCGCCATAGCTGTAAAGCGTATATCCGTCCGGTTCGTAGGCATCCTCTTCGCGTATGGCCGCGGCGACTTCCTGAGCTTCCGGCCTCTGACGCATGTCGGGGCCGAATGTAAAGTAGGTGCCTGTGCCTGCTTCACCGGCAACGAAAAGGAACTCGACGTTCACCAACGTGTCACCGGAGAACAGACGAAGATTGGGCAGTTCTTTTTTGGCCTGACGCAGGATTATGCCGATATCGGTCAGGTAGCCACCAGCATAGAGAACATCGATATTCTTCTGAACGAGCTTGTTAACCAACGGTTTGTAGTCCTTTTGATCCGGTGTGTATCGATCGAATAGGAACTCGGATATGCCGCGCTGGTTAAGTTGGCGCTTTGTAAAACTCGCCAAACCAAGACCATAGGCTTGACCATCGTGTATTATCGCAATCTTGCTATTTCCAAAATGGTCGGCAAGGTAGTTGCCGGCGATGGTACCCTGCTGATCGTCGCGGCCGATTACTCGAAATACATTGTCTCCCCCTTCTTCGGTGACCTTGGGGTTGGTTGATGCCGGTGAGATCATGATAATCCCTGCCTTTTCATAAATCGGTGTGGCGGCAAGAGAGCAGGCCGAACAACCATGCCCAACGACGAAAACCACGCCCTCACTGACCAATTGCTTTGCTACCGCCTTGGCTTGCCGGGGCTCACACGCATCGTCCACGGATATGGCGACAATCTCGTTGCCAAGCAATCCTCCCTTGTCATTCTGATGTTCGATGGCTTTTTGAGCCCCAATTTCCTGTTGTTCGCCCAAATTCACTGAAATGCCCGATAGAGGTCCGGCGATGCCAACTTTGATTTCAGCTTGAGCCGCATTGTGGGCGTAGCCAAACAATATAAATACGTTTATAAGTATCCAAATGGATTTAGTTTTCATGACACCCTCCGCTATATTCTTTTTGAATTGTTGAATGACGCCCTGCTAATAAAAAATTCAACTAAAATACGTTTTGTTAATCTAGTGTCGATCCATAAATGGTAATTTTCAGAGCCGAGTCGCAAAAAAATAGAGTGGTAAAATCCTCGGCAGGATTTTTCTCACCATCGCTACATCGGTTTGTGGCTAATTTACCGAAATCGGCTTAATGCAAGCGCACTTGTTCAACCAGTTTTCACGATGCGGAATCGATTAAGGTCTCAAGTGGCTGTTTTTCCCCTGGCGATGGTCAGCAGGTTGGCGGCCACAATCGAAGACCAAACATAGGATTTAAACGAGTCCCATCCTTTCCAGGTACAGCGGGTCAGGCCAAGGCAACGCTTCAGCCAGGAGATACCGGATTCAATACCCGCTCGAAAGCGGCGCAATCGACGATACACATATTGGCTGCGGCACATGTCGGTTTCAGATAGACCTCGTTTCTTGGCAAAGCAGACGTCTTTGATCTTACGCGATTGGGCTCGCTTCAAGTTTTCCTTGGATGCAAAACCGCCGTCGAAGCTGGCCTTGAGGGGATAGCGGCCATAAATTTGTTTTTGCCGCTCAAGCATCGGTATCGTCAGGTCGGCGTCGGCCGGATTGCCTTCGGTGATGACACAGTCCAAAATAAGGTTCGACGCGCCTCCGGTCAGACAGATTTTGTGACCAAACAGCGTATCGCGCCTATCCTTGACGATGATATCGGTATGTGGCTCGAACAACGATACTACTTTGTCTTTGGCATCGACCGTTTCTCCATGAAGAACCCGGCGTTCGGTCTGGTGGATCACCCTGCGGGTCAGATCGACAAAATGTTCGATCTGGAAGCCAATCGTCATGACCAGCGGGTCGCAGGTCGCACCGGCATTGATCGCAGCGACTGCCTTATGAGCGTACCCAACCACTTTGCGACTGGTTTTGAGCAGGTCCACATAGGCAACCTTACGCTTGTTTTTCCGTTTGGCATTCATCACCGCCAGCATCCGTCGTTTGGCAACACGGGTATGGTTATGGAAGTCAGGAACTGTGATCCCCGATTCATCCCGGAAGCGCTTCAGCAGCCTCGTCAACACGCGAACACCATCCCACAGCAGGTTGGAGTCGGTGGGATGATGGATGTGAGTTTCAACGCACGTGCAATCGACCCGGACCTGTCGGCCCTTTTCAATGCCCTTTTGCTTCGCATATCCCAAAAGATCCGCATTGATCAGTTCCCAGGTGGCGTCCGATATGCCTTTGATATTTTTGTTCAGGGCGGATTTTTTGTATCCCTTGTCGGCGATACCGATCCGGCAGAACCAACTCAATGCCTGCGAATCGACAATATGAAATGCCAGTTCATCATACGTAAAACCGAAAAGGATTTTGACGATAGCACAACGCAGTACCTGGTCGGCGCTCATGCCGTCAGCCCCAGTTCGATAGGCCACCAGCTTGCCCTTGTTCAAATCTTGAAGAACGCGATCACAGATGATAGGGTGAGCATCGATGATACCACTGATAGCTGTAAGTTCTTTTGCTTGGGCGTGGTCTTTGATCTGAGGCATCAGGGGCATCTGTTTTTGCCATTTTTCGCGCATTTTGTGATCGGCTCCTTTCTTTCTTTTGTAGTGATATTGGTTGTTTGGCGACTTTCAATATACTACAAAGAGAAGAGAAAAACCACTACAAAATGCGCGTTTCTTATTTATTACAGGTAGTTATTCCTGTGGATGAGCACTAATCTAACGCAATTGCTGGCAGGACGGTTATATCTCGAACCATTTTGTTTAGGTACGAGCACTAATCGATTTTATTAGAAATTCAGGCACCGAGGTTATGTGGAGGATTGCGCTATGATCGTTGTGAATTTAGAATACGGGGGGGGAGTATGTACAATCTCTAAATTTAAAAATAAAATGAAGGTAGCCTAAAGGTCAAGGGCTGATTTAGGATGTGATAGCGTTTGTTTTGGATTGCGGTAGGCAAACGGTTCTGGCTATCCAAAAAAACGGAACCCTCCGAAGGCTGGCATCTTTTCAAGATCATGGTATTTTATGAATTTGTCGAAATCGAGATTTTGTGTCCCGCTATAGATCCGATCCGTTTGCGATTACATTGTGTAAGCTTCCTATATCACAAAATTCAGGTAAGTTGGATAAATTGAGAGTGCCTTGCGTCCACGATCCCTGTCAATCGTTGTGATAGATGCCCTTTGGCAGCCCCGCCGCAATTTTTGCGGGATTAAAGATATGTACAGGGTACCTGACGTTTCAGAGTCCTCCCGAAACGTGTGTTTCGGTCTATCTGATAAATTTTTCCGAATCTTCGATAGTCGGAATGTGGCTGTCGGTTGCAGCTTTTGATTGGCTGGATTGAGGGTGTCGCCGTTCCGCTTCAGCAGTGATGTAATTGACGTTATCCGGTTCCATCCACTACTACTTTTTAAATCGGCCAGGTTCAATGAAAAATATGTTAGATTTTTGTTAGACGTTTTTTTTGTGGTCCTCTCGAAATGTTTTTTAAAATCAAGAGATGTAATTGCCCCCCTGCAGTTTCTGAGACACCCGGATACTGTGTTCCGTTTCAGTGGGAGATGTCACCTTTTTTCGAAAAAGGCAAAACCCTGACTACGGTTATAACAACCGTACGTTTACCGTTTCGCCCTCATACAGCCCTTCTTTATTCATGCCGATGGCGATGAGCCCATCGGCCTTGACCATGGTGTGGATCAGGCCCGATTTGCCCAGGATCGGTTCGGCCAAAAGGGTGCCGTTCTCCTCGACCAGGCGAACCCGGACGTAGTCCACGCGCCCCTGGGCCGAGGCCAGGTTGCGGCGCAGTACCGCCTGTATGGGGAGCCGCCGGACGGCTTGCCTCAGTCCGCAAATCCTGTCCAGAAAAGGGCGGACCACGACGGTAAAGATCACCATGGCAGATACGGCATGGCCCGGCAATCCCCAGAAGGCCTTGCCGCCCGAGCGGGCCAGGATAGTCGGCTTGCCGGGGCTGATGGAGATGCCGTGGACCAGAATCCCGGTGTCGGGCAATTCGTCGAGCACCTCCACGGTGTAGTCCCGGGCTCCCACCGAACTGCCGCCGGAAATCATGACCATGTCGGTGAACTGCAGGGCGCGTCGGCATTTTTCCTCCAGATCGTCGCGGTCGTCCTTGACGATACCGAAGACCATCGGTACGCCCCCGGCTTCCAGCACCTGTCCGGAGAGGCTGTGAGTGTTGATGTCTCGGATCTGGCCGTCGCCGGGCACCCGGTCCACGGGCACGACTTCATCGCCGGTGGAGATGATGCCTACCATGGGGCGCCGGAAGACCTCTATTTCCGTTTTTCCGCAGGCGGCCAAAAGGCCCGCCTCCTGGGGACGGATGCGGATTCCTTGGATCAGGGCCGGTTCGCTGCGGCGGATATCTTCGCCTTTTTCAATCACGTGCTGGCCGGGCGCCACGCTGCGGTAAGCCTCGATGGTGGTGTCGTCCAACCGGTCGGTGTGCTCCACCATGATGACGCTGTCGGCCCCGTCGGGAAGCATGCCGCCGGTGGCGATTTTAGCCGCTTCGCCGGGATGAACCGTGAAGCTGGGACGCTCGCCCATTTTGATCTGTCCGCACACATTGAGATAGGCGGGGTTGGCTTCGGAAGCACCGAAGGTGGAGGCGGCCCTGACGGCGTAGCCGTCCATGGTGGAACGATTGAAATCGGGGATGTCTACATCGGAGAAGACATCCTCGGCCAGAACGCGTCCCAGGCATTCGGCCAGTGGGACCATTTCCGTGTCAACCGGAGAAAATGAGGCTGCGTGAGCCAGAACCGCCTCGATGGTTTCGACGTTGAAAAACTCTTTCATGACAATCCTGTTCCGTTTTGCTATCAAAAAGCGATCTTTTTCCGAACCACTATACCATAACAGGTACAACGGAAACAGAATCAATACCGGTTTATGGGATTAAAATCGAGGGGAAGATATCATCGAGGAGGAATGGTGGACAACTACGCCAGACTGGCAAAAGAGAATCTCCGGCGACTTTATGAAAACCTGCCGGAAAACCTGGAAAACAACCTGCCGGCCGAGAAAAGCGGCTCGGTCTTCACCTTCCCGGCGTTCGGAAGGCCTTGTTTGATCACACCCGACGGAATTTCTCTGGATGGCGCCGAACCGCCCGGTGTGATCGGCATTCTGCTTTCCCTGTACGCCCTGCATGCCGTGCCCGATGCGCCCGTGATCGAACCGCTGCGGGCTTTCAAGGAGTTTCCCGATTCGGCGCCCTACGTGGGGGCCTTTGCCTCCCACACCGAACAGATCCTGGTGCCGGCGGTCGAACGAATCAGGACCCGCACCGATTTCGTTGTCGAGAAGCTTAACGGCCGGCCGGCACCCGCATTGGTGAGCGGCGATTTCGCCTTCGTGGTGCGGCCGCTGCCCAAGATTTATCTGTGCTACATTTTTTACGAAGCCGATGAGGATTTTCCGCCTTCGGTCACCTGCCTATATTCGACCAACGCCAACCAATTCATGCCCATGGACGGCTTGGCCGACGTGGGCGAGTACACCTCGAAGACCATCCTGGAGGTGGTCGCTGCCTGAGAGACAGGGTTTCGTTCTGTCCTTACCGGATTCAGCGGTGGTTCGATGCGTCCGGATAGCAGCGTTACGATAACGGTAGGGTCCCGTTACTTAACGTTACCCCGCTTGGGCATCCGCCACCCGGATTTGTCCCGCCACGATGCGTGTTGCCCGGTTATTCCTCGTCACCGGCGCCCATTTCGAGTTCCCGGCAGTCGGGGTTGCTGAAGCAGGGGGCGTTTTCCACCTGCATCACCTGGAACCCCTCCTGAAGGCGCTCGGCAATGAATTTCGTACCGCAGCCATCGCAGAACACAAACACCGGTTTGTAGTTACCGGGCAGTTCCAGTGACGTCTTAGCGCCACAGTAAGGACAACTGGCGGTCTCCTGAGTACTGGTCGGGATCAAAACGGCTGGATTCATGGCTTGCCCTCCATTGGTATGGGGTTTCATCCGTAAACCTCGTCCTTACATATGACCCATCACGAATTGTGCCAGGATATGGGTTTTGGAAGATTTGTGTTTTGGCAGTCCGAACGTCGGGGAACCGGGCGGCTTCAGCGGTTATTCCATTCGCCTGAAGATTTTTGTTTTCAGATATTGAAATGCTGGTATTGAAATGTCGGTTTTCAAGAATTTGAATAAATGATATGGTTTCCAATCCGCAATTTTTATTCGCATCTGATCGATTAACCGCCAACCCCTCGAAGAAGGCGCCATGAGATTTAAAACCGTCTGTTTGTTATTGGCCTGTTTGTCCGTGTCGATGCTGTCCTGTGGCGAGAAAGAAACCGCCCAGGCGCCGACCATACCGCCGCCGGCCGTTTCGGTGGTCGAAACCAAGGCCCAGGATGTGCCCATTTACCTGGAGTTCGTGGGCGAGACCCACGGCCTGAAAGATATTGCCATCCGGGCTCGTGTGGAAGGCTTTCTCGAAGGCATCCATTTCCAGGAGGGCGGACCGGTGAAAAAAGGCGATCTTCTTTACATCCTGGAGAGCCAGCCCTTCAAGGAAAAGGTCGCCGCCCAGAGAAGCGCTGTGGCCGAACAGAAGACCTTTCTGGCCAAGGCCAAAGGGGATCTGGACCGCATCCGGCCCCTGGCCGAGATCAATGCGGTCAGTCAGAGCGACCTGGATGAGGCCGTGGCCGCCTACGAGGCGAGGATCTCCTCGGTGGAGGCGGCCAAGGCCAACCTGCGGGCCGCCCAGATCCAACTGGGGTACACCCGGATCCATTCGCCCATCGACGGCATTATCGGCAAAACCCAGGCCAAGGTCGGCGATTTCGTGGGCCGTGATCCCAACCCGGTGATCCTGAACACGGTCTCTCAGGTGGAAACCATCCTGGTAACCTTTTTCATCACCGAAAACCAGTACCTGGAGGTTGCCCGTTATCTCAGTGAGTCGGGCAAGAAAAACGTCGGGGAAGAAAAACTCAGCCTGGAACTGCTTCTGGTCGACGGATCGGTATACAAGCATCCCGGCAAGATCGATTTCGTCAACCGCGAAGTGGACACCACCACCGGCGCCATGCTCGTCCAGGCCAGTTTCCCCAATCCCGAGGGGCTGCTGCGACCCGGCCAGTTCAGCAAGGTGCGGGTTAAAGGCCGGGTGGTCAAGGACGGCATCCTGATTCCCCAGCGCTGCGTCATGGAAGTTCAGGGGCTGTTCAACGTGTATGTTGTAGACGGCGACGACACGGCCCATAACCGGGAAATTTCCGTTGGGCCCAAGATCGGTTCCGACTGGCTGATCCCAGAAGGCCTGAAACCGGGCGAGCGTGTCATCTACGAGGGCCTGCAAAAGGTCAAGGACGGCGCCAAGGTCAAGCCGACGGTCGCCGCCCCAACAAATTCAACCGGCTCAAACGACCAAGGGAAAAAGTGATCTACCATGGGTGATTTTTTTGTCAGACGGCCCATCGTGGCCATGGTGATCGCCATCTTCATGGTCATTGTCGGAACGGTATTCATGAGCGGCCTGCCCATGGAGCAATATCCGGACATCACCCCGCCCATCGTCGAGGTGCGGGCCAATTACACCGGGGCCGATGCCGTCAGCGTGGAACAGTCGGTGGCTTCGCCGCTGGAGCAGCAGATCAACGGTGTGGACAACATGATCTACATGAAGTCCACCAACGCCAACGACGGCACCATGACCATTCAGGTCTCCTTCGACGTAGGAACCGATCCGGACATGAACACGGTGTTCACCCAGAACCGGGTCTCCGCGGCCACGGCCAAGCTGCCCGAGGAGGTCAAACGGCTGGGCGTGACCACCGAAAAGTCTCTGCCCAACATCCTTATGCTGATCTCCCTCACCGCCGACGACCCCCGTTTCGACCAGAATTTCCTGGGCAACTACGCCCTGATTAACGTCAAGGATATCCTGGCACGCATCAAGGGCATCGGTCGGGTCAACGTGATCGGGGCCAGCGACTATTCCATGCGCATCTGGGTAAAACCCGACCGCCTGGCCCACATGGGAATCGGTATTCCCGAGATCGTGGATGCCATTCGGGCCCAGAGCGTGGTGGTGCCCGGCGGCAAGTTCGGCGCCGAACCGGCTCCGCCGGGCAACGAGTTCACCTACACCGTGCGCCTGCCCGAACGTCTGCAAAACGAAGCGGAGTTCGGCCAGATCGTCGTTCGCACCACGGCCGACGGCTCCCAGGTGAAGATCAAGGACATCGCCCGGGTAGAACTGGGGGTGGAAACTTACAACGCCTTTACCCGCATGGACGACAAGCCCTGCGCCATGATCGCCGTGTACCAGGCACCGGGCTCCAATGCCGTGGAACTGGCCGAGACCGCGCGCCGGACCATGGATGAACTGGCCCGCTCTTTTCCCAAAAGCATGCGTTACGACGTGAGCCTGGACACCACCCAGGCCATTACGGCCGGTATCCATGAGATCGTCGTGACCCTTTTCGTGGCCCTGGCCCTGGTGATTCTGGTGGTTTACATTTTTATCCAGGACTGGCGGGCGGCCCTGATCCCCACCATCGCTATTCCGGTTTCCCTGATTGGCGCCTTCATCGTCTTTCCCCTGATCGGATTCACCATCAACGTGCTGTCGCTTTTGGGGCTGGTGCTGGCCATCGGCATCGTGGTCGATGACGCCATTGTGGTGGTGGAGGCCGTTCAGGTAAATATCGAAAATGGCATGCCGTCCAAGGAGGCCACCCGGGCGGCCATGAAAGAAGTCACCGCGCCGGTCATCGCCACCACCCTGGTGATGGTGGCGGTGTTCATCCCCGTGGCCGTGATGGGCGGCATCACCGGAAGATTGTACCAGCAGTTCGCCATCACCGTGGCCGTATCCGTGGTCTTCTCCTCCATCAACGCCCTGACCCTTAGCCCGGCCCTGTGCGGCATCCTGCTGCGCAAGCAAAAGCCCATGCGCGGGCCCCTGGGGATGTTTTTCAAGGCCTTCAACGCCGTTTTCGACAAGTCCACCAACGGGTATATCCACCTTGCGAGCTTTATGACCCGGCGGATCGCCATGGGCCTGGTTATCATGCTGGTGTTGACCGGCGGCCTGCTCTTTTTGGCCAGGGCGGTGCCGGGCGGGTTCATGCCCTCCGAGGACATGGGCTACCTGATGGTCAACGTCCAGCTTCCCGACGCCGCCTCCCTGCAGCGCTCCGATGCGGTGGTGAGAAAGGTCGAGAAGATTGTGGGCAAGCACTCCGAGATTCAGCACGTTACCGCGGCCACGGGATTCAGCTTGATATCGGGCAGCATGTCCTCCAACGCCGGCTTCGTTTTCGTTTCCCTCAAGGATTGGGGGCTGCGCGAGAAAACCGCCAATGAAATCGTCAACGTTTTGAATGTCGAGTTTTTCATGGGCATCAACGAAGCCCAGGTGTTTGCCTTCGGCCCGCCGGCCATTCCCGGTTTGGGCAACGGCTCCGGTTTTACGATGATGATCCAGGACCGGGGCGGCAATACCCCCGCATATCTGGCCCAAAAGACAGCCGCTTTTATCCAGGCGGCCCAGGCCCGACCGGAGATCGGCTCGGTCTTCACCACCTTCAGGGCCACCGTGCCACAGCGTTACATGGACATCAACCGGGACAAGGCCCTCAAGGCCGGGGTGAGCCTGAACGACATCTACACGACCGTGGGCGCGTTTCTGGGCGGCTCCTATGTCAACGACTTCAACCGTTTCGGGCGGCTTTACAAAGCCTACATCCAGGCCGAGCCCGAGTATCGCCTCAACGAGGAACAGATTAACCAGTTTTTTGTCAAAAACAGGGACGGGCGCGCTGTCCCCTTGAGCAGTTTCGTGACCATCAAATCTCTGGCCGGGCCGGATTTCTCCAACCGTTTCAATCTCTACCGGGCGATCGAACTGACCGGCGCACCGGCCGCGGGATTCACCTCGGCCCAGGCCCTGACCGCCCTCGAAGAGGTGGCCCATGAGTCCCTGCCCAGCGACATGGGCTATGCCTGGAGCAACATGTCCTTTCAGGAAAAGCAGGCTTCGGGCACCGCGGGCATGGTTTTCGCGTTCTCGCTGCTGTTCGTGTTCCTGATTTTAGCGGCTCAGTACGAAAGCTGGTCCCTGCCTTTCAGTATTCTGCTGGGTACGCCCTTTGCCGTGTTCGGCGCCCTGCTGGCGCTTTACCTGGCGCGCCTTTTCAGTCCCAGCTTTGAATTGAACGTGTTTGCCCAGATCGCCCTGGTGATGCTCATCGCCATGGCGGCCAAAAACGCCATTCTCATCGTAGAATTCGCCAACATCGAATTCAATAAGGGCCTGTCGCTCTTCGACGCCGCCATCAAGGCCGCCAAGCTGCGTTTCCGGCCCATCCTGATGACCGCCTTCTCCTTCATCCTGGGCGTGTTTCCTCTGGTGGTGGCCACCGGCGCCGGGGCCGAGGCCCGGGTGGTGATCGGCATGGCGCTTCTGGGCGGTATGAGCCTGGCCACCCTGTTGGGCGTCTTTTTCTACCCGATGCTGTTTGTCTTCATCGGCAAAATCGCCCGCTACGAGAAAAAGCGAGACCTTCAACCCGAACAGGCGGAAGAGGCATGATGAACCGTCGTTGCAAGTTAATTTGGAAAGGGACTGTTCGGCTGACGCTGGCCTGTGTGTGGCTGGTCGGCTGTGCCGTGGGACCGGACTTCAAGGACCCGGAGATGGGGACTCCCGAGGCGTTTCGCACCCGGGCGATGCCGGCCACGAGCGCCGACGATTTGAAATGGTGGGAGTTGTTCGACGACCCCATGCTGACCACCCTGATCGAAACGGCCCTTGAAAACAACCGCGATATCAAAATCGCCGTCAGCCGAATCGAACAGGCCCGGGCTACGGTGGGGTTCACCCGTGCCGACCAGTATCCAACCCTGAATGGCCGGGCCGGGGCCAGTACGGGGAATTACAACGCCGGGAGCCGGTCCACCACGGGCACCAATTCCACCTTTTACCTGGATGCACCCCTGACCTGGGAAATCGATTTCTGGGGCCGGTACCGGCGCGCCACGGATGCGGCCCGGGCCGAGCTGACGGCCTCCGACTATGGCCTCAAAACCATCCAGTTGTCGCTGATCGCCGATGTGGCGGTCAGTTATTATCAGCTTCTGGATTATCATCAGCGCCTGCAGATCTCCCAATCGACTCTGGATACCCGGGTGAAGAGCCTGGAGATTATCCAGCAGCGCTTCGATAAAGGCATCATCGCCGAAATCGATCTTAACCAGGCCCAGCTCCAAAAGGAGGTGGCCCAGGCAGCGATTCCCCTGTACCGGCGCGCCATCGTCCAGACCGAGAACCGGCTGGCCGTTTTGCTGGGCCGGTTGCCGGAACCGATCCAGACGGGCCGCAAGCTGTCCGACCAGCCGATTCCGCCAGACATTCCGGTGGGCCTGCCGTCGGATCTTCTGGAGCGCCGACCGGATATCGTCCAGGCCAAATACCTGCTCAAGGCCCAGACCGATCAAATCGGGGTGGCCCAGGCCCTGCGGTTGCCCAGCATCTCTTTGACCGGCACCCTGGGTGTGGCCAGCACCGAGGTCGGGTCGATCACCAGCGAGGGTGGGGTGTGGTCCGTTGGCGGCCAGGTGCTGGCGCCGATCATCGATTTCGGCAAGAACAAACGACGGGTGGAAATCGAGGAAGAGAAAACCCGCCAGGCCCTTTACCAGTACGAGGCCACGGTTCTGAATGCCTTCCGTGAGGTGGAGGATGCCCTGGTGGCCATCACTACTTTGCGTGACGAACTGGCCGCCACCGACCGGCAACAGAAAGCCGCCAAGAATGCCAATATGCTCTCCAACCAGCGCTACGACAAGGGCGTCACCAGCTACCTGGAAGTGCTGGACACCGAACGGACCCTGTTCGATGTCGAGTTGCAGCTTTCTGATTTACAGGAGCAATACCTTTCCGCCTTTGTGAACCTGTACAAGGCCCTTGGCGGGGGTTGGTTGCGCCGGGAACAGGAATCGCAGGAAAAAAACACCCGCCCACAGCGGCCCATGCATTATACCACCCGATTGGATCTGGACTAAGTACCCCTATCCATCAAGACGGTGCCCCTGGACCGGCGATTTTGCGGGCTTGCTTATGTCAGCATTGACATAAAAACATCGGGTACGGTAAGGTAGCTTAACGGTCATTTTTATATCCACCGCGCATTTACTTTTCAGCAGTTATCAAACGGACGGCTGTTTACAAAGATCGGTCGATCGAGTCACCCCTGGAGCGCTGCGTTCCACGCAGATGAGGTGGAACCAGCGATTTCCGGATTCGGCAACAGCCAGGAGCGGGCCGGATCGATCCATGGTCAGCGAAGGGTGCGTAAATAAGGCTTCTGGGGATTTCCCACATGAGTAGTGGGGGTTTACGGATCCGAGGCGAGGTGTTCCCGTTTTGACGGGCAAAAGGCGAAATCAACCGTACCATATCAGGAGGGATTATGATTAAGCGAACAGTGAACGTGAACGGGGTTAATCGGACAATCGTTGCTGCGGCCGATGACAGCCTGGCCAGCGTATTGCGGGAGCAGCTTGGCATGACCGGCACCAAGGTCGGCTGCGGTCAGGGGCAGTGCGCCGCCTGTAATGTCATCATGGACGGCAAGCTGGTGCGCTCCTGCGTTACCAAAATGTCCCGGGTGGCAGACGGCGCATCGGTAACCACCATCGAAGGCATCGGCACGCCGGCCGGCCTGCATCCGCTGCAGCTGGCCTGGATTGCCCACGGCTGCGCCCAGTGCGGATTCTGCAGCCCCGGATTCATCGTTTCGGCCAAGGCCCTGCTGGACGAAAACCCCGCCCCGACCCGGGATCAGGTTCGCGACTGGTTCCAGAAGCACCGCAACGCCTGCCGCTGTACCGGTTACAAACCCCTGGTGGACGCGGTCATGGACGCGGCCAAGGTGCTGCGCGGGGAATTGAAGGCCGATGACCTCAATTTCAAGATCCCGGACGACGGCCGCATCTGGGGCACCAAGTATCCCCGGCCCACGGCTGTCGCCAAGGTGACCGGTACGCTGGACTACGGAGCGGACCTGGGCTTGAAGCTGCCCGAGGATCGCCTGAATCTGGCCCTGGTCCAGGCCACGGTTTCCCATGCCAACATCAAGGGGATCGACACCGCCGAGGCCGAAAAGATGCCCGGCGTTTTCAAGGTGGTGACCCATAAGGATGTGCCCGGCAAGAACCGCATCAGCGGACTGATCACCTTCCCCTCCAACAAGGGCGACGGTTGGGATCGGCCGATTCTGTGCGACACCAAGGTTTTCCAATACGGCGATGCCATCGCCATCGTCTGTGCCGATACGGAGGCCAATGCCAAGGCCGCGGCGGCCAAGGTCAAGGTGGACCTGGAGCCGCTGCCCGAGTACATGAGCGCTCCGGCGGCCATGGCCGACGACGCCATCGAGATTCATCCGGGAACGCCCAACGTCTACTATGTCCAGAAAATCGCCAAAGGCGAGGAGACCGGCCCGATCTTCGATGGGGCGGACGTGGTGGTGGAAGACGATTTTTACGTCGGCCGCCAGCCCCACATGCCCATCGAGCCGGATGTGGGCTTTGCCTACAAGGACGATGACGGCAAGCTGGTGATCCACTCCAAGTCCATCGGCCTGCACCTGCACGCGGCCATGATCGCCCCCGGTCTGGGGGTGGAACTGGAAAATCTGGTCATGGTTCAGAACCCGGCCGGCGGAACCTTCGGCTACAAGTTCAGCCCCACCATGGAGGCCCTGGTGGGCGCGGCGGCCATGGCCACCGGACGGCCCTGTTTTCTCAAATACGATTACCAGCAGCAGATGGCCTACACTGGCAAACGCTCGCCCTTCTTCATGAATATGCGCTTTGCCGCCGACAAGGACGGCAAATTGCTGGCCATGGAAACCGACTACAGCGTGGATCACGGTCCTTACTCGGAATTCGGCGATCTGTTGACCCTGCGCGGCACGCAGTTCATGGGCGCAGGCTACGACATCCCCAACATTCGCGGCGAAGGGCGCACCGTGTGCACCAACCACGCCTGGGGCTCGGCGTTCCGGGCCTACGGCTCCCCCCAGAGCGAGTTCTCTTCGGAAGTGCTCATGGACGAGCTGGCCGAAAAGCTCGGTATGGACCCCCTGGAACTGCGCTACAAGAACGTCTATCGGCAGGGATCGACCACCCCCACGGGCCAGGATCCAGAAGTCTACAGCCTGCCGGAGATGATCGACATCCTGCGCCCCAAATACAAGGCGGCCCTGGACAAGGCCAAAGCCGAATCCACCGCGGAAGTCAAGAAGGGCGTCGGCATTTCCGTTGGGGTTTACGGCTGCGGCCTGGACGGTCCGGACAGCTCAGAGGCCTGGGTGGAACTCAACGCCGACGACACGGTTACCGTCTATTCCTGCTGGGAGGACCACGGCCAGGGCGCCGATGCCGGTGCGCTGGGATCGGCCTTCGAGGCGCTGCGGGTGACCGGACTCACCCCGGATCGGGTGAAACTGGTGATGAACGACACCAGCAAGGCCCCCAACTCGGGACCGGCCGGCGGCAGCCGCAGCCAGGTCATGACCGGCCAGGCCATTAAAAATGCTTCCGAAGCGCTGGTCGCGGCCATGAAAAAGCCGGACGGCAGCTACCGCAATTATGCCGAGATGCAGTCCGACAACATCCCGGTGCATTACACCGGCCAGTGGACCGCCCCGGCTACCAACTGCGACGAGAACAGCCAGGGCTCCCCGTTCTCCGTATACATGTACGGGGTGTTCATGGCCCAGGTGGCCGTGGAAACCGCCACCGGCAAGACCACGGTGGAAAAGATGACCCTGGTGTCCGATATCGGGTCGATCAACAACCGGCTGGTGGTCGACGGTCAGATGTACGGCGGTATGGCCCAGGGCATCGGCCTGGCCCTGACCGAAGACTACGAGGACATCAAGAAGCATTCCACCATGGTCGGTGCAGGCTTTCCCTATATCAAGCAGATTCCCGACGACATGGAACTGATCTACGTCGAGACGCCACGCAAGGACGGCCCCTTCGGCGCTGCCGGCGTGGGTGAAATGCCCTTGACCAGTCCCCATGCGGCGGTCATCAATGGCATAACCAACGCCTGCGGTGTCCGGATCACCCGGCTGCCGGCCCTGCCCGAAAAGGTGCTGGCCGGCCTGAAGGCCTGATTGCATTATTTTTGAATTGTTGAATAATATACGGGTGACGCCTTGCGGTTTTCCATGTTCAGAAGGCGTCACCCTTTCTATTCTATGCCGACCCATTTCATAAAGGTGGCGGATTACGACTATGGACCAGCAAAGCCTGCGTGAGTTGGAAAAGCGATGCATTCAGGAAGAACCGCCCGAGTGCGTGGCGGCCTGTCCGATTCACGTGGATGCCAGGGCCTTCGTGGGCCACGTGCAAAACGGGGCCTGGGAGCGAGCCTGGAAGGTGCTGCGGGCCACCATGCCTTTTCCCGGAATTCTGGGGCGGATTTGTGACGGATCCTGTCTTGCGCGATGCAAACGCGGTCAGGCCGGGGATCCCATCCAGATCCACCGCCTGGAAGCGGCCTGTGTGGCCCATCCCGCTCCCCGCCATCGGGTGATGCCCCTGCCGTCAAAGGGCCTTTCGGTGGCCGTGGCCGGCAGCGGGTTGAGCAGCCTTACCGTGGCCTGGGATTTGTCCCGGAAAGGCTATGCCGTAACCCTTTTCGAACCGGGAGATCGCATCGGCCAAACACTGATCTCGATGGCGCCGGAGAAGCTCACCCGGGAGATCATTGAGGGGGAAACCGCCATTCTGGAATCGCTGAAGGTGGTCGTTAAAACCAATGTCCGGATCGATTCAGAGGGTTTCATCAACGACTGCCTGGACCATTTCGATGCCCTTTATCTGGGGCTGGATGCCGTTGCCGGTGACGCCTGGAATCTTGATCGGGACGCCGGGGGGGCGATTGCGGTTGCGCCGAAGCTGCAGACCACCGGAACGGAGCGGGTGTTTGCCGGCGGCACTCGCGGCGATGCATCGGTTTCTCCGGTTTGGCGATGCGCCCAGGGACGTTGGGCCGCCACCTCCATGGATCGGATGCTGCAAAAGGTTTCCATGACGGCCGGCCGGGAAAAAGAGGGTCCCCACGCCACGCAGCTGTTCACTTCCCTGGACAACGTGGCGCCCGCGGCCAGGATTGTATCTAAGGTCGGCGACCGGTACAGCGATGACGAGGCGCAGCAGGAGGCAGGGCGATGCCTGGCCTGCGAGTGCCTGGAGTGCGTCAAGGTCTGCCGGTATCTGGAATCCTTCGGGGGGTATCCCAAAACCTATGCCCGCGAGATTTATAACAATGCCGCCATTGTTATGGGCGAACGCAAGGCCAACCGGTTGATCAACTCGTGCAGCCTGTGCGGTCTATGCGAAGCGGTGTGCCCCAACGATTTTGCCATGCAGGACCTTTGCCTGGAAGCCCGCCGGGACATGGTTGCCCGCGGCAAGATGCCGCCCTCGGCCCACGATTTCGCCCTCCAGGACATGGCGTTTGCCAACAGCGACCGCTTCGCCCTGGCCCGTCACGCTCCCGGCACCGCGGCCAGCAGCCACCTGTTCTTTCCGGGCTGCCAACTCTGCGCGTCGTCGCCCCAACAGGTGACACAGGTTTACGATTGTCTGAGGGAGAAAATCACCGGCGGGGTGGCCCTGATGTTGGGCTGTTGCGGGGCTCCGGCTCATTGGGCCGGACAGGAGGCGCTTTTTTCCGAAGAACTGGCCAAGTGGGAGGCGCAGTGGATCGGGTTGGGCCGCCCCAGACCTGTCATGGCCTGCTCCACCTGCCTGCGTGTTTTCAAAGATCACCTGCCGGAAGCCGGGGCCGTCTCCCTGTGGGAAGTGCTGGAGAAAACCGGCATTCCCGATACTGATAGGCGGTCGCCGGACGGTCCGCTGGCTGTCCACGATCCATGCACCACCCGCGGTGAACAGGCCGTGCAGGATGCCGTGCGCCGGCTGTTGGCCCGAACCGGTGTGCCCATCGAAGAACTGACTCTGGGCCGCGACAAAACCGAGTGCTGCGGCTTCGGCGGACTGATGCAGGCGGCCAATCCGGAATTGTCCCGCGAAGTGGCCGACCGGCGCGGCAAACTCAGCGGAAGCGATTTTGTAGCCTATTGCGCCATGTGCCGGGACAACCTGGCGGCCGTGGACAAACGGACTCTGCATTTGTTGGACCTGCTTTTTCCGGACCCGCAGGTTGCTGATCCAGCCGGCCGGTCGCGGCCAGGATGGTCACGACGGCGGGAAAATCGCCTGCGGCTCAAAGCGGAATTGTGCCGGTCGTTATGGAACGAAAAATCCGTCGATGACCGGGACGATCATGAGGCCATTGAACTGATTATGAATGACGAAGTCGAAGCGCTGCTGGACAGCCGCCGGATACTGGAGGAAGACATCCGCCGGGTGATCGCCCATGCACAAGCCGACGGTTCACGGTTCCGCCACAAGGAGAGCGGCCATTTCCTGGCGGTTTTTCGGCCATACCAAGCCACCTTCTGGGTTGAGTACACTCCGGAGGGCGACGGTTTCCGGGTCCATAACGCTTACGCCCATCGCATGGAGGTGCTGGGACCGTGAAATATGATAACGTACAGCCCGAAGACCTGAACTGGCGCTGCGAGCGCTGCGACTGCGATCTGGTGGTGGGGCCGGTGGCGGCCACCTACATGAACAACCGCTTTTCCACAGATCTGCCTTATTGCCCGACGTGTAAAACCGTGCTGATTGTTGAACGGGTGGCAATGGGGAAGATGGCGGAGGTGGAGCAAATCCTGGAAGACAAGTAGAATGCGACCTTACGAATCCGAAACGGTGCGAGCCGTCACCGGGACGACGATCCGGCCGGGCGGTTTGGCGCTTACGCGCCGGGCGGCGGAAGTCTGTGGCCTGGGTCCAGGCGACCGGGTAATGGATGTGGGCTGCGGAACCGGCGCCACGGCGAGCTGTTTGCATTCCGAATATGGCACCGCCGTGATCGGTATGGATCTTTCGCCCGTTCTGCTCGACGAAGCCATCCTTCAACACTCCGGGATGAATTTGATCCGGGCAAACGCCATGGACCTGCCGTTTCAGTCCGGTGGGTTTGACGCGGTATTTGCCGAGTGTGTCTGCTCCCTGCTACCCGATTCTGTATCAGCATTGGACGGGTTTCATCGTGTGCTTAAACCCGGCGGCCATCTGGTGGTGGCGGATCTGTATTGGCGGGCATGTGACCGGACGGCGATGCAGCCCAAGGCTTCCCTTGGCGGCTGCCTGGCAGGTGCCGTGGACCGGCGCACCCTGGTCCGGCGCATCGAGAATGCCGGCTTCGATATCGATGTGTGGGAAGACCATTCGGAGGCGCTCAAACAACTGGCTGCGCAGCTTGTCTGGGCCGGTATATCGCTCACCGACTGGTGGGGTGTTGACTGTTTTTCGGGGGCTTGTAACAATGACCGTCGTCCGGGGTATTGCCTGATGATTGCGCATAAGAAAGAGAACCCAAATGGATGATTACCAGATCCAGATGTTGCGTCTGGCAAGCAGCGGCTACAGTTGCAGTCAGATTCTTATTCAGTTGGCCCTGGAC
The DNA here is from genome assembly GCF_009688965.1 of Desulfosarcina widdelii. Lineage (GTDB taxonomy): Bacteria > Desulfobacterota > Desulfobacteria > Desulfobacterales > Desulfosarcinaceae > Desulfosarcina > Desulfosarcina widdelii. Next base: position 3,310,528 of record NZ_AP021875.1, on the reverse strand, counting down.
GTTCGGGGCGAGGAGAACCCGACTCTGGTGCGGTCCATGGCCGGGCTGGCTTACGGTTGCGGCGGCGGGAAGGCCAGTTGCGGCGCGTTGACGGGAGGTTGCTGCCTCCTGGCCCTTTATGCCGGCAAGGGCGAGGACACGGAAACGGAATCAGACCAACTTCAACTGATGCTGAGTGAAATGTCGGATTGGTTTGAATCTCAGGTGGGTGGCCAATACGGTGGCACAGCTTGTGAAACCATCACCGGCGAGGACGGTCCGGCCGCAGCCCGCCAGCGCTGCGGCGCCATTGTGGCCGAAACCTTTGCCAAGGCCATGGAAATTCTGACCACCCATGGTTTCGACCCTTATGACGCCGACTGAACAAGCCACCCAAAGCCTTTGCCCCATATGTCTTGAGCGGATCGACGCCCGGCGCACGATTCGCGGGGACCGGGTTTTTCTTGAAAAAACCTGCTCCCGCCACGGCCGTTTCAGCACGCGTATCTGGGACGGCGAGCCCGCCTTTTCGAGCTGGCAGCGTCCCAAGATTCCCACCCACCCGGAACACCCCGGCCATGCCGTGGAAAAGGGCTGTCCCTTTGACTGCGGCCTTTGCCCGGAGCATCGCCAGCGCTCGTGCACGATCCTTCTGGAGATTACCGACCGCTGCAACCTGGGCTGCCCGGTGTGCTATGCCGATTCAAAGAACACGGGCGAAAACGACCCGAGCATGGCGACCATCGAAGGCTGGTTCAAGGCGGCGGTTCGCATGGGGCCGGGCAGCAACATTCAATTGTCCGGCGGCGAACCGACCCTGCGCGACGATCTGCCGCGCATCGTCGCCATGGGCCGCGAGGCCGGTTTCGAATTCATCCAGATCAACACCAACGGCCTGCGGCTGGCCGATGACGAAAGCTTTGTCCGCGACCTTGCCGATGCCGGGCTGGCATCGGTTTTCCTGCAGTTCGACGGCACCTGTGATGCTGTTTACGAAAAGCTTCGCGGTAGGCCACTGTTGGCGACCAAAAAAGCGGCTATTGAGCAGTGCGGCCGGCACGGCATCGGCGTGGTGCTGGTGCCGACCCTGGTGCCAGGCGTAAACGACAATGATGTCGGCAACCTGCTGGGCATGGCCACCGAAAATGTTCCGGTGGTGCGGGCCCTGCATTTTCAGCCGGTCAGCTATTTCGGCCGCTTTCCCCACGCGCCGGATGACGCCGATCGCCTGACCCTGCCCCAACTCATGCGTTTGATCGAAGAGCAGTCCGGCGGCAACTTCAAGACAGCTGATTTCAATCCGCCGGGCTGCGAGAACAGCCTGTGCAGTTTCAGCGCCAACTACCTGGTGCTGCCCGGTGGTGGGGTGCGAGCCATCGCCGGCGGTAAATGCTGCAGCCAACCGATCCCGGCCCTGGAGGGTGCCCGAAACGCCATCAATTCCGTGGCCCGGCAGTGGCGGGCACCCGACGCCTGCTGCTCCCCGGCACCGGAAAATGATGTTGCGATGACCATCGATGGCGCCATGGATCTGGACGCTTTTCTACGGCAGGCCAGGACCCATCGCCTCTCGGTTTCGGCCATGGCGTTTCAGGACGTGTGGAACCTGGACCTGGAGCGGGTGCGGGACTGCTGCATTCACGTCATGGCCCCGGATACCCGTCTGATTCCGTTCTGCCTCTACAACCTGACCAGCCAGTTCGGCAAAGGCCTCTACCGACCATGACAAAGTTACCGATCACCCCGCTGGAAAATTGGGTCCGCCGTAAGATCGGACCGGATCGCGGCATTGCCCTGACCCGGTCGGCCATCGATCGGTACCAGCTCCAGGCCCTCAACCGGACCCTCGACCATGCCCGGCAAAACAGTCCTTTCTACCGGGAGCACCTGGTCGGTCTGCCTCAAACGCTTACCAGCCTTGACCGACTGGCTGAGATTCCTTTCACCACGGCCGAGGATATCCGTCGCGATCCCCTGGCTCTGGTTTGCGCCTCCCAGGATCGTATTGCCCGGGTCGTTACCCTGGAGACATCCGGCACCACCGGCACCCCCAAACGGCTTTTTTTCACCGCGGCCGATCAGGAGTTGACCGTGGATTTCTTTCATCACGGCATGGCGACCCTGGTCCAGCCCGGCCAGCGGGTCCTGATTCTCATGCCGGGCCAAACCCCGGGAAGTGTCGGCGACCTGCTGGTCCGGGGGCTTTCCCGGTTGCAGGTCGAAGGCATCGTTCAAGGGCCGGTCGATGACCCGGCCGCTGCCATCGACCATGCCCTCAAAGAAAAAGTGGACTGCCTGGTGGGCATTCCGGTCCAGGTGCTGGCCATGGCCAGCCACCGGCAAGGACCGGCTCTGGCCGGACAAATCTGCAATGTTTTGCTCAGTACCGATTATGTTCCCGACGCCATCGTAGCGCGCATCGAGCGAATCTGGAATTGCCGGGTGTTCAAGCATTACGGCATGACCGAGATGGGACTGGGAGGAGGCGTCGAGTGTTCGGCCCGCAAGGGCTACCATTTGCGTGAAGCCGACCTGCTCGTTGAAATCGTCGATCCTGCCACGGGCCTGCCGCTGGCAGACGGAAACACAGGGGAAGTGGTGTTTACCACCCTGACTCGCGAGGGCATGCCACTGATCCGGTACCGCACCGGCGATATGGCGGCATTCAGGCTTGATTCCTGCGCCTGTGGAACGGTATTGAAAACGCTAGGACGGATCCGGGGACGACAGAACGCCATGCTTGAAATGACGCGGCGCGGACGGAGGTTCTTCATTGGCGATTTGGACGAGAAGATTTTCGCCGTAGATGGCGTGATCGACTACCGGGGCCGGATCGACCGCCAGGACCATCATACCCGGCTGACCTTGCACATCGTCCCGGTGGAATTGCAATCGCTCGATACGATGAAAGCCTGCGTTCGTGAAGCCGTATTGTGCCTGTCGGCGATCCGAAGCGCTATGGCAGACGGCCGATTGACTGTCGATATTCAATTGGCCGACGGTCCCGTGGCGGTTTCCACGGGAACCGCCAAACGAAGAATCGAGCATCGTAGAGAAAGGAACACGTGTCGATGAACCAAATCGTATCCGCGGCCTGCGAACTGATAGATAGAGGGGAATCCTTTGTCCTGGCCACGATTGTCAGCCGCTCCGGTTCCACCCCACGGACGGCAGGCAGTCGAATGATCGTCACCGCTGATGGCAGCGGTATCGGTACCGTCGGCGGAGGACTGCTTGAAGCCGAGGTCATGTCCCGTGCCAAAACACTGATCCAGACCGGACAATCGACAATTTTACCCTTTGATCTAAGCTATAAGAACGTCGACACCATGGACATGATCTGCGGCGGTCGGGCAGAAGTGCTGCTGGACTGCATTCGGCCAACATCGGCAATCCTGGACATCTTCCATCGATGGCGGGGGCTGCTGGCGGAGCGTAAAAAAGGGTTGCTGCTTACCGTTGTCGACGTCAACGACGAGACGGTGGAGCGAATCGACCACTGCCTGGCGGTCAATGAGGATGAAATTCTCGGACATTGGCCGCTTGGCGAAGCGGCGCTGGAAAAGGTCCGACAGGAGGCCGCGCAAATCTCCTCTGCAATAACGCTGACAATTGACGAGGGTTTTGTGCTGCTGGAGCCGGTACAGCCGGTATGCACGCTCTATTTGTTCGGTGCCGGCCATGTGGCGCTGTTCACGGCCGCCATGGCTGCCATGGTGGGATTCCGGGTGTCGGTGGCCGACGACCGGGAGGAATTCGCCAACCGGCAGCGGTTCCCCGATGCCCATGAGATCCGCGCTCTGGAGAACTTCGAGCGGGCCTTTGACGGTATCGGCGTCGGCACCCAGGATTATATTGTTATTCTCACCCGCGGCCACCTGCACGACAAGACCGTTTTAGCCAGGGCATTGAGAACCGAGGCGGGCTACATCGGCATGATCGGGAGCCGGAAGAAGAGGGACGCCATTTACGGTGTGCTGCTGAAGGAAGGCGCCACCCAGGCGGACATCGAACGGGTTCATTCTCCCATCGGTCTGGCCATTGACGCGGAGACGCCGGAGGAGATCGCCGTGAGCATTGTGGCCGAGATGATCCAGCACCGGGCCAACAAGCATAAAGCGGTTCGCTGAACGTTCAAAGAAGTCGTACAACAGGTGCTAAAGGAAAAAAATGCCAATCGGGGGTAAGACCCTGCGATTGGCATTTTATTTTGTTCTTCAGTTCTCAGCCGGTTGGCCGGCTTTTCAGCACGGGGCCACCGTGACGTAATGCTCCTGCATGGCCATGGCGCCGCCGCCTTTGTCCCATTTCTCCAGACCGCCGCACATCAATTCATGATCGGCCACACCCTTGCCGAAGGCCCGGCTCTCCACGGGCAGGCGGTGGCCGAACCCATGCAGCATGAACACCGCCTCGGGATGGATAAGGTCGGTCAGTTTGGCCTGCATGCGGCCGCCTTTGCCATTTCCGCTGACGTTCACCATGTCGCCGTCGGACAGCCCCATGGCGCTGCCGGCCCGGGTGTTGATCCAGAGGGTGTTTTCCGGAACCTGTTCGAACAACAGGCTGTTGTTGACCGTATGACCCTGGGTGTGAACCCCGCAGCGGCCGAAGGTCAGTCGGAACTGCCCCTCCGGCGGATGGGTGCTTTCATAGGGCTTGAGAGATGGGATGCCCTGGGCTTCCCACTTCTCGGAGACGATCTCGATTTTCCCCGATGGGGTCTTGAAGGTGGGTTCCGGTTTGTACAAGGGACCCTTTCCTAACTGGATGAACCCTTTTTCGTCAAAGTCGGCCAATTCCACGCCGGTGCCTTCCAACTGGTATTTCCAGATATCCTCGATGGCGTCGAAGGCCAGGGCCTCTATGCCCAGGCGTTTGGCGATACCGCACAGAATTTCCCAGTCGGCGCGGGTGTCGTAGCGCGGTTCCACCGCCCGGCGGCGAGTAAAATAAAAAGGATTCAGGCTGTTTTTGCAGGCCAGAATCGATTCCCGTTCCAAGTAGGGCGACAGGGGCAGCACCAGATCGGAGTGCCAGGCCGTATCCGACCAAGTAAAACTGACGGACATGAGAAAGTCCAGGTTGGCCAATTTTTGTTTGATGCGCTCCGGGTCCGGGAAGCCCATGAGCGGATCGTGGCGATAGGCGATGTAGGCCTTGACCGGGTAGGGATCCTCGGTTTCGATGGCATCGAATCCCAGGTGCAGCAGACCGGGGCCGGTGTCCAGATGGGCATGTTTCCAGCCGGTGCCGTCGGCCCGTTTCTCTTCGACTTTGGGGACAAGGTCGACGAGTTTGTTCAGCCCCTTGCGATCCACATCGCCGGGTTTGTTGGTCATGGGCAGCCCGCCTTTGGCGCCGACCGACCCCAGAAGGGCGTTAATGATATAAATGGTGCGCGACATATAGAACGAGTCGTTGTAGCGGGCATTCATCCAGCCGGGGTGCCAGAGTACCGCCGGGGCGTCCTTGGAAAGATCCTGGGCGAAGCGCACGATTTCCGCCGCCGGAATTCCAGTTTCCTCTTCGGCCCATTCGGGTGTGTAGGGTTTGACGAAGCGTTCCAGCACGTCAAGGTCCTTGAACCATTTGTTGACATAGGTGACATTGTAAAGCTTGCGGTTCAAGAGGGTATGGATGACCGCCAGGTTGAGGGCGTAATCCGATCCGGGACGGATCATCAGGAACCGGTGGGCCTTGGTGGCCGAGATGTTGGCGCGAATGTCGATGACGGTCAGCTTACAGCCGTTTTCCATGGCCGTCATGAGGTCGTTGACCTCTTTCACGTTGATGGCTTCAAACATGTTGCGGGTTTGGAGCACCACGTGACGGGCGTTTTTCAGATCGTAGGAAACGCCTTTGCGGCCGAAGCCGAACAGGGAGAGGGCTGCGTGCTGGACATTGCGGGCACAGGAGGCGTCGTGGTTGGTCCAGTTGGGAGAACCCAGCGCGCGAACGAAAGCCTGGTGCAGGTCGCGGAAAGGACCACCACGATCCGAGAAAAGTACGCTTTTTCCGCCGTAGGTATCGATGGTTTTTTTAAGCTGATCGGCGGCATAGTCGAGGGCTTCATCCCAACTGATAGGCTTCCAGTTGCCCTGACCGCGTTCGCCCACACGGATCATGGGCTGCTGGATGCGCTCATTGTCATTGATCAATGCCTTGCCGGCGGCACCGCGGGCACAAAGGGCCCCGTTGAGGCCTCCCATATGCGGGTTGCCCTTGATAAAGGTGATCTCGCCGTTTTCGGTCTCGACTTCAATGGGGCATCTGACTGTGCACATGCCGCAAACGCTGTAGGTCTTCGCTTTCGTTGCCATAAACTGTCTCCCGTCCATTATGCATTGTTATTTTGATCTATTTAATGCGGAAATACCGCAGCCGCGGCATTATGTCAATGCGGATATATGAATGCGCTTGGTTCGGCACTTTTCCCGCTGAACAAATTCGTGAACGTCGCACCTTCAAATGCGTTGTTATCGATTGACAAATCCATCGATTTCGAATAGCTACGTTATGTCACCCATGACATAGAGATCGGTGTTGCGACCACCGGCAATAATCAAGCCTGCAAAACCCAGAGAAAGGAGCAGCCCATGGAGCAGGGCACAATATTAATAAATGGTTCGGCGTTGCCTTTCGAACCAGGGCGGACCATTCTCCAGGTCGCCGAAGCGCACGACATCCACATTCCGACGTTGTGTTATCTGAAGGATGCAACTCCTACGGGCAGGTGCCGAATCTGCGTGGTGGAAGTTGATGGCAGCAGCAATTTGATGACCGCATGCAATACACCGGCTGCGGACGGCATGGTCGTTTTGACCGAATCGCCCAAGGTAGTCGCCTCCAGGCGGGAAACGCTGGAGCTTATGCTGGCTTCGGGCAATCACAACTGTTCGATCGGTTCCGGCCGGGAAAGCAAATGGACCGAGGTCCAGATGCAGGCCGCCGCAAGCGATAATTTCGACACGCTTTGTCCTTCCTGGGGCGATTGCCAGCTCCAGGACCTGGCCTATCATTATCAGGTCGAGGGTGGCAAATATCCGCGTCGACAGACCCCGTATCCCATGGAAACCGTCAACCCCCTGATCGTGCGCGACCATTCCCGCTGCATTCTTTGTGGCCGCTGCGTTCAGGCCTGCAACGAGGTTCAGGTCAACCGGGCCATCAACTTCGGTTATCAGGGGGATGCCACCAAGATCGTGACCGCCGGCGACGTACCGCTCAAGGATTCCGACCAGTGTGTCTTCTGCGGAGAGTGCATTCAGGCCTGCCCCACCGGTGCCTTGACCGAGAAAAAGGCACGCTTTGACTGGCGGCCCTGGGATGTCGAGAAAATCCGTACTACCTGCCCATACTGCGGCGTAGGGTGCCAGCAATGGCTGCATGTGAAGGATGGCCGCATCGTCAAGGTGACCGGTGTGGAAGAGGGCTCCCCAAACAAGGGACGCCTGTGCGTCAAGGGCCGCTTCGGCTACGATTTTATCTACTCGGACGAACGCCTCACGACGCCACTGATCCGGGAAGGAGACGCGTTCCGGGAGGCCTCCTGGGACGAAGCCCTATATCTGGTGGCCAGCAAGCTCAAGGAGATTATCAAGGAAAGCGGTCCCGACGCCGTGGCCGGTGTAAGCTGTGCCCGGTCCATCAACGAAGATTCGTATCAGATGCAGAAGCTTTTCAGAGGGGTGTTCAAGACCAACAACATAGACCATTGCGCCCGTACTTGACATGCCCCGACGGTCGCCGGGCTGGCGGCCACGTTTGGGTCAGGTGCCATGACCAACTCTTTCTCCGAGTTTTCTCGGGCCAAAATGTTCTTTGTTATCGGTTCCAACATGACCGAGGCGCATCCCGTAGCCTCAACCTTTTTGAAAAACGCGTTGCTCAAGGGCGCCAAACTGATTGTGGCCGATCCCCGGCGGCATCGGTTGGTGGATTTTGCAGACATGCATTTGCAGCTCAAGGTCGGCAGCGATATCGCCCTGCTCAATGCCCTGATGTATGTTTTGATCGATGAGGATCTTTACGACAAGCTCTTCGTGGAGAACAACACTACCGGTTTCGAGCAGCTCAAAGAAATCGTTATGACCTATCCACCGGAGAAAGTGGTCGACATCTGCGGCATCGATGCCGAAACCATCCGGAAAACGGCGCGCATGCTGGCCTCGGTAAAACCGGTGATGCTGTGCTACACCTTGGGTATCACCGAGCACACCTGCGGCAGGAACAACGTCATGTCCACCGCCAACCTGCAGATGCTGCTGGGCAACATGGGTGTGGAAATGGGCGGCGTCAATCCGCTGCGTGGCCAGAACAACGTCCAGGGCGCCTGCGACATGGGTGCGCTTCCAAACGTTTATCCCGGCTACCAGGCCGTGACCGACGAGAAGATGTGCGCGAAATTCGAGCAAGCCTGGGAAACCACCGGCATGTCCACCAAACTGGGGCTGATGATTCCCCAGATGATGGAGGGGTTGGTGGACGGCAAGGTTCGTGCCTTCTACATTTTCGGCGAAAATATGGCCAATACCGAGCCGGATATCCACAAGGTGGAGCACGAATTGGCCTCGGCAGAGTTCCTCGTGGTTCAGGATATTTTTCATAACGAAACCACCCGCTTTGCCCATGTGGTGTTGCCGGCGGCAGCCTGGAGCGAAAACGACGGCACCTTCACCAACAGCGAACGCCGGGTCAACCGGGTGCGCACGGCTAGCCAGGCGCCGGGTGACGCAAAACCCAACTGGTGGATTTTCAAACAGATCGCCAAACGCTTCGGGCACGATTGGGCTTCCGACAGCGGTAAGGAGATCTGGGACAACGAAATCTCGGCACTGGCTCCTAGCTTGGGCGGTATCAAATATTACCGCATTGAGGAAGACGGACTTCAATGGCCCTGTCCCACGGTCGAACACCCCGGCACCACCTTTTTGCATAAGGACGGTAAATTTACCTTCGGGCTTGGGCGCTTCATGCCGGCCGAATGGACACCGCCGGCCGAGGTCCCCGATGAGGAATATCCCCTGGTGCTCAGCACCGGGCGGCGGCTTTACCATTATCACACGCGTACCCAAACCGGTCGTTGTGAAGGACTCAACGATCTTTTGGGCGAGGAGACCGCCGATATCTCCTTTGTCGATGCGGATCGGGTCGGTATCGCCAACGGCGAGAAGATCCGCGTCAAATCACGCCGCGGCGAAGTGAATGTAACGGCCAACGTGACCCTCGAAGTGCCTGAAGGCATGGTCTGGATGGCCTTTCATTTCCGGGAAGGCAATGCCAACTGGCTGACCAACGCGGCCTTCGACCCCGTCACGTTGACGGCAGAATACAAGGCTTGCGCCGTGAGAATCGAAAAAATGTGAGTGCGAAACGGATAGAGGATTGGTTCGCCGGCAGGCATGTGTGCTGAAGCCGGCAGCTCAATGGAATCGGAATCGGGCAAAACAGCGAGGCGCCAGTGACAAGTATAGAGCAGACGAATGCGACCGCGGAAATGGAACGGATATTCAAATGCCAGCAAGATGCTTTCCGGCGCAATCCCATGCCGGACGCCGGCCAGCGTGTCGGTAATCTCAAACGGTTGGAAAAGGCCTTGATCCGCCGTAAAGGAGAAATCGCCGCAGCCATCGATCAGGACTTCGGCTGCCGCTGTAAAGACGAGTCCTACCTGGCCGAAATTCTGCCGAGCCTGGAAGGCATTCGTCATGCCGCCAAGCGCGTCAAAAAGTGGATGAAACCTTCCCGCCGTTGGCCGGGGTTTCTTTATCTGCCGGCCAGCACCCGCGTCATCTACCAGCCATTGGGCGTGGTGGGCATCATCACGCCGTGGAACTATCCGGTTTATCTGGCCATCGGACCCCTTGTGGGCGCACTGGCCGCGGGAAACCGGGCCATGATCAAAATGAGCGCCTTCACTCCGGCAACGGCCGAAGTCGTGTGTAAAATGATGGCGGAGATTTTCTCCGAAGACCAGGTCGCTGTAATCGGTGGCGCACCGGGGTTGGGGTCGGCATTTTCAAAATTGGATTGGGATCATCTGGTGTTTACCGGATCGACTTCCGTGGGCCGGCATGTCATGCGGGCGGCGGCGGACAATCTCACGCCGGTGACGCTGGAACTGGGCGGCAAATCGCCGGTGATCATCGCTCCCGGTATGGATATGGCTGAGGCAGTGCCCCCCATCGCCTTCGGTAAGGTGTTCAACATGGGGCAGACCTGCGTGGCCCCGGATTACGTGCTATGCCCCCGACCGGTCGTGGACGAATTCGTGTCCCGGTTTGCCGATGTGATGGGTGGGATGTACCCGACCATGGCGGAAAATAGCCAGTATACCGGAATCGTAAACGACAAGGAGTACCAGCGCCTTCATGCCCTTTTGGAAGATGCCGTTCAGAAGGGCGCCCGCGTCGTCGAGGTCAACCCGGCCGGCGAGGTCTTTGCCGAGGTCCGCAAGATGCCGATACGGATTCTTCTTGACGTCAACGAAGAGATGGAGGTGATGCAGGAAGAGATTTTCGGTCCGCTCCTGCCGGTGGTGCCCTACGATAAGCTCGAAGATGCGGTGGCCTACGTCAACGATCATCCCCGACCGCTGGCCCTGTACTATTTCGATCGTGACAAACAGAATATCGACTATATTCTCACCCACACCCATTCGGGCGGGGTGTCGGTCAACGATACCCTGGTGCACGTGACCCAGGACGATATGCCCTTCGGCGGCGTAGGACCTTCGGGTATGGGTCAGTATCACGGCCACGAGGGGTTTCTGGCCCTGTCGAAAGCCAAGGGTGTGTTGACCAAACCCAAATTCAACAGCGGGAAACTGATCTACCCTCCATACGGCCGGGTCGTTCACCGTTTCATCTACCGTTTTTTCATGAGTTGAAAAGGCGACATCAAGCCAGGGAAAAGGTATGCGAACCATACCCGCATCAATTTCCGGAAACAGTTGCATCGGTGGTGCCCATCTTCAGACGCATGTTCTTTGGTCGAATTTAAACCGTCGATTGACCAAAGATGTTCAGCGTCTGCCCAACGAGGCATGGTGTGAGCAGCGGCTGGAAGAACTCATGGGCATCGAAGCTGCCGATCCACGTCTTTTCTGGCTTACCTTGGCCCGGCTTGCCGAACTGGCGTTGAAACAGGCGGGTGATTATGCCGACCACTGTGAATTCCAGGCTGCCGGCGACCTGCTGGTCAATCCGCGCCGGATCAAGATTTTTGTGCAAGGAAGAACCGATCCTGTCATAAAAAAGCGTCATTGCGGTCTGCGCGAGCAATTCACTTCGGCCATTGGCAGGGAAGAACCGGCAACCTGGCTCAGCAGGAAAACACTTTCCCATGTCTGCGAGAAGGCGCTGATTCCCTACTTGAAAGAACGACTCGCATCCTCGGGATGGATGCATTCGGACTACCTGGCCCTGCTTGATCGGCGAATGTGCCGCGTGGCCGATACTATTGCTTTTTTAGCCGCATGGCAAATCGCCGATTGCAGGGACCTTGCCAAGCGGATGGTGACTGCCGCCCGCGAGGACAACACCTTGATTGCAGCGAATTTATGCCGGTTCGATTTGGATTGCTTCAACGAAATGGGCGACGATATTGAAAGAATCATCTGCAACGCCGACGCTTCCAGCCGATTTCTTGACGGGTGCGATTTTTCTCTGTCGCAAAAGTTTCCTACCATTTAAAGACCTTATTGTTAGGGCGACGCGGTTCGGATCGGTTCATCACCGAATCCATCTTTCGCCTTCGACCTCACCAATTATCGTTGGATACCTCCCATCATGACACAGCTTGACACCTCATGTCGATCAGCTTGGGTTTCGAAAACAGCCGCAAACAATGGTGTTGACATTCAGCTAAGTTAAAGCTACATAAAAGCTATATTGTATCTTTTTTATGCGAAGCAGAACCCAGGCCCGTACAAAAACTCCAGGATACCCGATCATTGAAAAACAACCCGTTATGCGGGGTTTATTCGTAGCGTATTCGTTATGTCTCTGTTGACACAACAAACAAATGTATTGAGGCACAGGTATGATCGATCTCCATGAGGCACAGGGACGGATTTTGCAGGCAACTCCGGTTTTGGGGCGAGAAAGCGTGCCCATCATCGAGGCATTGAGAAGAGTCCTTGCCCTGGATATCGCTGCCATAGAAGATCTGCCTGCCTCGGACGTCTCTGCGCTTGACGGCTACGCCATACGGCATACCTCGCTTCAAGGCGTTTCACGCCGTCATCCTGTCCATCTCAGGATTATCGGCGAAGCGCCCGCCGGAAAACCATGCGGGGCAACCGTAGGCGACGGTGAAGCGGTTCGAATCATGACCGGGGGGCTGGTTCCCGAAGGTGCGGATACGGTGATAAAGCTGGAGGCAACGGCTGAAGACAGCGGTAACGTGATGTGCATGGCCAATCCGGGGCAGGGATATGGTATACGCCCGAAGGGAGACTCACTGAAAAAAGGACAAATTGTCCTTCGTGCAGGAGACGTCATCGGCCCACTGGAAATCGGTGCGCTGGCCAGCATGCGTCGCGCCTATGTTTATGTACATCGGAAGCCCACTGTCGCGATTCTCTCGACGGGAGATGAACTGTCGGACTTTCACGAACCGGCTTCTCCCTGGAAAGCCATGTGCTCGAATTTATACGCATTGGCTGCCCAGGTTGTCGAGGTCGGCGCCACGCCCCTTTGCCTCGGCATTGTCGAGGACAAACTGCGGTCCCAACAGGACATCCTAACCGAGGCGCTTCGAGCGGACTTGATCGTCACTTCCGGCGGCACTTCCCGAGGAAAATACGACCTGATTCGCGAGACATTCGCATCCATGGGAATGGAAATGCGGTTTTCCACGATATTTGCCAAACCCGGAAAACCGACCCTATTTGGAACCATCGGAAATCGTCCGGTCTTCGGGTTGCCCGGAAACCCATCGGCAACGATGCTTTCCTTTGAACAATTCATCCGGCCGGCACTGCTCAAGATGATGGGACATCGAAACGGATTGTACATCCCTTATAACAACGCAGCATCGGGTCACGGAAACGATGGCCTGCTAAATATCGATTCCTTTAAAAAGCGACCCGGAGAGGAAAACGATCATCGGCGGGCGTCGCAAGTTCCACTGGGAAGGCAGTTAGATCATCATGTTAGCAAGACAGTGACTGTACCGAAACGATTCAAAGTCGTTGCCCGCTGACGTTTTCCTATTTTTACTCAAAATTGCTGGTTGAAAACAAAGAAAACTGTAAGGCCAGAGGAATTGAACCATGCGCTATGCCGAAACCGGATACAATTTGGAAATCGACTTGACTCGAGGCAATATCGAACGGGTAGAGACCGATCCGCAACTTCTCGAAACACATCTGGGCGGACTGGGAACTAGCGTCAAAATTCACTACGACCGGGTGCCTCCGGAAACGAAAGCATTCGACCCTGAGAATCTTCTCATCTACAGTTCGGGTCTTTTGTGCGGAACGCCGGCTTTCAGCGCCAATCGAACGATCGTCAGTTTTATTTCGCCCCAGACAGACCTTTTGGCCTATCCGATGATGGGGGGCTTTTGGGCGTCGGAGCTGAAATATGCCGGTTACGACAAAGTCGTAATACGCGGTAAATCTCCAGAGCTGATCTATATCTGGATCCACAACGAAACGGTGGAACTGCGCGATGCCACCCACTTGAAAGGCAAAGGTGCCGTCGAGACCCAGGAGCTGATCCGAAAAGAGTTAAACGATCCTTACGTGCAGATCTCAGCCATCGGCCTGGCCGGAGAGAACCGATGCTTCACGGCTTCCATCGAGCAGTCGCGGTCGAGTTCCAGCAGGGGCGGCGGCGGGGCGGTCATGGGAGACAAGAACATCAAGGCGATCGCCGTGCGAGGGACCAAGGCGGTCCATCTGGCCCGCGGGGCTGAATTTATGGAGCATATGAAGGAGATCAGGAAATATATCGATTTCAGGAACGCCAATCCCCTGCCGGGCCTGATGCCGATTTTATCGGGAATCGGATCGCCCCAGATGATGAAGCATGTGGACGAAAAATGGCATACGGAAAGCTTTGCCTGGGGCAATGCCCGCGTCCGCAGAAAGGATTTCTGGACAGAGGAAATCGAAAAAAGCTGGGAAAAAAGTCAAACCGGCGCCATCAAGCGGTTCATCAGTTGTTTCAATTGCCCGCAGCAGTGTGGCGCTTTAATCGCACACAAAGACGTTCCCAGATACATGATGAAATGCTTTTCGAAACTGACCTATGCCATGGCGGCGTTTGTCGATGATCTGGATTTTTCGTGGGAAATCTGTCAGCGCGCTTTCGAGTATGGGTTGGATTCATTCTCAACGCCCCAGATCCTGGCATTTGGTTTCGAATTGTACGAGGCGGGCATTTTAACCGATGCCGATTTTAAAGGCTGTCCAGCGGACAAGGAAGGACGGTTTTTCTGGCTTTTGGATCGCATTGCCCGGCGGGAGGGCATCGGCGACGTGCTGGCTGACGGCACCTATTGGGCGGCCCGAAGAATCGGAAACGGAGCGGAGGACTTCGATCACAACACTACCAAGAAGCATGAGCAGATGAATATCAAGCTGGGCATGTTCGACCCTTTGTACTATCTGATGTATGCTACAAACGAAAAAGTGAGCATAACCCAGATCGAGGGCAACTGGCCCCAGGCGGCATTCCCTAAAAAGGAGCACAGGGAGGCTTTTGTAGAGGATTGGCCGCAGCTTCCGGACGAAAAATTCAAGCAGTATTTTCTGGACTGGGAACCTCGGGGAGAAAAGGCCAACCCGCACTATCCAACCCCCGAAATAGCATCCCAAATTGTGGATTGGATGGAGATGCTGCACAACATCGACGACGCTCTGGGGCTTTGCGCAGGCATGGGATCTTTTTGCCTCAAGCCGCCCTACCATATTCATAATTATCCGAAGTTGATTTCATCGGCGACCGGAATGGATATCGATAAGCAGGGGCTGAAGAAAATTGTCAACAGAAGCCGGAACCTTCACCGGGCCTTGAACAATATGAGAGGGCTGAGAAGAGTCGAGGAACTGCCGCCCGAGGACCATTGGAAGCATCGGTTCCCCGAACTGGAAGAAGCGTTGATGATGCATTATTACCAATTCAAGGGGTGGACTGTAGATGGCATTCCCACCCGGGAAAGATTAAAGGATCTGGATCTGGGGTATGTGGCCGAAGATTTAACCAAGAGAGGAATTTTGAGCGATGGCCAAGATCAAAAAAAAGGTGAAAACCATCAAGATCGATGCTGATAAATGCAATGGCTGCCGCACATGCGAGGTCATCTGCGCCGCCTATCATTCTCAACCGAAATACAGCAGTGTCAATCCGGCAGCATCGCGCATACGCATCATTACGCACCGTCTGGACGACATCTGGCTGCCGGTGTTTGCGGGCGAGTACTCGCCTTCTGAATGTATGGGCAGAGATAAGTATATCATCGACGGAAAGGAGTACGACGAGTGCACTTTCTGCAGGGCGACCTGCCCGTCGCGAGACATGTTCAAGGATCCAAATTCGGGACTCCCGCTCAAATGCGATATGTGCGAAGGCGAAGAGGGCCCTTTGTGTGTCGAATGGTGCCTGAACGATGTTTTGATTTACGAAGAGCGGGAGGAGGAAGTCGAAGAAGAGGTAGAAATGGAAGAGATGGATGCAGGATTGGCGGCACTGATTGACAAACACGGATTTGATAAGATAACCACTGCTTTTGCCCGCATGTCGCAAAATAAGTGAACGCGTGCGGCCGAGCATCATTGCCGGTCTATCCATCGGGACATCCTTTTCTTCCTTGAACGTGAGTGACTTATGAAGAAAGTACAGACGGGTTACGCAGAAGCGTTGCGGGTGACCCTGGAGACGATTACTCCCCTTAGCAGCGAAAGGCTATCGCTTTTTGAATGCTCGGATAGAATTCTCGCCAGCGAACTATACTCCCAGGTGTGTTCACCGTCCACGGACGCTTCACTGAAAGACGGTTACGCAGTCCGATCGACGGACATCGAAAAGGCATCTCCCAAAAACAAGGTTTCGTTGACAGTTATCGGCACGGCGGCCGCCGGGCTTCCGGCAAATACCGCCCTATCCGGTGGCGATGCCATTCGAATCCTTACCGGTGCCAAGATTCCGGACGGGGCCGATGCCGTAGTGTCGGAAGAGTTCGCTATTTTAGAAGGCGAGTGCATAGCTGTTTTCAATACCGCGGAGCCGGGTCGCAATATTCTGCCGAAGGGCGCCGATATCGAAGCGGGAGAATTGATCGCTGCACAAGGCAGCCGCCTTTCGCCGGGCATGATCGGTATCTTCGCAGCCGCCGGCTATGACACACTGCCTGTCCATCGTCAGCCCGGACTCGCCATTATTGCAACGGGAGATGAACTGGTGGCTCCCGGGCAGCCCCTTCCCGCAGGAAAATTGTATGCCAGTAATCTGGAAATGCTGAAGTCCTGGTGCCGGCGATACGGTATGCAGACCACCTTCTCCATCCTCAAAGATCGACCGGATCTCATCACGGCAACCATCGACGAGGCCATTTCCACCCATGATGCGGTAATTACCAGCGGCGGCGCCTGGGCCGGCGACCGTGATTTCGTGGCCCGGACGCTGTCTGCCCTCGGCTGGAAGAAATGCTTTCATTGGGTCCGCATGGGGCCCGGTAAGCCCGTCGGTTTCGGCATGCTCCGGGATAAACCGGTGTTCCTTCTTCCCGGAGGACCGCCGTCCAACCTTACCGCTTTTCTCCAGATCGCTCTGCCGGGTCTTTTAAAGCTCGGCGGCCACGGCAAACCTTCCCTGCCTGGAACGATGGTGAAGTTGGTTCGCCACCTGACCTGCCGCCAGATCGACTGGACCGAGTTCGTTTACGGCTCCCTGACCGATGGAGAGCGGCATCCCCTTTTTACCCCCTTGCGGATGTCCAGTCGTTTGAAAGCCATTGCCCGGGCCGAAGGGGTGATCGCCATCCCAGAAGGCGTGAAGTCTTTGCCGGAGGGTGCCGTCGTTGCCGCACAGCTGCTCAGATGAAGGCAGGTTTGAATTTGCGCAGCGCCGCCTGAGACTTCAACCAAGAGGTCATTTCCCGGCTTCTCCATCTGGGAGAATGGGATCATGATCGCTCAGGGTCAGATCGATCAGATCAAATCCCAAGCCTCCGGTGATCGTTAGTTTTCCCAAACTGCAGCCGCATCCTTTTTTTAAAAGAGCCCCCAAGGCCGGGTGGATGGGCACCTGGGAAGGAATATCCGCCGTCACGATTTTTCCGCATGCCGTGCAGGTAAGCTCTACTGGAACCGTTTCGAAGATAAGGCGGGCCCTTTCGGCCAGCGTGCCTGCGCTAAGGTAGCGGAAGAACACCTCCACCGAAGCCGGTACAATAGCACTGAAGCGACCCACTCCCAGACGGATTTCGGTGATTCGCCTTCCACCTGCCTCCTCCAGGGCCAAGTCCAACATGGCCTGTGTATAGGGCTCTTCATGCATGGCCGCGGATTCCCTTTTTGGTTTTGATCGCCTCTGCGACCCAATGGTGCCATGACTCCAGACCGGTTCCGGCAAGGCAACTGACTTCAAAAACGGACATGTCCGGATTGATCGTCCGGACATTGGTTTTTAGGTCGGCGGCAGTGGCCGACAGATGGGGTTCCAAGTCTATCTTGTTGATTACGACAACTTGTGCACGGGCAAAGGTTTCGGGATATTTAAGAGGCTTGTCCGTTCCCTCGGTCAAGCTGGTCACCACCACGGTGACATCCTGACCTAAATCCCAGGCTGCCGGACAGAGCAGGTTGCCCACGTTTTCAATGACGATCAGGTCCGTGTCGGCCAGGTCAAAGCGGTCAATAACTTCGCTCACCATGCGGGCATCGAGATGACAGCCGCCCTCGGTATTGATCTGGACGCCGCCGCCGCCGGCGTGGATGATCCGCTCGCTGTCCAGGCGGGTATAGGGATCGCCTTCGATCACATTGATGGTGAACCTGGACCCCAAAGCGACAATGGTTTTTTCCAGCAATGCTGTCTTACCGGCGCCCGGCGAAGCGATCAGGTTAAGTACCAGGACCCCGTAGTCGGCGAATCGCTGGCGCAGGTTCTCCGCCAATCGGTCATTGGCCGCAGTGATCGCCTGGCGGATCTCAAGGGTGGTCATCAGGAATTCCCCGCAAGGAGTGCATGGCGATGCACCCGATGGGGCAGCCGGTTCTGCACAGGCCGCAGCCATAGCACTTGGCCGCATCGAAGGCCACGGCCTTGCGGCTTTTGCCGTTCATGAGGATAGTGCTGCCGTCATGATAAAAGGCCCCGTATGGGCAGCGTCTGACGCAACGACCACAGTGGGTGCAGACGGTTTCGTCCCGACGGGCTTGGTAGTGCACCCGGGGATAGACGCGATCACTGTCCAGGAGGGTGGAGGCGCGCAATGGAAAACAGCAGCAGGTGCAGCAGTTGCAGAAGCCGAAAAGTCCGTGGTCCTGCCACACGCGTGTGTCGATATGCATCAATCCGTCGCGGTCGGTGGCCAGGACGATCTGCTTGCATTCATCCTTGGAGAGTTGTCGACCCAAACCCCGCTCCAGCGTATAGCGTGCGCCGTCATCAAGGCGGATGCAGGCCTCGACCATGCGGCTGCATCCTTGTGTACTGCTACGGCAGTCGCAATTGACCACGGCATGAACCGCGGCTGCATCCACCTGGGCGACCGCTTCGTCGAGAAGTAGAAAATCTTTTTGTTTGATTTTCTGGTGGGCGTCCGGGTCCTGTTTTATTTTTTCCACCACCGGAGCAATTTTATCGGCATATTCCTGCAACCACCAACCCGTGACTTCATCCCGGATTTCTTTCGGGAGGGCATCCCAGTCACCATACATGGTCAGTTCATCGAGCCGATCGTAGAATCGGGCCGGAATATAGCGTAACGGTTTATCGGTGGTATCGACGTGATCGAAAATGTAACCGACTTTGCGGCCCGCGACCTCACGATGGACGAAATGTCGACGGTAGGCTTTCTCCAGAAACGCAGCGGCCTGATACATGGGAAGCTTCAACAGGTCGGCCACTTCCACAACGCTGAGGGTCCTGCCCGCCATGGTGACGATCAGGTCGATCTCGTCGGGTTCGGCGAATACCGTTACATAAGGTGCAATGGCCGGGGGGATTTGAAAAAGGGCGATGAATTCCTTTATTCGGTCCATGACTAACCAATAATGACAGTCTCGCAAAATGTCACCAGACATGTCATTCCCGCGGGGCGGGAATCTATACCTATATGAAAATGCTGTATTCCCTGCGGGAATGACATCAACGGGCTAAATTCAACTTTTTACGCGTTCATCAATAATGACGATTTCGTAAAAAGATTTTTGCAAAGCCGTCCGAAAATCGACTTTTTTAGACGCATGCGTCTAATCGATTGCCCAATGTTCAATCAATCTTTTCTATTTTACTCAGAAGACATTGTCAATTATAGAAGAATCCAGGCTTTTGATATGGCCGGGAGCCTTTTATGGCGATGCCAGCCTCCCGGAAATCGTATGGGGGGTAAGGGCGGAAAGGAAAATTCGGCCCCGTTACGTTTTAATTAACATATTAAAATAAATGGGATAAACGCAAAATATCGTTGACACCCCGTTTTTTGTTATGTCAATGTTGATACAACTATAGCCGGGTAGATTCTCTTTCCATTAATTCGTGTTGCCTCTCAATACGTTCAGCCTCATCCCGCGCCTTTGCAAGAAGACCCGCCGGAAACAGGCTGCTGCATGCCGTTGCGTTGAAAACCGTCTCTCCACCCTACCCGGAGTACCATCCAACTTCGTTATTGATCAACCGCCAGACGTCAGGCGTTCTGGTATTAAACCAAAGGTTATTGAAAGGAGGCGGGTATGGATTACAACCGACGCGATTTTCTCAAAATCAGCGGTGCGGGCGTAGCCGGGCTGTCGCTGATACAACTGGGCTGCAGTATGAAGCAGGTTAAAGGCTATTCCGCAGGGCTCAAAATCGATGGAGCAAAGGAGGTGCTCAGTATCTGTCCATTCTGCTCGGTCAGCTGCCACATCATTGCCCATGTCAAAGACGGGCGGCTGGTGAGCACCGAAGGCGATCCGGATTATCCCATCAACCAAGGCGCGCTTTGCGCCAAGGGCGCGGCCATGCTTTCCCTGACGCGTAATCCCCACCGGGTAACCAAACCGCTCTACCGGGCGCCATACAGCGACAAATGGGAAGAGAAGAGTTGGGACTGGGTGCTGGACCGCATCGCCGATCGGGTCAAGAAGACGCGCGACAAGGGCTTCACCGCTACCAATGCCAACGGGCAGCGGGTCAACCGTCTGGAAAACCTCTTTACCCTGGGCACCTCGCACATGGACAACGAAGAGTGTGCACTGGTTCACCAGGCCGTGCGGGCGCTGGGGGTCGTCCACCTCGACCACCAGGCACGCATCTGACATAGCGCCACGGTTGCGGCTCTGGGAGAGTCGT
Source organism: Desulfosarcina widdelii (assembly GCF_009688965.1). GTDB lineage: Bacteria > Desulfobacterota > Desulfobacteria > Desulfobacterales > Desulfosarcinaceae > Desulfosarcina > Desulfosarcina widdelii. The sequence goes on along the minus strand of NZ_AP021875.1, from coordinate 3,290,039 downwards.
TCGGACGCGGTGCGATGACCAACCACTGGATCGACATTAAAAATGCCGATGCCATTTTAATCATGGGCAGCAATGCTGCCGAACACCATCCCATCTCCTTCAAATGGGTGCTGGATGCCAAATACAACCGCGGGGCCGTGGTCATGCACGTGGACCCCAAGTTCTCGCGAACCTCGGCCCGCAGCGATTTCCACGTCCCCTTGCGTTCCGGCACCGACATCGCCTTTCTGGGGGGCATGATCCATTACATTCTGGAAAATAAAAAGTACTTTCATGAATATGTGGCCAACTACACCAACGCGGCCCTGATCGTCAGTAAGGAATTCGGTTTCAAGGACGGGCTGTTCTCCGGCTATGACCCGAAAACACGTACCTATGACCGCAGCAAGTGGTCTTTCGACACGGATGCCAGGGGGGTGCCGCTGAAAGACCCCAGCCTGAGACACGAACGTTGCGTCTTCCAACTGCTGCGCAAGCACTACTCCCGGTATACCCTGGATCAGGTATCCGATATCACGGGCGTCTCCGAAGAGAACCTGATGCGGGTCTACCAGTCCTATGCGGCGACCGGGACACCGGAAAAATCGGGGACGATTCTCTATGCTTTAGGCTGGACCCAACACACCGTGGGCGTTCAGAACATACGCTCGGCAGGCATCCTGCAATTGCTGCTGGGCAATATCGGCGTCGCCGGCGGCGGCATCAATGCCCTGCGCGGCGAACCCAACGTTCAGGGCTCCACCGATCACACCCTCCTCTACCACATCATTCCCGGCTACATGGCCACCCCTCGCGCCGACTGGCCGACGTTGGCCGATTACCACAAGGCCAACACGCCGGTAAGTGCGGACCCGGCCAGCGCCAACTGGTGGCAGCACAAACCCAAGTATTTCAACAGCCTGCTCAAGGCCTGGTTCGGCGACAACGCAACGCAGGAAAACGACTTCGGCTACGGTATGGTTCCCAAGCTGGACAAAGGAGTGGACTACTCCTACCTCTTTTTGTTCGATCGCATGTACCGGGGAAAGATCGAAGGCGGCTTCATTCTCGGCCTCAATCCGGCCAACAGCGTGGCCAACGCCAATAAAGTCCGCAAGGCGTTCGACAACCTCGACTGGATGGTGGCCGTGGATGTCCACAACAGCGAAACCAGCGACAACTGGCATCGCCCGGGTGTGGATCCGAAAACGGTCAAGACCGAAGTCTTTCTGCTGCCGTCGGCCCACCGGCTGGAAAAAGACGGTTCGGTGACCAACAGCGGCCGCTGGATGCTCTGGCATTACGAAGCGGTCAAGCCACCGGGACAGGCCCGCACATTCGGCGACATGTTCGTGGACCTGATGAACCGTATTCGCAAAGCCTACAAGAGAGGTGGTGCCTATCCCGATCCCATTCTCAAAATGGCCTGGCACGATTCCTATGATCCCGAAATGGTGGCTCGCCGGATCAACGGTGTGTTCACACGGGACGTGGAAATCAAGGGCAAGCGCTATCGTAAAGGGCAGCAGGTGCCCAGCTTCACGGCATTGGCGGATGACGGCTCGACCCTTTCGCTGAACTGGCTCTATGCCGGCAGTATCACCGAGGAGGATGGCAACAAGTCCAAACGCCGCGATCCGACCCAGACCCCGATGCAGGCCGAGATTGGTCTGTACCCAAATTTCGCCTGGTGCTGGCCGGTGAACCGCCGGATTCTTTACAACCGGGCCTCGGTGGATCTCAACGGCAATCCCTGGAGTCCCTCCAAGGCGGTGATCGCCTGGGAAGACGGCAAATGGGTCGGGGATGTACCCGACGGCGGCTGGCCGCCGCTGGCCACTGGCAAGGGGCGCTATCCGTTCATCATGCACAAACACGGGTTCGGACAGATCTTCGGCCCCGGCCGCGCCGACGGACCCTTTTCCGAACACTACGAGCCGGTAGAGACGCCGGTGAGCCGTCATCCATTTTCGGCTCAGCTCAACAGTCCCTGTTATAAATCCCTCTCCAGCGAGATGGATCTGCTGGCCAAGCCGGCGGATCCGAATTACCCCGTCGTGCTGACCACGTACAGCGTTACCGAGCATTGGTGCGGTGGCGGCGAGACCCGCAACGTTCCCAACCTGCTGGAAGCCGAACCTCAACTCTATGTGGAAATGAGCCCCGAACTGGCCGGCGAGAAGGGAATCGAAAACGGGGACGGTGTTGTGGTGGAAAGCGCTCGCGGGAGGGTGGAGGCCATTGCCATGGTCACCGTTCGCATGCGTCCGTTGAAGGTTCAAGGCCGCATTGTTCATGAGATCGGCATGCCGTTCTGTTTCGGCTGGACGACGCCGGGCTGTGGCGACGGCGTCAACCGCCTGACCCCGGGGGTGGGAGATCCAAACACCACTATTCCCGAATTCAAGGCCTGCTGCGTCAACATTCGCAAGGCGGACCGTCTGACCGAAATTGCCTGAAACGGACGAGGGTAGCTTCGTTTTGCCCGATACCCGAAAGGAGACATCATCATGGCCAAATCATTTCTAATCGATACGTCCCGATGCACGGCGTGCCGGGGCTGCCAGATAGCTTGCAAGGAGTGGTTCGAGCTGCCGGCCAATAAAACCAAACAGACCGGCTCCCATCAGAATCCACCGGATCTGAACCCAAACAACTATAAAATCGTGCGGTTCAGCGAACACCTGGAGGGCAACACAATCCGCTGGTATTTCTTCCCCGACCAGTGCCGCCATTGCATCGACCCGCCCTGCGTGGCTGTGGGCGGTGATATCGTGGAGGGGGCCATCATCCACGACAAAAAAACCGGCGCCGTGGTCTACACGGACAAAACCCGCCAACTCTCCGAAGAGACCTTCGAGGAAATGCGCGAATCTTGTCCGTACAACATTCCCCGGCGAGATCCCACTACGGGTCGGATCAGCAAGTGCACCATGTGTAATGACAGGGTCGTTCGAGGTCTGCTGCCGGTTTGCGTTCAGGTGTGCCCCACGGGTGCCATGAACTTCGGCGAGCGGGAAGAGATGCTTACGCTGGCCCAAAAACGGCTGGCAAGGGTAAAAAAAGAGCATCCCAAGGCCATGCTGGCCGACCCGGACGATGTAAACGTAATCTACCTGCTCGTGGACGATCCTACCAAGTACTATGAGTTCAGCGTGGCTCAGTTTATACCGGGGCTGGACCGCAAAGCTTTTCTGGCCAAACTGGGATCTCCGCTGCGAAAGGGCGTTCGTTCGCTGCTGAGGGTTTAAGCGCGAGGCCAAAACTCTTTTCGCCATTGCTGCCTACCCCGGGTTTTCGCCCAGGTGTCTGCCCGGGGTGGGATCCTCTCCACTCATAGAAAGTTGTTCAACGATGCAACTCGAAAGATCGAATGGTATGATCGAACAGCAGTACGATCAGGCGATTGCCCTGTCATTGCAAAAACGACCCGCTCTGGAAACCGTCATCAAACCCTTTGCTCCTGTATTGCTCAAAAGGGAGACCGCCATCGATGAGATAAAAGTTTGTTTGCCGCCTTTGGATCCGGAGCCTGCCGGCAGCCGGCGCCGTTCAGGTGTTCCCATGGTTGCGGACCTCTCTTTTTCCGACTTGAAACCTTCCCTGGAAAAGGCATACGCTGACCTGATGCCGACCCTCAAACTGGCTTTTCCGAACCTGGAGACAGACCTTTGTGCCATCGAAGCTGTCATCGAAAGAGGGGATTTGGACCTGGCCGTGATTGCGAAAGCTTATCTGGAGGACAACGCCGAGGCATTCCGTGCGGCGGGGAAAGTGGGCGGGCTAAAAGAGGATTCCCTCGGATTCGCCGTCAATTGGGCACTGTCGACGGTGCTCAACGCCGTAAGGATGAAGGGGGCGGCATCGGCCGATTTATCGTCCTGGTCGCTGGGGTATTGCCCTTTGTGCGGAGCCATGCCCGCCATCAGTTATCTCGCCAAGCCCCAGGGTCCTACCACCGAATTCCTTCAAGGCGGCGGCGGGCAAAAATACCTGCATTGCGCCTTGTGCGGCTGCCAGTGGCGTTTCAAACGAAACCGGTGCCCGGCATGCGATACCGAGGAAAAGGACAACCTGCGCTACTACCAGGAATCCGGTGAAACCGGCGAACGCATCGATGCATGTAAAAAGTGCCGCCATTATCTGCTATGTGTCGATTTACGGGAAATCGCTGCGCCACCCTCCCTGGATATGGCTGCCGTCGCCATGGTCCACCTCGATATCTTCGCCAGGAAAAAAGGATTCTACCCCATGACTTGGACGCCCTGGAACCGTATCGACTGACGATGCTTCAGTCAAAAAACGGCATGAAGGAAAAAGTCGATCCAAGTCGTTCATTTTTTTTCAATCCCGCCAATCCATACAGGGGTAGGTACAATCTTCTCTGCGAGAAATCTCACATAGATTTTTTTGCCTATCGGCGTTGTTCTCATTGTCCATGTGAAAGATTGCTAACAGCGCACAACAATTTTTTAAAGACTGCGGCCCGAAATCGCAGAATTTACATCGTTTCCACGAAAACAGTCTGGAAAGAAATAAAAAATATATAATTATTGCAAATAGTAAAGCCGTTAACTCGTCAAGGCGCCTTCCCATTTGCCCCCTGATCAATCATCACTCAATTGCATTTTTAGTTTCCTCAGTTTTGTCTCACCAATACTTCCTGGAGAAAAATGGTATGTGTCTTGCTTCGGGTAAAACCGTAATTCAGTTTATAGGTAAAAAATTAAATTAATTAGGGCTTCCTGAATTAGTAAAGATGCCGCATTAGCATGGGTAAATTCACCCTCTCAACAGTGACAGGTGCATTTTAGCCTGAAAATATTTACCGACTAATCGACCCAAAAGCCCGTTAAATCGTCTCTGAAGCACTCTGATATGGACCATGAACAGCAACGAGGAAGTAAAAAAGAGAGAAGAAAGGCCTTTCAGCCATTTCTCCAAGTTCATGACGATGAAGGATACCGCGATCGCCGTCTCGGATGTCACTGCCAGCTTACACATGATTCTGGATAGACTGAAGCGCCGCTTGCCCTGGCCGAACTTTCCCTCGATCGGGATCCGATCGAGCTCATCCTGACGGACCTGCTTTTTGATCTCTTTCTGTATCTCGACAGCGGCCGGTGGCCGGCCCAGCGGGGGACCCGAAAGGCGGATTCCATGTTTCTTGCAGAACCGGCGATTATCTTGGTTACGGTAAATCCGATCCACATGAACCGATGCCGGATAGTGCCCAAATCGTTTTCGAAATGCCTTGATCTGATCGATCAGATCCCCGGATTCATTGAAGGCATCCCAACTGATGCGGTCCACGAATGAAATGCCATTGATGAGACTGACCGATATCTTGGCACCAAATTCGGTAGCCGCACCGGCCTTACCCCGTTTGATCGGACGCACATGGGGTTGGCTGATGCTGACGATGCGATCATCGATACGATTTTCATGCTGGTCATACATCCATTGCTGCTGGCGATAGACTTCGTGAATGACCAGCAGCTCTTTGTACTGACGGGGACTGAGCTTCGTTAGCGGCGTTCGTTGGGATAGCTTGGTTATGCTTTTCAAGTTGCGCTTGAGATATCCCAACTGTTTCCGAATGGCCTTACGCCTCTTGCTCTTTGACAATCTTTTGCTTTTGGCTGCAGATAGAAACGCTTTGCGGGCTAACTTACGGTAGGTACGCGGTTTGGGATATTTCCCCTTGAATGGACTGTGTAGGATATCAATGATCCCTTCACTCTTCTCCCGGGCGGTATTCAACAACTTGAGGTCGGTTGGGAAAGTAATATCCGCGGGGGTACATGTGGCATCCAGAAGTAATTTGCCCTGGTTTTCACTACCTCCACCTGTAGGCGTGGAATCATCGTCATTTTTGGTTTGGGAACGGTCTTTCGATTGTTTTTCTTGTTCAAGTGCCTTGCGGGCAATCGACTCATTGATCTTGGCCAGCATCTTTTTGCCAAACCGCTTGCGGAAGTATACGAACAGGGACGGATCAAAGGGCTTTTCGTCCTCATAGGCCTTGTAGCCTAAAAAGTATTGGAGATACGGATTTTCCCGGATCTGTTCTACCGTCTCTTCATCGCTGGTTCCCAAGCGCTCCTTGATAATCAGGGCGCCCAAGGCGACTCTTACCGATTTGGCCGGAGGGCCCAAACCGGAGTTGGTCAACGATTTACTGTAGGCCGGTTCGAACTGACCCCATGGAATAAACTTGGCTAATTTCACCCAGCGATTGTCGCTTCGCAGTTTTCCGCCGAAAGGCAATTCGAAAGTTTCGAATTCCAGCTGCTTTTGATTATGTCGATACATGATAGGACCGAGAAAAGTGCAAGGGTTTTGAGGGGTAAAGCGTGGTTATATTTGCATTTAGCTCGATCCTCAATACCATAAAATGTATAGTATTTCAAGTGTTTATCTTTAATTCAGGAAACCCTAATTAGGCATGTTACAAAATGTTACGTTGGGGTTACACAACTGCCATAAAGTTTATGGAATATCCAACGATAGCATCAAGTAAGGATTCGATTAGAGATGTACGATTGGCGTTTTTATCAACCCACCAAATACAAAGGAGGCGTATCATGATGGTTAGTAGTGTCGGTTCCGAGCCTTATTCAATGAGGCAAATGCCACCTGTTGGCAGCCGCCAGGACCCGTCGGAGATGTTCAACAATATCGACGAAGACGAAGACGGCAGCCTGAGCGAAGACGAAGCAGGAACGATCGCTGATATGATCAGCAATGCAACGGGTGAAGAGGTAACAGCGGCGGATTTAATTGACGAGTATGACGAAGGCAGCGACGGCGTCCTCAGCGAAGAGGAGACCGAGGCGGCATTGGAGGCCAACCGGCCCGATGGCCCCCCGCCGGGCGGCATGATGACTCGCGGCGATTTCGACGCATCGCATATGTTTTCCGATTCTGACGAGGACGAAGACGACAGCCTGGACGCAACTGAGATGGAAGCGATCGCTGATATGATCACCAACGCGACAGGCGAAGAGGTCACGGCGGAATCGCTGATCGAAGAGTATGACGAAGACGGTGATGGCCTCCTCAGTGAAGAGGAGGCCGAGGCGGCATTGGAGGCCAACCGGCCCGATGGCCCCCCGCCAGGGGGCATGATGTTCGGCAATGTCGATGAGGATGAGGACAAGGACAAAACGGAAACGCTTGCTGAGATGATCAGGAGCGCAACGGGCGAAGAGGTCACGGCCGAAGAACTGATCGAGGCGTATGACGAAGACGAAGACGGCGTCCTCAGCGAGGAGGAAACCCGAGCGGCGTTGGAGGCCAACCGACCAGAAGGTCCGCAGCCACCCCCCGAAATGGAGGAATACGGCCAACAGAACATTTCATGGCAAGCAGCAGCCGGTATCGAAAGCTACATGACGATGGCTAACCTGGGTATGAGCCAGGACCAGTCCTTCGCCTCATCGGCGATGTTTGGTGGAAATAGCGCTTTTACTTCATCCGGTACGCTTATGTCCGTGAATACCCGTGTTTAAGGGTTGAACATCCTGGAAGAAAAAAGCCCATAGCCGCCGCCGATACCGGCGGCGGCATACTACTGGAAGGAATTGTGCGGATCTTCGAACCAACCGAGATTGTCAATAATACACGCCCGGCGACATAACGTAGAATCCAGCGCCCACGAAGTACTCCGTCCCCGGTACCCGATAGATAAAGGTATGTTTGGGCTTGTTGACATCCATGCCGGGAACGGGCCACATGTATTTGGTCCAGCCTTTGCCTTTCTTGGCGGCCTTGACGAAATCCCTGAAAAACGCCTTTCCATCCACATCGGTGGCATCGATCAGGGTCTCCGGTTTCAACAATTCCGGTTTGTGGGGATGCGCCAGCATCCTGGCCTTCATGTTCATCAGAAAAACGTAGCTGACACCGTCGTTCCACACAAAACGGCCCTCTTTGTTGTTGATTTCCTTGATGGCGGCATCGATGCCCTGGGTTTTAATGAACGTTGCCGCTTCCTTGCACTTGGAAATGCAATCATCCCGGGTGCCCGCCATTGCCGGTACGCTCAGCAGAAGAACAAGGACCATGATCCAGCCACAAACAGTTGAGATTTTCAAGTTAGCCTCCGTTTTTTTGGATCATTTGATCAATTAGTGCTCGATTGATCAAAAAAAATATAAAGAAAACAGCATGTTTGTCAAGACGTAAATTGGCCGCCATTCAATGCCTGCCCGTTTGCCGGATGATTCATTGCATCGTGTTGGCAACGTCTATGTTACTTATCGCCGGATTGACGCAAAAAATAAAAAAAAGGGCGCCTGCAAAGGCGCCCCCGATTCGTTTTGGTATAGTGGAAACGTTTATTTTTTAAGCATTTCAAGGGCCGCTGCAACAATTTTGTTGGCAGTGAACCCGTACTTCTGAAGCACCGTTCCTCCCGGTGCCGAGGCGCCGAACCGGTCGATGCCGATGACCTTGCCCTGCGGGCCCACATAGCGCTCCCAACCCATGGAAATGCCGGCTTCGACGGCAATGCGGTTCTTCAGGGTGGGGGGCAGAATGCGCTTTTTAATGTCTTCGGACTGCTCTTCGAACAGTTCCCAGGAAGGCATGTTAATCACCCGGGCGGCAACGCCTTTTTTCGCCAGCATCTGTTGGGCTTCGAGGGTAATGTGTACCTCGGCACCCGTGGCGATGAGCAGGATCTGGGCTCTGCCTTTGGAGTTGGACAGGATGTAGGCCCCCTGATCCACACCGCGGGCGGTCTGCTTGGCGTCGAGAATGGGCAGTTTCTGCCGGCTGAGAATCAGGGCCACAGGCCGGTCGTTCATGGTGATGGCCTTGCGCCAGGCTTCGGTGGTTTCCGTGGCGTCGGCCGGGCGGATTACCGTCAGGTTCGGGATGGCCCGTAGCGAGGCGAGATGTTCCACAGGCTGGTGGGTGGGGCCGTCTTCGCCCACGGCCACGCTGTCGTGGGTAAAAACGTAGATTACCGGAAGTTTCATCAGGGCCGCCACGCGAATGGCCGGTCGCATGTAGTCGGCAAACACCAAAAAGGTTCCACCATAGGGACGGACGCCGCCGTGCAGGAACATGCCGGACATGACGGCGCCCATGGCGAACTCCCGTACACCGAAGCGGATGTTGCGACCGTCGTAGGATTTTTTCTGGAACTCGGGGCTGCCGTCAATGAAGGTTTTGTTGGAAGGCGCCAGATCCGCGGAGCCGCCCATCAGGCTGGGGAATATGGCGGCGGCGGCGTTCAGGACCTTGCCCGATGCAGCCCGGGTGGCCAGAGGGCCGTCTTCCGGCTGGAAGCAGGGAAGATTCTTATCCCAATTTTTGGGCATAAAGCGGGTCAGGGCGTTGACCCAACCGTCGGCCAGATCCGGATATTTCTTGTTGTACTTCTGATAGGCTTTTTTCCATCGATCCTCCGCTTTTTCCCCGGCCTTGACGCATTTTCGAAAAGCGGTCAGCGCCTTTTTGGGAATGGTAAAGGGCTGTTTGCTTTTCCATCCCAGCGCTTTTTTGGTGACCTTGATCTCTTCTTCGCCCAGCGGCGCGCCGTGTGCATCGGCCGCGTCCTGTTTGTTGGGGCTGCCGTGGGCGATGTGGGTTTTAAGCATGATAATCGTCGGTTTTTTCGTTTCGGCCTTGGCGGCTATAAGGGCCTTTTCGATGGCATCGGGGTCGCTGCCATCTTTTACCTTGATGACCTGCCAGCGATAGGCGTCGAAGCGCTTGGCCACGTTTTCCGTAAAGGCGATTCCGGTGGTGCCTTCGATGGAGATGCCGTTATCGTCGTACAGGCAAATGAGTTTGGCCAGTCCCAGGTGGCCGGCCAGAGAGGCCGATTCGGAGGCCACCCCTTCCATCAGGTCGCCGTCGCCGCACATTACATAGGTGTAGTGATCGACGATTTCATGGCCGGGTTGGTTGAAGCCGGCGGCCAGGTGCCGTTCGGCCATGGCCATGCCCACGGCGTTGGCGAATCCCTGACCTAATGGGCCCGTCGTCGTCTCCACGCCGGGTGCGTGGCCGTATTCGGGGTGGCCGGGGGTTTTGCTGCCCCACTGCCGGAAGTTTTGGATTTCTTCCAGGCTCAGGTCGTAGCCGGTGAGGTGCAAAAGACTGTAGAGCAGCATGGAGGCGTGGCCGCCGGAAAGGACGAAGCGGTCGCGGTCGGGCCAGTCCGGATTCTTCGGATTGTGTTTCATCACCCGTGTCCACAGCGCATAACCGGCTGGTGCCAGTCCCATGGGCGCTCCCGGATGGCCGGAATTGGCCTTCTGAACCGCATCCATGGAGAGGGTGCGAATGGTGTTGATGCAAAGTTCGGCGGTGGTCGTCTGCTGCTTGGGCGTGGCCTTGGTCATGTTCTACTGCTCCTTGTAGGCATTGGTTGTCGTTGGCCGGTCGTGGTTTTTATATTGGGGGGTGATACAAAAGATTTGTCCGTGGCGCAAGGGTTTTGCGGCCACCGGTCGGGAAGGCCGGAGCGAACACCGCAGGGTTGCCAATCGGTTGCTGTGCTCACTGCCACCCAAGGCGTTTGTGTTTCCCTTCATCAGACAACTATGATAGAAACGGCAGTACCTATTTAAGCAAAGAGCTCATTGCCCACTGGCGGCGGCATGGGAACCGCGATCATTATCGAGAACCAGAGCGAAGGAGCTGAAACGAAGGAGGCTGATCAATGTCAATGATGACCGCTGCACAGTACGAAGAGAGCCTGAGAAAACTCGACTTGGTGGTCTACATGTTTGGCGAACGGATCGACAACGTGGTCGACAACCCTATCATCCGGCCATCCATGAATGCCGTGGCCATGACGTACGAGCTGGCCCATAAGCCGGAATACCGGGACCTGATGACGGCCACCTCACACTTAACCGGCGAGCGCATCAATCGCTTTACCCACATTCACCAGTGCCGAGAGGATCTGGTCAAGAAAAGCAAGATGGGGCGTCTTCTGGGCCGCAAAACCGGTTGCTGCTTCCAGCGCTGCGTGGGCATGGATGCGCTCAATGCGCTTTCCATCGTTACTTATGACATGGATCAGGCCCTTGGCACCGAATACAACCCCCGGTTTTTGGCCTATCTGGAAATGGTTCAACGCGGAGACCTGGTTTGCGACGGCGCCATGACCGATCCCAAGGGGGACAGATCGCTGCCGCCCCACAAGCAGCCCGACCCCGACATGTTCCTGCGCGTGGTGGAGAAAACCGCCGAGGGCATCGTAGTCCGCGGTGCCAAGGCCCACCAGACCGGCGCGGTCAATTCTCATGAAATCATCGTCATGCCGACGCTGACCATGCGCGAAGCGGATGGCGACTACGCGGTTTCCTTTGCCCTGCCCGCCGATGCCAAGGGTATTACCTACATCATGGGACGGCAGTCCTGCGACACCCGCAAAATGGAAAACGGCAAGTTGGACCAGGGCAATATCCGCTTCGGCGGGCACGAGGCCCTGGTCGTTTTTGACGATGTCTTCGTCCCCTGGGATCGGGTCTTCATGTGCGGCGAAACCGAGTTCTCGGGGATACTGGTGGAGAAGTTCGCGTCCTACCACCGCCAGAGCTACGCCTGCAAGGTGGGGGTTGGGGATGTGCTCATCGGTGCTGCCCAGACGGCGGCCGAGTTCAACGGCGCAGAGCGCGCCTCGCACATCCGCGACAAGATCATCGAAATGAACCAGCTCAACGAAACCCTGTACTGCGGCTGCATCGCCTGCGCAGCCGAAGGGGCCGTCGAACCCAGCGGCACCTACTGCGTGCAGACGCTGCTGGCCAACGTCCACAAACAGAACGTTACCCGCTTTCCTTACGAAATCTCGCGTCTGGCCCAGGATATCGCCGGCGGGTTGATGGTAACACTGCCTTCCGAGGCCGACTACCGGTCGGAAACGGTTGGCCCCCTGATCGAAAAATATTTTCGTACCCGGGAGGGCGTCTCCACCGAAGCGCGCATGCGTATCCTCCGGCTGATTGAAAACCTGACCCTGGGAACCGCGGCCGTGGGCTACCTCACGGAATCCATGCACGGCGCCGGTTCGCCGCAGGCCCAGCGCATCATGATAGCCCGCCAGGTGAATATGAACGAGAAGAAACGGGCTGCCCGGAATCTATGCGGCATCGAAGAGACGGATGGAAAAAATCAGGATTGATATCCGCTATTGCGGCGGCTGCAATCCGGACTATGATCGAACCGACCTCGTGGCTGAAATCAAGCAAGCCCTGAATGATCATTGCACGTTCGACGATGGCATCGGGCCTGCCGACTGGATTTTGATGATCCACGGCTGCCCGACGGCCTGCGCAAGTATGGAAAACCTGCCTTTAGACCGCTGCGTGACCATTCGCAGGCCGGCAGACGCAACTCTGTTTGTCGAGGGGATCCGGACCGGTTATACCTCCCGGTTCGAACCCCTTCGCTGCCATCCCTGATTCTGTTAAAAAGAATTTTAGCCCGTCATATACAATCGGGCCATTGCCCGATAATTGACGATCGTCATTGGAAGATTCCACAGACAATCAAAGCGCCCGCATCCATTCCGGTCGAAGTTGTACTTTGCCAGCCAGGGCAGCGTCGATCAGCGCCAGGGTCTCTTCCTTGTCCTTGGGCATGCGCGCACGAATGGGCAGATAGTTGGAGGCGTGATTGGCGTGAAACAGACCCTGGGTCTGGTGGGTTTCGGCGATCATGGTGCGCAGTTCGGCCAGCATCTCGTCCGGTTCGATGAGTTCGAAGCGACCGGCCTGGTAGTCATCGTACATGGGTGTCCCGGGGATCAGCATCAGGCTGAGTGCACCCACATATTCGGGATCGATGGCCGACAGCACCCGGCCGGTCTCCCGCGCATGGATCTGGGAACGCTGCCTTCCCGCCAAGCCCAGCAGCACGGTGATGGAGAGCTTGATGCCCGCGGCCCGAGCCTTTTTGCCCATGTCGATCATCGTCTGCGCGGTAGCCCCCTTGTTGATGGCCTTGAGGGTGGCATCGTCGCCGGTCTCCAACCCCATGTACGCGATGCCGATACCGTTTTCTCTCAGTTCCTTCAACTCTTCCAGGCTTTTCATTTTAAGGCTTTTGGCATTGGCGTACACCCCCACCCGGGTCACCCAGGGCAGCTGGCGGCGGATCTCGGTCAGGATTTTGAGCAACCGTTTCTGGGGGATGATCAACGCGTCGCCGTCGCATAGAAAAATTCTACGCTGACGCTGGCAGTGGGTGGCAGCAAAGGCGATGTCCGCCATAATGATATCGTCGGATTTGATCCTGAAGCGTTCCCCCTGGTAGGCCCCGCAGAAGGTGCATTTGTTGCGCGAGCAGCCCACGGTGACCTGCAGCAGGATACTGTTGGCTTCGCTGGGGGGACGGATGATGTTGCCTTCGTAATGCATGCGTTTTCCCTTGAACTTGGTTTTTTCGTTTGTCCGTAAATTTGATGTTCTTTTCGCTGGTTGTCAATATTTGAGTATTCCGGTGCGCAAAATTTTAACACTGGGTTCTGCTAACAAGACGTTAGGATGGTCGGTTTGTTGACCCGGGCAGACGCGCTTTTTTTTCGGGGGAGGGGCGGTTTGTCTGTTTCCCATGTTCCTGCGTGGCATCCCGTAACTTGCCAGATAGCGTCCAAGCGTACTTCCATGCGGAGCATGGGGGAACGGTGAAACAGATGAGCGATTGACGTAAGATTCACTGCTGCGGCGTTTCACCCCTTGGCCCGTAGAGACACTCCACATAACTTTTGCGTTGAGAATTCTGATCCCCGAAAATGGGATGCAGATCGATGGCCGGGGAGTACTCGCTGGCCGGAACCGTGCGACCCAGTGCCTCGGCCATGGCGCGCACATGGTGGGGGCCGGCACCGCAGCAAATCCCGATGTAGTTGATGCCCATCTCACGGGCCTTTACTGCAAAATCAGACTTACCCGATTTTCGGAGGTTTGCAGATTGGACGGGTCGTATTCCCAGGTGTTGCAGATGTTGCCAGCCACCAGGGCCCGGGTTTTCCGGGCGGCCTCGACAGCCAGTTCCACTGCTTTAACATTCAACTGCTCCAACGCGTTTTCGATGCCGATGGATTTCAGCTTGGATCGGATTTGTTCATTATACCCTCCTTTGTACGATTCGGGGTGGAATGTCCCGCCACTAAACCAAAAAATTACATCATTGTAGTCGTTAATCCTTTTTGTTACAACAATGTTGTTTGTATCGTTGCTGTCTAACGGACGCAATCGGCATTAAAACTTTTTCTTCCAGGCGGTTATCGATTTTCCAAGCCGTTTCCTGCCATGGCATGTTTGTTGAAGACAACCGATATAGAGATTGGAAACGAGCGTGGCGGGATATTCATTACCAATCCGCAACGTGGCAAGTTTTGTCAGTATAGCGTGTTATCGGACACCAGGAAACATTTAAAACAGATATCCATGCCAGAACATATATTCGAACTCGAGTTAACGACACTTTACGCCATCAGCCAGAAGATCGGTCAGGCTCTCCAGTTGAAGCAGACCCTGACGGGGATTCTCGGGATTCTTTCGAAGAATCTCTCCATGGAGCGGGGAACGGTCACCCTGAAGGAAAAAGGGACCGGAATGCTAAAAATTATCGCTTCCCACGGCCTGGATCCCTGTGAACAGAAAAGGGGGATTTACCAGCCTGGCGAGGGGATCACCGGGGCCATCTTCGAAACCGCCCAGCCATTTGCGGTTCCGGATATCGGAAAAGAGCCCCTGTTTTTGAATCGTACCCAGGCGCGCAGCCTGACGAAAAATAGCCTGGCGTTTATCGGCGTGCCCATCCTTCTCAACAGTGAACCCGTCGGCGTTCTCAGCGTGGACCGGCTTTTCGGACCGGAAGTGGCCTTTAAGGAGGACATCCGGTTCCTCACGATCGTTGCAGCCCTGATGGCGCAGTTCGTCCAGCTCAATCAGCATGTAGCCCAGCGCGAGGAACATCTGCTCACCGAAAATCGCAGTCTGCGTGCTGAAGTGTCGGCCAAATACAATCACTTTTTTGCCGTAGGAGTTAGCCCGGCCATGCAAACCCTGAACAAGCTGATCCAGAAAGTGGCGCCAAGCAGGGCTTCGGTGCTGCTGCTGGGCGAATCGGGGACCGGCAAGACGCTTACGGCCCGCATTATCCACGAACTGAGCGAGCGGCGCAGAAACCCTTTTGCCAAGGTCAATTGTGCCGCCCTCCCGGACAACCTCATCGAATCGGAGCTTTTCGGCCACGAAAGAGGGGCCTTTACCGGCGCCACCCAACTGAAGATCGGGCGCCTGGAAGAGGCGCACAGCGGGACGGTGTTTCTGGACGAAATCGGCGAACTGCCTCTGGCGGTACAGGCCAAACTGCTGCGGTTTTTGCAGGAGCGGGAGTTCGAGCGGTTGGGCAGCACACAGACCCGCAAGGTCGATGTCCGCATCATCGCGGCGACCAATGTCGATCTCAATCAGGCGGTGGAAGAGGGACGCTTCCGCTCGGATCTGTTTTATCGGTTGAACGTATTCCCCATTTCGATTCCGCCGCTGCGCCACCGCAAAGCCGATCTTCCCTTGCTAGTGGAATATTTCATTACCAAAAACGCCCGCGAATATGGCCGGAATTTCTATTTCTCGTCGGAATGCATGGAAATCATGAGCGCCTACCACTGGCCCGGCAATGTGCGCGAGTTGGAAAACCTCGTGGAGAGGGTGGCGATCATGGCCGACTCCAGCCAAATCGACACCAAGATGCTGCCGGAATATCTCTTCAATCGCAAAAGCGGTAATCCGTACGATACTCCCTTGGAACCGGCTACCTCAAGACTGGAAATGATGGAAAGAGAAACCGTTTTGGAGGCCCTGGCCCGCAATGGATGGGTGCAGCAAAAAGCGGCCAGTGAGATCGGCCTGACCTTGCGTCAAATGGGATACCGGGTAAAAAAATTCAAGCTGGCTCGAATTATTCGCGAAAACAAGCAGAGAAATTTGCAATATAAAAATCTTTCCAATTAACCCTTCCGAATTCACATTTTCTCCATTCTCCTTCCTGCTTTTTGCTTACGGCCTGGCTTCGATCAAAGAAGCCAGGCCAAATATTTTTATGCATCCATCGACACATCTACATTCGTGTAGGGTGTGCATCTACACTAATGTAGGTGGCAATGTAGATGTTGTCCGAGAAGAATGGACGCAAGAATAAGCTATCAGCTTATTTTTTTACGTATATTCTGTGGGTTAGCATTTGTAGAAGTAGAATTGCGGGACTGTGGCATAGCCATTGCTCAATAAAAAACCAAACCTTCACTACTACCGTTTAAATGACCCGGTAAACAAAGGAATTGAAAGATGAGAAAAATAGCGATTTACGGCAAGGGCGGAATCGGCAAATCCACAACAACCCAGAACACGGTCGCCGGTCTGGCAGAAATGGGGAAAAAGGTAATGGTCGTGGGATGCGATCCCAAGGCGGATTCAACCCGGCTGCTGCTGGGCGGCCTGGCCCAGCGCACGGTGCTGGACACGCTGCGCGAGGAAGGCGAGGACGTGGAGCTGGAGGATGTGCGCAAGGAAGGGTACGGCGGCACCCTGTGTACGGAGTCGGGTGGTCCTGAACCGGGGGTGGGTTGTGCCGGCCGGGGAATCATCACCTCGATCAACCTGTTGGAGCAGTTGGGTGCCTACGCTGAAAGCGAAGATCTGGATTACGTTTTCTACGATGTTCTTGGCGACGTGGTTTGCGGTGGTTTTGCCATGCCCATCCGCGAAGGCAAGGCCCAGGAGATTTACATCGTGGTTTCCGGCGAGATGATGGCTATGTACGCGGCCAACAATATCTGCAAGGGCATCGTCAAATTCGCCGAAGCCGGTGGTGTACGACTCGGAGGCCTGATCTGCAACAGCCGCAAGGTGGACAATGAGCAGGAGATGATCCAGGCGCTGGCTGACCGCCTGGGAACCCAGATGATTCATTTTGTCCCCCGGGACAACATGGTTCAGCGGGCCGAAATTAACCGAAAGACCGTAATCGATTATGACGGCTCGCATGTCCAGGCAGACGAATATCGAACCCTGGCAAAGAAAATCGATGGAAACGAAATGCGGGTCATCCCAACGCCACTGGCAATCGAAGAGTTGGAGAAGATGCTGATTGACTACGGCATTGCCGCCTAGCAAAGGAGAAAAACCAAAATGATTATGATTCGATCGATTGTTCGTCCGGAAAAGGTCGACGATGTACTGGCCGCCTTGATGGAAGCCGGTTTTCCAGGGGTTACCAAGTTCTCGGTTGTGGGGCGCGGCAAACAACGCGGTATAAAGATTGGTGAAATTACCTATGACGAGATCCCTAAGGAAATGCTGCTGACCGCAATTGAGGCCAAGGATAAGGATTTTGTGATCCGTACCATTATCGGCGCGGCACGAACGGGACAGAAAGGTGCATACGGCGACGGCAAGATCTTTGTCAGCCCGGTCGAGGAAACGTATACGATCAGCTCCGGCATCAAGCAAAATCAGGATGGAACGACCGAAGAGGTGACCATATGAAGGAGATTATCGCCGTCATTCGAATGAACAAAATGAACCAGACCAAAAAGGCGCTGGCCGATGCCGGATTTTCATCGATTACCGCCAAGGAGTGTTTGGGCCGCGGGAAAGGGATCGTGGATATGGAACTGCTCCAGGGCGCGGAAAAAGGATTCGAGGAAGCGATCTCCCAGTTGGGGCAATCGAGCCGTTTGATCCCCAAGCGTGCGATCCTGATGATCGTACCGGACAAGTCCGTGAAGAAGGCGGTCAAAACAATCGTCTCCGTAAACCGGACCGGCAAATCCGGTGACGGCAAGATTTTCGTGATGCCGAGTATCGATTCAGTCAGTGTAAGAACCGGCGAAAACGGCGATGCAACACTAGACGATGTATAGGAGAAGCGATCATGACGGCGATGCCCGATAAAAAAGACGAATATGATGAAAATGCCGCAACCTGGAGGGAAATCGATCCGGAATCGGTGAAAACCGAGATCCTGGCCAAATATCCCCCCAAGGTGGCCCGCAAACGCTCCAAGCATTTTGTTGTCAACAAAAAAAAGGATGAAAAGAGCTACGAGGAAATTCAAGCCAATGTAAGAACGATCCCCGGAATTATATCCCAGCGGGGATGCTGCTACGCCGGCTGCAAGGGTGTGGTCATGGGACCCACGCGAGACATCATCAATCTGACCCATGGTCCCGTCGGATGCGGGTTTTACTCCTGGCTCACACGACGTAACCAGACGGATCCGTCCACGACGCCGGACGGAGACAACTTCATGACCTATTGTTTTACCACCGACATGCAGGAACGGGAAATCGTTTTTGGAGGCGAGAAAAAGCTCAGGCAGGCCATTCAGGAAGCCTACGATACGTTCAAGCCCAAAATGATTTCCGTTTTTTCAACCTGTCCGGTGGGCCTGATTGGCGACGATGTCCACGCTGTTACCCGGGAGATGCAGAAAAAACTGGGAATCACCATTTTCGGGTTCAGTTGCGAGGGATACAAGGGAGTCAGCCAGTCTGCCGGCCATCACGTGGCCAACAACGGGCTGTTCCAGCATGTCATCGGCAAGGACGACACGGTCCAGGAAGGAGAATACAAGGTCAACCTTCTGGGCGAATACAACATCGGTGGGGATGAATTTATCATCGACGAACTGTTCGAAAAATGCGGCATCAAGATTATCTCCACCTTCTCGGGCAACTCCAGCGTGGACCATTTCCAAAATTCACACACGGCCGACCTGAATCTGATCATGTGCCACCGTTCCATCAATTATGTGGCCGACATGATGGAAGAAAAATACGGCATTCCCTGGATGAAAATCAATTTTCTGGGCGCCAATGCGACGTCCGCTTCCCTGCGAAAAATCGCCCAGTATTACGGCGATCAAAAACTCATCGACCGGGTGGAAGAGGTCATCGCCGAAGAGATGGTGGCCGTAGAAAAAGCCCAGGCCGATGTCCGGTCCCGGTTGGAGGGCAAGCTGGCCATGATGTTTGTCGGCGGCTCCCGCGCCCATCACTACCAGGAGCTGTTCAACGAAATGGGCATGCAGACCATCGCGGCCGGCTACGAATTCGCCCATCGTGACGATTACGAAGGGCGGAATGTGCTGCCGACGATCAAGGTCGATGCCGACAGCCGGAATATCGAAGAGCTTGAAGTCAAAAAAGATCCTGAACGCTACAATCCGCGAATTCCCGAAGACGAACTGGCCGCCGGTGTAAGAAACGGAATCGAACTCAAGGCTTATGACGGCATGATGGCCGACATGGAGGAAAACGTTACCTACGCCATCGACGACATCAGCCAGTACGAAACCGAGAAAATGATCGAGATTTACAAACCGGATATCTTCTGCGCGGGCATCAAGGAGAAATACATGGTGCAAAAGCATGGTATGCCCATGAAACAACTGCACAGCTACGATTCGGGCGGACCCTACGCCGCTTATAAGGGGGCGATTAATTTCTACTGTGAAATCGACCGGATGATCAACAGCAAGGTGTGGAAGCACATCCGGGCTCCCTGGGAGGAGAATCCGCAACTGGCAGCCATGTATGCCAATGAATAATTGAGAGGAAAGTAAATATGTTACTGCGACATACACCCAAGGAAATATCCGAGCGCAAGGCGTTGACCGTCAATCCGGCCAAAACTTGCCAGCCCATCGGGGCCATGTACGCCTCTTTGGGGATTCACGGCTGCCTTCCGCACAGCCATGGTTCCCAGGGCTGCTATGCCTATCACCGGTCCACATTGACAAGGCACTACAAAGAGCCGGTCCTGGCGGCCACCAGTTCCTTTACCGAAGGGGCCTCCGTTTTCGGCGGCCAGGCCAACCTTTTGCAGGCGATCAACAATATCTTCACCGTATACAACCCGGACGTCATCGCCGTGCACACCACCTGTCTGTCGGAAACCATCGGAGACGACATCCCCCAGATTTTCGGCAAGGCAGAAGCCGACGGCAAGATTCCGGAGGGAAAATACGTGCTCCATGCCAATACCCCCAGCTACGTTGGGTCCCATGTAACCGGTTTTGCCAACATGACCAAGGCCATGGTCGAGTATTTCGCGACCGGCAACGGTCACAGGGAGAAGTGCCTCAACTTGATCCCCGGCTGGGTAGAGCCTTCGGACATGAAGGAGATCAAACGGATCGCAACCGAGATGGGGGTCAACTCGATCCTGTTTCCCGATACGGAAAATGTGCTCAACGGACCCCAGACCGGCAAGTTCACCATGTATCCCAAAGGTGGCGTCACCGTCGATCAATTGAAAAAAACCGGGAGCAGCCGGGGAACCATCGGTCTTGGGCGTCTGGCATCCGAACCGGCGGCCCTGGCGTTGGACGCGAAATTCAAGGTGCCCTGCAAAATCCTGGATCTGCCCATCGGTCTGAAAGCCACCGACCGGTTCGTGGACGCCATGAGACAAATGGCCGGGGTTACGGTTCCGGATTCATTGAATCTGGAGCGCGGTCAGTTGCTGGATATCATCACCGACATGCAGGCCTATTTTTATCACAAAAAGGTCGGTCTGGTGGGTGATCCCGATCAACTGGAAGCGCTCACCGAATTTCTGATCGACATCGACATGCTGCCGATTCACGTACTCACCGGTACCAGGGACAAGAAATTCGAAAAGCGGATCCAGGAACTCACCGCTGATCTTCCCTGCGAAGTGAATGTGAAAAGCGGCGGCGACATGATGCTGTTCCACCAGTGGGTGAAAAACGAGCCGGTGGATCTGCTTATCGGCAATACCTATGTCAAATATATTTCGCGGGATGAGGATATCCCCTTTATCCGGCACGGGTTCCCGATTTTAGACCGTATTGGCCACAGCTATTTTCCCACGGTGGGATACAAGGGCGCAATGCGGCTGCTGGAAAAGATCCTGGATGCCCTGATGGACCGCCAGGACCGGGATTCCTCTGAAATCGAATTCGAACTGGTGATGTAAGACAGAGATCGGAGGACTGAGGCCCGAGGTCAGAACTCAAATGACGGAAGCCAGAGGTCTGAGAACAGAAATCGGATATCCGCCATCCGGCCTCGGACATCCGTCATCCGACCTCAGACCTCCGACATCCGATAACAAAGGAACAGCCATGTCATCCATCTCCATATTAAAAGGCAGGGAACAGCAGATCTATCAAAAGGGCAGTCAAGATTTTGATATGTCCTGCGAGAAAAAGAGTCTGGCCGGCTCCATCAGCCAGCGGGCATGCGTGTTCTGCGGATCACGAGTGGTGCTGTATCCCATTGCCGATGCGCTTCATCTGATCCATGGCCCCATTGGCTGCGCCTCCTACACCTGGGATATCCGTGGTGCGCTTTCATCCGGACCCCAGTTACACCGAATGAGTTTTTCCACGGATCTTCAGGAGAAGGATATCATTTTCGGTGGCGAGAAGAAGCTGGCCAGCGCCTTGGATACGCTCATTGACACATACAAGCCCAAGGCCGCCTTTGTCTACGCGACCTGCATTGTCGGATTGATCGGCGACGATATTGACGCCATCTGCAAGAAGGCGTCGCAGGAAAAAGGCATCCCCGTTCTGCCGGTCCATTCGGAAGGCTTCAAGGGAACGAAAAAAGACGGCTACAAGGCGGCCTGCGATGCCATGGCCAACCTTGTCGGCACCGGATCAGTCAAAGATGTCGGCCCGCTCAGCATCAATATCATGGGCGAATTCAATATTGCCGGCGAGGCCTGGATCATCCGGGACTACTACGAACGGATGGGGATAGAGGTGGTCTCCGTTTTTACGGGGGACGGCCGCGTCGAGAACATTAAACGGTCCCATGGCGCCGCCCTCAACGTGGTGCAATGCTCGGGCTCGGTGATCCATCTGGCGCAGCACATGCTTGAGCGTTACGGCACCCCCTTCATCCGGGTTTCATATTTTGGTATCGAGGATATGTCCAAGGCCCTTTACGATGTGGCTGAGCATTTCAAGGACACCTGCCCCGAGATCATGCAGCGGACCCAGGCCCTGGTGCGTGAGGAGGTCAAAAAGGTCTACCCGATCCTCAAGCAATACAAGCAGAAACTCAAAGGCAAAAAAGCCGCGATTTACGTGGGCGGCGCATTCAAGGCCTTTTCCATGATCAAGCAGTTGCGGACCCTGGGGATGGATGTCGTGTTGGCGGGTTCGCAAACGGGCACCAAGGAGGATTACCAGGTGCTCAGGGATATGTGCGACGACGGCACCGTAATCGTGGACGATGCCAACCCCGTCGAGCTTTCCAAGTACAGTATCGAAAAAGGGGTGTCGCTTTTCGTCGGCGGTGTCAAGGAAAGACCCATGGCGTTCAAACTGGGAATCGGTTTTTGCGATCACAACCACGAGCGCAAGCTCTCTTTGGCCGGGTATGGCGGCATGATCAACTTTGCCAGAGAAGTCTATGCCTCCGTTACCAGTCCGGTTTGGCAGTTTGCTCCCCGGAAGACCATAGAGAATTGAGGTGACGAAACAATGAAAACCCAGGAAAAAGTCGAATACAAGGCCACAAGCAATGCCTGCAAGCTTTGCAGTCCGCTTGGAGCCTCACTGGTTTTCAGAGGAATCGAAAACACCGTGCCCCTGCTGCACGGGTCCCAGGGATGCTCCACCTACATTCGCCGCTATCTGATCAGCCATTTCAACGAACCGGTGGATATTGCCTCTTCCAATTTTACCGAAGAAACCGCGGTGTTCGGCGGCGGCGCCAATTTGAAACTGGCCATAGACAACCTCATCCAGCAGTATCGACCGGCCTTGATCGGGATCGGGACGACCTGCCTGAGCGAGACGATCGGTGACGACGTGGAGTCGATTGTAAAGAGTTATGCCCGCAACAACGCCGATGGCAACCGTCCGGCAATTGTTTCCGTTTCCACTCCCAGTTATTCGGGAACTCATGTGGACGGTTTCCACGCAGCGGTTAAGGCCACGGTCGACGCCCTGGCCGAAAAGCAAGACCGCCCGGATGCAGGCATCAATTTTTTCCCCGGTATGCTGTCGCCGGCCGACTACCGACATTTCCAGGAGATCTTCGACGATTTCGGCATTCCCTGCAACATGCTGCCCGACTACTCGCAAACCCTCGACGGTCCCATGTGGACCCAGTACCATAAAATTCCCCAGGGGGGGGCGCCTGTCAAACGGATCACCGCCATGGGCGATGCCCTGGCGAGCATTGAATTGGGAAGGGTTCTGTCCGAAACGAAAAGCGCGGGGAAGTTGTTGTCCGAAAAATTTGGCATCCCCAATTACGGTATCGGAATGCCCATCGGCATTAAGGAGACGGATGTTTTGTTCGATTGCCTTGCAGCCAGCACCGGCAGGCCCATTCCGGAAAAGTATCATCAGGAACGTGCGCGCCTTATCGACGCATACGCGGACGGACACAAGTATGTTTTCGAGGCACGCGCCGTGGTTTACGGAGAAGAGGATCTGGTCATCGGCATAACCTCCTTTTTGTCGGAGATCGGCGTTGTTCCCGCCCTTTGTGCATCGGGCGGGAAAAGCGGCCACCTCGAGGCGAAGCTGCGTCAGGTTGTTGCCGATTTCGATGAGAAACAGATCCAGGTCATGGAAGGTGTCGATTTCGTCGAGATCGGCAAGGCCGCCAGAAAGGTCAATCCTGATTTCCTAATCGGCAACAGCAAGGGCTACAAAATTGCCAGGGAAATGCAAAAACCGCTGATTCGCATCGGTTTTCCGATTCACGACCGCATGGGAGGGGCGAGAATCGTACATGTGGGGTACCGCGGCGCCCAGCAACTCTTCGATACCATTACCAACACGATTATTGCGTCCAAGCAGGATTCGTCGGCCGTAGGGTACTTCTATATGTAGGGTTGATGGAGAATCAATTCTGGATTCAGGAATTAAGGGATTGTTGGAGCGGCTTCCAGCCCCGACCAATCCGTATCTTTCTCAACTCTGAACCTTGAACGATAAACCCTAAACCAGAAATTAGGAATCGGAAATCATGAATATAGAACACCACCCCTGTTTCAATGCCAAGATGAGAGGTAAATACGGAAGGGTGCACCTTCCCGTGGCGCCCCGCTGCAATATTCAATGCAACTACTGTGATCGCAAATACGACTGCGTGAACGAAAGCCGGCCCGGCGTAACCAGTGCAGTCCTGACCCCGCATCAGGCCATGGCCTATCTCGAATATGTATTGGAGGAAGTGAAAAACATCTCGGTCGTAGGCATTGCAGGGCCGGGGGACCCGTTCGCCAACCCCGACGAAACCATGGAGACGCTGCGGCTGACGAGAAAACGTTACCCCGAGATGATCCTTTGCCTTGCGACAAACGGACTGGGTATCGGTCCGTATATCGACGAACTGGCCGAACTGAATGTCAGCCATGTTACCATAACCCTGAATGCAATCGATTCTGAAATCGGCTCCCAATTGTACGCTTTTGTCCGCCACGGCAAAAAGGTGCTGGGGCCCAGGGCCGGCTTCGATGTCCTGCTGGAAAAACAGCTCGAAGCCATTATCCGCCTCAAGGAGAAAAACGTCACCACCAAGGTCAACACTATTATCGTGCCGGGTGTCAACGAAACCCACATCGAGTCGGTGGCCGAGAAGATGGCTGATTTGCGGGTGGACATTCTCAACTGCATTCCTTTTTATCCCAACGCGGGCGCCAAATTCGCTAATTTGGAAGAACCGTCCAAGGAGGTTGTTACCGCGATCCGTAAAAAGGCGGCCCGGCATATCCCCCAGATGTACCACTGCAAACGCTGCCGAGCTGATGCAGTGGGAATCATGGGTCAGGAAAACGGTTGCGCAGTCAACGAGAAGCTGCAGGAATGCGCCCAACTTCCCGAAATATTAGGCGAGACGCGACCTTACGTGGCGGTGGCCAGCCTGGAAGGTGTCCTGGTCAATCAGAAGCTCGGCAAGGCCGAAGAGCTGTTGATCTATGGGCGCCGGGACGATGGCGAGATTTATTTCGTCGAAGCCCGTAAGACGCCCGAACCGGGCGGCGGTCTGCAGCGCTGGGAGGATCTTGGTAAACTGCTCAGCGATTGCAGGGCGTTGATGGTTGCCGGTATCGGCGATAATCCCCGCCGTGTGCTGAGCAAAAAGAAGATCGATATTCTGGAACTGGACGGCATGATCGAAGAGGCCGCCGAAGCCGTTTTCGAGGGCTACAGCATGAACTTCATGGTCCGGCGGGATATCGAGGCCTGCAACAAGCAGCATCCCATGGCGGGAATGGGGTGTATGTGATGCTCACGGTAAACGCCCGGAATCGCTTTTTACGAATCGATCAAAACATGGAGAACAATTGAAAATGGAAAAACCCGAATACCACATTTTTGTCTGTGCAAGTTTCCGCGCCGGCGGCGATCCAAAAGGCGTTTGCAATAAAAAGGGCGCCACGGACCTTTTGCCTTACATCGAAAACGAAATCCTCGATCGTGGGCTAAACGCCCAGATTACCAGTACTGGATGCATGAAGGCCTGTGACCATGGGCCGGTGATGGTGGTGTACCCCATGGGGCACTGGTACGGAGGTGTGGAAAGCGAGGACACGGTCGACGAGATTTTAGATGCTTTGGAAGACGGAGAGGTGGTCGACAATCTTCTGATCGCCTGACAACAGTTGCCGGGCACCCCCGCAGCAAAAGAAGAGGCCCCATGCAGATTCAATCCATCAGCGGTTGGCAGGACTTTATTCAGGCCGGACGAGAATATCTGAAGACCGCCAGTAAAGGCGTCTCCCGCCCCGCAGTGTTCAATAACGAACTGATTTTCCAACTGGCCGCCATGGCCATTGAAAAACTCATCGTGGGATTGGCCCACTACCACCATCAAATGCCGGTAGACAATACCCTGTCCGGGCTGGTGGAATCCTTGTCGGCGGTATGTCCCCTGGACCCTGAAATGGCCGACCGGATTCGGCAGATCGAAAGTATCGACCATATGTGCGCCTTGACCGTGGAGCATCGTGAGCCGCCGGGAGACAATGCGATCCGTGAGATCCTGTCCGTGGGCAAGGAAGTGGCCGAGTTCGTCGATCAACATGTTCCGCAAAACCGGCCGGCGTCCGCGGTGGCATAATTGTAAACAGATTCTTTGGAGAATGAAAAATGAAATCAACCTGGGAAAAGATTTTTGAATATGCATCCATGCCCCTGCACGGCACCATGTCGCGCAAGCTGCGCAAGGGGCTTCGGTTGCAGATCAACGAAGGCAAGATTTACGAAACCGCCGTCCTCTTTTTAAACGAAAAGTTCGTGCGCCTCACCGAGACCGAACCCGACGGAACCACGGCCAACACGTATTACGACCTGGACAAGATCGAATCTATCCGTACACTGAGTTCAGGCGATGCAAAATAATCGGGAAAAAATGTGCTGTTCCGGATCCGGCAGCCAAGGCCGAAAACAGCGGTGCTTTTTAATCGAAAGGGGGCACCCGGTCCTTGGACTTAAAGATGGAAAAACAAGGCCAGATTAACGGTTTTTCCGATAGCGGGCGGGTGTGGATCATCGACACAACCCTGCGCGACGGAGAACAGGCTCCCGGTGTGGCGTTTCGCACCGCCGAGAAGCTGGCACTCGTTCGCCTGTTGGACGACGCTGGTGTGGACGAGCTGGAAGTCGGCATCCCGGCCATGGGGCACTCGGCCTGCCGCGATATACGCGCCATGGTTGCCTTGAACCCTTCCGCTCTTCTCACAAGCTGGTGCCGGGCCGTCCAAAAAGATATCGACATGGCTGCAGAAACCGGAACCGCGGGGGTCCACATCAGCTTTCCGGTCTCGTCGGTCCTTTTACAGGCCATGGGAAAAACTCAAAGGTGGGTTCAGGAACAGCTTTGCAATCTGATACCATCGGCGCTGGGGCGATTCCAACTGGTGTCCGTGGGTGCACAGGACGCCTTTCGGGCAGATCCCGGTTTTCTCAACACCTTCATCTGCATGGCATCCGCTTGCGGTGCGCACCGGGTGCGCATCGCCGACACCGTCGGCCTGACCCGCCCTTTCCATGTCACCGAACTGGTCCGACGGCTGATTCCTTTGCTGGGGAAAACCTCACTTGAATTTCACGGCCACAACGATCTGGGAATGGCGACGGCCAATGCGGTCAGCGCCATCGAGGCAGGGGCACAGGCGGTCAGCGTAACGGTCAACGGACTCGGCGAGCGGGCCGGCAACGCGGCATTGGAGCAGGTGGCTGTAGCGGCCAAAACCCTTGAGAATCGATCTTCGTCGGTCGATACACGCCGATTGGCAACGGTCTGCCAATGGGTAGCCCGGATCACCAACCGTAAGATTGCGCCGGACCGACCCGTTGTGGGCGAAGCGGTTTTCACCCATGAATCGGGTATCCACTGTGCGGCCCTGTTGAAAGACCCGTCCTCCTATCAGCCGTTTTCCCCCGAGACTGTGGGGCATAAGCGTTCCCGGTTGGTGGTGGGGCGGTATAGCGGAACCAGCGTGATCCGACATCTCATGAAACAAGCTGGTGTGGTTCTGAATGACGATGAAACCCGAAGGTTGCTTTCGGTGGTCCAGGACGAGTCCCTGAGAAAAAGAACGGCCTTCTCTCCCCTTGAACTCACCCGCCTGTACCACCGCACCTTTCCTGACCACCGCCATGCATAGAGGCTCATTCT
The DNA here is from genome assembly GCF_009688965.1 of Desulfosarcina widdelii. Lineage (GTDB taxonomy): Bacteria > Desulfobacterota > Desulfobacteria > Desulfobacterales > Desulfosarcinaceae > Desulfosarcina > Desulfosarcina widdelii. The sequence goes on along the minus strand of NZ_AP021875.1, from coordinate 3,262,399 downwards.
CCCCAATAGAAAACGTTGAAAAGCCAATTTCGATTCGATAGATTGGCTCTCCGATGAACAAAGGGCACTAATGGGATTTATTCGCTATCGTGTTCAACAAGCTGTTAGCGTTCGCGGAATTCTTGTAAGGATGGTTATTTTTTTTGGGAATGGTGGCCGAAGTAGTTCAGACGCTGCACCAGAAATGTAGAACCGTTTTTTTGAAGATCCATGAAAATCTTGCCCGAATTTTCCCGCCAATTTTTTCCGGAAGGCAGCCATTTCAGAAAGAAATCACCTTCTATTTTGACGATTTTCTCGCTTTTATCATAAGTAAATTGCTGCAGTTCGATTTGGTATTGGATCTTATCGATATAGGTAAAATTCCTTTTATACTTCGGCAAGAGGCTCTCGAACGGCTTCCCGTTTTCCAAAGCATTGGCTGTAAAAAAAGAAGTAAAGCCGTCCAAATTTTTTTCCGCATACGTGCTGCAATACAAGTTGAGAAACGAACGCAGCCGATCTTCCATAAGGTTGACATCCGGCTCCTCCACCGGAGCCGAACCGGCTCCACTCCGGTTCGTCGGCCGTTCAAGTAGAGCGTCCGATTTCGACGCCATTGTTGTTTCAGGGAGATTGACGGGAGGCAGTTTTTCTGGTGCCGCGGTTTCAGGTGAGGGCGTCTGGTCGACAGCGGCTGGTTTCAAGGACCCTTCTTTCAGTGCAAGGGACGAGGACTGTTCCTGGTGTTCGCTTCGGGGTTTGGTGGTGCTGGACGCATCGGCATTCTTTTCCTTTGCAGTCGCCGAATCTGGTTTTACGGCCGCATTTTCCGACGGGGTAATATTATTCTTCGGCGCTTTGGTTTGACTGCCAGCCAAAGCAATTATTCCCGTTGAGGGTGGCACTGGTTCATCAGATTGAAACGATTGGCTGTCATTCTTATGATCGGCAGGCAATTGTGCTGTTAAATTTTCGATGGTCGCTTTTATCGGCGTTGGTGGCTCATCCTCGTCCTTGGGTTTTTCTTTGGCGGCTGATGTTTCAGGCTTGGGAACCTCCTTTTGGAGGGGGAGTTCATCCTGCAGATTCGATCCCCTATTATCCTGGGTTGTTTTGCCACTATAACCTTCAATTTTTTTCTCCGAGAAGGTCTGCTGACCGTCGTCCTCTAGACTTGTGACCGACTGGTCCGTTGCGGTCGTGTCTCCGGTTGCATCTTCGGTCCGGTTATCAAGCGTCTCCTGGCCATCATATCCATAAGAACGTTTTCCTTGTTTTCCGGCGTCAGGCCAATTGGACCACTCCGGCGGTGAGGCAGGCGCTGCAATAGACGGAGGGACCGTTTCTGCTGGCTCTTTCGGGGATGATACCGGTGGGGAGGTGGCCCGGGCAATTATCATTGGCTGTGGTTGGTCACTGGAAGCCGGTCTATCTTTTACATTGGCTTCTTTGCTGTGATCGATTTTTTCTATTTTTGGAGCTGAAACAAAAATTTCAATTTTTTCAGGTGTTGGTAATGTCTCTATTTCCGTTATTTTTTCCGGTGGTCGGATGGATTCCGCAATTTGCGTTTGGGTATTGTTTCGATTTGTCCAGTGAGGTTCGAATCTCAAAAAATAATAAGCCGTCACAGCGGCGACCAAAATACCGGCGAGCAGCCATGGCGATACCCATCTGGCGGTTGAACGGTCTGCAGGATGCGGCATTTTTTCGCGCAGGACGGGTTTTGGAGATCGTTGTACATCGGTATGTTTTACCGTCTTGCCGGATCTTATGTTGACGTCCTGTTTGCATTTCCTGACCGTTTCTGCATCAATTGTCTGGATGCCGGATGCATATCCTTCAATCAGGGCATGATTGCAAAGAATGTTGATGGCGCGTGGATAGCCATCGGTTAGACGAAATATTTCGCTAAATGCGTCGGGCGTGAATATGGGTTGGACGGCGCCGGCTACTTTCAACCGGTGGGTGATATATTGCCCGGTTTCATCCTCATTCAGCGCCTGAATGTGGTAGTTGATGGCAATCCGCTGTCTGATGGCCCGGTTTTTGTTGTCCGTCACCAGATCAATGAATTCAGGCTGGCCTACAAAAAAAATGTTTATTAGTTTCCGGTCGTTTCGTTCAATGTTGGAAAGCACTCTTATTTCATCCAAAAGCTTATGGCTTAGACGTTGGGCTTCGTCCACAATAAGCAGGACGCTTTTGTTCTCCTGGTCAGATCGACGCAGGAATTTTTCAAACTCGATCAAAAATTCAGCTTTGTTGCGGAATTCCTTGTCAATTTTATATTCGTTATACAAAAGCCGGAAAAAATCGTGGATACTCACCCCGGGATCTGTAATGAACGCAACAATGGTTGCAGGATCGATTTCGCTGATCAGTCTATGGATCAGCGCGGTTTTGCCCACTCCCACATCACCGGTGAGAAGTAGAAACCCCATATCTGAAAAAACTCCATATTTCAAAGTGGATAGGGCTTCATTGTGCTTTTCCCCCAGCCATAGAAATGTTGGATTTGGAGCTAAATCGAAGGGCTTTTTTTCTAAGTGATAGTGCCTGAGGTACATATTCGGCGGTTTTCGTCCTGTTTGTGAAAGCCAAATGTGGATCGAAACGGTTCATTTGTCGGCTATCATATACAAGAATTTAATCAAGAGTCAAAAAAGCGCGTCGCTTTTATTGGTGACGATTGATTTACCTGACAAGAGACCATAAAAAAAGCCTCCAAGAAACGTTTGATCCTTTTACCGCAGGGTCGGAAGCGTTTACAACTTGAAATAAGGAAAAGTATTCAAGGGGTATCGCTTCAGTGCCGATCTGCGGTGAACAAGATCAAAAGTTAATCAGAGGCTTTAAAATTTCAAAGTGGCCCACAGTTGAAAATAGAAGGCCTTAATATAAAAGGATAATTTCTATCTCTGGTGTGAAGGCTGCCGCTGATGCATCTAACTCATCAGCATGAATGCATCGGAAAGGGAAGTTGAATTTCCTGTGGGTGGTTGAACGGATTGATTCGATTTATCGCCCATAATAACTGAAACCGGTGCCGAGAAACGACACGCCGAAACCTTTCATGAATCCGGCCGCACCGCTTTCTTCCACCACCAGAATATCGCGGTCGTTGATAGCCATCTCCCGGACATCCGACAAACTGAGATCAAGGTCGATCACCTTCCGCTCCCCATTTTCAAACACGCGGAGCAATTTAATTGCATCTTTTTTTGCCCAGGTTTCAAAGCCGCCGGCCTCCACTATAGCTTCCTGAACTACAGTATGGTGCTTGATGGCATAGGCGCCGGGACGTCTCACGGAACCATCCACGAAAAAAACGCCGGCTTCAGGGATAAAAACAACATCTCCCCCATTGATTTCTATATTGAGTTGGGTATTGCCCTGTGTGATCAACTGATCCAGGTCGATCATGAAGGTATCCGGCTGTCCCGAAACGGAGCGGGATCTGCGAACCTGAACCAACTGCCCGGCCTTTTCATTCATCCCTCCACCCAAGGCGATCACATCCAGCAATCGCTGCTTGCTCGGATAATCATAGGTGCCGGGGATTTTGAACTGCCCTACCAGGGTAATCCGCTGGCTGATATGTTCTTCGACAAAAATAGTGACATGGGGATTTTTGATATACGATGCTCTGTAGAGGGCTTCGATCTTCTCTTCGGCCTGGATGGCGGTGAGCCCTTTTACGGCAACGGTTTCGATCAGGGGCAGATTGATGAGCCCACGGGAACTGACCCGCACCTTAGAGTCGAGTTCTTCAGCCTCGAAGACGCTGATCTGCAACAGGTCCCCCTCTCCTAATAGATATTCGCCAGGGGGGGAGACCGTCTGGGCCCGGGATAGAATCATCGTATTCATCCGGTTGATTTCATCCGCTTTCAGATAATATGCGGCCACCGGTTCGCTATCGGTTTCTTCGTTGGCAGGAGTGGAAAGAGGGGCGCATGAACCGAGAATGGTGACCGCCGCCAGCAATAATAGTAAAATCCTTCCCGCCGTTCGCTGCCGATGCATCCATTCGATGCGCGGATCTGAAGCCATGGTGTCGTTCACTGCGTTTGCTCCTTTGTTGCTGGACGCTTTTTTACGTCCGGGCGCTGATCTATGTTCCATTCAGTTGGACATCAGGGTGCAGACGGGCTGACGGAACCGCCGCCGCCACCACCATCGCCACCCCCACCGCCACCGCCAAGTCCCATCAGAATACCGGCGACGGCGCCGACACCCAATGTGCCGACGGCGACCTTCGTTCCGGTGGACCAGCCTTTTTCGGTCTCCGGCGGCTCCCGTGCGGCCGGCGGTTCTTCTTCCGGCAGTCCGATGTCCATGTCGGCCTGAGCCAGAATGATCTTCTTGCCCGCTGGAATGGTCATCAGGCCGTCATCGGTAAAAACATCCATGGACCCGCCTTCGGCGACGCCCAGTTCGCTTCTCTCATCGGACACCGAGATGTAGCCTTTGAGAAAGGCATCGTCAAAGCCGGCGTTGAGTCGGATGCGTTGGACGCTGATTGCTCCATTTGGAGTGAAGAGCGTCAAGGTGTGCTTCATCCCGCGCGTTTTAAAATAGACGCTTCCCTGCCTGATAAACAGGTGCCGCTGCCGGCCGGTGGTGTTTATCGAAAAAACACACTGATCCTCGGCAACCAGATACAAATCGTTCAACTTGATGCCGCACCGGCCTTGGGTTGACAGGATCGTACCGTTCGGCAACGGCGCTTCCCGGGTGTATACCCCGACGGTGCGATCGCCCCGCAACAAGGTCACCTTGCCCGTGGGATAAATTCGATCCGACCCGGCCCATACGGCGACGCTTTGACCGATCATGTAAACCGTTAGAGCCAGTGCCAGCCGACTGATGGCCTTCCCTTTTTTACTAAAGCGATGCATGACATGATCTCCTGTTTTGTTGAGAATGAAATTGTTGGCTCAACGCCCTTTCTGCCACCTGGGAATCAAAACCGGCGGCGCTTACGGGCGGCATTTTTGTTGGGATGCGGGCATTCGTGCCACCTTCAAGATGCCGAAATTGCATCCAATGCAAAAAACAATACAATAAACACCACCAGCAGGCCGCCGACATACCACAGGTAGAGCGTGGCTCGGCCGTCGGCCGAAAGAAACCGCATGGGATGCTCGTGCCACCGTGAACGCTGGCGGCGGCCGGCGTCGTAAACGTCTCGCAGCGCCGGATCACGCAGAGTTTGATAGGCATCGTGGAGCTCCTGGAAACGACGGACGCTGTCTTTCGTATCCCTCGAGGTGTCGGGATGCAGATGGAGCGCCCGGCTGCGGTAGGCTTGTTTGATTTCCCGCGGGCTGGCTGTTTCCCGGATACCGAGTATCCGGTAATAATCGGCGCTGCCTCCATTCGCGGATGCGATTCCGAGAGCCCTGGCTGCAGGCGCGAGCCTCTCCTGGAGATCCCTCAGACGCCAACCGTGATTGCGGCAGACCCGTTCGATAATTTCCCTGGAAAAGGGTGATGATGCGGCCGCTGGATTGACAATGGTCTGGCACAGGCGCAGGTAATGGTCATTGGCGGCGATCATGACGATGAGAGACGGGGTATCCAAACGGTTTTGAACCTGCCTGACAAACCGGGTCAGCAATTGCATTTGACGATGGGCAATCATGGAATTGCCTTTAATTCAGTCGCTGCGGAAATGAGTGGGCGGCATCCTGATCCTGCCCATACCCGGCATAGGTCTTGTAGGATTGGTAATAGCCGCCGTATCCATATTTCCGGTTGAAATCGACTTTGTTCACAATGCAGCCCAGAATCGCGCCATTCACGTTTTGGATGGATCGTTTGAAGTGAGCGATCGCTTCACGGCTGGATTCTCCCACACTGCTGACCAGAACGATGCCGCCGACGATTTTGGAAAGGATGAGAGTGTCGGCAAAGCCAATGTGGGGCGGTCCGTCCAGGATGACCCGGTCGTAGCGTCCAACCAAGTCGTCGAGCAGAAGTCTGAACCGACGGGAAGCCAGCAGTTCCGCCGGATTCGGGGGAACCGGTCCCGAAGGGATGACACTCAGTTTTTGGGTGTGGCCGTTGTAGATTTTGAGCTTCCCGGTTATGCCGGCCAGAAAACTGGAAACTCCGTTGCCATTGACGCGGTGCTTGAGATCGAAAACCTCATGCAGGCGGGGTTTGCGCAGGTCTACATCGATAATCACGGTCTTTTCTCCCGCCGCAGCGAAACTCAGCGCCAGATTGATCGCCATGGTGGTCTTTCCTTCACTGGGGAGAGTACTGGTGATGAGAAAACACTTGCTGCGGTTTCCTGAACCGGAAAGCTGCACCGAAACTCTTGCCGAACGAATGGCCTCGGAGAATGCCGATCGGGGGTGGCGCCAAAAGGCTTTCTCCAACCCCAATTTATCCGGTTTGGCCTGGGGAATCGTTCCCAGCAGGGGAATGTGGAATCGGTCGCTGATTTCACCGGGGTGGGTCACTGTATCGGCGAAATACTCGGCGGTGAATGCGCATGCCATGCCTCCCAGCAGGCCCAGCACCACAGCCAGGAGTAGATTGAGTTTGACGTTCGGTTTAACGGCCTCAAGGGGCAGGGCGGCCCGATTGACTATCTGAATGTTGCTGGATGAGACACCTGCCATTGATTCGATTTCTTTGGCGCGCTGTAGCAGACTCTGGTAAATTTCTTTGTTGGTTTCCACTTCACGGGCCATGATCGAATACTGGGTGGCGCGGTCGTTCAGATCGAGCACCAGGGCCTTTTGGTGTTCGATCCGTTTTTCCATGGCGCGGACAATTTTTTTTGCCGACTCGTACTCGTTGGCAATGGACAGGAAGATGCCCTCCTCCTGGGCGGCGATCAGGGCGGCGATATTGTCCATGCTCGACTTCAGTGTTTTTACCTTGGGATAGCCGTCGTGAAAGGTGGTCTTCAATTCCTCGTAACGGGCGCTGAGTTCGGCATACCTGTTCTTCAGGCTGGCAATCAGATCGCTGCCCAGCACCTGCGGTAGATTGGCCGGCCCTTCCTTGACCGCCTGCTCATAGACGGCCGCCTTGGCGATCATGTCGGCCTCTGCCTTGGCAAAGGAAGCGTTCAACTCCTCCATATGTCGATAGATGCTGTTGATGCGGGCATCGAGGGAAACGATGCCGGCGTGTTTGGCGAAGTCGTTCAAACGCTCTTCGGCCCGTTCCAGGTTGATTTTGGCCCGGTCCATTTGCATCATCAGAAAATCCCGAGCCATGCCGGAGGCCTCGACCTTCAACTCCATCTTCCAACCGATAAAATCTTCGATCAGCGCGTTGACCACGGACCGGGACAGGTGGCGGTCGGGAGAACGGAAAGCAACGTTGATCAACATGGATTTCCGGCTGGGCGTTACTGCCAGGTTCTCCGAAATATATTCGGCGACCCGTTGATGGGCGGCGATATCTCCGGAAACTGCGGATTGGATCTGACCGCCAAACACATTCCCCACAAGCGACTTCAACACACGGCTCAATCGATTCAGGATTCCGTCCCGGCCGTCGCCAAAAACGGTTTTTTTGACCACCGGGTGGGCCAACAGATCGAGTTTGTCGATCACGCGATCGATCATCGCCTTGCTGCCAATGAGTTCCACCTGGGTTTCATAAAACTCCCTGGCCTGAATCTCGGACCCCAGCACTTCCTGAAAGGTTGTCACGTGGGGCGTTTGCTGGCTTACCTCGATAACGGCCGAGGACTCGTAAATTCGGGTTGCCGCCAGAGTGAAAATCAGTGTCGACAGAAAAACCAGCATGAGTACGGTCGCGATCAGCCATTTTCGGCGGAGGATCACATCGAGATAATCCCGCAGCTGGACCTCTTCGGTCTCCTGCCATTCGAAATGAGCCTGTTGCTGGGCGCCGGCCGGCAGCAGGTGGCTGCCGTACTCCGGCGGCACCGGCATCCTGGACTCGTCGATGGGTTGGATTCGCTCAGATGTCATAGGATTTCCTCGCAGGTTTTATTTTCTGATGAAGGTCTGAAATCAACCCTGATATTTTCCAACAGGCGGCAATGCCAGCGGATGAGGATTGTGCTTTTGAGTAACGTTTCAGCCGAGCCCATCAATGATCGGCTTGTCTTTTTAAAGAGGACAGCCGGACCCTTTGCGCAGCGGGTTTTTCCTGCGGATCGTTCTGAACTTGTTCCAGTTGGAAGTCGTCCACCCAGAGCCGACCACGGATTTTTGAATCGAATCGCATGCTTTTCCGGCGCCGCAGACGAACGACGGCTGCGTGGCAGTCCACGGGCATGGTGAAGTCAATGACTTCCTGACGCCATCCGTGGGAGCCGGTCATCATGGGGCCATTTTGCTGAAGTCCCTTTCCGTCGTAGCCGACAATTTCCACAAAAGGCCCCTGATCGGTCGTGATACCTCTGGTTTTCCATTGATAGGTGAGACGGTAACGTTGCGTGGGGGCTGCGGCGAAAATCTGGTAGAGATGGTGAAAAACGACGTTGGCCTTGCCGGCAAAACGGATTTGAAGGGAGTAGTTGCCCTCGGTGCTCTCGGAAAAGACGCGCTTTATCTCCCAATGACCATTTTTTTCATCTTGGCACCGCCAGTCGAAGCCCTGACCGGTGATCCTGGTTTCGAATCCCGGATTGGTCAAAGCGTTCGTGGGATTCGTATATTGCTGCCAAATGTCCATAGCGGAACGGATGCGTTTATGGCCGATCAAAAAATGGGCGTAACGCAGGGCGGTGTCGGTCGGCGCAGTGCATTGTGCGGTCATGGCCCGCCATACCGCCTGGCTCTCTTTTGCCATACCCCAACCGATCAGCCAGTCCAGATAGCCTGCCAGGTGCTGCGGCTCCAGGACGGCAATAACGGCCTGACTGTCGCCGTTGAAATGGGTGTGCAACAACTGGAGCGTATCTCTTTCCAGTACCTTGCGGGTCAGCAGATCGTTGGCGTTGTGACAGAAAATTGGGTCCACGTCCAGTTGGAGGGCCAACACCATCTGGGCCCACTTCCAGTGCAGGACCCGATCGGTCATATCGGTGGTGAAAACCAGAATGGAACGGGCGTTCTCCTCTCGTCCCAACGCGGCCTCGGCCTCAGCCAACCTGAGCCAGGCATCCATGTGCAGAACGTTCCGGGAAATGGCCTTTCGGAAAAAGCCGACCGCTGTTTGCGGATCCTGATCCATCCAACTTTGCATGCCATAGGCATACTGCGCGTCCGCGTATTTTTCGAAGCGGCGAGATTCTTCTTTGGTGAAGGCAAAATTGCCCTGGTGAACGATTCGAAGCGGCCATGCGGTTTTGATCGACCAGCATGCCAATGCCAACAGGACCATGCTGATAACAAGCCGCATTGGAATGCTTCTTTGCACTTTAATTCTCAAATTCAAGTCCGTTGGCTTTAGAAGTGGGTTCACCGCCCGTCACAAAAAGAAAAAATGGGTATGGGGCGTTTACCAGAACCGCCACCAGTGCTTTTTCATTCGCCCTGACGCAACCATCGGATGCAACGGTTCGTCGCGGAGAAGCCGCTGCGGATTGTCGTGGGTAAGCTGACATAAATTTGCCTCGCCGATCATTTCGGCCAGCTTGACCGCGGCCTTTTGCATCCCCGCAAAATGACGCCTGCCAGGATGATGGCTGTCTGTTGCCAGGCAGTGAATCCAACCGGTTTGCGCCCAGCGGATCGCTGCCCTTTTCGCCGGTTTCCCGTAATGACCGAGGAAACTTCCCCAGTTGATCTGCAGGTAGACGCCTGATTGGATGAGGTCTTCAATCCATTTCGGGTTGGCCGACAGTTGCGGGCAGCGTTCGGGATGTGCCATCAGAATGGTGTGCCCCTTGGCCAGAATGGTAAAAACCAGCTGTCGCCAGCCCGGTGGCAGTTGTTGAAACGGGGGCTCGACCAGCAGACAGGAAGAGTTGCCCAATGGCAGCAAACGGCCGTCATCCAAGAGATCGGGAATCAGCGGGTCCAGCGCGATCTCCATGCCGGAAAGGATTTCCAATTCCATTCCGGCGAGCCGTATGGCTTCGTTTATCTGCCTCACCCGCGATTTAACGTGGTTGATCGGTGGCATCCAGGCCGTGCCCGGGATCATATGCGGTGTGGCCACCACCAACCCATAACCGGTCTCTATGAGAGCCGCAGCCGTTTGAACGCTTTCCTCGATCGTCGCGGGCCCGTCATCGATGGCATGCAGAATATGGCAATGCAGGTCGATCATTCCGTCGATAATTGCCGATCTTCCAGGCATGGTCCTGGATGAATGGTTGTTCTGAAATCGGGCAGATGAATTCAGGAACCGCAACCTATAATTCAGAATAGGATTTTCGCCTCCAACGCAATCTTTTATAGAGATCGTTGTGAGGCGTTCGATGGTTCGAGGCGAGTACAGGCCCCTAATATAGCGATCAATACAACAAAGTAAACGCAATTGGCCGGTATCTGCAGATTGAAATCGAAAAGGCTGTGAACAGAAATTGAAACGATTCCACTGAAGGCACCTACGGCCAGGAAAAAACGCAACGGGTCCTTTCGTGTGTTGATGTGCTGAATGCGTCGGCCGCATTGGATGAGAAAAAGAAGAAATCCGGTGAGCAGGGCGCAAAAGCCGATCCATCCCGTTTCAACGAGGAACTGAAGATAGTCGTTATGGGCATGGGCAACCGTTTTGTCGAATATCGGCGATTGGTTGTAAACCGAAAAGGTGTTTTCGTAGTTGCCGAGACCGATTCCCAGCGGATGATTTTTGACAATCGATAGGCTGTCCTGCCAGATGGTGAGCCGCGAACTGCCGTCATTGCCGATGGAAAGAAACCGGTCTATGACCGGACCGATACCGACGGTGGCGATGTAGATACTCAGAAGAATCAGAATGCCTCCCAGTAAGAGACGGGTCTGTTTGGGACGGTTGCGCAAGCCGGGACGGGCCATGATCGAAAAGACGAAAAATCCCAAAAGACCGCTGATGATTCCGGCGCGGGAGCGGGTGAGAATCAGCGCCAATAAAAATACGATGATGCACAGGGCCATCAAGGCCTGACGATTGAGACTGTCCGATCCAAGTGCCGCCTTGATGGAACGTGCCTGCCCTGTCATGGCAAGGGTGACGGCCAATGCCAGGGGCCAGATCATTTCGATGAAGCCGGCAAAATGGTTCCGGTTGATAAACGTTCCCCGGGCGGTGCCCATGTATTCCTGGATATAATTGACCCATAGTACGCCCATGGAAGGTACCAGGGCCTGAATCAATCCGTAAATAGATTCAAGAACCCCAACCGCAATCATGAGGAAGACCACTCGCCGAAGTATTCTTCGGTCTTTGCACAGGTCGTGGAGCACGGAGCCGAATAGTCCCAGGCTGAGCAGGAATGTCCACCAGGCCAAGGCCTCTCTTGGCAAGTAGCTAAGGGCCTGCCAGGTGGGGGTGTCGCCGGTAAGCGTCCAGGCCTCGTTTAGTGTCGTGGCCCGAGCCGGGTTGAGGATGGATAGAATCGATGGCGGAATCGGCAGGCACAGGAAAAGCGACCAGATGAAAAACAGCGCCAATGCTTTCTTCTGGTTGCCGATCGGAACAGGTGCCGTAAAAGGTCGCGTCCACAAGCCAATGAGGAACACTACGACCATCAAGAACCCATAGCCGGACCAGACCCATGGCTGGACTGCCGCGAAGGGAAGGGGGATGGTCGCGATTATGAAAAGGGTGATCCGTTGCAAAGAGGTCATGATGGCCAAAACGTGGAAAGGGTTTGTTGTACGGTTGTGGCCCAATTCATTCGAAGTTCGGGGCTATAAGTCGAGAAAAGCAGATCAGATGGCATTTTTCCAGGCCTCTCGATTAAGAAAGGTCATGAAGATAATTTTGAGATCGAGCCAGAGACTCCAGTGTTCGAGGTAGTAGAGATCGTTTTCAATTCGTTTCTGGATGGATGTGTTCCCGCGCCACCCATTCGCCTGGGCCAAACCGGTGATTCCCGATTTTACCAGGTGGCGTACACGGTAGCTATGAATTTCTCTGCTGAATTTTTCAACGAAATGTTCCCGCTCCGGCCGGGGCCCGACGATGCTCATATCACCGGCGAGTACATTCAAAAGCTGCGGCAGTTCGTCCAGATTGGTTTGTCGGATAGCCTTTCCGAAAGGTGTGATCCGTTTATCATCGGGGATCGTCCAGATCGTATCGGAATCCTGCGGTGGTTGCACGATCATGCTCCGAAATTTAAAGAGCGTGAATTCAGCGTTGTTGTTACCGATGCGTTTTTGCCTGAACAGGATCGGCCCCGGCGAAGAGATTTTTATCCCCACACCAATAATCAAAAACAGGGGAGAGAGAGCCAATAGGCCTATTGAGGAGACGATTACGTCGAAGCACCGCTTGATCAGTTGGTTGCTGAAGATGTTGAGGGGTTCGTTGCGTGCGGCAATGACCGGCAGGTTTCCAAGGCCGTTGAGCACCGTCCACTTGGGGATGAGATTATAAAAGTCCGGGACGATGCAGAATCGCAACCCCTCCACCTCACATCGGTCGATGATACGCTTGATGGCATGCGTTTTACTTGAAGGTTCGGCAATGATGACTTCATCGATCCGATGGCTGCGCAGGATGTCGGGAAACCGCGATAGCTTGCCCGCATACAATCCCCTGATGGGCAGGCCCGGGTCGCTGTCGGACAACACCCCCTGTATTCTAAATCCCAACTCCGGGGTGGTCAGAAGAGTGGCGATGATCTGTTTGGCTGCGTTTCCGCTGCCAATCAACACGACAGCTTTCTGCTGATGACCGAGTTTCAGGCGGTGTTTGCTGATAACCATGTACAATAGACGCAGGCTGGTTGAGGAAAGGGCTCCGAAAAGCAACGGGTAGAGGATCAGCTTGTCGTTGGGTCTGAATTGACCAAAAATGGCGACAGTTGCAATCGTGATCGTGCTCAACACCGAATAAGCGATCAGGATATCTTTTGTGACCGAAGTGATGTTCGACAGGCGATTGATCCGCAGAATATTGGAATTGACGGATATCAAAAACCAGTAAATGACAATGAGGCCCATCAGGATATTGCCTTTTAAAGGGACCATGGTTCCGCCCGTGTAGTACTTAAAAACAAAGAAGAAGCAGGCGAACATGATGACCAGATCGGTGATGAACAGGAGTCTTGAATTCCCGTTTTCCATCTCGGTACCTCGTTTGGGTTTATGAATCGAAAGGGAGAATATACGATGTTTTTTCGGCACCCTCAGAGGGTGGAGAATCAAACGTAGTGACCGTATGGGTGGCGCAGAAAAGAGCTTGAATCAGTGCATCGCAATATGGTCGATTACGGCTTCAAACCTGTCCGCAATCGAGGATATGGGAAAGCAGCGTTCGGCATACCGCCTGGCGTTGGCTCCCATTGCAACACACAATGAGGGGTTTCTTTTCAATCTTCTTATGGCCGCTGCACATTGATCGACCGATCCTGGAGAAATTACGCTTCCGGCACCGATTTGATCAGTAATTCGTGCACACAGGTTGTGTTTACCAACGGCAACGACCGAGGCTTTCTGGGCACAATACGCCGACCACAGCTTGGACGGCACACAATAGTTGCCGGCCGACCGGTCAAGGGTCACTATTGTTACATCCGAGGAGGCCAGCAGGTATGGATACATCTGCGCGGGTTGAAGCGGCAGTTGGAGAAGATTTGCAAAGTCTTTTCCATCCACCTGGCGGTTGAGTAATCTATGCCCGCGCTCGTCGGTGGCGACAACGAAAAGGATGTCACCGTCATCGGCCAGCCCATCTGCGGTATCGGCAATCAGATGGATATCCTGTTTTTTCCCCAATGTGCCCGAATACAAAACGACAAATTTTTCATCCAGGCCATGGTGAGCGGAGAATCGGTTTTTTCTGGGCAGCACGGGGATCTGCTCGATCGGACCCCAGTTGGGTATCAGGCTCACTTTGGCTGGATCGATATTCCAGGCATTCAAATAGGGGTAAAAATCATCGGTAATCGAAATGATATGGTCGGCCTGGGTCAGAAGGTCGATTTCGATTCGATTCATGTAGCCGTAGACCAGGCGGCCCAGCACTCGATTAACATTGGAAAGTATCGATTTTACAGCAATGCTCAACAGATCCTGGAGCCAGAAGATTGATGGAATGAAGTGCTTGCTAGCCCAGCAAAGAATTTTCTTCTGCGCTTCCAAGGGGGTGTTGGCGGATATGACAAGATCTGGCCGCCACTGGTTCAATTTTGCCGTCGCTACGACGCCATAATGGCGTTCCTGTCTCCATCTTTTACAAAAATTGTCTTTGTCAACGCGGCCTGCATCGAGATTGACGATACACAGTCTTTTTTCACCATCAAGCTGGGCTGAAACCTTCGGGCCGCCACTGGCCCCGGAATATAGATGTAGAACCTGATGCCCGCGCCTGGACAACTCTCTGCTCAGTTCCAGAGGGAACGAAAAGCCGGCATAGTCATTTATGGCGATGCGCATTAACTATCTCTCACCAATTATGTTACTGTTGATTGCCCAAGGTAGGAGTTTCTGAACAAAAAGTCGGATTGTATACTTCTTCCCCGATGTTCTTTGATTACGTTGTAGACACCGCTGAGAACCCATCCACGCTCATGCAGCCAGACAATGACGTCATCCACCATGGCTTGGCCGACATACAGCTCAACGAACGAGCACTCGACATAGACGTAGGAAAATCGGCCCAGCAATTCCTCGCAACCGCGAAGCGCTTCCAGTTCGTATCCCTGCACGTCCAGTTTGAGCATGGCGGGCGATACAATTGCCTCATGGTCAATGAAATCGGATAGTGGCCCTATTCTTATTGCTTCTGCCCTGATTTCATTGGTGCCGGGAAACAGCTGCTCCTGTAGCGGTCCAATGGGAAGAAGGGAAGAGGCGTCGTCTGCGGCAGACACGTGGATGGTCGTTTCGCCGGCCCGTGGTCCAACAGCTGCCTGAAAAAGGGTGACTCCAGGATCATTTTGAAATACTTTTCGAAACCTGTCTGCGGGATCGGCAAGGGGTTCGAAAGAGATAATCGTAGCCTTATTTGCCCACTTTCTGGCGGCAAGGGCGAACTGGCCTCGGTTGGCGCCTACATCGACCACCGTCACAAGGTGCGTTTTAAGGATGGAGCGATGCTCAGTTCCGGCAAGTACCCGGTGTGCATAAAGCGCCTTGAGCAGTCGTGGTGACAAGATCACGTGCATGATTTTTTCAAGGCGCAAGAGCAATAAAGAAAAATTTATTTTCAACGCATTATCTTGAACAGGCAAATGGTTGGGGATGCCGTGGGATACGCCCTCCATTGATTAGCGCGCTGTAGACGGTCATCATTTTACGGGCGGCGATATCCCAGGTAAAATTTTCCATGATCAGCTTTTTACCCCGCCGGCCCATTTCCCGACGATCATCATCCGACATGCTGATCAACTCGCCAAGCGCCTTCATGATGGCCTGCCTGTTTACAGGAACCCATCGTCCGCAATTCGTCTTTTGGATGTCCTTCCATGGTGTTGCCTGAGTCGTTACTACCGGCGTCCCACAAACAAGTGCTTCCGCAATAACATTACCGAAGTTTTCGGAATAGGACGGAAGAACGAACAGATCTGCGCGGGAATAAAGCGCCAATTTGTCTTCCCGCCAGACGCCACCGACAAACAGGATTGAGTCTGGATCGGCAGACCGATGCGCCCATCGCTGCACTTTGCTTGAAAATCCCATATAATCAGGGCCTGCAATAACCAGCAACGCTTCTGGATGTCTTTGCCTGACCTCATCCCACCCGGAAATGAGCAAATCAAGTCCCTTTTGGGGGCTTTGACGCGAAAGAAACAATACGACGGTTTTTCCATGCAGCTTCGGCCATTGTTTCTCAGCAACATCAGGTGCTGGTAGATGCTGGTATTGGAGCGGATCGATGCCATTGGGGATTATCGTGAAAGGCCCATTCAAACCGAATGCTCGACAAGCCTTTACTTCTTGCAGGGCGGTGGCATGAATGCAATCGGCACCTTCAAGATCTCTTTTGGCGTATAGTTTAAACCCCATTTTTTTTTTAAGGCGCCTGATGTTGAAGAGCCAAGGATCCAAACCGTTTCTGGTTGCAATTAAATGCGGTTTGTGCCGGCGTCGTGCGAACCACGCACCAAGTGTAACCGGATGGGTGAATATACCGTTTACATGAATAAGGTCGCTTTTGGGTACCTGTTTATGCAAAACGCGTATCGCATGATAGGAGAAACAGCTTTTTTCGCTGGCTAAATACGTAAAGGGGAAAATACGAAGATTCGGTTCTTCCACTTCGGCAAAATCACCAAAAGGTATTCTTGAGCCCATAGTCGCATCGCTGGTTACCACATCGACAGTAACACCGGCCCTGGCCAGGGCTCTTGTAAGACCATGACTTGATTCGCAAACACCTCCAAATCCGCTGGAGGGAGGGAAATGGGTAGTCACAAAAGTGATATGCATGGGAGGAAGGAAAGGTAGTCGTTCAGTCGTAGCTGGATGAAACGTGAAATTTTTTTTCTCTAACCTTGGCAGATATCATGATTTCATAGGCAAAATACAGCGTACAATAAGTCCACCCAGCAGCCCCATCCAGAAAACCTCCTTTCAAAACGAATTGATGTAGAAACCGGAACAAAGCGCGACAGGGGAATTTATAGGAGAGCGCCCGTAACGCCTGCCGTCTCCGATGCTTATCTTTGACAAAAAGGCAGGTGTGTAAATCAGAAAAGATTTCTCTTTTTCCCAGACAGGCGGCGCTTTCGATATCTGACAGGCGGTTGTGTTTAGAAAACCAGTACCTGATGCCCTTTGAGAAACTGTGGTGAATGTATGGCTCCTGGAGGTAGCCGGTGTCACCGTTAAGCTCCCATGTTTCACCGTGGCCGGTGACTGCGTTTTTGAAACATGCCCTGCCGAATCGAACGACACGGGGATGCCAGACCGGAAAATTGGAACTGTATTTGACCCATTTGCCGAACATCATCACCTTGGAGCAAAGATAAAATGCATCGCAGGTGGTAACCGACAGCGTTTCGCACATTTCTAATTGAAGATCCGATGTAATTTCCTCGTCGGCATCAACAAATATTACCCAAGGTGTACGTATTTCCGTGTTCTCAAGGGCCCAGTTGCGTTGGGAAGCGAATCCGGACCAGGGGTTGACGTAGATATCACAACCTACGCTTTCAGCGATCTCCAGGGTTTTATCGGTGCTGCCTGAATCTGCGATAACTATACGGTCGACCCATGAGAGGCGGGCCAAGCAGCGGTTGATGTTATTCTCTTCATTATATGTCAGGACAACAGCAGTTATCCCTGGCGGTTTAGTTTTTGACATTATTTAAGAAAATATACTTTAATAAATGTTAAAAGCAGTTTAAGACGGTGGCAAGGAGAAGGAAAAACGACCAATATGGAACGGACATTTGAAGTCGATGAGAATTTTGAAACAGATTTATTGACTCAATCAAGTGTGTGACTGTTTTAACAACCTTCATGCGCGCGACTTGCATAAAGGTATCCCGTTGAATCTTCTAACGTATCAACAAACAGGCCTTTTTTATCTTGAATCCAGATTTTAAACCCCCAAGCTTTCAACACTCCAATAATAGCATCCAATTCGCCATAATCTTGATGGACTTCCATGGCGATTTTTCCTACCCGCTCCAACCACTGTGTGTTGATGGAAAACAAATCAAATTCAGAACCCTCGATGTCTATCTTGAGAAAATCTATTCGGTCCGTTTGTTGAAATTCGCAGAGATCATTCATTGACACCATGGGTGGGGGGGCGCCATAATGTGAAGCAGCCGTTAGCTTCTTTGGGTCTGAAAAAACGCCGCTTTTTGAACCAATGAGCGCCAATTGGAAAGTTACTTTTTCCATGCAATCGTTTTGCGCGAGATTTGCTTTTAAATCCGTCAACAATCTTGATTGGGCATCTACGGCAATCACCTGTTGGGCGAATTTTGCGGACAGCATTGAAAATATCCCCACATTACATCCCAAGTCTACAACCCTATCATTGTTCTGTACTATAAAACCAGGCAACGGCGGGAAATAACAGTTGGAGCAATATATTTCCCGAACAAGGCCAAAATGTTTTCCATCTACCTTCACTTCTTTTCCGAGGGGGGTGAGACAGAGTGTCTTGTTGACCATCAACTTATCAGCAGGCCTCAAGCTGGTTTCTCTGATGATTTTAGGGATGCGTCTGAAAACTGCCGACAAGTACAAAAAAAAAATACGCTTTCCACCAATTCTATACACCCCTTTCAATTCCCGAAACAATCGATTCGCCAAACGGAATAGTTTGGAGACCCTGAAAAGCTCTTCACGCATAACCAGTGTTGGCGTCATTCTGTTTTTGGGCTGTAACATAGAGACGATGTTTCGAGCGCCGTATTAATTCGAAGGGCATTCGGTGTTAAGAACCCGCAATACATGACCAAAGACTTCATCAACGGAGATGGACTGGATACACCTTTTATTTAAG
Organism: Desulfosarcina widdelii; assembly: GCF_009688965.1. Classification (GTDB taxonomy): domain Bacteria; phylum Desulfobacterota; class Desulfobacteria; order Desulfobacterales; family Desulfosarcinaceae; genus Desulfosarcina; species Desulfosarcina widdelii. The sequence goes on along the minus strand of NZ_AP021875.1, from coordinate 3,243,907 downwards.
TCTTCACATACTTCACGTCGGCACCCCATGCAACTAACGGTCCTATAAAGCAGGGTGTGTCGGTCCCCGGGGGGAAACCATTCTCCGGGCATGTTTCTTGAGCTAAATATGGCAACGCAAGTGGTTCCGGCAGCCGCGGCAAGGTGCATTGGGCCGGAGTCGTGTCCCACATAGGTGTGGGCTAGTGAAAGAACCGCAGCAGATTCGCGTACGCTCAACTGGCCGCACAAATTAAGGCTATTGCCCGGCCAGCTCCTGAGTACCTGGGAGGTGCGTTTTCTTTCATCTGCTGAACCAACCATGACAAGCGACCACCCTTTCAGTTCTCTGCCTAATTTAGCAAACAATAAACTCCAGTTTTCATCACCCCAATCCTTCACATCCACCTTGGCGCCAATGCTTGCCGCGATGAAAGATCTGTTTATTCCAATACTCTTCAGCGCCGTCTCGGCCGAAGCGTGCTCAAATGGTGTGAGATATAAATCAAAGGCGGATGGGTCCTTTATGTTAAATTTACCTAAAGACTGTAGACAGCGAAGAAGGCGAGACCCCACGTATTCGTAAGAATCGTTGGCCATCCGCGCTGGTCGCTGCAATGTCCCCATATACGGAACGCCGATAAGTTTTTGTATGCCGCACAGTTTAAAAAAGATTACATCACGTAAAATCTGGATTAACCCACGAGGCTCGGCAAGGTATACCATGATCTCCGGACGCATTGAACGGATGCGCCTCAATAGTGCTGCCAGAACACAAGGGTTGCTCAATTTAAGAGGATATTGAATGTAACCATGTATCAGTCCTGTATTTTCGAGGAGTTGAGCCATAGGAACGGCCTTCTCCGAAACCCTAAAGTTTGTCAGCATCCAACGCTGCGCCTTGGGAAAGGCTTGGGCCACTAAGCGCAGACTGGGCAATGCGACGATAGTGTCGCCCATTGAGCCAAGCCGGTAAACAAGAACCCGTTTTACCCTCCGCTGTGAAATTTCGGGCATCATGGTGAAGCATTCTCAAAGCAGGAAATGTCCCGTATAAAAGTGGGAAATGAAAGACTCGGTTGAATATCTTTCATGCACAGGTTCCGTAGAAAAACGTAAGGCAATTTTCTTCTATAAGCCTATACAGCCATTTTTCGCCATGGATGAAGGAAGCGACCTCTAGCAAAAATTTCAATAAGCCATAATAAAAATAGATCCTGTGGAAGACTCCTGAGGACGTTCACTACATATGCATCAGAGGCTCCTTCAACAAACTGATTATGTATGCGGAGGAGCAGGTAAATGGCCCAGACGTTGCCTTGAAGATGCCAGCCGGAAATCTTTTTAACGATGAGAAACCAGGCCAAGCCAAGGACAAGAGGATAAAAGAAGGCACCGGCCCAACCAAAGGCCGCATAGCCCGTGCCAATCAAAGGGGCCGTTGCGAAGGGCCCCTGGTTTGAAAGGCCGATCTTTTCATACAGCCACGAGCCTTGGCTGTATTCGCGAGGCTTGTCGGGCGAAAGTGCTCTTGGCATGGCCCTTTTCAGACATAATTTCATGTCTTCCAGTCCCACAGGACCGTATATGTCCGACCCGGCCTTAATCACGTCCACATGATTTACTAGCGTCGTACGCTCAAAGATGTTCTGAGGACTCCCATAGTAGTTGAGGTGCCACCCTGATCGATTCGCCAGGTCTCTGTATTCTTGATATTCGGCAAATGCCTCCGGCCATTTCAATACCATCTCAAGGGTTGCTTCGATACGTTGAGTCCATGAAAGGTCATCGCGTGAATCTCTCACATACAAGAAAACAGGTGTGGCAAATATGATCACCATCACTATTGCGAAAACCGTAAATAAGAACTGCCTCCATCTGATTTTCGCTTCAAAGCTAATCACTGTTACTATGAAACACAGAAAAGTTTCCATTAAGGCCATGCGTGAATTTTTAACCATGGCAAAAGCAATCTCCGCGATTAATAGGCAGATAATCCACATATCAAGGCCTCGCCGTTTTTCAGTGGCCTGAAGTACCCTCGCAATGGCACTGATCAAGGCAAGGTGGAGAAATGGCACGAAGAACTCGGCAACAGTGAGTCCAGTGTATTGCTCCCCAGCCCGAAAGGCTACGGATAAGTTGGCCATTATGCCGATGATCGCTGCAAGAAAGGAAATTCGAGCCAATGTCGCATTGCTGGTCACAAGTTTAAGGGCCGGTCGGCCGACTGGAAGATTTGAAGCCACTGAAAAGGCAAATAGGTAGCCCTGAAGCCCTAATAAAACAACCCAAAATGATCCTGCAGGATCCAGCAGGTAGGTATCCAAAGGCTGACCCATGGTGAGCTTGGCAAAAAATGGGAAGCCGACATATCGAAAGCCAACCATGGCAATCAACACAGCCCCAATATTTAAAAATCCATGGATGGCGATAGGATAGATACTGATTATTACTGCCAGACCTGCAAGGCATGCTACGAGGGGATCCGCGCCTATCGCAATGTGCAGGACGCACACGAGCACAGTGAAGATACCCCCGCCTTTTGCTAATAGTCGGCCTTGGCGGGTGGCCGGTGTAAGCCGCCACGAATCTAGTTGGATGGGGCGCATGGCAGATGACTTTCCGATTTGCCGAGTGAATGTAACGGTACCCGTTCCTGTTCGAAAAGCGTGTTAAGGATTGTCTCCATAATGGATTCATTAAGCAAGCCATTGGTCAGGCAGCGTTTGCGGCCGGCCTGGGCAATGGCTTTTCGATTGGACCGGTCGGATAGAAGCGCAAAACATTTTGCAACACATTCCTCAGGGCTGCTCCAAAAGACGGCCTCTTTGTCTTCATGATACATTTCAACGTGTTCCGCGGTGCGTTCGGCGCAAAGAAGACTGCCGATGTAAGGAATCTCCGCGGATCGACTTGTATGCAGGTCTCGGTTTCCTTTGGAAAGCAGGCCTAAACATAGCTTCGCGGCCTGGATGGCCTTGACATAGTCATCACCCGTCAATCCGGGACCCCGCCAGGCTTTTTTGATGACTGGCCATTCCTTTGCCTTTTGCCACCGGTTGCCATATAACGTTATAGGTACTCCGAGTTCAATGAGGCGGGATAAAAGCGGACCCCGCTCCGGCATCCAAGTGCCTATGAAGGCCACCTCGCTTGACCAACGAGCTTTTTCTTCCTGGTTTAACATCAAAGGAAGATGGGCCTTTTCATCTGCTGACATGAAGACACGCAAAACTTTGCGAGCACCATGCGAGTAAGCTTCGGTTATATTCGGTTCGCGGACGACAACTGCGAGATCGTATAGTTTTAGGGATTTGCGATAAAGTAAAAATTTGTTTCTATCCCTGGTGCCAAAAGGATCATCAATTGAATAAGAAACCATGAAATCTGAATGGTGACGCAAGTTCAATGCTGTCGTTGAGCCGATCAGCACGCATTGGTCACTCCACAACACCTCATAATGACGGCCCTTGAGGCTGGCTGCAAGTCGTTGCCGTATGTAGGGTTCTATCCAGGTGGGACCCGCCTCGTATACGAGCTTTCCTATAACCTTTTTAACCATCTTGTTCTTCGGAAAAAAATCCCATGGGTCTAAAATGTCTACTCTATGCCCGAGTCGCCTCAATGCTTCTGCCCGGTGACAGGAAGTGCCGGAATTTCGTCCTAAGTAAAGGATGCGGAGGTTCTGGTTCATAACCTGTCAAATTGCAAAATAATTTGAGTGTTTATTTTCCTGTCAATCTTTAGGATGAAACTTTCATCCTTATCCGCCTAAATAATGAGTTGAAACCAAAGATATCAACGGGTGGGCGCATAATTGTACTGGCCCATTGGCTGAACTTAACGCCTGACATCTGCAGGGCAGGGCGCACTACGATTACGGCCATTGTGGCTTCCGTTAGAAGGAGCACTATCGCCACGCCTCCGAGTCCCCAACTGGTTGCTCCGAGGAAACCAAAACCGAAAGCAGCGATTCCATACACTATGACATAGCACATTGCGATACGACCATGGCGGTTTATTGCGTAAGAGGCCATCAAGGCCGTATACCAGAGGCTGTTGATCACAACACCACCAAGAAGGATGATAAATGTTGGCCATTGCAGCTCGATTTTACCGTTCGTCCATGTTGAAAAGATCCAGTGCGCACTCGGCCCCACGAATAGAGAGGCTCCAAGGCATCCCCACAGTGTGATTTGGCAGGATTTTGTGAAAAGACGCTTGAAAAGAGAATTGTCTTTGGCACCGTGAGATAGCGCTAGCTCGGGCTCTACCAATCTATTGACGATGCTTGCTGGCTGCATGACGATGCGGCTTAGTGTGCGCATAGGCACAAACAAAGCCACGGCTGACGGGCCGAGGATAACACCGACGACCAGCCGCATACCCTGGATGTTCAAAGCGTTTCCAATGGGGAAGGAAAGGGAAGCAATTGCTGGTGCTGTAAGCCGTCGAAGCTCTGCAAACGAAGCGTTGGTTAATCCATGGTGAAGCCAGGGGCATACTCGCCGCTGACCGAACCACATGATTCCGGTACCCAGAAGTCTCCCACAAAGATATCCGCTAGCCGCCTGGATCGGACCGCCTCCCAGTGATACAGCAGCAGCGATACCGCCGAACTCTAAAACTTGCGTCAATGCGATAAAATACATACCTTTTGAATAACATCCTGCAACCCAAAAACCGCCGTTGAGCAATCCGATTTGAAAGCCGACCAGTACGAATAAAATGAGAAGAAATAGGGTCTTTTTTGCATCAATGGCGGTTATGGCCGAAAACCCGAGCCAGTCTCCAAGAGGCGCGAAATGAACGAAGCCGGATGCCAATGGAACCGCGATCACGGAGACTACCATGAGTAATATCCACGTGCTCTGGAAAACTACCAACGTGCCGTTGCGATCACCGGCGCCGCTACGCATGGTCATCTCTCGGCAGGCGGCTCCGGCAAACCCACCGTCGGCAATGCTGAGATAGGACGGTATGGCTGCCAGCATCAGCCATTCGCCATATAATTGTGTACCCCAATAACCCAGCAACAAGGGCACCTCTGCCAGGCGAATGAAGATCTGCACGGATTGGGAGAAGCCTTGTGCACCGATTCCTTTCAAAAGCCTTGCGCGGATTCCCGGCCCGGCCTCTTGATTCGATTTTTCCCGTTCACTTGTGGTTAGCATATCGTGGGATTTGTTCGGTCTGGTTCCATGTAGATATAGCTCTGCCCTTCCAATTACAGGTGAGATGAGTTTTAACTTATTGTATTAAAAGGTATAAACTTCTCTTCGAAACGATATTATCAACAAGTTGCTTTATCGCGTTCAGTATTGCATCAATTCCTGCCGAAACCGTTTCGACAGCGGATAAAGGTAGATATCCTTAACCGCCATTCCGGTTCGTTTGTTTTCTCGATCCATGCGCCCCCGCCCTGTCGTTTCACCAACGTAAACCCAATTGGCGGCCTTGTAGCACGTACCGGGAAAGCGTTTTTTATCGACCAGGGTCTCCATGAGGGCCGGCCGATATCCAAATGTGTCAAGCCAGTCCACCGGTACGATTTTTGCTCCCAGACTCAGAACCGTACTGGCTAAATTTTTTACCTTCACCCAAGGAAAAATCAGGAACCTGCTGTTGTTGACAATTTTCTGCAGGTTGTTGCGCTGCTCTTCATTGCTCCATCCAATCCAACGGTCCCTGGCCGCCATGCGCCAGGCCGGACTGGAAAATTGGAGGCATCCCAGCCGAGTCTGATCGGCTCCGGCTTCGATGAAATATCGCAGTTGGGCGCCAAAGGGGATCCGGTAGCCCAGGTAATGGTAGCGGTCCAAGTATTCGGACCAGAGTTTTCGCTGCCTGCAATCTGTGACTCGGTGCAGTGTAATCGGCGACAGCTCACTCAGTTTCACGGAAAGAATCGGCCGGGCGTTGGTTCGGTTGGTTGTTGCGATTCGGACTTGGCACGGCCTGGTATATTGAGTCTTGCAGGCCGGCAACTTGATGAGTCCCACATCATCCAGGCGTTCGAGAAATTGTCGGCATTCGACAGTTTTCAATTTGCCTGTTGGCCGCTTCCATGCAAATAGTTCGCAAATGGTGTTGGCTATTTCAGTGCGAGTCAGTTTGGGAAACAGGGAAACGATATCCCCTATCTCCTGGATTTGTTCCGGGCTGACCCATTGCCCACAAAAGGTTTCAGAGGATGTCGGTGGCATAAGGAGTAACAGAGATTACAGGTTGATTGGATTCTACTGTATCCAAGCCATGTTTGAATGTCCAGAGCTTTTTTCTATTTTTTTCATATAAAAGATCGTCAGGGATGTCCAGAATTTTTTTGCATTCTTACTGTACCGTCGACGGACAGGAATGTCCAGAGCTTTTTTTGGACCTGGGTTCAATTGTAGGATTTCTCTCTGCCCTTCAAGTCTATTTTAGACCCTGGACAGCGTTTGGTGCAGACCGGGATTGAGCTGTTTATCTGGATATAGGGTCAAGAGAATAATGGATGGCCGCTAAAGCATGATGGGGGCAACCGAATGCCCATACAAAAAGGCGTTGAAAACCGGTGCCTGATTGGTTAAATGAATATATTTCAAGGAATTTATCATAAAATGGCTATAGTCCGATCTGAGGATTTCATTTCCTTATCCTCATTTGGAGAATTGTCGTTAATAAAAAGGACGACCCGATGAAGAAAGGCGCCCTGTTTAAAACCGTTCGCGTTCTGGTGGTGCTGCTGGTTTCAGTTGCCGTTGCCTTTTTGCTGGTTCAGTTGCGGCCCCGGGCGGAAAAGCAGGAGCGTGTGTCCAACGGCCGCTTGGTGGAGGTCGTCGCCACCCGATCGGAAAGCTTGCCCATGGTTGTAGAGGCATACGGAACGGTTGCTCCACGGGAAGCCTTGAAAATAGTGGCCCAGGTGCGCGGGGAGGTGGTGGCCCTACATCCGGATTTCATCGAAGGCGGCTTCGTCAGGTCCGGTGAAGTCCTCGTGACCATCGACCCGCAAGACTACGAACTGGCCGTGCGACGGGCAACGGTGGGCATTCGCCAAGCCCAGGCCGATTTAGAGCGCCTTGATCAGGATGTTCTCAATCTCAACGAGAGCCTGGAACTGGCCAAGGCGGATGTGAAGCTGGCGTTGGCGGAGGTCAAGCGGCTGAAGAAACTGGCCGGCAAGGGTATGACCGCCCAGAGCGTGCTGGATAAAGCTGATCGTCAATATCTCACCAGCCGGGAACGACTTCAGACCCTGGAAAACCAACTGGCCCTTATCGGTCCCAATCGTATCCGGTTGCAGAGCCAGTTGGAGATGGCCAGGGTGGCCTGGGAACAGGCCAAGCTGGATCTGGAGCGCTGTCGGATCGAAACTCCCTACGAAGCCTGGGTAACGCAAAAGAGCGTGGAAACCGGCCGGTACCTGAGTATGGGCCAGCCGGTGGGCAGCATCTACCGGGCCGGGGCATTCGACATCGAGATAAAAATTCCGGTGGGAGATTTGACCTGGTTTCCCGACGAGACTGCCTCCAAAAACGGATTGAAGGCAGAGGTCCGGTTTTCAGAAACCGAACCACACCGAACCTGGAACGGTAAAGTGGCGCGGATCAAAGCGGCCTTGGATCAAACCACCCGCACCCTGCCTGTGGTCGTCCAGGTGGATGAACCAATCGGTTCCAGCTCCATGACGAATTCCGCCGGGCGCATGAAGCCGGGCATGTTCGTCACGGTGAGAATCCAGGGACGTCAGGTAGACCATGTCCATCGCCTACAGCGGCATCTGGTCCACGACGACGACACCGTTTATCTGGCTGTCGACAACCGACTGGAGATTCGGCCGGTCACCGTTCTGCGCCGCTTTAAAACTGAAGTGCTGATCAGCGAAGGCCTTGCCGACGGCGATAAGGTCGTCACCACGCCGATATCTGATGCGGTATCGGGGATGAAGATGAGGCTTAAGACGGAGGACTGAGGTCGGAAGGCGGAAGGCAACAGACCCGGGAGCCCAGTCAAGAAGGAAACGCCATGGCTATAAGATCGATTCATGACCTGGAGGTCTATCGTTTGGCGTATTCATTGGCGATGAAGATCTTCAAGTGCACCACTCGTTTCCCAAAAGATGAGATCTATTCATTGACGGATCAGATAAGACGATCATCACGATCCGTCGCCATCAATATTCGGGAAGGGTACGCCAAGCGCAGATATGAAAATGTATTTATACGACACCTCAACGATGCCTTTGGCTCCGCCGAAGAAACGCGCGGATGGCTTTCTTTTGCCTTGGATTGTGGATATTTGGATAAGGATTTTTGCGCTCATCTGGATCAGGAGTATGATCAACTAAATGCAAAGTTTTACCGCCTGATGAACAACTGGAAGAGCATCGATGCTTAATAACAAAGGTTTGAAGATGCATAGAAAGATAGAGTTGGGAGTCGATTCCTCTTGGTTCCCGATTCCCGACATCCGACTTCTGTCTTCAGACATCCGACATCTGAAATTGTGAAGAAACTCGCCCAATGGTCCGTAGATAACCGCGTTGCGGTCAACCTGATCATGATGTTCATCATCGTTGCGGGGCTGTTGACGGTGGTGAACATGCGAAGGGAGATGTTCCCGCAATACGCCCTGGACATGATCAATGTCACCGTTCCTTACCCCGGTGCCAGTCCGGCCGAGGTGGAGGAGGGGATCTGCATCAAGATCGAGGAGAAGATCAAGGGTATAGAGAACATCAAGCGAACCTATTCCTCATCCAGAGAGGGCAGCGGTTCGGTAACGGTCGAACTGGACAAGGACGCCGATGTCCAGAAGGCCATGGACGACATCAAGAACGAAGTGGACCTCATCGACACCTTCCCCGATGAGGCCGAGGACCCCATTATTACCGAGATCATCAACCGCAACCCGGCTATTACCGTGGCCGTGTACGGCGATGTTCCCGAAAAACTCCTTCGCCGGACGGCGGACCGTATCCGTGACGATCTGGTGGATACAGGCCCCATCTCCTTGGCCACGCTGGTAGGGGTGCGGGACTACGAGATCGCGGTGGAGGTTTCCGAGGAAAACCTGAGGCGCTACGGACTGAGCTTTGACCAGGTGGTCCACACCTTGAAGACCGGCAGCCTGGATCTTCCCGGCGGCGCCATCAAGACCGACCACGGGGAGATTCTGGTGCGCGCCAAGGGCCAGCTTTACACCGGCAGAGAATTCGAAGCGCTGCCCCTGATCACCGACACCGAGGGAACAGTGGTGCGGCTGGGGCAGGTGGCCACGGTGGTTGACGGATTCGAGGATACCGACATCATCGCCCGCTTCAACGGCAAGCCCGCCGCCCTGGTGCAGGTCAACCGCACCAGCCAGGAGGACGTGATTGCCATCTCCGACACCGTTGAGCAATACGTGGCCGCCAACCGCGGCCGCATGCCGGCCGGAATCGAATTGGCCACCTGGTTCGACCTGTCCACCATGGTGCGGGACCGCATCGACCTGCTGCTGCGCAACGGATTCCAGGGAATTGTCCTCGTGTTTATCGCCCTGGCCCTTTTTCTCAACCTGCGTCTCGCCTTCTGGGTTTCCGTGGGCATCCCCATCTCTTTCATGGGGGCCTTTATCGTGCTGGATTTCGGCGGCGAGACCATCAACATGATCTCCCTGTTCGCCTTTATCATGACCCTGGGTATTCTGGTGGACGACGCCATCATCGTCGGGGAGAACATCTTTACCCATTACGGGCAGGGCAAGTCCCCCGTTCGTGCCGTGGTGGACGGCGCCGGAGAGGTCGGCGGACCGGTGATCATGGCCGTGACCACCACGGTCGTGGCATTTACACCGCTGATGTTTATTACCGGCATCATGGGTAAATTCATCGGTGTCATGCCCCGGGCGGTGATCGCCATTCTGATCGTCTCTTTGGGCGAAGCCCTGATTATACTGCCAGCGCACCTGGAAAGAGCCCTGATGAAGAGCCGGATGGCCGGCAAGAAAGTCGGGCGGGCCGTTCACGAGAGAATCCTTGGGCGCATCGAAGCCGGGCTGCAGTTTACCATCGAAAGAATCTACACGCCGATCCTTCGGTACGTGGTGGAGAATCGCTATTTTACATTTTCCATCGGTCTGGGGGTGCTGATCGTCAGCCTGGGGATTCTGCGCGGTGGGTATGTGCCTTTCATCTTCATGCCCAAGGGCGACAGCGACTGGGTGATCGCCGAAGTCAACTATCCTTTGGGAACGCCGGTGGCTACCACGGCGCAAACCATCACCTACCTGGAGCAGCAGGCGTTCAAACTCAACCAGGCCTTCGCCGGGCAATTGGATAAGGAAAAGGACCTGATCACCAATACCTACTCGTTGACCGGCTACATTCCCCGAAGGGATTGGAAGCCGTCGCAGATCGGCGGCCACTGCGGTGAGGTTTGGATCGAGATGATTTCGTCAGCCCAACGGCCGCGGGTTTCGGTCAATGCCGTCATCAACCGATGGCGGGAGTTTGCCGGTGAAATCCCCGGCGTGGACCAGCTTTCTTTCTTCACCATCGAGGGGGGGCCGGCAGGCAGTCCCATCGAAATCCAGTTGATCGGCGACGATTTCAGCCAGCTCGAGCAGGCTGCCGCGGAATTGAAAAGCGAGTTGGGCAAATATCCGGGAACCTACGACATTGCCGACGACTTCAAACCCGGCAAGCCCGAACGGCGCATGCGGATCAAAGACGGCGCCCAGAGCATCGGTGTGACCATGAGCGATATCGCCCGCCAGCTTCGCCAGGGGTTTTACGGTGAGGAAGCCCTGCGCATTCAGCGCGGCAAGGACGACGTCAAGGTGCAGGTGCGCTACGCCGAAGAAGACCGGCGGACACTTTTCTCTATCGAGCGGGCCCGGGTGCGAACCCCCGACGGACGGCAGGTTCCCCTTACCGAGGTGGCCGAAGTGTCGCCTTCGCGGGCCTATTCCTTGATCCGGCGGGTGGACCGCAAACGGGTGATTACGGTAAGCAGTGATATCGACGAGGATGTGGGCAACACGAGCAAGATCGTTGCCGATCTGAATGCGGAATTTCTTCCCCGATTGCTCAAACGCTACCCGGGACTACGCTACGATCTGGAGGGGCAGGAAAAGCGCACCCAGGAATCTCTGGAGAGTCTGAAAAAGGGATTCACGCTTGCCCTCATGGGCATCTTTCTGCTGCTGGCTACCCAGTTTCGATCCTACATTCAGCCGGTAATCATCATGATGGCCATTCCCTTCGGACTGATCGGTGCCGTGGCCGGGCATCTGGTCATGGGGATTGCTTTTACCATCATCAGCATTTTCGGCATCGTGGCCCTTTCCGGCATCGTGGTCAACGATTCTCTGATCCTGATCGACTTCATCAACCGTGCCCACCGCGGCGGAATGGCGATTGCCGAAGCGGTGGTGCAATCCGGCCGCTCGCGCTTCCGGCCGGTGCTTCTGACCTCGGTGACCACCATTGCCGGACTGTTCCCTTTACTGCTGGAACGCAGTTTCCAGGCACAATTCCTCATCCCCATGGCGGTGAGCATCAGTTTCGGCCTGCTGGCGGCGACCCTGCTGACCCTGCTCTACGTGCCGGCGCTCTACCTGATCGTCGATGATTGTATTCGTGCAGTCCAAAAGCGGCTGGGTTCGAAAAACACTCCGGAAGATCCCAACGAGGCTCCCCCAATCGAAAGGCCGAGTTAACGATCTAATGGCCGGCCGTGCACAGTCTTTTTTAAAATCCTTTTGGTTAAAGACCTACCCATACAGAAATGGCTATTGACCCCGGTTTTTGAAGTTACCGCGTGAATCTGCGCCGCCGCTGTCCCTCACCAATTAGAAGAAGTAGCAAGCCCATAACGTGGTCAATGTTTTCAGGGAAAATGGGATTTCATGGCAACGTTTTTCTGGGCCTTCAGGTTTTCAGGCTACCGAATCAGTCGTTGTCAGCCAACCGTTAGCCTTGGAATTTGAAAAAAACAATCAAAAGGTATGTGTACTGTCAATCGAGCGCTTAAGTTACGAAGCTGAAATCCCGATAATGCGACTTCAAAGTGGGGAAAATATCATAATGAATTATACTGCCGATTGAATCGGCATTTTTATGCGTGAAGATGAAAAAAGCCGTTTTACTGATTATTTTTTTCTTTCCAGTTCTGATTTGTTGGGGGGAAGGAAAACAACAAAAACCACCACCTCATGGACAAGAGGTCACAGTTCAATCGGACCGGATGGAACAGGATCGCCTTTTTTCCGATTCACCGGTACTTAGCTATTTTTCAATACCGCCGCATATTTTTCTCGATAAAGATAAAAAGGTCACCGGTGCCATCTACGATTTGATGGTAGATCATGTCGCACCGGAAATCGGCATCGACTTCAAATGGGAAACGGAACCGACAAGCCCCGCCAGACAGCTTTACAACTTGCGGGAAAAGAAGAACCGTATCATGTGTCTCGCTGTTTACGTGCCGGAACGGCGAGATTACATGATATACTCAAAGACGCCTTATTATTATGCGCAGTCCATAATCGCCGTTCATCGGAGCAATCCCTTAAAAGTCGTTAATGAAGCCGGTGACATCAGTCACATGGTTTTCGGGTATTCTCAAAGGGCATATGTAACCCCCTTCATGAGGGATCCGTCCATCCAATTCGATTTAATTAGCAGCCCTGATTTTTTAGAAATCAACCTGAAAAAAGTGATGGCCCATCGCATCGACGGGATATACTCACCCGGCAAAGCTTCCAGTATCTTCTTTTTGGAAAAGTTCGGTGTAATCGACGAGTTCAGACTCATTGACATCCCTGAAAAACCGACGGCGCTCTACTTTGGGTTTTCCCAAGACACTATAGTCCTGGCCGATGAATTCGATCAGGCCTTCCAACGGCTGGGCGGACAACAATTATATGTTAAGCTTTTGGGCCGATATATCGATATATCGAAACTCGAACATGTTTCCGAAAAGCCGTAATCTGCTTCCTAATTTCCTGGAAAGATACCTTCCATCTTCCACCTCCGCCTAACCGTTTCATAACGTGAAGGTGCTGCTTCAACATCCAATAGATCCGGAGTCAATCAGAAGCGATCAAAACCGGAAATCGAAGTTCCTGTTTTGCGGATAACGAACGGCCTGTTGGCTTTAGCGCTGCGTTCTGAAATTGATATATTTCATATGATATAAGAGGGTTATATTTGTTTCCGGGGAGCTAATTCCGTCTGGTATCGATCCTGCAGTGGTAGGCGTTGCTTTTTTAGGAAGGAGAGCGCCTGTGGGGTTGATAAAATACCGGGAAAACGTAGACCGCAACCGGCAGGAGTATGCTGACGTTTACGATTCGATGAAGTGGTTGCGCCCCGAAGATGCGGCGAATGCCTATCGGGAAAGAGAATCCCTGATTGCATCCATTTCCCGGTTTTCCGGTGCAACGTGGACCTGCGCCGGCACCAAACTCTTCACCCATGCACTTTCACCCGGGTGCCTGCTTTGCGGTCAGGGGGCGTGGTCCTGCCTTTTCGTAAACGGAATCTGCAATGCCCGGTGTTTTTACTGCCCCTCCTCTCAGGATGACTCCGGGCCGCCGGTCACCAACACCCTCGTTTTCGAAAAAGCGGCGGATTACGCTGACTATGTCAACCGGTTTAATATCCAGGGGGTGAGCTTCAGCGGAGGGGAGCCGTTTTTGAGCTTCGACCGGGTGCTCGCTTTCCTGGAGGCTGTCAAGAACCGTGTTGACCATCCCGTGTACACCTGGCTGTATACCAACGGGATTCTGGCGACCCCGGAAAAGCTCTTTGCGCTGCGCGATGGCGGCCTGAACGAGATCCGTTTCGACCTCAGCGCCGACCGTTACCGCCTGGATGCTCTGGAGCGTGCCGTGGGTGTGATTCCTACGGTGACGGTAGAGATTCCTGCCATTCCGGAAGACTTGTCGATAACGAAGAAGATTATCGCAGACCTGGCATCGGCCGGGGTGGGCCATCTCAACCTTCACCAGATACGATGTACTCCCTACAATTACGGTAAACTGGCAGCCAGGGGATACACCTTTCTTCACGGCCCTAAAGTCACCGTGCTGGAAACCGAACTGGCCGCGTTGGAACTGATCCGGTATTCCCGGGAGAATTCCATCGAACTGCCGATCAACTACTGTTCGCATGCCTACCAGCACCAGTTCCAGGCGGCCGGGGCCCGGAGACGCTGCGCCGGTCTCATCAAGGCCGAATACGAAGACGTCACCCCTACCGGGCATATCCGCCGACTGACCATTGCCGGTCCGGAAGAAGCTGTCGCCAATGTTGCCGGAACGTTTGCATCCCGAGACGTTGCGGCATCGCTCTACAGTCTTTCCGCCAAACGCGACAGCCTCTCCTTTGCAGCCGAACTGTGGCCGTTGATCGATTTCTCCTCGATCCGGCTCAAGTTGGGCTACAGCCAGGCGGTTCTCAGAAACGGCGTCAGCTACCGTCATTCGTTCAAAAAAATAGCTTTGGACAGCGGAAAGACGCTGGTCGTTGAAAGGCAGACGGTCCAGCCCGGAATCTGGCTGGAGGGGGAGCAGATCGAGGCGTTGGGGCGGTTCATTGGGAATGGAAGGGCAGAATTGCTCAACGGGCAAGGGGCGGTTGAGTTGCCCGATCCGTTGAATGGCATAAGGCATCTCGAAGCGTTTATACCGGGACTGTCCGCGTATTATTAATGACTACCGATAAACGAGTCGATTGCGCATGTGCTGAATCCCATCGATAATCGACCTGGCTCTTTTCTCGCCGATACCTTCGACTTCCAACAAGTTGGCTTCATCGGCCATGCTCAGATGGACCAGATCCTTGAACCGTTCCACCACGTTGTCCACCGTGCCCGGCGGAATTTTCGCCATCTGCTTGAGCAGGCGGTATCCCCGGGGGCGCACGGCGATATCGTGCAGTGTGGTTTCTGCCGTTGGAGGCCAGCCTAAAAGCACGGCAATTTTTTCATGATCGGCCGGTTTGATGGATTTCAGCTTCTCGATGATTTGTACGATCTCGTCCTCCGAGAAGGAGCTGAGTCCGTAATCCTTGACGAGCATCTGCACCAAGGTATCGACATCTTCTCTCACGCTGTCGAGCCGCAGGACCAGCAGGCGGCCTTCGCCTCCGGTTTCGATGACATACGGGTCGATTTCTTCGAGCAGGTTCATGATTCCGATGCAGTCGTTGAGAAGGTCGGTTACCTGGATCAGTTGCACCTGATCCAGAAATTCATCCCGTTCGATTCTCAGGCATTTCTTGTCGAGATTGTTCTTGTAACGCTCGACCGTGCCGATGGTGTGGCTGATGCGAGCAATAAGGGCATTGATTTCGCTGAGCTGGTGCTTGTGGCTCTTGTAGTAAAGGGTGATCACTTTTCTGCGCCGCGAGATGGTCAGCACGAATTTCTGGGCCTGGCGGGCCATGCGCTCCGCGGCACGGTGGCGCATGCCGGTTTCATTGGTCGGCAGAGTGGGGTCGGGTGCCAGTTGGACATTGGCTGCCAGGATTCGGTTAACATTCTCATCCAGGATGATGGCGCCGTCCATTTTTGCCAGTTCGTAGAGTTTTTCAGGTGAAAAGCCGGTACCGATGTAAAATCCGCCCTGCAGGATGTTCTCCTGTTCTCTGATGTCGTCCAAAAACACGATCAGCGCACCGAACTCGGCCATGATGATATCATCCAGGGCGCGTCGCAGAACGGTGCCGGGGGCGACCATCTTGATTTTGGGGATCAATTCGGGGGAGATTGGCATGGCAAAGCCACCCTTTCCCGCCGGGCCATCGAGGTTCGATGGATCGGGTTACCGGCGACATCGTTTTTCCCGGCTTTCTGGTTAAGAATACCATCGGTAGACGCGATTGTGAAACAAAAAAGGCCATACCCGCCTGAACAGGAGTCGGCAGGTATGGCCTCTTTTAATTAAACCGGATGCTCGGTTTATCTGTAATCCGATGTGGATCAATACATGTCGTCGTCCATGGGCGGTGCGGCAGACCCTTTTTTCTTCTCGGGCTTATCGGCTATCATCGCCTCGGTGGTCAGCATGAGGCCGGTAACCGAGGAGGCATTCTGCAGGGCGAAGCGCACCACCTTGGTGGGGTCGATAACGCCGGCAGCCAACAGGTTCTCATAGGTTTCCGTGGCAGCGTTGAAACCATAGTCGTCCTTGCCTTCGAGGACCTTGTTGACCACCACCGAACCTTCCAGGCCGGCATTGCCCACGATCTGGCGCAGAGGCTCCTGGAGGGCGCGCTTCAGGATGGCCACACCGCTTTTCTCTTCTCCGCGGACATCCAGTTTGTCGAGGGCGTCACTGCAGCGCAGTAGAGCCACGCCGCCGCCGGGAACGATGCCCTCTTCAACGGCCGCACGGGTTGCGTTGAGGGCGTCTTCCAGGCGGGCCTTTTTCTCTTTCATTTCGGTCTCCGTGGCCGCGCCGATATTGATCACGGCCACGCCCCCGATCAGTTTGGCCAGACGCTCCTGGAGCTTTTCGCGGTCATAGTCGGATTTCGTCTCTTCGATCTGGGCGCGGATCTGCTTGACGCGGCCCTCGATGGCCGATTTGGTGCCGGCGCCGTCGACGATGGTGGTGTTGTCCTTGTCGATCTTCACGGTCCGGCATTTGCCCAGGTCGTTGACGGTCAGGTTTTCCAGTTTGATGCCCAGGTCTTCGGAAACCACCTGACCTCCGGTGAGGATGGCGATATCCTGGAGCATGGCCTTGCGCCGGTCTCCGAAACCAGGTGCCTTGACGGCCGCCACCTTCAAAGTGCCGCGCAATTTGTTGACGATCAGCGTGGCCAGGGCTTCGCCGTCCACGTCCTCGGCAATAATCAGCAAAGGCTTGCCCGTTTTGGCCGTGGATTCCAGCAGAGGCAGCAGGTCCTGCATGCTGGATATTTTCTTTTCGTTGAGCAGGATATAGGGCTCATCCAGTTCGGTGAGCATTTTCTCGGCATCGGTGACGAAATAGGGGGAAAGGTAACCTCGGTCGAACTGCATGCCTTCCACGATATCCAGGGTTGTATCCATGCTCTTGGCTTCTTCAACGGTGATGACGCCCTCTTTGCCCACTTTCTCCATGGCCTCGGAAATCAACTGGCCGACGGTTTCGTCGTTATTGGCCGAGATGGTGCCGACCTGCTCGATCTCCTTGCGGTCCTTGGTGGGTTTGGACATCTTTTTCAGGGCCTCCACAACCGCGGCGGTTCCCTTGTCTATGCCGCGCTTGACGGACATGGGATTGGCCCCGGCGGCCACCAGTTTCTGGCCTTCGGCATAGATGGCCTGCGCCAGCACCGTGGCCGTGGTTGTACCGTCCCCGGCCACATCGCTGGTTTTGCTGGCTACTTCCTTGACCATCTGGGCGCCCATGTTCTCGAATTTATCGGTCAGTTCGATCTCCTTGGCCACGGTCACGCCGTCCTTGGTAACCAGTGGCGAGCCGAATGATTTCTCGAGTACCGCATTGTTGCCTTTAGGACCGAGGGTGACCTTGACCGCGTTGGCCAGGGTGTTGACCCCTTTGAGCATTGCCTCGCGGGCGCTGGACCCGTAAACAAACATTTTTGCAGCCATTTCATTATCCTCCTTGACTATTCAATCACACCCAGAATGTCGTCTTCACGCATGAAGAGGTGCTCGACGTCGTCGATCTTGATCTCGGTGCCCGCATATTTGGAGAAGAGCACCAGGTCGCCGGCCTTGATGTCCAGAGGGACCCGGTTGCCTTTTTCGTCCCGTTTACCCGGGCCGGCGGCGACCACCTTGCCTTCCATGGGTTTCTCTTTGGCCGTATCCGGAATGATGATGCCGCCCTTGGTTTTTTGTTCCTCGTCGACACGCACCACCAGTAGCCTGTCGTTCAACGGTTTGACCTTCATTTTTTTCCTCCTGTTTTTATTCAATAGGGTTGTAAGCGGACCTACCAGACCTTTCGTCGCCCGCGACATACCTTCTGAAAAAGAAGGGCACGGGTGCGGATTTTATCCCGAATGTAGGCATCGAATGGAGAGCATAAGCCCAGTTGGATATCGAAAATCTAAGGCAAAAACGAACCTTGTCAAGGCGGAGTAGTAAAATAAAAAATCGCAATTTATACAGCTGGATATGATATTTTTTTTTAATATGATCGAAGGAAAATGGGGAAGAAAAGGGATGCTTGGGTAAAAAAGTTGAATCGCTTGACGGTGAAGACCGGGTGATCTCTCCATAGCGGATTTGGCTTTTGCGATTTTTCGGGGGGAGGGGCCCGCCGCAAGCATTCCGGTGGGCCCTGTCATAAAGGGGATATCATGAATTTTCTGAAAAATCGACGCTGCCGGTTTCCTTGTTGTATTGTCCACTGTACATAATCAGGTCGGGTCGATCCTCGAGAGAAGACCAGTCCTTGACGGCAACACCGGAAGTAATGGCCTTGTTGGGGCTGAATATCCTGAATTCGTATTGCTTTTTGCGGCCTTCCAAAGGACGGCTCACACATTTGAGCGCCCAAACCTCATCGGGATCCATCTTCAGGGAGACGACCATCTTGCGGCCCACTACTTCGGGCAGATCCTTCGGCCTGGCGGATCTGGGGGGGTGGGCGGCCGTGCCGCCGTTTTGGTCGGGTGTTTTTTTCCAGAATTTCCAGTTCATTGGTGGATATCCTTTCGTCGTTATTCGTCCTGGGCCGCATCCATCCGGTTTTACTCGTCCGGTGGGAAATGCGCCGATATCACCGATAACCAAAAACCATACCAAGTTTGACGGCGTCTTTAAGAATCGTGAACTCATGTTTGACATTTTCGAAAGAATTCACCAGCCATGTCATTCCCGCGCAGGTAGAAATTCCTAACTATTTGAAAAAATGGATTTCTGCCTGCGCGGGAATGGTATCCATGGACCAAGTTCGACTTTTTGAGAACCCATCAAGGCGTTGGTAAGTTGCTACCGTCGGTGAGCCGATCTGGGCCAAAGAAAAGAGGACCGGCAAAAAACAGACGAATCGGAACCTTTCATTCCGTTTACGCCGGGAGGCTAAAGGAAAGTCCGGATCATTTCGTAGGAGAAGCGCTGGTTTTAAAGGCGTTTTTTTCCAGTTGGTATTTGTGCATCAGCTTGTTCAACTGCCTTGTGCTGATGCCGGCCTCGCCTGCCGATGCGTTGATCCTGCCGTTGTTGCGCAACAGCAGTTGTTTCAGGTAGCGGCGCTCCGTCTCGGCCAGCGCTTTGCTCCTTACGGCGGCCAGGGTTTCGCTGGTGTCGATGGCAATTTCTGTCACCGGCTCCATCCGTTCGAAGAGTTCCGACGGAAAGCTTTCCGGGGTGAGTTGACCGGTCGTCTCCAGGATATGGGCACGTTCCAGCAGGTTTTCCAGTTCCCGGAGGTTGCCCGGCCAGTCGTACTGCATCAGGGCATGCATGACGTCGGGGTGGACGCCCTGAATATTCTTTGCATTGAATTGGTTGAATTTATTAACGAAAAAGTCCACGAACAGCGGAATGTCCTCCCGGCGTTCAAAAAGCTGGGGAATCGTGATTGGAAATACGTTGAGCCGGTAATAGAGGTCTTTTCTGAAGAGCCCATCGACGCACATCTGCTTCAGATCGCCGTTGGAAGCGGCAATCACGCGCACATCGGCCTTCAGATTGGTTTCCCCGCCCACACGCTGGTAGATGCCCTCCTGTAGAACGGTCAGCAGCTTGACCTGCGCCGATGGGGTCACGGTGCCGATTTCGTCCAGGAAAATCGTACCGCTGGAGGCCATTTCGAACTTTCCCGACTTGCGGCGGTGTGCGCCGGTAAAGGCCCCTTTTTCATGCCCGAAAAGTTCGCTCTCGATCAAGGTGTCCGGGATCGCCCCGCAATGAACGCTGATAAAGGGGCCATCCTTGCGGTTGCTGTACCGGTGAATCATTTTGGCGGTGAAACTTTTCCCCGTTCCAGTTTCCCCCAGCAGCAGCACGGTGGCTTTGGTCGGGGCGACGGACCTTACGTTTTCGGTCACTTTTTTCATCAAAGGACTGACGGTCTGGACATGATCGATGGTGTCTCCCTGCCACAGGCGCTCACGCAGGTAAGCCAGTTCGCACTGCTGGCGCCATTCGCGCTGAATTTCGTCGAGCACCAGGCGCATCTCGTCGACATCGACCGGCTCGGTGATATAGGTGCTGGCGCCGTGCTTCATGTAGGCCACGGCCTTGCGAACGTCGGCGTTGGCGGCGATCACGACAATGCCCATCATGGGGCGCAGCCGTTTGATGCGCTCGATCACGGCCGATGGGTGCGGCTCCCGTGCTTCTTCTTCGGTCGACAATTTTTCCAGTGCGGCCAGGTCGATGAAAAGGCAGTCGCAGGCGATTGATTGAAGACTTTCCCAAAATTGGTGCGGTTCCGAGACCGCCTGGACGCGGCTGTTAGAAGCCACGGCGCTTCGGATGGTATCGCGTGTATGC
This sequence comes from Desulfosarcina widdelii, assembly GCF_009688965.1. GTDB lineage: Bacteria > Desulfobacterota > Desulfobacteria > Desulfobacterales > Desulfosarcinaceae > Desulfosarcina > Desulfosarcina widdelii. The sequence continues at coordinate 3,223,488 of NZ_AP021875.1, read as the reverse complement.
AGGTTTTGCGTAAATAGAAGAATGGTGTTCATGAATCGACAGTAAAATTATATAATTGGCCGTGCTTCCGGGAATTGCCCGGCCATTGGGCAGACCCCAGGTCGATTTTTACCGGCAACTTGTCCGGGATTTGTCACATCAGTGGGGTAAAAACAAGTCTAAAGTGAGAAGTCGACGGGTTGGGATCGGAAAAGAAGGGTGGTGGCGAAATCCTTGAATGTCGCAGCGGTTCCGGACCCAAAATGAGAATGCTCGATTCCGCTTTCGGATAAACCGGAACCGACAGTTCCTTTTTTCATCCACCCGACAATGCTTCAGGCGGGTGCCGCAGCGATGCGTCCCGGCTTTTCAGGAACAGACGCGACAGCGCATCCAATACCATTTCCAGGGGGCCGCGCTTGAAATGCCGCGTCCAGACAATGGCGAACACCATGCCGGCAAGGATAAAACCCGTTGAAAAGAAAATCGCCTGGCCGTTGGAGACAATGGCGTGCGGGTTTCCAATCCATCGGCGGAAGACGTGGCCGATGAGGATGTGGGCGATGTAAAACGTCAAAGAGAGACGACCGAAGGCGGCCAGTGGCGTAAAAGCCCCCCAGAGCGGTTTTCGTTCCGGCAGGTACCGCAAAAGCGAAATCACCGCCAGACCAGAGGCGCCGGCGGAGAAAACGAACAGCGGACCGGCAGGAAAGGCTTCCGACAGGCTGAACGCCCGCCACAAGGGTAGCTCGATATCCACCCACCGCCCGGCAATGGTTTCGGCATTTAGCAGTGCGGAAAAAAGTTCGATGCCGACGAAGCAAACACTGCTTGCGGCAAAAATGAAGCGAAACCGCAATCGATTCGGAGACCGCTCCAAACGCCCGATCAGCATGCCCAATAAAAAGAAGCAGAACCAGGGGAAAACCGGGTAAAAAGTACTGAAGAATAAATAATCGACGACAAGGCTCGACAGCCCGGAGTCGAAAACCTCTTCCAGAATCTGTCCCCCCTCAAAATCGTAAGTGACCAGGGCGCAAACGATCATGGAAACGGTTGCCATGATCGCAAGGAGTTTTTTCAATCGGGCGGTGCAACGGTCCAGCAGTAGGACACCGAACAGGATATAAGCCGTGTAGAAATGCAAAATGTCCGCATTCCAAACCATCGTCAGCAGCATGCCAGATAGCCATAGCCATGACGCACGAGCGATCATGCGCTTCCGGACCAACGGTTTTTCGTTGTCGGAAGCCCGGTCATAGGCCAGCACAATGCCCGCTCCGGCAAGCATGACGAAAAGCACGGCCGCCCGACCGGTAGCCAAACGGACGAGGGTGTCCAACCACCAGGGCTTGAAGCGGTTGATGTCCATGATTTTATAGGTGTTTACGAAAATCATGCCGACAACGGCCAAGGCGCGTGCATGGTCGTAGGCAACGATTCTGTTAGACATGCCGGCCATGGGTTGTGAGCCCTTTCCTATGGGTGGGCAGTGGGAATGCCGGTACCGTTTGGCCATTGGATTCGGGTTTTTTCGCAAACGCTATAATTCAGGATGAAGACGCTTTGAACAAAGAACTTCGGTGCGTCTACCCCAAGGCTTTCTCATAGGCTTCACGGCGACTTTTGCAGGCGATGCAATAGCTGGTCACCGGCCGGGCTTTCAGTCGCTTGATGGAGATAGGTTCCTCGCAATCTTCGCAGATGCCGTAGGTGCCGTCTTCGATGGCCGCCAGGCGCGACCGTATCTTTTTGATTAAACGACTCTCCCGGCTTCGGATCCGATAGATCCCGCTGCGGGAATCGTCGATGGTGGCCCGGTCCAGCGGGTCCGGTTCGCCGTCCGAGGAAGTTTCCAGCAATTCCAGGACGGTCGTTCCCGCCTTGTCCAGCAGAAACGCCAACTCGGTTTCGAGCAACTGACGAAAATATTCGAGATCTTCCTCTTTCATGATAACCTGTTCGATTTGAAGTGAAAATTCGTTAACATGCCGGGCTGTTATCTGTGCGGCGCCTGCCTGGGAGTCAATGCTATCGGCGATCCGGCAGGCTATTTTGCCATGTAGGTGTGCTCCAGCATCTCGAATTTTTTAATATTGATCGCCCGGTGAAATTTTTTACCGCTTTTAATGATACCGGTCGCCCGGATCGGTTTTTGAACCAGTTCCAGAAAACGTTGGCCGTTTTCGATGATGTACTCCTCATCGTCGGTGGCCGACAGGGAGACTTCGGTGACCCGGTCGTTCTCATCCCACGCAAAGGGTGTGATCACCCCGACAAGAGTCCGGGTGGATGCTATGATTGGTTTCTTCATGGACGCTCCGGATCGCGTGCAGGGACCCGGACAGATCTGTCCGGGTCCCCCACAGTTTATTCGGCTATGACCTGGAACGTGGTGATGGTAATGACCTTTACGTCACCGTCCTGCTCGACGGTTCCGGTCACTTTGACTTTTTCTCCGATGTGATTCTCAACCAGATCGTTGCCCTCAGTGGTGTCGGTCACCTCGTACACCTGGCCGTCGCTGGCTACAATTTGATAGCTGTCGTTGACTTCACCCTCGATGGTGGTGGATCCGGCCACCGCAGCAAGGGGCAGGATGAGCAGCATAACCATGACGATCAACCCCGCAACGACGTTAATTTTCCTTCTTTCCATTGGTCCTCTCCTTTGTTAGGCTTTTTAAGAGAATTGCCTGCGATGTTTCCGATTGTCAGGCAATCCGTGTTGAGCAATGTTCGGGCCAAGTGTATAATTAATTAATTTGTAAAGATATATTTACATTTTTATAAGAATCTGTACCCAAATTTAATGTGTGCCGGGTGTCGGTCCGATTCCTGAAATAGCTCCTTTCTATCCACTAAAAAGTCGCTAACAATCTGTTATGGTTGCCAATAAAACAATTTCGGCACCGACGGGTACGATATTTCCCCAATCGGAACTGAAGGTTCCGTTTTCCATGGAGAGTTCCGCTTTCGGAAAGTAAAATTTCAATCGATTTCCTGAAAAATCGAAAAATTTGTACACGGAGCTGAAGACAGGCCAATGGCAACCAGTCGGGCTGGTATTGACCGGATGCCGTGACGCTTCACCGTTAAAAACGGTGTGTGGGTGCCGGATTTTATCGAGGTGTCGGCCCTGATATTCAAAAAAAAGAATTCAAGTTCCGCGTTTGTCACAAATATTGCTATCGCCCACTCCGTTTGGTGAACAGCGCATAACGCGTCGTTTTTAGATAGGAGGCCATAGAAACCATGCCCACAGAAAACAACCAGTTCACCCAGCCCTTCGAGTTGTTGGACGGCGCTTCCGGCGCGCTTCAGCAGATCCAGCAGGATGTCAACCCACAGCGGAAGATCAGTGCCGATCTCTCCAAACCCATCGAGGAGCGCCTGGAAGCCTACGAAGATATCATCGACTCCGAAGTGGGCGACACGGCCTTCATTCGGGCCCGCAACATCGAACGGGAGACCGGTCTGCGCCAGATTTTCCTGAAGTTCGAAGGGGGCAATCCCACCGGTACCCAGAAGGACAGGGTGGCATTCGCCCAGGCCATGGATGCCCTGCGGCGCGGGTTCGACGCCATCACGGTGGCCACCTGCGGCAACTTCGGCGTGGCCCAGGCCCTGGCCGCTTCGCTGGCCGGCATTCGCTGTGTGATTTTTATTCCGGGCAACTATCACACCCGGCGCATCGGGGAGATGGAGGCCCTGGGGGCCCAAATCGTCCGGGTGGAGGGAGACTACGAAGGGGCGGTAATCGCGTCGAGCCGGCGGGCCGAGCAGGAGGAATGGTACGATGCCAATCCCGGTGGCGGCAACACGACCATGCAGCTCGGCGCTTACGGTGGCATTTCCTATGAAATTTACGACGAATTGGGCGATGCGCCCGCGGCAGTGGCCGTTCCGGTGTCCAACGGCACCACCTTCGCTGGCGTGTTCAAAGGCTTTGCCAGCCTCTACCGACGCGGCAAGACGTCGCGCATGCCGCGCATGGTGGCCGGCTCTTCGTTCAAGAAGAATCCCATCATCCAGGCGGCCTTGAAGAACCGGCCCACCTGTGAAGATCTGGTGCCGGAGAAAATCCGGGAGACCCGGGTGAACGAACCGCTGATCAACTGGCATGCCATCGACGGCAACATCGCCCTGCGGGCCTTGCGGGAGACCAACGGGTGGGCCGGCGATGCCTCCGATAAAAACATGCGCAGCTACTCTCGCCTGATCCGCGAAAAAGAGGGACTGGACGTGCTGCCGGCTTCCACGGCCGGTTTGATCGCGCTGATCGAACGCCACAAAATCGAACCTTTGCCCAACGACCGTTACGTGGTTGTTCTGACCGGGAGGAAATCATGACACCCGAAGCAAATGCCATTGTCTACTGTGAAGGCGCCTACAACACCTTAAACGGCAAAACCGCCCACGGCCTGGTCCGCTTTACCCGGCGGTACCGCGTCCTTGCCGTGGTGGACTCGCGTTATGCCGGGCAGGATGCCGGCGAAGTGATCGACGGAAAGGCCAACGGCATCCCCGTTACCGCGTCCATCGAGGACGCCCTGACGCTGGGCCGCCAGGCCGGCACACCGGCCACCCATCTGGTGATCGGCATCGCTCCCGACGGAGGGCGCCTGGGCAGCCAGGCCCGTCGGGACGTGATCGCGGCCATCGGCCACAAACTCAACGTGGATTGCGGCCTGCACGATTTTCTCTCCGAGGATGAGGAGATCGCGATGCACGCCGAGCGAAACGGGGTTATCCTGCGGGACATCCGCAAACCGCCCGACCGCAGCCAACTGCATTTCTTTTCGGGAAAGATCGAATCGGTAGCGGCCCTGAAGATCGCCGTGCTGGGCACCGACTCGGCCGTGGGCAAGCGCACCACGGCCTGGCTTTTGGTGCAGGCCTTCGAACGGTTGGGCTACAAGGCCGAAATGATCGGCACCGGGCAGACCGCCTGGATGCAGGGCGCCCGCTACAGCATGATCATGGATTCGCTGGTCAACGACTTCGTCTCCGGGGAGATCGAGCATGCCGTTTGGTCCGCCTGGAACGAGCAGCATCCCGATGTCATCATCATCGAAGGGCAGGGCAGCCTGATGAACCCTGCCTATCCGGGCGGGTTCGAGATCCTGGCAGCCGGACGTCCGGACCTGGTGCTCCTGCAGCATGCCCCGGCCAGAAAAGACTACGACGGCTTTCCCGGATATCCCATCCAGCCGCTGTCCCGACAGATCGAAGCCGTCGAGATTCTTTCGGGCAAGCCCGTGGTGGCCGTTACCGTGAACCATGAGAACTTGGACGCCGACCGGATTCCGGCGGTCTGCGAGGCCATCCACACCGTGGCCGGGCTGCCGGCCTTCGACGTGCTGCGGGACCGGGCCGATGCTTTAATGGATTTGCTGGTGCCCCATCTGAAAAACCGGCAGCCTGCGGCGTCTACCGACAACTTTGAAGAGAAATCCGAAGCATGAGCGCCACAGACATCCGCGAACAAAACCAAGAGACCGAACTGCCGGACGTGCTGCAGGTGTTCGACCGCCTGGAAATGGGTCCGGTAAAACTGGAAGGCCGGCGCCTGGTGGCTCCCTATCGCCTGATCATCGGTGAGAAGGTGGAGCAGACCGAGCTGATCTGCACCTACGAGGAGAAGGTGTTCGATCCCCGCTCGCCCGAATCCCACAACCTGGCCGCCATGATCGCGGCCCAGGTGGCCCTCAATTACGGGCTGTTCTGCCGGGAGATCGTCCTTTACGGTCTGTTTGACAAAACGGATCGTCGATTTCTCAGGGAGATGGCCGAGAACACCGCCCGTGAAATCTATGTCAAAAAATTCCTGGAACCCAACCCCTTTCTGATCGGGGATGCGGTCGGCCTGCCGGCGGTGAAACCCAAGGCCTTCCTGCGGGCCAGGCTGGTCTTTCCCGACCGGGCGCGGCACAACCATCTGGCTTCCTGGAAAACCGATCCCGGACGCTACTGTGTCCTTTCCAGCGGCGGCAAGGACAGCCTGCTGAGCTTCGGGCTGCTGTACGAGGTCGGGAAAGACGTGCATTCCATTTTCGTGAACGAATCGGGGCGGCACTGGTTTACGGCTCTCAACGCCTATCGCCATTTTCGGGACAACGTCCCCAACACGGCGCGGGTCTGGATCAATGCGGACCGCTTTTTTTCCTGGATGCTGCGTCGCATGCCTTTCATCCGCAGCGATTTTGCCGGCGTACGCGCCGACGAGTATCCGATCCGTCTCTGGACGGTGGCGGTATTTCTCTTCGGCGTCCTGCCGCTGGTGCGCAAACGGGGCATCGGGCGCCTGATTATCGGCGACGAGTTTGATACTTCCCGGCGGGTCACCACCCGGGGCATCCGCCACTACGACGGCCTGTTCGACCAGAGCATCTGGTTCGATGCGGTGCTGTCCCGCTATTTTCAGCGCAAGGGATGGGCGCTTACCCAGTTTTCGGTGCTGCGTCCCTTGTCCGAACTGCTCATCGAAAAAATCCTGGCCAAGCGCTATCCGCACCTTCAGGAGCATCAGACCTCCTGCCACGCCGCCCACAAGGCGGACGAGCGCATCCGGCCCTGCGGTAAATGCGAGAAGTGCCGCCGCATCGTGGGGATGCTTCTCGCCATGGGAGAAGATCCCTCCCGCTGCGGCTACACCGCGGACCAGACGACCCAATGCCTGAAAGCGCTGTTCGAGAAAGGGGCCTACACCCAGGCCACGGCCGAGGCCGGCCAGCTTTTCTACCTGCTGGCCCGAAGCGATCGGGTATCGGTGCCGGAAGAGATCGCTGCAACCGCCAAGCCCTATCCGGAGATCTTGAAGCTGCGCTTCGATGCCCAGGTATCGCCCATCGACGGCATTCCCGAAGATTTGCGGGCCGATCTGTACCGCATCTGCCTCGAGTATGCCGATGGGGCGGTGGAAAGGCAGGGGACGAAATGGCAGCCGGTGGAAGTGTTCTCCCATGCCGGCATGCAGGCAGCCTACCGCTTCGAATCCAAAACGGATGCCGGCGAGCAGGAAAAGACGGCCGCTCCGCCGGCCACCTTTTACTGGGGAGAACTTTGCTGGCCGGATGCCGCCGCGCGCCTTGACATCGTGGATACGGCCCTGCTTCCGGTAGGGGCCGTCGAGCAGCATGGTCCCCACCTGCCGCTGGACACGGACGCCTTCGACGCCGAATACCTGGCAAGAAAGGTTGCCGACGGGTGCAGCGAGCCCAAACCCTTGGTGCTGCCCCTGATCGCCTACGGCGTCTCTTACCACCACGAGGCCTTCAAGGGCACCATCAGCATCAACAACGAAACCCTGGCCAACCTGGTTTACGATGTCGGCATCAGTTTGGCCAAAAACGGCATTCAAAAGCTGGTCATTATCAACGGACACGGCGGCAACGCGCCGTCGTTGAACTTCGCTGCCCAGCGCATCAACCAGGATGCCCGCATCTTCGTCTGCGTGGACACTGGAGAAACCAGCGATGTGGACGTGGACGGCCTGATCGAGACGCCCAACGACGTCCACGCCGGCGAGATCGAGACCAGCACCAGCCTGGCGATTCGGCCGGAGCTGGTGCGCATGGACCGCCTGCAGATGGAGGTGCCCGAGTTCACCAGCCGCTATCTGGACTTTACTTCCAAACGGGGGGTGGCCTGGTATGCCCACACCCACAAGATTTCGGCCAGCGGCGTCATGGGCGACCCCACCCGGGCGACGGTGGAAAAAGGGGAGAAAATGTGGGAACTGATGATCTCCAATCTGGTGGCGTTCGTGGATCAGATCAAATCCATGACGTTAAAGGAGATTTATCAGAAGCGATACTAGTGCCCATCCATAAATGGCCAATTTGCCCTATATCTTTGTTGCGCGAGAAATTTCATCCTCGAAATATCAACCATATGCCTGCGGTAAAATTTTTCGTGCGCCTCGATCTCGACCAAATTTTCCTATTTCTGGATGGGCACGATACTAACACGGCTTCGTGAGAAGCCCGATATATTCGTTACGCTTCGTCTCTCGTCGTTGTGGAGTATTTTGAATACACCTCGCTCCTTGGGACTAGCAAGCCTTGATCTCGAACTTCTCACGAAACCGTTTGCAAAGCACAAATGGCGATATTAACCAGGAGGAAGGGAAATGGCCTTTCCTTAAAGGACAACCATGAAAATTGTAAACATCGAAGCCTGGCCGGTCTCCATGGAGCTGACCGAGCCCTACACCATCGCCTACGAAACCGTCACGGCGACCACCAATGTATTCCTGCGCCTGGAGACTTCCACCGGAGTTGCAGGTTACGGCTGTGCGGCACCGGATCTGGCGGTGACCGGTGAAACGGCACCGGGTACCTTTAAGGCTGCCCAGTATATCGTCCTGCCCGCCCTCAAAGGAAGCGATCCCCTGCGCCAGCTGATGCTTCTGGAGCGGATCAGACCGCATCTGAAGGCGCAGCCATCGGTCCTGGCCATGGTGGACATGGCCCTGCTGGATATCCTGGGAAAGACGGCAGGCCTGCCCCTTTACCGCCTGCTGGGCGGTTTCCGCGACCGGATGCGCACCAGCGTTACCATCGGCATTCTTCCGGTTCCAGCCACCGTCGACAAGGCCGTCGAATTTGCCGGTCAAGGCTTCCGGGCCCTCAAAATCAAGGGCGGCGCGGACGTGGACGTGGATGTCGAACGCCTGATTGCCGTCCGGAAAGCGGTGGGCAACAAGATCGAGCTGCGCTTCGATGCCAACCAGGGATACTCGGAGGCCGATACCCTGCGGTTTGTCGAAGGGGTTCGTCCGGTGCACCTGGAACTCATCGAGCAGCCCACACCCCGCACCCGGGAGCGAATGCTCGGTCGAATCACCCGACAGGCGCCGCTGCCCATCATGGCCGACGAGAGTCTCATGGATTTAAGCGATGCCTTCCGACTGGCCAGAAAAGATCTGGTGGATATGATCAACATCAAGTTGATGAAGGTTGGGGGCATCGACGAAGCCCTGAAGATCAATGCCGTGTCGCGCGCCGCCAATCTTGAGGTAATGGTGGGCTGTATGGATGAATCGGCCCTGGGCATCGCCGCCGGACTCCATTTCGCCTTGGCGAGGCCCAACGTCAGATATGCCGACCTGGACGGACATCTGGATTTGAAAAACGATCCCGCCCGGGGCGCTGTCCATCTGCGCCGGGGCGTTTTGTTCCCCACCGGACAGCCGGGGTTGGGGTTTGATCCAAAAGATTGAGAGAGATTGAAGTGGTTAAGATCGTCGGTTCTTTTAGTGCTCTGTTCGCTGCCGTTCTGGTTTTTCTGACCGGCAACGGCCTGCTCAATACCCTGCTGAGTACCCGCATGGCCATGGAGGGATATCCGATGGCCGTCACGGGCATTGTCCTATCCTGCTATTTTGCCGGCCTTTTAGCCGGTTCAACGGTATGCTATCGGCCGATCCAAAGGATCGGCCATATCCGGGCGTTCACCATCTTTGCCGCAGGAACGACGGCCACAACGCTGCTTCACGGTTTGTGGATGACTCCTGTGGCCTGGGGCGTTCTGCGTTTTTTTTGCGGCATAACCACCTTCGGCATGTACATGGTGATAGAAAGCTGGCTGAACGAATGTACGGAATCCAGGTACCGCGGACGGATTTTTTCGGTCTACATCGCCCTGAGTTACCTGGGGATCGGCATCGGCCAACAGCTTCTCAACGTTGGAGACGTGGGGAGCAACAACCTTTTTATCGTTGCCGGCGTGATTTTTGCGCTGTGCCTGGTCCCGGTATCCGCAACCGAAGGCATCCATCCCCAACTGCCCGAGAGAAAGAAAATCCAGCTCAGGCGCGTATTCAGAACCTCGCCCATCGGCATGCTGGGGAGCATGGCCGCCGGCTTGACCAACAGCGCATTTTTCTCCATGATGCCGGCCGTATGCACCAGCATCGGGATGAGCCATTCCCAGTTGGCCTGGATCATGTCCGCAACGGTCTTCTCCGGCTTGACGGCCCAATGGATTGTGGGGGCCGTCTCTGACCGCTTTGACCGCACCTTTGTCCTGGTTGTCGTCGCTGTCGCCATTGCCGTCGTCAGCGGATGGATGTTTGTCGGCCAGGAGACGACCTATCGGTTGCTGATCGGTAAAATGGGGTTGCTGGGCGCCCTTGTGTTCGCCGTCTACCCCGTGTCGGTGGCCCGGGCTCACGATGTGTTCGAAGGCAAGGAAACCGTGGCGGTCAGCGGCTGCCTCCTGTTCGCCTACAGTGTCGGGGCTTGTGCCAGTCCCCTGCTGGCTTCCGGATTGATGACCCTTCTGAAAAGTCCCTTCGGCCTTTTTGCCTTCTGGTGTCTGGTCAACGCAAGCCTGGCCCTGGTCACACTTTATCTGCTCAAACAGGAAAAGGTCGAAGTGGTCGCGGTGGAAGACCAGGTTTCTTTCGTTCCCATGAAACGTTCATCGCCGGTGGTCATGGCGATGGACCCGCGCAACGAACCCCAGGGCGGCATTCAGTCGATTCGGAAAACAGATGCCAATTTTCCCGGGCCCTCGGCTGGTGCCGGTCAAGCACGATAGACGGGCATTGTCTATGGAGCCAACACAACGGTTGCATTGTTTGGCCAAGTTATATATTTTGGCCGCCAAATTTTTTGGAAACGCTTTTCTGTAAAGCTCAAGCTAATCGCGTGCCTGGCTCCCATGTTTCTGTATAGGAGCAAAATTTGACGGGTTATCAGGCTACAGGTTCCCATGCAGAGTATGGGAGGCAGATACTGGAGTTTTATAGATATCCGCGTTTGCGAGTTCATCAAGAGTTGGAATGATAGATAAATGAGCCGGTCCCCGGAAACCATTATTGAAAATGGCCTTGCGATTCGCAATGTCTGCAAGCATTATGAAGATTTTGCCGCCCTGGAGGATGTCTCCCTGCATGTGGCCCCGGGAGAATTTTTTACGCTGCTGGGACCCTCGGGTTGCGGCAAGACGACCCTGTTGCGCATTATCGCCGGGCTGGAACTTGCCGATTCGGGTCAGATCTTTTCCGGCGGGAAAGATATTACACGACTTCCGGCCATTAAACGCCAGGTCAACACGGTTTTTCAGAGCTATGCCCTTTTTCCCCATTTAACGGTCTGGGAAAATGTGGCCTTTGGGCTTCGCTCGCGCAAGTTTCCCGCCGGCGAAATCAAAAGACGGGTCGAACGCCGGCTGGAGATGCTGGATCTCGGAGCCCTGGCCGGTCGGCAGCCCCACCAGCTCTCCGGCGGGCAGAAACAGCGCGTGGCCCTGGCAAGAGCCTTGGTGAACGAGCCGGATGTGCTGCTGCTGGACGAGCCCATGAGCGCCCTGGATGCCCGTCTGCGTGCCCAGGTGCAGGAGGATCTGCGGCGGCTGCAGCGCAAGCTGGGGCGAACCTTCATCCTGGTGACCCACGACCAGGCCGAGGCCCTGGTCTGCAGCGACCGGATGGCCGTAATGCGCGACGGACAGATCGTTCAGACCGGCGATCCGGAGGCGGTTTACGATTACCCCAAAAACCGTTTTGTGGCCGAGTTTCTCGGCGTCGCCAACCTGATCCCCTGTACGCGGGTGCCGGGAGGCGTGCAGACCGCCTTCGGCTTTCTGGCCCTGGAGCAGGAGGTTCCCTGGGAAAAGGGAACCGTGGCCATCCGCCCGGAATGGATCCGCGTGGGGGAGCATCCGCCCGAGCGCAACGGCGTTCGTGTGAGGGTGACGGATATCGTCTACCGGGGCACCAGTTTCGAACTGTGGGTGGAACCGGGGCCGCTGCGTGTGCGCACCAGCTCCTATCGACGCATCAATCCAGGCAGGGAAATCTGGCTGGAACTGGCCCCCGAGGAACTGCAGGTTCTTGAAGATGACACGAACTGATGCCACGATTGCCTGGTACGGGGCATTGACGACCCGGCACCGGTTGATGAGACTCGGCGGCGGCCTGTTGATCCCCGGAATGCTCTGGTTGATGCTCTTTCTGGTGATTCCCGGCCTGGTGCTGGTGGCGGTGAGTTTCCTCACCCGGGGGGCATACGGCGAGCTGGAATGGACCTTTACGCTGGAGAATTACCGGCGGCTGGCCGGCTTTTCGCTTTTCGGCTGGACGGCAGACTACCTGATCATCCTCTGGCGGTCGCTGGTCGTGGCCTTTGTTACCACCCTGGTGTCGGTGGTCGTTTCTTACCCCCTGTGCTTTTTTATCGCCGCACGGCCCGAGCGCAGTCGCTACCTGTGGCTGACCTTGGTCATCATTCCCTTTTGGACCAATATGGTCATCCGGACTTACGCCTGGTTTTTGATCCTGTCGCCCGAGATGCCCTTTGCCCGTCTGGCAGCGCTGCTGGGCTTCATTCCGGCCGGGGCACCGCTGTACCCCAACGCCTTTGCCGTCTATCTGGGCATGGTTTCCATGTTTCTGCCCTTCGTAACCCTGCCGCTGTATGCCAGCGTAGAGCGGCTGGACTGGTCGCTGGTGGAGGCGGCCCAGGACCTGTACGCCTCGCGGACGCGGGTCTTCACCCAGGCGATTTTGCCCCAGACCATGCCGGGCCTTTCGGTGGGAATCATCCTCACATTTATACCGGCCATGGGCATGTTTGTGGTTCCCGATCTTTTGGGCGGGGCCAAGTACATGCTGGTGGGCAACCTCATTCAGCAGCAGTTCGGCCCCAGCCGGGACTGGCCCTTCGGAGCGGCCATCAGCATGGCCCTGATGCTGCTGACCATGGTCGGGCTGCAAATCTACCGGCGCAGGGGCAAAGAGATCGAGGTCCTATGAGACGCAGCGATTTCGTTACCGCGGCCGTTTCCTGGCTGACCCTGGCATTTCTCTATCTGCCGCTGGTTGGCGTAGCAGTTTTCTCCATCAACGATGCGCGAAGGGGGCTGGTGTGGAAAGGGTTCACCCTGAAGTGGTATCTCAAACTCTTCGAAAACGAGTGGATCCTCGAGGCCGCCTGGAACACCCTACTGCTGGCGGTGATCTCCACTTTCGTCGCCACTGTCCTGGGTACAATCCTGGCCATTGCCATGGACCGCTTTCCCTGGGCCAGACGGACCCGCAATTTTCTGGATACCATTTTGTACATTCCCGTGGTCATCCCGGACATTATCCTGGCGGCATCCCTGGTGGTGGTTTTCGGATTGCTGCGGCTGCTTTCCTCCTTTTTCGAACCCGGACTGCCCAACATGATTGTCGGTCACGTCACCTTTCAGATCGCCTTCGTGGCCCTGGTGGTTCGCAGCCGACTGGGGGCCATCGGCCGGGAAATGGAGGAAGCCGCCCGAGATCTTTTTGCATCCAATTGGTACATGTTCAGAAAGGTGATGCTGCCGCTGCTGATGCCCGGCATCATGGCGGGAGCCATGCTGGCCTTTACCCTTTCCCTGGACGATTTCGTGATTAGTTTTTTTATGGCCGGGCCCGATTCGCAGACCCTGCCGCTGTTTATTTTCGCGGCAGTCCGCAGGGGGGTGACACCGCAAATCCACGCCCTGTCCACCCTGATCATGTTAATCACCGTCGTGCTGGTAATTCTGGCGGAACGATTCACCCGTCGTTAGCGACAGGTCTGAAAAGGAGAAAACCATGATGCGCAAATTAAGTCTACTGATCGGCATTGTACTGCTTCTTACCGCCGTGGCCGCCAGTGGCCAGGAACTGAGAATTTATAACTGGTCCGAATACATGGATGAAGAGAAGATGCCGGCCGATTTCGAAAAGCGCTTCGGCATCAAGGTACGCCTGGACATTTTCGAGAACAACGAGGAGATGGTGGCCAAGCTCCAGGCCGGCGGCGTCAGCCAGTACGACATCATTGTTCCTTCCGACTATATCATGCCGGTGCTCATCAATCGGAAACTCGTTCAGCCCCTGGACCATGCCAAACTGCCCAACCTGAAAAACCTCAAACCGCTTTTTCACCAGACGGGGTACGATCCGGGCAACGTTTACTCGGTGGCCTATCAGTGGGGTACGGTGGGCTTGATGTACCGCAGGAACCAGGTCCCTGAAGATGCGGTGAATAGCTGGTCGGTTCTGTTCGACGAGAAAAGCCAGCCCGGTCCCTTCTGGCTGATCGACGGCGTACGGGAGATGATGGGCATTGCGCTGGTCTATTTGGGGAAAGACTTCAACAGCACCCGACCCGCAGACCTCAAGGCCGCTTCGGATCTTCTGGTATCCACCAAGCGAACCAAAAACTGCATGGGCTTTAAATCCGGTGTGGGCGGTAAAAACGACGTGGTCGCCGGCACGGCCGTGGCCGCCATTGTTTACAACGGCGACGCCATTCAGTCGGTGACCGAAGACCCGGAAAACCTCGCTTTCACCATTCCCAAAGAGGGCAGCGAGATATGGTTCGATTCCATGTGTATTCCGGCAAAGGCGCCCAACCCGGATGCCGCCCACAAGTGGATCAACTGGATTCTGGAAGCGGAAGTGGGTGCCGAGCTTTCCAATTACAATCAGTACGCTACGCCCAACGCGGCTGCGGAAACCTTCATTACGCCTGAAGACCTCAAAAATCCGGGCATATACCCCACACCCGAGATCATGGAGAACCTCCACTTTACCAAGGACCTGGGCAAGGACAACCGCATTATGGACGAAGCCTGGACGCGGGCCAAGACGCGCTGACGGATCGCCAAACCCCTTGGGGCTGGCTTTGCGAGACGGCGTCTTTTTAAACGCCGGAAGGTTTAATTGTGAAGCATCGGGCCTTTTTTTGTTTTGCCCCCATGAATGATCTTCATGTATAATGCTTTTCCAACAACAGACTCGATATTGTGGTCGGCCTACAGACCGGTTTGCCAGCGTCAGGAAAATGCACATTCAACGCCGACAATAACATCTTCGAGAAAGGCGAACGCCAGCTCTGAAAAAATTATATAACTATCCGGATTCATAATTATCATCCAAATTATTCATGACACAAAAGCCTCCCGATAAAAAACGGAAACAGCACAGCCGCGAACCTTTGGCCGCCGCCTTTGCAATGCACCCATCGGCCACTAAGATCCTGCTGGAAAACAGACGCTTTCTCATCGATCTCATCGAAAACAGCGGGACCCTTATTGTAATCAAGGATCTTGAGGGGAATTACCTCCTGGTCAATCGCAAATGGGAGGAAGTTACCGGCCTGAAAAGGGAATCCGTACTGGGGAATACCGATACCATACTGTTTTCGCCTGAAATGGCCCGCCAGTTTCGTGATAACGACCTGCATGTAATCCGGACGGGTTCGGCCATGGAGACGCAAGAGCGTTTGGAGACGACATCAGGAACGCGGTATTTCATCTCCAACAAGTTCCCTTTGCTCGATGACAACGGCTCAGAGGCCGGCCTGTATGGCATTTTTACCGAGATCACCGAACTCAAGCAGGTTGAAAAAGAGTTACAAGAAAACCAGAAAAAGTACCATTCGTTGTTTGACCGGGCGCAGGCGGCGCTTTTCAGGACGAGTGTTGATGGCCGGCTTTTGGAAATCAGCAAACGCTATGCGGAAAGGGCGGGTTTTTCGAGTGTTGAACACTGCATGGCAGAATACGTTCCCGGGGATGCGTGGGCGGATCCGAGCGAACGGGAAAAAATGGTGCGCGTCTTGCGGGAGAAAGGCTCGGTAACCGATTAAGAGGCCGAAATCATCCGCAGGGATGGAAAACATATTTGGATATTGTTCTCAGCAACCCTCTACCCGGAGCATGGGTATATTGAAGGTTCAGTCATTGAAATCACCGACCGCAAACAAGCAGAGATCGCCTTAAAGAAAAGTGAAGCCTTTCAGCGAAAAATGGTCGCTAACATTGGAGATGTCATTGTCATCATCGACCGGGACGGCATCAACCGATATAAGAGCCCGAACATAGAGAAGATGTTTGGCTGGAAACCCGAGGATCTGGTGGGTGCCAGCGTCTGGGATAACGTGCATCCCGAGGATTTGGCGGCTTCCAGAGAATTTTTTGAATCGCTGATACGCGAACCCGAAAGCGTCGGCACCATCGAAACCCGCTACAAATGCAAAGATGGCACCCATAAATGGATCGAGTTCACGGGAAGCAACCTTTTGGACGATCCGGATATCCGGGGGGTTTTAGGCAACTACCACGATATCATGGAACGAAAGCAAACTGAGAAAGAACGAGAAAAACTCCAGGATCAATTGACCCAGGCCCAGAAAATGGAATCCGTGGGACGGTTGGCGGGTGGGGTGGCCCACGATTACAACAACATGTTGAGTGTGATCCTCGGTTATACCGAAATGGCCCTGGAGAAGGTCCCGTACAGTGATCCATTGCGTACCGATCTTCAGGAGATATACAAGGCCGCAAAACGGTCTTCTGAAATCACCCAACAGTTGCTGGCTTTTGCCCGCAAACAGGCTATTGAGCCAAAAGCACTCGATATCAACGCTGTTATTGAAAAGATGCTCAATATGTTGCGCCGCCTCATCGGTGAGGATATCGACGTCATCTGGCATCCAGGACGGCGGCTGTCGCCCGTAAAAATCGACCCATCCCAGTTCGAACAAATTTTGGCCAATTTGTGTGTCAACGCCCGGGACGCCATTGGCGGTGTCGGGAAAATTATTATCGAAACCCAAATGGAATCCATTGACGAAGCAAACCGGAGTGATTTTGCGGGGGATGGCAGCACCGAGTTTGTCAAGCTGTCCGTCAGTGATGACGGATGCGGTATGGACAAGGAAACCCTGAAAAATATTTTCGAGCCATTTTTTACCACCAAAGGCGTCGCTCAAGGCACCGGTTTGGGGTTGGCGACGGTCTACGGGATTGTCAGGCAGAACAATGGCGTCATAGAGGTGGATAGTGAGCCGGGAGGCGGCAGCACATTCAACGTCTACCTTCCCCAGCATATCGGTGACGTAGATGCAATGTCGCCTGATGTGGTGCCCGAAATACCTTTGGGAGAGGGAGAAGTGGTGCTTCTCGTTGAAGACGAGCCGGCGGTTAGCGAGATGTGTCAGACCATATTTGAAAAATTGGGCTATCGGGTATTGTCCGCAGATGCGCCCGAAAAGGCGCTGCACATTGCCGACGAACACCAGGGTGAAATTGACCTGCTGGTCACCGACGTCGTTATGCCGGGTATGAACGGACACGAGCTGACGCAGCAGATCAAGTCGCTCTATCCTGATATTAAAGCGCTATACATGTCCGGCTATACAGCCGATGTAATTGCGAACAGGGGAGTACTGGAAAAAGAGGTGCAGTTTATTCAAAAGCCGTTTTCGGTGAAAGATCTGGCCATTAAAGTCAAAAAGACGCTGAAAAATTCATAAAGTTGACACCCGCTTGGAAACCCGCCATATTCTCAGGGCCAAGAATTAACGCGATACTTCATACTACTGCTTGCATGTATGGCGAATTGCAGCCAACGGCAAAAAAGCCGCGGTTGTGCTTCGTTCCAATAAAATCCAAAGGAAAATGGGTTCGATGGAAATCTGCTTAATAATGGACCGGAGGAATATAATGCGTTCAAAAATCTTGCTGCTGGCTATCGTTTTTTTTGTTTTACCAAATACAGCAACAGCGCAGGACAGCAAAGAAGCGTTTTTACAGGTTTTGTATGGCAAAGCCGGCCTTGAGGAGCAGGTCTTGCAGTTGCCGATGGTCGTCCAGGTCGGTTTTGATCAAGCCGTTGCAACCGATGACCGTTTGAAAGCAATGCCCCGAACCGTCATTGGTGAAATCCGGGCGTCCATAGAAACGGTCTTTGCTCCGGAAAATATCAAAAGAGCCATATTGAGTGAATGCAGAGAAAAACTGAGCATTGATGACCTGAAAAAAGTACTGGCATGGCTTGACTCGCCTTTAGGTCGTAAATTTACCCAACTGGAGGAGGCCGCTTCGACACCCGAAAAATATACCGAGATGCAGCAATTCGCGCAGATGCTTCAGGAATCGCCGCCGTTGCCGGAACGGCTGGAAATCATAGGGCGATTGGATGAAGCCGCAAAAGCTACGGAGACCAGCGTGGAGGTGGCGATGAACACCCAGCTGGCCATCACTATAGCCATTGTTGCCTCGCTACCGAAGGAGCAACGGCCAACATATGACAATTTGGCTGCGGTTGTCGAACAAACCCGTCCTCAGATAGAAAGTGCGATGCGTGCCCAAACAATCGTTTCTTTGCTTTATACGTATAGAAACGTTACAGAAACGGAACTTGACCAATACATCGAGTTCGCATCTTATCCAACGGGTAAAAATTACCATGATGCCGTTGTATCGGGTTTGAAAAAGGCACTTCTGGAAGGAAGCTACGCGTGGGGAAAAGCCATTGCCGATATTCTCACCTATGCCACAAATACGACCGAAGTTTAGCTGCTGCAGGAGGACTTTATGAAAAGAATTTGTGTATTCTGTGGTTCAAGTCCGGGAGCGAAGCCGGAATATTCTGAAGCCGCTCTAGAATTGGGTCACGCACTTGCAGATCAGAATATCGGACTTGTCTATGGTGGCGGAAATGTCGGTCTCATGGGACGAATTGCCAGAGCGGTGCTTGAGAAAGGCGGCAACGTCACTGGCGTCATACCGAAGGCCTTGGCGGACAAGGAGGTGGCCTTCACGGACTTGGACGATCTGCGTGTCGTTGGATCGATGCATGAACGTAAGGCCCTGATGGCAGAACTTTCCGACGGCTTTATTGCCCTGCCGGGAGGACTGGGCACAATCGAAGAATTTGTCGAGGTCCTGACATGGGCGCAGCTTGGGATCCACCAGAAGCCATGTGGCCTTTTAAATGTTTGTCAATATTATAAAAAATTTTCTGAATTTATAGATCATGTTGCGGGCCAAAATTTTATTGGAAAAAGACACCGCGAACTTGTCCTGATTGACGACAGCCCGGAGTCCTTGCTTGAAAAATTTGCATCCTATCGCCCGCCGGACATCGATAAAGCCGCGTGGGCATTGCGAATGAAGAATAGCTAAAATTAATCTTTGCCGGATAAAAAATGTCGGAATTGAAAAATGGGCAAAGAATGAGGCCGGTGAAATTCTCGATAGATATTATTACGGTACGTGGACCCTGTAACTATTGTCGATGCAGAAATGGCCAAACCAATATTTGTCATTCCGGCGGAAGCCGGAATCCAGGAAAAATCTGGATGCCCCCGGATCAGGTCCGGGGCAGGCTTATTAAGTCCGGCATGACGAAGTTGGTGTCTTTACTTTTCTTGATAATACTCATCGATCCAGAGGCTAAAATATCCCAAATATTGCATGAACTTACCGAAAAAGAGAAATCATGCTGAAGGCAAAGGCAAAAATCCTTTTTTGATACGTTGATCTATTTTCCGGTTTTCAAAATTGGTCTCGTCATCGGCGCCTTCTCGGCCCGAATGGGATGGGATTCCTTTACCAGGCATTTTATGCGACTGAATGCCAGATCGGTGCTGTTTATCAGGCGGGCCGAAACCAAGCAGGATATAACGGATGCCGGTAGAGAGTGGAAACGCATGTTTCCTGCTTCTGGCATGCAGGAAATCATCTCATCCGATGCCGATACGGTGTATGCGGAGACCCATGTCCGGTGTCCCCCGCGAGACAGTGGCGATGTCCAGGCCTGCTACAAGGTGATGGCATTCGACCGATGCCTGTTGGAGAAGATCCGCGGGCAGTTTGTCGTTCTTGAATCCCAGGCCGCACACGGGTGCAAGGTATGCCGGGTTGCTATTCGCAGGATAGGTAAACCCGCTGACGATCTCATTCCCGCACATTCGCGAAAGCAAGCCCCCCAATACGGTCGTGGTTGATCATGCTTTTTACCATTCCCTATCGACCCGCAGCGGTGCGGCCCGTTAATTGGCTCGGATAAGGTTGCGCTTCAGTTCAGCGGCACCACCAACGGGCGGCCTTTGTGGTGGAGAATTTCCACGGGGATGTCGTAAACGTCTTTGATCATATCTGCGGAAACATCACGGATTTCGCCGGCCGAATGAATCGTTCCCCCTTTGAGGAAAACGAATTTGTCTGCGAACCGGAGGGCCGTATTGAGATTGTGCATGGTCATGACCGCGCTGACACGATGTTCCCGCACCACGCGCTTGATAAGCGAAAGGATGTTCATGCTGTTTTTAAGGTCCAGGCTGCTGGTCGGCTCGTCTAGCAGAAGCAGGCGCGGCTCCTGGACCAGCGCCCTGCCCACGGCAACCTTTTGCAATTCGCCGCCGCTCATCTCATCGATATGCCGCATGGCCAGTTCTCCCAGACCGAGCACCTTGATGGCCCCGTCCACCATGCGAAGATCCTTTTCCGATGTGCGAAAACGCAGATGGGGTTTTCTGCCCATGAGTATGGCGTCAAAGGCGGTCATGCGGGTTCTTGCCTGGTACTGGGCCACATAGCCAACCCGGCGGGCGATGGCTTTGGGCTCCATTTTCAACACGTTTTTGCCATCCACCATAATGGTCCCAGCTTTGGGCTTGAGAATGGCGTTGATACATCTCAACAGAGTAGTTTTGCCCACGCCATTGGGACCGAGAATCACGAGCATTTCACCTTCTTTGACATCCAGTTCCACATCTTTCAGAACAGCTTTCCCGTTGTACCCAAATTTTACGCCGTTCACTTCCAGAATCATTTTGCATATCCTCTGATGATCAAGGCCAGGAAAACCGGCGCTCCCATAAAAGCCGTAAGGATGGAAACGGGCAGCAGATGGGGTGCCAATAGAAGCCGGGCCACGGTATCGGACGCCAGCAGCAGGATGGCTCCAAGCAGCATGGAAGCCGGCAGCAGAAAACGATTGTCTCCACCGATCATCCGCCTGACCATGTGGGGGCAGACCAGGCCCACAAAGCCGATGATGCCTAAAAATGCCACGGCCGCGGCCGTGACCAGAGAAGATACCAGCATGCCCCAGATGCGCACCCGCTGCACCCGGACGCCCAGTCCCCGGGCGGTTTCGTCCCCGGCATCCACGGCGTTGTAATTCCAGGAATTGATCAGAAAATAGGCCGAGGCGGTGATCGTAATGAAAGAAAGTACCCCCAACTCGGACCATGACGCCCGGCCGACGTCTCCAAAGGTCCAGAAGACCATGGCGGCAAGCTGGACATCGTCTGCAAAAAACTGGAGAAACATGGTTCCCGCGGTGAACAGGGCCCCCAATGCCACCCCGCAAAGCACCATGATTTCCGGGGTGGCGCCTCGCATACGCGATATCCCCACAATCAACCCCGAAGCGGCCATGGAAAATATAAATGCCATTCCCGTCGTCAGATATGGATTGGATAGGGTTATCGCACCGACCTGGGAGCTGGCCATGGTTCCCGATCCAAGGATCATGACCGCAAAGGCGGCGCCGAAGGCGGCTGCGTGGGAAATGCCCAGGGTAAACGGAGAGCCCAAAGGGTTCCGCAGGACCGACTGCATGACCGCTCCGGAGAGAGACAGTCCCGCCCCGGCGACAATCGCGGCGAGAACCTGGGGCAGGCGAATGTTCCAGACAATGAGTTCGTATCGCTTGGCCACATCATAGCCCAACAGGGCCTTGGCCACCTCCTGGATGGGCAGATTGGCCGCGCCCTTGGAAATGCTGATAAGAGAAACCAGGGCGAGCAGGACCCCGGCCAGCATGAGCATTGCGGCCTTGCGGCCCACGTATCGGGAATACGCCTCATGCTTGGTGCCATGCATCAGGTGCATCGGTATCTCCCCTTATTGCACCGGCACCGGCTGGAAGACCAGCCCGCCGAAACTTTGATTCATGATTTCAAAGACCCCCTTGCCGATCAGGAAAGTATAAATTTTGTCCGCTTTGGCTTTGGGGTCTACGTCTTCGAAACGATCGGCATACATCAGTTTGCCCATGTAATAGGCGTTGGCCAGAATGGAGCCGTAATTCCGAGAGTACCAGTTATAGGGCAGCACACCATACACCTTGCCCTGCTGCACGGCTGTAAGGGATTGATAGGCAGGGTCGGTTTTCAGTTCGTAGAGGCCGCCGGCCTTGTCGCCCATTTGCAGGGTGGATAAATCCAGAAAGAGGATGTCCGGGTCCCATTCCACGATCTTCTCCTTGGCCACGTTGCTGTGCAGCAGGGCCCTGCCTTTTAAACCCGTTTCGTAGGCCACGTTGTTTGCATGAATGAAAGCCAGGGGCGGATATCCGGGTTCCGTGGATTGGTACCCGTGGGGTCCTTTGGAAGCAATGCCGCCCACATAGCAGGAGGGCCTGGCGTCCTCGGGAATATCCCTGGTTCTGCCGTGAAGATCCGCAATCGTCGACTCAAAAAAAGAGACAACCGCCTGTGCTCTTTTTCCCTGCCCCAAAGCTTTGCCCATAATGCCAATGGCCTGGAACAACTGGTTTCTGTTCGCCCCCAGATCTCCATAATTTAGCACAATAACGGGAATCCCGGTTTTTTGGGAAAGTTCGACAGGATCATGGCCCATGGTGGCGTAGGTTTTGAAAATTACCTGGGGCTGAGGGTCGAGAACCAGGATTTGTTCCGGATTGTCATGGCCGCGAAAACTGCCGAATTCGGGATATTGCTTGAATTCGGGATGGGCCAGGGCATAGGGGCGGGCATCGAAGCGGGAGCGCCGGGTTTCCATGTCGTCCACGCCGACAATCCTATCCTGGGCTTGCAGATAGGTGAGCAGTCTCAGGCAGCCCGGTCCGGAACAAATGACTTTTTCCACCTTGTCGGGAATGGAAACCGTCCGCCCCATGGCATCTACGATGTTTTGTTCGGCCATGCAAGTATTTGAAAATATAATCAATAAAAGAAAAACTCCGGTTAGCGAGACAAGACATTTTTTCATAAAACGTTCTCCCTCAAATAAAAAAGCCACCAAGGCTGCACGCATTTATTGCGTTGGCCTTCGTGGCTTTCGGTATTCGAATTGATTCTTTGCTGCGGGGTTTATTACCTGTCTTCAGACAAGCGCTGCGAATTGAATAGAGCCTTACAAAGGATGTGTCAACCCCAATTCCAGCCCGACCTGCACGTGCAACGTGATGGTTGGAACAAGGCCCGCCCGCATTGACAACCCCCGGGGCCTGGTTTTTAATGGATTGAACAATGATGCAGACAATGCCTTTCAACAGCACAAAAGAATCAAACGGCAGCGTAGCTTGTCGGTAATTCGAATCCCGTTCCACTAAAACGAGATCTACCAAATGGAC
Source organism: Desulfosarcina widdelii (assembly GCF_009688965.1). GTDB lineage: Bacteria > Desulfobacterota > Desulfobacteria > Desulfobacterales > Desulfosarcinaceae > Desulfosarcina > Desulfosarcina widdelii. The sequence continues at coordinate 3,200,364 of NZ_AP021875.1, read as the reverse complement.
TCACCACTGGCCCGTGTGATCCTGGCCGTACTTGGCGGGTACCTCCTCATTCTGATCAGTTTGACCGTATTCGAATGGATCAAAGAGGAATATCCGCAACCTTCCGCCAGGCCGCTGAATACCGAACGTATCCAGCACCCCTTCTATCATGAACAGGCGGTCAACGCCCTGCAGCGGTTTGCCCGCCTGTCCAACCGCGAAAGGAATGGGATTAAAAAAAGCCTGGAATCCGGTTTGATTTCCATGGAGCAGTGGCTGACGCGTATCGGCCAATCGGATTGCCGGATCATGTGCATTGGAGAGCTTCACGAGGAATCGACACGTAATTTTCTTGCTGAAGAATTCTTCGCAAATTTAAGTGTCGATGTCCTGCTGCTTGAGGCGACCCCTGAAGCGTTGAGACGTCTTACCAAACGGATGAACGCCGGGCGAACCTATTTCCCTTTACTGGGGGCCGATATCATGAATATTCTGCGTACTGTCAGGGCCAAGAACCCGAATGTCCAGATCTGCGGTATCGAAGAAACCGACGAACAGCAAAAAGAAGAGAACATTCATTCGGGATCGCGCGACCAATCGATTGCCCATAACTTCTGGAGCCGGTATCGACCAGGTAGGCGTCATCTTATTCTATTCGGCGCCCTACATTGTACGAACGAGCCGAACTGGCTTTTCAAACGCCTCTGCGACCAGGCCCCATTGCCTTTGAAAAACCGAATGGCAAACGCCCAAGTGCTGGAAGAACATCAAAACGGACCGGTGGAAGCCTTTGTGTTCTTTCTGGACGAGATTGGAATCGAAAAGACCAGCTTCGTCATTCCGGACACCCATGCGCTGCATGCCTGTATCTACGCGTGGTTTCCGTCGTTAAACCGACAAGCACTGCAAAAATATCGGTCATTGATTGTTTTCCGCAGATGAAGTAATAAAAGACATCGGCCATCCGCAGTAACCTATTGTAACATAATGAAAAAAAATGACTAAAGAGACCGCTTTCAAGGAGGTGAAAACAGATGAACCCTGAGCTGTCCCGAATACAACAGATTGGCGATACGCTTGCCCTACACGGCAGGGAGATGGTGATTGCACTGGCCATCCTGATCCTGGGCCTGTTGTTGGCCCGTTGGATCGACAAGGGGCTGCGCAAATTGTTGCAACGAATAATGCCGAAAACAGTTTATGCCACCGCAACCTGCAATGTCGTATATATTTTGCTGGTCACCAGCGTCGTTGCCGTTGCGGCGGTAGAGTATGGTGCCAAGCCGGTCAACATCGTCAGACTGCTTACGATTATTGCCTTGGTTGCGGTCGGGCTGATTCTTTTCCTGCGCCCTCTTTTCCCCTCCATGCCCTTCAAGGCCGGTAATACCGTCAAAGCCGGCGATCTGCTGGGCAAGGTAGAGGCCATCACGTTTCTCAACACCCGTTTGAGAACTTTCGACGGAAAGACATTTTTCGTTCCCAACCGCCAGATTCTCAACGATATCGTGATCAATTATCACTTTACCCAGACGCGCCGGGTGAAGGTTGACGTGAGTATTCGTTACGACCAGGACCTGCTCAAAGCCAAACGGGTTTTAGAAGCGGTGATGACCGAAGATGCCCGGGTGAAGACCAAACCCGGGCCCATGGTATACGTTCTCAACCTGGCCGCAAGCGCGGTGGAGTTGGGCGGCCGCTGTTGGGTGGACAACAAGGACTACTGGGTGGCGCGTTGCGAATTATTGGAGAAGACCAAATTGCGGTTCGATCAGGAAGGGATTTGTTTCGCATTCCCGCAATTGGACTTGCACCTCAATCCTGGCGAAGCGGTGGAAGGACAGGGCATTTGCAGCGCTGCGGTGTCGGACAAAGTGACCGGCCTCCAAGCGGATCAAGACGAAACGATTGCATGAGATGAGGAGAGATCGATGAAAATCGTCGAAGGACTGAAAGTGATCGAAAAGGGTTGGATTCGTAAACCCAAAGGCTATCGGGTCCGCTTCCACAGGCAGAACGAAACCGGATTCGAACAGGTGTACTCCCCTCCGATGACGGATGCGATGCTGAATTCGGATGTTACGGCCTGGCGATATGCCTGGAAGCTCTGGCAGGCCACTCGCAAAGAGGCTGAAGGGGGCTTGCCGGGTGCGTTATACAATATCACCGTGGTCGACGACGAGGACGGAACGATTCCGTATTACGGAACGGGCGATATCGAGATTTACAACCCCAGGGAGATCGCCAGTCCTCCTGAAGGATAAGTGACCCTATGAAAAGTCTGATGGTGCTAACTGATGCGGAAAACGCCGGGGCGATGATCGACTGGGCCGGCCGGCTGCCAAGTTCCCGTTTCGGTCCATTGACGATCTTGTGCTGTTTCAAGGGACACCCGATCCAACCCTTGACCCCATTGACGCCGGAACGACTGATCAGCGGGGAGGGCCTTTTGCGGGCGGTTCACCAGGCGTTGAATGCATCCGACGGCGATCCGAAGGATGCCGTCATCGCCTATCTGCGGCATCCCGACCCGGTTACGGCGGTGCTCGAAACCCTCGAGACCAATGCCTTCGACTTTTTGATCATCGGCACCGAGGGCCGCATGGGAGACGGCACAGGAGACGCCTCTTTCGCCGAAAGACTGTTTCGCTTTGCCCCGTGTGAAACCCTTTTGGTTGACCCCGCTCCTTCGGGCCCCATAGAGAAGCGCCGCATACTGGTCCCCATGGGGTCTTCGATGCGTGAGTCTTCTTTGTCCTTTGCGCTGGATTTGGCGCAACAGGGCGGTACGGTTGTCCCCTTGCTGGTAGGACCGGCGTTCGGGGCCGATGCCCGGGCCACCGCCCGCAAGGAACTGGAACTGAAACTGCGCGAAATCGGAATGGGCATGTCCGACAAATTCGTACCGGACGTCGTCGTGGCGCCTGATACAATGCAGGGACTGGTGCGGGCATTGCACCCTGAAGACACCATGCTGATTACAGCGTCCAGCGCACAGGTCCTGCACCGGTTTCATCATATCCGCCGGGAGAGCGAAACAGAGACTGAAGCCAGGGGCACCCTCCTGGTTTACAGCCCCGCCCGGAAGGAACGGGTTACCGCCCTGATGGAGTGGTTGGCCAGATATCTGCCGAGACTCAATTCCACTGAACGCGTGCGGGTTTTCGATCAACTGCTGGCCGGAGCCCGTTTTAATCCCGATTTTCTGATCATGATGGCCATGGCCACCGCTATTGCCGCTTTGGGCCTTTTGCAGAACTCCGGTGCCGTAGTCATCGGCGCCATGCTGGTGGCGCCATTGATGAGCCCCCTGATCGGGGCCGGCTTTGCATTGGTCCAGGGCAACATAAGGCTATTCAGGTTTTCCATCCGCAGCATTGCTCTGGGTATCTTATTCGGGTTTGCCTTGTCCGTGCTGATCGGATTCTTGAATCCCAATGAGGATTTCACGGCGGAGATCATGGCTCGCACCGGACCCGAAGTGCGGGATATGCTTGTCGCGTTTCTTTCCGGTGCAGCGGCGGCCTATGCATTTGCCCGGCCGGGCCTGGCGGGAACCTTAGCCGGTGTGGCCATCGCAGCCGCCCTGGTGCCGCCGCTGGCAACTGCCGGAATCGGTCTCAGCCGGGGGGCGTGGCGCGTATTCGAAGGTGCGGCCATTTTGCACGTGACCAACCTGGTGGCCATTACTTTGGGGGCCGCCGCCACCTTCCGGGTACTGGGCATTCAGGGGATTCGGCTCGGTATCGGGCCGGCCTTGTGGGCACGTCGGTCGATATTGGTGCTGTCGCTGGCGGCCGTGTTGCTCAGCGCACCGCTGTTTCACCGGTCGGCGGCCAAAATCATGGAGGGGCCGACGAGGCCCATGGCCTATCCGCTTTCAACGGTGCTGCACGATGCGCTGAGATATCGCATCGAACAGGAGCCCGGTCTCGAACTCATTCTAAGCGGTCGGTCTCCCGTTCTCGAAAAGGGCATCGTCGTCGGCATTCTGCTTGCCGCCGAAGGTCCGGTACCGCCTGAACTTCGGACCGACCTGCGGCAGATCGTCAAGGAAACCATCGGGATGGAGGCTCACCTTAAAATCTACACCCTCCAGAAAGCCGGCGTTAAAACGGAGTAAAAAGCAATTTTAATTGCCAGCCATCATCGCCGCAATATCTTCCTCGACGGTGCCGATGGGTTTGATATTGAACTTTTCCACCAATACCTTGGCCACGTTGGGAGACAGGAATCCCGGCAAGGTCGGTCCAAGGCGAATCCCCTTGACACCGAGGGCCAGCAGGGCCAGCAGCACCGCCACGGCCTTTTGCTCGTACCAGGCGATGTCGTAAGAAACGGGAAGATCATTGATGTCGTCCAACCCGAAAGCCTCTTTGAGTTTCAACGCGATTACGGCCAGGGAATATGAATCGTTGCACTGGCCGGCATCCAGAACGCGGTGTATGCCGCCGATTTCGCCAAGCTTCAACTTGTTGTAGCGGTACTTGGCGCAACCTGCCGTGAGAATCACGGTATCCTTGGGCAGGTTTTTGGCTACCTCGGTAAAGTAGCTACGGGCTTTCTGGCGTCCGTCGCAGCCGGCCATGACCACAAACCGCTTGATGGCGCCTGATTTGACGGCCTCGATCACTTTGTCGGCCAGGGCCAAAACCTGGTGATGCGCGAAACCGCCCACGATCTTGCCGGACTCGATTTCTTGCGGCGGCGCGCACTGTTTGGCCAGCTCAATGACTGCGGAAAAATCTTTCGTCCCGCCCGCCGGCCTGTTGGGAATGTGCTTGGCTCCCGGATAGTTGACCACGCCGGTGGTAAAGAGCCTGTCCAGATAGTTGTTGTCCTTTTTAATTGGGATCAGGCAGTTGGTGGTGAGAACAATAGCGCCGTTGAAGGATTCGAAATCTTTGTTCTGATGCCACCACGACCCACCGTAGTTGCCCACGAAGTGTCCGTATTTCTTAAAGGCCGGGTAGTAATTGGCCGGCAGCATTTCGCCATGGGTGTAAGCATCCACACCCGTTCCCTCGGTCTGTTTGAGAAGTTCCTCCATGTCTTTCAGGTCATGGCCGGAAATCAGGATGCCGGGGTTTTTGCCCACACCGATGTTCACCTCTGTAATTTCAGGATTGCCGTAGGTTTTGGTATTGGCTTCGTCCAGCAGGGCCATTGTGTTGACGGCGCACTCTCCAGCCTTCATCACCATGGCGATCATCTCGTCCGTTGACAGTTCCCTGGTCGTGGACGCCAGGGCTTCCATCAGAAAGCCATAGATGTCGTCCTTTTCATGGCCGAGAATCGCAGCATGATCGGCATAGGCGGCGATGCCTTTGCATCCGATGACCAGCATCTGCTGCAATGAGCGCACATCTTCGTTTTGGGTGGCTGTTATACGCAGCGGATCGGACAGAGCCTTGTCGATAATCGCCTGTTTGTCGGTCGCGGTCCAGGTGGCGCAATCCGGAAGCGCACCGGGAAAATCAGTGCCAAGCTTTTCTTTGACCGTATCCCGAACTTTGAGCGCTTGCTTGATTCGATCGATGATCACGTCATCGTTCCAAGCCACATTGGTAATGGTGGTGAAGAGGGCTTCACAGATGAAGCGACCGGCGGTTTTGTCCACCGTACCCTTTTCCTTCAACTTTTCCCCGTACACCGAAATACCCTTGCACACATAAATGAGCAGATCCTGAAGATCGGCGGTCTCTTCCGGTTTGCCGCACACGCCCCTTACGGTGCATCCCTGGTTTTTAGCCGTCTCCTGACATTGAAAGCAAAACATGGGATCCCTCCTTGGTTTAGATGGTTATTGGTATTTAACCCGCAACCGATCCGACATCTGTTTCACGGCAGTAAAGGCTCTTTCAACCGTGCGTTCTTTGTCCGGGTTGACCAGACAGCACGTAGCCGGTGAAAGCAGGCTGTTGGCAATCATTTGCTCTTTATCTATCCCTTTGCGCCACAAGACGCGCCAGATATTTTCCAGTCGTTCCATCATGGATTGCATGTCTTCTTTTTGAAAGGTCTCGAATCCCGTGGGAACGATCCCCCAGACAATCACGCCACCGCGATCCAGAAATTTTTTTATGGATGCCGCGTAAGATGCGAAAATCTCGGCATTGGCGTAGACATCCAGGGAAAGCACATCCAAATCCAGGCTCAACAGAAAGTCCCAGTCCGGGTTGCCGCACAAATGAATGCCCCGCGGTCGATCCACCTGAGCGAAAAATTGATCCAGGTCTCCCTTGGCCTTCATGTCTCCATACCCGGCTATGGCGGAAAACAGGAATTGCAGCCCCGGTTCGTCCACGAACATGAAGGCATTGGCATTGCGCTGTTTAAGCCGAGCCAGTTGAACGTTCAACCGTTTGGCCATGAATTCGAGCATGAACGGCCTGACGGTGTCGTCGAAAATAATGGGTCGCTCATCCTGATCCAAGATATTGAAGCCGAAGCTGATGGGGCCTTCCAATTGGCCGCGAATGGCGGGCCGGTCCGAAAGATCCAATGACAGGAAACGTTGATAGACCGCAGAATAGGTTTCACTGACATCAAAAAGGGTTGGGTCGTCGAATCGAAGCAGCGTCTCTTCCAGTTCCTCGGCAAACTTGTCCATGGAAAAACGCAGGGTCCGCTTTTCGATGTCCAGTACGATGCCCGGAAAGTGCTCGGCCGCCTGGACATACATATCTTCGTAGTAGCTGTAGTTGGGCAACTGGGGCCAGAAAGGGATGTCCAGGGACAGGGCCGTTTCGAGAGCCCGGTCAACTTCCGTGTGCGGCATCACGGCCATTGCAGTCGTCAGCAGACCTCCGGGTATGCTAGGCGCCATTGGATATCCTTTCGCTCGTTTGAAGTCTGGTGCAACAATTTGTTCTCCGGCTTGACTCCTTTCAACAAATCAACCGAAGCAAAGAGCACGTGATGCTTTGATAGACATGATCCGTTAAATTTCCAGGTGAGATGTAACTGTTTTTCGATTCCGCAATAACTTGTCAGATTATAATGCTTTTCGGTTAGTTCCTGAAACCTGTCTGGTTTAATAAATCAATTTTTGCGCAGATTTCTTGTCATGCTTTTCCCAAACCGTCCGGCATTGCGTTTGATTGCTGCATATCGGTTAGAATCTTTAAATAATGACGGGTGACCTCCTGTTCCAAACGTCCGCGATGCCGTGTGGGTACCGGCATCCGTAAAATCAGGTTGATTTTGTCCGTCGCTGCCATCTGTACATTCACCCGGGGATTAACGGAAGGCGCCTCCAGGCTGTGATGTTGGGACAACGATGTCATCGATTCCTGGGCCTTTTCCAGATAAGGGGCGCAAACTTTGTTCGCCGCCTGAAGCAGGGCCTGTTCGGACGCCTCCCACCCCTGAAGGCCTTCCACCGGAATCGTTACCAGATGAAACACATAATCGCCCCACAACCGGGTTTCGTTTTTAACGGTAGCAGAAAGCATTTTGGCGTTGGGGACATAAATGGTCAATCCCGTGTACTGGTTGGTTTTCTCCCCCGAACCGATCTCCATCAGGGTCATGCCCAGCAGATCCAGATCGATAACGTCTCCACGGATGCCGTCGACCTCGATGCGGTCGCCGACAGTTACGAACTTGGCACTGCGTTGGTGGAAGTATCCGATGATGTTCAGCAGAAACTCCTTCGTGGCGACGACGATGGCGGCGGCGATCACCACGACCGTGGCGGCCACGGCACGCAGTTGCTCCAGCCAGATGACCACCACGATGCCAAGGATAATCAAGAAAACGGTGTTGCGGGTGGTAACAATCCACCGCCGTCGGGTGGTGGCATCCACATCCTGCCGCGAGGCAAGCCGGCGCAGAAGCATCGATCGGACGCCGAGGATGATCCCGATGAGTACCAGCGTGCTCAGCAGGCGGGTGACAAACGGGGTTTCGAATACCAACGTGGTCCAGGTCATTGGAGCTGTTTCACCTCCGGGTTCTATGAATTTTTTAACGGGCGCATGGGTTAGTTTTTGGATTTCACCTCAACGACCACTTCCACGTCGGGCCACCGCCTGTCCAGCGGTTGAATGGCCGGTGGGGCGATGATTTTGCAGAACAAGGTGGTCGTTTCACGAATGTTTTCCAGGTAAATGGGGGTGGTCGTCAGGTTCGACACCTGCCCTTTACCCTGCATGGACGGCAGCAGGGCATTCAACTTATCCGGTTTCACGGTCAGGGTTGAAATTGCCATATTGTCCGGCAGCCGGCCTACCAGCTGCGGCTTGATGGCCAATTCCCGCTTGACGATTTCAGCCAGGGTCAGCTCCACGTTGGGCGGCGTCACATCGAGCAGTCTGATTTTCCTGGGCAGCCGCAGGTTCGCTTCCGTGATCAGAAAGGATTGTTTTCCGGGTACGGCATTGGACAAATCGATTTTAACGCTGAACTGGGAGGGGCTCAACCCGTCAAGATTGATGCGGGGTCCTGCCAGATGGAGACGAACCTCGTTGGGTTTGTCGCCGACCAGGACCAGATCCGGTGATGTCAGCGTATACTCAACAGGGACATTGAAGCTTTTTTCCAACACCTCCCCTTGCGAGACGGTAATGGACATCCAGAATAGAACCGCCACGATGAAACTGGGCAGCAACTGAACCATGGCCGCCCACCATCGCCCCTTTCCAGGCATTTCCATGGCCGATTCAGAAGTTTTTGTCCAGTGGGCAACGATGGCCTCCTCGACGGCATCCGGAGTTTTCCCCGGTCGGATCTGTCCGTCGCTGAAAATGGACAGCTTGCCCCGTTCTTCGGAAACCACCAGTGCCAGGGCATCGGTACGCTCTGCCAGCCCCATGGCAGCATGGTGACGGGTGCCATAGTCTTCCGCCAACCGCCTGCTTTCGGAAACGGGAAGACGTACGCCGAAGCGGGTGAACATGCCTTTAAATACGATCAAGGCCCCGTCGTGTCCGGGGGAGTTGGGATCGAAAATGCTCATGAGCAGCGGCGGGCTGGGCCTGGCATCCAGTCGGAATCCGCCGGAAAGCCATTCGCCGACCGATTCCCGTCCGGGAAAAACCACGATGGCACCCCGTTTCTGCTCGGCCAGCTTGAACAGGGAGTGTGCCACCATGGCTGCCAGCCCCTCCTCATTTTTTTGGATTTCCTGGCGGGTGACCGAAGCGGCCCTTTCGAAGATCTTTCTCAGTTCCGGCTGAAAAATTACGATCAGGGCGATGAGCGCCACATGGCTAAGGTTGGAGTAGATCCATTCGATGCCCTTCAGATCGAGAAAATTGGCTACGAAGAAAACGGCCGTGGCCAGCAGTATGCCGGTAAAGATGGCCCAGGTACCCAAACGCAGCAATGTCCTGTAGAGAAAAAACAACCCTGCAGTAATCAGCAGGATGTCCACCGCCGCCCGCCACGTCGCCAATTCTTTGATAATCTCCATCGCCAATCCTCTTTCGGCAGCTCAAGGAGTAATGCTTTCTATTTACGTTTACCTACGCTGCGCCATCCACCGACAGGCGTGTATACCGGCTTGAGCACCTTGCTCATGTCCCGGGCCTGCTCGATAACGTAGAACAGTTTCGGATCGATTTTTTGAACCTCGGGCAGTATCCACTTCAAATCCCTACGCCGGCAGGCAATGTACAGCTCGTGAACCGGCCCCTGCATCCCTTCGCCATTAAAAATGGTGACCGGTTGACCCTTCTCTCTTAAATGGGCAGCCATTTTTTCGCCTGCCGTGCGGGTAATGACTCTAAGAATGGTGGTGCCGAAGGCCAGTTTTCGCTCGACATGAATCCCCAATACGTTACCGGTAGCGTAGCCAAATGCGTAAAAAACCACCAGCAGCGGTTGATCCTTGATCTGATTGATTACCGTTCCTGCTACGGTCACCCAGATGGTGATTTCGAAAATCGCCAGTACGAAGGCGATGGCCGTTCTTCCCTGTACCGTTACGATGGTTCGAATGGTGCCGATGGAAACGTCGCAGATACGAGCCAGGAAGACCAAAGCGCCTGTCAACAAGACCTGTGTGTCAAACATGATTTTCTAATGTACCGATTGGATAATAATAATTGCTCGAAGAACTGCCATGCCGATGGCGTGCAACCGTCCTCGTAGAAGTCACCCCAATCAACCTACAGAAGCACTCAATGATAATCATCCGCCGAGGATGATTTCAAGTGAAACCCGAGGCCACTTGAAATAAAAATCGAACAACAGCTATTCTTTTCCAAAGTGCACTTCAAGCTCCGCCATCGACCGTTGTGCAGGGTGGGAAAAGCCTGCTTCCCAGAATGTCCTTCTTCGTTTTAGCGGTGTGGAGGGTCGAAATGCCGGTCAGGAACGACTTGCTTCCAACCCGCCGTGAATCTCCTTGAAGTAGGGCAACCAGGGGTGCAAATAGCGAAAGAGGATGCGGCAGAGAATATAGACGGGAATGAAACTGAAAGCGAAGCCTACGGTCTCGCCGAAGATCAGAGAAAACGGGAATGCCAGTAGGAAACGGACTTGCCCGTAGTGTATCTGGAACCAGCCAAGGGCAAAGGGAACCGGCCAGAGCACCCCGGCCGAGTAGGCCGTCATGGTGAAAAAATGGCGTCCCCAAGCATCGTTGGCGTCCTTGTTAAGCGCCCGGTAGCTGTCGCGATCCCCCATTTCGTAGGCCTGTATGCTGAGCTTCTCCTTGTTCCGGATTTCCTTTTTAAGTCCCTCAATATGGTTGCGGTTCCAGCGGATGGCCAGCAAAAGGGTTATCTCGCCGACCACTACGCACCCAAAAGCCAGCAGGAACGAGCCAATGAAGAAATTGATCACCGGGTCCCTTGTGAGAAGAAACAGACGGGTTATCTGGGGATCTGCGGTTTTAAAGAGTGCTTCAAGCCACTGTTCCATGGGAATCGTTTCTGGCCGGTTCCGGTCATTCGGAACCGGCCCATGCTTCATATATTTATTTTAGACGATGGACCGGAGTCCAGCCGATTTCCATTTTAGCTAAACATGCGAATATTGAAAAAGCCCCGCAACGTGTAGTCCAGTCCGACGTAGATCGCCAAGGCGATGAAGAACCATTTGAGGCCCTTTTCGGGAATGTATTTGCCTGTTCGCGGTCCGATCATCGAGCCGATGAAAATGCCCACAAGCTCGACACCGATCATTGTCCAGTAGATCGTTACGCCCTTTATCATAAAATTGAAGATCGACAGGATCATACTGATCAACACCGCCAGTGCCGAAGTGCCGGCGGCCACGAACATGGGCAGTCCTACGATGCTGGTCAGAAAGGGAACATACAGAAAACCACCGCCCACGCCGATAAAGGATGAGACGGCGCTGATGAAAAAGCCCCCCACGAAGGCCCAGATCGGGTTGAAGGTAAATGTCTGGCCGAAAAAGGAGATCTCCGCCCGGGCAAGGCTGAACCGGGTGGTCTGCGCTCCTGACAGGGTGATGTCGCCCTTTTGCTTGATGGTCGCTTCAAACGCCTTGACGGCTTCCTTGGCGGCCTTTTTCTTGGACTGGCCCCGCGGAGTCATTTCATAAATCATGAACCCGCCGATGACGAAGACGATCAATCCGAAATACCCCTGGTATTCAGAGAATTTGATCTTGCCCATCGTGGTGTAGACCACCAGGAAGGCTGCCAGCAGAGAGCCCATTCCCAGGGACAGTCCCAAGGGAATCACAAGACGTTTTTGTTTTGCATAGTTGAAGCTCGATACTGCGGCAGACAGGCCCACCAGCCATTGGTTGGAGACGCGGATGCTGTCGGTAACGAACTTGTTCAAGTCCGGTGCCGTGTCTTTGAATGTCTTGGCGTAAGCACCCAGTCCGAAGACGGAAATGTGGCCCACACCGGCCAGCACGCCACCGAAGGCGCCCACCGTTGAGAAGACCCATCCCACCCAGATGGACCACAGCAGAGCAGTTGCCAAACTGACCTGCCTGCCGCCGGGAATACCCAGGTATCCGGGAGCGGCCTGGGGGTTGATCTGACCCTTTCCGCTGCCCTGCGGCGCTTTGGCCACGGCTTGTCCGAGTTTGCCGGGAAGCCCCAGATCGCTGCCCACCAGTGCGGGCACAGCCGACGGTTGCCCGGCATCCAACGTTGCTGTGGAATTATCCGCCCGGCTCTGGGCCAGGGCATGAAATGAAGTTGTGGAAGCGAGCATCAAACCGGCAATCAATGTAAAATAAATCCAATATTTTCTAAATGATACCATTTTCTATATTCCTCCCAAACAACACACTGAAATAAGTAAAAAGCCGTTATTACCTTGTGCACCATTCAAAAGAAAAATAGTCAGGTTCCCATCTGACCGATTTGACCTCCTTCGTGTGGATGACTGTTTGACCAGCGCAACGGGTACTCGGAAAGAAGTTCTCCGATATGCCCTATGCCATCTCGCCCTGATGAAATGCGAGCGGCCTTTTAAAGCAGTCAATTCAAAAATGCAACAGGAATTACGTGGGACAATAAAGATAAACACGTGGAACCGACCCAATTGCCCCTTTCTTTGATACGGCGACGGTCATGTATAGAGCAAAATCTTGGATTCGATCGCCTGCTTAAGAAAATCATCGGCCGTCTTTATGGCCACCCCCTCGATAAAGTCGTCCGGTTCAAGTTTCATCATATCAACCGTCATTTGGCAGGCGACAAACTTGACGCCTTCCAACGCCGCCATCTCCTGAAGGTCGGGAAGGGCGGGGATATGTGCCTGCTCCATTTTTTCCTTCATCATCCAGGTGGCTACGGCGGACATGCCGGGAATGGCCCCCATGAAACCGGGAGGATTGAAACGGGCATGATCGACCCATCCTTTTCGAATGACGTTGATGCCCATGAAGGTATAGAAGATAGTCGATTGCATTCCCATGCGCCGGGCGTTGATGGCAAGAATCAACCCCGGATAGGCTCCATCCAGTGAGTCTTTCGAGGTGATGAATGCTGCCGAAGGGTTGGATTGTGTCGTCATGGTTTACCTCCTTGGTTGTCGGATAAGGAACAGTACCAGTTCCCGCGACCGGTTTTTATCGCCACATGGACCGACGGCTAATTTTTTGCGGCCGAAGATCCGGCTGCTATTGGGCGAATTGAATATTTCCTGCCGTCGGTTGATGATTTCACGTTTTTCGGACGGCCGATGTCCTTTATAATTCGACTGCAAGAAGCCAGATGGTGCATACGACAATGGAAAGAATCATCGGCGGCAGGCAGATCTTCAAGTATTGGGCGAATGCAATGCGGTAGCCGGCCTTTTCCGCCATCCCGGCGGTGACCACGTTGGCACTGGCACCGATCAGGGTCCCGTTGCCTCCCAGGCAGGCCCCCATGGCCAGTGCCCACCAGAGGACCCCGTTCTGGGCGCCCGGGACGGTGGCGGTAAGATAGGCCACAACGGGCAGCATGGTGGCCGTGTACGGGATGTTGTCGATAACTGCGGATGCCAGCGCCGACACCCATAGGATCATGAGAACGGCAACGATCAACGAATCTCCGGAAGCGGATTTAACACCGTCAGCAATCAGGTGAATCAGCCCGCTTTCCTGTGCCGCGGCGATCACCGTGAACAGCGCTGCAAAGAAGACCAGAGTCGACCACTCTACCTTGGTTTCCAGCAGCTCGACGATGTCGACGCGGCGGCCGACACTGATGAGAAGGATCGTGGTGCCGATCAGGGCGGCGATACTCGGGGCCATTTTGAGAATGCCGTGCAGGAGGAACAGGACGATAGTGATGCCGAGAGAAACCAGGCTGAGAAATAGAAGCCGGCGATCTTTGATGGCAAAGTCGATTGCCGGTTCAGGATGTTTGCTTTCAATCGCCTTTCCGACATCACGATAGTCCTTGGCGTAATAGATCAGAAAAAAAAGCACTGAAACCGCCATGACCAACAGGCAGGGTAGCCCCAGGTTGAGACCGAAGTCCATAAAGGTGAGACCGGTATACGATCCGATCATGATGTTGGGCGGATCGCCGATGAGGGTGGCCGTTCCTCCGACATTGGAGGCGAATACTTCCGGAACCATCAGGGCGATGGGATTCAGCCCCAAAGAACGGGCGATCCGGATGGTGACCGGGATAATGAGCAGCATGGTGGTTACATTGTCCAGGAACGAGGAAGTGACGGCCGTCAGGATCATCAATACCGCCGCCAGCAGAGAGGCGCGGCCGCCGGAGATCCGGTAGCAGCGATGGGCCAGCCACTGGAACATTCCGGTTTTTTCGCACACACCCACGATCATCATCATGGAAAACAGAAGGAAAATTACATTCAGGTCCACCGACCGGGCCGCAATCTCAAAACTGATTATCCTGAGATCGGGATAAAACGGCCCCACCAGGTAGGAGCAGCTCAACAGCAACGTCGCACCGGCCAGAGCGGCCAGTGTGCGGTGGACCAGTTCGAATCCGATCATCACATAAACGAAAAGCAGAACGGCGCCCGATATCCAGAGCGCCGGCGAGGCCACCCGCATCAAGGTCAGGTTGGCTTCTGCAAGATATACTGAGCTTCCCAGTGCATCGATGCTGGCCCGGATCGGCAGCAGCGATATCCGGACGGAAGGGGCATAAGAAAGCTTTCGGGCCTCCAAAAGGATTCGGGCATTTAGAAGACTCCCCGCTGGAAAGAGCGCTTTGAATTCGTAGCGGCCGTTTCCATCGGTCAGGACGGTTTTCTTTACCGGCGCATCGTTTCCCGTCACGGCCAGCGTCACACTGGCCTCCGGAATCGCTTCACCGTGGGAATTGACGATTTGGCCCGAGACGTAGAGGTTTTCCGCATTGAGCGCATTGATCGTGCCGGCATCGGCACCCGGCATCCAGACGCCGAGCAGAACGATCAAAATAAAAACGATTCTAACCGGTTGGTTGCGCATGATGGACACGGTTATCTTTTGTCACGGTGCTGCAGTTGTTGCGGCCATGGCCGCTTCGACGCCCTTGCTGAAATCGGTGGGCACCGTCGTCATCCGCGCGGCCAGTTCCCGGTCCAGCATCATCAGCCCCTGGGGGTTGTCTCCGATCAGCCTGAGCTGGGCCAGGATGTCGTTGTCGTTCTCCTCCTCTTCCACCTGCTCGGTCACATACCACTCCAGAAAAATCTGGGAGGCATGATCCTTCTCGGCAATGGCCAGTTCCATGAGGTCGTTGATGCTGCGGGTGATGAACTGCTCATGGGCCAGGGTCTGGGTAAACATGTCCATGGGGGACGCGAAGCTTGCCGGCGGTGCCTCGATGGCGGCCAGCGTGACTGCCGCGCCCTGGCGCTGGATGTACTCGTAGATCTTCATGGCGTGCAGCATCTCCTCATGGTATTGCACCATGAACCAGTTCGCAAAGCCCTTGAGTCCCACCTGATTGCAATGGGCAGACATGGCCATGTAGAGATAGGCCGAGTACGTTTCCCGGTTGACCTGCTCGTTCAATGCTTCTGTCATTTTGTCGCTGATCATGAGATTCTCCTTTTTTGATGAAGGGTTGTACGGTTCAATTTCATTGTCACCTCTTTATAT
The DNA here is from genome assembly GCF_009688965.1 of Desulfosarcina widdelii. Taxonomy (GTDB): domain Bacteria; phylum Desulfobacterota; class Desulfobacteria; order Desulfobacterales; family Desulfosarcinaceae; genus Desulfosarcina; species Desulfosarcina widdelii. The sequence goes on along the minus strand of NZ_AP021875.1, from coordinate 3,184,887 downwards.
CAGTTTTCATATTCGATGAGTGAATCGAAGCGGTAGATCCGCCCGGCGACACTATCTCACAATGGAAAATCCCAGCCGGAAGGCATGGGTAAGATCCTGATAGTCGATCAGACTTTCGGCCGGCGTATCCGTATACTGGGCATGCGGATAGATATTCACGGAGTTGAAAAGAACCTGGTGCAGCGGGTATGTTGGATCCAATCTGTCCACAACACGCCCGGTCCGGCTGGCAGGCATTGACTTCGTTCCAGGTCAATGAAACATTGGATTTGCCACTTCCTGTGGTGTGGGTATAAACCAATCCGGACGATGGTTCGATCATAAGCGGCTCCGATTCGGTTTCGTCAATTAAAGAGCGCTCAGTAGCTCAGCACCAGGGATGCGCTGAGGGTTGTGTCCGTTTTCTCAACCGTTTCGGGAACGGGTCTGTTCTGGTAACGGATTTCGTAAGCCACCTTGATGGCCAGGCCCCTGGTCAGAGTCGAGGTCACTCCGGTCACGGATATGATCTTGTAGTTGTCGCTATCCTCGAAATCCAGAAGATATTCAAGGCCCTGAAAGAATTTGTTGCCTTCGGAGACAACGAAATCGTATTGACCGTAAATCCTGCCTTCCAGAAAATCCTCGGCACCCTCTTCAATGTAGTCTTCACGCGTCCAGTTGACACCGGTTTCGGCTTTGAGAAAATGCCTGGGGCCAATGAGAAACTTTCTTCCGAGGCCCGGACCTATATGATAGCGGTGGTCGAACCCGGCGAACCGGTCGCGAAGCCAGCCTCCCAAAAGATACGAATAGTAGGTTGTCGCCAGATCATAGTCAAACCGCAGATCCGTACTGTAACGCTCGGCATTTTTATCGGAATCCTGTTCGCCGTAAAGCGCGGACAAATTCCAGGTTCCCATCAGATCGGGGCGGAATTTGTATTCAAGCGTGTTTTTCAAAGACAGCGTAAACAGGTCCGTGTTGCCACTGGTATCCACAACGGAGAACTCAGCCCGGTTCCTGAGCTTTTTGACCGTACCGCCTTCTTGAGCAAATGCCGATAGTTCCGGAGCAACCAAACTGAAAACGAAAACGGCACACATCAATGCGGCTGTCAAAGTATTCATCGCATGGAGATTACTGTGCGTAAAAATAGCTTTGGGTTGCATACAAGTCATTTACTCAACGACCTCCCCATCGCTTTTGAGCAATTCAAGTTTAAGCTGCCTTTTGGCGTCATTGGCCAGATGCAGCGTGCGAGTGGGAAAAGCGAAATCGATGCCTTCGGCAGAAAAGCGGCGGGTAATTTCCAGGCAGGTTTGCTGGATCCAATCCTGGAAGTCCCAGTAGTTGGGCGGGTGATACCAGGCGATCACCATGATGTTGAGGCTCCAGTCATTGAAGCCGTTGAAGTATACCCGTGGGGGAAAATCCGGATGCATGCCCTCATGGTCAGCTAAAAGCTCTCTGACAATGGCGACTGCTTTCTCGATTTTTTCCGTCGGCGTATCATAGGTGATGCCGATGTTGGTCAGCCAGCGGATGTTGGGCCGCCTGCCGATATTCTCCAGTCCGGAGTTGACCACTTTTTCGTTAGGGATGGTCACCAGGTGCCCGGTGAGCAGCCGGATGCGTGTGCTGCGAAAGCCGACATTTTCCACCACTCCGTCATAGTTGTCGATGACAATGCGCTCGCCTACCTGAAACGGCTTGTCGAACAGAATGGTCAGGGTGCCGAAAAAGTTTGCGATTGAATCCTTGGCGGCCAGCGCCACGGCCAGGCCTCCGATGCCCAACGAGGCCAGCAGAGGGCCGATCTCCACCCCGGTGAGGTTTTGAAGCACGATGATCCCTGCCAGGAGGATGATAAAAATGCGAATGGTCTTTCCGAACAGGGGAACCAGAATGTCGTCGATAGTGCTATCGGTGCTCTTGGCCCAAAGCGACAGGCGGGCGTCCAAGACGTTGACGAAACGGTAGACGAACCAGAACAGCGCCAGAATGCCTCCCGCCGATGCCACTTTCTGCATGACCAGGTGGACCAAGTTGCTACCGTCGGCTGCCTGAAAATGGGTATACAGGGGCGATATAGCACCATAGATGCCGTACACCCAGATCAACAAATTCAATGGATGTATCAAGGCTTTAAGCATCAGGCGCGCCCAGGATATTTGTCCTTCGACCTGGGGGATTGCTTCAATCCGACGCTGGATTGCCCAGCGGACCATCCTTTCTATAACCACCACCAAAAAAACCAGAAGCAGACAGAAGAATAGTTTGAGCCAACTGATATTCAGGAAAACCTTGCTGTCAATCCATCCACCAACGCGGTCAGACGCTTTTTCGGAAAACGCCTCGATTTTTTGGCTGATCCGGTTCCCGGCTGCATCGATCTTACCGATCTCCGGGGGCCTGACGTCCTTCTCGGCAGGCGTCTCGGTCGATTCGGGTGGCTTACCGGCTGAGGGATCTGCAGGCGTCTGGGCGCTTGCCGGACAACCGAAACACACAACTAAAATGCCCACCATGATGATGGATAGCAGCTTCCATGGTTTGGTCCGGGTACACATCGTTCTCTCCTTGTAGACACTGAAGAAAAGAACCCAAACGGTTGTTGGCAAAATGCAGCTATGTCTTTGGAAGTTTCATTTTCAAACCGTTCGGTCGAGGCGGTGCACGATTGCGACAAGAATGATCGAACCGGTCAGCATCCAGGTAGGGCCAAGGATCCATCGTCCCGGAGGAATGGCCAGATACCGTCAGAACATACCATCAGTATAATGCAAACTGGCGTTGTTGACTACCTCGCTGAACAAGTTGGCTTTCTATATGGTTTACGACGGCAGCACCATGGTGACAAATATCGTAGTCCCATCCCGGTCCACCAGCAGCAGGATCGTGTCGTTAGCGGCGTGCCGATCGAGGATTTTTCGCAGCGATGCCACGTCCGCCACCGGCGACTGTTCCGCTTCGACAATGATGTCGCCCGGCTGCAGACCGGCCTCGCCCGCCGGCGATCCGGGAGCCACCTGGACGATCAACAGGCCCAGGGAACGCCACAGGCCATAGCCGCGGGCAATCTCGGGCGTCAGGGCCTGCAAGGCCAAACCCAGTTCGGGGCCGACGTCGATCCGGGCCTCGGCATCGGAAGGCTTCTCCTCGCTCATCTCCAGGGTTACCACTTTGACAGATAGTCGTTTGCCCTGGCGCACTACTTCCAGCATCACCGATTTGCCGATAGGCTTGGACGCGACCATTAGGGGCAGCTCGCGGGAATTTTTTACAGGCTTGCCGTCCAAAGAGAGAATCACATCGCCGCGTTGGATGCCGGCCGCGGCTGCCGGACCGTCCGGCACCACATCGGACACCAGGGCGCCGTATTCCGAATCGAGCCCGAGTTTGGCTTTCAGCGCCGTTGTGATGTCCTGGATGATAACGCCCAGGTAGGCACGCCGGACTTTGCCCTGGCGAAGCTGGGGCAGCAGTTCCCTGACCATGTTGATGGGGATGGCGAAGCCGATGCCGACGCTGCCGCCCGATTGGGAAAAGATGGCGGAATTGATGCCGATGACTTCGCCATTTATATTGAGGAGTGGGCCTCCGCTGTTGCCGGGGTTGATGGAGGCGTCGGTCTGGATGAAATTGTCGTAAGCTCCGGTGCCGATCTGGCGGTACTTGGCGCTGACGATGCCCGAGGTCACCGTGTTGCCGAGGCCGAAGGGGTTGCCGATGGCCACCACCCAGTCGCCCACCTCCAGCGCGTCGGAATCGCCCAGGGGTAGAAACGGCAGGGGTTTGTCGGATGTGATGCGGATCAGCGCCACATCGGTCTTGGGATCTCGGCCGACGATATCAGCCTTGAACTCCCGTTCATCGGCCAGTTTGACCTTCAATTCCGTCGTATCTTCCACCACGTGATTGTTGGTCAGGATCAATCCGTCCCTGTCGATGATAAAACCGGTGCCCAAGGCGCCCTGGCGGTATTCGTGGGGCATGCGGTTGCCGAAATAGTGGTCGAAGAAATCCTTGAAGGGGTTGTCCGGCCCAAAGGGCGACTGATCCTGTTCGGATGCCTGAACCAGTTTGGTGGCCACGATGTTGACTACGCCGGGGCCGGTCTTTTTGACCAGTCCCGAAAAGGAGGATTGAAAGCGGTCGGCAGCATCGGTGACAGGAGCAGCGGCGACCAGGAGCAGGGCCATGATGACGAAAACTATGGCAAGAAGGAGGCTTTTTTTCATCGTTTGTTCCTCGCTTGGGCCTTCGGTCAGACTGTCGTGTCCCGCTTGACCACCAGGACCGGACGCCGGCACTTGCGGATGACACGGTCGGAGACGGACCCCAACAGGACCTCGCCCAGGTTGGTGCGGCCGTGCGATCCGATCACGATCACCGAGGGGGACTCCGCCTCTTCCACGGCAAGAATTTTTTGCCATGGGAATCCGGTTTTGACAAGGCAGGTCACCTTGAATCCAACGGCTTCCAGATCTCTGCGCATCTCCGCCATGGATTCGTCGGCGACCTCCCGGGCCTTGTTACGCCAATTTTCGATGTCGCTTTCGAGAATGGCATGACGCATCAGGCCATCGATAATACGCTGATTGATCACGTGAAGGATCACTACTTCCTGGCTGCCCGCCTCCTTGAGCTGTTTGATGTAATCAAGCGCTTTGGCGGCAACGTCGGAAAAGTCGGTGGGATAAAGGATCTTGTTGAACATAGGGACTCTCCTTTCGTTGGTCGAATGAAGTTTGTCTGCACGGTAACGTTGGGATTTTTGCTTTCTGACTGAAAAAGTTCCTCCGGCGGCCTCGATACGCTGCTGCCTTGGGGGTTGAATCCTCAGTGTGTTGGCTGGCGTGAAGCCATCAGCAGGCGCGATTGAAAAACCACCCCCGCGGCAGCGACAGCCACAAACAGCCACGGTGCATAGGGAAAACGTCCACCGTCGATGGCATCCACGATAAAAGCGGCGCCCACCATTGACGAAAGGAACACCAGTGCCCAGTCGAAGAACAGGACCAGGGCCACCGCACCGAGAATACCTCCGATAAGGGCGATCAGTCCATTAACGCTGTATCCCAACATTGCTACCAGTTGCAGGGCAAGAATTCCGCCGGCGAAAAAACCGCCGATGGCCACGGCCAGATGCTGCAAAAACAGCGCCAGTATCGCTCCGAAAAAGCCGCAGACCAGTCCGGCAACCCAAAGTATCCAGAAGGGTTGTTGTACCCAAAGCGATTGGGCCATCTGGAGGCCCGCAACAAAGCCCAACACACCGACAAACATCCAGAACAGCCTCCAGCCCAGGGTCAGGAGCAGGATACCCACGACGGCCGTAAACACTTGCTGAATCACATTTCCTCCTGTGGTCGCTTTCTGAATCGGAACCCGCAGTACCGGTAAAGCACCTATCGACCAACCAAAGCGATTTTTCGTTTAAAAGCACGAAGGATTCTCGACTCTGCACCGGCGATTTGAGCCGCCGGCACGGCGATACTTCATCCAAACGACGACGTCGTATCCGTTTAACAAACGCGTCAAGAGCTGCCTTCCAGCGTCCCCTCACCCAGAAATCGAGCAATCCATTCGTTTACCCGGCGGGCTTGCGTCACCGGTGTGAAATGCCCTCCGGCGATAACCGCCAGCGATCCATTGGCGAGCCATTTTGCCATCAGGCGGGCATGAGCAGTGGAGACGACATCGGCGTCGCCGACGATTACCAGGGTCGGTGCGGCGATATCGGCCAGATCGGCAGCCTGCAGATTCGGGCGGGTCCGCCACATGCGCTTCACCCGGGCTTCCAGTTCGTGGAGCCGGTCGCCGGCCCCCGTCCACCATCGCTTCCACCATCGCTCTATTCCACGACTCGGTCCGGTGTTCTCTTTCTGAACCTCCGGCGTCAAGCCTTGCGGATTGAAATTGGCACTGATGACCACCATGCGCCGCACCCGCTCCGGCCAATAGCGTGCCAGCAGCAGGGCGGTGTTGCCGCCGTCGCTCCAGCCGACGACATCCGCCCTCCGGATGGACAGCCGGTCGAGAATCTTGACGGCGTCGGCGGCCATCAGCCGGTAACTCAGTTCGTTGCCGCCCAGATCCGAATCGCCGTGGCCGCGCGTGTCGGGCAATATCACCCGCCGTCCGGCATCGACGAGTTCAGGAACCTGGGAAAACCAGCTGAGCCGGTTGCTCAAGCCCCCATGCAACAGCAACACCGCCGAACCGCTGCCGTAGCCGACATAGTGAATATCGGCGTCTGCGTTGCGCACCTGTCCGCTGGCGATCGTGGCGTTCGAGGTCAGGCGCCAGACCAGGTAGCGCGCCACATTGACGGAAATGGCACGCCAATAGATGAGGCCGACGGCGACGATGCCGATCATGGCCAAGGAAAAGTATTTTATCATCGGGTGGTTCACCATCTCGACCACGGGTGGGAACGTCAATCCCGGCTGTGTTTCAGGGCGGCCACTTCGGCGATCAGTTCAAGCTGGATCGCCTGGATCTCGGCCAGGCGTTCCCACTGGCGGGACAGCAGGTGATCCACCTTTTCATTCAGATGGCGTATTTCAAGTTCCGCCTTGAGGTTGATCCGGTAGTCGTTCTCGGACCTCAGGCGGTCCTTGGCCTCCTGGCGGTTCTGGCTCATCATGATCACCGGCGCCTGGACCGCCGCCAGGCAGGACAGGATCAGGTTGAGCAGGATGAACGGATAGGGATCGAAGTGCCTGTTTACCAGGAAGATGGTGTTGATCAAAATCCATACCAGCAGTACGGATCCAAACACGATGATGAAGGGCCAACTGCCGCCGAATGTGGCAATGCGGTCGGCCAGGGCCTCGCCCATGGTCAGTTTGTTGACAAACTCCTCATTGAGGTTGCTGGTAAGAATTTCATGTTGCCGGAAACTTTCCAGGACATCCCGATCCAGGGTGGAAAGCTCGCCCTGCTCCGATGACAGGAGACTTTCCACATACCGGATGCGATAGCGGTTGAGATCGTCCTTGCAGATGAATCCGTCTGTGGACAGGTCGGGATGGTCCTTGCGGATTTCTTCGAGGACCGCCGGCCGGACCAGGGCCAGAGGCACGCTTTCCGGGCGGTCCACCGCTGCCTGGCAGATCCGGCAAACCGGTTTTTTATTCTTCCCGTCACGGGATGTTTTCAATGGCATAACCGTCCCAATTGATTTTATTAAAATTATAGTTCCTTCTCAGGGCTCGGTCCGGGCAATGATCTTTTGGACCAGCGCGCCATAATCCCCTCCGAAATGGTGACCCCCCTTCAATTCCTCTATTTGCGCGCTTCCTTCGGCCAGCAGGGGGCATACACTCTCCTTGTCCTGTGCGCCGTACAGGCACAACAGCGATGGTCCGGAGATGCGCTCGATTTCCGGCTGGACCGCGAAAGTATCGCTGCTCGGGCCGCCGATCCAGTTGGAAAGATGGAACTCGAAGGAGGTTTGCCTGCCGGGAGCCAGCAACACCACGCAGCGGACGAGCGCCCGAAGGCTCTCCGGCAAACGGTTGACGGCAAACGGCAACACGTCGGCTCCCAGGGAGTACCCGATCAGAACCGCCTGCTCCTTGCGCCAGGATTTCATGTAGTGGCTCAGGATGCGATCCATGTCGCTCCCCAACTGTTGAGGCGTCCGGGGCGTCCAGAAATATTTCAGTGAATTCAGTCCCACCACGCCGATTCCCCGGTCGGCCAGTCCCGCGGCGAGTTCCCGATCGACACCGGCCCAGCCGCCGTCACCGGTGACGATTACAGCCATGGTCCGGCTTTGTTTCCCGACAGGCTGGACTTCCACCAGCGGCAGGTCGGAAAGCGTACCGTCGATCCCCCCGGTATCCGCTACCTGCCTTCCGACAATTTTCAGAAAAGCCTGCCGGAACTGAGGCATCCAGTTGCGCGGGACGCTGTATCCATGGCCGACCTTGGGCAGCATGACGATCTCGCCTTTGGCCACCTGATCGACGAACCGCCGGGTGGCGGTGGGATCGCACACCTGGTCCACGTCCCCCTGCAGGGCGATCCAGGGATTCTCGAGATGGGAGGCGGGCAGGAAGTTAACCCCCTTGCCCTTGGGCCCCGGCTCCATTTTAAAGCCGCTGCCCGTGCAGAAGGGATTGACCAGGGGTAGATCCGGACAAAAGCCCAGGCTTATGGCGCCTGAAAAGGTTCCCGGCGGCGCCTGGACAAGGGTGGCGTACACCAGGGTCGCTCCGGAAGAGTAGCCGATCAGCACCGGCTGAATATAATCGGGGAAATCGAGCTTCTTCTGGAGAAAGTGGCTCAGGTTCTCGAAATCGGCCGCCGGATAGCTGCATGCTTCGCCGCTGTCGGCCAGTTGTTTGAGGTAGTGAACGATGTCGATGCCGGCCACCAGGGCATCCAGGCCGGCAAGCTGGCGGGCCATGTCCACCACCCCCTGGTTCCAGCCTCCGTCGCCGGAGACGAACAACGCCACACGGGTCGGATGGGGCGTCTGCCGGTAAACGGCAACCGTTCCGAACCGGCCGTAAGTCAGGGATAATTCCTCGGCGGCGGCGCTCTGGACGGCCAGAACCACCCCGATCATCACGATCAAATATTTCTTCATTGCCCGCATTCCATGTGGGTTATTTGGCAATTGTGCCCTTGATCCCGCCCGAAATCAACTGGACCAGATGGGCAAAAATCAAAGGCAGCGCCATACCGCCGGGAGATGCCAGATAGCGCGGCTCCCACACCGGGTCGAATTTCTCCTTGTACTGGCGCAGCCCTTCGAAGTTGTAAAAGTGTCCGCCGTGACGCGCCAGAAACCCTCCCAGGCGGTTCCAAAGCGGCGCCAGGGATCGATCCGCCAGACCAGACAGCGGCGCCATACCCAGATCGAACCATTCGTAGCCCTTTTCCTGACCCCACAACATGAGTTCAATAAATAGGTAATCCATGACCCCGCCCGGCGCCAACGCCGGATCGTAGCGCATCATGTCGATGGAGAATTCGCCGTTGTCCGCGCCCTTCCAAAGATTAGCAAAGGCGACAATGGCATCGCTTTTCCTGATCACCGCCACGTCGAACCAGCGCAGGTATTCCTCGCTGAAACGGCCCAGGGAAAATCCTTTTTCGCTGGTGTTCTTTTCCGTCAGCCAGGCATCCGAAATCTGCTTGAGCGCATCGAACCGGGCCATGGCCTGATCGGCGGGCAAGATTTCCAAGGAGAGGCCCTCTTTTTCCATCTTGCGCCGGGTGTAGCGCAGTCCCTTGCGATGGCTGCCCTCCAGGGAGAAGTCTTCGAGGGGAACGCGGGCGGTTTCGCCCAGTTTGGTCAGGGTGAGCCCCAGGTCCAGGTAATAGGGCAGACCGTCCGGCGTCACCTGGTAAAACAGGGCCCATCCGCCGAACCGGTCCGATTGCTCGCGGAAGTTCCAGATCAGCTCGGGCCAGGCGTCCTGCGGTCCTACCGGATCTCCCATAGCCACCCAACTGCGCCCCTGAACCCCATACATGATAAAGGCATTTTTTTGCGGATTGATTAGAAAGGATTTGTCTCCCAAAAGGGCCAGGTTGGCGGTGGTCGCATTGGCGCTGCCGACAATGCGAACCACAGTCTGCATCTCTTCCTCGCTGGCTTTCCCCGGTCGGTGGTGGGCAGGCCGTAGCAAGCGGGCTACGGCAAAGAGCAGCAAAACCGCCGCGGCAGCAGCCGAGGCACGCAGAAAGCGGGGGGCATCTGCATTGAAGGCGAATTGCCACCATAAGGCTTCCCGGTATTCCACGTGTTTGTAGGAGAAAAATCCCAGCCAGAAAGCGCTGATGACGATCATGGCGATGGCCGCGATCCAGGCCGGGGTAAAGCGCTGGTGGAGCAGGGAGGTATGCCGGTAAAAAAAACGCCGGTTGGGGAGCAGGGCCGCCAGCAGCGCCCCCAGAAACAGCGCTTCCTCGAAATCCAAGCCTTTGAACAGGGATGCGGCTATTCCCACGCCGAGCAGGATCGCCGTGATCCAATAGGCGCCGCTGAGGCGCCGCTGGATTCCCCGGGCCAGCAGCAGCAGCCCCATGCCGACGGTGCTGCCCACCAGGTGCGAGACTTCCAGCAGGGGCAGCGGGATCGCCTGCCTGAGCCATGCCAGGCGGTGATCCAGGGCCGGTGTCGCCCCGGAGAAGAGCAGAACTGCGCCGGCGATGAAGGTGGTGAAGGCCAGCACCGGGGGCACCACCGGACCGCTCCAGCGATGATACGTTGCGGCCAGCTTTTTCGCCGATTCCCGGTGCAAAAGGATTTCGTTGCCTCCCAACAGCAGCGCCGAAACTGCCAGGGGCAGCAGATAGTAGATGATTCTGAAGGCAAACAGGGCCCCCATCACCGTTTCGGCGGGCAACCGGCCGCCGATCAACAGCAGGAAGGTCGTTTCGAATACGCCCAATCCGCCCGGAACCTGGCTGACCAGACCGGCCAGTTGGGCCAGGAGGTACATCCCCAGAATCAGCGGCAGGGAAAGCCCGTCGACCGGCGGCAGCAGGACGATCAGCACGCTGCCGGCAAGCAGCCAGTCCGCCGTCCCCGTAAGAAGCTGCAGAAGGCCGGTCCGCAAGCCGGGCACGTCGATCTGCCAGTCGCGCAGGCGCAGCGGTGTTTTCAAAAACGCCCCTGCGAGCAGGTAAGCTGCGACCGGCAGCGTCATCGACAGGCCGACCAGGTGTATGGAGATCGCGGGCAGATGCAGTTGGTCCGGCAGGGTCAGGGGCACCAGGAAAAACACCGTCCCGCCGAGACCCAGAAACCCCAGCCACAGCGTGAGGGTACAGAAAAAAACCACCTTGGTGATCTCCAGGGCGGAGAGTCCCCAGTTGGCATACAGACGGTAGCGTACCGACGCGCCGGCGATCATGGAAAGCCCAATGTTGTTGCTGAACGCGGCGCCGACGAAGGCGGCCAGGGCGATCTTCCCATATCCCAGCAGATGCTTGAGATAACGCAGGGCAAGAAAGTCATAAAGGGTCATGACACCGTAACCGGCAGCGGTCAGCAACAAGGCCAGGGCCACGCGGGCGATGGAGATGGACCTGATCTGATGAACAATATCCTTTAAGTGATAGGCGGCCAACTCGTGATGCAGCACCCAGACGGCAAGGGAGAACAGCAGGATGCCGAACAAAGGCCCCACCCATGCAGGCGGTTTGAACTTCATTTTGTTTCCTTATCCCTGCCGCGTTCATCTCCCGGCGTCCGTCGGCTGTTGCGGCGGTAAATATAGACGATCCAGACCATGGCGCCGGCGACGGCCACCAGGACAAACAGCATTCTTTCGTAATGACGCAGATTGCCCAGGATTTGCTCCAGGGCGCTGCCGAAAAGATATCCGGCCACGCCGAACACCACCGCCCAGATACCGGCACCGATGACATTGAGCCAGACAAAGCGTAGCACCGGGACCTCACTGATTCCGAAAGCGAACGGCATCAACGTGCGCAGTCCATACAGGAACCGGAATCCTAAAATCAACGGGGTTTGAAAGCGATCCGCCAGGCGATTGGCCCGCTCCAGTTTTTCTCGCCAGGCCGGTCGCCGGTGCAACATGAAATCGCTGTGCCGGCGCCCCAGAAAATAGAACATCTGGTCCCCGCACAGGCTGCCGGCAAAGGCGCACAGGATAACGCCCTCCAGGGTCATGTATCCCTGATGGGCGGCCAGGCCCGCCAACACCAGGATGGTTTCCCCCTCCAGGAAGGTGCCGATCAGGATCGCCCAGTACCCGTAGGTTTGCAGGAATGCTTCCATTTTCAATTCATGCAGGTCGTTGGCCGGTATGTTGAAGATGCCGGAAGAAGCATCGGAATTTTCGATGCGGTGGAATGCTTTTTGAGAAGGTCTAACATATTGTTATTGGCTGATCAATTGTGATAGATTTTAAAAATCAAACGGCTGAGCCGCGGGAACGATGAGCGACGTGTCAGACCATCTTTAACCGGAGTGCTGCCCATGAAAAAAATAAATCCATGTTTCGCCGCCTTGCTGGTGGCAATGATCGCGTGCCTGCTGTTTTTCGGAAAAAGCCATGCGCAATCCGAATCGGAGCAAATTGCCGCCGCTGATCTTACAAACGCAAGGATTGCGCTGATGCCGTTTCTCCAGGGCCAGTTGGAGTCGGCCGATCAAACCATCGCCAAACCGCTGAGCAAAACTTTATCCGAACTGGAAGTGGATTACCGTGGATTGCCCGAGGGATCGGACCGGATCATTTACCGCGTTGCCGGAAAGGAATTGAAATTGCGGTTTCAGGACAACATGATCCCGGCAGACCTTGCGGTGGAGGCCTATGCCAAAATTGAAAAGGACCCGACCCTGGATACGCCCCGCAAGCGGGCTGTCGGATTCGGAAAGATGCTTCAGGCGGATATCGTCGTGGTCGGCACGGTATGGCGGTTCCGGGAGAAGGGTGCTCTCGAGGATGTGCCGGACAGTCCGGCATCGGTGGGTTTCGCCCTGTACCTGGTCGATGTCGAAACGGGCCTGCGATTGTGGCGCGGCACCTTCGACGGCACCCAGAAAGCGTTGACCGAGGATGTCCTTGGCGGGATCAAGCAATTGGGAATGGGGCTGCATTGGCTCACCGCCGAAGAACTCGCCCGGTACGGGGTTAAATCGTTGTTGCGTAAGCTGCCTTCCTAAAGAGATCATACGCGATAAACAGGGAGAAAGCAGCCCTGAATCATTCAACAAACGGAGTACGGCTCCTTTTACTTTTTGTACATTTTCTTGTCCAGACCGTGCTTGCTCGCCAGCCTGCTGAACTGCCGGCTCGTGATATGCGCCTCCTTGGCGGAGGAGCCGATTTTTCCACTGTGTTTTTTTAACAGCTTTTCCAGGTAGGTTTGCTCGAATGCATCGATAGCGATTTGACGAGCTTCCGACAGGGGGAGTTCTTCGGATCGATCCACGGCCTGCTGGATTTCGGATCCAACGATCAGCGTTTCGGGAAAGCTCTCGGGACGCAGGACATTTCCCGTTTCCAGAATGTAGGCTCTCTCCAGGATATTTTCCAGTTCCCGAAGGTTTCCGGGCCAGTCGTAGGCTTTCAGGGCGTCGATGAGGCCGGGATGCAATCCATTGATATTCTTCCCGTATTTATTGTTGAGACGATTCAGGAAGACATCGGCCAAATGGGGCAGGTCCTCCAGACGCTCCGATAGCTGCGGCAACTGAATCGGAAAAATATTCAGGCGGTAAAACAGATCCTTCCGGAAAGCACCGGTGGCTGCCATCTGTTCCAAATCGGCGTTGGTGGCTGCAATGATGCGGGCATTGGTCTGCAATGTTTCCTCATTGCCCAGCCGGTTGAAGGTCCCATCCTGGAGAACTTGCAACAGTTTGATTTGGGCGGCAAGGGAGATGGTGCCGATTTCGTCCAGAAAAAGGGTACCGTTGCGAGCCATTTCGAACTTGCCGATTTTTCTGCGGTCCGCCCCGGTAAATGCCCCCTTTTCGTGGCCGAACAGTTCACTTTCGATCAGGGTGTCGGGAATGGCGCCGCAATGAACCGCGATAAAAGCGCCTTCGGATCGATGGCTGTGTCGGTGGATGAGTCTGGCCATCAGGCCTTTTCCGGTGCCCGTCTGCCCCAGGAGCAGGACCGTGGCGATGGTTGGCGCAACGCTCTGGATTTTTTTGAGGATTTTTCGCATGGCCGGATTGTTGGTGTAAATGATATCCAGCCAGTCCGATTTCCAGAATTTGTCCCTGAGGTATTCCAGCTCGAAATGCTTGGTCCGCTCCTGTTGGAGGTTATCTACCACCAATTTGATCTCGGATTCATCGAAGGGGTAGGTTAAAAAATCGTCAGCTCCCTGCCTGACGGCATTGACGGCTTGCCTGGTATGTTTTTGCGGAGCCAGGGCGACGAATTGTACCCAGGGATTTTGCAGCCTGAATTTTTGTATTGTTTGCTGGAACGCGTCAACCGCGGTGGTTTGCATCGATATTAGATCGATAAAGATCAGGTCGAATTGCGTATCAAGGACTTCCGGGGAGGCGTGAAGCCCCGCTGAATGCTGAACGGTATTATTTCTGCCGAGGTTGCTTTCTATCAGCTCGGTGACTTCCGGATCGGCGCAAATGATCAGAACGTCGTTCATCGTTAGCAGTTGGTGGTGCTTATTTTGGTTCGGGATTGGTGCGGGAATAAAATTTTAAACGTAAAAGCATCTGATCAAATACACTATTACCAAATTATTCGATCAATGAAAAGAGGGCTTTAAAGCTGGGGAAATTAGACAACGGCAAGTACCGTTTCTTTGTCATCCAGTCGGAATCGGTGAACATAAATCACATTTCGCTGGTTCTCCGAAACCACTGTTCCCTGGGCAATGATTCTCTCCTTGACCAGGTTGAGCAATCTGGGCCCCATCAGTTCGTCGGCAACGCGGTAGCGTTTTTCATCGTACCCTGCAATATCCACCGCCGAAACCTTCCCGTTTGTCTCCCAGTCGGCAGCGACCACGATTCCTTTTAAAGTGACCAACGGACCCGTGTCCATATTTTCACCAAATGATTTAAGATAAATCCGCCCAATTCAATTCTGCCAATGCAACAAATAAGCCCAATTCATTCAATCCTCCAATTTTCGATCAGATAGGCGATGTTCCACCGGTAATAGAAAAACCCATAAAGGTGAATCGCTTATCCATTCGTTGGTTATCATGAGGGGAGGGAAGGGCCGTTTCGACACGGTTGCGACTATCCGATATTCGCGACGACGATTTGTGCAAGGCGTGTGTTCGTTTCATACCAGGACATTGGATGTCCTCCGTCGTGATCGATGGGAAACGAAATGTCCGATTTTCTCAAACTGAACATTTCGGCCATTTGATTGCGGGAGTACGCATACGGTTCGTATGCAGTAAACGAACCGGATTTTTTTGCCGCCTGTCTGCTATCGTAAGTTGTCGTTATTTTTCTCTAGTAATCGATGACGGCATTCAGGCAAACCCATAGTTGGTATGTGGGTTGCTATACCAAGGGAAACGTCTCTGTGCCTGATAGGCGAATGGCAATATCGGCCCCTCAAGCTAAAGAAAACCGGCCAGTCACCCTTAAAAAAGGATGGATGAAAAATGAATCGGTCGCTTACCGTTGCCGGCGTGGTTTTGATACTTTTGGCGGCGCTCAGCCTGTCATCATGCAACAGCACATCGTTTTCCAAAGAGGTATCGACAAATTTGAACGGGGGACAGACGAACCATGCCCGGTCTGCGGGTACGGTTGAAGACAAGTCGACCCCAATGAAAATAATGCCCCCTTTGGGGTGTGTTTTGATCGACGACAAGGGCCGGATTACCGGGGTGCTGTTCATGGGGGCCAACGGCGATCTGGTTGAAAGCAACACCCGTTAGTTTGTTGAAAAGGCAGACAAAGCGTCGGGCACATGCCTATCTTAGAGCAGCGTTTGAAAGTGTTTTGGATGACACAATGGGGTGTCTGGAGGACACTATTGGTCACCATAACAAACAATAAAGGGAGGAAGGAAAAATGTTTGATCTGATGCCTTGGCGTAAAGGTTCGGGAAGTGACCTGATGGGATTCAAAAGCGAGATGGACAACCTCTTCAACCGGTTTTTCGATCTCGACTTTCCTTTGCTCAAAGCCGGAGAGTGGGCGCCGCGCATGGATGTGACGGACGGCGAAAAACAGATCACGGTCCAGGCTGAAATCCCGGGATGTGAAGCCGGCGACATCGATATTTCTCTCGAGGGTCGCAGATTGACCATAAAAGGCGAGAAAAAGCACGAAAAAGAAGAAAAAGACGAGAATTATCTCCGCAGGGAGCGGGCACGGGGTTTCTTCTCCAGAACCATCGAGCTTCCGGCCGAGGTGGACCAGGATGCCGTGGAGGCCACCTACAAGAAGGGCGTCCTGACGGTATCCCTCAACAAAATGGTTCCGTCGGAAAGCAAGAAGATAGAAATAAAAACCACTTAAAATGGTTATGGCTTCGAATCGGTCGTAAAGCAACGAACAGTTTCCGAAACATAAGCCATTGAAATACCGGGCGACAGTCAAGGTCGCACGGTTTTTCTGCGGATACGATAAAAAAATAGGATGAGCAAAAAGCAGGTTGTTATCGAGACTGCGGAGGAGAAAATGAAAACCAATTCCAAAATTATGGTGGCTTGCGACCTGTCGGCCCATTCAAAAGAGGCGATTCGATGTGGCGCCGCCCTGGCCATGGACCTGAATACCGAATTGCTGATTGTTAACGTTATCAACCAGCGGGATGTAACTGCCATGGAACACGCCATCGAAAAAATAAAAGCGGAGATCAGCAACTTCCCGGTCACCATTGGCGAATACCTGGAAGGGTTGAAAAAACAACGTAAAGACGACATCGACAAATTGTTGGCCGAACTGGATTGTCCGAAGCCGCCGCACGCGATCCGGATTGCGGTCGGGG
This sequence comes from Desulfosarcina widdelii, assembly GCF_009688965.1. Lineage (GTDB taxonomy): Bacteria > Desulfobacterota > Desulfobacteria > Desulfobacterales > Desulfosarcinaceae > Desulfosarcina > Desulfosarcina widdelii. The sequence continues at coordinate 3,168,463 of NZ_AP021875.1, read as the reverse complement.
TTCCTTTCAAACGCTTAATCGATGTGGCCAAGGATGAAGGCCCCCGATTTGTCGTTATCGGAACCAAGGGGCGCAGCAACCTGGCTGACGTGATTCTCGGCGCCACCGCGGAAAAGATGTTCCGGCACTGCCCCTTCCCATTGGTGAGTGTCAGGTTGCAGGAATAATACGCAAATGCCAAGCTCAAAACAGGATTCGGTAGACAAAAGGAGGGTTGAACATGACTATTCGAAAACAGTTTTTAAAAAGCAAGCCCGTATGCAAGGTAACATTCAAGGTTCCAAAAAGCTTGGGAGAGAAAGCCGATCTTGCCCATGTCGTGGGTGATTTTAACAGTTGGTCAACTTCGGCAACTCCCATGAAAAAGTTGAAGACCGGTGAATTCAGCGCTACCTTGGAACTTGAAACCAACCAATCCTATCAGTTTAGATACTTGTTGGGCGATGCTGAATGGGGAAACGATCCGGACGCCGATGATCAAACCCCGACGCCATACGGAGACAGCTATAATTCTGTCATTTGTCTATGGCATTGATATTTTGTGCATTTGGATGACAGCAAGAGGAATCCGAAGGAGGAGGCAATGTCGATCTATATCGGTATTTGGATTGACCGCCGCAATGCGCATATCGTCAGCCTGTCCAAGAGAAACCCACCCGAAGATGGATATGAACAGGCCGTCGAAACCATTGCGTCGGAGGTTGAACCGCGCCTGAGGCTTTCAGGCGGTTCAGGGGTCAGAGGAACACCATGGGGACCTCAGGATGTTTCCGTCGACAGTAAAAGTGCGGCCCGCAGAAAGAAACAACTTGAAGAATATTTCGACTCGGTCATGGATACGATTAAAGGCGCGGATCGGATTTTCATTATGGGGCCGGGCGAAACCAAGAACCAGTTGAAAAATGCGATCAATAGGACAAAGGCCCTCTCGGGAAGAGTCATGATGGTGGAAACAGCCGATAAAATGACAGCCAGGCAGATCGCTGCGCGGGTTCGAGATTTTTATGAGATTGAAGACATGGGTTGAACCTTCGAACATGCTGAATGCTGATAAGAGGTAAGCTGCCATAGACGGGAAAAACGTGGATGGAGTACAAAGACTACTACAGCGTCCTGGGAATCGGTTCCAACGCCAGTCAGGATGAAATTAAGAAGGCCTATCGCAAGCTGGCAAGAAAATTTCATCCGGATCATAACCCTGGTGATACGGCTGCGGAGAATAAGTTCAAGGAACTCAACGAAGCTCAAGAGGTTCTTTCCGATCCGGAGAAGCGAAAGAAATACGATCAATTCCGAACGCAATGGCTAAACTACCGCAATAAAGGTGGAAAACCTGAAAGCTATAACTGGGAGCAATGGCGGTCCAGTCCGCAGAGTACCTACAGCTACCGCACGGTGACTCCCGAAGAGTTCGAAGAATTGTTCGGAAGCGCAGGAGGATATTCGGATTTTTTTGAGACGCTTTTCGGTGGAGCCGGCCAAAGAAGGGCGGCCAGTGGTGCGGGTGACGAAGGCGCTCATCTTCATGGCCGTTCCAGAAACGGCCATGACCGCGAATACCAACTGCCCATATCCTTATACGAAGCGTTTTCCGGCGCCACGCGCTCTTTTCAGTGGGAGGACGGCCGTACCATCAAAGCGAAAATCCCCCGTGGCGTTCAAACGGGATCACGGGTGCGATTGAAAGGCCAGGGAGAGCCAGGCGACCATGGGGGCGTGCCGGGTGATCTCTTCCTGATCATCGAGGTGCTGCCCGACTCTCGGTTTCATCGTAAGGGAGACGACCTTGAGGCGAGTATACCCGTGGATCTTTTTACGCTGCTCCTTGGGGGGAGTGTGACAGTGGCTGGTATCGACTGCTCCGTGCGCCTGGATATCCCGGCGGAAACCCCTAATGGGCGGGTCTTCAGGTTGAAGGGGCTTGGGATGCCGGTTTTGAAGAATCCCGAAAAACGCGGTAATTTATATGTCACCGTGGACGCCGAACTTCCCAAAGACCTGATTGCGGAAGAGAAAGATCTCATTCAACATTGGAAAAAACTGCGTTAGGGAGGTTACCATTGACTGAAAGCATGATCGATATTCAACTGGACTCCCGCCAGAGTTTCTATACCGTCTCGATGACCGCCATGGCGGCTCGTGTTTCGACCTCATTTGTCAACGAGTGCGAAAGAGAAAACCTGATTCAAGCAAAAGTTCTGGAAGGCAGAAAAGGTTACGATCATTCGATGGTCCGCAGACTAATCCGGATCAGACACTTCCATGAGGATTTGGGATTCGACCTTCAAGCGATCGACTTCATCCTGTGCTTGCGCACACGCCTGATAGACTTGCAGAAGCGGCTCGATGAGATGGAAACGCGGATGCGTGTAAGGGAGATGGGGCTGCTGGACGAAATTCAAACTCTAAAGAAACGCCTTGAACAAGATTCCAGATGGCAAAACCGGTAAGAGACTTCCTGGTTCTTAAACGCGAGTTCATCGTGTGCTGTGTTTGGGTGCTTTCCTTTATCCTTTCGCCGGCTTCAATATCGATGGCGGCGGATGGGAAGGCACCGGTATCCACGATATTGAAGGAACTGCTGGGCACAACCGTCCCGCTAACAATTCTCCCGGAGGAGGAGCCGCTCCATGCCAGAACTGCGCTTCAAAAATTTTATGTCAACCGCGGTTATTCTCCGGCCTGGTCGGATCATTCCGGTCAGACCCCGTTATCGGAGCTTGTAAGCTTCATCTGGCGGATCGACGAACATGGGTTGTCGCCAGATGACTACCATCTGTCCGCTCTGGAAAGCGCCAACGCCGGCGACGACCCGGTGGCGGTCGAACTGCTTGCCACCGATGCCTTTCTAACCATGGCGGCCCATCTTGTCGGCGGGCGCTTGAATCCGGTAACGATCGAAACCGACTGGACCGCCATGCGTCGCGAACGCGACTTGGTGAAGCATCTGGAAGATGCGGTTTCCAGCCGAACGATTGCCGCCAGCTTGTCGGACCTCGAACCCAATGCCCCGGGTTACGGTGTCCTCAAGCATGCCTTGGCAATGTATCGCAAGTCCTCCAGAGACGGAGGCTGGAGCCCCATACCAGAGGACGCTGCACTAAAACCAGGCCATGAAGGTCCCGGAGTTGTCAAATTGCGCGAGCGACTCCGGGCCACGGGGCTTCTTGATGTTTCAGCATCGGTTTCGGACCGGTTCGACGCCGAACTCCAGGCCGCCGTTGCCATGTTTCAGCGTCGGGTCGGGTTGGAGGCCGATGGTGTGGTGGGGCCGAAGACGCTTCGAGAGTTGAATAAAAGTCCGGCCGAACGTGTCGATCAGATCCGCGCCAACCTGGAACGGTGGCGTTGGCTGCCGGAGGATCTCGGAGATCGGCACATTCGCGTAAACATTGCCGACTTTCGCCTCGAGGCGCGAAGAAACGGACGGATAGAGCGCGTCCACGATGTGATTGTCGGCCAACCCTATCGCATGACGCCGGTTTTCTCAGGGGAGATTTCCTATGTCGTGCTGAATCCCTGGTGGGATGTCCCCGACAGCATCGCCCGTCTGGACAAACTGCCGGAATTTCGCAAAGACCCGAAAGCGGTGACCCGTCTAGGAATCGAAGTGCTGGATCGATCCGAAAAAGTCATCGATCCAAAAAATATCGACTGGGGCAGATACACCACCTGGAATTTTCCTTTCCGCCTCCGGCAGCGGCCCGGCCCACACAACGCCCTGGGGATGGTCAAGATCATGTTCCCCAACAGGCACAACGTCTACCTGCACGATACACCGTCGCGGGATTTGTTCGCGCGCACCGAACGGGCCTTTTCTTCAGGATGCGTGCGGGTTTCGGATGCGATTGGATTGGCGGAATGGGTGCTTGACGAAACGCCGGGCTGGACGCGGTCGGAAATCGATCACACCATCTCGGAAAAACGCGAGAAGCGGATCAATTTGAGAAAAAACATTCCGGTTTACATCCTTTATTTTACCGCGGTTTCCGAGCCCGACGGCTCCTTGCGTCTGATCAACGACATTTACGGCCGCGACGCGAGACTCGTTGCAGCGTTGAATGGTTCGACGTCAACGGCTAAACGATGATGACGGAAACAGGAGGTATGTGCTCATGACAGCACCAAGAAGCATGAAACTTTGGATCGTGAACGTGGTTTCGTTCGTTATTCTGTTCCTGCTGGCGATTACCGGCCTGATCAACTGGCTGGTGCTGCCCCACGGCGGTGGGCGGAAATCATGGGTGACGGAGACCCGCCATTTTATCATGGATGTCCATGCCTGGCTGGCGGTGGCATTTCTGCTGGCCGTCGGCATCCACATCTGGCTGCATTGGTCCTATATCAAAGCCAACCTGACGCGGTACGGATGGTTCAACGCCAAAGGAAGATAGGCCATAACTTGTTTGATTGGACGTTTTGTCGCTAAAGGGAATATGGTATCATATCAATGGTTAAACTGGATAGGCATTGTCTTTTGCCTGTCGCAATCCGCAATTTTTTCCGGTATGAATTTGGCGGCATTCAGTATCAGCCGATTGCGCTTGGAAGTGCAGGCCGCTTCCGGTGACCCGCTGGCGAAGAAGGCGCTCGTCCTGCGGCAGGATGCCAACTTTTTATTGACAACGATCCTATGGGGAAACGTTGGAATCAATGTGCTGTTGACACTGCTTTCCGATTCGGTCATGGCTGGTGTATTGGCTTTTTGCTTTTCCACCATACTGATCACCCTGGTCGGTGAAATTATCCCTCAGGCATATTTTTCCCGACATGCTTTGCAAATGGCTTCCCTGTTGGCGCCCGTATTGAGGTTGTATCAGATCCTGCTGTATCCAGTGGCCAAACCAACTGCGAAAATTCTCGATAACTGGCTTGGCCCGGAGGGAATCCACTATCTCCGCGAACGCGATTTGCGTGAAATGATCAAGATGCATATGGCATCGGACGAGGCCGAAGTCGACCATATGGAAGGTTCCGGCGCATTGAATTTTTTGGCGATCGACGACCTGGCCGTCAGCCACGAGGGCGAAACCGTCGATCCGGAAAGTGTGATCCCGCTCGATACCGATCAGAAAAACAGGCTGGTCTTTCCGCATTTCGAAAATTCATGCAGCGATCCATTTCTCAGGCAGGTGGAACGATCGAGGAAAAAATGGATCATTTTGACGGATCGTCTTGGCGAACCTCAGATGGTTATGAATTCGGACAGCTTTTTACGCCATGCCCTGTTTCATCAGGAGATCAACCCATTTGCGCATTGCCACCGCCCGGTGATCGTTCGCGACCCCCTGACCTCCCTTGGCGAAGTGATCGGTCGGTTGAAAGTCGATCCGCAAAAACCGGAGGACGATGTCATCGACCACGACATCATCTTGCTCTGGGGAGATGAACGACGCGTTATTACGGGTGCCGATATTTTGGGGCGTTTGATGCGGGGCATTATCGTCCCGGTCCAATCCGCGAAAACGCACGAGGCCTTGGCCGAAGATCCGCAACCCCGGCAGAAGAACAAATAGAAAGAGTGGCATTCATGCCGGTAAATGTGTTGCCTTACCTGATGATCCTTATCGGATTCGGACTTCTGATCAAGGGAGCCGATTTGCTGGTCGAGGGCGCTTCCGCATTGGCCCGCCGGTTCCATGTATCCGACATGGTTATCGGCCTGACGGTGGTGGCTTTCGGAACATCCACACCTGAGCTTGCCGTCAACCTACTGGCTGCCGTCAAGAATACCCCGGACATTGCCATCGGCAATGTCGTAGGCAGTAATATCGCTAATATTTTCCTTATCCTCGGAATTTCGAGCCTGATCCGGCCGCTTCGCGTCACGTCGGAAACCGTCTGGCGCGAGATTCCCATGTGCCTGCTGGCCGCCTTCGTTCTGTCGCTGTTGGCCAATGATCGCTTCATCGACGGAGGTGGCATCGATATCCTCTCCCGTATCGATGGATGGGTGCTGTTGTGCTTTTTCATCATTTTCATCTACTATACACTGGCCGGCGCAATGCATATAAAGGGTATCGATGCATTTGTGCCCCAATCGGCAGCGAATCTTCGGCGGTCCCTGTTTTTTATCGGCTTGGGATTCACAGGCCTGATCGGGGGTGGACACATGATCGTCAATGGTGCAGTGACGATCTCACGCCAGTTGGGAGTTGGTGAAAAGTTAATCGGTTTGACCGTCGTGGCCTTGGGTACGTCGCTGCCCGAACTGGCGACATCCACCATCGCTGCGCGTAAAAACAACGCAGACATCGCCGTCGGCAACGTGGTCGGGTCCAACATCTTCAACACCTTATTTATTCTGGGGCTCAGCGCCTTGTTTCAGCCTTTGCCCTTTCGGACCGACGGCAATCTCGATATCGCGGCAATGTTGGCGGCGACGCTCCTGCTCTTCGCCTTTATGCATACCGGACAACGCCATGTACTGGACAGATGGGAAGGAATTCTGTTTGTCACCCTGTACGTCTGTTATACGGTGATGCTTATCGTTCAGGCCTGATAGGGTAGACCATGAAAAAGAATATCGGTTTCATTTCGAAACGTTTTGCCGGAACGGATGGCGTCACTTCAGAGGCCAGCAAATGGGCCCAGGTGCTGCTGGCCATGGTACACAACTGCTACTGGTTTGCCGGCCAACTGGACATTGATTAACCGCTATCCCATTTTCGTTCGCGATATCGAACCCCAAGGGGTTCGACCTGATTGCCATGAACGGCTTCCTGAACAATAGGAGAAGATCGTATGCCCGATCGCAATCTTTATCTGCCGCTGGTTATCAAGTTTGTAGAACAGGATCTGGCGGGTGCGGCTCGTGTCCTCGAGGGGATGAAGGTTCCGGACGCAGCCGATGTGCTCGAGTCCCTGCCTGGTCCGATGGCTGTGCGGGTAATCAAGACCCTGCAGATCGGATTTGCCGCTGAATTGTTGAACCAGACGGCCGATGGATTCCTTCAACACATCACCTCCCAACTCGACCCGCAGTTTCTGGCCTCCATCCTGATGCATTTGCCCAAAGAATCCCGCGAGCGCATTCGGGTGCATATCTCGGGAAAAACCGAAGATGAAATACGGGATCTGCTGGAATATCCGCAGGGCAGTATCGGCCGCATCATGACATCGGATTTCATGTCTTTCGGCAAGGAGACCCTGGCGCACGACGCCATCGGCAAGATCCGTTCATTGGCGAAAAAACGGATGCCTTCATCCTATGCCTACGTGGTCGACGATGAGCAACACCTCGTCGGCGTTTTGAACATGCGCGATTTGATGCTCGCCTCCCCCCAGCAGTCGCTGGAATCGATCTGTCTGAAAGATATCTTCACCTTGCACTGTTTTACCGATGTCCAGGAGGCTGCCAATGCATTGGCCAAAAGACGCTACTTTGCGGCCCCCGTGGTCGACAGTGAGAATCACATCCTGGGAATCATCAAGGCGGAAAGGTTGATCAAGGGGGTGCAGGAGGGCACCACCCAGGACATCCAGCGAATGTTCGGCGTCAGCGCGGATGAGAGGCCGTTTTCCACCATCGGTTTTTCGTTGAAGAAACGCCTGTTCTGGCTGAATATAAATCTGGTGACCGCTTTTATGGCTGCGGGTGTAGTGGCTCTGTTCGAAGGTATCATTGCAAAGATTACCATCCTGGCGGTCTTTTTGCCGGTCGTTGCCGGGCAGGGCGGCAACGCCGGTGCGCAATCTCTTGCCGTCGTCATGCGGGGCATCGTGATGCGGGAAATCCCCGCCGGCAAGCGCTTGAAGCTGATCTTCAAAGAGGGGCGATTGGGCGCCATCAACGGTACGATCATCGGCGCGGTGACCGCTGCAGCGGCCTGGCTATGGATGGGCAGCCCCTTTTTGGGACTGGTAACCGGGCTGGGCATGTTGGTGAATCTTTTCTTTGCAGGGCTATCGGGTGCCACCATACCGCTGTTTATGAAGCAGGTTGGTTTGGATCCAGCGCAAAGCGCCAATATCATTTTGACTACGGTAACCGATATCATCGGATTCTTTGCTTTTCTCGGATTTGCCGTAATTTTCCAACAGTACCTGGTGTAGCAGTACGAATCGAATATCAGGAAAGAAGACTTGTCAGTGGAAACGTCCAGAGAAAACACGTACCCTCTAAAGTGGGTTACTAAGCAGGTTGCCGTCGGTTACGCGCCGCATTCGCTGGCTGATATCGAAGCGATCAAATCATCCGGCATCGAAGCTGTCCTCAATTTGTGCGCTGAGTGTTACGATCTTCACGAGATCGAGAACGCTCACGGACTGGATGTACATTGGCTGCCCATAACCGACGAAGACGCCCCTCAACTCGAGGACGCCCAGAAGGCGATCGACTGGTTGAATTCAAAAATCGGCGCCAACAAGAAGGTTTTGATCCATTGCCGTTTCGGGATTGGACGCACCGGCACCGTGGTAATGGCATGGCTGCTTGGGCAGGGATACTCTGCAGACCAGGCTGAGGCCTTGCTCGATCATACACCTTCCGAGCCTAAGAGTCGAAGGCAGTGGGATTTTTTGGACGCTTACAGCAAGTCAATCGGGGCTAATGCAATTGAGCGGCCGGCTGATCTTGAAACGCGTCGTTCCCGATTGGGGAAATTTTTTCGAAAATATATCTTGATGAACGAATGGCATATGTAGCGGCCAAGCAAATACGGACGCCGGATTCAGCGGCAACCGCCGATCAAAACTTCAGGAGATCAGCCAATCCATGGCCAGAATTGAGATAAATACCCCTGCACCCGAGTTTGCTTTAGCGGATTTTAATGGAAACAGTGTTTCTCTCTCAGATTTTGACAGTCTCGTAAAAAGTCCCAGGCTCGTCATGCCGGGCTTGATCCGGCATCCATAAAGCATTGAAATGACTGGATTCCGGCATACGCCGGAATGACGCCGACTTGGAGCTTCCGACTTTTTACGAAACCATCAGATTTTGCCGGTCGGAAAAATGTACTTGTGGTTTTCAATCGTGGATTTATCTGACCCTTTTGCCGCAGGCATATGGCGCAGTTGCGTCAGGTTTACCGTCGTTTTCTAAAGCTGGATACACAAATCGTTGTTATCGGACCCGAAGGTGCCGAATCTTTTCGGGAGTATTGGAGAAAAGAAGATCTGCCATTTATCGGGCTGACCGACCCGAAACATGAAATTTTAAAGTTGTATGGTCAGGAGGTTAAGTTGTTTAAATTGGGCAGAATGCCGGCCCAAATGCTCATCGATAAATCCGGGATGCTTCGGTATGTGCATTACGGACATTCCATGGCGGATCTTCTTTTGAACAAAGACATCATCAATCTGATAAAACAGTTCAATTCATAAAAACAGCCGCAACCGGACATGGGTCCTCCCCAACGAATCCGGTGATGGTAACTTTTTCGATCTTTCCTTTTATACGGGATGGGCTGAGTAGAGAATGCAGGTTCCCGACGCTGCGGTCCGAGACTACCGCTTGAACCACTGGGCTGCGGTTCTTTCACAAAGCATTTCATGCGCCATGGGAAGCATTTCCAGGATATAAACTGCACGTCGGCGGTTGGGCCGCATATCTGCCGCTTTTCAATTGAAAAGCCGCCACTTACTTGTCCATGTAAGCGTAAATCGTCATCAATTGCCTCCCCCGGATATGAGATTGAAAATTTTTTTAATATGGGCGGGCCGGGTGCCGCAGCATCCGCCAACCACGGCAGCACCGTCCCGAATCCACTGGCCGGCGTATTGGGCGTAGGCTTCCGGATCAAGATCGCTTCTCAAGGAGAGCAGCCCGTCGGTTTCCTGGTTCCCGTCAAGCTGCCAGTCTTCAGGGATCGGATGGAAGGTATTGGCATATCCACCAATGATTCGATCTGCAGCGCTTTCGACCAGCAGAGGGATGGCCTTTGTGATACTTGCAGGGGCGGAACAGTTGACAAGACAGCCGGTGACCCCGAGCCCATCAAGGGCATGGACCGCCTCTTTGATGGTTTCTCCGCTTCGCAACCGTCCGGAATGATCCTCGTGCAGGGTCCAGGAAACCCACACGGGCTTTCCCGCCTCCTGCGCCCCTGCAGCCGCTGCCCTGCCCTCGGCGGCACTGGACATGGTCTCACACAAATAAAAATCCACAAAAGGGGCCAGAAGCCTCGCCTGTTCCCGATAGAAGGGGATAAGCTTTGATGCGGGCCCAACCCGGTCCGGCCTGAAACTGCCCCGCAGCGGCGGCAGGGAGCCTGCCACCAACACGGGCCGGTCCGCAATGGCGCAGGCCTGTCTGGCCAGGCGTCCGGCAATGGCGTTGAGATCCTCATACCGGTCTTCCAGGCCGGCCTTTGCAAGATCTTCCCGGATCAATCCGTAGGTGTTGGTCGTGATGATGTCCGCACCGGCCCGGATGTAGTCTTCATGAACCGTCCGGACCATATCCGGCGCCTCTGTCAGGGCACCGGCCGACCAGATCTGCCTGGACAGTCGTACCCCGCGGAACTGCAATTCACGCCCCATCCCCCCGTCCAGCAGGATCGGCCGGGTGGGGATCTCCTTGAGCATTGTATCGTGGCTGGCCATGGGACACCTCGTTTAAATCCTTGAGTCAATCGTCAGGTAAAAATAGTTTCTTTCCTGCCCAGTAACAAGATAATGCCGATTGAATCAAAAGAAAAATCAGAAAAGCCGATCCTGCCGATATTTTCCTGAAAGAATTTTTCGCGCAACAAAGATGTCGGTTAAATTGGCCATTTCCGGATGGTCACCATTTAAGATGGCGTTTCTCCTAAGCCTGAATTAGGCGATTGTCTGAAATCATGAAACCTCGTCTATTTTTCGAAAAAAGAGAAACGCCTTCTTTAGGCTAAAGTTAAGCAGGAACAAGCCGATGCAAATTTAGACGTTGATGTGGCGCAGAACAGAATTGTTGAATCGGAACAGGAATCAGGCAGGACGTTGAAACAGCCAAACAGAACATTTCGCGCCCGTATTTTCAGATCCATCCTCTGGGCTTATTTGCCGGTCGTCCTGCTGTTATCGATTGCCGTCGAGCTGTTTTATGTTCCATCGTTGACTTCTCATGCCAAGCTTGACCTCACCAACTCAACCCACGCGCTGACCAATGCAATTCAAGCCAGCGCATCCGTTGCGATACGCAATCATCTTAAAGCCATTGCTGAAAGAAATCGTGAAATTGTTCGACAACATCTCTCTTATGTCGATCAAGGGATGCTTACAAAAGAGGAAGCGCTCAAACGAACGAGATCGATTCTGCTCAGTCAACGAATTGGCAGTTCCGGTTATATATACTGCCTTAATTCAAAAGGACGGATGGTTGTTCATCCTAACCCAAAAGTGCAGGGCAGCAACTTTTCCAGCGTTGACTTTTTTCAGAAACAACTGGCCCGTAAAGAGGGGTACCTTGAATATGACTGGCAAAATCCCGGGGAGCCGGAACCCCGCCCAAAAGCCCTCTATATGGTTTATCTGAAAGAGCTTGAATGGATCATCTCAGTCTCGAGTTATCGATCGGAATTCAGTGAATTGCTCAACCCTGGAGACCTACGGGATATGGTTTTGTCCCTGCAGTTTGGAAAAAGCGGGTATGCTTACGTCTTAGAAAAAGACGGAGGTGTGCTGATCCATCCCAAACTGTCGGAATTTAACATTCTACAGCATGGAACAGAAAATTCCGATTTGTGTCGGGAAATACTCTCCGGCGGTCCCGGTATCGTAGAGTATGAGTGGCGCAACCCGGATGAGAACGTGAAGCGGCGTAAAATCGCGATCTATGAGTCCATACCCAACTATAACTGGGTGGTAGCGTCTTCAGCTTATTTGGACGAGATTATGAGGCCGGCTAAATTGGCCCGGATCGTGACGCATGGTTCGGCGCTCCTGCTTCTGCTGACAGGAGGACTGGCAAGTTTTTACTTAAGCGGACGATTGACACGACCGGTGATTAAGATGCTGCGTCAATTGGATATGAACTCCACAAACGCAGACTATGTTCGCCTCCCTATCCCGGCCGATGATGAGCTGGGCCAATTGGCGCGGGAATTCAACGCATTTCTGGATATGACGGAGAGGCAGAACAACGAGATCAAAAGTGAACGGGAACGATACAGGAGTCTGTACGAAGCAAGTCCGGATGCGATTCTTTTGATGATGGGCGTGTCAATTATCGATTGTAACGAATCTACGCTGAGTCTGTTGAGAACAAATCGATTGTCCATTATAGGGAAAAATTTTCTCGACTATTCTCCACCGGAGCAAAAGGATGGTGAACCCTCTGCCTTACTTGGCGAAAAGCTCGTTAAAAACGCCTTGATAAAAGAATTGCAGACCTTCGAGTGGAAGACGCAAACCAGTGATGGACGCCTCTTCGATTCTGAAGTCCGGCTTAAGCGGCTGGGTGATGAAGAGGGAAAACCGCTGCTGCTCGCCTTTGTTCGGGATATTACCGAGCGAAAAAAGTCTGAACATGCATTACGGGAAAGTGAGCTTAAATACCGTCAGCTTGTCGAGACGGCCAATGATTCCATCTTTATTGCCCAGGGGCAAAAAGTTATTTTTGCCAATGCCCGATCCTCTGAAATCTCAGGATACGAAATCAATGAGATTTTAGGGAGACCCTTCCAGGCGTTCATTCATCCGGACGATTTACAGACAGTACTTGATCGGTTTGCCCGCCGTACTGGCGGTGAGCGTGAATTGCCGTCAACCTATTCGTTTCGACTGATCACAAAACAAAACACTGAAAAAATCGTTCAAATCAGCGTAGCGATAATCGAATGGAACGGCAAACCGGCTACATTGAATTGCATGCGTGATATTACCGAGCAAAAACGGATGGAGGATGCACTTCAACAGGCCCAGAAAATGAAGTCCATGGGAACCCTTGCCGGAGGCATCGCCCATGATTTTAACAACCTGCTGATGGGTATTCAGGGGCGTGCCTCACTGATGGCCATGGACTTGCCTCCTTCCCACAGCCTTTTAGAGCATGTCCAGGCCATCGATGAATATATTCGAAGCGCATCGGGGCTTACCAGACAACTGCTTGGCGCCGCCCGAGGCGGCAAATACGAGCCCAAACCCATCGATGTGAATGAAGTGGTCAATGCAAGTTCGGCCATGTTCAGCCGGACCAGGAAAGAAATTCAAGTCGAAAAGCAACCGTCACCGGATCCCATCGTTGTTGAGGCAGACCGGCAGCAGATTGAGCAGGTATTGCTCAACATGTATGTCAATGCCTGGCAGGCCATGCCTGAGGGCGGTACGATCTTGCTGGAGACCGATGTCACAACATTAGACGTGAACTTATGTAAGCTTCACAATGCGATGCCCGGCCGGTATGCAACCATTTCGGTTAAGGATAATGGCATGGGCATCGATGGAAACGACATCAAGCATGTGTTCGATCCCTTTTTCACGACCAAGGAAAAAAGCCGCGGTACGGGTTTGGGGCTGGCATCGGCCTACGGAATCGTCAAAAATCATGACGGCTTCATAACGGTAAACAGTGAAGTCGGCATCGGGACCACCTTCACCGTCCATTTGCCTGTATCAGATAAAAAAGTCTATCACGAGCATCCCACTGTCCAGGAGATGCGGAAGGGAACGGAAACGATCCTGCTGGTGGATGATGAAACCATGGTCATCGATGTGACTACCGAATTATTGAAGAGTATGGGCTATACGGTGATTGCTGCAAACGGAGGCGAACAGGCAATCTTCGAGCTATCGGAAACGGGCGATTCCATCGATCTGGTAATTCTTGACATGATTATGCCGGGTATGGATGGAAGCGCAGCTTTCGATCGCATCAGAGACGTCCGACCGAATATTCCAGTCATTCTGTCCAGCGGATATGCCCGCGACGGGAAAGCGGAAGAGATTATGAAGCGCGGCTGCAACGGCTTTATCCAAAAACCTTACACGATTTCCAAATTGTCGGACAAGATTCGAAAAGTTTTGGATGGGTGAAAGACTCGGCAGAGTTTCGGTTAAAGCCTAAAAACCCCAAAAATTAATAATTAAGCTGTGATCCCGATGCCCCATTTTTACCCCATTTTGATGACGAAGCCACTGTTACGGATGATGAGAGGGGGAGTAGATGTCTGTGCGCGCGTTATACATTGTCTTCGTGTTCTGTTGCCTGATCCAAATCTGTGGCTCACCCCGGGCCCTGGCGGGGGATGACGGCGGTCCGGACTTCTACGTGGACGGAGGCGTGTCGCGATACATCCTGGCGCTTCCGGACTATAGGCCCATTCAGGCGTTCAATTATCCTGGGGGACCGCCCTGCACACTTGTGACGCGACTGGCGGTGAATGACGATCCCGCAACAGGGATCATGGGCCGTCTGACCCTGGGGATCCGCACGGCGTCCCCGATCTTTTTTGAGTTGACGGGCCGGACCTTCAAAACAAACGACAGAATCAACAAAGCCTATACCACCGCTGAAGAAGGGAGCGACTACATTGGCTTTTTCCCGGTGGACGGCTTGCGTTCGGCTAATGGCGCACATCGGGAACCGCCTTTGTGTGTTTGCATACCCGTTTTTCCGAATCCGGTGGTCGTTTTCTGGTCGGCTATGCTTTGAAGCTTGGTTATGGCCTCACCCTGAGCCCCTTTTTGGGTGGTGAGATCATGGACATCGATCAGTCGTACGATATGGACTATTATACTACCACCGATGCGGACATCAGGGAGTTCCATGATCGCGTGGATACGAGGTACCGGGGAGGACTGATCGGGGCCAGGCTGCAGATCCCTCTGGGCGAATGCCTGGCCACCATTGCCGGCAGCGTGGGCAGATACGAGGTTCGTACCGACTATAAAGGCATTTAGGCCGAGGAGCCAATTTATTCAGGGGAGTTTTCTCTGAGCGATAAGACCAGAACCACCGGTCTGGAGTTCAGCGCCGCACTGGCCCGGGATTGGGGGCCCTGGTCCTTCGGCGTCATGGGCAAGATACGCCAACTCACCTTTGTGCCGCAGATAGTGCCCAGCGGCAGGGACACCACCCTGGCACCCGATGGCAACCTTCCATACCTTTCGGGGTACAGGTCCGAGGCCTATTCTTTCGAGCTCAACGTGCGCTATACCTTCTGAGTTCCGGACATAGGGATAGGGAGAAACATAGGCTATGGTCACATCTTACGAAAAATTCAAAGGTAATTGCCAGCCTGCAGCAATTCGGCTGTCAAAATAGCTCCGCCGGCAGCACCACGGACGGTGTTGTGGTGCAGTCCGATGAAGCGTACGTCAAATACGTTGCATTTTCTCAATCTGCCTACGGTAACAGTCATCGATTTATCGAGGTCCCGGTCTTTTCGAGGTTGGGGGCGGTCGGGTTCCGTTTTGACGATAATGGGTCTTTTCGGGGCCGACGGCAACGCCAATTCTTGAGGGAGCCCTGAAAATCGACGCCAGATGGTTCCGATCTCATCGAGATCCGGTTTGGCCTCCTTGAATTCCAGGCTGACACAGGCGGTATGGCCATCCGTTACCGGAACGCGCGTGCAGTGGGCGGAAATGTCTATACCGGAGGCATTGACGATGGCGTTCCCATCGACGCGTCCAAGGATTTTGAGAGGTTCGATCTCGGACTTCTCTTCCTCGCCGCCGATATAAGGGACGATGTTATCCACCAGGTCAATTGCGGCAGGTCCCGGGTAGCCCGCGCCGGACAGGGCCTGAAGGGTGGTCAGGATAATCCGGTTGACAGGAAAACCGGCCTTGATGAGGGCGTATATCGGGGCCATGTAACTTTGAACGCTGCAATTGGATTTTACGGCAATCAGTCCTTTGTCCCAACCTCGGCTTTTTCGCTGGGCAGGAATGATTTCAAGATGATGGGGATTGATTTCCGGGATGACCATGGGAACATCAGGGGTATGGCGATGGGCCGAGTTGTTGGAGACCACGGCCAGGCCCTGGTTCGCATATTCCATTTCCAGGGCCGCGACGGCGTCTTTTTTCATATTGACGGCTGAAAAAATCAAACGGCATTGATTTCTGGCCTGATCAGCCCGGTTGGCATCACCGACGATCAAGTGGGACACGCCCTCGGGAATCGGGCTGGCCATCAGCCACCTGCCGGCCACGGCATCCCGGTATGGTTGATTGGCCGATCCGGGAGAGGCCGCCACACAGGTTACCTCGAACCACGGGTGTGCGTCCAAAAGCCGAATGTAATTTTGTCCGACCATGCCCGTAGCGCCGATCACGCCGACTGGGATTTTTTGCATTGTCTTCTCCTTTTCAGTTGATGGAACCCTCGTATAAATAAAAAAGCCCGAATGCGTTTGTCGCATCCGGGCTTGGTGAGTCAGTGGTGTTTGTATTTATTGGGTTATAAACATTCCCCGGCAAAATGACCGCACCAAGCCCTGAGACGCTTGGTCCTGGTGGTAGTGGTCATGATGGTGAAGCGTTGTTTCATACGGATTATTTTTTTCTTGTTTTAAGGCTTTTTACGAATTACATAGCGCGAATGCGCCGGTCATGTCAAGACTCGATGAGGGTGTAACTTTCAGCCTTGATTTTTTTTATTCGATCCAGAAAACCTGGTCTTCTGGGCCAAGTCAGAGATAATTGGCTCCGCCGTATTAGTCGTGTAGGAATTCAGGAGTCAGAATCCAGAATTCAGAATAAGGTTTTCGCCTTCGGCGCATTCGATTTTTTCCAAAAGACGGAGCGAAGCGACATCAAAATCCTTCTGGCTTCTGAATTTTGTCTTCTGACGCCTATTGTTTCTCGTGATTGCATTCAACCCCACTTCAAGGGGGAACCCAAAGCCGGGTCCTACAGGCCCGAATATTTACTAGGTTTTGCCGGCAGATTGATGAGGAGAGCAACAAGGGGAGGGGAAAAGAGAATGTCTTGTTCGGATATGCGAGTTTATAAAGAGATGTGGATATGATGGTGTTGTTTTTAAGAGCTCTATCAGCAGTGGCTCGAATATAGCTCTTTTCGACGATAAAAAAGTGCAGGGTGAGGAATGTGCTCAATTTAGAGTTGAAAAACTACATTATGAGCAGCAGATGATTTGATATAAACAAAAGCTAACTGGTTTGTTTATTTTTAACGGGGCGTTGGGGTCGAAATGAAATCGGGTCGGACCAAGCAGAATGCCAATATATCGATGGGTTAGGTCAAAATCAGGCCCGTTTTTCTGTCTTAAATCGATGTTTTCGGGTTCAAAAAGAGCGTTTTAAGGAAACTATCCGGTACAGGTTCGAAAACCGGGAATATGGACGGCGATTGAAGGAATTTTCTCCTTCAATCGCCGTTTTCTTTCCTTGTGGGCAGCAGGCGGCCCATTATGGTCTGACTTCTCGATACGTTGACAGGCTGTTAATCATTGAAAAAGGATGATTCCATTCGTACGGTCAGGGGGTCGGTGTCCAGCAAACGGCTCCTCAGTCCCTTGGTTTTGGGAAGCTCGTAGGCAAAGAAGTACCGAAATGTAAACATTTTGCCAGTTAAAAAGCTGCGCCTGATACGGCTGGCTTTTTCCAATTGGGATTGGGCCACGATGGCCTGCTTGAGCCACTGCCATGCAATCACGATGATTCCGAAGTACTCAAGATACAGGGTTGCATCCGCCAGGAAGACCTCAGGACCACTGGTGGCGGCCTGCTCGATTTTGTGCCGGGTAACGTTCTGAAGCTCGATCAATGAGGCTTCCAGCTGATCTGCACTGGCAGCCAGCTCGGGCGACCTGCGCGCGTGTGCTATCGTGCTGCCAACCTCCTTGTTGAACAGATTAAAGGATTCGCCGCCGTGCATCGTGACCTTGCGCCCCAGCAAGTCCATGCCTTGGATGCCGGTTGTCCCCTCATGGATAGGATGGATGCGCACATCGCGGTAGTATTGCTCCACGGGGAAATCCTTGCAGTATCCGTATCCGCCCAGGCACTGGATGGCCTGACTGGTGGTCAGGATTCCCATCTCCGAAGGATAGGATTTTGCCACCGGGGTGAGCAGGTCGAGCAGGAGGGCATGCTTCGTTTTATCTTCGCCATCCTGGAGGTGCGCCAGGTCCGCATACATGCTGCACTGTAAAAGCAGGGACAGGGAACCCTCGACCACGGATCGCTGGAACAGGAGCATACGTTTGACATCCGCATGTTCGATGATGGGCACCTGGGGATCTGCGAGGTTTTTTTGCCCTATTTTTCTTCCCTGGGTTCGGCCCCTGGTATATTCCAGGGCCGCATAGTAAGCGGCGGAGGCAATGGCGGCAGCCCCCATACCGACACCGAGCCTTGCTTCGTTCATCATCTGGAACATGTAGGCCAGGCCTTTGTGAGGCTCCCCCAGCAGGAAGCCATGGCAGTCGCCGTTTTCACCGATGCTCAGTTGCGTGATGGGATTTCCACGGTAACCGAGCTTGTGAAAGACCTGAGAAACCACGATATCGTTCCCAACCAGGGCGCCTGCAGGATCGATGCGTTTCTTGGGCACCACGAACAACGAGATGCCCTTGACCCCTGCCGGGGCCCCATCGATTTTGGCCAGCATGAGATGAACCACGTTGTCCACCCCGTCGTGGTCCCCTCCGGAGATAAAGATTTTCTGGCCTTTTATCCGGTAGCTTCCATCGCCGGCCGGACTGGCACTGGCGGTGATATCTGCCAGAGAACTGCCGGCTTCGGGTTCCGTAAGGGCCATGGTGCCCTGCCATTTGCCGGACAGCATGTTGGGGACATAGGCTGCCACCATATCTTCGCTGCCGAAGGAGATGATCAGGTGGGCCGCACCTGCGGTGAGTTCCGGGAAGGTACTGGCGCTGTAGTTCGCGGCAGCGAAAATATACCTGGTGGCCATGGCCACGGCCAGGGGCAGCTGCTCCCCGCCGTATTGTTCCGGAAACGATGCCCCGATCCAGCCCCCTTCACCGTACTCTTTCATCAGGTTGCGAACCGCCGAATGCACCCGGACCGAGCCGTCCAACAGCTCCGGAATGTTTTCATCCATCTCTTCGAGAATGGGATAGAGCTTTGTTTTCGCGAGATCCAGGGCCGCCCCCATCACCATGTCGAACATCTTCCGGTTCTGGTGGCGGTAGGCGTCGTATTCGGTCAGGGCAGATATCTCATGGACATCGTGCAGGAGAAACTTGAGGTTGGTTTCACTGAGGAATTTTGTCTCCATTTCTCTTACCTTCCTTTGAACTGTGCTTTTCGTTTTTCCTTGTTAAACACGATAAAGTGAGAAGCCATGCTGCGTGTTTCCTTTGTTGATGGGTCAGGTGTCATTTGTCGCTGTAATCATACCAGCCCCTGCCGGTCTTTTTACCATAGCAGCCTTTGACATATCGTTCCACAAGGCTTGGCGACGGCAGATCGGCAACGTTGCCCGTCTCCCGGAAAGTTTCCAAGTCCATGATATACTGCAAATCGATACCGGTGAGGTCATTCAGGGTAAACGGCCCCATGGGGTGCCCGGCACCATACACGCAGGCCTTGTCGATGTCTTCGATGGAAGCAACGTCCATGTCAAGAAGCCAGAAGGCTTCCTTGAACATGCTGAGCAGGATGCGGTTCAGCAAAAAACCTTTGACTTCCTTTTTCACATGCACGGAGATTTTTTTAAGGCGCTCGCATAATTCCATGCTGACCTGAACGGTCTCCTCGGACACATGCGGGCCTTGCACCACTTCCACAAGCTTCATCACCAACGCAGGATTGAAAAAGTGCAGGTTGATGACCTTGTCCGGCCGCCCTGTGGCATCGGCGATTTTGGAACTGACGATGGCCGAGGAGTTTGTCGCCAGAATGGCGTGGGGCGGAGCGATCCTGTCCAGGTCTGCGAAAATTTTTCGCTTGAGGTCAAGCACCTCCAGAACGGCTTCGATGATGTAATCCGCGTCTTTGGCGGCATCTTCCATGGACGGCATAAAACGAATTCGTGACCGGGCGGCCGCTGCCTGTTGTGTTGTCAGCTTCCCCTTTTCGACGCGTCCGGACAGGTATTTATCCACGAATGCGTCGGCTTTTGCCAGGACTTTTTTGCTGACATCCGTGCAGAAGGTGTTGAATCCCATGATGGCGCAGTGCAGCGAAATCTGGTGGCCCATGTTGCCGGCCCCGACGACACAGATGTTTTTGATATCATCAATTCTCATCATCAATTCTCCTTCATTTATCTTTTGAGGTTTTCAATCAAGGTCACCACGCCCAGCCCACCGCCGCAGCAGGAGCTGAAAAAGCCGTAGCGTCCACCCTGCCGGATCAGTTCCCGCATGGCAAACATGCCCACCCGGGCTCCCGATGCGCTGTTGGTGTGGCCGTAGGCGATGGCCCCGCCGTTGGGGTTCCACTTGTCCATATCCACCTTGCAACCGGTCTGCTTTTCCACCTCCTTGATCACGGCCAGGTTCTGGACCGCGAATGCTTCGTTGCACTCCATGACATCCATGTCGTCGAGCGTCAGGCCGGCGCGTCTGAGGGCATCGACAATGGCGTAGGCCGGGCCGATACCCATGATTTTGGGGTCTACACCGCAATCGGCTCCGCAGACCCAACGCGCCATGGGTTCGTAGCCGAGTTCCTCGGCTTTCTCGGCGGCCATCATCAGCACAAAGGCGCTGCCGTCGTTGAGGCCAGATGCGTTGCCGGCCGTCACCGTACCGCCGTCCTTGAACACAGGCTTCAGCTTGGCGAGTCCTGCCAGGGTGGTGTCGGGCCGGAGATGTTCGTCTCTGTCGAAAACGACCTCCGGTGTCTTTCGGGTGCCGGGGATGGTGACGGGGATGATTTCCCCGTTGAAAAACCCCTTGCCCCAGGCCGTCTTGGCGCGCATCTGGCTGTTGAAGGCGAACGCGTCCGACGCCTCGCGGGGAATGTTGTACCTCTCCTGAAGGTTTTCGGCGGTCAGCCCCATGCCGATCTGCTCAGCCGTCACCGGCGAAAGGGTCTGAATAATGGCCGCGGGCGGGATCTGGCGGTAGGGTGCCTGAGACATGGGAAATTTGGCGAACATCTGGCTGTAAGATTCGGATCCGCCGGCGACGATGACATCGGCCTGGCCCGCCAGAATCTTCCAGGCGGCATGGTTGATACTGTCGATGGCCGAACCGCACTGCATTTCGATGTAAGACGCGGATGTCGCATAACCCACGCCGGCGTCCAGTGCAGCACACCTGGCTGGATTCAGGGGCGTGGGAACAATGAGCGGCGCTGCCCATGAAAAAACAGTCAACCCTGGCCTTTTCGAGGATTCCGGTTTTATCGAGAAGTCCCTTCAGACCGATACTTGCCAGTTTGGAATTGAAAATATCCTTCAGCGTTCCACCCATACGCCCGAAGGGGGTTCTCACTGCATCGATAAAAACCACTTCTCGTGCCATGGCATCCGACTCCTATGTGGTTGGTGAGTATTGTTGATGCTTTCGCAAAAAGTCGGAAATCGCAAGTTGTCGTCATTCCGGCATATGCCGGAATCCAGTCATTTCAATGCCTTCTGGATGCCGGATCAAGTCCGGCATGACGAGTCCGGGACTTTTTGCGAGACTCTCATTGTTGCTTTCATCAAGAAGTTTAAAACGATGCATGCCATGCCTTTGCAGCGATCGCGCGGTTCTTTTTAACGGATAACCAATTCGGCACGCTTATGTCCCACAATCAAGAGGTATGCCAGCTGTCGGACGCACTGGGGGTGTAAAATTCTGGTGTGATTTTAGTTTCTTCTGGTTTTAGGCATCTATCTATGGCCGTGAAATGGTGAAATATGTGTGCCATGATACATATGTGTAACAGGGCACATGTGTTGCAGGTTACACTCGATGCAGGCGAAAGACGGAAATCCGATCCGCCCGATGGAACAGGCCGAGGATGGCGTAAAGTAGGTGCGTCCTTGGGTGGTTACCGATGTGGGTCGGTTGAACGCGCCAGACCATGCTTTCTCATTTTACGATAAAGCGTGTTTCTGCTAATGTGCAGTAAGCGGGCAGCTTTGGCTTTGTTCCAGTCGGTTTTGTCGAGTGCGCTCAGGATCTGTTCGGGTTCTTCTGCTGTGGATTGCGGGTGGACTTGCTTGCCGGCGGGAATGGATTCTTTGAGTTCAGGCGGAAGCTGTTTGAGGGTTATGGCCTGGCCGTGGCAGAGTACTGCGGCGCGTTCCATACTATGCTCCAGTTCACGGACATTCCCGGGCCATGAATAATCCATGAACGTCCGCAGCACGTCATTGGCAATGCCGGGGATAGCGATATTAAATTTTCTTTGGTACCGCTCCTTGAAGTATTCCACCAATAGCGGAATATCGTCCTTGCGCTCCCGCAGCGGCGGGACCTTGAGTTCAACGACTTTCAGGCGATAGTAGAGATCTTCCCGAAATTCCCCGCGTCGAACCTTTTCATTGAGATCTTGATTGGTGCAGGCAATCACGCGCACATCCACTTCGATCTCCTTTGCATCACCGACGCGTTCAAAGGTTTTTTCCTGGAGCACCCGCAGCAGCTTCAGCTGGATTCTTGGTGAAATATCACCGATTTCATCCAACAAGAGGGTACCGGTGTGCGCCTTTTGAAATCTTCCCTGCATATTGTGAATTGCCCCGGTAAATGCACCTTTCACATGGCCGAAAAGTTCGCTTTCCAACAGGTTTTCAGCCAGCGCCGAGCAGTTCACGGCGATAAACGGTTTGAGGGCCCGCCTGCCGGACTGGTGCAATGCGCGGGCGACGAGTTCTTTGCCCGTCCCGCTTTCACCTGCAATCAGGACGGTAGTTTCAAAGTCGGCCAAATCTTCGATCAACTTGTAGAGTTCCTGCATTTTTGCGTTTTTCCCTACAATATTATGGAACCGGTGCCGCATCTTTAATTCATTTTCAAGATCGTTGATTCGGGTAATGTCCCGGATAACCAATACTGCTCCTGAGAAGCCACCCATACCATTTAGCAATGGGGCGCTCGAGAGAATAACTTTTTGATGGGGTCGATCTCGACGGCTGCATTCAACCTGGTATTCGTAAATTGCCTTCTTTTTGTTCAACGTCTCGGAGAGTACGTCCCGGCATGGCTGGCAGCCGCCCCATTGACAATGTGAAAAATCATGGCCGCCCATTTCGTCGGATGAGATTCCACAGATCGTTTTGGCACTCTCGTTGGCATCGATGATGTTCATATCGGGATCGACGGTGATAATGGCATCTTTGACGCTGCGGAATATGGCCTCGAGGCGGCTTTTGTGATTGTAGAGTTCCTGCTCGGCAATCCGACGCTCGGTGACATCGCGCATGAAGATGCGGAATCCATCCGGATTGCCGGCATCGTCTTTACGAAGGGCAATGGAAATCTCAACAATATGTTTGGAGGCGTCCTTGCCGGTGATCTCATAGTTAAATGACTTTTTGGGGACACTTGTCTTAAAGACCTCATTGTGTGCCTGATACACTTTTGCGGCAGTATCGGCATCCATGTATTCCCTGTAATCCATCCCTGTGAGTTCATCAACGGTGTATCCGATGATACGACACAACGCAGGGTTACAAGATTCGACCCTGCCATGAAGGTCGATTTCAGCGTAGCCATCCTCGATTTCTTTAAAAATGGTCTCGTACGCGTCTATTTTTTTTTGGAGCTGCTTCAGGTGTGCTTCTAATTCTTTTGGATCTGCTTCTATTTCCATGGGATATGCCTTCCTGTAAGGGTTGGTTAGGGTAGGGTTATTTACTCGTCACCAACCGGCTCCCGATTAGGTCCCCGATGAATGCCATAACATCTCGAAGCGAATATTTGCTGTCCAACGACAGTCTGAAGGACATTATCTCGATCAACCCCGTCAGGGCATACGCCAAGAGATCAGAATCGATTTCTTTAATGACACCTTCTTCAGAAGCGTTTTGAATTTCTCGTATGACGGGCTTGGTCAATCCATGATAGATTTTTTTTAGTTTTTCTTCCGGCCATAAGTCATCGCTGGTTATTTCTGCGCGCAGTTGGTTTAAAATTTCATTGTATTTGGTGTAATTGTTATAAAAAACTTGTCCCCTGATTTCCAGTCGCTTTAAGAAGTCCCTTTCGGTTTTTATGGAGGAGGCGGCTTCGCCTACGATATTGCGGAACACATCGTCAATGACCTCGACAAACAGATCTCTTTTGTTTTTAAAATAGATATAAAACGTACCGGTTGAAATGTTAAGCGAGTCGGTGATATCCACCACCTTGGTCCGATGGTAGCCTTTCTGGCTGAAGACCTCGATGGCTTTTTTGATAATTGCCGCCTTCTTTTTCTTCTTCTCATTGGTTGTAATCACTTTTCGGGGGATATCGTATTGCCGGGGGGGCGATTGCGATTCCTCTTCGGTTTCTTTGAGTCTTTCCCTGAGAAAGGAAAGCGGCACCCGCGCGTCTTTCTTCAAGTTCTTGATTTGTTTCAATCGATGAAGATGGCTTTCATCATAATAGGCCATTGTCTTTCCTGTCTTCAGGGGCGGATGCAGCAGCCCCTCTCGAAGGTAGTATTGAATGGAAGATCGCGGCAGACCTGACTTCTCTACCAATTCCTTTATTTTCATTTCTGATCCTCTTTCGAAACTATAGAGTGGAACTTTGTAAAGTTGACGGCTGCTGCCTCAGGCATGGCGGTGGTGCGGGGATTGAACCCGGTTCGGCTATTTAGTATTATCAAATATATTAAAGTGTTAAAACAATTCATTCTATTTCAATGATTCATGCTTGCAAATGTTGACAGCTTGTTGTTTGCAAACTAATAAAAAATGAAACCTCATTTTCTGTAAACTGAAGCATGCTGGAAGTCAAGATATATTACATGGAGGCACAAGTGGGAAAGCAACATCTTGCAATCATCGGCATTGGCGAGGTCCCGACCGGTACCTATCCGGATCGATCCAGGTGGGACATCATTTATGACGCCAGCATTCAGGCGGTACGGGATGCCGGTTTACACAAAAACGACATCGAGGCGGTGGTTACGGTGGCGCCCCAGGCGCAGCCGGAGTTGTACGCGGAGATCTCCTTCGGCAAGATACCCGAAGAGCTGGGGTTGAAGGGATGCAGGGACGTCTGCACCTGCAACGCCGGCGGCGCATCAACGTCCAATTGCCTCCGGTTGGCGGAACAACTGATCGAAACCGGTCAGGCCAAGGCCGTCCTGATACCCCACGTAACCGTTCATTCCACCATTCCGCTCTCCGATCTGATCAACTTTTTTGCCAAGGCGGGGATCGACCGGCAATGGGAGTACCCCTACGGGACGACATACAACGGCGTCATTGCCATGATGACCCGGCGCTACATGTATGAGTCCGGTACCACAGAGGAAGAGATGGCCTCCGTGGTGGTTTCATTGAGAAAATGGGCGACCCTGGACCCCAATTCCATTTTTTATGGCAAAGAGGCCCCCACTGTCGAAAAAGTGCTCTCGTCAAGCATGGTTTCTTCGCCGCTTCACAAACGCGAATGCAATGTGCTGGCCGATGGCGGTGCCGCCCTGGTGGTAACCTCCGCGGATACGGCAAAGCAAATGAGGTGTCCGGCCGCTGTCAAACTGGGTGAGAGTTCCCGCTATTTCAGCGCATTCACAACCACCAGAAGTACGGAAGATGTCAAAGCCGGTTTTCTTAACGGAACCCGGGAGGCATTGGATCAAGCCGGTCTCACCAAGGAAGAGATCGATATCTGGAATATCTATCTGGCCTATCCGGTGGGCCATCCCATGTTCATGGAAACCGTCGGTCTGTGCGAGCCCGGCCAGGCGGGAAAGATGTTCATGGAAGGCCATACATGGCCGGGGGGAAAACTGCCGTGGGCGACCATCGGCGACGCCATCGGCCGGGGCCACACGGGGTCGGGTGTCAGCATGGCGACCTATGTAGAGACCGCCCGTCAGCTCATGGGAAAGGCCGGTGAGCGGCAGGTGCCGGGTGTTAGCCATATCTTCCAAAATACATCCGGAGGATCGGGTATGAATTTCATCGCTACCGTGTGGGGGAGGAATAACTAATGGAAATACAACGTCCGGTTCCGGTGATGCAACCCTGGACAAAAGAATTCTGGAAAGCGACCAAGCAGGGCAAACTTCTGGTTCAGCATTGTAATGACTGCCAAGCGAACATTTTCTTCCCTAAAAAAGTCTGCCCGGAATGCTGGTCTGAAAACCTCGGCTGGATCGAATCGAGAGGGAAAGCCGCGGTTCATACATTCACCACCATGCTGGACATGGTGGAACCCAAATTTATGGGGGACCTGCCCTATGTAATCGCCATGGTGGATCTGGACGAGGGAATCCGCATGACCACCCGGATTGTGAACTGCAAGCCGGAGGACGTCTCCATCGGCATGAACGTTGAGGTCGTTTTCGAAGATGTGTCGCCGGATTGCTCCCTCCCGATGTTTCAGCCGGCGGACGAATCCCTGCGGCTGGCCGGACCGGATCAGGAAGCTGAAACTCTCGAAACCGGCGCAGCGGACATCGCCATGGGCCCCGATAACTACCAGACCATCCTCTATGAAATCGGCAAAACCTGTGACGGCGGATGCACCATCACCCTGAACCGTCCGGACAAATACAATGCCATCAACCGGCAGATGGCGATCGAACTCATCGATGCCTTCCGCCGGGTGAGAAATGAGCCCGCAGTTGGTGTCGTCGTGCTGGCGGGCGCCGGAGAGAAGGCCTTTTGCACGGGCGGCGACTTGGAAATTTTCCCCTCGTTAGCCGAGCACCAGAACAGCCTCAACTGGCTGTCCCACGAAGGTCTCGATGTGCAGCGCGCAATTGCAAGCTGCGAGAAAGTCGTGATCTGCAAAATCGACGGACATTGCTTGGCCGGCGGCCTCGAACTGGCCCTGGCCTGTGACCTTCTGTACGCCAGTGAATCGGCAAAGATGGGCACGACGGAAATCAACATGGGGATTCTGCCCGGTTGGGGAGGGACCGCCCGGCTGCCCCGTAGCATGCCGATTTTTCGTGCCCGGGAAATCATCTTCAGCGGCCGCAAGGACTATACCGCCCGGGAAATGTACGACATGGGCCTGCTGACCCGGGTGTTCAAGGATGAGGACTTCGAGTCCGAGTTCGAGAAAACGGTTAAGAACATCGCCGCAAAAAAGCCCATCGCCCTGCGTATGGGTAAGGAGGTCATGGCCCGCTCCGTTGACGGTTGCGACATGGAAACCGCTTTGGCGGTGGAACGAAACGGTATTCAGTGGCTGACCTATTCGCCTGATATCCAGGCGGTCATGGATCAGTTCCGGGCCCAGCCCGATCAGCTGACCCGGCAGCAGAAACAGCAGAACATTTGTTCCGACACTGAGTAATAACGAGGAGACTTACACATGGATTTTGGATTTTCCAAAGAGCAGGAGATGATCCGCAAAGAGATGGCTCATTTCTGCAAAAAGGAATTGAACAAGGAATATGTGGCCTGGATGGACGAAAACGTCGATTTCCCGCCGCCGGAGTTATGGCAGAAATTCGTGGACATCGGTATGTTTCAATACAATATCCCCAGGGAGTACGGCGGGGAAGGACTTGGCATGGTGGACGGCATGATTTCGTATGAAGAGATCTGCAAGGCCTCCATGTCCGTGGCCCTTGCAGTGGGGACCACCATCGGCTTCGGCACCCGGTTTATCGCGGAGATGGGTACAGCCGCCCAGAAGGAAAAGTTCCTTCCTCTATTGGGCGAAGGCAAACTGAAGATGTGCATGGCCCTGACCGAACCGGCCGGCGGTACGGACATTTTAGGCAGCGTCGCCACTTTCGCGGAGGAAAAAGAGGGGCGATGGGTGATCAATGGAGAAAAGGTGTTCATCACCGGTGCGCATGCCTCGGATTACATGATCACCATCTGTAGGACCGAAACGGATGCCAAACCCAGCCAGTCCCTTTCCGTGCTTCTGGTGCCGTCGGATACCAAGGGCATCACCATTACCCGTATTCCCAAGATCAGCTGTCATCACTGCGACTCCGTGGGGATCACGTTCTCCAATGTGGAAATCCCCGCGGAGAATCTGTTGGGAACCCGTGGCAACGGGTGGTATGAAATGCTCACCGTGCTGAATCCCGAACGCATCGGTTGCGCTATGATGGGGGTCGGTCTCATGGCCGCCGCCTATTCGGACGCCTTCCAATATGCCCAGCAGCGCCAGGCTTTTGGCGGCCCCATCAGCCGTTTCCAGATCCTGCAACACTACCTGGCGGACATGTACATCAATCTGGAAAACGCCCGCAACCTGACCTACAAGGCGGCCTGGTTGTGCGATCAGGGTCAGCCCTATCACCTGGAGGCCACCATGGCCAAGCTGGTGGCCTCGGAAGGAGCCCTACACGCCGGTCGCTTCGGGGCCGAGATCATGGGTGGCTACGGCATCTGCCTTGAATACCCCATGCAGCGATATCTGCGGGATACCTATCAACTTCAATTCTCGCCGATTTCAAACGAGATGAGCAAGAACATGCTGATGCAGTTTCAGGGACTGCCAAAGTCGTGGTCTTGAAAGCAAGAAACGGTCCGCCGCTCACGGAAAACGGGTACAGCCAAAAGGACGTCGATCTGTGGCGCGGAAGACGATCACCCCAAACGACAGGAGATCGATAGATGTACACCCTCGGCGACATTCCCCGTAAAGGCGCGCTGTATTACCCAGACAACGAAGCCATCGTCTTTGAAGAAAATCGGCTGACATACGGCCAGCTGAACCGGCGCATCAACCGCCTGGCCAATGCGCTGACAAAAATGGGCTTTTCCCGCCAGGACCGTTTGGCGGTTCTGGCCGAGAACACCCACAAATACCTTGAAATCTATTTCGCCGCCGCCAAGCTGGGCATGAGCGTAACGCCGTTGAACTTCCGACTTTCTGAGACGGAAATTGTTCACATCGCCAATGACAGCGAGGCGTCCTGCTTTTTTGCCGGAGACGGTTATGAGGCGAAAGCCGCGGCGATGCGTGAACATCTTCATGCGATCAAAACCTGGGTTGCATTGGATAACCCATCGCAGGGTTTCATGGCCTATGAAGAGATGCTCGCCGATGCAGCTGACACCGAACCGGATGTGACCGTAGATGAAGACGATCTGGCGGTGCTGATGTACACCGGCGGCACTACAGGCCTTCCCAAAGGCGTCATGCTGTCCCATCGCAACATCCTCACCGGTGTGATCAATGCTAACCTGATGTCCAATCTCTCCAGCGAGGATGCCACATGCTTTGTGCTGCCGCTCTTTCACGTCTCTTTCTGGCCGGCCTTTTGTCTGCTTTTGGCCGGCGGGAAAGTCGCCATAAACCGCAAGGCCGACCTCGACGAAATCCTGCGCATCGTTCAGGATGAACGATGTACCCACATGAACGCCGTGCCAACGGTTTACGGATGGCTGCTGCAGTTTGCCAATGTGGATGCCTACGATTTGTCCAGTCTCAAACTGCTTTCCTATGCCGGCAGTCCCTTTCCGCCGGAAATCCTGAAACAGTGCATGGAGAAATTCGGCCCGATTTTCGCCCAGGGTTACGGAGCCACGGAGACCGCCGGCGGCGCCATCAGTTTTTTACGGGAAGAGGACCACGTCTTGTCGGGCCCAAGAATGGGATTGCTGGTCAGCGCCGGCAAACCCTCCCTGTGCTCGGAAATCCGCATCGTGGACGAAGAGGGTGCCCCATTACCGGCCAATGAAACCGGGGAGATCGCCGTCAGGGGAGAGCATGTCATGCTGGGGTATTGGAAAAACCCGGAACAAACCGGCAATGCCCTTCGCAACGGATGGTACCACACCGGGGACATGGGTTACATGGATGAAAACGGATACCTGTTTATGCTGGACCGCAAGGCCGACATGATCGTCACCGGCGGAGAGAACGTCTACCCCAAGGAGGTCGAAGATGTTCTCTACGAACACTCGGCCGTCTCCATGGCAGCGGTGGTGTCAGCCCCGGATGAGAAATGGGGAGAGCGCGTCCAGGCGGTGGTGGTGCTGAAACCGGACCACAAGGCAACGGAAGATGAATTGATCACTTTTTGCAAAAGTAAACTGGGCGGTTACAAATACCCCAAAGCCATCGACTTCTGGGATTCGCTTCCAACCACTCCTGTGGGAAAAATTCTCCGCAAGGATGTGAAGGAGACATTCTGGAAAGGTCATGAACGCTCTATCGGCTAATCTTTGTACCATATGGCAATACAATGAGAATACCGCCAATTGACGATTTTTTGGTCTTCCACCCAATCACCCAAAATAAGGAGAGATGATGACCGCTTATGAAAAGGACGACTATTTCAAAATTGATCCCGAACCCCACCTGATCGGAAACATGGACCAGGTCAATCATTTCCCCGGCGTTCAGATGTGGTGGAGGGCCATCGAAAACATTCACCGCCCTATGCTCACCGGTATGCCTGCGAGCACCTATGAGGGATTGGAAGAGTGGGAAATGGTGAAAACCGCCGATCCGGAGTCACTGCTCAGGGCCATGGACAAATACGGGGTGGATATCGCCTGCTTGCTGCCCGAATCGATGATGGATACCACCGGGTACACCAGTCGCTGGTGCACCAATGGCGAGATGGCCCAGGTGGTGGAATCCCATCCCGATCGCTTCATGTACCAGCCCAATGTCTCGCCTATCAAACACAAGGGAGTGAAAAACACGATCTGGGAGTTGGAATATTGGGTGAAGGAGAAAGGGGCCAAGATTTTCAAGTTCTACCCTCCCGAAGATACCTACATCAATGATCGGGACTTGTGGCCGTTTTATGAAAAAGCGGAGGAACTGGGCATCGTCCTGGACATTCACACCGGATTCTGCTGGGTGCCGCCGGGGAAAAGCAAATACGCCCTGCCGATTCACCTAGACGACGTGGCCCGTGATTTCCCGGAGTTGAAGATCAATGCCTTTCACATGGGATATCCCTATTGTGACGATCTGAATATGATCGCCATGGGTCATCCCAACGTCTATGTCTGCCTGAGTCTGCTGGTTCCCTGGGCGTTGTGCGCCCCCCGAAAATTTGCCACGATCATCGGTGAGGCCCTGCGCTGGGTAGGACCGGACAAAATCATCTGGGGCACCGACTACGCCGGTTACGCTGCTCAGATCCGCTCTGCGGTCATGGGACTTCGGGATTTCCAAATTCCTGAGGACATGCAGTTAGATTACGGCTATCCAGCCATTACTGACGAAGACCGGGCGAAGATCTTTGGCGGAAACCTGGGCCGACTATTGAACATCGACACCTCTAAACGAAAACTTAAAGCATAAAGGAGATTTCCATGGCTTACGATGAGTTGTTCGAACCCATCCAGATCGGTGATGTGGAAATTAAAAACAGAATCGCCATGGCGCCCATGAATCCGGGCCTTTCGGGGCCCGAGGGATACCATACGGATGTGAACACCGCCTGGTATGCGACGCGGGCGCGCGGTGGTTTCGGGCTGATTATCACCGAATGCTGCGTCATGAATCCGCACCCCTGGCATGGATCGGAAATTCTCAACCCTTCGCGGTTCACGGATTATCGCTATTACCGATACCACAGCGAGATGGTCCAGTTCGTACACGAATACAGCCAATGCAAAATTTTTATGCAGTTATCCCCAGGATGGGGATGGCAGGGGCATCCCCATGCGGAAACGCCCGAATGCCCCTCCGGGGGGCCTTCAGCGATTGCCCTGGAAGTGGACGTCCGAAATTTGAACAAAGGATGGGAGCGCCAGATGAAACGGGTAACTCCCGAGTTTGCGGAGCTTATTCCAGATTTCGACACGGTGCGCAATATGAGCGACGAGGAGTATGCCGCTGTAAGAGGGATGGTCCGTGATGTCTTGGCCGAGAAGTCGCCCGATATGCTGCATGTGATGTATGGCGACACCCCTCGCGAACTGACGGTGGGCGAAATTGTCGATCTGGAAGACCGGTTTGCCGTCCAGGCCGATGCGGCCTTCAAAATCGAGTATGACGGCGTGGAGGTGCACGCACCCCATGGCTATCTGCTTCATTCGTTTTTGTCGCCCCGATCCAATCAGCGACACGACCAATATGGCGGCAGCCTGGAAAATCGGGCGCGGTTTTTGCTCAATATCGTGGACAAAACCCGCAAGAAAATCGGGCCGGACAAAGCCTTTGGGGTGCGGCTTTCCGGAGATGAGCTGATGCCGGGTGGCATTTCCCACGAAGAGATCAAGCAGGTTGTCTCCTGGTGCAAGGATGCGGGGGCTAATTTCTTCAACATTTCCCAGGGGTCCTACGAAAATCCGGGCGCGGCCTTTGCCCCTGATGGAGAAAACGAATTTACGCGCTGGGCGCCAGGATTCAAGGAGGCTTCGGGAGGATTGCCGGTCATTACACCCAATTTTATCGATCCGGCAGTCGCCGCCGAGGTGATTTCCTCCGGTCAGAGCGACATGATTTCCCTGGGGCGACAGGCCATTGCGGACCCCTTCTGGCCTGCCAAGGTCAAAGCGGGCAGGGTCGATGATATCGTAAAATGCGTCCGATGCCAGCGGTGTTACATGAATCTGATGATCTCACACTGGCTGGAATGCTCGGTCAATCCCACGGCTGGGCGCGAAAAATTGTACCCGGACCTGTGGTTGAACACGCCGAAACTGGAGAAAAAAGTGAACCGGTTCAGAGAAAAAGCCGACGCGTTGCCGCAAATATAACAGACTCCGAGCAATTCATAAAAATACTCGATATGACAACTTTATCCGGAAAAACGGCTCTGGTGACCGGTGCCTCCAGGGGACTTGGTCGAGCTATCGCCATGGCCCTCGGCGGTGCCGGAGCCAATGTCGCCGTCACCGATCTTCTCATTGAAAATGAGAATGTGGACAAAGAGGAACTCGCCGAATACAGCATTCTCGCCGCGCATTTTGCCGGCTCTGAAGATGTCCGGACAGCTTCAACGGCAGAGACAATCCGTGAAATGAATGCCAACAGCCTTGGCATAAAAATGGATGTCACGAAACCGGATCAAATTCAGGCCGTTCTTTCAGAAATAGCCGATCGGATGGGATATGTGGATATTTTGGTGAACAACGCCGGGGTGATGGACAACATGGCGACCATGGAACACCAAGCCGTGAAGATGTTCGAGCGGGACGTGGGTGTCAATTTGACCGGTGCCTTCAATTGCATCCAGGCGGTCTGGCCACACATGAGAAAAAACAAATGGGGACGTATTATCAACATTTCCTCTTTTGTCGGACTGAGCGGTGCTTTTGCCCAGCCAGGCTACGGCGCCTCCAAGGCGGGCATGATCGGCCTGACCCGATCCCTTGCCCTTGAAGGTGCCCGAGATGGCATCACGGTCAACGCGGTATTGCCGGGATTTATCGATACCGAGGCCGTTCAACTCCATCGCCCGGAAATGCGTGAACGGATAGAGAAACGGATCGCCATGAAGCGCATGGGAAAGCCGGAAGAAGTGGCCGCCCTGGTGGCTTTCCTGGCGGCCGACGTTTCGAGGTACATTACCGGTGCCGCAATTCCGGTGACTGGCGGCGCCGATCTATTTGTATTTTGAATGAACGGAAGCACTTCGGCTCCTATTGATGTGGATTGCTCGCATGAGGGAGGCGATGGGCCCAGTTTCTGAGTACTTTACCGTTACCAGGGTTTCATAGAGATCCGTATTTTCTTTTTTATACGGCTTAAGGAGACTGGGGTGATGCCCAGGTAGGTGGCAATATAATGCTGGGGCACGCGGTCCATGAGTTGTGGCTGTTCTTTAATCAGTTCTTCATATCGCCGCTGGGGACTATGGGTGATTCTGGATATGAACAGTTTCTGGTAATGGTATAGCCGCTGCATTAGAAATTGGTTCAACCGCTCATTTATTTCGGGCTCTTTTTCAAGAACCTTCATAAAGTCGGCCCGTTGAGCCACATATAGAACAGCCGAGGTTAAGGTTTCAATATTATAGAGGCAGGGCCGGTTGTTTTTAAAGCTCTCAAAGGAAGAGACAAAATTGCCTTCAAAGAAAAACTGAAAGGTTATATCGTTCCCGTCATCGTTAAACCATGACCGGAGGCAGCCGTCCTCAATCAGGAAAATCTGTTTGCAGACATCTCCCTCATTCACCAGAAACGTTTTTTTCGGGTAATCAATCTTTTTAGAGATAGCTTTAAATTTTTCTATTACCTGAGGATCAAAAGCGGTCATACCTATCAACCCATCTATCGGATTGGAAAAAACACAGCCTGTCAATCTTGTATTCTTAAATGAGTTAGCACGGGTATCCTGTTAAAACAAGGAGATGTCCGGAACGATACCCGGCACCCCGGCCTTTTCATAAAAGTACCAAGGCTCTGGATCATTGATGCCAATCAGTCTATGCGAATGACAACCTTCCCCCTGGCCCGACCGGTTTCTACGTAAGTATTGGCTTCAGCCATTTGATCCAGAGGATAAACCCGGTCAATCACCGGCTTGATTTTCTGCACCTCCAGATGTTGTCGGACTTGTTCCAGCGCCTTGCCGTTTGGAGAAAAAACAGACCAACAGTAGCGGATTCCCCGGTTTTTAAATTTATTGGATAAAAGCGCCAACCCCATCTTGGGCACCCCGGCCAGAAGACCATTATCGGTTATAATGGAGAGCATCGGGTGGACAATGCTGACATAAGCGGCTGTACCGTTTTGTTTGAGTATGGATATTGATTTCTCTTCATGACCGGCCACCTTATGACCGATTGTGTCAAATACGACATCGTAATCCTTAAGCTCACGGGTAAAATCGGTAACGGTATAATCAATAATAGTGTCCGCTCCCAGTTCTTCGACCAGTTCAATGTTCCTTGTACTGCAGGTGGCGGCCACATGACATCCCCAAGCCTTGAGCAATTGGATGGCAAACGTTCCTACGCCCCCGGATCCGGCATGAACCAGCACTTTTTTTCCCGAGGCTTTGACCGGGGTTATTTTTGCATGGTGAACCAAGGCCTTCCAGGAAGTCATGGCCACATAGGGGATGGATGCCGCTTCTTCAAAAGACAGGTTTTTGGGTTTAAATGCCGCTTCTTTTTCATCAACGGCCGCATATTCCGCCCACGTTCCCTGGCGGTGGATACCAGGAGCGCTGAACACCTCATCGCCCGCCTTGAATCGGGTTGCCTTTTTTCCAACCTTTTCCACAATGCCAGCAGTGTCGTTACCAAGGATCCACGGAAACTTCACCTGTCGTTTTTTTTCAAACACAGGCCGGCCGTACCCTTCCCGTTTCATCACATCTATGGGATTGACGCTGGTGGCCTTATTCCGAACGAGTATGTCATGGGGACCGACCACAGGAAGAGGCTGTCGGGTGTCAAGGTTTAAAACCTCGGATGAACCGTAGGAGTTGATCGTAATTGCTTTCAATTTTCTATTCTTCCTTACAGAATTTCTCTTGCCGCTTGCAACTCCGCATACCGTGTATCCGGCGTTCCTATAAAGTAACGGCGCCAAGGTTGATACTTGTTTTCAAGTCCACCGTGAGAATTTTTTCCGGAAAGGTCGCAAGCAGGATATGAACCTCATAGGTTTGGCCGTTTTCTTTAAGGCCGTCAAACTTGAAATCACCGAAAAAATCGGTTTTACATTCATAAACGGCCCTGCCGTTTTTTACTAGGCTAACAACAGCATTTTTGGCGCACTCCTCACCACTGTCCGCCCCATAGGCGACACTCCCTGCAATGAATGCCCGGTTATATCGGTATAGATTCCGATAAAAGACCCGGGGGAACGTATTGTATTCCGGGTGCAAGGCCTCAAGGTTTTCCTCTTTGACCATTTTCTGAATTTGAGCATCATCTGCCTTTACAATGGATAAGGCACCTGTGGGGCAAGCCTGAACGCATCGGGGTTCTTCCCAGCCCCCGTCCAGAAGATGGGCGCAGAAGTTGCATTTCTGGGGGATATCCCTTTCCTCGTTCCAATACACCGCGTTATAGGGACAGGCCTTTTGGATGTTTTTCTGCCCTGTTGATTTTACCGGATCAATAATGACAATGCCGTCTTCTCTCTTGTAAACCGCCCCGTTTTCAGCGGCTCTAATACAGGGAGCGTCATCGCAGTGCATGCACGGGGTTGGTCGGTAGGCGACATCCATAAGGGACCCGGAGCCCCTTTCCCTGCGCATGATGTTCATCCACCTGTGATCGTGAAGGGGTTGAGCCGCCGAATACGGCGGGAAGTCATTATCCACGTGCTCGTCTTTACAGGCCATGAAGCAGTTGTTGCAGTCTTCACATTTTTCAATGTCGATGATCATATACCAATTTTTCATTTTATTTTCCCTCCCAGCGCTCAATCTGCACGAGACATGACATGGCTGAAGTTGAATGCGATTTTTTGATAATAGGACGTTTGGATGAAAGAAGATTAATACATCCTCCCCGGTCCGGGGAGTTGCCGGGTTCCCCGATGGGATCATACACAGAGCAGGACTCATAGGAGTGGGAGGTTCCTCTGGATACCCGTTCGGTCACCTGGGCGGCGCAGATCACAGCCCCTCTATCGTTGAATACCTTGACCAGATCTTTTTCCTTAATATTTCTTTGTTTGGCATCTTCAGGGTTGATTCTCACAATCCAGTAGTAATACCCGTCGAGGAGAACCCGGTGGTTTTTAATATCGATGGTGAATGAATCCTTGCCGTCATTATGGGTGTGAAAGCTGTACCGAGGATGGGGAGATATGAGCTGGAGCGGATACTTTTCATACAACTCTGCTGTATGGTGCCCTTCCCATGACGGAATATACTTGGTCATCACAGGCCGTTCAGGATCATTGGGATCAAACCGTTTAAGGCTTGAACAGACAAACTCGATTTTACCGGATTGGGTCTGGAGCCCTTTTCCGAATTTTCCATTGTAGTCGCCGGGCAGGGGGCCAAGCTCCGGAGTATCCTTGACCCGGTCTTCGGCAAAGGCCCTGTAAGATGGTTTACTCCGCAGTTCTTCGGGTGGAGCAGGCACCACGTAATACCCTTTTTTCATTAATTTTTTCCAGGATATTTTTCCGGGAAGGTCTGTGGCATCATACAAGCGCTTGCACCATTCGAAGGCGGTATTGCCCTCTGAAAAAACAGGCCCGATCCCCAACCGGTTGGCCAGTTCCTGAAAAATGTCATAATCGGATTTGGACTCGCCTAAAGGTTCGATGCACTTGTGCTGAAGGGTGATCACCCGATGATTGAGCTGACCAAAGGAATCCTGGACATAACCGCCGCAATTGGCGCTTTCGCCGATATCCCAGCGCTCGAAATTTGTGCATGCCGGCAGGATAATATCTGCAAACTGGGCCTCCCCTTCGAACCAGATGGACTGGTTGACCACGAATTCCAGCTTGTCGGTCCGATAAGCCTTGACATAACGGTTGGTTTCGCTTTGTGTGCCGATGAACGATCCCCCGTATTTGTAGTACATTCTTACAGGCGAATGGCCGGGTGCAGGATAATCGAATTTCTGGAACTGGCTTTCAATGGAGAAGGGGGCATTGTTATTGCCCCAGGTCTCGGCCTTGCCTTCGAGAATGGCTTCGGGCAGTTGCAGGCGGGGAACTTTCTGAAATGAGGGGTTCAAGGTAGGAATCTGGGGCATCCGGTTGAGCATGCGCATGGCAAGGCCGGTATCCAGGTAACTGCCCGACATGCCGCCTTCTGCATAACCGGGAAAACAAAAGGTTCTGTCAATGGGAGTTCCGGCCTGTAGGTTCCCCATGTTCACACCGGGCTTGCCAAGTCCCTGCATGGCCATAAGGCAGACCATGGAACGGGCCCATTCAATACCGGTGGAATCCCGGCAGGCCCCGCCGACATTATTGCCGGCTCCGCCGGCAGACAGATAGGTTTTATGGCTTGCCCACTCCCTGGCAAGGGCCCTTACGTCCTTTGCCGGAATTCCGGCTTCACCCTCCTGCCACTCCGGGGTCTTGGGAATGCCGTCTTTTTTACCCAGGATATAATCCTTCCACTCATCAAACCCTGTGGTCCGGGTTGCGACATACTCTTTGTCATAGAGATCTTCCGTGATCCAAACATAGGCGATGGCAAGGGAAAGAGAATTGCCCGTGGCGGGGCGCGGCGCCAGCCATTTTCCGCCTAGTAGCGCTGCCGTATGGTTATAGTAGGGGTCGATATGGACAAACTTCATGCCCAGTTCCTTAGCCCACAGGCGGCGGATGGTGCCCTCCATGCCGGCGTAAACGCCACAGGTGGATTCAGGGTCGCTGGACCAGAAAACAATCATTTCGCACTCTTTCAGTTGTTCTTCCACAAGCCCGTAGCATTCGCCTCCCCCTAAGCGCATACTGTATCCCCAATGATTTGAGGCACCCCAATACCATCCTTCCCAGGAATCAGGATTCTGAATGGTGGGAGTATGGCCGATGAGGTTTAAAAACCGTTTAAAGGCGCTCAGCCAATACCCCAGGTTTCCCCACATATGGTGGGACCCGTTGCTGGATAGAATAGCGCCCTGGCCATGCACCTCTTTCATCCTCATAATCTCATTGGCCACAATATCAAGGGCTTCGTCCCAGGAGATCCGTTCATATCCGGAAACACCTCTGTTTTCAGGATTCCGTTCGCCATTGTGATCGAAATCCACCCGCTTCATGGGATAAAGCAGCCTGTCCTTGGAATAAATAATGGACTTCATAGCGTGGGAATAAGAAGAAAGACTGGTTTTTCTGGGGGGAGTAAATTTTTTGCCCCTGGCCTCAATTGTCCAGGAGGCAGCATCCTCATCGTCAAATTCAATGGGTATAATACGCAGAATTTTACCATCTTTGACATCTACGTGCACGGCACCGCCGTTGGTGCAGTTCACATAGCGGGTGACCCCATTGCCCATATCAATTCCGTATTCCGACCCCACATGCTCGATCAAATTCAGGGTTTCGCCAAACCACTGCATAAGATGGTCCGGCCCTTCCATGTTGACCACCATCTCCTTCATGGCATTGATCATATCAAGCTGCTT
Organism: Desulfosarcina widdelii; assembly: GCF_009688965.1. Lineage (GTDB taxonomy): Bacteria > Desulfobacterota > Desulfobacteria > Desulfobacterales > Desulfosarcinaceae > Desulfosarcina > Desulfosarcina widdelii. The sequence goes on along the minus strand of NZ_AP021875.1, from coordinate 3,129,557 downwards.
TTTGGCAGGGCTCATCAATTTTACAGCCAGTTCTGCGGTTTCCATTGTCATCAATACATCCGGAGACGGATGGATGCCCTTTTTGGAAGAGAGTTTCCCGTTTTTAAATACATAATATCTGCCCTGGGAATTGTCTTTAACTCGTATCTGAGCAATAAAATTCGGTGCATTCTCAATTCTATCCCTGTATTCCTTGTTCCGGGCAGCTGTAATTTTTATTATTTTTTCCAAAGCAAAAAGTGTTGCTGCAAATTGCATTTGCTTAATCTTCATGTGCTATCCTTATGTTTGCCTGATTAAAATTTCATTGCCCCATGGGTTGTCGAATTTTGAGCAAAATAGAGACAACCTTTCCTGCTTGTGGATATGATAGTATTGAAACGAAGATACGGTAACACGGCGTATGAAAGGGACGCATTAACTTATGTTATCGTTTTGACCTTCCGAATAAATCTGGTGGCGTCAATGATCTGGATGCCGTGAAAATGCTTCAGGTTCCTCAGGTGGGGATCGCGCGGAACGATGTGATCGGCCTTTTTCTCCAAGGCGCAGGCAAAAAACTTGTTGTCGGTGGGATCGTCAACCATTTTGTTCTTGCGGCAAGGGCTTTTCGTGATAATCGTCTCCCTGAAAATCAGCCGAAAAAAGCCGCCGCACATTGTCTTCATTTGGGTTGAAACGTTCCTTAATCAATAGATATCTGAGCACTCGGCCGATCTCTTTGACGATTTCAAAGGAATTGATCAACTCGGACTATTGGTCGATCCAGAGATTTTGAAGCTGCGCCGACTAAGAATCCCTGGCAAACATTCCGTTGATAAACAGATTGGTGTCGATGACCGTTCGCAGTTTGCGTCCAGTTGGGTTAGGCCATTTTCCTGACCGCATCCACAGTTTCATCGACAATACTTTCGATCTCGTTGTCGTCGACATCCGCCGCCCCTTGCCTGAACTCATAGACCACCTCGTAAATCTGTTCGAACTGTTCGAGCAGCTTGCGATCCAGTGCCTTGGCGGCGGCCACATGTTCGTTCTCGTTGTAAATTTGCTCACTATCTCAGAATTATTTGCACACTAAATCAGAAAAATCCATTCCGGTGAATTGAAAACGTAAAAAACCTATACGAGTCGATCCAGACAACTCGATAGGGAAATATTTTATCAAATTTTAGGTATTATCCCTCCTGTTATAAGGTCTTCACTCTATAGTGTTCGTACCTGCGCCAGTGGCAAGAGCTTTTGGCAATAGCACGTTTTCGGACTGGGCTGGATCGGCAGGTATCCATTTACGTATCTTGATTTTCGCGAAAAAACCGGAAGGCTTCCTGAAGGCCGTCTATCACAACATTTGACAGGGCTGTCCGACGCAAGGTAATCTCAATTTATCTATATTCCGATGAGATCTCCCATATTTCTGTTTAACATCACAAATGTAATGATATCCGGCTCTGCATAATAACCCGGTAGCTTAGGAAAAGATTGCTTAGTCGAGCCTGCCACCTCGAAAACAAGGAAAAGAGAATGAAATCTAAAGTAATACTTTTAATTGTCGCAGTTATGCTGACCGGTATCCAGAATCCCTCAGTAAACGCATGCACCGGAATCCGTCTTGTTGCAGAGGACGGCGGTGTGGTTGTCGGCCGAACGATGGAGTTCGGTTTCGACGTTCAGTCTAACGTTGTCGTGGTACCAGCTGGCACAAAGCTGACGAGTTCCCTTGCCGATAAGTCCCAAGGCATGAGCTACACGTCCAAATATGGAATGGTCGGTGCCAACATTCTCGGCATGAAGGTGATCGTAGACGGCGTCAACGAGAAAGGACTTTACATTGGCGGATTTTATTTTCCCGGCTACGCAAGCTATGCCGATCCAGATCCGAAAAATGCTTCTCGGGCTCTCGCGCCGGAGGATTACGGCGCTTGGATTCTCGCAAACTTCGCCAGTGTCGAGGAAGTTAAGGCCAACTTCGACAAAGCCGTCTTGGTTCCGAATCCAATAAAGGAGATCGGTGGTGAAAGCTTCCCCGGCCACTTTATCCTGCATGACAGCACCGGAGCCTCAGTAGTGATCGAACCAGTGGACAAAACCATGAAGATCTATGACAATCCCATTGGTGCGATGTCCAATTCTCCAACCTTTGACTGGCACATCACCAATCTTCGAAACTACATCAATTTGACCGCTACCAACGTGCCGCCTGTCGAAATAGGCAAAATTAAGCTGACTCAGTTTGGCCAAGGCACTGGTCTGCGCGGAATCCCAGGTGACTTCTCGCCGCCGTCACGGTTTGTGCGTGCAGTTGCGTACTCTCAGTTCGCAAAAAAGCTGCCGACGGCACAGGAAACCTTACAGCAGGTGTTTCACATCATGAACGCCTTCGACATTCCGGTAGGCGCAGTGCGCGACGTGCACGGGGACGAAGTTCACTATGACTACACCGTTTGGACGAGCGCATCCGACTTGAAGAACATTCGCTGGGCATTCAGGACATATAACGACCAGTCAATTCGGAGTGTTGACGTGCGCGAGGCGTTGGCTGGGGCTGGCGGAAAGGTAAAAATCATAGAGATGGATTCTAAGCAGCCGATCGAATATATTTCCACGAAATTCAAGTGAAAGTAGCTTCCTGAAAATCTAAAGCTGAGTTGGTGTAGGAATAGATCTGTGACGAGAAACAGGCCTCTTAAGTTTTGAATCCAGATACCTCCCCAAAAGCCAGTTTGGAGCAACGACAGATATCCACATTCCGTTTTCCTGAAATCGTTTCACCCCCCGGTGCAGGTTACAATACCATCTCTCAAGACTTCCCTATGACCATATTCCAACTGGCTATCCGAAAGGTCGGTGACTACCTGGGCTTCGTATATCCGGATGGTCTTTTATCATATTCAATTTGAGGTTGTTTAGGCTTGCTTTTCAAGCATTATTTATTGATTGATTGATTGATTTGTTTCATCCAACACTTTCTTAACCGTAGTAGCAAGATCGTTTAATGTAAGTGGCTTCATAAGAATGCTATCAATCCCCATTTCCGATTTTTTGTCTTGTGATAGTCTTTTGCTGAATCCAGTACAAATTATGATAGGAAGTTTGGGTAGGAATTGTTTTATTTCTTCAACAAGTTTGTCACCGTTCATATTAGGCATAGTCATGTCCGTAATGACTAAATCATACTTGTCAGGTTTTGCTCGTAAGGCTTCTAATGCATCAATAGGACTTGTTCGCGTTTCAACTTGGTAGCCAAGAAATTCCAATAAATCCTTTCCAATATCAACTAAGGGCTTTTCATCATCAACAAATAAAATGTTGCCTTTACCTTTCAGCAAAGGATCTATTTCTGTTGTTGCTTTTTCTTCGTTTCCTTCAATTGTAGGAAATAATATGTGAAAAGCTGTTCCAACACCGAGCTCGCTGTAGACTTTTATATCCCCGCCATGATCCTTTACGATTCCATGTACCAGGGCAAGTCCCATCCCGGTTCCCTCTCCAACTTCTTTGGTCGTATAGTAAGGGTCAAATATTCGCGAGATTGTATAATTATCCATACCGTGGCCTGTATCTGTAACCATAAGCTTAATATAAAGACCCGGTTTTAGTTCATTAAAGTTTGAGCGATCGTTCTCATTGATGGCTATAGGATGCAAATCAACGGAAAGCTTTCCACCTTTTTTTTCCATAGCATGGGCTGCATTCGTACACAAATTTAAAACGACTTGGTGGATTTGAGTTTGGTTCGCATATACAGCACCTATATTTGTTTTAATATCCTGCTGCATTTCAATAGTTCTTGGAATTGATGCCCGGAGGAGCTTTAATGTTTCCTTTACAGCCACACCAATATCAAGCGGTTGCTTTTCAAGTTTAGTCTGCCGACTAAAAGCGAGTATTTGCTGTATAAGTCCCTTTGCACGTTCGCTTGCTATAAAAATTTGTTTAGTATATTCTTGAATTTTAGGATTTTCTTTTGAATATATTTGTGCAAGCTCGGTATAGCCTATAATCGCTCCAAGGATATTGTTAAAATCGTGAGCAATGCCTCCGGCAAGTGTGCCAATGGCCTCCATTTTCTGGGCTTGCAGCAAAGCAAGCTCTAATCGTTTGGCCTCTTTTTCAGCATTTTTACGATCCGTGATGTCTAAAAACATTGCACGTGCACCGGCTATTTTATTGTGTTCTTCATAAATAGGATGGACATGCAAAATCGTGTTCACAATCTTTTTTTCGCGAGTTAGAAGATCGCGTTCTTCATGTATGGTAACCCCATTGAATGCTCGCTGATAATCAACTTTCTTCAATAGTTCTCTTGATGTCTCTGTGTAGTATCGAGACAGAGGCGTATCTAAAATTTCTTCGCGATTATAGCCTATGAGGTTCAGAAAAGCTTTGTTGACATTTTTGATATAAGGATCTCCATCTTTATTTTCGATTACCACGTATCCTATCGGAGCTTCGTTAAATAGATCTTGATATCGGCGCTCACTGGCCTTTAAATTATTCTCCCCAATTTTGCGTTCAGTGATGTTTTGGGTGAATGCAACAGAAAATTGGTTTCCCTCGTATTCAAGCAGGTTCGTTGTAATCTCAACGAACATATCACTGCCATCCTTGCGGCGGTGTATTCTTTCAAAATGATTTGACCCAGTCTCACATAATGATTGCCACATCGCCCCCCATTCATCGCTTTTTGTATGTGGGTCGATGTCGAAGATTGACATTCCATGAAGCTCATCAACAGTATACCCGAGTTCTAAGGCAGCTTGTCTGTTTACGTCAATAATCATAGCGTCTGACCCAATTCGATAAATCCCGATAGAGGCCTTGTCAAAAATGAATCGCGTGATACGCAGCGAGTCTTCTGTTTGTTTCCGTAGGGTGATATCCGAGTGCGTACCGATAAAACGAACAGGTTCTCCCTGATCGTTCCGTGCCACGATTTTTCCTTTGCCTTGAATCCACATATAATGGCCGTCTTTGTGTTTAAACCTGAATTCATTATCGTAGCTTTCTATTTCTCCAGACAAATAATTCTGAATTGAAGACTTCACCTGCTGTATGTCATCAGGATGGACCCGCAGCTCCCACTCATCGAAATTAGCTGGGAATTCATTGGGCGAATAGCCAGAAATTGTGTAATAGCGTTTGTCAAAATGAATTGTGTTGTTTTGTAGATTCCAGTCCCATATTCCTTCATTTGCACCCGACAATGCTAAATCTAAACGCTGCTCACTTTCTCGTAAGCGTTCCTCGGATTTTATTAGTTTTATTTTTGCAAGGTGGCTGTGCTCCTGTCGAGCAAGCAGGAGGCCAACAAAAAAAATTCCGAAGAAAATGGCTAAACCATAAGGCAAAGCCACCGCTTTTAACAACGCCCATGCTGTCTGTATATCTTTATAAAAAAGCCAACCAGGAAGGACTATTAGTGTTGCTGCCAGTGCAGAAACAAATGCCTTTGGGATGCTGTCAATTTTGTCACGGAAATTATATAAAACCGTACCACCCAGAGCAGATAAGCCAACCCCGATTACTCCACTTAAAGCGCCTGCTCCGCCAAGATTGATCCGGTAGGTGCCAGCCATAAAGGCGCCTATAACTGCTGACAGTGGCCCCCCAAAAGCACCGCAAAGTGTGATTATGGCGTTTCTTTGATCGACGACAACGCCTTCAGCTACAGGTATTTTGGCATACATGCAGCCAATGGCAAAAAGACCAAAAGTAAAACCGACCAAAGCCTGCCTGGTAAATTTGGCTGATTCTTCAAAAGTACTGATTAAAAATCCATAGACAGCTATTAAGACGATAAAAATCGCCATATTATTAAATAGGCCATAGAATAAATCAGTACCTGATACCATTTCTTACCTTCCTTAATATCAGACATAAAAAGTTATAGGCGGTTGCTGATCCGTGGCCGCTGACAAAATAAAACCAACTCACCCCCAACTGTTTTATATCATTATTCAAAATTGAATCATGGCATTAACTCGTTCCTTAAAAGCAATAGCAGACTCCAAATACAAATATCATTCTCTTGACTGCCCCAAACGTTTCAAATCGGAACGAAGAATACAATACTTTATCGCAGCTTTGATTCGATTGCGGATAAATTGAGCCTAATCCATAAAATTAATCTCTGTCAAAGCCCGATTTTTGCGGAACTACGTTGTCGGTTGGATATGTGGCAAACTGTCATTAAAAGCAGTTGGGACCCTCCAGCATCAGAAATTGGAAACCAACAACTTCTTTCCTGTCGTCTGTTTGTCTTTCGAAACCGTATACTTCAAACTCATCGACTTTATTTCAAAATTGTTGAAAACCTCCCTGATATCTGGATGGTCATTGATGCTAATGATGAATCGGCTGGAGATCCCGGCCAATACTACCGCCATCCGCTTATAGTCGGCCAGTTCCAGGTTGTGTTCGTAAAAGGAGCACAAGAGCAGCCTATTTCGGGCACACGTGGAGAACATGGCGAGCTTGTTAAATGCCACTGGCTAGGCGATGCTGGAAACTGGCCTACGCCAAGCGAAAAACTTCGGCAGCCAGTTCAAGGACCAACTCACCAGTGTACCTGGTATCTTCGCCGCCGGGGACATCTGTGGCCCACCATGGCAGGTAGCAAAGGCGGTTGGTGAGGGGTGTGTTGCCGGTATCAATGCGGCTGACTACGCAAAAAAGCTACACCCGACTCTGTAATTTCATCAAAATGAGTTTCGGGAATAAAAAAGTAGGTATTAATATGCAAGCATGAGGCGCTCTCATGATAGAGCACCTTTTGATTGAAAGAATTCTTAACGTACTCAAAGGAGTTTTGGCCAAAATCGAATCGAATCACGAGTTAGATCCTGTGTTCGTGGATATAGCAGTTGATTTCATACGTGTATACGCCGACCGGACGCATCACGGGAAAGAGGAAGATATTCTTTTTCGGGAACTCAATAAAAAAAGGTTGAAATCAGAAGATATTAAAATCATGAAAGAACTGATCGATGAACATGTATTTGGTAGACAGACAACCAAAGCGCTTGTTGAAGTTGACACTCGCTATCGGAATGGGGATGAGCTTGCCTTGGCAGATATTACTGCAAATCTTAAAACCCTCATTGATTTTTATCCCAGACATATTGAAAAAGAAGATAAAATTTTTACCCATAGATCCAGAATTTACTTCACTGATGAAGAGGACCGGGCAATGCTTGAAGAGTTCTGGGAGTTTGATCGAAATATGATTCACGAGAAATACAAATCAATGGTTGAAGTATTTGAAAACCAAAAATGAATCTCGAACAGTCGGTGTGCCGATCTGGTTGCATTGGCATTTTGTAATCTGTGTATTTTAGGCAATTGCGCCAAGTGGGGATACATTGAGAAGTGTCACGCCAGATGATCATGCAGTGCGTTCACCGCTCAGCACATCAAGCAGAACATCGGGCGACGGATGATCGGCCGGTCCGGCGGCATGGTGGCTGAACAGGATGCGACCGTCGGTGTCGATAATAAAGACCCCGGGCAGCTGGCGTACGTCCCCTTGGGGAACGCCGATACCATGGCCCTTGGCCATGGCCGTAACCCCCCGTAATACCATTTTGGCAGACAGCAGCGCCCCAGCGGACGCCTGTTTGAGTCGAAAGGCCTCGAAAAGACGTTTATCCGGATCGGCAATCATGGGAAAGGGGACATCGAACCGTTCTTTGAATGCGGCCGTCTGCCCGACACTGCCCAACCCGACAAGCACCACTGCCGCACCCAGGCGGTCAAACGCTTCTTTTTCGCGGCGCAACTGCGCCACCTGCTCGCGGCAGAACGGTCAGCCGTAATGTCGCAAAAAAACCAGCACCAGTGGGCCCTGCCTCCAGAATTCTGTCAGCTGTACCCGCGAATGATCCCACAGCTGAACCTCTTGTTTGCCGATTGCACGCATATTCAGCTCCATAAAGGTCTCCTTTCATTACTAGTCCGCCGCAGCCTCCCGAATCCGCATGAACGCACCGAGGTTGTCTGTCGTCACGACACCGACGAGCTTTCCCTCCCGGGTCACGGGCAACAGGTCACATCGACATTCATTCAACTTGGTAACGACCGTATCCAGCATTTCCGTTGATTCGACGGAAGCGGCATCCTTGCGGATGATGGATGCTACCGTTGCCTGGGAGCTCTTTCCGGACAACGCCGTGACAAGGTCGGCCTGGCGCAGAACACCCTCCAAAATGCCATCGCTGACGACCGGGAAATCTTTCTGGGTGCCGGTCAGCGTGAACTCAACAGCTCGCTGCAGACTGTCATCGGCGTCGAGGGTCTTGAATTCGTTGACCATTGCCTGGTGAACCGGGATGCCGCCGACAGCAGATTTCATTTGGGTGAACGCCGCTTCCTGGGTCGCGCCCAGCCAGACGAACACCGCGATGAACAGTAGAAACGGACTATAGAAGAGGCCCATCAGGCCAAACAAAACGGCGATCACGCGGCCAACGGAAGCTGCAATCCGGGTCGCCCGGTCGTATTTCAACCGCGTTGCCAGGGCGGCGCGAAAAACGCGCCCCCCATCCATGGGAAAGGCGGGAATCATGTTGAAAGCGATCATGAACAGATTGACCGCCATGAGACGCTCCAAAAGCGGGCCTGTGGTGACGGTCAGGCGCTGCAACGGTTCCCATGAAGCCGTTGCCTGAAGCCAGAAAAACAAGGCGGCCGCAATGAACACGTTGACGGCCGGTCCGGCCAGGGCCACCCACAGTTCCTGCATGGGTTGGGAAGGAATCTTCTCCAGGCGCGCCACACCGCCGATTGGCAGCAGAATAATGTCACGTGTCGCGATTCCATACCGCCTGGCCATCAGGGCATGGCCGAACTCATGCAGCACCACGCACAGGAAGATGGCGAGAATAAATAGAACACCAATCAGCGCGGCGCCGACACTTTGGCCCCGCTGCCAGTGTACCAGCGCGACCCATCCGATCAGCAGAAGAAAGGTGAGATGCATGTTTACGTCGATACCGAGAAATTTTCCGATTTTGATTGACCATTTCATGGCAACACCTCCTTGCCCGCGACCATACTTTTCGGACAAATGGCATATTCATTACCATTCTCAGAACAAAGCTATGGCCGATCCAGAAGGCTGCAATATGAAATGCCTGATCGGTAGTTGGTAGGCCAAGCCTACCCATATCCGTTTATCGACCTTTCAGCATTCGTATCAACGTCCGGTCGCCGTCGATGTAGTGATGCTTCAAGGCCGCTGCAGCGTGGACAACGATGGCCGCCGCCAAAATCATTGCGGTTGCGCTGTGGATCTGACTGAAAATCCCGCCAAGGGATGGACTGTGCCAGACCAGCGTCGGCATTTGGATCCAGCCGAACACGCCAACGGGATATCCATAGGCTTGGGACATGAGGATTCCAGCCAACGGCTGAATCAGCAGGAGGACATAGAGACAGACATGCAAAACCTCTGAAACGTAGCGCAGCGCCAGGTGGGAACCCAGAAACCGGGGTCTAAAATTTTCAAGACGCCAGAGCAAGCGCACGACCATTAAGAAAAAAACCAAAACCCCAAATGATTTATGGGCGCTGACAACGATGGATTTGATGCCGCCATCCGGCAACACCCCAAGCAACAGCCCCCCGGCCAACATCCCTGCAACAACAAAAAAGGTGAGCCAGTGCAGCAATCGGGACACCAAGCCGTAATCTTCGCGGGTATTTTTAAGCATGAGGTGCCTCATCAGGTATCAATTACTTTTTTCTTCCGGAGTTCTTCTCATTATCCAACTTATTTTCATCATTGCTTTTGGAGCCGCCATGATTCGTTTTTTTTCCAACAGGGAGTCTACCTATTGCTCATTGGTCATCTGGCTTTCGATGCCGATTGCCGATTCTACGCTGAGCACAAAAGCAATCCCGGTACCGGGTTCGTGAAATCGCCCGGCTTCGTGAATGGCCGAAAGCACCGATGCAACGCAATTTTCACTTACGAGAAACAGCACCACCTCAGTGCGAATGTCGAGACTCAATCCAAAAAACGTCTTAGCTTCTCGCGCACCGGTACCCGCCGCGTCGATGACGGTGGCCCCAGTTGCGCCGGCGCCTTTCGCCGAGTCGACGACCTTGTCGGTGAGATCCGGTTTGACCATGGCTACGATACATTTAAAAGCCACGTTTGTCCTCCTGTGTGAATCGATGTCTGCAAGACGCACCGATAATCTTGCATTTCCTCTGGGCGCTGCCAACCGGTTGCTTTTGGCATTGCGCTTTCCCTTGTTTTATCCGGCCACCCTCATGCGGAGTCATTTTACTCAGCCTTTCCTGCGGATCATCCACTGGGCAACTTGTGCATAGCCCAGCACACTGATGATGGGAAACAGGCTGGCAAAGGCAATCAGGCCAAAGCCGTCCAGAATCGGACTGCGATCCGGTACGTTGGAGGCGATACCCAAACCCAACGCGGTCACCAGCGGAACCGTAACCGTTGAAGTGGTGACGCCCCCCGAATCGTAGGCCAGCGGAACGATGACTTTAGGTGCAACCATGGTTTGAATGGCCACCAAAGAATAGCCGACAAGAATGTAAAGATAAAGCGGTGTGCCGGTGACAATGCGAAACGTGCCCAGGGAGATACCGACGGCGACACCCAGGGCCACGGCCACACGCAAACCCATCGCCGACACGGTTCTTTTGGAGGCCTCCTGGGCTTTGTTGGCCACGGCGATCAGGGAGGGCTCGGCAATGGTGGTGGAAAACCCCACCATGAAGGCAAAGAGATACACCCACCCGTAAGCCGTCCAGGACACCGCGCTGCCGCCGCCCGCATTTTCGGTGAGCATTTTGGCCATGCTTCGTCCCACGGGGAAAAGCGCCAGATCGAGGCCGCCCAGAAAGCAAGCCATCCCGACGAGAACCAGAAAAAAACCGAAGACAATGCGCCTGGGCCGGGGGATCGGCTGGCGAAGAACGACCATCTGAAAAAAGACCAGGAGCGCCAGCACCGGCACCACGTCTTTAGCGGTGGCAAAAAGCAGTCGAGCCGGATTGAAAAGGATTTCCATGGTATTGTCATCTCCCGATGTGATGGGCGGCATTTTCGAATGTCGCTTTTGGCGACTTTATCCGGAGACCGCCTTCGGTCCATCCCGTCAGTGCATGACCAGGCCATAAACCATGACGAAAATCATCGGCGTCAGCGACGCCAAGGCGATGAGGCCGAATCCGTCCGTCAACGGGTCCCGACCACGGATGGTGCGGGCGAGTCCCACACCCAAAGCGGTCACAAGGGGCACGGTCACCGTCGAGGTCGTCACCCCACCGAGATCGTAGGCCAGCCCGATGATCTCTTTCGGGGCGAACAGGGTCATCAGCATCACCAGGCCGTAACCTCCTAAAATAAAATAGGGCAGGGGCCACCCGCGAAGGATTCGCAAAACACCGATGACGATAGCCACGCCCACCGAAACAGCCACCGTCAGGCGGACACCCAGCGCGTATCCCGCAATGGATGCCTGGGTGCGGGGAATGAGTCCGGCTTCCGACACGGCGAGCGCACCCTCGCGGGTGATGGCGATCAACGCCGGCTCGGCCACCGTTGTTCCCGATCCCAACATAAAGGAAAACACCAGCAGCCAGGTAAGGCTTCCTTTTCGGGCAAACTCTTCGGCCAGCGCCTCACCCAGAGGGAAAAGGCCGATATCCAAACCAACGACAAAGAGGGCCAGCCCCAGAATGACCAGCCCAAGTCCCATTGCAATAGAAAAAAATTCCGGAAGGGGCTGACGCAGGATCATCCCTTGGAACAAAGCGATGACGACCACAATCGGCGCAAGGTCACGGCATGAACCTAAAAGAGCCGTGCCCAGCGCAGCAGCGGCCTGCCTCAGCATGGACATCTCCATGTTGAAACTGTGCCCTTGTGATAATCCATACGGTTCCAGTTTCGGCGCTTAGCCGGACCCGGTCTCCCGGACTGTAAACCGCGTATGTGGGCTTGGGGTCCTTTTTCAAACGTGAACAGCGAAAGGTGCGGCAACCCCGCACCTTGCTTTCTTTTTCGCGATATCATTGAGGATTGGTGGACGCCTTTTGCATCGCCTTCGACGTTCTGCTCTACGGACATGGAAATACCTTTTATCCTTATTTTTCAAAAAAGGCGAAAGGCCTATTTATGGTGTCTATACCGTGCGATCCGAGTGCGCATGAATCAACAAAAGCGTCTGGTATAAACTTTTAAGTATAACAGTCTGGAAAGAAAATACAAGATGTTGGGCGATGGGCGGTCAATTCGAACGGATTCGGACGGAAAGGCAAAACCATTCCGGCGATCCCATAAAAAAGAACCCTACCGATTCTTGTGCTCTTGCCACAGATACAAAAATCTGGAAATATGAGATATGTTTGGCAGCATAGGATCAGTAATTTTCTGAATGTTTTTTTACCACGGTCACCTGGGCGGGTTCGCTTTTTATGCTGCTTCCCTTAACCGTGTAAAGGATTGAGTAAATGATACCCGGCAACCATTTATTGACGAGAGCATTGGCGTTCCCCGTGATGATTGTTCTGCTGGCAACGGTTGTCGTATCTGTTCGCGCGGCAGAGCCTGTTGTCATTGACGACGAGGTGCCTGCCGAGGGTGGCTTTCGCAGTTTCACACTGCTTCAAGGGTTGGCGCACCCATGGTCCATGGCGTGGTTGCCGAATGGTGATCTGCTGATCACCGAACGGCCGGGGCGGCTGCGTCTGGTGAAGGGGGGAAGGCTGGTGCCTGCTCCCGTCGATGGTGTCCCCGAAGTATTTGCCGCGGGTCAGGGAGGCCTGCTTGATGTCCGTTTGCACCCCCGTTTTTCTGAAACCCGCCGGATCTATTTTTCCTATGCTCACGGCAATGCCAATGCGAACCATACGCGCGTCGCCGCGGCCAAGTTCGATGGTGACCGCCTCGAAAACTGGACGGTGATTTTTCAAGTCGGGGTGCATAAGTCCGGCAAACAACATTTTGGATCGCGCTTGCTGTGGCTTCCCGATGAAAGCCTACTGGTCTCCATCGGTGATGGCGGGAATCCACCGATACGACTCTCGGGGGGTTGGATTCGCAAACAGGCCCAGAACAAACAAAACCATTTGGGAAAAATACTGCGGCTGGATGATGCCGGCAATGCGCCCCGGGATAATCCTTTTTCCGATACGGCGGATGCCGAGAAAACCATTTGGAGCTATGGGCACCGGAACATCCAGGGGTTGGCCTACGATTCGCTCCGAAAGGTGGTGTGGGCATCGGAGCACGGGGCGCTTGGTGGAGACGAGTTGAACCGCATTGTCAAGGGCGGAAATTATGGATGGCCGGAGGCTACCTTCAGCCGCGAGTACCTGGGCGGTTTCAAAATCTCAGACCACGTATCAAAACCTGGCATGGTGGATCCAACAGTGGTCTGGATGACGGCCATTGCTCCCTCCGGGTTGATGGTATATACCGGCGACCGTTTTCCCCGGTGGCACGGCGATATCTTCGTTGGCGGACTCAAGTCCCAGGATATCCGGCGAATCGACCTGGATCATTCCGGACGGGTGATCGCTCAAACGGCCCTGCGCATCGGGCATCGCGTGAGAGATGTCCGTCAAGGACCGGATGGACTGATTTACGTTCTCACGGATGAATCCGACGGTCACCTCATTCGCCTCGAACCGGCCGCGGATCGCCAGGCCCCGTCCTCGCCATGACGGTTGGGTCGAATCATTCAGGCAATTCTGCACGGTTGGCGATCTTCTCCTGGGCTATTCCTCCAGGCCGAGGATCAGGTAGTCGGCGTCCTGCTTTGAGACACTTCCGGGCGTCCAGCGGCCTTTTACAGAGGGTTGGATCACGGCCTGCTCGACTTCGGCATTCTCGCGCGCGGCCTGCTCGGGAGCGGCTTTCTTCCAGGCGTGGATCATGCCGCAAAGAACGACAACCGTGTGCTCGGGATGGTCTTCGAGGTACGCCAGGGCATAAATGGCCATGGCTGTGTCCCAGACGAGTTGGGCCTCACAGAAGCGGCGAAAGCCCGATTCCGAGCCGTGATGGCCAAGTACACGGCGCAGGAATTCCTCGTATTCCCGGTCTACGCGACAAACGATGGGGGGAAGCTTACCGATCTCCTCGGGCGTCAGGGACTCGAAGCCGTTTCTCGCCACCTTGCGGGTGATGCTTCGCGGCACGTTCAAACCGATCATAGGAATGCTCCGGTCCCGGCAGTACAGGAAGATATCCCGGTACAAATGCCAGTCCTGACTCCAATTGCGGGCAAAGGCCCGGCGCATCTCGTCCTCGCTCAGCGCCCCCGCGACCCAGGCGTCGAGGACGCTTTGTTCGATGTGTTGAAACATCTCCAGGCCCACGGCCACGGGGCGTTTGCGTTTATCCAGGCTTTGGATGACAGCCAGCTGGGCGGCGTGGTGGGCCGCATTGTCGTGGAATTCTCCGACGTAGACAATACCCGGTGACGGCAACTTCCCGGCGGCTTGGTCCAGGCTGATTTCGGCTCTGCCGGCCACGTCCCATAGGGTCATGTCCGCTGCCTGAAGGATGGTGCCGGGAATGAACAGCAATACAAACAGCAGCGTTTGAACACCAAGGCGCATTCTCATGAGTTGTCTCCCAGATCAACGACAAGGGGCGAACCGGACACCTCGCCGACGCCTTTGCCGGTATTGACGCCGCCCTTGAAGGACAGCCGGCCATAGCGGCCGTAGTGAGTAATTTTGCGGGCCGTGCGCACCACCGTCTCGACGTCGGTGCCCGCCACGGGAAGGAACACGGCCACCAGCCTCTGGTTCTTTTTAAAGACCGCGAACAGGGTGTCGGCATTGCGGCTGGAAATGTCCTTTCCCACCTGGAAAGCCCTGGACGAGAGCAGTACTGCATCACCTAACTCCGACAACAGGTTCCGTCCTTTTTCCCGTTTGGGCATGCCAAAGAAGAGTACGTCCGCTCCGGCGGTATCCTCGGCAGCGAACCTGCTTTCTCTCCAGACGGGTGTGCCACCGTGGTTGAGGCCCATGAGAAGTCCTCGGAAAATCTGTGCCCAGGGTTCGGGGCTGTCTTCGGCGAGAACGGCGGCGAGGGCGCCGGAGCCCTTAACCGCATTGACGGTGGCCGGAATTTCCTCAGGGTAGAGAAGGCGAAAAACATCGAAGTCGGGGTCGGCGGCCACGGTTCGAGGCGCCTGTTGCATTCGGATGCTGAACTTCGCCGTGGCACCATCCAGGGGTACGTTCTCCCTCTGTTTGACCGTGGCACCGGCCACCTCTAACGGCACGCGGACGTTGTAGCGGGGAGATTTCTGAATGAGTACCCCCTCCACCTGCGTACGGCCTGCCGCGGTAACCACCCGGGGGCGATCCATGGCCAATTGCAGTGCACCCGGACGGGTGATCCACTGATCGTAAAATGTGCGCACCGCATCTTGATCCAAGCCGCCGTGCTCGGCGAAAGCATCCATAAAGTGGCCCCAGTTGGTTTTCTTGTATAGCCGCTCGCCATAGATGTCCCGCAAAGCAGCCCAGAACGCCGCGTCGCCGATTCGCAGGCGCATCATATGGAACACGAACATGGCCTTTCCATAGCCGACGGCCTGGCTGGCAGGGTTGTAGCGGCTGCGGAAATTGGACAGGGGAAAGTCCTTTTCTCCTGCGGCGAGAAGCGCATACTTTTCGAGCGTACGCAGGCGATAGCCCCGGGCCTGTTCGAAGGAATCCTCCTCCTTGGAAAGGTAATCGGCCACGTAAGTGGTCAGCCCCTCACACCAATTGCCCCCGGCAGCATCCACCAACACGCCGTTGCCCCACCAGCAGTGGGCCACCTCGTGCCTGAGGCTGGTATCGGGAATGAAAGGCAGCCTCAACACGCGACTGCCCAGCAGCGTAAACGATGGAAAACCGTATCCGGTGGGAAAGAAATTTTCCACCACGGCGAATTTGGCAAACGGATAAGGCCCGTGAAGCGCTTCATAGCGGCTGATGTGACGCTGCACGGCGTCCAGATAACGGGTTGAAAGTCCTGCATTGGCCGGAAAGAAGTAGGTGGCGATGCGCACCTTGCCGTGCATACGTTCATTGACGACGTAGCGCCCCGCAAACATGGCCAGCGGTCCCGATGGGCGAGCCACCGACCAAATTGAAAGACTCCTGTCGCCGTCGTCGGCATGGGTTTCAAGCCTGCCTTCCATCACCGCATAGATACCCCTGGGCGCGGTCACCGACACCCGAAAGGTCTCGGGGATATCTTCCAGGATCACTGGGTACCAGCCGCTGCCAGCCAGGAAGAAGGCGGCATACCCGGTGATGGTTCCCATGACACCCTGGCCGGGGTTGTCCATGGAAAAGGGCTCGGCCTCGAAGGGGTCGTCGAATACGCCCTCGTAGCGCAGGACCACGGTGTTCGAAGACGGATCTGCGGCCTCGAGATTCAGATCCAGCACGCCCTTTTTTTGGGTGTACGTGGCGCCCTTTACGCCAAGGATGCGCACATCGGGGCGAAAGGCCACGCGCAGGCGCGACGCGCCCCTGGGAAAACGGATGGTGTCCTTGCCGCGCAGGGTTTTGGCATCGTGCAGGATTTCCACCTCGAGTTCGTGGTGGAGGGTCTGCTGTGCTGCGGAATCGACGGCCGCCGCAAAAAGAATCCACAGTCCTGCCAGCGCAGCGACGAAAACAAGGCGCAGGGTGCTTAACGGATGGGGATGTCGAGAATCGGATGTCATCATAATAATAATCTACGACAAACAGTTTATTTTGCAATGTGGTTAATCTTGACAGACTCATAAATAGTCGAAATTTTCATTTTTTCGTCATTCCGGCGCAGGCCGGAATCCAGTCATTTCAATGGGTTCTGGATGCCCCCGGATCAGGTCCGGGGCAGGCTTATCAAGTCCGGCATGACGGCGCTGCGACTTTTTACAAGACCGTCAAGTATCAATCTGGCTGACTTTCAAAATTGGTTTTTTCAGCCTTCAGGTCTCGCGTTCCAGATTCTTTTCCACACCCAAGCCAGGCGCCGCCAATCCTGGCTGGTTTTCAATCTTTCATCGTCGATCGGATAGGGCTGCAAATCGTTCAATCGGGCAACCTTGAATCGGAAGACATAATCGGGTTCCGACCCCATGCGCAAATCGGTCATGACCACATCCTCGTCCACAGTAGAAAAGGCATAATAGCCCCTGGTGAACCACTTCAGTTTGACAACCGGCGGGTGTTCTTCGATTCCTGTCATCAAGGCCAGGTTTCTGGGGTGGAAATCAACCAGCAACGGTGTTTCTTTATCGAACAGCGAGAAATAGGTTTCGAAATATCGGTCTTTATCGATGCCAACCACCCGCCATAGCAGCGTGGTGAACGGCGCCGGGGAGGATATGAGCTGGGAATGAGATACCTGCTGATGCGCAAGCTTTTCTTTTACCCTGCGTTCGACGAATTCGCCGGCACCAAACGCCCAGGCAAGATAGATCAGGCTGAGAAACAGGCCGACCGAATTGAGTCGATGGCCCAGGGACCTGTTCCTCTTTAGCACCAGTGCAGCCAAAACGCCCGAAAGTATCGGTAAAGTAAAAAGGGGGTCAATGATGAATAAAATCGGGAGTGCCATGGGCGTCGTGTCAAACGGCCAAAAGATTTGTGTCCCGTATATGGTCAGCAGATCCAACAGCACGCTGGTTTCCAGTACAAGGAAGGCGAGCAGAACCCATCTGCGATAATATCGCTTCGTGTCAGAATGGATATTCGAAATCAGCCAGGCAATCATCGGTGATAACAGCACCAGGAGAATAAGAGAATGACTGAAGCCGCGGTGGTAAACAAAGTTGTCTACCGGGCCGCCCAGGGGGATAAAGACATCCAGATCCGGTAATGTCCCCAAGACGGCACCCCAAACAAGAGCCTTCCGGCCGACCTTTTTACCAAGGATGGCCTCTCCACAGGCGGCGCCGAATGTTAACTGGGTCAAAGAGTCCATTGTGTTAATTCTCAAAAGTCAGCTTGCCGACCACGCTGTAGGGTGCATCTTCCTTCAATTCCAACAGTACTCCCATGCCTGAGGAAACGCTCTCGCCTGTCATGGCGGCAATGGATACAAAATGGGTTACCATTACAATTAACTCGCCATCCACGGGTTGCCGGGAAATGAAATCTTTCAGCGCGCTGATGTTCGGCTCCCGGTCTTGAATTCGCTCATAGAACGAATTTAAGGCGGGCAACTGTTTTACAGGGCCCAAGTGCATTAAACTGGCCGTTTCGAGGCACCGGCACCATTGGCTGGAGTATACACGCGCCGATGCGACGCCTATGTGGCGAAGCCAATTGCCGATGCTTCGCGCTTGAGCGCGACCCGTTTCATTGAGGTTCCGCTGCGTGGCACAGTCACCAATCGTAAAATGATCCGGATCGCCACTTCCCGGTGCAAGCGCATGACGAACCATTAAGATATGGCCGCCGGCTTTTAGCCGGGCAATCATCTCGTTATTGTCTGCCGAGCTGTCGAAGGCCGGTAGAATGATTGATCCTGCCAATATGATGATCAATAAACAAACGGACCGCATAGAAATTGTTCCCTTTTTATCTAATGCCTATCCAGAAATGGCCAATTCGCCCGATATCTTTGTTGCACCAAAAAATTTTATCCTCGAAATATCCACTATATGTCTGTGGTAAAATTTTTCGTGCGCCTCGATCTCGACCCAATTTGCCTATTTCTGGACGGGCACTATCTATATTTCCTGTCATTTTTTAACTGTCTGTTGAAAACGATTGGGATCATTTTTTTATACAGCTGCAAGGTCGGGCCGGTTTTCAGACTGGCCCGCTCTTGCTCGAGCCGTCGCGCGACCTGGCCGGGTGGATGCGTTCTCCGGGAGAGCAGGCTGTAGGCAACCGGCACCACAAACAGGGTAAACAGGGTCGCCGACAACACCCCGGCCAGAACGACAACGCCAATCACCATGCGGGTTTCCGACCCGGCACCCGAGGAAAGAATCAGGGGGATTGCACCCGTGGCCGTGGTGATGCCCGTCATCACGATGGGGCGCAGGCGAACTTCGGAAGCTTTCAGGATCGCATAATTAAACGATTTGTGCCGCTCCCGGAGCTGGTTGGCGAACTCGACGATGAGAATGCCGTTTTTCGCCGCCAGTCCGACCAGCATGACCAGGCCGATTTTGCTGTACAGATTCAAGGTGCTTCCGGTCAGATACAGACCCATCAACCCGCCTGCAATGGCCAGCGGCACCGTCAGCATGATCACCAGCGGATTGAGATAGCTTTCAAACTGGGCAGCCAGAACAAGAAACACCACCAATATTCCCAGCAGGAAAACGAACATTATGGACTGGGTTGCGTATTTGTAATCCTGGGATTGTCCCTTGTAATCAATGATCGTGTTTTCCGGCAGGTGGGCCTTGACCAATCCTTCCATGTAGGCCAGCGCATCACCCAGGGCCAAACCGTCTGCAAGGTTGGCCTCGATGGTGATGGCCCTGACCCGGTTGTAGCGGTTCAGGGTGGTCGAATCGGCGAACTCCTCTATGGTGACCAGATTGGACAGCGGAATCAGCTCGCCACTGCGCGATGAACGCACATAGATGTTCTGCAGATCATTTGGCGTGCGTTGACGCTCGCGTTCACCTTCCAGAATCACGTCATACTCTTCACCGGCGTCAAGATAGGTGGTCACGCGCCGGGAGCCCAGCATTGTTTCCAGGGTGCGACCGACAGCGCCGATGGTCACCCCCAACTCGGCGGCGCGATCGTAGTCGATGTTCACCTGCAGCTGGGGCTTGGTTTCTTTGTAATCCCAGTCGATCCCGATCAGGCCCGGATTGTTGGCGTCAATCTGCGCCAGCAGCGTATCTCGCCATTGGGCCAATTCCGGATAGGTGCCGCCGCCAATGACGAACTGCAGCGGCTTTTGAATGGAAGCACCAAAGCCCTGGCGCATAACGGGGAAGGCGCGCACCCCCGGCAGGCCGGCCAGTTTGCTGCGCACCTCGCCCATGATGGCCCAGGCGGATCGCCGCTGGTTCCAGTCGTTGAGAACGAAAATCACGATGCCGGTATTGAAGTTCTCATAATTCGAAAAAGTTCGCGGCGCTCGAACCAGCAGCCGGGTGGCCTCTTGGCTTTCGACAAATGGCATCAACCGCCGCTCGATTTCGTTCATATATTCTTCCATGTAGGCATAGGAGGCGCCCTCCGGCCCGTTGACGATCACAAAAAATGCGCCGCGGTCTTCCTTGGGAGCGAATTCCGTGGGAATCTGTCCAAACAGCCACACCGTGGCCAAGACCAGTGCCGCAAAAAGGCCCGCCACCAGCATGGGGCGCTTCATGCAGCGGCTGAGCAATCGGCGGTAGTGGCTGCGGATGGATTTGAAAAAGCGGCCCATACGGGTGTAACCGTCACGGCGGCTGGTTTTGCGTTTCAGTATTTTGGATGCCAGCATGGGCGAGAGACTCAGGGCCACGATGCTGGAAAAGCAAACCGCCGCCGCCATGGTGATGGCAAACTCGGAAAACAGACGCCCCACATCCCCCTGCAGAAAAGCAATGGGAACAAACACCGCGATCAACACCAGGGAGGTGGCGATTACCGCGAAGCCAACCTGGCGTGCGCCGCGATACGCCGCAACCAGGGGGGATTCGCCTTTTTCCGCCATGCGCCGGTAGATATTCTCCAAGACCACGATGGCATCATCCACCACCAATCCGATGGCCAGGACCAGTGCCAGCAGCGTCAGCAGATTGACCGAGAACCCCAGTATATTTAAAACGATAAAACTGGCAACAATGGAAACCGGAACGGTTACCGCCGGAACGAGCGTGGCCCGAATACTGCCCAGAAAGAAAAAGATCACCAGGATGACCAGGCCGATGGCAATCAGCAGGGTTTTATAGACCTCCTTGATGGCGCCTTCGACAAAAACCGACGTGTCGTAGCTCTGCTTGATTTCCATCCCCTCGGGCAAGGTGGGGTTGAGGCGCTGCATTTCCTGCTTGGCACCGCGGGCCACATCGATCGTATTGGCGGTCGATTGTTTGATGATGCCCATGCCCACCATGGCCACGCCATTGCCCCGAAAGAATGTCCGGTCCTCTTCGGTGCCGCGCTCGACGCGGGCAATGTCACCCAATCGAACCAGGTGGCCGTCGTCACCGCGGGCCAGAACCAGGCGGCTGAAATCCTGCGCCGTTCGAAAGGCACGCTTGACCCGCACCGTAAAGCTGCGCGTTTCGGATTCGATACTTCCGGCCGGCAGTTCCAGATTTTCTGCTCGCAGGGCGGTTTCGACGTCGCTGACTACAAGCCCCCGCGCCGCCATGGCATTGCGGTCGATCCAGATCCGCATGGCATAGTTCTGACCGCCGCCAATTCTCACCCTGGCGACA
The DNA here is from genome assembly GCF_009688965.1 of Desulfosarcina widdelii. Lineage (GTDB taxonomy): Bacteria > Desulfobacterota > Desulfobacteria > Desulfobacterales > Desulfosarcinaceae > Desulfosarcina > Desulfosarcina widdelii. The sequence goes on along the minus strand of NZ_AP021875.1, from coordinate 3,108,165 downwards.
CCGTCCAGGACCGAAAACCGATCGACCAGATAGCGATCGGCATAGTCCGTCAAGGCTGGCACGTTCATACGATCACTGACCAGGTTCAACCACATGATGACATCGTTGTTGGAATCGACTTTCTGGATCTCCGGCGGATCGGCTTCGTCCGGCAAATCGCCTAAAATCGCCGAGACCCGATCCCGAACATCGTTGACCGCCCCGTCAACATCCCGCCCGGTATCGAATTCGACCGTCACCGTGGAAAGCCCGTCTTCACTGGTGGAGGAGATAAAATCGATGCCTTCGACGCCGGCAATGCGCTCTTCAATCAGTTCGGTAATGCGTGTCTCCACCACATTGGCAGAGGCACCTGGATAGAGCGTTTCAATGGTCACCACGGGAGGGTCGATGTCCGGGTATTCCCGCAACGGGAGTCGGCCAAACGAGACCATGCCGAAGACAATCAGCAATAGCGAGATTACGGCGGCAAATACGGGCCGCTTGACGGAAACATCGGAAAGAATCATTGGCCCTGACCTTTCCGTTTACGGTTCAACAGGCGGGCCAAAGGCTCGTCGCCGCCGTCCTGGGCGATGATGGTAACAGGATGCCCCGGTCGAGCGCGCAACGTACCGTCAACGACCACGAATTCTCCGGCTTCAAGTCCCTCGACAATTTCGACTTCGCCCGTCCTGCGGTTGCCGATGGTCACCTGGCGGCGGTGGACGACGCTGGGGTCGGCGGATCGGTCAACGACCAGCACGTGGTTAAGACGCCCGGACGGAATCAGCGCTTCTTCAGGAATCACCAGAATATCCCGCGGATTTTTCAGCAACGTGACGTGCATCAGCAGCCCCGGTTTGAGCAGACGCTCCGGGTTGGGCAGAATCGCTCTGACGACGATGGCACGAGTAACCGGATCGATGCGGCTGTCGATGCTGGAAACATTGCCCTCGAACTGGCGTTCGCCGAATGCGGGGGATGTGGCAACAATGGGCAGGCCGGTTTTGAGGCTCGCCAGGTAAATGGACGGCACCGTAAAATCGAGCTTCATGACGCTGTCGTCGTCCAGGGTCGTGATCACGTCCCCCGGTTCGATCAGTGCACCCACACTGACATTGCGCAGGCCGACAATCCCGGCAAACGGTGCGATGATCAGACGATCCCGCAGCTTGGATTCGATGGCCCTAAGCCGCGCTTTTGCGGTTTCGTACTCCCGGCGCCGCTGATCGAGCAACGATGTGGATGCCGCCCCACGCCCGACCAGAGGGCGCAATCGATCATACTGTTTTTTGGCTTCGGTCAGCGTCGAACGTTCTTCTTCGATCAGGGCATGCTCCTCTTCATTGGTCATCTCGACCAGGATGCTGCCGCTGTTCACCCGCTGGCCATCCTCAAAGTGTACGGCGGTCACGATTTCGGAAACCGTTGCGGTCAATGCCACGGTTTCGTTGGCACGCAGCGTTCCAAGCGCTTCCACACGGTCGACAAAACGATCGCTCACAACCGCCTTGACAATCACGGGCACGGCCTGCTGAGCAGCGCTTGTCTGCGCAACCCCAAAAACGCCCATTAGCCCCGCCAGGGCCGTCCCAAGCAGAATCGTTGAATAGTTTTTGATTTTCATGAAATCGGATCTCCATTTCCGGTTGCGTTCACCTGTCCACCCAAAGCACGGTGGAGCTGAATCCGAAAACCCAGCAACGCTCGCTGCTGTCTGACGATGATGCGCTCGATCCTCTGCATCTCTTTGAGCGCATCCAGGACCGGCAAAAAATCTGTCAGGCCATTGGTATATCGATCTCTGGTCTCTTCGACGGTGCGCTTAAGAAAACGGCGACGACGCTCCAGGCGATCCAGAAACTCGCGCTGTTTGCGTTCCTGGAAAAGCGCGTTTTCAACATCTTCGATCGCCTGCAAATAGGCCTGGGAAAATACCGCCAGCCGTTCGACATACAGCGCGCGGCTGCGTTCGACTTCGGCCTTGCGCGCCCCCCAATCCAGAAGCGGTTGGACGATCGATCCCAATAGGATGCCTGCGGGTCCGGTGAAGTCCGAACCGTCTCCGTAAAATAGGGAACCGTCAAGCGTGATCCGCGGCAGGCGGTCGGCAATGGCCTGTCCAATCTCGGCATCCGCTGCGATCAGCTCGTTTCTCAAGGCCCTCAGGTCCGGACGGTTGAGCAAGAGATCGGAGGGGACCCCGATAAACGGCAGGTCTTTGATTGGAACAAACCGATCGCTGTCGTCTATGCGATCCACGGCATCCGGTGCCTGTCCGATCAACACATCCAAGCGGTTTTCTGCAACGCGCAGCAAAGCTTCGGTGGGGGGCACCAGGCTTTCCGTTTCGGCCAATACACTGCTTTGCTGCAGTACATCCACCGATGCCGTCAGGCCCGCTTCAAAACGAAGCTCGGTGAGTTCCAGCAACTCCCGGTCAACCTCAATCTGTTGTTCGAGCAAGAGAAGTTGGGCGCGTTGTCCGACCGCATCAAAATAAGCAGTGGTTACTTCGGCGGACAGACTGAGCCTTATGGCTTCCAGGTCTTCAACACGTGCTGCGCGTTCACTCTGGCGCGCCAATTCTGCGGATCCCAGCCGATTGAACACATCGACTTCCCAGGCCAATGCACCGCCGATCCGATCCAGGCGATTGCGTGTTTCACCATCTGCCCAATCCCTCAGAACGCTGGCCTCGAGGTCTACCTGAGGTAGGCGCGCTGCCCTGGCCTGGCGGGTGAGTGCATCGGCCTGATCGATCCTGGCCAGGCCCCGCATGATATCGAAATTGCGGTTCAGTGCTTCATCGATGAGTTCATCGAGCTTGGCATCTTCAAACGACGCCCACCAATTTTGATCGACTGGTTTTGAAGATGGCAAGGGGATGCTGTAAACGTCGCCTCCGGTCTGCAATGGCTCTGGTGATGGGTTGATGGTATGGGCTTGGCAGCCATAGAGCAGGAGGCTGGCAGCAAAGATCCATGCGACCATTTGTTGCGTCCCGCAGTTTTGTAATCTACGCACAGCCTCAATTCGTCTGTTCATGGTCACCATATCCCATCCGCCCGTTACATAATTTTGTACAGATTTAATTTATGTTGGGGCTTGTATTTGGCAATATGAGAAGTTTGGCCGGTTGACGGTAGGTTAATCCTACCAATATGTCAGAAATTTCTGAGGCAAAAAATGTAGGCGTTTACGGTGTTCATATGCCCGGCGTGCTGCAATCGGCTAATCGGTAACCTTAATGAGGAACGTTGGACATAGGATTTAGCAGAAACAGGAGGGAATTCATTTTAAACAACAGAAGGTTATGATAATTTTAGAATGTAAATTTGCTCACTATCTCAGAATTATTTGCACACTAAATCAGAAAAATCCATTCCGGTGAATTGAAAACGTAAAAAACCTATACGAGCCGATCCAGACAACTCGATAGGGAAATATTTTATCAAATTTTAGGTATTATCCCTCCTGTTATAAGGTCTTCACTCTATAGTGTTCGTACCTGCGCCAGTGGCAAGAGCTTTTGGCAATAGCACGTTTTCGGACTGGGCTGGATCGGCAGGTATCCATTTACATATCCCAAGTACGGCAAGACTTTGACTTATCTCAATTAATAACAATTCATCAAAAGAACGGACAAATAAGACTTTTGCATCTTTTCACATTCAATAGGCCAGCATTTTTACTTTTTTTGTACGGTATCATTGACAATTATTGTTACTGACAATGAATTGAATTAAATCCTAAATTTTTAACATATTGTAATAATATGTATTTTCATGATTGAAATTGTCGGCACCCCTCTTGCAGGAATTTATCACAAACCAGAAAGGGGGGATAATGCGAAAGCAATTCATTCTATGTATCATTTTTTTATCAGTTTTCTTTCTATTGTCATCGTATGTTTTTGCTGGATCATTCAGTTTTTCTTGGGGCAACGACCAGAAGGCGGAACCGAGTCCAACTGTGGTGAAAGCAAAGAAGAACGGTCCACCGTCTCATGCGCCTGCTCACGGATATCGCGCAAAACATCAATACGAGTATTATCCTTCATCCTCTGTGTATCATGACGCCAACAGGGGCCTGTATTTTTATCTCAATGGTTCGAACTGGCAAATTGCGGCATCACTTCCTCATGATTTGAGGGTTCGGCTTGGGAGTTCTGTGTCGATCGAAATGGATACCGATAAACCTTATACCTACAATGATCAGCACCGGAAACAGTACCCTCCCGGTCAGATGAAAAAAATGAATAAAAAGAAAAACAATAAATGGGCTAAAAAATAGAAGGTAGGGAAAAATTTTTAATGGCAGGGCAATCCGACCCTGCCTTTTTTTTATTTCAAGAGAGAGTCTCAATATGCTCAAAAAAACAGTGCTCTTAGTTTTGTCTGCAGTCTTGTTGTTCGTTGGCTGCAGCAAGATAACCACAGAAAATTATAACCAGCTGGAAATCGGTATGAGTTACGATGAGGTTGTCTCTCTTTTGGGAAAATCTGACAAATGCGATGGAGCGATTGGCCTGAAAAATTGCATCTGGGGTAATGAAGGGAAATACATCCAGGTGAGCTTTGCGGGTGATCAGGTTGTAGTCTATTCTGCCCAAGGTCTCTAAAGTAAATTTGTTGTCTTCCGATATCATTATCAGTCGCCCGATGTTTTTACGAAGGTACCGTTTCACCGATAGGAAGGAAATAAAATGAACGGGATTCTGAAACACGTTATCGTATTACTGACCGTGATGGCATTGGTAACTGTTCCCTGCATGGCCTGCTTTGCTGGAGAATTAGAACAAGACGACGATCTCATTGCCGGGAAAATGGCAAGTGATGCTTTGGTGGTCAGACCATTGGGTCTCTGTGCGACGGTGATCGGCGGAGCGGTGTTCGTCATTTCCCTTCCATTTTCTGCTTTGGGAGGCAACACAAAGCCCGCCTACGACTATTTGGTGGCTGATCCGTTCAAGTTTACGTTCAGTAGACCATTGGGTGACTTTTAAGCATGCTTTTTATCGAATAGGGATGATGACAAGGCAGGCTTATGCTGATGCCTCAAACTAATTACCAAACTAGCCCAACGACAGATAGCCACATCCCTTAAATCCGAAATCGTTTCAGCCCCGGTAAAGGTACCAATACCATCCCTCAAAATTCCCTATGACCATATTCCAACTGGCTATCCGAAAGGTCGGTCATTACCCGGGCTTCGTATATGCACTGCAAACACAACTAATCAAAACATATTCATTTAAAACCCCCGGTTCTAATTTCTGGAATAGAGTGCAAAAATTTGTTCCGCGATGCCGTAAACAGACCATTTTTCTGGAATAGAAAATCCGCCTCGGCACACGCCGCGCGGATCACATAAGTATCAGGAACGTCTAATCAAAGTATCACAAAAGTCGCATCAGATCCCCGCATTCCGTTTTGTTGGAATAGTCAACCCCCCCTATACCCCTGTACCTGTATCAAACACGCTGTAAATTTGCTCACTATCTCAGAATTATTTGCACACTAAATCAGAAAAATAAGGACCGGGAGATTGAAAACGTAAAAAACCCTTGCGAATCGATTTAAACAATTCGCCAGGGATACCCATTTGCATATACTGTAAAGCATGTATTTTGAATGGCTTCAGTGAGGCGCTTACTCATCTCTATGACCCCGGAAAACTTGCACAAAACCAGTCTGCGCAAGTTTCGACGGTTTGGCTGTCAAAATACAGTCTTCACCCCATTGAAAGACGAATGTTCGCATTATACGAAATAAAAAAAAGCAAACAAAGGAGGGCAAATCGCGTATGAAGTTCAGAGACATTTTTCTTCCTAAAATTGCTCGCTCAGATCCCAAGGTAAGAAAATCTGCCGTCAAGGAAGAGACCAACATAGACGTTCTCAAAAAGGTCATCGATAACGATTCCGACAAAACGGTCCGCGACGCAGCGCGCAAACAACTGCAAAAGCTCAACGCCTGACCTTCACTTCAACAAAATCATATTCCGACCAAAATCAAAAATGCCGAAATGATTGGAGGGTAGGGAAATATTTTATCAAATTTTAGGTATTATCCCTCCTGTTATAAGGTTCTTCACTCTATAGTGTTCGTACCTGCGCCAGTGGCAAGTAGCTTTTGGCAATAGCACGTTTTCGGACTGGGCTGGATCGGCAGGTATCCATTTACAAATCTGAACAATGAAAGTTTCGGGCGGCATGCCATGTTTGTAATTGTAAGCTGCAATAATTGGGAATAATGGCCGACCACAAGATATGGGATTGAATGAGGTTAGCCTGAATTCCAGAGATTGCAAGTTTCTGTAATTCCAACGATTTTAACCATGCGTGTATCCGCCTTTATACATCGAGATTCATTTTCGCGGACTATCGATCGTTGGCTATCGAGGATAGTGCAATTGGGCTGCCAGCAAATCATTGTGGCTCACGATGCCCACCAACATGGAGGGATTGCCCTGTGCCACCACCAGCAGGAAGGTGGCCCGTGGGTGATTTTTCAGTTTGAGTATAGCCGTTTGAAGGGTATCTTCCGGGGTCACTTTAAGGTAGACATCGGTGGCGATATCAGCCGCGACGACTATATGTCTCAGGCCCGGATCGAAAAGGGTATCCGAAACATCGGCAAATTTCACAACCCCAATAAGCTCATCACTGTCATTGACTACCGGTATGCTGTCATAGCTGGAATGGCCAAGGGTCTTAACGACTTCGTCGAACGGCGCCCTGTGGGATAATACCTCCACGTTGTGACGCATGATGTGGGATACCCGGATATCACCTGGCAGATTCCGTCGCACAATGGGAGAAAGACCCAAGGATCTCACAAATTCGCCGAAGACCCGTCGCAAGCCATCGCCATAGCCCACCGGACTGCGCTTTCCGAGTAGATTCAAAACCGTTATCTCACCAGCATTGACCAGCGAAGTGCGGGTAAGCAGGGGGCCAACCATTTCGAACACCACCACCGATGCCAGGATCAACGTCTGTAGATTCTTGCCAGGACCTGGCCACTCCTTCGCCAAAACGTTTGATAAACCGATTACCAGGCCGGCTTGTGCCAGCATGGCTGGGCCCAGCCAATTTCTGATCGTAATATTCATCCCAGCCATCCTGGCCCCTGTACGGCATCCAATGAATTTTCCCACGCTCCGTGCAACTATGTAAACCAAACCGATGACCCCCATATGGAAAAGGGCTTCGATATGGAGTTCTGCTCCTGCCATGATGAAAAACAGCACATAAAATGGATAATCGATTCCCGATAGTTCTTCGAGCATTCGCGGACCGTGGGGGGCGGCGTTCACGGCAACGACGCCGGCGACCAAGATGCTCAGCATAGCTGATAAGTGGAAATACGAAGCTGCACCGGTGGCGAGAGCAACAGCCCCCAATACTAACATTTGTCGTTCCACCTGACGGGTGAGACGCTGATCCATGACAGCGACAAATGTTCCAGCAAGTACACCCAATCCGAGAGGACCCAAAAGTTGGATCATCGTTTTCCAAAATGGCGGGGAAGTAGATAAGCCGTAATGCATCAGCAATATGAAAGCGATGATCGATAGTAGATTGTTTATACCGATGAGCGGCAGAATGGTGTCGGTCAGTGATCCCCGCGATTGATATTCGCGCATTACCATTTGGGTGGCGGCCGGAGCAGTGGTGATCGCCATCACGGAAAGGAAGCCTGCTTCCAGCGGCGAAGCCCCCATTAACAGGGTCCCCACCCAGACAAGAAGTGCGCTCAAGCCGATTTCAAATGCGCTGAGACGAAATAGCCCCGATCCGATTTTACGAATGGTTTTCAAACGAAAACTGCCGCCGATGGTAAATACAATCAAGCTGAGAATCATATCGTGCAGCGGTGAAAGTTTGGCAAGTTGTGCCTTTGTAACGATAGCGGGCAACCCTAAAATCTCAGCGGTATAGGGGCCGGCCACCAGACCCACTAAAAGGTATCCGGTAACGCGGGGAATTCCCAAAGCGGCACTCAAGCGGCCAACGCCGATTGCGAATATATACAGTACACCTATGGTCAAGAGCAGGGGGAGCATTTAAACGTCCACAACTCTTAGAAAATGTCAATAAAAGCGTTTCATCAACTTGAAAGATATATAGCATTCATTAACGTATTTTGAACATAGCTGATTGAGGACAGCTAAAAGAATTTATCCAAAGAGCGAAGTATCAAGTTATATATTTTTAATGTATCCCAAGCGTCATCAGTTCCTACGCCGGTGAAGATAGCAATGCCATCCCTCAAGACTTCCCTATGACCATATTCCAACTGGCTATCCAAAAGGTCGGTAACTACCTGGGATTCGCATAGCTGTTGGCAATTAAATGTTTTCAGGACGGGCTGGACCGGCAGCTATCCATTTACTTATCACAAGTCTGGCAAGACCTGGTCCGATCTTAATGTATCTTTAAATTGGGGAGGTATAATAGGAATGTTGTGTTGGAGGGGTCCTTTCCCAAGAACCCCTCCAACAATATCAGGAATTTTGGAGGTGCCAATGGTGCATGACCAATGAGCATTCCTGATATGGAACTCTTTAACGCATACGGTCAGTACAAAAGCCTACTGCTTTATTTATAGAGACTAATTCCTACAGTTTTTTTATTGGCATCTCAAATCCGTAGGCTTCAACACATGACATAAAAAAACAAACCTTTGCGGTATCGTATAGTTTATCAGGGTTATTCTTGGCCCATCTTTGATATATCATTATCGCCTGAGTTATTTCGATTCCTTCATCAGGCAGATCCAAACATTTTTGATTCATAAGTTTGGCAAGCTCAATAAGCTCTTTTTCGCTTATATTTATTGACAATATCTTATCCTGACAGGTGTCCTGTATTAGATAGATGCTTTGGATAAATCTACCAATAAAGCAGACTGCATTATTGATGATCGAAAGTTCTTCAGCGTTTGAAATTTTATCCATCAGCAACAAGCTATTGTATAAATCATGACCTGTTTTTATTGAACCAGCACAGCTCATTGAATTCACAGGTATCAGTATCAAAACAGAGAAGATTGCGGTCAAAACAATGAAATGCCGATTCATAATAAAACGCCATTTATGTCATTGTTAAGTTAGTTCGTGTACCAATTTATTACAGTGCAGCAATGTAACGAACTGTTACATCATATTGTTGAGTGTAGCCATTGTATACACCGAATTTTTCCTAAAAAACCCTTAGTTGAACTAATGGTTTTTTGTGTCTGAAGACGCTACAAAGATTGTACTGACCATATTTCAATTCCAGCAATGCCCAGGTACTCTTGCTATTAACGATCCATGATCAAATTTGTCAGATAGACAGTGGATACATGTTTTCCGGCCCTGTCGAAATACCATGTATCCATTGAATGACCACCAGATCCAGTCACTCCTTTCTGAGTCCGCACCCGGTGCAGATAAGAGCATTTACAAAAACAGATGAAGGATGAGAACAACTCGAACTTGAGCTTATATTTTACCATTTGTAACTCCAAATTGTTTTTGGTAAATTTGTCCCATATAATATTTGCGTGATTGAAACCGCTAATCATCTGGATGCTGTAGCATGCCGATAATAATTGAAATCGACCAGAAGAGACAATATTTGACGGCCAGTTATAAAGGAACTGTGTCGGATGATGAGGTCATTGGAGCTTGGAAAGGGGTCTATGAAGGAAGTGAATGGACTCCAGGCATGCCTGAACTGATTGACCTTAGTGCTTTAGATGACGCAAAAGTAACCCTTCAAGGATTTAGAGAGGTATCCGACTATTGTAGTGAAGTCTTCCGACGTGAACGGTTAAGCAATGTTATTGTATCGGTTTTTGCGCCAAGGCGGTTCCAACATAATTTAATGAAATCATATCGTATGGTTAATAAAAACTCACCAGTCAATACCATGCTGTTCAATAATTTCGAGGATGCCAAGGCGTTTTTGGAAGGTTGTTCACATACTTTCATTCAAAATGAGATACAAAAAATGAAAAAAGTTTTTGATGCTATGGCTGATGGTGTTTGTATAATCAACGAAGACCATTCAATACAATATGCAAATTCGGCAATGGAAATAGATTTTGGGGATTATAAAAGAAAAAAATGTTATGAATATTTTCTTGGAAAACGAACCGTCTGCTCTTGGTGCAAAAATCCCCAAGTATTTTCAGGTGAAACTATACGAAGAGATTGGTATTCGCCAAAGACTAAAAAGACATACGATCTGATCGATACGTTTTTTGAGAATCCTGATGGGAGCCTTTCAATTATTGAAATATTCCGGGATATTACTGAACGAAAACGGATTGAGTTGGAAAATGTAAGGTTGCTGGAGGAGCTAAAGGAAGCGTCAAATGAAATTAATACTTTAAAGAGAACCTTAGAATTGAAAAGAGAAAAGGAAAAATTTCGAAGGCTGGCTGAAGTAACCAGCGATTGGTTGTGGGAAGTAGACGCTAACGGCACATACACATACTCCAATCCAATTGTATATGAACTTTTAGGATATTTACCTGAAGAAATCCTTGGGAAAAAGCCATTCGATTTCATGCCAAAAAACGAGGCCGAACGAATAAAGCGGGTGTTTCGGAAACTAAAGGCAGAAGGCAGCCCCCTAAAAGCAATCGAAAACGTGAACCTGCATAAAAACGGTTGCCGGGTAGTATTGGAAACCAGCGGTGTACCAATATTTAACGATTCTGGGACTTTTATTGGCTTCCGAGGGATAGATCGGAATATTTCAAACCGAAAGTTAAGGAAAAAGCCGTCTTCCCCCGAAAAAACGAGAATTGATGGTTCGTAAGATAGCAAAAAAATAATACTGTAAGATATTTTCGATGTTCGCATCGTGCAAAATGATACCTTGAACCTCGTGCTTTGCTGTGGATTCCTGTCGCGCCTGCTGGACAACGGAAAAATCGTGCGTTTTTTATCGACCCGCTATCCAGAATACCTGGATGGGTTCCAGAAAATCATCGCGGCCAACTCCCTGAACGCTTGAATATGAGAAAGCCTGTACTAAAAGGCCCGATAAGGCCGCACTCTGCTATATTGCAGGCCATCCCACCCCCGTATTCCCCAATTAAAAAATAATATTAAATTTTTAAACTGCCTTTTTCTTAAATGATGGATAGGGTAAATCGTTATTGTATTCTAGAAATTCAATTAAGGCCTTTATTTGGCTTTTTGTGGCATGCCCATTTTCTTTCATTATTTCAAGCAAATCCAAAATCCCCCAGACTTCTATTGTAAATTGATCTGCCAATTCAGTCATATCGGAATCATCAGTGACGACTGGAGAATCTAAAATAGAACCATAAGCAACCCGATGAACCACAACAATATGGTGGGCCGGTACTTCAATCCCGCCCTGGAAAAAGCCAAAATCCCCATGGTGAAATTCCATGCTTTGCGCCACAGCTACGCGTCGATCCAGCTGGCCCAGGGCAGGAACATCAAATACATTCAGAATCAACTCGGTCATTCGAGCCCGACGGTGACCCTGAACGTCTATTCACACCTGCTTAAAGACAGAAACCCGGATGCTGCGACGGCGTTGGAAGAACAGATATTCGGGGAAAATGAGAAGTCTAAACCCAACTGACAGGGTTCGGCCGAATTTTTTTGTCACAATCCTGACACATTTCAAAAAAATAGGGTTAGCGAAAAATCGCTAACCCCTTGATTTTTTTGGTGGGCGATACAGGATTTGAACCTGTGACTTCCACCGTGTGAAGGTGGCACTCTCCCGCTGAGTTAATCGCCCGAAAAGTGTCCCTACATATAGAGGGGCAGGGCATTTCAAGTCAAGCGTTTTTTCTCTCGACGATGAACCAGGGGTTGAGCAGATCTTTTTTGTTATAGGCCAGGGGCGTGCCGTCGTCGTGGCGGACGACCTGCGCCCTGCTGGCTACGGCGACGGCCTGGCCGGCGGCGGTATCCCATTCCATGGTCGGGCCCAGACGGGGATAGATATCGGCCGCGCCCTCGGCCACCCGGCAGATTTTCAGACTGCTGCCAGCTGAAATGAAATTCACCTCGCCGTGCTTGCGGCGCATCTCTTCCACATAGGCTTCCAGTTCGGGCGTGGCGTGGGAGCGGCTGCCCATGATCGTGAAGGGCCGTTCCTTCTCCCGTGCCACGGGCAGGCGGACCGCTTGATCGATCAAGGTCTTTATTTCACCGATACAATTGATCAGCTTTTCGTCGATGCCGGCCTCATGGCAACGTTCGATTTTAAACGCACCCTTCTCAAGGTCGGCAAAATAAAGGCAGTCCGACACCGGCACGAAGACGACCCCCAGGGTGGGAACACCCTCTTCCACAAGGGCGATGTTGACCGTGAATTCGCCGTTGCGTTTGATGAATTCCTTGGTGCCGTCCAACGGGTCGACCACCCACATGCGCGGCCACTGGCTGCGCTCCCCGAAGGGAATATTCCGTCCTTCCTCGCTGAGAACGGGGATGTCCAAATTGCCTATGCCTTTCATGATGATGTCGTGGGCGCGGCGGTCGGCCAGGGTGAGGGGCGAGTCGTCCGATTTTTTTTCCACCTGCATGTCCGGTCCGTCATACACCTCCAGGATGGCCCTTCCCGCGGCCAGGGCGCTTTTCACACAGGCCATCAGCAAATTTGATCGATCTTCCATAAATTCCACTTCCTCTATTCCTGGTTCGATTCTTTGTTGGGGTAAACGGCGTACAACTGCATCTCCGATGCCACCCCTTTCAGAGCGGTCGAGATGGTTCGCGAGACCGCCACATCGGATCGGATGAGACGGTACACCGCTTCTGAAATCACCACCTCGTCGGCACGGGATTGCCCCTGGATCCGCTGGGTGATGTTGACGGCCGATCCCACGATGCCGTATTTCTTGCGTCTTTCAGATCCGATGTTGCCGACCACCACCGGCCCGCAGTTGATGCCGATGCCCATGGCAAGATCGGGCAGTTCGTGTTGGGTCAACTCCTCGTTGAGCCGATTCATGGCATCCTGCATGGCAAAGGCGCATTGTAAGCAGCGCTGTGCAGCAGTGTCCAGCGTTTCTTCGAAAGGTTCGAAAAATGCCAGGATGCCGTCGCCGATAAAATCCACGATAATGCCTCTATGCTGTTGAATCAGCGGGATGATCGCCGAGAAATAACGATTTAGGATGTCGACGGTTTTCTCAGGAGGCATTTTTTCGGTCATGGGGGTGAATCCGCGGATGTCCGCCATCAGAACAGCCACGTCCCGTCGCCGACCTCCCAAGCGGTCGGCCTGCGGTTTGCTGAGCAGGGTGCGGGCAAGATCCGGATCGACATACATACCGAAAGTATTGCGGATGGCGTCCCTTTCGCGCAGACCGTCGATCATGGTGTTGAAGCTGTTGGCCAGCAGTCCGATTTCGTCCCGGGCGGTCACCTCGATTTTCTCCTTATAATCGCCGTCGGCAATCGCAACGGCCTGCTGGGAAAGGCGCTTGACGGTGGAAGAGATGCGGTCCACGTTAAACCGGATAATGCCGAAGATGGTCAGGATCAGGACGACTGCGCCGATGATGAAACCGTTCCGGAAATGGATGATCGGTGCAAGGATCGTCCTGCCGTCGGCAAAAACCACAAAGGCCCAGGGAAAGGTATCGAGGCTGTGGTAGCCGGCGATACGTTCCGGGGGCTGACCCTGCCCCCACACCGTACCCGCGGATTTTTCTCCGAGTGCGTCTTTTACGGTTTGTTCCAACCGGTCTCCGTTATCACCGAGTTGGTTGCGGCCTCGCATCAGGCCGCTGGCCAGCACCATTTTGCCCGTTTTCCGGTCGACGATGCACGCCGTGTGGTTTTGCCACCAGGGATCGGAGGTGATATGGGCGACCAGGGCCTCGAAAAGCAGAACGATTTCGAGATTGCCCACCGGCGTGTCGTCGGCATCCATCAGGATCATGTTGATGGAGACGGTTTGTTCCCCGGTGGTTTCATCGACCACGGGAGGCAAGATTCGGGTGAACGTTCCCCGATGGAATCGCATGAATCGGCCTCTGCTCGGTCCTTTATGCCGGGTTTTCGGCTGCAAAGCGCCCGGAACGCCGTGCCAGTTTACGTTCACCGCGACCACGCCCGGAAGTGTTCGAAGTTTGTCGACCAGAACTTCCGGCAGGTCGGCGGATGTTCCGTCGACACCGCTCTGGCCGAATATCTTCATCAACTCCATGGGCCGGGAAAGTCCGGCTTCGATTGTGTGGGCCGCCTGTTCAAGCTGCAGCATGACATGCTCGGTCCATTGCCCCAGCATGGTATTGCGCGCATGGATGAAGCCCCATATGCCGCCTGTCAGCAGGATCACCACCACCGGCGTGATCAGCAGGACGGTCAACCGGGATCGCAGGGTTTTGAACGGATAGCTTCGCATGGCCCGGAGTTTTTCCCGGCTAAGTGCACCTGTTCGTAAATACGGTGACGTATCGAGATTGTTGCTGCGCTCGGATCGCAAGGCGCGAGAAGCGTGAATAGCCAAAGCCTATTTACGCGCCGAGCAACGCCGCGAGCCGGGATGCGATGCAGCGGCAATCGAATGCCATCGTATTTATGTATAGGTGCACTAAGAGTTGGCCTTCTCATATCTGCGGCGGCCGGCTTCGCGCGCGGCGGCCACATCCTGGCGGCAGGCATCGGCCTTGCGGCCGGACCAGAACATGGCTTCTTCCAGGTCCTTGGCATAGACCCCGCACCACATCAGGCCGGACATGGCCCCGGCGCCTGCCGGGTTGACTCTCAAGGATTTGAGAAAAGCGATTTTTGCCATTATATAGTCTTTGTTGCGGTAAAGCGCCCAGCCGTAAAGGTCCTGTGCCATGAACGAGTCCGGCGCAATGGCGGCGGCCCTCTCGAACGGCGCGAGATCTATTGAACCGTCGCCTCCGTAGGACGAGTAGATATAAAAACGCTCCAGTGCGCGTCCCACGGCATCCAGGCCCTTGCGGCCAACGGTTTCAGGCCAGAGGGCCGCCTGGGCTTGCGCCTGCTCCATGGCGAGTCCCGAAGAATCCAGCCACTGGATGAACTGGCTGCGTAATCGAACCAGCCCGTCGTCGACCGAAATCGGCAATTCGGTGGACTGCGCTGTTTTTTCAGGCGATTGGGCGTCGAAAAGGTTCACGGACACGGTATCTTCCGTATAGCTGCCATAGATCCAGAAACGAACTTTCTGCGAAAGGCTGACCTGGACCAGATCCAATTGGATGCTGGCATCGCGGCAGTAATCCTGAAGCATTTTCTGCCGGGGAAAGATCTTTCCCACCCGCCAGCCGAACCACATCTCCTTGAGGCCGTCGTGCAGGACCAGAACATTGCCGATGAGAAAATGCAGGGCCAGGCCGCTGCCGTCAAAAGGGTTCGGGTTTGCAGGTTGAAAGGGCAGGACGATGCATTGATCGGTGGGTTTGGTGGCCATAGGAACCTCTTTGTGTTTTCGCAATCCGGAAATCGATAAGGGATACGCCAGGAAGAAAATTGATTAAATCGCAAAAAGTCGGAAATCGCAAGTTGCCGTCATTCCTGCGTATGCCGGAATCCAGTTATTTCAACATGTTCTGGATGCCGGATCAAGTCCGGCATGATGAGTCTGTGACTTTTTGCGAGACTGTCAAAATTGATTATCATATTTTCGAGGGCCTGAAAACCCGGCGGTCCGTTACCGGCGTCATGGCCTGTCGCCGGCAATGCAAACACAGCGAAACAGCAAATGGCCGGACCCGGTTCTTTGCTTGACAGGGGTACAGCCTGCATTTAATGCTAGAACAATGATGAATTCGGAAAACAACCGATATCTGCGTTGCGCTTCATCCCTCGTCAGTGCGAAGTACGTTTATGTGCGTCCCCTTCCTTGGGACTTGCAAGCCTTGACCTCGGAGCTTTTACGAATTCGTCTGGAAAGCAGGTTGTTACAAACCTATCAGATGGAGATACACCTTTAACGCAGCATACGGCTGCCCGATTAACGAAGGATGCCATCATGCCCACCCCAACCGATACTTCCAGCGCCATGAAAATTTATCTGGACCGTCCTTTGCCGCCCATGCCCACCTTTCAACCGGGTATCCGGCGGGCACCGGATCGGGGTTTCCGGCTTACCCGTGGCCAGACGGTCGTGGCCCTGAAAAACGCCCTGCGCTATATCCCCGAAGCGCATCATGCCGAGCTGATTCCGGAGTTCCTCCAAGAGCTGAAAACGCGGGGCCGCATCTATGGCTATCGCTTTCGTCCGGAAGGTGCCATTCGGGCCCTGCCCATCGACCAATACGAGGGCAATTGCCTGGCCGGCAGGGCCCTGCAGTTGATGATCGACAACAATCTGGATTTCGAGGTGGCCCTTTACCCTTACGAACTGGTCACCTACGGCGAGACCGGCAGCGTCTGCCAGAACTGGATGCAGTACCGGCTGATCAAAAAATACCTGCAGGCGCTGACCGACGACCAGACCCTGGTGATGCAGTCGGGCCACCCGTTGGGCCTGTTCCGTTCCGCACCGGACGCGCCGCGGGCGATCATCACCAACGGCCTCCTGGTAGGTCTTTTCGACAACCCGGAAGACTGGGAAGTCGCCGCCCAGATGGGGGTTTCTTCCTACGGCCAGATGACCGCCGGCGGCTGGATGTACATCGGCCCCCAGGGCATCGTCCACGGGACCTACAATACGCTGCTGGGAGCCGGCCGCAAGATGTGCGGGGTGCCGTCCGACGGCAACCTGGCCGGGCTGCTTTTCGTCTCCTCGGGCCTGGGGGGCATGAGCGGCGCCCAACCCAAGGCGGCCGAGATCGCCGGGGCCGTTTCCATCATCGCCGAGGTGGACAAATCGCGCATCGACACTCGCCACAGCCAGGGATGGGTCGATATGGTTTCCAGCGACCTGGACGATATCGTGGCGGCGGCGAACAAGGCCAAAGATGAAAAACGGACCCTGTCTATCGCCTACGACGGCAATGTGGTCGACCTGCTGCAATACCTGGCCGACAGACAGGTTCCCGTGGATCTGCTGTCCGACCAGACGTCCTGCCATGTGGCCTACGACGGCGGCTACTGCCCCCAGGGGGTTTCGTTCGAGGAGCGCACCCGGCTGCTGGCCGAGGATCGCCAAACCTTCCGGAAGCTGGTGGATGCCAGCCTCAAAGTGCACATCGGGCTGGTTCGCACCCTTACGGAGCGGGGTACCTACTTCTTCGATTACGGCAACGCCTTTCTGAAGGCCGTTTTCGACGCTGGCGTCACCGACGTGGCCAGAAACGGCCGGGACGTCAAGGACGGCTTTGTCTTCCCCTCCTATTTCGAAGACATCATGGGGCCCATTTTCGACTATGGCTACGGCCCGTTCCGATGGGTGTGCCTAAGCGGCGATCCCGATGATCTGGAAAAAACCGACCGGGCCGCCATGGCTTGCATCGATCCCGAACGGCGCCCTGCTGACCGTGACAACCATGTCTGGATTCGCGACGCCGGCAAAAACCGTCTGGTGGTCGGCAGCCAGGCCAGAATTCTCTACCAGGACGCCGCGGGCCGCATGCGAATCGCCCTGGCTTTCAATGCCATGGTGAGAAGCAAAGAGATCGGTCCCATCATGCTGGGCCGAGACCACCACGATCCCGGCGGCACGGATTCGCCTTTCCGGGAGACGGCCAACATCAACGACGGCAGCAACGTCACCGCGGACATGGCTACCCACTGTTTCGCGGGCAATGCCGCCCGGGGGATGTCCCTGGTGGCGCTGCACAACGGCGGCGGCACCGGCATCGGCAAGGCGGTCAATGGCGGTTTCGGCCTGGTTCTGGACGGCAGCCGGCGGGTGGACGGGATCATCCGCAGCGCCGTGAACTGGGATGTCATGGGCGGGGTGGCCCGGCGCAACTGGGCCCGAAACCCCAACGCCATGGCGGTGGCCGCCGCCTACAACCGGGAAAACGACAACGGCGATCAGATCACGCTGCCTTTCCTGGCCGACGACGAGGCTGTCGAGATCGCAGTAGACGGGATGTTTTCAATGAAGGAAAAATAGCGTCCAATCCATGAACGGGGAATAACAGCCATGAACGAACTGCTGCTGGACAAAGAGAATCTGACCATCGAAGACCTGGTGCAGGTCTCCCGGTTTGACCGGAAAGTTGTGGTTTCCGAGGCCGGAGCGTCGCGCGTGGCCCGCACCAGCGCCCTGATCGAACGCTGGGTCCGGGAAAAAAAGGTGATTTACGGCATTACCACCGGATTCGGGGCCTTGTGCAACGTGACTATTTCCGAGAAAGACACTCGGCGGCTGCAGGAGAACATCCTGATGAGCCATGCTGCCGGGGTTGGCAATCCATTGCCCGAACCCGTGGTCCGGGCCATCATGGCCCTGCGGATCCACGATCTGTGCCTGGGGTATTCCGGTTGCCGCATGGAGACCGTTCGCTACCTGTTGGAATTCCTCAACCGTGGCGTCACGCCGGTGGTTCCCGAAAAAGGGTCGGTGGGGGCCAGCGGCGACCTGGCGCCCACGGCCCATTTGGGGCTGGTGCTCATCGGCAAGGGCGAGGCTTTTTACGATGGTGAGCGAATTTTGGGGGCAGCGGCCCTGGAAAAAATCGGATTGGTGCCCCTGGCCCTGGCTGCCGGCGAAGGACTGGCCCTGATCAACGGCACCCAGGTGATGACCGCCATCGGTGCCCTGGTGGTGCACGATGCAGTGCGCCTGTCCAAGATGGCAGACATCGCCTGCGCCATGACCCTGGAAGTGCTCATGGGGTCCAACAGCGAGTTCGACCCGCGCATCCACCAGGTGCGTCCCCATCCCGGCCAGCTGGTGACCGCGGACAACATGCTGCGCCTCACGGCGGATAGTGAAATCGTTTCTTCCCACGAAGGGTGCGCCCGGGTCCAGGATGCCTACACCCTGCGCTGCGCTCCCCAGATCCACGGCGCCAGCAAGGATGCCGTGGCCCATGCGCGCCGGGTCATCGACATCGAAATCAATTCCACCACCACCAATCCGCTGATTTTTCCCGATACGGAGGAGGTGCGCCTGGGCGGCAATTTCCACGGCCAGCCGGTGGCCATGGCTGCCGACTACCTTTCCATGGGGCTGGCGGAACTGGGCAGCGTCTCCGAGCGGCGCATCGAGCGCCTGGTCAACCCCCAGCTCAGCGAACTGCCCGCTTTTCTGACCCGGCAGGGCGGCATCAACTCCGGCTACATGATCGGCCAGTACGCCGCCGCGGCCCTGGTGTCCGAGAACAAAGTGCTGGCCCACCCGGCCTGCGTCGATTCCATTCCCACGTCGGCCAACAAGGAGGACCATGTGAGCATGGGAACCATCGGCATCCGCCAGAGCCGTGAAATCCTCACCAACGTGGAAACCGTCATTGCCATCGAACTGCTCTGCGCGGCCCAGGCTTATGACCTGCTCACTGAGAACAGGCAGCTGAAGGCCGGAAAGGGCACCCGCGAGGCCTACCGGGTGATCCGCGGCCATGTGCCAACCATGGACCGGGACCGCGAACTCTACAAGGACATGGAGATCATGGTGGATGTGCTACGTTCCGGCGCGATCCTGGAGGCGGTGGAGGCGGCTGTGGGACGTATTAAAGTTGAACTGTAACTGGCTCGTTTGAGAAAAATCCCTGTTTTCGGGCAACCCGATTGTGCTCATACTTTTCTAATCATACGGAATCCCTGAGTTTTCTCCCTATTTTATTGACAGTTTCCCGTTCGGCGGGTATATGAAATACGGTCGCCACACCGACGATAGCTGGTCACACCGACGATAGCTGGTCGGGATGGTACCTTGCCCCCTCCTGTACGCTGAAACTCCCCGTGGCCCGATGGACAGGTTTTCTGTGCCCAGAGGATGCCGGACCAGGGTGTTGAAGATGTGTCGTCTAAACGCAAAGGAGTCGCAGAGATGAGAAACCGAAGCGCGTGTGCATTTCTGGCCGGATGGTTATGCTGTTTGCTGGTGGTGTCGATGGCCCAGGCCGGCCAGGTGGTCACCGAAAAGGAGCGGAACTGGGCCCGGCAGGCACTGGCCCGGGAATCGTCCCTGGATGGCGCCCAGATGCGCGACAACACGCTCGCGGTGTCCTACTTTTCGAATACAACGGGACAGCCTACCCTCGATGTACTGCGAAAAGGGCTGGCCTACATGCTCGTCACCGATCTGTCCAAAGTCAAAGGCCTGATTGTGGTAGAGCGGATCAAGCTGCAGGCCGTGATCGAAGAACTCGGTCTTGGTGCTTCCGGTCTGGTCGAGCCGGGAACGGCCCCCCGTTTGGGCCGCCTGCTGGGTGCCCGCTTTTTTGTGGGCGGAGCGATCTTCGAAGGCGGTGCCTCGGGGCAGCAGGCCGGCGAGACCGGTGGGGACTTGGACATTCCGATCCGGATCGATCCCAACTTGTTGAACGTTCCGGAGGGAAGTCTCCAGCCGCTGCCCGGCGTGGACGGACTGGTCAACACCCTGTTTCGGATAGAAAAGCAGATTCTTTTTTCCATCGTCGAACGGCTTGAAATTGCCTTGAGCGAGGGTGAAAAAGCGGCCCTGCGCGTTCCCATGACGACCAACGCCCGGGCATTGTTTTCCTTTTTCATGGGGCTCAACGCCAGTGACATGCAGATGTACGATCAGGCTGGTGCTTACTATGAGAAGGCGGTCCAGGCCGATCCCGGATTGAAACCGGCGGCCGATGCCCTAAAGGAGCTTCGCCGCCTGGGACTGTACGGCGTGCCACCAAAGCAGCCCGCCGCGCTGCTTCGATCCGTGCGCAAGCGGACGTCGCTGAGCAACAGCCTGAGCCAGCCCAATGTGCTCAAGCGCGTGCGGACGCCAGCGGATGTGGAACAGCGGGACCGACGCATCAATTCGCTGGACTATATCGATGAAGATGGCGACGGCTACCCCGCCTCGGTGGACTGTAACGACAGTGATCCAAGGATTAACCCCGGTGCGGAGGAGATTTGTGATGACCTGCAGGTGGATGAGAACTGCAATGGTCTGAGCAACGAAAACTGTTGACCGGTTTTCTCGTTGTTTGTGGTATTTATACTCGTTATGCTTTTAAGAGACCATCAGCGAAAAGGATAGCTATGATGATTTGTTTTCGATGGATTCTGATAGCAACCCTGATTCTAAGCGGATTTGGCATAACACACGCCATGGACATCAGCGTGCAGACCGGCCTGAGCACCAACTGGTGGGACAGCGACAGCAATGACCGGGGCAACCAGACCTATATCCCGGTGACCATCGACGGGGTCCACGGGGATTTTTCCATGCAGGTGCTCAGCGCCTTTGTCAACACACGCATCGATCCGTCGAACGCCTCGAAAGACTCCCTGACCACAGCGGTGGATACCAAACTCAACTTCTCCTATGCCGTCTTGGAGAAATTCCCCGTGGATGTTCTCTTCGGCCTGGATTTCAACCTGCCCACGGGCAAAACCGACCTGGACAGCGAGGAGCGCAACCTGCTGCTGGATCCCGATCTGGTGGACATTTCCCGCTACGGGGAAGGCTTCAACGTCAATCCCACCTTCACCATGGCCAGGCAGGAAGAACGCTGGGGCATCGGTGTGGGTTTCGGATACCTGTGGCGGGGAGAATACGATTTCAGCGACACCGCCCAAAATTACGATCCCGGCGACATTTTCAACATCACGGCCGAGGGCTTTTACGCCTTTACCGACGTCTGGCTGGGACGGATTTTCGGAGAGATGGCCTTTTACGGCACCGATGAGATGGAGAGCCAGGAGTACTATCAGGAGGGCGACTTCTTTCTGGCCGGCATCGGCGTGGACTACTTCAAGGATAAATGGGAGGCTTCGCTCAGCGGTCAGGGTATTTTCCGGGGTAAGTGCCAATTCCAGGCGGACAACCTGCAACTGGCCACCGAAGACCGGGCCGGATACGGCGACGAATTCCTGGCGGATCTGACGGTACGATTGGCGTTGTCCCCGGAAAACGCTCTCAGTTCGCGTCTTTACTACCTGATGGTCTTGAAAAACGATTACGAAGAGAACGATCCCTCTTTTATCGATGAGAAGCAAAAGGTTTCTCTCAAGGTTTCTCTCCACCATCAATTCGCGGAGGACTTTTCCGGACGCATCGGTTTGGAGGGCTACCTGCTGGACGAAGGGCGCAACTGGTACCATGAAGAGGATCGCGAATATCGCGGCATGATCATGGATATCGCGGTGAGCAAAGCCTTTTGAACTGCGGCCGATGCGCCTTCCGGCCCGCCCGATAGAGGGGTTCAAACATGCAAGCGACGTCATCGACGGAACGGCAGAGAAAGCGCTTCCTTTACACCTTGTGCGCCGTCATCATCGTTGTGGCCTTTACCATCCTCACGGCGATCAACGCCACCGAGAGAAATTTCAAAGAGATTCCCATCAATCTGGCCGTCATTGCGGTCATGACCGCCAGCCTGGCCGCCCTGAAAAGATGGGACGCCGATCAAACGATTTATCGGGCGTCACACGCGTTGATCAGCCTCGGTTTATGCTATAGCGTCTCGATTGGTGCCGGAGAAGAAACCGTGCTTTTCTGGGCGCTGATTGCACCCCTGCTGTTTTTTTTCTTTTTCGGTAAGCGGGAAGGAATCATCTGGACGATTCTCTTTTACGCCTGCCTGATCGTTATCCTGTTCCTGCCGGGCTGGTTTGACGGACACGTTTACAGCGGGGTTACGATTTCCCGTTTTCTCATTACACTGACGATCATCTCCATTGTCGGTTTCGGGCTGGAATCGTCGCGAACGCGATTCAGCCGCCTGCTGAGTGAAAAAAACCGGGCCCTGCGGAATGAGAAACAGCAGCTTGAAAAAGCGCTCAAGGATGTCAAGGCCCTGAGCGGCCTGCTGCCGATCTGCAGCAATTGTAAAAAGATCAGGAACGACGAAGGTTACTGGGAACAGGTGGAGGTGTACGTGCGGGACCATTCCGAAGCGGAGTTCAGCCACGGCATATGCCCGGAATGCATCAAGCAACTCTACCCGGGGTTTAAAGGTAAAAAGGACTCCGACAAGAGTTGAACGCTTCGAACCGGTTCAAATCACCTATGCCCACCTCCATTTATTCCATGACGCAGACGCTTGCCCTTTTTCATACCGCTGCTTGTTAAAAGGGGTGCCCCATATTCCGTTGATGCCGAAAATCTGTAAAGGAGGGTAGCCATGCGTTCGGAAGGCGTCTTTTTGGAAAGAAGGGGGGCGCTGGCCGTGATGGTTCTCCGGCGGCCCGGACGGTTGAATGCCTGCAACCGGGAGATGTTCGTCCAATTGGAAGCCGCCGCCCGCAACCTGGCCGAAGGACCCTTGCCCCGTGCCGTGATCGTCACCGGGGAGGGATCGGATGCGTTCTGCGCCGGATTCGACGTCAATCCTGACAATCCCATGGTCGCGGAGATGGCCCAGGCCCTGGAAAAGGGGGATCACCGGCCCATCGAAAACGCAATCGCTGCCATAAGAAAGGCCGTGGATCGGCTGGTGGCCTTGCCGGTGCCCATCATTGCCGCCGTCAACGGCAAGGCCTTTGGCGGCGGGGCGGAACTGGCCGTACGCTGCGACATGCGGATCATGGATCCTGCCGCGGTGATATGCTTTTCCGAGGTCCGATTGGGATTGATGCCGGATTGGGGCGGTGGGGCCACGCTGACCCATTTGATCGGATCGGCTGCCGCGGCCGATCTCATCCTGACCGCTCGACGGGTCGGCGCCCATGAAGCCCTGCAATTGGGGTTGGTGAATCGCGTCAGTGCGCCTGGAAAAGCTGTCGACGAGGCCTTCGAACTGGCAGAGGCGATCATGGTCAACGGGCCGCGAGCCGTACAAAGCGCCCTGAAGGTGATTCGGGCCGGTCGCAATCTATCCCTGGAGGCGACCTTGGACCTCGAGCGAATGATTGCGGTGGATCTGATTGCCTCTGGCGAATGCCTGCAAGGGATCGGGGCGTTTTTAGACGGAAAAGAGCCGGATTTTCCGAACCTGCCGGAAAAGCGGGTCCTTGAATGAAATCACTGGTGCTGCAATAGCTCCCGTGCGGCTTCGGCGGCCACCTGCATCATTCGGGGCAAGTCCCCGGCGGACGTCGTTTTCTGGGCAGTTTGGATTACCTTGCCCGTTTCCACCTCAACCAGACGCAAATCCACGCGCATCTGGGAGGCAACCGCCTGGCAGGCGCCAAAGAGCATCAGCCGCGCGCCCACGATCCGCCCGATGCGCAGGCCGGTGGACTCGGCCGCCAATTCGCTGGAACCCAGGCTGAGTTCCTGCAAAACGGCCAGCAGCTTTTCCCGTTCTACCAGCGCATAGTCGCCGTTGGCTTCCACGGCTTCCATGACCGCGGCGGTCATCAGTTCCGCCGCCTCCGGCCGGCCGCTTCCCGGAAGGCTGAGATCCTCGAGGGGCCAGACCGCCAACGCCGGCGGGCCGGACGGTGCCGGGGCCGGCTGGCCGGCGCAGCCGGCCATGACGAGGATCAGGCATAAAGCCAGGCCTCCAACCGCGGCCCATGGGCCGCAGTGCTTACATTTCCGCTGCATTTTCCTTGACTTTGTCATCGGCTTTCAGGTCCCGTTCCTTTTTCACGATGCGGGCATGGCACAGATCGGTTTCCACGCGGGTTACTTCCAACTGGGCGACGACCTTGGGCAGGCCCTTGAGCTTGCGGCCCTTGTAAACGATGGGTTCGGCCTCTTCGATCACATCCATCCGGGTGCCTTCGACCATGCCCTGGGCCGCCCCCAGATTGATCAGCACCTGGTCGCCGGCCACCTGAACCACGAATCCCTGCAAGGGATAGTCGGCCATGATCGCCGATAGAATTTCGCGGTTCAGACGATGCAATTGCTTGTCCCAGCCGGACTCGGGGCCCAACTGCCGGGTGAGGGTTTTGGCAATGGCCGAGGTTTCGGTATCGACCAGACGCAGGTTCACCAGCGTATCGGCCGGCATGGTGAACAGGGTGCCGGTGCCCATGATCCGGGCCGCCATGACTCTGCCCAGGCGCAGGGCGGTTTCCGGCTGTGCCAGATCCGAGGAGCCCAGGTTGAGTTCCGAAAGAAGCCGGTCGAGCACCACCCGGTCCACCACCTTCACCCTTCCCGAGGCGTTGAGATTTTCCGCCAGTTGGGCGGTGAGGATGGTCGAAAGCCCGTCCCGGTCGGAAAGCCCGCCTTTTTCCTGGAAATCGATAAAGGCTAAGGCCAGGGGGCGCGAGGTCCATTCATCCGGATTGGCTGGTGGGTTCTTCTTCTGCTTGCGGTAGCGCTCGGCCAGGTCCTTGACCAGGGTATCGATCTGTTTACGCCGATCGGCATCCTTCTGGAGTTCGACCATCTCCCGTGCTTTGCGGGCCAAAAGGGCGGCGACGCTGTCCGTGGTGCTGACATCCGAGGCCTTGCGATAGGCGGTCAGGGCCTGGTCCCACTTGCCTTCCCGCTGGTAGGACATCCCCTTGTTGGAGGTGGCCTCCACGAAATAGGGGTCCACGGCCACGGCCTGGTCGTAAAGCTCGCGGGCTTTTTCCTGTTTGCCGATGCTGGCGTAGAACCGGCCGTATTTATTCAGGGCCACGGCCTTCTGGTTAGGGGAAGCGTCCGGTTTTGCGACGGCTTCTTTATACTCCGCCGCCGCTGCTTCCTTTTTGTTCTGACGGTAAAGCACATTGGCTTTGACCATATGGGCAAAGCCCCGTTTTGGGGCTTTGCGGGTCACCTGGTCGGCCAGGGTCACGGCTTTTTCGTCTTCGCCCTTTTCGGCATATACGGCACTGAGTCCCTCCTTGCCCAGCACTTCTCCGTTTCCGGAACTGGCGGCAACGTCCTGGAAGATGGTCTCGGCCGCATCCAGGTTGCCTGACTTCATCTCGGCATACCCTTTGACCGTTTTGGCTTCGACGTTGTCCGGGTTTTTGGCGATGACCGCGTCGCTGATGGCTTTTGCCATTTGCTGGTTTTTCTGGCTCAAGGTTCGTTCGGCCAGCCGTACAAGCAGAATTTCCGTTGTTTTCCCGCCGCCCTGGAACAAGTCCAGAATCTTGCGGTCCGGTCCCATGACGAAAATGGCGGGCAAGATGGCCTTGGCGTTGTAGCTGGTGCTCACCTCACCGGGATCGAGCAGCACCGGAAAGGCCGGGGACGCCTGTTTGACGTAGCGGGCCACCGCATCGGCGGGGCTCATGGTAACGGCCCATACCGCCAGGTTGTCGTCGGGAAAGCGCTTTTTAAGCGTGTCCAGATAGGCCAGCCCTTCCTGGCTGGGGCGCGATGCCGCATCGAAGAAATAGAGCACCGCCATCTGGTGATTTTTCAGTGCAGACAGCACATAAGCGGTCCCCTTGACGTCCTTGAGCGTAAAGTCGGGACCCACCTGCCCGGGGGACGGCTGGGCACCGACCGCTATGGTCGTAGACAAGAACAAAATGACGGCCAGTCCGATCATCCGAAAAACGATGGTGCGCTGCTGCATTTTTCCCTCCCGATCCTTTTTTACGAGCCGATCAATTTCTGGAGTTCAATAAAAAAGCGTAGACGGTTTCCAGCGGTATCAGAAAACCGACGGTCGACGTGCCCCGGTAGCGGCCTTTCACGACGGCCACCAATCGGCCGCGGGCGTCGAACACCGGGCTGCCGCTGCTTCCGGGAAAGATATCCATATTCACCTGCCAGTACGGTTGGTCCGCTACCCGCCGCGGCGGCCCGTTGACGGTCCCGGAAGTCAACGTACCCCGCAGGTTGTTGGGACAGCCGATGGAAAAAACGCTTTCCCCCATCCCCAAAAGGTTCCTTCCGCCGGACAGTGGTACGAAACCGAAGTCTCCGGCCAGGCATTCAACCAGGGCCAGGTCCCGGCGCAGGTCCAATCGGGTAACTTCTCCAGGTGCGCTGGTTCCATCATTGAACGTCAGGGTAACCCGTTGGTGGCCATTCAGATCGTGGGCTGTACACAATACCAGACCCGCCGGATCGACGATGAACCCGGAGCATTGGATGCTGCTTTTCTCGGATCGCGCCCGAATACAGACCGCTGCCTCCATGTGGTCCAGGACCGCCGTGGGAACCGTCCGGGTGCGATTGGCGGCAACTGGCGGCAAACCGGGTGCCGCTGACAGCAGGTATCCGTCGACATACTCCCTCAGTTGCCGGCAGGTCGATCCACCGTTGGCGGCGTTGACATGGACCACCGTGGCTACGGCGGCCAGGGCCGATCGGGGCCTGACGGTAATCTCCCAGTTATCGCGGGCGTTCCAGGCCTTTAGATGGACAACTCCGGGACGTGGATGTTCCTTATGGATGGTATATCCCCGGTTGCCGAACCACTCGGCGATCACTTCAACCACTTCGCTGGCAGGGGCTGCGAACGGACGCTCCATATCCGGGCAGACGGCGCCCTCTGCGGCAAGGCCTGTCCCGGATGCCAACAATGCCAGATGAAAAGCGAGAATCACGCGGATCATGGCCCGTCCGTAGCGGTTATGGTTGCATTTCCAGTGGCGGCGAATGTTCT
Source organism: Desulfosarcina widdelii (assembly GCF_009688965.1). Taxonomy (GTDB): domain Bacteria; phylum Desulfobacterota; class Desulfobacteria; order Desulfobacterales; family Desulfosarcinaceae; genus Desulfosarcina; species Desulfosarcina widdelii. The sequence continues at coordinate 3,080,662 of NZ_AP021875.1, read as the reverse complement.
CAATGTTTACCTGCAATCGACCTGCAGATCAAACGAAAAAGCGTTGGTTCAAGAGGATTTGACTTTCCGGTTGCCTTTGGCTATCTGAAAGAGGGGAATCCGGCGGCCAGTTCCCGGATGCGGCCTTTTTGGGCCGGCGGTGCCTCTTGCCCTTCGGAAGCGACCATCGATCCATACCCATTGAATTCCATGAAAATAAAAACCGGCACCCGGCCCCGATCAGGCTGGCAGCCGGGAAAGGCGATTATGCGCGGTTTCGACAGGTACGATTTTCAGTTATGGCGCCGTTTATGTGTCCTTTTCGTGGTGGCCGGCCTTCTGGCAACGGGTTCGCTGCAGCCCTGCCGAAGCGCGGCCGCAACCGGCGAAAGGCTGGTGGACGCGGTGCTGGTCATCGACAACTCCGGCAGCATGCGCAAGAACGACCCTGAGTTCCTGACGCCCAAGACCGTCAGTGCGTTTCTGGATCGACTGCCGGATGCCACCCGGGTGGGTATGGTCCTTTTCGATCGGCATGCCCGCTTGCTGCAACCCCTGACACAGCTTTCCGACCCGAAAGCCAGACAGCAGCTCTCTTCCAGTCTGAAAAAGGTCGATTATCGGGGCAAATTCACGGACAGTGCCGCCGGCATCGAGCGGGCCGCCTACGAACTCAAAAACGACGGCAGGAAACAAGCCCGCAAAAGCATCATCTTTTTGACCGACGGCATCGTGGATACCGGAGACCGCCAAAAGGACGCGGAACTGACCCAGTGGCTGAAAACGGACCTGACGGCCGAATGCAACACCGCCGGGATTCGTATTTTGGGAATCGCCTTTACCGAAAATGCCGATTTTCCCCTGATTCAAGCCCTGGCTTCACGCACTGGCGGCGCCTATTACCGGGCCACCCGCCCCGAAGATATCGCCGACGTGCTGGACCGGATTCAGACCCTGTTGCCGCCCGAACCGCCCGATTTGCCGGTCGAACCCGCAACGCCCGAAGAAACGACCGCACCTGCGGAGGCGTCGCCGTTATCGACAGAAAATCCGCCTGCCGAACCGCCCTCCCATCCCGACAAGGAAACCAACGGCTCCCGCAGTTTCTGGAAATTTTACCTGCCGTTGATTCTGATCATTTTTGTGCTGATGGGGTTGGTGGCGATGCTGGTGTTCAAGCTGTTCAGCCTGCCATCCTGGTTGGGGGGGCGCAAAAACGGTCCCGCGCCTTTGTCCGGCATGCGGGTCCTGCCGCCTCCGGAGTGGGAACTGCAGGATTTGACCAACATCGGCGGCGTCCACCGATTCGACAAGTCCCGGGTGACCGTGGGGCGGGACGAAGAGAACGACCTGCCCCTTGCCACACCTACGGTTTCCAATCTGCACGCCTCCATTGAATACCGCGAGGGGGCCTTTTTTCTGGAGGACCAGCGCAGCACCAACGGCACCCGGCTCAATGACCACCAGATGTTGGCCAACCGGCCGGTGCGTTTGAAAAGCGGAGACCGGATCGGTTTTGCCAATCTGGTTTTCAAATTCGTGCGCCTGGACCAGATTGTCAGTGGCGACACGGTGATGCTGGAGATCACCCCCTTTGACGTCTCTGCGAACGAGTCTTCCGAGCCCCGCTTCGGTGAAATCGATTTGGAAAAGATGCTGCAACGCTGCCTGGAACGGCACCTGGAACAGATCCGGAAGTTGGGGAAGAAATACGACGAATTCGTTTACGCATTCTTTTCCGAGAAAATGTCCAATGCCATTGCCGTACAAGCCCGTGAGAGTATGGATCGGACCCTTCTGGACAAAAGCCAGCATTGTTCTCCTTTGATCAAGGGCAATGCCTTTTATGTGGTCTGCACCCTCCCGGTAAGTGCCTCCGATGCCGTTGAATGGTTCGAGAGCGAGTACGGCGGGTTCACCCGGTTCATCTCCAAGTGGATCAAGTCCGACGGATACGACGTGACGTCCTGCGCCCAGTTCTGCGTCATTACTTATGGCATGGAAGAGCAGCCCTGGGTGAGCATGACGGTGGTGCCCACCCATGACGATCCGGATCCGGTCGAGATCATGTCCGTCAATTTCCTTTCGGATGCAGAAAAAGCGGACCTGGGGCTGGAGTTTGACGAGCATGGGCGGGTGTTGTAGGCCGACGATGCCCGATGGAAGCATCGATTCTAAAATAAGCTGTAATATCAATAGAAAAGGGTCGTCTGCGCAGCATTGTGGCCATCGTTGACCGGCCATTTGGCTGTTGACCCTAACTGCGGCGATTGTTATGGATAAAAAGTGCACAACCAGAAATGGCCAAGCCAATCTTACCCTTGGCCGATATCTTTGCTGCGCGAACAATTTTATTCTCGGAATATCAACTCTATGCACCCCAATGGCATAAAACCCGAGCTAAAATTGGTCGTGCGCCTTGATCTCGACCAAATTTGCCAATTTCTGGATGGGCACTGAAAAGCGATTTGGTTTCGATTTGTCGCTGCCAAAGAACCCAGGAACGGTCGCCGGATATGGAAGATACCGATCAAGCTCCTTTTGTGCTGCAAAACGCTCCCGCCAAAGCGGATGCCGCCGGAAACGGTTTCCCGGACCGCTACGCGATCAAGGGGACCGGAACGGATCGGGTCCTGACCTGCCTGGAAGCCCCCAATATTCAGGTTGTCGTGAAATCCAGCCTGACGGTGACAGCCTCGGCTGCACGCAAAGCCCCGGCCGGAACCATCTACCTGGACGGCGTTGCCCAGGCCGCCCCGTTTCTGGATCACGAAAAAAAGGTTTACAATCTGGATCACCACGAAGGCTGCGTGCGTACCTTTACCCTGGCCACCTGCGAGCAGGCCCTGATCATGTGCGTCAAGGGCTTGGATCTGCAGGAACGGGAATGGAAAATATACGCCAACGAGCCCGATCTTGACGCCATTTTATCCATCTGGATCATTCTCAATTACAAACGAATCAACAACCGCGAAGCCATCAACCGAAGATCGCTGTTTGCGCTGGTACGACTGGAAGGGATCATCGATTCTCTGGGCCTCGAGATGCGCGAACTCAGCGGTTTTCCGGAAGATCTGCTCCAGAAACTGATGCGGGTCATCGATCGTCTGCGGGCCGAAGAACTGGAATTGAAAAAGGCCGGAAAGTGGGCCGGAACCGATTTTCTCGACTACACCCTCGGTGTACTGCGCAAATTGGACCAGTTTCTCATCAAGCAGGGCGAACTGGACGATTTCAAGGGGATCGAGGAACTGGCCCGCATCGAACTGACCAACAATCGTATTGCCGTGGTGGTGGAATCGGATCTGGGAATTTACGAACTGGAGCCCCATCTGGCCAAACTGTACGGCAACCGACTGGGCTGGGTGGCCCTGCGACGGGGAGAAAAGGATTACACCCTCAGGCAGATGGACCTGTTCATGCCGGTGAACCTCGAGGATGTCTATCAACGGCTGAATTTTATGGATCCGGCGGTCAAAGGTCGCCTGAACGTCAACCGCTGGGGCGGTAGCGGCGATATCGGGGGGTCGCCCAGAAGCACCGGAACACGGCTTGCCCCAGCGGATATCGTTTCCGCCTGCCGCGATGTGATCGACAAGCGCAGCGACATCCGGCATGTGAAACGGTTTCTGACCAGTGCGGTCCTGGCCGCCCTGATTCTGGTCGCCGCCATTGCCACCGCTCAAAACTGGCATCCGGCACACTGGCTGGACCGTGAAGGGATGGCCGCGTGGAGCCTGCATCCGCTATTCGGCTATTATCTGGCGCTGCTGGTGTTAACGGTCGTCATTCTCGGGACCATGGCCATCCGCCGGCCCTGGCAGTTCGGTATCATTCTGCCCTCCGGAAAAGACTGGCTGCGCCTGCTGCCTTTTGCCGTCGCCTGCGGCCTTTCCGACCTTTTGCCGGTCCCCGGAAAAGCCCTGTTTGCCGCCGACCCGGTGGTGGCCTGGACCATTGCCCTGGTTTTGATTCCGCTCGCTATGGAACTTCTGTTCCGGAGCCTGATACATGGCATGATGGCCCAGCTGGCAACCATTCAGGATTGCGAAAGCCGCTGGTTCTTTTCCGGCCCGACCATCGGGTCTTCTCTGTTGTATACCGCTGCCGTTAGCGTTCAGATGATCATGATGCCCGTCGATCCCGCCTCTACGCGGACCCTCGTTTTCATGGTCCAATTTGCAGCAATGGCTGCGATTTTCGGCCTTTTTGCCGGAATGATCCGGGAGCGGTCCCACAGCATCCTGCCGGCCTGGCTCTTTCACGCCGCAGCGGTGGCGACCCTGATTCTCACCTATGGCCCAGCATGACCCGATGAAGCTGAAGAAAAAAACCGTCAATCTTACCGGAAACGACGGAGCGATCCGCATTGCGCGAAACGCCCACGGAATCCCGGAAATATCTGCCCAAACGGTACCGGACCTGATGCGTGGACTGGGCTGGGTGCATGCCAACGACCGCCAGTTGCAGACCCTGTTGACGAGAATTCTCCTCCAAGGCCGCGCCGCCGAGCTGCTCAAGGCCGATGACGCCCTGATCGAAATCGACACCTATATGCGCAGGATGAATTTCCTTCCCGATGCCCAGGAGCAGATCGACGCCCTGGCGCCGGACACGCGCTGCGCCATGGAGGCCTATGTCGAAGGGTTCAACCAATGGATGGCGGCCAACAGGCCGGTGTTCGAGTTCAGGCTGCTGGGCTACCGGCGGCCGGAGCCCTATGCCGTTGCCGACTGCCTTAGGCTGGGCAAGGTTTTCGGCTTTCTTGGACTGGCCGACGTCCAGGCCGAAATGGAGAAATTTATCGTCCAGGCGGTCCAGAACGGGATCGACGAACCGCGGCTGCGGGAGCTGTTTCCCTACCTGACCGATGACATCGATATCGAACTGCTGAAGCAGGTGCGGCTGGCGCAGCCACTGGTGCCCGAGGCCGTGGCCTGGCGCAACCGTCTGCCGCGTTTTAACGCCTCCAACAACTGGGTCGTGGCCGGGCGCCTTACCCGCTCCGGCTTTCCCATTTTGTGTGGAGACCCCCACCTGGAAGTCAACCGCCTGCCCAATGTATGGCAGGAGATCGTCATGCGGCTGCCCGGCAACACCTTGCTGGGCGTAAGCATTCCCGGGGTTCCCGGCCTGATCATCGGCCGCAGCAGCCATTTGGCCTGGAGCGCCACCTATTCGTACATGGACATGCTCGATTACCGCATCGAGCGCTGCCGGGAGGGCGAGTACTATCGCCGGGACGGATGGAAGCCTTTTTCGGTTCGCGAGGAGACGATCAAAGTCAAGAACCGGCCCGATCTTAAGATCCGGGTGTACGAAAACGAAAATGGGCTGCTGGAGGGCGATCCCGACCGGGAAGGTCACTACCTGGCGTTGAACTGGTCCGGTTCCCGCGGTTGCGGAGCCAGGGATTTCGATACCATCATCCGGATGATCGACGCTCCGGATGTTGATACGGCCATGGGCCTGTTTCGCAGGGTGGAGGCCGTGTCCATGAACTGGGTGTTCGCCGATACCCGGGGAAATATCGGCTACCAGATGAGCGGCCGCCATTTCAAACGGCCGCGAGGGATCAGCGGTCTTCTGCCCCTGCCGGCCTGGGAGGAGAAATACGATTCGTCAGGATTCAACGCCCCGGACGATCTACCCTGCGTGTTCAATCCGCCCGAAGGCATCATCGCCACGGCCAACCAGGATCTCAACTACCTGGGCCGTTCCAATCCCATCAACCTGTGCATGGGGAGCTACCGGGCCGACCGGGTGGTTCAATTGCTGGAGAGCCATAGCGGAATCGACGCGGCGTTCATGAAGGACATGCACTACGATCTTTATTCGCTGCAGGCCGAGCGGCTGATGAAAATCATAACCCCGCTGCTGCCGGATACGGAAAACGGCTGCATTCTCAAGTCCTGGGATTTGCGCTATCCGGCGGACTCGAAGGGCGCCATGCTCTTCGAATCGGTCTACCGGTCCGTCATCGACGTGGTGTTCGGGGACCAGGGATTCGGTCGGGACGTGGTCGGGCATATTTTTTCGGAAACCAGCCTGTTCAACGACTATTACGCCAACTTCGATCGCATCCTGGAAAAGCCTTCTTCCGCTTGGTTCGATGGCCGGCGTCGCGAAGACCTGCTTCGGCAGGGAATCGAAGAGGGGCTGGACGTCAAGCCCAAAGGCTATGGCCAAACCCGGTCCGTGGTCCTGTCCCATCTGCTTTTCGGAGGCCAGTTGCCCCGATTCCTCGGGTTCGACCGCGGTCCCGTGGTGCTTCCCGGCTGCCGGGCGACGATCCCCCAGGGGCAGATTTTCAAACATGCCGGCCGGTTGACCACCTTCAGCCCCGGATACCGCATGATCGCCGATATGGCCGTCGATGAAATCCACACCAACCTGCTCGGCGGTCCATCGGACCGGCGTTTCTCCCGATGGTATCTCAGCGACCTGAAGAACTGGTACGAGGGGAATTACAAGGTCCTGCAATGAGCAGCACCATCCGGAATCCGATTCTCATCGGCATGCCGGCCGCGGGGAAAAGCACGGTCGGTGTATTGCTGGCCAAACAGCTTGGTGTTTCCTTCGTGGATACGGATATTCTCATCCAGACGGGCCAGGGCTGCCTTTTACAGGAGATCATTGCCGAACACGGCGTCGCGGGGTTTCGCGCCGTCGAGGAAAACTACCTGCTGCGCGTACCTCCCGATTGCGGGGTGGTGGCCACCGGCGGCAGCGCCGTTTACAGCCAAAAAGCGATGTCCTACCTCAGGTCTCTGGGACCGGTGATCTATCTTTGCATCGGACTGGCGGCCCTGAAAGAGCGGCTGGGCAGCCTTGACGAACGCGGGGTGCTGCGAACGCCCGGCCAGAGCATTGATGGTTTGTATGCAGAGCGCAGCCCACTATATGAGAAATATGCCGACATCACTGTATGCACCGACGATGTGACGCCCGACCGGGTGGTGGGGGTGCTATTGGATCAGCTGCGTTTGGTTTCGGGATGAATGCCACCTGAAGCGAATGCCATTACGGCCATTCCTGTTGTCCTGCGGTATGATTTTTTCCGATGATTTCTCAACCGGATTCCGGGAGAAAACCTATGTATATCGTCGTCGCACCCAATGCATTCAAGGGCAGCCTCAGCGCTGTTGAAGCGGCAGAGGCGATGAGAAGAGGCATTCTGGCCGCCAACCCCGGCTGCCGGGTCTCCTGTGTGCCCGTGGCCGACGGTGGAGACGGTCTCACCGAGGTGATGCTGCAGAGTATGGGCGGGCAGCGCGTCGAAACGCTAGTGACCGGCCCGCGGTTTGAGAAAGTGCCGGCACCTTTTTGCCTGGTTCCCGGCAAACGTCTGGCCGTGGTGGAGATGGCCAGGGCCTCCGGCCTGGCGCTGCTGCCCGAATCACAGCGGGATCCCATGGAGACGACGACCTACGGCACCGGTGAACTGATTTTGTCTGCCATGGAGCAAGATGCCACGCAGATTATCGTTGGAATCGGCGGCAGCGCCACCTGCGACGGCGGTATCGGCATGGCCGCCGCCCTGGGATACCGCTTTCTCGATGGATCCGGTGCCGAGATCAGACCGGTCGGCGGGCAATTGAACGCCGTTGCCGCTATCGACAAGAGCGGTGTCGATTCACGGCTTGCCGGTATCCAGGTGGCGGCAGCCTACGATGTGACCAACCCCTTGACCGGACCCGAGGGTGCCGCGCAGGTTTTCGGCCCCCAGAAAGGCGCCTCCGCGGACCAGGTCGATGCGCTTGACGCCGGCCTGGCCAATCTGGCCCGGGTGATCCGGCGAGATATTGGGATCGATATTCAAAAGCTTGCCGGTTCCGGGGCTGCCGGCGGTCTGGGCGGGGGATTGCACGCCTTTCTGGGGGCTGAATTGAAGCCGGGCATCGATCTGGTCCTTGAGGTGGTGGGGCTGAAAAACAGTCTGGCCGGAGCGAACCTGGTGCTTACGGCCGAGGGGCAGATCGACGACCAGACCCGCTTCAACAAGGCTCCGGCCGGCGTGGCCCGCATGGCCAAAGTGTCCGGTGTCCCCTGTTTCGCCATCTGCGGTGCGGTGGGGGAAGCGATTCACACCCTGCATGACATCGGCATCGATGCCGTCTTTTCCATCTGCCGCGGCCCCCTTCCACTGGAAGAGGCCATGCAGCAGGCTCCCGATCTTCTCGCCCGGTGCACCGAGCAGGTGGTACGGGCGTTTATTGCCGGAAGAGAAGGGGCGATCGTTTAATACTCGTAGAACAGCCGCTGGATTTCCTGCAAACTGCGTTTTTTCGTCAGCGCCAACATCAGCAGAATTCTGGCCTTGGCAGGATTGAGTTCATCCGAAGCGATGAATCCCAACCGGTCGTCGTCAATTTCCACGTTGCGGCCCACTTTGCCGGTGGGTACGCGGGAGCTGCGGACAATCAGGACCCCGCCGGCAGCGGCCCGGGCTGCCCGCTTGAGGGTGGCCGCATTCATGTTGCCGTTTCCGTCGCCGGCAATTACGATCCCCCTGGCGCCGCGATCCACGGAAGCGTCGATGAGATCGGGAGGCATGTCCGCGCAGGCGTAAACGATATCCACACGGGGCAGCTCGCTTACGCCTTCGATACTGAATTCGCTGTTGAAGGTGTGCCTTCGAAAGGGCCGGCGGAAATACTCGCTGCGGCCGTAATTGACCGTTCCGATCAGACCGTTGATGGGAGAAATGAAGGTTTCCACCGAAGTGGTGTTGGTTTTGGTCAACGAATGGGCGCCATGGATGCGGTCGTTCATGACCACCAGAACGCCGCATTCGGCGGCCTGCGGGTCTGCGGCCACGGCCACGGCATTGTAGAGGTTCAAAGGCCCGTCGGCGCTGATGGCCGTGGCGGGGCGCATGGCTCCGGTCATGACCACCGGTTTTCGGTTGGCCACAGTCAGGTTGAGGAAGTAGGCCGTCTCCTCCATGGTGTCGGTGCCGTGGGTCACCGCCACACCGTGGACGTCCTTGTCGGCCAACAGATCGTTGATCCGGTTGGCCAGGGCGATCATTATGGCGAAGGTGATATCCTGGGAGCCCACGTTGGCCAGTTGCTCTCCGCGCACATGGGCGATTTCCTGGATTTGCGGCACCCCGCCGATCATGGCATCGACGGTTACCCGTCCCGAGGTGTAGTCCGCGCGGGTCGCGGATTCAGCCGCCCCGGCAATGGTGCCGCCCGTGGCCAGAACGACCACCTGTTCCTTTTTCCTTGAATCGTTGTGATTGGCTTGCATGCGTGATGCTCCCATGTCAGGTCGATGCACCTTCTTACCGTCACAGTATAGGGCATTGACGACAAACCTCAAGGCAAATGCACTTTTGGGCTTGTTGTCGAGCGAAGTACATACAATGGCGATCAGGTGCTGGCCGGGTTGCGCCGCGATCTTGCCTTTGACAAGATTCCTTGCCATCTGTTATAGATCATTGAAAAAAATAGCTGCAGGGGCGGTCAGGTGCTCTGCCCACCATTGAACCGGCAGTCGGGGTTTTAATGCCGGGCATTTTTTCAAGCGCCCGGTTATCGATTGGTTACTTTCATTAACGTAAAGGGACCAGACAACGCATGGGTGAAACGCTGATCGATGAATATTTGACCGGCGACAGTGAAGCGGTCCGCGACCTCGCCAAAAACGAAGCCGTGCTGGTCGGATTTCTGACGCTGGTAAAAGGCATCGATGACCTGCCGGATATGGAGAACCGGTTTTACCAGAAGCCGCGAAGCCTGTACCAAGTCACCGCTTCCGGCTATGCCATCGACGATTTGATGGAAAAGTTATCCGAGTTCTTCGGCGCGGCGGCCAAATCCCCCGGCGATACCCTTCCCGCCGAACTTCGTTTTCTTCCTACCGTTAAATTGCTGGGCGGGATCCGCAAGGACCAGGCACTCTTTCTCAAAGAATTGAAAACCGGCACCTTTTACGGAGCCCTGTGGCCCTGGCAACGTGATCCGGATAAGATCGAAGTGTTGCTGGGCTTCTGCTCTCCGAACATGGCCGATGAAGATGTCCGGAGCCTGGAAACGCTGGTCCATAAATTTTTAAGCAAGAAAAAGATCGAGACCGTTGCCGATGTCGGCGGTCAGATTCATGGCATCAGTTTGCCCTCATTTCTCCAGATGTCGGAGATGGAGGGCGCCACCTATACTCTCAAAGTGACCAGCGGCAGCCTCACCGGCCATCTCTATCTCGCCGACGGCAGCCTCATTGCGGCAACTTATGGCGACTATTCCGGCAACGAGGCGGCTTACCGAATTATCGGCTGGGATAACGCCGCCATCCAGATCCAGGCAGCCGAGCCCGACCGGAAGCGAGAAATTCACGACCCCCTCATGCATGTAATGATGGAGAGTCTGAAGATCAAGGACGAAACCGGCGCCGAATCCGAACCCCCTGAGCCCCCTTCGGAACCGGAACCGGAAATTGAACTCGAGATGGACATGGAGCCGGAGCCAGAGCCGGAGATGGAAGCGGAACCGGAGATGGAGATTGAACCAGAGCCGGAATCAGCCGCCGAGCCCGATCTGGTAATGGAAACAGCGCCCGAGCCGCCAACGGAAACGGATGGTCCTCCCCCTGGAGAAGAAATTCCGGAAAAGACGCCGGAATCGAGTCCCGAAGCATCCGAAATCGAATACGTGCCCGAACTCGAGGCGATGATCATCCCACCCTCCAGGCCAGCGTCCAAGCCACCCCACGTGCCGGCATCCGAGGAACCATCAGAGGAGATCTCCGAGCCGGCCCCCGAACCGGTTCCCGAGCCGGCAGTGGAGGCGCCCGCGGTTGAACCGACGGCAAGCTCCGGCTTCGAAAAAGTCGAAGACCGTTCGGCGCACAAGCAAAGTCAGATGAAACGGCAGACCAAGCTGCTGATCGTTCTGGGAGTGGTCATCGTCTTTGCCCTTACGGTTACTTTTGGCGGCCGGCTGTTTCATAAAAAACAGGTCGGTCACCGATATGAACAATTGATGGAGGAGCTGGCCGTCACCAAAGAGCTGGACGGCCAGGTGGTGCTATTGATGCAGTACCTGAGCGCCTACCCCAAAGATGCCCATCGCAAGGAACTGGAAAAGCGCCTGGAGAATCTCGACGCCGAAATCGAGAAGCGGGACTACGAAAGGACCCTGTCGGATGTCGACCGGCTTCCCGTCGACGAGAAATACGAGAAAAAGGCGCTTTCGCTATATACAGCCTTTTTGACCAAATATCCCCAAAGCCGCTACGCCGACTCCATTAACGAGGCCATTGGCGGCATCCGTCAACTGCTGGCGACCGCATTTTACGGAAAATTGCTGGAAAATCCCGCCACCGACTATCTGGAGCGGCAGGCCGCCTACAACGAATATCTCGAGCAGTTCCCCCAAGGAGCCGAGCGGGAGAGGGTCGAAGAACTGATACGGGAACTGGCCGACGAGTATTACACGGCCATCGCCAAGCGTGTCGACAACTGTGATGCCGCGCAGAACTGGGATGACTGCATCGCCGATTGTGACCGGTTTCTTTCCGTTTTTTCCGAAGAGCCGGCCGTGGAAAAGGTCAAACGGCTGCGGTCGCTGCTCGAAGACAAGAAAGACGTCGAGGAACTGACCGCCAGGGCCGCTCTCATTGCCGGCGATTTCGAAAAAGCCAAACGGATCTATACCGACTACCTTGCCAAGCACCCCGACACCAGCCAGAAAGAAGCCATCCTCGAGCGCATTGAGCCCTTGAACAGCGATCTTGCCGGCCTGGCAGAATGGAAAAAGACAGCGGCCTACGCCTCGAATAAGTCCACTGACATCTTCAAGAGGATCAAACGGTTGGAACGGTACATCGAAAACCATTCGTCAGACCCTTACATAAAACCGGCCAACAAGTTGAGGACACAGCTGGAACCGGAACTCCAGGCGGCCATCCGTGCCCAGCAGGCGGAAGATAAAAGGCGCCAGGAACTGGCCCGGAAAAAGGCGGATCAGGCGCGTCGCGATAAGGAGGCCCAGCGGATTCGACAGCTTTACAAGCAGGTGAACGACCAGCTTCGCCCGGTGTCCAACCGGTTCGTCGCCCATGGGGACGGCACGGTGAGCGACCGGGTTACCGGTCTTACGTGGTGCCTGCTGGATTCTCACCTGGTGCTCGGAAAATGCCTTTCCTACAGCGCGGCAAAGGATTACGTCAAAGGGATGAAAACCGGCGGCCATTCGGATTGGCGCCTTCCCTCTGCCGGAGAACTGGCGGCGCTGTACAAAAACAGCCCCTTTTTCCCAGCTACCGGAGCGGCGTGGTATTGGTCGTCGGAGTCTTTCGCCAGGGGATATCACCGGGTCGTGGACGTGGTAACCTCAGTACCGGAGACTGTTTTTACCAGGAGCCAGAAAAGTGAAGATAGCTGCGGAGCCGTGAGAGCCGTTCGTCAATAAGCCAATCCGCATGGCGGGAAGCGGTTGCGAGCGTCAAGCGACTAAGCGGCGCAAGGCGGGGACCTTCTGCGAAGCCGGCGGCCAATTATTCATTGAAAAAAAATCTGTTTGGGTTTATATCTACCGGAATTTTATGGGAACCATCAAGATTAAGCATTGAGGAGGGGGAAACATATGCGTAGCTTATCGTTTGGGGGGGTGGTTTTGCTCATCGGTATTATTGCCTGCACCTCGTTGGGGGTGGCTTTTGCCGAAGATGAAGAGATGTGCGTTCCCATGGGGATTATCACGCTTGAACCGCCGGATACGGTGGAGGCCAAGCGCGCTGCCGTCGAGTTTCAGCACAGCCGGCATTTCGTGCTGGCCTGTAACAACTGCCACCACACCTGGGACGGTTCCGAACCCGTCACCGGCTGCATGACTTCCGGCTGTCACGATCTGGATGCACTGCCCAGAAAGGAAGGTTCCAAGGCCATCGACAAGGATCAGGCCTTCCGGTATTACAAAAATGCCTACCACGGCCAGTGCATCGGCTGCCACAAGACCATGAAACAGGAAATCCAGCAGATGGCCAAGACCCTCGCCGGGATCGATGGCAAGCTTCCGGTTACCGGACCCACCGGCTGTATCGGCTGTCATCCCAAAGAGTAGCCGCAGCGTAGATCTCAATAATAAGCGGCCGACACAATTTATCCGAAATCGAAAAACCCGTCCTGGAGCGGGTTTTTCTTTTGGGTAAACAAGATGTGCCGATGGACTCCTCGCGTGACGGTAATCCCCACCGTTAAAATAGCTGGACTACCATGAAATAAACCAGTGGAAGAAAAATGGCTGGGAGCATGTTGCCGATTTTGATGCGGGCCACTTCCAGCATGTTGATGCCGATGGCGGCAATCAGCAATCCTCCCACCCCAGACATCTGGGCGATCACATCGCCGGTGAGAAAAGGCTTGAGCATGGACGCGCCCAAAGTGATCGCCCCCTGGTAGATCATTACGGGAACGGCGGAAAAAATTACGCCGCTGCCAAAGGTTGAGGCAAAAACCACCGACGTGATGCCGTCCAGCAGGGACTTGGCGAAGAGGGTTTCATGGCTGCCGGTAAGCCCGCTTTCCAGCGATCCGACAATCGCCATGGATCCCACGCAGAAAACCAGGCTGGCCGTCACCAGTCCTCTGGCAAAGCCGCCATTGGAAGAGCGGCTATATCGTTTTTCAACCAGCCTTCCCATCGCTTCGATCCGGTCTTCGATGCCCATGGCTTCGCCGATCAGACTGCCCAGCGCCATGCAAACGATCACTTCCAGAAGGTCGGATGCGTTCAGGGCGGATCGGATTCCGATGAGAATGACCGTCAGGCTGATGGCCTGCATGATGGTGGCTTTGAAGCGCTCTTGAATTCCTTTTTGAAGGCAAAGCCCGATCAGGCCGCCTGCAATGATCGCGGCCGCGTTTACCAGTGTACCGGTCATGGTGTGCTCGCTTGTTTCGTCGGTGCCGTTGAAAACAGACAAGCCGGCAGCAACTGCCGGCTTGCATGGAAGTTCGTTTTAATTGTTTGACAGGAACGGGAATGAGAAAAAGATGCCTGTTCTTCGGTTCAGCCTGCCTTCCGGATTCCCCGTTCGAACAGCTCAAAAGCTGCGGCCAGAGTGGATTTGAGATAATCCTTGTCAGAACTGATGATTTTTTTACTGGCCTCCCACAGCACCACGCCTGAAAACATGGCCCAGAAAATATCAGCCAGGGCCACCGGATGACGATCTTCGTAAATGCCTTGTTCAATGCCTTCTTCAAAGATTTTGGCAATCGCTCCGATGGATTTTTTCGACAAGTCCTTGATCTCGTCGAGTAAAGATTCGGAAAGATTTTTCAGCGTTTCGCTGGATTGCAGGTGGAACATGTTGATGATGATCAATGGATCGAACTCATAGACATCGTACATGGCTTCCATGAGCGCGCTGAGTTTCTTGTCCGGTGTCAGACTCGTTTCCTTGTTGACATGGGTAACCCGGATGTGAAGGTATTGAAGGATTCGCAAAGACAGCGATGCGTAAAGCTCTTCCTTGTTCTTGAAGTAAAGGTAGAGCGTCCCCGGGCTGAGTTCCGCTTCCTTGGCGATATCCTCCATGGTTGCTTTGTTAAAACCTTTTTCCGAAAAAACCCGCTTTGCCGCAACGATAATCTGCTGCCGCCGTCTTTCTTTTTCTCTCTCTTTTCGTTCCTGGATACCCATAATACAATTGCTTCCTGAATATAATTTATTTTGAAAACGACTCTATAATGAATATTCAATCCGGGGTCAAGCGAAAACGACCAATTTTCCTTTAAAGTGTCTATTTGCGCCGGTCTGCAAGAACCAACCGTGCGAATATAAGAAACTCAAATGAGTAAAAGTAAGTACGGGAAAACAAAAGTCAATACGCTGGCATGCGCACTATCCGAGGAATACGGAGAGGATGTTGCGGCGGGCGTTGACATGCTGGATGGTGACCCGTATCAGATTTTCGGCTTTCAGATCGATACCGCTGGATTGGGGCAGGGTACATTCGATCATGTAAGCTTTGAGGAGGATGGCGTAACCGTTTCGCCTTCGTTGTAAAACAATGGCCTCCTCCTTCTCACCGACACGGCCCTCCAGATATTTGAGCAGCCAGTAACGGTTTCTGCGATACTGGACCCGTCCAATGTCGGCCATGGGTCTGGACAACCGGTCGATTATCTCCTCGATTTCCGTTCGGGTATAGGCTTTTTCGAGACCCAGGGCCGCCCGGATCTGGCGCTGGGTCACCAAGTCGAAGTATTTTCGGATCGGCGACGAGGCCGTCACGTAGGCGTCGAGTCCCAAGCCGCAGTGGCGATCCGGTTCGGGACGCAAAGCGAAGCGATTGAGCAATTTGCGCTGCATCCAGTTCTGAAACAGGGTGCCGGGGCCGTTTTTCAGAATACGGTCCTTGGGTTTGGGCTGGGACCTGAAAACGGCGGGGATCTTCTTTTCCGTCAGGAATCGGGCTGCCAGCCAGTTGGAAAGGATCATCATTTCGGCAATCAGCAGGCGGCCCGGACTCTCGCGGTTTACCCGATTGATCACGGGGGCGCCGGTGTCGTCCAGCCAGATATTGATTTCAGGAAGGGTGATCTGAAGGGCTCCTTGTCCCAGGCGCTTTTCCCTGAAGCGGGTGGCGATGTCGTAAAGGCAGTTGATCGTTTCCGCCTGTTCCGCGTTGCCGTTGGCTTCATAATAGCTGAGCTGATGCTTGACACGGATGATGGAGGCAAAGATATCGTAGCTGACGATTTCTCCGCGCGGGTCGATTTTGACCATGGTGCTGATGGCCGGCCGGATGCAATCTTTTTTCAAACTCAGGCGGTTTTCCGCCAGTACCGGAGGCATCATGGAGATGCGCTGGTCGGGCATATAGATGGAACTGCCGCGAGCGCGAGCCTCTGCATCCAGCGGATGCCCCTTTTTGACAGACTGGGCGACATCGGAGATGTGGATACCGACCAGGACATGGCCGTCGCGGGGTTCGACGCTCAAGGCATCGTCGAAATCCAGGGTGGACTGTCCGTCGATGGTCAAGGTGGCAAGGTGGGTGAGGTCCACCCGTCCACTGGCTTTCAAATCTTCTTCCGTCGGTATCCGCAGGGATTGGGCTTTTTCAATAACCGGCTGCGAAAAATCGGTAGGGATGCGGTAGCGCAAAAGATCCAGATTTTCGTCCGCAGACCAGGCACCAACCGCCACCAGATGGTCGAAAACCGCCTCGGGGGATTTCAACTGGACCTTTTTAACGAGTGCTCTGGCGATTTCGCAACGGGGGCTGTCTTTTTCGAAAAGGTAGAAATCCTTGAGGATTTCCGTCAGTTCACGATGATCGACGCCGGGCTCGACAACCGATCCCGACAGGGTGGATCGGACCCAGGCGGCACCCACATCGATGAGCCGCTGCTCACGCGCCGCTTTCTGCTCAAGAGCAATGATTTCTGCGACCTGGTCTTCTGTGTGGGGTAAAAAACGATCCGGCTTGAATTTGAAATAGCGCCGGCTTTTAAACATGGCACGGATCACCGCAGATTGATGATCGTCGTCCGAGGAATCCGGGAAACACAGGCCGGTCATGATTTCCAGGTCGATCCAGTCCTCTTCCTGATTGAGAATTTCCCATAATTCGTGGATCTGGATCGTTTCGGCAATGGCCTGCCGGGCGGCGGACAGGTTTTTGAGCGATGTTGCCATCCGATGCCTGTCCGTGATGAGGGGCAGTTTCGTTTTTCCCCGATGGGAGAGCCTCTGGGCGGAGACTTTGACTTCCCGGTCGTTTTCGGTGAACAGCTTTAGCTTCTGGTTCCCGCTCTCCATGACCACCGAGCAGATAATTTTATTATTGTCAATATATTCTACAACTTCGCCTGATTCCATGGCTTAAGGTATTAACAACCCCCCTGGTGAAAGTCAATTGCGTAGAGGGTGGAGCCCCGAGCTTGCAACTCTGCCGGACCATAAAAAAGGCAGGGCCAAAGCCCTGCCTTCGCTTTTTTCAGAATATAAGGAGACCGCTATTTCAGCTCATCTTTGAGCGCTTTTCCCGGTACGAACTTGGGAACGGTCCTGGCGGCGATTTGAATTTCGGCGCCGGTCTGGGGGTTGCGTCCGGTGCGAGCTTCGCGCTTGGCGGTTTTGAAGCTGCCAAAACCGGCGATCTGGACGGGTTCGTTTTTTTTCAGGGAATTGGTGATCACGGAGAAAACGGTGTCCACAACTTCCTGAGCCTGTTTTTTGGTCGCTACGATTTGAGCGATTTCGTTGATTAAATCACCTTTGTTCATTTTTTGTTTTCCTCCCTCGTTTGGTTGGCCTGTCAAAATTGTTTAGGTGGCCACCTATATATTCTGGAAAGGCTTCCGTCAAGCGAATATATAGCGTTAAAGGCAATGTTTTTGGACTGCGTTATTGGTGGTCGCGGTATTGATTATACAGCTTCCTCCCAGTGGTCTTGCCAAAAACATTATTTTAATCGCTGTGGACACCGGGAGGAATTGACAGCAGTGCGTTCGCATGCATTTTACCGAAAAGGGGCCAACTCGAATCGCCAGCGCTTGGCGCCTTCATGATCCGGTTTGTCCGTTTCGACGATGGACAGCCGCTTGAGGTTTTCTTGCAGGACCAGCACGCTGTGCGGTCCGGTAAGCTTGGTTCCTGAAAAGACGTTGCCGCCGATCTTGACGGCCGCGATGCCTTGATCCGTTTTCCGGGCTTCGGCAATCGCATCCAGCCGGGTGTTCAATTCCTCGGTTCTCTCTTTGGATTCAACGATTCTGGCTTCCGTGGCCTCAATTTCCTGGCTGATCGCATCGTCCTGCTCCATGAGCCCGGCCACTTCTTCGTCGTAGGCTTCCTGTTTGGCTTGCAGTTCAAGTATCCGTTGTTGCAGCTTTTCGGCGGCGACATCGCCTTGATTCAGCGAATCGGTGTCCACCTCTTTCTGTAGCTGCCGATGTTGAACCATGCATTTGTCCTGCTCCTGGGCGACTTCCCCCAGCCGGGTATTGACGTGGTCCGACTGTTCTTTGAGTTTTTCCAGGCGTTTTGGAAGGCTTTCCCGCTCTTTTTTAATGGACTGTATTTCTGCTGCGATGGACTCGGCCTCCCGTTCCATCTGCTGATCGATGCCGACGATCAACTCGCTGGATTTGGACGCTTCGGTTCCGATGTCCATGGCACTGATCCCCATTTTTGCGGAAATGGTGGAACCGATGATGATGCCGTCATTGATCAAAAAGCGCCCATTGGCTTCGATTTTCGATTCGATGACCTCTTTTTCAACAGCGATGTCACCGGCCAGAACGATATCGGCATTGTTGATGTGACCGGCCTTTAGATTGCCGCCGCATCGAATGGTGGCTCCCAAAATGCCTTTGGTCGCGGTGATGTCACCGTCAATATCGACCTGGGCATCGCGGATTTCATTTGCTCGCAGGCTGCCCCCTTTTACCCGGTAGCCTTTCTCGACGGTGCCGGTCACTTCGATATGTCCATCGAAGGTTACATGTCCGGTTTCCAGGGAGATGTCTCCCTCGATATGCAAGGTGGGCATCACCGAAATTTCGCCGTTGAAGGACAGTTTGGCGAATCCGGTCTGAGTGGCGTATACCTGCATGCCGTCTTCGGATTTCCGGGCACCCTTGCCGCATTTGAACCTTTTATCGCGTGCTTTGGGGATGGGAATCTTCTTGCCGTATACGTCCATCCCTTCCTTGCCCGGAGGTCCCGGTATTTTTTCCGCGAGCAGGTCCCCTTCTTTTACCTGGGGCAGGCTCCCCCGTTCCTTCCAATCCATCAAGCCGTCTTCGGTCAGGGTCCCGACTTTCAGCGGGTCGGTGTCGAAATGGTACTTGAGTTCAGGCGGCGTGTCCGGAACAGGGGCGGTGCCTTTGGCAATGACCAAACCTTCTTCCACTTCGGACTCGCCTTTCAGAAAAGCCTCGATCTGCTTGTCTTCAACGATGCCGTAAAGAATGCTTTCGGAATGGAGCATCACCTTGACGTCATTGACGTCGAATTCGGTTGCCGGAACCTTTCCCTCGATGGTTGCCGTGACGGTCAGTTTGTCCCTTGAAACCCGGATGTCCAGCTCATTGTCCCCTTTGGCGGTCACCTGCCCGGAAGGTTTCTTTTTCGGGGTATTTCCGCCGGTCGCGGCAGCCAGTTTGTTTTCGATCTCCCGCTGCATCTCAAGGATTTCTTTACATACATCGGCGGTAATGGTGCCCATTTCAACCAATATCTGACCGATGGGCATGGAAACCCCTGCCTTTTGAAAAATGCGTTTTTGGACCACCAGAGCTTTGTCGATTTTTTCCTGCTCGACAAAGTTCATTTCAACGGCAATCTCGCCAAACCTGTTATTTGCTGCTTGATCGTCCGTCATGAAAGTCTATCCTACTTTTGCCTGTCGCTTGCTGCCATCCGTGAAGGCCGCTTTGTCGGTTTTCGTCGTGTTCCTAAAAGTGATCATCCGATTGGGGCTATCATCGGAATCTTTACTGAAAACTTTAGCTTATCTTGGAGCGGGGGCCACCGAAAGGAGCAGTAAAAAGCAGTATAACATAATATTCATGGAGAGTGGGTAACGGATTTCCTAAATCAATCGGGAGATGTCTTTGCTATAAATTTCGAGGTGAGAGTTATCAGTTTGATATCAAAGGAAATAAAAAAATTATTAGCCCGCCGGATAAAAAACGGCATTATCATTGCTCATTGCTTTTCAATGAAGCGTGAACCGGTAAGTGAAGGCTGACCATTGGACTTGCCTGGACCGGATATCCGGCTCCCCGGTTGAACCTCCCGCCGTTTCACCGCTTTCCCCGTCCCAACCGCCGACCACCCATTTCCCGCGCCCTTGGTCGGCAATGGATTCCGCCGTTGTGCGGCGGTCGAAAGGAAGGCAGCCGATGGCCGTGAACTTCAAGATCTATCGACTTCGAAGCCAATCGAAAAACAGTGTCCGCCTCGCTCTCGATGGCGACTTCGACGGTACTTCCGCCCATGAACTGATCAACGCCTTGGCCGCCTGTGAGCAGGGTGTGGATCAGGTCGTAATCGATACCAGCGGTCTGAAAGCAATACACCCTTTCGGCCAGGCGGTCCTGCAGCGCAATCTTTCCGATCTGCGCCTTCGCTGCCCGAAACTGGTTTTCTTCGGCGACCATGGCCGGCGGCTTTCCAGGCCCTGGCTGCAATAAGCCGCCGGTTCAGGAGACGGGAACCATATCCTGCTTCAGGTATTTGGCTGCCAGATCGATATAAACCTGCTTGCCGTAGGCCCACATTTCTTCATCCTGTTCGCTGACCGCCCGTACCACCCTGGCTGGATTTCCCGCAACGACCACCTTTTCCGGAATAACCTGGTTGAGTTTGACCACGCTGCCCTCGGCGACGATACTGCGTTGCCCCACCTGGCTGAAAATGCTGAGAATCGAACCCATACCGATTACGGCCAGGTCACCGATGGATCTTCCATGAAGAACGGCGCCATGCCCCAGGGTGACCTTGCGCCCGATGGTATGGGTGTCTCCGGGAGGGGCGTGAATGATAACGCCTTCCTCCACGGCCGTGCCGTCGCCGATGACAATCCGGCCGTAGTCCCCCCGGATGATGGCGCCATGGCCGATATAACATTGCTTTCCGATAATCACGTCTCCGATGACATGGGCCAGCTCGCTAACATAGGTTCCCGTTTCCACTTGGGGCTGCTTCCCGTCGAATTGATACAGCATCAAAGAATCCTTTCAGCATCAGTTTTGGATGGATGGTCATCCGGACAGTCGGTTCTGCTTCTACCCGGCATCCGGCAGAGCTGGCCTGACCTTGAAGACGCGTTCTTTGCGGATGCTCACGCTGCCCGGTTTGGCACCGCGGGGTTTGGTAACATAGCGCGCCAGCGTTCCGGAAACGGCAACCACGCCTCCTGACCTGGCTTTGCTGTGGAAAGCGGCGATGGCGGCCGTCTGCTCCAGGGTTTCCCGATCCGGCTCTTGCCCGTCGGCGGTTTTAAGGACCACATGGCTGCCGGGCATACCGCGGACATGAAACCACCAATCCCCGGGACCGGCGATTTTCAGGCTGAGCCGGTCGTTGTCGGCATCGGTTTTGCCGGCCATCACCCGGTGGCCGCCGGGCAGCGTATACGTCCATACGCGCGGCGGTTCCGGTCGACGGCGAGGATTGTTCGTTCTGGCTGCCAATGGCGCCTCGCTGACATAATCGTTGAAAACGGCAGCTGTAAGCGTTCACAGGGCACCGCATCTGCTTTGTTCCCGGGCATTTGAAGTACGGGAAAAGTACGTCGGCATGCCCGGCGTCTCGCATCTAAAGCACCCTGTAAACGCTTACCTTGCGAGGGGTTGGAATTCCTTGGGCGTTTCAACCCCGTGAACAGGTTCCGGCAGCTTATGCCATTGTCATGAGAAATTCAAAGCTTTTTCTTTGACAGGAGGCGGGTAGGGGGATACCCTGTGTTCGATGGATCCGGGCGTGTCGTTTTCCCCGATTCACCGCTCATTGGGAAGGTTCGTATCGATGCAGAGCAAGCGGGTTTTCTTGATTTTTTCCATCCTCATGGCCATTGGCCTCGGCCCGGTCGATGCCGATATGGTCATCCTCAAATCCGGCGAGATGTTCCAGACCTCCAAGGCCTGGGAAGAGAATGGGGCCGTCTGCTATTATCGCGACGGTCGGGTGGTTCGGGTCGATGCGCAGGCCGTAGAGCGTCTGATCCATTCGCAGACCCCGGCCAAACCGCCACCGCCGCCCCCAAAGCCGTCGGTCCCGCAATCACTGCCCAATCCGTCAGCGCCTCCCGACATCGGCATCCCCGAACGGCTGCCCGGATTCCAGCCATCGGTCGGCGACGATGCCGGGTACCTGGGGGTGAAATGGGGCCAGCCGCCTTCGCAGATCGACGGGCTTGAATTTGTCCAAACCGATCCCGCGTACGGGGGCGTTGAGCAGTACAGCCGTCCAAAAGCCAGAAAACGGTTCGTTCGTGCGCGGGTCGACAATATCGTTTTCGGTTTCTGGAAGAAGCAGCTGTACACCATCCTTGTCGAAGTCAGCAATTACATGGACTTTCTCGATTTAAAAGCCGAGGCGTTCCGACGCTACGGTGAAGCCGACCCGGTTCCCGGCCAGCCGGACAAGTATCGCTGGCGCGGCGGGGGAACTGACCGGCAGTTGTCCTACGACCACCAGTCCGATACGGGCTACCTGTGGATGCGTTCTCAAAAACTGCACGCCAAGATCAAGGAACAATACCCCGAATAGGCCAAGGGAAGTACAGATTTTGGCCTCTTGCCAATCCGTCAGGGTTCCACGAGCCGCTCAACAACACCAACCTGATCCGGGACCAGTTTCTGCGCGACCATGATTTGCTCTGTCTGCTGCCAGGCCGATTTATCGATGCGACCCAAGGGAACCGTTGGGTCCGGCTGGACCATGCGGCGGGTAACCGCCAGTTGGCGGCGCATCGTTTCAGGCAAGGTGTCCGGATCGGATTTGGCCAGAGCCTGAATGACTTCGGTCTCATTGGCAGGATTCATGGCCGCCTCCCAACCGGCCAAAAGGGCCCGGACGAATCGCTTCGCCATGTCGGGGTGCTGATCGATCATTTTCTGGGAGGTGACCACGCTGTTGGCCACAAAGCGGACCCCATGATCCGAAGGGTCGAAAAAGGCCACCTGTTCGCCTGCTGAAGCGAGTTTGTCCGTCAGATAGATTCCCTGGGTGTTGCGGTAGACAGGCCATATGGATACGCTGCCATTTAAAAAGGGCGTGTAGTCGTAGCGTACGCTGGCCAGGCGGACCTGGCCTTCCGTCATGCCTGCGCTGGCCAAAAGGGCCCGCATGATGGTTTCGTCGTTGCCGCCGTAGGTGATGCCGACAGTGCGCCCCGCCAGGTCCTGCGTTTTCTTGATGGTGCAGTCCTTGGTTCGATAGATCCATTGGAGGGGATTGACCTGAAACAACTGGGCCAGCACCACGACCGAGGCCCCCTTGGCCAGCGCCCGGATCACCTGGTCCGCCGAGGCTACGCCAAACTGGGCATAGTTCAGCTCCAGTTCGCGAATGGCATCGCGCTCAGGTCCCCCGGCTTTTACATCCACGTCCAGTCCCCGGGCTGCGAAGAATCCCTGACTGGCTGCAAAGACGTCGCCGGCAGTGCTGGCGTTGATCAGCCATTTCAGGCGGTAGGCTACTTTTTCCCCGGCAACGGCTGTGCGGGGCGTCAGGCAACCACTATTTACGGCCCATAGCGATACAAGAAGAATAAAAAGATATACGCGCCAAGACGCTCGCATGGCTCGACCTCCTTTTTTTTGAAAAGAAAGTTTTCGTATGCGTTAAGGAGGTTGAAATGCCCAATTTGCTGCAACTGCCCGGTCAGTAGTCGTTCATGGGGTGCCGCAGATGTGAGGCGCCGGGGGCGCAGACGTATTGGTCAACCTCCAAGTACCCGGGAGCAAAGCAGATGCGCTAGCCCCATGGTCGCTTACAAGTTTCCTATCCGGCGGCCCAGGCTTTTTTGACACCGGCGCCCAGCATCTCCAGCAGCCCCTGATACAGGGAGAGCGTGATGCCGATGATAAACAGGGCCACCAGGATCTTGGCCAGGTCGCTCTGGTACAGGGCAATGCGGATACTGTAGCCGATGCCGGCATTGGCCGCGATGAATTCGGCCACAATGGTTCCGGCCATGGCCAGGGTCGCGCTTCCCGAGATTACCGTAGTCAGCTTGTGAAGGTTTTCGAATGCCCGGATTTTGACTTCCAGTTGCCAGCGCAGCCGTCCGGTCACCCGGTAAAAATGCTCGATATCGGCAACCGGTTCGCTCATGATGCCGATCACCGACAGGAGCAGGGGAAAATAGCAGATCATGGCGGCGATGAACAGGCGGGTTAAAAAGCCGTCTCCCAACAGGATAAACAGGATGGGGGCAATGGCTACGATGGGATAGGCCTGGACATTGTAGGCCGCTACCTTGATGAAAGACCCCAACCAGGTGGCCCGTCTGCCGGCCACGCCAACGGCTGTGGCCAGGATAATGGAGAGCACCTGGCCGACAACAGCCACGCCGAATGTGTCGAGCACATCCCCGGCATAGCGCAAAAATTGCGTCTGGCCCGTATGCCAGACACTTGCCGGACCCGGGATGACGTAGTCGGAAAGTCCCAGAGCGAGCTTGAGAGTCAGCAGCAGGCCGACGCCCAGCAGGTAGACGATGAGAAATTGAAGGATGCGTCTATGCAGCATTGATCACCTCCAGCATGGACCGCTCCAAGGCGGCCTTGTCCAGGGGACGATCCGCATAATGGTCCTGGCCACCAATCTGAAGGATCTGGGGTGATTTATGGGCGCCGCGAAAAACCACGATCCGGTCGCAGAACCGGCATACCTCCACGACGTTGTGGGAAATATAGAAAAAGCCGGCGTCAGGAAAAGTCGTTTTGATGGTGTAGAGGATGGCCTGCCGGGTCGGCTCGTCCACGTTGGCCAGACTCTCGTCCATGATGAGTAGGCTGAAATCCTGAAGCAGGTAACGCAGCAGGTTGACCCGGTTGCATTGGCCCATGGAGAGCTGGGAGTAGCGCATGCCCATCAACTCCGACAGACCGAAACCGTCGATCAGATCATCTCTCAGGGTATGACGGCCGGCGGGGGTGGTTTTCTCCAGGTGCCGGCCCACAGGCGACCATCCGGGCAGTCGCTCCCGGTTGTGGGTGTACAGACAGGGCCGGTCGCCGGCGATTTTCACCCCCCCGGAAAATTTTTCGATATCACCCGAAATGATTCTGGCAAGAGAGGTCTTGCCGACGCCTGACGGTCCGAACAGGGCGTGAAAACCCGCCTGGTCGATCACCAGGTCGAGCCCTTGAAAAAGCGTCGTGTCTGCCCCCGGATATCGAAAGGTAATATCGTGACATTCGATCATATGTTCACAAATAGAGCCCGTCCGCGAAATCCACCAAAGTGGGTCTTTTTGTTTGACACAAAGATATCTCTCCAATATCATTTAGAAAAAAAAATATCCAGGTCTATTTGCACCCTGGTCGAATCCACACTGCTTTCCATACCCGGGAGAGAGCCATGTCAGAGGATAGCTTTACCGAAGTCAGCCATGCTTCGTGGGGCGGGCGGATCAAAACGTCTTTCAAGGGCCTTTTTTTCGGTTTGATTCTGTTTCTTGGAGCTTTTCCCTTGCTGTTCTGGAATGAAGGCCGGGCGATCAAACGCTACCAGACCCTGAAAGAAGGGGAGGGGGTCGTGATCTCCGCATCCCCGGACCGTGTGGATCCGGCCAACCAGGGCCGACTGGTGCACCTGAGCGGAACAGCGGATACCCGCCAGACACTGACCGACGACGCCTTTGCCGTCTCTATCACCGCCCTGCGTCTCAAGCGAACGGTGGAGATGTACCAATGGAAGGAAAATAAAAGCACGCGCACGGAAAAAAAGGCCGGCGGCGGCGAGAAGAAAGTGACGACTTACTCCTACTCCCGGGTTTGGTCTTCTTCGCTCATCCGCTCTTCGGGATTCAAACGGCGCAGCGGCCACGAAAATCCCGGCTCCATGCCCTTTCCCTCCCAGACCCGCAACGCAACCCTTGTGACCGTGGGCGCGTTCAGACTCTCTCCCGCGTTAATCCAGGAAATCGACAATTGGAAACCCGTGGCCGTTGATTCGTCATCGCCGGTTCCCGCGGCCCTGGGCAGCCGGGGCATGATCCACGGCGACGGCTACTATCGCGGGGATGATCCGGGCAATCCGGCCATCGGCGACGTGCGTATCACGTTCAAAGCCGTTTATCCTGGGCCGGTGAGCCTGATCGCCGCCCAGCAGGGCAGCTCGTTCGCGCCCTATGCCACGAAGACCGGCGGAACCATCAGTCTTTTGCAGACGGGAATCCACAGCGCCGTCGACATGTTCAAAACGGCCCATTTCCACAACCGCCTGTTGACCTGGGGGCTGCGTGCCGGCGGGGTGTTGATGATGTTCATCGGCCTGACCTTGCTGCTCAAGCCCCTTTCCGTTTTTGCCGACGTGATCCCCTTCGTGGGCAATATCGTCCAGGCCGGGACCGGTCTGATCGCATTTGTGCTGGCCCTGTTCTTCGGCTTCATGGTCATGGGGGTGGCCTGGATTTTTTACCGGCCCGTACTGGGATTTTCCCTGATGGGTGTGGGTACGGCTCTGGTTGTATGGGTGATATGGCGACGAAAAAAGGCAAGCAAGCCTGCCAAAGCACCATTGCCGCCGCCCGTGCAACCGGTCGTGGGGGGCGCTTCAATCCCAGCAGTGGGAAAAAGTCCAGTTCCCGGCCCCCCGCCACCGCCAGGTCCGCCCCGGGCGCCTTCGGCGATGCCGAACCCCGCGCCTTCCGACCCGCCTCCGCCGACGGCCGATGCCTGGATCAAAACCGGAAAACAGGCCTATGTAGCCGGGCGTTTCGACGATGCCGCCGAAGCCTTTGAAAAGGCGATTCAACTCGATTCGCAAAACGGCAGCGCCCTGTACAACCTGGGGGTGGTGCGGAATAAAAACGGCGACACCGCCGGCGCCATCGAGGTGTTTAAACAGGCCGCCCGGCTGGGCCACCAGCGGGCGACCAAACTACTCTCTTCTCAGGGCCTCGACTGGTAGATGAACCCGCCTGCCCCAAAGAGAAGCCGCAGATCGGTTATCGCGTTGGCGGCGGTAAGCGTTGTCGCCCTGCTGGCCTGCCTGGTCCTCGCAGGATACCTGGCTTTGCCGATGCTGGCCGGCCAATACCTGCCCGTAGAGAAAATCCGGCAGCTGGGGTTTGCCGATTTCAACGGACGCATTTCCCGAATCGGTCTGTATCGGACCGCGGCAGGGCCTTTTATTTTCGGCCAAGCCCACCGGCCCGCCATCGTCATTCGGTCTGTGGAACTCGACTATTCCCCCGGTGAACTGCGCCGCCGGAAAATCGGATGCGTCCGCATTGACGATGTGACGGTCAACGCCCTGGTGACGCCCCACGGCATCGTCCTTCCGGGGCTGGAAGGGATTCATTCGGGTAAAAAAACACCGGAGGAGCCGTCCGTTTCCGGGGGGCTGCCGGCCGGTCTTGGAAAAATCTTCGGCAAGATCGAGATCCGCAGCGCCCGCATCCTTCTCCAATGGGGTCAATCGACCTACCGGATTCCATTCGATGTCGATATCGCACCGGAGCCATCCGATCCAACGAAATTGACGGCCGAGGTGCGTCTGTTTCCCGGTGAGCAGAGGGTCGCCCTGAAGCTGCGGGCCGACCTTGCAAACGGCACCGGTGCGCTGAGCCTGAACGGTTCGGCCATCCACCTGGACCGTTTTGCCGACCTTTTTCACCGTGTTCCGAACCTGGATCTTTCCGGTACACTGAATCTCAATGCGTCGGCCCAGGTGCAGACACAGCCCTTTGCGATCTCCGATGTCAGCATTGATGCCGCATGGCATGACGGCCGCCTGAAGGTCGGGAACGCTTCGATCATGCCCGAGGCGGACAATGCCCCGGCAACGTTTTCGGCGTTTTCGGCAAACCTTGCCGACTGGCAGATCGATGTGAGCGGCGCGCAGCTTCAAACCCCAGCCCGGGTAGCCGTGAAAACCGTGAAGGCAAGCATCGGTCTGGCTGGGGATGTCCGCACCATCTCCGGGCAGGCGGATCTGACGGTCCTGCCGTTTGGCATTCGCTGTCCCGAGACGGTGACATTGGCAAATAGAGTACCGTTGCCCTTGGTTTTTGATATCCATAATTCCGCATCGGGAGGATGGTCGGCATCCTGTCATACTCCCGAAAAGGAAGAAACCGACCAAAAGGAAGAGGCCGAACGGGCCGACCAACTGGATTTGACTGTCAAAGGGCTACGCCTGCAATCGCAGGTGCCGCGTTTCAAACTGGAAGTCGGGATTGAAGCGGAGGCGATGCAGGCCAGTTGGCAAATGGGAATGCCGGGAATCCGGGCCGCTGCATTCGGAATTGAGGTGTGGGGCGACTCTGCCCGGATCGAAGGGCGGGTGGCGGTCAAGGCGCCTTTTTTTGACGTATCCTGGCAGACGGATGTCCGTCTTGACCTGCCAGCCGCAACCTTGGATGGCCATGGCCTGGCCGGCGACCTGGCGAACCTGGAAATGTCGGTCGGTGCCCGACAGGATGCCGATGCCGCCCCCGTTGTCCAGGGAAGGCTGCGGATGTCCGATGGCCGATTGCGGCATGATTCCGCCGGGTTTGAACTGGCGGGGCTCCGTTTGGATCTGCCCTATGGCCTCAATACCCCGGCGGGCACGGCCCAGGGCCGCTTTTCCGTCAAGCGGATGCGCTACGGTGTCCATAGCCTGGGAAGCCTTGACGGGCGGGTGACCCGCAGCACGGATGCCTATCTGTTTTCCGCCACCCATTCCAGCGACCTGTTCCCGGAAATGACGGCTGCCATCGAAGGCAGCGTGCAACTCTCGGAATCGGCCGATCCGGTCGCGGTCCTGCGCATGAAGGTGCCGCCTTATTCGCTGGCGGCCGGTGCGGATCTGGGCCGACTGATTCCAGCCATGGAGGACGTGGCCCTTTCCGGAACGGTCTCGGCCGGAGCTACCGCGTCGGTTTCCAAGCGAGGGATGCAGGGTGATTGCAAGCTGACCATCACCGACGGGCTGCTGGAATTAGCCCCAAAACAGATCCGGGTGGAAGGCATCGACGCTACCATTCATTTTCCGGAACTGCCAAGGATCCGCAGTGCACCGGCCCAGACCCTGCAGTTCAGCCGCGCCGCCATGGGCAGCATCGTGGTGGACGGTGGTCGCTTCGACTTTCAGGTGGAGTCGCCCGATACCTTGCTGGTGGAAAAAGGACGGCTTTCGTGGTGCGGGGGCAAGGTCGACGCCCAGTCCCTGCGCATTGCGGCAAAACGGCAGAATTACCAGATCAGCCTGTACTGCCAGCGGCTTGGGTTGTCCCAGATTCTCGAACAACTGGGCGCCGTGAATGCCAAGGGCAGCGGAACGGTGAACGGCAGAATCCCGGTTTTATACAGCAATGGCAGCATCCGTTTTGACGACGGGTTCCTCTTTTCCACACCCGGCGAGGAAGGCCAGATTCAACTCACCGGAACGGAGATCCTCACGCGGGGGATTCCGCCGGAAACACCCCAGTTCGCCCAGGTGGAGCTGGCCAGAGAGGCCCTGAAGGACTACAATTACAAATGGGCCAAACTGGGCATGACCACCGAGGGCGAGACGTTGATCATGCGCCTGCAGTTCGATGGCAAGCCGGCCAAGCCTTTGCCATTTGTCTATAAGAAAGAGATCGGCAGTTTCGTAAGGGTCGAGGCCGGCTCTCAAGGATCGGTTTTCCAGGGTATTTCCCTGGATGTGAACCTGAAACTTCCTTTGAACCGGCTTTTGCAGTATAAGGACATTGTCGATATGATCGATTAGTATCTGTCTTCTGCACGGATACTGAAATTCCCAAGGAGATTGATGATGATGAGAAATCTGAAGAACCTCTGGCTGCCGGCTGTGGCTGTCCTTTGGGCACTGGGGATTCTCTCCTCATGCGCCACCCGCCACGAGGTGGAAGTAAAGCCGGTTGAAATCAAGCCCATCCACATCACCATCGATGTCAATGTGAAAGTGGACCGGGCGCTGGACGATTTTTTTGGAGATATCGACGAGACCGCCGAAGAGATCAAGCAGTCGGAATGATGCCGGTAAGACCGGTTTTTTTAGGTGATTGAAAGGATGGTAAACATGAACCGGAAAGGTTATCTGTTCTGGATTATGGCGGCATTGCTGGCCACAAGTTTTCTCTTCTCTACGCCGGTTTTCGCAGGGGATATCAAGGCGCGCATGAAAAGCCGGCTGCCTAAGATCGTTCAGCTCAAGGCAAAGGGCGTCATCGGCGAAACCAATGATGGTTTTTTGGCCTTTGTCGGCGCCCAGAAAGCGGAGCAGGACCTGGTGGCTGCGGAAAACGAGGATCGAAAAAAGGTGTACCAGGCCATCGCCAAGCAGCAGGGCACCTCGGCCAAGGTGGTCGGCCAGCGCCGGGCGCTGCAGATCGCGGAAAAGGCCCAGCCCGGAGAATGGCTCCAGGATGCCGGCGGCAAGTGGTATCGAAAATAAAACCGCCGCGCCGATTCGATATTCATTTAAGCGCCGGACGCCTGGAGGCGTTTTGGATCGGCCCGGAACCGGAGGACGCCCCCACCCTCATATTTCTCCACGAGGGGTTGGGATGTGCAGCACTGTGGCGAGACATCCCGGCAAGGCTGGTTGAGATGACCGGCTGCGGTGCCCTGGTGTTCAGCCGTTTGGGGTACGGCGGCTCGGACCCCTGCCCGTTGCCGCGTCCAATCGATTTCATGCACCATGAAGGGCAGGTGGTGCTGCCCGACGTCATCCGGCAATGCAAAATCCGCCATCACGTTCTGATCGGCCATTCGGATGGCGGGTCAATTGCCCTGATCAACGCCGGCTCCTGCCCTGCACCCGGTCTGGCAGGTTTGGTGACCCTGGCGGCCCACGTTTTTTGCGAATCGATCACCCGGCACTCCATTGAAGATGCCCGCCGACGATATCTTACCGAGGATCTCAAGGCACGCCTTGCGGTGTATCATGGCGAAAATACCGACTGCGCATTTTGGGGATGGAACGATGTCTGGCTGCGTCCGGATTTCGCGCACTGGAACATCGAAGCGTTTCTGCCGGCCATCCAGGTGCCGGTGATGGCCATCCAGGGCGAGGATGATCCGTATGGAAGCCCGGCACAGGTCGATGCCATTCGGGATGGCAAGAAAAGTGCGGTGGACGTCCGAATGATTGCCGACTGCGGTCATGCCCCGCATCTGGAACGTGGCGATCATGTTCTGCCCATCGTTCGCGACTTTGTTAGGCATTCTAAGCTTGCAATGGATTCGGAATCCATTGGAATGGGGACATAAAACGTTGGAGAAATTGAGACAATTTTGGCTGCTGGTGGTGGACGTGTGGAACCGGGGATTGCTTGAAACCAGCCTGGGACGCATTTTCGTGGCTCTGGGAATCGTGGTCCTGGCCCTTTTGGTGCGCAATCTGTTTGTCAAACTCGTTGTCGGGTGGCTTCGGCGGATGGCACTGAAAACCGACACACGTTTAGACGATGAGGCCCTGGCCGTGCTTGAACGACCCATGGCCTTCATCCCCGTGCTGGTGGGGCTTTATTTGGCCGTCGACTATCTGGACCTGTCCGGCGGCTTGGCGCTTTTCGCCGATCGTCTGGTGCGTTCGCTGATTGTTCTGATCATCTTCTGGGCGTTCAGGAATCTGGTGACCCCGCTGTCCACCCTTCTGCGTCAGTTGGAACGCTACTTTACCGCTTCCATGATTGACTGGCTGATCAAAGCTATCAAGGTGGTCTTGATATTCATCGGCGCAGCCACGGTGCTGGAAATCTGGGGGATTCGCATCGGACCGATTATCGCCGGTTTGGGCTTGTTTGGCGTTGCTGTAGCCCTGGGTGCCCAGGATCTGTTCAAGAATTTGATTTCCGGAATTTTGATCATCGCCGAGAAGCGATTCAACCCGGGGGACTGGATCAAGGTGGACGGAGAAGTGGAAGGCACGGTGGAAGATATCGGCTTTCGTTCTACCTTGATCCGGCAGTTTGACAAGGCCCCTGTGTATGTGCCCAATGCCAGACTGTCCGACAATTCGCTGATCAACTACAGCAAGATGAGCCATCGGCGCATCTTTTGGCTGATTGGCGTGGAGTATCGCACAACGGTGGATCAGTTGCGTCGAATCAGGGACGGTATCGAGACCTATATCCGTGGATGCGATGCCTTTGACACGTCGCCGGCGCTGCCCACCTTTGTGCGCATCGACCGGTTTTCAGATTCGTCCATCGATATCATGGTTTACTGTTTTACGCGCACCACACAGTGGGGGGAATGGCTGGCGATCAAAGAAAAGCTGGCCTATGAAATCAAATGCATTGTCGAAGGGGCGGGGACGGGGTTTGCGTTTCCCAGCCAGTCGATCTATGTGGAAAGCCTGCCATCTGATCAACCGGAGGTTATACTCCCGCCGGTTCACCAACCCTGAGCGGCAAACGCCAATATTCTATGCTTCGGCCGGCAGTCTCTCTAAAACGTTGCCCTCTTCATCCAGTACGAAAATGAGAAATCCGCCTTCCATTGCATAACTGGCCAGATCCTCGTAGATGATGGCCTGGATTTCATATTTTCCCTTTTTCTCCAGATGCAGATGAAACATGGCCTGCTGGGCAACATCCTTGCTGAGAAACGCGGGGATGAAAGCGACATTATGCTCGGTATCGGTCTGGCCAACGATCTGATCGATGTTGCCGATTTTCTGGATCGCCACATAAAGCCAGGTGTCCGTTCGAATCGTCATTTGCCTCTCCCTTTAAAACCCGATGTCTTCATTGATTAAGACGATTTTTATCCGGTGCTTGGGAAAACATTTTTCGGTGACCGTCCATGTGTTGCAGATTCGATCCGGGCTGCTGCAATTCTCGCATTCGCCTGTCTTCCCGCATGGTGTCTTTTTCTCCAAACGCATCACGTTGACCGGTGCCGCATAATTTTTGACACGATCAAAGGCCGCCTGGCGGTCGGCGACGATTTTATTCCGGCCGATGAAAAGGAGCACCTGTTTGGGCCCGAACGTCAGAGCGGCCACCCGATTGCCGATCATGTCCAAGTTGACCAGATGGCCTGTTTCGGTGACCGCATTGGTGCCGGTGATGAACAGATCCACCAACATGGATTCCCTTCGCCGCTGCATGCTCTGCTCCGGGGACAGGCTTTTGTCATAGGTGTCCAAAATGGTATAGCGGGGATCGTTCTTCAGCGCTTCGTAGAGGCGAGTGCCCACGAAGGTAACGGATCCTCCCCAGGAGATGGTCCTGGGAGCGATTTCCGGAATCAGCGTGTTGTAAGCGATTTTTTTGGCCAGATCCTTGTTGTCGGCAATATAGACATCGAAATTGTTGGACTCCAGGGCCTTTTTCAATTTTTGCAGCCGGATTTCCCAGTAATGGCGGACGGGGTTGTCCATGAACGTCTCCTTTGATTTTTTCGCATGCCCTTTCAGGGTGTGCAGCCGGTTTTTATCCTTCCGATAGATCCCTGTCAAGGCGCACCCGCTGACGCACTTATCCGCAAGCATCGGGCGATGATCGCAAGGATTGAAAGGTTTTTTTGTCTCTTTGCAGCGTCTATTATCCGGTGACCTGGCGCTGCATCCGATCGAGGTAGTCATCCAGTTCCTGCATGTTGGAAAAAACCTGCTGGGACGGAAGGGCCTTGATAATATCGAACACCTTCTGAATCTGGGGCTGCAGATTCAGCAAAATTACCCTCCCGCTATAGGCCTTCATGGTCCGCTGCGCCTTGGCAATCGTCCGTACCCCCATACTGGAAATATAGTCCAGCGTTTCCATGTCGAATACCAGGGTGTGCGGTTCTTCCTTCAGCACCACGTCCACCCGTTCTTCCAAAATGGCGTACGTATTGGTGTCCAACCGTCCTGAGGGAGAAACGATATAGACGCCGTCCATTTTTTGCTTCGATGTAACTGTCAGATTCATGGGCTCTCCTTATCGTGTCCATCCATAAATGGCAAATTTGCCCGATATCTGCGTTGCGCTCAAAATTCACTCCTCGGAATATCTATCCCCATATGCCTGCGGGTTAATTTTTCGCGCGCCTTGATCTCGACCAAATTTGCCTATTTCTGGAAGAACACTTATTCAACGGAAGCGCTTTTCTAGGCGCAGAATATTTTTCCCCTGATCGCGCCGGTAATCCATCCGGTCCATCAGATTTTTAGCCAGCATTATTCCCATTCCGCCCTTGTCCCTTTCTTCAAGGGGTTTTTCACGGCCCACCTGCACGTTCAGCGGGTTGAAGGGAATGCCGCCGTCCTGCAAAATCAGGATCAGGGTGTTGTTTTCGACTAACAGCTCCAGCGTGATGTTGTGATCGAGGTCGTCGCCGAATCCGTAGAAGACGATATTCGAGAAGACTTCCTCGATGGCCAGGGTGACGTCGTGAACCGCTACCCGCGGGCAGGAGGCCGATTCGGCAACCCGGGAAATCGCCTCGACAATCCGTCCCATCTCGTGGATGTCGTTTCGTAAAATGATCCTTTTGCCCGTGTAGCCCATGTGGTGCGGCGAGAAGTAGGTGAGCGAGAGCAGTGTCAAGTCGTCATCCAACGGGCGTTCGCCCGTGAATTCGCGAATTCGGGAGATAATGGCGATTACCCGTTCCTTGGGGGTCAGTCCGGCTGTCAGCGATACGGTGTTCATCAGGGCTTCCTGGGAGAACAGGTGATCCTGGCTGTCCTGCGCTTCGGTAACGCCATCGGTATACAGAAGCAGGCTTTCCCCGTGCTGCATTTTCACTGCGGCCTGGCGGTATTGGAAAGTGTCGTCAAAGCCGATGGCCGGGCACTGGGCATCACTGAGCAGCACTGAATTCCCCTTGCGGCCGATGAAAAGAGGCGGGTTGTGCCCGGCACAGGAGTAGGTCAGTTCACCGCTGTTCAGGTTCAGGACGCCCAGAAACACCGTCACGAAGGTGAGCGAAGGATTGTTCCTGGCAATTTCTCGATTGACATCTGCCAGGATATACTCCGGTTCCGCGAGCAAGCGGGCGCCGGATTTGATCATGGTTTTGGCCATGGCCATGAACAGGGCGGCAGGCATCCCCTTGCCGGACACATCGCCAATAACCAGGCACAGATGATTTCCATCGATGAAAAAACAATCGTAAAAATCTCCCCCCACTTCGCGGGCCGGTTCCAGGCTGGCATAAATGTCGAACTCCTTCCGGTTGGAAAAGGCCGGAAAATCACCGGGGACCAACTGCAGTTGGATTTCCCTGGCCACTGCCAGCTCGCTTTCGATTTTCTCCTTTTCCGCGATCGTTACCTTCAGCGCTTCCGTCTGAAGTTTAACCTGCCTTCTGAGAAATATGTTTCCCAGGATGATCAACCCCATGATGACGGCGATGGCGCTCAATACCCATAAAGGGCGCAACCAGAGTGGCAGCGTCACTTTCCGTACGCCCTGTGTCCAGCGGTCAAGGGAGCTGTAAAAGATCGAATTGGGGTTCTCTTTCAGTTTTTTTAAATGGCTGTCCAAGGTGGAAAGAATTTTTCGGTTTTGGTTCTTGGAAACGGCAAACCGCAATTCCGTGTGCCTGAAGCTGACAGGACTTCTTCTCACCCTGAAGCGTTTTTCATAGTAGGCCCCGTAAAGGTGGGAAACAATGCCGGCGGCCACTTCTTTATGATGAACCAGGGACAACACCTCGCCGTAGGAGTCCACCTGTACGAAGCGGGAACGAATCTCGAATTTTTCCAAAATTGTGGCGAAGGCCTGAAAATAGATGTCGGACCCGACTACGGCCACAGCCTTATCCTGAAAATCGAGGATGTCCGATAAGACCGCATCCGAAGCGGTGTACAACTGCCCCCAGTCGGCAACGATGGCCTCCTGGCCGAGAATGAACCTGTTTTCGTGTTCCTTTGCGACGGCCATGCCCGGAAACAGATCGACGGTGCCTTCTTCCAGGCGACGGATGCACTCGCTGTAGGAACCGGGAAGATAGCGTATCTGCCAGCCTTCTTCGTCCGCGATATCGTTGAGAAGATCGAAGGCAAT
This sequence comes from Desulfosarcina widdelii, assembly GCF_009688965.1. GTDB lineage: Bacteria > Desulfobacterota > Desulfobacteria > Desulfobacterales > Desulfosarcinaceae > Desulfosarcina > Desulfosarcina widdelii. Next base: position 3,045,037 of record NZ_AP021875.1, on the reverse strand, counting down.
GCCCTTAACCTGGCCGTCGGTGTCCGTGAAGATTAGAGGGGGGTTCTCATTAAAGCCCACGACGACTGGGCCGTCGGCGACGGATGCCGTGGCTCCCCAGTGCAGCCAGAAGACAATCAGCAGAAAGATTGGGCAAATTCTGTTTTTCACGAGGTCGTATGGAGGTGCATCGTTCAACCGGTTCAGTTGTTCGGGGGAATAAGATAACTTCGGAAGATATCATCCAAACGTCCCTGTTTTCGCATGTCTTCAATCTCCCGGTCAAGGGCTGAGATCAGGGACGCATAGGCCGATTTTTTCCCGATCAGAATATGAAAGCCGCTTTCGGAACCGACACCGTTGGTTTCCACAATTTTTTCTGAAAGCCCCAAATCGACGATATGGGGGGCGGCCAGGATCTTTTCCTCGATGATCAAGTCTCCCCGCTTGGACGCCAGCATGCGATACATGCCGTCCACGGTGGTGGCGAAGGAAACGGGTATGCCGACCCCCTGCACTTCGTTTTCAGTCCAGCCGTTGCCAAGATAGGAAATGACCCGATAGCCGCCATTCTTGATGGAAGCCAAACCGTTGAGCAAATGGATTTCATGAATTCTGGGGTGTTCTCGAAAGGTATACAGAATGCGGCGCTTGACCCAGATGGGCCGGTTGTGGGTCACTGAATATTTCCTTCGTTCCGTAGTGGGGATGGTCACCATGATATCCGCCTCGCCGCTTTTGACCATCCGTTGGCATCGCTTCCAGGGGTAGATGGCGATATCGACATGGAGCCCAAGTCTTTTTTGGAACACCTCCATGACGATATCATGGAAAAATCCAGAAAAATTTCCCTCCTCGGTCCGAAAATTTGCCGGAGGATAGTCGGTGAAGACCCATTTAACGACGTCCTGACTTCTGGCGGGCATCGCCGAAGCGAAGAGAAAAAATAATACAGCGAGTATTTTTATACTGTTCGACATGACGGGGACCACCTGTTCAACGGGTCTCGCGTGCCGGAATCAAACGATTTTAATGGGCTTTCTTCAATAATTAACGGCTCCGTTGACTGACTGGCCCAGTGGACTCATCTCTTTTCCGCATTTGGGGCAGAAGATGGCGGCCATATTGTGATTGTCCATGATGGCTTCTTCCGGGAGGTCGATGAAAAACGGATCTTCTCCGGTTCCGCTGCAGATTTCGTTGTAACAATAAAAGCGATGGGTCTGGATGGTGTCTTCCGGCGCCGGCGGTAATTGTTTCATGGGCTTGCCGCACCGGGGACAGAAGATGGTGGCCATATTGTTGCCGTCCATCACGGCTTCCTGAGCGAGTTCGAGAACGAACGGCCCTTTATCCCCATGGGTGCAGCTTTCGCTGTTGCAGTAGAATCGGGTGGACATAATGTGTGCTCCTTTGGTTTTTTTGATAAAAAACAGTTTAAACGCGTTGCTATTGGTTTACAAGTCTTTGTTCGGGTTCCTCAGGATTTAATGATCCGGCGTAACGGGGACCGATTTGTTGCGCCGTTCCTCCATGAACAAATTTAACGAGCCATTGTTAGGAACAGGTGTGCGCCATTTTTTTATTTCGCCAATAGGATGGTATCGAAAGCGCCGTTTGTCAAAAAAATGGGGGTCCATTTCATCAAGATGCAGAACTGTGGTATATAATCACTCCTGCCGGATTTGATGAGGGGACACAAGATGGCCTACTTTAGAACCCGTGACGGATGCAGCCTTTACTACGAAACCGTAGGATTCGAACTGGCACGGCCGGTGGTGGTCTTTTTGAACGGCACCCTGCAGACGACCATGTACTGGAAAGTGATCGCCGGATCGCTGAAGCCCGAATTCCGCTCACTGCTCTACGATGCCAGGGGGCAGGGGGAAAGCGAACTCGGGGCGCTGCCACTCAGCCTGGATCTGCACGTAGAAGACCTGACGGCGCTGCTCGATCACCTCGCCGTCGGGCCGGTCAACCTGGTTGGGGTGAGCCACGGCGCTCTGCTGGCCTATGCCATGGCCCGGCGCAACCCGGAAGCGGTCAACCGGATGGTGCTTTGCTCCATCGGCGTCCGCCCGACGACTCGCGCCCGACTGATCGTCCGGGCCTGGCGATCCATCGTTCAAAACGGCGGCCTCGAGCCCATGGTTGACGCGGTCCTGCCGCACGTTTTCGGGGAGGCGTTTTTAAACCGCAACAGCAGGCACCTGGAACGCGTGGCCAAAACCATTGTCCGCCGCAACCGGGGCCCCTTTCTTCAGGCCCATTTGTCGGCCATGACTGCATATCCGCGACTGAGGTCCATGCTCAAAAAAATGGATATTCCCTTGCTGGTGATGTCCGGTTCGGACGATTCGCTGGTCAGTGCTGCCGGTGCCGCCGAAGTGGCCGAGAAGAGCGGCGGCAGGCACATGGTTGTCCGGGATGCCGGTCACTCGATTCCGGTGGAAGCGCCGAAGTTGTTTCTAAAAACGCTCTCGCAATTTCTTTCGGACCGCTGGTCCGGAATGCCCGAAGGGTTCTGACAGAAAACTTCTTGACAACCGGACAACCCCGCCTTTAATCAGACAAAACGACTGGTTATTGTCAGGTGCGAAAGAAAATTCAACAATAAAAAGGAGTCAATAAGCGATGGTCAGTGTAGGCGTTGTCGGATGGCGGGGAATGGTGGGATCGGTTCTCATGGACCGCATGCGGCGTGAAGATGATTTTTCGGCTTTCGAGCCCGTCTTTTTCTCAACCTCGCAAGCAGGAAAAGACGGGCCGGAGATCGGTGGGGCCGTAAAGCCGGTCCTGGATGCCAATGACCTGGAGAAACTGGCTGAAATGGCGGTAGTCGTCTCCTGTCAGGGAGGCGGTTATACAGAGCGAATCCATCCGGCACTTCGGAAGAAGGGCTGGAGCGGCTACTGGATCGACGCCGCATCGACCCTGCGAATGAAAGACAACAGCGTCATCGTCCTCGACCCGGTAAACCGGCACGTGATCGACCGGGCACTGGACGAAGGCGTCAAGGATTTTATCGGCGGCAACTGCACGGTTTCCTTGATGTTGATGGCGGTCGGCGGCCTGTTTGCCCGAAACTGGGTCGAATGGCTGACCGCCATGACCTATCAGAGCGCCTCGGGGGCCGGTGCCAACAACATGCGGGAACTGGTGCAGCAAATGGGGGTGTTGGGCGAAAAGAGCAAGGATCTGCTGCATGACCCGGCGGCGACCATCCTGGACATCGACCAACGGATCTCTCAGACCCTCGCCGACCCGGATTTCCCCTCGCAATATTTCGGTGCCCCGCTGGCGGCCAGCCTGATTCCCTGGATCGATCGGGCCATGGAAAACGGGCAGACCCGTGAGGAGTGGAAGGGGATCGCGGAGACCAATAAGATTCTCGGGCGATCCGACAGCCCGATTGCCATCGACGGGCAATGTGTCCGCGTCGGCGCCATGCGCTGCCACAGCCAGGCCCTGGCGATCAAGCTCAAAGAGGCGATTCCCCTAAAGACCATCGAAGAAGCCATCGCCTCGGCCAACGACTGGGTGTCGGTGGTTCCCAACGACAAAGCGGCCACCCTGGCGAAGCTCAGCCCGGCGGCGGTTTCCGGGACGCTGACCATAGCTGTGGGCCGAATCCGCAAAATGAACCTGGGGCCGGAGTACCTGACCCTGTTCACCGTGGGCGATCAGCTACTGTGGGGAGCTGCCGAGCCGTTGCGGCGGGTGCTGAACATTATTCTCGGCCATATGGCGGGATGATTGTATATTTTGCCTTGATTCGGGGCTCCCTTTCAAAGCGATTTCGGCCAAAGCAAACGACCCTTTTTATACCACGTATTTTGATTACGTATAAATCTATGTTTTTTAAGGGTTGTGTTTTTTTTCCGTTGGTGTATGATTCTTTTAATTGGGTGCGTTTCTTGTCGTCAGCTCCTCAATCTCTAACGGTTTGAGGAGCTTTTTTTTGTGCTGTCGCGACTTTGCGTCAGATCGTGCAAGAGGCGCAGACGCCGTTTCAGCCCGCACGCGGTTAAAACCGATAAGAAACACCGGCTTCGAAAGTGAACGAACGCCATTGGACTTCATTCAGGCGTGTATCGGCAGTGGCGCCGTCTGCGTAAAAGATGCGGTCCAATCCCGCGTCGGTGGTCATTTCCTGCACATTCATGCCGGCATGCATCCCCCAGCGACTTTTCGTTTCGAACAGCATCTTGACCCCGGCACGATAGCCGCTGCCTTCCGCTTCGTGGGTAAAGCTGACCGGATGGCGATACTCTTCCCGCAGGTTCCAGTTGGCCTCGGCATCGTAGTCGATCCAATGCACCTCGCCGCTGAACAGGATGCCGATACGGGTAAACGGGCCCTGCTTGCACGGAATCGACACCATGAGGTCCACGCCGATCCAGGGTCCTTCCCAATGGGTTTCGTAACGGCTGTCCAGATTGGCAATGGGGCCGACGGGAGGGGGGTTGGGGGACGAAGAAAGCGCCTGGTAGCCGTCCACGATATTCAGGTCCTGCTCCGAAACGGCATAGCCGACCAGGGGGCTGACCGCCAGGGTGCCGTCAAAAAACGTGAAGCGGGGGCCTACGCCGATGGATCCATCCCACACGCTGTTGCCGTCCACCGAGTTGGTCGAACGGGAAAATTCCAGGGTGCGATCGTCGCCGTCGTAGTCCGAGTCCCGATTGTCTCCGGAGGCGACCATCCCATAGTTCAGGTTGCCGCGGATATAGAACCGATCCTTGATGACGGTACGGTTGGACAGGTTGAATTGGTAAATTTTGACACCGGACCATTTGAGTTCACTGCGCACGTTGGGATTTTGGCCCTGCAGGTTGCCGGCGATATTCCAGTTCAGGTTGTCGGTCCGGTAGCCAGCGGAAAGCTCGAAGGTGGTGGCCGCCCAATTTATAAGGGGGCGGACGGTTGCCGTATTTTCCACCGGTTCCGGCGGGTCCGGTTCCGGCTGTTGGGAGAATGCAGGAGAAGCAGGGGAAAAGAGGAGCAGTCCGATCATCACCACCGTGGCAAAGAGTCGCATGGGCAGCCTTTCAGCAGAAATCGCATTTGAAAGTTGATGGCAATCGGCCCGATGGGCCGTCCGTGCCGGCCCGGACGGGCCGTTCGACTCTCATCCCATGAAAACGGATGAAATACAAGCTTTGAACACGGCAGCTGCCATCTTGACTTGCTATCGCTGGTGATTTAAAGTTGGCGCGTTTTTGTTTGACGACCAGCGAATCGGGCCTTGTCAGGGGCAGTGGCAAACGCTTCGCACCGGTCGGAAGGCAGCGCCCGAAAAACGGCGTTGCCTTTGGTTTCTGGAGCCGGCGGGACACGCAAAAAATATGGTCGAGGCTGCTGGCGGAAGGGATGTATGAACATTACCGAAAAGATAGATGCGCTGGCTGCCCGTGCCGGTGAGCAGCTTTTTCAGTTCGCCATCGACCGGGGGGACATGCAGGCGATCCTGGATGCCCTGCCGCCCGCGATGCAGGAAAAGCGGGTCGCCCTGGAATACGAGATTCAACTGCTCAGAATTATTTCCGTCGGTTGGGCGATCGCGTTTTTTCTGGCCGACGACCGGTTGAAAAATCCTGTCAATCAGCATTTCTGGGAGAATATCAGGGCGTTCGCCGCCACCCTTTCTTCCTCGGCATCGTTCACTGTGGGGGCTGATATCGACTATTTCGATACCGTCAAGCAGCGCCTCGATTTTTATGTCGGCACCCTGGACAAAGCCGGTGGGATCGACCAACCGGCCATGGTCATCGGTCCGGCCTTTGCCGAGACTTGCGGAGATAAAGACGACGCCTGTGCCACCCTGGCCGGCAGCAAAATGTTTACCCATACCATTCATGCCGTTCGCGAATACCTCCAGGCAGCGGTTGACCAACAGGATGGCAGCGGTGCCCGATCTTAAGTCGAAATGGCTGCCGGCTGTCATCGGCGGGCTTATGCTGACCGCGGCTTTCCCTAAAATGGGATTTTCGCTTCTGGCCTGGATCGCCCTGGTTCCCCTCCTGATCTCTCTGCGGGGATTGGATGGCGGACGCGCGTTTCGGGTTGGCTGGATTTTTGGTATGGCCCACTACCTGACCCTTTTGTACTGGGTGGTCTTCACCATGCGAACTTACGGATACCTGCCGTGGTGGCAGTGCGTCTCCCTTTTGGTGCTGCTGGCGGCCTACCTTTCCGTTTATCCGGGGCTCTTTGCCCTGGCCGTGGTCCGTCTCGTTAATCGACCCGGACACCTGGTGATTCTCGCCCCTGTTTTCTGGGTGGCGCTTGAATATCTGCGCAGCTTTATACTGACCGGTTTTCCCTGGGGAATCGTTGGATATTCCCAGTTTAATCGGTTGCATATCATCCAGATCTCCGATATGTTTGGTGTATACGGCGTCACGTTTTTGATCGTTCTTTTCAATGCCGCCATTTATGTCCTGCTGCTGCTCCTAGCCCAAAAGAAATGGGAGGGGCAGCCGGTGGGCCGAACGCTGGCCGTAAAAGCCGTAGTGATTGCCATTGGGACGATCCTTTTGTCGCTGGCCTACGGCAGTTACCGCATCAAGGCCGTGGACGTTGCCCGGGCCAAGGCCCCGACGGTACGCGTAGCGATCATACAGGGCAATATCGATCAGGCCCGTAAATGGGATCCGGCATTTCAGATCGGAACCACGAAAAAATATGTGGATCTGACGCTTAAAGCCGGCTCGCGGCAGCCCGATCTGGTGGTTTGGCCGGAAACGGCGACGCCCTTTTACTTTTCGGCCAGCCCCAAGCTTACCCGGGTGGTGACCGACGCCGTTCGCCAGGCGGGTACCTACCTGTTGGCGGGCAGTCCCAGTGTGGATGTTGAGAAAGGAAGGCAGATCTACTACAACAGTGCCTACCTGGTAACGCCGGAAGGTGATGCCGGTGCACGCTATGACAAGGTCCACCTGGTTCCTTTCGGCGAATATGTGCCCTTGAAAGGCATCCTGTCCTTTGCCGGAAAGATGGTGGCCCAGGTGGGAGATTTTTCGGCCGGCGAAAAGGGCCGCACGCTGGCCTGGAAAGAAGACAAGGCACCCATCGGCGTGCAGATTTGTTTCGAGATCATTTTTCCGGGTCTTTCGCGGTCGTTGGCAAAAAACGGTGCCGGTCTGCTGGTCAATTTGACCAACGATGCCTGGTTTGGCAGGAGCAGTGCTGCCTACCAGCATTTTTCGATGGCGGTTTTCCGTGCGGTCGAGAACCGGCGTAGCCTGGTAAGGTGCGCCAATACCGGAATCAGCGGGTTCATCGACCCCGTTGGCCGGGTGGTGGCCCAGACCTCCCTGTTCGAAGAAGCGGTGGTGGATCGAAATGTTCCCGAAATGCGGGCATTAAGCTTTTACACCCGCTTCGGCGATCTGCTGGCCATGGTTTGCCTGTTGGGGTTGGCAGGGTTGACGATACGACAACGGTTTCTAACGGGCGCGTTTCCCTCCGGCGGCATGCTGGCGGCGTTGCCCGAAAAACTGAAAGATTGGATCGACCGGATGGTCGGCAAGAGGAGATAAATCATGAGTGGTGAAGCCAAACAGGCATTGAAAGAGCATCGGCAGAAACTCGACCAGCTCAAGGAGTATCTTTGACCTGGGCAGCCAGGAAAAACGATTGCAGGAAATCGAGGCGGAAATCGCCAGAGAAGGATTCTGGGACAACCCCGACGCCACAACGGCCATTTTAAAGGAGCGCACGGGGTTAAGCCAGCGCATCGAGGCCTTCAAAGGCCTGGAAAAGGATCTTGAGGACGCGGGTATCCTGCTGGAATTGGCCGTCGAAGAGGACGATGCCGGCACTCTGGCCGAGGTATCCGGTCAGATTGGCGAGCTGGGACGCCGCATGCGCCAGCTTTCCCTGGATATGATGCTGGACGGTGTCGACGACCAGAACAACGCCATCGTTTCCATCAACGCCGGTGCCGGCGGTACCGAGGCACAGGACTGGGCCGAAATGCTTTTTCGCATGTACCTGCGATGGGTGGAAGCCAAGGGGTTCAAGTCCACGATCGTCGATTTTCAGCCCGGCGACGAGGCGGGTATTAAAAGTGTCACGTTCACCGCCACCGGCCTATACGCCTATGGCTATCTCAAATCGGAAACCGGCGTTCACCGTCTGGTGAGAATTTCTCCTTTCAATGCCAGCGGCAAGCGCCACACCTCTTTTGCATCTGTTTTCGTATATCCGGAGCTGGACAATACTATTGAGGTCGATGTCGAGGAGAAGGACCTGCGCATCGATGTGTTTCGTGCCAGCGGTGCAGGCGGCCAGCATGTCAACAAAACCAGCAGTGCCGTGCGCATCACCCACCTGCCTACCGGCATCGTGGTTCAGTGCCAGCAGGAAAAATCCCAGCACCGAAACAAAGACATGGCCATGAAGGTGCTCAAGTCGCGGCTTTACGAAGCGGAAAAGCGCAAACAGGACGAGCGGATGCAACAGATCCACGACGGCAAGGACGACATCGCCTGGGGCAGCCAGATTCGCTCCTATGTGCTGCACCCTTACCAGATGGTCAAAGACCATCGCATCGGTCTGGACGTGGGCAACGTGAACGGCGTGCTGGATGGGGATATCGATGTGTTTATCGAGGGGGTTCTTCTCTCTCGCAAGGCATAGTCGCGCCCGTCCGGAAAAGACCAATGTGCCCGATATCTGCGGTTGTGCTCAAATGATTGACCCCGAAGGTATTGTCAGCCAGTTCTATCCCGTCGGCGGGATCACCCGGGAACTGTTGCTGCGCCACGGCGAGCTGGTGGCGGGCAAGGCCCTGGCGGTTCTCGACCGGGCGCCGTGGCTGGACGCGGATCGGGAATTCGTCGTCCAGGCGGCAATGCTGCACGACATCGGCATCGGACGGACCCATTGCCCGGAACTGGGCTGCACGGGCGATCTACCCTATGTCTGCCACGGCGTCGAAGGCCGGTACATCCTCGACCGGATTGGTTTAAAAGACCATGGGCTGGTCTGCGAGCGCCACGTGGGGGTGGGCATCCGGGCGGACGAAACGCTGCGGCGAAAGCTTCCCTTGCCGGACAGGGACATGCTGCCTCTTTCTCTGGAAGAGCGGCTGATCTGTTACGCGGACAAGTTTTTCTCGAAAACCGACAATGGCCGGCATGAGAAGCGCATCGCCGAGATCTCGGCCGGCCTCAAACGATTTTCACCGGAATACGGGGCGCGTTTCATGGCGCTCCATCGATGGTTGACCCGCCGGCCGGACGGGCCGCAAGACGCCGCCGAAGGGTGACCCCATGGGGGGAAATGATGACGCCAGAAGAAATCCGTGAACACCTTCGCTTCTACTTCATCACGGATGATTCCGTTGATGGGTTCTCGGCTCAGGACCAGGTTCGGGTGGCCCTTGAAGCCGGTGCGACCCTGATTCAATATCGCAATAAATCTTTTTCCCTGAAAGACTTTGAAGAGGTTGAGGCTATCTGTCGATTGTGCCGTCAACGCCGGGTGCCTTTCGTGGTCAACGACGACGTGCTGCTGGCCCGGGCCGCAGGGGCCGACGGCGTTCATGTGGGCCAGGACGACACCCCACCCCGGCTGGCCCGGGGCATTATGGGGCCGGAGGCCATTGTCGGAGTGTCGGTCTCCAGCATGGAAGAACTGGAGCGTACCGACCTGGTGCCCTGCGATTATATTGGCACGGGCCCCACGTTTTCAACCGACACCAAGCGCGACGCCAAAGCGGTCCATGGTCTTTCCGGCCTGCGGGACATCGTCAACCGTTCGCCCATCCCGGCTGTGGCCATTGGCGGCATCGATCCGACCAATGCGCTGGACTGCTTTGCCCACGGCGCCGCCGGTGTCGCCGTCATCAGTTGCATCACCCGCGTCGAGGACCCCGGCAGTGCCGCCGCAGCCATGGCTGCCGCCTGCGGTATTACGCCCGGCGGGGAACGTTCATAAATGGGTTTTGACGAATCGAACACGTCCAGGGAGATCCGCGAGCTGGCCCTGGCCGCGGAAAAGAGAATCCGACCCCATATCCGGCGGACGCCCATGGAGCCGGCCGCCGACCTGAGCCGCGAAAACGAAGGCCGGGTGTATCTCAAAATGGAAAGCATGCAGCATACGGGCTCCTTCAAAGTCAGGGGCGCCCTGAACCGGCTGCTGGCCATGGACGAAAGCGAATTGCGGGCGGGGGTGATCACGGCATCTTCCGGAAACCATGGCCTGGCCACGGCTTTCGGGATGAATCGTCTGGGGATCGACGGGACTATTTATCTCCCCGAGAATGCCTCGCCGCTTAAGGTCAGCATGTTAAAGGACTTGGGCGCTGCGATCCGGTTCCACGGTGCGGACTGCGACCGCACCGAAGCGTTTGCCCGCCAGCAGGCCGAGAAAACCGGAAAAATATACATTTCGCCCTATAATGACACCTACGTGATTGGCGGACAGGGGACCATCGGGTTGGAAATTCTGGACCGGCTTCCCCACGTGGACTGCATTCTGGCGTCGGTGGGCGGTGGCGGCCTGATAACCGGCATTGCCGGAGCGGTCAAAGCGGTTCGACCGGAAACCACCGTCATCGGCTGCCTTCCCGAGAACTCACCGGCTATGGCAGTGTCGGTGCAATCCGGTCGGATTTTGGATGTCCCCATGCAGGAAACCCTTTCCGATGGCACGGCCGGCGGTATCGAACCCGGTGCCATCACATTCGATGCGTGCACCCGCCTGGTGGACCGCTGGCAACTGGTATCCGAAAACGACATTCGCCGGGCCATGGTACTGGTGTTCGAACGCCACCGGCTGGTGATCGAGGGGGCGGCCGCCGTGGCGGTGGCCGGTTTTCTCAAGCTGGCCCCCCGGCTTACGGGAAAGACGACGGTGATTGTGACCTGCGGCCGCAATATCGACATGGGCGTGTTCAGGACCGTTGTCTGCCCAAAAGCCGTTTTATAACGGGAGTTTCGATAATCATTATGGGCATCAGAAGTCGGCTATTTTTTGCGGCAGCCATTCTTGTCGGCACCATGCTGCTGGGCAGCACGGGTTATTATCTCATTTTCGAAGGCAGTTCCAGCTACATCGACTGCCTGTACATGACCGTGATTTCCCTGACCACTGTAGGCTATGGCGAGGTGCTGGGCATCACCGGCAACGTACCGGCCCAGATTTTCACCATGCTGCTGATCGTTTTCGGCATGGGCGTTATCCTATACAGCATCAGTACTTTGACGGCCATGCTGATCGAAGGCGAGTTGACCGGCATGCTCAGGAGAAGAAAAATGGAGAGAAAAATCGAGGCGATCTCCGGGCACTACATCATATGCGGCGGTGGGGAGACCGGCTTCCCGCTGGCAGAGGAACTGGTAACCAGCAAGGCCAAGGTTGTTCTCGTCGAACAGGACAACGCCGTGATTGAACGCAGCCGCCAGATCAAGGGGCTTTATCACGTTCACGGCGACGCCACCGATGATAAAAACCTGGTCGCCGCAGGAATCGAGAGGGCCTCGGGGATCGCCATCTGCCTTCCGTCGGATAACGACAACCTCTATATCACCATGACCGCCCGCATGCTCAATGCCAAGGCGCGCATTATCAGCCGGATGACCAACCGCCGCCTCAAGCCCAAGCTGCTCAAGGCCGGTGCCACCTCCGTGGTCTCCCCCAATGCCATCGGTGCGCTGCGCATCGCCTCGGAAATGATCCGACCGGAAGCCGTTGAGTTTCTCGACAACATGCTGCGCAGCGAGCGCGGCGAATTGCGCATCCATCCAATCGCCGTCAAGAAAAACTCCGACCTGGTGGGCAAACCGATTCTCCAGTCCGGCCTTCGAGACCGGTTCAACCTCCTTTTGCTGGGCGTTCGCAAAGAAGGGGGTGAATTCGAGTTCCGGCCGCCAAGCTCTTTTATCATCGAGGCGGGGATGACCCTGATCGTGATGGGAGACATCGAGAATATCAATCTTGCCCGAGAAGAACTCTGATGGGTTGCGAGGCCGTGTAGCAAATCATATCAGGGGGAGCCGATGCTATTTTGCCGAGCATACCGGCCGGTCATACATACCGCCGACATGGCGGCTACGGCCTCGATAAGTTCAGGCAGGGAAATCTGACGATTGAAATCGCCTAGATGGGGGCCGCTGCGAATGAGGATGTCTTTTTCTCCGCGGATCATCCCTTCCCGCTGTTCGGCGTCGTAGCCCCGCTCTTCCAGAAAGCCGAAAAACTGGCTGTCGCTCAGGGCCTTCTGATCGGCGCGCCGCAGCAGTTCGGTCATGTAGCGGTCCACCCCCATCTCCTCGATCATACGTTCCACGAGCCGATCAGCATCCAGCGGCAGCGGTATACTCGCTTGTGACCCAGTGAACCCGCTGTAATAGTTCCGGAAAATTTTCCGGATCATGGATCCAAGCAACTGTCGGTCAAACAGATCCCGGGTGTCCAGCGGGTTCCCCTTTTCATCCCATCCCACCTGGGTGGTTTCCCGGCAGCGAAAAACGCTGCCGGCCACCAGCAGAAGACTCAGCAAGTGGCTTCCAATATGCCGGTACAACGTTTGACTGCCGCCCGACAAGGGTTCCAGATGCTCGAAGTCGCGCAGCCCGGACAACCCGAAGTTGGGAAAGCGGCACGAGTCCAGCCACTGGTCCAGACGTCCGGCGCGGAACCACTGGTAGCGGCCCTGATCATCGCGTCGCAGACGCTGGGTTCGGTTGTGGAACAGCGGGATGGGGGCATTGTGGATCACCCCGCCGGCAGTCAGTCGTCCCAGTAGGTAGGCGTTGCGGGCCAGTATTTCTGCCGCCGATTTTTCGTTGACGCCATGGTGGTTGGGATAGACGAAGTAGTCCCGATGGGCGAGAAAGGCCACGGCAATTTTATCGGGATGCCGGTCCACCGCGGCCGGCGGTGACAGCGGAAGGCGGTCCATGCGAAACAGGCAGTGGCCGCCGAACAGCAGGGGGACTGGAATGTGAAACCGGCGGTCGAAGGCAAAGCCGGGCTTTCGCAGGCGCTCCATCCATCTGATCTCTCCGGCCAGTTCCCCCGGGGTGTCACCGGATTTGGCCAATTTGACCACCAGCAGGCGGTCCCGGGAGTCGGTCGGCGCCACCAGGCTGCGTCCTATGTATCGGGGGGCGGCAGTGAGCTTCAGCCCGTTGGATTTCGTCAGGCGTTCCCAGTCGATTGCCGGGGGACGGGGCTCTTTACCGGCCGTTATTCGGGGTGGGATAATGTGGACCGGCAGGCTGCCCATCGCTTCGGCAATACCCCGGTGGGCGCTGCCGTTGGTGACAAGCAACATTCGGTTCAATGATGCCAGCGCCATCTCCCCCAGCTTTGCGCTTTCCTGTGCCGTTGCCAGGTCCGTCATGACCGACGCCGCTTCCCGGAACAGAAAATAGGACTGCCTGATTTTGCGAAACACCCGGGTCCGGAGAAGATCTTCGAGTGCATCAAGGGTTTTTTCGTCGAGAACGCCGGTGTGTTTGCGCGCCAATCGCCGCAGGTCGGCGACGGCGTGATATTTGGCGATAAAATCGTAATGGGGGTGGGTCAGGGCCTCTTCGGACTGCGCTTTGAGCGTAGCGGGAAAGGAGGACGGCACGATTTCTAAAAATCCAGTAGATCTGCAATCTCGGACAACTGCCGGATGTGACGATCCGCCTTCAGTTCCGGATTGCGGTAGGCCACGAAGAAAATGCCGGCTTGCCTGGCCGCCATCTCATCCACCTGCGAGTCGCCCACATAAATGACCTCATCGGGCAGGACGGCAAAATGATCGACCACCTTGTTGAGGGCTTCGGGGTGGGGTTTGGGAAATGTCACATCCAGTGCACAGACCACCAGATCGAAAAGGTGATCGATGCGGTTGTCCACCAGCACATGAGCCATGGTGTCGGTCCGGTTGGTGGCCACTGCGGTTTTATACCGGGGGTGAAGACGCTCCAGCAGCTCGACCAAACCGGGTTCCATCTGCATGTATTTGAGAAACGGCAGGTATCCCAGTTTCTTGCGGTAGGCGTGGGCGGCCTCGAGGGTGGCGCTGTCCGGAATCAGAAAGGCCAGCGCTTCACCGACGGTGTGCATATGGGCATAGGCCAACTGCTCCGGTGTCATTTCCGGCAGGTGGAAACGATCCAACAGATGGTTGTAATAGGCGCGGTTGGCCTCCCGGCTGTCGAACATAACGCCATCGCAATCGAAGGCGACCACTTTGGTTTCGGCTGTCACAGTTGCCTTTCCTTCATTCACGACAAAGAGCATCGACGATAGAGGATCGATGCTCTTGTCTTTTCCTTCATTTGGGTAATGAATGCCTTACCCGCCCGTGGCGTTCTTCTGGCCCGGTGCGGATGCCGGCCTGGGCTCGGCGGCAATAATCTGCCCGTAAACCGGAACCCTGAGAGAGGATTTCACCGGGCTGTCGGTAATCAGGGTCAGGGTGTCGGCATAGCGGCCTGTCGCCTCTCTTTTGTTTTCGATGGTCAGGATGTATCCATCGATCCCTTCCTTACTGAATTCTTCTATCGAAAAAGCGATATCTTTGCCGCTTCTGGCCTTAGCCTTGGTAATTTTGAACGGATAAGCCTTCTCGCGGGTGATGGTGATCTTTTTTTGGATGTCGGTTCCCGATCTGCCAACCAACCGTGCGTATTTGGGCTCTATCTTTACAAAATTGAGCACCTTGCCTGAAATGGAAAGGGTGATGCGGTTGTTGGCCGGGTCGCTGGTAAAGACCTGGATCTGCTTGTTCATGGTCCGGCCGCCGTAGCCGTTGGTATGAACCTTGATGCTGATTGTTCCCTCGCCGCCGGCGGGGATCTGCCTCGGATAGGAGGCTACCGAACACCCTCAACCGGTTTTTACCTGATGAATGGCAAGAGCTGCCTCGCCGAAATTCTTGACGGTAAAATCGTGGGTCACTTCCGCGCCGTCAACCACCGGTGTGAATTCGTATTTCAACTCCGGTATAACGGCGACGGGCGCAGCTTGAACGGTGGTTCCGGCGCTGGAAGACGCCTTTCCTGCGGCCTGATCCGACGCCCCGAAACCGGCCGTTGCGCCCCACATCAGCGCCAGCATGACCATTGGGATAACTATTCGAAATCTCATTTTTTTCTCCTTAATCAACCAGCCGCTGACTGCCGGCTGTTTTTGCAAAAGCCAAAAAAATATTTTTATGCCTGACTTCCACTTCTGTCAAGTTACATCAGGAAAAACGGATCGACATCGACGGAAACCCTGATGTCGCGGCCCGTCGCGACTGAGTTTGGGCCTTGCATCAGTTCGTGGACCAGTCGGTGAAGTCCGGCCACGTCGGGGCTGCTGATTAGCAACTGCCAGCGGTGGCGGTTGGCGATGCGCGCCAGCGGGGCTTCGATGGGCCCCATTAACTTCACCCGGCTGCCGCCGGGACCGGCGTTGGCCAGCATTCGCCGACCGTTTGTTCCTATCTTTCCTGCCATTTCGGCGGTTTTCTGCGGATCTTTACCGGAAATGCGCACGGCCACCATACGGGAAAAAGGTGGGTATGCCAAGGCCTTGCGAAAGCTGATTTCCTGGTCGAAAAATTTTTTGAAATCCTGATTCTTTGCCGCGCCGATGGTGAAATGGTCGGGATTGAAGGTCTGCAGGACCACCTTGCCCGGGTGCTCGCCGCGTCCGGCCCGTCCCGCCACCTGGGCCAACAGTTGAAAGGTTCGCTCCCCGGAACGAAAATCGGGAAAATTGAGGGTCAAGTCGGCGCACACCACCCCCACCAGGGTAATGCCTGGGAAATCGTGCCCCTTGGCCACCATCTGGGTGCCCACCAGAATGTCGATGCGACGGTGTTTCAGGTCCTTGAGCAGGCGCACGATAGCGCCTTTACGATTCATGGTGTCCCGGTCCATGCGCGCCACCCTTGCGTCGGGAAACAATTGCACCATGGCTTCCTGAACCTTTTCGGTTCCCATCCCCAGCAGCTTGATGTCCTCGCTGCCGCATGAGGGGCAGGCTGATGTGGCCGCTTTGGTAAACCCGCAGTAATGGCAGCGGAACGCATTGGCCTTTTTGTGCAGGGTCAGGGAGATGTCGCAGTTTTTGCATCGCAGGGCCTGACCGCAGTGGGCGCAGATGGGAAATGCGGAAAATCCCCGACGGTTGAGAAAAATCAAGGCCTGGTTGCCTTCGTCCAGGGTATTGCGGATTTCCTTTTGCAATTGAGGCGTGATGTAGCGTTGGATGCCGCGCTCATCGCGGGATAGGGAGAGATCCACGGTCCGGATCTCCGGCAGCGGTTGACGATTGATGCGTTTAGACAGCGTGGCAAGATCATATTTGCCGATGGTGACGTTGTGCCAGGATTGGACGGAAGGGGTGGCCGACCCAAGAATTACCAGGGCCTTGTGGTGACGGCCCCGGACGACGGCCAGGTCCCTTGCGTTGTAGCGCAGTCCGGTTTCCTGCTTATAGGAAGAATCGTGTTCTTCGTCGACGATGATCAGGCCGACATCCGTAAAGGGTGCAAAGATGCAGGATCGGGCGCCGATGGCAATAGCCGCCTCCTCCTTGACGATTCTCAACCACTGGTCGTAGCGTTCGCCCCGGCTCAGTCCGCTGTGAAGCACAGCCACCCTTTCTCCAAACCGGGCCCGGAATCGGCGTTCGGTCTGGGAAATGAGGCCGATTTCCGGCACCAGCACCAACACCTGCATTTTTTTGCTGATGGCTGCCCGGGTCAGTCGCAGATACACCTCGGTTTTCCCGCTCCCGGTGACACCGGCCAGAAGGACGGTTTTGAATCCGCGGCCCAGCAGCGGGGCCATTTGGCGCACGGCCCGGGTCTGCTCGCCGGTGAGCCGGGGCGTGGTGTCCGGTTCGATGGGGTCGCCAAAGGGGTCCCGACTGATCGTTTTTTCGTACACGGCGACCTGTCCGGCCTTCTGCATCCCCCGCACCAGCGTGGCGGCGGTGGGGATGCGTTTTTTCAACGCCGGGACGCTCAGATCGCCTTCGGCTTTCAGGATGTCGCAGATGGCCCGGCGCTGCCGGGACAGTCGACGGGAAAAATTTTCGCTTTTTTCAAGGGCGACCATGCGGATCGTTTTGGGCCGGATCCGACCGCCTTCGATGCGCCGGTCCAGCAAGAGCCATTTTCGTTGACGCATTCGATGGATCAATGCCCATGGCACCGGCCGGCCGATTTTTTTCTGTAGCTGCTTGATGCTGGCCGGTCCTTCCGAAAGAGCGGCAAGAATCGACTTTTCTACAGGTCCGGTGGATGACGATGCCAGGGCCTGTATTCCGTTTTCGTCTATGGTCAGAACCGCGATGTCGGTCATGTTCAGCCCGGCGGGCAGGGCCGTGTTGACCACCAGCCCTGGTGGATGCATGTAGTAACTTGCGATCCACTGGAAAAACGGGATCATGGTTTCGGGGAAAAGGGGACTGTCGTCGAGTACATCCAGGATCTGCTTGATCTCCCGGCTGTCCGTTTGCCGGTCCGGCCCGATCAGGTATCCGGTGACGGTCCGCCGGCCAAAGGGCACCAGCACCCGCATTCCGGGACGGGCCTGGTCGGACAGGTGCGCCGGAACGCTGTAGCTGAACGTCTCGTAGACTGGGAGGACCACGGCCACGGTTACATGTTGCCGGGGTGGGTCGACGGAATTGTCATCAATAGGGGCCACAGCGAATTTTAGCTATAATCACTTGAGGTTGGATAGAATATGCCCATGACGGCAAGTGGATGACAACCATTATAGGATCCGCAAACTGTGTTTTCAAGCATTTCATGCGTTGCAAGTGGTTCCAATACCTGCTAATATTATTAAATTCGACAGTTTACCCTTATTGTCCGGGAAGACCGACCCATCAAAAAAGGAGGAAACGAAATGATCTCGATTTTAAAACGCGCTATCATTCTGCTGACCGCGCTGGCACTGATCGCAGTTCCCTGTACGACCTGCCTGGCGGGCGAACTTGATCAGGACAGTGATCTCGTCGGAGGGAAAATGGCCGCCGATGGTTTGATTGTAAGACCCCTGGGTCTTTGTGCCACGGTAATCGGTGGAGCGGTATTCATTGTCTCCTTGCCGTTTTCCGCTTTGGGCGGAAACACGAAGCCTGCCTACGATCACCTTCTGGCCGACCCGTTCAATTTCACGTTCAACAGGCCTTTAGGCGATTTCTAACCGTTTGATGAGAACGAACATTAAGAAAAGCCGACATTGCACTACTGTTTGCCGTAAAGGAGGATCTTTTGCCCGTACACTGCGTTGAACACCCGCTTATCAGACACAAAATCGGCCTTATGCGTGGGCACGATGTGACCACAAAAAAATTCAGGGAATTGGCCAATGAACTGGCAACGCTGCTCACCTATGAGGCGACCAAGGACCTGGAAACCGAGACCAGTACCATCCAGGGATGGGCCGGCGAGGTGGTCGTTGAAAAAATCAAGGGCAAGAAGATCACGGTCGTTCCCATTCTTCGCGCTGGTTTAGGGATGATGGACGGCGTTCTGAACCTGATTCCTTCTGCCAAGGTGAGTGTGGTAGGGCTTTACCGCAACGAAGAGACCCTGGAACCGGTTCGCTATTATGTGAAAATGACCAGCAACATGGAAGAGCGCATCGCCCTCATCCTGGATCCCATGCTGGCTACGGGCGGAACGTTGGTGGCGACCATCGACCTTTTGAAAGAGTCCGGCTGCCAGCAGATTCGCGGATTGTTTCTGGTTGCCGCTCCCGAGGGGCTTAAACGTTTGGAAAAGGCTCATCCCGATGTGGATGTCTACGTGGCGGCCATCGACGAAAGACTCAACGACATCGGCTATATCCTTCCGGGTCTGGGAGATGCCGGCGACAAGATTTTCGGGACCAAGTAAATCAGGATCGGTTCGAAAAGGCTGTGGAACGAGCGCCCGGCTATCGGCCGGGCGCTTTTTTTGCTGGCGTTCACAGGGAAACGCATCTGCGTTGTTCCCGGGCACTTGAAGGTTGACCAAACCGTCTGCGCACCCGGCGCCTCACATCTGCGGCACCCTGTGAACGCTTACTGATCAGAAAGCTGCAGCATATTGGGCATTTCAACCCCGTGAACGCGTATTTTTTTAGGCCGGGGCCGCCTCTGACCCCGTTTTTGCCATGATCAAGAACCTTTTTACATACTGGACCCTGCAGCTTTTCAAGCCCGGTGCGGTGATTCGAGAGAAATACACCGCCTTTCAGTCGCTGCTGGATAAGGACAAGCAGGCCCACGAGAAAATGGCCGAGTTGGAAGAGATCTACTACGATCAGATGCCTGTCGATCTCAACGTCATCGAAGCCAGATACCGGGAATTTGCCGATGCCGTCGGCAGCATGATCGCCGATCTGGCAAGGGTGGCGCCGGGGAAATACACCTCCCTGGGCAGGTTCCACAAACGATTCGACGATTATGTGCGTTTCATGCTGGGGCCGCCAAAAAGGCCCGTGGAGCCGCCCTATGTATTGAACCTGAACGAGCGGCAGGCCCGGGATGCCTCTCTGGTCGGCGGCAAGGCCGCCAAGCTGGCCTGGGTATCGCAATCCGTCGGGCTTCCCGTCCCGGCCGGTTTTGCCGTTACCACCCGAGCCTTCCATCGATTGATTGAATTCAACGATTTGGAGGATCCGATTGCCGCTGAACTGGAGCGTCTGGACATCAACAGTCCGGCGTCGCTGGCCGAGGTCTCGAATCGGATTGGCCGGGCTATCGGCCGGGCAGCGGTTCCCCCGGAGGTGGCTGACGCGATCCATGGCGAATTGGACCGGCTGCAGGCGACTTGCCGCTTTACCGGGCGATTCGCCGTTCGCAGCAGCGCCGTGGCCGAGGATACCAAAAGTTCTTTTGCCGGCCAGTACAAGACCGTTCTGAACGTCCAGGCCACCGATATCGTCGAGGCCTATAGAAACGTTCTGGCCAGCAAGTATGCACCGCCGGCCCTGGTCTACCGGATCAACTACGGTCTGGCGGACCGTGAAACCCCCATGGCCGTTCTGGTGGTGGAGATGATCGACGCCATGGCCAGTGGGGTCCTGTATACCGGGCAGCCCGCCGCGAAGACCGGTGGGCGGCTGTCGATCCACGCGATCTGGGGGCAGGGGCAGGCGCTGGTGGATGGTGCAACGGTTCCGGCCGTTTTTCGGGTTGCCGCCACCGACCCGCCGACCCTGGTGGCCCGGCGCCCGCATCGCCAGACGCAGCAGCAGGTTTTCGATCCGGAACGGGGCCTTGTTGCACGCCCGCTAAGCGACAAACAGGCCGGCAACCCGCCTATCGGGGAATCTACGGCGCTTTCTTTGGCACAATGGGGCATGTCCCTTGAAGACCGCCTGGGAGAACCCCAGGATGTGGAATGGTGCCTGACCCACGCCCGTCAACCGGTCCTGCTGCAGGCCCGACCCTTTCAGGCCGAATCGGGTTCTCCCATCGGCGGCCGGCCGGTGTGTTCCTTTGAAGACGTGGACAACGAGGTGCTGGTCGCCGACGGCGAGCCTGCCGCCGGTGGCATCGCCGCCGGCAGGACGATACGGGTTATGCAGATCGAGGACCTTGCCCGCGTGTCCGAGGGTGCGGTTGTGGTCACCCGCAATATTCCACCCGATTTTGCCGCTGCCGTGAATCGCATGAATGCCGTGGTTGCCGAAGCCGGCAGCTTTGCCGGACACTTTGCCTCCGTGGCCCGCGAATTCGGAATTCCCACCCTTGTAAACGCCGAAGGGGCCTTGGATGCTCTACCGGAGGGGATTGATGTCACGGTCAATGCGGAAACCGGAACCGTGTATCGCGGCGTGGTGGAAAGCATGGTCGAAAGTCCCTGTGCCCGCCGGAACCTGCTGGTTGACAGCCCTTTTATGAAACGCTTGGGGGCGATCATGAGCTTCATTTCAGCGCTGGAACTTGTAGACTCGCAAAGCGCTGATTTTACCCCGGAAGGCTGCCGCTCCCATCACGATATCCTGCGGTTTGTCCATCAAAAAGCCGTGGAAGCCATGTTTCAGCTCAGCAATATCCGATTTCGCAAAGTCGGGGGTTCCAGGAAGCTGAAATTCGGTATCCCCATGCTTTTTTATGTGATCGATGTCGGCGGTGGGTTCGCCGAAGGCGCCGGCGACCGGATCGAACTGGACTCGACTCAGATTGCCAGCCGGCCCCTGCAAGCGCTGATCGGCGGGTTGACCCACCCGGATATTCAATGGGGAAACTTTTCCCACTTCGACTGGGAGTCCTATGACAAAGTGACCTTGAGCGGCGGTTCCGCCAATCCGGATTCGGTGATGTTCGCCAGCCACGCCATCATTTCCGACCGCTACGCCAACCTGAACCTGCGTTTCGGCTACCATTTCGTGATTCTGGATACGGTCTGCAGCGCTGAAGAAGCGGACAATTACATTTTATTGCGCTTCTCCGGCGGGGGTGCCGATATCGATAAACGTCGGCTGCGGGCCCTCTTCCTGAGCCAGGTGTTTCAGCGGCTGGGGTTCGACGTAACCCGCACGATCGATCTCATTGACGCCCGGTATGGGGCTGACAGCCGGGCCAACACGGCCCGCACTCTGGACCGGGTCGGGCGCCTGCTGGGCGCAACCCGCCTGATGGACATGTACCTGAAGGATGAAACCATGGTGGATGCC
The DNA here is from genome assembly GCF_009688965.1 of Desulfosarcina widdelii. GTDB lineage: Bacteria > Desulfobacterota > Desulfobacteria > Desulfobacterales > Desulfosarcinaceae > Desulfosarcina > Desulfosarcina widdelii. The sequence continues at coordinate 3,023,426 of NZ_AP021875.1, read as the reverse complement.
TATGTGGACGAATTCATGGCGGGGCGGTATCACTTTTCCAACGTGGATATATAGGCATGGCGGTTTTGCAAAACTTACGAAATCCGATAAAAAGAAACGCGCGCATCGTAGAGAGGAATGACCGGTGAGTGGTTACAAACTGACTTGGATTACCGAACAACTGGCGGCGGGCCACGCACCGCATTCCTACCAGGATCTGGAGGAAATCAAAGCCCATGGAATCAGCTCGATCGTAAATTTGTGTAGTGAATTTAAAGAGTTGTACGAGATTCAGCAGGAAACCGGGTTTGCGGTGTGTTTTCTCCCGACGCTTGACGAATGTGCACCTGATATGGAAAAAATGGAAGCCGCGCTTCGATGGGTAGACAGGCAGATCGCCAAAGGACGAAAAGTATTGGTGCATTGCCGTTTTGGGGTAGGGCGCACCGGTACCTTTGTGGGCGCCTACCTGATGAGAACGGGGTTGAGCCTCAAAGATGTCGAGAAAAGGTTGAAAAAAAACCGCACCAACCCGTCCAACTACTGCCAGTGGAAATTGCTCCGCAAATATAGCATCGCCTTAAAAACGAGGATGGCCGGTAGGCCTGATTAGGGAGCGAGCCAGTAGATGAAAGCATCCTTTTCATGAGTGGCCGGTTTGCATGAAGGTTTCCCTTGCGACCAGCTTGCGTGTCTTTTTTCCCTTTGCCGCCGGTTATTTTCTTTCCTATCTCTACCGGGTGGTCAATGCGGTGATCGCACCGGACCTGGTGGGCGATCTGGGCATCGGACCCTCGGCCTTGGGGCTTTTGACCGCGACTTATTTCATCTCCTTCGCCTCCTTTCAACTGCCGCTGGGATTGCTGCTGGACCGCTACGGCCCACGGCGGACCGAGTCCGTTCTGCTGATTTTTGCCGCCGGGGGCGCCTATCTGTTTTCCCGCTCCGGAACCCTGGTCGGTCTGGTGGTCGCCCGGGCATTGATTGGTTTCGGTGTTTCGGCCTGCCTCATGGCGGCCTTTAAAGCCTATACCCTGTGGTTTCCCAAAGAGAAGTGGCCCCTGGTGAACGGTTTTCAGATGGCAGCCGGAGGTCTCGGTGCGCTGGCGGCGACCTCGCCGGTGGAAGCTGCCCTGCAGATCACCGATTGGCGCGGCGTTTTTATGGTCCTGGCCGGATTGACCCTGGTGGTGTCCGTATCCGTTTATACGGTTGTACCGCAAAAATCGTCCAGCGGTGCAGGGGAGCGCTTCAGCGATGCGCTGCAGGGGGTGCGGACGGTGTTTACCAGCCTGGAATTCTGGCGGACGGCGCCGTTGACCACCGTGTCCCAGGCCGCATTTCTTTCCATCCAGGGACTGTGGGCCGGTCCCTGGCTCAAGGACGTGGCCGGGATGGACCGCATGGCTGCTGCCGGCATCCTTTTCTGGATTGCCGTAGCCATGATCTGCGGATGGATTTTGCTGGGATCACTGGCAGAACGTCTCAGCCGTTCTGGCATCCCCGTGCGCAGCACAGCGGTGACAGGGATGAACCTTTTCATGGGAACGCAGGTCTTATTGCTGGCAGCGCCCATCGCGTGGGCAAAATTCGTCTGGCCGTTTTTCGGTTTCTTCGGCACGTCCGGGATTCTTGCCTATGCGGCGTTGTCCCAGAAATTTCCGGTTCATCTGTCCGGGCGGGTCACCACCGCCATCAACCTGCTGGTCTTCGTGGCCGCCTTTGCCGGCCAGTGGGCCATCGGCCTGGTCATCGGCCTCTGGCCAGTGGGCGAACACGGAAGCTACGCCCTGGCCGGCTACCGGACCGGGTTCGGTCTCATGATTGGCCTTCAGGTTTTGTCCGCCATCTGGTATTTTGTGGCCGGCCGATTGATCCGAATGCGGTCCGACCAATAACGTCAAATATTCTTTTAACGGGTCCGGTCGATTCGGGGCTTTGGAGGTGGTATGAAGATTTACACCGGTACGGGGGATCGGGGGAAAACCAGCCTTTTCAGCGGAGAACGGGTGTCCAAAAGCAGCCTTCGCATCGAGGCCTACGGCGACCTGGACGAACTGAATTCCGTCATGGGGGCTGTGGCGGCAGCGCTCGAACCCAAGCATAACGACCTGAAAAAAGAGATCCAGTTCGTTCAGGGGATGCTCCTGGATGCAGGGGCCTGGATGGCGACCACGCCCCATGCCGCTACCACCCGCTTTTTGAAACCTTTCACCGAAGCGCCGGCCAAATGGCTGGAGGATGCCATCGACCGGATGAACGCTTCCCTTCCAGAGCTGAAACAGTTCATCCTGCCCGGCGGCCACCTCTCCGCTTCGCTGGCACATATGGCGCGGACCGTCTGCCGGCGGACGGAGCGACGGACCATTTCCCTGGTCGAATCGGATAATGACGGCGCCGGCGAAACTATGGTCCATATCCTGGTTTTCCTCAATCGACTTTCCGATTATCTGTTTGTCCTTGCAAGATACTGCAACCATCTGTCGGGCCAGGGGGACTTTTTGTGGGAGGCCTGAGCGGCAAACCGAATTTTTCAGCGGTATTGGTGGACCGGCGACGGCTGGCGCCCGGTGTCCTCGAATTCCGGCTGCGGCGCCCGGACGGTTTTACTTTTTTCCCGGGCCAGTTTTTGCGTTTTACGGTGGATGGGGTCCAGAGGGATTATACCATGGTTTCCCGTCCTGAAGCGCAGACCATCGATTTCTGCATCGCCGTGGCAGACGGGGGGCGCTTTTCCACCGCAATCCGACAGGCCCGGATTGGAAGCCGGTTTCAGGCGTCCGGTCCGCTGGGGCATTTCATCTACCAGGGGGCAGCCAACCCGGCAGTGTTCGTGGCTACGGGCACCGGAATCGCCCCCTTCGTGGCCTTTTGCCGCAGCGGCGTGGAGCGTGCATTGCTGCTGCATGGCGTGCACCATGCCGACGGATTGATTTATCGAAACGTCCTGGCACCTGCCGTACAAGGGTATTTTGCCTGCATTGGCAGGCCAGCCACAATCCCGGAAGACGGGATCGAGGTCTATGCGGGTCGTGTCACCGATTACTTGAAATCGGAGTTGGCTCCCGGCACCTACGATTTCTACCTGTGCGGGCGGCGTGATATGATTAAAGACGCCACGGCTGTCATCGACGGGCGGTTCGGCGATTCGCGGCTGTTTATCGAGAATTACGATTAACCATTAAGTTGACCTGTCAATAGGAAGGGAAAACATGATACCGACCGGCGAAACCCGCATGGCCAGCGCCCATTATGCCCGTATGGGCCACGACGAGTGCGACCGCATTCACATCGCCACCTTGGAGATCCTGGAGCGGACCGGGGTGGACGTTCACGACGAAAACGCCCGGAAGATCCTGGCAGCCGGAGGAGCCAGCGTCGACGGAGTCCGTATCCGTATCCCGGAATTCATGGTCACCCGAGCCCTTGCCAGCGCCCCCCGCAGGCTTACGTTGTATGATCGGGCCAAGCGGCCGGCGATTCGCGCCTGGGGGCACAACACGTATTATGGAGGCGGTTCGGACTGCCTGAACGTTCTGGATCATCGGACGGGGAAGCGCCGCGAACCGCTGCTTGCCGATGTTGTCGCGGCAACAAAAGTGATGGACTTTCTGCCCGAGATCGATTTCGTCATGTCGCTATTCCTGCCCAAAGACGTCGATGCACGCATTTACGACCGCTATCAGATGGAAGTGATGCTTAACCACACCACCAAACCCATCGTTTTCGTTTCCCCGGATTTCCAGGGCTGCGTCGCGGCCGTGGAAATGTGCGAAGCCGTTGCCGGCGGCGAAGAGGCATTTCGGCAATATCCTTTCGCCACCTGCTACATCAACGTCACGGCAGGGTTGGTAGCCAATGCGGAATCGCTCCAGAAATGCATCTACCTGGCCGAAAAGGGGCTGCCTCAGCTGTGGATCCCATTGAACGCCGGCGGCGTCAATTCACCGGCCACCATCGCCGGTTGCATGGCCTCCATGAATGCCGGCATTCTTCTGGGCGTCGTGCTGTCCCAACTGGTCCGCCCCGGCGTTCCCATTGCCGTGCCGGGCTGGAACGGCGGCCCTTATAACCTCAAAACCATGGTGGGCAATTATGTGTTGGCCGACGAGCAGGGGGTGCCCACAAGCATGGGGAAATACTACGATCTTCCGGTGTTCGGCCTGGGCGGGTCCACCGATGCCAAGGTTCTCGACCACCAGGCCGGCATGGAGTGTACTGTCAGCCTCATGACTGCACTGCTCCACGGCGCCAACATCGTTCACGATGTGGGGTTCATGGATTCGGGCATTCAGGGCTCCCTGCAATTGCAGGTAATGGCCAGCGAAACCATCGGTTTTCTCCGGGCCGCCACCCGGGGAGTTGTCGTGGACGACGAAACCCTGGCCCTGGACGCCATCCACGAAGTCGGGCCAACGGGAAGCTTCCTGCAGCACCCGCATACCTTAAGGCATTACAAGGAGCCGTTTTATTCGAAGCTTTTCGACAAAGGACCCTACTCGATGTGGGAGAAAAACGGGCGCCTGACGCTTGAGGAAAAGGCGGCCAGGGAGGTCGACCGAATCCTGGATACGCATACCGCCGAAGCGCTGCCGGAAAAGGTTCGCGAGGCCATTGCTTCCATTGTCCGCAGGGAGCAGGCGTGGATCGACAATCAATAGTATTGATGTCTACAGCCGGCCGCTTGACGTCACACCGGCGTAAATACCATCCGTTTTTCGCTGTTGTTGTACAGGATCATCCTAGCGCTGATGGTTTCTTCCTCGCCGAATATGTTGACCAGACGCATACCGCCGCCGGCCACTTCCTCGATGATGTCCACGTTTTCCAGCACCTTCTCTTCGGCGCCGTTTTTCCTGATAAATACACTGATATCACACATCATTCATCTCCTATCTGAAATGGGCGGCCACGGCAGCCCGCCCACGATCTTGGAACCGTTTTTGTACTCCTTTAACCAGCGAAAAACAATTGTGGACAATCCGGCTGCAAATTGCAATACCGTGCATGGATAAAACAAAAGGGTCATCCATGACGATCAAACAGACCATCAAAGAAGCGACGATCCTTATCCTGGCAGCGGTCGGGATTGCCATCGCAATCCATATTATCCGGCCCGATAGGATCGCGCCCGTCGTTGACCGGTCCAACGGCGGTGACGTCCAAACGATTCAGCAGACTTTAGGGGTCCGGGAAATTTCGGTCGAAGAAGCCCGGCATCTTTTCAAAGAGGAAGGCGTCCTTTTTGCGGACTCCCGGCATCGGGCCGATTATGAGGCCGGGCACATCCAGGGTGCCGTTAATCTTAACGTTACCGAGCCGGATGCCTGGCTGCCGGACTTTATTCCCGCCACCGATCCTGCGACGCGGATCGTTACCTATTGCGACGGAGAAAGTTGCCCGCTGGCCGAGGAACTGGCCGAACTTCTCGTGCTTAACGGTTTCGAGAATGTCGGCTACCTCAAAAACGGACTGACCCGCTGGCGTGAAAGCGGACTGCCCGTCGAGTAATCGTTTTCCCTGCCTGCACCTGTTACCGGCGGTACGGCTCCGCCGAAATGTCGTAGCGGCGCATGATTTGTTGCAGGGCCTGGCGTTCGAGGCCGCAGGCCTTGGCCGCCTGGGTCACGTTGCCTTTGCTTTGCGAGAGCATATGGCCGATATAGGCTGAATTGAAGGCCTTCAGGTTGTTCTCCTTGGCCTGCTTGTACGGCTGGTCCAAGTTCGGTGTGATTTCGGCCTCCGGTACCGCTGGGGGTTTCCGACCGATTTTCACGTCCTTCAAGGTAATTTCATCGGATTGGGAAAACAGAATCCCCTGCATGATCATATTTTCCATTTCACGAACGTTTCCCTCCCATCTGCGCGCGACAAAGGCGTCCATCAACGCCGGTGAAAATCGCTTCGACGCTTTTCCAAGCTTGCGGCAATGCTTCTCCAGCAGATGGTTGGCAATCAGGGGAATGTCCTCCACCCGTTCCCGAAGCGGCGGCAGCCGTATGGGAAGCACGTTGAGCCGGTAGAAAAAATCCTCGCGGAAATCTCCGGATTTGATTTTTTCGGCCAACGGCTGATTGGTAGAGGCGATGATGCGCACATCCACCTGGACGGGACGGGCGTCGCCCAAGGGTTTGATCTCTTTTTCCTGCAATACCCGCAGCAGTTTGGTCTGGATTGTGGGGGTGATGTCCCCGATCTCGTCGAGGAAGATCGTACCGGTATGGGCTTCCTGGAAAAGTCCCTTCTTGTCGCTGGTGGCATGGGTGAAGGCGCCTTTCTTGTAACCGAACAACTCACTTTCCAGAATGTGTTCGGGAACCGTGGGGCAGTTCACTGCGATAAAGGATCGCTTGCTGCGGTTGCTCAGGGCATGCACCGCCCGTGCGGCCAAGTCTTTGCCCGTACCCGACTCGCCGGTGATCAGCACCGTGAGGTCGTTCTGGGCCACCGTACGGATCGTTTCGTACACGCGCTGCATTTTTGGGCTTTTACCCACCAGTTCCTGAAACATGTCCGTCGAGTGGCACTCGTGATGAAGCCGCAGGTTTTCTTTCAAAAGCCGGCTGCGTTCAAAGGCTTTTTCCAGACGCATCACCAGGGCATCGTGATCGAAGGGCTTGGTGATGAAATCGTAGGCGCCGCGTTTCATGGCTTCCACAGCCATTTCGATATGACCGTAGGCGGTCATCATGACGAAGGTGATCTCCTCGTGGTCGGATTTGACCCGTTCGAGCACTTCGAGACCGCTGATACCGGGCATTTTAATGTCCGCCAGCACCAGGTCGTAGTCGCCGTCGCGGATCATATCCAGGGCCATTTCTCCCGAGGCGGCGGTGTCCACCCGGCACCCGAGTTCGGGCTCCAGGCTTCTTTTGAGCAGGGTGAGCATGTCCGGTTCGTCATCGACGATGAGAAGATGTTGTGCCATGGTCTATCTCCCTGAATTCGGGGGACTGACGGGAAGGGTAAGGGTGAACGCCGCTCCCTGTCCCGGTTCGCTTTTCACACTGATGTTGCCCCCATGGCCTTTAATGATGCCGTAGCTGACCGAAAGCCCGAGCCCGGTTCCCTCTCCGGTAGGCTTGGTCGTGAAAAACGGATCGAAGATTCTGGAAAGATTTTCTTTCGCGATACCATGTCCGGTATCGGACACCTCCACGGTGATCCGGCCGGTGGCAGCGTTGATCCCGGTGGCGATGGTGATGGTACCCTCGCGCTCCACGGCATGAATGGCATTCATCAGCAGATTGATCAGCACCTGTTTGATCTTCTTTTCGTCGATGCGTGCCAAAGGGAGCCTGGGCCCGAAATCCGTATTGATGTCAATGTTTTCGAGATTGCTGTGATGGCGAACGAAACCGATGACATCCTCGATGATGTCATGGATATCCAGGTTTTCCTTCTGAGGACTGGATGTCCGGGCGAAGTTGAGCAGGTCTTCGACAATGGCCTTGCAGGACTGGACGTGTTTTTCGATGGTTTTCAGGTCGTTGAAACGATCGGATTCGGCGTCCTCGCCGCGTAGCAGAAGCTGGGTATAGCCAAGGATAATGCCCAAAGGGTTGTTGATTTCGTGGGCGATACCCGAAGAGAGTTCTCCGATGGAGGCCAGCTTGTCGGCCTGGGCCATCTGTTTTTGCATCAACCGGCGCTGCTCGATATCCTTGATCAAAAAGTGAATGGTTTCTCCGTCCTCCGAGGGGCTTTTGGCCAGGCTTCCCGAAAGCAGCACCCGGCGGCGGACACCGTTTTTCAATACCAGATCGAATTCCTCGCTGGAGATGAAGCCGCGATTTTCGATGTGTCGACTGATTGCGCCCCAGTCGCCGGGGCCGGAGAGAAAATCCCGGAAGTATTGATGGTCGAGGGCTTCGCCCCCGCTGGCGCTCTGGACGTCGATCATATTTCTCCCGGCCGGGTTGATGTTGACAATCCGTCCATCTCTGCGCGTAACCAGGATCATGTCCTTGGAGACTTCGAAGATACGGCGGTATTTCTGTTCGGAAATGACCAGGGCCTCGGTTCGTTTTTCCACCAGTTGTTCCAGGTTCTGGTTGAGGTAGAGCAGCTCCTCATGGGCATTTTGTAGGGCCTGCCGGTCTTTCAAAATCGTGCCGTAAATGACCCATGTGCGTTCGAAGAAAAGCGTAACCGAGGCGACCACGATAAAGGTAAAGGTATTGACCGCGCCGGAAAATGGCTGAATGGCGGTCCACAGATCCCGGCGGTCGATGAGCAGAAAGATCTGTTTGAGCAGATGTCCGGCGGATCGCGAGATGGCGAAAACGAACAGGGCCAGGCAGACCCACAGCAGGTAAGTGAGGATAATATTGTTGGGGTCACGTTTTTTAAGGCGCAGGCTCATTCCGTAGCTGACAAAGGCGAAAACGATCATCAGGATGGAGCCGACAACGTCCACCGACCAGATGGGAATCAAAGAGGCGGTCATTGACGGCCTCCTTTATCGGCGACTGCGGGCGGGACCTCCTTGAGCATGTGGCGCAGTCCCATCATCAGAAAAATCATGGCCGGCACGCACAACAGGTGGTCCAGCTTGGTCAGGTAGTACACCGTGGCCAGCCATTCATAACCGTCGACGGCCGTGACCTGGATTCTCCAGTTTCCGAGATTGTCGACGCTGACGGCGCGAACCTGTTCGTCGAGGAAATGAACCAGAATGGTGTCTAAATTCCAGAGAATGAAGAAAAGGGCCGCATACTGGATAAAACGCCAACCCGGCCGTTTTACCAGCCCCGCCTGCCGCAGCCAGTAAATCAGAAGCAGCATGGAAAAAAGGAAGAACAGGTGGGCAAACTGGTGGACCCAGACACCCTCGATTCCGGCGTGACCCTGGGTGGCCAGAGCCGGAGCCGAAGGAATCAGCAGCCATAAAACCATCCAGGCGGAAAAAACGAAAAAAATACGATTCAGCTTCATTGCAGCAAATAAGTCGCTGTGGAGGTGATTCTCACGACGGGTATCGGGCCTTTTGGCCAGCGGCAGGCAAATTCGATTCAGCCGTCGCCGGAGCGCCGTCGCTTTTTAACCATGGCGGCAGCCACAAACCAGATCAGGTGCACAAGAACGAGGCAGATCACAAACCAGAAGAAAGCGCTGACCGCAATGGGTTCGCCGCTGGCTCGCGAGAACGAGAAGATTGTCTTTTGGCCAATCTGTCGAAGCAGTTTTTCAGGCCCGTAGGCATGGTTCACGTAGGCCGCGAAAAAAAGGATGGGCAAAATTGCCGTCGCGATGCTTTTTAAAAAGCCTTCAAAAAAGTAGTCGTAGTACGCTTTGTTCAATTGGGCCTGGTCGATGTTTCTGGCAAGCAGTTTGGCCTTTTCGCGATCTTCGCAGGCCATGGCCTCTTGGCGCAGTTTGTACCAGTGCTCATAGTTTTTTTTCAGTTCGACGTACCGTTTGGTGTGGTACACGCTGCCCAGAAATTTGGTGAAAGCGACCAGCAGAACAACCAGCATGAAAATCACCAGGGCCGGGCCGATACGGTCGTTGAGTGGGGCGAGAATCCCATCCAGCATGAACGCAATCTGGACGATGAACCCCACAATTGCGTCCCACACCCTGTCCATCCATTCATCCATGGGCATTTCCGATGAGAGAAACGATCCATCTAACAAACCGGTTTGTCGAAAACCGTTGGCATAAAAGCACAATAGGGGAAGGCTGGCGCCTTCCCCTATTGTTAATATTCTTCACAGATTAGATCCAGATCTCGATCTTGAAGAACCGGAAGAACAGGAAGAACAGGGTGATCGCCAGAACGACCTTCAGGGTTTTTTCGCTGAAGAGCTTCTGGGCCCGGCTTCCCAGCATACCGCCGGCAAACCCGCCGATGATGATGGCGATCATCAGCCAGAGGTCGGGGTAGTACCCGGTCATCAGGTAGCCGATAAAAGAGCCGATACTGGAAAAAGAGGTGCCGATTAGTGAAATGGGCACCGCTACGTACATGGGCAGGGCGCCCAGGGTGGTCATGGCTGGAACCAGCAGAAAGCCGCCGCCGATGCCGAAGGAACGGGAGACCACGCCGATGGCCAGACCGAGGATGGCGAACAGCAGGGGATTGATCTTGAATTCCTCGCCCCAGAACTTGAAGCGATAATCGACCAGGCTGCTCTTGACCGGCTCGATCTTGCCCATTTCCACGGATGTGCCGTCCGCTTTGGCCTTGGCCACGGCATCGTTGAACTTTTTGACCATGGCTTTGATGTTTTTACGTTTCTCCATCATTTTCGGAGACAGTTCCCGCAGGGTCTGGATACCCATGAGAACCACCAGCACGGCCAGCCACTCTTTGTAGGCCTTTAAGGGCAGTACGGCCGAAACGTATTTACCCAGCCAGATGGAGCCAATGAAAATACCGGCCCCGAAGGAAAGGCCGATGGGCCAGGCCACACGCCGTTCCACCACTGCGTATCGATAGAACGAGCCCAGCGGCGAGAAGAGGGTCAGGGCCATGTTGGAGGGTTTCAAAACGTTGGCGGCGTTGATACCCACCGGGCCGGCGGTTTTGACGACCAGCACCTGGAAGGCGGCCATGAGCATGCCGCCGGCGGCACCGATCATGGAGAAGTAGGTACCCACCAGAATGGCACCGATGATGATCCAGATGGGATTCATGTAGCGGTAGCCTTTGGAGAGCCAGAAGCCTTTGCCGGCGACATTGTATGAAGCGCTTTTCTCGCCGTTGACAAAGACGTCGAACTTGGTGTCCGGTGCGGTGTGACGGTAGGTTTTAAAAGTTGCGGTAAATTTGCCGGTGGCCTTGTCCAGTTTGACGGACGTGCCCTTGTCCCAGTAGTTGCCGCTGGTGGCATGGTCGGTGATCACGGTGCGGGAGAAGATGGTCACCTTGCCGACATTGTTGCCTTCCTTGACGATGGTATTGATTCCGTAGCTGGATTCGTTGGCATACCGGAGGAAATTCCATTGTTCCTCGGTTTGGATGGGACCCAGCATGGCCTTGGCCGTGGGATCGACTTCGGCAAAGTTTTTTTTCAGGTAATACATGGTGGTGTTGTAAATGCCGCCCTTTTTGCCAAGAAGCACGGACGGTCCGCCGAATTTCTTTTTTCCTTCGGCACCGAAGGCGCCCGGATTGTTGGTGATCATGTAGTACATGGGCGGGATCTTCGTATCCGCACTGAAATTGGCTTTTTCCATGTCTTTCTTGAAGCGTTTGACTTCATGTACGCCGTTGGTGTCCTGCGGGGCGAACATTGTCTGCTGAGCCACAGCGATGTACAGGTCCTGGCCCGGGAGGATGGTACCCTCTATGGTGACCGTGTCCCCCGCCTTTACTTCGGTGGCGGAAATGGTGGCAGCCGTGCTGCAGATCCCTGTGGTTGTAAAAACAGCTATTAATGCGATCATAATAGCCGGAAACAAAACTTTCTTCATTGTCAACCTCCTCATGGTAAAGTAAAAATACGCTCGCCTTTCAGGCATGCAGTGTGAAAAAGAAAACAACTCCAGTTTCCCCTAAACCGCTCGGAGCCCACGGCTCCTCGATATCGATTATCAGAGCGGATTTGCGCCCCGCATATCCAACATTCAGCTTCCAGCGGCCTGCTCTTTGAGTTTGCGGTATTTGACCGCCAGAATCCCTCCCGACCACGCGCCGATGGCACAGATGCCGATTGCAACCAGCGCCTGCAAGCCGGACATGAGAATAAAGCCGCCCGTTTTATAGCAAAACCCATTGACCGCAATAAACGATAAAACAGCCACCAGTACCCCCGCAGCCAAAGAGGAGAGACGCGTGCGGCATATTTCGTTTTCGGCCCCTTCGATCAGCATATATCCGGATATGGATGCATTGATGCCCATAATCAGCGGGAGCAGCAGAGATAGCAATTCAAGACTCATGATGGTGCTGAAAAACCCGGCCAGAATCAACGTTCCGATCAGACCGGAAAGCGTGCTCCAGGCAAATGCCTGTATGGCCGGTAATGTGCATATGATATAAACAAAGGCTCTTTTCATCTTCTGGCTTTCGGCTCCTCAGGGCGTGAGGTCCCCTAACGGGGCAGGAATATCTCCCACCACACAGCAAAGCCTGTGCCATGGGTCGTCTTTGATGGGGAAGAGGGGCCCAACAGGAATTTAACTCTTTGAAAGAATGTACGATATGGATGAATCGAACCCGATTTGTCCGGCTTCGAGGAAGGCGTTGAAAGTGGTTTTCGTTTGCGCGTATTCATATAAATGCAAGAAAAATATTGCAGTTTCTCTTGGGTTCACCAAAAACTTCGGTTTTTTAACGTGTCAAGGTATTGCAAAAAAATTATATCAGTGCAAGAATTATATTTCATCTTCCTGGATTTCTACTGCGGAACCGCCTCTTCCTCTACTTTTGAGTTCTCGTGATATGGTAAAATTTCAGTGCGATAAAGAATCCAGCGAAAGAAACGGATCAAAGAAAACAAGAATAAAGATGGTACGGATGTTGCTATCAAATGCAACGATTTCGTGCGGGAGAAGGGATGCAAGATCTGCAACGCTTCCGATCCCTTGCGGATGCTGAATCCACCGTAGGACACAATGCTGCATATAATCAGCTGCTTTCTGGAGGCAAGGCATGGAAAAGGAAGTCTACAGTCTTTGTTTTATGTGTTCGGTTCGCTGCCCCATCAAAGTCAAGGTCAATGATGGACAGGTGACATGGATCGAAGGCAATCCGAACGTTGCGGGCATGGAGGGCAGTTTATGCCCCCGAGGTGCCGCTGGCACCTCCCTGTTGTATGACCGCCAGCGGGTGCAGAGCCCTATGATCCGGGTCGGCGACCGGGGATCGGGAAACTGGCGAAAGGCCAGTTGGGACGAGGCCCTGGATTATGTAGGTGAAAAACTCAAGGGGATTATCGATCAATATGGGGGGCACAGTGTCGTTCTGGGCGAGCGGACCCAACTGGCTACCCATGTGAGCAAAACCTTTTTAAAAGCCATCGGCTCTCCCAACCATTTTACCCATGACGCCCTGTGCAAGGGGTCGGTGAATACGGCCTGCCGTTCACTTTTCGGTTACACCGATGGACAGATCGGTGTCGACTACGGCAATACCCGGCACATTGTTCTTTACGGCCGCAACATTTTCGAAGCCATCTCGGTCAAAGAAGTTAACAACCTGATGAAGGCTTTGGAGAACGGGGCCAAGATGACCTACATCGATCCACGTGTATCCATAACCGCCACCAAAGCGCATCGCTACTGGATGATTCGGCCCGGTTCGGACCTGGCCCTCAATTACGCCCTGATGCATGTGATCCTCAATGAGCGGCTTTACGATGCCCAGTATGTGGACCGTTGGGTGCATGGTTTGGCCGAGCTTCGGGAATTCGTCGAGCCGTATACGCCCCAGTGGGCGGAGGCGGAGACCGGCATTCCCGCTGATCAAATTGTCGCTTTTGCCCGCGAGGTTGCCAAGGACCGGCCGGCAGTGGCATTTCACTACGGTTACCGTGGGGCCAGTCATACCAACGAGATCTACCTGCGCCGCTCGATTCTCATGCTGAACGCCCTGATGGGGTCTGTAGAGGCAAAAGGGGGACTCTTTTTTAAGAAGGGTCCCGGTGAAGTCGGCGGCAAGGCGGCGCGAAAACTGGTCGAGCAGGACTTCCCCAAAATCGAGGTGCCGCGTTTCGACAAGGTGGGAACACCCGATTTCCCACTACCCGACCCGGCCCACGGGGTGCCTCACCGGCTGCCTTATGCCATTATGAACGCCGATCCTTATCCCATCAAGGCCCTGTTCAATTTCCGCTTCGAGCCCCTGATGTCGATCGCCGATACCGAGCTGACCCGCAAGGCCTTGGACCAGCTGGATCTGATCGTTACCATCGATATCAATTATAGCGATATCGCCTGGTACAGCGACGTGATCCTGCCCGAGTCCACCTATCTGGAACGCACCGATTGCATCCAGCAGGCCAACGGGCTCAAGCCCCAGATGTTTCTGCGGCGTCAGGCCGTCGCCCCCCGCTACGATACCCGTGAGGGGGCCATGATCCTGAAGCAGATCGCCGAGCGCATTGGTACCGGCCATTATTTCCCCTATGAAAGCATGGACGATCTGGTCCGCTGGCAACTCGAGGGCACGGGGTTTTCCATGGAGGATTTCGAAGCCAAGGGGTTTGTGGCCTACGGAAAGCAGAAGATTTTCTGGGACCGGCAGGATGGCATTAAATTCAAGACTCCGTCAAAGAAAATCGAGTTCAAATCCTCGCTGCTGGAAGATGCCGGGTTTGCATCCTTCCCAGCCTACGAACCCATGCCTGCGCCCGAGTCCGGCAAGTTCCGTCTGGTGACCGGCCGCAATGCACTGCACACCCACATATCGACCCAGAATGTGGAATACCTTAACGAGTTGTGCGGCGAGAACGTACTCTGGATCAATACCGGCAAAGCCGCCGAACTGGGCATTGCCAACAAGGACGTGGTGGAAATTTCTTCCAGTCGTCACAAGGGTCAGATCCGCGCCTATGTGACCGACCTGATCCATCCTGACTGCGTGTTTCTATTGCATGGGTTCGGGCATCAGGCCAAGGGTGCGGAGCGCTCCTACAACAGGGGCGTAAGCGATGCGGCCTTGCAGGAAAACATATTCGATAAAGTCGGAGGCAGTCCCGCGTATCATGATACCTTTGTTGACGTGAAAGCCGCCTGATTTTCTGCTGTTCACCATTGAAGCTGCGGTGAATGCAACCGCAAGTGCAACAGGATAAGAGGACGATGAGCAAATACTATCTGTTCCAGGACACCAAAAAGTGCATCGGCTGCCATGCCTGCGAAGTTCAATGCAAGGCCAACAAAAATCTGCCCGTAGGGCCGCGACTGTGCCAGATCATTCAGATCGGTCCGAAAATGATCGGTGGCCTCCCACGTGCCGCTTACATTTTCATGCCCTGTTTTCACTGCGAAAATCCCTGGTGTGTGGCCGCCTGCCCCACCGGTGCCATGCAGCAGCGCAGCAGCGACGGCATCGTATTTGTGGACCAGAACCTTTGCGTTGGATGTAAAACCTGTATTTCCGCATGTCCCTGGGGGGCGCCGCAGTGGAATCCGGAAACCGGCAAGGTGGTCAAGTGCGATTACTGCATGGATCGTGTGGACCAGGGGCTGGAGCCTGCCTGCGTGACCACCTGTACCTCACATTGCCTGAAGTTCGGCAAAGTGGAAGACATGACACAGATCCGTCGGGAACGCCACGCCCAGAGTGTCGCATCTTTGGAGCACAGTGCGTTTTAACTGACGACTTCATTTACTTAACGATGTTCCAAACACCCAACCCCCTCCCTCCAGGTCCTTCCGGGCGCATCCCGGAAGGACCGCTCCACTCATGACCGGAAGTTGGCTTCTCTCAAAACGCTCTTCGGTTATGACACTGATTTTCGTCCCGGAGGGCAGCGGGTGACAAGAGGTCACGCATGCCTGCAAGCCAATGCCCGGTCACGGAAAGCATCCATTTTGTTGACGAAGTCATTCGCCAGGGTGGGCTGACGTCTCCCCGAAGCCGCAGAATTGCCGAAGAGATTCATAGCCTGCTGGACGATGTCGCCTGGGGGCGGGCCGGTAATGACCACATGCCAGCCGTTCAGACATTGATCCAGGATTTACTTGGCGATGCCGACGAACCTGAAGGGCATCGCCTGGCCACGCAGCTTCAGCAGACCCTGGATACCCATGGCGAGGTTTTCGACAGCCATGTGAAAACCCACAACTGTCCTACCGGAACCTGCGAATGGTTGACGCCGGCACCCTGTCAGATGGCGTGTCCTGCGGGAATCGATGTCCCGACCTACGTAACCCTGATCGGAGAGGGAAGGGACGCCGAAGCCATCGATGTCATCCGTAGGGACAATCCCTTTCCCTGGGTGTGCGGTCTGGTCTGCACCCGGCCCTGCGAATTCATGTGTGTGCGCGGCCGCATCGACCGGCCGGTCTCCATCAAATTTCTCAAAGCCTTTGCCGCCGAGCGGGCCATGTCGGAAGGCAGTTATCGCAATCCGGAAAAAGAGCCGGATCGGGGCAAGCGCGTATGCGTGATCGGCGCCGGCCCCGGCGGATTGAGTGCGGCGTACTATCTGGCCCTGAAAGGCTACGGCGTTCATGTCATCGAGGCCCTGCCCATGGCTGGCGGCATGATCATGGTGGGCATTCCGCGCTACCGCCTGCCCCGGGAGGTGATCGACCGGGAGGTGGCCATGCTGGAAGAACTAGGCGTCACCTTTGCGTTTAACACGCGCTTCGGCGAAGACGTGACCTTGGATGACCTGAAAGCCGAGGGATATGAGGCCTTCTTCTTCGCCATCGGCGCCCACAAGGCATATCAATTGGGGATTCCCGGAGAAGCCGATTTTCCGCAGACCATGGAGGCCATTGACTTGCTACGCCGGGTGGCGCTGGGTGAACGGCGGGTGCCCGGAAAGCGTGTGGTCGTGGTCGGCGGCGGCAATGTGGCCATCGATGCGGCCCGAACCTGCCTGCGTCTCGGTTCTCCCGAAGTGACCATCGCCTATCGGCGGACGCGACATGAAATGCCGGCCGACGAGGAAGAAGTGGAGCAGGCCGAGGAAGAGGGCGTGCATTTCTCTTTTCTCACCATTCCCGGCAAGATCGTTGGCCAGGACGGCCGCATTACTGGAATGCAATGTGTGCGGGCTGAACTGGTGCAGCGGGAGGGCAGCAGCCGCATGTCCCCGGTTCCGGTTCTGGGCAGCGAGTACGTCATGGATGCCGACGTGGTAATCAGCGCCATCGGCCAGAAGGTCGACCAGCACTGCATGGGGGATCTAAAAGGGATGGGATGGACCCGGCGCGGGACCATCGATGTGAACATGGTAACCATGGAAACCGCCGTCGAGGGCATTTTTGCCGCCGGCGATGCCGTTACCGGACCGGCCACGGTGATCGAAGCCATCGGCGGTGGCAAGCGGGCCGCAGAATCCATCGACCGCTACCTGTTGGGAATTCCCCAGCCACAGATGCCGCCGGTTCCCGTCCGCCGTGGCCGGGAGGCCTGTACCGAGCTGCCGGCCAGCACCAAAATGGTGATCAAGCGGCCGACCATGGACATGCTGAACCTGGATCGCCGGCGAACGACCTTTCAGCAGGTGGAACTGGGGTACACCGAAAATATGGTCCGCGAGGAGGCCCGCCGATGTCTGCGGTGCGATATCTGCCGTCGCTGCGGCAAGTGTGTGGAGGTCTGTCGGGACAAGATGGGGATCAGCGCTCTGGAAATGGGCTACCTGGATTTCGACCACCCCGGCCACACCGATTTGCGGGCTACCGAGGAGCGCTGCATTCTTTGCGGCGCCTGCGCCGCCAACTGCCCCAACAATGCCATTCGTATCGAAGATCGCGGCGACGAACGGCTGCTGATCCTTTGCGGTACCATTTTAAACCGGCAGAAACTGGTATTCTGCAGCTCTTGCGGAAAAGCCATGGGACCGAAAAAATATCTGGATTTCATCAATAAGCGGGTGAAATCGGTTGGGCAGACGACCGGCGAACAGGTCCTTTGCGAAGCGTGTGCCCGGAGCCAGACGGCGCGGTTCAATGTGGACACCCTGCCTGTGTAAGGATGTTCGGGCAACCGTCAAGCCGCTGAATCGGATGTGTTTTTTTTCCTGCTGTTGGATCAGGCAAAAAACACAAAACCCAAATCACAAATAACAAACAAATTCCAATGACCGAAACCACAATTTCCGAACCTGATGAAGCCATGTCGTTTGAGATTTGGATATTGGAATTTTTTTGAGATTTGGTATTTGGTATTTGGAATTTCTTTCGTTCGGTTTGTTTCTTAAAGAGGAGGCGCCATGGCGTTCCGCAGAGGGGAAAAAGTAGAAGTATTTCAGCGCAGCAGCGATGAGAGTTGGGAGACATACATGGATCGCTTTATCGGCCTTCACGGCATCATCACCGATCCGGACACGGCCATCAATGATCCGGATGCGCTGGTGGAAGTGAGTCTCGAAGGCAAAGGCACCCACCGGCTGCCCCAGGATTGTTTGCGACGCATCGACGAGTGAAACGTTCCCAAGGTCTTTCGTAAAGGAGCCATAAAGACATGCGCGTTCGGGATGTGATGGCGGGAAAGAGCCGGGCCGTGCACACCATTGATGCCAGGCAAACCGCCGAAGACGCCATTGTACGTATGACAGAGCAGCAGGCATCGGCGCTGATTGTCATGGATGGCGACATGCCGGTGGGAATTTTTACCGAGAGGGACGTGCTGCGGTGCCATGTAGCCTGGCGGGATCGGCTTTTCCGGGAAATGCCCCTGAAGGAGGCCATGACCGATAACCTGATCGTGGCCCAGCTTGACGATCTGGTGAGCAGCGCCATGGCCATGATGATCAAGGCGGATATCCGTCACCTGCCGGTGGTCAGAGACGGGAGAATCGACGGCATGCTCACCATTTCCGATCTGGTGAAGCACCACGTGGGCGAATTGACTGCCGAACTGCACTACCTCCAGGAATACATTACCGATCTTCAGGATGCCGTACACGATTGACGATTTCGAAAAACCGATCAAGCGGTTGTAAAGGATCAACTCATGACCACCATCATTATCGACGGGCAGACCTACGAAGCCGAAGAAGGAAAGACGGCGCTGCAGGTCGCCCGGGCCAACAACATTTCCATTCCGACCCTGTGCTACCATCCGGCCCTGAAACCGTCCGGTTCCTGCAAATTGTGCGCGGTGGAGGTGACCGGCCGCAGCGGCCGGCAAATCGCCATGCTGTCCTGTATTCTCAAGGTAAAGGACGGGCTGGAAATCAAGACCACGGGGCCCATTGTGGAGGCCGCCCGGACCAAGGCCTTTCAAAATCTGCTGCGCATGGCTCCCCAATCCGCGCGGCTGCGGCAAATGGCCAGGGAACACGGTGTGGATTTAGGAACGCCGCCGGACGGTTGCGTTCGCTGCCGGCTTTGCGTGCGGGTCTGCAAAGAGGTCGTCGGGGCCAGTGCGTTGAAAATGAAGAAAATCGACGACGTCAACTTTGTGATACCGGAACCGGATCGCTGCATCGGCTGCGGCACCTGCGCCAATATCTGCCCCACCGGTGCCATCCGGGTGGAGGACCATGAAAACGTTCGCTCGGTGATGATTCGGGACGAAGTCGTCGGCAAACATCCGCTGGAGCGTTGCGAAGGATGTGGACGCTGGTTTGCCACCACCCGCTTCATGGATTTCATCGAACAGCGCACCGCACCCCATCCCCACGTGAAAGAGACCCATGCCTATTGCCCGACCTGTGCCAAGATGTTTTCGGACCGGACCCGGGCGGTATCCGAGCACTCTGTTAAAATGCGCATGCCGGGACACTGATGGTTTGAAATTTCAAATTTGACCATGGCGCCATTTGCGCCGCCAGAAAATAAAAAAAGCCCCCTCCATACGGAAGGGGCTTTTCATTGCAAAACAGAGGTATTGCGCTGGACGCCTAAACTTCCAACCAGGAGTCGGAGTAAAGGGTCTTTCCGAGGATGACGTCCACGGTCTTGGCGTAGTCCAGCATCTCCTTGGAGAGGCTTGCGCGGTCGGGCTCGTTGCCGTCCAGCATGCCGTAGATCAGGTCCACGACATCCTGGCGCTCGCCCTTGCAAATAGCAGTCTGCTGTTCATCGCGAGGATCGGTGATGATCGACTCCATACCGCATTTCATCAACATTACGGTGTAAGTCTGGTTCAAAATCGGACGCAGGTGATCGGGCGGTCCGTTGGAGATGTTGGACAGGCCGCAGGTGCTTCTGGCGCCGGGGGCCATGTCCGGGATCATCTTCTGGAACTCCATGAGGCTGATGGCCTGGGGCTGCTGAATGTTCACCGGTGTCACGATGCCGTCCACCCAGATTTTTTCGTTGGGGATGCCGGCTTCGTTGGCAAAGTAAAGCAATTCCACGCACAGGGCGGCGCGTTCGTTCTCGTCCCGGGGCAGACCATCGGGACCCCACATCAGGGCCACGAAGTCGGCGTTGTACTCGGCCGCCATGGGCACCATGCGCTCGTAACGCTCGGGGCGGCACATGATGGAGTTGATGATGTGCGGTGTCCCGCTGGGCACCGGCTTGACCACCTTCAGGGCCGCTTCGATGGCGTCAATGTTGGAGGTGTCCAGGGCCAGGGGCAAATCGGGAACAACATCCTGGACCACTTCGACCACCCAAGGCATCAACTCATGGCCGTCTTTCTTGGCAGGACCAAGGTTGATGTCGATGTAGTCCATCCGTTTTTCCTTCTGGAAGAGGGCCTCTTCCTGGATCGGTTTGGGATCGCGCTCCTTGAAGGCCCGACCGATCTTTTTGGAAATAACATTCAAACTCTCGCCGATAAGTAGCATACTCCCTTCCTTTCTTTTTCTCGGCATCATGCTCCGGCCAGTTTTCCGGCCACGAATGACGCAATTGCCAACGTTGATGGCCGGCAATCCGGCCAGGAAACGACGGTCAGGACCAGGCGGTTGCCAACGATCCTGACCGTTAGATCACATAGCGGTTACGCTCTGAGGAATCCAGGAATGTGCGCAGCTTCCCGGGGACCCACGGTGATGGTCCAGCCAGGCAGTTCCTCTTCCACGTCGCCCACGATGGCGGCGGCATAGCCGGGAATGACGATTTCCTGATGTTTGATCTTGTCGGTGATGCCGCTTTTCTTGACAAACATCCCCACATCGTCGCCGGCGAACTTCCCGGCGGCCCAGGCGGTGAGAACGGATAGACCCTCGGAATCTTTGATGAGCAGCCAGGTGGGTACCTTGCTGGCCTCGATTTCACCGGAAACGATGAAGTAGGTCAGCGCAAAGTTGGTGGTCACCAGCACGCGTGAATTCTCATCCGGGTTGTTGATGGGGTAAATGCCCTCGGTGACGGTCATAGGCCGTTGCGGGTCGGTAAAGATGTTGAGCCGTTCCAGCAGCAGGGGGAAGACCGATTCGCCGGCGAAGTCGGACATGACCACGATGCTGCCGTATTTAGCCACGAACATGGCAGCCAGCATGGTTTCCGCATCCAGGTTGGAGGCCATTTCGCAGGGAAAAGCAATGGTGGGGAAACCCACGGCCCGGTTGCCGTCCTTCAGGGCAGCCCGGCGAATGGCGATCATGTCCTCGTTGGCCTGCTTGGGTTCCCGTGATCCGGGATCCAGCACCAGGTCCTTGAGACCCATGCCGGTGAGTTTTTCAGACAGGGCGGTCAGCGCATCGATGGAATCGGCCTTGATGCCCAAGGGCAGGTCGTTGTCCTTGGCGATGGCACCCATGGCGTCGGCGTTGGCTTCCGTGGCCCCGAAGAGCAGGGGGCGTTTAAAAGCGCAAGCCTCCGCGCCGGCTTTCATTACGTCGGCGTCTTCGGTCATCAGGATCACGTTAAACTCGGAGGTATCGGCAATCTGTTTGGCCACGGCAGCAAAGGCGGCTGCATCGCCGTTTACATCCTTGACGGCCACCAGTTCCGGCCGCAGGTTCAACCCCACCCGTTCGAACTGGTAAGCATTCCAGTCCTTGAGTTTGGCTTCCAGGTCACCGGCGGAGATGTCGGAGCCTACCTGGGCGGCCAGCAGGGTGGGGCTGTAGAAGGTTTTTTCATGGCGGTACTGGACGGTTTCGCCTCCGGTAGTGGCTTTGCGTACACCGGCACCGACCACGACAGGACGGATGGGCGGCGCTGAGGCCTCGGAGAGTTGGGCACGGGCTTCATCGGAGACATAGGGGCAACTGTCCAGCTCGGCCTTACCGGATGCCAGGTTCATGGCAAAGGCAAGGCAGGTGGGTACCCCGCACTCCTTGCAGTTGGTCTTGGGCAGCAGTTTGAAAATCTGAATACCGGTTAATGCCATACTCTTCTCCTTATCTGTATGGGCAATTCCCCGGCTGGCGTGACCGGGGAATCGGTTGCTATGGCTCGACGGGCCGGACGCCAGGGACCGGCCCGTCTAAACCTGATTAACCAATCAGCGGATCCATGGACAGGGCCGGGTGGCCTTTTTCCTGGAGGTAGGGCAGGATCTCCTCCTCGGTGATGCCCACGGTTTCGTCTGCGATCATGTCATAAAAACCTGGAATACCATTCTCCTCGCCGAATCTGTCCAGACGCTCTTTGATTTCTTCCTTGAGGATTTTAGGCATCCAGACCATGCGTTTCAGTCCGCCGTCACCCTTGATGAACTTCTTCTGGGTGATGTTGAACTTGGAGTGGCCCACGAATCCCGGTGAGGAAGCACCACCGCCCATGACGCCGGCCAGGGTGGTGAACTTCATGCCGCAGGGAGTCTCGCCGGCATAGTCACGGTTAACGGTCATGACCCCGTTGCATGAGGGCAGCATGGCTGCGATGCACTCACAGCACCCGCAGGTGGTCATGGGATCAATGACCATGGAGTAGAAGTTGTAGTGGGTCACGGCGCCGCGGGAGGCTTTGTAAACAAAGTCGTTGACGCCTTTCCACTGGCCCAGCACCGGATCGATGCACTCGCCCTTTTCGATGGGCTGGTTGGGGCCGGTGGGGTTGATCTCGTAGGAGGCCTTGCAGTCCATCCAGTTGTAAGCGCCGCACAGGCCGGTCCGTTCCGGGCTGACCGAACACACGTGGTTGGGCGCGAAGGACTGGCACAGGGTGCAGGAGTAGAAGATCTCCACATCCTCGTCGGTCATCTTCTCGACACGCTCGTCGCGCGTCTTGTACTCGGCGCGGGCCTTAGCCGTGAGTTTTTCCACGTCTTCCTTCTTGGTCATCAGGGTAACCTGGACCTTGTCGAGGATCTTGCCGAAGTCCTGATGGAACTTGGCATGCAGCACCACGCCGATGTCTTTCAGGGTGAAGCCCTTCTCGATGGCGGCCTTGCTGATGCGCACCCAGGAGATGTCACGCTGACCGATGTGCATGATGCCCTGGATGTAGTTGATCAGGTGGTGGATCTGGCGTTCCAGGATAGGCTCGAAGTCGGGCTGCATCTCGCGGCCGGCCACCTGGATGAAGATCCCCATGGGAAAGGTGTCGCCTTCCTTAAGGTCGCCCACATCCGGGCCATCGACGATAACCTTGCCGTCTTCGATCTCGTTCATCTCGGCCATCTTCACCAACTCGGTGCACTGGGTCTTGCCGCCACCGCACTGAGCATACAGGTCGGCGCCGCGTACACGCTCGCCCTCGTAAGCCGGACCAAAAGCGCAGGGGATTTCGATGTCGGAGACGATGGTTTTCAAGCCGCGGACTTCCACGGAACGCTGGCACATTTCCTCGTGGGACACGTTGGCGACCACATGCTCGTAGGTACAGATACCCGTGGGCAGGATCTCGGGAATGTCGGTATCGGCCAGGGTCGGAAAACCCCAGTTGACGCAGCCGGCAGCAGCCACGCCCCACTCGGTGCCCACATCGCCCAGAGCGTTGACGAAGGCAAAAATACGATCCTTGTTGTAGAGCAGGATTTTCTTGTAATCACCGGGTTTCACGCCACCGAAAGCCATGGCGGCGCGGTTGGCGAAACCGAGAGCGAATACGGCCGAGGAGATGTCCGGGCCGAAAGGAACGATACGGGTGTTCCAGCCGATCTGGACGCCGGCATCGAGCAACTGCTCAATGAGGGTGGTGCCGTTGTGGCTGGCCGCACAGAAGATATAAAGGCTTCGTCTCTGGTACTCTTCGACGATATCCTTGGCGATCTCTTTATTCGGTGCGGCGCCGACCATGGCGGCGAATCCGGGAGCCGAACCGTCGACGAATTCCACACCGCGTTTCCGCAGGATGGTATCGTCGGCCGGACCGACCCAGAGCTTGCCGGCTTCGATGTCCGGATCTTCTTCGGGAATGTAGAAATCCGGCTGCTCCAGGATGCGCAGGGCTTCCATGATCTCGTAGCAGAAAATACTGGCCATACCGGCGTCCAGCAGGGGACCCAGGTAGGGCAGATGGTGTTTCCCCTTGATGTGCGGCGGCAGGAGGCCGCGGGCAAATTCGAGGGGTTTTTTCAGGTCTTCCAGCGTCTCGACCTTCATGCCGGTCAGCGAGTAGATCACCGGCAGGTAGTAGGCCGTGTTGGGAAACCCGATCTTGGTGTCGGCGTTGTAGGTAGCCATTGCTTTGCGGTAAAGGCCTTCAGTGCTGGAAACCACCTTGTATCCACCCTGAATGGCAGCAAATGCGACTAATTTAGACATATCGTATTCCTCCTTCGTTGAGGATCTGGTTGAAAATCAATTACGCTTCCAGCGCCTGGCGGTCGGCCATATCCATGAGCACACGTTCCCGGGCTTTGTCGATTCCCAGTTCTTTGCGTTTCTTGTCGATGTGGGCGATCATCATCTGAGCATGCTTGATCGGGTCGGGCTCGATATCCCACTTGCCGCCGTAAATTTTTTCCAGCTCATCGGAAATGTAATTGTGGAACACCGGTGCACCGGAAGTGGGCAGGGTCACGCCGAATACCGTATACATACCGGAGGCGACGAAATAGTGGCCGATGGAGATGGCTTTCTCACTCATCCACTCGGGCGCGCTACCGGCGGCCGGCAGATCGCAGATGTCCTTGCCCAGTCCGCCTGCCTTGACCACTTCGGTGGCTGCCAGCAGGATCCGGCTGTTGTCCACACAGGAGCCCAGATGCAGGACCGGCGGGATACCCACGACCTCGCAGACCTCGGCCAGGCCCGGACCGCAATGCACGGCGGCGGCTTCGGGCGTCAGCAGCCCTTCCATGGCACAGGCGATGCCGTTGCAGCCGGTCGTCAGGACGATGACGTCGTTTTTGATCAGTTCCTTGACCACCTCGATATGGGCTTCGTTGTGGCGGTTGCGGGCGTTGTTGCATCCCACTACGCCGGCGATGCCGCGGATACGGCCGTTGATGATATTGTCGTTCAGGGTGTAGTAGTTACCGCGGAAGGTGCCGCCCAGGTGATACTGGATCGATTCCACACCGAAACCGGCGACCTGGGTGCATTTATGGCGGGGGATCATCACCTCGCTGCCGCGATTGGCGAAATTGTCGATACCCATCTTGACGATCTTCTCAGCGTCTTCAAGGGCGTAATGCTCATCGAATTCGATGTGGATCACGTTATCCTGCTCCATCTTGGCGATGGGGTGGGTGGTGATCAGCTTGGTGTGGAAACATTTGGCCACATTTGCCAGGTTCTGCATGATGCACTGAATATCGACCACCATGGCGTCGCAGGCGCCAGTGATAATGGCCAGTTCCTGGGACAGGAAGGTGGTGGCCGACGGGATGCCGTGGCGCTGCAGGATTTCGTTGGCCGTGCAGCAGATACCGCTGAGCTGAATGCCCTTGGCGCCCTTGGACTTGGCGTATTCAATGATCTCGGGCTTCTGGGATACCGCTACGATCATTTCGGAGAGTACCGGTTCATGGCCGTGGACGACGATGTTGACGTGGTCTTCCTTCATCACGCCCAGATTGGCTTCGGACTGCAGGGGGTAGGGGGTGCCGAAGAGCACGTCCTGCAGGTCGGTGGCCAGCATGGAGCCGCCCCAGCCGTCGGCGATGGCGGCGCGGGTGCCCTGCTTCATCAGGTTTTTGTAGTCCTGGTCCACGCCCATATGGGTGCGGTGCATGATTTCGACGATTTCGCGGTCGATGTTGCGCGGAATCACGCCGTTTTTCTTCCATTTCTCGTACAGCGGCGCAGGTGCGCGTTTGGCGAAAAGCAACTCGCCTTCGTACTTGCCCCATTCATTGAGGGCCTTTTCGGCCACTTCCAGGGCGATCTCGTCGATGTCGCGGTCCTTGACCTCGCCGTCCTCCTCGACGGTAGTGGCGACTTCCAGCCAGGGAGCGATCTGCAGCAGCTTGTTGGTGTCTTTGATCTTGTAAGCCTCGGTCTCCTTGCGGGCCGCGCTCATGAACACCTCGGCCACGCAGCGGCCGTGATCGGAGTGAGCGGAGGCGCCGCCGGCGATCATGCGGATGAAGTTACGCGCGGCAATGGTGTTGGCCGTGGCACCGCACAGGCCCTTACGGGTGTCTTCGCCTTCGATGCCGCCCTTGGGCAGCGGCAGGCGGCAGGGGCCCATGGCGCAGTTTTTACAGCAGATGCCCTGGATTCCGATGTTACAGGGTTTCATTTGCACGGCGCGGTCGAACACCGTGTCGATGCCCATTTTCTGGGCCCGGGCGATCATTTCCTGACTGGCCGGATCGATGGTTGCGGCGATGGGATCGGCCAACTTCGGGGCCGCGGCTTTTTTCGCGACGGGTTTCTTGATTTCTGCCATCAGAGGTTCCTCCTCGTATTGATTTCGGCAAAGGTTAACAAATTAATACAGCGGGATGCGTCGATGCACCCAGTTGAGCTTGTCCAGAATCTTTTCGTATTCGGTTTTCTGGACGGCGGCGGCGGTCATGGAGACGGCCTTTTCCGTTTCGCCGCTGGCACGCTTGGCAGCATGTGCCTCGCGCTCGGCGGCACGCTTCTGGCGCAGGGCATCTTCGGCGGCTTCGCGTTCGGCGGCAGCCTTGGCTGCGGCTTCCTTTTCCGCTTTGGCTTTGGCCTCGGCATCGGCCTTGGCTTTGGCTTCGGCATCCGCTTTGGCCTTGGCTTCAGCATCGGCCTTGGCCTTGGCATCGGCCTCGGCTTTGGCGGCAGCATCGGCCTTGGCCTTGGCTTCAGCTTCGGCTTTGGCTTTGGCTTCGGCTTCGGGATCTGCCGCAGGTGCGGCCGGGGCAGCGGCCGGTGCAGGTTCGGCTTTCTTCTCCGCAGCCGGTTTGGCGGCGGGTTTTGCAGCGGCGGCAGCCGGCTTGGCAGCGGCTTTCGGCGCGGCCTTGGCAGCCGGTTTGGCGGCTTTCTTCTCTTCTTCGACGGTCAGATCCGGTTCCGGAGCCAGGGCGGCCAGGTCAACGGAGACGCCTTCCAGCCGCTTGGCGATGGGATCAATGTCGGCAGCACTGCCGCCGTCCATGGCCAGGTCGATAAAGGCCTTGACCAGGCGGATGGATTCGGGATGTCGCATGATGAGGATGTCCGAACCGGCCATGAGGTAGGTAACGGCCCCTACGGCTTCCATGAGGATGCCGCGTTTTTCCGGGTCCCCCAGGGTCGGGGCTTCTTCAACGGTCTGTTTGGCTTCCTTGCACTTCCAGACTTCGTTGGCCAGGTTGTTGATGATGGGCATCTGCAGCTTGTCGTCGCCCTGGGCCATGGCGGCCATTCTCAGGCGTTCCATGACCGAATAGCTGTACTCCATGCCGTATCCCAGACCGCCGGTGGTCGGGTCGATGATCACTCGGTCCATGGGCATGCCCAGGTTTTCCAGCAGGATGTTGACCTGCTTGGCCAGGTTGACGTCGATGGGAGACGAGCTGATGATGGCGTGGCCGTAACCCATGGCTGCGGCGCCGATGCCTTTGTGGTTTTTATCTTCCACCGGTCCCAGGGTCAGCTGCACGTCCTGGACATCTTCGGCGATCTTTTTGAAGACCGCTTCGTCTTTCTCGTGGTTGGCCACGCCCCAGACCACCAGGGGAACATCGATGGCGGCCAGCACTTTTTTGACCGTGGCAGAGGCATCCGCCGGACTGGCGTCGGTACCGTTGGGATCGGTGCTCTTGAGCTGCAGCACGATAATCTCGGCACCGTATTCCGCGACGCATTTTTTGGCCCATGCAGCCGGATCCGAAATCACATCCTTGAACGGCTCCAAGGCGGCTGCCGGCCACTCCTCGGGCTCCATATCCCAGATTTCCATGGCAATCCGCGGTTTGTGGGGCATTTCCCCCTCAAACTGGTAAAACGGATAGCAGGTTTCGCCACCAACGGTAATGGCCTTGTCGCCTTTACCGATGGAGATCGCCTTAATCGCACCTGCATACGATTCCTTGTAGAATTCGAAGCTCAACGTTACCTCCTTATCAGCTACCGGTTAATGATTGAGGTTTGTGACAGCAATTTTGTGACAGCAATGCGGTGGTTCGTACGCTCGTGACAGGGCGCAGATACCCGGCCACTACATGAGAAATTCAGACCCCCTTTCGTATAATTTTTTTTTATATGCAATATCTACAACGGCAGATAAGAATCCATGGCAGGCGTATGGCGGGGGAAAGCAAAAACCGCGGTAAGCGAGATGGATCGTTTTCGTTTTTATGCAGCGTGGCATCGTCGAAACAGTCCTCTGGTGCACAAATAATCGCTTATTTGGTCAATCTGAGAAACGGCTTTTTATTCACTGCGATAAGGCCCGAAGGGCCAAGACGGCTTTTTGCTTAATAAAAGGTGTAAAACCAAGGATTGTACTTATATCTTGGCGGGTTTATTTGTCAATAGAGGAGTGCGATTAAATCCCAATTTCCTACTAGATTGCCTTCAGTGGGCAGGGATTGTTCGCAATGGCAAAAACGCCTGCACCTAGAACAATCGGATTTCCGTTTTTTCGGTTTGCCCGCAAGCGCGCGATCAGGCATTGTCCCGACGTCGGGACAGCCGTTCTTTGAGACGGGGAAACCGTTCCATGTCGGTATGGGGCAAAAACAGGGCGGCCACATAGTTGTCCATGTACGACGGGGTTTCCGACAATTCGAAATTGGTCATGGAGCGCGTCACCTCCACCACGTCCCGCCGGATGCGGTTGGTCAGACTGCTCATCTTGGCACCCATGAGAGAACTGTTGCCGATGAAGGTCACCTTCTCCGGTTCGATTTCCGGCAGCAGGCCAATGGTCATGGCCTTTTCCAGGTCCACATAGCTGCCGAACCCCCCGGCCAGGATGATGCGCTCGATATCCGCCTTGTCCATGCCCACCTCGGCCAGCAGGGTCATGCAGCCGCTGTATATCGCCCCCTTGGCCCGGATCAGGTTCTCTATGTCGATCTCGGTCAGGGCGATGTCCCGGTCGATCTGGGTTTCTTCGGCCCGGGCCAGCACGTATTCCCATACCCCATTGTCCTCACGGATGCGGTCGGTGGCAAGATCGCGGTTGAATTTGCCCAGGTTGTCGATCAGACCCAGTTCGAACATCACCGCGATCATGATGATCAGGCCCGAGCCGCAGATGCCCTTGGGGCGCACGTTGCCGATGGTCATGAGCATGGGCTCCCAGGTCGTGGGATCCAGCGAGAAGTCCTCGATGGCGCCCTTGGCCGCCCGCATGCCGAACTTGATGCCTCCGCCCTCAAAGGCCGGTCCGGCGCTGCAGGCCGCACAGGCCAGCCAGTCCCGGTTGCCGATCACGATCTCGGCGTTGGTGCCGATGTCCATGAACAGGGTCAGCCGCTCGTCCCGGTACATGCCCGATCCCATGACGCCGGCTACGATATCCCCGCCCACATAGCTGGAAACGGCCGGGTAGACCAGGGCCGTGACATGGTCGCCCATATCCAGGCCGATGTCCACCGCCCGGATGGGTGGATAAAGGGTCGAGGCCGGCACATAGGGGCTGCGCCGGATGTAGCGCGGATTGATCTTGAGCAACAGCTGGGTCATGGTGGTGTTGCCGGCCAGGGTGATGGCGGCAATATCGTCCGGGTCCACCTTGGACCGTCGTACGATGCCGTTCACAATCTTGTTGATGGTCTCGGCCGCCACTTTTTGCAGCTGTTCCAGTCCGCCGGCTTTCTCGGCGAACACGATCCGGCTGATCACGTCCTCGCCGTAGCTGATCTGACCGTTGAAATCGCCTTTCTCGGCCAGCACCGCTCCGCTTTTCAGATCGATGAGCTGGCCGTAGATCGTGGTGGTGCCGATGTCCATGGCGATAGCGTAGATGCGGTCGCTGGTGTCGCCGGGCTGGACGTTGACGATCTCGGTTTTGCCGCTTTCCATCACCGGCCGGGCCAGGGTGGCCGTCACCCGGAATCCGTCCTTGCGCAGCACGTCGGGAATCTTGCGGATCACCGGCAGGCTGACGGTCAGGCGATGTTCGTCGTGGTGCAGTTTCAGGTGGCTGACCAGCCGGGTGACGTCGGGCAGGTGGTCCTGGTTGTCCGGCTCGGGAAGTTCGATATAGATTTTCTCCACCGGCGGCAGAAACAGCCCCTGCTCTTTTAAGTCGTTCAGGTCCATCTGTCGGATGCGGGCCGTTTTCCGGGGAACGTAGCTCTGCTTCAACACGCTGGTGTCGATGGCCGACTCCACGGGCACGCGCACGGTGACGTCTCCGGTGACAAGCGACTTGCAGGCCAGGCGATAGCCTTTTTCCCGATCTTCCGGGCTGAGCTGCTCGCTGATGCCCCCGGCCACCTCACCTGATTCGACGATGACTCGGCACTTGCCGCAAACGCCTTCCCCGCCGCACGAGGCGTTAATGTGCACGCCGGCCTCCATGGCCGCCCGGATCAGCACGGTGCCCTCGGGTACTTGAATTTCGCGGTTGTGGGGAAGGAATGATACGGTATGGACGGTCATTTGGGCTTTCCTTGCACGCTTTCTGAGGTGGTTTTTGCGGCTTCTTGCCGGCGGTCTTCAGCCATCCGATCCAACGAGCGCCCTGCCGGCCCGGGTGCGGAGGCCTTTCTTGCGGTTTGCTGCCAACCCGTTGCCGGTGGCGGAAGCTTTTCAAACTTTTGTTATGAACATTCTTTCATATCGGTTCATGCCGTTTTTATCAAGCAAAAGTCCATGGATTCCGGAAACCGGATGTCTTCGCGGCTTAAGAAACTGAATTGCAGTCAGTTTATATGTATGTTGACAATACGCGTCGATTATTATAACGGCTTAAGGCTATTAGCTATTTCAGGATCATGCCGGACAAGCCGGCGCGAAATGCGTGGCTGAAACCGGACCGGGTTTTCTCTTTTTCAGGCGGTGTTCATGCTCAACTTATTGAAGATTTTTTGCGGCGCCATCGACAGCACCAACGAGGCGGTGGGACGCATCGTCTCCTGGGTCAGCCTGCTGCTGGTGCTGGTGGTTTTCGTGGATGTGGTCATGCGGTATCTGTTCAAGACCAGTTTTGTCTTCACCCAGGAACTGGAATGGCACCTGTTCGCGTTCATTTTTCTCATCGGTGCCGGCTACACCTTGCTCCACGACGGCCATGTGCGGGTGGACATCATCTACCAGCGTCTGAGCATCAAAGGACGCGCCTGGGTCAATCTGATCGGCGTGATTCTCTTTCTGATCCCGGGCTGCTGGCTGGTGATCGCCACTTCCTGGAAATTCGTGGGCAATTCCTTTTCCATGCTGGAGGGCTCTCCGGATCCGGGGGGCATCCCTTACCGCTTTATCGTTAAAGGAACCATGACCGTGGGGTATGCCCTTTTGCTGCTTCAGGGCCTTTCCATGGGACTGCATGCTCTGCTGCAGGTACTGGGGGTGGAAACGGGTGAGGAGGAGAACGCCTGATGGAATATTTGCCCGCGTGGATGTTTCTGGCCCTGACAATCCTGCTGATGGCCGGTTTTCCGGTCACCTTCACCCTGATGGGGACGGCCATGTGCTTCGGCCTCATCGGCTTCGGCTGGTCTTTTTTCGATCTGTTGCCCCTTCGTATCTGGGGCGTGATGACTAACGTCACGCTAATTGCCGTACCCCTGTTTGTTTTCATGGGGGTCATGCTGGAGCGCTCCGGCCTGGCAGAGGAACTGCTGGACACCATGGGAGTCCTGTTCGGCCGCCTTCGGGGCGGGTTGGCCATCTCCGTGGTGGTTGTGGGCGCCCTGCTGGGGGCGTCCACCGGCATCGTGGGGGCCACGGTGGTCACCATGGGCCTGCTGGCCGTGCCCACCATGCTTCGCAGAGGATATCAGAAAGAGCTGGCAACGGGCACGGTTTCCGCCTCTGGTACCCTGGGTCAGATCATTCCTCCCAGCATTGTACTAGTGCTCATCGGCGATATCGTCGGGGTTTCCGTCGGAGAATTGTTCATGGGGGCGGTCCTACCCGGCATGCTGCTGGTTGGGCTGTTTGTTTTTTACATAGCCATCGTCTCCTGGCTGAAGCCCAAATGGGCGCCGGCCATCCCCAAGGCCGAACTGGATGCCATCTCCCGCGGTCAGCTGGCAGCCCGGGTGGGCCGAGCCCTGTTCCCGCCCCTGTTTCTCATGGTGGCCGTGCTGGGGTCGATTTTCGCCGGCATCGCCTCGCCCACGGAGGCGGCGGCCGTGGGCGCGGTGGGAGCCACCCTGCTCACCCTGGCCAATCGTAAATTTTCCATGAAAATCCTCCGTGAGGTGATGCAGACCACCGTGCGGCTGACTTGCATGGTGTTCATCATTCTTTGCGGCGCCGCGCTTTTCGGGCTGGTTTTCCGCGGCTTGGGCGGCGACGGCCTAGTGCGCGAATTTCTCGGCGGCTTGGCCCACAAGTACAGCCACGGCATGGTCCTGGCCATCGTCATGGGGTTGATTTTCGTGATCGGCTTCTTTCTGGACTTTATCGAGATCACCTTTATCCATGTGCCCGTGCTGGCGCCCATCATGATCGAATTCGGATACGATCCGGTCTGGTTCTGCATTTTGATCGCCGTCAATCTGCAAACCTCGTTCATGACACCGCCTTTCGGGTTTTCCCTGTTTTATCTGAAGGCGGTGACGCCGCCCGAAATCACCACCGGACACATCTACCGGGGGATCATCCCCTTTGTCATCGTTCAGATCATCGGTCTGTCCATCGTGGTCCTGTTCCCCCAACTGGCCACTTGGCTGCCGAAAGTCGTGTTCGGACAGTAAACTCATTTGGTGCCGTTTCCATCATTCCATTTCTTAACCCCAAGGAGGAGGATACAGCGATGAAGAGAAGAGATTTTCTGAAAAAGGCAGGGGTCGGCGCGGCAGCAGCGGCAGCAGCAACGGCTGGTGTTATCGGTTGCTCGAAAAAAGAAGAACCGGAAAAAAAGGCCCAAGCGCCGGCCGCGGTAACGAAAAAGACCTACAACTGGAAAATGGTCACCACCTGGCCGCCTAAACTGCCCGTGCTGCAAGACGGCTGCGAGCGCCTGGCCAAACGGATCGAGGAGCTTTCCGACGGCCGGATCAAAATCCAGGTGTTCGCCGCCGGCGAGCTTGTTCCCGCGCTGGAAAGCTTCCAGGCGGTATCCGACGGCACCGTGGAAGTGGGCAGCGGCGCGTCCTATTACTGGGCTGGAAAAGAGCCGGCCACCCAATGGTTCGCGGCGGTGCCTTTTGGTCTGAACGGCCAGGGCATGAGCGCCTGGTTCCACGGCGGCGACGGGTTGAAACTGTGGGAAGAGACTTACGCCCCCTTCAACCTCGTGCCGCGCCCCGGCGGTTCCACCGGCGTCCAGATGGGCGGCTGGTTCAACAAGAAGATCGAAACCATTGACGACTTTAAAGGCCTCAAGATGAGAATTCCGGGCCTGGGCGGCAAGGTGCTGGCCAAAGCCGGCGGTACGGTGGTACTGCTGCCCGGCGGCGAGATCTTCACCTCCCTGGAGCGCGGCGTGATCGACGCCACCGAGTGGGTGGGCCCCCTGCATGACCTGCGCATGGGCTTTTACGAGGCGGCCAAATACTACTACTATCCCGGCTGGCACGAACCGGGCACCTACCTGGAGTACTTTTTCAACAAAAAGGTGTACGACGAACTGCCTGCGGATCTCAAGCACATCATCGATGCCGCCTGCGTCGAGACCGAACACTGGGTCCTGGCCCAGTTCGAGGCCCGCAACGGCCAGGCCCTGCAGACCCTGATCAATGACAAGAACGCCCAATTGATCCAGTTCCCCGACCAGGTGCTGGCGGACCTGCGCAAAATGGCAGACGAGGTGGTGGCCGAGGAAGCCGCCAAAACGCCGATTGCCACCAAGGTTAACAACGCCTTCAAAGACTTCCAGAAAGTGGTTGGCACCTGGGGCACGGTATCGGAAAAGGCTTACTACGATATCATCCAGCCCAAGTTTTCCCTGAAGGGCTAAGCGGTAGGTTCAAGCTTCCGAAGAGAAAATTCAACAACCGATCGGCTCCGGCGGCATGCCGGAGCCGATTGTTGTTTACGGGCCTTGTCGTACCTGCATCAATACGCTTGTCTGTGTGATGCTCAGGTGCAGGGGTGAAAGATTTTTCGAACTTGCGACAGAGTAATAATGCGGTTTCCTTGTTACCGGGCTGGTCATGGTTGGCACGTTCGGATAACCGTGTTATAAAGCATACGATTTTTGTTTTTGTAAAGGTGTTGTGGCTTTAAAGATAAGCCATGGTGACGGACAATGAAGCCCAACCCGGATATTGTGCATGTTTTTAATTTGTAAAAGATAGCAGTGCTGAAATGATCAATAAAATCGCGACAACTGCAATGAACCAGCAACCTGATCGGAAACAGAGACGATTTCCCCGCCGGGCGGCCTATATCATCGCCCGCTACACCGTCAAGGAGGGAACCTTCCGGGATATCATCAAGAATATCGGGGCGACGGGAATTTTTGTCAACACCACAAGGGGCGTTGCCTCGGGGCAGCCCATCGAACTCGAATTTCCGGTATTCGAATTCGAAAACCAGATTCGGGTGAAAGGAACGGTGTCCCGCAGCAGTCAGAAGGGATTTTCCGTGGTCTTCGACCAACCCATCCAGGGCCTGATCTGCAAGGAAGGACATTTTCCCGAAATCGTCCATGAAAGTGACCGGTGACGCCTCACGGTTGAATCTGCGCCGACTGTGCCCGAACCGCCGATTCCGCCTTGCCCTTTTGAGCGGTGCCTTGATCGCCGCGGATGCGACAATACCGAACACCCCATGATCGACCACCGGAAACAGATTGGCCGGATCAGAAGCCGGCTGAAGGAAGTCATGCACGCCGACGCCATCTTATTGCGTCGGGAGTTGGACCGCCTAGTGCGCAGCCAAAAAAAGACGTCGGAGGCCGCCTTCGAAGGCCGGCTCGACGATCTGGCTGCGCACATCTGCGCGGCTGTCGATAAACGTCGCCGCCGTTTTGAGGATGTCCCCCGCTTTTCCGATCTGCCCCACCTGCCCATTACCGGCGCCAAAGAAGCCATCGTCGAAAGCATCCGCAACCACCCGGTTACCATTGTTTCCGGCGAGACCGGGTCGGGAAAAACCACCCAGATTCCCAAGTTCTGCCTGGCTGCCGGCCGCGGCATCGACGGCAAGATCGCCTGCACCCAGCCCCGGCGCATTGCCGCCACGACGGTGGCGGCCCGCATCGCCGAGGAACTGGGCGAGGAATTGGGCCGCTCGGTCGGCTACAAGATCCGCTTTCAGGACAACACCTCTCCGGAGGCGTACATCAAGGTGGTCACCGACGGCATCCTGCTGGCCGAAACCCAGGGCGACGCCTGGCTCAACGAATACGATACCATCATTGTGGACGAGGCCCACGAGCGCAGCCTGAACATCGACTTCGTGCTGGGCATTCTCAAGCAGCTGGTCCACAAACGCAGCAACCTGAAGCTGATTATCACCTCGGCGACCATCGATACCGAGAAATTCTCCAAAGCCTTCGACGATGCGCCGGTGATCGAGGTCTCCGGACGGATGTATCCTGTGGAAACCCGCTATTTCTACTCCGATGACGAGGATCGGGAAAAGGAGGAGGGAACGCCGGTGGAGGCGGCGGTGGCGGCCGTGGACGAGCTGGTGGCGCGCCGCACACGGGGCGACATTCTGGTTTTCATGCCCACCGAACAGGATATCCGCGAAACCTGCGACCTGCTGGCCGGGCGCGATCTTCCGCGAACCGTGATCCTGCCCCTGTTCGCCCGGCTCAGCGCCGGTGAACAGCACCGCGTATTCGCGGGCACCGCCGCCCGCAAGATCGTCGTGGCCACCAACGTGGCCGAGACTTCCATCACCATTCCGGGAATCAAGTATGTGGTGGATACCGGGCTGGCGCGTATTTCCCGTTACGTGCCCCGATCGCGCACCACCGCGCTGCCGGTGGTGCCCGTCTCGCGAAGCAGCGCCGACCAGCGCAAAGGCCGCTGCGGTCGGGTGCAAAACGGTGTTTGCATCCGCCTGTTCAGCGAAGAGGACTACCTCAACCGGCCCCTGTTTACCCAACCTGAGATCCTGCGGTCGAATCTGGCCGAGGTCATTCTGCGCATGATCGCCCTCAAGCTCGGCGACATCGATCGGTTTCCCTTCATCGACCGGCCTGCGGAAAAGAGCGTGCGGGACGGATTCAACCTGCTGCTGGAGCTGGGCGCCATCGTTGGCAGGGAAAAGGCCCGCGGCGGCAGCGCCTACCGGCTGACGGAAAACGGCCGCACCATGGCGCGCCTGCCCATCGACCCGCGATTGTCCCGCATGCTCATCGAAGCCCGCAAGGAAGCGTGCCTGGGGCCCGTCGTGATCATTGCAGCCGCCCTCAGCATCCAGGATGTCCGCGAGCGGCCCCTGGAAAAAGAAGCCCTGGCCGACCAGGCCCATCGTCCCTTTGTGGATTCCCAGTCCGATTTTATGACCATCCTCAACATCTGGCGGGCGCTGCACCACGGCCCCGAACGACCGCGCAGCACCGGCGCGTTGAGAAAATACTGCCGCAAGCATTACCTTTCCTTCCGGCGGGTGCGGGAATGGCGGGATATCCACCGCCAGATCGCCGACGCCTTAAAAGAGCAGGGCTTCGGCGAAAGCCGGACCAAAGGCGACCCATTAATGGGCCTTCTGACGGCCAGTCCGGAGCGCAACCAAGCCTTTCATCCGCTGTATGCCGCCATTCACCGCTGCATTCTCAGCGGATTTCTTTCCAGTATCGCCATGCAAAAGGAGAAAGTCTTCTACCGGGCGGCCGGGGACCGGGAGGTGATGCTCTTTCCCGGATCGGGTCTGTTCAAAAATCCGGGCGGTTGGATCGTGGCGGCGGAGATGGTGGAGACCTCGCGCCTGTTTGCCCGCCAGGCGGCAGTGATTGACGTGGCTTGGCTGGAGCCGCTGGGCGGCGATCTGTGCCGCAAAAGCTGGTCCGATCCCCACTGGGAGAAAAATCGCGGCCAGGTGGTGGCCAAAGAGCAAGTGACCCTGTTTGGTCTGCCTATCGTTGTCGACCGACGGGTGCCCTTCGGCCGTATCGATCCCGACCGGGCTGTGGATATTTTTATCCGCAGCGCCCTGTTGGAAGGCGATGTCAAAAAGCCGCCGGCGTTTTTACGCCACAATCTCGCCCTGGTAGAGTCAGTGCACGGCATGGAAGACCGCATCCGGCGCAGAGACATCCTGGTGGACGACGAGGTGCTGGTGGATTTTTACAAGCAGCGGCTTGTCGGCATAGCGGACCTGCGGAGCCTCAACCACCTGATCCGCAAAAAGGACGGCGACCGTTTTTTGCGCCTGGACCGGGAAATGCTGGTTCGCTACCGGCCCGATGGCGCCGAACTGGACCGCTTTCCCCGCAAGCTGGATCTGGGCCACCGCGTCTTGAACTGCGATTATGTTTTCGATCCGGGCCATGCGGCCGACGGGGTGACCTTGACCGTTCCAGCCGAGGCCACGGGGGAGGTGCCTCGCCAGCGGTTGGACTGGGTGGTGCCGGGACTGCTGGAGGAGAAGATTACCACCCTGATTAAGGGACTGCCCAAGGCCCATCGGGTGCGCCTGGTACCGGTGGCCGAAACGGTTCAGATCATTCTCGATGAGATGCCCAAAGGAGAGGAGAGCCTGCCCACGGCATTGAGCCGTTTTCTCTTCCGGCGGCTGAAAGTGGATATCCCTGCCTCGGCATGGTCCGTGGACGCGCTGCCCGACCATCTGAAGCTGCGTCTGGCCATCACCGATGCCAAGGGGCGGGTGGTGGCCAGCGGAAGGGACGAGGCGCTGCTGGACCGTGAGGCTTCCGATTCCGCTTTGCCCAGGGGCATGAAAGCGCTGAAGCGAAAATGGGAACGGAAGAACATCGCCGAATGGGATTTCGGAGATCTGCCCGAGGTTCTTTACGATGACCGCCGCAAGGATGCCGGCTGGCGATTGGTTCCCCGGCTGGCGGTCGAGGACGATGGGATTGCCCTGCGGTTATTTACCGATGCGGATGAGGCCCGGCAGTCCCACCGGGAAGGGGTCGCAGCCCTGCTCGCCCGTTATTTTGCCGAAGACCTGAAATTTTTGAAAAAAAACCTGAAACTGCCTGACCTGCTCAAGCGCCAGACCGTCTATTTCGGCGGGCTGGCGGTCATCGAGAAACAGCTGTTTACCTGTGTTTCCCGGGAACTGTTCGCCAAATCCATTTTTACCCGTGCAGCATTCGAAGCCTGCCTGGAAGAACTGGCCCGCGGGCGGATTCATCAGTGCGGCCAGGAACTGAGACAGGCCGTCATCGCCGTTGTGGAGGCGCACCATGAAGCCCAGTGTCGCATCCTGGACGTGGAGAAAAAGCGCATCGCCGCACCGGTGGTGGGGCAGTTTCTGCAAGCCCGGAAAGGCGAACTGGGCCGCCTGGTGCCAGAGAACTTTGTGCTGCTGTATGACCGGCAGCGCCTTTTCCATCTGGTGCGCTACCTGAATGCCGCATGTATTCGGGTCCAGCGGGGAATCGTCGACCTGGAAAAGGACCGCTCCCGCCAGGCCACGGTAGAACCTTTCGTAGAAGCCTTGAACCGGATGCTCACCGCAATGGATGCAAGCACCTCCACGGAAAAAAGGGTCCAGGTGGAGGAATTTTTCTGGATGATCGAAGAGTTCAAGGTTTCGGTGTTCGCCCAGGAGGTGGGCACCGACGGCCCGATATCGGCCAAACGGCTGATAAAGCAGATCGGCGAGATTGAACGGATGATTTGAAATGAAAGCGGCACCGTTTGGCCGTCGATCTTCCGTGGTTTCCGGCCAGCGTCTCCTCGCCCCTTGAGGAAGCCAGGGTCAATACTGTAGACTTGAGCAACTTTGATGGTTTCGCAAAAAATCGGAAATCGCAAGTTGCCGTCATTCCGGCGTAGGCCGGAATCCAGTCATTTTAGTGTGTTCTGGATGCCGGATCAGGTCCGGCATGACGAAACCGGCACCCTTTACGAACTCACCAATCTTGATATTCTAAAAGCACTTGTTTTCGTTATGTTGCCAAAATTCGCGTTTTGGTTGATTCGCTTAAGTCAACAGCATTGAGGGCCAGGGTGAGGGGTGATAAAAAAGTGCTTTTTAAAATGTGGTTATCCTGGCGACCACTCAGATCCTAATTGTCTTCGTTGGAGATGAACCCCTATGAGTGCCCATTTACCCGATACCCGTTCAAAGATCCTCAAAGAAGGGCTGAGCGCCGGCTGGCCGATCTGCCTGGGGTATCTGCCCATCGGCATGGCCTTCGGCGTGCTGGCCCAGAAGGCGGGGCTGACCCCGTTTCAAATTGGCCTGATGTCCATCCTGGTCTTTGCCGGCAGCGCCCAATTCATTGCCGTGGCCATGCTGAGTGTCGGGGCCTCGGCCGTTGCCATCGTTACCACCACCTTTGTGGTAAATCTGCGCCACGTGCTGATGAGTTCGGCTCTGGCCGTCTACCTGCGCGCCGCCCATCGAGGCCTGCTGGCGCTGTTCGCCTACGGCGTGACAGACGAAAGCTTTGCCGTCAATCTGCCGCAATTCCACGCCCGCACCTGGGACATGCCCCGGGCCCTGGTGGTCAACCATTCCGCCAACCTGGTCTGGCTTTTCAGCACCGTTTCCGGCGGCATCGGCGGCCGCTTTATTCCCGAAGGCGCCCTGGGCATCGACTATGCTCTGATTGCCATGTTCATCTGCCTGCTGATCTTCCAGATCAGAAAGCGGATTCACCTGCTTACGGCCATGATCGCCGGATTGACGGCCGTTGTTCTGGCGCTGCTGATACCGGGCAACAGCTATATCGTCATCGCTTCCGTCATTGCCGCCACCCTGGGCGTCCTGGTTCAACGCAAAACCAAGAGGAGGCGTCGCAACCATGGCTGATTATCTGCTGCTCCTGGTGGGCATGGGGCTGGTGACCTACCTGCCCCGCTGGCTGCCCCTGCACTATCTTTCGCGCCGATCCCTGCCGGAATGGTTCGTTCAGTGGCTGGAACTGATCCCGGCGGCCATTCTCAGCGCGCTGCTGCTGCCGGCCCTGATCCTCGACAACGATCCCAGAACCCTTGACTTGCTGCGGCCGGAGTTGTGGGTGGCCATCCCGACGTTCGCTTTTGCCTGGTGGAAACGGTCTCTGGGTGGAACGGTGGTCGTGGGGATGCTGCTGTTCTGGCTGGCAGGGAAGATCGACCCGCAGTGGCTGCCCTGGATTTCGTGAAACGGGAGGCTTGTCGGCTGGTCTATTTCGATTTCTTAATGATCGGAGAAAAATATGACGACATTGGATGAAAAGTTTAGGGCTCTTGAGGCAGACAATGCTCCTGGTCAAGAGGTTCGACAAGAAACAAGCAACCTGAATAAAATTATGCGAGGTGAAAAATATACCGGGATCCCGGTTGATTTCTCGCATGGGGACGTAGATGCTTTTCCGCCAACGCCCGGTTCATCAGAAGCGTGGAAGAATGGCTTTGATAAAGGTGGGCAGCAAGCGTACACTGAATATCGCGGTGCGGCTCAAATCCGGGAAAGCCTTGCCGAGCGCCTTGGCACATTCACAGGCAGCCCCATTTCGGCGGACAGAGAATTGATCATAACACCCGGTACGCAAGGTGCGCTGTTTTTGGCGCTCGGCGCTACAGTCACTACTGGGACGAAAGTTGCCGTGGTTGAGCCCGACTATTTTGCCAACCGCAAACTTGTTAAGTTCTTCGGCGGTGAAATTGTTCCTATTCCTCTCCATTACCAGGGAACGCCATCTGAAAATGGCCCCGATCTTAATCGAATTGAAGATGCATTTAAAAGCGGCACGAAGGTATTGGTCTTTTCGACACCAAACAATCCCACAGGTCTGGTATATTCAAGCAACTCAATCGCTGAAATTTCAACACTCGCAGCAACACATAATGTGACCTTAATTGTGGATCAACTGTACTCCCGGATGCTTTACAGTGGTGAGGTTTATACACATCTTCGCGCTTGTGATATACAACCTGAAAATATCATTACCATTATGGGCCCTTCGAAGACTGAGTCTCTCAGCGGGTTTCGTCTTGGAACTGCATTCGGTACTGCCAGATTAATAGAGAGAATGGAGCGCCTTCAAGCAATTGTTACTCTACGTGCGGCAGGGTACAATCAGGCCGTTCTTGATACTTGGTTTCAGGAGCCGGCAGGCTGGATGCAAAAACGTATTCGTGAACATGAAGCAATACGCGATGAATTACTAAAAATTTTCAGGGCTGCTGATTTTTGGACCGCCACGCCACAAGCCGGGAGTTATCTCTTTCCGCAATTGCCGCCCCTTGATGTTGGATCAAATACGTTTGTACGACTGCTTCGCCGTCAGGCAGGTGTAACGGTTACGCCTGGAACAGAATTCGCGCCGGGTTATAATGACAGCATCCGGCTAAACTTTTCACAGGACCACGCGGCAGCAGTCGCGGCAGCAGTGCGGATCGTTAAAATGGTGGGGGTTTACCGTAAATGAGCCAGAATATGGAACAGCCTATACCGCTCTTGCCCCTCCCCACGGTTAGAAAATGAGGCGATAGCCGGTCCATACATCGCGATTTGCAAAACCGGTGGTTTCTGTTTTCATTTGCGACTATTGCCACAGGATTCATATCGGCCTGCCAGCAGATCGTAGTAGAGCGCATCTTCGTCCC
This sequence comes from Desulfosarcina widdelii, assembly GCF_009688965.1. GTDB lineage: Bacteria > Desulfobacterota > Desulfobacteria > Desulfobacterales > Desulfosarcinaceae > Desulfosarcina > Desulfosarcina widdelii. The sequence continues at coordinate 2,981,863 of NZ_AP021875.1, read as the reverse complement.
TACCCCGCTTGCGGCATCCCTGAGCATAGATGGCGCACTTGGTTTTCAGCATGCCAACGGACGCTTCCTCCTGGCTTGGGGAAAGGCATCCGCGGTCCAGCAGGTTGCAGATGGATCGGATGCGGTACTTGTCCAGTTCGGGCATGCGGGAAAGCTGGTCGGCATGGCCGCCGCGTTTGATGATCAGGGGTGTGTCGATCAGGTGGACCGGATGCTTCCAGGCGATGCGCAGCCACAGGTCGTAGTCTTCGCAGGCGGTCAGGCTTTCGTCGAAAAGGCCCACCTCGCCGAGAAGCGATTTTCTCATCATCACCGCCGAAGGGCTCACCAGGCACATTGCCAGACTTCTCTCGAAGATGTCGCCCGCCTCCTTGCGATGGCGTTTGCCCGGGTTGACGCGAACCCCGTTGCGAATCCAGATCTCTTCGGTCTGGCAGATCAGCGCTTCGGGATGGGCCTCGAAATAGTCGACCTGGGCGCGCAGTTTGCCGGGCAGCCAGAGATCGTCCGAATCCAGCAGGGCGATCAGTGTTCCGGCAGCCGCCCGGATGCCGGCGTTGCGGGCCGAACTCACGCCGCGGTTCTCCTGCCGTATAAGGCGCAGACGGTTTTGGTAGGCGGAAAGCATTCGAACCGTCGCGTCGGTGGAGCCGTCGTCGACGACAATCAGTTCGGTGTTGCCGTACTCCTGATCCAGCACGGAATCGACGGCATCCTTGAGCATGCCGTTTCGGTTAAAGGTCGGAATGATGACGCTGACCATGGGTGCGGTGTTGCTCATGGCGCTTACCATACCCGTGGATGAATCCGGGTGCAAGCCAAACCGCCGAAAGGGTTGGCCCAGACTGACCTTGCCAGGTCTCGGTCGCCGTACTTGCTGCCTTTTTGGGTCCCCGATTAAAGGTAACGAGTTTTAAGATCCGAATTTTTGCTCTGATGTAGTGTAGGAGAGCGGTTCATCCGCGCCCGGTTAGCAAAGACGGGGATAAACCCCGCCACTACACTTATGCAACACACAGAAAAACGGTTTCGAAATCCGTATCGTCGCAGGCATGATCGTGAAAAGCAGATAATAAATCCAAATGCGGTCACCCCGCGGTTACCCGGGTCCCCGATTGACGCTTCGGAGCAATTCAGCTATAAATCAGTGAATATCCCGCCTTGACAGTCTGTTTTCCGTGTGTGCCTTTTGCAGGTGGTTCGATCTGGAGCGACATTGCCGCCGATTTCGAGTGCCGATGCCCGTTGACGTTGTGGCCCGCCAATATGTGCCGATGCCTGAAGGCGGAGCATTTATCCGATGGCAACCCATACAACAGGAGGACTGACATGGCTTCCCCCTCACAGTGCACCAACCTTTTGGACTGCGCCCTGTACTGGGAACGGGACGCGGCCGACCGCATCTGCTTCACCCAGCCCATGGGCGGCGGCGACGCCAATTTGCGCACCTGGACCTGGGCCCAGGCCGTCGACGAGGCCCGCCGGGTGGCCGCCTACCTGAAAGGCCTCGACCTGCCGCTGCGCAGCAGCATTGCCCTGTGCTCCAAGAACTGCGCCTACTGGTTGATGGCGGATCTGGCCATCTGGATGGCCGGCCACGTCAGCGTACCGATTTACCCCATTCTTACCGCGGATATCGTAAACTACACCCTGGAGCACTCCGAGGCCAGGCTGTTGTTCGTTGGCAAGCTCGACCCGGTCTGGGAGGAAATGAAAAAAGGCGTCCCGGCTGACCTGAAGACCGTGTCCTTCCCCCTGGCCCCGGAAAACGGCCAAGAGCAATGGGAATCCATCGTCGCGGCACATTCCCCCCTGAAGGACGTCGCCGAATGCCCGCCCGATGAAACCGCCACCATCATTTACACGTCAGGCAGCACCGGCAAGCCCAAGGGAGCCATGATCTCCTTTGGGGCCATGTACCGCAGCGGAAGGGGACTTAGCGAGTATTTGAATACGACTCCCGAAGACCGCACCCTCTCCTATCTGCCCCTGGCCCATGCCATGGAACGCTTCGTGGGCCAGGCCCACTACCTGTATACCGGCTTCCAGCAATTTTTCGCCGAGTCCCTGGACACTTTCGTTCAGGATCTGCAGCGGGCGCGGCCGACAATGTTCGCTTCGGTGCCGCGGCTGTGGCTCAAGTTCCAGTTGGGAGTGTTCGAGAAGGTCCCGCCGGCCAGGCTGGATCGACTCCTGAAAATCCCCATTCTCAGCGGCATGGTGAAAAAGAAGATCCTCCGGCAGTTGGGGCTGGATCAGGTGCGCGTGGCCGCCTCCGGATCGGCGCCCATTCCCAAGGAGGTCATCGCCTGGTATCGTCGCCTGGGCCTTGAACTGCTGGAAGGCTATGGCATGACGGAGAACTTCTCCTATTCCCACATCGGTCGGCCCGGCAGGATCCGACCCGGTTACGTGGGCAATCCCTATCCCGACGTGGAGCACCGCATCAGCCCGGAAGGGGAGATCCTCGTCAAAAGCCCCGGCACCATGAAAGGGTATTTCAAAATGCCCGAAAAAAACGAACACATCTTTACCGAGGACGGGTTTTTCCGTACCGGCGACCTGGGGGAAATCGATGAGATGGGGCGGCTGAAAATCACCGGCCGGGCCAAAGAGCTGTTCAAGACCTCCAAGGGCAAATACGTGGCCCCGGCGCCCATCGAGAACCAACTGGCCAGCAGTCACCTGGTGGAAGCCTGCTACGTCACCGGCAGCGGCTATCATCAGGCCCACGCCGTGGTCATGCTCAGCGAGGAGGCGCGCCAGAAGGCAAATGGAGAGACCCGGGGCATCCTGGCCAATGAACTGGCAACCCTGCTTGGCGACGTCAATCGTGGCCTGCCGCCCTTCGAGCAGATAGCCTTTCTGGCAGTGGCCAAGGATGACTGGACCGTGGAAAACGGCTTTCTGACCCCGACCCTCAAAATTAAACGCCGGGTGCTGGACGCCACCTACGGTCCCCTGGCGGAATCCTGGTATGCCATGAATGCGCCGGTAGTCTGGCAGGAGGCGGCGTGAAGCCGCGCAACACATGCAAGCACAGAGAAAAGCTACGGAATAGGCGATCAGGGGTTTCGCAAGGCCAAGTGCGGCTACCCTGGCCAGCATAGGGCCATTGGTTGACAGAGAACTTCTTTTGCTTTATTTATAAACAGTTATTCATCTACTGTATTGTACACGGCTGAGAATCCCCGATGCCAGCCGAACGGTTACGCTGACCAGGGCGGGATAAACCGCCCACCCTTTATTCCACTCAACGGTTTTGCCAGGTGTAAAACCGGTTTTCAGCAGTGTTCAATGGTTGCCGGACAAATTGCACTCGGCACCTTATCAAGATGGTTGCAGCCCGATTTTCCGGAGAAAGGAGGGGAATCTTTTTCTTTTAACCCGGCCGACTTCGGCCCATTTTTTTATACTCGATTGACCTATTGGAGGAGGATTTCATGAAAAAGCTTTCTATACTTGCACTGTTTGTCGCGCTGACCTTTGTTTTTGGAACCGCTCCGGCTGATGTTCAGGCCAAAACCACCTTCGTTACCATCGGCACCGGCGGTATCACCGGCGTCTATTATCCCACTGGTGGCGCCATCGCCAAGATGGTTAACGCCAAACGCAAGGAATACGGTATCCGCGCCACTGTTGAATCCACCGGCGGTTCGGTTTTCAACATCAATGCCATCATGGCCGGCGATCTCGAATTCGGCGTAGCCCAGTCTGACCGCCAATACCAGGCTGTCAAGGGGATTGCCGACTGGAAAGACAAGGGTCCCCAAAAAGACCTGCGGGCCGTTTTCTCCATCCATCCCGAGACGGTTGACCTGATTGCCGCAGTCGATTCGGGCATCAACACCATTCAGGATCTGAAAGGCAAGCGCGTTAACATCGGCAATGTCGGCTCCGGCTACCGCAAGAACGCCATCGATGCCCTGGAGGCCAACGGGCTTGATTACGAAAAAGACTTTCACGCTGAGAGTCTGAAAGCCGCCGAAGCGCCCGGTCTGATCCAGGACGGCCGCATCGACGCCGCCTTCTACACCGTAGGTCATCCCAGCGGCTACTACAAGGAAGCCACCGCCGGCGCCCGCAAGGTAAAGTTCATCGCCATTCCCAATGCGGACAAGCTGGTCGCCAAATACCCCTACTATGCAGCCGCCAAAACCCTGATGTCCAACTATCCAGGCGCCGCCAACACCGAGGATGCGGTTGAAACCTTCGGCGTCAAGGCCACCTTCGTCACTTCCGCCAAGGTTCCCGATGAAGTCGTCTACGCCATCACCAAGGAAGTCTTCGACAACTTCGACAAATTCAAGAAGCTGCACCCGGCCTATGCCGGTCTGACCAAAGAGGACATGCTGGCCGGTCTTTCCGCGCCGATTCATCCAGGCGCCATGAAGTATTACAAAGAGGTCGGTTTAAAATAGTTCGTTGTTTCATACGTCTTACCTGTTGCGGTTCCATGCCCCGGCTATGCGGCCGGGGCATGGAACCGCATTCCAGCACCGGCAGCCTCGCGCCCTATATTTCAGAGGATTAGGTTTTTACTATGAGCCATACAGATATCGATGATCACGACGAGGGATTGGATCTGGCCAAACGCATGGCCGAGGAAGAAGAGGGGATCGGCAGGCGGCCCAAAGGGCCATCCAAATGGGTGATTCCTACGGTTTGCGTGGCCTGGAGCCTGTTCCAGCTTTCCATCGCCAGTTGGTTGATCCTCGATACCACCTATATCCGTTCGATCCACCTGGGCTTTGCCCTGCTGGTGGTCTATCTCAACTATCCGATGTTCAAAACGCCGTTGCTGGGACTTAAATTTCTCGCCGCCAAAAACCGTATCCCCATCATCGACTACGCCGTCGCCCTGTTTGCCTGTTTTTCCGCACTGTACATCGCCATCGACTACGAAGGCATGACCCTGCGTTACGGCGACCCGATTGTACGCGACATTGTGATCGGTCTGGCGCTGGTCATCCTCCTGCTGGAGGCATCCCGAAGGGTAATCGGCCCTGCACTACCGGTGATTGCCGGGGCATTTATCATCTATGCCTTCGCCGGTCCCTACATGCCGGACCTGATTGCCTTCAAGGGCGTGTCGATGAACCGCTTCGTGGGTCAGATGACCATGTCCACCGAAGGTATTTACGGCATCCCGCTGGACGTGTCGGCCACCATTGTTTTTCTCTTCGTGCTTTTCGGTTCGATGCTGGACAAGGCTGGTGCCGGCCAGTATTTCATCCGGCTGGCCCTGAGCCTGCTGGGCGGATTCAAGGGCGGTCCCGCCAAGGCAGCCATCATGGGCAGCGGACTCACCGGCCTGGTTTCCGGTTCGAGTATCGCCAACATCGTGACCACCGGAACGTTTACCATCCCGCTGATGAAAAAGGTCGGCTATCCACCTACCAAGGCCGCCGCCGTGGAGGTGGCCGCCAGCACCGACGGCCAACTGGCGCCGCCCATCATGGGAGCGGCCGCCTTCATCATTGCCGAATACGTCAACGTACCCTATGTGGAAGTGATCAAGGCAGCGGCCGTACCAGCCTTTGCCTCTTACGCGGCCCTGTTTTATATCACCCACATCGAGGCGTCCAAGCTGGGTCTGCGTGGCATGCCCCGCTCCGAACTGCCTCCTTTCTTCAAGACCTTTGTAGGCGGACTGCAGTATGTTATTCCGATCCTGGTCCTGCTTTACGAACTGATCGTGGTGCGGCACTCGCCCGAAATGGCTGCCTTCAACGCTATCTGGATTATGGCCATCGTCATGCTGCTGCAGCGTCCGATCCAGGCCCATCTTCGAAAAGAACCCATCGGACCGGCCGTCAAGCTGGCCATCAAAGAAATCTTTTCGGCCCTGGCTGCCGGTGCCCGCAATATGGTCTCCGTGGCCCTGGCCACTGCGGCGGCCGGCATCATCGTGGGCGTGGTTGCGCTGGGCTTGGGCCAGTTGATTACCGCCATTATCGACACACTTTCAGGGGGCAATATCTTTTTGATGCTCGTCATCACGGCCGTGGCCAGCCTGATCATCGGCATGGGACTGCCCACGACGGCTACGTACATCGTCATGGCCTCACTGACCGCCCCGGCCATTGTCGAGATCGGCGGATTCAACGATTTTATCGTGCCGCTGATGTCAGCCCACCTGTTCTGCTTCTACTTCGGCATCCTGGCCGACGACACCCCCCCGGTGGGACTGGCCGCCTACGCGGCAGCCGCCATCGCCAAGTCGCCGCCGATACCCACCGGCATACAGGGGTTCATGTACGATATCCGGACCGCCATCTTGCCGTTCATGTTTATTTTCAATGCCGACTTGATCCTGCATGAGATTTACAGTTGGCCCCAGGGAATCCTGATCTTTGTTATGGCGTGCCTGGGGAATTTTGCTTTCGCATCGGCAACTCAGGGGTGGTTTGTGGCTCGTAACAAAATTTGGGAAGTCCCCTTTTTCCTTGCGGTGACGCTCAGCCTGATGCGGCCGGATCTGATCGCCTCATTGATTGGAATCCCTCACGATCAGCGCTATTGGACCTATCTCATCGGGCTGGCCATCTTTGGCCTGATGTACCTTGTGCAGCGTCCGCGGATGCCCAAGGCCGATACCGTTGCAACGGCGGCCTGACATTTTTTGGCAACCCATCTCCAGGGTTGCCGTTCCGGTTCAGGAACACGCATTACCCAAATGGAGGGATATGCGATGAAACAGGTTAAAAAAGTACTCGTAGCGCTGGCCTTTTCGGAATACGCCAAAGGGACCTTTAATTTCGCGGCCCAATTCGCCCAATGCAGCGAGGCCGAGTTGATCGTCGCCAGCGTGATCAACTCCCGCGATGTAGAGTCGGTCCAGACCATATCGGCCATGGGCTATGAAGTGGACGGCAGCCATTACATTCAGAACATCAAGGACGAACGGCGCCGCATCCTGGATGGGTTTATCTCCGAAGGCGGCTATTCACCGGAGAAAATCCGCTGCCTCTTTTTCGTCGGCAATCCCATAGAAGAACTGCTCAAAGTGATTCTGGATCAGGATATCGACGTGGTGGTCATGGGCCCCAAGGGCCGCACCGATCTCGAACACATTCTGGTGGGCTCCGTTGCCGAAAAGATTTTCCGGCGCTCTCCGGCGACGATCATCTCCTATCGGGAAGAGAAGGTCGCCGAGCGGCTGAGAAGACGAATTAAAAGACGCCTTAAAGGATAATGCCATGGTTAGAACCGCCGCAATGACAGTGATCGGTCTGATGACCTGGCTGGCCCTGGCTGTCGGTGGGGCCGCCCTGGCTGGAGACCGGTTTATCGACAACGGAGACGGTACCGTCACGGACCACGAATTGGGTGTCATGTGGGCCAAAAACGACAACCAGGGAGACATTGACTGGAAGCAGGCGCGTCAGTGGATCCAATTTACCTTCCCCTACACCATTTCCACCACTTACGACAACTGGCGGATGCCGACCTTGAAGGAACTGGCCAGCCTCTATCAGGCCGACAAACAGGCCGGATACGAAACCGCCTGCGGGCAGTGGGTCCAGATTGCCCCCCAGATACGGCTTAGCTGCGGCTGGGTGTGGTCTTCGGACACGTCGGCCATCCAGGCCTACATTTTCAACTTTCACCGTGGCTACCATTACAGCGACCGCATGGTTCACAAGAAAGCCTATCGCGCGCTGGCCGTACGCGACCTCCGGTGATCGGGACCGCCCCCGTTTTCAGCCTTTTGTCGATCCGGGTTTCCTATGAAGCAACTGCCACCGATACCTGTTCAATGCCTCGGGATGTGTGCAATTTTATTGTTTCTATCGGCCTGTTCGGGCAGTTATGGCCGCCTGGTGCGCAGTAATGATGTCGGCAATTTATTCGAACGCCACGAAGTCCTGTCCGATCACCGCTATTTTGTCACCGGTCCGCAAGCCCGCCCCAAGGCTATCCTGGCTGTCCACCGATCTTATACCCTGCAGCCAGGGCTGTGGCGGCCTGTAGAGATGACCCCCGAGTTGTTGAAGCGGCTGGTGGATGCCATGACCGACCAGTTGGGATTTACTCCTGCCATCATGGGTGCCGGCATCACCAACCCCGAGGGAAAACAAATCGGGGTATGGTATTCTCCCTACAGCCAAACCGCCATTCGGTTCGAACCGGACAACGTAATCGTGGTCAGCCTGCCTTCCAAAGATCCCGACCCCTTTATTCTGAACCGTGGCAAACGGCCCGTGCGACGCTTCTGAAAGAAAAATCCATAAAATCTTATCGGTATGTATGATCCCTTTTGCCATGGATAATCGGTGCTGGATATGGGAAAGAATTGAATTCGACGCCAGGATGCCTAACTTGTCGATAGAAAATGGGACCGAAATGAAAGGAAATCAAAATGAACGATATGAATGCATGCAAACCTAAAATTATCATGGACCTCGAAGCGCTCAACGTCACCAATGCCAGCGGATGCCCGGCCTGCGGTCGCAAGTTCAACCTGGGCGATACCGCCGTTTTGGCTTGCGGCGCTTGGGGCGATGGCCCGCGGTATATTCACGAAAACGAAGCCGTCCAGGACGTCAAAACAAACCAGTATTTCGAACGCGGTTATTACAGGAGCCTGAAGGCCAGCGCATAGCATGGCTGCAGCCCCGCGGCAGCGTAAAGTTTCTGCAATTTATTCAACCAGCTTCCAATACCCGGCCTGCTTGACATACTCCACCTGTGACCCAGGCACCCAGGTTTTTTGGGTGACATCCTGTTCGTAGCGCCAATGGTCGCCCATCCATTGCTTTTTTACGCCGTAATCCCAATAACCGGGCTCCGTGCGGATGCCCATGACCGGTGGCACCCAAATTTTTTCGGGTTCGGGCGGCGGCGTGGCCGGAGGCGGTGGGTTGACGATGACGATGGTCGGAACTTCTTTCACCACCGTGGTTGTTGCGGGCCACCAGTACCTGGGTGGCACATACATGGGCGGCTTGGGTTTGCCGTGATGGGGGGGCTTGAAACCCGGTTTTGCCGGCTGTCGCCGGTGTCCCGGTTTGTCCGGGAGCCGAGGTGGAAGTAAAGGCCGGGCGATGCCGTTCTTCCAGTGCGGGCGCGGTGGGACGCCAATTCGCCCATGCACATGCCCGGACTTGAAAGCCGCCGAGGCGCCCCTGCCCACCCGTGAGGGAAAGGGATACCGGTCTGCGGAAGCAATGGCCGGGAGGATAGAAAAATAAATCGCGAATATCAAAAATCGTTTTCGCATCGTCTCCTCCTTTTCCGTTTCGGATGGCCTTAAAAAAAGTAGCTTTCTCCCAACCCCAAAGGGATATAGCGCGAAAGCAATCCCTCTTCTTCCAGGGCCTTTTTCATATCCCCGGGGGGGAAATGCACCGGTTCGTCCCCCAACTGGAAGGTTCCCCAATGGGCGATCATCAGATTGCGGGCGCGGATTTCCCGAAAGGCGCGGACACATTCGGCCGGGTTCATGTGGCTGGGAGCCATGAACCAGCGCGGCGCATAGGCGCCCACGTTAAAAATGGCCAGGTCGATTTCAGTTTCGTGGGCCAGTTGTTCGAATCCATCGAAATAGGCGCTGTCTCCGGAAATGTAGATCGTCAGACCCCCGGCAGTTTTTATTAGGTAGCCGCCCCACAGGGACCGGTTCGGACCCACCAGGGGATTGCGCATCGTCCAATGGTTGGCGGGCAGGCAGGTGATCTCCCGCCGGCCGTCGGAAAATTGGCCATACCAGTCCAACTGGGTGCGATGGTGCATGCCCACGGATTCGAATTCGGCATCGTACCCCAACGGGCTGATGACATGGGTGCCCGGATTCAGGGCCGCCAGGGACGGTTTGTCCAGGTGGTCGTAATGGCCGTGCGTGATCAATACGTGGTCCGGCTGCGGCATTTCCGCCAAATCGAAGGCCAAAGGGGAATAGTCTTTGATGAACCAGAAGATGTCGTCGAAAACCGGATCGATCAGCAGGACTTTGTCCAGATCCTTGATCAGCAGGGTCGAATGTTTAATGAAGGTTACGGACACCCCCCGATGGCTTTTAACCGGCTGCCAATCGATGGTTACAGGGGTGGTCGGCTGGTCGTCCAGAAAATCACCGTAGGCATTTTTGTGGAAGAGCTTCCAGGAAAGCACCTGCCAGAAACGCTTATCCCTGGCAATGCCCATGGGGTTCAGGAAGACCCCATCGCCATGGTGCATTTTTCGCCGGGCCATCTCCCGCAGGTTGTTTCCGTTTAATGGGCGGTAGTGGAGCGCCGGAGCCTCGGGTAGGACGGCCGCCTGCACCACACGGGGCAGGAATTGGCCTGCCAGGGCCATCTTGAGACCCATCGTCAGTCTGCCCATGAAGCGTCTTCTCGACATATTTCCTTCCGGACGGCTGCTTTTTATCTGTGTTTCGAAAACCGAACTCCTTTTGTCGTTGCTGCTGCCGTTCACCGAACCCGGATGTGGACATATCCGCCGCTGCCATACCCGTAAGCTTCAAGAACGTGGTGATAATCGCAGGAAAGCCCCTTGTAAAAGGTGTCGAAATCCACCGCGTAGGGATGTTTTTGCTCGGGGTCCACATCCAGCATGGTGACCCGGCCGGTAGCCGAATCATAGGCGCCCACAGGCGATATGTGGGGAATGTTCAGCGTGGGCACCAGGCTGCCCTGATCGAAGTGAGCGACGATCAGGCCTTTGCCGTAGCGATCGAAATCATGCAACCGCTTTTTCAGCGTGGTACGAACCGATGATTGCCGGTGAATGTTTTTCGGTGTCCGCACGACCTCGACGGCCTGAAATTTCAGTCCATAAACGTTCAGGCTCTCCTCGATCACCTGTCCCAGCAGCGGCAGCGGCAGGCCGCGGCGTCCCCGGTATCCATTGTTGCTCATGCGTTCCTTCCAGTGCCCGGTGGTCACGCGGTCAAGAATACCCGTCTGGCTGGCGGTGCCGGAACTGCCGTTTTGCGTGGCGCCAATGGCATTGATGCACGTCACCACCGCGGCGACGGAACACGAGGATTCCTGAAGCTGTTTTACATGGGCGTTCCACAGGGCCCGTTTGAGCGGATTCCACTGCGGCCGAAAATCCTGCTGGACATAGCTGACGTGGCCGTCTCTGAACGCGCCGGTCCCGGTAAGGCGATGAAAGCCGTAGCGGGTGTAAAAGTACGGCCGAATTAGGTTGCGCAACAGGCTCATGGCCATCCTTCAACGAAGCAAGCATGGGAGAAAATACCGTCATCAGGTTCGCGGGCCCCTGCAACGATTAACTCTATTTTTAAAAATATGGTCATCCTGAGGGCTTTTTCAAGCTTCTAAGCAAGTGATATCTGTTCGGTCACAGTTTTTCGTGGGAGCGGCGTCCCCGCCGCGATGATTGCTGCCCGAATCGCGGCTGAAAGGCTATCAAATCCACCATTTCCCTTCTGGCGTGTGGTCATCGGTGATCTGAAAAAGTTATTTACTATGCTGTCCAGTTTGACTTTTTTGTCAACATTCTGCCGCTACTTGTCAAGTTTTCCAGCCAGCCCCTGGCAGATCGTTATATCGATTGGCGTTGTTTTTCAGCGTCGGCAGGGAGTTGCAGACGTTGCCGCGTCTGTGGTACCGATATTGCTTATATTTGAACGGTTTTCAAAACGGCTATCAACCCGCTTGAGGTATTTCAAGGAAATCTTACCATGCTGTGCAAACGGTTCACAATTTTATTTTTATTGGCCCTGGCCATCTTCAGCATTTCTGCCGTGCCCGTCCAGGCCGACGGTGAACGGTTTCCCGTTTACCCCGCCATCGAACCCAATGTCGCATTCTGGACCCAAATCTATGCCCGCTATTCCACCTCCCAGGCAGTGGTGCACGACAGTCTTCACCTCGATATCGTCTACGAGGTGATTGACCTCAAGCCCATGAAGGAAGCGGGTGCACGCAAAATCAACCGCAAGCGCATGAAACAAGCCAGCCGGCGGATAGCCGATATCCTAAAACGGCTGGCCGCCGATCCGAAAGCCGCCGATGCCGACTGCCGGCGGGTCGCAGCCCTCTTCGGTTCCCAACCGGATTCAAAAACGTTCGCCCGGGCGCGCGGCCGGGTGCGCTGCCAGATCGGTCAGCAGGACCGCTTTCAGGCCGGCGTGATTCGTTCCGGAGCCTATCTGGATCAAATGCGGGCCATTTTACGATCCAGCGGTGTGCCCGAAGATCTGTCCTATCTGCCCCATGTGGAATCCTCGTTCAACGCCCATGCCTACAGCAAGTTTGGCGCTGCCGGCATGTGGCAGTTCACCCGTTCCACGGGCAAGCGTTTTTTGACGGTCGACTACGTGCTGGACGAACGCCGCGACCCTATTGCCGCTACCCGGGCGGCAGCGCTCTTGCTCCGGGAGAATTACGAAAAGCTGGGCAGCTGGCCCCTTGCCATTACCGCATACAACCACGGTGCCGCCGGTATGCAGCGCGCCAAGGCGAAGCACGGCGGCTACCCGGAAATTTTCGCGTCCTACAAGGGGCGTACCTTCAAGTTCGCTTCCCGAAATTTTTATTCGGAGTTCCTGGCGGCCAGACAAGTGGCCTCCAATTACCGCCGTTATTTTGGGGACATCACCTTAGATACCCCCCAATCGACCCAGCCGGTAAAGATGGCCGGATTTGCCGCCTTTAACGATTTATGCCGCCATTTTAAAATTTCTCCAGAGGCGGCCCGCAGCCTGAACCCGGCATTGCGACCGCCGGTGTTCAGCGGTCAGAAATACGTCCCCGAAGGCTACGTGTTCAATCTTCCTTCAAGTTCTCCATCGAGCGGTACCTTGCTTTCCAAAGCGCCTGCCGATCTGTTCAAGACAACCCAGAAGCCCAGTCGGTTCTATACGGTCTGTCGAGGAGACACGGCCGGTAAAATCGCCCGGATGCATCGGGTGAAGCTCAACGACCTGATTCTGGCCAACGGACTGGATCGGCGGGCGACCGTCTATATCCGACAGCGCCTGCGCATTCCCCAGAAGGACGAATCGGTGGGACTCGTTGCTGAAAAACGGGCCGTCGATCCAACGGATTCCAAGGCGCAGCCGGCTTCCGCGGCCGGGAGCGGCACTGTGGAGATCCTTCTGCCGAATATACCCCTGGAAAGCGCCGAATGCCGATATCGACGCCTGGAACCGGCCCCGGCCGACCTGCTGGCTATGGCTGATGAAATCAACGAAAATGCGAGCCGGGATGCCAGCATTCAGGCCTCGCTGGTGAATCCGGGCGTCGCCCCGGTCGATATGGGCTTTCATCGCATTGATCGCAGTGCCCGGCAACCGGTGGGGATTATCCGGGTCGAGGTGGAGGAGACCCTCGGCCACTATGCCGAATGGGCCGGGGTTCGCGCTTCTTCTATCCGTCGCCTCAACGGTCTTTCTTACGGTCGGCATCTGCAGCTCAATCAGCGGGTCAAGATTCCCCTCGGCAATGTGACTGCGGACGACTTCGAAACCCGCCGCTACGAGTTTCACAAACGCCTCCAGGAGGACTTTTTTGCCGTCTACCGCATCGGCGAACTGCAGCGATACCAGGTGCGTCCGGGCGACAGCTATTGGACCCTGTGTCGGGAAAAGTTCGATCTGCCCTTGTGGCTGCTCAAACATTACAATGCAGACATCAACCTGGCTACACTCAAGGTCCACCAGTCCCTCACCATTCCATCCGTCGAAAGTGTCGCGGCTAACGATCCTGCAACAATGGACACCACATCCGCACCCGATGCATGACATCGCTTTTATCAATAAGAGTGCTTAGTTGACTCGGATTCGGATTGCCATTATGATGCCTGTGTCAGTGTCCAACTGCCAATGACCGCTTGCCCGATTTTTATACGGACACCGGGATCGGTTTCATTTTAACAAAAGTCTGAGTGACCATGACCGAAAAAACGCAGTTGCCGGCCAAGTTGGCGGCCCTTTTGGTATACAGCCGCCCCGTTTTGGTTTTCGGGGGGATGATCTGCGCCCTGGCTGTGATGTGGGGCCGCAACCCTGTCATTTACACGGTCGGCGTATCGTTTCTGGTTCTTTCCATGGTGTTCGACCTCGTGGACGGCTGGTTCTCGGCCCGCTTCCGTCCCAACGCTCCACTGGCGCCCCTGGCGGACCGCCTCATGGACAAACTGGTCTATTCCATCATTTTTCCGGTCATTTCCGCGGGCATGATGTGGCGCCTGCTTGTCGCGCATACCGACCCCACCCACGGCCAGTTGCTGCATGCGATTTTTGTGCTGGTGCTTTGCGTGACGGTGCTGGTGCGGGACAGTTTTGCTTCGTTCATGCGCGGATTTGCCATCCGCCAGGGAACCGAACCGGAAAACAGCGAGTACAACCGCCTGCGGACCATCGTGGCTGCGCCGGTCAGTGCCTTGTTGTACGCCTATGCTTTTTACATTCCCGAAGGTCCGGAATCGTGGATTTATTTCCGGTATTCTTACCTGGGAAACGTTTCCCTGCGGGTTCTCCTTTTTGTGGAGATCCTGTTTCTTGTCATCAATCTGGGATCCATTGCCGGCTATTGCAGAAAATACGGCACCGCCTGCCTGGACGAACTGTGCTTCGGAGATCAGGTCCTGAGGCGCAAGATCCTTGCGGTGTTTCCCAATGCCCTGACAGTGATGAACGCCTTCATGGGATTGATCGCCGTTTTTTTTGCCTACCAGGGCCGTATCCGCGAATCCTATCTGATGCTGATGGGGGCGGCGACTTTCGACAAGCTGGACGGGGCCCTGGCCCGCCGCCTGGGGCTGACGGAGCCGCTGCCCGAGGAAACCGATGAAAAGAAAATCAATATGGGCAGCATCATGGACGATCTGGCCGACGCCATCAGCTTCTGCATCGTGCCGGCCTGGATCTTCTACATTACCCTGAGCCAATTCGGCGAAGGCCGCTTCGCCCATCTGCCCATCGGCTGGATCGCGGTTTTTTATGCGTTTATGGGTGCGGTCCGGCTGGTTTACTTCACCCTGGACAAGACCCCCATCCCCGGCTTTTTCAAGGGCCTGCCCACCCCGGCAGCGGCCATGCTGGTCATATCGCCCCTGGTGATTTTCGACCAGGCGCTGGCGCTTTCTTCCCAGCGCATCCTCTTCTGGGGTTTCTTTGCCACGGGAACCATGGTTTTCGCCGGAATTATCATGAATGTGTATCCCATCCACTATCTTCACATGGGCCGGACCATGAGCCGCCATCCCTGGTTCGGACGCGTGAACCTGCTCCTGCTGACCGTCAGCATATTTACGCCGATTTTCGGCCAGATTTGCCTGGGATACGCGATCCTCTATCTCCTGTCGCCTTTATATACCTGGCGCATCAATCCCGAAGAAGCCGCACGGGAGAGCCGCCGCAAGTCGATGGCCGAAGGATGAGGATTTGCTTGACAGCATCGTTTGTGAATTCGTATAGGGCTGAGCCGGTATCGGAAGTCGGAGGTCGGAAGACGGAAGACGGAAGACGGATGATGGATGGTGGATGATCGAAGATGGACGAAGGAAAAGGGAAGATGGATAAGGGAAAAACGAATAAACCAGTAACCAGGAACGAAAACCATGGATTTATGCCCCTGCGGAAGTGAAAAAGCGTATGCCGATTGCTGTGAACCGCTGCTTGAAGGTAAAGCGCATGCGGATACCGCCGAAATGTTGATGCGGTCCCGCTACAGCGCCCACGCGAAAAAGAAGTACGATTATCTTTTCGAAACCACCCTGCCCGAAAGCCGCAAGGAAGAAGACCGCAAGGAAACGGCGGCCTGGTCCAGAAAACTGGACTGGCAGCGCCTGACAGTCCGCAGCCTAGAGGCCGGCGGGCCGGAAGACGAAAAGGGTACGGTGGAATTCGTGGCCCGCTACCGGAAAGACGGCAGGGCCTTCGAGCACCATGAAATCGCCGAGTTTGTTTGCCAGGACGACCGCTGGTATTTCAAGGACGGCCACGCCCCCCAGCAGGTTCAGTCCGTGCGTCAGGGCCCTAAAATCGGCCGAAACGATCCGTGTCCGTGTGGCAGTGGGAAGAAGTATAAGAAGTGCTGCGGGAAGTAGTGCCCATCCAGAAATGACCAATTTGCGAGGGGGAAGGAGGGCAGATGTTTATCGATCTGCTGCGGTCGCGGCGAAGCATTCGGCAATACAAGGACAAACCCGTTGAAAAGGAGAAGATCGACCTTTTGATCGAAGCCGCCCTGCGGGCGCCGTCCTCACGCGGATTCAATCCATGGGAGTTCGTGGTGATTGACGAACCCGAGATCCTCGCGGCGCTTTCCCGAACCAAACCCCACGGAGCCTCTTTCCTCGCCAAGGCGCCGCTGGCCATCGTCGTTTGCGGTGACCCGGAGAAATCCGACGTCTGGGTGGAGGATGTCTCCATTGCCACCATCATTTTGCACTTGGCGGCTACGGATCTTGGCCTGGGGAGCTGCTGGATCCAATTGCGCAAACGCAATTACGACGAGCGTACGACCGCCGGTCAGCATGCGGCCCATCTGCTGGGGCTGCCCAACGGGCTGGAGGTTTCCGCCATCATGGCCGTTGGATATCCGGATCGGCAGCCGTCCCCCCATCCGGAATCGGCGCTGCAGCGCGATAAAGTCAGTTTCAACCGCTATGGCCGTAAACGGTCATAGCATCTGTTTCCAATGCAAGCACGGCCGCCGGTGAAACCGGCAGCCGCCACTCGCAGGCCGGGAGGACATCAGGCCGGCCCGAATGCGCCTTCAAAGAAGCTGCGAAGGGCTTTTTTACCGTCCTCGGTGAGATTGCGGGTGCCTGTTCCCACAAACGTGTTCTTTTCGATTTCAGGTGCCCCGGCCACCCAGGCGTTGTCTTTCCAGGTGAACCAACCCTTGTGCTCCTGATCGTAGACATGCACCGGCCGGTTGAACAGCTTGGCCAATTCCACGCCCCATCCGGTTCCTCCCTTGACCGTGTCATCCGGCTGAATCCAACCTACGGCAATCACATGGTAACCGTTGTTGACCATATGGAAGATGGTCTGAATCACTTTGCGAATCTTGTTGGCCTGGGCAAATTTGCGTCCCATCCGGGCCGACACGATTTCCATGCTGACATTGCCTTTATCCAATTCCTCGGGGCTCAGTTCGCGGAGTCCGCGTGAACGCTCCACCACATGCCCTTCGAACGAAAAGTTGACTTCCTGAATTCCCCATTCCTCGGCCAACCGACCGAATTTCGATTCGGTGCCCTTGTGGCCTCCACTGTAAAGAGTGATATGGGAACGATCTGCCATTGGTTTCTCCTTGTTAAATGTTTCATCCATTTTTAAAACGCCTGAACTTTCCAGTTTTAAAACGCCTGAACTTTCCAGTCTATGGATCGCGTAGACGACCCGCCGAAATGCAGCACCATGCCGTTCGGCAGCGGGGTGCGCAGGACATAATAAGGGCAGAATTGCATTGCGCAACCCGGCAGCGTCGTTTTCTTTCGGGTGGTACAGGTTTTTACTAGTTAGTGCTCATCCACAGGAATAACTACCTGTAATAAATAAGAAACGCGCATTTTGTAGTGGTTTTTCTCTTCTCTTTGTAGTATATTGAAAGTCGCCAAACAACCAATATCACTACAAAAGAAAGAAAGGAGCCGATCACAAAATGCGCGAAAAATGGCAAAAACAGATGCCCCTGATGCCTCAGATCAAAGACCACGCCCAAGCAAAAGAACTTACAGCTATCAGTGGTATCATCGATGCTCACCCTATCATCTGTGATCGCGTTCTTCAAGATTTGAACAAGGGCAAGCTGGTGGCCTATCGAACTGGGGCTGACGGCATGAGCGCCGACCAGGTACTGCGTTGTGCTATCGTCAAAATCCTTTTCGGTTTTACGTATGATGAACTGGCATTTCATATTGTCGATTCGCAGGCATTGAGTTGGTTCTGCCGGATCGGTATCGCCGACAAGGGATACAAAAAATCCGCCCTGAACAAAAATATCAAAGGCATATCGGACGCCACCTGGGAACTGATCAATGCGGATCTTTTGGGATATGCGAAGCAAAAGGGCATTGAAAAGGGCCGACAGGTCCGGGTCGATTGCACGTGCGTTGAAACTCACATCCATCATCCCACCGACTCCAACCTGCTGTGGGATGGTGTTCGCGTGTTGACGAGGCTGCTGAAGCGCTTCCGGGATGAATCGGGGATCACAGTTCCTGACTTCCATAACCATACCCGTGTTGCCAAACGACGGATGCTGGCGGTGATGAATGCCAAACGGAAAAACAAGCGTAAGGTTGCCTATGTGGACCTGCTCAAAACCAGTCGCAAAGTGGTTGGGTACGCTCATAAGGCAGTCGCTGCGATCAATGCCGGTGCGACCTGCGACCCGCTGGTCATGACGATTGGCTTCCAGATCGAACATTTTGTCGATCTGACCCGCAGGGTGATCCACCAGACCGAACGCCGGGTTCTTCATGGAGAAACGGTCGATGCCAAAGACAAAGTAGTATCGTTGTTCGAGCCACATACCGATATCATCGTCAAGGATAGGCGCGATACGCTGTTTGGTCACAAAATCTGTCTGACCGGAGGCGCGTCGAACCTTATTTTGGACTGTGTCATCACCGAAGGCAATCCGGCCGACGCCGACCTGACGATACCGATGCTTGAGCGGCAAAAACAAATTTATGGCCGCTATCCCCTCAAGGCCAGCTTCGACGGCGGTTTTGCATCCAAGGAAAACTTGAAGCGAGCCCAATCGCGTAAGATCAAAGACGTCTGCTTTGCCAAGAAACGAGGTCTATCTGAAACCGACATGTGCCGCAGCCAATATGTGTATCGTCGATTGCGCCGCTTTCGAGCGGGTATTGAATCCGGTATCTCCTGGCTGAAGCGTTGCCTTGGCCTGACCCGCTGTACCTGGAAAGGATGGGACTCGTTTAAATCCTATGTTTGGTCTTCGATTGTGGCCGCCAACCTGCTGACCATCGCCAGGGGAAAAACAGCCACTTGAGACCTTAATCGATTCCGCATCGTGAAAACTGGTTGAACAAGTGCGCTTGCATTAAGCCGATTTCGGTAAATTAGCCACAAACCGATGTAGCGATGGTGAGAAAAATCCTGCCGAGGATTTTACCACTCTATTTTTTTTGCGACTCGGCTCTGAAAATTACCATTTATGGATCGACACTAGTTATCGCGGCGGAAGCTTGTGAAAGGTGTCGCGGTCAGTTTATCGGTCTGATGGGTTCAATTTTTTTAACCCTGCCCACCTGTCCATCGATCAGGCGGACCTTGATGCCATGGGGATGGTGCGCAGATCGGGTGAGAATGTCCTTGACCGTGCCATGGGTCAGACGGCCGGTGCGCTGATCGGTTTTGAGGACGATATCCACTTGTGCACCGGGGAGGATGTTTTTACGGTAACGGCCGTCCATATTTACGAACCTCAGTTTTTACTTCGTCGGTCCAGATATTCAATCAGATCCGCCATGGCTTCGGTCGTATCTTTTTTTGACAAGGCCCGTCGGATATCCACCACTTTTTTGAGTTCTTCCTTGTCCAGCAGCAGTTCTTCCTTGCGGGTTCCACTCTGCCGGATGTCGATGGCCGGAAAGACCCGGTGCTCGGCGCACTCCCGGCTGAGTACCAGGTCCATGTTGCCCGTTCCCTTGAATTCCTGATAGATGATGTCGTCCATGCGGCTGCCGGTCTCCACCAGAATGGTAGCAATGATGGTCAGCGATCCGCCGTCCTCGATGTTGCGGGCCGCACCGAAAATTTTGCGCGGCACTTCCATGGCGTTGGCACCCAGTCCACCGGAAAGGGTCCGGCCGTAGCTTTCCGTCTCGGCGTTGAAGGCCCGGGCCATGCGGGTCAGGGAATCGATAAAGACTACCGTGTCCCTCCCGGTTTCGGCGCAGCGCATGGCCGAGTGCACGGCCAGACGAGTCATGCGCATGTGCTGCGCGATACTCTGATCCGAAGAGGAGTAGAGCACGTGGGCATTTTTAAGCCCCCGCTTAAAATCGGTCACCTCCTCCGGCCGTTCATTGACCAGCAGGACAAAGACATTCATTTCCGGATCGTTGGCCGTCACCGAGTTGGCCATGTGCCGCAAGAGTGTGGTCTTGCCCGATTTGGGCGGAGAGATGATCAATCCCCGCTGGCCCCGACCCATGGGGACGATGAGGTCCAGAGCCTGGCCGGTGAGGTCTTTGGGTCCCTGGGCCATGCGCAGACGCTGATCTGGGTTGATGCTGGTCATGGTGTGCATGGTTTCGGTTTGGGCATACCGGTCCAGGGACAGGCCGTTGACCTGCTCCACCCTGGCAAGCTTCAGATTCCGGTTGCCTGGGTTGCCCGGTTCTCCCTGACCTTCGATCAGGGTTCCCTCCCGCAGTCCGAGTTTGCCGATCAAAAACGCCGGGACAAAGGTATCCGTCGGGCCGGCCTGGTAATTGTTGTCTATGTTTCGCAGAAAGCCGAACCCCTTGTCCAGGATTTCGAGGTGGCCGCTAACCGATTCCACGGATACTCCTTTCGCTTGACAGTTTATCTATTGTTCTTCCAGATATATTGTTTCCGATACGGTATCCGATTTTAAAAACAATATGTTATATTTTAAGCGGTCCGTCTTTCGCTGTTGCCGGGGTCGGGATAACAGTCCGTCCCATCCCCTGCTTTCGGTAAATACCGTCCTGTTGCCGGTCGCAATACCGGAGCCGGATTGTGGCTGGTCGTTAAACCTGGTACCCTTGGTTGAAATTAAACCGGTGGGAGTCTCGCTCGTTTGACGCTGGCGATGGACGAGTGGTAACAATCGCGACTGAATAAATGTTATAATAAAACAGTTGGACCCGTCTGACAACCATTATCGAACCAAACGAATCGTTTCCAATTTTTTTAGACGTGACAAGCAGTCTCTATCCGATGCTATCGGTTATGATTCATCGATGGAAGCAAGAAACAGGAGCACTACATGAGCGAAATCGACCGTTTCGATCCTTTCAACAATCGCCTATGCCGCAACGTCCGCAACGCGCTGTCCGAGGGATTCAAAGAAGCTCTGGATCGCAGGGCGCTCGAGCCGGTGCAACACACGGCCGGGTTCTTCCTGAACGGCGATCTTCCCGCTGTGGTCAGGGATTACATCGACAAACGGATGACTGCCTACGAAGGCGTGCTGACGGACATAGGGGACTGCCCGGCCGATGATCCGTTGGCCATTGCCCCGCGCATATTTAACCGCCGCTTGTTTTTCGAAACCCACGAATATCTGGAACCGTTCTGGATGGCGGCGGAGGGCGACGAAAAAAGATTGCTTCAGGCTCTTATCCGGGCAGCCGGTGCCTATGTGCATCTGGAGCAGGGCAATCGCAGCGCAGCCCGGCGCATCGGCGCAAAAGCCCTGGACGCGTTGGAACAATACCGGCAGCGGCTGACACCCCATTTTGACCCCCAATTGCTGCTGGAAAAGCTTCGGTCACTGGACCCCGATCCACCAAGGCTTCAACCTCCGGCGCTTTGATTGTAGCGGGTTTATCGGTTGACAAAGCGATCTACAACAGTCCCAGTTCCACGAGCAGTTGGTAGACATCGGACTGGCGGAGGCGAATCCGGATGAATTCGGCAATGGTGGGTTGCCAGGGACGCCGCCGAAGAGGCATTCCGGCTTCGCTGGGCAGGCGGGCGCCCTTTTTCTGGTTGCAGGCCCGGCAGCAGGCCACACAATTGTCAAAGTCGGTTTTGCCTCCGCGGGAACGGGGAACGACGTGGTCCATGGTGATGGGATGGGACCGGGTTCCGCAATAAGCGCATGTAAAGCGGTCCCGTACCATTACGTTGCGCCGTGAAAAGGGAACGCGACCCCGGTAAACGCTTCTGACCACCTTGATCAGCACCGCCACGGCCGGCGCGCGGAACGTCCGGCTCACGCCCTGTATCACCCGGTCGGAAAACTTCAGGACCCTGACTTTTTCGGCAAACATCAGGCTCATGGCCCTTTTCCAGTCTACCAGACCGAGAAAAGTGTAGTCTCCATTGAGTAAAACGCACGATTGGCCCATGGCATTGTCCCCTTTGCGGGAAGGGTTTTGCTGGTGTTCGGTCAGGATAATTCGGGTTGTTGTTCGATTATATCAACCCTGGTTGACATTCCCCCGTTAGAAAATGATTAAAACTTGATCCCTTGGATGTAAGAAATCGTGGTTGGTAAAAACCGCGTTCCGGACGGAATCGTCAATATGTCCAGCCCATGATTCCCAGTCCAAAAATATTGGCAACGATGGCAATCCCGTATAGGGACGCGACGGTAACGGCCTTGGCGCGAATGCTTCGCAACCCCATGACCAGCAGGGCGGCCACGTAAAAATGAAAATAGCCGAAGAAAAAAATCAGCCAGACGCCTTTGAAAGACCGATGCCAGAAGGGGTATTCCCAGATCAGGTGCCCTCCCATGTTGAGCAGCACTTCAACGAACACGCAGAAGACCGAATACCCGATGGCCCAGAACCACCAGTTGGGGATGCCCAGGATTTTTTCGTCGCGGTCTTCGGAAACGGTGTTGGCGTAAATGATGCCCGAAATGGCAAACATGAACATGATTTCGATATTCCAGCCCACCATGGTGCGAAGGGCCGTTTCGCCGGGGGCCGTCCAGAAGGCGGACCGCTGGGTGAATACAAGCACCCAACCATTCCAGGTTTCGTTGATGAAATCCATGCCAAATACGGTCAGGCCGGCAAACACGGCATTCCAGTTGCCTGTGGTCCGGGCTTTCTTCATTTCCAGGGTATAGATGTAAAAGGTATAAGCCAGCAGCGGAATCACGTACCATTTGAGCGTGGACAGATCGCGCAACCCTTCCAGTGCCTGTTGGGTAGCCGGTGTCATCGGGAACCTCCGTCAGTGTGTCACTTCTCGGCAGATTGAGTATGAAGAAATCGGATCAGGAAGGATGAGTAAATCGATTTTGGGTGGGTTTGTCAATCGCAAAAAAGGAATCGAATTCAGATTATTTATGTCTCGTCGGAGCCCGCCAGCGCCTTTTTAATCGATTTGCCCAGGCTGTCGATCATATAAGGCTTTTTCAGGTATTCCCCGGCGCCCAAGCGCTGGGCGGTTTTGACTTTTTCGGTTTCGGCGTACCCGCTGGCGATGATGGCGCGCTGTTCCGGATGGATACCGACGATTTGCCGCCAGGTCTCCAGGCCGTCCATGCCCGGGTCCATGATCATGTCCAGAACCACCAGATCCACTGTGTTGTCCTGCAAGTATTCGACAGCAGCTTCACCGCTGTTCACCGCATGGGCCGAGTAATTCAGCCGCTGAAGCAGGTGGGTGGCGATGGTCCGCTGGGATTCCAGGTCGTCCACCACCAGAACGCGTTCACCGTTGCCCTGGATGTTTTCCAAGTTCAGCGACGCGGTTTTCTCCTTCGCCGACTCTCTGGACAGTGGGAAGTATAAGTGGAAGGTGGTGCCTTTGCCAGACTGACTGTGTACATCGATGTAGCCCCTGTGATCCCGAACCGCCCCCCAGACCACCGCCAGACCTAATCCGGTACCGCTGCGCCCCATTTCCTTTTTGGTGTAGAATGGCTCGAAAATATGATTGATGTCTGTTTCGCTGATGCCCTCGCCGGAATCCTTCACTTGCAGGCGAATGTACTCGCCTGGCTCGACCGTATTGTATCCCTTGATGGGCCGGTCCAGATAGAGGCTTTGGGTGGCGACATGGATTTCACCGCCGCCGGGTTGGGCCTCGGCTGCGTTGGCAAGCAGATTCATAAAGGTTTTGGTCAGGTGCACGGCGGAGCCCTTGATGTTGGGAAGATCGCTGGCCAGATCGAAAGAGAATTGCACATCCGGATATAATGAGAGCAGTTCGTTATATTCGGCTGCCTGCTGAAGTTGTCGGATGAGGTCGTTAATGTTGAGAATTTCACTGGTTTTGACGCCCCGGCGGGCCAGGGTCAACAGGTCCTGAACGATGGTGGCGGCTTTTTGCCCTGAAGCCTTGATGGTCTCGATGGGTGCACGCATGGGGCTGACTTCGGGAAGGTCCATCAGCAGCAGGTCCGGATAACTGACGATCCCGGAGAGGACATTGTTCAGGTCATGGGCTACGCCGCCGGCCAGCAGGCCCAGGGACTCCATTTTCTTGGAGCGCTCCAGCTTCCGCTGCAGTTCGGCCTTTTCGGCTTCGGCTTTACGGCGTTCGGTGATGTCCCGGGATACGCCCAGGAGGCCTGTGGGCTGGTTGTTTTCATCCAGAATGAACGAGGCGGTCACTTCACAGATCGTGTTCGACCCGTCCTTGTTGATCACTTCCAGTTCGGCGGTTATGGTTGTGCGGTAATCACCTGTTTTCTCGCCCTGGGCCAGATGTTTGCCGATCAAGTCGCTGGCCTTGCGAAGCGATGCCGGGGTCAGGGCCTTATCCAGTGTCAGCCTGCCCCGATAGGCGGCATCCCAACCGTGAATCCGTGTGGCCGCCGGGCTGATATAGGTGTAGTTCAGATCCATGTCCAGGGACCAGATAACATCGTTGATGTTTTCCGAAAGGAATCGGTACTTCATTTCGCTGGTGCGAAGGGCCTCCTCGGCCCGGGTGCGTTCGTCGATCTCCCTTTTCAGTTCCATGTTGGAAGCCACCAGTTCGGCCGTGCGTTCCATCACCCGCTCTTCGAGCTTGGTTTTGGATCGAAGCAGTCTCAGTTGGAGCTGGATGATCACGAAAAGCGACACCAGCGCCAGGAACACATTGGCATAGGTGTAGATGGTGCGGGGCAGCCAGACGGCCTCTACATGGCCGATGGTCTCACCCCGGTGAGATACGGTGGCCCGCAGCCGGACCTTTGGTATCAGATGGAAGGAAATCAGCATCCGTTCGATGCTTCTGGAAGGCTCCTGGTAAATTTCGTGAAAGGTCTCTCCGTTGCGGTGGACAACGGTCAGCGATTCGTACCTGTCCGAAAACGCTGCCAGCTTCAGGTATTCGTCGATTCCCTGGCGGTTGTAATTCCACATGGCATCTTCGATGATGCGTGCATGGGTTTCGATGCGGTCCTGGGCGCGGTTCATGGCGAATCTTTCGTAGACCATGACAAAGGCGCAAAAAGCGACAGAGAGCAAAATCGCCGTCAGGATGGAAATCGATCTGTGCGTCATCTGGAGGAATACCTTCCGTCCGGCACATCGACTCCGTTGGCCGGTTCATGAGGAACATTCGGATCAATCCGCCTGGTTTGCAGATTTTCAGGCTTCAGCGAACATTCCCGATTGCTTCAAGTAAAGGAAATGGTTTTTTGTAGCTGCTCCTTCCCAGACTATCGGCTGTCAATGGCCGCGACTTTATTTTCTCGCCTTTCCGATCAGATGATCGATGGAGATGCAGACCACTGCCGTTTTGTCCATGAGTTTTTCGATATAGGCCTTTCCGGCGGCCCTATTGCCGGGGGCGTATTTGGCCACCAGGGCGTTGAGCGCCTTTATTTTCAGTTCCGGCTCCTCCACGACCCCGGCTTCGCCGGATACCACCACACTTTCGTAGCGGGTGGAGAATTTTTCGGGCAGCAGTTCGGTCTGTCCCACCACACAAAAGGAGACGCCGCGGTTGGCGGTGATGTTTTCCAGCTTCTGGCCTTCGGTGGCGCAATGAAAGAAGATCGCATCTTCCATCACAACGTAGTTGACTGGTATGCCGTAAGGACGGTTGTCTTTGCCGGAAGTACTTAAAATGCCGTACTCACCGCGTTTCAACAGTGCCATGGCGGCCCTATCGTCAAGGCGCCGGTCTTCCCGTCGCATGGGTCTGTTCATAAATTTCCTTTCCCAATCCCGTCGTGGGATCGCTTTTGTCTCTATCTTTGATTATCTTTTTTGTGGTCGGATTGCAAACAGCATATCCGGTGGCTTAGATAAATGATTAAACAAAGTTGAAAAAAATATTTAACCAACAACTGTTATCGTGTATGGTGGCCAAAAATGCATTCCTTAGCCATTCAAAATCGAAATCAGTAGCCTTGCATGCGAAAATTTTCGGAAACCCTGTCCATAATTATCGAATCCAGTGGATTGAATCTGAACCAGATCAGCAACGTTTCGGGGATATCCAATGCCTACCTGACCAAACTGATCAAGGGCAATATCAATAAACCCGGCAAGGATAAAATCGCCTCTATCCTTCTGGCGCTGAATTATTCGCTTACTGCAATCAATGCCATCCTGGCCGAATACGACTACATGCCGCTCAATCGGCACGATATCCCTGAAATCCTGAACAACAACCGCCGAAGAAAATTTGAAGGGCGTATTTTGCCTCAGTTCGACAACATTTATTTCGAACTGCTCATGGCGGCACTTGAAAATATCGGTGGTGCTAAAATTTTGGTGAAGCACCGGCCCAGTGGCATTTTCCTTCCTTCCGAGCTGTATATCATGAAAGAATTTCCAACCGAGTCGACCAGCGAGACCAAGCGGTTCTTCAGAATCTTTACCGGTGAGGTGATCGCTGAGCGAAAAGCCCTGTTTCTGGAAAACTGCAACCGGGGATATCGCTATGAAACCTACATGTGCCGGAAATGTTTAGATGAGAGTTTGAAAAGACACGTCGGCCCCACTGCCCAGCAGGTCAATCCGCACATTGTCGATTTGTACGCCAAGTTTTACGCCAATGCGGTTGCAGCATCCCTCAAGGCGCCGGACAAGCATCTTCACCGAATCGTCAGGCGATGCTCCCATTTTCAATTTCAAATTCAGGATGCCGACGGTGATGCTCCCAAGGTCAGCTATACGTCCATGCGTCGCCATGATTACGATGATAACTGCGATCAATTTACTCTGGAAAGCTTTCTATCGGATGACGCTGCCATCGTGGGATTGTTTAAAAATGAGGTCGAGCATTGCCGGGAGGCAATCGACCACATTACCGACTGCCATACGGCGGAAGGGTTTCATGCCTATATCCGAAAGGGGTTCTCTACCTTCGGCGTAGAGGATCGCTTCGATGCCGCCCTCGCCGAACTGATGGAATTTTCGGACTTTCGTTTCCATTAAGCTGCAATTTGGTTAAACATTATTTTTAACTCAATTAAATAAATAATATTGACTTTAATGCGGCCATTGCATTAAATAGTTGCATTCCCGAACCTTTTCCAATTCGAAATCGTAGATGAAACCATCGGAACCCAAAACCATTCTCGATGTGAGCGGGTTGAAGACCTACTTTTATTCATCCAGGGGAGCCGCTCGCGCGGTGGACGGGGTATCCTTTCATTTAAGGTCCGGCGAGGTGCTGGGCGTCGTCGGCGAATCGGGCAGCGGTAAAAGCGTCACGGCCCTGTCCATCATGCAGTTGATTCCGGACCCTCCCGGCAAGATCGTGGACGGCCGTGTCCATTTCGACGGGACGAATCTGCTCGACCTGTCTCGCCAGCAGATGCGTCGAATCCGTGGCAACCGCATCGCCATGATATTTCAGGAGCCGATGACCTCGCTGAACCCAGTGTTTACTATCGGCAACCAGATTTCGGAGATGTTTATTTTGCATCGCAACGCCGGACGCAAGGAGGCCCTGGAAGCCTCCATTGAAATGCTCCATCGGGTACAGATTCCGGCACCCCAGCGGCGCATCCATGAATATCCCCACCAGCTTTCCGGCGGGATGCGCCAGCGGGCCATGATCGCCATGGCCCTGGCCTGTGACCCGGAGATCCTCATTGCCGACGAGCCGACCACAGCTCTCGATGTGACTGTTCAGGCCCAGATCCTGGAGCTGATGCTCAAACTTAAAGAGGACTTCGGTACCGCCGTGCAGATGATCACCCACGACTTGGGAGTGATTGCCGAAATGGCCCAGCGCATCGTGGTCATGTATGCCGGCCGCGTGGTTGAGGAGGCCCCGACCCTGGAAATCTTCAAGCGGCCCTTGCACCCTTATACCGTTGGGTTGCTGCAATCGATACCCATATTAGGCAGCCGTACGGCCGGCGAAACCCGACGGCTGCGTGAGATCAAGGGGATGGTCCCAAGCCTGGTATCCCTACCCGAGGGATGTAAATTTGGCGACCGCTGCCCCAGGGTCATGGAGATCTGTCGTCAGCGAGAGCCCGAATTAACCGACATTACCAGCGGCCGTCGAGTTCGCTGCTGGCTTCACGTGGAGCCGCCGGCATCATGAGTGAAAGCCTGATCCGCGTCGAGGACCTGAAGGTCTATTTTCCCATCAAACGGGGCATCCTCTCCCGCACCATCGGATACGTTTACGCCGTGGATGGGGTGAGCTTCACACTGGCCAGGGGCGAAACCCTTGGCATCGTCGGCGAATCGGGATGCGGCAAGACTACAGCAGGCATGGCGGTGACGCGCCTGCTGCCGATAACAGGTGGGACAGTGTTGTGGCAGGGCGACGATGTGGTCAAGATGGGCAAAGGGTCTCTCAGGCGACTGCGGCGCGAAATGCAGCTTGTTTTTCAAGACCCTTATTCGTCGCTCAATCCGCGCATGACGGTCAACGAGATCCTCTCCGACCCCATGGACGTCCATGGACTTTATACCGGCAAGCAGCGCCGCGAACGCCTGGCCTTTTTGCTGGAAACCGTCGGCCTTTCACCCGAGCAGGGCCGACGCTATCCTCACGAATTTTCCGGCGGCCAACGCCAGCGCATCGGAATCGCCCGGGCCCTGGCCCTGGATCCGTCAGTAATCATCGGAGATGAACCGGTATCGGCCCTGGATGTGTCCATCCAGGCCCAGATTATAAATCTGCTCATGGACCTGAAGTCCAATTTTGATCTGTCCCTGATCGTCATCTCCCACGACCTGGCGGTGGTGGAGTACATCTGTGACCGAATCATCGTCATGTATCTGGGCAAGATCGTCGAATCGGCGCCCTACAAGGACCTGTACGGCTCGCCCAAGCACCCCTATACTCAGGCACTGCTGTCAGCCGTTCCTGTCCCCGATCCGATGCGCAAAAAGGAACGCGTCGTCCTGAGCGGGGATGTGCCCAGCCCCATCGATCCACCGTCCGGCTGCCGATTTCATACCCGCTGTCCTGAGCGGATGACCATCTGCGAAAAGGAAATCCCGGAGATGATCAATTTCGGTGGCGGCCACACGGCCGCCTGCCATTTGTATGCCCGCGCAACGATGCAATAATTCCAAGGACTCATTAATTAGCAAGGAGGAGCAACCCATGAAACGAATCGCCCTGACCCTGATCGTCGCCCTGCTGGCCCTGCCCGCCGTGGCGATGGCCAAAGCGGACCTGGTGGTGGTGACCGACGCCCCGCCCAAGTCCATGAACCCGCATGCGTTTTCTTCCGACGCCAACCTTTCCTACATGTCCAACTTTTTCGACGGGTTGTTGCAGCGGCCTGCGCCCGACGGCAAACTCTCGCCGGCCTTGGCCGTTAGATGGGAGCGCCTGGACGGCACTACCTGGAAATTCGACCTGCGCAAGGGGGTCAAATTTCATAACGGCAACGACTTTACCGCCGCCGACGTCAAGTTCACCTTCGAGCGCATGAAAGATCCCCAGTATTCCAAGCTGCTCAATATCGCCAACTCCATCGCCTCCATTGAAACACCCGACGACCACACGGTAATTTTCAAGACTGTCAAGCCCGTGCCGTGGTTCGCCGAGACCATGCACCAGAATTTCATCGTGGACATGGAGTCCTCCAAGGACCGCGACGACGGCGACTACAACACCCGGCCCATTGGCACCGGTGCCTATAAATTCGTCGAGTGGGTCAAGGGCTCCTACGTGCGTATGACGGCCAACGAGGACTACTGGGAAGGCGCCCCCAAGTATAAAAACGTGGACATCCGCCCGATTACCGAAGAGGCTACCCGTTTCGCCGCCCTGGCTGGCAAACAGGCCGACATCGTCAACGGCGTGCCCGTTACCCTGATCGAGCGGATCGAGAAGATGCCCCACGTGCAGTTGATTTCACGTCCGGCTCGGCGGGCCATCTATATGGATATTTCCAACAAGGAAGGGACGCCCTTCGCCGACATTCGGGTGCGCAAGGCAATCGCCCACGCCATCAACGAGGACGAGATCATCGAGAAAGTCATGCGCGGCCAGGCTACGCCTGCGGCCCAGGTGCCGGATGTGCCTACCGTCGGCTACGTACCCGGGTTGAAGCGACTGTCCTACGACCCGGCCCTGGCCAAAAAGTTGCTGGCCGATGCGGGCTATCCTGACGGCTTTGCGATCACCGTGGCCGGTCCCAACGACCGCTATGTGAACGACGAGAAGATCTGCGAAGCGGTGGCCAAGTACCTGGCCAAGATTGGTCTCAAGGTAACCCTGGACGTCAAACCCAAATCCATTTTCTTCGACGAGTTGTCCGACTACAAGCACCGCTTTTACCTGATCGGCTGGTTCGATGGATCCTACGACTTCGGACGCAGTGCCGAGAAGTTGCTGCACACGCCGGATAAGGAAAAGGGTATGGGGGCTTACAACGGCGCGATTTACTCCGACCCGGAACTGGACAAGATGATCATTGATTCCTCGTCCATCATCGACCGGGCTGAACGGCAAAAAGCCCTGCAGGCCATAAACAAGAAGTCCGTTGAGGATGTGGCCTGGATTCCGCTGCACTACCAGCAGGACATCTATGCCGTGGTTAAGGACTCGGGAGTAGCGTTCACGCCGCGTCCGGATCAGTGGATCGTGGCTAAGGAAATCAAATAATATCCACCCCGGGACGGCGTTTTCGCTGTTTCGAGATCCTCGAAGCAGAATCGCTGGGCTTTTGAAACATCCCGTGTTTTTCAGTGCAGTCTCTCGACTGATCTGTGGCTTTGGCGTGTTGCAAGATTCTGTTTTGAGGGAACGAAAATCTACCCGTCCTGAACGGAAATTGGTATTTCGGATGGATAGAATCCAGGAGTCCGTTTAAGTCTTCAGCCTTCGGACTCCTGGCTCCTGGATTCTTCGACCCTGAATCTGCTGAGGAGAAAAACCCCTTGGCGGGACGAACCTAAAACGATTAATAGACCTCTGACAAACTATGGCCACCTATCTAATTAAACGGCTGCTCCAGGGAATCGTCGTCCTCCTGGCGGTCTCGTTTGTCTGCTTCATCATCTTTCGCTATACAGGCGATCCGGTGCTGATGCTGGCTGGCAAATACGCCACCCAGGAGGAGCGGGAGATGGTACGGGTGGCCTACGGCCTGGACCGGCCCTTGCATATCCAGTACATCAGTTTTATCGGTGGTGCCCTGCGGGGAAATTTCGGTAAATCCTACATCAGTCAAGTGGACGCCTTCGACATGATCGTGGAACGCATGCCGGCGACCCTGGAACTGGCCTTTAGCGCCATTTGTATCAGTTTCGTCCTGGGCGTAGGGTTGGGCGTTCTCATTTCGGTGTGGCCCACCGGCATGATTAGCCGGGCAATCATGGCCGGATCAATCCTGGGCATCTCGATCCCCACTTTTCTCATCGGTATACTGCTAGTGATGGTGTTTTCGGTCTATCTGGAGATTCTACCGTCCTTCGGCCGCGGCGACACCATCCAAATCGGCTTCTGGCGCACCGGCCTGCTGACGATCGACGGCTGGAAGCATATCGTGCTGCCGGCCCTCACTCTCTCGGGCTACCAGCTGGCTGTGCTTCTGCGGCTCACCCGTGCCGGCATGCGCGAAGTCCTCTCCGAAGAGTACATCAAAACGGCCTGGGCCAAGGGATTGTCCCCCTTCAAGGTTATAATCAAGCATGCACTGCGGAACGTGCTCATACCGGTGGTAACCATTGCGGGGCTCTCCTTCGGCGAACTGATCGCCTTTTCCATTGTTACCGAGACCATTTTTCAGTGGCCCGGAATGGGCAATCTGCTGCTGACGTCCATCTTCGAAACCGACCAGCCGGTGATCGTCACCTACATCATGCTGGCGGCGTTTATCATTCTGACCATCAACATTCTGGTGGACCTCATGTATGCGCTGCTCAACCCGAGAATCAGGTACTAGGACTGCCATGACCGGCAAGATCAAATCCCAACGCCTGCGCAACTATTTGAGGGATCCCTCGGCCCTGATCGGCAGTTTCCTGCTGGTCATCTTCTTTTTTTGCGCCGTCTTCGCGCCGCTACTGGCCCCCATGGATCCCTATGATTTGACGACCGTGGATCTGGGTAATTTCCTGCTGCCGCCGGCCTGGATGGACGGCAGCGTGGCCAGCTTCCCGCTGGGCACCGATGACCAAGGGCGCGGCATCCTCTCCACCATTCTCTATGGCCTGCGCACCTCGTTGATCGTCGGTTTTTCGGTGGTGACCATCTCCAGTGTGGTGGGTATTGTTTTGGGCATGCTAGCCGCCTATTACGGCGGAATTCTGGATGCCCTCATTATGCGCCTGGCCGATACGGTGTTTGCTTTTTCCACCACTCTGCTGGCCGTGCTGCTCTTAGGAGCGTTCGAAACCCGCGGCATCGCTACGGTGATATTTGCCATCTGTATCGCCAATTGGGTCAAGTACGCCCGCACCATCCGCGGCAGTGTCCTCGAAATAAAGGACAACGCCTATGTGGTCGCCGCCCGAGCGTCGGGCGCCGGAGACGGCCGCATTCTTTTCCGCCACATCCTGCCCAACGCCCTGCCGCCGATTTTCGTGGTCATGGCTGTGGACCTGGCCGTCGCCATCATGCTGGAGGCGACCTTGAGCTTTCTCGGCGTCGGCGTGCCACTCACCGAACCTTCCATGGGGATGATGATCTCCATCGGCAAAAACTACATTTATGCCGGCATGTGGTGGCTGACGCTGTTTCCCGGCGCAACCCTGATTTTTCTGGTGGTGGCCATCAATCTCTTCTCGGACTGGCTGCGCGACGAGCTCAATCCCAAACTGGCCAGACAAACATAGTTTTCAGAAGGATCGGTACAGGATAGAAGTCATGCCAACGGATATACAAGCTTTCATCGACGGCAGGGTTGAGATGTTCATCAGCGATTTGGAGAATTTAGTCAATATCGATAGCGGCAGCGATAATCTCGTCGGTATTGAAGCTGTAGCTCAGGTGTTGGACCCGCGTTTGAAAGCTATCGGCTTTACGACGTGCTTGAAAAAACTCGGGAAGCAAGGAATCCCCTGTCTGGAGGCCTTCAATGCTTCGGAAGGAGAGAAATCCGATATCCTGTTTTTAGGACATATGGACACGGTTTTCCAAGATGACGAGGCTGCAAAGCGTCCTTTTAGCATGGATGGTTGCCGGGCCACCGGTCCTGGTGTCAGCGATATGAAGGGGGGGCTGGTTCTGGCCCTGCACACGCTCGAAACTTTGCATTATGCCGGCGTACTCGATCACTTGGCTGTGCGGGTTTGCTTCAATGGAGACGAAGAGGTGGGATCAAAGGCATCAAGGCGCTGGATAGAGGGCCATGCCTTGAATAGCCGTCGTGTATTTGTTTTCGAACCTTGCCGGCCGGAACATCGCTTTGTTTTGAATCGTAAAGGCGGTGGAGGGTTTACGATCACAGCAAGGGGCATGTCGGCCCACGCCGGGGTGGAGCCGGAAAAGGGGGCCAATGCCGTTGTCGAAATCGCCCATCAGGTATGCGCCGTCCAACAGTTCAACGAATCGGTCGGCGAGGGAATTTCCGCCCACGTGACAACCATTCGGGGCGGCGAGAAGACCAACATCATCCCGGATGAGGCATCTGCATATGTGGATGTGCGGGTATCCAGCAAAAATGAAATCGAGAAGGTCGAGGCGTTTTTCCAATCCCTGCCGGATCACACCCATGTGCCGGAGGTGAGCCTGACCGTCCAGGGCGGGGTCGATCGGCCGCCCATGGAACCCGATCAACAAACGTTTGAGCTATGGGGCATGATCGAAGACCAGGCCGCCAACCTGGGGATGCAGATCGAGCATATCTCCACCGGAGGCTGCTCGGACGGCAATTGGTCCTCGGCACTGGGCATCCCGACCATCGACGGCATGGGGATCATCGGGGCCAACGCCCACCGCCAGGATGAATACGTGGAACTGGACAGCATCCTACCCCAGATTCAGCTCATCGTATCGGTTTGCCAATCGATTGCTCGCCAATCATAGCCGTCTGGTTCAGACGAATTTTATCTGTTGACATTGACTCACGGCCATTGCCGTTGGTTGGCTATGAGCTCTCCAACTGTATGGTCTCGACACGCACCCGCGCCGTTCCCTTCTTGTAAAACCCCAATTTTTTAGCCGCCCCGGCACTTAAATCGATGATGCGTCCATCGACAAAAGGTCCCCGGTCGTTGACCCGCACGACAATGCTGCGACGGTTGGACAGGTTGGTCACGCGCACGAAGGAGGGCAGGGGCAGGTGCTTGTGGGCGGCGCTCAGGCCATTGGGATTGAAGGCCTCGCCGTTGGCGGTCATGTGCCCTCCGCGCTGGCGGTAGGTTTCCATGCCGTACCAGGATGCCACCCCGGTTTCCCGGTAGGTTTGGGCCTGGGCCACGGTCATGGGCACGTAGCGCCGGCCGCGCACCACGTAGGGCGAAGCTTTCACGCGCCCCTGGGCAATGGCCTCTTTGGGCGACAGGCCGTCGATGCTTTCGATGTCCTCATGGACCAGCGGCCAGGACAGCGGGGCGGTCACCACGTCGAAGGTGAAGCCGCCCACGGTATAGACGGTGCTGCCGGCGAACCGGGTCACCTTATAGGCCATCACCACGGTTCCCTTGGTCAGCCGATAGGTGGTGCGCACCACGCCGCAGGCGGTCAAAAACAGACCCGCTGCGGCCAAACCGGTGCATAGAAGGCTTATCGTTCGTCGATTGCACATTCTCGAATCGTTGCCGTTGTTGCCCATCATATCGAGACGCATATAAATGCTACCTCAAAGGGCAGATGAGCGAAGGTTTATGTCTCTCGGTTCAGGAAGCATCTAATGGGGCTTGCCTCGATAACGGATATCCTCTAAAGTAGATAAAATAAAGGTTTTTATAAAGAAAGGAGGCTTTTCTCCGATATTCTTCTTTTATAGCCGCGTTACGCCTTCCCCGGTTGGATCAAAGATCATGCATCCCTCATCGGCGGCCGGTGTGTCAACGGTTGAGGTATATTTCAGTGCGGTGTTCCTTCACAGGAGGATTTCCCATGCGTACTGTTCTTTCCAATACCCATCGATACTGTCGCTACCGTTTCTGGATTTGCCTGGGCATCTTAATAGGTATTGCACTGACGGCATGCAGTTCCAAGGAACCCATTCGCATCGGATTCGTGGGCGGCACCTCCGGGCGGGTGGCTGACCTGGGCATTTCCGGGCGGGATGCCGTCCAGCTGGCCATCGAGGCGTGCAATCGCGTAGGCGGAATCGACGGTCGCCCGGTTCAACTGATCATTAAGAACGACGAGCAAAATCCGGATCTGGCCCGCCAGGCCGTCAAGGACTTGGTCGGCCAGGAGGTGGCCGCAATCGTCGGCCCCATGACCAGCGACATGGCCATGGCGGTGGCTCCTCTTCTTAACGAAGCCCGAATCATCACTGTGAGCCCCACCGCCACCACCCAAAAACTTTCCGGGTTGGACGACTATTTCCTGCGGGTCTCTTCCACCACCCGCGAATACGCCGGCAAGAGCGCCCGCTACCACGTCAATTCCGGGACGATGCGCCGCATCGCCGCCACGTACACATTGAGCAATCGATCCTTCTGTGAAAACTGGCTGGAAAATTTTGCCGCTGTCTTCAATGAAAATGGCGGCGAAATCATTACCACCATCGGCTTTGCCACCGACAAGGGAGGATCTTTTCTGAATGTTGCCCGCGAACTTCTGGCAGCCGGCCCCGACGGGATTCTGATCGTGGCCAATTCCATGGACTCGGCTCTGTTTTGTCAGCAGATCCGCAAACTCGATGCGGCCATCCCGATCACCTTGGCCGACTGGGGCGCCACCGAACGCCTGCTGGAACTGGGCGGCAATGCAGTGGAGGGGGTCACCGTGGTGCAGACATTCGACCGGGACAGCCCAGCCCCCCGGTACCAGGAATTCCGCAAAGCCTATTTCGAACGGTATCAACGCGAGCCGGGTTTCCCCGGCGTCTATTCACATGATGCGGTGCAGGTTGTGTTAACCGCCCTGCGGAGTCAAAAAAAGAGCCAAAATCTTAAAGAGACCATCCTTAAAATCAAAACCTTCGAAGGCCTACAGGGGGCGTTCAGCTTCGACGAATTCGGCGACGTCAAACGGGGCAATGCCTCGATCAGCATCGTCCGGAACCGCAAGTTTGTGGTCATCGATTAGCGCCATGAAATCACCTATACCGCTCCGCCGCTATCTGTCGCTGCAGTTTGCCGCTGTCGCCGCTCTGCCTGTCGTCATCATTTCCGTGCTGGTGTGGTTTCTATTGATGCCGCAGATGCGCGCCAGAAATGCAATCGAGAATGAAGGGCTGGCGCGCGCCGTGGCTGGCCAGATATCAGCCCATCTGAACGGCGGGGAGCGCCAGTTGATGGGGCTGGCCGACTTTTTGCTCCGCAACACTCCGCCAGCAGCGCTGACCACCGGTCTGCTGGATGCCCAATGCGGCCGCGGCGATTTTTTCGAAACGATCTACATCGTTTCCAATCCGGATACCGTGATCCGCAGCGTCGGTCTGGCACGGTCCAGGCGTTTTTCGCACGATGACCTGTTGGGAATGGATCTCACCGGCCTCGATTTCCTCGCCGATCCCCGCATCCGGACGGCATCGACATGGTCCCAGACCTTT
Source organism: Desulfosarcina widdelii (assembly GCF_009688965.1). Classification (GTDB taxonomy): domain Bacteria; phylum Desulfobacterota; class Desulfobacteria; order Desulfobacterales; family Desulfosarcinaceae; genus Desulfosarcina; species Desulfosarcina widdelii. The sequence goes on along the minus strand of NZ_AP021875.1, from coordinate 2,945,198 downwards.
CTCTCCACTGTGAGCAGCCGGTTGGCCGTGGCCTTGATCGTTCCGTTGGCCCGGGAAGTCATGGTGGGTGAAATCACCTTGAACCGGCTGTCCGAATTTATCAGCCACCTGCCCGTGGAATCAGGACTGCTCACGTTGGTTCTTGACCGTCAGGGCCGCATCGTTGCCGATTCACAGCGGTTACGCTGGGGGCAGCAATTGGATCTTTCAGGATTGCCCACCACCCGCCGTGACGGGCAGGCCGTGAATGCCTCCAGTTCTTTCAACCTCGACGGGCAATCATATTTGGGCACCGTGGTCGACGTTCAGGAACTGGGTTGGAAGGTCCTGGTGGCCCAACCGACCACGCTGGCCTTCAAACCCATTCGTGACGCCTTCATCCTGATCGCCTTGGGGTTGGGCGTTGCCTTGGTCCTGGCATTGGCGGTGGCCTGGCTGCAGGCCGGGGGGCTTTCAAAGATGTTCCGATTGTACGCCGAGCAGTCGCGACGCATTGCCGATGGAGAATACGGATTGACCTGGCCGGAATCCAAGACTGTCGAATTTCGCAACCTGGCCGATAATCTTGACCACATGGCAATCATGGTTCAACAGCGTGAAAAGCAGCTTCGGGAAAACGAGGCCCGCCTGCTGATCACCCAGTTCAGCATCGACCGGGCCGCCATCGGAATCTATCGCCTGGGTCCGGATGCGCGAATTCAGGAGGTGAACGAATCCGCCGCCCGGATGATCGGCTACACCCGGGAAGAACTGAGCAGCATGACCGTTTTCGATATTGATCCGGCCCTAAACAAAGAGAACTGGGGTACGGCCTGGCAACGACTGCAAGTGCAGGGATCCGACATCTTCGAAACGGTTCACCATGGCAAAGACGGCCGCCGGATACCGGTGGAGATTTATTCCAATCTGCTCGAGTACGGTGGCCGGAAGTATGCCATTGTTTTTGCCAAAGACTCTACCGAACGAAAAAAGTCCGAGGAGGAACTGCGCCGGCTGCGCAACTACCTGTCCAATATCATCGACTCCATGCCGTCCATTCTTGTGGCGGTGGACCGCGACGGAAAGGTAACCCAGTGGAACCGCAAGGCGGAGCAGGAGACCGAGATAGACAGGGATACGGCCCAGGCCCAGCCTTTGGCCGAAGTGTTTCCCCGTTTGGTGCGCGAGATGGACTGCATCAAGACCTCCATCCGGGAGCGTCGGGTGATCCGTGATCCGAAGGTTTCAAGTCGGCATCGCGATGAAACCCGTTACGAAGATGTGACCATCTTCCCTCTGGTGACCAATGGCGTGGAAGGTGCGGTGATCCGGGTGGACGATGTCACCGAACGGGTTCGCCTGGAGGAGATGATAATCCAGAACGAGAAGATGCTTTCCGTGGGCGGTTTGGCCGCGGGCATGGCCCACGAGATCAACAACCCCCTGGCCGGTATTCTTCAGAACGCCTCCGTTTTGTCCAACCGGTTGACCGGCGACCTGCCTGCCAACCACGAGGCGGCCGAGGCGTCCGGAACCACCATGACAGCCATCCGGCAGTACCTGGAACTGCGCAAACTGCCCGACATGCTGGAGAACATCCGAAGGTCAGGCAGTCTGGCGGCCACCATTGTAAAGAACATGCTCAGTTTTGCCCGCAAGGGGGACAGCATCGTTTCCAGCCACGATCTTTGCAGCCTGCTGGATCAATCCCTGGATTTGCTGAAAACCGACTACGACATGAAGAAGCATTACGACTTCAAGAAGATCGAGATTGTCCGGGAGTACGAGGACGCTGCAAGTCCGGTGCCCTGCGAGGCCAGCAAAATTCAGCAGGTGTTCATCAATATCCTCAAAAACGGCGCTGAGGCCATGGCCGAAAGAGGGGGTGGGGCGGTTCCACCCGCGTTTTGTCTGCGGGTGAGGGACGACGGGCAGTGGGTGCGGGTGGAGATCGAGGACAACGGTCCGGGGATGGACGAAGTGACCTGCCGGCGGATTTTCGAGCCTTTTTTCACCACGAAGCCGGTGGGCAAGGGCACGGGATTGGGTCTGTCGGTTTCCTATTTCATTGTCACCGAGGGTCACGGCGGCAAGATGGGGGCGTATGCCGCGGAAGGGGGCGGTACGCGTTTCGTGATCCGAATGCCGAAAGCCGGCAAGACTCAGTGATAAGAAAGGTACTGGAAGGAGGTTCCCGATGAAACGTGTCTCTATTCACATGTGGCTGACTCTCATTTTTGTTTCCAGCATCCTTGGCATTATCCTGGTTGCCTGCGGTTCCAATCAACCGATACAGATCGGTTTTATCGGAAGCATAACAGGACGCTTGGCCGATATGGGGATGTCGGCCCGCAATGCGGTTCAACTGGCCGTAGAGCAGTGCAATGAACAGGGCGGGATCCGCGGCCGTCGGGTAACGCTGATCATCAAGGATGATCGACAGGATGCCGAAACGGCGCTGCAGGCCATACAGGAACTGATCGCGGCAAACGTTGTCGCCGTTGTCGGCCCCCTGGTTTCCAACATGGCCACGGTCGTTGTGCCGCATTTGAATGAAGCGCAGTTGCTCACCGTCGCGCCGACGGTCACCACCCCGCATCTGTCCGGTCAGGACGACTATTTTTTCCGCGTCTGCATCGCCTCTCAGGAGCACGCATTTCGCAGTGCCCGATACCAGATCGAATCGGGCGATATGCGGCGCGTTGCCGTTGTCTATGACGGCGGCAACCGCACATTTAGCGAAAACTGGCTGGCAAACTTTAAAAAACCGTTTGTCGCAGGTGGTGGCAAGATTCTCACCTTCATTGAATATAAAGAAAAAGATGGCCGTTCTTTTTCGGACATTGCCCGCGAGTTGCTGGCAGCCGAACCCGACGGCATCCTGATCATTGCCAATCCCATGGATTCCGGGTTGCTTTGCCAACAGATCCGCCAGGCCGATGCTTCTATAAAGATAACCCTTTCCAACTGGGGCGCGAGCCAGCGGCTGCTAGAAATGGGCGGCAATGCCGTTGAGGGAGTTACATTGCCCATCGCCTTTGACTGGGACAGCCCGAGCCCACCGTACCTTACCTTTCGCAAGAAATATCTTGAAAGATACCAACGGGAGCCGGGGTTTGCAGGGGTTTATGCCTATGATGCGGCCCAGGTCGTGCTGACCGCTCTGAAGGCAAGCGAGTTGCAGAAGCCACTGAAAGCGGTCCTGCTTTCCATTGGCGAGTTCGACGGTCTGCAGGGCAAGATTCGTTTCGATGCCTACGGTGATGTCGCACCCGCCCATGCCTCCATCCGAATCGTCCGCAACCGGAAGTTCGTTGTCGTGGAGTGATGCCATGAAATCCCCCATTCCCCTGAAAGGCTATTTGTCCCTGCTCTTCGGTATCGTGGCGATTTTGCCGATCATCACTATTGCCGTTTTGGTCTGGTTTTTCGTTATGCCGAGCATTCAGTCCCGGACGGGAAACCAGCATCGGGCGCTGGCCCGTTCCATTGCCGGCCAGATTTCGACCTATCTGGAGGGCGGCGAGCGCCAGTTGACCGCCTTGGCCGAATATCTTCAGGATCGACAGGTTCAACCGGATACGGGGCCGGTGCGATTGTTGGATGCCCAGTGCGGCAAGGGAGAATTTTTCGAGACCCTATTTGTCGTCGACAATACGGAAGCCGTCATTCAATCGGTCGGCCTGCCAAAATCGCGCCGCGCGAGCCGTGAGGATTACATCGGGCTGGATCTTTCCGGCCGAAAGTTTGCCGACACTGCCAAAGATCCTGCGGGGGGCATCTGGTCGCAAACTTTTTTGTCCACGGTCAGCAGTCGAATGGCGGTGGCGCTGACGATTCCGCTGGCAGACGGCTTTATTATCGGGGAGATCACCTTGGACCGTTTGTCTGCCTTCATCAGTCAGCTACCGGTGGAATCCGAGTATCATACAATGGTGATCGATGCCCGGGGACAGATCGTGGCCGATTCCCGCAATCTGCGCTGGGGAGAGGTGGTGCGAGCCGATTTCCCTCTCGTGAGGGGACTCGCCGGCGCAACTTCGACGGCCACCAGGACTTTTGAATTGGATGGCGAACGCATGTTGGGGACGATGGTGGAAATGGATGTGGCGGGCTGGAAGGTTCTGGTTGTCCAGCCGATTCGCCTGGCCTTTCAACCGATCCGGGATACGTTCACGCTGATCGCTCTGGGGATAGCCGTTGCCCTGGGTCTGGTACTGTCCATATCCTGGCTTTTGGCCGGCAAGTTCAGCACGCTTTTTACTTCTTATGCCCGGAAGGCGGAATTCATTGCCAAGGGACGCTACGACCTACAGTGGCCGAAGGCCAAAACATGGGAATTTGCCCGGCTGGGCCAAAGCCTCGAGCGCATGGCCGAAATGATCAAGCAACGCGAAAAGGCCCTGGTCGACGGCGAACAGCGGCTGAAAGAACTTTTGGCCAATGTCCCCGGTGTGGTTTATCAGTTCGAGGCAGCTCCGGACAATCCCGGCTCCTATATCTCCAAGATTGTACTGCTGTCTAAGGCATTCGAGATGTTCGGCCTGGACTCGGGACCGGAAACCTATTTCGATGATTTTGTCGCCTGCCTGCCCCCTGAGGATCAACCCCGGTTTATTGCATCCGTAAAAGAAGCCGTCGAAGAATTCAAACCTTGGTACTACCAGGGACGCTTTATCAAACCTTCGGGAGAGGCGCTTTGGATCGAGGGCAATTCCACACCCCGTCGCGTCGTCGATAAAATTGTTTTTTACGGACTGTTAACGGACATCACCCACCGCAAAGAGATGGAGTCTTCCCTTCATCTGACCCAGTTCTGTTACGATTCAGCTTCCATCGGGATTTACCAAATTGAATCGGGGGGGCGGATTCTAAACGTGAATGCCCATGCCGCTCAAATGCTGGGGTATACCATCGAAGAACTTTCGGGGCTGTCCGTGGCGGACATTGACCCAGACACAGATCATGAACTTATGGAATCCGGATGGAGACGACTGGTCTCTCAAGGCACGGATTTTTTCGAAACCACACATCGGTGCAAGGACGGCTCCCGTATTCCGGTGCAAATTACAACCACCCTTCTGGAATACGACGACCGGCAATTTTCCATCTGCTTTGTCCAAGACATCACCGAACGCAAACGAATTGAGAAATCCCTGCAAATCACCCAATTCAGTTTCGACAACGCCAATGTCGGCATTCATCGTGTCCTACGGGATGGGCGGATTCGGGAAGTGAACCGACAATTCGCGCAAATGCTTGGCTATACCAAAGAAGAACTGGAAACGATGTCGATAGTGGACATCGATACCGCATTTGCTGATAAAACCTGGGATTCGATTTGGGAAGAACTGGTTGCCCGAGGGTTGATCGCCCATGAAAGTACTCACCGTAGGAAAGACGGTCGTCGGATTCCCGTTGAGATCTATGCCAATCTCTTGGAATTCGAAGGCCAACAGTATGCCATCGCTTTTGCACAGGATATTACCGAACGGAGGAGCATGGAACAGGCGCTGAAGGAAAGTGAAGAACGCCTGGACCTGGCGTTGTCGGGTGCCAACGAAGGCATTTGGGATTGGCATATCGACCAGGATGCCGTTTATTTCGATTCCCGCTACTACACCATGGCCGGATACGGGCCCTATGCGTTTCCCGGAGCTTTCGATGAATTCGAAAAACGCGTTCGCGTCGAGGACCGTGAACGGGTAAAATCGGCTATCACCCGGTATCTATCCGGGGGCCTGGATGATTACAAGGTGGAGTTTCGGTTTCGACGTAAAGACGGCAACTACATGTGGGTTCAGAGCAAAGGGAAAATTGTTGCCTGGGATGACCAGGGAAAGCCGGCCCGTTTTATCGGCACCCATGCCGACATTACCGAACGCATGCAGGCGGAGGAGGCACTTCAGATTAGTGAGGCCCGGCTCAAAGAGGCCCAGGAACTGGCCGGACTGGGGTACTGGGAATGGAACGTCAACACGGGGAAGGTGGATTGGTCGAAAAAAGTGTATGAAATACTCCACTTGGATCCCTCCGAATATTCTCCCCGGATCGACTCCATTATGGCCCTGTCGCCTTGGCCGGAATACAAAAAGCGGCATGAAGAGATTGTTCAACGGTTTCTCCAAACAAAGGAAAAGGGCAGCTTTGATCAGAAATTTTTGCGCCCCGACGGCAGCATTGGATACTATTACTCCACTTTCGGGGGAAAGTTCGACGGGGAAGGGAACCTGACGACCATGCAAGGTACGATTGTCGACATCACGCAGCGCAAAAAGATAGAAGAAGAACTGCGGCAACTGCGCAATTATCTCACCAACATCATCGATTCCATGCCTTCGGTGCTGGTGGGCGTGGACATGGAAGGACGGGTGACCCAGTGGAATAAACAGGCCGAAAAAGTGACGGGACGCCCTTCCAGCCAGGTGCTGGCCAAGCCCTTGAATGTCGTATTTTCCCAACTGGCGGATCAATTGGAAACCATAAAAACCGCCATTAAAGAGCGGAGGGTGATCAACTCACCTAAAATTGCCATAAAAGCCGGTCAGGAAACCCGATTCGAAGACATCACCATCTTCCCGCTGGTCACCAATGGCGTGGAGGGGGCGGTGATCCGGGTGGACGATGTCACCGAACGGGTTCGCCTGGAGGAGATGATGATCCAGAGCGAGAAGATGCTCTCCGTGGGGGGCCTGGCCGCGGGAATGGCCCACGAGATCAATAACCCTTTGGCCGGTATTCTTCAGAACGCTTCCGTTTTGTCCAACAGGTTGACCGGCGACCTGCCTGCCAACCACGAGGCGGCAGAAGCGGCCGGCACCAGCATGACGGCCATCAGAAAATACCTGGAGCTTCGCAAGCTGCCCAACATGATAGAGAATATCCGCAAATCCGGCAGCCTGGCGGCGATCATTGTAAAAAACATGCTAAGCTTTGCCCGCAAGAGCGACAGCACTGTTTCCAGCCACGACCTTAGCGGCCTGCTGGATCAATCCCTGGACCTGCTCAAAACCGATTACGACATGAAAAAGCATTATGATTTCAAGAAGATCGCGATCGTGCGGGAGTACGACGATGCAACCGTTCCGGTGCCCTGCGAATCCAGCAAAATTCAGCAGGTGTTCATAAATATTCTCAAAAACGGTGCCGAGGCCATGGCCGAGGTGTCGAGTCCATCAACTCAACCGATGTTTCTCCTGCGCGTCCGGAATGACGGCGACTGGGTGCGGGTGGAGATCGAGGACAACGGGCCGGGTATGGACGAAACCACCCGCCGGCGCATCTTCGAGCCTTTTTTCACCACCAAACCGGTGGGCAAAGGCACGGGTTTGGGCCTGTCGGTGTCCTATTTTATCATCACAGAGGACCACGGCGGCGAGATGCGTGTGCATGCCGTGGAAGATTGCGGCACCCGGTTTGTCCTTCGACTCCCAAAAGAGGGCAAAGGCGATTCCTGACAGATAGCCGTTGGGTTATTATCCCGTGGAAAATAAGGGACGTGAGAATAGCGTATGGTAAGTAAACAGGTCCTGTTTGCGATCATCGTGGGAGTCTTTGTGGGATGGTGGCAGGGAGAAGCATCAACCCAGTCTCTGAACCTTGGTACGGCTGAATGGCGGCCATGGCAAGTCTTGGAGGATGGACATCTGACGGGGATCACTCCGGGAATCCTCCAGGAACTCTCCAAGCGAACCGGCTGTGCGATGAACGTCCGACCGTTTCCCCACAAGCGGATGATGGCTGCGTTCGAAAAGGGAGGGATCGATATGGAACCTACTGTCAATCCTTCCTGGCGGGACTGCCAGAGCCATATTTCGGTTTATACCATCCCTTTTTATACAACCGGCGATATTGTTCTCGTCAGAAAGAAAAATGCTATCCACGCAACTTCAGTCCGGGATTTTTACGGGATGAATTTGGGTTGTGGGCTGGGATATTTTTATCCCGAGGGTTTTCAGGAGGCTTTTAATAGAGGAGATATCCACCGGGAAGACAACCCCGTATCGGAAAAAAATCTTCAAAAACTGGCGCTGGAACGGCTTGACGGGATCATCGTAGATAAAGTTCAGGCCAGATATTTATTGAAAAAAGCGAACTTGGACCCTGCCGATTTCGTTACTGCTTACCGATTCAAGCCTTCCAAATTGTCGCTGCGGCTTCATCGGAGCAGACAAGCTTTTTTGCCGGCTTTGAATAAAGCTATCGAAGAGATGATTGCCGATGGGACCATAGACCGGATCGTGGCCAAGTATGTAGAGTAGCCTTCACCTCTAAACGATCAGATTTTTTGGGATGGATCGAAACCGCATCTTACAGGCACCCAAAATGCATGGAAAGCCCACTTACAAAGAACTGGAACAACGCATCAAAGAGCTGGAAATTGAGACCCGTAAACATAGGGCCTTGGCCGATGCACCGTTCGAGGCAATATTTCTTTCCGAACAGGGAATTTGTTTGGATCAGAACCAGGCTGCTGAGAAGATGTTCGGCTACTCGCATGCCGAAGCCATCGGCAGGCATGGCACCGAATGGATCGCTCCCGAATATCGGGAGCGGGTGAGAACCAACATGCGGACCGGATACGAAAAGCCATACGAGGTCGTTGCCCTTCGCAAGGATGGTACGACTTTCCCGTGTGAAATTCAGGCTCAGATGATCGACCGCGAAGGGATATCCATCCGGGTGACTGCCTTACGGGATATCACCGAAAAAAAAGAGGCGGAGCAAATTCTCAAGGATGAAATCGTCCGGCGGCGCATTCTGGTGGATCAATCCAGGGACGGCATCGTTGTTATAGACCAGGACGGCAAGGTCTACGAAGCCAATCGGCGGTTTGCCGCCATGCTGGGCTACACCGTCGATGAAATCCAGCATCTTCATGTTTGGGACTGGGACTTCCAGTGGTCAAAAGCGCGATTGCTGGAAAAGCTTCGGGATGTCGATGATGCCGGCGATCATTTCGAGACTGTCCATAAACGCAAGGACGGTTCGCTTTATGAAGTCGAAATCAGCACCAACGGTGCAGTTTATCAAAACCGAAAACTGGTGTTTTGCATTTGCCGTGATATCACGGAACGAAAGCGGTCCGAAGAGGAGCGCAAACAGTTGATCCAGGAACTTCAAACGGCACTGGCGGAAGTAAAGACCCTGCGGGGAATCATTCCCATTTGCACCCAATGCAAAAAAATCAGGGATGACGATGGTTATTGGCAACGGGTTGAACAATACATCGAGGAGCGATCGGATGTATTGTTTACTCACGGTATCTGCGATGAATGCGCCAAGAGATTATATCCGTGGTATGAAGATGAGTCCTAACGGAACACGGTTTTGCATAAAAATCCATAAACCCGCCACGCCTAACTCCCAAGCTTCACGTGGGAGCGCCGATCGCATGTTGTGGGTGTAATCCAGTGTTGCAAATGCCCCTGCGCTGAGTCCCGACGCCTAACCCATCAGGGCGTTGTCCAAATCCTCCGTCAGATCATTCGTATCTTCCAGGCCTACCGAAAGTCGAATCAGTGCATCGCCGATACCCGCCTCTTGCCGTTGGGCCGGGCTCATGCCGGCGTGGGAGGTGACGGCCGGCCGGGTGACCAGGGTTTCCACACCGCCCAGGCTGGGGGCGACGATGGGAATCGTCGCCCGCTGCATGAATCGCTCGGTCGCAGAAAGCCCTCCTTTCAACTCGAAACTGATCATACCCCCGAATCCTTCAAGCAGTTGCCTGGCGCGGTCATGGCCGGGATGGTCGGCCAGGCCCGGATAATTGACCCGTTCGACGGCCGCATGGTCGGCCAAAAACTCGGCGATGGCCAAGGCGCTGCAATTCTGGTGGCGCATCCGCACCGCCAGGGTTTTCATCCCGCGGTGGAGCAGAAAACAGGCATGGGGGTCCAGACTCCCGCCCAAATGGACGAGTTTGTGGTTGATTTTGTCCAGCAGGTCGGCCTTGCCGATGACCGCCCCGGCCACGATGTCCGAATGACCGTTGAGATATTTGGTGCAACTGTGCAGGCTGATGTCGTAGCCCCATTCGGGCGGGCGGAAGTTGACTGGGGTGGCGAAGGTGTTGTCGATCATGGCGATCAGTCCGTGGGCTGCGGCAAATTCGGCCAGTCCCTTGAGATCACCTACCTGCAGCAAGGGGTTGGTGATGGTCTCCACGTAAAGGCCGCGGGTGTTGGATTTGCGCTTGGCATCCCAGTCTTTCGGGTCGGCGGCGTCGATGAAATCGAATTCGAATCCCAAAGGTGCGAGATCCGATGTTATAAAATCCTGGGTCCCGCCGTACAGGCAGTTTTGGACCAGGATGTGGTCGCCGGGAGAGAACAGTGCCATCAGGGTCGTGGAGATGGCGGCCATGCCGGAAGATGTCACCAGGGCGGCCTCGGCATTTTCCAGGGCCGCCAGCTTGCCATGCAGCACCACGTGATTGGGCGTGTTGTTCATGCGGATGTATTTCAGGTCGTCGTAACTGGACTGGCCGGTGTATTCGAATGTCGAAGACTGGAATATCGGCAGGTTGACGGCACCGTGGATGCGCGTTTTTGGCTCTCCGGCGTGGATCAGGCGCGTGTCGATGCGATGTTTGATCGTCTCCATGGTTCCTCCTTTATGAGGTGCAATTTGTCCCGATCTGTTGTACACTTATTAGCACCATTTCCATGGAGAGGCCATGATTGAATCCACCGCATTCGGCGTCATGACCATCGACGGCCGGACCTATACCAGCGATTTAATCATCTTCCCGGACGGTCGCGTCCAGGACGGCTGGTGGCGCAAGCGCGGCCACGTCCTGAGTGTGGAGGACATCCTTGTTCTCGTGGATGCGGCTCCGAAGGTGATCGTTGCCGGCACGGGAACCAGTGGGCGCATGCGGCCGGAGGCCGGTCTGGTGGACTTCCTCGAGGAAAGAGACATACTGTTGATTGCCGAAGCCAATCCCCGGGCCGTTGAGACATATAACCGCAAGATCGCATCGGGTCTCGAGACCGGCGCCTGTTTCCACCTGACCTGCTGACCGATAGCCCGAGCCGAGGAATTCAAGATGATCGAAATCGCCGCCGTTTACGGCAGCCCCCGACGTAAGGGCAATACGTCGATACTGCTCAAACAGGCCGTCGCCGGTGCCGCCGATGCCGGCGCCCATGTTACCGAGATCGTTCTGCGCGATCTGAAGATGTCGCCCTGCCTTGAGATCTACGGCTGTAAAAAGGGTGGAGGGTGCGTGATCAAGGACGATTTTAAAACCGTCGAATCCCTTTTGCAGTGCATCGACGGATTGATGCTGGCCTCACCGATTTTTTTCTATTCCGTCAGTGCACATACCAAAATACTGATGGATCGCTGCAACTCCCTGTGGGTCAAGAAGTACTGGGTGGAGAAAAAGCCTTTCGGCCAGAAGCTCTATCCGCACAAAGGCCTGTTCATATCGGTCGGCTCCACCCAGGGCAAGCGATTGTTCGACGGGGCGGTGCTCAGTGTGAAGTATTTCATGGATGCGCTGGACATGCAGTTGTGGAAAACCCTGCTTTACAGGGGGATCGAAACAGAGGGCCAGATCCGGGAGCATTCATCTGCCTTGCAGGAGGCTTACGATGCGGGCTTTGACCTGGTACAGGCGCTGGCAAACGGATCGGAGCCCTCGTAAGGCCGCTTCGCACAAGAGTTCGTCAATAATAGCGCGGCGGATAATAGGCTCCCCACTGGCTGTCGATGATGGCCCTGTTGCAGGAGAGTTGTCGGTCCAGGTTCTCCACCGTAGAAAAGGGGCCGGAAATCGCATTGATCCCGGTATAGTTTGCCACCAGCAGATAGCGGCCATCCTTGCAGACGATACCGGCGCCGGTGTGAAGGCCATCCCAGGGATCGTCGTTCCATTTGACGCTTCGCATAAAGGTCCGGTAGCCGGACCGATCCAGCATGAACTGGGCAAAATAAGCGACATCCGTGCATTGGGCGCGTTTTTTGAAGAAGGTATAATAGACCCCACTGGCAGGCTTTTTATTGAAAAAGAAATTCTCGTTGATATAGTGATTGATCAGTTCCGGGGAATTGAGGCGGTCGGCAACCCTATAGAACCCTTTCCAGCGGCAGTGGAGCAGGGCATCTTCGATGGTGGACCAATCCTTGACGCTGAACACCTCTTTTTTCCTCAGGTAGTCATTCAGGATGTAGTTTTGCAACTGCCGATCACTGTGACGTTTGACAAGCAGGGCATATTCCTCTAATTCTGCCTGCCTTTGCAGACGACGGGCGATCAGGCGGATGGTTGTGTGCGAAATCAATTCTGTTTCCCCATACCAGGCCGCATCCAGGGTTTGTTTCAGCATGTCTTCGGGATCGGTTGCCATGGCCAAGCGACCCGGAGATACACTGTCCTCGGGTGCCAGGAGTAAGCGTTCATGCCCCTTTTCATCTCTTTCCGAAATGACCTGCACGCCCAAAAGCAGATCGGTGTCCCGCCAATTTTCGTCTTGGACCATCCAGAAGATGGCTTGCAGGGGAGAACAGTATTTGCGATGGTTAGACAGGCCGATCCGGTTTATCCCGTCGAACATCTGGTCGAAGCGGGTTGGGGCAAATCCATAGATCGTGGTGAGATTTTTCAGGGCCTGGCGGGACGATGGCGTTTGCAACTGCCGGATTTCGGGGAGTTTGGCCAGTTCGTCGGCCAAAAGCCGGTTGCGTCTACCAATGCAGGCCAAATTTTTGCGTATTGAATAAGACATATATGACAAGCATACTTCAATTAACGGAATAGAAAAGCGAAAAATGGAAGGAAAGGAGTTTTTAATGAATTTAAGCACCGTTAAAACGGACAAAGCCCCGGCGGCCATCGGTCCTTATTCCCAGGCCGTGGTTGCGTCCCCATTTGTTTTTGTCAGCGGGCAGTTGGGCATGGACCCGGCTACCGGCGATCTGGTGGGTGAAGACCTGGAAAGCCAGGCGAGCCAGGCCCTGGAAAACCTCAGGCAGATTTTGACGGCTGCAGGCAGCAGCATGGAAAAGGTGACGGCCGTGGAGGTGTATTTAACGGATATGGGCCGGTTTGCAGATTTCAACGCCATTTATGCCAAGTACTTTTCAGCCCGTCCGCCGGCGCGCGCGGTCATCGAGGTGAGCGCTCTGCCCAAGGGCGCCTGCGTGGAGATCAAATGTACGGCGGTCGTTCAGTGAACAATGATCGCTGAGCAGTGAACTGTGATCGGTGAACGGTGAATGGTGAACAGAAGTCGGAAGATGGTAATTAGGAATTGGGGGATTTAGGAATTCAGGAATTGTAGGAGCGGCTTCCAGCCGCGATCAATTCCATAATCCTTCAATCTTCTAATCCGCTGCATTCGGAAATGTCGTCGCCTTGGCAAACGCCTCTGCAAAGTCCGGATCGGAAGCCAGTTCCAGGTAACGGATGCGGCGGCACAGCTCCCGGGCTTCTGAGCGTATCTTCTTGTCCAACAGGGCCATGACTACGCCGACGCCGGCCAGGTTGTCCTCGGGAAGAACCTCTGCTTGTGCCACGGCCGGCGGCAGCATGCCGATGGCAAGGGCGTTTTTCCAGTTGAAGCGTGCGCCAAAGGCCCCGGTCAGGATGGCGCGGTGGATGGTTGCGATGCCGGCCCTTTCCATGAGAAATTCGATCCCCGTGCAAAGGGCCCCCTTGGCCAGTTGAACCTGGCGGATATCGTCGAGGGTGAGGGAAATAGCGCTGCCCGTGGCGGTTCGTTCCCCGTCAGCGATGGTATAGCTCCTGCCCACACCTTTTTCGTCGCATAGCACGGCAGGGTTGTTCTCGTCGAAACGACCGTTGGGCAGGATGACCCCGGTCTTGCGTAAACTGGCCACGATGTCGATGATTCCCGAACCGCAGATGCCCATGGGGCGTTTTTTCTCATTCCCCATGACCGCGTAGCCAAGACCGTTTTGCGCGGAGTCCGGCCAGGCGCGATGGATCGCCCCGGATACCGCACGCATGCCGCAGGAGATCCGGGCACCCTCCAGTGCGGGGCCTGTGGCGCAACTGGTCACCCACAGCCCCTCGCGGTTGCCCAGCACCACCTCGCCGTTGGTGCCGATGTCCACGATCAGGGTGGTTTCCTCCCTTTCATGGGTACGGTCGGCCATGATGGCGGCCATCGTGTCGCCGCCCACGAAGCCGGAGACGACGGGCATGAGAAATACGGGCACGGCCGGATCGACGGCCAGGCCCAAATCTCCAGCGCTGGCGGTCGGCGGGGTCAAGGTCAGTGGAAAGTAAGGGGAGATGCCAAGATTGTAGGGATGAAGACCGGCAAAAATCTGCTGCATGGTGGTGTTGCCGCATACGGCCACTTCGTCGATGGCCGCGGCGTCACACCCGACTTCTTCAAGGCATCGGGTCAAGAGAAGATTGATGCCTTCCACGGCAAGCTGCTGCATCGGACCAAGGCGGTCCGTTTTTTCGTTGAGGTGGCTGATGCGGCTGATCACATCCTCTCCGAAGCGCCTTTGGGGATTGACCGAAGCCTCGGCCGCCAACAGCGTTCCTGTCTGCAAATTACAAAGATAGCCGGCTATAGAGGTCGTTCCCAGGTCCACGGCAAAACCGAGGCTGGCCGGCTGCGGCCCGTCCAGAATCCGTTGGATGCCGGTATCCTCATGTACCACCAACGTGAAATCCTTCAGGCTGTCTCGATACCGGCTCAACTGCCGTAGCGAGGCCATATCGGCCCTGGCCAAAGACGGTCGGCCGACCTGCGTGGCCAGCCAGTCCATAAGGCTTTCGGGTCGGTTGTCGGTTTTCAGGCCCGGCGAACGGCCCGCCACCGTCAACCGATGGATCGGGGAATCCACGGGATAGCTGCGGTCGATCCCGGTTTTCCCGCTGGTTGCGGAAACTTCCGCCAGCGTGTCGGGAACGGTGACCGTTGTCCCGGCAGTCGCCCGGGCCTGGCAGGCCAGACGGTATCCGGTGGTCACCTGCTCCGGGGTGAGCAGATCCAGCTCTGCATCGGTGGGAGAAGAGAGATTCTTTTTGGGATCGACAAGGACCCGACACTTGCCGCAGATGCCTTTGCCGCCGCAGTCGGACCGGATGTCGATGGCATGATCGGCAGCCAGTTCCTGGAGGGTTCGATCCGTGTCCAAAAGGACTTGCCGTCCTGACGGCTCGAACCGAATCATCGGGACAGTGACCATTTCTCCAATGGCCTGCCGGTCGGGCTTTCCCGTGGCTGCCATGGGAATTTTCTCGACGATTTGGATGCGGCGGGGCCTTTCATGGGGAAGCAGCTTCGATTTCAACTGCACCTGGATTTCGGCTGCGGTTCGGCGGCCCACGGCCAGGGCCACGATTTCCTCGCTCCTGCCGGTATCGGCGGGATTGGAAAGCACAATCGCCTCTTTGATGCCTTCGACGGCCGCAATGGCCTGCCGGACTTTTTCCAGATCCACCCGGTTGCCGCCCACCTTGACGACATTGTCGGCCCGGCCCACGACCACGAAGCCGCCGTTTTCGGTTTTGACGCGGTCCGCCATGGTAAACCAGCCGCTGTCGCGCACCGGCAGTTCGGCGGAGAGGAAGGCGGATTGAATATCCAATTCCTCACCGGCCACCCGCCAACCAATGCAGTCGTAAGGGGTGAAGCCGGTTTGGCCCTGTCTTCGACAGCGGGTGGCAATGCCGCCGGTTTCCGTGGAACCGTAAATCTCCACCAGATCCACCCCGGCGGCCTCGAAAAAGGCCCGACCGTCGGCTTCGGGCAGGGGGCCTGCCGAGGAGAAGGCCAGTCGCAGGGCGCCCTTGTCCGGCGGGTTGTCCCTTAAAGCCCGATAGTGAATCGGCACGCTGACGAAGATAGTGGGCGACATTTCGGCCATCTTTTGTTTGATCTCTTCGGGAAAAGAGGGCGAGACGGCCGAAACGCGCGCCGATGCCAGCAGGGGGGCCAAAAGGGAGTAAAGCATCCCGTAAATATGAAAGGCCGGGACCGTGGCCAGAATGCGGTCGCCGCTTCCGATCTTGAAACGGTCAAGCAGGTAGTTCACTTCGCCCAGCAGGTTGCGGGGCGTTTTGGTCCAGAGTTGGGGGGAGCCGGTGGACCCCCCGGTAAACAGACGGACCCAGGGGCGGTCGGGATTCGGTTCTTTCTCGGGGGCCAGACTTTCGACTTCATCGCTCAACGTTTCCGGATTGATGATGTGAACACCGTCGGGCGGATTGCCGTCGACCCGTCCGATCACGGCCGAAAAGACGGTCAGGCGGTGCAGGTCCTGCAGCGCCGCTTTCGACAGGGCGTAGGGCAGCAGGATTTGCGGTCCGCCGTCCAGGGCGGCCAACAGGGCGGCGGCCATCACGGCGCGATCTTCCGTAAAAAGGCAGATGGAGGCGTCTTCGTCGGAGAAGTCCTTGAAACAGACCTTAAGCCGTCTGGCCATGCGGTAGAGTCCGTCGAAGTTGCAGTCGGGCATGGTAAAGGCCTGGCCCGGACGGGCCGGGCCGGCAAGAAGGCGCGTGATCGTTTGAGATATGGGGTCGATGGTAGCGTCGGCGTCAACCATGGGGTGCCTGTTCCCTGTGGGTGGATGCGGCGGTCTTGCCGCCGGGATTGTGATTGAAATGTGCCTCTCCAGTTATACCAGCGGGAAAGCAGGGTCAAGGGTAAGCGTTCACAGGGTACCGCATCCGATTTGTTCCCGGGCACTTGAAGGTTGACCCAACCGTCTGCGTTCCCGGCGCCTCACATCTGCGGCGCCCTGTGAACGACTGCAGATCAGGCAGTTGCAGCACATTGGGCATTTCAACCCCGTGAACGGGTAGGGTCAAGGCCTTTCGGCGGCAGTTTTCAGTGTCGGGTTGACAGGGCGGGTTAATTTGAATAGCTATCCCACTGCCGTCGGCTAACGGCGTTTTTGTCATCTCCGTATACAAGGCGGGGTAGGGGCGAAAAATTTTTCGCCCTTATGACCTCTATGGATTTCCGCATGCGCGGGAATGATATGTCCGATAAATTTTTACGAGTCCGCTATGTCACCATAAGGACCGAATCATGGAAAGTTGTACCCGCGGGTTGTGTGACTTCGAATTCGACAGGGAGACCATCGCCCGTGCCGCCGCCGAAAACCGACTGCTGACCATGGAGATCGAATTCAGCCTGCGCTGCAATTTCCGTTGCCCCTATTGTTACGTGCCGGCGGAGAGCTACTTCGACGACGAACTGACCCCCGACGAGATCCGGGATGTGCTGGTACAGGCCCGGGATCTGGGCGCCCGGCGGATCATCATTCTGGGCGGCGAGCCCAGCATCTTTCCCCACATCCGGGAAATGATCGATTTTATCCAGGCCCGGGGCATGGACGTGGAGATGTTTACCAACGGCAGCGGCATCAGCGCTGAATTTTCCCGCTGGCTCTTCAACCGTCGGGTGCGGGTGGTCCTGAAGATGAACACCTTCGATCCTGAATTGCAGGATCGCCTGTCCGGCCACCGGGGCGCCGGCAGGACGATTGCCGCAGCCATCGATCATCTCAAGCGGGCCGGCTATCCATCGCAAGAGGCCTTTATGGCCGTGAGTACCATTATCTGCCGCCAGAACCTGGATGAACTGCCCCGCCTGTGGTGCTGGCTGCGGGATCAGGGCATCGCGCCCTATTTCGAAATCATCACCCCCCAGGCCAATGCCCTCGAGAATCGCTGGCTGGAAGTGGGAACCGCGGAGCTGCAAACGCTTTTTGAAGGGCTGGCGGCCATCGATAAAGAACGCTACGGCCGCACCTGGGATGTGCAGCCGCCGCTGGTGGGCAATCGCTGCCTGCGCCACCAGTTCTCATGCCTGGTCACCTCCAAAGGGGAGGTGATGCCCTGTGTGGGGGTGACCCTGCCCCTGGGCAGCGTACGCCATACGCCGCTTAAGGAGATCATCGCCAACAGTTCGGTCCTGAAAGACCTGAAAGACCACCGCCGCACCATCAAAGGGCCCTGCCGGGAATGCGAGTTGGCCGATGGCTGCTACGGCTGCCGGGGCGCGGCCTATCAACTTACCGGCGACTATCTGGCCTCGGACCCCCTTTGCTGGCGCAATGCGTCCAAGATTTCCTGAAAGTTCTGCCATGAACGACGCTTCCAACCCGGCGACACCCGCCAAAACCCCGCTTATCGTTGGCCTTCTCGGCAGCGCGGCCGTATTCGCTTCGGCCTTCTGTTTCTATTTCTCCACCGTGGTCGTTCGCTGGTCGCGGGAGGTTGTCTCCATCGATTCGGCCTACTTCACCTTTTTCCGGTTTCTGCTGGGCTTCGTGCTGGTCTGTGCGCTCATGGGTGTGCGGCGGCAGCGGCCAGCTCCTAAAAGCTACCATTTGCTCATCGGACGCACCCTGGCCAACTGCGTCGCCGTTTACTGCTTTTACCAGGCGGTTCGTTATACTTCCGTGGCTGAAGCCAACATCCTTAACATGACCTACCCGATTTTCGTGGCCATGCTGTCGTGGATTATACTCCGCCACCAGCGTGATCCGGTGGCCGTAACCATGGTAGTCGTGGCGGTGGCCGGTGTGTGGCTGATTCTCAATCCGGGACACATCGGGCTGAGCATCCACAGCCTGTGGGGACTATGCTCGGGGGTCTGCGCCGCGGTTGCCATCTTTTACCTTAACTTGAGTCGACAATACCACGATGCCAACACCGTGCTCTTTTATATGTTCGGTCTGGGATCGGTGGTAATGTTCGCCGGTTTCCACCGCCATTTCTTCTGGCCCGACGGACTGGAGCTATACTACCTGGTGCTTTGCGGCGGTGCCGGCATCGCCGGGCAATTTCTCATCACCCTGGGATTTCGCTATGTCACCGCCGTGGAGGGCGGGGTAATCTCGTCTACGCGTATCCTGCTTGCGGCCCTGCTGGGGCCGTGGCTGGCGGCGGAGCCTGCCCTGGGACCCATCGGCTGGATAGGGGCTTTGCTGATTTTCGGGGCCAATGTGGTGCTGACTGTGCGCAAAGGGCGTTGAATTTTTTCTACCTTTGTTGATCGGACGTGGATGAACCACGCCCTTACGAGGCGGAAGAACAATACAGATTCCAAATGCCGCGATCAGGAAGTACTTGATCGGCGGCCATGCCGTTGATAAGCTATATTCACATAAAGCATTCCTTGCCGCCATTGAGAGGATTTCATAGCCGAGGATCCAACGCGGCCAAAAGGGGGAACGATGATTGGAATCATAGGTGCCCTCGATGAGGAAGTCGCGCTCATCTGTGAACAGCTCGCGGAGTGTACAACCTTATCCAAAGCCCGATATGCGTTTCACAAGGGAAAATTGGGACAACGGGACCTTACCGTTGTGAAATGCGGGGTGGGAAAGGTCAACGCGGCGATCTGCACCCAGATCCTGATCGACATGTTTAAGTGCGAACGGATCATTTTCGGGGGTGTCGCGGGCGGCCTGCTCAGAGGGCTTGCACAGGGCGATGTGGTGGTGTCTTCCCACGTGGTTCAATTCGACATCGACCTGACGGCATTCGGCCGCCGCCGCGGAGAACTGGCCGATAAAGAACGTCTGATCCCGGCCGACCCGGATATGATCCAGGCAGCGACCGAAGCGTTCGACCGGGTGACGGAAACCAGCGATGCGCCACCGACGATGATGGTCGGCACCATCGTGTCCGGCGACAGTTTCATATCCGATCCCAATACGATCAAATGGCTTCAGCGAGAATTCGGCGCCGCCTGCACTGAAATGGAAGGCGGGTCCGTGGGTTACACCTGCGCGATCAACGAAATTCCGTTTGTGGTCACGCGGGTGATTTCCGACAGTGCCGGTGAACAGGCGCAAAAAGAGTTCGATGCCTTTTTATCCCAAAGCTCCGAAATGCTCTGCAACCTGATAACGGAAACCATCATCCGGCTATAGAAGTTTGTTTTTTAAAAAATTGCAGTAGCTGGATAATTACTTGGGTACGCCATGGATCAGTGGCGACCATAACACATTGGCGACATGAATTTCCATTTCTTCCACAACTTCCGTTTTGTCGTCCTTTAGAACGATGGTTAGTTTCCAGACTCCATTTTTCCATGAGCGGCATCTTTTCCCATAGCGGTCTAAACGGCAGATTTTCCTGTAGGGACTGTTAGAAATGTCTCCATATCCAATATCATGGACTTCAGTAGTGAAATGCGATCTCTCACCGGAAGGGCTTACCAGAAAGGAACGGTTTTTGTCGATTTTGTATTTCAAAGGCCATCCTTGGCGGTAAATACGTATAATCAAATTGTTGTCTTTGAATGCTCCGTCAATCCCGTCACTTTTTGACAGGACATCATATCCTTCAAGCCTCATGCAACCAGCAAGAAGCATCAAGGAGAGAACGATTAAAGCAAGCTTTTGAGTTGCCGTTTTCATTTTCTGGCATTTGCATCCGGCTATCGCTCAGCCCTGTTTTTTTTCAGCACCACCAGGGCATCTACGGCAACCAAGTTGTCCTTTTCCACAATCAACGGGTTGATGTCGATTTCCCCGATTTCGGGATGCGCCAAGGGAATCAGACTCAATCTGTGAATGATTTCGGCCAGGGTTTTCGTATTCACCGCGGGCATGCCCCGGAATTCTCCCAGCAACTTCTTCGACCGGATGTCCGCGATCATCTCTCCGGCATCCTCGATGCTGAGCGGTGCCGGCCTGAAAACCACATCATCCAATGCCTCGGTAAAGATCCCCCCGAACCCGAACATGACCGAGGGACCGAAACCATGGTGGTCCACGATGCCGGCGACGAACTCCCGTTTGCCTTTCAGCATCCGGCCAGCCAGTACGGGAACCTGTTTGCCGGCGGCATTTTGAATCTTCCCATAAGCATCGGCCACCGCATCGGCCGAATCCAGACCCAGGTGGATGAACCCCTTGCCGGTTTTATGGCGAATGTCGGGGGAACTGGCTTTGAGCACGAGAGGATACCCAAGGGTGTCGGCCGCTTGTATCGCTTCCTCGCTGCTGTGAACCATGGTCTCTTCATTCACCGGCAGCCCCCAGGCTTTCAGAAAACGTTTGGACTGGTATTCATCGAGATTGCTTTGCCCTTGGTCTCGGCATTCCCGGATCAGATCCAGGGCCGCGGCCGGGGGAGATGGAACGGCCGGGGGGCGCCAGGGCGGGCGCTGCCTCACCTCGAAATGCCTATACAGCACGGCCATAGAACCGGCGGTCTTCTCCGGGGAGTCGAATACCGGCATGCCATGGTCCTGGTACGCGGCGGTATAGTCGTCATCCCGGTCATAAAAGCTGGAGATCCCGACCGGTTTTTTGTAGGTGGACACAAGGGCGAGGCTTTGCTCCGGAATCACCTGGAAATCCTTCAACAGTGCCTCCACCGGGGCATTGTTCAATGCTTCTTTGATGTGGTCATAGATTTCAATAAGATACCCTTTGCGCAGAGCGCCGTGAAGTACCAGGCCGTCCACCTCCCCGCTTTCCAGGATGATGGCGGGAATCTTCTGGGTAAGCGTGTCAATATCCAGGTGAAATGTCAGATCAACGGGATTGCCGCAGGGGGCGTGGTCGTGCACAAGGGGCCGGATCTTGGACTGTAACGCTTCCGAAAACCTGGGAACATCCAGCCCGGCTTTTTCCAGGGCGTTGGCCATGGCCGAACCGGGTCCGCCCGAATTGGTCAGGATGCCGATCCGCCGGCCCTTCAACGCGGGCTGCAGGGCCAGCATGTTCCCGTACCCGTAGAGTTCTTCTATGGACTGGACGCGGATAACGCCTGCCTGGCGGAACATCCCCTCGTAAAGGTGATCCGGCGCTGCCATGGAGCCCGTATGGCTCAAGGCTGAACGGGCTCCGGCACTGGAGCCGCCCACATACTGGGCCAGCACGGGTTTGTTTGGAGTGATCCGGCGGGCGACCTCAACAAAGCGCCGGACGTCTTTGATACTTTCGATGTAAAGGGAGATGGCCCTGGTCTGTTTATCCTCTCCCAGATACTCAAGGGCATCGGTGATATCGATGTTGGCGCTGTTCCCAACACTGATGGCCTTGCTGAACCGAATCCTCCGCTTTTTCAGATAGGGAATGGTCTGGGTAAGGTAGGTGCCGCTCTGAGAAGCGAACCCGAATGAGCCTTTAGCTGACGGGTAGGGCATGACCGTGGTGTTCAAGGCAATCTCGCTGTTGATGATTCCCATGCAGTTGGGGCCGAGAAAGCGGATTCCGTACTGCCGGGAAATTTCATTGAGCCGGTCCTGGATCTTCTGCCCGTCCTCACCGGTTTCGCCGAATCCTGCCGTGATGATAATGGCGCTTAGTGTTCCCTTTTTCCCCAGTTCCTCCATGATGGGAACCACCTGGCTGGACGGAACGACGAGAAACGCCAGATCCGGCGGCTCGGGAAGTTCAGCCACGGAGTCGTAGGCTTTATGGCCCATGACCTCTTTTTCCCTGGGGTGAACCGGGTAGAACTTACCGGTGTATCCGTCCTTGAGAATACTCAGGGCCTGCATGGTCCCCATTTTCATGAAGTTGTTGCCCGCCCCGAAGGTGGCGATGGAAAACGGATTCATCAAACGGTGCAGCGGATTGGTGGTCATTCAGACTCCTTTGTCGTTCCTGCTGTCGTTCTCATCTCGTTTTTTGATTCGTTTCGATTTCTTGTTGGATCAGTTCTAATAGAATGTCGATCGTTTCACTCACTGGTGTCACACTGGCCGCGATGCGGGATTGGAGTAAGGCCCCCTCATAAGCTGAAACAATCAAGGTGGAGAGCCATATCGCCCGCTCAGTGGGCATTCCCGTTTCGGAAAGAAGATCCGTTATAACGGACCGGATGATCCTGAATCCCTCGCTCAGTGCCTGCCGCAACGCCTGATCGGCACTCGTCGATTCCAACGCCACCGCCGCCAAAGGGCATCCTCTCTCGAAACCGCTCTTTTCAAGCTGGTTTTGTGCGAGGCTGAAAAAGGTATGCAAAACCTGCACGACGTCCGTTTTGGTTGTTTTGAGCTGTTCGATTGTCGAAAGCAGGTTGTTGACGGCAGCCTGGATAGCCACAATGGCCAATTCGACCTTGCCTCCGGGAAAATGGTAGTAAAGCACACCTTTCGGAGCCTGCGCCTGGGCCAGCACCTCGCTTAAGCCGAACCCATGAAGTCCTTTGCGCTGGAGCAAGTCGGCCATTGCAACAATCAGCCGCTTGCGCGTATCCATTTTGACATGATCGGATTTCATGCGATTATTCTATAGACCGGTCGGTCTAGTGTCAAGTAGAAAAAGTGAATGGATATCATCAGATAGAAAACGGTGGGAAGAGATGCAGGACATCAGACTATGAAGTCATGCCATCCTTTCGACGCATCACCGGTCGGTCGATCAGGCGGGAGAGGGGAATGGACGCCAGCCCTTTTTCCGAAAGGCCCTTGAGGATGGCTTCGACTTCGTTGAGCCACGGTTCGATGCTGCGCTCTGTATGGGGCGTCGAATCGTGCAGCAGCACGATGTCATTCTCTTGTACGGTGGTGAGAATTTTGCGGGACAACCGTCCGATGCGGCGATTGCCGGCATCGAAGGCCCGGCAGCTGAAGTTGACGGCAAAAAGATTGCGGGCGGCCAGCACCTTGCCCATGGCCGGGGTAGTGATGCCGATGGGCGGGCGAAATGCCAGTGGGACGATGCCCAGCGGCGCCAGCGCTCGCTGGGTGGCAGCGATTTCGTGGTCCAGCAGCCCCGGCTGCCAGAACATCCTGTATTTGTTGTGGTGAAAGGAGTGGTTGCCCACCTCGTGGCCCCGGTCGATGATGGCCCTTATCAGATGAGGATAAACAGCGGCCCGCCGGCCGGTGACGAAAAAGGCGGCCGGAACGCGGTATTTCTCCAGAAGGTCCAGCAGACGGGGCGTGGTGGCCGGGTCCGGGCCGTCGTCAAAAGTAATGGCCACCCGGCTCCTGCCGGTGGTGCCGCGGCTGATCACGGGAAAGAAAAAACCGGCCCGGGGCAAAAAGGGGGCCACAACACAAAGCATCACCAGCAGAGTCAGCGGCACCGTTGCCAGGTGCAGGTCGACGGCGCCCAGCAGGATCGCCAGCGCAAAGGCGATGATGCCGCAGCGTTCGGCGGGGGATAGGCGGATCGATTCCGATTTACATGGGTTTGGCCACATGCCACACCATATCCTCTCTCTTTCCGGAAAGCCGGTTGCCCGTCACCTCGAAGCCGCATCGTTGCAGTATGGCTGCCAGTTCCCCTGAATCGCGGTAGCAGACGGACATCCCTTTTCTTTTTATTCTGAAATGCTCCAGGTACCAGGTCCAGTGTAGCCGGGCCGAGCGGGGCAGCACCGATCGCATGATCAGCCTTCCGCCAGGCAGCAGGCGTTCGTGGATGCGCTCCAGGGTTTTTTCCAGTTCCCAGTCCTGTAAATAATGGCTCATGTCCAGCATGGTTACCAGATCCACCAGAACGTCCATGGGCGGCAGGTCGGGAGCCGACCCGATCCGGACATGCCCGCGCTCGCCCAGCGCCAGGGACGCCACCCGCACCCGCTCCTTCCGGGGATCGAACCCGAAAATGGTGGCCATCGGGTAGCGCTCGGCCATCCAGCAGGCCGGCACCCCATACCCGCAGCCCACATCCATGATGTTGGCGATGGCTCCGTTGCGTGGCACCAGTTCGGCCAGTTCGTCGAACAGCGGGTCCATCCGCAGCTTGTAGCGGGCAAACATGCGCGGATAGGGCTCCATGTTGCCATAGCGCGCTTCGATTTCGCCCGAATTTTGCCGAGGGCCTTCGAACCGTCGTTTCAGCAGCGGCGGCAGGAGCAGCAGGGCCCCGGCCAGGCAGTAGCCGATTCCTAAAAATCCGATCCAGCCTGCACTTTTCAGTAGTCCGTGATCGGCGGTGAGAAGAACGGCAAAGCCCACCAGGGTGGATGCGGCAGCCATGACCACCGCTGTGCGGACCACCGTGAAATGGGGATGATCGAAGCGCTGGTAGCGCTGATAGCCCCGAACCAGAAAGAGGGTGTAGTCCACGCCCATGCCGAGAATGACGACGGCCAGCATCAAAGCCGGGATGTCCAAAGGACGTCCCATCAGCCCTAACGTGCCCAGGGTGCAGACAAAGGCGAAAACCAATGGAAGCAGAGAAGTCAACAGCAGGCCCAGGTCGGCGAAGAAAATTGTCAACAAGACGATCAGGCTCACTCCGATGATCAGCAGCATCTTCGAGAAGGTTACGAACAGCAAATGGCCCATGCGCTGGGAAAACAGGGCCGGGTCGAACACGGAAGAGAGCGGGGAGATGCGGGCAAAAAACCGTTGGCCGTCAAAATGACCGCGGGGCGTGATGCGAGTCATCTGCCGGAAGCTTCCGTCGGTGTCGTCCCTGGAAATGCCCAGCAGCGGCATGACGGCCGCCGGGATCTCGGTTTCGGCGGGCGGATCGGCGGCAATGGCTCCGAGAAACGGGGCAAAGGCACCGTGGGTAAAACCTAAAGTTGATCCCTGTTCGACGATGGCCGCGGATACGGCCTGAATACGCTGCGGAAACCAGAACCTGCGCCAGGCGTCGCCGTTGTCCGCGCACTGGCCGCGGCCCGGAAAAAACAGGGAGGGCGTTACCGGCTTTTCGATGCCGCCGGCGTATGCTTCGGTGTCGAGCTGTTCCAGCAGGCGGTCATTTTTCGCCTGCAAATCGTCAAGGTCGCCGGCTTCCGTCATCAGGTAGACGCTGGAGAAGATATCGCCCCAGACGGCGGCCATCGTTTCGTCGGCCTTGCGGGTTGCCGGGCTGACGCTGTTCATGGTCTTCAGGTCGGTGTTGAACCGGGGTTTGGCGAAGACACCCAGCGCAACGGCTGCCAAGAGGGCCATAATCAAGGCGGCTTTGCCGCCGGACGCCAGAAGGTCCACCAACCGGGAGAAGCGTTTCCGGGGGGAGGGCGCCTCCATTTGCCCGGTTTTCAGAATGCGGGGAAACACGGTGTGGACGAAGAGGAAGGCAAAGCCGATGCCCATGGCGGTAAACAGGCCCAACTGCTCAAAGACGGCAAACCCGCTGAAGGCCAGCGCCCCGAAAGCCCCCACGGATGTGAGCACTGCCAGGAGCCCGACGGCGCGGATTTCCCGCGACGCACCGTGCCTGCCGGAGCCGGCGTCGCTGTCCAGAAAAAGCATATAGGCGATGCCGTGATCCACGGTGATGGATATGATCGCCCCGCCGAAGCCCAGCACCATGATGGAGATGCTGTCGCGGAGCCATGAGAAGACGAAAAAGGCCATGACCGTGCCGGCCAGGGCCGGCAGCAGGGCCAGAATGCCCACCAGGGGGCGCGAAAAGGCCGCCAGCAGGAGAATGCCGATACCCACGGTGGCCCACAAAATGGCCCGGTGGACGTCTTTTTTAACGATGGTTTCGTTGTCCAGCGCGGCCCGGTAGGCGCCGGTGGGCGTCAGGACGATTTTGCCGTCGAATTGCCGGCCCACTTTTTGTTCCAGGTCCCCAAAAAACCGGGACAGGTCGCGGGCCACAGCGGTATCGGTGCCGGACCCCTTCGGGGTGGCCAGAACCAGCACATGGCCACGGTCGGCG
The DNA here is from genome assembly GCF_009688965.1 of Desulfosarcina widdelii. Taxonomy (GTDB): domain Bacteria; phylum Desulfobacterota; class Desulfobacteria; order Desulfobacterales; family Desulfosarcinaceae; genus Desulfosarcina; species Desulfosarcina widdelii. The sequence goes on along the minus strand of NZ_AP021875.1, from coordinate 2,918,666 downwards.
GAAAGAATGCGGCCGTGGAGGATGCTCGCGCCGGGGGCGGGATTTAAGGGCGCCAGCCGGGATAGAACGATGTTTCGCAGACCCAGCGGGTCGGCGGCCAGGGACTTGGCCTGCCCGATGCCGTCCATGCGGTACAATTCGTCTCGAGCCTGCACAAGGGCCTGATCAATCCTTTCGTCGGTCAACAGTGGGGCCACATCGCGCTCAAGTTCCCCGGCGGAAAATAGGACCGGCAGGTGGTGGATCACATGGTCGGCCAGGTCGGCCAGGGCCCGATGCATGGGCTGGCTGCCCACTTGGGCGATCAGGCCGCTTTCTTTCAGTTCGGCTTCCACCAGTTCCGCGGCGGCCAGCAGGGTTTCCTCATCTTCTTCGACCCCACCGATGTCGATGGCGATCTGATCCTTGATGGGATTTTTTTCGAAAATATGAATGCCGTCGGCGATAACCGGATCGCCGGTGGGCAGGGACCTGGCCAGGTCCGTATCGATGGCAATGCGTTTATAGGCAACGAATACCATGCCCGCCCCCAGGATCAGGACGGCAAAGAGCGCCAACAGGTTGATGGAGGTTTTTTTTCGCATGAAAGTTGTCTATTCGAACCTTCGTATCCTCATCGCAGCAGCCACAGAAGTACCGCCCCGGCCAGCAGCAGGTGGGCGGCAATAATCGCATATCGGAATCGGTTGTAGCGCTCGTTGACCACCTGGATGACCCTCAATCCGCCGAAGAAGCGCCGTACCGTCTCCAGGGTCCGATGGCGGTGATTGTCCGAGGGCGAATTGCTCTGAAAGGCGATGGACGGATAGAGCGCGAAAGCGTTTGGGGCGTTTTTTTTCAGCAGGATGTCCCAGGGAATTCCTCGCCATGGTTCCTCGGCCAGCCGGCGGGCCAATGACGCTTTGACCAGATAGGCGTGGGCCAGGCAACTGTATCGAACGCGCCGGACGCCGGGGGCTCCCGTGGTCCAACTGCGGCCGGCCAGACAGCCCAGGAACAGGATTTGGCAGTCGCTTCGATCCTTAAAAAAAGCGATGCCTTGCCTGAGCCGATGGGCATCGACGGCTCCGAAAACCACGTCGTCCTCGAAAACGAGGATATGCCGGGCCCCGGCATCCAGACCCATTTTCAGGCAAGCCTGGTGGGACTGAAAAATACCCTGCTCGCAATCCGCGGGATGGCGTTGGGCCAGATGGAAAACCATCTTGTCTCCCAAACCCACACTCTCGAACTGTGCTTTCGCGCTGGCCTGACGATCGGTGCGCTCGGCCAGGGAGATGCAGTAGGTGCGGTCGATGAAATCCCAGATTTCGCCGAGGGATTTATTATATGGATGGTTGGTGGTCATCCTAGAGCCGTTTCCAGAATATCCTTGATCCGTCCTTCGCCAGTGGTTACTGTCCCTTATTCATCTTTCAAAAAAGATGGAATTCGTTTTTTTTATGACACCATCAGAAATTGTTGAAATTCCATGCATCGGATTGAAAACCCCATTAAAAGCCTTGTCCGGCGCCTTGCCCGTGTCCGGTTTGTCCGGACGGCCATGGCCGAGAACGCCGACCTGAGTGCATTCAAAGAGCGCCCCGACTTCCGGGTGATCGCCGGCGTGTCCGCCATTGCCATCAGCTACGTGATCGGCTGGCCGCTGATTTCCCTGCTGGGTGCCGCCGCCGTCTACTATCGCAATGCCGCCATTGCCGTGATCGGCGGTCCGGCGGTGTACGGCCTGTCCCACCTGGTTTTCCTTTTGGGCATGTACCTGGCCGGGGCCAAGTACAGCCATATTTTCCTGAAATGGGCCACGCGCGTGGGCATGCAGCAACTCATGCTCCGCTACGGGCTACCTCTTCCGGCCCCAGCGCTGCCGGATGTTGCGGTGGTGGCAGACCACGATGAAAGCGGCCGTCAGCAGGGCCCCGGCGACGCCCCACCCGTTTCCCCTCGCGGCCAGCGCCGTTCCACCCGATAGACAGAATACCAGGGCAAAGGAGGACAGAAAGGGCATCCGCCAGATCAGGTACGCCGCCCCCCAGGCCAGGACGCCGATGCCGGCCCAGACCGGCGCGACGGCCAGGGTGAAACCCAGGTAGTTGGCCACCCCCTTGCCGCCCGCAAAACCGTGAAAACAGGGAAAGCGATTGCCCAGAATCAACGCCAGCCCCACCCAGATCGTCTGCCCCAGGGGCAGCAGCGCACCAGCCGCCAGGGCCACGCCCACGGCCCTGACCATATCAAGAATCAGAACCGCCGCGGCCCATCCCATGCCGGCCTGCCGGTAGACATTGGTCGCACCGGGATTGCCGCTGCCGTGCTGCCGGGGATCCTGGCGGCCGGTGAGGCGGAAGGCCAGAATGGAAAAATTGACCGATCCGGCCACGTAGGCCCCTATCAGCAGGAGCACAAAAAGGGCCGCAGCGTTCATGGGTTCTCGCCTTCGGTCAACAGGGTGAACAGGTGGCCTTCCACGGTGGCATGGACCGCCGTCAACGATCGCCCGTCATCGGTTTTCAGCCGGCTCTCTTTTTCGGATAGCAGGCAAACGCATACCCGTTCCCAGGCTTGGGCCAGATCGATTCCCAGGGCTTTGGCCGCCGCCTCCTTGGCGCTCCAGGCCTGCAGGGCGGCCCGTGCCGGGGCCAGGGAAGATTGTTCGATCCGGGCCCGTTCTTCGGCATGCAGGTACAGATGCGCGGCCGCCAGCGGTTTGTCCGCAAGGGGCTCCACATCCACGCCCAAAGGCGTTTCTGCGGCAGCGGCCAGGGTGAACCGCCGGTCATGGGCGACGGAGCAGAAGGCCCGGCCGCCGTCGGGCCGCGGGCACATGGGGCGCCGTCCGTCTTCGGCCACGGTTTCGATTTGCCGGACATCGCGCCGGTCGTCGCTGTTGCCGAGCATGCGGCTGAGCCGTTTGAGGGCCAGGCGGGCGGACAGGTAAGCACCGGCCCGCTGCTCGGTCATCGGTTCCAGCCGCCGCTTTTCCTTTTCGGAAAGGGCTGCCGCGGCAAAGGGCGCCAAGGCCTTTCGTTCCAGCAGCACCAGGCCCGCCACGCGGTCGGCCAGGGAGTGCAGCGGGTCCGTTTCTGCCGGTTCGGAAAACCCGCGGGACGGTCGGGCGCGGCCGCCGCTGACATCGCGCATGCCCACGCCGATGGCCGACTCGCACAATTCGGATTCATCATCGTAGATGAAGATATCGAAAACGAAGGGTTCCTTTTCCGTCTGCACGGGGACGATGCGGGCCGTGTAGACCGATTCCAACCGGGTCGGGCGAAAGACCGTGCGCTGGTCGATGGATACGGGAAAGGCCACGTTGTTTAAGTACCGCTGGCACCATACGCAGGCGGCGTGGAAGGCCGCATCCAGGACATACGGACTGCCCAGGTACAGATTGTTTCGCGGATCGGGCGGCTGCGGAGAGCGTACCTGGGCCAGGGCGCCGTCTGCCGATAGCAGCAGATCGGAGCAGATGTTGCGGTAGGCCGGCCCGAACGGAACCATGTCGGCATAGATCCGTTCGGGCTCCACGGCGGTGCAGATCCCGGCAAGGGATGCAGCAACGTCCAGAGACAGGGCCTTATCCATGGATCGCGCCTGGCCGACGGTCAGCGAGGCGTGCTCCAGACTTCGGCCGATGCCCGTCTTCTTGGATTGGATGCGCGTGGTCAGTGCCGCGCGCAGGGACCCGTCATCTTTTTTTTCCACCCGGTTGGTGGCCGCCACAGGTGTCGGTCCATCCAGGCGCAGGAACCGGTCGAACCGAAGGTCGGACAATCGACGGCCGTCCGTTTCCGGAAACCGACCGCAGGTGTCCGCAGCGAGCTGTTCCATGGCTTCCACCGCCGGAAACACGGGGCGCTCCTGTACGTGATGATCCCGGAAAAACGGCGGGGGCTGGACGGTTATGGGAAAGGCTTCGGCTTTCACGAGGTCGGGAACATCTTCCATAGATGGACGGTTTTGGGGTCCACCTCCACCGGGGTCCCCGATGCGTTGACAGCACAGTGGCGGGTGAATCCCTTGCAGACGATATCGCCGGATTCCTGGTGGGTGATCACATAGTCGAACTGCAGCCGCACCCGTTCCAACACGGACGGCCGGGTGTAAACCCACATGGCGTCATCGTAGTGCAAGGGTCGGAAATAGTCGATGTCCACCTTGATGATGGGGTAGACGAAACCGCTCTCCTCCACCTCCTTGTACGGATAGGCGGCGTCGCGCATCAGCGAGGCCCGGCCGAATTCGAAATAGCGCAGGTAGTTAGCGTGGTAGACGACCTGGGAACGGTCCGTGTCCGCATAAAGGGTGCGGGTTTCGCAGCGATGCCAGACCTTGCCGCCGGAGCGGTCGAGAATATATCGGGGCCGCCCGTTCAGTGGCTGCGGAACAAAGGGTTTGGGCTTCATTTCAGATTTCCTTGAATACAATACAGCAGTTGGTGCCGCCAAAGCCGAAGGCGTTGGACAAAAAGGTTGTGTACCGGTGGCGCCGGGCGGCATTGGGGACCAGATCCACATCGGCAAAGGCGGGGTCAGGGATGTGGTTGACCGTCGGCAGAACGATTCCCTGCTGCATGCCTTCGATGGCCAGGGCCGCCTCGATGGCCGCCGCCGCTCCCAGGGTGTGGCCGATTTGCGATTTGTTGGACGAGACCGGAATGGCGCCCAAAGGCGACCCGAAGACCTCTCGCAGGCTTTCGATTTCCACGGCATCGCCTTTCTGGGTGGAGGTGCCGTGGGCATTCACGTAGCCGATGTCCGTCGGCTCGATCTGGGCGTCTTCGATGGCCTGGACGATGGCCCGGACAATGGTTTGCTGGTTGGGCAGGGTGAAGTGATGGGCGTCGGAGGTCCAGCCCACCCCCAGCACCTCGGCCCGCGGCGTCAGACCCAGTGCTGCGACGGCCTCTTCGGCGGCCAGCACCAGGATGCCGCCGCCTTCGCCCAGCACAATGCCCCGCCGGTCCACCGAAAAGGGACGCGAAGCCTGGCTGGGATCGTTGAAGGCCCGGTCATTGGGACCGACTTTGATAGTGGCCCACATGTTGGCAAACCCCTGGACGATCTCCGGCGTCAGGCAGGTTTCCACGCCCCCGGCCAGGACGAAGTCGCATTCCCCGTCGCGGATCATGCGGGCGCCGATGCCAATGGCGTGGTTGCCCGAAGCGCAGGCCCCCTGGGGAGAGAAGATCGGCCCGGTAAACCCCAGCAGCATGCCGGCCTTGCCCGACGGCAGGTTGGCGCACAGATTGGGCAGCAGGTAGGGGCTGACCTTGGTGGGACCCTGGGTCAGGTAGTTGTCCATGGCGATGCGGTAGGCGTCGGTGCCGTTCAGGGCCGAGCCTACCAGGCAGGCGGTCCGCGGCCCGGTGCGCTCGTCGATGGTCAGGCCGGCATGGTCCAGGGCCCGTTTGCACACCACCATGGTCAGCAGGACATAGTCCGCGTTCCAGTTGCGGCAGTCCCTTTTGTCGATGAAGGGCAGGTCCTCGGGGTGCCAGTCGGGAATTTCGCCGACGACATTGCTGCGCGAAGTGGTTTCACAGCGGGTGATTTTGCGGAAGCCGGCTTCGCCGCGCACGGCCCGCTGCCAGGTGGCCTCGAAGGTGCTGCCCAGGCAGGTGGCGGCGTCGTAGCCGACGACGAAAACGCGGCGATTTTGGGGTGGTTTCATATTGTTTGGTATCTTGCCAATATCGGCATAGTTTGCATGTATTATGAATATGATAACTATCTAAGAGTGTTAAGTTTTACGTGTTAAGGGAAGGAATGTTGTCGATTTTAAATAGATGGCCTCGAAAAAAGTACCGAACCCGTCATGCCGGACTTGATCCGGTATCCAGAAATCATTGAAAAGACTGGATTCCGGCCTGCGCCGGAATGACGAAAATATGACATCCTCGATTTTTTGCAATTTCATCAAAAATAGATAGAAACCATTAACTTAAAACTTAATCACTTAGAACTTAACACTTGAAAATAGCCAAATTCCGGAGAACGGATATCTCTTCCAAGCTTGTTTGTATCACAATCGTTTAAAAACCACACACGCATTACACCCGCCAAAACCGAACGCATTTTTCAGCACATATTCCTGAGCGACCGTCTGCTTCGTGGCGACCACACCTTCCAGATCCAGATCCGGATCGGGGTTGTAGTTGATCGTGGGGGGCAGCATGCCGGCCTGCATGCCCCTGACCGCCAGGATCGATTCGATGGCGCTGGCGGCGCCCATGGCATGTCCGAGCATGGACTTGTTGGCCGTGACCGGCGGCATCTGTTGCCCGAAAACCTCTTTCAGGGCTTGGGCCTCCACTTCATCGCCCACCCGGGTGGAAGCGGCGTGGACATTGACGGCATCGATCCGGTCCGGGGAAATACCGGCATGGGCAATGCTTTCGGAAATGCAGCGGCGAACCGTTTCCAGGTTGGGCGCCACGTGGTGAAAGGCGTCCGAGGTCATAGCCCAGCCGGCGATTTCGGCGGCAATGGCCAAGCCGTGGGCCCGGGCAAAGGATTTTCTGGCGATGACGATGCAGCCGGAGCCTTCGGAGACCACGAATCCTCGACGGTTGCGGGAAAAGGGCCGGCTGGCCTCTTGGGGTGGCTGCTCGGCTTCGCCCTCCTTGGGCACAAAGGCTCCGCCCATAGTGCCGAACCCGGCCACGATGGGCTCGGTCAGCGGGAAGTCCACGGCACCGCAGATGGCCGCATCCGCGCGGTTTTCGTTGATCAGCATGGCGCCCACGATCATGGAGGTCACGCCGGTGGCGCAGGCGGTGATCGTGGCCGTAATAGGGCCCGTGGCCCCGGTGTGCATGGAGACCCTGCCGCCGATCATGTTGATGCAGGCATTGGGATTGACGAACGGCGGTGGGAGCTTGCCGCGGCCCATCAGGTTGCGATCCGCCGCCAGCACGACGTCCAGGCCGCCGATGGCGCTGCTGAAAGTCACGGCCACCCGCGCGGCGATATCCGGCGTAATCTCTATCCCGCTTTTCCGCATGGCCCGGGTGACAGTGAGCAGGGCGTACCGGAAGATGGGGGACGGCCAGCGGGCCTTTTCGCGGGGTTTCAGAAAATCGTAGGGCAGATCGTCGATGGACGGCGCCTGGCCGGCGATGCGCACGGGAAAGTCATCGGTCATGTCGAAGCGGGTCAACGGCCCGATACCGCTGGTCCCGGCCAGGGCGTTTTGCCATTGCTCTTCGAGATCGATCCCCAGAGGGGAGACCGCGTCATAGCTGAGAATGACGATGGGGTCGTCGGGCATTGAATAACTATCCGTTATCGCTATTCATCTAACTGCCGTTGGAAGGTCCCTTTACGGAACCGCCTCTAGAAATTACCAGGGAATGAACTGATACAGCTTGGCAAACATCTCGTAAATCTCGATCCAGTTCTGAAGGTCCCGGGTGCTTTTCATGTGGGCGCGTTTGTTGACCATCACCCAGCTCATGTGGGCCGCTCCGTCCTTGCAGGTGCTGCAGTCGCGGGTTTCCGAGGTGCAGCAGCGGTGCATGGTTTTCAGGTCCGACGCCCAGCGGATGAAACGGGTCAGCCGGCGCGGCGCGGGATCGCGTTTGTCCAGCGGCTCGGTCACCGAAGGACATTCCATCCAGCCAAAGGGCCGGCCCATCATTTTCCCGGTGGTGATGATTTCGTGGTAATATTTGGAGGAAATCACCGTTTCCGGATATCGGTCCAGGACCTCGTCCATCTCCTGACGAATCTGTTCCAACTCTTCGGGTTGCCAACTGAACCCGTCCACGCCTTCGTCATTGGACAAAAGCTGCATGTGTACCTTGAGGCCAGCATCTCTTATTTTACGGATGATCCGTTCGGTCTTTCCCAGTTGTTTGGGAGTGATGGTATACAGATAGTAGGTGTAAGGGTCGCCTTCATAATTTTTGGACGAGATGGAAAAGGCATCCTTGCCCCGCAGCAGCTTTTCGTCCTCTTCGTCGCCCCAGAGGCTGATGCCCACCATCATGTCGGGAAAGCGGTCCCGGGGCACCTTGATGATGCCGTTGGTCGCACAAAAGGTCGGCAGGCGCTTGTAAAAGGCTTCCACCCGGTCGAGGCACAGCGTCGGTTCACCGCCGATGAGAATGGCCAGATTCACCCCGCGCTCCATCTCCTTGTCGATAAACGCTTCCCACCTGGAGATGTCCATTTCCTCTTCAGCGGCCTTGTGTTCGCCGGAAGAGAAGAAGAAACAGCCCTTGCAGCGCAGGTTGCAGCGATTGGTCACGTCGTAGATGGAGCTGCGGATATTGAGCTTGGAGATTTTTTTATAGCGGGCGTACCAGTGGTCGTCCAGCAGAGAGCTGACGGTTTTCATTATTTTTTATCCTTGGCGGTTTCGTAAGAAGCCCGATATCGGCGTTACGCGAATCCTTCGTCACTGCGACGGTTTCCTGATACGCCTCGCTCCTCGGGATTCGCAAGCCTTGATCTCGGGCTTCTTACGAAACCTTCCCTCAAGTTTTAGCTTGCTAATTGGCGGTCAGTTCCTCTCCCGGCGGCGATATCCACCGGTCGCACAGATTCTTTCCCTTTTCGTAGCCCTGGACCCAGACCGCCAGATAGGTGTCCACAAAATCCAGCCAGGAGCGAAAGGTGTCCGGATCTAACGCATGGCGGAACAGACGGGCGGTAACCACTGCACTGGCCGCGGCGTAGTGCCGGCAGTCCGCGCAGTCCGTATCCGGTACACAGCAGGCGGCGGCCCGGTCCCAGGTCAAATCCGTGCGGTACTGACGAAAGGAGCGGCCTAATCCGACGTCGGTGCTGGGATTCTGCCGGGGATAGGGGCAGCGGAAAAGGTCGTGCAGCCCTTTTTCGTGGGTGTGGGCCATGGCGCTGTACCGGGAGAACAAAACGGTCTGCGGATAGCGCTGCAACAGGTCGACCATGGTCCGACGGGTCTCGGCCAGGCTGATCGGTGTGTGGCGCAGATCGCCCTGGTACCCTACCGGTGCGCTGAACATGTTGAAGGTCACCCGGGCGCCGTGATCGGCCAGCGTCCGGACCACCGTTTCGGCTTGGTCGATGTTGTGCCGCGTGAAGGTGTAGACGAAGACCGCCCGGGGATCGCCGGCGTAGTTTCCCAGTTGGCGAACCAGCATCCGTTCGGCATGGCGGGTTTTGCGGCTGCTTTCGTCGTCGCCCCATACGGAGATGTGCAGGCGGTACCCCACGGAGTCCGGGATGCGCTCCAGCCCGTTGGTGGCGATGCAGCCCAACTGGATCTCATCGAAGCACGCCTGACACAGGTCCGGCACCAGGGAGGGCTCGGCGCCAGCCAGCACCACGAAGGTAATGCCCCGCGCCTTCTCGGCTTGCATCAGCTCGCGCCAATCCTCGGCACGGGTATTGTCCCGGGTGTGCTGCTTGTCACCTTCGTAATAGTAGCAGCCGTTGCAGCGGATGTTGCAGCGCCGGGTCATATCGTAGGTGGATTCGCGCAGGAAAAAGTATTGGCGCACCTTTTCCCAGCGCGCCTTGACTTCGGCGTCGGCGATCAGATCCGAAAATTTCCAGGTCGGTGTAGAATCCATGAAACAATCAGGCTGCCAGTTTTTTCTCGATATATTCCCCGATCAGACGCACCGTGGTCAGTTTGGGGTAGTCGTCCTCATCGATGCGCACCGCATATTCGTCCCGAAGCACCAGGGCCACGGTGGCCAGGTCCATGCTGTCGATGCCCACTTCATCCACCAGGTCGATGTCCGGGTCGAAGGTTTCCGGGGTGACATCCTCCAGCTTGAGTTCGTCGATCATGATTTCCGCGATACGCAGGATGATATCATCCGTTTTAACTGCCATTTTCGTCGATCTCCTTTGACCCTGTCCGCAGCGCATCCTCCGAACGCCGGAAAGGGATTTCTAATTTTCGGTAGTGCTGAACGTCCCATCAGGGGCGTTTTTTCCGTCTCTTCCGTCCGCCAGCAGAAGCTGGCCGGTGCAAATCGATCCCTCGTCCCCGGTGATGCGAAACCGATGGCTGCCGGCGGCTTCATCGCGCTGCACGGTCAGGGTCAGTTGCTGTTCGGGCCGGATCATCTGCCTGAACCGCACCCGGCTTACCCGTGCCACAGGCAGTTGTTGGTCGAATGCCCGGCAGAGCAGGTCGTGGACCATGCCCAACTGCGCGATTCCGGGAAGCACCGGTTCTCCGGGGAAGTGGCCGTCGAACCAGGGCGAATCGGCCGGCACTCGAATTCGGGCACGGATTTCGCCTTCTTCCCAACGGGAATCGACCGGATCGTCAAACCCCATTTCATACCACAGTGTCATCGCTTTTTCTAACCTTTTAAAGGCGGCCATTGGCTCGACCCCGAATCGCCTAACGATCAGCGGATCAGATACTCCCACAAGGGGCCGGAGAACCCCTTGGCATACATGCGCCGGACAATATCGGCCGTGTCGTCTCCACCCGCGCCGACCACCCAGTTGAGGCGCCCTTTGGCTTTCTCGACCACCTGCTGTTCTATGTCGTCGGCATCCAGCGAAAGGTTTCGGTAAAAAACGGGTTCCAGCAGGTCCCTGCCGGTTTCAAGTTGTCCATCTTCCAGGCATTGCCGGTACAGTTGGGTATGGGGATAGACCCGCATGCCGCAGAAAAAGAACAGTACCGTTCTCTTAAGCCTTTCGATATTGTCCAGGGTGGCTTCCAGCGTCTGCCGGGTTTCCCCGGGACCGCCCAGCAGAAAGTAGTGCGCCACGTGGCAGCCGGCATCCAGACCCGCCTGGTGGGCGTCCAGAACCTGTTCTACGGTAAACGGTTTTTTGTAGGACCGGATCACCTCGCTGCAAAGGGTATCGGTACCGAATTCCACGTGCTTGAGTCCCGCTGCCGCCAGGGTATCGAAGTAGCCGTCCGGCAGGGGCAGGGGGGTAAAAAAGGCCCCCCAGGGAATGGTCAATCCTTCTTTTTTAAAGGCCCGGGCCACCGCCAGGGAGTGTTCCACATCGGCGTTGAAGGACGAATCGGTGATGTACAGGTAGCGGGCGCCGGCGGCCTCCAGTTCCACGGCGGTGCGGGCCGCATCTTCGGGCGCTACCCGACGCAGCTTGCGGCCTTCGATCAGCGGATAGGTGCAATAGATGCATCGAAAGGGGCAGCCCCGCTTGGTCTGCAGATTCAGCATGGCGCCGTGTTCCAGGTACCAGGGCAGATGGTCCGAAACTTGCCGGGGCCGCGGCTTGCGGTCGCCGGGCCAGGGCGGCGGAACATTGGCTTCCGGGCTTTGGGGCAGGATCACGCCGGGAACCGCTGCGGGATTTTGCCCGGCCTCCAAGGCGTCGATCAGCAGATTCAGGCGCTCACCTTCGCCCACGATGCCGTATTCGGCGCCCAGTTCGGCCAGCACGCGTCGGGGGAACAGGGTGAAACCGCTGCCTCCCAACACCACCGGCGCTGTGGATGTTTGCCGGACGGTGTCCATCAACGCTCGATAGCCCCCTATAAATCCACGTGGATCCGTGGTGTCTGTGTTATCGATGTTGCGAAGGGAAATCCCGATAAGGTGAGGCGCAAATTCCCGGATGGCGTCAGGCAGCGCCTGGTCGTGGTTCAGGCTGTTGAGGTCCGCGATGCGCACCTGGTGGCGCCCATCGATGGACCCCGCCACGTGATCCAATCCCAACGGGTAGACCGGGTAGGGTGCTTTGAGCGTGTTTGCGGAAACCAGCAAAATCTTCATGGGCGATTTTCTGGATACAAGATAGCGACAGCTAATTCGGGGTCTCGGCGGTTGGATTTTCGATGAAAGCGGCCAGCGCCCGTACCGAAGCGAACACCCGGGCGCCCAGTTCACGGTTGTCGATGGTCAGTCCGTAATCCTTTTCCACCATCATGACCATTTCCAGTACATCAATGGAGTCGATGCCCAATCGCCCCCCCACCAGTTGTTCGTCCGGGTCGATTTCCTCCGGTGCGATATCCTGCAGATTCAGGGCCTGAACAATTTTTTGCCGCAGTTCGTTGATCCGTTCTTGCATCTCTCTCATTTCCTTTACAGGCGTAGGCAAGTCGTGTAATATCCGTTTTCCGAAAACCGTCATACTATAAACGATCCAAACCCTTTTCAAGCCTTTTCGCCCATCATGACACCTGCCGGACCGGATTTTGCCAACCTGACCATCGAAACCCTGCTGCCCCACCGGGGTCGAATGCTGCTGGTGGACGAGATCCTGGAGGTGGACGACCGGCAGGCAACGGCGCTTTCCGTGGTCAGGGAAGACTGGCCGCTTTTCAAAGACGGATTTTGCAATCCGCTGATCTTGATTGAGCTGGTGGCCCAGACCTCTGGCATCCACAACGGGTTGACGCGACTGAAAGAGAGAGGCGCCGGCGAAGATAACGGCGGCTGGCTGGTGGGGGTGAAACAGGCGGTTTTCCATACGGCGGCCATTGCTCTGGGTAAACGCATCACGACGACGGCGAAAAATGCCTTTGTTTTCGATGACCTGCGGGAAATTGCCGGCTCGGCGACCATCGACGGCGCCATTGCAGCGGAAGTCACTTTACAGGTAATGGAAGCCAAGTAATCCCATAGTTGATGAGGCAGGCTTATGAAGACGGACGAAAAACGACCGGTGGCATTGGTAACCGGAGGGTCCAAGGGCATTGGTCGGGCTATCTGTGTGGAACTGGGCCGTAGCGGTTACGAGGTGGCCGTTAATTTCAATACCGACGAAAAGGGGGCCTTGGAAACCCTGGCCCTGATCGAGAGCGAGGGCGGCAGCGGCCGCATTCTGGGTTTTGACGTGCGCGACGGTCAGGCCGTTTTGGAGGCCATCGAATCGCTGCTCGAGGATGTCGACAGCTTGGATGTCCTGGTGAACAATGCAGGCGTTACGGCCGACGGGCTGTTTCTGATGATGTCCCGGGAAAACTGGAGCAAGGTGGTCGATACTACCTTGGACGGTTTTTTCAACGTGACCCGGCCGGTAATCGAGAAGATGGTTCGCCAGCGCAAAGGCTGCGTAGTGTCCATTGCCTCGGTGTCGGGCCTGATCGCCAACCGGGGCCAGGCCAATTACAGCGCCGCCAAGGCAGGACTTATTGGCGCCAGTCGCAGCCTGGCCGCCGAAGTCGCCCGGCTGGGCATACGTGTGAACGTGGTGGCGCCGGGACTGATCGATACCGACATGACTCGGGATCTGCCGCTGGCCAACATCAAGTCGATAATCCCCTTGGCCCGGGTGGGGGCTCCCGAAGAGGTGGCCCGGGTGGTGCGCTTCCTCTGTTCGGACGATGCGTCTTATGTTTGCGGGCAGGTTATTGAGGTAAACGGAGGCATGCACTGACGTGTCTATTCAGAACGGGCATCTTATGGCCCAGGTCGGCGTTCTCACTCCGTTGAAATCCTCAACGTAGCGCGCCGCTACGCCTGCGGTTTCAACGTCGCTGCGGCCTTGACCTGAACCATAAGCTACCCATTCTGAACAGACACGAAGATGTCGATACAGAGGGTGACTTTTTTTTGAAGGATAGGGTACCGCAACCAACGTGAAGGCTACATTTAGGTAATGCCGGCGTTCTCACTCCACCGCCATCCTCGACGCAGCGCTGCTACGCCTGTGGTGTCGGTGTCGCTGCGGCCTTGGCCTGAACCCCAAGCTACCCCATCTGAACAGAAAAAGCCCCAATTCGCGTTCTAAGTAAAATTTTATAACTGGTTGGATGCTATTGCTGCTTTTTGCCGAGCATTGATCTCGAACAGAATTTGCTGTTTCCGAACAAATCCATTCAGGAGGTTGGAGCGGCTTCCGGCCGCGGTACGATGGATAAAATCGCAACTAAAAACAAATACGTCATCAGGCGGCTTTTATTGCTTCTTCTGATCCTGTCCGCCGGGCTTTGCCTGGGCTGGGCGGACAGTTGGGAAGGCATCCGGGCTGCGGCTGAAGACGTGAACTCCATCAGCGCCGATTTCGTTCAGGAAAAGCATCTGCCGATTCTGGCCAAGCCACTGGTGTCCAACGGCCGGTTCGTCTACCGGCGCCCCGATTCATTGCGCTGGGAGTATTTTTCACCGGTCAAAAGCGTTCTTCTCATGGTCGACGGAAAGGCCCGGCGTTTCGTCGAGTCCGAACAGGGGCTGGTGGAAGATGCTGGCGCCCGCATGCAGGCCATGCAGTTCGTGATGCCGGAGATCGGCGGATGGCTCAGCGGCCGTTTCGAGGACAATCCGATGTTCGATGCCCGCCTGGAAGAAAATGGCCGTATTGTGCTGATCCCCAAGGACGAGGGCATGGCGCGCTTCATCCAGCGAATCGAACTGCTCCTTTCCGAGCAGCCGGGAGTGATCGAGCAGGTGCTGATTTTCGAAGGCGAAAAGGCATACACCCGCATGCAGTTCACCGACATTCAGGTCAATCCGGTTATCGAGGATCGCCTGTTCAGGGAAGTGCAGTGAGGACGATCCTGGCTTTGATCGCCGCGCTGCTGCTGGCGGCCTGTGCCTCCATGCAGGCCATGCAGCCCCTGGATGCGGACCGGGAGACCGTTTGTGCAGGGAACTGCCGCTCTCATTTCCCCGAGGGCGGCTGGCAAATGGTGCACACCATCAGCGCCAACATCCAGGGCGGCCGCCAGGCGACTTTCACCGGTGTTGTCATTCTCTCCCCCGAGGACGATTCCATTCGATGTGCGGTGATGACCCTTGAAGGATTCGTGCTTTTCGAAGCCGTGGATTACGGCCGGGTAACCGTGAAACGCGCCTTCGGCCCTTTTGACGATGAGAATTTCGCTAAGGGAGTCATGGACGACATTCGCTTTTTGTTTGTCGAACCCGAGGGAGAGACAACCTGCGGCATTTTCGAGGATGGAAGCCGCGGCTGCCGGTATCGTGCGGAACGCAATCGGACGGTGGACTTGATGGAAGGGCCCGACGGCGGTTGGCGGATGCGCCAATACGATTCGCGGGGCTATCCGATGCGCACCATGACCGCCGATGCGCCGAATGCCGACGGATTTTCACGGAAAATCGTACTCCAGGCACTTGGCAGCCATGGATATCGGCTGACGATGACACTCGTGGAGGCGGTTTCGATACAAGAGCCGCCTGGATAGAGAAACAGCGCTTGCATAAATATACGCACATATTTTTTGAGGTTTACGTTCCATGAAATTAAAACTGATCTATCCCCGCTGGCCCAAGCTCATGCGCCAGACTGAGTTTCACCTGCCCCCCCACGGCCCGGTGGTCTTTGCCGCCGCCCTGCCCGATGACGTGGATGTCGAATTTATCGACGAGAATCTGGAGACCATCGATTTCGATGACGAGGCGGATGTTGTGGGTATTTCCATGATGCTCACCGTCCAGGTGAAACGGGGTTGGGAGATTGGCGACCGCTACCGGGCCAAAGGGGTGCCGGTGATCTTCGGCGGCATCGCTACCATGCTGCACGCCGAACAGACCCGGGACCATGCCGACGCGGTTTTTCTTGGTGAGGCCGAGGGGCGCATGGAGAAGGTGTTTGCCGATCTGAAGGCCGGCTGTCTGAAACCGGTCTATGACTACCTCGGCGACCCGCCGCCGGTGGAAATGGTCGGCCCGGCCCGCAGGGATATTCTCAAAAGAGAGTTGTACAACTACCGGGGCATCCAGATGGTCGATCTGGTGCATGCCTCGCGGGGGTGCCGCTACAACTGCTATCCGTGCTGCGTGGCCTATCTTGGAGGGCGGAAATTCCGACCCCGTCCGGTGGACAAGGCCGTTGCTGAGATGGCGGCCATTGACAACAATCGGCTTTTCATCGTGGACAACTCGCTGGCCCAGGACACCCAGTGGGAGAAGGACCTGTTTCGCGAGATGATTCCGCTGAAGAAGAAATGGTGCTGCCATCCCATCGAAGACAAACCCGAGGTGCTGGACCTGGCGGCCCAGGCCGGTGCCTGGTACGTTTACCAGGCGGTTTTCGACACCTCGGATTACATCCGGGAGCGGATCAAACGCTACCATGATTACGGCATCGGCGTGGAGGGCACCATCCTGCTGGGACTGGACACCCACACCGAAGACAGTATTCTGCGGCTGATCGATTTTCTCCTGGAGATCGACCTGGATCTGGCCGAATTCACGGTGCTGACCCCCTTTCCCCATACCAAGGCCTGGACCGATCTCAAACGTCAGGACCGGATTCTCTCCTATGATTGGGATGAATACACGGCCGACAAGGTGGTGTTTCAGCCCAAAAACATGAGCGTCGACCGCCTCCAGGAGCTGTTGACCCATGCCTGGGACAGCTTCTACCGGACCGAATCCCAGAACATGAAAATGTCCAACCTGTTCCAGCAGGTGATGCGCAAGGAGAAGGCCGACGGCACCTTCCGCCCCCGCAACCGGGAAATGGCCGGGCAGGCGTTCGGAAGGGCTGTATAGTTTCGTTTGTAAATGATTGACATTTGGCGGTCAAAACGGTCTATTCTTATGCTGTAGATTGCGTTGATTTTCGGTTGCCACAATCAGACGGGAGATGCGATGAGCCTCAAAGAGCACGAGTACATCCGGCAGACGTTGGAGCGTTATACCAATTGCCCGTTGGACAAGTTTTGCAGCCACGTGTTGATTACCAATTTCCGGCAGTATATCAAGGCCTTTTCCGAACGGGCCGGATGCGAGATTCTGGAGGGCAACTTCCGCATCGCCAACGCGCCCGATCTGGACTGCACCATGATCGATTTCGGTATCGGCTCACCCCAGGCGGCCCTGGTGATCAATGGTCTGGCCTACCTGGACAATCTCAAGTCGGTGATCATGCTGGGGATGTGCGGCGGCATCGACGATATCCTGGAGGTGGGGGATTTTGTGGTGCCCACGGCGGCCATCCGGGGGGAGGGCACCAGCCGCCACTACCTGCCCGTCGAATTTCCCGCTCTGCCGGCCATGTCGGTGAACCTGCTTTGTCTTGGCGCCGTCAAGGCCCGCAAAATCACCCCGCGCTGCGGCATCGTGTACACCACCGACCGGCGCCTCTGGGAGTTTGACGAAGATTTCGTGGAGTGCTTGCGCAACCAGCGCATCCTGGCCATCGAGATGGAGTTGGCCACGCTTTTTTCCGTGGCCTACCGATATGAGGTACCCATCGGATCGATCATGCTGGTGTCCGACATGCCGTTGCAGCGGCGGGGAATCAAGGACAAAAAACTGCATGATGAAATTTATAAGCTTCACATGGAAATCCACCTGGACATTGCCATGGATGCCATCGCCAACCTCAAGAACCGTTGGCCGGAGATCGAACGGCAACTGCACAGCGAATGGTAGGCGACCGGTAGAACACTCACGCCGACCCCTTAATTGCCAGGGGGCATTGCCATCGGGCTTGGCGTTGTTATTTTACCCGGGTATCAAGTGAGACAAAAGCGGACCACACGAAAAAACGAGGAGAGACCGATGACGGAAAACAGTACCCTGGATATCCTGAAAAGTGCGATCCTGCTGGAAAAGCGGGGCAAGGCCTTTTACCGTACAGTTGCCGATCAATCCACCAATACCGACGTAAAGGAATTTTTCGAGACAATGGCTGCCGAGGAAGTCCAGCACGTCAAAATCCTTTCCGACCAGTACAAGGCGTTCAAGGAGAGCGGATCTTTCAAGGCGCCGGACACCTCGGCAACGGGCGCCGTTTCCCAGAAGGTATTGACGCCGGAGGTCAAGGATCGCATCGCCGCAGCGGATTTCGAGGCCGCGGCTATTTCGGCGGCCATGCTCATGGAAGAGCGGGCGATCGCGCTATATTCCCGGCGCAGCGATGAGGCCCAGGATCCGGAAGAGAAAAAACTCTACCGCTGGCTGGCGGATTGGGAGAAAGAGCACCTGGATTTTCTCGCCGCCATCGATGCGGAGCTGAAAGAACGTATCTGGAACGACAGCGGATTCTGGCCGTTCTAACGTTGCTCTTGCAGTCACCCCCGCAACCGGAAACGTTTGCCGGGGGTGACCGCACGCCTGCCAATTTCCTCCCAATACACTACTACCGGCTCCCCGCCTCCGAACGTTGAAAAGCTATCTCACGTCGTTATCTTTTTAATATTGATCGGATTACAGGCCTTACATCGAGGACCTGATAATGGTTTGCAAAATAAAAATTGGATTTTAACCAGCCACCCACAACTGGGCTGTATGCATAAAGGAGGAAGAAACCATGACAGAAAATCAAACATCGACGCAGTGGTTCGAAACGGGCGTGCAGGAATTCGTTGGCGGCCGCTACGAGAAAAGCATCGAACTGTTCACCCGCTGTCTTGACAGTGATGACAAAAACGCCCTGGCGCTTGTCAGCCGAGGGGCGGCTTACCTTAAATTGGACATGCTCGACCAGGCCTGGAACGATTTTGACCGGGCTGTTGCCATCGATCCCGGGTACGCCCGCGCCTATCACATGCGGGGACTGGTCAGCGAGAAGCGCCGGGACGACCGGACCGCTCTGGCCGACTTCGACCGGGCTATCGAACAGGACCCTGAATACGGGGCCGCATACTATAGCCGGGCGACGCTTCACGCTAAAATGGACAATACCGAAAAGGCCCAGGACGATATTGAAATGGTCGCCCACCTGGGAAGCCGCAACATGGAGACCTACATGGGCGAAAACAACATCTGGCATACCCAGCACATGCGGGTAGAGGATGCCATGGAGACTGAACTTCAACGGTAACCGATATTGACAGTCTCGTAAAAAATTCCAGGCTCGTCATGCCGGGCTTGATCCGGCATACAGAAGGCATTGAAATGACTGGATAGCACTAAAGCGTCACTACGTGCGCCGGCATCCGCCGGAATGACGCCGATTTGGAATTTACTAATTTTTGAGAAACCATCAATATTAACCATTGTTTGCGAAAAGCCTTCAAGATTATATCTTGAAGGCTTTTTACGTTACGTGTTTGCTTTTGGTACACTCAATCTAACTGCAATTAGGCTAAACATTCGATGAGGTATTGTAATCTGTACAGGCACTGAAATCGATTTCGGATTTACGGGATTGCGGCGATCTGCCGTTACGTCAATCTGGCTTTTAGTTTGAGATATTTGGATTAAGGCCGGCCGTCAGGCGCGGTATTTGAGTGATAGTGTGAAAATCCTTGCCAGGGCACATTTTCTCTGGGTTAGACAAAGTAGTGCCGCATTTAACCTTTCACCGCAAATATACGCCATTTACCGGGAACCCCTTTCAACTCATAAGCACCGCGATCAACAAACCCTATGCCAGATCCGGCAACCAAGTCTTTAACGGTGCTGGAAACGATAACCTCACCTGCCGTGGCGTGGCTCATTACACGTGCCCCAATATGCACGGCAATTCCGGTGACCTTCTCATCCATCACTTCACACTCGCCCGTATGCAGTCCCACGCGAACGGTTAGCCCCAACTGCGTGACTGTTTTCTGGATGGCCTTCGCGCAGCGAATGGCACGTGCAGGGCCGTCAAACGTTACAAAAAACCCATCTCCTGCGGTGTCGATTTCTCGCCCACGAAACCGGCTCAGCTCTCTCCGAATAAGACTATGATGACGTGCGAGGAGGTCGCGCCATTGTTTATCTCCCAACTCGGCTGCGCGTTTTGTCGCATCGACAATATCCGTAAACAACACCGTTGCGAGCACCCGGTCTGCTTCGGGCTCATGGCGTACTCCTGTTAAAAATTCCTCGACCTCACCTATCAGGGTATCCCTGTCGCCAAACCAGGGGATGTGGTCTTCTCCTGGCAGTTCGGCAAACCTCGCATTTGGCATCCGCTCGACCATGTAACGAGCCTGCTCGATGCTGATGTTCCTATCCCGGGTGCGATGGGCGATTAGCGTCGGTACGCGGACTGTTGGCAGTACGCTCCGGACATCAATTTCACGATTCATCTGCATCACGGCTTTGACAGCTCCCGGGCTCGCGGCTGCCCGCATGTACTCAGCGACCTTTAAGCAAGCAAGCTCGTCGTTTGCAACACTCGGTGCCCAAACGTTTAGATCGATGCCACGCGGCGTCCCCCAGTAGCTGTCGACATTGGTGAAGAACATAGCCCAATCCTCGTCCTTCCAGCCAAATGGGTGATCATCTGCCCAAGCTCGTTTGGCATAGGTGCCGTACATGACAAGCGCCTTGGTCCGTTCGGGATAAGTTGCAGCGAAGAGGATCGACATTGGCCCTCCTTCGGAAATCCCGAAAATTGCTGCACGTTCAGATCCTACCGCGTCCATGACCGCACGAACATCGTCCATCCTCTGTTCAAGCGTAAAGAGCTGCGAGCTACGGTCCGAGAGTCCCGTGCCCCGCTTGTCGAAAAGGATTAATCGGGAAAATGACGCAAGTCTGCTGAAAAACTTCTCGCTGTTTGGGGCCTGCCAGTTGGCCTCCACATGGGAAACGAATCCGGGCACGAACACCAGATCAATTGGGCCTTCACCCGTCACTTGGTAGGCAATGTGGACGTCACCGCTCTTGGCATAGCGTGTTATTGGTTGCGTTGTGCTCATTATTTCCCAACGATTCTATCGCTGAACAATGATTGACTATGCAGATTCATCTAAACTGGATTATTTAGAGATTACATTGAGTTGGCCAGCCCTGTCAAATGTTGGGATAGACGGGATTATGTAATCTCACTTTAACTTCAGTGCGGATACAGACCAGTAAATGGATGTCTCGGATTCCGCTGTGCTCCCATTTCTTTTAATGCCCTTAACTTATTTGTAAATCTGCTCATACCAACTGAGTTGCATTCGGGATATCTAAAATGCTTACGGTGCGTTTTTAGTCGTCGGTAAAGAAAAAGGAAGCGGCGGCCATTGACCCGTCTGGCATTATTAAAGCAGAGATTCCACTGGCAGCAAGCGAATCAATCCCACGCCCAATTTTTTCCAGAAGGTTGCATATGGTTCGCTATTGTATACAATTTCGTCATCACCCCTTTTTATATGCCAGCGAATCGATTCGGCACCGCTGCTGCTTTTTTGGAGTTCAAGGCGGAAGGCCACCTTCTCGATGTTGCGGTCAAAGGCATCGGCGCTTTGGCCGGCGATTTCCGGATTGAAAAACAGGACGCCGATCTCATTGTTAATGTTAAGGGATCGCTGGTCCAGGTTCATGGATCCCACGAACATGGTCTTGCGGTCGATCACCATGGTTTTGGCGTGCAGGCTCGATTTGCTCAGCCCCGGCAGCCAGAAGAACTTCTTTTTTACCTCCTTCTTGATCGCTTCGTCCAGTTCATACAGCGTCACCCCGGACCTGATCAGCTTTTTTCGATACCGGGCGTAGCCGGCGTGCACGGCGGACACATCATTGGAGGCCAGGGAGTTGGTCAGAATGCGCACCTTCACCCCTTTCCGGCTGAGGTCGCACAACGCTTTTGCGCCCTTTTTCCCGGGAACGAAATAGGGGGAAACGATGAGCAGTTCATCGGCGGCCTTCTCCATGGCGGGCCACAATTGTGAAATGAGCAGCTCCGATTGCCAGTCTTCTCCACGCTCCTTTTTCTCAGGCGAATCGTGGATCACCTTGGCCTCGGCCCATCTGAATTGAGCGCTCCCGGTACGCAGGGATCGGGCCAGGGGCGAGTCTTTCAGGGCTCCGATATAGGTGGCCGCGGTTTCACTTTTCGAAAATGCGGCCATGCGTGCCCTCAGAGCGTTCAACTGTTCGGAGGTGGCGGGCCCGGTCAGAGCCGAAACCGGATAGGCCCACTTGCTGTTCCAATACGCGTCGAAGGCTTCGGATACGTCGGGTACTGCCGGGCCGACGGTCAAAAGGTCGAGATCGGCAAAGGCCAAATCGGGATTGGCATCGAAGTACTCGTCACCGATGTTGCGACCGCCCACGATGGTGGCCTGGTTGTCCACTGTAAACGACTTGCTGTGCATGCGATAGTTGACGTCCTTGAAACGCGTGATCCACTGCAGATTCTTCGATGCGTCTCGAACGAAGGGATTGAACAGACGCACTTCCATTTTCGGGTGAGCGTCCAGCGCCGTCCAGATATCGTCGGCATCGCTGGCATAGATGTCGTCGATGAGCATGCGCACCCGTACCCCCCGGTCGGCGGCATTGATCAATCTGTCGATGAGCAGTTGGCCCACCGTATCCTGGTGAAACATATAGTACTGCACGTCGATACTGCGTTCGGCCAGGTTGGCTAAAACGATACGGCCGACAAATGCATCCAGGCCGCCTCCCAACAGAACCACACCCGACTGGTTCGGGTGAGTGGCGAGATCAGCGGCTAAGGTTTTGCCGAGGCGGGTTTCATTCCCATCTTCGATGGCGTATGACGATGGGCGTTCGATATCCTTGGGAAGGTTTGCGCAGCCGGCAACCAACAATAAGCAGCAGACCAACCAGGAGATGGCCGACAACTTATTGGAGAACAAACGCACGTGTGCCCTCCTCGGGCAATGATGCCGGAAATGCATGTTTCGAAGGGTCTGTTTAGACATCACGGTGCCTGGCGGAACCGCATGGTGCCGCTGTCCATCGGCAGTTCCAGGTACAGTTCGCCATTTTCCACAAAAAACGAGCTGACTCGCTGCAGATCGCGCATAAACGGCGCATCCTGGGTGTCTGGCGGGCAGGCCATGCGGGTCGACATCAGCGGCCCGAAAGAAAGCCGGCCCTCGGACAGGGTATATCTACCCCCACCTTTGTTGCAGTCAAAACGCGCCCGGATGTTCCCGTCTTCCTGCAAGAGGATGGTGTAGCGCTCCGGAGCCGCCGCCGTGATTTTCTCGACCGGTGTGACCGTCGAGACCCACTGCCACGTTTTGCCGATTACCATCTGTGGATCTTTGCTGCGTGCAGGCTGCTCGCCAGACATGCCGGCTGCGCAGCCCAGAAAGACAAAGCCGACCAATAGGGATATCGTCATGGATTTCATTGCCGACTCCTTTCTTATTTTTTCCGCCGTGCCAAGAAGGTCTTTTTCATGGCATCCTGGAAAAACGCCATCAATACGGCGGTGGACACCCCGATCATCAGCACACCGTTGATGGCTTCCAGGGGGCCCAACAGCCGATGTTTTTCCGACATGATAATGTCACCGTAGCCAAGGGTGGTGAAATTGACCGCCGAGTGATAAACGGCGTCTCCGAACATGGAAAACTCTCCGAGAAAAAGATTCAGCAAGGCCCAGATTGCCACTTGGGCAATGTTGCCGATAACCAGAATCAGCATCACGCCGTTGATCACCCGCATGGTCGGCCAGAAGGATGACTGTCTGACTGAGGGGCGACGGTGGGCGTAATAGCGAAACGCCGCTATGACCAGCAAGGACTGCAACAGCAGACAGGCGCCCATGGCAGGCAGTCCGTAGAGCAGATTGATCAGCATGGGAACCCTTTCTGTTTACCGCCATGCGCCGGGTGTGCATGCATTACAAAACATCAATCGCGGCCTGGGCGTAGAGCGTGACTGCGACAAACAAGTTCATGCGTATGGAAAACGCAGGATAGATATCCTTGCCATTGGATCAAACAAAAGTTCGAAATCGGTGAAGACGACGGAGCTATTGATCGGCGCTTTCTCGATCCTTTAGCTGGTGGCACTGTACATTAAAATTAATGCAGCCAAAAGGACCAAGTTTAAATAACGTTTGACAAAGGTGAAAAGGGAGCTACTATGTTTGATATTTCGTTAATTGGCGAATTAAAGGATATAACATGCTTTCATTCATGAATATCACCAAGGCCGTTTCCGACGAAAACAGAATCAGAATCTTAATGGCGCTGCACGCCCACGATGAATTGTGCGTCTGCAACATCAACGAACTGCTTGAACTGGCGCCCTCGACGGTTTCCAAGCATCTGTTTTTGCTAAAAAATGCCCGTCTGGTTAAAGTGCGTAAAGATGGACGCTGGATGCACTACCGGTTGAATCGCGGGCTGGAGGCATCAAAAATCGTAACGCAAGCGCTGGATTGGATCGTTCAGTCCGTTTCGGATGAGCCCGTCATCAAGGCGGATCGGGAAAAACTGGCGCGCATTCTGTCGGTATCGTTGGAGACGGCTTGTTGCCAGTGATTCCTGAAAGCCAAATTCTCTCAGGAGCAAATAGAGGAATGTAACCATGGGCGATTCACAAACCAGAAAACTCTCTTTCCTCGACCGGTTTCTGACCCTCTGGATTTTTCTGGCGATGTTTGCCGGTGTCATCGGAGGATATCTTTTCCCCGGTGTTCGGGACGTGATCGACTACTTTCAGGTGGGAACCACAAATATCCCCATTGCCGTCGGGCTGATCCTGATGATGTACCCGCCGCTGGCCAAGGTAAAATACGAACAACTGCCGCAGGTTTTCCGCAACGTCAAGGTGCTGCTCCTTTCCCTGATCCAGAACTGGATCATCGGTCCGGTGTTGATGTTCCTGTTGGCCATCGCCTTTCTCTCCGGGCACCATGAGTACATGGTCGGCCTGATCCTGATCGGGCTGGCCCGCTGCATTGCCATGGTAATCGTCTGGAATGACCTGGCCGCCGGAGACCGTGAGTACTGCGCCGGGCTGGTGGCATTCAATTCGATTTTTCAGGTGCTTTTCTTTTCGATATACGCCTATGTGTTTATCACGGTTCTGCCGCAATGGTTTGGCATGCAGGGAATGGCGGTCGATATTTCCATCGGCCAGATTGCCGAGAGCGTTTTTATTTACCTGGGCATCCCTTTTATCGGCGGGATGGCTTCCCGCTTCATCGGTTTGAAACTCAAAGGCGCCCGGTGGTACGAGCAAACGTTTATTCCCAAAATCAGCCCGATTACCCTGATTGCGCTGCTCTTTACAATTTTCGTGATGTTTTCCCTCAAAGGGGAACACATCGTACAGCTTCCTCTGGATGTCTTCCGCATTGCCATTCCCCTTTGCATCTATTTCGTAGTGATGTTTTTCGTTTCTTTTTACCTGTCCATGAAGGTGGGGGCCACCTACGAACAGTCCACCACGTTGAGTTTCACGGCGGCCTCCAATAATTTCGAGCTGGCCATCGCCGTGGCCGTGGCCGTTTTCGGCATCGATTCCGGTCAGGCCTTTGCCGCGGTAATCGGTCCCCTGGTCGAGGTGCCGGTGCTGATCGGATTAGTGAATGTGGCGTTCTGGTTCAAACGGAAGTATTTTCCCCATGCGGTCAACACGGTGACCGGCGTTTGCCATGTTCGCCGTCGGCCAGCCGGATTGGAAGAGTGCTCCTGATTTTGCTCCATTTTGCGTACCCAAACGAAGGGACAGAGAAGAATGCAGCCCTATACAGTGTTTCCCGACAAGCCGATCATGGATAACGGACCCATGGCCCGCACTTTTCTAAGCATGGACATTGACGATTTCCATCATGCCTGCCGCTACGTGCATGAATTGCCTTACGGCTATAACTCCGACCGGGAAGATCCAATGATCCTGTTCAAGGAGAAGATGGGCAGTTGCACCACCAAGCATGCGGTCATTGCCACGCTGGCCACCGAGTTGGAGATTGCCATCGACAAACACATCGGCATCTATGCCATGATTGAAGCACTCGTGACCGGGACAAAGCCCATCCTGGACCGGTACAATCTTCCGTACCTGCCCATGGTGCACTGTTTCCTCGTTTTCGAAGACCAACGGGTGGACCTTTCCGAGGGCAACCAGAATGGGAAAAACGGTCCGATCGACGACTTTCTCTATACGGAAAAAGTGACGGCCAACATATCCGGCAAGGACGAGTACCTGCTATACCGAAAAGCGCTCAACGCGCATATCCTGCCGCGTCTCGAGTTTGACGGCATAGCCATCAAGACCATTCTCAAGGCTCGGGAGGAAGGGATAACCCTTTTGAGAGCGAATATCCAAAAATAGGTGGGATCAGCCATGAAAAATGAAAATGCCGAGAAAAATGAAAATGCGGATATGCTGCGTCAAATGGTAAGAGGTCGATATGCCCATGCAGCGACGGGAACAGGCTGTGGGTGTACACCCCACAATGCCGGAGGATGTTGCGGGTCGAATTCCGACAGCATCGAGCAGGTGAACCGGATCATGGGCTATTCCGACAAGGAACTGGGCAGCGTTATCGAAGGCGCCAATCTCGGTTTGGGCTGCGGAAACCCGACCGCCATCGGTGAACTCCAGCTCGGTGATGTCGTTCTGGACCTGGGCAGTGGGGCTGGGTTCGATTGCTTTCTTGCTGCGCAGAAGGTTGGCGAAAAGGGCCGGGTGATTGGCGTGGACATGACACCTGAGATGTTATCGAAAGCCAGAAAGAACGCGGTGAAGATGGGCGTCGCCAATGTCGAATTTCGATTGGGGGAGATCGAGCACTTGCCTGTTGCCGACAACAGCGTGGATATCATAATTTCCAACTGCGTGGTCAACCTTTCGCCCGAAAAGCAGCAGGTTTTCAAGGATGCTTGCCGCGTGTTGAAACCAGGGGGCCGTTTATTTGTTTCCGATGTGGTCGCGACAGCAGAAATGCCGGATTCCATGCGCGAACAGGCGGCACTGATAACCGGGTGCATTGCCGGAGCAGAACGCACGGATAGGCTCCGATGCTTTTTGGAAGAAGCAGGATTCGAGAATGTCAAAATCGAACTCAAGGCTCACAGCAAGGCGTTGGTAAGTGGTTGGTTTCCTGGAAGCGGGGTCGAAAAATATGTTTCGTCCGCCGATATCCGTGCCGTGAAGCCAATATAGATTAACCAATCGGTAAGGACTTCTCTTCAGCCCTGGTTTTCGGCAGCCGGATAACAAAGCAGGTGCCTTTGCCCCGGGCATCTTCAACGCTTATTTTACCATCGTGGTCTTCCGTGACGATAAAGTAGGAGACTGACAGGCCCAAGCCCGTTCCTTTATCCAATGGTTTTGTGGTGTAAAAAGGTTCGAAAATTCGGCGGCGGGTTTTTGCATCCATGCCCGGTCCATTGTCTTCGATTTCCACTTTTATCCAGGTGCCGTCATCCTGAACTCTCAGAACAAATGTGGGCTGGATGGCTGCATCTTTCATTTC
The DNA here is from genome assembly GCF_009688965.1 of Desulfosarcina widdelii. Taxonomy (GTDB): domain Bacteria; phylum Desulfobacterota; class Desulfobacteria; order Desulfobacterales; family Desulfosarcinaceae; genus Desulfosarcina; species Desulfosarcina widdelii. The sequence continues at coordinate 2,891,697 of NZ_AP021875.1, read as the reverse complement.
AGCCATCGCCTCGGCACCATTTTTTAGAATGTTCATAAACACTTGCTGAAGCTTGCTGGCCTCGCAGGGAATCGGACCGACAGTCTCGTCATATTCCCGAACGATTCTGACCTGTTTGAAATCGTAATGCTTCTTCATGTCATAATCGGTTTTTAGCAGATCCAGGGTCTGATCTAATAGTATGCCGATGTCGTGGCTTGAGACCATCTTTTCACTCTTGCGGGCAAAGCTCAGCATGTTGCTGACGATTTCCGCAGCCATGCGCCCTGAACTGCGTATGTTTTCTATCATTTCCGGAAGCCTGCGCAGTTGCAGGTATTTTTGGATGGCCGATAGACTCGTTCCGGCGGCTTCTGCAGCTTTATGGTTGGCAGGCAAGTCTCCGGTCAGCCGGTTGGCCAATACGGAAGCATTCTGCAGGATGCCGGCCAGAGGATTATTGATCTCATGAGCCATGCCTGCGGCCAGCCCACCCACCGAGAGCATTTTTTCATTCTGCACCATCATTTCTCGCATCTTCTTCCACTCGGTGATGTCCCGGGTTATCGTCAAAATGAGATCTTCTTCGTTGATCCGTAAGAAACGGGCGGACATCAGGCCTACCTTGACTTCTCCGCTTTTAGTCACAAACTCTGCCTCGAGGTTTTCTACGAAGCCATCTCTGGTCAAGGCATCGACCAGTCGTTGCCGGTCATTCGGATTTTTCCAGATATTCAAGGAGAGAGAACTTTTCCCGCTGACATCCTCCTTAGTAAAACCCATTAATTTCGTGAAACCTTCATTGATATCGACGAACATGCCGTCGGTGGCCCTGTTTAAGTTGACCGAGTCCGGACTGGTGTGGAATGCCAGTCGAAATTGCTCTTCACTCTCACGCAACGCTTTTCCTGCAGCTTTAATGTCGCTGATATCGCGTGTGATACCTTCCACGCCGATGATTTCCCCTGCTTTGTTTTTGAGAAAATGCGCATTTGTCGAAGCCCACCATATCGACCCATCCTTGCGCTTCAGCCGGGCCTCGAAATTGGCAACATGACCTTCCTTTTGAAGGAGATTTAAAAATGTTTCCCGTTCTTCCGGAACCAGGTAAATCTCTTCTGCCATTTTCATTCCGGTGGCCTCCACGATGGAATATCCAGAGAGCCTGTAAACGGATGGGGATATGAATGTTATCCTGCCATGAAGATCCGTCCGGTAAAAAAGATCCGGGGTGTTTTCGATAAGGGCTTGATAATTTTTAACCTCTTCTTCGAGGCGCCTGACCTTTTTCAGCATATTTTCATATTTTAATTGATCGTTCATTCGGTAGTCCTTTTGGCGTGAAAGAGTCAGGGTATCTGATCTGACATTGATCCATGTTACGCCATTTTTTATGATGATGCCAGAATCTTCCTTTCCAACTGCTGGCCGGTAGAATTTGAGATCAAATCCTCTGCCTTTCCGTGCGCCTTTAATTTCCCCGTCTTTGTAAAACAAATGTAACAAGCTATTTTTATATTGTATTCTCCCCCTTTGGTTTGGTTATAATCGCTTCCGAGATAAGCTTCACGCAAGTCAACAATATTCGTCAAATCCCTGAATGTCTGTTATGAAAAATTCCAATCGCCAATAGAGGGAAATTATGCCCTGGCTGAAAAACATTCTGTTGGTCTATCCTGAAATTCCCAAAAACACCTACTGGAGTTTCGAATACTCGCTGCGATTTATCAACCGGTCTGCCGCCTTGCCGCCGCTGGGCCTGATTACCATTGCCGCGCTGCTGCCCAAGCGGTTTGACTTGAAGCTGGTCGACATGAACATCGAACCGCTGAAGCAAAGCGATCTCGAATGGGCCGATGCGGTCTTCGTATCGGCCATGATCATCCAGAAAGACTCCCTTGCGGACATTATCCGGATGTGCCGAAAGGCAGGCACGCCGGTTGTGGCCGGCGGACCCTATCCCACCGCCAGTCACGAAGAAATCCAAGGGGTGGACCATTTCGTGCTCGGAGAGGCGGAGGCCGTTTTGCCCGATTTTCTGGCCGATCTCGAAAACGGGATCGCCGGCAGAGTATACCGGGCCAAGCAAAAACCCGACATCACCCACACGGTGGTGCCGCGCTTCGATCTGCTGAAGATGAATCGATACGGTTCCATGGCCATTCAGTACTCCCGGGGCTGCCCGTTCAACTGCGAATTCTGCGACATCTGGATCATGTACGGCAACAAACCGCGGCTCAAATCCGCCGAAAGCATGGTTCGGGAAATCGACGCCCTATATCGCCTGGGCTGGCGGGGCTCCATTTTTATTGTGGATGACAACTTCATCGGCAATAAAACCAGAGTGAAAAGAGAACTGCTGCCGGCCATAGGACAGTGGGAAGACGAAAATCGGTTCGTGTTCGATTTTTACACGGAGGCCAGCATCAACATGGCCGACGATCCGGAATTGATGGACGGCATGAACGCCGTCGGTTTCGGTCAGGTTTTCGTCGGGATCGAAACGCCATCGAAAAAGAGCCTCTCCGAAACCGGCAAACGTCAGAATTTGAAATGTGATTTGCTGGAAGCGGTACGCACAATTCAGCAGCACGGAATTGAAGTGACGGCAGGTTTTATCCTTGGATTCGACAGTGATACCGAGGACATCTTCGACCGTCAAATCGATTTTATCCAGGCTGCCGGCATCCCCAAGGCCATGGTCGGCGTCCTTACCGCGCTTCCAGGAACGAAACTTTACCGGAGGCTGGAAAAAGATGGCCGGATCGTCGAAGGCAATCTGACGGGCAGCAACACTCACACCATGTGTACCAACGTTGCCACGACCCTGCCGCCGGACATCTTGAAACAAGGCTATAAAAAGGTTCTGGGCACCCTGTACGATGCAAATTTGAAGAATTATTTTGCCCGCTGCGAAACGCTGCTGGCGCGGTTGCAGGGCACCAGTTATCCGCGGCGACCGTTGCGTCTGTATGAAATCCGGGCGCTGCTCAAATCCATTGCGATCCAGCCTTTTACCCAGTATGGCTGGCAGTACCTCAAATTCGTGGGCCGCAACCTGATTCGGCGGCCCAGCCTGTTTGCCGAGGCCATCACCCATGCCGTGATGGGGCACCATTTTTATGTCATCACCCAGGAAACCCTTAAAGTGGATGCCGTTTCGTCCACACTCGACGACATTTATGAGAAAACCCGCGCCTATATCGGCCGGCAGGCAGATCTGGTAAAAGCTACTTCCGTCTTGCCGCGCCGAAAGCTATACGAAGGCTGGGCAGGCTGCATGGCCCAGTTCAAAAGAGCAAAAAACGTTATCGACCACGTCCACAAGGATTTTCGGGCTGATGTTGTCCGCCATTATTACGAAATGGTTTCCCGGACCCGGTCGCTATTCGAAGACGCCGAGCGGCAGCTTCACGTAACGGACTGACCCGCCTGACTTGTGACCATTTGTAAAAAAGATCCCCCTGGAATCAAGGCGCAGAATGGTTTTTATTTAACGAAGGGATTGAGCGAATTTGGCCCTTAATGGATGTGCATCGTTGCGCCTATTCGGTCTTGTAGTTCCATTGGGGGACGATTTTGTCGATGGTCACATCCCCGTAAACCACAGCTTTACCGTCGTTCTCCACGGCAAAGGTTTTGGCATCTTCAAGCAGTGCGAACGGAAAGGCCTCGTGCCCCATGGGACCGAAAACCTTGGACGAGCCGATCACGTAAAAAGCGGTGCGGCCGCTGATCCACATCCCTGAACTTCGATCAACCACCCACACGATAAGCGGCGTTACCGGATCGTCGATATAAGCGTTCTGTCTTCCCAGAAAGGCGAACAGGCACTGGGTGGAACAAAAGTGCAGGGTTTTTCCGTCTTTTGTTTGAATCTGGCACTTTCCGTAAGGGTAGCGCGCCGGGAACATTCCACAGACCACACAGTTGTCTTCCTGTTTCGGCTCGAGGATTTTGCCTTTCTCGATCCGGCGTTTGTTGATCGTTTGGTTTTCCTGAGCCACACTCACTTTTGCGGTGAGCAGCGCCCTGGGATAGTCGACCACCGTGCCGCCGCAGGTTGCCTTAAAAGCATCGGCTTCGGATTTTGCGGCAAAGACGACTTTGGAAACCGGGCTCATGGTTCCGGCCGCGGTGGATCCCATGACGATAAATGCCTTTTCGGCCGGGATGGACTTCTCCGGATGGTGATAGATCGTGAGCATGACCTGCTCCGGGTCCTGGCCGGATTTAAGCGCCCAGTCGGCCAGGCAATGAAAGGAGCAGACCTGGGACACCTCCATGACGGGAGAAAACGTGATCCATGTTCGGGCCCACATGGGGCGGATCATGCCGCAAACCGGGCATCGTCCCGGATACCGGTTGTCCGGTGGCATGATGGGATGCTGCACCTTGCAAGCATCGGCGTTGACGATGGCGGGGAACAGCGACGGCGAGACCGTCGAGAAGGCAAGAAACTTCAGGAAACTGCGGCGAGGAATGGATTTCATAGGGCACTCCTTTCCTGTTAGCCATAGCACTACCCAGGATTCAAAGCAATTGATCATCCTAAAAACAGGAGTTTACGTTGTCGCTCCTTTTCGTGCTTTTACCCATGGCATCCATTTACAGCGCTGACAATCGGCGCCGGTTTATTTCTGGACAATAGCCTTGATGCGTTCATAAATATCGGTGGGGCTGCTCTGGCTGCGGCTGGCAATTTCTTTCAGCGTCAGTTCTCCGGAAGCTTCGATTCCTTTGCCTGCCAGGCCCTGAATCACTTTGGCCATGTCCAGGCCATGGCGGGTGCAGAATTGGTCGAGCGTCAGGTTGCCGGTCCCCGGCTGGGGGTCTTCGGGAAGCAGGCTCGAGCCCTCTCCAGTGGAGGGGAGAACCATTGCTGCCGTTTTAAAGATTTCGTAAATCTGCTGGGGGGACCGGTTGTATTGATCGGCGATCGCCTGCAGGGTCATGTCCGCATTGGCCGCCGGGTATCCGGCTGCCTCCAGCATCTGCATGCTTTTATCGAGGTCCAGGTTCATCTTTTTGGCGAAAATCTGCAAAGAGGACAGTTCGGCATGGCCGTAAGGCGGTTCCCCGTATTTTGCCGTTCCGCTATCCTTGATCTGTCCATTCAGGGTGATCACCCAACTGAACGGAGGCACCGAAAAATAGGTGCACACAACGCATGCAATGGTAATGAGAAGTGCTGCGTTAAATTCTGGTGTGAAAACCGTCAGCTGTTTGGCCTTGTTTTTCAGGTACGCAATCAGCGGCTTCCAGTTGTAGTAGATATGGAGAAACAGGGCGATAAGGAAAAGAAGACCCAGGTTGATATGGATGTCGCCCCAGTCCGTTTTGGACAGCCCCCACAACTTCCAGTTCGCCCAGTAAGCCACCCGGCCGTGGGGAACGATATACAAGACAATACTGGTAAGGACCATCAAGACAAACGACAGCGCTGCGGTCAAAGAAGTTGCTTTTCGAATGTTCATGTTTTTTTCCTTTTCCCTCGAACCGGGCATCCTGATTTCGTCTGCGTTTCAACGGGTCGACTCGCCAGCCGTGATGGCGGCCGGTATTATAGTAATGCGGTCTTTCCGGCATGTCCATATCGACTCCAATATAGAACGAACGCAACGGAAAACGTTACATCATCAATCAAGGGAAAGGGTGTCGCCGGCACACAACTTTTCGATTCCGAACGCGTTGTGAAATTCTGCCAGAGCGGGTAGAGTCGTACAATGCATGGGATATAGATGTTCCACGGTGTTCTTTTTAAAATAGTCGATGGTCTTTCGCAGTTGGGTTGAATCCCCCATCAGGTGAAATCCCCCGAGAACCATATGGACATGGCGTTGGCCGGTGACCTGTCTGGCATGTTCGACGATATTGCAGATACCGGCATGGGAGCATCCGGTAACGATTACCAGGCCCTTTTCGGTTTCGATGGCAAGGGCGCTGTCATCCATAATGAAATCCTCATGCCGCTGGGTTTCCTCCATATGAAAAAAGGCTGTCTGCCGCGATTCGAAGTCATTCAATCTGGGGATCTCCCCCAGAAAGTAAATGGCCTCGCAAATCCGGTAAGGTTCTTTCGACAGAATCAGGTTGAAGCGCCGTTCAAGTTCCTGCCGGGTGCAGGCCATCCCGTTGTACGCGCCGTTGGCTTTTCGCCGGTCCACAAAAATCCCGGGGTGGGCCAGAAGATTCTTCTCTCCTTTTTCAGGCAATGCCCGAAGCCCGTCAGTGTGGTCCCAATGCCCGTGGCTCAGCACAATCCAGTCGGCCGTATGCGGATCGATATCCAGCAGGGCGGCGTTGTGCATGAAAACATCCGAGGCGCCGGTATCGAATAAAATCCGTTTTTCCGCTTCGATGAAAACGGAGAATCCATGCTGGCCGATAAATTTTTTATCCAGGAATCCCATTTTCGCCTGGTCTTCGCACAAAATGGAAAGGGTGATATCATGCTTCATGATTGCTCCTTATGGGTTTGCCTGCCCGATTATACCGCATGCTGTTTGTGTTTTTCCAGGCGATGGCTCAAGAGCGTGCCCGCCGAGCAGACGATCAGATAGACCAGCCCGGCAAACAGGTAGAGTTCCACCGAACGCGCCTCGCGTGCATCCACCAGGTTGACGCGCCGCAAAAAATCCCTCAGCCCGATGACGTAGGCCAGGGAGGTATCCTGGAAGATGATCACCGCCTGGGTAACCAGAGACGGCACCATGTTTCGCAGTGCCTGGGGCAGAATCACATAGCGGGCGCTCTGCCAGGTCGTCAGCCCGCTGGAGAGCGCCGCCTGGGCCTGGCCATCCGGGATGGATTGAATCCCGGCCCGGATGATTTCCGCAAAATACGAGGCCTCGTAAACGATAAAGGAAACGGCGGCGGCCCAGAAGGCGTCCAGTTTTTTGCCCGTAAGCACGGGGAAGAGAAAATAGATCCAGAAGATGACTAGGATCAATGGCAGCCCGCGCATAAAATGGACATACAGGGAGGCCGGATAGTAAAACCATACAACACGCGATAGGCGGCCCGCGGCCAGAAGCAAGCCCAGCAGCAGGCCGCCGCAAAGGGCGATCAGGGCCAACTGGACCGTCACCAAAAGGCCTGCGGCCATGAAAGCCGCGTTTTCGGCAATGACTGCCAGATCCATTTTCTATTGCTCCCTGACGATCATGCCGGGGATGGCGGTCCGCTTTTCGACCAGCGACATGAAAAATGCCACGCAGATGGCGATGGAGAGATAAACCAGGCTGGCCCCTGTGGTGGTCTCCAGTCCGTGCCAGGTAAACGAGTCGATGTAATAGGCAGTGTGGGTAATTTCCATGACGCCGATGGTCATGGTCAGGGCCGAATTCTTAAAGCAGGTAAGAAATTCGGTGGTAAAGGGCGGCAGAATGATTCGGCATGCATAGGGCAGGATGACATAGCGATAGGTCTGATAGGTGTTCAGGCCCATGGAGTAGGCCGCCTGGTACTGGTCCCTCGGGATGGCCGCAAGGCCGGAGCGGAATTGTTCGGCGACCCGGGAGGCCGTGTAGATGCCCAGCGCCGCGCTGCCCGCCCAGAAGGAGTAATCGGGTACGTTGTCGTAGAGCCACGCCTGTGCGGATTCCGGCAGCAGTAGCGGAGCGGCGTAATACCAGAAGAAAAGCTGTACCAGCAGCGGGGTGTTGCGAAAGAACTGGACGTAGGCGAAGCCGACAAATCGCAGCCATGGCGACCGGGAAACCCGCAAAAGGGCCACCAGAATTCCCACCGCCACGGCGATGACCCAGGCCATGGTGGAAAGCTTTAGGGTGGTAAGGGTCCCATCCAGAAACATCCGGCCGTATGGTGCGCGCCAGAGTACCGTCCAGTCAAACGTATATTCCAATAAACCCAAAGGTAATCCACCCAAAAACCGATACGGTCAGAAAGAAGATGGCCGAGGCCTCCCGTAATAGAGAGCCTCGGCCCGGGTCATTTTTTTCTACTAATCCGGATAACTCAAAGCCTTGAGCAGTGTTTTGTACTCGTCGCTCATGGGCAGGGGCACGACACCCTCCGGGCCGAACCACTTGGCGTAGATTTTTTCGAATTTGCCGCTTTTAATGGTTTGAATCAGCGTTTCGTTGACGAAATCCCGCCATTCGCCCTGATTTTCGGGAAGAATGATGCCGTAGGGCTCGTAGGTCAGATATCGACCGACAATTTTCCAGTCCTCGGGATTGCGGGCTTTGGCTTTCATACCTGCCAGAATGCTGGCATCGGTAAAGTAGGCATGGATTTTACCCTGTTGAAGGGCCAGAAAGCCTTTGTTGTGCTCTTCGAAAAGCACCTTCTGGCACGTGGGCTGAATCAAGCCGGAGGCGACGGCCCGGTCGATGCCTTTGATATTGGCGGTCGATCCGCTGCCCATTCCCACGCGTTTACCGGCCAGGTCCGGAAAGTCTTTGATGGAACTGTCTTTGGGAACAATAATCCGGGTGCCGGTGAGAAAATAGGGCAGGCTGAAATCGACCACCTTTTCCCTGGCCAGGGTAATCGTCGTCGAACCGATACCGATATCGACGGTCCCGTTAATCACCAACGGAATGCGGGTTTTGGGATTGATGGGCTGCCTTACCAGTTCAATCTCCTTGCCAAAATGGGTGCTGAGGGCGTTGACGATTTCCTGACCCAGATCCACGCCGAAGCCGACCCACTGGCCTTTTTCATTCATGAAGCCGAAAGGAACGGAGCCTTCCCGAAACCCCATGGTAACCTTGCCGGTCTTTTCGATCCGGTCGAGAATTCCTTCGCTTTGAGCCGGCGCAGCCACCACCAGCGACATCAGCAGGCAAACCGCACCCAGCATCAGTGAAATGTTCTTCTTGCCAATGATCCGCGATCCTTTATTCATGTTGCTCCCTTTCTTTTTTGACCCGAACCGGGCGTTTGAATGTTACAGATACCGCATCCTGATTGAATTGGTTTCTTTTGAGTATAAACTCATTTTCATGAAAAACTGGCGAAGTCCAATTCATAATTTGGATGCATGGGGAAGATGATATTTTTCTTTTCAATAGCCGGTAGAAAGGAGGTTGCCCGGTAAGCGCCGACCGAAACCGCTTGACTTGACAGGTGGCTGCGGGTAAAAGATCGACTAAGCAGTGTTCATTTCTGAGTGGGCACTAAGTAAGCGTCACGAAGGCGCTGCGTTAGACACAGATAATCGGATTTTTTTTAAGGCCACGAAGGCATCGGCAGGGAAGAACCCGGAGCCGGACGCGTGGCCTTTTTATTTTGAATGAAGATTGGTTTCAACCAGTGAAGGCGCCAGTGAGAAAACGGATTTGTGTAATTGACGGACAGGGGGGCGGCATCGGTTCAACGGTGATCAAATACCTCAGAACGGCCCATGGCGAATCGATCGAACTGATCGCTCTGGGTACCAATGCTATTGCCGCATCCCAGATGCTGCGGGCCGGAGCCAACCGCTGCGCATCAGGGGAGAATGCCATCTGCCACACCACGGAATCAGTGGAGTGCATCATCGGTCCGGTCTCCATCACCTGGGCCAATGCTATGCTTGGCGAGGTGACGCCACGTATGGCCGAGGCAGTGACCTCCAGCGAGGCGTTCAAGCTATTGCTGCCCCTGTTTCAGGAAAATGCCGAGATCGTCGGGGTCGTTTCCGAACCGCTGCCTCACCTGGTGCAGGAACTGGTAGAAAAGCGTTTAAAGGAGGTACTCGATCATGTGTGAAGCCAACGCCTATATGGTAAAAAACGATGAGGAAATTCTGTTGATGGAATCGGTCGATCTCGTGGAACCCGAGCCAGACGGTACGTTCCGCCTGGTGGGGATCTTTGGCGACCAGATGACCGTCAAGGGAAAGCTCAAGCGGATGAATCTGGTGGATCATCGAATTTTGTTCGAGGCGTGAGAGAGCCAGTTTTGCATCTTGGGAATTGACTGACAATGCCCGGCAGCGGCCGGAGATCCACCGGCCGCTGCCGACCAGTGTTTCGAACCATATGCTGCGATTCAACCCTGACCGAAGGGCAACGGAATCCGGCTACCCGATCCGAAAGAGCAGATCGGTGCGCAAGCTTGGATAGTGTGCGACCAGCAGCAACCCGACGCCCATCAGCCCCACAACGGCCAGTCGTATCCGATTGTCGCTTTTTTCAAGTCTTGTAATATCCAGCAGCGCAAAACCGGCCGCCAGGAATTGGATCGAGAGAATCAGACGCAGGCCGTTCATCTCTCCTAACCAGGGAATCAGCACAAACCCGGCAACAAAAGAACCGAGCAATCCACCCACGGTGTTCAGGGCATAGGCAGTTCCCACGGATCGCCCCGTATCGGCCAGCGTTTGGATGCAAAGACGGTTCACCAGCGGAAAGGCAGCGCCCAGGAAAAGGGTCGGCACCAGCATCAGGCCGAACGACACGATGGCTTGAAACGGAACAAGATTGAGAAAATGACTTGGAAACGCATGATCCAACCTGGCGAAAACAAATTGACCGTTTCCCAATAGTTGGCTGACGCCAAGTGCTGTCAAGAAGGCGGCGGCCTGGGTGCCGGCCAGCCAGATGAGCGGATGGCCGACGTGATCGGCCCGGCAGGAGAAGAGCAGGCTGCCAGCGGCCAGGCCGACGATAAAGGTGGCCACCACGAGGGTGAAACAATAGGTGGTGGGGCCGGCGACGAGGCCGAGCAGGCGCGTCCAGAAAACTTCGTAGGCCATGGCGCAAAACCCGGACACGGCGAAAAGCGAAACGCCCCAGCGCATCTTTACTTGGAAGGCGCTATTTTTCGCTCTCGGATTCGGTAATACAGGTTCCAGTGGTTCTGCCGGCCGGCTGCCCTCACCGGCTGCAAAGCGAGAGACTGCAATACAGGACAGGCCGATCAAGATGTTGAGGCAGGCAAACATCCCAAGGGTGGTCGATACCCCAAGGGTTTCGATCAGCAAGAATCCACACAGGATCACCCCTAACGCCGCACCCGCGGTGTTGAGCCCGTACAGCAGGCCGGTTCGGGCACCTACGTGATCCAGGCGCAGAACATAAAAGCGGCACAACACCGGCAGTGCGGCTCCCATGAGCCCTGCGGGCACCGCCAGAATGAGGACAAAACCCAGAAAGGCGGCCATCCGACAGCCCCAGAAGCCAGGCGGCAGCCGGCTATAAATCGTTTGGTAGAGCGGGGCAGCGGCCTGGATCATGAAGGGCACGGCCACGGCACAAACCCCGATGCCGATTTCAAGCAGGCCATAGAGAGACAGAAGCACACCGCGCCCGGAAAGTCGGTCTACCACATGTCCGGCCAGATAGCTTCCCAGGGCCATTCCGGCCATGAACACGCACAGCACCGTGGCTACGGCAAATGGTGCGCCGCCGGTGAGTGTTTCGATCAACCGGACCCAGATGACTTCGTAGACCAGACCGGCCATTCCGGACAGAAAAAAACAACCGGCCACGAAAAGAGAAAGCATTTTAGGTGTCCGTTGGTTGTCAGGAACCGTTCTTCGCGCGCCGTGCTTTCCAGCCGTAAAAAAAGCCGCACAAACCGAAGATAATCGACAGGCCTGCAATCGTTTTAATCGGTCGACTCGTTTTGCCGGTAGATATCGGGGCAACGGATTGATCTTTCGGTTGATTCTCGCCTTCGGGAATGACTTCGAAATCGAGGGCCAGGCGGTGTCCCATACCGTCGCTGACCGCCGCCTGCCAGGTTCCCGGTTTGTCCGTCAGGATCATGAAACGGCCGTTGCGATCCGTCCGACCGGTTTGAAAGACGATCTCCGCCCCGGGGGCTTTGATTTCAACGGCGGCATAGCTCATCAATTCGCCGTCGTCATACATGGCCGTTATGCAATAGCCCTCGACCGTTTCAACATAGCCTTCGACGCCATGACACAGGCCCTCGGAGACGGTTGCCATCGCAACGACCATTCCGGTGAGAAATATGAGAATAGGCTTCATTTCGCTTTCCTTTTAATTGTCTCATTTGCCGAGAGTGCACGATTTTTTGATCGATGCATATGATCGAAAAAGATGTAGGCTACAGCCCCCAAGCCGATGGTGCCGAATCCATAAAGGGCGGTAACCGGCCGGCTTTTGATGGAGAAAAAGATGATCCATAAATTGCTGAGAATAAACAAAAGCGGCGTCAGTGGGTAGGCGAATGTGCGATAGGCAGGCCCGACGGATGAAGAGAATCGGCGGATGCGCATCAGCCCGATGACGGTGAGCATGGCAAACAGCGAGAGCGTGAAGCCGATATACAGCAAAAGGGTTTCGAAGGATGCCGAGACCACCATCACTATGGCAATGGCGGCCTGCAGCGCAATGGATGCGGCCGGTGTCTGACGATTTTGGCTCAGTTTGCCGAACAGATCGAAAAAAACGCGGTCCCTGGACATGGCATAGTAAATCCTCGGTCCGGTGAGAATCATGGCGCTCATTACGGACAAAAGACCCAAAGCGACCGCGCCACTGAAAAGGCGGCTGATGTCCAGCCCGAAAAGAGATTCCGCCGACTTGGCGCCGATCTCCAGAACGCCTTGCATGGCTTCGGGAGGCAGGGCGTAAAGGTAAACCAGGTTGAGCAGCAGATACAAGACCACCACAACAACGGTGCCGGTGAGAAGGGAAAGCGGAATATTTCTTTGGGGAGCGGTGATTTCGCTCCCCAGATACGCAGATGCATTCCACCCGCTGTAGGCGAAGGAGACGAAAATCAGGGCAACGGCGAACTTCTCAGCTGACCAGGGGATCGGTGCCGCAGCCAAAAGATGGTCTCTGGAGCCGTCTCCCAGCAGGAACCCGGCGCCGATGAACGCGATCACCAATGCGATCTTGAACAGGGTCAGTCCGTTTTGCACCCGGCTGCCGATGCGTAGGCTATGGTAATGGAGAAAAGAGAGAAGGCCAATCACACCGATGGCGGTCAGGGTCACGGGCGACAGGAACGCAAATCGGCTGCCGAATAGCGACGGGTCGACGCCGTGCGCCATGGAAACCGAAAACGCCTGGAAAAGGTACGTGGCAAAGGCCACAGCCGCAGCGGCGATGGGAGCGGAAAAGCCGACGATCAGGGAGATCCAGCCGGAGAGAAAACCCACCGGTTTGCCCAGGCTCTCTTTTAAAAAGACATATTCCCCGCCGGCCCGGGGGAACCGCGCCCCCAGTTCTCCATAGCAAAGCGCGCCGCAAAGGGCGAACAAACCGCCGCACAGCCAGCACAGAAGCAAGACCTTGGGATCGCCTAATTCGGCCATGATAAAGCCAGAGGTCGTGAAAATACCGGTGCCGACCATATTGGCGATCACCAGGGCCGTTGCCGAGAACGGCCCCAATTCTCTTTTCAATTTTATCCCTCCGTAACTCACTTTACTTCGAAGGTAAACGCCACATTATGCATAAACTCATCGCAGACCGCCGGGTCCGAATAAGGGCAGCGATGGGAGAGCACGATCATCCAGTAGCCGGCTTTTTCCAGTTTAAGATCGGCCTGGCCCTGGTTATCCGTGACGGTCTCCACCGGAAAATGGCTATGGCCGTGGCCCTTGTGCCCTTTCGCTGTATTCTTACGCGAGGCGGTGTCAGCGGCTTCGAACCCGGCGTAGGTGGCTCTGATTTTTGCATCGGGAAGGGGATTGCCGTCAAACAGCAACTTGATGGATAGCGTGTCCCCCGGTTTCATTTGTTTGAAATCAGTAAGCGGGACGATTTCCAGGGGTTGACCGGCCGTTTGGGTGAGATTTTTATCGCTTCCGCCGGCAATGAGGATGGTTTTGCCCTGGATATGATAGTTGGTGCACTTAATGGCATTAGCAACGGTTGTCTTGTTTCCCCATTCACGGCCTTTCGGAGTCTTCGTGAAAAATCCCGGTTTGATCCGGGCGGTAACAAGGTAGGCCCCCGGCTTGTCGATTTTCAGCCGATACAAACCGGTCGAGACTTTGGAAAGATCGACCGCAATCCCGTCGGGATCCATCGCCTGAATCGCTTCCACCCGGCCTTCTTTAAGTTCCTCATCGACCCGGTTGGCTGGAAACTTGTGCCCCCAGCCGATACCAATATCGACGGTTGTCCCGACCTCAGGGAACTGGTTGGAAGGATTCAACCAAATGTTGTGGGCGTAAGCGGCAGGGCAGATGGCGACCAGCAGGACAGCAACCCACATTAGAACGATATGCGCGTTTTTCTTCATTTTTTCTCTCCATACGATATGCAAAGCGTGGTAAGAAGCAACAAAAGACGGTTGGCAAGTATTTCTTCAACCGCCTTTGGGTTGCATCGAATGATTGGTTTTTTATCCATCCAGAAACCGGATCTTCCGGCAGGTCATTGAGATACGAACTTGACCATCCCGCGCTGCGGCTGGCCCTCAAGGCACCGGCCGACGAAAATCATTCCCAGCCAGTTCTCTTTTTCAGCCTTGATTTTTGCCAGTATCGTATCCAGGTTCCCCATGATCACTTTCTCTTTTTCCGGAAAACCTGCATTGTAGACAACCGCCACGGGAAGGTCTTTGGGATAGTACTTGTTAAGACTGTTAATCAGTGTGTCCGCATGGTTGAGGGCCATGTAGAAGGCCATCGTTATCGGATATTTGGAAAGATCCTTCAAAATGGCGTCATCCTGCGGCCGACCGAAAAGAAACATGGGGGCGGTAAGCATGACGAATCGTGTGTCATAGGCAGGAATCGACGATTTTTTTAACGCGGCCATGGACGCCTGAAAGCAGCCCAGGCCAGGGATGATCTCGAATTCATCCTCTTTGAGCCCCTCGATCACGCGGTGCGAAGGGCCGAATACGCATGGATCGCCGCTGTCCAGTATCGCAACAGTTTTACCCCGGGCCACTTCCTCCCTGATCCTTGCGGCTGTTTGGTCCCAGAAGTTGATCCTTTCTTCCACATAGAGCTTTTTTTCCTCGGGACTCAGTTTGTCCCGATCCCGCCAACTATATTTAAATTTGCCCCGCCAGGGACTGCCGAGGATGGTTTTACCCTTCAGATAGTCGGAAAAACGATCCTGCATCTGATCGGAGCAAAAGATGAAGTCCGCTTTTTTTATCGTTTCGATGGCTTTTACCGTGGCATGCTCCGGCCCCGCCGGTCCTGTGCCAATTACGTAGCATTTCCCCTGAACTTTGCCGTCCGCATGCACATCGGCCGTCAAGGCAAGCGATGAAAACATAAAAATACAGATCGTCAGGTTACAAAGATAACTCCAACCGAATACTTGGTTCCGATTCTTCATTGCGATACGCCTTAATAAAAAAACCTTTGGAGACCTGCCAGACAAGCAGGCCCCCAAAGGTTTCGGGTTAATATTTGAGTGTCATTCCAATGCCGCAGTTGGTGCCGGGCATGTCGTAACCGTAGCGGAGCTGGTAATCCTGGTCAGTGACATTGTTGACATACCCCTTCAAGACCAGCTCGCATTGATGCGGCAGTTTAAAGGTGTGTTGAGCGCCGACGTTTACAACAATCACATCCTCCATGGCTTCGTGACTTTTGTTGTATCTCTCGCCGATGTACTTGGCGTTGAGTTCGACCACTCCGTTTTCCCATAGTTTGTAGTTCAGCCCTAAAACCACCTTGTTGCGGGGCTGATTTTGGAGCAGATAGTGGGTTTGCTCGGTATCCATGGGGTGGTTTTCGGCATTCCAGTCCTGGTAGGTATAGGCCAGGTAGCCGCTCAGATCCTGCCTGAAACTTCTCGACAGTTCCAACTCCACCCCGTATACGACCATATCGATGTTGTAGACAAGGGCCGAGACATCAGCGCTGATATAATTGTGCTGCTGATAGTCGCTGATATCCGAGTAGTAAAATGCACCCCTGAACTTCGTGTCTTTCCAGAGCTTCTTGATCCCTCCAACTTCGTACGTCCATGATGTTTCGGTTTTAAAATCGGGATTTGCCGCTGCATAATCTTCGTTGGACCCAGCCCGGGCCCATCTCCAGAGATCTCAAATTCAAGGCATTCGCATTTCGCGGCTGACTGAGGCATACAGGGATAAACTGTCATCCCAGTTGTAATCCAGCCGCGCTTTGGGACACCATTCCCGCTCCACCCGTCGGGTCGCTTGAGAGGAGTTTGCGAATTCGTAGGCATCGCTTTCGAATTTATACCAGCGGGTACCGAAGGTCAGGGCCGTGTCCGGGGTAATGTCCCAGACATCCTGGACGTAAAGCGCCGTAATGGAATAAAAGTCCTTGTTGTCCGGCGTACCCTGATCGCGATAATCGCCGCCAAGGGAAAAATAATGGCTGTCGAGGACATTTATATTCAAATAATCCAGAGCAGCTCCATGGGTGTACTCTTCCTTATAGTTTGAACTTTCCGATCCGTCGGCATTATTCCGATATCGATCCCGTTTGGACAACTGCTTGTAAATCTGGCTTCGCAACTCACCGATGGGCAGCGGTTGCTCGAAAAGAAGACTCTGGTCGTTAACGGTCTTTTCCCATTGGTTCTTTCCGCCGTCATAACACGTCCCCTCGTAATCGTGGCTGAAGGTGTCCACCTCACTGGCCCGAACGACGGGATAGTCCGGGTCGTAATTGGATGCCGGATCGTCGGGATCGTTGATGACCGCATATCCGGTAACGGTATCCACATGGTCGACTCCGTAGGTGATCGATCCGTCAGTCGGCAGATAGAGTGTAAGGCGGCCGTTGACGTTGTCCGTGTCGTAATCGTTGCCCCGCAAATAGCCGTCGCCTTCCCTGTGGGCGGCAGCGAGCGAATACCCGATAGCGTTATCGATGCCGCCACTGGCGCTGGCGCTGTAACTTTGGGCACCAAAGGCACCGAAATTGGTTTGCACCGATCCATGGGGTCTGGCTTCATCGGTCTTCTCGCCTTTTCTGGTGATCAGGTTAACCGCGCCGCCCATGGAAAAGGGAAACAGAAGCGAGTGGCTTCCGCGAACGACCTCGACGGTCTCGATGATGTCAATGGGGAGCGTCGTCCAGTCCATCTTAAAATATCCATGGCTTCCGTGAAGCCTGATGGGACGGCCATCCATGAACACCTGGTAACGCGACTGGTCCATCCCGCGGATATAGACCCCTTCATTCTGTGCCGGGGTAGAGGATGAGGAGAGAACGCTGATACCCAGCGCTTCACTGAGTATGTCCTGTACCGTTTCCACCTTGCCGGCCTTTTTAAAATCGTCCACATTGTAGATCGTCGCCTGCGGCGTCACGACCATGGACTCTTCCTTGAGTGGATGGTCCCTTACAATAACCTTGTCCAGTCGATAGACCTTCTCTTCCTCGACGGAGTCCGTCTCCTGGGCGAAGACGGATGTCGGGATGAAAAAGAGCATGAAAAGCCCTATCCATCCCGCGAGGCCGAACCGAATAAATTTCATGTTCGCTATCCTTTTTTACAATAACTGTCCGATTCAACAATTAAAAACTGGCCTCGGGAAGATTGGCGGGATGCCTGAAAAGCACACGTTGACGCGAACACGACGCGGTAGTATGGTGGTTTTCGAAGCAACCCTCAACCCGAGGGACTTCACCGGGGAAGGTAGCGCTATAACTCTGAGCGGAGTCTGCTGCCTTCCCCATCTTTATGGTGCCGAACGTTTTGGCCTGATTCACTCACCTCCTTTCCGGGTTCTCAAAAAAACGGATTGCCGCGCAAATAAAAAACCACGAAAACAGAAACCCATTCACGGGTAAACGCCTTCGTGGCTCGTATTGCGGACAGCAGCTTTTTTGATGAAATTGAAATGCTTGGCAGCTTCTGCCACCATCATGTAAGTATATGCTCGCAGTTTGTAGCACTCCGGTAATGATCCGTCAAGAGAGAAAGCCTTGCCGAAAACGAAATTCACAATCAATCTTACAGCGTGAATCTCAGCCATTCAATACAAGTGGTTCTCAGGGGCTTGTGCCAAGAGACTGTGTTATAGAGAAAGAACAATTCACTTGAAATTGGGGTGTCTTGGGAAAGGGGCCCATCAGGAAACCGATGCCCCCCTTCCGAAAATACAGGTTGTTCCGTTCCTGTGATCACCAACCACTTAATTGGGAAGGTGATCACAGGAATTCGGTTTTTTTAGAAATCGAAACTGCAGGAAAGCGTCACATTAAGAGGGTTTGAAGGGTAATAAGAAGTGGCGCTCTGGAGTTCTGCATATTTTTCGTCAAACAGATTGTTTACAAATAAAGTATAGGTCACTTTTTCGAATGCATAACGGATGGATGCATCGATAACCCAGAAATCATCCTCACGATTCGTATTTGCGGAATCGCTCCATCTCTCGCCGGTATAATTTGCAGACAGGCTTCCGCCGAAACCCAGGCTTGGGAAATATTCCGCGCCCACTTTCACAATCCACTCCGGAACCCGGTTGATGTCATTTCCGGAGTAATCGCCACCACTCGTGTTATAGTCCACGTATTCGGCATCCTGATATGCACCGTTGGCGTAAATTAGCAGGTCTGGAATCACGTACCATTCAGCGGACAACTCGACACCCTGGCGCCTGGTTTCGCCTGCATTCTCTTCTTCCAGTGTAAACGGATCGGTAATTATCTCATCCTCGGTGTCTGTTCTGAAAAATGAAAGTTGAAGCAGCATTTCCGGAACTGGAAGATATCTTACTCCAGCGTCGTAGGATCTCAGGTCAGAAGGATCGAGGTCGCCATTTTCAAATTTTTTATATCCACTTGGCAAAACAAAACCTTTGCCGATGTTGGCAAAGAAATCGAGTCCGTCGACAGGGGTTATCAGGACTCCTCCCTTGGGATTGAAGATTGATTCCGAATAAGAGTAATCGGTATTCGTCAGGTTGTTCGTCAGGTCACCGTCAAACATTTCATAACGGCCACCGACCATAATTTTCATAAATGCAGCCGGCCAGAAATCCTCCTGGAAATAGAGCGCCGTGTTTGAATAATCGAAGTCGCCCGACAGTTTTACACTTTCCCTTACGCGATTATCAGGGCTTTCAATATTCCATTTGCGCGCCTGCGATTCGATAGACTCAAAATCGATTCCCAATGTCAGATTGTTTTTAAAGCTGGCAAGGTCGCCGGAAAAGTTAACCATCGCACGTGAACCAAAGGTTTCTCGCTCATCGTGCCGTTCCTCGTTTGCAGCACCGACCCATCTGGTAAAGTCGCTGTCGTAGCCGTACGCCAGAAGGCTTACGGATGCGGTTTTGGTGAGTTGACGATTATAATCCAAACTGGCCATGTTTTTCTTTTTGTCACCACCACCGTCGGCTGTTGCTTTGGTTAGGTTGTCGTTATCCCAATCTTCCGGAGATAAAGGGCCGGGAGCATTCCAGTTTGATTTGTATGAGTGCAGTGTTAACCGGATTGTCGATACATCGTCAATCTTGTAACCGAAGCGTGAAAACAGATTCCCACCATCAAAGTCACTATGGTCCCGGTATCCATCGCCCTGTTCTGTGCTCACTGCATTATAGGTGAAAAAGCGCTCGTATTCACGAGCGATCTCAGCAACACCCCGGTAGTAATTCCAAGAACCTGCAGATAGCTTGACCTTGTTGAAATCGCCCCTGTCCTTTGTGATATAATGCAGTGTTCCTGCTTGGGCGTAGCCACCGTAAAGGGGAGAAGACAGCCCCTTGATCACCTCAAGTCTTTCAATGGATTCCGGAAGAATCGTGTTGTAATCGGGGTAGCCATCACCATCTACATGATTGATCTCGTTGTATGGGATGCCGTCCAGATACGATGCGGCGCCGATACCATGGCCCGCCCTGAACCCCCTGAACGAATAGGCGGCTGCAACGCCCTGTTGATTGTAGTCTTCGGCCGTTACGCCAGGAATTCTTCGAATCAGATCCAGGGTCCGTTTAACGTCCATCTTTTCAATTTCGTCCGACGTAATGGTGTAAATTGTTGCTGGTTCCTCATGCAGTTTTTCTTCGAATCCTTTTGTCAGGAGGTCCGTTACAACGATCTCTTCGAGTTTGTATACATCATCCGACTTTTCTGTATTCTTTTCTTGAGAATAGGCGCTGACGGCGCACAGAAGGGTCAGGCTCAACACCGGAATCAATAAATCGACAAATCTCCATTTCCAATTTTTCGGGCGCTTCATCCTCATCTCCTCATATCAAAATTTCATTTTCAACTTCATGATCAACAACTGACCGCTGGTTCAATTTTTTAACGTTCTATTTTTTGACCTCAAAAGTAAGCGATGCCGCCCATCTCTGTTTGTCGCACTCATTCGCATCCGGATAGTTATCCTCTGCTTTGACAATCAGTACCCAGACCCCGTCGTGAATCATTTTGATCTCGGCGATGCCTTCCTTGTTGGCGCGGGTGGTATAGGCAAAGGTGTCGCGGTTTTCTGCAAAGCCGGCATAGGTGCCGTATACAAACGTCCGTAACGGTTTCCCCTCCATCAAGACTTTGACAGGCAATACATCACCGGTTTCTATAGATGACGGGTCCTTCAAAGGAATGATCTCCATGGCATGCCCCATCGGTTTTGAATAGGCGTCACCACCGGGTTTGCCCACCGAAAATACTGCCTTGGCAAATTTCTGCGAGTAGCTGCAGACGATAGGATTTTTGACATCCTTGCGGCTTTTTCCCCGCTGGTAACCTTCGGGAGTTTTGGTGAAGAATGTGTTGAGCGGAAGCGCTACGGCGACGTAGGTCCCCGTTTTTTTAAGAGGGGCGTTGGAACGATAGATGCCCTTACCGCTGTTCACCGCATTGGTCTGCTGGCCTTCGGGGGAAATGAAAAAGAAACGGTCCATTCGTTCGGGGGGGGTGGCGTCCGATGCCGGAGCCGGGAAATAATGGCTGCTGAAAACCGTACCCGTAACAGCTTTGTTTTGATCGGCCTGATAGTTGTCGATGGTAATCCACAGGTCATGGGCCAAGACCGGCGTCGCGAAAAAAATTAATGTTGCAAGCAGAGCGATCAGGCAATTGGTTTGTTGCATTCGATTCATTTATTTGTTCCTTTCAATTCGATTGTTTTCAAAACGAATACTTCAATCTATCCAGATCAATTCACATGGAATTTTCGTAAAAGCACTGGCTTGCTGATACCCTATTAATATCCTTAAGCCTTGCCAATTTGGATGCGGGATCTTTAGATTCGGTTGGATAAGCATAGATGCACGGTACTTAGTAAAGTCTGGCTCTCTTTCGATATGAAACAGCGATGACTTACACTTTAGCTAAGTCTCAATTGGACCATTGGCTTGTGAACCGAAATCGTTTGTCCAAATGCTGAGAAAGAATCCTCATACAATGGACAACCGCACAACCGATCAATCGGAAAATCGCATGACAATACCACTTCAAATTGCTGGATAAACGGAAGTATGATCCTATGGATGGCGGGATTTGTTACGAGCAAAAACTTGAAAGCGGTGGGCTCCGGTGATATAAAATATCTGAGAGCACCTGCCATCCGCAGGGGCTTCACGGGGGAGGCAGTCGAAAGACTCTGGCTGGAGCCGACTGCTTTCCCCTTCCTTTTTCTATTTTGCCTGTTTCATCACCTCCTTTGCACCTTGGGGGTGCAGAACCGCCTTAACGGCGGCAGCCTCGCCATCGGCACCGGTCGCACGATGGCCGTCAAGTCAGTTCAAATACGATGGTCAGTTCCAGAGGCAAGTCGCCTTTGAAAAGATTGCCAGGCGGCCGGGGAAACGGGGCGGCCCGCTGAACCGCATCTATGGCAGCCACGTTCAGGGCCTTGCTGCGGGCCGATTTGGTAACAGTCAGATCACGGACATTGCCGTCGGTCAGCAGCACGAAACGAATAGTGACCCGTCCTTCGATGCTCCTGGCCTTGGCGGCTTCCGGATAGCGTTTCCGGCTCTCGATTTTCAGACGCACCATGTCCAGATAGCTGGCAGCGGTCATGAATTCACCTGCCGCTTCATGGGTCTGGGGGCCGGGCACCCAGTCCGATGAATCCACACCCGGCATCTGGGGGACCTCCGGCGCGCTGATGGCCTCCATGAGGGAGTCGGGTAAATTGCTGTCCACGGGGGCCATGGCCAGCGGTTTGATGCGAGGCACGGGCTTCGGCACCACATTGATCTTTTTTACCTGGTCTTTGGGATCGGGGGGCTTGGGGCGCATGCGCGGGCGCGGGATATCCCTTGCCGTCGGGCGGTCAACGTTTTGAAGGGACATTTCGATGAACGTCAACATATTTGATCGGTAGATCCCCGAGATGTGAAAGAAAATAACGGTGTGGATCGCTATCGAGATGAGGATCAACCCCCGTAGAAGCCAGTTGGCCGAAGGCGGCCGATCCGTTGTCATAATGGAAACCTGCGGTTGCATGGTGCCTATAATTCCTTTTCCGTGGCCAGGCATAGCCTGCCGGCACCGGCGGCTTTGGCGATGTCCATCACCTTGACCGCCTTGTTGAGCATCACCGACCGGTCCGCCCGCACCACGACCAGTTCGTCTTCCCGGGCGCCGATCTTCTCCTTGAGACGATCGAACAGCCGGGCCATGGAAACCTCCTCTTCATTGATATAGGCGCGCCCCTGGGCATCCACAAAGACCGTGATCACTTCTTCGGTCTGCGGCGCCGCCGCCTTGGCCTGGGGCAGCTTGATCTTGATACCTTCGTCCACCATGAAGTTGGTGGTGAGCAAAAAATAGATCAACAACATGAAAACAATGTCGATGAGAGAGGTCATGGGCATCTGCACCGAATAGCGCGCCTTGCGTTTGCTATGGACCAGCATGTCCCCCCCCTTCTAATTATGTGCGTGGGTGTGCGTATGCGTATGTGCTTTGCCGCTGTGAATATGGCCGTGAATTCGAGATCCGATGGACTTGAGAAATACCACGGTGCCGTCCTGAAGCTGGGCTTCGTAGCGGTCCACCCGCGCAACCAGATAGCTGTGGGCCACCATGGTTGGCAGGGCCACGGCCAGCCCGAGGGCCGTGGTCAGCATGGCTTCCCATATGCCGCCGGCCAGCACCGACGCATTCACCTTGCCGCCCATTTCCTGGATCACCATAAAGGCTTTGATCATGCCCATCACGGTGCCCAGAAGGCCCAGCAGGGGGGTGATGTTGCCGATGGTGGCCAGGGCCTGAAGGTAGCGGGAAAGATCCCGGGTTTCCGCCTCGGTTGCATGGACCAGAACCGTCTCCAACGTTTCGCGATCCTGATCCTTTACTTCCATGGCCTGGGTAAGAATGCGTCCCATGGGCGATTTATCCCGGCCGGCCACTTCATAGGCCTTGTCATCTTCTCCCTTTTGCAGATGTTTGGATATGCTGGCAACCAGACCGTTTCCGCGCACTTTTACCCGGCTCAGCCGAATGAGACGTTCCAGAAAAAGGGCCAGGGCGATCACCGAACAGAGCAGAATCGGCCCAACCAGAACGCCTCCCTTGGCAAGAAAATCGAACATGATACAAATCTCCTGAATCGTATTAGGTAATTAGGTTGAAATAATGTAGTCTGAGGGACTGAAGCTCAAGGCAGAAAGCTAATTTTCGCTTGCGACTTCCTCGACATCCGCCACTCCGTCGTAATTGAGATCCTTGGATCGCTTGACCAGGGCTTCGGCCTCGTCGTATTCTTCCCAAAGATCCGGTTTTCCGTCGCCGTTGGTGTCTTCGGCAACGCCTACCAGCCGGTTTTCGGCATAGTCGAAACAGACATCGGGACGGCCGTCCCCGTCACGGTCCTGCTCCGCCCGGACCGCCGATTCGTTGGTGTCGTAAATCCAGACCATGGCAAAGCGGCCCTTCTCGTCCGGCTGCTCCTCGCTGCGAACGATTTTGCCCTGTTCGCTGTAAATTTCCTTGAGATCGAATCGGCCGTCGCCGGTTTCATCCACCCACTTCTCCCTGAGCGTTTCGTCCTGATAGCAGTAGCATCCCTCGGGGGTTCCATCGAGATCCGCATCCACTTCCATCACCATGGACCAGGGCGCGCGGTCGAACCACTGGGTGGTTTCGAACCGGCCGTCATAATCGCGGTCCTGGACCAGGCGCTTTCGCTCAGCTTCCTGGTAATAAACTTTCAGATCCGCCTTTCCGTCACCGTTGCCATCCCGCTCGGTGCGAACCAGGACCTGATCGGAAAAGTACTCCCATGCATCCGTCTGTCCTGAAAAATCCGTATCGCTCTCCACGCGGATCTTCTCTCCCTTTTTATTGAAGAAGATGGTTACATCGCCTTTGCCGTCCTTGTTTTCGTCCTGGGTCTGGGTGGCGATTCGGCCCTCCTTGAAATAAGTGCGGGTTTCCAGAAAGCCGTCGCCGTCACCGTCCGCGATCACTTTGTCAATGACGCCTTTTTTATAATGCCGGATGCGGTCGATACGTCCTGTATAGCGGGTATCCTCCTCCATCTTCAGGGGTTGGCCGTTGTTGTCGTACCAGACGAAGACATCCGCAATGTCGTCGAAATTGGTGTCTTTCTCCTCTTTTGCAGGAGTTCCCTTTTTGTAGGTGGTGGTGACGTCGAACCTGCCGTCGAAGTTGGTATCGCGCTTCTGAAGCGCTGGCAGGGCATCTGCGAAATCGAGGACAATATCAGGTGTGCCGTCATTGTTCTCGTCCTTTTCCTGCCGGGAGATTTCGCCGTCCAGGTAGCGGCGCACCGTTTCGTAGCTGCCGTCAGCGTCAAGGTCGTGGCGGCTGGTGTGGGGTTGGCCTTTTTCATCGAAAAGCACCATCCGTTCGACGCGGCCGTCTCCGTCTCCGTCACTTTTCAGTTCTACGGGCATGTCGTTGCGGTAGGTCTGCCAGTTGTTCACCCGGTCGTCGCCATCGGTGTCGCGGGTGGATCGTGCCAGTCGGCCTTCGACGAATTCGTAGCGGGTGTCGAAGCGGCCGTCGGCGGTGGTATCCCGCTGCATGCTCAAAGGCCGCTCCTGGTCGTCGAATTGGATGACCTGGTCCAGCTTACCGGTTTCCGTGGAATAACGCTCGTAGCGAATCCGTTTTTCCTGTTCGAAAAAGTTTTTCGAATCGATGGTTCCATCGTGGTTCCGGTCGCTTTCTATCCGAACCAGTTTGCCGTCCTGGTAGAATTGAAATTTATCGAGGATTTCGTCGGCGTTGCTGTCGATTTCCAGGCGGACGAGATTTCCTTTCTTGTCCACGTGGGCCACCTGGTCGATTTTTCCGTCTTCGTCCGTATCTTTTTCGATGGCTTTTGCCAGGATGGGCGCGGGAGAAAACCAGGAGGCGAACAAAAACAGAATTGCCAAAGCGATGATAAGGACTGTCCAATCGTGAAATTTCATAATCTCAGAAAACCTAATTTAGGCGATTGTCGAGCTTGCCGCAGATTCAAGGCAGCCGTCGTAGCGCTATAGTCGGCTATGCGCCGCGGCGGCTAACGCCGAAGATGCGGTGAGATCGGCAATCCCGGAGGGTTTCACCTTTTGAGACGGAAAGCTTAGCGTAATCTCATTAGATAATTATTCCCCTCTGTTTTTCGAGAAAGGCGAAACGCCTATTTTGGGGAAAATAAAAAAGCCAGGGGGCGACGGGCTTCTGCACGTGGGCCTTCCTGGCTTTGGTTCTTTAATATATTTTTTGAAATGTTTTTAAACAGTTGGCATTTTCATAATGCCGGTGTGCCTTTGCATGGCACGGTTGGCAACCTTATAGAAGGGCACCGGTAATTTGTCAATACTTTTGAAGTCCCGAAGGCGGTTTTTGTGAACCGGTTGTCACGTTTCGTAAAAGAGAAATTCAGACTTACGATCCGCAGCAGCTGCCGGCGCTGCCACAGCTCTGGCAGCCTCCGCCCAGCTCAAGATTGGATGAGATTTTAAATCCCAGGTTGGCATAATCGATCTGGACAGGCTGCGCCTGATCCAGAAGTGATCGGTCCATGACGAACTGAAATTTTCCGGCGTCATGAACGGCGTCCGTATCTTTTATCTCATCCAGGGCCATGGCAAGCTGCTGGCCGCCGCAACCCTGGGTGAGAAAGATTCGAATGGGCTTGACGTCTATGGTTGTGAAGTATTCGGTCACCGCCTCGATGGCGGATTTGCTTACTTGGATCATTTTGGTCTATTCCTTTCGAAGAGCTGGTTGATTCTAATATTTTAACAATTCTTACGAAACCGTACTCATTTGTTGCCCAACAGCCCACTGAACACCACCCGCAAATCCTGATCGCTCAGCGGCGGAATCCAATCCTCCTCCGGTTCCTGGCAATTTTGCAGGCAGGGTTGCATGGGTGAGGTGTCATCCGAAACTGCCCGGCTGATCGTACGGCAGCGCTCGGCGATCAGTTCCAGGGGCAGGCCCACACGATTGTTATCGACCCAGCGGTCGCATTCGTCATGGGTGCCGACAAAGAGCAGGTAGAGATCCTCGCTCTGTTTCAGCGTGATCAGGCGATAGCCGGCCCCAAGATCGTATTTGCGGGCCCCCCGGATGCGGGCCTCGCCATTGCGGGTGAACGCAGCCACCTCCTCCGGGGGCAACTGGCCCCGTTTGGCCTCGGCGATAATGGCTTCCACCCGATCCGCCACCCGGTTTCTTCGGCTATCACCTTTTCTCAGTCCGGCCAGAATTTTTTCCAGTTTCGGGTCCAGATGAATGCGTTGGATCATGATATGGCCTTTTCCTGTTCGACGGTCAGACTCTGGACTACGGGCGTCGGTCCCAGGCCACGGATCGTCTCGGTCATCTCCGTTGCGATTTCGGCAAAGCGGGGCCCCATGGCGGAAGAAAGATTGAACATCTCCACCCGTTGCGGTTCGACCCCGGCAGACGCGAGCGCTTTTTTAACAGCTTCCACTTTTTTCCTGGTCTTCAGGTTGCCCTCCACGAAATGACATTCCCCCTCCAGGCAGCCGGCCACGCAGACACCGTCGGCGCCTTCCTCGATAGCTTTGAGCAGATGAAGCACGTCCACCCGGCCGCTGCAGGGCAACTGAACGATTTTCAGATTCGGCGGATAGTCCAGGCGCATGGAGCCCGCCAGGTCAGCGGCTGCGTACGCACAGTACTTGCAGCAAAAGGCGACGATCTGAGGTTCGAAGCAGTTGGATTCCATGGCTCCTCCTTTTCTAACGGAGCGTTTCGAATTTTTTAGGACCCGACAATCACCCGGTGCCCCCTATTTATCCGAAAACGGATCGGGCGTCCCGGGTTCGCCGGGCAGCCATACTTCAGCCAGATCCGGACCCAGATAGACCCGTTCGGTGTCGGCGAGCACGCCCAAGGAAAGTGCGATCAGGGTCCAAAGGTGAATGACGTGATATCCGCCGTCGAAATGCTCTCCCAGGTCGTGAATCTGGGCATGGCAGTTGTGGCAGGGGGTCACCACATATTTGGCTCCGGTGGCCTTGACCTGATCGAACTTGATCTTGCCATACTGGTGTCTGGCTTCGGTGTATCCGGACTGCAGGTAGCCGCCGCCGCCGCCACAGCAGAAATTGTTGGACCGGTTGGGCGTCATGTCGATGAAGTTCTCCTCCCCGACACAGGTTTTGACCACGAACCGGAGGTCTTCGGCCAGGGGATCGCCGAAGCTTTTGCGCACTTGCTGGCAGGGGTCCTGAACGGTGAACTTGATTTTCAGGTCCTTGTTCCAGTCGCTGCTGGGCTTGATTTTGCCTTCACGGATCCAGCGGGCATAGTAGGGGACAATGGGGGCAATCTCCAGGTCGGTTTCAATTTTATGCCGCTGGACGCCCATCCAGACCGAATAGGTGGAGTGCCCGCATTCGGTGTTGAGATAGACCTTGCACCCCAGGGATTCAGCCTTGCGAACGGTTTTTTCGGTGATGGCTTTCCAGTTCTCATCGTCGGCCAGGAACATGCAATAGTTCTCTCCTCCCCATCCGGTGCTTCCATAGGTCCAGTCGGCGCCCACCAGGTGAAGAATTTTCCAAAGCGGAACCATCTCCTCGGGTTCGGTTACCGGCTCGCGCGAGTTCTGGCTGAGAAAAAAATGGGAGCCTTCCTTGTCCATGGGGGCCTGCAGGTTTTCCCATCCCGGCTGATCGTTCTGGACCTCCTCGCACACGTCCTCCACCACGAAAATGAAGTCGTCCGGGGGTGATCCCATGGCGCTGCAACTGTCGTTGCGAAGGGCCATGTCACAGGATCCCAGAATGCCTTTGGGCCGATCCTCACGGGGCCAGAGCTGGCGTGCCTCGTAAACCAGGGCCGGGATGTTGATTTCCATGGGGCAGACATAAACGCAGCGCTGGCACAAAGAGCACATCCAGACCCAGGGGTGGCCGGTGATCTCATCATCCAGCCCCAACGCGGCCATACGCAGAAATTTGCGCGGATCCATGCCTTCCAA
The DNA here is from genome assembly GCF_009688965.1 of Desulfosarcina widdelii. Taxonomy (GTDB): domain Bacteria; phylum Desulfobacterota; class Desulfobacteria; order Desulfobacterales; family Desulfosarcinaceae; genus Desulfosarcina; species Desulfosarcina widdelii. The sequence continues at coordinate 2,863,447 of NZ_AP021875.1, read as the reverse complement.
CCCGGTTGCCGGACATCCCGAGGCGCAGGCACCGCAGGTAAGGCAAAGGTTTAGGTTTCCACCTTCGGGAAGAATTTTCTTGACCTTCTGCAAAAACGTATCTTTGCGGTTATGGCTGATTTTTATAGTTTCGGTCTCACTCATGGTCTCTCCTCTCGCACATCCTGTGAACGGTAAAAGATGCTGTTAAGGTTTTCGATTCCTGTGGTTACCGATGCCTCCGTTTGTCGTCGGATGGGCAAATGTGCATGTCCCACCAAACGATTCCTTGGGGATCGATATCGATTCAGACACCGCCGATCAGACCGCTTTCCTTAGCGAAATGGCAAACAGAAATGCGGCTTTTCAGTCTTATCCAGTGCATACCGGCCCGGGCAGCAAGCCTGAGCACTGTCATGTAAAACCGAAAAACCGAAACATGGAGGAAACCTTTAAAAAGAGGGTTTTTAATCATTTATCCCATCTCTCAACAGGGGGCAAAAGTCAAATTTATTATGTCAATGCAGCAGGTAATTCGCATAGATAATAACTCTTTGACTATGCTAAGAGCGGGAATTAAAGGTATTAAGATTGTCAATAGGTCAACACAGCCATGCACGACCATTATCCGAAGAGCGCCGACTATGCGAGTCAAGAATTCCGCAATAGCTATTTTGCCTTGGCTGTATCGATTATTGCGCTGGAGTTTGGGAAGTATATTCATCTATTCCGGCGTCACCAAGCTTTTCGCCCCCATTACCTTTGCCGTGCTGATTGACGCATACGGGCTGGTCCCGGATATATTGCTGATGCCAATAGCCGTGGTCATTCCTCTGTTTGAGGTCCTGGCCGGCGCCGGTTTAATGGTCGATCTTCGCGGAAGCCTGGGGGCCATCACCGGTTTGTTGTTGTTGTTTGTAGTCATTCTGGGTTTTGGCATCTGGATGGGACTGGATGTAGATTGTGGTTGCTTCGGCCCGGAAGATCCCGAGGCAAAGGCATTCCATGGACTGAGAACAGCCCTTTATCGAGATATGATCATGATGGCAGGGGTGTTCTTTTTATACTGGTGGCGGTACCAGGCCAAAATGGTGCCCGTTCGTTTATCAATGCTATTGGAGAATTTCCATCAAACGGAGGAAGCACATGGTTAAATGGATGTTAAAACTGGCTGTGATCGGCCTTTTGGTGGGGGGACTGGCTTGCCCGGCAATGGCCCTTTTCGACAATAAATTCGAAAAAGAAGTCGAAAAGGAGGCAGGCGCAGTCAAGCTGGTAAGGGAAGTTCAACGCGGCGGCTACGATCTGGTAACCACCGAGGAACTCAAGGGGTGGATCGACAGTGGCAAAGACATGGTCCTTGTGGATACCATGCCATATGAGGCCAGTTATAAAAAGGGGCACGTCCCGGGAGCGCTTCAGTTTTTATTCCCTATACCGGATATGAACCAGTGGGATACCAAAGAAACCGGCGGTAAAACCCAGGACGATTTTATCGAGATGCTTGGACCGGACAAGGATAAGACCATCGTGATCTATTGCGGTTTTGTAAAATGTACCCGCAGCCACAATGGCGCAGCCTGGGCAATTAAGTTGGGATACAAGAATGTCTACCGCTATTCGGGCGGGGTGTTTGCCTGGAAGGGGGCAAAGTATCCGCTGGAAAAAGTCGAATAGCATGAATGATCAGGCCGATAAACAGGATGCAGAGACCGAGACATTGATCACCGGTATCGCTGATCGTGCTCGCAATCTTTATCTGACGCGGCAGATGCTCTGCACCGAAGCCGTGATGACAGCCCTGAACCAAGGGCTGAAGGGCGGCTTGACCGACGCCCAGGCCACGGCCATGTCAGCCCCCTTTTGCATCGCATTGGGGGAAAGCGGCTGCCTGTGTGGCGCATTAAGCGGTGCAGTCCTGGCCACCGGATTGCTGTTAGGAAAGGACGGTGCTGATCGGCATCGCAAAGACATGCGCGACAGTGCCCGCCGGTTGCATGACCAGTTTAAGCTAACCCATGGCGCGACCTGTTGCCGGGTGCTGTCCAAAAAGGTCAAACAAGATAAAAAGGTCCATTTCGAGCATTGCGCCCGCCTGACGGCCCAGGCAGCGGAAATGGCGGCGCGTCTGGTGCTCGAAAAACGTCCCGAATTGGCCAACCAGGCAGATCATGCATTCATCAACCGGCGGCAATCGTTGGTCGGCGGAATGCTGTCACGCCTCGTGCATCTGTTTTCAAATTAAAATCTACCCATCCTTAATGACTAAAGGAAACCATCATGAGTGACGACTACAGGCAAATGTGGAAAGAATTGGGATTGGATCTGGACGCTCACGACGCATTGCTGGGTGTTTTGGGACAAGCCTATCAGGACATCTATCTGGCGCAGAAACAGCGCCCCGAAGGCATGGGGTATTTTGACTTCGTCATGAGCGAGGTCCACGGATTGCGCATCAAGGAATTGGTAGACGAGAAGGCGGCCGGCCGGAAGATTGTCGGCAGCTATTGCGTTTTTGTCCCTGAGGAGATCGTCCTGGCGGCCAACGCTACCCTGGTCGGCCTATGCTCCGGCGCTGATTTCGCCACCGAGGACGTTGAGAGGATGCTGCCGCGCAACACCTGCGCCCTGATCAAATCCTCTTTCGGCTTCAAGCTTGGCAAGGTCTGTCCCTACCTGGAAAGCGCGGACATGATTGTCGGCGAGAACACCTGCGACGGAAAGAAGAAGGCCTACGAGTCGTTGGCCGGTCTGGTCGATAATCTCTACGTCATGGACCTGCCCCAGGTGAAATCGGAAAACGGAAAGGCTCTGCTCAAGGCCGAGTTTTTGCGATTTAAGGCGGCCGTCGAGAAGCTTACCGGCGTCACCATCACCGCCGAGCGGTTAAAGGATGGGATCCAGACGGTCAACGCCAAGCGTGCGGCCCTCCATCGGCTTTCCGCGCTGCGAAAAACCGATCCGGCGCCGGTTTCCGGTCTGGATGGCCTCCTGGTAAACCAGGTTTTCTTTTACGACAATCCGGCCCGGTTTACCGCTTCGGTCAACAAAATCTGCGATGAACTGGAAAAACGGATTGCGGCCGAAGAGGGCGTTTTCGCGAAAAAGACCCCTCGGATTCTCGTTTCCGGCTGTCCCCAGGCGGTACCCAACTGGAAACTGCCCATGATCGTCGAAACCGCCGGCGCGGTGATCGTCGGCGAGGAGTCCTGCGTGGGAGAACGCGGTACCCGTAACTTGACGGACGACTCCGGACAGACCGTTGAAGAGATGCTCGACGCCATTGTCGACCGGTATTTTCAGGTGGATTGTGCCATTTTTACCCCCAACCCGGACCGGTTGGACCACATTCAGCAGATGGTCGCCGAAACCAAGGCCGACGGCGTGATCCATTACGGCTTGCAGTTCTGCCAGCCTTATCTGATGGAATCCATTCCGGTAGAAAAAGCGCTGGAGGATCGGCAGATTCCCTGCCTGCGCCTGGAGACCGACTACAGCATGGAGGATGTCGGTCAGTTGAAGACGCGGGTGGAGGCCTTTGTGGAACAACTGCGATGAGCAAGCGTTTTGCGGGTATCGACATCGGTTCGCGCACCATCGAACTGGTCGTGATAGACGAGAAGAAAGAAGTACTCGACAGCGTTCAGGCCAACACCGGATTCGACCCCATGGCCGAAGCCAAAAAGATGATAGACGGTGTGGCTTTCGACCGCATCATGGCCACCGGCTATGGCCGCAACCTGTTCGAGATTTCCTTCAACGCGGCCACGGTTACGGAGATCAAAGCCCATGCCCGCGGCGCCCGGGCATTGTTTCCCGATGTCCAGGCGGTTATCGACATCGGTGGGCAGGACAGCAAGGCCATCGCGCTTTTCGACAACGGCAATGTAAAAAAATTCGAGATGAACGACCGCTGCGCTGCCGGCACCGGAAAATTCCTGGAGATCATGGCCAAAACCCTGGGCTTTACGATCGAGGAATTTGGACAAGCGGCTCTTAAAGGTCAAAACGGGCTGAGTATTTCCAGCATGTGCACGGTCTTCGCCGAATCGGAAGTCACCTCGCTGATTGCCAAAGGCGAAAACCCCCGAGAAATCGCCAAAGGCTTGCATACCAGCGTTATCCGCCGGGTGGCCGGCATGGTCAATCGGGTCTCGGCCCAAGGGGATATCGCCTTTACCGGCGGCGTGGCCAAAAACCCGTGCATGTGCGCCCTGCTGGAAGCCAAGCTGGGCCGCAGGATCCGCATCCCCGACGATCCCCAGCAGATCGGCGCTTTGGGGGCGGCGCTGCTGGCCCACGAAAGCGACAATTCATAAAAAAATTGGGGTCGGACCCGACCCCCATTTTCATTACATCTATAAAAAGCGAAAAACAGCGGCTCCCGTTACCTCGTTTTTTCAATGGGAAAGCCGCAACGCTGCGAAACTGCTCCCAGGACTTTTTCCATTGCCTGTGGAAGCCGACGGACCAGATCGGCAACCTGGCTGGCCGGTGTCAAATCGGCCAATGCACCGGCCTCGCGGTTGATCTTCGCCGCTGCGATGGTCGCTTCGGTCAGAGAGAGGCCGTTGGAACCGATCAACGCGGCGGCCAGTCCGGTCAGTGTGTCGCCGGTGCCGCCCATGGCTTCCATGGCGTCTACGGACGGTCCGTCGACGCTTTCCAGAATACCCGAACGATTGGCCAGACGATCGATTTCTCCCTTGACCAATAGATGACGAGCCGCATTCTTGTGCGAATAGGCCCGCTGAATCAGATCGGGAATTTTGTTTTCGTCGTGCAGGATGAACCCGCGGGTGTAAAAGGGGTGGGGGGCCGCTTCGTCGGCCAGAAAAGCCAACTCGCCTGCATCCGGCGTGAACAGATCGTATTCGGCTGCGCTGCCGCTCATCTTGGCCGCATACATGAACCCGGCGTCGGCGATCAGCAGCGGTCGCCGGGGCATTTCCTCCACGGCAAAGAGGACTCGGTTATGCCAGTCCACATCCGGCTGCAGGTAGTGGAAGGTTAGGCTTTCAAGATCATATCCGTCCAGATCCCGGACCAGCATTTCATACAGTCGGCGGCTACCCTTGCCAAGGCCGATGTCCCCGACAAGAAAACCGGTGACCTTTCCGTTGCCAAGCACTTCCAGGGCTCTGACCGTTGCCGCCAGCAGGGCCGGCGTGCCACGGTTGACGGGTACGGTGCGTCCGCCGATGTGCAGGTCCTGTCCGGAGAGAGAGACTTTGCCCACGGTGAGGGGAAAATCCTCGAACGGTACGGTTCCGACTATGGCGCGCATCGAACCCGGGTCTCCTCGAAAGCCAGTTCCAGGGCATAGCCGCACAGGGTGTGGCCGATTTCGCGGGGGCGGGGCGCTTCATCAATGGTTTTGCCGACCATCTTTCGGGCCAGATAGGGCACATCCGGACAGCCGCCGCCGGAAACGTTGACGATTTTTCGGTTTTTCTTCTCTACGACGATCTTCATGTTGGCCGCGCGCACCATGAGGTATTCGCCGAAGTCCTTGACCTGGTAGATGCCGACCGGTTCGAGCAACGGACCGGTGACCGGCACCACCGACAGGGGCGGGAGATGGTTTTTATCGAGCAGCCGCAGGATATTCAGTTCTTCGATCAGGGGGAAGGTGATCACCAAGTCACAGCCCGAGTGGATCTCCGGCGGCGGCCCCATCACCTGTACGGTCCAGCCCTCCCGTTTGAGCAGGTTTTCCGCCTGGATGACTTCGCTGGTGTTCTCGAATACCAGAAAGCCCCGGTCCTCCTGGCTTACCGCCGCCGGTTTCGATTTTTTGGCAGTGCGATCGAAAAAATTGAAAAATCCCACCTTACACCTTCATGTTTTAGGCCTTGGCTATCAGAATGCGGTAGCCATCCCCGTCCGGCTCTACGCCGGTTACGGTGCATCCCTGACTTTGGGCGGCTCGGGACACGTTTTCCTTGGAAGTGTCCGTGTCCACCAGGACAACGATTTCCGACTCACTTCCCTTTTTGATTTCGTCCAGGGTCAGCAACACCGGTTGTGGGCACGATAATCCGCGTGCATCGATGGTTGTACTCATGATTCTACCCTCCTTGAAAGTCTGTTCGAGAAATCTGGATCAGGCCCGATAACAAGGCGGAAGGTGGCTTAAAAGCGGAGCATATATGTAATATGTGAGCATTTTGAGACACTTTCCAACGCCGGTAGCGGGCCTTAGACGGGTTTATCAAACAGGCTTTAAGATGCTTTTTTACGCATTGTAAAGCCAATGAACAGGCACACGACCAGTCCAACAACCACGGCGGCGATGCCATGGGGGCCAACACCCTTGGGGGAACTGGCCAGCCCGAAATTGTGGGCGAACCCGGCTCCGACAATCATTCCCAACACAAATACGGCGGCATCGCCGTCGCCTTCACCGGAGAGAAACAACTGCCGACCGGGGCAGCCGCCGGCCAGGGCGAAGGCCAGACCGGCCAGGACCATCCCGGCGAAATTCCAGACGTGCATGGTGTGGGCCACGGGCTGACCGGCAAAGCCCGGATGGAACTGACCCAGGGCCAGGTTGGTCAGGAAAGCGAAAACCACCAGGCTGAGAAAGCCGGTGAGCAGATGGGTCTGACCGAACAGCACCACGTCCCGAATGGCACCCATGGTACAGAAACGACTGCGCTGGGCCAGAAAACCGATGCCCAATCCCACGATCAGGGCAATGACGAGTGGGGCGTGCATGGCGCCGGGACCCTTGAGGCTGTAAAAGAGAACGCCGCTTTTGGGCTCGCCGTCTATCTGAGGATACATCAGCGTGAGGATCAGAAATCCCAGCATGATCAGGGGCAGCATCCATCCCACCGTTGCATGGGTGTTCTGGGTGCGGCCCAGGTTATACCCGTTTTTGAGGAAAAGAGTGCCGATCCAGATCCCGCCGGTCAACCCCAGCAACCCCAGGATGGCATTGCCGTCTCCGCCGGCCAGTCGCAACACCGCCCGCCACGGACATCCCAGAAAGACCAGTGCCCCGATCATGGCAAAGGCACCTAGAACGAATCGGACAATGGGTGCCGAACCGACCCGGGGTCGGAATTCTTTGAACATATAGGCGGCAATCATCGAACCGATGACGAACCCGATGATTTCAGGACGGATATATTGCACCACACCGGCCCGGTGAAGACCCAGGGCACCGGCGATGTCGCGTTCGAAACAGGCCACGCAGATGCCCATGTTTCCGGGATTGCCCAGCTTCTGCAGCAAAGCGGCCAGAATGCCGATAATCGCGCCTACGCTGATGATGCCCCAGCGGCTGGCAAAAAAATTTTTCATGCGCTTACGTCCTCCTTTCCTTGGCTGGTTATGGAATATTTCTTATAAATGAGCATTTACTCATCACACAGGCGTTCGTCGAAGTCCAATAGATAATTTGGATGGATCGCCAATGATGAATTGACCTTGTCAATGGCAGTAACAACGGACCCTGCTGGATGGTCGGGAGAGATACCAACTTCCTTGGGTAAATAATGAAATAGATAAACTGCGCGTTTGCTCATTTTCTGGGAAGTTGTTGCCATGTTCGACGCGGCATGATGGCGGCTTCTTTTTAACCTGTTGATAATGTTATGATTTAAATATTCACAGTTTTTGGAATGTCGCTTGCATCGAGCTTGCAATTAGACAATGGTATTGCCTGCCAGTGGGCATCCATGTATGCTAATGTTACCATTGATACCTCAATGGTTGCTGATTCAGGAAAGGTGCGGAATGCGAATGGAAAACGATTACAAAGGTGACATCCAAAAACATAAGCGGAAGCCTGCTTCGACAGAGGAGATCTTGCAGGAGGCCCTGGCCGAGCGCGCCCGGTTTCTTAAAAAGCGACCCCATATGAAGGCATATCAAAAAGAGATCGATCATCTGCTCGACAAATCCGGCAGTCATCAGGGGCGCCTGGCGGTCCTGGGAACGTTGATGCAGAGCAAGTTGCTCGATATTCAAAAAGAATTGTTCACGCTGAATAAAATCATTCAAATCAGCATAAGCTAAAAGACTTGACGCTGCGTTCTTGACCGCCTATATCCTTCGACACGTAATCGCATCGACCGAAGTCGATCATTTTTGAAAAAATAATCACATCGACCGTTAGGGTTGATGCACACATACTCAACGAGCCATGAAGGCGAAGCAATCCGATAACGGGTCCGCGCTTTCATGGCTTTTTTATTTTTGGAGGATTCATGCTGAAAAAGTCGCTGAGCAGAGGGAATGCCAACGGGTTGATCGACTACGAGGCATATATGCTGCCTTAGGGGCTTCATCCCCTGGATTGGTTACCGATTCCTTGGTTTTCCAAAAATTTTTCGAAACAGGAGAAAAAAGTGAACGACACCAAACAAACATTTATGGATATGACGTTGAAGCCGGTGGGCGTGGTACGCAGCGAGATCAAGGCACCTATGCTGTCGGCGGATGAAGATGACCTTTCCCTGACGGATCGAATGGAAAATATCAAGGCTTATCATCGCCAGGTCGAGAAAGGCATCTGTGAATTGATCATCGATCCCGAGTGGGAGGAACTGTTGGATGGCATCGAGGGCTTCTCCCACGTGCTGGTGCTTTACTGGCCGCACCTGCTTGACCCGTCCCGGCGCAACCTGAGAAAAGTGCATCCCATGGGACGCAAGGATATGCCCCTGCAGGGTATTTTCGCCACCTGCAGTCCGGCCCGGCCCAATCCGGTGCTGGTATCGGCCGTGCCCCTGGTTGCGCGCAACGGCAACGTGATTACTGTTAAAGGATTGGAGGCGGTGGACGGCAGCCCCATCGTCGATGTAAAGCCCTATTCGAAAAGCTACCTCAAGGTGGACGGCCTGAAAACGCCGGCCTGGATGGAACAGCTTTACAGGGAAATGGAAATAGATTGAAGGAGAACCGCATGAACGCCCAGCAAATCATGGAAAGTGAGGATTGGAAGCGCTGCGCAGACTTTCACGGCCATGTCTGCGGCGGGCTGGCCATCGGCTACAAGGCCGCCACGACCGGTATGGACTGGCTGAGGGGAAAGCGCGCACTGGACGAGGAGTTGGTGGCTATCGTGGAAACCGATGCCTGCTGCGTGGACGCCATCCAGGTGCTCACCGGCTGCACCTTCGGCAAAGGGAATCTGATTTACAAGGATTACGGCAAGATGGGCTTTACCTTCTTCAACCGCCGCACCGGCCAGGGCGTGCGGCTGATCATGCGACCCGATACGTTTCGGGTTAACGAACGCCAGATCGAGTTGTTCAAAAAGAACCGCGACGGCAGCATTACCGATGCCGAAAAAAGCGAACTGGACAACCTCGGGGTTCAACGGATGACCGATATCTTGAACATTCGCGCCGAAGACCTCTTTTCCATGGCACCGATCACCGCCGGCATGCCCGACAAGGCGCGCATCGACAAATCCACCCCATGCAGTCGTTGCGGTGAGCCAACCATGCATTCCAAACTTGAATCCGTGGACGGCGCGCTGGTTTGCAGGGGCTGTTTGGCCTGATATGGTGGAGAAATGGCTGCATCCATTGACCAAACCGCGGAAATTTTCGAAAAGAACTATAGAATGTATAGAAAATCGGAACTTTCACACCATTGACGGGTAAAAATGAATTTACAGTCGAAAAAAACATTTGCATCGATCAATTACGAAAAATGCCATCCGAACGGATGCAATCCGGATAAGGGGCTTTGTCCAGCCGTACCGGCATGTGAACACAAGGTGATCAAACAACTGGACGGTGCCTTCGAACAACCGATGATTTTTCAGGACATGTGCATGGGATGCTGGGACTGCATCGAGGCCTGCCCATTGGGCGCCATTGAAACCAAGCATGTCGGTGCCTAAGCTTTCATTCAGGGGTACCGAAATTTAGGGGCAACCCGGCTTCGATGTTTTTCGGGATAGGAAAGATAGGATTATCCATGCACGATGTAAACTATCGACATGAGCACGAACTGAAAAAACATGATTTTTTAGGCTGCTGCAAGGATTGCCAGCACAGCCTGGAGATCATTAAACCCCATATCATGGCCTTTGCCGAGCGGATCGAGCACTATGAGGACGAGGCGCTAAGGGCACTGAGCCCGGACGACCTCTATCGGCTCTTCCTGCTTCTCGACGACCTGGCGCACATGGACGCCGGCCCGCACCTTGCCGGGCTGATATTGAATGAACTATAGGTCCAGTCCGTTTTTTTTGTTGGTATAACCGCCCAAATCGGTTTTATATTTTTAAAAACTTTGTCGTTTTAACGCTTATCGATCAAATTAAACGCAGATTTATAACAGTCAAGGAGGTAAGCATGGAAGGTGAGCACAAACACAAGCATCAACATTCCCACACGCACACTCACGAACACGAGCATGCCCATACACATGGAGATAAAACCCATAGCCATCCCCATGTGCATGAGCACTCTCATGAACACGGACATGAACACAGCCATGCCCACAATCATGTAAGTGGAAAGGACGATCACAGCCACGACCATAGCGGCGAGCATGGGGCTCATGATCATGATCACCCGGGGCATGACAAGACTTCCCATGATCATGCACACGAATGAGCATTGTATTATGCAATGGTGTGAAACACATAGACATCGCTGCCGGCATCGGTATCGGTAACGAAACCCTGCGGTTTAAGTGTTCTGATAATCATTAAAGGGCGTATGGAACCCGCAGGGAATCATCATGAGCTCCGACGAGCTTTTATGGCCCATTCTCGCACATGATGATTCCCTGCTAGTCGCCGAGTTAAAATAAAAGGCACCTCCCTTTCCATAGCGACCATCGCTATGGAATAATTGGGTAACATGTCAACCAAAAGGGAGGTGCCATATGAAAACTTACGCCGGAATCGATCTGCATTCAAGCAACAATTACATCGGTGTGATCAACCACAAAAACGAACGGCTTCACAGCCGCCGCTATGACAACAATCTGAAGACTGTGCTGAAAGTATTGCGCAAGTACAAGCGCACACTGCAAGGGGTTGTCGTGGAGTCAACCTACAATTGGTATTGGCTTGTGGATGGCCTGATGGAAAATAATTACAAGGTCCACTTGGCCAACCCGGCGGCCATCCAGCAGTACAAGGGTTTGAAGCACAGGGATGACAAAAAGGATGCTTTCTGGCTGGCGCACCTGCTGCAGTTGGGCATCCTGGCCCAAGGTTACATTTATCCCAAGAAGCTACGATCCGTAAGGGATATGTTCCGAAGAAGGATGATGTTCGTCAAGCAGAGAACCACTCAAACCCTCAGCCTTCAAAGTATGATTGCTCGCAATCGAGGCGTTGAGCAAAGCGTCAGCGCCATCGTCCGTTTCCGGGACGATTTCATCAAGCAGATGTTTGACTGTCCGCATCTGGTCTCCACAGCCCTTCATCAGATAGAAACAATTCGTTTCCTGGGCAAACAGATTGAGGCCATCGAATCGGAAGTTGAGACCATGGTCGAGTTGGACAGCGCCTATAGAGGCTTGCTCACCATACCAGGCATCGGAAGGATTCTGGCCATGACAATCATGCTTGAGGTAGGAGATATAAGGCGATTCGAGAAAGTTGGTCACTACTCGTCTTATTGTCGGTGTGTAAAGGCACAGAGCCTGTCAAACGGCAAAAAGAAAGGCAACAACAACCGCAAGAACGGAAACCGATACCTGGCCTGGGCCTATGTGGAAGCGGCCAATCACAATAAGCGTAGTTGTTCTCAGGCACGGAAGTTTCTTGAGCGCAAAATGGCTGAGAAAAATTACACCGTGGCCATCAAGGCTTTGGCCAACAAGTTGAGTAAGGCGTCATATTTTATCATGCGGGATCAAACGACCTACGATCCGGCATTATTATTCAGGTAAAATCTGGGTGCGGCAGTGATCCATTTCTGGGGTTGGTATCATCCATAGGGTCTGATTGGAACTGCCGCATCCCGCCTGTTTTTCGATTCATCCGCCCATGCCGTGAACCACGATGGGGCTGGCTTCCAGCCACCGGTCTGTGAAACATCATTTGGTATCGGCATGGTACCGAAGGTTTTCTGGGGCTCTTTGAGCCAGGGGTGGCATAGACCACCTTGATCCCGATGGGTGACTGGTGCGGATCGACCATCATCGATTCAGCCGACATCATTGAAGCAACGGGTGCGGAAGAAGGGAAAACAGCGAATCTGTCGTTCAAAAAAAATGTGGTCAAGCGAAAATCAGTCATGCGTTTCGCACGGGGAGGTGTTTTTTTACTTGACCCGCCCTTTAATGGGCGAACCCGGAAGCGTATGATGCATAGAAAAAAGATGTTCTACCATTAGGGAAATGACATTTCACTAAACATCACTCTCTTCATGGTCATGGCGATGGTGCAGGTCGGGCCAGTGTTTATGGTTGTGGGCGATCGGTTTGTGTTCGTGCCAGTGGGAATGACTCACAGTGCTTGCTAAACCTTCATGGTGGTGGTCGTGGTGAAGCCCGTCATGCCGGTGAGCATGTTGGTGCGACATCGCATTGTGTCGATGGAAATGCACGTGTTTCTCGCTGAAGAGGATCATCAGCGATGCTGCCATTAATCCTGCTGCAATCGCCTGGCCGCTTGTGAAAGCCTCCCCCAAAACGGTCACGGAAAGCAGCAATCCGAAAAAGGGAGCGGTTGAAAAGATCATCTGGCTGCGGATGGCTCCCAGACCTTGAGCCGCCATGACATACAGGGTGATGCTGATTCCATAGGAGAATACACCGACAAGCAAGGCCACAAAAATTGAAACCGGCAAATTTGGCCCCCCGTCAATGGCAATACCTGCCATAAGGTTAACGCTTCCAGCAACAACGCCCTTCCAAAATGTGGTCTGAGTTGGCGGAATACCGTCGATGAGCGCCGTAAAATGATTGTCGAAACCCCAACAGATGCAACCGCAAACGATCAGAAGGGCGGGAATAACGCCGCCACCTTCATTTCCACCGACCAGCAACAGAGCTGCGATGACCGTTCCGCCTGCAGCGATCCACCCCCGCAAGGTTAAATGCTCCCGGAACAGGAAATGCCCGAGCATCAACGTGGCAACAAACTCCAGGTTGAGCCACAGGGAAACCGAACCTGCATTTGCGAATTGCAGCGCCATCAAGAGCAGCAACGGTCCGAGAACGCCACCCAGCACGATGGCACCCGTGAGAAGCCAAATGGTACGACGACCTGCATGCCAGGGCCAACGGATGGACCCCTTTCTCATAGCAACGGGGAACACGCCAACGGCAGCGCCGAGATACAGCAAGCCCGCCAGGGATTGTGGCTGGATGTCGTGAATCAAGAATTTGCTGGCCGGAGTTGCTGCGCCGAATAGAAAGGCCGAAACCAGACCGGCGGATGCAAATTTTAAGGTTCCATGAACATTTTTCACTGTTTTTTTCTTGAATCCTTCTAAACCACAAGACATATGATCAAGCGATGGCCGCCACTTGCATTGTATTGAGTAGTTTTTTGCGCCGGTGTTGGCCGAAGGCTATAAATCGAAAGTTAACCCTTCACCAGCTTTTGAATCAATAAATGATAATTCAAGTATTGTTCAAGAGTCTGATCTTTTTTGCCGTATTTGGCCACATTAGTCTCCGTGCACAACTCAGACCGGATGTAAGGGCTTTACAGAGCGAAAGCTGCATCAGACATTTTGATTATTTTAGGGCAGACTGGTCGACGATACAACCTCGCAGCCGTCCACGGAGAAGAACAATTCAAGAAAAGCGCTTTTCACCTTCGGGTCTTCGCATGAGACGGGGGTCCCGATGATGCCGAAAACGAACGCCGTCAATAGATTCTCCTGTGGACTGAAGGAATACACCGCCCGAGGCGGCGACAGCCAAAAAGACGTCGTGGATCAGACATGAGCATCCAAACGTGCCGGCCTACAACTGTCCGGTGAAACTTACATGATCGGGGTCGTGCGGAATGGCTCCCGAGTTCTTTCAAACAACGCAGAATGAGCGCAGCGACCTGCCAACCGAGGGATTGGTTGAATGGCGGCAGCCATAGAATAGCCGGACCGGCAAGATTCCGGTCCGGCTACAAAGTTGCGGTGGTTAAAGTTTCTTGTGGCAGAACCACCAGTCGTAGCATTCGTACTCTTTTTCTCTTTCCCGGGCCGTTTTGATATCGGCGGCCGGAGGGATGATGACGCTCTGGCCGATGAGTTCGTTTTCAGGCCAACCGGCCGGCATCGCCACGCCGTTGGCGTCGGAGGTCTGCATGGCCTTCACGGCCCGCAGGATTTCGTCCATGTTGCGGCCCAATTCCTGGGGGTAGTAAAAAATGGTCCGCACCATGCCTTTGTCGTCGACGATGAAGACGGCTCTTACGGTATTGGTGCCCTTGCCGGGGTGAATCATGCCCAGTTGCCGGGCCACGAGCCCCATGTCGTCGGCGATGATGGGAAATTGTATTTCCACATTCAGGTTCTCCTTGATCCAGTCCACCCATTTGATGTGGGAGAACACCTGGTCGATGGAAAGGCCCACCAACTCGCAATTGAGCGCTTTGAAATCCTCGTACCGTTTCTGAAATGCAACGAACTCGGTCGTGCAAACGGGGGTGTAGTCCGCCGGATGAGAAAACAGCACGAACCATTTTCCTTTGAGGTCCGCAGGCAGGTTGAGTTGTCCTTGGGTCGTGGTCGCCTGAACGTTCGGGAATTCGCTGCCGATGAGGGGGAAACCGTTTTCCATTTTGAATCTCCTTTTCTGTGGTTTGAGTGAACGGTTGATCTGCCTTGACTTGCCGGGCCGATGCCCGACGAAGTTGGTAAAGCTATTAAATAAATAAATTAACTATATAGTAGTTATTACTATTTAAAGGCAAAAAAAATGGGTGCAAAGCTATCGGTCCTCGCGGCATGCATCGCAAATTCCTTCCAGATGCACAATTTTATCCAGAATGATAAATTTACCTTTGATCGATTCGGGCAGTGCCAGGGCATCGTAGACTTCGTCCTTGAAATCGTAAATTTTCCCGCACCTGACACATCTGAAGTGATGATGCGGCTCCAGATTGGGGTCGAAACTTTTTGGGTGCCCTGAACTCTCGACCACTTTTGCCAAACCGATTTCCTGGAATTTCAACAAGGTGCGATTTACTGTGTCCAAAGAAATGTTTTTATAGTACTCACGGACGCTGTTGAATATGGACGCCGCCGAAGGGTGCTCCGAAGAGGCAATCAACTCCTTGTAGATCGCCACACGCTGGGGGGTGATGCTCAGCCCATTCTCATGGCAGATATTCTCGAAGTTCTGCAGCCTGTCGTTTGGCAGTTCGCTGTTCATTTGCGGCCCGGTATCCTGTCCTCAGGGTCATTGGATTGATGAATAATTTTTCGCGATCCGTATTCTGTCCTTTAAAATATATTGAACTATATAGTAGTGAATCCTATTTGTCAATGGGTTGAATAAGATAATGGCGTGTTACTTTTTTGTTATAGTTACTTCGGATTCGCCAGGATGCCTGTCCACGACGACTTCCTTTGCTTTCAACGGACAGATCTGATAAAAAAACAGAATACAACACCTGCATGATATCGGATGGAAAACCGAATGAATAACGATTGTCCCCCTTATCCCATTCTCCTGGCCGAAGACGACCTCATTTCGCGGCGGCTATGTCAAAAGATTCTCGCCAGGGAGGGGTTCGCGGTGACCACGGTGGCCAATGGGCGCGAAGCCCTCGAACTGTTCCGGCAGCGGTTTTTCCCCATCGTTTTGACCGACTGGCAGATGCCGGAGATGGAAGGGCCGGAGTTGTGCCGGGCCATTCGGGACGAGAACCCGAATCGCTATGTTTTCATCGTCATGCTCACATCGAAAGGCTCCAAGGGCGACATTATCAGCGGCCTTGAGGCCGGTGCGGACGACTACATCACCAAACCGGCCCATCCCGCAGAACTGGTCGCCCGAATCAGGACCGGTATCCGCATCCTGGAACTGGAGCGGTCCCTCAAGGCCGCAGTCGATGAAATCCACCTGATGTCCATCCTCGATTCACTGACCGGCCTTTATAACAGGGGTTACATCAACGAGCGGTTGCCCCAGGAAATTCGTAGAGCCCACCGATACGTACGAGACCTTTCCCTGGTGCTGTGCGACATCGACCATTTCAAGAAAGTGAATGATACGTATGGACATTTGGTAGGCGACGTTGTGCTCAAATCGTTTGCCCGGTGCCTGGCCGGATCCATCCGGCAGGAGGTTGACTGGGCGGGGCGCTATGGTGGTGAAGAGTTCCTGATCGTTCTTCCGGAAACGCATCTGCATGGTGCCCTGGTGCTGACCGAGCGAATCCGCCGAACCCTCGAATCGACCCCCATCGAGACAGACAATAAAGCGATTGGCATTACCAGCAGTTTCGGTGTCGTCTGTTTTTCTCCGGGCACCTGTAAAGAGGCGATCACCCCCGAAGCCTTGCTTCAGGAAGCGGACAACCTGCTTTACAGGGCCAAGAGTGAGGGACGCAACCGCATCGAAGCCGGCCGGTTGACGTCCTGACCTTTCCTGTTTCTTCAAAATGGCTATTGGGCAGCCGTATAAACATCATTGACCCGGTTCCAGTCGATCACCTTGAAAAACGCCTCGATATAATCCGGCCGACGGTTCTGATACTTCAGATAATAGGCATGTTCCCAGACGTCGATCCCCAGGATCGGCGTTTTGCCCTGACTGACCGGATTATCCTGGTTGGGCGTGGCCACGATTTCAAGGTTGCCCTGGTTGAGTGTCAACCAGGTCCATCCACTTCCGAATAGCAGGGCGGCAGCATTTGCGAATTTTTCCTTGAACCCGTCGTAGCCGCCGAACTGTTTTGTGATGGCTTCGGCCGCCGGACCGGTGAAGGGGACATCTTTTTTAAGCATCGGCCACCAGAAAGAGTGATTGAAGTGCCCGCCCCCGTGATTGCGCACGGCGGTGCGAATGTTCTCGGGAACGGCATTCAGGTCCGCCAGAAGTTCTTCGGGATGTTTATCCGCCAGTGCATCCTCCTGGCCCTGTAAGGCTGCATTGAGTTTGTCCACGTAGGTCTGATGGTGTTTCGTATGGTGAATTTCCATGGTGCGGGCATCGAAATAGGGCTCCAGTGCATCGTAGGCGTAGGGTAGTTCGGGTAAAATATGTTTCATGGCCAATCCTCCAATCGTATCGGTTGCATGTAATCATGTTTTCATTTGCGCTGAACTGTTTCGTTGACAAACTATGGTAATGCTTTTAGTATAAATCAAATCGATAATTTTTATATTAATATAGATAGAGATTATGTTGACAGCCAGCCAGCTGGAATATCTGGTCGCGGTGGATCGATACGGCAGTTTCTCAAAAGCGGCCGAACAATGCTTCGTCACCCAGCCCACCTTAAGCATGCAGATCCAAAAGATGGAGGCGGAACTGGGTGTGAGTCTTTTTGACCGCGGGCGCAAACCGGTGCAGGCCACGCCCTTGGGCCAACTGGTGATCGAGCGGGCCTATCGGGCATTGCAGGAATTCAAGGCCATCGCCGAGGTGGTGCGCGAGCAGCAGGAGACACTTTCCGGAGAACTTCGCCTGGGGATTATCCCCACGTTGGGACCTTATCTGTTACCGCGGTTCATTCCGGACCTGCTGGCCCGGTATGCAGGTGTTCGGGTGACGGTCCGTGAGATGCTGGTCGCGGACATCATCTCGGACCTGCGCCGCGATATGCTGGACGTGGGCATTGCCGCTACACCTTTAGGAGAAAAGGGCATCCTTGAAAGCCCTCTTTTCTACGAACCTTTTTACGGCTTTGTTTCCGCCGGGCACCGGCTGGTGGATCGGACCTCCCTGTCCGCCGGCGACTTCGTTCCGGACGAGATGATTCTGCTGGACAGCGGCCACTGTCTGCATGGCCAGGTTTCTCAGGTGTGCCTGGGCACCCTGGAAACGCGCGATGAAAAGGCGGTCCGGCTGCGATTCGTGGGCGGGAGCCTCGAGGGGTTGATCCGCATCGTCGAATCCGGTCACGGCGTCACCCTGCTGCCCGAACTGGCGGCCATGACCTTGCCGGCGCCGTCGCGGGGGTTGGTGCGCTCCCTTCAGCCGCCGGTACCGGCCCGACAGGTGAGCATGATCACCCACGGCGAGGGCATTAAGACCCGTCTGCTGGAAGTTCTCCGGCAGTCGATTCTCAACGGAATTCCCCGGGAACTGAAGAAAAAAAAGAAAACGTGGCGGATTATCGACGCGAAGACGGCCTGAAAGTGACAGGACACTGGGCCGATAAGACGGCTGCCAACCGGCAACAGTGCCGCCGCAATCATTCGACAGGCAACCCATGCGTCCCTGCCGGCGGTGAGAAGAATCCGATGGTGGCAGATCGATGAGAAAATTACTTGACCCTTTTCTCAAAACCGGGGAAACTGGGACGATTCCTTTCGTGAAAATGAGGCGCTTTGCGCCCGTCGTAAAAATGGCAACCCCGCTGGTCAGGATCGCGATATGGTCATCAACCTCAACGGACAGGAGAAAGCGCTATGACGACAGCCCCCTGGAAGACCCCCTATTGGCCCGAAGGCGTTCCCCACGAAATCGACGACTACAACATGCCGCTTTTCCAGTTGCTCGACGATGCTGCACGTGACTATCCCAACCAGGCCTACACCATCTTCAACGACGCGACCCGCAGCTTTGCCCAGGTTAAGGAAACGGCCGACCGGATCGCCAACTTCCTGCATGCCCAAGGGATCCGCAAGGGTGATCGGGTGGCCATCTTCCTGCCCAACCTGCCGCACTACCCAGCCGTTTATTTCGGCATTCTCAAGGCGGGCGCGGTCTGTGTGACCTGCAATCCGCTATACACGCCCGGAGAACTCAACTATCAACTCAACGATGCCGGCGCCAAGGCGCTGTTCTGTATGGACCATCCCCAGTTTTACGACACGGCCGGAAAGGCCATTCGGGACACCTCGGTGGAAACCGTGGTCATCTGCAACGTCAAATCCTACCTGCCCTGGCTCAAAGGATTTCTGGGCGGACTGCTGGGAAAGATCCCCCATGCCGAGCGACACGCTCCCGGCCATTTGATGTTCGACGATGTCTTGGCCGGAGCCGATCCGGCCCCGCCGGAAGTGACCATCGATCCCATGGAGGATCTGGCTCTGATCATTTACACCGGCGGCACGACCGGCAGACCGAAGGGGGCGGCCCTGACCCATTCCAACTTTGTTTACGACCTCAAAGGGCTGGATGCATGGGCCCGGCTGGTTCATGAAGAAGGCGGATCTCCCGAAGGAATCCGCAGGGGCGGATACCATTGCTACCTGGGCGTGCTGCCCTGGTATCACAGCTTTGGCATGACCTGCGCCATGCTTTCGGCCTGTGCGTCGGGAAGCCGCCTGGTTTGTGTTCCGGATCCGCGTGCCGGCGATCCGCCGTTTACCGAAGTGCTCAAACTGGTACAAAAGCACCGGCCCACCCTGATGCCGGCGGTGCCGACCATTTTCGTGGCGTTCACCAACCACTCCCTGCTGGATCAATTCGATCTGACTTCGCTGATGGGCTGCTTTTCCGGCGGCGCTCCTTTGCCGCCCGAAGTGTGCAAGCGGTTTGAAGAGAAGACCGGCGCCGTCATTTTCGAGGGCTACGGATTGAGCGAAACGGCCCCGGTGGTCACGGCCAATCCGACCTTCAAGGACACGCGCAAGATCGGCTCCATCGGTTTTCCCCTGCCCGGAACCGTTCTCAAGATTCTGGATGCGGAGACCGGTCAAACCGAGCTGCCCCAGGGAGAGGACGGCGAGGTCGCCATCTGCGGGCCCCAAGTGATGAGGGAGTACTGGAACAAGCCGGAGGAAACGGCGGAGGTCTTCAGGGAAATCGAGGGAAATCGCTTTTTCCTCACCGGCGACATCGGCCACGTGGACGAAAACGGGTTCGTGGTGATCACGGACCGCAAAAAGGACATGATTCTGGTAGGCGGCTTCAACGTTTATCCCAGAGAAGTGGAGGATATTCTTTTTACCCATCCCAAAGTGGCCCTGGTCGCTGTCGTGGGGATTCCGGATGAAAAAAGCGGCGAAACGGTCAAGGCGTTCATCCAGGTCAATCCCGGCGAAACATGCACCGAAGAGGAGATTCTCCAGTTCTGCAAGGAGAACATGGCCGGCTACAAGCGGCCCAGACAGATCGAGTTTCGCGATGCGATTCCGGTTTCCGCGGTCGGCAAGGTCCTGCGGCGGGTGCTGCGGGACGAGGAGAGCAAGACCGCTTGACAGCCTTCTGTCATTTGTTCGGGACCGGTTTTTTTATAGAGCGGCTTTCAGCCGCGACGATTGCAAGCCATATCGCGGATGGAAGCCGCTCCCAAGAATCCACCCCCTTTCATTCGAGTGTGTGGTGTTGGGCGGTCTGAAAAGATTTTCAGGCATCCATTGGGACGATGCCCGGCCGCCTGATAGAAGATAGCGTTGGATGACGAATATGCTGTAAAGGAGAATACGATGGCCCTTTTGACCATAGACGCAAACACCTGCAATCGGGACGGTATCTGTGCGGCCGTATGTCCCACGGGCATCATCGAATTCTCCAAAGGAGAGGTGCCGCGGCTGACCGAAAATGCCCAAGAGTATTGTATCGCCTGCGGACACTGTGTGGCCGTGTGCCCCACGGCCAGCATCTCCCACGAGAAAATGGCGGCCGACCAGTGCCCGCTGATTCGGCCGGAACTTCGATTAACGGCCGATCAGTGCGAACAGTTCTTACGCAGCCGAAGATCCATCCGGCGCTATAAGGAGGAGCCGGTTGAACGCAGTAAAATCCAAAAGATGATCGAAATCGCCAGCCATGCCCCGTCGGGGCATAATTCGCAAAGCGCTCAGTGGCGGGTGATCGACAACCGGCCCCGGATCGAGATGCTGGCCGGCACGGTGATCGAATGGATGCGCTGGATGATGGACAACCAGCCCGAAGTGGCAGCCGCGCTTCACATGGCAAGGGCTGTCGAGCGCTGGGAAGACGGCAACGACGTGATCCTGCGCGGTGCACCGGCGCTGGTCGTGGCCCATGCCCCGAAAAATGATTTTGCGGCGCCCCCGGCCTGCACCATCGCCCTGGCCTACATGGAACTGGCCGCCGTCCCCATGGGGCTGGGCGCCTGCTGGGCGGGGTATTTCTGGGCGGCATCCCAGGGATTCCCCGCCACGGTCGAGGCCCTCGACCTTCCATCGGGGCATCGATGTTACGGAGCGTTGATGGTGGGATACCCTCGCTTTACCTATCCGCGCCTGCCGCTGCGCAGGCAGCCGATTGTTTCCTGGTGGGATGAAGGTTGAGGCGGCTTCAGCCCACAAGCACCATTCCCACCAACGCACCCATGGGGACTTCTTCCGCTGAAGTATTCCGGGTAATCCAACTCATTTGCCAGCCGGCGGCGTTCATCAGGCGGGAAACGTCGATGCCATAGCCGGACATGGAAGGCCGGGCCCGGTCCGGGTGGCGGCAGGGGCCGCCGTACAAAACGCTGCAATCGGGTTGATCGGCGCAGAAGATCCTTTTGCAGGACCCTCCGGCAAAGGCCCGGGCTCTGGAGAAGCCCTTTTCCACGGCCGCCTGTTCGACGGCGGCGACAATTTCATGCAGGACACGGTAGAGGTGAAAGCGCTCTTCCCCCAGCAGGATATCCGTGGGGACATCGATTTTCAGTGCAATGGCCCACTCGTATTGCGTGAGCAGCTTCCGCATTTCAAAAGTGCCGCCGACATGGGGCGGACAGCCGGCGGACAACCCGTAAACCGTGCAATCCGGAAGACGGCAAAGTTCCGCAAAGGCATCGTTCACGACGATGTTTGCCGTGGCAACGGTTGCGGCCCGGCTGGCCCCCCATTTGCAGGCCAGCCGCTCGAGGCGGGTCAGCCGTTCGCGTTGGTTAAATACAACTTCCCGAACACCCATGGCATCATTTCCGGTCCTGCTATCAGACCTTTTCCTTCGCTTCGTAGTAGTCGTCCAGAACTTTTTTCAGGTAGCTGCCTTTGGCCTTGAGCAGTTTGGAGCCGCGGGTAATCTTGCATAGGCTGATCTTGTGTTCGGCGGCAATTTTGCGCTGGGTTTTGCCTTCGTAAAGATCCTTGAGGAGCTGCCAGCGCAGGGTGAGGGTGTCGATTTCGCTGGGGGTGAAGATCTCCTTGAAAAGAATCTCCATATCCCTGCGGTCTCGGGTACGGGTAAAAATATCGATTAATTCCCGGGTAACGACGTTCATGGGGCGGGCCTTTAAAATGGTCGGCAGGATGCCGGTTTCAGCCATTCGGCGATTAGGAAAAAGACTTGTTTTTACCGGTCCTCTCGATTAGGTAAGGACCGATCAAACCTGTTTCTGTTTGCAAAAACATAGTGAAAAAACAGTGGAAAGGAAAGGAAAAAGTTCATGAAAAAGTGCAGTTTCACACTGATTGCCCTGTTCGTGTCCGTTGCCATGCTTTTTGGCGTCCCGGCGTTCGCATCCGATCCGGTCCTGATCGGCATTTCCAAAATCGTGGCCCACCCGGCCCTGGACGCCATTGAAAAAGGTGTACAGGAAGTGGTCAAGATTCAGCACCCCGATGCGCGCTTCGACCTCCAGAACGCCAATGGAGAAATGTCCACGGCATCGTCCATTGCCCAGAAGTTCAAATCGGAGGACGTGACCCTGGCCGTGGGCATCGCCACGCCCACGGCACAGGCGCTGGTTAACTCGCTCAAGGACCGTCCGGTGATTTTCAGCGCCGTTACCGATCCGGTGGGGGCCGGGTTGGTCGCCTCGACGGACAAAGGCGAAAAGAGTGTGACCGGCATCTCCGACATGACGCCGGTCAAGGCCCAGATTGAACTGCTCAACCGCATCAAGCCCATCGAAACGCTGGGGCATGTTTACACCAGCAGCGAGGCCAACGCGGTCAGCCTGGCCAACATTGCCCGCGAAGTGTGCCGGGAGATGGGTATCAAATTTGTCGAAACCACCGTCTCCAATTCCGCCGAGGTCAAACAGGCCGTTCAGACCATCGCCGGCCGGGTGGACGGCATTTACATCTCCAACGACAACACCGTGGTGTCCGCCCTCGCCGCTGTGGCCAGCGTGGCCAAGAAATACAAGATCCCCGTGATGTCCGCCGATCCCAGCAGCGCCCAAACCACTCCCGTTCTGGCCGCCTGGGGGCATGATTACTACAAGATGGGTCGGGCCACCGGCCGCCTGGTGAATCGCATTCTCAAGGGAGAAAAGCCGGAAACCATTCCTACGATTTTCATGACGGACGCTTCGGATGTGGACCTGCTGATCAACCTGGATGTGGCCAACGAACTGGGGCTGATCTTTCCGGAAGATGTGATTGAAAAGGCCAATACGATTGTTGAGGACGGGAAGTTGATCAAGCAGTAGTTACCATGCAGAAATGGCATATTTGCAATCAGGAGCCAGGAGTCAGAATCTGGAAGAAAAACCGCTGCTATCGTTTCAATAGATTGATCGAGCGAAGCGAGTGCAGCACTTCTGAATTCTGAATTCTGGCTCCTGCATTCTTGTTCATATCAATCTAAAGATTCATGAATGGACATGAAAGCGGTCTTTTGAAATTTACAACTGATCAAACCCGAAAAACGGAACCATCATGCTTGAAGGAATTTTTGTTGAAGGGCTGATCTACGCCATCATGGCCCTGGGAGTGTTTTTCACCTTCCGCATTCTCGATTTTCCGGATCTGACCGTGGACGGCAGTTTTCCCTTGGGGGCCGTAATCATGGCCACATCCCTGACCGCGGGCCAGAACCCGCTTTTCGGATTGCTGCTGGCTTTCGGCGGCGGTGTGCTGGCAGGATTCGTCACAGCGGCCATCCACAATCGGCTCAAGGTCCCCCACCTGCTGGCCGGCATCCTTACCATGACCATGCTCTACTCGGTCAACATCCGCATCCTGGACAACCGCGCCAATCTCCCCTTACTAAGGGTGGACACGGTTCTCACCCATGTTACCGCTGCGGCCGGTAACCTGATTCCCGCAGATTGGGCCGCGTTGATCTTTTTTATTGCGGTGGTGCTGGCCATCAAGCTGGCCCTGGATCTTTTTTTCCACACCGATATGGGGCTGGTGTTCGGGGCTTTGGGCAACAATGAGCAGATGGTCCGGGTTCAAGGGGTCAATCCGGCCACACTCAAGCTCATCGGTGTGGGGTTGTCCAACGGCCTGGTAGCTTTGTCCGGAGCATTCGCGGCCCAGTATCAGGGATTCGCCGATGTCAACCTGGGGCAGGGGATCGTGGTGTCCGGCCTGGCGTCGGTGATGCTGGGCGAGTTTATCATCAAGTCCAACCGGATCGGTCTGCTCACCCTGCGGGTGATCCTGGGCGCCATCCTGTTCAAGGCCATCATGTACCTGGGCCGCTTCTACGGCTATTATATCAACATGACACCCAACGATCTCAAATTGATCGCCGGCATCCTGATTATCGCCTCCCTGGCGGTGACCAATTACCGCCGCATCCGGGGCAAGGGAGGGACCGCCGCATGATTCGCCTGCAAAATCTCAGATGCACCTTTCACGCCGGAACCCCCAACGCCAAGACCGTCATCCGGGATCTCGATTTGACGGTACAGGCCGGCGAATTCGTCACCATCATCGGCAGCAACGGCGCCGGCAAGACCACCCTGTTCAACCTGATTTCAGGCAGCCTGATGCCCACCGCCGGCAAGGTATACATCGGCGACGAAGACGTCACGGCCCACCCGGAGCATAAACGGGCGCGCTACTTGGGGCGAATTTTTCAGGATCCGCTGGTGGGCACGGCCTCCAACATGACCCTGGAAGACAACATGATGATCACCTGCAAGAAGGGTTTCAAATGGCCGGTGATCAGCCTCAACCGCAAGATGCGGGCCTATTTCTGCGAGCAACTGATTCACCTGAAAATGGGACTCGAATCGCGCATGAAGGAAAATGTCAGCAGCCTGTCCGGCGGCCAGCGCCAGGCCTTGACCCTGCTGATGATGGTGCTGTCCAGACCGGATATCGCCTTGCTGGACGAGCACACCGCGGCCCTGGATCCGCGCAATGCCGCCATCGTCATGGATCTGACTACCCGCTTTATCCGTGAGCACCGATTGACCACCCTGATGATCACTCACAACATGAACCACGCAATCACTTACGGCAGCCGGTTGTTGATGATGGACGCCGGCGAGATCATCATCGACGTTTCCGGTGAGGAGAAAAAAAAGCTTACCGTGCCACGATTGTTGGGGATGTTCGCCGACATCCGCCGCCAGGAGTTTGAGAATGACGAGGTGCTGCTGGCCGGTGGGCGGAAGACTGAGGGCTGAGGACGAATGAGGGACGCCGCTCCAGCGAAAAACTGCGCCCGAACAGTTGTTATTTCCTTAGAAGTATCGAACTCGTCATACCGGACTTGATCCGGCATCCAGAAAGAAATCGACCTTCAGAACCCCAAGCTGTTAAGAAAACAGCCGCCGCCGCCGTCCGAGTCGGGGAGCGGGGTCGGTACGAAAGGATCTTCGTCGGTTAGGTAGTAGATGGCCGCGCCACCCAATCCTTCAGCCACGTAGACGTATTCTCCCACCACATGGACACCCAGGGCTTCGGCCGTGGTCCCGGTGCACCATTTCTCAACTTCCAATGGGTCGGTTGGGTCGGAGACGTCCACGGTTACCAGCCCGTTGGTACCGTCGGCGATATAGGCGTATCCGTTTCGGACAAACACTCCCCTGGCCGTTCCGTCGGTGTCGTAGCTGCCAACGACTGATGGAGATGACTTGTCGCTGACATCGATGATCTGCAACCCCTGATCGCCGTCGGCTACATATGCATATCTACCTGAAACATAGATTCCATATGCCGTTCCAACGGTGTCGTAACTGCCGCTGATTGCCGGACTGGCCTTGTCGCTGACATCGATGATCTGGAGCCCTGAACCCCCATCTGCGACATAGGCGAAATTTCCTGAAACAAAGACCCCATATGCCGTTCCCGAGGTGTCTTTGTTTACCGGTGCTCCGGGATTGGACTTGTCACTGACATCGATGACCTGAAGCCCTGAACCCCCATCTGCGACATAGGCGAAATTTCCTGAAACAAAGACCTCATATGCCGTTCCCGAGGTGCCTTCGTTTACCGGTGCTCCTGGATTTGATTTGTCGCTGACGTCAATGATCTGCAGCCCCTGGTCGCCGTCAGCCACGTAGGCGTAATCGTCATCCACGAAGACGCCGTGCGCTTGCCCCGGCGTTTCGACGAAGCTTTCGTAGCCGACATTGCCAGGATAATAGGCGTCGAGGATGCGCAATCCTTCGTCGTCTGCATTTCCGCCGGCGCTGCCGCTGACCACATACAGGTAGTCGTCGTCATCCAGGTAAAGATTGATCGCTTCGCAGGGGGCTTCGTAGGATGCTGCTCCGCCGGCCACCCGCTGAATCCCCTGCTCGTGGTCGCAGACGTAGACATTGGTGCCGTCGTCGGTGGCTGTGCTGTAGGCTCCGGTGGTGCCGGCAGCGGTTGACGACAAAGTCGGATTGTATTTATCAGATATGTCGATTTCATGTAGTCCGTTGACTTGATCGGCCAGCCAGGCAGTGTTCCCGCTGACGAACACACCCACCGAATAGCCATCCGTGGGTGTGTAGCTGCCCAAAATCTCCGGGTTGGAACTATCGCTGATGTCCACGATGTCCAACCCGCCGGAGATGCTGGCCACGTAGGCATAGCTGCCGTCCAGGCGCGCGTCGAAGGCACCGGCGATGGCAGTGACGCTTTCCCATTGAGGATTGTCTTCATCGGCCACATTCAAGAGATGCAATCCGTTGACCTGGTCCACCACGGTGGCCGTAGTCCCGGAAACGTGAACGTTTACCGCCGACACCAGCAAGCCGGAAAGGGTTTCGGAACCTTTTTCGACAGGGGCGGCTGGCGTGGAGATGTCTATAATCTTGAACCGGTTGCCGACGTTGGCGATGTAAGCATAATTGCCGTTGACGAAGACACTGCCCACCGAGGTGCCGTCGGCAGGCTCGAAAGTACTTGCCACGGATGGCACTGCCGGTGTGGATACATCCACGATGGCCAATCCGGCGCTTCCCAGGGCGGCGAAGACGTGGTTCCCTGCATAGCAAATGCAACGGATTTCGGCATCCAGGTCGATTTGACCCGTAACATTTAAAGAAGTGTTCAGTATGGTCAGCACATTGCCCCGGGCCATGTAAACATAGCTCCCTCCCATGGCTACGGCCCGGGGTGAACTCACCGGCCAGCGGTCGCCGTTTGTAAGAACCGGTTCGGCCAGGGCGGTGGCTGCAGCCAATACAGTCGCGATCAGAAGTGCGCAGAAACAGGATGCCAGCTTCATCGGAAATTCCTTTCGTAAGCGCCAAGTTCGACGATACTATAGAAATCCTGATGAACAATGTAAACAACAAAAAACTCGATTAATTCCGCCGTTTCTCGCAATGATCCCCCGCCAATCTTAACGCCTGAAAAGCGAACTTTTACCGAACATTACGATAATGGTCGTGACAACCCCATGGTCGACGTGATAAATGGCACAACTTTTGTTGTTTTCCCGTTGTTTGGGATTCGATTTGGCCGTGCTGGAGAGATTGTCGTTGTTCACTATTTTCCGGAGGATCGAAGTATGCGAATGCTTATTGTTGCGGTATTGATGGTTTTATGTCTGCCGATTGGAACCTTGGCGCAGGAGCCCAGTAACGAAGAGCTTCTCAATATGATCCGCAAACTGGAGTCCAGATTCGATGAGGTCCTGGAGCAGACGCGCAAGGCCCAGTTCGAAGCGGACCAGGCCAAAGCAGAGGCAGCAGCGGCCAGGGAAGAAGCCGCCAAGGCCAAGGCCGAACTGGCCGGGCTCAAGGCAAATCCGGCTCCTGGATCGAATGCGGACGCCGTGGCCGAAAAATCCCTCGTCCGCGCACCGACAACCGGGCCTCGAGCAGTTGTATCTTTCGAAAATGTCTATTTGCGCCCCAGCCGCAGCGGCCTCGATTTTGCTGTCCTCGATGAGGACGAAGTCGGGCCTGATAGGATGGCCGGCAGTTACATAGATGTTGATCCCGGCTACAGTTCCGGCTGGAGGGGCGGGATGAGAATCGAGACCGATTCGGGAAGAGATATCGGTTTCGGGGTTGGAAAGGTAACCGGGGGAGACTCGTCATCCGCAGAAGCGGGAACAGGCAGCGATCTATGGGGAACCTGGCTCCATGCCAATTCGATCATCGACGACAACGATGTGACCGACGCCGATGCAACCTACGAATGGGAACAGATCGTTGCCGACATCAGCGTCGGCCAACGGTTGAACGTCGGGGAGAACTTAGACCTGCGGCTC
Organism: Desulfosarcina widdelii; assembly: GCF_009688965.1. GTDB lineage: Bacteria > Desulfobacterota > Desulfobacteria > Desulfobacterales > Desulfosarcinaceae > Desulfosarcina > Desulfosarcina widdelii. Next base: position 2,835,100 of record NZ_AP021875.1, on the reverse strand, counting down.
GAGGCGGGATTACGCCATGCCAAGGTGAATCAGGAATTCGACATCTCCTACGTCCAAGAGGTTAGTTCTACTCTTTACCGCGCAAGCTGGATTGACAATACAAACAAATTCACCGGGTGGGGGCCGCGTTTCGGCATCGATTTCGACTGGAAAATGGGCCTTGGCTTCGACCTGTTCGGGTCCCTTGGCGGATCGCTGCTGATGGGGGATTTCGATGTTTCGTACTCGCAGTTTGACCAGGCAGCAGGCTCAGATACTCGAACCGCCCGGGTAGAGGTGGAAGAAAGTTACGACCACCGGCTGATACCGGTGGCCGAGGCACGGGCCGGCATCGGTTACGCCTACCAATTGAAAAACGGCTTACAGATGGGCGCCAAGATCGGCTACGAATGGCAGAACTGGTTCAACATGGTGACCAGCCAGGGGTATATGGACGACGTGGACAGCCAACTTATGGAGACGGACACCACGGACCTCAGTTTCTACGGGTATTTTTTTGAAGGCTTTCTCCAGTTCTAAACGATGCTGCGCAACGGGGGGGGCATCTCGTTCGCCTCCCGCTGTGCCTTTCTCCGTCGATATCGAAAGGGCGGTTTATATCGGCAATTTTATCAGGCCAGCGGCATTCTGCCCGCAGACCGCATCCATTTCCTCCCGATTCAACCCGCCTTCATGCATCTCCTTGAAATAGCGGGCCGGTTTGAGCAGCGGATAGTCCGTGCCCAGTAGGACCTTGTCGATGCCCACCAGGTCCCTGGCGTAGCTGTAGATGCGGCTTTCGTAGAGAAACGGCGAGGCGGCAGTGTCGTACCAGACATTCTTGAGGGTTTCCTTGACCGCTTTTTTCAACAGGTTGTAAAAAAAGATGCCGCCACCCCAGTGGGCCAGGACGATGGTGTTGTCCGGAAAGCGCGAGACGGTTTCGTAAATCTGGATCATGGTGTTGGGGGTCTTGCCGGGGTAGAGGTGGCCGACCTCCTCGTTGGTGTGCAGCAGCACCGGCACGTCGCGCTCCCGGCACATGGCCATGATGGGGTCCAGGCTGAGCTGGCATTCGCCGTCGATGCCGCATCCGTAAAAGGCCAGTTCGCCTACGCCGCTGAGCCCGGCGTCCAGGCAGCGTTGCACTTCGTCGGCCGCGTCGGGGTTGAGGCTATCCACGCAACACATCCCTCGCAAGCGGTCGGGATAGCGGCTGACCGCATCGATGACGTAGTCGTTGTTCAGCCGGCAGGTCTCGGGTTTACGCCAGGGAAAGCCAAACACCACCGAAAGATCCACCCCCTGCTCGTCCATCATGGCGACGATATCCTCGGCGGACACCAGCTTGGATTTGGGGGATTCGTAGAGCAGTTTGAATTCGGGTTCGTCGTCGAAAAACCGCTCCCGGTGGTCGCGGATGTCAGCGGGGAAGGTGTGGACGTGGAAGTCGATGATCATGGGTAGACTCCTTGGTTAATTTGAACTTTACAGATAATCGCTTACTGTTAATCATGATAGAATCGTAAAAAATAACATTCTGGACGGGCCCGTAAGAAGGCCGAGATCAAGGCTTGCGAATCCAGAGAATACCGCAATCGCGGGTGCCGGAGGCAGCGTACTCAGACGTACGCCGCGGTGACGAAGGATGGAGCGTAACGCCGATATCGGCCTTTTTACGAGTCGGTCAATCATGGGCCAGATTGTGGTCCCGCAACGTTTCGCAGCCCTCGTTCCAGCGTTCGGCGATCTGGACGATTTCCTCTCTCAAGGCCCGGTGCTGGACCCGACAGGTTTCGGGAACCTCACCGCCGTGAACCAGTCTACTGGAGTTCTCCACCAACTGAATCAGTTCAGTGGCGATAACGGCGTTAACCTTGATCAGGTCTTTGAGCATCTTTTCAACTTCGAGGTTGTTGTCGGCCATTGGGGACTCCTGATACCATGTTTTGTATATTGACTATGGAGCTTTTTTTTATACAATACAACCCATGCTTGCAACCGCCAAGAGGAACCTGACGGTTTTTGCAGCTATGGGCAAAAAGGTAGAAATGGCGCAGGAGAGACTTCCAGCCGCGATCATCTCTGTTCCAACGCGATTGGAAGCGGCTCCTGCGCAAGACGAATACCGAGTATGGAATGTTTCCATAACCGATTGCATGTTTCTGATTGCCGGCATACAACCAAAAACCAGGCGGGTGGACGAAAATCCGCAGCGTTGCCCGTCCTGCGGCATGAACCGGGCCTATGCCACCCGGGTGGACCATTATTTGAGCCTGTTCTTTATTCCCCTGCTGCGGGTCAAGCGGGGCGAAACGTTTCTTTTCTGTGACAACTGCGGACAGCCGGCCAATGGTTTCCGGACCCCGACACCCCCGGTGCCACCGTCCGGGACCGATAAGGTTTGTGTGGCCTGCGGGCGGTCGTTTGACCGTTCGTATCGGTATTGTCCACATTGCGGCCAGAGAGCCTGACCGTTTCGCTCCGGAAACAGCATCTTTCATCGTTTTTTACGGATTCATCGATATCGAGTTGACAGGGGCTTCAAGCAACTCCCCGATGAGGTGAATATGAATCGTCATCGAAGGGCAATCAACGGACTGAGTCGACGTGAATTTCTCGTCATGACCGGTATGGCGGCCACCGGTTTGGCTATGGGTTGTGCCACCAATCCGGTTACGGGAAGGTCCCAGTTCATGATCATGAGCGAAGAGCAGGAGATCGCCGTCGATCGGAAAAACGCGCCCCACCAGTTTTCGTCCGATTACGGCATCGTCCAGGATCGATCGCTGGAGAATTATATCCAGGCCACCGGCAAACGCATGGCCCCCAACACCCACCGCCCGCAGATGCCCTACAATTTCCACTGCGTCAACGCCAATTACGTCAATGCCTACGCCTTTCCCGGCGGTAGCATCGCCTGTACCCGGGGCATTCTTCTGGACCTGGAAAACGAGGCCGAACTGGGCGCCCTGCTGGGCCACGAACTGGGCCACGTCAACGCCCGCCACACTGCAGCAATCATGTCCAAAGCCCAGGTGGCCAACATGGCCGTGGGGGGGCTGGCGATTCTCACCAGCGTGGCCGTGGGTTCTACCGCCGGCAACCTGGCCGGGCAACTGGGTCAACTGGGCTCCGGCGCCCTGCTGGCTTCCTACAGCCGCGACAACGAGCGCCAGGCCGACAGCCTGGGCATGGAATACATGGCCCGTTCGGGCTATGGCCCCCAAGGGATGGTCGGGCTTATGGAGATGCTCAACAACATGAACCAGCACAAGACCAGCTCGGTGGAACTTCTTTTCGCCACCCACCCCATGTCTGCAGAACGCTATCGTACGGCGGTCAATCAGGCCACCAACGACTACCAGCGCTACAACGGCCAGCCGCTTAACCGGGAACGCTACATGGACAATACCGCCGGCCTGAGAAAAATGAAGGGTGCCATTAAAAAAATGCAGGATGGGGAGACAGCCATGGGCAAGGAGGCGTACAGTCAGGCCGAAAGCCTGTTCAAGGAGGCCCTGGCCCAAGCGCCTGACGATTATGTGGGACTGCTGCTTATGGCCAAGTGTCAGTTGATGCAGAAAAAGAATGCGGAAGCCGAGCGCTACGTGGAGCGGGCCAAACAGGTGTACCCCGAAGAGGCCCAAGCCTACCATATCAGCGGGATTACCAAGATCCGCAACAAGCAGTACGAAGCCGCCTACCAGGATTTCAGTGCTTATGAGCAGCACCTGCCGGGCAACCCCAATACGATTTTTTTCCAGGGATTGTCGCTGGAAGGCATGGAGCGGGTTCAGCAGTCTGCCCGGGCTTACAATTCCTATCTGCAGCAGGTGCAGCAGGGCAATCAGGCGCAGTATGCGTATAAGCGGCTAAAGGAGTGGGGCTACATCAAATAACGACGAATCCGCAGCAAGCCCGATATCTACGTTACGCTTCGTCCTTCGTCACTGCGGCGTATGATCAATACAGCCTCCTTCCTCAGGACTCGCAAGCCTTGATCTCGGGCTTGCTGCAGATTCGCCTGAGATGATGCGGATTCTCGGTTTCTGTATTTATTGCTGAACCGCAATCTGACATTTATGGAAGGACATTACGGAGATAGAGAATTGCGGTTGTGATGATCGAAAACATGATTGGCGGTTCTGAACTAGAGCGCCATGTGGTGCTGGTGGCCCCGGAAATTCACTGGAATACCGGCAATATCGGCCGCACCTGTCTGGGGGCCGGAGCGCGGCTGCACCTGATTCGACCCCTGGGTTTCTCCCTGGACAGCCGCCAGGTGAAGCGGGCCGGCTTGGACTACTGGGAGCGGGTGTCCCCGGATGTCTGGGACAGTTTCGACGCATTTTGCCAAGCCCTGAATCCCCGGGATGCCGAAGTGGTTCTGCTCACCAAATCCGGCACCCGGATTTTCTGGGAGATGCCCACCTGCCGGCGGATGTTTCTGGTGTTCGGGTCCGAAACCGGAGGGCTTCCGGATGCGATCCTCGGTCGCTACCCCGATGCCCGCTACCGGATTCCCATCAACGGCGAGATCCGTTCCCTGAACCTCTCCACGGCAGCCGGCATCGTTTTATACGAAAGCTTGCGCAGTGGCCGGTGAGAAATACCGATTGTCGGCCTGAATGTAGTTTCAATGAACGGTTCCGACAATCGAAAAAATATTCAATTTGCAAACAAGAAGAAGGAGACCAACCATGGCAACCCCGTTTTCCTCTATCAACAGACGTCAGTTCCTGCGTTCGTCGATTCTCGCGGCCTGTGCTGTCGGCGCGCCTTTTCTCCTGCAGTGCGGGTCCAAGGGCGGTTCGGCGGTCTTCGTCAAGCAGCCGCTGCCCTATGCCAAAGACGCGCTGGCTCCCACCATCAGCGCCGAGACCATGGGATTTCATTACGACAAGCACTACGCCGGTTATGTGAAGAAAGCCAATCAACTGACGCTAAAGGGATCTTTCGGAGGAAAGAGCCCCGAAGAGGTGATCCAATCCACCGCCGGCGATGCTTCCCAGGCGGCTGTTTTCAACAACGCCGCCCAGGCCTGGAACCATGCCTTTTTCTTCAAGTGTCTGAAGCCGGGTGGCGGCGGTGAACCGGAGGGTGTTCTGGCGGAGATGATCGCCGCCGAATTCGGCAGTTTTGCCAATTTCAAAAAAGTGTTTCTTACAGCGGCCGTAGATCGGTTCGGCAGTGGATGGGCCTGGTTGGTGCTGGAGGAGGGGCGTCTTGCCGTGGTGTCGAGCGCCAACGCCGACACGCCCCTGGCCCATGGCCTGGTCCCACTGTTTACGGTGGATCTCTGGGAGCACGCCTACTATCTGGATTACCAGAATCGCAGGCTGGCTTTCGTCACCGCGGTACTGGAGAATTTGGCCAATTGGGATTTTGTGGCCGCTCAGTTGGAGTTGGCGAAGCCGGCCAAGGAGCCTGCCGCCGAAAACGGTTGATGGGGATTCGGAACCTGCCTGCTCGAAAGATGAACACGATATGGATCTAAAAGAGACTGCTGCCGAACTGCTCGGCAAGATCAGAACGAATGCACCCCTGGTGCACAACATCACCAACTTCGTGGTGATGAATTCCTCGGCCAACATTTTGCTGGCGTTGGGCGCCTCGCCGGTTATGGCCCACAGCCGCCGGGAAGTTAAGGAAATGGCCGCCATGGCCGGCGCCCTGGTGCTCAACATCGGGACGCTGGAGGAAAAGTGGATCGAGGCCATGCTGCTGGCCGCCGAGGCCGCCAACGAACGCGGCATCCCGGTCATCCTCGATCCGGTGGGCGCCGGCGCCACGGCCTACCGCAGCAAGGTTGCCGAAACCATTCTTCGGAAAACTTCGGTTTCCGTTATCCGGGGCAATGCCTCGGAAGTGCTTTCCCTGGCCGTGGACGATGTCCGGACCAAAGGCGTGGATTCTTCCCTGTCGTTTTCCGACGAGATCGTGACCGCTGCCGGTGCCCTCGCCCGGAAATATGGCTGCATCGTTTCCATTTCCGGGGAAAAAGATCTGGTTGCCGATGGCGACCGGGTGCTGCGGGTGGCCAACGGGGTCCCCCTGATGACCCGGGTGACCGGGCTAGGCTGCGGCCTTTCCGCAGTCACCGGCGCTTTTTGTTCCGTGGCCGGAGAGGATCTTTTCAACGCTGTCGCGGCGGCTTACGGTTTTTACGGGTTGTGCGGGGAGCTGGCCCATGAAGTCAGCGACCGGCCGGGCAGCTTTTACGTGGCCTTTGTGGATGCCATCCACGCGGCCGGTGCCGCCGATATCCATACCCGTCTGAAAATCGAATCGGGATAGGAGAATCCATAAAGGTGTATTGGGAATAGCGACATGAAGCTGCCGTTGCATCATTGCATCTTGTAGCATTCGGCCATGCGAACGGCGCTGCCCAGATCAAAGGCGAGGCGCTGGTAGTTCTGCGCGTAGCGTTCCCATTGCCGTGAATCCGACTGCCTGGCGGATTCCATCGTCGAAAGGACCTTGTTCAGGGTGCGTTTGAGCCGGTGGCATACCGGCACCCGTCGGGCGGCATTCAGGTCAAGCAGATCAGGCTGCACCTGCAGCAGGCGCACACTGGCCAGGTAATAGACCGCCGACAGGCTTCCCGGGGCCAGTCGGTAGAGAGCTTCTGCGGCGTCCTTAAGCCGGGCCAGGGTTTTTTCGGCAGTCTCGCCGGATTGCAAATCCTGCAGGCGTAGCATGGCTTCGCAGAGTTTTTCCTGAAACCGCTGTCGTTCGGCCGGATCGGACCAGGAGGGGGTCAGGGTCAATCCCATGGCCAGTTCGTCAGCGGCGCAGGCGTAACGATTCGCTGACGCACCTGCGGCCCCGGCTAGTCGCAGGCAGGCATCGCCTTTGAGCAGGTGAAGCCAGCCGCAGCTTTCCGATGCCTGCCGACAGGTAACCTGCTGGTCGGCGATCCACTGGTAGTCGTTCCGGTCGGCATGCGCCTGGAACCGATTCAACTGCATGCTTGCACAACCTGCCAGCATCAGGATCAAAAAAAGGCTTACCACGATGGCTTTTAGAGGGGCCTCGGAGGAATACAGGGGCATGTTCGGCAATCGGAAATTTTTAAATCATGTGAACCCATGAAAGGGCCATCAACCATCCGGACGACAGGCCTATCGGTTACAACCTTGGTTTTTTCCGTCGTTCCCGGTGGATAGAGAATAATTTTTCGCTGACCGCATCTAAAATGAATTCGCTGGGGGATAGTCCTTTGGATTTGCAATAGTCTTCGACGCGCTCATATAACGCTTTGGGGATGTCTGCACAGATGCATTCATCAATTTTCGATTCAGGTTTTTCGCCCATTGGATGGCCTTTTCTTAAGCGCACCGATTCAACTGATTCGAAACTCAAAACGCACTGTTGGGGTTCAAATAAAAAATAATATAGGTTCCCGGCTGTGTCGTCGTCAAGGCCTAAGATTGACGGACTCGTAAAAAACCGATATCTGCGCTACGCTTCATCTCACATGTTTTCGGCCATGGTTACCGTTCGGTCGCCGAGCATATTCACGTAACTGCCCATTTCGTTGTCGTACCAACCGTAAATGACGGCCTGGGTGACCGGTGCGCGGACCACGGTATCCGGAAGGCTGCCCAAAATTTCTTGAGAAAAACCGGGAACGTTGGCCAGATCCAGGCTCAAATCCGCTGTACGGGTATGGGTTTCATGCCCCTCGATCACGGCGGCGGCCTGGGGCGCGCCGAGGATATCGCCGGAGACATTCTGCTTGCGAGTAAATTGCAGATACCCGTTGGGATCCAATTCGGCGGCATGCTCGTAAACTTCGTTGATCGCTTCGCGCCGGATCGGTTCTTCCAGGGGATTTTCCTGGATACCAAGCACCAGGATGATCAGTGACCCGGAGCTGGTCGGCACCCGCACCGATTCGGCGATGAACCCGATCTGCTCCATTTCGGGAATCACCAGCCTCAGGGCTTTGGCTGCACCGGTTGACGTGAGAATGATGTTATTCAGGATCGAGCGGTTTTTTCTCAGGTCGGTTTTTCCGGTTTTGGGCAGGCGATCCAGTACCTGCTGGGAGCCGGTGGCGGCGTGGATCGTGGCCATGGAGGCCGACAGGATCCGCTTGGCGCCGAAAGCGTTGATTAACGGTTTCATCATGTGCGCCAGGCAGGTCGTCGTGCATGAGGCGTTGGAGACGATTCGGTGGCGCCGTGGGTCGTATTCGTTGGCGTTGATCCCCATGACCGTGGTAACGGCATCTTCGGGCATGGCAGCGCCTTCTTCCTTGATTTTAAAGGGTGCGGAAACAATCACTTTTTCGGCTCCCGCCTCCAGGTGACCCCGGACCGCTCCCTTGGGATGATCGGCAGGCAAGGTGGGATCCAAAAACTGGCCGGTGGTGTCGATGACCAACCGCACCCCGTGGGCCTTCCAGTCGATTTCAATCGGCATTCGACTGCTTCGCAGCAGTCGAACGGGGATGTCGTCGATGACCATGGTTCCCTCAGCTTCGTCCACATCGGTGATCACCGGTTTGGCCTGATAGCCGTGCAGAAAGGTGTGCAGGGATCCATAGGTGGAGTCCCGTTCGAGGTAGTGGGCAATGTCCGCCATTCCTGTGCCTGCCTGACGGCCGGTATTGACGACGATTTCATTGAAGTAACGCCGCCCCACATGATGCCAAAGGGTCAGTTTGCCGATGCGTCCGAGTCCGTTGATCCCGATCTTCATCTGTCCTTCGTTCATTGCCTTTGCTCCGAAGTTTGCCTTGGGTTCATATCTATATCAGTGGGCGCTGTCAGGTTTCCCTGATTTTCATCATCCCTTGATAGACCGATCCCTGCCGGCCGTCAATGCTAATATGGTCGCCTGATCGGATCAGGACCTGGTTGAATCGTGCCGTTTTTTCTTTCTCGTTGCACTCCAGCGTCCCGCAGCCCACGACACAGGTTTTCCCCAATCGGTGGGCCACCACCGATGCGTGGCTGGTCAATCCGCCCCTGCCGGTCAAAAGGCCGTCGCTGGCATAAATTTCCTTGATGTCATCGGGGACGGTGTCGCCGCGAACCAGGATCAGGTCGGTTTGCGGTTCGTCTTCACGCCAGCGGTCGATTTCCTTTAACGTAAATACGGCCCTTCCGGCCATGGCACCGCCGGCGACGCCGACCCCGTGGCCCAGGTATCGATCAGTCGCATCGTCTTCTACATCGAAAGCCAGCACAGTTTTGCGTTCCCGGATGGACATGTCGCGGGTCTGGAGCAGGTACAAGTCGTCGGCCGAATCGCTTTCGAAAGTAAATTCCATCTCCTGGGGACTCCACCCGTTTTTATAGATCAGCCGGGCTGCCCATTTACGGATGGCTGCATAGATGTCCGGGAAGTGGGTTTCCAGGGTGATGTCCGTGTCCCGCAACTCGAGTTCCTGTTGTTTGACCGATATCGGCAGGGTTCGGACCAGGCCGGCCACCACATCTTCTCCCTGGTTCTCCAGGGTGAAATCGCCCCAGGGGCTCAATGTGTCCCCGGACCAGCGGGGGTTGTGGGTGAAAAAGACACCCGAACCGGCGCTGGGAGAGATGTTGCCGAAAACCATTTGCTGCACGGTGACCGCGGTGCCCCAGTCGTCCGAAATTCCCATGATCTTGCGGTAGGTTTTGGCCCGGTGGGACTCCCACGATTCGAACACCGCGTTGATGGTCATGTAGAGCTGGTCCAGCGGGTCCTCCAGCACGTTGACGCCTTCGTCCTGAATGCGGGATTTATAGGCCAGGGCCACCATTTTCATTTGCTCGCCGGTAAACCCTTTTTTGAGGGGGATGCCCAGGCGGGATTTGAACTCGGCGATAATGGCATCGAAATCGTCCCGCTCCAGCCCGTAAGCCATGCCATGGCACTGCAGAAAACGGCGATAGTTGTCCCAGGCAAACCAGGGATTGTTCATTTTTTCGGCCAGCCCGGCGGCAATCTCCTCGTTCATGCCCACATTCAAAATGGTCTCCATCATTCCGGGCTGAGAAATGGATGCACCGCTGCGAACCGAGAAGAGCAGCGGGTTGGCCGGGTCGCCGAACCGTTTGCCGGTGGTTTTCTGAATGTGGACGATGTGTTTCCGGACCTGCTGCCTGAAGTTTTCTTTCACCGGCTCGAATCCGTCGATCAACTCCCGGCAGCGGAAGGCCTCGGTCGTGACGATGAAACCGGGCGGGACCGGCATGCCCAGGTTTTTGAGCTTGAGCAGGTTCAGGCCTTTGTTGCCCATGTAAATGATGCCTACAGCGGCGTTGTTGATCTCTTCCAGGCCGGTCATGATCCGCTGGGGGTCGTAGTTGAGCAGCAGGTGAAGCTTTTCTTTTGGCAGTACATTGGACTGATGAAACAAGGTGTTGAGAATGCGTGTCAGAAACAGGTCCAGCTGCTGGAGGCCCAACGATGTGGCGATACGATCCCGGAAAAAGATTTCCGAAACGCGATGCTTGAGCTTTTCGGCGTCCACGGCGTTTTCATGGGGAAGAAATTTATCCAGGATTCGATCCGGTTTCATGTGGGTGAGGATACGGGTCAGGTTCTGGCCGTGGATGTTGTTGAAATAGTCGTTGATGATGTTATTTACAGCGACGGCGAATCCCTTGAAAATATCCAGGTACTGGGTGAGGGTAAAGCCCCTGACCTCCAGAGCATGGGCCAGAAGATCCAGCTGTCGTTCGAGTTCCACCGAATTGATTCCGTCCAGGCGCAGGGCTTTGTCGAACAGCGTCAGACGTTCGTAAATGTCGTGAAAGGTAGCCCGGGTGATGAGCCCCAGATTGATCTGGTCCACCAGTTCCTCGAACAGCACGTTGATCAAGGATTCGATCCGGAAGGTCAGCCCCAGTGCATCGAACTTGCGTTCGTGGTAGCTGCCGTACATGGATGGAATGTCAATGGTAATATGGCGTTTTTTGTAAATGTCCGCCTTGATCTCATAGGTTTCTTCGGAGAGAATAACCGCCTTGAGCCGCTCCAGGTAATCCATCAGTTTGAACAGGCGTTGTTTGAGGCTGGTTTCCTTGAGGGCGGCGTGCAGCATTTCCAGCTCGGGAAAGGATTCCCTGTCCAATTGGTTCAAGTGATGGCGCAGGGAGGTGTGGTCCAGTTGATACTTGTGGTAGAGCAGTTTGTAAAATGCGGCGATCAGGGCCACCCGCTCCACGTCCACGGGGTTGACGTCCGGCGCTTTTTGAAGCAGGGCGCGAGTATGGCCATCTTCGATTTCAAGCAGTTCATGGGGAATGGCAAAGCCCTGTTCGCTCAGGAAATCGAACAGTTTGTTGACCCCGTCGATGTAGGTGCCTTGGGTTTCGATCTGGTTATAGATGCTGGGGGGAACGAAGGGCTCAAGGGAGGCCTTGTCTCTCGTTTTCCAGAAATTAAGCACCGCCTCCATGAAGCGAATGATGCGGTTGGAGCTTTCCACGTGGCTCTGCTTGCGCAGGAAATGGATGAGGATGTCGCGCCGATGGGTGATTTCGTCCAGCCGCGTGGAGATTTCCCGTAGTTTGCCTTCCGCACCGATATCGTTGAAATAGGACGGAAAAAGCCGGGTGAGCTGTTTGACCAGGTTGTAGACCGGGCCGATGTCGCTGTTGAGCAGACGGGTGATATCCCTGGGAAAAAGGTCCGTGTCACGGATAAAAATGCCGGACAGCGACAGTTTGATGATGAGGCTGGAGAGCAGCCGCGACGACCATCTGGGCTTGCACTCGATCAGTTCCAGCCAGGTGCGGATGTTCTGCAGATGGGCCGCATTCATCTGGATCTGCCAGTCGTTGCCCACCCCGCCCAGATTGGGGGTCTGGAACCCCAGATCCACTACCTGATCAATAAAATAGTTGACCATGTCGATTTCATCGGTCTGATACACCGCTTGACCCATGTTGAGGACGCAGGTGAGGGTGGTGGTGGGAAACTGCTCTGTCCGGGTTTTCAGAATAGTGAATGTTTTCTCGATCAGTTCGCCGATATTGCGGTAACTCTCATTGTTGATCAACCACCCTACGGTGCGATTGATATCCCGCAGGGTTTCCTCGTAAATCATGTTCAGGTCCGAAATGCTCATGATGTGAAAGAGAAAGATCACCCGCCACTGATTTCCCTGTCCGCATTCGGCACCGGCGTCCTGAAGGATTTGGGGCATTTTGCGGTACTGTTCCACGATTGCGCTGAAGTCGGTGAGTTCCAGCAGTTGGTCGAAAACCTCCCGGGTTTCTTTTTCCTGCACGTTTTCGATCTGTTGCAAACGCTCCTTCAGGCTGTGCAGAACTTCATGGGAAATCTCGGAGAAACAGGTTCGGACCCGCTCGGGCTCCTCGATGGCCCCGGCGGCCGCCTGGAAATTCTCCCATGGATCCTTGAGATCGCACCAGAAATCGTAGGTGGTATTGAACGCGCGTATCAGCAGATGGTTGAAGGTGGAATAATCGTCGATGTGTCCATCGCCGCGCTCCCCTAACAGCCGGATAATGCGCTTGAGTGGATAGAAGCTCTTGATGAACAGGAAGAAATGGTCCTGCCCGCATCGGTGAATCCGGCCGAAGGCCCTGTCGATCATCGGCAAAAAGTCGGTCAGCCGTTCGCGCGACTCTGCGACGATCTGTTGGAGATACAACAAAAGGTTGTCCACGGCATCGGCGCGTACGCCATCGTCCACCTTGGCTTCGATGGCTTCGCAGAAGATGGCCACCATGGTTTCGGCAGCGTCCACACCGCGGGGGTGGGACCGAAAAAGGTGAAAATAGTCCAGGGCGTATTCCCGGGCTTCACCAACGATAAATTGCCAGTTGCGATAGGGGTGGCTCAACTCCTGCAGAAAAGCGTTTACACCTTCCATCAAACCGTAATACCGGGACATGACCTCCTGGATGCAGGTATACTTGGCATCGATGGTAACGTCCACATAGGTGTTGGCCAGGTTGGCCTCGAGGGCCTCGGATTTGATCATGGGCATGTCGGCACCGCATCCTTTTTTTGCAAAGCATCCAAATAGATCGTATTTAAAATATCAAAGGGATGCCCTCTTTACAAGCAACTCCATTGCAGGTTTATCCGATCCATGGATGGCGGTCGCAGGTGTCTGCCCGCCGGCCATGAAATTGCGGGACCGGGCTTTTCGTTTCCCGTTTGGAAAAATTTATGATATTTAGTAAATACGCTCTGGAATCATGGGGTTGACCCGTTTCCAGGCGATGGACCGGACATGGAATTCAAAACTGAGCCGAATGGCACCCACCGGAACCGTAATCTTTCTACCGCAACACAGGTCCTGGCTATGGATGAAAAAGAAATCTTTCTGGATGATGCTGCAGAACAGCTTTTCGCACAGATCGAAGGGATAGAGGAGCACAAAAAAGGGCTTACGGCTGCAGAAATGATGGCCGAAAGCCTGGCTGCGGAGCAGAAGCAGCAGGATGTATGGCGCATCCTGCTCTGTGAAATCGTCCATCATTTTGCCGGTTATTTCCAGCGCATCGACCCGGATACCCGCAAGGCGGAGGAGCGCCAGATCTTTGACCAGCTTTCGGAGACGCTCCATAAGCTTTCCCAGCTTCCCCAGGGCGTCGGACGGGTTCTGATTCGCTACCGGGGGCGCTCCCAGAACAGCGACATTCCCGAACGCCTGGACTACGAGATTCTGTTCGGCAACATGGTGGTGGACCTGGATATGGTCCCGCTGATGATCAAACGTCACGGCCATTTGCTGTCCCATCTGATGGCCCAACTGCTGGATGCCTTCGGAATTTTTTCCGAGTGCGGCATCAACAACCTGCACCTGCACCTTCCGACGAAGTCTCCTGAATCGTTGAACCGCCTACAGCGAAGCCTGCACATCCTCTGTCGCCTGTACCGTGCCCACGAGAACCAGAGGGACATCGTTCTTGGTCCCGGCAAAGAGAATGTCGTGCCGATGGTGCTCGATGAAAAAGGGGCGGTCAGCAGTAACCTCACCCTGGTGGCCGGGGTAAACCGTCTGAACGCCAAAACCATGCGAAACCTTGTTTCCAAGGTGAATGCCTGGATTCAGAAAAAGGAGGCTTCCGAGGAAGGCTGCCAGTTTACCAGCGTCTACAACGCCATTTTCGGGTTGCCCAAGATCAGTGCTCAGATTTCGCCGCCGCCCATAGAGATCAACAATGTGGATTGGCTGATGCGGGAGAAAAGCGAAAAGGAATTTACCCGCGAAAAGGCCAAAGTAGCCCGAATTATCGCAAGTCTTGAGAATTCTCCCGAAAAAGTGGCAAAAGTCATCAAAAGCGTCTACGGAGACGACTACCAGAAGATCAACTCCCGTCTATTGGAGGAACGGCTGGGCCTTTCCTCCCATCTGCTTGAAGCCATCGATAACAAACCCAAGAGCGAAGATGCCCGGCAGGAGGTGTTGACCAACCTTCAAAAGCGCCTGGATACGGTCCGGGACGATGTTTTCGACAACCTCTACTTCACCCGCTCGGAAGACGATAAAGTCGGCTCCCGGGGTGTCATCATGGGTGCAGTCCACAGGCAGTTGTACAAGATGGTTTCGTTTTTCAAGGGACGCTCCGTTACCCGCAGGAAAATGACCTCCATGGTCAAAGGCAACATCCAGTTCGAGGAGCGGGACTACGAAATCCTGTCCCGGGATTTCGGGATCGAGATGGAGGAAGCCAGACGACTGGTCGACGACCTCAACAGTTGTTTCAACGAGAAGGGACGTTTTCTCAAAAGCGCCTTTGCCGCGGCAATTCCCCGATTCACACTCTACGAGAAAAAAATATTCGAATTTCTTTGGCGTCACATGAAAGACGTGATCGCTCCGGAAGACCGCAACGCTTTTCTCAATTCGCTTCAGGAGCTGACCGCTCAGATGAACCAGCCCAAGCGGGCCTTCAAGATTCTTTTGGAAGATTTTCTAAAAGATCCGGAGGATATTCAGTTCTCGGATGCCAAGGCGCTCATGCTGGCCAACCTGATCCTGCACGAATACGACAAGTCGCTAGCCGACATCGAAATTACCCCCGAGGACATTCTTTTCAACCGGAAGGGGCTGGATCAGGAGGTTGCGCGCTACGCTGCCTGGCGCATGGATCGGGATCAGGAGGCCTATTTCGACAAAGTCCGGAGCATTCACCAGGCCCTGTGCGAAGCCCTCGAATTCGGCCTGACCCGCCGGCACCGCCTGAGCGCCAAGGACCTGTTGCGTCTGGAGCGCGAGGTGTATATCTTTTTGGCCATGATTGAAACCATCGTCGGGCGTTCAGTGCTTCGCAGCGCCATCAACGAGTACGGCAGTCCGGAATCCGATATTTATTTCCTGAAGGAAAGCGACCGGTATATGTCGCACCTGCTGCAGAATTTACGCATCGCCATCCGCGGCCTGGCCAATATCGGCAGCATCGAAAGCATACCGGCCCTTGAGGCGGTCAAAACCAGAGAGGAAGTTTTTCAACGCCTCAAGAAAGACAAAGCCCACCGGGACCAGTCGCGGCTGATATCGGAATGGGTGGACGAGGCTGTCAAAATCATAAAATTTCGTTCCTGAATCATACTTGCGAATCGGGCGCCTTTTTTGAAGGTGCCTGCACTTTATCTTCATTTTCCCGATAATCCGTCATCGAGGCAACCCAATCTGCCGGGGGTAGCAACTGCGCTCCGGCAGATTTTTTTGAGCATTAGCCAAAAAGTGCTTGACGTCTTTTGGGCTTATGCTTACTGTGGTTGGGTCATAAACGCAGGCTTGGTTGGCGGCCGATCATGCCGGGTGTTCGAAGGCGGACGCAGCCGGTCTGCGGCAGATTGAGGAGGCCAGACCATGATTATCAGTATCGCCAGTGGCAAAGGTGGAACCGGAAAGACCACCGTGGCGACCAATATTGCCGTTTCTGTGGAAGGGCCGGTTCAGTTGCTGGACTGCGACGTGGAAGAACCCAACGCCCATCTGTTTTTGCGGCCCGAGATCGAAGAGTCCCGGGTCGTCACCACGCCGGTTCCGAAAATCGATCTGGACAGGTGCGATCGATGCAGAAAATGTGCGCAGATCTGCCGTTTCAAGGCTATTGCCGTTGCCGGTGACCTGGTGTTGACCTTTCCCGAATTGTGTCATAGCTGCGGCGGTTGCATGGCCATCTGTCCCCAGGGGGCCATTACCGAGACGGGGCGCGAACTGGGTGTGGTTGAGACCGGAGCCATGAACGGGGTCAGTTTCGTTCACGGGCGAATGCGGGTGGGAGAAGCCATGTCGCCGCCCCTGATCCGGCTTGTCCGAGAGCGGACCTGGGACCGGGGACTGACGTTGATCGATGCACCGCCGGGAACATCCTGCCCGGTGATTGCCGCCATGAAGAATACCGATTTTGTGCTGCTGGTCACCGAACCTACCCCCTTTGGGCTGCACGATCTGAAGTTGGCCGTAGAGGCGGTTCGGACGCTGGGCATCCCCATGGGACTGGTGCTCAATCGGTCCGACCTGGGCGATGACAAGGTGAAAGACTACGCCCAAAGCGAGGGAGTTCCAATCCTCATGGAAATTCCTTTCGATCGGCAGATTGCCGAAAGCTATTCGCGGGGTGAGATGTTTGTCCAGGTGCTTCCCGAGTGGCGGACCCGTTTCCGGAACCTGGTCGAGCAAATAAAAACCCTGGTCGAAAAGGGGGGCGAAACCAAATGAAGGAACTCGTCATTTTGAGCGGCAAGGGGGGAACCGGTAAAACCAGCCTGACGGCGGCTTTTGCCAGCCTGGCCGGCGGCTGCCTTCTGTGCGATGCCGACGTGGACGCCGCCGATCTTCATTTGTTGATGCAGCCCGACGTTCGCCGGAGGACTGATTTCATGGGGGGCGGAATCGCCTCCATCGATCCGCAACGCTGCACCCAATGCGGTACCTGCATTGAGTTGTGCCGGTGGTCGGCCATCGGACCGGATTTTGTCGTCGATGAAATCGAATGCGAAGGCTGCGGGGTATGTGTCGATTTTTGTCCGGAGCAGGCCATCAACTTTCCCCCGCAGATCTGCGGGCAGTGGTTTATTTCCGATACCCGTTTCGGGCCCATGGTCCACGCCCGCTTGGGCATTGCCGAGGAAAATTCGGGCAAGCTGGTTACTCTGGTGCGTCAGCAGGCCAGCCAACTGGCCAAAGAGAAAGGCATCGACTTGCTGATTACCGACGGCCCTCCGGGAGTGGGTTGCCCGGTGATCGCCGCCGTCGGAGGCGCCACCAGTGCCCTGATCGTTACCGAACCCACGGTGTCGGGAATTCATGACATGCAGCGGGCCATCGAATTGTGCCGGCATTTCAAGGTGCCGGTGATGGTGTGCATCAATAAATACGATTTGAATCCGGAAAAAAGCAGTGAAATCGAGGCCCTGGCCCGTGAAGGCGATTTGCCCGTCGTCGGCCGGGTGCCTTACGATCCGGTGTTTACCCGGGCCATGGTCCAGGGCAAGACCCTTTTCGAATACGACGGAGAAGGTTCTGCCGCCGAGCACTTGCGGTTGGTGTGGAAAACGATTATGAACACAGCGGCCATGACGGCCGAGTAAATGATCGTGCTCGACGGCAATGGACATCTTCGTGGACCGATAAACAAGAAATAGAAAGGAGCAAAAGATACCATGGAAAAAGGAAGAATCGCCGTCCCCTCGATGGAGGCGGGCGGCCTAAACGGTAAACGGTCCGGTCATTTCGGACACTGCGACGTATTTACCCTTATCGATGTCAAGGACGGCGCTATCGAGAAGGTTTCCATCCTTCCGAATCAGAGCCATGTCCAGGGCGGCTGCATGGTGCCGGTTAACCTGCTGGCGGATAACCAGGTCAACGCCCTGATCGTCGGCGGCATCGGCATGCGCCCGCTGATGGGATTCCGCCAGGTGGGCATCGAGGTGTATCATGACGACCAACGCCCCGATATCCGTCCGGTGGTGGAAGATTTGATTGCCGGAAAATTGCCCATGATCGCCGACAACCAGGTGTGCGGTGGCGGTGGCGGCGGGCACTGATCCGCTCCTGGAAGAGTGTAGACACAGAAAGGACAAACCATGAAGATTGCCGTTACATCCACGGGAAAGAACCTGGATTCTCCCATGGATCCCCGTTTCGGTCGGGCGGCTTATATCCTGATTGTCGATTCCGATACGATGGCATTTGAAGTCCTCGACAATGCCGAGAATGTCAACGCCTTCAAAGGCGCAGGTATTCAGGCGGCCGTCATGATCAGCGACAAGAAGGCCGACGTCCTCCTCACCGGCTTTTGCGGACCCAATGCTTTTAAAACCCTGGAAGCGGCCAGCGTCAAGGTGGCCGGGGACGTGAGCGGAACCGTTCGCGAGGCGGTAGCCGCTTATGTCGACGGAAACGTAACCCTGGTTTCAACCCCCAACGCCCAGGGGCACTGGTAGCCCCAGTCGTTGCGGTAAACCGCCGAAACAGCCGGAATTTTTGGCCGACACTGCGTAGATGGATCGCACCTCCCTTTGCGTTTTGTAAAAACGGCCGGTTTCCGGTGTGCGGCGCCGGCCTGCCGGCCCCCTTGTGCCTTCCATCATACCTCCTGCTCGTTCGAGGCCGGCCCCGGCGTCGCACCTCCTTGCGGCACCGCCTGTAAATCGGATCTCCTTTTTTTCCGCTTTGATGGCTGCGTATTTGATGGCTGCGTATACCGTCAAGGCACCCACCCTGGTTCCTTCGCCTGTGGCAAAATGTACCCCTTTTCGGCCACACCCGGTGGGGACGACATTTGACGCCCACAGTTTTGTGCAGTATTTTGTTTTCGTGCCTTCGACACTCTTCGGGCGATCCGATTGCCCAAACTCTCGGAGGGTAATCCAATGGCTCTGCCCGCGACCCACATCCGGTTTGCCGCTGTCTTGTCCGCGCACCTGTCCGTAACGGATAGGTCGGCCTACCTTTCCGGCACCCTCTATCCGGACAGCCGATGGATGACGGGCCTCGAGCGCGGGCATACCCACGACCGGCGGTTTCTGGAGCCCGACTTTGCCTCGGACGATTTCAGCCTTGGCTGGCACATCCATTGTGTGTGCGATCATATTCAGAGTGACATCCATAACGATCTTCTGGGCAATCTTTCGCAGTTGCCGCCGGATGAACGCTGGATCCGGGTGTCGGCGGCCAGGGCGGTCCAGGATGCCAACGATGCCGCCAGGGGAGAAATGTTCAGCCACCTCTTGCTCCTCACCGACAACCGGACGCCCAATGGTGAATCCGCTGAAGGCGTAAGCGCCTATCTGGAACTGGTCGGAAGGGTATACAGCCGTACTGTCCCACCGGTATGGTCGGATTATGAGGCCTTGTGGGCCGGTGTCGGCCTGGACCGGCAGCGGATTTCGCAGATTGAAGAACAGGTGAAACGGATCATGGGGGACGAAAGTTTGGTGAACAACCTATACGACGCGTTCCAACAAATGGTGCATCGTTGGCACCGACCAACAGTGGCTGCCAAGCAGGCCCAACGGAGGCGGAAATGACGACAGTCGCATTGGAAACCGGCAACGACGTCCGGGTGGAAAGCTGGTGCGAGCTGTGCGAGCGGCTCTATGCGAACTCCTGGCAGGAAAGCCTGATGCGGTTTCGTTCCAACTACGCCTTTCGGGGTCTTTCGGACAAGTCCTACGATCTTCAAACCAGTTTTTCGCGGCGCTGCAGGGACTACTCTCACCTGGAATACCACCTGCTGCGCAATTTCAGCAAATATGCCGAGGTTTCCTGGACCGGGGAGAATGCCACGGCCTGGCGATGGCTCACCGTGGCCCAGCACCACGGTTTGCCTACCCGGCTGCTGGACTGGACCTATTCGCCCTTCGTGGCCGCACATTTTGCCACTGCCGACACCGATCGTTTCAACTGCGACGGGGTCATCTGGTACGCCGACTACGTGAAAATCAACCAGATGCTGCCCAGCCCCCTGGCCGACGAACTCGTCCGTCACGGCGCCCATGCCTTTACCCTGGAGATGCTGGAGCATGCCCTGGGAGACATCAAGGCCTTCGATGCCCTGGGCAGCGATCTGGTGCTTTTTTTCGAACCGCCTTCCATCGATGCACGCATCGTGAACCAGTTTGCCTTTTTTTCGGTCATGTCCAGTCCGACCGCCCAGTTGGACCGCTGGCTGGCCGGCCATCCAGAACTATACGGGCGGATTGTGATCCCCCGGGATCTCAAGTGGGAGATCCGCGACAAGCTGGACCAGGCCAACATTACCGAACGCATTCTTTTTCCGGGGCTCGACGGGCTGGCATCATGGCTCACCCGGCAGTATACGCCCCGGTCCAACGCCCACAACCCATCGATCGAGCAAAGGAGAAAAGAATCATGACTGCTGACATTTTCAATGCATTGGTGGTGCGAGCCGCAGAAGACAACGCTTACCTTCGCCAGATCGAACAGCGCAGCATCGACGACCTGCCTGACGGCGACGTGCTCATCCGGGTACACTACTCTTCGTTGAACTACAAGGACGCGCTTTCAGCCATCGGCAACCGGGGAGTTACCCGTAACTTTCCCCATACGCCGGGAATCGACGCGGCAGGGACGGTCGCCCAAAGCCGGGTCCGCGGCTTCAAAGAGGGCGACCCGGTATTGGTGACCGGATACGATCTGGGCATGAACACCTCGGGCGGCTTCGGGCAATACGTGCGGGTGCCGGCCGAATGGGTGGTTCCGCTGCCCGAGGGTCTCACTTTGAAAGAGAGCATGGTCTACGGCACAGCCGGTTTTACCGCAGGCATGGGGATTTCTTTTCTCACTGAACGCGTCGCTCCCGAAGCGGGGCCGGTGCTGGTTACCGGCGCCACCGGCGGGGTGGGCAGCGTGGCCGTGGCTGTTTTGGCCAAGCTGGGGTACACGGTGGCCGCGGTGACCGGCAAGACCGCGGAATGGGATTTTCTCCAGGGAATCGGTGCATCCCAGATCGTCGATCGGGCGGATGCCGCCGATACCAGCGGGCGGCCGCTGCTCAAGGGGCAGTGGGCCGGCGCCATCGATACCGTGGGCGGTGAGATTCTGGCCACAACCATCAAATCCACACTGCCCTGGGGCACGGTCGCCTGCTGCGGCAACGTAGCATCCCCGGAACTGCCCCTGACCGTTTTTCCTTTTATCCTGCGCGGTGTCCGCCTGATCGGCATCGACTCCCAGAACTGTCCCATGGATCTGCGGCTGCAGGTGTGGCGAAATCTGGCCGGCCCCTGGAAGGTCGCCGCCATCGAAAACCTTTCCCGGCAGATCTCCATGGATGACCTCAGCGACAACATCGATGTAATTCTCAAGGGACAGCAGAAAGGCCGGGTCGTGGTTCGGTTGGGGTAAGGGACGTTTTCTTCTCTCCGGATAAAGTTGATCGCCGCACGTCAAGACAAGAACCGTTTGACAAGCGACCAGGATCGGCATTTAATGAACGATAATACCGTTGCGCCCGGAATCTGAACCGCTTTCCAGCCGCTGGCCAAACCAAAGCATTCCTTTCAACCGACGAAGATCCGATCCCCTGACGCGCAACGGTCACCTGTAAAGACTTGGTATTCCCCACAGGAAAAGGAGGCTCCCATGAGTGTCAAGATTCTGATCACCCGGACTGTCCCCGGAAACAAAGGAAAGGAAATGCTTAAACTTTTCAAGGAGATGCGTTCTCTGGCCACGTCCCAACCCGGATACATTTCCGGGGAAACCATGAAAAGCAACGACCGACCCGATGTCTTTCTGGTCATCAGCACCTGGCAATCGGCGCAAGATTGGGAAAAGTGGCTCCTGAGCAAGGAGCGGCAATCGATTCAGGAGAAAATTGACGCCCTGCTCGGGGGGCATACCCATTACGAGATGTTCCACTATGGCTTAAGGGGTTGATCCCCGGCCCCTTCCACCGGCAACCCAACGCCTCCGGCGAACCCATCTATAGACAACCGTTGCGGCATGCCCGTGCGTAGGCACCCGTTTGTCGCTGGCATCCTGCTCACCCGTCCCGGATCCAGCGGGTCACGGCCTATATCTGCGAGGTTTCGAAAAAGGTCATGCAAATGCCGCTGAAGAGGCTGAAAATTCCCACCCAGGTATCTTTCCAGAACCGGTCGCAGACCACGGCGACCCGGTCGATGGCATGATCGTACAATCTCAAAAACCGTAAATCGTCATATTTCCTGTCATAACCACGATCCCAACGGTTGGCATCTCGCCGGACCGAATGTCGGTTTTCGAAGGTGAACGCAACTAATCGCTTGCCAATCGAACAAAAACCGATACACTACGGCTTTACAACCAATATACAGAAAGGGCTGAGCGGATATGCAGGAAGGAAGCGAAAACGAATCGTCCAAACCGGTGGAATTGCATTTTACACGAACCAACGGTGTGGTAGACGAATCCATCGACACCCTGATCAAGGACGTGGGGGGCATTGACCATCCGGATATCGTGCGGGAGATCATTCTCGCTGCCCTGAAGGCCGGACAGGAGAACCGCGGTCGCAGGGACCTGAAGCTGATGAACACCTCCATGAAAGAGATGCGCTTCACGGCCAAGGTCTTCGGACCTTATCGGGAGGTGCGCAAGGTGACGGTGTTCGGCTCGGCGCGCATCCGACCGGAGGCGCCGTTGTATCGGATCGCCGTGGAACTGGGCAAACAATTGGCCGATGCCGGATTCATGGTGATCACCGGGGGCGGCCCCGGTATTATGCAAGCTGCCAACGAAGGCGCCGGGCCGGAACACTCCTTTGGCGTCAACATCCGGCTGCCCTTTGAACAGAAACCCAATCCGGTGCTGGTGGGCAATCCCCGTTATATTTCCTACAAATATTTTTTTAACCGAAAAGTCGCTTTTTTAAAGGAAGCCGATGCGGTGATCCTTTTCCCGGGCGGTTTCGGCACCATGGACGAGGCCATGGAATCCATCACCTTGCTGCAGACCGGCAAGCGCTACCCGCTGCCCCTGCTCATGATCGACGAACCCGGAGGTACCTATTGGGAGCGCCTGTGCAATTTTCTGGAAAACGAGCTTTCCGGTCAGGGCTACATATCCGCTGATGACTTCCGCCTGATCGAGAAACTCGACCGCCCGGAGGATGCGGTTTCCCGGATCCGTCATTTCTATTCGCGCTACCACAGCCTGCGCTATGTGAACGGCCAGTTGGTGATCCGCATGTCCAGCCGCTTGAAAGCGGAACAACTCGACACCCTGAAGGAGGCTTACCGAGATATCCTGATTCCCGGTGGCGACATCCGGCAGTCAGGCGCCCTGGAAGAGGAGATGAACGAGGTCGAACTGATCGACCTGCCGCGGCTGGTTGTGGACTTTAACCGGCGGGATTTCGGGCGTCTGCGACAACTGGTGGATGCTATCAACGACGGTTGACCCCGCTGCAGCCAAGCTTGGAGCAATGCGTGCATCCCATCGACTCATTTTCGATCGAATTCCTGCCGATCCGATAAAGAAGGGGAAAGCGTTCACAAAAACGTAACCCTTGCATCGATTCAAACGACTGTATGTATACGATATGCGATATCAGCAATCGAAATGCGATTTGCCCGACGCCGAAATCGACGACGCGGCAGTGATCGACCGGGTGCTGAATGGCGATACCGATGCCTTTGGGCTGTTGATGAACAAATATGGGGCTATGGTCGTCAATCGTATCAAGTACCACGTGCCTGAAGCCGGATTGGAGGAGACCGTTCAGGATGCGTTTGTAAGGGCCTATCGGTCCCTGGGAACTTGCAGGGATCGGAAAAAGTTCAAAGCCTGGCTCTCGTCTATAGCGGTAAAAGCGGCCTACGATTATCTGCGCAAACAATACCGCCGCAAGGAGACCGTCGTAAGCAAATTGACCGCCGATCATCGGGATTGGCTCGAACACGTTTCCATTCAGCAATCCAAAGAGGAGTATCGTCGCCGGTTGGCCTGCAGTGAAGCCAGGGAGGTATTGAACCGGGCATTGTGCCAACTGCCTGAGCAGGATCGTATGGTGCTTGAACTGGTTCACCTTCAGGAGATTCCAGTCAAGGAGGCCGCAAAGCTGTTGGGGTGGAGCGCCATCAATGTGAAGGTCAGGAGCCACCGTTCACGAAAAAAACTAAGGGCCATTATAGAAGACATGATCACCCGGGAAAAGGAGTAGCCATGAGGTGGGACCATGAAGGGCGCAAAAGGGTGGAAGGGGTTCTAAAGGACGTCTATCTTGGGGCCGGAAGCCACCGGCAGGATTCCCTGGATCCCGATTGGAAAGCGAACGCCCTGAGACGGATCCGTTCGCTGCCCGAGTCTCCAGGGCAAATTCCGCTGGGATGGCTGTTTCAGCACTACCTGTGGCGTCTGGCACCTGTTGCCGGGGTTCTGATCCTTTTCATCGCCCTATGGATGGTTCAAAGCGGTTTGAACCCCGACATCGAGATGGCGGCCCTGGCCTTGGATAATCCGATCGACTTCGGATTGATCGAACCATTTGGATTATAGTCGGTGGCCCGTTTTTGACGGACACGAATCAAGGATTGACTGATGAACAGATGGAAGGTCATTGCAGGTATTCTGCTGATATTCATTCTCGGTGCGCTCACTGGAGCGATGGGGACCAACACTTTTTTCAAGCACCGCATCAAACGTTTCATGGATCCCAAGGGACCGCCGCCGCCGATACTCATTCTCCAGAGGCAGATGGATGAACTGACGTTGTCGCAGGAACAACAAAACCGGATCGATGCCTTGTTCGACGATATGCACCGGGAGTTCACGGACCTGTGGAAAAAATCGCAGCCGGTGTTCAAGCAGCTTTTCGATCAATACCTGTTGCGGATCAGGGAAGTGTTGAACCCGGCGCAGCAGGAAAAGCTGGATCGAACGGTGGACAGAATTGAAAAGCGCATGGAACGAATGAAACCGCCGCCTCCGCCGGAAAAGAGGGGGGGGCTGTTCGATGCCCCGCGATTGCAAAAGGAACTCGGTCTGACGGCGGACCAGGCGGAAAAGGGCGCGGCGATCCTAAAGGATCTGAAAAAGAAAAGCGATGCCGTTCATCGCCGTTTCGACGAGGAGATGCTTCTTCTGCACGACCGTATGGATGCCGAGCTGAAACAGGTGTGGTCGGACGGCGAGGCCAGACTGTCCGATGTGATGTCCAGGAAGCAGATGGAACGCCTAAGGATCGAAAGGGGCCCAAGGCCAGGACCGAGGCCATAGGGCGAACCACGGCGGTCAATTCCGGATTGGATTTTCTATATCCGGTTGCCGTTAGGGGCGGTAAAGATGTATCCGACGCCCCGGACGGTTTTCAGGTAGACCGGTTCGGTCGGGTCGTCGCCGAGTTTGCGGCGGATCCTTGAAATGTATACGTCGATGGAGCGATCGATACCGTTGTAATCGGTTTTGTACAACACCCGATTCAGATCGTCCCGGCTGACCACGGTTCCGGTGTGGTTGGCCAGGTGCCAGAGCAGGTCGAACTGGGTCGTGGTCAGCCGCAGGGGGCTGTCGTTGAGGTAGGCCTCGCGCCGGGATGGATCGACGACCAGGTCGCCGACGGCAACCGGGTTCGTGGTCGATTGCCCGGGGACGCGGTTGCGCTTCAGCAGGGCGTTGATCCTGGCAGCCATAATTCGCGGATGCAGCGGTCTGGCAATGTAATCATCGGCACCGGTTTCGAATGCCAGCAGTTCATCCAGGTCGTCGCTTTCCCCATTCAGAAAAAGAATCGGGCCATCGTATCCTTTCCTGATTTCCCGGCACGCAAAAAATCCGTTCATCCCCGGCATCGTAGAATCAACCACGACCATCGCCGGTGAAATTTCACCGATCCTGGCTTGCGGATCCTCTCCGGGATTCAGGGCTTTCGTTCCGAAGCCGTTGACTTCCATATGCGTTTCTATCTGTTCGACCAGTTCCAGATCGCAACTGATCATCAATATGGTATCGCCGGTTGCCATGCATTTCCTCCGTCTCCGAATCAGGCACACCCCTATCTAATTTCTATCCAGAAATGACCAATTTGTCCGATATCTTTGTTGCGAGAAAAATTTTATCCTCGAAATATCAACTATATGCACCCCAAGGGGATTTCCTCCGGGCACCTGCGGTAAAATTTTTCGTGCGCCTCGATCTCGACCAAATTTGCCTATTTCTGGATGGACACTGCCTATTCTCCGGGTCGATTGTCGTTTTCGGCACTTTTATAAACAACTGCCATACACTGCGACGGATTGCTTATCTTATTGAGTCGGTGCAGCTAAGGAAAAGGTTACACGATGAAACCGACGTGAATTGGAGATAAGGAAGGTTTTTACCGGGCGGTGGCAGGGCAGCGTCGCCTCCGGCGGGCCATCCACCGCCCGTTGGTTTGCGAATTGCCTATCCGGCAGCATTCGAATCGAATGCCGAAGTGTATTTGAGCATCACCCACCCGAAGCTGCCATCGGGAAGCTGTACATACAGCCATTCGGGAGCGTATCCATTGATCGCCACCGTTTCGTGTTGTCGAATCTGTTGGACCACCGGAAAGTTCAGGCCGGGACCCGAACGGACATTGAGCAGTGCAGCGGTGATCGTTACCGTTTCGCCCGTAATCTGTTGAGACGGCACCACGGCAGAGGTTTCCTTCACGGCTACCACCTCCGAGGGCTGCTCCACGACCACATATCCTTGCTGGGCCCTGCGGTAATAAACATCGTTGTAAAGATAGTAGGTGATGCCCCCCACCAATAACGCCATGGCGCCCACAGGAAGGCTGAATACCACTGCTCCGACGGGTGCATGCACGGGAAAGAAGCCGCCCGGCCTTTGCTGATAAAAAGCGCCGCCGTGAAAATAGTATCTGGAGTTGCCGACATTAACGGTACGATGGTCGGGCGGCATTTTATGGAGAACCTCGCCGGGGCCATGGCCAGGCCCTCTTCCGGGTTGAGCATATACAACTGTCGCGATGGTTGTAAAAACAAGCAGGTGAACGGCCATCATCAGAACCAGCCGTTTGAAGACTTTGGTGACGATTTTTCTTTGCATGGGATTATTCCTTTCCGACAAACGGGCTTCCTTCTGGTATTAAGTCGTATGCCGGAATTTTTTGGTTACGCGGATCTGAAAAATAGGTGAAGCGGCCGGGCTTTCCAGCCAAGGAAAACGTCGCCACGGACGGGCTGGGATGGGCTGCTTACGGACAGGGGGCAAGGCAAGGTGCCTGCCCCCAAACGGTAAATCGCATGCACGGATGTTCGATGATCGACTGCCGGAACTCCAGGCTACTGAGTGCCGCCGCCCAGCACCGCATAAAGCCGAACCTGATTGGACAATTTTTCCAGCTTGAGCATTACCAGTTCCTGTTGGGCGGAGAAAAGTGAACGCTGGGCGTCGAGAACGCTCAGGTAGTCGTCGATGCCCTTGTTGTAGCGCATGTCCGAAAGCCGGTAAGTTTGCGAGGCTGCATCGACATAGGTCTGCTGAGCGTTTAGGCGGTCGTCGATGGTGCCGGCAATGGCCAGCACGTCGGCAACCTCTCTGAATGCCTCCTGAATGGCCTTTTCATAGTTGGTCAAGGCGATTTGGTTCTCGGCCTTGGCCGCGTCCACTGCCGCCCACAACCGGGCATCGAAGACCGGCATGGAGAGCTGTGGTCCGAAAAGCCAGGTTTCAGACCCCGACTTGAACAGGCCGGACAGCTCGGCGCTGGCCGTCCCGATGGAGGTGGTCAAAGAGATGTTGGGGAAAAGCGCCGAACGGGCCGCACCGATGTTGGCATTGGCCGCCTTGAGCTGGTTTTCGGCCTGCAGGATGTCCGGGCGAAGCAACAAAACTTCGGAAGAGACGCCGGCGGTAACGGTGCTCGGCGGCTCGACGCCGGCCAGATTGTCGGGCAGCAAAGCTTTCGACAGTTGGTCCGGGCTTCCCACCAGAAGCCGCAAGGCGTTGATGTCCTGGGCCACCCGCAGGGTGTAGCGGGCAATATTGCGCTGGGCTACGGCGACCTGGCTTTTTACCCGGTTCAGGTCCAGCTCTGAGGAGAGCCCCACGTCAAACCGCCGTTTGATCAGATCGTAGGACTCCTTTTGGGCGTCATAGGTGGTTTGCGACAGACGAAGGTTCTCCCGGTCGGCGGCCAGGGACAGGTAGGCGTTGGCAACCGAGGAAACGATCAGAATTTGCGTGCCGCGCCGGGCCTGCTCGGTGGCCAGGAAGGTTTCCAGGGCCTGTTCCCTGAGGCTGCGCAACCGACCGAAGAAGTCGATCTCCCAGGAAAAGATCCCCAGGCCGATGCTGTATTGCTCGGGATGTGTAACTTCTCCCGAAGAGGAAAGATCCGCTGGGACTCGTGACTTGCTGGCGTCCGCCGTGGCGTCCACGGAAGGATAGAGCGTTGCCCGCTGAATGCCGTACATGGCCCGGGCGCGCTCCACATTCAGCGCGGCCAGCCGCAGATCGCGGTTGTTTTCAAGCGCCATTTCAATCACTTGCTGCATCCGCCCGTCGGTAAAGAAGTCGCGCCAGGGGATATCGCTGGCAAGCGGTTCATCCAAGGCCACCGGCGCTTTCTCATAAGCCGTTCCGCCGGGCCAGTCCTGCGAGACGGGCGCCTCGGGCCGGTTGTATTCGGGCGTAAACGAGCAAGCGGCCAAAAGGAGAACCATGATGCTGTTTAGGATCGTCAATTTCCTGTTCATGAAATGGCCTCCCCTGAGTCTTTCTCATCAATGTGCTTCATGGTTACCCGTTTTCGATGTTTGCCCATCGCCTTGTAAATCATCACGTAAAAAAGCGGTGCGAACAGGGTCACCAGGATGGTGGAGGTGATCATACCACCCAACACACCGGTTCCGATGGCCCGTTGCGCTCCAGCCCCGGCCCCGCTGGCCAAAAACAGGGGCAAAACACCGAAGCCGAAGGCCAGGGAAGTCATGATGATGGGCCGCAGCCGGGTCTTGGCCCCCTCCAGGGTGGCTGCCGTCAACCGGGCGCCTTCTTCCACACGTGCCTTGGCGAACTGGACGATGAGGATGGCGTTTTTAGTTGTCAGCCCCATGGTGGTCAACAGCCCGATCTGAAAATAGACGTCGTTGGGCAGGCCCCGCCAGGTGGAGGCGATAATACCGCCGATGGCGCCGAGCGGCAGGGTCATCAGGATCGAGATGGGAATCGGCCAGCTTTCGTACAGGGCCGCCAGGCACAGGAAGATGACGAAGATGGAAAAGGCGTAAAGCAGCGGCGCCTGGGAGCCGGCCATGCGTTCCTGGTAGGAAAGCCCGGTCCAGTCGAAGCCGATTCCTTCGGGCAGCTTGGCGGCGATTTCTTCCATTGCGCTCATGGCCTCGCCGGAACTGCGCCCCTCGGCCGGTTCTCCCTGGATGTTCATGGATGGAAAGGCGTTGTAGCGCTCCAGTTGCGGCGAGCCCTGGGTCCAGCTTCCGGTAGCAAAGGAGCTGAAAGGAACCATCTTGCCTTCGGTGTTGCGCATATAGAGTTTGCTCAAGTCTTCAGGCAGCATGCGATAGGGTGCGTCGGCCTGGATGTAGACCCGTTTGACGCGCCCCCCCTGAATAAAATCATTGACATAGCTGCCGCCGAAAGCCGCGGCGATGGTACTGTGGATGCTGGAAATGGGAACGCCCAGGGCGCCTGCCTTGTCCCAGTCCACGTCAATGATATATTCGGGCACATCCTCCATACCGTTGGGCCGGACCTTGGTCAGGCGCGGGTCTTGCGCCGCCATACCCAAAAGCTGGTTACGGGCCGCCATTAATTTGTCGTGACCGATACCACCGCGGTCCTGGAGCTGAAAATCAAACCCCAGGGCATTGCCCAGTTCGATGACTGCCGGCGGCGGAAAGGCATAGACCATGGCTTCCTTGATCTGTGAAAAGGCGCCCATGGCCCGGCCGGCCACGGCTGTTACCTTCAGGTCCGGCCGCTCGCGCAGGTCCCAGTCACGCAGGTGGACAAAACCCAGTCCCATGTTCTGGCCCTGGCCGGCGAAACTGAACCCGGATATGGTCATGATGGACGACACCGCATCTTTTTCGTTGTTCAGGAAAAACTTCTGGACCTTCTCCATGACCGCATCGGTCTGCTCCAGGGTCGCGTTTCCCGGCAGGATGGCCTGAACAAAAAGAATCCCCTGGTCTTCGTCGGGCAGATAGGCGGTAGGCATGCGCTTGAACAGCATCCCCATGGCAACCACGATCAGCACGAAGATAAGCATGTATCGCAGTTTTTTGGCCAGCACCCGGCCCACGAGTTTTACATACAGGTTCCGAAACCAGTCGAAGGCACGGTCGAACCACCGGAAAAAGGGGCGCAGGAAGAAAACGGCGCCATCGGCCGGCTGGTGTCCGGCCGGTACCGGTTTGAGCAGGGAGGCGCAAAGCACCGGGGTGAGGATCAGGGCCACCACCACCGACAACAGCATGGCAGCGGCGATGGTCAGGGAAAACTGGCGGTAGATGATTCCGGTCGATCCCGGGAAAAAAGCCATGGGGCCGAATACGGCAGCCAGCACCAGGCCGATGCCGATCAGGGCGCTGGTGATCTGGTCCATGGACTTGGCAGTAGCCTCCCGGGGGGGAAGCCCCTCCTCGGCCATAATGCGCTCTACGTTTTCCACCACCACGATGGCGTCGTCCACCAACAGTCCGATGGCCAGCACCATGGCGAACATGGTCAACATGTTGATGGAAAAGCCGAAAAATCCGAGGATGCCGAAGGTTCCCAGCAGCACCACCGGCACGGCGATGGTGGGAATCAGGGTGGCCCGGAAGGTCCCCATGAAGAGATACATGATCACGAAGACCAGAAACACTGCCTCGAACAGGGTCTTGACCACCTCGTCGATGGCCACCTTGGTGAAGGGGGTGGTGTCGTAGGGGTAAACCACCTTCATGCCCGGTGGAAAATAGCGGCTCATTTCTTCCATTTTATTCTTGACGTTGTCGGCGGTCTCCAACGCATTGGCGCCGGCGGCCTGGCGGACGGCAAGGGCCGAGGCGGGCTTGCCGTTGTAATTGCTGACAACGCCGTAGCGCTCGGTACCCAGCTCTGTGCGTCCGATATCGCTGATGCGCACCACGGACCCGTCCGGATTGGTGCGGATGGGGATGGCGGCAAACTCTTCCGGGGTCTGGAGCAGGTGCTGGACAACGATGGCCGCGTTCAGTCGCTGACCTTTCACGGCCGGCGCCCCGCCGAACTGCCCGGCGGAGACTTCCACGTTGTAGCTTCTCAATGCTCCGATGACATCCTGCATCGTGAGACGATAATTGGTCAGCTTGTCGGGATTGACCCATACCCGCATGGAATACTGGGATCCGAAGGATTCGACCTCGCCCACCCCCGGTACTCGGGAAAGGATTTTTTCCAGGTTGGACTGGGCATAATCGCCAAGGTCGTGGTTGTTCATGCTCCCGTCCTCGGAGACCAGGCCCACGATGATCAGGTAGTTGCGGGTCGATTTGCTGACCTCGACGCCCTGGCGCTGGACCACGTCGGGCAGGCTGGCCGTGGCGAGCTGAAGCTTGTTCTGCACCTTGGCCCAGGCCAGATCCGGATCGGTTCCGGGGGCGAAGGTCAATTCAATGCGCGAACTTCCCGATGACGAACTTTCACCGGAAAGGTAGAGCATGTCGGCCAGGCCGGTCATTTTCTGTTCGATGATCTGGGTCACCGTGTTTTCGACCGTTTCCGCCGAGGCTCCGGGGTAATAGGCTTCGATGGCGATGGACGGCGGTGCGATGGGTGGATACTGGGAGATCGGCAGATTGTAAATGGCCAGGCCGCCGGCGGTCATCATAACGATGGCGATCACCCAGGCGAAAACCGGGCGATCCAGGAAGAATTTTGATAACATCGGAGGCCTCCCTTAATTCGATCCGCCGGCCGCTGCGGCATTGCTTGGGGTGAACGGAACGGCCTTTACCGGGGTGCCGGGGCGCAGCATTTTCAGCCCCTCGACGATGACGCGGTCGCCGGGGACCAGGCCCTCTGAGACCAGCCATTGATCTCCAACGGCCCGCTCTACGGTGAGCATGCGTAAGGCCGTCTTTCCTTCGGAGTCCACGATCAGGGCCTGTGGGTTGCCCCGCCGATCCCGCGAGACCCCCTGCTGGGGAACCAGGATGGCCGTCTGGTTTTCACCTTCCTTGATAACGGCGCGTACGAACATGCCGGGCAGCAGCAACCCGTCCGGGTTGGGGAAAACCACCCGCAGGGTGACCGATCCGGTGCTCTGCTCGACGGACACGTCTCTGAACTTGAGCGATCCTTCGTGGGGGTAGGTGCTGCCGTCTTCCAAAAGCAGGGCCACCTTGTTCTGGCTTTTTCCGCTCTGGTCGAGCTGGCCTTCCTTCAGGAGTTTTCTCAGCCGCAGCAAATCGGTGGTGGACTGCGGCACGTCAACATAGATCGGGTCCAATTGCTGGATGGTGGCCAGGGCCATGGCTTGGTAGGCGGTCACGATGGCGCCTTCGGTTACCGTGGACCGGCCAATCCGTCCGGAAATGGGGGCAGTGATGCGGGTGTAGGCCAGATTGATGCGCGCCGTTTCCACCGAGGCTTTCCAGTACTGAACGTCGGCCTCGGCGTTTTTCAATTCGGCGGCTGCGTCGTCGAAATCCTGTTGGCTGACCGCTTTTTCGGCCAGCAGTTCCTTGTAACGCTCGACCCGCGACCGAATCGCCGGCAACGTGGCTTCCGAACGGCTCAGGGCGGCCTCGGCGTTGCCAAGGGCCGCTTTGAAGGTGGCGGGATCGATCTGGTAGAGGACATCACCGGCTTTTACATCGGCGCCCTCGGTGAACAGACGTTTCTGGATCAGCCCGTTCACCTGGGGACGGATTTCGGCGATGCGGTAGGCGGACGTGCGCCCGGGCAGCTCCGTGGTCAGCAGAATCGGTTGCGGCTGTATGGTCACCACGGAGACCTGGGGGGCGGGAGCCGCGGCAGGGGCCTGGGCCTGCTGCTGGTTTTCACCCTGGCAGCCGATCATGGCCAGAAGGGCGCATGAGAGGATCGCCATCTTTTTTTTCATAGTCATTGGTTGTGACGCTTGCATGGGTTTTTTTGTCCCTTCTTAGAATCGTTATTCGATTTTAAGGCCGTCCGGAAACGGGCATTTTCAGTTGATATCGGCAGGTGTAGCAAAAACTGTTGACAAGATCAAATATTTTTTTTAAAAATTAATTTGAAATAAACATTCAATAATGTTTATTGTGTTAAGTACGAATCATCATAAAGGTTATTCTATCCATGGCAAAGAGAAAAGATGGCAAAGAAA
Organism: Desulfosarcina widdelii; assembly: GCF_009688965.1. Lineage (GTDB taxonomy): Bacteria > Desulfobacterota > Desulfobacteria > Desulfobacterales > Desulfosarcinaceae > Desulfosarcina > Desulfosarcina widdelii. The sequence continues at coordinate 2,801,885 of NZ_AP021875.1, read as the reverse complement.
CCAGGCAGAAGCTGCTGGATGTCGCCTGTGAGATATTTGCAGAAAAGGGATACGGCGGAGCCAAGGTTTCAGAGATTTGCCGACGAGCCGGTGCCAATGTGGCGGCCGTCAACTACTATTTCGGTGGAAAGACCGACCTGTACGTAGCCGCCTGGAAGCAGGCCATGCAGCAATTCATGACCAATGTCGCCACGCTTCCGGAAGACGTTTCCTCTGAAGAGCAGCTCGCTTTCTTGATCCATCGGTTCATTGCCAAAGTTCTGCTCGTCGATGGAGAGAAAAACCACTTCCGGCGGCTGGAGTTGATGGAAATGGCCAATCCCACCGGCCTGATCGACGAAGCCTGGAAGGAAGAAGTGGCTCCCCGAAGGGAGGAATTGCATCGTGTGGTCCGTCAGGTAATGGGGTCCGATGTGCCGGAAACAACCGTCAGACTTTGCGAGCTGAGCATCGTCAACCAATGCCGGGGATATATCCTGCTAAACAAAAACCGGGCTGATTTTCTGGATCACGAAGAATTCACCGCCGACATGGTCAATCAAATTGCCGAGCACACCATCCATTTTTCATTGGCCGGCATCAAGGCCATCCGCGATCTGAAAAAATGAGTCGATTGAGTTGAAAACAGTCTTGCCTTGAGTATCCCGAAACGCTTCGTGGATTTATGATTAGGGGCACTGAGCCACCCGTTCGCCGGCCATGACACGGTCGGGGGGGCCGCAAAGACGCGCCTTGACGATCCGGCCGAGGAAAACCGGATGGCCGCCGGCGTCTTCGGGAAGCTGGTCCTCGGTTTCGATGGTGACGGTTCGGCTGCTGGTGCCGGCCAGCTTTGCCAGTCTTCTTACCATGCCGGCCAGTTCGTTCCTGGCAAACGCATCCACCTTGTCAAAATCCTTGAACCGTCTGGCGCCGGACAGGCCTTCGACGAAAAACCCGGAGCCTTCGGCGGGCACGATGCGCACCCGGCGTTCGATGACCACTTTGCTGGTGATGGCGCCAATGGCGTTGGCCACGTCGGCGTGCTCGGGCAGCACGGCCCGGGCGTTGATCATGGCGGCCGCTTGGGGAAGGAAAAACGAAATGGGTGCGCCAATGCCGATAACCGGCCGCTTGAAATCGAAATGGACGCGATAATGACCGTTGCCGCCGGAAAAAAGATTGTCCAGCAGGGTCCGGCAAACCGGGCAGTGGTGCAGGGCTTCAGGATCGACTTGCTCGTCCAATTGTCGTTTGACGATCTCCAGCGCCAGGCTGCGGGCCACGGACTCGATCAGCCGGTCGCGCAGTAGAATCTCATCCGTTCCGTCCAATTCGGCGACGACTTTGAAAAATTTTTCGGCCGCCGCTGTGTCCCACCGCTCGAATTCGCCGGCCAGATGCAACAGATCCGTGGGCGTCAGGCCGCAGCGCTGGATGGCGAACCTTTCTTCCAGGCGTTCCAAGGGAAGGTGGCGGTCGATATACACATCGGTTTTGCGAATCAGTTCGTCGACGGAATGAGGCCGCTGGCGCAATAGTCCCATTACCCGTCGCTCCAGTTGCGTCAGCTCGAGATCGTCCGCCGTCCCGGTGGCGACGATGATCTGCATGTTACGGGTGGACGATTGGAAACGGTGTGTTCGGAAAGCCAGATAGTCAATGGCAGCCACGGTATCACCGTGGTTGGCGCCCAGCCAGGCGACGGGCGCCACCCGGCGCGGGCCGATGCGAAAGCCATCTTTTTCGCGGACGATCAGGCTGTCGCCTCCCAAGCCGGCAGTGCGGATGTCCAGGGCGCGTACATGGGTTCGCCGACCGGCCACGGTGGAGCCGCTGCTGCATACCCGCACGCTTCCCTGCTCCAAGGCGGCCGTGTCCGTGGTGGTGCCGCCCATGTCGACCACCAGGGCATCCTCCAGCCCGGTGAGATGCCGGGCTCCGGCGACGCTGGCTGCCGGTCCGGAGAAAATGGTCTCCACCGGCCGTGTCCTTGCCATTTCCGAACCGATCAGGGTGCCGTCTCCCTTGACCACGACAATGGGCGCCCCCAGGCCTTTTTTTCTCAGCACACGCTCAAGATGGGTGATGAGCGCGCCCAGGCGGGGTACGATGCGGGCGTTGAGCACGGCCGTGGTTGCACGGATTTTGAAATCCAGAATCGCCGATAGTTCATGTCCGCAGGTGGTCAACATCCCGGCCTCTTCATGGACGATGCGTTTGACGGCCAGCTCGTGATCCGGGTTGATGGCGCCGGCAAATCCGGAAACGGCAAAAGCTTGCACGCCCTTTCCTGCCACCATGTCCCGAACGATTTTTCTCACCTGCGCTTCATCCACCGGTTCGGTCTCCTCACCGGCGATGGACAGCCTTCCGCGGATCCAGGCTTTGGGCTCATGGGGATAATCTTTCGGATCGTAAATGCCATAGGGCGGCATGATCAGCAAGCCCACCTTCTGGCCGTCCCCCTCGACGATGGCATTGGTGGCCAGTGTGGTCGAAAGCGCCACGATGTCCACCCGCTTCAACAGATCCGGATTCAGTTTTTCCAGGGCCCGGCCGATGCCGATGGTGAAATCCCAGCGGGTGGTCAGGGCTTTTCCCTTGCACCGGGTTTCGCCATCTTCAAAATTGTAGATCACGGCGTCCGTATAGGTGCCGCCGGCATCGATGCCCAACCCCAGTCGGGCGCTGGATGGGGGCGAACCATCGGTCTCTTCGAGCACAAGCGTTCGACAGGTGCCGCCATTGTCGTCCTTCAGCGGGCGGGAGGAGAGGGTTTCGCGGGCCGCATCGAAGGCGATCACCTGGTCGGGTTCTACGAAGAGAACTTCCTTGGTTGTCGCGGTGGCGGTAAGCAGCTTTTCGAACAACGCCGGGCTTCCGGTAATTTTTTCGTAGGTCCAGCCATAGGCGGCGGCCATCTCGCGGGCGTAGCGTTCAGACCGGGATTCCCGGCGAGCGCCGGTATCGATGAAAGCGGCCCGCTGATAATTCTTTTGCCAGGAGTTGAGAAAATCCATGGTGCGGTCCGCCGTGCGCTCGCCATAGCGTTCGGCGACATCGGCGCGAACCACGCGCCTGTCTCCGAACCAGGCCTGCTGACCGCGTTGGGAGATGGGAGCGGCCTTTTTTTCGAGCCACCCGGAGGAGATATAATAGGTGCCGGGAAATTTTGCGAACTCACGACGATAGGCCGCAGGCCCGCCCAGGAACATGGCGATGCAGTCATGCACCCTGGCAATGACCAGCGGAATCCCGCGGGCCTGGATGCCAACGGTTCCTCTTCCGCAGACGCCGTAGCCGATGACGATGCGTTGGGCCCGGCCCTCGGCGGAAATAGCATCGATGACCGCCTGGAGTTTTTCTCTCAATTCCCCGGGCCTTTCGTGCAGCCCGGCCTCCAGGAAGTTGAATTCGACTTTCAAGCCCAGTTGGCCGCAGACATGCTTCAGATCCACGCCCAAGACGGCGCAGGCGATGACAGCGATGGGTTTGACGTCCGGCATGGAAGGAGACCTCTTTTATCGAACGGCCGAGTTGCCTGCAATTAACGATATTCGGGTTGTATTGACCTGAACGCGATTTGGCAACTCTTTTTCAGGATATCCAATTCCCTGAAGAATGAAGCTGCCCGGTAAACGAACCGTTGATGAATTTTACCCTTTCGTTAGGGGGAAGGGTGGTGTATCGTCCCGTGCAACGATGACGGAAAATCTTTTGCGAGCGGACAGGGCACCCATGTTTAAAAAGAAAACACGCGTATCGTCGGGGGTCCCCCAACTCGATCGCCAGCTGGGGGGGCTGTTTATCGGGGACAATGTGGTCTGGTACGACAATGCCGGCAGTCTGGCGTCGATCTTCAGCCTCAATTTCATTCAGGAATCCCAGAACCGCAACAAGCCGCTGATTTACATCAGCTTCGACCGCTCCCCCAAGAGTCTGCTTGAAGACTTAGGGCCCCTGGCCGAGAACCAACACATGACCATCCTGGACTGCTTCACCCACGGAAAAGGGGACGGCAGCGAGGTGTTCAGCAAGTTCTACGAGAAAAACGGCGCCCGATGGCCTTACCGGATTGTGTGTATCAACGACCCCGAAGATCCCGGTGTCGTTTCGGAAGCCTTCTACAACCTGCACGCCACCATGCAGGGAGACGTGCGTTTCGTCTTCGATTCGCTTACCGGCATGCAGGATCTATGGGGCGGGGAGGAAGCCATCCTGAAATTTTACTCCCACGCCTGCCCGCGCCTTTACGAACTGGACACCATTGCCTACTGGATTATGGAAAAAGGCGCCCACTCGGACCGCCTGCGGGCCAACATCAACCATATCGCCCAGGTGGCCGTCGATCTTACCGTAAGCCGGGGAAAAACGGCCCTGACGATTCTCAAGGCCGACAAGCGCAAGCCCGACGCCCTGAACCGGCCCCTCGTGTATTGGAACGATGGGTTGGCTGTAACGTTCGAAAGCGAATCAGGCAAAAGCAACAATATCGATCTGGGTGGCCGTCTGAAACAGATACGCAAGCGTCAGGCCATGGCCCAGAAGGAGTTGGCTGCGCTGGTGGGGGTGACGCCCAGCACCATTTCCCAGATCGAAAGCGGCACCATCTATCCCTCTTTGCCGGCCCTGTATAAAATTGCCGAGGTTTTGGGGGTGCCGGTGGCCGGGTTGTTCCAGGATCGGTCCGACGACGCGGCCCAGGTGGTGTTCTCCGGAGAAGGAATCCGCATGAGTCTGGCCGATCTGCCCAAAAGCGATGTGGTCGGCTATCGATTATCGCCGCCCAACTTCGATGCCGATGCCGACCCCTTCATCGTCGAGATTCCGGAAGGCAAGAAGCTCGGTTCCCATTTTTTCGTCCACAAAGGCCAGGAGATGGGATATCTTCTCACAGGACAGTTGGAACTGGAAATGGGCAGCAGGCTTCACCGCGCCCAGCCGGGAGACGTGATTTATCTCACCGGCGAACTGCCCTCCCAGTGGAAGAACACGGGGGAGGGGACAGCCAGGTTGCTGTGGGTGAAAATAAAGAAATAAGGGGATTGGAAGAACGGAGTCTTTCGATGACCGACATCCGCCGCCGCACCGTTGCCGGGCTGAAGGCCGGCGATACCTTCACCCTGACCCGTACCTTTACCGAACAGGATGTTGCGGCATTCACTGCCGTTACCCGGGACCATAATCCCATTCACTTCCATGAAGGCTTCGTGAAAAGCAAGGGATTCGATGCACGCGTCTGCCATGGGCTTCTCATCGGGGGAATGATTACCGAAATCGGCGGCCAGATCGGATGGCTGGCCTCGGGCATGAGCTTCCGATTCAAAAAACCGGTCTATCTCAACGACACCGTCACCTGCCGCTTCACGCTATCGCAGGTGGACGCGAAGAACCGCGCCGAGGCGGAAGCCGTTTTCACCAACCAGCAAGGCGAAATCGTTCTTCAGGCCTTTCTTTACGGCCTTTTGCCAAACCCGCAGGAAAGAGAGCTTCTCGAAGTGTTGTTGGACGATTCGTAAAAAGCGTTGTACCTTTCGTTTGCCTTTGATACGGCAATGATGGAGTTCCATCCTATTTTATCGTTGCGTTCGTTTCTCTACCCTTCGTTTTCGAAATATAAAAAATGGCGCGGGCCGGGCTGTTTGTTCGGGCTGGACCCATAATCATAACGCGAACCGGGGAGAAAAAGAAATGGCGACCTACGAAGACGTACGCGAGCAGCTGGATACCGGCGATATCGTCCTGTTTGCAGGCAAGGGGCTGATCAGCATGGGGCTGCGAATCGGCTCCCTGTGCTCCTGGTCCCACGTGGCCATGGTGGTGCGGGTCAAAGAACCGGACGTGGCCCTTCTCTACCAGAGCACGCCGGTATGCAAAGCCAAGGACTTTTTCGACGGCATTCTGAAAAACGGAGTGCAGGTCAATGTCCTGAGCGAAGCGGTGAACGGATACAACGGCAGAGTAGCGGTTCGCCACCTTACCGTTAAAAGGACCCCTGCGATGCTGAACGGACTTTCCCGCTTCCGCCAGGAGGTAAAAAACCGTCCGTACGAAGATCATATCGTCCAGATGGTCAAAGCCGTGTGGGACGGCCCCCTGGGCCATGTGGAGGAGGATCTGTCCAGCCTTTTTTGCAGCGAACTGGTGGCCGAGGCCTATCAAAGAATGGGGTTGCTGCCGGCCAGCGAAGACGGCGGCAAGCCGGCCACGGAGTACACTCCCAAAAACTTCTCCGCTGAAGGCGATAAGACTGAATTGCTGCTCGGAGCCAGGCTGGGAGAAGAGATCGTCATCCGGGAGGGGTAAAAGAAAAGTCGTTTCACACCGCCGTAAACCTCACTATCATGCTCCGCGTGGGAGCGCCGATTGTATGGCATGGGTTCCCACGCGAGAAGCATGGGAACCAGAAAAAACTTACTTCTCGTTGTACCCGTGAGAGACGGAGCAGAGCGCGGCCTTCCAGTACGCCTCCCGATACTCGATATAGGCCCTGTTGGTATTCAGGTCGCAGATTTCGAGAATCGAAAACTGGAAGTTGTTCTGGTAGTCGCCGACTTCGCGGCTCAGCAACTGGCGCAGGGATTTGATGTCCGCGTGGCCGTTGATGGCAAAAGAGACCCATTTATGCCAGATCGTGTCCCCGCCAAAGGCGCTGCCGACGAAATGCTTGCCGGTTTGCGTGTCAGTAACCAGGTAGACCCCCGAGACATCGCTCAACGCCGCTTTCCATTGCGGCATGTTTTTTCTTACGACGATACGTAGCATGGGATAGGGGAGATTCACGGCGTTGTAGCCGGGAAAATCGGATACCTGCAACCGCTTTTCACGAATTTCGGAAATCAGCAGCTTGTCGATATATTTGGTGCCGATGAGATGGGATGCGATGAAATCCTTGCGGAACTGAACCACCGTCCGTCCGGTAAGATGATCGAGGCCGGGTATCTCCTTGGTGCCGTATTCGAACCAGTTGTTATCTTCTTCTTTGCGGTGTTTGACACCCAGGACCTGATAGATGCCGGCAAACAGCCATTTGTCTTCCTGGAGATGGATAAGAGATATGATTTCATCGCATTTGAAATTCTGCTGGTTCTGGTGTTCCTGCCATGCCTTGAAGCGGCCTTCGAAGAACGCTTCTAAAGGAGAGTCCTCCTTGCTCGACGCACAGTGGATTTTATAGCTGTTCAAATAGATTCCGGCAATTTTGAGCAGATCGATGAGCTTGATCATCTTGTGGGCTCCAATCCTTATCTGAAAGGCCTGTGAGTATAATCTCCCTGCGCGTTCAAGACGGTTTTGCGTTCAATAAACGCTATGCTGCCTATAGATCGGCCGTTCTGTCAATAATATAAGCGCGCTGTCTATTTTTTCGCCTCTTACCTTTCGAACTGCACATCCATCTGGTTGAGATCCTCGGGGTCGAAATCCTCGATGCCGCGGGTGCGCTCCAGAAATATTTCGATGGCTCTTGCCGCACCGGCGTAATTTTCCATCACGGAATCCAATTTGGCAACCACAGGATCATCCTCTCCCAGTTCCTCTCGCATATTGTCCAGAAGCTGCCGACCCGTCTCGAAATGCCGTCGAATGCCATCGAATGCGGCTTTGCGGCTCTCGTATCGCTTTTGTTCCTTGTCGATTACCGGCAGCAGTCGCCGTACCGAGAACTCGACCAGAGCGTCCCGGGGGGCATTGAACGCCCTCGAGATTTCATCCAGCAGCAATAGGGAACTCCTGCTGATCACATAGGTTTTCTGAACGCGGTTTTCCGCCCGGACCCGGGCGTTTCGGACCTCTTTTGCAATGGCGTTAAGGGACTCGGAGTCCTGGGCCAGATGGTCGAACAGGGATTTTTGTTTGATGCCCAACTGGGCGGCGACGATGCTGATGGCCGCGATACAGCCCGAGGAGAGTTTAAAGGTGGCCCGCACCGACTGCCGTCCCCGCAACCCTGAACTGGATATGAATGCCGGGGAAGGGTTCTTTTTTTTGGGGTCTCCGTAAGACATATTCGATCTCCAAACGGTTCGTTAAAATAATATTACCTCTATTTATCAAAAATGAATAATAATGCAATCAAAAAATTTTCTACCATTCTTGACAAGATTTGATCCAGTCATATTGTTTGGGCACCGGCAAAGGGCACCATACGATGGCAACGGTGTTCACGATTTCACCAAAAGGAGGCATGGCATGATTTACAGAACTTTATTCGGCGATCCCGGGCGGCGTTTCAAAACTTCCGCGGCGGACCTGGATGAAATGCGCAGACAGATGGATCGGCTGTTGGATGTGTTCGGCAATCGGCAGACGGGCCGCGGCGGGGCCGGCGTTTATCCGGCGATCAACATCAGCGAGGATAGCGACGCGTATACCGTCAGTGCGGAGCTGCCCGGCGTAAAATCCAATGACCTGGATCTCAACGTTACGGCCAACCAGTTGACCCTGGCAGGAGAACGTAGAATTTCCGAGGAGGCAGCCGATGCGCGTTACCACCGAAGGGAGCGTGAAGCAGGGCGTTTCTCGCGAGCCGTGGCTCTGCCCGACGATATCGACACGGAAAACGTCAAAGCCAGGCTGGCTGACGGCGTGTTGATCGTGACGATTCCGAAAGCGGAAAAAGCCAGACCGCGGCAAATCGCAATTCAATAAGGCCTAACCTTCCGAAAGGAGGACATGATCATGTCGGACAATCAGGAATTGAAAGTAAGAGAAAAACAAGCCTTCGACGCGCCTGCCGAGCAGACCAAACCAGGGCCGGTGTTTACCCCCAGTGTGGATATTTTCGAAACCGAAAAAGCCATTACCCTGCTGGCCGATATGCCCGGAGTGAAAGCCGAAGATTTGATGGTGGATCTTCGGGACGATACCCTGACACTTGCGGGAGAAGTGAGCGACAGCGTTAAAACAACCGGCGAGAAGGTGCTCGAGGAATATCAGACCGGTCGCTATTACCGGCAGTTTTCCCTTTCCGAAGTTATCGATCAGGAGAAAATCGATGCCAAGCTCAGCGACGGGGTGCTGCGATTGACCCTGCCCAAGGTAGAAAAAGCCACACCGCGGCGCATTGCCGTCCAAGTGGGATGATCGATCGGTTTTTACCGGCTGTTTGTGCCCTATTGTTTCACGACAGCCGGTACAGCAAATTTCAACCCCAGTTTCTTGAGTGTCTTTTCCCTGGGAATTCCGTCGGCATCCCAGCCCCTGAGCTTGTAGTACTTGGGCAGCATTTTTCCGATGGGGACAGTCGATTTCTTTTTGCTTTCCGGCAGCGGTTCGTCGGTGAACCGCCCGGGCAGGGTGTCCGCCTGCTTGCTGAAGCCTTCACGCAGGTTGAAAAGGCGTTCCAAGGTGTAGCCCCGAGCCCCCACGCGCGTAAAGCGGCCGAAATCCATTTTCATGCCCGTGACCTGCTTGAGGACTTTGCTGTGGGGCAAAAGGGGCAGGTGCAGCTTCATGAAGAACGGTGGGACCTTCAGCAGGCCGTCCACGACGGGCCAGGAAAGGGTCAGCAGCCAGGTGATGGTCTTGGCCACCCAAGGGAAACGGGATAGGGCAAAGGCGATCCCGGGGACAAAGGTCCAGGAGGTGAACAGGCAGTTGCCGCCGGCGCTGATGGCGGCCAGCAGGTCCTGATCCAGGATTACCCATCCGGGCTTGGAACGCAGGTGCAGCGGGTTGAGCGTGATGGGACCGGTTACCTCCAGATAGACCAGATAGCCGCCGTCCAGGTGGCAGGCCCCGCGGCTGGCCGTGGCGTAGCCCAGGCCATGACCCACGGATGCCCGGGGTTCGTAAGCGGCGATTTCCAACCCCTTGACGTGTGCGGCAAACTCAATTCCACCATATTTCTCCGACAGGAATTTCACTCCTTCTGCCAGATCGCTGCCAACACCCCGCCGATGGGCGATGTCTTCGAGGATGGCGGAAATATTTTCCTTGCGGCCGAAACGGATGCCGCTGTCCCACATGCCTTTTTCGTTGAGTTCCATAGCAAAACCGAGCAGGTTGCCCACCGTGATGGTGTCCATGCCAAGAAGATCCAGTTCGTAGTTCCAGCGAATGATGGCTTCAAGGTCGTCGATCAGCAGGTTGGAGCCCATCAGGCAGAGGATTTCATATTCGGGGCCTTTGACGTTCTTGCCGTCCAGCTCCACCACCCGGCCGCAGCGGATGGGGCAGGAGACGCAGCCTTCGTTTTTGACCAAATACTCCTCGGCCAGGCGCTGGCCGGAGATCTTGTCAGCATTTTCATAGCTTCCCCTGGAAAAATTCTTGGTGGGCAGGGCGTTGCCGGCGGACAGGGCGGTGAGAAAAACGGCGGTGCCGTAGCGCGGAGCTGCATCGCCGGTGGCCGGGTGGCTTTTGAGCATTCGAGTCCACTTCTTGACACTTTTGCGGAAACGCTTTTTGTCCCGGATGGGGATCTTGCATTTTCCCCGCGCCACGATGCCCTTCAGATTCTTCGACCCCATGACAGCACCCATGCCGGTTCGGCCGTGGCTGCGTTCCTGGGAGACCACCGTGGCAAATTTGACCCGGTTCTCTCCGGCAGGGCCGATGGCCAGGGTGCCGCCCTTGCCCATGGCGGCCTGGGCGGCCTGGGTGTCCATTCCCCATATTTTTTTTGCATCCCGGATTTGAATTTGATCCTGATCCACTTCGATGTAGACTGGTTTGTCCGCTTTGCCGCGGACGATCATGCCGTCCCACCCGGCCCGCTTCAGGCGGATGCCGAAGTTGCCGCCGCTGTTGGAGTGGCCGACGGCGCCGGTGAGGGGGCTTTTGGCCGAGATGTCGTAGCGGCTGGTAGACGGAGCCCCCGTACCGGTTAGGGGCGATGTCATGACGATCAGGATATTCTCTTCGGAAAGGGGGTCGATGCCCGGCGCCAGCTCGTCCCACATGATTTTGGTGGAGAGAAATCGACCGCCGAGAAAGCGTTCGCGGTCCTCGTCGGAAACCGGGTATTCACCAATGGCACCGGTGGAGAGGTTGATGTCCAGAACTTTTCCCATGTATCCGTCGAATCGGCTGGTCATGCGGTTGATCTCCCATTTATAAGGCATCAGTTGACTTTTTTTAGGGAATTCAATAGGTGAAGTCAAGAAGATTTGAATTGAGTTATAATTTCGAATATTATTCATTCTATGAACCTTATTGAATAGTGCAGATCCAGAAATAGGCCAATTGGGTCGAGATCGAGGCGCACGAAAAATTTTACCGCAGTCATATGGTTGATATTTCGAGGATAAAATTTTTCGCGCAACAAAGATATCGGGCAAATTGGCCATTTCTGGATGGGCTCTAAATAGAGGTGCCCGGAATGAAGGTCTCCACACGCAATCTGGTAAAGCTCCACGGATGGCGAATCGACCGCTTCGTTCACAACTATCTTTATTTCGTCTTTTATCGCCCCTATGTCCGCGTGGCCATGGCCATTGTCAGACTTTCGCGCCGCTTTATCCGGTTCAAACCCCTTGCCGGGGTGGCCCGGATGGCATTCGACCGCTACCACAGCAAGGTGCTTTCGGCCGGCGACGTTCAAAAGATCCTGCGCCTGGAGAAAAATATCCATTCGGTCTCCCAGAAGAACAAACAGGTGGTTCCGTTTCGTTACGCCACCCGCATCATTTTCCAGGAGCCCGAATTCATTGCCGTCATGGACTGCCCCTGCAAGGCGGCCACCGGAACCTGCGAACCGTTGGCGTGCTGCATCGCCATCGGAAAAAAAACGGCCGGGTTCTGGCTGGACCACTGTCAAAAGTACCATGCCCGACAGATCGGCCAAGAAGAGGCGCTATCCATCGTTCGGTATTACCGCAGCCAAGGGCACATCACCCAGGCCTTTTTTAAGGTGGCCACCGGCGGCAGCACCGGGGTCATCTGCAATTGCTGCCCCGACTGCTGCGTAAGCCTCCAGGCTACGGCTGCAGCGCGCGCCCTGGATCCCGGTTTGACGATGAACGCCCCGGCGGGCTATCGGGTCGTCCACGATCAGGACCGCTGCAGCGGGTGCGGGCGGTGTGTCGAAATCTGTCACTTCCAGGCGGTGCGCATAACGGACGGCCGGCGCCTTTACGACGCCGCGCGGTGCATGGGGTGCGAACTTTGCGTGGAGCATTGTCCCGAATGCGCATTGACCCTGGAGATCAATCCGGACAAGCCCCTTCCGCTGGATCTGGACCGTTTGCCGTAAATGATGGTATGATAGTACCCACTGCACGCAAACGGTGTCGATTCGATTCTCCCGATATTAACGAACAGGCTCATAAAAAGTCACATTTCCGACGGATTCGTAAAAAGGTCGAGATCAAGGCTTGCGAATCCTGAGGAATGAGGCGTACTTTGGCGTACGCCGCAGTGACGAAGGATGAGCGTAACGCCGATATCGGCCTTTTTACGAATCCGTCAACGAACGAATGGAGGCAACCATGAAGACGCTGTCCTACGGACTGGATGACAAGGTGGCTGTGGTTACGGGCGGCAGCCGCGGCATTGGGCTGGACATGGCCAAAACGCTGCTTGCCCAGGGCGCCAAGGTGGCGATCTGCGGGCGCAAACAGGAGGGGCTGGACGCGGCCGTAGCCGAAATGGATGGCGGTGACCGGGTGCTGGCCGTCGCGGCCCACGTTGCCAAGGCAGAGGACGTGGACCGGCTTTTCGCGCAGACCGTGGAGCGGTTCGGCCGCATCGATGTGCTGTTGAACAACGTGGGGATGAACCTGATTACCAGTGTGGTGGACGCCGAACCAGCCCTGTTCTCCAAGATCGTGGAATCCAACCTCACCGGGACCTGGCTTTGCTCGCGCAAGGCGGCCCGGCTCATGCGCGAACAGAAGGCCGGTAAAATTGTCAGCATCACCTCTATCGCTGCCCGGCGGGCCGCCCCTTTCATGGGAGTATACGGCATCGCCAAGGCGGCTATCGAGATGATGACCAAGACCCTGGCCCAGGAACTGGCGCCGTTCAACATTCAGGTCAACGCCGTGGCCCCGTGCATGGTACGCACCGGCTTTTCCAAGCCCTTCTGGTCCAACGAAGAGATGCTCAAGGAGATCGTCAAGGCCATCCCCATGGGCCGCATCGCCGAGACCGCCGACGTGGTTCATCCGGCCCTGTTTTTGTCTTCGGACGGGGCCGGGTTTATTACGGGGCAGACGCTGATGGTGGATGGGGGCGCCAGCGCGGTATAGGCTTTGGGATCTGGTTTTACCCCGCCGGCAAGTCTTAACTTATCGATAAGATGTGTCGATAATAAGGTGAACGGTTCGCTATTTATCAATTTGGTTGTGGCCGTGTCGATCGAATCGGGTGACGCTGGCACCATTTACCGGGGGAGTTCGTAAGGATAGCAACCAACGGCGACCGAAGGAAGAAAGGGTGATAACAAAAGAGCTTATAAAGGATATCCTGATGAAGTGTCCATTCGGCGTCGTTGTCATCGGAAAGGATCGCAAGATCCGCTGGGCAAAAGAAGCCGCCTGCACCATTGCGGCTGTGGACGATCTGGCAACGATCGTGGGCCGCCGTTGTGCCGAGTTCCTGTGCCCGGATGAACAATGCGATTGTCCCGTTCTCGATCATGGCCGGGAGGTCAACAATGCTGTAAGCATCCTGCGTCGCTACGACGGCAGCTTGATCCCGATTCTGAGAAATGAAAGGCGATCGCTAAAGATGTCTCGATGCCGAAATGGACGATTACATCACCAAACCGATCAATCCCAGTGAACTGGACGATATTTTAGAAAAATGGATAGAAGCTCGCGCTTAAAACGACTGGATCGGGCGGATTGCATGAAGACGTGACGATCGACGATGAGCCGAACCCCTCCATGGGCTTTTGCCGATTAAAAAGAAATTGCCGATTATCATTATTCACAGGGAACGGACGATGGCCCAAGAAATCAAAAAAAGAAACCTGCCGGAATCGAATCTTTCCCAAATCATTCATGGCATGGCGATACCCGCCTTCGTCATCGACCACATGCACACTGTTACGCACTGGAACCGGGCCTGCGAGAAATTAACCGGGGTTCCCGCAGCCGATGTGATCGGCACCCAAGACGCCTGGAAAGCGTTCTATCCCGCAAAGCGGCCCGTATTGGCCGATCTCGTCGTAGATCGTTCTATCGAAGAGGTGATCGCCCGGCATTATAAAGGCAAATACGAGAAATCCGTATTGGTGGACAACGCCTACGAGGCCCAGGATTTTTTTCCGAATTTGGGAAAGGAAGGCAAGTGGCTCTATTTCACGGCAACTCGACTGACGGATTCGTCAAACAAAATCGTCGGGGCGATCGAGACCTTTCAGGACCTGACGAAGCGCAAGCAGGCGGAAAAGTCGCTCAGGGAAAGCGACAGGCTGCATGGCGTCATCGAAATGGCCGGCGCGGTGTGCCATGAAATGAATCAACCGTTAATGGTCTTATCCGGCATTTCCGAGTTGCTGGCATTGAAAATTTCAGAAGATGATCCACTCCTGTCAACCATCCAAAAAATCGAAGTACAGGTTCAGAGGCTGGCCAGTATCAACCACAAATTGATGAATATCACCCGTTACGAGACCAAAAATTATCCGGGCGGAAAAATCATCGATATCGACAAGGCAACATCCAAATAACCTGTACATTGGCGTCATTCCTGAAAAGGCGGGGATAAACCCCGCCACCACGAGGGCATGCGATAGTTGCCTGCAGAATCGCGGCGTGAAGCCGTTGCCACGAACCCATCCCGTCCTTTCGGATATGTGGCTGCAGGTGCATGAAAAGCGTTTTACGGTTTTATCGCCCTGTCCTATTCCACCCTGAAAAACTTCTCTTCGAATTCCGGTCGGTCCTTGTAGCGTGCCATGAAAAAACCGGGCAGCTGGTCCATGTTCTCGAACAGCCCCGGGTCGGCCTCGATGCCGGCCTGGTGCAGGGCCTTGACGATGTCCGCCGGTTTGGGCGGGCACCCCTTGACGGCGATCATTTCGTTGATGTCGGGATTGTTCTTGTGCTTCTGGTACATGCACTTGCCCAGCAAAAGGGTTTTCTCCATGCCGGGCGTCGGATTCATGCGTTTGCCGGTAAGCACTTCCAGGCGGCCTTCAACCCCTTCCTTCCAGGCAAAACGGATGGCGGTGAGCGTCAATCCGTTCAACTGGCTGCAATAGGTGCACATGGTGTCGTCGTACTTGCGGTAAAAGACCCCCTTGATGCCCTGTTTGGCCAGCGCCATGGGCAATTCTCCGGTTTCGTCGCTGGAATAGGCAAAGTCGTAGTTGTGACGGCTGGCCAGTTCCTCCATGGATTCGCCCACGACCGTCACATCGGAAAGATCCGCGGGCCTGCCGCGGTTGGCGGCAGCCATGGCCAGGTGGGGCACTTCCTGCGGCTCATAACCGAGCAGTCGCGCACCGACCATATCCGCGGAAAGGATGTCCCCGGATGCCACCAGGATGTCGCTTTTGCGCATGCTGCCGTCGGGTCCCGGACCGCGCTCGAGGGTATAGATGCCGTCGATAAGGGTGAACACCGGCGGCAGCTTGTCGGCCAGGCGGGCCACCATGAAATCCAGGTTTTTCTCCGGATCGGCGTTGTGGCATTTTTTGCGGGAGGGGATGTCGATGGTGCCCTTGAGATTCTTGATGCCCAGACTCACCATGGTCTGGTTGTGGGCCTTCATGGCAGGCAGATCGACCACCAGGTCGCTGTGCAGGATGTCCGTATTGAAATTCAACGTGATGCCGTCCCCGATGTCGACCTTTTCGAAGGGCCGCTCGAAGACGTTGATCGCTTTGATTCCGTAGCGCTTTTCCAGGGTCTTGTATCCCAGGTTTTCGTGGGCGTGGGCCGGCGTTTGTGTATCCCGGGGGTCCTGGGTGACCGTGCCTTCGCCGATGGTGATGTCGTCCACGCCGCGGTCCTTGAGTAGCCGCACCATGTCCTCCACCACCCGGGAGGTGGTGATGACCCCCCATTTAGGGAAGGAGACGCTTTTGGTCCAAAAGACGATGTTGGGTTTGATGAACACCCGCATGCCGGGTTTCAGGTTTTCCAGGCCTTGGCTTAATGCTACGGCCTTTTTCACGGATTCGCGGGGTTTTTCATAGCGGACGATGGCAACGGTTGATAAAGTCATCACGGCTCCTTACTTTTTAGCGGATTCGAAAAAAACAGCCGCTATCCTATTGGTGATTTGCGGCAAGTCAAGGGAAAATGAATCGAGATTCATTTTTCTTGACGATTTTGACGGGACTGGGATAGTTTTACCTGTCCGTGATTTGGCCAATAAAGGAACACCCGATGACTGAAATTTACCTGATTCGACACGGCCAGGCCTCCTTCGGCCAGCCGGCTTACGACTGCCTTTCGCCGGTGGGCGAGCGGCAGGCCGAGCTGTTGGGCCGGCATTTCGCCAGCAATGGCATCCGCTTCGACTGCATCTATTCCGGCGCGCTGAAACGGCATTTGCAGACGGCCACCATCGCCCTGAGCCAGATGAACGGCTACAATGCCAAGGACATCCACATCGATGACGGTTTCAATGAGTTCGGCGACTCCGATAAACTGATGAATCGGCTCACCGCCGTGATTGAGGAGGATCCCGACCTTTCCGAACAGTTGGCGCAGATTCACACCAACCACGGTGCCATTCGTCGGATTTTCGATATTGCGGCCAAGGTCGATGCGATCCCCAGGGACGAAGAAGTCCATTTGCAACGGGTAAAGGAATTCCGGGACCGCATCGACAGTGCTATCGACAATCTGGTGCAAAATCTGGGCGAGAACAAGAAAGTGGCCGTCTTCACGTCCGGCGGTCCCACGGCGGTGGCGCTACGCAAGACCCTGGAAACCTCCCGGGATCAGACCATCCGCCTGGGATGGGAAGTGCGCAATACCTCCGTTACCGTGCTGCGATACGATCAGGATCAGTTGTGGCTGGTTCTGTTCAACTGTGTGGCCCATCTGGAGAGCCAGAACGATCCAAGCCTGATTACCTACATCTGAAAACTGAATCCCTAATTTTTGAACAGATATTGGTAGCCGGCGTAGCCTTCCTTTTCAAGTGCGTCGGCAGGAACGAACCGAAGGGATGCCGAGTTGATACAATAGCGTAGCCCCGTGGGCTCGGGGCCGTCCGGGAATACGTGACCCAGGTGGGAGTCGGCGTTCTTGCTGCGGACTTCGGTTCGCACCATCAGCCAGCTCGTATCCTTTTTCTCGACCACGTTGTTGGGATCCAGCGGCCGGGTGAAGCTGGGCCAGCCGGTGCCCGAATCGAATTTGTCGGTGGAGCTGAACAGTGGTTCGCCGGAAACGACGTCCACGTAGATGCCGGGTGCATGGTTGTCCCAGTATTCGTTTTTGAAGGGCGGTTCGGTTGCGTCCTTCCGGGTCACCCGGTACTGCAGGTCGGTCAGCTTCTTCTTGAGTTCCGCATCGGTTGGAACCGTGTACATCATTTTCTTTTTTTGACCTGTCATCTCCACGGCAGTGCTCATTTTTTTATCCTTCAGCATGTCCTCGGCCCAGGATTTTTCCAGAAACCGATCCCTTCCCGATCCGGAGCGGTACCATTTGTAGCGCAGTGGATTTTTTTTGTAGTAATCCTGATGGTAATCTTCGGCTTCGTAAAAGGTTCCCAGCGGAAGAATGTCGGTGACGATGGGGCGGTCGAATTGACCGGAGGCTGCCAGCGCCTTTTTGGAGGCTTCGGCGGCTTTGCGTTCGGCTTCGTTGGCGTAAAAGATGACGCTGCGGTACTGGTTGCCCCGATCCACGAACTGGCCTCCGGCATCGGTGGGATCCACATGCCGCCAGAAATGGTCCAGCAGTGCTTCGTAGGAAATTCGATCCGGATCGTAGGTGACCTTGACGGCCTCGACGTGGCCGGTGCCGCCGGCCGAGACCTGTTTGTAAGAAGGCTCGGCTATCTGGCCGCCGGTGTATCCCGATACGACCGCGATGACGCCGTCCAGTTTTTCGAAATCCGATTCGGTGCACCAGAAGCAGCCGCCGGCGAATACGGCGGAGCGGGTATGTTCAGCCATTTTTTCCATGGTTTTCTCCATATTTTCGTCTGTGCCCCTGACTTGCTGATATCCCAGAAAGACTGCAGCCAGGACCAGCGATAGCAGAATGATTCGTTTCATTGGGTACCTCCTGTTGGTCTGTCCGTTTACTTGCATTCACAGCCAGACAATAGGACCTTCGCGTAAAGCATGCGTAAGGATAATGTAAAGATCGGGTAAAGATTTTCAAGAGAGGGAAAGGGATGTTTGTTGTCTCCTGGTTGACGGACCGATTTTCCCGTTTTACCGTTTAACGGACCAACCCGGCGCAATGTTGACAAGCGATTCCGGCCCGATGCTGGCTGGATCAGCTGGATCGAACATGCCACGGATAACCGAAAAGAGGAGACGCTATGAAGTTTACCATCGACCACTTTAACATCAATGTGTTGGATCTTGACAAAAGTCTGTCCTTTTATGAAGAAGCGCTGGGATTGAAGGAAGAGAAACGCCACACCGCGGATGACGGCAGTTATATTATCGTTTTTTTAGGCGATGGGACGACGGCCAATAAACTGGAGCTCACCTGGTTGAAATCTCAGGAAAAACCATATGACCTGGGGGATGAGGAGTTCCATATTGCCTTTAGAACGCCCGATTTCGAGGCCGCCCATGCCCTTCATACAAAGATGGGCTGCATATGCTATGAGAATAAGGCGATGGGTATCTATTTTATCAACGATCCGGACGGCTACTGGCTCGAAGTCGTACCGGTGCGATAGCCTCCTGATCCTAACAAAAGAGTTCGTGCAAAAATACGTTGGCAGAATTGGCAGCTGAGGCGCCCGGCCGACAAGGCGTGAAAATGAAAGGCATATTGGAGATATGTCGCATTTTCACAACGCAGGCGGGTGGGATGCATCCGCTTTCAAAAGTTGAAGTTATTTTTGCGCGAGCCCAAAGGGTCACTTCGAATCGAGCGGGTCGGCTTCGGCTGTCCGGGACGACCGGGGCAGCGTAAAGCCGATATGCAGGATGCCGTCCGACAGCTGGGAGTGCACCCTGCCACCGTGAGCCTCCACCAGTTCCTTGACAATGGACAGGCCGATGCCGGCGCCGCCGTGCTGTCGGGAGCGGGATTTCTCTCCTCTGAAAAAACGCTCGAAGAGATAGGGCAGGTCGTCGGGAAGAAGATCACCGGCGAGGTTGGCATAGTCCACCTGCATGTCGTGCTCCCGTTCTGCAATGCGGATCTTCACGGTCGAATCCGGCGGGGCATATCGAATGGCATTTTCGGTCAGGTTGCGAAGGACCCGGACCAGGCGGTCCTGGTCGGCGGTTGCGGTCGCCGGGGATGCGGGAGCATGGATGTCGACGATCAGGGACTTCTTCCGGATGGCCGGTTGAAAAGGGGCCAGGGTGTCGTTGACCATCTCAACCAGGTCGACTGCTGCCGGCTGAAGCCGGACTCCGGCGGCATCGGCCCGGGCCAGGGCAAGGACGTCTTCCACCAGCTCCGCCAGGCGCAGGGTTTCTTTCTGCAGCAGGGAGAGGGTGTCCGGGTCCGGCGGCAGCACACCGTCGTTGAGCGCTTCCAGGTAGCCCCGGATGTTGGTCAGCGGCGTGCGCAGTTCGTGGGCCACATCGATCATCAGGGCGCGGCGCAGGCGTTCGATTTTTTCGAGGTTTTCCGCCATCCGGTTAAAGGCCCGGGCCAGCTGTCCGATCTCGTCGGCCGTGGCTACCGGCACCCGCGCCGAGAACTCGCCGGCACTGATCTTCCCCGCCGCGGTATTCATACGGGTCAGCGGTCCCAGGATAAGGCGGTTCATGAAGAAGCTGAGAAGCGCGGCCAGGCCGATGGCTCCTGCAAAGCCCCAAATCAGGTAGCGGTGCACGGATTCGACGAACATGGCATGGGCCGGTTCGGGCGAGATGTGATACTTTTCCATGAGGGTGACGAAGTAGCCGGCCGCCAGGGTGTCGATGGCCAGCCACACCACCGCCACGGCAAACCCGACGACGATCAGGTTGACGGCCAGCAGCTTGACGATCAGGTAGCGTCGGATCATGGTGGCACCCTTTCGGCAAAGCGGTAGCCGATGCCGCGCACGGTTTTGATATATCGGGGTTCGGCGGGTGCCGGTTCGATCTTCTGGCGCAGCTTGCCGATGTGGACATCCACTACCCGATCGATGACCACCGCCTCGCCTTTGGGATAGAGATGTCCCAGCAGTTCGTCGCGGGTGAAGGTGCGTCCCGGAGTTTTCATGAGCGCCGCCAGAAGGGCATATTCATGGGGGGTGAGATCCACCGGCCGGCCGTCTATGGTCAGGCGGCGCTTCTCCAGGTCCAGGCGGACCGGCCCATGGGTCAACACGGCTTCGGTCGACAAAGGGGTATTGGCCGTCCGACGCAGGACGGCTTTGACCCGCGCCACCAGTTCCCTGGGGCTGAAGGGTTTGACCACGTAGTCGTCGGCGCCTAATGTGAGCCCGGCCACCCGGTCGATCTCTTCGTCCCTGGCCGTGAGCATGATGACCGGTACATCGGAATGCTGCCGCAGACGACGGCAGACCTCCCATCCGTCCAACTTGGGGATCATCAGGTCAAGAATCACCAGATCGGGATGATGGCGGTCCGCCAATCGCAATCCGGCCTCTCCGTCTCCGGCCGTAATCGCCAGAAAGTCTTCCCTTTCCAGATACAAGGCCACCAGGGATCGGGTGTTCTCGTCGTCTTCGATAACCAGGATGGTCGGTCTATCCATTTTTTGCACCCAATTCCCGGTGCCGGAAACAACTCACCAGATGGTCGTTCACCACCCCGCCGGCCTGTAGAAACGCGTAGCAGATCGTGCTGCCCACGAAGCTGAATCCTTGCTTTTTAAGCGCCTTGCTGACCTTGTCCGACAAGCCGGTGTTGGCCGGTACATCGTTTTCGGTCGCCCAGTTGTTCTGGATCACCCGGCCGTCGGTGAAGTCCCAGATGTAAGCATCGAAGCTGCCGTGGCGCGCCTGAAGGTCCAAAAATGCACGGGCATTGTTCACCGTGGCCCGGATCTTGAGGCGATTGCGGACGATGGCCGGATTGGCGATGGCAGCGGCGACGGCGTTGTCGCTCATCGATGCCACCCGCTGCGGATCGAAATCATAGAAGACCTTGCCAAAGGCCGCACGCTTGTGCAGGATCGTTTTCCACGACAATCCGGCCTGGAAGGCATCCAGAACGATAAACTCGAACCACTTGCGGTCGTCGTGAACCGGAACGCCCCACTCCTCGTCATGGTATTGCTGCATCAGGGGATCGTCGCCGGTCCAGGGGCAACGAATTTTTTCATCGGCTGTCATGGCGCACGGCTCCTTTTCGCTTGCTGCGGATCGATGATACTCACCGGCGGTCGGTTGTTATTTGTCGGTCATTTCCTTGAAGGTTTTTTTGGCGGAATCGACCGCTTCATCCACTCTTTTTCCTGCTTTCTCCGCAGGGCCTTCCTTTTCGCAGCCCACGGTCGTGAAACCCAACAACGAAAACAGAACACAACCAATCAAAACCATTTTCAGTGTTTTCATTGCAGACCTCTTTCTTTTGAAGAATTATTCTCGAGCCTCGTATCGACGGGAAGCCAGAAAACCAGGTCGGTCTGGCGGTCGCCTCCCAGAACAAACGGCTGCTTTCCGACAGGGTTGAATCCCCATTTCCGGTAGAATCTTATCGCCCGCTCGTTTTTACCCCACACCCCCAGCCAGATGCCATGGGATTTCCGGCTTTTCGCTTCGTCGATGCAGGCACGCATCAGGGCAGCTCCCACACCGCATCCGATCCAGCTTTTCATTATATACCACACTCAAGTTCGGGAGAGAATGGCCGAATTAATAAGCGACCACCTAACCCTGTGAGGATAAATATGATTTTTGACGGAGACCTGAGCAAATACCATCCTGCCGACGCCATCATGTTCCTGTCCCAGTTGAATCTCAACGGAGTGCTTTCCATCGCCGAAGACCAGCGCCTGATTACGCTGAGTTTCGACAATGGTTTCATTGTCGATGCCTATTCCTTAAAAGGGGACGCAAAGGTCCTTCAGAGCCTGATTTACAGCGGAAAGGTCACCGCCGACCAGGTCAAGCGAATCCGCCGCATTCAGGAGGAAACCGGGCTGTCCATCCGTTCGATCCTCACACAGATGGATCTGTTTCCCCTTTCGACTGTCACGGAAAACCTGTTGACCGGAATGAATGAAGTTCTACTGGAGATGTTTCTGCTCGACAAGGGGGGCTTTCACTTCACGGACACACCGGTGGAAAAAGACGGGGCCGAAACCAAACTGGATGCCCGGGTGATGGCGATTTCCATTGCGGCTCAATCCGACGAATACCGCGACTGGATGACCGGCATCGAGTCGCTGGATCGCGAAATTTTTCTGGCCGAGGCCCATCCTTCCTCCCTGTCCACCGAGGAAAAGGTTGTGCTGAGGCTGGTTGACGGTTGCCGTACCCTCGGACAGGTCTTCGAAAAGGCCCCCTTCGAGACATCCACGGTTATGGGAATTATCCAGGAACAGATGGAAAAAGGAGCCGTCACCCTTTCTCCGGCGGATACCGCAGAAATTCGGCTGCAGGGAGCCGCCGTCACAGATCCGCTTTTCGCCGCTTTCCGCCAGGCCCTTAAGAAACTGATGTCCAGTGATGACCCCATGAAGCGCATCGAGACCCTGGTCACCTTCTGCAAAGGCTTGTACGATGTTGTCCTGATCCTGACCGCTAAAGAGGGGCAGATCGTGCACTGCAAACAGATGCGGTATACCAGGGAGAAGGGACTTTTCCAGAAGTCCACCGCCGGACAGCTGGGCAGGCTGGACCGGGAGCCGGTCTTCGATGCTGTGCACCGGTCGAGGGTCGGGTTCTTCGGCAGCCGTTTTCCTTCCGAGATGCTGGAAAAGTTCTCCGGGCGGGTCGAATCGGGTGAGTGTGCCCTGATTCCGGTGGTCATCAAAGGTCAGGTGGCGGTCTTCCTTTACGTTTTCAGTGAGAAGGGATTCACAGGGATTTCTCCTCAGCAATACCTTGAATTGCTCTCCTGGATGGTGACTCCCAAAAAGACGATGGCCGATGCCGGGATGTTGAAGGCCAAGGCGGTCGATCAGGCAGGGACCAAAAACGGAGTGGGCGCGAACGGCGGACCCATCGCAAAACAGCTGGTGGCCAAAATATACGAACTGCCGCCCCTGCCGACCGTGGTGACACGTGCCCTGGACATGCTTTCCGATCCCGAGGTGGACATCAGGGAAGTCGAGAAGGTGATCGGCAACGACCAATCCCTGGTGACCAAGCTGATTAAAATCAGCAATTCGGCGCTTTACGGCGGACTCCAACGGGTCGAATCCCTGAGCCAGGCGTTGGCCCGACTGGGCGCCAGAACCACCAAGAGCCTCATCCTTTCCACCTCCATGCAGGCCTATTTTTTCAGGAACAATCCCGGGATGCAGACCTGGGGGCAGTCTTTGTGGCAGCATGCCGCCGAATGCGGAACGGCCGCCCGCCGGATTGCCGTCGCCGCCGGTTACGACGACCCGGAGAAGGCTTTTGTCGGGGGGGTGCTCCACGACATCGGCAAGCTGGTTTTACTCCTGGTGAGCGGAGACATCTATCGCCGGGTACAGAGCCTGAAAAAGCGGGAATGCCTCTGCGACCACGAAGCAGAGAAGTCAATCCTGAAAACCGATCACATGGAAATCGGCGAATTGCTCATGGAGAAGTGGAACATGCCGGCCTCGGCCAAGGCCTGCGTGAAATCGCACCACCATGTCGAAGACGCCGGAACCGAACCTAACCTGGTCCGGATTGTTGCCTATGCCAATCACCTCAGTCATCTTCACGGCACGCCGTTCCAATGGTTCGTTTCCGATCCCGAGGGCGTTTCGAAGCAGATGGCCGAAGGGCTGGCCCTGCCGGCCGATGTCGACGCCAAACTGGTCCAAGCGGTGATCGCTGACTTCCAGCAGACAGGCTTGTTGGCATAGGCCAGGGATCGACCCGTTATGACCGCCCGAAAAGAACTCGACCGGCCCACCGTCAGGAACCGTTGATCACCGTAATTTGATCATTCAAGGTCCAGAAGTCGTACAGATACCCCACGCCAAAGATGCCGCCGGTAAGCAGATAGACGATGCCGGTCAGCCATTTCCCCATGTACATGCGGTGAATGCCCAACAGGCCTAAAAAGGTGAGCAGCACCCAGGCCAGGGTATAGTCCAAGGGCCCGGCGCGAAACCGGAGGCTGGCCTGCCGGTTCAGACCGGGGATGAGGAACAGGTCGATGAGCCAGCCGATGCCCAGCAGGCCCAGAGTGAAGAAATAGATGGTTCCGGAGATGGGTTTTCCGAAGTAAAACCGGTGCGAACCGGTGAATCCGAAAATCCACAGGATGTAGCCCACGGGTGTCGGGTGGGTGGGGTTGTCGTTCATTTAAAGCCGTTCCTTTCCTTTACGCATCGGTCTGTCCGACGATACGTGATGGCGTGTTGATCCTGCAATAAATCTTCCATTTTTTCAATTGAAACAAAATTGTCTACCATATTGCGTAATAGTTACAAAACTGGCGCACGATGTCCAGGCGTGACGATTAGAGGACGCCCAAAAAAATTTATATCCTATTACTATTAAAGGATAAATAAAGTTTGTGGGCGTTCGGTGAATTGGCATGTGTCGTGCTGCTGTCCCTTCCTCAACGAGTCCGGTTTAGCGGGGCGGCGGATGTGGAGAGGAGGTGACAGGAGGCAGCCAGACAATGGTCATCCCGTGGCGCAAACCGATTGATCGCCTAACCGATTAAATTTTTTCAATGCACAATGAGGAGGAGAAGCAGTGATGAAACACATTATAGTAGTCATGATCCTGGTGGCGTCCCTGGCATTTACCTTTCAGAGCGTATCGGCAGCGGATGTCACCGGCGCCGTCGATCTCAATTCCGCCTATGTATGGCGAGGCATGACTCTCAATGACGGGTGGGTCGCCCAACCTAGCATCGACATTGCCAAAGGCGGTTTCGACCTCAACGTCTGGGGCAACTTCGATATGGACGACTATGACGACAGGCTGGATTCAGGAGAGTTTTCCGAGGTTGATCTGACCGCTTCCTATGGCTTCACAGTCGGTATGGTGGATCTTCGGGTCGGCTACATCGAGTATCTGTTCCCCACGACGGATGCTGGTGGTGCGCCGGGAACCCGTGAACTTTTTGCCAATGCGGGAATGGATCTGGCGGCTGGTTTTGCCGTCTCTTTAGACGTGTACCGGGACATCGATGAACTCAAGGAATGGTATACCTCGTTGGGACTCACCTATTCCTATGCCGTCAGCGAGAAGCTCAGCCTGGGGGCGGGCGCTTCCATGGCTTGGGCCGGAGATGACTATTGTTCAGACGGCAGCGCCGGCTTTTACGACTACAATCTTTCGATTTCGGCCGGGTACGTCATCACTCCGGAATGGAGCGTTTCGGCATTCATCAAGTATACGGACGCCCTCGACAGCGACAACCTGGCAGACAAGGATGACGGCGGCTCCCTGGATGTAAAAACCTATGGCGGCGTCGGCGTCACCTACACCTTCTGATAATCCCTGCCCGTTGTCAGAACCCATGCGTATTCAGGCTGCCGGGTGCGGCGCTCAAAGGGCGCACCCGGCAGTCCCCTTTCACAAACGGAACCAGTGTTTACACGAACTAATTTCGCATGGGAAAGGCGCTTGCAGCCATCCGATCATGATTCGCGGTCGATCAAAAACCTCTCGATAACCGCCAGCACCTTATCCGTTGATTTCGTAGAGAGAATTTCTCCGGCCAGCACGTGACGGCCCGGGTCCCGGTTGCCCCGGAACAGAACCCGTTTTTTATATGGGCTGCCAAAGGCCCGGTAGCGTAAAAGGGCCAAAGAGACGTTAATGACCCGGTCCCAGGGGTTGACCATCATCAGCAGCGGAACGGCAACGGATTTCAGGTCCAGCTTCCAGGAGAGGCGCACCAGTTGCATCATCGTACCGATGGCCTTGATCGGGTATCGTACGGTCCAGACGCGGGCCTGCTCGGGATTCTGCACGCTGAAACTCCGCCAGCCGCCGAAAAAGCGTTCCATCAATCGCAGGGCCGGCGGCCAGAGGACTGCCGCGGCCAGCGGGTTTTTGGGCATGAAGTTGGGAGAAATGAGGATCAGGCTGTCCAGCAGTCGTGCCGCCGACGGCTGGGCGGCCAGCCAGGTGGCCAGGGTGCCTCCGGTGGAGGTCCCCACTAAAATGACTTTCCTGCCCAGCAAACGGCCGACAGCCAGGGCTTCCATAGCGTCGACCTGCCAGTCCCGGACCGTGGCGGTGGCCATGGCGGCCCCATCCCGGCCGTGGCCGGCGAGGCGGGTATAAAAGAGGTTGGCTCCCAAAGATTGGGCCAGGCGGTCGCACAGGGGCCAGGTTTCCATGCGGCTGGCCGAAAACCCGTGAAGGTATACGATGGCCAGGTCGCGCTGCCGGCGCCGGCTGCCGTACCAGACGATCTTTTTCTCGCAGTCCTTCCGTATGCCGCCGATCCGCGCTTCCGAAGCGATCAAATAATTGTCGAGAAGGTCGGTTCGATCCGGAATGACGGGCACGGCAGCAGGGCTCCTTTTCGCATGGGGTTGAAACGGTTCCTACCAACTAAAATAGGCGATTGTCGAGCTTGCCGCAGATTCAAGGCAGCTGCCGCGGCGCTATAGTCGGCTATGCGCCGTGGCGGCTAACGCCGAAGATGCGGTGAGATCGGTAATCCCGAAGGGTTTCGCCTTTTGAAACGGAAAACTACAAATAACGTCATGGAATCATGCCCTTCGTCTATTTTTCGAAAAAGGCGAAACGCCTACTTTAGGTACCAGAGACCGGTTGCAAGGGTCAACGTCTTCGGGTGCGGTGGCTGAATCAGTTGTCGAAGGCCACCGGCAGCTGCGCCGTGTAATTCAACGGTGCGTGGCCGGCAAGAAAAGCAGGCGTCTGGGAAAAGCGGCGATGGGCAAGGGGCACTTCGGTGTTGATGATCCGGGTGCCCGGAAGGGTGAACCCCGAACCCCATCGGGCAGGGGGCAGGGCGGTCACGATATCTTTGGGGTTGCATACATGGTAGATCGGCATCCCGGCCAGGGTTTCGGAAAAAGCCGCGTCGCCGATGCGCGGGGCGCCGAAGGTATAGACGGCCCGCGGTGGACGCAGCGAGGCGGCCAGGGTCGCCAGTGCCCCGCCCAGACTGTGTCCGGTATAGAACAGGGGAGCGTGGACCTCATCCAAAGCTTCCGAGATTTCATCCCGAAGCTCCATCAGCATGGTATTAAATCCCCGATGCACCCTGCCGCCGCGGCGCCATGGGGTCATGGCCATGTCCAGGTTGCCCAGCCAACTGGCCAGCCGTCCGACGGTTCCGCGAAACACCAACGCTGCGTAGGCGTCCTCGCCGTCCTCGACGGTTGTCACCAGGGCCCCCTGAACCGTGGGACCATTGAAAAAGCACCTTTCCACCAGCCCCACGGTTTCCAGGATATCGTTCCTGGAGGCCTGACCGGGATGGTGAAAACCTTCCGAGGCGTCCCGTCGATAGATCAGCCGGGAAAGTTCGGACAGCCACCAGGCATTGACCGGATCGAATCCCTCCGAACGCACACGAAATTCCATGGGGCGGTGATCCTTGAAGAAGTCTTCGGAATCTCCCGGTCGCAGTACGGATTGCCATGTGTGGTCGTAGGCCATGGAATTGCCTCTGTAAGCGGTTGATGATCGGACCATTCAATCATGCGTCGAACCCGATCTCTATGAGCAAAAAATAAATGGCACAAATGGCTCAGTCAACGGTTTTGTTAGAATTATGTTAGAAAAAAGTCAGGCAATGGTTAGCGGGGGCAGGGTGGATTTGTTGGCAAAACTTGCGTATAAACAAGAGTGATGAACTCGTAGAAAGGCGCGCGGGCAACTTGAAATTTATCGCTTTCCGTGTAGTGTGCGTAAGGGCGAAAAATTTTTCGTCCCTACACGGCCTTCGCGGGGATGATACCAATGTGGCAATTTCGACCCAAGGTGAACGTCAGATGACACCGAATCAAATCCTGTACCTGAGCGGCGGCGTTGCCGGTCTGCTTCTAATCGTGGCCATCGTGCTGATGGTGATCCGGTCCCGTCTGAAGGCCGATCTCGCCGCTGCGACCAAAATGGCGGAGATAGAGAAAGTCGCCCTGGAAGAGAAACTGGCGTCGGCCGCCAGGCAAATGGAGGCGGCCGAGACGGAATTGGCGGCGTACGAGGATCGGTTGGAGCAAAGCCGGGCAACCCGGGTCCAACTGGAAGCGGAAAAGGCGGCCCTGACTCAGACGGCGGCCCGGATTCCCGAACTGGAAACAAGCCTGGGAAAAAGTCGCGGCGAATTCGAGCGGCTTGCCGCCGTCAACCTCTCTTTGGAAAAAAAGCTGGCGGAGGTCTCCACCCAACTGGAGGGGGAGCGCCGGCAGGCCGAAGAGAAGATCGCCCTGCTCAACGACGCCCGCGAGCGGCTGACCAACGAGTTCAAGGTCCTGGCGGACCGAATCCTGGAGGAGAAGGGCAAAACCTTCTCCGAGCGCAGCAAGGTTCAGATGGATGGGTTGATCGGGCCGCTGCGGGAGCAATTGGGCGACTTTAAAAAGAGAGTGGAGGATGTTTACGACAAGGAGGCCCGCGACCGCGCGGCGCTGGTCAACGAAATCGGCCACCTGAAACGGCTCAACGAACGAATCGGCAAGGATGCCCTCAACCTGACCAATGCTCTCAAGGGAGACGTGAAAACCCTGGGCGGCTGGGGGGAGGTGATCCTGGAGAAGATTCTCGAAGCTTCGGGACTGGAAAAGGGCCGGGTCTACGACACCCAGGTGAGCCTGACCGGGGCCGGCGGCAGCCGCTACCAGCCGGACGTCATCGTGCGGCTGCCCGAGGGGCGGGACGTGATCGTGGATGCCAAAGTGTCGCTCAAGGATTACGAACGGTACCATTCATCCGAAGACGAAAATGTCCGTTCCGCCGCCATCAAGGCGCACCTGGCGTCGCTGCGCAACCACCTCAAGGGATTGAGCGAAAAGCACTACGAAGACCTGGAAGGCATCCGGACTCTGGATTTCGTGCTGATGTTCGTGCCCATCGAAGCGGCGTTCTTCGCGGCAATCGACCATGACCGCAACCTGATGACCGAGGCCTTCGAGAAAAACGTGATCATGGTTTCGCCGTCCACCCTGCTGGTCACCCTGAGAACCATTCACAACATCTGGCGCTATGCCGACCAGAACGCCAACGCCCTGGAGATTGCCCGGCAGGCCGGCAACCTGTACGATAAATTCGTCGGTTTCATCGAAGCCCTGGAAGAGGTCGGTCGGCAACTGGAGCGGGCCCGGCAGGCCCACCGTACGGCAACCGAGCGCCTTTGCTCCGGGCGGGGCAACCTCGTCCGGCGGGCCGAACAGCTCAAGGCCTTGGGGGTCAAGGCCAACAAGGCGCTGCCCGAGGCCTGTGCTGCCGCGCTGGAATCCGAGGATGCAACAAAAGGGACTGAAGACTCAGGGGGATAAACGATCAAGGAACCGGCGAAATCGGATTATTGAACCTAAATTAGGCGATTATCGAGCTTGCCGTAGATTCAAGGCAGCCGCCGTGGCGCTATAGTCGGCTATGCGGCGCGGTGGCTAACGCCGAAGATGCGGTGAGATCGGCAATCCCTTAGGGTATCGCCTTTTGAGATGGAAAACAGTACGCAAAATAGTGCAATCATAGTTTTTCTCTATTTTTCGAGAAAGGCGAAACGCCTATTTTAGGTTGAAATTAGCGGAGGCATTATGTTCAAAAAAGAGGATCAACTGACCGAACGCGAGATGATCGAAGGCGTGAAAATGGGGACCATGGTTCATGGAGAAAAGACCCTCATGGCCCGTTTCAGATTGACCGGTGGCAGCGACATCCCGGCCCACGAACACCCCCACGAGCAGACCGGCCTGCTGATATCAGGCCATATCGTCCTGACCATCGACGGCCTGGACCATGACGTGGCGCCCGGGGACAGCTGGTGCATCGGTTCCGGTGTTCCCCATGCCGCGAAGGCGTTGGAAGACTCGGTGGCCGTGGAAGTGTTCTCGCCGGTGCGGGAAGACTATCTCGATTGAAATGGCGTTATTTTAGTTGAAGGCAAGCTCCAATCCATTTTTTAAATCGTCTCCACATCGCCAATCAGCTTGCCTGCCTTCATCATCCAGCGGGACATGCCGACGCTGACGCCAAACAGGGTTGTCTGGATCAATTCGGTAATGTAGCCGAACTGGTCGAGGGTGTCGAAATAGGCAAAGCGGGTGATTGCTTTGCCTCGGGTTCTCAGGGTGCCGTGCTGCAAGGGCTGGAAACCGGACCGTTTGAAAATTTCGATCCGTTCGGATATTCCGGAAACGACGAAGCCGATGTGGTGAATCCCCTGGCCCCGGGAGTCGATCAATTCCGTGTAGATGTTGTCTTCCCCGCGGATGACCTCGATCAACTCGAATTGAAGCCCCCCGCTGTACCCCACGGCAATGTCCAGTTCGAGTTCGATGGGTTTGCCGCGGTAATGGATATCGGATTCGACGATTTTGGCCCGGTACCAGGGTCGGATGCCGAGCAGATTGTAATAGTGCGCGATTGCCGGGCCCATTTTTCCCACCACGATACCCAGTTGGCCCATGGCCGGCAGTTTCAGGTTTTTAAGAAGAGAATTATCAGTTGTGTTCATGGCATCATCTTTAATTTTTTCGAAAAAGGCGAAACGCCAGCTTTAGTCAAAGATAATCGCTTTCTACCCACTCCTTGATTCGCTGCATGGCCTGATCCTGGGAAATCCGGCTTTTCCACCCCAATTCCCGGCGGGCCCGGCCGGCGTCCACACTCAGGTCCTTTCCCATCACCCCGACAGACAACCGCGTCAAGGGAGGGCGGATACCCAATGGAGTCAACAGGGCTTCGCAAACGGCGCCCAGCGTCCATGCCATCCGGAAAGAGAGGTTGCCCCTGGGCGTTTTTCCGATCCATCCCCCGATGGTTCGCAGATACTCGCCCCAGGTAATGGGATAATCGTCGCGAAACAGGTAGGTCCTGCCGGCGGCAATGTCGGCCAGGCCGGCCAGGATCATGCCCCTGACGAGGTTGTCCACATAGACGAAGGCGCCCGGCACCCGCCCCTTGTCGATCAGGGGCAGCGGGCCGCGCCGAAAGGCATCCAGCATCTCCTTCACCCACACGCTTCCGGGGCCGAACACGTTGGCCGGCCGAACGATGGTATACGCCAGGCCGTTGGCGCCGCAGTATTGCTTTACCAGGTTCTCGGCAATGATCTTGGTGTCGCAGTAGGGAACGCCGCACATCCTGGTTGCCCTGTCTTCGTCGAATCCGGCCAGGTCCCGGTCCAGTCCGTAGGCGGCAACGGACGAACAGTAGACGAACCGCGACGTGTGCCCCTTGGATGCTTGAAGAATGTTGCGGGTGCCGTCCACCATGATGGCCTCGAACTGTTTGCGGGTTCCCCAGTCGATGGTGCGGGCGGCCAGATGAAAAACGATGTCAATGTCCTCGGC
Source organism: Desulfosarcina widdelii (assembly GCF_009688965.1). GTDB lineage: Bacteria > Desulfobacterota > Desulfobacteria > Desulfobacterales > Desulfosarcinaceae > Desulfosarcina > Desulfosarcina widdelii. The sequence continues at coordinate 2,770,287 of NZ_AP021875.1, read as the reverse complement.
TGCACCGGCAAGGGTGTCGGGCGCGGTCAAATCCCCACGAACGATTTCGATCCCAGACGCCTCCAGGGTCTGACCATCTTCCCGGGGCATCAGCAGGCCCCGAACCCGGTGCCCTTGATGGGCCAGTTCCCTGGCCAGATGGCTGCCGATAAATCCGGCGGCGCCGGTAATCAGGATGTTCATGGCGACTCCTGCCAGTAAGGGTTCAGGAAGGCAAGGGGCGCGGGTACGGCCCCTAGCCCGACGGGCATCAGAAATCGGAAAGGTTCTGGTAGAACATGGCGGTGGCCGGGCTGTAGACCGTGGGGTCGGTGACCACATTGACGCAGGCCGGTTTGCCCGAGGCCAACGCCCGTTGGATGGCCGTAACGATCTCCTCGTCCTTGGTGACCAGTGCACCGAAGCCGCCCAGCCCCTCGACCACTTTCTCGTACTGCCGCATACCCAGTTCGGAGCAGGTGCAGCGATCTTCGCCGATGCTCATCTCTTGGGAGTGCTTGATCATGCCCCAGGCGCAGTCGTTGTTGACCACGCAGATCACGGGAATGTTGTGGCGCACCATGGTGTCGAACTCCATGGCGTTGAAACCGAAGGAGCCGTCGCCCTGCAGCAGGATGACCGGCTTTTCCGGATGGGCCAGTTTGGCGGCCATGGCAAAGGGGATGCCCGTGCCGATGCATCCCAGCAGGGCTCCGGCCGGGGACAATACGCCGGCCCGGTTGTCCGAGAGAAAACCGGCCATGCCGTAGTAGCTGGTATCCCCGCCATCGGACACGTAATAGGCGTCCGGGCCGACCGCTTCCATGATGCGGGCCACCAGGCGGAACGGGTGGATGGGATCGGACGGCGTGTTCTTCTGCTCGGTCTCCGTGGCCATGAACGCCCCGTAGGCGTTGCGGGCCTTCTCGATCCACGCATCGTGGCGGCCCGTTTCGACCAGGGGGATCAGGGCCTCGAACACCTGGCCGCAGTCGCCCACCAGTCCCACTTCCGAGGTCCGGTTGCGATCGATTTCCGTGGGATCGATATCGATGCGGACGACCCTGGCGTCGGGGAACAGCTTGGTGGCCTGCATGATCCAGTTGAAGCGGATGCCGGCGGCGACGATAACGTCCGCCTGGGGGGCCACGGCCGACACGCCCGTAAAGCCGCCGTCGTTGATGGACAGCGGGTGGCTGTCCGGCAGGACCCCGTGGCCGTTGTTGATCAAAGCGAAGGGAAAGCCGATTTTCTCGATGAAGGTTTTGAACTGCGGGTCGCCGTCGCTCATGCCGAGGCCGCTGCCGCCGATAAACAGCGGCATTTTGGCGCCGTTGATGATTGCTGCCGCTTCCCGCAGTTCCGCATCGTGAGGGCGGACCACCGTTTGATGGGTGCGCTTGACGGGAAAGCGAACCGCTTTCTCGTCCATGGAAGCAAAGAGAATATCCGGCGGAAGTTCGAGAAAAACCGGTCCGGGCCGCCCCAGAACGGCCTGCCGGAAAGCCGTTGCGAGATACTCGGGGATTCGCTTGATATCGTAGCAGGTGGCGCACCACTTGGTTATCGGGCGTACGACGTCGATCTGGTTCATCTCCTGGAGCGCCCCCGTCAGGTCGTCCCTCAAGGGGTGGCGGCCGCAGAGCACCACCAGCGGGGCGTTGTCCAGAAAGGCATTGGCGATGCCGGTCAGGGTGTTGGTGAACCCCGGCCCTGCCGTCACCAGGCAGACGCCGGGCTGTTTTTTGTAGATCGACCAGGCATGGGCCATCATGGCTGCGGCCTGCTCATGCCTCACGTCGATGGCCTGAATGCCATACTCGTTCAATCCGTCCAGAAGGTTTTCGATATGGCCGCCCGAAAGGGTAAAGACCTTTTCCACCTTTTCCACTTCCTGCATGTATTTGGCTGCGATGTGCCCGCCGTTTATCTGTGACATCTTGGGCTCCTTTTCAATCACGAAAGAACGAGTTTAGTAGCATCCTCGAACCACTGGGCGAAAAAGCTCATCCCGGCGATTTTCAACTTGCCTTCGGCCGCGGCATTGAACGAAGCGTCTTTCCGCTTGCTGGTCAACACCCGAAATCCCGTGGCCGCATCCAAAAAAATCAGGGCGACATCAAAATCCTCGCGGTTCCCCGCAAGCGAGGAGACCTTTCCTTTGTTGAACACGAACGACCTCGCCCGGCTGCCGTCCGCCGTCTTGATCAGGACGCGGACGTCGGCTTTACGGATAAAGCGCTTGAAGGGCCTGGAGACGATGGAGGCAATCTTCAGGATGTACCCCAGGGCGAAAAGAAGTAGAGAAAAATGCATGGACAGCTCCTATTTATCGAATGGTGACTCAGACAAACGACACCAGGGTTTTAACCGCTTTGTGCTTCCCCTTGTTCATGTTTACCGTGATCATTTCCATGTACGCGTCCAGATTGAAGATATGGGTCACCAGGGTTTGGGCGTCAATCCGACCTTCAGCCATGAACGCCAGCGAGATGTCGAAAACGTGGCGCTTTTCTCCGTTGTAGAACACCATACCGTAGCCGTATACGCCCTTGACGGTCTGGAGCTTGAGCCACAGGGGAGTCGGATCCAATTTTACTTCCTTGCCGATTCCCACCACGCTCACGGTGCCCAAGGCGGCCAGCATCCGCAGGCTCATGTTGAGCGTATACGAAACGCCTACCGTGTCGTAGATCCGGTTGAACCCGCCCATGAGAATTTTGCTGCCCAGCAGGGGCTTGTATGCCCTGGCACCGGTGATGTCCGCTGCCTTGCGGACCGCCTGCTTCCAGGGAAGGATCTTGCTGGCGCCCATTTTCAGGGATAGGTCTGCGGCGTGGGCCGAAGGTTCGATGACAAAGATGGAGGCCGTCGGCGCCAGCGCGCGGATGGACTGGACCACCAGGTTGCCGATGACCCCGCCGCCGATAACCAGGACCTTTTCGCCGGGTTCCGGCAGGTTGTCGAATACGGTCTGCAGGGCCACGGCCACCGGTTCCGTCATGGCGGCCGATTTCAAAGAGAGTCCTGTGGGCACGCGAAACAACTGGCTGCGGTGGGCCACCAGGAAGGGGGCGAATCCGCCGTTGATCATCCGGTTGATGCCGATGAACATTCCCGGCGCAAGGTCGCCTTCGGCCATGTTCTCGCAATTGCAGGATCGCCCCGCCGTGCAAGCGGGGCAGCAGGGGGCGATGCCGCGGGCTTCACACCCCAAAAAGGGGTTGAGGGTCACGATGTCGCCGACGTCGTAATCGTCGACATCGTTTCCCTTGGCGACGATTTCCCCGACGATTTCATGGCCGGTCACGCAGGGAAATGAGGTGAACGGCGACGCCGTGGGGGAGTCGTGCAGCAGCATGAGGTTGAGATCGCTCCCGCAAAAGCCGCAATAGATCGTCCTGATTTTCACCCATTCCTGCGAAGGCAGTTGGGGTTCGGGAACCTCGGCCAACCGTACCGTTTTCAACGGCCCTTTTAACAAGACGCGATTTCCCAAAAAGGGCGTCAGGCTTTTTGCCGCAATGAACTGGAGCGTTCCGACATTGAATTGCAGGGCCTTCATCTTGCCTCCAAAATGGGATTCAGTCGCTGACCGCCGCTTTATACGAATATTTATTCTTTTTTGTAAAGAAAAAAATTTATCAAATATAGAAATAGTTATATATAAAAATACGAATATAAATTCGTAAAAAATATGCATCCTTGAAAAGGTGGGGGGGAGCGTGTACAATTGATGGAATCGTACACCAGAATACGGGGAGCCAATGAAACGGTTGAGAACACCGAAGCAGCAACGCGGAATCAAAACCAAACAGCGGATTGTCAAAACGGCCCTTCGATTGTTTGCCCGCAGGGGAATCCACGGAACGAATTCTACGGAGATTGCTAAAAAAGCCGGCGTCTCCATAGGAAGTTTTTATTCTTATTTCAAAAACAAGCGAGCGCTTCTGCTTGAAGTGCTGGAAGACTATGTGGAGCAGCACTACCGCACGATATGGAAAAAGCTGAACGACTACAATGAAGACAGTCTGGTTCGGGAGAAGATAAAAACCATTGTCGATAGTGTGTTCGATGCCTACGACATCTCGCCGGATTTTCACCGGCAGACCCATGCCCTGCGGTATACGGACCCGGACATCAAACGCATCTACGACCGGGAACGCGAACGCGAGGTCGATCGGATTCGGCACCTGTTGGAGAAAAATGCCGACAGCTTGAAAAACATAACCGATTCCCAGGCGGCGGCCATGGTTATCCACAATGCCGTCGAGAACGTGGCCCACACGGCCAAATTCATGGGGTCGGACATCGAATCGGAGCGTCTGGCCGATGGCCTGGTCGATATGATTTGCGGGTTTTTGTTGGGAAGCGACCATGCCGGTAGCTGAATTTCCCGGATGGTGTAGGGGACATGAAGGCTACGATATGGGATCCGTCAATAGTGATACCTCAGTTGAGCAATATTAATGGCATCTTCTGAAACCTTGTAAACGAATCTGTGCTCGTCGCTTATTCGTCTGGACCAATAGCCGGAAAGTGCATGTTTCAATGGTTCAGGTTTGCCGACACCCTCAAAAGGGTTGCGTTTTGTCTCCTTTATGAGGGTGTTGATACGGCGAAGGATTTTTTTGTCAGTTTTTTGCCAGTATATATAATCGTCCCAGGCATGGTCTGAAAAGATGAGCTTCACTCTACAAGCTCCTTTTCGTTTCCTTTGCCATCTTCGAGTTGAGCGATAGATTCAATCAGCCGTCTAGTGTTTTTTGGTGACCGCAACAGATAGGCTGTCTCCTCAAGGGCTTCATAGTCCTCAAGAGACATGATCACCACAGATTCCGATGATTTCCGCGTTACAATCATCGGCGCGTGGTCTCTGCAAACGTTTTCCATTGTTTTCGCAAGGTTTTGCCTTGCAGTGGTATAGGTTATGGCTTTCATTCTGGCACCTCCTGTACAGCATATTGTACATGTCAGGATCGGGTTGTCAATATTTTTCGGCCCCAGCTTTTGCGAAACCACCAAGGAGGGACGATGAGCAGCTTTCATATTTGTTTCATGGAACAAAATGACCTTCAGGAATCGGCGAAGGTACTCAGCATCGCTATGCTCAACAATCCACACCACATTGGCATCTTTATGGGCAATGGCGAAAATGAACGCCTGCAAATCGAAAAAATTTTTTTTGAACTTTTCAATGACCTGCCCGGTATTGTCTTTCTGGCAAAGGAAAATGAAAAAATCATCGGTGTCATGAGGATGAATTCATGCACCGGCAAATCAAGTGACGATCCGGATATGTGCAGAGATGAAAAGGATATCAATTGGAGAAAATCCGTGTGGTTTAAGGAATGGGCGGCGCATGACCCGGTTGAACAACACTGGCATCTTGGTCCCATCGGCGTTCTGCCATCTCACCAGGGAATGGGGGTGGGTACCGAACTGATGCAGCGTTTCTGCAAAGAAGTGGACAACTGTTCGGCCAAGGCATACCTGGAAACGGATCTGGATGCGAATGTCCGTTTTTATCAAAAATTCGGATTTAAACTGATTTCCGAGTCGACCATATTCGATGTTGAAAATCGATACATGCTAAGAGATTCGCAAATATAAAAGAACTGATTGCAATCCCGACCATGTCATTTATCCCCTTGATTTCGCATACGAAATCGCTTAAAATCAATTTTTGAAAATCCCCAATCTTTTATATTTCTGTTCCTGTTGATCTGTATTTGTCAATTTCAGTAATTCTGGTGCCAATTCGCCGCTCACGTTATCGTGTTTTCGGGCGCACGTTAAACGTGTAAATTCTGTCCGCGTGACACGGACAAACGCATGTTGGTTTCGAGTAATACACAGAATCGTTGATATTGAAAAAGGGCAAATTTGCCCGAAAATCCCTCAATATTAACTTGTCAGGGGAAATTGACCTGATAATCAATGGTTGTTGCTAAAAGAAATGAGGCAGCATGACAAAGCAACGCATTGCCGTGGTGGGAGCAGGTATTGCCGGTCTCACGGCAGCCTATTTTCTTAAGCAAATGGGGAAAAATCCAGTTGTCTTGGAGAAATCGGACCGGGTCGGCGGCAGGATGGGCACTGACATTGTCAACGGCTTTACCATTGATTACGGCGCCCAATTCCTCATGGATAAATTTACATTGCAGCCCGAGCTGATTGAAAGGCTTGGTCTGAAACGGAAATTTATCAGGACGAGTCAGCATATTGGGATAGTAAGGGAAGGTAAAATCCGAATATTCTGCGCAGCGCATGCGTTGACCGCTTTGAAAACAGGGTTGCTGAGTCTCTCCGGGTGTCTTCGCTTTGTTTATCGTGGCTGCAGGCTTTTGGCCAGGACTAAATCAATTCCCCTGACACAATTCTCCGCATGGTCAGACTACGATGACATAGACGCGGATACCTGGAGCAACCGATACTTTGGAGAGGAAATTACCGATTACGTCATAGAACCGCCCAATGATGTATTTTACTACTATCAATCGCTCAGAGATACATCCAGAGTGGTGCCTATGTTTACAACTTCTTTGCTGTTCTTGAAAAGAGCGAAATACATGACGTTAACCGGCGGCATCAATGTTCTGCCTCAACGTATGGCTTCCGAATTGGACGTGAGACTGAATACACCGGTACAATCGATGTCAATTGATAAAACCGGCATAGAACTGAGCACGGACAATGAGCGAATCTTTGCTGACAGGGTCATACTCGCAACCACGGGATCGGTTTCGAGAAATTTATATAAAGAGCCGTCGGCCATTGAACGAGAGCTCTTAAACACGCCATACAGCTCCGCGATTGTTGTTGCCCTTGCAGTCAAAGACTCATTTGGCGTTGCACCTGAAATAGCTGAACTCTATGGCGTCCTTATACCGAAAAAGGAAAGAAGTGTTGTTAACGCAATAGCCAATGGAGATCTGGGAAAAAAAGACAAGAGCCGAGTCGCTAACGGCAAGTTGTTTATGGCTTTCTTGTCGGGCAAGGCGGGGTCAGAGATGATCGATTGGAACGACAAGGATATCCTCTCCGTTGTTCTGAAAGACATGGAAGAGTATCTTTGTGGCATTTCTACAAATCTGCTCTTTACGAAAATATATCGGTGGAAAGAAGCAGCGGCCATGTCACCTTTGGGAAGAAGCAAAAATGTTGCCCGCTACAGAAAGAACGTTAATGAGTCTACGCAGGTTTTCCTTGCAGGCGATTATATGGGGTTGCCCTGCACAGAAGGGGCGGCAGAGAGTGGAAAATGGGCTGCGGAGGCCATTTTCCAATTGTCAGACGGATCGTCTGGTAAGAATGCCAATTTTTAATCAGCAGTGGTTTTTCACTGTCTTCCGAAAACGAATGACAGGAGGTGGCCATGAGTGAATTCAAGCACAGTCTCGCCCGTATTGCCGTCTGGAATCTTGCGGGTTTTAATCCGTCTGACCAGGCTGCAGGCATTGACCCTGACAGCGATCGTGGGAAGAAACAGGCCGAGGGATTAGCGTTATTGGACGCAGAACTGGTGACGCTTGTCGAGGTCAGCCCGCTCAGCCATATTGAACGACTGGCCACGCTTTTAGCCGACGAATATGACGTTGCGTATAATTACACGATCCTGCAGCAGCCGAAGGGCCATATCCACATCGGCTTTCTGCACAAGGAAGGGGTCGAGGTCAGCAACGTCCAACTGCTTCCCGGCTCGGAAGGAGACTATGGGAATGGGCGACAGGCGATACAGGCAGATATCCAGATCGGGAAATTCAGGGCAATCCTGATCGGCGTGCATCTGAAATCGGGGAGGGAAGGCCCCCAACAAAAACTACGCGACAGCCAGTGCTTGTGGATCGGCCACCATATCGAACAGTTGCGGAAGACGCCGGGGCTGACTCAGCGCACGATTCTGCTGATGGGTGACTTCAACATGATCCCCGGACAGGATGTAAGCAACTTCCACCATCTGGGCGGAGACGACCTGATGGATTTTGTCTCGTGTTGGGATCTGCAGGACCGGTATTCACATATTCTCGACCAGGGGCGCGCGAATCTCCTGGATGGGTTTGCGGTATCGCGCACCTACTCGACCGACTATGTGCGCGGCAGCCTGCGGCTTTTCCCGATGCATTGGACGATGAACCTTGGACGCGAGGCGTTCAAAGATGACGTATCGGACCATTTGCCATTCGTTGCCAGTTTCCGGATATTTTAAAAAAGGCTTGTTCATTAATCCCAATTGAACCGCGCACTTTGCTCCCATGCTCCGCGTGGGAGCACCATTGGGCTTCATCCGATAGCGGCAGCGCCATTTACCACAGGCAGATTACCTTCCGTCCATCCCTCATTTCAGCCCGCAATTTCTCCATATGGCGAAGGGCAGCGAGGTCGCGTTCGAAATCCTCCACGGGAAGCGCAAGCCGCTTTGCAAGCTCCTGTTGATCGACGCCGCCGGTCTGCTCCAGGATTTGCAGGATTCTGGCCTGAACCTCGGTTAAATTCGTACCGGAATCCGTTTTTTCCGAGAAGGATTTGGCGCAGTACGCCGCCCAGGGATCGCAGGCCTTGGCCGGCGAAAGCACGGTCATGTAGCAATCCTCACATATCGTTTGGCCATTGAATTCCCGTTCGTCGTTTTCGGGGATGACCGCTTCACATCGGTCGCATTTCATGGTTCACCTCATCTTTTTTAGCGTTCCAGTAATTTCAACAGGGTCTTGACGGCCTTTGCGGCATGCCGGCGGATCCTTTCCGGCGACGGAGGCGCATTCAAGCCGGTCAGCACGGGCATGCGCAGGGAAAGCAGAACGGCAAGAAAGACATCGATTTCGAATTCGGCGTCATCGATCCTGAACCGTTCCTTGAAAAAACGGTTCAGGCGGCTTTTCGTCCGGCTGGGGCCCATCGCGTAAAAGGTGCGCGTGATCTCCGGTACCCTGGGGCCTTCGGACACCAGCAAGCGGATATTGGCCAGATGTGCCTTGGACAAATGCCTTGCGAGGAATCCGATCGCGAAGCCTTCCAGGGCTTCTGCCGGGTTTTCCAGATTCAGTGCCTCCAGGAAGTCGCTGCTTGCCTGCAGCCGCTGTGTTTCCAGGGTCGCCTTGAAGAGCGTCTCTTTTGAATCGAAATATCGGTACACTGTTTGTTTGGTGACGCCGGCTTTCGCTGCGATTTTATCCATGCTGGTGCCGATGAAGCCGCTGGATTGAAACAGTGCCTGCGCGGCTTCGAGGATGCTGTCCCGCTTCTGCTTTTTTTTCTGCTCTATTTTTTTCATCCGCGATGTCAATTTTCCAGTCCAACGTAAAAAATCGAAATTTTCACCTTATCGTCATTCCGGCGTAGGTCGGAATCCAGTAATCTCAATGGGTCTGGATGCCGGAGCAAGTCCGGCATGACGAATCTGGTACTTTTTACGAAACCATCAATATTTGAATCAAACATAATAGGGCGGCTTTTTGGTTGACAAAATTTCCCGACATCCCTATCTTGCAAAAAACATACTGCACGGTATGATTTTAGTCAAGGAGATCATCATGCACGGCAACAAATTCGATCCCAAAAAATTACAGCGCCTGAACGACCCGGACAGGCTCAAGGATATTCCGCCTGACATCATCCATGGCAAGCTGAACCTGGACAAAGCGGAAGTGCTGGTCGAAATTGGCGCGGGAACGGCCTTTTTCAGCAAGGTTTTTCTCGAGACGTTCGCGGCGGGAACCGTTTATGCCTGCGATATGTCCGAAATCATGATCCGTTGGATGGAGGCGCATGTAGTGCCGAAACATCCCGATATCGTTCCTGTAAAGAGCACCGAATCTTTCATACCCCTGGACGACAGCCTGGCAGACCTGGTGTTTATGATCAACCTGCACCATGAGTTGGAAGATCCCGCACGTATGCTCGAAGAAGCGCATCGGCTGTTGAAGTCCGGCGGAAAAATATTCATCGTCGACTGGTTGAAAAAGGAGATGGCCGAGGGGCCGCCCGTGAAGATCCGGTGGCTTTCCCGGGATGTAAAGGCGCAACTGATACAGGCCGGATTCGATAATGTCCGTGACGACAATGGTATGGCAAAACATTTTCTGGTTGTTGGGGAAAAGGGATGCTGCACCCGATAGGAACGCCGAGAGATCCGGTTCGACAGAAAAAAAACGGCAACACTTGAAAAACGAAACGCCTCATGCTTAAACGCTTCAGTACTCTCTGAATACGCCGATACTTATATACGGTACTTAAGCCCTGCACCGGCAAGATGGAGACATGTGCCGGGAGGAGAGGCTTTCTATTTGGGAGAAGGAACAAAGAACCAAGAGCTGACAGACAATGGCGGACCTCAAACCCTCGTTGGACACTTCCCGCATCATCCGAAAACTGTTGCTGGCGATAAAAAACAGCAACCTCTATCCCCGGGGACACAACATCCTGACCACCTGTGTCGCGGATTTATACCAGGAACTTCAGGCCTATCTGGAGCAATGCAGCCGTCTGGTAATCGGCGTTGAGAAAAATCGCCTGGTTTCCGACGGAAAAATTCTTCATGAAGGCGCCAAAAACAAGGAAAACATCGCTTTTCTGCTGCACCGCGACGGTGTCCAATGGATATCCTTCGAAGAAGGCCTGGCTGAGGATGAGCTCAACCAATTGCTGGACGTTTTCAACCGTTACCGTGTCCAGGAAGAGTACGACGGCGGAGATATGGTCACCGCATTGTGGCAGGCCAATTTTTCTCATATCAAACACGGAACCGATGGCCGGCTTTGGAACGACGAACCCATTCTGGACATCGCCGCCCTGAAGGTGTCCAGCACCGATTCATCCGCATCCATTCCTGTAACCGATGAACAGCAGCAGGCAGAGAGCCTGGCAGCGGCAGATAAATCCGAAATCCTGTGGAAATTGACGCAACGGGAAAAAGAGCTGACCCGTGATATGATTTCTGAGCAGGAGCATCGCAACGAAAACCAGGATGTATTCGACATTCTGCTGGTCATCCTGCTGGAACAGAATGAGAAAGAAGATTACGCAGCCGTATTGGATCTGGTTCGCGATTGTTTTGAACACACCCTTGCCCGGGGCGAATTCAAAGAGGCGCTGGTCTTTTTAAAAAAACTGAACATTATCTACCAGAAATATGAGGTGGACAAATTCTGGGCCCAGGCCCATCTCGACGATTTTTATATCCTCATCGCCGGTCAGCATCTTTATGCCGGGCTGCAGGAATTTATGCACAAAAACAAAAAGGCGACTCAGGAGCAGCTGCGCACCATCCTGCAACTGGTTTCCCTTTTGCCGCCGCAATGCATCCACTCGCTGGGCAGGCTGCTTCCCGAAATCGATCAGCCCCATTTTCGCAAAAGCATCCTGAAGGCCATCGGCATGCAGGCAACGAAAAACTTCGGTCCGCTGGCATCGCTTGCCGGAAACGAAGACCCGGCCATCGCGGTGCCCGTGATTGGATTGCTGGTCTACATCCGGAAACCGGAAGCCTTAAAGCTCTTAAAGCGCCTGACCCGATCGGAAAAGGAGAGAAGCCGCATTGCCGCTGCAAAGGCAATGGTTCGCCACCCGCTTGTAAAAATGGCGGACTTGAGGGACATCCTGGACGATCCGAATCCGGACATTGTCAAACTGGGTCTGAAACACCTCGGCGGGCAGAAAAACAACGAGGCTGAGCGGCTGATCTCGGACCGGCTGCTATCCCGCAAATATTGCAAACAGTGCGGCGACTTGCTGCTTGACCTGTATGATGCCCTTGGCTGCTGCGGATCGGAGCAATCCGTCACTTTGCTAAAGAAACGACTGTTCAGGGTAAAGCTGATTCCGAGTTCGAGCGAATGGAAACATCGGATCGGCGCGGCCGTCGCGCTGTTTCGGCTGAACAACCAACCGTCGCGCAAGCTTCTGGCCAAGGCGTCGAAAAGCCTTCGTTTCCGTGTAAGAAAAGCGTACAACCAGGCAAGGGAGATGAGCATTGCCCCTTCAGCCCGATAACTCCACAAACGACGAGGAAATCCGCAAAAAGAGGCTTCTTGGGGAAAGCATCCTGGTCTTGTTCAACAAGCTTCTCCACACGGCCAAAATCCACGAGGAAACCAACGCCCTGTGCGTAAGCGTGTGCCGCCAGTTCAAAAAAGAAGCCGAACCCCTGTTGCGTGAATACGGGGAGCTCAGCATCGAGGCCAAGCACAGCCGGCTGTTTATCCAGGGCGAGAAATTGCTGCACCGGCCGGAAACGTCAGCGGTGACATTCAGCCTCCTCGAGCTTTTCGAAACATTGGGTGTCTACGGCTTCTCGATAAATACAAAGCTTCTGGCTGCCGAGGAAAAAGAACTTTACCGGTTTGCGCACGCGGTCAACGAGGCCCTTTCCGCTTCCGATCCGAAAAAAGAGCTGCTGACGGTTATGGAGGCCGGCCGGTTTTCCTGGATCCAAACCCTGTTCGAAACACAGCTCGAGGGAGAAAACGACGGCAAATCCAATAAAAATGAAGCGATTCGTGTATACTCGTATGCGTACAACTCCATCATTGAGGTTGGAAAACAGCTGGCCGAAGAGAGGAGTTTCGGGACGCGCAAGGCCATGCGGTCCCTCCAGAGCCTGGTGGATATCATCCGCGAGGACGTGAGCATCGTGCTGGGTCTCAGCACCATCAAGGATTTCGACGATTATACCTACACGCACTCCGTGAATGTGAGCATCCTGGCCATGAGCCTGGGAAATGCCATCGGGCTGTCCCGTGTTTCACTGATGCTGCTCGGGATGTGTGCGTTGTTCCACGATTTGGGGAAGATCGACGTCAATGTAGATATTCTGAACAAGCCCGGAAAACTGACCGAAACGGAATTCAAACATATTCAAAAACATTCGCTGAACAGCGTCCGCAGGATTATTCATCTGGATGCCTTTCGGGATCTGATCAGCAGGCTGATTCTCCCGCCCTTCGAACACCATTTGAAATATGACCTTTCCGGTTATCCGAGTGTAAAATGGTCCCGGCCGATCAGCCTGTTCGGGCGGATCATCGCCATCTGCGATGTTTACGATGCCCTGACCGCCCCGCGTGTCTATCGGCCGGTTGCCATCAGTCCGGACCGCGCCCTGGGGATCATGATGGAAAATTCGGGCAAGGATTTCGATCCCACCCTTCTGAAGTGGTTTGTTAACATGGTGGGCGTTTACCCGGTAGGCACGCTGTTGAAAATCGACACGGGGGAAATCGCCCTGGTCGCAAAAGGCAACTCCCAGGGAGATGCCCGCCGCCCCTGCGCCCTTTTGCTGAAGCCCGACGGCAGCGGCGGTTTCGTTTCCGGTAAAACCGTCGAGCTGCAGGACAAAGATCCCAGTACCGGTAAATTCATGAGAAATATCGTCAGCAGTCATCACGCCGCGGAGCTTGGGATCCAGCCGGCGCAATACCTTTATCCCCGCATAGCCCCCGACACGTCATTTATCCCCTTGATTTCGTAGATGAAATCGTTTAGGGTAAACTCTCAAAAAGTCCTGCCCTCTTTTTTTCTGTTCGTATTGATCCGTATTTGTCGGTTTTCCTAATCTCGGGGCAAATTGAAGCCCTCGTTATTGGGGACCATAGGGTCAGATCTTAATTATTAATTATTCGGCCATGAAAGTGTTTCAGACATTTGAAAATGTTTGGAAATAACACCCAAGGTGCCCTGAACAAGGTTTGTTAGAGGGAAAAACTTCAATTCGCGTCGTCATGAAAAAAGAGTGGAAAGACAGAGATTGGGTTCAATGGTTATCGGAAAAGCTTGAATTTCCCTTTGAGGTGGAAAGAGTGGATGATGATGACGAGTATGCTTTATATGGGAAATCAACTAAAAATGAACCTTTTGGAATAGGTCATGTTTTTAAAGCAGTCTCAGTTGAGGATCTGGATGATACATACGGTTTAATCCTCAAATGTAAAGAAGGCCGAAGAATAGGTTATGCTCCCTTACTAGATCTTGAGTTAACGGACAAGGATCACAAGAACAACGAGTACATAGATGAGTTTTTAACTTGGCATGCGGAGACTCAATGTTAGACAATACGAGTCGGAATTTGAAATGAAAAAATTTCTCATCATCATTGTAATTTGCCTCGGTGCATATGCCGCTTTATACCATTATCCCGGCAACCTGACGATAAGCTCAATAAAATCCCTTGTTCCGTTTCTTAATCATGAGCTTTCGACAAGTGATACAGCTTTAAAAAATGCATTTGACAATAAAATTAGCAATTTTCAAGTTGGCGGCTCCGGCAAGGTCATCAAAATTCTATCAGACGATAATGAAGGCCGCAGACATCAAAGGTTCATTATAAAGCTGAGTTCTGGTCAGACTCTTCTGATCGCTCACAACATCGATCTCGCTCAAAGAGTCAACAACCTGAAGAACGGTGATCATGTTAATTTTTACGGTGTATACGAGTGGAATTCAAAAGGCGGTGTTGTCCACTGGACCCATCATGATCCCAACGGCCAACATGAAGGCGGCTGGTTGAATCATGGCGGGAAATTGTACCAATAGAACATCAAGAAAAAGTCGATAATCTCAGTCGCATGGGAGCCAAAACCGGTGAATGGAAAACAGAGAATCCTGACGGCCCTTGAAATCAAAGAACCTGACTGCGTCCCCCTCTATATCCACGGCATCAACGAGGCGCCCATTATCGGAATCGGCAAACATCTCACCGACGGCCTTCCCGAACCCCGGGATTTCAGGCTCATGGATGACGAGGAAAAACTCAAGTTGGTCGATACCCTTTTCATGATCCATGAGACCTTTGACATCGACGGCATAACGACGTTTGAGATCGGCCATGAAAGCCGGGTCGATGACCTTCACGTCAAAGATGGATTCGGTGTGGTCTATAAACTGTCGAGCCATGGCATTCCCGTACCCGTCGGGCACCCGGTAACCACCCCGGAACAACTGGAAGCGTTCGAGCCGCCTGAACCCAAAATAGAGGATCTTGGACTTCTCTACCTGGCCAAAGAGAGATTCAAAGAACAGAAAGCGACCTTCTGGCTGATGCGAGGGACCTTTGTCCGTTCGTGGCGCTTGACGGGCCTGACCAATCTGATGATGAACATGATCAGCAATCCGGATTTCGTTCACGCCGTTGCCCGAATGACCCTGGATTTCAATCTTGCCCAGCTTGATCTGCTGGTGGAGGCGGGCCTCGATGTGCTGGTGGTTGAAGACGATATCGCCACGACGAATATGCCGCTGATATCCCCGGAGCATTTTAAATCTTTTGTCAATCAGTACAACCGGCAGATCGTGGAGAAAGCGCATGCAAAGGGCCTCAAAGTGGTCCGCCACTCCGACGGCAACCTTTGGCCCATCATGGACATCCTGATTGAAACCGGATATGACGGCATCAATCCCCTGGAGCCCCAGGCAGGCATGCACATGAAAAAGGTGAAAGACTACTGCGGGGACAAACTGTGTCTGCTGGGCAATATCGACTGTGTCGATCTGCTGCCCTCGGGCACCCCGGAGCAGGTCGAGCAGGCGGTCATCCAAACCATCGAAGACGGCGCCGAAGGCGGCGGGTTGATTCTCTGCTCTTCGAATTCATTGCATCCGGGCGTGAACCCCGAGAACTGCATGGCCATGTTCAAGGCTGCACGAAAACACGGGCGTTACCAAAGATGACCCAATCCCAATCCTGGAAAGTATTCTGGCTGCTGTTTCTGCTCTATATGTTCGACTACATGGATCGGATGGTTGTGGTGTCCCTCTTTCCCTTTTTAAAACAGGATATGGGCATAACCGATGCCCAGTGCGGCCTCCTGGTGTCCGCCGTTTACTGGTCGATTCTGATTGTCTCTTTTCCCGCGTCCGTCCTTGTTGACCGCTGGAGCCGGACCAGGAGCATTTCCATTATGGCCGCTATCTGGAGCATGGCGACGCTGGCCTGTGCATTCACCCGGACATTTTCCCATCTCTTTACCGCCAGGGCGGTTATCGGTGTGGGTGAAGCCGGATATGCCCCGGGCGGGACGGCCATGCTTTCCAACTACTTCCCACAGGAGAAAAGGGCCCGGATTCTTGGCCTCTGGAATGCGTCCATCCCCCTTGGCAGCGCACTCGGCATTGGCTTGGGCGGCTTTGTCGCCCACCACTTTGGCTGGCGCCACGCATTCGGGTTGGTGGCCCTTCCTGGTCTGGTCCTGGCTATCCTGTTTTATTTCGTCCGCGATTACCCAACCGTGCGACTCACGAAGAAAGCGCTGTCCGGCGAAGAGACAAAACTGCGGTTCAGCGACCTGACAAGGCAGTTCACCCATAACAGAACCCTGGTTTGCAACAATCTGGCCTTCGCCCTGAATGTGTTTGTCACAACCTCCCTTCTGACCTGGCTGCCCACCTATTTTCACCGCTTTGACGGTCTGGCCATGGATGCAGCCGGCATGAAGGCCAGTTCCATCATGATTCTTGCCATTATCGGGGCTCCCCTGGGAGGGTACCTGTCCGATGCCTGGATGAAAAAGAGAGAAAATGCCCGCCTGTTGTTCCCGGCCGTGTCCTCCGTGGTTACCGGCATTCTGCTTTGGGTGGCCTTTACCTTCCTGCGTGGGAACGCCCAATATGGCGTCCTGTTTCTCATCGGAATCAGTGCCGTGGCGTTTGTCCCCTCCTGTGTGGCTGTGACCCAGGACGTTGTGCATCCGGGGCTTCGCGCAATTTCCTTGAGCCTGAATATCATCATTCAGCATCTGTTGGGTTCCAGCCTGGCACCGGTGGTGATCGGCAGGCTTTCGGATGCCTACGGGCTGGACAAGGCCCTGACATTCCTGCCCGGTTTTGCGTTTCTGGCAGGGGTGCTGCTTTTTGCTGGGTCGTTCTATTATAAAGGGGATCTTTTCACTTGAATTTTCCGTGAAAATCGGAATGGAATTTAAAGGTTGTGCGCGAGCACCTGGTTTGTCACAAGGCGGGAATAGGCGGGAATTGGCGGGGAATGGTGGGAAATGGTGGGAGGGTTGCGAGATCGTGGGGTATTCGTTGATCGTTAATAGAGGTGTTAAGATGCGATAAAAACACGATATACAGTGCTTGAAACGTTTTTAAAAGGGGCGGTCCATCTGGTCGCCTCTTTTGCTGTCTGATCGTCATCGATTGTCGGTTGGGTGCGGCAGCTAAAATGTCACAAAATCCGGAAATCGGGCTTTTCGTGCAGCTGATTTGTCAATTTCGATTTTTCGTTCCAAACCGTTCAAGAACCATTCAATCCCTGTTCAACATTGACAATTCTTACAGTTTGCCTCGTCTCAGTGTTAAATTTGAGTTCCGAGTTCGGCGACCAAACCCGGAACTCATTTCCACCTTTAATATATCCATTTCCGAGTTAGGCGTATATGTCTGAGATGTTGATGAAATATAATTTTTCAGTATCTAATATTTTAACCGGCTAACTCGGAAGTCAATGCAACAACTATATACCATGTATCTCAATTTTTCTAAGATTTACTCTTGTTTTCTTTGAATTGCTTGTTTTTAATCAGGTCCCCTTACGAAATATTCACCACTATAGAAAGCCTCATTGCTACCATAGGAAGCTTGTATAGGTGTGCAATAATAACCAATCCTTTCCATGTTTTTTTCAAGATAACTTGGGTAGTCTATCAGGATTATAGATGATGGTGAAGGCGCACGTTGTATAAATGGTTTTCCGTTTTTATTTATCAATTTTTCTACGAATAGGCTTTTATGTATACCAAGAGCTATTTCACTGCTATGTGATATTTTTGAAAGTGACAAATTTTTTATCACTAAAAGAGTTTCTTTCTTGAACAATAAATTGATTAATTTTTCCTTTAGCTTTAATGAGGTTCCTTCGCATTTAACAAGCTGTTTAAAAAACATATTTGCAGTTTTTATTCCAGCGGCATCAATCTTAAGAATATTAAAATTTGACAGGTATTCGTATAAATCTTTTTCTGCTCTATCAATTCCCTCTTTAGTGAATGCAAAAATATATATAATTGTTGGCCCGATATTTTTTTTATTCCATTCAATAATATCAAGAATAACTCCATCTGAAACCAGCCAATCAATAGAGACTCCATATTGCTGGCGAACCTTTTCAAGGAACTTTCTTGACGGTTTTGTCCGGCCCTTTTCGATGTCTGCCAAATATCCCCTTGAATAGCCCAGAGATTCAGCAAATTTTTCCTGTGTCAGGCCAGCTTCAGATCGGATGCCAACGAGCTTTTCCCTTATATTGACCATTTTTCCTTGACTCATGACGTAAATTACGACATATTGTTGTCGTAATTTACGTCAATAGGAGGTTGTTGTGAACAAAAACCAACGCATCGCAATGGCTGAGAAGGATTTAACCGTTCGTAAGCTAAGCAAAATATTAGACAGGACGGAACCTCATGTAAGCAATGTGTTGGGTGGTAGATTCAAGAGCCCAAAGCTCAGAGAGCGGATTTCATTGGTTCTTGACAAGGATGTTTGTCACCTTTGGCCAGAGCATGAGGGCTGATTGTAAATAATAAAAGTTTTTGCGGGCTGTCAACGGAATATTTCAACAAGGCCGTTTGTTATGGAATTGGCGAGAGAGTATTTTAAACCCTCTGAACTCGCCGGCAAGCCGGGAATGCCGAAAACGTCCAGGGCGGTAAGACTGAGGTGCAACAGAGAAAATTGGACAACTCGGCCTCACTGTGGCCGTGGCGGTGGTCGTGAAGTCCATTTCAGTTCTCTTCCAGAAAAAACCCAAAATTATATTTTCTTGAAAGCGCGTTCAACACCCGTTGAAGGCCGCGTTATCAATCCCGTTGAGAAGGCTGTTGCCGAATCTGAAAATCGAAAGCAGGCAGAGATAGACGCGCTATGGAGCCAATACGAGCGAAAGCCGGAAAAGGATACCCTGCCGTCACTTTCTACGTTCAAACGCAAGCTTAGGCGAGAAATCCCCCGGCGGGTTTTGATCTTGGCCAGGGAAGGTGTAGAAGCTCTCAGCCGGTCTTATCCCGCTCAGGAGCGTGACAGAGGCGTTTTTCATGCCCTCGAAGCCGTGAACGCTGATGGTCATAAATTCGATGTGTTTGTCAGGTTCCCGGATGGTGAGGTTTGCCGCCCGGTAATAGTGGCTTTTCAGGATCTGTATTCCGGCAAAATTTTGAGCTATCGCGTGGCCAAAACAGAAAACGCAGATACCATTCGTTTGGCTTTCGGCGATATCCTGGAACGCTATGGCATTCCTGAGCATGCCTATTTGGACAATGGCCGGGGATTCGCTTCAAAATGGATGACTGGCGGACTTCCAAACCGATACCGATTCAAGATAAAATCGGAAGATCCTGCCGGAATTATGCCCCAGGTCGGCACCGTTGTTCATTGGTGTATCCCAGGACACGGCCAATCAAAACCGATTGAACGATATTTTCTGGATGGGCGCAACGATATTGCCAAGCATCCGATATGTTCCGGAGCCTATACCGGCAATTCCCCACACGCGAAGCCTGAGAATTACGGTTCAAAGGCTGTGCCCTTGGATGTGTTTATGAAAGTTCTCCACCAAGGGATTATTGAACACAACGCAAGGAGAGGCCGCCGTTCAAAGGTATGCGATGGCGGTAGTTTCGATGAAGTCTTTGCCGAATCCTATTCACAGTCACCTATAAGGAAGGCTACGACCCAACAGCGTCGTTTGTGGCTGCTGGCTGCCGAAGGTGTGACCGCTTCTCGAACGGATGGGAGTATCACCTTTTTGAATAATCGCTATCACTGTGACGCACTCTCAGAACATATGGGCGCTAAACTGGTGGCCCGGTTCGATCCCGACAACCTTCATGATCCGATCCACGTAGAAACCCTTGATGGTCGCTTCATCGGGGAAGCCGATTGCATTCAGGCGGCTGGATTCAATGACACCCAAGCGGCCAGAGAATACAACCGAAAGCGCAACCAGTACAAGAAGGCCGTGAAAAAGCAGCTTGAGGCGCAGCGTTCAATGAACGCCATCGAAGCCGCCAACCTGCTGCCGGATATCGATCCACCCGAGACACCCGTTTCAACGGTCATTGAACCGATGTTCAAGCAGGCTGTTGGGTCGGATATTTCACCGGAGGAACGTGACGAACTTTGGGAAAGAGGCTGGGATAAGACGCTCAAAAATGCACTTCGGCAGTAGAGGGGCCGTCAACCTTCTACTGCCGAAGCGGGGCAAAATTGGAATATCTCAACGGAAAAGGAGGCTATCATATGGCGGAATCGATGTCAATCAAAAATAGAGTAAAGTCTCTACTGGAGGAACAAGGCATTTCGCAAAGTCAGGCGGCCAACCTGATCGGCATATCTGCTGCCGCATTGTCCGGTTATCTCAAGGGCACTTACACGGGAGACGTGAAGGCCGTCGAGATCAAGATTGAAAAGTGGCTCACGGCCGAACAGCGGAGGTCCGAAAAATTCAGATCCATTTCCGCCGTGCCATCATATATAGCCCTCTCCACGTCTAAAAAGATAGAGCAGACTTGCGAATATGCGCAATATGCCGTGGACATCGGGGTGGTCTACGGTGCCGCCGGTACCGGTAAAACATACACCATCCGGCATTACGCGGACAGCAATCCCAATGTCTGGCTGGCCACCATGACCGCCGCCCATGCCGGAGTTTCCGCCTGCCTTGAAGAGATCGCGCTGGCCCTTGACATGCGAGGCGCTCCAGGCAGATCCGCCCGGCTGCTTCGAGACATCTATAGCCGGGTGCGGGATACCGCTGGACTTCTGGTTGTCGATGAAGCACAGCATCTTTTCCCTGCCGCGCTTGAGGTGATCCGCTCCATCCATGATGCCGGCGGGATTGGGGTTGTTCTTGTTGGAAACGAAAGCGTCTATGCCCGATTAACCGGTGGAGCCCGCACCGCAACGTTTGCACAGCTTTTCTCGCGAATCGGCAAGCGGTTGCGAATCGTCCGGCCATTGAAAGCCGATGTGTTGGGCGTTGCCAAGGCTTTCGGCGTAGAGGGTAGCAAGGCGCAACAAGCGGCATGGGAGATCGGCAGGAAGCCGGGCGGGTTGCGAGGTGTCGTCAAAACCTTGCGCATTGCCGGGGTGCTGGCGGCAGGTGCAGGGAAGGATATTGATGAAACGTTCATCAAGGCGGCGTGGCTCGATCTTTCCGGGGAGGCTACCGGGTGATTTTTTCTTTAAAGACCAAAATGGGCCATGGCGTTTCATGGAACCGTATTAAAACATCATTTAAATCGTTTCAGATTTGTTTAACGGTTTTTCAAACGACCATAGATATGCGTCAGGCTGAGATCGTTCGGTTATGAGGCTCTCAGCGATTATTGAACTTTTAACGAAAGGAGATGCCCGATGATGAATGCACAGGCAAGGAAAGAGCGACGGCGGCGCGAATTGGCGCTGATCCATATCGCCGCAAAGCAGCTCAACATCAAAGAGAATGTCTATCGAGGGCTGGTGCTCTATGCCAGCAAAGATGATTGTGACAGCGCCGCCGATCTGGACGCGGCAGGCCGTCAAGCCCTGATCCGTATTTTTAAAAAGATGGGCTTTCGTCCGGTTCACAAGTCGGCCATGGCGTCCGGGATGCACAAGCCGCCGTCTTGGGAGCGCGGGCCTCAACTTTCCAAGATTGGGGCCATACTGGCGGACCTGTGCTATCCCTGGCGATACGCGGACGCCATTGCCAAAAGAATGTACGGGGTTGATTTCGTCCGGTTTTGTTACCCGTATCAGTTGCAAGGCGTGATTGCTGCACTGCTGGCCAGACAGAAGAAAGTGAAGATTCAAAATTCAAAAAGGAAAAATGCTAAATGAAATGCATTGATGAAATTAAGGTCGCTGACACTCTTGGATCAACTATTGAGTTGCAAAATGAAATGGCAGCGGTAGCGGAATTGATGATTAATGATCAACCCGTCGGCCCGCTACCAAATAGTATTCTTTGCGGACTTGGAACACTCCTTAGCCGTTTATTTGATGCGCAGAGAGAGTGTATTAATGAGATTGCATCTCTAATTGATGAAGCCCCTGCGGCGGCGGCAAACCATGCAGAGGCTTCAGGGAGTGAGCGTGAAAGACGCTCTTACTGGCGAGGATATAGCACAACATTGTTTCCAGAACAATTATCAATTGAGGGTAAGGATAAACAGGCTGTTATCCACTCAACTTGTGGGAAATTTTGGAATATCAGAGACGAACTTAAAAATATAGAGGAATTGTTGTCAAAATCGACCTGCAAAGAGGCCGCCGATTCCGCGTTCAGACTCAGGATTGTTGTTGACGCGATGTTGGAACTCAACAGGCTTCTGCAAGGATTGACATAGAAAGAACGCAACTGCCCTGGATAGGCTGATCACCGAAAAGGCGGCGCCTCACCGCCCTGCCAGGGCTTAACATATGAGGATAATCTTGAGGGGGTTGCTTGGCCGTGTGGCCGGTTGCCCCCTCTTTTTTTAAAGGAGAAGAAAATGGATCTAAACAATGACTTGAATTCGGAACAGCAGAAGATCGCGGATATGCTGGGCGTGACGGCCGAGGATATTAGAAAGTACGGCGGCGGCGATACGGATCTGAACACAGGTTTAAACGCCGAACAACGGAACATTGCCGATATGTTCGGCAAAAGCGCTGAGGACATCCGGCGGTATGGCATGGAGGGTGTGAATTCCCGATCTCCGGAGGGACCTTTGGCACAGGAGGTGCGCTGATGGCAACCATCTCTGTTCCCCTAAAAGACGGCCTGAAGATCGGCAACGCGGTCCACAAAGACGCCGAGCTGCGCGAATACACCGCCGGCGACATGATCGACGCCTGCGCGGCGGCCGAGAAGGTGGTGGCTACCCCGGCCGGGCCGGCCCTGGTGGCCAGCCCCACGATGACCGACATGGAGCTGCTCTGCCGCCAGATCGTCCGCATCGGCGACCACAAGGGGCCGCTTGCCCTTGCCGAGATGCGCAATCTCTCCGGCCGCGATCTGGCCGCGCTGCAGGGAGCTGCCGAGGCTCTCGATTCCGGTGCGGACCAGGCGGCCGACCAGCGGGGGCGAGTGGCAGGCAGCCAGGAAACCGACTGAAACCATGCTGGTGGCCGTTTCCGTGCGCGTCGGATGGACCCGCATGGAGGTCGCCTCCCTGAGCTGCCGCCAACTACTCCAAATCTATAATTTGCTTTACTCGGAGGAATCGTGAGCGACGACATCCGCACATCCATCATTCTCGATCTGACCGGCAACCTGGACGCCAAAAGCCGGCAGTACGGCCGCAGCCTGGAGCGCATGGGCAACCGGGGCAGCCGGGCCGTGGCCATGATGAACCGCGGCCTGGCCGCCATGGGCCGCGGGCTGGACCGCCTGGGCAACCGCTACACCGGTTTTCTCTTCGGCGCCGGCGGCATCGGCACCATCCGCATGGTGGCCAACCTGGAGGCCCGCTTCACCCGGCTGGGCATCAATGCCAACAAAAGCGCAGACTACATGGAACGGCTGAAAAAGCAGATCTTCGAGATCTCCAACCTGCCGGAAATCCGCATCGATCCGTCCCAGCTTACCAATGCTGTTGCCGAACTCGTGGAAAAGACCGGCGACCTGCCATACGCCGTGGAGAATTTAAAAAATATGGCTACGGCCATTCAGGCTGCCGGCGCCGGCGGCTTGTATATTGGAGGTATCACGGCCGAATTCCAAAAGATGGGCCTTACCAAACCTGGCGACGTGCTCCAGGCGTTGGACATTTTGACCGTCCAGGGCAAACAGGGGGCTTTTACATTCCAGAATCTCGCCGGTTTGGGGCCACGTTTGTTCACGGCCTACACGGCCCTGGGGCGCACCGGCCTGCCGGCCATCCGGGAAATGGGCGCTGTAATTCAAATGATCCGCCAGGGAACGGGTGGACCGGAACAAGCGGTCACGTCATATGAGGCTCTATTGCGAGCGTTAAGCGACGATAAAAAAATAAAAATCCTCGAAAGAGGCGGGATAAAAGTTAAAGAGAGCGCCAACGTGTGGCGACCGATTAACAAAATAATGGAGGACATCGTCAAGCGAGCTAAAGGGAACCGAACTATCATTCAAAGAGTCCTTGGCGATGGCGATGCGGTTAAAGCGTTTAATACCGCAATTACAGAATTCAACAGGTTGGGCGTCATTGAAAGTTTGGAGAAGTTCTACAACGTCCAGGCCGACGGCAGCACCGTGCTGGCCGACAGCGCCCGGGCGGCCCGGGACTTCAACGCGGCCCTTCAATTGTTCAACACGGCCTTCCGGCAGTTCTCCGACCGTGAGCTAAGCAAACCCATTAAGCAGATGGCCGAATATCTCAACAGCCTGGAGCCGGGCACGGTGCAGCGCTGGATGGAGATTGCCAAGTGGATCGGCATCGTCGGCGGCGGGGCCTTTGTGGGGCGCAAGCTGTACCAGGGTGGACGCGGTATAATGAGAATGTTCGGCAAGGGAGCAAAGGGAGGTGGTGCCATGGGCGGAGTTCCCGGCGTTGGTGGATTCGGCGGCGTGGTACCGGTATACGTGGTGAACAAGCACCTTTCCCTTCTCAACGATGGAACCGGCTTTAACAATTCGAAAAACAATAAACTTCCAAGGTCTACCAACGTCAAAAACCTTGGCTTGCTTTCCGGTGCGTGGAAATGGGGCCAGGCCGGATTGATGACCTATTTCATCAATGAAGGAATGAAACCGCTCGGCATGGATGTAGGTCAAATTAAGCAAAGCTTCAAAGATTTTGACATAGCTGTCGGCAAAATAATTGAAGTGTTTTCCGGACAACGGAATTGGAATACTGGCGAACTGAAAATTTCAATAAAAAGCGATGCGCCGGTAGCTGTTGATAGAATGTCCGCACAGGGCATGGATATCGACGTGGACACCGGCAATATCATGACTGGTCAGCGTTAAACCATCAAGAAAGCATTGAAAGGAAAGAAGATGAGTAAAACACAATCGGTTACAGATTGGATGCAGAAAAAAAGCAAACTTGAGGAAAAAATTCAGTTGTTGGCTTGCCAAATTACAAACGCCCATAACCAAAAAAGGCTTCAGGCTACTGCTGCCAGGACACGTAAGGAAAATTATTTGCAGCGGCATAGAGGAGATGAATTCCGGCTTTCTGAAAACGAAAAACGCGAGTACGCTCAACTCGTAAACGATTATGAAGCGAAACAAAAAGATGCTATCGTTGAGACAAAGAAAAACAACAATCTGAAAAAAGAGCTTTCGGACTTGAAACTGCAGTTGGCTGAGCTTGAATTTCCGATCTCGGTTGAAGACTTCACCGTAGATGGCGCAGAGCCTTTTGTGAAAAGCGCTGTCGAGCCATTCCTTAAACATATCCAATCCAGCCTGAAAGAGCTTGATCAGCTTAAAATGAAACGGACAGAGCTTGATACGGAACTCAGTAAATGCAAACCTAAAGAGAAATGGATGAACGAAAAAGACCTTATCAATGTCGATATCAACGCTCACACAGAAATTGTCCATGAAAGGGAAAGGGTTGAACGGAAAGAAAGGTCGATCTCCGAGCTTATCGAAAGAACGAATGCCGCTATAAAGGCCAAAGAAATCCAACTCGAAGAATTGCGCAAAACTTTTGCCGATACCCTTACAACTGCAGTAGACGCCTATTCCGCCAACGGCAAAAAAACGATGGCAAAAGCGCTGGATGAAATGATAGCGACCGACAATCAATACTATGCATCCATAACTGCGATCTGCAATAATCTGATCGTAGAGGCCGGCGCGAAGGCGGTCGATGTCTTCGAGTATACCGGCGGCACGATACCGGTTCAAACACGCATTTTCCCAATCGGGACTATTCGGGCCAATATCCTTAATTTTGTGGAATCAGCACTGAACCCATAATCGATTAAACGATTTGGCCAGGGCCTCTTGAACAGGTATTGTCCTGGGCGCCGCCGGGCCTGGCCGGATGAGGGTGGCGGTGGCGTCCTCTCATTTTAAACTTCCCGGCGGCGCTAAAAATCAATATTGGGCAAATGGTTCCATGAAAAAATCAACTGAATCGAAACAGCAAGAGTTTTTACCTTTAATAAAGGCGGAACGCTTGCGCTACGAAAACGATTTGAAGTTGATTGCCCACCTTCCTTACAAATTACGTATTCGAGCCGAAATGCGCTTTTTCTTCATTAAGGAGTCCGAAAAATTCCTCAAAAGGGAATCAGTCCGCCTTGGTGCGAAGTTCCGCAAAAAGGCAGCTCTCCAACAATTCTGCCGTAGCCAAGGGATCAGCATTTCAACCTATTATCGTAGTCTAATGGCATATAGGCAGGGCGGCATTAAAGCGCTGGTTCCGCTCCTTGGGTGGCACACGCGACCTGTAAAAAAAACCGGCAGAAAAATCAGCAGGCGCATCGAAATAGATCCGAAGGACCCGTTATCATTCCTTAGCAATTTCGTAACTATCATAAAGAGCGCTTCTATAATCGATGCGACCACCAAACAAACCTCTATTACAGCGCTAAATTACATCTTGAAATATTTTAGGGGAAATCCTTTTAAATACCGACCGGTAGCGCTCTGTCGGCGGCTGAACCAAAAAGAGATCGGCTTGCTACATCGCTATTTAGAAGGAAGCCATAAAAACCATAGAGCCAGAGCCCGGGCTCTCCTTCTGGCGAACCGGAATTCTTCTTTGATTGAAATCGCACTTGAAGCTCACAGATCTCCCGGCACTGTGCTGAGATGGATTCGGCGGTTTAATGAGGAAGGGATTGGCTTTGTTGAAACCACCTACGACTACACTAAAGGCAATGCCGAACGTGCTAAAAGACTGGATAATATCGTTAAAATCTTGCATCGATCCCCTAAAGACTATGGGATCAACCGTTCAGCCTGGACGCTGCAGGCAATCTCGCATGCTTATAAAAATGATTATAATTTCGTTCTATCTGCCAGTACAATTCGTAGAGCGCTGAAAAAAACCAATTATACCTGGAGGCGCGCTAAACGTGTCCTTACCAGCAATGATCCAAAGTATATCGAAAAAACGAAGCGGGTACTCGATGCTTTGAGAAGCCTGAAAGAAGATGAAGCCTTTTTCTTCATAGATGAAGCCGGTCCATGGAGAGTTAAAAAATATGGAGGAAAGAGCTATACCGCCAAAGGGAAAACGAAGAAATATCCTCAGTTTCAAAAATCAAAAGGCCGAGTAACATTTATTGGGGCCTTGGATGCTGTTGAGAACCAAGTAATATGGGCTTTCACAGATACCAAGGATACCGCTGCTGTCGTCTGCTTGATTAAAACCCTGTATTATCGGTATCATGACCATTCTGGCCTCTATTTTACTTGGGATTGTGCGTCCTGGCACAACTCATCCGGCGTTCAAACCTGTGTTCAGCTTCTGAATGGCATGACCGCAGGCCCATCGATTACCATCTATCCGTTGCCTCCTCGATCTCAGTATTTAAATATCGTCGAATCCGTCTTTAGCGGCCTTAAAAGGGCCGTTATTCATAACAGTGACTATGGATGTGTGTACGAGATGAAATCGGCTATTAGCCAACACTTCAGGGACCGCAATAACTATTTTAAACTCAACCCTAAAAGGGCCGGAAACAAAATTTGGGACCGCGAATATTACGAGGTTGAAAAAATAGAAAGCGGTCTATTCAGGAAAAAGTGAATTGGAGCGGTTTTGATGGAATGTGAAATCAGGATGGATGAACTTTCTCCGGGACTCAGAGAGATTGCAGATATTATTGGCCTGAAAAACCTCCTGAAATTAGTAAACGAGAGGGGTGGAGAGAGCATTTACATTCCTTCAAAAAAAACGGTTTTTCGTATGCACAGGGATCAAAAAATCAGGCAAGAATTTAGCGGTTCTAACCATGGAGAGCTTGCCCGCAAATTTGGGGCAACGACTGTGTGGATTAGAAAAATTGTCCAAAGGTCTTAAGCGAAACGAAATAAAAACGCCTGTCAATCAAACAGGTTACAGGAATTTTAGCTGTCCTTTTTATTCTCACTGCTTGAACAAGGCGGCGTACCAAGATTGGGATTATTTCAGCTGCTCTGAATGTATGTTTCGACAATTTAACGCATCTGAAACAGATAGAAAAAGCTTAAAATAAAGTTTTTTGGAGATATCATATGGGCGAGAAATACAATGTGCAAATAGAGGACCTGACGCCTGAATTTCGTGAATTGGCCGAAGATATAGGCCTTGAATTAGCGCTTGATATAGTAGATAAGCGTGGCGGCGAACAGCTCTATATCCCTTCGGTAAAAACGGTTCAGAAGGCGGCCAGGGACAGGTTGATCCGTTCAGAGCATGATAGCGGCGTTGGATATAAAGAACTTGCTCGAAAACATAACCTCTCTGTCATTTCTATTAGAAAAATTACACAATAGTTTAGAGTTATGAATGGCTATTCAAAATCCGCTGAAGACGTTTTAAAAGCCCTTTCAGATGAAGAAAAAAAGATATTAAAAAGGGATTATCCGTTTAAAACAAAGCAGGCAAAAATACTAAAGAGAATGCGTGATAATGGCGTAAAACTATCCACCATAAACGAGATAACAGGCATCCCGAAAAGTACCATATCCAGGCTTGCAAACACATACGTTCCCAAAACCCGATATGCGGTCTTAAACGAACTGAAAGCCATCAGAAAAAGGCTTGACCTAATAGAGGGGCAGCTCCATCCAAGTGGCAAAAAAAGCTTTAAATCCCCCTCAAAATTTGCCAATATTCCGGAAAATTCCTAATTATTACGATTTTGGCACCACAAGAAATATGACAAACCAGGTGACCAAATATGACAAAATAGGTGCCCGCTTACAAAGGTCCAATTAATACGGTGAGTTGACGAATACTTCTTTTCTTATCGATCATAAGTTTTCAAGTCGTAAAATACGGCGAATTAAATCGCTTATAGCAATTAAATCGTAATTTTTGACGAATAATAGCAACCTAAAGCGGGCGATTGCCGAGCTTTCCGCAGAATCAGGAAACAATGGGGGCAGGCCGATATCGCCGGGCGCAGGGTATCTTTCCGCCTTATTTGAATACGAATTGCCTTTCAAACCGAAACCGGCAATTCCACAATTTCCTGTTCCAACCCGGCATTGTGCTGCGCCATGAGTTGAATGATCGGCCGGCAGTCCCGGCTGCGACGATCAAAAGCGGTCTTTGGGGTTTGCCGGGCGAGCAGTTGACGGTCGCCGAAGCGTTTGAACAGCAGGGCGATATCCTCCGGCACATAGAGTCTGGCTGTCGGCAGAGCGGATTGCAGGCGTTGAAAAATATACAGCCCGTCCCAATCGTAATCCCCGAAATGCAGCACCCGTGAAGGCGAGGGCGTTAAGGTCTTCAACGCCTCGATGACGATTTCCGGTGCGTTGCCGCCGAGGTAGGCCACCATGACAGGCTCCGTCTGGCCCGAGTAATCGGCGCGGTAGAAGGGCTCCCAGTTTTCGATGGTGAGCAGGTGCCAACAGGCTGGCAGGGAGAGATTTATAAGCCGGTCGCTCATTGCGGCGGCCAAGCCGAATTTTTGCGTCAATTGCGATAACGGGTCATTCGGCGCGCCAAACCATTTGAAAGATAAGGAAAGCACAGAATGGCCCGAGCGTCCGGCCTTGCTGTGACCGCCGCGCACGATATTGCCCTGACGGGTGGCCATTCGCTCCGGGTCCAGGCCGTGATCCGGATATCGGGCCGCCGCCCAGCGGGCCAGTGGTACAGGATCGATAGCAACCACCGTGCGTCGGGTGCCATGGCTCTGGATGCCGACCAGTTCAAGGGTGAGCAGTTCGTCAAGTATTTTGCGGTTGACGGCGGAATGGCCCACCGTTCCCTTTTCAAGCAGGGTGGCCAGCCAAATCGGAGGCGTCATCTTGCGCGATCTCCATGGGTTTGGGCGTGATCTTTACAACCGAGGCCAGATAGCTGCGGTTGCCGTCGCGCCGGAACAGGTAGTTGTGGGAGATATCCTTTCGGATCTCGGGGCTGGCGAAAATTGGCAGGAAGTTGTTCTCGGTGCAGTAGGCGATCAACTGGTTCAGGTTGTCGGCGTCGATGCTGCCCACCTCGTCCAGGAAAAAGGGGATGCGCGTACCGGTCACATTCTTGCGTTCCTGCAACAGGCCGATCAGCCCCAGGTAAATCACGATTTTGACCCCGGTTTCGGTGCCGTTGGATTCGAAGCGGTGAATCTCGTAGCGTTCCACCGGATCGGGCTGGTGGCTGAACTGAACCGAGAATTTGAGACGGAACATGTCCTTGAGATTGATTTCCGTGCCGTAGTTGCGGATCTGGTTGAAGTACTCCTCCACCTGGGCGTGGGCGTCTTCCAGGCTGGCGGAGGTGTCCGGGGCGGCGAAGAGATCCAACTGGCCGGGGATGCTTTGATCGATGGCATCCAGCAGGGCGGTTTTCTCAAGGGCGATGCCGATGTGGGTGATGTTGGAAATGCGTACGTTGTGGATGGCCTTGTTTAGCGCCGCCACCTGGGATTCCACGAATCCGAAGGCCTGGGTGATCTTGGAAAGCTTGGCCCGCACCACGGTGAAAATACCGTCGTACTCACGCTGTAATTGGGCTTCGAGGTCGTGGATAGCGCCGGCCAGATCGGCCTTGTTCTCCAGCCAGCGCTCGAAGGAGACATCCGATGCAGAGCGTTCGTAACGGGCCTCCAGCTCGGACTTGGGTTCGGCCAATTGACTGTCCAGTTGCTTTAATTGGCTCTCCAGGGTGGCAATCGATTGCCTCATCTGGGTGTACTCGGCTTGCAAGGTCTCCAGGCGGCGTGCCATTAACCCCTCGGGAGGCTCACCGTCGTCGGGGGAAAGGCTCGCGTGGACCTGATGTACCTGTTCCCATTTTTCCTCGGCCGTTTTAAGGGCCGTGTAGGTGACCTGCTGCTGGCGGCGCAGCAAGCGGCTCTCCTCCTCGCGCTCACGAATTACACGGCTAAGGCGGGCTAACTCCCGGTCCAGGCGGCTCTCCTCCCTGGTTATGGATTCCAGATCCTTCCAGGTTACGGTAAGCTGGCGCAGTTCGGCCAATTCGGCCAGGATGGCCTCCTTGGCGGCAATGGCCGCGTCCATTTCGGCCAGTTCCGCTTGTTTGCGCTTGGTGTTTTCCGCGATTTCGATGGCGGTGCGAACCGATTGCATTTCCCGCTCCAGGCGCTTTTGTCGTTCATCGAGGGGCTCCCGGTCGGTTTCGGGAACGAACCACACCTCCCTGGGCAGATCCAGGCCAAAGCCGCGAAAGCGCCCCTCGTCATCCAGATATTCCGCAGCCTTGGACGAGGCTTGAAGAAATGATTTCTCATCGGCCAACACCGCCTCGGCTTCCCGGCTGGCAAGGTCGCCGGACACCAGAAAGCGCAGCAAGGCGCGCCGGTTCTCGTCGAATCCGGCCTGGTCCCAGACTGTTTGCAAGGTTTTATGCGTCAATTGACGCGTGACGTTGTCGATCTCGCGGGTCAGGGCTGCAAGCTGCCGTTTCAGCCTTTCGGCGTCCTGGGGCTGGGTCGCGGCAAGGGCCGTTGCCAGTTCCACCCTGGCGTGGGTAAGCCGGTCGCGTTCCTGGCGCACCAGGGCTTCGCTATGGGATTGGGCGGTTTTGGTAAGCGCCTCGAAGCGCTCTTTTTGCCGGCGAACCTCGCCAAGGCGCGTTCGGGCATCGCTGGCCTGCTCGGAAAGGCGCTTGACGGATCCTCCCAGTTTTTCAAGGCGCGCTTCCTCGTCGTCGTAAACCCGGGCCAGCTGCTTCTTTTTCTCGGAGAGAAGCATACTTACCGCCGCGGAGAGGTGAAAGAAATAGGCGGCATGCTGGTCGCGTTTTTCGGCAGTCTCTTCGATTTTGGCCAGCAGGTCATGGTAGCGGGCCACCACCGGCTTGAGGGCTTCCAGTTCGCGCAGTTCGATACGCAGGCTGTTGATATGGCGGTACTTTTGCTCGAAATCCTGGAGCAGGTTGAAACGGGTGCGCACGGCGCCTTTCTCCACGATGCGGATGAGAAATTGTTGCACATCGGTGGCGTCGATACGGTCCAGGCGCAGTAACCCCTGCATGAGGCGGCGCAGCAGTCGAAAATTGGTTTTGGACAGATCGAATAGCGGCACGTTGTACTCGCCGCGGGTGTGCAGGCCCAAGAGGGCTTCTTCATAGCGTTCGAATCGGTCGAAACGGGCGAAGTCCCGGTCGAACAGATTTGCCTGGAGGTCCTTGAAAGGTAGTGGTGTCCGCTCTTCAGTGAGAAAGGTGTTTACGTCGAAGGAGCCGTTGAAAACGAAATTGACCCGCGAATCGGCTTCGCCGGTGCCGAAAATACCCACCGTGCGAATACTGCCGGTGAGGGTGCGCACCTCGAAGAGCAGGTAGGAGCCCTCTGGGCGAAAGTAGAAGCCCAGAGATTCGGCAGCGGATTTGACAAAGGTCATTTCACGCATTTTTGGAAAAAAAAGAAACTGGATCAGGGCGATCAGGCTGGTTTTGCCCACGTTGTTGGCGCCCACCAGGTGCACGGCGCGCACATCGAAGTTCAGGGCCAAGGTATCGAACATGCCGCTGTTGATCAGTCCGATTCTGCGGATGCTGGCGGTGTACTCACTCATCGGCATCGCCTTCCTCTGCCTCGGTTATCTCTTGCCGGTCAAGCTGCTGGTGAATGCGCCGGGCCAGGTTGATCAGCCGTTCGGCCGGCCGGCGCAGGGTCAAAGTACGCGCTTCTAAATTGACCTCCAGGAGTCCCTTGCCGGCAAGGCGGCGGAAAAGCTGCTCCAGGGCCGCGTCGTTGCCATCCTCGATGCCCACCTGGGACAGGTACTCACGGCCGTAGCCATCCCGAAACCAATCCAGTTCCGTCCAGGCCACGCTGGCCTGAAACAGGTCGCCATAGGTTTTGCCCTTTTCCAGCCACAAGTCGGTCAAAAGATAAAGTACCACCACGGCCTGTTTTTCCTCCTGGCTGAGGATTTTGTTCTCCTTTTCCAGAAAGATCACCTGCTTGTCGCGCACCAGGGAAAAGCCGCTCAAAGACAGGTGGTCCTGGAACCAGTCGAAATGGCGATCCAGGGTCGCATACCAGCGCTCGTAATCGGGCCGCATGAGGTCCGAGTCGCTGAACTGGTATCCGCGCAGCAAGGTCTGGATGATGCGCTGGGTTTCCTCGGGCGATTTAACCGGCATGGCTTTCCTCCCAGACGATGCCGAAATCCTCCATCTCGATGGTAAATTCGTTGAGATCCCCGTGAAAGGTCCTTCCGGTGGGGGTGACCCGGAAAGGCGGGCTGGCCATGACCAAGGGCAGAGCAATGGCCTTGAGCCGTTCGGCGGGCGGGTAGGTGGAGAATTCACGGTTTACGAATGCCGGCCAGTCCGCAATTTCACGGGCCTCGCGGATTTGTTTCAGCAACTGCTCTTCGAACAACAGCAGACTTTCGGCCCGGGCTTCCTGCGGGAGGCTTGTGGAGAGCGGCCGTGGCCGTGCCACATACCGGCGGTGGACCACATCGTTGAAGAACAGGCCCAGGCGCTCCATGCCCGGTGCCTGGCTGGCCAATGTCCCGGCAACCACGACGGTCTCGCCCGAGAGCAGGGGCCAAACCGCATCCAGATCGCCCAGGCATTTGGCCAGGGCTTCCTTGATGGTCTTTTCCTCGATCAGCGAGTTGAGCAGGGACCGGCTGGTGTCGATCAGGGTTTCGAAATGGTGGATGAGCGTGTAATCGATGTATTGAATGTCGATCAACAGGCGCTGCCGCCGGTCGCTGAGTTCCACGGAATCCGCCAACAGGCCGGTACGGTCGGCCAGGTCGGCCATGCATCTTCTCAGGCGGGCCATTTTGCGCACCGGCTCGGCATGGGGGTCGATCAACTCGCTCAAGGGCTCGATATAGCGGCGGTTGACGGTCTTGAGATCCTCGATGCGCTGGTCGATGCGTTTGCCTTCGCTGTTGCGCTTCATGTCCCCGAATGCGCGCATGCAGGCCTGGTAGTGCTGATACCCGCTTTCACGTACCTGCCGCACCACCAGGTAGAGCTTATCCACGGTGTCTGCGATTCGTTCCGGTTCCGGTGGGTCGGCGAACAGGGCCTGTTGCAGCGCGTCGGTAAGGTTGCCGATATCGACGATCTGGTCCTTGAGAAATTCGGCGTGGGTCAGCCGCCCGCGACGTTCATAGAAGTTGACCAGCCCCGCCACCACAGGGTTGACCGTATAGGTATCCTCTGTTTCCTCATAAAGGATGGCCGCGCGTCGATACCGTTGGATCAGGGCTTCCTTATCCATCGGGGCGACGCCGTGCCGCTCCATGTAGGCTAAAAGCTTGGCCCGGCCGATTACCCCGGCCTCGGCGCACAGGTCCACCAGCAGACCGTGGTGCAGGTTTGCCGTGGCCAGAAACCCCTGGAAAGTGGTGATTGGCATGGTTGCCGCTACCGTTCGTAAAAAATGATACTTAGAACCGAATTCGGGATGGATAAAATTCCCGGGTTGCGCGGTTATTGCCTAATATCTTTGAGATATCCAGTAAGACAATGGATTTCAAGACTTATTTGGCAAGGCGCTTCACCTTAAACCGAAAAGGCATATTGAATGGGGGGATGATGCCGGTACCCTTCCAGTTCGAAATCGTCTATGGTGACCCACGTTTCCAGATCTTCCAATGACTGGATATCCGGATTGATTTTCAGCTTCGGCAGGGCATACGGCTCCCGCTTGAGCTGAATATTTCTCACCTGCTCCAACTGGTCCTCATAGATGTGTGCGTTGACGATTTTGTGGAAGGCCTTGGCCGGCTTGTTGCCGGTGATTTGGGCCATAATCATCAACAGCCAGCCCACCTGAACCTGGTTGAACCCGTGCCCTAAGGGCAGATCGTCCGAGCGTTGATAGCTGGTCAGATACAAATGCTCACCCACCAGGCTGAAGGTGTGGGTGTGCATGCAGGGGGCCAGGCAGGCGCGGTCCAGCTCTCCCGGATTGTAAAAAGTCATGATTTCCCGCCGGTCGTCGAAACCCCTGGACAGATCATCGACGATTTTTCGCAGCTGGTCGATTTCCCTGCCCTCGGGATTGCGCCACCCCCGGCCCTGAACGCCGTAGCAGCGCCCCATGTCGTCCTCGCCTTCGCGAAACGGATTGGCCAGCCAGTCGGCATTCTCATTGGCATTGGCGTTCCACGTGTTGCAACCCAGGTCCCGAAACTGCTTCGCGCTCTGGTAGCCGCGCAGGTAGCCCAGCATTTCGGCGATCGCCGGTTTCCAGAACAGTTTCTTCGTGGTCAATACCGGCAAGGTGCCATCGCTGACGTCATATTCGAGATCCACATTGATGACCGTCAGACAACGCTTTCCGGTGCGGGCGTTCTCGATCCACACCCCCTCGTCGATGACCCGTTGGCAAAGTTCCAGATATGCTTTCATTGAAGATTCCTATTGCCCTTGCTTTTCATTAATGCGCTATCCAGAAATCCCATGAACCTTCCTGGATTCCGGATCTCCGCTTCGCTCCGTCCGGAATGACAAAACTGGAGACCCGTTAAAAAAAGGGAGCTTGAGCTTACCAGAGAACCGTATTTTTTAATTTCAGTCATTATCCCTCGTGCATGTCGCCGGTGGCCATGAAGCGTTCGTGAAAGGCGAAAGCATCGCTCAGGATATGCGGCTCGTGTCCGCCCGTGGTTCGGATGGCCTGCTGGTAATAATCCCACAAAAGATCGCGAAAATCGGGATGGGCGCACTTTTTGATCACCTGTTCGGCCACCTGGCGCGGGGTCAGGGGGCGGGTGTCCACCAGGCCGTATTCGGTAACCACCACGTCCACCGAGTGCTCGCTGTGATCCACGTGGGAGACCATGGGCACGATGGCCGAAATTTTTCCGCCCTTGGCCGTGCTGGGTGTGACGATGAAGGACAGGCCCCCGTTGCGGATGAAATCGCCGGAGCCGCCGATGCCGTTCATCATTTGGGACCCCATGACATGGGTGGAGTTGACATGGCCGTAAATATCGACCTCGATGGCCGTGTTGATGGCGATTACTCCCAGACGCCGGATGACTTCCGGTGCGTTGGAGATCTCCACCGGCCTGAGGATAATTTTGTCCCGGTAGCGGTACAGTTCTTTGTAGAACCGTTCGCGGGCTTTGTGGGAAAGCGTCATGGCGGAACCGGAGGCGGCGCGCACTTTTCCCAGGTCGATCAGATCCAGCACGGCATCCTGCAGGACCTCGGAATAGAGATCGATGGTTTTGAAGAACTTGTTTTCGATGAATCCATTCAGGACCGCGTTGGCCACGTCGCCCACACCGGACTGCCAGGGCAGGGAAGGGGGCATGCGGTCATGGTCGATTTCGTGGGCCACGAAGTCCAGGATGTGTTCGGCGATTTTTTGCGATACGGTATCCGGCTCGTTGAACACTGCGCAGCTGTCTTCTTCCCGGCTGTAAAGAATGGCCACCACCTTGTTGGGGTCCATGTCGATGAACGGCTTGCCGATACGGTCGCTCGCGCGGTAGATGGGAATGGGCATGCGGTAAGGGGGATCCTCGGGAATGAAGATGTCATGGACGCCTTCCAGGTCCAGGGGCTCTGCGGATATTTCGATGATGATTTTCTCGGCTTCCCGAACGTAGGTCGGCGTGTTGCCCACGGACATGGTGGGGATCAGGTGCCCTTTTTTCGTGATGGCCACGGCCTCCACGACAGCCAAATCGGCCTTGCCCCAGTTCCCGTCACGGACTTGGGCGGAGAGGCGCGAAAGGTGATCGTCCTTGAAGTGAATCTTCCCCTGGTTGATTTTCTGCCGCATGATGCGATTGCTCATGTAGGGCCGCCGCCAATCGACCAGATCGGCCTCGGCCAGCACGCCGTCCACGGCATCGCCGGTCGATGCGCCGGCGAACAGATTGATCTTCAACCGTTCTCCGGCCTTGGCCCGGCGGACAAGGGCCTGGGGAATCAGTTTGGGGTAGCCGGCGGTGAAGCCGGAAATGAATACATTGGTACCATTTTGAATATGCTGACACGCCGCGTCCGGATCGGTGACTTTGTCCAGGAGCGATTTATAGCGAATACGATCTTCCGACATGGGGTTCTCCGTTTTGTTTTTCGCCTAATTTAGTTCTAACCATGCGTTGCAAATATCCCGGGCGCCATGGGATCGAGCAGCACCCGCTCGTTCCCATGGTACCGGTCCTCAATGTTGGAATTATATACGCTCCTTGGGAATGGCTTTCAATGACCGTTTGCCCGGGCCGGAAATTTTACTTTTTTTATTCGAAGTTCGAAGTTGGACGTTCGATGTTCGACGTTCATGGGTGTCCTGGCTCGGTTTCCTAACTCCGTTTCCCTTACCCCAACGATCCAACCACCTTTACCGTCTGGCGGGCGATCTCCAACTCCTCGTTGGTGGGGATGACATACGCCTTGATCCGGCTGCCGGCCGCCGATATCTCGCCATGGTGGTCCTCCGGCGCCTGGTTTTTAAACGGGTCCAACTCCAATCCGAGGGGTGCCAAGCCCCCGCAGCAGGCCGCACGGATATGCGCATCGTTTTCACCGATACCGGCCGTGAAAATCAGGGCGTCCACCCGGCCGAGTTCAAATGCGTAGGCGCCGATATAGTGCCGGCAGCGATGGGCGAACATGTCCAGGGCCAGACGGGCGCGCTCGTTGCCGGATTCGGCCGCCTTCTGAATGTCCCGCATGTCGTTCATTCCGCAGATGCCTTTCAAACCGCTTTCATTCTGCAGCACCTCCTCCAGTTGGTCCACGGACATGTTCAGGCGCCTGGCAATATACATCATCACGCCGGGGTCGAGATCGCCGGCCCGGGTTCCCATGATCAGGCCTTGCAGCGGCGTCATGCCCATGGAGGTGTCCACACTGGCACCATCCCTGATGGCGCAGATGCTGGCACCGTTTCCCAGATGGGCGGTGATCAGGTTGACGCTCTTCAGGGGAAGGTCCAGGCGCCGGGCCGCCTCCCGGGCCACATACCGGTGGGAGATGCCGTGGAATCCGTATCGGCGGACGCCCAGTTCTTCGTAATAGGACCAGGGCAGGGCGTAATGGCGGGCATGCGGTGGAATGGTATGGTGAAAGGCCGTGTCGAAAACCACAACTTGGGGAATATAGGGAAACAGTTCCCGGGCGATGTTGATCACCATCAGGTTGGCCGGATTGTGCAGGGGGGCCAGGGGAATCGTCTTTTCGATGGCGTCCAGCACAGCCGGGTCCACCAGGGTGGGTTCCCGAAATGCTTCGCCGCCGTGAACCACCCGGTGGCCCACGGCGTCAATTTCTTCCGGGCCGGCAATGGCCCCCGTGGCGGAGGCGGTGAGTTGACGGATCGCCTCACGAAAAGCTGCGCGGTGATTGGTCATCGTTCGTTCGAATGTAACCTGGTGAATCGGACCCGAAGCCGTTTGTGTCCGGTGGGACACCCTGCCGATGGGTTCGCCGATACGTTCCATCAGTCCGGAAGCCATGATTCGTTCGCCATCCATGTCCAGCAATTGGTACTTCAACGATGAGGAGCCGCAGTTGACAACCAGAATTCTCATTCACTCTACCTTTGCATGGGGTTTAAATCCGATTTCCCGTTTATGCGTACACTTTGTTTGCACATATTTGCTTAAAATGCTATGAAAAGCTTTCAACCGGACCCCGAACTGAAACATCTCGCATCCTCTATTTACCTTGACACGACCATCGGCGTGAATCCGGTGCCCGGCGACCCCCAGACGATTTTTTCAAATGGTGCCCGTCCGTAAGCGGCTATGGGCGGGTGTTGACAGCATTCAATCGCAAACCAAGCAGGAGGTGGATATGGTAATGAGAAAATGGCGGCTTGTTCTGTGTGCGGCTTCGGTACTACTCGTTTCCGGCTTCATGGTCTCATCGCCGGTCCTCGGGGCCGATCAGGAAACCCTGGACCGGCTTGAGAAGATCATCCGGCAGCAGCAAACGCAGATCGAAGCCCAGCAAAAGGCCCTGAACGACTTGCAGCAGCAGGTGGAGGCCCTCAAAGGCCAGACGGCCAAGGCCACGGTCAAGGCAGCTACGGACAGCCCGGCAGCGGTCAAGACCGGCAACCCCAAGGCCAGCATCAAGGTATACGGCCAGGTGAACAAGGCGGTACTCTACAGTGACGATGGCCACAACGAGGACCTCTACCTGGTGGACAACGACAATTCCTCCACCCGTATCGGGCTGCTGGGATCCATCAACCCCAACGAGCGCTATGAGATCGGGACCAAAATCGAGGTGGAGTATCAGACCAATCCCAGCAATGCGGTCTGGCAGGAAGACAAACGCTACACCCCGAATGACAGATTCGAAAAGCGCCATCTGGATCTGTGGGTGGATGCCAATACCCTCGGAAAGTTCTCCCTGGGCTGGGGGTCGACGGCCTCGGATGGTATCGCGGAGGTGGATCTTTCCGGAACCGGCGTGGTGGGGTACTCAAGCGTTGGGGACATGGCCGGCGGCCAGCGGTTCTATGATTCGAGTACGGGCGGCCTGTCCGCAACCGCCATCGGCAATGCTTTCAGCAATATGGATGGTCTGGGCCGCGACGAACGCATTCGCTATGACAGCCCCTCGTTCAACGGGTTTACGGGATCGACCTCCTATGTGTCCGACGGCGGCGGTGACTTCGCCGTGCGCTACAGCGCACGGGTGGACGCCTTCAAACTGGCGGCCGGGGCGGCCTACGCCAATCCCGGCAGCACCTCGGACACGATAGACGACCAGATGTCCGGGTCGGTTTCCGTTCTCCATGACAGCGGCTTCAACGGCACCTTCGCCATGGGTACGCGCGATCACAAAAGCGGCCGGGACGACGGCGGGTTTTTCTATACCAAGTTCGGCTACCGGGGTCGCTGGTGTCCGTTGGGGGTGACTTCCCTTTCGGCCGACTACGGACGCTATTCGGACATCGCCGCCGATGGAGACGATGCTGACACCATCGGTTTTCAGATGGTCCAGGATATCCAGGAGTGGGGCACCGAAGCCTATCTGGGCTACCGGCTCCACAAACTGGACAGGAACGGCGCCGATTACGACAATATCAATGCGTTCATGACCGGTATGCGGGTGAAATTCTGATGGACCGCCAATGGATCGCAGCGTTGGCGATTGCAGCCCTGATTGCCGGCTGTGCCGCATCGCCGCAGCCCTTCGAGTACCACGACGACAGGGATGAGAAACCGGGGCCTGGACTTTTCTCTGGTGATCGGGGCGGTGTTGTCGTTTACGGGGAATCATCGAAACAGACTGAAGAGAAAGAGGCCACGGAGGATCCCAGCCCGAAATAGTGGCCTAAGCAACTCAAACATCGCGCTGCGGGTATCCACTATTTTTGCGGATATCCGCGGCGCGTTTTCTTTATACGGAAGAAAGTCTATCCTTTCATTAACGAAGGGTATTTCCTGCCGAAATCGCTATCGAAATCGATCCGATACCGTTCCGTACCATGGGCCATCAATACTCCTTGCGTTTGGAAAACCCCCTGCCCAAAACATTGAAGGTGTTTTCCGTAATAATGAAGGCTTCCGGATCGATGGATAAAACCGCCTCTTCCAGCCGTTTGAGCTGGTAGTTGTGAATCACGGTGAGGATGACCTTCTTGATTTTGCCTGTGTAGGCGCCGCTTCCGTTGAGAAAGGTGACGCCCCGATTGAGCCGGGAGTGGATTTCCCCCGCAATTTTGTCGTTGAGATCGGATATGACGATAACCATCTTGCGCTGGTTGAAAATCGTGAGCACGTAATCCATGGTTTGCGAAGAGATGAAGCTCATGAAAAGGGAGTACAGGACGAGATCGGCCTCCAGAAATCCGAAACTGAAGGCAAACAGGACCAGGTTGAACGTAAAGAAGAACGTCCCCACGCGTACGTTCAATTTCTGGTGCAGGATGATCCCCACAATGTCCAGGCCGCCTGCCGATCCCAGCGAATGCAGGATGATGCCGGAACCTGCGCCCATGAGTACGCCGCCGGCCAGAACCGCCAGGATCGGTTCATGGATGGGCAGGGGAAAACCGATCAGATCGATGGCCGCCGAAAGCGCGGCCATGCCGTAAAGGCTGTAGAAGAAAAACCGCCGGCTGATATGAATCCAGCCGATCAGAAAGATGGGGATGTTGAGCAGCAGGTACCACAAACCCGGTGACAGCAGGCCGCTGACATAGTAAATGAGCAGGGTCAGGCCCGAAATCCCTCCGGTGATGAAGCCGTGGGGGATGGCGATGGATTTCAACCCGATGCCGAAAACCGCGGAACCCGCCGAAATCAAAAGCAGGTTCCACATTACGGAAGAGATAAACCGGTTGTAGTGGGGGCGTTCTTTCATGGATCGTTTCCTCAATAGACTTCTAACGGACCGATAAAAAGTCAATTTTTTAAAACGGCTTCGTAAAAAGGCAGAGATCGAGGCTTGCGAATCCCGAGGAATGAGGTGTACTTAGCGTACTCCGCAGTGACGAGGGATGAAGCGTAACGCCGATATCGGGCTTTTTACGAAGTCGTCAATTTTAATACGGACTCAATTCAAGTCAAGCAAGCTGCAAGGATAAATTAATGAGCGATAAACCGATCCAATCCTCCAGCCGATCCGTAACCACGACAATCGATGCCGACCTCTGCATCGGCTGCGGGCAGTGTGTGGCGGTCTGTCCCAAGGAAACCATCACGATGGAAGCGGACAAGGCGGT
This sequence comes from Desulfosarcina widdelii, assembly GCF_009688965.1. Lineage (GTDB taxonomy): Bacteria > Desulfobacterota > Desulfobacteria > Desulfobacterales > Desulfosarcinaceae > Desulfosarcina > Desulfosarcina widdelii. The sequence continues at coordinate 2,728,611 of NZ_AP021875.1, read as the reverse complement.
CGTGACCGGCAGCGAGTCCATGAACTGCGGGCACTGTGCCGCGGTGTGCCCCACCGAGGCCGTCCAGGTGGCGGCGCTGGATCCCGAGCTGGTTAGATTTGCCAACTTTTCCGCAGACAATCGCTGGCTGCCCCACGGTCGCTTCGACACCGCCGCGCTGGTCAATCTCATGGGATCACGTCGCTCCTGCCGCAACTTTACCGATCAGCCGGTGGATGGGACATTCCTGGAGGATCTGGTGAAAATCGGGGTCACCGCCCCGTCGGGCTCCAACTGTCAGCCGTGGACCTTCACGATTCTGCCGAATCGCCAGGCGGTGGTCGCGCTGGCGCGATCGGTCGGCAATTTTTTTCGGAAGACCAATCGGCTGGCGGAAAAAACCTGGCTGCGGCGTGGTCTGAAATGGCTGGGCCGTCCGGAACTGGAATCCTATTACCGGGATCATTATGCCACCGTCGAACGGGGACTGGAACAATGGGAGCAGGGGGAGCGCGACCTGCTGTTTCATGGAGCCCCTGCCGCGATTGTGGTCGCCGCGGACAAGGATGCCTCCTGTCCCGCCGAAGACGCCCTGCTGGCCACCGGTAATATGCTGCTGGGCGCCCACAGCCTGGGACTGGGAACCTGCCTGATCGGTTTCGTGATCGAGGCCATGCGGCGGGACAATTCCATCACCCGCTCTCTGGGCATTCCCGACAGTGAAATTCCCTGCACCGTGATGGCCGTCGGCTGGCCCGACGAAGTTTATCAACAGGTGGCGGGGAGGAAGTCGGTGATGATTCGGTATGCCTAACTGTGACGGGCTCGTAAAAAGGCAGATATCTTCGTTACGCTTCGTCCCTCGTCAGTGCGGAGTACGTATAGGTACGCATCCTTCTTCAGGACTCGCAAGCCTTGATCTCGTCCTTTTTACAAGCCCGTCCAAAATGCGACTTTTTAAGGTTTCATCAACTATAAGTCGAATCTGGCACATTGGCTTCGTCACCATGCAGGGCCGTGTAGGGGCGAAAAATTTTTCGCCCCTACGATCCCTATGGATCCCAGAAAACGTATCTTCAGGTGGCGTTGCATTCGTCCGATAGGGATGGCATAGTGATTCCGGTTTTTTAAATGGAAAGGGAACGCCCGCCCTCTCAAACGGGCAACGAAAGGCGGATTTTTGAGTTTTGCCCATCTGATCGCATTTACGGCAGGCCTTCTGCTGCTTTATTACGGCGCCGGCTGGCTGGTCCGGGGGTCTTCCACCCTGGCCCGCAGCCTGGGACTGACGCCCATGGTGGTCGGGCTGACCGTGGTGGCCTTCGGCACCTCGACACCCGAACTGGTGGTCAGCATGGTCAGCGCATTCAAAGGCAAGAGCATGATCGCCCTGGGCAATGTGGTGGGCAGCAACATCTGCAACATCGCCCTGGTCCTGGGGCTCACCGCCGTGTTTCATCCGGTGACCACCGGACGCGTCGTGATCACTCGGGACATCCCCCTGATGCTGGTCGTTTCCGCCTACCTGCTGCTGCTCTCCTTCAACTCCACCATCGGTCGGGTCGAAGGCTTGAGCCTTTTCGTCGGCATCCTGGCCTACACCTGGTTCAATTACAAAGTGGCCCTGCGGGTGGACCGCACCATGCCGGGAAAAGCCGTCCTGGAGGCCCGCTTGCCGGCCGGAAAAATCGGGCTGGCGGACAAGCGCTGGGGTCAGTGCCTGATGATTGCCGGCGGAACCGGCGCGGTGGTGCTGGGCGCGGATCTGTTGGTGGACGCGGCGGTCAGCATCATGACCGCCCTGGGGGTCGACGAAAAATTCGTCGGCCTGACCGTTGTGGCTTTCGGCACCTCGGTGCCCGAACTGGCTACCTCGGTTGTGGCCGCCATGAAAAAAGAGATGGACATCTCCCTGGGCAACCTGGTGGGCAGCAATGTGTTCAATCTTCTCAGCGTCGTCGGTGCCACGGCCATGGTGCGGCCCATCGTTATTGACGGCGGATTCATCGGCAGCGGCCTGGTGGTGGATTACCTGGTGATGATGGCCATCAGCGCCCTGCCCCTGTTGCTGATGAAACAGGACTTGACAATCACCCGCGGAAAAGGTCTGATCCTACTAGGCTGTTATGTGGCCTATGTGATTTTTCTCATTGTTAAGGATTGACGACTTCAACCTAAAATAGGCGTTTCACCTTTCTCGAGAAATAGAGAAAGACTATGATCACATTAGGTTGCGAACTGTTTCACAACTCAAAAGACGAAACCCCATGGGATTGCCGATCTCACTGCATCTTCGGCGTTAGCCACCGCGGCGCATAGCCGACTATAGCGCCGCAGCGGCTGCCTTGAATCTGCAGCAAGCTCGACAATCGCCTAATTTAGGTTCATAAAATATCCGACATCTGTGTTCCGCTTCATTTTTTTTCCGACCGATACCCGCAGACCATCCCCCGGCAACCCGTTTTTGCGGAGCGCAAGCCAATCATACGCCGAAGGAGGCGTTCATGGAACCCGTACCCAGCGATGACGATGCCTTTTCCACCGTTCTGGTCGTGGATGACGATGACGACATCCGTGAGATCCTTTCCTGCGGCATTTCCTCTTCCGGCTGTCGCTGCCTCACGGCGGACAGCGCGGAATCGGCATTGAAAGTCCTGGCATCCCAGCCCGTTGAAGTGGTCATCTCCGATGTTCAGATGGAGGGCATGGGCGGCCTGGAGTTGTGCCGTCACGTCAAGGAGGATTTCGATGCGGACGTGATCATCATCACCGGCCTGGTAAACAATTTTGCCTACGAGGAGATCATCGCGCGGGGCGCCAGCGATTTCATCGAGAAGCCCATTCGCCTGGCCGAAATCGTGGCCCGTCTGAAACGGGTGCTGATGGAGCGCCAGACGCGCCAGAAACTCAGACGGACCGCCGAGGAACTGCGCCAGAACGGACAGCGTTTCCAGAAGGCCATGGAAGGATCGGTGCAGGCCATCGCCCTGGCCGTGGAAATGCGCGATCCCTATACCGCCGGCCACCAGAGCCGGGTGGCCGACCTGGCCTGCGCCATTGCCCGCAGCATGGATCTTTCCGAAGACCGGATTTACGGCCTGAAAATGGCCAGTGTGATCCACGACCTGGGAAAACTCACCATTCCCGGAGAAATCCTCTGCAAGCCGGGCCGGCTCAGCGGCCCCGAATACGCTATGATCAGAACCCACGTGCAGTCGGGATATGACATCCTCAAGAAGATCGATTTCCCCTGGCCCCTGGCCGATATCGTCATCCAGCATCACGAGCGGATAGACGGCTCCGGATATCCCCAGGGCCTGTCCGGCGACGAAATTCTCCTGGAGGCTCGAATCCTTTCCGTGGCCGATGTTTTCGAAACCATCGGCTCCCATCGTCCCTATCGGCCTTCCCTGGGCATCCAGAAAGCGATCAACGAGCTGGCCGAGAACAGCGGCCGCCTATACGATGCCGATGTGGTCGCGGCCTGCCTCAAGCTGGTCAACGAGCTGGGCTACCGCCTCGACGGCCCCAAGAAGGCGGCCGGGCGCGTTACTACGCAAATGCAGTCCCTTTGATTATGAAAAATGAAATTAGGGGGTTAGGGGATTACGGGATTCAGGAATTGGTGACGAGAAGTTGTGAAACTGGGGGAATCATGCTGACCGTGGAGCCGATGTTTTTGTCTTCCTAAGAATTGGTCGCAGCTGAAAGCGGTACCGACAATTCCCTAATCCCAGAATTCCTCAATCCCAGAATTCTATTTCCGACCTCGTCCATCGTCCATCGTCCATCCTCCCTCATCCGTCTTCCGACCTCTGCCCTCAGTTCTCTGCCCTCATCCCTCGCCCATCGTCTTTTTTCCCGGAAATAGCAAAATCAAAGGAACCGTGATCAACGGAATGAACGCTACACCCCACAGGACGTCGGCAACGGAGTAGATGTCGGCCAGTTTTCCCACCAGCGGTGCCACGGCACCACCCAGGCCGTAGGCCAGTCCCATCATCAAACTGGAGACCATGGACCGGCCCCCCGGCGCAAGTTCCTGGGCCAGGGTAACCCCCAGCGGCATCGTGGCCAGCACGAAAAAACCGGCCGCGGCAACCCCGGCATAGATCCACGCGCCCGGCAGGGACAGCATGATCAGCAGGGCCGGGGTCATCAACAGGTGCGCGGTCAGAAAGACCGGACGGGCACCGGCCCGGTCCGCCGTGTACCCGGACAAGAGGCCGCTGACAGTGCCGGCCAGGGTAAACAGGGTGATCATGACGCCGCCGGAGACCAGGGAATATCCGCGGCTGACCAGCAGGACGGGCATGAAAGTCATGAAGGACTGGCCGACCACCGCCCTCAGAACCATGACCAGCCAGATGAGGAAAATCGATTTCCACACGGCACCGAACTGTTTTTTCAAGGTGCCCACCAATCCGGACGACGCCATGCCTTCGCTGCGCGGAGAGGGAACCACGAACCATAAGTAGACCAGCGCGGTCAGACCGATGACCATGGTGGCCGGCATGGCCCGAAGCCCCCATGTCGCCACAAAGGTGGTGATGAAAAAGGGGCCGACGGCAAAGGCCAGGGTTCCGCCCGTGTTGAATATGGACATGGAAAACCCTTTGCGATTGCCGGCATACAGCGGGATCATCCCGGCCACCGAGGGATGGAAAAGCGACGATCCGACCGATCCCAGGGAGATGACCAGCAGTAGCGGCCAGAAGCCGCCGGCAATGCCGGAAAGGGGGATGAAGACGACAGCCATGGCCATACCGCCCAGAATAATGGTCCTGCCCTGATGCCGGTCGGCCAGGTATCCGGCCACCGGTTGAACGATGAACGATAGGAACCGGTTGATGCCGGCGATGAGGCCCACCTGGGCCAGGGTCAGGTTCAGTGTGTCCATGAACGCGGGGAACAGGGGCGTGGTGAAGGCGCTGTAAAAGTCTCCGGTGAAATGGATCAGGGTCAGAGCGAACAGGATTTTCAGGTTGGGGCTTTGGCTGGGTTTCATTTGGATTGTCTTTTTTTGTAATACCGGCAGGGTTTCGTCGGCACGGCGCGCCGTGCCCCTAAAAAAGATCCGTGTTTTTTCCAGTGCAGATGGCCTGCATGTCGACCGCTCGATTGGAAAAAATCCAATCCACCCCGCGGGCCGCTTCCCGGTAAAGGCAGCGCCGGGAATCGGCGAAGCCCGTGCCGACCTTTTGCCCGATGCGGTGATGGCGGTCCACCACACTACTGCCCGCCAGCAGGTAGTGCCCGGACACGCCGGCGTACCCCCTGGCCGCCGCAAGACGGCTGAAGCGGTCCATACGGACGCGGGCGATGGGCACAAAGGTCCTTGCCGGAAAAAAATCGAACCGGTCGAACAGCTCCGGGTGCAGGCCCATCAGGTGGAAATCTTTTCCGGGGACCAGATTCGAAAGCGCCCGTTTGAATCGACGGGCCCGCACCGACGAATCGGACCAGGGTTCGGCCTTGATTTCCAGCATCAGGTGTCGTTTACCCCCGAACCGTTCGACCACTTCGGAAAGGGTGGGGATCAGGGGAAAGCGGTCTTTTAACTGATCGAGGGGGGTGCTGGCAAGGGTGATTTTCGAAGGGTACAGACGGTGGGTGTCCGGGTCGTGAAACACCACCGGAATCCGGTCTGCCGTCCAGCGGATATCCATTTCAAGGCCCCAGACACCGGCTTCGGCCGCCGCGTCAAAGGCCGCCAGGGTGTTTTCCAGACGGCCGCGGTTGTCTTGCTCGCCGCGGTGGGAAACGATCCGGCAGCGCTCCAGAAGCGCACCCGGGGGCGCCGGGCGGGGCCACCGCCGGCAGATCGCTCCCGCCAGCCAATGAAAAATTTTCTCAAGGCGCTCCGCCACACCTGTCGTTGAATGCCGTTTAGGATTCATTGCCTGTTCAAAAAAATGTTTTGCCTGCCAAAGGGTTTTGGGGGTATAAGACCCATTTTGCTGCCGCCCCGGTGCGTGGCCGGTTGCGGTTGGCGATCAGGGGCAGGCTATCATATCCCCCGTGAAAAAAACAGCTGTTGGAAAATGGAGAATATCGATTTTATGAAAACGGAAAAAGTAGGTCAGCGTATCCGCAAATTCATGGCTGAAAAGGAGCTTTCCCTGGAAGCGCTCGCACAGCAGACGGGCCTGGAATCCAGTGTTCTGACAACCATTGTCGAAGATGACGTCTACCCCTCTTTGGGGCCGCTGCTTAAAATTGCCCGGGCGCTGGACGTGCGGCTGGGCACCTTCCTCGACGATCAGATCGGCAAGGACCCGCTGGTGGTCCGGCGACAGGACCGCAAACAGGAGCTGAGCATGCTGCGCGGCAAGGACCGGCCCGTGGCCCTGAAATTCTACTCCCTTGGCAGCGGCAAAAGCGACCGGCATATGGACCCCTTTTATGTGGAACTGCTGCCTGAATCGGAGAAATCCAAGGATCTTTCCAGCCACGAAGGCGAGGAGTTTATCGTGGTCTACTCCGGCCGGGTGGAAGTCACTTACGGCACCGAGGTTTACGAACTCGATGCCGGCGACAGCATTTACTACAACTCCATCGTCCCCCACTACGTGAGCTGCAAGGGGGCGCAGCCGGCCGCCATCTACGCCGTGTTGTACATTCCCCGTTAGGAGGTCTTCATGGGCAACGAGTCATTGCAGGCCCTGACCCTGGGGCAGATTCTGGACCGCACCGTGGCCGCCTACGGAGACCGGGATGCGCTGGTTTACGTGGATCGGGACTTCCGGCTGACCTACGGTGAATTCGCCGAAGTGGTGGACCGGCTGGCCAAGGGTCTGATGGCCATGGGTGTGAAGAAGGGCGAAAAGGTTGCCGTGTGGGCCACCAATATCCCATACTGGGTGGCGCTGCAGTTTGCCACGGCCAAGATCGGGGCCGTTCTACTCACGGTCAATACGAATTACAAAACCGCCGAACTGGCTTATCTGCTGGAACAGTCCGACACCGAAACGCTTTTCATCATCGACGGCTACCAGGATACCGACTACATCCAGACCGTATATGAGCTGATTCCCGAACTGAAAACCGAAGAGCGGGGAAAAATGATCAGCGGGCGGTTCCCGCATCTGAAGCGGGTCTGTTTCCTCGGGCAGGAAAAACACCGGGGCATGTACAGCATGCCGGAGATCCTGGCCCTGGCGCCGATGACGACCGACGACCAGTACGCCGCCCGGCAGGCCGAGCTGGACGTGCACGACGTGGTCAACATGCAGTATACGTCCGGCACCACCGGATTTCCCAAGGGGGTCATGCTGACCCATTACAACATCGGCAACAACGGCTGGTGGATCGGTGAAAATCAGCGCTTTTCCGAAAAGGACCGCATGTGCCTGCCGGTGCCCCTGTTCCACTGCTTCGGGTGCGTGCTGGGGGTGCTGGCCGCCGTGACCCACGGCACCGCCATGGTGATCCTGGAAAAATTCGACCCGGTGCAGGTGATGGCGTCGGTGGAGCAGGAGCGCTGCACGGCGCTGTACGGGGTCCCCACCATGTTCATCGCCGTACTGGAGCATCGCCTTTTCGACAAGTTCGACTTCTCCTCGCTGCGCACCGGGATCATGGCCGGATCGCCCTGTCCAGTGCCTGTGATGCGCCAGGTGATCGAACGCATGCACATGAACGAAATCACCATTTGCTACGGCCTGACCGAGAATTCTCCGGTGATGACCCAGACCCTGCCCGACGACGACCTGCGCCGCCGCACGGAAACCGTGGGTCGGGCCATGCCCCGGATCGAGGTCAAGATCGTGGACCCCGAAACCGGTGAGAAGTTGCCGGCAGGACAGCAGGGCGAGGTCTGCTGCCGGGGTTACAGCGTTATGAAGGGCTATTACAAGATGCCCGAGGCCACACAAAAAGCCATCGATGACGAAGGATGGCTGCACTCCGGGGACCTGGGTGTGCTGGACGAAGACGGCTACCTTGCCATCACCGGACGCCACAAGGACATGATCATCCGCGGCGGCGAGAATATCTACCCCCGGGAAATCGAGGAATTTCTCTTCGGCATGGAGGGCATCATGGATGTCCAGGTGGTGGGCGTGCCCAGCAAGAAGTACGGCGAGGAGGTGGGGGCCTTCATTATCCGCAAAGAAGGTACCGACATCAACGAAGGCGACGTCAAGGATTTCTGCCGCGGACAGATCGCCCGTTACAAGATCCCCAAGTACGTGGCCTTCGTGGACAGCTTCCCGCTGACCGCCAGCGGCAAGGTGCAGAAGTACAAGCTCCAGGAGCAGTCTGTCGATCTCTTTCCCGCAGCCAATGCAAAATAAACCCTACCGCATCGACGCCGTCCTTTTCGACCTAGACGGCACCCTGACGCAGCCTGGAGCGCTCGACTTCCCGGCGCTCAAGCGGGACATCGGCTGCCCGCAGGGAACCCCCGTCCTGGAGTTCATGGCCGGGTTGGAGGACGAAGGCCGACGGCGGGAGATCACCCGCCGGCTGGACGAATTCGAAATCCAGGGGGCCCTGTCGTCGCGACCCAATGTGGGTGCCCAGCGGCTGATCAAGACTATAAAGAAAGCCGGGCTGCCGGTGGGAATTCTTACCCGCAACAGCCGAGCCTCGACGCTCAGGGCGCTGGAGAACTTTGACGATGTCAGCACATCGGACATCGACGTGATCGTCACCCGGGAAGACCCGGTGAAAATAAAGCCCTCCGGGCAAGGGGTGCTGCTGGCGGCCCGCAAGATGAAGGTGGACCCGGCCTACGTACTGGTGGTGGGCGATTTTTCGTTCGACATGGATGCCGGACACGACGCCGGTGCTTTGACCGCCTATCTGGCCAACGGCAATCCGTTGCCCGAAGGCTTGGTCTGCGATTTCGTCATCGATGCCCTGCCGGACCTGGAGCCCATCCTGGCAGAAGGCGCCTGTCTTGCCGCCGGCAAACTGCCCAACGCCTTTCTCGAAGAGCTGTTGGCCCGTTACCCCATCGAAGATCCCTCGGTGATCGTAGGGCCGTCGGTGGGAGAGGACACCGCCGCCGTGGACATCGACGGTCAACAGGTGCTGGTGCTCAAATCCGATCCCATCACCTTCGCCACCGAAGCTATCGGACGGTATGCCGTACTGATCAATGCCAACGATATGGCCACCGCCGGCGTCGACGCCCGCTGGATGCTGGCCACCCTGCTGCTGCCCTGCGGCTTTTCCCGGTCCCAGGTGCGGCAGATATTCGCCGATCTCAACGCGGCCTGCACCGACGAGGACATCACCCTGTGCGGCGGGCACACAGAGATCACCGATGCGGTCTGCCGGCCGGTGGTGACCGGTATGATGACCGGAACCATTGCCCGGGATGACCTGATCCGCAAGAACCGCATGGCCGCCGGCGACCGGCTGCTGGTGACCAAAGGCATTGCCGTGGAAGGCACGGCCATCATTGCCGCCGAGTTTTCGGATCTGCTGCTGGAAAGAGGCATGGCTGTCGAGGAGATCGAAAGCTGCCGCCGTCTGGCATCCATGATCAGTATCCTTCCCGAGGCCCGCATTGCCTGGCGTGTCGGCGGCGTTTCCGCCCTCCACGACGTGACCGAAGGCGGGATCGCCACAGCCGCGGTGGAGTTGAGCCAGGCCGGCGGCAAGGGCCTGCGCATCCGCAAGGAGGCCGTGCCGGTCTTTGCCGAAACCCGCCGGATGGGGAGTCTGCTGGAAATCGATCCGTTGGGATTGATCGGGTCGGGCAGCCTGCTGATCTGCTGCCGGCCGGACCATGTGGAACGGCTGGTTGCCGAACTCACCCAAAGCGGGATCGCCGTTGCCGATATCGGAGAGGTGACCGATGGTCCTCCTTGCGTCGAAGCTTTTGAAAACGGTTCGCCGGCGATGTGGCCTGCTTTTGCGGTGGATGAGATTACGAGGCTGTTTAACTCTTAAAACGGCCGCCTGGCGAATAGAACCGAGGTTCTCCATTCCGGCGGCCGGCCGGCCCGACAATCACCGGCCGTTCGATTTTTCGCCGCAAGGAGATCGCAACGATCAAAACGAGCATCAGGATGGCCATTGCCGCAGCGATGGGCCGGATCCAGACCAGGCGTCCGACATCCCAGCCGCCGAAATCCGCGGCGATGAAACATCCCCCCCCTCCACCGCCATCCCCAGAACTGCTGCCGGCCGTCGAAGAGACCGTCCTCGGGGTGGTGGCGGCCGTTTCGTTGGAGTAGCCCGTCCGTTCCCCACCACTTAAGGTGAGCAGCCGGTAGACATAGGTTGCACCGTCAGCCAGGCCGCTGTCGCTGTACGCCGTTTCGTCGGCGCCGACAATGGCGATGGTTTCGTATTCGCTTCCCGAGTTTGGCCTGCGCTGAATCTCGAATCCCGTGTCCACGGGTTCGGAGGCCGTCCAATCCAGGTCGATCCGGTTGGCTGCCGACCGGGAGTCAAGGTCCACGTTCGCCATGGAAACCAGGGCGCTGTATAGATTTATTCGTCCGCCCGTGGCTACGTACCCGGTCAGGGCCGCCTTTCGATCCACCGTGGATTCGATCACCAGCCGAACCTCCGTCGGCGTCAGGGTGGGCTTCTGGGCCATGATCAGGGCGGCCGCACCCGAAGCGTAGGCGGCGGACATGGAAGTGCCCGAATAATACTGATAGGCATCGGCTCCATGGGTGGTGTCGGCACAGGTGACGGCCAGGTTATCGATGAGATAGCCGTCGGCCGTCCCGGAGTCGTCGCTGACAAAACGAAAGCGCATGTAAACCGAGCCTTTGCCGTCATAGGCCTTCAGGTCGATGACGGCCAACTGCGAGCTGCCGATGGTGCCGGTCACGGCGGCCACGGGGCCATCATCCAACCCGATCCAGAGGGTATCCCAGGTGGAACCGTCGGTGGAGACCTCGACATAGAGGCGGTCACCGCTGCCGCTGGTGGTGCCGGTGATCGTAAAATCCAGGCGGGCGCCGGTGCGTCCGGTCAAGTCGAACGGTTCCATCCGGGCCCAGGCGTTCATGTCGTCGGTGTAGTCTGCACCGGGGCTTTCGGTGATCACCGTGACGCCGGGAATGCTTTCGTGGCCCCAGGCGCTGCCGACGCCGCCGAAGGTCCAGGCACCAAGGTCATCGAAATTTTCCGAGGACAGGATCTGGCGGTCGGGAACGGTGCTGTAGACATTGGTGCCCGGCGCGGCCACGTCAACCTGGCTGTCGCTGTAATTGGTCCACCATGCCGGGTCGTCACCGGCGTTGGAGGCGGCAACCGAAAGGATGTTGGCGCTGGTGAAGCTGGCCGGGTATGTGGGAACATCGTCGAGATCGCTGCCGGCGTTGCCGGCGGCGCACACCACCAGGGCTCCGGCTGCACCGGCGTCGTCGATGATGTTTTTCAGCCCCACGCTTTCGCCGGGACCGCCCCAGCTCAGGTTGATGATGTCGGCGCCGTTATCCATGGCGTATTCGATGGCCGCGATGGCATCGGCGGTGGTACCGTAGTCGGCGGCGGAGATAAAGCGCAGGGGCATGATGCTGACCTGCCAGTTGACCCCGACAATGCCGGTGGCGTTGTCTCCCACGGCTCCGATGATGCCGGCCACATGGGTGCCGTGGCCGTAGTTGTCGGTGGGATCGTTGGGGTGGTTGTCGTCATCGGCAAAATCCCATCCGTTGACATCGTCCACATACCCGTTGTTGTCATCATCGACGCCGTTGTCCGCGATTTCACCCAGGTTGGTCCATATGTTGGCCGCCAGATCGGGATGGGCCGGGTCGATGCCGCTGTCCACTACGGCCACCACGATGTCGGAGCTGCCCGTCTCCAGATCCCAGGCGAGATCGGCATCCATGTTTACCAAACCCCATAGCTGGTCCATCATGCTGTCGTTGGGGACCGCCTGGAGCCGGTAGCGGTAATTGGGCTCGGCAAAAACCACATCCGGATCCGAGCGGTAAAGGGCCACGGCCTGGGCGACCGTCATCTCCTCGGGCAGCCGGACCTTGCGGATACCACTTCTTTTTAAGGTCCGCACGTGGTTCATCCGCCACATGGATCGGTAGTGCAGGGCCTGCTGTGCCGCCGTGCTCTCCCGGTATTTCACCAGCACCTCGCCGTCCACAAAGGGGCGCGCATCGGGTGTGCCGGCCGCTACCGGCCGGCCGCCGGCCAGCAGGAGAATGGCCACCATCAATCCCGTTATGATCCGATTTGCCTGCATGGTTCCTCTTATTTTTCCGCTTGCGGGGCTGTCGCACGGATATTCAGCCGCAAAGAGCGATGGGCGGTGTCGATCCGGCGGAACCTTTCCTTGAAAATCAGTTGTGCCAATATTGGGTGATCCGTTCTTGAAGGAAGATATCGGCATCTGGTTCCGGGACTTGAGCAGCCTGTTCAAGCCCCGGTTTGCGGTTCAGCTTTCCGGGGCACAACAGAGGTTGACACTCAATATCTTTTCTTGTAAAAATAACTGGTTAATAAACAGGTGACAGGCCTCTCGCGGGTAAATACACATCCTGGGTTGCGCTCCGGAACGGAAAAGGAAATCTCATGGGGAACGTACTGGTCATCGACGACGATGCGGCGGTTTGCGATGCGCTGTCCGAACTTCTCACCCACATGGGGCATGCGGTGGATACGGCCATGCGCCGCGATTCGGGCATGGAGAAAGCTTCTTCCAACGCCTACGACGTGATCCTGCTGGACGTAAAAATGCCCGACGGCAACGGCCTGGATCTGCTGCCGAAGCTGAAATCCCAGGCCAACGATCCGGAGGTGATCATCGTCACCGGATACGGAACGGCCAGCGGTGCGGAATTCGCCCTGAAAAACGGTGCCTGGGACTACCTTGAGAAAAAAGCTTCGGTGGAGGACCTACTCCTTTCCATCAACCGCGCCCTGCAATATCAGAAAGAAAAGCAGGGCAGCCAGCCCCTGGCCCCGGTCAAACGGGAACGGATCATCGGCAGCAGCCCCAAGATGCGACCCTGTTTCGATTTACTGGCCCAGGCCGCGGTCAGCGAAGTCAATGTGCTGATTACCGGGGAGACCGGAACGGGGAAAGAGCTTTTTGCCCGGGCCATCCACAGCAACAGCCCCCGGGCCGCCCATGGCACCGAATCGGTGGTGCCCTTGAAGCGCAACCCCCGCGCAGAGAAGAATTTTGTGGTGGTGGACTGTGCCGCCCTTCCGGAAACCCTTGTGGAAAGCGTTCTTTTCGGCCACGAGAAAGGGGCCTTCACAGGTGCGGACCAAACCCAGCAGGGGCTCGTGGCCCAGGCCGACGGAGGGACCTTGTTTCTGGACGAGGTCGGGGAATTGCCGTTGGCGGTCCAGAAAAACTTTCTGCGCGTGCTTCAGGAAAAGCGCTATCGTCCCGTGGGCTCCAAGCGGGAGAGAGAAAGCAACTTCCGGCTGGTGGCGGCCACCCACCGGAACCTGGAACAATTGCAGCAGGACGGGAAGTTTCGTCAGGATCTGCTCTACCGCCTGCGGGCGCTGACCATCGATCTGCCGCCGCTGCGGGAACGCCGGGAGGACATCAAGGAACTGGTCCGCCATCACACCGCAAGGCTGTGCCGCAGCTACAAGATGGATTCCAAAGGGTTCGACCCGGATCTCCTCGAGGCCCTGATGGCATACGAGTGGCCGGGAAATGTCCGCGAACTGGTCAATACCATCGACGGCATGCTTGCCGTAGCCGGCCAGGATGCCACCCTTTTTCCCAAACACCTTCCCCTTCACATCCGGGTGAAAATCGTCTGCAACGCCTTTAAGGAGAAGGCACAGACCAAGGAATCCAGCGACGATCACGAGGACAGCACATCTTCCTCGGACGCCGATTCGTTGATAAGCTTCAAGGAGTATCGCCTGAACGCTGAAAAACGCTACCTCGAAAACCTTATGGACGGCACCGGTCGCAACATTGCCCAGGCCTGCAAGATCTCCGGGATTTCTCGTTCCCGCCTGTACGAACTGCTCACCAAACATCAGATCGGCGAATCCGAAGAAGAAGACGAAAACCAACAGACCGGCTGATTCCTTTCCCTATCCGATTTCCCGGATCTTGTCCGAAAAACCGGACGTTCCTGCGGCCGTCGGCGTATTGTTTTTATGTCCCATCCCGCCTTTAAAGTTCTATAAGACTCCGTAAAAAAAGCATAAAAATTCTGATTTTCCAATCAGGCACAGTTGTTGCCAATCTCCTTGTCGTTGTCCCATGCCAAGGAAACGTAAAGGAGATCAACGAATGCTGCTGCTATACGCAAAGGCCCGGAGCGACATTTTTCAACAGCTCATCCAGATTATCGACAGCAGGGTGTCGGGAGCCTGTTTGGAAAACTACTCAAATCTGGAAGAGCTTTTCCAGCGGCTTCACAAACCGCGCCTGAACATCAAGATCGCCGTATTTTCCATCGGCAGTGCAGCGGAGTTGGATCGATTGCTGACCGTCCGGGATTTGCTCGCCGATATGCGGCTGGTTCTCGTTCTGGCCGACAGGGACCCTCGAACCTTATCCAAGGCCCACGCGCTGACGCCGCGATTTATTACCTTCGACGATGCCGGTGTCGCCCCCTTGGTGTCGGTGGTAGAAAAGATGATGGGATGCCAGATCGACCGTCTCCCCTCCCGGCAATCGATGCTGGAAGCCGCCCACCCTTAAAATGTATCCCCAGCAAAGAAAATACCCGAGGAAAGTCTGCTGGCCCCGGGGCCTGCTGGCCATTCTGTTCGTTTTGACTGCAGTTCCCGTCCTGGCCGATCTGCATACGACTCCGAATTGGTTTGATTCCAACGGAACAGCAAGCCAGCCGGACTGGCACTACCGGGTCCCCATCGTCGTTTCCTCCGCTGTTTCTAACAGCAGCACCATCGTGGTCGATGTCGACTTCGACGCCCTGTTGTCCGATCTTGGCATTTCCGGCACCTTCGACGCGAATTCGCCCCGGGTTGTGCGCAGCGGCGGCGAACCGGCAGACGTCCAGCAGTTCACCGATTCCGTCTACATGGATGCCACCGATGCCACGAACAACGGCCGGGGCGAGGTCCGATTCATTCATCAGGACAGCGGATCCACGACCTACTATCTTTATTTCGACATTACCGAGAACGGAACCAAGTCTGCCTGGTCGGCGGCCGATACCATCAACGGCAATTTCGAGTTCGCGGAAACCGGGGACCAGGATGTCGCTGGATGGAGCGTCGATGCCGACAGCGGCTTCGATGCCGAGGTGAGGCCCAGCGAAAACCCGAGCGTCAACTCGGACACCACCGGTTCCAATACGGCCTACGTTACCACCGACGGCACCCCCCACAACGGGCAATATGCATTTTTAATGGGGGCTCGCAGCCGGAACGAACCGAACAGCGCCAGCCCGGCCGTGACGATTTCCAGGCAGATCGATGTGCCGTCCTCCGATCCGGGAGAACTCACCCTCCGCTACCGTTTGGAAGGGTGGGACAGCAGCGCCGACGGTGCCAGCCAGTACGATTATGTCCGTATCCGCCTGGTCGGCAGCAGCACTGTGGAACTGGTGGGGCCGGATGCCGGCAATTACAACCTGCTGCCGTATTCCCCCAATTACGGGACCAACGTGGTTTCCAGCGGCCAATCCGGCTACGGACAATACAATGGCTGGGACACGGACACCAGCGGTGGTCGCCATTATTCGCCGGCGATGACGTTGGCCGCGGGAAGCGAGCCCTGGTTCACGGTCAGCGCCGATTTATCCGCTTTTACCGGGCAGACCGTAACGCTGGAGATCACCAGCAGCCACTACCAGGATTATCGCTCCTGGGTGCATGTGGACGACGTGCAATGGTCGGTGGCGGCAGCCACGCTGGGCAGCCCTCAGGCGTTCGGCACCGACATTACCGCCCCGACGGCTGCCGCTGCCGGTGCGACCCTGGTTCTTTCCGCAGAGGTGGATGCCCAGCCGTCTGCGGTGGTGGCGGACATTTTCGACGACAGCGATGCCGCGGTGGCCGCCGGTATCGTCCTTTACGATGACGGCACACATGGAGATGCCGCCGCCGATGACGGCCAGTGGACCAACGACGGCTCGGATACGGCCAGCCCAACCGTGACCGTGCCTGTTGCAACGGCCCTCGGGGTCCAGTGGAAAACCGTACTTTACGCCTTGGACGAATCGGGCAGCCTCGTTTCCGCCACCGACGGACTGGTGCACATTCCGGGGCAGGCAAGCGCAGAAAGCCAGGCCAATTACTACAACATCGACGAACAGGCCTTTACCATCGTCGAAGCGGCCGCGGAGCTGTCCACATCGACGAAAATCGTCGTGGACCTAAACGGCGGGAGCCTCTATCCCGGAGATGTCCTGCGCTATACCATTACCCTGATCGAATCAGCCGGCGTGGCGGCCACCGGCGTGCGCATTACCGACACGATTCCCGCCAACCTGTCCGACTTCACGGTGGTAAGCATTCCCACCGGTGCCGTCGATGCCTCCACGCCCGACGGTACCGGCGCCAACGGCAGCGGCTACCTGGACGTCATCGACATCGATGTATCGGCCTACGGCAGTACAACCGTGGTTTTCGATGTTACCGTGGACGCGTCTGCGCCTTCAGGAATTTCCATCGACAACACGGCCACGGTCTCTCTGGACGGCGATACCGCAGCCAGTCCCCAAGCCGCCACCATGACGGTGGCCAGCCCGCCCAGTTCGGGAACCAAACAGCTATACCTGGCCTCGAACACCGATCTTTCCCGGACTCCACCGTCCACCCAGGAATATCAACGAATTAACCGCAATAACGACAATACCTGGACCCTGACGCCGGCCCTGGCAACGGATTTCCAGATCGACGACGGTGAGGATATCGCCGTGACCCTTTTGCTGCGAAGCGACGGCTATTGGGGAAACGTCACCCTGGACCTGGAACTGTCGTCTTCCGGAACCACTACCGGAACCATCGGCACGCTTGATGGTCAGTCCCTTTTTCTGAACGGCACGGTGCAGGCGTATACCTTCACTTTCACCGCGTCGGGCGTCACCGACCTGGCGGCCGGTTCGGCGCTGCAGCTAATCGTCAGCAATACCTCCTCGGGGGGCGGGTGGAGCAGCAGCCGCGTCCGGGTTTACACCCTGTCCGGCGACGATATTTCCCAGGTGGCCCTTGCGACGGACACTGTCATCAACGTGGATATGATTGCGTTCTATGACGCCGCCTATCCCGACGGCCAAACGGTTGTATCGGCGTCCCCCGGAGACACCGTTTACGTTCGCGCCACTGTCAGCGATCCTTTCGGCAGTTTCGACATCAGCGGCGCCGGTGTCGAAATTACCGGTCCCTCGACGACCGGCAGCTACGCCATGACCGAGGTGGAGGACAGCGGAGATGCCACCAAGATTTACGAGTACGCCCTGACCCTGCCGACCATCGGCAGCGACGGCACCTGGACGGCCGTGGTCACAGCAGCTGAAGGCACCGAGGGCACCATCACCCACCAGCAAACGGCATCCCTGACCGTGGGCGCGCCCCTGCTTACCGTGCTGAAATCCGCCGGCAGCGCCACCGCCGCCCCCGGCAGTCTGATCACCTACACCGTTCAGGTGGTCAACACCGGCACGGGCGAGGCGGTCAACATCGAACTGGACGATGCCATGAGCCCGTACACGGCCCTGCGCATCGCCTATGACGGCAGCGGAACGCTGCCCTTCGACCTGGTCAGTGGACCGACCGGGCTGACGCTGGGGACGCCGGTTTATTCGGACGACGGCGCCACCTACGGCTACGGCCCGCTGGTTTCGGAGGGCGGCGGGGCACCGGCCGGGTATGACGCCAACGTTTCCCACTGGCGGCTGCCGATCAACGGCAGCCTCGCCGGAAGCGGTGAAGGTTTCATCATGCGATATCAGGTGATCGTGAAATGAGAGCAATGCACTTCAAATAACATGGAGGAAAGAGAAATGAGAACAAGAACGTTTTTGATCCTGGCAGCACTGGTTTTGATGTTACTGCCATTTGACGCGTGGGCCAAACCCGAGGTCAAGGTAAACATGACGGTGGAAAAGGAGATCTCTGTCGTCGAAAACGGCAAGACCGTTGTCAAGCGGGTGGCCGCCGACACGGTGGAAAGCGGGCAGACACTTTTCTACACCCTGACGGTCACCAACCGGGGAGATGAAAAGGCCGCCAACGTGGTGCTCAACAATCCGGTGCCTGAAGGCACGGCTTACGTCGCCGACAGCGCGTACGACGAGGGGGCCAAAATCG
This sequence comes from Desulfosarcina widdelii, assembly GCF_009688965.1. GTDB lineage: Bacteria > Desulfobacterota > Desulfobacteria > Desulfobacterales > Desulfosarcinaceae > Desulfosarcina > Desulfosarcina widdelii. The sequence goes on along the minus strand of NZ_AP021875.1, from coordinate 2,710,434 downwards.
TCTTTTCGGCCGACGGCGGCCAAAGCTACGACGTTCCGCCCCGCCTGACGGTAAAGGTGAAGAAAGACGACGGTTCGGTTGGAAAACGAATCGCCTCCCCCGAAGAGTATACCCACATCCGCTGGACCGTCGCAGAGGTGCTGCCGGGAAAAAGTCTGAAACTGGGGTATCGAGCGACGGTTAAGTGAGGATGGCTCCCACGAAGTGTTGACCAGCGTTTGCAACCATTTTTCTCATAAAAATATTGTCAATGAATCAAAAGGAGAAGAGATGAAAACAAGAATAAAAAGAAGAAATGAGTGGGTCCGTGCCGGACCCAAGAAGAGGAGTTAACAAATTGCCCAAGTTTCTCCTTACGTATTCCCCCGAAACCAGTACGTAAGTTAACTTTGATCAAGGAAAAGGAGAAAGTATGAAGACCCGCAAGCAGAAGAGTTGGAACTCCCCCATAAAAAAACTCGCCTGGGTGTTTGCCGCAGCATTGATGATGCTCAATGCCCAGCAGGCAATGGCCAGTACCGCCGAAAACACGACCATTACCAACACGGTGACCGTCACATACGAAGACGCTCAAGGCGCGGCCATGGAGGCCATCACCGCCACGGCGACCGTGACCGTTGCCCTGGTGGAGGCCGCACCAACCATTACCTCTCCCGCCGACATCGACCCGACCAACGAGAATACGGCTAGCACCCTGATCTATACGGTTACCGGCAACGCCAACGGCGATGACAGCTATACGATTACCTTCGCGCTTGTCAATACGGACATCGGCGCAGTAACCGTTGCGGATGTCCCTGTCACCCTCGGCGGCACCACCCTGGCAGCCGCCGCCAGTGCAACCGAGACGCAGATCATTGTGCCCTACGACAGTAATGCGGACGGTGACAGCGCTGCCACCAACGGAATCGAACACGACGATACGATCATCATCGGTGGCAGTGCCTATGTCGTCGATACCGTTTCGGAGAACTCCTCCACCAATCTGACCACCATCACCCTAACGACGGCGCTTTCTTCTGATGTGTCTATTGGCGAAATCGTCGGCGAACAGCAGGAAATCAATGTCACGGTGACCACTGACTACCTGGATACCGGCGCAACAGTCGGTACATATGCAGTCACGGCAACCATTACCTCGGACTCGGACAGCAGCGCATCTGCGGCCCAGGATCCGGTGACCATGATTACCGTTCGTCTGACCCAGCTCACCGTGGCCAAATACGTTCGGGATATAGCCAACGACAGCGGTACGACCCCCTCGTACAGCTATAACGGTATTACTTACTATACCAGCGTTTCCGCGGAACCAGGAGCCACGCTGGAGTATATCGTCGTCGTCACCAACGATACCGGAGCCGCGCTCGAAGCCACCAATGTGGTGATTGAGGATCCTATCCCTCAGTTCACTACCTTCTTGTCAGGCACCATCAGCCTTGACCCGGACATTGACGATTCAACGGACCCGCTCGATACATTAACCGACGCAACCAGCGACGACGCGGGCGAACTGGATGGCGACACCGTCCGGATTCGTGCCGGAAGCGGCGGCACCGACACCGTTGGCGGCACCCTGGCCGAAGACCAGACGACTGTGGGGATTTTTCGAGTCACCATCGACTGATGCATCTGAAATGAACCTGTAACCGGCGCCGGGATTCCTCCCGGCGCCCCTGCAGTTCACTCATTATGGACAGGTGCGTCATGAGAAAATTTATTTCGATCATTGCCCTCTTTTTTCTGTTTACTTTATGCGTCCACATCGGACGCGCCCTGGCCGATGTAGCGGCCAACTCGCAGATCGTCAGCGAGGCCACACTTACCTTTGACGATGGTTCGGGTTCCCAGACCGTGACCGCTTCGGTCACCGTAACCGTGTCCCACGTGCCCGGCATTCCCACCATCGATTCCCCGGCCGACGGCACGATCGCCTATGCCGGTGCCGGTACCGAGCTGGATTTCACCTACATCATCACGGCCAACGGCAACGGTCCGGACACCTACACGATTGCCAGCAGCGTGACTGGCCAGACCAACACCAGCGGTGCGAACGCTACCTTGGCAAGCAGCACCGTTGACCTGGGCGCGACCGTCACGGTCAGCGGCAGTACGGATTCAGTGCTACAGGTGCCTTCCGACGGTGATGACACGGACAGTTCCGTGAACGGCATCGCGGTGGGAGACACCGTGGTGGTCGATGGTGAAACGCGCACGGTCACGGCCATCAGCGATCCGGCAACGGGTACGGCCACCATCACCCTGTCGGCCGCGCTGTCTGCAGCACCGACCGCTGGTGTCTCGATCCTGGAACAAGCGACCGTCACCCTGACCGTAAGCTCCGGTACCGTCGTCACCACGGGCACCGATATCGTGGTGACCGCGCAAACTACGGCATCCAGCTCCGCCGGCTCGAGCACCGCCGATGAAGTACAGGCCACGTATACCAGTGGAAGCGCCACGCTGACCAAATACGTGAGAAATGTGACCGACCCCAACGGCACCACTGGCGCAACTTCATTTACGGTAAACAGCGACACCAACGATTACTACACCGACGGCGTCACCGGTGTTCCGGGAGACACTTTGGAATACCTGCTGCTGGTGGAAAATGCCGGCAGCGGAGACGTTACCGATTGTGCCATCGACGATGTGCTGCCCGCCGATTTCGTGACCCTGGTGACCGATGCCTACAGCGGCTACGCCGTGACCTATGTGGCTGCCGACAGCACCGAAAGTACGCTCAGCCAGGATGCGGATGCGGATGCCGCGACCCTTTCGGGGACCACACTCACCGTGAACGTGGGCACCGGTGCCTCCAGCACCTCCGGGGGAACGGTCGCGGCAACCGAAAGCATCTTTATCGTCTATCAGGTAACCATCAACAATTAACCGGATAACGGCCGCCGATTCATGAACCCCTACCAGCCACCGCGTACATGCCTGCCATCTGAGCGGGCACACACAAGCGCAGCCAGCCGCATGGCGGGATTTTTTCTCGCGATGCTGCTGGTGGCGGCGTCTTTTTGCGGGACGGCTGGGGCCGTTACTTCGTTTACCAATTCGGCAGAGCTTTCCGGTTCCGGTGGCGTGATTTCATCGGCGTCGGTGACCGCCTGGCTGAGTACTTCCACCTCATCCAATATCTCATTCCACCGCTACGCGCCTTCGGCGACTGGCGCCACAATAGTAACTGTGCCCACGACCTCCAGCAGCACCACCGGAGGCACATCCGGCGGCACCCAGTCTATCAACCAGATTTATGCCGTGGGAAGCAGCACGCCCATTGACCTCAGCGTCCCGGTGCCGCTGGTGGAGACGGCTACCTATCACCAGAACGAACCGGTTTTCATTCAGGTGGTCGATGGCGATCAGGACCAGGATCCGACGACGGCGGAAACCGTTTGGGTGCTCGTATCGGTTCCCGCCAGCGGTGAAATCGAGTTGCTGCTGCTCACGGAATCCGGTCCGAATACCGGTGTATTCGTCGGCTATATTCAAAGCTCCGGTTCCGGAACGGTGACCGCCTTCAACGGAGTGCTCAACGTAGCGGCTGAACAGTCGGTCACGGCCCAATATGCGGACAGCACCGACAGCACCGACGCGGCCTCGACGACGGCGCTGGTGGACCCCTACGGCATCGTGTTCGACAGCAGCAGCGGAGATCCCTTGGACGGCGTGGAACTGACGTTGATAGACGTCTCCACCGGCCAGCCGGCCACGGTGTACGGTGACGACGGGATCAGTTCGTTTCCCGCCACGATCACCTCCGGAGGTACGGTCACCGACAGTTCCGGCCGGACCTATTCCTTTTCGACCGGAGAATTCCGCTTTCCCTTTGTTTCTTCCGGAAGCTACCGCATCGAGATCGACCCACCCGACGGATACCAGGCTCCCTCGACCGTGTCCACCGCCGAGCTGCAAGCCCTGCCCGGCAGTCCCTTTGCCATTCTGGACCCAGGATCGCGGGGGGAGGCATTCATCATCAATCCGGATGCCTCAGTGAACCTGGACATTCCCGTCGATCCACTGGCCGGAACCTTGTGGTTGAGAAAAAGCGTCTCGGAAGATGCCGCCGCTATCGGCGATTTCCTTCAGTACACGCTGGATTTGGAAAATACCGATACGCAGGCCGCCAATGGCGTGGTGATTATCGACCGCCTGCCGTTGGGTTTTCGGTACCAGGATGGATCGGTCAGACTGGACGGCGAGCGGATGGACGAACCGGCAATATCGGCCAACGGCCGCACACTCACCTTCAGCCCGGGAACCCTGGCGGCCGGGGATGCCGTTGAGGTTCGCTATGTCGTGGAAGTGGCCGCCGGCATCCGGCTGGGCGAAAACGTCAACACGGCCACGGCCGCAGACGATGCCGGCAACGGCTCCAACACGGCCACGGCCACGGTTCAGGTGAAAGAGGACCTGTTTCGCAGCACGAATACCATCGTGGGCCGGGTGATCGCCGACAACTGCGGAGACCTTCCTACCGAGGCGGCCGATGGGGTCGAGGGGATCCGTATCTATATGGAAGACGGCACCTTCGTGATCACCGACAAACAGGGCATGTATCATTTCGAAGGGGTGTCCAGGGGGTCCCATGTGGTGCAGTTGGATGTGGACAGCCTGCCGGACAGCGTCGAGATGTTTGCCTGCGAGAAAAATAACCGCCACGCCGGCACTCCCTGGTCCCAGTTCGTCGACATGCAGGGCGGAACCCTGTGGCGGGCCGATTTCCATGTGGTCCGCAAGCCCGGCGTGGATCCGGACACGCCCGTGGCTGGCCGGGACCGCAACCCCGGATGCGGCCAACCTTACGATGACAGTCCGGCCGTCGTGACAGAAGAACAAGTGGGCATCCTGGCCCCGCTCGACGGCAGCCGCCTGGTCAACTCGGTCAATGCGGTTCGCGTGCGCCTGGATGCAAGGCTAACGCCCAGGCTGTTGCTGGACGGCAAGGAAGTTTCAAAAAAGCGCATCGGCTTCACCCTGAAGGATCCGGGCAGCAAGTACGCGCTCTATTCCTATATCGGAGTCGATTTTGGTCCCGCCGGCGAGCACACCCTCGAGGTTCAGGGGATCGGTCCCTTCGGCAACGCCCGTTTCAAGCAGACCTGCCACGTGGTGCGCACCGGCCGGATTGCAGCCATCCGGCTTCTGCAGTCGGAAGGCAATGTGGCCGACGGCAAAACCCCGGTGACCCTGAATCTGCAGCTGCTGGACGGCCGGGGCCAGCCAATCCATGCTCCGGCCGAACTGGAAATTCGGGACGGCAACCTGAAGCCTTGCCGGCCGACCGGCGACGACCTCAGCCGCCAGGCACCGGCAAAAAGCGAGACGGTTTCCGTGACGGCCGACGGTCAGGCCCGCTTTGCGCCGGTGTCCGCCAGCGGCCGCTACCGAATTTCCCTGGGGTACAACGATGCGGTTGTGGATGCCGAGATTTACGTACAGCCGTTTTTGCGGGAGTGGATCATCGTCGGCCTCGCCGAAGGAACGACTGGCTACAACACCCTTTCGGGCAACATGGAAAACCTCTCCGATGCCGACGAGGAAGAAAAATTCTACCAGGACGGCCGGGTGGCCTTTTTCGCCAAGGGCAAGGTACGCGGCAAGTGGCTACTGACCTTGGCCTACGACTCCGAAAAAAACCGCGACGATCCCGACAACGAGCTTTTTCAGACCATCGATCCGGACGCCTACTACACCTTGTACGGCGACGCAACTACCCAGCAATACGATGCAGCCAGCATCCGAAAGCTCTATGTGAAGCTGGAGCGGGAGCAGTTCTACCTGCTTTTCGGCGACTACGATACCGGTTTGACCGTAACCGAGTTGAGCAAATACAGCCGCAGCCTCAACGGCCTGAAAACCGAATTTGCCGGCAGGGTTTTCTCCTTCAACGGATTTGCCAGCGAGACCAACCAGGCCTATGTCAAGGACGAGATCCGGGGCGACGGGACATCGGGGCTCTATCGACTTACTCGCAGCAGCATCCTGATCAACTCCGAAACGGTCACCATCGAAACCCGCGACCGCTATAAAAGCGACGTGATCCTGTCCACCCAAAATCTCACCCGACATGTGGACTATTCCATCGACTACGATGACGGCACCCTGTTTTTCAAATCTCCGGTATACAGCCGGGACGACGATCTCAATCCCGTCTATATCGTGGTGGAGTATGAATCCGACGACCGGAGCGACGACGCCGTCACCTATGGCGGGCGGGGAGCGGCGCGGATGCTCGACGGGCGGGTGGAGGTCGGTGCGACCTATATTCATGAAGGGCCGACAAACGCCGACGGCGATCTCGGCGGCACCGATATCACGGTGAAGGTGGATGAGAAAAACTCGCTCAAGGCGGAGTTTGCCGCCACCCGGCGCGAAGAAACCGGCGATACGCTGCGCGACCAAGCCTGGCTGGCGGAATGGAACCACCACTCGGAGAAGACCAACGCCAGGCTGTACGCCCGCGAGCAGGGCGAAGCCTATGGACTGGGCCAGCAGAACGCAAGCGAGACGGGGACCCGAAAGCTAGGCGTCGAGGCGGACTATCGGTTCAACCGGACGGTTACCGTCAGCGCCGACCTGTATCGCAGGTACGACCTGGACACCGACGCCGAACGGGACATGGGCGAAAGCCGGGCCACCTACGACAACGGCGATTACCGGCTCTACAGCGGTTTTCGTCTGGCCGAAGACCGTTTGTCGGACGGGAGCACGGACCGCTCCAACATGCTGCTGGCCGGTGCGTCTCGGTCATTTTATGAGAACCGCCTCGGCCTGCGGCTGGATCACGAGCAGCTTGTAAGCAGCGGCGACAACAGCAGTGACTACCCCACCCGGACCCTGTTCGGCGCCGATTTCCGCCTCACCGACAGGGTCTCCCTGTTTGGCGAGCAGGAACTGACCTGGGGCAGCGACGAGGACACCCAGACCACGCAGGCCGGCGTCCGGGCCACACCCTGGCGCGGTGGCCAGTTGGGCACCTCGGTGGGCAGGGAGTACAGTGAAAATTCCCGGCGAGTGTTCGCCAATCTGGGCCTTGACCAGACCTGGCAGATCAGCGAGCGTTGGTCCCTGGACGGCGGTTTCGAGCGCAGCCATACTCTCGACGGGCACTCGGACGCCGGTTCGGACAGTTTTGCGGACGACGACTTCACCGCCCTGAGCCTGGGGGCCGGATACCGGGCCGATGTGTGGTCCTGGACCTCCCGCGCGGAAACCCGTTTTGCCGATGATGAGAAGAAGTGGAACCTGCTCTGCGGCTTCATCGTCGAGCCCATGCACGGCCTGGGGCTTTCCGCCGGACTGCAGCTCAATATCACCGATGCGGAAAACGGGCAGGACGACGCCGAAGGCGACCTTCGGTTGAGCCTGGCCTGGCGGCCCAAAAATACTCGCTGGATCGTGCTGGACCGCCTGGAGTACAAGTTCGACCGCATCGATGGCACGAGCAGTGATTCGGACAGCCAACGGATCGTCAACAACCTCAACCTCAACTTCAAGCCCGACAATCGGCTGCAATTGTCCGGGCAATACGGTGCCAAATTCGTGCTGGCCACATTCGACGACGACACCTACACGGGGTTTACCGATCTGATTGGCCTGGAAGCCCGCTATGACATCACCCGGCACTGGGACATTGGCCTGCGCACCAGCGTATTGCACTCCTGGAATGCCGGACAGGTGAACTACAGCGCCGGGGCATCCGTAGGCTACGCCATCGTCAAAAACGCCTGGCTGAGCGTGGGATACAACTTCATCGGATTCGAAGATGAGGATTTCTCCCAGGGCAGTTATACGGCCCAGGGGCCATTCGTGCAGTTCCGCTTCAAGTTCGACCAGCAGACCGTGCGCGAGATGGTGGACTGGTTCGGGGGCAGGACGCGCTAACGGCAGGCCGACATCCCGACGATTCGTGAAGTGGCCCTTATGCTCAAAATAATCATTTATATTATGGCAACATAACAAACCAATATTTGTCATTCCGGCGGAAGCCGGAATCCAGGAAAAGTCTGGATGCCGGATCAAGTCCGGCATGACAGAGTTGGTGTCTTGACTTGCCGGAGCAATAAATCGGCATTGAATTTAAGGATGGTAATTTATACAATGCCGACTACGCTTTGGATATTTACCACTTTAAATTCGGCTGCGTTCGATGGTCGAATCGCCGTCGAATCCTGCCAGAGGGGGGAAAGACAGTGGATCAAGAAGTAGAGAAAATTAAGATGTCAGAGGAGTTCAGAATTTGCCCGGCCTGCGGCTACCGGGATGGGTTCCACTCCATGTTCCGCAAGCAGGGGCGGACGACACAATGGTTGTTCATCTGCCCCTCCTGCCACAAGATCTTTGATATTGGCTTTACGCTGCCCCTGGGATCAAAACACACGCATGAAATAGACGATCAGGGCAAAGAGTGATGGGAACCCCATCACCTTGGCCAGTTCCAGGATTGAATAGAAATCCACGAAAAATTCAGGACTCTGGTCAATGACCTTGAACAGACCGTGGTAGTGGTTCAACCGATCCATCTGCCGTTCGATCTCCTGCAGCCGCTCGGGATCGACAGTATCCGGCCCTTCGGCGGACAGGGCCTGCCACTTGTCATAGGCGATGGAAATGTTGGCCTTGATGAAATGCATGCGCTGGAGCTTGAACTCCCGCACCATATTGCGAATCTTGAAATATGGATAGATCCAGTAGGCCAAAAGCAGGGGCATCATGGAGAAGATCCAGAAAAGATCCCGTCCGCTGAGATATTTCCATCGCATGATGATGGGAATGGAAGAGGAAAAGGTGATAATGATGCTGCCGGTGGTGGCAAACGTTCCGATGACGGAGATCCATTTCTGCAGTCCCCAGGTTTTCAGGGGGGAGAGGGGGTTGATGGACAGATCTTTCAAATTGCACAGCTCGCGGGTGAAAAGCAGAGAACTGATCATCATCCAATGGATGGGACTCACGATCAGAACGATCAGGATGACAACTGCGTGAGTGGAGGGCAACTGGTTCTTGGAAACGATGAAAAAGAAGCCATAGAGAACGAAAGCAACGAAAAGCTGCCAGGGGGAACGGAACATGATGCGGATCTGCCGGCGGAGACGTTTCAGTGTGGTAACGCTGCCGAGCATGGTACCGATCTCTTCAAGGGAGTATAGAACCTTGCGGCTCATGATGCGGATTCCGGTGAGGGAGGCTACCAGGGTTGCCGTCATCAGAAAAAAGAAGATGACATGCTCCCGAGTCGGTCCAGGTGAACTGAGGGACAAGACCCTTGCTATCAGCAGGGAAAGGACGGCGCCAATGCACATGTAAAACCACAGGTAACGATTCGGACGGTAACCGGGTATCCGGGAGATAAGACAGATGGGCATGGGGGCATAGTAGCTCATTTGTTTCGCTACTAAACGGCTGCGGAACCTGATCTTTTGGTCAATCCCGGGATAATTCATCGGTAGTGCCCAAAAGGACTCGCCAGGGTCGAAACTCACTTCCTTGGGGTCAAACGTGTTGCAGGAAAACAACCGGAGTCCTCCCGCACTTTCCTTTAACTCAAGGTATAATTGCCTTAGCTGTTGGCAGAAAACCTGGGAACCCTTGAGAACGGAATTGCATTGTTTCCCGAATCGGGTTCCAAGCCATCCATCGCTGGAAAACGACAACGAAAGGGAAGGCAGTCTTAAAGGAAGTTTGTCCAGGACCTTGAAAAAGGATGCTGTTATCGTTCGCCCCTCGCTGAAAATCGTGCTCCAGCGATGGAAAAACAACGCAAGCAGCAAGGTCAAAACGGCCATCAACATGAATCGGCCGAGGGCCTTGTAAAAAAAGAGTTCGAAAAGGTCTTTCAGCTTGTCCCCCAGCGATGCCTCCCAACTTTTGCGAATGGTGGTGGCGCAGACATCGATCATTTGGACAATCTGGGCCTCAAAAGGTGTTTTCGCGATTCCCGGGGCCGTTTTCAGCGCCAGAAGCTGACTGTGGGCGAGTGAATAATCCCCAAGTATCATATTGGCCTTGGCCAGATAGAACAGTTCGCGCATCTTCTCTTCAGGGGCCTTTTTAAAGACGTCTTGTGGTGCAACGATGTGTTCGAGGGCAGCTTTTACACATACCCAACCCCCCATACACTCTCGGCCTCCTACCGCGTTGGTTTCCAAATGTGTAATGGCGCCGAATACCCGAATCTTCGGATCGTCGTCCGAACTTCCTAGAAGATCTCCGGCACCGCAGCTGCCAACTCCGCCCGCGCAGATATCGCCAAATGTCATGTCCAGCGGTTTCGGGCCATCGGCTGCCCATGGATAGCTTTTTGCCAGGTCCCGATAAGCCATCCACGCCCGGTAGGCGTCGGTGATACGGCTAAGGTGGAGATTCACCGTTAAACGGGTTGAATAGAGTATCCGTTGCTCCTCGGGGGACAGTCTGCGCGGATCGACCGATTCGAAACAGCGTTTCAAGGTCAGAAAATCCCAAGCCAGAAGCCGTTCACTGGAAAAGTTGAGCAAAAAGGACGCCAGATTCTCTTCCTTGGGTTGTGCATCGCTATGCAGGCCGCCGGCATGGACGGTATGCAGCCAGCCGAATTTTTGTTTGAAAAAATCTACTTCCGGCGCGCAAATTTTGCCGATGAGGCTCTCCATGAGCCTGTCGAAATCGGGATCGTTTCCCAGGCCAGGCATGTTAATCAGCCAGTCGTAGTCAATATGGGCCCCCACGAATTGTTTCCGTCCCATCTGGGCGACGATACGGTACAACAACAGGTAGCGGGTCTCCCGGGTTGTGAGGGATCCGTCGTCAAAGAACTTGACCATGGCATACAGGCATTCATAGTCGCCATTGCGGATATACTTGTCTCCGGTTTTCTGGAGAAATGCGATGAACCGGGCGCCCCGACGTTGGGCAAGCGCGTCTTGGGCGTGCTGGAGGTCGGGAATGCAAGGCAAGATGTTGCCTTCGCTTCCGGTATCGCAGCCACCTTGGCCAGCAGCCGTCAACAGCAGGATCAACACCCATCCGCAGACCATCTTAAAGCGGGCAATCGGACGCTTCATCGGGCACCTCGTGGATGTTAGGGTGATCGATGTCCCCGCAAAGGGGCAGCCTGTCCGTGGTCAGCTTACTGTTTCAGTAGAGTGGTTCGGATTCGATAATGAGAAGTTGCCGGGTGCGGTATCCGTTCGAATCGCAAATGCGCAGAACGTCATCAACTGCTGGAAAGATACCACGCTCCCGGGATGACATCAAGGCCCGAGTATTCTTTCTCGACGTCGGCATATGCAAAATTGTCGAGATTCTTCGCTGTATGGCGCTTACAAAGTCTCCTGCTGGTGCTTCATCAGCCCTTTGATGCTTTGGACGATCAGTTCGAGCCTGCGAATGGTCTCCAGGCGGGTCGTGTTTTGGGGGAGCGTCGGGTCGTCAATCCGCCGGCGGTATTGTCCGGCCACCGCAGTCAGCAGATCGGCAATGGAGCGGTCGTCTTCCATGGCAGTTCTCCACAGGCGGAGGATGGGTTGTTTGTGGGATCGTATACGAAACGGCCGGAATTGAAAAGCGCTAAGATATTGCGTCACGATTGGATGCGGGCTGCCCGGCGCCCTTGACGAAAAGTCGCAGCCGGCGAGAGGCCAGCGACGAGAAAAACCCCTCGTCGACAGTGGCTTCCCGGCCATCCAGACATGCCTTGACAACGGCGCCTGGTGAGACGGCTTGGAGACGGTCGGCAATCCACTGGAGGTCGCGGCCATGGATTTCGACGCCACTTTCGAGAAGTCGTCCCCCCAACTCCCTGGCCACCATGTTAAACATTTTGACGGTTACCCGTCCCGATGTTTCACCGGCCTGTCTTTTATCAGCGCTTTGAGAAATATCTTTGCGAAAGGCTGCGTAGCGGCCGCCCTTGCGCATGGTGGCCCCCAGCAGGCCGGGCATGGCGGCACTGAGCGCTATTGTGCAGCCGTCCCGGATTACCGCAGCATCCACATCGTCAACCGGCCGGGCGTCCAGAAAAAGGGTTTGGATGCGCTGGTCCAGGTAGGTTTGGGAAAGACCCAACTGTCCGCATAGAAATTCTCTCAGGGTACAGCCGGTGACGGCGGGCAGAACCACGCCCCTTTCCAACAGCGAGAAAAAGCGAGGCAGATGTGCGACGTCGATCTCCAACGCGACTTCGATCATGTCGTCTCCTCCACAAAGGGGCGCTTGTGAAACCCAACGACACACGGGGAGATCCTCGTGGATCTCCCCGTGTATGGGATGGCTTGGAATCCTGGCGAGCAGCCGTTACCAGTTGAAGACGGTGTCCAGTTCCTCGTCTGTAACGCCGAAGGTGACGTTGTGGGGTGCCAGGGCTTCGTTCTTGAAATAGTCGGGCAGCCGGTCGTCTTTGGCGGTGAATCCGGCAGCCTTGTTGAATGCCAGTTCATTGTCGATAACCGATTTGCCTAAGGTCCCCCAGTCATCCGCCGTAAATGGTTTCCCGAGAAAACCACTGATAGTGTCCATGAGAGCCTGGAAGGTTTCAGCCTGATCGAGAATGGCGAAGGCGATGAACAGGCACATGCCGCTGGAATCGATGGCCGCCGTTGCGATCTGAAGGTTGCGGGACAGTTCGACCTGTCCTTCGGGTTTGAGGGCGTCCACGCTGCCGCCGACGCCCAGCAGGTTGGTAGCCACCGCGTAGCCGGCGGTGTGGTCGGCGCCCATGGTGGTGGTGGCGTAAGTGACGCCGATGCCCTGGACCGCACGCGGGTCGTAGGCCGGCATGGACTGGCGCTTGACGACGGGGACCCGCTCCACACCGAACACCTGCCCGGTGACGGCTGCGCCGTTGCCCAGAATCCTCCCCAGCGGTGTGCCGTCGCCCACTTCCTGGAGCAGTTTGATGGCCGCCTGGCCGTCTCCGAAACTGGCCAGGCCGGCGTCCATGGCCACGCCGATGGTTGCGCCCATTTCGATGGTATCCAGCCCGAAGTCGTCATCCATACGGTCCAACTGGGCGATCACATCCAGATCGTCGATGCCGCAGTTGCCGCCATGGGCCCAAACGGTTTCGTACTCGGGCTGCTTGGTGACGAAGTTGCCATCCTTGTCGTAGAAGGTCCCCGAACAGCGGATCACGCATCCCCGGTGGCAGCCGTGGGTGGCCGAGCCTTCCCCGCCGCGTTCGTTTTCCAGAGCGGCCTGGGTTTCACCGGAAATCTTGGAGGCACCTTCGAACTGGCCGGTCTTGAAATTGTTGGTTGGATAACCGCCGGCCTCGTTGACCACATTGGTCAGCACGTTGGTGCCGAACGCCGGCAGCCCCTCGCCGGTGACCGGGTGTTTGCGCAGTCCCTCGGCAAAGGCCTTGTTGGCCGCCTTGAATTTTTCGGGATCGGCCGGCTGCCGCATTTTCATGCCTGCGTCGTCCAGAACGATGGCCTTGATGCCCTTGGCTCCCATAACGGCGCCGACGCCGCCGCGGCCTGCGTGGCGGGTGGGGCGCTGCTCCACATCGGTGAAAGCCACGGAAGCGGCTGACATCTTCATTTCACCGGCCTGGCCGATGGTGATGCAGGCCACCTTGTTGCCATATTTGGCGGCGAGCTTTTCGACTGTGGCGTAGTTGCCCAGGCCCTTGAGTTCGTCGGCGGGCTCTATGGTTACACCGTCTTTGTTGACAATGATTTTGTAGAGGCGGTCATCGGCGGGCTTGCCCTCCAGAACGATGGCCGCGTAGCCCAGCCGACCCATCACCTGGGCGCCCTGGCCGCCCGAGTTGGCTTCCTTGATTCCACCAGTCAACGGGCTTTTGCAGCCGACGCTGATCCGGCCGGAGATGGCCGCGGCCGATCCGCTGAGCATTCCCGGTGCGATGACCAGCTTGTTGGCGCCTCCCAACGGATGGCAGGAGGGCGGCACCTCTTTGGCCACCATGGTCGAAGTCATTGCACGGCCTCCCAAGCCGGCGTACGTTCCAAGGGCTTCGGTCTTGGCGGCCGGTCCTCCGGGAGCCCCCACGTCGATTCTCAAGATTTTGTCCATTGCGTCCCTCCTGTGCAAAGTGAAGGTAATGTCAAACCCAATCCGCGGCTTGGCGGTGGTTAATCGCAAAGATGGTGATTTGTGGATCGTCTTCGGATCGGAAACGAACCATTGATTGATCGTCAACCCGTCCCTGCTTTATATTGTAATAATTGGTATCTATGGGTAGTGTCAAGGAAAACCAGAAATTACAGCATAACGCTTGTTTTTTGCATAATGTTGATTTCAGGCCTTTTTTGTCCGTTTCTTTCCAGCAGATGAATCCAACGGTCATAACGGTAAAAAGAGTAACCGAAAGGGAGCGTCAAAAGACCATGAATGAAAATTTTGATTGGCGGGTGATAAACGAAGAAAATGCACAGACGTAAAGCGAATTTGCACCCCGCTCCCATGGACTATATGAGAGCGCCGATTCCGCCGGGAGGAAACAGGGCAGGGGAAAAGCTTTCAGCCGCAACTATGGTGAAATAATTACGGCTTGAAGCTTTTTATACGCAGGAGTAAACAAAATGGGTATTCCCCCTGTGGTGGGGATTGGCCGAACCGAACGCTATCCGTTGTCACGCTCGAAGGTTTTCATGAAGTCCACCAAAGATTCCACGGCGGCCAGGGGCGTGGGGTTGTAGATGGATGCCCGGCATCCGCCCACGCTGCGATGGCCCTTGAGCCCGCCCATGCCGTTTTTCAGGGCGGCGGCCACCAAGGCGGCTTCCAGTTCTTCGCTGGGCAGGCGGAACGTGACGTTCATCAACGAACGGCTGTCCTTGTCCGCCGTTGCCCGGTAAAAATCGCTCTGGTCGATGAAGTCATAGAGCAGCCCGGCTTTTTTCCGGTTCAGTTCCTCCATTTTGCCCAGCCCGCCGATGGTTTCCTCCAGCCATTTGAGCACCAGTTGCACGGTGTAGATGGCAAAGCAGGGCGGGGTGTTGAACATGGAGTTTTTATTGGCATAGGTGCTGTAGCGCAGCATGGTGGGAATGTCCCCGGGCGTGCGGGCCAGCAGGTCGTCCCGGATGATGACCAGGCAGACGCCGGCCGGTCCCATGTTCTTCTGGGCTCCGGCATAGATCAGCCCGAACTTGTCCATGTCCAGCGGTCTCGAAAAGATGTCCGAACTCATGTCCGACACGATGGGCGCACCGCCGGTATCGGGAAACTGGGCCCACTGGGTTCCCTTGATGGTGTTGTTGGATGTAATGTGGGCATAGACGGCATCCGGGGTAAAGGCAATCTCTTTGGGGATGTAAGCGAAGTTGCGGTCTTCGGAAGAGGCCACCACGTGAATCGATTTGCCCTGAATCTCGGCTTCTTTGATGGCTTTGGTGGACCACGTGCCGGTGTTTACGTAATCGGCCGAATCCCCGGCGCCCAGCAGGTTCATGGGTACCATGCAGAACTGCATGCTGGCCCCGCCCTGGACAAAGAGCACATGAAAGCGGTCGTCCAGTTGCAGGATCCGTTTGACCCGTGTAACGGCATCGTTGATGACGTCGTCGAACCATTTGGAACGGTGGCTGATTTCGGTGACTGACATCCCGGAGCCGGCAAAGTTGAGAAACGATTCCTGGATTTCTTCCAGCACCGGCAGAGGAAGGGCCGCCGGTCCGGCATTGAAATTGTAGATTCTGTCCGCTTTCATCGGTGTTAACCTCCATTTGGAATAAGTCAGGGGCGCGGTGGTTCGGCCCGGTAAACGCCGGAATAGGCCTATGTAACCTGTACTTCTACCGATAGAAACCGATGGATGTCAACTTGTAACCGTAATCATATCGTGATTTTGGTTCAATTATCGGCAAACCGGACAATCCGGTTGCAATACAGGCTTTCTGTGCTACTTTGCTATAATAGTAGAATACAGGGGCCGGATGGCTGCAGCCGAGTAATTTTCACATGAACGATACTGCGTTGGAACAAAAAACTGCCGATTTCACCATTTGTCATGAGTGCGATGTGCTGATGCGTCTGCCGGATGGACCCGTTTCGTCCGCCTTGAGATGTCCGCGCTGTTCTTCTCCGGTCAAAGGTCATGGTTCGGCCGAAATCGCCAGACCCCTGGCGGCTGTTGCGGCGGGCCTGATATTTTTCTGGCCGGCCAATTTCATGCCCATCCTGCACATGTCGATTTTGGGCATCGAGTCAAACCACACCATGATCGGTGCCGTGCGCGTGATGGCCGAGGGGAATATGGTCCCGGTCGCATTAATGGTTCTTTTCTGCAGCGTATTGGCGCCGCTTCTGGAATTTTCACTGCTCGGCATCGTATTGGCGCAGGTGGCCCTGGGACGCAATATTTTGTTGCTGCCCAACTTTTTCCGGTTCTACTCTCACCTCGATTCCTGGGCCATGCTCGAAGTTTACATGATCGGTTTGCTGGTATCGGTTATCAAATTGATCGGCATGGCCTCTGTAACACCCGGTATCGGCCTGGTTTGTTTTGTGGGAATGATGCTGGCCAGCATCGCCGTGAAGGTCACCCTGGACCGCCACGGTGTCTGGAGAAAGATTGAAGCCATATGCAATGGTTAAGCGCCAAATCCGTGGGCCTGACCCAATGCCCGGTGTGCCACAAACGGTTGCGCTGGCTGGCCCGCAGCCCTAATTTCAAGCAACGCTGCCCACGCTGCGGAGCCGGCGTTCGCCAGCGTCACTACGGCAGCGTCGGCCAGAGTTGGGCGCTCACCCTGACCGCGCTGATTCTTCTGATCCCGGCCAATTTGCTTCCGATCATGACGGTCTCCCAGTTCGGTGAAGGGCTGCCCTCCACGATCATGGGCGGCGTCGTTCTTCTGTTGCATCACGGCATGATCCCCATTGCCCTGATTGTGTTTATCGCCAGTATTGCCGTGCCGTTTCTGAAAATCAGCGGCATCGTCGTACTGCTCCTGTCGGTTCAGTTCAGATGGCGAATCAGCCGTCGCCAGCGAACGTTGATGTATCGTATGGTGGAGTACATCGGCAAATGGTCCATGCTGGATATTTTCGTCATCGCCATCACCGCCAAACTGGTGGACATGGGTAAAATCGCCTCCATCGAAGGCAATGCCGCGGCCGTCTATTTCGGACTGGCCGTGGTGATGACCATGCTGGCGGCCATGGTTTTTGACCAGCGTTTGATATGGGATTCCCCACCAACCTCGGGATAAAAATATGGAGAGACCAGATGAGTGAAACCAATGCCGTCGATCCCCAAGCTTTACCAGAAGCTGCTCCCGAAACCAAACGCCGCATTTCCATCATTTGGCTGCTGCCCATCATTGCGGCAGCAATCGGCGGCTGGCTGTATTATGACAGCATTGTCAATGCGCCGATCAAGGTGGTGGTTCAATTCAAGACCGCCGATGGCATCGCGGCCGATAAAACAAAGGTGCTTTACAAGGGGCTTCCGGCCGGCAAGGTCAGTGCGGTCGCACTGAGCCCGAAAGGCGATGCCGTTGAAGTAAAAATCGAGTTCGACCCTGAACTCGAAAACCTGATTCGCCAGAATACCGAGTTCTGGCTGGTGACGCCCACGGTGAACATGACCGGTATTACCGGTCTGGAAACCATTGTTACCGGCAACTATATTGCCATGCGGCCCGGTGACGGACCGCCGGCGTCCACATTCAAGGCGCTGGATGGTCCGCCGCCGCTGGACGAAAACACTCCCGGTTTGCACCTGATCCTGACATCACAAGAGCAGCCGTCGGTTCAATACGGAAGCCCGGTATACTATCGACGCTACGAGGTGGGGTCCGTACAGACCCTTGCCATTGCCGAGGACAAGCAATCGTTTACGATCGGCATCCACATCCTGCCGGAATATCAGAACCTGGTGACCAAGGAATCCCGATTCTGGGACGCCAGCGGCTTTCATGTTTCGGGAAGTATTTCGGACCTGGATATCCGCATGGAATCGTTAACCGCCATGCTCAGGGGTGGCATTGCCTTCGACACACCGGATCCGGGTGAGACGTCGACACCTGCCGAAAATATGGAAACATTCAAACTCCACAAAGATTTTGAAGAAGCCCAGAGCGGAATTGCGATTTTCATCCGGTTCGCTACCGGTCAGGGCCTGAAAGCCAGAAGCACCAGAGTCCGCTTCAAGGGAATTGACATCGGCGTGGTGGAACGTATAACCGTGCTGCCCGATCTGTCCGGCGTCACCGCCATGGTTATGATGGATCCGCAAAGCAACCGGGCGCTGCGGGAGGGTACCCAGTTCTGGCTGGTATCTCCCAAGGTCAGCCTCTCCGAAGTATCCGGACTCGAAACCCTTGTGGGCGGGACCTATATCGACATGAAGCCGAATCTCGACGGAAAAGCGGCCCGAAATTTCGTTGCACGGGACAAGGCTCCGGGAGAAACGGCCGATCCGGGTCAGCTTGAGATCATCCTGCAGGGAGAGCGTCGCGGGTCGCTTAAAGCCGGATCCCCGGTCTATTTTCGGCAGGTTCAGGTGGGTGAAGTCTCCGATTACGAACTGGCCTCGACCGGTGATGCGGTCAATATATACGTGATTATCTATAAAAAGTATGTGCCGCTGGTGCGTGAAAACAGCGCCTTTTTCAATGTCAGCGGAATGGATTTCGGGTTGTTCTCCGGGTTGAAAACCGAATCTCTGGAAACCCTGGTTGCCGGCGGGGTGGCTTTTGCCACGCCTGAAGGCGACGCCATGGGCAAACCGGCGAAAAAGGGCCACATCTTCCAGCTTCATGACAAAGCCCGGGGGACGTGGCTCCGATGGGCGCCGCAAATTCCCCTGAAATTGAAGAAGTCGCCGCCCAGGAAAGAATTCCCGAAACCGTCGGCGGAAACATCCCCGGCGAACCCGCAGAGGCCGCAGCCATAGGCAAAATCGCGGGGCAGTATCCTTTAAAAGGAAATCATAATGGGAAATCATCATCCTAGTGTATTGTATTTATCTCATGGAGGCGGTCCCTTGCCGTTGCTCGGTGATGACGGACACACCGAGATGGTCGAAAACTTAACCGGTTTAGCTTCGAAGATGGATAAGCCATCCGCTATTGTCGTAATCAGTGCGCATTGGGAAGAAGAAATCCCCACCATTACTTCGGCGGCAAATCCGCCACTTCTTTACGATTATTACGGATTTCCCGAAGAATCGTATCGCATCGAATATCCGTGCCCCGGTGAACCCGCTTTAGCGAAGCAAATCGGAGAAATGTTCAGCCAATCAGGGATACAAAACCGGCTGGACGATCAAAGAGGCTTTGACCACGGAGTGTTTGTTCCTCTTAAAATCATGTTTCCCGATGCGGATATTCCCTGTATTCAGATATCCTTGCTTAAAAGCCTGAACCCTGCCGATCATATCCAAATCGGATCTGCGCTTTCCGGCATAAACGATGATGGACTGCTGATTATCGGTTCAGGCTTTTCTTTTCATAATATGAGGGCGTTTTTCGAACCGGAAACCATTGACGGCAAGGCAATGAATGGAGCCTTTGAA
This sequence comes from Desulfosarcina widdelii, assembly GCF_009688965.1. Lineage (GTDB taxonomy): Bacteria > Desulfobacterota > Desulfobacteria > Desulfobacterales > Desulfosarcinaceae > Desulfosarcina > Desulfosarcina widdelii. The sequence continues at coordinate 2,690,957 of NZ_AP021875.1, read as the reverse complement.
CAATGGTTGATCGATACATGTTCCAATCCGGACATCGGCGAATCCGAAAGAGCCGGCAGATTGGAAAATTGGGAAAATGCACCCCATGCAAGATATTGCCACCCGAGGGAGGAGCATTTGCTGCCATTGCATGTATGCTATGGCGTTCGTCAGGCGTTTTGTAACGAATTTTTTGAGTTGAAGATTCTCAATAAAAAATCAAGTATGTATCTTTGGTAAATCAAGGAGATATAAGAAAATGTTCGATTATTCCCTGGTCCATTGGGCTGCGTTTTTTTCAGCCGCCGTTTTGCTGAACCTCTCTCCGGGTCCGGATATGGCCTTCATTCTCGGCCAAACGGCCAAAGGCGGTGTGCGGTCAGGCTTTTCTGCGATGTTCGGTATCTGGACGGGTGCCTTTGTCCATGTCCTTTTTGCGGCACTCGGCCTGTCCGCCATTCTGGCCACTTCTGCCGTCGCCTTTTCAATGGTGAAATGGATCGGAGCGGCGTATCTCATCTGGCTTGGCATACAGGCGCTGCGCTCCAAAGGATCCATTGTCTCTGCCAACGGCCAGGTTTCTCCTAAAGGAATGATGAGAATATTCCAGCAAGGCGTATTGGTCGCGGTCCTGAATCCCAAGGTCGCCATTTTCTTCCTGGCATTTTTGCCGCAATTCGTGGAAGTCGGTGCGGGGCCTGGCCGTGCGCAACTGTTTCTGCATGGTTTTCTGATTATTGTCGTTGCCGCTTTTGTCGAGCCTCCATTGATTCTGGCTGGCGGCAAATTAACCGGTTATCTCAGCAGAAATAAAACCGTGTCGCGCTGGATGGATCGCGGTCTCGGTGCATTGTTTGTTGGCTTGGGGATTAAATTGGCAACGAGTGACCGCATCTAGTGCCCATCCAGAAATAGTTGCCTTCTGGATGGGCACTATTTACGATTTCCGCAAAGGGAAGAGTACTTACTCCTCCCTCGGTCATCGAAGATTAGTATTTGACCCGCGGACTTAAAATGGGGTAGAAGCTGCTCCTGTTTAAGATCAAAAAGTTCCATAACAAGGAGGAGTTTTGCCGACCCCAGAACGTCTGAATGAGATATTTGCGGACAAGTTGCCAGGTTGCCTCGGTATTGTCGTTACCTCCATCAGTAAAGCCGAAGTCAGGGCCGAAATGGAAATCAATCAAGCGAACATCGCCCCGAACGGATTTCTCTTTGCCGGCAGCGTGGTAACGCTGGCGGATACATCCTGCGGCAACGGATGCCTCGCCAATTTGCCCGAAGGTGCGTCAGGATTCACTACCATCGAACTGAAGTCCAACCACCTGGGAACCGCTCGGGAGGGAACCATTGCCTGTGTCACGCATCCGGTTCACATGGGGAGAACCACGCAGGTATGGGATGCTGTTGTAAGCCACCGGCAATCCGGAAAAACGATTGCATTGTTTCGGTGCACCCAAATGATTTTATATCCGCAGGCTGATCTCAACCAAACAGTTCTCCTGTAGAGAGATGTCGGATTCCCCTTGGAAAGGAAACGTTCCATGAAGATATTTAACTACCCGTCCACTGCGGCGGAGAAGAAACTCAAAGACATCGTCGGGCGGGAGATCGACTTCAGGAAAAAGGACGTCCAGGCCGTCACCCGGATCATCAAGGATGTCCGGCAGGACGGGGACAGCGCCCTGATCCGCTACACCCGGGAGTTCGACGCCCCCAAGATGTCCGAAAAGGCCTTGGCGGTCACCCCGGAAGAGATGACGGCGGCCGGCAAGCAGGTTGATCGGGCCTTCATGCGGGCGCTGAATCGCGCGGCCGCCCAGATCGAATCCTTTCACCGCCAGCAGTTGCCGAAATCGTGGATCGACACCCGGCGTTCCGGCACCCTTCTGGGCCAGATGGTGAATCCCGTGGATGCCGCCGGCGTCTACGTGCCGGGCGGCAAGGGCGGTACGACCCCGCTGGTTTCCTCAGTGCTCATGGGCGCCATTCCAGCCAGAATTGCCGGTGTGCCCAAGGTGATCATGGCCACCCCGCCCACCCCTTCGGGAGAAGTCGCCCCCCAGCTTCTCGTGGCTGCCAAAAAAGCCGGCGTGGATGTCGTCTACAAAATGGGCAGCGCCTGGGCCATCGGTGCTTTGGCCTACGGTACCGAAACGGTCCCCCGGGTCAATGTGATCGTCGGTCCGGGGAATATCTACGTCACCCTGGCCAAGAAATTGGTGGCCGGTACGGTGGGCATCGATATGATCGCCGGCCCCAGCGAGATCCTGGTGATCGCCGACGATACGGCCGATCCGGCATTTACCGCCGCCGATCTTCTCAGCCAGGCGGAGCACGACGTGCTGGCCTCGGCCATTCTGGTTACCCCTTCGGCGGAGCTGGCCCGTGCGGTGAAAACCGAAGTGGAGACTCAACTGGAGCCGCTTCCCCGGGTCGATATCGCCCGTCAGAGCCTGTCCGCTTTCGGCGCCATCATGGTGGTCGAGAACCTGGAAACGGCCATCGATCTGGCCAACCGCATCGCCCCCGAGCATCTGGAACTTCAGGTGGCCGATGCCATGGACGTGGCCCCGAGACTGCGCAATGCCGGAGCCATCTTTTTGGGAAACTACACGCCCGAACCGGTGGGCGATTACGTGGCCGGTCCCAATCATGTTCTGCCCACGGCAGGCACGGCGCGTTTCTCTTCCGCCCTTTCCGTGGACCATTTCATGAAAAAAACCAGCCTGATCCGCTACTCGCCGGAAGCTTTCAAAAAAGACGCCCGCGATATCATCTGCCTGGCCAATGTGGAAGGGCTGGGAGCCCACGCCAACGCGATTCAGGTGCGCCTTAACACCAAAGGATAATCGATTATGGAAATCGTCGATCTGCGTTCCGACACCATCACCCGGCCGACGGAGGCCATGAGAAAAGCCATGGCCGAAGCCGAGGTGGGGGACGATGTGTTCAAGGAAGACCCTACTGTCAACCGGCTGGAGGAGATGGCGGCCCAACGGATGGGAAAGCCGGCAGCCCTTCTGGTTTCTTCGGGCACCATGGGCAATCTGGTGTCCCAACTGGCCCACTGCGGGCGAGGGAGTGAAACTCTTCTGGGCGACCAGTCCCATGTGTTTTTCTACGAACAGGGAGGTGCCTCGGCCTTGGGGGGCATCCACCCGCGCACCCTGGCCAACGCCGAGGACGGCACCATTGCTCTTGATGTCATTGAGGCCGCCATCCGCCCCGACGATGTTCACTTCCCCCGGTCGCGGCTGATCATCCTGGAAAATACCCACAACCGCTGCAACGGCGTGCCGCTGACACCGGCCTACACCCGGTCCGTGGGCCAACTGGCCGCCCGGCACGGCCTGAAACTACACATCGACGGCGCACGCATCTTCAACGCCGCCGTGGCCTTGGGTGTGAATGCGGCCGAACTGGCGGGCCCGGCGGATTCGGTGACCTTTTGCCTGAGCAAGGGCCTGGCCGCTCCGGTGGGGTCGGTGGTCTGCGGGGATGAGGACTTCATCGCCGAGGCGAGAAGGGCGCGAAAATCCGTAGGCGGCGGGATGCGCCAGGCAGGCATCATCGCCGCTGCCGGTATCGTGGCGTTGACCGAAATGGTGGATCGTCTGGCCGAGGATCATGCCAACGCCCGGGCACTGGCCATAGGCCTGGCACAGACGCCCGGCCTGCAGATCGACCCTGAACGGGTCACCACCAATATTGTCTACTTTCGCGTGGTCCAGGAAGGCATGGATGCCCCTTCCCTGGTGGCCCGGCTGGCCGACAGGGGCGTACTCGTGCTGCCGACGGCGCCGGACCGGATGCGGGCCGTACTCAACTATCATGTGACCGCAGATGATGTGGACCGGGCGCTGGCGGTGTTTCGAAAGACGATGGGTACCTGATGACGGACTCGTAAAAAGTCGAAATTATCATATTTTCGTCATTCCGGCATAGGCCCGGAATCAATACTTTCTGGATGCCCCGGATCAAGTCCGGCATGACGAGTTTGGTACTTTTTACGAGCCCGTCAATACTATAAAATAAAAAAAGGCGACCTGACAGCTTCAACGAGCCAAGCAGGTCGCCTTTTGAAATTTTGCGCGGTGGGTACTTACACAGCGTCTCTTAACTTCTTGCCCGGTTTGAATTTCACAACGTTGGCGGCTTTGATCTTGATGACTTCGCCGGTCTGGGGGTTGCGTCCCTTGCGGGCTTTGCGGCGTACCTTCATGAAGGTTCCGAAGCCCACCAAGGTCACTTTGCCGTCTTTTTTCTTCAGGGCTTTGGCGACATTGCCGGTAAAGGAATCCAGTGCGGCGGCGGCGGCAACTTTGGTGATGCCGGCGTCGGCTGCCATTTTCTCAACGATTTCAGCTTTGGTCATCTTTTCCTCCTTTGATGGGTGTGAAACGGAACCTAATAATTTACGCTTATGTTGTGGCATTACAGCAATTTTTAAAGCGTGTCAACAGCGAAACCCCATGAAACAAGGGTTTGGGGGAAGAAAAAGGGTCTCAGTGCTTGAAACTGCGCTGTCCAGTGTAAACCATCGTCACCCCGGCCTCATTGCAGGCCTCAATCGACTGGTAATCGTTGGTCGATCCGCCGGGCTGCACCACCGCAGTGATCCCTTCGCGGATGCCCACGTCTACTCCGTCCCGGAAGGGAAAGAACGCGTCACTGATCATGGATGCGCCGATGAGCCCGCCTTTTTCGGCGGCCACCCGCGTGTCGATCTCCGCTTTTTTCTCCTTGTCGTCCAGGTCGTTGTAAGGGGTCTGCCAGGCTTCAAAGCTGTAACGGTCGGCCAGTTTGCGGTAGGCTTTGTCCCGGGCGATCTCGGCCACCCCTACCCGGTCCTGCTCGCCGGTGCCGATACCGACGGTGACCAGATCCTTGACATAAAGTACTGAATTGGATGTGACCCCCGATTCGACGAGCCAGCCGAACAGCAGGTCGTCATATTCGCTCTCCGTGGGCATGCGGTCGATCTGGTAGGTTTTGCCGTTGGCTTCGCAACTGGCCGGCTTCAGGTCTTCCTTGGTGCGTGTCTGCGGCACGAAGGACCACTGGGCGATGATGCCGCCGTCGATGAGACTTTTGAATTCGACGCAGCGCTTTCCGACAAACTGCTGCAACCGGTCGATATTGCCGATGCGGATCACCCGCAGGTTCTTTTTGCGAGCAAAAATGTCCATGACCCCCGGCTCGAAATCCGGGGCCACGACCACCTCGGCGTACTGGCTGCAGATCGCCTCGGCGGCGGCCTTGTCCACGCTGCGGTTCAGGGCGATACAACCGCCGAAGGCGGCCACTCGATCTGCGAGGTTGGCCTTGACGTAGGCCTGTTCGAGGGTTTCGGCCTGGGCCACGCCGCAGGGATTGTTGTGTTTGACGATCACCGCCGTGGGCCGGTTCGTGAAATAGCGCAGGATATTGAGCGAATTGTCCGCGTCGGTGAGATTGGTCTTGCCGGGGTGCTTTCCGGACTGCAGCAGTTCAATGTCCGATGCCAGGTACTGGCCGGGCTGAATGGTCTCGATCTCGCCGAGAACCAGGTTGCCGTTGACCATGCGGTACAGAGCGGCTTCCTGGCCGGGGTTTTCACCGTAGCGCAGCCCCTTCTGGACGCCGTCGATGGTCCAGGTGACCTTCTCGTAAAAAAGGGTCTGCCGCTGTTCATGATCGACAAAGCTGATCTCCATTTGAGGGGGAAAGTGGTCGTCCATGATGGTGCGGTACATTTTTTTCAGGTCGTCAGCCATTTGGATTCCTCGTGGTTGGGTTCGTTAAGTTGGTTGAGTATGTTGAGTCCGTTATTGCTTCCCGAAATTGGACTGCCTGAGGTCGGAGGCCGGAAGTCAGAGGTCTGAAGTCTGAAATCGGAAATCCGCCTTCATAAATCATACTCCTTCTCGATATCCGCAAAGGCCGTGTCGGCAAAGTAGCCGGCAATGGTCGTATCGTAGGCGGCCGTGTGAGCGAAGGCCTTGCAGGCCAGGCGGTAGCGCAGGGCCAGGGAAACGCGGCCGCCGCCGGCGGCCATCTCGTCGGCAATGGAATCGTAGTCGCCCGGATCGACTACCGAAGCCACGCGGATAAAGTTCTTGGCCGAGGCGCGGATCATGCACGGACCGCCGATGTCGATGTTGCCCCGGGCCTGCTCCGGGGTGACGCCGGGCTTGGCGATGGTTTCCTTGAACGGGTAGAGGTTGACCACCACCATGTCGATGGGCACCGCCTGTGTCCGGGTGAGGTCTGCCTGATGGGCGTCGTTGTAAGTTTCCGTGAGAAGTCCCAGGTAAATCTTGAAATCCAGCGTTTTTACCAGGCCGCCCTGGGTTTCCGGCTGACCGGTGTAGTCGGACACCTGGGTGAGGCAGCCTGTTGCCCGGTCACCCAGGATTTCGTTGAGCCGGGCAAACGTGCCGCCGGTGGAAAAGATTCGCAGTTCCGGATTAACCGACAACAGCCGGGGAACGAAGGTTTCCAGGCCGGTCTTGTCTGAGACGCTGATCAGGACATGCTTCACACGGACCCGGTTATCGATTTTCTCTACTCTGTTCATTGTCATGTTGTTTGCACCTCCAATGCTATCCAGCCAATTTTGCTGTTCTTGTAAGTCGAGTTCCAGACGACTTTGTAAAAAGCTTCTCACGAAGTCGTCATTTTTCCCCTTCGTATTCCTCCAGAAATCGGTCGAAAAAATCGGCCATGAACCGATGCCGCTCTTTGGCCAGGCACCGTCCGGCGGGGGTCAGGATGCGCTCGTGGATTTTGGACAACTTCACCAGGTATTCCCGGTACCCCGTGTCGTCGCTGGAGTAGGCCGGCGCCTTTGTCACATCGACTTCAGGGCTGTGCAGCCGTGCACCGAGTTCGCCGGCAAACAAAAAGGCCCGCGCAATGCCCACCGCACCGATGGCATCCAGTTTGTCGGCATCGAAAACCACGCGAGCCTCCAGCGTCCGCGGAAATTCTCCACGGCGGAAGCGGTGGGCTGCGATGCAGTGGATGATGTTTTCCCGCCGGCGGTCGGCTATTTTAAAGGCTGCCAGCATCTCGCGGGCCATGGCCGCACCTTTCTCGGCATGGCAGAGGTGGCCGTTGGACCGGTCCTGGTAAGCACGGCCGATGTCGTGCAGGTAGGCGGCCGCTTCGGCCACCAGCATGTCCGCCCCTTCGGCGGTTCCGATATGCCGGCAAAGGCGGTGTACCCGCAGGGTGTGGTCCCAATCGTGGCTGCCCCTGGCCTGTGAGAAGTGTGCCCTGGCCTGATGACGGATGTCGGCCAGCAGATCCGACTCGGATGCGGTCAGGGCCGCTGCGTCCATTTCGTGCGCGGGGGAATAGGGTTTGGGCATGAGCTTCATTTTCTCACGGCTTTCATTCGATGGACATAATTCCTTCCCAGCGCTGGTACGCCGTATTCGTGGGCAGCCCCCTGGATTCTACCAACCGCACGATTTCCGGGTCGTCGAACCGCAGGTAGGGGTTGACGGCCCGCTCCTCTTCGAGGGTCGAAACCACGTGGCTCTTGTCGTAGCGGGCCGCATAACGGTCGATGGCTGCGTTGTCGGGAGTCAGGTGTCGAGCGAATGCCAGCGATTCGGCGACATAGTCGTGGCCGGCGTACACGCGCATGGTTCCGGGGTAGTCCATGAGCAGGCAGATGGATCGGTAGAAAGCCTTCAGGTCTCCCGAAAAGCAGTTGCCCACGGTCCCGTTGAACAGGGTGTCGCCCGTGATCAGAAAATCCCCGGCGGCAAAGGTTACCGAATCCATGGTGTGGCCCGGGGTCAGGCGGACGGTTACCGCCTCACCGTTCAGGTCAATGGTCTGGCCGTCGGCGAAATCCCGGTGGTCAAGGTAGTCGGCACCAGTGGCTTTCACCAGCTCGCGGGTACCGACGGTGTGGTCGCCATGGCCGTGGGTGTTGGTGGCCAGTTCCAGCTTCAGCCGGTTGAGGCGCAAAAAGGCGAGTATCTCCTGAACGGCGCCGCCATCGATGGCCAGGGCACTGTCGCCGGAATAGAGCAGATAGCCCAAGTTGTCCCTACCGTAAAAAAATTGCTCGATTTTCAATGGTCCGGTTTCCGCTTGGGGTTTTATTTGTCGCTACACCTTCGGGGCAGGAGCGCACATGGCTGAATATCGATATCGGAAACCGTCGATCCAGGCAACCAAAAAAAGTACCCGTTCACGGGGTTGGAATACCCAATGTGCCGCAACTGCCTGATCGGTAAGCGTTAACGGGGTGCCGTAGATGTGAGGCGCCGGGCACGCAGACGGTTGGGTCAACCTTCAGTGCCCGGGAACAAAGCAGATGCGGTACCCCGTTAACGCTTACAAAAAAACGTCCGGGGAGGCACGAAAGCCGCTCTTCGGGCGCATGCCCATTTTTAGAAGATAATGGGGATTTTTGCTCCACTTTGCTCCACGCCGTTGACGACCCGGTTTTTTTGTGCTTAACTTTCAAAAATTATTGATAAAAATTTCCTCCGAAATACAAGTTTTTTCTTGACACAAACCAAAATTTGTACTTTTATCCAATGAAAGTGGATTGAAGTGGATGATAATGGTGACACATGTTTCGGGGAAGCTCCTTTCATACCATCGACCCAAAAGGGCGAATCATCGTTCCGACGCGCTTTCGTGAAGTGATCAAAGAAAGCGGGACGGACAGTATCATGATCACCCGCATGGACAGCTGTCTTTTTGCCTATGCCCATGACCGGTGGGCCGAACTGGAACAGAAAATACTTCATCTTCCCGAAAAAAGCGAGGAGATGCGCCGCTTTCAGCGCTTTTTTATCGGCGGCGCCCAGGACTGCAAGTGTGACGCCCAGGGGCGTGTGCTGATTCCTCCTTTTTTGAAGCAGTACTCCGAACTGGAGAAGGAGATCGTCCTGGTGGGCGTGCTGGACCGGTTCGAGATCTGGTCCCGGGAAAATTGGGACCGGGAAAACGGGCTGCAGCAAAAGGATATGGGCAACGAACAGGTGCGGCGCGAGATTGCCCAACTGGGGATTTAGCCCGTGTCCGGCTACCATGTCACTGCCATGCCCCAAGAGGCCGTGGACATGTTGGCCTGTCGGCCGGGGAAAACGATCGTGGACGGTACGCTGGGTGGCTGCGGCCACGCGCGGCGTATCTGCGAGCGGATTGCGCCGGACGGTGTCTTTGTCGGCGTGGATCAGGACCTCGATGCCATCGATCATGCCCGCCGTGTGCTTCCCGCGGACGAATTGCAGATTCATATCGTCCATGGCAATTTCGTGGACCTCCCGTCCATCCTTTCTCGACTGGGAATCGAATCCGTGGACGGAATTCTCATCGATATCGGGCTTTCGCTGCACCAGATCGAGGCCAGTGACCGCGGGTTCAGTTTTATGCGGGACGAACCGCTGGACATGCGCATGAATGTCGAATCCAACGTGACGGCAGCCGATCTGGTGGCCACGTTAAGCGAAAGGGAGCTGGCGCAGACCTTCAGCCGCTATGGCGAAGAACGATGGGCCGGGAAAATCGCTCGCCATCTGGTCGCTGCCCGGCAGAAACAGCCCATCGCCACCTCCGGTCAGCTTTCCCGTCTGGTGGCCGAAGCCGTTCCCTCCGCCGCATCCCGATCGCAGCGGATCCATCCCGCCACCCGCGTATTCATGGCGCTGCGCATTGCCGTGAACCGGGAACTGGAGGTTCTGAGGGGCTTTTTGGATGTGGCCGTGGATCTCCTCAAGCCGGCCGGCCGGCTGTGTGTGCTCGCATTTCACTCGTTGGAGGATCGGATTGTGAAGCATCGTTTTAGGGAGATGGCCAATCCATGCACCTGCCCGCCGTCTTTCCCCCATTGCACCTGCGGGCGGCGACCAACGGTGCGCCTGCTGACGCGCAAGGTGATGCGGCCTTCCGATGCGGAGATCCAAAGCAATCCCATGGCACGCAGCACACGGCTTCGAGCCGTGGAGAAGTTGTGATGGCCGGGGCGGTGAAACGTGCGGCCCGACCGATGAGCCGGCGCGTGGATACGAGCGCAAGCCGTTCGAAAAACCGTCGGGTCCGAAAACCGCAAAAAGCCATGACCGGCGTCTGGATCGCCCTGATGGCGCTGTTTTTCCTGCAAGGCCTGTTTTATGTCTGGTGCCGGGTTCAATGTGTCAATGTCGGCTACGCCATCGAACAGGAGAAGAACCGTCACGAAACGCTGCTCAAGGTGCGCAGCACGCTGAACATCGAACTTGCCCGGCTCAAATCGCCGGAGCGAATCGAAACCATTGCCAGAACCCGGTTGGGCCTGGTTATGCCGGACGCCCAACGGACGGTGAAACTGCCATGACAACGACCAAGGCGACGACTCGCACACGGCTGCGGGCCGGCATCGTGGGGGGGATTTTTTTCATGGCCCTTACGGCCATTTGTGTCCAGGCCGTGCGGCTGCATGTGTTCAGGGGGGCCTGGCTCTCCGAACGGGCCGCCGGCCAATACGAGCGCTCCATGGTGGTCCAGGGCAAGCGCGGCACCATTTTCGACCGTAACGGCAGCCCGCTGGCGGTGAGTATCGAAAGTGTGTCCATTGCGGCCCACCCGCATATGTTTGCCGACCGCCAGGCGGCGTCCGTTCGGCTTGCCAAAGCCTTGGGGCAACGCCATCGGGAAGTATACGCAAAGCTGAATCCCAAACGATCTTTCGTGTGGCTGAAACGTCAGGCCATCCCCAGCCAGGCAGAAGCGGTGCGAAAGCTGGAGATGAAGGGCATCGACCTCATCACCGAGCACAGCCGCTACTACCCCAGCAAGACCCTGGCGGCGCAACTGGTCGGTTTTTCCGGTATCGACGGCCACGGCCTAGAAGGATTGGAGTTTTATTTCGATGCCGATCTCAAGGGCCGGGAAAAAGAGATCACCGTTCTCAAGGATGCCAACAACGACCGGTTCGAAGGTGTCGGAGAACTTCCGCCGACCGAAGGCAACAATGTCGTGCTGACCGTCGACCGCACCATCCAGCACATTGCCCAGAGAGCCCTGGAGTCCTCGGTGAGTGAATTCAAAGGGCGTTCAGGAATGGCGATCGTCATGGCCCCGGCCACCGGAGAGGTTCTGGCGCTGGCCCAGTATCCGTTTTTCAATCCCAACCGTTTTCGGAACTACGGGCGGGAGCTGTGGCGCAACCGGGCTGTCACCGATCCTTTCGAACCCGGATCGACGATGAAGATTTTCAGTGTGGCCGCAGCCATCGACAAGGACATCTGTTCGCCTTCCACGATTTTTTATTGCGAGAACGGCGAATATCGCATTGGCAAGAACGTGATTCACGACACCAAATCCCACGGCTGGCTTTCGCTGCAGCAGATCGTCAAATACTCGAGTAACATCGGGGCCGTCAAAATGGCCGAAAAGCTCGGTGCCCAGCAGCTTTATGCCTACCTGCGAGGTTTCGGATTCGGCCAGCGCTCGGGCATCGCCTGTCCCGGGGAGACCGTCGGTAGCCTGAGCAGCTTCAAAAACTGGTCGGCCATCGACACTGGTGCCATCTCTTTCGGTCAGGGCGTTTCGGTATCGGCCATCCAACTGGCCGCGGCCGCATCGGCCATCGCCAACGACGGTGTGCTCATGAAGCCGATGCTGGTGAAAGCGGTAACGGACCGTAAAGGAAGAACAGTCAAGTCCTATGCCCCCCAGAAGGTGCGGCGAGTGATTTCCGCGCAGACGGCCAGGACGGTGCGCCGCATCCTGAAAACCGTCATTACCGAGGGCGGTACGGGCGTAAACGCGGCTCTTGAGGGGTACAGCGTTTGCGGCAAAACCGGCACGGCCCAGAAGATCGACGACAGCGGCACCTATGCCAAGGGGCGCTATCTGGCCTCCTTCCTGGGATTCGCTCCGGCAGATCATCCGGAGCTGACCATCCTGGTGATCGTCGATGAGCCCGGCGACCAGAACTACGGCGGCATCGTTGCAGCTCCCGCTTTTCGCCGGATCGCTCTGGAAACCCTGAGTTATCTCAATATCCCCCCGGGAACCGACGCCGACCGGTTGCGGGTGTCCCGGGGCAACAGGGCCAAAGGATGAAGCTTTCAACGCTCACGGATCGGATGGACGTCCTTTCCACCACTGGTGGGGAGCGATTCGGGGACCCGGAAATCACGGCGATTTGCTACGATTCCCGCAAGGCCTTCCCTGGGGCCTTGTTTGTTGCCGTGGAAGGGCTGGCTTTGGACGGGCACCGGTTCATCCCCGATGCGCTTTCCAGGGGGGCCGTCGCCGTGGTTTGCAGCCAGCCGGTGACGGCGGATGCCGTGGTGGTTCGCGTGGCGGACTCCCGGGTGGCCCTGGCTCAACTGGCCTGCCGGTTCTACGGTCAGCCCTCCCGGGAGATGACCCTGGTGGGCGTCACCGGCACCAACGGCAAGACCACCGTCACCTATCTGCTGGAACAGATGCTGATACAGGCCGGCAAACGTCCCGGCGTGGTGGGAACTATCAATTATCGCTATGCGGACCAGGTTTTCGACAATCCGGTGACCACGCCCGAATCGCTGGAACTGCAGGCCATTTTGAGGCAGATGGCCGATGCGGGCGTTACCCACGCGGTCATGGAAGTCTCGTCCCATGCCCTGGACCTGCATCGGGTGGAGGGCTGCCGTTTCGATCTGGCGGTGTTCACCAATCTGACCCAGGATCATCTGGACTACCACGGCGATATGGACCGCTACTGGGCCTGCAAGAAGCGGCTGTTCACCGAATTTCTCAAACCCGTGGACAGCGAAGTCCCCGTGCGGGCCGTGGTCAACACGGACGATCCCAAGGGAAGGGAACTGGCCGGGATGTTGGACAGTGCGGCCCTGCGGACGGCGGCATACGGCGAGGGAGACTTGACGCCCCTGGGCGTTGTCCGGGATCTGGCCGGCATTCGCGGCGCTATCGCTTCTGCCTATGGAAAGATCCCTTTCGAATCGCCACTGGTGGGCGATTTCAATCTGGAAAACATTCTCAGTGCCGCCGGCGCGGCCCTGGGGTTGGGCATTCCGGTTGCGAATATCGCCGCCGGAATCGATGCCACTCCCTGTGTGCCCGGCAGATTGGAGCGGATCGCCGATAACACTGGGAGGACCGTTTTCGTGGACTACTCCCACACCCCCGATGCACTGGAAAACGCCATCACGGCCCTGCGCAGCCTGACCTCCGGCAGGATCGTCACCGTATTCGGCTGCGGCGGGGACCGGGACAACAGCAAGCGGCCGATCATGGGCGAGATCGCCGCCCGACTTAGCGATTTGGCGGTGGTGACCTCGGACAATCCCCGCAGCGAGGATCCGCTGGCGATTATCGACCAGGTAGAGGTCGGTGTGCGGCGAACCGGTAACCGGCGTTTTTCCGCCCAAGACTTTAGTGAGAACTTGGATGAGAAATGGACCGGCCCCGGATACCTGGTGGAGCCGGACCGCATGACGGCCATCGCCATTGCGATCCGACTGGCAGGACCCGGTGACGCCGTACTGATTGCCGGCAAAGGACATGAAACCTATCAGATCCTGGCCGACAAGACGATCCATTTCGACGATCGCGAAGCCGCCCGGAAGGTGCTGGCTGCAGGCCATACAGGAGCGTGAAACCGTGACATCCTACAGGTGGACAATCCGCGATGTGCTGACCGCCACCGGCGGGTCACTGGTTTCCGGAACCGATGGCCGGGAATTTGCCGGCATAGGAATCGATTCGCGCACCATCGAATCGGACCGTATTTTTTTGGCCATTGTCGGCGAGTCTCACGATGGACACCGGTTCGTGGCCGACGTGCTGTCAAAAGGGGGCCAGGGGTTCGTGGTGGCTGAGGACCAGGCGGTCGATTTGCCCCTGGACCGGATGCGGGCATCGGGGGCAGCATGCGTGACCGTGGCGGACACCACCGTGGCCCTGGGCGATCTGGCCCGGTTCAATCGCAACCGGAAACCGCTCAAGGTCCTGGCGATAACCGGCTCCAACGGCAAAACCTCGACCCGCATGCTCACCGAGCAGGTGTTGTCCGGAAAATATGCAACCCTGAGTACCCAAGGCAACCTGAACAACCATATCGGTCTGCCACTGACGCTTTTGCGGCGGGCGCCGCAGCACGAAGCCGCCGTTGTCGAACTGGGGATGAATCATCCCGGCGAGATCACCCGTCTGGGAGGGATCTGCCAGCCGGATGTGGGAATTATTACCAATGTCGCCCCGGCCCATCTGGAGGGCCTGGGAACAATGGACAACGTGGCTGCGGCCAAAGGCGAACTGCTGACCACCATTCGATCCGGCGGAACGGCCATCCTCAACGCGGACGATGTCCGGGTGGCGGCCCTGGCCGATGGTTGTCCCTGCCGGGTCCTTTTTTTCGGAATTTCTGAACGGTCCGGAATCCGGGCTGAGAACGTCCGTCCGGATGGAAAGGGGCTGGTCTTCACACTGATCACGCCGTCGGGCGAGGTCGACATCCGTATGGCCACGCCGATGCAGGCCATGGTGGCCAACGCCCTGGCCGCGGCGGCGGCAGGCGAGGTTCTGGGCATATCCCTGGACCGCATCAAGGACGGGCTGGAAGCATTCTCGCCCGGTGCCGGGCGAATGGCCATCCGCGAACTGGAAGGCGGCATCCGGCTGCTGGACGATACATACAACGCCAATCCGGGATCCATGGCCGCGGCCATCGAGACCCTGGCGGCCATGCGGGCCGACGGTCGCACCCATGCCGTGCTGGGGGACATGCTGGAACTGGGCGACCTGTCCCACCTCCTGCACCGAAAGATAGGCCGGGCGGTTGGCGAAGCCGGCATCGACCGGTTGTATGCGGCCGGGCGTTTCGCTTTCGAGGTGGCCGAAGGGGCCAGAGAAGGGCGGATGACCGATGATCGTATCTTTGTCGGCACCAAAGCCGAAATTATCGAGCTGTTAAGGGAAGAGCTGCGAGCGGGCGACCAGATCCTGGTGAAAGGATCCCGCGGTATGGCCATGGAAGAAGTGGCGGAAGAAATCGTCCGTTGGACAACAGAAGGAACCCGATGATCTATCACCTTTTATATCCGCTGCACACCACCATCGCGGCCTTCAATGTGTTCCGGTACATCACCTTCCGGACCATTTACGCCAGTCTTACGGCCTTTTTCATCTGCTTTCTGCTGGGACCCTGGGTGATCCGGCGCCTTTCCGCGATGCAGGTCGGGCAGTACATCCGAGAGGAAGGCCCCAAGGAGCATCAGAAAAAGGCCGGTACCCCGACCATGGGCGGCGTTCTGATCATCTTTGCCGTGACCGGCGCCACGATGCTTTGGGCCGATCTGACCAACCGCTATGTGTGGATCACGCTGCTGGCCACGCTGGGATTCGGAACCATCGGCTTTATCGACGACTACCTGATGCAGGTGAAAAAACGAAATTTGGGCCTCACCGCCCGCCAGAAAATGGCCCTCCAGGTATTGCTTGCATTGCTGATTGGCCTGCTGGCCTATCTGGTTCCCGACTTCTCCACCAAGCTCAGCGTGCCGTTCTTCAAGCGCCTGACCCCGGACCCGGGATGGGGCTACATTCCCTTTGCCGCCCTGGTGATCGTGGGCGCTTCCAATGCCGTCAACCTGACCGACGGCCTGGACGGTCTGGCCATCGGTCCTGTGACCATTGCCGCCACGACGTATATGATTTTCGCCTATGTGGCCGGCCATGCGCGTATTGCCGAGTATCTGCAGATCACCCCGGTGGCGGGCTGCGGAGAGATTACCGTCTATTGCGGCGCCCTAGCCGGTGCCGGGCTGGGCTTTCTGTGGTTCAACGCCTACCCGGCACAGGTCTTCATGGGTGATGTGGGTTCCCTTGCCATGGGGGCCTCTTTAGGGACGGTGGCCGTGATTACCAAACAGGAGATCCTGCTGGTGCTGGTGGGCGGGTTGTTCGTCATCGAAGCCCTTTCGGTGATTTTTCAGGTGGGGTTTTTCAAGATGACCAAGGGCCGCCGCATCTTCCGTATGGCGCCTTTGCATCACCACTTCGAACTGAAAGGATGGCCCGAGCCCAAGGTGATCGTGCGCTTCTGGATTATCGCCATTGCGCTGGCTTTGGTTTCCATGAGTACGTTGAAGTTGAGGTAGGGGCGGAAGACAGGCGAGGGACGAGGGAAGAGGAAAGAAATAAGAATCCATGAACCTTCGGCATAAACAAGTGGTTGTGGTGGGATTGGGAAAATCGGGCGTGGCCGCAGCCCGGTTCCTGGTACGCCGCGAAGCGCAGGTTACCGTGACGGACCGTGCGCCGGCCGAATCGCTGGCCGCCCCGATTGCCGCCTTGAAGGGACTGGATGTGGAATTGAAGCTGGGGGGGCATGACAGCCAGGATTTTTCGAACGCCGACCTGGTGGTGCTCAGCCCCGGTGTGCCGCACACGATGCCGGTTTTGGAACCGGCCTGGGCTCGGGGAATCCCGGTGATCGGAGAGATGGAGCTGGCCTCGCGCTTTGTCCGGGAGCCGATCCTGGCGGTCACCGGCACCAACGGCAAGACGACCACGACGGAGCTGATCGGAGAGATGTTGAAAAAGAGCGGCAAGCGGGTCTTTGTGGGCGGGAACATCGGAACGCCGCTGATTGCCTATGCCGATGAACCCCGGGATCAGGCCGATGTGGTGGTGGTCGAAGTGAGCAGTTTTCAGTTGGACACCGTCCTCTATTTTCGTCCGGCTACTGCCGTAATGCTCAATATCAGCGACGATCACCTGGACCGCTACGCCTCCTTCAACGCCTACGCGGAATCAAAATGGCGCATTTTCGCCAACCAGCAGGCCAACGATGCGGCGGTTCTCAATAAAATGGATGCAACCGTGGTGGCCATGTTGGATAAACACCGCCCCGAATCCCGTTGTCTGCTGTTTTCGGAAAGAGCTGTTGTCAAGGGCGCAAAGATTTTACGGGACCGGATCCTGATGGTCAACGGAGGCCGCGAGCACAGCAGTTTCTCCATGGAGAAAAGCGGACTGATCGGTCCCCACAATCGGGAGAATGTTGCCGCTGCCTGTCTGGCAGCCCGGGAGCATGGGGCCACCGACGCAGGGATCCAGCAGGCCATCGATGATTTCAAGGGGCTGCCCCACCGTCTGGAAACGGTGGGCGAGGTTCGCGGGGTGCGCTTTGTCAACGACTCCAAGGCCACCAATGTGGATGCAGTCAACAGAGCCCTGGAATGCTTCGACCGGCCGGTGATTCTGATCATGGGCGGGAGAAACAAAAAAGGAGACTTCACTCTGCTCAAATCCAGGGTACGGGAGCACGTCAAAACCCTGGTGGCCATGGGAGAAGCGCGGGACGAGATCGTTACGGCCCTGGCCGGCGATCCGAAAAAAGGAATCGTCGAAGCGGGATCCATGCAGGCGGCGGTGGAAAAAGCACTGGAGAAGGCCGAGCCGGGAGATACCGTACTGCTCTCTCCGGCATGTTCCAGTTTCGACATGTTTGAAAACTATGCCCAGCGCGGAGAACGGTTCCGGCAAGCCGTGGAGATGTTGGGATGAGCACAGCCATAAAAAGAAAAGGCGTGCAGCCGTTAGTCTATGACCTGGGACTGCTGTTCCCCGTGCTGATGCTGGTGGGCATGGGCATCGTCATGGTCTACAGTGCCAGCGGCGCCATGGCCCTGAAAAAGTTCGGCAGCGATTACTTCTTTTTAAAAAAGCAGGCTGTTTTCTCGCTTATCGGCATCGTGGTGCTGGTGGGTTTCAGCTATATTCCCTACCGCATTTACCGGGTGCTCGTCTATCCGCTTCTGGCCATTTCCATGGCGATGCTGGTTGCTGTGGCTTTCACAGGATGGGGCGTGAGCGTCAACAATTCGACCCGCTGGCTGCAATTGGGGGCGCTACGCTTTCAGCCCTCGGAAGTGGCCCGCCTGGCGCTGGTGATCTATCTGGCCTATTCCATGAGTAAAAAAGGAGAACTGCTGCGCGATTTTTCTGTTGGATTCATGCCCCATTTTCTCGTTCTGGGCGTCTTTGCCGCCTTGCTGCTGGCTCAGCCCGATTTCGGATCGGTGGTGATTTTTTCGGCCCTGACGTGGATCATGCTTTTTGTGGGCGGTTGCCGTCTGACCCACCTTTTTTCCGTGTTTTTGCTGCTCGTGCCCGTGGGCGTGTGGGTCATGACCCAGGCCGATTATCGGCTCAAGCGATTGTTGATTTTTCTGGATCCCTGGAAGGATCCGACCGACGCCGGGTGGCAGACCATTCACTCGCTGATGGCTTTCGGCACCGGGGGGCTTACCGGGGTCGGTCTCGGCAAGGGCTACCAGAAGCTGTTTTATCTTCCCGAACCCCACACGGATTACATTTTTTCCGTTGTCGGAGAGGAACTGGGGCTTGTGGGGGTGATGGCCGTGATTCTGCTCTACACCGTCATGCTCATGCGGGGCATCCGCATCGCCCGCAACACGAGGGACCCTTTCGGCGCATTTCTGGCCATGGGCATTACGGTAACCATCGGTATGCAGGTATGCATCAATATGGGGGTGGCCATGGGGCTATTGCCCACCAAGGGGCTGACCCTGCCGTTTCTCAGTTACGGCGGCACAAGCCTGCTGATCAACATGGCGGCGATGGGCATCATGATGAATATCGGAGCACGGGATGCGCGCGACTGAAACCGAAAATATCCGGCGGTCGTTTAATGTGGCCATTGCCGGCGGCGGCACCGGCGGCCATTTGTTTCCCGGCATTGCCGTGGCGGAAGCGTTCCGGATGAAAGATCCGCAAAATCAAATTCTCTTCGTGGGGGTCGGCAATCCCTTTGAAAAAGCCGCCCTGGAAAGGGCCGGCTATCCCCAGCGAACCGTTTCTATCGAAGGGATCAAGGGCAGGGGGCTGTGGGCCAAGGCCCGGGCGGGGCTGAAGATTCCCATTGCCCTGTTCCAGGCTGCCGGTATCCTCAGAGAAATGCGGGCCGATCTGGTCGTCGGTGTGGGTGGATATGCCGCCGGTCCGGTGGCCATGGCCGCCTGGTTCAAAAGAATCCCGGTGGTGATCTGTGAGCAGAACACGGTGCCGGGGATCACCAACCGCCTTCTGTTTCCGGTTGCCCGGCGGATTTACCTCAGTTTCGAAGCCACCCGTGGCCGGATCGACCCCGGGAAAAAACGGGTCAGCGGCAATCCGGTCCGCCAATCGTTCATCGAGGGCGGGGATGTCGAAATCCAGGAGAAAAAGGTATTTACGGTCCTGGTCGTCGGAGGCAGCCAGGGCGCACACGCCATCAATATGGCCTTCGTGGCGGCCCTTGTGCACCTGAGACAAAAAGATCGCATCTGCATCGTGCATCAGACCGGTGCCGCTGACCAGGAGCAGGTGGCCCGTGCCTATGCCGAGGCCGGCATCGATGCCGAGGTGAAGGCCTTTTTCCACGACATGGCTTCGCGCTACCGCCGGGCGGATCTGGTGGTCTGCCGGGCCGGCGCCACCACCGTGGCCGAGTTGACGGCTTTAGGCAAGGCGGCCCTGTTCGTTCCGTATCCGTATGCTGCCGACAACCATCAGGAATTCAACGCCCGGGCTCTGGTGGACGCAGGCGCCGCGCAGATGGTGCTCGAAAGGGATCTTTCCGGCGCCGAACTGGCCGGGCGGTTGGATCGGCTGGCCGAGAATCCGGCGATGCTGGCCGACATGGCCTACCGGTCCAAAATGTTGGGCAGACCCGAAGCGGCGGAGTTCATCGTCGAAGATTGCTATAATTTATTGTGTGACGAATCATGTACCTGAAGAAATACCACATCCATTTTGTCGGCATCGGCGGCATCGGCATGAGCGGCATCGCCGAACTGCTCCTGAACCTGGGCTACCGGGTTTCCGGATCCGATTTGAAATCTTCGGACATTACCGACAATCTGACCCGGCTGGGTGGGCGCATTCATGTGGGCCATCGGGCTGAACAGATCGAAAACGCCGATGTGGTGGTGGTCTCCTCGGCCATCGATGCCAAGAACCCCGAAGTGGCCGCAGCCCGCCAAGCGGCGATCCCGGTGATTCCCCGGGCCGAGATGCTGGCGGAACTGATGCGGCTCAAATACAGCGTGGCGATCGCCGGCGCCCATGGCAAGACCTCCACCACTTCCCTGGTTTCCGGCGTGCTGGCCGAAGGCGGACTGGACCCCACCGTGGTGATCGGCGGCAAGCTCAAGGGCATCGGCCGCAACGCGGTCCTGGGAAAAGGCGATTTTATCGTGGCCGAGGCCGACGAAAGCGACGGCTCCTTTCTCAAGTTCTCTCCGGCCATCGCCGTGGTCACGAATATCGACAGGGAGCACCTCGATTTTTACCGGGACATGGATGCGATCAAACAGGTATTCCTCGATTTTATCGACCGGATTCCTTTTTACGGCCTGGCCGTGCTCTGCCTGGACAGCGAACCGCTTCAGGGCCTCCTCCCCCGGATCAAGAAACGGTTGACCACTTACGGGCAGAGCACCCAGGCCGATTACCAGGCCCGCGACATCCGTTTTGGCGAAATGAAAAGCCGGTTTACTGTGTTTCATCGGGGGGAGGACCTGGGAGAATTCACCCTGTCCATTCCGGGACTGCACAACGTTTACAACGCCCTGGCCGCTATTGCCGTCGGCCGGGAACTGGATATTCCCCTGGAGGCCATCAAGCGGTCCTTGGAAACTGCCGAAGGGGTGCAGCGACGGTTGGAGATCAAAGGGGAGATCGACGGTATTACCGTGGTGGACGACTACGGGCACCACCCAACGGAAATCCAGGTGACCCTGGAAGCCGTAAAGGAGAACTGGCCCCGACACCGCAAGGTGGTGGTATTTCAACCCCACCGCTATACCCGGACCCGGGCGCTGCTGGAAGAGTTCACCCGTTCGTTCAACAACAGCGACGTGCTGGTGGTTTTGCCCATCTACGCGGCCAGCGAAGCGCCCATCTCCGGAGTGAGCAGTGAAATTCTGGCGCAAAGCATCCGAGCCCACGGCCATCGCGACGTGATTTGCCTGGACAGCTTGGCGGCCTGCGTCGATCACCTGGAAACGAACCTGGCCCCCGGCGATCTGCTGCTGACCCTGGGAGCTGGAGATGTGTATCGGGTGGGTGAGATGTTTTTGGAAAGAAGAAAGAGCTGATGACGGACGATGAACGAGGGATGAAGGAAGACAACATTGAGGAATTGGGGAATTCAAGGATTGAGGAATTGTGAGCTGTGATCGGTGACCGAAAATCCCGAACCCAAAACTCGAAACGCTGAACCCAAAACGCTATGACCAAGCCCAAACGCAAAAACCGATTCAAGAAAAAGCGCTCGGTAAACCGGGATCTGCTACGCCGCCGAATCGGTTCAGGCCTGCGGGTGCTTGCGGGATTGCTTTTGCTGGCGGCAACCAGCACGGCCTTCATTTTGGCCCACGACTATTTTACCCAGGCCGATCAATTCACGGCCCGTCAGATCGAGGTGACCGGCATCCGGCGTCTCAGCCGGGAGCAGGTGCTCGACATCGCCGAGATTGGAAAGGATATCAATATCCTGGCCGTCAACCTGGCGACCACCCGCAAACGGCTGCTGGCCGACCCCTGGATCGCCGAAGCCACTGTCAGCCGCAAAATCCCGTCGGGATTGGAACTGCACATCACCGAGGAGCGGCCCCTGGCCTTTTTGGAGATGGAAGATGGACTGGGATTTTTGATCAATGCCGAGGGCAGGGCATTCAAACGCCAGGGTCCCACGAGCGCAGATGACCTGCCACGGGTTCAGGGGTTGAGCAATGCCGACTTGCCTGTCGCAGGCCAGCCAGAAACCGAAGCTTACGAAGCGGTGATGCGCCTTTTGACCCTGGCCAGAGAATCCGGTGGTCCCCTGTCGCTGCCTTCCATCCGTCGGATCCAGGTGGATCGGGAAATCGGGATCACTGTGGCGGTTGGTGAAGCCAACCGGGCCATAAAACTGGGATTCGGGCAGTATCGCCGGAAATGCGACATTTTGAAAAAATTACTGGCAAAAATGGAAAAAGACAGCCGGCTGAACACGTTTCGCGTCATCGATCTGTTCGATCTCGATCGGATCGTGGTGACGCTGGCGTCGGCAGTTCCGTCCGATGCGGACGATAAGGAGGTGTAAGTTGCACGGAGCCAAAGAGGGCAATATCGTCGTCGGCCTGGATATCGGTACGACCAAGATTTGCGCCGTGGTGGGGGAGGTGACGGGCCGCGAGATCAATATCATCGGCATCGGCACCCATCCATCCATCGGGCTGAGAAAAGGTGTCGTGGTCAACATCGAGTCCACGGTGGATTCCATCAAAAAGGCTGTCGAGGAGGCCGAACTGATGGCCGGCTGCGAGATTTCCTCGGTATACGCCGGCATCGCCGGGGGACACATCACCGGTTTCAACAGTCGGGGCATCGTGGCCATCAAGGGACAGGAAATTACACCCCAGGACGTGGAACGGGTCATCGACGCGGCCCGGGCAGTGGCCATCCCCATGGACCGGGAAGTGATCCACGTGCTGCCCCAGGAGTACATCGTCGATGACCAGGTGGGTATCCAGAACCCGGTGGGAATGGCCGGTGTGCGGCTGGAAGCCAAGATCCATATCGTGACCGGCGCGGTTACCTCGGCCCACAACATCGTCAAGTGCGCCAACCGGGCCGGGCTGGATGTGTGCGACATCGTCCTGGAAAGCCTGGCTTCAGGCGAAGCGGTGCTGACCGAAGAGGAGAAGCAGCTGGGTACTGGACTTATCGACCTGGGCGGCGGCACCAGCGACCTGGCCATCTTTTCGGGCAACAACATCAAACACACCTTCGTTCTGGCCCTGGGAGGCGACAACCTGACCAACGATATCGCCATCGGGGTGCGGGCTCCCGCCAACGAGGCTGAGCGCATCAAACGTAAATTCGGTACTTGCAACGCGGCGGCCATCAGCCCGGACGAAACCATCGAAGTGCCGGGTATGGGCGGACGCGAGCCGCGCAAGCTGCCTCGCCAGGTGCTGGGAGAAATTCTCGAGCCACGCATGGAGGAGATTTTCACCCTGCTTCAGCGCGAAATTTTTCGGGCCGGCATGGAGAACATGATCGCCTCAGGGATGGTCCTCTCCGGCGGTACTTCCCTGTTGGACGGTGCCACCGACATTGCTGAAGCTATTTTCGGGGTTCCGACGCGGCTGGGCAGACCCCGGGGAATCGGCGGCCTCACCGATGTGGTCAACAATCCCATGTATGCCACCGGTGTGGGGCTGGTCATATACGGCGCCAAAAAGGAGCCGGAGAAAAAGTTCAGAATCCGGGACAGGAATATTTTCAACAGCCTTATCGCCCGGATGAAGAAGTGGTTCAAAGACGTGATTTAATGGATAGGAAACTTAAAACCAAGGCGTACAGGCAAGCGCCGCTATGGGCAACACAAGCAAAGGGGGAGAAAATGACCAACATGTTTACGTACGTGGAAAATGAGAACTCGGCAAAAATCAAAGTGATTGGTGTTGGCGGAGCGGGAGGCAACGCGATCAACAACATGATCGCCAGCAACCTGCAGGGCGTCAAGTTTATTTCCGCCAACACCGACGCCCAGGCTCTGGATGTATCGCAGGCGGAGGTGCGCATGCAGCTTGGCACCAAGATTACCGAAGGCCTCGGTGCCGGCGCCAATCCGCAGGTGGGGCGGGATGCAGCCCTGGAAAACGCGGACATGATCAAAGAAGCCCTGTCCGATTCACACATGGTGTTTATCACCGCCGGTTTCGGCGGCGGCACGGGGACCGGTGCAGCGCCGGTCATCGCCCGGCTCTGCAAGGAAATGGGCATCCTCACTGTGGCCGTGGTCAGCCGTCCCTTTTCCTTCGAGGGACGAAAACGGGCCAAGCAGGCTGAAGAGGGCATTCTGGAGTTGAAAAAGTCCGCCGACACGGTGATCACCATTCCCAACGACCGGCTGCGGGGACTGGCATCCAAGAACGCCAAGATGGTCGACATGTTCAGAAAAGCCGACGAGATCCTGCTGCATTCGGTCAAGGGAATTACCGATCTGATCATGATGCCCGGCCTGGTGAACCTGGATTTTGCCGACGTCAAGACCACCATGTCCCGGGCCGGTATGGCCATCATGGGCATCGGTATCTCCAGCGGTGAGAACCGGGCCCTGGAGGCCGCCGAACGGGCGATTTCACATCCGCTGCTCGAGGACATCAACATCTCGGGCGCCAAGGGCGTACTGATGAACATCACCTCCAACAGCGACCTCACCATGGAGGAAATGACCGAAGCCTCCGAACGCATCTACAACGAAGTAGGCGAGGATGCCGAAATCATCTGGGGGGCGGTGATCGACGACAGTGTTGGCGACGAGATGAGCGTGACCGTCATCGCCACGGGTATCGGGGAAAAGGATAAGGAAAAGCAGGCGGCCCCCAAGGTCGTGGATCCGACCTACGGCGGAAAGGTGCGTGACATTACTCCGGCGGATCTGGCCCGCAGTGCGGAACTGGACCGGCCCACCTTCATTCGCCGCCAGCAGGCCGTGAATGATATGCCCGGCAACGACTTGTGCCGGGAATACAAGGGAATCGTCATCGATAACGACGACTTGGACGTCCCGACCTTCCTGAGACGAAAAGCCGATTGAATCGGTTCCCAGGCAATCTGAACCCATACGTCTATGCCGGTTTCACGTTGAACCTGAGGGAGGATGATGCAGCCAGATCAATGCAACCATTACCTGACAGGCGGCCGCCGGATGGGCCGGGATCGGCGTGAGTATTCTTACGCCTTGTGCATCCCTGAACGTCGCAGCGGTATCGAGCGTCGCAGCGGCGAAGATCGCCGGCAGTCTGGCCGAATTTTCTCCATGCAGGTGCCGCTGGATACAGAGGCCGTGACGGATTCGATGAGAGCCTGATAAACGGCTGCTCAGGACTGCTTGCGCGGACGATGTCCGGTAACCAACCATGGCAAGAGCATCTGTACAGGCGTTTGAAAAGCGTATGTCGGCCGAACGGGGTGCGATCCGAAAATCCCCGGCCGGTCGTATTCGCGTGGCCTTGGTCTATCCCAACACCTATCATGTGGGGATGTCCAATCTGGGGTTCCAGACCGTATACCGGCTGATCAACGATATCGACCATGCGGTCTGCGAGCGAGCGTTTTTACCGGAACAGGATGGCGGTAAAGCCGGCCGGGTGCTGACGGTCGAGTCTCGGATGCCCATCGAAGACTTCGACATCATTGCCTTTTCGATCTCTTATGAGAACGATGCACCTGCCGTTCTATCCATCCTGGAAACAGCAGGACTCCCCCTGCCAGCCAGTCGGCGCACTGCCGCTCTCCCCCTCGTGCTGGCAGGGGGCGTCCTCTGTTTTCTAAATCCGGAACCGTTGGCCCCATTTGTCGATGGGTTCCTGCTGGGGGAGGCAGAGGCCCTTTTGACCGATTTTTTCCGGGCCTTCGATCCATCCATTGAAAGAGAGAAGCACCTGCGGCAATTGGCCGTTGCCATTCCCGGCTTTTATGCGCCGTCCTTTTACCAGCCCCACTACCTGCCTGACGGCCGTCTCGAAACGATTGAAACCATAGCCGATGTCCCTGCCTTGATTCAGCGCCGGATGGTATCGGACTTGTCTGGTCTTCCCACGGCCAGCACCATTTTGACGCCGGACACCACCTTCGACGACACCTACCTGATCGAAGTTTCCCGGGGCTGCCCCCATGGATGCCGGTTTTGCAGCGCCGGGTATATCTATCGACCGCCGCGGTACCGTCCCCTGGATCTTCTTATAAAACAGGTAGAAAAGGGCTGCGCCTTGACCGACCGCATCGGATTGGTGGGCGCCGCGGTTTCCGATCTGCCAGGTATCGAAAAGTTGTGCGGCACGGATCGCAATGGGGAGATTCGATTCTCGTTCAGCAGCCTGCGGGCCGATGCCCTGGATGGTGCGCTGGTGGCGGCGCTGAAAAATAGCCAGGTCAAGACGGCCACCATCGCCCCGGACGCCGGCAGCGAGCGAATGCGCCGGGTGGTCAACAAAGGCATCACCGAAGATCACGTGATTGCCGCGGCCGACATTCTCGTCAATGCCGGTATTCCCAATCTGAAAGTCTATTTCATGATCGGCCTGCCCACGGAAACCGAGGAAGATGTGAATGCCATCGTGGAACTGGTCAAGCGGATCAAACACCGATTTCTAAAGACCAGCCGGGGGAAGGGGCATATCGGAACCATTACCGTAAGCCTGAGTTCTTTCGTGCCCAAGGCTTTCACTCCTTTCCAATGGGTCGCCATGGACGAGGTGGCCACGTTGAAACAGAAAATCAAGATCGTAAAAACAGGTCTGAAGAAGACGGCCAACGTGCGGGTTCACGCCGACGTACCCCGGTGGGCCTACCTGCAGGGAATCATTGCCCGGGGCGACCGACGGGTGGCGGACATCCTGCTACTGGGCCATAGAAACAGGGGCAACTGGCCCCAGACCTTTAAATCTTCCCCCCTCAACCCCCATTTTTACGTCCACCGCGAGCGTGATGCCGACGAACCTTTCCCATGGGATATCATCGATTCGGGCATCGACAAGGCCTTCCTTTGGAAAGAGTACCAGCGGGCCCTGGTCGGGCGTACCTCGGCCCCCTGTCCGGCCGATCCCTCCCGATGCAGCCTCTGCGGGGTTTGCAAAGGCAAGGCAGGCTCCTGATTCTTCTCCACGTTAACCGGAGGTTTTTCGGGTGCCTGTAGCCGGCTTGAGCGAATCGATTAAGTGGGGGACGATCGAGGCAGGAACTATCGATCCAGTTCGTTTCTGACGGCTATCCCGATTTTTTCGAGGGTAAACGGCTTTTTGATGTAGCTGCCGGCGCCCAGGCGCTGGGCCGCTTCGACCCGGTCGGACTTCGAGTAACCGCTGGCGATGACCGCTTTCTGGTGGGGTACTTTTTCGAGGACCCGCCGGTAGGTTTCCAGCCCGTCAATGCCGGGGGGCATGATCATGTCGAGGATCATCAGGTCGTAGTTCTTGTCCGCCGCCATGGCCACGGCCGTTTCCCCCGAATCCGCCTTGTCCGCAGCATAACCGAGCCGCTGCATCATGCGGCCGATCAAATCCCTTTGTTCCGGCGAATCGTCTACGATGAGAATTGACTCGCCTTTACCTAAATAGTCGTCGATGCGGATCGGGGCCGATTCCGGCAGTTCCGATCGCGAGGCGGGAAAATAGAGCGTAAAGGTGGTTCCGGTTCCTTCCTCGGTGGTGATGTCAATATATCCGTCGTGATCCTTAACCGTTCCCCATACGACCGACATACCCAGCCCGGTACCGCTGCGGCCCTGAGCTTTTCTGGTGTAAAAGGGCTCGAAAATCTTTTCCAGATCGGAATGGATCATGCCGATACCCGTGTCGGACACCTCGAGGATGGCATACTCCCCTTGGGGAACGACTTCAAAACCCGTGTAGGACCGATCCAGGTAAAAGTCCCGGGTGGCAATGGAAATCGTCCCCCCGGCGGGCATGGCGTCAGCGGCATTGCTGACCAGGTTCATCACCGTTTTGGATAGATGCGATTCCGATCCGTACACATGGCAAAGGCCTTTTCCCAAGTCGGTTTCAAGGGTGATGTCGGGATGATATCCGACAATTTTAAGGCATTCCGGTGTGGCAACAAAGTCTTTTACGAACTTGTTGAGATCGATCACGTTTTTTATGGCCACGTTTCGGCGTGCCAGGGTCAACAGATCCTGGACGATGGCCGACGCTTTCAATCCCGATTGCTTGATGGTCAGCAAAGGCTTGCGCAGCGGACTGTCCGCATCCAGGTCCAGCAGCAGAAGGTCGGGATAACTGACGATACCACTGAGAATATTGTTCAGGTCGTGGGCCACGCCCCCGGCCAGGGTGCCCAGCAATTCCAGCTTTTTTGCGTTCTGGAGTTTGGCTTCGAGGGCTTTTTTTTCCGTTTCCGCATTTTTGATTTCCGTCAGGTCGTGGACCACGGCCATGGCGAGCTTGGGAACGCCGTCATTATAGAAAAAGCGGAAGTTGGCCAGCACCCAAAATTCTTGTCCGTTTTTCCCGGCGAACTTGTATTCGGCCGAAAGTTCCCGCGGTGTCTCCCTGTAGACACGATTGATGAGTTGATCCAGGGTGTCTTTGCTCTCTTCGCAAAGCAGGGAATACGGATCCATCTCGAGTAGCTCATCGCGGCTGAACCCCGTGTATTCGCATATCACCTCATTTACGCTGATAAACTTGGCGGTTTGCATGTCGAATTCATAGATTCCGGCGGGCGCGTGTTGCACCAGGTTCCTGTATTTCTCTTCGCTTTCCTTAAGTGCCTTTTCATACCGCAGGCGTTCGGTGACATCCCTAGCCGCGCCCTGAACCGCCTTGGGCCGGCCCCGGTCATCTATAATGAGCCGATTGTGGTACTCCAACAGCACTTCTTCGCCAGAACTGGCGTAGGTTTTCAGGTAGCCCTCATCACTGCCCTTTTCCAGAATCCGCTCCATGTATGCGTCGAACTCGGCCCGGTATCGCTCGGGGATGAATTCCCGGATGTTGACGCCCTGAAGATGCTCCTTTGACCATCCATACTCTTCCTTGTAGGCCAGGTTGGTTTCCAGAAGCTGGCCGTCAAGATCGTGGAGGCAGATGAGATCCGAACCGTTTTCAAACAGATCGCGGTATTTTTTTTCGCTTTCGATAAGGGCCTGCTGGGCTTTTTTGCGCTCGGAGATATTCCGGGTTGCCCCCATAATCGCCGTCGGCTTTCCCTTGGCATCGCGAACGAAGGAAACGGTGGCCTCCGACCAGGTATAGCCGCCCCCTTTGAGGGATTGTTCCACCTCGACGGTTACGGTTCGCTGGGGATCGATGCCCGGCTGGTTGTCCCGGGCCAGTTCCGCCTCGAGAATTTTTGTCACCCTGACAAAGGATTCGGAGGACATGGATTGTTCGAGGCTCAAGGCCATGGCTTCCTCTGCCGTAAAGCCGCGTTGTTTTTTTACGGCGGGACTGATGTAATCGAAGGCCAGGGTATCGAGACTGACAACCCAGATGATGTCGGACACGTTTTCCGCCAGCAGACGATACTTGCGCTCGGAATCCATGAGCAGGGCTCTTTGGTTTTCCATTTCCCGCTTGGATTCAAGAAGATCCCGATTGGTCCGTTCCAGGTCCTGCATCAGGGCTTTGACTTCATCGTATTTGGCCTGGATCAAGCGATTGGCCTGCACCAGGTCTTCGACGGCCTGTTGGCGGTTTTTTGCCCCCAGGAAAAAACGTTTGAGAAAAAAAGGCTTTTTGGGAATCCACCGGACCCGGTAAAAACAGCCTTTGCAATCCTGGCGCGGTTTGTCCGGCCAGGTTCGGGGACCGTATTTTGCGGCGGCCACCTGGCACTCGATCTCTTCCACATCCGCCAGGGGCAGGCCGAACATGGTGGGAATGCCGGCTATAATGCCGCGGGTGTAATCGCAGTCAAACCGGGTCTTCTGGCGGCTGTCGTGGTAGCGGTCTTCCAGTAGTACCCGGGAGGAACCGATCTCGTGGATATAAACACTGCCGTTGAGTTTCAGGAAACGATTGTAAATGGGCGCCTGGGAGTAAATCAGGCGAGGATTGTCGAGCAGCCGCGCTACGCGATCCAGAAATCCCATGGAGCGAAAGCGCCTTGAGGCCAGGGCCATATGGTAGACGGCATTTTCGTCCCCCAGCATTTCGATCATGCGTCGGTAGAGCACCTGAAGCAATTCGTGAGAGATCCAGTTGTTGGTGTCCAGCAGATAGGCCTCGTTCAGGGGCAGTCCGGACAGAAGATCGCCCAACAATCCGTTATTCTGCTCCCGGACGTAAAAAAGGAGGGTCCGCGTGAGCCGGCAACTGATTTCCTTTTTTTTTGGAGGATGTTGTAAGGTGTGCATCAAAAGGCATCATATCGAAGCCGCCGATTCAGGTCAAATGGATAAGCCTTGGATGAAGACGAACGGCCGATAAAAAGTTCGATCACTCACACAAAACCGCCAGAGAAGCAAAACGGGTTTATTCTCATTGACTGCTTGCCTGGCGTTTTTGGTGACTTGGTTTAAGAGTTACACTTTGAACTGCTCCACCATCTGCTTAAGGCTTTCGGACAATTGGGATAATTCCTGGGCGCTGAGATTGACCTGGCCGCTGCTGTTGGACATCTCGTCCATGGAGGTGCTCACGCCGGCAATGTCCTGGGAGATTTCAGCAGAGACGGCAGAACTCTGATTGACGTTTTCGTTGACCTCCTGAATACCGGTGGAAGCCTGGGCCACGTTGTTGGCGATTTCCTTGGTGGCCGCCGATTGTTCTTCTACGGAAGTGGCGATGTTCGTCACCACCTCGTTGACGTCGTTGATTACCTCGGTAATCTCGGTAATCTGGTCTACGGTGGTAGTTGTTGTACCCTGAATCCCCTCGATCTTCTGCTTGATGTCCCCGGTGGCCTCGGCGGTCTGCTTGGCCAGTTCCTTGATCTCGTTGGCCACCACGGCAAAGCCCTTGCCGGCCTCGCCGGCACGGGCCGCCTCGATGGTGGCGTTCAGAGCCAGCAGGTTTACCTGTTCGGAGATTTCGGTGATGGTCTCCACCACTTTGCCGATGGAGTTGGCCGCGTTGCCCAACTCATCCATATTGGTGGAGGCGGTGGTGGCCTTGCTGGCCGCTTCGTCGGAAATACCGCGGGCCTTTTCGGAATTCCGCGCGATTTCTCCGATGGTGGAGGACATCTCCTCGGCGGCGGTGGCTACCATGTTGGTGTTGGTGGCGGACTGCTCCATGGCGGCGGCCACGTTGTTCATGTTGGCGTTCATTTCCTCGGCCGCGGACGAGACGGTATTGGCTTTGTCGGTGACGTTCTGGATGCCCTGGGTCATCTGTTCGGAAATGGCCGACAGCTCGGTGGAGGAGGAGGAAAGGGTCTCGACCCCGCCGGCAATCTGCTTGATGAGGTCCTGAAGTTTGTCCATGAAGGTATTGAACCAGGTGGCCAGATCGCCCAGCTCGTCCTTGGCGCCTTCCACCAGGCGTTTGGTCAGGTCGCCTTCGCCTTGGGCGATGTCCTTGAGACCGTCAACCATGGCGTTGACCGGCCGGGTGATCAGACGGGAGATGAACCAGGCCAGCACAACGCCCACTGCAACCCCGAGCAGGACGGTCGTCAGCAGCGTGGCAAGGGTCGCTTTGTAGGTGGCATGGGCCTTCTCGCGGGATTTTTTGGCCAATTCGAGGTTGATTTCGGTCAGCTTGTCCAACTGGTCGCGCATCTGTTCGAAGTGCGTTTTGGCATCGCCCAGGGTCAGGGCGATGGCCCGCTGAGTGCTTCCTTGCCTGGCCAGTTCGACGACTTCCTTTGAGCTTTTTTGCCACGCCATCCGGGCCTGGTCATAAACACTGAACAGCTCTTTTTCCGCCGCGGTGCTGGCCAGGGCCTTGTACTTGTCCCAGCGAGAAGCGGATTGCTTGAAATTGGTTTCATATTCTTCAACGAACTGGCGGAAAAGCTCCGAATCGGGATCGGTGAACATCATGGAGCGCTCGGCCACCAGCAGTTGCTGCAAGTCGCGGTCGGCCTCGATCAAATAGTCAATGCTGGGCATCTGAACAGAGAAGATGTTTTCCAGCTCGGTCTGAATGCCTTTCACACTGCTGTAGCCTGTGATGCCGATCACCCCGATGAATACCACCATGATGCTGAATGCCACCAGCAGCTTCGTTCTGATTTTCAAGTTGTTGATTAAATTCATGAATATCGCCTCCTGTCGTTTTGGACTGAATCGGGATTCCATTCGAAATTTAAAAACCGTGACAGCTATCCGTATTCAGCAATCCCCGTATAAGATGAGTTGTCGGCAGGATTAGTAAAAACATGAGTATTTATTGTTGAAACCCGGCCGGTTCCTCGGTTTACGGGTCGGGGTTGATGACGATGGACAACCCAGGCCATGGTCACAAGAAAGGCACCGAAACAAGACGGCCAGTGGGCAAATTCCATTGACGGCTGCCGGCATTATTGGCAGTGGATGACGAGCCATTGGAAGAAAAGCGGATTTTTCCGGTTTTTTGGTGAAAAAAAAACAGAACTCTGAAAATTTTGAAGATCGCAACAGGTGGGAGAGGAGCCTGCGGCCGGCTCAGGTCAGCATGTAAAAACCGAGGGTCACATCGCAGGCGTCCGTGCTGGTAAACTGGCAGCCGATGATCCCATCGTTCACCGAACGCACCACTACTTCTTTCTGGATCACTGATCGGGCTGTGTTGTCCAGAGCGAACTTCACCCGGAAGCGGTCTTTGACCCGGATGTCTTGATTGTCGAGAAATTTGAATCCGATCCCGTTGCGGGAGAGGTTGTTGATCTGAATCCCGCCCCAATCGTCGGATTTCATGGCGATGCGGTCACCCGGACCGCGAATGAATACCCCTTCCAGGTTGACTGTTTTGCGATGTTCACGGCGAAGCTCAACCTTGAAGAACATCTCATTGCCACAAACGCAGGTTACCTTGATCCGGGTGCCCAGTGTTCGAATCTCCGAAATATCGATCAGCTTTTGACGGTTGCAGTTCCTGCAGGCGACGTTGGCCGTTTTGCCGTCTTTCAGCAGGGCCGTACCCAGATCCGCCGGGGCGTCCGGTTCGCCTGCTTCGATATGCCAGGCCGCCTCTTTTCTGGCAGTCGGCAATGGTGCACTGTCAATGACCTCGATGGGGCCTTCGTATTCGAACAGGTCTTCGCCTGCGGTTGCAGCAGTCGGGGCGATGAACCGGAAAAGGGGCTCTCGTGTTTTGGCCGGGGTTTCTTCGAGCCGACGCCGGAGCAGTGCATTGACGATGGCTCCACCGACGCATTTGATCAAACTGCAGGTTTCCCGCGGCCAGGCGACGGTCTGCCGAACGGCGTCGCAGCCGATGACACCCAGCAGACGGTGGCCGTAAAACAGGGGTGTGACGATCAGCGACTTGATGCCGGCGGCATGAAACGTTTGGTGCGCGGCGCGAACGTCAGGAGCCAGTTCGGCCAGGTCTTCGACAGCGATAACGTTGCCATTTTTCGTCGGCTCCAGAAGTGCGGAGAACGTTGCCAGGTCCGCATCCTGCAAGCTGGCGGACGGTGAATCGATGCCTTCGGACGTCCATTCGTGAGTAACGGTAAGGCGCGTGCCGCGATTATGGAACAGGCAGACATAGACGCGATCCGCCTTGGACAGCAGCCCGACCTTTTCCAGGCAGTAAAAAATGATTTCATCGATATCGGCGGTGGACCATACGGCCAGATCGTCGATGATGGAAAAAAGCAGGTTGATGAAATCTTCCTTGAATTGAAGCGACTCCACCGCCTGCCGGTAAGGGCTGATATCCTCCACGGCCAGGAGCATTCCGGGTAGGCGCTGGTTGGGCGTCTCCAACGGCTGGGCGTTGACCCGTGCGAACCACAGGGTGCCGTCTTTCTTTTTCAATTTGATTTCAAAAGGCGTCTGCAATTCACCGGAAAAGATTCGGCTGCGGTTGATGTAAAAAACGGACTGGTCTTCCGGGGCAATGAACAGGCTGATGGGTTTTTTCAATAATAAGGACCGGTCGGCGCCCAGCATCTTTACGGCCTGCACGTTGATGCCTTCGATGAGACCAGCCTTGTCCAGCGAAATAAGGCCGGTATGCGACGCCTTCAACAGGCGGGAGCAGTCGGCCAGTTTTTTTTTAAGATCGTCGGGTTTCAATACAGTTTCCTCAATTCCTCGGACGCCTCAAGGGCCAGATTCGAATCTTCGGTAAATTGGATGGCCCCTCTCAACGCCAGCCTGGCGTTTTTGTAATCACCCAAAAGGCGATAGGTTTTGCCCAATTCCAGCAATACGACCGGATTATTCGGACTTTCCGAGGCGAGTTTTTCGAGCAGGTTCAGCGCCAGGTGCAATCTGCCGGTAGCCAGATAGGTTCGGCCCAGATTCAACTTGGCGATAGCGAAATCCGGCTTCAGTTCCAGGGCCTCTTCCAGATACTGGCGGGCTTTGCCGTATTCGCCCTTGTTGTAATAGGCCCATCCCAGATTGGACAATGGATAGTGCGGCGTGGCGTAAAGCATGTCCTTGGTCACCGGTTCGAGTACCGCAATGGCTTTGTCCCACTCTTTAAGGGCCAGATAGACGCTTCCTAAGTTGTTTTTGGCCAGGGAGTAGTCAGGTTTCAACTTAACTGCTTTTTCGAAATGCGTAACGGCCAGTTTGTACTTCTCTTTGGCCATGTAAACCAACCCAAGGTCGTTGTGCAGGGTTGGGTCCTCGGGGTTGAGTTTCTCTGCCTTGTAAAGCTCTTTCAGCGCGGCTGTGTACTGCTTTTCTCTTAAGTAAGCTTCTCCCAGATCTCTTGCAGCGCGAGCCTTTTTCTTATCCTGGGGAGAAATGGTGCTTGTCGTTGCGCAGGAGGAACTGAAAACCGTTACACATAAAAGCAAGAGGATGACCCGCATTGGGCGGCATGTCATATTCCGGTCCTTTCTGTGGTTGCATGCATCAGCGAAAGTCGCAAAAATATCCTATTGACCAATTCCTTGGATCCGGAACAAATGGATGCCCCGGTCCCGAAGGAACATTTCGATCAGTTGAGGAATCGGCCGCTCGGTAAACAGGCGGTTTTCTCCGTTGGTCATGGGGATGAGGATGCCGTTGATGGTAATGGTCGTGTTGAATTCGGCGGGCCGCTCGGCGCCGTAAAAGACAGGTCCGGCGGTATAGGCCATGCCCGCAGCGTCCATTACCTGCTGGATGATTTTAATCGCGCCGGCATCCACCGAAACCTGCAGAATTTCCAGACCCGTCTTTCGGATGGCATTCACCGCATCGCCGTAAAGGTCGCCGAAATCAACGAGGATTTCTCTTCCGTTTCCAAAAGAGAGAAGATTGGACAGTGCCTGGACCTGAATGCCGGCATACGGAAAGCTGATGCCGGTATTGGGCGAATAGCGAAAATCCATGCTCGCTGCAAAGGAAGCGAGCAGGGCTTTCTGGCTGGATCCGTCGATGGATCCGGTATTGTCTGAATTGTTGACGGGAAACCTTAGCGGCTCCGTCTGGCTTGCGCCGGAGACCAGTTCGTTCAGGATAATGTCATTCTGGTTCAAGTAGCGGACGATAGCGTCATGGGTTCGCTGGGATGGGTCCGCGATGGGCGTAATGCAGGTGTGACGGGGCACCTGACCGTCGGCGGAGGTCTCGGTCCGAATCCATTTGGCGCTGACCCGGATGGTCGCGGCACCTTCATCGAAAGAGAGCTGATTTGCCGAGGCCGCATCGGAAAGGGAGGCGAAAACCGCTTCGATGATTTCCCGGGACGAGGCGTTTTCGGCCACCTTGACCACTTTGACATCTTTCCAATAGGACTGGATCAGTGGCAGATCCACATTCATGACCTTGTCCCGGGAGGTCAGGACCACCTTGGAACCGTTGCCCATGTCAATCATCGGGTAGCGGGAAAGATCGAGTTCAAAATCCCTGCCCTGCTTCATGGGGAGAAAATAGGTCCCTTTGTTCAACAGACGTCCGCCGATCATCGCTGCCGCCTCGCCGGCAGGTCCGGCGTCCTCCGGCTGTTCGATGGGCGGCCTCTGGGCAGCGGCTTCGGATGCTGCTGCTTCGGGCATTTTTTCGACCAGCTTACCGTCCTTGTCGAACAGGTCGCTGTACCAGTTTTCCTGCCGGATGGAGGGATCCGGCATGTAGATCTTCTGGCCGGCGTAAATCCGGTCGATATCCTGGATATGGGGGTTGGCGGATTTGAACAGCTCGATCCCCTGGCGGTAGGTGAGGTTGCCGTAGCGCCCGCCGAAACGGTTGGCGATGAGCTTGGAAACCGTGTCGCCCCGCTTAACGGTATAGGTCCGGGTGTTCTTTTTGATCATCTCCTTGGGGTTGTTGATCATTACGAAGGGGATGGTGACCATGCCCGAGGACTGTCCCGGAAGGGTGCCCTGGGTCAGCTTTTTCAAGGGGATGTCCACCACCTGGCCCGGACGGATGCGGTCGATGTCCTTCACGTGGGGGTTGAGGCGCTGGAAGATGCCCAGAAATTCCCGGAAGTCTTCGTGGGCGATTTCGCCTTTTTGCCGGAAAATCTTGAGCACCCAGTCCCCCCGCTGGACCTGGTAGGGATCGCAAAGGATGTCCCATCCTCGGTCGTAGCGCACGACATAGTCCTTGTAGAGCATGGCGCCATGGCTGTCGGGGGCCGGAAGGAGGAGTAAGGCCGTCAATGTCGAAAACAGACACCAAAAAACGCTCACACCCGGGAACCGTTTGATAACGCGCATCGTATTCGTCCTGAAATTGGGGTTTCAGACCTTTTTCTTCAGATCCAGCGATTCGGCAATCTGCCCGGATACCGCATCGACGAAGCGGTCGAAGGCTTCCCCTTCCAGCGGGCGGCCCGCCTCCGGGAACTTTTCAATGGATTCCGGACGGACATAGCGTGGCCGGTTGACCAGATCCGGGTTCGGCCGGACGGCATACCCATCGGGGAAGCTGTCCTGAAAATACATGTCCTGAAAGCCGGCAAATTTGAGGGCGTGCGCGGTGGAGTCCACGATGGCCGTCTCTTTGGAATCGACATCTCCGTTTTGCATGGCCTTCATCAGACCGGCCAGCGATTCGCCGCCATGGGTGCAGGCGATGTGCCCGTTGCGGTTGGCCGTGAGCTGCCAGTCCATGATGTCCTGTTCGGTCACCTCGGCAAAGAACACCCGAAGGTCGCCGGCAACCCGATTGTAGCGC
This sequence comes from Desulfosarcina widdelii, assembly GCF_009688965.1. Taxonomy (GTDB): domain Bacteria; phylum Desulfobacterota; class Desulfobacteria; order Desulfobacterales; family Desulfosarcinaceae; genus Desulfosarcina; species Desulfosarcina widdelii. Next base: position 2,654,230 of record NZ_AP021875.1, on the reverse strand, counting down.
TCCACCAGGTGAATCACCCGGGGCATGGAAACCGGGTTACCGATCATGGCGGCCTGGGCCACGCTGGGTTTGACGGTCATGGGCACGAACTTGCGCTGCCCGTCTTCGGGCTGGCGATAGTATCGATAGACCGGGTTGGCGTGCACGGATTGAACGCCGACGATCTTGGGCAGGGCGTCGATGATGCCGGCTTCGAAGAATTTGAGAAATCCACTCATCACGGCGGTGATGTTCCCCGCGTTGCCGATGGGCACCACGACCACCTTGTCCGCCATGGCGTAATCGAAATCCTGTGCGATCTCATAGGAGTAGGACTCCTGGCCCAGGATGCGCCAAGCGTTTTTAGAATTGAGAAGAGCGACGTTGTACCGCTCGGAAAGGGCTTCGACAACCTTCATGCAGTCGTCGAACACACCGGGGATCTCGAAGACATCCGCGCCGCTGCCAAGAGGCTGCGAAAGCTGCTGCGGGGTCACCTTCTTGTGGGGCAGCAGGACAGCCGACTTGATTTTGGGCTTGAGATAGGCGGCATACAGGGCGGCGGCGGCGCTGGTGTCGCCCGTGGACGCACAGATGGAGAGGACCTCGTCCACATGCCCTTCCTGGATGAGAAAATTGATGTAGCTCAGGGCACTGGCCATCCCCCGGTCCTTGAAAGAGGCGCTGGGGTTCTGGCCGTCGTTTTTGTAGAAGAAGCGGATGCCCGCCTTTGCCTGCAGGTGCGCATTGGCCTCCACCACGGGCGTGTGGCCTTCCCCCAGATACACCACAGATGAAAGAGGAATCACGGGGCCGATAAACTCGTGGTAGCGATAGATGCCCTTTACGGCCGGGTCTTTGAGCATGCGCCGGTAGTCGAGGATTTTTCGCCACGTCCCGCCGTCAATGGCTTTGAGACGTTCGAACCGGCGATCATGCAGGAGCAGGACGCTGCCGCAGTCCGGGCAGGTATAAAGCAGGGTTTCGATGCCGTGTTCCTTCCGGCAGCCCAGGCAGCGATAGATCATCTCGCCGTCCGGCTTCGGGATCAGGCGCGGCCGGATCGCTTCAGGAAACTGGTCGAGTTTCACGATGCAAGGAATTCCATTCCGCCCATGTACGGCCTGAGCGCTTCCGGGATGACGACGCTGCCGTCCTCCTGTTGACAGTTCTCCAGCAGGGCCGCCAGGGTTCGGCCGACGGCCAGACCGCTGCCGTTGAGGGTATGCACCAGACGGGTGCCCTTTTTCCCTTTTTCTTTGAAGCGGATGTTGGCCCGTCGGGCCTGGAAATCCTCGAAATTGCTGCACGACGAAATTTCCCGGTAAACGCCCTGGGAAGGCATCCAGACTTCGATGTCATAGGTTTTGGCCGACGAAAATCCGATGTCCCCAGTGCACAGGTCGATGACCCGGTAGGGCAATTCCAGGCGGCGCAGAACCGTTTCGGCGTTGTCCAGAAGGGTTTCCAGTTCGTCGTAGGATGTCTCCGGCCGGGTAAACTTGACCAGTTCCACCTTGTTGAACTGGTGCTGGCGGATCAGCCCGCGGGTGTCCTTGCCATAGGAGCCGGCTTCGGAGCGAAAGCAGGGGGTGTAGGCGGTGTAGTACACCGGCAGCAGGGAAGCGTCCAGGACCTCCTCCTGGTGGATATTGGTTACCGGGACTTCAGCTGTTGGGATGAGAAAATAGTCCAGGTTTTCCAACTTGAACAGATCCTCTTCAAACTTCGGCAATTGGCCAGTGCCGGTCATGGTCTTGCGGTTGACGATAAACGGCGGCAGAACCTCTTTGTAGCCGTGCTCACCGGTATGCAGATCCAGCATGAAATTGATCAGGGCGCGTTCCAGACGGGCGCCCTTGCCCAGGTAAAGCGGAAAACGGGCGCCGGCGATTTTGGCGGCGCGGGTGAAATCCAGAATGCCCAGGTTTTCTCCGATGGTCCAATGGGGCAAAGGCTCGTAGGTGAACGTCGTGGGCTCTCCCACTGTCTTTACCACCGGGTTGTCGTTTTCGTCCCTGCCCACCGGCACGCTTTCGTGGGGGATGTTGGGCAGGGCCATGATCATTTCGTCAAGGGCCGCTTCGCTCTCGGCGACTCCTTTTTCGAGGCCTTTGATGGAGGTGGAAACCGTGCGCATTTTTTCGATGATGGCATCGGCGTTTTCCCCATTGCGTTTCATTTCGGCGATCCGGTCGGAGACGCTGTTGCGCTGGCGGCGGAGTTCCTCGAGTTCGAACAGGATGCGTTTGCGGCGTTCGTCGTGGGACTGAAACGCCTCGAAGTCAAAGTCGGTACCGCGGTTTTGCATTGCGGTTTTGACCAGTTCCAAATTTTCTCTGACGAGCTTGATTTCCAGCATAATTGTCCTTATATTTCAAAATCGTTTTAAACGGGGCCAACCATCGGATTGAAAGCGGTGGTTTCAGTTCGTTTTCCGGGGTGGTGAACGGCGCCATCGATGAGAGGCGAACACCGAGGCAAAACCAGTCGAAACTTTATCCCAAGTGGTATAATTAGTCAATAATGATTGCTGGTTGAACCGTAACGGCCCTTTCGTTCGGCGGTTGTTTCATCGTGTTGGCGAACCCTGATCGTTATTTTTTAGTCGCCTGCCGGACGGCCCTTCGATCCGATGGTGGTGCCGGGTGCAATTCCTTCGGCGGCGGGTAAGCTGGAAGTAAACAAACAGGAAAATGGTGACATTGATGGATGAAGTCCGGGAGAAGAAGCAGGAGATCAGAAACGAAATTGCAGCATTTTTCGACGCGCTTGACGATGAGGTGCTGGCGGCCAACACAACGATTATCGAAAACCGACTTTTCGAATTCGCCAACTTCCTCGAATCCAAGATCGTCATGCTGTACGTGAATGCCGAAAACGAAGTCGGCACGCAGAACATCGTCAAAAGGGCCTTCGAATATAGCAAGATTGTAGTGCTGCCCGCGTTCGACCCGGCCCGGTCCACCATGAAACTGATGAAGGTGGACAATCCGGACAAGGACCTGACCATGGGACCGCGCGGGATTCTTGAGCCGAATCCGGCCAAGTGCAAAACGGTGCCGCTGGATTGCATCGACATTGCCATCGTTCCGGGGATTGCCATGGACGAAAAAGGCGGGCGCATCGGCTCCGGAGACGGGTATTACGATCGGATTATTCCCGACCTGCCAATGACCACCCGCAAGGTGGGACTGGTGTTCGAAGGCCAACTGGTCCCACAGGTGCCCATGGAATCCCATGACAAGCATGTGGATATTATCATCACCGAAAAACGGGTGATCTATAAAATTTAAGTGGCCGGCCGCAAAACCTTTCCGTTAGCGCCCCTTTGCGGGGGCGTTTTTTCGTAGGGCGAAAGCAGGCTTGCGGTTCCGGCGTGGAAAACGGCGTTTCGGATTCAACGTTTTCGGTTTTCTGCCCACCCATTCCTTAAACTCCCCAATTTGCAATTCGGCCCTCAGGCTTCTTGACCGAACCCCCTGAAATTGGTAGACATGTGCTGGGAGAAAAATGCCGGTGAAATATCAGCGCCTGAGAAATGAAATGGTCACCAAGCAGATCATCGCCCGTGGGATCAGCGATCCCCGCGTGATATCGGCCATGCGTACCGTGCCCCGCCACCTGTTCGTCAGCGAAGCCATGATGGATCAGGCCTATGGCGACTTCCCCCTGCCCATCGGCGAACAGCAGACCATCTCCCAGCCGTATATCGTGGCCGAAATGACCCAGGCCCTGCAACTTAACCCCGACGACCGCGTTCTGGAAATCGGCACCGGCTCCGGGTACCAGGCGGCCGTGTTGGCCCAGATCGCCTACCGCGTGTATACGGTCGAGCGCATCCACTCCTTGTACACGCGAACCCGCAAGCTGTTCGATCAGCTACGCTACCACAACATCGTCACCCGCTATTCGGACGGCACCACCGGTTGGAAGGAGCACAGCCCCTACGATGCCATCATCGTAACCGCCGGGGCCCCCGAGATTCCAGCGGTGCTGGTCAACCAACTGGCCATGGGCGGGCGGTTGGTGATTCCTGTGGGCGACCGCCACACCCAGGACCTGATCAAACTGGTCCGAGACGAACAGGGGGTTCATCAGTCCAACCTGGGCGGGTGCCGATTCGTCAAGCTCATCGGTGAACACGGCTGGAGAGAACGCTAAATGCTCAGAAGCCTGTATGACTGGGTGCTGCACTGGGCGGCTACCCCTTACGGCACCTGGGCCCTCTTTCTGCTGGCCTTTGCCGAATCCTCCTTTTTCCCCATTCCGCCGGACGTATTGCTGATCGCCCTGTGCGTGGCCCGGCCGGACCGCTCCCTCAAATACGCCTTGGTCTGTGCCGTCGGATCCATTTTCGGCGGATGCCTAGGGTACCTGATCGGCTGGCAGTTCATGGCCTCGATCGGCAGCCGCATCGTCGATTTTTACGGTCTGACTGAGAAAGTGGCCTACATTGAAACCCTGTATAAGACCTACGACGCATGGGCAGTGGGCATCGCCGGCTTTACGCCTATACCCTACAAGGTGTTCACCATCGCTGCCGGCATGTTCAAGATCGATTTCACCGTCTTTGTCCTGGCATCTGCGTTCTCCCGTTCGGCACGGTTTTTTCTCGTCGGCGGATTGATCTATCTCTTCGGGCCGCGCATCCAGCGTTTCATCGACCGTTACTTCAATCTGCTGGCGGTTGTTTTTACCGTTCTTCTGGTGGGCAGTTTTGTGTTGATCAAATACTTGTTTTAAGGAAAAGCCCATGACCTGTGTCGTCCAAAAATATGGCGGCAGCAGTCTGGCCGACATGGACAAGATCAAGCGGGTGGCCCGTATTATCGCCGATGTGAAGGCCAAGGGAGTGGGTGTGGCCGTCGTGGTTTCGGCTATGGGCAAAACCACCAACCACCTGGTGGAGATGGCCGCCGAGGTCTCACCGCGACCGCCCCGGCGGGAGATGGATATGCTGCTCAGCACCGGCGAGCGCATCACCATGTCCCTACTGTGTATGGCCCTGAGTGAACTGGGTGCCCAGGCGGTTTCTTTAACCGGTTCCCAGTGCGGGATCATCACCAACCACCGGCACAACGACGCCCAGGTAATCGAAGTACGGCCGTTCCGGGTATTGGATGAGATGGCGGCTGGCAAAATCGTAGTGGTGGGCGGATTCCAGGGAGTCAGCTATCGGCGGGACATCACTACCTTAGGCCGCGGTGGTTCGGATACCACGGCAGTTGCACTGGCAGCTGCCATCAATGCCGATCGTTGCGAGATCTATTCGGACGTGGACGGAGTATATACCAGCGACCCCTCCACCGTAGCAGATGCTCGGCACCTTCCGGAACTTTCCTATCCGGTGATGCAGGAGATGAGTGTCGCCGGGGCCAAAGTACTCAACGCCCAGGCTGTCCAGTTCGCCAAAGAGAAGCAGATCGCCATTTACGCCCGTAGCACCTTTGATCGGAACAGAGAAACGGTAGTGCGCAGATTCGCCCCGGGCGAGGTGGTCGGCGTGCAGGCGGTGGTCAGCGAAAAAGAGATTGTTCGGGTGCGCATCCGTGGCAGCCGGGTCCTATCCGATTTCAACCGGGCGTTGGAGATATTGGAAAACGAGCAGGTGCCAGTGAAAGAGGTTCATGTCACCCGAACCCAGGGGAGTACGGTTTCGCCGCGGGCCACTTTCGTAGTATCATCAACCAATATCTATGGGTGGGATGCAATCCAAACGAACCTGGCTCGAGAGTTGGGTGCAAGCATCGCCTTCGACGACCATTTGGGAGCCTTGTCTCTCATCGGGGAAGGGCTCAATCGAACCAATGTAACCTTGATCGAAGCCATAGAACTGCTTAAAAACAACGCAATCGAAGTGTTTGGAATCAGCACCACTTCGTTTCGTATTTCTTTGCTGGTCCCCCGCGAGTCCGTTGCAGCCGGCGTACGAGTGTGCCATGCCAACTGGATTTTGGAGAATGGGTAAAATGATTGTTGGGATTGTTCAGGGTTTGGTGGTGCTGTTCGTAGGCAGCAGCCTGCTGCTCTATCTGTTCCAGGGAAAGATGATCTTCTTTCCCCAGCCCACCGCGTCGGCAAACCTGTCCCGCTATGCCGACCGCGAGATCCGGTTGAAGCACGGCGACGTTACTCTCACCGGATGGTTCTTCAACAACGGGATCGATGCAAACCATCCTCTGATCGTCTACTATGGGGGCAACGCCGAGGACGTCTCCCTGAACTTCGCTGATCTCGGCCGTTTTACCGCCCGATCCTTTCTGTTCATGAACTACCGCGGATACGGCCAGAGCCAGGGCCGTCCATCCGAGCGTGCCCTTTGCGACGATGCCCTTTTCATTTTTGATCGGGTCATCGCCTCCGAAGGCATCGACCCCTCCCATGTCGTGCTCATGGGGCGTAGTCTCGGTTCGGGAGTGGCCGTGCACGTGGCCGCAAGCCGCCGGGTCGGAGGCGTGGTTCTGGTGACCCCCTTCGATTCACTGGTCAACGTGGCCAGGGCCCACTATCCGATTTTTCCGGTAAAATGGCTCCTCCGGCACCGCTTCGATTCGGCCGTCCTGGCGCCGGATATTGTCACACCGGCTCTTTTCCTCACCGCTTCCCATGACCAGATCGTGCCGCCCCGCTTTGCCGAAAATCTGCGCCGGGTATGGAGCGGTCCGACCACGGCGGTGCGTATCGAAGGAACCGACCACAACACCATTGAGACCTCGCCGGACTATTGGGAGGCGGTCAATGCATTTTTGTCTGCAGACTCGCGGTTGGAAAACAAGACAGAATAAATTCGACCTTAAATCCTGACCTGGAGAAGAAGGATGCCAAAGCGCACCGTTTTATTGTTGGGGGCGACCGGGTTGGTGGGCGGTTATCTGCTGGACGGCTTGTTGAACGCAGAATTCTGTGGCCGGGTCGTGACCTTGACCCGATCAGCGATAAAAAATGTAGAGGCAGCTGCGAAGCTGGATTCACGATTGGTTGATTTCGAGCGGCCTGAAAAGTGGCGCGACCAAGTGGCTGCCGATCTGGTTCTTTGCGCCATGGGCACGACGATGAAAAAAGCCGGTAGCCGCGAAGCCTTCCGCCGGGTGGATTTTGACTACCCGCTGACCGCGGCCCAGGCGGCCCGAAACCAAGGGTGCCGGCATTTTCTGTTGGTTTCGGCGATGGGGGCCAATCCCGGCGCGCGACTTTTTTACAATCGGGTCAAGGGTGAACTGGAGGCGGCTATCCTGACATTGGAATTCGACAGTGTCAGCATTTTCAGACCTTCTCTCCTGCTGGGAAACAGACCAGAGTTCCGCCTTGGGGAGGCCCTGGGGCAGGTACTGGGACGCCGGACTTCCTATTTGATTCCAAAACGTTACCGGCCTATCCATGCCAGCACCGTGGCCAAGGCCATGCTGAGGATCGCCGAACAGGATCCGATGGGTAACCGTATCCTGACCTCAGCGGATATCGCTGGATTGGCCGGGGTTTGACGCCGCCATGCAAAACGTGTATATCCCCTGTTCAGGTTTAAGACCGACCGGTTTTACTTTTATTCGTCACCCTTTTTCCGGAGACTTCCCATGACCATCCTCAAGCATCTTTTTTCACCCATCCAGATTGGACGGATGCAGGCCAAAAACCGGCTTCTCATGTCGGCCATGAGCATCAATTTCGGCGTGGACGAAAACAACCATGTCACTGACCAGTTGACCGGCTACCTGGCCGAGCGGGCCAAAGGCGGGGCCGGCATGATTCTGGTAGGCGGCGGCGGCGTGCATCCCACCGGTCTTGAATTGCCCGGTCTTCCCGCCCTTTGGGACGATGCCTGCATTCCGTCAATGAAGAAAATGGTCGATACGGTCAAGTCCTTCGACACCTGCTTCGGCATGCAGTTGATGCACGGTGGGCGCCAATCCTACCACGATCGCAAGGTGGCGCCGTCGCCCCTGCCGGCACCGGCGGTAGTCAAGGGGGTCCCCAAGGAGCTGAGCGAAGAGGGGATTGCCGAACTGGTGGCCGCTTTCGGTGATGCTGCGCGGCGCTGCCGGGACGCCGGCTTCGATTTCGTGGAAGTTCACGGTGCCCACGGCTACCTGATCAATCAGTTCCTGGCTCCCAACTCGAATCATCGCCAGGACCGTTACGGAGGGAGCTTCGAAAATCGCATCCGCTTTTTTCTCGAACTGCTGGCGGACATCAAGGCCAAGGCCGGCAGTGATTTTCCCGTAGGGCTGCGGATCAACGGTGAGGACTACATCGACGGGGGCTGGACCCTCGACGATGCCCTGCGCCTGGCACCGATTTTGGAAGAAAAAGGCGCAGACTACCTGCACGTGTCGGCCGGCGTCTATGGCTCCAAACAACTGACCATCCCCTCCATGTACGTGGAACATGGCTGTTTCGTGCACCTGGCCGAAGCCGTGAAAAAAGTGGTGAACATTCCCGTAATCGGCGTCGGGCGCGTCAAGAGTCCGGAACTGGCCGACCGCATTTTGAAAGAGGGGCGGGCCGACGTGGTGGCCATGGGCCGGGCCCTGATCGCCGACCCCATGCTGCCGGAAAAAGCCCGGGCCGGCAACCTGAAGGCCATCCGGCCGTGTCTCGGCTGCTGCCTGGGCTGCATTCACGCCGTTTTGGCCCTGGAGCCCGGCTCCTGCGTGGTCAATCCCGATGTGGGGCGGGAATATTTGATGAATGGAGACGAAAAGGCGGCTGCCCCGAAAACCGTTCTTGTGGTGGGGGCCGGACCGGCCGGCCTGGCCGCGGCCCGCATGGCGGCCATGCGCGGACACCGTGTGACCGTTGCCGAAGAGAAAGGCTTCGTGGGCGGTCTGCTGAGACTGGCCGCAAGGGTACCCGGCCGGGGGGAGATCATGGACATCGTCGATTTTCTCAATAGCGAAATCGAGCGTCTTGGCGTGTCTCTGCAGCTCAACACGGCCGTGGACGAGCAACTGCTGGATACCGTCAATCCGGATACGGTTGTGCTGGCGTCGGGCAGCCTGCCGGACATGCCCATCATCAAGGGGCTGTTTACCACCCAAATGGATTTGTGTACGGTGACCGAGGTGCTGGATGGAAAAATTGTCGGCGACCGGGTGATCGTCGTGGGCGGGGGGCAGGCGGGACTGGTGACGGCGGACTTTCTGGCGGAAAAGGGGCGCGAGGTGGCCCTGCTCAACCGCAAACGCCATTTTGCCGATGAGATGTCCAGCAACGACCGCTTCTACCTCAGGGAGCGGCTTAAACGGCGGAACGTACACCTTTTTAAGCAGGTGGCGGTCAAGACCTTTACCGACGACGGCGTTGTTTTTACATCCGCCGGCAATCCTGTGACCCTGGAAAACTTCGATAGCGTCGTGGTGGCCGAGGCCATGACGCCGATGCGGGACGTCAAGCAACTGCTGGACCGCCGCGGGCTGGAGGTGCATGTCATCGGAGATGCCAAAACGCCGCGCAACCTCATGCTGGCCCAAAGCGAGGCTGAGGAAATCGGCAGATCGCTGTAATATGTAATAGTAGGTTTAGCCAAACACGATAAAACAGGCGGGAGCCGTTGCTTTGAACGGCTTCCGCCTGTTTTTAATCGCGCATCGATCTACCGATGCATCCAATCGATCGAAATCAAGGGACGATGCCAATCGCTCCCTTTTATGTTTACACCTTGAACTGATCCACCATGTTCTTGAGACTTTCCGACAGGTTGGACAACTCCTGGGCGCTGAGGTTGACCTGGCTGCTGCTGGTGGACATCTCGTCCATGGAGGTGCTCACGCCGGCGATGTCGCTGGAAATCTCTACGGCAACCGTGGAACTCTGATTGACGTTTTCGTTGACCTCCTGAATGCCCTGGGAGGCCTGGGCCACGTTGCTGGCGATCTCCTTGGTGGCCGTCGACTGCTCCTCAACGGCCGTGGCAATGGTGGCCACCACGTCGTTGACATCGTTGATCACCTGGGTGATCTCGGCAATCTGGCCTACGGTGGTCGTGGTGGTTCCCTGGATGCCCTCGATCTTCTCCTTGATGTCCTGGGTGGCCTCGGCGGTCTGCTTGGCCAGTTCCTTGATCTCGTTGGCCACCACGGCAAAGCCCTTGCCGGCCTCGCCGGCCCGGGCCGCCTCGATGGTGGCGTTCAGGGCCAGCAGGTTGACCTGCTCGCTGATGTCGGTGATGGTCTCGATCACCTTACCGATGGAGTTGGCCGCGTTGCCCAACTGGTCCATGTTGGTCGATGCGTTGGAGGCTTTGTGGGCCGCTTCGTCGGAAATGTTCCGGGCCTTTTCTGCGTTCTGGGCGATCTCTCCGATGGTGGAGGACATCTCCTCGGCCGCGGTGGCCACCATGTTGGTGTTGGTGGCCGACTCCTCCATGGCGGCGGCCACGTTGTTCATGTTGGCGCTCATTTCCTCGGCAGCAGCGGAAACGGTGTTGGACTTCTCGGAAACGTTCTGGATGCCCTGGGTCATCTGCTCCGAGATGGCGGAGAGCTCAGTGGAGGAGGAGGAGAGGGTTTGGACTCCGCCGGCAATGTCCTTGATGATGCCCTGGAGTTTTTCGATGAAGGTGTTGAACCAGCGGGCCAGTTCGCCGACCTCATCCTTGGCAGTGGCCTCCAGGCGCATGGTCAGGTCGCCCTCGCCCTGGGCGATGTCTTTAAGACCGGCAACGGCGGCGTTGATGGGGCGCACGATGGCTCGGGCGGAGAAGAAAACGAGCACGGCCACGATCAGACCGGCCACCAAGGTTACCACGACATTTGAATTTCGAATGGCATTGGACGCCGCCAGGAACTCCTCAGCGTTTTGGGTGGCACCGATGGACCAGCCGTTGAGGCCCACCGGGGCGAATCCCGCGATTTTATGGATTCCCTTGAAAACGTATTCTTCCACGCCAGAATCATTAGCCATCATCTTGCCTGTGATCGTTTCCATCCCCTCGAGCTTCGCCAGATTTAAATCGAGCACAAAATCGGGGTTGGGGTGTGCCAGGGTGACGCCGGTCCGATCAATCATAAAACCATAGCCGGTCGTGCCGATTTTACGACCCGAGATGATTTCCGTAAAAAAGTCTGCCTTGATCACCAGGCCCAAGGTGCCGAGAAATTTTCCGTTGGCCGTAAGGATCGGTGCGCAAGCAACGGCGATGGGTTTACCCGTGCTTTTTGAGATCGTAAGATTGCTCAATACCGATTTCCCCGAATTTTTGCTGGCCATGAAATAGTCTCGATCGCCGATATTGACGCCGGTATATTCCTTGCCGCCTTCCAATACGCCCGTGTAGAGTTCACCCTTGGCATCCGAAATGAAAACGCCCTGGTAATGCCTGTCCATGCTGCTAAATTGTCGCGTAAGATCGGCAAACATCTCATCGATCATCAATTCATTGGCTTCCACACCGAGATTGTCGACTGCCTGGCCAAGTTCGACGACCCTTTTCTGGTTGGCCATGGTTGACGCCTTATCGAGTTCTGCATCGACGATATTTCGCGTCATTCTCGCGAGATCCGACGCAATCCCAGCGGCTTGATCCTTGGAAAGCCCCAGCAGGGCGTCGTGGGATTTGGAATAGGAAAGCCATCCGGCGACGATCAATGGAATCAGGACGGCCAGAATACCGCCTGTGATCAATTTGGTCGAGATGGACTGCAGGTTGAGTTTCATAACAGGGCTCCTTGGTAAAACGATTATGATAAAATGTATTGTAGAATAAAAATAAATATTGTTCACTTGCATTATCGACGGAATCGGCGGGAACTTAATAAAAAAGGCAAAGAAGTATATTTTAAGGAAGGATAGACGCTACAGGCAGCTATGGCTTCAGGTTTACTACCCGATGACTTGAACCTGTATGTGTGCAGAAGTTCCGATTCCGGAACAGAAAGCTTATTTTTTAATCTCCCGGTTGCCCGAGTATTTCAGGGCTGCAGCGATAAAACTGCGAAAAAGGGGATGGGGGGTCATGGGCCGGGATTTGAACTCCGGGTGGAACTGACATCCCAGAAACCAGGGATGGTCTTCGATTTCCACGATTTCCACCAACTCTCCGGAGGGGGCCAGGCCCGAGATCCTGAGTCCGGCCTGCTTGAGCTGATCCATGTAGGCATTGTTGAATTCGTAGCGGTGGCGGTGGCGTTCGGAAATGGTTTCGGTGCCGTAGGCGCGGTGGGCCACCGTATCGGCTTCCAGTTTGCAGGGATAGGCGCCCAGCCGCATGGTACCCCCTTTGTCCGAGTGGATGTCCCGTTTTTCAATGGTGCCGGATTTGTCGTCGAACCACTCTTCCATAAGATAGATCACCGGATGCGGGGTATTCGTATCGAATTCGGTGCTGTTGGCCTTTTCCAGCCCGGCCAGATGTCGGGCAAATTCGATGACGGCGATCTGCATGCCTAAACAGATGCCGAAATAGGGGATCTTGTTTTCGCGGGCGTAGCGGGCCGCACAGATTTTGCCCTCCACGCCGCGGGAGCCGAAACCGCCGGGAACCAGCACGCCGTCCACACCTTCCAGGCTCAGGCTGCAGGAGCTGGCGTCGATGGTTTCCGAGTCCACGAATTTCAGGTTGACCTTGCATTGGCTGGGGATCCCGCCGTGGATCAGGGCTTCGTTGAGGCTTTTATAGGATTCGGTAAGGTCCACGTACTTGCCGACGATGGCGATGGTGACCTCGTAAACCGGTTCGTTCATCTTTCGGATCAGCGTTTCCCAATCCTCCAGGCGGGGCGCACGGGTCCAGATGTTGAGCAGTTCGACAATCTTGTTGTCCAGGCCCTCTTCGTGGAAACAAAGGGGGACTTCATAGATGCATGCCACGTCCTTGGCCGTGATGACCGCGTCGGGGCCCACGTTGCAGAACATGGCGATCTTGGCCTTGATGTCGGGGCTTAGCAGGCGGTCGGTGCGGCACAAAAGGATGTCCGGCTGGATGCCGATGCTGCGCAGTTCCTTGACGCTGTGCTGGGTGGGCTTGGTCTTCACCTCGCCGGCCGTGCCGATGTAGGGCACCAGGGTCAAATGGATGTAAATGACGTTGTCCTTGCCGGCGTCGTTTTTGAACTGGCGGATGGCCTCCAGAAAGGGAAGGCTTTCGATATCGCCGATGGTGCCGCCGATCTCGACGATGACCACGTCCACGTCCGCGGAGGTCTTACGAATGCTCTCCTTGATTTCGTCGGTGATATGCGGAATCACCTGCACCGTGCCGCCCAGGTATTCTCCCTGGCGCTCCTTGGTGATGACGCTGTGGTAAATTTTTCCGGTGGTGAAGTTGTTGTCCTGGCCCAGCTTGGCGTGGGTGAAACGCTCGTAATGCCCTAAATCCAGGTCGGTTTCAGTGCCGTCGTCGGTGACGAAAACCTCCCCGTGCTGAAAGGGATTCATGGTGCCCGGATCCACGTTGATGTAAGGGTCCAGCTTCTGAATGGTGACCTTCAACCCGCGGCTTTCCAACAGGGCCCCGATGGATGCCGATGCCAGTCCCTTGCCCAGAGAGGAGAGCACTCCCCCGGTAACGAAAATATATTTGGTGTCATACCCCATAGATCAAACCTCGGCCTCGTTTCATGCAAATATGTAATAAATATGAGTCAAATAAACAGTTTTGTTTTTTCGTGCAGCTTTTTCAGGCGATTTTGCTCAGTACGATTCAGTTGCGAAGCGTGTACCATATTTGCCTGTTTTGGAAAACCGGCTATTCAAATTTTTTCCTGAAATCCTGGACTCCTTTCTGCACCGCCTCGACCGCCTGCTGTTTTTGTTCCCCGGGCGTTTCAGGAGCGCTGGCGGCAACCGAGGCCTTCAGTGCTTCCGGATCCATCGTTTCCGCCGGGATGGAGGGATTGAGGCGCAGGCTCGCCACCCGGATCTCCCGGACAAGGCGGTCGTCCAAGTAAAATTGTACTTGCATCGGAAACCACCCGCTTTGAAGCTTTTTCCAGCCGCGGTAGAAAATTTCCAGCCGGCTGCCGGTTTCATCTGTTTTTTGGTCGACCAGCAGCAGGCGGACGGGTAGAAAGGTCGTTTTGTCGATGGCCAGTTGAGAGGCCGATTCATCGGGATACCGAGCCCCCAATACGAACACCACCGTCTCGTCCACCCGCCCCAGACTGCAAATGGCCGTTTCCACGCCCAACCGGTTGAGCGTCCGCATCAGGCGCCATCGGGTCCGGGCTCGCAGCAATTCCTGATAGGTGTCGAAGGGATCGCCGCCGACCGACATGCGGCCGTCGATTACCGTGATGGATGTATCGCCGAACACCAGATGTGTGCGCTGGATCGTACCGGAGACGATGTCCGAGCGGAACCGTTCGGGCATCGCGTAAATGGTGGTTTCGTCGTAGACGGCAGGCGCGGTTTCCGGCGTCTGCGGATAGATCAGCAATTTTTGCTCAAGCTCAAGGGTGGCGATGGTGCCCATGGCTTCGGCGGTGAGTTGCAGAACGTGGGGACCTTCAAGGACGTAAGCATCGGATGGGACCGGCTGGACGACTGCGGTGAACCACAAGAAAAGGGCGGCCATGCGACAGGCCGCCCATACCGGTCTCTTCGGTCCTATCCTCATTATGGTCATCATTGACACGGATCCATTGCGGGTAGCATTCTCCATTTAAGAAACGGCGATCAGTCGCCGACAAAAATATCCCGTGCGAACTGGGCTCCCTGGCCCAAGGCCTCTTCGATACGGATCAACTGGTTGTACTTGGCAATGCGATCCGACCGAGACATGGACCCTGTTTTTATCTGTCCGCTGTTTACCGCAACGGCCAGGTCCGCAATAAAGGCGTCTTCGGTCTCGCCGCTGCGGTGGGAGATCACCGTTGTGTAACCGGCCTGCTTGGCCATCTCGATGGCGTCCAGGGTCTCGCTGACCGTTCCGATCTGGTTCAATTTGATGAGAATGGAGTTTGCGATGCCATCCGCGATGCCCTTGGCGAAGATTGAAGGATTGGTGACGAAGACATCGTCGCCCACGATCTGGATGTATTCGTCCAGCCTTTCGGTCAGTACAGCCCAGTTTTCCCAGTCCTGCTCGGCCAGACCGTCCTCGATAGACAAGATGGGATACTTCTCGACCAGATTCTCGAAGTAGTCGACCATTTCCAGGGCCGTCAGGGATTTGTTCTCCCCTTTGAGAACATATTTGTTCTTGGCGTACAATTCGCTGGCCGCCACATCCAGCGCCAGCCCCATGTCCTTGCCGGGCGTGTAGCCGGCCGCCTCGATGGCCTGCATGATAAATCCCAGGGCTTCTTCGTTGGAGTTCAGGTCCGGCGCGAAGCCGCCTTCGTCTCCCACGGCCGTGCTCAATCCCTTGGACTTGAGGATTTTTTTCAGGGCGTGGAAAGTTTCGGCGCCCATCTGGATGGCCTGGGCAATGGTTTTTGCGCCGAAGGGCACGATCATGAACTCCTGGATGTCCAGGTTGTTGGCCGCGTGGGCCCCGCCGTTGACGACATTCATCATGGGCACCGGCAAAATGCGTGCATTGACGCCGCCCAGATAGCGAAACAGGGGCAGGCCGAAGGCGTTGGCCGCGGCCCGGGCCGCCGCCATGGAAGCCCCCAGGATGGCATTGGCGCCCAGCTTGGACTTGTTGGCCGTGCCGTCCAGCGCCAGCATGCAGGCATCCAGGGTCATCTGATCGGCGGCATCCATACCGCGGATCTCATCGGCAATGGTCGTGTTGACATTTTTCACCGCCGTCACCACCCCTTTTCCGCCGTAACGCTTGGCGCGGGTATTGCGCAGTTCAAGGGCCTCGCGTTTTCCCGTTGAAGCTCCCGAAGGGACCGCCGCCCGGCCCCTGGCGCCACAGGCCAGCATCATCTCCACCTCCACCGTGGGGTTGCCCCTGGAATCCAGGATTTCTCTTGCGGTGACATCGATAATTTCTGTCATGGTTTCCTCTCCCGATTCTGTGTACCGCACGGTCTTCATCGGCCGGCCGATACCGTGCAATACCCTATTAACTTATTTGAATAATAGTGGTTTCAGGATTGATCGACCCCGGAAAGTGCAGGCCAGTTGCCGCTTGACAATTCAAAAGCAAATGTTACTCTCCTTGTCAGTTGATGTCAAGAAATTGGGTCTGAATCGCAATGCCGGAAAACGGGAATCCACCACCATGAAAATGAACGATTTGTATAGCACCGCCCACCTGTTTGTCTCCGCCGTGCGAGTGCTCGACCACCGGGAGGGAGCACCGCCGTCTCTGGCGGCGGTCTGTCGTCTGCTGGACTATTCGGACGAAAAGGGCAGCTACCTGCTCAACCGGCTCAAGGAACTGGCCATTGTCGACACGGTCAAAAGCGGATTCGAGGACCGGCTGGTGGTGGGCGATCACCTGGCCATCGAAAATTTGCCCCGGAACACCGAAGAGAGCCGCCTGGAACAGGAACTGAAAAAATTCAAGCAGGGCAAGGACGTCATGCAGGAGAAGGTGGCGTCCATCAAGGCCCAGCAGGCACAAAAGAAACAGGACTTGTTTGCCGAGATCGAGAAGAAGTTAAAGCAGAAGATGGAGAAAAAATAAAAGCGGCGCGGCAATGAAGTTGATCGTCATCTCACCTCCCAAAGAGTTCCTCGACGAACCCCGGGTGGTTGGCAGCATCTTAAAACAGTCGTCGGCTGTCTTTCACCTGAGAAAACCCGGATACAGCCACGAAAAACTGGTCGCCTACCTGAAACGGATTCCCGGCGGCCTGCACGGCCGCATAATGGTTCACGGCCACCCGGACCTGATCGACCAGTTTGCGCTCAAGGGCGTTCATTTTGCGGAAAGCCGGCGCCGACAGGATTGGCGAACGATTCAGTCCCTCCGGCAACAACGGCCGGATTGTAGCATTTCCTCCTCCTTCCATAGGATCGATGACATCACGCAGGACGCCTTCGCGTTCGACTACATTTTTCTCAGTCCGATTTTCGACAGCATTTCCAAACAAGATTACCTGGCTGCATTCGATACTGGGGCATTGAAGCGTTTTCTTTCCGGAACCGGCCACAAGGTCGTGGCCCTGGGCGGGGTGGACGGCCGGCGGATCGCCACCGCCGCTGCCATGGGGTTTTGGGGCGTTGCCGTTTTGGGGGCCGTGTGGTCGGGCGGCTGCCCGGAGAAAACCGTGCGGCAGCTTTCGGCGGCTTGCCGTCAAGGGTTCCGGCCCTGCGGCTGAACCGCCGTTGTCACTCCTCCTCCAGCTTGCCGGCCACAGAAAGGTCTTCCAGGCCGGCCATGTCCAATAGATGAATCTGCCTGCCGTCCACCCGGATCAGGTTCTGAACGCTCATTTTTGCAAAAATCCGTGAAAGGGTTTCCGGAATGGTGCCCAGCAGGCTGGCCAACTGCCCCTTGGAGATGGTCAGATCCACCCGGTCCGTGCTTCCCTGCTCTTCGGCCAGCACCGTCAGGTAGGAGGCCAGGCGGGATGGAACCTCCTTTAAGGAGAGGTTTTCGATCTGGACGGTGAACTGGCGCAGCCGCATGGACAGCTCGCCCAGCATGTTCATGGAGAGCGAGGGGTGCTCGGCGATCAACCGAACGAAGGCATCCCTGGGCAAGAACAGGATCCGGCTTTTGACCAGGGCCATGGCATTGGCCGGAAAGCGGGAGCCGGAAAAAACCGGCACCTCGCCGAAGGGATTGCCCGGCCCGTAGATGTGCAGGATCTGCTCCTTGCCTTCCAGAGAGGTCTTGAAAATTTTTACCTGGCCCTCGGCGACAATGTAAAAGCCGTTGCCCTCATCCCCCTCCATGAAGATGGACTCTCCACGCTGGTAGGGCTTATCGATAGCGATGGCTCCGATTTCATCCAACTGCTGTTCCGAAAGTCCCTTGAAGAGCGGCGCCGCCAACAGAACCCGGTGAATGCTCTTATTCATTGGATGATGGCTTCCTTTCTGCCCTGTCCTCGGCCTGCGCCGGTCGGCAACTGCCGGTATTGGGTGATTATTTCAAAAGATCTTGTGTTTTCGACATTCACCGATAGCCCGGATGCTTATCCCCAGTCAAGGCGGTTTCCTTGATCATGCAGGGCAGCCGCCCAAAAGGGAAATGAAAAAAATAGAAAATTTTGACTCAGGTCAAGGGCATTTGAATCAAGAACCGGTAAAAAGCAATCAAACGCTAAACGAAAAGAGAGCGATGACAACGGCAACAAACAACCGAAGCCATATCGTAACCAACCGACACCAAGGAGGAGACATCATGTTTTGTTTTCAATGCGAACAGACGGCCAAAGGCGAAGGATGCACCAAAATCGGCGTGTGCGGCAAACAGCCCGAAGTGGCGGCCCTTCAGGATCTTCTTATACATGCAACCAAGGGCATCGCCCAGGTGGCAGTGGAAGGCACCAAGGTCGGTGTCAGCGATCCTGCGGTCAACCAGTTTGCCTGCGAGGCCATTTTTTCGACCCTGACCAACGTGGATTTCGACCCGGCCCGTTTCGTCACCCTGATCGACGAGGCCGTCAAACACCGCGAGGCCCTCAAGGCCAAGGTCCAGGCGGCCGGCGGCAGTGCGGCCTTTGCCGACGGTCCGGCGACTTTTACACCGGCTGGCGATCAGGCCGGCCTGGTGGCCCAGGGCGAGAAAGTGGGCATCCAAGCCGATCCCTCGGTCAACCCGGATATCCGTTCCTTAAGGGAGCTGATCGTATACGGCATCAAGGGCCTGGCCGCCTATGCCGACCATGCCCGGATTCTGGGCCAGGAAGATGAATCCGTCTATGCCTATATCTATGAAGGCCTGGCCGCCACGCTCGACGATACCCTTGGCGCGGACGAATACGTGGGCCTGGCGCTAAAATGCGGCGAGGTGAACCTCAAAGCCATGGAACTGCTGGATGCCGGCAACACCGGTACCTACGGCCATCCCGTGCCCACGGCCGTACCTTTAGGGGCGAAGAAGGGCAAGGCCATTCTGGTTTCCGGCCACGATCTCAAGGACCTGGAGACGATTCTCAAGCAGACCGAGGGCAAAGGCATCAACGTGTACACCCACGGTGAGATGCTGCCCTGCCACGGCTATCCGGAACTGAAGAAATACGGGCACTTCTACGGCCATTACGGAACGGCGTGGCAGAACCAGGCCAAGGAGTTCGCCGCTTTCCCCGGGGCCATTGTCATGACCACCAACTGTATCCAGAAGCCCAGAGAAACGTATCAGGACAACATTTTCACCACCGGCCTGGTGGGCTGGCCCGGTGTGACCCACATCGCCGACAAGGATTTCACCCCGGCCATCGAGCGAGCCATGGCACTGCCCGGGTTCACGAAAGATGTGCCCGGCAAGCAGGTTATGGTCGGTTTTGCCAGAAACGCGGTCATGGGCGTGGCTCCCCAGGTGATCGAAGCGGTCAAGAACAAGGCCATCCGCCACTTCTTCCTGGTGGGCGGCTGCGACGGCGCCAAACCGGGGCGTGACTACTACACCGAATTCGTGGAAAAGGTTCCCGAGGACTGTGTGGTGCTGACCCTGGCCTGTGGCAAGTTCCGTTTTTTCGACAAGGACCTGGGCGACATCGGCGGCATTCCGCGCCTGCTGGACATCGGCCAATGCAACGACGCCCACTCTGCCATCCAGATCGCCGTGGCCCTGGCCAACGCCTTCGAGTGCGGGGTCAACGACCTGCCGCTTTCCATGATTCTCTCCTGGTACGAGCAGAAGGCCTGTGTGATCCTGCTTTCCCTGCTTCACCTTGGGATAAAAGACATTCGACTGGGCCCCAGCCTGCCTGCATTCATTACGCCCAACGTGCTGGATGTGCTGGTGAAGAATTTCAACATCATGCCGATTGGGACAGCAGAAGGGGATCTAAAGGCCATTTTGGGCTAAGTCCAGGCTTCGGGATCGCGTTTTTAGGCGGCGTTATCGGTCGTCGCGGTATGCCAAAACCAGCTTCCTCCCTCTGGCCTTGCCAAAAAACGCGATCTCAAACCCTGTAAAAATCTATATTCGAACCTATAATTAAAAGAGACGGCTGTCGGGGAAAGTCCCCGGCAGCCGGCAACCGAAAACGGTCGGTAAAGGAGCGCTGCCATGAAATGTCCCGGACAGGATACCCTCTACTGGAAGCCCGGTGCCATTTACGAGGTGCCGTGCCCGCAGTGCGGTGCCAGCGTGGAGTTCTTCAAGGATGACACGGCCCGCAAATGCCCCGAATGCCAGCATCGCTTCGTCAATCCGAATATGGATTTCGGCTGTGCGGCGTATTGTCAGTATGCCGAGCAGTGCATCGGCACCCTGCCGGAGGAGTTTTTGGAGCAGAAGGAAGATCTGCTCAAGGACCGGGTTGCCATCGAGATGAAGCGCTATTTCAAAAGCGACTTCAGGCGCATCGGTCATGCCATGCGGGTGGCCCGCCATGCGGAACGCATCAACCGGGCCGAGGGCGGCAATCCGGCGGTGGTGTTGTGTGCCGCCTACCTGCACGATATCGGCATCGTTCTGGCCGAGAAAAAGTACGACAGCAGCGCGGCCAGGTATCAGGAGCAGGAAGGTCCGGCGGTGGCCCGCGAAATTCTGGAGCGGCTGGGGGCCAAGGCGCCGCTGGTCGATGAAGTCTGCGACATCGTCGGCCACCATCACCACTCCCGCGAGGAAGAAACCCTCAACTTCAAAGTGCTCTACGATGCGGACCTGATCGCCAACCTGGAGGACGCCAAGAAGGAAAACGGCATCGCTCCCGAAAAGATCGAAAGCATTATCGCAAAAAAATTTCTGACTGATGCGGGAAGAGAAGAGGCCCGCAGGTCATTACTCAATTAGAGGAAATCATGAGAGTAAACCGAAAAATCATCGAAATCGACGAAGAGCGTTGCGATGGCTGCGGAAACTGCGTCATCGCCTGTGCGGAAGGGGCTCTGAAGATCATCGACGGCAAGGCCAGGGTGCTTTCGGACAACCTGTGCGACGGCCTGGGGGCCTGCATCGGAGACTGTCCCCAAAATGCCCTGAAGATCGTCCAACGCGAGGCCGAGGATTTTGACGAAGCGGCCGTGGAAAAACATCTGGAGGAGCAAAAGGACTATGCAACGGAAGAGAAGCTGCCATGCGGCTGCCCCTCCACCCAGATTCAGAGTTTTGCCCCGGCAAGCGGCTGCCGGGAGGCCAATATTCCTAAAACCATGGACCGTTCGGAATCCGCGCTGTCGCATTGGCCGGTTCAGATCCGATTGATTCCTCCCACTGCGCCGTTTTTGAAAGGTGCCGATCTTCTGGTGGTGGCCGATTGCGTGCCCGTGGCTTTCCCCACGCTGCACCAGGATTATCTGGACGGCAAAGCCGTGATGGTCGGTTGCCCGAAATTCGACGACGCTCAGGAATACATCGACCGGTTTGCCGAGATATTTAAAACCGCCGGGATCAAAAGCGTCACCACCGTGGTCATGGAAGTGCCCTGTTGCTCGGGCCTTCCCAGCATTGTGAAAAAGGGGATGGAAAAGGCCGGTGTCCAGGTGCCTTCCAAACAGGTGACCATCAGCACGCGAGGAGAGGTTCTGGAAGAGCGGTGAGACATCTTCCCTTTCTGCGATTGTTGTTGCCAATTCGTTATCTATGCCGCATTTTAAATTGAGAAAAATGCGGCATAGTTTTTTGGGGCTGCACCGGCTTGCAGCAGAATCGGAAAAAGGCGCTCCTCTTTGGTTGTCATTGGCGCAGGAATCGTCTAATTAGTGGCCATTGAAATTATCAAAGGAGGAGAGCGATGAATCAAAAGGTTGATGCGGTCATCATCGGTGCGGGCGTCATTGGATGCGCCGTGGCTTTCGAAATGGCCAAACGGGGGTACAAAACCCTGAACGTGGACAAACTGGCCGACGCCGGCATGGGATCCACAAGCGGCTCCTGCGCCATTATCCGGTTCCATTACTCCACCACCGAGGGCGTGGCCATGGCCCGAGAGGGCTATTATTACTGGCTGGATTGGCCCAAATATCTGGAGAAGCGGGATCCCGACGGGTTGGCCGCCTACCGAAACGTCGGCGCCCTGGTCATCAAGACGCCCGTCAACCATAACCTTTCCCGGGTGAAAGCGGCGTTGGACGATTTTGGCGTCAGCTATCTGGAAGTTCCACCCGAGGAGATTCATCGCTACCTGCCCAATGCGAACCTGTCCAGCTATTTTCCCCAGAAATGGCTGGACGACCCCGAATTCGGCCAGCCCACCGGCGAAACGATTCCAGGGGCGATCTGGGTCCCCGAATCCGGTTATATCTCCGACCCCAAACTCTCGACCCACAACCTCATGGTGGCGGCCCGGGCCAAAGGTGCCGAATTTCTCTTCAATGCCCGGGTGGCCGAAATTCTGAAAAAAGACGGCCGCACGGCCGGTGTACAGCTGGCCAATGGCACACAGATCGAGGCGCCGGTGGTGGTCAACGTGGCCGGTCCCCATTCCCACATTGTCAACTGCATGGCCGGCGTCGAAGACGCCATGAACATCAAGACCCGCCCCATGAAGCAGGAGGTCGCCCATGTACCGGCCCCCGAGGGGTTGGACTGGGAGCGGGACGGCTACATGCTTTCCGACGGCGACGTCGGCTGTTATTCCCGCCCGGAAGTCGGCAACAATATTCTCATCGGCAGCGAGGACCCCGAATGCGATCCCCGCTTATGGGTGGATGATCCGGACAACTACGACCTCAACTTTACCGACCAGTATAAATGCATGGTCATGCGGGAATCCATGCGGGTTTCGAACCTGTCGATCCCCAACCAGTACCAGGGTGTCGTCGATTTATACGACTGCAGCGACGACTGGATTCCGATCTACGATAAATCCGACCTGCCGGGGTTTTACATGGCCGTGGGTACCAGCGGCAACCAATACAAGAACGCCCCGGTGGTCGGCGCCATGATGACGGAATTAATCGAGGCCTGCGAAAAGGGCCAGGATCACGATATGGATCCGGTTCAGTTTCATCTGAAGTACACCCGGAGAAATCTCAACGTCGGTTTTTACAGCCGCAACCGGGAAATTAATACCGACTCGAGCTTTTCGGTGATCGGTTGACGGACCGGTTTTTGAAAAGGGGGCTTCTGAAAGCTCAAGTTACCGTTTTTTGCCGGGTTTCCAGGTTCGTCATTCCGGACGAAGCGTAGTGAAGATCCGGAATCCAGGAAGGTCATGGGATTTCTGGATTCCCGCTTTCGCGGGAATGACACAAAAGATCCGTTTGAGTATTATTGATAAGCGGATATGACAAAATGAGTGCATGGTGACTTACGAACCAAAAAGCGAGGTGTGACGACGTAACGGCTCTTTGGGCTCCAGCGGCAGTTTAACGATAAACGTTGTCCCTTTACCCGGTGCGGACTCAACATTCATTTCACCGCCATGGTTTTCGGTGACGATAAAATAGGAAACGGAAAGCCCCAACCCGGTACCCTCTCCGGTTGGCTTGGTCGTAAAAAAAGGTTCGAAAACGCGCTTGCAAGTCGCCGCATCCATGCCCGGGCCGTTGTCTTTCAACTCGATGCGCACCTTGCCTGCTTCCTTTTCGTGGTTCAGCCGCAGGATGAAGCGCGGTTGGTACCCGTCTCCGTTTCCCGCCATTTCCTGCATGGCCTCGGCGCCGTTGCGTAGCAGATTCAACAGGACCTGCTGAATCTTGCTGGCTTCGCAGAGCACCGGCGGCACATCCGAGGCGTACTGCCGTTGGATCTCCACCTGGCGGAAATCGTATTTTTTCTTCAGGTCATAGTCGCTTCCGGCCAGATCCACGGTCTGATCGATCAGTTCGACAAGGTTGTGGGTGGAAAAGGCCGATTCGCTCTTCCGGGCGAAACTGAGCATGTTGGACACGATCCCGGCGGCCCGCTGGCCGGAAGTCAGCATGTTGTCCAGCATCCGCGGGATGCCGCGACGATCCATGAAGGCGACGATGGCCTGCATGCTGGTGCCGGCCGAATCGGCGGCCTCGCAGTTGGCCGGCAGGTCCGGCCGGGAGAGCCGGTTCTTTAAGACACCGGCGGTCTGGATCATGCCGGCCAAAGGGTTGTTGATCTCATGAGCCATGCCCGCGGCGAGCCCGCCTACAGACAGCATTTTTTCGCTCTGGATCATCATTTCTTGCATGCGGACTTTTTCCGTGACGTTATCGATCCGAATCACGGCGCCCTGGACGCCGTTGGATGTCAACGGATAAATGGTCAGATCCTCGTAGCCGCTGTCGTCCTCCAGAAAACCGGGTCGGCTGAGTTCCTGAATAATCTCTTTCGTTTCGACGCTTTTTTTAATTTTCTCCATCTCGGAGGCCATCTGCGGAAACACCTCGGGAAGGGATTTCCCTACAGCTTCCGAAGCGCTGATACCCGTACATCGTTGAGTAGTCTTGTTCCACTGGGTGACGTTGCCGTCGCTGTCCACGCCAACCAGGATGGAAGGCATGGAGTTGATGATATTGATCAGTTGATTGCGCAAGTGCTGCGCTTCCTGCTCCGCGATTTTGCGATCGGTGGTATCCAACAGGGTGCCGACCGATTTTTCATTCCCATTGGAATCTTTCGTGACACCGACACTGATTTGCACATTCCTTTTTTCGCCATTTTTGCGCACGATGGTGAATTCGTATCGGGATGGGACGTCTACGCCTTTTCGTCTGAGCCGATGGCGCTCGGCAACCAGGCGGACGCTTTCTTCGTCGATAAAATACCTGTAGTCCTGCCCGATGATTTCTTCCAGGGGATATCCCAGAATATGGCTCATTTGCGAGTTGACGTATTCAAATTTGAAATCGTCGTCCACAATCAGGACACCATCGTGAGTATTTTCCATATAGAGCCGGAACTTTTCCTCGCTCTTTTGAAGGACGTGGTTCAAGTGCGTCATTTCGGCAATCTTGGTATTGATCTCTTTTGCCATGACATTGAACGCGTTTGCCAATTTGCCGATTTCATCCTGGGCACCCACCGGAGCGGTAACGTCGAAATTGCCGGTTTCCACGTGTTTCATGGCTTTCATAAGCGCGGTGATGGGATCGACAATGATCGTGTCCAGCCCGAAAATGCCGATGGTAATCAAAAAGAGAGGCACGAAAAACAGAAAAACGACAACAACGGTGAGGTTCAATCCGCTGGCTTCCTCAAGCCTTCTGTTGGCCTCGTCGAGGTCGGATTGAGCGCTGGCAGCCATGGATTGAACTTCAGTGCTTTCAACCGCCTTTTCAAAAGCGGCCTTCGCCTGTTCGATCCGGGTGTCAAACCCTTCCAATGACGTTCTCGACTCCAGAATGAATGCATCCAGGGTTTTAAATCGATCGAACAGCTTTTCGAACAGGGCGCCGATGGTCCCATCCGGGTCTATCAGATGCAGTTGGGATGAAAGGAATCGCTGGTTCTTTGCCACCAAGCCCCTGTCTTCTTCTGAAAAATTCCTGGAGATGAGACTGTTCTGAAAAACCAGGGTCAACTGGTTGAGGCTTTTCAACACATACGGCGCCAATGCGTTCTGCTCTGAAGCTTCTTGCCCCAATACCTGATCGAATTGCGCCTTGGCCAGTACCGTTGAGATCCTCTCATCCAAACGGTAGTACAGATCGTTGATTTCTATTCGCAACCGTTCAAAGGTCTTCTCTATTTTCCCGGAGGTGCTCTCTTTTTCCACGATAAGGCCGATCAGGGATTTTCCGGCTTTCTCTATGAGTGCACCCTCTTGAACGAATGGACCGACAGGTGGACTGAACGGTGCGTTTGCATATGTATGAACATGGCCCGTAGCAACGGCTTCGGAGACCATTTGGATGGCTGTGTTCTTCCACCTTTCGAATTCTTCGATGTCGGATAGTCGTTTGTCGACGGCATCGCGAATCTGCTGATTGGAAAGAACCGCCCGGTGGGTCCAGATATTCATCAGGGCAAGACAGACGAAAACAAGAAAAATAGCCGCGCCTGTGGTGATGATTTTCTTTCTTATGGACAAACCGGTATTCCTCCCGTCAGTTTTCCTTCCATAATCCACATCCAACCCAGATCTTGCGGCCGTCTCCGAGGAGAACTCTCTTTACATAAGAAAGCTTGGTCTGCAATCGATCGGC
This sequence comes from Desulfosarcina widdelii, assembly GCF_009688965.1. Lineage (GTDB taxonomy): Bacteria > Desulfobacterota > Desulfobacteria > Desulfobacterales > Desulfosarcinaceae > Desulfosarcina > Desulfosarcina widdelii. The sequence continues at coordinate 2,628,226 of NZ_AP021875.1, read as the reverse complement.
GAAAGGATTCAACCAGTCGTATTCGATCCACCCCTCGCCATCTTTTTCGACCAGGCGGGCAATTTCATGGAAAAGCAGCCGGCCGTTCGGGGTTCTCAAATTCCACATGTTTTTACCGATCAATTCGGGACGGATTCCATGCGCACAGACGATGGCCTCCTTGCGGGCTGCATCATAGCGATGAACAAAAACATAAAGGGCGTTTTTCCGGTCAAAGAACCTTGGATTGTTTCGAAGAACATGTTGCACGGCAGGCATGTCATTCGAATGAGCGCCTATATAATCGCAGGCCGCCTCGACAATCGCCCGGGCTTTTTGGGCAACGGGCGAGAGGATTTCGCTTTCCTGGGCCATGGACGTGGAAAACGGACCGAAGCCAATTGCCAGAAATACCAAAAGCCATTTTGCAAGATAGTTCATTTTGGCCATCCCTTGTTCTCGTCTCGGCAGGATGGGTTGATGGATGCAAAGGATACATGGCCACGGAGCGGCCGCCATTTATCGCACACCGTTCTATGCGATTCGATTAACGGGGTGCGCATTTATTATTATTCGGTTGTTCTGACAGGGACTTAAGAATGATAATGGCGTGGCTGTCGAAATTATTGGCAGATGGCTTCGGCGGCCGTCAGAACCGGAACCGCGCCGCGACAATTTGTTACAAAGCGATACCCCTCTGAAAAGCACTTTTTCCTTTCCGGGAATACAGTTCCGCCAACGATGGCGCCAGCATTCCAACAAAACCAAACCTGGAATATCCAAGGAGGACATCATGCCGAAAAAAATCATTTTAATCACTGGTACTCTGGCCGCGTTATTTCTCGTTTTTGGCGTGGCCGCCTGCAAGCACGGGCATTGCCCGGGCAATTTCGACGAGTTCGACCTTGCGGCGGTCACCGACCGCATCTCCGCCCGTCTGGATCTGACCGAAGTCCAAAAGGCCGATCTGGAGCAAATCGCAGGAGAGATCGCCGACAAGGCCAAGGCCATGCACGCGGATCGTGAGACCCGGCTTCAGGGGTTGGCCGATATGGTGCGTCAGGAGGTCATCGACAGGGATATCGTAGACCAGAAAATTGACGAAAAGATTTTGCAATTTAAAGAAATGGCCGATTTCGTGGCCGAACGGTTGATTGCTTTCCATGCGACATTGACCCCCGAGCAGCGGGAAAAGATCGCCGAACGGATCGAAGATCGCGCGTCCGGCGTCTGCCGGTTCGGTTGGCGATAGCCAAAAAGGTAAGGGCGTTTCGGTGCGATGGCTCCCGCACCGGTGCGCCCTTGCCCGGCCGGATGCTGCTGGCGGCATGCGGCGCTTTTTTTTCATCCTGAAAAATGCTACCCAAAGTGGCAAGCTGGCGAACCACAGAAGAAAGTCATTCCCATGGCCTTTACGATTCTTGTCATCGATGACGACGAAAAGCTCAATCGTCTGCTCAAGCGCTTTCTGAAGGACTTCGGCTACGACGTCTTTTCGGCCGCGGATGCCGACGAGGGCCTGAAAAAAATCCGTACGGTCGCGCCGGATCTGATCATCCTGGATGTCATGCTGCCCGGCATGTCGGGCTTCGATGTCTGCAAGCGCATCCGTGAATTCAGTGCCGTGCCCATCATCATGCTTACTGCCCGGGGAGACGTCACGGACAAGGTGGTGGGGCTGGAACTGGGCGCCGACGACTACCTGCCCAAACCCTTCGAACCCCGCGAACTGGTGGCCCGCATCCAGGCCGTGCTGCGCCGGTCCAGGCACACCGGAGAAGACCGGCTGCGGCGCTTCGGAGCATTGACCATGGACTTTCACCGCCGCCGTGTTTTCATGGATGGCCGGGAGGTGTCCCTGACAACCACCGAATTCGCCGCGCTGGATCTGCTGGTTCGGCATGCCGGCCGGACCCTGGACCGCGATGAGATCATGCAGACCTTACGCGGCATCGACAGCGAATGCTTCAACCGGGTGGTGGACATCACCATGAGCCGCCTGCGCCAGAAGCTGGGGGACGATCCCAAACACCCGCAGTTCATCAAAACCATTTGGGGAACCGGTTACATGTTTGTGGGCCAGGAGTCGGACGATGACGCTGCGACCCGCTAAACGCCTGTTTCATTCTGTTTTCACCCGCCTTTTGATCGTCACCCTCATTGCCGGAATGGCCATTACATTCACGGTGATCGTCGGTTTCATCGCGATCCGGGTGCACAGCAAAGGTGCGTTGGAGCGTAACCTGCTGTTGTACGTCGAATACCTGACCGACGATCTCGGCGTCCCGCCGGATGAGGCGCGTGCCCTCGAAATCGCCCGCCGCACCGGTATGACGATATCCTACGCACATGAGGATGGGAGTTGGCAAACCGGCCCGCCGCCGCGATTTTTCAATCCGAATCGGGCGTGGGTGCGCCAGCGCTCCCCCGGCATATGGGTGGGAAGTTCAAAGGGGCATCATTTTGTTCGGATCTTCCATGGCGGCGGCGAACTGACTTTCATCGCCCCTCGGGATGTGCGTCACGGCGAAGAGGCGGGTTGGATTCTGGCCGGTATGGCACTAACGTTGGCCCTCATTCTCGGCGGTGCCTATTGGTTTATCCGCCGAACACTAAACCCCTTGCGTACCCTCAAGGCAGGCGTGGATCAGGCCGGCAAGGGAAAATTGGACCATCGCATTCCCCGGTCCGGTGCCGGTGAGTTCTGCGATCTGGCCGACGCCTTCAACGCCATGGCCGAAAGGCTGGACCGCCTGCTGCGCAGCAAGGAGCAATTGCTGTTGGACGTCAGCCACGAACTCCGGTCCCCGCTTACCCGTTTGAAGGTGCAGCTGGAATTTCTCAAGGATACGGAAATGCGGGAGTCTTTAAGCAGCGACCTGGCCGAAATCGAAGCCATGATCACCAGCATCCTGGAATCGGCCAGAATGCGCCATGCCGCTGCCGTGCTGAACCTCGAATCCGTGGATATGGGCGAACTGATCCGCTCCCTTGTGGCTGGATTTGCAGACATCAAGCCGGGGGTGGTCATCGGTGAATTGGCTGAAGTGTCGGCCGTGGTCGATCCCGAGAAAATCAAGACCGTATTGCGCAATCTGCTGGAAAACGCCCTGAAGCACACGCCCGAAGACGGATCGGCGGTGTCCATTGCCGTAGCAACCAGGCAGGATTGGATCGACATCGTCGTGGCAGACAAGGGCGAGGGGATTCCCGCTTCGGAGCTGTCCCATCTGTTCGAGCCCTTCTACCGGCCGGATCTTTCCCGGTCACGAAAAACCGGCGGCTACGGCCTGGGCCTCAGCCTGTGCAAGGCCATCGTGGATGCCCACGGTGGGAGCATCGATTTGGCCAGCACCCCGGGTGAAGGCACGACGGCAACCGTATCGTTGCCCCGGTCAGCCGATTCCCAACAATCGTAAAATCATCTGGATCGGGTAGAAGACGAACCGGTCCAGCACGTTGAAGTACATCAAGGCCAGGACGATCATGAAGCCGTAGGGCTCGATGCGGCTGTAGGCATAGGCCTGTTTCGGCGGCAGCAAACCGACCAGCACCCGGCCGCCGTCCAAGGGGGGGATGGGGATCATGTTGAAGACCGCCAGAAATACGTTGAGCTGAATGGCGATGAGCAGAAAGATCAGTAGTCCCCGAATATTGACCCCAACCATCAGCAGGGCTTTGAAGACAATGGCCAGCAGGCAGGCCAGAAACAGGTTGATCAGCGGACCGCCCAGGGCCGACCACATCATGCCCCGCCGGGGATCCTTGAAGTTGCGCGGATTGATGGGCACCGGCTTGGCCCAGCCGAAAACCACCGGGGATTTCATCAGGATCAGCAGGGCCGGCAGAAGAATGGTGCCGAAAGGATCGATGTGGTCCTTGGGGTTCAGGGTCAGGCGGCCCTGGGTTTCTGCCGTTCGGTCGCCCAGGCGCCGGGCCACCCAGCCGTGGGCGAATTCATGAAAGGTCAGGGCCATGAACAGGGCTACGACCTGCAGCAGAATCAATCCGATATCCATTCCGATTTCCTTTTAGCGCTCAACACGGTTTTTAACGATGCCCCCCTATACCATCATGCGCTCAGGGAGCGAAACGATTTTTGTGGATTGTCCGCTTCTGTCGTGTAGAGGTCTCAATCTATCTGTGATTCGATCAACATGGTGGTAAGGTTTCGTTACTTTTTCCCGGTTGCTTTTTCGGATTATCGTTTATAAGTTCATTTTTTGCCAGATGGCACTTTTAGTAATATTTAAAAAATTTACAATAGGTTAAATTGAATCCCCATCTGTTGGCGATAAGGACGTGATACCTGATCCACACTGGTCATAGCACTGTATAACCGAGACCCGAAGCCAAACGAAAAAGGACTGACTTTATGAAAGAAACCATGGAACAAATCAATATTTCTCAATACATGCCCATCGTCATCCAATGGGCGACAAACATTCTCCTCGCTATCCTCATCCTCCTGATTGGCATCTGGATATCCAATCGAATCTACAATCTGGTCCTTGGTATCAGCAAAAAATACGATAGACTCGACGATACGCTGTTTCGTTTTCTAGGCAGTGTCGCCCGTTACGTAGTCCTCGCCTTTGTCTTTATTGCCATACTCAATCGTTTCGGTGTGCAGACAGCCTCGATCGTAGCTTTGCTCGGTGCGGCAGGTATTGCGGTGGGGCTCGCGCTTCAGGGGGCGATGTCGAACCTGGCCGCGGGCTTGATGCTTTTGATATTTCGTCCTTACAAGGTGGGTGATTTTATCGATGCGGCCGGCCGTTTTGGCAAGGTAACGGAAATCGATATGTTCACTACGATCCTGCAAACCTTCGACAACCAGAAAATTATTATTCCGAACAGCCAGATCTGGGGCGAGCAGATCATCAATCACTCGTACCACGAAGTGCGTGGTGTGGACATGCACTTCGGCATCGCATACGGTGAAAATACGGACGCGGCACGTAAGGTGATCGACGAAGTCCTGGCCAATCATCCGCATATTCTGAAAGACCCGGCGCCCTTCGTCGAAGTGGAAACGTTGAACGACAGTTCGGTGGATTTTCTCGTACGCCCGTTCTGCGACGGTGCTCACTACTTCGATGTGCTTTATTCCGTACCGGAACAAGTTAAAAAAGCCCTGGATGCTAACAATATTGAAATCCCCTTCCCGCACCGCAAGGTCATTCTTGTCAACGAAAATGCATCCTGAAACATTGAAGAGTATGCCGGGAACAATTCAAAAGATTGCAGCGTTGAAGATATGGTATTGCTATACGTAACAAACGTTTTGGTTGGAATGAAAGAGCTGCGATAGATAGACCTAATCTGTAATTATAGGGATTTTGTGATAACGGCCATGCTTACCGGATGTGGCAGATCGGCAGCGAAGCCATAATCCGCGTAAAGCATGAGATTATAAATTCAAAAATTTTTTAACGGGATTTTATCAATCCAAAGGTCCATGAGAAAATGAGAGTTATAAGAGATCCAAAAATTGTAAAATAGGCCAAAACAAAAAGACTCTTAGCTGTGATAACAACAGTCAATATCAATAAAAATGAACCAAAAAAAGCAAAAAATAGATCGCGACTATTAGGATTGCTTTTTTTGAAATAAGAGCTTTCTCCATAATGTAATTCAAGAAAAATGTAGTAGCCAAGAAAAAAACTTATTAGGCCATAGTAAAAATTGCCATTTCTTGAAACATAAATATAATAGTTACCAATCAATACTTTTTCATTATAAGATAACAGAAGTAAAAATGAAAAAATTGCATAAAGAATAATAGCTAAATAATATATTCCTTTGTTCTTAGTCACAAGTCAATTTCTCAAATTTTTTCTATATATAACATTGATACTACTTAGACGTCTATTTTACGTGCCATCCAACCGTATTCTAAGCCTGCAAATATAGTTCCTTCTCTTTAAAAATTCCTTCAAGTTGGAAAAATGCCACATAATATCGTAACCTTAAAGAATTTCGCCATTATTTGCCTTTTTTCATCTTTTACAAAAATCTTCTACTTTACGTCCAATTTAGGGTGGGTATATAGTCGCCTATTTTACGTGCCACGATTAAAAGTCACCATTAAAAACGTTTTAACATATTGGTATTATATAAAAATAAAACTGCGGTACTCGTTCGATAGATAATGTCAACTTATCCAGGGAACTAAGAAAAAATTGTTAAAATAAACACTATTACCAAACATTTCAAGTAGATACTAAAATATAAAGGCCACTTGACAATTTTTAGCTGCCTTTTTCATATCAGAGTGCAGATTATTTCAGTAAACCCAGGCGATAGCTGTTTTGCACCGATACAAAGTGCAATACTCGACTCTCAAATTTGGCTTGATCCCATATAGATCGACCAAATTCCAAGCATTCCTGGCTAACAGGTTTGTCGGAAGTATCTGCATCGCTCTATCTACTTATTTACCTGAAGCCACTTAATCCTATGGGGTGCGTATTCTGTTAAAAGGCAAAAAGTCGGTCATGACCCAACTTCTTTGTCCTTTGATAAGTTTGTGGTAGCAACATCGCTTACCACTGTCGGAGGGCGTAGGTGCCCTTTGTGAAATAATTTTTTCGGCATATTAGGTTGAAACCAATATGATGATAACAATACAAATCCCCGGCGAAAAGAGTGAAATTAACGTCGCATTTAACAAATTAGGAACACTTTTGATTGTATCAAAATACTTTTGGTTTTCCTTTTGAAAAAGGAATGAATTGATAAGTATTGCCAAAATAAAATAAATGACAGCAAAAATTATTAGGATAGATTCTCCGGATGAAAAACCAAGAATTGATTCCAGGATTGCAGCAATAATGAAAAGAGATATTATGCACGCAGACTCGCCGATCATTATATAGGTCGATAAATCTTTTATAATTCCTCTTTCTTTTGCAGGAACATAGAGAATGCGTTTAAATAGCGAGCTTAGAAAGGCAGAAAAAATGAAAAAAAAGAAAATATAATAAAACCAAAGCCACCTAAACTTCCACCGGTATGTGCATATAAAGGTAACGGACGAAAAAGAAATACTGCCACAATTGTTGTGCAATATAATCGGTAGTGATAAATTTTATTTTTATCATTCATAGGAACTTCATTTCAGATATAGATAGTGCAATTCAAGGGGCATATCCTATCTATCCAATATAATTTTCAGCCAAAATCAAGCAAAACCAAGTTATGTTGAAAGACGTTTAATCCCTTGGAGTTAAATTCCCCGAAGCTTTGCTTCGAATATTCAACAGGCACAGTTAGAGCTGTTTTGATACCCCGTCAGTTCTGCTGCGGGGTAGTTCATTGAGAGTACCTTGCGTCCGCGATCCCTGTCAATCGTTGTGATAGATGCCCTTTGGCAGCCCCTCCGCAATTTTTGTGGGATTCAAGATTTGTACAGGCTATCCGACGAAACCGGGCTGCTCTGAAACCTGTACTATCCTTCAATGAAATGGGCTCGCCTGCAATAAACTTGAGGTTTAGAAGAAAGAGCTAAAATAAGCAGCTAAAAAGGTCTTGATCGACCCTCTTTAATGTTGAAAACCTACGTTCCTTACACAATTTGAGTGCTGCTGCCGACAACAGCGGGAACGCCTTGCAGGCACATCAATTCAACCAGATGGTCCAGCTCTTTTTTTTGTTTCCGAATATCATAGGCTTGCAGATCAGAAAGAGGATAACTCCGATTCAAGGATGCGTATTTTTCAAGCCCTAAAGGACGGTAGGGGAGCAGTTGAACCTGCATCACTTGGTTGGATAGTTCCTCCGATATGAATGTTGCGGTTTCCCGGATATTTTCGTGGCTGTCGTTGTGTCCGGGGATGACCGGTATGCGGATGATCAGCGCCTTTCCCATTTCGACGGTCTTGCAGATGTTGTCGAGAATCCGAGCGTTCTCCACCCCGGTGTATTGCCGATGTCTGTCGGAATTCATATGCTTGATGTCGGTAATGACAAGATCGGTATGGGGATAGATGGCGTCCAGGATGGACGGATTGCAGTAAAGCTCGGTTTCGACGCAGGTATGGATCTGGTGGTGCCGGCATTGTTTCAGGATTTTCAGGGTAAACGGCCACTGGATCAACGGGTCTCCACCTGAAATCGTAACCCCGCCCCCCGATTTTTCGTAAAAGGGCAGATCGTCCAATATTTCGGCCATCACCTCCTCGACGGACATTTTGTTGCCCCAGACCACAATGGCATCGGCCGGACACTCATCCGCACACTGCATGCATCCGGTGCAAAGCCTCGGATCGATCCCGGTAATTTTGTTGTCATGGCTGAGAAAAACCCCCTGGTCGCACTGGCTGCAAACCTTGAGGCAATACCCGCATTTGTCGATGCCGATGCAGCGTGAGGCGTATACGCCGGGCTCCTGCCTGGCGCTGATGCTTTCCGGGTTGCTGCACCATTTGCAGCTCAGCGCGCATCCCTTCAAAAAGACTTCCGTGCGGATGCCCGGCCCGTCATGGATGGTAAAATGCTGGATATTGAAAACCAGACCGTGTTTCTCGGACTGATCTTCTCCATGCGCATGCCGTGGCTGTGCGTCTTCGTGGAGAGTGGGACTGTCTGGCGGGTTGCTCATTGTCGCTTCTAAAAAGTTTAAAAAGATGGACTCGCAAATCGTCCCATGCTCGTCATGCAGAACTTGATTAGCCTGCCCCGGACCCCATCCGGAGGCATCCAGGGATCTTCCTGGATTCCGGATCTTCGCTACGCTCCGTTTGAATTTTTCGGAGAACCATAAAAAGGAAAACGGCATGTTACATGGAAAGCTCCGTTCGGCCCAGAATATCGTATTGCAACGGCTTGCTCAGCTCGACAAAAAAGGCACTGTATCCGGCCACCCGGACGAGCAGGTCCTTGTATTTCTCCGGGTTGACCAGGGCATCCTCAAGGGTCTCCCTGCTGACGACGTTGAACTGGCTGTGCATCCCTTTTCTCTCGAAATAGACATCCATCAAAGAGATGAGGTTGTCCCTGCCGACATCGCCTTTCAGGCATTCGGGGGTGAACTTCCAGTTCAGCAGGGTCCCGTTGCCGGCCCGGACGTGATCCAGCTTGGTCACGGATTTTGCGATGGCCGTGGGGCCTTTGATGTCATGGGACCCGGCCTGGGTGTGGACAGGGCCCAGGCAGTCGGATACCGGCTCCATGGCCTTGCGGCCGTCCACGGACGCCCATTGCACCAGGCCGAGGCCGACATTGGCGGAAACGGAGTACACGCCCGGAAGATAGGTCCCGCCTCGGGAATTGGGGCGGCCCTCCACATATTTGCAGTAGGTATCGACGCCGAATTTCGCCAGTTCGTCCGCATAATCGTCGTCATTGCCGTAATGGTGGACTTTTTTGCTGTTCACCAGGGCATACAGGGCCTCGTATCCATTCCAGTTTTTCTCGCAGGCATCCAGAAGATCCCTGCCGGTTGCCTTGTTCTCTTCAAACACCAGTTGCCTGATCGTGGCAAACCCGTCCGCCACCGTACCGACCCCGACCGCCTGGGGACCGGTGAAATTGTAGACCGCACCGCCGGCCGTCACGTCTAAGCCCCGCTCGATGCAGTCGTCCGTGAGCAGCGAAAGATAGGGCAGGGGCTTGAGCTGCTGGTGCACCAGGTCCATGATCTCCGTGCCGGCGATCATCTGATCCACCCAGTATTTCATCTGCCGGTCGTAGCTGGTTTTTACCTCGTCGAAGGATTTGAAATCGGCCAGGCTGCCGGTTCTGGGTCCCAGGCGTTTTCCCGCACCGCCGCAGTCGTCCCATTTGGGGCAGTGGGCACCGCAGCCGATGCAGCGGCCGTCGTTGATGGCCAGTTCAAGCACCTTGGCGATATTGAAATATGCCGAATCGTGCCAGCCGTACTCCTTGCCGCCGGCATCGATCTCCACGCATCCCACCACGTGATAGTTGCGGGAGTCCTCCAGGGTCCGTCCGGCTTTCAGGGATGCCGGTATGGCCGCTTCGTCGTTGAACAGTTTGGGCTGCCCGGTGCCGATGCGGATGTTGTTGATGGTTTTGACCTTGAACTCCCAAGGCGTGTTTTTGTGAAAGCGAACCGCCAGCCAGGGAACACCCGAACGGGTGTGGGCATGGGCATCGAGGACCATATAGCTTAAATCGTTGGTGGCGTCGTTGCCGTCCTTGTCCACGCCACCGACGGTCAGGCTGTCTCCCCCCATGCCCCGGCCGGAGTTGGGGATTACCGTCAGCCGGTCCCGGAGCTTGGTCCACCACAAATCCTTGATGAAGATGATCTCGATCAGTTCCTGGATCTCTTCCTTGGTTGTTTCGCCGCTTTCGATATCGCGGCGATAGAACGGATACATGTACTGGTCGAACCGGCCGAAGGATACGGAATGGCCGTTGGATTCGATCAGTAAAATGGTGGTGGCCATGAACCAGAGCTGCAATGCTTCCCAGAACGTCCTCGGCGGGCTTTCGGACACCCAGTCGCAATTGTCCGCGATCTTCAGCAGCTCCCGTTTCCAGGATTCGTCCCGCTCATTTTTGGCCATGTCGCGGGCCAGGGCGGCGTAGCGTTTCAGATACTTGGTTGCGGCGTCGAGGGCAATCAGTTCCGCCTGGTAGAAGTCCCTTTTGGCCAGATCTTGCGGAAAGGTTGGATCGAGGGACAACAACTTTTTTTGCACCTGTTTTCTGATCCCGTCATAGCCCAGGGCAAAAAGCTTCTCGTAGTTGGCCTGCAAATGTCCCACGCCGCCGAACATGTAAAGATTCAGAAGATAGAGCCCCCGTCCCAGGTTGGTTCCCTTCTTTTCGTCCTCGGACAGCCGGGCGATGATTTTCTCTTCTACCGTATTGCCCTTCCAGTAGCTCTCGAGCGCAGTCAGCTTTTTTTCGGCGTCCTTGGTGATATAGTAATTGTCGTGCAGCCGGTCTTTCCAGGGATGATTTTTCATCTCATCCATGACCCAGTTGTAGGAAAATTCAGGAAATATGGGCGCGGACTTGATGGGCGCCGCCATTTCCCCAACGATCAGCTCGTCTTTATAAATCGTTATGGGGACATTCGCCAGTACATGCTTTAACGCCAGGGCGCATTTGACGATCTGGGGTTTGTCCTCGTTTTCGCGGTAGGCCTCGGTGACCAGGCAGGCCCGTTGGTGATCGACGGTAAACTCCATGTCCCAGGCGAATTTCCGGAACCGGTTGATGCGCGGAAAAGGGGAAGGGTTTTCCGTCATGGCGGATTCGCCAACCGGCCATTCCTTGTCAAACGGCTCCAGGCCGATCGGTTTTTCTTCACCATTTATTTTTGCTGTAACGGCTTCCATCTTCCCCTCCCTGATTCAGATTTCTCAAACAGGCTTTCAGGCTTTTCCCATCATGATATCAATGGCCCTGGAAAACCACATGAACGCCTTGAGATCGCCTTCCACCTGGAGCTTCTTTTCGGTCAGAGCGGCAACCGCCGCCTCTTCGTTGGTGCTGGACATCGTTTTGAAGGCCGTGTCCGCATCGGACCAGACCATGACGAAATCGGGATCTTCCGGCAGCCCCGACCCGGATAAAATTTTGCCCTTCGAAAACGTATATTGACGGCCGGATTTCCCATCGGCCGTTCGGATGCCGAGTTTCAGTTTTTTGTCTCGGATGAATTTCATGAAGCGGGCATTCTTCTTTGCAGCCCTTTTCAATTTTACGGAAAGAACATAAAGCAATAAATTGAACTTCATTTCGCTTTTCTTTCACAGGAAGGATATTTGGGTAACGGCGTTACATTAATTTCACCGTAGCACCGTTCATGGTAAAGTCAAGCGTTTTTTAGGTAAGCTTTCACAGGGTACCGCATCTGCTTTGTTCCCGGGCACTGAAGGTTGACCCAACCGTCTGCGTTCCCGGCGCCTCACATCTGCGGCGCCCTGTGAACGACTACAGATCAGGCTGTTGCGGCACATTGGGCATTTCAACCCGGTGGACGGGTACTTTTTTAGGATGGCCAATCGTAAGCAGAGATGAAAGCAGTGACCTGCACAATCCGTTTAATCCATGGGGCGGAATGGCTTGAGAATGCCTTTCAGCAAAGGACCGATGATTGCGTCTACGTCATCATGAACATAATCGAGAATGGTGCTGTTTTTCAGTGCGACAATGCCGTGGATGGATGCAAGCAACTGGATGGCCTGCACCCGGGCATCTTCTTTTGGAATGCAACCATATCGCTGGGCAAGCTGTTCAACCGTTTGCAGTAGAAGATCGAACGATTTCAAGGCGGTCTGCAATTCCGTAAACGCCAGGGGCTCCAATTCCGTTCCCTTAAAATCGTTGTATTTGGGGACATGCCAGGTAAACATCAGATCGTAATAGTTGGATTGCTCGAGACCGAAGCAGATGTATGCGGCGGCAATCGCTTCAAGCTTTTTAAAGGGATCTTCCTCCTGGCGGGTGTGTTTCGAAAGCGCTTCATATAAAAGCTCAAAGCCCTTGGTAATAATATGGAGGTAAATTTCCTCTTTGCTTCTGAAATAGTTATAGACCGTTTTGGGGGCAATCCCGACCTCGGGTCCCAATTTCCGGATACTGAAACCTTCATATCCGTCTTGGGTGATCAGCCGTAAGGTAACGTCAAGAAGCTTGTTCTTGAAGTCCTCGATCTCCTCTTGCGATTTTGGCCGTCGGCCCATGGATTTCCTTTTTATCTTGTCAGTCTCAAGCGGACATAACCGGTACATCTGGATATGTCAAATGGCGAGGCCTGACTTCTCCGCTCACTTTCACCAAACCGGTTGTCCAGTCCGCGAAATTTGAAAAACTTCGTTTGGGTGGGTACTGTTCGTTTACACCGTGTAAAAGCCGTGGACACACCCATCCCCTGTCGTAACGGTACAAAAATGCATCCCCATTTCTTCTAACTTATTGATTAAATAACAATTAGGTCCTTGTTGAAGGTGCTTCCATGGGGTGGCACGACCTTCGCTAAGCCTCTTTGTGTTGCTGTCATTTCCATCCAACCGATTTTATAAGGAGAGAGATCATGAGAAGAGGAGGTTTTCTGTTTGCTGCAGTCGTCATCGGCATTTCAAGTCTCTGCATTTCCATCCCTGCCACGGCCGCGGACAAGGTCATCAAGATCGGCACGCTTTTTCCCCTGACCGGTTCGTGTGCCCTGGCCGGCCAGCGCTGCCAGGCCTCGGTGGCAACGGCCGTGGAAGTGATCAACAACAGCTACCCGGATATTCAGGTCCCGCTGGCCGGACAGGAAGGAATCCTGGATGGCACCCGCATCGAGCTGGTGCACGCCGATCATCAGGGAAAGCCCGACGTGGGCAAAGCCGAGGCGGAGCGGCTGTTCAACCAGGAGGGGGTGTACGCCATTATCGGCTGCTACAACAGTGCGGTGACCAAGCCGGCCAGTTTCGTTGCCGAACGCAAGAAAAAGCTGTTCATGTGCGGCTGCTCCAGTTCGGCTGCCCTGACCCAGCGGGGATTCAGCTATTTTTTCCGCATGGCGCCCACCGACCAGACCGAGTCCCTGGAGTTCGTCGAGGTGATGCACTGGCTCGAAAAGATGAAAAAGGCGAATCTTAAAACCGTGGGACTGATTTACGAGAACAGTGAGTTCGGCAAGCATGCCGCCGACGAAGGCAAGGCGGCCGCCGCAGCAGGCGGATTCGAAGTCGTCGCCGACGTGGCTTTCAGCCCCGGCGCCACCAACTTGAACAGCGAGGTGCAGACCCTCAAGGCCAAAAATCCGGATGTCGTTTTCGGCGCCTGCCTGGGCGGCGACTACACCCTGTGGGTGCGCACCATGAAGCAGATGGAATGGCTGCCCCAGGCGGCCTTGAACTACTGCACCGGTTACCAGGATCCGGTCATCACCAAACAGTTGGGCGATGACGCCAACTACTTCATGGGCGGGACCGGATATTCTCCCGAGTTTGCCGAACTGATGCCCGCCGTGGCTGCCGTCGAGAAAATCTACAAACAGAAAACCAATCCAAGCGTGCCGTTTGACAGCGACAGCATCCAGGAAGCCGTGGCCATGTTCGTGCTGGCCCAGGCCATCGAAAAGGCCGGGACCCTGGACTATAAAGTCGTGGCTGAAGCCCTGCATGCCGATACCTGGAAATCTCCGCTTTCCCTGGGTGGGGAGGTCGCTTTTGCACCTGGCGGCCAGAACATCAAGGCCAAGAGCCTGATTACCCAGCTCCAGGGAGGCTCCTACAAGCGCATCTATCCGACCGACCTGGCCGACACAGAAGTCGTTTTTCCCATGGCAGCCTGGACTGCCCGGTAAGCCCGTTTGAATCATCTGGCTCCCAAAAGGCCGGTAGTCCGGGTCCGGGGCTGCCGGCCGGGAACCTTAACCGTCGAATTCGTACAAAACCCGATATCGGCGTTACGCTTCATCTTTCGTCACTACAGCATACGCCAAGTACGCCTCGTTCCTCACGACTCGCAAGCCTTGATCTCGGGCTTTGTACGAATCCGACGGAAATGCGGCTTTTTGAGAATTCATCAAAACAAGTGAAGCGATGACCACTTTCATGCAAGTACTGCTGGACGGCCTGATGAGCGGGATGCTCTATGCCCTGGTGGCCGTCGGCCTGGGAATCATCTTCGGGGTCATGGACGTGATCAATTTCGCCCATGGAGAATTTCTCATGGTGGCCATGTACGTCAGCTACTGGCTGGGTTTTATCCTGCGGGTGGACCCCCTGATTTCGATGGTTGCCGCCGGGGCCTTCGTGTTTATCGTCGGAGCCTTGACCTACCGGCTGATCATTAAACACACCATCGGCAAATCGGCCATGTCGGCGCTTTTGGCGACCTTCGGGCTCTCCATGGTGTTGAAGAACGTCTGCCTGAACCGCTTTTCCCCCAACTTCCGGCTGTTGTCCGATACCTGGCTGGGCGGCAAAACGCTGACCCTGGCCGGATTGATCCTGCCGGTGCCCCAGCTGGTGATCGGCATCGTCTCCATGGCGGTGGTGGGGTGCGTGTACCTGCTGATGAGCCGCACGCGGCTGGGCTGGGCTATTCAGGCAACGGCCATGGACAAGGAGGCCGCCGAACTCATGGGGATCGACACCGAACGGATCTACCTGCTGGTTTTCGGGCTGGGCGGCGCCTGCGTCGGCATCGCCGGCGGTCTGTTGCCCTCCCACCTGGCCGTCCATCCGGAGGTGGGCACCCTGTTCGGTCTGATCGCTTTCGTCATCGTGGCCATGGGCGGGTTCGGGAGTATTTCCGGCACCCTGCTGGCAGCCCTGCTCATCGGCCTGGTAGAGGCGCTGGCCGGTTTCTACATTGCGCCGGTATTCAAGTATGTCGCGGTATTCGGGCTTTACCTGGTCGTTGTCCTGCTGCGTCCCAAGGGATTATTCGGATGGTGAGAAAATGAAACGTGGGGATACCTTCTGGGGTTTGCTTTTGCTGATATTGGCGGTGCTGCCGCTGGTCCCCGGTATACTGGCCAGCAGCTTTACCCAGCACGTGATGATTCTGATCCTGCTGTTCGCCGCCATGGCCCAGGCGTGGAATATCCTGGGAGGCTATTGCGGCCAGACCTCCTTCGGGCACTCGGTATTCTTCGGCATCGGGGCATACGGCGCCGGCATGGCCGTGGTCACCTATCACCTGGCGCCGTGGCCGGGCGTAATCCTGGGAGCGCTGCTGGCGGCGCTGGTGGCCATGGCCATCTCCTATCCCTGCTTCAAGCTTTCGGGCCACTATTTCGCCATCGCCACTTTCGCCATCGTGGAGATTTTCAACCGCCTCTTCATGGTGTGGTACTGGGTGGGCGGCGCCCTGGGGCTGGACTACCCGCTGGTGGATGAAGGCTGGCGCAACTTCATGTGGTACGAGGACAAACGCTTTTACTACTATGGCGCCCTGATCCTGTTTACCATCGTCTTCGGAACGGTTCGCTGGATCGAATCCCACCGTCTGGGCTACTACATGCGGGCCGTACGGGAAGGGCAGGAAGCGGCCGAATCCCTGGGCGTGGACAGCACCCGCGTCAAGCTGGCCGCCATCGCCATCTCCGCATTTCTCACGGCCCTGTGCGGCGCCTTTTTCGTTCAGTACAACCTGCGCGTGGACCCGTCCATGGTCATGAGCCTGGATATGTCCATGAAGTTCGTGTTGATCACCATCCTTGGCGGACTGGGCACCCTGGCCGGGCCGCTGCTGGGCGCAGCCGTGCTCATCCCCTTGCAGGAATACTCAAGGGCATTGTGGGGTGGTCTTGGCGGCGGTGTGGACCTGATCGTCTTCGGACTGCTGATCGTTGTCGTGGTTGTCCGCCAGCCCAAGGGGATCATGGGTATTTTAAACGCCATCGGTCGGCGCCGGCACCGCTAAAGGGGGGAACGTCGTGGCATATTTATCCGTTCGCAACGTAAGCATGGCCTTCGGATCACTGATCGCCAACGATGATGTGACCTTTGACATCGAAGAGGGCAGCATCGTCGGTCTCATCGGTCCCAACGGCGCCGGCAAGACCACGTTGTTCAACTGCATCTCCGGGATTTGCCGACCCACCGCGGGCACCATCCATTTCGACGGCGTCGATATCACCCGCAGCCCCGCCTGCCGCACGGCGGGGCTGGGCGCAGTGCGTACCTTCCAGGTGGTGCATCCGCTGCAGGAGATGACCGTTACCGACAATGTCATGGTGGGGGCGTTTCTGCGCCATCGCAAACCGGCGGCGGCCCGGGCTCTGGCCAACGAGTGTATCAGCTTATGCCGGTTGGAGGACTTTTGCGACAAGCGGGCCGGCAGTCTGACCATCGGCACAAAGAAACGGCTGGAAGTGGCCCGGGCCCTGGCCACCGGCGCACGTTTGCTGATGCTCGACGAGGCCATGGCCGGTCTGACTTCGACCGAAGTCAGGGAGTCGGTGGAACTGATCACTCACCTGAAGGCCAAAGGACTTACCCTGCTGGTGGTGGAGCACATCATGGAAGCGATTATGCCCATTGCCGACAAGCTGGTGGTGCTGGACGGCGGCAAGAAAATTGCCGAAGGGCCGCCCGAGACGATCATCCGCGACGAACGGGTGGTGGCGGCCTACCTGGGAGCAAAGTTCAGCCGGAAGATGAAATCATCGTGAACGAATACAAATTATCCGTAGCATGAAAATGAGCCAAGCGATGAAACCTTTTCTCAGCGTAAACGAAATCCATTCCGGATATGACGGCGTGCCCGTCGTGCACGGTGTCTCACTCGAGGTGTTCCGGGGAGAGATGGTTTGCATTATCGGAGCCAACGGCGCCGGCAAGACCACCACGATGCGCACCATTTGCGGACTCTTGCATCCGGAAAAGGGGACCGTTCGGTTCAAGGACCAAGACATCTCGCGTCTGCCCGCTTCACGTACCATTCGTCGCGGAATCAGCTATGTTCCGGAAGGCCGGCGGCTGTTCCCCAAGCTTTCCGTTAGCGAGAATCTCTCTTTGGGGGCATTCATCGAAAAGGATAAACGGGAAATCGTCCGGCGCGAGGAGGAGGTTCTGACGCTGTTTCCGGTATTGCGTCAGCGGGCCAACCAGAAGGCGGAAACCCTTTCCGGCGGCGAACAGCAGATGCTGGCCATTGCGCGGGGAATGATGTCCCGGCCGGAACTGCTCATGCTCGATGAAATGTCGCTGGGGCTCATGCCGTCGCTTGTGGAAAAAGTGATGGAAACCATCGTGCAGGTGAACGCGGAGGGTACGACGGTCCTGCTGGTCGAACAGATGGTTCAGGAGGCACTGGAGATTTCTCATCGCGGTTACGTGCTTCAGACCGGCCGCATCGTTCAGTCCGGATCGGCAAAAGAACTGATGAAGAGTGATGAGGTCAGGAAAGCCTATATGGGCATGTAAATCACCGATCACCCATAGAGCGGGTGGTTTGATAAGGCTCATCCGAAGGGGACGGAAATCCAGACCCATGAACATCGAACATCGAACGTCCAGCTTCGAAATTCGAACAAGGCATGTTGTCTTTCAAAATTTTTTTGAAACCCCGCTTCACAGACGGTAAAAAGGGATAGGGAATTCTTATTAGTGAACGACGGAGCGAAGTGATCTCCGCATTCGACGTTGGAAGTTCGATGTTCACTGTTCGACGTTCAGAAATATTTGCTGATTAAATGTCTCGCCGGACCGGCCCGAACCGTTCCGGATCGCTTGGACATCACCCGAGGATTACTTGCCTGTAATTATGCCGCTCCCAAGGGGGACGCCATGCCGTCCTACCCATCATTTGCAGCGTTGCAGAAAAATGAGGTGCTTGGTGTCGACTACCGCATCCGGGTGCGCCGCGGTCTTTCCGGCATCGCCATCATGGCTATTCATGGCGGTGGCATCGAACCCGGAACAACCGAGGTTGCCGACGCGGTGGCCGGGCAGTGGCACACCTTTTACACCTTCAGCGGCCTGAAGCCCTCGGGCAACGCGGGCCTGCACATCTCCAGCAGAAAATTCGACGAGCCGGTGGGCCGGTTTATCGCACAAAATTCGCGCACGGTGGTCACCATTCACGGATGCAGGGACGAAAGCCTTGCCACCTATGTGGGCGGGCGCCACGCTGCCATGAAAAAGGCGATCCGGGCCGCCCTTGCATCGGCCGGCTTTACCGCCACCGACGCCAGACGCTTTCCCGGCATCAATCCGAAGAATATCTGCAATCGGGGCCGGTTGGGCATGGGGGTCCAACTTGAGATTCCCATCGCCATGCGCAAGCTTCTTTTCGAGGATATCTCCCGACTTTACCGCAAGCGGGGCAGGCCCTGTTTTTCAGCCTACGTTCGGGCCGTCCAGCTCGGCATCAATAGGTCCTGCCCGACGCATCCACCATGGGGACAAAGCGGACATCCACGACTTTTTCCTGTCTGATCTCGCCGTGTTCTTTGGTCAAGAGCACTAACTGCTGGTGATTCTGAGGGCCGACGGGGATCACCATGCGGCCTCCCTCGGCCAGTTGGGTTTTGAGCGGTTCGGGGATGCGGGTAGGGGCGCAGGTGACAATGATGCCTTCGAAAGGAGCGTGTTGGGGCCATCCCTGGTAGCCGTCCCCGATTTTGAGATGAATGGTTTCATATCCCAGGGGATTGAGGGCCTTTCGGGCCTGCCGGCCCAGTTCGGGAACGATCTCGATGGAGTAGATCGAGGCGCCCATTTCGGCCAGCACGGCGGCCTGGTAGCCGGAGCCGGTGCCGATTTCCAGGATCCGATGACCGGGCTCGACAGCCAGCAGTTGGGACATCAGGGCCACGATGTAGGGCTGGGAGATGGTCTGGCCGTGGCCGATGGGCAAGGGGGTATCCTGGTAGGCCATCGCCCGCAACTTCTCCGGCACGAAACGATGGCGGGGCACGACGGACATGGCACGCAGCACGTGTGCGTCCACGATGTCGCGCCCTTTGAGCTGATACCGAACCATTTGTTGGCGGAGATCCGCAAAATTTTCGGCCGGGGCTTCGGCCGGGGCATAGGCCTGGAGGGCGAGCAGGGCAGCCAGCAATAGAAGTGGAAATCTGCTGATCGGGCGGTTCGGCACTTCGTTCATGTCAGGTCACCGGATCCATAAAATACTCTTCCATGCGGGCGATGTGCCTGGCCGGATTGGGGGACATGGCCAGGCGGTCCGGGTGCGAGAAATAGGCCCGATCCAGATCCTCCCAGGATTTCGGACCGTCGTACTGTATCAGCCAGACGAACTGGTTGGTCGATGGCAGGGTCCAGGCCGCAGGGATGGTGAAGCCGAGCTTTTCACGAAGTGGTTTGATGGTCTTTTTCCACTCTTTGGCAAAGTCGTCCAGGGCGCCGCGATTGATGGTGTAGATGCGCATTTGGATGGGCATGGGAATCTTCCTGTTTAATGTAGGGCTAAAGCCCGAGGTCCTGATCGATCAGGATGATTTTGATCCGGCCCTTGGGGAAGCATTTCTCCGTGATGCACCAGGTGTTGCAGATCCGGTCCGGGTTGCTGCAGTCCATGCAGGCGCCGGTTTTCATGCAGGGTGTTTTCAGGTTCGGATGACGAATGGCGTTGGCCGGGGCGGCCAGTTGCTTGACCCGCTGCATGGCATCCGCGACGGTCGGTACAATCTTGTTGCGGCCGATGAACAGCACTACCTGTTTCGGGCCGAAGGTGAGGCCGGCCACCCGATTGCCCACCATGTCCAAGTTGACGAGTATGCCGGTTTCGGTGACGGCATTGGATCCGGTCAGAAAAAGGTCGACCAGCAGGGCCTGGCGGCGGCGCTCGATACGCTCTTCCTGGGTTATCTGCGGATCGAAGGTTTCGATTGTCCGGATGTCGGGTTCGGCCCGCAGGTCGTCCATCACACCGGTAACCTTCAGGGTCATGGAATCGCCCCAGGAGACCGTTTTAACGTTGATCGTGGGTCGAATTCGATCCCGGAAAACCTCTCCGGCCGCTTTGGTATCGGAGGCAACGAAGACATCGAAATTGTTTTTTCCCAGGGCGTGTTGGCAACGCTCCAGCTTCAACTGCCAGTAAGTGTCGATGGGATTCGGCATAGCGTAAATGGTTCCTCAGGGAGTCGTCGTTATTATTATCCAATTTAAGACAGAACGGAGGTGGGTTCAAGGAATCCAAGGATTCCAGGATTCAGAGAGCCAAAAGATCGAGGAGCTGGAATTGTGTTGAGGGATGATGATCGATTCTCTATAGCCCTGGCTCTACCACCACACAATCTGCCTCCATTTCCACCAGCCAGTCCTCATCGATGAAACGGCTGACCTGGACGAAGGTACAGGCCGGACGGATCTCGCCGAAGAATTCGCCATGGGCCCTGGCGGCCTCCTGCCAGCGGTCGATGTCAGTGAGCATGATGCGGGTACGGATCACGTCCTCTAAACGGCCGCCGGCTTTCTCGATAGCATCTTTGATAATAGTAATGCAGGTGCGGGTCTGCTCGTAAAGATTGCCGGGAAAGGCAGTTCCGCCGCCGGGTGCGATGGGGGCGGTTCCCGAGATGGAGATGGCGTTGCCCACACGCACGGCGCGGGAAAAGCCGATGGGTTTTTCGAAAGGCGATCCTGAGCTGATCAACTGTCTGGGCATAGTGGCCTCCGGTAAGGGTCGGTGGTTATGGTCTTCCATGAGGGCAACCGTCACGTGGATCGGGTGAACTCGCGCAAGACCATGGTGGCATAGGCACCCGAGGGCAGGGTAAACGTAAACCGCAGGCCTTCCGACGATTCGCCGATTTCGAGCTCGTCGGGCCGCAATATTGCCGGCCGCCGGGAACCCGGGGAACGCAAGGGGCGGAAATCTTCGGCGCAAAGGCCGAATTGGGCGAGCAAGGACGCTTCTATCTCCCCGGCCGCGTCCGCGGCCGGTTTCATCTTAAAGCCATAGATCGGGCCGGTGTAAACGATTTCGCCGTTTTCGAAGCGCGGGGCATCCATGGCCAGATCCTCGACTGTGAACATACCGCCGGTGTCGGTTTTCTTGACGATGTCGCCCTTGAGCAACTGCCCGTAGCCGCCCGTTTCCATGCGCTGTTTGAGCCAGATGTTGAACAGGGTAGACTGGACCACCGAAACCATGAATGGGTTCTTGCGGACTTTTTTCAACGGCCGGAAGAGCGCGAATCCCCGTTTGACGTTTTGCCATCCGTGGCCGAAGCGCTGGGGGCCGTAAAAGTTGGGGATGCCGGTCTTCGCGAGCCGTTCGGCAATGGCCTGGGCACCGGGCAGGGCGTTCGGCTCGGGTTGGCTGACCACGATGGTGAAGCGGTTGGCGGCTACGTGGCCGGTTTTGATCTTGTTGCGGTGGCGGTCGATGGCTAAAATTTCAAAGGGAAGCTCGGCCAGTGCCCGTTCGATTTCCGCCAGTGGCCGGCTTTCTCCGCAGCGCAGCGAAAATGTCTGTTCGACCACCGCGGTTTTGTCCTTGCGGCCCCCATAGCCCACGTCCGTTGGGGCCAGCTTCAGGCGTTGCTGGATGGCGCGGGCGGCATCCGCGGTATTCCATCCGCTGCGGCGAAAAGTCACGTAGATGTGCTCCCCCTGGCCGCAGGCCGTGTAGGGAAGGATCTCTTCCACCACGAAGTGCTCCGGCGTGGCTTTGATGGTTCCGCCGATACCGGGCAGGGGATCGGAAACGAAAGGAAGCGCTGTCAGCGCATCGATGGCGGCTTTCACCCGGTCATCGGTTTTGTCTGGTTGTTTTTCTGTTGGCATGGGGTTCGGATTCTTCTCCATTTATCAGGGATGGGTCCTGTTATCGATTCTCCTGGTTCTTCCATATGCGCATGTGTTTAACCAGCAGATATCCACCCCAGAAAATCGCCGTGATTATCAGGATCGTCCCCGTGGCATGGAACAGCCTCGCAATGGTATGATCGAATCGAATCAGCCCGGTTTCCTTGAGAATGAACTCCCAGTCGTGAAATCCATATGGAGATGAATAGCCCACGTTGCCACCAAGCAGGGGTAGACTCAAAGAGCGGGCATCATTGATGTATGGGGCGATATCAATAAAGTTCTGGCCCGTCCACCACAAGGCTACGGAACCGGCGAAAGGATCGCGGGTCTTGATCAAAAACACCAGCAGGCAGACGACCGGCATGAGCACCTGCATCAAGCTGCCCCCCAGTGAGGTGATCACCCGACCGAAGGGGCGGAAAAAAATGTGACCGGCCTCGTGAAAGGGGAGATTCACCAGGTGCCAGAAGCTGTTCATGGTATAATCCGAAATGAGCGGAGTAAATATGAACTTGGTTCCCCATACGGCCAGAATGGTCAACAATATCAGACGCGCACCCCATGAGACAGGGTTGAATTCAGCCGGAACATGAAACAGGAGTTGTGCCGCAACTCCGTAGTTCTCTTCTTTGGTTTCTTCGTTATCCTCAGCCGGCCGGATCGACTCGTGTCCGCATGACTTGGCTTGTCGAGGCGTCCACTTTGCGAAAACGATGCCGCAACTGATGCACTCGACGTTGTCGCCTGCCTGTTCAAACCCACATTTGGGGCATTGCATAAACCGGCCTTTTACACCATTCAAGGAATGATTGCCACTGCGTCTTTGCGACCCTGCCAAACCCTTTCGGCTTTCCGCCCCATTCAACTATAACAAGCTGATGGCCAAATCGGACAGTTCGCTGCGTTCGCCTTTTTCCAGGTTGATATGGTTGTACAGGGGCTGGCCCTTCATCTTTTCAATGAGGTAGCTCAACCCGTTGCTCTGGCTGTCCAGGTAGGGATGGTCGATCTGGTAGATGTCTCCGGTGAGGACGATCTTGGTGCCCTCGCCGGCCCGGGTGATGATGGTCTTGACCTCGTGGGGAGTCAGGTTCTGGGCTTCGTCGACGATGAAAAAGACCTTCACGATGCTGCGGCCGCGAATATAGCTCAACGGGGTGATGACGATCTTCTCTTCGTCCAGCAGTTCCTTTACCCGTCGCCCCTGGCCGTTGCCGTTTTTGCCGTTCTGGCTGTTTTCGATCACCGAGAGGTTGTCGTACAACGGCTGCATGTAGGGGTCCAGTTTGGACTGGATATCCCCGGGAAGAAAACCGATATCCTTGTTGCTCAGCGGAACCGAGGGCCGCGAGATAAAGATCTGGCGGTAGTAGCGGCGTTTTTCCAGGGCGGCGGCCAGGGCCAGCAGGGTTTTGCCGGTGCCGGCTTTGCCGGTGATGGTCACCAGGGGGATGTCCTGGTTGGTCAGCGCATCCATGGCAAAACACTGCTCTGCGTTGCGGGGGCGGATGCCGTAGCAGGTTCTCGAGTCGATGCGCCGGATGGACCGGGTCTGGGGCGTAAATACCCCCAGGGCGGACTTGCTGCCGTTTTTCAGGATCAGATATTCGTTGGACAGCAGCGTTTCGGAAACCTCCAGCGAGGTTGCGTCCAGCTCGAAGGGCTTGCTGTAAAGCTGGTCGATGACCTCGGCGGGGATATTTTCCACCACCCGTGTTCCCTTGTAAATGTCAGCCGGTGCCTGGACCCGGTCGGTATTGTAGTCCTGGGCCATCAGGCCGATGGACTTGGCTTTCATGCGCAGGTTGACATCCTTGGTGACCAGAAAGACCTGGTCGAAGGAGTGTTCGTGGGCGATGTGAAAGGCCGCATTGAGAATATGGTGGTCGGGCTTGTCCGGAGAGAAGTTTGTTTTGAGTTTGTTGTGGAATTCCCGGTCCAGGCAGACGGTGATCTTGCCTTTGCCGGGGCCGATGGGCACCCCGCCGTTGAAGATGCGGTCGCCGGTCAAAGCGTCCAGGGACCTGGCAAATTCGCGTGCGTTGCAGTTCAGGATTTCTTTGCCTCTTTTAAAGCGGTCCAACTCTTCGATGACGGCAATGGGGATGACAATGTCGTGTTCGTCAAACTGGTTGATGCAGGAACTGTCGTGCAGAATGACGTTGGTGTCCAGCACAAAGATTTTTCGTTTGCCGCTCGAAAGCGAAATCATCGCACCTCCTGAATGTCGTGGGTTGGTTGCGGCCAGTGGCCTGTCCGGTCGGAAAGCGGTGCGCCGTCTATGGTGGCGGAAACGGTCCGGTTGACAGGTCGTCGGATATCGCTGCGGGGAAGTTCCGCTGGTGGCTGGGGGTATGAGATGGATAAGTCGGATTGGGGCATTCGACTTTGATCAGGTTTTTTCCAAGATTAATAATTTCCGCAATATATAGCATACCGATGCTACGGTGGCAACAACATCTTTGATTCCAGTGCCTCCTGTGGCGGTCCGACGGCCGGGTGGGGGACCAAGCCATGTATGGCTTGAAGCGCCTTTTTTTTTGGGCTATACATGGTAACCGATGGTTGCCATCGTGGCTTTCGATGCATAACGTTTTCCTGATTGCCACGAACGTTTTTCATTAACAACAGTTCAATGTTGTGCCAGCCCAGGGTTAGGATTTAATGAGGAGATCCACGAAAATGAAAATTGCATTTCCGGTACTTGAAGATAAAGGATTGGACAGCGTCGTCCATGGCCATTTCGGATCGGCGCCCTTTTTTGTGTTTATCGACGTCGATGGGGATTCCGTAGAGGTTTTCGAAAATCCCGATCAGGATCACCAGCACGGCAACTGCAACCCCATGTCCGCGTTGGGCGGGCGTCGGGTGGACGGTGTCGTTGTCGGCGGGATCGGCGGCGGGGCCCTGAAAAAACTCAACAACGACGGCATCACCGTTTACCGGGCCGTTGAAGGCAGCGTAAAAGAAAATGCCCTCTTGATCAAAGCCGGCAACCTGCCGGTGTTCGAACCGAGCCAGGTTTGCGGGCATCATCATGGGGTTCAGATCGGGGAATGTTCCCACTGACGAGTCGGATTCGTAAGCAACCCGATATCTTCGTTACGCTTCATCCCTCGTCACTTCGGAGTACGTTCAGGTACGCCTCGTTCCTCGTGATTCGCAAGCCTCGATCTCAGGCTGCTTACGAATCCGACATAAATACAAATGGTTATCAACTGGCATGACTGGTCCCCAAGCTCCTGTGTGGGAACCCATGCCAAAAGCCATAAGAAACAAGGGAGATACGGCATGCCACTGTTCGATTTTTTGTGCGCCGACTGCGGCCATGTGGCCGAGATGCTGGTTTTCAACGAGACAACCAGCGTTCAGTGCGAAAAGTGCGGCAGCAGCAACCTCAAGAAACTGATGTCCGCCCATTCGTCCCTTTCCGGCACCGCCTCTAATGCCATGCCAGGGCCAGGAGATACCGCCTGCTGTGGCTCTTCCCCGGGCCATGCCGGATGCGCCGGCCCCGGGAGCTGCTGCGGCCGGGCGCAAGGCTGAAGTCGGATGACGAAGGACTGAAGGAAGAAGACGGACGGCTGAAGTCGGAGGAGGGGCGCCGGGAGTTCACTCAGGGCGATTTGGCTTGGGCGGCAGCTTTCAACCGGTCGAGCCAGGTTTTTTCTCCCTCGTGATCTTTTAACAACCGGCAGCAGTGAACCAGCATTTCCATGGCTCGTGGATGGTCCCCGACAGGCAGCAGGTGTTCATGCGCTTCGAGGGGACGGCCCAGACGCATCAGGCTGTTGGCCAGGGCCATGCGCAGGTCGGCGCTGGCAGCATAGTGCCGGATACCCCTCAGCAGGATTTCAACTGAATCTTCCCATCGCTGCAACTGCTGATAGACGAGCCCCAGGCCCCAAAATGCCCGATGGTCGGGGTGGTACGACAGGGCGCGCTCGAAAAGCCGGATCGCCGTGGGCAGACGATCGCCGATGGCCGGATTGGCGACGTAATCGCCGTGGCTGAAGGTCAGGGCCAGCCGGGATAAAAAATCGGCGTGCAGAGGAAACAGGGCCGGGTCCTCTTCCAGTTCGATGGCTGCGGCAAATTCCGGCAGCATGGCAAAATAGCCTTCCCGCAGCCGCCGCCCGAATTCCAGTACACGTTGTTTATCCAATGTCTCGTCGGTTTCGTAATAGAGAATATCCTCCACCCGATCCAGCCAGATGTCGTCGGTAGCACCGGTTCGCCGTTTGTATTGTTCGTACAATTCCGTGCCGGGAAACAGGTCAAGGATGTAGAAAATGGCCGACAGGGGCCGGATTCGGCGCATCAGATCCAGGCTTTCGTCGATGGTGGCATCGGACTCCTGCGGCGCGCCGTAGATGAAGTAGGCCCGGGCCATGATACCGAAGCGAACGGTCAACGCAAAGGCCCGGCAGATGTCCGCGTCACTGATATTTTTGCGGTACAGCGCCCGGATCTTCGGGCTGCCGCTTTCCACCCCGTAACTGATCTGGGTGCATCCCGCCCGCCGCATCCAGGCCAGCATTTCCCCATCCACGCAGTCCACCCGGGAGATGGCCGCCCAGGTGATATCCAGCTTGAGCTCGATGATCCGGCGGCAGATCTCGATCACCCGATTTGGTTTGAGGGTGAAGGTGTCGTCGGATACGAAGAAAAAACGGATTCCCCTGCTGACCAGGCGCTGTAACTGGGAGATGAAGTAGTCGACGCTGTGAAAGCGCGTGCGGCGTTTCCAGAAGGCCGGCGAACCGCAGAAGGTGCATCCGGACGGGCAGCCCCGGGTCAGGGAAAGGTGTTGAAAGGTGAAATAATCGGCGGGCATGGGCAGGCTGTCCAGATCGGCTGCCGGCTCGCGGTCTTCGGTGGCGCAGGGTCGGCCTTCTTTTCTGAAGGCCAGCCCCGCGATGTGGTCTGGGGCCGCCGTCTCTTTTTTTTCCAGGTAGCGGACCAGTTCCAGAAAACTGGTTTCGCCCTCCCCCCGGACCACATAATCGATTTCGGAAAAGTGTTGGAGAAAATGCTCCCAGAGGAAGGTAGCGCCCACGCCACCGAATACCACATGGGCTTGGGGGTTGACCTTCTTGACCATGCGGGCAATGTCGATGCCGCCCCAGCGGTTGGCGTGCAGGATGGAAAAACCGATCACGTCCGGCCGTTTGTCGTCCAGAATCCGGTAAATACGATCAGGGTTTGTGCCCAGGTCCCAGGCATTGAGGATTTCGACTGCGTACCCGTTGGCCAGCAGCATGGCGCCCACGTAGTAAAGCCCCATGGGAATGGCGCTGACGTCCTCTTCGTTGATGCGGCGGTCGATAAAATAGGGATAGACCAGCAGGATTTTCATTCACGATCCGGCGGCAGCAGGGTTCTCAGGATGTCCTCTTTTCCCACTACACCCACCAGGCGCTCGTCTTGAACTACCGGCAAGGTATGGAAATTGTGGTCCACCATCAGGGCCGCCACGGTTTCGATGGTCGAATCCGGCGAGACAGAAACCGGATCCGGGGTCATGGCGTCCAAGACGGCCGTGGCGGCAATCTTGCGGACTTCTTTTTCGATTCCTTTCATGGAACTGAGGTTGATATAGCCGTCAAGAAATGAGAACAGCGAAGGCACAGGCAGTTTTTTCTGCTGGGCGATGATGTCGCTCTGGCACAGAATTCCCACCAGTTTTCCGGCGTCATCCACCACCGGTACGCCATTGATACGGTTTTCCAGCAGGAGCCTGGCCGCCTCTATAATTTCCATACTGCCGGTCACGGTGATGGGCGTTGGTGTCATAATCTCTTTTACCAGCATAAATTTACCTCCAGCGCATCTGCAGGGCAGATGAAACGGATGAAACTCGATTTGCGGTTGAAAAAAAGGCCGGCAACGATAAAAATGGATGTTGCCTTTTGTTACCGTCAGTTTAGGTGAAGATCGGCGGGGCTGTCAAAACAAATCCAAGCGCTACGGAGCCATTCTGCCTGACGCCGGCGGCATGGCGCCATTTAAAAGGAGGATCTTCTTGAGGGCCAAAATCTCAACGATGCTGCTGGTACTGGCGGCCCTTGCCGGCATGGTGCTGGCCATCACCGGAATGGCTGACCGGGGCCTGGAATATGTCGGCCTGGAAAAGCTGTCCCGAACCAATCACCGTTACCTGGATGAATCCTACGACCGCGCGCTGGAAGGGTTTTTGGTGTTGTCAG
Organism: Desulfosarcina widdelii; assembly: GCF_009688965.1. GTDB lineage: Bacteria > Desulfobacterota > Desulfobacteria > Desulfobacterales > Desulfosarcinaceae > Desulfosarcina > Desulfosarcina widdelii. Next base: position 2,599,824 of record NZ_AP021875.1, on the reverse strand, counting down.
CGGTCAAAAGCGGTCTGGCGGTGATCGAAGGGTCCGAGGTGGGAATCGGTTTCAGCTTCGAGGTTGGCGACCTGGTGCAGTCAGTTTACGATTATGTCAATATCGCCTGGAAGACCGTGCTGGCCGGGGGGACTATCCTGCTCATCACCCGCCTGGCCCTGGACGGCGTGACCCTGGTGGACCACTGGGTTCTGACGCTGGTCTTTTTTCTGCTTTTTTTGCTGGCCGCAGTTCAAGGCCTTTTCCCACGCCGCAGGGTGATCGCCCGGATCATCAAATCCATGACCGCTGCCTGCGGTTTTGTGGCGGTGCTGCTCTATCTCGTTCTTCCCCTTGCGGTTCTATCCGCCTCCTGGTTGTCGGACGCCCTTACCCGTCCGCTGATCCAGGAATCCTATGATACGTTCAACCAGGTCAGTCTGACGTTTTTGGATGGCGACGCCACCGGAGATGCCGGCGAAACATCCGGCGACGCTTCCTCCCTTCAATCGGCCCAGGGGCTACGGGAACGCTACGGGTACCTGAAAAAAAGGCTGCATGAATTGGAAACCTACCTGGGCGCCCAGGCCAAAAGCCTGGCGGGAACCACCTTTCAGCTAATCGCCGGATATCTGTTCGACTGCGTTATTTTTCCGCTGGCTTTCGCGGCCGTATTGTTCTTTTTTCTCAAGGGTTTTCCCGGTTATCTGGTACAGGTGGAGCGGGATCGCAGGATGGTTCGAGCCTTTCGGGAGGCGACTGCACAACGTCCCGGGCAGCCGCCTTCGAATTCATAAAACGCCGGCGAGTGATCCGCTAAGGTCGGGCATGAATGGGCACGAAATCGTATTCCCGTTCGCCGACATAGATCTGGCGGGGCCGGCTGATCTTCCATTTGGGGTCGTCCATGCTCTCCTTCCACTGGGCGATCCAACCGGGCAGTCGCCCGATGGCGAACATCACGGTGAACATATTGGTGGGAATGCCGATGGCCCGAAGCACGATGCCGCTGTAAAAGTCGATGTTGGGGTACAGGTTGTGATCGACAAAGTAGGGGTCCTTGACGGCCACTTCCTCCAACTCTTTGGCGATGTCCAGCAGCGGGTCGTCGATCTGCAGCGAGTCCAGCAGTTCGTCGCACATTTTTTTCATGATTTTGGCCCGCGGGTCGTAGGTTTTATAGATCCGGTGGCCGAAGCCCATCAGGCGGAAGGGATCGTTCTTGTCCTTGGCCCGCTCGATGGCTTTGTGGTAATTTCCGCCTTCGTTCTGGATGGTGGTGAGCATTTCGATAACCGCCTGATTGGCGCCTCCGTGCAGGGGGCCCCACAGGGCCGCGATGCCCGAAGAGATGGCGGCGTAAAGGTTGACCCGTGCGCTGCCCACCATGCGCACGGCCGAGGTGGAGCAGTTCTGCTCATGATCAGCGTGCAGAATCCAGAACACCCGCAGGGCATTGACGGCTGCCCGGTTGATTTCGTAGGGTCTGACCGGGGTGTCGAACATCATATTGAGAAAGTTTTCGCAGTAGGTCAGATCCGGACGGGGATAAACCACTCTGTGGCCCCGGGAGATCTTGTAGGACATGGCGGCCATGGTGCGTACCTTGGCCAGCAGCCGGGTCATGGTAATGGTGATCTCCTCCTCCAGCGTGCCCAGTTCGGGATAGAAACTGCGCAGGGCATTGACCATGGCGGAGAGAATTCCCATGGGGTGGGATGCCCGGGGGAAGTTCTGATAAAAGGTTTTCAAATCCTCGTGAACCAGACTGTTGTCGTTGAGCATCACCGAAAAACGGGTCAACTGCTCCCGGTTGGGCAGCCGGCCGTTGATCAGCAGGTAGGCCGTTTCCTTGAAGGTGGCTTTTTCGGCGAGTTGTTCGACGGGGATGCCGCGGTAGCGCAGGATGCCTTTTTCCCCGTCCATGTAGGTGATGGCGCTCAGGCAACTGCCGGTATTGGCATAGCCGGGATCCAGGGTGATGAAACCGGTTTCGGCCCTCAGATTGGAGATGTCCACCGCTTTTTCCCCTTCGCTGCCGGTAACCACAGGCAGTTTCATCTGATGGCCGTTGTAGGTGAGGGTGACGAAATCTTCCATATCAGCTCCTTTCTCTCCGTAAAAGGCCCGCAGCTTTCCGAATCAGGTGTGCGTCGGGTTCCGATCCGTCCTTGAATTTCCACGGCGGCGCAACATTTGTCTTGCCTGACGGCCCGATTTCAACGTAATGAAATAACAAACCGGTCCCATAGCCCTGTAGCACCCGGGCTGGTTGTCTCTCTGCCAGTTTAAAAATCGGTCCTTGTTTTCACCCGTCGCCGCTGCAGTGCAGGGCCGACTCCAAAGCAGGCCGGCATGAGGGCTTATATACGGGTCGTCACAACGGGAAAGAGGCAGGCCTTCTAAATAACAGCGGTGAATTCTATGAATATTCGATGCAGATGTCAATCCTCAAATTGCAGCCGCTTGTCGGAGTTACCAGGTTGAACGTGTCGCCCATAAAAAGGAGGTGCGCATTCAAGGGGTTGAAATGTCCAATTTGCTGCAACTGCCTGATCGGTAAGCGTTTACAGGGAACCGCAGATTTGAGGCGCCGGGCACGCAGACGGTTCGGTCAACCTTCAAGTGCCCGGGAACAAAGCAGATGCGGTACCCTGTGAACGCATACAAAAGGAGAAACCGGATGTCATTCAAGGAAAACCTGCTTCGCAAAATCGAGATCGATCGTCTGACCCAATCCATTCTTGCCATGATCGGTCCGGTGGACAGCGGCAAACGCATCGACAAGGCGCTGCTCGCCAAATTGATGGCTTTTTTTCCATGGCATCGGGAAAAGGAACGCGATCTGGAATTGTATCTGGAAAACGCCGAATCGGAGAAAACGCGCATCCTGGTGCTGGACAACGACCTGACCATTTACGACACCACGGTGCAAGATGTGGTGATGAGGAAAAGTCCCACCGTCAAGGAGATGGTCAGCATCCGCAACGCCATTAAAATTCTGAACGACAAGGATGTGGTGGTGTCTAAAAAAGAGGCTTCCCTGAAAGAGATTCAAAAGATCTGTATCGCCGAACTGGATCTCGGTTTTTCAGAGTCCGATATCGCCGCCATTGCCGCCGATGGGTCCGCATCCCTGGAAAACGAGTATGCCGAGGGCGTTCAGGAGAGCCTGATGCTGCTGGCCGAGTTGCTGGGGATGGTGCCGGCACCCAAGGCTTTCGCGATAAAACACCACGATATCTACGGGCGTGTCTCTGAAAAGCCGGGAGGCGAGATGACCCTCGGGCCCCTGGTGATCTACAGCCTGGTGCACGACTCTTTGACCTGTTTGGAAGGGCCGGTCAGCAGCCGGGACAAAGAGCGCTTCGACCGTTTCAAAGCCGTAGCTGCCGGAGAATCCGAGGCTGCTGTGTCCGGGGCAGCGGTCTTCGACCTGATGAAGGCCAAAGTGCTGGCCGCCGGAACGGCGGATCGGGATCGATAAAGTGGCGTACGGTCATTGCCCCGGGGAGGCCGATTGCCTCCCCAAAGGCGGGAACGCGACTTTTTGCAACCCCATCGATCTTGGTGACCGGTTGGTTTTACATTCCGTATTTTCTTAACATTTCAATCACTTTTGCCTGACTCTGCTTCCCAACGATGACCGCCTTTTTATGGTGGGCCTTTTTGATTTTTTCCGACAGGGCGTCCAGGTCCGCCGGCTTTTCCACAAAATCCATGGCGCCGGCTTTCATGGCCTCGACGCCTTTTTGGACCGTCGCATGGCCGGTGAGTAGAATGATCTGCATTTCCGGCTTTTTCTCCTTGATGGCCTTCAGGGCCTGGATGCCGTCCATTTCTGGCATCATGAAATCCATGATCACGGCATCGTAGGATTCGGTGGCGATCAGCGACAGCGCTTCGGTGGCCGAAGTGGATGTGGTGACCTCCATGTCCCGGGCACGCATGCGTTCGGCCATGATCTCCAGAAATTCCGTTTCGTCGTCGACCAGCAATACTCTTTCCGTCATGGGGTACTCCTTTCGAATTGCCCTGGTGCAAGCCCGTCTTTTAGAACCGGATATGCGGCGGGGCGGTTAGGGCGGTTAACTTAAAACAATAACAATTTCTTTTGCGTTTTCATCGGCGCTCAATCGGGCGCCGAGCATCCGGCAGACCGTCGCTTCCCCCGGCGACGGAAATGGCGCACCGGCGGTAAAAAAATCTTCTGCCACACCCTGAAAACGAATTCGGACGCCAGCATCGGTTTTCTCCGCAACTATCGAGAGCGTCCCTTCAGAGGCGCATGCTTCTATGGCTCGACACAGGCAGGCCCATATCAGACGCTCTAAAAAAAACCGGTTGGTGACCGTCGTCAACGGGGCCGTCGCCGCCTCGAATTGCGGCGGGCGTCCTTTCATGACGATGAGGCGGGCTGCCAGGTTGATGACGAACCCGATCGTCTCATGCACATCCACGGTTTCCGAAGCGTGGTCGGCGCTGTGGGCAAACCGGTTCATGTTCCGGACAACACCGTCTCCTCGGGCGACTTGGCGATCGATGGACTGTGCCAGCCGAGTCAACCGTTCCGGGTCCAGGGGAATGCCCTTGGCGTTCATGGCCAGCATGTCCTGGAGCAGACCGGCGTTTTCCTTGATGATGGCCAGCACGTTTTTGATTTCGTGGGAAACCGAGGCGGACATTTCCCCGAAAAAGCGCACCCCATCGACAGCCAGCAAGCGGGATTCGTCGGTCATGGTTTTTCTTCTTTCGGTAATGGGCCGTTGTCATCGCCGTTTTTGGCCGATGACGACAAAAGCGGTGTCAAGGGCAGGGTCACGGTGAAGCAGGTGCCCCGGTTGGGCTTGCTTTTGACGGCGATTGTGCCTCCCATTTCGGATACCAGGCCGTAGGTGACGGACAGGCCCAGACCGGTTCCCGCGTGGCCCTCCCGGGTGGAAAAGAAAGGTTCGAAGACCCGCTTCAAATCCGCTTCGGGGATGCCGTGGCCCGTGTCGGCCACCGCCACAGAGATGTGGTCCTTTTCATGGCGTCGGATGAAGATATCCAGTCGTCCACCGTTTTGCATGGCGGCAAAGGCGTTGTTGATCAGATTGAGAAAGATCTGTTGGAGGTTTCCCAGATCGCTTTCGAAGGCCGGAATTCTTTCCCGGGTCGATACGGATATGGCGATGTTGCGCCGTTCGGCCTCTTTCTCCAGGAACGCCAGAATCTGGCGGATGACGGCCTCGATGTCCACCGTTTCCACGGATGCCTCCATGTGCCGCGAAAAATCCAGCAGCCGGCGCGTGATGGTCCCGCAGCGCTTTACCGATTCAAGCACGGCCTCCACCAGTCCGATCAGTTTTTCGTTGCCGGTCTGCTCGCCCCTGATGGTGAGCAGGTCTTTGATCAAACCGGCTTTCTGGTTGATGATGGCCAGGGGATTGTTGACTTCGTGGGCCACCCCGGAGGCCAATCGTCCGATGGAAGCCAGCTTGTTGGCGTATTCCACCTGGTGCAGGGCATGGACCCGGCGCTGGTCGGCGGCGTGGATGCGGTTGACCAGGTAGGTGGCTACGCCCACGATGGAGGCCAGAATCAGGACAACACTGAACAGCAGGAATCCGATCAGGTGCATTCGCGGTTTGAACCAAAGGTCCATGATATCCGACTGCTGGCGGATCATCAGCAGTACAAAGGGGCTGTCGGCAATGGGGGCCATGCCCACCAGCACGGGGCGCCCGTCCCGTTCGACGGTTTGGTAAACGCGGGTTCCGTCGATCTCTTCGGGTATGGGCAGGGGAATTTTCTCAAAGCGCGGTCCGTAATGTCGGGACGGTGTCTGGAGCACGCCCTGCCGGTTCATGATAAAGACATCGTCGCGCCCGTCCATGGCCAGTTGGGACACCGGAACGTCGAAGAGATCGGCATCCAGGGTTGCCCGCAACACAAAAAATCCGCCGTCGCTTAGACGCTGTCGAATGGCGATGACCAGTTGATGGTTCTGTCCGGAATTTTTGGTTACATCGCTGATGAAAAATCCGTTGGCAACCGCATGATCGAAGCATTTGCCCGGCTCCAGACGGCTGCCGGCCCCGACATGTAATCCGGCACAGGCCCGAATATTGCGGTCTGCGTCCACCACATCCAAATCGACAAATCCGCCCATGATTTGCTGCAGCCGATCCAGGAGGATTTCCAACCGTCCGGGTTTGGTCAGCGCGTCCAGGCCATTGTCCCGCGCGATGAAAACCAGGGCTGCCCTGCGCTGGGAAAGGAGAAAGGAAATGCTGCGCCAGGTGTTGGAGACCGCACGGGACACGGCCATTTTCGCCTCATTTTCAAACGCCTGGCGGGTAAGCCGGTAGTCCATCAGGGCCATGACAAAAAGCGGCGTAAGCGTCACCACCGTGGTAAACGATACGATCATCAGCCACTTGCGCCGGAAGCTGAACTGCCGATTTTCCGGTCCGGAGGCCGAATCCAGGTGGTCCCAGAAACGCGGCTTGAGTTTGGACAGGATGCTCATCATAAGGTCCTGTGTTTATACGAATCCGTCACGCTTTGACCTGCCGAATCTTTTCATGGGCTTCTTTCAGGGTGGCGCTCAATTCGTCGATGTCCACCGGTTTTTGCAGATAGGCGAAGGCGCCCATCTGCATGCACTGCTGGCGGTCTTTTTCGCTGCCGTGGCCGGTGAGGACGATGACTTCGATCTCCGGCCGGGTGGCTTTCACCTGCCTGAGAATCTCCATCCCGTCGATGCCCGGCATTTTCAGGTCGATAATCATCACTTCGGGTTCATCCTCCTTGACCAGGGTCAGGGCGGATTCGCCGTCGTAGGCCACCGCCGAGCCCATGTCCCTCAGCTGGAGCCGTTCGGACAGGGTCTGGACGAACTCGCGCTCGTCATCCACCAGCAGCACCTTGGAAGGGACTTCGAAATTATGTTTGCGATAGATGGTTGCCTCGTGAAAATTTTTACCCACTCTGGTGGATACCGATTCCACCCCGGGAAGGGTTCCGGCGATGGCCTTGAGTTCCTCCTCCAGACGGGCCAACATCAGTACCTGCTTGTTGATGGTCAGCACCACGGCTCCGTTTTCTGCAGTGACCGAGACGTCGTGGCCTGCCCGGCACAATTCCATTTCGACGGCGGCCGCGAGGAGGAAATCTTTCTGGGCCTGAGAAGAGGCACTGGTGCGGCGAACGGCATCCTTGATCAGGTTTTCCTCGATCAGTGCGCCCGCCCGGGCCACATCCATGCGGTTCATGGGAATGACCATGTCGTAGAGGCTGGCTTCCCATGGGTCCTTGACGGAAAGCAGGGCGTCAGTCCAGGCGCTGCTGTCGGCATCGGCGGCATGGATTTGCTTCAGGGCCTCTTTGCGGGTCAGCTTCCCGATGGTTTCGGCCTGTTCCAGGCGATACGGCATTTCGGCGATAATGCATACCCGCAACACGTGGCTGACGGTTGGCGGAATCAAAAGGCCGCAGAACCCATCGACAAGGGCGAGGCCTCCATCCAGTTCGACGGCCAACGCCTTGCGCAGGCAGGCGATGGACAACTCCTTTTCGTGGGTGAACGTGTTGAAAACCGAGGTCCTGGCCGAAAAGGCGCGCCGGATCTTGCTTTCCTGGATGCCCGAAGCCTCGGCGGCCTTTTGGACAATCCGGTCGTCGGTGATCAGGCGGTGGCCGGTACTGTCGATGACATCCTGGATGACCGCGTCGGCACTGCAGTAGCGTCCGCTGAAAATGGCAATCACAGACATCGTCAGGCTCCTTTGAATTCACGGGTGGATGCAAGGGTCCGAACCGAAGTCAGGGGGCAGTTCTTTTCGCTTCCCCCCCGATGGGTCTGCTCGTGAATGGCTCGAATTGCTTGTTTGAAAGTTGGATAAAAATGGTCTTCACCGATTTTATGGAAAAGATGGGTTCTTCGCAGCACCCGCATCACCGGTTCGTGAACGCTGCACAGCGAGATGTCGATGCCGGCGCTTCTCACCCGACTCACCACCAGAGAAAGGGACTCCTGGCCCGAGGCGTCGATATCGTTAATGGCTTCGGCGTCAATGATAATGTGCTTGAGGGAGCGCTTCATTTTCCGGCGCAGCCGGATCTGGTCTTCCAGGTAGCTGGCATTGGCGAAAAAAAGCGGGCCGTCGAAACGCACCACGTCGATATAGCGGCACTCTCTCAGACCGTGGGTGATGGCATCGTGGAGGGTCTTGTCCAGTCCCAGAGAAAGATCCACCACGTTCGGCCGCATGCTGCGGTAGAGAAATACACTCAAGGAGAGCCCCACGCCGACCAGGATGCCGCGGTCCAAGTGTGGGGCGAAGACCAGGGTGCATGCGAAAGTAACGATGGAGATGGCGCCGTCATACCATTGGGCCCTCCAGGCTTGAACGAAGCCTCTGGCGTTGATCAGTCCAGCCACAGCCATCATGATGATGGCCGCCAGCACGCTCTGGGGCAAATGATAGAGCAGCGGTGTGAAGAAAAAGAGGGTCGCTACCACGGCCAGGCTGGCGATCGCGCTGGAAAAACCGGAAACGGCGCCGGCCTGGAGGTTGACGGCCGAGCGGGAGAACGACCCGGCCACGGGATAGCTCTGGGACAGCGATCCAACGGCATTGGCCAGCCCCTGGCCGATGAGTTCCTGATTGGGGTCGATGCGTTGGCCGGTTTTGGCGGCCATGGCCTTGGCAATGGAGATGGCCTCCATGAATCCCAGCAGGGCGATGATGGCTGCCGATGGCATCAGGGCCAGAACGCTGTGGCCGTCCACGGCAGGCAGCCTGAACTCGGGAAGCCCTGTGGGGATGGCACCGACAACGGCTCCTCCGCTGGTGAAAGGCAGGGCGGCGGTGTCCAGCGGCCGCCGACCGACCTCCAACCGCCAGATTCCATCAATCTTTTCCAGATACGAAGGGCGGTTGCCCTGGCTGTAAAGGCGCACCGCGCCGTCTTCGCCTCTGCCGGGTTCGAAAAGCAGGCCCCGGATTCGGTGGCGATGGTCCCGGACAATCTTATTTTTCAATGCCATGCGATAGTTCAACAGGTCCAGATCGTGCTGCGTTTCGATGGCGATGAGGCGGTGGCCGTCCGCCTTGGCTTCTGTTAGCCGGGCATTGATTTGGGTGCGCTCTTCTCCCATTTTTTCAATCTGGTTGGTTTCGGCGTTGAAGTGCACGATCAGGCTGCGCAGGTCGGCATCCGCCACGGCCGCAAGGGGCTGGGTATGCCGCTGTTCGAAACCGGCGGCCCAGCTGATCAGTGTGGTTGCGGCCACGGCAACCAGTACACCTGGAATGCGCGGGGAAATCCTCTTAAGGCCCGCCATGACCGCGAAGGCGAACAGGGCCATCATCAGCGTCGGCCAGTGGGTGTAGTTCATGCCGGCTTGCATCACCTGAACCACCGTCTGAAGGTGATTGGCGCCCGAGTCCACGGCGACGCCGAACAGCTTGGAGAGCTGCCCCGTGGCGATGATGATGGCGGCTGCGTTGGTAAAGCCGTTGATCACTGGATGGGATAAAAAATTGACCACCAGCCCTAGCCGCAGGATGCCCAGGCAGAACTGGAGCAGCCCCACCATCATGGAAAGCAGGGCTGCATATCCGATAAAAGCCGGGCTCCCGCCTGCGGCCAGCGGCTGCAGGGCAACGGCGGTCATCAAAGATACCACTGCGACCGGTCCGGTGGCCAGCTGTCGGCTGGAACCGAACAGCGCCGCGATGGTTGGCGGCAGAAAGGCGGCATACAGGCCGTAATAAGCCGGCAGGCCGGCCAACTGGGCGTAGGCCATGGACTGGGGAATGAGCACCAGGGCTACGGTCAGACCGGCAAACAGGTCGCTTTTCCACTGCCGTCTACCGTAACCGGACAGCGATTCCAAAATGGGCAGCAGCCTTTGCCAAAAGAGACTGCCGGGCAGCTGTGGTGTGCGCTCCATGGCGGTCTACAAGCCTTTAGTCAGAAGCCTGCGGCAGGTGGCCATCAGGCTGTCGTAAAGGGTGCCGGCATCGTAGACGCGGTAGGTGTTGAGCCGTACGATGCCGTCGACCATGGCAAACAGAACCATGGCTGTTTTACGCGGATCGTCCACTGCAACCGATCCATCGGCCGTTCCCGCCTGAATTCCCTCTTCGAAAATGTCCAACAGACAGGTGTAAATGGCCTCCAGATGGTTTCGGCAAACCGGGCTGGTTTCAGCCATCTGATAGGGATAGTGACGGTGCAGGATCAGAAATTGCTGTTCCATGGTTGCTGCCAGGTGAAGATAGAAGGCCACCGCCGCCTCAACCATTTCCATGCCGTTGCGGACCGACCGGGTCTTCTGATGGCGGTCGAACTGGTCGACGATATCTTCCTTCACGTCCTTTAAGACCTGTAGAAAAAGGGCTTCCTTGTTCTTAAAATGATGGAAGATGGTGCCGGTGGCCGCACCGGTAGCGGCGGACAACTCGGCCATGGCCGTCCCTTTGAATCCGTTGCGGGAAAAGAGCCGCGTGGCGGCGGCAAGGATTGCATTTCTTTTGGACATGTGGTACCTGTCGGATAAAAAACCAACCGAACGATCAGTCGGTTTTTCTTATTAAAGACGTCGGCAAAAAATGTCAATAGGTAAACCCGAAGGTATCGGTAAAAATTGAACCCTCCCGGTTTTTTTATTTCGATGAAACCGGAAGCCGGTTATTATGAACTGTTTTTTTCAATCGCCCGAACACCCGAGTGTGACCGGATCGAATTCAGGAGAAAAAGGATGCGTCAAGCGTTCCCCGAAAAAGCCGAATTGCTGAAGAAGTTGAAGCAGGCCGGTTTCGCCGTTCCCGATTTTATTTATCTGCCTGCCGAGGATTTTGAAAACGAGAATTTCGAGGCACTGGAGAAGTTTCTGGAAAAACACCGGGAAAGCTTCAAAGTGATCGCCCGTAGCGCCCATCCGCAAGAACGCTGCTTCAAGGGAGGAACCTTCGATTCGCTGGAAACCTATGCCGATGTGGGTGGCATCCGGTATGCCCGCAACAAGATGATCAAGCTTGCCGCAACCAGCCGGCACCTTTGCATCGCCAGACAGCAGCATTTCAACCGCGCCCCCGAACTGGACCTCGACCAGATGGGGGTGATCGTCATGCCGTTTATCGACGGGGCCAGCGTCATGGCCAAGATGATCGACCGCTACTGGGAGTTCGGCTACTGCCGGGACCGCATCCACAAAGTGCAGAGCGAGCCTTACATTACCCGCACTCCCCATGACCGACGGCTGGTGCAGTTGTCCAAGGACATTCAGGGACATCTGGGCTTCCGCTGCGAAATCGAATACATCGTTTCGGCCGATGGCGACATCCATGTCGTGCAGGCCAAGGATATTTCCAACATCGAAATCCTGGATGAAGAGGAGAGCCGGCGGTCCATTGTGCTGGACGGCATCCGCAGGATCCGCAAGCGTCGCAACTATCGGGAGCGGCCGGTTTACGTGATGGACAACAAGGCGTTTTACATCGATATCATTTCACAGTGCGAGGAGTTGGTAAACGAATCTGCAGCGCCGGCGGATATGGATATTTCCCGGATCATCCGATCGATCGAGGCCTATCAGGCCGATATGGAGGCATTCGCATTGCGCCACCAGCGCTACGCCGTTTTGGGACTGACTATTCAGGACCCGGTGGAACTGTATCAGATTGCCAACCACTACCTGGACGATACACCGGAACTGCAGGCCGAACTGTCCAAAGCCCTGCACCACAACCTGTATCAGATCGACATTTTTATTTCCGAGGCCGATACCCTCATCGCCAAGGACAAGTTTCGCATCAACCTGTGCAGCCACGACGCTTATGGGATCGACACGGTTCGCAACCCCTTGTGGAGCGTCTACTGGTATGTGGACCGCCATGAAGCGGTGGTGCAGGAATTCAGGCGGGTTGGCTTTAAAACCGGCGATACCGTCGGCATCGACATCAACGTAGATGACAAGCCAATCGTTCACAGGCTTTAAAGGGGGGGGCGGTCTCCCGGTTTCGGGCGGCGTCAGGGATCGAAAAAATCCTTGAGGCGGATCACATCAGCCTGTTTGTTTTCTGTATCTTCCCGATTTTGAATAGCGCCCCGGCGTTTTTTCTTGCGGATCTGGTCCACGATCCCCTCGAGCTTGGGGTTGTCGGCGATCAGTTCCTGAATCTGGATTTCCAGAGCATTCCACAACGACTCCAGTTTTTGGGTACCCAGAGAAACCGATACCATGTCGGAAAGGACCCGCGCCAGTTGGATCAGCATGCCATGATGGACGATGCCCTGCAGGTATGCCGGGCAGTGGCACCACAAACTGGCTCCCGGCAGACCCCTTTTTGCACATGCGTCCAGAATAAGGGTGTGTATGGCGCTGGGACCCTGGTAGTTGATGGGAAGCACTCTGTGCCGGTTGAAAATCTCGGCGTAATCGTCGCCGGTCGTGAAGGCCGATATGATCAGATCGGTGTGTAGGACGCTGTCGAACATGCTGCCCAGGCTGATCACTCCCCGGGCACCCATATTCAGGGCCAGATCTGCCAGATCCTTGCAGAAGCGCTGCCAGTTCAGGCTGGGTTCGTCGGCGACCAGGATCAGCAGATCGCCCTGATCGGAGTCACTTTTTACAGCGAAAAAACTGCCCCCCGAAGCGTGGATCGATTTCAGCCGACCGTCTTCGATGCGCACATCCGGCCGGTTTTCGTCGTAGCGATAGCAGGCATCGGAATCGATACGGCCCACGGCTTTCCCATCAAGTGAATCGACTATAAAGGTGGCCATGGCAGAGGCGACCTCCAGGGCGTTCCCCCATCCCCGCAAGCCGACGACCACTGTCGGTGACGACAACGCGGGCATCGTTTCCAACTGTAAGGTGTCGAATTTCATGGCTTCATTGTCAGCCGGAATGCACCGGCTGTCAACAGCCAAACGCGGTCATCCTGGCATAACCGCGTTTGGACCGGGGGTCCTATCTGTGTTTGGATTGGGCTTCACGGGGAAAACAGCGAAAGTCGGGCTGCCATCGATATCCCTCAATTGCAGGATCCTTCCATTCGAAGCCAAGCCACGATAAGAATCCGGCTTGACTTGATCCGGTTGAATAGAATTTGTAGGACTGGCAGCTACTTGCGTTCTTTGTAAAAATCGGGATAAAGTCGGCGGGCGCATTCCGGGCAGATTCCATGGGTGAAATCGGCGTTGGAATGGTCGGCGATGTATTCTTCGATGGCCTGCCAGGTTTGATTGTCGTCATTGCGAATCCGCTTGCAGGAGGCGCAGATGGGCAAAAGGCCGCTTAGCGTCTTGACCTTGTCCAGGGCTTTTTGCAGTTGGGCAATCAACGCCTTTTGCTCAACAGCCGCCTGGTATTTGACCCTGGCAATTTCGATGGCGGAGCGCAGTTCGTTGATTTCATATGGTTTGATGATATAGCCGTAAGGATTGGTCGCAATGGCACGTTCGAACACTTTCCGGTCAGAAAGGCAGGTCATATAGATGATCGGTACATCCGAGCGTTCGGAAATCCTGGCCGCGACTTCGATGCCGTTCATCTCGCCCTTCAGCAGGATGTCCATGGTGACAAGGTCGGGATGATGCCGGTAGAACCTTCCGATGGCTTCCAGCCCCGTCTCGGCGGTAGCGGCCACCTCATAGCCCAGACTTTCCAGGCGTGCGCACAGCACCGTGGATACATTGGGATCGTCTTCCACCACCAGGAGGCGGATTTTACGATTCATAGAGGGCCTCCTATCGTCCGGAATCCGTAACGAATGCAATTTTTGCACGAAATGGTTCCTTTTGTGCACATATCCAACCGCATTGCCGAAACCCCAACCGGGAAGCAGCAGGCTGCTTTTCCCGTGCGTCTGCCAAATGACAGCCGTTTTCCCTGGTTTGGACCGAAGGAACCAGAGTTATTCCGCTGGCGGTCACATCTGGTTTCAGCAAGTTCCCTGCCAAATCGGATACTTTTAGAACGTTTCTATCCATAGGAACAAAAAGTTCTTGACACCCGGTTCAAAAGCCCTTACACATGATTCAACTTTTTACCTAAGGGTTGTCAAATGGATCGATCGACGTACATGCAAAACAGAGACGTATTGCTGCCAGGGACTTGGCGTTGGCAGCTTTGGCGGCTCGTGCATGCCCGCGGGATCTGATCCGTTCCGATCAGACAAAACAAGCCATCGCGGGTACAGTGATCCATGCCTGCGATCACCGATGCAGGGCCGTGGAGAGAGTCACGGCCCTTTTTGTTGGCGGAGAGGAAAAGATATGCGACTGAAAGCGTTTCCCGACCCGGAGCGGTTCGAACGCCTGGCCCGCGCCTGCAACGTGATTCCGGTGTGCCGGGAAATTCTGGCGGATATGGAAACACCGGTTTCCCTGTTGAAAAAATGCTGCGATGCCAAAGGGCAGGGGCCTGATGAACCGGTTTTCCTGCTGGAAAGTGTGGAAGGCGGCGAAAAATGGGGCCGCTACAGCTTCCTGGGCATTTCGGCGCGGGCCGATGTACGGATTTTTTCCGACCGAGTGACCATTTCCGAAAATGGGCAAACGGAAAATCATCCCCACGACGGCGATCCGTTGGCCACCCTGCGCGGTTTAATGAACCGCTTCCGCCCGGCGGAAATGCCCGAACTTCCCCGGTTCTGGGGCGGTCTGGTGGGATATCTGACCTACGAGATGGTCTCTTTTTTCGAGCGAATTCCCAACCGGCTGCCCGAAGACGCACCCCTGGCCCATTTTATGGTCTGCGACGAACTGCTGATTTTCGACAACATCCGCAACACCATGACCTGCGTGGCCATCGCTTTTACCGAGGACGGCCAGGATCCGGGCAAGGCCTATACCGATGCCGTGACGCGGCTGGACGCCATGGAACGCCGCATGGGCGGGCCGACAGCGGCACCTGCTCAGCCTTCCGGCGGCAGCCCGGTCATCGCTCCGCTGCTGGAGGAACAGGCCTTCAGGGACCGGGTCGTCGCCGTAAAGGATTATATCCGACAGGGAGATGTTATCCAGACCGTCATTTCCCAGCCCTTTCAATGCCCCGCGCCGGAAGACATTCTCGAAGTCTATCGCGCCCAGCGCTACGTGAATCCGTCTCCCTATCTCTACTTTTTCCGTTTTGACGAGATGGCCCTGGTAGGCTCCTCACCGGAAACCATGGTCCGGCTGGAAAACCGGGTGGCCACCCTGCGGCCCATCGCCGGCACGCGCCCCCGGGGCGGCAGCGAACAGGAGGACCGTGCCCTGGCCTCGGAACTGCTCTCCGATGAAAAGGAGCGGGCAGAACACCTGATGCTGGTGGATCTGGGCCGCAACGACCTCGGCCGGGTGGCCCGAACCGGAACCGTGCAGGTGACGGATCTGATGGTGGTGGAGCGCTACTCCCACGTGATGCACCTGGTTTCAAACATCAATTGCGATCTGGAAGACGATGTCGATGCCTGGGACCTGCTCCGGGCTTCGTTTCCGGCCGGAACCCTTTCCGGGGCGCCCAAGGTGCGAGCCATGGAGATCATCGACGAACTGGAGCAGAGCCCGCGGGGTGCCTACGGGGGGGCGGTGGGGTACGTCTCTTTCAGCGGCAACATGGATCTGGCCATTACCATCCGGACGGCTTGTGTCGCCGATGGCGTTCTCACCGTGCGGGCCGGTGCCGGCATTGTGGCCGACTCCCAGCCGGAAACCGAGCGGTTGGAAACCGTCAACAAGGCCATGGCGATACAGCGGGCGTTGGAGTTGACCCGCCAGGGCAACGGACAAGCGTAGATAACCCAATTCCTTTCGTCGACCATCGTTTTGTACGGCCCAAGACGAAAAGGAGGTTTACCATGATCCTGATGATAGACAATTACGACTCATTTACCTACAACCTGGTTCAATACCTGAAACAGATCGGAGAAGAGGTGGCCGTCCGGAGAAACGATGCGATCGGCGTGGACGAGATCGAACGGATGGCCCCCCGGGCCATCGTGATATCGCCGGGGCCTGGCCGGCCTGAGTCCGCCGGCGTCTCGCTGGAGACCATCCGGCGATTTTCGGGAAAGATTCCCATCCTCGGCGTCTGTTTGGGACACCAGTCCATCGCCCATGCCTTCGGCGGCAATGTAACTTTCGCCCAGCGTCTGATGCACGGCAAAACGTCGGCCATTACTGCTGACGGAAAAGGAATTTTCGGCGGCATCAAGAAGGCCTTCCAGGCCATGCGCTACCACAGCCTGGCCGTGGAAAAGCAGAGTTTGCCGGACTGCCTGGAAGTGACCGCCACCGCCGACGATGGGGAAGTCATGGGCATCCGACACCGGGACCACGTGACCGAGGGGATTCAGTTCCATCCCGAATCCATCATGACGCCGGTGGGCAAAAGGCTGCTGCGCAATTTCATTAAATTAGCGGTTCCGTAAGAAGCCCGATATCGGCGTTACGCTTCATCCCTCGTCACTGCGGAGTATGACCAATACGCCTTGCTCCTCGGGACTCGCAAGCCTTGATCTCGGGCTTCTTACGAAACCGCTGGCGACGGGATTGGCAATGGATTCATTGCTAAACACAATATTTAGGGAGATAAACGATCATGTTTAAAGAACATCTGGCCAAAGTTATCAGTCGAACCGATTTGACCGAAGTCCAGACGGCCGAAATGATGTCGGAGATTTTCGAAGGTCGGACCACGGATGCCCAGGTGGGCGCCATGATGGCGGCTTTGGCCACCAAGGGAGAAACCTTCGAAGAGCTGGCAGGTGCGGCCCGGGCCATGCGGAAAAAGGCCCACCGCATCCAGGCGGCCACCTCGCCGGTGGTGGACACCTGTGGAACCGGCGGTGACGGACTCAAAACCTTCAATATTTCCACCACGACAGCCTTTGTCGTGGCCGGATGCGGGGTGACTGTGGCCAAGCACGGCAACCGCAGCGTTTCCTCCAAGTGCGGCAGCGCCGATGTCCTGGAAAGCCTGGGGGTTAAACTGGACACCGATCCGGAAGTGGTGGAAGAGGCCGTTCAGGAGATCGGCATCGGTTTCCTCTTCGCCCCGCTCTACCACAGCGCCATGCGCCATGCCATGAAGGCGCGCACGGAAATTGGGTTGCGCAGCATTTTCAATATGCTGGGACCGTTGACCAATCCGGCCGGTGCCAATTGCCAACTGCTTGGCGTTTTCGCTCCCCACCTCACCGAGATGTTCGCCGAGGCTCTGCGTCTGCTGGGCGCCAAGAGCGCCTTCGTTGTCCACGGACACGACGGACTGGACGAAATTTCCGTGTGTGCGCCCACGCGGGTTTCCCAACTGGAAGCGGACCGGATTCGTACCTATGATATCTACCCAGAGCAGTATTTCGAGCAACTGGCCCAGCCCGAGGAGATGAGCGGCGGCGACCCCGAGCAGAACGCGGCCATCACCCGTAAGATTCTGGAGGGAGAAAAAGGCCCAAAACGCAACGTGGTGCTGCTCAATACCGCCGCGGCCCTGGTGGCCTGTGAGAAGGCGGATGATTTGAAAGAGGGCGTCGTCAAGGCCGAGGCTGCCATCGACAGCAAAGCGGCTATGGAAAAATTGGAGGCGTTGGTGGAGTATACGCAGGAAAATGGGTAAATAAAGTCTCATGGTGACAGATTTTCTCAACCGGATCATCGAACAAAAAGGGCAAGACATTGCCCGGGCAAGAAAGGTCGTCGTCGAAGCCCGACTGGAGGAGGTGGCCCGGCAGCGCAAGGATTTCCGGTCGCTTTACGAGGCCCTTTCACGGAAAGGAGCCGCCGTCAATATCATTGCCGAAATCAAGCGGGCCTCACCATCCAAGGGGGACATTCGTGCGGATCTGGATGCCGCTGGTGCAGCCCGCCAATATGAAAAAGGCGGTGCGGCGGCTGTTTCGGTGCTTACCGATGCCACCTTTTTCAAGGGGCATCTCGACGACCTCCGGGCGGCACGATCCGCCTGTGGGCTGCCGGTGCTGCGAAAGGAATTCATCATCAGCCGCTACCAGGTATACGAAGCGGCCGCTGCCGGTGCCGATGCCATTTTGCTCATCGTTCGAATTCTCAGCCGGGAAAAGCTGGATCAACTGTACGCCCTGTGCCGCGAACTGGGGATGGACGCCTTGGTGGAGATTCACACCCCTGAAGAGGCACGCATCGTCGCCGCCTCGGACGTTCGCCTGGTGGGCATCAACAATCGCAATCTCAATTCCTTCGAAACCGATATCGCCGTTGCCATGGAACTGGTTTCGCAGCTCGGCCCCGGCCAACTGCCCGTGGCGGCCTCCGGCATATCGGAACCCGACGATGTGCGCCGGAACCTGTCCTTCGGTATCCGCAATTTCCTGGTGGGCGAGAGCATCGTGCGCGCTGAAGATTCGGCCCGATTCATCGAAGAACTGAAGGCGGCGGGCACCCATAGCAATTAGCGACCTTCCTTACAACTCGCTCCTTCGCTCTGCGTGGGAGCGTCGATGTCTTTTATTCGACCGGGGCTGGGGGTTCCCACGCTGGAGCATGGGAACCAGGCATGACCAGCTCCTACGGGGAGAGTCAGCGTGAGGGGGAAATGAAGTGACACCTCAAGTAAAGATCTGTGGCTTGACCCAACCCCGCCAGGCAAGGGACTGTGCCGATCTGGGGGCCGATGCCATCGGCCTGGTCTTTTTCCCGAAAAGCCCGCGCAATGTCACGGTCGAGCAGGCCCGAACCATCGTGGCGGCCCTGCCGCCAACGGTGGCCGCGGTTGGGGTTTTCGTAAACGCCTCCTTTGATGTTGTCATGGAGCGGGTGATCCGATGCGGCCTTTCCATGGCTCAACTCCACGGGCGGGAGACGCCGGATCTGGCCCTGCGGTTGCTGAACGAGGGGGTCGGCGTCATCAAGGCCCTTTTCGTGGACGGCACGCCAGGGTTGAACGA
The DNA here is from genome assembly GCF_009688965.1 of Desulfosarcina widdelii. GTDB lineage: Bacteria > Desulfobacterota > Desulfobacteria > Desulfobacterales > Desulfosarcinaceae > Desulfosarcina > Desulfosarcina widdelii. Next base: position 2,580,934 of record NZ_AP021875.1, on the reverse strand, counting down.
TGCCGCGGCCTACCGTGCGGATGCCTTTCTGGTGGAATGTGCCAAAGGCCCTTTGCCCGGGGGCAATGCCATGGTATGGGATTGGGGTGCGGCCCGGGATTTCGGAACGCGTCACCCGCTGGTACTGGCCGGTGGTCTGACCCCGTACAACGTCGCCGACGCAATCGGGGCTGCTTTGCCTGCGGCCGTGGACGCCAGTTCTGGGCTGGAGGCCTCGCCGGGGCATAAGGACCTCGATAAAGTCGCCCGAATGCTGGCCGCTATCAGAAAAACCGGCAAGGCCTATGCCGGCAGGAGGCTGACGCCCGTTTTCCGTCCCAGGGGAGAAGATTTTGATGGCTGACCGTGAAGAGATGCTGGTCATTCCCTATCGGCAATTGAGTACCGAGGCGCTTCGCGGGCTCATCGAGGAATTCGTTACCCGCCACGGGACCGATTCGGGTTACACCAGGGGATCGCTGGAGGAAAATGTGGCCATGGTTCGAAGGCAGCTTGACGCCGGCCAGGCTTTGGTCGTCTTCGACGAGCGCACTCAGACCTGTAATATTTTACCAGCCGAAACCTTGCGAAAAGATGCTCGAAAGCCTTTTTGACTTCCATCCATTGCAATTTGAATAGGAAAACCATGAAATATATCGGTGCCCACGTATCTACCAGTGGCGGCGTGGAAAACGCTCCATTGAACGCCAAAAAAATCGGGGCCACGGCCTTTGGGCTGTTCACCAAAAACCAGCGGCAATGGAAGGCCAAACCGCTTTCCGCCGAATCCATCCGCAAGTTCAAGAAAAACTGCGCCGACGCCGGATATTCACCGGACCGGATCCTGCCCCACGACAGCTATCTGATCAACCTGGGTCATCCCGAGAAGACCGGATTGGAAAAATCGCGCAATGCGTTCATCGACGAGATGCAGCGCTGCGAGCAGTTGGGCCTGATGTTTCTCAACTTTCATCCGGGCAGCCATCTCAACAAAATCACAGAAGAGGCCTGCCTGGCCCGTATCGCCGAGTCAATCAACCTGGCCCTGGAGCAGACCTCCGGTGTGACCGCCGTCATTGAAAACACGGCCGGGCAGGGGACCAACATGGGCCATCGCTTCGAGCATCTGGCTGCCATTATCGACCGCGTCGAAGATAAACAGCGGGTGGGCGTCTGCCTGGATACCTGCCACACGGTTTCGGCGGGCTACGACCTGATTACGCCGGCGGGCTACGAGCAGGCATTGGCCGAATTCGATGCGGTGGTTGGCTTTTCCTATCTCAAGGGCGTTCACCTGAACGACGACAAGAAGGCCTTGGCCAGCCGCGTGGACCGCCACGCCAGCCTTGGAGAAGGCACCCTTGGCCTAGACGTCTTTCGCCGGATCATGAACGATCCCCGCTTCGACGGCATGCCGCTGATCCTGGAAACCCCGGACAGTGACCGATGGGCCGAAGAGATCCGCATGTTAAAGAGGATGATCGAATCGTGAGAAAAACCACGCGCGTTTCGCCTGCCCCGAGCCAGATAAAGTGCCGTTTCTGACTCCGTCATTTCTCTTGTGTAAATGATTCTATTTTTTTTTGTAAGTGTTCACCGGGCACCGCATCTACTTTGTTCCCGAGCCTTTGAAGTACGAAAGACTACGTTTGCATGCCCGGCGCCTCGCATCTACGGCACCCTGTAAACACTTACTGTGCGTGGGTTTGGAATTCCTTGGCATTTCAATCCTGTGAACAGGTACAATTTTTTCACCGCGAACCGTGAAAACGGCTAAAAGTAATCGACCCAGGTTGGTGCGGCCAAATACATAATAGCGATTTTCGGACGAGGAATGCTCTTTGTCGTGTTTTACAAGGGTTGGCTTATTGAAAAAGATTTTTTCACATTCAACAGTTGATACAGGCAAGCTGGGAAGTAATTGGACATGCACCTGGCAGATAAAAGATTCAGGCGAGAATTAAAACTGCCCTATTTTGGCTTCTGGTTCGATCTAAAGTTCAGTTGCCGTGAAATTGAAGTGTTTATGGTCAGGGTATGTATTCTTCTTTCCTTTCCAGATCTCCTCTCGGGGATATGAGAGGCATAAATGAACCGGCGTCTATCCATTCCACTTCGGCGATAATAATTATTATGGGGTGGGATTTGCATTACTATTTTCATATATCTTTACTCGGTATCAAATATTAGTTGATCCAGCGTACGATTAAATTCAATTGGATACAGTAATAGATCATGCAGTACACTTTACTGATCCAGACTTGTTAAAAATCAACGAACGTTTCATGATCCGCGTTTTAAGTTTAATTGGAAGGCAAGCCGTATTTCAGGCTTGCCTTCATCAATTGTAGTTTCCCGCTGTGCAGTTTTTCAATGAGATGCACTTACACTCGAGAAACTTGATCCGTTTGACTCCGAAAACCCTCTTTTTCAAATGGTAACCTTCATGTCCGTTGTCTCTGATGTCCGCTGTCTCTGCTTTATGAAGGTTTTCTATAATTGGTGTTGTGGTTAGGAGTTTCACGGATCTTAAATATGATACAGCAACACACATGCCAGAAGTTTCAAAAGCTTTTATGTATAAAAATAACAGATGGTTTGAATGAAGGAAGATCCTTCTGCCCGGAGAATATTGGGAAATTGATTCAACAATAAGACATTTTTTCTATTGTTGTTCTGGGGTAATTAAGTGGTGGGATCTCAGTTTTCCTTTTTCAGTCCAATCCCTGCAGTCTGACAGGAAAAGACCGATATATGAACTGGATTCCGCAAGGATCGGTATTTATATTATTGACGTTTAAAAGGACGTGTAGAACGGTTCCAACAAAAATTTAGATCAAGTGACATGCAAACAGGTGCTCATCATATGGACATGCAGACGCAGTTGAACGATATCGTCGACCAGATCGGCCACACGGTGCTGGGCAAGCAGGAGCAGATCAAAATGGCGCTGACCTGCCTGTTTGCCGGCGGGCATCTGCTCATCGAAGATATTCCGGGGATCGGCAAGACCACCCTGGCCAAGGTACTTGCCCGTTGCATGGGCCTGGAGTTCAGAAGAGTTCAGTTCACCAGCGACATGCTGCCTGGCGACATCCTGGGAAGCTCGGTTTTCGACCGCAACACGGGCGGATTCGTTTTTCATCCGGGGCCGGTATTCACCCAGGTGCTGCTGGCCGACGAAATCAACCGCGCCACGCCCAAAACCCAGAGCGCCCTGCTGGAAGCCATGGAGGAGGGACAGGTGACCAGCGACGGGGAAACCCGCCGGCTGTCCGATCCTTTTTTCGTTATTGCCACCCAGAATCCCATGGAGCTTTCCGGAACCTTTCCCCTCCCCGAGTCCCAGCTGGACCGTTTTCTCATGCGCATCGAACTGGGCTATCCGGACCGCGCGGCCGAGCGCGAACTGCTGGTCGGCGATCCGGCCAAACGCCAGGCCCTGGCCGAAACCCGGCAGTGCCTGACCCCGAAGGACGTGCTGGCCCTTCAGAAACAGGTCGATGCAATTCACGTATCCGATGCCTTTCTGGACTATCTACAGGATCTGTTGGCCTTTACCCGTTCGGGCACCCACTTTCACATGGGGCTTTCGCCGCGGGCGGGTCTGGCGCTCATGCACGCCGCCAAATCCTGGGCGTTCATCAGCGGCAGGGATTATACGCTGCCCGAAGACCTCCAGGCCGTTCTGATCCCGGTGGTGGGCCACCGCCTTCGATCCCGCGACGACCTGACGGAGATTCCGGCCCGACGGCTCAACACCCTTTTTCAGCAGGTACCGGTTTCATGACCCATGCCATTGCCCGCACTTTTTATCGGCTGGTGGGCGTCCATACCCTTCCGGTCTCCCTGGGTCTGCGCAACATCTATATCCTGCCCACCGGCTACGGGATGCTTTTCCTGGCAGTTCTGGGCGCCATGCTGGTCGGGTCCATCAACTACAACAACAACCTCGGTTTTCTGCTGACCTTTCTGCTGGGCAGCGTAATGCTCACGGCCATGATGCACACCTACGGCATGCTTCACGGCTTGCGCCTGATTGCGGCAACGGCCGCGCCCGCCTTTGCCGGAGAGCCGGCGATGATCGACATCACCATCGACGCCGCCGGGCGGCAGCGCAAGGGCCTGCGCTGGTATTTCAACACCCGGGAAACCGTTGCGCAGGATGCCGAACCCGGAAGGCGGACGCAGGTATCGGTGCCCGTGCCCACCGTGCGCCGGGGAGTGTTGAAACCCGGGCGGCTGCGCATCGTTTCCGAATATCCCACCGGCTTGTTTCGGGCCTGGTCGCGCATCGAAACCGATCTGGAGTGCCTGGTCTACCCCAAACCGGTTTTCGCGGCGCTGACGATAGCCAGCACTGCATCGATTTACGGCGAAGGGGAGGCCCTTCCTGCGGCGGGCGTCGATGACTTTCAGGGCCTGCGGAACTACCAGGCCGGCGACCCGCCGGGGCGCATCCACTGGCAAGCCTATTCGCGGGGGCAGGGGCTGCACGTCAAAACCTTCGATGGCCTGGCTGGTGCCGATTGGATGCTGGATTTAAATGCGATCCGGGGGGGCGATATCGAACGCAAACTCTCCATCCTCTGCTATCACGTACTGGAGGGACACCGCCAGCGCTGCCGGGTGGGTATTAAGCTTTCCGGGCAGACCGAAATTGCCGCCGGAAGGGGCCGGGTCCACCGGGACCGGTGTCTGCGCGCCTTGGCCCTGTATGGGAAGGGGTGACCCATGTCGAAACAGCCCTTTGGCCCGCTGACCCTCGCCTTGGCCGTGGCCATGGCGCCCCTGGTGCTCCAACTGCCTGCATGGGCGGTTCTCTGGTGCGTGTTTGCCTGGGCCTATGTGCTGATCCGGGAAAGACGCAACCGGCCGCCGGTCTCCAGAGTGATGCGCATCGTTATATTCATGGTCGGCCTGTCCGCTGTGCTGGTCTCTGCCGGGCTGCGGTTCGACGGAGGCGACTTCATCGCCCTTCTGGCCGTCATGGCCGGCATCAAGCCGCTGGAGGTCGCCAGCCGGCGGGACAGCATGATTACCGTCTTTCTGGCTTATTTTCTGACCATTACCAGCCTGTTCGTCTTTGAAAACCTATCCATGACCCTCTACCTGTTCGTTTCCGTATGGGTGACCACCGGCGTGCTAGTTCATGTCAACGAACCCGATGGGGCCCTGGGCAGGCAGTTGCGGTTGTCCGGCCGCCTGATATTGGTGGCGATCCCGCTGATGGCCATGCTCTTCCTGCTGTTTCCAAGGCTGTCGGGCAGCTTCTGGGGCGCTCCGTGGGCCCGGCAGGGCCGTTCGGGATTTTCCGGGATCATGCGCATCGGTGACGTCAGCCGGTTGGCACTGGATGACGAGCCGGCTTTTTCGGTCTCCTTCGATTCGGCGGTTCCCGACGTCAACCGGTTGTATTGGCGGGGCATCGTTTTTCAGCGGTTCGACGGTCGGACCTGGCAGCCGGCCCGCAATACCAAAAAGCGCCAAAACAGTATCGCCGGTGAAGACCTGGCCCGCTATACGGTGATTCTCGAGCCCCACGGCTATCGGCACCTGTTTGCCCTGGACCTGCCGGTGACGGCCAATCCCGTGGCCACCATCATGGAAGACCACACGCTGGTCACCCGCCGCCCAGTCCGCCAACGATTCAGCTATGGCGCCGCCTCGTTTCTGGATTATCGGCAGGCGCCGGCCGGACTTCCCGATCCAACCACCCTTGATCTGCCCGACGGGAAAAATCCCCTGACCCTTGCGTTAGGCAAACGGTGGGTCCGAGAATACACCGCACCCGTGGAAATTGTGGACGCCGGCCTGGCTTTTCTCAGGGAAAACGGTTTCGCCTATACCCTGCGGCCGGACCGGTTGGGGCCGGATGCCATCGACGATTTCTTATTCTCCAGCCGCAAGGGGTTCTGCGAGCATTTTGCGGCCGGTTATGCCGTTTTGATGCGGGCTGCCGGCGTGCCGGCGAGGATCGTGGGCGGCTACCAGGGCGGACGATGGAATGCACTGGGAGGCTTTTTTACCGTGCGCCAGTCCGATGCCCATGTCTGGTGCGAGGTATGGCTGCCGGGAAAAGGGTGGGTGCGCGTGGATCCGACCTTCGCCGTGGCTCCCGAACGCATCGATCAAGGGTTGGAACGTGCCCTGGCGCAAGGGAGTTTGGAAGGCTCCTTTGGGCTCGGCAAGCGTTGGTGGCAAACCAACTGGATCGACATGCTGGAAATGACCTGGGAAGCGGTGAACATCCGCTGGAATATGTGGTTCATGGGGTTTTCCGCCGAAGATCAGTTGGCCCTCATGAAACGGCTGGGAATATCTCTTGGTCGGCAGGGCGGCTGGATCGTGGTCATGGTTTTGCCGGCCCTGTTCATCGCTGTTTGCATTTTTGCCGGCCGTTTGGGCCGGCGTACACGCAAACCGTCCTCCGAAGACAAGGCGCTGAAAATCTATTCCCGCTTTCTCAAAAAGACGGCACGGGTTGGCCTGCCCAAAGCCCCGCACCAGGGACCGCTGGCGTATGCCGCCTGGGTATCGGGAAAGGCTCCGGACCTGAAACAGGATGTGGAGAAGATAGCCGGCCTGTATATTGACCTGCGATACGGGCGTGAAGCCGAGGACTCTTCGTTGCAGCAATTCCGTCGGCGGGTAAGGCGATTTCGGCCGGGTAGGAGGACCGATGTCGGAGGAAAGCGGGCGGATGGAGAGTGAGGAGAAATGGGATGAGGATATTGGCAGGTTCGGGGTAAAAACGCTATCCATCGGGATATCAAACGAAACCATTTGGGTCAGCGCAATCCGTGCAGTTAAGGACTCTGTAAAATGGTCCAACAGAAAATGAAAAAAAGAACGTTCTTTACTTTTTTTATCCTGCCTATTTGACGATCGGTAGAATCTTCCGGAAATCGTCGGTGTTTGCACGCAAGGCCCACTGAAAAATGACGATTTCAGTTGAGGCAATCACGGCGCCGGCCTGCCTCATTATATCGATGGCGATGTTTCGATTTTCGTTCACACGGGACGCAACGGCATCGGCTACCAGATGAACCTGAAAACCATTCTTGATAAGATCCAGACAGGTTTGCAGTACGCACACATGCGTTTCCATTCCGACCACTACGATTTTCTTGCGATTGAATGACTGAACGGTTGGTATGAATTCACTTTCAAGGCAGGCACTGAAATGCTCCTTGTGAAACACCTGTGGTGTATCGATTTCCTGCATCAGGTCCGGGAGCGTTTCGCCGAGCCCTTTCCTGTATTGCTCCGTCAATAAAATTGGAATGTTGAGGGCATTTGAAGCCAGGATAAGCTGTTTTGTTTTGCCGGCGACATCCTTCCAGGATCCGATCGCTTTCAGCATCGCTTTTTGGATATCGACAATCAGAAGAAGGCTGTCTTTACGGGTAGCGATGTATCCGGAACGTTGCATTTATATCTCCTTTTTATTATTGGCAGTCTCGTAAAAGGTGCCAGACTCGTCATGCCGGACTTGATCCGGCATCCAGAAGGTATTGAAAAGACTGGATAGCGCTAAAGCTTCACTACGTGCGCCGGCCTGCGCCGGAATGACGAAATGATGAGAACTTCGAACTTTTACGGTTTCATCATTATTGACTATATGCATTTTTAGCTTTTTGACGGCAAAAAAGCCGCAATTCACAATTCGGTTGCCTTGACGTCTCGGCGTCAGGCATTTGCAATCATGATGAGAATGGTTTAATGCTGGCAGCTTCATCAGGGAAAGTCTATCCAAAACCGAAAAGAAGCCCTTCTCATAAGGAACCGCCATGCGCCAGCACCTTAATCGTTATCGGCAACTGTTCTCCGTCAGTCTTCCGCTGGTACTATCCATGGCGGCCGTCACGGTCATGGAATTCACCGACCGGGTCTTTCTGGCCAACTACGATATAGACGCCATTGCCGCGGCCACGCCGGCCGGGGTGGCCTCGTTCCTCATTCTGACCATTTTTACCGGCATCACTGGTTATTTGAATATTTTCATCGCCCAGTACACCGGCGCCGGTGCCCACCATCGCATCGGTCCCTGCATCTGGCAAGGTCTCTATGTTGCCCTGCTGTCGGCTGTTTTGCTGGCATGCATTTCCTTTTTTGCCGGACCGCTTTTCCGTCTGGGCGGCCACGCGCCCGAAGTTCAACTTCTGGAACGCCAGTATTTCCGTATTCTTTGCCTGGGCGGCAGCATCCACGTGGCCGGCATTGTCCTTTCCTGCTTTTTTTCGGGACGTGGCAGGACCCGCCCGGTGATGATCATCACTATCATCGGGATGCTTTTCAACATCCCTTTGGATTACGCCTTGATCAACGGAGTCGGCATGTTTCCGGAAATGGGCATCCGCGGCGCCGGGATCGCCACGGTCAGCGCCTGGACCCTGATCACGCTTCTCTATGCCTGGATGATCTTCAACAAAACCAATGATCGACAGTACCATTTGCTGAGCAGCCGCCGGATGGACAGGGAGCTTTTGGGACGTATTTTGAGAAAAGGTGCACCGGCATCGCTGCAGTTCACCATGGATGTGTTTTCGTTTGCTTTTTTCATTTTTGCCGTCGGGCGTCTGGGTAAGGTAGAACTGGCCGTCAGCAATATCGCCTTTTCCCTGGAGTCCGTCGCCTTCATGCCCGCCGTGGGCTTTTCGCTTGGGCTGTCCACCCTGGTCGGCCAATCCCTGGGTCGGGACGATGTGCAGAGCGCCCTTGATTTCACCCGGCAGACCGTTATCGTGCTCATGGCCTATATCGCCTGCCTGGTTGCGGTGTTTCTTTTCGCTCCCGGGCCGGTGCTGGGGCTTTTCCTGTCCCCAGAACAAGGGCAACTGCTGGAACAAGGCACGGTCGTGCTGCGCATCATGGCACTTTTCATCGTCTTTGACGCCCTTTATTTCACCTTCCTCGGTGTCCTGAAAGGCGCCGGCGACACCGGTTTCATCATGTGGAGCGTTGGGGTGACGACCCTTCTGGTGATGATTGTGCCGCTGACCGTCATCATCGCCTATCTGCACATGGGCCTCGTTGCCTGTTGGATCACGCTGACCCTCTACGTCTTATCGCTGTTTGCGGTGTCGTTCTGGCGATTCAGGCAGGGGAAGTGGAAGCGGATTCGGGTGATTTGAATGCATCGGGCATCGGCTTTGTATTTTCTTGATTTCCGCTGAAGAATTGTATTGGTTGGACAGAGCGTTTCGAATGGAATATATCCCCAACATTATCGCTGTTCGCCGTAACAGATGAAAAGGAGGCCCGATGGATCTTGAGAAAATAATGGAAGGTTTATCAAAAGAACTAACCGTTTCCTTGAAGGCAATGTCGAAAGCAAAAGATCTTGATGAAAAGGAAACGCATAGCCGAATTGTAAAAAATATCTCTGAGTCCTTGGGTGTCTTTTTTGATCTTGCAGGCGAAATGATGCCCTTTGATCTTGACGATGATGACGAGGATTTGGATGGAGATGAGAGGGTCATTCCTTTCTGAGTCCAGTCGTACCACAAGAAACGCTCCCCCATCCCGGAACGCTATTCTTTTTGGTGTAAAACGATAGCATTCCGACAGTAGAAAAGAATCCGGCGAACTTGCGTCCGGCTCACGCAGAAGCAACCTGCCGGGGAAAAAGCCGTTTGCCTTTCAGCCAAGTCTGCCGAATCTTTATATGGTCTGCCAGTTAAGATCCTTTCTAAAGCTGTTCAGCGGCGCGGTCGTCGAACCGAATCGCATCCACCGCGGGGATCAACGGTTCGAACAGATGCTTCTGGGCGTGCTGCGAAAGGCTCAGGGCGAACCCGGTATCTCCGTGCCAGGCGCCCTCCACGGACACCAGGTTCGGCCTGCCGGTCACTCCACGGGCCAGCTTGCAGGCGGCCTCCATGGCTTCTCCTCGCACCACGCTAAAGTAGCAGCAGCCCAGGTGGTCGGGCATGAAACCGGCCAGCTTTTCGGCCAACATCGCCTTTTCCCGGGAAAGCAGGACGAAGTTGCCCTGGTCCGTTTCGAGCGCGGCGGCTTCCAGGGCCTTGGCTAGGACCTCGGGCGGCTGACGGGGATTGTCAGGGTGGCCAATTACCGGCACCACAGCTACAACCAGGAACAGGTGGACCTGTTGACGGCCTTGAACGAACCGCTGGCCCTGGCCCTCATGAACGGCATGCGCTTCAAAGAACTCCAGCGGATGCGGGACCTTCTGGCCGAAGACAACCGGATGCTGAAAAACGAATTATCCAGAGCAACGATCCGGCCGGTTGTGGGAGGGGACCTGGGGCTGAAGCCGGTCATCGAACAGGTCGATCGAACGGCCGCCCTGGATAACCCGGTCCTGCTCTTGGGCGAAACTGGAACCGGCAAGGAACTGATCGCCCGTGCCATTCACGCCGGATCCAGGAGAAACCGCATGCCTTTCGTCTCCGTCAATTGCGGTTCGCTATCGCCCACGTTGGCGGACTCCGAGTTGTTCGGCCATTAAAAAGGCGCTTTTACCGGCGCGATCAACAGGCACAAGGGGTATTTCGAGCGCGCCCACGGCGGCACCCTGTTTCTGGACGAGATCGGCGAGCTTTCCAACGAGATCCAGGTGCGGCTGTTGAGGGTGCTTCAGGAGCAGGAGATCAATCGTGTGGGCGGAAGCCATCCGGTTGCCGTCAATCCCCGCATCGTCGCCGCCACCCATCGCAATCTGGAAGCCCTGGTCAAAGAGGGCCGCTTTCGCCGGGACCTGTATTTCAGGATCCGGGTTTTCCCATCCGCATCCCGCCGCTGCGCGAGCGCAGGCAGGACACTGAGCCGCTTTTGCGCCATTTCGTAAAAATCAAATCGCTGGCCATGAACAAGCTCCCCATTACCGAAATCGACCGGACCGCCCTGCACTGGCTGGAGAACTATCCCTGGCCCGGCAATGTCCGGGAGCTGGAGAATCTCGTCGAAAGGGCCTTGATCCTCCACAACACGGGGCCGTTGGTCATCGAGCCCTTCGAGTCCGAAATCGAGTGCGCCGCAAGCTCCGTATCACGCAAGGCGCAACGGCCCGATCCCCTTTCCCAGGTGGTGGCTTCCCATATCCAGCAGGCGCTCGCCTATGCGGGGGGGCGGATCGAAGGCCAAGGCGGGGCGGCCGAATTGCTTGAGGAGCACCCTTCGACGTTGCGGGCACGGATGAGAAGACTGGGCATCCCTTTCGGCAGAAAGGCGAAAACCGCGGTACAACCAGAGCATTGATCCGGTCCTCGGCGCCTTCAGTCTTTCGTCTCCGCCAGGCTTCCCCGACACACCGCCGAAGCGCCGAAGCGTTCGGTGATGCGGTCTATGGCCTGGTCCACCTTTCCCCAATCATCGCTGTGGACCATGGTATCGGCGAACAGAGATGTCTGCTGCGGTGTGGTATCGGCAATCAATGCCGACGCCCCGACACCGATCAACCGGATGGACTGGTCAATGGTCTGGCGAACCAAAAGGGTGCGGGCCGCCTCATAAATGGTTTCCGATGCGTGGGTGGGACGATCCAGGGTAGAACTGCGGGTGATCTGCCGAAAATCGCTGTTTTTCAGCTTCAGGGTGATCGTGCGGGCCAAAAAGCCCTGGCGACGGAGCTGGCGACCTACTTCCTCGCTCTGGGACAACAGGTGCAGGATCAATTGCTCCCGGTCGCGGGTATCGCGGGACAGGGTTTTCTCCGTGGATATGGACTTGGTCGGGCTATGGGGACAGACGCTGGTTTCGTCCCGTCCATGGGCCAGGTCCGCCAGCCGATAGCCGAATTTTCCCAACCGTTCCACCAGCGACGAAGCTTTTCGGGTTTCCACATCTCCCAGCGTCAGAATTCCCATCCGTTTGAGCTGCTGAAAGGCCTGTTTGCCCACGCCGGGCACTTTTTCCACTGGCAGTCCAGCGATGAATTCGGGGACGGATTCCGGAGCGATGACGGTCAGACCGTCGGGTTTGTTCATATCCGAGGCGATTTTGGCCAGAAACTTCAACGGGGCCACGCCAATAGAGCAGGTCAGTGACACCGATTCCCGGATGTCGGCCTTTATGGCCCTTGCCATAACGGTGGGAGGGCCGTGCAGGCGGCCGCACCCTGACGCATCCAGGTAGGCTTCGTCGATGGAAACCTGTTCCACCACCGGAGAATAGCGGTTCAAAATGGCCATGACGGTCCGGGATACCTCGCCGTAGCGGCCTTTGCGCGAAGAAACCACCTCCAACTGGGGACAGCGCTGTTTGGCCATGAACATGGGCATGGCGCTGTGGATGCCGTAGCGGCGGGCTTCGTAGCTGGCCGCCGCTACGACACCCCGTCCGGAATCCCCGCCCACGACCAGCGGTTTGCCTCTCAGTTCGGGATGATCGAGCTGTTCCACCGAGGCAAAGAAGGCATCCATGTCGATATGCAGAATCATAAATGCACTGTAGCGAGTTCGGTGTTTTCTTTCAAGAAAGGGTTCAAGGAGTCGAGGATTCGAGGGGGCTATGATGATATTGATGTGTTGTCGGCAAATAACGATTCACGGTCAAAAAAGCATACGCAACAAAGGTGAATGGCAAAGTTTCAAGATTTTCCATTCGATTGGGTTTCCCTTGAACCCTCAATCCCTTTTAAACCCTTGCCAAAGATTACAAAAATGTTGTATTGAGCACCCCGATCTACAAAAGTTGTATTCAACCGAAGGAGCATTTGACAAACATGGAAATGAACGCCATCCAACAGGTAACCCTGTTTTATGAAATATCCAATGCACTCAACGAACATCTGGATCTCAAAAAATCCATGTACAAGGTGCTGGACATTCTTTCAAACAACATGCAGATGGAGCGGGGGACGGTTTCCATACTCAATCCCTTGAGAAATGAAATCAGCATCGAAGTCGCCCACAGCCTTTCCAAAAGTGCCATTGATCGGGTGAAATACAAACTGGGCGAGGGCATCATCGGTCGGGTGATCGAGACTGGCAAGGCCGTGGCCATCCCCAAGATCAGTGAAGAACCGCTGTTTCTCAACCGAACCGCATCCCGCAAGATCAAAGGCATGGGGGAAATCTCTTTCATCTGCGTTCCGGTAAAGAAGGGTAAACGGGTAGTGGGCGCGTTGAGTGTGGACCGGGTCTACGATCCGGAATACCCGCTGGAGCAGGGCGCCAAACTGCTCTCCGTGGTGGCCACCATGATCGCCCGCCACGCCATCAACCTGGAAACCATTCAGTTGGAAAAGGAAGCCCTGCGGGACGAGAACAAGCGGTTGCGCGACGAATTGGAGAACAAATACCGGATCAACAACATCATCGGCAACAGCAACAAGATGCGCGAAGTGTTCCAGATGATCAGCCAGGTGTCCCGCAGCAACGCCACCGTGCTGATTCGCGGCGAAAGCGGAACGGGCAAAGAACTGGTGGCCAACTCCATCCACTACAACTCCATGCGTTCCAAGGGACCTTTCGTCAAGGTCAACTGTGCGGCCATTCCAAACAACCTCATCGAAAGCGAACTTTTCGGCCATGAGAAGGGCGCCTTTACCGGCGCGGTCAAACAGAAAATGGGCCGTTTCGAACTGGCCCACAAGGGAACCATTTTCCTGGACGAAATCGGCAGCATCGAGCCCGACGTCCAGGTCCGCCTGCTGCGAGTCCTGCAGGAAAGGGAGTTCGAACGGGTCGGCGGGCACAAGACCCTCAAGGTGGACGTACGCATTATCGCGGCCACCAACAAGAACCTGGAACAGGCCGTGGAAGAGGATACTTTCCGGGGCGATCTGTACTACCGTCTCAACGTGTTTCCCATCTACATGCCCCCGCTGCGGGAGCGTAAAACCGACATCCTGCTGCTGGCCGATTTTTTTCTTGAACGTTACGCCGAGGAGAACGGACGGGAAGTCAAGCGGCTTTCGACCCCTGCCATCGACATGCTCATGGCGTACCACTGGCCGGGCAATGTCCGCGAACTGGAAAACTGTATCGAGCGGGCCGTGCTGTTGTGCGAGGAGGGTGCCATTCACAGCTACCACCTGCCGCCCACCCTGCAGACCGGCAAGGAAAGCGGAACCCTGCCGGATCTCTCCCTGGAAGATGCCGTGGCCGCCTTAGAAAAAGAGATGATTATCGACGCCCTGAAAAACACCCGCGGCAACATCACGCTGGCTTCGGAAGTTCTCAAGACCACGGTGCGCAAATTTGCTTATAAGGCGAAGAAATACGGCGTGGATTATCGTACTTACCGTTAGCTACTGCCGGACGCGTGAAAAACCCGATATCTACGTTGCGCTTCATCCCTCGTCACTGCGAAGTGTTAACGATACGCCTCATTCCTCGGGATTTGCAAGCCTTGATCTCGGGCTTTTCACACGTCCGGCGTCCATCCATGATCCATGAAGCGATTTAGTCCGATTTTCAAAGATGAATCAGGATGAAGCGTCGGGGTTGGTGCGGATACGGCCAATCAGCACGGATTCGCCGCGGATGGCATCGGCCAGTTTGCGGGTAAGTGTTCCCTTGCGGGATTTGATCTGGCCGGTTCCCTTGGAATGATCCACCAGCCAGGTGACGTAAATTTTTTCGATGGCTGCGGTGACTTCCTTCAACGCCGTTGCCAGGCGCTTCCGTGCTCGGGTCAACTCCTCGATCTGGGGATCGACGATCCCTTTCTGGTCGGGGAATTTTTTGGAGATGCGCTGCAGTCGTTTAAGTTCCTTGTCCATCATCACCACAATGTCGTCTGTGGTGATAAGGTTGTAGTGCAGGGCCCGTGATACACGGTCGTAGGTGAATTGAACCAGTTCCTCCTTGACCTTCATCGAGGCGAGTTTGGTGCGCGGCGGCTCTATTTTATAGTATTTGCTGTAAGCCCAGTATCCCCCGCCGGCAGCCATGGCCAGAATCAGGACCAGGACGATGACGATGCCGGCCGCCCCGCCGGAATTGCCCATGGGTTTGCCAGGATTGAGTGAATTGAATCTCATCGATCGATTGCCATCATTTTTTAAGGCTCAATGGTCTCCGCATTTCGCCGTGATTGAATTATACCGTTCGGCACTACCGCCATAAGGATATGTCAACCAGGCGTTTCAGTTTTCTTATCGGCAAGTCGGCGAAAACCTGTATGTTTTTTTAAACAAATCCAATATACGCTCAGGCTGCCCTGATCCTCTTTGTAGAAGGTGGGCTGTTTTTGACAGGATTTACCGGAGAAGTTGGCGTTGACAACGGGCGGCGTCCGAAATAGGTTCATTTTTTTCTACCGCGACCCCGGGTTCGCGTGGGTACCGAAACGAGAGGAATAAAGACCATGCGTGTAGCACTGACCATAGGTGGCTCCGATTCGTCTGGAGGGGCCGGAATTCAGGCGGACCTGAAGACCTTTCAGGCCCTGGGCGTGTTCGGCACCAGCGCCGTGACGGCAATAACCGTCCAAAATACTCAAAAAGTTTACGACATCCAGGAGATGCGGCCGCAGATTGTCCACGACCAGATTACCTGCCTCTTCGACGATTTTGCCATTCATGCCGTCAAAATCGGCATGGTGGCCAGCGTTGCCCTGATCGAAGCCATTGCCGAGGCCCTCAATAGCATCGATGGGCTGCCTCCGGTAATTCTCGATCCGGTGATGATCTCCAAGAGCGGATACGCTCTGTTACAGCCCGATGCTCGGGCCGCACTGGTCCGGCATCTTTTTCCGCTGGCCCGGGTGGTGACCCCCAACCTGCCCGAGACCGAATCCCTGCTGGACAGGTGCGTCGACAGCATCGATGCCATGAAAGCGGCGGCCCGTGAGATTTCGACCCTGGGCGCAAAGATGGTGGTGGTCAAAGGCGGGCATTTAGGGGCGGGAGGCGCCACGGATGTGCTGTTCGACGGAGAGCATTACCGTTTGCTGGAGAGTGAGCGGATTGAAACGCGCAGTACCCACGGTACCGGATGTACCTTTTCTTCGGCCATTGCAGCCTACATGGCGCGCGGAGAGTCGTTTTTCGAAGCGGTGGAAAAAGCCAAAGTGTATATCAGCGGCGCGATTGCACATGCCTTTCCCTTGGGCAAGGGTTGCGGCCCCACGCATCACTTTTTCGACCTGTACCGCAAGGCGGGCATGGAGGACGACTGAAGGGAGAGCAATTGCTCTCCCTTCAGCATTGAACGAGAGCGCACCCTTCGCATTGTACACCTATTCATAAATTCGATGGCATTCGATTGCCGCTGCATCCCGGCTCGCGGTATTGCTCGGCGCGTGAATAGGCTTTGGCTATTCACGCTTCTCGCGCCTTGCGATCCGGGCGCAGCAACAACCTCGGTGCGTCGCCGTATTTATGAACAGGTGTACTCAGGCGGATTTCCGCCTGTTGTGCCACTCTCCCTGGCATTGGTTTCCCTGCCTTCGATCCCAGGGGATCCGTCGTTCGGGAATGTAGTAATCATAGGTAAGCATGCGGCGGTCGATTCCGGATCGCCGCTCCTTGACGATCCGTCCAGCGACCGCCCCCTCTTTTTCCCGATCAATATACATGACTGCTTTCTCCTTTGGACGATTTTTAGTTGGCTGCGGACCATCGGATCATTGCCGCCCAAAAACGCTCGATGGTTTGTCTGAACTGCAACCAGATTTGTTTAATCTCGGGAGTGGATCCATCGGTGGAAACGAGTGTGGAGGAAATAAAGCATCCTCCTCCACCGCCGCCGCCAGAGGAAGACGTATCGCCCGTTGACAGCGATGCACTGTCTTCGTTGGCAACCGTGCTTGAGGAAACGCCCGAGGGATCCACGATCACGCCGTTGACCACACCGTCCTCATCGCCCGCGCCACCGTCTTCCAGCAACAGGGTCACCGATTTGCGGTTGGCCGCGAACACGGCATTGGCGTATACCTGCCAGCCGTTTTCCTCGGTGTACTTGTACAGCTGGGCATCGGCGGGCACGCGGGTGTTAAAGGAGATCTTCACCGTGGCCGTGGTCACGCCGTCGGCCAGGTACAACCGGAATCCGATCAGCCCGAAACCCATCTTCACCGACGGGTCGGAGATCGTATCGGAAGCGATGGATTCCACCGAAACCAGGGTGATCCCGTCGGAGGACGGTTCCACACCCACCATGGTCTGGCCTTCCACCGTATTGAGGCTCATGATGTCGCCTTCCAGGCTGTCGGCCACGCCGTCTTCATTGACGTCCGCGGCGGCATCCACTTCCTGGCTGTCGGGGATGCCGTCGAGGTCCGCATCGCCGGCCGTCTCCGGGGCAATGGTGGTGAAGGTGGCGGTCTCGGACCACTCGGAGACGCCGTTGTCCGTGTCGATGAAGCGCACCCGCCAGTAGTAGACCGTATCGACGTCCAGCACCATCTTGCCGACTTCGTAGGCGGTCAGCTGAACCTTGCTGGTCTTGTCCAGGATCAGGGTGGCGAAATCGCTGTCCGTGCTGATCTGCCACTGGGATTTGAAGTGGGCGTCGTTGTCGGCATCGAAG
This sequence comes from Desulfosarcina widdelii, assembly GCF_009688965.1. Lineage (GTDB taxonomy): Bacteria > Desulfobacterota > Desulfobacteria > Desulfobacterales > Desulfosarcinaceae > Desulfosarcina > Desulfosarcina widdelii. The sequence continues at coordinate 2,563,508 of NZ_AP021875.1, read as the reverse complement.
TAGGCCGCGGTCACCAGTACCGGGGTCAGCGAAACCGTTTCGGCCGGAGAGACCTCTTCGATGGTCGGTGCATCGGGTGCGGTGTTGCCCGGCACGGTTGTCGGATCGCTGTCCGCGCTGTACTCGTCCAGGTTGGTCACGCCGTCGCCGTCGGCATCCAGATCGGCGTCGTCGGTCAGCGGATCCAGGCCGTAATTTTCTTCCCAGGTGTCGCTCATGCCGTCGTTGTCGTCGTCGGTATCGGCGTTGTCGCCGATGCCGTCGCCGTCATTGTCGGCCCATTCCGCAGGATCGTTGGGGAAAAGGTCCAGCACGTCGGGTACGTTGTCACCGTCCACGTCGGTGCTCGAGGACTTGAGTACGCTGACCGTGACGGTATCCGTGTCGCTTTCGCCTTCGTCGTCGGTTACCGTCAGGCTGAAGGTCAGGGTTTCTCCGGCAAGGTCGACGATGGGGGCGGTAAAGGAAGCCTGGGCCGTTGCGGCACTGCTCAGCGCAACCGCGGTTCCGCCAGTCTGCGCCCACAGGTAGCTCGCGATGCTGCCGTCGGCGTCGCTGGAAGCCGAGCCGTCCAGGGTTATGGCCGCTTCTTCGTAGACGCTCTGGCTGCCGCCGGCTTCGGCCACCGGTGCCTGGTTAACCGCGGCGGCGGCCGGCGTGTAGCTCACTTCTTCGGAGTCGGCGCTTTCCAGATCGCCTTCATAGGCCCGAACCACAAAATAGTAGGTCGTGCCTTCGGTCAGGCCGATCAGGGTGCAGGTGGTCTCGCTGGCCGCATCGCTTTCCCAGATGGGGTTGGCGTAGTTGTAGCTGGCGCCGCTTTCCCGTACGAAGACCCGGTAGCCTTCGGGTTCGGGGTCGTTGGCGTCCCAGGCCAGCGTGACATCGGCTGCCATGGAATACAAAGCTGTGAAGAAAATGATGGCTGGTACAATCAGGGCGCTTAGGATTTCTACTCTGGATCGAAGTCTATGCAATATCATGGTCGAAAGCAATTCTCCGGTTGGTTTTTGATCGTGCGGAAAGTACGCACACTTCCGTAAGGAAATTTGACCCGGTATCAGCAAGTGGCTTGCCATGTGATCCGAATGGTGCTCTGGAGGCGCCTATGATTTTGTATTTATTTGAAAAATATTTTTATTGAAAATTGTAACGGGTGGCATTCAGACACTGAAAGGAGTATGTACGGGAAAAGGTCGTAACCGGCCTGTGCAGAATCCGCAATTGGATCCAGGACGGGATTAAAAGTTAAGGCAGGGGGGCAAAATCTTCTATCGGATGATGCAACGCTGGACAAAGGGTTTGGCAAGGGTCTGGAATCGCTTCATCTCATCTTCATAAATGGTCGGATCCTGCCGACGGTTGAATTCGGGGTCCAGACAGGCGGCGCGCCGGTTGAACCTTTGCAGCACATAGCATCGGGCGCCTTCGATGGTTCGGGCGATGGCTTCGATGGTTTCGCGTGTGGCGAAAGGTGCGGCACAGGTGGTTCTGAATTCATAGTCCGGAGCGGATCCCATGATAAGCTGGATGCTTTCCGTCAGCGTTTCATGGATGCGGGGGGTACGGCAAAAGGGACCGTAGACCTCCAGTGGTGCCTTGATGTCCATGGCCACGAAATCGATCAACTCCTTTTGAAAAAGGCGGTCGAGCACATCGGGGCGGCTGCCGTTGGTGTCCAGTTTGACAGGGTAGTTCAGGGATTTGATGGCCTTGCACAGGTCGACAACCCAGTCGTGCAAGGTGGGCTCGCCCCCGGTGATGACCACTCCCTCGAGCATTCCCCGGCGGGATCGTAGAAAGGCGGTGATTTCATCCAGGCCTAATCGCTGCGGGTATTCGCCACGGGCCAGGTCGGCATTGTGGCAGTACGGGCAGACAAAATTACATCCGGTGGTAAAGAGAACGCAGCTAATTTTACCGGGGTAATCGATAAACGAGTTTTTCTGGAGGCCGGCCATAAGCATGGGACGATTACTGCTCGGCTAGACCGAACGCAATTGCTGCAGAGCATCGTCACTACAAACCGGATCCAAAGCTTCCGATGGGTTCTCTTCAGCAGGGTTGCAGGTCTCTTCGGCTTGCATCAACACGGCGGCGGCAACGCCTGGTTCCTCCAGATTTACCTTGAAGGTTTTTCGCCGGCAGTACTCCGCCTGCTTGCCGTCGTTCCACTGCTTCACCGGCCGCAGGTATCCCACCACCCGCGAGTACACTTCCGTTTCACGGTCGCAGTGGGAGCAGCGGGTCTGCTCACCGTTCAGATAGCCGTGGGTCGGGCAGACCGAAAAGGTCGGCGTCAGGGTAAAGTAAGGCAGATGATAGTTGCCCGACACTTTTCGGATCAGGGACTTGACCGTTTCGATGTCCGTTACCTGCTCACCGAGGAACAGGTGCAGGACGGTGCCGCCGGTGTACTTGGTCTGCAGATCGTCCTGGAGCATCAGGGTTTCGAAGATGTCGTCGGTGTGGTTTACCGGCAACTGGGTGGAGTTGGTGTAATAAGGTACGGCGCCTTTCTTGAAATCGTCTTCATTTGCGCACAGGATGTCCGGGTAGCGCTTCTTGTCGATCATGGCCAGGCGGTAAGAGGTGCCTTCGGCCGGGGTGGCTTCCAGGTTGAAGATGTCGCCGGTCTGGTCCTGGATTTCCGCAATCATGGCTCTCAACTTGTCCATGACCTTCACGGCAAAGGCCTGGCCCTGGCCGGTAGTGATGTCCGCATCCAAAAAGTTCTGGCAGGCTTCGTTCATGCCCACGATGCCGATGGTGGAGAAGTGGTTCTTCCAGTAGACGCCGGACCGGTTCTTGATATCGCGAAGGTAGAATTTGGAGTAGGGATACAGATTCTTGTCGGTGAACTTTTCCAGCACCTTGCGTTTGATGGCCAGGCTTTCGATGGCCAGGTCCACCCGGTCCTGGAGAAGGCCGAAAAATTCGGATTCGTTTTTGGCCACGTGGCCGATGCGCGGAAGATTTATGGTCACCACGCCGATGGAACCGGTCAGCGGGTTGGCCCCGAAAAGGCCGCCGCCGCGCTTGAGCAGTTCGCGGTTGTCCAGCCGCAGGCGGCAGCACATTGAGCGGGCGTCTTCCGGGGACATGTCCGAGTTGACGAAATTGGAGAAATAGGGGATGCCGTATTTGCCGGTCATCTGCCAGACGGTTTCCAGGTTGGCGTTGTCCCAGTCGAAGTCCTTGGTGATGTTGTATGTCGGAATGGGGAAGGTGAAGACGCGGCCCTTGGCGTCGCCTTCGATCATCACCTCGGCAAAAGCACGGTTGAACAGGTCCATCTCGACCTGGAATTCACCGTAAGTCGTCTTTTTCTCCTTGCCGCCGATGATCACCGGGTGGTCTTTCAGGGTGGCCGGTACGCACAGGTCCATGGTGATGTTGGTGAACGGGGTCTGAAACCCCACCCGCGTGGGGATGTTGATGTTGAATACGAATTCCTGAAGCGCCTGCTTGACCTTCGAGTAACTCAGCTTATCGTAACGGATAAAGGGTGCCAACAGAGTGTCAAAGTTGGACAGGGCCTGGGCCCCGGCCGCTTCCCCCTGTAGCGTGTAGAAAAAATTGACAATCTGGCCCAGCGCCGAGCGCAGGTGTTTGGGCGGGGCGCTTTCCACCTTGCCCTCGACCCCCTTGAAACCGTTGCGCAACAGATCGGTGAGATCCCAGCCCACGCAGTAGACCGACAGCAGGCTGAGGTCATGGATGTGCAAATCGCCGTCGGCATGGGCCCGCCGGATCTCCGGCGGATAGATTTTGTTCAGCCAGTACTCCGATGTGACATCCGAGGAGATATAATTGTTGAGTCCCTGGAGGGAATAGCACATGTTGCTGTTCTCTTTGATCTTCCAATCCAGTTTGCGGATGTAGTGTTCCACCAGGTCCACCTGGGCCTCGGTGGCGATGCGCCGGATCTGAGCGTGCTGTTCCCGATAGATGATATAGGCTTTGGCGGTTTTGTAATAAGGAGAGTCCAGCAGGACCCGCTCCACGATGTCCTGGATTTCCTCCACTTCGGGAGAGGCGCCCAGCCGCAGTTCATGGGCCAGGGTGAGAACACGCAGGGTCAGCTTCTTGGCATCCCGCTCCCCGAATTCGTTTGTGGCCTGGCCGGCCTTGGCAATGGCTGCGGTGATTTTGGAGGAATCGAATTCAACAATCCGACCGTCACGCTTTTTGATTTGTTCGATCACGAAGCTCTCCTCGGAAGCGCTATTGGGTTGTGGTTGATTCAAACGACGAAAAAATGCCGCATCCGGCATTTTTTCAAGGTGTGGAACACATCGGTCATTCCGAAAATCTGATGGAATTCCAGCCTTATGGGCAGCAAGGCTGTGATGGGTAAATTACAACAAGATGTAGTTGTCTGTCAAGCGACTTTTTCCATATGTAGTGGCTTTGGCTGATCGCGAGTCCAGTGTCCAAGTACTTGTGTTTGCAGAAAAAAACAGGTCCCAACGGTGTGCCCGGGCCAAATTTTTTCTGGATGGAGGCACCCGTCGAAAACCGTCCGAGAGCAGATGTTGTGTTAAAAGCGGCTTGACATACTATATATAGTGTGAGAATGGGTGTTCATACACCGGTACGGTTGTGTTGCGGCATCGACAACTTCCACGGTTCAATCCAGACAATGGCAGATCCTCATTTCCCCGTGTGCCGTGCCGGATCCCCACAGCAGAAAAAAGCCACCTGCCGGCAACCCAGCGGTTCGGGCGGTTTTTGACGTGGGCCGGGGGGTTGGATGCCAAACGCCGCCAGACCGCAATCGAAATCAATCGCCGAAAAATACCTTTACCGATCAATGGAGCCGTAATTTCAAATGACTCAGAAATCTAAAATTCTCATCGTCGACGATGGAAACGTGGACCTGAACACCCATGTCTGGGACGACCAGGTGTTCTGCAAGAGCCTCATCGGCGCCAATGCCGTTAACAAAAGCCAGGCCGAGGAGATTGCCAGATTCATCCGTTCCACCATCGACCGCATGGACCTCAAGCACATCACTTCTCCCATGGTGGACGAGATGATCAAGGCCAAACTGGCCGAATACGGTCTGGATGCCGGCGGCGCGATCCGGCTGACCCGGGACATGTTCGTGCGAAACGGAATCGACCTTTCTCCCAACGCCAAAACCGTACTGGAACGCCGCTATCTGAAAAAAGATATCGACGGTCGGATCCAGGAGACGCCGGCTCAGATGTTTCACCGGGTGGCCCGGCACATCGCCAAGGCAGAGAAGAATTACGATGAAAATGCCGACATCCGGAAAGTCACCGAAACCTTCTACAACCTGATGACGGATTTCAGGTTTTTACCCAACTCGCCAACCCTGATGAATGCCGGCCGGCGCCTGGGGCAGTTGGCCGCCTGTTTTGTGCTGCCCGTCGAAGACAGCATGGAGGGCATTTTCTCTTCGCTGAAAAATGCCGCCGTCATCCACAAGTCGGGCGGCGGCACCGGCTTCTCCTTTTCCCGGCTGCGCCCCAAGAATTCCATGGTGGGGACCACCGGCGGAATCGCCTCCGGACCCATATCGTTCATGAAGATTTTCAACACCGCTACGGAACAGGTCAAACAGGGGGGTACCCGGCGCGGGGCCAACATGGCTATCCTGCGGGTCGATCATCCGGACATCATGGAATTCATTCACTGCAAAACCGCCAATACCGAGCTGAACAACTTCAACATTTCCGTGGGCATCACCGAGGCGTTCATGGAGGCGGTGCAGTCCGATGCCGAATACGATCTGATCGATCCCCGGGACCGTCGTCCGGTTGCCAGACTCAATGCCCGGCAAGTGTATGCGGACCTGGTCGAACAGGCCTGGAAAAACGGTGATCCGGGTATCGTTTTTCTCGACCGCATCAACCGCGACAACCCCACCCCCGAACTCGGAGAAATCGAAAGCACCAACCCGTGCGGCGAACAGCCGCTGTTGCCCATGGAGGCCTGCAACCTTGGCTCCATCAACCTGGCCAAGTTCGTGACCGGCAGTGCGGACGCGGCCCGTATCGATTATGAATCCCTCAAAGAGACCGTGTGGACAGCGGTGCGCTTTCTGGACAACACCATCGACATGTCCCGTTATCCCCTGGCGGAAATCGACCGCATGGTCAAGGGCAACCGCAAGATCGGCCTGGGGATCATGGGATTTGCCGATCTGCTGTTTCAATTGCAAATTCCTTACAGCAGTGAGCGGGCTCTGGAAGTGGCCGAGGAGGTGATGGGGTTCATCCAGGCCGAATCCCACAAGGCCTCCTTTGAACTGGCCAAGCAGCGCGGGACGTTTCCCAACCGGGAGAAGAGCTGCTTTGGCGGCGACAGCCAAAAAGCCTATCGCAATGCCACCACCACGACCATCGCGCCCACCGGGACCTTGAGCATCATCAGCAACTGCTCGTCGGGCATCGAACCGCTTTTTGCCCTGAGCTTCGTGCGTACCGTCATGGACAACGACAAGCTCATGGAGGTCAATCCGTATTTCGAAGCGGTGGCCCGGCAGCAGGGCTTTTACTCCGAAGCGCTGATGGAGGACATCGCCGGTGCCGGAACCATTGCCCACATGGACGGAATCCCCGAAGACATCAAAAATGTGTTCGTCACCGCCCACGATATCTCTCCGGAGTGGCATCTGCGCATGCAGGCGGCCTTCCAGAATCACACGGACAACGCCGTATCCAAGACGGTCAACCTGGCCCGGGACGCGACGGTGGAAGACGTTCGCAAAATTTACGATCTGGCCTGGCAACTGGGCTGCAAAGGGGTGACCATTTACAGGGATGGCAGCAAGGAGAATCAGGTACTCTCCTTTTCGTCGGCAAAAAAAGAAGAAGACGCCTTCATGACGGCCGTGCGCAAGCGACCCGACACCCTGGACGGTTTCACCACCCGGGTGAAGACCGGATTGGGGCAGTTGTACGTCACGGTGACCGAGTACCATGGCAAGCCCTTCGAGGTGTTTGCCACCATCGGCAAGTCGGGCCGCTCCACCACCGCCAAGACCGAGGCCATCGGACGATTGGTCTCCCTGGCGTTTCGCTCCGGGGTGACGGTGGACAAGGTGGTCGAACAGCTCAAGGGCATCGGCGGCGAGCACCCCGTTTTCCAGAAGGGCGGCCTGGTCCTCTCCATTCCCGATGCCATCGCCCGGGTGTTGGAGAAGCGCTATTTAAAAGACGAACGGACGAAACGAAAGGGCGGCTGTCTGATTGGCGAGGTTTGCCCTGAATGCGGGCAGACGGTCAGTTTCGAGGAGGGGTGTATGACGTGTCACTTCTGCGGGTTTACCAAATGCGGGTAAGCGTGCACATCCAGATGGAGCGCCTTTTGGCCCAGGCCGTCGTTCTTCCTCGGTTGAAATCCTCAACGTAGCGCTGCTACGCCTGCGGTTTCAACCTCGCTGCGGCCTTGGTCTGAACCAAAATTCACCCCATCTGGATGCGCACGGGTACACTTTAGCCCCTTGTCACTGCGGAGTATTCCAGATACGCCTCCGTTCCTCGGGAATCGCAAGCCTTGATCTCGGGCTTATAACCTGGACGCCACTTATTTCGGCTTTTTCATTCCTTTGGGCATCATTGGCATGCGTGGCATGGGCTGGTCCGGAGTAACCCAGATGTAGTCAGCCCAGGAGGGTTCGGCTTCGCTGCCTACCGCCGCCAGGTAAATGGTGGCGAAAGGGGCCCGGGTGCGGGCAAAGGCCCGGTCGGGGATGCCGAATTTGCGGATGATGTGCCCGTTTCCCGCCAGGACCACTATTTTTCCCGCTCCCAGGTATTCGTCCACTTTGGCGGCCATGGCATCCTCCCAGGCGCACTGAGCCTCGTAGAAAAATTCGAAGTTGTCCCTGCCGCGAAAAGCGTGGAGCTTGTAAATTTTTTCCAGGTAGGTACGGTGTTCGGTATTGGTGGTGTCGATGGATGCCGGTAGGTATTTGGCATCCTGTTCCCCCAAACTGGCGATTCCTCCCACTCGGATCTTGGCGGGAATGTGAAAGGGGAGGTTCAACGCGATGACTCGAATCTGGTTTTCTTTTGCATATTGCAGGATATCGCGGTACAGATCGAAGGGGAAGCGCCAGTTGGCATACCAGTGGGTTTGCCGCAAGAACTCGTCTTCGTCCAGTTCGCCGGCCGTCCAGCGATCCAGAACCGGCTGATAGGTGGTGTCGAACATTTCCATGCCGATGGAAAGATCGGGCGTTTTTTTGCGAAGTTCCCGGATCACTTCCAGTTGAATGGTATGGTGGGAGACGTTGGTGTGGCTTTCGCCGACATAAACCACCCGGAACCCGGCAAGCTCGTCGATCAGCTGCCGGCGCGAAATCGTCGCTCCCGTGGCGGTTTTCAAAATGGCGTTTTCCATCATGGGGGTGGGGTTTCCCTTGATGGTAAGGGTTTTGGGCGCCACGGCGCATCCTCCGATGAAAAGTGCGGCCAAGGCTGCAACGAAAAGGACAACATGCCGCAGCGGGGTCGTTTTTTCAGGCATTTCAATCTTCATCGCTTGGCAGCTCCGGAGCTGATATGAAAGAAAAATCCAAAAGCGACCTGCTTTTCCGCAAGGCCTTCATCCCCTGGTACGACACCGAACTCTCCATGTTGCTGACGCTTGTTTTCGCCGTGGTCGTGCTGCTCTTCAGCATTACCGGTGTGGCCGCAGGTTTAGATACCCCCCGATACAGCGGCTACATCTGGATTCCCTGCATGCTGGGAGCACTCTCTCTTGTCGTTACCGTTTCAACCCTCATTCGCCTGATCCGCCGCGGGACACCCGGATCGGGATGAGCATCCACATCCATTTATCGGAAAACGGCCGGTCTCATTTCTTCTTTTTGACAAACGTTTGAAAACTCATGGAGCGGTAACTGTCGCTACCGATGAATTTGAGAATCTGGAGCATCTCGTCGGCGGGAATAAAACCTGGACGACTGCCGATTCTTTCCCCAGTTTCAGAAATAAACCAGGTGCTGGGCAGCCCCCGGACATTGAATTTATCGGCAATGGCCTGTTCCTTGTCCGAGTTGACGCTGACGGGCACGAAATTTCGGTTGACGTAGGCAACCACGCTGGGGTCCTGGAAGGTTTCTTTTTCCATTTTCAGGCAGTATCGGCACCAATCCGCGTTAAAGACCAAAAAGACCTTCTTGTTTTCAGCCTCTCTTCGCTGTCGGCCCTCGGCGTAGGAGAGCCACTGGATGCCGCCGTCGGCAGCCCGGGCGCTGACGGCGATATCGACGCCAACAATTAAAAGGGGAATCAACAGGGCCACAAAAACACTTGCTTGTTTCCATCTTTTCTTCATGGTGACTTTTTCCTATGCGCCGATCAGCGCCAATTTGTCGGTTACCAGCAGAAGGCCTAATATCAGCAGCAGCGCACCTGCGGTGATGTTGATGTATTTTATCGACCAGGATGCCTTTTTTATAAAGGACAAAAGGGAATTGACAAATACCGAGAGCAGCAGAAACGGGATAGCCAGTCCGGCGGCGTAAACGGACAGCAATCCGATGCCGTCGGCCACGGTGTCCTGATTGCCCGCCACAATGAGGATCGATCCCAGAAGGGGACCGATGCATGGGCTCCAACCGGCGCCGAAAGCCATACCCACGAAAAAAGTGCCCAAAAAATGCAGGGGCTTTTTGCGGATTTCGAGCCGCCGTTCGAATTCGAGAGGACGAAAGCGGATCAACCCGGTCATATGAACCCCCAGCAGGATGATCAGAATGCCGCCGACGATACGTATGGTGTCCCGATAGTTAAAAATGGCTTTGCCGATAAATGATGCCGAAGCGCCCATGAGAACGAAAACCAAAGAGAAACCAAGGACGTAACTCAAGGTGGCGCCGATCACCCGAAGGCGGATCCGCCGACTCTGGGCTCCGGTCAGTTCGTCCAAAGAAAGCCCGGTAATAAACGTAAAGTAGGCCGGAATCAGCGGCAGTATACACGGGGAAAAAAAAGAAAGCAGGCCCGCCACAAGGGCTGCTGGATAGGATATCGATTCTGTGAACATGTCGTTAGTCGACCCTCTGGGGCTGTTGGCATCGTGGTGTTGTCATCGTTTTTCCTGTTGAGCCGCGGCGCTTGCCCGGGGTTACAAAAAAGGATGCGTCAACTGGCTTTTTGGGGGTGGAGGCGGTGGGTATAGAAAAGGACCCATAAGCCGGCCGTCAAAATGAAAAGATCACGCAGGGTGTTCAGCGCGATATTCGACGGCTTTTTGGCGGAAACGGAAAAGCAGCCGCAGGCCACGTCCAACCCCCGATAACCGTTGTAAAGGGTGACGGCGATAAAAACGACCATCATGACGCTCACCAGCAGTGCCGCACCTTTTTCAAAGCGGCCGAAAACCAGCGCCAGTCCGCACAGCGCCTCGACCCAGGGGAGAAACACGGCTGTGGCCCACACCAGTTGCGGCGGCAGTAGCCGGTAGTGGGTCACAATGTCCATAAAGGCCCGGGGGTCGGCAATTTTGCCGGCACAGGAAAACAGGAACACCACTCCCAGGCCAATTCGAACAAAAATCCAGAGCCTGTCCCGATAATTGTCGTTTTGCAGTCTCATTTTTATTTTCCGAAATGGTGCCACACACCATTTATCCTAAACATCCATCCTGGATTGGGCAAGGACTGAACGTCGGGAGGTTCTTCTATTTGGGCTGGGTCTGGCCGTTGGCAAAATTTTTGATCATGGCCTCCCCCAGTTCCTTGGAGCGGTTGGTTGCTGCTTCCACGGCGTTGATCAATGTCGTTCGCAGACCGCCTTTTTCCAGGGTGTGCAACCCGGCGATGGCCGTACCACCTGGCGACGTCACCGAGTCTTTGAGTTCACCGGGATGGGCTTTGGTTTCAAGCAGCAATTTGGCCGCCCCCAGGATGGTTTGGGACGCCAGCACCCGGGCGTCTTTTCGCGAGAGGCCCATCTTGACACCGGCATCGGCCAGGGCATCCACGATCATGAAAATATAGGCCGGTCCGCTGCCGGAAAGGCCGGTGATGGCATCCATCAGGTAGTTTTCTTTCAGGAAGATGGTTTTGCCTACCGAGTCGAAGATGGCCAAGGCCAACTGAATGTCTTCTTCGGTGGCCTTGCCGCCGGCGGCAATGGCCGTGGCGCCCTCTTTTACCGCCACGGCGACGTTGGGCATGACCCGGATCAGGCGCAGTTCCTTGTTGAGGAGCGATTCGATGGCGGCCATGGGGACACCGGCGGCAATGGAGATGATCAGTTTGCTCATATCCAGAAAATCGGCGGTTTCCTTGAGAACGGAGGCCATGATTTGCGGCTTGATGGCATATATGACGATGTCGGCTGCTTTCACAACGGCGATGTTGTCCGTAGTGGTTTCAACGCCGTATTTTTCCCGAACGGAGGCCAACTGTTGTTCGCTGGCATCGGAGCAGATGATGTTTCCAGCCTTGGCCGTACCCGATGCAATCAGGCCGTCGATAAGCGCCTTGCCCATGTTGCCGGTTCCGACCATGCCGATTTTCTTATCGTTCAACATTGTTTTCCTCTCTTTTAGGTTGGTGTCGTGACGACCATTTCACCTATGGTCTACCCCTTTGCGGTGTCAAGGGAAATCTTGCCGGATATATAAAAAGGCTTGGAGAGGGCAGCGGTTTCTTGCCGGTGAACCGATTATCCTTGACAATAATCTTTGTAATGGTTTAGCCATTAAAGATAATGGTTAAACCATTACAAGGTTGACTTGATCCTCTCGCCATTGGTTTGCGCACGGATCAATGATCGGTGAGATCCACACAGATGACCGATTGACAGTGATGGGGAACAGAATGTTCAAGGCTGCTAAACAGAATCGGATTTTCCAGGATGTGGTCCAGCAGATCGAAGCAACCATTTTGTCCGGCAAACTGGCCCCAGGCGAGATGCTGCCTCCCGAGCGGGAACTCAAGGATATGCTTCAGGTGAGCCGCGGTACGTTGCGTGAGGCCCTGCGGGTGCTGGAGCACAAGGGGCTGATAGAGATCAAACTGGGGGTCGGCGGAGGTGCCGTAGTGCAGGATATCAGCTATGATCAAGTTAGCGAAAGCCTGGCACTGCTGATTCGGTACCAGAAAGTCTCCTTGCGGCATCTGTCCGAGTTTCGCGTGGGCGTGGAGGGTCGGGTATCGGCATTGGCGGCCGAACGTGCCACCACGGTAGATGTCCTGCGCCTGAAGCTGTTGCTGGAAGAAGCCCGGCAATTCGCCGAAAAGGGCACCGATTTCCAAAAGGAATTCGTGGATGTGGACAAACGGATTCATTTGACCCTGGCCGAAATGACCGGCAATCCGGTGTACGTTTCCCTGCATCACACTGTGCACGACAATATCGATCAGTATTATGAAAGTTTTTTGTCCATGCAAGAGCGGGAGATGAACGAAAATTTAGCGGATTTAGACCAAATCGTGGCTGCCGTCGAAGCCAGGGACACGGAAAAGGCCAGGCAGTTGGCCGAAGCCCACGTTTTGCGGTTCAACCACTATATGGAAAACCGGGCGGCATAGGTTTGCCTCGAATGGATCGGCCTCAAGCCACCCGTCAGTTTTTATTCCGATAGAACAAAAAGGAGATATCCCATGGAACCGATTCATGCCAAGACGCTGAAAACCATGACCTACCAGCGCCGGGAGGTCGAGAAGGGCTATACCGGCCAGTACCTCGACATCGATCTTTCTTCGGAGAACGTTTCCATCGGCACCATCGAGGAGAAAATCAAACAAATCCTTATCGGTGGGAAGGGATTCGACCTCTGGCTGTTGTGGCAGGCGGTCAGCGGAGAAAGCAAATGGAATGATCCTGAAAACGCCCTCTGCATCTCTTCGGGACCCATGGGAGGAACTCCCGGATACCCTGGGTCGGGAAAGAGTATCGTCACGTCGATCTCACCTTTGACCGGTTCGGTGATGGACTCCAATGTGGGCGGCTATTTTGGACCCTATCTGAAGTTTTCAGGTTTTGACGCCCTGCGCATCACCGGAAAAGCGAAAGGCGAGGCGGTCGTGGTCATCGACGGCATCGAAAATAAAGTCGAGATCCTCGAAATGACCGGTTTGCCGGAAGACGCATACGGTTTGTCCCGGACGCTCACGGATCGATTGGCCAAAAATAAAAAGATCGAAATATCCGTGGTCTCCGCTGGACCGGGGGCGTCCAACACCCTGATCGGCTGCCTCAATTTTTCCTGGTACGACAATGGCCGCAAACAGGTTCGTTACAAACAGGCCGGCCGCGGGGGCATGGGCACCGTATTTGCCGACAAAGGCCTTCGGGCGGTGGTGACCCGCTGGGACAAGGTTTCCCTGCAATCGAACCATCCGGCGGATCTTGAAGCGCTCAGGACCGTAAGCAAATGCTACTCCAGGGAACTCGTGGCCCTGGACCCCAAACAGAATGAAATGGCCCGGGTCGGTACCACCCATTTGGTGCCGATCATGAATGACTTCGATCTGTTGCCCAACAAAAACTTTCAATACGGTTCAGACCCGGGTGCCTTTCTCATCGGTCGGGAGGCCTACGAAAAACTTTTCGATCCGGGCTTCGACGGCTGCTGGAAAGGCTGCACAGTGGCCTGCGCCCACGGCGTCAGGGATTTTGTACCCTTTACCGGCGCATACAAGGGGCAGAAGGTTTTCGTCGATGGTCCCGAGTACGAAACTATTGCCGGCTGCGGCTCCAATCTGGGAATTTTCGATCCGTTCACCATCCTGGAACTCAATTTTTACTGTGATGCATACGGACTGGACACCATCAGCGTGGGAACGGCGATCGCCTTTGTCATGGAGTGCTTCGAACGTGGGTTGATCACCACCGACCATACCGATGGCATGGATCTTTCCTTCGGCAACAGGCTCAATGCCCTTGAACTGGTCCACCAGATGGCTCAGGGCAAAGGATTCGGGGCCATTGTCGGACAGGGCATCCGGCGCATGAAGATCATCTTCGCCGAAAGGTTCGGTGCAGATGCCGCCTTTTTGCAGGACATTGGTATGGAATCCAAGGGCCTGGAATTTTCCGAGTACATGACCAAAGAATCCCTGGCCCAGCAGGGCGGCTACGGTCTGGCCCTGAAAGGTCCCCAGCATGACGAGGCCTGGCTGATCTTTCTGGACATGGTTCACAATTTCATGCCCACATTCGAACAGAAGGCAGAGGCCCTGCACTGGTTTCCCATGTTCCGTACCTGGTTCGGCCTTTGCGGTTTGTGCAAGCTGCCGTGGAACGACATCGTCCCCGAGGACAACAAGGATACGCCCGAACCCGCCAAGGTGATGAAGCATGTGGGCTGGTATGCCGAGTACTTCACGGCAATTACCGGCCGAAAAGTCTCGCCCGAAGACCTTATCTCGATGAGCGAGGCGGTCTACAATTTCCAGCGCATCTTCAACCTGAAGATGGGTTACGGCAGACGGGAGCACGACACGATTCCCTATCGCGCCGTAGGGCCGGTGACCGTGGAAGAATACGTGTCGCGTCAGGAGCGCTACGACACCGAATTGACGGAAAAATACGGCCTGGATATTGCCGGCAAAGAGACTCCATGGAAGGTCGCCGAATTGAGAAAAAGGCGCGAGGCCCAATACGAAACCCTGAAGGATGCGGTCTACCAGCGTCGTGGATGGACACCCGACGGGATTCCCACTGTGGAAACCGTCAAACGGCTGGGGATCGATTTCCCCGAAGTGCTGGCTGTATTGGCGGAAAACGGGGTAAAATAGTTTTAAGTGGTAAAGTGTTAATTTAATGAATGTTGTCGTATTCATATCCATGCGATTTTAATCTTTGACTTAACAATGTCGACTCTTTTGGCATGGTTTATCTCGACGACATAGCGATTGCCTGGCAAGAGGGCATGACGGTGGCCGACCTTCTGGATGACGTGGCGGCCGACTACCACTATGCCGTGGTAAAACTTGACGGCCGGCTGGTCTCCCGCCCGCATTTTGCCTCCACCCCGGTTACGGACGGTTCTCGGATCGTACCGCTCCCCATGATTGCAGGTGGGTAACGGCAGGATCGCAGTTTGGATGTTGACCGTTTCTTTTACTCCCGCAGGCGTTCAATTCCGCGTGCGCCAACACCCCTCTGTTGTTCCAACCCCATGAAAAACCTTGACTTATCGGAGGAAAAGATCTTATTTTTCCCCTATCGCAACTGCACAACCGTTCGTGCGGGATAAACCATTAGACCCGAAGGAAGGCGATTTAATGTATATTGTAGGATATTTTTTAATGGCAGCGGCCAAGGTGATGGATGTGGTGCTGCTCTTTTTCATGTGGGTGGTCATCATTCGAGCCGTCCTCTCATGGGTCAACCCGGATCCGTACAATGCCATCGTCCGTTTCATCAACAATGTCACTGAACCGGTGCTCTATCCGATCCGCAGCAGGCTGCCGATCAACTACGGAGGAATCGATTTCTCCCCCATCGTCGTTTTTCTGGTTGTCATTTTTCTGCGCGCCTTTGTCGTGAACAGTCTGATGCGAATGGCTGCTTCTCTGATTTAATTCTTCTCGAGGAGAGGACCAAAACCATGAAATTGACTCCGTTGGACATTCAACAGCAGCAATTCAAGGTCCGGTTCCGGGGGTTCGATGTGCGTGAGGTGGACCGTTTTCTGGAACAGGCGGCCGACGCGTTTGCAGCCGTTCAGGAAACCACCAAACGGCAGGAAGAGGAGATTCGTCGCCTGAAGTTGGAAAAACAGGGCTATAAGGAACGCGAAGAGACGTTTAAGCGGGCCATGCTCAATTCCCAGAAAGTCCTCGAGCAGATGAAAGACAATGCCCGCAAATCGGCGGAAATCATTATTGCCGATGCGGAGGTCAAAGCGGAAAAAATTCTCAATCGTGCCCACAGCCGCCTGTCGCAGCTTCACGAAGACATCGCTGAACTCAAGCGCCAGCGCGTGCAGATCGAAGTGCAGATTCAGGCCATCATCGACGCCCACACCAAGCTGCTGGAGATCGGCAAAGAGGGCATGGACGCCCTGGATGCGGAAGACACCAAAATTAAAGTGCTCAACCAGTAATGCCGAAAAGCAGGATACCCGCCACGACCGGCCGGGGCGGACATCTGGTTTTCGAGCACTGACCTCAACCAACACCGGGAGACCTTTATGGCCAAGATCGATGCTTTTTTCAAGCTCATGCACGAGCAGAACGCTTCCGACCTTCATCTGCTGTCCGGTCAACCGCCGGCGCTGCGGATCCATGGCGATATCGAGCGTGTTAAATACAAGGTGCTGGATAACGACGATCTTCGTAAAATGCTATACGAGATCACGCCGGAAGATAAAGTTAAGCTGTTTGAAGAGACCGGCGACGTGGATTTCGGATACGAAATTCCGGGACTGGCCCGCTACCGGGCCAATTATTTCATGCAGAAAAACGGTATTGGGGCCGTTTTTCGCGAAATCCCCAGCACCATCCTGACCGCCGAGCAATTGGGGCTGCCGCCGGTGATGTCCAAGCTGGCGTCGCTTCCCCGGGGACTGGTCATCGTTACCGGACCGACCGGTTCGGGCAAGTCCACCACCCTGGCCGCCATTATCGATGTGGCCAACCGGAGCCGCAGCGATCACATCATCACCATCGAGGATCCCATCGAATTCGTCCATAAAAGCCGCGGATGTCTGGTCAACCACCGGGAGGTGGGCCTGCACACCAAATCGTTCAGCGCCGCCTTGCGCGGTGCCCTGCGCGAGGACCCGGACATCATCCTGGTGGGTGAAATGCGGGACCTGGAAACCATTTCCCTGGCCATCGAAGCCAGCGCCACCGGCCATCTGGTGTTCGGCACCCTGCACACCACCAGTGCACCCAAAACCGTGGACCGCATCGTGGAGGTGTTTCCAGCCCAGGAGCAGGCCCAGATCCGCTCCACACTGGCCGACGGCATCCGGGCCATCATTTCTCAGACCCTGTTCAAACGCATCGACAAGAAGGGGCGTGTGCCGGCTCTGGAAATTCTCATCGCCACTCCTGCCGTACGCAACCTGATCCGGGAATCCAAATCCCATCAGTTGCCCTCCATGATGCAGACGGGTAAAAAGTACGGCATGCAGCTTCTTGACGATGCCATCATGGAGCTTTACAACAAAGGGCGCATTTCCGCCGACGACGCCTACACCAAGGCCAACGACAAGGGCCGTTTCCGGCCGCTGCTCAAGTCGCCGCCAACGGATTTCACCGAGGCCTAACCGAAGCGGTTCGGACCCGATGACTGCAAGCAGAGGGAAATCATGAAAAAGCAGGAAGTCGATCACATCCTGACCCGTATGCTGGACTCCCACAGCAACGTATCCGACCTCAATCTCACCGTGGGCAAGCCCCTGCAGGTGGAAAGCTCCGGCGAACTGGTGCCGGTGGAGATCAAACCGGACATCAAGGAGCTGACTCCCTTTCAGACCGAAACGTTTGCCCTGAACCTGGTCAGCCAGGACCGGCGCCTCACGGAAACCCTGATTAAAACCGGATCCTGCGACCTTTCCTATTCCCTGCCCGGAAAAGCCCGCTTTCGGGTCAACATTTTCTCGCAGACCGGCCATTACTCCATCGTACTGAGAAAACTGGAATCCAAGATCCCTACTATCCGGGACTTGAATCTGCCGGATACGTTCTACAAAATTGCCAAAGACCTCAACGGCATCGTTTTCGTCACCGGAGCCACCGGTTCGGGTAAATCGACATCTCTTGCGGCGATTCTAGAGGAGATCAACGAAGCCCGCTCGGTCCACATCGTGACCCTGGAGGATCCCATCGAATACCAGCACCCCCACAAGAAGGCCACCTTCAACCAGCGGGAACTGGGCGCCGATTTCGACTCCTTCTCAAGTGGGCTCCGGGCCGCCCTGCGCCAGGCCCCCAAGGTGATTCTGGTGGGCGAGATGCGTGACCGTGAAACGGTGGAAATCGGCCTGAATGCCGCCGAAACCGGACATCTGGTGCTGACGACCCTGCACACCGTGGATGCCGGGCAGACCATCAACCGTATTCTGGGCATGTTTCCCAACGAGGAGGAAAAGCAGGTTCGCATCCGGCTGGCCGATACGGTGCGCTGGATCGTCGGTCAGCGGCTGCTGCCCAAGATCGGCGGGGGGCGGGTGGCGGCCTTCGAAATTCTGGGGACCAATCTTCGGGTCAAGGACGCCATCCTCAACGGAGAATCCGAGGGCAAGACCTTCTACGAGATCATGGAAGCCGGCCGGCCTTTCGGCATGACCACCTTCGACGATCACATCGTCGGGCTTTACGAACAGGGGTTGATCACCCAGGAGACCGCCATGGCCTATGCATCTCATAAAGGTGTGGCCGGCCGCGGCATCGATAAGGTCAAGAGTGCGCGGGGCGAATCCACCACCGATATCGACAACCTGGAAATTGACCGCCATTACGATAAAGAATAATATTTGCAATGAAAAGGCTGTGCCCGATATTGCAATCGGGCGTGGTTCGCAAGCGTCGAGATCCATGAAAATGCTTCAGGGGATCGGGCGCAAAACGATAAATCGGAATCATTCAAAGGTTCGGTGGGAGAATCATGGAAATTATCTGTGAAAGCTGCCAGAGTAAATTCAAGATTGCCGACGAAAAGCTTCCCAAAGACAAGGCGGCCTTCCTGAAATGCCCCAAATGCGAAAACCGCATCCGCGTATCGCCTGCAGCGAAGGATGACGATGCATCCCATCAGCAGGACTTCGAAGAGGATTTTTTCTCGTTTGACGAGGACGAAGCCGAGGGCTACGATGCGTCGGACAAGCCTTTCGATTTTGTGGAAGAGGAAGGCAAAACCGCGCTGCTATGCGAATCGGACCCAATGATCAAAAAGGCCATCATGCCGGTGCTGGATGTTTTGGAATACCACGTCACCGACGTCAAAAACGGCCGCGAAGCCTTAAAGACGATGCGCTACCACAATTACGACCTCATCGTTGTCGATGAATATTTCGATGCCAAGAATCCGGATGCCAACGGTGTATTGATTTACCTGGAACGGCTTAATATGGCCATGCGCCGAGAAATCTTCGTAGCCATGATCACCCGCCGTTTTCGAACCATGGACCAGATGATGGCGTTTCAAAAAAGCGTCAACCTGGTCGTGAATGTGGACAACATTTCCGATTTCGACAAGATCCTGCGGCGTGCCATGGCCGACCACGGTATGTTTTACCAAGCCTACAAGGATTGCATGGCCTGATCCGCTGTCAACCCGTTAATTGGTGTGCAAAGATATGAGTTCTGCCGGAAAATATACCTGTACGGAATACAGAGAAGAGATGGTCCTTTTGGGGCTGAAGCGGCGCATAGCCGACCCGGCCTTGCCGGAAAAGGAAAAACAGGTTTTAAAGGAACGCATCAGCCAACTCGAACAGGAAATGGGAATGGATTGATCTGTGACAGTTGACGGCAGCTATCGAATCCATCATCTCGCCCCCCGGCTTTACCAGATCGTTCTGGCGCCTCCTATAGAGGGTTTTGATAATTTCATCGCCGCCTGGCTGGTCAAGGGGCCGGATGCCGTTTACCTGGTGGATGTGGGACCAGCCGTTACCGTGACGCAGCTCTCCGGTGCGCTTGATAATCTGGGGGTGGCGCACCTCGACTACATCTGTTTGACCCATATTCACATCGACCATGCCGGTGCCATCGGGCATCTTGCCCGCCGGTTTGCCGAGACGCCCGTGATCTGCCATCCCAAAGGCGCTGCCCATATCGTCGATCCCGAACGGTTGTGGCAGGGGACGTTAAAGATGCTGGGGGACACCGCCCGCGCCTATGGACGCATGCTGCCGGTCGCCCCCTCGAGTATAGCAACCGAGAGCGACCTGGCCGCAGCACCGTTTCAATTGCTGGACACCCCCGGCCACTCGCCCCACCACTATGCCATTGCCGCCGCCGACTGTCTCTTTGCCGGGGAAGCCGGCGGCGTTTGCCTGCCCCTTGCCTCGACGGAACCATACCTGCGTCCGGCCACCCCGCCCCGATTTTTTCTGGAAACATCACTGGCAAGCATCGACCGGATCATGGCGGCCTCCCCACAAACCATCTGCTACGGCCATTTCGGCCTGCAAAACGACGGGATGCGCATGCTGGCCAGACACCGAGATCAACTCCTCTTTTGGAAAAAGACTCTGGGATCGGCGTTAAACGAAGGGAATTCGGACTTGCAGCAGGATTACGAAGGGTTGGTGGATCTGATGCTGTACAAGGATCCGAACCTGAAGGGATTCAAACAACTGCCGCCCGAGGTTCGGGGGCGGGAGCGCGGCTTTCTGCTGAACAGCGTCAAGGGGTTTGTCGGGTATTTGGCCCATTGCAGGGAAAAACAGGACGCCTGACGTTTTGTTATTCCATTTCCTGGCTGATAATTCTCAGCCCTTCCAGGGTTAAATCGGACTCCACATGATCGATGGAGGTGGCGACGTTGGCCATCAGCGGTGCCAACCCACCCGTGGCCAGCACCAGAGGGACCGGGTCTATCTGCTCCTTCATACGCCCTACAATTCCGTCAACCAGTCCGGCGTAGCCGAAAATGATTCCCGATTTGATTCCACTGATCGTGTCTTTTCCGATGACATTTTCGGGCGGCTCGAAGATTTCCACCCTAGGCAGCTTGGAGGCCTCCCGGAACAGGGCTTCAGAGGCGATCATGATACCGGGACTGATGGCCCCGCCCAGATATTCCCCCTTCCCGGAGACGACGTCGAATGTCGTGGCGGTTCCGAAATCGATGATGATCAGGCTTTGACGATACTTACGATAGGCGGCAACGGAATTGACGATCCGGTCGGCCCCTACTTCCGACGGGTTGTGCATCAGGATCGGCATGCGGGTATACGAACGGGCATCCACCCAACGGGGAGTATGCCCCAAATATTTGCGGCAAAAGGAATCCAATATGGTTACCATCGGGGGAACGACACAGGAGATAATGGTTCGTTTAATCGCGCCGGTGTCGATTCCTCCCGTAGCCATCAGGCTGGCAACGATCACATTGAATTCGTCTTCGGTCGTTTTTCGTTCGGTGCGGATGCGCCAATCCTTGACCAGCGTGTCGTTCCGATAAATGCCCATAACGGTGTTGGTGTTGCCTACATCGATGACAAATAACATATTGGACTCCGGTCTACTAGTTGATGGTTACGGAGAAATGTTCAGGATCGACACGGGTCAGGGTCGTGCCCACAGGCAGGTGGATGGCTGCCTTGAGCATGTGGCGCCCCGGAGCAAGCCCATTTAAATCCACGGTGACGGAAAAATCCATATTGGACTCGAGTGCATTGACGGCGGCTTCCGGTCCGCTGACCGTCAGCATGATGGTTTGCGGTTCAATACGATAGTTTGCCAAAGCGCCTCTAACCGAGACAGGGACGTTTTCCAGCACCCGGGTGACGATACGCTCGGTGACCTCCACCCGGGCGACGACAATCCGCAGGGGCGGATCCACGCCGATGGCTTCCGGGAGGTTGAGGGGAACCTCCTTTTTAAACGATTCCGCAGCTTCTTCCAGATTGATGGGGTGCGTTTTGACCGTTTCGATATCGGCCAGCGATCCTGCTGTTCCCTTCAGAACCACACGGTCCGGTTCCAGCTTTACGGCGGTGACCGCGTATCCCGGTGCAACGTTGCCTTCCAGCACGGCGACGACATCGACGGTTTTCAGGACCACCGGCTCCAGGTGGATATTCAGGGAAGGCGTGAGCAGGGCCTTCAGTTTCACTTCCTTGGGCAGAGTCACATCGCTCGGTTCTATCGGCAGTTTGTGGCTTCCTGCTCGCAGGCCGGCAAGATCCAGCTTGCACGAGATGTTCGTGGGAGACACGGTATCGAAGTCGGAAGAACGGCCTGCAACCAACAGGCGGACGATCTGGCTGGACGCGTCTATGAGCAGCAGGTCGTCGGCAAGGTTGGTAAAAGAGACATCGATGGCGATCTCCATCTCCTGTTTCTCTGTCCGGACGATCAGGGCCAGGGTCACAAGACCGAGAACCAGGGGAAGAAGCAGCCACCGGATCCATCTGCCGGCCGAACGTCGCGGGGTTGACGATGAAGATACCATTGGGATTATGCAGACCGAATCGCATCGATGAGGGTTAGGGTGTTACGGGTACGGGCGACATCATGCACCCGGACAATGTGCGCGCCGAATATGGCGGAGGCTGCCACCACAGCCTGGGTGCCCCGGGCCACTTCTGTGGACAGCGGTTCCGGCTCCTCTTGTTCCTTTTCCTTGAGCAGATGGCGAATAAACGCTTTTCGGGAGGCACCGACCAACAGGGGGGCTTCCAATTCGCGAAAGCTGTCAAGGTCTCGAATGATCTGGAGATTATGGTCAACGGTTTTGCCGAATCCGATGCCCGGGTCGAGAATAATGGCGGAACGATCCACGCCGGCGGCCAGCGCCTGCGCCATGGCCTTGGACAGAAACGCTTTGATTTCGGCGATCAGGTCCTCGTAAACCGGTTCGACCTGCATGGTTTTAGGGGTGCCTTTCATGTGCATGAGTACCAGGGGAACCCGACATTCGGCGGCGGTTGCGGCCATCTGCGGGTCTGACCACAGGGCGCTGATGTCGTTAATGATGGTCGCTCCGGCGGCGACGGCCTGGCGGGCTACCGCGGCCTTGGTGGTGTCGATGGAAATCGGAACGGCCACCCGTTCGGCCAGTTGTTCGATCACCGGAACCACGCGCTTCAGTTCTTCCGATTCGCTCACCGGATCCGAAAACGGGCGGGTGGATTCTCCCCCGATGTCGAGGATATCGGCTCCTTCGTCCACCAGTTGCAGACCCTGGGCCACGGCACGGTCCGGTGAGAAGAAATGCCCTCCGTCGGAAAAGGAGTCGGGGGTCACATTGACGATGCCCATGATCCGAGTTTTGGTGCCCAATTCAAGGGTATGCGGGCCGCAGGTGAGCCTGGTCGTCTGTGTGGATGCGCGCAACGGATATCTCCTTGTTCTTTCGGCGTTTGGCTTCGGCTAGGTTGCAACGAAAACCTCCCCAATACAAGTTTTGGGGAGGTTTTTCATGCCGATTTTGTGCTGAGTTTATCCGGAAACCGGGGAGCCCGTGACGGGGCGGTCACGACTTTGGAGCTTCCTCTTCGTCCGTTGAACGGGGAGTATCGTCGGCCGGCGGATCCGTTTGGCTGCCGGTCTTTTCTTCCTTTTCACCGGATTCGCCGGATGTTTCCGGTTCCTGCCTGTCGGCATTGTCACCGGCCTCTTGACTGTCGGCGGCTTTCTCGGGAAGCTGAATCCCCGGCCTCACCTGGCGGATCAGTTCGTCCAGTTCGGCGCCCAGAATGGTCTCTTTTTCCAGCAGTTGTTCGGCCAGTTTATGCAGCACGTCCAGGTGCTCGGTGAGTACGGACCTGGCCCGTTCATAGGATTGTGTTACCAGGTTGTTGATTTCGCTGTCGATTTTTCTGGCCGTCTCTTCCGAATAGTCGCGATGCTGGGCGATTTCCCGGCCCAGGAACACCTGTTCTTCGTCTTTGGCGAAGGAGAGCGGACCGAGGGCCTCGCTCATGCCCCAACTGCGGATCATCTGCTGGGCCAGTTCCGTGGCTTTCTTGATGTCGTTGGCGGCGCCGGTGCTGATGCGGTTGAAAACGATCTCCTCCGCCACACGGCCGCCGAAGGCGATGGCCAGTTCGGCTTCCAATTGATCCTTGTAACGGAAATCCCGTTCTTCCGGTAGAAACCAGGTAACGCCGGCGGCCCGGCCGCGGGGAATGATGGTGATTTTATTGACCGCATCGGTTCCGGGAATGAAGCGGGCCACCAGCGCATGTCCACCCTCGTGGTAGGCCGTGGTGAGCCGATCCTCCTCTTTGATTACCTTGGATTTTCTTTCGAGGCCCATGTAGACCTTGTCCTTGGAGTCCTCGAAATCCATCATGTCCAGCCGTTCCTTGTCGCGTTTGGCAGCCAGCAGGGCCGCTTCGTTGACCAGGTTTTCCAGGTCCGCACCGGAAAAACCGGGCGTACCTTTGGCCAGCACCACAGGATCCACATCCGAAGCGATGGGGGTGCGCTTCATGTGCACCCGCAGGATTTTTTCCCGGCCCTTGATGTCGGGCAGCGACACCACGACCTGGCGGTCGAAACGTCCGGGACGCAACAGGGCCGGGTCCAGTACGTCGGGACGGTTGGTAGCCGAAATGAGGATGACGCCTTCGTTGGATTCGAATCCATCCATTTCCACGAGAAGCTGATTGAGGGTCTGTTCACGCTCGTCATGGCCGCCGCCCAGCCCGGCGCCGCGGTGGCGTCCGACGGCATCGATCTCGTCGATGAAAATGATGCAGGGGGCGTTCTTCTTGCCCTGAACGAACAGGTCCCGCACGCGCGAGGCGCCCACACCGACGAACATTTCCACGAAGTCGGAGCCGCTGATACTGAAAAAAGGAACGCCGGCCTCGCCGGCAATGGCCCGGGCCAGCAAAGTTTTACCGGTGCCCGGAGGCCCCATGAGCAAAACGCCCTTGGGAATGCGGCCGCCCAGGCGGGTGAATTTTTTGGGGTCTCTCAGAAAGTCAACGATTTCTCCCAGTTCCTCTTTGGCCTCGTCGATGCCGGCCACATCCTCGAAGGTCACCTTCTCCTGCTGATCAGAAAGCAGGCGGGCCCGGCTTTTGCCGAAGGACATGGCCTTGCCGCCGCCGCTTTGCATCTGGCGCATGAAAAATATCCACACGCCGATGAGGACAATCATGGGGAACCAGGAGACCAGAACGGACATGTACCAGGGGGATTCGGCCGGCGGTTTGGCATTGATCGTTACGCCTTTGTCTTTCAGTCGCTGGATCAAAGCGGGGTCCTGGGGGGCGTAAATCTTGAAGTGGCTGCGATTGAGATCTGTAACGCGAATCTCCTGGCCTTGAATGGTGACTTCGGACACCCGGTCGGCTTCCACCATGGCTAAAAATTCGGAGTAGCTGATGTCGTTCTGGGTGAGCTGCTGCTGATTGAACAAATTGTACAGCATGACCATCATCAGGGTGATGACCAGCCACAGGGCCAGGTTCTTATAAAATGGATTCAAGAGCGATTTCCTCCTCGCGACGCTTTTTGGAATCTAACAGTTTCCTGCATTCGGTTTCGTACCGGCCCACCTCCCGGACCCGCACAGATTAGGATCATATTAACCATCATCGGGTGTCAAGCAAGAAAAATTCGATGTTGAGAATTTGCGACGTCCGCGAGGTCACTTTTACGCGCTCGTCGATGCGCTGGCCGATCAGCCAGACGATGCCCCGTCGATCCGCCAGTATCGCGGATATAGATCGGTCCCGACGGGCGATCCGATGGTCGATGAAAAATTTTTTTAACTTCTGCCGGCCGCCGGCACCCAAAGGGCAAAACCGGTCACCGGGCGCCGGTCGACGGACGGTCAACGGAAGGGCAAGGCGGTCGAAATCCAGATATGCGCGGTTCGGTTCTATGGCCGTCCATGGCGGCAAATGACCGCGGGAACAAAAGGAGAATCTCAACCCGATCCCCATTTCCCGGATTTCAAAATTTTCCGGAAGTGGCCCGTCAAGGACCTTTTTGATCCAAGTGGCCTTTTCTGTCTTTGCTGCCGCGGATCTGCGCCGATGATGGGGAACGACAGAAAGCGTCAACCGGTCGCCGATCCGCCGGGCGCGAAGTCCGCCGGGGAGATGGCACTCTTTGCCGTCGCTGCCGGTCAACAGCCGGCTGATGGCATGGATGTGGGAAAATTCGATCCTGCGCAGATTGCCGGCGACCTCTTCTATGGCCGCCCGGATCAGGCGGCGCATCAGGGCGGTATGAATTGTCCGCAGGCGGTCTACGGAAAGGACTACCTCGTCTTTTTTACGACCGATTGTCGTTTTCGGGTATTCTTGCGCTACCAGATCCCCGATCCAGGACTCTTCCGTTCGCATAACATCAGCCAAGCGATTGAGGTGCTCCCCGATGCGTGGATTGTAGGCCGATGTCAGCAACGGCAACAGATCGTGTCGAATCCGATTTCTCAGGAACCTGGCGTCATCGTTGGATGCGTCGCGCATGCCGGAAATGTTTTCAGCTTCTATGTAAGCTTCGATTTGTGCGCGGCGGGCGTGGATTAAGGGGCGGATAATGCGGTTTTCTTTTGTCGGAGCGATGCCCGCCAATCCGCGCGGCCCGGTGCCGCGCAATAAAGCCAGCAGCAACTGCTCGGCATTGTCGTCCATATGGTGGCCCAGGGCCAGCTTGTTGTATCCCCTCTCGGCCATGACCTTGTTAAAAAAGGCGTAGCGCACCCGGTGACCCGCCTCTTCCAGGGAAAGGCCCAGTTTGCGTTTGACGTTGACAACCCTGGCCCGGCCGACATGGCAGGGGACACCCAGGGCTGCCGCTTCCCGGCTCACGAAATCCGCCTCTTTTTCGGCCGTCTCGCCCCGCAGGCAGTGGTTGAGATGCGCCACCCCCAATTCGATTTTGTCGGCAAAAGGCGGCTTGACCAGCAGGTGGAGCAGCGCCATTGAATCCGGACCCCCGGAAACCCCCACCAGCACCCGATCTCCGGAGTCCAGCATGTTGTGGGCGACCAGTGTCCGACGGACTGTGGCCGCAAGTGATTTGCGATCAGATATAGTTGAGGATGGTGGCATGAATCAGTTCGGCATTTTTCCGATCCCAATAGCCGACATAGCCGCAGCGGACGGCCACTTCGGTCATGTCGTAGCGGACGGTCCGGATTGTTACCGTAACCGGCGAACCTTCGCTCTGACGGGCCTTTATGGTCGTCTCGCTACCGGTCTGGTTTTTCTCTTCGATGGTGATTTTGAGATACTCCAAGCTCAGGATGACCGCTTTTTCGGTCGTATCGAAATTCTTGGCATACGAACGAATCAATTCTCCTTTGACCCAAGTGTAGACGCCGGCCCCGGCCCCGGCCCCGACGATCAAGGCCGCACAGCCGGCCGTCGTTACCAGGGCCGCCAGCAAGATAATCGCAACAGCGTTTCGCACCATTTCGTTTCCTCCCGGTTTAAGGTTTTCTTTGATCTATTGCATGCCCGTCGGTAAGTCAATACCGCAGGGCTTATGGAGTCCGGCCGTTGAAAGGGGCGTCCACTTAACTCTTGAAAAGTGGCTGTGGATCGTATTATAGGGTGCCCGGTTGTGCTAGGCGGGGAGCCAGCGGTGCCCTTTACCCGAAATCCGCTTTATGCGGGGCCGAATTCCCCCCTTAGGGTTAATCCCGAGAAAATCAGGTCGCTTTGACCGGCCGCCGCGCAACAGACAGTCTCGAACCTCGTCAGGTCCGGAAGGAAGCAGCGATAAGGGATGCGGTCTGTGTCGTGGATCGATCCCGGTCACACGGTGGCCTCGATTTTTCGGATCAGTTCGACGGGGGGTGCACAACCATTTCACCCGCCATTCGTTTGATCTCTTTTTCCGATTCAACCCATCAAATTTACAATCGATTATTATTCTTAGAACAACACCCACCGATTCCTTGACAAGCCATCATCCGGTCTTATTTTCTGTCAACTTTGCGGGTCCCCATGGAAGTCAACAGCTTAAAATTCAAGTGGTTCCAGGCCATGGGGCGCCCACCGACCGCAAAGAGGATTACAGCCAGTGAAATCAGGAGAGACAGGAGCCGATGGCACAGAAGAAGAAAATCGTGATCGAGGACGAAAACGAGAAAAATCCACAAAGCGAGGCCCCCGAAGCTGCAGTTCAAGAAGAGGCTGCAGAAAAAACCGAGCATGATGGAAAATCTTTAAAGGAGCTCGAGGAGAAGTTGGCCGAGGCCCGGGCGCAGGCCGATGATCATCACGACCGCATGCTCCGGATGGCCGCCGAGTTGGACAATGTCAGGAAACGAACCTCGCGTGAAATGGAAGACGTCAGAAAATATGCCACCGAAAACCTGATCCGTCAGTTGCTGAACGTGGTGGACAACCTGGAACGGGCCATCGCTTCGGCCTCACCCGAAAACCAGAATGACAAGGGCGTGGTTGACGGGGTCGCGTTGACGCTGGCCGAGATTACCAAAATTCTCGAAAAGCATCATGTGAAACCCATCGAGGCGATGGGCGAGCCGTTCGATCCGGCCTTTCACCAGGCCATGAGCCAGGAGGAGCGGTCCGATCATCCGTCCAACACGGTCGTTCAGGAGTTCCAAAAGGGATACCTGATGCATGATCGGCTGTTGCGTCCCGCCATGGTGGTTGTGTCGAAAAACAGTCAAAATGGGCAGCCGAACGAAAAAGCGGTCGATACCCAAGCATAAATTTATCGCACTATAAATACCGTCGAAGGTAAGGAGGACATCAAATGGGCAAGATTATCGGAATCGATCTCGGGACCACCAACTCCTGTGTGGCCATTATGGAAGGTGGAGACGCCAAGGTCATCACCAATCCCGAAGGCGGACGGACCACCCCATCCATCGTGGCCGTCAGCGAAAGCGGTGAGCGAATGGTTGGACAGATCGCCAAACGCCAGGCCATTACCAACCCGGAGAACACCGTATTCGCCGTCAAACGGCTGATCGGTAGAAAGTTCAGCTCTGCTGAGGTCCAGAAAGACCTTAAAATCCTTCCTTACAAAATCAAAGAGGCGGAAAACGGAGACGTGCGCATCGATTTGCGGGGTAAGCTGCACAGCCCGGCGGAAATCTCCTCTTTCATTCTGGCGCATATCAAAAAATACGCCGAGGACTATCTGGGAGAGTCCGTTACCGATGCGGTCATCACCGTGCCGGCGTACTTCAACGACAGCCAGCGCCAGGCCACCAAGGACGCCGGCAAGATTGCCGGCCTCAATGTCTTGCGTATCATCAACGAACCCACGGCCGCTTCGCTGGCCTATGGCCTGGACAAACGCAGCGAAGAGAAGATCGCCGTTTTCGACCTCGGCGGCGGAACTTTCGACATCTCCATCCTGGAAATCGGCGAAGGGGTATTCGAGGTCAAGGCCACCAACGGCGATACCCACCTGGGCGGCGAGGATTTCGATCTTCGTCTTATCGACTATCTGGCCGACGAATTCAAAAAAGATCAGGGCATTGACCTGAGAAGCGACAAGATGGCCCTGCAGCGGCTTAAGGAAGCGGCGGAAAAGGCCAAAATGGAACTCTCTTCCTCCATGGAAACCGATGTCAACCTGCCGTTTATTACCGCGGACGCCAGCGGCCCCAAACACCTCAACGTTAAAATCACCCGGGCCAAGCTGGAAGGTCTTGTCGCCGACCTGCTGGACAAGTTGGACGCCCCCTGCCGGACCGCGGTGAAGGACGCCGGGCTTTCCAGTGGCGATATCGACGAGGTGATCCTGGTGGGCGGCATGACCCGCATGCCGGCCGTTCAGGAACGCGTCAAAAAGATTTTCGGCAAGGAGCCGCACAAGGGCGTCAACCCCGACGAAGTGGTTGCGCTGGGTGCCGGAATCCAGGGCGGTGTACTCAAAGGGGATGTAAAGGATGTTCTGCTGCTGGATGTGACCCCGCTTTCTCTGGGTATCGAAACCCTGGGCGGCGTAATGACCCGCCTGATCGACAAAAACACCACCATCCCGACCCGCAAGAGCCAGGTTTTTTCTACGGCGGCGGATAATCAGCCGGCGGTTTCCATCCATGTGCTTCAGGGCGAACGCGAGATGGCCGCCAGCAACAAGACCCTGGGCCGTTTTGAACTGGTGGGCATTCCGCCGGCTCCCCGCGGCGTCCCCCAGATCGAGGTGACCTTCGACATTGACGCCAACGGTATCGTCAATGTGTCCGCCAAAGATACGGCTACCGGCAAAGAACAGTCCATTCAGATTACCGCCTCCAGCGGGCTTTCCAAAGAGGAGATCGACAATCTGGTCAAGGATGCCGAGCTGCATGCGGACGAAGATAAGAAGAAAAGGGAACTGGTCGAGGCACGCAACCACGCCGATACCTTGATTTATACCACTGAAAAATCGCTGAAGGATCTTGGCGACAAGGTGGATGCCGAAACGCGCGGCAATATCGAAAGCGCTTCCGCGGATCTCAAAAAGGCCATGGAAAGCGACGATGTCGAGGAGATCAAGCGGTTGAGCGAAGCGCTCACCCAGGCCTCCCACAAGGTGGCAGAAGCCATGTACAAGCAGGCTTCCGAAGCCGGCGCCGCCGGTGCGACCGGTCCGGGGACCGAAGCCGGTGCCGACAGTGGCGCCGGGGCCGCCAATCCTGACGATGACGTGGTCGATGCCGATTTCGAAGAAGTGAAAGATAAAGAGAAATAGATAAAAAACAGTGTTAAGTGTTAAGTGTTAAGTGATTAAGCAGAGGAATGCTTTCGATCTATAAAATCGATTTTTTAGCCTCGCTTAAAACTTAACCACTTAACACTTAACACTGAGATTGACAGCCTGCCCATTGGTTGTTCACCTTCCCCCATCCCCGAGCGATTTTATTTTTCCTCACGATTCTCCGGTTTAAAACTCTCCGCCTGGCCGCCGTATTGTTTGCGAAGCTTCGGTTTTTCGATTTTACCGGTGGGATTTCGCGGAACATCCCCAAAAATAGTCTTGCGGGGACGTTTGTAGCGGGGCAGTGCGGTGCAAAAATCCTCTACTTCCGTTCGGGTCAATTCGCAGCCGGGCTTTGGATTGATGATGGCCGCGGCAATTTCTCCCAGGCGCAGGCTCGGCAAACCGATCACGGCCGCATCCATAATTTTCGGATGGCCCATGAGAAAATCTTCAATTTCCACAGGATAGATGTTCTCTCCTCCGGTAATGATGACATCCTTTTTGCGGTCCACCAGCCAGATAAAACCTTCCTCATCCTGGCGGGCCACATCCCCGGTCAACAGCCAGCCGTCTACGATGGTGTCGGCCGTGGCTTCGGGGTTGCGGTAATATTCCTTCATGACACCGGGCCCCTTGACAACCAGTTCTCCAGGGCTTCCCGGAGGAACCGGCTTCATTTGGTCATCGACAATTTGAACTTCCCAGTCGAAACCGGGAACGCCGATGGCCCCCACCTTATGCATGTTTTCGAGACCCAGATGCACGCAGCCGGGACCGGTGCTCTCCGTCAGTCCGTAATTGGTGTCGTACTGATGGCCGGGAAAGACCTTGTGCCACTGCTTGATCAGGCTCGATGGAACCGGCTGGGCGCCGATATGCATCAGGCGCCACTGGTCCAGGTTGTAATCCTTTGTTTTCAGGTCTCCGCTCTGGATGGCAAACAGCAGGTCCAGGGCCCAGGGTACCAGCAGCCAGACGATGGTTACCTGCTCTTCGGAAATGGCTTCCAATATCCAACGCGGTTCGATGCCCTTGAGAATTACGGCTCGGGCGCCAGCGATGAAGTTGCCGAACCAGTGCATTTTTGCACCTGTATGATACAAAGGAGGGATGCACAAAAAGTTGTCGGCGTGGGTCTGGTTGTGGTGGCGGTTTTCCACATAGCAGGCGTGTTCCAGATTTCGGTGGGTCAGCCGGGTGGCCTTGGGGGTGCCGGTGGTGCCGGAGGTAAAATAAAGGGCTGCATCGTCACAAATATCGATGGGCACATTGGGGTCGATGCCCGGATACTCGGCGATGAGTTGTTCCAGCGACTCGGCCCAGGAAGGGCGCATTTTTTCAGGCCCCGTAAAAATGAACGTTTGCACGTTTCTCTTGATTTGATCCCGAATTTTCTCGACCCGGTCAATAAACTCCTCACCGAAAATAAAGGCCTTGGCTTCGGCGGTATGGGTGCAGTTGGCGATGGTTTTGGACACGAAGCGAAAGTTTAAGGGCACGGCCCAGGCGCCTGTTCTCAGGATGCCGAAATAGGTCGGCAGCCATTGAATGCAATTCATCATCAGATGGACGACGCGATCCCCTTTGCGAATCCCCCTGGCCATGAGGGCCTGGGCAATGGCGTTGGCCTGGTGGTCAAAGGCTTCCCAGGTGATTTCCACCCTGCGGCCGATTTCTGGCGCCCTCTCGATGAGTGCTGTTTCCCGACCGTACACTCTGGCGTTTCTGGCCAGGATTTCAGTAATGAGCATGATGGGCTCCCTTATTTTCTCAAGCTGTGGGTTGTTTCTTTATCAAAGAGGGGGCAATAACAAAATGACGGCTGGCGGTCAAGACGGCCTGCGATCATTTGCGACAGCCTTGTGGAAGATCGCTTTTCAGACGACTTCGTGAAAAGACCGAGACCCCCCGCTAAACACCAGACGGGACAAGAAGGATTGCGAGTCCCGAGGAAGAAGGCGTACATAAAGGTACTCCGTACTGACTATGGATACGCTTACCGCAGATATAGGCCTTTTCACGAAGTCGTCAATTGTCTTGTCAACGCCGGTAGCAGGCATTATGATGCAGATGATCCCAGCGGGACGGCGATTGTACAAACGGAGCACGGGATCATTTCTCTATCGGTCGTGCCAGTAACGAAAAGAGACCCCCATGATTGTTTTCGACGGAACGTACATGCTGGAGCGCAAAGAGGATCCCGGTGCGACGTCGACCCATGGATGTGCCTGGAGGGTGAAAATTATCGACCTGTCATCGGCCGATCCTTCGCATCCTCACATTCGACCCCATGCTGTGCTGGCCTTGCGCAAAGAGGGGGGAATTTTTAAAACCAGCTGTGCGGAAAGCCTGGGAAAACGCGTATGTACGGATTTCGACCTGAAGGTGGAGGACCTTTTGTGGGTCGAAACCTTCCCCGATCTACCGGGATCGTTTTACGTGGCGGTTTTCACCCCCAGATACCATGAGACGGAAATGCACTACAGCGTTACCTGGCGGCCCATATTGGAGAACGAGCGGGCTGCCGTGGCCCCCTGGTTCTGAAATCGGGCTTTGAAATATGGGTTGAATGTTCCTTCGGTTTTCACTAAAATGCGCTCCTATCCAAAAGCCATATGTCTTTTGGCCTTTTTTGCCGGCCATCCCTGTGGGTAATTACCACCAAACGCGTTGATTTTTTATCGACGGCATCAGCGGATGCCAATAGTACGGCAGCTTTGGGCCTTGTCAACGATAAGCGGAATTTATCAATCGTCACAATAAGGAAGTGCATGATGAAGGTTCTTGTAAGCGACAATCTGGGTGAAGACGGGATTCGCATGTTTCAGGAAGCGGCAGGCATCGATGTGGATGTGAAAACGGGGCTGGAACCGGACGCCCTCAAGGAGATTATCGCCTCATACGATGCCCTGGTCATCCGCAGTGCCACCAAGGTCACCAAAGATCTTCTGCAGGCTGCATCGAAACTCAAAGTGGTCGGACGCGCAGGGATCGGACTGGACAATGTGGATATCCCGGAGGCGACCCAGCGCGGGATTGTGGTCATGAACACGCCAACGGGAAACGTGATCACGACTGCCGAACACGCCATTGCCATGATGCTCTCTTTGACCCGCAACATCCCCACGGGAACCGCCTCGCTGCGGCAGGGCCGCTGGGAGAAAAAAAAGCTGCAGGGCCGTGAAATATTCAACAAAACGCTGGGCGTCATCGGGTTCGGGAAAATCGGCGCCATCGTGGCTGACCGTGCCCGCGGATTGCGGATGAACGTCATTATCCACGATCCTTTCGTCACCCCGGAGCAGATTCAGAAGGCGGGCTTCGAAAGCGTCGATCTGGACGGCCTGTACGAACGCGCCGATTATATCACCGTGCACGTCCCCAAATTGAAAAATACGATTGGAATGCTGAACAAGGCGGCATTCGAGAAAATGAAGCCCGGCGTGATGATCGTCAACTGCGCCCGGGGCGGAATCGTAGACGAAAGCGACCTGTACGAGGCCCTCGAATCCGGCAGGGTTGCCGGTGCAGCCCTGGACGTTTTCGAAACCGAACCGCCGGGCAAAAGCCCGCTTGTCGAACACGAACGGGTCATCTGCACGCCGCATCTGGGTGCCTCCACCCGGGAGGCCCAGACCAATGTGGCCGTAGCCGTCGCCCGTCAGATCATCGATTTCCTGACCGAAGGAACGGTGGTCAATGCGGTCAACATGCCTTCGGTGACTGGAGAAGTGCTGGAAAAAATCGGCCCCTATCTGACCCTGGCCGATCGCATGGGGTGTCTTCAGGCCCAACTGGTGCGGGGGCCCATCAAAGAGGTGGTCATCGAATTCTGCGGGGATTTCAAGGGGATTGATCTTTCGCCCGTGTCCACTGCGGTTCTCAAAGGCATTCTGACACCCGTGGTCAAAGACGACGTGAATTTCGTCAATGCCCATGTCATGGCCCAGCAAAGGGGCATTACGGTGACGGAGACCAGCAGCGCCGAATCGGATTATTATGTCAACCAGATTACCGTCCGGGCGATCAGCACCGAGATGGAGAGCGTGGTTTCGGGAACGATTTTCGGCAAGAAAGACCCGCGGATCGTCAAGATCGACAAATTTCGTCTGGAAATGATCCCCGAAGGCCACATGGCCCTGATCCAGAATATCGACAAACCCGGCTCCATCGGTGAAATCGGCACGACGTTGGGCCAGCATCAAATCAACATCGGCAGAATGCAGGTGGGGCAGGAGGAAGAGGGGGATCGCAACATTGTCTTTCTGACGACCGACACCCCGATTCCCGAGGACGTCGTTGAAAAGATGCGCCAACTTTCCCTGGTTAAGACCGTTACGCCATTAGAATTTTAACCGCTTCGAAAAAAACCGGCCAAGGAGTTCGCCATGACCGATGAAAAACAGACCAAAACAGATAGTGCAGGTTCGGGCGCCCAGGCACCGTTGCCCGCGATCAATTTCGCTACTTTCATTTTTTCGCTGAATTCGTCGGCCCTGGTTCAACTGGGAATGATGGAAGATCCCATGACCGGAGAGAAGTCCGAGAATCTGCCGCTGGCCAAACAGACCATTGACATTCTTTCCATGCTGGAAGAGAAGACCAGGGGGAATCTGGACACCGACGAAGCGGCCATGCTCAAGAATATCCTCTACGACCTGCGCATCCATTACGTGAAGGCAAAGAGGTAGCCCGACGCAGCCGCCACTGATCACAAAACCGTTTTGCGTGAAGGCGCCGGCGAAGATCAACCTCTTTTTACGCGTCACCGGCAGGCGCCCCGACGGGTTTCATGAACTCGTTTCCCTCATGTGCCCCGTGGCGTTGTACGACAACCTGACGCTGACACCTGCAAAACAGGGCATCCATGTCATCTGTGGCCACCCGGATGTTCCCGAAGATGCCTCCAACCTGGCGGACCGAGCGGCCCGCCTGTTTATGGAAACCGCAATTCACGAATCCTTTCCCTCCGTATCCGGTTTGACCATCCAGATCGACAAAAAGATTCCCGTGGGTGCGGGACTCGGGGGGGGCAGCAGCGATGCCGCCGCCGTACTGACGGCCCTGAACCGCCATCGGGGATACCCTCTTTCCACAGCGGCGCTCATGGAGCTGGCCGGGCGCCTCGGCGCCGACGTTCCCTTTTTCATCCAGGGGGGTGCGGCGTTGGCAACCGGTATCGGCGACCGGCTCGAGCCCTTTTCCCATCTGACTTCCTGGACGGCCCTGCTGGTCTATCCCAACGTGGCCGTATCCACTGCCTGGGTCTATAAAAATCTGAATTTAAGATTGACAAAAGACGAAAAAAAACTTAGAAAATTTCACTTTAAAGGCCGGTTTTTCAACGTCGCTGAACATCTGGTCAACGATTTGGAACCCGTGACCGCCAAGGCGTTTCCGGTCATTGAAGAGATAAAGCGTTTGCTGCTGGCACATGGAGCGGCCGGGGCCATGATGTCCGGCAGTGGCTCGACCGTGTTCGGACTTTTTGAGACGCCCGGACGAGCCAAATCAGCGTATTCAGCCTTGTGTGACAATCAGCGGAGTCAAAACTGGACGCTTTATGTCGCGGATCTTTTGATCCACCGGCCGGTTATTGCCTGAGCAAGAAGTGAGGCGGCCGGCGTAACCTGCTGGGGCGTCGTCAAGTGGTAAGACACAGGATTTTGGTTCCTGCATTCGGAGGTTCGAATCCTCCCGCCCCAGCCAACCCAAAGAAACAGGAGTAGCGTTCAGAAAGTGACACCAAAAAACGGAAGCCTCTGTCTTTTTGCAGGTAACTCGAATCCGGATCTGGCGAGAAAAATCGCCGAATACCTGAATATGTCCCTTTGCGGCGCCGTGGTGAAGCGGTTCAGCGACGGCGAGATCCAGATAGAAATCGATGAAAATGTACGGACCAAGGATGTGTTCGTCATTCAGTCCACCTGCGACCCGGTGAACGATAACCTGGTCGAGTTGCTTCTCATGGTGGATGCGCTGAAACGAGCCTCGGCCAGGCGGATCACCGCTGTCATTCCATATTACGGTTATGCCCGGCAGGACAAAAAAGTTGCCCCGCGGGTGCCCATCAGCGCCAAACTGGTGGCCGACCTGCTGACGACAGCCGGAGCGACGCGGGTGATTACCATGGATCTGCACGCTGGTCAGATCCAGGGTTTTTTCAATATTCCGGTGGACAACCTCTATGCGGCCCCGGTGCTTTTGGACTACATCAAGGCCAATTTCAATAAAGACCTGGTCATCGTTTCGCCGGATGCCGGAGGCGTGGAGCGTGCCCGGGCGTTCGCCAAGCGGCTGAATGCCGGACTGGCCATCGTCGACAAACGGCGCTCGGCACCCAACAAGGCCCAGGCCATGGCGGTGATTGGCGACGTGAAAGACAAGATCGTCATCATCCAGGACGATATGATCGATACGGCCGGTACCCTTACCGAAGCAGTCAATGCCATCGTTGAACGTGGTGCCAGAGAGGTTCATGCCTGCTGCGCCCACCCGGTGCTTTCCGGACCGGCGGTGGACCGTATCAACGCTTCGCCGATTACCAGCATTGTTTGTACGGACACCATTCCGCTGAACGAAAAGGCGGCGACCTGCAATAAAATTAAAGTGCTTTCCATCTCCAATCTGGTAGGGGAGGCCATTATCCGAAGTTACACCGGGGATTCGGTGACATCCCTGTTCGTGTAATATTCTTTAAGGAGGAACAGATCGTTGGAAATAATGAACCTGAGAGCAACCCTGCGGGAGACCGTGGGTAACGGACCTTCGCGGGCCCTGCGGCGGGAGGGAAAGGTCCCCGCTATTTTGTATGGCCCCAATACCGAACCGGTCAAACTGACCATCGACAAGTTGGACCTGGAACCCATTTTCAAGAGCGGGGCCGTGGCCCAGAAACTGCTGAAACTCGATATCGATGGTGTCGACGACACCACCAACGTCATGGTGAAAGAGATTCAAAAGCATCCCGTTTCACACAACTTGCTGCATCTGGATCTTTACCGGGTGTCCATGGATCAGAAAATCAAGGTCATGGTTCCCGTGGTAACGACTGGGAAGTGCGTCGGCGTGGAGATGGGCGGCATGCTGCAGATCATCCGCCGCGAACTGGAAGTTTTCTGCCTGCCCGATCAGATTCCGGAAACAATCGCCGTCGATATCACCGACCTGGACATCGGAGATTCCCTTCACGTGGAAGACGTCCAACTGGAAGGGGATGTCGAGGTGTCGGCGGAGGTCAACTTTACCATTTTGACCATTCTCAGTCCCAAGGCTGAAGAAGAGGAAGTGGAAGGCGAAGAAGAGGAAGAGATGGCTGAAGAGGGTGAAGAAGCCGCCGAAGCCGGCGAAGAACCTGCAGCCGAATAGCCGGATGAACCGGCAGCCGATCACCGAAGGGCGCTGGCTGCCGGCGATGTAATGACACACGGCAGAACGATGCTCATCGTCGGGCTCGGCAATCCTGGCCCGACGTACACCCTGACCCGCCATAACATCGGGTTTCAGCTGGTTGACCGAGTGGTGCAAAAACACCGGTTGG
This sequence comes from Desulfosarcina widdelii, assembly GCF_009688965.1. Lineage (GTDB taxonomy): Bacteria > Desulfobacterota > Desulfobacteria > Desulfobacterales > Desulfosarcinaceae > Desulfosarcina > Desulfosarcina widdelii. The sequence continues at coordinate 2,525,700 of NZ_AP021875.1, read as the reverse complement.
TCTCCGTAAAAAGCCCGATCCAGGCGGAAATCGCCGAAGGAAATATCGCCGGTATTCCCGTGCTGGCGGCCAAGCCCCTGGCCTATATGAACCGCTCCGGCGGCCCGGTACGCGATGTCCTGCAAGCGCAAGGGATTCCATGCGAGGATATGGTCGTCATCCATGATGACATTGACCTTGCTTATGAAAGATTGAAAATCAAAGAGAAAGGGGGGGATGGAGGACACAATGGATTGCGGTCCCTGATCGATGCCCTGGGGACCGACCAATTCGTAAGGGTGCGAATGGGTGTCGGACGGCCCGAAGCCGATATTGGGGTGGTGGAATACGTTCTCGGCAATTTCGATGCGAATCAGCGCCTTGCTTTGAACGAATTTCTGTCACGGGCCATCGCGGCCGTCGAAACGATCCTTTGCGAAGGCGCAAGGGAAGCCATGAATCGGTTTAATAAAAAACCTTGATTTCACGCTAACGACTGAATGGAGGAAAGAATGGAAGTTGTAATGAACAACATACCGCTCGTGTGTACGTTGGTCGGTGTTGCTGGAGTACTCTTTTCTATCATCCTCGCGGGAATCGTCAAAGGCGCTCCCGCCGGTGACGAAAAAATGCAGGCCATCGCCGGCGCCATCCAGGAAGGCGCCATCGCTTACCTGAACCGTCAGCTCAAGAGCATGGGTATTGCCGGTATCATTATTTTTGCCGTTATTATGTTCACCATGGGCGCCAAGACCGCCATTGGATTCCTGATCGGTGCCGTGGCTTCCTTTATGGCCGGCTACATCGGCATGCGCGTTTCCGTACTGGCCAACGTGCGTACGGCCGAAGCGGCCAAAAAAGGCATGTCCGCCGGTCTGGCCATGGCTTTCAAAGGCGGCTCCGTGACCGGTATGATCGTTGCCGGTCTGGCCCTGACCTCCGTGGCCGGTTACTATACCGCGACCCATGACGTCATCGCCCTGGTCGCCCTCGGTTTCGGCGGCAGCCTGATCTCCATCTTCGCCCGTCTGGGCGGCGGTATCTTCACCAAGGGTGCTGACGTTGGCGCCGACCTGGTGGGTAAGGTCGAAGCGGGCATCCCCGAGGACGATCCCCGCAACCCGGCCACCATCGCCGACAATGTGGGCGACAACGTGGGTGACTGTGCCGGCATGGCTGCCGACCTGTTCGAGACCTATGCCGTCACCGCCGTGGCCGCCATGTTGATCGGCCACCTGCTGTTCCCCAAAATTCCCATGGCCACCGAGTTCCCGTTGATCCTGGGCGCCATCTCCATCATCGCCTCCATGATCGCCGTTTTCTTCGTCCGTCTGGGCTCCGGCGGTTACATCATGGGTGCCCTGTACAAAGGCATGTTCGGCTCCGCCATTCTGGCGGCCATCGCCTTCTACTATGCCTGTGCCAAGTTCATGGGCGAATTGGGTACGATCTCTGCCATTAACATTTACTACTGCACATTGATCGGCCTGGTGTTGACCGTTGTCATCGTGATCATTACCGAGTTCTACACCGGTATCTACAGCCCGGTGAAGAGCATCGCCGACGCCTCCACCACTGGTCACGGCACCAACATCATCGCCGGTCTGGCCGTCTCCATGCAGGCGACTGCCGCACCGGTACTGGCCATCTGCCTTTCGATCCTGCTGGCCTACAACTTTGCCGGCCTGTACGGCATCGCCATGGCCGCCATGTCCATGCTTTCCATGACCGGTATGGTCATCGCCATTGATGCTTACGGCCCCATCACCGACAATGCCGGTGGTATCGCCGAAATGGCCGAGATGGACGAGAGCGTGCGTGCCGTAACCGATCCTCTGGATGCGGTTGGCAACACCACCAAGGCCGTTACCAAGGGTTACGCCATCGGTTCCGCCGGTCTGGCCGCCCTAGTTCTGTTCGCTGCCTACGTGATCGAGTTTCAGATGCATGGTGCCGAGAAGGCGATCAAGTTCGATCTGTCCGACGTGAACGTCATCATCGGCCTGTTCATCGGTGGTCTGCTGCCTTACCTGTTCGCTTCCATCGCCATGAAGGCCGTCGGTAATGCCGGTGGCGCCGTGGTTGAGGAAGTTCGTCGTCAGTTCCGCGAAATTCCAGGAATCATGGAAGGTACCGCCAAACCGGATTACGGTGCATGCGTGGACATCGTCACCAAGTTCGCCCTCAAAGAGATGCTGGTTCCCGCGCTGCTGCCTGTGGTCGCTCCGTTGCTGGTGGGCTTTCTTTTGGGCAAAATCGCCCTGGGCGGTCTGTTGATCGGTTCCATCGTTACCGGCGTGTTCGTGGCCCTGTCCATGACCACTGGTGGCGCCGCCTGGGACAATGCCAAGAAATACATCGAAGACGGCCATCTGGGCGGCAAGGGCTCCGATGCCCATAAGGCCGCCGTTACCGGCGACACCGTAGGCGACCCCTACAAAGATACCGCCGGCCCGGCCGTTAACCCGATGATCAAGATCCTCAACGTTGTGGCCCTGCTGATGGTACCCTTCCTGATGTAGTCACAACCGCGGGCTTGATCCGCATTATATGTTCGACATTAAGGATTGGCGCCAGCCGGCGCCAATCCTTTTTTTATTGATTATTAATGGTTGCAATGGTATATTTCACTATTCCATATGGTTATTATGGGTTTCATCCGGCAGGCACCGGAGATGCATCCCCTGGAACAGACGATTCATTTCGATGCCTGCATCACTTTTTTCCATATGGAAAAGCAAAGCCCGAAGGTGGCCTTAACCCCTGATCACTGGTACCCACATGGCAGATAAATCGGCTAACGAAAGCGCGAAAGGCGCCTCATCCCAAAAACAGTTCAAGGTTGGGGATCTTGCCGTCTACCCGGCCCACGGAGTCGGACGCATCGAAGCCATCGAAACGAAAGTCGTCAACGGCGAAGAGCATGATTTCTACATCATGAAGATCATCGAAAATGCCATGGTGATCATGATCCCTACCTGGAATGTGGAATCGGTGGGGTTGCGGGATGTCATCCGCAAAAAGGACATCCCCAAGATTTTCGAGGTAATGCAATCCCGGCATGAACAACCCATGGACAACCAGACCTGGAACCGGCGATATCGCGAGTACATGGAGAAGATCAAAACCGGTTCCCTGTTCGAGGTCGCCGAGGTGTTCCGGGATCTTTCCCTGCTTAAGCACACCAAAGACCTGTCCTTTGGCGAACGTAAGCTTTACGATACCGCCCAGAATCTTCTCGTCAAGGAACTGGCCATGGCCAAAAACAAAAGCGAAAAGGCCATCGTCAAGGAGATCGAAGCCCTGTTCAAGTCCGGCGAAGCCTGAAGCCATTAGGGCCCTTACCGTTTAGATTTCACCCATGCCTTCCCCTCCGTACGGTTTCCGTTTCACAGTGGCTGCCGCCCGATCCGGATTTCGCCTGGACGCGGCTGTTGCCGCTGAAGTCGAATCCTGCTCCCGTTCCTTTGCCGCCACATTGATCCGCCGGGGACTGATCACCGTGAATGGTCTGGGAAAAAAACCCGGCTATGTTCTGAGAGCCGGGGAGATGGTTTCGGGTACCATCCCGCAACCTGAAGCACCCGATTTTCGTCCCGAGAAGATCCCTCTGAATATTCTTTATGAAGATTCCGAACTGGTTGTTATCGACAAGCCGCCGGGAATGGTCGTCCATCCCTCTCCGGGGCATATTGGTGGGACCCTGGTAAACGCCCTGATGCACCACTGTCCCGATCTTTCCGGAATATCCGGCAGCCTGCGGCCGGGAATCGTCCATCGGCTGGACAAGGACACCTCCGGTGTGCTGGTGGCGGCCAAGAACGGCATGGCCATGCAGCATCTGGCCGCCCAGTTCAAGTCCAGACAGGTTCGCAAGCGTTACCTGGCGCTGGTTTATGGGGTACCCGAAAGCGATTTAGGAACGGTCGATCTGGCCATCGGCAGGCATCCCGTGGATCGCAAGAAAATGTCGGTGACCACCCGCGCCCCGCGATCGGCACTCACCCATTGGAAGGTGCGCGAGTCCTTTGTTGGCGCCTCGCTTCTGGAAGTGGATATCCGCACAGGACGAACCCATCAGATCCGCGTGCATTGCCATGCCATGGGGCATCCGGTGATCGGCGATCCGGTCTATTGCCGCCGCGGCGAAAAAAAGCGGCTGGCATCGGCAGCCCCCAGGATGGCCCAAGGCTTAAGGGACGTTACCCGTCAGATGCTGCACGCCTGGAAGCTGTCTTTCCTTCATCCCAAAACCGGAAAGCCCCTGACCCTCGAGGCGCCCATCCCAGCTGACATGGGTGCATTGATTTCTAAATTCAGGGAATTGGCTCCCGTTCAATCTTAAAAAAAAGAGACATCGCGCCGGGGCCTCGGCAGAAGAATTCGATAACCGGTCAAGCTGTCAATAAACTATTAATTTACCGAAGACTCCGCCTCCGGCAACCGTTACCGGAGTCTTTATATAATCGAGGAGATTACCGATGAGATGGACGGCCGAAGCCGAAGCGGCTATTAAGAAGGTGCCTTTTTTTGTCCGTAAAAAAGTGAGATCCCGGGTGGAGAGAGAGGCAGCAGATGATGGCAGCACGGTGGTCGACATCGAGGCCGTCAAAACTACCCAGAAACGATACCTAAGCGGCATGGCCGCCGAAGTCAAAGGGTACCAACTCGACACTTGCTTCGGCTCCAACGGATGTCCGAACCGCAGCGTGATTTCCGATGATTTGCTCAAAAGCCTGGAGCAGGTTCTGCAAGCTGCGAATCTGCTCTCCTTTTTAAAAGAACAGGTGGGGGACAATCTCAAGTTCCACCACGAATTTCGGGTGACCGTGGCCGATTGCCCCAATGCCTGCTCGCAGCCGCAGATCAAGGACATCGGCATCATCGGTGCGGTGATGCCGACGATTACCGATCAAGCCTGCAGCGGCTGCGAAGCGTGTGTCGATGTTTGCCCGGACGACGCTATGGTTCTCGACGAAACGGTGGCCGTCGACAGCCAGCGCTGCATGGCCTGCGGCAAATGCATTCTGGCCTGTCCGACCGGGACGTTGGATGAAAAGGCCAAAGGCTATCGGGTACTGCTGGGTGGAAAGCTGGGAAGACATCCACGTTTGGCCAGGGAACTGCCCGGTATTTTTAACGAACAGGACGTTCTTGATATCGTTGATACCTGCGTGGCGCTATACAAAAAGAAAAGTCGTGGCGGGAAACGCTTTGCAGACTTGCTGACCGACACCGACATCGAGACCTTGGAGAAACAGGTTCGATAAACGGCCACGATTTTCCTTTTCCGCTAACGGGAAGAAAACGATTTGCCAACTTCAGAAAAGAGTTCTTTTTTTCTTGACTCTCCCCTATGGGCATCTATAAACTTTGCCGTCAAAACGAATATTGGCCGATATCTTCCCCCAAAGAAAAACAAAGACCTGTAACCACCGAAAATTGACTTTAGACGATATTAAGCCGGTTACCACCAATAGAAAGGAGAGGAAAAATGGCAAAAAACGACGCAGCAGAAAAAAAGCCGCTCTGGCTGTCAATCGAGGAGAATATTCTCGCGATCAACCCACAGGATCTGTCCGGGGACAAGCTGGAAGCGTCGATTCAGCAGATTGCGGGGGAACTGGACAACGTGGGATACAACGTGTCCCGTCATGGGGGCAATCTGCTTCAGTTGAGATGGGCCGTGGATAAAGCACGTAAAGCCGGCAAGCCCATGTTGAAGGACTTCAACGCGGCCATCGGGGCATTTACGCTTGAGGATGTCGCAGACCCGTATGGTGCAACGACGAAGCTCCTCGACGACATCGGAGGGACCTGGCCGGAACTGAGGAGCCCCGAGCGCAGACCGCAAGTGATCCGTTTTGTCGAAAAGACCAAGCTTGACTTGCTGATTGCCAAGGCCAAAGGCCTGCCCGGTGACGGGGGTATTCGTATGCTCCTTGGGGAAAAAGTGGATTCCGGTGTTATTATCGACGCCATGGAAATAACCGATGAAAAACTGAATCAGGTGAAGGAAGCCATCAAGCAGGAACTGGCAGAACGGGCAAGGGTCGCCAAATTGCTCGAGGCGGTAAAAGACGAGTCCGATGAGGAAAAAGTCAAGCATCTCCTTGAAAATGAAGTTTCCGAAGAATTGATCATTGAAATGGCCAAGGTCGATCAGGGTGACATCGACGCCGCCAAAAAGGCCATGGAGGCAGAACTCAAGGAAAAACAGCGGCTGGCCGAAGAAGAAGCGGCGAGAAAGAAGAAAGAGGCCGAAGGACCCGCGCTGGAAGATATTTCGTCGGACGATATGCTCGCCTATATCGAGTCCATTCGTGAAATCATGGAATTCAGCGATGTGGAAAAAGAGATCCGGACGATGTGCGAGCAGAGTTCCATCCCCAAAGCCTTGGTGGACATCGCTGTATCGGAGCCCGATAAGTTGGATGAACTCGAAAAAAAGGCGGAGGGATAAGTCTCCGCAGTCAACCGATCAATTACATTCAATATAAAAAAGGGTCGCCGGTATGGCGACCCTTTTTTATACGGTTTTTTACGAAACTCAAGCCATCTGGTTCCCATGCTCCTCGTGGGAACCTGTACCGGGCAATTGGCGCTCCCACGCACAGCATGGGAGCGAAAAGACGAGAATGCTGCCGCGGGTATTTTCTTTCGAGGCAGCAGTGTTTTGTATGTTGTCGTTTGCCGGCTAAGCGGCGTTTCTGCTGCCTTCCTCGCACGCCTCAATGGACGGTGCGATGCTGACAACATCCGGATTGTAGCAGACCCGGCAGCAGTTCAGGCAGCGGTTGGATTCGTGTTTGGCGTCGGCCTCGCTGATGACCTGGTCTACTTCGATCATGGAGTCGATCCGTTCGGCTACAGGTAATTCCGGCATGGGTGTGCGCTTAGAGGGGATCACGCCGGGCACGCTATCGAACAATGATTCGGAAATATGCTGCTTGCGCAGCGATTTCGGGCTGCCTTGCACCTCTTCGCCGGTGATGTACTGGTGAATGGATCGAGCCGCCCGCCGCCCGCCGCCGATGGCGTCCACCACCAAAGAGGGGCCGGTGGCCACGTCCCCGCCGGTGAACAGATAGGGGACGCTGCACTGCAGGGTCTCCGGATCGTTATCGAAGGTGTTCCAGCGGGTGATTTCGATGTTCTCCTTGTCGGCTTCATTTTCCATAAAGGAAATTTCAGGCTGCTGGCTGATAGCAGAAATGACCATGTCCACATCGAGGATGGTCTCGGAGCCCTCCACGGGAACCGGCCGCCGCCTGCCGCTGGCATCGGGTTCCCCCAACTCCATCTGGAGGTATTCGAGACCCTTGACATTGCCCTGACCGTCGTCGATCACCCGGGTGGGCGCGGCCAGAAACTGGAACTTGATGCCCTCGTGCTCGGCGGCCACGATTTCGACTTCGTTAGCCGGCATCTCCTTGCGCGTCCGGCGGTAGACGATGTAAACTTCCTCGCAGCCGAGGCGCAGCAGGGTGCGCACGCAGTCGATGGCCGAGTTGCCGCCTCCAACTACAGCGGCCCGCCGGCCCACAGAAATTCTCTTTTCCGGGTGATCGGCTACTGTAGACAGGAAGTTGATGCCCTGCCAGACACCCTTGAGATCTTCTCCCTTGATGCCCAAGGTGTAGTCCTTCCAGGCGCCGATCCCCATGAAAATCGCCTCGTAGCCCTCATCGCGCAGGGATTGGATGGTAAAATCTTCTCCTATGCGGGTGTTGTAGTGCACGTCGATGCCAAGATTGAGGATGCCCTCGATTTCCCAGTCCAGTACCTTGTCGGGCAGGCGGTATTCGGGAATGCCGTAACGGGTGATGCCGCCTAGTTTGGACATGGCTTCGTAGATCGTGGGATGGTGCCCCAGGCGCCTGAGAAAATAGGCGCAGCTTACGCCGGCCGGTCCGCCGCCGACGATGGCGACACGTTTGCCGGTGTCCGGGGCGCAGGCGATGGGAAAGCGCCGGCCGCTGTTCATTTCGTAGTCGGCTACGAAACGCTTGAGCTGGTTGATGGAAACGGCTTCATCCTCGAGTCCCCGGCGGCAGTACTCTTCGCAGGGGTGCGGGCAGACCCGGCCACAGGAGAGCAGCAGCGGATTGCGTTCCCGAATGGTGTGGACGGCGCCTTCGTAGTCGCCCTCCCTGATCAGGCGAATGTATCTGGGAATGTCGATTTCGGCCGGGCAGGTCTGCTGGCAGGGGGCCAGGGCCTGGTCATCCTGATTGAAGACCAGCAGGCGCTGGGACATGGTTTTTACGGAGAGCAGGCCTTTGGGACAGACCGCCTCGCAGGCACCACAGCCTACACAGTAGGACTCGTCGACGACCGGGTAGCCATCAGGGCCCATATGAATGGCATCGAACTGACAGGACTGGATGCAGTCGCCCATGCCCATGCATCCGATGGAGCAGACCCGTTTGCCGCCGTACAGCGCGGACATGGCGGAGCAGGACATGGCGCCGTTGTAGACGAACTTGTCTGCCGCCCGATCACCGCCGCTGCAGGCGTTGAGCGATTTCATGGGCTCGGCCGTTCCCGGATCCACGCCCATGACATTGGCGATGTTGACGGCGGCTTCGGAGTCGGCAGCCACGCAAATACCCGGTTTGGCTTTGCCTTCGACGATGGCCACGGCTGCGGCTCCGCAGCCGGCGAATCCGCAGCCGCCGCAGTTGGCGCCGGCAAGGAAGTACTCCACTTCACCGATGCGCGGGTCTTCGTATACATAAAAGACTTTGGATGCAACGCTGAGGATGATGCCGCAGGTCGCGCCAATGCCAAGCATAACAAGAATAGCGACGGTCACGAAAACCTCCTTTTCCCAAATCCTGATTGTTGGAAACGATTTTGGTAGGGGGCGATCTTGCGATCGTTACTGCTGGGAAAAAGCCGTTTGGAACCCCTGCGCTCCAAACGGCTTTAAATTTTTATAGGCGTGCTGCTTTCCGTCGGGCGTCCGATGCTATACCATTCCCCGGAAGGCGTAAAAGCTCAGGGAAATGATACCGGCGGTGATCAGCGCGATAGACGTATCCTGCAAGGGCTTGGGAACCCTTGCCAAAAGGACGCGTTCGCGCAGACCGGCAAATAAGATCAATGCCAGACCGAAACCGGCGGCATAGCCGAAAGAGGTAACGATGGCCGGCAAAAAATCGAGTTCCTTGTCGATATTGAGCACGCAGACACCAAAAACCGCACAGTTGGTGGTGATCAACGGCAGGAAGATTCCCAGGCCGGCGTAAAGGCCGGGAATGCTTTTTTTCAGGAACATCTCCACGAATTGTACCAGTGAGGCGATGACCAGGATAAAGGCGATGGTGCGCAAAAAGACCAGTTTGAACGGCACCAGCAGATAGGCGTAGATGAGCCATGTGATCCCGCCGGCCATGACCAGCACAAAGATGACGGCCATGGCCATGCCCAGGGCGGTCTCCATTTTTTTTGAAGTGCCAAGAAACGGGCAGTTTCCAAGAAATTGCGCCAAGAGGATGTTGTTGACGAAAATGGTGGCGACGATGATTTCGATATATTCCATGGTAGCTTCGCTCCTCGATCTATTTGCTGGGGATCAGGTTCATCGCACAGAGCAACAAACCCAGAAGCACAAATGCGCCCGGTGCCTGAACGGCAAAACCGAAGGGTTCGAACGAGGGACCAAAAATATTCTGGAAATTCCAGTGAATCAGCCCGAACACATCTCCTTTGAGGGAACCGGTACCGATCAATTCACGAACCATTCCCAACAGTCCCAGTGCCCATGTGAACCCAAGACCAATACCCAATCCGTCGGCAGTTGACTTGAACACTCCGTTTTTGGAGGCAAAAGCCTCGGCGCGGCCCAGGACGATGCAGTTGACCACGATCAGGGGAATGAAGACGCCGAGATCCATGAAAAGGCCGTAGGCGAAGGCCGCCATCATCTGCTCGACCACGATGACGAAAGTGGCGATGATAATGATATAGCAGGCGATGCGCACTTTGGCGGGGATCACTTTTCTCAAGAGCGATACCAGGATATTGGAGCAGAGCAGAACGAAGGTGGTGGCCAGCCCCATGCCGATGCCGTTTTTCAGGGAGGTGGTGACGCCCAATGTCGGACAAAGGCCGAGGACCAGACGAAAAGGCGGAACTTCCTTCCATAGGCCTTTGGTAAATTCAGACGCGATCGATTTGGCCATTGCGCTAACTCCTTTATTTGCCCATGCCTTTGATTTGTTCTTCGATTTGCGGTTTCAGGTCGTTGTAGGTCTTGACGGCACTGTTGACTCCGGTGCACACGGCCCGGGAGGTGATGGTGGCTCCACTCAGGGCGCTGATCTGGCCGCCGTCCTTGGTGACACCGAAGGGTTTGGCGATGCTTTGGCCCTTGAATTGGGCGGTAAAGCTGGGATCGTCCTTGGCCCTGGCACCCAAGCCGGGGGTTTCCTTGCTCGTCGTCACGGCAACGCCGCGAAGGGTGTTGTCAGACATATTGAAGGACACGACCAACCCCACCTTGTCGGCAAAGCCATTGGCACTGGACTCGACCACCACCGTATCGGCAGAGCCGCCGAAGACGCCCACGAAGACGGTGTGCTCTTCTTCGCCTTTCTGGATTTTAAAGCGGTCTTCCACGGGATCATTCTCGGCTTCGCTCAGCATTTGTCGGATGGCGGGTCCTTTGACCAGGTTCATGACCTGGTTTTCGATTTTTGGTTCGGTGAAATCCTTCAACCACGCAAGGCTGCCGCCGGAGACGACGCTCAATACGGTCAGAACAACCACCATTTTGATCATTTCACCCATGTTACGCCACCTTTCCAATCGCCTTGGGTCTGATCTTGTCGACCAGCGGATTTATCAGATTGATCAGGAGAATCGCGAAGACCACGCCGTCCACATAGGCGCCGATGTTGCGGATCAGTACCGTCATGACACCGCCTAAAGCGCCGTAGATCAGCATGGGGATGAAGTTAACCGGTGAAGTCGTGGATTCGGTAGCCAGAAAAAAGGCCCCGAACAGGGTGTAACCGGTCAGCAGATGGTACACCGGCGAGGCGTAGCGGGTCGGGTCGGCCATGTTGAAAAGCAGAGCGGAAACGAATATGCCGATAAGGAAGGCGATGCTGACTTCCCAGCGGATGATTCCGCGCAGGATCAAGTAGATCCCGCCGATGGTCAGGGCCAGCCCGCAGGTGCTTCCCAAGCCTCCCACCTGTTTGCCCATGAACAGGGCTACGGGATTCAAGCCCGCGACTGCGGCGGGGCCGAAGGCCTTCAACGCTGCCAATGGATCGGTGGCGGACGGAAAGCTCAGGGAGAAATTGACCAGACCGGCATCGAAGTCGAGATGGTTTGTATAGGAAACCATCAGAATTGCAACGGCAAGAACAACCGGATTAAATGGATTGGCGCCGATGCCGCCGAAAATCTGCATACCGATGACAATGGCGAGAAAGGTTCCGATCACAACCAGCCACCAGGGGGCCGATGCAGGCAGTGCCATGGCCAGCAGCAGGCCGACCAGGGCGGCATTGCCGTCCCCAACGGTGATGGGTCGTTTGCTGATGGTGTTGAACAGCAGTTCCCAAATGATTGCCGTGGATATGGCCAGGCTGATGACGCCAAGGGCCGGAGCCCCATAATAGGCAATCCCGACAATTGCAGCGGGAAGGGCGGCGATGATGGTATGGTAGTTTCGCTCGGGAACCCCGCTGCCGTCGTGCCAGAACGGCGCGTGGGAAACAATTAGCGTCTTCTTACTGTTCATCAATTTCCTCCGCAGATGTGATCCGGCCTAATTCGTATTTTGCAAGTTTGATGTACTGATAAATCGGAATGCGGGAGGGGCAGACATAACTGCAAAGGCCGCATTCGATGCACGAGTAGAGGTCGTAAAGGTCGGCGCCTTCGGTGTACTGCCCGACTTCCAGAAAACGGACCAGCAGGTTCACCGGCACATTGGCCGGGCAGATGCTTATACAATCACCGCAGTTGATACAGGGATAGTCGCTGTAAAAGGGGATGACGCTTTTATCTTGAACCATGACGGCGTCGGTATCCGGGCCGATGGGCTGGTTCTCGCTGTAGATGGCGTTTCCGGTCATGGGACCGCCGAAGACGATTTTGTCGTGAGCGTTGACCTCCACGCCGAACCGCTTCAACAAGACACCGACCGGCGTGCCGATCCGTGCCCGGGCCAGATGTTTTTTGCCGCTTTTGTCGATGACGGCGACGGTTTTTTCGACGGGCAGTCGGCCCTCGGTAAATGCCTGGCCGATGGCCGCTACGGCTTCCGCCCGCATGAAATGGACGCCCATGGACGCCATGCCGCTTTCATCCGGCAGTCGGCCGGTAAGATGGTAAAGGACCATCAGGGGCTGGGCATAAGGGTAGAGTGACGGAAGCGGATGGATCCGTGCATCCAGGTGCCCCGAGTAGTTCTGAACGCTCTCTTCCGGCACCACGATGACGATGTCTTCGATGCCGGTGGCTTTTCTCAGAATCTCGATGCCCTCATTTACAGCCGCGGTTTTCTTCTTGAAAACGTACAGGCCGGTATCGATGAGCAGGTCTGCATTCCCGGCGTAGATGACGATGGTCTTTACGGGGTTGCGTTCGTCCATCAACGGAGCGATGTCCGGTTCTCCCGGACAGGCGGTCAGGTAGCGTGCAAGGGTTTCCAAAGAAGGCGTCTGGCTGGCTTCCGAGAATTCGGCATCCAGATCGTTGCCGCCATCGGTTTTAATGGTCACCGCGGTCCAGGTCCTGCCGTAATCGGCCAGAAAGGGTTCGACCGCACAAATGGTACCGCATGCCGGGGCAATGGCGCTGGCACCCTCGCCTGCGGCCAACGTCAACCGCTGCCCTGTTTTTACAGCGGTTCCCACCTTCAGGTCGCCCGTCCGCTTCAGCTCCTGTTTGATGTAAATCGTCAGGGTGTCCGGTGTCGGGATGGTCACCGGATCGGCAAAGCTATCGGTTGCCAGTTCGTAGTGGAAAGAGGGTTTGGAAAGACCGAAAAATGATCGTTTACGCATAGCTCAACCTTTTTTTAGGGCCGCAGGGAAATGAATCGTCGCAGCCGATCCATCGGTACTGCCGGCTTCAATTACAGGACGTGACATGCGGAGCAGTTCTCGGAGCCGGACGGCGGGCCCTTTCCGAACTGCTCATGACATTCGGTGCACTGCGTGTGAAACGCATCCGCACGCGAACTCATCTCCGTATCCTCGATATCGCTTTCGTCGTGGCAATCCAGGCAGACTTCCGGCTGCCCGCCGTCTTCGGCGGGTCCCTGGTGGCATTGACCGCAGGCGATCAAGGCGGCCTCGTCATCGCTGGGATGGTGGTGGCAGTCGAAGCACGCGGCCCCGTAGCCGAATGCATCGGTGTGGGTGTGGTGTTCAAAAAGGACTTTCCCGGCATTGGTCTGATACATGATCCGGATGGGCTCATCGGGCGTCTGGGTAGGGAAAGCGGCATAACAGATAATGCCGACCAGCAACAGGTGGATTGCCAGACCGTAAGCAAACAACCGCTGTTTCTTAGACGTCATGTGGTATCGATCCTTTTTGGAATTGGTTTTGAGTAAAACGGGGGTAGAAAATAAGACAATCGACTATCATAATGCACAAAACCTTTCAAGGTTTTATTTGGTCAGAGGGCAACGCTCTGAAACCAATAGGTAAACAAAAAATCCACCGGTATGAAAAGGCGGCCGAAACGCCCCATAAGTGGGGTTCGGGCGTCCGGATTATTCAAGGCTTAACGCTTGAGAAATAATAAGAAATCGACTAAAAGCGGAGGCGTTGCCGAAAACGGGCCGATGATTCGGTAAGAATACTTTCAATGAACCGATTCGGCCAAATGGAAACAATGAGAAAAAACGCCACTGATAACCCATCCTGCGGGCTGCCCATTGGATTGCCGAAGTTCAAAAGACGATTCGGTTACGGCTATCGCGCCAGGCGGCGCGGCACCGGCCGCCTTGGCCACGGCAGCGACCGCATATATCGGACCATTGTCGAAAACACCGGCACGGCCTTTTTGCTGATGGAGCAGGATACCACCATCGCCATGGCCAACGAAGAGTTCGAGAAACTGTCCGGATACCGCCGCAGCCAGGTAGAGGGGCGGATGTCCTGGACCCGGCTGATTGCCGAAGTGGATGTGGAACGCATGCTCCGCTATCATTATTTAAGGCGCGAGTTTCCCCATCTTGCGCCGCGCAATTACGAATGTCGGGTGCGCATCAAAGACGGTCGCCTGCGAACCTGTTTTTTTACCGTGGCCATGATCCCGGGCAGCGACAAAAGCATTGCCTCCATCACCGACGTGACCGAGCACCGCGAACTGGAGCAGCGTATCCGCTCCATCCGTGAAAACGAGCGCCGGCGTATCGGCCAGGACCTGCACGACGATCTGGGCGCCCATCTGGTGGGGGTGGAGGCCATGGCTGAACTGCTGCAGCGGCGGCTTTCAAAAGAAGGCCACCCCCAGGCAAAGTTTTCCGCCGAAATTTCCGCCCTCGTCAACCAGGCCACGGCCAAAACCCGTGCGCTGGGCAGGGGGCTGTGCCCCGTCGACCTTGACGACTTGGGCCTGTCGAATGCATTGGAGAATTTAAAGAAGAATACCGAACGGGCGTTTGGCGTTGTCTTTACGCTCGATCTGTCTGGTGAAATCGGTATCCGCAAACACGCCGTTGCCACGCAATTGTACCGCATTGTCCAGGAGGCGGTGAACAATGCCCTGGTTCACGGCAAGGCGAAAGCGATCGCCATCGGCATGTCCACAGAAAGCGGGGTGCTGACCCTGACGATCGCCGACGACGGCATCGGGATTGCCGAGGACGCGGAGCAGGGTGACGGTCTGGGACTGCGGACCATGCGACACCGTGCCAACCGAATCGGAGCCGAAATGACCGTCACCCGGCGGGAACCCAAGGGAACCATAGTGCGATGCACCATCAATCCAGAGTTTTTATCGTAGACGATCACCCGATTTTTCGAAAAGGGCTCTCGCACCTGATTAACGAGGAGCCAGACCTGACGGTCTGCGGAGAGGCCGAGAGCGTCGGCGATGCGGTCCGGGAGATCAAGCGAACCAAACCCGATGTCGTCATCCTGGACATCACCTTGAAGGATACTTCCGGACTGGAGCTGATTCACATGCTCAACGCGCAGTTTGCGTTCATGCCCATCCTGGTGGTTTCCATGCACGACGAATCGATTTTTGCCGAACGGGTGCTGCGTGCCGGCGCACTGGGCTACATCAACAAGCAGGAGGTCACCGGCAGGGTGGTCCGGGCCGTTCACCAGGTCCTGGAAGGGCGGATTTACGCCAGCGAAGCCATGGTGGAAACCCTGCTGGGCAAGATTATTTTCAAGCCCGCCAACGCCTCGGAAAATCCCCTGGAGTGTCTGTCCGACAGGGAGATGGAAATTTTTCAGCTCGTCGGCAAGGGCTTCGGACGCAAGGAAATTGCCGAGATGCTGCATGTTAGCGTGAAAACCGTCGGTACCCATCGGGAGAACATCAAGAAAAAACTGCAACTCAAGAATTCCGCCGAATTGATGCGCTGCGCCATCGACTGGGATCAGCGCCAGAAAATCGAATGAATTCTTCTCTAGGCGTTCGACCTAATCCTATTCCCGTTTTCCACCCAGACACAAAATGAGCGCCCTGCCGATATTTTTTTAGGACCTTATCCTCTAAAAAGAGATGCACGCAAAAGTCGCTTCGGGCAGCCACAGGGTTGTCGATGTTCACACTTTCCGGGAGAGGATGCCGCCATGATCAAAGAAAAGCCGATTTATTTCAGCGAGGTTTCGCAGTGTGTCGATCGGATCGTCGAAACCGTCGGAAAAACCATCGTATTCGGCATGCCGCTGGCACTGGGCAAGCCCAACCATCTGGTCAACGCTCTTTACCGTCGCGCCAAATCCGATCCTGAAATCCGACTGACGATTTTGACGGCCCTTTCCCTGGAACGCCCGCGATGCTCGGGAGAACTGGAACAGCGATTCATGGCCCCCATTGCGAAACGACTCTGGGATGGTTTCGTGGAATTCGACTATGTGGCGGATCTGCGCAGCAATAACCTGCCGTCCAACGTGACGGTTTCCGAATTTTTCGTCAAGGCCGGCGGCTACCTGGGAAATGAAGCGGCCCAGCGAAACTATATCTCCTCCAACTACACCCATGTGATCCGCGATATTCTGGACCGCGGGCTCAACGTCATGGGCAATTTGATCGCCAAGCGCCGGATGGGCAGCGAAACGCGCTATTCCATGAGTTGCAATGCGGATCTGCCTCTGGAACTGTTGGACCATCTGGATAACGTGCGCCGATCCGGTAGAAAGATCGTCACCGTCGGGCAGGTGAACACCAATCTGCCTTTCATGTACGGCGATGCCGAAGTCACCCCGGACGTCTACGACCTGGTCATCGACAGCCCGCAGTACGATTTTCCGCTGTTCAGCGTCCCGAAACAGGCGGTGGCCACCGCCGATCACATGATTGGCGCTCATGTCAGTTCCCTGGTCAAAGACGGCGGAACCCTGCAGATCGGCATCGGGTCCCTGGGCGACGGCATTGCCGAAAGCCTGATCATGCGCCACCGGCACAACGCAACCTATCGGGAACTATTGGCGGATGCGGGCATCGAGGATCGCAACGGCGATCTGGTGGATCGCATCGGCGGCCGGGGGATGTTCGAACAGGGGCTTTACGGTGCCACGGAAATGTTTGTGGACGTCTTCATGCAGTTGTATCGCAGCGGCATCGTCAAACGCAAAGTGTACGAAGACGAAACTATCCAGGGCCTGGTCAACGACGGCACGCTCCAAGAAACCATCGATCCCGGCGTTTTGGACAGGCTTATCGAAAAAGGGGCGATTTCGCCGCAACTCGGCCAGGCGGATTTCGACTGGCTTCAGCGGTTCGGCATTTTCCGAAGTGACCTGTCCCTTGCCGGCGATACCATCCGGAACCACACACGCTCCTGGCCGGCTGATCTTTCCAGAGCCGAGAACCGGGAGCGGGTGGCCCGGGATTGCCTGGGAACCCGGCTGGAAAACGGCACCGTTTGCCAGGCCGCTTTTTTCATCGGCCCGCGGCAGTTCTACGACAGCCTCAATGCCATGAGCGAGCGCGAACGCAAGCTGTTCTGCATGACCGGCGTCAACAAGGTCAACCAGCTCTATGGCGACGAACGGCTTCGGCGCCTGCAGCGTAAGGATGGACGATTCGTCAACGCCGGCATGATGGTGACCCTGCTGGGCGCCGTGACCTCGGACTGCCTGGAGTGCGGCAATGTCATTTCCGGTGTGGGCGGCCAGTATAATTTCGTCTCCATGGCCCATGCCTTGGACGACGGGCGGCTGATCATGATGATTCGCAGCACCCGCTGCAAGGGTAGCAAGGTGCTTTCAAATATTGTTTTCAACTACGGCCACGTCACCATCCCCCGCCACTTGCGGGATATCGTGGTGACCGAATACGGCATCGCCGATCTGCGGGGCAAAAGCGATGAAGAGGTCATTAAGGCCATGCTCAACATCGCCGATTCCCGGTTTCAGGAAGGTCTTTTGGCCCAGGCCAAACAAACCGGTAAAATCTCCCGCGACTACCGAATTCCTGAGGCATTTCGTCACAACACCCCCGCGCGGCTGGAAAAGCTGCTGGTACCCTATCGGCGTCAGCGGTTTTTCCGCGCGTTTCCCTTTGGTTCGGATTTCACCGAGGAGGAGATTGTCATCGGAAAAGCCCTGAAAGACCTCCAGCGCAAGGCGGCCTCGGGCAAGCTTCGGCTGGCGCCGGCCGTTTTGCGGCAGTTGCTCAAAAAACCGGATGAGGCGCTGTGGCCCTATCTGGCGCGCATGGGGCTGACGGAGCCTTCGGGGATCAAAGAGCGGATCATGCAGGCGGCGGTCAGCTACGCCCTGGAGGCGAACGTGGAAAATGCGCCCAAGGCCGGATGCGGATGCCGTCTCGATGCCATGGAGGCCGTCCAGAACCAGCATTGACGAGATTCAGGGAACGGTGACCGACGGGAACCGCGCGGTGTCGGTGTGGGGCAGAAATTTGGCCGCGGAAAACCGGTTCATGAAATCCTGGTTTACGTTCAGCTCCATGTAGGTGATGCTGTCGCGGATCGAATGGATGCGGTCGAAGCAGTCCGGCTCTGCCAGCACCCGGGAAGCGCCGCCCAGGGAGCTGTTGCCGATGCTTTGATATCGTTCGAGGGGCAGGTCGGGGATCATGCCGATGGTAATGGCCGATACGGGGTCGATATAGGCGCCGAAGGTGCCGGCGACGAAAAAGGTATCCAGGTCGTTTTGCTGCATGCCGACACTGTCGGTTATCGTTTCCAGAATGGTGTACATGGCGGCCTTGGAGCGGATCAAACTGTCCAGATCGGCCTGGGAGATGCAAAGATCTTCGCCGGTGCCCGACCGGTTGGCGGGGACGAGGGTCAGATGGCCCAGCTCGTCACGCATGGAAAAGCGATCCCCGCACCGTTCGGGAACCAGCTTGCCGCGAATGTCCACCACGGCCGAGCGAAACAGGGCCGCGGCCAGATCGATGACGCCGGACCCGCAGATGCCGCGGGGCGGTTGATCTTCGATGGTGTGAATCTGAAATTCCAGCGTCTCCGGATCGATGGCGATGCGGTCGATGACGCCCGGCCCGGCGGTGGTTCCCATGCGGGTGACGCCGCCTTCCAGCGCTGGTCCGGCCGCACCGGCGCAGGCCATCATCCAGTGGCGGTTGCCCAGCACCACCTCGGCATTGGTGCCCACATCCACCAGAATGGCCGTCTCTTCCCTTTGATCCATGTCGCAGTGCAAAATCCCCGCGATCAGGTCGCCGCCGAAGTAGCTGCCCACGTTGGGGAACACCAGCACCCGGGCCTGGGGATGAAGATCAAGGCCCAGTTCGGCCGCCCGGACCACGTCGGGACGGTTCACCACGGGGATGTACGGCTCCCGGATCATCCAGCGCGGATTCAATCCCAGCAGCAGATGGGTCATGGCCGTGTTGCCGGCCACGGATGCCAGGTGGATGCTCTCCCTGCCGATGGCGCAACGCTCGCAAAGGCGTTCGGTTTCCGCATTGATGCCTTCGACGATGAGGCGGTTGAGCCGTTCCAGTCCTTCGGGGGTTTCCACATGATGGATGCGGGCCAGCACGTCGGGCCCCACCGCAATCTGGGGGTTGTCGAACACCGTTTCGCCAAGGTGCCCGCCGGTTGAAAGATCGACGATCCGCAGCACCACCCGGGTGGTGCCCAGATCGATGGCCAGACCGCAAAGGGCCTCGGCCGCGTCGGGCGGCGCCAGGTGGACCAGCATCCCCCTCCCCGAAACATCTTTGAACACCACTGCCTTCGCACGAAAATTCCATGCTCGCATCCGGTCGGGGATCGTTTTCAACAGGTCCGGAGAAATATTGACGGTCGGCGTTTTCAGGGCCTTTTTCAAGGCCGCTTCCAGGCGATCGGCGTCGGCGGTGTTGTCTTCCAGTGAAGGGGGGGGCAGGGTGACGGTTTTCACCCAGCGGTCGCTGTCTGTTGGTGTCATGAGTCGATCCTGCGAAGCGGTTGAACAGTCATCATCGGGTGTGGTGGGCAAGCGTTCTTAAGGGGAATCCAGCCGCTCTTTAACCGCCTCGACCAATTGGGGCATGATGCGGCCTGCGTCGCCCATGAGGGGCAGGTTGCTGATGCGGCCGGTCAGTGGCGTCGGCTCGGGGTTGATTTCAATGATTCGGGCGCCGTTTTCCCGGGCGATGAAAGGCATGCTGGCCGCCGGCTGGACCATGGCCGAGGTGCCGATGACCAGCATCACGTCACAGCCCGAGGAAATTTGCTGGGATCGGACCATGGCTTCGGTGGGGATCATCTCACCGAAAAATACGCAGTCCGGCCGCAGTATTCCGCCGCAGTCGCATTGGGGTGGGATCCGGGCGATATCGACCTCGGCGGTCGGGTGAAGCTGCCCGCATTCCGTGCAGCGCTGCCAGGCGAAATTTCCATGGAACTCGATGACATCACTGCTGCCCGCCGCTTGATGCAGGCCGTCCACATTCTGGGTGATTACTGTTGCCAGCTTTCCCAGGCGTTCCAGATCCACCAGGCCGGTGTGGGCGGGATTAGGCCGGGCCCTGTCCAGGACCGTTTTCATCTCCTTGATGAGCAGGTTCCAGACACGCTCGGGGTTCTCTATGAAGGCGTCGATGTGGGCGACTTCCATGGGGTCCATCTTTTCCCACAGGCCGCCTTTGCCACGAAAGGGCGGGATGCCGCTTTCAACGGAAATGCCGGCGCCGGTCAGGGCGACCACGGATTTGGCCTGGGAGAGGATATCGGCTGCGCGCTCGATGGGGTCGGAAAGCATGTTGGGGTCGATCATCATAAAAAGCCTACAGCCTGAATTGCATATCCGTGCCAACGGCGAAGCACTCCAGCGTCTCGCCTTTTTCGGCGATGATCTGCCGGCAGCGATCGACGATCGCGTCTACCTGGTCGTCGGTGCGCTCCTGGTTGAGATGAAACAGCCCCAGTCGCTTGACCCCGGCCTGAAACGCCAGATTCAACACATCGGTATAGGAGGAGTGCCCCCATTCGATGAGGTTTGCGTATTCGGCTTCGGTGTATTCTCCATCGTGGATCAACAGGTCCGCGCCGGTGCAAAAATCGACATAGTCCTGAAAGGGAAGCCCTCCGGGATGAACGAACCCGAGTTCGTTGTCGGTGATGAAAACGAACGTTTTCCCGTTTTCGATGAATTTATACCCTTTTCCGGTATTGGGGTGGCTGATGGGGATGGGTACCACGGTAGCCGATCCGATCGTAAATTCCGCAGGGTGGCCTTCCTCCCAGACGATTTTGGCTTTGAGATCGATATACCGAACCGGGAAGTTGGGCGGCGCCATGACCTTTGAAAACATGCTTTCCATGAATTTCTTGTGGAACGGCGCCCGATGCATGTGAATTTCGGTTTTGGAAAGAAACAGGGGTTTGAAGAACGGAAACCCCATCAGATGGTCCCAGTGGCCGTGGGTGAGCAGAAAGTTGTAACGATAGCGGCCTTCTTCGATGAGATGATTGCCCAACCGCCGGATGCCGGTTCCCGCATCCACGATAATGATATCGTCGCTTTCGGTACGGATGTCGATACAGGTCGTATCGCCGCCGTACTTGATGTACGATTTCCCGGAGACAGGTATGGATCCTCTGGAGCCCCAGCACGTAATGACCATGGTCTGCCCTTTTTAAAACCGCGTCGTCAAACGGTTGCACCGTAAAAGGTGTGCCAAATACCATTTTGATCCCAGCGGCAAAAGATTTCCACCGGGAGATCGGCCAGCACCGACTCGATACGTGCGGCTTCACTGCGCATCAGTCCGGACAGAATGAAGCGCTTCTTGTTGAGAAAACCCGCGGATCGGACAAGGTTTTTCATGACATCGTAATGGATATTCGATACCACAAGGTCGCTCGTAAAGTCTATAAATTTCTCGGCATCCCCTTGCGCCACAAGGATTCGGTCCGTCAGTCCATTGAGGCGAACGTTTCTTTGTGCGGTTTGGCTGGCCAGCAGGGTGAGGTCGGTGGCCAGAACTTTGGGACAGCCCAACCGGGCGGCCGCCAGCGCCAGCAGGCCGGTCCCCGTACCCAGATCCAGGGCGGCTTGGATCTGCCCGTCGTCAAAGGCCATCTGCAGCGCCTCCATACAGTCGCGGGTCGTGGGGTGGGTGCCGGTGCCGAAAACGACGCCCGGATCGAGCAGGATGGTCGCGGCCGGGAGCCCGTCGGGCGGTGTGTTCCAAGGCGGGGCGATGGTAAAGGGACCGATGTCGCAGGGCACGATTTCACCACCCTGCCACTGATCGTAGGTCATGTGGTAATGGTCGATCAACGACAGACCGGGCAGTTCAGCAACGGCTTTCTCGACCAGGGTCGGGTTTGGTCGGGTAAAAAAGAGAAAAGAGAAGTCTCCCTCTTCCCAGGTGCCGATGTAGTGGTCGGGATTAAAATTCCGGGGCGGTCGGAATTTTCCCGACACGTAGTAAATGTAAAGATCCTGATAAGGGTTGGATGTCATGGCCTGGAGAATTGCTGCGACCGGACGGCTACGATTTTTTCGGCAGTTGGTCCAGGTACCAATCCATGGGGTCGATCAATGTGTACCCCATACCCGTCAGCTTCTTTTTGATTCTGGCGACATTGTTGGTGAGCAGATAGGGAAACACGGCCCGCTTGCCCTCCTCCCAGGTCCGTGCGACCAGAACGCTGCCGAACGAGATGTTCTCTTCGGTGATGGCGTCGACGATCCTTTTCAACTGGCCCACCTTCTCTTCCACTTCGATTCCCACCAGGGTGCCGGGCTGACCGATTCCCAGGACATTGATAAAGGCGCGCAAAAGATCCCGGACGGACAGGATCCCTTTGAGTTTGCCCTCGTCGTCCACAACGGGAAAGGCGCCCACCCGCTCTTTCTGGATCATCAGCAGGGCGTCCTGGATGGTGTACATGGGAGAGATGGTTTTGGGGTTGCGGGTCATGATCTCTTCCACCTTCATCCGGGCCAGTTCCTCCCGTTTGCTGGGATCACATTTCTCCTTGAGCAGCTCGTAGGGCATGGCGCTGCGGACATCCCGGTCTGTGACGATGCCGATCAGAACGTTTTCGGCGTCGACAACGGGCAGGTGGCGGATGCCTTTGGCAGCCATCTTCTCCTGGGCCTCAAAAACGGATGCGTCTTTATCGATGGTAATGACTTCCGAAACCATGGAGCGGCTTACGAACATAGTTGTATCCTCCAATCGTTATGTCTTTATTTCGTGCTCACGAATTGAGAAGTGACACGGAAAAGCCATTCTTTTTTTGCCAATGGTGCCCTTATCCTTCCAGCAGAATCCTGACGTGGTTGGCTGCCAGTTCCCCGAGCTTTTCCAGGCAATAGCCGCCCTCCAGCACCGAAAGCACCCGGCCGTCGGCATACTGGCGGCCCAGTTGCATAATCGTTTCCATGATCCAGGAGTAGCCTTCGGTGGTGAGGGAGACATCGGACATGTCGTCGCTCTCATGGCCGTCAAATCCGGTGGAGACGAGAAGCACCTCCGGCTTGAAGCGTTCGAAGACCGGCAGCAGGTCGCTCTGCAGCAGTTTTCGGTAGATGTCGTCTCCCTGGCCGGGCAGCACGGGAGAATTTTTGGTGAATCCCGCACCAATT
Organism: Desulfosarcina widdelii; assembly: GCF_009688965.1. GTDB lineage: Bacteria > Desulfobacterota > Desulfobacteria > Desulfobacterales > Desulfosarcinaceae > Desulfosarcina > Desulfosarcina widdelii. The sequence goes on along the minus strand of NZ_AP021875.1, from coordinate 2,502,484 downwards.
TCGACGCCGGCCTCGAATTCGCGGCCGGTTCCCGGAAAGGCAAAGGAGGGATGCTGGTGGATGGAGTAGTAAAAGACCGTGGGGTCCTTTTCGAACAGGTGCTGGGTGCCGTTGCCATGGTGGACATCGAAGTCAACGATGCCGACTCGCTGGATGCCGAATTCCATCTGCAGGTAGCGGGCCGCTATGGCCACGTTGTTGAAGTAGCAGAACCCCATGGCCTGATTGTACTCGGCGTGATGGCCGGGAGGCCGGACGGCGCAAAAGGCGTTGTCCAGTTCTCCCTCCATGATCCGTCTGGCGGCGTCCAGAACCCCCCCCACCGCCAGGAACGCCGTCTCGTAGGTGTCGACGCACATCTGGTTGTCGGGGTAGTCGAAAGTGCGGTTGCCGGACAGGCAGACCTCTTCGAAGCGGCGAATGTATCTCGGATCGTGTACCGCTTCGATCCACTTGATATCGGCCCGGACGGCCGGAATGAGGATAAGCTGATCCAGCAGACCGGCCGCCTTGATGCCCTCGTAAACGGCGGTGAGGCGTTCGGCCATCTCCGGATGGTAGGGTCCCGTATCGTGGAGCAGATACCTGTTGTCGTGCAAGTAGCCGGTTTTTTTCATAGGCTTCCTTCTCCCGTGAATCCGGGCGATCGGGTTGGCAAGCGCTTACAACGGCCGTTGCTGCACAATAGGGCGCCGGGTCCCTGTACTGAAATGGTTCTTATTTCAGGGAATGACCCGGTCGAAAATCGAGTAGGCGGCCTTCAGCGCCGGGTTATTTGCGTCGATTTCGATTGTGGGGCGGCCCTCCAGATCGTATTCATAGACCTGTTCGTCTTCCGGAATTACTCCGGCCAGTTCCAGCCCCGCCTCGTCGATCATTGTTTTGACCTCGCCGGTGGGGTCATTTTTGGCCTGGTTGACGATGATATAGGCTTTGGTCACCCCGAGGTTCAAGTCATTGGCCAGCTTGTGGATGCGCAGCCCTGCCTGCAGGCCTCGCCTGGACGTGTCGGTAACGATCAGCAGCACTTCCACATTCTTGGTGGTCAGCCGGCTCAGGTGTTCCATGCCGGCCTCGTTGTCCATGACCACATAAGGGTAGTTGCCGGAGAGCCTTTCCAGAAATCCGGTCAGCAGGGTGTTGGCGGCACAATAGCAGCCGGACCCTTCCGGCTGGCCCATGACCACCAGGTCGAACCCCGCCTGTTCCATGATGGCCTGTTCCATACGCATGGATATAAAGACGTCTTTGGTCATACCGCTGGGGACGCTTCCTTTTTTCATTTCCTCGCGGGCATGGCCCAGGGTGTCGGTGACCTCCAGGCCCAGAACTTCGTTCAGGTTGGCGTTGGCGTCGGCATCGACTGCCAACACCGGGCCTTTTCCCCGGTCAACCAGATATTTGATCAGCAGGCCGGATACGGTGGTTTTTCCAGTTCCTCCTTTGCCGGCCATTGCGATGGATACGGGCATAGTGCAAAACTCCTTTCAGCGTCTTCGGACGTGCTAATTATGCAGGCCGCAGGAGGGGGCACGGCAGCCTGCTTTCGAACGATTCACAGCTTGTTAAGCTAGTTATGAAAAACAGTCAAGGGTAGAAACCGGTGCGAACATCCCCTCCATCGGTATCGGTATCGCAGTCGGACCCCGTAACCGATTCGCTATTGCCATCGAATCCAATCCTTACCCCCTGTCTTAAAAATATCCAAGGACGATCCCCAAAGGGACGAAGCGTAGGGTGAGGGGTAAAGGCAATCCCGTATTACAATCTCCGATCCAACGGCGGTTGTCCGGTTTTAAAGGACGCGCTACGCCTTGCCAATAAAGATGCCATGTGGTAGATTTGCCAACAATGTTCCCGACTTCGATGCAGTTCCGATCCCATTCATGAAAAAGGAGATTCTGATGTTCGATCTGGTTAGAAAAAGCATGCTTGCCGGCGTCGGCCTGGCCCTTAAGGCTTGGGACGAGGTGGAAGATCTGGCCAAAGAAGTGGCCGAGCAGAGCAAGATGACCGAAAAAGAAGGGCGCAAGTTCATCGACGAACTGCAAGACCGCTATGAGGATGCCCAGAAGAAGCTGGAGGAGCGCGTCGAGAAGAGCGTCAAAGACCTGCTCAAAAAAGCCGACGTGGTCACCCAGGACGACCTCAAGGGCCTTAAAAAAGAGATCCGCGACCTGAAGAAGTTGATCAGCAGTCAGGGCGACGATTCTGCGTCCTGATGCTGGCCGGATGATCAGCATACGTAAAATCGGCGTTTTCGGCCGCACCTATCGGAACCTGAACCGCTACCGCCAGATTCTGGGGGTTTTTTTCAAATACGGTTTCGAAGATATCATCGAGCTGCTGAAGATCGACCAGTATATCGAGATCGGTCTGCAGGTGATTTCCCGAAATCGCAAGGAGCGCATGGAACGCCTCTCCAGGGCGGTGCGGGTCCGGATGGCCATCGAGGAACTGGGGCCGACCTACATCAAGTTGGGCCAGATCCTCTCTACCCGTCCGGACTTGGTGCCCGTAGATTTCGTCCGCGAGCTGGCCAAGCTTCAGGACAAAGTCCCCTCGTTTCCCTTTTCGGACGTCACCCGCATTATCCGCGACGAAACCGGCCAACCGGTCGACAGCCTTTTCGATTATCTGGATCCCGAGCCATTGGCCTCGGCGTCCATCGGGCAGGTTCACCGGGCCCGGCTCAAGGACGGTGAGGAGGTGGCGGTCAAGGTGCAGCGGCCGGGGATCCGCAAAATTGTGGAGGTGGACCTGGAGATCATGCTCCACCTGGCCACCCTGGCCGAGCGCCACATCGAGGAGCTGGCCCACCACCGGCCGGTCAAAATCGTCGAAGAATTCGCCCGCTCCATCGAAAAGGAGATGAACTACACCCTGGAAGCCACCAGCATGGAGCGGGTGGCCCGATCTTTTCTCCACGACGATACGGTATACATCCCCAAGGTGTACCGGGAAGCCACCACCGAACGGGTTCTGACCACCGAGTTCATCGACGGCGTCAAGGTTTCCCTGCTGGATCGCCTCGATGACAACGGCTACGACCGCAAATTGATCACCCGGCGCGGGGCCGATATCCTGCTGACCCAGATTTTCGAGCACGGCTTTTTCCACGCCGATCCCCATCCCGGCAACCTGTTCGTCTTGCCCAAGAACGTTATCTGCCTGCTGGACTTCGGTATGATGGGCAGTGTGGAGCGCGCCACGCGAGAGGCCTTCGTGGAACTGGTGGACGCCGTGGTGCGCCGTGACGAACCGCGCACCACCCGGGTGCTGCTCAAACTAACCCTCTGGGACGAAGAGCCGGACATGCGCCTACTGGGCAAGGACGTGGCCGATTTCATGGGCGAACACCTTTACCGGCCCTTGAAGGACATTCATGTCGGCAAGCTGCTGCAGAACATGCTCGAACTGGCCGCCCAGCATCGGATGCGAATTCCCCCGGAGATTTTTCTGATGATGAAAGCCATCAGCACCGTAGAGGGGGTGGGGTTGGAACTGGATCCCGACTTCGACATGATCGCCCACGCCGAACCGTTCATCAAGCAGGTCAAACTCTCCCGGTTTTCTCCCAGGCGTTTGAGCAGCGATGCGCTGAGCATCGTCGCCCAGTACCTGGATTTCATACAGGAGTTTCCCAAAGACCTGTTGGAGATCACCCGCACCATCCGCCAGAAGAAGCTGACCTTCATGCTGGAACTGAAAAACATGGAGAAGATGCTTCACACCCACGATCAGATCAGCAACCGCGTCTCTTTTGCGATCATCATCGCCGCGCTGATCATCGGATCGGCCCTGATCGTCATCTCCAAAACCCCGCCGCTGTTTTACGGCATCTCCCTGATCGGCATCATCGGATTTCTGGCCGCCGCCATCATGGGCTTGTGGCTGCTGGTGGCAATCATTAAAAAAGGGAAGCTGTAACCACCATCGATTTCAATCCATTTGGAAAGTACCCCATGAATCTCAAGAACCACGTTCGCAACGAATTCGGGAAAACCGACACACCGGAAAACACCGTCCGAAATATTACCGCCGGTTTCGATCGGCTGAGCTACAATATCCGCTATATGCCTTTTACGGTTTCGGACCGGATTCACTGGTCCCAGATCGGGATCGACGCCATTGACTTGCAGTGCCAGGGCAAAGGACTGACGCCGGCGCTGTGCCAGGCCAGCGCCCATGCCGAGCTGGCCGAGCGCTTCAGCGGAGGGCTGTTTTTTCAGGCATTCGAAGAAAAGGTGCGCTTCAACATGCCCGCCCTTTACAGCCGGCAGGTAAACCGCTTTTTGAATTTCGAGTGGCTGGACGGCTATGTCAACAGCTACCAGGACGACCTGAAAGAAGACTGCCTGACCATCGAAACCCTGCTGCGCCACCAGCCCCATTTGAGTTCGGTGGATATCGACAGAATCAAAGACAGCCGGATGGCCCGGCACTGGGTGGACGGATATTCCGTAGTGCGGGACAAAACCGTCAAGGTGCCCGTCAATTTCGTTACCTATATCAACGCGTCCAACGGCATGGCCGCCGGAAACACCCTTGAAGAGGCCATTGTCCAGGCCACCTGCGAAGTGTTCGAACGGCACACCCAGATCCAGATCATCAAACCCGAGCAGCGGGTCCCAACCATCGACAAGGTAACTTTGAACAATGGCCGTCTGGCGCCCATGCTGGCCTTTTACGAAAGCCAGAACGTGGAGGTCATTGTAAAAGACTTCTCCATGGACGGCCGATTTCCCAGCATTGGGGTGCTTTTCATCAATCACAACCTTCCGCCGGGAAGACTGGAGCACAAGATTCTCGTGCCCGGCGTTGCCTTTAATATGGAAGAAGCGCTGAGCCGCTGTCTGACCGAATACATGCAGGGCCGCGGCACCCTGTCCGTGCCCCGGCCTGATCTGGACCGGCCGGTGGTGCATCGCTCGCGCGTCTCCAATCTGTACCTGCTGTTCAAGTGCTGCATCTCTCAAAAGGACATCTCCTTTCTCGAAGAAGGGGAGACCGTTGCCTTCAGGGATCGCCAAAGCGAGGATATCCTGTCGGAAATCGAAGCCATCAAAAAGATCTGCAAAAGTCTTGAAACCGATTTCATCGTTGTGGACCTCACCCACCCGGTGCTTCAGTTTCCTGTGGCAAGAGTGGTCCTGCCGGGTATTTCGGATTTTCTTCCATTCGTGCACGGCGATATTCTGACTTCCGTCGATACCCGTCCGGATTCCACCTGGCGCGGAGAATCGTTTAAACAGGTGATGGAATCGTTTTTTATTTCCGATTGTCCGGAATAACCTTTTCGTAGCTGTTCACGGGGTTGAAGCGCCCAATGAATTTCAATCCCTCGCACGGTAAGCGTTTACAGGCTGCCGTAGATGCGAGGCGCCGGGCATGCAGACGTACTATTCCGTACTTCAAATGCCCGGGAACAAAGCAGATGCGGTGCCCTGTGAACGCTTACACCTTTTCGAACCTGCCTCCACACCCTGTCATTCATGCTCACTCGCGATCCAGTGCATCGCCTGGGGAGCGTCAAGATCCCTTGTTTCCAGAACCGATTCAACGCTTCCTGCAGTTGGCCTGCCGCGTGTGATCACATCAAAATAAAAATGATTTCAGTAAATTAAAACTCCGGCTGTGCCCGAGCGATCCGAAGTGGTTCGGACCGGTCCGGCGAGACACTCGATCGGCGAATGGTTATCTGAACGTCGAACATTGAACATCGAACGTCCAACGTCGAATGCGGAGATCGCTTCGCTCCGTCAATCGGTTTAAAAGAATCACCAATCGTAGGTGCGGTCTGTTAAAAAAGGCTTTAATCTTTATAAGAACGATAGAATACCAAATTCGAAGTTCGATGTTGGACGTACGATGTTCGGCGTTCATGGGTTTGGGTTTTCGCCCCCTTCGGAGGGGGCTTCATCAAATTACCTACTAAGCGGGTGTTCGGTGACGTGAGAAAATGGTAGCCGCTTTGCGTCAATTCTCCGTGCGAAAAAATCGATGCCGGCGCTCTTGCCAAATTTGCATTGATTTTGCATGATATTCGATGGTTCGATAAGCGATGCGATAACGCTATTAAAGATAACCGAAACCGAACCGATGGTTAATTGATAGGCGGCGATGCAGGAATGAAGGCGTTGCAGCGGTGCCGGCGAATGAGCGGTCCGCGGATCGGCGCTTTGCCGCATGTGTGTCATGGAATATACGGGCGGTGGGCTTTTGAGATACAGATCGCCGGCAGTCCGGGAGAAAATCGGAAGCGAACATGCTGAAAAGGATACTCACCACCCCATTGATCCAGATTGTTTTGCTGACGCTTCTGGTTTTGATAGCAATGGTTGCCTCTTTTGCCCCCTGGACCGCTGTCGAAAACCGCAACTTCGATTTCTGGGCCGGTCGGGTCGGACACCCGGAAGACCTGCCCATTGCCATTGTGGCCATCGATGACCGCAGCATCGAACAGTTTGGCGGTTGGCCCTGGCCCCGGTCGCGCATCGCCGAACTGTTGAATCTGCTGTCCGAAAACAATGCCGCCGCGGTCGGGTTATGCCTGCTCTACACCCAGCCGGACCGTGGCGAGGGCCTGGCCGTCGTCCAGGAAATGCGGAGGCAACTGGCCGACCCGCAATGGAACGGAGACCGTTCCACAACCGCGCGGTTCGACGAGCTGCTGGCCACGCTGGAAACCCGCCTGGATCAGGATGCCATCCTCATTGAGGCCGTTCGCCGGACCCGCAACGCAGTGCTGCCGCTCTACGTTTCCATGGATGCGCCGGCCGATGTGGAATCCGTCGATCCGTCCGGCCTGGTGATCGTCAACTCCCTGAACCCGCGGGTCCTGCCTGCTGTGGCATCCGGCAGGCAGCAGGAGGCGCTTCGTGCCATCGGTGCCGGTTTCCAGGGACCGCCCATGGGAAATCGGGTGATCGCACCTTTTGCCAACCTGGCCGGTAAAGCCGGCGCTTTAGGGTACCTCAACCTGAATGAAGACGACGATGGCCGGATCCGGCATCTGCCGCTGCTGATCGCCTGCCAGGGACGCCTGCTGCCCGCCTTTGCCCTGCAACTGGCGCTCAAATCCTCGGGAGCACGTCTGAAGGACCTGGCCGTGGGGCTGGATCTGTTCGGCCAACCCCACCTTAACGCCGGTAAGATCGATCTTGTCGCCGACGATGCCTATCGCATCCCGGTGATCCATGACGAAGATTGGACCCGGCAGCGGCGGTTTTCATTTTCCGAAATCGTCAACGGGGAGATCGACCCCGTGGTATTCAAAGACCGGATCGTGCTGATCGGGATCACCGCCCAACCGCTGGCCCGGGTTTTCCGGATGGGGCTGAACGATCGGTCGCCGGAAGTCGAGGTCATGGCCGACGCCCTGGCTGACATCCTGTCCCCAGAAAGGATCTCGCGGCCGTCGTGGACACGGATCCTGGAAATCGGGGTGGTACTCTATTTCGCCACTTTTCTGGCCCTGGTCATTCCCCGGGTGAGCCTGAGGCTCGGGGCCGGCATTCTGCTGATTTTTCTGGCGACCTGGTATGCTGCCGCCGTGGGCCTGCTGCTGGGATATGGCTACAAGGTCGAGGTGATGGCCCCGGCAACCCTGGCCGTGGTGGGTTTTCTCGTCCTGCAGCTTACCGTCGCCTCGCGGCGGATGCAGGCGGCGCAGCTGGAGGCCCTTACCACCCAGGGACTTTCCTACCAGGGCCAGGGCATGCTCGATATGGCCCACGAAAAGTTCATGCAGTGTCCGGTAAAGGATCGCAGCGTCAAACATCTGCTGTATAACCTGGCCCTGGATTTCGAGCGCAAGCGGATGTTCAACAAGGCTCTGGACATTTACCGCCACATCCGGTCGGCCGGTACATACAGGGATGTGAACAAGCGCATCAAGCGATTCGCAGAACTGGACAACACGCTGGTTGGGGGGGCGAGGGGAGAAAAGCCGCTGATGATGGCTGGCGGCGACGCCAAACCCACCTTCGGCCGTTACGAAATTCTACAGGAACTCGGGCGCGGGGGGATGGGCACGGTTTATCTGGGACGCGACCCCAAGATCAACCGCGAGGTGGCCATCAAGACGCTGGAATATGCCGAGGTGGAGCCGGCCGAACTGCCCGACGTCAAGAACCGCTTTTTCCGGGAAGCCGAGGCCGCCGGCAACCTGTCCCATCCCAACATCGTTTCCATCTACGATGTGGGCGAAGAGCACGACATGGCCTACATTGCCATGGAACTTCTCAAGGGCGACAACCTGACCTGGGTTTGCATCAAGGGGCACTTGCTGCCGGTCCCCGAGGTGCTGGCGGTGATGGCGGACGTGACCGCCGCTTTGGACTACGCCCACACCCAGGGCGTGATTCACCGCGACATCAAGCCCGCCAACATCATGAGGCTGGAAGACGGACGGGTCAAGGTCACCGATTTCAGCATTGCCCACGTGATGGATGCCTCCCAGACGCGCACCGGTGTGGTGCTGGGCACCCCGAATTACATGAGCCCGGAGCAGGTGGACGGCAAGCGGCTTGACGGCCGGTCGGACCTTTTCTCCCTGGGGATCGTTTTCTATGAAATGCTCAGCGGAACCAAACCCTTCAAGGGGGATTCAATGAGCGCGGTATTGTATGCCATCGCCAACAGCCGCCCCAAACCGCTGACCAAGGTGGCCGAGGACATCCCGCCCTGCGTCAGAACCCTGGTCAACAAACTGCTGGCCAAGGACAGGCGGAAACGCTATGATTCCGCTGCCGACGTTGCCAAGGCCATAGACGATTGCCTGAAACGATTGTGATTAAAGCATGATGAACTCGTAAAAAATCGCATTTCCGACGGATTCGTAAAAAAGTACCAAACTCGTCATGCCGGACCTGATCCGGCATCCAGAACATATTGAAACAACTGGATTCCGGCCTGCGCCGGAATGACGAAAATATGATAATTTCGAAGTTTTTACGAATTCGTCAACCATGGGAGAAGGAAAATGGCCATGCTCGTTCTGGTCCACGAAGGATTGACCCTGAAACGGATACCGCTGGACAAATCCCAAATTCGCATCGGGCGCAAGACGGACAGCGACGTTTTCATCGACGACATGCTGGCCAGTCAGAAGCATGCCCGCATCGAAGTTCTCCCCAACGCGGATGCTCCCGGCGGAAAAGACCATTTTATCCAGGATCTGGAAAGCACCAACCAGACCTTTGTCAACGGGGAGCCTATCGAACGCCATAAGCTATCTCACGGCGATCTCATTCGCATCGGCAAGCACAACTTCAAATTCATCGACGAAACGGCCGATCCGGGGGACAAGACGGCCAAACTGAAAAAAAGCTGGATCCCGGGTGTATACTATACCGAGGAGTAATACACGAAAGCGCTTTTCAGTCTGGCATCAGCGAAGGCAGTTTTGCCTTGATGTCCGTTCGCAACGGTTCATACTGGCCGGGCAGCTTGAGGTCCCTTCCCAGACTGTGGGGAGCTTCGTCCACGGTGAATCCGGGAGGGTCGGTGGCGATTTCGAACAGCACCCCGCCCGGTTCACGAAAGTAGATGGATTGAAAGTACTTGCGGTCGCGGACCTCGGTTACCTGTAGGCCATGGTCGCGAAGCTTTGCCTGCCATTTGATCTGCTCCTGGCTGTCCCGGGTGCGAAAGGCGATATGGTGCACCGTGCCGCCGCCGGGCTGGACCGGCGGGGCTGAGGGGTCGATGACCACATCGAACAATTGGCCTGCGGATTTCAGGTCGTCCATGGCAAACCGATATCGGCTGCCTTCCCGCCCGACCGGAACCATCCCCATCACCTTTGCGATTAGTGCTTCGGTATCTTCCATGCGGTTCAGCAGCACCGTGGCCGAGTGAAATCCCTGGATCGCGGTTTCGATTTCAGGTTCTGCCGAAGCTTCTTGTTCGTCGCGGGCCGGCGGCTGTGCGACGAGTTCCAGGGGCAGGCCATGGGGGTCGGTAAAATGGATCACGTTCTCGCCGAAACGGGCAGTCTCGTCAAAAGGGATCCGGCAGTCTGTCAGGTGATCGCACCAGTGGTTCAACGCTCCCGGAGGAACGGCAAATGCCACGGCTGACACCGATCCGGCGCCAGGCGTGCCCGGACGAACCTGCTCCCAGGGAAAGAAGGTCAGGATGGTGCCGGGGCGACCCGTTTGATCGCCGTAGTATAGGTGATAGGTGTACGGATCATCGAAATTGACGGTTTTCTTTACCAGGCGCAGTTGCAGGACGCCGGTATAGAAGTCTAAATTTTCCGCGGCGGATGAAGCCACGGCGGTAATATGGTGAATGCCGGCAACGGCCATGCTGTCATTGATCGGGGCCATGGAGCACCTCCATTTTTTATCTTTATGGCGAGATAATAGGTTTGCAATCGCTCCCTTATTTACTGAGATCAGGACTCTAGAAATTTACGGTAAGACGATAAGTCTTGATGTCAAGATAAACTGTTCGGTCCTTATGGGCAGAGTCGCATTGGTTCGCCGGCGGCCCTTTTCTTTTCAATCCGTCCGTTTTGTGGTAAGCCTTGCCTGCGGTTCGCTCGACTGGAATCGCTGTCAATTACTGTAGAAAAAGGAAGACTCCATGCTCGTCGACGGCAATCAGATCCGTCCCATATGGCTGGATGACGACCGTACCACGGTGAAGGTCATCGACCAGCGCCAGCTGCCCCACCGCTTCGTGGTCGCCGATCTGACCCAGGTGGACGAAGTCATCCATGCCATTGTAGAAATGTTCGTCCGAGGTGCGCCCCTAATCGGCGCCACCGGCGCCTATGGCGTGATGATTGCCGCCTTGAACGCCGGATTGAAAAACGATCCTATGGCGTTCATCGAAAAGGAATGCCGGCGGCTCAAGGCCGCCAGGCCCACTGCCGTGAACTTGGCCTGGGCCGTAGACCGGGTGCTCGCGATTGTCCGAACCGCTGGATCGGTGGAGGCCTGCATCGACGCCGCCCGCGACGAAGCTGCTGCCATTGCCGAGGAGGAGGCGGAGAACTGCCGCATGATCGGTGTGCACGGGGCCGAAATCGTCGAAGCCATCCGCCACGAGAAAGACCGGGGGCCGGTAAATATTCTCACCCATTGCAATGCCGGCTGGCTGGCCTGCATCGAGTACGGTACGGCCACCGCGCCGATCTACGAAGCCTTCAACCGCGGTGTAGATCTGCACGTGTGGGTGGATGAAACCCGGCCCTTGAACCAGGGCGCCCGGCTCACGGCCTGGGAACTGGGCAAGCACGGCGTGCCCCACACGGTGATTACCGACAACGCCGGCGGCCATCTCATGCAGCACGGACGCGTGGACATGGTGATCGTGGGCACCGACCGTTCCACCCACACCGGGGATGTGGCCAACAAGATCGGCACCTATCTCAAGGCCCTGGCGGCCAAAGACAACGGGATTCCCTTTTACGTGGCCCTGCCGTCTTCGACCTTCGACTGGACCATGACCGACGGTGTGAAGGAGATTCCCATCGAGGAGCGCAGTCCGGACGAAGTGCGCTACATCCAGGGGTTGGCCGACGGGCAGCTCACCCGGGTACTGGTGCCGCCGGAAACCAGTCCGGCGGCGGACTTCGCATTCGACGTCACCCCGGCGCGCCTGGTTACCGGTTTTATCACCGAGCGGGGTGTTTGCGGGGCCAGTGAAGAAAAAATCCATGAACTCTTTCCCGAACATTGACGAATTCGTAAAAAAGTGGATAACCAAACGCTCATGCTCACCGATCTCGAGAAGAAAGTAATCGCCTCCATTCAGGGGGACATCCCAATCGTATCCCGGCCTTACCAGGCCCTGGCCGAGGAAATCGGCATCCCGGAAGAGATCCTGATCGAAACCCTGAAAGATCTCACCGAACGAGGGGTCATCCGTCGTTTTGGCGCTACCCTGCGCCATCAGAAATCCGGCTACCAGGCCAATGCCATGACCGCCTGGCAGGTGGACGAGGACCGCATCGAAGAGGTCGGTCATATCATGGCATCCTTTCGGGCTGTCTCCCACTGCTACCGCCGCGACCCCGCTGAAGACTGGCCTTACAACCTGTACACCATGATTCATGGCAAGAGTGAGGAAGACTGCCGCGAAACGGCCCGGAAGATGTCGGAAAAAGCGGGCGTGGAAACCTACACCCTGCTGTTCAGCCAGCGGGAGTTGAAGAAGATATCCATGACGTATTTCCCGGACGCCATATAGTGCCCATCCAGAAATGGCCAATTGGCCCGATATCTTTGTTGCGCGAAAAATTTTATCCTCGGAATATCAACCATATACCTGTGGTAAAATTTTTCGTGCGCCTCGATCTCGACCCAATTTGCCTATTTCTGGAAAGGCACTAAATAAGGCTATACTTTTAAAAGAAAATGTTTCCTCAAGCAAAAGTGATGATTTCGCAAAAAGTCCCAGGCTCGTCATGCCGGACTTGATCCGGCATCCAGAATGTATTGAAATGAAAGGATTCCAGCATACGCCGGAATGACGAAAACTCGCGATTTCCTGCTCCTTGCGAGTCCATCATAAGTATCAACATGACAACCCCCCACGCCCCCCACATTCTTCTAATCAACCCCTGGATTCACGATTTCGCGGCGTATGACTTCTGGGCCAAGCCCCTGGGGCTGATGACCCTCGGCGGCATCCTGCGGGACCATGGGGCCAAGGTTTCCTACCTGGACTGCCTGGACCGGTTTCACCCCTCGGCGCCGGAATCTTCTTCACCTTCGGCGCGCTGCGGCCGCGGGCCGTATCGCAAAACCACCATTGCCAAACCGCCGGGACTGGCGGACATTCCGCGGACCTATAGCCGCTACGGCATCGATCCGGATTGGTTTGTCCGGGATCTGAAGGCCCTGCCGCCGGTCGATCTGGTGCTGGTCACCTCCCTGATGACCTACTGGTATCCGGGGGTTCGGGAAACCATCGCTCTGGTCAAATCGGCCCTGCACGACGTGCCGGTGGTGTTGGGCGGGGTTTATGCCACGCTGTGCAGCAAGCACGCCCGGCAAACCAGTGGCGCGGATCGGTTGGTCACCGGGCCGGGCGAAAACGAGATTTTGTCCATGGTGTCTGAACTCACCGGCTGGTCGCCGGAACCGCACTTCGACCCCAACGGCCTGGATTCATTCCCCCGGCCGGTCCTGGATCTGGAACGCCGCCTGGTTCATGCACCGGTTCTCACTTCATTAGGCTGCCCCTTCCGATGCGCCTACTGCGCCTCCCACCGCTTGCAGCCCCGGATGAAGCGGCGCAGTCCGGCATCGGTGGTAGAGGAGATGGTGTATTGGCACACGAATCATGGCGCGCGGGATTTTGCATTTTACGACGACGCCCTGCTGGTTGACGCCGACCGCCACGCCATCCCCCTGTTGGAGAAGATTATCGCCGCGGGCATGGACATCCGGCTGCATACTCCCAATGCCCTGCATATTCGTGAAATCACCGAACCCCTGGCGCATTTGATGTTCCGGGCCGGTTTCCACACCATCCGTTTGGGATTGGAGACCACGGCCTTTGACCGGCGCGGCTCGATGGACAAAAAGGTAACCGAAGCGGAGTTCTTGCGGGCGGTGAGACATCTCCAGTCCGCAGGATTTCGTGCCGACCAGGTGGGCGCTTATCTTTTGGCCGGCCTGCCCGGGCAGCGGGCGGCCGGCGTCGAGGAATCCATTGCGGTGGTCAAGCGGGCCGGGGTTACCCCGGTGATCGCCCATTACACGCCCATCCCTCACACGCCCATGTGGGCCGACGCGGTCGCCGCTTCGCGCTACGATCTGGAAGCCGACCCCATTTTTACCAACAACGCAATCTTCCCCTGCCAGAGCGAAGCCTTTTCTTGGGAGGTGCTGACTCGTCTGAAAAATCTGGCCCGGCTATGAGGATTCAAAGTTCAGCTTTCTGTTGAAAATTTGGGCTGACATTGTAAGCTGCCGTAAGTGTTTCGCCTTTACAAAAGGAGAAATTGCTTTTCATAGTAAAAAGATTCAAGAATTGGTCGGAAATTTCGATATTTATGCCGAACGTTTTTCAAAATTTCTTCCAGTATTTACGAACTATCCGCAATTTAAAGAAATGCTCGCCTATTTTACTGACCCGGACTGTAAGGGTTGCCGGCAGGGTACATGCAAATATCCGAATTGTGGTGTCGTCAATTGCTATAAGGACAAGGGAGTGGATTTTTGTTTTCAATGTGACGAATTCCCTTGTAGCAAAACGAATTTCGATCCTCATCTGGAAAAGCGATGGCGCCAGATGAATACGCGCATGAAGGAAATTGGCGTTGAAACATATTTTGAGGAAACAAAAGATTTATTCAGATATCTTTAACCTATTTCAGGTTTAAGATGAAACCATAGGGAGTTAAGCGGCAATCTGAAATAGGGCGAAATATGGGCATCCGTGATTGTTGGATTAATTTCCTTTATCGCGCAGCGAAAGGGACCAGAAAGACGCGAATGCTGCTCACCCCGGTCGGATTTATCCTTTTCGGGGTGTTCACCGGACTTTTCGTGACACTGGCCATGCATACGGATCGATGGCTCTCTCTTCCATGGCCGTTGCCAGAAGGACTATCCTGGTTTATTGCGGTGATATTCATTTTCGTGGGTACCGGCGTGATGGCATGGTCAGCGCTTCACTTCCTCAAGGTGAAAGGGACGCCGGTTCCGTTCAATCCTCCGCCTGAGCTTGTCACAACCGGACCGTACAGATTTGCCCGGAACCCGATGTTGACGGGCGTCTTTATCCTCCTTTTCGGGATTGGATTCGCCATCAAGTCGCTCTCCCTTGTCGTCTTTTTCACGCCGCTTTATATCCTGGCAAACGTATCGGAGCTCAAAGCCATCGAGGAACCGGAGCTGGTAAAGCGGTTTGGTGAAGCGTACGTCGCCTATCGGCAGCGGACCCCGATGTTTATTCCTGGAATGAGGCCCAGGAAATGAGCCCATCAAACCAGTAGATGCAGTCGATAAGACCCAAGAATCATCATGGCCGAGCTTTACGCTATCGCAATTTTGGTGAAACCTAAAAAAGCTTATACTGAGGAGCATACTATGGAAAAGATCAAAATTGATGCCGGAGCTGCTTTTTTATACCCCATGCCCATGGTCCTGGCAGGGTCTGTCGTGGATGGAAAGGCAAATTTCATGGCCGTTGGTTGGGTTTCAAGAGTCAATTTCAAGCCTCCTCTGGTTGCCATAGCGTTAGGGCCGCATCATACCAATAAGGGCATAGACGAAAACAGAGAATTCAGTATTAACATCCCTGATGTTTCGTTAATCGAAGAAACGGATTATTGTGGATTGGTCTCCGGCAAAAAGACAGACAAGTCCGGCCTTTTCAACGTTTTCTTTGGTGAGTTGGACAAAGCACCACTCATTCAAGAATGCCCCGTCTCTATTTCATTATCTTTGTTTGATGCCGTTAAACTTCCGTTTAATACGCTTTACATCGGAGAGCCGAAAGAGGTTTTTACTGAAGAAAAATATATGACGGGTAACATGCTGGATATCAAAAAGGTCAACCCCTTCACATTGACAATGCCGGACAACCAGTATTGGTCTATTGGAGAAAATCTCGGGAAAGCCTGGAGTATCGGGAAAAGTCTGAAGAAATAAGAATTGGATGGCCTCGTAAAAAGTCCCAGACTCGTCATGCCGGACTTGATCCGGCATCCAGAAGGTGTTGAAATGAATGGATAGCGCTAAAGCTTCACTACGTGCGCCGGCATGCGCCGGAATGGACGCCAACTTGCGGTTTCGGACTTTTTACGAATCCGTCAAGAATTGGATGATGTCGGGGAAACAACATTTCGCAAAGTATTGAAAAGAGAGGAATCGGATTGGACTCAAGGAAACACGGTCATTTCAGTCTAAACGAGTTGATAACAACTGACCTGAATTCTGCAAAGAAATTTTACGGTGAGCTGCTTGGTTGGACGTTTATTGAAACAGAGAACATATACGGCAACCCATACCTGCTGATTCATAAAGAAGGAACCATGCTTGGCGGCATGATGCTAAAGGATGGAAACGTTTCCGACGACGTTATCCCCTGCTGGGATCCATACATCACCGTTGATGATGTTGAAGCCTCTGCCAAAAGGGTCGAAAACTTGGGCGGAGAGGTTATTCTCCCACCTACCGATATCCCCAAGGTTGGCCGTTTTTGTGTAATAAAGGATCCGCAGGGAATAAGCCTGAACTTGATAACTTACGAATGAACTTTCCGACAGCAGCCAAAAGGATGAAATCGCATGGCATACAATGAGCACCTTGCCGGGAAAGTGGAAGCGCTTTTAAGAGAAAAGCCAGGTTTTACCATGAAAAAAATGTTCGGCGGAGTTGGCTTTCTCCTGCATGGCAACATGGCCTGTGGGGTTCTAAGCAATGACCTAATCGTTCGCGTGGGCCCCCAGAATTACGAAAAATATCTAACCCTCCCCGAGGCCAGAGAATTCGACACAAGCGGTCGGCCGATGAAGGGATGGGTCATGGTCTCTTTTGAGGGTGAGAATAAGAAGCCGGATCTGGAAATTTGGGTCCAAAGAAGTGCTGAATTTGCCCTCGGGTTGCCGCCAAAATGTTCTCGATAAATATTGGTATGGTACTTGGAAATTATAGGAGAAACTGCAATAGAACGGACAAAATTTATGAATTTAATATGCGTAAAAATATTTTTTATGTGAATTGATTAATTATTTTTTGTTTCTGAATGATTCCATCTAAAAAATTTATTTCTTCTTTCAAGATGTCAAGATTTTTATTAAAGCATAAATTATCAGAAATTATCTCCATATCATAAATTTTTTCTGTAAATCCGATTAGGTTTTTTGCGATTTTAAAATTTAAATCAGTAAATATAGGTTGATGTTCTATTGTTTGGTTAAATTCTGTGATAAGGTACTTCTTTTTATAGATCGTTAAATAATTTTTAACATTATTTGTTATACTATCTATGGATATCTTCTTGTTCAGTACATCGGTCTGCCAGTTTTGTTGCCAAGGATGAATACTATAATGGAAAAGAGTTATATTTAGAATAAATTGATCAAAACTTTTAAAGTATTCTATTAGCCTGCCTCTCATATAGTTACATTTCCATTCGGGTGCGCTATTCAAATAGAAAATTACGAGATAAGTCATGGCATCTTTATGGTATATCCTCGAATTTAAAAGTCTGGAATAGAGCCTTGTATAAAATTTTACATGATATCTTATTCCACTTGGAGAATATAGAAATATGCAAACTAAGATTAGAATTAAAAGTGAGAAAGGAAAAATAATCATAACTTAACCTGGATCTTTTGATCAGTTTTCAAATAGACTAAATGATTAGTTAGGTATAATTTTTCATTCTGATAAAATGGGATCTAATCTTCGTAAAAATTTTTATATGGTTTCTCAAAATAGTAAATTCCGATACCCACAATATTGCGCCCTGATCCCTCAAGTTTGGGGTTAACGTCGCGATCATTAATTGCGATGTATCTGTCCATGTCGTTTATAAGTATTTGTGCAGACTTATTAGACATTCTTCTTATGTCTGGAATAACTTCATCGGGAACATTGTCATAATACACTTTTCTCTGAAAAAATGGTTGCTTAATTCCAAACTCGATATTGTTTTCTATCGTCGAGATTAATAATCCGACATCAGTGCCTAATATTTGGAATTTGCTGACTTCGTCCAAAGTCGGCACGAATACATCCGTAATCAAACGAAGACGTTGCTCCGATTCCAGTTGTACAGCACCGACTCGAAGCAATTCATCCATTATCGCCCGAGTGGGTATATCGCCACTGAATTTTTTTACCAACGTATCAAATGTCGTACCTTTGCCGTAAATGGGTATAATGATCGGTTTTCCTTTTTTATCAACGAAGTCGGTTTCTCTTCGCCACCCGGATATTACACGTGCGCAGCGATTGTTTCGGTCAAACACTTTCTGACTCGATGGGGGATCGATCTCCGATAGATGTTTGACTTCCTTTCGCGAGAACCCTGTTAATACGGAAATGCGAGATTGGGTCTGCTTTCTACCTTTGATTGTAAGATCATTTTTAGCGATATCGTAAAATACCCATTTGACCAATGAAGAGAAGTGCCCATAGGAGATGCCTCTTTTCATTGCCATGCGGATAAGGGGACGCAAGAGCTTCACAATTGCCGAATTGATGACTTGAATTGTATTGTGGTTCACGGGCATAAGTATAATTGTTGGGATTTTACGGTTTCCAAAGAATTCGCTCCCGTTCATAATCGATCCGATAATCCAACCCCTTCAGGAAATTCATCCCCAATAATCCTTCGTAGGGTGTTGGGGGGCCTGTATGTTGAATCACACTGGCCTCAAATCCTTGCTTCTTTATCGGGCCCACTTTCGCGTAATCCAATTTTACGATGTCGCTATCCAGGACTTGGCCCCCTGCGATCATCAGTTTGGCCTTACTGATGCTTTTCAGGTTCAGTTTCTCGGCAACATTCCGGTGGAGGACCGTAATGCTCGCGCCAGTATCCAAAAGCATTGTGATTTCCAGTTCATTGTTACCATATCCTAAAGTCACCGGAATCAGCACATGGTTGCCGTCCAGCAGATTCACCTGGGTTTCATTTAATTTCTGACGCTGCTTTTCATTAAACGTCTGTAATTCGTTTTCCCATCGTTCCTGTGCCTTGCGGTTGATGTAATATTTGTTCCCCTTGGAGGTAATAAGGAAGGTGCCGTTGCTATCCGCTTTGATGGTATACGTTCCGGCCTCTCCTATGGAGAAATCCCGAATATGGTCTGGATCGATGTACCATGATCCGTCTTGATCGGTATCCATATAGACGCCGCCTTCGTCTTTTCCGATGTGATACATACCTGCAGCGTGAACAAGGGAGGATAGAATCCCGACGAGAATTAGGAAAAAAATTGTTCTACGCAAATTGATCACCGATAGATATCCTCAAAGTCACTACCCTGCTTATCGAGTGAAGAAAATAAGTAGGAGTGGGGGGTGAAAAGACAGCTTTTCCGATTCAAATCGATCATTCGCAAGAAATCTCGTATTCGCAAATCCTTGATTTGACCTTTTGAGGCAGAAAACTGAAAATAACCTACTGAAATCATAGCGTTCGTCTATTTTTCGACAAAGGCGAAACGCCTGCTTTAGGTATCTGTAACCGTAAGCGTCTGGGTAAAATAAATGTCTGCCGCTCGTTTCAGGTTGTCTTTGCTAATCAAAACCGGAACTTCCTCATAAGCGGAGATTGCCTCAATAATGGTGATGATGTCATCCGGATAACATGCCCGAAGCTCCCTGCCCATCAATTCGGAACAGAGGTTTCGAAGGAACTTGGAACTGCCGGGCTCGCTTTTTAAATTCTTGTTTTCCACGACACGGATAAAAATCTGGTCGAATACTTCGGGGCCCACCGGTTCCACATAAATTTTATTCTGAATCCGTCTCAAAAAGGCTTCATCCGCAAGCTTCGACGGATCAAAGTTGGTTGAAAACACAACCGTCTCTTGGAAAGGGATTTCAAATTTTACCCCATAGGTCAGGCTCAGATAATCGACGCGTCTGTCCAACGGTACGATCCATCGGTTCAACAGATACTCCGGTGAAAGGATCTGACGCCCGAAGTCATCGATGACAAACATGCCGTTGTTGGCCTTCATCTGCAGCGGCGCCGCATACACACCGGTGCTTTCGTCCATCTTCAATTCCAGCATATTTGCCGTCAATTCCCCCCCGACAATTACACACGGCCGGCGGCACAGCACCCAGCGGGGGTCTATCGCCTGGACCGCCGTATCCACGCGTTCATGGAAAACCGGATCATAGACCACAATGATCTGACGGTCGAACTCCACCGCATAGGGAACGGCAATGACGTCGTCATAGATCCTGGCCATGCGGCTCGCGAGACTTGTTTTGCCGTTGCCCGTAGAGCCATACAAAAAGATGGAATTCTGGGAATTCAAGGCAGGTCCCAGTTGATCCAGGAGGTTGTCGGTCAGCACCAGGTCGGAAAATAGCGAACGGAGGCTGGATCGATTTACGCTGACCTTGCCTTTCTGCGCCATGACCGCATTTCGATAGGCGTCGAGTGATACCGGTGCCGGTCCGACGTAGCGGCACATCTCATAACTCTTCCTGGCGAACTCCTGGCCTTTGCCGGACAACGTGAAGATATAATCCCGGTCCTGCATGCCTTTAATTTCAAAGAACTGCTCTTTGCGGAGCCGTTCGAAAATTTCCTGTACAACCGAATAGGAGAGCTTCAGGGCCTGGCTCAGCGCCTTTAAACTGTTGGTTCCGGTTGTGTAAAGCCGCCTGAGGATCAGATCTTCCACCAGGGTGTCGGGGATATCCAAACCGCTCAAACTGTCGGAAACCTCGGGTGTGAACAGTGGCCTTACAGATTCGCTGCTTGTTTTTTTAAGATTGACTTCCATGATGTCCTTCCGGGCCATTTTAAATGGCAGTCGGCAAACCAAAACTAAAAATAAACGTTAAAGCCTGCGCCGATAGTGATGTATTCAACCTCGTCGACCTCTTCCATCCCTCCGGTGTAGTTGCCTTCGATTCCGAAGGAGACGGAATCATGGATAAGAAAGTCCACACCGCCGCCGACTTTGAAGCATAAAGAGGTTTCTTCATCATCCGGTAATTGAAACCCGTTGGCATCGGCTACGGCATAGGCCTCATCGTTATAATCTACGTTGTAATGCATGATTCCGGCTCCAGCGATAACATACGGCTTTATCATCGTGAACCTTGGGAAATACCCTTTCAAAGAGACAATACCGGTCAGGATTTCTACATCACCACCGACGGAATCGTCGGATTTCAGGACTCCATCGATGGGAAGGACATAATCGACATCCATTTGAAGATACAGCGTACGGGCGAGCCGATACCCAAATTTCGCATTAATCCCCCATGCATAACTGTCCCAATCAACAACATCCTCATAGTCAAAATTGGGAAACATGTAGCTGCCCCCGATTCCCACATAATACTGTTTTTCTTCTGCCTGAACACTGCCGGCAAAAAAGAGTGTAACCACCACGAAGAGAAGAATTGCCAAAAACGGACGCATTTCACGGTTAACCATCTCAACCTCCTTTAACGATATGATTTAGTATCTTCATCCATACTTTGAACGGGTCGATCCTCATGATTTTTTTATATGAAAAGATTCAGCAATGAACACGAAGGCATTACCCCATTTCGAACAGACTCAAATGGTTCGTGAGATCCCTGCCGATACGCACACGGATACCGGCGTTTCCATTCCTGATATCCTGAACTTCTTCAAGGGTCTGCAGGCCCGGAAGTTCCTGGGACAGGCGGTAGGCTTCTTCAGCATTTTCTTTTGTGTAATAGATGCTGGTTCCCACATGGTTGAAGTGGTCTGCGTTGGAGAGGTACATCAGAATGAAACCTTTACCGGTCAGGTAAGTGCCTACGTTCCTGGCCATGTGCCGTAAACCATTGCCATTGGAGACCTCGATCTTGACTCGGCGCATGGGCTGGCGCTGAATGTCGGTCCCATCCAGGCCCAACAGTTCCGGGGCCCTGGATTCGTGGATTATCCCATTGCGTTCGACCTCCATCGTCTTCCGGATGGCAGCGTTCTGGCCTTCAGCGCTGCCGAACTCGGCCAGGGAGACGGTGTAGATGGGTTGATCGTTCCGATCTTCGGTCTTCTCGTTTAGGATCGCCATGTATGCCGGTTCAATTTCGATGATCTCCGGGTCTTCAATGGCACCGGCCGGGATGGTGGTAAAGCCGTCCGCATCATAGCGGGCCGTGAGATCGTCTTCTTCCAGGCCTTGACGTTTTTCCTCGGTATTGTCGAGCATTTCTTGCTTTTCCTCATGGATCCGGGCGAGGCTGGTGGCGGCGATAAGACCGTTGCCGCTGTCAGTGTCCGACGGTTTCAATGCCGATGCCATGGAAAAGTGCTGGGCGGCGCGGTCGTAATCCCCCTCGCGGTAGTATAGGCGGCCCATATTCGAGTAGGCCCGGGCCTTATCACCCGCGGCCAGGAACGTCTGGAGGGCGGCCTCGTGGTCTCCGATTCGGGCATAAGCGACACCAAGGTTATTGCGGTAACGTTCGTTTTCCTGATCCAGGGCCACGGCTCTGGTAAGATAGTCGACGGCCAGCTCGGGACGGGCTTGCAGAAGATAGGAATAACCAAGGTTGTTGAGAACATCGGACCGGTCTAGATGGATGGCCAAGGCCGCAAGATAGGCGGTTTGTGCTTTGGAATATTCTCCCATCCTGTCCAGTGAAATCCCCTTTGCGTTGTAGGCCATTGCGTTGTCCGGATCGGTCTGCACGGCGGCTTCAAACTCCGCAACGGCCAAACGATGCTTGCCTTTTTCCTGAAACACGCAGCCCATGGAATAGTGATCCCTGGATTCATCGCTGTTGGTGCTGATTTTTCCGTGATATATGGATGGTTGTTGGGAAAATGCGGTCCGGTTGCGGCCTTCATTGCCCTGGAACAAGGTGCAGGCCGAAAACAGGAAAGCCGCTGTGCAGATAATTACCGATACTTTCACGGAAGCTGCGATCGACTTTTTCATTTTGTAACCTCTTTGCTTATGAATCCTTGCCGTGATTGAAAACGTGTCCACAAAAAACACTATCCCTTACGCTGAAGTCATGATGATGCCGTTTTATGCGGCGTCAGCGGCCGCAGGAACTTCACGGGGATCCATCTGTTTTTCCCGATATTCGCCCAGTTGAATTTTTCATCTGTGACAGTAATACGCGTCCCCTTGGGCAAGATTCCGAGAACATCGTCTCCGATGGCCGGTCCGCTTCGAACACTGATGGGGGCAACCGCAACCATTTTTTGTGATGCTGGGGCCTGATTCTCCGACACTTCGGCAACGATGCGGGCAGATGCCATGGAAAGCTGATATCGGCCCTGCAGATCGGCCAGTATCGGCAGGATCAATACGATGAATACGGCCAGCCGGATAGCCGCAGGAGGAAGGCCGATTGTCCGTTGGGTTGAATTTCCGTCCTGCTGGTGTTCCCCGGACGTAGAATATTCAGGGGACGCCGGGGCGGCTGGTTTTCCCTTGCCGTCCATTACAAGCGTTCTGGCAGATGCATAGAACAGCAGAACCTGAAAAAGTAACAACATCGGAACCGCCGCCTGGAAGACAATCAGGATCTCGGCTGTCGGCTTGTGGATCGATTTAAAAACGATCAGAGCGGCGACTCCCATAACCGCAAGGGAGAGGTGGAATGCCTTGGCCCCCCAGTTGTCCTTGCGCATCAGGAGAACGATTCCAAGGGCGCAACTCCAGACGAAAAAGACAAAGAGTGCCTTCCAACTCCAGACAAAGGGCGCGATCGATTCGATGCCCCAGGAAATCCCCGTGAGTTTAAAGATAATCAGATTGAATGCCAGCAGAGGGTTGAGCGGATGAAATTTCACCAATAGAAAGAGATTCTGTTGGGACGTTTCGGGAGATCCTGCCAGAAGCGCCAATAAGCCCGCCGATGCGTTGTAAAAGCCTTCTATACTGAAAGAAAGAAGCAGGACAATGACACCCAACAGGGCCCAGGCAAACCAGAAAGCCTTTTTGTTATCGATTTTCTTATACTCCCGAGCAGAGGCGACTGCCAATCCGGTCATCCACACCGATAACAGGACCCAAACGATCAAACCAAACCAGTTGGTGAGGGTCATATCCAGAACCGGATTTCCATGCAGGGCTTCCATCACCCGGGCGACGGTCCAGATGCAAACCAAACCGAACATGGTGATCATCGCCGGTTTACCAGCTGCGGCAAGGCCATCCCCGACCATCTCGAGGTACTGCATCCATCTTGCGCTTTTCGGGGGTTCGACAGGTTTTTGTTTTTTTTTCATGGTGTATCTCCTGGACAGGAATGCATCGGGTATGATGCAACAAAAATGGCCGCTACTGAAGATGGATGGCGGTGCTCCTAATAGAATTTTCGCATCTCCACCTTCTTCAGGTTCTCGTAGGCCTTCTCGTAGAATTTCGGACTGGATGCGATGGCCTGGTTGAACGATTGGGCCGCTTTCTGATATTCTCCCTGAGCCATCAGTACGCAGCCTAAATTGTTGTAAGCCCGGGCGGTGTTGGACCCTTGTCTGAAGGCTTCCAAAGCCCCGTCGTAGCGGCCTGTACGGGCAAGAACCAATCCGAGATTATTGTAAATTTTATCTTTCGGGCCGTTGGTGCGCAGTGCCCGCTTAAAGGTGCTGATGGATTCTTCGTAGCGTCCGGCCAGGGACAGGGAAACGCCCAGGTTGTTGTAGAGCAAGCCATCCTGCGGTTTGAGCAGAATGGCTTCCGCATACTCCCGCGAGGCCTTGTCGTATTGCTTCTGAATATCGTAGATGTTGCCCAGATAATTTCGGGCTTCCCAGGATCCGGGATTCAGTTCGAGGGTTTTGTCAAAAGAGAGGATGGCCAGCTGGTATTGGCCCATCCTGAAAAATGCCGTGCCCATGCCTTCATGGGCGGCGGCGTACCTCGGTTGCTTCTTCACAGCCTCCTGAAAGGATTTGACGGCATCTTCATATTTGGCTGTTTGCAGCAGAACCAATCCCTGCTTGCAGTAAAGACGAACGTTGTCCGGATCGAGTTTCAACGCCTTGCCATACTGAAGGAAGGCCAGGTAATAGTCTTTGCTGCCGAATTGACGGTCCCCCAATTCTTCCAGGTCCCTGCTGGTCATATCCGGGAGTGTCTGGTTCAGTGCGGGTTCCGGTGTACTATCCATCTTGTTGTTAGCTGAAAAAAAAGGTTTTTTGGGTTTGGATACTCCGATTTTATTTGATGTGGCACAACCCGACATGCTCAAGCTCACAACCATAATCAATAAAAGGAACAGACTCATCTTATTCGGCAAACGAAAATGATATGTTTTCATAGTTATTCCTATTGCAGCATCACATTATGAGGGATTGATCATAACACGATAGATCGTAATACAAATTGGCCCTAAAATTACGACAAACATGGCCGGGAAAATACATACAGCCAGTGGGAAGAGGAGTTTGGTGGCCATTTTGGCGGCAGCTTCTTCAGCACGTTGGTATCGTGCAGTTCTGAAACTATCCGAAAATACTCTCAGAGCCTTCGCCACACTGGTTCCGAAACGATCGGTCTGGAGCAAAACCGTTACCAGGCTGTTCACATCATCAATATCCGTCCGTTTCGCCAGGTTTTTAAGGGCTGTTGGCCGAGCCTTTCCTGCCCGCAACTCCAAATTTAACGCGTTGAATTCTTCGCTTAACTCCGGTTGATTTAATTCCAATTCCTTCCCTACACGATTTATAGCTCCATCCAGCCCCATACCCGCTTCAACGCAAACAACCAGCAGATCGAGCGCATCCGGAAATCCCTTGGTAATTTTATCCTTTCTTTTGGACGTTTTGAGTTTCAACCAGAGGTCAGGAAGATAAAGCCCAAGCAAAGATAAAAAGATAGCGATCCAGAGTACGGCCTGATTTTTCATGTCCGGGAAAAACAGAAACGCGGATATTATAAACGAAACCGGCAAGCCGATAGCCAAAAGAAACTTCACACCCCAAAATATGGTTGGGATATTTTTGCCTCGTAAGCCTGCTCGTAAGAATTTGATTTTGATGTCGGCTTCCTCTCCAGATCTGTTAGGATTCGTTTTTAAGCCGATCATGCTTAGTATATTGAGAAAAAAATTTTTAGATTTGTTAGCACCAGATATATCTAATGACTCATTGTGGTTTTCGATTGCACTCCAGTCGTCATCGGTTGCTTGAATTTTTTTTATTACCGAACGTTGATAACGTTTTTTCCTTATATATATCAAAATGCCCATGCTCAGGAGGCAGAGTACGACAAACGCCAAGGATGCCATTAACATTATGATATTTTCGTCTGATAAAATCATTTTTTTTATCCTCCTGAGGAAATGTTCTAAACTTCCACTTTGATAATCCGTTTGATCATAAAATAAGCTAAAACCATCAGCCCAATCATGATTGAGGCCAGCATTCTGCCGACCGGATCTTCATGTAGCGGGGCAACGACATCCGGGTGGAAAAGAAAAAGAAATCCAGCTAAAAGGACCGGAAGGATATACAGGACCACTGCTGATAATCTTCCCTCGGCGGTCAGCGTCCGTACTTTCCCCCTAAACTTGAATCGCTCGCGTATCAGATGGGCTAGTCCATCGATGATTTCGGCCAAATTCCCACCGGTTTCCCGCTGCATAATCACTGAGACGACAAAGAAGTTCAGATCGGGACAGTCCACCCTACGGACAAGATTTTTTAGGGCTTCCGCGACACTTTGGCCGAAATTGATCTCATCCAGGGTTTCGGCGAACTCAGGACCGAGTGGATCGCTAAATTCATCAGCAGCGAGTTTCATTCCACTTGTAAAGGCATGGCCAGCCCTGAGTGCCCTTGCGATCAGCCCCAGAGCTTCCGGAAGTTGCTTTTCAAAATGAGCCATTCGCTTGATTTTCTTCGATCTAACATAGAGCAGCGGCAAGCCAGCCGTACAAGTTGTGAGCAATAGCGTTAGAACAAAATTTTTCAAAACCATCTGGCAAAGTAAAAAGGTTATCAACCCCAAGGCCATGCTTAATAGGATTAGAAATCCCAACGTAAATTCTACGTTGGCCTGATTCATCATTAGTTGCAATCGATCAATTCCGGGAGTGACGGAAAGAATGCGGTGGATGAACGGTACTTCACTCAATGTGTTTTTTTTGTAAATATTTTCGGCCTGCCCACCTTTATCCTCAACGACGCCCTGCCGAAGCCGGCGAAGCGTTTCAGCCCGGTCCGGATGCATGAAGCTGCGGTAGGCATAGATCGATAATTCCAGTACAAGAAGTGTAAGGGTAAATAAAATTAGACTGATCCACAGGATATTCATAGCAAGCCCTTTCGTTTCAAACCTCCGTGATGTTGGAAGGATCGAACAAGGTTGGTGAGACGTTGATCCCTGCCATTCGAAACCGCTCGATGAACTTTGGCCGTACACCGCCGAAAGCGAATTGGCCCCTGACTTTGCCGGCCGAATCAATACCCTTTTGCTGAAAAGAAAAAACCTCTTGAGTGGTAATCGTGTCGCCTTCCATGCCGGTGATTTCCTGAAGGCTGATCAGTTTTCTCGAGCCGTCCGTCAAGCGGGCCAGGTGAATCACCACATCGATGGCGGAACTGATATAACGGCGCAGAAATTGGCTGGGAATTTCGAAGTTGGCCATGGCTACCATCGTTTCAAGCCGCATCAGCGCGTCCCTGGGGGAGTTGGCGTGGATGGTGGTCAGGGAGCCATCGTGGCCGGTGTTCATGGCCTGTAACATGTCGAAGGCCTCTTTGCCGCGGACCTCACCCAATATGATGCGGTCAGGCCGCATGCGCAGGCTGTTGATCACCAGATCCCGCTGGGTGACCTCTCCCTTGCCTTCGATGTTGGGCGGGCGGGTTTCCAGACGAACAACATGCTGTTGTTTTAGTTGTAGTTCCGCCGAATCTTCGATGGTAACGATGCGCTCCTTGGATGGAATAAAACGAGAGAGAACATTGAGGAAAGTGGTTTTCCCGCTTCCGGTTCCACCGGCAATGAGAACGTTCAGGCGAGATTTAACAATCCCTTTCAAAAACTCACCTACCTGGGGAACGAGCGTTTTAAATTCTATCAAATCTTCCAGTTCCAATGGGTCGACGGAAAAGCGCCGTATGGACAGCATCGGGCCGTCCAAGGCCAGGGGCGGTATGATGGCATTGACCCGGGAACCGTCCAGCAAACGGGCATCGACCATAGGCGACGATTCATCGATGCGACGGCCCACGGCCGAAACAATTTTATCGATAATCTTCCGCAGGTGTTCGTCGTCTTTGAAGCGTACGTCTGTGGCTTCCAGACGGCCGAAACGTTCCACGTACACCTGTTGATAGGTGTTGACCAGGATATCCGAGACGGTTGGGTCCTGCAGCAGGGGTTCCAGCGGGCCGAAGCCCAAAACTTCGTCGAGGATTTCAATAAAAAGCTTTTCCTTTTCTTCGGCATTCAAAGGAACTGTATTGAGGTCTTCTTGCAGAATTTTTTGAACCACCGACCGCAACTCCGGCTTGAGCATATCCGGTTCAACGCGATCCAGAATAGACAGGTCAACCAGATCGAGCAAACGGTCGTGGATTTGACTTTTTAGCTCGAAGTATTCATCGGGCAATAAGTTCCTGTCATCCGTTTCCATCATATCCGTCAGCGGTATAATGTTGGTATCCACAATGATTTCCTCCTTATATGCCTATATCTTTCTATCGGCTTCGATATCTACGGTTTAGCGTCCAAACAGACGCCAGCTTTTTTTGGGGGCTTTTCGCTTGCCGCCGCTGATCAGGGTGTCGGTAAATCCCGCCATGCTCTTGCTGATGTTTGCCCGGGGAGAAACCTCGTATAGGGGCACACCCCGGTTAATGGCCGACATGGATGTCTTGTAGTCGTTGGGGATATTCCAGAAGATTTCCTTGCGTATACTTTCCTCTGCTTCCTTGAGAGATATGTCCGCATTCTTCAGATAACGGTTGATCACGATGCGGATCTGGCCTTCCTGGACAGTCCCCAACCCGATCATGGACTTCAGAAGATTTCTGGTGTTGTTCAGACAGGGCAGATTTAAAAGAGAAATCAGGATTACCTGATCGGACATCTCGATCGTCTTTAAGGCCGGTCCTTCCAAAGACAAGCCGGCATCCACTATGATGTAGTCAAAAGTCTTTTTCATTGCGGTCAACAGTTGCTCCATCATTTGGGGTGTTGCCGGCGGATGCCCGTTCAAATAACTGGGGGAGGGGAGGATATGCAGACCCGAAGTATGTTTGGCCATGGCATTGAGCAGAAAGGTGGTGTCAAGGCGATTCATATTCTTGGCGATCTGACCCCAGTGATAGTTGGGCTTGACTGACAAGAACAACGGGATTTCACCAAACACGGTGTTGAGGTCCACCATGGCAATGGAGCCGGCATTTTTCAATTCTGCGAGCATCATCGCCAGGTTGACGGCCACGGTGGTTGTGCCTACGCCCCCTTTAGCACCCATCATGTGGATAATCTTCCCATTATGGGCTGCTTGTTCGTTTACTGTGGCATGCTTGCGGCGTTTCTGAAATGCATCCAGGGCATTATTGACTTCTATTTCATCAATGGGTAGGGAGAGAAATTCCTTGGCGCCGACACGCATGGCCTGCCGCAGCAGGGCCGTATCATGCTGTGCCGCTGTGACGAACACCTCACCGATCGCATTATTTTGCAGCAAGGATTCTATTTGGCTGAACTCGGCTTCGAAATTATCGGTCAATTCAACTATCAGAAGGTCAGGACGCTCCTTGGAAGATGAGGTGCGATACCTGCCTGCGCTCAGAACGATATGTTCCAGTGCTTTCTGGGCTTGCCTGTCTCTCAACCTGATGCTTATGGAAGGCTTTTGATCAATCATCTTTTTTCTCCATTGGCGCCTGCCTGATACGCTGTCTATTCGACCAGTCCTGGTATTGTTCCTTTGACACCATACTCTCCGCCACCGCCCCTTGTGTGGTATTCGGAAAACAAATCGCACAATATTTCGCCTTCGATTCTCTTTTCCGGTGCCGTCTCGACATTGGTCATGACAACCCTCGTGTAGCCTAAGATTGTTAATGAATCGTTTGGGTTTTCACATGTACCGCCACCGTCGTAAACCACGACGGAGGTTTCCCATCGGTGGAGATTTCTTGGTGTCCCGTCTGGATAAAGAGCCTGCTCTAGAGGCGTTCCCTCATCATCCGTACGAATGTTTCCATCTTCACCATAAAGCGGCTCCCCATCTTCTGCTATCGGGACCACATCACCATCGTCTTCAGACAAAGATCCAGTTGTTGGAACTTCTACGGGGTTTCCGTCTTCGTCATAGGTGGTTTCAGTTGCTACTGGATCGCCGTTCTGATCAATATCATAGCCTTTCCGCTTGAAGAGCATAAGAAGAGCGTCAAAAGTTGGATTACTCAGATTGCCACCGATAAAATTGAATTCTGTTTCTCCAGCTGTAGTTTCGGGGCTGCTCGGATCACCGTTAAGAATCTCTCGGAGTAAATTGTCATTGGGCGGATATATATCGTAACTATTCCAACCCGCACAGGAATCAGGGTCGTTGGTTGGATTGAACACTATGAAATCGTTGCAAAAATTTCCATCTTGATAAAAATAGTCTGATATTCCGATAGGGAGTTCCAGTTCCCCCGGTTCCGTTGTGCTTTGCCCTGTCAATGCCGCGGTGGCATCCATCCAGACGTCCATGGTATCGATGCCTATTATTCTGGCAAAAAAGGTAGTTATTGGGTTGTTGGCATTTGAATCACGACGCGCAATCACTCTAACAGCATCCGGTTGATCATTAGTTTGGGTAAAGGAATTGCCATCCCACTGCCCAATCATAACATCTTCTGGAAGTATGACGATATTATCTAACCCTCCCGCTCTGTTTTTGGAGGCAAGCGTCACGGCCGTCGCTTTAATAGTATCCGCGTCGTTGGTGCCACACACATAGTTGGGCTGTTGCGTCGACGGCATATTCTGGTAAATACTTCCTAATACACCGCAAGCAGCCAATGACGAACCGTCAGCAATATTTTGCAATTCATTGCGAACAACCATATACCGGCCGATATCGATGGCCAGGGCTGTGAAGGCCAGAAATGCAACGAGCGCGACGGCCACGAATATCAACACCGCACCATTCTGGTTATTAACTCTGGGCGGGAGACAACGCCGCACTAATTTATATGCCTTTTTTTTATGCTTACTCATAGTTCATCACCGTATAAGCTGAGAGCGTCATCGGATTAGAGAGTCCGACACCGGGAAGATTCGGTAGTGCGAGGAATGTGTGGGGCCACTGAATCTGAACCGACAGGGGGTCGCCAAAATCCTGCCCTTCGTCAAAATTCACCGTCACCGTAGGGGCTGTCCACCCACCAAAAGTTATCAACAAATTGTTGTCGCAAAAGGAAGTTACGTATGTATCGATTTCCTCGGTGGTATACCTTGGTGCCCGGGCGACGATGCCGAATCGAACACCTTCGCGGCTGGCATTGGTGATTACCGCTTGGTTATATAATAGAATGCCGAACTCGATGATAGCGAAAAGAATTACGAGAAGTAGAGGCATGACAATGGCGAATTCAATAAGAGAGCCACCATGCTCGTTTTGAAATATTTTTATTTTATGGCTGCTATTCATAAAGGGATCTCCTCAAAAATCTATGTATCATCGGATGGCGTTTCATCGAGAATCAGATATCAATTCTCATTCTTTTTCGAGGCATTGCCTTCACCACAACCGATATGAGAATCCACAATATGTTCTGCCTTCGAGCCTGCCAGACCCTCTATTGGATCTAGGTTTTCTTCGGATTCCGGATCAAGGATTTGGTTGTATTTGGCGGATTCGAAGGATCGGCCCCAGTTTTTTTCCAACGGCGTGTCGATATCATTCATATTGAATTGGGCGCATCCCACAAGTCCGATCGCAATGATAGTCGCAACAATTGTTTTAGATAGATTCATCAACATGGTTTTTCCTCGCTGATCGATGATTTGTTAATGGCGCATTATTTTTTTTCCGGCATGGCATGTCCGAACTCCCCGTCAAGATCACCAATAAGGTTCGTCGGACTGCCCGTGTTTTCTCCTTCCATCACCCCCAGAACATAGAATTCCGCATCGTTGGGTTCAGTATAGAAATCCGTTGGCAGGGTCTGATTTTTCATGTCTAGGGGCTTTACCAAATGGGGAGTGGCGATAATGACCAACTCGGTTTCATTTTTCTGGTAGGATCGGCTGCGAAACAGCGCACCTAACACAGGAATATCTCCCAAGAAAGGGAATTTATCGATCGTATCCCTGGCCGTATCCCTGAGAAGCCCAGCGATGGCAAAACTCTGGCCATCGGCCAACTCGATCACAGTCTCCGTTTTTCGAGTCGATAGACCCGGGGTGACAAACCCTTCAAACTGTACTGCGGTGGTGAAATCGAGTTCGGATACCTCAGGCGCTACCCGAATGTTGATTTTGTTGCCAGACAGAACCGTTGGTGTGAAAGCCAGGCGCACTCCGAACTCCCTGTAATCGATAGTGATGTCGCCATCACCCGAGGGCACTGGGATGGGAAATTCTCCGCCGGCCAGAAAATAGGCGGATTCCCCGCTCATGGCGATAAGGGTGGGTTCGGCGAGGACCTTAACCAATCCGTCTGATTTGAGTGCGTCGATGAAGCCCATCCAGTTAGTGCCGTTGCTGGTGAACTCGAAAAGCGCATTGACCGAGTCACTGAATATCAATTCACCATCCTCGTTGAGCCCGCTTAGCCCCCCTAAAAAGCTGAAACCGTAATTGCCGCTCTGGCTCAGATAGTTGAAGTTGACTCCCATGCGTTTGCCCAGGCTGCGCTGCATTTCGGCGACACGAACTTCCAGCATGACCTGCTGGACGCCGCGGACCTCGACCAAGTTGTTGACCTTGCCTCCCGGAGCGTAGGAACGAGCTATGGTCAGCACCCGGGAGAGGTTGGCTGCATCGGAAACCCTTCCAGAAAGGGTGATGGAATCTTTTGCTGCTGTCACACGAAGGTCTTTTTCTTCGGGTAAAATTTGGTTGAGATCCTGTTTTAATAAGGAAACATCAAACCCGACATGTAAATCGAAAACCTGGTAGCCACCTTGCTTTTGCCACAATGTCATATTCGTGGTCCCGACGCTCTTGGCGGTAATGTACACCTCATTGGGAGAGATCAACACGAAATCGGCAATATCCGGGTTCGCGATGGAAATTCGTTTGGCGGAAGCCTCACTCTTCAGGACGATGGACTTCCCCACAAGAAGATTTAGCTTTTTTACCGTGTGAGTCTGTGAAGCCATCAGCAACTCGGCCGACCACGATATGTCCACCATTAATAGGATCAATATTGTGACAAGGACTGCCGCCCGAAGGTTTTTTGATTGTTTAACCAGAAGCATAACGGATACCCCTTTCCTTCAATTAGAATCAGAGATTGAACTTCTGTTTGCCGACTTTATCCCCCTTGATCGTTTCAACGGTAAGGCTGCGTTTTCGGGGCACCCAGGTTTTGACCTTTGTCGGCGTCTTGACTTTGGGGTCGGCCCCTCGCAGTGAAGCAAGTGTCTTAGGAATTGTGGCCCCCTTGGTGAGTACGGTTTCCATATCCATGTTGTTTCGCAAGGCGAACTGCAGCTTGCCTTCGGCAGCCGAAAGGGCCAGCCGTTCAGCCTGCTCGGGATCCACTTCCAGGGTGTATACGTCCACTGGGCTCGCCTTGCCGTCCTGGTTTTCCTGAATTTCAGTGCCGGTAGCCAGGACCAGAACGTTGCTCAGGACCATTTTGGTCGTTTCCGATTTGTTTCTGGGATCCTTCAGGGTAACCAGCACGTCCACCCGATTGCCGGGTTTGATAAATCCCGAGATACCGATAATCTTATTGCCTTTCACGGCGATGGCCCGCATGCCCGGTTTGATAACGGCTGAGACGCCGCCGACAGTGACGTTCTCGGGAGCCAGGCGTGATTCCAGCACCGCCTCAGTTGCCTGAAGCGGTGAGATCACCACCCGACCCACGAGTTTGTTGGGGTCGGATTGATACCCATTGGGGAGGCTTTCCTTTAGGAAAGGTGCGGTCTTGAGCATCTCCTTCTGGATCTTGGTTCCCCAAGGCAGGTCCACAACCGCGACAACCACGTTTACGGCTTCAGACTCCACCTTTTGCACCACTTCTTTAGGAGCAGTTTTAATTTTCAACCATTTGTACAGAAAGACGCTTCCACCAACTGCGATCACCAATGCCAATGCGATCGGTATAAATGCTTTCCATCTACCCATGATGGGCCTCCTTCGATAGTTAAATGACAAACTGAAACCCCAGCAGATCTTGAATCAAGCCGCTGCCGGTAAATTTTATATAAACGGTGTACAATGTTCCCACTGCAATCGGCAGTGCGTAACATAACACTGGTTGTTTTTCTCCTTTTGGGGGTGGAATTGGAACCCATTGCTTTGTGAAGAGAAATGTTTTTAATGTTGTGTAGGATCTCTTGAGAAAAGACCGCCCGAAGCTCCAATTGATCAAAAGAAGTATAATTGCGTAAATCAGACCTAATAGAATAGAAATTACAGCAGCAATGATAACGCCGGTGACCCCTAAAATGGCTCCGACGCCTCCCATTAGTTTAGCATCCCCTGCACCCATACCTCCTAATAGATATGGAATGATAAAAATACCTGTTCCCACGAACATGCCTTCGATACTAAATATCAGACCAGCTAAGCCTGCATTAACGATATGAAAAATTATACCAAAAAGCATCATTGAATAAGTGACAACATTAGGTATTTTCTGACGTCTTAGGTCTTCTACCACAGCGATCGATATCCCCGCGGATACAAGTATGTAAGGTGTTAATGTCATGGTAGTATAATGCCTTTAATTTAATTTTTTCTGTCCTCCGAATTCTGCTACATTCGGAGGACAGAAAAAATTACTTTGAGTCGAAATATTAATTTGGCGGATTAGCAGTCAGCTCAGTGCTGACATTTGTGAAAGAAGTGTTTACCCAGTTGCCAATCGTAACGACCAAACCTATTGTTCCGGCAACAATAAGGCCAAGAATGATTCCGTACTCAACAGTCTCCAGCCCATCTTCTTCTTTAAAAAATGCAATCAGTTTTTTCACTTTCTTTCTCCTTTGGCAAAAGTAGTCTAATACCTTTAATTTGATTATTTCTGTCCTCCGAATTCTGCTACATTCGGAGGAAAGAAAAATTACTTTGAGTTGAAATATTAATTTGGCGGATTAGCAGTCAACTCAGTGCTGACATTTGTGAAAGAAGTGTTTACCCAGTTGCCAATCGTAACGACCAAACCTATTGTTCCGGCAACAATAAGGCCAAGAATGATTCCGTACTCAACAGTCTCCAGCCCATCTTCTTCCTTGAAAAATGCAATCAGTCTTTTCACTTTCATTCTCCTTTAAAATTGGTTTTAAGAAATGGTTCCGGGTTCCAACTTAAAATCTTTTGTGTCCCTAAACTTTTAAACCCCTCTACGCCGCGTGTTCACCTCCCTTCCTTTAAGATGTGGAATGAGCATCCTTTCAGCATTTAGAATTCTATATTGCCCATTCAATTTCATAATTGGGACGTTTTTCCCAAACCTACTTTAACTTTAAGCATGTAGCATGCCAAAAAACAGAACAGATAGTAAAGATGAGGCCGGCGATGATATGGTAAGGAAAGCAAAATTGGAATCAAAAAGAGAGATTGGACTCACATAAAAATTAAATAATATAATAAAAACAATATGAAGAGAATATAATGGCTTTTCAGAAAAGCGAATTTTGTATATCGCTATCTGCAGTATGTTCAGCACGCAAAAAAATAAATATTTTCGGAAAAATGGTATTTCGCACAAAATGCCCCACAGAAATCGAGACCCAGCAGACTTTAAAATTATGAAAAAAAGGTAATAATGAGAGTTGAATTACTTCCCAATTGTCTTCTGCGTGTAGCGTACATATCTTGCAAACTTGACTAAAAAAGTTGAGAAGTCTTGCGGGTTTGGTAGGGAGGAGGATCGAGAGACAACATAAAAGAAGTCAAAGGGAAAAATTAAGTGGCGCGCAATTTGCTTTAATTGTTCGGTACTACTTGATGTAACTTTGTTTCGACTATTGCTTCACAGGTACCATTGCTCGAAAGAACGATTCCACTAAGCAGAAAGGACCTGAAATGTTAGATAAAACATTTTGTGATCACTATGAAAACCTGCAGATCAGTTCCAATGCTGATTCGGAAACAATTGAAAGAGTATATCGGTTGTTGGCTAAAAAATACCATACCGATAACGATGAAACTGGAGATATCGAGAAATTCGAAACAGTAACCAACGCCTATAAGATTCTATCCAACCCTGTCACAAGAGCAGCATATGACGCCAAGTACGAACCATCAAAGAACAAACAGTGGAAGGCCATTGCCCAAGCTTTCAAATCTGAAGGTTTCGGTTCGGATCAGCATATCCGCAGAACAATTCTCTCCATATTATATACCAAACGACGGGAAGATCCATCCAATTCCGGCGTAGGGATCGTTCAATTGGAAAATCTGATGGAATGGCCCGGAGAGACGTTGGACTTCCATATCTGGTATCTAAAGGAAAGAAAGCTAATCGTTCGAACGGAAACCGGCGGGTTCGAAATTACAGCAGAGGGCGTGGATACCATCGAAAGGGAGGGGTTGGTTCTTAATAACGATCGTTTGCTTCCAGAATCTTCGGGGCTATCGGAGCGAAGAGAAAAACTACGCTTATTGGAATCGTAATAAGGTTACAATTTTCCTGAAAAATCAAAGCCGATTTATTCTGCGCTGTTCTTTGTGAACCGCGGCAAGCTTCACTAATGGCGTCGAATATAAATTCATCCGGCATCAACCCTTTGGATTTGCGATTCGTTTCAATTCGAAAGTATTAATCGCGAGGTCTTTCGATGCTTGCAAACCTGCCACCGGATTTGAGTGTTTTTTGTAATTGGCTTGCCATCATGTCACCAAAACCAAGCTAATTTGGATAACAATCGACACAAACCTATCCAGATCCGAGGGCGCCACCCCCACAATGTGTCCAAAGTTTTTTAATTACCCTTACAGGATATATTAAACATTTGCTCGTCTTCCCTTTTCTAACCATGCTTTCAGGTACTACAGAGAGTATTCGATGGAGCGACTTGTCAGATTTTGTTCGCGTGCATTCATCGTTTGGGTAAAAATAATTGGGTATAAACATGACGCTTCCTCCTTGAAGACTCAAGGTCTGAAAAGAATCTCAAGGAGAGAAGAAGCAAAAAACCTGCCATAATAAAATATGCAAATTTTCAAATAGTTACGGGATGTTGATGGGCTGCTTGTTCGAGATATTGCCAAAAAATGAAGGTTCTCTGACAAATATTGTCGATAAAATGGATACGTAAAATCAGGTTGTTGCGATGGCTGATCAATGATTAGAAGTGGATAAAATAAAAACTCCCTGGCTGATCCTGCCTTTGAGGCCGATCAAGCTAAAACCGATAGCGCAATCCTGTACAAACAGCGTTCGAGCCGCCGTCTTCGGCGACGGAACCGAAACCGTCGGATCGATGATGAAGCCTCAGCAGCAATTCCCAGCTCGCAACCGGCGGAGCAAAAGTCAACTCCCCATACCAGTAAATCAGCCAACGGCTGCTGCCGTCGTTGGTTTCCAGCTCGACATACGGGACCTCGGTGGCGTATGAGGGGCCGATTCCCCAGGCAATGGTGTTGGCCAGATAGCGGTCCCAGGGAAACCGGTGCCAGCGCAATGCGATTACGGGAAGATTGAATTCCCAGTGATCCTGGTCCCCGAAGTATTTGCCGATCTGTGCCTCCAACTCACAGGAAAGCTTGTCGTCGAAAAAACGGAACGGCGTCCATGATCCGGCCATCACCCCAAGCGTGGCATCGGCATAATCGGCATCGGGAAGGATGGCATCCTCCCATTTCTCCTCGGTCAATTGACCGACAATCAGGGAGATCCCGTAATCCTGTGCCAGTCCAACGCTTTCAAAGACGACGAGCAGAATTAAGATCGGGACAATCAAAGACCGTATACGAAGATGAGGTTGCATGACTCACGATGTCCGGGACCATTTAAAACGGCAGCTTCAGTCCTTTGAGCAGATTGTTCCCCAGGTTCAACCGGTTGGTCAGCTCCGTTTCGATGTCGCCCAGACCCGACAGGCTGCTTTGGGCCTGCTGCATGGGGCCCTGAAGCCGGGCTGAGATCTTCTGCTCGAGCTGTGCCTGAAACTTGGCAACCTCTTTTTTGACCAGTTGGCCCACGGCGGATTTCAGGACTTTGTCGAGATCCGAGGAGATGTCCACCGTGTAGGCCTGAAGGGTGCCGGCAATATCGGCGGTCAGAGAAAATTGGTCGATCCCCGACAGGGCCGTCTGCAGGGCCTCGGCCATGGCCGCCTTTCCGGCGGCCTGCGCATCGAATTCGACGCTGCTGAAATTTGCCTTGAGGGCGGCATCGAGAACATTGCCCACCGTTTCCAGGTTCAGATTCAGATTGCCGGTGGCCTGACGCAGGACCAGGGGAAGGACTTTGTCGTCGATTAGAGACAGATTCTCCAATCCCAAACCCTTGACGGTCAGCTTCGCATCGTTTTTGGGGGCGTCCGGTTTCACGTAGTTTGCGGTTCCGGACAGATTCAGCGAAGCGATCCGCTTCATCTCCCGGCCCAGGAAGGCAAAGGTCATGGGGCGGCCCAGGATGTGCTGGTCCAGGGTGACGTTTTCCGCTTTGCCGGTCAGCTTGCCCACGGGTAGCGCGGCATCGATCTTGAGATTGCGAACGAGAAAATCGGGCATGGGCGGAGTCTCGGCAAAACGGATGTTCTTGCCCTTGCCCCGCAAGGGGGTTTGCTCCTCCGGCTTTCCTTCCCCGCCGACGGAAACGTTGGACAGGTAAGGTTCGATCTTGGCATACCAGTCCGATGCCGTTTGAACCCAACCGCAGAGCCGCTGGCCGAAGATCAACTGGCTCATGTTGGACAGGCCCTCGGGAGAAAGGCTGTACTTGTTCGTGAGACGCTGGATGTCCTTGGCCGGCGCATTGGCCAGATTGCGCACCCGGGCCTGGTAGTCATTGAAATCGGTGGTGAAGGTCTTTTTAGCCGCTTTCAGCCGATCCAGGTCCTTTTTGATGTCGGCCTGCAACTGCTGGACCTCTCCGGCGGCCCCTAAAATCGCGCCCAGCGAGCCGCCGCCGCCTTTGATCTTTTCGATGCGCGTTTTGTATTCGGCCAGGGTCTTTTCGTCCGCCAGCCGCTCCAGCTCCTTTTCCCATTTGGCCTGTTCGGCTTTCAGCGCCTGATCCAATTCCTTGGCCGTGGCGATGGAGTCCAGGGACTCTTTTGCCAGAATCGCTTCCACGTCCGGCTGAGAAAGGGAAGGCATGCTGAACGATCCGCAAACCTTTTCCACGCCCGCCTTGGCGGCTTCGGACAGTTGTCTTTCTTTTTTCTCACGGTTTTTTCGGGCCAGTTCCGGCACCTCGCCGGACGCTTTTCTGGGCGTGTTGAAGGCAAGTCCCTCGACCTGCAGGTTGTTGACGATCACCTTGCGCCGGATCAGGTAGCCGGGATCAAGGTCCATGGTCATTTTCCTCACTTCCACGGTGTTTTCCATGGGGGCATCCGGATTGGTGACTTCCAGACCGACAAGCGTCAATCCGGTGGGAAACAGGGAGAGGTCAGCGGCGGCCAGATCCACCCTGGCGCCCACGACACGGGTGCCCGCCGTTTCGATGACCCGGCGCACCACAGCATCTACGGCCAGAAACCACACCAGGACGATAGTCACCACGGCGACCACAAAGGCGATCAGGCCCTTCCAGCGAATCCATCCTTTCATGCGGCACCTCCTCTCCATCCGGACACGGATTGATACACGCTGTAGAATTTACTGGCCTCCAGGGCCTTCATCAGCTTGCTTTTTCTCACCCAGGCGAGAAGATGATCGCGATAGCGCCGAATCAGCAGGTTGAAAAGGAAAAAAGCGGGAATAAAGGCCGCCAGGGAAAAGAGCAGGCTTCCCATGACGACAGTGTTGTTCAGCCGGTCCAGGCGAAACAAGGCAGTATTGTACCAGCCGGTCCACAGCGCGGTGAGGGCAGGGGCGGTGAGGATGCCCAAGCCGATACGGTGGAACAGCGGGTCCAGCAGGTAGGCCACCCCCGAAAAAAAGGCCCACCCCAGCAGGAAGGCGGAAAGGTTCACCCGTAGTACCAGCACCAGCAGCAGCACCAGCAGGTTGTGGGGGCACAATACCGGCGTAAACCCGGCGATCATGGCCAGGCACAGGGCCAGGGAAATCTGGCCCGGCTTGGTCTCCGAGTTGAGCACCTTGAGCAGATTGGCAATGGCTTCGATCATGACAGCTCCTATCTGTAGTGCATCCAAATTGATGGACGTAAAATAATGATTGTTATTTTAAACCCAATTGCGTGTCAGTTCAAATTAAAACTCCGGTGGCAGCAGGGCAACCGTATTTGCATCGCCCTGTGGATTCGCATTGACAGGTTTGTCGGCTTTTTCCTAAACTAATGAAGCAGAATTTCAGCCACGATATCCACGGCAAGCGACAACCTGTTCAGGTACTGCGATCCAGTCATCCGGATCGACCGTTGTTCGCGATTCTTCCGACATGCGCTCCAATACGGATCATGTCTTTTAAAAATTGGCCTTTCCCGGATCTACAGCACAAGGATTCCCGTCATGCCGCTTCGCATCCAGGCCATCGTTTGTGCGGTCGATTTCTCCCCCTTCAGTTCTCTGGTGGTTTCCCGCGCCGTGGCACTGGCCCGGCGGGCGGGACTGCCGCTCTATCTGATTCACGCGGTGCACCATCCCCAGGACGGGGCTCATGCCACCGCGGTCTTCGAGCGGGGCGGGGACCTGTCCCGGCACACCGAAACAGCCCGGAAAAAGATCGCTGACCTGATGGCCCGGGCTCCCGTACCCTGGGAGGCAGTGGTGCGCTTCGGCGACCCGGTGGAGCAGATGACCGCTTTCGTGGACAGTCTGCCGCCGGCGCTGGTGGTTTCGGCCAGCCACGGGGTTTCCGGATTTCAGCGGCTTTTTGTCGGTACGGTGGTGGAGCGGTTGACACGCCAACTGGACCGTCCAATGCTGGTGGTCAAAACTGACGACGCCGAAAATCGCAACTGTACGGATGGTATCCGGCAGGCGGTCGTCAGTTGCGACGGCCATGGGTATTGGCAGCGGTTGGGGCCGCTGTTGGAGATGGTTCAAAGCGATTCCGGCGCCAGGGTGCATCTGGTGCACACCCTGGAAAGCCCTGTGGCCATGCCGCCGGAAAGCGACGGTGACGCCGCTTCCTACGGCGAGAGCCAGCAGGTGCAGAACTTTCGGTTTAAACGCCAACTGCAGGAACAGGCGCAGCAATGGTTTTCCCACGCCGACGCCATTGACGTCACCGTGGAACCCGGCGTACCCCAGGAGATGATACTGCGCATCGCGCAACAGCAGGCGGCCGATCTGATCGTTGTCGGTGTGCATCGCTCGACCAGGTTGGGACGCTGGATATCGGGTTCGACCACCGAGACCCTGCTGCGCCGCGCCCCCTGCTGCGTCCTGACGGTTCCCGAACCGAAGGAAGAGAGCCTTCAGAAAGGGCCCCGGCGATGAAACCCACGGGCATCGTATGGGACCCTGCCTACCTGGAGCATGTGACCGACGAGGGCCATCCGGACCACCCCCGCCGACTGGAGATGCTTTACCGGAAACTGGAGGAGACGATCGGAGACGGTTATTTTGTCACCGTTGCACCGCCAGAGGCAACCGAAGAGCAGATCCTGCTGGTGCACCGCCCAAGCTACCTGGAACGGGTGCGGGCCACCGCAACCCAGGGCGCATCGTCCCTGTCCACGGATACGCTGACCTGCGAGCGTTCATGGCGGACGGCGAGGCTAGCTGTCGGCGGGACCATCGAAGCCATCCGGCAAGTCGTCGAAGGGCGGCTGGCCAATGCGCTGGTGCTGGCCCGTCCTCCAGGGCATCACGCCGAACGCAGCCGGGCCATGGGCTACTGCATTTTCAACAATGT
Source organism: Desulfosarcina widdelii (assembly GCF_009688965.1). GTDB lineage: Bacteria > Desulfobacterota > Desulfobacteria > Desulfobacterales > Desulfosarcinaceae > Desulfosarcina > Desulfosarcina widdelii. The sequence goes on along the minus strand of NZ_AP021875.1, from coordinate 2,460,735 downwards.
GGCCGTCGGCGCCATGGCGGCCCGCACCTTCATGGGAATGGAGCGTGTCCTGGTGGTGGACTGGGACCTGCACCATGGCAACGGGACCCAGCACGTATTCGAACGCGATCCGTCCGTATTTTTTTTCTCTTCGCACCAATTCCCCCACTACCCCGGCACCGGGCATCTTACCGAAACCGGCCTTGGACCGGGCGAGGGCACCACCATGAACGTGCCTTTGAGCAAGGGGTGCGGGGACGGCGAGTTTGCCGCTATCTATCGGCGGTTACTGGTGCCCGTGGCCCGAGCATTCAAGCCGCAGATGATCCTGGTTTCCGCCGGTTTCGATATTCACATTGACGATCCTCTGGGCGGCATGCGGGTGACGCCGGCCGGCTTTGCTGGATTGACCCGGCTGATCCTGGACATCGCCGAAGCAACCTGCCGGGGCCGGGCCGTTTTTTGCCTGGAAGGGGGATACAACGCCGAGGCCCTGACCGAATCGGCCCTGGCCATGATCGACGAGCTGACAGGCCGAACCCAAACCGATGTGGAGGCCATGGCGGCAAAGGCCAAACCTGGACGCCTGAAAGCCATCCTGGAAGGCTGTCTGCATACCCACAGGCGCTTCTGGAAGGAGCTGGAGCAATGAACAAAATCACCATCATGGAGGCTTCCGTCCGCAAGTGGGAGCGGATCATCGCCGGCGAGCGATCCGACGGCGGTGTGCTGGATTGCCCGCCCTGCCGCATCTTTTACCCGCTGATTTGCGTGGGGTGTCCCATCGCCCAGTACACTGGCAAAAAATTTTGCAAGGGAACGCCTTACATCGACTGGTACTGGCACCAGAACGATGTCCACGGAAAGATGTTCCGCAAGGTATACTGCCCGGAATGCGAACGGCTGGCCCGCAACATGCGGGATTTCATGAAGGAGATCGTCGAACATCTCAAGGCCCAGAAGGCGGAGAAAGAGGCGCGCGCAAAATGATTCGGGCCTTGAACGTTAAAATTGCGGACAAAGGCGGCTGGCATTGACGGCTTGCATTGCGCTGGGCCTGATCGCCGAGACGATGCTATTTGTCATGGCGGGATTCGCGTGGCTCCGGTCAAAGGGTTACACGCTGGCCGAAGCTTACGCCGGGGCCGTCGTGACGGTTTTCGTGCTTCTCTCCTTGATTCACCAGTGCAGCTTGCTGGTCGGGTCGCCCTGGCCCGGAGCGATCATGGAAGGGGCGTTTCTGACCGCCGTTCTGGTTTGCGGTCGAAGATGGCTTCCTTGGGTGCACACCGGCATGGACGCGGTGCGGGGGATGATTCGCCGGGAAATCCTGCCGGGTTGGATCATCCTGACGGCAGGGCTTTTGATGCTGGGCGTGGTGGTTCTCGGCGATCCTAAAATGGCGTTTCTCCCGTCGAATCCAATGCCGCCGGAGTTTCTAACCGGAGGGTATAGCGGCGGCCAGGAGGCCTTGGCCGAGGCCGGATCGATACCCGTTCTCAACGCCCCGGCCCTGTTTTTTCACACCGCCCGTTTTGGCCTGGCTGCCCGGGCCTGCGGGTTCGGCCTGCTGGCCTACCTGGCTATCGGATGCTGCACTTATGCGCTGGCCCGCCGGTATGCCTGGCCGCCCATGGCCCTGACTGTGGCCCTGCTGGTGCTGAGCATGCCCCGTCTGGTCTGGCTGGGCCTGTGGCCCACCGCGGAACTGATTGGCGCCACAGCCGTTGCCTTTTCACTGGTCTTGATCTATCGTCTGCTGGAGCAGCATCAACCCGGGGACCTGCGGCTTTTTTTCGTCAGCATCCTGTTCTCCATCGATTCCAATGCCATGAGCATCGCCCTGTCTGCGGTAATGGTTCTTTTGCTGCTGGTGGTGATGATCCGCCGGCACGGATGGCTGATGTTTCGGGAAATGGTCATGGACAAGCCGCTGGCGGGTGCGATGGTTCTGCTACCGCTCCTGGGGTTGGCCCAGGTTCCCGTTGGCCTGATGAACCTGGCTCACGGCCATCCGCTGTTGGGTTCCGGCGTGGCCGTGGACAATGGTGGCATCATGGAAGCCGGCGCCAACCTGGTTCGCTACCTGTTTGCCAGCGTCGATGCCACCGAACCGATTCAAAAAATGCTGAACTGGATGCTGGGGGTGGACCTGAACGGCCTGCTTGGAGCCGTCTATAATGCCCTGGTCCTGCCGGTGTTCACGGGGGCCGGTATCCGGGTGCCCTTTGCACCGTTGTTTTCGGGCAGCGGACAAATGGCTTTCGGGCCTTTTGCCAGCCTGCTGGTGCTACCGGCTATAGCCCACGCCCTTTTGCGGGGCCCACGTCGGCTCAAGGCGCTGAGCCTGGCGTGGGTGGGCTACCTGTATGTGGCGTCCCTGGTGGCCAACTGGCATCCGGCCAACCTGGCCGTCCTCACGCCCCTGTTTGCAGCCGGCGGTTTCGTGGTTGCCTTTTCACTGCCGCCCTGGCGGCTTCGGCGGCGGGGCATGCGGCTGCTGCAGATCGACTTCGCCCTGCTTCTGGCTTGGGCTATTGTTCGCGTGGCGGGGGGCACTTAAGAAGAGATACCGATGATACGGAACGGTAGTACAAGCCAGGCAGAAATCGCTTCGATGGTCGATCGGTACGGCGACTTCGAACAGCGGGTTCAACGGCAGATGGAGCAGCGCTGCCAGCCGGCCTGTTCCGTCTGCCGGCACGTTTGCTGCCGGCCTCATTTTTGTGAGGAAAGCCGACAAAGCGCTTTTCTGGAACGGGTCGTTCGCCGCTTTTCGCCCCAGGCCGTTTTCGATAAAAAGCGCGGTTGGCTGTCCCCGAAAGGCTGCACCCTAGTTGCGGGGCGCCCGCCGGTCTGCTATGAATTCCTGTGCGGCGATATTCCCGATGCGGTTTCGGCCGACAGCCACCGGCGTTGGGCCATGCTGGCGTTGAGCATGCTGGTCACCCATGTGGGCCGGCGTGCCGTCGGCAGCCGGCATCTGGTCGAGGCCACCGGCGCCGGCGAACTGACCCGTATCCATCGGGAGCGTTTCGCGGCCCGGTTGGAGGAAGCCGAAGCCGCCCTGGCCGAGGCTGCAGCCATACTGGATGGCCGAAGGACGACTGCCGCCGGCCCGACATTGGCCCGAATCGTACCACCACCCGGACGGAAGCCTAAAAGGAGATCGATGTGAATTCCACGAACAGGACCCTTGCCACCGTTGCCGTTGTTTTTGCCCTGATTATTGCCGGTCTGGTGACCTTTTTCATGGTCAAACGCTGGCATCGGGAACAGATGGACATCGTTCGCCAACAGGCCCAGAACGAATGCGTCGAGGTCATCCGCAAAATGGAAGCCGACCTGGACGAAATGCGGGCCGAGTTGGAAACCGAACGCCAGCGACGCCCCGATGACGAAGTGTTTCCCACGGTGTTCGGCACCCCGGCCCCGCAACAGGATGCCGATACCCTGCCGGTCGACTGCGACAAGGTCGAAGGGCAGATGCGATCCTTTTTCAATTACCTGGACGGCCGCAGCTATTTTGCCAGCCGGGAGATCCAAGAAGGCAGTGCCGGGTTCTTCAGACAGTGCGCCAAAAAACTTTTGGCCGACCCGCCCGTCAACATCGCCGAAATGAAGGACATGTTCCGCCTGGTGAAAAATGTGACCCATTTTTACCGGGTTCTGGGCAGAGACGCCCTCACCCTGGCCGGCGACATCCTGGCATCGGAAGATCGGGTCCTGGAACCGGCCATGGCGGTGTTTTACGCCTGGATCGTCGAATGCCGTGGGGCTTTGCCGGGAGACGAGAAGCCGCTTTCCCTGGAACGGCTCTACGATTATGCCGGCTATTTTCTCAACACCCTTGGGGGAAGAAGTTATCTGCTGCGCCGGGAATCCAAAATCCGGATGCTGGTAAACTATTACTCCATCCTGGTCGTCGATCGGGCAAACGACGAGAAATTCAATCGCTATGGCATCGATTTGCGGCCCTATATCGACTATCTGTTTTACGACATCTCCAATCAGAAGGGTCTGGCCTACCGGGAGCGGTATTTGACCCGACTGACCCTGCTGCGGGACAAGTACATGTAGCCTGCCCGAATCCCTAAAGGCCGATGACATGATTTGTGGTCGGCCTTTTTCTTGAATTCTTCTACGATAAGACACCCAATCCATTCAAAGCCACGCCAAATCTGGAGAAAACCGGTATTGAATCTGTAACCTTCTCGGCAACTCCGGTTCTATCCAAAAAAACAAATTAGACAATCCACATGTTTTGGAGGTTAGCTATGTCGATAAAATCATGGAATCCATATATTTCAGGTGCATTGGCTGGCGTATTGCTCGTCGTTTCAGTGGCTGTAGCCGGTCAATTCATGGGTGCATCCACCACTTTTTCACGCAGCGCGGCGTTCATCGAAGAAAAGGCAGGGGTGGATACCAACCGTTTCGATTATTTTACCACCAAAGGAGGAAAATACGGGCCGGGCTCCCTTCCCAACTGGCAATTGATGTTTGTTATTGGGGTCCTTTTGGGTTCCTTCGTGATATCTACAATGAGTGGCAGTTTTAAGTATGTGCCGGTGCCGCCAATGTGGGCCGAACGGTTTGGCAGTAATCCCTATAAAAGGGCGGCTGCGGCTTTTACCGGCGGTGCCGTCGCTTTATTCGGTGTTCGCCTGGCCGGCGGTTGTCCCAGTGGCCATGGATTGAGCGGTCTGTCGCAAATGGCCGTCAGCGGTTTTATTGCACTTGCATTTTTCTTCCTCTTCGGGCTGATCACCGCAAAACTGGTATACGACCGTCAATAACAAGGAGGTGGCATCATGAGCCTGCTTTATGGATTAATTACCGGTGTTTTATTCGGGATTCTGCTGCAACGGGCCGAAGTACTTCGGTTTGACAAGCAGGTTGGCGCGTTGCGACTCAAAGATATGACCATTTTCAAATTCATGCTCAGCGCCATCGTAGTCGGCGCTGTGGGTATCTACCTGCTCAAGGATTTTGGTTTGATAACCCTCAATCTCAAGGGAACATCCCTCGGTGCGCAAATGATAGGAGGCGCGTTATTTGGCATCGGCTGGGCCATATTGGGTTATTGCCCCGGTACGGCCGGCGGAGCACTGGGCGAAGGTCGGACCGATGCGGCCTGGGGAATCCTGGGAATGCTTGCAGGAGGTGCAATACACGCCTGGGCCTACCCATTGTTGAAGACCTATATTGAACCGATCGGGAATCTTGGTAAAATTACGGTTCCGCAACTGTTGGGAATCAATCACTGGATTGTCATTTTCGGGTTCACGGTCCTTGTGATCGGCTTCTTTGCTCTTTTCGAGAAAAAACGGCTGTAGTCATCATGGATGCAACAGACTGAAAGGCAGCATCGATTGTTTGGAGATGAAAGCAGAGCCGATTCGGGCTCTGCTTTTTTAATTGTGTTTTTCCAACAGCCATCTAAGGTTTGAGTCACTGTAAAACTTTTGTCATACCTCCTTTTCCCGATTGTTACTTATTCATTATCTGGCTATGGATACACTTTCTTCATCCGATTGCCTTCGACAACGCCAAAAGGATCTGAAAACGGTGCATCCATGAAACTGCCTGAACTCAAAATCGGTCATCTGGTCAGCCGCCTGCCCATCGTCCAGGGCGGTATGGGCGTAGGGATTTCCATGTCCGGCCTGGCCTCCGCGGTGGCCAATGCCGGAGGCATCGGGGTGATCGCCGGCGCCATGGCCGGCATTACCGAAAAAGATGTCGCCACCAACGGACTGGCGGCCAACTGCCGTGCCCTGACCCGGGAGATCCAAACGGCCCGGGAAAAAAGCCGCGGGATCATCGGCGTCAATATCATGGTGGCCCTGACCCATTTTGCCGAACTGGTGAAAACCGCCATCGCCGAAAAAATCGACATCATTTTCGCCGGTGCCGGCCTGCCACTGGATCTGCCCGGTTTCCTCAAAAAAGGGGACCGCACGCGCCTGGTACCCATTGTCTCCTCGGCCCGTGCCGCGGCCCTGATCTGCAAACGTTGGTTCCAGCGCTACCGCTACCTGCCCGACGCTTTTGTGGTGGAAGGCCCCAAGGCGGGCGGGCACCTGGGATTCAAGGTTGATCAACTGGACGATCCCCGGTACTGCCTGGAAAACCTGGTCGCGGAGGTCGTCGCCGCGATGGAAACGGTGCGCGCCGAGCACGGCGTTACCATTCCCGTGATCGCCGCCGGCGGCATTTACGATGGTGACGACATCCGGCGGTTCCTGGAAATGGGGGCCAGCGGCGTCCAGATGGGCACCCGCTTCGTCGCCACCCACGAGTGCGACGCGGACCCGGCCTTCAAGCAATCCTACGTCGATGCTCGAAAAGAGGACCTCACAGTGATCCAAAGCCCCGTGGGACTTCCCGGCAGAGCCTTGAAAAACGGCTTTCTGACGGATGTGGCCGCCGGCATCCGGCGTCCTTTTCGATGCCCCTACCACTGCATCAAGACCTGCGATCCGGAAAAAAGCCCCTACTGTATCGGCATGGCTCTGGCCCAAGCCCGGCGCGGCAAGTTGACCAGCGGCTTTGCTTTTGCGGGCGCCAACGCCTTTCGCGTCAACGAGATCGTTTCCGTCAAGGAATTGATGGATGCCCTGGCTTCGGGGTACGAAGAAGCAACGGCCTGATCGTGGCGTTCCCTTCACTTTGATCCTTTCTTTTTGCCAGGACGCTGGTATAATCGGTTATTGAATCCTTTGACGATCAAGGGAGGTGCCGAGTGGTGGAGAACGTGATCATCATGGGGGCCGCGGGCCGGGATTTTCACAACTTCAACGTCTACTTCCGGGACAACCCGCGATACCGCGTGGTTGCCTTCACCGCCACCCAGATTCCCGACATCGACGGCCGCATCTATCCCGCGCAACTCTCAGGAAAGCAATATCCCCAAGGCATCCCAATCCACAGGGACAGCCGGCTCGTCGAACTGATCCGAAAGCACAAGGTGGACCTGGTGGCCTTTTCCTACAGCGACGTTACCCACGAAGAGGTGATGCACAAGGCTTCCCTGACTACCGCCGCCGGCGCCGATTTCATCATAATCGGCGCCCCTTACACTATGCTGACCTCCAGCCGCAAAGTGATTTCCGTGTGCGCGGTGCGCACCGGCTGCGGAAAATCCCAGACCAGCCGCAAAATCATCCGGATCCTGCAGCAGATGGGCCGGCGGGTGGCTTGCGTCCGGCATCCCATGCCCTACGGCGATCTCACCCAACAGATCGTGCAGCGCTTTTCCTCCCGCGACGATCTGGACAGCCAGCGCTGCACCATCGAGGAGCGCGAGGAGTACGAACCGATCATCGACATGGGCGCGGCGGTGTATGCCGGCGTCGACTATGGCCTGATTCTTAAGGCAGCGGAAAATGAGGCCGACGTGATCGTCTGGGACGGGGGCAACAACGATACCCCGTTTTTCAAACCGGACGTCCACATCGTAGTGTTCGATCCCCACCGTGCGGGCCACGAAACCCGCTACCACCCAGGAGAAACCAATCTTCTCATGGCCGACGTGGCCGTGATCAACAAAGTCGACAGCGCCGAACCCGAGAAGGTGGAGCAGGTCCGCAAGACCATCGAACAGCACAATCCGAAGGCGATGATCATTCTGGCCGACTCCGCAGTCCGGGTGGATGACCCTGCCCAGGTGAAAGGCCGGCACGTTCTGGTGGTGGAGGACGGGCCCACCCTGACCCACGGAGAGATGGCCTACGGGGCGGGTGTCATCGCCGCCCGCCGCTTCGGCGCCGCATCTTTGGCCGACCCGCGCCCCTATCTCAAGGGAAGCCTGGTAGACACCTTTTCGGCCTACAGTCACATCGGTACCTTGCTGCCGGCCATGGGGTACAGTTCCGGGCAGATCAAGGACCTGGAGGAGACCATCAATGCATGCCCATGTGATCTGGTGCTGTCGGCAACCCCCATCGATCTGGCGGCCCTGGTTGCCGTGGACAAGCCGGTGATCCGGGTACGCTATGAATACCAAGACAACAGTTCGCCAACCCTGGAAGAGGTGATCCGAGCAAAGCTGGGCGGGAGTTTTCAATCCTAACTGCATGCAAAAGGGAGGAAACATGATTGTCGGAATACTCAAGGAGATCAAGTCGGAGGAGAACCGGGTGTGCATGACCCCGGCGGGCGTGGAGGTGATGGTCAAGAGCGGGCACGAGGTACTGGTGGAGAAAAATGCCGGAGCGGGCAGCGGTTTTACCGACGACGCCTACACCCGGGCCGGAGCCAAAATGGTCGCCACCCCCAAGGAGATTTACGCTGCGGCCGACATGGTCATGCACGTCAAAGAGCCTTTGCCACCGGAGTACGATCTGATCCGGGAGGGGCAGATCGTGTTCACCTACCTGCACCTGGCCGCCGACGAGCCCCAGACCCGGGCGTTGATCGATAGCAAGGCCGTGTGCATTGCCTACGAGACCATCCAGAAGGCCGACGGCAGCCTGCCGCTGCTGACGCCCATGAGCGAGGTGGCCGGGCGCATGGCCATCCAGGAAGGGGCCAAGTACCTGGAGATGACCCAGGGCGGCCACGGCATTCTTCTGGGCGGAGTGCCCGGCGTGGAGCCGGCCACGGTGGTGGTGATCGGCGGCGGCGTGGTAGGGGTCAACGCGGCCAAGATGGCCTGCGGTCTGGGGGCCAAGGTGTACCTGCTGGACATGAACCTGGACCGGCTGCGCTATTTAAGCGACGTGATGCCGGCCAACTGCTTCACCCTGATGTCCAGCCCGGCGACGATCCGCAAGCTGGTCAAAAAGGCCGACGTGGTGATCGGGGCGGTTTTGATTCCCGGGGCCAAGGCGCCCAAGCTGGTGACCCGCGACATGCTCGAGACCATGAAGAACGGCTCGGTGCTGGTGGACGTGGCCATCGACCAGGGGGGCTGCTTCGAGACCTCCAAGGCCACCACCCACAACGATCCCACCTTCGTGATCGACGGGGTGGTGCACTACTGCGTGGCCAACATGCCCGGAGCGGTGGCCAAGACCTCGACGCTGGCGCTGACCAACGCCACCTTGCCCTATGCCTTGCAGATTGCCAACCGGGGCTGGAAGGGGGCCATGCAGGCCAACGAGGAGATCAAAAAGGGCGCCAACGTCATCGACGGCAAGGTGACTTACAAGGCTGTGGCCGAGGCCTTCGGGTTGATTTATACCCCCGTCGAGGAACTGCTGTAACCAGTGCTGTCAACATCGCTTCGATTTTTTCCTCGGCGGCTTTGACCTCCGAGGGTGATGAGAATCCCGAATCCAATTCCCGGAAAATGGCGCCGAAGCGTGAAGAGGACATCTTATTTTTTCCCATTTTTACTTCCGGCCGCTGATACTGACCATCCTCGAAAAAGTAGTTGCAGACGCCCCCCGGTGCATCCGGACACCGGAAAGGCCATTTGCTTTTCAAGGCGATAAAAGCATTCCGCAAAACTTTAGCCGCTGGCTCGGACGAGAAATCCTCGGACTTGATGACCCGCCCGAGGCGTTTTTCCAGTTGCGTGAACCATTCGGTGAGCAGGCGCCGTTCGGTAACGATCAGGCCGTGAAAGTACCAGTGGTCCATGCTCCGGCGCACGGCGGCCAGCCAGCGGGCCGGCAGTTGCCGGACGCTGGGGCAGAAATAGGTGCGGCAGGCCATGCCGCCGTAGTAGCTCAGCCCCCGCCAATCCAACCCCGAATTTCCCGCAGCCAGCGGGTGCAGCAGGCAGCCCACCCGGCGGCCGTCGTCTTCGATCATGCCCAGAAACGGGCAGTGGTGGAAATCTGGAAACGGTCGCTTGCCGGGCTCGGCGCTTGTCACCCGGTCGCAAAAGGCATCGATTCCGGAAACGGTGCGGGGTACTTCGGCAAACCAGCGAGTGCGGCGCGTCAGCAGGGCCTCCAGGTTTTTCTGCGATGGATCGGCGACATTATACAGCCCGCAGCAGGCCCCGCAGGACACGTGGGGACCGACCTGGCACAGATAAACGGCATCGGGTTCGTTTTTTGCAGGCATATGATCATTCTTATGAAAAAGTAACGTTTTGCATAACGAAGCTTTCGAACAACGCAGCGATTCGGAAACGCCCGCTTTGTAGCAGAATTTGCCTTTACTACCAACGGATTAAATTTTTTATTGATCGAAATCGCTCGACCCGGTAGGAATAAGGTGTGCTGAAGGGAAATCGGGTATTCACACGATGAAACAGAAGGTGGTGGCAAATGAATTCGAAAGCGGAAAAACGTCAATACCCTCGTCATCCGGCGTTGTACACCGCCAAGTACACCATTAAGTCCGGAACCTATCGGGATTTGATCGCCAATGTCAGCGCCGGCGGCATCTATATCCATTCCCATCGGGCTGTTGAGCGCGGCCAGCGGATCAGTCTCCGGTTCCCGATCATTGCTTTCGACCGGCGGCCCAACGTCATGGGGACCGTGGTGCGTTCCCATGACAGGGGCTTTGCCGTGATGTTCGACGATCCCATCGAAGAGCGGATTTCAGAAAACGCTTCGTTCGCTTAGTACACCTGTTCGTAATTAGGAGTACTAAAATGCCTCGGCGGCACGGATCGGCCCCGAATTTTAACACTCTGATTGCTGACGGGTTCGAAAGAACCGTCCCCTCCAATCCCTGCGGTATACCGACGATAGCCGGCCTTCGCACTCCATTCCCCTGCATCCTTTTAAAAAAATGGTCAAGATCGATTGGGATCGATCTTGACCGGGAAAAGCGTATCGAAATCGTGTCGCCGTTTTGCGCTTCCTTTCATCAAGGCAGCAGAAATGGAGAAACACCGGCGACGGTGCGGTCGATTATGTGCATTCGGGCGGCGTCCGCGTGCAATGGGTGTCTTTCAGGCGGTCGGTGTACTTTGCCCAGAACCCTTTTTTGGATTTGGTGTCAGCGGAGTCGAACCGTCGCTTGCAATCCTGCGAACAGAAATAATGGGTGCCCTTGTCGTCACTGGAAAAAATGCGGATGCTGCGAGGGTCGAAAGTCTTGCCGCAAACGGGATCGATAGCGGTTTCCGGTATTGAATTCGTATCGGTCATGGTCATACCTCCTTCCGGGCGGTCTGTTATGTATCGATGGTTTTCGGTTTTTGATAACCTAATATAATACCGATTTTGAATATGGCACCTTGAACAGGTATTGTCGTTCAGATGGCCCTGGAACCTAAATAGGTGCGAAGCAGGGTGATTCAAAAGAGAACTCTGGATCCGATTGAGGTTTGATGAGGTTCCGTTGCGGTCTGATATAGATACCCCCGAAAGAAAATATTACAACTCCATAATGTTGAGATCGTACCTCGGCAAGGTTCAGCCTGTACCGGAATGCAACACGGAGTCGCTGAACCTATACTACCGTGTTAACCTCCTTATCTTCTTTTCGCCGGGCTGACGAAAGGTGGCCCGGCATCTTTTTTCTGCGGATCGAAATTCCGATTCCCTCCTGACTCTCGAATTTCGGCTGTATTTCTCTATTGTCGCTTTCACCCCATTGGCTTCAAACAGGGCTTTTACCCTGTCGGGGACATGGACCGTTCGAGAGGTTGTCCCTATAAGTGAATTGACCCGACGATTTTCTGCGTTCTCGCTTCTTTTCTCGATAATTATGTAAAAAAGGTTATAATTTTTAGGTCAATTCGCTCAATATTTTGATTCTCAATTCGGAAAACTCCTCTTTAAAAAAGATAAACCATAGTATTTATGATAAAAATAAATTTGGCATGTGGATTGCTGAATTGATAACTGACCAGTTGGCACATGGAGAAAATTTCGAATCGAATGAGTTACACATTTCATGTCAGGCTCGAATTTTAACAGTGAAACCGGAGGGATAAATTCAATACCAAGGGGGCAAAATGGATAAGATTAAATTTATTTCGGCGTGTATTGCTGGTTGCCTTGCGATGCTGATTGTCCTGGTCCTGAATAGATTTGAGTTTGGGCGTAGATTAAACGGATGGGCGCTTAAAATCTAAGGGAGCAAGACTGCTATTCTCTCCCAAGGCTGCACTATCAGCTTGCAGCTTTTGCGCTGAACCAGTCCCGGAAATAGGGATCAGTCAAGTTCTATATATCGGGAATTGGATTACATCAGCCCTGATTTATTTGTAAGGTACCTCACTGAGGCCTCTTTCCTGTGCGTTAACGACGTTGCCGCTATTCGTCCTTCAACAGGTTCATTATCCGGGTATATTCGTATTGCGAAGCATAATCGTAGGCTGTGTTTCCATGCATATCCTTAATAGTCTTGTCTGCATTGTATCTGATCAGTATTTTAGCAACATCATAAAAATTATAGTATGCTGCGTTAATTAGTGTCGATCCATAAATGGTAATTTTCAGAGCCGAGTCGCAAAAAAAATAGAGTGGTAAAATCCTCGGCAGGATTTTTCTCACCATCGCTACATCGGTTTGTGGCTAATTTACCGAAATCGGCTTAATGCAAGCGCACTTGTTCAACCAGTTTTCACGATGCGGAATCGATTAAGGTCTCAAGTGGCTGTTTTTCCCCTGGCGATGGTCAGCAGGTTGGTGGATCATCTCAAAAAAGTGGACACACCGAACAGCCAAGTTGTATGAGGCAACAGGAGGTGTTCCACCATGGGAAAACGATTTGACAAAGAATTTAAAATCGAAGCGGTGCGACTGGCTTCGGAGCCAGGCAACACACAGTCCGAAATCGAACGCGACCTTGGCATCAGCCAAGGCATCATCAGTCGCTGGAAACGCGAGTTGCGTAATGATGGCGACCAGGCGTTTCCAGGTAAAGGCCGCCTCAAGCCAGACGACGATGAGTTGCGGCGTCTCAAGCGTGAAAACGAGCGACTTCGGCAGGAACGTGACATCTTAAAAAAAGCCGTGGCCATCTTCTCGGAGGACCCGAACAGATATTCGGGTTCATAGACGGGCACCGCACTCTTTGGAGTGTTGAGAAGATGTGCCGGGTTCTTTCGGTGTCTCGCAGCGGTTATTACCATTGGCGCAACCGTCCCGAGAGCAAACGGGCGATTGAGAATCGGCGCCTGGACGTTCACATCAAGGCCATTTTCAACAGACATAAAAGGCGCTGTGGCAGTCCGAAAATCACGGATGAACTCAACGACATGGGATTTCCAGTCAGCAAAAACCGGGTTGCCCGCAGAATGAAGGAAATGGGGCTGCGTTCGATCTATCGGCGCAAATATCGGACGACCACCGATTCGAAGCACTCCTATCCGGTCGCGAAGAATCTGTTGCAGCGCGATTTTACGGCGGACGGCCCTGATAAGACGTGGGTGTCGGATATCACCTATATCGCTACCGCACGTGGCTGGCTCTACCTGACGGTCTTTATCGATCTGTTTTCCCGTATGGTGGTCGGCTGGGCGCTGAGCAGTTCTTTGAGCACGGAAATGGTGCTTACAGCGCTTGCCCGCGGGATCCGCAAGCGTCGCCCCGGTCCCGGATTGATTATCCATTCGGATCGCGGGGTTCAGTATGCGTGCAAGGATTTTCGAAAAGTGTTGAATAAGCATGGTTTCGTTCAAAGCATGAGTCGCAAGGGCAACTGCTGGGACAACGCGGTGGCCGAGTCTTTTTTCGGCATCATCAAATCGGAATTGATTCACCATGAACGCTTCAAGGGGCCTCAAGACACCTTGAGGGCAATATTCGAGTACATTGAGATCTATTACAATCGGAAACGCAAACATTCTACATTGGGCTACAAAACCCCAGCCCAATTCGAACAGACCATGAAATCAGCAGTTTGCTTTTAACCGTGTCTACTTTTTTGGGGAAAGTCCATGGCGGCCACAATCGAAGACCAAACATAGGATTTAAACGAGTCCCATCCTTTCCAGGTACAGCGGGTCAGGCCAAGGCAACGCTTCAGCCAGGAGATACCGGATTCAATACCCGCTCGAAAGCGGCGCAATCGACGATACACATATTGGCTGCGGCACATGTCGGTTTCAGATAGACCTCGTTTCTTGGCAAAGCAGACGTCTTTGATCTTACGCGATTGGGCTCGCTTCAAGTTTTCCTTGGATGCAAAACCGCCGTCGAAGCTGGCCTTGAGGGGATAGCGGCCATAAATTTGTTTTTGCCGCTCAAGCATCGGTATCGTCAGGTCGGCGTCGGCCGGATTGCCTTCGGTGATGACACAGTCCAAAATAAGGTTCGACGCGCCTCCGGTCAGACAGATTTTGTGACCAAACAGCGTATCGCGCCTATCCTTGACGATGATATCGGTATGTGGCTCGAACAACGATACTACTTTGTCTTTGGCATCGACCGTTTCTCCATGAAGAACCCGGCGTTCGGTCTGGTGGATCACCCTGCGGGTCAGATCGACAAAATGTTCGATCTGGAAGCCAATCGTCATGACCAGCGGGTCGCAGGTCGCACCGGCATTGATCGCAGCGACTGCCTTATGAGCGTACCCAACCACTTTGCGACTGGTTTTGAGCAGGTCCACATAGGCAACCTTACGCTTGTTTTTCCGTTTGGCATTCATCACCGCCAGCATCCGTCGTTTGGCAACACGGGTATGGTTATGGAAGTCAGGAACTGTGATCCCCGATTCATCCCGGAAGCGCTTCAGCAGCCTCGTCAACACGCGAACACCATCCCACAGCAGGTTGGAGTCGGTGGGATGATGGATGTGAGTTTCAACGCACGTGCAATCGACCCGGACCTGTCGGCCCTTTTCAATGCCCTTTTGCTTCGCATATCCCAAAAGATCCGCATTGATCAGTTCCCAGGTGGCGTCCGATATGCCTTTGATATTTTTGTTCAGGGCGGATTTTTTGTATCCCTTGTCGGCGATACCGATCCGGCAGAACCAACTCAATGCCTGCGAATCGACAATATGAAATGCCAGTTCATCATACGTAAAACCGAAAAGGATTTTGACGATAGCACAACGCAGTACCTGGTCGGCGCTCATGCCGTCAGCCCCAGTTCGATAGGCCACCAGCTTGCCCTTGTTCAAATCTTGAAGAACGCGATCACAGATGATAGGGTGAGCATCGATGATACCACTGATAGCTGTAAGTTCTTTTGCTTGGGCGTGGTCTTTGATCTGAGGCATCAGGGGCATCTGTTTTTGCCATTTTTCGCGCATTTTGTGATCGGCTCCTTTCTTTCTTTTGTAGTGATATTGGTTGTTTGGCGACTTTCAATATACTACAAAGAGAAGAGAAAAACCACTACAAAATGCGCGTTTCTTATTTATTACAGGTAGTTATTCCTGTGGATGAGCACTAATTAACGCTGTCGTACCATTGTTCGCTTGAGCATTCACATTCGCTCCGTTTTTGCATAGGTATTCCACTGCTTCATTTTGCCCACTGTACGCAGCTATGATCAATGCAGTGCTTCCTGCCTGGTTCTTTTTTTCGATCGAAGTACCATGCTCCAGTGACTTTTCCATAAGTTCGATATTTCCAGTTTGTGCATTGTACAAAAGGCCCCCACAGGAACAAATGATAAAAGCCAGAGAAACAATCGCTATCCACTGAATTCGTTGCATGTTACCTCCTGTGTCGGATTCCCGACTTGTTGGGATTGACCTTGCAGTCTAATGGAAACAACCATAAATGATTTGGAGTTTTTGACGCAGGATGGATCGCAAAGATTGTTAGCATTAACCCATAATTGAGTCAATAATGGTGGTCTGATTTTGTGAGCAGCCGGTCATAACTCCTGGGTCCTAAAAAAGAAGGGGCATGGTTCTGCGGAAACCAATTCGGAGCGGAAGGTGCTTCTGTGTAACGGATGGAGTGTAAATCGGTTAAAAAGTTGACCCTGTGTTGACACCTAAAAATTAAAGGCTCTCAAAGTTTGTCTTGATCGCCTTTAATGTGCTGGTTTTTTGTGGTTTTATTGGTGCCCCCGGCAGGATTCGAACCTGCGGCGCACGGATTAGGAATACGTTATTTCAACTTTCCTTGACTTTCCCTCAAGTTCTAATAGACTATAAAAACAAGCCTGTTATGGCGGTTAAGAAAATCAGGGAAGTTGGGGGAACCGTAAAAAAGTTGGACTAAAGTTGGACAACTTTCGGATTCTCCGACACACGGAAGGGGGTCCGATGCCAGTCAAATGGATCAAATCGACACATCCGGGCGTTCGATACCGGGAGCATCCCACCAGGACATTCAGGCGCCAGAAGGACAAATATTTCGAGATCTATTACAGGCGGGAAGGCAAACCTTGTTTCGAGGCCCTGGGATGGCTTTCCGATGGTATGACGGCCGGCGAAGCTGCAACCCTCCGCGGTCAGATCGTCCAAAACATTAAAAAGGGTGTTTCCCCTCAGTCAATCAAAGAAATGCGGGAAGTGGAGGCCGCGGCCAAGAAGGCTGAAGCGGAGATGGCAGAAGCTGAAAGGCAAGCTGCCGTCACCTTTGGCGAAATGGCCGATCTTTTTCTCGAATGGTCGGAGAACAATAAAAAGTCGTATCGTGATGACAAAAACCGGTACGAAAAACATCTGGAACCCCGATTCAAAGACACCCCGATCAAGGATCTGTCCCCTTTTGATTTGGAACGACTGAAGGCCTCCCTCAAAAAGCAAAAACTTTCCCCAGGCACCATTACCCAATGCCTTCAACTGACTCGTGCCATTTTCAGAAAGACTAAGGGGTGGGGGCACCATGACTGCGATTTCCCCAAGGTCGATTTCCCGAAGATATCCAACCAGCGGGTTGCATTCCTGACCCAGGATCAGGCAAAGGCGCTGCTGGATGCCGTCAAAAAGAAATCCATCCAGCTTTGGTGTCAATGCGTTCTCAGCCTTTACGCCGGCCTGCGGTTCAAAGAGATTGCCTCCCTGGAATTGTCTGACTTGGATTTCGAAGCCGGCACCATCCACGTTCGGGACAGCAAAGGCGGTACCCGTCATGCCTATATTACTGAACCCATCAAGGCGATGTTCGAAGAGTGGTGGACCGTTGCCGACAAAAAACCGGGATTGATCTTCCCGGCCTGGCCGGGTGGTAGAAAACCAACCGAAGGGAAAAAGAAACGCAAGCTGAAGCCTTCTACAATCCAGAAGCGGGGCACAATCCAGACCAGAGTGTCACCAGTATTTGCCCGGACCGTGGATGAATTGAAACTGAACGATGGAATCACCGATCATCGCCAGAAGGTTGTTTTTCACACCCTCCGCCACACTTTTGCCAGTTGGCTTGTTATGGGTGGAGAGAGCCTGCAGACGGTTCAGGAACTCATGGGTCACAAGGACATATCGACCACCATGCGATACAGCCATCTTGCTCCTGACATCAAGCGGAATGCGGTGAATAAGCTGGTGGAGACACTAGGAAGACCAGCAAAAGCAAAGCTGGAGGTTTTAAAATAACAGGAGAGCCATAGTCCTGTAGGTGTTTTTTCAATTTTGCCGCATAGCAAAAAATGGTGTTGACATCGGTACCAATTGGTACCATAATCGACTTAGACGGTATCAATTGGTACCCAAGGAATTGGAGGGAAATGGATAGACCATCGTTTCGGGAGTTAGATCTAAAGTTATCCCAGGCAAAGGACTCAGTCTCTCAAAACAAAATTCTTACAATTAATCTGGCCGCGTTAGCATCAGATGCATTTGATCTTGGATACCTGATATCCGAATTGACAGATATTCTCTCCGAAATATTGGACGAAATCAGACCTAAGGATTATGTTGGACGGCGGCCGCCAGAAAAATCATATGAAGATCAAATCAAGGACTTAGATCTTTTTGCCTTCAGATGGAACAGTGCACGGTTCGGATGCGAGGCATATTTCAAATTCGTTATAAACGGTGACATTCTCTACATTGTCTCTTTGCATCAGCACAAAACCGTAAGAAGGGGGAGGTAAATAAGATGGATATTCAAGACATTAGATGCCCAAGGGGGCACAATGACCTGAAAGCCCAAAAGGTTGTAAAGGAGACGACCTTCCGCGGCGAGCACATTGAATATGAGATTGACGTATATGTGTGCAGGGAATGCGGAATTGAGATTGGAACAATTGACCAGGCCGCGAAAGCACAGCTTGCAATAGCGGAAGCCTACAAGAAAAAGGTTGGCCTGTTGACATCCGTCGAAATGAAAGAAAACCGGAAACGTTTAGGTTGGAGCCAGAAGAAACTCGCCAAAATGACCGGTTTGGGAATATCGAGTATTAAACGGTGGGAACTCGGCATCATACAGACAAAACCGATGGATCGTTTGCTTAGAAGCGCCTTTGGTGGCCAGAAGGCGGGAAATTTTTATGTAGGCAACAGGGTGCTCTCTCTGGAAAGAGTAAAGCTTGTGATGATGGAATTTGAAAAGCAACTCGGTTCCGCATTCCTCCAAGATGGAGACATGTTGCTTTACGATGCAAAATATACTTGGTTTGCTGACATGGTAGCCCATCGGGAACTTGGAAGAAGTATGACGGGAGCCACTTATGCAGCGCTACCTCACGGACCACAGCTAAATAATTATCGCGAATTGGTTGACGCTATCAGAAATGCAGATGAAAGCAAAGCTGAACCTCTTTCTGAAGAAGAGGTCAAGATTATTGCCAGAGTGGCACGCAAATTTCCGGCAAAGCATTTGGCTTATGAAGCTGCCCACCGTGAGTCTGCTTGGAAGACCAAATCAACCGGCGCAATCATTCCTTACAGCGATTCGGCGAATCTGACTGAAATATAATGTGGGGCATAGGATTTGGACGATCACCGAATCTGAAAAGCTATTGCAGAACATATGACCGGCCAGCTCAACCGGTCAGTTCGGCACAGCCTGGCCCCTTTTTTCCGGGGATAGAGCGACGGCTCGAAAGCCGGCTTTCCTGGGCCGGCCCTCCCCGGATCAAGTATCCAGGATACACTGCAGGGGTGTATTCGACTTGAAACTTATAGATTATTACGAAACCCGGATTCCAATATGGGAAGCCGCACGTGTTCAAGAGCTTTTTGAACTCGCCCGAAAAGAATATCCTGATATTAAGTCTATTGATGATGCGATTATACAGGCGGACGGTTTTCACCTTAAGGAATTGCCTTTTCACTTACTTTCTCTAACAATAGTTTTTCCTAAGAAGCTCCTACCCAGAACAAAAAAGAAATTCCGTCTCAGCGGTAGGTACCTTCCTGATTGGATAAAACCACATGTACTTGCATTTGATGCAAAGGGCTGGATGAAAAAGGGTGTGCCTTTTGATCAGCTTAAAGAGTATCACCGTACTCTTGTGGAGGCAATTACTACATTTAGAATATGGACTCGAGCGCTCAATTATCGGCTCAGAAAGGAAATATACGGCCATTACATCATTGATCTTGTGATAGAAAAGGATCCAAAAGCTAGGGAAGAATTGTTTGCATTACTTCAAGTAGGTTTGATCGCTAAAAATAATAGAGTTGATGAGGACCTTATTGAATCTGAAGCCGATATGTCGATAGCCCTAAGTATCAAAAAGAGTAGAGAAGGAGCTCCTCCACTTGAATCCTTCATCGAAGATATTGGTTTGCCGGATCATGATCAAATAAAAATCGGCAAGATTCTTCAGGGGAAGAACACCCAAGAGGCAAAACTTTTTAGTGATGCAATCGCTGGTGTTTTTAGATGCCTACCTGGAGAGTTTGAAAACGATTTAAAAAATTATAAAGAAAAATGTCGCACAGAAAAGCATAAGTTTAATGATGGTACTTTGAGCATAGATGAACTGGTGGAGAACAGGCCTCAAATAGTTCCAAAAGACAGTAGCACCGGGATGCAATTGGATATTAAGTTGACTTTTGACAGGCTCTCCAAGGAGTTTGAGAAACCCCAATATATAAAAATAAAGCCAATTTTTGATGCAATGCGTAGAGATCCAGAAATATCCGATTCTGATTTGGCTAAAATTTGTGGCATCCATAGGAACACTGTCCCGAAGCGGAAAAAAGAATTGAAATCAATCTATAGAAAACTAACCAGTTGATGTTGTAGATATATTAATCCCGCCTTTTAGTTCCCCCTCTCTTTTTTCGAATTTCTTAAAAAATTTTTGTGCATTTTCTATTTCCATCCGGATTCCTCTCTACAGAACGTAAAATTATCGATGGAGGATGGATGTTATGGAACACTCCGAACCTTAGGTTTCCTGCTTCCGCCCCAGAGCTAAGCAGATTTAGTTTGCGGCAATGAGCCTCTCTGCTACATCTTTTTGACTCGGGTAAAGATCTACAGGCACCTTTGGCTTGCCTAGCTTTTTCAGAACAATATGCCTGGCGCAATCAGTGTTATCGCCCAGGCAATACTTTTTCTTGAACATATCAGCGGTGCCAGGTTTATTGGCCATCTTGTCGTTGAAAAATGGACATGTTGGTAAACATTCACAGTCTGCCATGGCGGACTCCTTTCCATCATAAATAGTCAATAAGAAATCATTTCAATCCACTTAGGTATCGTATGTTTCCAAAAAGACTTAAGGGAAAAAAGGCAAGATCCGGGGAATTGGATCCTGCCAAATTCTTTGAGTGGAACGTGTTCTTTGGCCGTGGAATCTGGTTTGCCTTCAATAAAAACCATCGGCAGATAGTGCCCCGACTCGAGGCCGATTGCAAAACACCTCGAAAAGCTGACCGAACTGATATTGACAGTTTCGTGCGCGCTTTGTATATTTTTGGGATATATTTCACAATTTACCACTTTCAAATTTTAAATCTTAACACTCAATGGCTTTTAAGCGGTACTATTATCCATTGTGCAACTTTACGTATACGTTTGGCCACGGCATTGTCGATGACCATGACTTGTACATCCACGTTTTGACATCTCAAATCGAGATGAAGGAATGGAAACTAATAAGAGGACTGCTTGATTGTCGCACTGTTCAGAAATCCGACAAGATAACCTTTCAGGGGCTGCAACAAGCGTGCGAGATACAAATCGAGGAATATGCGGGCAGAGACTACCGTTACGCAATTCTTATCAACGCTGGCAAGCACAAAATGGTAGCGGAGATTTTTGCCCACACGCTTCGTTTAGGCAATCTGAATGTTAACGTGTTTGTCGATGATATAGATGAGGCTTTTAGATGGCTTGGGTATGATCAGATTACAGTGAACTATCTTAAGGGAAAAATTAAAAAATATGTTCAGAATGTTGATAGAGAATTACCACATCAAACAGGCACAGGGTTGATGGACGTGACTAAATGTATGCACAAGGAGGCATAGACAGCCAAGCGGTGACAAGGGTTTGGGTAAAATTCTATGAGAAAGCTCATTAAATCACGAATTATCACTGCGACCGCTTGGGCCACTGGGGTTGGTGCTGTTGTCTGCTTAGCAGGTTTGGCGTGCCAAAGAAAAGCCACTTTTGTTGCCAGCATATTCGTTTGGTTTGTCGTTTTCATAGTGATATGGAAATCGTCGAACAAGACAGATGCAGACGGCAGATGAAATCTGCGTCTGATCTGTTACGCTGCCGGTCATGAGCCTATGACAGTTTACAATGTAGTGACTGGGTATATCACTCACTATGCGGTATTGATGAATCACCAAGGGGAAATAGAATAGCAATTGCCCTTGCTGTGCTGTACATCTTGGCAGGCGTTTCGAAAATTTTACAGATGTGGCAGGCAGGGTTACCGGGCAGGCCTCCTGAAAGGAGGTCCTGCCCGGATTTAGGGAACGTGAGATTCAATACATTTCAGAAATGACCGATCAGTCCAATTGGGTGTCCCTTTTGGTCATTAACTATAAGAAATCATCAAATACAAATTGGATATTTCTATTATTTATATAGGAAAAAAAGCTTATTATTGAAATATCGGGATATTATTCCCATATATATTCAATCGTAACTCCTCAACTGGCCGTTCATTAATCCTCTTTAGCCGCTTTTTAGCGGCGAACCATCTATAATCCCTTCTCCATGTACCGTGAACACTATATATTAACCCCTTGACAAAAGTAGTTATATCCGCCTAACTCTGGCCAAATATGATATTGCTGATTCCATACTGAACGGAGATCCACGCGTGGCTCTGACCAAAAAAAGTATCATTGATAAATTCCAATCTGATTTGGGATTCTCCAAAACGAAGTCCACTGAACTTTTTGAATCCTTAATTGAACTCATCAAGGCAACCCTCGAATCAGGTGAAGATGTTTTGGTTTCTGGGTTCGGCAAATTCTGCGTGCAGGAAAAACATCAACGCAAAGGTCGTAATCCCGCCACTGGCCAAGAGATGATGTTGTGTCCTCGCAGGATAGTGACATTCAGGTGCTCCGGCAAGTTGAGAGATAAAATCAACTCGTAGGAGCCTTTGAAATGAAGATCCCCAATCGGCAAGAGTATCCTCGCCGCACGGCCTATATCATTGTTCAGTATACCGTCAAAGAGGGAACACACCGGGATGTAATAAAGAACATCGGTGCCGGTGGACTGTTTGTGAAGACACCGCGAAGGGTCTCCCTGAATCAGGCGATAACGCTCGAGTTTCCGCTATTCAAATTTGACAACATTATCCAGGTAACTGGCCAAGTGACTCGAAGCGATCCTGATGGCTTTGCTGTGGAGTTCGATGAACCGTTAGAAGGCCTGGTTTGCAAGGATGGTGAGTTTCCGGAGATTGTGCACGAGAGTAACCGAAAATCCCAAGGTTTAAGTGACAACTGATGAAGATCCTATTAGCTGAAATTGCAAAGCATATGGTTGATTATTCAGACCAGGTGTCTGTGAGAGAGACCGATGGTGCTCACACCATCGTCCTGGAGCTGGCTGTGGCCAAACAAGACATAGGCAAGATCCTTGGTATAAGGGGAAGGAATATCCAGGCCATTCGCACACTCATGGCGGCCGTATCAGGTAAAATCAATAAGCGGATTGTTGTGGAGCTTATAGAATAGCATTATAATTCGTTGAAAACTTCCATACCCACATTATCCATATGCTGCGTCGCTGAATCATCGGGTGGAGTTGGAGGGGCGGTTGATGGCGGCGGTGAAGCCACTATAAGATGGTGTATCAATATATTTAGGGCGGCCACTGGGAAACCGGAGACCTTTGTTTGTTCGGTTATAAATCCGGATGCCGATGGCCACTAACTCATCGTAGCTATACACAGCGTCCAATATAAATGCGAATCAGCATCACCAAAAGTCCGTGTTTCAAGGGTTAAGCTAAAATCTATGCGCAATTACTTATGACGCTTTGTATAAATGGTATAGCAGGCCCTAAAAGTATTGACTATTTCAAAGACTTCCTGTTAAGGGTTCATCAGCTTCTTAACCCGTTACGCTTTACATTTGGCGCGAGAGGCGACCTCATTCCACAATTATTCTCACAAATGCACATACACACCAAAAATTAAAGATCTGAATGGTGACTTTCTATGTCTGAAGAAAAAGGTACGCGTAAAGTTTCATTTAGGTATAAAATTTCACAAAATTATGCAGTCTACTCGATAGCTGGTGTACATGGTGGCCTAAATTCGCAGGGAGATGTTATTGCCAATCTGTGGTCCGAAAGGGCACCTATCCCACGAAAACAGACATATGAAGTCCAGCAAGATGGAAGGTTGAAAGAGCCTCCCATTGAAATTGAATCGGATGACTCTATTATAAGAGATGTGATTTTTGGTCTTGCACTGGAACCCGAAACAGCAAGGGCAATTGGCAATTGGCTTATTGAAAAGGCCAATGAACGCCAAAAAATTGTCACGAAAGTAGCTGGGAAGATTAATGCATAATGTAATTGACACTCAAGCATTGCTTTACCTGGATCGATATTATGGACCCAAAAGAATTGATTATGGGCAGGAATTGGCATCAAATGCAAACGGCGTCCACATAGTAATTGTTGGTGTAAATCTTGCTTATGATAAATTCATAAAACAGCAGGATAACAAGCCCAATGAAATGGTGAATACGATGCTGTCCGACTTTAAGACCAATTATCGTCAGTTTTGCAAGCAAGAACCCGGTGTTCACAGTGTTTGGCTAAAGGTCGACAATGAAAAAAAAGATATCATTGTCTGCACATTTACTGACGATTTGGATTTTGAGCTTGAAAATAAAATATATACAGGACCTTATGGGACGTTACCCGTTACATATAATGGATACTATTTTGATTTAAGAGTAGAGCCATTTATGGAAACGCATGAGAGTTCTCCATCTGGTTCTGAGTTGGTTTATACGCGAGGCCATGAGGATGCCCAATCTTACGGAGCATAAAAGGCAGTCGGACATTAATCATAGGTTTTTCAAGGACATAAGCAGTAATTTCAATTCCGATTATTTTGATTGGAAAATTACGACACTATTCTATGAAATCGTTCATTGCGCCGAGGCATTAGGCGCCAAACACGGTGTGCACCATACAAAGCACATAGACAGAGAGACCTTTTTGCAGAAAGTTCTTGATCCGCAAGATTTTAACCTTTACCGGCAATTAGCAAACGCGAGCAGGGTAAGCAGATACGAGGTTAAATATTCGTCAAAATCGGCGGGTGGCTATTGTTTAAAGCTTCACAAAAGTTTGTTTAGCCCACTAAGGGCATCTTTTAAAAGCAAGCACCAAATTTAATCAGTAGATTTAAACCGAATAAGATAGGTAAATTTATGGCGGCCTGGGGTTTTCTCAGGCCGTTTTCAGTTCGCCGATCAAAAACCGGCCATAAAGACTAAAATCAAACTCAGAATCCGAAAAAGTCTTTCTCGGTCGATATCCCATCAATTCCCACCGAATCCCGGCAAATCCCAGGTGGTTTCAAACCTGATGTCAATTCACAGAGCCGGCCACAAAGGCTGGAAATAGTGCAAAAAGTTGGACTATAGTTGGATAAAATGAAGAAGGCCGATTCTGGCGAAATAGATAGACGGTTATAACTCGCTGTTTTTATTGGTGCCCCCGGCAGGATTCGAACCTGCGGCGCACGGATTAGGAATCCGATGCTCTATCCCCTGAGCTACGGGGGCGATGGATAGGTTATTCGATGCGCACCGACTGACCCGGATAGATGGTGCTTCGGGGTGTCAGGTTGTTGATCTTCAGGAAACGATTCAACGGGATATTATGCCGGCGGGCGATCAGGTAGGGACTGTCGCCCCGCTGTACGTAATAGGTCCCGTTGCCTCCCTGAGTCTCTTTTTCCGCCACCGGTGCTTTGGATGGAACCGTCAGCACCTGATTGATGCTCAACCGGGTGGAGGAAAGATGGTTCATCTCCTGAATTTTCTGGGTGGTCGTACCATATCGTTTGGCGATAATCCACAGGGAATCGCCGCTTTTTACCACATGTTTGCGGTTCCACTCCTCGCGGGTTGCCGTTCGGGGCGTCGCATGGGTAACCACCATTCCCCGTTGCGGGATCTTCAGTCGTTTTCCGGCCACGATGTAGCTGGAGCGCTTCAGGTTGTTGGCCCACATGATTTTTCTGACGCTGGTGTGGTAGCGCCGGGCAATGGTGGACAAGGTGTCGCCCGGTCGAACGCGGTGATAGACATACGCTGGCCGCGGCGGGGTCGACAACGGTACCTGGTCGATGGATGCCAGAAGCAGGTCGGTTTTGCCGGTTGGAACCCGCAGGGTATACTTGCGGGCCGGCAGCACGCTGTAACGCAGCTCCGGGTTCAGCTCCTTGAGGGTGTTCAGTGTGGTTCCCAAAGCAGGGGCGATGTCTTTCAGATTGACCTGGCGCTGGACATCCACGGTTTCGAATTTCAGGGGCGGATAGGGCTCGATATCGGACAGGCCATATTTTTCCATGTTTTCGATAATGTGCAGGGCCGCTAGGAAGCGGGGCACGTAGCGGGCGGTTTCGAATGGCAGTCGGCCGTAAAGATCCCAGAAGTCGTCCAGATAATTGATGTTCTGGGTCCGGATGACGTGCAGAACCCGTCCCTCGCCGCAGTTGTAGGCTGCCAGAACCGTAGACCAGTCCCCGAACATGCTGTGCAGTTCCTTCAGGTAAGCGATGGCCGCATCGGTCGATTTTTCGAAATCGATGCGTTCGTCGATATACTGATCTCGTTTCAGCCCGAATTTATACCCCGTCGAAGGAATAAACTGCCATAGTCCCAGGGCCCGTGCTCGGGAGAGCGCCTTGACCTTGAAGCCGCTTTCGATCAACGGCAGCCACGACAGTTCAGGGGGCAGACCGGCCGCCTCCAGTTTTTTCAAGATCATGGGGCGGTACATGCCGGAGCGCTTCACCGATTCGATAAAAAATCGTTTCTCCCCGCCGATTACAAAACGGTCGATCTCTTTCTGGATGTTGGCGTTGATTTCGCGGGGAATGGCATTATGGTTGCCGTTGACAACAATGTTTCGCGAGGCGTAAATTTCAAGGATACGCTTGGAGATCAGAAACCGCAGATCCTCTTTCTGCTGGACCATTTTGGCGGGGTCGTCCGGCTCGACGGTAAGTATCAGAGAGTAGGCCTTGTCCAGCGCGTCCAGGGCGTTTTCCAGTTCACCGTTCTGCCAGAACACTTGGGCGGCTTCGCAGAAATCCAGGGCCTCGTCCAACTGCTGCTGAATGGCACTGTCCAGCAATGCCGTTGCAGTTGTGTGGTTGTTCGGTGACTCGATTCCGGCTGCGGGCAGCGGCATACCCTCATTTTCCTCGGAATCTTTTTGAGCCGGCACGTCGGTACCTATGACTTCATCTGCGCTGGCCATTAGGTCCTGTGATTTATCCGGTGCTTCGGATATGGCGTCATTTTCGGTTGCGGTGATTTCAGCGGTTGGGGCGGGAGCTTCGGATTCGGGAAGGGCGGCGTTTTCGGTTCTGCCCGGTTGGGTCATATGGGAACAACTGGACAGAAAAATAAGCGCACAGCAAATAAGCGTTCTTGTTAAACAGGAAACCACGGGTTCGTCCTCTTGCCGTTAATTGTTTTTGCGGCAGGTCAATGCAAAGCCGCTTGTTTGTAGCGTCTTTACACACTGGCGTTTGCTTTTGTCAATAGTTGGTGATGGGATGCCCGTCAATGTTCGGTTAAAAAATGTGGATTCAGGCTAAATTTTACTTGAAAAAAGAAATCAACTTGTGTAAAAGACATCGTTTCAATCAATCGTGCCGGTTATAGGGCGTTTCAGCCGCATGATTGATTCGTTCTTTTATAGCATTGTTCGCCAGCGTAGCTCAGTTGGTAGAGCTACTGATTTGTAATCAGTGGGTCGGGGGTTCGAGTCCCTCCGCTGGCTCCAGCGTTTAGAGCTGATACTAAGGTGGGGTTCCCGAGTGGTCAAAGGGAACAGACTGTAAATCTGTCGGCGACGCCTTCGGAGGTTCAAATCCTCCCCCCACCACCATTTTAGTAAGTTTTTGTAGGAGATCGCTGCAAACAAAAAGATCGCTACCGTACTACAATGGCTTGCTCCTTGCTGTATTTCAGACGATCAGCAATGACAATCGAGACGCGTTATTCGTTAGCCGGAGTATTGACGCGGGAGTAGCTCAGTTGGTAGAGCTTCAGCCTTCCAAGCTG
This sequence comes from Desulfosarcina widdelii, assembly GCF_009688965.1. Lineage (GTDB taxonomy): Bacteria > Desulfobacterota > Desulfobacteria > Desulfobacterales > Desulfosarcinaceae > Desulfosarcina > Desulfosarcina widdelii. The sequence continues at coordinate 2,433,288 of NZ_AP021875.1, read as the reverse complement.
AATGTCGCGAGTTCGAGCCTCGTCTCCCGCTCCATCACTATCGACGCCGATCATTATTTGCCTGCCGTTGTATTTTTTTGTTTGTTGCCAATCAAAGCCCACGTAGCTCAGTCGGTAGAGCGCTTCCTTGGTAAGGAAGAGGTTCATCGGTTCAATTCCGATCGTGGGCTCCATTTTTACCTTAAGTTGAAAACGAAAAAGAAATAGCCGGAAACTGTCCATCAATGGGAGGGTGTAAACATGGCGAAGGAAAAATTCGAGAGGACGAAGCCGCACGTAAACGTAGGGACCATCGGTCACATTGACCATGGCAAGACGACCCTGACGGCAGCGATCACGAAGTTGAGCGGGTTGAAGGGGATGGCGGATTTTATTCCGTTCGATCAGATCGACAAGGCGCCTGAAGAAAAAGAGCGCGGGATCACGATCGCCACGGCCCACGTGGAATACGAGACGGCCACTCGCCATTACGCGCATGTGGACTGCCCGGGCCATGCGGACTACATCAAGAACATGATCACCGGCGCCGCCCAGATGGACGGGGCGATCCTGGTGGTGGGCGCCGACGACGGCCCGATGCCGCAGACCCGCGAGCACATCCTGTTGGCCCGTCAGGTGGGTGTACCGCGCATCGTGGTTTTTTTAAACAAATGCGACATGGTGGACGACGAAGAGCTGATCGAGCTGGTGGAGCTGGAGCTTCGCGAGCTTCTGGACAAGTACGAGTTCCCTGGAGACGACACGCCGATCATCCGCGGCAGCGCGCTCAAGGCGCTGGAGAGCGATGATCCGGATTCGGAAGACGCCAAGTGCATTTTCGAGCTTCTGGATGCGATCGACAGTTATATTCCGGAGCCGGAGCGCGATGTGGACAAACCGTTCCTGATGCCGATCGAGGACGTGTTCAGCATTTCGGGTCGGGGAACGGTTGTGACCGGTCGTGTGGAGCGCGGGATCATCCATGTGGGCGACAACGTGGAGATTGTGGGTATCCGCGAGACGACCAAGACGGTGTGTACGGGCGTGGAGATGTTCCGCAAGCTGCTTGACGAAGGACAGGCGGGCGACAATATCGGCGTGCTGCTTCGCGGCACCAAGCGCGACGAGGTGGAGCGCGGGCAGGTGGTGAGTGCGCCTGGATCGATCACGCCGCACACGAAGTTCAAGGCCGAGGCGTACATTCTGAGCAAGGAAGAGGGCGGCCGGCATACGCCGTTTTTCAACGGATATCGTCCGCAATTTTATTTTCGGACGACGGACGTGACGGGCATATTGAATCTTCCGGAAGGCGTAGAGATGGTAATGCCCGGTGATAACGTTGCCATTACGGCCGAGTTGATCACGCCGATCGCCATGGAGAAAGAGCTTCGTTTTGCGATCCGCGAAGGCGGACGCACGGTGGGTGCCGGTGTCGTCAGCGAGATAATCGAATAGGACTGCAAGGAGTGCCTTCAAGTGAGAATTATTATAACACTGGCCTGCACGGAGTGTAAGCGCAGGAACTATACAACCACCAAAAACAAGCGCACGACGCCGGACAAGCTGGAGTTCAGCAAGTACTGCCGTTTTTGCAAGAAACATACGCCGCACAAAGAGACCAAGTAACACCTGTCGCTTTGTGTGTCGTGGATTTGATGCAGGCCAGTAGCTCTAATTGGTAGAGCATCGGACTCCAAATCCGGGTGTTGGGGGTTCGAATCCCTCCTGGCCTGCCACAATTTTCGATGTTTTATATAATGGTGACGAACATCGCGACCTCATTGGAGATTGCGGCGTTCCGCCTTTTCGCATAACGGGGTGTGATGGGACGCTTACTTCGAAAGAAAGATCCAAAAAGAAAGATTAAGAAAACGCAATCTGCGAACGAAGTCGATCTGGATCCCAATTCCCCTGGTGATCAGGCGAAGGCAAAGCCGGTGGTGAAGAAAACCTATACCCCGGTTAGCAAGCCTACGGTCGCCAAGGAAAAGAATGTTATCGACAAGTCGCTCCAGTTCCTCAGGGAGGTCAAGGTCGAACTGAAGAAAGTCACCTGGCCGTCCAGAAAACAGACCATGGGGTCCACAGTGGTTGTCTTGGTTATCGTGGCGATCATCTCGCTGTTTCTCGGGGTGGTCGATGCGGGTCTGTCCGGCCTGATCCGAGCAGTATTGCAATAGCGCAGGAGCGGTTATCGTGGCCAAAAAATGGTATATTGTTCATGTCTATTCGGGATTCGAGAACAAGGTAAAGGCATCTCTCGAGGAAAAGATTGCCTCTTCGCCCAACCCGGACAAGTTCGATGAAGTCCTCGTTCCGACGGAAGAGGTCGTCGAACTGGTCAAGGGCAAGCGGAGGACCTCTTCGCGAAAGTTCTACCCCGGCTATCTTCTCGTCAAAATGGAACTTGACGACGAAACCTGGCACATCGTGAACAATACACCGAAAGTTACCGGATTTCTTGGGGGACGGGAAAAGCCGACTCCCATCACGGAAGAAGAAGCCAACACCATCCTCAACCGGATGGAGGCGGGCAAAAACCAGCCACAACCGAAATACTTCTTCGAAACCGGGGACGAGATCCGCGTCATCGACGGGCCGTTCACCAACTTTAACGGTACCGTTGAGGAAGTCAATCCCGAAAAGGGAAAGATCAAGGTCCTGGTGAGTATTTTCGGCCGATCCACACCGGTTGAACTGGATTTTGTCCAAGTCACCAAGTTGTAGCCGCACGGCTGGCGGCCCGGATGGTAACGCTTATACAATTCAACGATTTTCAAGGGAAATGATCGAACAATGGCTAAAAAGGTAATGGCTCAAATCAAGCTTCAAGTCGAAGCAGGCAAGGCGAACCCGTCTCCTCCCATCGGCCCGGCCCTCGGGCAGCATGGTGTCAATATCATGGATTTTTGCAAGGCATTCAATGCGCGTACGGCTAACGATGCCGGTATGATCATCCCGGTGGTCATTACCGTTTTCCAGGACCGCTCATTTACCTTCATCACCAAAACGCCGCCGGCCGCCGTCCTTTTAAAGAAGGCTGCCAAAGTGGCCAAGGGGGCAGGCGACCCCAAAAGGGATCGTGTGGGCAGCGTAACCATGGCCCAGGTTGAGGAGATTGCGAAAATTAAAATGGAAGACCTTAACGCCAACGATCTGGCGGCGGCCTGCAAAATTATCGGTGGAACCGCCAGGAGCATGGGGATCGATATAAAATAGCCACCCGGCAGCGCCTGCGCGTTTCGACGCCGCAATTCGGGCGCCAGCGCACAGAGAGGGTGCTAAGCGAATCATTTGCAAGGAGCAAGAACGAAGATGCCGAAGCATGGTAAAAAATACAGGGAATCATCCAGTAAGATCGAGTCAGCCCGGCGTTACGATTTCACCGAAGCGATCGATGCTGCCATCTCTTCATCCTATGCCAAGTTTGACGAGACCGTAGACGTGGCTGTTCGCCTCGGGGTCGATCCCAGGCATGCCGACCAGATGGTGCGCGGGACCGTCGTTCTGCCCAACGGCCTTGGAAAAGAGGTCAAGGTACTTGTTTTTGCCAAGGGTGAAAAGGAAGCCGAAGCCAGGGAAGCCGGAGCCGAATTCGTCGGTAACGAAGATCTGGTCGAAAAGATTAAAGAGGGCTGGTTCGGCTTTGACAAGGCCATTGCGACCCCGGACATGATGGGCACCGTTGGAAAGATCGGTCGGCTCCTCGGACCGCGAGGCTTGATGCCCAACGCCAAAACCGGAACGGTGACCTTCGATGTTGCCAAAACGGTTCAGGAACTCAAAGCCGGTAAAATCGAATTTCGAGTTGAAAAAGCGGGCATCGTACACGCCCCGATGGGAAAAGTCTCCTTTGGTTCGCAGCGACTCATTGAGAATATCACCGCATTTCTTGAAACCATTTTGAAGTTGAAACCGTCTTCCAGCAAAGGAACCTACCTGAAAGGGATTGCCGTGTCCACCACCATGGGGCCCGGCATCAAAATCGATACCGCCCTGGTCAAGGACCTGGGGAAATAGGAGCGCCACAGGCCTCCTTGTTTTCATAGCGGCAAGATCTTTTTATTATAACCGCAGGTTTAAAACGGCCTGTACGATCACACTGTCAAAGACTGTAGGTTCACCAAGCCCCGTTAGGAAAAGGGACTGCGTGTTTAATCGGTACATACCGGCCTGCCGAGACGGAGTTGGATTGTTTCATGAGCCCTTCCGACAGCATGATTGCAGTCGATACGATTGTTTCAGAAGGACCTCCCGGAAATCAAGCCATCAAGTGTCCTCCGGTTTTTGCAGTTTAAGGAAGGGGGTGTAATCAAACATTGGATATTCACAAGAAAAAGCAGATCGCCGAAGACCTTCAGGGACGCTTTGAAAAGTCAACCCTCGTTATTCTGACCGACTACAAGGGGCTTGACGTTGCAGCGATGAACGTCCTGAGACGCAAACTCAGAGAGGCCAACACCGAATACCAGGTGGTGAAAAATTCGCTTCTCGTTCGCGCTTCGGAAGGCAACGACGTCGCCCTGATCAAGGATCAGTTCACAGGGCCAAGCGCCATCGCCCTGAGCCAGGACGATCCGGTGGCGCCGGCAAAGGTGCTCGCCGATTTCGTCCAGGAAAACAAAAAGTTCGAAATAAAAGGTGGCGTCCTTAACGGCAAGATCATCGATCCCGAGGGAATCAAGGCGCTTTCTTCCCTGCCGTCACGAGAAGTTCTGTTGGCACAGGTGCTTTCCGCCATGAATGCCGTACCGACCTCGTTGGTCACGGCTCTGGCTGACGTGCCGCGGCGATTCGTCAACGTGCTTCAGGCGATCAAGGACCAGAAAGAAGCCCAGGCCTGATCTTAAGCTTTCAACAATCGATATTTTTTAAAGACCGAAAATTGTACTGGAGGAAAAAACCCAATGGCTGATATTACTAAAGAAGATGTAATTGAATTTATTGCAAATATGTCTGTTCTGGAACTCTCCGAGATGGTGAAGGAGATGGAAGAGAAATTCGGTGTTTCCGCAGCCGCTCCTGTTGCCATGATGGCCGCCGGGCCCGCCGGAGATGCCGGCGGTGCTGCAGCCGCTGAAGAGAAAAACGAATTCGACGTCGTTCTGACTGCTGCCGGTGACAAAAAGATCGCCGTGATCAAAGAGGTTCGCGCCATCACCGGTCTGGGCCTGAAAGAAGCCAAGGCCTTGGTTGATGAAGCACCCAAACCGGTCAAGGAAGGCGTACCCAAGGAAGAGGCCGAAAAGATCCAGGCCCAACTCGAAGAAGCCGGCGCCCAGGTGGAGCTGAAGTAATCCGATATTGGCGCTAGACGCCAAAAGGTATGCAATATCCTTTATTTATTTTAAAAAGTATTGAATGTGGAAATGGGGTGCAAAGGTGCGAAATCCTTTGATCCCATTTTCATATTCCTAAATCATTTATCGGAGTTGCCATGTCGAAAAGACCAACGGCGAACAAGAGAATTAGAAAAAGCTTTGGCAAAATCAAGAAAATTGTAGAAATCCCAGATCTGATTGGAATGCAGCGCGATTCCTATCAGCGATTTCTCCAAATGAACGTGCCCCCCGAAAAGCGGGAGGACATCGGTTTGCAGGCGGTTTTCAAGTCCGTATTTCCCATAAAGGATTTTACGGGCAGTGCTTCTCTGGAGTTTGTGTCTTATCGATTTGCCGAGATCAAGCATAGCGAGGAAGAGTGTGTTCATCGCGGAATGACCTACGAGCTGCCGGTGCGCATCACCGTGCGGCTGGTGGTCTACGATTTGGACAAAGACACCGGTGTATCCAATATCAGGGACATCAAGGAACAGGAGATTTATTTCGGCACCATTCCTTTGATGACCGACAAGGGAACGTTCATCATCAACGGAACCGAGCGTGTTGTCGTCAGCCAGCTCCATCGTTCGTCAGGCGTTTTTTTCGACCACGACAAGGGCAAAAGCCACTCCAGCGGGAAAATCATATACAGTTCCCGGATCATCCCGGTTCGGGGATCGTGGATCGACCTGGAGATCGATCCCAAGGACATCGTTTACATCCGGATCGACCGCCGGAGAAAGTTTCCCGTCACCGTACTGTTCAAAGCCTTCGGGTATTCCACCGAGGATCTTTTGAGCTATTTCTACAACACCGAGAAAATCACCTTCGAAAAGAGCGAGTACTACCGGGAGGTCGCCCCGAAAGTATTGAAGGGTACCCGGGCCAGCAAGGATGTGGTCGATCCGGAAAGCGGCGAAATCATCGTCAAGAAAGGTCGCATGTTCACCCAGCGGGCCCTCAAGCAGATGGCGGGAAAAATTACCCGGGTTCCCATCGAACGCGAGGACTTGCTTGACAAATCCGTCGCCTTTTCCATCGCCGACCCGCAGACCGAGGCGGTGATTGCCCAGGCCGGAGACGTCATTGACGAAACCCTTCTGAAACAACTGGAAGATGCCCACGTCGAAGCCTTCGAACTGCTTTTCATCGACGGGGCCTCCAGCAGCGACTCCATCCGCAAGACCCTTCTTTTGGACAAGGTTGCCAACAAAGAGGAAGCGTTGATCGAGATCTACCGGCTGCTGCGACCGGGAAATCCGGCCACCCCCGAAGTTGCCCAGGATTTTCTGGATCATCTCTTTTTCAAGTCTTCCTATTACGACCTGTCCGGTGTGGGGCGGCTCAAGATCAATCTGCGTTTGGGCATCGATACGCCGGTCAATGTGCGAACGCTCCGCAAAGAAGACATTTTGCTGACGGCCAAAACGCTGGTCGAACTGCGCGACACCCAGGGTGTGGTCGATGATATCGATCATCTGGGCAATCGCAGGGTCAGGGCCGTCGGCGAACTGCTCGAAAACCAGTACCGCATTGGTCTGGTGCGCATGGAGCGGGCCATCAAGGAGCGTATGAGCCTGCAGGAAGTCGATGCCCTGATGCCCCATGACCTGGTGAACCCCAAACCGGTTTCGGCGGTTGTCAAAGAGTTCTTCGGGACCAGCCAGCTCAGCCAGTTCATGGACAAGACCAACCCCCTGTCCGAGACCACCCATAAGCGCCGCCTGAGCGCTCTGGGACCCGGTGGTCTGACCCGTGAACGGGCCGGGTTCGAGGTCCGCGATGTGCATCCGTCGCACTACGGGCGCATCTGCCCCATCGAAACGCCGGAAGGTCCCAACATCGGACTCATCGTTTCTCTGAGCACTTACGCCAAGGTCAACGATTTTGGCTTTATCGAGACGCCCTACCGGGTTGTCGAAGACGCCACGGTATCCAAGGACGTCAAATTTCTCAGCGCCTTCGAGGAAAAGGATCACCCCATCGCCCAGGCCAATGCGCCCATCGACGAGAACAACCAGTATATCAATCCGACGGTGACCTCCAGGGTTGCCGGCGAACTGATGATGGTCGAGCGGGAAAAGATCGAACTGATGGATATTTCGCCCAATCAGTTGGTGAGTGTTTCCGCTTCCCTGATTCCTTTTCTCGAGAATGACGACGCCAACCGCGCCCTGATGGGGTCCAACATGCAGCGCCAGGCCGTTCCGCTGATCAAGGCCGAGGCGCCGCTGGTGGGAACCGGCATCGAAGGGGTGGTGGCTCGCGATTCCGGCGTAACCATTGTGGCCAGCCGCGACGGTGAGGTGGTCGATGTGGACGCTTCGCGTATCGTTCTGCGGCACGATTCTGCCGAAGCCGGTCACGACAAACAGGTAACCATTTACAACCTGCACAAATTCGTCCGGTCGAATCAGAACACCTGTTTCAATCAGCGTCCCATGGTCAAAAAAGGCCAGTTCGTGAACGCTGGCGAGATTATCGCCGACGGCCCCGCCACCGAGCAGGGAGAACTCGCTTTGGGTAAAAATGTCACCGTGGCCTTCATGCCCTGGGGCGGATATAACTTCGAGGACTCGATTCTCGTCAGCGAACGTTTGGTCAGAGATGGAGTTTATACCTCGGTACACATCGAGGAGTTCGAAGTGGTGGCCCGGGACACCAAGCTGGGTAAGGAAGAGGTTACCCGCGATATCCCCAATGTAGGCGAAGAGGCCTTGAGGAATCTGGACGACAGCGGTATTATCCGTCTGGGTGCCGAAGTGAATCAGGGGGATATTCTGGTCGGTAAAATCACCCCCAAAGGTGAAACCCAACTTTCTCCCGAAGAGAAGCTGCTCAGAGCGATATTCGGAGAGAAGGCCGGTGACGTCAAGGATACCTCGCTTCGGGTTCCGCCGGGTGTCGAGGGGATCGTCATTGATGCCAAAATTTTCTCCCGCCGGGGCGTTGACAAGGACGAACGCACCCATGCCATCGAAAAAGCCGAAATGGCGGCGATGGAGAAGAACAAGAACGACGAGATCAAAATTATCGGCCAAAGCGTGCGTTCTCAATTGGAGTCGCTCCTGGACGGTGAGAAGTGTTCGGTTTCCTTGAAAAAGGGCAAGAAGGTTCTTCTGGCCAAGAACACCGCCATTGAACCGGGCATCCTGTCCGACATCCCCGTGGCCGATTTGGAGGGACTGCTTTTTGACGACGCCGTTCTTACAGAGAAGGTCCATCAGGTATTGGACGCCTACCGCGCCCAGGTGGCCCGCTGCCAGGAAGAGTTCGAAGCCCGGCTGGGGCGTTTCGAGAAGGGCGACGAACTGCCCCCCGGCGTGATCAAAATGGTCAAAGTCTATGTGGCCATGAAGCGCAAACTCTCCGTGGGGGACAAGATGGCCGGGCGCCATGGCAACAAAGGTGTAGTTTCCAGGATTCTGCCCATCGAAGACATGCCTTACTTCGCCAACGGCAATCCGGTCGATATGGTGCTCAATCCCTTGGGGGTTCCGTCCCGCATGAACGTCGGCCAGATTCTTGAAATTCACCTGGGCCTGGCGGCCAAGGGACTGGGCGACCAGCTCAACGCCTTGCTCGAAGAGAGCAAGGTGCAGGATCTGCGCAAGAAGTTGGACGCGATTTTCGAAGGCGCTGCCGGCAACCTGAAAAAGATGAGTGACACGGAAATCAAGGATTTTGCCGCTTTCTACCGTGGTGGCGTTCACATGGCGACACCCGTATTTGACGGTGCCAAAGAGGAAGAGATCAAGAACTTGCTGACCGAGGCGGGATTGAGCCCCACCGGCCAGACAACGCTGTATGACGGCCATACGGGAGAGGCCTTCAAAGAGAAAATCACTGTCGGCACCATGTACATGCTCAAATTGCACCACCTTGTCGACGACAAGATCCACGCCCGCTCTATCGGGCCCTATTCTCTTGTTACCCAGCAGCCTTTGGGTGGCAAAGCCCAGTTTGGCGGTCAGCGGTTGGGCGAAATGGAGGTCTGGGCCATGGAGGCCTACGGCGCCGCCCATGCCCTGCAGGAATTTCTCACGGTAAAATCCGACGACATGGCGGGACGTACCCGCATGTACGAGAAAATCGTCAAGGGGCAGAACGTTTTGGAGCCGGGTATCCCCGAATCGTTCAAGGTGCTCACCAAAGAGCTTCAGAGCCTGGGGCTGGATGTGACCCTTTTGGAGGAGTAACCGGACCGACAGCGAACCATCGGGCAACGATTTTTTGATCATCCGTAACGACGATAAAGGAAACAGTTATGGAAACACTATATGATTTTTTTTCGAAACCGACCGATCCCAGGCGTTATACCGGCGTCAAGGTCTCTTTGGCCTCATCGGACCAGATCCGACAGTGGTCCCACGGCGAGATAAAAAAGCCGGAGACCATCAATTACCGGACATTCAAGCCGGAGCGTGACGGCCTTTTCTGTGCCAAGATTTTCGGACCAACCAAGGATTACGAGTGCAATTGCGGCAAGTACAAACGCATGAAGCACCGGGGCGTGATCTGCGAAAAGTGCGGCGTGGAAGTAATCCAGTCCAAGGTCCGCCGAGAGCGCATGGGCCACATCGAACTGGCCACACCGGTTTCCCATATCTGGTTTCTAAAAAGTCTGCCCAGCAAAATCGGCAACCTTCTCGACATCACTCTAAAAAACATGGAGAAGGTTCTTTACTTCGATTCCTACATCGTCATCGATCCCAAGGATACGGCCCTTTCCCGCGGTCAACTGCTGTCCGACGAAAAATACCATGAGGCCCTGGAAACTTATGGTGCCGGAAGCTTCGAAGCCGGCATCGGAGCGGAAGCCGTCAAGGCCCTGCTTGAAAATATCGAACTGGACGAGCTCTACCAGGAACTGAGAAAGGACATCCGGGCCACCAACTCCGTCGCCAAAAGGCAGAAGCTCTCGAAACGGCTGAAAATTGTGGACGCCTTCATGCGATCGGGCCTGGAGCCCGTCTGGATGGTCATGGACGTCATCCCCGTGCTGCCGCCCGACCTGAGACCGCTGGTGCCCCTTGAAGGTGGACGCTTTGCCACATCCGATCTCAACGATCTCTATCGGCGGGTCATCAACCGCAACAACCGGCTCAAGCGACTCATGGACCTGAAGGCGCCCGAGATCATCGTACGAAACGAAAAGCGCATGCTTCAAGAATCCGTGGACGTGCTTTTCGACAACGGGCGCCACGGCCGGGTCATTACCGGAACCAACAAGCGGCCCCTCAAATCCTTGAGCGACACCCTCAAGGGCAAACAGGGTCGTTTTCGTCAGAACCTTTTGGGAAAACGGGTGGACTACTCCGGACGTACGGTCATTACCGTGGGGCCGAACCTGCGACTGCATCAGTGCGGCCTGCCGAAGAAGATGGCCCTGGAGCTGTTCAAGCCTTTTGTCTACTACCGGTTGGAGCAAAAGGGCTTAGTTTCCACGGTAAAAAGCGCCAAGAAGATGGTCGAGCGAGAAGTTCCGGAAGTATGGGATACACTCGACGAAGTCGTCAAGGAATACCCCGTGATGCTTAACCGGGCACCGACTTTGCACCGGTTGGGAATTCAGGCCTTCGAGCCGACGCTGATCGAGGGCAAGGCCATTCAACTGCACCCGCTGGTATGTACAGCCTTCAATGCCGACTTCGACGGGGACCAGATGGCTGTGCATGTTCCGCTTTCTGTCGAATCCCAGATTGAGGCCCGTGTACTTATGCTGGCCAGCAACAACATCCTTTCCCCGGCCAACGGCAGCCCAATCATCGTTCCCAGTCAGGACATCGTACTTGGATTGTACTACATGACTAGGGGAAAAGAGGGTTGCATCGGCGAGGGCAAGATATTCGCCAATCCGGAAGAAGTTCGTGTCGCTTACGACGACCGGGCGGTCGATCTGCACGCCAGCATCACGGTTCGTATCAATGGCAAGCGGGTGGAAACCATTGTCGGCCGAATTCTGTTGTGGGAAATCATGCCCAAGGAGGAAGTGGTCCGGCTGCGGCACATCATGGTCAAGGATGAGAAGACTATGGCCAAGATTTCCAAGGCGGCGCTGGCCGGAGAAGACTTTTCAGGTCTCGTGGCACAGTATTCAGAAAGCCGGGACAAAGAGAACGGCGGCGAGATAGGGCTGCTTAAAAGAGAAGAGTTCGTGCGGGTGTTCGGTGCGGAAGCCGAAGATGTCGAAGCCCTGTTTCAGCTCTCGGAAAACGAAATCTCCGCGATTTTCGCCAACGGATCGGGATACCACCTGTTTCAGGTGATGGAGCGCCGACCCGAAATTCCTTTCGAAACCATCAACAAGGTGATGGACAAGGGGGCTCTTCGCGGTCTGGTCGATTATGTCTATCGTAATCTCGGACCGAAAGCCACGGTCATTTTGGCCGACCGGCTCAAGGATATCGGATACAAGTACTCCACCAAGGGCGGGCTGTCCATTGCCATCGACGCCATGATCATTCCTGAAAAGAAATGGGATATTCTCAAACAGGCGGATTCCCAGGTCAGCGAAATCGGACGACAATACACCGAAGGCCTCATCACACAAGGGGAGAAGTATAACAAGGTGGTGGACATCTGGGCCAAGGCCACCGACGACGTAGCCAACGAGATGATGGATGCCATGAAGGTGGAGACGCTGACAGACGCTGACGGCAACGTCCGTCTGGATGAATCCGGAAATCCGATGGTGGCGGAAAGTTTCAACCCCATCTATATGATGGCTGATTCCGGCGCTCGGGGCAGCAAGGACCAGATGCGGCAGCTGGCCGGAATGCGTGGCCTGATGGCCAAACCTTCCGGCGAGATCATCGAAACGCCCATTCAGGCCAATTTCCGGGAAGGGCTTTCCGTGCTCCAGTACTTCACCTCCACCCACGGTGCCCGCAAGGGACTTGCCGACACCGCGCTGAAAACCGCCAACTCCGGTTACCTGACCCGACGCTTGGCCGACGTGGCCCAGGACTGTGCCGTGGTCGAGGATGACTGCGGCACGACCATGGGCGTCGAAGTCGAACCGCTGCTCGAAGGCGGAGAGGTGATTCAACGCCTCAGCGAACGAATCCTGGGCCGGACCACGGTCACCGACGTCCTGGATCCCTTTACCGATGAAGTCATCGTTCCGGAGGGCAAGGAGATCGACGAAAAAGATGCCCGGAAGATCGAAGATGCTGGAGTGAACAATGTTCTGATTCGCAGTGTGTTGACCTGCCGTACCAAATACGGCGTTTGCGCCAAATGTTACGGACGGGACCTGGCTCACGGTCGTACAGTCGAAATGGGCCAGGCGGTGGGGATTCTGGCAGCCCAGTCCATCGGGGAGCCGGGAACGCAGCTGACCATGCGGACCTTCCACATCGGCGGTACGGCCAGTCGACGGGTCGAGCAGGCCGATATCCGTGCCCGCACGGCTGGAAAGATCAAGTTCGTCGATCTCAATGTGGTTAAAAATGCCGATAACGAACTGGTTGTCATGAACCGCCGGGGCGGCGAATTTGCCATTGTCGGCGAAACCGGACGGGAGCGCGAGCGCTGTCCGGTTATTTACGGCGCCCACATCGTGGTTCAGGAGGGTCAGGCAGTGAGTCCCGGAGATCTGTTGGCCGTATGGGATCCGTTTACCACCCCGATCCTTACCGAAACCGCCGGTACCGTCAAATTCGGAGACCTGATTCCGGGCAAGACTATCCAGGAAAAAGTGGACCCGGTGACCGGTAAATCCAGCCGTACGGTGATCGAATCCAAAACCGCTGAAGAACGTCCGCGGATTTCCATCAAAGGCGCGGACGGCAAAACCGCCAAACTGACCAAAGGGTCGGGGATGGCGCGCTACATGCTCCCGGTGGATGCTGTCGTCATGGTCGAAGAGGGTGATCCGATAAAAGCCGGCGACATTATCGCCAAGCTTCCCCGGGCCACTACCAAGACCAAGGACATCACCGGCGGTCTTCCCCGGGTCGCCGAACTGTTCGAGGTTCGCAAGCCGAAAGAGGTGGCGGTGCTCAGCGAGATCGACGGGTACGTTTCCATTGCCAAGGCCACGAAAAAGGGAAAACAGCGGGTTACCATCACCCCGGTAGACGTCGGCGAAAAGAAAGAATACCTGATTCCCAGAGGCAAGCATATCAACGTTTACGAAGGGGATTACATTCGGGCGGGAGAGCCACTTATTGGCGGTGCCGCCAACCCCCAGGATATTCTCAAGATCAAGGGTGAGGTGGCCCTGGCCAAGTACCTGGTGGATGAAGTCCAGGAAGTCTACCGACTCCAGGGTGTGCGCATCAACGACAAGCATATCGAAGTGATCGTGCGTCAGATGATGCGGCGGGTCAAAGTGGTGGACATCGGCGATACCGATTTCATTCTGGAGGAGCAGGTGGATAAGATCAACTTTGAAGAGGCCAACGAGGCCATCGTCGCCGAAGGCGGCAAGCCGGCCATCGCCGAACCGCTGATCCTCGGGATTACCAAAGCGTCGCTCAGCACGGACAGTTTTATTTCGGCGGCCTCCTTCCAGGAGACCACCAAGGTGCTGACCGATGCCGCCATTGCCGGAGCCGAGGACCAACTCCGGGGCCTGAAAGAAAACGTCATCATGGGCCGGATCATTCCGGCGGGAACGGGCGTTACCCGGTACCGCGATATTGCCGTAACGGCCAGTGATGGCGAATGATAGCTTGGGAACGTGTTTAAAAATTTCCTTGACAAACAAAAAAGCAAAATATACATAAGCGGTTTCTGTGCGCGAAGAAAATTGATGCAACTGAACTACTAAAGGGATTGCTATGCCAACAATCAACCAGCTCGTGCGTAAGGGCCGGAAACGGGTCGAAAAGAAAAAGGCCACGCCGGCTTTGAAAAGTGCACCTCAGAAAAGAGGTGTCTGTACCCGTGTGTATACTTCGACGCCCAAAAAACCCAACTCGGCCTTGCGTAAGGTCGCCAGGGTTCGTCTGACCACCGGTGTGGAGGTAACCGCCTATATCCCTGGAATCGGCCACAATCTGCAGGAGCACTCCGTCGTATTGGTCCGTGGCGGCCGGGTCAAGGATTTACCGGGTGTCCGCTATCACATCGTTCGCGGAACCCTGGATACTTTGGGCGTCGACGGGAGACGTCAGGGTCGATCCAAATACGGTGCCAAGCGGCCCAAATAGGCCGGGCGAGTTTTGAATTTTAACTGAAAATGGTGTGAGTTATGCCCAGAAGAAGAGAAGTGCCGGTGCGGGTCATTATTCCCGATGCCAAATACAACAGCAAGCTGGTTTCGAAATTCGTCGCCTCCATCATGCGCGACGGAAAGAAAAGTACCGCTGAAGGACTGTTGTACGGGGCTTTCGATATTATCAGCGAGAAAACCAATGAAGATCCGCTGAAGGTTTTCGAAAAAGCCCTGGAAAATGTCAAACCCATGATCGAGGTCAAATCCCGTCGTGTCGGTGGTTCTACTTATCAGGTGCCGACCGAAATCCGCCCTTCACGGCGGACAGCCCTTGGCATTCGCTGGGTGATCAGCTATGCGCGCGGACGTGGCGAAAAAGGCTTCGGTGCCAGACTGGCCGGTGAGTTGATGGATGCCGCCAATGGCCGCGGCGCATCGGTGAAAAAGCGAGAGGATACGCACAAGATGGCAGAAGCCAACAAGGCATTTGCCCACTACCGCTGGTAACGATTTACATCCATATATACTATTATCTGCACTAGGTTTTGAGCGCCACTCAGGTCCGCCAATTGCCTGACGATCAAAGCCTTTTGCCTTGTTGGGGTGATACTCCCCGTTAACAGGAGGGCCGGGAGATGGCGAAGGAAAAATTCGAGAGGACGAAGCCGCACGTAAACGTAGGGACCATCGGTCACATTGACCATGGCAAGACGACCCTGACGGCAGCGATCACGAAGTTGAGCGGGTTGAAGGGGATGGCGGATTTTATTCCGTTCGATCAGATCGACAAGGCGCCTGAAGAAAAAGAGCGCGGGATCACGATCGCCACGGCCCACGTGGAATACGAGACGGCCACTCGCCATTACGCGCATGTGGACTGCCCGGGCCATGCGGACTACATCAAGAACATGATCACCGGCGCCGCCCAGATGGACGGGGCGATCCTGGTGGTGGGCGCCGACGACGGCCCGATGCCGCAGACCCGCGAGCACATCCTGTTGGCCCGTCAGGTGGGTGTACCGCGCATCGTGGTTTTTTTAAACAAATGCGACATGGTGGACGACGAAGAGCTGATCGAGCTGGTGGAGCTGGAGCTTCGCGAGCTTCTGGACAAGTACGAGTTCCCTGGAGACGACACGCCGATCATCCGCGGCAGCGCGCTCAAGGCGCTGGAGAGCGATGATCCGGATTCGGAAGACGCCAAGTGCATTTTCGAGCTTCTGGATGCGATCGACAGTTATATTCCGGAGCCGGAGCGCGATGTGGACAAACCGTTCCTGATGCCGATCGAGGACGTGTTCAGCATTTCGGGTCGGGGAACGGTTGTGACCGGTCGTGTGGAGCGCGGGATCATCCATGTGGGCGACAACGTGGAGATTGTGGGTATCCGCGAGACGACCAAGACGGTGTGTACGGGCGTGGAGATGTTCCGCAAGCTGCTTGACGAAGGACAGGCGGGCGACAATATCGGCGTGCTGCTTCGCGGCACCAAGCGCGACGAGGTGGAGCGCGGGCAGGTGGTGAGTGCGCCTGGATCGATCACGCCGCACACGAAGTTCAAGGCCGAGGCGTACATTCTGAGCAAGGAAGAGGGCGGCCGGCATACGCCGTTTTTCAACGGATATCGTCCGCAATTTTATTTTCGGACGACGGACGTGACGGGCATATTGAATCTTCCGGAAGGCGTAGAGATGGTAATGCCCGGTGATAACGTTGCCATTACGGCCGAGTTGATCACGCCGATCGCCATGGAGAAAGAGCTTCGTTTTGCGATCCGCGAAGGCGGACGCACGGTGGGTGCCGGTGTCGTCAGCGAGATAATCGAATAAAAAGAGAGTCGATAACGATGATAATGAACTCCAAGATCAGGATCCGGCTTAAAGCCTACGATCATAAGCTTCTGGATCAATCGGCCAGTGATATTTTCGACACAGCTCGGAAGACCGGTGCCAAAGTTGTCGGCCCCATACCATTGCCGACGACCATCAACAAATACTGTGTCCTTCGATCTCCCCATGTGGATAAAAAATCCAGGGAGCAGTTCGAAATGCGGACCCATAAGCGGCTACTGGACATTCTTGAGCCGACCCAGCAGACCGTGGATGCGCTGATGAAGCTGGATTTGTCTCCTGGCGTCGATGTGGAGATCAAACTTTAACACGGGATACGAGAGATGTGTAAAGGACTGGTAGGAAAAAAACTGGGCATGACATCCATGTTCGGGGACAACGGGCAATACATCCCTGTTACCGTTTTGCAGGTTGGCCCTTGCGTGGTCACCCAGATCAAGAAAGACGAGACCGACGGATATAAAGCCCTCCAGTTGGGATTCGGATCTAAAAAAGAAAAGAACACCAACAAGCCGCTTAAAGGCCATTTCAAGAAAGCCGGCGACACCTGCTTCGAAACGCTCAAGGAAGTGGGTGTGGATAATCCGGAAGACTACACCTTGGGTCAGCCCATCGGCCCTGAAATTTTCGCAATCGGCGAGAAGGTCAATGTCACCGGAACCACCAAGGGGCGGGGTTTCTCCGGGGTCATGAAGCGGCATGGCTTCAACGGCGGGCGGATGACCCACGGCTCCCATAGCAAACGGACGCCCGGTTCCATCGGCTGCAGCGCCTGGCCTGCAAAGGTCATCCGGGGAAAGCGGATGCCCGGACACTACGGGGTAGACACCAAGACGGTCAGAAATCTGGAAATCGTAGATATTCGTCCCGAAGAGAATCTTATACTCCTTAAAGGCCCCCTTCCCGGGAGCCGTTCGGGCATCGTAACGATAAACAAGATCCTGTTTGCCTAGCGCGGGATCTTCAGGCCACAGCAATGGTGACAGGATTTTTCTCCTTCCACCCATGTGTTGGCAAAAGGCCAGTTAACGAGGAACATTATGGCTGTTGTGGATGTAATAAATGTAGATGGAGATGTCGTCTCGCAAGCCGAGTTGAATGATGCAATCTTCAACGTTCCGGTAAAAAAGAGCGTGCTGCACCAGGTTGTCACGGCTCAGCTAAATGCCAGACGGGCGGGTACGGCATCGGTGAAGCGACGCTCAGATGTCAAGGGAAGCCGACACAAGCTTTACCGGCAAAAGGGCACCGGTCGTGCCCGTAAGGGTGACATCAAGTCTCCGGTCCTTCGTGGAGGGGGCGTCGTATTCGGGCCCGATCCCCGGGACTATTCGAAAAAGGTTTCCAAAAAAGTCCGCAAGCTGGCGTTGAAAATGGCGTTGACGAGCAAGGTTCAGGAACAGCAGCTGGTTGTAGTGGATCGGTTCGAACTGGAAGAAATCAAGACCAAGGTTTTCGCCGGAATCGTCAAAGGGCTAAATGCGGAAAAAGCGCTGATTGTAACCGGTGAGAAAAACGAACGGCTGGAAATGTCCTCCCGCAACGTTCCCGGCGTAAAGGTCCTTCGGACACAGGGCCTGAATGTCTATGATATCCTGAAATACCCCAAGCTGGTACTTGTTCAGCCGGCGATCGAAGGGATAGAGGGGAGGCTGGCCTGATGAATCAGTACGATATCATTAAAAGACCCGTTATCACCGAAAAGACCAATATCCAGAAAGAGGAAAGCAATCAGATCTCCTTCGAGGTGGATCGCAGCGCCAATCGTGTCGAGATTGCCCGGGCCGTTGAGAAAATATTCAATGTCAGGGTGGCCAAGACGCGCACCATGCATATCAGAGGCAAAATCAAGCGACGCGGTCGGATTCTTGGGAAACGCAAGGACTGGAAGAAAGCCATTGTGACCCTGATGCCCGGTGAACGTATTGATTTCTTCGAAGGTGTTTAGACACCAGGAGGTTAACGATGGCAGTAAAAAAAGTGAAACCGACCAGTCCGGGGCGCCGCTTCCAGAATTATCCCGGATTTGAAGAAATTACCGAAACGACTCCCGAAAAAAGTCTGCTTCGGATTCTTAAAAAGACTGGTGGCCGCAATGCCAACGGGCGCGTTACCAGTCGGCGCCGCGGTGGTGGACACAAACGCTACTACCGTATCATCGATTTTAAACGTGACAAAGACGGCGTACCGGCGAAGGTCGCAACCATCGAGTACGACCCCAACCGCTCTGCCCGCATCGCCCTGCTGTACTATGCCGACGGAGAAAAGCGGTACATTATCGCCCCGCTTAAACTTTCCGTGGGCGATACCGTGATGTCTGGACCGGATGCGGACATTCAGCCCGGAAACACCCTGCCATTGGCCAACATTCCGCTGGGTACGCACATTCACAACATCGAGTTGCGCATCGGCAAGGGCGGGCAAATTGTCCGCAGCGCAGGAACCTTTGCCCAACTGATGGCTAAAGAGGACCGCTACGCGCTGGTCAAACTACCGTCGGGAGAGGTTCGAATGGTTCTGCTCAATTGCAAGGCTACCGTCGGGCAGTTGGGCAATGTCACTCATGAGAACGTATCGCTTGGTAAAGCGGGACGCAATCGCTGGAAAGGGCGCCGACCCAAGGTTCGTGGCGTGGCCATGAACCCGGTGGACCATCCCATGGGCGGCGGCGAAGGGCGTTCGTCCGGCGGAAGGCACCCCTGCTCGCCTTGGGGTGTGCCAACCAAAGGCTACCGCACCCGCAAAAATAAACGTACCGATCGCTTCATCGTCAAACGGCGAACGAAATAGCGCAACCCTTTTCGAGCGGATCGATAATTGCAGACCGCTCGGCCTGAAACGGCAATTCAGCAGGAGAAATCATGCCACGTTCGTTAAAAAAAGGTCCTTATATCGAAGAGAAATTATTAAGGAAAGTGAACGAAGCCCAGGGCTCCCGCAGCAACCAGGTCATCAAAACCTGGTCGCGTCGCTCGACCATCCTGCCGGAAATGGTCGGCCTTACCCTGGCAGTGCATAACGGCAGGAAGTTTTTACCCGTTTTCGTCACGGAAAACATGGTTGGACACAAACTGGGTGAATTCTCTCCGACGCGGACCTACTATGGACATGCAGCGGATAGGAAATCCAAGGTTAAACGATAGAAAAGGAAGGCCCTAAATGGAGGTCAGAGCTACACAACGATATGTGCGCATATCTCCTCAGAAAGTGAGGATGATCGTCGATGCCATCAAAGGGAAACCCGCGGAGACGGCTATTAACGCACTGAAATTCATGCCGCAGAAATCCGCTGGCATCGTCGAAAAAATCGTTCGATCCGCTGTTGCTAACGCAGACCAGAACACCAGTATTGACGTGGACGATCTGATTGTCAGCAATTTGATCGTCGATCAGGGGCCCTCCATGAAGCGCTTTAAAGCGAGGGCCAGGGGCAGAGGGGCGCGGATACTTAAAAAGACCGCTCATATTACCGTTGTGTTAGCAGAAGGTTCCGTACAGTAAGGAGGAATAGTTTGGGCCAGAAAGTCAACCCTATCTCACTGAGGCTGGGAATCGTAAAGACTTGGGAATCCCGGTGGTTTGCAGGCAAGAAATACTCGGATTACATCTTTGAGGACTACCAGATCAGAAAGTTCATCAAAGAAAAACTCCATCATGCCGGCGTAGCAAAAATCGAAATCGAGCGATCCACTCGGCGGGTTCGACTTCGGATCTTCACCGCCCGTCCCGGTATCGTCATCGGGAAAAAGGGTTCTGAGATCGAAAAGCTCAAAAAACAGCTCGAAGGCCGTGTGAGCCAGGAAGTTTTGATTGACATCCAGGAGGTAAGGAAACCGGAAGTGGATGCTCAGTTGGTTGCCGAAAACGTCGCCATGCAGATCGAACGACGCGTAGCCTTCAGAAGAGCCATGAAAAGAGGCGTTTCCTCTGCCATGCGCTTCGGGGCCCAAGGCGTCAAGATTATTTGTTCAGGCCGCCTTGGTGGAGCGGAAATGGCCCGTACCGAATGGTATCGCGAGGGCCGGGTTCCCTTGCACACCCTGCGTGCGGACATTGACTACGGTATCACCGAAGCCCGCACTACCTATGGAATCGTTGGAATCAAAGTATTCGTATTCCATGGGGAAATTCTTAAAAAAGACCAAGCCGAAATACGCGGTTAAGCTCGTGGGAGACAAGAAATGCTGAGCCCTAAAAAGGTCAAATATCGCAAAAGTCAGAAGGGAAGAATGAAGGGGGCCGCCTACAGGGGCAGCGACCTGAATTTCGGAGAGTTCGGACTGCAGGCCATTGATTGCGGAAAAATTTCCTCGAAGCAGATCGAGGCAGCGCGTATCGCTATGACCCGGCACGTCAAAAGGGGTGGTAAGATCTGGATTCGGATTTTTCCCGACAAACCTTATACCAAAAAACCTGCCGAAGTACGAATGGGTAAAGGAAAAGGCGCCCCGGAAGGCTGGGTGGCCGTAATCCGTCCCGGACGCGTATTGTACGAAATGACCGGAGTCAGCCGGGAGATGGCCATGGAGGCGTTGCGCCTTGCGGCCCACAAGCTGCCCGTAAAAACCCGGTTTGTGGAGAGGAGCGAGCTATAATGAAAGCCAGTGAAATCAGGGAACTCGGTACCGAAGAGATTCAGCAGAAGATCTCCGAGTTGAAAGAAACCCTGTTCAATCTGCGGTTTCAGCATGAAGTCGGGCAACTGGAAAATCCGAAAAAGATCGGGGAGACCAAAAAGGATATTGCCCGGCTGAGAACTGTGCTGAACGCCAAAAACCAACCCCAAGAAGAAGACTAAGATACGGTCATGAAAACTCGCGGAATAAAAAGACAACTTATTGGTACCGTGGTTAGCGACAAAATGGACAAAACCGCCGTGGTTCAGGTGGAGCGGCTGGTCAAGCATCCGCTGTACAAGAAATATATTCGTCGCCGCAACAAATTTGCCGCCCATGACAAGGAAAACATCTGCAACATCGGAGACCGGGTGATGATTACCGAGTCCAGACCGATCAGCAAGCTTAAGCGGTGGCGTGTTACCGAGATTATCGAAAAAGCCGTATAGCCATAAAGGACGAGAAACATGATTCAGGCCGAAACAAAACTGACGGTGGCGGACAACTCGGGTGCGCGTGCGGTATATTGCATCAAAGTTCTGGGGGGCTCCAAAAGACGGTATGCCGGCATTGGAGACATCATCGTCGTTACCGTAAAAGAAGCCATACCCAATGCCAAAGTCAAAAAGGGCGACGTTCTGCGGGCCGTCGTGGTCCGGACCAAGAAAGAAATCCGGCGGCCCGATGGGTCCTACATCCGTTTTGACGACAACTCCGCCGTGTTGATCAATAACCAGCGTGAACCTCTGGGTACCCGTATTTTCGGTCCCGTGGCCCGCGAACTGCGCGCCAAACGATTTATGAAAATCGTGTCACTGGCACCCGAGGTGCTGTAATACCAGGCCCGCTCTGTGGAGAAAAGAAATGATCAGAGATTCTATCCCAATCAAAAAAGATGACAAGGTGAAGATCATCGCCGGTAAAGATAAAGGCAAGGTCGGCAAGGTTCTAAAGGTCATCAAAAAGAAAAATCGTCTCCTCGTCGAGAATATCAATATCGTGAAGCGACATACGAAGCCCAATGCCCAGAACCGGCAGGGTGGGATACTCGAGAGCGAAGCCCCGATTCACTGGTCCAACGTTATGCTGATGTGCAATAAATGCATTGAGCCCGTAAGGGTAAAAAAGAAAACCCTGGACGATGGCAAAACGGTGCGCATCTGCACGAAATGCAGTGAAATCATAGATGCCTAAGGACGGATACGTACAAGGCTCTCAAAGAGGAATACCATGTCACAACTGAAAGCATACTACCACGAAACGGTGGTGCCTAAGCTAAAAGAAAAGTTCAATTATTCGAACCCGATGCAGGTGCCGAGGATCGAAAAGGTCGTGGTCAACATGGGATTGGGCGAAGCGATCCACAATATCAAGATTATCGATTCCGCTGTGGAAGAACTCAAGCAGATATCCGGGCAGCAGCCAGTGGTAACCAGAGCCAAGAAATCTATTGCGGCGTTTAAGCTCCGGGAGGGGATGCCCATCGGTTGCATGGTCACCCTGCGAAAGAACCGGATGTACGATTTTCTTAATAAGCTGATCAACATCGCGCTGCCCCGCGTCAGAGACTTTCGCGGGATTTCCGGCAAAGCCTTCGACGGCGCAGGAAACTATTCGCTTGGAATTAAGGAACAGTTGATTTTTCCTGAAATCGACTACGACAAAATCGATAAAATTAAAGGGTTAAACATCAGCATCGTCACGACGGCCAAAACCAACGACGAGGGAAAAGAACTCCTCAAACTTTTGGGGATGCCCTTTAAGAACTAATACAGCCCGGTGGTTACAAGGAGAAAGCATTGGCGAAGACATCACTCAGACAAAAGGCAAAACGGAAACCCAAGTTTAGTGTCAGGGCCTACAACCGGTGCCCCATTTGTGGAAGGCCGCGGGGCTTTATCAGGAAGTTTGGCATCTGCCGAATTTGCTTTCGTAACCTGGCTTCTCAGGGAAGACTCCCCGGGGTCGTAAAATCCAGTTGGTAATCACCAATTGATATCCGAATAACCAATCAGAATTAGGAAACAGTGATGAGCGATCCAATTGCCGATATGCTAACCCGTATCAGAAACGCAGGGAAGGCCAAACACAACAGTGTGGATATTCCCGGTTCAAAGATAAAAACGGAGATCGCCAAGGTTCTTAAAGAATCGGGCTATATCCGGAACTACAAGTTCATCGCCGATGACAAACAGGGCATTCTGCGCGTTTATCTCAAATATACGGCCGCCCAGAAGCACACCATTATCAATATCGAACGGCTCAGCAAGCCCAGCCGGCGGACCTATCTTAACGCGAAATCGGTCCTACCGGTGTACAACGGAATGGGCGTCGCCATCATGTCCACCTCGCAGGGTGTGATGACCGACAAAGCGGCCAGAGAGAGAAACATCGGCGGCGAGGTGCTGTGCACGGTGTGGTAGCCGTTATAAGCAGATGGCTGCCGCTGCCCCGTATCCTGAACCAACCCTGGCTTTTGACAGGATGTAAACAAGAGGTGCGTTAAATGTCGCGAGTAGGTAAAAAAGTTATCACGATCCCGGAAAAGACCAGCGTGGATTACAAAGATAGAGTTATCGTGGTCAAGGGAGAAAAAGGCACGTTGACGCGGACCCTTCACCCGGCGGTCGATCTGGAGATCAAGGACAATACGATTTTCGTGACCATCGAGCAGGAAGACCGTAAAAATCGCTCCCTGCAAGGGTTGACACGCAGCCTCGTGGCCAACATGGTCGATGGGGTCAGCAAAGGTTTCGAGCGTGTCCTGGAAATCAATGGAATCGGTTACAGAGCGGAAATGAAAGGCAAATCAATTGTCTTGAACCTCGGGTATTCTCATCCCATCGATTTCCCGCTTCCCGACGGCATCGATGCCACTGTAGACAAAAACAATGTGATCCGACTTACCGGTATCGACAAGGAACGCGTTGGACAGACTGCCGCTTCGATCAGAAAGCTTCGAAAACCTGAGCCTTACAAGGGCAAAGGGGTTAAATACGCCGAAGAGTATATCCAGCGAAAAGCGGGTAAGACCGGTACCAAATAGCATCTGCCGACGAGGTCCGGCTCCTTTTGTGGGGCGGGTCGAACTATAGCGTCCGTTAAAGGAATGGAAAATGGGCTCAACAATCGAAAAGAAAAAGATTTGGCTGAAACGTAAAAAGAGAGTAAGCAAGAAAATTGTAAGTACCGTCGACAGGCCCAGACTCAGCGTCTTTCGAAGCACCAAACACATTTATGGCCAGGTTATCGACGACACCACCGGTAGAACCATCGTGGCTGCATGCAGCAACGAAAAGGCGGTTAAAGATCAGCCAAAGTTCGAAAGTAAAGTCGCTCAGGCGGTTTTTACCGGAAAACTGCTTGCCCAGCGGGCCTTGGACAAAGGCGTTAAAAAAGTCGTTTTTGATCGCAACGGTTTCCTCTATCATGGACGCATCAAAGCCCTGTCCGATGGAGCCCGCGAAGCGGGGTTGGATTTTTAGATCATATCAGGTAAGGAGGCAGACCTTTGTTCAAGCAAGATACCGAAGAAAACCAACTGATCGATAAAGTCGTTCACATCAGCCGGGTCGCCAAAGTCGTCAAAGGCGGACGTCGGTTCAGCTTCAGTGCCATCGTCGTCGTCGGAGACGGCGAGGGCAGCGTCGGGTTCGGTCTCGGCAAAGCGGGTGAAGTTCCCGAAGCGATTCGGAAAGGGGTCGAAAAAGCCAAGAAAACGATGGTCAAGATTCCTCTAACCGAAGGAACCGTGCCCTTCAAGGTGGTCGGAAAATACGGAGCCGGGCGCGTGATGCTCAAGCCCGCCTCGGAAGGTACCGGCGTCATCGCCGGCGGTGCCGTTCGCGCTGTTCTTGAAGCTGTGGGGGTGCAGAACATTCTCACCAAGTGCATGGGAACAAACAATCCCCACAACGTGGTAAAGGCCACTATTGACGGTCTTAAACAACTGGAGAGTATCGAATCCGTCGCCGCACGGCGGGGACTTCAGGTCCAGGATATAAGATAAGGAATTCGAACGATGAGCGGTATGCTGAAAATCACGTTGGTAAAAAGCATGATTGGACGGCCCGAAAAACACCGCAAGGTTCTTCGGGGAATGGGGTTGACCAAAGTCAATCGCACCGTCGAACTGCAAAATACCCCTTCCGTCCAGGGAATGGTGGCAAAGGTATCCCACTTGGTGGTTGCCGAGGAGAAATAATCGATGAGACTCAACGAGTTGGCGCCCGAAAAGGGTCAGCGGAAAAATAGAAAGCGAGTGGGTCGTGGAGTGGCCTCGGGTTCCGGAAAGACCGCGGGACGTGGAAACAAAGGACAGAACTGCCGCTCCGGCGGCGGTGTGCGTCCCGGCTACGAAGGCGGCCAGATGCCCATTCATCGACGGTTGCCCAAACGCGGGTTCAAGAACCCTTTCAAAAAGGTTTTTTCCATCGTTAATGTTCAGGATTTGAATCGCTTCGAAGCGGATTCGATCATCGATGAAGTCGCTTTTATCAAAAGCGGTCTCGTCAAGGGTGACCGCGATGGTATTAAAATCCTCGGTAAGGGGGACGTTCAGATTCCCGTTACGGTTCGGATCAACAAAGTCAGCGAAAGCGCCAGGCAGAAAATAGAAGCGGCCGGCGGAAAGATTGAGGTCATCTGATTATGGTTGGCAGCGGATTCGGAAACATCTTCAAGATTCCCGAACTTAAAAAACGCATCCTGTATACACTGGCGCTGCTCTTTGTATACCGGATCGGCGTCCACGTACCGACGCCGGGAATCGATACCGTCGCTCTGGCCTCTTTTTTCGCCAAAATGGAAGGCACCATCTTTGGTATCTTCAATATGTTTTCCGGTGGCGCTTTAGAGCAACTTTCCGTGTTCGCACTGGGCATTATGCCGTACATCAGCGCTTCCATCATTCTGCAATTGCTGACTGTGGTCATTCCCCACCTTGAGCGCCTGAAAAACGAGGGCGAACAGGGACGCAAGAAAATAACCCAGTATACTCGCTACGGCACCGTCATCCTGAGTATCATCCAGGGCTTCGGTATCAGCGTGGGCCTGGAGAGCATGACCTCGCCCGGCGGAGCACCCATCGTGCTGGCACCCGGTTGGGGATTCCGGCTGATGACGGTCCTCACCCTGACCGCCGGAACCGCTTTTATTATGTGGTTGGGAGAGCAAATCACCGAACGTGGGATCGGCAATGGCATCTCGCTGATCATTTTCGCCGGCATTGTCGCACGCATGCCGTCGGCAATCATGAATACCTTCCGGTTGCTTTCCACCGGAGAGATGAATATCTTCGCGCTGGTCGTGCTGGGCTTACTCATGGTGGCGGTGGTTGGTTTCATTATTTTTGTTGAGCAGGGACAACGGCGAATACCCGTTCAATATGCCAAACGGGTGGTTGGAAGGCGCATGTACGGTGGGCAAAGTACACATCTGCCGCTCAAAATCAACACATCCGGCGTGATTCCGCCGATTTTTGCTTCTTCCATCATCATGTTTCCTGCGACAATCGCCAGTTTTATCACTATCCCCTGGATGAAGAGCATCGCCGACGCGATGCGTCCGGGCAATCCTTTCTACGAGTTGCTGTATGTCGCTTTTATATTCTTTTTCTGTTACTTTTATACGGCGGTGACTTTCAACCCGGTGGATGTCGCCGACAACATGAAAAAGAACGGTGGGTACATTCCTGGAATTCGGCCGGGAAAAAGGACTGCCGATTACATCGACCGTGTGCTGACGAGGATTACCCTGGGTGGTGCCATCTATGTATCCGCAGTTTGTGTGTTGCCCTCGATTCTGATTACCCGATTCAACGTTCCGTTCTATTTCGGGGGAACGGCGTTGCTGATTGTAGTGGGTGTGGCGATTGATACGGTGGCACAGATGGAATCGCACATGCTTACCCGTCATTATGAGGGTTTTTTGAAAAAAGGCGGCATCCGGGGAAGGCGATAGAAGAGAAGAACGTTGTTGCTCTCAAGGAGGGAATGGGAGCAATGCAACAGTTTCAGACTTTACAGTGATCAACGCGGGAGATTCGAATGCCAAAGGAAGAGGCCATCAAAGTCGAAGGTATCGTTCTGGAGACGCTGCCAAACGCGATGTTCAAGGTCGAACTTGAAAACAAACACCAGGTTTTGGCCCATATCTCCGGTAAAATGAGGATGCACTTCATCAAAATTTTGCCAGGAGACAAGGTTACGGTGGAGCTATCCCCTTACGATCTGTCACGCGGCCGCATCACTTATCGATCAAAGTAGCCGGTACCAACCGTACTGTGGCATAGGGTCTCCGAATAATTAGAAAAACCTTTGCCACACCACATAAAGGAGTCAACAAATGAAGGTCAGGGCATCCGTCAGGAAGATTTGCAGCAAATGCAAAATCATCAAGCGAAAAGGAACAGTACGGGTTATCTGTGAGAACAAAAGACACAAACAGAGGCAAGGTTAGAGGAGGTTGAGCTTTGGCTAGAATCGCTGGTGTAGACTTACCTAGACGCAAACGGATAGAAATCGGTCTGACCTATATATACGGTATTGGAAGAACAAGCTCCAATCGGATCCTTGAAAAACTCAAAATCGATCCCAATACCAACACAGACGATCTTTCCGAAGCTGAGATCAACAGCATTCGCAAAGTGATCGACAGCGAATTCAAGGTGGAAGGGGAGCTTCGTACCGAAGTTTCCATGAACATCAAAAGGCTCATGGACCTGGGCTGTTACCGTGGACTTCGACACCGGAGATCCTTGCCCGTGCACGGGCAGCGGACCAGCACCAATGCCAGGACTAGAAAAGGGCCCAAACGGTCTGCGATCAAGAAAAAAGGCGCCGCTAAAAAGTAATTATCATTTGACGGGAACAGTTAAATGCCGAGAAAAAGCAAGACGAAAAAAAAGGAAAGAAAGAACATCTCCAGCGGAGTTGTTCATATCCAGTCTACTTTCAACAATACCATCGTTACCATTACTGACGCCATGGGAAACGTCGTTTCCTGGTCAAGTGCAGGTATTCACGGTTTTAAGGGATCGCGAAAAAGCACTCCCTTTGCGGCTCAGCTAACCGCTGAAGATGCAGCCAAAAAGGCCATGGAGCACGGAATGAAAAGCGTCGAAGTGTACGTAAAAGGGCCGGGAGCCGGTCGAGAATCTGCACTTCGCGCCCTCCAAGCCGCGGGCTTCAACGTCGTAATGATTAAGGATGTAACCCCCATTCCCCACAACGGTTGCCGGCCACCCAAAAGAAGACGGGTGTAACCGCGGACCGTCCGGGCGATTACCATCGATACGCCATGAACCGGTCTGATTCAAAAGGAGGACGAATTGGCACGATATAGAGGATCCGTCTGCAGGATATGCCGACGTGAGAATATGAAATTGTTTTTGAAGGGGGACCGCTGTTACTCCGACAAATGCGCATTTGACCGCAGGGGCTACGCTCCTGGAGAACATGGGCAGCGTCGGCGCGGTAAACCGTCTGATTACGGCATTCAGCTCCGTGAAAAACAGAAGGTAAAAAATACTTACGGACTTTCCGAAAAGCAGTTCCGGTTGACCTTCAAGAAAGCTGACCGGCAAAAGGGTATTACCGGTACCAACCTGCTTGTTCTTCTGGAGCGGCGTTTGGACAACGTGGTTTACCGGTTGGGTTTCGCCAATTCGCGGACCCAGGGGAGACACTTTGTCCGTCACAACCATTTTCTGGTCAACGGAAAACGTGTCAACATCCCTTCGTACCTGGTCAGTATCGGCGATACCATAGAAGTGACCGAGAAAAGCAAGAAGGTACAGGCAATCGTGGACTCGCTGGATGCAGTGATCAGAAGAGGGCTTCCTCCGTGGATTGCTGTCGAAAAAGAGAAGTTTAAAGGAGAAGTAAAAAACTTTCCGGTTCGCGAAGACCTTACCTTGCCGATGCAGGAGCAGCTAATTGTCGAACTCTACTCCAAATAATGCGTAGCATGGGACCGCATAAAGCGCTGTGGTCCTGAATGCTGAACTGCATTGGTTTAAAAATTCCCTTCTGGAGAAAACGTGATGTCTAAAAACGAACTTATGTACATGAACTGGCGTGAGATGATCAAGTCGGACAAAGTTCGCGTTAGCAGTACCGAGGCATACGGCAAGTTTGTATGCGAGCCACTGGAAAGGGGCTTCGGTATCACCCTTGGAAATTCTTTGCGAAGAACGATCCTCTCTTCATTGTATGGCGCGGCCATCGTCTCTGTCCGGTTCGATTCCGTTGAGCATGAGTTCAGTGTCATTCCCGGTGCGCTTGAGGATGTGTCGGAGATTATTTTGAACCTCAAAGAGGTTCGATTGAAGATGGACGACGCCACACCGCGCACAATCCGCTTAGAATCGTCTGGTGAAGGACCCGTCAGCGCCGGTGCCATTACCAGTGACGATGGGCATGTGGAGGTGTTGAATCCTGATCAGCATATCGCCACCCTGACCGGCGAAGGCGACTTGAACATGACCATGGTTGTGAAAGTGGGCAAGGGATACTCGCTGGCGGAGGCCAACAAGGACGAGGATGCACCCATCGGAACGATACCCATTGATGCGGTGTTTTCGCCGATCAAACGCGTCAACTACGTAGTGGGAAATGCCCGCGTCGGCCAGCGCACGGATTACGACAAGCTGACCCTGGAAGTTTGGACAGACGGGAGCGTGACTCCCGAAGACGCTGTTGCCTATGGTTCGAAAATTCTCAAGGAACAACTGAGCATTTTCATCAATTTCGATGAAGATGCCGAACCACAGTCTACCGACAGTGACGAGGATCAGGAAAAGCCCTCTTTTAACGACAATCTGTACCGCAGCGTTGAGGAACTTGAGCTTTCCGTTAGAAGCGCCAATTGTCTAAAAAATGCCGAAATCCTGAAAATTTACCAACTTGTACAAAAAACTGAAACCGAAATGCTCAAAACCAAGAACTTCGGTCGAAAATCGCTAAATGAAATCAAGGAAGTCCTGTCCGAGATGGGGCTCTCGCTGGGGATGAAGCTCGATAATTTTGTCCCGCCTGAAGAATCAGTCGAAGAAGGGGAGTAAAGGTTCCAATGAGACATAGAAAAAGCGGTGTCAAACTCAATCGTACCACCAGTCACCGGCAGGCGATGTTTCGCAACATGGTGACTTCCTTGTTTAAACATGATCGCATTAAGACAACCGATGCAAAGGCAAAAGAGCTTCGCAGATGGGCCGATCACATCGTGACGCTCGCCAAACGAGGCGATCTACACGCGCGACGTCTGGCCATGTCCATCGTTCGTGAAAAAGACGTGGTCCATAAGCTTTTCGAAGAAGCCTCCGAACGGTTCGGAACCTTTAACGGCGGGTATACCCGGATGATAAAAATTGGTCGGCGTCCCGGGGATACCGCCGCCATGACGCTGGTTGAGCTGGTTCGTTCGGATGGTGCCAAACCGGCCAAGAAGAAAAAAACCAAAAAGAAAGCGGACACATCGGTTGAAGTCCAACCCTCCGCTCCGGTTGGTGCCACTGACGACCAACCGAAAGAAGAGGAAGTTCAGGCCGAAGCCTCTATCCCGGTCGAAGATGTTCCTGCTGAAACGGAAGAGGCAGAAGTTGCCGCCCCCCCCGCCGATTCGAAGCAAGACGATAGCGCTGAGAAAATTGAATCGGAAGATACCAAAAAAGATCCCGAGCCTTCCGACGCCGAAAAATAAAAGATTTTTTTGTCTGTTCTTTAAGGGCTCTGCTGTTTCAGCAGGGCCTTTTTTTTTGCGCTCTTCCCCAGCCTTGCTGATGCCCCAGGCCTGTTTCTATTTTATCCTTTGACTTTTCAATATTGTTTCTATAAAAAAGAACACTTACGTGCATACACACTCCACATCATATTATCGGCTTTCATTAGTTGAATGGCCTTTAAAAATTTTGCTTGACTTAAATTTTTAGTGGCTGTTAAGTAGCTGGTATGTAGCTTAACAAGGGGAGCTTTTTTCTTGGAACAGAGGGGAATCAAAGGAGGGGCCGGATGATTCGTAACAGAAAAATGGTAATTGGATGGGTGATTTTGGTGGTTATTGGATTGTGGTTCAGTCCCGTATTTGCAAAAAAACCGTCTTTGGATGCATGGAAACCCGATTTCGATCCATCCGGTGCAAAATACAAATGCATCGTCTCCAATGTGTCCCATCCCGTAATTAAAGGCGTATATGCCGGATTTGCCATGCGCGACGAGCTGTGGAAACGTACCAATGGTCAGATTTATCTCGATTTTAAGCCGTTCTCTATGCTTGGCGGGGAAGTCGAAGTCCTCAATCAACTACAGATGGGGGCCATCCAGGGAATGGGCGTCAGTTCTGTGGCCGCCACCAACCTGGGGCCCCGCTTTGGGTTGATCAACCTGCCTTTTTTAATCAACTCGTTCGACAAACTGGACAAGTTTATCGGATCCGGAAAGTTGTTCGACCACTATATGATGGCCATGGATCACCAGGGCATTATGGGGCTGGACATTACCGGATACGGAAACTACGGTTGGGCGACCACCACGCCGGTTAGAAACATCCAGGAAGCCAAAAAGGTGAAATTCCGTACCGCCGAGGCTGCCGTAAACCAGCTTTTTTACAAAGAGTGCGGATTCAATCCGGTCGTCATGCCGTGGCCGGACGTGCCGGTCGCCTTAAAACAAGGGGTGATCACCGGTTTGGACCATACCCCCATGGTGTGCAACATCACCAAGAAATTCGAGGTTTGTAAATATTACACCTACCTGGATTATGCCCAGGGACTTTTTATCTGGATTTTTAACAAGGCCTGGGTTAACCAACTGCCCGCAGATCTGCAGACCACCTTCAAGGCGGTTGTACATGACGTTTGCGCCCAAATCCGTGAGCAAACCAAGATTCAGGAGGCGGTTGAGATTGCCAAAGCCTCCAAATCCGGAATTCTTTTTTACACGCTGCCTGAAGAGGATCTTGCCTGGATCAAGAGCAAAGGCAATGCCGCTCATGTTAAATACGCCGGCGAGATCAACAAACTCTATCCCGGTGATACCTACCGGCCGGCCAACTACTTGAAAGAGGTGCAGGATTTCATGGGATATACGGAATAGGCTCATCAATACATCTTGACAAAAGGGGGTTTCTAATGGTGAAACCCCCTTTTGTATAGTGAACGTCCGCACAAAAAACGGTTGCTCATTACACCATCGCTAACCGCTAGAAAAAGGCATTTCGATGACAGGCAAGGTTCTAAACAGATTGGACAAGATTCTGACCACCTTCGAAGATTGGACTCTTTTTGTCAGTGTCATGGTGGCGCTGGTGGCCTTATTTTTCAACGTGGTCCTTCGCTATGGGTTCAACTACACCCTTGCATGGTCGGAAGAACTGGTACGGGAGGTCATCATATACACCACATTTATCGGGTGCTGTTCGGCTGTGAAGAACCGCTCGATGATCAAAATCGATGCCTCGGTTCAGTTGCTTCCCAAACTGAAAGTGCCACTGACTTATTTCAGCAACCTCGTGATTCTTATTTTTTCAGTGATGATGATGGTTTACGGTTGGCAAATGGCCGCCTTACAGGCCCGGACGTTTCAAAAAACGCTGATTCTTCAGATCCCGCTGGTATATTTATACGCCATCCTGCCACTGACAGGCCTGTTGATGTTTATAAGAACCGCGCAGGTCATTTATCAGGATGCGACATCACCGCAGGCAGACGACTGATCCCTTTTTGAGGTCGCAGGAATAAAATAGCAAGGAGACGCACCTTTATGGAGTTGAGTGACATTATTATCCTGTTGATATTGCTGGGATGCATGGCTACCTACATTCCTGTTTTCATGTGTCTGTTTTTCACCGGCGTTCTCGGATTTCTTTTTTTCACTGACATCCCCCTGCTTCTCCTTTTTCAAACCATGTTCCGAAGTATGGACAATTTTGCTCTGGTGGTGGTGCTGTTTTTCATTCTATGCGGCAATATCATGACCGCCGGATCCATCGTCGAAAAATTGATCAAGGTGGCCAATGCGCTGGTCAGCTGGCTTCCAGGAGGACTGGGAATGGCCGGTGTGCTGGCCTGCGGACTGTTTGGCGCCATTTCCGGCTCCACGGTCGCCACGGTGGTGGCCCTGGGCGGATTTATGATCCCCGCCCTGCTGGACAATGGCTATCCCGAAAAATACACGCTGGGACTGATGACCACATCGCCCAACCTGGGCGTGATCATACCGCCCAGCATCGGTATGATCCTTTATTCCATGATCAGCAACGTCAGTTTGGAAGGGCTCTTTCTGACCGGATTCATCCCTGGCCTACTGATCATGGCGCTGGTATGTGTGTACTCGTTCTTCTTTTTCAAGAATAAAAAAGAGATCGTGCGCAAGCCGATCCCGTCATTTAAAGAGACGCTGGCGGTGTTCAAGGAAGGCTTCTGGTCTTTGATGCTGCCGGTCATCATTTTCGGCGGTATTTTCTCCGGCGTATTTACCGCCAACGAAGCCGCCGTGGTCGCCTGCGTATACGCCTTTATCGTGGAATTGTTCATCCACAAGTCGATGAAATTCAGTCAGGTAAAGCAAATCACCGTCAACTCGGCAGTCACCTCGGCCACCCTTTTGATTATCGTCGCCGGGGCCACCTGCTTCGGCCGCCTGCTGACCCTCGAGGATATTCCCGGCAGAATTACGGAAACCGTTTTGTCGGCCATTACCTCCCCGTTTGTTTTCCTGATCGCAATGAACATGCTGTTGCTGGTTGTAGGGATGTTCATGGACATCATTTCGGCCACCATGATATTGGGACCGGTATTTCTGCCCATGCTGGACGCTTTTGGCATTAGCTGGATGCATTTCGGGCTGGTGATGACCGTTAACCTGGCCATCGGATACTGTACACCGCCCATGGGGGTCAGCCTATATATCACCGGTGCCATCGCCAACCGGGATCTGATTTATGTATCCAAGGCGGTAGCGCCCTTTATCGCCATTCAGATTTTTGTTCTTTTGCTGATGACATTTTTCCCCCACGTCGTTCTGTGGCTGCCGAGGCTGATGGGATTTGTTTAAAAAGCATGATTTTCATGTTCAACCAGAGAAAGCCTTCGATATGGTATCGTTCGAAGGCTTTCTTTTTTTTCGTGGGTTTAAAAAAGGAGTCAATTTCATGGGTGAGGATATTCTAGAAAAAACAAAGGCGACCGGTGCGCTGTATTTTTCTGGTGTCGAGGGAGAAAAGCCATTCGAACTGTGGCGGGACTTTGATAAGGAACTGGGCAGGGATCTGTCTCTTTTCATTACCGGCAAGCTGTATGCAAGGGAAAAGATCCCCCATCCCACGCGGCAGTTGGTGACCGTCGCCGTGCTGACCGTATTGTCACGGCCCGAAGAACTCAGGTTGCATATCGAGGCAGCCTTGAACGTGGGATGCAAGCCCGCCGAAATTGCGGAGGTGATTTTTCAGACCTTCACCTATGGCGGGATTCCCACGGTAAACACCGCCCTACGGGTGCTCCGGGATGTGTTGATGAAAAGGGGGCTTTGGACCCGGGACGAATGATCGATTCAAAGCTTACCACGTGTTTAAATTCGGAAAAAAATGAGACAAGACTTGCGAATTTCGAAGAATGCGGTGTAAGGATGAAAGGCCCTTTTTGGCTAAGACGCAAGGGCTTGTAGATAACGCAATTTTCAGGATGCCGTAAAAACGATTCGGGAGTGAAACCATGAGACCGTATTTCGAGAAAATGCCGGCCTTCGGCCGGGAGTTGAATGCCGGGCAGATCAAGAGCGCTGAAGAAAATGTCAACCAGATCAAGGAGCTTGAAGCGCTGCTGAAAAAAGAGGCGGAGAAGGTCAAACAGGCCGGGTTCTCCGAAGAGAAAATCAATGCCCGCGGCCAGATGACCGTCTGGCAGCGGCTCAATTATCTGGTGGATCCCGGAACCTGGTGCCCGTTGCACACCCTCTACAATCCGGAAGACAACGAGGAGGGCACGACCAACGTAGTCGACGGGCTCGGAAAGATCTCCGGAAAATGGGCCGTCATTATCGGATTCGACAACAAGGTGCTGGCCGGTGCCTGGCTGCCGGGCCAGGCGGAAAACATTCTCCGGGTGACCAATCTTTCCAAGCGGCTGAATATCCCCCTGGTCTGGATGGTGCATTGCAGCGGCGTCAAGCTCACCGAACAGGAGAAGTTTTACGCCAACCGGCGCGGCGGAGGAACCACCTTCTTCCGGCACGCGGAGCTGAACCAGGCGGGCATTCCTATCCTGGCCGCCATATACGGAACCAACCCGGCCGGCGGCGGCTACCAGGGAATCAGTCCCACGATTTTGTTCGCCCATAAAAATTGCAACATCGCTGTCGGTGGCGGCGGAATCCTCAGCGGCATGTCTCCCAAGGGATATTTCGACGAGGAAGGGGCCGAGGCGCTGATTAACGCGGCCAAGCAATACAAGGCTAAGCCACCGGGATCGGTCGAAGTCCATTACGACGCCACGGGCTTTTTCCGCCATGTCTACGAAGAGGAAACCCAGGTGCTCGACGGGGTCAAAGAATACATGCAGGACATTCCGGGCTACAAACCCAAGTTTTTCCGGGTGGCCGAACCCAAAGCACCGCTTTTTCCCGCGGAAGACATCTACCGCCTGGTGCCCATGAACCAGAAGCAGATCTACGATTTCGATCAGGTGCTGGCACGCATCGTAGATGGATCCGAACACTTGGAATTCAAACCCGATTACGGACCGGAAATCTATACCGGCCTGGTCAAGATCGACGGCTTTTTGATGGGCGTCATCGGCAACCGGCAGGGCTGGCTGGGGGAGGGCTATCCCGAATATGCAGACTATCCCGGGATTGGCGGCAAGCTCTATCGCCAGGGATTGATCAAGATGAACGAGTTCGTTACCCTCTGCGGCCGCGACCGGGTGCCCATCATCTGGTTCCAGGATACCTCCGGCATAGACGTGGGCGACATCGCCGAGAAGGCCGAATTGCTGGGACTGGGCCAGAGCCTCATCTATTCGATTCAGTCCACCGATGTACCCCAGATTCTGGTGGTGCTGCGAAAAGGAACTGCGGCGGCTCATTATGTCATGGGCGGGCCCACGGCCAACCGGCACAATGCCCTGACCCTCGGGGTGCCCACTACGGAGATTTACGTGATGCACGGTGAAACCGCCGCTGCCGCCAGTTTCTCCCGCCGTCTGGTCAAGGAGAAGAATGCCGGCAAACCGCTGCAACCGGTGATCGACAAGATGAACCAGATGGCCCAGGAATACCATGACAATTCCCGGCCCCAGTATTGCGCCCGCAAAGGGTTTGTGGACGAAGTTGTCAAGATGTCCGAAATTCGACGCTATCTGGCCGCCTTTGCAGGCAGTGTGTACCAGAACCCCAAGTCCATCTGCCCCCAGCACCAGATGCTGACGCCGCGGGTGATCAAAGGCTGAGATCGGAGAACCGATGGCAGCCCTCCAACGCTGGAGGGTTGAAATGCGAATCGAATTATTCAGGGATCGGAGACTTGGCGGCGTGGCTTTCAGCCCCCGATCCTGCGGTAAAAAAGCATTAAGAAAAAAAAGAGACGGCCGGAGCGTTTGCCCGGCCGTTTCCAGTTTACGATATTGTTGTTTGTACGGCAGGATTGAATTCCCAAATCCTGAAATCCTGAATCGGTTTATTTCTCAGCGGATTTTGTCCGTTGGTACAAAAAGGCGGCGAATATTCCCAACAGGATGACGATCCCCAAGACGATCAGGAAAAACCACTCCTCACCTCCCAGCAGGATGGCTCGTCCCCGCAGGGTTTCGCCCCAAACGGCGTGGCGATGCAGGACCGGGATCACAGTGGAGGATACGATGGGGATGCGAATGCCGAATCTTTTACTGAACAGGCCGGCAAATCCAATGAACATCAGTACCAGGGCAACAATTCCATAGGTTTTCAAAAGCAGTCGAGCGGATTTTGTCATCTGTCTATTCCTCCGGGAGGAATCGCTGCCGGCCGTTTTCGATGTGTTTTTTTGCCGTGCGGCGGTCCAGTCCGGTGATGCGGGCTACCGCTTCGATAGTTTGATGCGCCTGGTACAGCAAGAAGCAGTAGCCACCCACAAGACTCTTCGCATCAAGGCTCTGATGTTGCAACCCTGTCGTTAGTTCCGCTGCCAGATCCGGCGGTGCCTGACCGGACAGCGGGGCGTATTCCCGTTTCAACAGAATTCTGCGCACACACTGCTCCAGTTCCCGTACGTTGCCGGGCCAAGCATATTCGATCCCCGGGGCCCTGCGAATTTGCATTTTCACCCACTGCGTCAGTTCTTCGGAAGGCTCGCCGACAATTCGCTGGATTACCACCTGGAGCAAATCGTCCAGTTCACCCGGATCTTCCCCAATCCGCTGGGCCAGTGAGGGAACGACGATCAGGTCTGAACATAGTCGGTAGAAAAAATCTTTTCTCATGGCCTTGCCATCGAGCAACTGCTCCTCGGAAAGGTTGGTGGCTGCAATCACCCGCCCACGAAATGGTCTTGAACGATGGCCCCCCACCCGATTGAAGATGCGTTCCTGAATCACCTGCAGCAGTTTAATCTGGATCGGTTCCCCGACTTCTCCGATTTCGTCCAGAAAGATGGCACCAAAAGGGCTGCAGCGGTCGAAAACGCCCTCGAAATCGTCGACGGCACCGGTGAAAGCACCCTTGCGGTGGCCGAACAATTCCGATTCGATCAGCGACTCCGGGTACTGGGAAAGGTTCAGGGCAATGAACGAACGGGTGAAGCTTTCGGCAAAACAGCCCTTTTTCTCATCGAAAGGAATGAAGCCCGACCGTCCGATGGCGCTGGCGGCAGTGCCTTTTCCGCTTCCCGTGGCGCCCAGAAGCATGGTGGAGAAGTCCTCCATACGATTCCACAAAAAGCGGTGGTAAAGATCCATGTCATGGGTGAACACGTTGTTCCACAGACTCTCCCGAAGCCTGCGCATGCTTTTGCTGCGTCCTTTCAGACCCTTATCGATGAAAAAAAACGCCCGACGCAGCTGGTAGCACATGGCCAGATAGCGCAGGGCTTCATGGCGATTGAATCCCCAGGCCATCAACTGATCCTTCGCCTCTCCATAGAACGGAACCGGCAGCGATCGGTCGCCCGCCTGAAGCTGGTCCACGATCAACTGATCGAAGCGCTCCACGAAACGGTGGAACAGGTCAAACAAAAAAGAATTGGTCAATAGCTTGCGATCCGCTTCGCCATAGCGGGTGATGTCGGCGCGATTCTCGTTCTCCAGTCGGCCGATGTGGGCGCGGACCTGGGAGATGGTTTTCTGAAATCCCCGATCTTCGTCTGCATCGGCAAAAAAGCCGGCGATCTCCAAGTCTACCCGGTCGCGGCGGTCACTGAACGGATTGGCGTAAACGGCCTGGTGAACCAAAGAAAAAAAGTGGCGTTCGGTCGGCTTGAGTCGTTCCATGGCGGATTTGGCAGATTGCTCCCGAGTTTTTGCGAATGATCATAAATTGCATAGCATATAAACAATTAATGAACAATCCCTTGTCTTGGCTGTTAGTCAGCATACCGGTCAAGAAATAAGGAATATCTATAATATTAGATTGTTAAATTCTTTCCGGCGAGACGGCATGGGTTTTGATGAAAGAAAACGTATTCGGGCCTAAGGCCATTGTTAATCAGGATCAGGGGGAAGCCATGCATAAGAGAATTTCGCAAACGGGACAAGCAACTCGAAACGATTGGGCCGAAAATACGTCAAAGGGCGGCGGATTCGCTGCGAAAGGGCAACGGGGACCGCTGGAGCTGATGTACAGTCGGCGCTTCGCACCGTTTTTCTGGACCCAGTTCATGGGCGCGTTTAACGACAATGTTTTTAAAAACGCCTTAATGCTGCTGATCGCCTTCACGGCAAGCCGCCAGCTTGGCGCTTCATCGGACGTGATCATCAATTTGGCCGCAGGATTGTTCATCCTGCCGTTTTTCCTCTTTTCGGCAACGGC
Source organism: Desulfosarcina widdelii (assembly GCF_009688965.1). Taxonomy (GTDB): domain Bacteria; phylum Desulfobacterota; class Desulfobacteria; order Desulfobacterales; family Desulfosarcinaceae; genus Desulfosarcina; species Desulfosarcina widdelii. Next base: position 2,394,363 of record NZ_AP021875.1, on the reverse strand, counting down.
CGGCCAGATTGCCGACAAAATGGAAAAATCGCTGCTGATTCGCAGGATCAAAATGCTGGAGATCGCCATCATGGCAGTTGCCGGGCTGGCTTTCTATACTGGCAGCACCGTATTGCTATTGGGTCTTCTGTTTCTCATGGGCTCCCAATCTGCGTTCTTCGGTCCGGTCAAATACAGCATCATGCCCGAGCACCTGAAATCAGAGGAGATCGTGGGCGGCAACGCCCTGGTGGAGATGGGCACCTTCATTGCCATTCTGCTCGGCACCCTGTGCGGCGGAGTGTGGATTCAGCTTCCCAATGGAACGCAGACCATCGGGTTCGTTCTGGTGGGTGTGGCCCTGATCGGTTGGTGGGCCAGCCATAAGATCCCACCTACGGTCGTTCACTCGCCCAATCTGACCGTCCGCTGGAACCTGGTCTGCGAAACCTTCCGGACCATCGGCCATGCCCGCCGGCAGCGCTCCGTTTTCCAGTCCATCCTGGGAATATCCTGGTTCTGGCTGCTGGGGGCCGCCTATCTGACCCAACTGCCCAATTTCACCAAAACCGTGCTGATGGGCGACGAGAGTGTGGTCACCCTGCTGCTGACCCTGTTTTCGATCGGTGTGGGCATCGGGTCGATCCTTTGCGAACGCCTTTCGGACAAAAAGGTGGAACTGGGGCTGGTGCCCCTGGGGTCGCTCGGGTTGAGTCTTTTCGGTATGGATCTTTTCTGGGCCTGCCGCCTGCCGCAATCCCAGGAACTCCTGTCTTTGACCCGGTTTCTGGCGGTCAGCGGCAGCTGGAGGGTAATGATGGACGTGGTCATGATCGGCGTTTTCGGCGGGCTGTATATCGTGCCCCTGTTCGCCATGATCCAGACCCGCACCCGGCCAAAGGAGCGGGCCCGCATGATTGCCGCCAACAACATCGTAAATGCCCTGTTCATGGTGCTGGCTTCGGTGGCCGGGGCCGTTCTCATTGGAGTTGCCGGTGTATCCATCCCGGTCTTCTTCCTGCTGCTGGCCCTGGCCAACACGGCCGTTGGCCTGTATATCTGCTGGCTGGTTCCCGAATTCGCCATGCGTTTTCTGGTGTGGGCCATCACCCATACCCTTTACCGCTTCCGGCACCGGGACCTGGACCGCATCCCCGAAACAGGCCCGGCCGTGCTGGTCTGCAACCATGTCAGCTACATGGATGCGCTGCTGATCATCGGCGCCTGCCGGCGGCCGGTGCGGTTTGTCATCTACGAACCCATTTACCGCCTGTTCCTGCTGAACTTCGTTTTTCGGGCGGCCAGGGCCATTCCCATCGCTTCGCACCGCACCAATCCGAAGGGTTTGAAGAATGCTTTTGACGAAATTGCCAAGGCGTTGGAAAAAGGCGAAGTAGTCTGTATTTTCCCCGAAGGGCAGTTGACCCGCGATGGCAGTTTGGGGATCTTTAAGCGCGGCATCGAGCGGATCGTGGCCCGCAATCCCGTACCGGTGGTGCCCATGGCCCTTAAAGGCCTCTGGGGCAGCTTTTTCAGCCACAAAAACGGTCATGCCATGGCCTGCCTGCCCCGGCGCTTCTGGTCCCGTGTTGAGCTTGTGGCGGGTTTTCCCATCGACCCCGTAAACGTGACGGCCAATGGGCTGCGGGAAAGGGTCCTGAAATTATGGCATGTAAATCCGAAATTAAAAAAGGAGGGTGCCCGATGAAAAGAAAAGCCGGTTTGTTGACAATGATTTTCGTCTGCTGCTGCGCAACGGCTTTTTCCGCGGAAATGATTGTTCCCGATAAGACCCCTACCGCCCATGTCATCCTCCTGCACGGCATGGGGCGCAGCTGCCGGTCCATGTCCAAAATGGCCGGCTATCTGGCAGATAGCGGCTACGCGGTGGTGAATCTGGATTATCCCTCCACCGGGGCCGACATCGAAACCCTGAGTTTGGGTGTCGTTGCCGAGGCGGTTGAAACGTGTCGATCCAAGAACCCCGAGGCGCCCATCCATTTCGTGACCCACTCGCTGGGAGGCATTCTGGTGCGGCATTACCTGCAGAACCACTCACTGCCGCCGGGCAGCCGGGTGGTGATGCTCAGCCCGCCCAACCGGGGAAGCGAAATCGCCGACCTTCTCAAGGAATTTTTTCTCTACCGCTGGGTCATGGGGCCGGCGGGTCAGCAGTTGGGAACGTCGGCGGATGCGTTGCCCATTCGCCTGGAACCGGTGGATGTGCCGGTGGGCATCATCACCGGCGGTCGCTCCCTGGAGCCCTGGTTTTCCATCCGAATGCCGGGACCGGATGACGGCAAGGTGTCGGTGGCGTCTGCCCGGCTGCCGGAGATGGCCGACTTTCTGGTGGTCCACCGCAGCCACGGCTTCATCATGAACGGCCCGGAGGTTATCGAACAGACGATCCATTTTTTAAGGCATGGTAAATTCAGAAAAGAAGGGTGATGATTTTCACTGCCAATCCAGGATCACCTTCCCCGACATCCCCGAGCGCATGACGTCAAAGGCCTGCTGGAAGTCGTCCACGGAGAAGCGGTGGGTGATCACCGGGGTGATGTCCAGGTGGCTTTGTAGCATGCTGGTCATCTTGTACCAGGTTTCGAACATTTCACGTCCGTAGATGCCTTTGAGAACAAGGCCCTTGAGGATGATTCGGGTCAGGTCCAGGGAGACTTCTCCGGTGGGAATGCCTAAAATGGCGACTTTGCCGCCGTAGTTCATGACCTGGAGCATGTCCCGGAAGGCCTGGATGTTGCCGGACATTTCCAGTCCCACATCGAAGCCTTCCTTCATCCCCAACTCCCGTTCCGTGTCGACGATGGATGCCTGGGTCACGTTGATGGCGGCCGAGGCGCCCATCTGCCGGGCGAGGGCCAGACGGTAGTCGTTGACGTCCGTGATCACGACGAACCGGGCGCCCACATGACGGGCAATCGCCACGGCCATGATGCCGATGGGGCCGGCGCCGGTGATCAGAACGTCTTCTCCCACCAGATCGAAGGAAAGGGCCGTGTGGGCGGCATTGCCGAAGGGATCCAGGATGGCGGCGATGTCGTCCTCGATGGAGGCCGGCACCCGGAAGACATTGGAGGCCGGCACGCTGATGTACTCGGCGAAGCACCCGGGGCGGTTGACTCCGACACCGATGGTATTGCGGCACAGGTGGCGCTTGCCTGCACGGCAGTTGCGGCAGTGGCCGCAGGTGATGTGGCCCTCGGCCGATACCCGGTCTCCCTCTTTCAGCCCGCGGACCTCGCTCCCGATTTCGGTGACGATGCCCACGAACTCATGGCCGATGGCCATGGGGACAGGGATGGTTTTTTCGGCCCAGGCATCCCAGTTGTAGATATGGATGTCCGTCCCGCAAATGGCGGTTTTGACGATCTTGATCAGTACATCGTTGTGGCCGATACTCGGGAAAGGCACCTCGTCCATCCAGATTCCGGCTTCGGTTTTTTGTTTGACAAGGGCTTTCATGGTTTTCATTGAATCACCTTTCCCAACTTTCTTTATCGAGAGTCCTGTAAAAGTCGCTTCTCAGACGGCTTCGTTGAAAGGTCGAGATGAAGGCTTGCGAGACCCGAGGAATGAGGCGTACATATAGGTACTCCGCAGTGACGAGGGACGAAGCGTAACGAAGATATCGTCCTTTTTATGGAGCCGTCCTTATTCGATCACCGAAAGTTCCCGGCCGACACGAATAAAAGCATCGATGGCCCGGTCCAGGTGCTGCCTGGTGTGGGCGGCGGACATCTGGGCGCGGATGCGGGCCTGGCCCTTGGGGACTACCGGAAAGCTGAATCCCACCACGTAGATGCCTTCTTCCAGCATGCGGGCCGCCATTCTCTGGGCCAGAACAGCGTCACCGAGCATGATCGGAATAATGGGATGTTGGCCGGGCACCAGGGTAAATCCTGCCGCTTCCATTTTCTCGCGAAAATAGCGGCTGTTTTCCGAAAGGCGCCCCAGCAGTTCCGAATTTTCTTCCAGCAGATCCAGCACGGCGATGGAGGTGGCGGTGATTACCGGCGCCAGGGAGTTGGAAAACAGATAGGGTCTGGAGCGCTGGCGCAGCCAGGCAACGATTTCCCGGCGGCCGGAGGTATATCCCCCCGAGGCGCCGCCCAGGGCTTTTCCCAGGGTGCCGGTGAGGATGTCTACCCGGTCGGATACGCCGCAGTATTCCGGCGTTCCCCGCCCGTGTTCGCCGATGAAGCCGACGGCATGGGAGTCGTCGACCATGACCAGGGCATCGTGACGGTCGGCCAAATCGCAGATGCCTTTCAAATTGGCGATGATGCCGTCCATGGAAAAGACCCCGTCGGTGGCGATCAGGCGATAGCGGCAGGCGGCGGCCGCTTCCAGCTGACGCTCGAGATCGTCCATGTCGTTGTTTTTGTATCGAAACCGCCTGGCCTTGCACAAACGGATGCCGTCGATGATGCTGGCGTGGTTCAATTCATCCGAAATCACCGCATCCTCTTCGCCCAGCAGGGTTTCGAAAAGGCCGCCGTTGGCGTCGAAGCAGGAACTGTAAAGGATGGTGTCTTCGGTGCCCAAAAACCGGCTGATCCGCTCCTCCAAATCCTTATGGATATCCTGGGTGCCGCAGATGAAGCGAACCGAGGACATGCCGAAGCCATGGGTGGTCAGGGCCGAGCGGGCGGCTTCCACCAGGCGGGGATGGTTGGACAACCCCAGATAGTTGTTGGCGCAAAAGTTCAGTACGGTCTTCTCGCCGCCTACCACGATGGCGGCCTGCTGGGCCGACGTGATGACGCGCTCGTCCTTGTACAGGCCGGCTTCCCGCAACGCGGCGATTTCGGTTTTCAGGTGATCCGTCAGGCTTGGGTGCATGGAATCGCCCTCCATAGGAAAGATTGACCCGATCCCATGGTGCTTGTGTGCGGCAGCATGGGCCGGGCAGCAGCCCACCAATACGGCTAACTAAAGGCCGGTAACTTTGTTGCGGCCTGTCTTTTTGGATTGATACAGGGCCTGGTCGACCCGGTTCATGAAGCTATCGGCAGATTCGTTGTTTTTATAGCTGGTCACACCAAAGGAGAGGGTGATCTTGCCCAGACGCTCCCCGGTGTTTTTCTTTTTCAGGTCAAGCTGTTCAAACAAGAGACGCATTTTTTCGGCGAGGATCTTGGCTCCGTCAATAGGGGTATCCGGAAGCAGGATGGCGAATTCTTCACCGCCGATGCGTGCGGCCAGGTCTTTTCCCTTGATGGCATCTTTGATGGTCATGGCCACCATGCGAATGACATTATCTCCCACCGTATGGCCGTGGGTGTCGTTGATCCGCTTGAAATGATCGATATCGGCCATGATCGTGCAAAGGGAGTCGCCTTCGTTGTCGGCCTTGTCGATGGCCTGAATCAGATTCTTTTCAAACCCCCGGCGGTTGGCGATCCCGGTCAATGGGTCCAGGAAGGCTTCCTTGCGGTAGCGGGCCATTCTGGCCTTCAAACGTTCGATTTCACGGGTGGCCTGGTTGAGCTGGTTTTTAAAAGAGGCGCTCGAAGCTTCCAATCGGCCGATTTCATCTTTAATCTGATTGACGATTTTCTCGATGTCGGCTTCGGACAGGCTCGGTTTCAAGGTGTCATTGATCGCTTCCAGATTGTTTTCGGATTCGGAAAAATGCTCGTTAGTGGTCTGGATCGCACCGATGACTTCGATGAAAAGCTTTTTCAATTCCTCCCGAACCAGTTTGTTTACCTTTTCTTCGCTGCCGGCGATATGAAGATCGAAAAGATTTCGGATGGTTTCTTTGGAAAATGTGGTCTCGCTCTTCAGGTATTCGTCGATGGCCGCGTTGAGGTCCTCGTTTTTTCCGGACGCATATTCATACCAGACGCAGTAATTCAGCGGGTCGGTCGGCAGGCAGTGTTTGCCCAGAAAGGACAGCGCCAGGCGCAGGTAGCGCTGTGACTCCTCTATGGTATCGTCATAATCCATATGAAAAAGGTCTCTTTTGAGAAAATAGGGTGAGCCGCCTTCAACAATCCGTTTCAGTTCCCCAAAGGCCAGCCGGTTGCGATTTTTTTAGATGATACTCTATTTAGGAGGCCGAAGGAAGGTTGTCAATTAAAAACCAGTACCGAAAACCGTCCGTCCTGGCACCATAATTTGCTTGACCGTTACCGGTTGCCTGTGCATAATCGGTTGACCTGAAAGAACATTATCCAACAACGCGTTTCGAGGCATCATCTTTGTCGCAGTGGCCCGAGATGGCTGTTGTGCCTGCCGATTCTTCCAATTGCAAAAGCGGTCGCTGAAAGACGGAAAATCCATGAAAAAGAAAATACTGGTGGTCGACGACAACAGAATGATCCTCAAATTCCTGTCCAATCTTCTCGAGGGGAAAGGCCATGAAGTTCAAACCTGCGAAGACGGCCTGAGTGCCTTGAGTTTGCTTACCCGTTATCGTCCGGACATCGTTTTCGTCGACCTCATCATCCCCAAGATCGGAGGCGACAAACTCTGTCAGATCATTCGGACCATGGAGCACATGCGCGGTTGCTACCTGGCGATCATTTCGGCCGCAGTTGCCGAAATGGATCTGGATTTCAGGGAAATCGGGGTGAATGCATGCATCGCCAAGGGTCCCTTCGGCCAAATGGGGAAACATGTGCTGGCCGCCATCGAGGACGCCAACGACCCTTCCAAATCGATCACGGAACACGAAATTCGCGGTATCGCGTCGATGGACGGCATTCCGGTTTACGCCCGGCGGATGACCAAGGAGCTGCTCGGCCGCAACCGCCACCTGGAAACCATTTTAGAAAGCATGAACGAGGGGATCGTCGAAGTCTATACCGGGCGGGTGGTATATGCGAATACCGCAGCGGTAAAGCTCTTCGGCATCCCCTTGGAAAACCTGCTTTCCGCCGAACCCCGGGAACTTTTCAACGAGGCGGACAGACCACGCATCGAAGGGCTGCTGGAGGACGACAAAGGGGAGCGACCAACGGTTGGACTGACCCGGCCCTTGGAACTCAACGGCCGTCAAGTAGTCATCCGCAGTTTCCCGGTGAAGGGGGAAGCGGACACGACGATTCTTCTGATCACGGATGTCACCGACCAGCGCAACCTGGAGTATCAGTTGCAGCATGTTCGACGGATGGACGCCATCGGGAACCTGGCCGGTGGAATTGCCCACAACTTCAACAACCTGCTGATGGGTATCCAGGGGAACATTTCGATTCTGATCCAGGACAAATCCCCCGGAGACTCCGGGTATGATGAACTGGCCGGCATGGAACGCTGCATCGACAGCGGCGCCAATCTGACCCGCCAACTGCTCAGTTTCGCCAAAGGGGGGCGCTATTCCCTCGATCTGCTGGACGTCAACAGCATTATCGAGGCCTCTACCGGGATGTTTGCCCGCACCCGCAAAGAAATTCATGTGGTTTGCCGTCTGGAGGAAGATCCGATCATGGCGGAAGTGGATGCCGCCCAGATCGAGCTGGCTTTAATGGATCTGTACGTCAACGCCTGGCATGCCATGTCCGCCGGGGGAACCCTGACCGTTTCCGCGTCTCCGATCAGCCTGGACGACGCTTTTGTCAAACCCTACCACCTGGCTGCTGGCAGATACGTAAGAATCGACGTGGCCGATACCGGATCGGGGATGGACGCCAAAACCATCGAAAGGATATTCGAACCATTTTACACCACCCGGCCCATGGGAGAGGGAACCGGTCTGGGCCTGGCCTCGGTGTTCGGGATTATCAAACGCCACCACGGGATCATTAAGGTCGACAGCAAGGTGGGCCTTGGGACTACGTTTTCCATTTATCTCCCCATGGCCCGCATTCTCGAAAAGCCAAAGACGCAGGACAAACTGCGGGTCATCTCTTCGGACAAACTTCCGAAAAAAGGATCGGGAACCATCTTGGTGGTCGATGACGAAGAGTACATACTCAATGCCGACAAGGCCATGCTCAACGAACTGGGCTACGAGGTGCTGCTGGCCGGCGGCGGTGAAGAGGCCCTGCGCGTGTTCGAGGAAAACAAGGATCGCATCAAGCTGCTGATCCTGGATCTGATCATGCCGGACCTGGGTGGTGAAATCGTTTATGACCGGATTAAAGCCGTCAGTCCCGATGTTCGTGTGATTCTTTCCTCCGGGTACAGCATCGAGGGGCAGGCTGAATCCATCTTGAAGAAAGGGTGCGACGGTTTTATTCAAAAGCCTTACAACCTCAACCAACTGGCCCGGAAGATCGAGGAAATTCTTTCCTGAGCCATGAACCCCTAAGAACCCGAGTACCATCGCCCGCAAGGGCAAGAGGGGAATGCAATTCATAAGGCTGAAACCCCACCGATGAAAGATTCCCGTAAAGAGATGCGAAGACCGCTCCAGTCAGGGGAACAGACCAGTACGCGGCGATTGGAAAGCAGCGTTTTTATTTTAAGCGTTACCGTGGTGGGCGTCTACTGGATCGTCGATTCGTTGCTGTTCGCCATGACCACTGCCAACGGCACCTTTTTTTACAGGTTTTTCCATCCGGGAATGGATGAGGTGCTCAGTCGGCTGCTGGTCATCTGTTTTTTCGTATTTTTCGGATCCCACGTGGCGCACACCCTTCGACAGCGGCAGGAAGCGGATGAGGCCCTGGCCGGCGTTGAAGAGAAGCACCGTACGATCATCGAGAATATCGAAGACGGCTACTATGAGATCGAACCGACAGGCCGATTTGCCGTTTTCAACGATTCCTTTAGAAGAATCACGGGATATCCGGCCGACCAGCTCCGGCAGCTGGACTACCGGCGGCTGCTGACACCTGCGGAGACGGAAAAGGTGATCGGCGTATTTAACAAGGTCGACCGCACGGGCCGGGCTACCAAAGACCTGGGGTTTGTCATCGTTCGCAAGGACGGTGCGCTGCGATGGGTGGAGACCTCGGTCTCCCCTATTCGAGGCCAGGGGGGCGTGAACGCCGGTTACCGGGGCATTTTGCGGGATGTGACCCGCCGCCGCCAGGCCGACGCTTTAAAGCAGGAGAAGATGGCCGCCGAGGCAGCCAGCCGCTCCAAAAGCGAATTTCTGGCCAACATGAGCCATGAGATCCGGACACCGCTCAACGCCATCATCGGCATGGTGGAGCTGCTGCTGGGGTCCTCTCTGTCCCACGAGCAGCGGGAAGACCTCAAAGTGGTCCATTCAGCGGCCTACTCCCTACTTGCTGTGATCAACGACATCCTCGATTTTTCCAAAATCGAGGCTGGAAAACTGGAATTGGAACGTTCGGCGTTCAATTTGAGGGATTTTCTCGGTGAGGCCTTGAAGATTTTAGCCGTGAAAGCCCATGAGAAAGACCTTGAACTGGCCTACCGTGTCGCACCGGATGTCCCCGACCGCCTGTTCGGAGATGCCCACCGATTTCGCCAGGTCCTGCTCAACCTTGTCGGCAATGCCCTCAAGTTTACCGATTCCGGCGAGATTGTCGTTCTGGCCCAAAAAAAGTCCATTCAGGGCAACCGGCTGGTATTGCAGGTAGCGGTCCGGGATACCGGCGTGGGCATCGCCACCGGCAAGCAGGCCCTGATTTTCGAAGCTTTCCGACAGGCGGACGGCAGCACCAGCCGAAAGTATGGTGGAACGGGGCTGGGACTGGCCGTATCGTCCCAGCTTGTCAAGCTGATGGGGGGGCAAATCGCCGTCAAGAGCGAGTTGGGCAAGGGCAGCATCTTCCATTTCACCGTCGATTTCGATGTGGATGAGGAATTCATGGCCATCGACGGCACTGTTTTGCCGGACGAGATCGATCCCACCGGTCTGCGCGTTTTGGTGGTCGACGACAATGCGACCAACCTGAAAATATTGTGCGAGATGCTGGCCAGTTGGAAAGCGGTGCCGAGACCGGCAGCCTCGGTGAAGGAAGCGAGGGCGCTGCTGGAAAAAGAGAATAATAATGGCACCGGCTTCGAACTGGTATTGATCGATTCGGACCTTGCCCGGCCGGGAGCGCTTTCCCTGGTTAAAACGATCCAGGCGTCAGCCGAAAAACCGGCTCGGATCATCGTCATGCTCACAACCAAAACGGTGAAAGAGACGGACCGATTCCAGGAGGCCGGTGCCTGTGCTACGGTGACCAAACCGGTCCGCCCGTCGGACCTGCTGGATGCCATTATCCAGGCGCTATACGCCGATGAGCCCGGTTTTCAAATGCCCGAAGGCAGAAGCAGCCTCGGTCCGGATCTCACATTGCCCCCGCTCGATCTTCTCGTTGCCGAGGACACGCCGTTCAACCAGAAATTCATCCGGAGGCTGCTTGAAAACTGGCATTGCCGGGTTACCATCGTCGAAAGCGGCCGACTGGCCATCGATGCGCTGGCCCATCACGATTTCGACGTGGTGCTCATGGATGTTCAAATGCCGGAGATGGACGGTTTGACCGCCACGGCACGGATCCGCGAACTGGAAAAAGGCACCGGCCGCCATGTGCCCATTATCGCCATGACGGCGCATGCCATGCGAGGCGACCGGGAACGCTGCATTGATGCCGGTATGGATGAATACGTTTCCAAACCCATCTCCTCCGCTTCTCTGATCGAAACCATCCGTCGGGTGGTTCCCCTGTTCGAAAAAGACCCGGAGCAGGAAGGTTCAAAAGCCTTGCCGGTGTCTGCCGACGACGGCGGCGAACTGAAGGCGCTTCTGGCCGCGTTCAACAACGACAGCGACTTTTTCAAGGACGTCGCCGATATGTTCATCAGCGATTATCCGCCCATGGTGAACACCATCCACCGGGCCATCGACAAAAAGGACCGGGAGCTGCTGCGCCGAACGGCCCACGCCTTGAAGGGTATGGCCCGCAATTTCCAGGTCGATGACGCGGCGGATGCCGCCTTGCAGTTGGAACAGGCAGCAGACCGGGAGGCGTTTGACGAAGCCCAAAATTTGTCCCGGAAGTTGGGTGATGAATTGAAGGCCTTTGAAAGCCATCTCCGGAAGATGATCGCGGCTGTTGGGGACGGGAGGAGCGGGAAAAGGGCTGAGGGATGAGGGAAGATGGATGATAGACGAGGCGTGAGCCGGGGGCTTCAACGAAATTCGAGAGTGCATGACTGCTTTTCGTCCCTCATCCTTCATCCCGCTTCCATCGGTGCTGTTCTCGGCCCGCTTCTCAGTCCTCAACCGTCCGCGTGTCCACGATAAGGTGGCGCAGCATCTCCCAGGCCCGTTCTTCTTTCAGGCGCTCCTCGGCATCCTTATCGTCGCGGTTCCCCCGGCCGGTCGTGTAGATGATGGCTTTCCGGCCGTCCGGCCGCCGGATGGTTTTCACGCCCATGGTTTCTTGAGGATTTGCATAACCCGTGGACTGCGCCCGGATTTCGCTTGCCAGCATCATCTGAATGGTCGTCTCGGAGACGCCGTTTTCTTTGAGCAGCAGAATTTCTTCCGCGGTCAATGCCGCCGAAACGGCAGGCATCCCCAAAAAAAGGCCGCAGAAGGCAAATATGGCGATGAATTTCATAGGTTCACCTTGGGTTGGGTCTTGACAGAATTCGTGCTTTTTTGCGATCGTATACGATAAAAAATAGCAATATTATTGGATTGTTGTCAAACGCTTCGGACGGTATTGCCGCCAGGCGTTCAACCTTCGTGCCTGACCGACAGCGGCTATTACTGCCGCCGAATCCGGGTGGGCGGTATTCTATAGGGGAGGGGCCATGAAAAAGCTGAAACAGATCGTCGTCTCCATCGAAAACTCACCGGGCCGTCTTTACGAGGTGACCCATGCACTTGGAAATGCGGGCATCAACCTCAGGGCGTTGAATCTCGTAGACACCGGCGCCTTCGGTCAGTTGCGACTGCTGGTTTCCGATGTGACCAAAGCCCGCCAGTTGCTCATGGAGATGCATATTCCCGCCATGGTGAACGAAGTTGTCGCCGCCGAGATCGAGGATCGTCCCGGTCAACTGGCCGTGGTGCTCAAACCGATTCTGGATGCCAATATCCAGGTGGTATTCATGTATGCCTTTTTGAGACAAAGCAGCCAGCGGGCGGTCATGATCTTCCGGTTTTCCGATAATGACAGGGCCATCGCGGTCATGCAGGAAAACGGTGTCAACCTGCTGGATTCCGAGAAGTTCGGTATCCTCGAAAACTCCGACATCGCTTCCTGAAACCGGCAGCCTTCCTTATGACTGCCGATTCCTCGAAACCCGATCCCGCCAAGGACGCCGAAGATGCGTTCCGGGAACGTTTCCGGGTGTTTCTCGAAGATGTGGCCGACGGGTTTTACGAAACCGACCTGAAAGGCAATTTCCGGTTCTTCAATAACGCCCTGTGTCACATTTTCGGCTATTCCGCCGAAGAAATCCAGGGACGCAACTACCGGGAATTCATGGACGCGGAAAATGCGCTCTATGCTTACACTGTTTTCAATCGGCTGTTCGAATCCGGCCAGATCCCGGCAGACATCATCTGGAGAATTATTCGCAAGGACGGTGAACAGCGGATCCTGGAGATATCGGCCAGCCTGATCGTCAACCGCCAGGGCAGGAAAACCGGCTTTCAGGGGGTGGCCCGTGACGTTACCCGCAAAATTGCCGACCAGCGGGAACTGGAGGCTTCCCAGAAACGTTCCCACGACCTCTATCGGGCCAGTCGCCGGGCCGAACGGCGCTACCGGGCGTTTCTGGAATTTCTGCCCGATCCGGTCTTCGTTTTCAATCTGGACAGCACGGTCTCCTATCTCAATCCGGCGTTCGAACGGGTTTTCGGCTGGACACTGGCCGAGTTGGAGGGCCGGCGCATTCCTTTTGTTCCCGAGTCGGAAAAAGAGCACACCCGGCAGGGCATCAAGAAGCTGTTTGCCGACCAGGTGCTCCATTCCTTTAAAACCCGGCGACTGACCAAGGACGGGCGTTTGCTGGACATCGTTGTCGATGGGGCGATTTTCTACGATGAAGACGACCGCCCGGCCGGCCAAGTCATCACCTTGCGGGACGTGACCGCCCGCAAGCGGGCTGAGCAGACCAACCAGGCCCTGTTTCGTGTTGCCCAGGCCCTGCACCGCTACGCCCAGTTGGAACCGATGCTGGCCTACATCACCCGCCAGGTCCAGCAATTGATTCGCGTTGACGGCGCCATGGTGATTCTAATCGATGAAAAGGCCGGTGAATTCTACATTCCGGTGGCGGCTTACGACGACCGGGAAACCAGCAGCAAGATGCAGGAGATCCGCTTTCCCATGGACAAGGGTGTGGCCGGACAGGTCTACAGGACCGGGCGACCGCTGATCGTTTCCGACACTTCCCAAAGCCCCTATTTTTACGGCGAAGTGGACAGGCAGGCCCAGTTCCATCATAAAAATATGCTGGATGTGCCCCTTCGCGTGCAGGATCGCATGATCGGCGTATTGTGCGCGGTAAACAAAAAGGAGAGCGCCTTTGGCGATGCCGATGTGGACCTGCTTTCGGCAGTGGCCAATCTGGTGGCGTTGCCCATCGAAAACGCCCGTATCAACGAGGCCCTGCAGCGAACCTACGACAATGTAAAAGAACTCAACCGCGCCAAGGAACAGGTGATTCATCACCTTTCCCATGAACTGAAAACCCCGCTTTCGGTGCTTTCGGCTTCACTGGGCCTGCTGGAAAAACGGCTGGCCCCGGATTCGGCCGATGACAGGAATCGGCGAATTATGGCCCGGGCGCGGCGCAACCTTCAACGCCTGCTGGACATGCAGTACGAAATCGGGGACATGTTGCGGGAGCAGGATTACCGGGCTCACGGTATGCTCTCTTTCCTCCTCGACGCCTGCCGTGATATGCTGGTAACGCTGGCTGAAACGGATCCGGGCAGCACCCGATTGCCCCAGGAAATCCAAAAGATTATCGACCGGGAGTTCGGAAAAGCGGATCTGCCCAGTGTTGAAATAACGCTGGATCGAATGGTTCGCCGATATCTGGAGGAAATCAAACCCCGTTTTGCCCACCGCCGCATCCGGCTGGATACGCGCCTGGAGCCGGTCGCCCCGGTGTGGCTGCCAATGGAAGTGATGCAGAAAATCGTGGAAGGGCTGGTCAAAAACGCCATCGAAAACACACCGGATCGAGGACGCGTGACGGTGGTGGTGAGAGATGGAGAAAAAGGACCCGTTTTCGAAGTCGAGGATCGGGGTGTGGGCATCACCGAGGAAAAGCAGCGATTGATCTTCAATCACTATTTTGCCGCCGGAGAGCCGCTGACTTATGCAACCCGTGCACCGTATGACTTCAATGCCGGAGGCAAGGGATTCGATCTGCTGCGGATGACCATCTTCTCCGAGCGCTACGGATTCGATACACGCATGATTTCACAGCGGTGCCGCTACATTCCTTTGGATGCCGACCTTTGCCCCGGTGATATCGATCAATGTGAGCATTGCCGCAGCCGGGCGGATTGCGAGGCGTCCGGAGGCACCCGCATGCAGATCCGGTTTCGGACCGGTAACCTGTGAGCCATGACTGAAGAACGGAAGATGATAGACAGCAAGCATCCTGACGCCCAAGGCCGGTTTTTTAGTGATGTCGATGTGGAATTTCTCATCCACGAGTTGAAAGACCCCATTGCCGTTATCGAAACCGCAGTCCGCATGCTTCTGGAAAAGACGGACAAATATGGACCGTTGACCGGACGCCAACAGAAAACGCTCGACCGCGCCTTGCGCAATTCCAAAAAGGCGCGCAGCCTGCTTGCGGATCTGCTGGAGGTGGGCCGGTCCGACGCTTGTTGCTTCCAGAGCTGCCATTTCAATGCACTGGATACGGTCAACGCGGTGTTGATGGAAACGCTGGAATCGGTGGACGCCGGTCTCTGGGAGAATTTGGGCGGCGCTGCATCGCCATCCGAGCGGGAGGCCCTTTTGGCCGGGGGCGGCATCCGGATTGCCTGCAGCGACAGTGCCGGCCAGGCTCAGCTATGCCAGGACCTGGCCAAGTTCAGGCAGATTGTGGGCAACCTGATTAAAAATGCATTCCAGCATCGCCGTCAGTGTATAGAGATTGGCATGGACTGCGTCGAGGATCGTCTGCTGGTAGAGGTGGTGGACGACGGTCCCGGAGTGGAAAAGGAGAACCGGGAGTTCATTTTCATGCGTTATACGCGCATGAAACCGTGCACGATGCTGTCCAGGACCGGTCACGGCCTGGGATTGGCCGGCGCGCGGATTCTGGCCCGCCGGATGGGGGGAGACATTACAGTGAAATGCGACCGCGGGCCGGGAGCGGTTTTCCGTCTGACGCTGCCTCTGGTCTTCGAGCAGCCGGAGGAATTGTCTGAACAGGGAATCTGAATCAATGGATCGGAAAGGAAAAGGACCCATGGCGGAAGAGAAGAATTATCTGGATGGCAAACGCATTCTGGCGGTGGACGACGAAGCGGACATCCTGGAGACCATCCAGGATATTCTGGACATGGCCGAAGTGGACGTGGCCAGCGATTATGCCGGCGCATCGGAGAAGATCCGTACCGGCAGTTACGATCTGGCCATTTTGGATATCATGGGAGTTAACGGGCTGGAACTGCTGGAAGAGGCCGTGGCTCAAGAGATCCCCACGGTCATGCTGACCGCCCACGCCGTCAACCCGGATACCCTCATGGCGTCCATCCGCAAAGGGGCCATCGCCTATCTTCCCAAGGAGACCCTGGCCGAACTGGACGACCTTCTCGAAGAATTGCTGGCTGCCCGGGCAGCCGGCAAGCCGCCCTGGAAACTGCTCTTCGACAAACTGGGAGAGTATTTCGACGAACGCTTCGGCTCTGACTGGAAGTCGGAAAACGATGCCTTCTGGTCCGATTTCTCACGGACCTGGCAAGTGGGTCGGGGCATTCAGGAGCGTTTGAAGCACGATCCGCGCGTGCGGGACAAGGGAATCTGAATGCCCTGAACGGTCATATCCGAATCGGCATCGTAGGCGATCACCCAGTTTTAAGTAAAGAATCACAGAAAGATCGCTTCCCGACAGATAACCCAAAACACGCATGCCGAAACAGATGACATGACAACCGTAAATCACGCATCGACCCACGACGTGGAAGAACGCCTGCAATTCGAGATGCTTCTGACGGAAATGTATGCCGAATTTATCAACCTTCCCGTTGACTGGGCCGATGCGGCCATCGAAAAGGCCCAGCGTCGCATCTGTCTCCCATTCACGATCTTTCCGGCGGGGGGGTTCTTCCCGGACACGCTTTTCGACGCTCAAAAGACCTTTCCCTGGATCCTGTCGCAGGTTTTAGACGGCAACCATGCCGTTATCGAACGTGTCGACGATTTGCCGCCGGAGGTGGATCGTAAAACCTTGCGATGCTGGGGGATCAAGCCCTTCCTTGTAATGCCGATCATGATCCAATTTACACTGGATTGAGCACTGCTCCGGATGAATCATGCAGCTTCGCCTTTATGACTGGGAAGGTCTATGAGTGTCAGGATCGCCTCTTTTTTGACTTCAATCGTACCGTCTTGATGGATATATTTGTCTCCCTTTTGCCTGAAGGGTAGGCGGGAAGTCACCCAAAAAGTTGGTTGACCGGCGAGGTCAACCCCAATAACCTGCATGTTGACTGCAATTTTAGTTGAAGAGGAGCCGCTCATGCAACAACAAGTGAATCCGGCTGTGTATCTCCAATGGTGTGTTTTCCTGTTGATTGGGGCTGTCTGTGCATCTCTATCGTTCGCCGATGACTTCCGGCCGCTGAAAGGCCAGTGGCAGCGTACGGACGGCGGTTACGTGATCGACATCCGCAGCGTGGCACCGGATGGCCGCATGGATGCGGCCTACTACAATCCCCGTACCGTCAACGTCCACCGTGCTCAGGCCTCGACGGTAAAGGGCTATCTCAAAACAGAAATAGAGCTGCGTGACAGCGGATATCCCGGTTCGACCTACACCTTGTTGTACCAACCGGATAAAGACGCCCTCATGGGAATCTATTACCAGGCGGCCTACGGACAAACATATGAGGTCGTCTTCATCCGCAAATAGGAAATGTCCAGGGTCTGTTTCCAGAGCATCAAAAGGATGACCACAAAACAAGAAGAAAGATCAGTCTTCATGAAACTTCTCTTTACCCATTGTTTCGGAAACAAGGGAATCCGCCGGCCATAACAAGATGTAATTACATAAAGTTCTTGTATATACGAATTCCATTGGACAGGATGTTTATGGGTTTTTTGCCGAAATATGGGCATGCTGTCGATTTCCGGGCACCTTGCTGGTATGCCGTCCATGTGGTAAATATCTTCCATAAATCCACGCATCAGGGATCAAAAGCGCCTTGGCCGCCTGCGAAAGGGAAAGATTGCTGACCGCAGCCAGCAGGAGCACCACTTTTACCATCGAACTGCCCTATCGCCCCATGGAGGTTTTCGGTGAAGCGGAACAAAAATACTGATTCCACCAAAATATTGATTGTTGACGACAACCCGGACATCCATCGCGATTGTGTCAACATCCCGGAGACATGGGTGGAATCCGGCGTCGTGGACCTGCTGGAATCCCGC
The DNA here is from genome assembly GCF_009688965.1 of Desulfosarcina widdelii. Lineage (GTDB taxonomy): Bacteria > Desulfobacterota > Desulfobacteria > Desulfobacterales > Desulfosarcinaceae > Desulfosarcina > Desulfosarcina widdelii. The sequence continues at coordinate 2,376,871 of NZ_AP021875.1, read as the reverse complement.
AGACAGTTCGAAGCGCTGGTGACCGAAGTTTTCGCCGATTTCGTCAACCTTCCCATGGACCAAATCGATGCGGCGATTGTCGATGCCCAAGGCCGGATCTGTGATCACCTCGGCATCGATCGGTCGGTGCTCTGGCAGTTGACTGAAGCAACCTCCGGTCAGTTGCGGATTTCGCACGTATACGACGTCTCCGGGGGGTATCTTCCGGATGACGATTTTGATGCACGCGAGGTTTTCCCATGGGTGTTGGGTCAGATTCTGGAACGGAAAACAGTCGTAATCGAAAGTCTTGCAGGCATGCCTCCGGAAGCGCAGCGTGATCGCGAATCCCTCATGAACTGGGGGGTCAAGTCTTCCTATGTAATTCCCTTATCGGCCGGTCAGAAAGTTCTCGGTGCCTTGTCATTCGGCAGGCTCATTCAAGAGACGACATGGTCGGATATTGTCGTCCGACGCCTCCATCTGGTGGCTCAGGTCTTCACCAGCGCCCTCAACCGTAAGCACGCCGAGGAACAGGTGGCGTCCCTCCGGAGATTCGAGCGTTTGATAACCGACATCTCTACAATCTTCGTCAATCTGCCGGTTGACCAGATCGCCCCCCAGATCGAAGACGCCCACCGACGCATTTGCGAATGTTTAGATGTGGACCTGTCCGGCCTTTGGCAACCGTCAGACGGGGAACCGGACTTTTTCACCGTGACCCATCTATACGGGCCGCCGGAAACCCCGTTGATAGGCAAGGGCATCGATGCCCGGGAAGCCTTTCCCTGGGTGCTGGAGAGGGTCCTGCGCGGCGAATTGGTAATGCTGCCCACAGAAGACATGCCCCCGGAAGCCGCACGCGATGCCGAGTCACGTCGTCAACTCGGAGCCAGGTCATCATTGGCGATCCCGCTTTCCGCCGGCGGCGGTCCGACCATCGGCGTGCTGGATTTTCACTGTATGCATCGGGAGTGCTCCTGGCCGGAACCGATTGTGGCCAGACTTCAGCTGATTGCCCAAATTTTCGCCAATGCACTAGCCCGCAAGCAGGCTGGAGAGCAGCTGGCGTCCTTTCGGCGTTTCGAGGACTTGGTGGCCGACATTTCGGCCCAATTCGTCAACTTGCGGGCCGATCAGATCGACGCCGAAATCGAAGACGCCCAAAGACGCATCTGCGAATGCCTGGATGTAGACTTGTCTTCATTGTGGCAGTGGTTGGACGAAAAACAGGAATCGTTAGTTTTAACCCACCTGCATAGCCCACCCCCGCCTTACGGTCCAGTTCCTCCAGACCGTCTCAATGCACATGAAGCATTTCCATGGAGATTCGCGCAGCTTTCCAGAGGAAGCCTGGTTGCCATTAACATCAGTGATCTGCCGCCAGAGGCCAAATACGACATCGCGTCCTATCGCACATATGGAATCAAATCATCCGTAGGTGTCCCACTTACAGCTGGCGGCGGCCCGCTAATTGGCATTTTAAGTTTCGAGGACTTGAAAACGGAACGATCCTGGCCGGATCCGATTCTCAAGAAATTTCGCCTGATCTCCGAGATTTTCGCCAATGCCCTGGCCCGCAGGCAGTCCGAGACGAGGGTGGCGCATATACGGCGATTCGAATCCTTGATCGCCAAGATTTCAACCCAATTCGTGAATTTGCCTGCCGACCGGATCGACGACCAGATTGAGGATGCCCAGCGGCAGATCTGCGACTGCCTGGGGGTGGATCTGTCCTCTTTGTGGCAGTGGTCTGAGGATTCGCCCCATTTTATGACCATCACCCACCTGTACAGCCCACCCGAGGGCCCGGCGCATCCGGTTGGCATCGACGCCCGGAAGGCCTTTCCCTGGGCATTCGAAAGGCTGCTGCGTGGCGAGGAGTTGGTTGTATTTACCGAAAGCATGCCCCCCGAGGCGGCCCGCGACGTGGAATCGCGGCGCCATTACGGTGTCCAGTCGTCGGTGAATATTCCCCTGTCGGCCGGGGGAGGCCCGCTTATCGGGATCCTGACATTCGACACCTTGAAGGCGGAGCGAACCTGGCAGCAACCGGTTTTGGAGAATCTCCGGCTGGTCGCCCAGATTTTTGCCAATGCCCTGACCCGCAAGCGCAGCGACCTGCAGTTGCGTGAAAGTCAAATGCGGCTGAGCGCGGCCACCGAATCGGCCGGGGTTGGGTTGTGGGTCATGGAGGCGGATACCGGGTACGTCTGGGGGACCCCCCAGCTCAGGGCCTTGTTCCAGTTCGACGAGGACGAATCGCTGGATTATGCCCGTTTCAACAGCAGAATCGACCCGGACGACCGCGAACGGGTCGAGAACGGCGTGCAAGCCGCCATGGATTCCGGCAAGCCGCTCGACATCGACTTTCGGGTCGTGCTTCCCGATGGCGGGATCCGCTGGATCCAGGCCAGCGGAAGGCGGATGCCCGGCAGCCATGGCCAGGGGGTTCGGATGATGGGTGCTTCCAGGGACGTCAGCCATCGGAAAGAGGCAGAAAAGCGGATTCTTGACCAGCTGGAAAAGATCAACCAACTCAAACGCCGGCTGGAAAAAGAAAATATTCAACTGCGCAAAGAGATCGAACTGCAGCACGTGCATGAAGAGATCGTCAGCCGCAGCCCCGTCATGAAACAGGTGCTGTCCCAGGCGGAGCAGGTGGCCCGGACCGAGGCCACGGTGCTGATCGAAGGGGAGACCGGCACCGGCAAGGAGTTGCTGGCCCGGGCCGTGCACGGACTGAGCGACCGTCGGGACCGCCCCCTGGTGACGGTCAACTGCGCCTCCCTGCCGGCCACGCTGGTCGAAAGCGAACTGTTCGGCCGTGAAAAAGGGGCCTACACCGGCGCCTTGACCCGCATGACCGGGCGCTTCGAGATGGCCGACGGGGCCACCGTCTTTCTGGACGAAGTCGGCGAACTGCCCCTGGACGTGCAGGCCAAATTGCTGCGGGTGCTCGAGCAGGGCAGATTCGAACGCCTGGGTTCCTCCCGGTCGATCCAGGTCGATGTCCGTGTGATCGCAGCCACCAACAAGGACCTGGCCCGGCAGGTAGATGCTGGAAAATTCAGGAAGGACCTCTACTACCGGTTGAACGTGTTTCCCATCCACCTGCCGCCCCTCAGGGAGCGTCGGGAAGATATTCCCCCGTTGGTGTGGTTTTTTATCCGAAAGTACGAAAACAAGATGGGCCGGCGCATCGACGAGATGCCGCGCCGGTGCATGGACGAACTGCAGCGCTACGCCTGGCCGGGAAATATCCGGGAATTGCGCAATGTGATCGAGCGGGCCCTGATCGTGTGCAGCGGCAGAACGCTGGAGGTGCATCCGCCCAATGGGACCAATGGTGCGGCGGTGCCTGAAACCCTTAACCTCGAAGAATTGGAACGCCGGCACATTGTAGACGTTTTGAAGCAAACCCGCTGGCGCCTGTCGGGGCCGGGGGGTGCCGCCGGATTGCTGGGTCTCAAACGCACCACCCTGCAATCGAAGATGAAGAAGCTGGGCATCCGCAAGTCATCGGCATAGCGCCTGTATATCGGCAGTCAAGCCGAAATACAGGCAGCCCCCCTTTTTTTAAACCTCTTGTCATCTGTCGGATCTTTTAAATTTAACATAATTTCAATTTTTTATACAGTTCAAAGTCCCTTCCTCAATTCCTGGCACACAATTCGCTGAAACATCGACTGAATTCATGTCTGTGTACTGCGGACCATTGAATCGTGAGCCCGATGGTACCACGTGGATCTTGAAGGGGTTTCAGCTTGGGTTGGAACCCAAGCACACCTGCGACGAGCCCGTTTCCCAAGGGGGGCATGTTCCAGTCAACATGAGGATCCCTGTCGCCATTTTCGGTGTGAGGCGCGAATGCCGGCAAGTATCCCTTTAGCCCCCGTTCAATGTTTTGACCGGATTCGCGAATGGAAGAAACAACCATGGGTTTGAAAGGTGGAGCAATCCATGAAGTACTTCCTTATTGTACTCTTATCCTTGAATTTTTGGGTTGGCTGCACACATGTAGGCCCCCAAACCGTGCCCCGCGACCGATTCGAGTACAACACCGCCATTGCTGATTCATGGAAAGAACAGACCCTGCTCAACATCGTCAAGCTTCGATATGCAGACATGCCGCTCTTCGTAGAGGTTGCCTCCATTGTCAGCGGATACACGCTCGAAGGCTCGGTCAATCTCGGCGGTAGCCTCTCATCGGACTCGGCCACTCAGGGCGATCTGCTTAGCTTGGGCACGTCTGGAAAATACACCGACCGTCCGACCATCACCTATGCCCCCATCACGGGCGCCAAGTTCAATCACAATTTCATGATTCCCATCCCGCCGAAATCACTGTTGTTTTTGCTCCAGGCAGGATGGCCGGCGGATATCATCTTCCCCATCGTGGTGGAATCCGTAAACGGCTTTCGCAGCCGACAGGCCGCCGGGACGGATCAACGTTTGGGCGACCCGGAATTTTACCGATTGGTAAAATTGTTGCGCAAGACGCAGAAATCCGGTGCAGTTGGCATGCGCATCCTCAAAGGCACGGCAGCAAAGGAAACCACCGTTCTGTTTTTCCATCGACAAATTGAATCGCAGGAGATCGTGGACGCCCGTATAGAGATCCATCAATTACTGGGTTTGGATCCCAGCAGGCAGGAGTTCAAGGTGACCTATGGGCTCTTGTCCCAGGATGACGGTGAAATCGCCATCCTGACCCGATCGATTCTCCAGATCATGGTCGATCTGGCCGCCCAGATCGATGTGCCTGCCGAGCACGTGGCCGATGGACTGACGCCTTCCGCATTGCCGCCGCCGGTGGATGAAGCGGCGCACTATAAGCAACTCATCCAGGTACAAACCGGGCCGGATAAGCCGGTGAGCGCGTATACGGCGGTTTACTACGAAGGCCACTGGTTCTGGATTGACAAAAGGGATTTCCGATCCAAACGGACCTTCGCTTTTTTAATGATGTTGTTTTCGCTCACAGAGACAGGAGGCAAAGAGGGATTGCCGTTGGTGACGATCCCGGCAGGATGAAAAGTATATGATATCTATGGAAAATCTAACCGAATGCGAATCAGCACAATCCATTCAATCAGCTCAAAAAGGAGGATAGAACGGATGAAACCCTACCCGAATGGTTATTTCTCACAAAAAGTGATTGTCTGCCGGACCATGGCCGTGATGTTGGCCGCTGCATTGATCTTCTCCGCCTGTACGACGCCGCCGCCGCCCCCATCACCCAAAGGGGGTAGTTCGGCTGCCTTCGAAACCGGCGTGCCGGGCGGGGTTATGGTCAACACGGTGGAGATCAGCGCACGCGTTACCGATATCGACTACACCCGTCGCACGGTGGTGCTGTTGGGACCCGACGGGGAGAAAAAGCATATTGCGGTCGGACCCCAGGCGGTCAACTTCGACCAGATCCGCGTGGGCGACCTGGTCAAAGCCCACGTGACCGAAGAACTGGTCGTCGGCCTCATCGAAGAGAGTACCGTGGTGCCTGAAGGCAAGGCATTGACGTCGCTCGGCTATATGGACACGGAAGAGGTCGAACCCATGCCGGACGGCGCGGCAGGGGTCGTGGCACTGGCTGCCAGGGGGGCTCAGCCGGGCGGCTTGGTGGCCGGAACCGTACGCATGATTGCAACGGTCGTGGCCATTGACCCGGTCATGCGTACCGCTAAACTGAAATTCAAGGACGGCCGCACCCGAACGTTTCCCGTGCGCGACGACATCGATTTGAGCCGGCATCAGGTAGGCGAACGGGTCCTGTTCCAGATCACCGAAATGATCGCCATTTCCGTTGAAAAACAATGACGCTCGTTGATGCGGTGCTGCCGAGTGATACAAACACGGGAGGAGGCTGCCGATGGGCTGGCGGGAGAAGCTAAAAGACGAAATCAAAGCGATGGGGATCGCTGCATCCTATTTCGCGGCCTGGATCGCCGCCATGCTGCTGATCAAAACACTGATCCTGGCCGAGTACCGGATTGCCGCATCGAACTGGTCGATGATTGTCGTCGGTGCGCTGGTCCTCTCCAAAGTGGTGCTGATTCTCGAACACGTATCGCTGGGCGCCTGGGTGCGAGCCCGGCCGGCCTGGGTGGACGTGCTGTTGCGTACCGTTATCTATTCTCTGGGCGTTACCGTCGTACTGCTCCTTGAGAAAGGATTCGAGGCGCGCCACGAGTACGGCGGCTTCGGCCCTGCCCTGAGGAACCTCTTTCGCCGGGCGGACATGTATCATGTGTGGGTCACCATCATCTGCCTGTCCGGTGCCTTGCTGGGATACAACCTGTTGTCGGTGGTGGGGCGACATCTGGGTGCCGGTGGCCTTGTCAGGATATTTCGCATGCCGTTGCCGGTGGAACCGGAATCCCCCAATCGGTGAAACCAAATTTTCAGAAAGAGCCCATTGGCAAGACGCATTATTCCTACAGGCCAAGGAGGCGTGCACATGGACCACCCGAACCAGCAGAAACAATCTTTCGCCGTGCACTCCACCATTCGCATGCTGATCCCAATCAACAAACAGAGCGAGGCGCTCGATATTCTCGGGGCCGTCAGTGCCCAGGTCCAGTTCGAACCCAACTGCATTTTCTCGAGACTTTACAGGGGCGTAGACGACGTCCGCGCCATCATGATCGAGGAACGCTGGACCAGCGATGAGTTTGTGCTGCAGCATCTTAAGTCGGATGCCTACCGGCGCATTCTCATGGTGATCGAAATGGCCGAAGAGCCTCCGGAAATCCGATTCGATATCATCCGCGAATCGACCGGGGTTGAGACCATCGAAAACGCACGCCAATCGGTTGCCTGAAAACAGGATGTCGTCATTGAAAGCAATTAACCCGATACAGTGAGGAGGAGTGCGAAATGGGTGTAACCGCCTTTCAGAGGGTGAGAACCGTGGTGATTGCTGTCACATGGGCATGCCTTCTGGCGGCATCGGCACCGGGAACAATCGCGGCGGATGACTCGGGCGGATGGCACTTTACCTTGCAGCCCTACCTGTGGGCGCCAACCATCGAGATGGACCTGAAGCTGGCGGCCCCTAACGGTAGTACCGGAGAACCGGAAATCGAAATCGAACCCGACGACTACCTGGAGAACCTGGATCTCGCACTGATCGTGACCGCCATGGCCCGCAAAGGCAAGTGGTCGTTCACGACGGATTTTATCTTCATGGAAGTTTCTTCCGAGGAGAACCAACTCAAAAGCATCGATTTTGGCGTCCCCGAAGCCAGCACCAGCGTGGGTGCCGACGTGGACGTGGATGTAACCAGCTTCATCACCACCTTCGGCGCCGGCTACCAGGCCATCGACGGTCCTCGCCTGAAGATGGATCTGGTGGCCGGCCTGCGCTACCTGTGGATGGAGCAGGATGTGGATTGGGACCTGGAAGCGGATATCGACGGCCCCGGCACCGGACAGTTCTTTACCCGGTCCGGCAGCGTTACGGAAGACGGCGATGCCTGGAACGGGGTCGGCGGCGTCCGGGGAGAAATTTTCCTCGGCAGCGGCAACTGGTTCATCCCCTTCTACGCAGACATTGGCACGGGCGATTCGGACCTGACCTGGTCGCTCTTCGGCGGCATCGGGTATTCCTTCATGGATTGGTTCGACGTCATGATCGGATACCGCCATATGGAGTGGGACAATGATGACGAAGTCATTCAAAAGGTGCGCCTAAGCGGACCGCTCATGGGCGCCCGGTTCAATTTCTAAAACATACGATTGTAAACCATTCATTTCAAAGGAGGGCAACTCGATGAAAACTGTCCATGCTGCTATAGGTTGTATCATTGTTCTATTGCTGGCCACACCAGCAATCGCAGCATCCCACCAGGGGGCCATTGACCGCACGGTGCTGCCGATCGCGGATCCTGTCTATCCCGAAAGCACGGTGCTCGATGTTCGCAAGGCCACGCCGCCACCGCGGTTCCAGGTCAAGGCGCCGGACGGAGCGCCCAACGTGCTGGTCGTCCTGGTGGACGATCTGGGCTTCGCCGGCACCAGTACCTTCGGCGGGCCGGTGACCACCCCCACCTTCGACCGCCTGGCCGGTGAAGGGCTTTTCTACAACAATTTCCACACCACGGCGGTCTGTTCGCCGACCCGGGCGGCCCTCAAAAGCGGCCGCAACCACCACGCCAACAACATGGGGGGCATCATCGAGACCGGCACGGCTTTTCCCGGCAATACCGGCAGCATCCCCAACACCGTCGCCCCGGTGGCCGAGATGCTGCGCCTCAACGGATACAGTACCGGCGCCTTCGGCAAGTGGCACGAGACCGCTGCCTGGGAGGCCAGCGTCTCCGGTCCCCTGGACCGCTGGCCCACCCGCCAGGGATTCGACAAGTTCTACGGCTTTCTCGGCGGCGAAACCAACCAGTGGGCTCCATACATCTATGACGGCACCCATCCGGTGGAACTGCCCGAGAATCCGGATTACCACTTTTTGAACGACATGACCGACCAGACCGTGGCCTGGATCCGCTACCAGAAGGCCTTAACGCCGGATAAACCGTTCTTCGTCTACTATGCGCCGGGCGCCACCCACGCCCCCCACCACGTGCCCAAACAGTGGATCGCCCGCTGGAAGGGCAGGTTCGACCAGGGCTGGGATGTGCTGCGGGAACAGATCCTGGCCCGCCAGATCCAACGAGGCATCGTGCCCAAAGGGACGCAGCTGGCGCCTAAGCCAAAAGCCATTCCCGAATGGGGCGCGTTGAGTGCGGACGAGAAAAAACTGTTCGCCCACCAGGTGGAGGTGTTTGCGGCCTATGTCGAGATGACCGACCATGAGATCGGCCGCGTGGTCCAGGCCATCGAAGATGTCGGCCAATTGGACAACACCCTGATTTTCCTGGTCTACGGCGACAACGGCACCAGCGCCGAGGGCGGTCGCAACGGCATGTTCAGCGAAATGACCTACTTCAACGGGGTGCAGGAGAAGGTGGCCGACATGCTCAAGGTCATGGACAAGTGGGGCGGACCCGAGACCTACCCTCACATGGCCGCCGGTTGGGCCGTGGCTTTCGACACGCCCTACACCTGGACCAAGCAGGTGGCCTCGGATCACGGCGGCACCAAGGTAGGTATGGCCGTACACTGGCCCAAAGGTATCCAAACCAGGGGTGAGCTTCGCACCCAGTTCAGCCACGTGATCGACGTGGCCCCGACCATCCTCGAGGCGGCCGGCCTGCCCGAACCCACGATGGTCAACGGTGTGGCCCAGCGACCCATGGACGGCACCAGCCTGGTCTACAGCTTCGACGACGCCAAGGCCAAGGACCGGCACACCACCCAGTACTTCGAGATGTTCGGCAACCGGGCCATTTACCACGAAGGCTGGTTCGCCCGCACCATCCACAGGGCACCTTGGGAAATGAAGCCCCGTCGCGGACTCGCCGAGGACATCTGGGAACTGTACGACACGCGCCGCGATTTCAGCCTGGTGAAGGACCTGTCCAAAGCGTATCCGGACCTGTTGGCCAAGCTGCAGGATCTGTTCATGGAAGAGGCCGAGAAGAACTACGTGCTGCCCATCGACGACCGTGTCGTTGAGCGGGTCAATGCAGCCCTGGCCGGGCGCCCCGACCTAATGGCCGGCCGCACGTCGTTGACCCTGGCCGAGGGCATGACCGGCATGACCGAGAACGTCTTTCTCAACATCAAGAACAAGTCCAAAACCATTACCGCCGAAGTGGAGGTGCCCGACAGCGGAGCCCACGGGGCCGTCATCGTCCAGGGCGGACGGTTCGGCGGTTGGGCGCTGTATGTCAACGACGGCGTGCCGGCCTACGATTACAACTTCCTCGGCCTGCAGCGTTTCACCGTGGCGGCCGAAGAGAAGCTGACGCCCGGCAAGCATAAGATCAAGTTCGACTTCGCTTATGACGGCGGCGGCCTGGCTAAGGGCGGCACGGGAACGCTCTATGTGGATGGGAAAAAGGTCGGCGAAGGCCGCATTCCCCGCACCCAGCCGATGATATTCTCGGCGGACGAAACCGCCGATGTGGGCATCGATCTGGCAACGCCGGTGGTGGAAACCATCGGCTCCGAGAGGGTTTCCAGGTTTACCGGACATATTCCCAAGGTCACCGTCGAGGTACATTGAGTGCATGCCATTGGGGTGCCCGCCAGTGGGCACCCCGTTGGCAACTGAAGGGGAGCACGCGATGGAAGCGGGTCTGCGGTTCCGTTCTGCGCTGGTGGGGCTGATTAAGGCGGGTCCGCGCAACCGCTTTCATGTTCGACCAGATGCGGCAGCGGTGCATGCAAACATGGCCGGGACCGGCAAATTATTGATCTTGCTGCCGACCGTTATGGCAACGCAAATCCATCACACCTTCTGGAGTGGATCGACCATGCCAACCTTGCAGGGTATATTGGGCCGGATGCAAAGCCTCGGAGAGGTGATGAGCCAGCATGGCACCCACATGGCGCTCTCTTTGGCTGTTTTGATTGCCGGGCTGTATGTCATTCGTTGGATCGACCAGCTTCTGCGCCGCATGCTGCCAAAAACGGCCTTCAGCGCCATGCTATGCAGTGCCGTGCATCTTCTGCTGGTCATGATTGTGATAACCGCCGCGGCAGTTGAGTACGGTGCCAAACCGGCCAACGTTTTTCGTTTTTTGAGCATCATTGCCTTGGCAGGCATCGGTTTGATGGTTTTTCTGCGGCCGTATTTACCATCCATGCCCTTTAAAGTGGGTAATACCATCAAGACCGGTGACCTGTTGGGGAAAGTGGAAGCCATTACCTTCCTGAACACACGCCTGAGAACCTTCGACGGAAAAACCTTTTTCGTGCCCAATCGAAAGATTCTGGACGACATCGTCATCAACTACCATTTCACCGAGACGCGCCGTGTAAAAATCGATGTCGGCCTCTGCTACGATCAGGATATCATTCGGGCCAAACAGGTGCTGGAGTCGGTGATGATCGAAGATCCAAGGGTCAAGACGAAGCCGGGGCCGGTCGTATACGCCCTCGATCTGGCCCAAAACTGCGTGAAGTTTGGAGCGCGCTGCTGGGTGGACAATAAGGACTACTGGGTCACCCGCTGCGATCTGATCGAGAAGACCAAGATCCGGTTCGATCGGGAAGGCCTGCAATTCGCTTTTCCCCAGTTGGAACTGCATTTGAATCCGGAAAGATCCAAGATCACGATATGTTCGGAGAATATCCGGGATGGGAATCAGACGGTTCTGTGATTTTACGATTAACAATTAGATTCAAAGGAGGAAAAAAATGAAATTTTCTTTCTTGAACAAGGTGCCGATGGCCATGCTCGCTATCGCATTGTTATCCCCCTATGGAACCGTGGCGGCTGAAACGTCATGGGAGAACCGACCCTGGGAGAAATTCGGCATTCAAGCGGGGTATTTTCTGGCCGCCGTGGATAGCGGGGTCCGGCTTGGAACGGGTCTCGGCGTCGACATCGATGTAGAGGACCTGCTTAAACTGGATTCATCCAATTCCGTCTTTCGCGTTGGCGCCCTGTGGCGGTTTACCGACAACCGGCGCCACCGCCTCGATCTCAGCTGGTTTTCCCTCAACAGGGATGGCTCCCGCCGTATTGGTCAGGAATTTACCTTCGAGGACGTAAACGGCGATCCGGTTACCGTCGATGCCGGTACCGAAGTCAGTGCTTTTTTCGATCTGGATATTTACCAGTTTGCCTACAGCTATTCCTTCCTTCAGGACGATCGAATCGATTTGGCGGGTTCACTGGGACTTTATCTCATGCCCATCGATGTAGGGTTTACGGTAAGCGGTCTTGTCGAAGAACGAGGGAATGCCGATTTTACCGCCCCTCTGCCAGTCCTCGGATTACGCATGGATGTGGTTTTGGCGCCCCGCTGGTTTTTCCGTTCCGGCGTCCAGGCGTTTTACCTGGAATACGAGAATTTCGTCGGGCATGTCCTTCAGGCCAATGCCGCCGTGGAATACGCACCGTGGAAGCACGTGGGGATCGGTCTGGGATTTGACACCTTGAGTGTCAGCGTCGAAGCCGAAGACGAGGATTGGCCGGGTGTCGACTTTAACGGTAAAATTAATTTTGATTACATGGGGTTACAGCTTTACTTACGATGCTTTTTTTAGCGTTCCCCTTCTCCAGCGAAAACAATCCGGCCCGGGAGAGCCTTTCCGGAATGCCTTCCGCATGGTGGCATCGCCGGAAAAACGAAATGCGTCCACGATAACCCAAATACAGACAAAGGAGGAACCGATATGAAGCCATATCGATGGAGTGGGCTACTTGTTGTTTTGGCGGTTGTGCTATGGGGTGTCAATTTTGTCCATGCTGACGAGTTCACTGACACGATCGCCGTTTTTAAGAAATCGGATGCAGTCAGGCCCTTTTTCGACAACGCTTACGGTTATGCCGTATTTCCCACCATCGGCAAGGGCGGCATCGGTATCGGTGGGGCATACGGCACCGGGAAAGTGTTTGTGCAGGAGGCGCCCACCGGCACCGTCAAAATGTTCAAGGGCACCATCGGCTTCCAATTTGGAGGGCAGGCTTTCAGCCAGGTGATCTTCTTCGAGGATCAACGCGCCTACAATGAGTTCACCAGCGGTGAATTCGAATTTGACGCCGGCGTGTCCGCAGTTGCTATTACCGCCGGCGTTCAGGCCAAAGCGGGCACCGAGGGGGCCACGGCCAGTGCAACCGCCGGTCCAGCCACCGGCAACCAGGCCAAAACCAGCTACTACAAGGGTATGGTTGTATTCGTTCATGCCAAAGGGGGGCTGATGTACGAAGCGTCCGTCGGCGGCCAGAAATTCAGTTTCAAACCCATAGAATGACCCCGTGCAGGAGGTGCAGCAATGAACGTCAAAACTACTCGTTTTTATTTTGTCTGTATGCTGGCAATCCTGCTCGCTTCAGCATTGTGGGCAACGGTAACCCCTGCAGCGGAGTCAGCGGGCCTGGACGAAGCGACGATTAAAGCGTATCTGGAAAAAAAGGTGATCGCAGATCCCGGATCGTGCCTGGTGGAAAACACAAAGCTGAACATCATCGGCATTGCCGATCTCGTTCCTGAGCATCAGGCAGAAGCCTACTATATGTTCGAATACACACTTCGGTGCAATCGCGGAAGTGAGACCAAAAAGGGTCAGGGGATTTTAAACGCGGTTCGCCTGAGAAACGGCAGCTGGATTGATCGGGAGACAATGGGCATTATTTCCAAATGAGGCAATGGATGGCATGGGTGTCGTTAGCTACTGAAAAAAATAGAGGTCATCGAGACAAAGAGGTTCTTGCCATGCGTCGGAAAAACACCAACCATCGATGGCACCGCCAGACGGTGGTGTATCGGCTTCTGGTGATTGGCCTGCTTTTACTGCTTCGAACAGTGGCCTTGGCAGCGGACGCTGCGCCATCGGGTGCGGAGAAGACCCTCCCGGTATCGTCGCAGACCGAATCGCAAGGTTCGAAGGCGCCAGACGCCGGCGACAAATCCCGTTCGTCCGGCAAATGGCTGCCGCTGCCGATCTTCCTGACAGAACCGGCCTTTGGATACGGCCTCGGGATGGCGCTTTGCTACATCCATCCCCACAAAGAGGGCGTCGAAACAGAAGCGATGCCATCGATGCATACGCCGCAATCGGTTGCCTCCGGCAGGCAGGGTCAGAAAGCCCCGCCGGACATCACCGGTGTGGCGGGTGGCTACACGGATAATGACACCTGGTTTGGCGCCGTGGGGCACTCGTCATCCTGGCGCCAAGACACGATTCGCTATGCGGGTGCAGCGACCTATGCCGATGTGAAATCCACGTACTACATCCTTGACCGGCCGCTGGATTTCGACCTGAAAGGCTTTGGCATTTTGCAGGACCTCAAATTCCGGTTTGGAGACACCCGTTTTTTTCTGGGCGGCAAACTTCTTTACCTGGAAACCGAATCGACGTTCGATTTCACCCCTGACGTGGATACCGGAATTGCCATCGGGGACATCTCTTCGGAAAACGTCGGCATCGCTGCAGCGCTCAGTTTTGACGGACGGGACAATGTCTTCACGCCCAACCGCGGACAATTGTTTGACTTGACAGCCTGGCGGTACGATGAAGCATTTGGCGGCGACTACAACTACTGGAGTGGTAATCTCAAGATCCTATCCTTTCATCAACTGTTACCGCAACTCGTGCTTGGACTGCGTTTGGAAGGCTCGGCGGTGGATGGCCGACCCCCGTTTTATGCCTATCCGTGGGTGACCATGCGGGGTATCCCGGCGCTGCGCTACCAGGGAAAACGGGTGGGCATGGCGGGGGTGGAACTGCGCTGGGATATCCTGGCGCGATGGGCGGTACTGGGATTTGCCGGAATCGGCAGGGTCTGCGGCGATGATGCGGCCTTCGAAACCCAGGACGACATCGTCTCCGGGGGCATCGGCGGCCGGTATCTGTTCATGCCCGATGAAGGCCTGTGGTTGGGCGTGGATGTCGCTCGCGGCCCGGAGGATACCTACACGTACATCACCGTGGGACAAGCGTGGTAATGCGTTAACGGTTGGAGCGGTCCGAGATGGCCTTTAATGGGATTTAGCTTGCCTTTATCTCCGATATTCACCGTCGGCCTAAAACGTCTTCCCGTTCCATCCGAACAGATTCCGCGCCGCATCCTTAAAATCGATAAACACCCTGTCGGGTTGAATTCCCAATTCGTCGTTGAGAAACTGACAGATTTTTCCGGAAAACTCGGCGCACCGGTCCGTCGGCAGTCCGATGCTTTTCAATTGCACGAATGCAGCCGGTTCACCATCTCCGCCAAACACCATCCGTCTGTCGGTGTCGATGGAAACCATCACGAATTTTTCCGGCTTGCCTAGCATCTGTGAAACCATTGCGGAGGCTTTTTTGAGAAGATCGCCGGTTGTCGCATCGTCTACTTGCTGGTTTGTCTCTATCTTGAAAAACGGCATGTTGGTATTCCTCTTCCTCTATGAGACATCGACGCCGACCCTTCCCAATCCCAGGATCACCCTTTCGACGATCTCATCGAATTTGATATAATGCCTGATTAACGTGCGGCCGCGTTTGGAAAAATCGGGTTTGCATTGCAACAGATTGTTGCCCGCCTGCACCCCCTCTTCGATTCTTCCCAGCAAACCCAGATTTGCGGCCCTTAGCAGCGGGTCCCAGAATAGCGTCGGTCTTCTGAAATAGAGGGTCTCTTCGTATGCCCGGTCGTATTTCTCCTGTCGGACCCAATCGACCCACAGGGCGTAGTGAGCGCTGACGTTGTAGTACGGGTTCTGTTCGATGATATCGTTGATGAGTGCCGGTCCCCTTTGCCAATCGCCGAAAAGGGTCATCAGATATCCGATATTTTCACCGAAAACCAAGGAATTCGGATTCAATCGCAGGGCGTGGTCGACCTCGGCCAGCCCGGCAGACAGTTCATTTTTAAACAACAGAATGAATGCCATGATCGTTCTGACCCTTTGGTTGGCCGGATCGAGCTTTACTGATCTTTCGGCAAAGGCTGCGGCTTCTTCTATGGGGGTTTCAAGGTCGAACAATTCAAGGCTGTAATTGAGGGAATAGAGGCGGGCGAGCATGCTCCATGCCAGTCCGCACTCCGGCTCTTTGGCGCACGCCTGCTCGAGTGCGGCAAACGTGTTCAGGAAGTTCTCCGGGGAAAAGTCGATTAAATACCGGTAAAAGCGGAGCATGGCCTGGTAGGTTGTCAGTTCCTCTGGGGGTATTTTCTTAGATTCAGGGGCCAGCGTCTTTACAACGATTCCATCTTCACAGGTGATCTTGCTGACAACCGTACTGGCAATGCGCTCCTCGAAAGAAATCAACTCGGCAGGATTGAGATCCGTTCGATGGGAATCCACCCAGATGTGCAACCCTGTCGGCCCATCGACCAGGTTGACGATCACCTTCAGGCCGGTCGCATCCGTTTTTATACTTCCGCAGAGTACGAATCGGACGCCGATATCCGAGGCGCGTCGTTGCCTGCCATCCGGTCTTTGCCGCAGCACCCGTATCTCCTGGTAGCGTGTGATTTCCAGGGCGATTTCGGTTGCGAGGCCGATCCCCAGATATTCCAGATCCCGGTTGCCGGTCAGGTTCTCGAACGACTGAACCAGGATTGTCGGCCAGCCGCTGTCATGGATGGCGGCAATCTTTCGGCTTATGGGTGGCGGTTTTTCCACGCTGAGTGGGGCGAGGGCTTGAAACGTCGGCACATAGGAACCCTTGGGGATATCGATGCGGATGGGATCGTTTTGCCCGGCCACCAGGTAATAGCGTTCGAGGGCGCGGCGAAGCTTGTTGGCCTGAATGCTCACGATGGGATCGGTGGCCTGGTCGAAGTCTTCATGCCGCCCGAACACCTCGGTGGCGACCGTGTATCCCTTGATTGCATCCGCATGCCCGGCCAGTGTTTTCTCGACGACGTATTGCAGGAATGCGCGTTGGGCATCCGTGGCCTTGAACTCGGGTGAGTCCAGAATACGATTCGTCTGCCCGGAAATGGCCGAAGGCGAGAATCCAAAGTCATCCACCGAAACCGTCGACGGGCTCACCGATCTCTCCGTTTTCATGATTCTAAGTCATTTTTTGTAAGTTTAAGTTCGGGGGAAGGTGAAAACTATGTATAGCTTATCCTATAATAGGTGTTTAAAAACGAATTTCACTATTACACAGATTTCCAGCGGGATCAACTTTCTATGCCATAACTGAACCATTGGTGTGATCTATGTCTGTAATCCATCCAGGTCTGTTTTTGATTTTAGAGCGATTCCCTTCCGAGAAGGACAATCTGCGCCGAATGTACACGCGCAGCCAGTCCTTTCAAACCCTTTGCGATGACTACCAGAAATGTACGGAAGCCTTGGCCTATTGGAGGCAATCCGGACAGGATCAGGCCCTGGAACGCTCCAGCGAATATGAGGAGCTGAAGCAAGGTCTGGAAGAGGAGATCAAAGAGCGCATTGGCGCGATGCAACCATGGCGCCGTGATGCTTAACCCACTTTATTCGAGAGGGAAAGAGAAAATCCAAAAGGAAATCGTTATGTTCAAGACGTTGAGGATGTGGATTACATTGGCGGCAGCAATGATGATTGCGACCAAAGCATTTGCCGCAGACCAGTTGACCGAAACCGTTAAAAATGGATGCTAATCGGAATTAGACGCTTGGCCGCTTTGCTTCATTTAATAATAGGCATTGACAACGTATGCAGGTTTAAAAGGATCTTGAGAGTATGAACGACCTGCCGGTAATAAACGGCTGAAATTACGACGTTCGAATGTTCCGGCTGCGAAGGGAGATCCTTGAAGGCTCTTGAAGTTTTTTGGGTTGCGAGCCCATGAAAAAGTCAAATTTGAAATTTTTTACGACAAGGAGGTCACTATGGCGCCCAGACCGGGAAAGGCACTGTTACTATTTGTCGTGAGCTTCGCCCCCTTTTTACTGGCAGCGGCAACCACCCATAGTCGGGTCAATCCAACAAGATCGCCAAAACTGATTCTTCAGATCACAGTCGATCAGTTGAGGGGCGACATGCCCACATCGGTTTACGACCGTTTGGGAGAAGGCGGCTTCAAATACCTCTACGAGAACGGCGTCGTATATGAAAACGCCCATCACCGCCATGCCAATACCGAAACTGTGGTGGGGCATGCGACGCTGGCCACCGGAGCGGATCCGGCCGACCACGGCATGATCGCCAACATCTGGTTCGACAAGGAACTCGGACGGGCGGTCTACAACATAGAAGACGACCGCTATGCACTCATCGGCGAGGGCGGCGGCGTGGACAAGGACAACGAGATGGATCCCACCCAGAAGGTGGCGGGCACCGACGGCCGATCCCCAGCAGCAATCCTGACCACCACCTTCAGTGACGAACTGGCGTTGCGCACCCACGGCAAGGCAAAGATCTTCGGCGTTTCGGTCAAGGACCGGGGGGCGGTACCCATGGCCGGCCACGCCGGCAAAGCCTTCTGGTTTTCCAAGGCCAAAGGGGAGTTCGTGACCAGCACGTACTATTACGATGCCTACCCCGGGTGGGTAAAGGCGTGGAACCGGAAAAAGCTTGCGCTGGCCTATGCCGATACGAACTGGGATCTGATTCATGACAGATCCACATACACGTATGGCAAATTCGATGACATGCCCTGGGAAACCAATCTTCCCGGTTATGGGGTTGTGTTCCCGCATCCCTTCGGCAAGGCCGACGGCAAGCTGTTTACTTCGCTGCTGACAGTCAGCCCGGCGGGGGATGAACTTACCCTGGAATTCGCGAAGGCCCTGATGGTCGGAGAAGAACTGGGCCAGGACGAGATTCCCGATTACCTCTCCATCAGTTTTTCCTCCACGGATTACATCGGGCACATCTTCGGCCCCGGCAGCCTGGAAAGCGAAGACAACCTGCTGCGCCTCGATAAAACCCTGTCCGAACTGTTGGCCTTTGTCGACCAACAGATCGGCCTCGACAACACCCTCATCGTGCTCTCCGCTGATCACGGCGCGGCCGAGGCCCCGGCCCAGCTCAACGAGTTCGGCATTAATGCTCGGATCTTCGAAGCCGACAAGCTGGACAAGGAAAAGGCCATCGAAACCATCAAAGCCAAGTATGGCATCGCCGAGGAACTGGTCTCGGGTTTTGAGCATCCGTACCTGTATCTGGATCACGATGTCCTTCGGAAACATAAGCTGGATGTGGACGAGGTGTCCCGAACCATCGCAGCGGAGCTTACAACGTTCGACGGTGTGGCTTATGCGGTGCCGAGCATCGACCTGATCGAGGGGAAGATGCCGGATACCCGCTTGTACCGGCAGATCCTTCGCAACTTCAACCCGAAACGCTCAGGCGACATCTACCTGGTTCTGGAACCCCAATGGTTCGTCGCCGAGTTCGAAGGGTTGACGGTGGCCAGCACCCATGGCTCGCCGTGGCGGTATGACACCTTTGTCCCGATCATTTTTTCCGGCAACGGCCTGACGGCCAGAACCGTTTTCAGAGAGGTGCAGACCGTTGACATTGCATTGACGCTTTCAAAGTACCTGAGGATAAAAGCGCCTTCCGGCGCTACCGGAGCGCCGCTCATCGAAGTACTAAGTCAATGACCAATTTAATAAAGGAGTGAAACGTGAAAATTTTTAGATTCATGACGCTGCTTATCATTTTGGCAGTGTTGGCATTGGCTGGCTGCACCAAGACGAAGTCCTCGAAAATGACGCCAGTCGAGTACCAACCGACCCCGGCATCCATCCTGACCCCCGACCACGTCGAGACCCGCCTGGGGTCCCTCTCGTTCTTCGACGGCTATCCGAGCCCGGAGACCGTCAACAAGGTCTACGACCATCTCGATTTCCAGCGCGGCGTGCGAGCGTTTCTCGACGGCCTGCCCATCGCCTCGCTCCACGCGATGCGCGAGGGCCTGCGTGAGATGGGCTGCGTCAACGGCAAGGTTGGTATCTTCGAAACCTTGATGGATGCGCGAACGCTGTTCCTGACGGCCAACACCGAGAGCGTCTACGCGGTGACCTGGCTCGACCTGAAGGACGGGCCGATGGTGGTGGAGAGCGCGCCGAACACCCTCGGCATCCTCGATGACTTCTGGTTCGGTCATGTGACCGATCTGGGCAACACCGGTCCGGACAAGGGACAGGGCGGAAAGTTCCTGATCCTGCCGCCGGGCTACGACGGCGACGTGCCCGAGGGCTACCACACGTTCACCTCGCGGACCTTCGGCAACTGGCTCATCTGGCGCGGCTTCCTCGTCGACGGCGATCCAGGGCCGGCGGTGGCGAACCTGAAGAAGAACACCCGCATCTATCCACTGGCGAGCCGGGAAACTCCCCCGGCGACGGAATTCGTCAACCTGTCGGGCCGCTCATTCAACACCGTCCATGCCAACGACATAACATTTTTCAAGGAAGTCCATGCCGTCCTCCAGGAAGAATCTGTCAGTGACCTCGATCCCGAATTCCTCGGCCTGCTGGCCGCCGTCGGCATTGAGAAGGGCAAACCCTTTGCGCCGGATGCCCGCATGACCGACATTCTCACGGATGCGGCCGCCGTGGGCAACGCGACGGCCCGCGCTATTGTTTTCAAAACCCGCGATCCCGAGTCCTTCTACTACAAGGACAGCGCCTGGAAGACCGGCTTCATCGGGGGCAGCCACGAGTTCGAGGTCAATGGCGTGCGCCTGCTGGATGGACGCACACTCTTCTTCTACTACGCTACCGGCATTACGCCGGCCATGGCCGCCAAGATGGTCGGCGTGGGATCGCAGTACGCAGGAGCCACGGTCGACTCGGAGGGCCGGGCTTTGGACGGCGGCTACACCTATCGGATCCGCATGCCAAAGAACGTACCTGTGAAGGATTTCTGGTCGCTGGTGCTCTACGACAACCAGACCCGGTCCATGCTGCAGACCGACCAGCCGTTCCCCAGCCTCAACAGCGAGCGCGGCGTCGTAGCGAATGCCGACGGCTCCACCGACGTCTACTTCGGACCGAGGGCCCCCGAAGGGAAGGAGAGCAACTGGATCCAGACAGTGCCGGGCAAGGGCTGGAGCGTCATCCTGCGGCTCTACGGTCCCCTCGAACCGTGGTTCGACAAGACGTGGCGACCCGGCGAGGTCGAGCGCCTCGAGGATATCCCGGCCGTGGCCGCGGCAGGTGCCAGGCCCAAAATGGCCACCGACATCCCCGTGTCGATCACCACCCCCGACCGCGTCGAGACCCGCATCGGCACCCTCGAATTCTTCGACGGCTTTCCCACGCCGGAGACCGTCGACCTGGTTTACGATAATCTCGACTTTCTCCGGGGCGTGGAGGCGTTTCTCTCCGTGTGCCCGGCCGCCTCGCTCGAAGCGATGCTCGAAGGCATTGCAAGCGTCGGCGTCGATCGCAACGGCGCCATCTCGATTACCGAGACGCTGCTGGATGCGCGGGCGCTCTACCTGACACCCAACACAGAGAGTGTTTACATCGGCGGTTTGCTCGACCTAAGTAACGGCCCGGTCGTTGTCGAGAGTCCGCCCAATACCCTGGGCATGGTCAATGACCACTTCTTCCGCTACGTCTCCGACATGGGCAACGCCGGACCGGACAAGGGGGCGGGGGGCCGTTACCTCTACCTGCCTCCCGGCTGGGAGGGCGAGGTTCCCGAGGGATACTTCACCTACCGCTCACCGACCTATAAGAACCTGATGTTCTGGCGGGGTTTTCTGGTCGATGGGGATCCTCAACCCGCCATCGACGCAGCCAAGAAGCTGATCAAGGTCTACCCCTTAGGCGAGACGGCCGACGCTGCCGAGATGAAATTCGTCAACACCTCCGGGCGATTCCACAATACGATCCATGCCAACGACATCCATTTCTATGAAGAGGCCCGGGCCGTGATCGACGAGGAGCCCGCCGCGGCCTTCAGCCCCGAGATTCTCGGCCTGCTGGCGGCGATCGGGATCGAGAAGGGCCGGCCCTTCTCGCCCGACGCGCGGATGCGGGGTATTCTCGAGGAGGCGGCGGCCGTTTCCAATGCCACGGCGCGTGCCATCTCTTTCCGTACGCGCGATCCGCGTGCTTACTACTACAAGGACTCGGCCTGGTTCAACGCCTTTGTCGGCGGCAGTCACGAGTTCCTGCGCGAGAGCGGCGCACGCGATCTCGATGCCAGGACAATGTTTCACTACGGGTACACGGCGGTGACCCCGGCCATGGTGATCAAGATCGTCGGTGTCGGCTCGCAGTACGCGGTCGCAGCCCTGGATGCCGACGGCAACTACCTTGACGGCTCGAAGAACTATTCGTTGACGCTGCCGGCCGGCATCCCGGCAAAGGACTTCTGGTCCTTCGTCAACTACGACCCGCAGACCCGCTCCCTGCTGCAGACGCCGAGTACGCAGTTCCCAAGCGTCAGCAGCCAGAGCGGTGACGTCGTGGCCAACGCCGATGGCAGCACGACGATCTGGTTCGGGCCCGAGCCGCCGGTAGGCAAGGAATCCAACTGGGTGCCGACCGTGCCCGGAAAGGGTTGGTTTACGGTCCTGCGCCTGTATGGTCCCTTAGACCCATGGTTTGATAAAACCTGGCGACCCGGAAAAATCGAATTGGTCAAATAACTGCCGCGGGTTATCCCAGGAATTGACAATAGCTTAATGCTCTATAGGCCACGGTTAGATTAACGTGTGACATATTGCTGCTCCAATACAGGAATCAACGGTTCGAGAGAAGTTATACCATTAAGGAGGCATGATGAAAGTATTGAAGACCGCAATTTTCTTTTTAGGCATTCTCTTCATTGTGTCCTGCAATCAGGCGGATGTCAGTCAAAAGAGTGAGGAGAGCAATCCGGTGGTCGTTGATCAAAAAGTTGCAGACGGCAACGCCATTCCCTATCCGAAAGAGGAATGGAAAGGCGTCCAGGGCAAAACACTGGCCGACTCGAAACCCGATTTTGTCGGCCAGAAAAAAGCTCCCGACGGGGCACCCAATGTACTGATTGTTATGCTTGACGATGCCGGTTATTCCAGTGCTACATCCTTTGGGGGCGTCATGCGCACACCGACCTTCGACCGTCTGGGAGATGAAGGCATCCGGTACACGCACATGTCTGTGGCCGCAGTCTGTTCGCCGACCCGGGGTTCGCTGTTGACCGGCTATAACATTCACCAGATCGGGACCGGGATCATATCCGAGTTCGCCACCGGTTATCCGGGCTACAATTCGCAAATCGATTACAGTACGCCCTCCATTGCGAAAATTTTAACGGACAATGGTTATGCCACGGCAGCATTCGGCAAATGGCACAATACGCCCATGGAAGAGGCCTCGCCTGCCGGTCCTTTTGAAAGCTGGCCGACAGGCATGTGGGGGTTTGAGTATTTCTGGGGATTCATGGGCGGTGAGACCAACCAGTTCTACCCTTTGCTCTATGAAAACACCACCGCAATTGAAACCCCGAAAACCAATGCGGACGGCTCCAAATTTCATATGTCGCACGGTATGGCCGACCAGGCCATCAAATGGCTCGACAACTGGAAAGGCCTGAGGGATGCGCCTTTCTTTATGTACTACACGCCGGGCGCTGTTCATGGCCCCATCCAGGTCCCCAAGGAATGGCGAGACAAATATAAGGGGAAGTTTGACGAAGGGTGGCATGCATACCGGGCACAGCAACTGGAACGCCAGAAGAAACTGGGTCTGGTTCCTGAAGATGCAAAAATGGTTGATTGGCCAAAATCCATTCCCGAGTGGAATTCCTACAGCGAGGCGGGAAAAGCCTATTTGTCACGGCAAATGGAAGTCAATGCCGCCTTTCTGGAACATGTCGATCATCATATCGGACGGGTCATCGAGCACATTGAGGAAATGGGTGAGCTGGACAACACCCTGGTTATTTATCTCACCGCCGACAATGGCTGTACCGCCGAAGGAACGCCCACGGGAACATTCTCCGAGCTGTTGATGCAGAACGGCTTTCCACCGCTGACCATGGAGCAGCAACTGGAAAAGCTTGAAGAATTTGGCGGCATCGATGAATGGGGCGGTCCTCATATGAACAACCATTATTCAGTAGCCTGGTCTTACGCATCCTCAACCCCGTTTCAGTGGACCAAACAGATGGCTTCCCATTTCGGAGGGACCATGTCCGCCACGGCCGTAAGATACCCCAGGGCCATCAAAGCCAAAGGCGAATGGAGAAGGCAATTTCAGAATGTCACGGATATCGTTCCCACCATTCTCGAGGTCACCGGCGTTCCGGCCCCCGACTATGTGAACGGTCAGAAGAGAAAACCTTATCCGGGCAAATCGCTCACATACGCCTGGAACGACCCGGAGGCAAAAACCAACCATCCCACCCAGTATTTTGAAATGACCGGTTTTGTGGGGTTATACCAAGAAGGATGGTCCCTCTGCGGGAAACCGTATCGTATTCCCTGGTCGCTTGATCCCTCGGCCATGGCAAACTTTGATCCGCTAAACGTTGAATGGGAATTATATCATATCGATGAAGACCCCATACAGCAGGTTAACGTGGCCGATCAGTACCCCGAAAAAGTAAAAGCACTGGAAAAATTGTTCTGGGAAGAGGCTGACAAGTACGATGCATATCCGATCGGCGGTTCATTAGGAAGGATGCTGCAACCGGAATCCAATCCGCAGCGGGCTGCAAAAAGGCATTGGGAGCTGACAACCAATGTCTATCGGGTGCCCGAGTTGGCAGGACCCGAGATCAAATCCACCAACTATGAGGTCAATGCCTACATCACTGCGGATGACACGACCCAGGGTGTTATTTATGCGGTTGGTGAGCATATCGGTGGACAGGCGCTGTTCATCAAAGACGGAAAACTCAGATACAGCTACTCCACCCTTGGCCTTTACTGGCACGACTTCGACGTTGATGTAAAAATTCCCCATGGAGATGTAAAAATCACCCTAAAACATACCATGAAGGAGCCAAGGCTCAACGGCCCATCCACCGTCGAATTGTTTATCAACGATGAAAAAGTGGGAGAAATGGACATCACGGCGACCGTCTATGGTGCTTATACCGGTCATGAAACCTTCGATATTGGCCGCGATGAAGGCATGCCCGTAAATGAGGAATATGCCGATCTGGGTAAATTCAAATTCACGGAAGGGCAATTGCACAAGGTTGTATTCGACATCAGGAATCCCGACGAGCAGGAAGCGAGTGCCGCCGTTCCCGGCGATATAGACTAATTTATTGTTTATCCACAGAAAAACCACAAGGGTAGTGGTCGGTTCTACCCAACAAAGGAGAAAGTCATGATCAGAACTTTGAAAATCTTGGTTGCACTGACGGCAGTAATGATGATTTCGGCCACGGCTTTTGCCACCGATCCATTGACCCAAACCGTTAAGGATGGGTGCAAAGTGGAACTGGAAAGCTACTGCAAGGGCGTTACTCCCGGCGAGGGGCGGGTGCTGGCCTGCCTGTACGCCCACGAGGATAAATTGAGCGCAAAATGTGAATTTGCCCTGTTCGATGCCGCGGTCCTGCTTGAGCGGGCAATCTCCGCCCTGGCCTATGCGGCCTACGAATGCGAAGACGACCTGGAGAAGTATTGCGCCGACGTTCCCGTGGGTGAAGGACGGCTATTGGACTGTATTGCCAAAAACAAAAAAAAGGTTAGCAAGCGCTGCCTTGATGCACTGATCGAGACGGGACTGAAGTAAACAAAGAGGTTTGTCATCATGTCGACCCGCTTCGGTTTTATTAAAAATTGGCCAATCGTAATAGCGCTTATATGCGTGGGAATGATGATCGGCTGTGCCGGCTTTCAAAAGCAAGGCCCTGACACTGTACCGGAGATCATGCCCGGAGTTCTGGCGGGGTATTTAAAACCGGAAGCGCTCCCCAACAGCCTGGCACTTCTTCCGCCGCCTCCGGCCGAAGGCTCGGCTGCGCGTTCACTGGACGAAGAGGTAAGCCGAAAAAGCCAGGCTCTGCGAGGCACGCCGCGCTGGACGGTCGCAACCCGGGATGCGGAACTGAGGTTTCCGGAAGCAGCAGACACCTTCAGCTGCGCCCTGGGAATTCCCATCACTGAAGCGGATACCCCGCATCTTTACATGCTGCTTCGCCGCACCCTGGCCGATGCGGGACTCTCCACGTACACCGCCAAGAAGCACTACCAGCGCAAGCGCGCTTTCATGGTGAACGGGGAAACCATCTGTACACCGGAAGAGGAAGAGAAGTTGAGAAAGGACGGTTCCTATCCCTCCGGGCATACGGCTTTGGGCTGGGCCTGGGCTCTTATTCTTACGGAGATTGCTCCGGACCGGGCCGATGCCATCCTCGCCCGGGGGCGGGCGTTCGGCGAAAGCCGGATCATCTGCAATGTGCACTGGCACAGTGACGTGGTGGAAGGCCGTTTCATGGGCGCCGCCGTTGTCGCAAAACTGCACGCCAATCCAAAGTTTTGCGCGGATCTGGAAATGGCCAAGAAAGAGTACGAGAAAGCTCGCGCACAAGGTCTTAAGCCATCTCGTGATTGCCAGGCAGAGGCCGAGGCACTGTCTGGTGAATGAGAGATAACTGTTGCAGGGCAGGCTTTTGATTACGAATGTAAACGCTGGTGAATACCAAAGGACCCAACCATGATGCGAACCTGCTTATTGCTTTGCCTGCTTTTCTGTTTCCCCATGATTTTCACCATTGGCGCAGACGCACAGGAAATTCCGGATGCACAGAAAAAGCCTGATCGGGGAAAAAACTTCGCCTTTGCTCCCATCGTTATCTCCAATCCCAATATCGGCAGCGGCCTGGGAGCGGCGGGGATGTATTTCTTCGACATCGGCGATTGGCGTGCGGAGGATCCGCGATCCAGCGTGCAGGCGATCGGGGCGTACACGAACACCGACTCCTATTTCTATGGACTGCTGAGCAGCCTGTACCTTTACCATGACACGATTCGTGGCAATTTCGGCATTTTCAGGGCAAACATCAACAACGAGTACGACATTCCCTGGGGTGGTGAGGCTGAGTTCTCCACGGGTGCCATAGCCGCGTTGGGTCTGCTCACTTACCGGGTATGGGATAATGTTTATATCGGCGGGCAGGCGCTGGTGGTCGACGTCAGCTACGATCCCGACACCCCTGCCGATGGCGATTACCTGGATCTGGTGGGGGCGGAGGATTCCACCACGACGGGGATCGGGCCGGTGATCAGTTACGACACCCGGGACAATGTCAACTACCCCTCTTCCGGAACGCTGGTCGAAGTCAAAGGCTACTATAAACCCGAGGCCTGGGGCAATGAAACGGATTATGCCGTAGCCGATCTCGCTGTAAACCACTACATCGGCCTCACCGAGACGCACGTCCTGGCCCTGCGTGCCTATGGCCGCACCGGTACGGAGGACACGCCCTACTCGGACAAATCCCGCCTCGGGCAGCAGAGCGATTTGCGAGGATTCAAATCCGGAGAGGTTTCCGGCCGCACCCTGCTATCCGGCCAAGCTGAAATCAGGTGGCAATTTACAGAGAAAATCGGTTTCGTAGCTTTTGGCGGCCTGGCCAAATTGTGGGATGACGAATTGGAGGAACTGATCACCAAAGATCTCTACTACAGCGGCGGCGTCGGCTTCCGGTACATGCTCAACTCCGACCAGAAGATCAATTTCCGTATCGATGCGGCCATCGGCAATGGAGACAACGAGGGCATTTACGTCGGCATTCAGGAAGCATTTTAGGAGGTTAAAATGATTCGCCTTTTAATTAAGATTGTTCCAGCGTGGATGGGAGCAGTACTTTTTGTTCTTTTTCTGGCTTTGCCGGTTAATGCAGAATCCGGCGCCGATGACAAATGGCAATTTCAGATAGCACCGTATGCCTGGCTATCCGGTCAAAAAGGAGATCTGGCGACCCAGCCGGGTTTGCCGGCCGCAGAGGTCGACATCGATTTTTATGATGACATCCTTGGCAACATCAACAGTTCCTTCTCCCTGGTTGGCGAGGCTTTCAAGGGGCGCTACGGTGTTGTGGCCGACATCAATTATTCGGATATCGAAGACGATGAAGCGACCCCCGGTCCATTTTTCTCGAAGCTCACTTCCCGGACAAAAACCTGGATCGTTTCGGCGGCCGGATTTTACCGTCTGATCGACCAGGATGGCGCATTTCTGGACGGCATGGCCGGGCTGCGCTACTGGTCCGTGGACGCGTCCCTGAAACTTGATGCCGGCCTACTGTCTGCAAGGGAAAGCACCAACCGGGAGAACTGGGTGGACCCGATCGTCGGCATCAAAGGCCTGATGCCCTTGGGCGAATCCAGGTTCTTCGTCAGCGGGTCCCTGATTTTCGGGGGCTTGGGAATAGGATCGGATTTCATGTGGGACGCAATGATCAACTTGGGCTACCAATGGACGGCGATGTTTTCCACAACGCTTGGATACCGCTACCTGGATGTTGACTACGATGAAGACGATTTTTTGTACGATGTTTCGCAGGATGGGCTTATTTTGGGTCTTTCGTGGCGTTTTTAACCGATTTCCGCCAGAGAAAGGAGTTGAGATGAGAGATTCAATACCGATCTTTGCTTTTCTTCTTGCGCTTTTGGTCGCCTTTACACCGGCCGGGCTTGCCCTGGCGGAGAACGCGCCCGGAGGTTCGGACGCCGAACTTGCCCAGGAACTGACCAATCCTGTGGCGGAACTGATGACGATTCCCATTCAAATGACCTACGATCACGACATCGGCTTACAGGACGACGGCTGGCGGCTGCAGACCAATCTTCAACCGGTAATCCCTTTTAATTTGAATGACGACTGGAACCTGATCACACGAACGATTCTGCCGATCACCTATCAAGACGAGATCGCACCGGGGTCAGGTTCCCAGTTCGGCCTGGGCGACCTCAGCCTGAGCCTGTTTTTTTCTCCCGACGACCCTGCACCCGGCGGTTTTATCTGGGGCGTCGGTCCCATATTGATGCTGCCGATAGCCACCGACGACCTTCTTGGTTCGGAAAAATGGAGTGCAGGGCCTGCGATGGTTGCCCTTACCATGCGCGGATCGTGGACAATCGGGATGCTTGCCAACCACAACTGGTCCTATGCCGGCGACAG
This sequence comes from Desulfosarcina widdelii, assembly GCF_009688965.1. Taxonomy (GTDB): domain Bacteria; phylum Desulfobacterota; class Desulfobacteria; order Desulfobacterales; family Desulfosarcinaceae; genus Desulfosarcina; species Desulfosarcina widdelii. The sequence continues at coordinate 2,348,306 of NZ_AP021875.1, read as the reverse complement.
CGACCGCCGGGACGTCAACGTCAGCTTTTTACAGCCTTTCGTGGCGTTCACGACGCCGACCGCCTACACCATTGCATTTCAGCTCGAAAGCACTTATGACTGGGAGGCTGAGCAATGGTCCGTGCCGATCACCGCCTCCCTTGCAAAAATTGTCCACATGGGCAAGCTCCCGGTGAGCCTGCAGGCCGGGGTGGGGTATTGGGCCGATTCGCCGGACACCGGACCGGAAGGGTTTCGCTTTCGGCTCCAAGCCAATTTCGTGCTCCCCAAATTTTTTTGATCCCATCTGAATCGCAAGGCAAAATCGTATGAAAGTGTGCAAAAAGATAATCATCGGTAAACAATTAAAACCCATTTTTTTGAGTCTGTTGATATCGCTTCTCATTCTCATGGGCCACGATGGGCGCTGTGAGGAGAAAACAGTTGGACAACACCATGTCGATGCCCCCGAGAAGTGGGGGCTCGCAATGGGCATCCGGTCGGCGACCATCCCATTCGATGCAAACAAAAGCACGGTTAACGATGTTGTGCCCCTGATCTTTTACGAGAACGGTCCGCTTTTTATCGATGGTCTCGAATTCGGATACAGGGTTTGGGAGACCGAGAAATGGCAATTGAGCCCCTTTGCCAGATACCGTTTCTTCGACATTCCCAAGGAGTATCAGAACGAGATAAGAGAATCCGGCCTGGATGTGGGCGGCCAGTTCACCTACCTTTTCACGGATTGGTTCCATCTGGACGCCGAGTTGTTGAGCGATCAAAGCGGCCGTTGGCATGCCAATCTGGTTCCCGGTTTCAAGTGGGAACAAGGGCGCTGGGAATTCAGGCCTTCAGCTCGCTTTCGATGGAAGAGCGCCGATTTCAACAACCGATACTACGGGTTGGGAAGAGAAAGACCGGGCAGCGCCGTGGACACCCAGATCGCCGCGGACATCCGTTTTCACGTGTGGCGAAACCTATATCTTCTGGGAAGGGGCAGCATTCTCTTTCTGGATTCCGACACCCGGAACATCTCTTTCGTCGACGACTCCACGCAGGCCGAAGCGTTTTTGGGGATCGGGTTTTTCAATGATAAAACGGAGCCAGTGGATACGCTGGCATCGAGACCGTATATTCGTCTGGCCCATGGATGGGGAACCGAATCCAATCTGGGAGAAATTGTGACTGGAAATACCGAGAGCGATCCATACAACAATCAACTCACCTCGGTTTTTTTCGGCGTTCCCCTTGCCGACGAGCTGTTTACCCTGCCGATCGCCACCTATCTGACGCCGGGACTCGTTCATCACCATTCATCGGACGTGCAGGACCGATCCACCGAATATGTTCTGGCGGTTAAATTTTATTACACGATCAAATGGCCCACTCCGTGGCGTCTGGGTTTTGCGGAGGGCTTATCGTATCTGGATCGGATTCCTTACCTGGAAGAAAAAGACATGCAGGAGAAAGGGTACCGATCCAGCCAACTGCTCAATTTTCTGGACTTCTCAATCGACCTGGACTTGGGGAAGCTTTTCCGTGTCCAATGGATGGAGGATCTCTGGCTGGGATACAGCATTCATCATCGCAGCGGGATCTTTTCGACATCTTCGGCCTTTGGACGAATCTCCGGAGGGAGCAACTACAACACGGTATATTTACAGTACCATTGGTAATCGAATCATCATGAAACGGATCACGTCAATTCCTCATAAAAAATCCATAAAGATATGGAAGCAGTTGGTGAAAACGGGTCTTTGGATGGTCGTGATCGTTTTTCTCGTTGGTGGATGCACCGCCATCGGTCCGGCGACCATCGATCGCGACCGTTTCGATTATGTGTCCGCCATTTCGGAATCATGGAAACGCCAAACACTCCTCAACCTGCTGAAAACGCGATATCTGGATGCACCGGTATTCATGGATGTGGCGTCCGTGATCAACCAGTATGCCTTGGAAAGTGAGATCGAACTGGGTTTTGCATGGAATGGCGGCCAGACCCAAAGCATCGGTGGGCGCGGCATGTACACCGATCGACCGACCATCACGTATAGTCCCCTCATGGGAGAAAAATTTGCACGATCTCTGGTAAAGCCGCTCCCACTGGCGCCGATTCTGCTGCTGATTCAAAGCGAATATCCGACCGACACGATTTTACGGATTTGCATCCAAAGCATCAACGGTATCGACAATAGCAGATACCGGTCGGTTGGCGGGAACAATGCAGACCCCGTATTCGATAAATTGGTGGATCTGTTTCGACGCGTCTATGCGGCGGATGGGATTGCCATGCGCGCAAAAAATACGGAAGCCGGGGTCAATCTGACGATTATTTTTCGACCACCGACCCACGCAACCGCCGAAGCGGATCTCCGTCAATTGAAGAGACTGCTCGCTGTGGACACCCATCTAAATGCGTTCAGGGTGGTGCACGGAAAGTTCGCACTGGACGCTAATGAGATCGCCGTCCTGAGCCGGTCGATGCTGCAGATCATGACCGCCTTCGCGTCCGGCATCGAAACGCCGCCCGAGGATATGGCCGGACTTTATATGGATGAAGCGTGGCAACGCAAAGGGCTGGATAAAACCCATTCGCGGCCCTGGATTCATGTTAAAAATGGCGCGTCGAAACCCGACGCAGCCTTTGCTGCCGTTCATTACCGGGACTACTGGTTCTGGATCGATGATCGGGACATTCATTCCAAGTCCATGTTCAACTTTCTGATGATCCTTTTCTCCTTCACCGAGAGGGGCAAGCAGGAAGCGGAGGCCCCAGTGATTACGGTCCCGACCAATTGAGCAGGTTTGGATGAAATCGATTACCTGTGCCAAATAATCATTATACCAACAAAGGAGGAAGATGATGAAACTGTATCGAACGCTATTAATTGCTGTTTTTTTGGTTCTAAGTCTGACTGGCTACAATACCGCCCATGCCGACAAGTATGCCGCGACAATCGAGGTATTCAAAAAAGCCGAGGCGACCCAACCGTTTTTCGAGAACTGCTATGGCTATGCGGTGTTTCCCACCATCGGGAAGGGCGGCATCGGCGTCGGCGGGGCCTACGGCACCGGCCAGGTCTATGCCCAGGGCGTGCCCACCGGCACGGTCAAGATGTTCAAGGGCACCATTGGATTCCAGTTCGGTGGGCAAGCTTTCAGCCAGCTGATCTTCTTCGAGGACAAGCGCGCCTTCGACGAGTTCACCGGCGGCGAATTCGAATTTGACGCCGGTGTCTCGGCGGTGGCCATCACCGCCGGTGCGCAGGCCAAGGCCGGCACCGGGGGCGCCACGGCCGGTGCCAGCGCGGGTCCGGCCACCGGAACCCAGGCCAAAACCAGTTACCACAAGGGGATGGCTGTATTTGTGCACACCAAAGGCGGGTTGATGTACGAGGCCACCGTTGGCGGTCAGAAGTTCAGTTATGAAAAATCAAAGTAACGGAAGTTGCCGGAAGGTTTGGTTTAAAAGATTTCCATCAAGCCCACAAGCGGTCTGCTGGCATGCGACCTATCCTATCCAACGAAGGAGTGTATCGATGAAAGTAAAAGCATGGATTCTGTTTTTCTTCTTCATACTGCTTGCCACGTCAGCCCTGGCGGCTGATCAGCGCAGGTTTGGCCTGGGCATTATTGCCGGCGAACCGACCGGGATTACGGGTAAATATATGCTTGATGCCAGCAATGCCATCGATGGTGGCGTTGGGTGGAAGACCAGCGGCGACAATGAATTTCACATCTATGCCGACTACCTGATTCATTTCCACCAACTGATCGAAACTCAGCAAGGAGAGCTGCCGGTGTATGTCGGGGGTGGTCTTCGCTGGGTGAAACGCGAGAAGAAGGACAACAAATTTGGCGTGCGCATCCCGTTCGGTCTGGAATATGTATTCGGAGGGGGTTCCTTGGGTGCGTTTGCCGAACTGGTGCCGATCATGAATCTCACTCCGGATACAGAATTCGACCTGGAGGGTGGCATCGGTATCCGCTTTTATTTCTGAGCATGACGCTATGCCCATCCGTTGATAAATGGCGTCAACCCATGTATAATTATGCAATTTCTCCTGACTATATTTACAGCGACCTTGCTTCTTGTTGTTGAATGCCTGGCCGGGGACGAAACGTTCTATCTTGACAGCCCGTATAATAGCGGCACGCTCCGCCTGGAGATTGACAACGATATCATCTGGAACCGGGACAGCAATTTTACCAATGGATGGAGTATTCAATACCATACGACCCGCTACGGAAGTTGGGAAGAGACCGTAGCACCAACGTTCTGCAAATGGATCGGAAAGCACGTTCCCACGCTTGGCGATCGGGACTCGATCGTTCGTTTTGGCCAGGGAATCGGGCAGATCATGATCACACCCGAGGATATCACCAATCCCGACCCGCCGGTGGGAGACCTGCCCTATGCCGGTACGTTGACCTACACCTTGAACTGGCAGAGCTTTAACCGTCAAACCGCCAGAAATTTCCAGATTACCGCGGGCCTGCTGGGCGAAGAATCCTGTGCCGGGGATGTCCAGGAGTTCTTGCACAGCGCGTGGGGATGGGGGGAAGATCCACAAGGGTGGCACACCCAGCGAGATACCGAGCCAATTGTAAATCTGGCCTATCAACACCTTTGGCGTCTTGTTCAAGCAGGTACCTATACCAACGATTGGGCCGGACATCTCTATCTCGGGCCGACCGTTCTTTTCGGGAATCTGATGACCGCCATTGAACTGGGAATCGGATTTCGCGTGGGGTGGAACATGCAGGAAGGGTTCAATTCGTTGCCGGCACCACCGGGTGTCGGCGTTTTTCAGGCAGCGCACATACCCAAACCGGCAGCTGCATCGCCGCATGGTGTTGAATTGATTGTCGGGGGCCGTGGAATGGGCCTTCTGTATTCCGTAATGTATGACGGCAGCATGATTACCGGAGATGATCGAAAGGTTGATCGGGAAGATTTTGTTTTTTCCGGATTGCTCGGTCTTAATTATCACTATTATGATCTGTTTTCCATACGACTCGCTATCATTCGAACTTCTGACATCCTTGTCGAAGAGAGTCTGCCGCCACCCTGCCCGGGTCAGAAAAAAACCGATACGGACAACTCGTTTGGAACGGTAATGATCGATTTCTATTTTTAAGATGATGGCGCGGTTTGTGAGCTGATAACCGATGAACCGTTTTGAGAACATTTGGATCGAGGCTGATTTGCCTGCATGCCTGCGTATCCTTGCAGCATGTCTTCTCACGTTTTTTGTGCTGCTGGGATGTGCCGCTTATCACCCGCGGCTTTTGGACGACCATCCATTTCGTGAACGGGCAATCGTCAAAACACAAAACGGCGTGCGTGTCCTGGCAACCGTACTCAGTGAGGAAGAAACCCGGTCCGTGTTTGGGCTTTCCCTTTACAAAAAAGGAATCCAGCCGGTCTGGCTCGAGATCGAAAACAACACCGGCCATCGCATGTGGTTTGCGCCGGTGAGTATCGACCGCGACTATTTCTCGCCGTTGGAAGTGGCCTATTTATACCATGCCGGTCACACTAAAGCAGCGACACAGAACATCGACCGGTTTTTTTACCGGCATGCCATGCGCAAGCCCATCAATCCGGGAACGGTTGGTTCGGGATTCGTTTTTACGAACCTGGAAATGGGAACCAAAGCCTTCAACGTAGAGGTGGTCGGCGAGGATCAACAGGTCCGGACGTTCACCTTTCTGATACCGGTTGCCGGTTTGCAGGTGGATTACAAGGAAGTCGATTTCGACAAGCTGTATGCGAACCACGAAAAGATCGATGTTGACAGCTCCCGGGCATTTAAAGACCTCATCTCGGCGCTGCCCTGCTGCACGACCGGTGAGGACACCATCCACAATGCGGACCCGATCAATGTTGTCATCGTCGGTACAGGTGCTGATATCCTCTATGCATTGCTGCGCAGCGGTTGGGATGAAACCGCTGCTGCCGCTTCCTATGACCTGCTGGCGCAGTTGCCGTGGGAGTTTCGCTACCAGCCGGTGCTGTCGCTTTACCTTTTCAACCGGGCTCAGGACGCCGCCTTCCGAAAATCGCGCTCGACGTTGAACGAACGCAATCAGTTACGTTTGTGGTTGAGTCCATATACATTCAACGGGCAACCGGTCTGGGTCGGACAGATCAGCAGGATCATCCGGCGGACTGCCGTCGAACAATTTCGCATAGCACCAGACGTGGACGAAGCCCGCGATTATCTGCTCCAGGATTTGTGGTACGCGCAGAGTCTGCTGCAATATGGTTATATTCGGATATCCGAGGTGGCCACCCTGTCCGACCCCCGCCACAGTCTGAACGATGAGGTCTATTTTACCGACGGTATGTGTCTCGTGGTATGGGTTTCCAACGAACCCGTATCGCTGGATGAAGTTCGATTCGAACCCTGGGAAAGACCGGTTGCCGAAAGAAGAGAAATGATGCTGGATCGTTGAACCCAATCAGCCAACGGTGGGCAGGCTCATGCAACGACGAGAACCAAAGTTGAATCCAGTGGGTATTTATCGCTATCTGTCGATCCTTTTTTTATTGCTTGTGGCGATTCAGGGATGCGCTACGTATCATCCGACTCCATCGAGCGAGTCGATTTTACTGAAGCGCGCACAGACCCAGACCATAAACCATGTACAGGTAACCACTGCCGTCCCCAGTTCCGAGGAGGCCCTGCAGATATTCGGCGTCGACCTTTACCGACACAACATCCAGCCCGTCTGGATCGAGATCGACAACCAGGATGAAGAAGCCATCTGGTTTTTACCCATCGGTATCGATCCCATGTATTACACCTCCCATGAGGCCGCATTTATCAGCCATTCCAGCTTAAACGCCGGTGCCAGGAAGCGCATGGATCGTTATTTTTTCTCAAAAGGCCATAATATTTACGTCCATCCGGGCATGAAAAGAGCCGGGTACGTGTTCACCAACCTTGACGAGGGGACCAAATCGTTTGCACTCGACCTGGTTGGTGAAGACGGTGAGGTCAGGGCCTTTACCTTCTTCATTCCGGTTCCTGGCATAAAGATCGATCATCGGACGATCGATTTCAAGGGGATTTACCCTGCCAGTGCCTGGCAGAGTCTGGACGATGAGGAAAGATTTATTCGGTATATTCAAAAGATACCCTGTTGCACCACCAACAAAAAGGCTTCCGAAAACGGCGATCCTCTCAACTTGGTCGTCATCGGTGACGGTGATGATGTCTATCATGCCTTCATGCGCGCCGGTTGGGATGAAACGGAGGTCGTCACCACCCAATCCGCCTGGAAGACCGCGATGGCCTTTTTTTCCGGCGGTCGCTATCGATATTCTCCTGTCAGTTCTCTTTATCTTTTCGGCAGAGGCCAGGATATCGCCCTTCAGAAGGCGCGGGACAGGATTCATGAACGCAACCACCTGCGTCTGTGGTTGGCGCCGGTAAAGTTCAAAAACAAACTCGTTTGGGTGGGGCAGATCAGCCGTGACATCGGCGTGCGATTTACCGCCAAAACCATCGTCACCCATAAAATCGATCCGGATGTGGATGAAACCCGCGGTTACCTGATTCAGGACCTGTGGTATTCTCAGGGGTTGGAACGGTTCGCCTTAATTGGTGGCGTCGGCGCGGCCCCCATGCAAACGCCGCGGTACAATTTGACGGGCGATCCCTATTTTACGGATGGGTTGCGGGCCGTATTGTGGGTCTCCAGCGATCCGGTTCCTTTCGAGATGGTTCAGTTTGTCGAGTGGGAACCGCCTCCTGGAAAATAGAGATGCCTCGCGGAGAAGGAAATGCCACGATGCCAATCGAATTGAGAAAAAAACTTCCGATTGTTCGATTGTCGGTGACATCTGTAGTGATCCTCCTCTTGTTTTTCTCAATGATGGCGGCAGGCTGTGCCTGAACAACGGCAATCTATATCATGGATCCCGCGTCACTCGAAACCGTTCGATCCGGGATATCGACGGTTGGCGTTTCCTTGACGCCAGACCTGTCGAAGACCGATGCTCTCCTCCCGGCCAAGGGGGTATGGGGCGGGGTCAAACGGGGAGTCGTATTCGGTGCAGCCATGCCGGTGATGCTCGGATTCGCCTCGCCCGTTCCGGGCGGTACCTACATCGGCTTGCTCTCTTCACCACTACAGAAAAGAGGAACAAGTGAAACGGACGCACTGATACTAACTGTGCCAACCAACTAATAAGGAGTAGAAAATGATGAAAACATACCGATCAATTGCTATTTCCGTTTTTCTGGTTCTGATCTTCGCTGTCGTCAACACCGTCCATGCCGACAATTACACCAAAACGATCGAAATTTTCAGGCAATCGGACGCCGTTAAGCCATTTTTCGAATCCGCTTATGGCTACGCGGTCTTTCCAATGATCGGTAAGGGAGGGTTCGTGGTCGGCGGCGCTTATGGCAACGGAAAGGTATATGTCAACGGCGCTGTCACCGGGACGACCCGCCTGATCAGGGCTTCCATCGGTTTCCAGGCTGGTGGACAGGCGTTCAGCCAGATCATCTTCTTTCAGGACAAGCGCGCCTGTGATGAATTTACCAGCGGCAGTTTCGAATTCGATGCGGGTGTGTCGGCCGTGGCCATTACCGCCGGCGTCCAGGCCAAAGCCGGTACGGGTGGCGCTACCGCCGGAGCCAGCGCCGGTCCAGCCACCGGAACCCAGGCGCCAACGAACTATATCAAAGGGATGGCTGTATTCGTGCACGCCACTGGCGGGTTGATGTACGAAGCTTCCATCGGCGGTCAGAAGTTCAGCTATACGCCTAATCAATGATATCGAAACACGGCCAATGCGATGAGGCTTAGAAGGTTATTTGGAAAATTGTGGGACGACACGCGCTTGTATTTCCCAATCGTCTACGTTAAAGGATGGTTCTACCCACCACCATACAAATAACAATCAGGGAAAAGCCGATGAAAAGCCTTGTGCGCAGGTGCCTGATTCTAATCTTGGTCGGTGTCCAGCTGCTGGCAGTTCATGCGGCTATGGCCAGCGACTCGAACCTTCAGGAAAATCCCTGGAAAAAATTTAGTGTCGATGTCGGTGTGTTTCTCACCGCCGTGGACAGCAGCGTCCGTTTGGGAACCGGTTTGGGGGTGGATGTCGATGTAGAAGAGGCGCTTGGTTTGGAGTCGACGAACACGGTCTTTCGCGCTGACGCGCTATGGCGGTTTACACAGAACCAGCGTCATCGGCTGGATTTCACCTGGTTTTCATTCAGGCGTAATGGAAACCGTCAGATTACTGAAGATGTTGCCATCGAGGATGACGATGGCAACAGGATAACCATTTTGGCCGAAACGGGAGTGGAGGCCTTTTTCGACCTCGACATTTATGAACTGGCCTACACCTACTCCTTTTTTCAGGACGACAGAATCGATCTGGCCGCCGGTATCGGATTCTACGTAATGCCTATCGATTTTGGTATCAAGTCCAGAGGTCTTCTCGATGAAGAGGGGCAGGAAAACTTCACCGCCCCGCTGCCGGTATTCGGACTGAGAATGGATGTTGCACTGAACCCTCGGTGGTTCATCAGAACCGGTGCTCAGGTATTCTATGTTGAAATTGACAATTTCAAGGGATCGATCATGGAGTTTCGAACCGCCCTGGAATATAACCCCTGGACCCATGTAGGCATTGGGTTGGGATTCGACACACTGGGAATTCGGCTGGAAGCGGAGGATGAAGACTGGCCTGGAATTGATCTGAAAGGGAATGTCGAATTCAACTATGCCGGCTTGCAGCTTTATCTAAGGCTTTTCTTTTAAAATAGCAGCTCGTTTTCTTATCCTATCGAGAGAAAATGGCTTCATGCCTGCAACAAAGTCTGCTAACGAAAAATGCTGAAATGCCATCCGGTTTGAGAAAAAAATACACGGTCTATAAAAACCGGACGCTGTCTACCGTAATGCCTTTTTTGTCTCTTTTGATAATGGCGGCAGGATGTGCACGAACGCCGGCCATCTATGTAATGGAACCCGCATCACTCGAAGGCATTCGGTCCGGGATATCGACGGTCGGCGTCTGTTTAACGCCAGACCAATCGAAAACCGATGTTCTCCTCCCGGCCAAGGGGGTATGGGGCGGGGTCAAACGGGGAGTCGTATTCGGTGCCGCCATGCCGGTGATGCTCGGATTCGCCTCGCCCGTTCCGGGCGGTACCTACATCGGCTTGCTCGCTTCACCATTTTGTGCCGTCGCCGGCGGCATTCACGGCGTATCAACGGCCGTTCCCGCCGAAGATGTCGAGCGCGCCGAGGCCATGTTGGAAATTGCGACGGATAATCTAAGGCAGATGGGGCTGCGTGAAGAATTTGTAAACAGCCTGATCGATGTGGGCAATTCGCGAACAACCCTGCAATTCGTTCTCTGGCCGGAAACACCGATTACACCCCCCGCAGAGGGTTTGGCCCAACATACCGATCCGAAAGTGGGTGATATCGATGCGCGATTGGAAATCAGCGTGGAGGAAACCGGGCTGCGCGGGATATACAGCATCAACCCCCCCATGGATACATTCATTCGGATCCGCGTGCAACTCATCCGTTCGAAAGACAGTGTCGTCCTGATGGATGAGCACTTCATCTGCGCGAGTGATGAAGAAAGAACATTCGCAGACTGGGCGGATCACGAAGGGTCCGATCTGGTCGATGAATTCAGGACTTGTGTGCCCGAACTGGCAGAAAAAATCATCGACGATTTCTTTCTGGTCTATCCGTTGGAGTGGAATAATGGCAATCTCGAATAGATTGCCCGCATGGTGGCTCTGTTTGATTATGGCGGGTGTGTTGGCGGCAGCGGCAACCGGATGCGGCAAACCGGCTTTGGTTGGCCTGGTTCCCGACTATCCGGTGGTGCGGAAAAAATGGTATTCCCTGGTCACCGAATTCGTGGAAGTGGATTCACTAACCCCCACCTTTCGATGGCAGCCGCTCGACATCGCGCTCGTAGCCCCGTTGCCCCCGATTGAATATGCACGCGTCGATCATGTGAATTATGAAATCCGGATCTGGCGAACCGTCACCAAAAGTACGGGCAAACTTGTTTATGTGCAGGATCGGTTGGCCGCCACCGAGCATCGGATAACCCGGTCGCTAAGTCCCGGGACCCGATACTATTGGAGTGTCAGGGCCCATTTCGAAGTGAATGGTCGGCATCGGATGACGGAGTGGGCACTGGCGGGATACCTGCTTCGCAGCGAAACCGTTCCCAACGAATCCTGCCTGAGGTTTAAAACCCCTTCGGAGGAGGGGGCGAACAACAGAGCCACCCCTGAATAGAGTCGCATTGCATCGCCGCAGCAATCCGATACCGAAAACATTGGTGATCTCATCGCCAGCAGATGAACATGGCCCCGTTCCGGCAGAACGGCTGGGCATGGGGAGTTTGTTGAAATGAAAACAATCGTTATCCGTTTCTCTTATGCGCTCATCGTTTTCTTTTTAATTTTGATGAATATCTCATATGTGGCATGGGCAGCAGAAGATCGGGCATCCACATCGGGAATGCCTGAAAATTCCCGTCAAATGACGCAGGAAGAATTACAGGCGGCTGTAATCAGCTATGCGAACCGGTATATTGCCATCGTCGGGCAGGCCGCAGTGCGGTTGGAAGCGGCGATTCCAACGGACCAGGCCAGATTGAATGCGGCACGGAGAAAAGTGTACTCCATAACGGCTGTTGTGGAAACCGCAGCCGGACCGAATCCGGGTCCCGCGCTGCTGGATCTTGTGGTGACGGCAACGTTGAATCGGATGGTCTGGGAGGAGTATTGGCGTCCCCAAATATTCGGAAAACCTGCCACAATCATGGTGGAGGCGTTTAAAACAATGGAGGTGGATGCATGGGAACTTGCCGCAAAAGTCATGACGCACGAACAGCGCCAGGAGTTCCGGGACCTGATCAATGATTGGTATGCAAACCATCCGGAGCAGGTATTTGTTGATTACGTTACCTTCAGCGACTTCGGCGATATCGGCACAAAACCCAATTTGAAAAATATTCAGAAGCCCGGCGGATTGCTGGCGCCCATACGTGAAGCTACAGAGGCTGTTGACGATGTGCGCATGACCGTTGAACGCGCCATGTTTTTGCTGGCCAAGATGCAGCTGATCATGGGTTCCCAGGCAGAACTGGTCTACAGGAATTTGATCGTACAACCTGAGATGAAGACAATGTTGACGGATATTTCCGGTTTGAAGCAAACAGCGGATCGCTATGCGGTTTTACTTGAGAAATTACCTCAGCAAGTCTCTGAAGAACGCAAGGCGATACTCGATGCGATCGATGACAAGGCTGCTGCGATCCATGATGTCAACACGGGTGTACAGGCAACGCTCAGGCAAGCTGACATTACGCTGAAGAGTTTGCAGCAAACAACTGTTGCGGCAAGCGATTTGGTCGCTTCCACGGATGCCTTGCTGGCGCGTTTCGAGACGGGCGAATCGGCAGAGCCTGTTACCATGGCGGACTATATCAAAGCCATCGAAACCCTTCAGGCTGTCCTGTCCGATTTTAACCAAATAATATTAACGGTTGATCAAACGGGTATACCATTGATCTCGACGGTGCTTGACCAATTCAACCGATCTGCAGAAGAACGTGTCGACCATATTTTCTGGCGACTATTGATCCTAATTGTTGCCGCGGGTTGTATGGGCGTTGTAATCATAGCCGTTTACAATCTGTCGAAGAGAAGATCGAAATGAATATCTATAAGTCCACTCCTTTTTATCTGGCAAACGGAACATTTCCATCGAACTGAAACGGAAGATTTTGCATACCCGTTCACGGGGTTGAAATGCCCAATGTGCCGCAACTGCCTGATCAGTAATCGTTCATAGGGTGCCGCAGATGTAAGGCGCCGGGCACGCAGACGGTTTGGTCAACCTCCAAGTGCCCGGGAACAAAGCAGATGCGGTGCCCTGTGAACGATTACCGCTATTGTCATAGCGGGAAATGACATGCCGCCTGCCTCCCACCGGCAAAGCGTTTCAACTCGGGTTCGACCTCAATGCAAATATCCTTGGCATTCGGACAGCGTGTGTGGAAACGGCAGCCCGGCGGCGGTTCGGCAGGAGATGGAATTTCACCATGGAACGTGCCCTTTTTTTGCTTTTTGGGTGCTGTATCGGGTTCCGGGACGGATGCGAGCAGCAGAGCGGTATAAGGGTGCCGTGGAGAGCGATAAAGTTCTTCTGAGCTTGCGATCTCGCAAATTTTGCCCAAGTACATCACTGCCACACGATCGCTGATATTCTTCACAACGGACAGATCGTGGGAGATAAAAAGCATGGTCAGCTCAAAGCGCCGTTTCATATTTTCCAGCAGGTTAAGAATCTGAGCCTGTATCGACACATCCAGAGAGGATACCGGTTCATCGCAGATCAACAGGCGTGGGCGCAGAATCAATGCCCTGGCAAGACTGACGCGCTGGCATTGACCGCCGGAAAACTCATGGGGATAGCGCGAAGCCATCTGTTCGGGATCAAGACCCACAGCCTTCATTATTTCATGTGTTCGATGCCCTCTTTCCTGTCGGTCTGCCCATCCGATTACGCGCAGCGGTTCTTCAATGGACTTGCCGATTTTTCTGCCCGGATTCAACGATGCGACCGCATCCTGGAATATCATCTGAACCTGTGGCCTGATTTTTTTCATCCGCTGTTTCGTGCACTGCAAAAGATCCTGCCCTGAATAGATAATTCTGCCTTTCTTCACTTTTTGAAGACCGACAATCGACCTGGCAATCGTCGATTTGCCGCAGCCTGATTCACCTACCAGTCCGAGCGTTTCACCGACTCCGATATCAAGGCTCGCACCGGCGACCGCTTCTATCTTCCTGCGTCTGCCGATGCGAAACTCGACGGTGAGATCGTTGACGGTGAGAAGTTTTTCGTTTTTCAAGCGTTTTTCCCGCTTTCCAATGGATACCAGCATGCCAGCTTATGGCCACGACCGTTTATCCGTTTTAATGCCGGTTCTTTTCCCCTGCACAAAGGCTGAGCCTTCCAGCAGCGTGATGCAAAACGGCACCCCAACGGCAAATCAACCATATCCGGCGGTTGCCCATTAATGGTCCTAAGCTTTGTATGGGGGCGATTCGCCAGGCGCGGAATCGCGGCCATCAGAGCACGTGTATACGGCATGCGCATCTGCCTGAAGAGGTCGCCGGTGGCCGCATATTCTACAATCTGACCGGCAACCATCACCGCCGTTTCGTCCGTACGTCCGGCCACAACACCGAAATCATGGGTGATCAAAATCATTGCCATCCGCTTTTCCTGTTGAAGCGAGGCCAGTAGGTCAAGAATGGTCGCCTGGACAGTCACGTCCAACGCCGTTGTCGGTTCGTCGGCAATCAACAGCTTGGGTTCACAGGCCAAGGCGATGGCAATGGCCACTCGCTGCCGCAGGCCGCCGGAAAGCTGGTGGGGATATTGATCGGCACGCTGGTCCGCCATAGGAATGCCCACAAGATCCAAAAGGGCGACGGCACGTTTGCGAGCCGTTCTTTTACCCTCTTTTAAATGGTAGCTTATGACTTCGGCAATCTGCCGGCCGACTTTCATCACCGGATTCAGCGACGTCATGGGGTCCTGGAAGACCATGGCAATTTCCCGTCCGATGATTTGACGAAGCTGCGCTTTTTTCATGCCAACCAAGTTTCGGCCATCGAAGGTTACGATGGATTGCGAAGAAACAATGGAACCGGTGGGCAAAAGCCCCATAATGGCTCTTGCCAGCATACTCTTGCCGCATCCTGATTCACCGACAATGCCAAGGGTTTTGCCCCGTTGCAGGCGCAAAGAGACCCTGTCCACGGCTTTCACGAGCCCGCGATGCGTAGGCAGCAGGGCCTGCAGGTCTTTCACTTCCAGAAGCGGCTGCATTTCATTGCCATTTGTCATATCTGGCGTTTCCCGCGTTCGAAATAGCTTCGCAAGCTGTCCCCAAGCAGGTTGAAAGAAACCACCGTAAGGAACATCATTGCTGCGGGTATCATGCTGACGTGCGGCGATTCGTCGAGCACCTCCTTGCCTTCGGCAATCATGCCCCCCCAACTCGACGTAGGCGCGGGTATCCCCAACCCCAGGAAACTCAACGCACCCTCGGCCATGATCATGAAGGCAGCGACCAGCAACCCGTAGATCGCAACCGGAACGATCACGTTGGGAATGATCTCACGCAGCAGAATGGCCATGTCCCCGGCACCGGTCAGGCGGGCTGCCTGAACGAATTCCAGATTGCTCAATGCCAGGGTTTTTGCTCGGGCAACACGGCAGAAGGCCGGAATCGTCAGGAACCCGAGAGAGAAGATCAGGTTTTGGAGACTGGCTCCCAGGTAAAACGTAACAGCGAGTAAAAGGACAAGCCCCGGAAAGGCCAGAACGATGTCCATGACCGCGACAATGGTCGATTCCAGCGGTCCACGGAAATAGCCGGCCAAACAACCTAAAAGTCCGCCAATCAGCAGACCGATCATCGGTGCCAGCAAACCGACCGAAAGCGAGATGCGCGCACCGTAAACGATCCGCGAGACCTGATCCCTCCCCATGGTGTCCGTGCCCAGCCAATACGTGTAAGGTGTTTTTTTCGCAGCGCTGCTGTTTTGAAGGATTGTTTCGCGGACAGTTGTTCCGGGACGGGCGCTGAGATGGTCCCAATCCATTTTGTCGGGCGCGGGAATGGTCCACCAGCTGACGGTCAATGCGGACAAAACCACCAGAACAATCCAGGCAATGGATATCCAGAAAGTAAAGCCCAGCCGTTTGCCGGTTGTTTTATCCTGCATGGCCGCCTTCCGTGCGAATCCGTGGATCCAATACCGCGTACAGCAGATCCACGAATGAATTGATGACAACATACCCCACGGTAATCAAAAGGACGCAGCCCTGAACCATCTGGTAGTCGCGTGCATAAATGGAGTCGATCAACAACCGTCCGATCCCTGGCAGGGCGAATATGGTTTCGACGATCACGGCCTCACCCAGATGGCGGCCTATCTGGATGCCCAGGACGGTGATCAGAGTAAATGAAGATGGCCGAAGTGCATGCTGTAAGAGCACCCGCCAAGCTGGAAGCCCTTTGGCCCTGGCCATGAGGATATAGTTCTGTCCAAGTGTGGTGATCATGTCGCTGCGCAAAACGCGCATCAATACGACCCACTCGATCATGGCAATACTCAACCCGGGCAAAACATAGGATTTGAGGTTCGTGCCTATGTCGATTGAAAGGGGTACATAGCCTGTGGCCGGCAGCCATCGAAGTTTGATGGAAAACAGATAGATGGTTAAAAGCGCCATCACGAAGCTGGGTATCGACAAGGTCGCAAACCCAATCCCGTTTACTAGGCGATCCATCATCGAATTGCTGCGGTACGCACTGACGATGCCTGAAGGAAGGGCCAGCATCAGGGCCATGCATTGAGAAATGATGAGCAGCTCAATGGTGACGGGCAATCTGGCGATGATCATATCAACCACAGGTTCATGGGTCAGGTAGGATTCGCCCAGGTCGCCTGAGGCAGCATTTTTCAACCAGGTAAAATAGCGGACGACAATGCCCTGATCGAGCCCCATCTTTTTGCGTATAGCCTGGATATCCTCGAGCGTGGCTTCCTCGCCCCCAACAACATGGGCCACATCGCCCGGCAGGAGATTGATCATCAGGAAGGTGAGCACAGATACGGCGACAACTACGATAACCAATCGCAACGCTTTTTTGCCGAGTATCTGCATGGGTCAGATCACCTGCAACGGATTTTCAATATTTTCCGGATTCTTCTTTGTTTAACCATACCGACTCCAAGCGTACAATGCCATTTTTCATCGACGAGAGTCCTTCAAGATTTTTGCTGGCAATCACATGGCTGCGCATGCCGCCACGGTACAAAAAAGGGACATCGTCGTTGATCAGCCGGGCGATCTTACAGAGAATTTCGTTTCGCCGGTCTGGATCGGTTTCCAAGCGCTGGGCAACCAGCAATTTGTCCATCTCGGGATTTTTATACCGGGAGAAATTGGCCCGGCTTTTCGAATGGAGCGATAAAAACAGCGCCGGTCCCTGATCCGGGCGGGATGAAATCCGCCATGTGGATACCTGGTATTGTCCGCTGAGTACTTTTTTGATTACCGGGCCGAAATCGAACCCTGCCGGATTCGCCGTCACCCCCACATCCTTGAAAAGCCGCTGGGTGATCTCCCCCGTGTCCCGGCCCCGTTTCGAACTGCTGTGCAGCACCTCGAGTTCGACCGGCTGGCCGTATCCCGCCAATAGCTTGCGGGCCCTGTCCGGGTTGTATGCGCGATACCCGTCGCTGCTGCATGCGCACTGGCTCCCGAAGGGATGGTGAACTACCGGAATACTGCCTTTGTAAACCATTTCAACCTGGCGTTCCTGGTTGTGTGCATGGGCCAGTGCCCGGCGCACATTGACGTCATCAAGTGGCGGGACCGATGTATTGAGGATAAAGATTTCA
Source organism: Desulfosarcina widdelii (assembly GCF_009688965.1). Classification (GTDB taxonomy): domain Bacteria; phylum Desulfobacterota; class Desulfobacteria; order Desulfobacterales; family Desulfosarcinaceae; genus Desulfosarcina; species Desulfosarcina widdelii. Next base: position 2,330,823 of record NZ_AP021875.1, on the reverse strand, counting down.
GCGCCGTTGTCTTCACTGGTGTAAACCCTGAGCGAGTTGTCCGCTTTCGCCTTGTTGATGAGGTTGCCCCGGTCCATCCAGATGATATCCACCTGGCCGGACTGCAGGCTGGCGTAGCGGGTCTGGGAATCGGTCATGGGTTTGAAAACGATTTCGTCGAGAAAGGGAACGTCTTTTTCCCAGTAGTCGGGATTTTTTACAACCGTGAACGCGTCTCCTGATTTCCACTCTTTGAGCCTGAACGGGCCGGTGCCTACCGGGGCGCGGTTCTGATTGCCCGATTCAACGGATTTGCTCGATGGAATGAGTTGGACCAATCCCCGCGTGCTGCCGATCACCCGTTTAAAAGGAAGCCAGGGATGTTTCAAATTATACTGGATCGTGTATTCGTCCAACTTTGTCACACTGACGATGGGTCCCATCGCGGCCCGCCCACGGAATTTGTTTTCCGGGTTTAAAAGACGGTTCCAGTGATGTACGACCGCATCGGCATTAAATACCGTGCCATCATGAAACTTGACGTTCTTACGCAGGTTGATAGTCCATGTCTTTCCATCTTCGCTTTGCGCTGCGCTCAGGCCGAGCACAGGAATCAGGTGTTCTTCGTTGTCCATGCGGAACAAGGGCTCCATAATGGTGTTGGCGGCGATTGAACCGTTGATGGCCAGGCGAGAGCTTGATTGGAGAACCTCGAACCCGGCAAAGTCATTTTCGGTACCGAACCGCAGGGTCCCGCCCTTCCTGGGACCGGCAGCCAAGGAGATGCTGGCGCATAATACACCTATCAAGAAAAGCATCCAAACGGACATGGTGTGCAGCTGAATCTTCTTTTTCATTGCTCCCCCTTTGGTTGGTATGGATACGCCTGCTTTATCGGGAAACCGTTGCCTGAACGAAAAGGAACATGTCGGACACGTTTCTGCGTTTGCAATAGGCTTGCTGGTAATCCCTGCTGGCGAGATTTCTCACGACCTGAAAACCGCGTTTTTCCATGAACGCGAAGATTTGATCCGGTTCTATGCCAAACAGGAGTTCTTCTCCGATGCGCTTCAATCCTTCGCGCAGCGCCCTGGCTTCCGGTAAGCGTGTTGTCCCGTCAGCGACCGCGGGTGGAAAGTAATCGAAAACGATGACGCTTCCGGATGGGGCGTGACGGTTGATGAAATCAAGCGTCCGATCGACGGCAAATGCGGAGATGTAATAGGTAATCCCCTCCCAGATAAACAGGGTTTTCAATCGGTCCTTGTAGCCGCAGGAAAACAATTTTTCGGAAAGTTCTTCCTTGGCGAAATCGATGGGAATGTGCCGGATGGATGATGCATTCCAATCCAGGTGATTTTGAATGATCGCCAGTTTTCTCTTTTGGGTGGTCGGGTGATCGAGTTCAAAAACCGTCGCCCTTTCTCTGATGGCTCTGAATCGAAATGCCCGGGTATCGTATCCGGAACCGAGAATGACGAGTTGTTGAATGCCATCTTGGAGCGCTTCTTCAAGACAGTCGTCGATGAACCGCGTGCGGGCAAGGATGGAATTGCAGACGCCCGGGAAATGGGTTTCCCAATCCGCAATGGTGATCTCGATTTGATCGGTTCTGTCTGCTGAAGAGAGGATGCGGTCCGGCATGAAATAAACGGCATACGGATCGTAGCAGATCCGTTCGCTTTCATGTCGCATCGCCTCATGGGCCCTGAGAAGCGCATTATTTTCCGCAGTGATACTGGATTGATCGCCCCTCATGTCGAACCTCCAATACACACTTTAAGAAAACGACCGTTACATTACATCTGTTGTTTTAATCCTAAAAAAATATCCCTTCTTCATTCAGCCGGCTACTCTTTGAATTCTTCATATAATCCGCGGTTTACTTTTCTCAGAAATTCGGCCAGAGAATAGCCCATTTCTTCTGCCAGGATAGAATCTTCCGTTATCGGTGTTTTAAACCAACCGTTGCTGATGAGATAGGATAAGCCGTGGATCATGATCCACCTTGCTGCGCGGATCTTGTGTTTAGACTCAATCGGCAACGCCTTGAATCGATCATCCGATGCCAGTTCCTCTCCCAGTTTGACCCAATGCTGCCTGGCAAACTGCCTTTGAAAGGGAGTATGTTTTTCATCGTTGATGCAGCGAAACAGATGCTTTTCCTGACTTGCGAAAAGTACATATCCCAGAGCCTGGTCAAGCCACTTGTCACCCGTCCGCTCCTGACTCAGGAAATCGACAAAGTGGGCCAGTATTTTTTTGACAACCTCCGCTTCGATGTTTTCCATCGAATTGAAATAATCGTAGATGGGGCGCGTCGATGAATTGAGTTCATTGGCAATTGTGCGAGCCGAGAAGCCCTCCCAGCCCTGTTTGCGAACCACTTGAAATGCGGCTTCAATGACATCTTCGGGACTGAAGCGTTGTTTGGGAGGCATATTCTTTCGGCCCTTCGCAACATTTTGGATTTATGAATGATTGAAAGACAACATTCGTTACATAACGTATGTTGCTATGAATTGCAAGACCCTATTTTGATCAAACGGCGAGCCTTGTCCATTCCTTTATGTCGGGTATTGCCGGAATTCTCAGAAATGGCGCGTAGCGGTACAAAGCTGAACTGACCCCGGAAACCATGTTTGTTTCTCCCCTTTATTTGGTGAAAGGTACGTTCCCATCGAACGCAAACGGAATCTTTTGCGTGCCCGTCGGGGTGTTCGTGAGCATGTTCCCGGTAAGCCGGCAGGGCGCGGAAGATCCCGAAAGAAGCGTTCTGGCGCTGCGGCCCAGCTCCAGAAAGTTCAGGTTCAGGTCCAGGTCCATCAGCGAACGGCCATTGGCGCCCAGGGCGGTGTTCATGTTGGCTTTGCCCTCCGCCAGCTTCACATCGCCCAACCGGGCAGCGTACTCCAGACCGTCCATTTTCATGGCAAAGGCATTGGGGTTTTTCATTCCCAGGGTCAGCTTCAGTTTTGCGCCGGTGAGAGAAAAGCTGTCGATTTTGATATTGTCCACGGTGATGTCCGGCAGCTTGGGGACATCCAGTTTGCCGGATGAGCTGTAGGGTATGCGAAACGGTCCCACGGCCGCGGACCCGCTGAGGCGGTAATCCAACTGGTCGGTGCCCGCCATTTGTGCCAGGGAATTGAAAAAGTCCAGGTAGTTGATGGTGACCGGGATTTCCAAAGGAGAGGTGCCGGATGCCGCCAGGTCGATCCCATGGGAGAGCTGGCTGCTGACCAGGCGTTTGCCGTTGATGTCCAGATCGTAGAGGATGTCGCCCAGATGCACGCCTACCGGATTGGGGTTGGACACGTTGAACCGGAAGAGAAAGGTTCCATCCAGCAGGGACATGTCCCGGGTCCCCAGACTGTCGAAGGTAATCTCGGGTTTCTGGATCAATTGCCCGATGGTGGCGCAGCCGCCGAGCGTGAGAAGCAGAAACGCACCAATGATGATGGCCGTCCGTTTTGGGTTCATCGTCCCCTCCTTGATTAAAAGTGGCCGGTGACGCTTTGCTGAAGCATGATGCCGGCCAGTTCCTTCAGAAACTTGGCCGCCACGGCGGCCGTCATTTCATTCACATCCCGATCCGGATTGTATTCGACGATATCGGCACCCACGATGGGGCACTGGATCGATTGGATCAGCTTGAGAACATCGCGCGTCGCCATGCCGCCGGGTTCGTGGTGGGACACGCCCGGTGCATAGGCCGGGTCGAGCACATCCATGTCCAGTGAGATATAAAGCGGGCCTTTCAACTCGATGGGCATGTCCTGCCGGAAGTCTTTCATCTCGATACAGGTCACCCTGTATTTTTCCACTTGCCTGCGCTGCAAGTCGTTCATTCCGCGGACGCCCACCTGGACCAAACGGTCGACCCGACCCGTTTCCAGGATGCGGGCAAAGGGGCAGGCATGGGAAAAGCAGCTGCCCGCAAAGGTTTCGTAAAGATCCGGGTGGGCATCGAAGTGTAAAATGGACAGCCCTTCGTGGACAGTAGCCAAGGCATCCACTATCGGAAAGGTGACGGCGTGGTCGCCGCCCAGGGCCAGGACGCGCGCCTTGGACGATGCGAGTTTTGCGATGGCCGCCTGAATGGCGGCAATGGCATCCTCGCCTTCGGGAAGGGTCAGGTCCCCAAGATCGCAAAATCCCGGATGGCCCTCGAGGTCGATTCCGTTTTCGGCGAAAAGATTGGACGCGCCGTTGTGCAGCACCCGTCGGATGGCTGCCGGGGCCTTGGCCGGCCCGCGCATAAAGCTGGAGTACTCGTCGAAAGGAACGCCGATCAGCGCCACGGTATCCGGGGCCATATCCGCGATGCCGGTCCGTTTATCAGAAGAATTCATTTTTTTCTCATCCTTTTCTCAATCGCGGGCCGGCACATCCATTACCGTTGCCGGGTGGCCGGCGGCATCCAGGAATTTGCGCAGATTGTTCAGGGAGATCACCAACGTGGCCGTGTTGACCAGCGGATGGCACTGCAGGGCATCGGCGTCCCAGATGGCCTGATCCACTACCACGGACACGTTGCCGGCCGTGTCGTTCATCACGCCCAGAATGGTTACCGCCCCGGGCTCCAGCTTCAGGTGCTTTTCCAGGCGGTCAGCCGAGGCAAAGCGCAGCCGTTTTACCTCCAGCGCTTCTCCCAGGGATTTCAAATCCACGGATTTTTCGTCGGGTACGGTCACGAGAAAATGTTTTTTGCCCTTGTTGTCGCAGATGAACAGGTTCTTGGTCTTGCAGCCGGGCAGGGCAGGGACCAGACGGTTGACATCTTCGCAGGTGTAAACCGGGGGATGATCGTGGCGTTCGTAAGCGATGTCGTTGGATTCGAGAAATTCGTAAATCGTCATCATGGTTTTCCTTTGGTTGCGGTTGGTGACGTGTCGGACCAGTTGAGCACGGTCACCCGGTCTTTCATTGCCTTTTTCACTTTGCGGGCGGTCCGCGGCGACGGGTTGACGAGGAATCGGTGCCGGCATTGGGACAGCAGCGGGATGTCATAGGCGCTGTCGGTGTAGCCGAAATCCCATCCGCCGTTCAGGATACCTTTTTTCCGGGCGAGGCGGATCTTGCCGTCCCGCATGCAGTAGTGCCGGTAAACGAGTCCTCCCAGGAAAGGGGCGACCTGAGACCCGAAGACTTCCACCGGAGGGATGGGCTTGTTTTTGAGCACGGCTGCCACCAGCTGCCGGGGAGATCCGGAAACGATCAGCACGCGGTGCCCCAACCGGTGGTGGGCGGTCAGGGCATCCAGACCCTCGTTGTAAAAGCGGCCGTTTATCGGCTCCTGCCAGAAGCTGGGGGCGAATGCGCGAAACAGATCCGGACCGGTTTTACCATGCAGGGGAAAAGTGGCACACCACAGAATCACACTCATGGCCACGGACCGGCTTTTGGGATTCAACAAAAACGGCAGCAGCACGGGCATGAGCAGGCCAAAGGCGATCCGCCGGATCTTACTGCGTTTGATAAACGCGTTGAGGAACTGATAGGCCACATCGGTATCGATGAGGGTTTCATCGAAATCGAAAACGGCCACAGGCCGATTATGGGCAGTATCGCCATCCATCGATAAAAAGATACCTGGAAAATGTTGCTGTCCTGCTTGCGGGCCGTCCTAATACAGCTTTCCTGAAAGCGGGCGTCGGATTGCGGACCGTCAATTAAGATCAGTTCCAACAAAACGCCCACCTTATCTCCAAACGGGTCGAGGATTCAATCTTTTTATCTGGATGACTGCAATCTCAAGAAGCGATATCCGTGGTCAGCGGCAAAAGCGCATGCCGATCATTTTGTAGATCAGCTTAGCCGTGGCAAAAGGAGAGTTGGAATCGTGGTCCCGATGGGCCAGTTCGACCACGTCGAAGCCGATGACCGTCTTATTGTGGAAAACGGCTGCAAGCAGGTCCATGCATTCGTCCCACAGCATGCCCCCCGGCTCCGGGGTGCCGGTGCTGGCGATGACGCTCCAGTCAAAGACGTCCACGTCAACTGTGATGAACAGATGCTGCGGCAGGCGCTGCAGGGCGGCGTCGAGATCGAATCCGTTTTTGCGGAAGCGGTGCATGGTGCACAGGGACAGGTTCCGATCCTTTGCAAGACGGGCTTCTTCGGCCGAAAGGCTGCGAATGCCGATTTGCAGGGTGTGCGGTGTGATTTCGCGGATGCGGGCCATGACGCAGGCATGACTCATGGGGCTGCCCTCGTAGGTGTCGCGAAGGTCTGCATGGGCGTCGAGCTGCAGGACCCCGAATTCCTCGTGGTGGTCGGCCAAAGCCTGGACATAACCGCTGGTGATGGAGTGGTCGCCGCCGATTACGGCAACGAATTTTCCCCTGTCGAGCAGCTCCCCGGTCATTTTCGCCAATGTTTCGCACATGGCTTCCGGTTCGGCGGGGATTTCCGGTTGCTCCAGAGTGGCGATGCCAACCCGGCAGGGCTCGTCATCCAGCACCTCGTCGTAAAGCTCGAGATATTGCGAGGCATTTAACACCGCATCCGGAGCCGCTGCGGCACCCTTACCATAGGAAACGCCTCCCTCGTAGCCGAAAGGCACGATCACCACCCGGGCGGTTTCCAGATCGCACAGTTCTTCCGGGAGCCCCAGATAGGGCTTCGCATGGGGAGTCATCGGGCGGACTCCAGTTTGGCTGCCATGTCCTTCATCCGGGAGCAAAGATCGGTGGTGTCCCGCGGTGCGCAGCGGTCGGTAATGTAGGCGGCCAGCAGGGGAAAAATGATGCTGTACTCGCCCCACACCTGGACCAGGTTGGCCTCGTCAGCCTGCTGATATTTGCCCCAGGTGACCGCCTCGCCGAAGGTGCAACTGGAGAGGCTGCCTTCCCGCTCCACGGCCGTGCCGATCTGAATCCCCCGATCGGCGCCCTCGAAATCGATGCCCAGGATCTGACTGATGGTGGGGCCGGTCTGCTGGATGAAGTTCTTCGGGCCGCCGCCGCCCAGTTCCACGAAACCGGTCTGCTCGGCGCTGAAGGCGATGGCCGCCGAGTGCAGAATATCCTGCTGGGCGGACAACTGGATGGGAAAGCCCTCATGGTCCGTGCGGACCAGGTTCATGGCAATGGAGTGGTTGGCGAGCGAGTCCCAGAAAATGGGTACGCCGCAGCGGGCGGCCGCCACGGTGAAACTCAGTTCGGGGTGGGGCGCGGTATCGGCGACCCATCGACCCAATTCGTAATTGAACTGCCATGAGCTGATGGGGTCGGGGTGCAGCCGTTCGTATCGCTCCCTGACGAATCGGCGGATGAGGCTATCCTGGGCCTCCAGGGTTTCCTTCTCGCGGATGCCGATATCGTAAATGCGGGTGTCGCCATGGCGGCGCAGGCGGTCGTCGTCCCAATCGGGATGAATGGATTTGACCGGCAGGCCAAAGGCAAAATGCAGGTCGTGATACACCTGGGCGCCGGTGGAACAGATCACATTGACGAAGCCGGCTTCGATCAAAGAGATCACCATACCGCCCATGCCGCCGGCGATTCCAGCCCCGGCGATGCCCAGCCAGATCGTATCCTCCTGGTCGACCATGCGTTGGAACAGCTCGGCCGCCCGCCGCACATTACGCGCTTCGAAGCAGGTGCGGCCCATCAGGCCCACCAGGTCGGGAATGCTCATCCCTTTGCCGATTTTCCGGGGCACGATATCCGGTGCATGCCTGAACAGCGAGTCCTTGCTCATTTTAAATCCTTTTATACCAGCAGCATGACGGCCAGGGCCACGACAGTCGTCCACAGGCCGTCCTTGTGGCCGTGGGCGGCCTTGGCGATGCTGCGACTGACAAATTGGCGGTCCTTGCCGGCGATATACAACTGCTTGCGCTCGTCCCAGGCCTTGTCCGGATCCAGTTCGAAGCCCAGTGTGGAGGCCAGCATGGTGGCGGCGAGGTCTTCGGCGAAGTCGCCGGACTGGCGGCTCGTCTGGCCGTAGCCATGATGCTCGGAGATGTATCCATACTGCTGCTTGTTCATCGGACGGGCCAGTCCCACCGCCGCATGAACCAGTCTGGACGGTTCGTTGGTTTCCTGCCGGGCCATGACCACGAAGGTGATCTGGCCGGGCACCAGGTTTTTCAACCCTTCGGTTTTAGGGATGATCTTGCATTGGGGCGGGTAGATGCTGGAGATGGTAACCAGGTTGCAAATCTCGACCCCTGCATCGCGAAGGGCCAGTTCGAAACTTTGCAACTTGTTCCGATGGTAGCCGACGCCCCGGGTAAAAAACATGCGCTTTGGAACGATTTTTTCCATCGACATATCCTTTAAAAAAGTGAGGTGGCGACAATATTTGCTGCTATTATACTAAACTTGCGGCGATTACCAATTTAAAATTGATGGTTGATAAAATTCATGTTGACCTGATTTCGAAACTGGAGTAGTTATCAAAAATCGAACACCGCTCGACAATCGATTTGAATTCAAATTTGCCGATCAGGAGGAAACATGGGAAAGATGCTTTCCGGTAAAACTGCCGTGGTAACGGGGGCCGGCAAACGGTCCGGCATCGGGTATGCCGTGGCCTGCAAGCTTGCGGCCGAAGGAGCCAACATTGTCATTGCCGACCTTGGCCCGGATTCGGATCCGGAACTGGCCGTAAAAACCGGTACGGAAAACGAAATGGCCGACATCGTCGCCGAGATCGTCAGGGACCACTGTGTGGATGCCATGGCGGTCAATCTGGATGTCACCAACTCGGACAGCATCGCCCGGATGGTTGACGCCGTTGCCAAACGGTTCGAAAAAATTCAGATCCTGGTCAACAACGCCGGCGCTTCCTTCGGGGTTCCCAATGCCGTGCACACCTACGACGAGACTGCCTGGATGAAAACCATCGATGTCAACCTGCATGGCGTCTTCCGGGTGAGTCGGGCGTTGCTGCCGATGATGATCCTTGAAGGCGGAACCATTATCAACACGGCTTCCCGGGCCGGCAAGACGCCCCCTTTGTTCAATGGGGCCTACGCTGTCGCCAAGGCCGGGGTGATCATGCTGACCAAGGTCATGGCCTCGGAACTGGCCGGCAACGGGGTGCGCGTCAACGCCATCTGCCCGGGCCAGATCGCCACGGATCTGGAGAAGTGGCGCTTCGGACTGGAAGCGCAATTTTTCGATTCCACCATCGAAGAGCGCGAGGCAGAAATGTGCAAGACCATCCCCCTGGGCCGCATCGGCCGGCCGGATGAAGTGGGGGACCTGGTGGTGTTTCTGGCCTCTGACCGATCTTCGTATATGACCGGCCAGGCGATAAATATTACCGGTGGACAACTCATGGAACTATAGGTGTTCATCCAGAAACGGGCCAATTTGCCCGATATCGGCGTTGTGCTCAAAATTTGATCCTCGGAATATCAACTATATGCCTGTGGTCAAATTTTTCGCACGCCTTGATCTCGACCAAATTTGCCCATTTCTGAACGAACACCGATTATCAAATACCAAATACCGAATACTACAATGCATTATGAGGAGATAGGATCATGACGACCGTTACCGGTGGACAGCTTGTGGCAGAGGCCCTGGTCGAAAAAGAGGTGGAAACCATATTTACGTTGAGCGGAGGTCACATCACCCCCATCTATCAGTTTCTGGAAGATACCGACATTACCCTGTTCGACACCCGTCACGAACAGGCCGCCTTATTCATGGCAGAAGCCTGGGGCAAGATGACCCGCAAACCGGCCGTGGCCATGGTGACTGCCGGTCCCGGTTTCACCAACGCTCTGACCGGCGTGGCCAGCGCCTTTTTCTCCAATACGCCCATGGTTTTGATTGCCGGCTGCGTGGGATTGGAGCATAAGGAAAAACTGGATCTCCAGGACATGTTCCAGGATCCGGTCATCGCCCCCATGGTGAAAAAGACGCTGGTCTGCCAGAAAACCGAGCGGGTCTTGGAATTCGTGGACATGGCCTTCCGGATCGCCGGCAGCGGACGCCCCGGTCCGGTGTACCTCGAATTTCCGGTGGATGTGCTCAACACGGTCATCGAAAGAGAGGCCGCCAAGAGAATCGAAACCGTAATCGAATCCAAGCCGGTGGACCTGGCCGGCGCCGAGAAGATGCTGGAGATGATCAACGCGGCGGAAAAGCCCGTGGTGATTGCCGGCACCGGCGTCTGGCAGGCCGGGGCGGAAGCGGAGCTGACCGCCTTTGCCGAACAGACCGGACTGCCGATTTTTACCACATTGTCCGGACGTGGCACCATTCCAGACACGCACCCCCAGTGCTTCGAAGGGGCGCTGGCCATCCGGCCCGGCGGGGCGTTTGCCGCCTACCTGGAAACCGATCTGGTGGTGGTGCTCGGCACGCGCATTTCCTTGTATTACATGTTCGGTGACGTGTTCAACCCGGCGGCGAAGATGGTGCAGGTGGACATCCTGCCCGAAGAGATCGGGCGCAACCGCCACATCGACCTGCCCATCGTCAGCGACCTCAAGGCCTTTCTGGGCGTCTGCAACACGATGATCGCCGACAAGGGCCTTGCAGGCAGCCTCGGCAAGCGGTTTGCCGGCTGGATCGAAACCCTGCGCAAGGCCGATGCCGACGGCAAGGCACCCAGCCAGGCTCAATGGGAAAGCGACGCCACCCCGATCCACCCCCTGCGCCTGGCCCGCGAGGTGGACCGCTTCATGGACCGCGGCGACGACATCGTGGTGGCCGACGGTGGCGACACCACCACTTGGATGGGCATGACCCGTACGGTGAAAACGCCGGGCCGCTATCTGGACTACGGCATTTTCGGCAGCCTGGGTGTGGGCCTGCCATATGCTGTTGCCGCCAAATGGAGATATCCGGACCAGCGGGTGCTGCTGATCAACGGCGACGGCAGCATCGGATTCAACTTCATGGAGTTCGAGAACGCCATCCGCAAAGGGCTTGCCATCGTGGTGGTGATCTGCAACGACCTGGGCTGGGGCATGATTCGCCACAGCCAGGAGATCCGCATCGGGCATGCCATCGAGGCCGGCACCCTCATCGGACCGGTAGACTACCACAAGATGGTTGAAGCCATTGGCGGCAAAGGGTTTTTGGTGGAAAAGCCGGAAGATATCCAGCCGGCCCTGGAAGCCGCCTTCGCGTCGGGAAAAACCTGCTGCATCAACGTAATGACCGATCCGACGACGGTCAGCCCGGGGAGTATGGCGTTGGCCAATGTGGGGGCTTACAAAGCATAGCGTGTCCATTCAGAGGCGGCATCTTGAGGTCAATATCCGCGCTTTCAGAGAATTACAATCCTCAACGTAGCGCTGCTGCGCCTGCGGTTGCAATTCTCCTGCGGCCTTGGTCTGAACCTCAACCTGCCGCCTTTGAACAGACTCACTGCAGGCATCTGAAATCCGAAGTCAGAAATCTGTCCTCCGTCATCTGACCTCTGGCATCTGCTTCAAACGACAACTGAGGAGACACCCGCATGGATCCGTTCGCCATCGATCAAGTCAGGCTCAACTTCAACCCCCAGGGGCTCATGGTGATCAATGCCGCCATCGGCCTGATGATGCTGGGCGTTTCCCTGGATTTAAAGCTGGAAGATTTCAAGCGCATCCTGTTCTCTCCAAGAGCGCCCGGCATCGGTCTGCTGGCCCAGTTCATCCTGCTGCCGGCATTCACCTTCCTTTTGACCTTGGTGCTGCGGCCCTATCCTTCCATGGCCCTGGGGATGATCCTGGTGGCGGCCTGTCCCGGCGGCAACGTATCCAACATCATGACCTACCTGGCCAAGGGGAACTGTGCGGTCTCCATCTCCATGACGGCCATCTCCACCATTGCGGCCATTTTCATGACCCCCCTGAACCTGTCCATATGGGGCGGTCTCAATCCCGCCACCGCCGAGATTCTTCGCCAGGTCAGCCTCAGCCCCATGGACGTGTTCGTCACGGTTTTCGTCATTCTTGGGATCCCGCTGATCGTCGGACAGGTCATGCGGCGCATGTTCCCCAACCTTTCCGACCGCGTACGCCGCCCCTTTAAAATCTTCTCGCTGCTCTTCTTTATCCTGATCGTTTGCGGGGCTCTGGCTGCCAACTGGAGCAATTTTCTCCGTTATGTGGGGCTGGTGATGTTTGCCGTCTTTGTCCACAATCTGCTGGCCCTGAATCTGGGTTACTGGTCCGGGCGTCTGGCAAGGCTTCCCGAGCGCGATGCACGGGCCACCTGCATCGAAGTGGGAATTCAGAATTCGGCCCTGGGGCTGGTTCTGGTGTTCAACTTTTTCGACGGCCTGGGCGGCATGGCCATTCTGGTGGCCTGGTGGGGCGTCTGGCACATCATCTCCGGGCTGACCACGGCCTTTATCTTCACCCGGCGACCGCTGCCGGAGGCGGAACAGGGAGATGACGTAGACTGTCGGCTATAAATAGCGCCAACCAGAATCTGGATGGGTCTTGATAGAGGGAGACATAGTAGTGGTTAAGCGATCATTCGACAACAAGGTCGTCGTCGTCACCGGAGGGGCCAGTGGTATCGGACTGGCCGTGGCCTGGCGGTTCGCCAGGGCCGGGGCGATTTGTGCCCTGCTGGATATGGACGAAACCCGGCTTGAGCAATGCGAACGGGAATTCGTCGAGGCCGGCTACCCGGTCATGACTCGGCGGTGCGACGTAACCCGGCGCGCGGATTGCGAGGCGGCCATCGAAACCGTAATCGAGCGTTTTGGCGGTGTCGATGTGCTGTTTAACAATGCCGGCATCACCCAGCGCAGTGCCTTTGTGGAAACCCGCATCGAAGTTTACGAGCGGGTCATGGCGGTCAATTTTTTCGGCGCCCTTTACTGCACCAAGGCCGCCATCGACAGCCTGATCCGGCGAGGCGGATTGATCATTTCCAACGAAAGTATCGCCGGCCTGGCGCCGCTGCTGGGACGCACCGGGTATGCCGCCAGCAAGCACGCCATGCACGGCCTGTTCACCTCGTTGCGCAGCGAAGTGCGGGACAAGGGCGTTCACGTCATGGTGGTCTGCCCCGGTTTTATCAAAACCAATCTGCAGGATCGGGCGCTGGGGGGCGACGGAGAGGTCACCCGCCATCCCCAGTCCCGTATCGGCCGCCAGGATACACCGGAGCACGCCGCCGAAATTATTTTTCGCGGTGCCGAGAGAGAAAAAGACCTGCTGGTGCTCACCGCTGTCGGTAAGCTGGGGTACTGGGTCAGCCGGCTGGCGCCAGGATTTTACGAGCGGCGCATGGCCCGGCAGCTCCAATCGGAGTTGGAGCATTGAGTACTTCGGAACAACGCTTTGAACTGGTGTACGGATATCTGCATTGCGTGGGCAGGACCCAGTATCACGGCGGGTATGCGCCCGATGAGGAGGCGGCCGACCGCTGGGCCAGAAGAAAAGCCCGGGAGAACGGAGGCCGAGTGCGCGTGCCGGAGTCCGATCCGGTGCGCTGGTGCCCGGTCGGGCACTGCCACATGAAACGCCAGCGGCCATGGTTCGGTTACCTCTTGGCCGACGGCCAGTTGACCATTCGGCCGCCAGCCGGTGAATGAATAAAGAAGTTCATCCTCGGAATGGATATTTTGGGTTAGCATCGATCATAGGCGAATGACACGATGGGATTGAAAGAGAGACGCGAAAGGGAAAAAGAGGCCCGCAAGGGGCAGATCCTTACGGCGGCCAGAAATCTCCTGTTCAAAAAGGGCATTCAGGCCACCAGCATTAACCAGATCGCCCGCAAGGCCGAGCTGGGGGTCGGCACGATCTACTTCTATTACCAGAGCAAGGAGGAGATCTTCTACTGGCTGCAGGAAGAGGGTCTGGACATTCTTTTTAAAACCATCGATGCCATCGGAGGAGAAGATTTCCCGCCGGACGAGAAGCTTCGCCGGACCGGCAGCGCTTACCTGGAATTCAGCAATGAACACAAGGACTATTTTGACATTATCAATTATTTTTTGGCCACCCCTACAGTGATTTTGGGCGCTGAGATGAAGCAGCGCATCGACCGTAAAGGAAGCCGCATCCTTGAGTTGATTGAGCAGTTCGTCCATGCCGGCATCAAAGACGGCCGGTTCCGGTCCGTGGATTCAAAAAAATGGGCCGTGATGTTCTGGGGTGCGCTGCACGGATTGACCCAGTTTAAAAAACTGGAGGACACGGTTCTGGAAGGAGAAGAGCATCACCGAATTTTCCATTATGCGGTGGAGCAGTTGATCGAAGGGCTGAAAACTACAACAGTATGAAGGAGTGAAACCCATGGCAAAGCAGAAAATGACGCCCAGCGAGGCGCTGGTGGAAACCCTGGTGGCTGAAGGTGTTGAAAACGTATTCGGCATCGTCGGTTCGGCTTACATGGATGCGCTGGATCTTTTTCCCGCAGCGGGCATCCGATTCATCCCCGTGGCCCACGAACAGGCGGCCACCCATGCCGCCGACGGCCTGGCCCGGGTGACCGGCAAACCCCAGTGCTGCATCGGCCAGAACGGCCCCGGCGCGGCCAACTTCGTATCGGCCATGGTAGCGGCCTACTGGGCCCACAGCCCGGTAGTGGCTCTGACCCCGGAAACCGGTTCCATGGGGATCGGCACGGGCGGTTTTCAGGAACTGGACCAGATGGCCATGTTCGAGCGTCAGACCGTCTACCAGGTTCGGGTAAACCAGCCCCAGCGCATGGCCGAACTGGCTCGGCGCGCGTTCTATATGGCCAAGAATCTCAACGGTCCCACCCAGCTCAACATTCCCAGGGACTTTTTCTATGGCGTCTGCGAAGACGAGATTTACGAGACGCCCGTTATCAAGCGGGGCGCCGGCTCCCTGCAGGATCTGGAAAAAGCGGCCGACATCATCGTCAAAGCCAAATACCCGGTGATCGTTTCCGGCGGCGGCGTCGCCCAGGCCGATGCCGCGGATGCGGTCCGTCTTCTGGCCGAAACCCTGACGGCGCCGGTGGTCAACTCCTACCTGCACAACGACACCTTTCCCGCCGGTCACGAACTGGCCTGCGGTCCCATCGGATACTGCGGCAGCAAGGCGGCCATGCGAACCATCGCAAAGGCCGACGTGGTCATCGCCCTGGGCACGCGTTTAGGACCGTTCGGCACGCTGCCCCAATACGAAATAACCTACTGGCCGGACAACGCCAGGCTGATCCAGTGTGACACCAACATCAACGCACTGGGCCTGTCCAAACGGGCCGATGTATACAGCTGCGGTGATGTGAAGGAATTTACCACGCTCCTGCTGGCGCGGATCAAAGAGATGGCCCCGGATCGCCAACCGGATGCCGGACGCCTGGAAGACGTGCAGCGCGAGAAAAATACCTGGGACGATGAACTGGACAACTGGAGCGCCAGCGATCAGAGCGCCCCCATGCATCCGCGGCGGTTTCATCAGGAGTGGACCCGCGCCCTGCCGGCGAACAGCATCGTCACCACCGACATCGGCAACAACTCATCCATGATCAACAGCTACCTGAAGTTCGAGGGCGTCCGGCAGCACATTTCCGCGCTCTCCTGGGGCAACTGCGGCTTTGCCTACGGCGCGGCCCTGGGCTGCAAGATTGCCCAACCCGATGCCCCGGTGATCGCCTTCCAGGGAGACGGGGCTTACGGCATCAGCGGCATCGCCGAGGTGATGACCGCCGTGCGGGAGAACATCCCGGTGATCGCCATCGTGGCCACCAATTACGAATGGGGGGCCGAGAAGAAGAACCAGATCGACTACTATGACAATCGCTTCGTGGGCGCCAACCTGCCGGACAACCCCGATTATGCCCAGGTGGCCGAGGACATGGGTGCGCTGGGAATCCGGGTGGACCATCCCGACCAGGTCGGAGACGCCGTCCGGGAAGCCATTGCCTCCAACCGTCCCTGCGTGATCAACGCCATCGTTCAGGGCGGAGAAGAAGTGCTGGCTGAGCCCTTCCGGCGGGATGCGTTGAATATGCCGGTAAGATATCTGGAGAAGTACAGCCACCTGAACGCCAAATAGCATTCATCCACAAGCGGCATCTTTCGATCCCTGGCGGCGTGCTCGCTCGTAGGCAATCCTCGAAATAGGCCCACTATTCACCCCAAGGGCACTTCCTTCGGGGCGCCTCCGGTTGCCAACTCGCTCGATCTTTGCCAGGAACCGAAATCTGCCACTTGTGAACGAACACGCAGATCACGAGTTAGATATAAGGGATTGAGGGGTTCCGGAATTGGTTGAAATGGGAATCCCTCAACCTCTCAAGCCCGCAATATATCTTCCGCTCGAGCCTTGCCAGGAACCGAAGCCTATCACTTGTGAACAAACATGCAACGGGAGTAGCTACAGACCTTTGAATAGCCAGTCCGAAGGTGGACGTATGGAAAACTTAAGAGTATTGTAATCGTTATCAGAGTTAGAACTGATATTGATTTTGATAGATTCGACTATCCTGCAATATCAAATAAAAATGACCCTGTACAACATGTTTTATATGACTGTCTTTTCCTGGTAGCTTAGTTGACTCAAGTTCCATCGTCTATCAGTGGACCGGCCTTCCAGTATCATCTTGACGAATGAAGCGCGTATGCTATTCTTGATTTAAGCACACGATATGTAGATGGTTTCCGTAACATTTATGGGAACATCCCTTAAGTAGGCAACACAAATTCGGTTTGAGCGGGTACGTACGAAGCTGCCCGTACATTCTTCCGAACGTTCTTCCTTCCTCCACGCGTGCGCTGATCGTCTGCTTTGATAATGATACGTTCCGCCAACGGCGTTTCCGGTCTGCATGTTCCATCATGGAGGTGCGCAATGGATTGGAAGCAAAAGCGGGTTTCAGCAGAGGCCGTCATCCAGCGACTGCGTCCCGGCATGCGTGTGTTCCTCTCCACCGGCCCCGCCGAACCCCGCACCCTCGTAAACCAGTTAATGGTCACACAGTCTTCAAATCTTCAAGATCTTGAATTAATCCAGCTGCTCAGCCTCGCCGATGCGATCTCACTGAAGAATCTCCAGAGTCACAAATTCAGATTGAAGACCTTTTTCTCGGGATGGGTGGCCGATGAGGCCATTGCCGCCGGTCACGTGGATCTGATCCCATGCTATCTGTCGCGCATTCCCGCATTGCTGGAAAAACGCAAAATCCGCGTGGATGCGGTGTTCGTTCAGATCACGCCTCCGGACCCCAACGGTTTCAGCAGCCTGGGCGTCTCCGTTGATGTGGCCCGGCTTGCCATGGAGCAGGCGTCCCTGGCAGTCGGTGAAATCAATCCATGGGTGCCGCGTACCCTTGGCGATACTTTTGTGCCGATTTCCGATTTCGACATGCTGGTCGAATCCGATATGCCACCGGTTACCTTCGAACGCCCAATGGTCGATCCGGTATTCGATCTGATCGCCACGAACATGGAACCGCTGATCATGGATGGCAGTTGTCTCGCTTTTTCCATCGGGCCCCTGTTCGAAGCGGTCGGCCGGCGCTTGACCGGCAAACAGCATCTCGGGATTCACTCCCCATTCTTCAGTGATGCCCTGATGGACTTGGTCAACAGCGGGGCAGTAACCAACCGTTACAAGGAGCGTTTCAGAAGGAAATCGATTGCCTCCTATGCCTTCGGCACCGTATGCCTCCTGAAATGGATAGAACAAAATCCGCTTATCGAATTCCAACCGGTGGACAAAGTCTTCGACCCGCTCAATATAGGTCTCAATCCCCGTTTCGTCTCCATTATCGCCGCCCGGCAGGTGGATATCACCGGTCGGATTGCGTTGCATACGGGACTCGGAAATATCGCCAGCGGTCCCGCCGAAGTCCTGGCCTTGATCAGTGGATCCCAGATTTCGAATGAGGGTTGCACCATTTTTGGGTTTCCGAGCAGAACCGCCGAAGGCAGGCCCAACATCACCATTTCCATTGAGGGATTGAAAAACCGATTCGATTTCAGGGAGGGCGTGGACTTTGTGGTCACTGAATTTGGAGTGGCCAGCCTCAAGGGACTCACCCTGCGCGAAAGAGCACAGGCCCTGATTGAAATAGCCCATCCCGAGGATCGTGTCGATCTGATTGGCGCGGCCAAGGCCGAACGCATTCTCTATCCAGATCAGATTTACCTACCGGAAAGCGCCCACTCTTATCCTTTACAGATCAATGCGTGTCGGAAATTCAAGGGCGGTGCGGAAGTGCGTTTCAGGCCCATTCGACCTTCGGACGAAGAAGATATGCGACGGCTATTCTACCGTTTTTCTGACGAGGCGGTTTATTACCGCTATTTCTCTACCCTGCAAGCTATGCCGCATACCCGCATGCAGACCTACGTCAATGTCGATTGGAGTCAGGTGATGTCCATTGTAGGTGTGGTCGGTGCACCCGGAGAGGGCGTGATTATCGCCGAGGCCAGATACCTCCTGGATCCGGACGGCCAGTGGGCGGAGCTTGCCTTTGTGGTGGATGAATCCTACCAGCGTCTTGGCATATCCACCTATTTGTTCCAGTTGCTCGTCAGGCTGGCCCGGGAGCGCTCCCTGAAAGGGTTCTGGGCGGACGTCCTCAGTACGAACACCGCGATGATAAAAATATTTAAAAACAGTGGGATGAAAATTGTAATGACAGCGGTAGATGGTATCTGCCATTTCCGCATTCCGTTCGAAGCATGATTTGGCAAACCGCCGAAAACGCATGGAGGTGCCTATGTTTGTCCATAATTTTATGACCACCAAGGTTATCACCATCGAACCCAAAGAAGACATCGCCAGAGCGAGGGCCCTGATGATCCGTCACCGGTGCCGTCATCTGCCGGTGGTTCAAGCGGACAATGTACTCGTCGGAATGATTAGCGATCGGGATTTGCGCAGTGCCCTGGGATCGACATATTTCCATGAATTCGGTGACCGTGGGACCGACGCGGAAGTACAGACATCGGTTCGTGTTCAAAATGTGATGACGCACAATCCAATTTATCTTTCTCTTTCGTCGACCATTCAGGATGCACTGCTGCTGATGGAAAAAAAACGGGTCGGCGCCTTTCCAGTGGTGAATGAAAATCATGCCCTGATGGGAATCATATCGGATCGGGACCTGTTGAATGCCTTCATCCGAGTTCTGGGAATCAAAGAACCCGGCAGCTTGCTGGGCATTGTGGTTGATGAAGATTTCACTGAGATGGGGAATATTGTGAACGCCATGATCAAAGAGAATATCCCTTTCGGATCGATCCTAGTCTACCGGCAATGGCGGCCGGGTAGATGGGCTGTTTTTCCTTACCTTCTATCCAAAAATATATCCCATCTCAAACAAAAACTGCGTGAGATGGGGTTCGAGTTGATCGATCCTGCTGGCGAAGATATAGGCACACGATGAATATTTTAAACGGTGGCAAGCATGCGGACAACAGTGTCGATTTTCAGGAATTCATGCTTGTTATCAAGTTGAACATCATTCAACCCAATATCTTGTGGCCCACTAATTTTTCTCCGATTTACAGATTTTAAGGACAAAGCTGTTCCGCATTTCAAAAATTCAATTTTACAGATTCGTAAATGGATACATGACCGTCCAGACCGCCTCGAAAACGTTTGCCTGCCAGCAGCTACTTGCCAGCGGCACGGGTACGCACACTCCAGGGTCAAGAACAATTGCGGTTATTTCGCGGATCTTGACATCTCTGCTCGTCCGGGATAAATGCTTGTGTGCATTTGCCCAAAAGGTACTGACGACTAAACTGAAACCGCAATAGGGGAGAGAGGATGAGCACGATTGATCTCAGAGAAGTGGATCGGGTCGAAATTCTGACGCTGCAGGACAATACCATCGATCTGACGCAGCAGGACAACAGCGAGGTGATTCAGCGGGCCATGCCGCTGGTGGGCCTGGAGGTGAAAAACAGCATTCTGGCCGAGCACGGCTTTTCCTCGCTGGTAACGGTGACCGAAGGAGAGGCGTCCCGCTGCATGCTTTTCGACTTCGGTTTCTCGGAGCATGGGGCGGCGTTCAACGCCGATGCCCTTGGGGCGGATCTCACCCGTGTCGAGTCCATGGCGTTGTCCCACGGCCACCTGGACCACGTTGGCGGTATTCATGAGCTGGTGAAACGCACCGGCAAGACCGATGTTCCCCTGGTGCTGCATCCGGCAGCCTTCAGGAATCCGCGTTTTCTCAAGATTTCAGATGATTTTAAACTCATTTTCCCAGCCTTTACCCGTGAGAAGGCGGAAAGTGCCGGGGCGGCCGTGGTGGATACCGAGCAGCCCTATGCCATGCTCGACCATGCCGGAGCCTTTCTGGGACAGATACCCCGGACTACGGCCTTTGAAAAGGGGGCGCCCAATCTGTACTGTGAAATCGACGGCCAGGAGCAGCAGGATCCCTTCGACGACGACTCGGCCATCGTTTTCAACGTCAAGGGCAAAGGGCTGGTCGTGCTTTCCGGATGCGCCCACGCCGGGATTGTCAATACCGTCGCCCATGCCAAAGAGGTTACCGGCGTGGATAAGGTCATGGCCGTCATGGGCGGCTTTCATCTTTCCGGTATGGATGTGGACACGGTGATCCAGCCGACCATCGATGCGCTGAAGGCTGTCAACCCGACCTACATCGTTCCCACCCACTGTACCGGTCGACAGGCCATTCAAATGATCGAAAAAGAGATGCCGGACAGTTTCGTCCTGAATATGTCCGGCACCAAGTTGACGTTCAGCGCCTGATCCAGTTCGCCCATGCTTGTGGAACTACGGGATGCTCATGGGGTTTTCTGTGCGTGGTACGAATGTAGTGGTGGGGTTTATCCCCGCCTTTGTCGGTTTGGGCGCGGGTGAACTACGCCTCTACGCTATATGATAACGACGCTGATTCTACGCGTATTAAAAAAAGAAAAGTGGGCCGTGCAACTTGCACCGGGCCACTTTTTCGTTGTATTCTTGATCATTATTCAATTCGCTGGCAATGGTCGGGTTCAAGAGGGATCGACCGGGCGGAAAAGCCGCCGGAATGACGGAACATCTGATGGCAAGGAGGGTTATGTTCAAGCGTGTAAAGTGGATTATAGTGATCATGCTCATTCTGGCTCCGGCCGGATTGCAGGCGGCCTTCGAATACAAAAGCATTCTCAAGGCCGATATCGACGGGACCGTTCTGGATGTTGCCGCCGATCCAGCCGCAGAGTTGGTTTTTCTTCTCACCCCCGAGGCGGTGCTGATCTATTCGACCGAAGATAAGGCCGTTTTGGACCGCATTCCCCTCGATGGGCGATTCGACCGGATTGCCTATCAGCCCGAAGACCGCCTGGTACTCACCGCGGCAAAACCGGCCCGGATCAACATTGTCCAATTCAGCCGGATTTACGCCATCGACCTGACGGGCAGGGCGGTCAAGGGACCGAAGGATGCCGGCGTCACCCTCGTAGTCTTCGACGATTACCAGTGCCCGTACTGCGCGCGCCTGGAGCGTTTTACCCACCAGTTGCTGGACATCTATCCCGACGATCTCAACTATGCGATCAAACATTTCCCGCTTTCCAGCCATCCCCTTGCCAATCAGGGGGCCGCGGCAGCCCTGGCCGCGGGCAACCAGGGAAAATTCTGGGAGTTTCACGGCCTGCTGCTGGAAAATCACGATCAGCTCAGTGAAGAGAAGATCACGGAAATTGCCACCGGCCTGAATCTGGATATGGAAAAATTTAACCGGGACCGGGCCTCGGAACAGATTCAAAAGATCATCACGGAAGATGTCGCCAACGGTCGACAAGTAGGGGTAACCGGAACGCCTTCGGTGTTCCTGAACGGAAAGCGAATCCAAAACCGACAAATCGGAAACCTTCCCGCCCTGATCTCGCAGGAACTTGAAAAAAAGGCAAAGCCATGAAAAAGAGAATTATCTGGCTGGCGATAGCGGCAATGTCATTGGTTGTTGTCTCCTGTACCCATAAACCCTACCACCCTGAGAAAAGCGACCGGGAGTGGACCATCGACCATGAAGCCTGTGAAAAGTGGGTCCGGGAAGGCATTCGCGACGAACCCGATACCTACGACCAGTATGACGAGATGCGCCTGATCCGCCAGTGTATGAAGGACAAGGGCTGGCAATGGGAACGGACCGAATGGTGGCGGTTTTGGAGCAAGCCCCCAGAAGATCAATGATCACCTTTATCTGAAAGCCGATGTCCGCCGCTTGGCGGTTGCGGCCGGCCAGCCGGTCAGGCCGCCTTTTCCGAAGCGTCTGCCGGTTTCAACAGCCTGTCCGTGATTTTCAGATAACCCGGCCAACACTGCAGGTAAAACGAGAGTCCCTTGGAGAAATCCATTCCCATCACCCCGTCGATGAACATCTGACTGATTTCCCGTTCCCGCTTCAAGATGGCCTGGCAGTCCGCCAGAATCCGTTTCTCTTCGTCCGAAAGCGTTTGGGTCAGGTACTTGAGGGCCGTGCGGGCACGGGGTTGGTACATCCAGAAATAGAGCAAATCCAACGACCCGATGATAATGAGTTTTTCCAGATCCCTGGCGTCGGCATGGACCTCCTTGCGGTCGTTGCCGATGGCCTCCAGGGTTTCCCCGACGTTCAATTCGGGCAGCAGGGCTTCCAATTCGCTGTAGATATGAAACAGTTGGTTCAGGGTATGGGCATAATCCTGGAAGCGGGTTTTGATGTTGGCGAACCGGTCGGCCGTCCCTTCGATGACGCCGGCCACGGTGTCCGACGCCCCTTTGGATATGACGGCGGCCCATTTTTGCAGGTGAGCGTCAACGGCCGCAACACCGAACATCCCCAATAGGGTGCCGATGAGCGTATTGAACGCCACGGCGATGGGGATAGACAAAAGGCTGCGGAAGAAATTGCCGTAAACGGCCCCTTTGGGCAGTCCCCGGATAAGATTGTGGCTGGACAGGTAGCAGCCGTTGGCAATGGCCATGATCGTGTACAGGGTAATAGGATGGGTCGTTGTGGTGATGCCCATGAAGCGGTCCAAAAGGAGCGTTTTGATCAAATAGTCCAGCAGGGGTACCGAAAATCCGGTATACAGCAGCGAGTCGGATATCCGGATCCAGTTCACATAATCCTTCCAGTTTAAAAGCGGTGTGCGACGGAAGCCGCCGCCGCCCAGCACCGACTGGACAATATTTCTCAACCCCGTGATTCCGAACCAGATGAAGGCTCCCAGATACGCCAACACCCACCAGGAGTTGGTCAGGTAGAAGGAGAGAAAAGCGGGAATGAAGCCCATGAGAATCTTCAACCCGTTGACGAGCTTGCTGTTCAGGTAGAATGGCGAAACCCGCGTCCGTTCAACAGTGGGTTCGCTTTCCAGGCTCAGGCAGTTCTCGGATCGGTCGGAGATGCCGCCCAGGGTGACGATGTTGCCTTCCGGATCCATACGGGTGAGGTGGGGCTGGACAAGCCAGTCCAACTGACGGGTTTTCCCCAGCCGCCCCAATACAGGCAGATGGTGGGCCAGCCGCTGGTAAATGCCCCGGGACCCGATGGGACTGGTATAGGGAATATGGGTGATGCGTTTGTAGACCGGTATCCTGAATGGAATGATGCTGCGCATGGCCTTCGGGGGGCTGTTTGCGGAGAGGTCCATCGGGCAGGACGCATCTTCGCGCATCTCCTGGCTGCGGCGATTGCACAGCCGGCGGGCATCGGAAGGGAGGGTATCCATGATGGCCAGTCCCATACCGTACATCAGGCTGGAGTGGCCGGTGGAGTCGCTGCCGATGCGGGGCTCGAGATGCATGGAGCCGTACATGGCCGAAAAGACGGAAATGTCGTGGAGGATAATCCCCAGCTTTTCGATCCGTTCCGATTTCCCCGGAAAGGGGTCGCCGGTGGCCAGCCTGCCGATAATTCCGCGGATCAGCCGCTTCAAGTTGATGGTGTTGTTTTCATTGAGGGCGAGCTGCAGTTCGCTGATTTCTTTGATGTGAGCCGTTTTTCCGGATGTATAGTCCTTGAGGTTGAATATTTCCAGCCGGTTGACCAGGCCTTCACAGTCATAGAGAATTTCCACCACATCTTCGGGCAGGAGATCGGTCAGGTTCAGGGTGATCCGGTACCCGGCCTGCAGATGGGTGACCCGGTCCAGAAGCTGCCTGGGGGTTAAAGAGAGCAGTTCCGGGGCTTCGGGGTCCTCGATGACCCGGTTGGGGTCGGGGATTTCCGGATTGGCCGACGGTTTTAAAAACCGCTGTACGATGACTTCCGAATCCAGCTCGTTCATTCGCTGCACCCGGGACTCTATTTGCTTGCGTTCTTTCCCGTCGGCGCTTTTGTAGGCCTTTCGCAGGCCATCCATTTTTTCGCGCATCAGCGGCAGCAGCCGGGTATGGATGTATTTGGCCAGGTGCAGGATGGAAGGCTGCCCCGGCCGCACAAACCGCAAAAAATCGTTGGCATCCAGCGGGTGCAGGTCAATATCCAGGTCGGCGTTGATGCCCGTTCGATGCCTGCGGTTAAAAGAATCCAGCATTTTCAGAATGTATTGCTGGCGGTAGCTTGTGACGGCCCGGCCCTGATCCATCAACCGCCGGACCGGTTCTTCCGCCAGAAAACAGAGGAAGGACTGCGGGTCGGAAAAACCGCGCGGGACCCAGATGAGCTGGATGTACTGCCCCCGGAAGCGCGCCGAGAACTCGATGCCGATGCGGACGTCCACGCCCATGATCTGGGCCGCTTCGAGAAGTTCGGCGGCCGACGGGGAGTCGATGTAGTTGTAGTAGATGACCCGCAGGCGGCGGATGCCTTTGATCCAGGCATCCATGACCAGATGGGAGATCGATTTGCGGCCCTTGGTGTTGATGTCGTGGACATGATCGTCGAAGGCGAGCTGGTTCCACTCCTCCGGCATTTCGAGGAGGTGATATCGGTGCAGCATTTTTCTGATGACGCTGGGCTTGCCGCTGGCCACCCGCCTGAAATCGTGGGCCAGTTTGAGCTGTTCGGTTTCGTTGCCGTGGGTTCGCACCAGGTCTTTCATGATGGACAACAGCACCCGGGCTGCATTTTTGGGCATGCTGCCGGCAGAGGCGTGCAGGACTTCGTCGCGCAGGCTGCGCAGGGCGTTGAGACGATCCTCCAGGTCCCCGGCTTCCAGCGATTCGAAAAGATGGACGACGGAGTAGGCGATGCGCAGCCCCCGGGATTCGGACAGTTCCTTGATGCCGTGGGGATGGAACCAGGGATACAATCCCTTGCGTCCCACGGTTTGCGGCGTGGATCGGGATCGAACAGTATTGACGATTTTCAGAAGATCGCGGTCGCGTTTATCGAAGAACAGGCTCAATGGTCCTCCCTGATCCGTCCCAAGGGAGCGCTTGTGTGGACGACGGTCGGTGGTCGTCAGGTTTTCGGGGGAAATTGTTCAAGGATCTTTTCAACCAACTGGTTGATGTCCCGGCTGGCTTTGGCCGGGTCGTCGTATTCTTTGAAACGCCGGGTCCCGGTGCCGCGCCAGAGCAGGGTTTTCGATTCGGGGTCCAGAAAATCGATGATCAGCGAAGCATCCTCGGTTTCTCGCAAGTTGTTGCCGGTGCCGATGGCGACCCCGCCGTGGCGGCCGTAACTGCCGATGCCGAATCCGATGCCGCCAGCGGATTCGAGCTTTTTATTCAGTGTCTCCCGATAGCGAATCAAAAAGGTCGCCCCTGCGCCTTCCGACGGGGCAAAGCCCTTTTCCTTCAGCACCCGTTCCACCGCGCTGCGGATGCGGTTGTCCCGCAGCGGATTGTCGAGGCGCGGATCGCCGGTGCTTTCCTGAACCGTCGTTTCCCATCGAAAACTTTCCAGAGAACCGAAACCCGTTGCCGGGTCATAGTCCTGGCTGACCTGGATGCCCGAGCATCCTGCGATCAGTGCCACTATTAGTAGGGTTGTCCACGTGAATTTCATATCGAGATTCTCCACATCCGGATTTTCATGGATCGGCGGCGAACCGGCTCGCCGCCCAAAGCCGTCGCCCCATAGATGGCTCTCATTATTAGCATATTGGCCCGGTAAGTCAAAGCAAGACCGTGCTATAGACAAGTCGATGGCAATTTTTATGGCGAGTTGGGTCAGCGATAGGTTTCGCGGAGGTAGATGTGGTGTTGGCTGCCTTTGTAGACCCCGAAGGTCGCCCGTGCCGACGGCCCTTCCAGGCTGCCGTCTCCATCCCAGTCGTAGCGCAGCCAGGGAAGGGAGGACAGATCGACCTGTACCTGGATATAGCCTTCCGAGCCGGGCGCGCTGAACACAAGGCCTTCATCCCCGGCCGTGAACGGGTTGGAAAGGCTGGCGCTGCTGCTCCCGGAGCCCACCGTGATGGGATTGTCGGCGGTCACCGTACCGCTTGCGTTGCTCAGGCTGAGCAGATTGAGCGCCACGGAAGTGCAGTCACCTAAGGTGTTGGCGACGAACGCCGTACCGTCATAGGTTTCGGCCCTGAAGGGCATGGCCAGGGGTACGCGCTCCGATCCGTAAGCGTTCTGGAGGGTCAGCCGACCCCAGAACATCTGTTTGCCGTCCCCGGAAAAGGCGATGCCGTTGCCGGCGCTGGCGGCACCGAAGGTCACGGGATTGGCCGTCGCGGCGATGCCGTCGGCGTCCAGAACATTGATGGACAGGCTGATCTCGGCATCGAAGGGCGCGTCGGGCGTGTCATTGCGCACGAAAGAAAGCCCGCCGCCGTCGCTGAAGGTCAGCAGTCCGACACCGCCGCCCAGATCCGAGATGCTCGGGTCGCCGGCAGGAAGGCTGGACAGGTCGAGCGTGCCGGTTTCGGCGGCGTAGGTTTTGTCGGTCAGCGTGGCGTCGGCGATTTTCCACCAGTCCCCGGTATAATTTTCCGTAGTGTCGCCGTCTTTATTGAGCGCGGTAATGGTGATCGCCGGATAGACGGTGTACGCGAAAGGCTGGCCGATATAGGTAAAACCGCCCGTGGTGCAGCCAGGGGCGAATTCGGGGCTGTTGGGCGACGCTGCAAAACTGTACGGTGTAAATCGGCCGACCACGGCGGTGCCGGTGATGTCGATGCCGGTGCCCAGGTAGTCGCTGACCTCGGCTTTCAGGGTTACGGTGCCCACCTCGCTGTAGGCGGCGGTGCCGGTGACCGTGCCGCCGCCGTAATCGGATTCCGCCAGCGGGCCGCCGCTGAACACGCCGGGGGCGGGGTTTGCCGCGGCAACGCTGAAGTTCGTCGTCGCGGCGAAATTGGGCGTCACGCTGCCGTCGGCGCACACCCCGCTCACGGCAACGACGAAATCCTCTCCCGCCGGCCAGTGGGGATCGCCTTCGGACGTGGTATTGTCCAGTGCGGTCGTGCCGTCCGTGGTGGCGGTGACCTCCAGGTGATCGGGCACCGCAACGAAGCTGTCGCTGCCAACCATGGTCAGGCCGGTCTCGTCGCCGGTGCCGTCGAAGCGCGCCGACAACTCCACCCGACCGGCATCGTCATAGCTTACGGATAGCAGGCTCTCGGCCTGGGCGTCGAAGGAGATCGAAACAGCGGTGCCCGGGCTTGCGCCGGCCACGGCGCCGCCATTGACGGAAACGGTATGCGTACCTGTTGCCGGCTCCTGGTAGCCGGACCAGAAATAGACGATGCGGGTGGTGTCTGCGAAGCTGTCGTCGCCGACGCACTGCTCGCCCGTCGCATCGGCCCGCACCGCGGCAATGCGGATATTCTCGGCCGAACTGCAAGAAGTCATGTCCGGCACGTCGAAGATGAAACCCGCCTCGTAAAACATCAGGCTGCAGGAGGAGCCGCCCGAGCCGTCCACGCATTGGCTCGCGTTGTCCGCAGACGGGTTCTGGCTGCTCACCGACAGAGTCACCGTTTCCGGAGTGGTGTGGCGCAGCCGGAAGGTCCCGCTGCCCCCGCTCAGGGTCTGGCTGTCGCCGCCGATCCAGCCGGCCGGCGACAGGTCGATTGTGATATCGTCGGCGTACAGTTCGGTGCAGTCGGCATCGATGCAGGCGCGCACGGTGACCGTTTCGGGCACGCAGGTCAGGGCCGCGCTGTCGTGAACGATCTCGTAGTGATCGATGGCCGCGGCGCAGAGAATCTCTTCCCGTGTCGTTCCGTCCAGGTTGAGACCCGCCGACTGTAACTGGTAGAGGCTCTGGATCTGGTCAGCGCTGAGCGCGCCGCTGAACACAAGAAATTCGTCCAGATCGGCGCGGAAGCCTTCTTCCCCACCGGCTTGTTCATAGGAGTTGCCCACATAATGCAGGTCGCCGGACGGCTGCAGGGAAATGCTGTCCGTAAAGACCCCGTCGATGTGAAGATCGGTACGCCCGCTTGCGGCGATTAGCACCATGTGGTGCCAGCCGTCACCCAGCGTCGAGAAGCGGAAGCTGCCCGTTGCCGAGACGGAATTGGCCCAACCGCCCCAACGGTAACTGGCGTTCCGGTCGACCCACATCAGGTCGTTGCCACCCCCGGCCATGGCCCCCAGCACGTGATAGCGCGACCCCTCCGTGTGGGTGAAAGGCATGCGGAACCAGGTGCTGACCGTCCAGTCGCCGGTCATGGGAACGTCCGTGCCGGCCAGGAAATAATCGGTTGAACGATCCGCCATGGCGGCCCTGCCGACCACGCCTGCCGGTTCGCTCTCGACTACTCCCTGGGCCACGAGATCGTAGCTGCCCTGGGTGTCCTCGGCCAGCGGGGCCGATCCCTCGTAGGCGCATTCGTCGAAACGCCACTCGGCCAGGGGGGTGGGCAGCGCACAAGGGTCGGTTTCGTTCATCTGTTCGACCACCTGTGCTTCGGTCAGCGCCCCGTCATAAATCCGCACTTCGTCGATGCTGCCGTAAAAACGGCGTGCCGATACTTCCCCGCCGCCGGTGGTGATGTCGGTTCCAATATAGAGAGAATCGTTGTTGACCGGAAATGCAGAATTGTAGGCCTGGTTTGCAATTTGGACGCCGTTTACAAAAACGCGGGCACTGCCTTCGGAGCGGGAATAAACGAACGCAACATGGGTCCAGACATCGACGTCAATCACGCCGGATGGGGTGGTCAGGTTGTCGTCCTGCCACCACCAGTACAAGGCGCCGTCGCTCTGGACGTGAAATTCGGAATTGGTGTCTTTGGACAGGAAGCAGTAAAGCCCCTCGGTGTGATCGGCTACGCTCAGCGTGTCGGGATGGATCCAGGCCATCATCGTCAAGGCATCGGGCAGGTCGAAATCGCTGTTGTCGGGCACCGTCAGGTAACCGTTGCCGTCGAGTTGGACACCATCGCAGATCTTGGCGCGCTGATAGGCGACCGTGCCCTGGCTGCTGCCGTTGTGGCCGTTACCGCTGCTGTCGGTCGCGTCGCCTTCGAGGGCGTAGTGGGCGACCAGTTGCGCTGCGTCCGGTACCTCGTAGGCAATGCGGACATTGTCGATATAGACCCGCTCGTTGGGTGAAAGCGATCCGGAAGCCACAAATCGGATCCAGGTCTCGGCCGACCGATAAGCGGAAATATCGTCGTTCCATGATCCCGATGTACTGCCGAGCCAGCCGATCGTCACCACTGTATCCCAGGTGCTGCCGCCATTGTCGGAAATTTCTACGGTGAGGCTGTCCCACCAGGAATTAAATGGGGTCCGATCGTAATCGAAGCTGAACACCGCCGATGTAGCTCGGGACAAATCGACTCCCCGGCGGATTGCGACCGAACTGGAGTGGTTCGCTCCCCTGATGCGAAGGCTGTCGGACCCTGAATGGATGGAGATCCATCCAGATCCCGGGGCGTTGTCGTCATTTTCCTCCAACCAGTCCGTACTCCAGCTGGCCGTGCCGTCCTGGTTGCTGTAGCTGACGGTACTGAACGTATCCAGAACTGTTTCCGTCGCCGCCGGACAAGGCCGTGCCACCGCGCCGATAAATAGTGCGACCAGAATCCACAGGCCGGGAGCGTTGCTAACGCTGATCCGTTTCATGGCGCCGCCCCCGTTACCCTTGAGGAAAGTTGTCGCGAAACGTACATGTTGTTGCCGTAGGAACCCCATTCGGCCAGTGAAGAGAGGCGATAAACGAAATAGGACTGGCCCCCCTCGGTGAAGGGCCCTTCGGCCTGGCATCCCAGGGTCACGGTGAAGCCGTTGACCGTCAAAGTCGACAAGGCATTGCAGGCGTTGTTGACCACAGCTTGAGAACCGCCCCATTCCAGTCCGGAGCGAGCGGCATGATAGGCCCTGGCGCCTTGCAGGGCCCACAACGAGGTGCGGCTTTGCACACCGCTCAGCGTGACCATGAATACTCCCAGCACCGCCAGCACCAGCAGGATGAAGATCGCGGTGACGATGGAAAACCCGTTTCGGGACTCGAGGGGATTCATGGCGCGTTCTCCACATGGATCTGGTGCAACAGGGTAATATTCTCGCCGTCGTCGGTCAGCGTCAACCGAAGGGATACCAGGCCGGAGCGTTGAGGCGTGCCGGGATCGTAGGTAAAGGTGCACGAACTGACATGGTCGGCCATCGTGCTGGGCGACACGCCGGGCAGGGCGCTTTGGGAAGTTGAAATGGCGTAGCCTGAATAGCGTTCCAGGGTTCCGGCGGCTGCGTTATACCTGTAGCTGATGGGGCCGTCCACCAGATAAAACCGCTGATAGGGGGACGAAAATGGAAAGGGGGACGCAGGGGAAAATTGGATGGAAGTGAGGGTGCCGCCCGAGACCGCGCGCCGGTTGTCGCCCAGGTAGGCATTGCAGACGCTGCCGGTGGCGGTCAGATTATAGATGGCAAGGGCAGTGCCGACGTCGGGCGCAGCAGACAGCGCACCGAGTACATCGAAACCGTTCGTGTCCGCCTGGGTGAAATCCAGGATATTGCCCGGTCCCCGGGCCCGGTAGCGGCCGCCGTCGGTCGTGTGCAGCATTTCGAGCCACTGTCCGCCCGAATCGATGCGGACGCTGTTGGGCAGCGCTTGTCGGATGTCGCGCTGCATGCGGCGCAGGGCGTTTTCGGCGGCATCCACCAGGGCGGTTCGCCGCGCCAGGTCGACATAGCCTTCGATGGGCCGGGAAATGAACAGCCCTCCCATGGCGGCCAGAATGCCGATAATCACGATCACCACGATCATTTCGATCAGGGTGAAGCCGCGTTGGCCGCATGTTGGGGGGAACCGTTGCTTCATTGTTTCGATTTGTGCGGTTCGTTTTTGGTGAAATCGCAAAAAGTCGGACTTTTCATTTTTTCGTCATTCCGGCGCAGGCCGGCGCACGTAGTGAAGCTTTAGCGCTATCCAGTTGTATCAATTTCTTCTGGATGCCGGATCAAGTCCGGCATGACGGGTCTGGTACTATTTTCGGGACCATCAATTTTACGGTTTCGTCAGTAATTGGTTCGATAGCCGCTCAACGTCAAATCCACGTTGGCCGGGTGGCTGACCCGTACCGTCACTTTCTTGCAGGCGACGCCGCTCAGCACGCCGCCGGCGACATCGACGGTGACCGTATAATCCTCGAGACCGGAGATGGCGCTTCCGTTCTGGTCCCTGGCGCCCGTATCGGACAGACCGTCATAGTCGTCCACGTCGTCGAACAGGCTGCGCAGCGACTCGCCGCCGCCGTCCGGATCACTGTAGGCGTGCAGCAGCACCTCCTCCAGGTAGGATTCGGCAATGGCCACTGCCTGGTGCTGAAGCATGGGATCGGCGCTGTGCCAGATGGTGTAGTTCATCACCATCAGCACGCCGCCCAGGGCGATGGACACCACCACCATGGAGATAATCAGCTCCACCAGGGTGAAGCCCCGATCGTTTTTTGGACGGATGACCCGTTTCATAGGTCCTCCACGTAGCCGCTTTCCCCGTCGATCCGGAAGCTGCGCCCGTTCACGGAAACCGTGACGCCACCCGGCATCGCCCGTCCCAGGCTGTCGAAAATGACGGTCGATGCCGTGGCGGAGAGGGTCACGCCGGACGGCGCGCTGGCGGCGAACGCACTGCCGCTGTCCTCGGGTCTGGGAACGGATCTGCTGAAGGCCCCGCTGCCGCAGCTTTGCCGCTGATACAGGGCGAATCCGCTGCCGGAGAAGCGCAATTGCACCGAACACCCGCTGGCCACGGCCAGCTTCTGCCCGTAGCGGGCCGCACCGGCCGCCTCGTCATAGAAACCCCGGCTTTTAAAGGCCGTGGCGTCGAACATTTGCGGTATCGCCACTACGGCCAGGATACCGGCGATTACGAGGATGACGATTAATTCGACCAGGGTGAAACCATGAGGCTTAACACCAAAAGCGCCCCCGGTGTTCAAGTGACAATCCGAACACCAGGGATCGGCCTTCTGCACCAAAATCATCGGATCCTTACCAGCTTTTGGTCAGCGCTGCTTTGGCAGTGCTTGTTTCGGCTGTTACCGTAATGGTGTATGTGGTCGAGCCAATGGTCGTTGAAATGGTGCTGCCCGACGCCGTCCAGCCGTCGGGCGTTTCCTCCAGCGCGTTTAACAGGCAAGTCCCGTCATCGATTTCTCCGGTTGCACAAGTGGACGAGTCGTAGGCCGGTCGTTCCGCAACCGCTTTGCCGACCAGTCCGGCCGAAAAATTCAAGGCCGTAGCCGCCTGGGCGGCGCCATAAACGCCGTTGGCCTGGGCCTCAGCCGCCTCGGTTCGCATGTCCACAAATTTCGGCAGCGCCACCGCCGCCAGAATGCCGAGAATCACGATGACGACAACCAGTTCGATCATGGTAAAACCTTTTTGATTACTCATTTTCTTCTCCTTGCATTGCGATTCATTTTCCATGTTTTGTATATCCACCCAAGAGTCGACTGAATCGAACAACGGCTCGATTCAGATTAAACCGTTTCTTCGGTCCGCTACTTTTTCTCTCCGACCAGCCATTTTCCATCGTTGAGCATCTTCACAGTCAAATGGTGGAAATCCTCTTTAGCGACCATCTCCAGCCGCATCCGCGGCGGCCCTTTCAAGCTGGACCGGAAATAGCGCTCGCAACGCACCCGGTAAACCAATTGCCTCTTGCCGGTATCGAAATACCAGCCGCCGCCGGTCACTGATGCCGGGTCCGGCCGGTCCAGTTGACCCACATAGCCGGTTGGCAGCAAGCCGAACTGCTCGCGGTAGACCGCGGCCGGATTGCCGCCGGGAGCTGCGTCTTTGGGCCGGACCACCGACTGCAGCAGGACCGCCGCCCGCATGGCCCTGACCGTGGACAGAAAATTCCGGCGTTCGATTTCCGCCTGGGCCCGTCCCATGCGGTTTAAGAACATCCCAGCCAACAGGGCGATGACGCAGACCAGCACCCCCCATTCCAAAAGCCTCAGCAGCCAGCGCCGGCGATGCACCTCCGTTTTCGGTTTCACGGCATTTCTCACCCCCCGCGCATGACGGTCGCCATGTTCCACATGGGAAGAAACACGCCGAGAGCCAGCACGAGCACCATGGCCCCGATAACAACGATCAGGATCGGTTCGATGGCGCTTGACAGGCGGCTGATATCGTAATCGATTTCCCGCGCATAGAAATCGCCGACTTCCAGCAGCATGCTGTCCACCGATCCGGTTTCCTCACCGACGGACAGCATCTGAAGCACCAACGGGGTGAACATTTCACTGGCGGCGGCGCTGCGGGTCAGGGTGTCCCCGCGCTCCACGCCGCGCCGCAGCTTGTCCAGGCGCTTGGCTACGAACTGATTGCCCACCGCCCGGGCAGTCAGGCCCAGGGCCTGGATCAGTGGCACGCCGGCGCCGAAGGCCATGGCGAAGCCGCGGGCGAATCTCACCAGGGTGGCCCGATGGATGATGCCGCCGACGACCGGGATGTGCAGCTTGAAGCGATCCCAGATCAATCGACCCGATTCGGTGGCAACCCAGGCCCGCCAGGCGAAAAAGACCGCCGCCAGGCCGATCAGAATCGCCCACCACCACGAAACGGCGAAATTGGAGATGCCGAGGATAATCCGGGTCGGCAGGGGCAGTTGGGCGCCCTGGGCACTGAACAGTTTCTCGAAGGCCGGGATGACAAAAAGCGTGATGATGGTGACTGCCACCGCAATCGCCACGAGAACGAAGCTGGGGTAGCGCAGGGCGGACTTGATCTGGTCGGCGGTCTGTTTTTCCCGTGTCAGGTAGTTGGCGACTTCGTCGAAGGACCGATCGAGCTTTCCGCTGCTTTCGCCGACCCGGATCATGTTGACCACCAGGGGTGGAAAGACATCGGGGTGGCGTCCCAATGCGCCGGTCAGGTCCCGGCCGGATTCCAGATCCTCCTGAATCGCCGAGAGCGTATCCACCATGACCAGTTTGCCGGCAGAATCCTCCAGGCCGCGCAAGGCGCGCAGCAGCGGCACGCCGGCCTTGGCCAGGCTGTACATCTGGCGACAGAACAGGATCAGGTCGTCCGCATTGACGCGCTGGCCGCCCAATTGCCATTTTCGGGTCGCAGCGCTGGTGGATGCGGCTGCCTCTTCGGCAATCCGCAACGGGACCGAGCCGCCCGCCGTGAGTTGGTTGGCCACCACGCTGGCGCTGGCCGCTTCCATGGCGCCCTCCACCAGTGCTCCGGCGGCGCTGCGCGCATGGTACTTAAACCGCGGCATGGACTTTCTCCTCGGCGGTTTCCACTGCGGCTGTCATATCCGTTACACTGGCGGATTCATCGATCTGCCCCGAAAGGCGCATTACTTCCTCCATGCTGGTGATTCCCTGGAAGGCGTATTCGAATGCCGCCATGGAAAGGGGCTTGAATCCCTTCTGACTGCGGGCGGTGCGAACAAATTCCGCGCTGTCGCCATGCCGCAGCGCATCGGCCAGGGGCGTGTCGATGCGCAACAGTTCAAAAACCCCGATCCGGCCGTAGTAGCCCGTATTGTGGCAGCGGGGGCAGCCGGCGCCGCGTTTGAAGGGTATTTGCCGTGCCTTGGGGCCCACCATGGCTTCCACCCAGTTGCGCTGCCGAAGATTGAGCGGGTCCTTTTCCTCGCAGCGCTCGCAGATGCGGCGCACCAGACGCTGGGCCAGGATGCCTAAAAGAGAACTGCCCACCACGAACCCTTCGGCGCCCATGTCGATCAGCCGCAGGGCGGTGCTCACGGCATCGTTGGTGTGCAGGGTGGAAAGCACCAGATGGCCGGTCATGGCCGCGCGCAGGCCGATCTCGGCGGTCTCCTGGTCGCGCATCTCGCCGATCATGACGATATCGGGGTCTTGCCGCAGGGCGGACCGCAGCACCCGGGCGAAGGACAGATCGATACGGCTTTTTACCTGTACCTGGTTGATACGCGGCAGGCGGTACTCCACCGGGTCCTCGACGGTGATAATTTTCTTGGCGGGGTCGTTGAGTTCGTTCAGGGCTCCGTAGAGGGTGGTGGTCTTCCCGCTGCCGGTGGGGCCGGTAACCAGCACAAGACCGTGGGGCCTGTGAATCAGGTTGCGAAACCGGCCCAGCATGTCTTTTGACATGCCGATCTGCTCCAGTTCGAGCACCCCGCCGGTCTGGTCGAGCAGACGCATAACCACCGACTCGCCGTATTGCAGCGGCATGGTGGACAGCCGGATATCGATGCTGCGCCCCCGAACGCGGATGTTGAAACGGCCGTCCTGTGGCAGCCGCCGTTCGGAGATATCCAGGCCGCTCATCAGCTTCAGCCGGGACACCAAGGCCCCGCCGATGCGTTTTTCTTTCATGACTTGTTCGTGCAGCAGGCCATCAACGCGCTGACGGATGCGTAATACCGATTCGTCCGGTTCGATGTGGATGTCCGATGCGCCGATTTGGACGGCATCTTCGAACAGCGTGCGAATCAAGCGCACCACCGGTGCGTCTTCGGTTTCGCTGTCGATCAGAAGGGACTCGATGTCGATGCCGCCTTCACTGAGTTCTTCGCTGAGTTCACCGGCGATATGGCTGATTTCGTCGGTGCGCCGGTAGATGCGATCGACGATGTCCAGCAGTTCGTCTTCGCCGACCACGGCCGAATGGATGGGGCGCTGCAAAATACGGCGCAATTCGTCAAAGGCGAAGATGTCGGTGGGATCGGCCATGCCGACCAGCAGCCCGTCTTTTTTCTCGGCCAGCACCAGGGCCCTGAAACGGCGGATATAAATTTCCGGCAGCAGGCGGACGACCTCTTCCTCGATCTGATATCGCTTCAGATCAATGTAGGGAACCTGCAACTGCTGAGCGAGAAATTGGAGGAATCCGGCTTTGCTGAGATAGCCCAGTTCCACTAGCGTATGTCCCAGCTTGCTGCCGGACCGCTTCTGCTCCGCCAACGCCGTGCGCAGTTGTTCGTCGGTGATGATGCGGTGCTGCACCAGCAGTTCGCCGATGCGGATTTTTTTGCGTACGGTCATGATCGATCCTCGTCAGGATTCCGACCGGCCAACGGCTGCCCGGCCTGACCGCTGCCCGACGCCGCCAGGCGCCGGCGGATAAAATTTTCCAGGTTGTCGGACAATCCGTCATGGCGCAGCGCCTGGTCATAGGCTTGTCGGGCCCGGTCAAAGGCGTCGTTCCTTTCAAGTGCGATGCCGAGGCCCATCCACCAGACGGCCTTGTCCGGTTGAACTTTCAACAAGGTCCGATAGATTTCTGCCGCATCCTGATATTGACCCTGGCGCAGATTCACCGTTGCCGACAAGGCGTGCAGTTCCGGTGACTCTGCAGCGGGGGGCAGGGGATCGCGCGACAGTTCCGTCCGTGCCCGGGACAGTTCGCCGTCGTCGATCAGCATGCGGACAAAACGGACACGGTAGGGCAGATGATCGGGCGCTTGGCGCACCCCTTGGGCCAACAGGGCCTTGATCTGCTGCCGGCGATTCAGGCGGCTGAGCAGGTGCAGCAATGCGTCCCGCGCACCCACGTGCCCCGGATCCATGTTCAGGGCCGCCCGCAACGCCTGTTCCGCTTTGCCGGGCCGTCCCCTTTGAAAGGCGGCCATCGCTTCCCGGTAAAGATCTCCGGCACGTTGGCGATCCGTGGTTCGAACCGCCTGGCGGACGAATGTTTTGACAGGGGGGGCGGATGCCGAAACAGTCGCCTGCCCGGTGTCCGAAAGGACGACGGGAGCGGGGCCGGGCGTCTCGGCCGGCGAGGGATTCACGGGTGCGGCAGTCGGACCGCCGGCCACCGGTTCGGGCCGAACCGCGAAAAGCAGTGCCCGGCCTTCTCCGTCGGGATTGTTCCTGAGTTCCTGTTCCTCGCAGCGGCAGACCCGGTCAAAGGAAAACACCAGTTGCACCCGCCCGCCGAGGGTTTCGCGGGTCAATTTTCTCAACATCGGCGGCGTTGCACCATCGGGCAGCGAAGGGACCGTTGTCCCTTCCGGCAGTTCGAGGACCAGGCGCTTGCCCCGGTCCTGTCGAAACAGCCGGTATCCCGGCATCCGGGAAAACGCCGCCGCCACCCGCAGTTGGTCGCCAACCTGGACAAGATAGAGCTCTTCCAGCTTCGGGAGACATTTTTCCGCCGTCGATATTGGCGGTTCGTTTATGCTTTCGGGACTTCGATCTTGAACGGCAAGGGGCTGGACAGGCATCGATAAAGGGTCTTGCCGAACCGCGGCGTCGGCCACGGAAACGGCAGGAGCGGTGATCGCCACGGTACGGCTGATCATGTGCCCCGCCGCCGACCAAAGAGAGTCCCCGTTCCACCGGGCAACGCCGGTGCCGGCAGCCAGCACCAAAACCAGGGTCAGGCAGACAAGGCCGCAGCGCCCGCTGCAGCCGGCTGCCGGGGAAGACGTCGCTGTAGGACAGCCACCATCCGGGTCGTTTGGCATCCGATCGATTCGATTTTTGTCTTTATTTCTCGACATGTTCAACTGATCCACAAATTCCTGCGTCGAGCTGGTCTTCAACGTGCGGGCCGGGCGAATTTACCCCCACGCCACTCGGTGTCCAAATCGGCGCCCAGTTGCCTGAACCGCTGCCGGGAATCACTCAGTGCCCGTTCCCAACTGCCGGATTCAACCACCAGCGGGCGAAGAAGAATGACCAATTCGCTTTTGCGGGCGATGCTCTGGGTCTGGCGGAAAAGGCTGCCGATTGCCGGCAGGCGGCCTAAAAGCGGTACGCCGGCGTCGCGCTTCTGCTGCTGGGATTTCATCAGTCCGCCGATGACCACCACCTGCCCGCTGGCAGCCGAAACGATGCTGTCCGATTCCCGCACCGTGCTGTAGGCCAGGGGCAGGCTCTGGGTCTGCCCGGCCACGGTGATATCCTTGGTCTGGTCGGTAACCTCACTGACCGTGGGATGGATGTGCAGCGTCACCTGGCCACGGGGGTTGATCTGGGGCGTCACATCCAGTGCGATTCCGGAGAAAAACGGTGTCAGGGTGATATCTGGAGAGGTGGTCGTGGTGGTACCGGTTACGGTGTCGCTGGAGACATCGGTGACGAAAAATTCGTCGGAACCGACCTTGATCACCGCTTTCTGGTTGTTCACCGTGGCAATGCGGGGACTGGACAACACCTGCACGTCGCCCTGGGTTTCGAGCAGTTCGATGAACCCCTGAAAGTCGGTAAAATCCATGGTGGCGCTGAAAACGCCGCCGAACGCTCCGGATGCAAGGTTCGAAAAGATGGCGTCTCCGTCGCTGCCGATAATATTGGCCATGCCGTTGTCGGCAAAGATGTCGCCCCGGGATTGGGCCACGGTAACGTCGTCGATCATGGCCGTCCAATTGATGCCGGCCTGGTAGCCATCCCCCAGCACCACCTCTAGAATTTTGGCTTCCAGGATCACCTGCCGCGTGAGGTTGCCCTGGATGGTGGCCAGGTAGCGTTCGACCTCCTGCAATTCGTCCGGTAAGGCGCGAATCACCACGACACCGGCCTGGGGTTGGACAACGATTCGGCGGCCTTCTTCCTGGCCGATCATGGTGCGCAGGGCAGCGTTCAATTCGGTCCAGAAATCGGCTTTGGACTCGGTGTCGATGCGGCTTCCCGAAACCATGGTATCGTAGGCTTGTCTGTTCCGATCCGACCGGGAACCATCGGAATCCTCACTGTTGCTGGTTTCGCTGACCTGTCCCGAGCTGACCCGGGTTTGAGACAATCCCTTGCGCACGAGGTTGAGATAATTGACGTAGAACACCCGGGTTTGCATGACGCCCGGCAAGACCTGGAATCCGGTGTGGGTGCAGCGGGAGTAAAAGCCATAAACATCCCGCATGATCTCCATGACTTCGGGAATGGTGACCGCCTTGAGATCGAGGGAAACGGTGCCGGTCACCGACGGATGAACCACCATGTTATACGGTGTGCCTTCCACCAGGCCCATGAAAAACTCCCGGGCGGGTACGTTCTCGACGGCAACGTCGAAACGGGGTTCCGCTGCCCCTTCAGCAATCCCTTCCACCCGGGGCTCTGCGGGCATAAGGGCCGCCGCCACTTCCTCCGGAAGCGGTTCGGCTGGCGGTCCCAGCGCATCCAGTTCCTTTTCGAAACTGGTCAGGGGGCCATCTCCTCGCGGTGTCGGTGCGCAACCGGCAGCCAGTATCATTGCGGCCAATCCGGCCAGCAACCAGAGAAACGGGTTTCCGGTCATTTGCTTTCGCGCGTTTTTTTGTTTCATGGTGTTTTTCTCACCGTTCGTTTAACCGCCATTTCATGCAGCCTCAATTGCATTTCCCTTCCCCCGTGAACCAAACGGGCGCTGCCGGCTTCCACCGCCACCAATACGGCACCGTCAATATTTTGGCCTATCTGCAAGGCCCGGTCGTTAATGACGGCTACCCGGCGTTCGGGACCGATGATGGTGGCGGTCAGTCTCCATTTCAACGGGTTTTGCCCGTCCTGAATGGTCTTTCCCGAACCCGTCGCGGGCGGCCGGGTCGGATCCCTCAACGGTTCCCCGCCAAAGACCGGGCTGCCGACAACCAGCAGCATCGCGCCGGCAACGATCCAACTTTGCAAGCGACTATGCACCGATCCACCCCTTTCTGAGGCTGAGGGTATGCACCGTAAGTGATATTTCGGCCCGGGGATGGTCATCCACGACGATTTCCAGATCATCCCAGAACAGTTTGCGCGGAAGCTTTTCCAGCGACCGCAAGTACTCCAGCACTTGCAGGTAGGTGCCGGAAAAGACGATGCGTACGGGATGGCGGTAGAGATGGGTACCTTTTGCGCCATCGACTTCATTCTTATCTTCAGCCGCGGGAAACAAATCTTCAGCCGGTAAATTCTCAAGATGCACCAGCTTCATCCCTTCCTGCCGGATCAGCAGGTCGCGCAGCACCTTTGCCATTTCCCGGGGGGATATCAGGTCGATGGTCAAGGCCTTCAGTCGGCGGTCGAGACGTTCCAACTCGTTTTGCAACCGCGCCTGACGGGCGCGTTGTTCCCGGTCGGGGTCTGTCTGCTTCTGGGCCTTGATGGCTTCGGCCTGGCCGTGCAGGGCGGCTACCGTGGCGTTCAATTCGGCGATTTGCGCCTCGATCCCCGCTCGATTGATCTTTTGGGGTGAGAAATAGAGGGTGTAGCAGCAAAATAGCCCGACGGCCAGGACCGCTGAGAAAAGCATGACCCTTTCACGCGGACTGCGCGCATCGAGCCAGTGGGCCAACAGTCGGAATTTTTCCGCAAGGGCCTTCATGACGCGTCCTCACGGGTGGTTTGCAATAGAAAATCGACGATTGTCCCGGCCTTTTCGTCCCGGTTCAGTTGCAGACGTTCGAACTCGCGACCGGCAAAAATTTCCTGTTCGGTCAACCGTTGCAGGTAAAGGGGAATATCCGCTGCGCGGGTGCTGCTGCCTTCGAGCAGCAACTGATCGCCGCCGGCACTGAGGTGGATTCGGCGCAGCCATAC
The DNA here is from genome assembly GCF_009688965.1 of Desulfosarcina widdelii. GTDB lineage: Bacteria > Desulfobacterota > Desulfobacteria > Desulfobacterales > Desulfosarcinaceae > Desulfosarcina > Desulfosarcina widdelii. The sequence goes on along the minus strand of NZ_AP021875.1, from coordinate 2,290,173 downwards.
CGTGGAAAGATCCTGGCGGGCCAGACCGACAAGGTGTTCGGAAAGACCGATGCGGTTGCCCAACTGGCTTCCGGTCAACAACTGCAGAAGCATCAGCTTGGCCTGCCGCACGTTGGCCATCTCTTCCACCTTGTTCAGCAGGTCGGGATCGGGCGACCGAGGAGGATAGCGGTCTTTGTAATCGTCAATCTGCCGGATGGCGGCATCCTGGCGCTCCTGCAGACGGCCAAGATCGGAAGTGAGACCGGACAACCGCAAATGGCATACGACACCGGCAGCTGCAACCAGAAAGAGAACCGCCGCCAGGGCCCAAACCATTCGGGTCGCGGAAAAGGGGACGCGCTTTTCGAACAGTTCGGGCTGGTATAGATTGATTTGCTGCGTCATGTGCCGACCTCTTCAGTGCGCAAAGCGGCACCGATAGCCAGCAGACAGCGCCCGGCATGGGAAGGCAGCGAATCGGGGTATTCGACGATTTGCTGCAGATCGAGCATCGAGACATCGATGCCGAGGGATGTGTGCAAGCCGGTAAGAAGCGCATCCGTGTCGAATTCCTGGGGGGCAACGACGAGGGAACCCACGGGCATCTGTGCGAAAGTCCTTTCGTAAAAATCGAACGAGCGTTGGATCTCCAGAGCAATGGCATTGACGGTCGGCTCCAGGCGGCTGGCCTCGACCATCAGACTGCTGGTGCCAAAAGGCAGGTTGCGGGCCAGACACAGCTCCCGGCCGCTGGAAATAATGATCAGCCCGGAGTCGGCTTCAAAATAGAGAAACCCCACACTGCGCCCGGTATCGGGAATATGGTTGAGAAGATTGGACAGGACAAGTTCGGGAATGTCGATCGCCCGGATTTTCAAGCGAGCCTCCCGCATCCAGCCGACCCGCTCTTCTACCCGATCCCGATGGGCAGCCGCAACATAGGCGGTTCTGGCTCTTTGCCGCTGATTCCCGCGGGGGATGTGGAATAGATCGACAACCGCTTCTTCCGGGGGGTAATCGATCAGATCGCCAATTTGCCAGCGGATCGCTTCCCGCAATTCGTTGGCGGGCACATCGGGAGGCGCAACCTGAAGAAGTTGATAGCAATTTATCTCCATAACACAGACCGCCGGGCAGGATTCCAGTCCGCGTTTCCGGCAGCCATCACTCAGAAGAAGTCGGCCGTCGATGGATTCGCTGGTGAGAAAATCGCAAACCGTCAAACGCGGTTTCGATCCCGTTTGCGGAAGCACGTGGGCCAGAGCCAGGCCCCCCTCGGACCTGGAAAAGCCGACAAGACCACCGTTGCTTGAAATTTTTCCAAATAAGCGCTTAATCATCGGCAACTCCGGAACCCTTAACGAAAACTTTACGTACGGCAGTATCCGGGATTGGATCGACCAACACCACGCGCATACGAAATGCCGGTTCTATGGGTCGCACGCGGCCTGCATCGGTTTAAGGTCTGACAGCCAAAACCGTCGGTTTTATTCTCTACATCCTTTAGCGAGGGTTCTCAGCAAATTACATGCCGATAGGTCAAATAGTATTTTAACTCGTTGTTATTTTAAGATTATATTAATATGAAAAGGCGTGCGGAAGATTCATCCGTGTCATCATTTTGACGTTGGGGAAGGGTTGGTGCTGCATTGGGGATTGACGGTAGCTTTTGCTTATGGATGGAAGCGCCGGTCCGGGAGGAGGATGGGTGTGTTCACGGATACGATCGCTTTCAGGCGTTCGGCCTTCTCCACCCGTCATCGGTCTGGGCGTAGTACGCTTTCATCTTTTTTTCGATATCCAGACGCAGGGCTTCGAATGTCTCGGCATCCAGACGGCGGGGGACAAAAATGGGAGGGGCGAAACGGACAACAATTTTGGAAAACGGCTTGGGCACCATGAAACGATCCCAACTATTGAAGGTCCAGCGCCGTTCGGCAGAGGTGATGACCGGCACGATGGGCACCCCGGCGAACTGGGCGATGACGAGCAGGCCGGGCTTGACGACGCCGAAGGGACCTTGGGGCCCGTCGACGATATGGCCGATGCGAAATCCCTGGCGGGTCAGGGTGCGGATTTCTTTTAATGCCCGGGAACCGCCCCTGGAGGACGAACCGCGCACCGGCCGCCACCCCAGCATGTCCACCACCCGGGCGATCATCTCGCCGTCGCGGCTCTGGCTGATCATGATGGCAATCGGTTTACGGGTGGCAAAGAGGGTGATACCCGGGAAAAATCGCTGGTGCCAGGAGGCGTAGACCACGCTGCCGTAAGCATCCAGCGTTTGCTGCTCGTTTTGTTCATCCACCAGTTCGTACCGGTAGGTTCGGGAGAGCAGCCTGACCAGCAGCAACCCGGCCCGGGGAAACAGGTGTCGGTAGCAATAGTTGTTGGCGATGTTCTTGATTCTCATTGGCGGATGCGGTCCGGAAGATGATGAAACGCGTTATTTATACTGCATCTCACCGGCAGGGGTCAACTGCGGAGCTAAAAAGAGTGGGATGTCGCTTTCGGGTGCTTTTTTTGCAGGTGCGGCGTCCCGCCGCGATCATTCTCCTCTTATCGCTGCGGGACGCCGCTTTTATGCAATTATGTTTTTTTCCGGTCCATCATCGCTGGACGAGCGAGTCCAGCGATAACAGTCCGACCAGGCGATCCTCCGTTTTGTAGACTGCATCGAAACACCTGCCGGGAACCTTGCCGATATTGGCCGGCGGCGCTTCCGTGCCATCCGGTTCGATCTTGATCACATTGGCGATTTGATCGACCATCAGGCCAACGGACTCGTCGCCGTCATTTACGATGATGGTCCGCATTTTTTCACCGGCATCGATGGGGTTCAGCCCCAACCGTTTGCCGGTATCGATCACCGTGACAATTTTTCCCCGCAGGTTGACGATGCCCATCACATAGTCCGGCGCCTGGGGAACTATGGTCAGGTCGGAGGGCTTGTTGATTTCCTGGATGGCATCCAGTGCGATCCCGCACAGGGCATCCTTGAGGTAGAAAGTCGCGTATTCAGAAAACGCAGCGTGTTTTGCACTATTGGTCGGTTTCATCGGTTTACTCCTCGTGGAAAAATTCGGGTCTGGCGTTTTTGACAACCTGCTGGATATCGAGAATCAGGGTGGTCTGGTCCATCAGCACGGCCGATCCCATGACACCGGACTGCTTCAGGGTCCGTGTATCCAGTTCGACCGCCACATCGGCGGCATCGACCGGCGGTGCGGCCAACAGGCCCACTTCCCTGCCGTCGACGTTGAAACAGATGACCTGGTAATGGTCTTTTTCCGGCAGCGGGTCGATGCAGATGGCGTCTTCCAGGGCGATCAACGGCAGGCTGCCGCCCCGGTAGGTGAGCACCCGGCTGCCGCCGACGGTTTCGATGGCCTCGGCGTCGACTTTTTCAATGCGGGCCACCGTGTCCAGAGGAACGGCCAGCCGATCTTTTCGGGAGTTGGAGAAGAACAGGTAGGACTGGGAGCCGGCATTTTTCTCAAGATGAGTCGTCTTGTCCTCCACAACGGCTTCCGTTTTGTTGCAGGTGCGCAGGGCGGCCATTTCGCCGATGCTGGCCACATCCAGAATCAGGGCGACCTTGCCGTCGCCCATGATGGTGGCCCCGGCAAACCCGCGGCAGCCCTTGAGATGCTTGCCCAGAGACTTGACCACGATCTCTTCAGAGTCGTTCATGGCGTCGACAACCAGACCGTATTTGATTTTTCCGGTGGACACCACTGCAATATTCAATGCGCTGTCCGGGTGCCGGCGGCGGTCGGTCTCCTCGCGCCGCTCCATTCCTTCGTAGGTTGACTCGGGAATCGAATGATTTTTGGATCTTCGGTCGGCAATGGAAAGCCTGCGTTCGGGATACCTCTGGCCATCCGCCGGATGAACAAAGGACCGTTCGATTCCCAGAGCGCCGGCCAGATCGATGACCGGCAAAAGTTCCCCCCGCAGCCGGATGACTTCAGCTCCTCCGACCGTCTCGATCATGTGTTTGACCTGGTCGGCAGGAATTCGCAGCAGTTCATTCAGATTCACCTGGGGGACGGCAAAGCGTTCTTCCCCCAATCGGACAATCTGACTGGGGATGATGGAGAGTGTTAAGGGGAGCTTGATGCGTACCTGCGTGCCCCGGTCCGGATGGGTATTCACATCGACAACACCGCCCACCTTTTCCAAATCGGTCTTGACCGTGTCCAGGCCGGCGAACCGGCAGAACTCGCCGGTTTCTTCTCCTTCGTCGAAAAGACCCGGCAGAAAGAGAAGATGCGTCTTTTCCGCTTCGGCAGCGACTTCGAAGCCCTGTTGCTCGACAATCAACCCTTTGTCGACGGCCCGGCGAACCATGGCGTCCGGATCGATGCCGATTCCGTCATCGACGATATCGATGACGACATGGCCGGCTTCGTGCCGGGCCGAAATTTCCATGGCGGCTTGATTGGGCTTATTCCGATTTTTACGGATTTCGGGCGTCTCGATGCCATACTTTACCGTGTTTCGAATCAACTGCATCATGGACGCCTCCATGGCGTCCATGAGGATCTTGTCCATCTCGACTTTTTCCCCGGCGAAGGACAACCCGACCTGTTTGCCGGCCTCGCCGGCAAGTTCGCCGACCAGGAGAGAAAGCTTGTTAAAAAGGCAGCCCATAGGCTGCATGCGGGTTCGCATGATCTGCTCCTGGATTTCGGAGGTGACCAGGTCGATGTGCTGGCCGGTGGTTTCCAGAAGCCGCCTGTCGTCGCTGTTGATGGCCTGCAAAAGCTGGTTGCGGCATAGTACGAGTTCTCCTGCCAGGTTCATCAGTGAATTGAGCAGGCTTACATTGATGCTGACGGATGCCTCGGTCGGTTTGGATGCTGTTTCCATGTCAACGTCCTTACGTTGTTGGCCGGGCAGCGAGCGGTCGCAGACCATGCCCCGCTGCCCGAAATCCGGTTTATACTTTGAACTGATCCACCATCTGCTTGAGGCTTTCCGACAGGTTGGATAGTTCTTGAGCGCTGAGGTTGACCTGGCCGCTGCTGGTGGCCATCTCGTTCATGGAAACACTCACCCCGGCGATGTCACTGGAAATTTCCCCGGAGACCGTGCTGCTCTGGTTGACGTTTTCGTTGACCTCCTGAATGCCCTGGGAGGCCTGGGCCACGTTGGTGGCGATTTCCTTGGTGGCTGCCGACTGCTGTTCCACGGCCGTGGCGATGTTGGCCACCACGTCGTTGACGTCATTGATCACCTGGGTGATCTCGGCAATCTGGCCCACCGTGGTGGTGGTGGTCCCCTGAATGCCTTCGATCTTGTCCTTGATGTCCTGGGTGGCCTCGGCGGTCTGCTTGGCCAGTTCCTTGATCTCGTTGGCCACCACGGCAAAGCCCTTGCCGGCCTCGCCGGCCCGGGCCGCCTCGATGGTGGCGTTCAGGGCCAGCAGGTTGACCTGCTCGCTGATGTCGGTGATGGTCTCGATCACCTTACCGATGGAGTTGGCCGCGTTGCCCAACTGGTCCATGTTGGTCGATGCGGTGGAGGCCTTGTGGGCCGCTTCGTCGGAAATACTGCGCGCCTTTTCGGCGTTCTGGGCAATCTCGCCGATGGTGGAGGACATCTCTTCCGAGGCGGTGGCCACCATGTTGGTGTTGGTGGCGGACTGTTCCATGGCGGCGGCCACGTTGTTCATATTGGCGCTCATTTCCTCGGCAGCAGCGGAAACGGTGTTGGACTTGTCGGTGACATTTTGAATTCCCTGGGTCATCTGCTCGGAGATGGCCGACAGTTCGGTGGAAGAGGAGGAGAGGGTCTCGACCCCGCCGGCAATGTCCTTGATGATGCCCTGGAGTTTTTCGATGAAGGTGTTGAACCAGAGGGCCAGTTCGCCGACCTCATCCTTGGTGGTAGCCTCCAGGCGCATGGTCAGGTCACCCTCGCCCTGGGCGATATCCTTGAGACCGGCCACGGCGGCATTGATCGGTTTGACGATGGCCCGGGCGGAGAAAAAAACGAGCACGGCCACGATCAGGCCGGCCACGATCGCGATGACGATATTGGCATTGCGGATGGCGTTGGAGGCGGCCAGAAACTCCGCGGAGTCCTGGGTGGCGCCGATGGACCAGCCGTTGACGCCAACCGGAGCGAACCCGGCGATTTTCGGAGTACCTTTGAAGACGTATTCTTCCACACCGGTCTCACCGGCCAGCATGTGCTTGTTAATCGAGGCCATGTCTCCGATGCTGGTAACATCCAGCTTGAGGATATGCTCGGTCTTCGGGTGGGCCAGAATGATGCCCTTGTTGTCGATCATATACCCGTAGCCGGTTTCCCCGATTTTGCGTTTCGAGATGACGCTTGAGAAATATTCCGCCTTGATCACCAGGCCGAAGGTGCCCGTAAATTTTCCGTCCGTCTCTATGGGTGCACAGACAACAGCAATGGGTCTGCCCGTACTATTGGAAATAACGAGGTCGCTCAGAACGGGTCTGCCCGAATCCCTGGCGGCCATAAAATAGTCGCGGTTGCCGATATTGGAGCCCGTATACTCCTTGCCGCTTTCGAGCACGCCCGTGTAGAGTTCACCGCGGGTGTCGGTAAGGAAGATCCCCTGGTAGTGGCTCCCCATGTTACGGAACTGGCGACCCAGGTCGGCAAACATATCGCTGATCGGCTGTTTGTTTGCCTCGATGCCGAAATCGGCGACGGCACCGCTGAGTTGGATAATCCGTTTCTGGTTGGCCAGGGCGTTGGCTTTGTTGATTTCGGATTCGATGATATCATGTGTCATACGGGCCAGATCCGACGCAATTCCCGAGGCTTGATGTTTGGATAGACCCATAAGCGCGGTCCGCGCCTTGGCGAAGGAAAGATACCCTACGATAATCAGCGGAACCAGGACGGCCGCGAGACCGCCGAGAATCAGTTTGGAGGAAATAGAATGCAGATTGATTTTCATTTCAAACGCTCCTTGTTAATTAAGGTTGAGGATATTAAAAGGTTTTATGGCAATAGATATTCAAACTTCGCACGATCTGACTGGCTTCCTCTTCGGCCTGGTAAACCTTGACCAGATCCGTCATGACATAGTCCGGTAGATCCGATAGTAAAAGCATCTCAAGCCGGTTGTTGATCATGGCCAGATACCGGTTGATTCCCTGAAGCCCGTCCAGAATGGGTTTCACGGTTTCATCGGTAGCACTTTGTACCAACATGGTCGCTCCTTTCCTCTGCTCGTTGTCGCCGCATGACCGACCCTGTCTTCTGGTCTCGCCATCGCAGCCGGTATCGTGGCAAATTCAATTGGCCGTTCAATTGCTGATATCGCCGCATCGAGAAAAGACTTAACGATGGTTTAAATGGTGTAAAATGGGGGCAAAAAACACCCTGTATTGGAGGTGCCCTTATTCGGAGAGGGAGTTCAGGTAGGTTTGCAGATTTAGTTTTTTATTTGTTAATCCAAGTTTTTGGCGGATATTTTTCCGATGCCATTGAATGGAACTGGGGGACAGAGCCAGCATGTCGGCAATTTCTTTCGAGTTTTTGCCCTCACGGATAAAATCGGCGATGCGTACTTCCGTGGGAGTAAGGTCGATGTACTTGGAAAAAATGGTTTTGGAAAACTGGGAAACGATGTCGTTGAGATTGGTTTGGACGATGTTCAGGTAGGCCCGGGCCTCCGAACCGAGTTTGCAGGTTTCCAGTTCGCCCAGGTAAGGAAACACAAATCGTTTCAGGTTGACCAGCATGTTTTCTTCCACGGCCCGCTTTTCCACCTCGCGATGATCGAGCGAAGCTTTGAGCGCCTGGTTGACCTTCTCCAGGTAGGTTGATTTCTCATCTAAGGCAAACTGGCGCTCTTCGATGGTACGAATCATCTTTTTGCGCAGGGAGATATCACGGATGATGGATAGTCCGTAGAGAGAACCATTGATATTGAAACGGTTCAGGCTGACTTCGGCATCGAATCGGGACCCGTCTTTTCTGAGAAAACGCCATTCGAAAAATTGAGGTTTATTCTGCTGCAGCAGTTCAAGTGTTCGACTGATTTCGTCCTCGGACAATATCCCATCTGCCTGGTATTGCGGTGAAAGGTCTAAAGGCGAAAGACCTGTCATCACTTCCCGGGAACTGTTGAACAGAGCCAGTGCCTTCTGGTTGCAGTCGACGATGAAACCGTCTTTGAGAAGAAAGATGGCATCGTTGGCCGACTCAAAAAGCTGGCGGTATCGCGACTCGCTGGCGCGCAGTTCCTGTTCGGCCATTCGTTTGTCGGTGATGTCCTGAAATGTTTCGATGGCCCCCGAGATATTCCCGTCGGCATCGGTGAGCGGCGCGGCGGTGAAAAAGAGCCATTTTCCGTTTTCACCCAGCTTTGGGAAAAAATCCTCTCCCTCGTAGCCGTTCCAGGTATGGCGGCAGTCTTTGACTTTACCGCCGTAAGCCATGATAAGATCGTCGGAACAGGTTCGATTGACGATCAGATCAGCCATTAGTTCTCTTTTATGGGAGTAGAAAGCGTCGCGATGCCTGGTGGTCCCGAGTGTTTCGGATGCCGGGATGCCGGTCAGCAGTTCGCAGGCCCGATTCCAGTGGGTGATTCTGCATTGCGCATTGACCACAAAAGTGGGAATCGGGTTGCCTTCCAGGATCTGGGCCAAATTCAGGTGGGCCTCCCTGCAACTGGAAGCGTCCTTCTCGTTAGCTGTGGGGTTGGCTTTAAGGGTTTGCTTGTTTTCTACTCCCTTCAATCGAAACGACCCTTCTTTTCCCTAATAGTTTATATCTTGAAGCTGCCGACAATCGTGTTCAATTCGGTAGCCATCCGTTTAAGATCGTCGGCGCTGACCTTCACCTGGTCGCTGCTGCTTGCGATCTCGGCGGAACTTTGGTTGACCACGGCGATATCCTGGGTGATCTCTGCCGCCACCGTAGAACTCTGGTTGACGTTTTCGTTGACTTCCTGGATACCCTGAGTTGCCTGGGCGATGTTGTTGGCGATTTCCTGGGTGGCTGCGCTCTGCTCTTCCACGGCCGTGGCGATGGTGCCGACAATGTCGTTGACATTGGCGATCACTTCGGAGATCTCGTTGATGCCCTGCACCGTGCCGTCGGTACTGCCTTGGATGTTTTCGATCTTCTGCTTGATCTCCAGGGTGGCTTCGCTGGTCTGCTTGGCCAGTTCCTTGATCTCGTTGGCCACCACGGCAAAGCCCTTGCCGGCCTCGCCGGCCCGGGCCGCCTCGATGGTGGCGTTCAGGGCCAGCAGGTTGACCTGTTCGGAAATTTCGGTGATGGTTTCTACCACCTTGCCGATGTCCTGGGCTGCCTGTCCCAGTTCATCCATCTGGTTTGACGCCTCCCCGGCTTTCTGTACGGCCTGATCGGAGATGGACCGGGCCTTTTCGGCGTTCTGGGCAATTTCGTTGATGGTGGCGGTCATCTCCTCGGAGGCGGTAGCCACCATGGAAGTATTGGTGGAGGACTGCTCCATGGCCGCGGCTACATTGTTCAAATTAGAACTCATCTCTTCGGCGGCCACGGACACATTGTTTGCACGCGTCGAGGTCTCGGAAGCTCCGGAGGACATTACACTGGCGATATCTGACAACTCCGTGGACGACTGATCGACCTTCGTGGAGTTGTCGGCGATTTTTCTGATCATGGTCTGGAGCTTTTCCAAAAAGGTGTTGAACCAGCCGGCCAGTTCGGCGATTTCGTCCTTGGATTGGATAGCGATGCGCTTGGTCAGGTCCCCTTCACCCTCGGCGATATCCTGGAAACTTACGATCATTTCTTTCAATGCCCGTACGATGCCAAAGGCGATGAACAGGCACAGGGCGATGATGGCGGCGAAAATCACACCCGAAACGATCCCCATGGTCGTTGTTCGCTTGGACACCATGACGCCGATCTCTTCGGCCATCTGATTTTTGTAGGCCTCGATGTTGTCGATGTAGACACCGGTGCCGATCCACAAGTTGGTGCCAGGAATCATTTCCGCGTAGGAGAGTTTGGGCTGCTCACCGGCGCCCGGTTTGGGCCAGATGTACTGGACGAAACCGCCGCCGGCTTTGGCGGCGTCACGCAGTTCCTGGATCACCCTGACGCCGTTTTTATCCGCCAGGCCGCCCAGATCCTTGCCCACATTTTCCTTCTTAACCGGAAAGGCGACATTCACCGTCCCTTCGTAGACGAAAAAGTAACCGGATCGGTCCTTCTCATATATGATTTTATCAACCATGTTCCGAACGATTGTTTTGACGCTTTCCTCGTCCTGTACCCCCTTGACGGCAGCTTCGGCCATCAGGGCGGCGGAGTGGTTGGCGAGCTGAATGCGGGCTTTCTGGTCCTCCAGCATTACTTCGCCGATTTTTTTCAAACCGAGATCTTTGACTCCGTTGCTGTTGCGAACGGAAAATACCAACATGGTGACAAAAAGCACTAGGATGGCGATGTTGATAATATACATCCTGCCTTTGACGGTTAACCGGTTCAGCATGCCCGAACCTCCTCGTTTGAGTAAGATTGAAATCCGATGTACTTGTTCTTTTGGGTTGGTATTGGTCGTCTTTGGAAAAAACTTTAGCTGTTTCCGCATGGAATTTTTCAACTGAATGAAATTCGTTTTTTGTATGAATTAAAGCGGCGATCAGCGGGAAGTGCGATCTCAATCGTAGATTATTTGAACCTGCCTGGCTTGCCTAAAAAACAGGGAACCCGAGCGATACTCAGGTTCCCTGTTTCAAGGTGGCAGGCCAGGAGGGGCTCGAACCCCCAACACCCGGATTTGGAGTCCGGTGCTCTACCAATTCGAGCTACTGGCCTGTAAATTTTGATCGAAGTTGTTTCTATACAACAGACTCGATAAAAAGTCTGCCATAAATTTTACGAACTCCCAAAAAATTGTAAGGATGAAATCGTTGTGGGCAACCCTGCAACACCATCCTGAATACGATTATCGCAGTTGGCTGTCTTTGCTGCCGCGGCGGTTGTATCCGGAGAAAATTGTCTGTTGCTTCTCCAACTCCGACTGGCAGTCCACGCACAGGCGAACGCCTGGAATGGCCTTGCGTCTGGCCTCCGGAATCGCTTCCTCGCACTGTTCACAGTGGGTCAGGCTCTCGCCGGCCGGCAGGCGGCTCCTGGCCTGTTTGACCGAGTCCGCCACACTGGCATCGATTTGTTCCTGTACTGCGCCGTCCCGGGACCAGCCACCGGCCATCATTCGCTCCTTCTTCGATCCGTTTCGCCTACGCAGGCTTGGGTACTGATGGAATGTACCAAGTTTTCATCTCTCAGAAAATGAAAATATCACAACGCATGGTGATCCAAAAGGGGGTGGAATCGTCGAACGCTTTTCCATCTGACATTTAAAAGTAAGTAAGGTATCAGAAAGTCGGCTGTTCGTAGCGATCATGTTTTTAAAGAACCTTTACTTTTATATGTGCACAAAACAGCAAATATTCTCGACCACTCATTGTCTAAAAAATTTGAAATTATATGAAAAATAAAAAGGTTGCGGCTTGATCTATCCGTTGGCACAGGTCCTGCTCTGTCATTCAACGTTGACCAGCAACATCTGTTGGTGCGATTCATGGGAAGGCGGGGCCCATTGGGGGCCCCGTTCTCGTGTGGATTTTTTGTAAGTCTTTTTTACCGTTCCATAACCGTTTTGATTGATACAAAAAAGGATCAACGGCAGGGGATCAGGAAAAATCGGATTTGTCCATCCCGCCTGCCCAGGCCAGCCGGTGAAAAGGTTGACATTTGATCTGTCGATGCCTTGATCTTTCTTATATGGTTCTTACTTTATAATTAACCGGAGCACCGCAACGGACAGTTCAATGTCCAGGTGATCACAACCCTTGTGGCCGCCTTCCATGCACCCCTCAGCTCCGGTTCCGATTTTTTTTAGCGGAAAGGAAACCCTATGTAGATCATTAGCGTCGGTGAGCAGGTTTGTTCTCCTTTCCAGTTTGGAGAAACGGAATTGAAGATTTATGCGGGCGAAAGCTGGGACTGGCAACCGTACAAAATGGAAGGGAAGGGGTTACACCTCAACGGGAATCGGGTGGTGCTGCTGCCTGAGGGGCGTGTGCCGGCTGATGAAACGTTTGATTTTGATCCTGTTCTCTTTGTTATAGCCGAGCCATACCAGCGGTTCGTCCAATCCGTTTTCAAACGGTTTGATTTGCAGCTTTTTTGTGTTAGCCAGCGATGAATAAATTTCCACGCCTTTTCTGTACTCGGCCGAATTGACTATCACAGCGGCGCGGAAATCCCTGCCCGGAAAAAGTTTTTTTTGGGTCTCGGCCGCCCGGATCATCCCGCGAACGGTCAATCCTTCCACGTTTTGAAGTCCTCGGGTGTCCAGCAACTCCCGGATGACCTCATAATCTTCCGATTCCGCATAAAAGCTCATCAGGTGAATCATCAGGGGCTGGTCGTCCAGGGTCCCCGTCGCCAGCGTATAGACAAAGTTGAGTTTGGGAAAAAGTTCCCGGGTATAAGCCATTTAAAGTCCTTACTGGTGAGCGTTTACAAGAAACATTGGAGGAATGGCGGCAGTATAAGGAAGGGTATTTTCGATGTCAATTGGATTCTGGGATTATGGATTTTGAGATTATTTCGATTGCGCCTGATCGATGAAGCCTCGATCGTTCAAAACTACAAAATTTGGCTGAACAACGAGGTCGCCCAGGCCATGGACCGGACCGATGCATCGGCCACCATGCCGCTATCGATATTCAGTTCCCGGGATAACGCTTCGATCTTGGACGCACGCACGTTTTCGACCGCCGAAAGCAACTCAAGATATTTCGAATATGTCGATCCCCGATCCAGGTAGCCTCCCTTTAAGTCCTCGCTAAGCGGAAGTTCTTCCAATATATTGGCCAGAGGAACCCCCAGCATGGCTTCGATCAGGGACAGCATCCCGAAAAGAAACATGGTCTCTGAGCTTGCGACCTGTATTTGTCCGTCTTTGCACAATTCTTCCAATATTCGTCCACGGGTGAGTGCCATCCGATAAAGCTCGGGCGTTTTATTCTTCCCCATCAAATCGGATGTAACCACCATGCGAAGCCAGTAGCTCAGCCGTTTGCTGCCCAACAGAAGGATGGCATGGCGAATGGATGTGATTTTGATCGAAAATCCGAATGCAGGTGTATTGAGAAGGCGAAGCAGTCGATACGTTATGCTTGGATCCGCCTCGATGATTTCTGTCATTTCATGGGCAGGAAAAGATGGATTTGCCAATGCCTGCAAAATGCGAAATTTTGAAACCTCGGTAGAACGAAGCGACCGTCCTTCCAACGTTTCGGGCTTTGCAAAAAAATACCCCTGGTACAGGTCGCACCCAAGCTGCTCAAGATGGGTTATGATTTCTTCGTTGTCTACTTTCTCGGCAAGTTTTATGGATCGATTGCCCTCAAGCGAAGAAAAGATGGCCTTTATCTGGTCAAGGTCTTTTCCCAGGATATCGACTTTGACGATATCGGCGAGATCAAGAAATTCCTTTTGCAGCTCTTTGCCTTCGTAATCGTCGATGGCAACAAGATACCCGTCTTGCTTCAGTTCGATCAACGTCTGAACGAGTTCATCCGTGGGAGTGATGTCTTCAAGGACTTCAATGACCGTAACGGTGGGCGGCAATCCACGCGGCGCACCCTCCAAAATGAGTTTTTCCGTAAAATTGATGCAAATTTTTTTGGACTGGTCGGAAAGTTCCTGGGATTTAATAAAACCGCAGGAGGCGACGCTGAGCGTGGCAAGATCCTGATCGGAAATCTCGGCATTTTTGGTTTCGGGGCCGGCGCGAAACAAGAGTTCATAGCCCCATATCCTATTGCGATTGTAGAAAATAGGCTGCCTTGCGACGTAAAAATGGTCGAAAATTGGATCCAGGTTTTTATTTGTCATCGGAAACCTGCGGTTTTATTAGATTCGAGTGTTTCAAGAAATCTCCTTACCCACCTGAAATTGTTTATCGACCGTGGCTGCGCATCTCTTAACGTGTTTTTTTCCCATAACAGATTTGCCGACGGAAAGAATCTCGGCTTGTCAAGAGAGAAACCGGGCCGCTCAAGGCAGTCCGGTTTCTGTGGGAAGGAGGAAGGGGAAAAATTCCAGAGTTCTTCTGAACTCCTTTTTCATAATCTAACCATACCGTATCTTTCTTAGCTGAAGATGACACGAAGATTACTGAAAAATAATCTTTGTCCGGTCCTTGCAATTATGTTGCGCCGTTGCCGTGGATTTCGCTACGATCAGTTCGTCGGTACCGACGAAAAAGCAAAAAAACTTGAACATTGAATGAATTGATGTAACAAATAATACCATTCCGGCAACAAACGGCAGTCAAATGGCGAACTTTGACATAACAATCGATAAAGCCCTCGACCAGACAACCATCCGGTTTTCGGGCAGGATCATCGCGTCCGATATTATCGATGCACTCCAATCCTTCTACCAGACCGAAATCACCACCAAAATACTCTGGGACTTTCTGGAAGGAGACTTCACGGATCTGCCCAGCAGCGATTTAACGATAATCATCGATGCCGCCAAAAGCCTCTCGGATATGCGGCCGGGCGGCAAGTCAGCCTTCGTCGGATCCAGCGATTTGCTTTACGGACTTGCTCGAATGTACGCATCATTGGCTGAAGTAAAGCGCCACCCCATCGCGAATCGGGCCTTCCGATCCAACAAAGAGGCGTTGGCTTGGCTCAATGGCATCGATTGACCGGCGACTGGCTGCTTGCAAGACCGCTATCATCACCGGACGAAGACGCCACCGCAATCGGATTTCGGCATCAAGGTTTTAGCAGATCCTCTAACTTCAAATCGGCAGCCTGTGCCGAGCCAAGGGAGGATCGCATTCAGCAGTGCAAGAAACGGTTCTCAATCCTGTGAGATCATGATGCCCGATAAAATTAGAGACCAGTTGCGATGCTAAAAAGCATGATGGCTTCTCTTGCTATTATCTTCATCTCACTGGTAGTGAGTGGAACCCTGCATGCAGCCACACTTCACTATACTCCGGTTGTCAGTTCGACCGGCGATCGGATCGCCTATTTCAAACGCGAGTACCGCTACTCCGTTTCCGGGGGCGGGATCATTCCCTTTATGGGTGGCAAACCCACGCGGGTAAAGGTGAAAAGCGATCGGATCCAACTTTGTGTAAAAGACCTTAAAACCGGCTGTATAACAGTCGTCAAGCAGTGGAAGCCAAAACTTGTGAAAAGGGAAGGGCGACTGTATATCAAACCTTTGCTCAACTGGGAACTGGATCGACTGCGCTATATTATCAGCATGCGCAGCGAGCAGGATCCCGGCATCTGGATCTATCGCCGTCCGTACGTATATCTCTCCAACATTGATCATTGGTCGAAACTCGAACAAGGCCGCACTAAGGCTGGTTCCGTGTGCGTCGGGTTGAACGAAGATGTGAGCAAAATCCGTTTCCCAAAGAGCAACAAGGTGATTGTGGAAAAGACGTGGGAAGCGGACAAAGCATTGCCTGGCATCCGGCAGCGCCTGGAAGAACTGTCTGCCCGCCGGTTCGTTGAGGCCCGAAGCGAAACCGAACGCAGCAGGGCGGAAAAACTGTCGGATGTCGCAGCCGGAAAGTGGTTGAGCAGGCTGCCGGAAAAGCTCGTAGACCTGTTTCTTGCCGAGTCCAAAAACAGCTGCGGGAGTTGCACGGACCTTGCAGCGGCTGTCATCCTATTGGGCGAAGGCGCCGTAGAACCACTCGTTCAGCGGTATGACGAATTCCCTTCGACCACCAAGCTGGCAGTTTACCTTTTCTTCGTTGACGGTGCGGTACGACAGGAAAACACGCACAGTGCCGGTATCGATCCCCTTTGGTGGCGCGTGTGAAATCGAACTAAGCTTGCAGAACCATGGAAGTGCCGGTACCCTGTATTTGATTATGCGCCATATCGATAAACAACTGTAAAGAGAGCTGAACTCTCCTGAGGTGATATATCCCAGACTATGACGCCTCCTATGTTGAATTGGCAATTCGCATTTGATATTGCCGCCTTCATAAATGTTTATGGGAGAACACATTCAAAAGAGACATCCGGTACGATGGCATCTTTATAGCCACACCGGCTGCAGTCCAGGTCAAGATTTAAAGCCGCAGCTTCCACCAAACACGCATCGTAATGTGGGCACCAGTAGTTGCGCAAGAAATCCTCGAGTGTAGCATCCTTCACCGGTTTCGGAAAATTCGGAGTTTTCTCTATGATGACTCATTTTTTGTGGTTCTGGGTGCTTCAGAAGATAACCCCTTCATCCCGCTCTAAAGCAT
This sequence comes from Desulfosarcina widdelii, assembly GCF_009688965.1. Taxonomy (GTDB): domain Bacteria; phylum Desulfobacterota; class Desulfobacteria; order Desulfobacterales; family Desulfosarcinaceae; genus Desulfosarcina; species Desulfosarcina widdelii. The sequence goes on along the minus strand of NZ_AP021875.1, from coordinate 2,273,882 downwards.
CAACCATAGCGACTGATCTTTTCTCATTTGGTCCGGGATGAATTTTAACCAAAACAAACAATTTGATGGATAAATGACTGGGTTGTGCGTCTCCGAAAAATCTCATTTTATTCCCTCCTGTTGACTTTTAGAGAAAGATAAGTCATACAAAACTATAAGGGAAATGAATTGTTTTTATGCGAAACATAAAATAAATTGATGTATTTGGTGTTGAATTGGAATTATCCACAGATTTGCTGCGAACATTTATAGCCGCGGCCGATTCGGAAAGCTATACAGCTGCGGCTTTGATGGTGCACCGCACCCAGTCCGCCGTGAGCATGCAGATGAAGCGATTGGAAGAGGCGGTGGGAAAACCGTTGTTTCTTCGCAACGGCAGATCGATGACGCTCACCCCCGAGGGACAGACTTTGCTTCATTATGCCCGTCGGATACTAAGCCTCCATGATGAAGCCATTGCTGCAGTTTCACGGCCGGAAATTTCAGGCCGTGTGCGCATGGGAGCACCGTACGACTTTTCCGACCGAATGCTTCCGGAAGTCCTGTCCCGGTTTACAGCCGTTTACCCTCAGGTTCAGGTGGATGTTTTATGCGATCCAAGCCCCCAACTGGCAGCGGCAGTCGATCGAAAAGAGCTTGATCTCGCCGTGGTAATCAACAGCGAAGTTCCGCAACGCGGTGTGACCATCCATCACGAGCCAGTTGTCTGGATAACGTCCAATAAGCATCTAACCCATGAGCAGGAACCGCTGCCGATTGCTGTTTACGACAACCAATGCATTTATCGCCAGTGGGCCATTAAATCCCTTGACGGCCAGAATCGAAACTATCGTATTGCGTTCACCAGTCCCAGCACCTCTGCCCTTCTGGCTGCGGTGAAAGGGGGTCTGGCCATTGCACCGGTCGGCCGAAACACACTTTCCAGGGGCGTCCGGATTCTCGGGCCGGCGGACGGATTCCCGGAATTGCCTTCGGCCGTGGTCACACTGATCAAAGCCCCGAGCCCATCTTCGAAAGCGGTGGATTTCCTGTCGGATCATATCGTTGTGCGATTCAATGAACTGGCCATATCGGACAATGTTGAACTGCTGAATTGAGATATCCTTCGCCTACCCTTTTATATCATTCAAAACTGAACATGAACGCCGGGCATCAGAAAGCCCACGACCTTTCATCCAACGCCGTGGTGAATGCGGAACGATTTGCACCCTTTGGTTATTACATAAGAGACACAACGCACCCACGCAAGCATGTAAGAAATACCTGTCAGTCCATTTAGAGATCAATTTCTTATAAAATTACAATTAGATATAATTTTTTCGAGAAATACGCAAAACGGCATGACATTTGATTCTCGGTTAAATCAACTATTCCCATGTTCCAATAAGACCTGTAACAACGTCAATTCATACCCATCAAAGGAGGATTGAAAATGGCATACGATCCCGCTCCGGCAGCCCGTGAAATAGCAACTCCCATCAATAGCCAGATGTATCTGGATGATGTCGCTTTGGCCAAAGCGCTTCTGGACAACGCAGACCGAAATAGCGGTGTCCTCAGCAATGCAGACATTGTTTTTGCGTTGCGAAATCTTCTCAAAACGACCTATTATCCGGTGGCCGTAAAGTACTTCTATTCCGAAGATGATATTGAGGACTTCAAAAACAACAACGAGTACAAGACGGCCATGCACGCCTATACCTTCTGCCATTTCATCGCCGCATCCCGAATGCGCGGTGATATACTATTGGGAACCAGCCATGAGACCGGATGCTCCAACGCCAAGTACGTGATGGGGTGGAAAGAGTTGGACGACGCCGAAATAAAGAGTCATTTGAAATATACGAAAAGCTGGGATCAGGCTGAAAGATTCGTCCGCACCAAAAAACGTCTCCCTGAAGGGCTGCTGGCCTTTGCCACCGCCCCTTTGCACAAGGCCCCCTTTAAACCGGATGTGGTTCATGGCGTCTGCGACGTTCTTCAGGCCTATCACCTCGGCAACGATTGGTGTGCGGCCTATGACGTACATCCCTTCGAGATGATCATGACGATGAACTCCTCGATCTGCCATGGCTGCGTCCAGTGCCACGTTACGGCCAAACCAAACATCACCCCCATGTGCAGCAGCAGCAAAACCGCCGGCAAAACCGAACAGAGCGAAATCAATTGGGTGTGGCCCGGAGATCATGTAGAACCTACGGTTCATTGGATGCTGGAGCGAACGGTTCGTGATGGCGGTCCGTCTTTCCCCCGAACGGGAGAAACCTACCCCGGCTTCGACATCTGCAAACTTTGCAATTTTATCGTTTTCAGGCCGCACAAGCAAAAATAGATGGAATTTTTTGTGCTCACGGTCTTTCCGTCGCGTATTTTTCCGGCTCGCGGTGTTTTCAATAACATAAAGAAATTATAGTGGAAAGAAGTTCCTTATCAAAATGATGCGCAGCAATGATTGCCTAAAATTCAACTGAACAGGCATCCAAGCTCGAGGATCCCGCCCTGGACCACTATTAAGCCAATACCAGCGTTTTTTTTCTTCCACAATTGACATTAACCCAACGGTATTATACGTACCGTTTTTTCTGTTAATGCGACTTTTTTAAAGCATTCCGAACCTCGCTTGCAGATCCGGGAGGGATAAGCTGCGCTCTCCCGCGAGAGGTTTTGCGTAAAAATGTAAACATTGATACAACAACAAATCGCAATATTTGATGGATGAAATTTTTGTAAAGGAACGATGATGGTTCGTAAACGGTTAATCGATCACAACGCCTTGGTTCAGGCAATCGAAATGGGAAAACCCAGCAAGGAAATCATGCAACAATTCGGGTTTAAATCTTTGGGCGCCCTTAAGGTTGCTTATATGGACGCTCTTGTAGCATTGGACAAGGTGCCGTCCATAAAGAAGGGTACCAGGGAAAAGAAGGTGAACAACATCGTTGGAATCAACAGTCGCGGCAGCCTTATCATTCCCAAAAAACTGGTAGATTCATTGAGTTTGGATGAAACGGCCCTTTTTGCCGTAGAAAAAAAGGGCGAAGATTTATGTTTAAAAAGAAAGCAACGTCCCCCTAAAACGATCCTCAGGAAAAAAAGAGATTAGCCGTCCCCCAAACTCCACAATTTTACTGGGATCGAGTGCGTACGCCCTCTTGATATCGTCAGAAAACCTTAGATGCCTTTTTTTATGTGGCCATGAATCTCCCATGGGTATTCTTTTTGGCTCCATCCAGGACGTTGCGGACCATCTCGGCAATTTTGGAATTGACGACGGGCTTCATCAGGAAGCCTTTGATCCCGATGGCCGCAGCCTTTTTCCGATTAATCCTTTCGCTGAAACCGGTGCATATAATAACGGGTATGTCCGGTCGGATTTCGATTAACTCCTTGGCCAGTTGGTCGCCTGTCATATAAGGCATCGTCATGTCCGAGATCACGAGGTCAAAGGCTTCGGGAGCGGATCTGAAGGCCTCCAGGGCGTCGGGGCTGGCGATAAAGGAGGCTACATGGTAACCGAGCCGCTCTAATTGCTTTTTTTCAAGCCGCACGATCGCATCTTCATCGTCAACCAGCAAGATTCGCTCGTTTCCCTTCATGTCCATTTCAACGGGATTCGGTTTAAACGTCTCAACGGCTTCTTCTATCAATGGTAAATATACATTGAAGGTCGTCCCTTTCCCAAACTCGCTGTATACTTTAATATCGCCATTATGCTCTCTTATGATGCCGTAGACCAGGGATAACCCGAGGCCGGTTCCCTTTCCCTTCTCTTTTGTAGTGAAATAGGGTTCGAAGATCTTGTCCATTATTTCCGGATCAATACCGCAGCCCGTGTCAGAAACTGAAAGCAGGGCGTACCGGCCTGGCTTCAGTAAACTGCTGATAGCGTCACCACCTTCTATTCCGACTTCTTTGAGTTCAACGGATATTTTTCCGCCGGCAGGTTCTACGGCATGGTATGCATTGGTGATCAGGTTCATAGCGATCTGGTGGATCTGGATGGCGTCCGCCATTGCCAAGCCGCAGTCATCCCGAACATTCCAATCAATTTCGATATTGGAAGGAATTGTCGATCTGCACAAATTGAGCGCCTCTTTCAATATCTTCTGGAGGCGAACGGGCATCACTTCATGGGCTGATTGACGGCTAAATGTTAAGATCTGTTTGACAAGATCTTTTGATCTCAAGGTCGCACGAAGGATTTCATCCACATATTGCTGCAACGGGCTGCCCTCCGGCAAATCTACCTTAAGCAGTTCGGCATATCCCAGCAGAGGTGTTAAAATATTGTTGAAATCATGGGCGATCCCGTCGGCCAGAGTGCCGATGGACTCCATTTTTTGCGCTTGGCGGAGCTGATCTTCAAGTTTTATTTTATCGCTGATATCCTCGTAAATTACAAATTGATCTCCAGAACGCAGTGTCACCGGTTTAAAGTTGACGGTTTTTTTTGAACCGTCATGGCATGTGACAATATAGGTTCTCGGGCGGGATTCACCGACACCATAATTTTGCTTGTCCTCTATCCAGGAATCAACGACCAGGCTGCGGTATTTTTCATCTGGAAAAGCCCTCTTAAACCAATCGTTGCCTGTAGGAATCTGCTCTATGGAGTACCCGAACATTTCGACAAACCTTGGGTTTAGATATTTATAATGTCCGTTTTGATCAATCAGAGACAGCCCCATTGGAGATTTCTCGACGAGAACCTGAAATCTTTCTTTGGCCTCTTTCAACGCCTGTTCGGCATGGATGCGTTCCGTTAAATCGACGCCCAGGCAAGTGACATCCAGAATTTTTCCATGTGCATCCTTTGTAAAAGCGTTTGACCAGCCGATATGACGAAGTTCCCCGGATCTTGTAAGAATTTCGTTTTCATAGGTTGAGAATTCAAGAGCCTCCTTCTGACTCATGGTTTGGTCAAATACAGATCGGATTTCTTCCCGTATGGCTTCGGGAATGAACATGTCAATCCAATCCTGCCCGACGATTTCCTTATCCTTCCAGCCGGTCAGTTTTTGAAAATGTTCATTGGCAAATATTATTTTTGCATCTGAATTTAAGGAAATGCCTATTTGGGGGGTGTTGACGAGAATGTTTCGCCATTTTTTTTCAGACCGAAGCAAGGAAATTTCCGCCTGTTTCCGTTCTTCTATGTTACGCGTGCTGCCTTGCAGGCCTGTAACATCGCCGTTTTCATCCATTACCGCCCTTACGGACACCTCCACCCAAATAGTGGTGCCATCTTTCCGATACATTTCCAGTTCTATGGTCCGGTCCGCCCATCGCTGTTCTAAGGGCTTGTTGCTTTCTTCCTGGAAAATACCTCGAACGAATGACATGCTTTCGGGCGTCAATGTCTGCTCCAGGGTGATTTGATTGGCCTCCGATGGTGTATAGCCCCGTAGCTTTTGGACCGAAGGGCTGTGGTAAAGAAATTTGCCGTCAAGGCTCATCATCCATATCGTGTCGGTCGCGTTTTCTGTGAGCAGCCGGTAATGCTTTTCACTCTTGCGAATCGTTTCTTCCGCTATTTTCTTTTGGGTGATATCCCGCCAGATGCAGTGGTAAACTTGTTGATCTTCAATATTAATTACCTGTGCTGTAACTTGAACATTTATGATTTCACCCTGTTTTGTCAGTTGCAGCGTTTCAAAGTCATCGGAACCATCTTTAAATACCTTCTGAATATGCGCCCGCGTCTCTTCGGTCTTTTCCTTTGCTTCGATGTCAGGCAGGCGTAGCCGGGCGAATTCGTCACGGGTATAGCCCAGTTGTTTGCATACCTGATCATTGAATTCGATAGGCCGCAACGTTTCAGGATCAAGGATAACCGCACCATACAAACTATGATCGAAGAAGGCTCTGTAGTAATTCTTAGTCTTCTCCAAAACGTTGACTCTTGTTTCGAGATGACGAATTCTATTTTTCAGATTTTTTTGCAGTGGCGTTCCGACCATTATTACCGCCGATGTTTTGACAGTGCTGATTCGCTTATTTTTCAGGAATAAATTACTTCTTTTAAACCAAATTGACAATCGCTGTTAATGTCATCTTTGCGGCATCAATTGTTCGGCAGCGATGCGATGGAAAAAAAGTCCAAAGAAATCAGTAAGATATCGATCAACTTGGCATGTCAGGTTGTAAGGCAAATACAAAATACTGGGGTAGCGATCAGACTGGTGCATCTGTAATGTGTTGAGATTAGCTTTCGAATCACGTTTTTTTCAAATGTTTGGATGGATGCAGCTCGGGTCAGTGAAAAAAATCATGGCAAGAGGGGTGCACCATGGCTATCCAAAAAAATGGGTCTCAAAAGGAGTTGCAGTATCACATTGTTATGTTTTGAAAAATACTGAAAACAGGCGGCCGAAATCACCTTAATCGACCTTTTTTAATGCCGAAAACATGAGATTACGATCAGACCCCAAAATGATCGTTAACTCATTCAGGCAGTCCGGCTCGGCGCAGGGCGTCAAGGCAGCGTTCCACGTGGGCCGGGTCTTTGAATGAGAACATGTTTCGCGCTTTGTCCAAGGAAAGGTCGGGCATTATTTTTAATAGTTCTGAGACGTGACTTCGAGCCTCTTTTATTCGGCCAAGACCAATGTAAGTCGCTGCCAGGCCCATATGCGCCGTGAAGGGCTCGCACTCGCCTTGAAGGCAACGATCCAGGTGTTGGTTTCCTATGGCAAGCGCTTCTTCATAACGACCGGCCATTCGGTAGGCATCGTCTATCATCATTAAATACCAGGCCGGGCTATAGGGACTGAGGCGCATGGCTTTTTCGGCAAGTTCGATCGCTTCATCGAACCTTCCCGCAGCGGTCATGGTATACGCCAAAAGGATATGACATAAAGCATTGTTGGGGCCAAGGGCGATTGCCTTCTCGCCCTCACTAATGGCCTTATCGTACTCCCCCTGGGCCAGGTAGATATTGCTCCAGAGTGAATTAACCTCAGGCAGGGTGTTATTGATCGCTGCGGCCTTTTCAGCAAATTCAATCGCTTGCCGGATAGATTCGGCAGGAGACTCGCCCCATCCGATACCTGCTTCGGCCCAGTGCGTCCAGGCTAACATGGTCCAGGCAATATCCCAATTCGGGTCCAACGCTGCGGCCCGTTCAAAGAACTGCTGTGCCCTGGAGTTGCCTTGCTTTGTAAACTGCTCAAAAAGGGCAGTTCCTTTGATGACATTGCCCCAAGCCTCAAGGTTGTCCGTCGTACCCCACAGTCGGGCCTGCTCACCTTCGGTAAGCTTGACCTGCAGGGCAGTGAGAATTTTCAGTGTGATTTCATCTTGCAGGGCAAAAATATCTTTCAGTTCCCGATCATAGCGCTCTGCCCACAGGTGGTGACCGTTAGTGGCATCTATCAACTGGGCCGTTACCCTGATTTTGTCGCCGGACCTCTGGACGCTTCCTTCCAGGACGTACTGAACGCCAAGTTCTTCGCTCACTTGCTGGACCTTAACCGGTTTACCTTTGTATGTAAAAGTCGAGTTGCGGGCGATGACGAACATTTGGGGAATATAGGAAAGGGCTGTAATGATGTTTTCACTGACTCCGTCGGCGAAGTACTCCTGATCCTGATCGCGGCTCATGTTGACGAAGGGCAACACGGCAATTGAAGGTTTATCGGGCAGGGGAAACATCATTTTCTCAACGGAAGCGACATCTTCAGGACTTGAATGAAGAAAAAAAATCAAAATCGCCCACGCAACACCTGTAATCGTCAGGATAAAAACCCCATACAGAATCGCTTTTCGCCACAGACCCGATTTTTTCCTTTTCCGACCAGGTGCCTCGCCGCTGGTTTTGGACTCAGGCCGAATTCGATATACCCTCACAGGATCGGAAATATTCTTGACGGTTTGTTTTCCGAGGAATTCAAAACCCAGGTTTAGCTTGTTCTTGACCTGGTCATAGGCAGTGCCGGAGATGCAAATGCCGCCGCCTTCGGAAATGCCTTCTATCCGGGCCGCAATGTTGATTCCATCGCCGTAAATGCGGTCCCCATCCTCGATAACATCTCCAAGGTTGATCCCGATACGAAACTCCATTTTACGATTTACAGATAACGCAGTATTTCTTCCGCTGATATCCCCCTGTATTGCAACCGCGCACTCCACTGCATCCACAACGCTTGAAAACTGGGCCAGCAGGTTGTCTCCCGGGGAGTCGACCACCCGGCCGTTGTACTGGTCGATATGGGTTGCCAGAACCTTCCTGTATTCTTTTAGTGTGTCAACTGTTGCAAGCTCGTCGTCTCCCATAAGGCGGCTATACCCTTTTACATCGGCACTGAGAATAGCGCTCAGTTTGCGTTTTCTACGGCCCGAGGGCATGGAATCAGCCTTTCATGAAGGTTCAATTCAAACTGATCTCAAAATGGCGGAAAATCAAACGAAACGGACGACCAGTATATCATCATTTGAATGATTGTTGTCGCAAAGCAGGGAGGCTAAATAAATAATATATCAAAATAGAACAGAACGGTAAACCGAACCAAATAAAGTTACGCCAGGGTGAAATGCCAGACCAGGAAGCCTTTAACTACAGTGGACGATGCGGGATGCCGGCGAGTTGTCAAAAATTGAGGTAGGGGAACTTTTCCTTCAAATCTTCAATCATGTCCTCGATCCTGGCTTGATCCAGGATATGCCCCTTCCATTTTATGGCCTGTTCCAAGGCCACTTTCGGACCAAGCTGGTCAATTTTCCTGGAGACGATTTTCCTTGCCGCCCTGTATTCCGGACTCCCGGGTTGCAGGCGACTATTTTCACACAAAACCGCCATTATCTGTGCCATTGCCTGGAATCTGTTCATCTTTATGTCTCCATTTAGAAACCAATTTACACCCCGTTTGAAACCGCGTCAATTGCCACTTAAGCCTTCGGTTGTGGCTCTTCATAGGGTGTGGTATGTTTCTATTCAATGAAACGCTTGATCGTGTGCGGCATAGCCATTTGCTTGTGTCTGTACCCCGTCGCTGCCGTTGCCGGAGGTGAACAGAACATGTTCGTCATTGGCCTGTGGCATATCGGTGAAGACCAGTGCGATATGCCGGAGGTGGAGGCCATTCTCACCGAGGCATACCGACGCATCGGCGCAACCGTCACTTTCAGATGTCTGCCCCCCAAGCGAGACCTTGTTTGGGCAGATAATCTTACTATCGACGCCAGCGCCCTGCGCGATAAAGAGATCTTGCGGGACCACCCAAACCTTGTAGAAGTCCCGGTAACCAACACAAAAAATGGATTGAAATCTCTAATAAAAGGCACGAACGCATGCTAAATAAAAATGATTTAGATTACAATGACATCTGCAGAGAAGCCTTAGTCGCCATGCATGAATATGCACTAACACATTTTAGGTTTGAAGAAGAATATCTGGAAAAAATTAATTACCCTGATATAGTAAAAACACTGTCGAAAGCATAAGGATTTTGGCACTATGATTTACTCATATTTAAGAGGAACACAAGAAGGGAAGCTTATTTTAAATACTAAAGTCATAAAACTCATCAAAAATTGGCTGCTTGACCACATTATGATTGAAGATAAAAAGTTTGCTACGTTCCTTAAAAAGGGCGGACAAACTTAGGTACATCGTCTTTTTGCGCACAACCCAAGGAGATTGACTGTGAGAATCTGGTCAATGATAATCGTACTCGTTTTTATGAGCTCAATAGATCACATAGATGCTCAGGCAACTGATGAGCACCGTCGGGCATATGACCAGATGGTCGAAGAGTCCGTCAAAGAAGCGGATGAATACATTCAGCAAAAACAACTTGAACATGCGGAGAGGCATGCCGAACGCATAGAGGCCGAAAAACGTCGGGCGGAAGAAGAAGATGAGATTCAGGAGGATGAAGAAGACGATGGATACAGTCGTGGCATAATAGTAGTCACGCCTCCGGCAGGCAGGCCCCCTGGAATAAGGCCTCCGGGCAAACCTCCAGGACAGCGCCCTCCTGGCAGACCTCCCGGTGGCAAACCTAAACCTCCTAAACCAACACCATTGCCTTCAAGAGAATAACTGCGTGCGAAACAAAAAAAGACAATCTGAAGATTGAGGAGAAGCCAATCTGAACTGGAGTTCCCCCATGAATAAACTCCTGATTCGAACAATGGTTGTATTCCTGGCCGTCCTGTTATCCGTTTCATCAACAGTTTTCGCAGATGTGAAAGTGCTGGTCATACCAAAGGGGACCAAAGCGGTTTTTTGGACAACTGTTGTCGAAGGTGCCCTAAAGGCAGGTACTGATTTAGATATTAAGGTATATCAGCCCTCACGAATAGAACCAGCCATAACAATACTTGAAGTTTTGAAGAGCACGGTTGCCAACCGCTATAGTCCGCACTGGCTAACGCACAACACAACAACCATTCCCCTTACACCTTATCGCCACCAAATATTCACATAGCTCAGATTCTCCCGTACCTGCCCCTGTTAACCTCTATCTGGTAAAATTTTTGATGGACGAAAATTTACTCATGTGACCAGATTATGAATCGACAGGTTTGGTATCTTGAATAGCTCCATATCAACGAGCACGCATTCGCTCTGGTCATCAATCTCGAATGCCGTATAACAGGAAGGGCACTCTGTCTTTACCGGATTGTCTTGGATGTCAGACTGTCGGCAGAATGGGCAGATCAGTTTTTATTTTCATTTTAAACAACGGGTGATCAACTCATTGATAACATACGGTTTTTGAAAAAGAACACCATGGCCAGCTTTTTCAACTGGTTTGAATTCAAGATCGGGCATCAAGGATTTAATTCGATCAATCATGGTCTTAGTGACTTCTTCATCTTCATTTCCCCAGATTAAAAACACTTTTCTATCTTGTTCACCCACGCTCTGATAGGAAGGGCTGTAATCTCCAGAGATAGCATCGTTTCTGAGCATGGATAATAGAGACCTTTGGAATCCCTTGTAAGTCGTTTGCTCTGTAAATAGCTGTAAATATTTTTTGGCCTCTGGACTACCTTCAAACAAAGAAATAAATCGATTTGTTATTATCTTAATACCTGCCAATCGTGTAATGAATTCTCTAACGATAGGTATTTGAACAAAAAAAGGAACTTTGAAATCATTAATCAGTGGTGAGATTAAAACAAGGTTTCGAACTCTTTCAGGATGATGGGCAGTAAAAGTAGTGGCAATTCCTCCGCCAAGGGATAATCCTATCAAGTCGAATGGTTTTTTTAATCCAAGTTTATCAAGCAGTTCCAAAAGTTGTGCCCGATATAACTGTTGGTCATATACTACGTTAGGGCGGTCCGAATATCCTCTGCCATACATGTCATATCTGAGGATTCGATAGTCCTGTTCCTTTAGTGGTTGAATTTGTTTGTCCCAGGTCCATAGTGGAACTGTCCCTCCGTGAACAAGAACAACTAACTCTCCATTATCTGGTCCCTCTAATTTATAGTGCGTGATACCGTTTGAAAGCCTAATGTATGTACCGCCTAATTTTTTTCTCTCAACATCATTGAGGTCTTTTGTCTCTGGATTAAATAAATAGTAGATACCAATCAAAGCAAGTAATAATAGTCCAAAAACGGAAAATATCATTTTCATTTTTGTCCTAATTTCCAGTTAATGGCACACCGAAATTGAAAAAATGGGGTGACACTCCTGAGTGTAAAAACCAATTACACAGAAAGGAGATCACCCAATGAAAAAGAAAAAACGGAAAGCCGGAGGGGATAGGAAACGTTCTTCACGGACGTTGGCCTACCCCGTCGAGTTCCGCCTCCGGATCGTCAAGCTCTTCCTGGAGGAAGGCTACAGTGCCGCACTGATCAGCACGGAGTTCGGCATCAGCAAACACTCGATCCAGCGCTGGGTTTCCGCCTACCGGCAAGGCGGTGTCGAAGGGCTGACGCCGAAGCCTCGGCCGGGCGGCAAGCCTTCCGTAACGCCAGAGATCCAGGAACGGGCGATCGCCGTCAAGAAGTCGCATCCGGAGTACGGTGCCAGGCGCATCGCCGACGTTCTCAAACGGTTTTTCCTGATTCCCACCAGCCAGAGCACCGTCCACAAAACCTTATCCGAAAAGGGGATGGTGAACAAGGCGAAACGCAAACCGGTAAGGAATCCGCCCAAGCCCCGGTTTTTCGAACGCGCCCGTCCCAACCAGATGTGGCAGAGCGACATCATGACCTTCCGCCTGGCGGGTCGTAACGCCTACCTGATCGGCTTCATGGACGACTACAGCCGTTACATCACCGCCCTGGGACTGTACCGCAGCCAGACCGCCGAGCACGTGCTGGAGACCTACCGCCGGGGCGTGGCCGAGTACGGGGTTCCCAAAGAGATGCTCACCGATAACGGTCGCCAGTATACGAACTGGCGCGGCAAGACCCGCTTCGAACGGGAGATGAAAAAAGACCGCGTCAAACACATCCGTTCCCGCCCCCATCATCCCATGACGCTGGGCAAGATCGAACGCTTCTGGAAATCGATCCTGGGCGAGTTCCTTCAGCGGGCGCAGTTCGACAGCTTCGCGCAGGCGGTGGAACGGACTTCTTTTTGGATCAACTATTACAACCACAAGCGCCCCCACCAGGGCATCGGCGGCCTTTGCCCGGCCGATCGCTTTTTCGAGATCGCCCACGACCTGAAAAAGACCCTGCAGCGCGGCCTCGAGGAGAACGTGCTGGAGCTGGCCCTCCGGGGTCGACCGGTGGATCCGTTTTACATGGTCGGCCGCATGGGCGGCCAGTCGGTGGTCATCCGTGCCGAAAAGGGTAAGGTCAGGATGCTGGTAGACGAAGCCAGTCACGAAAAAGAACTTGTGTACGATGCAAGAAAGGATATAGATCATGAAGACAAACCAACGAATCCGCAGAGTATTCGATCCGCAGCAGAAAATTACGGCCGTGTTGTCGATCTGGAGCGAGCGCCGCACGAGCGCCCAGGTGTGTCAGGAACTGTCGATCAGCCCGACGCTGTTGGGGCAGTGGCAGAACCTGGCCATCGAGGGGATGCTCAAGGCCCTGGACCCAAACAAGAAGGATCCGCTGCCGCCGATCAACCAGCGGTTGTCACGGCTGATCGAAAAGAAGCTGAGCGAACCCGGCAAGTTGGAAAAGCGTCTCCAATCGATCCAGAAGGCAGCTGCGGCCGGATAGGCGAGGACACCTATGGCCAAACAACCATCGACCCGTCAGACGGCGCGGCGCAGAGCCGAGATGATCATGAAGGTCCGCTGCGGCCTGCTGACTGCCGGCCAGGCCGCCGACCGCCTGGGGGTCTCACGCAAAACGTTCTACAAGTGGGAGCAGCGGGGACTGTCCGCCCTTCTGGACAGTGTGACCGACCAGCTGCCGGGACGACCGCCGCACCCTGCCGACGACCATCGCCAATGGCTGGAGAAGCAGCTCGGGGAAGCCAACCGGCAGATCGACCTGCTGAACCACAAAATGGCACTCAAGGACGTGCTGATGGATCTCAAGCTTCCTTCAACCGGCAGCGACCGGGCGAAAAAAAAATGAGCGCATCCGACAGGCGGTGGCCATGATCGAGGATGCCAAAACGAAATTCTCGCTGTCGTATGCCTGCTGTGCGGCCCAGGTGGGGCTGCGCTATCGAACCCTGATGCGCTGGAAACAGCGGATTGCCAGCGGGCATTCTGCCTTGGAAAAACGCGGCCCGAAAAAGGTTCGGCCGTTGAATCTGGCCGGGTTGAAGCAACAGATCCGGGATCTGGATCACGGCCGCAAACGCAGCCGCGGTACCGGTAGACTTCATGACGCCCACGCCGAGAGCATCTCCCGCAGGGAACTGAATGAACTGGTCCGGGAAGTTCGGTCGGCCACCAACGCAAAGCCGTGCCAGGTGGTCTGGCTGAAGCCGGATCTGTCATGGGCAATGGACGGTCTGGAGTACCGGGATTGCCATGTCCAGAACGTCCAGGACTTGTGCTCCCGTTACAAGTTCGCACCCCTGACCGGTTCGGCCGAACCCTGCGGGGAGGAGATCGCCGGTCATCTGTCCCGGCACTTTTGCCGCTTCGGACCACCGCTGTTCATCAAGCGGGACAACGCCGGCAACCTGAACCATGTGTCTGTGAACGCGCTTTTGGAAGAACATATGGTCATCCCGATCAACAGCCCCTTTTACACGCCCAGCTACAACGGGGCCATCGAACACAGCCAGGGGGAGGTGAAAACCTGGTTGAGGAAATGGAAGCACGCCGCCGATACGAGAAAGGAACTGGCCCTGCAGGTGGACAACGCCGCTCATGCATGGAACCACCTTCCCCGGCGCAGCCTGTCCGGCAAGAACGCCTGCCGGGCTTATTTTTCGTCATCGCGGTTGCGCTGTACGAAACGTCAACGAAAGGAGGCGTATGACTGGATCTTTGATCTGGCCCTTGACATCTCTCAGCGTGCCGGGAAAAATGAGATCGATCCGACCGCATGGCGCGTATCGGCCAGGAAATGGATGGAGCGCAAACGGATGATCATCATCCGTAAACCCGAAAAAGTGTCACCCCATTTAAATCGAAACTTGTGCCATAATTAGCGATGTCGCACAAGGATGCAGAACACCCGGACTCTAAAAATCAAATTCGCCCCATATCCGGATTTGGTTCTGCTATTACCACAAAGTGACAATTCTGTCAGATAGATGGCAATACAGGTTTTCAGGGTCGGCCGTATTGCCATGTATCCATTTACTAATCCGTATTTTGACTTTTGCTTTAGTGCGGTCGCTCAAAACCATCTATTCCCAAAATTGAATAATTGACATTATCCCAAAACCGTTGTTAAATTCATTTGTCCAATCTATTTTTCGTGAAAAGCCAAACCCATTGCAAAATAGGGGCGGAAAACCACGGGTCTCCATGATCTCGTTGCGTCGCTGATATTTTTGAATCTGGGTTAGTCTGAGACAGCCGGGCTGCCGAGGGTGACATCGTCAAAGTCACTTACGGAGCAGTTCGGCTTTTTTGTTTTAACTGAGAGGAGGTGGTGCCTCTAAATATAAAAATTTGCATAAATGCCTACATCAAAAAGAAAATCTGAAAATTAGAGGAGGTAAATGGAATGATTACCATAGGCATTTCAAAATGGACTACAGAATCCGCTAATGAATTAGGTAAACGTTTTCTTAAGGTGCAACCACTTCCTGATTTTGTAGAAATGATTGGTCCATATACGTATCCTGATGGGGATGATGGGATTACAGCTATTACGATATTCAAATATGATAAAACTAAAGCTGGTGAGGCAAACGAAGCAATTGCAAATCTATACATGGTCTTTTATGGCGTACCGGATTTTCGATATTCATTGAAGCTTGCATCAGGGGCTGCTGCCACAATGAAATTGATGGGGATAGAATAAAGTTAATCAGCAGAGCCTACAAACATAATCAGATAACTGACAATCTGTTCTTAGACTGACCCTTCCGAAGAACCTTAATCGATTCATACAAAGGAGAGTGCCATGATCGGAGCACTAATCGCCAAGAGTAAGGTTACTTCCTCATACGACTTGTTAAACAACAGAGACATCAAAACCTTCCTTGCTACCTGGCGGGATGACGCTACCTGGATCTATCCCGGAGACATATCTGCGAGCGGGGAATATAAAGGCATACATGCTATTGAAGAGTGGTTCCAAAAATTCTTAGATCAATTTCCAACGATTTATTTCACACCGAAAAACGTCTGTGTAAAAAACATACTCGATTTTGTTGGAACAAATGTCGTCACAGTTGAATTTGTAGAAAATAATATAAACAAGGACGGCAAGAAGGTCCAATTTAGGGGGGTGACTGTGATCACCCTCAAGTTTGGTAAGGCTACACATGCAAGAGATTATATCTTCAATACCGATGAGTTTATGAGGAAAGCATGGGGTGAATAGGCTTTGAAATTTGACCAATCAGGACCACGTTCTATGGACGTGGTACATAATTTCGACAATTAGCGGGAGGAAACGCACATGAAGTTAATATCCCAAATTACGTTTGTAACAATTATTTTTCTGTCTTTCTTAGCAGTCGAAAGTGCCCTATGCAAAGACGATAATATTCAACTAAATGATTTAATAGGAATTTGGACACAAGATATGACTGGAGATTATTTAAGAAGCGTTGTTAAATTCAGCAAAGATGGAACTTATATAATCGCCTACGATGTCGAGAAAATTGAAACAAGGCCGACAGAAAAAGGACAAATCGAAATAGAAGAAAAGAATATTACTTTAATTCCTTTAGAAAGTCATATGTGCAAGACTACTCATGGAAGGTATGCCATAAATATAGTAGAGAAAAGTAAACTTGAATTCAACGTTCAGGAAGATCAATGCATACCAAGGCGTGATACTTTTGGTCGTAAATTAATTCGAATTAATCCATAAAAATTTGTATATTATACGACCGATCAAAGATTCAGTGCCTAACTACTTCATGCTACTATCATGTGTGATTCTTCAACCAATTTCTATACCAGCCATATTACAGATAGCCACATTTCGTGAAGCCGGAACTGACTTCGGCCCCGGTACAGGTACCAATACCGTTTTAGAACAAAATTGTCAGATAGACGGAAACACACGTTTTCGGGGCTGGCCGGATCGCCGCGTATCCATTTGCGTATCTTGATTTTAATTTGAATTTCGGATTTCCTACCCAGACCATCTACTTATAAGTATTAGTTTTTATATTATTTTATTCCTTCTGCGCCATCTTGGCCTTATCTTTATATAAAGAAAGAGAGGTAATTCTTATGGCTGTTTCAGATAACCAAAATTTTTTGGGCTTGGAGTTCCCACCACCGGAGAAAAAGTGCATAGAGTTGCGTCGAATGTTTTACCTTGATGGTAATCCAAATTTAAAAGGCAATTTATTCGTCCGCATTTTCGATTCACTCCTTTTACGGTCCCTCGGTTTGATTTCGGGATTTGGTAAACAAGAATCAGACTGGACTTTCCCCAAAAAAGTAGACACGGTTAAAAGCAAACTGCTGATTTCATGGTCTGTTCGAATTGGGCTGGGGTTTTGTAGCCCAATGTAGAATGTTTGCGTTTCCGATTGTAATAGATCTCAATGTACTCGAATATTGCCCTCAAGGTGTCTTGAGGCCCCTTGAAGCGTTCATGGTGAATCAATTCCGATTTGATGATGCCGAAAAAAGACTCGGCCACCGCGTTGTCCCAGCAGTTGCCCTTGCGACTCATGCTTTGAACGAAACCATGCTTATTCAACACTTTTCGAAAATCCTTGCACGCATACTGAACCCCGCGATCCGAATGGATAATCAATCCGGGACCGGGGCGACGCTTGCGGATCCCGCGGGCAAGCGCTGTAAGCACCATTTCCGTGCTCAAAGAACTGCTCAGCGCCCAGCCGACCACCATACGGGAAAACAGATCGATAAAGACCGTCAGGTAGAGCCAGCCACGTGCGGTAGCGATATAGGTGATATCCGACACCCACGTCTTATCAGGGCCGTCCGCCGTAAAATCGCGCTGCAACAGATTCTTCGCGACCGGATAGGAGTGCTTCGAATCGGTGGTCGTCCGATATTTGCGCCGATAGATCGAACGCAGCCCCATTTCCTTCATTCTGCGGGCAACCCGGTTTTTGCTGACTGGAAATCCCATGTCGTTGAGTTCATCCGTGATTTTCGGACTGCCACAGCGCCTTTTATGTCTGTTGAAAATGGCCTTGATGTGAACGTCCAGGCGCCGATTCTCAATCGCCCGTTTGCTCTCGGGACGGTTGCGCCAATGGTAATAACCGCTGCGAGACACCGAAAGAACCCGGCACATCTTCTCAACACTCCAAAGAGTGCGGTGCCCGTCTATGAACCCGAATATCTGTTCGGGTCCTCCGAGAAGATGGCCACGGCTTTTTTTAAGATGTCACGTTCCTGCCGAAGTCGCTCGTTTTCACGCTTGAGACGCCGCAACTCATCGTCGTCTGGCTTGAGGCGGCCTTTACCTGGAAACGCCTGGTCGCCATCATTACGCAACTCGCGTTTCCAGCGACTGATGATGCCTTGGCTGATGCCAAGGTCGCGTTCGATTTCGGACTGTGTGTTGCCTGGCTCCGAAGCCAGTCGCACCGCTTCGATTTTAAATTCTTTGTCAAATCGTTTTCCCATGGTGGAACACCTCCTGTTGCCTCATACAACTTGGCTGTTCGGTGTGTCCACTTTTTTGAGATGATCCAGACCCAGAAGTTGAATACAAAAGATTGACGGGCAACTTTAGGTGAATGGGAGCCATAGCAAGGCCTATAGGACTTCTGGGTTCTTTTGGATATTGGTTACTGAGACTGAACTTCAGAACTTGCGCCAATATGCTGGTAAGGCAGGGTCTTTATAACGTTAAGGAGCGAACCGATTATGTTGAAATAGCTAAAGAGTATTTAAGAATTTTGGACCTTTTTGACTTCAATGTTAGTATCTGGAAAAAATGAACGTAAAGTCGAGTTTAAATTTTTGGAGTGCCCAATCGGCTATGGGCACAATGACGATCTTGAAGTCTGCAAGGCTACCATGGAATTTGATCACCAGTGTATTCGCAGATTGGGAGGAACATCAATCCTTAAAAAATCGATAGCAGGTGGAGCAAATCAATGCCTGATTGATATTTTACCGGCGGGAAGTTAAGGTGCCCTTTTTCCAAATAAGCATTTGGAAAATATTGGAACGAAAGAATCCTGCATTTTCTCCAACCTGTGCAGGTTGACCCCGATTGCAGATATCCATCCGACGTCAGTCCCACATCGGTTTCGATGTCGATACAGGTACCAATACCATCTCCCAAATTTGCCATACAGACATATTCGAACTGGCTACCAAAGGGTCGGCAGCTACGTGGAGTACGTAGCTAGTGTCGATCCATAAATGGTAATTTTCAGAGCCGAGTCGCAAAAAAATAGAGTGGTAAAATCCTCGGCAGGATTTTTCTCACCATCGCTACATCGGTTTGTGGCTAATTTACCGAAATCGGCTTAATGCAAGCGCACTTGTTCAACCAGTTTTCACGATGCGGAATCGATTAAGGTCTCAAGTGGCTGTTTTTCCCCTGGCGATGGTCAGCAGGTTGGCGGCCACAATCGAAGACCAAACATAGGATTTAAACGAGTCCCATCCTTTCCAGGTACAGCGGGTCAGGCCAAGGCAACGCTTCAGCCAGGAGATACCGGATTCAATACCCGCTCGAAAGCGGCGCAATCGACGATACACATATTGGCTGCGGCACATGTCGGTTTCAGATAGACCTCGTTTCTTGGCAAAGCAGACGTCTTTGATCTTACGCGATTGGGCTCGCTTCAAGTTTTCCTTGGATGCAAAACCGCCGTCGAAGCTGGCCTTGAGGGGATAGCGGCCATAAATTTGTTTTTGCCGCTCAAGCATCGGTATCGTCAGGTCGGCGTCGGCCGGATTGCCTTCGGTGATGACACAGTCCAAAATAAGGTTCGACGCGCCTCCGGTCAGACAGATTTTGTGACCAAACAGCGTATCGCGCCTATCCTTGACGATGATATCGGTATGTGGCTCGAACAACGATACTACTTTGTCTTTGGCATCGACCGTTTCTCCATGAAGAACCCGGCGTTCGGTCTGGTGGATCACCCTGCGGGTCAGATCGACAAAATGTTCGATCTGGAAGCCAATCGTCATGACCAGCGGGTCGCAGGTCGCACCGGCATTGATCGCAGCGACTGCCTTATGAGCGTACCCAACCACTTTGCGACTGGTTTTGAGCAGGTCCACATAGGCAACCTTACGCTTGTTTTTCCGTTTGGCATTCATCACCGCCAGCATCCGTCGTTTGGCAACACGGGTATGGTTATGGAAGTCAGGAACTGTGATCCCCGATTCATCCCGGAAGCGCTTCAGCAGCCTCGTCAACACGCGAACACCATCCCACAGCAGGTTGGAGTCGGTGGGATGATGGATGTGAGTTTCAACGCACGTGCAATCGACCCGGACCTGTCGGCCCTTTTCAATGCCCTTTTGCTTCGCATATCCCAAAAGATCCGCATTGATCAGTTCCCAGGTGGCGTCCGATATGCCTTTGATATTTTTGTTCAGGGCGGATTTTTTGTATCCCTTGTCGGCGATACCGATCCGGCAGAACCAACTCAATGCCTGCGAATCGACAATATGAAATGCCAGTTCATCATACGTAAAACCGAAAAGGATTTTGACGATAGCACAACGCAGTACCTGGTCGGCGCTCATGCCGTCAGCCCCAGTTCGATAGGCCACCAGCTTGCCCTTGTTCAAATCTTGAAGAACGCGATCACAGATGATAGGGTGAGCATCGATGATACCACTGATAGCTGTAAGTTCTTTTGCTTGGGCGTGGTCTTTGATCTGAGGCATCAGGGGCATCTGTTTTTGCCATTTTTCGCGCATTTTGTGATCGGCTCCTTTCTTTCTTTTGTAGTGATATTGGTTGTTTGGCGACTTTCAATATACTACAAAGAGAAGAGAAAAACCACTACAAAATGCGCGTTTCTTATTTATTACAGGTAGTTATTCCTGTGGATGAGCACTAGGTAAATCTTCATGAGGGTGTCGAGGGTGTAGCAAGGGGTGCACCTATCATTTCTTACCTATCTCAATGATATTGCTACTAAAACCAGGCTGGGGTGGCGGTGGTGTACCCATTTTGCACTAAAGTTCTTGAAGAGTATGTGTACTTTTAACAGGCACGCCCACGTGTCCTGTATAAAGAATTTTACCCGCAAATAGCTACACCCTCGACACCCCATCTACCAACCCACTAATAACAAATAACATTTTCACTTACCGGGGGTGTCGCCAGGGTGTCGGTGGTGTACCTATGCTCTGGCAACACTCCTACACCTAAATCCAAATTATACTTGGGGGAGGCCAAAAGCCTCACCCCAGAGAATTCTGGAAAATTTGTGTACGGGGTATCCATAGGGGGCACTCGATATGCTCAGGATGCCCCATACCCCCTGGGGGACTCCCCCCCCCTGGGGGGCTACTTTATTTACGGTAAGCAAGCCCTGCATCCAATCAAGGATGTGGGGTGTTTTTCTTTTTATAACAACACCCTAGACATTTGCAGAATCATCTGCTAGGATGGTGTCCACACACCATCGAAAGGAGCAATATATGGGAGTAAAGGTACGGGAGAAGGTAAAGGGGTCCGGTGAGTGGTGGATCTACATTGATCACCAAGGTAAGCGGAAAGCTAAGAAGGTAGGTAGGGACAAGAGGGTTGCTCTGGAAGCTGCACAGAAGATCGAAGCCTCTTTAATCCTTGGTCGGTTGCATCTTCTTGAGAAGAAGGAGCCTACAATTTCTTTCAAGGAATATGCAGACCAATGGCTTGAAGGCTACGTTAAGACGGCACTTAAGGCGTCAACTTACCGTGGCTACAAATCCATAGTGGATAAACACCTCAAGCCCCAATTTGGTAAAAAGGGTCTTCATGAAATCACAAGGGTTGAGATAAAGCAGTTTCTTTTCAAAAAGATCAAAAGTGATCGGAACCCGGATGGGCTTACTCTTGGAAGGGTCAAAAGGATCAAAGCTGCTCTATCTGGCTTATTTACTCAGGCAATTGAGGATGAACTTGTAAAGACCAATCCTGCAAGCCGTCTTGATAAGATTTTAAATGCAAAAGATCAGATACTTGGGAAAGAGATCTCCCCATATAAACCCGATGAACTTGAGATATATCTGACGACATGTGAAAAACAGTTTGCTTGGTACTATCCGTTCTTTTTAACTCTCTCACGAACTGGCATGAGACTTGGTGAAGGGTTGGGACTCCGATGGTCCGACATAGATTTTCGTAACGGCATTATTGAGATAAAGCGAGGTCTGGTGGAAGGTAACCTGACCACACCTAAATACGGTAAAACCAGAATCGTGCAAATGACCCCTCACCTATCCAGCGTACTAAATAAATTGAGGACACAACGAAAAGAGCATAAACTTAAGTATGGGTGGTCGAAATTACCAGAATGGGTTTTTGTAAATGAAGTAGGGGAACCCTTAGATCCTGGGAATTTGAGGGGCAGGGTGCATTATAAATTGTGCGAAAAGGCCGAACTTCGAAGGATCAGAATCCACGACCTAAGGCATACTTATGCGACCATTCTGTAATTTGACACATGGTTTGAAACCATTTGACGGGCGGTTTGAAACCGCGTAAATCCTACCTTAAATACGCCTTAAATACCTTTAGCCATGTCTGGCGGATGGGTGGGTGTTCTTACCCACAATGCCTCCAGGTAGCTGTTATCAATCACACGTTTGGGGAGATGGCCGGATCGCAATGTATCCATTTACGTTTCACAAGATTTAGCCGCCCCTTTCTGGGTACGCACAAGTAACGCAACTATAAAATAATGGCCCCGGTTTCCCAAGAGCCATGAAAGAGACGCCCCGGGTTCCCCAGGGCTTTTCTCGGTGCGTTCACCAATCACGGGGCTTAATATTTTCCGTAGAATGCCGATATAAATTACTACAGAGGGCGATCCCATTCATTGAACTGGAAGTGACTGTCCTGATCTGAATCTCTATCCCTCAAAATTAAGGCGAGACCGTTATTAAAGCGGTCTCGCCTCTTTTTTTGAGCGCACCCAAAAGTATTGTAAACATTATGTCATAACTATCAACTATGAAAATAAAAACCCTCCCGAAGAATTATCTCCCTGAACACTTTTTCCGCATCAACACCAGCCATTAGACATTTTATCACCAATGCAACCATCTCTTCGACTCCATCGACCCCAAAGTCAGGATATTCCTCGGCGATATCTTTGGATAGCTGGCGAATGTAGGCGCCGGTTGCAAATGCAATCATATCTTTGGTCTCATCGCTGGTGGAATCAGGGTTGTCCTTGACGATGATTTTGACTATATCGTGAATGTGGGCTTTCATGGATCACCTTCGAGAGGATATTCTATTCAAAAAAAGCACGGTGTCGAAAGGGTGTTAATTTTGTTTACGCCCGCCCCAGAGAAGGGCCATACTGTATTCATAGTTCTTTAAATGCCTTCATATGAATGAGTTGCCTCCATCATACAGGCTATCCTCTGCCCGTCAATAAAAAATGGCCTGTTTCCAGGGCGACTGTTTTATTACAATCTCGCAATTTTAGGGGGTCTATTTTTACAAATATGTCATAAAAATATGCCGAAAAATCTGTAACTGTCCGATATATTAAATTTTACAATTTTGGCACAATGAATGCTGTAAACTATAGCAGGCATCTTGGGAATACCCCAACCTCCTTACCTCCTCTCCTTCTTAACGGGTAAGACCTCCTGGCCCGAGGTCTTACCCATTTTTTTCCACCACTAAAAAAACCGCCCCGCATTTCCCCAGGGCGGTTGACATGCCGATCATTGCCAAGCTAAATTTTAAGAGTCAGCCTAACCCTTAGCGTAGCGTTAATGTTGGCAGGCTCGGCCAGTACCTTTCGCTGGCCGGGCCACCCTTACCTGCTGGTGGTTATTCGCCGTAAAGCCCGTCATTGATCCGCTCCAGTTCCAGACCAATCGACTGAATATGGCACCCCAAGCCGTGCATGAATGATTCATCCAAGGTGATATCTCTTGGGTCTTTAAACCGATATGACTGAGTACCTATAAGCGATGAGTTTACGTCATGCCGTTGATTACAGGTACCAATACCATACGCTCAAGTTTCCCATAAGGCCTTTACTGAATTGACTATCGTGAGGATCGTATTTTACAGTGCATCTAAGTCTATACTGAATTTAATCTAATCAATCTCCCTTCCATCATTTTTTCTATAGATACCTATTAGCCAAGAATCAGAAAATCACCTACCTATAGATAAATGATATTTTTTCATTATGTTATCATACTCACCTTCACTTTTTATTTCATCAAGAATATTTTGCATTCGATTTATTAATGAGGCTGGTGTATTTTTATTGAAAGCAAAGAAATGTAAGCCTATATCAAGAATATATACTGTTTCATAACCATCAGGATTAATACCTTCTTTTTTCATTATCCATTTTACAACATTTTCATCATAAGCAAAAAGATCAATCCTATTCATAGCTAGTTTTTTTATATTTGAAATAGCATTTGTAGCCCTATCTAAATCATTTTTAGTTAATCCGGTTTTCTCAATAACAAGTTGCTCACCGGCATCCCTACGGACAACGCCGATCCTATATTTTTTTATTTCTTTAGGGCAACTTATTCTTATTTTCTTTTCCTTTTTAGCAATAAGTACATTTTTTGCGGAAGAGATTGGACCTACCCATTTAAAAAGATTTTTTCTTTTTTCTGTTTTGGTCATAGCAAATAGGGCGGTATCTTTTTGATCTAACACAATCCTATATGCTCGTGCCCAGGGCAATATCTTGATATCATCTACAGTCTTACGCGATTCCATTCTCTGAAGCATCAATGCCATCAATTCAACAGAAGATCCTATTAATTTCCCATTTTCCACAAAATTGTATGGAGGGAACAGTTCCGTCATTAAAGTTATGTCTTCAATTGTTTGTGAAATGCCTACAGACGTGAAAAAAATAAATATCAAACAAATAAATAAAAAAATGCGTCTCATAATAGGCCAATCCAATTCGACTTGTAATTCCTGTACTTAATATAGAAATATAAATGACATTTGCTCATTATGTCAACCTAATGACTTATTTGTTTATGGATTCGATTTCCGTAGGCAAAGCCCCTTTTAGTATTTGATTTTTCCGTAGCAGGTGGCTAAAACCATAATCCGTGACTTATGGGTAAGTTTTCCTGATATTTTATGGGCTGTGAAAAACCGGCCAATAGCACAATCAAGGGGTTGTACGTGACTAAATGTGAAATGTGTGCACAGGGAGGTATGGACAGACAGGCAGTGACAAAGGTTTGGGCCGATAATCCTTTCGGAAGCGCAGACAGCCGCTATGTGGACCTCTGCCAAAAATGTGCTGATGAATGTTTGGAGCAGCAAAAGGTTATCAGGATGATCGGCGCCCCCGATCGCACCCAGGTGTAACCCCGCTAAGCTGACCTCTGAAGAGCTCCAGATCATGAAAACCCTCGCTACTATCGGAGCTAAGATCCTTTCCAATTCAAAGTCGGATTTTCCGTGCTAAAGGAGGCGTTTCGTTTAGAAGAAGAGATTAGGCGCTGTTTTGAATGAACATTGATACAACAATAAATCACAACACCTGATAACGAAATTATGGCAAAGGAACTATGATGGCTCGAAAACGCTTGGTCGATCACAACGCCCTGGCTCAGGCAATTGAAATGGGGAAGCCCAGTAAAGAGATCATGCAACAATTCGGGTTTAAATCGTTGGGTGCCCTTAAAGTCGCGTATATGGACGCTCTCGTAGCCTTGGAAAAGGTGCCTTCCATAAAGAAGGGAACCAAGGAAAAAAAAGTGAACAACATCGTCGGAATCAATAGTCGCGGCAGCCTTGTCATTCCCAAGAAACTCGTGGATGCATTGGATTTGGAGGAAACCGCCCTTTTCGCAGTAGAAAAAAAAGGCAACGATTTATGTTTGAAAAGCAAGCAGCGTTCCCCCAAAACAATTCTAAGAAAAAAAAGAGATTAGATCCCAAAAGGATTGATCACCATATTTACGGATAATTTTCAGGAGGGTAATTAACAACAATGTGACTGTATCTATTCTGAATTCCATTTAAAAACCATCCTTCCATGGTTTTCGATACTAACTGCGATAGGTGAAGCCCTAACTGTTTGACAAGGTTCGATAGAACAATTTATTCTTAAAGAACCGAGAAAAATGAAAAGACAGATCGAAGCTGTTTTTCGATGAGTTAACGATTCCCATCAATGGCACCCTGAATCTTTGCGACTCCGATTGAATCACACCAAACAACCAAATCTTAGTGACAACTATCACTTTTTCAGCCTCTCGGCTCGCCACAACGTTCAATGGGGCAGATACTACCAGCATTTACTGGCGATGTAGGCCGACTTCCTCTCAAACTACCCAACTGTTAATTTAGGCCTAACCTAATTGTTTCTAAAGGTTTTTAATACATTGACCGATGACTCAGTTGGTACGGTCATTTACTCATTAATGCAGTGTGGGAATATAGTTATCGAGTGTTGAAAAAAATGGAATTTATTTATGGATAAATACCTTCTTGCCAGAAAAACACAAATTCCGAACTATTATGAGATACCACTTTATATTTTAAATCAGGAAACTGGATATGTCCTTTACAAGCCGGCTAACAAAAAAATTGATAAAACACAATACACAATAGACAATTATCCGAATCTATATATTCACATAGATGATAAAATAAATGCTACCAATTAAGTCCAGAAAGAGCTTAAAAAGACGTTGCTGGAAAAGATAAATAGTGGTGAGATCAACGATGTAAAAATGACACTTTGCGAAATTGTATCAGAGACCTTTTCTGGCCCTGTTGAGACATCAATCGAATCATTACCAGAAACAATCGACATAATGTATGAAGGGTACTCCACGGCTTCAGGTATTTTAAAAGATTTCCATGAAATCAACTATGCTGGGTATCCATTGGTGAATCATTCCGTAAATGTATTGACGCTCGCACTCTTGTACTGCCTGAATAATCAGTTTCGGGAAGACGATATAAAACGGATCAGCCTTTGTGCATTGCTTCATGATGTTGGTGTAACCAAACTGCCAAAAGGGTTGGTATCGTATCAAGGCAGATTACCCGATCCTCAATATCAAGAGTATCAGGCGCATCCTGCCATTGGTCATGATATTGTTAAACAAAACGAGAACATCGACTCCTCAATAGCTGTTGGGATTCTTGAACATCATGAACGGCTTAGTGGTAATGGATATCCTCGAGGAATTGCCAACATTTCCTTTGAGGGAAAGTTAGTCGGGTTGATCGATAGTTTCGATAGCCTGACAAATAGCGAAAAGATGCATCGGAAAAAGAAAAAACCTTTTGATGCAATGATGTTGATAAAAAATGAAGTTTTTAATAAGGGTTGCTTTGATAAAAATATATTCAAGGACTTATGTTTAAGCTTGGGCAAAAAACCTTATTAGCCAGCCGTTCATCATGCTTTGGAAATATAGAATTCGCTTGTTTTTATCAAGATTTGCAGATAACATTTTCGTAGTAGGAATTAAGTTCAAAATGATTTGTCTACAATTCCGGAGCAAAGTATCGTGCTGGTTAGGTTCCTCTTACCTCTGGTTGCCGTCTTCATTCTGTGCCAACCTTCAATGGCAATAGAGATCGTCTTAGTAGCCGACCCGTGGCCCCCATTTAATATTAAAATTGGCAGTAACCAAGAAGGTTACATTGTTGATATAGCTCGTACAGTGTTTGAAGCCCACGGCCATAGCGTGACATACATAAACGTTCCCTGGAAGCGCGCAATTTCCGGAACTCTCTCAGGTCAATATACTGGTGCCATCGGCGCGTCTAAAGAAGACGGCAAAGGTCTTGTGTTTCCTGATGAAGAGTTAGCTAGAAATATACTTTCTTTTTATGTTCGCAAAGACTGTCAGTGGCAATTTGAAGGCTCATCCTCCCTGGCAAATATCACTATTGGTGTGATCGATGGTTATGATTACAGGAAATGGCTAAACGACTACATCGAGAAATATGCTTGTGATGAAAAAAGAGTTCAGGTTGTTTCGGGGTCAAATCCATTACAACAGAATCTGAGAAAAATGCTTTGCAAACGTATTGATGTGGTCGTCGGCAATGAGGCTGCCATTCGTTATACTGCGAAAGAGATTGAGGTGATAGACAGTATAAAAGCAGCCGGTTACGACCTGGAACAAGCCTATATCTATATTGCCTTTTCACCAGTTCTGCCAGAATCTTCGTTACTTGCTCAACAATTAAGCAACGGCATCGTCAAACTACGAAAGAGCGGTCAACTAAAAATAATTCTTGACCGATACGGCCTACTTGATTGGAAGTGATCTTAACCTGCAATTGCTGTTTTTAAGATGTCTATAAGTGCGATCATGAAGCTTTTGGCAGATAAATCTGGACGTTGGTTCCTTTGGAGACTTGAGATGCCACATGAATCCAGCCTTTATGTTGTCTGATAATGCCGGATACCGCAGCCATACCCAATCCTCTTCCTTCGAATTTTGTTGAATAGAAAGGCTCAAATAGACGCCTCAACGTATTGCTGTCCATACCTACACCGTTATCCTGAAAACTGACGCATACATAATCCCAAGGTGTCAGTTCCACTTGGACTTTTTCTGGCACATCTTTCCATGGAAAAAGTTGACTGCTGATTTTAATGCATCCTTTATCAATGATAGACTCATCGCCGTTAGTAACGATTGATAAAACTACCGTACGCATCTGCATCGTATCAACATCCACCAGCACCGAATCATCGGCCAACTCAACCGTCAAGTCCACCGTCTCCTTGATAGAACGTTTAACGGCGGGCAAGATTTCATTAAAAAGTGCACCAATAGAAATGACTTGATTGGCAATGAATGTACCTCCGCGTGCATAGGCGGTAAGCTTATTGGTTAAATCCGCCATTTGTCTTATAGTTGGACGGGTACGTTTAATTTGTTTCAGAATTTTAGAGTTATCCTGGGCTACCATGGATATGAGGTCCATGCTGCCCATTAAAACTTGAAGTGCATTATTGAACTTGTGAGCCACTCCTCCGGCCAACGCAGCGATGGCTTCCATGTTTTGGGCAGATATCAGCTGTTTTTCATAACGAACCAGTTGACGTGTTTTCCGCTCCACCTCTCTTTCTAATTCCTTTTGTTGCTTTCGCATCACAGACGAATAAATCAAGCTTTCGATGCAGTTGGATGCATTTCGAAGGATTATGGATACCATTTCCAGTGAGGCATCGTGAAGCCGCGAAAAATGAGACGGTAAAATCCCGATAAACAGCCCTCGGATGCGAGAATAGGTTGCCATCACATGGAGAAGAACGGTATGGCTGTCGTCCTTCGAATTCAACATGACCCCTCGTCTTTCACGTAAGGCCCAAGCGACAAATCCTTCATCGATCATAAATTCCAGTTCATTTTCCAGGGAAGATCTTTCATTGTCAGGAGTGAAGGCGGAAATTGTTAAATCGGAGGTTTGTTCGTTCACAAGATAGATGGCACTGGAATTGAATTGAATTATACTGTCGATACGTTTGAGCGATTCCTTGGCAACCTTGTCAGGAGTGCATTCACTATCCACTTCTTTTTGAAAATCACCTAAGTTTAAGGCAAGCTCTATAGCATTGTGGATATGCCGCATCCGTTCTTCTTTGGGATCCGCACCCCCTATCGCTTTTTTATCGGCGGTCATAAACCATATCCTGATCTTCAATCACTAAAAATGGCGTCCATCGGACCAAATTGATGAACAATCTGACGGATAACCAGTTTGATGCTGTCTCTTGAGTTGACAATTTCATCCACAAGGGGATGGTCGACTTTAGGTATTGATCTCTCCCCGCTGCTTCCAATACCAAGTCCATGGGAGATGATATCTGCGATGTGTATGATGCCAGACTTTTTGGGATCCGGCGCCTTGCCGGGTTCGTGGTGGTAGATAATATTTGTTATTATTTCATTGGGAAGCTTCCATTTGCTTAATAGCAGCTTGGCGATTTGCTGATGATTCAATCCGAGAACCATTTTTTCGGTTTGAAATATGGATCTATCTGAAGAAGCCCCCAATTCCATGCAGGCTTTTGCGTGATTCGGGTAATACTTGTGCACAATCAATTTGCCGATATCATGCAATAAGCCGGATACAAACATTTGTTCAGTCTGTGGCATATTGTTGTTTGCGGCCAATATCCGCGATATCATTCCACAAACCAAGCTATGGCGCATAAAGGCCTTTATATTCAGGACTCCTTCGGGAATGTCCTTGAACGCCTGCATCACGCAGATGCCAAGGGCCAGTCCGCTGATCTCTTTTGTTCCAATGATGGTTACGGCGCGAGATATGCGATCAATCTTGGAAGGAAATCCATAATATGCCGAGTTGACAATTTTTAATAGCATAGCGGCGAGGCTGGGACTCTTGTTTACAACCTGAGCGACGTCATTGGAAGTAGTGAGCGGGTCGTCAATAACCTGGTTGAGCTCTGATATGACAGTTGGGGCTTCGGGTAGCTTGATATCCGTTACATCGATCTGCCTTCTTATTTTCTCGGGTTTCTTTAAATCAGTGCCACCCATGCGATTTTTTGGGGTTTGTTCGGGCAGGCTACCAAATGTGCCTTTCAGTCGATGAACCAGGGCGCTTATGTAGATTTGCTTAAAGATTGGATTGGTCAAGTCCGCATTTTTGTAAAGGACGTTGATGGATTCTTTTATCAGTTTTGTGTTTTTATCATCAACCGACGGAGTCTCCTCATCCTCTTCTTTTTCTTTTCCGATGACGCTAACTCTCGAAACTCCCCATATTTTAAGCACCCTTACATGATTCTGAGATATTTTTTGCCCTTTTGATAGGAGCAAACGACTGTTAATGTCATAGACACTTTCATCAAGAACCATGCCTTGCTTCAATTTGTCGACCGCGACATATCCCATTGAATTCAAACCAATTAAAATTATTCAGAACACTTTACAGATCAGCGACAGTAGTATCAGTTCTCAATTGTATTATCGTCTAACAATGCCGTGACTTAATTAAATAATTTCAATTATATGAATTTGCATACACAAACAAAGTTTTATCCAACCCCCTTCGTATTAATACTTTTCTATTTTTTCAGTTATACTCACTTCCCAAGGGTTCGCTCTGAATCAGAAAATTAGACAAGATCCCTGTCACAAGATCTTTCCCTACAAGAAAACAAAGGATGCTAAACCAAGATAAATTACCTTGACTAATTGGATGCTCTGGACACCTGGCCTCTGAAAGTAGCCTCCCGATGGACAACTGCGCTTGTGAAAGCTTCAGCCGGGGATGGTGATTCTGCGAATTTCGCAAGGACGATTGGAAGAATAAGTCGGCGGCAGGCGAAACCCCGTCCTATCAAGGGGTTTTGCCGGATATAGACGTCCGGGTTCAGTCATTATGTCAACTTGCAAGGGGTGATATTGAAAGTCCGTTCAGAGCCTTACCCCTTACAAGGTATCGTTCGGTGACAGCTTTTTTATGCGAGGCTCAAGGGCCATTCTAAATCGTTTCACCATGTCCACCAGTTATTCGATAGCTGGCCCCATTTATGGAATGCAGATCTACGACTTCTATAGATTCTTTGTTTGGGATTCGAACATGCCGGCCCGACTTAAGCTTTTCTGAGCCCGCAGTCGGTGTCTGTCAATGTATTATCTTTTTTACAACCTGTCAGAGATCATAACACTCAACGAAACTGACCGCATTTAGGTATTGACGAAAATATTCAAAAAACTTCTACAGATATAAGCGTTTAAACCCTGGTATGCGTTTTGCCATTAGGTCACCAGGTATAGCGAAAAATCGAATCATAAAAGCGCTTACCAGTTTTCGATAGATGGAGGTAAAGGATTAGTATTCGTAAACTGTCACTATAAAAGGAAACCAGTTTGTAAGATCACGGGCAATATCGGATAGCATCGACTTCAGGGCTTTGTGGAGAGCGCATCTTGCAAGAAATACAAGACCAAATTGAACTAAAGCGGCTTCGTAAGAAGTGGGAACGATTGCTGGATGCTGTTCCCGCCATGGTCTTTTTCAAGGACAGAAAGAACCGTTTTATTCAGGTCAATAGCGCTTATGCTGAGGCTGTCGGATTATCCAAGAGGGAGATCATTGGAAAATCGGTTGCTGATTTTACATCCGATCCTAAGATGGCTACCGCCTATTGGGAGGACGACAGGGAGGTAATCGAAAGCGGCAGACCAAAACGTAACATCACAACAACCCATATAACCGACTCGCAACGCTGGCTGCGAACCGAGAAATTCCCCTTCTATAACGATGCAGGCAAAATCGTAGGGGTGGCCGGACTTTCCGTGGACATCAGCGAGATGAAGCGCACCGAGGCTGAACTCGATTCCCGTGTCCGCCAGCAGAAAGCGGTTGCCGATATCGGTCAGCTGGCGCTTTCGGGCGCCGATTGCGATCACCTGTTCGACGATGCGGCCGAAATGGTTTCCCGAGTACTGTCGGTGGACTATTGCCTGATTTTAGAATTTTTGGACGACGATGACGGCTACCGGTTGCGAGCTTACGGCGGCAAAAAGGCCCTTTGCCAAGGGGTACTAAACAGAGACGAACCCTCCTGCCGTTTCCGGTGCACGGTTCCGTTGGATATGCCGATGATGATTTTCGATACGAATGAAGAGCGGCATTTCCGGGATGCGTTCCCTCTGCTCAAGAAACTCGGTATAGTGAACAGCCTGATGGTTTCGATTGGGCAGAAATCCAACCATTTTGGTTTGATCGGGGCCCATGTCACTCAGCAGCGGCGGTTTTCCCAGACCGACATCGATTTTCTCCAGAATGTGGGCAATATGCTGGCCTTGTCTGTGGAGCGGGAGAAGGCCGATCAAGCCGTGCTCAAAACCACCTGGGAGCTGCGCAACATGTCCTCGAAACTGATCAAAGCTCAGGAGGAGGAACGCCACCGGATTTTTCGGGCTCTTCACGACGAACTCGGCCAGTCTTTAGCTCTGCTGAGACTACAGATACGGTCTGTTCAGATGAAGTTGGAGCCGGCGCAGGACGCACTGCGTGAGGACTGCGAGCAAACGCTTAAATACATATCTGGAATCATCAAAAACGTCAGAAGGCTATGTCACGATCTGACACCGGCGGTCCTTGAGGATCTCGGACTCAATGCGGCGTTAAGGTGGCTGTTCGAGGAGTTCAGCCGGTATTTCAATTTCGAGTTTTCCGTGGAACTGGATAATGTCGATCATATTTTTCGCCGGGATGCCCAACTCATGATTTACCGGATTTTTCAAGAGGCCTTGAACAACGTATACAAGCACGCCAATGCATCCCGAGTTCATTTAACCATGAAGCGTACACCGGAGGCCGTGAGATGTGAAGTTGCCGACAACGGAAAGGGGATGACCCTGGCTCGAGTACGCCGACGGCAATCCCCCGCCGATGGTTTTGGACTCGTCACTATGGGCGAACGCGCCCGTATGCTCGGCGGTCAGCTTGACGTTGAAACCCGACCCGGCTGCGGCACCTGCATCCGGTTGACTATCCCCATAATCGAGAAAGAAAAATAGTATGGTATCTTACCGCATCGTTTTGGCGGACGACCACATTCTCATGCGCCGGGGTCTACGAATGATGATCGAAAGCCAACCGGATCTGGAGGTGATCGGCGAGGCTGGTGACGGCTTGGAATTGCTGAAACTGCTTCAACGCGCGACTCCGGATATGGTATTGGTGGATGTGGCCATGCCCCGGTTGCGAGGGATTGAAGCGGTTCGTGAAATACGGTCAATGTATCCTCCTGTTCGTACGCTGGTCGTTTCCATGCACAAGAATCGAGAATACATTTACCACGCCTTTGCCGCAGGCGCTGACGGCTACCTGCTGAAAGAAGATTCGGACAGCGAACTGCTTCTGGCCGTGAAGACTGTTCGTCAGGGTAAAAAATTTTTGTCGCCTCTTTTACAGCAGGATCTGACCGACGATTTGGTTTTTTTGGTGCAAACCGGTGGCAGTTTGGACACCAAGCCACTAACGGTTCGCGAATCCGAAGTCCTCAAACTGATCGCTGAAGGGGTGCAAAACCGGGAGATCGCAGACTTGTTGTGCATCAGCACCAGGACCGTTGAACACCACCGGGCCAGCATCATGAAGAAATTGGGTTTCAAAAGCCTTGCCGATCTTGTTAAGTACGCCATTCGCAAAGGATATACTTCCGAATAAAACCCGCCTGAGTAAACCAATATTTTCCCATTGTAATTTCATTTGAGTCTGCCTGGGATCGTCCGGACAATAGCCCCTGTAGGTAATACTACCTATCCCCAAATGGGTGATTCCCCGAATTGTCGGGCTATCTTCTCCCTGATATTTATTAATCATGCTCCAACAGGCGTTTTTTTACCGCGTCTACATTCCCGCAGAAAACGCCGGTTTCGTTGTTCGGTGAAGAGCCGAGCATCCGGCCAGTCGGGGAGGGCGGCAAAGAAAACGGGAGGGGAAGATAATATAGACCCTTTTTGGGAAGGAGGTAATGGATGGAGAAGAAAGCGATCAATCCTGGGAAAGACAATTTCCTGGATAAAAAGACAAGTCGGAGAGGCTTTCTGAAAGGTGCCGGAACAATGGCGGGGATCGCCCTGGCTTCAACCACGCTTGGAACGACCAGGCAGGCGGCTGCGGCTGAACCGGTAGAACCAAAACCCGAGATGAGATATCTGTTTGCTGAGCGTCAGAACTGTGTCGGGTGCCGGGCTTGTGAATACGCCTGCAGCCTGCATCACGAAGGAGTGGTGTGGCCGGCCAAATCGCGGATTCACGTTTATAAGCACAAGGGGGTGGTCGATGTCCCGGTGATCTGCTGGCACTGCGACGACGCGCCTTGCATCAAAGCTTGCCCCACAACACCCAAGGCCATCGAGAAGGATCCCAAGACCAACGGCATCAAGTTAGATGCAAAGCTCTGTCTCGGTGCCAAATGCAACAAATGCATTGAAGCCTGCCCATCAAAATTCATTCGAAGGGACGAGGAAAATGGATTGCCGCTGATGTGTGACCTGTGCGGTGGCGATCCCGAGTGCGTGAAGGCTTGTGAGGCGCAGGCTGGAAATCCCGTAGGTCCCTGCCTGATGGCAAATAAGCTCGGTTTCGGGGTAAACCAGTCTTATCGAAACGTCACGCCGGTGGAGGCCGGTGAAGATCTGATCAACAGCATGTTTTACCCTAACGAAAACGGCGAAAGGAGGTCCTGATCATGGCAAATCCCAAAGGCGGTCATTTTGGACGAATTCTAGAAGTCGATCTGACCTCTCAAACGTACAAAACCTTGTCTATTGATGCGGATACCTGTCGGCGATACTTGGGTGGGGCCGGAATGGGGAGTTATCTGTTGTTCCAACGGCTTAAGCCCAAGCACGATCCCATGGCCGCAGACAGCCCGATTTTCATGGGTGTGGGGCCCCTTTCCGGTACGGCCTGCGCATCGACGCGTTGCAGCTTCGTAAATAAGAGCCCATATACCGGGTTTTTAAGCCACGCCGAGGTCGGTAGTTTTATTGGCAACGAACTCAAATGGGCCGGGTGGGACGGCATCTTGATTACCGGCAAATCGAAAAAGCCGATCTATCTGTATGTTCGCAACGACAGCGTTCAGTTCAAAGACGCCGGCAAACTGTGGGGCCAAGACACCCATGTGACAGAGGAGACGATTCTCGAACAGGTCAAAGACCCTTATGTCAAGGTGGCCTCCATCGGACCCGGCGGGGAAAACGAGGTGGGCTATGCAGCGGTGATGGTGGAGCGGTTCCGGGCTGCGGCCCGGACCGGTACCGGCGCCTTGATGGGCAACAAAAAGCTCAAAGCGATTGCTATACGGGGAACCCGCTATGTGCCGGTGGTGGACCGGGAAGTCTTTCACAAGGCAGCCGAGGCCAACAAGCAGTTTTCCATCAAAAAGGAAGGCTGGCAGGGCATCAAACGATGGGGAACTGCTGGCCTGTTGGAGCTTAAACACCATGTCACCGGATCCTTGATTACCAAGAACTACCAGACGACCTGGTATCCGGACATCGAGGAAATCGGCGCCGAACAGGCCAACCGCCGGTTCTGGAAAAAACATAGCGCCTGTTATAACTGCCCGAACCATTGCATGAAGCTCGGGGTCATTCGTGGAGGGGACTATAATGGCCTTATTGCCGAAGGACCGGAGTATGAGACCGGCGGTTTGCTGGGCAGCAACCTGGGACTGGCTGATTTTGACCTGATGATGGCCGCCATCGAATTGTGCGACGCTATGGGGTTGGATTCCATCTCTGCTGGCGGCTGTATCGGGTTTGCCATGGAAGCGTTCCAGCGAGGACTGCTCACACCCGAAAAATTTGACGGCATGACCCTTGAGTGGGGTGACGGTGAAGCCGTAATCGAGCTGATCCGAAAGATCGCCTACAAAGAAGGCCAGGCCGGAAAATTCCTGGCCCAAGGGGTTTCCGCCATGGCCAAGGAACTGGGCGGTAACGCGGCGGATTTCGCCTGTGTGGTCAAAGGCAAGGAGATGGCAGCCCATGATCCGCGCGGCGACAAACCTCGCGGCGTCAGCTATGCCATGGGGACCTGCGGTGGGGACCATCACGAAGGCAACAGCCCGGCCGGACAAGCTCAGCGTTGTCTGCATAACTCCCTGGTGATCTGTTCTTTTATCGGTGGCTACTGGGCTCCCAAAATGTTTGTGGACATGCTCAATCCTCTTTGCGGCTGGGATATGGACGAGGCCGAACTGATGGCCACCGCTCGCCGCATTCGGACGCTTGAACGGTGTTTCAACGTCAGGGAGGGCACCAGTCGCAAGGACGACTCCTTGCCCAAGCGGATGTTGACGGAGCCGCTTCCGGAAGGACCGAAAAAGGGATCGGTTTTCTCTCCCGCCGAGATGAAAAAGGTGCAGGACGACTACTATGCCTATTTTGGCTGGGACGACAACGGCATTCCTACGGAAGCGACCCTTAAGGAACTAGGGCTTGAGTTCGCAATCGACGATGTGCAGGCGGCGGCCTAACAGATGAGATAAAAAGCGGGGCTGCGCTAGATGGCGTGGCCCCGTGAGCTACAACTGAAAATTGGGTACAAGCGACAACCAAACGTACGGATTTCGTGACGCTCCATGGAAACTCCTCGCAGAAAATTTATCCATTTTCTGGTCAGTGCCGTTGTTTCCGGAACTTTTTTCGGATTGCTGAAAAGCGGCAATGCCAAGACGCTGCCCAGACCGCCGGCATCCCTGATCGAAGGCGAATTTTTGAAGAACTGCGCCCGGTGCTACCGCTGCATCGACGCCTGCCCGACCAATGCGCTCCGACCGGCTTCGATTCTGGAGGGACTCGCTAACTTCGGTACACCGGTGCTCGATCCGAGCCGTTGTATTTTTTGTATGGAATGCGTCCGGGCATGTCCCACGAGTGCCATTGCCAAAGTTCCAAAGGAAGAAGTCGATATAGGCGTCGCCGTCATCGACAAGGATGTCTGCCTGGCCTGGCAGAAGAAGAAACGCTGTAAGGACTGCTACCGGGTTTGTGAGGCCAAGGCGATCAAATTGGAAAAACGTCGGTATCCGGTAGTCATTGCCGACCGCTGCAACGGCTGCGGCGCCTGTGTGCGCCGCTGTCCCACCAAGCCGCTGTCGGTGCAAGTGGTTTATGAGGACGCGAAGCGCTACCCGGCCCCGCAAAGACGGGTTGCCATGCGTCCGGAGAACCGGCTTGGCCCCTATGAGTTCGAACAGGACGATTTTACAACCTGGTTCGGCAAGCGTCTGAAAAAAATTGCCCAAAACCATGGTGTGGGCGGTAAAGAGGATGCGGATCAATGAACCTGCCCCTTCAAACCGGTGAAGTCGAGGATTCCATCCTGGTGGTTGGCGGAGGGGTTGCTGGCATCAGCGCTGCCCTTGACCTGGCACGGGCCGGCCGGAATGTTCACCTGGTGGAGCGCAACGGCGAACTGGGCGGCTGGACGGTACGTCTCGATAAACTCTACCCCACAGATCACTGTGGCTTCTGCCCGGTCTGGTCCGAGGTTCGTCTCTGCCAGCGCCATCCCCGGATAACCGTTCACACCTGGACCACTGTCGTGGAACTGGAATCCGGTGACGGTTTCCGGACCGCGGTGCTTCATCAGACACCCAATGCCATTGATCCGGATAGCTGCATTTGCTGCGGGCGGTGTGCTCCGGTATGCCAAAACGATGCGGTGGCATTGACCGACCCACACATTTATCCGCCAGCCTTTCGGATCGACGCTGCGCGCTGCAACAACTGCGGTCTTTGTATCGTCGCCTGTCCCACTGGCGCCATCGATCTGCATCGACAATCTGAGGGGTTACGGATTCGGGTTCAAGGGGTGGTATGGGCCACGGGTTTCGAGGTAGCCGCTTTATCAAATGCTCCGGAATTGGGGCCCGGCAGCCACCCGGACATCATGGATGCCCTGGCTTTTGAAAACTGGATCGCCGAGGCCGGTCCCAACCAAGGCCGGGTCCGTTGTCACGACGGACGGCCAGCCGCGCAGGTGGCGTTCATCCAGTGTGCCGGCGCGCGCGATCGGCGGTCGCAGCCTCAATGCAGTGCGGTCTGCTGCATGCATGCCCTCAAACAAGCCCGCTGGGTCCGGCGCCGCAATGGCGATGTCCGGTGCGTGATTTTTTATACCGATATGCGTACCGAGGGACGCGGCTACGAAACTTATTTCCGTAATAAAGCGCTGACCGAAGGCATCCAAATGATCCGCGCCCGACCGGGGCTGGTTTACCCCCTTCCCGGTGGCGACGGGATCGCCGTGAAATACGAAAACACACTTATGCAGACGCCGGCCATGGAACGGTTCGATCTGGTGGTGCTCAACGGCGGTCTGCGACCCGTTTGCCCCGAAATTGCACAAGCTACTGGCGTTTCGACTGGCAGTTTCGTGGAAGAGGGCGCCCGGAATGTTCTAAGCTGCGGTTTCTGCAAGGTTCCTGCTGATGTGGAGATGGCCGCCATACAAGGATCGGCAGTGGCCATGGAGATGCTAACGGAGGTGCTCCGATGACCTTTGTCGATACCGTTGCATGCCTGCTGTGTCGCTGCCTTGGAGAAATCGATGGCGTGGTGGACTTCGATCGGCTGCAACTGCAGCTGGCCGATGACGGTAGGGTGGACAGCGTAGAAGTCTGTGACGCCCTGTGCCTCGGCGATTCGCTGGTAAACCTGGCTCGAAAAATGGGAGCCGATAACGGGTCAAGGATCCTGATTGCTGGATGTTCGGCCCTGGCCCGGGGCGATGAATTGGTTGACCGCCTCGCCGCCCACGGAATTGATCCGGGAAGAGTGAAGATCACCGATATTCGCGAGGGGTGCGCCTGGATTCACGCGGATCAGCCGAAAGAAGCAACTGCCAAAGCTGCAGACCTGGTCCACATGGGAATTGCCGCGCTACGTCATCGCCAGACCTCTCCGGAGGTGGAAATCGAGATCTATCCCCGCGTGTTGGTCATCGGTAGCGGACCGGCCGGAATGGCCGCTGCCGTCGCTCTGGGAAGTTACGGTGTTCCGGTAGCGATAGTGGAATCCACCGGAAAACTGGGCGGCATGCTCAACTATCTTTCGCGGGTGGCGCCGGGGGATCGGACCACGGAGGAGATCCAGGAACCGATGATTGAAGTGATTCGGACGGATCCCAACATCCAAGTACATCTCGGCACCAGGGTGGACAAAATCAAAGGCAGCGCCGGGAACTTCGAGGTCTTTCTCTCTGGAAAGAACGGAGAGACACGTCTTGAAACCGGAGCCATCATCGTGGCAACCGGCGCAAAGCCTGTATTGCCCCGTGGAATGTACCGCTACGGAGAGCTGGCCGGTGTGATCAGCGGCATTGAAATGGAGAAGATATTCAAGGACAGTATACCGGCCGGGGACACCGTATTCATCCAGTGTGTGGCCGTCAGAAATCAGGCTCGTCCATACTGCTCCGCTGTCTGCTGTCCGGCATCCCTTAAAAACGCCATCCGTCTTAAAGAATCCGATAACAAAGTAGACGTGACCATCCTTCACCGCGACGTCATGAGCCCCGGCCGTCACCTAGAGGCGTTGTACCGCCGTGCGACGGCAGCCGGAGTAGGGTTCATCCGCTTTGATCCGGATGACCCACCCCGGGTTGAAGGCAACGACAAGGTCGCTGGAGTAAGGGTTGCAGATGCCCTGTCCGGCCAGGAACGCTTGATTGAAGCGGAGCGCGTGGTGCTCGCCACGCCTCTGGAGCCGCGGGAAAATCGTGCTATTCCACTCTCGGCGGACAACCACGGTTTTTACACGGTTCAGTCCTTTCTGCACACGGTTGAAACCACAGTTCCGGGTCTGTTTGTCTGCGGGTCCGCACGCTGGCCGGTGATGGTTGATGGCGCCCTTACCCAGGGCCGGGCTGCGGCGGCCAAAGCGCTGGATCTGGTTTCACGTCCAAAGTACAGGGCTGCCGGGCTGATCGGGTTTCAGGGCACCCGTTTTGCCTGTGCGCAGGTGTCCCAAAAGACCTGCACGGGCTGCGGTAATTGCATGGCGGCCTGCCCCTTTGACGCTTGTCATTTAGAGAAAACGAAAGAGGGTTTGCGGGCTGTGGTAAATCCGGTGCGCTGCATGGGGTGCGGCAGCTGTGCAGCGGTCTGTCCCAATCAGAGTGCCGCGCTGCCTGAAATGGCATCCATCTCGATGGCACGTATCGTTGAGAACGCCTTTGCCGGCAGGCCGCTTCGATGCCGTTGCGCGGATACCCAAGGGAGTGCTGCCAACCAATGAAAGCCTGTATCACAGAAAAAACGCTGCAGGAACGAACGCGGGGTACCGCCAGTCCCAAAATTCTGGTTTTTTCCTGCCGGTGGTGTTCCGGGATCGGTGCGGACGATGCCGGACGGAAGCGGCTGTTGATGCCGGTGGGCTTTCGCTGCGTTGAGGTGGAATGCATTGCATCCATTGATCCGGACATCATCCTCAAGGCTTTTTCGGAAGGGGCGGAAGGAGTGGCGGTTTTCGGCTGTCATCTGGGCGGCTGCCGTTATAACCGGGCCAACCATGCCGCCGCCAAACGCATGGCGATGGCAGCCACCCTACTTGAAACGGTGGGAATCGGTGCGGGAAGGTTGTTGACCAGCTTTGGTACCGCCCATGAAGGGTACCAGTTCGCCGAACTGATGCGACGCTTTTCACAGCGAATAGAGATACTGCCCGCCCTTACGCGGAGGGTGTCGGATGCCAAGGGCGTCGTGATTGGAGGTTGTGTGGATGACGCTTGATACGGTCCGCAAGATTGCCAGAAACCTACTGGAACGGAACACGGTAAAAGGGGTTCTGGGCTTGGCCGCCGATGATGCCGGCGTAATACCGCGGGTCTTCGATACCCCCGACGCGGTTGGTATACTGGTGCTGGAGCCCAAATGGGTCCTGGCCAAAATTGCGGTGACTGTAATGGCCCGGGAATCGGATGACTACCGGTTGGCGGTAGTGTGCCGAGGATGTGACGAACGCGCCCTGATCGAACTGGGCAAGCGCAACCGAATCGATCCCGGGCGTCTGCACCTGATCGGCGTAGCCTGCTCGGAAGCCCAGGCGAAACAATGCCTCTGCCAGCGTCCCTGGCCGTCTCGAGTGGATGCGGGCGAAAAGGCGGTGGGCGTAGATTTGTCACAGAGCGAAACGGTTCGCCAATACCTGGGGGCGGACCGCCCGGTCCGTTTGGAAAGATGGCGGGAGGCGTTTTCTCGGTGCATCAAGTGTTACGGCTGCCGGAATGCCTGCCCGGTTTGCATCTGCGATACCTGTAAACTCGAGCAGGACGTGTGGGTAAAGCGGGGCGAAATCGCGCCGGATATGCTCACCTTCCATCTGATGCGGTCCATGCACGTCGCCGATGCCTGCGTGGCTTGTGGGGCCTGCGAGGATGCCTGCCCGGTGGGTATCCCTCTGATGTTGCTGCAGCTTCCCATGCGAAACGCGTTGCGCCGAAGTTATAACTACGAGGCGGGGACAGAGCGGGAACGGTTATCGCCGCTACTTTCCAACTATATAGATGAGCCATCGCACGGAATTTCCATTCCCGACTGGACCGATTCCCTTGAGGAAAAGCCATGGGACCTGATTTCGTAAAAACGATTTGCCCTTATTGCGGTACCGGCTGCGGTCTTATTTTGGCCGTTCGCAACGGCCAAGTGGTAGGTTGCTCTCCGGACCGGGGGCATCCCGTTTCCAAGGGCGCTTTGTGTATCAAAGGCTGGACGGCCAGGGAGTTTATTCATCACCCGGAGAGGTTGACCGCTCCCCTGTTGAAAAAGGACGGATGCTTCCATGAAATTTCCTGGGACGAGGCCATCGACTTACTGGTTACTCGGCTAAGAGAG
This sequence comes from Desulfosarcina widdelii, assembly GCF_009688965.1. Lineage (GTDB taxonomy): Bacteria > Desulfobacterota > Desulfobacteria > Desulfobacterales > Desulfosarcinaceae > Desulfosarcina > Desulfosarcina widdelii. Next base: position 2,231,848 of record NZ_AP021875.1, on the reverse strand, counting down.
ACGGTCGATCGGTACGGTCCCCGGGCGGTGGGTGGTCTTTGTTCGGCCCGCTGTACCAACGAGGAGAATTACCTGTTTCAGAAGCTGATCCGTATCGGCCTTGGCTCCAATAACGTGGATCATTGTGCGCGCCTTTGCCACGGCCCCACAGTGGCGGCCATGGGCCACGCTCTGGGCAGCGGCGCCATGACCAATCCCATCGCGGATTTTGCCGGGACCAACTTCATCTTGGCCGTCGGATCCAATGCCGCCGAAACCTTTCCCGTTGCCATGGGTGAGCTGTACAGGGCCAGGGAAAAAGGAGCCCAACTGGTCGTCATAGATCCGCGGACCACGGAAATGGCAAAAAACGCCGATCTCCATTTACCGCTGCGGCCCGGAACCGACATTCCACTGCTCAGCGGCATGATGCATCATATCCTATCCAGCGGATTGGAAAACCGGGCGTTTATCGAGCAGCGAACTGAAGGGTTCTCCGAGCTGGCCGCATACTTGGACGACTGGCCGCCAGAGCGGGCCGCACAGATCTGCGGCGTGGCTCCAGAACTGATCCGCCATGTAGCCGAGGCGTATGCTCAGGCACCGTCGGCTATGATCATTTTCTGCATGGGAATCACCCAACATGCGTGCGGCACTGCCAACGTGTATGCGGTGTGTGATCTGGCGTTGCTGTGCGGTCAGGTGGGCAGGCCCCATGCCGGCATTTGCCCTCTGCGAGGACAGTGCAATGTCCAGGGAGCCTGCGATATGGGAGGGTTGCCGGATGTTCTGCCCGGATACCAGAAGGTTGAGGATGATTGGGTGCGAATGCGTTTTGAGGCGCATTGGGGCGCTGCTCTTCCGAAAGAAGCCGGCATGACCGTGACTGCGGCTATGGCCGCCGATGATAGCCCGATCCGGGCGGCTTATATCATGGGCGAGAATCCTGTGATGAGCGATCCCGATAGACGGCATACCATCGAATTCCTGGAGAACCTCGATTTTTTGGTGGTTCAGGATATCTTTCACACCGACACTACCCGTCTGGCCGACCTGGTACTACCAGCGGCCTGTTTTGCCGAGAAAGAGGGGACCTTTACCAACACAGAGAGAAGGGTGCAGCGTCTCCGGAAAGCGGTGCAAGCACCAGGCTCAGCCTTGGACGATTTAATGATTCTCTGTCGGGTGGGGCGGGCGATGGGCCTGGATTTTAACTATGCCGATAGCGCTGCGGTGATGGACGAGATCGCATCTCTAACGCCGTCGTATGGCGGAATCTCTTACAGGAGGCTGCAGTACAAGGGACTTCATTGGCCCTGCACGGATTTCGACCATCCAGGAACAGCGGTTTTGCACCAAAAGCGGTTTTCGCGGGGCCGAGGGCTGTTTGTGGTGCCCGAATACCGCCCCCCGCAGGAGGCGCCGGATGAGCACTATCCGCTGGTGCTCATCACCGGAAGAATGTTCTGTCATTACCATACCGGTACCATGACTCGACGTTCGCCGTCGCTTCACCGCGAGGTGGATAAGCCCTTTGTGGAGGTAAATCCAAAGGACGCGGAGCGCCGGGGTATTTGTGACGGGGATCGCATCCGGGTTGAAACGCGGCGCGGGGCTATATCGACTACGGCCCGGGTGGTTCCGAAGGTTGCCGAGGGGACCATATTCGCGGCTTTTCATTTCCACGAAGCGCCGGCCGATGCGTTGACCAACAATGCGCTGGATCCGGTTTCCAACGTGCCGGAGTTCAAGGCCTGTGCAGTTGAAATTGCCAGAGAGGGCGCATGTCCGGATCGATAAAGGAGAAGATGGAAGCCATCCTGACGGCCTCGGGTGCCCGTGGATGCATAGAATGCGGCAAGTGTGTGGCGGTCTGCCCCATGGGCGAGATGTACCCCAATTTCGGATGGGAGATGTCTCCCCGCGGGATCATTCGCCGAGCAGTGACACAGGACGACCTGTATCAGGAACCGGTGATCTGGTGCTGCACCGGCTGCAATGCCGGCACCGAGGTTTGTCCTGAAGGGGTCAGTTGCAGGGATCTGATCCGGGGGCTGCGCTGCCTAGCCATAGAAATGGGGATACAGCAGCAGACCCGAAACTGCACGATTTGTGGCGCACCTTTTGTTTCCGGGCCGGTGGTAGCTTTCGTACGCGAGCGTCTGGGGCATCACACCAGGGATTACATGGACACCTGTCATTTGTGCCGGCAGCGCCAGTACGCACAAAGAAACGCCTGAATCCTGGTACCAGGCCATGTGCAACTCAAAACAGCGGGATCCTTATGCTGGATAGACAAAACAGATCCGAAACAACGATGACAATAGCCGACTTGCGGCCACATTCCCGGAAGACAAAGCCGCCCCGCCGGCCTCCGGTGATTTTGTTCGACCCGGCGCGATGCACGGGCTGCGGCGAATGTGAAACCGCCTGTGCCAACCGACATCCCTTGGACGCCACACCGGCGGCTGCAGCCATCCGTGTCCTGACGTCAGAGAAGGACGGAAAGAATTTTGTAATTTATTGCCAGCACTGCCAAGACCCTCTGTGCCTGGAGGTCTGCCCCACCCGCGCCATCCAAAAAGGCGAGGACGGAATCGTGCGCATCGACCGGCGCCTTTGCACGGACTGCGGTTTGTGTGCCCTTGCCTGTCCGGAAGCGGCGCCGTTAAAGGACCCGGTGACCGGCAGGATCGAAAAGTGCGATCTATGCAACGGCGACCCGGTATGCGTAAAACAGTGCCCGGAAAAGGCGCTGAAATTGACCCGGGGAAAGGCCTTGGGCTGGATCAAGCTCCTGCGCTGGCCCGTTCAAGCGCTATCCTTTTTCTTGCTAGTGATGGTTTTTATCGGTACCTTCTGCTATTTCCGGGCCGGTTCGGTCAGCCTGCAGTGTCCGGCCGGTTTTTTGCAGAACCTGGCTGCTTCCCGGACGCTGTGGCTGATTGGTCTCGGATCGGCAGCTGTTCTCATGGTGCTGACCCTTTTACTGGGGCGCGTATTTTGCGGTTGGATTTGTCCTTTCGGATTTTTTCTCGACCTGGTCGGCAAGGTGACGCCGAAGTTCGGGCTGCCCCGTTTTCTTAAAAGCCGCATGATCAAATATGGGGTATTGGCAGGGGCGGTGGGTACCAGTGCGGGTTTGGGATTTCAGCCTTTTTGCACGATCTGCCCCATTGGTAGCCTGTGCCGTTCCTATGGTCCCAACGGTGTTCTCAACGGCGCCCAAATGGCCTTCTTCCCGCTCGTTGCCGCCCTCGAAGTGGGCGAGCGCCGGAGCTGGTGCCGATACCTGTGTCCGGTGGGCGCCGTACTGGCCCTGGCGGCGCGTATCGGCCTGATCAAGATCGTGATCGGCGCTCGGCAGTGCAAAAAATTCTCCTGTATGCGATGCGCCGATATCTGCCCCACCGGAATTATCGACAGGGAGGCCCTGAGGCAAGGGGTGTCGCCGAAAATCCCAATGGCCGAGTGCATCATGTGCCTGCGTTGCGTGGACCAGTGCCCTTACGGAGGTGCAAAGATTCGCTTTCGATGGCAGAAGACGGCTCCCGAAGAAGTGGCCATACCAGATGCATGGGCTTATCCTTCGAAAAAAGAGGCTTGCACATGAGCCGGCAGGTATTGACGGACCGCTACCAGCGGCAGCTAAGTTACCTGCGGGTGTCAGTCACTGACCGCTGCAACTTGAGGTGCATCTATTGCGTTCCAGGAACTCCGGTGCCGCGGTTGAAGCACGAGGATATCCTGCGCTACGAAGAGATTCTGCGGGTCATGCGTGTGGGGATCGGGCTTGGCATCAACAAGGTGCGCGTCACCGGGGGTGAGCCGCTGGTGAGAAAAGGAATTACTGGTTTCCTCGAAAAACTGGCGGTAATGGAAGGGTTGCGTGACGTTTCCCTGACCACCAACGGGGTCAGGTTGGCAGAGCAGGTGCACGAGATCCGAAAGGCCGGCATCCAGCGTATCAACGTGAGCCTGGATACGCTTAACCCTGCAACATTCATGCGGATCACCCGACGCGACAGATTCCGGAAGGTCTGGGCCGGCATCATGGCAGCCCATCGGGCCGGTTTCGACCCAATCAAGATCAATGCGGTGGTTCTGGGCGGTATCAACGATAGCGAGGTAGTCGATCTGGCGCGTCTCACCTTCGACTATCCGTTTCATGTGCGTTTTATCGAATATATGCCGGTCGGCAATGTGGGGCCCGATTACAGCCGCCGGATTTTTCGGGACGAAATTCTGGAGCGGATCTACAGGCTCGGCACGCTCACACCCGTATCACGAAAGCCGTTAGACGGACCGGCTGAACGATACCGTCTGGCTGGTGCACAGGGAGAGATCGGGATCATAGGAGCCATCAGCCACAATTTCTGCAGCCAATGTAACCGATTGCGGCTGACCGCCAGGGGACGGTTGCGGACCTGTCTTCTTTCTGACGAGGAAATCGATCTCATCGGCCCCCTTCGCAAAGGATGCACAGACCGGGATCTGGAGGAGATATTTATCCAGGCTGCCCGCCGCAAGCAGGAACGGCATCATCTGAGCAACACCTTGACAGATAAGGTCAGCGACCGCATGTCCGCCATCGGCGGATAACCGGACTGACATCTTTAATCTGTATCTGTGGCAGTCAGCCGCAATTCTTAACCTTTCAACAGCCGATAGTACTACAAAGGGATCAACCGCTCTCCCAATCGAGATGGTGACTACGATCCCTAAGAAAGAGAAAAAGCAGCATTACCACGGATACGAACAGTGTCTCATACGACCTCCCAGCGATGTGCATAGCCTGTTGATCCGAGGCAACCGCAATTGACCCTGAAATCTTTGTTCCTTTTTCCAGTGTACAAAGCGAGGCGGTTCTTCTTTCGAGCCGAAGACCATTTCATTGAGGATGCTGGTACACGATCACATCTCAAGCGGTTATCTCAAAGGAAACCGGTTAAGAACCCAATGCTGGAGCCTTACTATGGATGAGGTATACTTCCCCTTAATTTAGAACAACGCCAAAAGGCTATCCTGCCACCGTCCATCAACAATTCATAACCACCAATTCCTTTCCCTTCATTTGCCTCCCTTTCGACACCGTGTACTTCAGACTGACAGGCCTGATTTTAAATTCCTTGAACACGTCCCGGATGTCCGGGTGGTCGTTGATACTCAGAATGAACTTACTTTTGATCCCGGCCAACACCTCTGCCATGAGCTGAAAATCCTCCAGTTTCAAATTGTGTGCGTAAAACGGCTTCTTATAATAAGGTGGATCGCAATAAAATAGCGTCCCGGGTTTGTCGTAGCGCCGGATAAAATCCTCCCAGGGCAGATGTTCGATGTTGACCTTCACCAAACGCAGATGCACTGCGGACAATTCCTCTTCCAGCCGCAACAAGTTGATCCGCGGGGCGTGCATCGGCGCCGTGCCGTACATCGGGGAGTTTGTGGAGCGACTGGCTCAACTGCAGTACGACTCGCCCGGCGGCATCACGGTGGATACGGCCCGACGGATGCTGGCGGTTTTAAAGTGCCTTGAGTCGGCGTTAATTGCGTTTTTAATCAAGATGAAATTGTAAGGAGGTATCCATGGGAAGAGTAAAACCGAACAATTTATATCCAATAAAAGACCTGTCGGCGGCCAATGCGGCTATGGCCGAAATTGCCGTGACCAAACGGGGGATCGCCGATCTGGAGAACTATATGAATGACCGTATCGACCGCATCAAAGCCGAGACAGAGGTCGAGGCGGCGCCGCTGCAGGCTCGTCTGGCTTCTATCGAGGGCGGGCTACTGGCTTTCGCCGAGCACAACAAGGCAGAATTGTTCAAAACCAAACGCTCTCGTGAATTGGACTTTGGCAGTCTCGGTTATCGACGGTCAAAGGAGCTGAAGCCAAAAACAAAAACCACCTGGAAAATGGTGTTGGGACGCATCAAGGAGATGGGCTTCGCTATGGCTCTGCGCGTCAAGGAGACTGTCAATCGTGAGGAATTGCATACATGGACTGATGAACGATTGGATCTGATCGGATGCCGCCGGGTGGAGAAGGATCAGTTTTGGTACGAGATCGACGAGAAGAAAATCGCCGACAAGTTGGGATAAGCGAAACGCCCCTCCGCGGGCGTCGTGGTCCGGTGGCGCGGATTGCCTGATGAGCAGCCAATTTTCTGGATACTGATGGCGGATGAGAAATAAAACCCAACGGCAGCGGGATTTAGCCAAGATCCATATCGCGAAAAAGCAATTGGGCCTGGATGATGACACCTACCGGGCCATGCTTTTCCAGGTGGCCGGTGTGTCCTCTCCGGCGAAGCTGACCGCCCTGGGGCGGGCGCGTGTGCTGGAGCACCTGCACCGTTCCGGTTTCAAGGCGGCGCGGCGGCGGCGATCCGGCGCACCCGGCAGCTATCCGGGCCGGCCTGGAAAGGTCGACCGTCATCTTCAGCTGCAGAAAATTGAGGCACTGCTCACCATTGGCGGAAAACCATGGAAATATGCCCACAAACTGGCACTTCGGATCTGCAAAACCGACCGCATCGAATGGGTGCCGGATCACAAATTATATAAGATCATCACGGCGCTGCGGAAACAGGCGCAGCGCGAAGGCTGGGACCTATCGGGAGAGATGTGACCATGGCCATTCATTGCGCAAAAATCGAGAACAGCGACCGGCTTCGGCGGGTTCACAGTTTGCTTTGCGACGGCGGCTGGCACGGGACACGGAAGATCATGCATTCCGCCGACGTGTGCGCGGTCAACACGGTAATCGCCGAACTGCGGGCCAACGGTTTCGAGATCGCGACCCGGTGTGGTGCCGGATGCCATATCCGGATCACCCCAAGGGTTGCCCGAACTACGGAAAAGCCGAAAAGTGTCCACCAAAAGCGCCGGCAGTCGGTGAATATTTCGATCTTTCAAGGACACTTTGGCTGATTCATTCCGAGTTCAACCTGGCCAACCATATCATCCGCATGGAAAAGAAGCATCCGGCATGGAGCCTCAAACAGTGCCGTTGCGTTCTATATTGGCAATCGTCCAGCCGGAAACAACTCAAAGAACGAATCAAGGAGGCTATGTCCACCATCGATGCGGACAGCTGGACGCTGATACCGGAAAAGGCGTTTCATGTTCGTGGTCATTGCCATTTCATGCTTCATGTGATAGCCTCCTTTTGTCAGTTCGTGTTCTACTCAGGCCGGGGTCGCCGCCCCGGCCACCTCTTTTTCATCACTGAAATACTTCTCCAGCAGGCCGTACTGCCCCGCCAGTTTTTTCGCAGAATTGTAAAATGTCATCGCGTTGATTCCATTCCGCCGGGCCTCGATCTCCAACGAACGTCGCTTTTTTTTCGTCCGGATCGTCTTGGCCTCTGCCATGAGTTCGTCATGCTTCATGGCCATCCGCATTCCCCGGTTCAGTCGCGTCTCGATGATGGCCGCCGCGATCTTCTCTTCAGGTACGTCCATATCCAGTTCTCTGACCACCTCCACCAGCACATCCTTGGGCAGATCCTTTACGGTAAGCTTTTTGCGATGCATCACAGCGCCTCCCGGAACGCCCGCATATCGAACATGGCGCCGGGGCAGGTCTTGCGCGATTCCACTTCACGGTGGCCAAGGACGTTGACCGCCGGTACCCGGAAAATCTGCTGTAAGGACCGTACCAGTTTCTTCGCAAGCCCGATCTGCAACGGTTTCGGCTCCGCCAGATCAAAGTCACCGACCACGCAGACTCCGATGGATTTCATGTTCATCCCGCCGGCCCGGCAATGGGCGCCGGGCACGGTGAGCATGCGGCCAACCAGGATGTCGTAGGCATCGTTCACCAGCTCGATCCCGTAGTGGTAGCCGATATCCGACCACCCGAGATATTGCGTGTGGTACCGGCGGATCGCCTGCCAGGAAACCGTACCGCTGTCGCTGGTGGCGCTGCAGTGGATGATGATATGCGTCGGTTTGAAATTCATATTGACTCTCCTTTGAGCGTTCAGCTTTTAGCTTCGAATTTTCCTGTCTCCAAAAAGATCTCGTAACGCTTCATCCAGGCCAGCTCCGCGTCGGTCAGATCGTTCCCATCGACCAGGTCCTGGGTGAGAAATTCGTATTTTTCCCAATCCGATGCTGGCAAGGTACGACGTCCCTGCTTGTCCGCCAATTGGATCACCGCTTCTGCCCGTTTCTCCTCGTCTTCGGTGATGGCGATGGGCTGCGGCCCCATCTCCCGCCGCCGTACATCCTCCACGGCCCGGGCCGCCTCTTCCAGCATGGGCGTGGCGTACTCCTCGGTGGATCGCGGCATCTCCACGATGTTGGCGATCTGCGTCTCCCGGTACCCCAGGATCTCCTCGGCGATGAATCGCGTTTTTGCTTCCCGTGCCAGCTTCTTGGCCTCGGCCGCCGCCTCCCGGATCACCCGTTTCTGGATCGCCTTGGCCTTGGCCGCGATCTCCGCCCGGTCGTGGCCGGTCTGCTCCGGGTTGATCGCCCGGCAAATGTAGGCCCCGTCCTGGGCGAACACATAGATGGTTCCGAAATCCGTGCGGTCCAGCAGCACCCGCACGGTTTCTCCCTCGTGGCCGGCCAGCTCCGGCGCGATGAAATAGGGGCCGTCGACCTTGACGCCTTTCTTGGTCACCTCCCGCAGGCCGCCGTTCGATGCCGCCGGGGAAAGCAGGATGTCCAGCGCCCGTTCGTCGCCGATCCGACGCACCGGACCGGTCCACTCGCGGGCCGCCTGGGAAGGCGTTTGCCCATCCAGGCCGCTATGCGGGTTGTGGTGGTACATGGCGCGGGTCCAGCGGTCGCAGATCGTCTGCAGTTCCTCAGAGGACAGGTTGATCTCCACCGGGTCGCTGCCCTGTTTCATGAGGCGCTGGGCGAATGTCCGCCGGGCTTCGATGGCCTTGCGGTCGGCCACGCTGTGCCCGATGTAGCCGGGCAGTAGTTCGACGATGGAGTGAGAGAAGGTTTTGAAAAACCGCTCGATGTGCGGCTTATTCTCGGGGGTGAAAGGTGGACAGAGCACCTGCCGGATCTCCAGGTCGTTGAAAACCCGCACCATATGCCTGGATACGTAGTCGCTTCCGTTGTCGGTTTTGGCGATTTCGGGCACACCCCAGTCCAGGATGGCCCGCCGGGTCAGCGCTGCCACCGCCTCGGCTTTGGACGAGGGCGAGACCAGCAGTTTGGCCCGCCGCGAGTAGACGTCGACAACCCCGATCAGGGTGTGGCGGCCGTCGGTCAGCATCACGTCCCCGGGAGTGGAGTCGTATTCCCACAACTGGTTGAGCCGCTCGACCTGTTCGTCCATATCGCCGAAGGCGAACATCGTGCGGTTTTTCCATTCATCGGGATTGGTGATGTAGAGTAGCAGGCTGGCGTTCTCGTCTTTCCAGCGTTTGGCGTAGCGCCGCACCGCCGATGTGCTGGGTATTGTCTGGCCGTCGAAGCGGGCCTCCAGCCCCTGCATGACCATCGCGATTGAGACATGGGGATGATCGATGATCATTCCCTGGACGAAGCGCTGCATGTGATCGGGCACCGACGTGGTGGATTTGCTCACGTACCCGCCGGCCAGTCCGGCCCGGCCCTGTTCATTATATGCCTTTTCCCAGCGGCACAGGGTGGACCAGGACAGGGCGATCTTGCCTTTGCGGCGCGGTATGGCGGACGCCATATCTTCGGGCATATTGACCGTGCCCGACTTGATCTCTTTTATATAAAGGAGAGTGCCCTTTTTCTTGGGCAGCCGGGTGGCTTCCAGGAATGCGTCGCGGGCCTGCAGTATGGCCAGCCGGGCGTCGGCCTCGTCCCGGCGCTCCTGAGGCAGGGCGTTGTATGCGGCCAGTCCGGCCTCCCGCGCCTCTCTGCGGGCTCTTTCCGCGGCCATTCGTTCGGCGTTCACGGCGATGCCGCGAGCGAAGCCTGCCGCCGTGCAGGCTGATGGGTCCTGGTGGATGGCGCAGCGAACGTCGTCGGGCAGCATAGACGCCAGAAACAACTGGCGCGGGCCGCCGCGGACGTTCTGGTAAACGGTGGGCCAGTTCTCCCTGTTGGCCCGCATTCTCACCATGCGCGGAGATCGGCCCAAATATTCAGCGATTTTATTGACTGTAAGGCAGTGATCCATTATCAACCCTCGGATTTACAATGGCGCCGAAACGGCCTCCACCAAACCACGCAGATGCCGCAAAACCTCTTCCCGGTCCGTGTTCTGCCAGTCGTGGCTCCGCTCCTCGTTGATGGCGTCCATCATCGCGTCGAACGCCTTGCGGAAGGTGTCGCTCATCATGATTCCCGGCGCTTCGCGCTTGGCCCGCTGGGTTGTCTTTTTCACCTTTTCGCCATGGATCGCCCGGGCCGTCCGCTTGATGTGGGACGCCGTGATCCGGCCGTCGGCGGTCTCTACCGCCTGGCGCCAGATCTCGATCTGTTTTTCCTCAGGGTATTTGGCCAGGGCGCGTGCCTGGGCATCATTTTGTGGTAGGGGTGGATTTTGTCCAAAATTTTGGACATTCTTGATTTCCGGGCTGTAGGAAAGAAGTCTGTCAACTACATCCGCGGCTTCTATCATTTGATAAGCTCTGGCCCTCGCCAGATCGAATAAATCCTTAGAGTAATCTGCAAATGTGGTGTGGGTCTCCCGATAAAGCATGGTGTCATTGATCTCACGGAGAGCACACCCGACCTCATAAAATGCCTTGAAGTTGCGGGTGACGACATCCTCCAGTTCGGTAAGGCGTTTCTTCTCCCTAACCGACAGAGGCTTTTCCTCACCCGGAAAGGTTTCGTTCAACGGGATGATGTCGGCATCGAGATCATCGACGATTTCCGGCTCGACCGGAGAAGTCTGCTTGAACAACGGATTTCCTCTTTTTGACATGGTCCTTCCTTTCAGTTCACTGTTCACGGTTCACTGATCACCGTTTGTTTTCCATCTCCTCCAGAAACACCAACCGCTTCCGCTTTTCCGCCCGCGCCCTGCTCTCCATCTCCGCATATTTCTGGATCTCCGACCGCAGCGCATCCGGCCCCGGCATACTGAACATCCCGGCGGTCTCGGTGAGGATTTCGATGGGTTCGTTGGATTCGGTCACCCGGCAGAAAGCCGGAATGTATTCGGCGGGAGGACGGTAGTTGTCTTTGCTTTCGGCCGTCCAGGCGTCGATCTGACTTTTGGTTATATCCACGCCCAGCAGGTGGCTCATCTCCCCGGCGATCTGCGCACGGGATAGGGGGCTGTTCTTGATTGCCCGGTTCATCGACATCCGCAGCCGTTCCCGGATGTTCATTGTTCCTTCGGTATCCCGGCTTTCCCGGCGATGTGTTTGCAGGGTGCGAAGATAATCGAAAAGACATTCCTGTCGATGATTCTTGTCTGGTTTGCGGTGCTTTTTAGACATTGCCAGTGATAGGGTATATTGATATACGTTAATTTATTGGTTGACGGCCAACGGCTTCCGCCCCCTGCGGGGCCGGTCTTTCCGGTAATACCCAGGGAAGGCATCCCTGTGACTTATGCCGAGCACCTTGGCGATCTTCTTCGTTAGAGGCTCGGATGTCATTTTGCCGGATATGGCCCTGGAAACGGACATTTCGTTAACACCGAATCGGTCCGCCAGTTCTTTTTGCGTAATGCCCTTTCTCCTCAGTATGTATTGGATGTCGTCTGGGGTCATGGGGCCTTTGACGGTGATGGTCATTTAGAATGCTCCTTTGGGCTATTTGGCGGCGTATCTATTTAATAGACGTATATAGATATTGCTTTTATATCCACGATAATGTTACCTTGTCAATATAAATCCACGTAATGGTAGATTATAAAGCAATAATCAAACGGATGAAATCAATCAGTGGACTTTCTCAAAAAGAGATGGCTTCGGAAATATTTGGAATATCGGAAAAAAATCTTTCAAATAAGATTCGAAGAGGAACCGTTGATATAAATATATTAATCAAATGGGCTGGTAACAAATCAGTGGATTTAAACTGGCTCCTAACCGGAGAGGGGGAAACCTATCTGAAAGATAAGGCCCTGAATAAAGATGATACGAACGCCGAAAAACCTCTCCATTCGATCATCATCGAACGATTTAAGCAAAAAGACCTGGCCAGAGATATCAATTATGAGATGTTAAAATTGGAAGAATTAAAACCCGAAGCGCTAATTGAGGTTAACGATTTTATACGGTTTAAAGTGCAATCATTAACAGGCCAGTACGAACGGCGTAAAGGCGAGCGCCGACAACGGGATGAAGATTATAACGGAGAGAACCGCCGTGGTGGCGAAGATAGACGCAAAGCGTCGGGGGAAGATTAGCGCTTGCCTGGGCCAACGACGATCTGCCTGGGCAAGCGCCAATCGAAAAGGGATGGCCGCATTCCATTTGGTACCGCGTAGGCAATACTATTTATTTGATCATGCGTTCCGTGCCCATGCTTTGCTTTTTTTAATAATTTTCAAAAGGTGATTGACGTGAATTTAAAAAAAATCTTGATTCTCGCAGCGGTTTTTAACCTTGCTTTTTTTATTTGCGTATCGTTTGCCGAAGTAACAATGGTTCGCTACCCGAGCGCCGTAAATCCTTTATATATAGATGACAGCAAGTCTGGCGAATACGAAAACCTGGCAAACAGCATCGGCCTTTCAACCATCAACCAGTATTCCTACACTGAATTCGCCGACGCAAACAGATCCCATAACACAGGCGCTGCCGGCCAGTATGAATGGCTATTGTTATCGACGGGCGGGAATGAAAACGATTTAGAATCCCTGCAACGATATAACAAGGAGAGGTGTGGTTGGAAAATGGAATACTATTCGAATCATGACATAACTATGATTTTTGAAACTTGTTCGGACGATTCACGGTCACGCTCATTTGTTCGTATTTTGAAGCTTTGCAAAGGCAAAAATCCGAACCTTCATCTTCAATAAAATCGGAAAATTCATTTCCGGCTTTCGAAAATCCAAAAAATATCATTATCCGTTGAAATTTTTACAAAAAAAATACAGTTGACGCTAAAATGGACCCATTTCCTTTTATTTCCGGCTTTCGATCCGGACGTTGCCGCCGCCCGACCAGGTTGAACAGCCATAAAAGTGCCATTCAACGCGTGTTTATATCTATTTTAATAAATAAGGGTAGATACCGCCCTGGTCTCAAACCGCCCGTCAAAACGCCTCAAAACGCCATTTTGGGTTCATTCTTGATTTTTATCGACAACACACCGCCCACGCACACCCAACGCCGCCAAATCATAACATTTCCCAACTTTTCCCGTTCATTCCCGCCATTTCCCGCCTGGTTTCATACCACCTGACAAATCACATGTATCCCGACAGATGGGTCACGCTTCTATAAAGATCACCATAGATACCTACTATCACTGGTTGCCAAATCAAGCGTCAGGGGAGGTGGAGCAACTGGATCAAATTGGTAAAGATTACGACCATCCGCAACCTATCCGCAACCAAACGAAAAAAGGGCTTACAGCAATCGCTGCAAACCCTTAATTTCATTGGTGCCGAGGGACAGAATCGAACTGCCGACACGGGGATTTTCAGTCCCCTGCTCTACCGACTGAGCTACCTCGGCGGTTTTCCCGAAAAAGACGGTCCGTCCGTTTCAAGAAGTGCGGTTTATAAACCCTTTTCCCGAAACAAGTCAAGGCCTTTTTTGGCTTTTGAACCGGAAACCATTGGCCGAGGGGGACACTAAAAAGTCAAAGCCCACAGCAGTTAAAGCAGGGTAGGGCGTGCGCCATTACCTCTGGGAGGGAAGCATCGGCTGGATGCAGGAGTGCTTTCCGACAAAATCGAAGATTGACTGCCCAGAACAATAGTGCCTAATAGAGAACAGCGTTCTCTATAGAAAAATGTGAATCTCATATCAGAGAGCTCTGGATACCGGGTCAAGCCCGATATGACGAGTCTGGAACTTCCTGTATGTTCATCAAAGGAGATACCATGAGCTATCCCGATTCCAAGAACCCGTACAGCTTCGACCCATTTCTCGATTGGAGGGAAAACTGCGATTTTTATGCCGAAGATCCCTTTGCCCGGAAGGCGGTGCGTGTGTTTACCGGGGAACATGCCGCCGAGGTTGGTGCTGCCGCCAGAGAGATTTCAAAAAAGGTCTCTTTCCGGTGGCGCAAGATGGCGGAAGCCATTGCCTGGCCGGAAAAACGACCCTGGATGATGCACTATGACGGCCACAACAACCGCATCGACCGGATCGTGAGGCCCAACGAAACCGAGGCGATGGAACAGGAGGTGTTCGGCGAAGCCCTGTTTTCGGACAAGACGCATCCATGGGTACGTTTCATCAAGATGTACCTGATTTACCAGAACGGCGAGGCCTGCATCTCCTGTCCGCTGACCTGTACCGAAGGCATGGTGGCCGTGCTGGATCGCTTTGCCGACACACCCGAAACCCGGGCGATACTGAACCACTGCAAAGAGGGCGAAAACGGCCATTTTGCCATTGGAGCCCAGTACCTTTCGGAGATCCAGGGCGGTTCGGACGTCAAGGCAAACCTGCTCGAAGCGCGCCGGGAAAACGGCCAGTGGCGACTATACGGTACCAAATTCTTCTGCTCGGCCACCCATGCCGATTATGCCATGGTAACGGCCAAGCCCATGGATTCCGAAAAGGTGGGGCTTTTTGTGATGCCATCTTGGCTGCCGGGCGACAAGGTGCGGGAACGCCGCAACGGGTTCATCATCGACCGCATCAAATGGAAGATGGGTACCAGCGAATTGACCACCGCGGAAATGACTTTCGACGGCGCCCTGGCATATCCGGTGGGGCCGCTGGAAAGGGGCTTGGCCAACATGATCGGCATCGTGCTCACCTACTCGCGCCTCACGGTCGGGCTTTCCGGCGGTGCCAGCATGATGCGCGCTTGGCGGGAGGCAGCCCGGTACTGCGAGTTTCGGGAGGCGTTCGGATTTACCATCGGACACATGCCCATGGTTGCCGGCCAACTGAAGACCATCGAAAAGGCTGCCAAACGCACCCTGGCCGGCGCTTTCAAGCTGTATGCAGACATCCTGGCGCTGCCCGGCGGTTTTGTCCGCGGAGCCGATGCAAAGGAGTCTGACGATTTGAAGCGGCGCCGGTTTGCCATTCGAGAACTGATCATGCTCCAGAAAATGGCCACCAGCTTCGATGCCCCGGATGTTCTGCGCCTGGCCATAAGCCTGTTCGGCGGGCACGGGGTGATGGAGGATTTCTCGGCCCTGCCACGGCTTTATCGCGATGCAGCGGTCAACGAACTGTGGGAAGGGCCGCGCAACGTTCTGCTGGCCCAGGTTTATCGGGATCTTGCGGGTGCCTCGGCCTGGTATGCCCCCGACCGCTTTGTCGCCGACATTCTTGCCGGGGCACCGGAAGACCGGGTAAAGGAATTCCAGGAGGAAATAGCCGCGATTCTTTCCGGTCCCGGTCTGTTCGAACCAGGATTGGCCGCAGAGAAAAACTGCGCGCGGTGGGATCGCTTCTGCCACCGGCTTTTTCACGCCTATCAGGATATAGCGGCGGCCATGATTCAAACAGACCAGGATAGAATCAGAATTTGATTTTCTCGTAAAAGTCGCAGAAGCGTCATGCCGGACTTGATTCGGTATCCAGAACATATAGAAAAGACTGGATAGCGCTAAAGCTTCACTACGTGCGCCGGCCTTCGCCGGAATGACGAAAAAATGGAATTGGTTACTTTCTATGAACCTGCCAAAATCTTGAGAGACTGCCAGCATGCCAACCGCTGCGACCACATTTGCCGAGCAGAGAAAACAGGAGCGACGGGAGCGCCGGAAAGTCATCCTGGGCGCCGCCGAACGGGTATACAGCCGCAAGCCGTTCGAGGCGGTGAGCATGCGGGATATCGCCAGCGAGGCCGGCATCGTGGTCTCCTCGCTGTACCGCTACTTTCCGGATCAGCAAAGCCTTTTCGTGGAAGCCTTCGTGGAAGGGACCCGGAAGATCATTGCCCGGGTGGATGCGCGCATTTCCGACGGAAAAATCACCGACCTGACCGCATTCGGTTTAGAATTCATCTCTTTTCTCACCGAGAACGACCACTATTTTCGCATGATGACCCACTTCATGCTCGACGGCCGCCTGAGCGGCGAACCGCTTGAAAAGCTCAACCGGGCTGCCCGCTCGGTCCTGGACCTGTTCGAGCGGGTGCTCGATCACTGCGGCGCAGGCGGAAACAAACGCACCCTGGCCCATACCTACTTTGCGGCCTTGAACGGCATTCTCATCTCTTTTCGCAATTATCCGGGTCGCGACAGTGCCGAGGTGCGCCGTCACATGAAAAAGATGGCCGCGGTCATGGCCGAAGCCCTGGAGGGCTATGGACGCGCAGTTGTGACGGTGAACGGTGAAATAGAGTCCTAAAATCCGTAGATCAGCGGCGCCAGAAAGATCGTCATGGCCATTACGATCAGCGTCAGGACCAAGCCGATCCTGGTATAGTCGGTGAACTTGTACTGGCCCGCTCCCCACACCATGAGATAAATGAGATAGCCTGCGAGGTTTTCCCTTGAAATGAAACCGAATAGTGGCTTAAGGAATCTCATGAACTTGGTTTAAAGTACATAAGCACTTCAAACACTGCGATTATCAACGTAGCGAATCCTCCGACGATAATCGCACAATTTACCCACCACGATAATTTAACCTGTTGCTCAGTAACGACGGCTTTTTCGTTCCAATAGAGTTTGCCGCCTTCGTCAATACCAAGCTCGCCTTTTCCACCAGAAGCAGATTCGTGACTAAAAATCATTTCGATCTTTGGCATAGGATCAACTCCTTGAAGATTCAACCATTACGCAGCTCAAAACCCGTAAATCAGCGGCGCCAGAACAATCGTCATAACCATTACGATCAGCGTCAGAACTGCACCAATCTTTGTGTAGTCGGTAAATCTGTACCCGCCAACATGCCACACCATGAGATTCGTCTGATACCCTGTAGGCGTGATAAACGCGCAGGAGGCCGCGATCATCAGCGTGATGGCAAAGGGCATGAAATTGACGCCCAGTTTCCCGGCCGTGGAAAGGGCGATGGGAAACATGAAGGCAGCGGCGGCATTGTTGGTAATCACGTTGGTCATGAATGAACAGCCCACGAATACCGCTGCCAGGGCCATATACGGGTTGTCGCGGCCCACACTGGTGAGCATTCCGGCAATCTGCTCGGCCAGTCCGCTGCGAGTGACCGCCGATTCCAGGCCGATGGCGCAGGCGATGACCACCAGGGTTCCCCAGTCGATGCTGCGGGCCGCCGTACGCAGGGTCAGGCAGCCGGTGGCGATCATGGCGCCGGTGGCCAGCAGGCTGGCGTTGAGCATGCTCATCCAGCCCAAGGCCACGACCGCCACCATGGCCAGGGTAATCAGGCTGGCTTCCACTGCCCGGTCGGTGCGCTGAAGATGAAAACCGTCCAGGGCCTTGGTCAGGGCGAAGTCATGCTCGATTTGGCACTCGTAGAAAAAATCGTCGTTGACTTCCAGAACCGCGTTGTCGCCGGCTTCGATGGTCACTTCCTCCAGCGGACCGGACACCGGTTTCCCGTCGCGGGAAATGGCCACGAATTTGTACTGGCAGGTGTTTACGTCTCCTGAAATGTCAGGGATCTTCTTGCCCACAGCCTTGCTTTGGCGAGATACTACAGCCTTGACTAGGTGGTGGGTATGGCGCTCGGTTTCCATGGGGTTCAGCGTCAGGTGGGGGACCAGTGCATTGGTGCGCCACAGGTCTACCATGGCGGTGACGTCGGCCGAGAAGGAGAGAAGATCTCCTGCGGCCAGTTCCTCATGCATCAAATCGTTGGTCAGGAGCCTGTTGCCCCGGCGAATGTAGATTACGTCGACGTTTTCGGCACTGGCGATGCCCGTCTCTTCCAGGGTACGTCCGACGATGCGCGACCCTTCCCGCACTTCGAACTCCGCCGTATAGTGCCGCAGGGCCACATCGGTGGTTTTATCGTCCTTTGGCGGAGAGAGAAAAAAGCGTCCCGCCAGGATCATGAACCCGATGCCGACAACCGCAATGGGCACGCCCACCGGGGCCGGGTCGAACATGTTGAGATCGCGAAGGGCCGACGAACCGCCGCTGCCTTTGGCCATGGCTTCCATGACCAGACCGGCGATGACCAGATTGGTGGAGGTGCCGATAATCGTGCACATACCGCCTAAGATGGATGCGAAGCTGAGCGGCAGGTAAAGCTGCCGTGCCGGCAGGCGGCTGGCCCGGGAAAGATCCCGAATGACCGGAATCATCATGGCCACCAGGGGCGTGTTGTTGAGAAATGCGGACCCGAAGGCGATGGGCGGCAGGATTTTCATTTGAGCGCCGAAAACGGACCTTGGCAGCCCGATGAGCTTGTCCATGATCATGGTAATGGCACCGGTAGCGTACATCCCGGCGGCCACCATGAAGAGCACGGCCACGGTGAGCATGCCCTGGTTGCTGAACCCTTTCAGCAGTTCCTCGGCCGGTGCCAGGTTCAGCGTCAGCGCCGCGGCCAGGGCTCCGATAAAAATGGCCGGTGCCGGGATTTTCGTTTTGATCAGCAAAACGAACAATACCAGCAAAAGGGCCAAGGTAATGTAGGCGTTTAATGGCATAGTGATTTGGTGAACAGTGATCGGTGAATTGGAAAGCCGTAACTATGAACTATAAACCAGGATCGCTTCCGGCGATAAATGGTAGATTGCGGCTCCCCGCAACGTGGGATCTGCGTCAGTCAAGACCGCAGCAACTTTGAAACCGAAGGCGTAGCAGCGCTACGTTGAGGATTTCAACGGCGTGAGAACGCCGGCCTGGGCCCCAAGATGCCGTTGAGCGCCGGACAGCGCATCAGTAGTTGGCGTCCGCGTATTCAACCCACCCCCCGGCAACCACCAGATCGGCATCGAAGCCAGAGATGGAAAAGGGTACGGTTTCGGACTGCCCGTCGGCGGAAAAGGTGATGATCCGGGCGTCGAAATCGGTTTCTACGCTGGTTTGTCGGCCGGCGAAGGCGGTAAAGAGTCGGTTGATGGTTTCGGCCGGTAGTTCCACGGCCATCATGCCGCAGTTGAACATGTTCTGGCGAAAGATTCGGGCGAAGCTTTCGCCCACCACCAAGTTGATCCCATTGACTTCAAGAGCCCAGGGAGCGTGTTCGCGGGAACTGCCGCAGCCGAAGTTGGCCCGGGTGACGATGACCTGCTTGTCGGCGATATCCTGCGAGGGATCGAATCCCTCCAGTTTGAGATCCTCCAGCAGATAGGGGGCCAGGGCATCGCGGGTAATTTCGGTCAGGTATTTGGCCGGAATGATTTCGTCGGTGTTGATGTCCGAACGGTCCAGAAAGAGGGCCTTACCGTTGAATGTTTTCATGGGTGACTCCTAACCTTCGAAAAGCGGTGAGTTTTCGATCGTACCGGCAATGGCCGTGGCTGCCGCCGTGGCCGGACTCATCAGGTGGACCATGCCGCCTTTGCCCATGCGGCCGTTGAAATTGCGGTTGGTGGTGGCCGCGCAGACTTCGCCTTCGGCCAGCACGCCATTGCTCATTCCCAGGCAAGCCCCGCAGGTGGGGTTGGTCACGCAAAAACCGGCTTCCATGAAGATCTTGATGAGTCCTTCTTCCAGCGCCTGGTTGTAAACCGTCGGTGTGGCCGGCGAGACGATGGCCCGCAGCGAATCGCTGACGCGCTTGCCTTTCAGAACACTGGCCGCAATGCGCAGATCGCTGATGCGTCCGTTGGTGCAGGAGCCGATGTAGACCTGGTCCACCGGCGTGCCGCGCATGGCCGACACCGGTTTGACGTTGTCCGGCCGGTAGTCGAAGGTCGTCATTGGGGAAAGATCGGACACATCGTGTTCGATGACCTGATCGTAGTCGGCATCTTCGTCCGGCAGGTAGCGTCCGTAATCGGCCAGGGCCGCTTCCGGCGTGTCGTATTCGTCCCGGATAAAGGGCCACAGGTAGTCCACCGTCACCCTATCCGGTTCGCAGATGCCGCAGGTGCCGCCGGCTTCGATGGCCATGTTGCAAAGTGTCATGCGCGACTCCATATCCATGGCCGCCACCACGGGGCCGCCGAATTCGATGACCTTGTTGGTGGCGCCGTTGACCCCGATGCGGCCGATGACCGACAGGATCACGTCCTTGGCGAAAACGCCCCGGGGCAGGGTGCCGGTCAGGTTGACGCGCAGGGTCGCCGGGCTTTTAAACGCGCAGCAGCCCTTGAGAATGCCGACTTCGAGATCGGTGGTGCCCACGCCGGCGGCAAAGGCGCCGAAGGCCCCGTGGGTGCAGGTGTGCGAATCGCCCATGATCACCGTGTAGCCCGGTCGCACGAAACCTTTTTCCGGGAAAAGGGCGTGGCAGACCCCGTTGGCGCCGATGTCGAAAAAATCCTTGATTTCGTGGCGCCGGGCCCAGGTCCGCAGGATCTTGCCCTGCATGGCGGTTTTGGAATCCTTGGCCGGCGAAACGTGGTCGATGACCACCTTGATGCGTGCCGGGTCGAACACCCGGTCCTTGCCGCGCTGCTGAAGATCCACGATGGCCGGGGGCGTGGTGATTTCATGGCAGAAAACGGCATCCAGGCGAAGGACATGAACGTCCGCATCCGGGGTGCCTATGCGATGGTCGTCGAAAATTTTTTGTGCGATGGTAAAGCCCATATTTTACCTCTACTGGGCGGCTCCGTGAAAAACCCGATATCTTCTTTACGCTTCGCCCCTCGTCCCTGCGGAGTGTTTAAGATACGCTGCCTTCGGCACCCGCGATTGCGGTATTCTCAGGGCTCGCAAGCCTTGATCTCGGGCTTTTGACGAAACCGCCTGGCAATTTGGTGGTTGTCGGATCAAACATTCCAATCCGTTTTGAGTCGGTACGGATTAAGTTAAGGGCTTTTTAGGCCTTGTCGATGGCGGTTAATCCACTCTTTTGAGAACCCTTCAAAATCGGTCTCGAAATCCAAATCGATTGGATCGTCGTCGATCCGTCTATCGATTTCGATGCCGATTTCCATTGCGAAGGTAACTTGTTGTTACTCATTAAAGCGGTTGAAAACCGCTTTTATTCGCTATCGGTTTTCAAAACGGCCAGAAAGGCGGACTGGGGCAGCATCACCTGGCCCACCATTTTCATGCGCTTTTTTCCTTTTTTCTGTTTTTCCAGAAGTTTGCGCTTACGGGTGATGTCTCCGCCGTAGCACTTGGCGGTGACGTCCTTGCGAAATGCCGACACCGTGGAGCGGGAGATGATATTGCCGCCGATGGCCCCCTGGATGGCGATTTTGAACATCTGGCGCGGAATTTCGTCCTTGAGCTTGCTGCAGGCCACGCGGGCCCTGGCCACCGCATTGTCCCGGTGGATCAGCATGGACAAGGCATCCACCCGTTCGCCGTTGATCAAAAAGTCCAGCTTGACCAGATCGGTCCGGCGATATTCGATCAGGTCGTAGTCGAAGGAGCCGTAGCCCTGGGTGATGGATTTGAGCTTGTCGTAGAAGTCGTAGATCACCTCTGCCAGGGGCAACTCGAAGATCATTTCCAGGCGGTCGTTGGTCAGGTACTGGTAGTTCTTGTTGATGCCCCGGCGCTCTAAACAAAGCTTCATCACGGCACCCATGTAGCGGTCCGGGACGATGATGGTTGCCTTGATATACGGCTCCATGGCGTACTCGATGGTGGTGGGATCGGGGTACAGGGCCGGGTTGTCGATGACCAGTTCCTCGCCGTCGTTCATGACCAGCCGGTAGCGCACCGACGGGGCTGTGAGGATCAACGAAAGGTCGTATTCGCGCTCCAGACGCTCCTGGACCACTTCCAGATGCAGCAAACCTAAAAAACCGCAGCGAAAGCCGAAGCCCAGCGCGGCGCTGCTGTCCTTTTCATAGATCAGCGAGGCGTCGTTGAGCTTGAGCTTTTCCATGGCAACGGTCAGGTCCTCGTAGCCGTCCGAGGCCACCGGGTAGATGGAGGAAAAAACCACCGGCTTGGCCTCTTTGAAGCCGGGAAGGGGCTTGTCGCAGGGCTGGCGGTGATGGGTGATGGTGTCGCCGCAGCGGGTGTCGCTGACGGTTTTGATGCCGGCGATCATGTACCCCACTTCGCCGGCGGACAGTTCTTTTTGAGGCACCCGAACGATCTGGAAGACGCCCACCTCCTCGACCTTGTAGGTGGCATCGTTGGACATGAAGCGGATGCGGTCCCCGGGGCGGATGGTTCCCTGCTTGATGCGGAAATGGACGATGGTGCCCCGAAAGGCATCGTAGTGGGAGTCGAAGATCAAGGCCTGCAAGGGGGCGTCCGCGTCGCCGGTGGGAGGAGGCAGCAGCTCGACAATGGCCTCCATGATGTCCTCGATGCCCAGTCCTTCCTTTGCCGAAGCGAGAATGGCCGTTTCCGGGTCCAGACCGAGATCCTCCTCGATCTGGCCCTTGACCCGTTCGATATCCGCCGAGGGCAGGTCGATCTTGTTGATGACCGGAATGATTTCCAGGTCGTGCTCCAGGGCCAGATAAAGATTGGCCAGGGTCTGGGCCTCCACGCCCTGGCTGGCATCGATCAAAAGGAGCGCGCCTTCGCATGAGGCCAGGGCCCGGGAGACTTCATAAGTAAAATCCACATGCCCAGGTGTGTCGATCAGGTTCAGATGGTAGCTCTTGCCGTCTTTGGCCGTGTATGGCAGGCACACCGTCTGGCTCTTGATGGTGATGCCGCGCTCCCTTTCGATGTCCATGGTGTCCAGAATCTGGTCCTTGAAATCCCGGTCCGAGATGATCTTGCTGGACTGGATCAAGCGGTCGGAGAGGGTCGATTTGCCATGGTCGATGTGGGCGATAATGCTGAAGTTGCGTATGTTTTTCATGATCTTAACGATTCGATCGAACCCGGCGGCAACCGTCGGTTGACACCGGATATCAATGTGGTTATAATCTTCAAGTTGCTAAAAATTTATATTAATATCAGATCGTTTTCGGGCGTGTCAACCGGTATCCGCAAGCGGTTTGAGGGTGATAGACAAACGGTTTTATGACAGCACATATTCTCATCGTCGACGACGATCTCTCGATTCGGGATGCAATGCACGAGTTCATCGAGATGTCCGGGTACGTTTCCACGGTGGCCTCCAGCGCCGAAGAGGCCCTGGACGTGCTGACCACCAATAGCGTCGAAGTCGTAATTACAGATATCATGCTGCCCGGTATGGATGGTTTGGCACTGACCGATCACATCAAGCGAAAAGGGGACAGCGATGTGATCGTCATGACCGGCTACAGCACCGACTACTCTTACGAAGAGGCCATCAGCAAAGGGGCCAGCGATTTCGTGTTCAAGCCCGTGCGCTTTGAAGAGCTTCTCCTGCGGCTCAAACGTGTGCTCAAGGAGCGAAGCCTCAACCATGAGCGGATTCGGATGCTGGACGAACTCAAGAAGCTCTCCATCACCGATGGTCTGACCCAGCTTTACAATTCCAGGCATTTTTACTCCCAGCTCAAAGGCGAGATCGAGCGCTGCAATCGCTACGAGCACAAGCTGAGCCTGCTCCTTCTAGATATCGACAATTTCAAGGAGTACAACGACAGTTACGGGCATCTGGAGGGAGACAAGATTCTGGTGCGACTCGGCCGGGTGATCAGATCCTGCCTGCGAAAGATGGACACAGCTTACCGGTATGGCGGTGAGGAATTCACCATTATTCTCCCCGACACCGATGGCGATGAAGCCAGGACGGTGGCCGAGCGTCTGCGGACCGCCGTCAGTTCCGAAGACTTTACCGACGGCAGCAGGCCCGACGTCAGGATTACCATCAGCATCGGCGTTACTCAGTACTTCCAGGAGGAGAAGATCGCCAGTTTCGTCCAGCGGGCCGACCAGGCCATGTACCGGTCGAAGCAGGCCGGCAGAAACAAGGTGTCCTGTATATTCGACAATTCCATCTCCTGATATTTATTGAACCCGGATTCGGTTAAATGGCCCCTGGCTGTTTTGGCTGTACCCGTTTTGGTTACCATGATTGACTATTCGTTTCTTCAAACCCCGACTTCGGCTGAAATCGGCCGCCTGATTCAGTTGTATCGCCATGCGGGATGGTGGAAGGATGAGGCTGACGATCCGGATCTTGTACGCGGCATCGTCGCCGGCAGCCACTGCTTTCTGGTCGCGCGGCAGGCGGGCACCATCGTTGCCATGGGCCGTGCCATCAGTGACAGGATCAGCGACGCCTACATCCAGGACATCACCGTGGATCCCTCCTTTCGCAGGCAGGGCGTCGGCTCCCGTATGGTGGCGACCCTGGTGGCCCGCCTCGAAGCCGACGGAATCGGCTGGATCGGATTGATCGCAGAAAGGAAAACGCATCCATTTTATCGGCCGCTGGGCTTTGATCCCATGGCCGATGCTTTGCCCATGCTCAAGAAAAGACAATGAATTTTACCCAGCTCACAGCCCCGGATTTTAACAGATATCGTCCCTATTTCGAGAACCAGCGCTACGAACTTTGTGCTTACGCCCTTTCCTCCATCATTGCCTGGAGCAACAACGAGTACAAGCCATACGGTGCAACGTACCAGGATGCCTTCGTGGTGGCCGCAGAGTTTAAAACCGAAAAACAGAACCGTCATCTGCTGCTTCCCGTTTCCCCCAAACGCATGTTCGAACCCGAGGAACTGGCGGTGCTGGCCCGCGAGGCTGGATACAACCAGTACTGGTTCGTTCCCCGGTCCTACGTGGACCATTTCGGAAGCGATGGCGTCGAACGCCATTTCGAAGTTTCCGGCCATGGTGCTTACGACGACTACGTTTACCGGGTGAACGATCTGGCCCAGCTCAAGGGCAACCGCTATTCCAAAAAGCGCAACCTGATCAAGCAGTTCCAGCGCAACTACGTGGATGCGGGCAAGGTGGTCGTCGAACCCATTGCCGCGCAAAGCGTGGAAGACTGCCTCGTCTTCTTAGAGGAGTGGTGCCGGGAGCGCGACTGCGACGCCGACGATCAAATGGACCTTGCCTGCGAAAAGCAGGCAGCCATCAACACCTTGACGCACTTTGACGCTTTGGGAGTGAAAGGCATCCTGCTGCGCATCGACGGAAAGGTGAACGCCTTCGGGATCTCGGCCCCATTGACCCGGGATATGGCAACCCTGCAATACGAGAAGGCCTTCAGCAGCATTAAAGGACTCTACCAGTATTTTGACAACTCCTGCGCGAGCATGCTTTTCAATGGCTATACCTACCTGAACAAAGAGAGCGACATGGGAATTCCAGGCCTGGCCAAGGCCAAACGATCCTATCACCCGATAAAAATTGTCGAGTCCGTGCGGCTGACGTTGAAAGACTAGAAAACCGTATTATTTTTGTCATTGATTGACCTGCAAAAAGTCACCAGACGTATTTTTCCTTCAGAGGTGGAGTAGGGGCGAAAAATTTTTCGCCCCTACATGCGCGCAGAGAAGACCAAGGTGTTGCGTTCGCAACCATCAACACCGGTGATTTCCTATTTTTCGGTGGCAGCAACAATCCAACAAGGAAGGTGATAGGATGGAACTCAACGGAAAAAAAATCCTGATTCTGGTGGAGACCTTCTACAACGAATTCGAATTCTGGTACCCTTACTACCGGCTCAAAGAGGCCGGGGCCGAGGTTACCGTGGTGGGATCGGGCAGCGCAGAGACCTACCACAGCAAGGCCGGTCTGCCCGCCAAAGTCGACACCACCGCCGACGCGGTTTCGGTTGAAGATTTCGACGGGGTCGTGATCCCCGGCGGATACGCCCCGGACCACATGCGCCGCTACCCGGCCATGGTAAACCTGGTCAAGGAATTCGACCGGGCCGGGAAACTGGTGGCGGCCATCTGCCACGCCGGCTGGATGCTGGCTTCCGCAGACATCGTGCGCGGCCGCAACTTGACCTCCTATTTCTCCATAAAGGACGACCTGGTCAACGCCGGCGGCGATTGGGTGGACGAGGAGGTCGTGATAGACGGCCGCCTGGTCACCAGCCGTACGCCGGACGATTTGCCGGCTTATATGAGGGCGATCATCGGATTATTGAAGGCTGAGGACTGAGGACGGAGGACTGAGGTCGGAGGTCAGAAGACAGAGGACTGAGGGAAGAGGGAAGAGGGAAGAGGGCGGCCGAAAGCCGCACGTTCAATTCCTCAATTCCTCAATCCCCCAATCCCTCAATTTAAATTGACCGCCTTTCCGACATCCGCCCTCTGACTTCCGATCTCCGTCTTCTTACCTTAGTCCCCCGACTTCTGAC
This sequence comes from Desulfosarcina widdelii, assembly GCF_009688965.1. Lineage (GTDB taxonomy): Bacteria > Desulfobacterota > Desulfobacteria > Desulfobacterales > Desulfosarcinaceae > Desulfosarcina > Desulfosarcina widdelii. Next base: position 2,205,585 of record NZ_AP021875.1, on the reverse strand, counting down.
TCGAAAAACCAGGCTGCTGAAACAGCGGCTTCGGGTAGCTGTAGAACCCCGCCCCACTCTTTTTGCCCAGCCGGCCGTCATCGATGAGCACCTTTAAAAAGGCGGCGTTGGCAGCCAACTGGGCGTCGTCGGTAGCCTTGGCCCAGTAGTCGCTGATCTTCCAGACCGTGGTCAACCCAACGCTGTCCATCATGCCGAAGGGACCCATGGGCGCCTGCAGGACGCCCATCCAGGCCCGGTCGATATCTTCCACGGCAGCCACCCCCTTGGCGGCCAGGGTCAGCGCCGATTTAAACAGGTCGCTGAGCATGGCGTTGAAGACGTATCCGAAATTCTCCCGTTCCAGCAGAATGACGGTCTGATCGAGACGCCGGGCAAAGGCCTGCACCAGTTCCAGCGATTCCGGCGAAGTTCCGGGATGGGGCATGACATCCACCACGTCGGTGAGCTGGATGTCGTGGAAATGAAAAGCCAGAAAGCGGTCCGGACGCCCGGTGGCCTCGGCGAACATGGAGGGCACCAGGCTCGACGTGTTGGTGGTGAAGATGGTGCGCTCCGGACACAGGCGGTTGAACTGGCCAAAAATTTTGCCTTTCAGCGCCGGGTCCTCGGGCACCGATTCGGTGACGATGTCCGCCTTGGCAGCGGCGGCTTCGGCATCGCTGGTGTATGCCATGCGTGCCAGCAACGATTCTTTCTGTTCTTCTGCAAGGCGTTTTCTGGCAATAAACCGGTCGGCGAGCCGATCCACCCGCCGGCGGGCGGCGGCCAGGAAGTCGTCATTTACATCGTAGACGACCACATCGTATCCGTGCAGGGCGCATAGAAAACCGATCTGATGCCCCATGGTGCCGGCTCCAATTGCCAGAATTCGTTTGACGTCATCGATCTTCATGGGTTTCTCCTTTGGTCATTTTTCCCTGATACCGCTCTACAAGCAGTGGCAGAAAAGTTCTCAGGTCTTCGATCACAGCGAAGTGGGATTGGCGCAATATGGCTGCCGCATTGTCGGTATTGATTGCCACGATGGTCTGCGATTCTCGCATGCCGGCCAGATGCTGGGGGGCGCCGGAGATGCCGCAGGCCAGATAGAGGGTCGGGGCCACGGTGCGGCCGGTCTCCCCGATCTGCCGGGAGTGGGGCAGCCAGCCCAGGTCGCAGGCTCCCCGGGATCCGCCCACGGCCGAATTTTGGAATATGTCCGCTACCGCTTCCAGCGCACTGACCGCCTCGGCATCTCCCAAGCCGCGACCGCCTGCCACGACCACCCGGGCCTTTTCTAACGCCTGATCAGAGTGAGCGGATATTTCCATGGACTGGGGAATAAAACGGTCGCCCCCGCTTTCAAGTGTTCTGATTTCCACGGGTGGTGATGCCGCCGGTTGCGCGGCTGTCGAGCCGGAAAACAGCCCCGGCATGACGGTCAGAACCACCGGCGACCGGTCGGCCGATAGAGTTGCGTAAAAACGGCCACCGTGAATCGAGCGCTGTAAAACGACGGCTCCGGCGTTTTTCTCAACGGATTCCACCGCCGCAATGCAAGGAGACCCAAGGCGCCAGGCCAGGGTGGCCGCCGCCTGGCAGGCCCGCATGGTGTGGGGAAAGCAGATGCCCAAAGGGATGTATTCCTTCGCCAGCGACTCCAGACCCGAAGCGGCCAGGTGCGGGTTGGGATAGCGGCAGCGCTCGTTTTCCAGCGCGACGACGGGCAGCCTGGTCATTCGGGACCATTGGTCGGCGGATTTCCCGATTCGATATCCGATAAGTACCGCCACTGCCCGGCATTCCAACTGCTCGGCCAGCTTCAAGGCCTGTTGGCCAAGGCTCTTTGTACCGGTTGAAAGCTGGCCGTCGATGGTTTCGCCGACAATAAACAGAAGTTGATGATGCCTTGATTCTGAATTCTTCATCTCAGCCATCCTTTTTCGCTGAACAGCGACAGCAGCCTGTCCGCCTTTTCGGCCGGCGTCCCTTCGATGATCCGGCAGGCCGACACCGGCGGCGGGGGTGCCAGGCCTATCGTCCGGATGGCTCCGGAGCAGGCTTCAGGCATACCCGCTTCCACGCGCTGGATCGGCTGCTTGCGGGATCTCAAAGTATTGGAAAGCGTCGGGTATCGCGGCTGCCAGCCGCCGGTCTGCACCGTCACCAGGGCCGGCAGGGCCATACGGATTCGTTCGGACATACCGCCCTCCATTTCGCAGGAGACATCTATCGATCTGCTCGAGAAATCCAGGTCGATGGCCATGGCCGCCGCAGCGCACGGTCTGTCGAGTTCAGCGGCGATCATGGGGCCGGTGATTCCCTGCATGAGATCTTCGGAGATGGCGCCGGCAAGAATCAGGTCGTAACTTTTTCCCTCGGTATAGTGGGCGATTGTTGCTGCCACAGTCTCCGAAGACATGCATTCATCGGCTTCTAAAAGCAGATGGATTCCGGCATCGGCGCCCATGGCCATGGCCCGCCGGATGACCGGCCGGACAACTTCAGTCCCTGCCGAAATAGCGTCCACGGTGACCCGGGGATCCGCGTCCTTGATGGCCAATGCGGCCTCCAGCGCGCAGGCGTCATAGCTGTTCATGCACCAGGCGATGTCCGCTTGCACAATCCGGTTACCGTCGACCACCAGCTTTTGGCCGGAAGACATATCGGGGACCGCCTTGATGCACACCAGTATCGAAAATGCCATGGTTTCCTCATCGTGATGGTTGATTTCCCTATAGCCATAAAAATTCGCCTTGGCAATAAAAAAACGAACGTTCGTTATATTTTTATTGACAGCCGGGTGGCCGGATTCTATAGAGGGGCGAAACGAGCCAACATTTTTCACGGCACAACGGAAGATTCACGTAATGGGCACACTCTATCTGATTCGCCACGGCCAGGCCTCCTTCGGCGCCGCCGACTACGACGACCTGTCGGAATTGGGCCGCCGTCAGGCCCGGGTGCTGGGCCGATTTATGGCGGGCGCCGGCATCCGCTTCGATGCATGCTGGTCGGGGTCGCTGCGGCGGCAGCGGCAAACCGCCGCCGAAATGGCCGAAAGTTACCGACAGGCCGGTATTGCGATGCCCCGGCCTTCGGAAAACCCGGTGCTCGATGAGTACGACTACGAAACCGTTCTTCGCACCCTGATACCAATTATCCTGGAGGAGGACCCGGTTTTCGGTAAAGCGGTCGGTGATATGCTTTCGGACCGGCGGATCTTTCAAAACGTATTCGGCCGCGTAATGACCCGATGGGCATCGGGATGTGACCGCCTGGACGCCCTTCCTTCCTGGGAAGGTTTTTGCAGCCGGGCGGCCGCCGGCATCCAGGAAATGTTGAACGGCTGTCCTGGCGGCGGCCGTGTGGCGGTTTTTACTTCCGGCGGCCCCATCGCCGCCATGGTTGGCCGTGTGCTGGGATTGGCACCGGAAATGGCTATCGCACTTTCCTGGCAACTGGTCAACGCATCCATAACCCGTTTTAAATTCAGCCGGGGACGCACCGGCCTTGACACCTTCAACGAAAAGGGGCACCTGGCGCCGCCGGCCGGCGAAGGTCTGGTGACGTACCGTTGAACCCTACAACCTTCGATCAAAGGAGTCGATCCATGGATTTTGCCATCTCGGAAAGAATGCAGGTCATCCTGGAGATGATCAATGAATTCGTAGAAAAGGAACTGATCCCTCTTGAGCCGGAATTTCTCAACCACGAGTTCGTGGATCTTCTTCCGGTGCTGGAAGAAAAGCGCAGCATGGTCCGGAAGATGGAGCTGTGGGCACCCAACCACCCCAAAGCGTTGGGAGGCATGGGACTGGATCTGGTGGAGCACGGTCTGGTTTCCGAGGTGTTGGGGCGTTCTCCCATCGGGCACTACGTGTTCAACTGCCAGGCCCCTGATGCCGGCAACATCGAAATCCTGCATAAATACGCGGCCGAGGAACAGAAGGCCAAATGGCTCCAGCCGCTGGTGAACGGGCGGATTCGAAGCTGCTTTTCCATGACCGAGGTGGACATGCCGGGCTCCAATCCGGTGATGATGGAAACCACGGCCGAAAAAGACGGCGAAGACTACGTCATCAACGGACAGAAATGGTACACCACTTCGGCTGACGGCGCCGCGTTTGCCATTGTCATGGCCGTCACCAATCCCGAGGCGCCGCCCTACCTGCAGGCCAGCATGATCATCGTGCCCACCGACACGCCGGGCTTCAACCTGGTGCGCAACATTCCGGTGATGGGACATCGGGGCACCGATTACGCTTCCCATGGAGAAATTCTCTATCAGAACTGCCGGGTTCCCCAAAGCAACCTGCTGGGACCCGAGGGGCACGGCTTCGTCATCGCCCAGGAGCGTTTGGGCCCCGGACGCATTCACCACTGCATGCGCTGGCTGGGCATCGCCCAGCGATCCTTCGACCTGATGTGTCGACGGGCCAACACCCGCAAGATTTCTCCCGACGGACGGACCCTGGGATCCAAGCAGATCATCCAGGCCTGGATCGCCGAGTGCGCCGCCGAGATCCAGGCCGCCCGGCTGATGACCCTGCACGCGGCCTGGAAGATCGAAAAGGAAGGCGCCAAGGCAGCGCGGCACGAAATTTCCTTCATCAAATTCGTGGTGGCCAACACCATGCAGCGGGTCGTGGATCGGGCACTGCAGGTGCATGGGGGGTTGGGCATGACCGACGACACCGTGCTGGCCTATTTTTTCCGCCACGAGCGCGCCGCGCGCATATACGACGGTGCCGACGAGGTGCACAAGATGTCGGTGGCCCGCCATATCCTGCGGTCCCATGCCGAGGGCGGGATAAAGGCGGCGTTGAATCTGCCGGGATGAAAACGGTGGACAGAGATCCGTGAACGGTGAACTGAAAACTACAAGCCCAACAAGTCCAATGAACCCAATAAGCTCAAAGCTCAAAGGCGGCTATCCGCCATGAGCCATCAGCTAAGCCTATGAACCTCAAGGAATTCGAAAAGCGGGTAGCAGTCTCCACCGAGGACATCTGCCGCGAGATTTTTGCCAGCCGGGCCGCCACCATCCGCATCAAAAAGGAGAAAGTGGCGGTCGGAAACCTGGAGAAAATTTTCAAAGCGACCTTGAAACTGGCCAACCGCAAGGGTTTCCATGCCATGAGCCTGCGCGATCTGTGCGCTGAAAGCGGCATGTCCTCGGGCGGTCTGTACGCCTACTTCAAGAACAAGGAGGAGTTGCTGACCCTGATCCAGGAGCAGGGCCGGGCCATCGTCGCGCGGGTGATGACGGAAGAGCTGGTTCACGTGGATGATCCGGTCCTTGCCTTGGAAACCGCCGTGCGCAGCCACCTTTATTTATCGGAAGTTCTTCAACCGTGGTTTTTCTTCTCCTACATGGAAACTCGCTTTTTCCACGCCGAGGAGGGCAAGCGCGCCATTGCCGGGGAACTGCAGACCGAAGCCATCTTCGCGGATATCCTGAATCGCGGTGTCGAGCGGGGCGTCTTTGCCATCGATGGCCCACTTTTGGTCGCCGCCGCCATCAAAGCGCTGCTGCAGGACTGGTACCTGAAGCGCTGGAAATATCGCCAACGCGAGATTACGGTAGAAGCCTACGCGGATTTCGTCATTGCCATGATCCGTGCCTATTGCAAGAAAGGAACCCATGAGTACACGCACGAGTAAAATGGACCAGGCCCAGGCGGTGCGCCGGGGAGAATCCCTGGATGTGGATGCCGTCGCGACCTACCTGAAGGCGAACGTAAAGGATTTGGACGGTCCGGTAAGCATCCGTCAGTTTCACAGCGGCTATTCCAACCTGACCTACCTGGTTACCGTGGGGGCCACGGAACTGGTGCTGCGGCGTCCTCCCTTCGGGAAAAAAGCCCGCAGCGCCCACGACATGAACCGGGAATACCGCATCCTAAGGTCACTTGCCCCCGTATTTCCCTATGTTCCGTCGCCGCTGGCCTATTGCGATGATCCGGCGGTCATGGATGTGCCCTTTTACGTGATGGAACGACTGTCAGGTGTTATTTTGAGAAAAAACCTGCCCGAAGACCAGCAATTCGACGCAGCGTGGGCTGATCGCCTATGCCGGCGGTGGGTGGATGTGCTGGCCGAGCTTCACCGCCTTGACTACAAAAAGTGCGGCCTAGCGGAGTTGGGCAATCCCGCAGGCTATGTTTCCCGGCAGGTTCAGGGCTGGTCCGCAAGATATCGGGATGCCCGCACCGGCGACGTGCCGGACTTCGAAGCGGTCATGGCCTGGCTGGCGGCCAATATGCCCCAGGATCATCCCAAACCGGCGCTGATTCACAACGACTACAAGTTCGACAACGTGATTCTCGATCCCGCCGAACCGGGCAGAATCATTGGCGTGCTGGACTGGGAGATGGCCACCGTCGGCGATCCGTTGATGGATTTGGGCGCTTCTCTGGCATACTGGATCGAATCCGGTGACAACGAGGAATTCAAGCTGGTGGCGACGATGCCGACCGACGCTCTCGGCATGCTGACCCGACGGCAGATCGTGGCTTATTACGAAGAGAAGACCGGCATCGTTGTCGAGAACTTTGCTTGGTATTACTGCTTTGGGCTGTTCCGCCTGGCGGTGATCGCCCAACAGATCTACTACCGGTTTTACCACGGTCAGACTACCGACAAGCGCTTCGAAATGCTGGGACTGGCGGTGGGGATTCTGGAGAAGGCGGCATCAAGGGTTATGGTATCCAGTGAATACTAAGGGCTCGCGCAAAAACAACCTCACATTTTGAAAGCCGATGCATCTCAACCGCCTGCGTTGTGAAAATGCGACATATTCCCAATATGCCTTGCATTTTCACGTCTTGTTGGCTGGGTGCCTAAGCTACCAAATCTGCAAACTTATTTCTGCGCGAACCCTAAGGGAAAAAAGGAGTACGCATGGTATCATTCGATCTGGAAGAAAGAATTGCAATAGTGACCGGTGCCAGCCGGGGAATTGGCCGGGCCATCGCTGAGGCGCTGGCTGAATACGGGGCCGAGGCGATTCTGGTGAGCCGCAATCAGAAAAACCTGGAAACGGTCGCCGCCGGCATCCGTGAAAAGGGCGGCCGAGCCACCGCCATGGCCTGCAACATGGGTGATCTCGACGCAATCGGCGCGCTCTTCGAAAAGATCGACGAAAGGTGGGGAAGATTGGACATCCTGGTCAACAACGCCGCCACCAACCCATTTTTTGGCGAGTTGGCCGCCATCGACGAGAGCGCCTGGCAAAAGACGGTCGATGTAAACCTCAAAGGCCCTTTTTTCATGATCCAGAAGGCCATTCCGCTGATGAAGGCGGCCGGAAAGGCTTCGGTGGTGAATGTCTCGTCGGTCAACGGCATCCGGCCGGCCGCGTTTCAGGGAGTGTATTCCATCACCAAGGGGGCACTGATCACCATGACCCAGGCCTTTGCCAAGGAACTGGCCGGCCACAAAATTCGTGTCAACGCCCTTTTGCCCGGTTTCACGGATACCCAATTCTCATCCGTTCTCATGCAGAACAAGGAAATTTATCAAACCGTGGTTGCCCAGATCCCCTTGAAACGCCATGCGGAACCGGACGAAATGGCCGGCGCGGTGCTGTACCTGGTCTCCGATACGGCATCCTATACCACGGGGACCTGCATTACCTGCGATGGAGGATTGTTGGCCTGATCAGGGGATTGTACACTTTTTCTTTTAAAAGAAGCCGTTATGGTGTAACAAACAGGCGCCGTTGTGATCGTCAAAACCGGCTACCGGCGGTTTCTGTCAAAACTGTCGGTTGCTGTTTTGGTGACGATTTTGCGATTTTATTTCGAGAGGGGAATGCAAAACAGGTTAAGTTGCGTCAGGCAAGTGCCGAGATAAAGACGGATCTGTTGAGTAAAAAAGTGCCGGCGCCAGCAGATGCTCGAAGCATGTCCAAAAAGTTACCATTGCGCCGAAAGTCATTTATAGGAGGCTTCCATGACGGAAGAGAACCAGGACAGAACTAAAGTTCGCATCTATACCGATCAATTCATGATTATCGGCGATATTGCCATGTTCGCCGATTCCCGTTTGACCGACTTTATGGTCAGCGCCCACGATTTCATTGCGCTTACTGACGTAACGGTCAATACGCTGGACGGCAAAACATTGTTCAAGACGGCTTTTCTGAACGTTCAAAAAGAAAAAATAAATATTACCCTGCCCGAAAGTATGGTTGTACAGGACTAAGGGATCATGTCCGACCGAATGGCCGGCGTGCGCCACTCCCGGATCAGACGTGCTGAATCTTGATCTTGAGCATCATATCTCCACGAGTGCCGTCGCCCCGGGGGCGGCCGATCCCTTTCAGGCGCAGCACCTGCCCGTCTTCGATTCCCTGTGGCACGATGACGTTGAACAGACGATTTTGAATGCCCCAGGGGACGGTGATCAGCTTGCGGGCGCCAACCAGGGCCTCGTACTGGGTGATGATAAGGGTGCCGTAAAGATTGGCTTCCTCCCTGCCGCGGTTGGTCTTGACCACCTGGAAACGGTGGGAGTGTTTTCTTTCGGGACGCATGCGCTGGCTGATGCCTGCAGAGGGGATGCGGTCGAACAGCTTGAGAAAAAGAATGCCGCAAACGAATCCTCCGATGTGCGCCCACCAGGCGATCCCACCTGCCTGGCCTGAACTCCCCGCCGCGTTGAACAACTGCAGAACGAACCAGAGCCCCAGGAAAAAGAAGGCCGGAATCTCGACGAACCAGGGGATGAAGACAATGGGGATCAGGGTGAGGATGCGCGAACCGGGATAGAGAATGAAATAGGCTCCCATAACGCCGGCAATGGCCCCGCTGGCGCCGATGGTGGGGATGTTGGAGTGGGCATTGAACAGCAGATGGATCAGGCCGGAGGCCAGACCGCACAACAGATAGAAAACGATATAGCGGGCCGAACCCAGGCGGTCTTCCACATTATCGCCGAAAATAAAGAGCGACCACATGTTTCCAATCAGATGGATGAACCCGCCGTGAAGGAACATGAAGGTGAACAGGGACAGGATCTTCTGGCCCAGCGAGAAATAGGCCGACACCTGGGGCACGGTGAACTTGGCCGGCACCAGGCCGTAAAGGTAGACGAAATGGTCCTGGGCCTGCCCATGGGCCAACTGAACCAGAAAAAACACCACGTTGATGCCGATGATGGTGTTGTTGACGATCGGCACGGATTTGGACGGGGTGGTGTCGCGAATCGGAATCATGTTTTTATCGATTCAAAGATAATGCTTTTGGACTGCGTTATCGGTCGTCGCGGTATGTTGTAATACAGCTTCCTCCCTCTGGCCTTGCCAAATCCACTATCTTTGAATCGATTGCTGCAAGGCGCGTTGAGAAATCAGCTTTTTCAATTCGATTCGATCTTCATGCTCAGGTCCACGGCTACGGCCGAGTGGGTCAGGGCGCCCATGGAGATCAGGTCCACACCGGTGCGGGCCAGATCCGCAAGGCGCTCGCCGGTGACGTTGCCGGAAACTTCCACCAGAGCTTTTTTGTTGATCAACCTCACGGCCTGACCGATCTGGTCGAGGTCCATGTTGTCCAGCATAATGATGTCCGCTCCGGCGGCCAGGGCCGTTTCGACCTCTTCCATGCTGGAAGCCTCGACCTCCACCTTGACCAGGTGAGAAATCTCCCGCCGGACCTTTTTGACCGCATTGGCGATTCCGCCGCAGACGGCGATGTGGTTGTCCTTGATCAGCACACCGTCATACAGTCCCATGCGGTGGTTGTGGGCGCCGCCCATGCGCACGGAATATTTTTCCAGTTCCCGCCAGCCGGGTGTGGTCTTGCGGGTGTCCACCAGTTTTACGTTCGTTCCGGCGACCTTGGCCACCAAATCGTTGGCCTGAGTGGCGATGCCGGACATGCGCTGCAGAAAGTTCAGGGCGGTGCGTTCGCCCTTCAGCAGGGCTTTCAGAGACCCTTTTAGGGTGGCGACAGTGTTTCCCGAACGGACTTTTTGGCCGTCGGTGAAGCTTGCCGTGAATTCGATCTTGGGATCCAGCGTTTTGAAAACGGTTTCGGCTACCGCCAAACCTGCGATGACAAGGTCCTGTTTGGCCAAAAGGATTCCAAATCCGGACACCCCCGCTTCCACGAGGTTGTCCGTAGTGATATCGCCGGGCCCGATGTCTTCCCTGAGGGCCAGTTGGATCAGGTCTTCGATGGTGTGCATGGTGGTTTCCTATGCCAGCGTCGCATCGTCCATTCCTTCGGAATTCTCATGCGATACCGTCTTGTGGTTGAACGGAAGACGGAGGTCGGATGTCCGATCTCTGATTTCTGTCCTCCGACTTCGGACCTTACTCCATCATCGCCTTGATGCGTTCCAATGTGGCTTCCAATGCATGCTGTTTTTCAAGCTTGGCCGCATGTTTTTCTCGGACGCCGGCCACGACGTCGGCGGGGGCTTTGCCGAGAAAGTCCTCGTTGCCCAGCTTTTTGTTCATCCCGGCCAGTTCCTTGGTCAGTTTGCCGATCTCTTTTTCCAGGCGCGTCTGCTCCTGGGCAAAATCGATGATGCCCTCCAGCAGCACAAACACCGTGGCACCGCCAACCAGCACCGTGGCCGCTGCTTTGGGGCCTTCCATGGCCGCATCCACCGTCATCCCGTCGAGGCGGGCCAGGTTCTCGATCATCTCCCGGTTTCTTTCCACCACGAGGCCGGTTTCCGGATTTTCCGGTTTTACCGCCACGGTGAGGGCCGTGGAAGGGGAGATGTTCATTTCGCCGCGTACATTCCGGATGCCGGTGATCACCGCCATGACGGTCTGCATCTGCGTTTCCGCATCCGGATCGCTGCCCGGAATGACCCGGTCCGGCCAGGCCGCTTTCATGATGGAGCCCTCGGTTCCGGGCAGGGCATGCCAGATTTCTTCAGTGACAAAGGGTGCGAAAGGATGCAGCAGGATCAGGGCATCCCTGAAAACATGCCAGAGGACCGACAGGCTGGCGGTTTTGGCGGCAGTGCCCTCCTTGTCGTACAAGGTGGGTTTGATGGCCTCCAGATACCAGTCGCACAGCTCGTGCCAGACAAACTGGTACACTGCGCCGGCGGCTTCATTGAATTTGTATTCGTCCAGGGCCTGTTCCGTCTGTTTGACGACGCCATCTAAGCGGGAGACGATCCAGCGGTCCTGCAGGGAGAGGTTTTTCTCTTCAATGGCGTCAAAGCCTTTGTCCAGGTGCATCAACGAAAAGCGGGCGGCATTCCACAATTTGTTGATGAAATGGCGGTAGCCTTCCACTCTTTTTTCGCTCATCTTGACATCCCGGCCCTGGGCGGCAAAGGCGGCCAGGGTGAAGCGAAAGGCGTCGGTGCCGTAGTGGTCGATGACATTGAGCGGGTCGATGACATTGCCCTTGGATTTGCTCATCTTCTTGCCCTCTTCGTCGCGGACCAGGGCGTGCACGTATACATCGTGAAAGGGGATCTCTTTCATGAAGTGGATGCCCATCATCATCATGCGCGCAACCCAGAAGAAGAGGATGTCGAACCCGGTGACCAGCACCGAGGTGGGATAGTAGGTTTTGAGAAGAGGTGTTTCCTCCGGCCAACCCATGGTGGAAAAGGGCCACAAGGCCGAACTGAACCAGGTGTCCAGCACGTCGGTCTCCTGCACCAGGTCGGTGGAACCGCAGTCCGGGCAGATGTCCGGGGCATCCATGGCCACGATCATTTTGCGGCAGCCCTGGCAGGTCCAGGCCGGAATCTGATGCCCCCACCAGATCTGACGGGAGATGCACCAGTCGCGAATGTTGTACATCCACTCATAGTAGGTCTTCGTCCAGGACTCCGGTATGATTCGGGTTTTTCCGGTTTCCACCGCTTCGATGGCTTTTTGGGCCAGAGGCTTGGCCTTGACGAACCACTGCCTTGAGAGGTTGGGTTCGACCACGGTTTTACATCGATAGCAGTGCCCCACACTGTGGCGATGGGGTTCAATCCGTTCCAGCAGGCCCTCGGCCTTCAGGGCTTCCACCACTGCCTTGCGGCATTCGAAGCGGTCCAACCCCTTGAACCGACCGGCTTCTTCGGTCATGGTGCCGTCGTCGGCTATCACTTTGACACTGGGCAGACCGTGGCGGTTACCGATTTCAAAATCGTTGGGGTCATGGGCCGGAGTGACTTTCAAGGCGCCGGTGCCGGTGGACAGGTCCACGTAGGTATCCCGGATGATGGGGATCTCACGGTCCATCAGCGGCAGGATGACCGCCGTGGCGGACAGGTCGGCGTAGCGCTCGTCCTCCGGGTGGATGGCCACGGCCGTATCCCCCAGCATGGTCTCCGGACGGGTGGTGGCCACGGTGACCGACCCGCTGCCATCGGCATAGGGATAGCGGATGTGGTAGAAGTTGCCGTCCAGCTCTTCGTGCTCCACTTCCAGGTCGGACAGGGCCGTATGACAGCGGCAGCACCAGTTGATGATGTAGTCCCCCTGGTAGATCAATCCCTCGTCATAAAGCTGGACGAAGACTTTGCGCACCGCTTTCGAGAGCCCTTCGTCCATGGTGAAGCGCTCCCGATCCCAGTCGCAGGAGGCGCCCAGCCGCTTGAGCTGGTTGATGATGGCACTGCCGTACTGCTTGCGCCATTCCCACACCGACTCGATGAACTTCTCTCTTCCCAGCGCATGCCTGTCGGTGCCTTCGGCTGCCAGTTTTTTCTCCACCACGTTCTGCGTGGCGATGCCGGCGTGGTCCGTTCCCGGCATCCACAGGACGCTGTCGCCCTTCAGGCGGCGGTAGCGGCACATGATGTCCTGCATGGTGTTGTTCAGCGCATGCCCCATATGCAGAACGCCGGTGACATTGGGGGGCGGGATGACAATGGAATAGGGCTTCCGGATCGTGCTCTCATCCGCGGCGAACAGTTTTTCGTTTTCCCAGTAACTGTACCAGCGCTTTTCAACTTCTTCGGGGGAATAACTCTTGTCCAGTAAATCGCGACTCATGGGGATCGTGCTCCTTGTACAAAACGGCCCGGTAGCCGATACCAGGCCGCAAAAAAATGGAAAAGGGGATTAGTCGATAATCCCCAGTGTACGCTGTTTTATACTGATGCCAAAGGCGCGCCCGGCTACCCGGACATGCCGTCGCTGTCATCGAGCAGGGCAGTCTTGATTTTCTCGATTTCCCGTTTGACGGTTTTTTCGATGGTTTGAAGCATCAATTGTTCGATTTTTTCACCGTAAATCTTTTCGATTGTCCGTGTCAGGGCCGCTTCGATCTGTTCATCGGTAAGAGAGAGGGGTTCTTCGACCTCCGGCGTTTCAGGGGGTGTGGCCGGCACGAACATGGCACCACTGTCCGGTTCGTCGACCGTCGCACCCACCGGCTCAAAAGGTTCGGACGCTCCCGTTTCTTCGGCTGCCGGTTCCGCTTCAAAAAGGCTGAAGTCGGCATCGGGGCCTGCGGTTTCGGCAGCCTCCTCGGGTGTTTCGGAATCCACGGGTTTGTCCGTATCCTTCAGCAGCATGTCAGCCCTGCTTTCCAGATCCGGGAATTCGTCATCCGCCTCGTCTTCGGCAGCCTGGAGCTGGGCAATGTCGGCCGTTTCGAGCAGATCGATAACCTCCTCTTCCTCTTCTTCCGAATGGGGTTCTTCTATAGCCGTGGTGTCCGGGATTTCCGGCTCGTCTTGAATCATCTGGGGCTGGGGAGCCTCGGCGACTTCGAGCAGATCGATAACCTCCTCTTCCTCTTCTTCCGGCTGGGATTCTTCTATAGCTGTGGTGTCCGGGATTTCCGGCTCGTTTTGAACCATCTCGGGCTGGGGAGCCTCGGCGACCTCGAGCAGATCGATGACCTCTTCTTCCTCTTCGGCCGGTTGCTTTGATTCTTCCTGGGTCTGCTGGGAGGCTTCGTCTTCGGTTGCACTGATTTCGGTCTCGAGCGTAGTGGCCACGTCCATAAGGTCGATGATCCCATCATCCGGTTCGTCTTCGGATGCCTTGGAAGACGAATCGGCGGCAGGCGCTTCCGGCGCGGCGGTCATATCGGCCATATCGGTGAGGTCGATAATGTCGTCATCGATTTGTGCAGCGGGTTCAAGGGGCGCATCGGCCGGTACGGCATCTTCCGGAGGGGGCAGCGTTTCATCGTTATCCCCGTCCGTTGTCGGCGAGGGATCGGGCTGTTCCAGAACCTCGGTCAGGTCGATGATGTCATCGTTGGCCGCATCGTCAACTACATGGGTCAGGTCGATGATCTCATCGTCGTTCAGGTCGTTCTTGTTTTCCTGCTGCGGATCAGGCTTCTGGCGACCATCCATAGTTATCTCCCGTTCGCCTTGTTTGATGAAAACCCCTTTTTGCGGGTCGTTTCCGGCGGCCTTGCGATGGATTTCGAGGAAACCGGCAAAGCAGATATCAAAAAATTGTTACCACACGGCATCAAACCTGTCAACTTATTTGGATTCTTGATAAAAATCACAATCCGCCCCTTCTTGGAGTCGGCGGACCGGAAAAATTTCGATCAACGGGAGGGGCGTTGGCGATGAATCCTCACCGTGTCCCACGAATAAATGGCCAGCGCAATCCATATGAGTCCGAAGGTTACCGCCTGAATGCGGGTAAAGGGTTCATCGAACATGGTGATTCCCAAAAGGAGCATACCGGTCGGCGCTGTGTATTGAATGAAGCCCAGGGTCGCCAACGTGATGCGTTTGGCCCCCAGATTGAACAGCAGCAATGGAGTCGCCGTCAGAACCCCTGTGCCCATCAGCAGCAGATCGATATGACCGCCGGATCTCAAGAAAGCACCCGTATGGTTCTGGTGAAGGTGAAATACCCACAGGCCGGCAGGAACCGTGAGCAGCAGGGTTTCCACGGTCAGGCCGGCCAGAGGTCCGACGGCCGCCACTTTACGCACCAGCCCGTATAAGCCGAAGCTGAATGCCAAGGCCAGGGAGACCCAGGGAAAGACCCCGTAGCGGAAGGCGAGATTGAGTACGCCCAGTGTCGCCAGAGCTACGGCAACGGATTGAGCCCGCCGCAGCCGTTCGCCCAGAAAGATCATTCCCAGGACGATGTTGACCAGCGGGTTGATGTAGTAGCCCAAACTGGCCTGGAGCACGCGGCCGTTGTTGACTGCCCAGATGTAGATCAACCAGTTGGCACCCACCAGAATCGATGTGACCAGCAAAATGCCCATGATTCGAGGGCGCTTCAACGCGTTTTTAAAATCGTTCCACTGCCGGCCGAACCACACCAGCGGCATGAGAAAGGCAAATGACCAGATCACCCGATGGAGGATGATTTCCAGGGCGTCCACCTGGCCAAGGGCCTTCCAGTAAACGGGGCTCAACCCCCAGATGAGGAACGCAAAAAAGGCAAACAAAACACCGGCCGGCGATTGGCGGTCTGGGGTTGAAGGGATTTCGGGCATCGGCGTCTCTTTTCATTTCCATCAAGAAGGACAAAGGTCTCCTTTTACCAGAAACCGGATGGCGGTCAAGAGACGATTCATCGCCAAACGCACTTGCCCTGCATCAATCGATCCGTCAGCGTCACGACGGATTTGTCCTTCCGCGTTTTTTAGGATAAGATCGCCTTTGTTCATACCAGAGGGACAATGTCCCCAAGGTTTGTATCCGCCGCCAACCAGATGGGAGCGAAACAGTCATGAGTAACAGCAACGAACGGGTAAACGGTTTTGTCGTCGTTTTACTGGTGGTCTTTATTTCAGCCGTTTTTCTTTCCATGATCCGGTCTTTTCTGATGGCGATTTTTCTGGCCGGTATCTTTGCGGCCCTGACCCGGCCCATCTATCATTGGCTGGAAACGGCGCTTAAGGGAAGGCGCAGTCTGGCCTCGGTGCTTACGCTGGTGCTGATCGTCATCGTGGTCGTGGTGCCGTTGGGCGTTCTCACGGGGGTTGTCACCGGTCAGGCCATCAAGGTCAGCCAGTCGGCCGTTCCCTGGGTGAAAACCCAAATCAACCAGCCCGGCGGGATCAACCATTTTCTGGAAACCATTCCCTACTACGATAAGATCGCCCCGCACAGCGAATTGATCCTGCGCAAGGCCGGCGAACTGGTGGGCGGCATCAGCCAGTTTCTGGTCAACAACCTCTCGTCAGCGGCCGTCGGCGCCGTCAACCTGCTTTTCATGCTCTTCGTCTGGCTCTACACCATGTATTTCTTTTTGATGGACGGAGAGAAACTGCTGGAGAAAATACTCTACTACCTTCCCCTACAGGACAAGGAGGAGCAGCAGATGCTGGAACGGTTCACCTCGGTGACCCGGGCGACATTGAAAGGCACCGCGGTCATCGGTATTCTCCAGGGGGGGCTGGCCGGTCTGGCTTTCTGGGCGGTGGGTATTCCAAGTGCCACCTTCTGGGGGGTGATCATGGTGGTGCTCTCCATCATTCCCAGCGTCGGAACGGCCGTTGTCTGGCTGCCTGCCGCGGCAATATTGGGATTCGGGGGCGCCATCGGCAAGGCCGTGGGCCTGCTGGTCTTCTGCGGTCTGGTCGTCGGCAGCCTGGACAATCTGTTGCGGCCCATTCTGGTGGGCAAAGATACCCAGATGCACGAGCTGATGATTTTCTTCGGCACCATGGGCGGCATTTTCATGTTCGGGATGGTGGGCGTGATCATCGGTCCGATCATCGCGGCCCTGTTCGTGACCATCTGGGAGATTTACGGGCAGGCCTTTGCCCATATCCTGCCGGATACCGGATATATTTTGCGCAAAAAGCAGGAGCAGGCCGAGGACGTTTCAGATAGAGAATAATCGCAGTGCCTGGTTTAACGGCCATGGCCCGCAATCCTTTCCGCGGCCAGGATGAAAGCGCTGCTATATGAGCGATTTGAGCCTTTTTAACCGTTTTCCCGTTTCGGCCAGAATTTCCTCGGACCGCGAGAAGTGCAGCCGGATGAGGTGGTTCACCGGTTCGTGGAAGAAGCTGGAGCCGGGGACGGCTGCCACGCCCACCTTCTCTGCCATCCAGCGACAGAATTCGTTGTCGTCGGCCACGCCGAATTCGCTGCAGTCCACCATCACATAATAAGCACCCTGGGGTTGGGTATAAGCCAGTCCGGCTTCGTCCAGGTATCCCAGAAACAGATCCCGCTTGCGGGTGTAGTCCGCCGTGAGATTCTCGTAATAGCTCAAGGGAAGTTCCAGGGCGGTCACGGCCGCCTCCTGAAGGGGGGCCGCGGCGCCGACGGTGAGAAAATCGTGCACCTTGCGGGCCCCTGCGATCACAGCTTCCGGGCCGATTACATATCCCAGGCGCCAGCCGGTCATGTTGTAGGTTTTGGACAGGGAACTGCACGAAATGGTGCGTTCGAACATGCCCGGCAAGGCGGCCATGTAATGGTGGCGGTAGGGCGGGTAGACGATGTGTTCGTAAACCTCGTCCGTGATGACGAAGGCGTCGAACTCCCTGGCCAGGTCGGCGATGGTCTGCAGCTCTTCGAGGGAGAATACTTTCCCTGAGGGATTGGACGGGTTGCACAACACGATGGCCTTGGGGCCCTTTTCGAAAGCCGTGCGCAATTGGGCCGGCTCGAAATTGAAATCCGGGGGGTGCAGAGGTACATAGATCGGTTCGGCCCCGCTGAGGATCGTGTCAGCGCCGTAATTCTCGTAATAGGGAGAAAAGACGATCACCTTGTCGCCGGGATTGCAGGCCGTCATCATGGCCGTCATCATGGCTTCGGTGCTGCCGCAGGTAACCACCACATGGGCGTCGGCGTCCAGGTCGATTCCCATCCAGTGCCGCTGCTTGTCCACAAGGGCCTTGCGAAAGCGCGGCGCCCCCCAGGTGATGGCGTACTGATGCGGCCCCTCGGCCATGGCGCGTTTCCCGGCGGCCAGCACCTCGGCCGGCGGATCGGCGTCGGGAAACCCCTGGGAGAGGTTGATGGCGTCATATTGATTGGCCACGCGGGTCATCTCACGGATGACGGACTCGGTAAAGCGGGTCAGACGTTCGGCGGTTTTCGGCATGGGTGTTCCTTATGGGTTGCGTCGTCAAATTTCTCGATGGACAATCCTCCCGCCGAAAACCGTCATATCGACCCGGGTTTCGGAGATTCGGGAGGGCTCAATTTCAAGAATATTCTCGCTGAGAACTACCAGGTCGGATTTTTTCCCCGGTGCGATCACGCCCAGATCGTTAGCCTGGTGGACCTTCGCCGGCGTGGCGGTATAGGCAGCCAGGGCCTCGGCCACGGTAATCCGCTCTTCCGGGTGCCAGCCGGATTGCGGGGTGCCGTCGCTGCGCTGCCGGGTGGCCGCGGCGTGGATGGCCGGCAGCGGTGCCGGGTCGCATACCGGGCAGTCCGAGCTGAACATGACCGGGGCACCGGTGTCCAGCAGGCGGCGAAAGGCATAGCACCAGCGGCCTTTTTCACCCACGGCTGCATCGATGAGGTTCATGTCCAAAACCATATTGGAAGGCGTCACGCACAGGGCCAGATGCAAGCGGCCCAGGCGGTCGGCATCTTCGGGGCGGATCATCTGGACGTGCTCGATCCGGTGGGAAATGGCCGGTCGCGGGCGTCCGGAACGGTTCCGTCGGGATTCGAGATTTTCGAACAGGTCGATCAGTTCGCGGTTGGCCCGGTCGCCCACTGCATGAATCATCACCGAGAGACCGGCCGCGTCGGCCCGGTCCACATCGTTGGCAAGGCAGTCCATATCCATCAGGGGCATCCCGCATTCGGCATCTAAAAAGGGATCGATCATCCAGGCCGTGCGGGCGCCCATGCCGCCGTCCGAGAAATACTTCACGTGGCCGATGCGCAGCCGGTCGCCGCCGAATCCCGTGCGCAGGCCCAGACCGATAATGGCGTCCAACTGCTCGCCCGGCAGGCTCACCCAGGAGCGCAATGCCAAGTCGCCGGTGGCATCCATTTTCTGGAAGGTCTGCAGGGCGCTGACGCCGTCCTTGTCGTTCATCAGCCGGACATCGACGATGCCGGTAACGCCCCGACGATGCAGGGCGCCGGTGGCGTCTGCAAAGGCCCGCATGATTTGATCGGAATCCGGCGGGGCCACGGCATCGCGGGCCAGATTGATGGCCAGTTCCCGCAGGATGCCGGTGGGGTTACCCGCGGCATCGCGCTCGATCCGGCCCTCCGGGGGATCAGGGGTGTCGGCATCGATTCCGGCCAGTTTCAGGGCCGGCGAGTTGGCCGCCGCCAGGTGCAGGTCGCAGCGCCACAGCAGCACGGGATGATCGGGCGCGGCCTTGTCCAGCACATCGCGGGTGGGCATGCGCGGCGCCGTCCAGTCGGTTTCGTTCCAACCCTGGCCCATGATCCACCGGCCGGTCGGCTGATTTGCGGCCGCCTGCTGCAACCGCGAAGCCAGATCCTCGATGCAGGTGAGGTCATCCAGCCTGAGGCCCTGGCGGTTGAGGGCCCATTCATAAAAATGAATATGGGTGTCGATGAATCCCGGCACCACCAGACGGCCGTCAAGATCGATCTTTTCGGTACCGGCTCCGGCCAGTTTCAGGATGTCGTTGTCTTCTCCAACGGCCAGGATTCGACCGTTTCCGACGGCTACGGCCTGGGCGAAGGGCTGCCCGGAATTTTGGGTGGCGATGGCGCCGTTGAAGAAAATGAGGTCAGGTGAGAAGAGGGGGGAAGGCATACCGACTTCTTTCTTTTCGTTAGTGCAAAAGGGTCCGAAGGCTATTTTCCGTTACAACAAAAACCCTTCGGGGAACGGATCGGCATCGTCCACCACAAACTGGTGGTAGCCGGTAATCTGGGCGTTGCCTCGGATCTGACCCACGATGCCGTCGAATTGGCCGATGGCCACTTTCTTTACGATCCGTCCTTCGAACACCGTACCGAGGGGGCCGGCATTGCGGTAAGTCTCTCCGGGATCGAGCTTGCCGTGGTGGTTCAGCAGGGTCATCTTGGCCGTGGTGCCGGTGCCGCAGGGCGAGCGGTCCATGTGAGATTCGCCGTAGATCACCACACCCCGGCCGTTTCCGGTCTGCGGGTCCTCGTCGTAGAATTCGGTGACATCCACCGTGGTCACTTCCGGCCGCTCGGGGTGGACCACATTGACGGATCGGTTGGCGGCGTCGATGATGTCCATTCCCAGGGATACCAATCGGCCCCTGTTGGCCGGTATCAGATCGATGCCGATCTTGCGGGCCGAAACCATGGCGAAAAAACCGCCCACGCAGACCAGGTCGACGGGAACCGTGCCGAATCCGGGGACATCGATGCTTCGATCCGTTTCCAGAACGAACGAGGGCACCATGTCGATGGCCACGGATTCCACATGCCCTTCACGGATGCGGGTATGGGCATCCAGCGGCCCGGAGGGGGTGTCTACCGTGATCACCGTGTCGCCCTCTTCGGCTTTCAATGCCCCGACTTCGATCAGGGTGGCAACGGCCCCGATGGTGGCATGGCCGCACAGGTAGGGATAGCGCCGGGCATCCATGTAGAAGAGACCGAAAGCGCCGTTGTCGCTGACCGGTTCGGTCACCACCGCCGCCATGATCCCACGGTGCCCGCGGGGTTCGCGGGTCAGCAACTTGCGAACATGGTCGAAACGGGCTTCGAAATGGCTGCGTTTGTCCTTCATCGTGGGGCCGGGCAGGCTTCCTATGCCGCCTACCAGCAGCCGGGTGGGTTCTCCCTGGGTGTAGGAATCGATGGTGACGATGCGGTCACCATAACGCTCGGAAAATCCTTTTTCGAGGCCTTCCAGTGTAAGCATCGTTTGGCTCCTCAAAAGCAAAACTTGACAGCGCCGTAAAAAGTCCGATATCGGCGAACCGCTTCATCCTTCGTCACTGCGGAGCACCCATGTGTACTCCGCAGTGCTCGGGATTCGCAAGCCTTGATCTCAAACTTTTTACGACGCTGTCCGAAAAAACGATTTTTTGCGAGTTCATTACAATCTGAAAACGGCGGATGCTGTTTTCAGGTTTGGAAGAAACGGTTGAGGCGGTAACCGCGCCGGTTTTATTCCGCCGGGATCAGGTGGCAGTGATGCGGTGCCACCTGGACGCTGACCGCCTCGCCGATTTTGTAAAGGCGGGTGCGCATCATACTGATGATGTGGATTTCCCGGTCGGCGGCCAGTTCGATGAAGTAGCTGACCTCGCCACCCATGTAGCTGCGGTCTTTGATGCGGCCCTCGAAGTGGTTCAATCCCTGAACCGGTTTGAATTCCTCTTTGGGAAAGGCATCGAAACGCTGAGCGCGCACGATCATTTCCACCGCGTCGCCCTTGGAGAACCCGCCTTTGTTTTCCGCGAAAAGGATGTCGCCGGTTTCGATCCGGACATGAACGTGGCTGTCGTCCACCTCCACGACTTCTCCCGAAATGAAATTGGAGTGGCCCAGAAAGCCGGCCACGAAGTGGTTGACCGGTTCGTTGTACACGGATTCGGGACCGCCCTCCTGCTGCTTGCGACCGTCTTTCATGACCAGGATTTTGTCGGACATGCTCAACGCTTCGCGCTGATCGTGGGTGACGAAAATGGTGGTGACGCCCAGCATCTGCTGGAGGTTGTCCACCTCGCGGCGCATCTCCTCCCGCAGGTTCTCGTCCAGTGCCGACAGCGGTTCGTCCATCAGCAGGACGTCCGGTTCGATCACGATGGCGCGGGCCATGGCAATGCGCTGCTGCTGGCCGCCGGACAACTGGCTGGGCATGCGGTTCTCCACACCGGGCAGGCGCACCATTTCTAAGGCCCGGGTGACCTTCTTCTCGATCTCGTTTTTGGAGACGTCACGGTATTTGAGGCCGAAGGCCACATTGTCGAAAATGGTCTTGTGGGGAAACAGGGCGTAGTTCTGGAAAATCATGCCCAGGTTGCGTCTGTGGATGGGCGTGTCGTTGATGCGTTTGCCCTTGATGAGGATATCCCCTTCGGTGGGTTCCTCCAACCCGGCCACCATTCGCAAAAGGGTGGTCTTGCCGCAGCCGGAAGGCCCCAGAAGGGTTACCAACGATCCCTCTTCGATATCGAAGTCCATCTTCTCGACAGCCACAACTTTACCGAAGCGTTTCATGATGCCTTTGAACTGTACCATGGGCGGTTTGTTGCCGGTAGCCACGTTCGCCTGTCTCCCTGTTATGCTTGTTTATGATCATCGGACCGGTGCCGGACAACGGTCCGATGATCGGATTTTTTATCTGCCAGGACTTGATGGCCTCGTAAAAATACCATACACGTCATGCCGGACTTGATCCGGCATCCATGATCAATTGAAAGGACTGGATTCCGGCTTTCGCCGGAATGACGAAAAACTTGGAAGTTTAAATTTTTACGAACCCGCTTTTATCCTATCCCACTTCTCCGTCCACTCCACCTGATGGGAATTCCAGTAGGCCGGGTTGGCGAAAAGGTAGCCCTCCAGTTTGCCGGTGGGGTCGAAAGCCGGCATCTTCTTGATCTTGTCAGTCAGCTTGACCTTGGAGGGATCGAGGCTGGGCGGATAATTCTGGCCTTCGGCCACGGCGATGGCAGCGGCGGGCTCCAGCATGAAATTGAGCAGCTTCTGGGCCACTTCCATGTCGGTTCCCTTGAGTACATACAGGTATTCCATCCAGGAGTAGGTACCCTTGGGTGAAAGATACCCGATGGGGTGGCCTTCCTGCTGCAGGGCTGCCACGCGCCCGGACCAGGCCACGGTGGCATAGATTTCTTCGTTGGCCAGCAGGCTCATCAGTTCGGCGCCCGAGGCCCAGTATTTTTTCATCAGGCCGCGCTGTTCGCGAAGCGCTTCCCAGATGGCCTTCATATCGGTCATGTTGTTGGGGCTCTGGCCGGTGTGCAGGGCCGCATACCACATGTTGGTCCGAAAATCGCCGCCCCAGCTGCCCAGTTTGCCTTTCAGACTCTTATCCCACAGCAGCGACGCACCGAGTTTTTCGGCCTTTTCCTTGCTGATGTGCTTGGTGTTGTAAGCGATGCCGGTCTGGCCCAGGTCGTAGGGAACGGCCGACAGGGTGCCCTTGGTGATCTCCCGCAGCGGCTTGATCATGGCTTTCATGACATTGGCCAGGTTGGGAATCTTGGATTCGTCCAGAACCGAAGAGAATCCCAGGTCGGTGTAGCGGGCATAGTCGAACACCGCACTCAAATGAGCGATGTTGAACTCTCCTCCGGGTGGAAAGGAAGCCTTGACGCGGGTAAGAAACGAGTTCATGTCGCCGAATTCGCCGTCGATGACCTCGATGCCGGTGGCTTTGGTAAACGGCTTGAAGGCATTTTCGCGGAAGGCTTCGGAGACCGAGCCACCCCAGCCGTCGAATCGGATGGATTTGGCTGCCCAGGCATTCCTGACGGCTCCGGCAAAGGGAGCGCCGGCCAGTCCGATGGATGCGCCGGCCAGACCCAGGTATTTCAGGAAGCGGCGCCGGCTGAGCTTGCCGTTTTTGTACGCCTCATAGGCGCGATCCAGTTTGTCTGTAGTTACGATGGCCATGGGTTCTCCTTTCAGCTTTGGGTTTTCGGGTTAGGGTTTGAACTTTGAGAATTTTCTGGACAGATAGCCGGCCAACAGCGGGGTGGCGATGGTCAGCACGATCATGACGGCCCCCAGGGCGTTGATTTCCGGGCTGATGGAATTTCTCAGCATGCTGAAGATTTTTACCGGTACCGTCTGGTTGCGTGCCGTGGCCCAGAAAAGGGTTGCGGTGATGTCATCGAACGAGATGGTAAAGGAAAACAGCGCACCAGCCAGAATGGCGGGCAGCAGCAGCGGGAAGGTGACGTCCCGAAAGGTCTGGAAAGCATTGGCCCCTAAAGTCTTGGCTGCCTCCTCATACTCTTTTTTAATGCCCACCAGGCGCGCCTGGACGATTAACAGCACGTAGGGCAAAGTCAACACCACGTGGCCGATGAGCAGCAGGGCGAAACTCTTGGGCTGCTGCAGCCAGCGCAGGAAAAGGAGCAGGGCCACGCCCAGCACCACCTCCGGAATCATGATTGGCGAGAGCAGCAGGGTGTTGAGGGTATTCTTGCCGGGGAACTCGAAGCGGATGAAGGCCAGGGCCGCCATGATGCCGATGCCGGTGGCGATGGCGGCGGTGCACGAACCCAGGACAAGGGAGTTTTTAAAGGCTTCGATAATCGACTCGTTCTGGGCCAGCTTGACGAACCAGCGGAAACTGACGCCTTCCATGGGAAAAATGCCGAACTGCTTGGGATTGAAGGCCAGCACGATGACCACGACGATGGGCGCGAACAGGAATACGTAAACGATGATCGTGTAGAGCCGGATCAGCGTCCATCCCGGAGAGAACTGTTTCATGGTCTAATTCCCCTGAAAACTCTTGAAGATCTGGTTGATCCCAAGATAGCGGTTGTAGGTCCAGACGATGATAAAGAGCAGCGAGAGCAGGATCACGCTGATGGCTGACCCGAAGGGCCAGTCCAGCGTACCGATCACCCGTTTGAAAATCAGGTTGGCGATCATATCGTTGCCCGGGCCGCCCAGGATCATTGGCGGCAGGTATGTGCCGGCGGTGAGCACGAAGACCAGCAGGCAGCCGGCGCTGACGCCGGGAAGACTGAGCGGCAGCGTCACTTCCCGAAAGGCCTGCCATTCGGTGCAGCCCATGCAGCGGGCCGCTTCCAGCAGACTCTTGTCGATGCCCTCCAGGCTGACATAGATGTTGAGTACCATGAAGGGCAGCAGGTACATGATCAGGCCCATGAGAACCGTGAATTCGTTGTAGAGCATGGAAAAGGGCGTGTCGATTATTCCGATCTTGATGAGAACATGGTTGATCAAGCCCGAATCGCCCATGATGTTGATCCAGCTCATGGTGCGGATGATGAAGCTGACCCAAAAGGGCAGCATGATGAGCAGAAGAAAAATCTTTTTGTAGCGGCTTTCGCTGCGGTAGAAAAAATAGGCCGGAATGTAGCCCATGACTACGCACAGAATGACGGTCTGAAAGGCGATGCGAATGGTGCGGATGAGAATTTTCGGATAAAAGAAATCTTCAAAAAACTTGGCGTAGTTTCCCAGCTGAAACGCCGGTATGTCCGCCCCGCTTGGCGCGCGCAGCCAGAAGCTGTATACGACGACAAAACACACCGGTATGACGAGAAGTAAAAGAACGGCGGTCATGGACGGTGCCAGCAACGCCCATGGTTTCCAGCTATCAGATTTCATGAATGCTCGATCCCGGGTAAATGGGTAATCAATGGATGGGTTTAGAAAACCCTACCCGCTCAGTCTGCAATTGTCAAGCCGGCTATTGTACGGCCGTTTTTTTGCGCCGGCAGCAGTTCGGACAATAACTTGGCCGTCTGGACGATCTGGTCGGCATACCGGATGACGATTTCGTCTGCCCGGTGCTGCAGCACCGAGAAATCGAAGGAAACCGCTCCTACAGCGCTTTTGCTGATGGGGTCGATCAGCGGTGCGCCGATGGCCAGCAGGCCGGAAAGATACTCCTCATCCGACGTGGCGTAACCTCGCTGCCTGGCTGCTCTCAGTTCCGACAGCAGTCTTTTTTTTGTCGTGATCGTTTTTTCAGTTTTGGCGGTCAACACCAGTTTGTCGACCCGGTCCTGCATCTCGTCTTCGGGAAGGCAGCACAGGTAGGCTTTTCCCAAAGCCGTGTTGTGCAGGCAGTTTTGAGAATTGTCCGGCAGGCTGTAGGTGAGGGTTTCCTCCGCCTCCCGGTGATAAAGGCGTCTTAAGGTATCGTCCACCACCAGCGCCACGTCGATGCTGATATTGTTTTCCCCATGGACCCGATCCACCACCGTCTGGATTAAGCGCATCCGGTCAGTGGCCCGCATCAGGTTGTTGCAAAGCAACAGGCACAATACGGTGGGACGGATTTCCTTGGTCTTGGCGTCTTTTTCCAGGTACCCCAATTCCTCGAGCGTGTTGATGTATCGATAGGTTGAGGTCATGTTCAATCCCAGGGTTTTGGCGATTTCGCTCTGGGTCAGTACCGGGGTTTCCCCATCGAACAGGGACAGAATCTTCAACCCCTTTTCCAGGGATTTTGAAAAATAGTATTTTCCTTTTGACATTGCGTTTTGGGGGATTTAGAATCGTACTATTATAGAAATAGTATTACTATAATAGTTAATATGGCAGGTTTGCAAACGAATGTCAATTCCTAATTTTAATTCAGCATTGCAGGGGGTGGGGCATGTTGGAACGTAACACCGAATTAAACGTAGTTTTTGAGCATTCGGGGGAAGAGATTCAGGTAACCTTGGAGAGCCTGGTTGCCGCCTTGAACGATTTCCTCGACCATTATGGCGTCAAATCCCTGGTAGGGCCCTCGTTTTACGGGATCATTCAAGCCGGGGAAGGACAGGCCAAGGTCGCCCGGCTGCTGGAGGCCTGCGGTTATCCCGACCGGCCCGACGGATTTTTTGCCGAGCTGCTGGCGAAGTTGGGCAAAGCGGACGGTACCGGTCCGATCGTCATCAACGATGTCGAGCTGCCGCATCTGCTGTTGATGGCCATCCTGGAAGTCATCCTGCCCGGCGAACGGTTCCTCTCCATCCGTTCCACCGAGCAATTGGAAAAGGTGACCAACACCCGGCTGGCCGATGGAGACCGGGCGAACATGCAGGCGGTGCTCGATACCTATCCGGTGCGCCTGTCAATGCATACCATCCGTCAGATGCGGGTCTCCAGAGACGTGGCCTACCAGTACATGCCCTTTTTGGAAGAACTGGATCCCGCCGGACACACCAATACCTGGATCGGCCAGTTCCATCAGGGGCTTTTGGAGCA
The DNA here is from genome assembly GCF_009688965.1 of Desulfosarcina widdelii. Taxonomy (GTDB): domain Bacteria; phylum Desulfobacterota; class Desulfobacteria; order Desulfobacterales; family Desulfosarcinaceae; genus Desulfosarcina; species Desulfosarcina widdelii. The sequence goes on along the minus strand of NZ_AP021875.1, from coordinate 2,178,864 downwards.
GATGTATGAAAACCGGGTCATCTTCCTTTTAAATATGAGCTGCCCGGTCTATTGCCGCTTCTGTTTCCGCAAGCACAAAGAGTCTCGCAACGAGGCCAATCCCACCCCGGCGGACGTGCAAAAGGCCATCGAGCATGTGGCCAATTCTCCGAGCATCAAGGAGATCGTGATCACCGGGGGCGATCCCTTCATGAACCGCAAAAACATGGCCACGGCCATCGACGGGCTCATGGAAGTGAAGCATGTCCAGTGCCTGCGGCTGGCCACCCGGTCCATCGCCTACTATCCCCACATGTTTCTGTCGGACGACGGCGAACTGCTGCGCTACCTGAAACGCAAAAATCTCGAGCTTCAGGACCGCGGCAAGCGCATGGAAGTGGCCACCCATTTCATCCACCCCGACGAGATCTCGCCCCAGAGCCTGGAGATCATTTCCGATCTGGTGAGAAGTGGCATCGCCGTCTACGTTCAGACACCCTTTTTGAACGATTGCAACGACCAGGGGCCCGAACTGGTGCGCCTGTTCAGTCTGCTGCGGGGGGCCGGGGCCGAACTGCACTACATCTACATCCCCTGCAGCCCCATTCACGGCAACACGGTTTACTGGGCGCCGATCTCCAAAGGACTGGCCGCGGGCGGCTATCTGCGGGCGCATCTGTCCGACCGCGTCATTCCGCGCATCTGCACGGCCACGCCCATCGGCAAGATGGACTGGAATTCCAGCGGATGGGCGGTGGAACCGGTGGCCGAAAACGACAATTTCATCTGGATCCGCAGCCCCTACACGCCGGACTATTTCAAACAATTCGCCCCCATCGCCAACGAACTGGAAAACATCCGGGTCAACGAAGAGGGCACCATCGACATCCAGTACATGGCCCAGATTGGGGACGAATCGCTCTTTTTGGGGCCGCGCCCCCTGCGCCTGGGCGGCGGCATGACCCCCCAACCGGAAACCACCGATGCGGTCCTGCCGCTCTTAACCGAATGCGGCGGGATCGCCCCGTCGATTGTCCAGACCGGTTCCGCCACCCTGTCGCGGGTCCATGAAACCCGGGTGGAGATCGATGCCGATGCCATGGACGAGGACCTTTACTATATTCGCGGCGACGAGCGCATCACCGATGTGGTTGTCGTATCGAAAACGGATGCCGTCGATTCTGTTTCCCAAATCCGCCGCATCGTGCGGGCTCTGGAAGAGACCCCGCATGTGAATGCGGTGCGGCTGCGAAGCCTGGCCTTCAACTACCAGCCGGAGCGCTTCACCCCGGCGGTTATCGACCAGTTGGCGGCCATGAACCGGCTGACCATGGTCAACCCCCTGCGCCTGGAAATCGAAACCCAGTTTCTGACCGCCGACGAGCTGCGGCCGGAGCACACCCGGCTGGCCCGCCAACTGAACAACAGGGGCATCACCGTTTATGCCAACACCCCGCTTTTGGGTAGAATCAACGATACGGCCGAGGCCATCCACCTGCTGGCTTACACCTGCCGCCAAGCCGGCATCGAGTTCCACCACCTCTACGTGGCCGGGCTGCCGGTCCAGGAGCGCTGGAACCGGGACAATCCAGTGGCCCTGTACGACGTGGTCGACATCGCCACGCGGGTGCGCCGGGAAGGCAGCGGGCGCGAAATTCCCCGCTACATCATTCGCACCATTCTGGGCGAGGTGGATTTCGGCTTGTCTTCCACCATCGTGGGGAAAGATGAGGCGCTCTCCGTCAAGCTGCTGCCCTACGATCTTTCATACTTCACCGCCATGGCTCCGGATTTTGCCTGGCCGGAGACGGTGAAGGAAGATCCCGCCGGCCGGCCGGTGGTGCCGGTGGCCGGTTTACTGAAAACGACGGACTTTGCATTGTCCTGATCAGGAGATCCTATATGTACTACCCGTTCATGCTGTACAACGAGAAGATCGACCATCGTCCGGTATTCGACAACCTGACCGGCGATCCCTTCGTTGCGGATCTTTCACCGAATAGCCCGCTTCTCGAAGGCCTGGATGTCCGGGATCAGAAAGGGTTTCAAAAAGTTCTCGACGAAAAGATGGGAACGACCTACAGCTGGGGATTTGCCCCTTACCTGGAGAATCGGGACACCCTGCTGGGGGATTGCCCCCAGATGGTGGTCGATCAGCGATTCATCCATTTGGGCCTGGATGTGATCGTCGGCTTGGGAACTCCGCTGCATGCCCCTTTGAATGCCACGGTGACCGCAAGCGGATACGAGAGCGGGGAGGGCAATTACGGCGGCTACGTGCTGCTGCAGCATGCCGGCGACCGTTTCGAAACGTTCTACAGTTTTTATGGCCATTTGTGCAAAACCCGCCTGCCGGCTGTCGGGCAGACTTTTGCCGCCGGCGAACCCTTTGCCAAGATCGGCGATTTTCACGAAAACGGGAACTGGTTCTACCACACCCACATCCAGGTCATTACCCAGATGGGCCTTGACCGGGGGTATCTCTCCATGGGGTACTGCGCCACGGCGGATCTGGCGGAGATGAACGATTTGTGCCCGTCGCCCATTGCCCTTTTCAAAAGATAGGCCGGCGATTTCGTTTCCTCATTTTAGGTGCGGTCGATAGACGGCGGTGAGAAAGGTGGGAGACTATCGGAAACTGCCGGATCGATCCATCTCCGTTCGGTTGCGGCCTTTTTGTTTGGCCTGGTAGAGCGCGTTGTCGGCTCTGGAAATCAGGCTTTCCCGCGTTGCGTTGGCAGGGGTGTCGCTGGCGACGCCGATGCTCATCGTGGCCGAGATGTTGTGGCCTTTGTAAGGCATCAGTATCTCGGCCATTCGGCGGCGCATTTCCTCTGCCAGTCCATAGGCGGAGTCCGGATCGATGTCGGTCATCAGTACGATGAACTCCTCGCCGCCATAACGGGCCACCAGATCCGTATTCCGTTTGAATACGGTTCTTAGAAGGCTTGCCGTCAGTTTCAGAAATTCGTCCCCGGCCTGGTGGCCGTATTGATCGTTGATCTGCTTGAAGTGGTCGATGTCACACAGCAAAAGGGTCGGCGGGCGTTGAACCCGTTCGGCCTTTTTCCATTCATGGTCGAGACGTTCGTCGAAATGGCGCCGGTTGTAGAGGCCGGTAAGATCGTCGATGCGGCTGAGCGTATTCAATTCCTCTGTTTTCTCGATCAACAGAAGTTCGTTTTCCAACGCTTTCCAATATTCCCGATTGGCCCTTAAGGTCATCATTACCAGGTAGATGGAAAACAATAGGATGGAAAGGGCCAGCGGCAGGTTGATTTGCCGGACAATCATGACGGCGACGGTCGGAACCAGCATGGAGAAGTTAAAGACCACCGACAATCCCAGGTTGGGTACGAAGGCGACAACACCGCCGGCGCTGAGCCCGGCTGTGCAGATGGCCATGAGCAGTTTGGCGGTGTGCTCGTCATCAAGGGTCATGAAGCGAACAAAAAAGAAGCCCCAGATCATTGCCGTCAACAATACGCTGGCAAAGAAAATGACCCGGTTCAGCTGTCCCTGGGTGCCGTCTGTCCATCTGTAAATCGGGAGATGGATCAGCCGGAACAAGCAGATACCGAGAATCGATGCAAAGAACGCCAGCGAGACATTCGGTTGGCGATGGTAGAAATCGTCCGAAATTAGAATCAACAGGGCGAGCAGAACGTAGAAGACGATTCCCGGGGTCGAGCGTGTCTTGAGATCCCGGATGACCCTTCTGTCGATTTCATCACGGTTTCGGTCTGTCATGGCGTCGACGCTTTCAATTCGATAACTGAAATCGGGTGCCCATTTGCCCTTCAACTGTCGAACGATTCCCCGGCTTTCTTCAGCTTCAGGCTTTGCTTCAGGTAGTTCTCCAGTTTTTTCTGCACCCGGCCGTACACGGTGTCTTGCGGGAAATTTCCCTCAGCGTCGGGGGTGCCGGCTGGCGTTCCGGTGAGAATTTCGATGCCTTCTTCCACGGTCGCCACCTGCCAGATGGCAAACTCCCCTTTTTCGACGGCGGCGATGACGCTTTTCTTGAGCATCAGGTTTTTCACGTTGGCCGCCGGGATCATGACGCCCTGGCCGCCGGTAAGCCCCTTGCTGCGGCACACGTCGAAGAATCCCTCGATTTTTTGGTTGACGCCGCCGATGGCCTGAACCTGACCTTTCTGGTTCACCGATCCGGTAACGGCAATGCCCTGCCGGATGGGAATCCCGGAGAGGCTGGAAAGGATGGCATACAATTCCGTGGACGAGGCGCTGTCCCCGTCTACGCCGCTGTAACTCTGTTCGAAGGTCAGGCTGATGGAAAGGTTCAGGGGGTAGCGCTGGGCGAAGGTACGGCCTAAATATCCCGAGAGGATCAGAACTCCTTTGTCGTGGGTTTTGCCGGAAAGCTTGGATTCCCGTTCGATGTTGACGACGCCGGGTTTGCCCATGTAGGTTTCCGCGGTGATGCGTGACGGCCTGCCGAAGGCGATTTCGCCCATCTGGTAGACGGCCAGGGCGTTGACCTGGCCCACGGCCTCGCCGGCCACGTCGATCATGATGGTGTCGTCCACATAGTTTTCGTGGATTTTCTCCTCATAGAGATTGTAGCGGAAGCGATGCTCCGTGAAGGCTTTGACCACGTGGGCCGATGTCACCAGTTCGGAATTCTCTTTTTTTGCCCAGTAATCGGCCTCTTTAATCACCGCAACGACGCTGCCGAAGCGCAAAGAGAGCTTGTTTTTGCTGTCGATGGCTTTTTCGCCATATTCGACGACGGCCGAGACGCCGTCGGCCGTAAACGGCAGCAGTCCCTCGTCGCGGCAGACCCGGGCGATAAACTGGGCGTAGAGCCGAACGGTTTCATCGGTTCGGGCCACTTCGTAGTCGAAATCCGCACGCACCTTGAAGATTTTGTTGAATTTGGAGTCGTAGTTCTGGAGAAGCTGAAACGGCTCGTATCCCCCCAGAAGAATCACCTTCACGTCCAGTTCCACCGGCTCCGGACGGAGAGAGGCGGTACCCAGTCCCATGTCGCGGGTCATATCTTCGATGAACAGCCGTTTATTTTGAAGGGCCCGTTTAAGGGATTCCCAGACCTGTGGATGAGTCAACACGGACTCCACCTCGAGGATGAGAAAGCCGCCGTTGGCCTGGAGCAGGGAGCCTGACTGCACCATGGTGAAGTCGGTGACCAGGGTGCCCATAAAGGCCTTCTTCTCAATGCGCCCGAATACATTCTGGTAGGTGGGATTGGGTTCGAACACCACCGGGGCACCTTCAAGACCGTTGCGGTCCTCCAGTACATTGACCTTATAGCGGTTCAAGGAGAGTTCCAGGGTGTCGGGCGGCACTTCATTGCCGTTGCCTTCTTTTTGCTGGGGCAAAAAGAGCCCCACATTGTCCACCATGTCCTCCTGCATTTCATCCAGAAACCGGAGCACTTTCTCCTGATCCCGATAATCCTCGCGGATCAGATCCATTCGGTTTTTAACCACGAAGCGGGCCGATTCTCCCGCAAACTGCTGAATTTCCTTCTGCTGGGCCTGATTGATCCGGCTGACTTCAAGCATGGCCGTCTGAATCTCCTCCTGGAAGGCTTGCACGGTCTCTTCGATGGCGGCGCGCTGTTGCTCAGGGAGTTTTTCGAAGGCTTCCTGGGTAAAAGGCTCTTCGCCGTCCATGGGAACGGTCTGGTAGCCGGACGGCGTCTTTTCCACCTTGAGATGTTTTTCCCGGGCTGAGCGGTCCAGGGTTTCGAACTGTGCCTTTTTCCGTTCGCCGTAGCGTTTCTGGATTTCATTGACCTTCTCACGAAACGGATCGGCCTGGAACGTTTTGGGCAGGCGTATCTTCAGATCGCTGACCAGCCGGTTGAGGCTTTTGGCAAAACGGACGGCCTGCCCCGGGGTCAACGGCAGGGACCGCGGCCGGTATTCATCCTTGAAATTATTGATCATGACCCAGTCCGGCGGTGAGGGCAGCGTTATGGCCGCCTTGCGGACGATTTCCTGCACGATCGTGGTTTTCCCGGTCCCCTCCGGACCGGTAACGAAGATGTGGTATCCGCTGCTCTGCATCTCCAGGCCGAAGGTGATGGCCCGCACCGCCCGCTCCTGGCCGATCACCTGATCCAGCGGATCGACATCGGCGGTGGTTTTGAAATTGAACATGGAAGGATCGCAAAGGCAGCGCAGGTCGGCGAGTTGTACTTCGTTTTTTGCGGTCATCTGGGCTCCTTGATAAGGGGTGCACACGAAAACCGGTTCCGGCTACAGGTTGCTCAACGGCCGGTCGGTGTCAAGGGTGAAATGGTACACAGATAGTGGATCGGAGGGGGGGTGTCAAGAATGACGGACTCGTAAAAAAGCCGATATCGGCGTTACGCGTATCCTTCGTCACTACGGCGTACCCTTAAGTACGCTGCCTTCGGCACCCGCGATGGCGGTATTCTCAGGATGGAACATAAATGGAACGATCAAGAACGCCGAACATTGAACATCGAACGCTAAACATCGAATGGCGAGATCATTCCACCACCTCAATAACGGCGCAACACCTTGTTCAAAATTCGATGTTGGACGTTCGATGTTGGACGTTCATTTCATCAGATGTTCAACGTTCTTCTATTCGTCTGTGTTGGCCTTCTCCTGGGCATCGGTAAGCGTGAGTTTGAGCCTCAAGGAGAGTTCGTCCAACTGAGCCTTGGCCGCTTCCGACGGTGCGTTGGTGAGCAGGCAGGCCGCCCGCTGGGTTTTGGGGAAGGCGATGACGTCGCGGATGGACGGTTCGGCGCACAGCAGCATGACCAGACGATCGAACCCGAAGGCGATGCCGCCGTGGGGCGGTGCCCCGGACTCCAGGGCGTCCAGCAGAAAGCCGAATTTTTCCCGGTAATCCTGCGGCTGCATGCCCAGGGCTGCAAAGACCCGCTGCTGCAGGTCCATGTCGTGTATACGGATACTGCCGCCGCCCACTTCGAAACCGTTGAGCACCAGGTCGTAGGCCCTGGAACGAACGGCCAGCGGATCGGTTTCCAGCTTGTCGTAGTCCTCTTCCAAAGGGGCGGTGAAGGGGTGATGGAGCGCCTGGTAGCGTTTTTCCGTCTCGTCGTATTCGAACATGGGAAATTGGGTGATCCAGACGAAATTGAAGGCGTTTTCGTCGATCAGACCCAGCTTTTTTCCTATATGGTTGCGCAGATGGCCTAAGGCCTCGTTGGTGACTTTGGGCTGGTCGGCCACGAAAAAGACCAGGTCTCCCGGGGCCATGTCGATGCGTTCGGCCAGTTTGGCCTTCTCCTCGTCGGTAAAGAATTTGGCGATGGGAGACTGCCAGGCATCCTCGCGCACCTTGATCCAGGCCAGGCCCTTGGCCCGGTAGACCGCCACGAATTCGGTGAGGTCGTCGATCTCCTTTCGAGAAAAGTCGATGCACCCTTTGGCGTTGAGGGCTTTGACGATACCGCCTTTTTTAACCACACTGGAAAAGACCTTGAACCCGGAAGTCTCCACGATGTCGGAGACATCGGCCAGTTCCAGCCCGAAGCGGGTGTCGGGCTTGTCCAGGCCATAGCGGTCCATGGCTTCGGCATAGGTCAGCCGGGGAAAGGGAAGGCCCAGGGATCGGCCCGGGACTTCGTCGAACAGGTTGGCCATCATGCCTTCGCTGATCGCCATGAGGTCTTCTTCTCCCACAAAGGACATCTCCATATCGATCTGGGTGAATTCGGGCTGGCGATCGGCCCGCAGGTCCTCGTCCCGAAAGCAGCGCACGATCTGGTAGTAGCGGTCGAATCCGGAGATCATCAACAACTGCTTGAACAACTGCGGCGACTGGGGCAGGGCATAGAACTGCCCGGCATTGACCCGGCTGGGGACCAGGTAGTCCCGGGCGCCTTCTGGTGTGCTTTTGGTGAGCACCGGTGTTTCGATGTCGAGAAATCCGTTGGCGTTGAGAAAATTTCTCACAGACGCGCCGGCCTTGTGCCGGGTAATGATATTGCGCTGCAAAGGCGGGCGGCGCAGGTCCAGGTGCCTGTTTTTCAGGCGGATGGCCTCGGAGACGTCAACCTTGTCCTCGATCAGGAAGGGTGGCGTTTTGGCCGCATTGAGAATTTTCAGTTTGTCCACCAGTACCTCGATTTCGCCGGTGGGCAGCTTGGGGTTGACCATGCCGTCGGGGCGCGGCTCCACCTTGCCGCGAACGCCTAATACGTATTCGCTGCGAATGGCGTGGGCTTTGGCATGCACCTCCGGATTGATTTCCGGATTGAAAACTACCTGGGTAATTCCCTCGCGGTCGCGAAGGTCGATGAAAATCACCCCGCCGTGGTCCCGCCGCCGCAGGACCCAGCCCATCAGGACGACTTCCTGCCCCATATCTTTGGCACTCAAGGCGTTGCAGTGATGGGTTCTTCTCATGTCGCCGAGAATATCAGCCAATGGAATGCTCCTTTCGAACAGCAATTTAAAATTATATTAGGTGTCGGTTCAGGCGAACGTCTGAATCAGCTTTTCAACGATGCCCTCGATGGGAATTTCGACCTGGGTCTTGTCGGCCATGTTCCGCAGCACCGCGTTGCCGGCCTGCAACTCGCTTTCTCCAACGATCAGCACCTGTCCGGCACCCTGGCGGTTGGCCTGCTTCATCTGGGCCTTGAGGCTTTTTTCGCCGTATTCCATGGCAATGCCAATCCCCGCGGTTCCCAGCGTGGTGGCCCATTGGAAGGCTTTGGCCCGCGCCGTTTCGCCGAGGGCGGCGATGAACAGTTGCGGGGGGCGGACGGCCACCGGCGATGTGGCCGCAACAATTTCCGCCAGGCGGTCGAAACCGATGGCGAATCCGATGGCCGGGATCTCGGGGCCCCCCAAGGATCCGACCAGTCCGTCGTAGCGTCCCCCGCCGGCCACGGCACTCTGGGCGCCTAAAGCTCCGGTCTGAATTTCGAAAGCGGTGCGGGTGTAGTAGTCCAGTCCGCGGACCAACTGTTTGTCCACTTCGAAAGGTACGCCCAGTTGGGCCAATGTATCCGTGACCGTGGCAAAATGCGCGCGGCAATCGTCACACAGGTAGTCGATGATCGAAGGCGCCCCTTGCATGGCCTCCCGGCATCCGGGGACCTTGCAGTCCAGAACCCGCATCGGATTACGGTCTTTGCGGCGCAGGCAGTCGCTGCACAAAACGGGTGCCGCGGCGTCCAGGAGGCCGGTCAGGGCTTCCTTAAAGCGGGGACGACAGACAGGGCAGCCCAGGGAATTGACATGGGCCGTGGTGTCGGTCACTTCTAAACGTTCGAATAAGGTGCGCAGCAAAAGGATCAACTCCACATCCGCGAAAGGCGCGGCCACGCCGAAAATTTCCGCATCGATCTGGTAAAATTGGCGGTAGCGGCCTTTCTGGGGCCGTTCGCGCCGAAACATGGGGCCGATGGTGTAGAATTTGCGGACCGGGTCCTGGGCGTACATCTTGTGCTGGATGTAAGACCGGCAGATGGATGCCGTGGCTTCGGGTCGCAGGGTCAACAGATCCTTCCCGCGGTCGGTAAAGGTGTACATCTCCTTTTCCACGATATCCGTATCTTCCCCGATGCTGCGGGCGAACAGGTTGGTTTTTTCCATGATGGGGATGCGGATCTCGCGGTAACCGAAATCTTCGAACAGGTCGATGGCCGTGCGTTCGATGTGCTGCCACAGTTCGGTTTCGCCGGGCAGAATGTCTTTGAACCCACGGATCAGTTGGATGCTGGGTTGACTCATTGGTTTAACGCCTTTTACTGATTCGTCATCTATGCGTAAACGAAAACATTTATCCCAGGCCCTTGGAGATAGTCAATAGTATTTTACACATGGCGCCATGGCTGATCGGCAGCCCCAGAGCCGGGACACCGTCCGACCGGTCCGCTTGGAAGGTTTAAAAAATTCTTGCATTTAGCGGCTTTTGGACCCGCTGCTAGTGTTGACACCGACCCTGATTTTAGATAGTCTAAGCCTCCCGTTCCCACAGTGAAATCTAAACTCCAATCAGGATGGCGCTATGATCATCGGGCTGGACGTCGGCGGTACCCATACGGATGTGGTCCTTCTCGGGCAGGAAGGGCTGGTGCGACAGATCAAGGTGCCCACCAATCCGGTGGACCTGTTTGCCACCGTGCTGAAGGGCCTGGAACAGATTACCGAAGGCATCGATCCCGATCAAATCCGCCGGGCGGTACTGTCCACCACCCTGGCCACCAACCGCGTCGTGCAGCAGCGAATTCCGGAAGTGGGCATGATCGTTTCTTCCGGGCCGGGAATGGACCCCGAACTGTTCCGCACGGGCGAGCACTACTTCCCCGTGGCCGGTGCCATTGATCACCGGGGACGCGAAGTGGCTCCCATCGATGCCGATCAGGTAAGTGCGGTGGCCGAGGAGATGAAGAAAAAAGGCATCCGTCACGTGGGAGTGGTCTCCAAATTCTCCACCCGCAATCCGGCCCACGAACTGGCCATCGGCGAGCAGATCGGCGATCAGTTCGAAAAGGTGTTTTTAGGGCATCGCGTTGCCGGTCTGCTCAACTTTCCGCGCCGCATAGCCACGACTTTTTTAAATGCAGCCATCTATCCCATCCACAAGGAATTTTTTGAAGCCGTCCTTAACTCGCTGGCCCAGAAAGGGCTCAAGGTGCCCATCCGCATTCTTAAGCCCGACGGCGGCAATATGCGTTTCGAAGCCTCCATCGACCATCCGGCCCAGACCATCCTTTCCGGCCCGGCGGCCAGCGTGATGGGGTCGGTCGCTTTTGCTCCAAAAGATGAAGAGTGCCTGGTGCTGGATATCGGCGGCACCACCACGGATATGGCGGTGTTGGTCAACGGCGTGCCGCTGCTGGATCCGTTGGGGATCAGCATCGGCGACCACAAGACCCTGATCCGTTCGCTGGATACGATTTCCATCGGTATCGGCGGAGACAGCGCCGTGCGGGTCGTGGACGGACGGATTCACATTGGTCCCGATCGCCTGGGGGTAGCCATGGCTTACGGCGGACCGGTGCCGACGCCTACGGATGCCATCTTTTTGCTGGGACTCGGCGAAAACGGCGACCTGGACAAGGCGAAGGAAGGGATGCAGACGATCGCGGACGCTCTGGGGACCGACGTTCAGGATGCGGCCGAACGGGTTTTCGAACAGGCCTGCCGGACGATTCTGAAAGAAGCCGATCGCATGATCGCGCGCATCAATGCCAAGCCGGTCTATACGGTTCACGAACTTTGGGAAGGCAGTCGCCTGCAACCCCGCTATATTCTGGTGCTGGGCGGACCGGCCCCCTGGTTTGCCAAAGGACTGGAGCGTTTCAGCGACAACCGGGTCAAGGTGGTTCCCCGCTGGACGGTGGCCAATGCCATCGGCGCGGGCCTGGCCCGCACCACCTGCGAAGTGGCCCTTTTTGCCGATACGGAGCGGGAAATCGCGGCCGCACCGGAAGAGAATTTCACGCAGCCCATTCCTTCGAACTACAGCCAGGAAGATGCCGTGAACGACGCCCTCGATTTGTTGCGCCGCAAGGCCATTGCCAGGGGTGCCAACCCCGACCACCTGGAACTGGAAGTCATCGAGGCCATGTCCTTTAATATGGTGCGCGGTTTTTACACCACCGGAAAAAACATCCGGGTGAGGGCCCAGGTCAAGCCGGGGCTGATTCACGGTTATGATCCAGTCACCGAGAAGTTTACGGACAATCGTTTTGTATGAGAGAGGACCGGGGAAAAGTGATCAGTGAACGGTGAACCTTGAATGGAAACAACCCAAAACCATAAACGCCAAACCCCAAACCAACAAACCAGGACCCGCTATGCTGCGCGCCAAAAACAAAATCGGACTGGTCTTCTTCCCCGCCTTTGACTGGGCCATCAGTCCAACCCACCCTGAGCGGGAAGAACGGCTGCTTTACACCCAGGACCAGGTGTTCGAAGAGGGCATTCTCGATATTGAAGGCATCGTCGAATACAAGCCCGACCTGGTGACCAAAAAAGATGTGCAGCGGGTCCATTTTTGCGTACCGGACCTGTGGGCCGTCATGACCGAATCCCATTTCATCAGTGCCGGCGGGGCCAAGACCGTCGCCATGGCGGTGATGGACAAGAAGGTGCAGCACGGATTCGCCCTGGTGCGGCCGCCGGGCCACCATGCCAACCGCGTGGTCCATGGTTCCAGGGGATTTTGCAACGTCAATATCGAAGCGATCATGATCGAGTACATGCGCCAGGCTTACGGCATCAAGCGGGTGGCCATCGTCGATACGGATTGCCACCACGGTGACGGAACCCAGGACATCTACTGGCACGACCCGGACACCCTCTTCATTTCCATCCACCAGGATGGCCGCACACTGTATCCCGGATCAGGTTTCCTCAGTGAACTGGGTGGACCCAATGCGGCGGGTACCACCATCAACATCCCGCTGCCGCCCAACACCTCCGAAGAGGGAATCCTGCATGCCATTTCCGAAGTGGTGTTGCCCATCCTGGACGAATTCCAGCCGGAGGTCATCGTCAACTCCGCCGGGCAGGACAACCATTACTCGGATCCCATTACCAACATGAATTTCTCGGCCCAGGGCTACGCCCGGCTCACCGACATGCTCAAACCCGACATCGCGGTACTGGAGGGCGGCTACGCCATCGAAGGCGCGCTGCCCTATGTGAATGCCGGCATCATCTTGGCCATGGCCGGGATGGATTTCAGCCATCTCAAAGAGCCTGATTACAATCCGGCCCGGGTTCGCCAGGCCCCCGAGGTGACCCGCTGGGTGGAAAAGACATGCGACAAGGTGCTGGAAAACTGGCAGCAGCGGCGCTACCTGGGAGAGATGTATCGGGCGGATTACACGTTCATCGACCGGGACCGCAATATTTACTACGATACGGACAACATCCACGAGCATCAAAAGGAGACGGTGCGGGTCTGCGACAACTGCGGCGGTGCCCTGAGAATCGACTCCGCCGCCCGGGGGAAAAAGCATGTGCTGGCCGTTCACATTCCCCGCAACGCCTGTGCGGCCTGCCAGAGCCAGGGGCGAGACTGGTACGAGGAGGCCGACGTCGCCGCCTATGACAAGGTTTATCTCCAGGATCGAGCCCGGGATGTGATCGAGGAGAAAAGCCAGACACCGCAATGACGTTTTTCACGGGAAACGAAGACCAGAGACGCGGCCCTTCCTGCAAAAGCGCCATGGCCCTTCGCCGACAAGCCGACATCCAATCCAACCTTCATTTGCGGGCCCGTGCGATCGACGCCGTGCGGGCCTTTTTTGTCCGGGAGGGTTTTCTGGAGGTAGAAACCCCCATACGGATTCCCGCACCGGCACCGGAAGCCCACATCGATGCTCAGGAATCGGGAGACTGGTTCCTGCACACCTCGCCGGAACTGTGCATGAAACGATTGCTGACCGCCGGTTGCGAGCGGATCTTCCAGATCTGCCGCTGTTTTCGCAAAGGCGAACGCGGCGGTCGTCATCTTCCGGAAATGACCCTGCTGGAATGGTATGCCACGGGTTGGGATTATCTGGACCTGATGCGCCAGTGCGAGGAATTGATCGGCTTTGTGTTAGGCCGCCTGGACCGCAGCCCCCGATTGGTTTACCAGGGCCATGCCGTGGATCTCTCTCCTCCCTGGGAGCGTCTCACCGTGGATGCGGCCTTCCGGCGTTTCGGGGGGATGACCGCCGGTCAGGCTCTGGAACGCGATTGTTTCGACGAAGTCATGGGCATCGATATCGAACCGCAGCTCGGCTTGGCAAGGCCGGTATTCCTCTACGATTACCCGGCCGCCTGCGGCGCCCTGGCGCGGCGTAAACCGGAAGATCCATCGGTTGCCGAACGGTTCGAACTATATATTGCAGGGCTGGAATTGTGCAACGCCTTCAGCGAGCTGACCGACGCGAAAGAGCAACGTGAGCGCTTTGCCGCCGAAAATTGTACCCGCGAAAAGCTGGGGCGCAGTGCCTACCCCCCCGCCGAACCCTTTTTACGGGACCTTGCGTGCATGCCGCCGGCCGCCGGCAATGCCTTGGGGTTGGACCGGCTGGTGATGCTGCTTGCCGATGCGGCCTCCATCGATGGGGTCGTGGCGTTTACGCCGGAAGAGTTGTAACGGCTTTGTAAAAGCGTTTTCAAGTCCTGACAAAAATTTCTATTATAAAACGATACGAAGTGACATCCATATCCGATTTTAAACGATTGGCTCAAGGAAAATGACAGAATAAAAAAGCGGTAGTTTGGACAAAGGGAACTTTTTCAAGTACGGTTAAAAATAAAAATGCAGGCCTGTTAAAAGACCTGCATTTTTATTTCCAGGAAGCTTATGAACGAGTCCTGAAATCGAAATCGCTGCATTCAGGTTATATCTGCTTCAAAGATATCCCCGATTTGGTTTTACGGACGACAAACTTGTCGCCTTCTTTAAAACCCATTTCGTCGATCAATGCTTTTGAAATCACCGCACTGCCTGTTTTTCTGATCACCACTTCCTTACTCGTATTGGCTTTGGCTTTGCCACGACCGGTTTTAACTTCCGGAACTTTGCCAGCGTTCATATATGCATCGAGCAGATACGATTTAAACTGCGCCGCAGTGTTGAACTTGAACGCCTTCATGATCTCTTTCTGGTTTTTTCCGCTTTCAGCCATTTTGATTAATTTGTCCCCATCCACTTTCTTTTTAGCTGGCATTCGTGTCTCCTTTTTAATAGATAAATGATGAATGGTAAGTTGTGTTTCTCCATTATTAACACTATGAAAAAAAAATCAAGGTATAACTTAAAAAAGGGATTATTATATTTTCGAAAGCAATCATTTCAGGTGAGTTTGATGCAAAAAAGAAACATAAAAGTGAGCACTTTATTATCTGAAATTGATATTCACAGAACAAAACGCTTCAAATTTATTCGAACGCAATAACCGATCTTTATATTCGGATTTTGAGCACGGCAAGAAGAGACCGCGACGCTATCCGAATTGGTATCTGCGACAATATTGACATACTGCGACGGGTGTGGCACGATTTCATTTCGCTTTATTGAACCATACGGGGTGTCAAGGAGGCCCATGCAATCCGATCACTGCAGCCTGGAAACCATGTCCTACCGGGCGATTGTCGATGCCATTCCGGATATGATCATCCGCATCGGACGCGACCATGTGTTCCGCAGTTTCGAAGGCCAGGTGAGTGAACTCTACCTGCCGGCGGAAGATTACCTGGGCAAACGCATCGAAGATGTCATGCCGGAATCCACCGCATCCCGTTTCGTCTTTACACTCGAATCGGCCTTCGAAAGCGGTCTGGTGCAATCCATCGACTACACGCTGATCTTTGGTCAGAAGAACTGTTTTTACGAAGCCCGGCTGGTGAGATGTACCGCCGACGAAGTCATTGCCATTGTCAGGAACGTCACCCGGGAAAAGGAAATTGCCGAGCAGCTAAACGAATACCAGTTCCATCTCGAGCACCAGGTGGAAAAGCGCAGTAAGGACCTCTCGGCCGCCGAAAACCGCTACCGCAATATCTTCCGCCATTCCGGCGCGCCCGCGGTGATCGTCGAACAGGATTTTACCATATCCATGGCCAACCCCAAGTTCGAGGAACTCACCGGATTCTCCTGCCGGGAGATCGAAAAACGGATGAAATGGACCGACTTCGTCCATCCCAGCGACCGCAAGATGGTCACCCGGTACCATTTTGCCAGACGATCTGAGGAAGGCGCCGCGCCCGCCGAATACGAGTGCCGGATTCTCGACCGCAACCAAATGGTTAAATTCACCTTCATCAAGGTCGGGATGCTGGGCGAGACCGGACGCAGCATCACCTCGATTATCGACATTACCCGCCTGAAACAGACCGAACTGGAACTGCGGGACCGGGAAACACGTTACAGCGCCATCCTGGAGGGCTACGAAGGGTCCGTCTATTTTATCGACCGGGACTATCGCATTCGCTTCATGAACGAAAACCTGATCCGCAGCATCGGCGAAGATGCCACGGGGCGGCCCTGCTACGAAGCCCTTCACGGAAGATCGTCACCCTGTTTGTGGTGTGTGGCCGAGCAGGTTTTCGAGGGCCGGCGGGTCCGCTTCGAGATGAAAAATCCCAAGGACAAACGCTGGTACTACAGCATCAACGTGCCGGTGCAACTGTCGGACCGCTCGGTGTACTGCCAGGCCATGATCGCCGATATCGACGAGCGCAAGCGCATGGAAGAGGCGCTGCGCGACAGCGAAGCCCACCTTCGCGAGGAGAATATCCGCCTGCGCAGCACCATCGAGGAAAGGCAGCGCTTCGGCGACATCGTGGGCAAGAGCCCGGCCATGCAGGAGATCTATGAATTGATGCTCATGGCCGCCTCGTCGGACACCAATATCATCCTGTACGGCGAGTCGGGCACCGGCAAGGAGCTGGTCGCCCGGGCCATCCACAGTATGAGTGCCCGGCAGAACCACGCCTTCGTTCCGGTCAACTGCGGCGCGATTCCCGAGAATCTGCTGGAAAGCGAATTCTTCGGCCATAAAAAAGGCGCCTTCACCGGTGCCGATGCGGACAAACAGGGGCTGCTGGACGAGGCCGACAAGGGCTGCCTGTTTCTCGACGAGATCGGGGAGATCAAGCCGGACCTTCAGGTGAAGCTGCTGCGGGCCATCGAAGGCGGCGGGTATACGCCCGTGGGGGGCAGTAGGGTGCGAAAGCCCGATTTTCGAATCATTGCGGCCACCAGCCGCAACCTGACCGAGCTGGTCAAGACGGGACAGATGCGCAGCGACTTTTTTTACCGGGTGCACGTGATTCCCATTCATCTGCCGCCGCTGAGAAAACGCAAGGAGGACATCCCGCTGCTGGTCGATCATTTCCTAAAGGCCTACGACCGCAAAATCAGGCCGACCCTGACCGGCAGAATCATGGATACCCTGATGAACTACCATTGGCCGGGGAACGTACGCGAACTTCAGAACGTGCTGTACCGGTTCGTGACCCTTAAGCGGCTGGATCTTGCCGGCAGTACCTCCCTTGCACCCGTTGAACCGCCGGAGGAAACGGCCGTCAACGGTGCCATGGCCCTGCCCGAGGCCGTGGCAGCCTACGAAAAGCGCCACATCGCCGCCGCGCTGGCCGAAAATCGCTGGAACCGGACCCGGACCGCCAGGGCCCTGGGCATCGGCCTTAGAACCCTTCAAAGAAAGATGAAAGCCCACGGGATCGGCTGATTCACGCCATGTATGTCACAAAAGGCGCGTACCGCGTCAATTGTGACGTACCATCTAAAAACGCTGTGATAAAAACAGGTTGAATCTGTAATGTGGCTGCCCATGCCAGAAGTGGCACGGTTGGGCGATGTCGGCAAAGCGGGGGAAAATGGGTCCAATGCGATGTCCGCCATTTTTTTTCGATGATAATTCAACGCATTAAAAATTGATAAGACGCTTGTCCCAATGCGTGGCACGGTCATTGTAAAACCTGAGGTAGAATTCGAAAAACAATTGCTATCTCAGGAGGAAACCATGATTGCACCCAGAGTCGCCACACCATACGATCAGAATCCGGCCCGAATCGCCCTGGTACTGAAAGACCGCCGCAAGCAGGCCAGAAAGAAAAACCCCACGATTTATCGGGTGATGATTTCCTTCGGCTTGATGGCCTTGTACGCGGCCCATTATTTTGTCGGTTAGATTCGGCAAGCACGGTTCACCTAAGGTTCCGTTTATTTTTGGTGCTCGATGATTATGTTGTCTTCGTAATGCCCGGCGACGGGCAGACCACGTCAAGACACCATACGATCACCCAATAAAAAACCGGGAGGTGAACTATGAGCCGAACGACTGCAAAAGATATCAAAAGCTGTTATATGGACTGTCAATCCGCATACGATGCGTGCATGCGCGGCAAAGAGCATGAATCCGTATGCCAGATGAAAAACAACCAGTGTGCCTGCGGATGTAAAGTCGCATAGGTTTTTTCCGTCAGCAAATGGGCGATGGATGAAGCCGATGGGATCGCGATCTGCTGGATCCACGCACGATGAAGTAATAAAATGGGGGCGCCGGAATTCCGGCGCCCCCATTCTTGTCTGTCGTATTCTTTCGAACGCAGGTAACCGTCAGAATTGCTCCTCCTCAGTGCTGCCGGACATGGCGCCCACAGAGGAGACTCCGCCGCTGATGGTGTCTATCAACCGGTCGAAATAGCCGGCGCCCACGAATTTCTGATGGGTGGTAGCCATATAGCCGTCCTCCTTGCCGAAGCGGAACTCCTCTTCCTGAAAGTGGGAGTAAGCCAGCATGCCGGTCTTGCGATAGTTCAGGGCCAGATCGAACATTCCCAGGTTCAGGGCGTGGAAGCCGGCCAGGGTGACGAACTGGAACTTGTAGCCCATGGCCCCCAGCTCCTTCTGGAATCCGGCGATGGTGGCGTCGTCCAGATTGGCCTTCCAGTTGAAGGAGGGAGAGCAGTTATAGGCCAGCAGCTTGCCGGGAAACTTCTCATGGATTCCCTCGGCGAAGCGGCGGGCCTGATCCAGATCCGGCTTGGAGGTTTCGCACCAGACCAGATCCGCATAGGGCGCGTAGGCCAACCCACGGGCGATGGCGGATTCGACTCCGTTTTCGATGTAGAAAAAGCCCTCGCTGGATCGGGGCTGATCAAGGATAAACGGCCGGTCGCGCTCGTCGATGTCGCTGGTAATCAGCTTGGCCGCATCGGCATCGGTGCGGGCCACTACAATTGTGGGCACCCCGCAGACATCGGCGGCCATGCGGGCGGCCACCAGCTTGGCCACGGCCTCCTGGGTGGGTACCAGCACCTTGCCGCCCATGTGGCCGCATTTCTTGGCCGAGGAGAGCTGGTCTTCGAAGTGCACTCCGGCGGCGCCGGCTTCGATCATCTGCTTCATCAACTCAAAGGCGTTGAGCGGCCCGCCGAAACCGGCCTCGGCGTCGGCCACGATGGGGGCGAACCAGTAGGGGCCGTTTTTGCGGCCGTCCAGCACCTGGACCTGGTCGGCCCGCCGCAGGGCGTTGTTGATGCGTCGCACCACCGCCGGAACGCTGTTGGAGGGGTAAAGGCTCTGGTCCGGGTACATCTCGCCGGCCAGGTTGGCGTCGGCAGCCACCTGCCAGCCGCTCAGGTAGATGGCCTTCAGGCCGGCCTCCACCTGCTGCACCGCCTGGTTGCCGGTCAAGGCCCCCAAAGCCGGTACGTAATCTTCGTGGTTGATCAGGTACCACAGGCGTTTGGCACCGATCTTGGCAAAGGTGTACTCGATTTTCAGGTTGCCCCGCAGTTTGAGCACGTCTTCGGCGGTGTAGGGGCGAACCACCCCTTTCCAACGGGGATCGTTGGCCCAATGGGCTTCCAGTTCCTCGCGTTCGTCGGGCACCACTTCATGGCAGGTCAGTCGGTCACAGATCTCTTCGGCTTTTTCTTCGATTGTTTTCATTTATCCTCCCTCGATATGAGTGGTTGACTCGGATTGCAATCCGATAAAAGAGCTATCCCTCAAGGTGGTCGTAGGCCTTGAGCGTCAGAAATTCTGCCAGGGTATCGGCGGTGATAATCTCCTCGAAAAGCTTGGCGGCCTGTCTGTATGCAACCCTGCGAAAGTTCTCGGACCCCACCTCCGACTCGATTTTTTCCATTTCTTCTTCCAGCATGGCGCGAAACAGATCCGGTGTGATGGCTCTGCCGTCGTCCAAAGCGGCCTCGGCGTGAACCCACTGCCAGAGCTGGGCTCGTGAGATCTCGGCTGTGGCTGCATCCTCCATGAGGTGATACAGGGGCACGCATCCCAGCCCCGAAAGCCAATTGGCCATATACTGGATTCCCACGCTGATGTTGGTGCGCATGCCGTCTTCTGTAATGCTGCCCGCGGGCAGTTTGAGTAGATCCGCCGCAGATACGGCTACATCGTCCCTTAAGCGGTCAATCTGGTTTGGGGTGGGCATGGCCTTGTCGAACTCCTCTTTGGCGATGGCAACCAGACCGGGATGGGCCACCCAGGTGCCGTCGTGGCCGTCGGTGGCCTCACGGGTCTTGTCCGCCCGGACCTTGTCCAGGGCTTCGCGGTTTTTCTCCGGATCGTTTTTGATGGGAATCTGGGCGGCCATGCCGCCGATGGCATGGGCCCCCCGGCGATGGCAGGTCCGGATGGCCAACAGGGAGTAGGACCGCATGCAGTGGCGGGTCATGGTGATCTGGGCCCGGTCCGGGAAGAGGTAGTCGGGAACGTTTTTAAAGCGTTTGATGAAGCTGAAAATGTAGTCCCACCGTCCGCAGTTGAGCCCGGCGCTGTGCTCTTTGAGTTCGTAGAGAATTTCGTCCATTTCGAAGGCGGCCAGGATGGTTTCGATCAACACCGTGGCTTTTATGGTGCCTGTGGGGATGTCCAGGGCCTTTTGCGCGGCAACGAAAACGTCGTTCCACAGGCGCGCTTCATTGTGGCTTTCCATCTTGGGCAGGTAAAAGTAGGGGCCGCTACCGCGGGCCAGCAGATTTTTGGCGTTATGGAAGAAGAACAGGCCGAAGTCGAACAGGCTGCCCGAAACCGGCTGCCCGTCGAGGGTGACATGTTTTTCCACCAGGTGCCAGCCGCGGGGCCGCACGATGAGGGTGGCGGTCTGATCGTTGAGGCGATACTTTTTACCCTCGGGGCTGGTGAATTCGATGGTTCGGCCGATGGCGTCGCGCAGGTTGATCTGGCCGTCGATGGTGGCCGCCCAGGTGGGGCTGTGGCTGTCCTCGAAGTCGGCCATGTAAGTTTTGGCCCCGGAGTTGAGGGCATTGATTACCATCTTGCGGTCCACGGGACCGGTAATTTCCACCCGGCGGTCGGCAAGGTCCCCGGGCACCGGGGCCACCTGCCAGTCTCCTTCGCGGATCGATCGGGTTTCAGGCAGAAAGTCCGGCATGCGGCCGGCGTCGATTTCGGCCTGCCGCTTTTCCCGTTGGGCCAGAAGCTCGCGCCGGCGGGCTTCGAACTGCCGGCAAAGCGATTCTATAAAGGCCAGGGCCTTCGGGGTCAATATTTCTGCATGGGAATCGGGTACCGGTGCGTGAATGACAAGACCGCTGTTGGACGGGGTGTCGCTCATATAGAGTCCTCCTTTTTGCTGACGAAAGGTTGTCGAGACGGTTGGTGGAGCGGCATCCGTTGCGGACAACCTGAAAATGAGTAAAGTCGAAGTGGATCTGTTAAGAATGAGAAATGGCTGCCGGTGAGAACTTAGTCAGCCGGTTTTTATTGGCGGCGCCCGGACGGGATCGGTTCAACCGGCCGGTTTTTCCGCCCGATTTCGTCCGGGTGAGTGCGCTGGATTGGCAACAAGATAATGCACGGTGAAGCAATGTAAACCCCAACGTTGCAAAAGCAGGAGCGATTCAGGACCAAAGCGACCCGGGGCTAAAGGGGTTTCTGCAAAGGGGTCAACCGGTAGCGGGGCGGATACGGCCGGATGTGGCGCAAGGCGCCCGACCGGATTTCTTTTTGAACGGATATCCAGAAGGCCGGCTCCAACAGATCGGTATGGCTGTACAGAAACTGCTCCCGGTACTCGGCCGACAATCCCAAGAAACGGGAGAACTCTTCCGGAAAGACGTCGTTTTCATCCACCGTGTACCAGGGTTCGTCGGCTATCTCTTCCATGTACGACCGGGCTTTGGGAATTTTGCGGAACCGGCAGTCGGTCAGCGGTACGATTTCGTCGTAGTCGTAGAAGACCACCCTCCCATGGCGGGTGACGCCGAAGTTTTTCAGCAGCATGTCGCCGGCGAAAATATTGGCAAAGGCCAGATCCTTGATGGCGTTGCCGAAATCGACAACCGCTGCCGCTGCCTTATCCGTGCTGACTTCTTGAAGATAAATGTCCAGAGGCGTAACCCGGCGTTCCAGGTAGGCATGGTCGATGATGACCCGCTGGCCTCTTATGTGAACCGTCTGTCCCGCTTCGGCGGTCAGATGGTCCAGCAGATCTTCGGAAAACCAGCAGCGGTCAAAGTCCAGCCCTTCGAAGGCATGGGCTTCGATGAGCCGTCCCGCCCGGTAATGGCTGAATACGAAATCGTATTGCTGCATCACTTTTTCGGCGGTGGTTTTTTTGGGGTTGTCGAAACGGTCGCGAATCACCTTGGCCACCATTCCGAAACCGGCCATGTCGAAAACCGCCATGACCATGCCCGGTTTGCCAGGCGCGATGGAAAACAGTTCCTCGGTGCACTGGGCCGTATGCCGGATAACTTCACGATAGATCAGGGTTTTGCTGTGTTTGAAGAATCCCATGGCCGAGTAGAATTCGGCTTCGGGCTTGGCGGGCAGGATGGACCGCAAAAACGCCACCAACTGGCCGGGACGCTTCACATCGACTTTAAAGGCCGAGCGGGTGTAGGAGAAAACCACGCTGGCCGCGTCGGCGTCCATCAGCACGGCATCGACGACCACACCGCCAGGTGGATGCAAAAGTGCCATGACCAGCGGGAGAACCTGCCCTTCGGCCAGAATGCGGCCGATAAGATAAGCGCCCTGTCCCCGGTAGAAAACCGGGCGGAGTATTTCGATATTGGCCGTCGGGATGTGGATCTGCGTATTCTGAAGGCGAGCTTCGATGCGCGCTGCAACTTGTGGAAAGGACTGTTTCAGGCCTGTCCGGTTCCAGGCAAGTTCTGCGAAATCCTTCAGGAGCCGATCGATTGCCGGTGCGATCCCGTCGGCAAGGGCATAGGCCTGGTGAACAGGGTCGGCGGAAAGCTGAGGCGAATCGGCGCAGTCGTTCTGCACGAATTCGATCCGGCGGTTCACGCCGATGGTGCCCAGGATGCGGCGAGTGACCGAATTGAAAAAGGTCTGGGCCAGTTCCCGGTCTTCACGGCCGGCAATTCGCGCGGCATAGTCGATCCTGGCTTCGGCCCACAGGCTGGTTTCCGCGACCCGCATGTTCAGGATACGGCGGATGTCGCCTTCGACCCGCTGGACGCTGGCCGCGTAAAGGTTCAGCCGCTCGGTAGTGTCCGATCGGATCTGCGCCCATTGGCGGCTGTTAAACAGGTCGGAAGCCCGCTGAGTGATTTGTCGGAAACGTTCCTGGTGGTCGCAAAAGTTCTCCAGGATCGTTGCGGCGCAGTGTTGTGCCAGGGGTTGGGCGGGCATCCGGCCTCCTTTTTGCCGATTTAAACATTCACGGGAGCGGTCGATAAAGAAAATAATGCAGTCCGGACCCGAAGGCAAACGGCCTATCGGTTTTCCGAGGCTGCTGACGTTGACTTGACCGGCGGCTCGCGTATGATGCCGAATGCAGCCGGCTGTTGCGGCCGCGGTCTTTTGTTGGCCGGCCGGCAGATCGATGGGATGCATCGACTTTAATAAGAAGGGATGGGAAATGATCTATATCGTTCTAGGATTGATCGGGGCCGTCGCCGGGAGCTTCTATCTATATGGGCGGGGCGATTTTCTGCTGGGGGGCACCATCGGCCTGCTGGCGGCTGCGGCCATCAATCAGCGCAACCGGATGCTGGCCCTGGAAAAGCGCCTGAAGGCTGTGGAGATGCAGCGGTCGGAGCAAACGTCGGATGCCGGTATTGCGCAGTCGGCCCCTGAGGCCCGCGCGGCTGACGCACCCAACGCACCCGCAAAGCCTGAGACACCCGCAACGGCTCCCTTTGTCAAGCTGCCCCTGGACGCGAAGCAAGAATCATTGGCAGCCGACGATATACCCTCCCTGGAAATCGAGCTGGCCGATGCGCCTCCGGACGACATCCAACCTCCCAAAAAACCGCCGATTGTCGAGTCGCCGGAACCGCCGTCGCCCGGCCTTGGCGATTCCATCCGGGGCTTTCTTTTCGGCGGCAATCTCATGGTGCGGGTCGGTGTGGTGGTGCTGCTTTTCGGTTTCGCCTTCCTGGTGAAATATGCCGCGGCCCGCGACATGGTGCCGCTGGAGATCCGCCTGGCGGCCGCGTTTGTTGCCGGAATCGGCCTGCTGATCCTGGGCTGGCGGCTGCGCGGTTCGCGATTCGGCTATGCCGTGGCCCTTCAGGGCGGCGGCATCGGCGTAATGTATCTGACCCTGTTCGCCGCCGCCCGGCTGTTTCACATGGTGCCCCTGACACTTACCTTCGGCGTCATGGTGGGGCTGGTGGTCTTTTCCGGCATGCTGGCGGTGCTGCAAAATGCCGCTTCCATGGCCGTGCTGGGCGCCGCCGGCGGCTTCATGGCCCCGGTGCTGCTTTCCACGGGAACGGGCAGCCACGTCATGCTCTTCGCCTATTATGCCGTGCTCAATGCCGGCATCTGCGGCATCGCCTGGTTCAGGGCCTGGCGCTGGCTCAACCTGTTGGGGTTCGTCTTCACCTTCGGCATCGGCTCCGCCTGGGGGCTGGAGTACTACCGCCCCCGCCATTTTGCCACCACCGAACCGTTTCTGGTTTTGTTTTTCCTTTTTTACCTGTTCATGGC
Source organism: Desulfosarcina widdelii (assembly GCF_009688965.1). Lineage (GTDB taxonomy): Bacteria > Desulfobacterota > Desulfobacteria > Desulfobacterales > Desulfosarcinaceae > Desulfosarcina > Desulfosarcina widdelii. The sequence continues at coordinate 2,154,447 of NZ_AP021875.1, read as the reverse complement.
CGTGCTGTTCGCCCTGCGGCAGCCGCCCCGACTGAAGGGGTATGTGGACGGCACCCTGGTTTTCGGCATGCCCCTGGTGGTGTTCAGCCTGCAGGTGGGGATGGTCAAAAATATGGAGTTCGGCCTGGCCCTGAGCGCCGTGGCCATGGGCCTGGTCTATACCGGCCTGGCAACGGCCCTGTGGCGGCGGCGCCATGCGGAGATAGGCCCGCTGGTGGAGGCGTTTTTGGCCCTGGGGGTGATTTTCGGCAGCTTGGCCATCCCCTTGGCCCTGTCCGGAAGCTGGACGGCAGTGGCCTGGAGCCTGGAAGGGGCCGGCCTGGTCTGGATCGGGGTGCGCCAGCGACGTTGGACTGCCCGGGGATTCGGATTTTTGCTTCAAATCGGGTCTGGCGTCCTTTTTTTCATGGGTACCGGCAGCGGCGGCGGGAATGCCGCCGTGATCGACAGCCGCCTGCTGGGCGGCATATTGATAGGCCTCTCGGGGCTGTTCAGCGCCTGGATTCTGGAACGCTGGCAGGATCGGCTGCACCGCATCGAAAGACCCATTGCCGCCCTGATGTTGACCTGGGGCCTGCTCTGGTGGTTCGGTACGGGACTGCACGAGATCGATCGCCGGTTGAGCCGTCGCCACGAATTGAGCGCCGCTCTGGCATTTTTCGGTGTCAGCGCCCTGGCTATGGGCTTTTTGTACCGCCGCATCGATTGGAAAATGCTGCGCTGGCCCGCTTTGGGCCTTCTGCCGATCATGGGGGCGTTTGCCGCGGCCTTGACCCACCGCCACAATTTCAGGCATCCTTTCCAGGATTGGTGGCTGATTGTATGGCCGGTCTTGTTTGCCATTCACCTCTTTCTGCTGCGATGCATGGAAGTGGGCTGGAAGGACAAGATCGCGCAGGTCTGGCATGTGGCTGGCGTTTTGCTGGCGCTGGCTTTGGTTTCCTGGGAGGCGGGCTGGCTGCTGGACCGGCTGGCCGCAGGTGCGCCTGTCTGGTCTTTTCTGGCCTGGGGGGCCGTTCCCTCCCTTGCCGCTGTCGCCCTGATGCGGCTGCGCGGGCGTACTGCCTGGCCCTTCGGCCAGTGGGCGGCGGCCTACCACGGATGGCTGCCGTTTTTGCTGGTCGTCTGGCTGCTTGCCTGGACTGTGGCCGCTACGGTCCAAAACGGCGATCCCCGGCCGCTGCCCTACCTGCCGTTGCTCAATCCATTGGACATCGTGCAGGTCATCGCCCTGCTGGTGGCTTGCTTCTGGGTGCTGAGAACGGCAAAAGAACCAACAGCGCCGGCGGCCGAACTGCCGGCAACCGTCTTATGGGGCGCTGTGGCGACGGGCGGCTTTCTCTGGCTCACCGCTTCCGTGGCTCGCTGTGTTCACCACTTTGGCGAAATTGCCTATCAAGGCCACGCCCTGTTTCATTCCGACCTGTTCCACGCGGCCATTTCCGTACTTTGGGGATTGCTGTCGCTGGGATGCATGGTCACGGCCAACCGCTTTAAGCAGCGTGCACTCTGGTTTGCCGGCGCCGGCCTGCTGGCCGTGGTGGTGGTCAAGTTGTTCGTTGTGGACCTGTCGGGATCGGGAACCGTCTCCCGGATCGTATCCTTTCTGGCGGTTGGCGGCCTGATGCTGGTGGTGGGATATTTTACCCCCTTGCCTCCGCTGCAATCGAAAGGAGAAGAATCATGAAAAGATGGCTGTGGGTGTTGCTGGCGGTGGTTCTGGTGCCGTGCGCCGTTTCGGCAAAGATGCAAATGAACGATTTTGCCTACGGCGTCCGGGTCCAATTGCCGGAGGGAACGGCCATCGCCGCCATGGACCTGCCCGGGCAGGTGTATCGGGACGCTTTTCGCAAGGATCTTGGTGATCTACGCGTCTTCAATGCCGCCGGCGAGCCGGTGCCCCACATGATCCGCTACGCCCGGACCCGGGATGCCGAGCCGCCCTGGCGTTCGCTGGCGTTTTTCCCCGTTTCCGACCCCCCGGCTTCCGAGGCCGGCGGTTATCGGGTTCACGTGCGTACCGGACCGGACGGGGCCATTGTCCAAATCGATCCCCAGTTAACCCCTTCACCGTCACAAGCCGTGCGGACCTATCTCATCGACCTGAGCCCCCTGCGGCGCAGCCTGGCCCGGCTACAGCTGGAATGGCCGCAACTGGACAAGAACTGGATGTCGACCGTCGGGATCGATGCCAGCGACGATCTGGCCGCATGGACCCCGGTGCAGCCCCGTGCGACCGTTGCCGATATCCGATACGGCGGTCATCGCCTGCTGCGCAATGTCATTGAATTGGATCGCACCGCCAAACGATACCTGCGCCTGCGTCAACTCGATTCGGGGCCGGCCATTCGCCCGGTTCGCATCCTGGGACGGATTCATCAGGAGGGCAGTAAGGCCATTCGGGCCGTGCGCAAGGTCGAGGGAAGGCCGCTGCCCGATTCGCCGGGTGTTTTCGAATATCGGACCGCCGGCGCTTTTCCGGTGGACCGGGTGAACCTGATTTTCGACCAGGCCAACAGCATGGCCGAGGCCCTGCTGGAATCGCGCGGTGATGCCAACGGCAACTGGAAAAGGCGCACCCGGGGCCTGTTCTATCGGATCGACCTGGATGGGACGTCCCTGGTCAGCGATCCACTGTCCGTTTCCATGACCATGGACCGGAATTGGCGGTTGACCGTCGATGATCCGGAAAGCACCATCGGCAGGAGCATCCCCCGCCTGGAAATCTCCTACCGTCCCCACGACCTCTTTTTTATCGCCAGGGGCAACGGGCCGTTTACCATCGCCTTCGGCAGCGCCCGGGCCGTGCCCCTGAAAGTCAATGTGGCCGCCCTGTTCGAGGGCATCGGCCGGCGGCACGAACAGGGGATCGAACGCTGGGTAACGCCGGAGAAAGCAAAAATTATTCTGGGCGGCCCCCGGCGCCTTTCGCCGGAGCCCAAACCGGTGCCGACCCGCCGCATCGTGTTGTGGTCGATCCTGCTGCTCGGGGTGCTGGTGGTGGCCGCCATGGCCTGGCATCTGGCGCGGCGCATGGTGAGGTGATCAGCGTTCACAGATTTCTATTGACTTATGGGACCCCCTCATAAGAAATTGCCTTTTCGATTGACCTGTTATTGATTGAAAAAACCAGCGGGAAAGCAGAACCAATGAAACCGATCAACATCGCCATCTTAGGATGCGGCACGGTGGGAACAGGAGTGGCCCGCCTGCTGCTGGAAAACGCGGACATCCTCAAAGACCGCGTCGGCTGTGACCTCAACCTGAAATATGTTGCGGACATCGACACTGAAACCGACCGGGGCATCGCTTTTGCCCCTGGCGTGATGATCCCCGATGCGGCCAAGGCCATCGCCGACCCGGAGGTGGACATCGTGGTGGAAACCATCGGCGGCGAGGGAATCGCCAAGCAGATGATGCTCGACGCCATCGCCGCAGGCAAGCACGTGGTCACGGCCAACAAGGCCCTGCTGGCCAAGCACGGCAATGCCATCATCTCGGCCGCCACCGAAAAGGGCGTGGATCTGGCCTACGAGGCCAGTGTGGGCGGCTGTATGCCCATCATCAAAACGGTGCGCGAATCGCTGGTGGGAAACCGCATCAGCGCCATGACCGGAATTCTCAACGGCACCTGCAACTATATCCTCTCCAAGATTACCGACGAAGGCGTGGTGTTCGAAAAGGCTCTGGCCGAGGCCCAGGCCAAGGGCTATGCCGAGGCCGATCCCACCCTGGATGTGGAAGGATTTGACGCGGCCCACAAGCTGGCCATCCTGGCGGCCCTGGCTTTCGGCATGCAGATCAATTTCGACGATGTCTACATCGAAGGGATCTCGCGGATCACGCCCATGGACATCGAGTTTGCCGCCCAATTCGGCTACCGCATCAAACTGCTGGCCATCACTAAGTTCGACGGCCAGGCAGTGGAGGCCCGCGTGCATCCCACCATGATCCCCTTCGACAACATGCTCTCCAACGTCAACGGAACGCTCAACGCCATCAGCGTGTCCGGCGATGCGGTGGGAGACATCCTGCTCTACGGCCACGGGGCGGGGATGATGCCTACGGCCAGTGCGGTGGTGTCGGACATCGCCGATATCGCCAGGAACCTGGCCTCCAACGGCGCCGGCCGGGTACCGGTGCTGGGATTCCAGACCGACAAGGTCCGCGCCATCCCCGTGAGGCCCATGGACGACATCGTCACCAACTACTATTTCCGCTTCGATGCCATGGATCGGCCCGGTGTCCTGGCCGCCATTGCCGGAATTTTAGGAAAATACGCCATCAGCCTCAAATATGTCCACCAGAAGGGGCGCAAAACCAACGGTTCGGTTCCGGTGGTTATGCTCACCCATCACGCCCGGGAAAAGGACGTCAGGCGAGCGCTTTCCGAAATCAGCGCTTTGGATGTAGTTGCGGGCGAGCCGATGGTGGTGAGGATAGAAGATCAAAACGGCCACTGAAAAAAGGAAAAACATGGATATCATCTGCTCCGACCTGGAAGGGGTTTTCGTACCGGAAATCTGGATCAACGTGGCCGAGCGCACCGGCATCGAAGAACTGCGTCTCACCACCCGCGACATCTCCGACTACGACGTGCTGATGAAGCGGCGCCTGTCCATCCTGGATACCAACGGGCTCAAGCTCAAGGACATTACCGACGTTATCGCCACCATGAATCCGCTGCCCGGCGCCCGGGAATTTCTCGACGGGTTGCGGGCACGCACCCAGGTGATCATCGTCTCCGACACCTACGTCGAATTCGCCCGGCCACTGATGGAGAAGTTGGGCTGGCCCACCCTGTTGTGCCACAGCCTGACCATCGACGACAGCGGGGCCATTGCCGGCTATACCCTGCGCCAGAAGGACGGCAAGCGCAAGGTGGTGCAGGCCTTCAAATCCCTGAACTACCGGGTCGTGGCCATGGGTGACTCTTACAACGATGTCACCATGCTCAAGGAAGCCGATAAAGGCATCCTCTTTCGTCCGCCCCAGAATGTGATCGACGAGTTTCCCCAGTTTGCGGTGACGACGAATTACGAGGAGTTGCAGGCGGTGTTGGATGGGGAATTGGAGGTTCAGTGAACGGCCAGCAAGCTGAAAGCTCAAAGGTGAAAGTTCAGAGCGAACAGCCAACCGCGAAACCAGAAACTGAAAACCAGGAATCATGAACGCGATATCCCACGCAACCTCATACCGTGTCATTTACGGCGACACGGATACCATGGGCGTCGTCTACCACGCCAATTACCTGCGCTGGTTCGAGATCGGCCGCACCGAACTGTTCCGCCATCTGGGGCTGCCTTACCAGAAGATTGAGGACCAGGGACTGATGTTGCCCGTTTCCGAAGTCAAGTGCAAATATATCACCCCTGCGCGCTACGACGACATCATCATCATCAACGCGACCCTCAATACGGAGTTCCGGGCCGGTATGCAGTTCGACTACACCATCACCAGCAAGGACGGCTCCGTCACCCACACCACCGGCTACACCCGGCATGCCTTTATCAACAAGCAGGGCAAGGTCGTGCGTCCGCCGGCGTTTATTCGGGAGTTGATAGAAAAGGCCGGCGGTCAGTGATCAGTGAACTGTAAGGCTTTAGAATCCAATCGGAAAATCGATAATTGACAGGAAAAACAATTGATATAGCCAAGGCGATGATTTTTCTTTGAGCTTTGATAGCCGTTCACAGATTTTTAAATTCCCCTATTGACAATTTCGGCAATACAGTCTATTTTCTTCTTTTACAAATTGATGCGGGGTGGAGCAGTCTGGTAGCTCGTCGGGCTCATAACCCGAAGGTCGTAGGTTCGAATCCTGCCCCCGCTACCATAAAATAAATCAGGCACTTACAAGGAATTGTGAGTGCCTTTTTTAATGCTTTCTAATTTAATACCCAACATTATACCCAACAATAGCGCTAAAAATTTAAGTAACTCAGAGTGATTCCAAAGAAATGGATCGTTAAAGTAGGGTAGGGCAACCCTCGAAAAAGGGAATAAATCGAAATGAACCCAAGTATTTCGAGGTAAAGGACCAAATGAAAAAACGCAGTTAGCTGTGAAAAATGAGGAAATGTTAGCTTTTCGCTAAACTCTTTGAGTCTGCTCTCCAATCCACCCCATCACCAACCCCACCACAAACCCGATTTCATCCTCTGTCAACGGCCGTCCTTTTTCAATCCCGAACTATTTCCAAAGACGCCCCCGGCAGCAGGTGGCGGTCGCATGTTGGGCAATAAAAACAGGATGGCCCCTCATCGGCGTCCGTTTGCCATCATTCTTGGGAAACGCCGGTGCTAATCTTCGGTGATGAAATCAAAGGCGTGGGATCGGATGGTGTCGATGCCCTTGCTCTGGATGTATTGATGGTCCTTGTCTGTCAATTTGAACCGGAAGCGGAATTTGGATTTTTTCAGGGCGGTGAGGGCTTTGGTGATTTGGTCATTTAAGGATAACAGACATTACATTATGTATGAGAGATTAAGCAATCGGGGGGATACCGGCAGCCTCAGCTAATAACTGTGAATACGCCCTTAACGTTGTTTGCAATTCGGTAAGAATGCCTCTCAACTCTTCGTTGTGTTCCCATTTCATTTCATGATCTGCTGGAGAAACGGCCTGCCCACGCTGATTTTCATACGTCATCAGCAGGGGATGCCACTTTGCAAGGACAGGTCGGATTGCGGAATTCAGAAGGGTGACAGCAATGCTACCGAAGGACCACTTACCACTCCCTTTTGGTGTGGCTACGACTGGACCATAACTTCGTAGAATACGCCTGGTCTCGCCAAAAAGTTGATACAAGGAAGTCAAAGCCTCCCGTAGTAACCCTTCTCCCGGCTTAAGCTCCTGGACGGCAATGCGGGTTACAAGCTCAACATACAATTCCCAGGCAGCTTGCTGCTCGCTCTCGTCGGGTTGCCATTCCCCTTGGATATCCAGGAATGGAGTCTTGATTGTGGCGGTTACCTTCTTGAGGCCTGTTGGGGCAGCCATTTTTACCTCTCTATGATGAGCTGCGTTTCATCTTAATGTCGTTGTTATCAATTAGACTTTTCCTTGATGAATTCTGGGCAGCCGCTTCAATATTTGCCTTCAAGGTATCTGGATTCCCATCCCATACCATGAAATTGGCAAACCCACTTACCAAATTCTTATAGAGACGATCCGGAACAATATTTTTCCCTTCATAATTTTTAGCACAAGAAGGAAGTGCAATCCCTAACAAACCATGGCCGTGATGTAGGGTGGCATGGATCTCCCAATCCACCCACCTTCTCTTCCACGTTTCAGAGCCGCAAAGAACGATGGTCACCGATGTCCCGAATATGTATTCTTCCCTGATCTTCCTATTTAAATATTCAGAATTGGTGCTGTCAATTTTACGTTCCACTGAATTATCGTAAAAAAGATCAAAATCGTTCGAATACACAAATGATAGATGATTATACCACGATTGATCATTTTTGTGGTGGTAACTAATAAATACCTTGCGTTTAATTGGTTCCACATAGGGGAACAAGCCTCCCAAACCCAACTGACTACTTGGATGATAGCCCATAATCCTCCTTTATCTTTGACCAATATCAATTTTTAACCGTCGATGGAACTGATCGGCGGATTTAATATCTTGATATGTGGCACGGCTTTCGCTGAATGCGACACTATTGTCACGCTTGTAATTCTCGATAAATTTATTCAGATCATACTGACTTGATAGGATTGGCCATTTTGAAAGATATTGAGGCAAATTTACGTTGGTCGCTTTGTAGGATGAAATGCGTCTATCTGATTCAGTAGCAACACCAAGCTCGAATGGAACCCACCATGATCCTTGCGTATATTCGGATGCAACAGCCATCATATGGCTGCATTGGCTAATTCTCTTCAAAATGACATTTGTGATATCATCAGTGGATTGAAGAGCGTCATCGAGTTTGTCAATATAGCACTTCACGCCTCTATTCGTGAGATATTGGTGAACTGTCAAAGCACGTTCGGTATCAATACTCCGATGAGAAATAAATACGGGCATTAATCATCCTTTCGGCGGGTAGGGGTCTTTCTTATAGGTGTGTTCAGTCTGAATCTTTCCATCCTGGCCATGAATTTTGATTTGGCCGAGGGGTTGGTTCTTTGCAAGCCCTTTTCCCCTGCTGATAGCATCCGATTTTCTGTCAAAGTGGCCTGAAGCCCTTTGATTGCCTTCCTTCTTGACATCCCAACCGCCACCGGAGTTGGGGGTAATATGATACACGCCTCTTCTTGCCATTGGTCTGTCCTTTCTGATTGGTTAGAACGATATATCAGTACGGGGCTGAGGGGATTTTCAGGAGAGATGACAAATGCAGATAGCGACTTCAGTACCCCGTTATGGGTATTTCCGCATTATAAATAAGCACAACATGTGGAAGTGTCAAGCGACATGATAACAATATATTGTTTTATTAGGAATGGTTATTGATTGGTTTGATGTAAAAACCGATGATTACCACCGCTGACACTCTGTATCCGTCGCAATAGATAGAAAGTAACTGTTGATCTGATCCGGCTTCCTCCATTGGCTGCCGGATCATTTGTCCAAAAACAGATGCCACCTCGGGCTAATTACTGCAGCATCCCCAAAATATTCCCGCCAACCCGTGACAGCCGAAAACTGGATTCCGCCGACAACTCACTCCATTGTGCCGCCCTGGTGTATGTATTGACGACAGCAAAGATATTGGTACCCTGGGCACCACGGCTGATCTCATTAAGGCAGAGATCGAAACGTTGTATCCGACCATTCATTTACGCCACTGAAGAAACTCACCTATCAGCTGGTATCCTTTTAACTGGCGATTGATTTCAACTTCTTCGATTAGACCGTATGATTTCAGAACTTGTAGTAGGCTTTCGATCAGATCAGGATAATCTTTTTCTTTTATAGATCCTATCGCATTGGCATCCTCTCCCCAGAGAAGCGTCCTGGCGATTGTCCGTGAATCCGAGCAACTTTTTAGCTTCTTGCGCTAAATCAGAATCCTGTTCCAGCATATAAGTCAGTGCGGATACCGCCAGGACGGTTGTCGCCGAAGAACGACCCTCACCACTTAATCCTGTAACCCTGATTGCATCCCTTCCCCTCGCCGCGTGGGAAACACCGCAATTCAAACAAAACCTGAAACTGCCTGGAATGAACCATCCGTGATTTCCACCGCCGGTAAGTTTTCCACTTGGTTCAGCATACACGCCTTTGGGCTGATATTTCTTGAAATTACTTTTTAAACGAATGGTTCCTCTGATTTCTTCGATCCAGTTTTCGGGATAATTTTCGATTACAGCATCGTCCCATACATGATCCTGATCAAACATAAAAAACCCAAAATCAGAATCTTCCTCATCATGGGACCGATCATCTATATCCCGAGGCGTCAAATGGGTCTCCCCATTTTTAACACCGTACCAAACTGGATGATATTCTTGCCCGCACTGGCGGCAAAAATGGACGCTGAAAAATCGTTTGGAACGGTCACCAGGAAGGTATTGCTGGCCAGACAAATCAAACTGACGATTCCCCACAGGCTCTAAAGTTGAAAAAAGGGTATTGGCCCCGGAAATAAACTGGTGCAATCGGAACGCAAATAATGGGTTGCCTTTATTATCACGGCATTGGTAGGCGGTGAGTAGGAAATCGCGCAAGAACGTTTCGCACGTTTCTGCTGGAAGCCCACTATCATCGGACAGTTTTTTGGATGCATCCTGAATGGTTTGCGGCCGAGTTCGAACCCATCGATCCTCCTCCTTCTCAATTCCCAGGGTCAATTCAATCCATGCAGACACCGGATGTTCCCGTAATTTCTTGAAAGATAGTGATTCTGCAATTCCTGCATGGATGGATGAGGAGAGAGTTGTGCCTAACGGTTTTTCGGTATGCGGTGTTTGTCTTTGCAGGGTTTCCGTGATGATATTTTCAGGCTTTACATCCGTTCCAAACATTTTGCTGGCTACTTCAGCGATAGCTTCATTACGCGCCTGTAATGTTCCTTCACTCGCCATGGTCGCCGAGGTTCCTATGCACTGAACATCTGCATTGAGGGCCTCCCTGACCCGTCGAACAAGCATTGCAACGTCCGCCCCTTGTCGTCCGCGGTAGGTATGCAATTCATCTAAAACCAAGAAGTCAATTCCCTTAGCCGCTTTCATGATGCTGCGGTCCAATTCGTCCTGGCGGGTCATCAACAACTCCAGCATCATGAAGTTGGTCAAAATGATGTCAGGCGGAGTCGCCGCCATGGCATGACGTTCTTCTTGGCTCTCCTGGCCAGTGTATCGTCCATAAGTAACAGGCTTATTTTCATTATAGTGTCCGAAAAATTTGTCCAGCTCCTCCTTTTGGCTGTTAACCAACGCGTTCATTGGATAGATGATAATAGCTTTGATCCCAGTCGAAGAATTTCCTTTTGTGTTGAGTATGCAGTCAACAATAGGCAACATGTAGGCTAAAGATTTGCCAGACCCGGTGCCAGTCGTTAAAACGTAGCTTTCCCCTCGCTTGGCAATCTCGATTGCATCCATTTGGTGTTTGTAAAGCTGGGCGGACACACCAGGGGAATTTGGATCTCTCCCAAATCGAAAAATTTCCTGACATGTTCGATGTAGCTTCCCTTGAGAAACGAGCTGCTCAACTGTTTGACTGGAGACAAACGATGGGTTTAGCTGAATGAGTGGTGCTGGCCAATAATAGCCTGAGTCATATCGGTGTGTTACATATTGTTTGATGTCATCTGCTTTGATTTTTGTAAAGCTGGTGGTGAAGGAACGATAATTGGCTACAATGTCATCGCGGTATTTAAAAACATCCATATCATGATTACCTGTCGCTTCACTGGATTAGTTGGAGTGCATAAATATCAATAATTTTTTTTCATAGGTGCCTAAACCGATATTTTATTAAATGCTCTAAGAATAGATTAACAAACCATTTGTACATCATGCCTTAACATGGAATCGATGGTCCGTTATGAAAATTACCCCAAAACACTTTTTAGGAATAATTCATTGAAATGTCAATGATTTTGGTGTTTTTCGATGGCTTTAGACTTATGGAAATCTGTAATTCGGCAAATTTTTTTCAATTTGAACCGATGGGTAAGTTTGATATCATCCATTATGAGAACGCATAATCCTCGCAAATCTCAAATCACGAATTTCATATCATAGACCTCCCGGATTTATGATCCTGCCGATCTCTTTTGATTTTAAACATAACAATCACCTATAACCAACTAATTTCTTGACACAATCACCACGCCAGGGCTATTCTGCCCAAAATCCTCTCTTTCAATTCCCACGCAAACCCACAATCAGGAACGCCGAACACGTGAACAAGCTTGAGCTGATCCAGACCTTAAGAGACGCCACCTACCTGTCAAAAACACAAGCCGCCACCGTTGTGGATATCTTTTTCAATGGAATGGCCGACGCGCTGGCCAAAGGAGACCGTGTTGAAATCAGGGGATTGTGTTCGTTTTTCGTCAAGGAATACGATGGATACACCGGACGGAACCCAAAAACCGGTGAGCTGGTCAAGATCAAACCGAAGAAGCTGCCGTTTTTTAAAGCGGGGAAGGAGTTGAAGGAGCGGGTGGATAGGTAACGGGAAAGGAAATGAATTCTATATTCCAGATCAAAGGTGATTCTTGATGCCAATACCAAATTACCAAGCTTACATGGAGCCGTTACTAAAAACCATTTCCTTACCGTCTCCCGATCCAGTAAGAGGGTTGCCGGTGCGAGGTGTCTCCAACTCCAAAATCGAACGCAACGCAGTGATTATTTAAATAACAGTTGTAATTTGATTATTTTTACTTGACAAAACTAAATAGTGGGCGCGTTGATTCTCCACCAGAGAAACGATCACCAGGAAAAACCTTATGACCGATCTTTACTCGCTTTCCTATCAAATCCATGGTGGCTTCTGATGGGTCGATATCAATCAGGTTTCCGGCGATCCAGGCACCTTCATCCAGTTCAATCATGGCTATGGTATAGGGCGCTTCTGCTTCTTTTCCTTCAGCAGCAACATAAGTTGTCGTGAAGGTAACAATTTTTCCCATACCAGACAACTCAACAACTTCAAGGTCCACGCCGGCACACTCCTGACAAACCATTTTAGGAGGACATGTAACAGTTCCGCATTCCTTACAAGACAAGCCCAACAGCCTATTTTTTTTAAGTGCGCTATTGTATTTTTGAAAACTCAAAACCTGCTCCATTTTAAACTCCTTACGATGCTTAATTATTCAGCTCTCAACACTATATTCACAATCACACCGTCACCGCCAAGGGTATCGACTAGTCCAACTTTGGCACCCTCAACTTGGCGACTTTGGTCGACCAGTTCCCCTCTCAATTGGCGTGTAATTTCATATACTTGAGAAGCACCAGTCGCACCGATGGGGTGTCCCTTCGATTTGAGTCCACCTGAAATATTAATCGGTATTTTACCACCGATTTTGGTCTGTTCCTTTTCCCAAAGTTCCCCTGCCTTTCCAAATTCTGAGAATCCAAGACTTTCTGCAGCAATGATACTTGCAATGCTGAAACAATCGTGAAGTTCACAGACATCAATGTCTTCCGGTTTTACTCCAGCCATATCGTAAGCCTGTTTGACCGAAACCTCTCTTGCTTTCAAACGGGGTAGAGCTTTATACTGAGAACTAAGTTTTCCGGAAGAGGCTTGCCCGACACCAGCAATATACACCGGCTTATCAGTCAGTTTTTTGGCCGCTTCCTCGGAGGCCAATACAACAGCGGCTGCACCATCTGAAAACGGGCAACAGTCCAATAATTGTAGTGGGGTGGAAACCATGAAACTGTTCAATACCTTCTCGACGGTTACCTCTTTGCGAAACTGTGCATGAGGGTTGTTAAGGCCATACTGGTGGGATTGCACAGTTACTTGTGCCATTTGTTCCTTCAGCTTTTCCAGTGGCAAGTTGTATTTATCCGCATACAAATGCGTAAGCAGGGCAAAGAAAGCTGGAAAGGTAAAACCCGCCGGATATTCATACCGGGAATCATGGAACATTGCAAAAGTTCGCGTCGCCAAAGGGGTTCCCATTGTAGTCGCTTTTTCAACACCACCGACCAGGACGATATCGTAGAAACCGGAAGCAACCCACAGGAAAGCATCCCTTATGGCCATGGTGGCCGAAGCGCAAGCGCCTTCAAATCTACTGGCCGGTACGTTAAAGCACCCTATGTTGTCAGCAAGATATGATTGGATCATCCCTTGGCCCTCGGAAAAATCTCCAAGAACGTTACCGCAAAATATTGCCTGGATATCTTCCGGTTTCAAATTTGAGCTGATGATGGCATCCATAGATGCTTCTGACATTAATTCGAGCTGTGTTTTTGACGAACCTGCTGTAAAATCAGTGTGGCCAACACCCACAACGGCAACTTTTCTCATCATGCCCTCCGCAATATAACCAATTAAAAATCAATCTAAACGAAAATCGCTATTTTCCACTGAACACTGGAGATCTCTTTTCGATAAAGGCCCGCATGCCTTCTTTCTGGTCTTCCGTTGAAAAAAGAAGTTCGAAACATCGTTGTTCATAGGAAAGCGCAGAGCCAAGATCCATATTAATCCCATCGTTTACAGCCATTTTGGCCACTTTTAACGCAAAGGCCGGTTGGTTTGCATATTTTGCTGCTATTGCTTCAGTTGAATCCAACAACTCTTCAACAGGGACCACCTTGTTAACGAGGCCAATACGATGTGCCTCCTTAGCATCGATAGGAATTCCGGAATAAATCAACTCCTTAGCCCGGCCTATACCGATAAGCCTTGGCAGACGTTGAGTGCCTCCACCTCCAGGAATGACACCAATGTTTATTTCTGGAACACCAAAAAATGCATTTTCTGCCGCAATGCGAATATCGCATGACAGTATCAATTCACATCCGCCACCCAACGCTACCCCACTTACTGCTGCAATGACCGGTTTTTCGAAATTCTCTATTTTATTAAAAAGGTGGTGAACTCGTGAAACGAACCGATGAGCCTCAACCGGTGTTGATAGATTGCTGATTTCTTTAATATCCGCCCCTGCTGCAAACGCCTTCTCTCCTCCGTGAATAATAACAACAGATGCATCTTCATCTGCGGCAACATGATCAAAAGCCTGTCCGAGCTCAGCAATCACTTCACTGTTGAGCGCGTTCATATACTTTGGACGATTTATCCCAATTAATACAATTTTTTGTTTTTTCTCATAGTTGAGTGTATTTAAGTTCATTGCAAAGGTCCTTGTCATTGAAAAATTTATTACGCTCCCATCCTAATGGCTGAATCCAGCCGAATTGTCTCTCCGTTTAAGATTGGATTTTCAATAATCTGCGTTGCCAATTGTGCAAACTCTGAAGGTTTGCCTAGCCTTTTTGGAAATGGAATCGAGGCAATCAGAGATTGTTGCGCTTTTTCAGGCAGACCGGCAAGCATCGGAGTTTCAAACAATCCTGGTGCAATCGTCATTACACGGATTCCATGATTGGTAAATTCCCTGGCGATAGGAAGCGTCATCCCTACAATGCCTGCTTTGGATGCCGCATATGCTGCCTGTCCGATCTGACCGTCGAATGCTGCGATAGACGCGGTGTTAATTATCACGCCCTTTTCACCATCCAAGTTCGGTTCATTTCTTGTCATTTTTTCAGCAGCAAGCCGAATAATATTCATTGTGCCGATCAGATTGATACGAATGACCTGATCAAATGTTTTGATGGCCATTGGACCATGTTTGCCCAACACTTTGGAGGGTGTTGCAACTCCGGCACAGTTTACTGCAATATGAATCACACCGAAACGGTCCATAGCCATATCAATTGCTTGTTGTACCGATTTTGGATCCGTTACATCGGTTTTACAAAATAACGCAGCCGCACCGAGATCCGATGCAATCTGATTTCCCCGGGTTTCATCAAGATCCAGGATTACCGCATTGGCACCTTTCCCCGTAAAATTTCTTACACATCCCTCTCCGAGTCCGGAAGCGCCGCCGGTAATCACAACAGTGTGTCCTTCGATTTTCATTTCTCTCCTTCTCTTTTTGGCGTGTTTAGGTGGTAGAAAAAACTGGCTGGCTCATATTTGCATAAAAATTTGATAAGGGGAGCCAATTCATTGTGTTGGAGCATTATCGCAAAGAAGGTCTCCCATGGAAATTTTACTTCACATATGTTTTGACATCAATTGGAAATTGTTTTGCTTTTTTTTAAGTTGATTAATTTTACGAACGACTGTAGAGTGGTGAACCTCAAGTTTCTTGCTGATATCCCGAACCGATTTAAATTGTTTCTGCGCTTCCTTGAAAATAGCCTGCTCCAGCAACTCATGCGCTTCTTTCAACGGAATGAGCCTCAATATATTTATTTCTATCTTCTGTTTAGCATTTTCATCATTTTTTTTGTCTTCCAGGAGATGAATTGAATCGATTACATCTGTATCGGTTAATACCACAAGCTGCTCGATGAGATGCTGCAACTCTCGGACATTACCAGGCCAATCATATCCCAACAGCTGATTGTAGGCCGCATCGTTGAGTTGTTTATCCAAATTGTACAACTCATTGTATTTTTGCAGAAAAAACATGGAAAGCGGGATGATATCTTTCGGCCTTTTTTTGAGTTCCGGTATATGGATGGGAATAACACATAGCCGATAGTAAAGATCTTCTCTGAAGTCTCCTTGATCGACCAGCTTCTTAATTTCCCAATTTGAAGCAACGATGATGCGAACATCCGCTTTGTGTGGACGGGTGCCGCCAAGCTTGTAAAACTCTTGGTTTTGCAAAAATCGCAATAGCTTCGCTTGAAGATTCATCGGGAGGCTATTGATTTCATCTAGAAACAAACTTCCTTGATCAGCCGCCTCGATCAGCCCGATTTTTCCTTTTTCGACCGCACCGGTAAACGCCCCCTTTTCGTACCCGAACAGTTCGGATTCAAGCAGACTTTCTGGAATGGCAGCACAATTTACTTTTATCAAAGGGCGGTCAGCACGTGACCCCATACGATGGACAATTTCGGCAATAATCTCTTTCCCGACGCCGGTTTTCCCTGTAATCAGCACATTGGACGTTATTCTGGCCGCTTTTAATGCCAAGCGAACCACCTGCTCCATCTTGGGGTCCGAAATCACGATATTGGGGAAAGCTTCCCTTACCTCCTTCCACTCTTTCATTTCCCTGAATGCCGGATGCGGGGAGGTTACGACATCACTTTGTTGAGTTTTTTGATCACCATAAAGGATGATTAAAGTTCCAAAATACTTTTTTTCTATGAGAATGGGAAAATACTCTAAAATACCCTTAAAGCCGGCCTTGTTATAATGATAGCGTACCGGGACATTCCCCCATACGTCGGCCGACTGCGGGATGACCGAAGATATTTCCTTTAATGGAATGGTACCTGTCTTTTTTTTATCGGTTTGGAGGGTATCTTCGAATTTTCGATTCTGGTAAAGCAGCTGCTCATCTTTTGACAAAATCCCTATGCCCGGCTCAATTTGGTCAAAGATATAGTTATAGACCTCCAGTTCCTTGATAAGCCCGCCAATTACATCGGCACGGGTCAGCAGGCCGATATATTTATCCTCGGAATCCAGAACAAAGCGGTCTACTGGAAAATAGGCGGCGTTATGAATCGATTCCTCCCTGTCGATCGTATTAAGCCTGTGGCGCACACAACATTCCGGAACCATATCATTCTCTTTATCAGCAGTTCGTACCAGATAACGAATCAGCCTGAAGACATCCAGGGTCGCCGTTGCATGCCCCCTGCTGTCTATGATCGGGACCTCCTGGAAAGAGTGCTTCGTAATCAGGTCACAAACATCTTTTAGAGTATCGCCGATTTTAAGGTGATGTACGCGTTTAACGTTTCGGATGGCATCTATCGATAGCAATGATTCCACCTTTCTTTTTTATTCAGCAACCTTTGAATATGGGAACGCGCTTTTCAAGATAGGCAGTAATTCCCTCTAAAAAATCTGATGTTTGACAACTCTCAATGCCTTGTTTGAGTTCTTCTTGCAGAGCAACCTTCATTGGAAGATTTCGCCCCTGCTTGACGAGTTTTTTTACAGCAGAGACGGTTATCGGTGAATTTTCTGCGATCTTGTGGGCGATTTTTGCTGCAAACGGAATGAGATCTTCCAGCGGTTTAATAAAATCGACCAATCCCAGTTCATGGGCTTCCCGGGCCTTCATCTTTTCGGAGGTGAATAAATAGTAAAGCGCCTTTCCCTGTGGAATCAATCGTGGAAGCCTCTGGGTCGTGCCCCCTGCGGACACGACACCGAACTTGCATTCAGGGAATGTAAAGGTTGCCTCCTCGTTGGCGATCCGGATATCGCAAACCATTGTCAGTTCGCAGCCGTTTCCGGCGGCATGACTGTTGATCGCGCAGATTAACGGTTTTGGGAAATGGTCGATCATCCTGAAAGTCTTATGAATTTTTGAAATGAAGTCGCGTCGACCCGAAATGTCTTTTCTCGAAAAGATATTTACATCGACGCCGGCGACAAAGGATCGTGAACCTTGGGCGGTTAAAATTACGGCACGAACATTTTCCTGATCCTCTACAATTTCAAAGGCCTGCTGCAGATCATCGAGGACTTTTTCCGTTATGGCATTCACCGGTGGATTGTCTATGGTAATAGTTGCCACAGATTCATTCTCATCGACTCTGACAGTTTCTAAATCATAGGATCTCAAGGCATGCCTCCATCTTGAAGGTACCACCCGTTGCCAAATGCCCCATTCATCAATATGATGGCATTCGTCCGTCTTCGCGGACGGGGCACTCAGCTTTGGATCTATTGTGAAACAGACTGGGAAGAGTTGAATATCTTCAAATGATCCTTGAACATTTTCAAATCGCTCTTTTCACCGTAAAATAGCTCATCTTCCATTTTATCGTTCTGTTTGATTCCTGCAAGAAATTTTGCGATGTCGACCTTTTGGTCAATGTTATAATTGCTTAAAATGGCAATGGTTTCCATTATCGGCGAACCGCCACCGTGTACGCCGGCAATCTGCCATACGCCGCCCCATGCCGAACAGGTCAAGTCGGAGATGCTCCGAAAGCAGCGATGAATATCCTGGGAAGAGACGCCTTTTTTTCTTTTCAGATATTTTTCAAGAAAAGGCGCTGTTTTTTCGCTGATAAAGTCCTCTTCGAACGGCAATGTCGCCGGCAGGCCTCCGGCTACAGCCACCAGGATATTGTGCTCGTGGTAGATGTTCTCTCCGGCCAGCCGCCGGCCCACGTTGGAGTATATCGGATTGGGAATCATTACCCCCGATGACGATCTTGTGGCCTGAACCGAACTGGCGATACCGGCGGCATAGACCAGTTCGGCAACGGCGATAAGATCGGCGGTTTCCTGACGAATATGCTGGGCTTTTTCAATGCCGCTGTAACGTGCAACCAATTGGGTGAAGCCCATGATTACATCGGTAACGCCGGGCTTGCAGCCACAATAGGCATGTCGGTGATAATTGGCAAACAACAGGGCCAGCCGACCGGCCTCCTGATACTCACCGCACATGAAAACCCGCTCCCAGGGAACCAGGACGTCGTCGAAGATCGTCACGGCGTCCGAACTGCCATAGTTATTCATGGGCGCTTCGAATTTTTTTCGTGCCCTGGGTGCCGATGCCCTGTTGATCAGATAAACGCCTTCGGTATCGGCCTGCACGGCAAAGGCCACCGCATAATCTTTTTCAGCTTCGGTCATTACCCGCGTAGGCAGTACGATAATCTCATCGGCGTAAGGTCCCATGGTAATGTGGACCTTGGCACCACGCACGATAATGCCTTCCTTTGTTTTTTTTACGACCCGCACATATTGATCCGGATCATCCTGGGCGCCGGGCCTTTTTGACCGGTCGCCCTTGACATCCGTTTGGGCAAGGGCGGAGGTAATATCGTTCCTTTGGAAATAGGCCGCAAACGCCTTGGCCCTGTCGTGATAATCGGTCCCGTATTTCTCGTCCAGCTCTTTGGTTACCACATACAGGGCATTCAGGCCGTCATTGCCCATGCACCGCTGCATGCAAAACCCGCAATTGTGGATACCGCACCGGGTGGACTTCTGTTTGGCCAGCAGGTCTTCCACACTTTGATGCAGATTGCACCAACGGTTGATTTCGCTGCCATCAATGTGGGATTGGGTCGTTATGATGCCTTTGTATTTTTCATCCTGAGCCATGTCATAGGTCATGGCGATCACATTCCTGCCTGGCACAATGAGGGGATGGTCTCTGCCGACAAGTTCCCCACCCATATAGATATTTTTTTTCATGGCGAGTTGTCGATCAACCCACGCTTCTGATGATATTATCATATTTTCAACTCCTTATGTGCAAATTAGATAACGATTGCGCTCCGATAGACCCCTTCGCCTTCTTCAAAGAGAATCATCTGGCGACGCCGTCTAAAATGGCTTTTTCGATGAAATTCCCAGAATAACCGGCGGCGGCAAGCACCTCTCGGGTGTGTTCTCCCTGCCTGGGTGCCGGTCGATAAACATGTTCGTTTTTCCCGGAGGACCGTATCGGGCACGCAATAAAGGGAGGCAGTCCGGTTTCTTTATCATTTTTAACGATCATTTCTCTCGCGCTGATCTGGGGATGGTCCGGCACTTCGTTAAGCCTCAGAACGGGAGTGATGCATGTGTCGGCTTTCTCGAACAAGGCGACGACTTCGTTCAATGTCTTGGTTCCGAAAAACGCTCCGATTTTTTGAAAGGCTTGTTCATCGGTGGAAAATTGCAACTCTTCAAGATCGGGGCGCTCGGCAATCCGGCAAAACGTCTTCCAGAATTTCTCTTCCCTGTTTCCCATGCAGACATGCCGTCCGTCTTTGGTTGGATATACCGCATAACAGGCTTCCCCGCCGTTGAAATAGGATTGCCCGGCCTCCGGTGCTTTTCCCGAAGCCAGGTATTCGGCCATTTCAAGGGGAATCAGCGACAAAGCCGTATCCGTCATGGAGATATCGACGTATCTTCCTTTTCCAGTTCTAAGGGCGCCGATATAGGCCGCCAGGACCCCGACGACCGCCATGACTGCACCACCCATGTCCGCCACCTGCAATCCTGGAGGAACCACCGGTCCGTTCTTCAGTCCGGTGAGTCCCAATGCCCCGGCAATCGCCATATAGTTGATATCGTGGCCAGGTTGCCTGTTGAACGGCCCGTCTTGACCAAATCCAGTAAGGGAACAATAAACCAGGCGTGGATTGATTTCGGCGAGCGTTTCATATCCCAGCCCCAGACGGCCCATGACACGCGGCCTGAATCCTTCGATCAGAACGTCATAATCTTCAACTAGCCTTTTGAAGATATCCACGCCCTCGGCGGTTTTCAGATTCAGGCAGGCGGATTTCTTGCTGACATTCACAGCGTAATACCAGACACTTGCATCATCGTACATCGGACCGACAATGCGCATATAATCTCCGTTGCCCGTATCCTCTATTTTCACCACTTCCGCACCCATTTCCGCCATCAGTTTGGTTGCATATGCGCCGGGGGTCAGCCGGGTGAGATCCAGCACCTTAATTCCTTTTATGGCATCAAACATGGTTTCGTTTCCTCATGACATCATTGTATAGCCGCCGTCCACGGTCCACACCTGCCCGGTCACGTATGAGGCTCCACAGGCAAGAAAGCAGACCACCTCGGCGACATCTTCGGGCTTTCCAAGCGCTCCCATCGGAATACTCTTGATCAGCCGAGACCGCGTTGCCATATCCAGGGCGCTGTTCATATCGGTGGATATGATACCGGGTGCAACGGCGTTTACATTAATACCCATTTTCGCGACCTCTTTGGCGAGGGATTTGGTGAAGCCGAAGATTCCAGCCTTGGACGTGCCATATACGGTATCCCCGGGATAGCCGACGATGCCGATCACAGATGAGATGTTGATGATTTTTCCGCTGCCTTTCGTCAGCATCGCCGGCAGAACCGCACGGGTGCAGGCCAGCATCCCTTTCAGGTTGGCATCCAAGACTTTGTCCCAATCAGCCGGTTCCAGCTTATGCAGCTTGCCTCCCCGCCAGACACCGGCGTTGTTTACCAGAATGTCGATACCACCCTTTATTTTGATTGCCGAAGCGACCATTTTCTCAACCGCATCGAGATCGGAGATGTCGGCCTGAATGGCCACAGCTTGTGATCCGGCAGCTTCGATCAACTGAACCACCTCTTGGGCGGCACTCGGGTTGCTGACGTAATTCACGGCAACGAAAGCCCCCTCTTTTGCCAGGGCAATGGCGATCGCTCTGCCAATTCCTCGCGATGCGCCGGTGACCAAAGCCACTTTCCCATGCAATTTCATATATTTCTCACTTTCTTAATTTTCTTCGCTGTATTTTTCCACTGCTCGTTTTGGGTAATTCCTTTATAAAGTCTATTTCTCTCGGGTAGTTATGTTTGGACAAGCGATCTCTACACAGCTCGATCACATCCTTTTTCAACGCTTCGGAGGCGGTATAATTCTTGTTCAAAACGATAAACGCTTTCACGATTTCGCCGCGAAGGGTGTCCGGCTTGCCGACCACCGCACATTCGGCCACAGCAGGATGCTCGATTATGCAGTTTTCTACCTCGAACGGCCCGATCCGATAGCCGGAACTTGAGATGACATCGTCTTTGCGGCCCACAAAAAAGTAGTACCCGTCTTCATCCCGGTAGGCAAGATCGCCGGTATCGAACCAGTTGTCGTCAACAAAGCTTTTACGGTACTTTTCTTCGAGCCCCCAGTACCCGTTGGAAATAAAGTGATCGTTTTGCTTCACACAGATGGAACCGATTTCGGCGTCTTTGCAATCGCAGCCGTTTTCGCCTTTCAGTTTTACTGTAAATCCGGGAATCGGTTTTCCGCACGAACCCGATTTTATCCCAAAGCAGGGGTTGTTGCCGATTACCATGGAGACCTCGCTGATACCGTACATATCACGAATCGGCGTTCCAAATTCGGATTCGAACCAACGAATCACTTCAGGATTTAGCGGCTCACCGGCGGATGAAAGATATCGGAATCGGGGTTTGTATTTTTCGGCCAACGCCTTACCGGATGCCATAATTGCCCTGAAAGCTGTGGGAGCCGCAGTAAAGTTTGTTATTTTTAACTTGGCAATTGTTTGGTACCAGCTTTCGGCATCGAAACCGGGCTCAAATACGACCAGCGCCGCGCCAAGTGCCATCGGAGCACTGCCAGCAGAAAGTAACCCATAGACCCACCCTGGATCTGCGAAACCCCAGAACATTTCGTTTTCGTGAATGTCGAGGCAGTATTTGGCATAGGGCAGTACGGACAGGATCGCGTTGTGAGAAATGGTAGTCCCCTTGGGAGGCCCGGTTGTCCCCGACGTATAAACCAATAATGCAAGGTCATCGGTAGTGGTTTCGACTTCTAGATCGGCATCATCGGCCTCCTTTATCAATTTGCCGAAATCTGTCGTTGTTGTTTCTGACGGGTTCTCGCTTTCAGGGTTCACCACAATCACCTGGATCTCTTTGAGAAGATCGGAAATCGAAGTAAGCCTATCGAGGTTGCTTTGGTCAGTGATCAGTGCCTTGGCTTCACTGTCTTGAATTCGATAGGCGATTGCGTCCGGCCCGAATGCCGTGTACAGCGGCACATCGACCATGCCCGATTTCCAGGTGCCCAAGAAGCTGACATAGGTTTCGGGTATTCGAGGCAGTAACCTCGCTACCCGGTCACCTTTTTTTAATCCCAGGGATTGCAAAGCATTAGCGAACTTGTTGGTGAGACTCCTCAAATCTCCGAATGTGAACACGTTGACATCGAGTTTTTGTTTGACGTGGTACAATGCGATTTTTTTGGGATCTTTCGTATTGCGATCCAACACCGCTTGGGCGATATTGAATTGTTTTCTCCAGTCCCAGTCAAAAAGTTCATCACAGAAGTCATCCCACTTAAAATCATGGTAAAGTTTTTCGTATTGCATCTGTTCTCCTTACTTTAAAAATTTTGGTTTTCGAAAAGCGCAGGTGCCGATAGTTCAAAGATCAAAGTGAGACTGAAAGGTTGAAACACTGCTTCAATTTGTTCCAGATGTTAAAACCTGGATTGAAATGGCCCTGCAAAGTCGTGTCAATTAAAAAAATATAGTCTATAAATTCGCTATCCAGAAGTGCCTTGCACATTCTAAGCTCTAACAAGAATTATGCCAATTTTGATTGAACCAATTGCAACCTGAATAAATGACTACGCTTATCTTTGTTGGACGCATAGAGTCATCCTTACAGGTTGGCGCAAATTTGCACCGTAATCGTATCTAAGATATAACATATTTTCCAATTATTTATGTAAATTATTTATTATATCTACATATTATAAATTCTTTAAAACCATTTAGCGATATTGCTTCTTGCTATAATCTCGAGTCGCCAAAGACCACACCACAGTTCAACTAACTGTTTTAGCGATTTATTTAGTAAAATTACTTGCCAACAGACATTGGGTTGGAAGATTAAATTGGTGCGATATTGCACCGTACGATTTACCGAAATTCCACTTGTAAAATAAAAAAGAATAATCATTTAAATAAGTAATGTTGAGAATCAACGATTAGGCACAAGAATTGCTGTCATAACCTGAATAAATTCCATATTCCTTGCATAATTCATAATTTTAACGCTATTCGGGAGTGTCGAAAGGGGAATTTGGTCGAATTTCATAGGCGGCTTTTAGACCAAAGCGTTATTAAAGGAGTAGAAGTTGTTGAATCGATTTTCAAAGCGCTTTATTCACCTTGTTGAATGTTTTTACTCTGACCAAATGATTCTATCTATTGAACCCACGCTTGGAGCCTTTCTCATGTCAATCGGTTTGACCGACGCTTCTTCACTGAATGCAGTCGATGCAAAGGGTGACGGATTTAAATCGCTTATAGCATTTACCGGCATAATGTCTTTCACGCTGATTGTATCTATCGCTCTGGTCCACACTCGCCCGGCAACTCACCTGCTTCAACGGGTTGCAAACATACAAAAAATCGAGTTCGGATGTTTCTCATGCCTTCTGTATTCCCAATTAATGGGACTTATGGAAAAAGCCAGTCTAACGAAAATTATTGATAGAGCGTTTTCGGCTATTTATTCCAAGGTAACCCTTGCTTTTTGGGCATTTATCCCCTGCTGCATCTTAGATCTGTTTGTCCTTAAAAAAGTTATGCGTCGACCAAAAAGATTTTATACAATGCAGAAATCCGCTTAATAATACAATATATGGCGAATTAACCTATAGAAAAGAAAGAAGATATCGTGAAAAAGATTGATAAGCATGGATGTTACTATCACTACGATAATAAGTACGACAGTTGGGATTCGCTTTGTGAGAATTTCAAGTGGGAAATCCCCGTTGAAATGAATGCGGCCTTTTATGTGTGTGATGCCCATGCTGATGACAAAAGCAAGGTGGCAATATTTCATGAAGATTTCTTGGGAAACAAGGAAAAATTCACCTTCTGGCAGATGAGAAATATTACTAACCAGCTGGCCAATTATCTCAGTCACAACGGGGTCAAACCAGGTGATCGAGTGGCCATCTGCATGTCCCAGAGACCTGAAACATTGTTTGCAAACATTGCGATCTGGAAAACTGGCGCTGTTTCAGTGCCACTGACAGTCCTTTTCGGACCGGACGGATTGGAGTATCGCTTAAAACACAGTGCTGCCAAAGTCGCTATTGTCGAGGTGGGTACCATAGACACCTTGAGAAGTATCAAAACACATATATCGAGCCTGAAACAGATAATTGTGGTAGGGGATGCTGAAATGCAAGACGATGAAGTAACCTTTGACCAGGCAATTGAAGGCATGCCCAAGCAATTTCAGATGGCGGTGCTCAATGCCGATGACAATTTGGTCTTGATTTATACGGGCGGTACAACGGGAGATCCAAAGGGTGTGATTCAAAAGCATGCTTATATCTTTAGAGGCCCGGGCCATTTTGCAGCCTTATGCAACGGGGAAATTAGACCTGGGGATGTATTCTGGAATCCCGCCGATTTCGCATGGACTGGTCCCCTATTCGACTTGGCCTTCCCTGCCCTGTTTTATGGGAAGCCTCTTTTGACCTATATGAGCGGCGGAAAGTTCGAGGCCGAAAAAGCGTTTCAACTGATTCAAGACTATGGTTTGAGCATTCTATACATTCCACCAACGGCTCTTAGAATGATGCGGCAAGTTGAAAATCCAGAGCAAAAATATGCCCTAAAATCCTTACGCGTGCTGGCAAGTGGGGCGGAATCCTTCGGGGAAGCCTTGCCGAAGTGGGTTTCAAAAACTTTTGGTTCTAAAACAGTGGTGCATGAAATGTACGGTCAATCAGAGGCTACTTTGCTGACGGTCAATTGCCAGCGGTACTTTGAATACAAGTTTAATATTGGAAAAGCGGTGCCTGGGCTTAAAGTCGAGATCTTGGATAAGAACGGCAGTGTACTGCCTCCTGGAAATCAGGGTGAAATCGCCGTCGCTTCCTTAGATGGGAATCCCGTTGTAATGAAAGAATATTGGAAAAATCCTCAGGCCACAAAAGAGAAATTTAAAGGGAACTGGATGCTGACCGGGGACCTGGGGGTCAAGGATGCAGACGGATACTTCGTATTTGTAAGCCGAAAAGACGACATAATCATCTCTTCAGGTTATCGAATTGGACCGTCTGAAATTGAGGACATCCTCACGAAACACGAAGCTGTTCTGGAGGCTGCTGTTATCGGAATCCCGAACGAAGTGCGTGGTGAGATTCCTAAGGCCTTCATAGTCTTGCGAGAAGGATTCCGGGGCTGTGATGCACTCAAGGCTGAACTAAAGACTTTCGTAAAGCAGCGGCTTGCCAAGCACGAATATCCAAGAGAGGTTGATTTTCTGTCTGAATTACCAAAAACAACCACCGGCAAGGTGAAAAGACGCGATTTACGAGAACGCGAAGGACCGTAAACTAGTTGTTTCGTACGCATCGTTAAAAGACATCAAAATTTTGAGATTAGCATGAATAATCCTAATAAGTGTTAGAAAGGATTATGAGGATGAAACTAAATCGAGGAGATTTATTTAAGGAGAGTGCCTACGTTTTAGTTTCATTTAGCATATTTCATCAACTCATGAGGAGACTATCCGCGGTCGACAGATCTCTATATGTTAATATGAAAGAATTCCACGATGGTATGAATCGAGGTTTTTTTTCCAAAATTCCTAATAAATGAAAATTCTCTCTTCTTTGGAAAATTTCGGAAAGCTAGACTTAACACCTTAAAAGAGAGGAGTGAGATGCAAAAGTATAAATGTTGCCGTTTCAACAAATATTAATAATTTAAAATGGAGGATGCATCATGGTCGATAAGGTAAAGATCAAGAAAACCCGAAGAAATAATTTTGAGTTTGACGGAACAATCGCACTGGCGGTGGGTATAATGTTTGTGATGTTATTGGCAATAAACTTTTCTGAAGCAAGAGCCGAAGCAAAGTATAATTTCCGTTATCCCAGTTGGGAATCTCCTGGTTCCTGGCATAACGAAAATTTCTATTTTTGGTGGACTAATCGAGTAGAAGAGCTTTCAAAAGGCGATGTCAAGTTCGATCTATTTCCTGGGCAGGTTTTAATTAAGGGCGCTAATCACTACGAGTCTACGAGGGATGGCATTGTAAGTTTTTCTCCTGGTGCAACGTCATACGAGAAAGATACCTTGCCTCTGGCAACGATAGAAGAACTACCTTATCTTATAGATGTAGTTGGAAAGGATCACAATACATATTTTAAGATGCATGACGAGATGCTATCTGCTGGGTTGCAGGCGTACTACCACAAAAAAGGTGTTCATTACATCGCCGGGTCTTTGTTGGAACCTTATGGAATCTGGACAACCAAAAAATGGGGGCCGATAAGAAAGCTGGAGGACATAAAGGGTTGTAAAGTGCGGACTCCTGGTGGCGTTCTTAATCAAACATTGGTTGCTTTGGATGCTATACCAGTAGCAATTTCGGTTGTGGATATGTATACGTCTTTGCAATCAGGAATTATAGATGGTGTGTCACTAGCTGAAGCTTCACAAATTTCCCATCGTTCATATGAAGTAGTTAGGTATGCCTCTAGAGTAAACTTAGGAGGCCCCGGAATCCATATATGGGCTAATCTAAAAACATGGAATGAGTTACCACAGAACATCCAGGACATCATGATGCAAGCCGGCAAAGATATGCGCAACCATTATGCGAAAGCACAGAGCAAATATTGGAATGAAACTACTCCAGCAGTACTAAAAAAAGCCGGAGTAGAGCTCATCGAGATTACACCTCAAGAGAGAGCAAGGCTACAGGCTGCCACGGAATCGGTTCGCCAAAACTGGGTGGCAAAATATGGTGACGCAGAAAACGGGTTGGTCAAAAAACTCCTTAAAGTGATCTACAAGTATTATCCTGAAAAATAGAGTCACGTTAAACCTTTTTGTAGATTCATATAACCGTTTGATCTAAAGAAAGGGGTACGATATGAATTTAAATCGGAGGGATTTCTTTAAGACTGGTGGATATGCACTGGGAGCAATTGGTCTCTCGCAGATGTTAACCTTTAAAGCTCATGCACTCGATAGTGCTCCAGATGTGGACGTATATGCATTTCACTGCGGTGTGCTAAAAACAAAAACCCAGTACCTGCTCAAAAATACACGGATTGGAGTACCGTTTGACGTCCCCGTTCCCTTTTTCCTCATCCGCCATGGCTCTTCATGGATTGCCTTCGACACAGGCAACAACGCTGCTGTCGCCATTGACCCGGAAAAATACTGGGGAAAAGCGATCTGTGACGCTTATACCCCTGTAATGAAACCACATGAAGCATTTAAGGTCCAAATAAAAAAACTTGGACTAAAACCTGCAGATCTCAAGGCCGTAATCATGAGCCATGGTCATTTAGACCACTGCGGAGCTCTAGAAGATTTATCGGGAACCGGAGTGCCAGTATACATACAAGAAGACGAACTTTCCGAGATTAAAAAACAAATCGCAACAGGAAAAAAGACGGCCTACATTCCTGAAGATTTCAAAATGATTAATACGGTAAATATTCAACCGAAAAACGGGTTGTTGGATATTTTTGGCGATTCCACCGTAGTGCTTTTTCCTACTCCTGGTCATACAGTAGGACATCAGTCGATATTTGTTCGAACCAGTGATGGACAAAGTCTTATCCTGGCGCAAGATGCCTGCTATACTTTGGAAAATTTGACTGCCTCAATTCCACCAGGATTGGCCTATGATATTCCTGCCTCAATGGTAAATATCTATCATTTCCGAACTATGAGCATTATGGGTGCGCATCTGGTGCCTCCCCATGACCCTGATTTTTGGAAAGGGAAACCATTGGCGCCACAAAAGTTTATTATTTAAAAAATCCAACCCACAACGCTATTGTCTAATTGTTTCTAAATCCGAAAGTAGGCGATTGTCTAACTTTCCTCAGATGCAAGGCAGCCGTCGTGGCGTTATAGTCGGCCATGCGCCTTGGCGGCTAACGCCGAAGATGCGGGGAGATTCACAACCCGCAAGGGTTACACCTTTTGAGAACAAAAACCGGAAACAAACTCCTAAAATCAATACGTTAGGCTATTATTAGAAAGAGTGGACATGCCCGTTTTAGTTAAAAGGAAGAAGAAGTTACCGGAAAAACAATCAAATTAGAACCTTTTTCAAAAATACCGAAGTAGTGTTTTGACACAAGCTAGCTGAACCATACCCAGGAAATTCTCTACATGGTATTCGTAGTAGACAATCAACCTCCTGAAGTTATTAAGCCAGGCAAAAGGACGCTCTACCTTCAATCTACGTCGATAGCGTCTGAGTTTCCTGCCGTCCTAAATTTTCTGTTTTTTCTGGCCTTTACTATGTTGGGCAATCATTTCAACAACGCGCTCGTCAAGGAACCTGTCGTCCTGTTTATTGCTGTTGTAAGCCTTGTCTCCAACCAGCTTGTCCGGCGCATATTCGATAAAACTTCTGTCAATCGTATCATCGACAAGCTTTCCCTCGTGTGGCCAAGCGCTTTCCACATGGGCGGCGACAGGAACACCTGCAGAGTCTCTGATTGCCTTGATTTGGGTGATTTTTTCACGCTTTGTCTTGCCTACAGTAAGACCCTTTTTCTTGCCGGAACGAAGCCACCTTCAATGAACACTTCACGGATATCGATCTTATCGTGTTCATTAAGGTCTTCGACCAGCTCAATGGCAATGCGTCTGCGAAGCCATTGCTGGAAACGTCGATGGCATGTCGGTTACGGCAGATACCTCTGGGGTAATTCGTTTCATGATGCATCGGTTCGCATTATCCACAGTATACCATTGAGAACATCGCGTGGATCTCTTGCCGGTCGCCCTCTGGTATCTTTTACTGGCGTTGAAGCTTTGATAATGGGCTATAACCATTCCCATTGTTCTTTTGTGAACTCCATACTGATTGTACTGCATATTCAAGATGTTATGAATGTATTTAATTTTAATTATTTCGTATTATTAAAGAGTCGCTTCGTATTGTAATTAATTTGTATTAGTTACGGGACAATTTGTCGTTGATGCAATACTACTCCTTTTGAGATACGTTCCAATCAAAATTCTGCATCTCAGGTGACGGGGCCGGTGAGATCCTACTGTTACGAAAAATATGAAGTTCTGTTCTGAACGTTGCCGGAGAAAAAACTATGAGATTGGAAAAATTTACCGTAAGTATGATAGGCTTGTAAACACAACGTTGCATGGACATCATCGGATCGTTCTAAGATATGATTTTATTTACTTTCGGGGCATTAAAAATAATGAGAAATGCCATTGTATTTCAACTTTTAGTAGAATGGATTCTATGGAGGCCCGCTTTTGTTACCATTATAAGGGGATTACATTTCCCTGTCCCATGGAGGCAAGGTTGAATTGCCCTATATAGCATTAAAATAGCTGTAGCGGCTTTAATATTTGGACTTGATAATTTGCGTAATTGGCAACCATTTTGCTTCTAAAGCGACAGTATACATAAACCATCAAAAAATAAAACCATAAAAGTCTTAAATAAATAAGTTGTCGCTTCTGAACATTTTTTCCAATAACAAGTAGATATCTTTGTCACGGTCGTTAAATCAAACTTCGCATTATTTCAGGTGCAGGTACAAGGTACGGCTCAGCTATATAGTGAAATTTCATGATAGCTTTCTATTTAATGAAAATTTCGCAAGTGTTATGGAATTGAAATGAATTCACCGCATAGACAACCTCAAGAAGTATAGAACTTAGAACGGGGGTGTATTGGGGCACTACGGTCGCAGATGGAAGATAGAGTGTCTATTTGCTTGGTATCATATAGCTTAAAAAGGCTCATTGACTGTTGATAATTTCATGCTGATAATTTCTTCGTCATGTTATAACGATTATGCACTATCATCCTTCGCCGATATTTTTAAGCTGCTTCACAATACCATTTGGATCAAAATTTATTTCCTGACAGGTTGTTGAAACAGAGGACAAACTACCGAAAAATTAGATTTAGTGGTAGAAATTTTTTTACGGCCATGTTTAGGAATATTTTGGGGTAGAAAAAAATGATTTTCAACAGGCAGTAAAATAGAGCTTTGCTTTAACCACTGTAATTTGTTAAACACGCTCATTACCGTTCGATATTTAATCATACAAAGATAGTCTGAAATTGAAAATTTAGGAGACTCATTCTTTACTCTTTTTCTTGGCAACTCAAGTTTAGGAAGGCACCCTAAAATGATACAAAAATTCAATAAAATTATTATTTATTCGGTAACTGTATTGGGGCGGATTGGAATGTTTGCCATTGCTGGGTTGATGATAATTATAACGGTTGATACGATACTCCGATATTTTTTTAACAATGCCTTTTTGTGGACCTATGACATCTCTACATATCTTATGGTGGGGTTTACATATTTAGCCATAGCTTATACTGAATTACGTGAAGACCATGTTACTGTCGATATGTTTATTGTTCGCTTCAGTAAAAAAACACAACTCATTCTTAATATAATTAATCGCCTTATTATGCTTGGACTTTCTATCTTAATAACACGTCAATCTTGGATACGTATTATAGACTCATTGCAAGTAGGCAGGGTATCATCCGGCCCGGTAGGAATACCCCAGGTACCCGTCGATATCACAATGTTCATTGGCTGTCTGGGACTATGCTTTGTTCTTGTTGTTAAGCTAATCAGTTATGGTAGCCAACTTTTCGGTTACAAGTCGGTATCTGGTCCTAAGATGTTTTAGTTGCAGCATATATTAATAAAGATGATTTTATGAATATATAATAATATTATAAGAATGAATATTTAAGTATTCATAAATTATTTCTATTAAATAATCTGAATGCTTTGATAGGAGGCGTAATATGTGGGCTGTTACGGCATTAGTCTTTGTTTTTTTAATGATATTATTGATGTGTACGGGACTACCTGTTGCGTTTATATTGCTCGCAATAGGCTTCGGAGGTCTATGCATGAGCGTAGGTGTAGACGTAGCCCTATCGATATTAGACGAAAACATGTACTCAATGGCTGCAAACCAGTCACTAGCAACCGTCCCGCTATTCGTATTGATGGGTCTGATATTCCTCAAGAGTGGAATCGGTGAAGATTTATTTATGGCCGTGCATAAGTGGCTGGGAAGGGTTCCCGGATCTATGGCTGCAGCCAGTGTTGGAGCTTGCGGCATTTTCGGAGCCATGTGTGGTTCGAGTACGGCAACTACAGCCTCGATTGGTACGGTAGCGGCACCCTCAATGATCAAACTCGGGTATGATAAAGGCCTCTCTTGCGGGGTTGTGTCTGCTGCCGGCGCGTTGGGGCCAGTTATCCCACCAAGTGTTTATATGATTGTTTATGCGGTTTGTGCTGAAGAATCGATAGGCAAACTGTTTAGCGCCGCCATTGTACCGGGAATACTTTTAAGTGCTCTAATGATCCTTGAAGTTATTGTTCTCGTCCGAATGAACTCGGATCTTGCCCCTACCTCAGAATCAAGCAGTTGGACCGAAAAATATCAGTTGTCTAAAGGGCTTATTGTGCCTGTTATAATAGTAATTGTGGTCTTAGGCTCAATCTATGGGGGCATTGCTACACCGACTGAAGCAGCTGCGCTAGGAGTCTCGACTAGCATTATTGTTGCTTTTATAACTAAAAGGATAAATCTTTCTGATTTTATGGATGCACTAGCCACTACGACAAGTTTCAGTTGTATGATTATGTTGTTAATCATCGGTGGATCGCTTTTGAGTAAACTATTTGCGGTTGAACTGATTCCACAAAAGCTTGGAGCATTAATAGTTGGTTTGCCGATTCATCCTTTACTAATCATGGTCGCCATCCAGATGGTTATTTTCGTGGGAGGGTTCGTTATAGAAGGATGTGCACTGATAATTATCCTTACGCCAGTCTTTCTTCCCGTCATCAAAGCACTAGATTTTGATCCTGTCGTTTTTGGGGTTGCCTTTATGATAAACCTTGCGATGGCAGTTATTACTCCTCCCTTTGCAGTTAACCTTTTCGTTATGAAGGGTGTAATGCCGGATGTGGAGTTCACTGTGATTGCAAAAGGTGCTTTGAAATTCGTATTTGCCGATTTGGCTGTACTAGTTCTTGTTATTCTTTTCCCTTGGGTATCTCTATGGCTGCCTTCAGTAATGAAATAAAACAACACTTCAATAGGGCATTCTCAAACAAAACTATTTGATAAAATAAAAGAATTAATGAATAACGCAGAGGCATCAACGGAAAAATGCACTTAAAGTTGAGAGAATAAACAAATTTGAGCAAGGAGAATTAGGATATGAAAGGCGCAATGAAAGCATTACGTTTGCACAAGACCACACAGAAGATTGTAGATGGTTTGAAACTAGAGACTGTACCCATCCCAGAGATCGGACCGCGGGATGTCTTGATAGACATCAAGGCAACGGGGCTTTGTGGTTCAGACATACATTTCATTGATGGATCATCAATTTTGCCAAAATTCCCAACCATTTTAGGGCATGAGACGGCAGGAATAATTTGTGAGGTAGGGTCCGAGGTAAAAGACTACAAAGTGGGGGACCGGGTATGCGCTAATTTTGCTACGCCTTGCGGGAAATGCTATCAGTGCCTAACGGGAAGACCGTCGATATGCCCGAACAGGAGTATGATAGGAGTGACGGATGATGGCGCTTATGCAGAATATGTAAAGACTGCCTCCAGCGCACTGATTAGGCTGCCAGATAATATCCCTTTTGATCAAGGAGCTGCCGCAACAGATGCCGTAGCGACACCTTTTCACATGATCAGTAAACGGTCTGGTATGAAACCTGGGGATACAGTTGCGGTTTTCGGGTTGGGAGGTCTGGGGATTCATGCCGTTGAAATTGCACGGATGTATGGGGCGGGTATGATCATCGGGGTAGATGTGGACGATTATATTTGTGAGAGAGCAAAAAAACTTTTCGGAGCAGATGAGGTGATAAACTCAAGAAAAATAGATGCAGTAGCAGAAATAAAGCGGATCACCGGAGATGGCGTGGATATCTCTTTAGAGGTTGTTGGAGTGCCGGAATCGCAGTTGCAGGCAGTAAATTGTTTGAGACCGGGTGGCCGTGCTTTAATGGGTGGATTGGGAGCGGCGCCAGTAGCCATGCCTAATACGGGAATATTTGTAAGGCGTGAGTGGGAGGTTCTTGGATGTTATGCTTTTGAAAACCTTGAAATAGAAAAAGTTCTCAAGTTAGCATCAGCAGGGAGGCTTGACTTGAGCAAGACTGTTACGTCGCACATTAAGTTGGAAGACATAAGTGTAGGCCTGCAGGATCTTCATCAAAAAAAAGGTTATCCTATAAGGATTGTGGCAGTGCAGGACTAAGCTGAGCTGAGGTGGTGCGGAACCGATTACCGTTAATCCTGTTCTTCAATCACCTCTCGCGCCTCCATGTCATCGTATCCCCGTTTACGGCAAATTTGCTCCAGATACTTAAATGGTTTCCAGTTCGGGTTCCGAGGGTCATGAGCTTGGCCGCATGAATATCGGATTTTACGCAAATCGCCATTTTGATCCATGACCTTGGATCTTTGGAGCTTTGACCGAAGCAGCTCCAAATATTCCCGTATGAATCGCTGATAAATGTCTGGCTGCTCCAGATCGATGTAGGTCTTGCTTGTTAATGTGAAGGTGTTGTGCATATGTGAAATCCTCCTAAAAAACGCAGTTTACTGCGTATATTTGAATTTTCTTTTCAGTGCGAAAATTTGGAACAATCAAAAGCGCGGTCTAAATCCCAAGAACGAGATCCAGTCACCGGTTATTTTTCTTGCATACGAGCACTTCTCATGTAACGGCCAAAGCATTCACTCATCTTAAGATTTATATCTTTAACAACACCTGATATTCATCTACATGCTCTTGCTGAGTCAAAAACCGTGACTGCGGATAGTTCATATAAATATGCGTTTTACCAGTTTTTCCATCTCGATTCTTATCAACTTTTAAGATGACTTTCTGCGGCATATAAACGTCCTGAGAACCAGTTTTATCCGTAGGGTTATCCCAATACATCATAGCACTAAAATCCGCGATAAAGAGCTTTTGGATCGATTCGGATATCATATCTGACCCTATCTCTGCACCTTTTCCCTTGCGATAGGCTTCACGGTTCAACTGGGTGGCTGTGATGATGGGTATCTCGAAATTAGCTGCTATCGATTTCAAGCCAGACATTATCTCTCCCAGCTCAAGGCGGTAAAATTCTTTCCGTTCATCGGGTACCATCAAATCTAAATAATCAATGTAGACTGACTTTACTGTTTTCTGATCAGGATTTTCATTCAACTTACCGACCAAAGACGATATGGTAGCTGGTGATATTGAATGTGCCGGGAAATACTCGATTTGTATTGACGAGTTGTATGGCGCCATCAATTCATTGATCTCTGCCCTTATGCTTTCTGGCGTTAGATCACCACTTGATAGTCCATGAAGCATTTCCTCTTTGGTTTTATTGAATAGCGAACAATATAGACGGACCCACGTTTCGTATACGTAGTTTTCCATAGTGACGTAGAGAAAGACTCTTTCCGGTGTATCGTCCATACCAAAAGATTCGGAGCCTATGACAAATGGCGAAGGGGGCGTCATCATTGCCGCGCGTTTAGCAAAATTCATAAGTAAGACCGATTTGCCACTACCGGATGTGCCACCAAACAGATGAACCCGTGAGGGCTGAAAACCGCCATTCAGAAATTCGGTATCCAATTCCGGTATTCCGCTGGGAACCACATTGGTCTTTGAGTATTTCTTTCTAATTTCGCAGATGATTGAATCAACACCATCGGATCTGGTATTAAATGAACTCACCAGATCGGACCGCGTCTTCAATTCATAATCTGCAACTGTCGAAGAAGCAGTCTTTACGATATCGACAAATTCGTTAATCACCTCATCAATTGTATCAAACGTTCCGTCCCTCACGATTTCGCGGTATTTATCGAATTGTTTGTATGTAGCGTTCAACTTACAGAAAGCAATCAGCTTTTGTATTGTTCTTTTCCATTGCCCATGATCCGGTTCATTCAACTGACCTGATTCGTATAACTTAATCAATGAAATATTTTCTTTAAATTTTTCTGAAACCGAGATTGATGTAATCAATTCGACCATTGTTCCACCGTTGATCATGTGTTCGCATGCCTTTTGGATGAGTTGCTGTTTGTTCATCATGTCAACCGGCAAATCTCCTTCGTAAAAATGTTTTTTCGACTGTTCGAAAAATGTCAATAAATCTCGATAATCGGACATTTCCAACTGGGTGTTGCTTGGACCAAAAAGCAGGCCGTAGCAGCCGTTTAAAAAAGTTTCGGTAATCATCTTTCATTTCCTCCAGTACAAATACGAATTCATCGTAATTATTTTTCTGTTTGAATATTTGCTAATTTAAAAGCTCATATTATTAGCTATCATATGAGCTTATATTACATAATAGATAATATACTTAGACTAATTATTTGGTCGGTTGAAAGCCACCTTTAGGTGGATTTCAATTGACCTTAGATTATATATATTTATATATATTATTATAACATCTAATTTCAGTTTAATTTCATAAACTTACATTCAAAAAATAGGTTTAAGATCGATCTAATCAGGATTAAGTCAGGTTTTTTCTGGATTAAATCCGATCCATTAACTTGCCTTTTTAGCATCGTTCTTTTTTGGTGTTTTTGCTCAGTCTCTTATAGGAAAACAGACAACCGTATTGCTGACTTTCAACTGCTTCGTAACTTTCAATAAGACCAGCGTCATGTACCTCTTCAAACAAGACTTTCAAACGCTGAATGATTCGTGATTTTTGTGTTTCTCGCCATGCCAGACGATGAGCCAGAAAATCGGCGGTATGATTTTTCGTCCTTGATCCAGTGATGATTAAGTAACGATACAGTAGCTGGGCATCCGCCGATAGCTGGTATAGCACCGGATTGATTGACCAGGAGCCACCGCAGATCGTGTTATGGATCATGGCCAGGCCCAATGGATTCATGAAACCGAATTTGTAGACTCTCTCCAGAATTCTGCCATCGGCGCCTTTGACCTCATCCAGTAGCCGGTAATCTAAAAGCTTACTGAATTGTTGATCAGTACCAAGATTCGACCAATTGCTGTATCCAAGGAACTGTCTATTTTTTTTACTGGCTCTAATCGTACGGACCGAATAATTGACTTTCAATCTGGCCGTGGACGTCCTGTCGATCACATTATACAACTCCGCGGATGATAGTCTTTTCAATGATGGGTGAGACCTCATGACTCGGTCTGAAATCGAATCGATCACCACATAATCATTCATGGCATGACACAATCCGACGAGGTCTTTTTCCAGGTCCAACGATCCGTTGCCGGCCATATTCAAAATGGGTGTGAGCAATTTAAGTTTTTCCAAATTATCACCGGATAGTTTCGATGGGTATTGACCACCGAATTTTAATGTCCAATTCCGACGGGCAATTTCAAACCAATGGCTGACGAAAAAATCCAGTAAACGATAGGAATGATGGGTGAAGTATCCACCCAAGCACTGAAAAGTTGGAATACCGGACCCAAATTCAGTGAATTCAACTGGAATATCGGGATCGAATTTCACGCGCTTTCGCGGCACAACTGGGTACGTCCGAAACATGATCCCTTTGTCTCCGAGCACCTTCACTGAAGCGTCTCTCCTTTGGTTTGAAGGGCCATTTCAACCGCTGCACGAATCCATTGTGCCATTGAAATCTGCAGGTCATCGGTTATCTTTTTAATCTGGTCGAAATGTTCTGATGGCAGCGCCACACTTAATGATTTTGAAAATTGCTTTGTCCTCATGGTTCCTTCCTCCTTGTTAAATGAAATGACAGGCACATAAAATGGCCATATCATTTATTTGTTCTATAAATTCTGGTGTCTTAGTCTCAGTTTGTAACTCCGCTTTGCCTTCAAATAGAAATGGGGAAATCCCGATTTTGAGATTCCCCCATAATCACTATGGTCTCAGCTGACGATCTATATACCGACCACCCTTTGGATACTATCCTTCCATTCAACTATTGGGTTGTCACTGTATCTCCGGTATATCGCCTTGATTGAAGCGTCCGTCTGTCCCCGCTCAATTCTTCGAATCTCCTGCATCAAATATGGGTCTGCGCCTTTCTTTAACGGTCCTAAATGATTCAATTTCCCTAACCATATCTTATCGGTTACGAATGGAGAGAGATCGCTGATAAGCGCGTCTATGTTTGCCGTATCCAGCATCGGTTCAGCGCTGACGCTCGTTTGGAAACCACGTTGATATACATGCTTTAGTGACGCCTTACGTTCCGAATACGATGGTGCACCCGGCTCCCAGAAAGACAATATTTGATCATCGCAAGCACCGATAGTGAACCTGAAGATAATTCTGTACTGACGATTAACATCGACATCAATCTCGTACAAATCGCGGTATCGTTCAAAATCATCACAAATTCTCTTTACGCAATCAAAATGCGGTTTGCTGACAACGAGGACTTCATTGCCTGCTTCAAGCAGCTTTCCGAGCACCACCATACAAGCATCCAAATTATTTGGCGTTATATCATGGGTGGTTGGAAACATTATTCTGCCGGACAATTTTTTTCTCTTCTTTTCAACATCGTGCATCCGAACCTGTTCAAGTGGCCAATCTGCCTCTGTTAACCGTTTGAACCGATATACTTCTCTTGCTTTGGCGTAACAATAAATACAATTGTGCGAACAGCCCGTACAGCAATTAGCGTAATTGGGTGCCCACTGTCTGGCACCGTAGTTGTTTTTCTTCATATCTTCTTCTCCCTTTTTCAAATTAAATTTAAAACAATTATTATTTGCCTTATTATCAATATGTTCTTCATAAAGAGGTGCGAAGACTCCAAGTTTGAGGCTCGATTAAGGAGATGCTGCAAAAAGAAAGGCGGCCCCCAATGGAGACCGCCCCGAGAATAACGCACATTTAGCTGCGCTTTTTTTAAAAGGTGAAACCCAGCTCCTTGTGTTTGCGGTTTACCCACTCCTCAAAAAGGACGAAATAGTGGATATTGGCCAAGGCCCTATTGAACAAGGCGTTTTCGCCAGTTAGATCGTCTATTGACAGTCTCAGCTCCTGAAACAAGTAATCTTCCAGCTGATCACGGAACAGATAGTCCCTAATATGATATTGTACCAACCGCTTGGGCGTTTTATCGCCCAAAGCGATTTTGTCCAGCTTCTTGTAGCCAATTCTGTTCGGGTTCCAGTAAAAGATGCGGCCGGCGCCCCCTGTGCGGTTCCAGGTGGTAGAGTCGGCGGAATAGACAGGGGTGTAAGCAATCTTTTCGAATTCAGTGCACCCGAGAAAGTGAACCTTGACGCCTTGCTGGTAAATTCCATCCACGATCCGGCACAGTTCGGCCTGGCCTGCAAATTTAAGTTCCCCGGACCCGATTGCGATGAGTTTATGGCCCCGGTTAATGTAGGTCTGTATTTCAGGACCGTAGCAATCGTGTACAACCGGGACGGGAAGCCGGTTGTCGTTCTCTTGGCTTCGCCTGAGATAAGGCAGCCGGAATTGCTTGACCCGACAAGTAAGCCCGGCATGTTCGGTGAGTCACTCAAGCATGACGGGTTCCACGAGTATCCCGTCCAGTAAGACCGATCGCATGGAAAACCGTCCAGCTAGCGCCGCTCAGCTCGAATCCGTGCCTGTAGAAAATCTTGTTTACTTCCGGCTTGGCCCGTAACCGGTGAGAGTGAACGGGGCCAAGACGGTAGTGCGGTCTGGCCGCATAGGCCAGGAAAGCTGTTTCCCGCAGCTTCAGTAGACCATGGAGGTCTGCCCTTTTTCAGGGCAATGGTTTTGATAAAGCCAGAGGCTTCTTCGAGGAGTGCGGGCCACTCGGTTTCTATCACTCCGGAAAGCTGGCGGATGGCTTTCACAAGATGATGCTATACGCTGCGAAAGTGTGCCGATAGGAAGGGTGACGTAGCTTGGGAAAGCATAGGGCTCGACTGGAACAGGATGATGTATCTCCCGCACGGCCGAGCCCGTAAAATCGGATGGCTTTATCAGTCGAGGTAATCGGCTTGCTGCAGGATGTTCTTGAAGCGCCGGCGCTTCCGTTCCAGTCGTTTCTGGTAGGTGTCGTATGTGATGCCCAGTTTCGTTGCGACAGCATCACGATCTTTGGCACCTAACAAGACTGCCAGGTCGTCCTGACCGAAATGGTCCAGGGCCATCTGCATCAGTTCCTTTCCGATCAACAAATCCTCCGGGCTATCGAGTTCGAGCAACTCCTCGATGCCGTTCTTTTCGTAGGGTTCGTAGGAAGCTCCCGAACGTTCCTCTATTTTTTTCCCATCCTTTTTTTGACCCTTTGTAACCGAGGATGTCCTACCAAGGTATTTTTTGCACTTCTTGACCATTGACAGGACACCGTAATAGCAAAAGGTGAGCACGTAGGTCTGCAAGCAGGATTTTTTCGGATCGTGTCGCCGATGCATGTGCCGACGCTCGAATTCCCATTTCAGGTATTCGATGATTTCCTGGCGGGTGATGCCGTACTCACGAAACAGCCACTTTACCCGTTTTTGGATGGATTGATTCATCCAGATTTTACCGCCTTGATGGATGTTCCGGGTAATGAGGCGAAAGGATTCGATCAGCAGCCGGGTTTCTGGTTTCAATGACCATTACCACCCAGGCTGGATTCCTTTCTTCGGGGAAGGTTGGTGGATGCGGATTTTTCGTCGGCGGCTGAGGAAATTTCAGCATCAATGGTGCGTTTGCGAATGTTCATTTGTCATAAGTCCTCCTTGATTTGGATTTTCTCCCTTGAAAAACGGGTGCAGGTGGAGGTGGAGAGGCACCTGTTCAGGACGGATCGCGTTTCCGGCCCTAACCCACACCCGTTACATCATTACCTTACCGGCAGCGGATAACCCGAACCACCGGGTGCTCTCGGGTAGGCCGGCGCTGTGGATTGGCCGGCTCCTTTGGCATTTGCCAGTTGAGCCTTGATGTGCTCTTTCAGCTGATACAGATTGTAGTTCAAGATGCTGATTTCACAGCCGTCCAGTCGTTCATTAAAAAACGTGCATCCCTTCAGCAAACAGGTATTGCCCATCAGCGGGCAGGTTTTATCGGTCAGATTATGCATGGTTCCGGCCCTCCTTTTTGGATATGTCGGTGCCGTTTACTTTTTGCGCGGCGGCCGAAAGGGTGTATCCTTCATCCAAATAGGCCTTTATCTTGCCGATGGCCTCAACTTGACCCAGTGTGAACCGACGATAGGCCCGATCACCGGATACGACTCGGATGGCTTCAGGAATGTAGCCCTTGGCCTCCCAGTGACGGATCTGTTTCTGGCTGGCCCCGCTCATTTTGGCGGTGTCGCCGATACTGAAAGTGGTTTTGCTTGGAATTGTCATGGAAATATCCTCCGTAAATTGAATTTGAGGGCAAAAAAACATGTCCTCCTATAGATACAAAGGATACATTATTCCTGGATTGGATAGATCCGACTTAGGATGGACCGGGATGGTAAAAGGGTGGGAACCGAC
This sequence comes from Desulfosarcina widdelii, assembly GCF_009688965.1. Lineage (GTDB taxonomy): Bacteria > Desulfobacterota > Desulfobacteria > Desulfobacterales > Desulfosarcinaceae > Desulfosarcina > Desulfosarcina widdelii. The sequence goes on along the minus strand of NZ_AP021875.1, from coordinate 2,113,248 downwards.
GGCGCAGGAAGGGCAGGTGAGACCTGTGGTATGTTATTGTAATGTTATACGATTTAAACTACAGATAGCATGGTTATTCATAGCAGTTATGCAGGTTTTCGCTTTTTTACGTTATGATCTGTCTATCAACTAACAACGTCCAGACAAATTTCTCCTATAACAGGTGTCAGCAGCCAATAGAAGACAAAGGGGGCTGCCGAAAAATGGATTCTCAGAAAAAAATCTGCTTACTCGGCTCATAGGTGTACGGTTATTGTGCCGAGCCCGTCGCTCGTTGTGTTTACGACGGGACGGCACGTTGAAAAAAGATGAACAATTACAGACAGACGGTATCAGCCAATGGATCAGGCTCCGGCTTCATAGGCGCATTGATCGAAATCGATGGGTTTGCCGCATTTGGCGCAGGTATGGGTCTTGTCGAATTCGTCGGAAAAAATTTCCTTGCTTTCGCCGCATTCAGGGCATTTACAAATAAAGGATTTTAGATTTTTGAAACTTTCATAGCCGGGGCAATGTTGGGGTGTGGACATATAATCCTCCTCCTCTCGATTCCGAATCGTAGGTGGTTAATGGAACGTCATCATACTTTATTCAGGTCATCTTTTCAGCAATCTCACGGCCATAGTCCTGGGCCATTTTCATGCCGCCGCCAAGGCCGAACGATGTTTACTTGGCACGAGTTTGAAAATGGTTGATCATGATTACAAGGTGGAAAAACACTCAAAAGCGGCTCACATATGTCAAAATGAAAGCATTTGAGCATTTTTCAGCACCCGTTCGCGGGGGAATGGGTTTTACGTTTCAAACATGCGCTTAGGCTTTCCACAATCCATGCAGATTACAGTATTCCCTTACGGAGACTGATGCCGCTTCGATCAGGAACATCGCTTCGGGTGTCTGACCCGGTTCGAGGAACTGAAAGTAGGATTTGCCGTCAGCAATAAGTTCAATCCACTGAATGTAATGTTTTTCTTCCATGGGATGGGGAACGCTGCCGACCTTGACCTTGTACCCGCCGTCAATCTTTTCGATCACTGGTACGTGTTTCTCTTTGTCTGCATCGACGGTGTTTTCGGTCAGCTTGTTCATGGGTTGCCCACAGCAGACTAATTCTCCGGCTCCACCAAAAAGGACCTCTACGATGTTACCGCAAACTTCACACTTGTAGACCTCATACCTTTCCGCCATTTTTTACTCCTTTATAGTTGGTTATTATCTTTTGTTGGTTGGGTTACCAATTCTCACCCAAAAGCTCAAAGTAACGCTGGGGCATCACGCAGGCTGGACATTTTTCCGGAGCGTTTGCTCCCGTATTAAGGTAACCGCAATTGCGGCACCGCCATACTTTTTTCGTTTCCCGAACAAAGACACGCCCGGCCTGCAAATTTTCAGCAAGGTCCCGGTATCGTTTTTCATGCTGGCGTTCTGACACAATGATGGCTTCCCAGGTATCAGACGCACGCTCAAATCCTTCATCTCGTGCAGTTTTTGCGAACCCAGGATAGAGTTGACTGTGCTCAAAGCGTTCACCCTCGGCGGCTGCAAGCAAGTTTTCGTATGTGCCCCTGACCACACCTGATGGAAAGCTGCCTGTAACATTCATCTCTCCGCCGTTAAAAAATTTAAAGAATCTCAGGGCATGTTCGCATTCATGCCCCGCAGTTTCCTCAAAAATCGATGCAATCTGAACATATCCCTCTTCCAATGCCCGGCGGGCAAAGTAAGTGTAACGATTGCGTGCCTGGGATTCACCGGCGAAAGAAAACATCAAATTGCGGGCGGTCTGGCTGTCTCGGAATTTACCCATATATCATTCCTTGCCTTTATCAAAATATCGTGATTTAGTGTCATTCTTCAATTTCTATGGCATCGGCACCGCATTCATCGGCGGCCTGACGCACAACATCTTCATATTTTTCCGGAATCACTTCAAACTGGACCACAGAGAGAAGTTGATCTTCGTCATACTGAAACACCTCGGGGCACAGCTTGTTGCAATTGCGATCTCCCATACATTGGCTGGTCACACGTGCTTTCATATTTTTCTCCTTTTTCCAATTAATGAATTGTGCTGATAAAATAGTTTAGACAATTTTATCTAAATTTCTGCTATATTCAAGTGGTAATTGCATCCTCCTTTTAATTCTCTGAGGTAATTTAGGCATCAAGGATCACGGCGAACTCAAATATTTTTTCATTTTCGCATAGTTTTTTAATGATAAATGCCAAGTTTAAAAATAATATCGCACTCGGAGCTCTATTTTGTTTCTGTATTGTTTTTCATGGAATTCAGTAAAATCATCACCGCCTAATGCAGTATATCGCAATCGGATTTCCCAGTTGGTAAAACCCGTATAAAGCATTTCAGGGCTTATGGAATAGCTCTGGTCATCAAGGTTCACAATGGCGATTGCACCTGGCGTGAAATAGAGGATATCGAATGGATCTCTCTGATTGATCTTCAGGTACAGATAATTGCGACCCACCTGGGGGCTACCATATCCCATGTTTGAAATATTTTTAGCATTCTGGAAAAGAGTATCTGCTCCGGTGTTGAGCCATTGTGCGTTTGCATCGTCAACCAATCGATAAAAACGCTCCAATTCCCACTCTGAAAATCCCGCTCCATTATGATAGTATTCAATGATTGTGGTAATATCGCTTTCGGTAAGGTAGCGTAGACCGAGCAGGTATCTGTTCGTGGTGTGCTCTTTTTGAATTAACATTCCGTTTTCAGAGATATTGGTTTTTTTAATATCGGTAAGATATGCAAATTCACCGTGGATCTCAAAGTTTTCAGCTATGTTTCGCGAAAAATCGATGCCATAACGCGTGGAACGGCTGCCGCCACTGAAGAATACCAAGTCGATATCAGTATTTCTGTAAAGCATATAAAATTTAGCCGCAAGATTTACATGATTCAACACACCGAAATCTTCATTGACATCTTTCCACACTGGAAGGGCTACAGTGGTGAGCGCGACAGTCTGTAAAGGGCTGTTTAAACTCTTGATCAAATCAACGCCAGCAGCGTAATAGCCTTCCAATGCTTCCTCGGGGTTGTTGGGATCTTTGGGCCGATCAATAAACCCCACCGGATTCCATGCATATCCCTTACCCCACTTAAAAACCTTTTTCCCGATATCCGCAGTTACAAACGGCGTTGATTTCAGGCTCAGGTTGGCTTCATACACATCAGCACTATCCGACCAATCAATATCATCCTGAACGGCTTCGGCCCTCAGCACCGCATTGAAAGCTGCGATGCCCTTCCGATAACTGCCCTCCAATTGAAGGGCACCTGTTAAGCGATTTAAAGTGCTGCAGGGATCTTTATGGAAATTTAGGCGATAGAACGCACTGTCCGTATTCAGTTGAAAATGCTCGAACTTGGCCTCCGCGTAGCCGCCCCATTCAAATGGTTTTGACTCGAACGCCTCAACATCAAAGCTGTATTCTCCTGAAGCAATAGCGTTTAAGGGAAACAAAAAGAGAATTAAGCTGGCATAGAAAAACAAGGCACCGCATACTGTCCGGCCGCCTCTGGTTCTCATCGCAATTCGTCAACCCTGGGTAGATAGTTCAGGGTAAAGACCTCATCGGCAAATTCTTTTTTCTTGATTTTAGCGTACAGCATTACAGATTTGTACCCTTTATAAAGGGGGCTGTCGGTTTCAAGGATCGACGGCCGACGCAGATCGCCACCAAAATCTTTAATCTCTTTATAATACAAAGTTTTTATCAGCATGCCGCTGGCGGCATAGCATTCGATGGAAAGCGGGACCAGGGTATCTTTGTCCACAACCATTTTCAACCGATCGTATGCGACTGTAGCCGTTTTGGCCTTACAGCTAAGTAAGAACGTATCGGTGGTTTCCTCAATCATGGCAGCATCATATTCAGTGCTATAGTCTAAGCGCAAGATGTCCGAATTGTTGAAAACACCACCGACTACCGATTGGAGGCTCGTGATGCGTAGTGGTTTGCCTACGCTGGGAATATAGAGCCACATGTTGTCGCCCAACCGAAGGGTTGCTCTCCCTTTTTCACTGGCTGGGGAAAGAAAAAGCGCGACCATCTTGTCCTGACCCTTTTTTACCGTATAAAGAACATACTCTTTTTTATTGCCATCCGGTTCGATATTAATGAGCTTACGGTACATTTCATAAGATTCAGGCTGGAGGTTGCGATCAACCTGAAGCAGTATTTTATTGCCGTCAATGGCAACAGCCGGCATGGCCAAAAGTATAGCCAACACCATTTGGACCATAAGATTGAGAACTGTCTTCAAGGGTTGTGATAAAACGCTGCCGTAGATCATGGGGTATGCCTCCTTCATACATGGCGCAAAGCGGTTATTGGATCCATTCTTGCGGCTTTAAATGCTGGTTGTAGGCTTGCTGCGACAGCGATGCCGATAACAACAAGCACGATTATAATGACATCTCCCGCCGCTATGGTCGGGGCCAATACCAGGTTTGATTGTCGCCCGAAATTAAAGGTCAACCCCATGGCATTGATTGCGGCAATGCTGATAAGGCTGATTAATGTTCCAACCGCTGTTCCAAGCACGCCGAGCAGAAAGCCCTCGGTTACGAAAAGAGCCATAATTTTACCCGGCAAAGTCCCAATTGCGGCAATGGTTCCAATTTCGTTGATCCGCTCGTAAACCGCCATGATCATCACATTCATAATGCTAACCAAAACGATGGCCACCAGCATGATTTTAATAAAGAAAGTCATGAGATCAATCATTCGGGCGATATTGTAAAAGGGTGACAAATTCTGCCATGTATGTACCTCGAATACTGGACTACCCTCTTTGTTTTTCAACGATTCGAGCTCATCTTTGAGGGTCGAGAAGACCCGTGGGAGATGATCCATACTTTTCAATCGGACAGCTATCTCGCTGATTTCAACATCATTGATTCGAAGCAGTTCCTTGGCATCTTCCAGGTGAATAACCCCATCCCGGCCTCCTGGTCCAGAAATGCCTTCAAGCACACCGCTGACAACGAAGGTTTTCCCGTTTACCGACCCATCCTTGTTATTGGCTACGAGCACAACATTGTCGCCAACCTTGACTTTCATGCCCTTGGCGATCAACTCAGGAATCAGGATTTCGCCTCTTTGAATGAAAACTTCTCTTTTTTTCCCTTCAATTATTCGTTCGGGAAGCAGGGGAACGGTCTTGACTTCCTGGTCTGGCAGAACTGTGTTCAAACGGATATTGGTAGTCTCGGTAAAATTGCTGAACATGGCTCCAAGCTTGATACGCATGGAATAAGATTCAACCGCATCAATCTCATTTAACGCTTCTTTTACCTTGGCAACCTGCGGCTGATTGAGATTACGGTTAAGCGGCAAATTGTCGATGGAGGCCAAATAACCTTTACGGTGGATCTGCAGGTGCCCTATCATGGAGTCGGTGATCTGGCCGATCATCATGCTTTTGAAAGATCCTGTTATCGAAATAAATAGCAACACCGCCAGAACGCCCAGAGCAATTAACGCTGATGTCAAGATCGTCCGCCGCAAATAGCGGCGAAGGTTACGGGCGGCAATTTTTATAATGTTAATCATTTGTTCCTCCATTATCGTTCCGCCGTTTCAAGAGCTTCCCGTCTTCAAGGGTAAATATAATTTCAGCGCTCTGCATCACTTTTGGGTCATGGGTGGAGAAAATAAACGTTGTTCCAAATTCATCACGCATTTTTTTCATTAGGCTGATGATCCGGTTGGCTGTTTCCCCGTCAAGGTTTGCCGTCGGCTCATCAGCCAATACCACCTTGGCATTTGTGACCAAAGCTCGGGCAACGGCTACTCTCTGTTTTTGTCCTCCAGAAATCTGTCTCGGATATTTATTGCCCTGATCTCCCATGCCGACAGCTTCGAGCAGACTGTTCACTCTCGCTTTTCGCTTTTTTGTCGGCCAGTTTTGAACCATGAGAAGCGGATATTCCACGTTTTCAAAGACTGTCAAAACGGGAATAAGGTTGAAGTCCTGGAATACAAATCCGATGTGCTCCCCCCTGAAATGCGCAGCTTGCTTTCGATCCATGATGGTAATGTCCTGCCCTATAATCGTTAAGGAACCCGCTGTTGGCGGATCAAGGCAGCCGATCATATTGAGCAGCGTGCTTTTACCGCTGCCGGAAGGTCCGACAAATGAGACAAAAGATGCCGGATCAATGGTGAAATCGATCCCCCGGATGGCCCTTACCGAAATATCACCAACTTGGTAAGTTTTTTCTATACAAGTTGCATTTACCAAGGACATAATTTTCCCCTTTTTCTGGTCACTTTCCTATGGTCACCACAGTCAATTTTTTTAACAGACTTTTGAAAAAATAATTCATACTCCAATACGCGTTATATATTTATCGTTCGCTCTTGAAGTATCTTCATGTTGCTAAAAATCATCAGAATTTTATACCGGAAAGCATTTCATAATCTAAAATCAGGGACAAGAAACCATGCCAACCATTTTACGGCCATGATGCTGCGCATATACGGCCAGAGAAGGAACCTGAAGAATATACCCGACAATAAGCAGCAGTATCATCATGGGCACTGATTCCATGGGGAATGTACTTAAAATGACCGCCATGGAAATATTGACGTGGCGAGCCACCGATGTATAAACAATAACAACGGCCTTATTACCAGGCAAAGCCCTCCTGCTAACAAGTAAGAGCGCCCAGCCTACACCGAACAGATACATCAAACCATAATATATCACTACCGGCACAAGAATGGTCCAAATTATCCCAATGTTGTCGAGTAGAATCAGATTTCTCTTCAATGATATGACCAAAAACAAAAGAGTTAAAACACCAATAGCAGAAATGCCACCAAGTTGTGGCTTAATCTTTTCCTGATATACACTTTGCCCTTTGGTCCAAATTAACAGTCTTCTTGTCAAATCGCCAAGAACCAATGGTACTAAAAAAACCATTAAGATATTTTTAATGATCAGAAATTTATCAATGCTAAAATTATCTCCTGAAAAAAGGGGAAGAATAAACGGTAGCCCGATAAAGGCTGCGAAAAGTAAATTGATTGGTATCAGGTATAATGCTGTTGACATGCGTGCGCCTGAAAAGGACGTCCACGCTGCGCTCATAGCACTTGTTGGTAATAAGGCAATGACCAGAAGGGCAATCGATAAGTCCGGATATTCGGCAAGAAAAAAGTGGGCCACACCCCATGCGATAACCGGGGAGATTATAAAGTTAAGCATCAGTGAGCAGAATACAGGTCGAGGCTCTTTAAAATGAGCAAAGACCCTTTCAAAGTCTGTATTGACCATGACAGGAAAAATTACCCAAAAAACAACAATACCCACCAGCAGGGTTTTGGAAACCTCAAGACCTCCAAAAATTTTCAAATTTAAAAGTCCTGCGATAATCACTGCTATGATCAGCCAATGCAGATATTTCTTAATAAAAACCAACAAATTTGTCATTGTGCCTCATTGATAGCTATGACCGTTTGAGCTGTTCTCGTGCAAGCCTGAGCAACAACCAGCCTGTGATGAATTGCAAAGCAATCAATAGAAAGGAAAAGCCAATGTATACATATCCAAATTTAGAAATAATTCCGCTAACTGTGATAACCTTGTTCAAAACGAAATGCCCCATTACAACGAAAGCTACGCCGGGACAAATAAGAGCAAAAGTAACAGGTGTGTCCTCCTGGTGGTTTAGCAGTGCATGGAAATAATTCATTCGATTCATGACAGCCCAACCCATAAGAAAAAATACAATTTGAATTGAAAAAATGATTGCCAGCAAAATATAGTTTGATGCCCCGTGACCGAGTTCCAACGTATGAAGACCGTGGCTTAACCGCATTATGGCAATGCCTGCCGTAGTCGATATCGGTATAACCACCCAAAGTGTGGGCAACGAAGCCCGTGATACGCCTTGTTTGAATATATCGTTCATCCCGATAACCAATTTGATCATGCCCAAGAATAAAGCACCTGTAGTAAAGAAAATGGACAACAAATAGCTTGTTCCGATGACCACATCGTTATGACTCATTGCGGCCGGGGCAGCGAGCCCAACACCGATCATTGCAAAGGCAAAGCTGGGCAGCAGCTGGCTCAGTGAGTTGTTGGCTGTATGATCGAAACTGCCGTGTTGCAGGACGTGGCTAAAGAAATCCAGGTAAATACGACTTGCCCATATACCGATTATAAGAAAAAGCATTATCGAAACGGGAAAGAGCCATTCTATGCCCCCCCATAGACCGGGGATAAAAATGGCTGCGATAATAAAACAGATGTTAATACTCATCGCATAAGTCAATGGCATCGCCATAAGTTGGGTGTGCGCGTTAGTACCGATGATTTCTTTAACGCCTCCATTTGATTTAAATATCCGATACTGAACAAAATTCAGAATCAACCATCTGAAATGAAACCATCCGAACACAAGAATTCCAATAAGTCCGAGAAGGATCATTCCTTGCTTTCCAAGACTAGCTGTTTGTATGTATGAGAGCCAGTCATTAAAAACTGGAATGGGTTTGCCAGGATGTGGTACCCAAAACAAAAGATACATAAAAAAAGTAACCGACATTCCCCCTGCGCCCAAAGATGCCAAAAAGTGTAATGCAGACCAATTCTTAATTTGTTTCACACCAAAATCCCATGGTTTCTCATTGTCGAATGTTAACGGTTCTCAGACGGACGATGAATTATTCGATAGCCTGGAATTCTTTCATAAATTTGCGGTCGATATAATCTTTGACCGTAAAGGCGATTTTACCCCCAAACAACAACCTGCGTTTTCGCAACACCCCTTTTCCGCCACCCAGATTAAAAATGAGTAGATAATCGCCACCTGGATCGAATGCTTGCATCGGTGTATCTTCCAGAGCGGCCATGAGATTATGATACAGTACCGGATTCTGCCGGACCGCATAAACACCAACTTTGTCCAAGGGCTGTTTTTCGAAATAAATGCAATCACCGCCCCCAAACATTTCCGGATAATCGACGCTCTGAAGGAATTCGTTGACACGCAGTCCGCCATCTGGGCCCGTAGCCAGTCCCGAATTGTTGAATATGGGGTTCGGTTTGACGCCGACGGCCAGAAAAATGAGATCCAATGTTTGTGTTTCATTGGATGATAGCGTCAGCTTCCTTGATTGAACAGATTTCACGTATCCGCTGGTGTTGATTTTTATGTCCCGCCGTGTGAGTGATCGCTCAACTTTGGAACGGACATTGTCGGGGAAACGCGACATGAATCGTTTGCCGGCAAAAATCGTGATGTGCGGCATCGTACCGCCGGCATCCCGTACAAGCTGCCATATGTTTCCGGAGACTTCAGCTGAAGAAGGTCCGCCCCCCAGAATGCCGATGTTGATTTTATTTTGCGCGGTTGATTCAAGGATGCGCGCCTGAGCTTCCATCAGCCTTTCAATCGGCTTGACCGCATAGACATCCTTGGCATCCTCGGGCAAATCAAGGCGAGGCACATGACTCCCGGCATTGAAGGAAATGAAATCGTAGCCAACCGTCTCTCCAGAAGCCAGTTTCACTTTCTTTTCCCCGGCCAGAATCTCGACCGCTTTTTCCCGGATAAACGCCGCCCCTTGCTTTTCCACGACATGTCGGGTTGCAAACCGTATCTCAGTCGGTGTGTAAGTCCTGCCAAGCATCCCCGGCCCCATTCCCGAGTAGTAATGATGGTCCGACGGTCCGATAACGGTGACGCGGTGGCCCTTTTCAACAAAGGTATGCAATTTCGCCAGGGTAACCATGTGGGCATGCCCGCCACCGATAAGAACCAGATGTTTACCCACGTTTAAATCCTTTCATCCATGAGTTTACCCAGTTGTTCCAGGTGCACCCGTTCTTCTTCCGCGATCTTTTTCAACGCCGCTGCGTTTCGCGGATCCTTGCTTCTTTCCGATGCGCGGGTGTAGAGATCCAGGGCCTGGGCTTCAATGGACATGGCCAGCGAGATGATGTCAACCGCGGAATCCCAATTCGGTTTGAACATCTGGATGTATTCATCCGTGGTCAAGCCCCCCTCTACGGCATTGATCACAAGGTCATTTTCGAATTCTTCACGGCTTACCTGGCTTCCGCTAACCTGAAGGTACTCATCGAATATTCGATCTTGGTGCAGGGTTTCGATTTGGGCAAGCTTTTGAAACAGCCTTTTTATTTCATCCTGACGAACTTTTTCGTTCATGGAAAGATAGAAGTCACGCAGTCCTGCCTCAAGTGAATATGCCGCGACCAGCGTCTCTTCGATGGATTCCTTTCCGGTTAGTTGCTCAAGACCCAGTTCTTCGGTCCCCACGGCAAAATGACCGTCCCATGCTTTGATGCCGCCTTTAACATTGATGACATTATCAAACCCCTTGCCTGACAGCATTTGAGCCGCTACACGGCTCCTCCCGCCGACAGCGCAGTAGACCAGGGTCGGCTTTGACGGGTCGATCTCGTCAAGCCGTTTATCCAGATCGGCAATGGGGATCAGTTTGGAACCTGGAATATGGCTGGCTTCATACTCCTTGGTCTGGCGGACATCTATCAAATTGAATTCGTCCTGAGACTTTTCTGCCATAAACATTTTGGCTTCCTCGGCAGAAATCGATTTTGCCGGAGTGAAGAATTGTTTCCAGCGCATAGTCCCTTCCTTTCGTTTATTTTTAAAAGGCTGGAATATTTAAGATAAGAAGTGCCATATCTGTCTGATATCCCAGCCTCGCTGCAAAATAATGATTGGGTAGGAAGAAGGGAAACTGATCAGTCGAATGCCATCTCCGTTTTCCATTCCTTCCAGACGTTGCCCACCAGATCTGGCCCGGGCTTCAAGGTCTTTTTGCCTGGGCGCCATCCCGAAGGCGTCGCCTCCCCGCCCATGGTTTCACGAACCAGTTGGAAGGCCTGCACCTGCCGGATACTTTCCATTACATTACGGCCCACCGGCGGCGTCAGCACCTCGAACCCTTGGCACACGCCATCCGGATCGATGATGAAACGGCCCCGGTTTTCCACGCCGGCTGCCTCGTTGAAGATACCGTACAAACGACCAATTTTTCCACCGGCATCGGAGAGCATGGGAAAGGGCACCCCGCCGTCGACCATTTTGGACAACTCGTGATCATCCCACATTTTGTGGACGAACATGCTGTCGATACTCATGGAAAGCAATTCAACCCCCAGCTTTTGGAATTCCGGATATTTTTCTGCGACCGCAGAAATTTCGGTGGCTCAGACGAAGGTGAAATCGCCCGGGTAGAAACAGAGCCGCACCCACTTGCCAAGATAGTCGGACAGTTTAACGTTGATAAATTTGCCTTGTTGATATCCCGGTGCCACGAAATCCGGTACTTTTTCTCCCACGTGAATCATTGATATCTCCTTTGCATCGGGTTTGCTTTTTTCCTCCACCGTTTCTTCGACCGGCTCTCCCACCGGCCCTCCAGTTGGTCGGGCACACCCGACTTCAGCTTCTTCCGGCATCAATGCCTCCTTTTTTATTGATTTCCTCTTTGTTCAAGAGAGTTGTTTGTTTGACTGCGATTGGCTATACATCGAGCCAGATGTCGGCTTCCCCACCACAGTGTGAACAAACTGCATGACCTTTTGTTTTACTTTCCCCCTTCGGAACAATTTTTGGCTTAACATCTTTGTTGCTTTCTTCGGCTAATGTGCAGGTAACAACCATTTCAGCTTCATTTCCACAGTTGGTGCATTCACATATATGTTTGAATTTCTTCTTTGCCATTCATTCCCCCTTTCTGTATCATTTTTTAACACTCACAATTACCATCTCATCTTTTCGATTTTGATGTGCCATTAACTGGAAACTAAGACAGCGATCCTTTTTATAGGAAAGTAATAAAGATAGTTTATAGGTTTCTCTTCTCGAAAAAACGGAACAATAGAATTAAAAACGCAGCGATTACCAGAATCACGATCCAATGATTGATACCAATCAACTGCGGCAGGCTGACTTTTCCATAGTTGCCTAACGGGAGAACGTATGCTTTCATAAACGGAAAGGCCGAAGCATATATCCCACCCCCTAACAACATACCCAAAATGCCCCACAGGCCATCAATACGGCCTTCACCGAGAGCACCGGCAGCTGTTCCCGGACAATAGCCCAGCAGGCCCCATCCAATACCAAAAAGCATGCCACCGATGACTTGTGCACCGATGGACGTTGATTTCATACTCAGTTGAATCAGGCCAAGGTCTTTAAGAAGATAGATGCCGATTGCCGCCACTATGATAGCGCTCAACATGAATTTGAAAATGGTCATATCCATCAATCGTAAAGCCCCAACCTGTTTATCGTACCTCAGGACATGTCCTTTCTGCAGTAAAAAGCCGAAGAGAATGCCTGTAACAATGCCGTAAATCAGACTCATGTTTATTTCCTTTGTGTACCGTACATCAGATTGGCGGAAATCAGGCCACCGATAAAAAAGGCTGCCAATGCGACAAATCCACTGATCGAAAGCTGAGCCAGACCGCTCAGTCCATGGCCGCTGGGTCAGCCACCGGCAAGCCTGGCGCCGAACAACGCAATTGTTCCACCGATAATGGCAACCACGGCCCTCTTCACCGGGTTGGGTCCGAAGCGTTCCTGCCACATGTCAGGAACTGCTTGAATGCGAAAATCCCCAGATAATTTTGATGCTACGAATCCACCGATAATAATGCCGACCAGAAACATCAATTGCCAATTTGGCAACGAGCCTGGACCGTATTTTCCCTTGCTGGTTGTAAAATACTCTATCTTCGAGGTATTGATGCCGACGGCTTCCTCAATAACCGACGCGCTACGGGAAAAAGTGGTTGAAGCTCCGAAAAAATTGCCTGCGACCCACACTGACAATACGAGCAGCACACCCGTCAAGCCACCGGCTAAATACGGGCTCCAAGGTTGTCTTAACATCAGCTCTCCTTTTTTAAATCGTGAATAATCAATATCTGTTAAGGGGTTGATTTTTAGAAATGATTTTAAAAGTTTAATAGCATTTGCTCATAAAGTCAATTCGGAAATTTGAAATTTTGATATGATCATCGAAAATAATTATTTTTTTCTATAATGGCGGATAAAAGGCAGGAGTTAATTTCGCAACCATTGCATCGGGTCACCAGTCAAACTCCAACTACCATCAAAGCGTTTGCAGCTTGTTAAATATTCCTTCTTAATCGGATCAGCTTTATGGGAGACTTTGTTTGCAATGGATTTGTCCACTAAAATAGCCTTTTCTTCAAAAATGGTTCCATCAATATTGGGCGGTCATCGAGGAGTTGACTTTATTTTACAAAATGGTTATTACAATTAACATTTCAGAGCAAGGATAATTGATGACAAATTTATCACGATTTGATTTTTCGGTTGTCCGTACCCTTCGCATGAAACGGGGCCTAACCGCTGACCAGTTGGCCAAGAAGGCCGGCTTGACAAGAGCGACGATCATGAAGATCGAAGGCGGTTGCGGCAATCCCACATTAGACACGATTGAATCCTTGAGCCTTGTTTTCAACCTGTCTTCGAGCGAATTGATCCGTCTCGCCGAGGTCGCCCAGTGCGAGCAAGGCACCCTGAACACATTCAAAAAAAAAGGGATCAACGTTTCCCACACATGGTTCCCAGACTTCGAGATTTACCACGTTAGGGCAGAAAAAGGCGTTCCGAAAATTTGGGAGCCAGAGCGGCATGAAAACACCGCTGAAGTGTGTATGGTGCTTTCCGGGAAAATAGAAGTGACGATAGCCGGACAAGTGTATGACTTAGGACCAAACAAGGCAATTCGATTCAAGGCATTGCAAGAGCACCGGTTCAATATTCTTGAGTCGGCTGAATTCCTTTTGATCCATCACAAATAATTATTGATAGCGCAGCACATTTATAACCATGGACCACGAAGGCCATCGCATAAATGCGAACCATAGTGGTCCATTTTTTTAGGAGGTTATCATATGAAACCGGAATTGACAGATGCCCTTGCATCCCTTGAAGAAGGACTCCCGTCAGTAATGGAGGCTTTTCGTGGCCTGCAAGCAGCTGCGACGAGTGACGGCACCTTGGACGCGAAAACGAAGAAGCTTATGATGGTGGCGGTAACAGCTGCATTGCGCTGTGAGCCATGTCTGCGTGAACAGGTGAAGGGAGCCCTGCAACTGGGCGCAAGCCGCGAGGAAATTTTGGAAGCCGCGGGTGTAGCGATTCTCATCGGTGGCGGACCCACAGCAGCCTATTGTGCCTTATACCTGATGGACGAACTGAACAACGCCAACACTGGAGGTCAAAATGGAGTGTGATCGCTGCAAGCAGGATATCAAGCCCGGAGACGAGCATGAACATCTTGGAAAAACGCTTTGCGAGGATTGCTGCATGATCGTGCTCTCGCCTTTGAAAACCTGTGATCCATGGGCAGTTCACAGTGCCAAGAACTTCGAGAAAAGCACTGGGAAAAAGCGCACGCTGACGCCGATTCAATCGCAGATGTTGAAGCTTCTGGAAGAAAAGGGAGCCATGGAGCCTGCACAATTGCTCGTCGAATTGGGTTCAGACCTACAACTCAAAGATCTGGAGCGCGAATTTGCCACGCTTCGGCATATGGAAAAGGTACGAGGCGAAAAACAGGGAGAAAAGGTCCTTTGGAGATTGTGGTAACGGGGAGGCGTTATGAAACAAGCACCGGTTTTCGACAAAATTTATAAAAATTACCTCACTGAAGTATCTGCGATCGATCTGAGTCTCGCAGGCAAACGCCTCGGTATTGAGATAGATGGAGATACGGCGATTATCCCATTTTACGGTATTCCACATCGCGTCTCGAGCAAAGGCGTACTAGACGCAGAGGGAAGGCGGCCCATCCATGCGGTTAGCGTCATCTTGTGTAAATATCTGCTTTTATGTCCCAAACAAGAGCCGCCAGCGGCCAACGAGTGGCTCAGGTACCACAGTTTCAAGGACGCGGCGCCCTATGCTGGCGGGTTCAGGAATACTGCGGAGCAACCCATTAGTAAAACATTCTCCGGAACTTTGAATGATCTGAAGGAAGCATGCAAAGTCCTGGAAGGTCAGCCAGCTGACGCACCATTCAGCTGTGACCTATCCATCAATTTTCCAGCGCTACCCAAGGTTAATTTGTTAATGCTGTTCAATGACCAGGACGAAGAATTCCCGGCTGACTGCACGATTTTGTTCGAGAATCATGCCGATGCTTATCTGGACATGGAATGCCTTGCCATGCTGGGCATGGTGCTGGCGGTATGGCTAAAAAGTGGACCTGATTACAGGGATGGCAACATTTGATGCTGCAACTTTCAACCGAGAAACACAATAAAAAGGAGAACAAAATGGCAAATCCAACAAAAGATGAACGAAGAAAAGAAGTGATCGAAGCGCTGAATCAAGCCCGGGCCATGGAGTTGCATGCCATCAGCCAGTACATGAATCAGCATTACAACTTGGACGACATGGACTACGGCGAACTGGCAGCCAAGATCAAACTGATCGCCATCGATGAGATGCGGCACGCGGAAATGTTCGCCGAACGCATCAAGGAACTTGGTGGAGAGCCGACCTCCGAGTTGGCGGCCAAGGTAATCAAGGGCCAGGAAGTCAATGGCATCTTCCCTTTCGATACCAAATTGGAGGATGACACGGTCGATGCATATAACGGATACCTTCAGATCTGCCGGGAAAACGGCGACAGTACGACCATGAAAATTTTCGAGACCGTTATCGATGAAGAACAGGCCCACATGAACTATTTCGACAACATTGGTGGGCATATCGAGAAGCTGGGTGATTCCTATCTTGCGAGAATTGCCGGGACCTCATCGGCAACCGGTCTTGGGAAAAGCGGCTTTGTCGTTACCCCAGATGGAGAATAAACGATTGGCGTTACCAGAACGAAACCAAATAGTGAAAAAGGAGAATTTTAATGAAAGACGATAAGAAAAAACTTACCACCAACGCAGGGGCTCCGGTAACAGACAACCAGAACGTCATGACTGCCGGGCCTCGCGGCCCCCAACTGCTTCAGGATGTTTGGTATCTGGAAAAAATGGCCCATTTCGACAGGGAGGTGATCCCCGAACGGAGGATGCACGCCAAGGGCTCCGGGGCCTATGGCACCTTCACCGTAACCCAAGACATCACCAAATACACCCGCGCCAAGATCTTTTCCGAGATCGGCAAAAAAACTGAAATGTTCGCGCGTTTTTCCACCGTTGCCGGAGAACGCGGTGCTGCAGACGCCGAGCGCGACATCCGTGGTTTTGCGCTCAAATTCTACACCGAGGAGGGCAATTGGGATATGGTGGGCAATAACACGCCGGTTTTCTTTCTCCGTGACCCGCTCAAATTCCCGGATCTCAACCATGTTGTTCATCGGGACCCGCGTACCAACCTGCGAAGCGCCAAAAACAACTGGGACTTCTGGTCATCCCTGCCTGAAGCCCTGCACCAGGTAACCATTACGATGAGTGATCGGGGTATTCCGTTTTCCTTTCGTCACATGAACGGATATGGCAGCCACACCTATAGCTTCATCAACGCCGACAATGAGCGTTTCTGGTGCAAGTTTCACTTTAAGACGGAGCAGGGGATCAAGTGTCTGACCGATGCGGAAGCTGAGGCCGTAATCGGTAAATGTCGCGAGAGCAATCAACGCGATCTCTATTACTCCATCGAAAAAGGCGATTTTCCTCGCTGGACTCTGTTCGTCCAGATCATGACCGAGGAACAGGCTACCAAACACCCCTACAATCCTTTTGATCTGACCAAGGTGTGGTACAAAAAGGATTTTCCCCTAATTGAGGTGGGAGTCATGGAGCTTAACAAGAACCCGGAAAACTACTTTGCCGAGGTCGAGCAGTCGGCGTTTAATCCAGCCAATGTGGTGCCGGGCATCAGCTTTTCCCCCGACAAGATGCTCCAAGGAAGGCTTTTTTCCTACGGTGACACTCAGCGCTACCGGTTAGGGGTCAACCATCACCTCATTCCGGTGAATAGGGCTCGCTGCCCCTTTCACAGTTATCATCGTGATGGCCAGATGCGGGTAGACGGCAACTATGGCTCAACACTCGGATATGAGCCCAACAGTTATGGTGAATGGCAGGAACAGCCCGATTTTTCCGAGCCGCCTCTGGCATTGAGCGGAGCCGCTGACCATTGGAACGCCCGCGATGATGACAGCGACTACTATACCCAACCGGGAAAGCTATTTCGGCTTATGACCAAGGAGCAACAGGATGCGCTGTTTGGCAACACTGCCCGGGCCATGGGTGATGCACCGGAAATGATCAAAATCCGCCACATCGGCAACTGCCTGAAGGCCGACCCGGCATACGGCGAAGGTGTGGCGAAGGCGCTGGATATTCCGCTGAGCAAAGTTCCAAAGTAAAGAATTTATAGCTAACCGATTCCAGCGGTCGGCGAAAAGCGCTACCGCTGGATCGGAACGTTCCAGAGTAGTTGCCGAATTGCACCTTTTGTCAAATTTTGCGATAGATGCTCCCCTCGAATCATCGGAAAAATTTACATGGCAAATCAGGTACGCGGTGGATAGAGGCAGGAAAGGTCTTTTGGCAGGGGTTTGTCCATTCTTAATTTCAGGGCTCCTCAAACTGCTAAGTGCCAAAAAAGAGGGTATTTTCGTTGTCGCTCATGATTTCTGATAATACCGCCTCAACGACCTTGCATACCCATTGTGCTCCCGAAGTGGTAGGGTGCTCCAGTACATATACTATGGCTGGCAAATTGGGCTTGATCTGTTTCAGATAATTGAAGATCTCCCAACCTGAACTATTTTTAAAGGCTTGGTTGATCAATACAAGATCAGGTCCGGAGACGTCGACTGGATTGATTGCATCCCTTATATCTTCACTCCGTCCGACAATGTGCAGTTGCCGTGATAAGGTTATCCTCAGAATGGCTGCTGTGGTTGTATTGTCGTCTATGATCAAAACATTTGCCATTTTTTCACCTTTGGAGAAGGCAAAACACTACCTCTATTATGCAACCCAAACCATAGTCCCTGTATAAGCACCCAAAATTTAAGGAAACAGTCCTAAGGCTATAAGCTGATTACCGAATTTAGGCTGTCACCGAATGGAGTCGGAACATAACCATCGGCATCAGGATCGTTTTCCCAAGAGTCCTTGCCCAACAGATAGCGGAACTGATAGGGTCGTCCGGTTTCCAGATCGACGGTTACGCTAAATCCACCATTTTTCAACCGTTTCATAGGTGTCGCCGAAGTTGACCAGTCATTGAAATCGCCAACCACATGTGCCAATGTTGCTTCCCCTTCGATCTCTTTAGGAATCTTGAAAGTAACTTTGCACACCGGTTTGCTTTTCAGAAACTGCTTCCGAATACTCATCGTTTACCTCCATATAGAGTGTTGGTAAGCGCTTTCATCACTTCACTTATTGCTGGACATCCTCAGGCTCTATTAGGCAAAAGGTGTACCAGGGCCTCAACGATTCTATCAACAATTTTTTGTTGAGTATTTTTGTCAATATCTAAATATGGTTCGTCCTAATGGGTGTTAGGCTTTCTGACAGGTTGTAAAAAATCAATACATAGGCCCGGCACAGACTGTGGCCCAAGAATTGGATAATTTGGCAAGATCGGGGAAGAATCCTGCCCAAATTTATTGTCTTAATATCTTTTCTTTCCTGAGACCAGTGGACTTTTCCCAAAAAAATAGACACGGTTAAAAGCAAACCGCTGATTTCATGGCCTGTTCAAATTGGGCTGGCGTTTTGTAGCCCACTCGGAGATAGGATCGTTTACAAAGACATCTGGTTTTTTCAGCTCGACTACGTTATCTTTGCTCATGGTGCGTGTATCCTTTCCAATCGTTGGCCGGTTAATTGCCTCGAGAACAATCAACCGGGGATACACCACCTACCTTCCTAAACACAACTTTCGATTATAGCTCATATTTTATTTCTTCAACTATTTTCATGTTGATGTAAGGCTAAGCCAATTTCTCGGCCGACTTCGATTTTATTCCATTCCAATTATTTCAAAAGCCGCAGTAATTTCCACTTGTTTGACTTCTTGCGACGCTCGACGCGCGAGTTCTCTCCGGAAAACGGTAGATAGAGATTACTGGAAGGATCGCGAATTTCGATTGGCAGGCCAGACACCTGAATTTGAGTATTGGAGCATAGCACGAACTCATGCTCAATGGTATTTCACAATTCGCATACATTAACCCGGCATGAATAATCCATCATTTGTCGCATTGCCTCCGTTGAAACCAATGCTGATATCCATTATTCAACGAAAGCTTTGCATCCAATTTTCTTTCCATCAAGTATCGAACAAAGCGGCGGCGATCTTGCCTATCACCAGTAGGTGCTCTCAGTAAGGTTTTTACCATAATTTTCTGAGAGAATTCGGCTTTACGTTAACTCTGGCATTAAGCCAACACTTTTAGTGGTGGACGCGGAAAGGTTCTACCGGCCCCGCGAGAAAGAAAATAGGTTCTTCCACCGGGAAAGCCCCGTAGGGACTTAAAGGAGGAAGAACCTATGCATGATTTGAAAAGTTTATCGTATGTACGTTGGGATTGTAAATACCATTTGGTGATTGCCCCGAAGTACCGGAAACGAAAGCGATACGGCAAATTCAAGCGTTTGGTCGGAGAGACATTGAAGGATCTGTGCCGCCAAAGAGGGACCGAAATACTGGAGGGTACATTAAAGCCCGACCACGTGCACATGTATCTGAGCCTCCCTCCCAAATACAGCATCCCCTTCACGATCGGTTTTTTGAAAGGCAAAAGTGCTGTACGCATCCACCGGTATATGTATCGGAAAGGCCAAACGACGCCGAAAAGTTTTTGGTCTCGCGGATACTGTGTAAGCACAGTGGGTTTAGATGAAGAAACCATACGAACCTATATTCGCCAGCAAGAGGCATTTGAGAAACAACAAATGGAACTGGATTTCGAGTATGTGATTGAAACCAAGCCCCAACGGGGCTTTCCCTACGATAACGCCCCCTTCAAGGGGGCAACCTGATACCTCCTGCTATGCAGGTGTAGCACGTCACTTGATACAAAAGGTCGTTCACGTGGTGGTTGCGCGTTCAGGCACATGGATAGCAACCAGGGGCGCTTGGTACCAACGCGCCGGTCACCGTGAACCCTCTTGCAGTCATGTCGATGGTGATCTGTTGCACGGTATCCACCAATGCTTTTTCGACGATGAAGATAAAATCCTTTACTTTGAAGATTTCGTCTGTTTCTTTGTGCTCGTCCAGAGCCAGCGCAAATGACGGGGGGCCTCAGCCACCAGCATTGTAAAATATGCGGATAGGTGAAAAATCTTTTTCTTTAAAATAATCGATAAGCTCTTGGGTGGCCGTTTCAGTAACGGTTATCATAAAATATATCTCCTCTGAGAATGTGATTTTTTTGAAACCGGTGCCCCTAAGACAATTATAGATGTCGGAAAAGCGTGAGAGTTTAAATATCAACTACACAGTCAGGGGCGACAACGATAGCCGTTGTCGCCCCTGGATCTTGAATTATCATCCGCCGAAGTCGCCGCCGCCGAGCCCTTTCATTGCTTCCTCTGTGGTCACACGCAGCGTCGAGATGGCGGCGTTGAAGGCCTCTCTATCCGTCTTAATGTCATCCATACCGGTTTCCGGGGTGCAGTTTGCCCGGATCTGATCGATACGGTCGTCCATCTCTGTAATGAGGATGTGCAGGTCTTCAATGTTCGGCAGAATTTCCTCCCTTTTGCCGCCTGGAAGGGCTTCCATTTTTCGGGTAATCTCGTAAACTATCGCCTTCCATCCAGTCAGTTCCATTTCCATTGTTTTACAGCAATTTTTTGCTTTCATGACATTCTCCCTTGCAGTGATTTGACACTCGTTGAAATTATAATCCTTTATAGCTTTTTGTTTAGCCAAGACCGGGAACCAGAGCCGGCGGAATGATCGTAACCGGACAGGGAGCCAACAAGAGGATCTCTTTGGCGGTTTCTCCAAAGGTTTCTACGTTGGAGCTATCACCTAAATCTATGGGGGCATCTGTGGAGGTCCCCATTACCATGACGTCGGCAGCCATGTTTCGAGCCAGTTTGGTAATCTCGGTGACCACATCGCCGTCGGACATGTTTATAGCGTAGTTGGTAAAGCCGAGTTCCTTCATCTTGTCAGCATAGGATGTTTGGACTTTGGCTTCGGCATCTTTAATGGCTTCCTCTACCTGCTCCTGATCTATTTTCAGACGGCCAAGTCCATGATAGATCCACAGTTTGGCATCATTGTCTTTTGCCAATTGGAGAGCATACTTGAAAATGTGATCGCAATAAGGCTTCAGACATGTGGGAAACAGAATTTTTTTATACATTTCCCTTGCCTCCTTTCTTTTCCATCCAAAACAGTCTGGATGGCATCGGTGTGGGTAGAGAACTCCTCCAAGTGCCGGTTTGAATGCTAAAGTAATGGGGCCCCCGAAGCATCACTTTGCATTTACCATAGGGTAAATCAAATTATGTGCCAATCGGCGATAAAGGAACAAAGATTAATTTTTATTTATTATTAGATGGTTATTGAGCTTACAGACTAAGCTTCAAGTGGGTTTTTCGATGATGACATGATGGGGATGGGTGAGTAACGTTACTTCTTTCGTAAAAACCAAGGTAAGTAACGCAAAGTAACGGAGCAGTAGAACGATAGAAGCTGCCAGGTGTCGCTCCAACGATTATGGGGAAACATAAGGACGCGTAATTAGTGGAGACATTGTCACGGTTTAGCTATTGAGCCGATGGGGGCACCGTATTTGTACAATGAACCATAGGGACGCCGCTAAAAACAATGCGGTAGCGGTAAAAATGATTGTAAACGTGAAGACCTGGATCAGCACCCCGGCAGCGATTGGGAAGAGAACCTTGGTCAGACTGAGCGCACCGCTGATACCTGCGCAGAAGGCATTGGAAGGCTTTTCCCGAGAATATCTGTATAGGAGATACCAGCCAAAGCGCCACTGACTGAAAAGATTCCGATCCAGAAAAATACCAACGTAAAAAGCTATGTGGGATCACTTGAACCGGCAATGGTATAGCCCATGCCCGACAGCGCAAAAACCCGCTGATAAAACCCCAAAAATAAAAACGGCTTTTTGTGCTTTTGTCCTGCAAGGAATCCAGCAAACAAGAGCTGGGTTATCAAGGTAGTCCGATCGAGACGCCTGTAAGGATGCCCACATGAGTGCCTGAGCCGCCAATCTTCAAAATAAAAGAGGAGAGGATGGTGTTGACGTCGATAAACGTGGATACAAACGCCAAAAAAAGTGCATGCCAAAGAAACGCCAGAAAGTTACTTTTTGTCGTGCGATTGGCGCCGTCGCTTCCACCCGTCCTCATGATTCTATCGGTAGCTGGGCAGGACTCGTCGGTTACGCATTTCCCAGGGCGTCTTTGGTTGCAAACACGTACATATTGTCGGACGGTTTTGCAGCGAGCTCCGGATGGGTGGCATACTGATAGTTCAGAAGATCGTCCATGGTTGCGCCCATCTGAATGGCAAAGGAGATGAAATCGATATTATGGGCCGAACAATTTCCTTTGCGCAGAACGCTGCCACCGATCAGCCTGCGGTTTTTCTGGTTAAACACCAGCTTGGTTCGGATGGTATCCACCTGGGGCATCATGGGGTATTTGCTCAATACCTCAGAATAGCCCGTGAGGACATCCAAACCGGCGTCTTTGGCCATCTGTTCGGTCAGTCCGGCGGAGCCAAGGCTGTAATCATACACGGCGGTGACATTGGCATTGAGGACGCCGGGATCAGTTCTCTGCTGTCCCAAGATGTTGCGGGCAACGGTGCGCGCCATGAAAACCGCATTGGTCCCGAACTCCCCGCGGGTTGGTTCTCCGGTGACCAAAGACCTCTTTTGGGCACAGTCTCCGCAAGCGTAAACATCTTGGGCATCGGTACGCAACTGTTCATCCACCCAGATGCCCAACGGACTGGTGCGGATGCCTGCTTCGGCTGCCAGCGTCATGTTGGGAACCACACCCACCGAGAGAACCACAAAATCCGCAGGCAGCGCATTCCCGGAGCCTAGTTTTACAGATATCTGGTCCTCGGCTGAATGGATGAATTCGACCACTTTCTCCCCGGTCAGGAGGCGAAGCCCTTTGCATTCCAATTCATCGTTCACCAATTGAATGAATTCGGGCTCAGTCGTTGCCATGAGGATGGAGGGAAGCATTTCCACCACGGTCACAGCGAGCCCCATTTGCCGCAGCACCACCGCGACTTCGATGCCGATATAGCCACCGCCGACCACCACGGCGCGTTTGCCGGTTGCGGCCAACCGCCGCAGGGCAGACAAGTCCTCAAGAGATCGTACGGGGGTGATTGCTTCACTCTCCACTCCGGGAATCGGCGGGATAAGGGGCCGTGAGCCGGTTGATAATACGAGGTGGTTGTACGCGTACACACCACCATGGGCCGTGGAAACCTGTTTTTTTTCGGTATTGATCTCAGTCACCCGGTCAACGACCAGCTCGGTACCGAAATCCGTTACCAGCGAATTGGGTATCTGAAATTTCTCCAGAGGCATTTGATCCGGGATGCCATAGGGCACCGCGCAACGGTTTACATTTATTTTTTCATCCTTGATCAGTGTGACGGACAAGCCCTGACCGAGTTGATGCAGCATATGAGCGATGGTACGTCCAGCTGGTCCCCCTCCAATAATGATCACATCCCGTTTTTCCATTTGCTTGCCTCTCCTTTACTTAAAAAACGAAAGCATTCCTTAACTGTCATTGTTCTCGGTTGATCCATTTTGCAGAATCGCGCACTTGATTCCAATTGACCTGGCAAACGTAATTATCAACATTCATGCCATAATTGATTTGCATCTGTGAGCAGCAGGTTCAAGGAGGAAATGAAGGGTGTTCATTTAGAGCGGATCGGTCTTGAAGTTGCCGCTTAAAACGGTTTAGTGTGATATAGTTACCCCACGGTTTAATTCGTGGGGTTGTATTTTTCCAGGGTTTCGGCGATGATTTTCACGTCCCCAATGGTTCTTTCAAGCCGCGGGCTTTTGATCTTGGTCGCTTCCTGAGCGAAAAGCCATACTTCGGGAATGATTTCCGCTATTAGACGGCCATCGTTGAAAACACGGACAATGGCGCTTTCGGAAACCACCACCGCGACTGCCCGCGTGTCGCGGCTGATGGAGGCAGCGGCCACGTGCCGGCTTCCAAGACCCAGGGGCAGATCAATGCGTCTGGAAGATGCGTTGATGTAGCGGGCCGCTGATACAACCACTCCGTCTCCGGAAACTATAAAAGCTCCGTCCAGCTGCGCAAGTTCCTTAACGGTTTCGCGCACATCCTGATCGCACAGTCTTTTCCGTTGTTCCGGATGTCCATATAAGGGGTCGAGGATAAGCGGCCGTGATCGCTTCAGGACCGCTTTTTTATCACTGACCACGAAAAGTGTACCTATTTTTCGTCCTTCCCGGCCCTCGCGGGCGATTTCCACCGCCAACTGGATGGTCTGCTCCAATGTGGAAGCGTCGCAATTGTTTTTGCCCGCACAGATTTCATAGAAGCTGTTCATGGTGCCGCATTTTTGTACACAGGGTTTGTCATGACAGGGCCAAGATGGCCGTCGAGGGGACAAAGTCCGTAAAAATGCCCCATGGCATCGGATCGGGTGAGGATGCCGACCAGTTTCCCCTCCGCCACCACTGGCAATCGTCCGATGTCGTGTTTCACCATCCGGTGGGCCGCTGCCGCCGGGCTTTTGTCCGGCGAGATCGTGTGGACAGGTTGGCTCATGAAGGTCTTTACAGCATGCCGGTATTGCCCAGGTTTTTTCAAACGCCTCCGATCACGCATCGAAATTATCCCCAGCAGCCGATCTCCGTCCACTACAGGAGCCCCGTGAATCCCTCGATTCCGGAGGGCTTGCAATGCCGTTTCCATGGGTGTTTCCGGCATCAGAGTGAAGACAGGCACGGTCATCAAATCTTGAACCTGCCCTGCCACCCGACTCTCTCCACTGATCAAGATGCGTATCCATGCCACGAGGACCCCTGGATTGACCGCCTTGATCATGGCGGCGCCGGCGCCGGGATGCCCTCCGCCGCCCATGCAGCGCATGATTGCACCGACGTTGATGTCGTCGGTCGTACTGCGTCCGATGATTAGACACCGGTCATTGTCAAGCAGGAAAAGGCCGAATGCGGCGTCCACATTCAAGACTTGTCTGACCATCTGAACCAAAATCGCCAGATTGTCGATATGTTCTGTTACCCGTAGCTGATTGATACTGACCACCCAGTCGTTCAGCGTTAACCGGTTTGCGGTCCGAAGCATGTCAAACAACAGATCTTTTTGTTTTTTACTGTATGCCGGGGTGACGAAAGCGCTGAGAATTTTCAGATCGGCGCCGCTTTCAAACAACAACGCCGCGGCCCGGGCATCTTCGGGCGTCGTCGAAGAGAAGGTCAGGTTTCCAGTGTCTTCGTAGAGCCCGGCCAGAAAGAGACTGGCATGAATTGGTGCCAGCTTTGTTTGTGTGTCTTTCAGTTGCCGTAGCATCAAGGTGATATTGGCGCCTACGGAATCCCGGTATTCCCAAGTTGGATTAAGGTCGGTATCGCCGTGGTGATGATCGAACAAAAGGAGTTCGAGGTCTTTTTTTTCTTTGAGTTGCTGTAGGCCGTCCAACCGTGACCACTGATGGGTATCGACGACGATGAGACGTGTGACGCGACGGACATCGATTTCTGATGAGCGAGAAAAGGCAAACAGATCTCTGTGAAGAGAAATGAACGACCGAACATTGGGATTCAGGGATTGGGGAAGAACGCCAATCGATTCCGGAAACAACAGTTGCGCCGCAACGACGGAAGCCAGCGCATCCAAATCAGTTCCTTTATGTGTCGTTACGATTTCCATGGACGTACCCAATCGAAAAAATTGTGGGGAAATGCTACGCCAGGTATGGTATGGTAAAGTACTCGAGGGGTGTTTTATGAAGAGGCGTCGTGCGGGTATCCGTTTGGCGAATGCTGGCAACCAGGGACTTGCCTTGCACATCCAATGTTCCCATCTGGGAAGGACGGTTAATCTGTGTCCGGATGCGTTTTTCCATTATGGACCTCTTCTCATGGTTTCCAGGTCGAAAAATCCTTTTCGATGACGAATTTATCGCGTTTAATCTTGCGATTCCTCCTGACGATACGGGCGTTGCATTCCGCTACAGTTTTTCCAAACCGGTGCTTACGTTGCTCCAGCGATTATTAGGCATGGTCGCGGATCTTATGTATGGAAATCAACCGTTTTTAAATTTTTCCAATTCATGGTTGCCATATATTAATGTGAACATAGGGTGCCTAATTAGCGAAAATGGTTTTTTTGTGGTCAGGAGCCGAAAGCGCCCAGGCAGCAGTCCATCCTTACGATTCGTGGGCAATTCCTTTGATGTGAAGCATCAAGTGGTCCCGGTCATCAAGATCGTCAAGCCACCCATAGTTCGCTGTCGGTTTGACATCCAGTTCTTGAATATAGGGTTTGATGTCCAAAAGAGGCGTTCCATCAAAAACATCAATCCCGGAGGTGTGTAGTACGTTTTCTTCAATACGCTCCAGACGTACGATACTTAGTCCGATCCGGTTGGGTCGCTTGGGGGAACGGCTGGCAAAAATTCCCACTGTCGTATCGGTTGTCCAGGGAGGTTTGATAGATAGAGAATGGACGCCTGTGGATTTGTGCAATTGGCAGATCACATAGATGTAATGAAATCGGGCCAGTTGAAAAAGGCCATCACTGTAGGCGGGAAACACCTCGATACGAAATTCGCCCTGATCCTCAACTATCGGCTGATAAGGGGCTTGATTCTCATATGGAGTACGAATGATACCAATGGGTGAAAATTCAATCGTCGGTGACGGCTCTTTCATCGTATCGACCTCTTTCCATGAGTTGGTTGATTTGGCGCTGGTGACCGGCGAAAGAAAATGCTGGCCTGGTAAATCTCACCATTCAACTTGTTCGATAAAATAAACAAAAATCATGCCGAAAATAGCGAGTCCATGGTCCATATAGTACAGATCGCGTTTAATACCCGATGAGCACATAGCCATAATGTGGTGTTCCTTTGCGGAGATACCAATCGCCTTGATTGACGGTCGAAAAAAGAGTTTTCCATAAACTTCGCCCCCCATTAGGTAACGCTTGGTAACGCAACCTTCCTGTTAGGAACGGTTTCGTCTGCGAATATGGAAGCCCCGACTTGACGAGCAAGCAATGCGCCAGTGTGATCAGGCAGTGGTGTTAAATCGAGGATTGCAACCAGGCTGAACAGGGCGATGGTTTCCACCCACCATGACGGCAATTTCTGGCTTCCTATGAAGCAGCCAGAATCATGGTGATCAAATCTGGTAAAATGGTCGGTGTCAAACTCAGACCGTATGATCTACGTCGGCATTAGGAAACTTTTGTATATCAATCCTGCATACCTATTGAAATTATTTCAAAAGCTATCCTCCGACACGCAAATCTTTCGACCACACAAAGGTATCTGGGTACAATCAGCGTGCGGAAGCGATCAGATGGATTGAAAACACTTATTAGATACTTGCCTGCGTATAGGTACGCCCCCGATAGTGGTTGCGTTCAAAATTTCCTGCGTTAAACAGGTTCACCACCTGGACCGCTTGCGACTCCTGGCCATTTTGGCATGTGATTTGTATTTATTTAGCTGAGAGGATGGAAGATTCATGATTTCCACTCCATCATACTCTCACCTCCTGATGTCCCAGCACGAAATCCCTCACATTTTGTGCTGGGACATCTTCTTTTAAACCCGCATGAAAACTAAACAGAGGGGAAACATTGATAGAGACAAAAATAATTTTTCGGGAAATTGATGATCGTTATTTATAACTCGTCGTACGCAAAAAAAAATATTGCATTTGCATTATATTTGTTTCGGTTGGCGCTCCCTCATGCTCTATTTTTGGTTTTTCGGAGAAAATTCGATCAATTGGGAATAATGACGAGGCGTTGTCACGTCGTACTCATTCAATTTTTTGTAGATTGGTTGCCGAAAACCATCGTGTCGAGGGCGGTGAAGGCTTCATTCTTCGTCATATGAGCATAAATTTCAACCCTCACGTCCCCGAACACTCAGGGCCGAGTACCTTGATCAAAATGCTTTGTGACTCGTTTTTTAAAATTTTAGTTACACAAACGCTGCACTGGTTGGGAGGTGGATAATGCCAAGTTTGAAAAGCAGTTCGAGAGAGGGCTGCAAAGGCTTTATATTCTGAGGAGGATATCCTTACCCCAGATTGCGATTTATCACGGTAGTGGTGGCATTGACAACGCAGACAATTTTATACGTGAAGCACCCTATTGCGAATTACTCACCTGCCCAGTCGTCAGGTATTCTGCTTCAAGCGTCCGTTCTGTTTTATGGAATTGGATGACCCCGTCATGCGTCTGCCGCTCCACCTGCCCCATCTCCTCCAAGTAGCGCAGGTGGGCGATGGCTTCACCCGTGGCAAACCACTGCTGAACGACGGGGAAATGATCCCAGGACGCGGCTCGGATGTCCCAGGTCATCAGCGAGGCAATATCATAGGCGCACAAGGTTGAGCCGTCCAAGATATTCATCACCTCGTTAAGCCGGCGCTGATGATGATCCTGAAGTTCCTGGATGCGGCCTCGGTGGTCGTTGAAAAGCCGGCGGTGGCCGGGCAATACCAGGTCGACATCCAGTTCGACCACCTTTTCCAGGCTCTTAAGATAGCTGCCCAGCGGGTTGCGGTCATCCGCCCAGCACGTAATATTTGGGGTGATGTCGAGGAGAAGATGATCCCCAGAAATCAGGATTCTCTTTTCCGCTTCGTACAGGCAGGTATGTCCCAGGGTATGACCGGGAGTCTCGACGCATATAAAGGTATAATCGCCGTACTGAAGCTGCTGCCCATCTGCAATGATCTTGAATTCGGGGTTCCACTCGGACCCGAATTTGCTGGCCGGATGGGCGGCCAGGGCCGGGCGCAAACGGTCCACGGGAAACCCGTGTCTGCTGGAATAGTCGAACATCCACTCCAGGCCGTCCCAGGACTCCACAATTTCCGCGTCCGGCCGGTTGAACCATACCCGGGTGGCCGGCGTGGCCAGTTGGGAAACCAGGCTGTAATGATCAGCATGCAGGTGGGTAATGAAAATATCGGTATGGTCCAGTGAAACCCCGATCTCTTTCAGACCGCTTCGCATGGCGGTTAGACAGGCCTCATGGTTCAGACCGGTATCGATGAGCAGATTTTTCTCTGCCGACCGAACCACATAGGCGTTCAAATATTTGAGCGGAGTTTTGGGCAGCGGAATTTCAATGCGAAACAGGTTAAGTTTCAGCTCTTCGATCATGGGTCCTCTTATACAATATCAACAGTTTTTTTCGAAAAAAGACTCAAAATGGCGACATCGAGCAAGGCAAGCTGCCTTTGTTGCACAAGCAGGCAGTACAATCAATCAGTTTAAAATTCTTCGAAGCGACGCCCGACTTCAATAATTTCTGCACCGATGATCAGGATGAATACGACCACGTTTTTCTGTTATGGATCAAGCGTGTATCATTTTATCTGTTGCCGCAACTGTGCAAAGCTCGCGAACTCGTATCAAGCGGGCCTTATTTTTGTAACCAGGTTTATGTTCAGGCTATCTCACGAAAAACGGTTCTCCTAAAACTACAGCTTTCTTGCCATATGCTGAAAAAAACAAACAATAGCAAGATGTTACATGTATGTAATGGAAAGATGAAGCGCTTGCCAA
Organism: Desulfosarcina widdelii; assembly: GCF_009688965.1. Taxonomy (GTDB): domain Bacteria; phylum Desulfobacterota; class Desulfobacteria; order Desulfobacterales; family Desulfosarcinaceae; genus Desulfosarcina; species Desulfosarcina widdelii. The sequence continues at coordinate 2,083,400 of NZ_AP021875.1, read as the reverse complement.
ACAAAGTGGACCAGATACATGGTCCTCCCTGAATGACAGAATAGTAGGTCGCTACGGAAGGTTCTTGCTTGGTTTGAAAGTAACTACACTGCGCCCTTTGATTTTTATCTTTTCACCCGTCTGGGGGTTACGGCCCATCCGAGTTTTCCGATAAACATTTTTAAAGGTCCCAAATCCGACCAGGGTGACCTTGCTGTTCCTTTTCTTGAGGCCCTTTTTGATACCGTCCAGCGCGGAATCAAATGCCGCCTTCGCGGTGGTTTTGGGAATGTCGGCATCTTTGGCGATTTTCTCGATAAGTTCAGCTTTGGTCATGTGGCCTCCAGTGTGAGTTTTGGGTTAACTCCGTATATTGCCTCTTGCCCACCGTTTCCTTAAAAGTAACCGTCCTCTTCAGCTATTTTCAAATATTTCTTGCCTTTCTCTGTCTCGCCCCGCTCTTCAATCAATAGCATTCCGTAATCATGTGCTTGCGGGGCATCAAGGCAATCAGCCTTTTCAGCTTTTTCAAACCATCTTTCCGCTTCATCAATATCGAATTTTTCCAGGTAGAGAATCGTACCAAGTTGACCGTAAGCAGGCTCAAATCCTTCTTCAGCTGATTTTTTGAAATATTTGAAACTGTCTTCCCATTTATCTTTTCCCAACCATAACAATAGCCCGTAATAATAGGCAGCTGGAGCCAAGAGGCAATCGGATTGTTCCGCCTTTTTGAACCATTCCTCCGCTTCATCTATTTTTTCTTTATACATATAAACGATGCTTCCGATATCACCATAGGCCAGTTCAAATCCCTGGTCTGCAGATTCAAGCAAGTATTTCAGTCCAGTTTCCCAATCGTCCTTGCTCAGATAATGCAACATTCCGTATTCGTATCGTGCGGCTGGAAATAAAGAATTCGATCGTTCAGCCTTTATGAACCATTCTTCTGCCTCGTCTGGTTCATTCTTCTCGCGATGCAAGATTATCCCAATCTCTCCATACGCCTTTGCACATCCAGCCTTGGCAGCTTTTATGAAATATTTGAGTGCGGTATCAGGATCACCTTTTTCGAAATACAGATACTCGCCTCTCTTGTATGCGGATGCAGCAGACGATTGGTTGGTATCGCCTTTTCGTTTTTGTTTCCTTTTCATTTTATATTGTGGTCTGTCCTTGTGTTATACGGGATCTACAAATCAACCCGATCCTTCAGTTCCTTGCCCGGCTTGAAGAACGGAAGCTTCTTTGGCGCAATTTTTACCTTTTTGCCGGTTTTCGGATTCCGCCCGATGTAGGCACCATATTCCTTGACAAAAAAAGAGCATAACCCGCGGATTTCCACCCGATCACCGCAGGCCAGGGCATCGGCCATTCCATTGAAGAAAATGTCCACAACAGCGGCAGATTGGGATTTAGAAAGGTTTGTGGCGTCCTTCAATGCCTGGATCAGCTCAAGCTTGTTCATGATTATGGTGCTCCTGGTAATAATTTTGAAAAAGGATAAGGCATGACATTCCGAGCACGATAACCGTTGCTAAGCAAATCTGTCAATGATCAAAATAAGTTATCCATGCTTGTGGAAAATCGAAGATGGTGGGCGGGGCTTACGGTGGGCAGAAAAAGAAGGTTTCGTGAAAAAACACCGTCCAACCGTCCAGATCCAACAATTTAACGAATATTCAGAAGGTTGAGCCGGACGGTGTTTATGGACGGTAATGCCTCGTTGCATCAGGCTGCGTCTGGCGGCAGAAACAACTCCTCATAGAGAGGTATCCGCATCACAGACGAAAAGCCACCTGAGAAGCCCGTCATCGATGCATTGATTTCGGGCTAATATTAGGCTCCAAATCCATATCCTCGATTCAGGCGGCGGTCGGAATGCCTTCTATCAAAGCTTTCAAAGGTTCGGTATCGATCAGAAAGGCTTCAGGCCTTCCCAGACCCCGATGTTTTTCTTCACGCTTTCCGGGTCGATCCCCACGGCACTCAACCTGCCCAAAGTATCCGGGTCCAAGTGATGATGGCCAATCGCTCTGATTTGGTCGACTACAGGCGCATACATCGATCTTTGGAATTTCGACGGGGCCTTCTTGAACAGATGGTCTAAACGTGAACCGTTTTCCTTGACCCCGCGCCGCTCTTCGATATCTACGCCGGCCAGAAATCTTCCGGAGGTTTTGTAGTCCTCTCGAATGAGGATTTGATGGGTACCCGAATCGCCTATGCCCAGCAAAAATCTGAAATACAGATGCTGCAAAACTATTCGTTTGGCTTCATTCGTCATCTGCCCGTTGCTCTCAATATCCGCAACCCGCCTGACACAACCACCCTTTGTCACCACGGGTACGTTCGCCTCGAGCTTCGAAGACGCTATTTTGAAGGGAATGGAGCCCGTTTTGCCAACATTCGGCGCCGCCAGGAAATACCCATCATTGCCATCATAGTCGATGCATTGCCAAGGCAATGACGCCCTCAGCCATTCAGGCAGACTTAGCCTTTCTTCCAACACCTGCAAGGCATAGGTGAATCTCAGGTTGTTGATGAACCGGGGAACGTCGAAGGTGTACGGGCCTTTGTAGACAAGGTCTCCAACGATATGGACCGGCTTTTTGTATACCGCCGTTTTCAGCTTGGCATGGGGGGCTTTTTTTATTCGGGCCATGGCCGTTGAAGACAGCGACTGAATCGGAACGCCGACCCGGCAGGCCAACTTCCTGAGGGGCCATCTTTTCTGCTGTTCCTCCAACCCCTTATTTCTATAAAGATCCAGCTCTTGCTTTAACGTCACGTAAATCTCGCGATACTCCGGCCGGAGGAAATCGACATTTTCTCTTTCAATATACGCCCCCTCCATGGCAAAGTTTTCAAGGCAATTCCCACTTCGCTTGCCGCGACGGGTGTGGAGGTCCAGGATATAGTCATCCATCGGCCTCTTTCTGCCGGCGAGGTGAAAAGCGTACAGACTTTCTACCTCAGCAATCGGAGTGTCGATGTGTGGGGCCTTTGCTTCCCAATCAATCTGCTGCCTTCGAACCAATAAAAGGATCGCGTGGTACAGGTAAATCGGCTTTTCCTGATGGGTCATTTTCTTGAAGAACCATTCCAAGGCAGAAATGCTTTCCCGAACGAACTCTTGTCCGGGATGCCGGTCGATAAACCGATGCAGCACTGACCAGACCGCCTTGAGGTACTGATATTCCCCGACGCCGTCCCGTCGCTCGCGGTCGCACAGTTGATTGATCCAGAAAAATACATGATCGCTGCCGGCTTCGAGGTTGTAGACGATGCCCTCGATGCAGGGGCGAAGGTTTGCCGGATAATCGTCCAAATCCCAATCAATTTCCCCGACACTTGACTGATCGGTGTATAAAGCAGGGTGCAACGTTTTTATGCCCCTGTGTATCCGGACCAAATCGTTCATCTGTTTGGGTTTAACGTAATCCGGCGGAATCAGGTAGACTGAATGCAGATCGCTGATGAGCCGAATCATGCGCTGGGACAGTAAATACCGGTATATGTCCACCAGGTGCTTTCGCGATTCAGGGGTATCACGCGTCGCCCACCATTTTTGATACAGGTCCAGCATCTTTATCGGCATCCACCATGCGGAGATACTGACTTCCTCGGACATCATCACCACCAGGCGGTTGGCCATATTCGTGCGTAATCGCTGTGCTGACCGCTGGACATTGATCCGGGATTCGCCGGGATGTTCCTTCAGATAAGCCTCGAGCGTCGGTCCATCCCATTCCAACAGGCTGAACAGGTCCATCTCGACCAGGCACCACAAGCCGTTCATGAGTTTATTGCGCCGGCCATATTTCTGGATACCGCTTTTCAAAACGTGCGGTGTATATCCAAAGAGGCTTCTCTCTTCTCTGAATTTCGCGCATAGCTCACCGGGATGGATTGCCGTGGGCCTCCCACCATCATCGTCTTTGCCGATGATCGGAACACGGCTTCGTGAATCGGTCTCAGTGGGAGCCAAAGTTACTTTGGCTTGTGGGCACGTGAGTTGGCAAGCATCGACAGTCGGGGGCACGGTAGTCTGTTCTATCTTCATGAAATCCTCCTTAATGAGAAAAAAACGATTATATGGGTTCGCGCTAACGAAGAACCCTTGGGTAAAAGAAGAGCCTTGCCGGATCAGCCGGCAGGGCTCTTGGTCAAAAATCCATCCGATGTTGGATCAGTCCGCAACAGGCGGCACAAGCAACTCTCCGGTGGGGGAAATGCGTTTGAGCTTGTTTTCGACTGCGGTTTCGGACACGTTGGCATAACAATAGCGGCAATAATGCCGGCAGGTATCGTAGGTGCCGATATCGATGCTCGGTATGCAGCCACACAACGGACGCTGGCCCTTGTCCGAAAGGCCATTGCCGTCGTTGACGAACGCCATTAATTCATGATCATGGCTGAAAAGCCGCCGGATAAGCCCGTCATCGATACATTTGTTCCGGATTATACCCATAGGTGCCAGATCCATTGCCTCGGCACAGGCGGCCGCCTGAATGCCGTTCTCAGCGGCCATCTCCGCGATATGCCAGGCCACATAGGCTTTTTCGTCATCCGAAAAGCTCTTGGCGTTGATTCCGGCTTTCTCAAGCTTCCGTTCGGCCTTTTTGTGTGTGGCCGGATGCAGGAAACTGAAGACCATTTTCTCGGTATGACCAGCCAGTGCCTGCATCAGCGAGCAGATCTTGCCGATGAGCCGCTCCCGGTCGATGGTGTCGGTCAGTATCAGTGGATCGAAACGCCAGATGACCTTTTCCTTGCCGATCCGGTCCGAAATCTTTTTAAACGTGTCGATCCGTTCAGCCAAAGGCGGGACGTTGGGCTCTAAGCCTTCCTGCTCGTAATCGTTGAGGGTAAACTGGAAATAATAGTTGAGGCCCTTGGCATCGATTTCGTCCAAATGTCGCATCAAGGGCAGCGGGTTTTTAGTCCAGAAGACGATCAGGCGGGTCCGGGCAAAGGAGATGTACCTTTTGATCGGGAAATTGACCATCAGGTGTCCCCGCCGCAGTCGCTCCATGAACCAGTCGCTGTAATGGGCTGGGATATCCGTCTTGCGGCTGGCGGATACGATCAACGAGGACGTGGCTGTGCATGCCTCGCCGGCATCGTTGTGGATCATGAGTGAGCATCGCCCTTTGGAATCAGTCTGGCCCAGACCTTTCGGCTCGTGAGACTGACTGCAGGGTTCTTGGAAAGCTTCAACCATCGGAAATACAGCAATCTGTTCTGTCTTCATGAAATTCTCCTTGTTGGCAAAAAGTGGTTGAATGGATCGCGAACTAGGCGCGAACCCAATAGATAAATGAAGAGCCCCGCCGGATTACACCGGCAGAGCTCTCGGTAAATTTAGGCGGAGATGAGCCTAAGCCCCTTGGCTCCACATCTTCAGGGTAATGCGACGCTTACCGGATTTGGTATGCTCGACCTCGATCCCCTTGGCCCTCAGGAAAGTCTGAACACGGCGGAGGCGGTTGGTAAAAATGTTCGGTGCTTGCGGCCAATTCTTTTTCCTGGCACCGTTGTTTGGGACATAACCGGCCAATTCCTTGAGCAGGCCTGTGGGCGTTCCAGTCCACTTATTGCCCTCCAATCGATTCATCATCTCCATGACCGAAAGGGAGATTGGATCAGACTCAATGGCCACTTCGATCAATTCGAGACGATTCTTCTCGTATTCTACCATGAATTGACCCCGTTCCCAGGGCAGCGCCGGTTCTGCCGCCACCACCCACTTGGCAAAGTCGGCCATGCGTGGTGCACGATCTAAATGGACATGATCGTAGTTTCTCAGGGCTTCCACTATTGCATCGCACAGTGCACCCAAGGCATAGGGACGTAAGGTTTGCCATTCTCTTTTGATTTCAGACATGGGACGTCGACTCTCTGCCCTGATTGGCGGCAGGGTCACGACCAACGCTCGGTCGGCAAAGTCATGCTTTGTAACAAGGTCAGAAATTCCATTGAAAATTATCGGGCGCTTAAAGATGAAAAGCTCTTGTCCTGTGGTTGTATATAAAGTGCGGACGGTGAAGCCAGCACCCGTTGCGGTGCTACAGCAAAGGTCGCTGGCGGCCTGAAATTCCCTGCAGATCCGGTCGATGCATTCAAACCGAGGCTTTGAGACGATCAGAATCTCATTGCCAGCACCCAGCAGATTGCCGATTACCGTCATACAGGCATCCAAATTGGCCGGAGTGATATCGTGCGAGGATGGAAACATCACGCGACCGTCATAGGACTTCTGCGGTTTGATGACATCCTTTTCACGGATACGCTCCAGCGGCCACTCCTCGACGGTCAACTGTCGAAATCGAACGGCCATCCCCTTGGCATAACAATACCTGCAATTGTTGGAGCATCCCGAACAGCAATTCACACTGAACTTGGTCCACTCCCTGAAACCCAACTTAACTTTACTCATGGCATTGTCCTCCTATAATAATGGTTGATAAAAAATGCCTTTATCCGAACGTAGTAAGGCAACAGGAGGAGGTAAAGAAACGAACCTTATTGATTAAGGTTGTGAAGGATAGATAGAACTATTTGGATTGAGTGTTTATGCATTATTCATTTAATGCATAAAAGTCTTCATCATCTTTTTTCTTGCGTTGATATTCACCACTGCCTCTACGATATTTTTCTGGAAGTGCATCTCTGATTTTCATCATGGCACCGGTTGTTAACAACTTGTTCATTGATTGTAGCATTTTATCAATATCTTCGTTACGCATAGATTTGTCTTCATTAAAAATATATAAAGAAAAATCAATCGCGGTCTTTATTGAACTTAACAATTCTTTTCTTTTTTTTCTTCTGTTTTTTATGTTTCGTTTAACCCCATCATTGCTTTTTGCTGATTTATAATGATTTCTTTCTAAATTTTTACGTTCTAATAAATAGCCTGAGATGCAATCAATATCACCATTTCGATTATTGCCTGGAAGAGATCTCCAGATGGTCTCAATACTTGAAACGGGAAGGTTTGGAAATATCTTATCAACGCTGCTGATCAATGTTTCAACATTAAACACTGGGCTATTTTTAGCGCACTCGAATCCTATAGCGACAGCTGCTTTGAGCGATTCATCCCATTTCTTTTTTTCATACTCAACCTTTTCGTATTCAACAGCATCCTTGTCTTCAGAAGAAAGCTCGTTCTCATTTGGACTGGTTGATACACTATGCTTAAGCTCCGGATGCCTCCATAACAATTCATCGACTTCCGAGCTCAAATAGAGAAATTTCTCTGGATCAATGAAAGCACTTTGTGTTACATTTTCTTGAGGATCATAATAAACATGATTGCCATAATATGCGGGAAGGTCACCACTGGAAATGTAATTACTCAATTCTATCGGTTCTATACCAATCTGTGTGACAACTTTTTGGCAGGTCATGATCTCTGACTGTTGCGATTCATCTATCTTTTTATAAGGACCTTTGAAAACTTTTCCATGGATTTTTTCGAATTCTTGCTTATCCTTGTAATATTGGTCTGATCTGTAGTACCCTTTTTTATAAAAAAGTTTTTTAATATATTTATCTAAAAAATCTTTCTTCCATGTTTGTTCAAAATCAAAATTGCTTCTTTTCTGAAAATATTCATTTAGTATGTCAGTGCAGATATTTTTAAAATCATCAGGATAACTATAATTGCGATTAACTACAAAATGAATAGAAAGGTTGTTAAATATTTCTTCTGTAATCGTCGTCTCTTCTGCGTAAAGATATTTATCTCTCGCCAGGTGGAATAGAATTAGATAGATCTCTTCTGCGCTAATCGGATTGCTATATTCTGATTCCGGATCATCCAAATAAGATATTAGACACTCTGTCTTGTGGTAAGGTGAAATGGTAGATATAATCCTTGGTAGGATTTTCCTATTATTTTTATTTTCCCAATTTATGATGACCTCTAAGTCGTCTTCACTAATTCTATAAAGGAATTTATTATACGGCCATTTAGATGAATGTTGGTCAATCAGATCAATAGGATAATCGATAGCTTTTAATTGTGGCGTCTTGTCTGGAACTAAAAACAAATCGTTACACTCTTTGGTAAACAATTCAATCGATTCATCCGGCATGAAAGCGATATAGGCCTGCTGAGCGAAGAATAAGTCATCCATCTCGGTTTTGATGGAGTTGGATCTATATTTCTGGAGCGTGATATGGTTGCACATTGGGCAAATCAGACCAATATAGGTGAATTCACCATTCGTGAGATTTACATAGCCATACGATCCTGCTGATCGGATGATCTCATGGTCTTCAAGTTCTTTTTCACAGCTTTCACAGACAAAAGGGAAAAATTGATCGTTTACTGTCCATTCCTGTGTCATCTCTTCACCGCTCGCTTTTTTTGCTGGGTTCTGACTCCATGATACGTTTATGAGGTCTTGCATCGTTTCATCGTCCAAACCGTCCAGACTCAATTATCGGCTTAGTATCCAACAAGTTGAGCCGGACGGTTGCCTTGGACGATTTGCCGTATTGGACAGCACTGTCCGGGCACTGTTTCAGCTTTTATTTTTGTAGAGGAGTGCTCGGAACTTGATTTGAGCGACCATCTCTTCCATTGAAAATACGATATAGATGCTTTGATTCCTAAACGATTTAGCCATAAAGTCGAATTCCTTTTGAAAGGATTTCATCTCGGTCATCATCCCAAAGTACTGTTTACAAAGGTTTTCAGGATCTTTGTCCAACAATATCGCCGGAAAATACTGAATCTTCAACCCTATTTTCAAATCGTTGAACAACAATGGTGCTTCTACCCGGGCTCGGTGCTCGCAGCTGGCGCATGTGAACAAATTGATTTCACCGGCCAGTAGTCTTTCAACCAGGCCAGGATCATCCATGGCATTGATTGTCTCATATAACTCAATTTTCTGCTGGGAACCACAGGCAGGACACCTGATCGTTTCCATTGCTTTTGATGTCATGATTTCGTCTTTCTTATGGGGTCGTCGGTTCACGTTTACCAACGTTTGTTAATGATCGTCCAGTAATCATCGTCCTCATCGTCCAATTCCCGTTACTTCGTGCCCTTCGATGTAGTCCAGCATTCTGCCGAAGTTGCCTTCACGCTGCTTGATCTGCTCTGGGCCAAAAGGTTGTTCGAGGATTTCTCTTTTCATGGATTTTCTCCTTTCAGAAAAACAAAAGGCCCGGCCAAAATGACCGAGCCTATGGATGGAAGGGTGACGGGTGTCACCGGAAATAGCGATGCGGATTCAAGTGGTGTGGATCACCTCCTTTCTGTGGATTGTTGGTTGCTTTTGCAGAAGGCACACTGGGGGCACCGGCTTTTATCCCGGCAGGCCTCACAGACCATGTTCCTGTCCAAGATGCGGGGCAGGTGCTCGAATACGCGTCCGATAGCCTGGGTCATGGGAATGCCGAGAGCCCAAGCGATACGGCGCAGTATGCAGGATGATTTTAGGGACAGTTCGGGTGTGTAGGACATAAGCGGACCTCCTTTTTTTAGACGCAAAAAAGGCGACCTGACTGGTTGACGGGGTCGCCTGGGGTTGGGAAAGTGGATTATAGGGGGGCTATGGTGGAATCAGATCGGGCGGTGATAAGGTTTGGTGGGTTAGTAGTCCATGTAGCTAAATACCTTGCAAAATGCTTTTGAATTTTCATGGTTTTCGCTTAATATTTATGTTGATTGGGCAATCCGTTTCAAATTGAACTCATCATTAACCACGCAGCCACACAGCTTTACATTAAATGCATAAGGAGCTTTAAGGAGGTCTTTATGGTCAACCCTGGGCGCTATAAAGAGATTGAAAAAGAACTTAATCAAATCGGAAAAAGAGCTTCTGATTTTAAATTCCGAAAGGAAGATATGCGTAGAGAAGTATGTGCCCCAATTCTACGACTATTATGGCGGAAGTTCTTGGAACCATCACTAAATATAGCGGATAAAATTAATGATGCCAATTATAGGGTGGTTGCTAAATATATTCATCCTTATTTCAATATTCATGTTACCAAAGAGGAACTTCATGAGTCTCTTCTCATTTACGCTAAGAACGAGTTAGTACGCGATCAGGACATTGATTGGATGCCTTTTCGAGATGCGGTGAGTTTCGAAGATTTTATCAAAAACGTTTTTTGGGATAGATCACCTGATCCTGAATATGTCAATTTATTTCTGGTTGCTTGGGATCAATTACGACCGCGGATAGCAAAGCTTTCGACGAATCTGGTAACATCAGTCAAAGAGGTTTATACAGAGTACATTTTGTGGCTAAAAAAACATCCCGAAGTTATCGACCAGATGGCGTGGGAAGCATTTGAAAAGATGGTTGCTGAGATTCTATCAAGTAGAGGCTTTATTGTCGATCTCACCGGTCGGGTTCGCAATCAGAGCGCAGACCTAATCGCCATTAGGGTCGACGAATTGGGCGTAGAGACTAAGTACTTGATTGAATGCAAGCGATATGCACGAACACGTCGCATTGGGTTGGATATCGTTAACGCTGTCATCGGTGCCGCGCGCCGAGCAGATGTTGATCATTCGCTTTTAGTAACTTCAAGCCTTTTTACAGAGGATGTTAAGAGACAAGAAAACCGACTTCGCGATTGCAGGCTTCACTTACGTGATGGAGATGATGTTGTATCATGGCTTAGTGATTATACACCAAGAGAAGAAGGTGGACTCTGGTTGCCTACGGACTGGAACCGGAGCATGTATCAACTTGATCAGTTACAGCCTAATGCTTCTGCTGATAAGTGATTGTCGTTGTTGCCACAGCTTTTTTAAAGAACTATGAGTTTGGATTAGAAGGATTGTTCTTTTAACCATGGTACGCACCACACAGGACTTAATACCCCTCCCGTTTATCTGACCTTTGGATAGGTAGGAGCGCTGGCCGACCATTCAGTACAGTCTACCAGGCTCCAGTCCTGCAAATGAACAGAAGCACAAGGGGGAATGAAAAATGGGAAAACGTAAAAAGAAGTGGCCGAAGGGAATGAAACCCAAGCTCTATCAAGGCGGGGTGCTCAACGAACGCCCAAGGCTGGATAGTAACGATGTGATACCGAAGATTGAGCGAACGGGTAGAGAATTTACCACGAGACTTGTGGATACTAATGATCCGTATAATCTGCGCGGTCGATATTAGAGGCGGGATCAGGCAAGATCGGCATACATCCGGGCGATGATGCCTTGATCGGCAAAGCTGTAGTAGCGGTCGTCCTCCATGCTGATGATCAGGTGTTCGTGGACCTGGATGCCGACGATTTCGGCCGCCCGGATAATTTTTTTGGTAACGTTGATGTCATCGGGTGATGGTTCGAGATCGTTGGAAGGATGGTTGTGGGCCAGAACCATTGCTGCGGCATTGGCCAGGATAGCGGGCTTCAGGACTTCGCGAGGATGAACGGGGGCCGAGGAAAGGCCTCCCACGGACACGATATTCAGTCCGATTATTTCATTCTTGGAATTGAGCAAGGTCACGACGAACTGCTCTCTATCGGGCTGTCCTTTGGTCAGAATTAGGTTCTGAATCAAAGCCTGGGCCTCTTGGGAATTGGCAAGCCGAACGTTCCCAAAGGATACGGATTCGTCTTTGACCAGGGATACGCGGTAAACGGAAATGGATCGGCTGACTGGCGGGTCGGATGATGCGGGGAAGAGGTCCCGCTGCACGTAGGGTTTGACGGATAGCTGTTTCAACGATGGGCCTCCTTTCAATAAAAAAAACAGCCGCTGGTGGAAAATAACAGCAACTGCCCTCAATGCTTGTTTCAGTTTGGTTATGAATTTTTCCAGCACCTCAACCGAAAATGCTGGTAAATCAGGTGCTCGTGACACTGCTCCTGGGTGTCGGTGAGTTCCGTCTTCCATCCCCGTCTTTCCATGATTCGTTTGGCGCGGAAAATGGCATCCTCGAAAAAGTCATGACCATTGACACGGTTGGGATTTTCAACCAAGTTGGGATTCTCGATATTCCGCCACCGATCACCGTCGCTTATTTTAGGGATGTCCCAAGTGTCGTGGTTAATGGCACGGGCAACGAGTTGGCAGAGCTCTACGATTCTTGACATGACGGTCTCCTTTGGTTTTGAAATGGAAAAGGCGACCTGTCGCAATGACAAGCCGCCCCTGATACGGTTCATGATTGGCTGAGCTACGGTTTTCTCGGCGCTATTCCTGCCGATAAAACTCCCAAATCGATTTCGCAGGTTACACTATTTTGGCCTGAAAAACGGCGTAACTATCCAATTCATCATCAGATACTCACCATTTTCTTGATAAATTTACCCTTTAAATAATCGCCGCTATATGCCGGCCGTGAGCCCCTGGATGGACGGGTGCTTCAGATGGAACGGATTGCTGTTTAAGGACTGGACAATGAAGGCGTATTGGACGGTTGGACGATGTGGGCTATGGGAAAGGGGTGGTGGCGGCTATAAAGAAAAAATGGCGGAATAGCTTCTCCCACATATACTGGGAGGTTGTCACGATAGATATGGGCCGAAAATTCAGTCCGACCACGATACCCTTACCGGTGACCATTAATTCTGGACAGCGCTGTCCAATTCGGTAACCCAAAAGTTTTGTTTATGATTAAATATTAACCGATAAAATTACATTTCACTTAATTTATGTCTTGAAATTGCGCATTTTGTCTGCTATTAATCTGCCATTAATGCAGATTTGCTTCAACTCAGTATTGATGGAGAAACAATGAAAGATTTTGCTCAACGGCTGAGGAATGAAATTCCAGATGAAATCCGAAACCTTTTTATTAATGCTGTTCAAAAAGCATATGACACCGCTATAGATGCTTACGATACAGCGACGGGAAGCAATAACAGCACTTTTGGACATGATCTGTATTGGTTTTGTGTCCACGAGCTAAAAGCTACCGCTGAACCAGAAGAATCTCCGATAGAGCTGATTCGAGAACGACCTGACTTCAGGTTGAAAATTGGTTCATGTATTCTTGCCTGCCATAGAGTTGGAACTGATCCAGGACAGGATATCGCTACATCATTTCCCAACAACAATCGGGCCGCAGGACAATTGGCGCGGTCTAATTTTATACAGATGGTTTTACCCGGCTTCGAAAATGATGGCCCCAGTACATGTCGAGGCATTGATGAATTAAACATTGTACTGGCCCATATCGGGAATCCCAATGATGGTGTCTGTTCAATTTATCTATGTGTACCGATACATGAGGAAAACGGACGAATCATGAATTGGGGACATTCTGAATTATTGTGGAAAACAGACAATCTGGATCTTTTTACATCCTCAACTCAAGAACTCCCTGAAGAAGCACCTATTGAACCTGCGACTGTTCGCTTGAAGCCGAGAAAGAAAGAGGAAAAAACAAATGGGGGCGATTTATAGCACACTTAACCAATTCAGTCCGGCAAAATTAACCCTTGCTCGGGAATTCAGAGGGCTCCAGAAAAAAGAGCTTGCTGAAAAGCTGGAAATCACACCGAGCGCAGTCACTCAATTTGAAAGCGGACGCGTTCGGCCAAACAAAGAAACACTGGTTAAAATCAGCTGGACTCTTGGAGTGCCAGTTGATTTTTTTAAGCATAAGGTAAGCGATGCTAAGCCGATACCGACTGATATTTGTCATTTCAGAAGCCTTAGAACTTCTTCTCAACAAGAAAGGCATAGAGTCCTTGCAGCAGGAACTTTATTAATCGAGTTGGTACAATTTCTTGAAGAACATGTTGAGTTTCCATCTGAAGATATTTCAAACATCGCTGTAAAAAAGCACCTTCAAAAATTTAATGAAATCGAACTATATGCAACAACTGTTAGGGAGAAGTGGAAACTCGGCAAAGGACCTATCAAAAATATGGTGGATCTGCTTGAAAGCCATGGAGCGCTCATTTTTCTGATTCCTGGCCATTCTGAACGACTTGATGCGTTTTCTCTTTGGAATTCAGGCCGCCCTTGCATTTTTCTTAGCTCGGACAAAGGTTCTTCAAGCCGCAGTCGGTTTGATTTGGCCCATGAGTTGGGGCATTTGTTAATGCATGCTGATGTGATTCCAGGGAATAAAGAGCTTGAACGACAGGCGGACGCCTTCGCCAGTGCTTTTTTATTGCCGCTCGATTCTTTTCTCCCTGAATGTCCACGCCGAATGAACTGGGGAGATTGGGGGCACTTTATTGAGTTGAAAAAGCGGTGGAAGGTCTCCATAGCGGCGTTATTACATCGTGCGAAAAAGATTGGCTGCATCTCTGAGGCAACCTACAGGCGTGCTTTCATGAATATGAATAAACAAAATATGCGTAAAAAAGAACCAGCGGAACCTCCGGTCGAGAATCCGCAATTAATCAACAAGGCGGTGAACCTGCTTTCTGAAAATGGTCTTTCCATTGAGAAGATTGCAGACGCTTTAAGTTTTAACAATAAAGATTTGGCAGAATTGCTCTATGGTGTTTGAATCCATAACTTCAAAATAATTGGAGAAAAACAGTGAGCAAAGGTAGAGACCGTACTATTTACAAGAGAAACGACGGAAAATGGGTCAACAAGCGCAATGATTCAGAAAGAGCTTCGAGCGTCCATTCAACACAGAAAGAGGCCATTGGTAAGGCAAAGGGTATGTTGAAAACCAGTGGTGGAGGGGAACTTACTGTAAAGGGGATTAATGGAAAAATCCGAAGCAAAGACACCATTGCTCCGGGAAATGACCCATATCCGCCGAAAGATACTGAACATTAAGGACGAGTTCTTATATCAGAGTCAACCAAACTGTGTTTTAAATTTGATTGTAACGAGATAGTTTGGTAACGTATCGAATCTTTAGACAATTCCAGTTCAACCCATAAATAGTGATGTGATTTTGAACCCTGGTGTTTTGTGTTTTGCGAAAGGGGATAGGGGGGTTGTAATGACTGGCCTCACAGAAGCCGATACTTGCCGCAAATTCATTCTGCCAAAATTGATTAATGCTGGATGGGACTCTGAACCCCATTCGTTTACGGAGCAGCGCACTTTCACCGATGGCCGCATTATCGTATCCGGTGGTAAAATCCGTAGGGGAAAACAGAAACGTGCCGACTATCTGCTCCGGTACACCCGTGATTTTCCCATAGCCGTCGTTGAAGCCAAAGCGAATTACAAATCGGCCGGCGACGGTCTGCAACAGGCCAAGGAATACGCGCAAATCCTTGGGCTCAACTTCGCCTATGCCACCAACGGCACCGAAATAATCGAGATTGATTTCCTGACAGGCAAAGAAACCAAACTGGGTGCTTTCCCAAGACCATCGGACCTATGGAATCGCCAGAAAGCCAGCCAGGGACTTACTGAAGAGCAAACTACGCGACTATTGACCGCTTCTTATCTGGAGGCCAAACGTAGGCCTCGTTATTATCAGGAGATAGCCATCAATCGCGTCGTTCAAGCGATTGTCCAGGGCAAGAAGCGCGTTCTCATCACCATGGCGACCGGGACAGGCAAAACACTGGTCGCCTTTCAGATCTGCTGGAAACTATGGTCAAGCCGCTGGAACCGTTTGGGTGAATACAAGCGTCCTAAAATTCTCTATCTTGCGGATAGGAGCGTCCTCGTTGACGACCCTAAGGATAAAACCTTCACTCCATTTGGCGAGGCTCGACATAAAATAGAAAACGGCCAGTTTGTGAAAAGCCGTGAGATGTATTTTGCTCTGTATCAGTCGCTGGCAAGAGATGAACGCCGACCGGGGTTGTATCGTGAATTCGGGACTGATTTTTTCGACTTGATTATCGTAGATGAGTGCCACCGTGGCAGCGCTAGCGATGAAAGTAACTGGCGTGAAATCCTCGAATACTTTGAACCGGCCCACCAACTGGGCATGACCGCCACACCGCTGCGCCAGGATAATCGCGACACGTACAAATACTTTGGCAATCCGATTTATACTTACAGCCTGCGGGATGGTATAGATGACGGGTTTCTGGCTCCTTACCGAGTTCATCGGGTTGTTTCCACCGTCGATGCTGCCGGTTGGAGGCCCAGTAAAGGCGAGTTGGACCGCTATGGTCGTGAGATTCCAGATGAGGAATACCATACCAAGGATTTTGAGAAAATCGTTGCTCTACGGGTACGTACGGAGGCCATCGCCAAACATCTTGCCGATTTTATGAAAAAGACTGGCGACCGCTTGGGGAAAACTTTGGTGTTTTGCGTTGACCAAGAACACGCTGATGAAATGCGCCGGGCGCTGAACAATCTGAATGCTGATTTGGTGAAGGATTATCCCGATTATGTATGCCGCGTGACATCTGACGAAGGCAAGATTGGCCGAGGACACTTGAGCCGTTTTCAGGAGTTGGAAAAGCCCACACCAGTCATTCTGACGTCATCTAAATTGCTTACAACGGGTGTGGACGCTCCGATGGTCAAGAATGTCGCCTTGGTTCGCGTGGTTGGCTCGATGACGGAATTCAAGCAAATCATCGGCCGAGGCACGCGTGTCCGTGACGATTATGGTAAATACTATTTCAACATTCTGGATTATACCGGCAGCGCAACCAGACATTTTGCTGACCCTGACTTCGATGGCGACCCTGTTTGGGTCAAGGAGGAAACCATTGATGAAAAGGGAGAGACCACGGAAATCGAGGTTGTCCAGCCTGAAAAGCCCTCGGATTCAATGGAGATGGAAACGGGCATTATTGATGACCAGCCGCGGATAGCCGATCCGCCGGGAGAGGGTTATCGTAGAAAGTTTTATGTGGACGATGGTTCCGTCGAAATTGCCGCTCAACTCGTCTATGAACTCGATGCCGATGGTAAGCAGTTGCGTGTTGTAAAATACACGGATTACACGGCAGACAAGGTCAGGAACGTCTATCCTACTGCTGCAGAGCTGCGCCAGAAGTGGGCGAATCCGGTGGATAGAAAAGAAATCATTGAGGGCTTGGCTGAAAAAGGAATTGAGTTCGATGAACTGATGAGACAGACCAAACAACCCGAAGCGGACCCGTTTGACCTGCTGTGTCATGTGGCGTTCAACGCCCCGCTTCGAACACGGCGGGAGAGAGCGGACCGATTGCGCAAGGACCGGAAAGATTTTTTTGACAAATACGCACCGAAAGCCCGTGAAGTGCTTGAAGACCTGCTCAACAAATACACCGAATACGGCATTGCCGAGTTCACCCTTCCTGATGTATTGAAGGGGCCTCCCATTTCTGACAGAGGCAATGTGGGTGAAATCATCCAACTGTTTGGCGGACCGGAAATATTAAGGGATGCCGTAAACGAACTTCAACAGGAACTGTACGCGGCATAAAGAATAGCCGCTGATTGAGCCAGGAGCGACACCAGAGAATGCCAAGAGGACGAAAAGCGAAGAAAGCCCCCCAACCACTGACCACAGCACAACAACTCGGTTCACTCATTAAATCCGCCAGAGACATCATGCGTAAGGACAAAGGGTTGAATGGCGACCTGGACCGTCTACCCCTTTTCACCTGGATAATGTTTCTCAAGTTTCTGGATGACATGGAGCAACTCCGGGAGCAAGAAGCCCAGCTGTCTGGTGATAAATACAAACCGGACATTGAAAAACCATACCGCTGGCGGGATTGGGCTGCTCCAGAGGACGGTTTTACAGGCGACGATCTGATCCGTTTTGTAAATCAGGATGAGGCTATGCGGCCCGATGGCAAGAAAGGAATCGGGCTTCTCGCTTATCTGCGCTCGCTTCATTCATCAAATGGGCGCAACCGCCGGGATGTTATCGCCAATGTATTCCAGGGTGTCCAAAACCGTATGGTTAGCGGCTACCTGCTTCGCGATGTGATTAATAAGGTCAACGGCATTCATTTCAACTCGTCGGAGGAAATCCATACCCTCAGCCACTTGTATGAAACGATGCTACGGGAAATGCGTGATGCGGCCGGGGATAGTGGTGAGTTCTATACACCGCGACCGGTGGTTCAGTTTATGGTGGCGGTCAGCGACCCCAAACTTGGAGAAAGCGTCCTGGACCCTGCTTGCGGTACCGGCGGCTTTCTGGTGGAGGCATACACCCATCTCGGTAAGCAATGCCATAGTGTAAAGGACAGGCACATCCTTCACGAGCGGTCTATCTATGGCCAGGAGGCCAAACCCTTGCCCTATATGCTGTGTCAGATGAACCTGCTGCTTCATGGCTTGGAATATCCCTACATCACCTACGACAATTCCCTCAACGTCAAGGTTCAGGAAATCGGTGATAAGGACCGTGTTGATGTCATCCTGACCAATCCTCCGTTTGGCGGTGAGGAAGAGACCGGCATAAAATCCAATTTTCCCGATGACCTTCAAACATCTGAAACAGCGCTTCTTTTTCTTCAACTCCACATGCGCCTGCTCAAACGACCGGAAAGAAACAATGGTAAGCCAGGGCGTGCAGCTGTCGTTGTGCCAAACGGTACGTTGTTTGGTGATGGTGTCTGCGCTCGCATTAAAGAGAATCTGCTAAAAGAGTTCAATCTACATACCATCGTGAGGCTACCGAACGGGGTGTTTGCACCTTATACCGGTATCCCCACCAACCTGTTGTTTTTTGACCGATCCGGCCTGACTGAGACCATCTGGTATTACGAAATCCCCCTACCAGAGGGCCGAAAAAACTATACCAAAACCAAACCCATGCAATTCGAGGAATTCGTCAATTGTATCACCTGGTTCAAAAAAGACAGCCGTGAAGAGAACGACCATGCATGGAGTGTTGATGCCGGTGATGTTCTGAAATACGATACCGATGGTAATCTTTTCTCTTGTAATCTGGACCAGAAAAACCCTAACAGCGCCGAGGCTTTAGAACACCTCCCTCCAGATAAACTTGCGGCTAACATCTTGGAAAAGGAACATCGCATTATCAAGATTATGGAGGAACTCAGAACAGAACTTGGGAAGGAATGCCAATGAGCCATACCGAAAATGGATGGCCAATAATCAATCTCGGCCAAGTAGTAAAGCATAGAAAAGAGTTTGTTGAGATTGACGACACAGAAAAATACAAGCGCTGCCGTGTTCAGTTGCATGCGAAGGGAATAGTGCTTCGTGACGAAGTTGAAGGCTTGACAATAAAGACCAAAAAGCAACAAGTTTGTCGTGCTGGTGAACTACTAGTGGCTGAAATAGATGCGAAAGTTGGTGGGTTTGGAATCGTGCCACCTGAACTTGATGAGGCTATAGTCAGTAGCCATTATTTTCTCTATAGTTTGAATCCTGACAAGATAGAGGGCGGTTTTCTCGATTGTTATGTTAGGACCCCATTTTTTCGAGACCAGGTCAAAGCCCAGGGGTCAACTAACTACGCAGCAATCAGGCCACAACAAGTTCTTGCTTATGAGATTCCTCTCCCTCCTCTATCTGAACAACGTCGCATAGTCGCAAAAATAGAACGGCTGGCTGGGAAGGTGGAAGAAGCAAAAGAATTACGAGGTAATACCAGACAAACGATTGATAATTTTAGGGTCGCCGCTTTTAGAACAATTTTTGAAACCCGAAAATTTAGTTCCCCTAATGATACGCCTGTCAGAGATACAATAGAGCAACTAAAACAAGAAAAACAGACATTAGTAGATAGTAAGGTAATAAGGAAACCACCTCATCTGCCTACCATTTGTGATGAAGAAATTCCTTTTATTTTACCCCCTCAAAGCACATGGATTAGATTAGAAAACATCTGCCATTCGGTGACAGATGGCACTCATCAAACGCCGATGTATACCGACAATGGACGAATTTTTCTGTCTGCCCAGAATGTGAAACCCTATAAATTTATTCCTGAAGTACACCGATACGTCTCCCAGGATGATTATGAGAGTTATGTGGCGAAAGTAAAACCCGAACTTGGGGATATATTAATGACCCGGGTTGGGGCAGGTATAGGTGAAACTGCGTTGATTGATAGGAGTATTGATTTTGCAATTTATGTCAGTTTATGCCTAATAAAGCCACTAAATTCATTTATAAATCGCAAGTTTTTGGTACACTGGCTAAACTCGCCTTATGGAGCACGAGCATCAAAAGAGCGAACACTTGGTAGAGGGTTTTCTCAAGGAAATCTAAATCTGACCTTTATTCGGCAATTCGTCATTCCTTTTCCTCCAATAGAAGAGCAACAACGTATTGTCGATGCTCTTGATGAACTCCAAAACAAGATAGATGCGCTGAAAATCCTCCAAGCCAAATCAGCTGTTGAACTGGATGCTATGCTCCCAAGTATCCTCGATAAGGCTTTCAAAGGTGAATTGTGATATCTGCATCTTCTTTTGTGTAATATGTATCTTGGCTTCGACATCCAAATCCGCCGGAACTGCTGCTATGCTGTCCTCGACAATGCCGGCTCCTTAGTCGAATCCGGCTGGTTTCCAAACGCTGAGGCAGATACTATCGGTTTGGTGCAGCGATTATCTGGATCCGGCCAAGTCGTTGTTGGTATCGATGCTCCACGAATGCCGCTGGTATCACCTCGAAAGTGGTATTGGAGCGGCAACCGAAGACAATGGGAAGAGCGAACTACCCAAAAGGGAAACGGCCGGCACTGTGAAGTCGTCATTAGCGCACATCGAATCGCCAACCCCCAGTGGACACCCCTGAAGGATGAAGCCCCGGAATGGATGCAGCTTGGTTTCAGTCTATATGGAGCCCTTGAGGGACTTGCTACGATTCATGAGGTGTTTCCTACCGCCTCTTATACACTACTTCAAGGCAACACGGATGTCCGCATAGATGGCGATTTTTCTGCCTGTTCGCCTGGTCCCAAAGATATGCGGGATGCATGGGTGGCTGCTGCAACAGTGAGAGAGTTCGAAGAGGGTAGGGGGAGCGAGGTAGGAGGCGGGGATGGTTTGGGTACGATCATTTTACCCTGCCCGTTCGGAGCCGGTTATTGATGAAGTGATGCGGTGGCCGGGATAAAAATGACTCATTTCCATGGCTTCAGCCAAGGAAACAAGTCATTATACTAAAAATAAAATTTTTGTTCATACTGACGATATTGATTCGTGGTTCTACAACTGTGATTCCGCCACAATATTATTTTTAATGGAAGTTATTACAAGCAATGGTGATGAAATGAGTTCTGAGCTATATTCGAAAGAGATTCAAAGAGCGAAGAGAAACCTTGCAGAAGGTCACTATGAAGAATCAATTAGAACATGTGGTTCTATATTAGAACATTTAATAAAGAATATCTATAATGAAATAAAGACCAAAGCAGAAGACTCTGTAAAGGATTTATTCTTTGAATTTGAAAAACAACAAGAGGAGAGAGTTAATCGCGATGATGTTGAAAAATATACTTTAGGGCAAATGACATATTCATTCTGTTATAGCAAGTTAAATTTGTTCAAACATGTTAAATATTACTTAAATATTGACCCAATAATAACAAAAACAATCGATTTTAAACTGTATATTATTATTCGAAATAAATGCACTCATCTTGACTCCAAGAAAGATGAATTCGTTTCTTCATTGGAAGCAAAATATATTTTCTATTCGACAAGTCTAATTTTTGAGGAATTCGGCTATATTCAGGAGGGGAAATGTCCTAAATGTAAAAAGCCTTTAGAAATAAATGAAAATTTTTGTTCCAGATGCGGTGAACTGATTAACATTCGATGCCCTGAATGCAAACTATCAAATGATAAGAATAATAAACATTGTGCACATTGTGGAATACCATTGTATTTCTTGAAAGAAATTGATATTAACATCCTAGAAAATTTAAGAAAATTTATTTCTAGATGTCATGAGTCACAAATTAGATGTCCAATTTGTATGGTTCAATCACATAAAGAAGTTATTGATGCTGATGAAGAAGATGGAATAATTGAAGGCTATTGTTTACGTTGTGGTTGTGAAAACAAAATTCAGGACTTGCTAAGATATGGCTGCTTAAATATAAATTCAAAACAGTACAAAGATTATCAATATTTATTATATTTATTAAGTCAAGATGACCATGACTTTGTAAAAGAAATAAAATTATATCTCCATCATAACATTAGAGTAAACTGGGTACAGTTATACAATCAGTTGGTTCCACCTCCTACTTAAAAGTTACGATCCTATAGTATAGAAAAGCTTGTAACTTTTATTTCACGATACTTTTATATTTGTCATAATTGAACAGTTCGTTGTAGGCTAATCTGGTATCGTTGTCATGGCAAAAAGAGGTCCATACTTGTGGAACACGTTCCAATGATATCCGCGAGATACGTAATGTTATTGTATACGCACTTTATGTGATTCCCTTAAGTGGATTAGGCCTTAACCTCTAAATAGAACCATTTTTCGATGAATTTACAGGGGTTTTTTGATTGATGAAAGACCAACGCATCCATTTACCTGGATGGAAAACCGTGTTGCTGTCATTACAATCTGGCACGGTGGTAAAAACGTGCGCGAAGGCAGGGCCACACCGATCGTACATCAAGATCCGGACAGGGTATGGGAACTGACCTGGTTGGCATATCGTGACAGAAGGGCAGATCGTCATAGGGGGGAGCGGGGTGCTGGTGGTACACACTGCGACTTGATGTCTGAGGATGGTGCAATTTGACAATATTTTTAGGCGTCAATCCCACGGAAGACATCGATAGAACCTGTGACGGATTTGGGACACTTTGATTTTCTATGATTGCGGCTATTGCGATTATTGAAAGGAAGTACTCGTAGCACTTAATAATTTTAACAATTGGGAATCTAAGGGAAAGCCCGTCAATACAGCATTTATATTAACTTATTGAATTTACTATCAAAGAGGCTCATAACCCGAAGGTCGTAGGTTCGAATCCTGCCCCCGCTACCATGAATAAAATAAGGCGCTTACAAGTAATTTTAAGTGCCTTTTTTTAATGCCTGTAAATATTGGATTCCAACCATACTTCCAACCTGGCCGGTTTCGCTACAAAGCTTTCGGAGTCAAGCTTGTGACTTTTTTGGGTTGGAAATGCAAAAAAACCCCAGGATTCCCCAGGTCCGGCTTGTTGTCGAACAATACCGGTCAACCTATTTGTCGATCAAAGTTATGGCTTTCTGATTTTCAGCGGTCGTGCGGGGCGGCAGGCCGCACTCAAGTCTTACCCAGGCGACGCGGTCGGATCGAAAAAATGCTTGCTTGACCCCATGCTTTCAGGTTTGATAACCGCCGATTCATATTTGCCAATTCAATGGGGTCAGATGATGAAAAAAGACTGTTGGGACACCATCCTACTTGATTATTCATTAGGGAGACCAATGCTCACATACAATTGACATCTTTGGCATTGCAATTTTTTTTGAAGCCGTGGTAAAAATTTTCATTCCATCTTTTTAGACTGTCTTCTTCAAAACGCCTAATTTCCATAGTGAAGCCTTGCTTCGTTTGATTTGTCCAAGCAGCTTTTGCTTAGTTCTATCGGCGGTGTTTGACTTCTCAAAATGTATGCCAAAGGAGGATGTCATTATGTTGAATTCATTACATAAATTAAAATTAATGCTGATTTGGTTTGTGGTCGCTGGCCTAATTTGTCCTCTTTCTTCGGCAATTGCTAAAAAAGGCGGCAACCACAAAACCCAAGTAAAGGTGATGACCAGAAATCTATATTTGGGCGCTGATATTTTTAGGGTTGTAGAGGCTGCACAGACGAATCCTAGTTCAATACCATACGTTGTTGCAGCGGTATTTGAAACAGTACAGGACACCAATTTTTATGATCGAGCCGAAGCCCTTGCCGATGAGGTTCTCAAGACCAAACCTGATGCTATTGGCATACAAGAGGCCTCGACATACTACACACAGACGCCTGGTGATTCTTTCTCAGATAATCCAACTCAGGCAACAGACGTCTTCATCGATTTCTATACGGTACTAAATGACGCTCTGGAAGCACGAGGTTTGTATTATGACGCATATGCCGTAACCAATGCAGACATCGAATTGCCAATGGTGGATATGCAATCAAAAACCGGACTTTCTGATGTAAGGTTGGTAGACCACGATATGATCTTGGTAAAGAGACCATTGGCATCACAGCTTGTTGTGAAAGGTAACTACGCGGCTCAACTTGGATTAGACGTCGGCGGAACACCGGTTGCATTCACACGTGGTTACCTTGTAGTTGATTTGAATATTAAAGGAGAGGCATTCCGCTTTGTGAATACCCACCTTGAAATTAGAAGTGTACCGGGTAGTGTTTTTAGATACTTTCAGAATTTGCAGATGCAGGAATTGTTAGGAACAATCGGCTATCTACCTTTTTGGGGTCCAAAACAGGTCATCATGGTTGGTGACTTCAACAGTTCTCCAGACGATGAATCAGGCTCATATGAGGGGCTGGACTATGTTCCACCCTACATGCAGGCTGTTGAAGCCGGGTACCTGGATTCCTGGCTGCTACAGAAAAAATATGATGACGGATACACCAGCGGATTCGATGAATATGTAAGTGACCCTACTGCTGAGTTAACTACGCGGATTGATCATATTTTTGTTGGACCAAATGGCTATAAAATCGAGAAGGTAAAATCCATCGTAGTTGGTGACGATGGTAAAGACATGACTCCCAACGGTTTGTGGCCTTCCGACCATGCCGGCGTGGTTGCCAAAATGAAATTTTCCCAAAAGCATAGAGTTCCCCGGGTGAAACCGAGGTACTAACGGTTTGCGGCTCCTTCAGAGCCGAACTCACCTCTGCTGAGGCAAAGACAAGGCAAAGCTCGGTTCATCCATGTAGGAATCCGTGGTGTTTTGCTTTCGACCGCATTAATAACTTCAACCAGTAAGAAACGGTAGTGTATCTGCCCCTGCAGTCCATACTTCTGCAGGGGCTTTTCCTTTTGCTTTCAGAAGGATGCAACGGGTTGGGGTGCGAACAGGCAGCTTGTGGGGACATGCCAGTTTTCGCTGTGAATGCTCAATGATTGTATAGAAGGGGGCGGACCAAGCTGGATGACTAATTGGCGCAGGATCAGGTCAAAAACAAGGCCATTTTTCGGTCTTAAATCGATGTTTTTAGAGCCGAAAAAGGCGGTTTAAGCCATTTTAGCGACTCAGCGCATGTTGTCGGTCAGGCTCAAGTCAGTTTGTCCAAGAAGTAATTCATCTGTCTGAACCACCAGGGCCAATCGTGGTTGACATCGAATCCCCAGATGTCGATCCAGGCATGCACCTGCTTGGTCTTAAGGATGTGTTCCATGTCGCGGGTATCGGCCAGGGCCTCTTCATCCCATGCACCCTGGCCGCAGCAGATCACAATTTGGCTGCGGCGGTAAGCATCCAGGATGACGCCGTCGTCAATGCCCGGCAGATAGGTCAACGGGGAGTTGAAGTAAACGGGTTCAAGCTCGTGACCCTGCAATCCGAACTCGGCGCGATCCAAACGGTAAAGGCCGCTCAGGGCGAGGGTTCCGCCGAAGATGTCTGGATGCTTTAAGAAGAAATTGACGGCGTGGTAGGCACCCATGGAACAGCCATTGGTCAGAATGTTCGCCTGAGGGTCCTGGCAATGGGTGCGGATATAAGGCACTACCTCGCCTGTGACATAGTGATCGAAGGCTTCATGGCGGGCGTTGCGCACCGCGGGTACCACACTGAAGTCATACCACGATTCTGCATCGATGCTGTCAACACAGAAGAGCTTGACACGCCCGGCATCAATGAAACCGCTGATGGCATCGATCATTCCCATCCCCTCATAGTCGAAATAACGCCCCCGAGAACAGGGGAATACGATCAGGGGGCGACCCCAATGACCATATACTTTGAGGGACATCTCGCGTCCCAGGTGCGGGCTGTGCCAGCGGTGCTCTTCGATATGCATTGGTTGTTCTCTTTCTTACTGCGTTGCGTGGATAAAGTCCGTGATCTCCTGCACCCGCCCCATCTCTTCTGAACGGAAGATATATCCCACATCCCCCAAAGCACTGCTGAAGACCCCCGGTACGCTGAACACATTTACGATCTCGACATTGAAACACGCCATGATTTCTGCATGGCTGTTTCGGTACGGGATGCCGTCTTTGCGACTGGCATAGGTGCAATGGTACTTGCGCTCGTAATCCAGCGTCCGTTCATTATGGACCAACAGGCGGGCCCAGGTGCGGTAGATATCTATGTCGCAGGCGTAGTTGAACATATCGGTTGTAAACCCACCTGGTGGGCGCATGTTGATCTCCAAACCTACATAGTCCTCTCCGCCCTGATGAAAAAATTCGATGTGGAAGAAGCGTTCGCGCGCCTCGAAGGCTGCAACGCAGCGTCGTCCCAGCTCTTCCAGGCGGGGTGGAATTTCCCGAAGTGAGGTGTAGCTGATGTGTCGTCCCTCGTTGACCGTTTCCATGATCCCCTGGCTGAAGGTATGCGCCGTGGCGAAAACCAGTTCGCCTTCCCGATCGGCCAGGCCGTCAAAGCTGACGATGGTGCCTTCCACGAAGCCTTCCAGGATATAGTCTGTAGGCATGGGGGCCGCGAAGAGTGCTGCAAGGTCGTCGTCCGAGTTCAGACGAAAGGTATCCAAGGCCCCCACGCCGGCATCGGGTTTGGCAACCACCGGGTAACCGGTCTCGGCAATGAGGGCTTCGGCCTCGGCAAGGTCATTGACCACCCGGCCGGGGGCAACCGGCACACCCGCCTGGCGGAAACGTTTCTTCATTTCCGACTTGCGTCGGATGGCATCGATCTGGTCACCACGAATCCCCATGATGTTGAAGTCGTCCCGCAAGCGCGCCTCGGTGGCCAGCCAGTATTCGTTGAGAGATTCACACCGGTCGAGTTTTCCGTACTTGTGCGTGAAAAACCCTAAAGCGCGTACCAGTTGATCATAGTCGTGCATATCGTCCACACGGTAATACTCGGTGAGGCCCTCTCTAACGGTAGGGCTAAGGACTTCGTAAGGAGCGTCGGCAACGCCCAGGACCATGGCCCCGGCAGTTTTGAGCTGACTGCAAAAGGCCGCATAGTGTTCTGGGAAGTGAGGGGACAAAAAGACAATGTTCATGGCGTGTCCTCAATTGGTACGCCGTTTAGGGCGATTTCTGGACATGTGCGGTTACTATCGGGATCGTCAAATGCAAAAAATGAGACTGTTCGCGGTTCTGTCAATACATAATAAGGAATATAGATTGTCCCCTTTTTGTTCCTTTTTGTTAAAATTTCGCAGCGGCTTCCCGAAGGTTCTTCTGAGCTGGATCGCTGAACCAACAATCAAGGAATTCATCGTTTTTGGATTGGTAGTATTCTTCATACCTTTTTTTTATCCGTTCAACTTTGTTGGCTTTGGCGGCCGAGAATGCCTGGTTTGGAAGGTTTGCAATCCGGGAAAGACGGTCCAGCGTAAAGTCTTCAAGTTCATCTGCTGAGCCGATTACATCGACCAGACCGACAATTTTGGCATCTGAAAAAGTCATAAACTCGCCGCTGTAGATCATATGCGTAGCATAGCGATTGCCGATGATGTGACGAAGCATCATATCTGCCAGGTAGGGGACCGGAAGACCCAGTTTCACTTCGTTCAGGCCGATCTTTTTGTCTTCGGCTGCCGCGTATCGGTAATCGCATGCCAGCGCGAGAATATTACCGCCAGCTACTGCATGACCGGACAGAGCGCAAACTGTAGGGATGGGAACAGTAAACAGTTCCATGCACAAATGATTGAACCTTTCAAAAAAATTGCCCATTGCTTGTCTATCCAACGTCAACAGTTCAGGCAGGTTGAAGCCGGCACTAAAAAATTTATCCCCGCCACAAAGTACTAATCCGCTTGCGACACCTTTTATCTCAACTAGTGCCTTTGATAACTCATCAACCAATTTCGAACTGATTGGATTCGCACGACCACTGTTCAATCGTAGGATCGCGATATGATCCCGAAGTTCTTTTATTACTGTTTCCATAGGGACTCCTTTCGAAATGGTATCAACTGAAATTATTCCAATAAAACAGAAAATGCCAGTGAAACCTTGTTTTGTCAATTTGTTAGTAAAATTAGGGACATCCATAAATATATAAATTGACAGAACCAGAGCCAACTTGTAAAAAGACACACATGCCCCGTCAATCCCGCATCGATGCACCCGGCGCGCTTTACCACCTGATCATCCGTGGTATTGAACAAAAGTCTATTTTCAAAGACGACGCGGATCGAAATGAATTTATCGAAAGATTCGAGTCGATCTTTTCGGAGACCAGCACGCCCCTGGCCGCTATCTCATCGAATTCCCACCAGTATCTCTTTACGATCTCAATGCGAGGCAAACGACCCTGAAAGACCTTTGCAGCCTTGAAATCGACGAGTCGCGAACCTTCCAGCCAGCCTGTGTCGGCTGCTCGAAAACGGAATCCGGAAGGGCGATCATCGATCGAATCAACGCCATTTTGTTGAAGGAACGAAAGACCGAATCCTTTCGTCAAAACATCGAGAGATGGCTCGACAAAGATACCATACGGAGCTTTCGCGAGGTATATGACAAGGCCTTTTTGTCCCAGTCTCCATGACCTTCGATACGCCGCCTAGTCTTCTTCTGTTTTGCCAGCCGACCGTAAAAGAAGAGATTTTCAACAATACCGGCAACCGCAAACGGTTTCTATACACACCTTATTGTCAGTAGAATCATTGAGTGGATGTGAGTGTTATTTTTTACGTTGAGAGGATAACGCAAAGCATGTGGGGTATGTCGGTAGGTTGCGGATTAGACGGTCTGAATAAAATCCGAAAACACGCAGAACTCAAGACGCCGCTGGCGGGCTATTGCAATCAGGCCGTGTCGGCAATCCTGGTGATCATGCAGGCAGGATTCGGTCAGGCATCGGGGCAGGGCGCTGCCGGCTAACCTCCCAATGCCTGACCGGTTGTCATTTTCTCAACGGGGCTATCGGACCGCCACGGCGATACGATAGCAGCGAAGGCAGCGGTCCGCCTCGGCAATGGCCTGGCTGAGGCTCAGACAGCCCTCCACTTCACTGAAATCGTCGATCCGCGTTTCGGCGGGCAGGACCGGCGGGTGGGCGCTGTGGGTGATGCCGCAGAAGGGGAATTTCTCATCCGGCTCGAATACGCCGCTGCCATTGACCAGGGTTTGCAGGACGTCCGGCACGGTCGGCTGGCAGGAGCCGCCTTCGATGTATTGAGAAATATATTTGGCGGCCTTCTTCCCTGCGGCCAGGGCGGCGATGAGCGTGGCCGGGCCGGTGATGCAGTCCCCGCCGCCGAAAACGGAGGGGGTGCGGGTCTGGAAGGTCATGCGGTCGACGATGAGGGTTTTCCAGGCCGTCAGGCTATTTTCTTCGGGGAGCACACAGTCCACCACGCAGATCTGTCCCACCGCCGGTATGATCGCATCGCATTCGATCACGAAATTGGAGCCTTCCACCGGCACGGGTCGACGACGGCCGGATTTGTCCGGTTCGCCCAGTTCCATGCGCTGGACCTCCAATCCGGAGACTTTCCCGTCGGTGTGCACGATGCTGACGGGCGCGACCAGATAATGGAATTTGACCCCTTCCTCCTTGGCCTCCACGATTTCCTGAGGATCGGCCGGCATTTCGGCCTCGGTGCGCCGGTAGAGCAGGTTCACATCGGTAAAGCCGGTGCGCAGGGCCGAGCGGACACAATCCATGGCCACATTGCCGCCGCCCACGACCACCAGCTTTTTCCCCTCCACCGGCTGCCGGCCCCGGGACACTTCGGCCAGGAAATGAATCCCGGTCAAAAAGCATTCGTACCCGGCATCCTCGCCTTCGCAGCGCATCTTGGAGGATTCCGGTGCGCCCACGGCCAAAAATACGGCTTTGTATCCCTGCTGGCCCAGCTCCTCCACGGTGACGTCTTCGCCGACATTCACGCCATAGCGGATCTCGGCGCCCATTTCTTCCACCCGGGCGACCTCGTAATCCATGATATCTTCGGGCAGCCGATAGGAGGGGATGCCGTAGGTGGCCATTCCGCCGGCCCTTTCCTGGGCTTCGAAAATCGTGGTCCGGTAGCCCATGGTCCCCAGATAGTAGGCACACGCCAGCCCCGCCGGGCCAGCGCCGACGACGGCCACCTTATCGGATTTGAACTCGGCGGGCGGCTGCTTTAACGGCTTGGCGCCGGTGCGGATCTCGTTGTCGGCCAGAAACCGTTTCAGGGCGCGGATGGAAATCGGCTCGTCCAGCAGCCCGCGCCGGCAATTCTGCTCGCAGGGGCGAACGCAAACCCGGCCGATGGTGCCCGGCATGGGGCAGTCTTCCCTTACGCGCGCAAGGGCCTCGTCGAATTGTCCCATGCGGATGCCTTCGACGTATGCGGGAATATCGACGTTGGAGGGACAGGCACTGATGCAAGGTGCCGTAACTGTCGCTTCGACCAGCTGCGGTTCGCTGCGGCGTTTTTCCTTCACCGCAGCGGCGAATTCGTCGGCATAGCGGTCCATGATTTCCAGGGTCGGCGGGGCCAGGCATCGGCCCACACCGCAGCGGGCCGATTCGGAGATAAAGCATGCCAGCCGACGGACCTCAGCCAGGTCATCCGGTTGTCCCTGTCCTTCGCAAATCCGGTTCATGATCAGGTTCATCCGCTGGGTGCCTTCCCGGCAGGGCGTGCATTGTCCGCAGGATTCCTGGGCCACCTTTTCGATATAGGCGCGCAGCAGATCCACTGGATCAACGCTATCGTCCCAAACCACAAGACCTTTCCATCCCAGCAGCGCTTTGAAAGGGGCAAGCTCGGTAGGCGCATCTGCATGTTCCCCAATCAGGTTCATCAGTTGGTCGGACCACCCTTCCCACGTGGACAGTAACGGCTTTTTCATGGGGCACTACCTTTCCCTTTAATATTAATCATCTATGAGCCAGATTGTTGCTCCGGATATGTCTAACAAAAACCATTGCGCGTTACAAGGTAGAAAAAAGGGGAAAATAAAGCGTCGTTGCGGGTTAGCATCCCTCCAGCAACCGGATGCTGCCTCCGCTGGCGTCGGCCAGCGCCGTGACCAGGGTCTGACGTTTGGCCCGATCGATCTGCAGCCGAATGTCCAGGCCGCTGTCCGTGTAGGTTTCCGCGAGTTTGATCGCGCCGAACTGGTCGATGATGGCGTACAGGGAGCCGATATGGTCGAACCCGACCTGCAAGTGAACTTGCGCCTTGGGGACGATTCGCTCCAGTTTGGCCTGCTGCAGGCATTTGGCCGCGCATCCGCCGTAG
Organism: Desulfosarcina widdelii; assembly: GCF_009688965.1. GTDB lineage: Bacteria > Desulfobacterota > Desulfobacteria > Desulfobacterales > Desulfosarcinaceae > Desulfosarcina > Desulfosarcina widdelii. The sequence goes on along the minus strand of NZ_AP021875.1, from coordinate 2,052,248 downwards.
GCGCGGGACAGTCCGCCGGCGCCCAGTTTGATCCCCCCGAAATAGCGGACCACCACCACCACGACCCCATCGATGTCCTGCTTTTCGATGGCGTTCAAAATCGGCCTGCCCGCGGTTCCCCCGGGCTCGCCGTCGTCGGAAAATCGGTATTCCTGGCCGATGCGATAGGCCCAGCAGTTGTGCGTGGCCCGAGTTTCGCGCACCTTTTCCAGAAACGCCATGGCCGCCTCGGGACTGGAAACGCCGGCGGCCTTGACGATGAAACGGCTTTTTTTGATCTCCTCTTCGTAAAGCGCTTCCTGGCTCAAGGCAAACATGGACGGTTCCGGTCGATTAGGGATTTTCGTGATCGTGGCGCGGCTCTTCGTAGGCATCCACCAGATCCTGCCAGGCGCTCTTGTAAACGTTGACGGCGTCGGCCAGCCAGGGGATGATCTCGGCGGCCACGGTGTCATAGCGCCTGCGGTCCATGGGGTTGACGTTTTCGTGGCGGGTGGCTTTCAGATAGGCTAGAGTCTCCAGGGCGAAGGCCATGCGTTTTGCTCGTTGCGGGGTCGGCGGACGGTAGCGGTGGTCGGCGCGAAGGCGTTCCACCTTTTTGGGGTCCGGCGGCAGGAGCGTCAGAATATCTCCCGTGCCCGCGCAAAGGTTGCGATGGGCATTTTTGAGCCGTTCCAGAAGTTCTTCGAGATCCGGTCGGCTGCGGGCCACGGTGTCGGCGACTTGGCGGATTTCGCCGGGCAGTTCCCGTTTTCCGTACTCCACCTCCGTCTGGAAAAGACAGGAGAATTCCAGGTCCCGGGTGCCTTTCATCCCGCTGCCCTCAATTTGCCGGCGGATGTCGGAAAAGCGGAGGCAGTCCGTGGTGCAGATGTGCAGCATCTTGTCGGTCAGGATGTCGTTGAGAATCCGGGTGGAAGAGATCTCGGGAGCTTCGAGACGTTTTTTCAGCATACCGCAGGTCCGTTCAAGGCAGTCGTCCATGAGCGATCGCATGAAGAGCGGTCCCTTGATACGGATCCGGGCCGATCGCCTTTTGAGGCGCTTGGCAACAAAGTAGATCCCCACCAGCAGCCATGCGATGACCAGCATGGGCAGCAACGGTCCGTAAGGGCCCAGGCGGTGTAAGGCTCCGCTTTGATCCAGGACCGAGTAGGTGATGACGATAAGCACCAGCCCCAAAAAGATGGTGGCCGCCACCGGGTTGACGGCAAATCCGTTTTCATTGACCGTCAAACGACGAAGTGGCGCGAGGCGTGGATAAAGACGGGAAAGGCTCGTTTGCATCGCTTTCGCAGTGATTCTAACTGGCCGCCCGATCACGGCCCGGCTATTTGGACGGGGGCATAATTTTGAGGGTTTCCCGCTCTTCGGACAACTGCTGGGATTCCGGCAAAAGCGGTTGCTTCTGGCTGATCAGCTTGCCGTTCTTGTCGATGACCGTATCGTCTTCCATGATGAGAAAACCGAGTTTGTCCATGACGTCGTTGCGGTAACGGTACTCGTGCTCCATATGCTTTTTGCTGAGTTTGTAATTGCTCACGATCCAGGCGATGCCGAAAATCAGGCCCGCCGCCAGCAGCACGCCGCAGGCGATCAGGCTGTATGTGACCATTTTCTCCCCGGCATTGAAGATAAACAGGAAAATGGCGTCCAATTTGTAAAACAGCACCGTGCAGGCGACCAGGGTGAACAGCGCCGGCAAAAAGGGCACCTTTTTCATGTGGGTGAGAAAGAGGTTGAACTGAAACAGCTTGGATCGATTTTCGTCCACATCCGCGCCCATCACCCCATCTTCGCCCGGAACCGGCGTGTTGCCGAAAATGAAGTGGTTGAAGCCCAGGATGAAAACGCCCAGCAGGAAGGTGATGGCTACCGGCGTGATAAAGGACACATAGAAGTAGAACTTCCAGGGGAAGGGGCCTTTTTCCGGGCCCAGATTGCCCAGAAAGCATACCAGGAAAATCAGGATTTCGACGGCGATAATGAACCACAGGTAATTGATGAAAAAGCTTTTGAGTTCAACTCCGTCGAAAAGAGTGGCCAATCCGGTATGTTGTTTGTCTTTTTTTTCGGTGCTCATTTGAATTCACAAAATATCCGGGATGAGGTCTCCGACTGAAATGGAGATCCGTATTCAACATATGTCGGCAAAAGCATCAGAAAATAATGCTATTAAAACAGTCGGAAACTGTCAAGCCGCGATTAGGGAGAGGGTGAAAATGGCCAGGTTGCCGAGCGTGTGGATTGCGATGGGCGTCACCAGGCTGCCGCTGGTATGATAGGCTATGGCGAAGACCACGCCGCCTAATATCTGGGTGACAGGAATGGTCGGCAAGTGCAAGGCGGCGAACAAGAGGGTGGAGATCAGGATGGCCGCAATAAGTCCCCAGCGTCGCAGGTATCCGAAAATCAACCCGCGGAAGACCGCTTCTTCGGCCGCCGGTGCCACGATTCCACCCACGAAGAAAAAGAGCGCCTTGTCCGCCGGGGACGCCGGCAGCGGCGAGCGGATCATGGCAAGGGGATTTTCGCCGGCCATGAAAAGGCCCAGAAACATCAGCCCGGCGGCCGCGGCGAAACCGGCCGACCAGATCAACCCGTGTCGAATGCCTGGGACAAGGGTGATGCGGTCCAGTCCCAGCATTTGCCATCCTCCGGTTTGCCTGCGGGCCAGGATTAATACCGCGGCCAATTGCACCGTCCGGGTCGCGGCAATCAGCCAAAGCCGGGGCAGCGGAACAACGGCAGCCAGGGCGGTGGCCGCTGCCTCTGCGACGACCACGGCCAGCAGCGATTTCAGTAGAAAAGCTGTGGAGATTCGGGCTGAACCCATCCCAGTGTCCTCAAGGCGCGATAGGCGTACATCTGGATGTACCAGTGGGAAGAAGCGTCGATGCGTTTGACGATTTCGGGGATCGCTTGCCGATCCTTGCGCTGCCCCATGGCCCACAGCGCCTGACAGGCCACAACGGGGACCGGGTCGTCGGCAAGGTCGAGCAGCATGGCGCGGGCGCCCGAACGTTTCGAATAGGCCAGGCTGCGGGCCAGCCAGTAGCGTACGGCCACATGGGGGCTTTTTTCGAGCCCCTGTTTCCGGGCCTGCCTGAAAACGTCCCGCCGGTCATCGCAGGCCTGCCGCAGGGCCGCAATGCGTGCGGTGGCCGAAGCGGCGGAAAGGGCCGCGGCGGAATCCTTGGCTGCCAGGGGAGCGGAATGTCCCTGGTAGACCGGTACCAGCAGGATGCCGCCCACCAGGATACAGACGACGGCCGCGATGACGTTGGACAGGTTGACGGTCAGAAAAAGATCCGGCAGGCAACTCAGCAGGCTGAACAGGAATGCAAACAGGACCAGCGGGAAGCCCAGCAGCAGGCAGGTCAGGGTCAGTTTCCGGAACATGCCGTCGCGGTCAAGTTCCCGGGAATAGCGGGTCAGCACCTCGTCGGGACGGGTGAGCAGCTCTTTTTCGGAAACCTGAAACACGGTTCGATGCCCACTGATCAGATCCAGTTGCATCGACTCGCTGTTCCGGGCAATGGTCAGATCGGGCGGATGGCCGGCCGCCACGGGCAGATAGTCCCGGGAGCGAAGCTCACGTTCGAGTTGCGACCGAAGGGATCGGGGCAGGGAACGGTCCAGCACGCAGGTGCGGATCTGTTTTTGCTCCAGGGATTTGAACGCCTCGGCCGGGAAAAGGGTATAGGCGTAGTAGGCGGCGGTGACGGCCTGCCCGGCTCGGTTGCCCAGCAGCAGATGGTCGCGGATATTGGTGAACATGTGACGGTCCATCACCATTCCCCAGAGCAGGGCCAGAACGATGGCGGCGGATACCGGCCACAAGACGCCCAGGGGGGAAAGCAGGGTCGTTCGGGGCGGCAGCAACTGGATGGCTGCGACGGCCGTCACCAGCGGCACCACCACCCAGTAGGTGGTGGCCACCAGGTTCCAGCCGTTGCCGTTGACGACGATCAGTCCGCAGGCCCACACCAGCAGACAGGCGAAAGTGGCTTTGACGCGGCGCTGGAAGGCCCGGTCCCAGAGCCATACGGCACCCAGGGTGGCCAACGAGAGGCCGGCACCGATGCTCAGGGTAAAAAACAGCCCCCCGGCCATGGCGGTGGCCAGCGAACCGAGCCGCTGGGCGACAACGGCGTTGGGAACGACCAGGTAGCCCGCGCGCATCACCGTCTCGGTGGTCTGCAGCAGGTCCAGATTGGAGAGGTAGACGTGGGCGGTGGCCACGACCTGAGCGCTCAGCAGGCCGATGAGAAGGACGGCCGGTGCAAAGAGGCGGCGTTTCATTTCGTGTTGGACACCTTCGCGGATTCTGTGATAATGAGCAAAACCGTTCGGTTTGAAAAACAATCGATTTTACTATTCATGCATATCAGTTGAACCGACAAGAATCAACAACAGGAGGAAAACGCAATGAGAGAGGTCGTCATTGTCAGCGGAGCCAGGACTGCAGTGGGATCGTTCGGGGGGTGCCTGAAGAGTGTCCCGGTGGTGGATCTGGGTGCCACCGTCATGAAGGAAGCCGTGAAAAGAGCCGGCATTGCGCCCTATCCCAGCGACGCCCTGAAGGCGGCGGCACCAAAGGCCTTGAAAGACCAGGGGATTATCGAACTGGAAAAAAATGCCATGGACTGGTCCGACGATGCGCTCAAGGTATCCATCGATGAAGTCATCATGGGCAATGTGCTCCAGGCGGGCCAGGGCCAGAACCCCGCCCGGCAGGCCATGATTCGCGCCGGGCTTCCCAAGGAGACGCCGGCCTTTTCCATCAACAAGGTTTGCGGCAGCGGCCTGAAGGCCATCGCTTTAGGGGCTTCTGCCATCATGACCGGGGAGTCAGATGTGGTGCTGGCCGGCGGCATGGAGAACATGAGCCTGGCGCCCATGGCACTGCCCAAGGCCCGCTGGGGACATCGAATGGAGCTTACCGGTACCGGCGACATCTACGACCTGATGGTTTTCGACGGCCTGTACGAAATTTTTTACGGATACCACATGGGAATGACCGCCGAAAACATCGCCAGCCTTTATAATATCAGCCGTCAGGAACAGGACGAACTGGGCGTTCTCAGCCACAACCGCGCCCGGTCCGCCATCACCGGGGGGCTGTTCGCCGAAGAAATCGTGCCCGTGACCATCAAGTCCCGCAAGGGGGACATCGTTGTGGACACCGACGAACGCCCCATGGACACCAATATGGAAAAAATGGCCAAACTGAGACCGGCGTTTAAAAAAGACGGCACCGTGACGGCCGGCAATGCCTCGGGTATCAACGACGGTGCGGCCGCCGTTCTGCTGATGAGCGCCGAGAAGGCTGCCGATCTGGGGCTGGAGCCCATCGTCAAAATCAAAGCCTTCCGCTCCGGCGGTCTGGATCCGGCCTACATGGGACTGGGACCGGTTCCGGCCGTCAATAAGCTGCTGGCCGCCACCGGCATGACCCTGGCCGACATCGACATGATCGAACTCAACGAGGCCTTTGCCTCCCAGGCCATTGGCTGCATGCGTGAACTGGACATCGCCACTGACCGCCCCAACGAACTGGGCAGCGGCATCTCCCTGGGCCACCCCATCGGCTGCACCGGCGCCCGACAGATGGTGACCGCCATGCATCACATGAAACGAAAAGGCTATTCCACTGGCCTGATCACCATGTGCATCGGCGGCGGCATGGGGATGGCGATGGTGGTCGAAAAGTGATTTTTTTCTTTACTTTTTCATATGTTATTGATAGAGAAAGATCGCTTAAGGCAAACGGAATCAACGCTCTGGCCAGCGATGGCGCAACACCGGCTTAAGGAGACGGTCGAGTATGGATATCAGCAGAAAATTGGGTATTCTGGTGTTTACCATGGTGCCTGCCATTATCGGCGGCGGCATTATCTACGGTATGGCCGGCAGCTACGTACCGGTCGTTGTCTATGAGATACTGCTCTACCTTTTCGCCGGTGCCATCGTCAGCAAGTAAGCCGTCGTTTCTCTTTTTCAACGGCAATTTCGACCGACATCCGACCGTCCGAGTCTGACGCGTTCGTTATCATTTCTGCGCAAATGCCTCCTCTTCGTTTAGCCAAGGCGTTTGCGCAGATTTCGTTGGGCCCTGTGCCGGTAAACCGAAACACCGCATCCGAATCGCGAAAATAACTGCCGGCCGTCCCTTTGAGGCGGCCTGTTTTACCGCAACCCCCGATTTTCCGTTGGCCGGTTGCCGCCGCGGCCGGATTCCGGAGGAGCCATGGAGGATCGGACCTCCCAAAATCGGATACTTTGGTTTTTTCTGGCCTGTTTTATCATCTCCATCTATCTCATGGGGTGGTTGCTGTCGCCCTTTTTTTCCATCATCGTTTTGGGGGCGGTGGTCACCGGCGCCTTTTACCCGGTCTACCGCAAGATCGCGTCCTTTGAGAAAATCGGTCCCGGCATGGCCTCTTTTCTGACCTGCATGTTGATTTTTTTCATTCTGTTCGTTCCTATTGTCTTCTTCGTCGGGGTGCTGACCCAGGAGGCCTACGAACTGGTGCAACTGGCCAGGAGCCCGGCCCTGTCCAGCTTCGTTACCGCCCATTTTACCAACAGCGCCATGCTGGAACGCATCAATCCGCTGCTGGCCAATATTGACATCGAAATTACCGGTGAGGAACTGAAAAACACCATTTCCGATATCGGCAGGGTCGTGGGCCTGTTTCTTTACGACCAGGCCCGGGCCATTGCCTCCAACACGTTCTCTTTCCTGGTCAATTTTTTTCTGATGCTGCTGGTCATCTTTTTTCTGCTCATCGACGGTCCGAAACTGGTGCGATTTCTCATGGATCTGTCCCCCTTGCCCGAGGAGCAGGACGAGCGGCTGATTGAAAAGTTTAGTGGCATGGCCGGCGCCATCCTCATCGGCAACGGCCTTTGCGGCGTCATTCAGGGGTTGGCCGGCGGCACGTTGTTCTGGATTTTCGGCCTGCAATCGGCTTTTCTTTGGGGCGTCATCATGGCCCTTCTGGCCTTTTTGCCGATTATCGGCATCGGCGTGGTGTTTGTCCCAACCGTCATTTTTCTTTTTTTGAAAGGACGCATCGGCACCGGACTTTTTTTTCTGATATTTTATCTGTTGCTGTCCGGTGGCGTGGAATATATTCTGAAACCCAAGGTGGTGGGAAAACGGGTTCAGATGCATACCCTGCTGGTCTTTTTGTCCATCATCGGCGGGCTGAAGCTTTTCGGCATCTTGGGCATTATCTACGGGCCCCTGATCGCCACCGCCTTTCTTACATTTACCGAGATTTACCACAGCAGTTACCAGAATTTGATCGAACACTCCCAACCCTGACCGGACAGGCGGCCGCGCCGGTACACGGCCCGGCGGTTTGGCGGTAAGGTCAAAGCAAGGACGAACCTAAGAACATGAACGACAACCTAAGCGAAGTTGTACAGAGCCCCGAGATCAGCATCGAAGCCGAGATGAAGAAATCCTACCTCGATTACGCCATGAGCGTGATCATCGGCAGGGCGCTACCCGATGTGCGTGACGGGCTCAAGCCCGTTCACCGCCGTGTGTTGTATGCCATGCGGGACCTGAAAAACGATTACAACAAGCCGTATAAAAAATCGGCCCGCATCGTCGGTGACGTGATCGGTAAATACCATCCCCACGGCGACAGCGCGGTTTACGACACCATCGTCCGCCTGGCCCAGGATTTTTCCATGCGCTACCCCCTGGTGGACGGCCAGGGCAACTTCGGTTCCATCGACGGTGATCCGGCCGCCGCCATGCGGTATACGGAAGTCCGCATGATGCGCCTGGCCCACGAGATGCTCGAGGACCTGGACAAGGAAACCGTCAACTTCATCCCCAACTACGACGAGTCCTTAGAGGAGCCGTCGGTGCTGCCGGCCAAGTTTCCCGCGCTGCTGGTCAACGGGTCGTCCGGAATCGCGGTGGGCATGGCCACCAACATTCCGCCACACAACCTGGCCGAGGTGATCGAGGGCATCAAGGCCCTGATCGACGATCCGGAAATTACCTGCGCGCAACTCATGGCCCACATTCCGGGCCCGGATTTTCCCACCGCCGGTGTCATTCACGGGATCCAGGGCATCCGGGACGCCTACGAAACCGGCCGGGGCATCGTGCGTATGCGTGCGCGGGTGAACGTGGAGGAAGACAAGAAAACCGGACAGGAAACCATCGTCGTCACCGAGATTCCCTACCAGGTGAACAAGGCGCGGCTGATCGAGAAGATCGCCGAACTGATGAAGCATAAGGTGATCGAGGGTCTGCGGTATGTGCGCGACGAGTCCGACCGGCGGGGCATGCGCATCGCCATGGGCGTGAAAAAAGACCACATGTCCGGCGTGGTCGTCAACCAGTTGTACAAGCACACCCAGATGGCCAGCAGTTTCGGGATCATTCTGCTGGCGGTGGTCAACAACCGTCCGGAAATTCTCGATCTGAAGCAGATTCTGGAGAATTTTGTCCTGCATCGCAAGGAAGTCGTCGTCCGACGCACCCGCTACGATCTGAACAAGGCCGAGGCCCGGGCCCATATTCTCGAAGGGTTGAAGGTGGCCCTGGACAATCTGGACGAAGTGGTCCGGATGATCCGAGAATCCAAAACACCGCCGGAAGCCAAAGAGCGCCTGATTAACGCGTTCAACCTCAGCGCGATCCAGGCCCAGGCGATTCTGGACATGCGCCTGCAGCGTCTTACGGGCCTGGAGCGGGACAAAATTGTCGAAGAGTACGAGGCCGTGCTCAAAGATATCGCCCGTTTCAAAGAGATCCTGGGCAGCGAACAGCTCGTGCTGGGCATCATCAAGAACGAGCTGGACATCCTCAAAGGAGAGTTTGGCGATGCGCGCCGCACGGAGATTCTTACCGACACCCGCGAGTTGACCATCGAGGACATGATCGCCGAGGAAGACATGGTGGTGACCATCACCAACACCGGCTACATCAAACGCAATCCCATTACCCTGTATCAAAGCCAAAGGCGCGGCGGCAAAGGCAAGACCGCCATGGGCACCAAGGAAGAGGATTATGTCTCCCACCTGTTCGTGGCCTCCACCCACCACTATTTTCTCTTCTTCACCAATCTGGGGAAGGTATACTGGTGCAAGGTTTACGACATCCCCCAGGCCGGTCGTCAGAGCCGGGGCAAGGCCATCGTCAACCTGCTGGATTTCACCGAGGGCGAGCACATGACCGCGGTTCTGGCCGTTCCCGGATTTGAGCCGGGCCTGCACGTCCTCATGGCCACGCGCAACGCAACGGTCAAAAAGACCGATCTGATGGCCTTTTCCCGTCCCCGGACGGGCGGCATCATTGCACTGGGACTGGCCGAGGGAGACGAACTGATTGCCGTCAAGCTTTCCGACGGCACCCAGAACGTATTTCTGGGAACCGCCGGAGGAAAGTCCATCCGCTTCCACGAATCGGACGTGCGTCCCACTGGCCGGATTGCCCGCGGCGTGCGCGGCATGAGTTTGTCCCCGGGCGACCGCATCGTGGCCATGGAGGTGCTGCAGCATGGCCAAACTCTGTTTGCCGTGACCGAAAACGGCTACGGAAAGCGGACCTCCATCGACGAATACCCCATTCACCGGCGGGGCGGCAAAGGGGTGATCACCATCAAAACCAGCGACCGCAATGGTCAGGTCGTCAAAATTATTCTGGTTCATGACGAAGACGACCTGATGCTGGTCACCAATACAGGCAAACTGATCCGCATCCCGGTTTCCGGCACATCGGTGATCAGCCGCAACACCCAGGGGGTGCGGCTGATCGATCTGGCGCCGGGCGAACGGGTGGTCAGCGCTGCCGGACTGGCGGAAAAGGAAGAAGAAAACGGTGACGCCGGCAACGGTTCTGAAAGCGTCGGTTAAACCTTCAAGGGAACAGCGAAGATGAAAACCAACGAGGAGATTACAGCGTTTCCCATCGGCGTCGTGGGCGCCGGGAGCTGGGGAACTGCCCTGGCCAACCTGCTGGCCGATAAAGGCCTTGCCGTTGACCATTGGGTTTACGAAGATGAAGTGCGGCAGCAGATGGTCGAGGAAAAGGAGAACCAGCGCTTTTTGCCCGGCGTCAGGCTGTCCGACAACCTTCGTCCCAGCGGCGATCTGGAATCGGTCGTGGCCGGCAAAAAGCTGGTGCTGGTGGTGACGCCCTCCCATGTTACCCGCCAGACCATGGAGCGCTGCGGCCATGCCATCGGATCGGATACGGTGGTGGTCAGCGCCTCCAAGGGCATCGAAAACCAGACCCACCTGACCATGTCCGGGGTGCTGAAAGAGGTGATTCCTGGGCTTGCCGACGACCGGCTGGCCATCCTGACCGGACCCAGCTTCGCCAAGGAGGTGGCCCGCAAGATGGCTACCGTGGTGACGGCGGCCTCCAAAAACACAGATACGGCCGCCCTGGTTCAGCAGACCTTCGCCACACCCTATTTCCGGGTGTACACCATCGACGATGTCGTCGGTGCGGAACTGGGCGCGGCCGTGAAAAACGTGATTGCCATCGCTGCCGGGGTGATCGACGGGCTGGGGCTGGGACTCAATACCCGTGCCGCCCTGATCACCCGCGGCCTGGTGGAGATCCGCCGGCTGGGGCTGGCCATGGGGGCCCAGCCGAGAACCTTTACCGGGCTGGCCGGCGCCGGCGATTTGATTCTGACCTGTACCGGCGACCTGAGCCGCAACCACACCATCGGCAAGCAGATCGGCGAGGGAAAAAAACTCAATGACCTGCTGGCGGCGATGCACATGGTGGCCGAAGGGGTGAAAACCGCACGCTCGGTCTACAACCTGTCCCGCAAGCTGGGAGTGGAAATGCCCATTTCCCATGCCGTCTACCATGTGCTTTACGACGACCTGGATCCCAAAACGGCGCTGCACCAGCTGATGACGCGGGATCTAAAGCAGGAGTTGGACGAAAATTGAGCGACTGCCGATCTTACCGCATCTTCGGTGTCAGAGGCGTTCCCGCATAGCTTATTAAAGCGGCAACACCTCTTCCTTGAATCTACGGCAAGCTCGATAATCGCTCTGAAGCAGTATTGGTGCAGAGGAGTGAGGAACGATGACAGAGGATACCAAAAAGATGCCGCACAAGGGTGCCGGACATCGCAAGCGCCTCCGTGATCGTTTCCTCAAATCCGGGCTGGACGGCTTCCACGACTACGAGGTCATCGAGCTGCTGCTTACTCTGGCCACGCCGCAAAAGGACTGCAAGGATGCGGCCAAAGCCGCGCTGAAACAATTCAAGACCCTGCAGGGGGTTCTGGACGCCGAACCGGCCGATCTGTGCCGGGTGCCGGGCATCGGCCCGATCAATCTTTTCGGCATCAAGCTGGTACCGGCCGTATGCCGGCGCTACCTGAAGGGGCACATCGAAGGCAAGCAGGCGCTCACCCACTCCAAGGCCCTTTTCGACTATCTCGAGCAGACCATTCGTGGTAAAAAAGAGGAGTGTTTCATGGCCATCTACCTGGATGCCAAAAACCGGGTGATCGCCGACGAAATCCTTTTTACGGGGACAGTGACCGCAAGTGCGGTCTACCCCCGGGAAGTGGTCAAAGCCGCTATGGCCCACGGTGCCGCCGCCGTGATTTTTGCACACAACCATCCCTCCGGCGACCCGGCACCTTCGCCGGACGACATGGCCATCACCCGGAAACTGATCGAGGCCTGCGCCCTGATGGACGTTACCGTTCACGAACACCTGATCATCGGCCGGGAAGGTTATTACAGCTTTGCCGACCAGGGCCACGTGGCCCGAATCAAAGCCGACCTCCAAGACCGGTAGCCGCCGTAAAGATCGGCGAATGGGACAGGCACCCGGGATAAAAGTGGATCGCCGCGAAGCCCTCTCCCATGGAAAGAGACAAACCTCATGACCGTAAACCGCCAGAAATTTCCTCCCTGCTTCGGAGATCTGGAAGCCGTATTTCCCTTGGGGGAAGCCGGTCTGAGACAGACCCCGGAGTCCTGTATGGTCTGTGTCTACAAGACCGAGTGCCTGAGAAAAGCCATGAAGGAAAAGGGCGGGATCGCCGTTCGCGAGGAGATGGTGGACCGGGCCTACGAATCCGGTACGGTGGGCTTCTTCGAACGCTGGTCCCGCAAAAAAGCGCTGGCTGCCAAAAAACAGTCCAAAAAGTAAAATTGACGAAATCGTCTGACTCCGCAATTGAATAAAAAATCATACAAGGAAGGAGCATATTATGGCGAAATTGACTGTCTCCGATCTTGACTTAAAGGGTCGCCGCGTGCTCATGCGGGTAGATTTCAACGTTCCTCTGGAAAACGGGCGTGTGGCCAACGACAAACGGCTGCGGGCCGCCTTGCCCACAATCCAGTACATTCTCGAAAAGGGCGGCGCACTGATTCTGATGTCTCACCTGGGACGCCCCAAAGGCAAGCGGGTGCCGGAACTGTCCCTGAAACCGTGCGCCGAAGCCCTGCAAGCTTTGCTGCAAAAGCCGGTTGCCTTTGCCGACGACTGTGTCGGACCCACCGCCGAATCGGCCGCCGGTGCCCTTTCCTCAGGCGACGTGCTGCTGCTGGAAAACCTGCGGTTCCACAAAGAGGAGACGGATAACGACGAAGGCTTTTCCCGATCTCTGGCCGCCCTTGGCGATCAGTATGTCAACGACGCTTTCGGGACCGCCCACCGGGCCCACGCCTCGACTGCCGGGGTCACCCGCTACATCTCGCCCTGCGCCATGGGGTTGCTTATCGAAAAGGAGATCGCCTATCTGGGCGATGCTCTGCAGCAGCCCGAACGGCCCTTCGTGGCCATTCTGGGCGGCGCCAAAATCTCAGGGAAGATCGATGTCATTGACAACCTTCTGCCCAAAGTGGATCGCCTGATTGTCGGCGGCGGTATGGCCTATACCTTTTTCAAGGCCCGGGGACTGGAGATTGGCAACTCCCTGGTGGAGGCGGACAAGCTGGACCTCGCCCTATCCCTGATGGAGAAGGGCGGCGACAAACTGGTGCTGCCGGTGGACTGCATTTGCAGCGACCGCTTCGATTTTTCAGCGCGCACCTTAGGAGAACTGGTCCCGACGGCAGTCGATGCCATAGCCCCTGACCATTTCGGCCTGGATATCGGTCCCGAAACCGTGGCGTGTTTTCAGAAGATTATCGGCGACGCCCGCACCGTCGTCTGGAACGGACCCATGGGCGTATTCGAAATCGACGCAACGTCCGCCGGCACCTATGCCGTGGCCAACGCCATGGCCGAGGCGACCCGCAATGGTGCCATTTCAGTGATTGGCGGCGGCGATTCTGCGGCGGCGGTGGAAAAGGCCGGTCTGGCGGACCAGATGACCCACATCTCCACCGGCGGTGGTGCATCCCTGGAATTTTTGGAAGGAAAAGAACTGCCTGGTGTGGCTGCACTGACAGACCGCTGAACCGAAAATTGACGGATTCGTAAAAAGGCCGATATCGGCGTTACGCTTCATCTTTCGTCACTGGAGCGATCTCGGCCTTTTTACGAATCCGTCGGAAATGCGACTTTTTGGGAGTTCATTAAAAGTAAATCGGCAAGCGACTGCCTCGGATGATCCTTTGAAAAAACTAATCGCCAGGAAACGGTACTGGGTCGCCGGTGGCACGCTGGCTGCCCTTCTGCTGGGTGTATTGTTCCGCCATGAGATCGCCAGCGGGTTGATGACGGCTTATCGTTTTCTTGCGGACCGTGATCGGATCGAGCAGTTGGTCACCGCTTTCGGCGACGGCGCGCCCCTTGCCTTCATGGGGATTCAGATCCTTCAGGTCATCATCGCACCGGTGCCCGGTGAGGCCACCGGATTTATCGGCGGTTATCTTTTTGGCAGCTTCAAGGGATTTCTCTATTCGACGGTGGCTTTGTCTTTGGGTTCCTGGATCAACTTTGGCATCGGCAGATTTCTCGGGAAGCGCTACGTCAGAGGATGGATTCCCGATCCCACCCTGAAGCGATTCGATCACCTGGCCAAGAGGCAGGGGGTCATCGTCATGTTCATCCTGTTCGTTTTTCCCGGATTTCCCAAGGACTATCTGTGCCTGTTTCTGGGCATCACCGCGATTCCTCTCAAGGTCTTTCTAATCATTGCTTCCGTCGGGCGCATACCGGGCACGCTGTTGCTGAGCCTTCAGGGAGACTTTTTATTCAAAAAGAACTACGTGGTATTTGCCGTTGTTTTTGCAGTGACGGCGCTGGTGGCCTTCCTGACGATTCGTTTTCGCGACGCCATTTATCGGTGGCTCGAAAAACTCAACGGAAAAAGCGGCACAGACCGTTGACCCTCCTATTTGTTTGTGTTAATTAATAAAAACAACACTAAGCATCGCACCCACTGCAGTTGCTAAGGGTTCGCACAAAAATAAGTTCACAGATTTGGTAGCTTAGGCGCCCAGCCGACAAGGCGTGAAAATGCAAGGCATATTGGGAATATGTCGCATTTTCACAACGAAGGCGGGTGGGATGCGTCGGCTTTCAAAATGTGAAGTTATTTTTGCGCGAGCCCTAACCCCCAATCCGCCTCGAGGGGAGTCGCATTGGCCTTCTGGAGTGTTAGAGAAGAACTCAGTCAGTTTAACCGTTTACGGAGATCCTACTACGAATTGTATCGGGACGAGTTGGATCAGTTTATGCTGAACTACGCGCTGATCGAGTCCTACCGGCAGTTCACAGACCGTAAGCTGCCGTATCCCTTCATCGAAAAACGGGAACTCAAACCCCGGGCCAGAATTCCCGGCATCGAGTACGAGAGCCAGAAAACCTTCCTCGTCATTTTCGTGGAGGATGTCATCCCCGCGGCGCACAAAAAATACATCCGCTTTTTCGATGTGAACAAACCCACCAAGACCAACTTGCTGCAATCCAAGTCCCTGCCGCTTCCCGAGAAGTTCGACCGGACGCACAAGTATCTGGATGCCGCGCAGTTTTACGACTTTCTCAATGTGTTGCTGCCGGTGGATTACGCGCTGCTCATCCAACGCGACCCCACGACCCTGTCCGCGAACCGCTACAGCCTGACGCATTTTCACGTGAGAATCGACTGGCCCATTGCCGATGCCGCCGAGGACCTGGCCCAGAGCCTTCGCTATATCTCCAAGGATTTGTACGAGAAGGGAGACAAATACGCCGAAGTGGTTCAGCGCAAACTTTTCGAGTACTATGGGATGCCGGTGATGGTGGGCGGGCGCCGCACGGCTGCCATGGTGGCGGCCCAGTACTTAAAGCGCATTCCCTGCATTTCCACGGTTTATGCCGGCAGCAGCGAATCCCGTGCCCTGTATCGAATTTCCGAACGCGGCGTGTCCAAAGCCGCTCTGATGCGTTTTTCCAATGACGAGATCCGGCAGATCGCCGATTCCCAGCGGATGTCTCCCCGGACGTTCAAGAAGAACTACGTCATTGCCAAAAAGGGCAAATACAATGTCTGCATCTTTCTGGCTACCTATGCCTATACCGACCACTCCAGACCGCCGGACGACGGTAAGCTGCGGGAGATCAATCCCGACGTGAACTGGCTTACCGTCGGTACCGAACATGTACTGCCCAAACCCGGGGTGAGGAAGTATCCGCCAATCAACCTCAACCTGATCTATACTTGACGACTTCGTCGGAAGGCCGATATCGGCGTTACGCTTCATCCTTCGTCACTGCGGCGTACGCCAAATTACGTCTCCTTGCTCAGGATGGAACATAAATGTTCGCCGTAAAGATGAAGATCGATTTTCTGTTCGCTCGCTTCACGTTCGCTATCGCGGGCCGCAAGCCTTCTTGTTCCGTCTGATGTTTAGCGGGAGATCTTGGTTTTCTTACGAAGCCGTCGGAAATACGTCTCTTGACGAGCCTGCCTTGTAGCGCATTGAACCAAGCCGGGGAAGGGCTACACAAATCGCTCGCCGATCCACTTTTTCAAATCTGCCAGTACCTTTTCCCGGTCCGGGAGCTTCTCATTGTAAATTTCGTGGTAAAGCGTTTCGTAGTGGCACAACGTTTTGTCGGATACCGTCAATGCGTTGAAGAAGGACAGGGACGCCTGGCAGTCCACCAGATGATCGTCTCCGGCAATTTGCATGAGAACGGGCACCCGGATTTCCTGCGGGGCGGCGACGGTTCGCTGGATCTCGGCCATACACTGGACAAACCACCGGGCAGTGATTCTGTCATGCACCCAAGAACTTTGCACATAGGCGTCCACCTGGTCGCTGTCGTGGCTGATGAAGGTCGGGTCCAGTTTGTTGCTCAAGGAGAGCGTCGGCCATAGAACCGATAAGAGGCGGACAATCACCTGCAGGGCGGCTGGAGGCTGTGGCTCCACACCGAGAAGGGGAGAAGAAACGACCAGGCCATCGATCGTTTCCGGGTATTGCCTGGCATAGGAGAGGGCGATCAAACCGCCCATGCTATGACCCAGTACAAGGGTCGGAATCATTTTTTCGCCCTTGCCCTTGCCCTCGGCCGCGGCCATGGCCACCATGGTTTTCAAATCACTGACATAGTCCCCAAAATTGCTGACATGGCCCCGTTTTCCCTGGCTTCGGCCGTGGCCCCGATGGTCAAGGATCCAAAGGGATGCTCCTATGGGGAATAAGGCCTCGGCTACGTTGCCATAGCGCCCGGAATGCTCGCCCAGACCGTGGGACACGACAACCCGAAAGCGCGGCTTTTCCGGAATCAATCGGCGATAAAAAATACTCTTGCCGTCGCTGCCGGCAAAACGGTCTCTCTTTTCTTCCTGGATTGTCATGGCAGATCCTTTTTGGTTGGTATCGTCAATGCATCGTTTTTACCATACTCCCTGAGTAAAGACAATTTGCCGATAAATGACTTGAAATGTGCCGGCAGAACCGGTACCGTTCCAAATGAAAAGGCGTTAACTGCAGTCACCGGATGGAACGCATCACTGCCCGGGAAAAAAGGAAAAAACATGGACAATTTTACTGCTCATGTGAAAAGAGAGTGGAAAGTTTACGTAATGGCACTGTGGATGATTGCTGTGACCGGTTTTCTGTTTTACCTGAACGGCACGATCCAGGAGACGAGGCAGGCTTGCGCAAAGCTGATTTCCGACGTGGATTCCATCGAGAGCATCCTCATCAGCACGGATGCCAATGTCGCCAATATCAAGGAAAAGGTAGATGAAATGGCCGGCAAAGTGAATTCGATCCACCAGCGTATACGGCGACGTTAGCATGGAAAAAATAAAAGGTTTCCAGAGACGATTTCTTCGGGGTTTGGCCCATTCCCTCAAACCGGTTGTATTCGTCGGGCAAAAGGGTTTTTCGCCGACCTTGGTCAAGGCCATGGATGAGGCCCTGGATCGCCATGAACTGGTCAAGGTGAAATTTGTAGAATTCAAGGAAAAAGAGAAGAAGACGGCAATGATCCAGAAGCTGGAAAAGGCCGTCAATTGTGATATGGTGGGCCTTATCGGCCATACGGCCACGTTCTACCGCCAGCAGAGCGACCCCGAGAAACGGAAGATTGTCCTCCCTGCCCGTGCCGTCAAAACTTGACGGACTCGTAAAAAGGCCGATATCGGCGTTACACCCATCCTTCGTCACTGCGGCGTACGCCAGAGTACGCTGCCTTCGGCACCCGCGATTGCGGTATTCTCAGGATGGAACACAAATGTTCGCCGAAAGGAGGAAGATCGATTTTCCGTTCGCTCGCTCACGCTCGCTGTCGCGGCCCGCAAGCCTTGATCTCGGCCTTTTTACGAGCCCGCCGGAAACTCGACTTCAAAGGAACCCATAAAACGTAAATAAACCTATTTTTTAGACGGTTCCGTCCCCTTTGCAAACAAGGCCCGGACCGCATTTTTCTCGGTTTCATTCACCCGGCGGCCGGTGACGGGATCCATGAAAATTTTAGTCGTGCCATCCGGGATATCGAAATAAAGCGGTGTTGATTCCGGACGGGTGGCAGCCATGAAATCGATCCAGATGGGCAGGGCCGCCCGGGCACCGGTCTCCCTGTCGCCCAAAGGCGACGCATCGTCCATACCCACCCAGACCCCGCAGGCTGCTTCCGGAGAAAATCCCAAAAAGAGCGCATCCTTGAAATCGTTGGTGGTGCCGGTTTTGCCGCCCACGGGCATGTTCAATCGACGGGCCCGTTTTCCGGTTCCCTCCTGAACCACCCCCTGGAGCATGTCCACCATGATGGCCGCCTGGACGGTGGTGAGAACCGGACGGACGGCGGGCCTGGCCCGCCAGAGAGCGTCGCCGTCCCGATCCAGAATTTCGGCGACACCGAAGGGGGCGATGTGGTTGCCTCCCTGGGGAAAGACGGACATTGCCCCCGTCAGTTCAAGCAGATGGGTGCCGGCGGTCCCTAAAGCAAGGGACAGATTCGGTGAAAGGGGCGTCTGAATGCCCATTTTATGGGCGAACTGCACCAGGTCCGACGGCCCCAACCGTTCCGCCAGACGGACGGCCGGAATGTTTTTGGAAAGTGCCAATGCACGGCGCAACGTCATCTCGCCCAGGTAGTGGCCCGAATAGTTCTCCGGCCGCCAGTCTGCGTTGTCCGGCCCTCCCTTGAAAACCACCGGTGCGTCCAGCACCAGGCTGGCCTGGGTGAAGCCGCGGGCGATGGCCAGGGCGTAAACGATGGGTTTGAAGGCCGATCCGGGCTGCCGCCTGGCATCCACCGCACGATTGAAGGGGCTTTCGGAAAAATCCCTGCCGCCGACCATGGCCAGGATGCCGCCGGTTCGCACGTCCAGGGCAACCAGTGCCCCCTGGGGCGGAACGCTGTTCTCTTTACCCTGTGACGTTCGTTTGTAAAGATCGTCAATCCCCGTCTTTACGGCCTGCTCGGCCGCCTGCTGAAAACGGTGGGACAAGGTGGTATGCACGGTCAGACCACCTTTGTACAACAGGTCGGGACCGACGGCCGCTTCTAAGGCTGGTTTGATATACTGCAGAAAGTAAGGTGCGCTTCCCTGGACCCTTTGGGGCGATCCGACCGTCACCGGTTCGGAAATGGCCTGCCGGTACTGCGTCTCGTTGACGATGCCCTGGCTGCGCATGATGGTCAGGACCAGGTTGCGCCGCTTTCTGGCCAGATCGGGATTGACCAGGGGGCTGAATCTGGAGGGCGCCTGGGGGAGTCCGGCGATCAGGGCGCATTGGGCCAGGTTCATCCGGGAGGCGGGTATGCCGAAGAACAGCCGGGCAGCCGACTCCACGCCGTAGGCTCCGCTGCCCAGATAGATCTGGTTCAGATACAGGGCCAGCAGTTCGCCCTTGGTATAGCGCCGCTCCAACTGGATGGCCAGCAGGGCTTCCTTGATCTTGCGGCCAAGGGTTTTCTCCGGCGTCAGAAACAGGGTTTTGGCCAGTTGCTGGGTGATGGTGCTGGCCCCTTCGACAAATTGTCCGGCCATGATGTCCTTGACGATGGCACGAAGAATGCCCCTAAGATCGATGCCGCTGTGGGAATAGAACTGGCGGTCTTCGGTCACGATGAGGGCCTTTTTCAAGGCTGCGGGCATCTGATCGATGGGAACCGGTATCCGCTTTTCGAGAAACAGTTCGGACAACAGCACCCCGTCGGCCGAATAGACGCGGGTGACGGCCGAAGGTTCGAAGTTTTCCAACTCCCGTATCTGGGGCAGGTCCCGGGTGAGGGCCAGAAATGCGCCCGCCGTGGCGCCCGAGAAAAGGCCCACCAGGGCGGTAATGGCGATCAGGGTTCGGATTTTAAAAGGTTTGCGGTTGCCCATCGTGTCCCAGATCCGTTGTATAGAAGCGGTGCCTTGCCGATGGTTTCGGTTTTAGCTGCCATCGCTCTCATAGGCAAGAGCGGATTGAAAAAACCGCGACATCGGGTGGTTGACTTCGGGATCGCGGGGGCATAAATTGTGTAAGCTGAGAAAAAAGGACGGCAGGCTGGATTCGGCGATTCACCCAAGCGCACAGGAGAATGCAAATGTCCCACCACCATGATCACGACCACGGACACGATCATCATCACCACGATCACGATCACCACCATGACCATGACCACGATCACACCCACACCCACAGCCACGGGGCGCTATCTTTTCCGGAAAAGCTCGTCAAATTACTGGACCATTGGATCCAGCACAACGATCATCACGCCGAGGATTACCGCAAGTGGGCCGCCCAGTCCCGTGAAAACGGTCAGGATGCCGTGGCCGAGTTGCTCGATACCGCCGCTGAACTGACCGACACAATCACGCAGCGGTTTCATGAGGCCGGCGGAAAAGTGAAGTAACGTCCAATCTAAAAATGATCTATGGCTAAATCAAGTTTTTTACCTGACAAACGGCAAAATCAGGCTGCACAGGTTCAGACTGAATTTTTACAATTCAATAATTCGGCTTGACAGGTGGTCCATTTTTTGCGCATTTATCAAATTTTATAAAATATATTATAAATGATATTTAATCAGGTGAACGAGCAATGAGAGCAACTGCAACCGTAGAATCCCAGAGCAAACCCCGGAAAAAAGGCCCTTCCAAAAGAAAATCCATTGAGACGCTTTATACCCAGATAAAGACCATGATGTACAATCAGGATCTTTCTCCCGGGCAGAAACTGATCCTTCAGGACTTGGCCCGGCAGTTAAATGTGAGCACGACCCCCTTGCTGCAGGCATTACACCGGTTGGAAAATGCAAAACTGGTCCGATATGAGCAGAACAAGGGCTTTTTCGTTGCTGAAATAACCGAAACCGAGGCCAGGCAACTATATCAGGCAAGAGAGGCGTTAGAGGTTTATTTGATTCCGATTTCGATCAATAAATTAACTGCAGATAAAGTTGAAGCGATTCGAGAGTCGTTTCGGCTTCAAAAGGACAGTACGGTACCGACGAATCGGAGAAAAATGATGCTGACAGATGCCTCTTTCCACTTGACGATAGCCAAGGCATCAGGAAATCAGGTCATGGTCGATCTTCTCGAGACGGTTATGGAACGTATCTATTTAAAGTACAGAGCGGAATACGTTTCTGAAGAGCGGATTAAAAAAATAATAAAAGACCATCGGGATATGTTGCAGTATCTTAGCAAAAAGGATGAAAAAAAAACCATTCAACTCGTTCGTGAACACATTCGATCCGGTATGGAACATATGATTGACAGTCTGAAAAACGGTAGGGTGGTGTCCTTGTAAATTCAATCTGGAGGGACAACGGACAATCAAGCCCGGATTATAGCAGCGATTGTCATCATTTATAGAAGCTCAAACGCCTTCCCAACTTTACGACAAAATTGTTTCACGCCATGCGCACATGAGAGAAACATGTCGTCACCTTCCTTCCCCTCCCCATTTTTTATCAGGAATGATTTAACTATTTGTAACTCAAACGAAAAATAGAGGATACGTAGAAGGTTTTCAAGATTTGTCTTGACAAGCCTTCAATAATAACTTAGCAATGTTTACAAAAAATTTTATAAAATATTTTACGTGAAAAAAAGCTTTCCATGAACAGAGCGCTTCCTGTCCGATCCAATATGGAACACATGGTTGGCAGCCTGAAAAATGTTAGGGTCGTAACGTTGTAAGAGCAGGGACGCATCGTTGCTGCGCTGCACGCTGTGACGGAAAAACTGATAAATACTTCTCTTTTCACAGGAATTAACTATTGTGGCCACCCAGTTTACTCATCTATTTTCGCCTACCATGATAGGTTCGATGTCATTGAAAAATCGACTCGTCCGTTCGGCGACATACGAAGCCAAGGCCGATCCGGATGGCAAACCGACACAACTTTATTTCGATTTTTACAAAAGGTTGGCCAACGGGGGCGTAGGGTTGATCATAACCGGTTTGACGTACCCTGAAGAGGATGGGAAGCTGCCTCGTACGATCGCTGTCGACCGTGCAGACTGCCTGGAAACCATAAAACAGATACCCGAAACGATTCATGGGGTCGGCAATGACTGTAAGGTGGCATTGCAGATCGGTCATACCGGCAGGCAGTTGCCTGCCACCGTCGATCGTCAACCGGTTGCACCATCGCCCATTCTTGAGCCTTTTACTGAAAGAATGCCGCGTGAGATGAAAAGCCATGAGATCGAAGCCTTTATCGAAAAAAGTGCTGCTGCCATTGGTTACGCGAAGCGAGCCGGCTTCGACGCTGTTCAGGTTCATGCCGCGCACGGCTGGTTGTTGAGTTCTTTCCTCTCGCCCCATACCAACCACAGGAAAGATCAGTTTGGAGGGAAAACGGAGAATCGGGCCCGGATTATGACAGAGATCATTCGGCAGGCCAAAGACCTAATTGGCATGGATTTTCCTGTGTTGGTTAAAATGAATGCCTGCGATTTTTTGGAATCAGGCATTGAGCTTGCCGAGGCGCTCGAACTCGGAGAAATTTTCGAGGAATCCGGTTATGCCGCTCTGGAGATCAGCAGTGG
This sequence comes from Desulfosarcina widdelii, assembly GCF_009688965.1. Lineage (GTDB taxonomy): Bacteria > Desulfobacterota > Desulfobacteria > Desulfobacterales > Desulfosarcinaceae > Desulfosarcina > Desulfosarcina widdelii. The sequence goes on along the minus strand of NZ_AP021875.1, from coordinate 2,029,842 downwards.
CATGTGGGAAACGATTACCCGGGATCCCGAAGACATTGGCTGGCGGGCGGAACGGATTCCAGAGGCCCGTAAGCGGATTGGAACTGTCGCTGATGAAGCATATCACCGCAGGTTCGCCAGAGCCTTCCGACAAAAAATGCAAAGGGCGAAGATCATCCTCGTCGGTGGAATGAAAACACCGTCGTTAATGGATGAAATCGTCTGCTGCGGCGATGCCGACCTTGTTGCATTGAGCCGGCCGTTGATCCGCGAACCCGATCTCCCCAATCGCTGGCTTAACGGTGGCAGTGAAAGGGCGAGTTGCATCTCCTGCAATCAATGCCTGGAAACGCTTCGAGAGGAAGAGGGGCTTAGATGTTATCTTTTATAGAAGTTTGAACGCTTTCCCAAACACACTGAAATAAAAAACAAGTCAAAATTTACCGGCAGAAAAAGAGGATAGGCAAGAACTGACATTTTTACCAAACGCTAATGAGTAAACCATTATTGCCAATCTCAAAGAAATAAAAATGCATGATGGTTTTCCGCATAAGCCATGAATTTAAAGGAGGAACGATATGGGGGCCAATTATCTCTTAAATCCACAGACCTATGCCGGTGAACATCATGATGACGAAACGAAGGAGATGTTCAGGTCAGTCATAAAGTACTATGAAGACAAAGGCTTGGACAACCTCAACGAGGATGACGCGGACTATAAAGTCTGTTATGACATGCTGAAATTTCAGGCGAAGAATCAAATTTTTGCCCGTCTGCTTACGCCTAAGGAACACGGTGACGAAAACTCTTATTTCGATTTAAGACGGATTACCGAGTTCAACGAACTTCTCGCTTTCTATGGGATCGGCAACCGCTATCCATTCCAAGTCACCATGCTCGGTCTTGCTCCCATCTGGATGGGAACGAACAAAAAGGTTCAGAAATGGGCCGCGCAAAAACTTAAAGAAGGCCGTATCTTCGCCTATGGTATTTCAGAAAAGGAGCACGGCGCCGACCTGTACTCGAACGAAATGTGTATTTCGGAATTGCCGGACGGCAATTATCGTGCTGACGGCTCCAAATATTACATCGGTTTTTCAAACGTCGCCATCACAACGACATTTGCGAAAATTAAGGATACCGTGGATGAGTGGGTGATGTTTGCTGCGGATTCACAGCATCCGCATTATAACGATGTTAAAAGAATTCGAACGTCAACTTATGGATCAGGCTATGTCGGCGAATATCGTCTTGTAGACTATCCCGTTCCTAAAGAGGATGTTTACGCTTTCGGTAAGAAAGCATGGGAAGAAGCCCTGGCCGCTATCAATATCGGCAAGTTCATGGTTGGCGTTTCACCTATCGGTATCTGCACGCACTCTTTCTATGAATCCCTGCGTCATTCATATAACCGTATTCTCTACGGTAAAAAAGTTACCGATATGGTTCATATCCGCCGTTTCTATTCAGAAGCGTACCTGCGTCTTCTCGGAATGCGTCTGTATGTTTACAGAGCTTGCGATTACTTTCGGTGCAGCTCATCCGAAGACAGAAGATATCTTCTTTATAATCCGATCGTTAAAATGAAGACGGGCCTTGAAGGCGTTAAGGTGATGACCAACATCCTCGATGCCGCTTCGGCCAAGGCTTTCGAAAAAGATACCTATACCGAAACGGCAACAAGAGATATCCAGGGGCCGCCACGATTAGAAGGAACGGCGCATGTGAATATGAGCCTTGTTATCAAGTGTATTCAAAGCTTTTTCAGCAACCATAAAGAATATCCCGATATTCCCGTCCGAGTGGACCTTTGTGATGACAACAACCTTTTTAATCAGACATATGGAAGCATCGCATCGATCCAGTTTAATGATTACAGCAAAACCTATAAAAAATATCTGGATATGCCCAACGTTGCTCAACTCTACAAACAGGTCGAAATTTTAGAAAAATTATTTCTGGAGTGCCCCATTGAAAAAGCACTCAAAAGACAGATGGATTATATGCTTAACCTCGGCCATATGCTTGTAGTGGTCGTTTACGGTCAGCTAATTCTCGAAGGTGCAAACAACAACGATATTCATAAGAGGACCGTTAACCAGCTTTTCGGGTTATATGTATCCGATATGGCAGCTTACGCCTTGGATCAGATTTCCAAATATCCCATGAACGACCAACAAATTTCATATCTCAAAGAGATTGTGGGAACCACACCGGTTATCGATATTGAGGAATGGAATGCGGTATGGACAGAAGATGTCGAACCTCTCAACGATGTGTTTTCCATGCCCAAGTAAGGCTGATCTGTTCCGCAGGCAGTCATGAGGCTGCCTGCTTCTATTAGACAAAAAAACTGACAACCCGATCCCCTGCTTGAGTGCGTATGCAGCCTGAACGGTTAAAATATAAGTTTCGGTGGGCAATAGAGCGATATTGCCGGCTTAACATACAGCCAATCGATTTTCTGCTGCGCAAAAACCGCTGAAATTTTATTGAATACTATTCATAAATAGGGCTTCCTGAATTAGTAAAGATGCCGCATTAGCATGGGTAAATTCACCCTCTCAACAGTGACAGGTGCATTTTAGCCTGAAAATATTTACCGACTAATCGACCCAAAAGCCCGTTAAATCGTCTCTGAAGCACTCTGATATGGACCATGAACAGCAACGAGGAAGTAAAAAAGAGAGAAGAAAGGCCTTTCAGCCATTTCTCCAAGTTCATGACGATGAAGGATACCGCGATCGCCGTCTCGGATGTCACTGCCAGCTTACACATGATTCTGGATAGACTGAAGCGCCGCTTGCCCTGGCCGAACTTTCCCTCGATCGGGATCCGATCGAGCTCATCCTGACGGACCTGCTTTTTGATCTCTTTCTGTATCTCGACAGCGGCCGGTGGCCGGCCCAGCGGGGGACCCGAAAGGCGGATTCCATGTTTCTTGCAGAACCGGCGATTATCTTGGTTACGGTAAATCCGATCCACATGAACCGATGCCGGATAGTGCCCAAATCGTTTTCGAAATGCCTTGATCTGATCGATCAGATCCCCGGATTCATTGAAGGCATCCCAACTGATGCGGTCCACGAATGAAATGCCATTGATGAGACTGACCGATATCTTGGCACCAAATTCGGTAGCCGCACCGGCCTTACCCCGTTTGATCGGACGCACATGGGGTTGGCTGATGCTGACGATGCGATCATCGATACGATTTTCATGCTGGTCATACATCCATTGCTGCTGGCGATAGACTTCGTGAATGACCAGCAGCTCTTTGTACTGACGGGGACTGAGCTTCGTTAGCGGCGTTCGTTGGGATAGCTTGGTTATGCTTTTCAAGTTGCGCTTGAGATATCCCAACTGTTTCCGAATGGCCTTACGCCTCTTGCTCTTTGACAATCTTTTGCTTTTGGCTGCAGATAGAAACGCTTTGCGGGCTAACTTACGGTAGGTACGCGGTTTGGGATATTTCCCCTTGAATGGACTGTGTAGGATATCAATGATCCCTTCACTCTTCTCCCGGGCGGTATTCAACAACTTGAGGTCGGTTGGGAAAGTAATATCCGCGGGGGTACATGTGGCATCCAGAAGTAATTTGCCCTGGTTTTCACTACCTCCACCTGTAGGCGTGGAATCATCGTCATTTTTGGTTTGGGAACGGTCTTTCGATTGTTTTTCTTGTTCAAGTGCCTTGCGGGCAATCGACTCATTGATCTTGGCCAGCATCTTTTTGCCAAACCGCTTGCGGAAGTATACGAACAGGGACGGATCAAAGGGCTTTTCGTCCTCATAGGCCTTGTAGCCTAAAAAGTATTGGAGATACGGATTTTCCCGGATCTGTTCTACCGTCTCTTCATCGCTGGTTCCCAAGCGCTCCTTGATAATCAGGGCGCCCAAGGCGACTCTTACCGATTTGGCCGGAGGGCCCAAACCGGAGTTGGTCAACGATTTACTGTAGGCCGGTTCGAACTGACCCCATGGAATAAACTTGGCTAATTTCACCCAGCGATTGTCGCTTCGCAGTTTTCCGCCGAAAGGCAATTCGAAAGTTTCGAATTCCAGCTGCTTTTGATTATGTCGATACATGATAGGACCGAGAAAAGTGCAAGGGTTTTGAGGGGTAAAGCGTGGTTATATTTGCATTTAGCTCGATCCTCAATACCATAAAATGTATAGTATTTCAAGTGTTTATCTTTAATTCAGGAAACCCTAAATAGCAATTGGGATAAATAAATTAAAAATAGACTTGACAAGAAATAATCTTTTTTATATTAAATTTTATAAAATATTGTATAAAAAACATTCAGGTCGAAAAGTTATAGGTTCAGGGGCTTTTATTCTATCTGTTTCCGATGATTTTAGGGGGACGGTCTCCTTTGATTTTTAAGCGGAAAAACATATCCAATGCTGCCTTCCAGAACACCGCCGTTTGCCCATTTTTTTGGAAATTCAACCTACTTTGCGGCATAATCCCCTCTTCTTTCTCCATACTAAAAATTTTTGGAGCCATAAACGTAGACGGGGCAAAATAAGTAAAATGGCAATATTTATACAAATGGATCGATGATAATAAAGAGCCTCCTGAAACGATACATCCACTTGCCGAGAGAACGTAACGAGCAATCCGACAATTTTAAGGAGTGACCCATGCGTACCGGTTCCGATGAAATAAAAAACGCGCGATGGTTTGCAGCGTACCCTGAGGAAATAAAAAGATCCCTCGATGCAGGATATGTTCTCCCCGAAATACCGGCTCACTGGGGGCTGAGGTCTTCCGCCAGGTATTATCCATCGACAACCGCCTTGGTTTACGAACCTGAAAATTTCATTGTTAACTACGTGGAATTTCAAGAACTGTGTGAGCGGTTTGCATCAGGATTGCAGAATAAGATGGGAGTAAAAAAAGGCGACATGGTGGCCGTTTATGCCCGCAATTGTCCCGAGGTAGCCGTCGCAATTATTGCCATCAGCATGGTCGGCGCCGTTTACGTGGGATGCAATTCCTTACTGATCAAAGATGAAGTCGCGTATCAACTTAACGATACCGCAGCCAAAGTCGTTGTTGTTTCGGATGAATTGCTGCCAGTGATTCGGGATCTGGTCGATGAGAAAAAAACGGCCATGGAAAGCGTTATCGTTTTTTCACACGACCAGGAACTGAAACTTTCTTTGCTAAAAAAAGAATCCCCAGATTACCAATCACCGTTTTACGGTTTTTGCGACATTTTTTCGGATGACAGCCTGATCGAGCCCACAATCGAGCCGAAAAAGGATATTTACTCCATTCTATATACCTCAGGGACGACGAGCTATCCAAAAGGCGTCATGATTTCCCATTACAATGTCGTTTCGGCCTGCATTGTTTACGGATCGACGCTCACAGGTCAATTCCCGGTTCAGGACACCGACGGGCTTTTGAAGTTCACGAATCTTGAAAAGGACCTTTCCACGGACTGGGACTTTCCCTTGCGCCATGGAATCGACTGGATTCTTTCGGTGCCTCCGTGGACGCATATGATGGGGTTTTTGGGCCGCCTGATGTACCCGCTCATGTCTGCGCTGCCGCTTATCCATTTGCCGGTTTTCAATATGGACTCGATGCTGGATATGATTCAACGTTACAAAATATCCTTTGGCGGCGGCGCGCCGATGATGCTTTCGACGATCCTGTCGCGTCCGGATATCGAAACTCAGGATATTTCGTGCATACGTACATGGGCCGTCGGTGGTTCGACCGTTCCCGAAGCCGTGACCGAAAAATTCGAAAAGCGCATCAGTGGTAAAATTAGCGAGGCCTGGGCGCTCACCGAAGGTACGATGACGTCGACAAAGAATTTTGCCAATCGAAACGGCTTTAAGAAGAGCGTGTCGGTCGGCGTTCCCGTGCCATTTACTTGGATCAAGGTCGTCGATCCGGTTGACGGGCTCACGGAGATGCCGGTTGGTGAAGAGGGCGAGTTGATCCAGAAAGGGCCGACCGTGACCCAAGGCTATTTCGGAAAACCCAAAGACACCGCCAGTGCATATCGGGATGGCTGGCTGTATACCGGCGATATCGGAAAAATGGACGAAGACGGCTTTTTCTATATAACGGGAAGAAAGAAAGAGCTGATCAAGTACAAGGGGTACAATATCGCGCCGAGCATGCTCGAAAATGTATTATTCGACCATTGTGACGTCAAGCACTGTGTCGTTCTCGGGAAAAAAGACCCGGTTGTCGGTGAACTGCCCATCGCTTTCGTTCAATTGAAAAACGACGCGACGGCAACGGCGAAGGAGATCATGGACTTCGTCAACGGTCGCGTCGCTCCTTATAAGAAGATCCGCGACGTCATTTTTTTGGATGAGATGCCCATGCTTGCCAGTGGAAAAGCCAATCGGCTCAAGCTTTACGATTTTTTAAGCAGTGCGACTGGCGGTAGATGATTGACGCAAGGATTTTTAGGTTGCCGCTACACCATATCCAAACGGCAATTAGGGAGTGTTCGGCTCGTATATTTTTGACCCTGTGCCTTTATTTGATCGTTTTCCAAATGAAAGATGAAGAGTTTTTACCGTAAGCCCAATCAAGCCCTAATCGAAAAAGGAGAGGAAAATGAGAAAGAATGCAGTGGTGATCGTTCTGGCAATGTCGATTTGTTTATTCTGGCTTCAACCCGTATTGGCGAAAACGACGTTGAAACTGCAATGCATCTACCCGTTGAATGGTATCGCAGGACAAACCAGTAACTATTTGGCGGAAAAAGTAAAAGAATATACCAATGGAGAGGTTGAAGTTAAAGTATATGCTCCCGGTCAGCTATCCGGTGCGAAAGAATTGCTGACGGCTGTTGAACGGGGGATGATCGACATCGGCATCGCAAGTCTCTTGTACTATTCCGGAACGGTCCAGGAAGCTTTCGGCACTTATTTGCCTTATACATGGAAGAATTCGGTGGAAGCTCTCGAATTTTGGGAATCCGGATATCTCGAATTCTGGAGGGAAACCTCGGCGAAATACGATTTCTACTATTTGGCCCCGGTTGCGGCCGGACGTTTCGGCATCATGACGAAAACCCCGATAAAAAGCCTGGAGGATATGAAAGGGCAAAAGCTGAGAGCCGCAGGAATGCTGGGCGCTGTTGCCCAAAAACTAGGCGCGACTCCCGTTAATCTGGCACCGGCCGAGCAATATATTGCATTACAGCGGGGCACCATCGATGGTCTGATTTTTCCGATTTATGCCACCAAAGCATACAGATTGCACGAAGTGGTCAGTTATGTGACTTCTCCTCCCCCTTATTCGCCGGGGTTCGTAGACCTGTTTGTCGGTAAGCGCACCTGGGAAAAGTTGTCGAAAGAAAATCAGATGGCGTTGAAACAGGCTGGAAAAGAAGCGATGTATTTTTCGTTTATCTTCTGCGAATCCCAGGATTATAACATCGCAGCCTTTAACAATAAGCATGGGGTGGAAACCATAGAACTGTCCAAAGAGGAGCAGAAAAAATTTCATGAAGCGACCAATGGGTTGTACGAAGAGCATGCCAAGCGTTCCGAAAACTGTGCCAAGCAGGTGAAGTTAATCCAGGACTTTCTGAAGTCCAAAAAATAAATGTTTTGAGACCGCCCAATCCCGGTCATTTGATATCGATTCGTCCGGTTCGTGCAACGTCCTTTATTGTTTTTGTTGCGCAAACACAAAATGATCCGGATTGGGTGGGTTTAACGTGAAAAGGAGACGTTGAAATTCATGGACGGAATCTCGAAAATCATTGCATCCATCAACACGTTCATCACCGAGGTCGTATCCGCCGGCATTCTGGTGTTACTTACATTGCTCGTGGTTTACGAAGTGATCGTTCGCTATTTTTTCGACGCCCCTACTTTCTGGTCCATGGAAGTGACGCAATACATGTTTTGCGCCATCAGCATGCTGGCCGGTGGGTATTGCCTGTTGCGGGACGGGCATGTCCGCGTCGATTTATTCTATCCCAACATGACACCGAAAACCCAGGCCTGGGTTGAAATTGTAACCTATTCGCTTACCGTTCTTCTCTGTGTCATACTCATCTGGCTCGGGGGAGACGAATTCTGGAGAGTGCTTTCGAGCATGAAGCGCTCGGACTCGATTGCCGCTTTACCTCTTTGGCCGGTATGGTTGATGATACCGCTGGGCGGCCTGTTGCTGCTCTTGCAGGTTATTGCAAGGTACATCAAAAATATTCAAGTTCTTATCGAAGAAAATAGCAAATAGATCTCGTGTATCGGTCTGCAATTACCGGTTGCAGGCGATACGTAAATACACAGCCACGTACCGGAGGGGCGCCTGATGGATGTTTTGATGCTGTCTTTCGCGATTCTCGTAGTCATGTTTCTTTTGCTTGCACTGGGGTTTCCCATTGCTTTTACGATGTCGGGGCTTGCGATTTTTGGAACCATCTATGTCTGGGGTTGGTCCGGCCTTTACATGGTGGTCAGTACCACATTTGCAAACAGCAATAATTTCATATACATCGCCATTCCCTTGTTTCTGCTGATGGCCAACTTCCTGCAGAGCAGCGGAATGGGCGATGACATGTACGAGATCATCTACCGGTGGGCGGGAAAGGTTCGGGGTGGTCTCGCCTCGGGCACGGTGGTGATCTCGGGTATTTTCGGTGCGATGTCCGGCATCAGTTCCGTGGCCACCGTAACCATGGGGCTGATTGCCGCACCCTCCATGATGAAGCGGGGATACGACCGGTCCATGGTGCTGGGAAGCATCATGGCTGGTGGAACGCTGGGAATCCTGATACCGCCGAGTATTATCATGGTTGTTTATGCGGGCGTCGCCGAAGTTTCGGTTGGAAAGCTGTTTATGGGAGGCGTACTGCCGGGAATCCTGCTGATCTTTTTGTATATCGGCTATATCTCCATCTATTGCTGGATCAAACCGGAGATGGGGCCGCCCGTGGATACATCCTTTTCGCTTCGGGAAAAAATCGTTGCGCTCAAGGGCTTTGCTTTACCTGTGCTGCTCATATTCCTCGTTCTCGGTCTGATTTACACCGGGGTTGCAACACCCACGGAAGCTGCCGGTATCGGTGCTTTCGGCGCCTTCTTGTGTATGGCGGCCTACGGCAGGGCAACCTATGCGAATGTCAAAAAGGCATTGGTTACCACACTATCCACGAACGCAATGATTATGTGGATCATCATGGGTGCTTCATGCTTTTCTCATTTTATTGCCGTGGCCGGAATTCACGATGTCATCAACGAAGCATTGACGGGGCTGGATATCTGGCGCTGGTGGATCGTTATTTTCATGCAGGGGATCTTTTTCATTCTCGGGATGTTCCTGAATCCCGCTGCCATTGTGATGCTTTGCGGGCCGCTGTTCGTTCCCATCATCATAGACCTGGGTTTCGATCCGCTGTGGTTCGGCATTCTCTTTGTCATCAACATGGAAATGGGCTATCTCACCCCGCCCTTCGGTTTGAACCTGTTTATCATGAAGGGTATCATGCCGCCTTCCGTAACCATGGCCCACATCTATGTGGCAATCGTACCCTTCCTTCTGCTCCAAGGCCTGTGCCTGGCTCTGGTCATGATATTTCCGCAGCTAGCGCTTTGGCTGTCGAGCATGATGGTGTAATTGATGCGAAACAATCTTGTCACGCGTGAGGTTGATAACCGAATTTTTGCTACCGTCTTTTCATGTGAATCCGCAGTTGCCGTGATACGCTCTTTCAAGAAGCAGATTTTCAAAGCGCTTACCGTTTTCTCATCATCTTTATAGGAATTTAAAATATTCAATTGCCGAACGGAAACTTATTTGATATAAAATTTTATAAAATATATTATCAAAATAAAATTCCATCTTTTGAAAAGGAGTTTTTATGAAAACCGAGAATCAAGTTGCAATCGTAACCGGCGGGGCTTCCGGATTGGGGAAGGCCACGGCCCAGGCATTGGTCCAATCCGGAGCCAAGGTGGCTCTTTTCGATATGAATGCCGAAAACGGCGCCAAGGCTGCCGCGGAACTCGGCGGCGAAACTATCTTCGTGCCGGCCAATGTCGCCGATCACACATCGGTGGACGACGCTGTCGCGCAGGTCCGCAACGCTTTCGGGACCGTCCATATTGTCGCCAGTTGCGCCGGCATCGGTGGTTCCACCCGCATCCTTGGCAAGAAAGGATTGGTCGCTCCGGAATGGTTCCCCAATATCGTCAATGTCAACCTGGTCGGAACCTTTAACCTGGTCCGTTCAACGGTTGCCCTCATCAGCGAAAATCCTCCTGATGAAGGTGGGGAACGAGGCGTTTATATCAATACGGCCTCCATCGCCGCCTTCGACGGCCAGATCGGCCAGGCGGCCTATTCGGCCTCAAAGGGTGGCATCGTTTCCATGACCCTGACCCTGGCTCGGGAATTCGCCAACACCGGCATCCGTGTGATGACGATTCTGCCGGGTATTTTCGACACGCCCCTTCTCGGAACGCTCCCTCCGGAGGCCAAAGAGCGGCTGAACAAGCAGGTGCCCTTTCCTTCGAGGCTCGGACAGGTAGAAGAATACGCCGCTTTGGCGCTTCACATCATTAACAACCGGTACCTTAACGGTGAATCGATCCGGCTGGACGGCGCCTTGCGCATGGGATTCGGTAGAAGATGATGCAGTCGGCTCAACTGCAGCATGAATCATGAACGCATATAGTGAAAAGACTTAGAATCAGGAATCAGCCCAACGGGAGAAAAACCATGTGGGAAACGAGAGTAACCAAACTTCTTGGCATCGAACTGCCGATCATTGGCGGCGCCATGCAGTGGCTGAGCCGGGCGGAACTCGCTGCGGCAGTCAGCAACGCCGGAGGTTTGGGAATTATCACTTCGGCGACCTTCGCTTCCAAAGAAGACCTGCGTGCGGAAATTCGAAAGGTGAGGGAACTAACCGACAAGCCCTTCGCTATAAATATCAACCTGTTCCCCTCCCTGCGCCCCTTTTCGGTGGAGGATATGCTGGATGCCATCGATGACGAAGGCGTGACGATCGTCGAGACGGCGGGCAACAGCCCCGAAAAATACCTCGAACGCCTGAAGCGCGGCGGGCGGATCCACATGCACAAATGCGCACGACGCAAGGATGCCGTCAAGGCGGAGAAAATGGGTGTGGATATGCTCACCATCGTTGGAACCGAATGCGGCGGACACCCCAGCGCCGAAGGGGTCACCACCATGGTGCTGCTGCCCCAGACGATCGACTCGGTTTCCATCCCGGTAGTGGCCGGCGGCGGTTTCACGGATGGGCGTGCCCTGATGGCGGCTTTTGCCATGGGCGCCGAGGGCATCGTCATCGGTACGGCGCTGATGGCCACCACGGAATGCCCCATCCATGAAAGCTTCAAAAAGGCGCTGATCGCTGCCGACGAAACCTCGACCTGCCTGCTGCTCAATTCCGTCAAGAAGCCCGTTCGCGCGTTCAACAACCGTACGGCGCAGGAGGTGCTGGAATTGGAAACAGCTTGCGCCCCCCTGGAGGATATCCTCCCCAAAATGAAAGGCGAACGCGGATTGGAGGCCTATCGAAAAGGCGATCTGGACGGTGGCGTGTGGGCTTGCGGGCAGGCCGCCGGTCTGGTCAAACAGTCGCTGCCGGTAGCCGAGTATTTCCGTAAAATCATGGACCAGGCGGAATCCATCCGCTGCCGATGGGCGAAAAGCGAATAGATATTTAAAACAGCTCACAACCGGTTTCGGAACGACCCGAAACGCGTGGAGGGAAAAATGGAAGATGTCGTAATCGTAAGTGCGGTAAGAACTCCGATCGGGGCCTATCTGGGTGGACTATCCGATCTTCCGGCCTATCGGCTCGGCGCCCTGGTCTTAAACGAAGCGGTCAAGCGGGCCAAGGTCGATCCGGCGACCGTGGACGACGTCATTATCGGCCAGTCTTATCAGAACGGCGAATCGGTCAACATCGCCCGAATGGCCCTGCTGGCGGCCGACTGGCCGGTGGAGACCACAGGCATCACCCTGGACCGCCGCTGCTGCTCGGGTCTGGATGCCATCTGTTTTGCAACCATGAAAATCCTCTGCGGCTATGCCGACATCGCCGTTGCTGGAGGCATCGAAAGCATGAGCCGTGCGGAACTCTACATCCCCGGCGAGTATGTCAAAAAGGGCCTGGGTGGAAAAGTCGATCCCAAATTCGGATTCATGCCCCGGGGCCACGGTGCCCTGCCCATGTGGGGCCTGCCGCTTTTCGACCGTATCCAACGGGCCCGGGTCATGTCCCAACCCATCGAACGGTTCGGAGAACTCAACTCGATGATGTCCTGGGCCGAGATCGCAGCCAAGGAAGAGGGCATCACCCGTGAAGCGGCCGACCGGTGGTCCCTGCGCAGCCAGCAGAAAGCCTGCGGAGCCATCCAGGCCGGCCGGTTTAAAGGCGAGATCGTCCCCGTCGAAATTCCGGGCAAAAAAGGACAGACCACCATCGTCGATACCGACGAACCGCCCCGTCCGGACGCCTCTATGGATAAGCTTTCAAAGCTGCGGGCCGTCTATCCGGATGGCATCTGTACCGCCGGCAACTCTTCCACAGAGAACGACGGCGCTGCGGCGATTGTTCTGATGACGCGTTCGAAAGCAGCGGACATGGGGCTCACGCCTTTAGCGACGGTAACCTCTTTCGGAGTCGCCGGCGCCGATCCGACCCTGACCTATCCGGCGGTTCCTGCGGCCGTGAACAAAGCCCTGGACAAAGCCGGGCTGACCATCGACGACATGGATCTGATCGAAATCCAGGAGGCCTTTGCCGTTCAACTGCTGGCCGATGCCAAGCTGATGGGCGTATCGGAAGAAGATATGGACCACAAGGTCAACGTGAACGGATCGGGCATTTCCCTGGGCCATCCCATCGGCGCCACCGGCGTCATGCGCATGGTGACCCTGCTGCACGAAATGAACCGGAGCAAGGTCCGATACGGACTGGAGACCATCTGCGGCGGCGGCGGCCAGGGCATTGCCATGGTGGTCGAACGCAAATAATAAAGCAACCGCAAAAGAGAAAGAGCAATACCCATGGATGCGGATTATCGCGAATTATTGCAGCGGCGGTTTCTCGGAAATCTGCCCCAATGCGATGCAGACAAACGGGTCTCTCTGGCCGAAGCCATTGCCGATCATATTCGCCCCGGACAGAAGATCCACATGGCCCATACCAATTCTCGTCCATACGGGCTCATGCACGAAATAATCCGGCAATACTGGCAGAAAGACCCGCAATTCGAAATTGCCATGCTTTCCTTCGCCGATTCGTGTGTGGCCCTTTTTTTGGGTGGCATGCTGAAAAAAGTCGTCACGACCCTGGTCGGCGACCTGTGGCCTTCACCGTCGCCCAACCCCTTTGTCAACGAGGCCTGGCTTTCCGGTGCCGTGGAAATCGAGCATTGGAGCATTCTGAGCTATGCTGAACGCCTTCTGGCCGGCGCCCTGCGGCTGCCTTTTCTGGTGACCCGTTCCATGGTCGGCACCACGATGGCTGCGGACAACCAGGCGGCAGGAACGTTCCAGGAAATTGACGACCCCTTTGGCTCGAAAGACAAGGTGGGGCTGGTGTCCGCTTATCGACCGGACATCAGCCTCATCCATGTGGCCGCCTGCGATTGTGCGGGCAATGCCATCATCACCGCCCCCTTGGGGGAGAGCGCTTTGGGGCCATACGCGGCCAAAGAGGGTGTAATTCTCTCCACCGATGCCATCGTATCCACCGACTACCTCAGGCGCAACAACCATCTGGTAAAAATACCGGCCAGTATCGTCAAGGCCGTTGTCGAACTGCCCATGGGCAGCCATCCTAGAGGGGTTACCAATGTGGGCGTACCCGAATTGACCCAGTACGCCGAAGATTACCAGTACATGTACGAGGTGAATTGGGCCGCCCGCCGCGGAAAAGAAGCACTGATCGAATGGATCGACGAATGGATTCTCTCGTGCGAGACCCATGACGCGTTTATCGAAAAACTGGGTGCGGAAAGAGTCAAACGGCTGAGAGGAAAGGCCCAAGCCAACGTGTGGTTCGAGGAAACCCTGTCCGCCGCAACAGGAGAATTGGGAGAGAATGACAGGCATGGGGAACTTCCCGTCGGAGCGGATTCTTTTCTCGGTTCTGAAATGATGCTGGTTGCCGCGGCCCGCAAACAGGCCGAACTGGTCCGGGAACTGAAGCTGAAAAACATCCTGGCCGGCGTCGGGGCCGCCAATCTATCGGCCTGGCTGGCATCGCACAAGTTGCAGGATACGGGCCATGCCGTGCAGATCATGGCCGAGGTCGGTTATTACGGATATGAACCCCGTCCGGGAGATCCTTATATTTTTAATTTCAAGAACACGCCGACCTGCATCATGACCTCCGATATCCTGAACATTCTCGGTCAGATGGTGCCCAACGGAATGAACCTCGGATCCCTCGGCGCTGCCCAGGTGGACCGGCTGGCCAACTTCAATTCCACCTGCATCCCCGGCAAGATGCACCTGTTGGGTTCGGGCGGCGGCAATGATGTGGCCACCAACTCCAAAGCCGTGGTGGTAACCGCCTACCTGGGAAAAGGGAAATTCAAGGAGAATGTCGACTATATCACCTCGCCGGGAACGAACGTACGCTGCGTGGCGACCGATTACGGCATCTTCGAAAAGCCGCCTGGAGAAGAGGAACTCGTGCTGACAACTTACTACACCTCCGGTCCGACGGGTTTTGCGAATGCCGAGGAAGCGGTCGCAAAAATTCGTTCCCATGTGGGGTGGGATCTGGTCGTCAGCCAGCATCTGACAGCCATGGAGGCGCCAAGTCAGGAAGAACTCTATATTCTCAGGCTTTACGACCCCTTTAAACAGTTTTTGCGTTAGGCGGAGAACCCGCTGAAAAAACGTTTTGCCGAAGGAACGAACCGCCGGCCCTAAGGCCGGCAGAGCAGGGAACCTGTCTCAACTACTAAGCGATCATCGAACAAGGAGGAAATATGGATATCAAAGGCAGTATCGTCGCTATTACCGGCGGCGCCTCGGGACTGGGCGAAACCACCGCACGGGCCATTGCCGCCGCCGGTGGGAAGGTGGCCATCCTGGACCTGAACGAGGAGAGAGGCAAGGCCCTTGCCGACGAACTCGGGGACAATGGTTCGTTTTTTCAACTGGATGTATCTAAAACCGAAGCTGTAGAAACGGTCATCGGGAAGATCAAAGAGCAGTTCGGAACGGTTCATGTGATCGTCAATTGCGCCGGACTAGGCGGATCCATGAAGATATCGGGCAAAAAAGGGATCATGCCCATGGAGTGGTTCACCACCCGTGTGGACATCAACCTCATCGGAACGTTCAACCTGATCCGGGCGGCGGCGCCGCTGATGATGGAGAACACGCCCAACGAAGAGGGCGAACGCGGCGTATGCATCAATACCGCTTCCATCGCGGCCTTTGACGGCCAGATCGGACAGTCGGCCTATGCCTCCACCAAGGGCGGCATCGTCTCCATGGCCCTGCCGCTGGCCAGGGAATTCGCCAACAACGGCATCCGGGTCATGTCGATTCTGCCGGGCATCATGGATACTCCCCTGCTGGCCAAGAACCCGCCACATATTCTCGAAAGCCTGGCCAAACAGGTGCCGTTTCCGGCGCGTTTGGGCAAGTCGTCCGAATTCGCAAAACTGGCCTGTCACATCATCGAAAACACCTATCTCAATGGGGAGTCTATCCGTCTGGACGGCGGCCTGAGAATGGGATTCAACCGGAAATAACAAAGGATCGACGATGAGCGAGAAAAATCGGCAAAAACCGGCCGGACCTTTGGACGGGCTGAAAGTTGTCGACCTGACCCGCATGCTGCCTGGGCCTTTCGGAACCATGCTGCTGGCGGACCTGGGTGCCGATGTGATCGTGGTCGAACAGCCTTCCGGACCGGCGTTGGGACCGCGAAGAAAGAATTTCTACGTGGATCGCAACAAGCGCAGTATGGCGCTGAACCTCAAAGACGAGCGCGCACGGAAAATTCTCTACCGGCTGGTAGCGGATGCGGATGTGTTCGTCGAGGGCTTCCGACCCGGGGTTACCGAACGGCTGGAAATAGATTATCCCACGCTTAAAAGAACCAACCCCGGCCTGATCTACTGCTCGATCAGCGGCTACGGCCAGGACGGGCCCGACCGGCTGCGTGTCGGCCACGATCTCAACTATGCGGCCACGGCGGGCCTTCTGCACCTCAACGGCCGAAAGGATACGGGACCGGTGATATTCGCCACCCAGGTCTCCGATATCGCCGGCGGCGGCATGCTTTCCGCTTTTTCGATCATGGCGGCGCTGTATCACCGGCAGCAGACCGGCAATGGTCAGCATATCGACGTCTCCATGACCGATGGCGCCCTGGCGCTCAATCCGCTGGCCTTTCTGGAGTATTCGAACGCCGGCAAAGCACCGGTGCGCCAGGGATACCGCAACCTGGGCGCCACCCCCTGCTACAATATCTATCGTACGAAGGACGACGAGTATATCACCATCGGAGCGCTGGAGCCCAAGTTTTGGGCAACCCTTTGCCGGCTGCTCGACCGGGAGGACCTGATCGACCGCAAGGAAGATACCAGCGGCGAGACGGTAGAGACGCTCCAGTCGATTTTCGCAACACGGACCCGTGCCGAATGGGATCGCCTGCTTGACGACAAGGAGGTCTGCTATGCACCGGTCCTCGATATGGAAGAGGTTTGCAGCAACCGTCAGTACGTTTACCGAAAAATGATCCATGAAGAGATCGATGTCGACGGTACCCGATCGGTTCAGGCCGGTGTCGTTCCACGCTTTTCTATGACGCCGGGAACCCTGCGGCGGCTGCCGTCCCGGCCGGGTCAGCACAGCCGCGAAATTTTGAGCGAACAGGGATTAGATCAAAGCACCATCGACAACCTTGAAAAAGAGGGCGTCGTCAAGAGCAATACGGACGCTTGATTGACATCTTGCGGTTGAGCGCATCACCAAAAGGAGAAGAACCATTATGGATTTTCAGTTTGGAGAAAAAGAACGCAAGTTGCGGGAGGAGATCCGGCAATTCGTCAAGGAGAACCTGCCCTTGGATCAGGTCCCTTACCTGGAGGAACACTATGACGAGGAGTGGGCGTTTGCCATGTCGATGGCCAAAAAATTGTCGGAAAAAAAGTGGCTGACGATCAATTGGCCGGAGGAATACGGCGGGATGGGCGCCTCTGATTGGGAGCAGGCCGTCTATCTGGAGGAGGTCGGTTATTGGGGTATTCCCGGATACGGCATGGGCGTCAGTGGGATCCGGTGGGTCGGGCCGTCCATCATGCTGTATGGATCGGAGGAGCTGAAGAAAAAGCATTTGCCGCTCATCTCCTCCGGGGAGGCCGACGGCGTCTGGTGCACGGGATACAGTGAACCGGATGCCGGCAGTGATTTCGCCAACCTTTCCACCCGCGCAGAAAAAAAAGGCGATGAGTATATCGTCAACGGCCAGAAAGTCTGGATCAGCGCCGCCCATCGGTCGCGCTGGTGCTGGCTTGCCGTTCGCACCGACCCCGATGCCCCGAGGAAGCACGACGGCATCAGCCTCCTGGCTGTCGATATGAAAAGCGAAGGTGTGACCATACGGCCGATAAAGAGTTTTTTCGGGCTGCATATTTTCAACGAGGTTTTTTTCGATAACGTTCGTGTCCCGGAAACGAACCTCGTCGGGATTGAAGACGACGGGTGGCGCCAAGTCATGCTCTCCCTGGCTTTTGAAAGGGGCAACCAGGCCTTGGTCGCTTTGGGCGAAAGCAAACGCCTGTTCGATGAGATGGTCCAATATGCGAAAGAGACCGGCGCCATCAAGAGGCCTGCTATTCGCCAGAAACTCGCCGACGTCGCCATAGAAATAGAAACCTTGAAGGTGCTGGCCTATGAAACCGTCTGGAAAATGAGCAAAGGGAAAAAGGTCCGTTGGGAGCCGCCCAGGGACAAGGCCTTCCGGGACATGATCAATGACCAGCTGTCGAAGATCGGAACGGAGATCATCGGCGCCTATACGCAGGTGGATCCCCTATTGGTCGACAGCAAGTGGTCCAAGATTCAAGGACGGGTGGAGCGACTCTATTACCGCTGGACGGGATACGCAAGCGCCGGCGGCACCACGGACAATCAGCGAAACATTATCGGCAGGTCTGCGTTGCAGTTGCCGAAAGCATATTGATGGGGGGATGACATGGTTGATTTTGGTTGGTCAAAGAGTCAGGCGTTGTTGCGAAAGTCGATCCAGGAGTTTCTTAAAAAAGAATGCCCCTCGGACAGGGTTCGCGAACTTGCCGTCGATGCCCGGGGATATGATCCCAAACTATGGGACCAGTTGGCCGAACTCGGCTATCTGGGGCTAGCCGTTCCCGAAGCGTATGAGGGCATGGGGGGCGAATATATCGAATTGATGATTTTCATGGAAGAAGCGGGACGCAAATTGCTGCCGTCGCCGTTTTTTGCCACGGTGGTCCTCTGTGCCCTGCCAATCATGCAGTTCGGCAGCGATGAACAGAAACAGAAACTGCTGCCGGCCATCGTGGACGGACAGATATGGACCCTGGCCCTGATGGAAGCGGCGGCAGATTATGGACCGGAACACATTGAAATGTCGGCGGTCAAGGAAAGCAACGGCTATGTTCTGAGCGGAACCAAGCTGTTCGTGCCCTTTGCCAACGCCGCCGAAAACTTTCTGGTGGTGGCCCGCACCGGAAACGGAAACGATCCGCGCGAAGGGATTGGCGTCTTCATCGTCGACGCGAATGCGCCCGGCATTCAAAAAACCATGATTCCCACCGGCGCGGGCAATCAGCAATACGAAGTGATATTCGAAAACGTGCAGGTTTCCGATACCGATATCCTGGGACAGTCGGATACCGGATGGGAAATCGTCGAATACCTCCTTCAGTATGCAACCGTTCTCAAGTGCGCGGAGATGTCCGGCGGCGCCCAGGCGGTTTTGGATCTGACCAGCCGATATGCCAGGGAGAGAATTCAGTTCGGCAAACCCATCGGCTCCCTGCAGGCGATTCAGCACAAACTGGCCAATGACTTTATTTGGGTCGAGGGGCTCAAGAACCTGGTGTATGAAGCGGCGTCCCTCCTCAACATCGGCGAGCCATGCAAGACCCTGGTATCGATGGCGAAGGTCAAGGCCAACACGGTTTATGAACAGATGTGCATCGACGGCATCACCATTCACGGCGCTATCGGATTCACCGAGGAAATGGATGTGGGATTGTATCACCTGCGCACCAAGTCAATGGAGTTCGACCTCGGTGGATCGGAATTCCACCGTGAACGAATCGTTGCCGAACTCGAAGATCAGGTGCCTTTGTTCATGAGCATCTGAAACATTCTTCCTGAGGAGAGAATCGATGGATTATCAAACGATTCGAATCGAACGCAGCGGTCATGTCCAGACGTTGTATCTTGACCAGCCCGAGGTGCTCAATATTCTCACCGACGAGATGCGCGAAGAATTGCTGCATTTCTTCTTGCAGGCGGAAACGGACCCGGATTTGCGTGTTCTCGTCGTGACCGGCAGCGGGCGGGCCTTCAGTGCCGGCATCGACCTGAACGTCTTGAAAGAACGCTATGAAACGTTTACCCGGGAAGGATCGCAGGATGCCTCCCACCGCCTGCGTCTTCCCCGGACGCTGATGACTTTTTCCAAGCCGATTCTTGTCGCCATCAACGGGACGGCCGTCGGCTTCGGGGCAACCATGCCGCTGATCTGCGACATCCGCATCGCCTCCACCAAAGCCCGGTTTAGTTTCGCATTTGCCAGACTGGGTGTCACTCCGGAATTCTGCAGCTCTTATTTTCTTCCGCGGTTGATCGGATCGGGAAAAGCGGCCGAGCTGGTTTTCCGGGCAAGGATGATCGACGCCGACGAAGCCCTGAGTCTTGGCCTGGTCAACCGCGTCGTTCCCCCTGAGAAACTGCTCGACGAGGCCCAATCCATGGCCGAGGAAATCGCACGAATGCCGGCATGGGCGCTGCAGATGTCCAAGCGTTTGCTGCGTCATGGAAGTCAGTCGACTATGCAGCAGACGTTGGAATACGAGTCCGCCGCTTTCCAGCAGAGCTGTCAGACCCAAGAGCACTACGCTGCCGTATGCCAGATGCTGGATGAAATCAAAGCCAAGAAAAAGCGATAGGATTGAAGGGCCTGTTCCTTTTACCGCTTATATCCGTTAATTTTTCCACGAATAAGGGAGACAACCCATGCAAGATTGTTATCTGATCGACGCGGTTCGCACCGGCCGCGGACGTTTGAGCCGACCCAAAAAAGGATTCATTGGCGAATTTGCCGAAATCCACCCGACCTCGCTGGGGGCCATGCTCGTCGATGCAATCCTTGGCCGCAATCCCTCCGTGCCGCCCGAGAAGGTCGAAGACCTGATTTACTCAACCACCATCGCGGTCAAGGAGCAGGCCCAGGATATCGCCCGCTGGATCGTGCTGGCCTCCAAGCTTCCCGTAACGACATCCGGGGTTCACCTGAACCGATTTTGTTCCGGCTCCCTGCAGGCCAGCGCCTTTGCCAATGCTTCCATCCGGGTGGGAGATTACGATGTTGTTTTGGCCGGCGGCGGAGAACACATGAACCGGGTGCCTCTGGGGTCGGATCGCAACGACCCGGCACGCCTGGCGATCACCGATGCGATCCGCGAAAAGTACAAGATCGTTCCCCAGGGAATGTCTGCGGAGATCATTTCCGAGAAGTACGGCATCTCCCAGGAAGAGATCAACGCGTTCTCGGTGAGAAGCCAGCAGAAGGCCCACGCTGCCACGGAAGCCGGAAAATTCAAGAACGAAATCATTCCGATTGCCTACACCGATCAGGACGGCAATCCTCAGGTGCTGGACCGGGACAGCAACATCAAACCGGGAACCACGGCCGAGAAGATCAACGCCCTCCCGAGGCCGTTCAAAGAGGGCGGCGTAATTCATGCCGCCGCTTCCTCCGGAATCTGCGATGGCTCTTCCATGGCCCTGTGGGTGTCGGGGGACGCAGCCAAAGAGTTCGGTCTCAAGCCGAGGGCCCGTATTCTGTCCAACGCCAACTGGGGCGTCAATCCCACCGAGATGCTTGACGGCGTCATCCCCGGTACCCGCCTGGCGCTGAAGCGCGCCGGCCTGACCCTTGATCAAATCGATCGCTTCGAAATCAACGAAGCCTTTGCCAGCGTGCCTCTGGCATGGATGAAAACTCTTGGCATTCCCGAGGAGAAGGTAAACGTCAACGGAGGCGCCATTGCCATGGGCCACCCCCTGGGCGCCACCGGTGGTATCCTGCTGGCCACCATGCTCAACGAACTGGAACGCGAAGATTTGCGTTACGGGCTGATCACATTGTGTGCGGCCCAGGGGATGTCCGGCACGATGATCATCGAAAGGCTTTCCTGATTGATGCAACGGACGGGAAGAGAAGTTGAGTCAAACGGTTGTTGTGAAACTTCAGTAAACCACACCTCGCTCCCATGCCCCGCGTGGGAGCTTCAATTATACTTTCATCGGGAGTAATCAGCATGCAGACCATTACCGAAGCGGTATCGCTGGAAAAAATCGGGTCGGTGGGAATGCTCTGGATCGACAATCCACCGGTCAATGCCCTGGGGTACCCCGTGCGCAAGGGATTGTCCGACGGCATCGACCTGGCCGTCAGTGACGATGAGATCCGCGCCATCGTCATTATTTGCAAGGGGCGCACCTTCTGCGCCGGGGCCGATATCAAGGAGATGGGAAAACCGCCGGTGGAACCACATCTGCCGGACGCGCTCAATCGCATCGACCAAAGCGACAAACCCGTTATCGCCGCTCTTCACGGCACCGCCCTGGGCGGGGGCATGGAAACGGCCCTGGCCTGCCACTTTCGCGTGGCCGTATCTTCGGCCAAGTTGGGACTTCCTGAAGTCAAGCTGGGATTGATACCGGCCGCCGGGGGAACCCAGCGTCTGCCGCGGCTGATCGGCCCTGAAAAGGCGTTGAACAGAATCCTGGCCGGCGATCCGATGGATGCGCAAACCGCTTTTGCCGAAGGTGTGATCGATGCGGTCGTCGAAGACGATCTGGCCGATGCCGCCTTAGCGTTTGCCCATCGCGTGCTGGAAGAAGGCAAGCCGCTGGTGCGTGTCAGTGCCATGACGGATAAAATCGATGCCATTCGCGAACAACCCGAATTTTTCGAAGACTATCGACGGCAGATCGCCAAGTCCCGTCGCGGTTTCGAGGCCCCCGAAGCTTGCATCAAGGCGGTGGAAGCCGCCGTCCGACTTCCGTTTGCCGAGGGCTGTCGGTTCGAACGGGAATTGTTTCTGAAACTCAGGGCCGGCGATCAGTCCGCTGCCCAGCGCTACTATTTTTTTGCCGAACGGGCGGCGGCCAAGATCCCCGATATCGAGAAGACAACGCCCGTGCGGCAGATTCAAACCGCTGGAATTGTCGGCGCCGGTACCATGGGCCGTGGCATCGCCATCAGTCTGATCGACGCAGGCATTCCCGTCACCATTGTGGAGGCCGAAGGCGCACTGCTGGATGAGGCGCTGGCAGGCATCCGCAAGCATTACACGGCGGCGGCAGCCAAAGGAAAAATTGACGACAGCGAAATCGACCAACGGTTGGGCCGCATTGCCGGTACCACCCAAATTGAAGATTTGGCGGATGCGGATTTGGTGGTCGAAGCGGTCTATGAGGAGATGGCACTCAAGCAGAACATTTTTTCTCAGCTCGATTCCATTTGCAAGCCGGACGCCATTCTGGCCACCAACACCTCCTATCTGAATGTCGACGAGATTGCGGCCCGGACCCGACGGCCTGAATCGGTCCTCGGTTTTCATTTTTTCAGCCCGGCCCATGTCATGGGGTTGATCGAAATCGTGCGGGCGCAAAAGACCGACAAAACGGTTCTGGCGACTGCCATGGCCCTGGCCAAAAGACTGAAGAAGATTGCCGTGATGGTGGGCGTTTGCAATGGATTTGCCGCCAATCGGATGTACTTTCAACGCAAGCGGGCGTGCGACAGCCTGATCCTCGAAGGGACCTTGCCGGAACAGGTCGATCGGGTGCTTTTCGATTTTGGTTTCCCCATGGGGCCATTCGCCCTGTACGATCTGGTTGGCAACGATCTGGGATGGCGCCGTGAGGATTCCCGCAGCGAAACGATCCGTGAGTTGCTTTGCGAATCCGGACGATTGGGGATTAAAGCGGGCAAGGGATACTACAACTACGCTCCGGGAAGCCACCGGCCCGAACCGGCACCTGAGATCGACCATTTGATCGTCGAATTTTCCGAGAAACAGGGGATTGTCCGCCGAAAGATCGGCGACGATGAGATTCTTGAACGCTGCATCTATCCCATGATCAACGAAGGCGCCAAAATCCTCGAAGAGAAGATTGTCCATCGGCCCAGTGACCTGGACGTGATCTGGGTCAAAGGCTTCGGGTGGCCGCTGTACCGAGGCGGTCCCATGTTCTACGCGGACCTGGTGGGGTTGGACAAAATTCTTGATCGGATGAAGGCCTTTCAGGAACAGTTAGGCGACGATTTTGCCCCGGCCCCCCTACTTGAACAATTGATCCGGGAAGGCAAGGGGTTCGGTTCCCTCAATTAGAGACCTGATCAAAACAAATGATTCCTTCGCATCTATCAGGATTGGCGTATCTACGAAAACGGGTAACCGGAGAGCTTCCGGATCCACCGGTTTTTAAAACCATGGCCATGCGCATCGCCCATGCAGAAGAGGGGATGGTACAGGTTGTTGCCGAACCGGATCGGAACCATCTGAACAGCTCAGGGATCGTCCAGGGTGGTGTCTCCGCGAGCATCCTGGATGCGGCCACGGGCTTTGCCATACATTCTCTTCTCGAAGCCGGTTTGTATGTCGTCACGGTGGGGTTGGAACTCCATTTTCTCAAACCCGTGTTTGCCGATAATGGAACCCTTACCGCCGAGGGGCGCATCGTCCATCTTTCCCGGAAAATCGGGGTGGCCGACGGAATCCTCAGCGATGCCGCCGGCAATAAGCTCGCCACGGCGACGGGGACCTGCGTGATCGCTGTCCTGAAAAATCAATAATACAATTCTTATAAGCCACTTGACCGCTGAATCGTGTTTGTACCCAATTGAATCAGGAGTAAAATGAAATGCGCAATGATGATCTGCCGTTGAAGGGTGTTCGTGTCGTGGATTTTTCCGAATTCGTAGCCGCGCCGGCAGTAGGAAAGCTGCTGGCCGACTGGGGCGCCGATGTTGTAAAAGTCGAGAAAATCGAAGGTGATGTTTGGCGTTATTACGGGATGAACTACAATATGCCATGCAATCCCGATGAAAATCCGCTTTTTGATCTGGAACATCTCAACAAAAAATTTCTTGCGTTGAATATTAAAACCGCCGAGGGAAAGGAAATCATGGATCGCATGCTTTCCAAAGCGGATATTTTTGTGACCAATTTCCGCCCTGATGCTTTGGATAGACTTCATCTTTCCTATGAAGACCTGGCCCCGAAATACCCACGCCTGATTTATGGCCACCTGCTGGGGTACGGCGAGAAAGGACCGGATTCCGAACGGGCCGGATTCGATGTGGTTTGCTATTGGGCGCGCAGCGGCGCCATGATCGATTTTGTCCCGGCCGAGTACAATGTGCCCCTTACCGCGCCGTATGGTTTCGGCGACCACATCACCGGGGCAACCCTTACCGGCGGTATTTGTGCGGCACTGTATCGCCGGGAAAGAACCGGAAAGGGCGACAAAGTCTACATCTCCCTTTTCGGCAGCGCCATTTTTGGAACGAGTTGCATGATTACCTCCACCCAAGAGAAATATGGTGACACCTTCCCGCGCTACCTGTCGCGGCCGACCAATCCTGTGGGGCATACCTATCAATGCAAGGACGGCAGATGGCTTCTTGTGTCCATCCTGGCCCATGAACGATATTGGCCGGTATTCTGCGAAAAAGTGATCGATCGGCCGGAATTGGCCGCTGACGACCGCTTCAGCACCAAGGCTGCTATGATTAAAAATAACACAACGCTGTATGAGATCCTCAAAACCACTTTTTTATCGAAAGACTCCGAAGATTGGGCCGCATTGTTGGATGCGGCGGACATTGCCTATGAAAGAGTCAAGCATTTTTCCGAAGTGACGAAAGATCCCCAAGCCTGGGCCAATGAATTCATATTCGAACACACGTTCCGGAGCGGCAACACTGGCATCCTGCCCCGTACACCGGTCCAGTTTGCCAGCTTCAAGATGGAAAATCCCCCGGCCGGATGCGGAACGCGCATCGGTGAACATACCCGTGAAGTGCTTTTGGATCTGGGCTACACGGAATCAGAAGTGGAGGCGTTGGAAAAACGAAATGCTGTAAAATTAGCTCCCCAATAGGCGAAAATTAGCCATCGCCGATACCTCAATGCTGGTCTGGGTCGTGACGCGGGACCGGTCGTAAGCCGTGTCCCGCTTGCGACAACATACTACAATCAAAGAATATTTGTCTTCATGGCCATGATAGTAGAACGCGCAAGCGTTGCCATCGTATACTGAGGATATTATGGATTTTCTTTTTTATGCAATTATTCAAAAAGAAGAAGATTCCGTGGAGGTCAGAATATTAGTTAAATGAATCGAAAGAATAGTTAAACAACGGGCGCCGTGGAAAAAAATCTTAATGATTTTAAATTAAAACAATGAGAAAATAGATGCTTGATTCACTTTATTTTAATGATTTCTCCCAAGGACAGAAATTTATTTCTAAAGCCCGAACCGTAACCGAGACGGATGTTGTAAACTTTTCAAATTTGACCTGGGACCATAACAGCTTGCACATAGACAAGGAATACGCCAAGGGAACAGCTTTCGGGAAACGGATTGCTCACGGAATGATAGGCATCGCTTTTCAGGCAGGACTTACCTCTTTTCTCACCGGAAACAGTATTATTGCCCTGCTGAATATCAATTGGAATTTCAAAAAACCCGTGTTTATCGGTGACACTATCCATGTAGAACAAACTGTCGAAGAAATGCGTGAAACGTCCGATGGAAGAAGGGGAATTCTAACCTTTAAAAAGGAACTGATTAATCAAGATAACGATGCCGTTCAGGATGGATTGATCACTGTTCTCTTAGCCATTCGCGAAACCGACTAGCGTCCGTTCGCCCGGCTTGAGCGTTGATCTTGGAAGTCAAGAGGCGTTGCTTCACTGGTTGAGACGGTCAAATCTGAATTTAAGACTCTTCACATCCTCGTGAACAACATTTGAATCGGAAGCAGCTAAAATCCCAAAACAATCGAAGAATTTGACGATTGATTTTGAAAGAAGAGTCTTTTTCTGAATTTAAATGTTCCCTATCTGCTGACAAATGCATTTTCAAAGATGATGGTTGCTCAAAAATATGGGTGTATCGCCAATGTCTCATCTTCGGCGCGCAAGAAAGGCTTTTTCTATGCCTCGGCTTATTGCGTTTCCAAACATGCGTTGATCGGACTTACCAGAGCCGTCAATTTTGATCATGCAAAATCCGGATTCACCGTCAATTCGATTTGTCTCGGGCCCGTCCGCACGGAGAAGTTGCTAACCCGCCTAAAAATTGGAGCGGAGAAAGAAAGCAAAACTATTAAATATTAAAGAGCTCGAAACAACACATACCACAATGGGACGAATTCTATATGCCGAAGAAGTGGTTAACCTGGCGTTGTTTCGGGCCTCCGATGAATCTTCAGGGGTGACGGGTCAAGCGATCAACGTATCGGTTGGCTCGGTCAAGCATCAGATCAACTGGTTGAAAACGAACAGGCCAATGTGAAAACCTCGAAAACGAATTCTTATTACGGATGGTATGTCGTAGCTGCCGGATTCATCATTCTTTTTTGTTTTGCCGGCTCAGGTTTTTACTCTTTTGGTGTGTTCATCAAACCTCTCGAGAATGAATTCGGATGGAGTCGCTCGGCGATTGCACTTACCATTTCAATTTACCTTTTAGTCAATGGGTGCGTATCACCATTTATTGGCCGTCTGGTACAGTCGATCGGTGCCAAAAAGGTTATGTTGTTCGGTGCCAGTGGTGCAGGCTTGTGTTTTGTCCTGATAAGCTTCATCCAGGATATTCTTTATTTATATATTTTGTATGCATTGCTGGCTGTCCACTTGGTGGCAATGGGTTATATACCGGTAAGTACGGTTATCGCAGGATGGTTTGAGCGAAATAGAGGAACAGCCATTGGTTTGGCCTATATGGGCCTGTCGGCAGGTGGGTTCGTCTATGCCCCATTAATCGGTCACATTAACGTGAATTACGGTTGGCGTATTTCATTCGTCTTTCTGGGCATTCTGATATGGGTCGTTGCTATCCCGCTATCGATTTTCATAATTCGTGAAAAAACGGATGATAGTGAACCAGTTTTTCCGGAAAAGATACCCTTCGGAAAAAGGACCAAAGACAGTCTTGCGTTCAAAGATGCGTTATTAACGTCATCTTTTTGGGGTATCGTTATTACTTTTTTTTTGGGTGCGATGGCCCAAATGGCCGTATTGCAGCATCAGGTCGCCATCATGGCTGAAAAGGAAATTTCTTATGGATTGGCAGCAGCTGCGTTGGGTCTGACATCCGGTATGGGAGGTATCGGAAAGTTCTGTTTTGGTAAAATGGCGGATCTGTTTCCAATTCGATGGGTCGTCACGAGCAGCTATCTTCTGCAGTGCCTGGGTATCTTCATCCTATTGAACGTGGGAAGTAACTTGACAATTTGGATCTATGCAATGATTTTTGGTTTTGGGATGGGGGGGATCCTTGTGCTTCAGCCGCTGGCTGTGGGTCAGTTCTTCGGATTGAAGTCATTCAGTGTTCTGCTGGGCATTATTTCTCTGGGTCAATCGTGTGGAGCCGCAATCGGTGCATACAGTGCAGGACTGATCTATGATCATTACCATCAGTATCATCCTGCACTGATAACATTTTTAATCATTTATTCGTTGGCTATGACTTCCATACTGATCACCGGAAAACCGATGATGAAAAGGTGTTTGAACGATTGAAACAAGGAAAAGGTGTTCCTTCTTTTTATTTTAATTGCCTGAGATAGGAGTATCACAATGGAAATCTTAGTTTGTGTGAAACGGGTTCCCGATACCGCTGAGAACGAGATCGAAGTCAACGGCGACGGCAGCGATATCGAACGCGACGACCTGGTTTACTCGGTCAACGAATGGGACAATTACGCGGTGGAAGAGGCCATTCAGATCCGCGACAACGTGGGCGGCAGTGTTACGGTGGTTACCGTGGGCGACGACGAGTCCGAAGAGGTGCTGCGCCGCGAGATGGCCATGGGCGCGGACAACGGACTTTTGCTGTGCGATGACGCCTTCGAAGGCTCGGACGGTAAAGGAATTGCCACGCTGCTCAAGGCGGCCGTGGAAAAGGGCAAGTACGACCTGATCCTCACCGGCGCCCAGGCCGACGACGGTGCCGGCGAAGTGGGCGGCATGCTGGCCGCCATGCTGGACTACCCCTACGCCTCGCTGGTCAACAAGGTCGAGGTGGACGGGGACAAGCTCAAGGTGGGCCGCGAGATCGAGGGCGGTAACCAGGAGATGAACAGCATCGAAATGCCCTGCGTGCTGTCGATCCAGACCGGCATCAACGAACCGCGCTACGTGGGTATCCGCGGCATCCGCAAGGTGGCCTCGGTGGAGATCCCCGAGATGGGCGCCGGCGACCTGGGCGTGGACGCGTCCAGCGTGGGCGCCGATGGCGCCAAGGTAAAGCGCCTGGATTACTTCGTGCCTGAACTGGGCGAGGGCGCCGAGATGCTGGAAGGCAGCACCGAAGAGATCGTTGCCAAGCTGATTGAACTCTTGAAGGCCAAAGGAGGGTTGAAATAATGGCGGATATCTATGCATACATTACACACAAGGGTGGTGTGGCCGACGATTCGGCCCTGGAACTGGTAAACGCGGCCAGGAAAATCGATGCCGGTGCGGCCGTAACGGCCATCGTGACCGGATCAGGCGCCGATTGCGACAAGGTGGCCGACGAAGTGGCCGCCACCTATCCCAAGGTGTTCAAATACAGCAACGAGGCGCTGGCCTATCCCAACGCCGAGGTGGTGCGCAAACTGCTGGTCAATGTTTTGCCGGCTGATGCCATCATCCTGATGCCTCACGACACCTTCGGTATGGACCTGGGTCCCGGCCTGTCCATCAAGCTGGATTCGGTCTTCGTCTCGGACGCGGTCGACATCGAAGGCGCCGACGGCGGCACCCTGAAGGTCATCCGCCAGGAGTACAGCGGCATGGTCAGCACCCACGTGAGCGCCGACATTTCCAACGGTGCTGTGATCAACGTGCGTCCCGGCGCCTTCGCTCCGGACGAGAGCAAATCCGCCGGCGGCAGCGTGGAAGACAAATCTGGCGATGCGGGCGACCTTTCGGCCAAACGCACCTTCCTGGAAATCGTGGAAGCCGAAGTGGGTGACGTGGACATCACCAAGGAAGACGTGCTGGTATCCGTGGGCCGCGGCATCGAAGACGAAGAGAACATCGAAATCGCCCAGGAACTGGCCGAGGCCATGGGCGCAGTGGTATCCTGCTCGCGTCCCATCGTGGATGCCAAGTGGCTGGAAAAATCCCGCCAGGTGGGCACTTCCGGCCAGACGGTCAAGCCCAAGGTGTACCTGGCCTGCGGGATTTCCGGCAGCTTCCAGCACATGGGCGGGATCAAGGGCTCTCCGTTTATTGTGGCCATCAACAAGAACGTCAAGGCGCCGATCTTCCAGGTGGCCGACGTGGGCATCGAAGCCGACATACTCGAGTTTCTGCCTGAGCTGAGCGAGGCAATTGGCGATCTATAACGTTCAGTTCCAATCGGTTGAAAGAAGAAACTATAGATGAATGATGATATACCGGATGCTGCCTTCAAGTTGATCGGAGTGGAAAAACGAAGAGAATATCTGGTCACCAAGAAAGATATCCGACGATTTGCTCAAGCCATCGGTGACCCCAATCCGCTCTATTACGATGAAGAATATGCTAAAGGGACACGGTTCAAATCGATCGTCGCACCGCCCTTGTTCGGGCAGGCATTCGGGTTTGAAGACGTTCCTCCCGAGCAGCTCCAGCTGGACGGATCGCCGATCGAAGCGGCGATCCCCATACCGGCCAGAAAGCTTGTGGGCGGCGGAAGCGTGTTTGAAAATTTCATCCGTTTCAAACCCGGGGATAAAATAATCGTTCAATCTAAAATTACTG
This sequence comes from Desulfosarcina widdelii, assembly GCF_009688965.1. Classification (GTDB taxonomy): domain Bacteria; phylum Desulfobacterota; class Desulfobacteria; order Desulfobacterales; family Desulfosarcinaceae; genus Desulfosarcina; species Desulfosarcina widdelii. The sequence goes on along the minus strand of NZ_AP021875.1, from coordinate 1,999,602 downwards.
ATATTTATACCAAGCAGGGAAAAAGAGGCCGCTTGTATTTTATCGTCCATGAAACCTGCTTTTACAAACAAATGAATGAGTTGGCGGCCAGAGAGGTGACCACTTTCATTAAACGCCGATAGTTACAGTCGATCATGGAACAGCAAGGCATAAAAAAAGAAAACTGGATGGTTGGGACGGAATTGAAAAGCTTGGTGATCAAACCCGATTATCAACAAATTTTCATGTACAGCGCCATAACATGGAATCGGCATGTCATCCATTACAACCGCCAGAAGGCAAGAGATGAAGGGCTGCCCGACGTGGTTGTCCAACGTGGATTGATCGGCAATTATTTCGCTCAACTTCTGGAAAATGGGATGCATCATTGTGCAGACATCCTGCGACTGGAATGGAGAGTTCTCCAAAGCGCTGTTCCGGGAGACACCTTGACCTGCTCAGGAGTGGTTAAACAAATTCATGAGCAAGTGGCGGACACCCAGATCGAATTCGATCTGTTGATGCTCAACCAAAATCGTGAGTTGGTTGCCAAAGGAACCGGAACGGTTCAGCTTGCCGACTGACTTGTGGTAACCAATGCCCTTTTTTAAAAAAACATTAAAATGGAGAGATAATGGGCGCCACTGAAATAATGATAAGAGGATACCACATGGATGTATTTGGCCATGTCAATAACGCCCGTTATCTGGAGTTTTTAGAAGAGGCGCGTTGGGCGCTTTTTGATCATAAAATGGGGCTTGAAGTTCTAGCTCAGGAGGGATTTGTTTTAACAGTTGTAAATATCAACATTAACTTTCGGCAGCCTGCTTTTCTCCATGACCTGCTGATGGTGGAAACGAATGTGAAGAAATGGGGAAGCCGATCGGCAATCTTGTATCAGCAAGTCAAGAATAAAAAAGATGAACATGTGATAGCTGACGCCGAGGTTACTTTCGTGATGGTGGATGTTAAAACCCAAAAGGCAACCATGTTGGAAGGCGGGCTTAAAGAGAGGCTCGTAAGCTTGATGAGGGATTAGTATGTATCACCCATTCGCGATTAAACCGGTCGATCAGGAGATTTAAAAATGAAAGCAGTTGTGTTTCGTTCATTTGGTGACGCTGACGTGCTTGAGATCACCGATATCGACCCCCCGACCCCAATGGAAGACGAAGTGCTGATAAAGGTCAAGGCCGCGGCGATCAATCCAAAGGATATATTTATTCGCAAGGGCTATTTTAAAGAACGGACCGGAAACGATTTTCCCATGCGGACAGGGTTTGATTTCGCCGGTGAAATTGTCGGTAAAGGCAGCCAGGTGCAAGGCTTCGAAACGGGCCTGCCCGTGTACGGAATGCTTGACGGCTGGGGAGGGGGCACCTGCGCTCAATTCATTACCGTTAAGGTGCATCAATTCAGTCAAAAACCGGATAATTTGTCATTTGAGGAAGCGGCGGCACTTCCTCTGGTCTCTTTAACCGCCATGCAGGCCCTGCGCGATGAGGGTGGAATCCGGGCTGAATCGCAGGTCTGTATTAACGGTGCCTCCGGCGGTGTCGGCAGCATGGCCGTACAGATCGCCAAACGTTTTGGAGCGACGGTTACCGCGATGGGCAGCACCGTCAACCACACCCTCCTTAAAACCCTGGGCGCTGACATTTGCTATGACTACCATCAGACCGACATCACCAACAGCCGCAGGACCTTTGATATCTTCTTCGATGTTTTCGGGAACCGGCTCTTCGAGACCGTGGAGCCGGTCCTTTCGGAGAATGGTGTCTGGGTGTCAACCGTGCTACGCCCTGAAGTCATTGCAGCGGTGGACCGTACGAAGGATACCCCCGGAAAGCGCGCTCGATTGGTAATTGTTCGACCGGACATCAGAGATTTGGCAACGCTGCGTCAATGGGTTGAGACAGCCGTGGTAAAGCCGGTCATTCACGACGTACTCCCAATGGAAAAAATTGCCGATGCACATCGCCAGCAGGCAACCAAACATACCCGGGGCAAACTGGTGGTGACCATTCCCTGAATACAAACTGGACGAAGATCCCCCGACACAAGACCATCGCAGCGCATTGTCTAAAGACGGATGATTCGCAAAAATAGAATTATCTCTTTTTTTTGGCATGTTTTCATGATAGACAAAAGGCGTTTTTACACCTGATGCCTTCTCATGAAACGGAGAAGTTTTTCGATATCGTTCCCTTCGTATCCCAGCCAGGCGAGGGCCTCTCTTGGATCGCGAAAGCTGCGGGTCTCTTTTTTTTGATCACCGATCGCATAACCGTAAAGTTCAGCCATTTTTTCGAACATGGGGTTGTCGGGAACGACAATGGCGAGCAAGCCGTCTTTGCCGGCGGCACGTTCATTGGCCAGTTCGGACAGTTCGAGAAGTCCTTTGACGGTGATTTTCGATGCATTGTCGAGTTTGCGGGCGTCTGCGATCTCCCGGATGTTTTTCATCCCCTTGGCTTCGATATTGTAACTGAGAATATGAATGCGAAGGCTGTTGTCATCGAGAATCCCATGGCATTGGGTGAAAGCGAAGTTGAGTTTTCGGTGAAAATTTCGGGTGAACGCCATTAAAAATCCTGTTCTGCCCAAAGTGCATGGTGCTTGGTGGTTCAAACGACAATGCTCAATTAGAATATAAACTAGATCTGAGTCAAGTCTCGAATCAAATTCAGTTGATTTGCCTACCCATCCAATATTTCCAATTGGCGGGGCCTATCCTCACCGCCAGGAAAAGATGCTTTCAGCGGTAATGTTGCGGCAGGCTTCGATGGTGCGCATGAGATCCGGGTCGAGGACGTTCATCAGGATGAGGTCGGTTCCGGCGGCGGCCAGCATGGGCAAAAAGGCCTGCTGGTAGCGTTTGCGGGCTGCGGCATCGGGGGCGCCGGTGGTCAGGTTGGACAGGCCGGCCATGGTCCGAACGGGCGTTCCCAGCAGATCGGGCAGGGTTCGGATGGTTTCCAACACCGCCATGTTCTGGCGGTTGCCGTCCTGCCAGGTTAGAGGCGCCACGATGGGATCGAAGATCAGCCGGTCCGGAGTGATGCCGGCTTTCTCGCATTCGGCGAATAGCTGCACGGCGGCCTCCATGCGTCCGGCGGCGTCTGCCGGCACGTGGCCGTCGGGACGCAGGAGATAGGCAACCAGGTCGGCGTCCGTCTGTCGGGCCAGGGGCAGGATGCGCTTCAACTTCTCAGGTTCCAGGGAGACCCCGTTGATGGTCGCCCGGCCGTTGCAGGCCGTCAGTCCCGCGGCCATGGCATCGGGGTTGGTGGTATCCAACACCAGTGGCAGATCGACGCACGACTTTACGCTGCGAACCAGGAAGGTCATTTTCTCGGCGGGGTTGCGGGTGAGGGGGCCGCTGTTGATATCCATGGCCCGGGCGCCTGCAGCCTTGCAGGCTTCGGCCAACTGCCGGATCGGCTCCGGATCCAGCAGGTCCACGGCTTTGCCAATGTTCGGCAGGGTGATTCGCAGGTTGTCCGCAACGACGATCATGAGCCTTTTGTTTCCTCTTCTTCCTCCGGGCGGCGGATCAGGTCCATCGGCTCGGGAGGCGTATCGAGATGGACAATCACCTCTGCTCCCGGTTGGGCCAGGGGCCGGGAAATGCCGTATTCGTCCGTAATTTTTCGGATCACGTCCCGCCGGGCGGCGACGCCGGGAGAGAGAACATCAACCTGCTCGCCGACAACGATTTTGTTTTTTACCCGCACCCTCACGCCGCCATGGGCCGCCGGCCCGATCACCTGGGCCACGAAGCGGTAGCCGGGAAGGACAAGGTTGTCCAGATTGGCCGCGGTCTGGTCCGGATCACCGAAATAAAAACCGGTGCAGTATCCCCGGTGGCTGATGGCTGCCAATTCGGTCAGCCAGTGCTCCTGCACCCGAAAGGCTTGCGGATCGCTGTACCAGGCATCGATGGCCTCGCGATAGACTTTGACCACCCCGGCCAGGTAGTGAACGCTTTTCATGCGTCCTTCGATCTTGAAGGAACGGATGCCGGCATTGATCAGCGCAGGCAGATGTTCGATCATGCACAAATCCCGTGAGTTGAAAAGATAGGCGCCCCGAGAGTCCTCGGCGATGGGAAAATGTTTACCGGGCCGAGTCTGTTCCATGACGGTGTAGTGGAAGCGGCAGGGCTGGCTGCACATGCCGCGGTTGCTGTCCCGCTGGGTGAGATAGCTGGACAGCAGGCAGCGTCCCGAGTAGGCCATGCACATGGCCCCGTGGACAAAGGCCTCCACCTCCATGCCGCTGCGGGAAACCATCTGCCGGATCTCCTCAAGGCTCAGTTCCCGGGCAGCGTTGACCCGCACCGCGCCGAGTTCCTTCCAAAATGCCGCCGTGGCGCTGCTGGTGGTGTTGGCCTGGGTGCTCACATGCAAAGGGGTCTGCGGCAACTGCCGCCGCGCCTGGACAAAGATGCCGGGATCGGCGACGATCAGGGCATCCGGTTCAACGGTTTTCAGAAAATATAGATAGTCGGTGATGGCCTGCTCCTCGCTGTCCCGCGGGTAGACGTTCACCGCCACGTACATGCGTACGTTATGTTCACGGGTCAGCCGTCGGGCCGCCAGCATTTCATCCGGCGAGAAATTTGCCGAGAAATTTCTCAGGCTGAAGGCCTTGCCGGCCAGGTAGACCGCATCGGCGCCATAGTGAATGGCGATTTCCAGCTTCTCCGGCGTACCGGCCGGCGCCAGCAGTTCCACTTTTTGTGTGCTCTGGGCCATTTACATCCCTTTGTTCGCTGTCCTGGACCAGCCCTCAGCCAGGCAGGCCAGCGAGGCGTTCAACCGTGGGTAGGAGTAATTCTCTATGACCACCACCTTTTTAAGCGCCTGCAGAAGCCCAAGAACCGTTCTCATTCGCTCGTCGGACAGTCTGTCCAGGGCCAGATGATCCTCGCTTCCGTCAACCCCGTGAAGATGGATGACGGTGATGCGGTCTTTCCAGTTTTCATAAAAAGCCTGAAGATCTTCACCGTGCACCAGAAGGTGGCCCATGTCCATGCAGACGGAAAGGTCCATGGCCTCGATGACAGGTGCCGCCCATTCCAGGGGGTAGTCCAGGGTTTCCACGGAGATTTTCCCTGGTGACGTCTTTTGCGGCAGCATGCGCTCCAGGCTTTCGAGCAGGTATTGACGCCAACGCTCAACCGGCAGATTCTCGGTGCCGGCGGGATTGCGTTCCAGGTGCAGCGTGAACGTGGAGGGAGAGAGAACCTGACAGCGTTCCATGATCGTATGAATGGCTACCACGGCCCGCCGGCGTTCGTCCGGGTCGGGGTGGCCGGGATAGATATCCGAGGGCAGATGAATATGGTAGGCAATGTCGTGGCTGGCAGCCAGATCCGAAAGTTCCTGTATTAACGCCGGCGTGGGAAGGCTTCGGGGCTCGCTTTCGAAAAAGAGCAGTTGAATCTCGTCCACGAAGGGGGCCAAGCGGCACACATTCTCTTCGTATCCCGCCGGATAGACAAAGGATGGGCAGGCAACGGGAAAGGGGAACCGGTTTTTGCAGACGGTGGTCAATGGGGGAAAAAAATGCTTTGGGTTGCCTTGGTTGGGCATGGCGTGCTTTCCTTTCAAATCACAAATGACAAGCACCAAATTTCAAATAAATTCCAAAAAACAATCATCAAATCTCAAACGGGCAAAACACCGATGACTTGGAATTTGAGATTTGGAAATTGGGATTTGTTTGAGATTTGGATTTTGTGATTTGAGTATTGATTTCCGGATTCCTAATTACGTTGTTAGCAAAATCCTGCCAACAGCAAAACCGCCACCGCGGCGGCCATGAAAACCAGCATCGCCGTGGCCAGCATCAACCGGCAGGCCCGACGGATATGAACCGGCCGGGCGTCGGCAAGGCCTTTACCGATAACCGGTTTGTCCACCAACCGACCGTGGTAAAAATTGGGGCCGCCCATCCACAGCCCCAGTGCGCCGGCAAAGGCGGCCTCGGGATAGCCGGCATTGGGGCTGGCATGGGCGCGCCCGTCACGCCAGGCGGTGGACAAGGCGATTCGTCCCGTCCTGTCGATCGACTGGGCGGTCAGGGCGATGAACAGGGGGCTGATGCGGGCGGGCAGATAGTTGGCCACGTCGTCCAGACGGGCGGCAAAACGGCCGAAAAGCAGGTAGCGGTCGTTTTTGTACCCGATCATGGAATCCAGGGTGTTGATCATCTTGTAGGCCATGGCCAGCGGGCCGCCCCCCAGTACGAAAAAGAACAGGGGGGATACGAATCCGTCAACCAGGTTCTCGGCCACGGTTTCCACCGCTGCCCGGGTTACGGCGGTTTCGTCCAGACGATCCGTTTCCCGGCCCACGATCATGGACACGGCTCGGCGGCCGGCGGCCAGGCCTTTTTCCGAAAGGGCCTTGGCCACCGCCAGGGCGGCGTCTCGAAGGTCGCGAGCCGAGATGCAGGTATAGATCATCAGCGTCTGGACAACGACGGCGGCTACGGGATGCAGCTTCGCGGCCAGAGCGACCAGCAGCAGGCATCCGATCCATACGGCCAGAACCAGGCCGGCGGCCATCAGTGCTCCGGAGTAAAGGACTGAGAGATTCAGCCGCCGGAAACGGGGTTCCAGGACATTGATGGCCTTGCCCATCCAGCGCACGGGATGGGGCAGCCACAGCGGATCGCCCAGCAACAGGTCCAGCACCACGGCAACGGTCAAGGCCAGGACCAATGCTTCAGTTCCCATGGACCTTCCTTTGGATATGGTGGTCGTGGAACAGCTCGATCAGCAGGTCGGCGGCCCGCCGGTTTTCGTCCTCGCTTTTCATGGAGATGCGGATGAATTCGTCGGACAGGCCGGTAAAATTGGCGCAGTCCCGGATCAGGATGCGTTGGGTGGCCATATGTTCCCATACCGCGGCCGCCTTGAGCCCCCGGGGCAGATGCATGAGAATAAAGGAGGTGGCCGAAGGGAAACATCGGACACCATTCTTCTGATGGATACTTTCTTCTATTCGTCCTTTCTCGTGTTCTATCATGGTTCGGGTGGCGGCCAGAAACGGTTCCACGGCATCCGGGTGGGTCATTAGCCACTGGACGGCAACCTGGGCCAGGCTGTTGACCGACCAGGGCAGGGCAAAGGCGTTGAGTTTTTCCAGCAGGTTTGCCGGCGCCTTGACAAAACCGATGCGCAGGCCGGGGATCCTGAATGCCTTGGACATGGAGTTGAGCACCATGAGGTTGGGCAGGTCCGAGCCAATCAGGGTGACTTCTTCCGGATGTGGTGCAAAGGGCAGATAGGATTCGTCGACGACGAAAACCGTGCCGGGAAGGGCGCGGCACAAGTCGGCAATCGCTTCTCTGGCGACCATCGCACCGGTGGGATTATTGGGATTGCACAAAAAGACCAGACCGGCTGAAGCCGCCGACCGGCAAACGGCATCCATGTCGGGGATGAAATCGTCTGCTTCCCGGCAGATCAAATGCTCGCAGGCCACCCCGTGCATGGCGCAGGCGTCCTGGTAGTCCGCATAGGTGGGACCGATCACCAGGGTTTTTTTGACGCCAAAGGCCCGGGGAATGCGGTAGATCAACTGGGTGGTGCCGTTGCCCGCCGTCACGGTTGCCGGATCGATGCCATGGTAATCGGCAAAAGCCCTAACCATGGTTCCGGCGTCCACTTCGGGCAGGGAGGCCATGGCCGGCAGGCATTCTCTCAAATGCTCGACCAGCTCAGGCATGGGGCCTAAAGGGTTGACATTGGCGCTCATGTCGCAGATATCGGACGGCTCGCAGTTCAGGCGCCGGGCCAACTGGTAGATGTTGCCGCCGTGGCCGCCGATCATGGGGCTCCTCTCACACACACCGCCAGGAAGAGAGCGGCTTCCAGAACCTCGGTCATGGCGCCGAGCAGGTCGCCGGTGATGCCGCCGAGTTTGCGGCGGTACAGGATGATCAGACCGGCCGTACCCAGGACGAAAACCAGGTTGAGCAGCAGGCCGCGCCACCCGAGAAACAGGGAGAGCACCACCGGCACGGCGACGAAGATGAAATCCCTGGCCGCCAAGGGCGTTTCGAAAAAGGGGCTGCCGGTACCCTCCCTACCCCGGGCGTAGGGCAGAAAATGGATGCCGAAAATCATTGCCGAGCGCGCGTATGCCGGGACCAGGACCAAGGCCAGGAAGCGGGCGTGATCCACATGGCCCAGCGCCGCGCTCTTGGTCAGCAGAACACAGGCAACGGCCACCAGCCCCATGGCACCCACCCGGCTGTCCTTCATAATGGCCAGGGCTTTTTCGCGTTCGCGGCGTCCGTAAAGACCGTCGGCCATGTCGGCCAGCCCGTCCAGGTGCAAGGCCCCGGTGACGGCGGCCAGCAGCACCGTGTCCAGAACGCCGGCCACCGGTGGCGCCCAGAAGGCAACGAAGATTCGGTCGCAGATGGCCAGCACCAGGCCGATGGCCAGACCGGCCAGGGGGAAGGCGGCGATGATGCCCTTTGGATCGAAGGGGCGCGGTCTTCCCAACGGAAGGGCGCTGATGAACTGGAGCGAGGCGATCAGCGCATTCATGGGGCGCACTCCTGAGGAGAAGGCTTGATGGTCACGGGAATACCGGCTACGGTCCACACCACCCGGTCGCATACGGCGGCCATGGCCTGATTGGTCCATCCGGCCAGATCCCGGTAGTGCCTGGCCAGCCGGTTTTCGGGAACGATGCCGGCACCCACCTCGTTGGAAACCAGGATCACCCCGCAGGCCGCCGAACCCACGGCTTGGGCCAGGTCGCGGATCGATTCTTTTATTCGGGCCTCATCATCGTTTTCCATGAGCAGGTTGCTCAACCACAGGGTCAGGCAGTCCACCAGCATCACATCGGCCGACGATCCGGTCTTGCGGATGGTACCGGCCAGATCCAGGGGAACTTCCCGGGTGGTCCAACTGTCACCGCGTTCATGCCGATGAAGGTCCACCCGGCGCTGCATCTCCTTGTCATGGGGCACGCAGGTCGCCACGAAGATACGGCGCGGCCCCATGTTCTCGGCCAGTTGCAGGGCTTGAGAACTTTTGCCGCTGCGGCAGCCGCCGAGGATGAGAATTTTAGAATTGTTAGAGATTTTAGATTTGATCATTGCAATTGATTTAAAACTCGCCTTTTGAATATTGAACTTTGATGGTTTCGTAATAGGTATCAAGTCCCATTTTTTCGTCATTCCGGCGGAGGCCGGAATCCAGTCTTGTAAATATGTCCTGGATACCGGATCAAGTCCGGTATGACGAGTCTGGCCCTTTTTACAAGTCCATCAACTTTAACTGATGCAAAGTACTCCAATGCGTCGTAGGAGCGGCGTCCCCGCAGCGATGGGGCCGGAACATATCGCGGGGAGGACGCCGCTTCCACGTTTTGCGGTTTCATCGAAGTCGGTATTGGTATTTACGCCCAATCGATACCCATAAGCGCAGCAATCCGATCCACATCGATATGCCGCCGAAAATGCTCGGCCAGCAGGGTATACTGCTCCTGTTTGGCGGCCAGTCCACCGGTGGCCGGTACATCGATGCCTTTCAGGCCCACTGCCTCAAGCCACCGGCGGATCAGATCCGGTGTGTCGAACAGGCCGTGGACATAGGTACCCATGGCCCGCCGGTCGTCCGTCAGGCAACCGTCGGCGTCATCCACCGCCTTTCCGTTGCGCTCGGCGATGCACAGCAGGTCCCGCCCTTTTTGCCGGCGGGTTTGGCCCATGTGAATTTCATAGCCGGTGCCTTCGATGCCGTCCCAGGAAAAGCGGGTCAGCGTTGTGGTCTTAGGCGCCTGGAGGACGGTTTCCACAGGTAGCAGACCGAGCCCGGGAGTCTCGCCCGGCGGACCTTCCAGACCGTCGGGATCATGAACCCTTGTTCCCATCATCTGATAGCCGCCGCAAATCCCGGTAACGTGGCCGCCTTCGGCATAGAAGGCGTCCAGGCGGGACTGCCATCCACTGGTTTTCAACCAGTTCAAATCAAAGCGGGTGTTTTTGGATCCGGGCAGGATCACAGCCGCAAAGGCCGATAGATCCTGGGGTGTCTCCAAAAAATGAAGCTGCAGGCCATTAATGTCCGCCAACGGGTCGAAATCGCTGAAATTGGAGATGTGGGGAATGCGGATGACGGCCACGGCCGGTTTTCCGTCCCTATCGGGGGAGACCGAGCGAGGACGTTCGATGACCACCGAATCTTCCGGATCGATGCGGATGTGATCGTACCAGGGCAGCACCCCGAAAACCGGCCGGCCGGTTTTCTCTTCGATCCAGGAAACGCCGTCGGCGAACAGCCGTTGATCGCCCCGGAAGCGGTTGACGATGAATCCGGCCACCCGGTCTCGATAGTTTCGGGGCAGGCATTCCAGGGTGCCGACCAGTTGCGCGAAAATTCCGCCGCGGTGGATGTCTCCCACCAGTATCACCGGTGCGTCGGCGTGTTCCGCCACGGAGAAATTGACGATGTCGTGGTCCATGAGATTGACTTCCGCGCAGGAGCCGGCGCCTTCCATGACGATCAGGTCGTATCGTCGGCGCAGCCGATCCAGGGCCGCGTTGGCGGCTTGAACCAGACGGGTCTTTTCCCGGTGGTAGGCCATGGCCGTCTGGTTGCCGATGGCCTCGCCCAGGAGCACCACCTGGGAACCCACGTCGCTGGTGGGTTTGAGCAGGATGGGGTTCATGTCCACGTGGGGGGCGATGCCGGCCGCCTCGGCCTGGACGATCTGGGCCCGGCCCATCTCCAGCCCTTCGGGCGTGACACCGGAGTTGTTGGACATGTTCTGGGCTTTATAAGGCGCCACCCGTACACCCCGGTCGGCGAACACCCGGCACAGGGCTGCGCCGATGACGCTTTTGCCTACATCCGATCCGGTGCCGAAGACGGCGAGGCAGGGGGCTGTATAATTCTGATTGTTACCGGGTGAGTCCAAGTGCATGGTATCTATTTTTCGTATGCGTTCACGGGATTGAAATGCCAAATGTGCTGCAACTGCCTAACCTGTAAGCGTTCACAGGGTACCGCATCTGCTTTTTTCCCGGGCACTGATATGGTTGACCAAACCGTCTGCGTGCCCGGCGCCTCACATCTGCGGCACCCTGTGAACGCTTATTATTTTTCTATCCCGACCCGTGCCGGCACCCCAGCCTCATAATAATGTTTGACGGCTTTCATCTCGGTGACCAGATCGGCCTTTTCGATGACGCGGGGATCGGCGTTGCGGCCGGTGATCACCAGTTCCACATTTTCCGGTTTTCCGGCCATGATATCCAGGATCTCATCGACGGCAAACAAGCCGCAGGCGGCGGCCACATTGCCTTCTTCCATGATCACCACCTGGTAATCACCAGAATCCAGGGCGCTGCGGATCGCCTGCAGTCCTTTTCGGGCGGCGGCCACATCTTCCGGTGCAGGCTTCCCTTTGATAAACCGGCCCCGGCCGAACTGCTCAATGGTGATCGTCTCCGCAAAGCGGGCCAGGGCCTTGATTTCGCTGTAGTCGCCGGATTTGATGAACTGGGCGATGTAAACCCTGAGGCCGGCACCGGCCGCCCGCAGGGCCAGTCCTAACGAGGCGGTGGTTTTGCCCTTACCGTCGCCGGTGTAGATTTGAACGTAGCCTTTCATGATCAGCGCTTTTTCCTCCGCAACTGGTATTTTCTCACGGCAGCTTTGTGTTCTTGGTGCGTTTTCGAGAAGTGATGGGTGCCGTCTTTTTTCGAAACGAAGTAGAGGTAGTCCGACTGGGCCGGATAGAGGGCTGCTTCGATGGCCAGAGTACCCGGGCTGGCAATGGGGCCGGGGGGCAGTCCCTTTATTTTGTATGTGTTGTACGGCGTGTAGGTTTCCAGATGCCGCCGCTTGATGTTGCCGTCAAAATCGGGGATGCCGTAAATCACGGTGGGGTCGGTCTCCAGGCGCATGCCCTTTTTCAAGCGATTGTGAAACACCGAGGCGATCAGGGGGCGCTCTTCGGGAGCGCCGGTCTCTTTTTCGATGATCGAGGCCAGGGTGACCACTTCGTGAACGCTCAGTCCCAATGCCTCGGCCCGCTGGCGCCATTCGGGCCGGAAAGCGGCTTCGAACTGCTTGACCATGGTGGCGATGATGGTGGCGCTGTCCAATCCCCGGGGAAAATAGTAGGTGTCGGGGAACAGGTAGCCCTCAACGGTTTTGGCCTGGATATTCAGCGATTCGGCCGTTTTCGGATCGCGGGCCGTCTTCAGAAAGTCCGCTTCCGTAGAAAGGCCGGCTGCGGCCACCGTGGCCGCGATCTGAACCATGTTGAACCCTTCCGGGATGGTGACCCGGTACAGGTGAACCCTGCCTTCCACCATCTGGCCCAGGATCTCGTTGGGTGTCATGGCAGGCGAGAAGATGTACTCTCCGGCCTTGATCTGTTTGTCCTGCTTGTTGAGTCGGGCCAGGATGGTGAAACGCAGGGCGTCGGAAACGAGCCCTTCCTGTCGCAGCGCATCAGCGGTTTTTCCCAACCCCTGTCCCGGAGCGACGGTAAACAGCTTTTCCGCGGCATTTGTTTGCGCCGGCCGATCCGCCCAGGACATCAGGTGCATGTAGAACAGCCCGGCTGTGCAGATGGCCACAAAGACCAGGGCAAAAAGGATAAAAAGCAGTTTTCTGAACATTCACCAACACTTCCTATGGGTCATCATTCCAAAAAAGCTACCATAAGGCATGCTGTCGATGGTTGTCAAAGGAGAATGAAGGTCAATCTTTGACATGATGGCAATGGAGTTCCATTTTATTGGATGGCAAGGTATACAGGAAAACGCATCGCTATGGTACAGGAGAATGATCGTTATGACACCGAAAACCGAAAAACGGGAGCGCTACCACGGTTTCGAGCAGGGCCCCATACGACCGCCCAGCGAGGCGCGCAGCCTGCTGATCCGGGTGACCCGCAACTGTCCCTGGAACCGCTGCGCCTTCTGTCCAGTTTACAAAGGGACGCGGTTTTCCGTTCGACCCGAAGACCATGTCATCGCAGACATCGATGACGTCCACCACCATGTGGACCGTCTGAGGAAGCTTGCCGACGGGCAGGGGCGGATTTCCCACCAGGAAATCGAATTGCACGCTCAAAACCTGGCCGAACACGACCAGCAGGCGTTTGCCGCGGCATTCAACTGGTTCGCCGGCGGCATGACCTCCATTTTTCTCCAGGACGCCAACAGTCTGGTCATCAGGCCCGACAGCCTGATCCGAATTCTGCGCCACATTCGATCCCGTTTTTCCTGGGTCGAGCGCATCACCTCTTACGCGCGCTCCCACACCGTGGCCCGCATCAGCGATGACCATTTAAAGGCGATGCGCGAAGCCGGCCTAAACCGGATTCACATCGGCCTGGAGTCCGGTTCGGATGCTGTCCTCAAGCAGATGCGCAAAGGGGTGGACAAATCGACCCAGATCAAAGCCGGCAGAAAGGCGAAAAAGGCCGGAATGGAACTGTCCGAATACGTCATGCCGGGCCTGGGGGGGCGCGACCTTTCCCGCGACCATGCCCTTGAAACCGCCGACGCCTTGAACCAGATCAAGCCGGATTTCATCCGCCTGCGCACCCTGGCCATCCCCGGCGGGATCCCCCTGGCCGAGCTGCAGCGTTCCGGACAATTTATCAAACTCAACGATCTCGAAATGGTCCGCGAGATCCGCCTGTTTATCGAGACCCTCGACGGCATCGAAAGCATGATCGTCAGCGACCACATCCTCAACCTGTTCGAAGAGGTGCAAGGCCGTCTGCCCGATGCCAAACCGGGCATCCTGGCCGTGCTGGACGGCTTTCTGGCCCTGGACCCCAAGGACCAGTGCCTGTTCCAGGTGGGGCGGCGCCTGGGTATCTTCAGCCGGGTGGCCGACCTGGAAAGCCCGAAGCGGCGGGCCAAGGTCGATGCCTTTTGCCGGCAGTATGGCATCGGGCCGGAGAATGTGGACCAGATGATTGACGAAATAATGAAACGCTTCATCTAATGCCGATAAAAATTGGCATCTGGCGGCCCAGGCCGGCGTTCTCACTCGGCTGAAATCCTCGACGTAGCGCTGCTACGCCTCCGGTTTCAACCTCGCTGCGGCCTTGGCCTGAACCTCCAGCTACCCATTTTCAACGGCATTGACATTACCGTTTCGACCGGGCACTGGTAGAAAAATGAGGATTTTCCCATTTCTTGACCAAGGTTGTGAAAACGTTCCGTCGCCCTTAGGGAGAGGGACAGGGTGAGGGGGAAGTAAAGCGAAGTTGGTTTAGCGTATTTGCTTTGCGCCTTAAAAAGAGAACCCCATGGGACTCGACTACAGCTTCAGGGCCGCCAAAAAGAAGATCGACCGACTGGAAGCCGATGAACGGGCCAGGCTGCTGGAGATCTGCAAAGAAATCCGGCGCGCCGAGCAGGCCCTGAGCGAAAAGGCAGTCCCCCTGCTGCAAGCGTGCGTGGACCGGTGCCAGGGGCTGTGTTGCCGCAACATTCGCCCGGCCGATATCGTCACCGAGTGGGATCTGGTCTACATTCTGGCCATGGTGCCGCAGCTCGAACCGGCCATTGCCGCCTGCCTCTCCAGCGAAGACTTTTTCCCTTCCGACTGCATTTTTCTTGCAAACGGTGTCGGGCCTTGCCTTTTTCCTGACGACCTGCGGCCGGAACGCTGCATCATCTCCTTTTGCCGGGTCGAGCCCTCCATCGAAAAAGAGATCGGCCGGGTCATGGGCGGTTTCAGCCGCCTGATCCGCTTTTTCAAATTCCGGCCGCTGCGCCGCATTGCGAAGCGGATCGTCCCGGCCATTTGCCGCCATCGACCGGTCAACCGGTAAGCGTGCATCAACAGCATCGCTTCAGGCCTCATGTTTTTTTCCGTTGACAATCCCGCCTGTGAGGCCTATATATTCCAAAAAAGCGATATGGAGGTTGTATGAAAGAGTTTGTCCGGGTCATGAAGGCCCTTTCCGATCCCACCCGGGTAAAAATTCTCAAGATTCTGGAGCGTCGCTCCATGTGTGTATGCGAACTGCAGACTGCCCTGGGCACGGCCCAGTCCACAACCAGCAAGCACCTGAAGATTCTCGAGGATGCCGGGCTGGCCGCATCCCACAAGGACGGACTGTGGGTCAATTACACCCTGGCCGACGGCCGACAGAGCCCTTACGCCGCGTCGATTCTTGGAAATCTGCGCCACTGGCTGAACGATGCGGACGAGATCAGCACACTGATGGACGGCATAGAGGGGATCGATCGCTTCCAGATCCTGAACAGGAACTGATTTTTTTTGTCTCTTTTATATGAATAAATCACGATATAAGAAAACAATGACCGTCTTGGGCACCTGCTGACAGCAGGAACCCGGAAAAATCCAGGAGCAACGTATCATGAGCGAAACCCTATCCGTGGCCTCATCCAATAGCAACGTCCAACCCTCGGATGTCGCGGTCGAACCCGAGGAACCCAGCCTGATCGACTGGAAAGAGATCTGGAAACCATTGGCCTGGATCGTCGGCGGCTTCCTGCTGTTCTTCTTTCTGCCGGTGGACAGCACGCGCTTCACCGGTTCGGTGATCGAATCGTTGGCTTTGGCCAAGTGGTATGCCCAGGAGCACGTTTTGCTCTGCCTGGTGCCGGCGTTTTTTATCGCCGGCGGTGTAGCGGTTTTCGTTTCCCAGGGAGCGGTAATGAAATACCTGGGCGCCGGCGCCAACAAAGTGCTCTCCTATGGTGTCGCCAGCGTCTCCGGCAGCGTACTGGCGGTATGCTCCTGTACGGTGCTGCCGCTTTTTGCCGGCATCTGGAAGCGGGGCGCCGGACTGGGGCCGGCCATCGCCTTTTTATACTCGGGACCGGCCATCAACGTGCTGGCCATCATCCTCACCGCCCGCATTCTGGGGCCCGAAATCGGCACAGCGCGGGCCGTTGGCGCGGTTGTCTTCAGTGTGGTGATCGGCCTGTTCATGCATCTGATGTTCAGGCGGGAAGAAGAGGCCAAAGCGGCAGCAGCCATGCACATGCCCGCGCCTGAAGTAGAACGGCCCCTGTGGCAAACCACCTTGCTGTTCGCCGCCATGATCGGGCTGCTGGTTTCCGCAACCTGGGGCCGTCCGGAACAGGCGGGCGGCTTCTGGTCGGCCGTGTTTGCCGTAAAGTGGCTGCTGGCCGGCGGGTTCGCGCTCCTGTTGGGCATATTGATGGTGCGTTGGATGCGGGTGAAGGTATACAAGCTGGTCATCGCCGCTGTGGTCGTACTGATCCCGGCCCTGGCGCTTCCCCATTTGCCGATGATCGCCTTTTCCGTCGGTCTGGTTGCGTTTGTCACCCTGCTGACCACCACCCGCGGGGAAACCGAGTCCTGGTTTACGGCCTCATGGGATTTCGCCAAGCAGATCATGCCCCTTTTGCTGGCTGGCGTGCTCGTAGCGGGCCTGTTGCTGGGCCGTCCGGGATCCGAAGGCCTGATCCCTTCCCAATGGATCAGCGGCCTGGTGGGGGGCAATTCCCTGTGGGCCAACCTGTTCGCATCGGTGGTGGGTGCCTTCATGTATTTTGCCACCCTCACCGAAGTACCCATCCTGCAGGGGTTGATCGGTGCAGGCATGGGCCAGGGACCCGCTTTGGCCCTGCTTCTGGCCGGCCCGGCCCTGAGCCTGCCCAACATGCTGGTGATCCGCAGTGTGCTGGGAACCAAAAAGACGGTGGCGTTCGTCGCATTGGTGGTCGTCATGGCCACCGTCAGCGGCCTGATTTTCGGAAGTATCATGGGATAACGATCCGTGAACGGTGAACCGTGAACTATGAAAGGAGAAAGATATGGAGATAAAAGTACTGGGGCCGGGATGCCCGAAATGCAAACAGACCGAGAAGATTGTCATGGACGCCGTTGCCGAAAGCGGCGTCGACGCCACCGTCGAAAAAGTGACCGACGTTATGGAAATTGCCGGTTATGGGGTTTTCGGCACGCCGGCTGTGGTGGTTGACGGCGACGTCAAATCGGTAGGAAAGATTCCCAAAAAGGAAGAAGTTATCGGATGGATGAAATAATCAGAAGCCATACGAGATGTTGTGTCGGTTGGTGGAATCAGACCTTTTTGAAGCGTAATGGAACCGGAAAATCGTACCCGGCTTGCCGATTACCCCTCGGGCTTCTACTTTGATTGATGCATGCGGATCCGATTCGGATTCGCCGCTGCAATATAACGAATGGATGCATAGTTATGCGAATGCTTGCCGAGTTTTTTCCGGAATTTGCAGAAATGCTGGACCAGATGGACGCGCTGTACGAACAAAAGCGCACGATCGACGAGAAAACATATCAGTTCATCTGTTTTGCCCTTTCCATCAAGGGGCGCTCAAAACCCTGTGTGCTGAAGCATTTCAAGGGCGCGCTTGAGGCCGGCGCTACGGTCAAGGAACTGGCTTACATACTGGCCCTGACCATGCGCGAAGCTGCTGGGGCCGACGACTGCTGGACGCACGATGTGCTTGATGACTGGAAGGAAATCATTGCCGGCAACATCAGTTGCGACTGCCAGAAATGAACATGCCGATAGATCAACTTCACATGAGGTCGAAAAGGCATCGGATTGCAGCGATCCTGCTTTATAACCGGGGCAATCTCATTGATGAGAAACGGCATTTTTACATGCCGGAAAAGGGCGAAACGCTGCTGCTGTTCTGAAAACGTTCTATGCGGTGGGCAACGGTTGGCGACAAACCGGCAGGGAGATGGTAAAGGTGGTACCTTCACCCGTCCGGCTGTCCACCTTGATGTCGCCGCCGTGGTCCTTGATGAATCCATAGCAGACAGACAGGCCCAGGCCCACGCCCTTGACGCTGTCGGTTTTGGTGGTGAAAAAGGTCTCGAAGATCAGGTCCAGATGCTCTTTTTTAATGCCGACGCCGTTGTCGGCCACGGTGACGTGCACGAAATAGTCGTCGCCCTCGGTGGCCACGGTCAGTCGCCCGCCCTCGGGCATGGCGTCACGGGCGTTGGAGATCAGGTTTAAAAATACCTGACGCAGCTGGTTCTTGGAGGCGTTGACCTTGCCGAGCCCCTCGGCGAAGTGGTGTGCCACCTTGATGGAGTGCTCCCACAGCTGCTTTTCGTGCAGCAGGAGAATTTCGTCAAGGATGGTGTTGATGTCCACCGGGGTGCGCTCCTCTTGATCTGGCTTGGAAAAGGAGAGCATCTTGCGCAGCATGTCGGTGACCCGCACGGTTTCCGACAGGCTCATGTCCAGCAGTTTGCGGCGCTTGTTGCCCACCGGAATTTCTGATTTCATCAGTTCCAGGGTATTCATGATCCCGTAAAGCGGATTGTTGAGTTCGTGGGCGATCTGGGAGGTGAGCCGGCCCATGGCGGCCAGCTTTTCCGATTGTAAAAGCTGCTCCTGGGTCTTATGCAGCTTGCGCTCCATGTGCAGCTGTTCCTCCAGGTCCACGAAGATGCCTACCGACGCCATTTCCCGGCCGGCATCGTTGTAGATGATGTTGGCCGACAGGCTGCCCTCCACCGACCGGCCGTCCTTGGTCCGGAAGGTCATGGGGTAGGCACGCAGCTTTCCCCGCCCGCCGTAGTCGTCGCTTCGCATCATCTGCATCACTCTGCGGGCCATGCCTTCGGGATAGAGTTCGACCACGTTCATGGCGCCGATGGTTTCAGGTGCGCGGTATCCTAAGGTCTCTTCGGCGCCCTGGTTCCAGATGATGATGTTGCCGCGCATGTCGGTGCCTATGATGGCATTGGGTGAACTCTGAATGATGTTGTTGAGAAAATCGTGGGCCTTTTTCAGCTCGCGTTCCATTTTCTGGCGTTGGGACTGATCCACGCAGATGCCTTCGTAGCCCAGCACCTGGCCCTGGGGATCGTAGCGCACGTGGGCCGTGAGCAGCACGGTGATGGGGGTGCCGTCCTTTTTGCGAAAATCCACTTCGTAGTCGATGACCCGACCGTTTTTTTCGATCATCTGCTGGAAACGGGTCCGCTCCTCGGCCTTGAGATAGATCTCCCGGGCCAGATCCAGGTCGAGAAATTCATTTTTGTTCTCATATCCCAGCATGTCCAGCAGAGCCGGATTGGCGTCCAGGAACTTGCCCTCCTTGCTGCTGATGTAAACGCCAACGGCGACATGCTCGAAAAGGCTGCGAAAACTTTCCCGAGACGATTTGAGCCGGTACTCCTGGTCCTTGCGGTGGGTGATGTCCCGGTAAATGCTCAGCTTGCTGACGCTGCCGTCATTGTTGTGGATCGGGATCTCCAGCAGATCGTAGGTTTTGTCCACCAAAGGCACGTAAACCTCTTCGTGGACGTTGCGTCGATTGTCGAAGACCTCCCTGGCCCGGCACCAGGGGCAGGGGGTGGGGGTATGGTTGATCACCTGGTGGCATTTTTTGCCTACGCCGTCACCAAATACCCGGATCATGGCCTTGTTCATAAATTCGACCACATGATCGTCGTTGACAATGTAGATGCCGTCGGCCATGGCATCCAGTACCGTGGTCAGTTCATGAGCTTGGGAGACGTCCATAAAAAAGCCTTATCACTTTTTATGAATCTGTCAGCAGCCCCAATTCGGATACGGTTTCCGTCATCTCCCGGGCGATGCGAGCGAACTCGGGAGCCATGGCCGAGGAGAGGTTGAACATCTGTACCCGTGAGCTGTCGATGCCGATTTCTTCCAACGTTTTTCTCATCCAGTCAACCTTTTTGCGTGTGCGTCGATTTCCTTCCAGGAAATGGCATTCGCCTTCCAGTCAGCCGGCCACGTAAATGCCGTCGGCGCCGGCTTCAAAAGCCTTGAGCAGGTGGATCACGTCCACCCGCCCCGTGCAGGGCACCTGCACGATCTTGACGCTGTCCGGGTAGTCCAGGCGCATGGAGCCGGCCAGGTCGGCGGCGGCATAGGAGCAGTACCTGCAGCAGAAGGCCAGGATCTGGGGGGTAACGGCAGTAGCGGTCATGGTTCCTCCATTATTAGCGGTTTGGGGTTCAGGGTTCAGGGTTTGGGGTTTTCCGTTCACTGATCGCCGATCACTGTTCACCGGTTTGAAAGCGGTCGCGGCTGGAAGCCGCTCGACCAATTCCCGAATCCCTTAATTCGAAGGTCGGTCCTCCGCCTTCTGTCATCTGTTTTCCGTCCTCCGAATTCTGTCCTCCGTCCTCCGTCTTCCGACTCAAGCCGCCAGAAACAGGGCTTCGATTTTGGCGATCATCTGCTCATCGGTGAAATGGGCCAGGCTGATGGCCTTGCCCGGGCATTCGGCCACGCAGGTGCCGCAGCCGTGGCACATGGCCGGATCGATGACCGCGTGGCTGTGTTCGTCCACCCGGGGGATGTTGTAGGGGCAGGCCCGTAGGCACGTCAAACAGGCGGCGCACTTGCCGGTATCCACTGTGGCGACAACCCCGCCCACCATGATGGCATCCCGGGAAAGCAGGGTCATGGCCCGGGCGGCGGCCGCCCTGGCCTGGGCGATGGTTTCCTCCAGGGGCTTGGGGTAATGGGCCAGCCCTGCCAGAAAGATGCCCTCGGAAGAAAAATCCACCGGCCGCAGCTTGGCGTGGGCTTCGACCAGAAAGCCGTCGGCATTGACCGGCACCTTGAACATTTCGAACAGCTCCCGGTTGGCATTGGGCACGATGCCCGTTGCCAGCACCAGCAGGTCGGGCCTCAGGCGCACCGGCAGGCGCAGCACGTGGTCGGTGACGTCTAGGACCAGGCGGTTGTCGGCATCGGCGGATACCCGGGGCGGCGCTTCCGGTTCGTAGCGGATGAAGATGATGCCGGCCTCCCGGGCCTGTTTATACAGGTCCTCCCGGAAGCCGTAGGCGCGGATGTCGCGGTAGAGGATGGTCACCTTTTTCGTGGGGGCCAGGGCTTTGACCGCCAGGGCACTTTTGAGGCTGTGGGTGCAGCAGATTTTGCTGCAGTATGGGCGCTTGTCGTCCCGGGATCCCACGCATTGGATAAAGGCCACACTTTTGGCCCGGGCCAGGCGTTTGTCCCGGTGGGCCATGGCCGCGTCCATGTCCAGATGGGTGAGCACGTCGGGATGCTCGCCGTACAGGTACTGATACGGCCGATATTCACCGCCCCCCGTGGCCAGGATAGTGGCGCCGTGGGTCACCTGCGTTTCCGCCTGGCTGCCGTTGACCGATTGCAGGGTCGTAGCGAAATTGCCGATGCTGCCTCCGGTTCTGACAACCCGGGTAGCCGGAAAAAGTCGGATGCGTGGATGGGTTTTCACACGTTCGACGGCGGCTGCCAGATATGGGGCGATGAGTTCGCCCTGCCAGGTGGCGTTGAGCTGATTGGCCACGCCGCCCAGTTCGGTGGATCGTTCCACCAGGACCACATCGCCGCCCTGGTCGGCCAGAGCCAGGGCCGCTTCCATGCCGGCCACGCCGCCGCCGATCACAAGGGCGGTCTTGTCGATAGCCAGGCTCACCTGATGCAGGGGCTCGATATGGGCCGCCTTGGCCACCGCCATGCGCAGCAGGTCCTTGGCCTTGGCCGTGGCACGGTCCGGGTTGTTCATGTGCACCCAGGTGTTCTGGTCTCGGATGTTGGCCATCTCGAACAGGTATTTGTTCAAGCCGGCGTCCCGGATGGTTTCCTGAAAAAGCGGCTCGTGGGTTCGGGGAGAGCAGGACGCCACCACCACCCGGTTGATGCCCTTTTCCTTGATGATCTGTTTCATATGGTCCTGGGTGTCCTGGCTGCAGGTGAACAGGTTGTCTTCCACGTGAACCACGTGAGGCAGTCCGGCGGCATAGTCGCGCACCGCCGGCACGTCGGCGATGCCGCCGATGTTGATGCCGCAGTTGCATACGAACACCCCGATGCGCGGCCCCTGGCCGGAGACGTCCAGTTCGGGAGGGAGCTGTCGTTTGCGGGTCAGGCTCCAGCGGGCATCGACCAGCAGGCCGGATGCCGCCGCCGCCGCCGCCGAGGCCTCCATCACCGAAGCCGGGATGTCCTTGGGTTCCTGGAAGGCGCCGCAAACGAAGACGCCCTCGCGGCTGGTGTTCACCGGCGTCAGGCAGTCGGTTCGGGCGTGGCGGTAATGGTTCAGTTCGATGCCGAGCCGATCGGCCAGGGCCACGGCATCGGGGTTGGGTGCCAGACCCACGGAGAGGACCACCATGTCGAAATTCTCCTCGACGCTGTTGCCCCCTTCGGTGGCATAGACGATGCGCAGCCGGTCGCCCTCGGCGGGAAAGACCGAGTGGATGCGCGAGCGGATGTGCCGCACGCCCTGGTCCTCATGCGCGCGATTGGCGTATCTGTCGAAATCCTTGCCGAAGGTGCGCAGGTCCATCAGGAAGATGGCCGTGTCCAGTTCGCGCTCGCTGTGCTCCTTGGCGACGACGGCCTGCTTGTTGGCGTACATACAGCAGACCGACGAGCAGTAGCCGTTGTCGCAGGCGTTCAGATCCCGGGAACCCACACACTGCAGCCAGGCGATTTTCCTGGGCGCCTGGCCGTCCGAGGGCCGCACCAGATGGCCCTCGTAGGGGCCGGAGGCCGACAGGATGCGCTCGAACTCAAGGCTGGTGACCACGTTGGGGTGTCCGGCGTAACTGTAAGCCTCGTAAATGGAGGGATCGAAGGGTGCGAAGCCCGGCGCAAGGATGACGGCGCCAACTTCAACCGTCCGGATCTGTTCCGTCATGTCGTGACAAACCGCTCCGGCCAGGCAGGCCGATACGCACTGGTAGCACTCCGAACACACGCCGCAGGCCAGGCAGCGCTGTATCTCCTGTCGGACCATCGCTTCGTCCAGGCCCAGTTGAACCTCGTCGAAGGTGGCCCGGCGTGCATCGGATGCGGCCATGGGCATGGCCTGGCGTTTGATGGGCACGGCCGTGGAGAGATCCACATCCTCCACCATGGCCCATTCGCCATCCCGGCCTTCCTTGAGGTCTTCGCCGCTGAGTAACCGCCGGATCGATTCGGCGGCCCGCTTGCCTGCGGCAATGGCCTCCACGACGGTGGCCGGTCCGCTGACCGCATCGCCGCCGGCGAAGATGTCGGCGTCCTCGGACTGCAGGGTAACCGGGTCCACGTTCATGGTACCCCAATCGCTCAGGGTGCAGGCGCACTCGTCGGTGAGGCAGGCCCAGTCCGATTCCTGGCCGATGGCCGGCACCACCGCGTCCACATCGATGGTGAATTCCGAGCCGGGGATCGGTTCCGGCCGGCGTCGTCCCGAGTC
This sequence comes from Desulfosarcina widdelii, assembly GCF_009688965.1. GTDB lineage: Bacteria > Desulfobacterota > Desulfobacteria > Desulfobacterales > Desulfosarcinaceae > Desulfosarcina > Desulfosarcina widdelii. The sequence goes on along the minus strand of NZ_AP021875.1, from coordinate 1,976,388 downwards.
GTCCGGGTCGCCCAATTGCATCCGGATGCATTCGACGGCCGTAACTCGACCTTTTTCCGCAACGACCCGCACCGGGTTGGTCAGGGTCATGATCTCGATGCCTTCCTCCCGGCATTCAGCGATCTCCTCGGTGCTGGCCGGCATCTCGGCCTCGCTGCGGCGGTAGATGATAAAGGGTGCTTTTGACCCATTGCGAAGAGCCGTACGCACGGCGTCCATGGCCACGTTGCCGCCGCCGATTACCGCCACGCGGTCGCCCAGGTCGATCTTTTCGCCCAAATTGACGCGCAGCAGGTAGTCCACGCCGGGCCACACGCCCGTGTAGTCTTCGCCCTCAATGCCCAGCAGCTTGCACTCCTGGGAACCGATGGCCATGAAAAAGGCGTTGAACCCCTGATCGCGCAACTGGCCGATGGTGACGTCATGGCCCAGGTCCACACCGGTTTTGAAATCGACCCCAAGTTCCCGCAGCACGGCGATTTCGTCGTCGATGACATCGCGGGGCAGGCGATAGGCGGGAATGCCCAGGGTCAGCATGCCGCCCAATACCTTCCTTTTTTCGAACACGGTCACAACAAACCCCTCGATGGCCAGAAAGTAGGCGCAGGCCAGGCCTGCCGGCCCGCTGCCCACCACGGCCACTTTTTCAGACCGGCGGGATTTTTTTTCGGGGATGAATTGGACGCCGTTTTCCCGGGCCCAATCGGCCAGAAAGCGATGCAGGGCCATGATGGACACGGGGGCATCTACCCTGGCCCGGGTGCAGGCCGTCTCGCAGGGATGGTGGCAGACCCGTCCGCAGACGCCGGGAAAGGGATGTTCGCTGCGAAACAACTCGAAGGCCTCCTTGTATTTTCCCTGGGCCATAAGGGCCACACAGCCCTGGAAGCTGGGATTCGCCGGGCAGGCGGCCTTGCAGGGCGCCGTGCCTTTCTTCTCGATGGCATAGGCGCTGGGCATGGCCTGGGGGTAGCGTTTGAAGGCGGCCTTGCGGGTGCGCAGGCCCTGGTCGAAATCATTGGCCACGTCGATGGGGCAAACTTTGCTGCATTCGCCGCAGGCCGTGCACTTTTCCAGGTCGATGAAGCGCGGCCGCTGGCGTAAGGTGGCGGTGAAGCTGCCGGCTTCGCCCTCGACCGACAGCACATCGGTCATGGTGAACAGGTCGATGTTCAGGTGGCGTCCGGCCTCAACCAGCTTGGGCGAAATGATGCACATGGAGCAGTCATTGGTGGGAAAGGTTTTGTCCAACTGGGCCATGACACCGCCGATGGCCGGACGCTGTTCAGCCAGAACGACGTGGTATCCGGAATCGGCCAGGTCCAGCGAGGCCTGGATACCGGCGATGCCGCCGCCGACGACCAATACAGAACCGATAGTTTGCTTCGCCATTATATGTATCCTCCAATTCCGAAGTCAGATGTCAGCGTTTCGAGGTCAGAAGTCGGAAGGCTGAGGTCCGAAGTCCGAATTCCGACTTCTCTCCTCCAACCTCCAACCTCCGACCTCCGACCTCCGACCTCCGTTTACAGCCCGAAATCCGCCAGATCCGGTCCCAGATATTTGCGTTCGTTTTCGCCCAGGATGCCCATGGCCAGGCACATGAAGGTCCAGATATGGGCCACGCGGTAATTTCCGCCATAGTGGTGTCCCACATCCTCGATCTGGCTGTGACAGTTGTGGCACGGGGCGATGACGTAATCCGCGCCGGTGGCCATGACCTGGTCGAATTTGATTTTGCCGTAGGCCCGTCGTTCTTCTGGGAAACCGCCCTGGAGCGCTCCGCCGCCGCCGCCGCAGCAGTAGTTGTTGACGCCGCAGGGCACCATATCCACGAAGTTCTCCTCGCCAACGATGGTTTTGATCACGAAGCGCAGGTCATCGGCCATGGTCTGGCGCTCGGTTTTACGCACGATGTTGCAGGGGTCCTGGACCGTAAATTTAATTTTCAGATCCCGGTTCCAGTCGCTGTTGACCGGCAGTTTGCCGTCACGGATCCACCCGGCGTAAAGAGAGATGATGCTGGTGAATTCGAACTTGTGGGAGATGTTGAATTTGCGCAATCCTTCCAGGATCGCAAAGTAGGAGTGACCTCACTCGGTATTGACCACCAGCTTGCAGCCCAGGGTATTGTCGATGTGGTCGACGAACTCCTCCATGATGTAGCGCCAGCCCTCTTCGTCGGCCAGAAAAAGGCAGTAGTTTTCCCCGGCCCACATCACCGAGGGGTAGGTCCAGTCGGCGCCGACCAGGTGCAGGATTTTCCACAGCGGACTCAACTCGTCCGGTTCGGTGACCGGTTCGCGGGAATTCTGGTTAATGGCCATATGGGCGCCGACCCGATCCACGGAAACCTGTATGTCCTTGAACTGGGGCTGGGTTTCGCGGATCTCTTCGGCCACGTCTTCCACGGTCCAGATGAAGTCGTCGGTGGGAACACCCATGGCGTTGCCGGCACGGATGTGCTGGTCGCAGGAACCCCGGATGCCCTTGGGCCGTTTATTTCGGGGCCAGGATCCACGCATGCTGTAGACCAGTTTAGGGATGTTGATTTTCATGGGGCAGGCATTGACGCAGCGGGCGCACATGGTACAGACCCAGGCCCAATTGGATTTTTTCACCTGCTCGTCCATGCCCAGGTTGACCATGCGTAGAAGCTTGCGCGGGTCCATGTCCATCAGCCCCGACGCCGGACACCCCCCCGTGCAGGTCCCGCAGGTCATGCACAAGTCCAGCAGGGCATCGGGTACCTTTTCCAATACCTCGTCCTTGAATTCGCATTCCAGGTCGTCGAGTTCGATCGGTTGGGGCATGGTTCGAACCTCCGTTATTAGGTTTTTAGGCTGAAGGCGTTTAGACTGAAGTCAGCGTTCAGAAGACAGTTGGCGTGTGTATCTCCTCTGATTTCCGACTTTCCATCTTCAGTCTAAAGGCGAAACGGCCGATGTATTCGGCCATTCGGCCGTAGTTTTGCCGGATTGGTGCCGTTTGACGACGCAACGGATGAGCGATTCGCGTGAGAGGGGCCGGCCAATAACCGGATACCGTCGGGATGATCGAAAAGGGCCGGCGGATGCAGCCTGCAGGCTGAGCGTTCTGTAGTTTACGATGCAAGGTTCCCGGGCCACGGCGGTGTTCCCGGGAAAGAATAGTTTTTCATGCTGAGGGCTGTGGTTTATAGGGAAAACATCTCTTTCGAAAAAATCCTTCAGCCTTCGGACGAAACGGCTATCTACCTGATGCGGGCTGCGTCTAAATAGGGCTGTATCTTATCGATCCCCCCCAAAGTAATGATGTGTACGCCGTCGCAGATATCGCGCAGCCCCTTGATGGTGTCGGCGAACAGTTCGATACTCGCTTTTTTCTTGTCGGGAGCCTTGTCCAGCTTCTGGACCACCCAATCCGGGATCAGGCCGGCCTTGAAGTGCCGGTTGATGAAGCGGGCCATGGCGGCGTTTCTCAGCAGCATCACTTCGGCGATCACGGGGATGTCAAATGTCTTGACCTGTTTGAGAAACTTCTGGAACTGGTCCAGGTCGAAAATGGGAGTCGTCAGGAAATAGCCGGTGCCCATTTCGCGCATGGTCTCCATCTCCTGCATGCCCTGCTTGGGCACATTCTTGCCCCAGACGGATTCCACTCCGGAGCCCATGATGAATTCTATATTCTTTTCCAGTTGTTTCCCATCCACCGTTCTTCCATCTTTCAGATGCTCCAGCACCGAGGCCAGCTTGCCCGAATCCACGTGGAAGAACATGGTCTCCTGGAGGCTTTCGCCAGAGATACGATAGTCTTCGGTAAATACCAGCAGGTTTTCCACGCCAGATTCGTTGGCCAAGGTGAGGTCCTTTTGCAATTGGATGCGGTTTTTGTCCCTCGTCGTCGTTTGATAGATGGCATCGAAACGATTGGCATTGAGCAGTTCGCAGGTGCGGATGCTATCGCCGACCACGCCTTCCAGCTCCACTTCGGCAATGGAGACACCGTCCATGCGTCCGCGAACCCGCTTCAGGTTCTCCACCAGCGCTTCGGGATCATCGTCGCCCATGGGGGCCTGGACTTCCGAGGTGACCACAAATTTCTTTTTTTCAAGCGCTTCCTTGAGTTTCATGTTACGCCTCCTTATTTATGGCCGAAACCCGTCGCGGGCGTCTATTTCAGTTCCAGCAGTCGTGCCACCTCCTCTTTGAGCTGAGGCAGGGGCAGGGGTTTGGAGAAACATACATCGGCACCGTGGTCTTTCATTTCCTTGAATTTTTCCTCATCCAGATACGCGGAAAGAACGATGATCTTGATATCGCGCGTGTCCTCGTTGGATTTGATCTTTCGGCAGACCTCATTGCCTTTGATGTCGGGCATCATGATGTCCAGGATCATCAGGTGCGGATGGAAGTGGTTGACCTGCAAGCCGGCCTCGAAACCATCCGAAGCGCTGATCACTTCATAGTCGAACTCGTCTTCCTCCAAAGCCTGAACAATGGTTTCAACGATGATGGGGTCATCGTCCACCACCAGAATGCGGTGGCGTTCGTCGGCACCCTCCGCCTCCGGAATGGGGATGCCCTGGCGGCGCATGAAATTCTCCATGTCCATGCGCTTGATGCGGCGGTGTCCGCCAACGGTTTTATAGGCCTTGATGTGACCGGCCTCGATCCAATTGATGATGGTTTTCGAGGAAACATTGCAATACTTGCTGGCCTTGAAGACGGTGAGTGTGTCCTCCATGTTCAATCCCTCCTTCAATCGCGTATGGTTGCAAAGCGGTCAGACCTGCCCGAGCGTCAAGTTCGGTGAACCGTATTGATTGGTCTATTAATGTCCCTATGGCAGTGAACGTGTTCGCAGTCGAAAAGAATGTACGGCGATAGCGGGGCGAGAACAGGGAGCGGGGCGATTGCGCATCTTTTACAGGTCTTGAACTATATAAGCCATGATTGATTTTCGTTGTCAAGAAAAAAAATATAAAAACTATAAAAACTATAAAAATCTGTTAAATAATCGTATTTAAAATTTATATATTATAGCTATTTTAGTAATTATAGTTATAAGAAGGTAGCATTTTCCCGTGAATTCGATGATGCTCGACTGTCCTGTCTAATCGATTGAATCCATCAATTGACCTTTGTATTTTTACATTTGGCATTCATCCGTTCCTTTTAAATGTCATGCTGCACCTGCCATGGATGCAGCTTGACATTTTTAAGGCTTTATGGCTTCTAGAAGCCTGACTTCAGGAGGTGCCGGGCAGACGTCCACCCCCGAAACGACGGCTGCCTTTTTCAAAAAAAAAAGCTGCAGGTGCGTCCCTTTACACCGGCGTCTGCCCGGTTGATGGCGGACGCAGAAAAGAGGAGAGGTAACGATGCGAAAAGTAAGGAAAGCGCTAAAGCCGGTCAGTCTTTTCATGGCGATTTTCATGATGGTTCTTTGCTCCCCCTGCCAGACCGTACTGGCCAGGATGATCCCCACGGAGACTGTCCTGGACGCGGCCCGGGTCGAGGCTGCCCGGGCACAGGTCAGCACCTTTCTGGCGCGGCAGGATGTCGTTGACGTCCTGGTCTCCCAGGGGATCGATCCGGCAGAGGCGACCGCCCGCGTCGCCGGCCTTTCGGACGCCGAAGTCGTCCGCCTGGCTGACCGGATCGAGCAGCTGCCGGCGGGAGGGGATGCCCTTGGCGCGATTCTCATCGCTTCCATCGTCATCTTCGTGATTCTTCTGATTACCGATATCATGGGATATACGGATCTTTTTCCCTTTGTTAAGAAAAAGCGCATCTAAATCCAGCCAGCCGGGATCGAAACGGTGAAGGCGGCTTCGATGCGCCTGCTCGTCGTTGCGGTCCTGGCTGTTGTGCTGTCCGGTTGCGCCGGCAGGACCGGCATCGGATGGCCCCGGCCCGAGGGGAGACTGCCCGATCCCTATCTGATTGCTGAAATCCCTTTTTATCCTCAAAAGGTGCATCAGTGCGGCCCGGCCGCCCTGGCCATGGCCCTGAACTGGAGCGGAGTCAGCGTTTCGCCCCAGGATTTGAGCGTTGAAGTCTTCACGCCTTCCCGCAAAGGCAGCCTGCAGTCGGCCATGATCGCTGCCGTTCGGCGGCATGGCAGAATCGCCTGCCTGCTGGCCGAACCCGCGGACCTGATCGACGAAGTTGCCGCCGGCCACCCCGTTGTCGTCCTCCAGAACCTCGGCCTTTCATGGATTCCCCTCTGGCATTATGCGGTTGTCGTCGGATGGGACGCCGCCGCCGGCGATGTGATCCTGCATTCGGGAACCACACCCTTCAAGCCTACCGCTTTTTCAACCTTCGAGAGAACCTGGGCCCGCAGCGGCTTCTGGGGAATGCTGGTGCTGCCGCCGTCGCGGCTGCCGGCTACCGCCAAAGAAACGGACTACCTGGCGGCCGTGAGCCACCTGGAGCGCATGGGGCGCTGGAAAATCGCCCTGCCGGCATATCGCACCGCCTTGGGACGCTGGCCGGACAGTCTGGCGGCAACGGTGGGGATCGGGGTGTGCCTGTACCGGTCGGGGGACCTGGCATCTGCCGAGGCGCACTTTCGGGCTGCCATCGAACAATTTCCCCGCGAGGGAGTCCTGTTCAACAACCTGGCCCAGGTGCTTTTGGAGCAGGGCCGCAGGGATGAAGCCCTGCAAGCGGCCGGACAGGCCATCGAATGCGGCGGCCCGCTGAAAGCGCATTTCGAGCAGACGTTGGAAGAGATCCGGAATCGCTAACTGTTTTATTACTTATTCGCAAAATGCCGGTTTTCAGACGGCATCGTAAAAAGTTCGATATCAAGGCTTGCGAATCCCGAGGAGTGAGGCGTACCTGAACGTACTCCGCAGTGACAAGGGATGAAGCGTAACGCGGATATCGGGCTTTTTACGGTGCCGTCACTTTTTTGTTGATCGCTGCGATGACTCTTGCCATGCTTGCTGCAACATTCAAACCCATCAACAAGGATGGTCAGCACTGCCATGCCTATGAAAAGCAGCCATAAAGATGCATTGAGGGACATCGTCGGCGCCGACCATTTTACCGACGCTCAGGAGGAGTGCCTCTGCTATGCCTACGATGCGACCCGGGCCCAATATCTGCCCGAGGCCGTTGTTTTTCCCGGAACGACGCAGGAAGTCGCCGACGTTCTGCGGTTGGCCGACACCCATAGGATTCCGGTGGTCCCCAGAGGAGCTGGATCGGGCTTTTCAGGTGGGGCGCTGCCCGTGGCCGGCGGACTGGTGATGGCCATGAACCGCTTCAACCGGATTCGATCCATCGATACCGACAACCTGGTGGCCGAGGTGGAGCCGGCTGTGGTCACGGCGCATTTGCAGGCCGCCGTGGAGAAAAAGGGGCTGTTTTATCCCCCGGACCCGGCCAGCTATACCTTTTCCACCATTGGCGGCAACATTGCAGAAAATTCGGGAGGCATGCGCGCGGTAAAATACGGTGTGACCCGGGATTACGTGCGCGGGCTGGAAGTTGTGCTTCCTTCAGGAGAGGTGATCCACACCGGTTCGGCCTGCGCCAAGGACGTCGTCGGCTACGATCTGACCACCCTGTTCGTGGGCTCGGAAGGCACCCTGGGCGTGGTCACCCTGGCCACCCTGCGGCTGCTGCCCCTTCCCGAAGCCAAACAGACTCTGACGGCCGCTTTCGGATCCATGGCCGCGGCAGCACGCACGGTATCGGATGTCATCGGCCGGGGCATCGTTCCCACCACCCTCGAGTTTCTGGACGCTCCATCGCTGCAGGCCGTGGAGCGCTATGCCCCCGTCGGCCTGCCGGCAGAAGCGCAGGCCTTTTTGCTGATCGAGGTGGACGGCGATGCCGACTGCATCGCCGGACCCATGGAACGGGTGCGCCGTGTCTGCACGGAAAACGGCGCCCTGCAGATTCGGCTTGCCCGGGAAAAGGACGAACAGGAAGAGTTGTGGCGGGCCCGGCGGGCGGTTTCCCCGGCCCTGCGCAGCATCAGCCCCTATAAGATGAACGAGGACATCGTCGTTCCACGATCCAGGATCCCGGAAATCATCGACTCCATCCAGAAGACGGCCCGGCGCTACGATCTGCCCATCGTTAGTTTTGGCCATGCCGGCGACGGCAATATTCATGTCAATGTCATGGGCGGAACAAGAGGCGAGGCGGACGTCCCCAAGATGGAACGGGCGGTGGACGACATCTTCCAGGCCACGGTGAAACTCGGCGGGCGCATCTCCGGCGAACACGGCATCGGCCTGGCCAAACAGCCGTACATCGGCCTCAACCTCGATGCGCCCACCCTGGCCCTATCGCGGCAGCTCAAAAGGACGCTGGATCCCCACAACATCCTCAATCCCGGAAAAATATTTCCCCAGGAGACCGACTCCGCTTCCAGTTTTTGAAACCAGCGGTTTTATCCGATCATTCAAGAATCGACGCTGCCGACCGATGATACCAACGTGGACAGGGCTCGGACTATTCCCGGATTTCGGTAGCATTCCGGGGAGACATCCCGGGCAGAGCTTGCGGGAGGAGCGCAAAAAATGGTATTCGCTTGCATAGCATTCGTCAGAAAATGCGAAATATTCGATTCCATCCCCACTATCTCTTGACAAGGACCGGCCCAGCTTTTAAGAGGGCGGCAAATCGAAGCGGCGTTACCCACGTCGCGCTGGAAGCAGAAAACATATAGGGGAAGTTATGGCAAAACCAAAGTTGAAGGCGCACCGGATCAACCGGGACTGGTGCAAGGGGTGCGGCATCTGTGTAGAATTCTGCCCCAAGAAGGTTCTGGAACTGGACAAGGAGGACAAGGCGGTGGCGGTTCGTCTGGAAGACTGCATCGCCTGCCGGATGTGCGAGCTGCGCTGTCCGGATCTGGCCATCGAGGTGGTGACGGAGGACGGATGACAGAGGACAGAAGTCAGAAGACGAAAGTCGGATTTCCGATCTCAGTCCTCGGACCTCCGATATCCGACCTCAGCTTTTTTCGGTGCCGATAATCCAATCAAAAGAACACAACTTTAGGCAGGTACCTAATGGGTAAACAAATCAAATTCATCCAGGGCAACGAGGCCTGCGTGGAAGGGGCGCTGTACGCCGGGCTGGACTTTTTCGCCGGCTATCCCATCACCCCGTCCACGGAGATCGCCGAGCATCTGTCGGCAAGACTGCCCCAAAAGGGCGGCAAGTTCATCCAGATGGAAGACGAGATCGCCAGCATGTGCGCCATCATCGGGGCGTCGCTCACCGGTCACAAGGTGCTCACGGCGACCTCGGGACCGGGCTTTTCCCTCAAGCAGGAAGCCTTGGGCTACGCGGTGATGGCCGAGATCCCCTGCGTGATCGTCAACGTGCAGCGCGGCGGTCCTTCCACGGGGGTGCCCACCCACGTGAGCCAGGGGGACGTGATGCAGGCGCGCTGGGGCACCCACGGGGACCACAGCATCGTGTGCCTGACGGCCTCCAACCACCAGGACGTGTTCGCCATGACCGTGGAGGCCTTCAACATCGCCGAGACCTTCCGCACGCCGGTGGTTCTTTTGTTCGACGAGGTGGTGGGTCACATGCGCGAAAAGCTTACGATTCCCGAGCCCGGAGAGATCCCGTTGGTGGAGCGGCTGCGCACGGCGGTCAAGGGGGGGGTGGACTACCATCCCTACCTGCCCCGGGAGGACGGCCGGCTGCCCATGAGCGATTTCGGGGACGTGCACCGCTACAACGTGACCGGACTGGTGCACGACATGTGGGGCTTTCCCTCGGACAATCCCAAGATCGTTTACGGGCTGTTGCGCCACATCGTGGACAAGATCGAAAACAACGTGGAGCGCATGGCGCACTACAAGACCTTTTACCTGGAGGACGCCGAGACGGTGCTGGTCTCCTTCGGTTCGTCGGCCAGAAGCGCTTTGCACATCGTGGAGAGCCTGCGCCGGCGGGGACAGAAGATCGGGCTTTTGGAACTGCAGACCCTGTGGCCCTTTCCGGCCGACGTGATCCGGCAGTACTGCAACGATGCCGCAACCACGGTGGTGGTGGAGATGAACATGGGCCAGGTGTGCCAGATGGTCAAAAGTACGGTGAAGCATCCCGATCGGGTGTTTCTGGCCAACCGCATCGACGGGGGCTTCATCACGCCCACGGACATCAAGAACATACTGCGCCTGATCAAGGGCAAGGGGGTATAGATGGCAGTCGAGGATTATATCCGCGAGCGGTTTTTTCCGCACCTGTGGTGTCCGGGTTGCGGCCACGGGATCGTGCTCAACGGGCTGATCCGCGCGGTGGAAAAGCTGGGCATGAGCCGCAACGAGATCGTGATGGTGTCGGGCATCGGCTGCTCGTCGCGCATCTCGGGGTACATGGACTTTCACACCCTGCACACGATTCACGGCCGGGCCCTGGCCTTCGCCACGGGGGTGAAGCTGAGCAAGCCGGAGCTGAACGTGATCGTGCCCATGGGCGACGGGGACGCATTGTCCATCGGTGGCAACCACTTCATCCACGCGGCCCGGCGCAACATCGACATGACGGCCATCGTGATGAACAACCGCATCTACGGGATGACCGGCGGACAGTACTCTCCATTGACCGGCCCGGGCATGATGGCCACCACGGCGCCGTACCGCAACATCGACCAGGGGTTCGACGTGGTGGAGATGGCCAAAGCGGCCGGGGCCACCTTCGTGGCCCGCACCACCACCTATCACGTGACGCAGATGGCGGACATCATCCGCGAGGCCGTCGTTCACGAGGGCTTTTCGGTGGTGGAGATCATGAGCCAGTGTCCGACCTACTTCGGCCGCAAGAACAAACTGGGCAGCGCGGTGGAGATGATGAAGCGCATGAAAGAGATCACCACGCCCATCGGTTCGAAGAAAAAGGCCGAGAACCCGGATCTGATCGAGCGGGGCATCTTCGTTCAGGAAGATCGTCCGGAATACTGCAGCGAGTACAGTCAAATCATCGAGCGGGCCATGGGGGGAAAATAGATGGAACGATGTAGAATGGTATTTTCGGGATCGGGCGGCCAGGGAGTGATCACGGCCGCGATCGTCCTGGCCGAGGCTGCGGTATTGCACGAAGGACTGGAGGCGGTGCAGACCCAGGCCTACGGTGCGGCGGCCCGCGGCGGAGCCACGCGCTCGGATGTGATCGTCTCGGACAGTACGATCAATTTTCCCAAGGTGATCCAGCCCAACGTACTGGTGTGCCTGACCCAGGAGGCCTACAACAAGTTTTGCGACATCATCCGCCCCGGCGGGATTTTGCTCACCGATCCGCGCTATGTGCAGCCCCAGCTCAAGGTGGACGCCCGCCAGCACCAACTGCCCATGTACGAGACCGTGATGGAGAAGATCGGCAAACCCATCGTGTTCAACATCTGCATGCTGGGCGCGGTGGTGGGCCTGACCGACCTGGTGCGACCCAAGTCGATCATGAAGGTGCTCGAAACGCGCATTCCTTCGGGCTTTCTGGAGATGAACCAGAAGGCCCTGGATCTTGGGCTGGAATTGGGGCGGGGGGGCGGCTGAGGAACCGGTTGCCTGGTTTAGGGTTTAGCGTTTCTGGTTGAAGAACCTTAAACCCTGAGCCTACAACCCCAAACGCTAAACTCTAGACCCTGAACCCGAAACTCTAAACCATGACCGCCCAGCCCGCCGGAATATACATCCACGTCCCTTTCTGCCGGGCCAAATGCCCCTACTGCGATTTTTACTCCGTCACCGCCCTGGACCGCATCGATGCCTTTGTGAAGGCGCTGCCGACCGAGATGGACATGCAGCGGCACCGGATATCCCTTGCCGATACGGTCTACTTCGGCGGGGGAACGCCGTCGCTGTTGTCCGCCCGCCGGATCGAGCGGATTCTGGATGAGGTCCACGCCCGCTTTGCGGTAACTAAAGACGCCGAGGTGACCCTGGAGGTCAATCCGGGAACCGTCGGCCGGCTGGATCTGGACGCATTTCGCCGGGCCGGCGTCAATCGGCTCAATATCGGCCTGCAATCCACAGACGACCATATCCTGTCCTTTCTGGGACGCATTCACAGCGCCGATACCGGCATCGCCACCTATCGCCACGCCCGGGACGCCGGGTTTGACAATGTCGGCTTGGACCTGATCTACGCCGTTCCCGGACAGACCCGAAAGGCCTGGGAAGCGGAGATGGCCAAGGTGGTCGAACTGGCCCCGGAACACCTGTCCTGCTACACCCTGACCATCGAAGCCGGAACCCCTCTGGCGCGGTGGGTGGAGGAAGGGCGGGTCCGGCCGTTGGACGAAAACATTGCCGGCGATCTGTTTTCCGCCACGGCCGATTTCCTCGAAGCCCACGGTTACAAACAATATGAAATTTCCAATTACGCCCGCGTCTGTAAAACGGAGCGACTCGACCTGCGCTCCCGACACAATCGCAAGTATTGGAATTTTGTTGATTACATGGGGTTCGGCCCGAATGCCCACAGCCTGTCGGGGGCGACACGCCGGTGGAACTGCAGCACGCTGGACGAGTACATGGACGCTTTGCAGCGGGGGGCTTCTCCCGAGGCGGGCCGGGAAACACTCACCCGGGAGCAACAGATCCTCGAAGCGGTATACCTGGGCCTGCGGCAGACCGAGGGCATCGACACGAAACTCTTTTCCTCACGCTTCCAATCCGATTTTAATGATCTTTTCGGGAAACAGGCGGCGCAACTTGCCGCTGAGGGACTGATCGATGCGTCGGCAGAGCAGGTCCGGCTGACCCGGCGGGGCATGCGGTTTATGGAGAGTGTGGTCCAGATCATGCTGGAGTAGGTGGACCGGCTGTAGCGGTTTAGGCTGAAGGCGCTCCGCTAAACAAGTGGTTTTAAGCTACCTGTGGAACGCCGTTCGTCTGGGAAGAAGGGGTGTCTTGTGATTCAGACGGAGGTCGCAACGATAGTCGAAACCGCCCCGCAAAAGCCACGGGATGTTCCACAGGCGTAGAGCGCTACGTTGAGGATTTCGACAGAGCGAGAACAAAGGTCTGGGCCGCAAGAGGCCCCTTCTGCGGGGTTTAGGTTGACAGCGTCTTGATTAACTGCCCCAGATAAAACCGCGCATGGCTGACGGGTGCGGCAATGTTGGCCCGGTGGTTGGCGAAGATGCTGCTCAGGTCGCGGTCCAGAATGATCCACGGATCCAGCTCCGCAGCCTGCTGGCAGGAGACGATGGCGTGGTGCAACAGTTCGGTGCCGTGGCGCGACTCTAAAGTCAGCAGAAAATCGTGGTGCACGGCTTCAAGCACCGTACCCATGGCGCTGGCCACGCCCTGGGTGTAGAAAAAGTAGTCGTCCGCGGCAAAGAAGCTCACCGGCGAACCGTCCTCGTTGATCCGCTTGACCAGATTCTCGTCGCAGCTTCCCAGCAGGTCCTCGAAGGAGGCCAAAAGGGGAATCAAATTGTCCGTGCGGGTGTAAAAGGTGGCTTTGCCTGCTTTGAGTTTCTCCAGGTACGCTTCCAACTCTTCCAGTCCTTCCCGGTATTTGGACTCCGCCGAGGGAAACCAGTAGCTGGTGGCTTTGACCATGAACCAGTTCATGGCCTGCTCCAGGTTCTCGTCGAAGGAGTCGGTGGTGCCCGTCCGGGAGATGCGCTCTGCCAGGGCCACGGTGGTGCGCCGGGTCACTTCCAGAACGCCCATCTGGAAATTGTTGACATTGTCGGTGACGTTGATGATGTCGTTGGGCCGCCAACCCCACCAGCGCTCCTCCAGTTCGTATTGCAGCGGCTTGATGGATGCCTCGACAAAGGCCACGCCCTTGGGCTGGGGTTTATGGGTTGCCGTGTGGACAGGAGCCGGATGGCCGTTGGCGGTTTCGTGCGACTCGGCAGCCGCGCCGCTGGCCGCGTGACTGTTGGCGGCGGTTTCGTGGCGCTCTGCAGCGGCCGTTGTCTGCGAATGCACTTTCGTCTCGCCGGCCGGCGCCGTGTCATGGGAGGCCGTGGCCTGGTGCGCCTGGCTGTCGGTGGTCTGGTGAACGGCGGCCGTTTTGCCGGAGGTTTCGCCGTGGCCGGCGGCCTGCGATTCCGGTTGCGTCCCGGTTTCGTGGGAAGCGGCCGCTTCGTGGACAGCGGGGGCTTCGCTTTCCGCCTCGTGTCCGGTGGCTACGGTCGGGGAAGCGTGCTCACTGTCAGTCTGTCTGGAAGAGGGAACATCCGAGGATCCGAAGATGAGGATCAGGGCCCACAGTACGACGATGGCAATGACAATTCCTCCGATAATGCGCGGTGTGGCGAACTTTCTGAACTCGAATCCCTTGGCTTCGTTTCCCATGACGGCTGATCTCCGATAACGGTCGAGCCGCCGGCGGTTCTGCGCCGGCAGCGGTTTTATTGCCTTTTTCTGAGTTTGCGGATGTCTCCCACCCGGATTGTGACATTGGTGGCATCGAAATGTTCGATTAAAGGTATCACATATTTTCGGGAAGCTCCAGTCATATCCTTGAATTCCGGGGTGGAGATTTCTCCCTTGGCGACGATGTGGTCGACCAGCTTCTGCTTCAAATTCTCGAGTGTGGGTCGATCATAATAAAGATCTTCCTTTACCTTGACCAGGGCCCCTTCGCCGATCAGCAGTTCCAGCACTCCTTTGGCCGGTTTGGGCTCCACGTCCAGTTGCTTGACGATCTCCCTGAAATAAGGCGGCGTCAATCCGCTTTGCCGGTAGACATCCAGGATCTGCTGCTTGAGTTCCTGCTGATCCACCTGCAGGGAGACCTCGTGGTTCGAAAGGCGGACCCGGTCATCTTCCAGCACGATCCCGTTGTCCTTGATCTCCCGGTTGAGCACCAGGGTAAACAGCTTGCCGCCGGCGTCGTGGGGGAACTTGGACTTCAGCTCTTCTTTGGAGATGCCTGTTTTGAGCGGGTTTTCGCGATGGTAGGTTTCGAGCACCGTCCGGCTCAGTTGCTTTAAGTCGTCGAAGGTCTCCTGGTGCACGTAGCGTCGGCTTTCCTTGTCCACCAGCACGATGGTCTGGCTGTTGAGCATGCTCGCGATGGTGGCGTCAAGGGCCTTGGCCGGCAGGTTGGTCATCAGCAGCAGTTCGGCGAAGGTCACGCCGGCCGGTCCGGCCATGTGGGCCTGATGGTCGATGATGCCTTCGGGATCGGCTTCGGCCAGGCTTTTCAGTGCATCGACGACATCCTGATGGAAGCGTTTGTGCTTGACGGGGATGGGGTTGATCACCTTGCCGCCGCCGATGGTGCGCACGGGCGAATAGCTGCGCGCCACGAAGCGGTCGTCGCGGACCAGGCTGACTGGCTCGTCCAGGCGGATCTGGGCCACGCATGTCTCGCCGGGAGCCAGTTCCTCTCTGTCCAGCAGAATCAGGTTGCCCATGATTTCGCTGGTTCCGGTGTGAAAGCGGACTTGGGTGCGGTTCTTGATGGGTTTTTTGTTGCTGGAAAGAAAATGCATCTCCAGGTCCACCATGTAACTGGGAACCAGCGTGTTTTCACGGGCCAGGATGTCCCCGCGGTTGATTGCGGTTTTTTCCAGGCCCTGGAAATTGATGGCCGTACGCATGCCGGCCTCGGCGAACTCCCGGCCCTGGTTGTGCACCTGGATTCCCCGGACCTTGGAGACTGTCGTGCCGGGGTAGATCATGATGCTCTCCCCGACGCCGATCCGGCCCGAAATCAGGCTTCCGGTGATGACCGTGCCGAAGCCTTTCATGGAGAAGACGCGGTCGACGGGCAGCCGGAACAGGCCGGTGCTGGTGTGCTCCGGCACGTTTTTGCACAGGGCGTCCAGTTGCTCGATGAAGCGGGAGATGCCCTCGCCGGTGGCCGAGGAGACCGGAACGACAGGGGCCTCTTCCAGAAAGGTTCCCATGGTGAATTCGCGAATATCTTCGGTGACCAGTTCCAGCCACTCCTCGTCCACCATGTCGATTTTGGTCAGTACCACCATGCCATGCCGTACCCCCAAAAGGGTGCAGATCTCCATGTGCTCCCGGGTCTGGGGCATGACACCCTCGTCGGCGGCGATCACCATGGCCACAATATCGATGCCCGTGGCGCCGGCCACCATGTTTTTGACGAACTTTTCATGGCCGGGCACGTCCACGATACCCAGGTGCTGACCCCCGGGCAGGTCCAGGGAGGCGAACCCCAGTTCGATGGTGATGCCGCGCTTTTGCTCTTCCTTGAGGCGGTCGGTGTTGGTGCCCGTAACGGCTTTGATCAGGCTGGTTTTGCCGTGGTCGATGTGTCCCGCGGTACCGAGAATAATCTGTTTCACGATGGTTTTGCTCCGGAGCTTTTTTCCTTCATGGCGAAGTCTTTTTTTCGGCGACTGAATCCGTTGATCGCGTCGTGCCGGACTCGATAATCCTGCCCCGGACCCGATCCAGGGGCATCCGGTTTAAAATGGTTTTTTAAAAGGGCTGAGGCCTCCCGCTAAACACCGGACGGGAAAAGAAGGGTTGCGAGTCCCGAGGCGTAAGGCTCTCCGTCGTGACGAGGGACGAACGCGGTGCGCAGGTATCGGCCCTTTTACGGAAGCATCAGTTTTTTTTGCGGTTTCTAAGATACTCCGCGAAATAGGCCAGCCCCACCAGAATGATGCCCAGTCCGGCCACGTAAACGAGATTGGCATCGGGGTAGAACATCCGCGAGAGAAGCACGGCAAATCCGGCCCCCAGGATGGCCCTGATTACGAACACATGAAATCGGGTCAAGTCACTACCTCGTCAGGATCGAAATTTTAATGGTTGATGAACACACAAAAAACCATCGAAGTTTATAGTACAAGGGCTTTGGGGTCAATACCTATGGACCCGATTCAGCGCCGCCGCCAAAGTCCGGTCGATATGAACGAGGCGGTTGAATTCGATAGAAGCGGAAAAAGTCATTTTTCGAACGACGCCGTCAAAATTGGGGTTGAAATGGGCAAAACGATTTGTTAATCAGAGTGATTCTTATGGTGGGTGTAGCTCAGTTGGTAGAGCATCAGGTTGTGGCCCTGAGGGTCGTGGGTTCAAGTCCCATCACTCACCCCACAAAACAACAAAAGCCATTGCAGCTCGAGGGTTGCAATGGCTTTTGCATTTTTTTTGAGGCACCGCAAGGTTTGCACCCCTCGTCTCCGGCCATCCAACTGCCCGATACCGGTGTATCTCATCCAGACCCCACCTTTTTACTACGATACGGTGGTTTTAAATCATTTCAATACTAAATGTATTTTTCCCGCGATGGTGCCGATTTTTATTTTCATCAGTAAAGATAGGCTGGGCAGCCCTTCAGCACGTTTATTGGAAATTTCCTTGAAAAACCCTCTTTTTCATGGTAGTTGTAGTTCTCTTTGAATGTAGAGGGTTCGCTTCCAGACATTTTTATTTAGTGAACAAAATATTTTTATGCGGGCGAACCGGTTTCTATTGAACGAGAAAAATTTAGAATGCAAAATAAAATGGAGACCGATCCTTCTGCGATCATCCCCGGCGATTCGATCATCAGCGACAAAGTGATGATCGCGCTTCGAAAAATCATCCGCGCCATTGATATGAATTCGAAGAAGCTTGTCAAACGGGTCGGGCTGACCGGTCCGCAGCTCATGATTTTACGGGAAATCGCGATCAGGAACGAAATTACGCCCGGTGAAATCGCGACTGCGGTAAGCCTGAGCCAGGCAACCGTGACAGGCATTCTGGAGCGGATGGAAAAACGTGAACT
Source organism: Desulfosarcina widdelii (assembly GCF_009688965.1). Lineage (GTDB taxonomy): Bacteria > Desulfobacterota > Desulfobacteria > Desulfobacterales > Desulfosarcinaceae > Desulfosarcina > Desulfosarcina widdelii. Next base: position 1,958,704 of record NZ_AP021875.1, on the reverse strand, counting down.
GCTGACGCGCAAGCGCAGTGAGAACGATAAGCGGCGCAGCCTGGTGCGTCTGACCGAATTGGGTCGGCAGACCATCGAAAATGCACCCCCTTTGATGCAGGAGACTTTCGTCGAGCGGTTTACCGGCCTGCAGGAGTGGGAACAGATGCTGATATTGAGCGTTCTCCAGCGCCTGGTGGTCCTCATGGAGGCCAAGGCCATCGATGCCGCGCCATTTCTGGAAACCAGTTCGTTCGACAGAGAGGTCAGCTCAAATTAACAGAAAGGCTCAAATTGCGCCAAACGCCTTTTGAGGGAATCGAACCGTATGGAAAAAATCGTAGTAGAGAATTTGTACAAAGTTTTCGGCAATCAGCCCGGTAAGGCCATGGAAATGCTCAAAAAAGGGGGAGACAAGGAGTCCATCCTCGAAAAAACAGGCATGACCGTCGGCGTGGACAATGCCAGCTTTTCCATCGAAGCTGGAGAAATTTTCGTGATCATGGGGCTGTCCGGCTCGGGCAAATCCACCATCGTCAGGATGCTCAACCGGCTCATCGAACCGACGGCGGGCAAGGTGCTGGTTGACGGCAAGAATGTCGTCGAGATGGACGAAAAGGAACTGGTCAAGTTTCGTCTCCACAACATGAGCATGGTGTTTCAGTCCTTCGCCCTGATGCCTCACCTGTCGGTCATCGACAATGCGGCTTTCGGTCTGGAACTGGCCGGCATCGAGAAGGAAAAACGATACGCGCGGGCCAAGGACGCCCTTGATCAGGTCGGCCTGGCCGGTTGGGAGGAATCGTATCCCAGCCAGCTTTCCGGCGGCATGCAGCAGCGCGTGGGACTCGCCCGGGGGTTGGCCGTGGATCCGGACATCCTGCTCATGGACGAGGCCTTTTCGGCGCTGGACCCGCTGATCCGAACCGAAATGCAGGACGAACTCCTCAAGCTGCAGGAAGAGCAGAAGCGCACCATCGTCTTTATTTCCCACGATCTCGACGAGGCCCTGCGGATCGGAGACCGCATCGCCATCATGGAGAGCGGGCGGGTGATCCAGGTGGGAGCACCCGAAGAGATTCTTCAAAATCCCGCCGACGACTACGTGCGGGCCTTCTTCCGGGGTGTCGACCCCACCAACGTGATCTCTTCCGGCGACATTCTCCGGGACACTCATCCCACCATCATCGTAACCAAAACCGGAAGTCTGCGGACCGCCCACGAACTGCTCAGCGGAAGCGACCGCGATCACGGCTATGTGTTGGATCCACGCCGGCGCTTTCTGGGGATCGTCTCTTCGGAAACGCTTCAGGAATGCATGGAAAACGGAGCCTCCGACAGCCCCCTCGAGCAGGCCTTCATCAAAAACGGCAAAGCGGTCAACATCAACGACTCCATGCAGGACATCCTGCCGCTGGTGGCGTCCAACAGCTGGCCGGTGCCGGTCGTGGATGACGACAACGTCTACAAAGGCGTGGTTTCCAAAAACCGCTTTCTAAAAACCCTTCATCGGGCCGAAGAGAGCCTCGATGAACAGGTCGAGACCGCGACCGCATGAAAAATGGTTTGATTGGATTCATTATAACCGCACAACCAAAACAAAATGGTAACCGATTATGTTTCAAGATTCAGTAATTCCCTTAGATGCTTGGGTAACGCATTTCGTTGACTGGCTGGTCGACAATTACCGTGATATTTTCCAGGCCCTCAAGTGGCCGGTGGAAGTCACCCTGAACGGATTCGACGCCGGGCTCAACTGGATTCATCCGATCATCATCATCGCATTGATTACCCTGGCCGCATGGCGCTTTTCGGGAAAAGGCCTGGCCATTTTCTCAGCCGTGACCCTGACGTTCGTCGGGCTGCTGGGGCTGTGGGCCGAAACCATGACCACGCTGGCCATGGTGCTCTCCTCGGTGGTTTTCTGCGCCATCGTCGGCGTCCCCCTGGGCATCATGGCCGGGCGCAGCGACCGGTTCGAAGCCTCTCTCCGGCCGGTGCTCGACGCCATGCAGACCACGCCGGCTTTCGTCTACCTGGTACCCATCGTGATGCTGTTTTCCGTGGGCAATGTAGCCGGGGTGCTGGCAACCATCGTTTTCGCCCTGCCCCCCATCATCCGGCTGACCAGTCTCGGTATCCGGCAGGTCCATCCCGAGCTGGTGGAGGCCGCCGAGGCCTTCGGCGCCAGCCGGTGGCAGGTGCTGCGCCGCGTGCAGATTCCACTTGCTATGCCGACGATCCTGGCAGGGTTGAACCAGACCATCATGATGGCCCTTTCCATGGTCGTGATCGCCGCGCTGATCGGCGCCGGCGGTTTGGGATCGCCGGTGATTCTGGGACTCAACACCCTGGATATCGGGCGCGCCGTCATCGGCGGGCTGGGAATTGTATTGATCGCTATTGTTCTGGACCGCATTACGCAGTCCATGGCTCAGAGAAATTAACCGTAAACAAGGAGGAGTTATGAGAGCAGTGTGGAAAAGTTTACTCGTTTGCTGTGTTGCAGTCAGTCTGGCAGTGATCGCCCCGCCGGTGATGGCCGCTTCGGACATGCCGGGCAAAGGCGTAACGGTTCAGCCGGCACGCGCCACCTGGAATACCGGTTTCTTCCAGGAAGCCCTGGTGCGTCGTGGACTGGAAGAACTCGGCTACAAGGCCAAAGCCCCCAAAGATCTGCAGAATCCCATTTTCTACAAATCGGTGGCCCTTGGCGATGTGGATTACTGGACCAATGGCTGGTTCCCCAACCATGACAGCCAGTTGCCGAAAAACTTTTACGACAAGGCCGGCAAGTACGGATATGTCGTCAAAGCGGGCGGGCTGCAGGGGTATCTGGTGTCCAAGAGGGAAGTGGATAAATTCAACATCAAATCCCTGGACGATTTCAAACGTCCCGAAGTCATGAAGGCCTTTGACAAGAACGGCGACGGCAAAGCCGATCTGACCGCCTGCCCGCCGGGCTGGGGCTGCGAAAACGTAATTGCCCACCACATGGCCGTGTATGACTTGGACAAGTACGTCAATCCGGTCAAGGCTTCTTACGAAGCCGGCATGGCTGCTGCCCTGGGCGCCTACAAAAGCGGTGAGCCCATCTTCTTTTACACCTGGGCTCCCAACTGGACGATCTTCAAGCTGAAACCCGGCAAGGACGTCATGTGGATCAACGTTCCCGAGATTATCCCCAAGGACTCCCAGAAGGCCGCCGTCGAGAGAATGACCGTTTCCGGCGTGGAAGGGGCCGTAACCGATCCGATCAAACTCGGGTTCGTCGTCTCCGACATCCGAATTGTCGCCAACAAGAAGTTCATCGCCAAGAATCCGGCGGCGAAGAAATTTTTTGAAGTACTGACCCTGCCGCTGATCGACATCAACGAGCAGAACACCCGCATGAACGAGGGTGAAAAGTCCCAGAAGGACATCGAGCGCCACGTGGCTGAGTGGATTTCCAAAAACCAAGCCACCTGGGATGGCTGGCTGGCAGCAGCCCGCGCGGCAGCCAAATAAAGGCAGTTAAACCCAAGCCTGGTTTGGGTTGAATCCTGACAAACGAGGCCCGGAACCGTTCGATGGTTCCGGGCCTTTTTTTCTCGAAGATTCAAAATGGTCAAAAACGACAGCATGCCTTGTTCGTAGTTGGACGTTCGATGTCTGGCGTTCATTGAAATCCCTAAAAGGGGTTGTGCCCCGCATTGGGATGGTATAAAGAAGTAACCCTACGTTGCCTTAAAAGGCCATTCGCGCCCGTAGCTCAGCTGGATAGAGCGCCGGACTTCGAATCCGTAGGTCGCAGGTTCGAATCCTGCCGGGCGCGCCATAAAATCAAGGGGTTAGCCATTTACTGGTTGCCCCTTTTTTCGTTGGTTGCGCATAGGTTGCGGATGGTTGCTCCGGAGTTGAATCATCAAGGCGGTCAACTGCTGCTTTATTCCCTCCTGGTGTAAGATGCCCATAGATGTCAACGGTGACGCTGATGCTATGGTGTCCGAGCTGATCCCGAACATACGCCAATGATTCACCTGCCTGAATCAGCAAGCTCGCATAGGTATGCCTGATATCATGCACCCTAATCTTTCTGAGTTCTGCCTTTTCAATGGCCTTGTAAAAGACCCGCCTTCTCCAGCTATTTATATCCAATGGATTCCCAGCATTGCTTACAAAGACCCATTCGGGCACCTTACCCCATCCCTTGTTGATAGTTTCGTATGGGGGACCAGGCTATCTCAGCAATATGATTTACTGGATTTGATGGTCTTTTTGTGGCACTTTTTGGGTACAGATGTGGTGCGTTGATTCACTGTTGGCGCGGGTTTGTATGATTTTGTGCGTTGACGTGGTACTGTGCTGCAGGTCGAAAATGGTGAGCTTTGATAAATCAGAAATATGGGTGGATTTTGAAAAATTTTTCGGCAGATTTCCACGCTATCTCAGAAAAATGGATAGCGTGGAAGCGTCGTGATCTGTTAAATACTATCTTGAGCTTTGACGAGCTGTTTTTGATTGTCCGGTTGTATTACATAGGTGTTCATTAATTTGTCGTGCCAGCCTTGATTATCACGGTCAAAAAGTATCCATAAAAATCCCAAAGAAAAAATTAGGCTCGATATTGATTTACCGATCACCTCCCGTATCAGCATGGTAATAAAGCCAGCGCGGCCGCAATCCTCTTTGATAACCTTAATGCCAAGGAATTTCTTACCAGGGGTCAGCCCGTTTCTAAACAATATGAGTGTCCAAAGAACCGCAGCAAAAAACAACATTCCACAGATAAGCACAGCAATGACCTGGTTGTCGGATAATTCTTCATGGGCAATTATTCCGGCGACCGGTACTATCGAAAACCCAATTAAACACCCAAATATTATCACATCTAAAAAATAGGCGCCAAGGCGTCTTCCTGGGGAAGCGAGTCGGCCGATTAAAGGATCTTTAAGGTTGGTGTGGCAGATGGAGCACCAGCGGCTCCCGGGGGATATTTCGGAGTTGCAGGACTGGCAGTTCGCCATTTTCAGCCTCCGTTGATAACAGAAAAATTGCCATTATCTATCAATGCAACAAAACTAAAGCCCTTCCATCTTTCAAAGCTTGGTCTACCGATACGTCGGATAATGTAACAAGAAATTTACTGTTTTTGTGCGACGTCAAATCACCATAAACGTATGGATGACCATCTATATAGGCGGATACCACTTTAAAAGGATGATCTTTTCCCGTATCATTATTTATCATAACGTTAACTTTGAGATCGAATGAAGTCGCGCCAAAACTTTCTTCTTTGAAATTCTCCATCTTTTTCTTAATTCCTGGTGGTATCCCAATCCATAATAAGTTATTTTTATTAGAAATGATATTTACGTTTTTATTGGATGCAAATTTTCCATCAATATCTTTGTCGATAACTATAGGAATTTTAAAATGCGCGAAAGAATCAAAACTTTTTGAAAAACATTCTATATATTCAGCACCTTCGAAAATTATCGGAATTGTTTGTTGGGCCTGAACAGCAGCATTAGAAGGTTTGCGAGAATCTTCGTGGCTGGCGCAAGCAGCCACTTCAACATAAAGGTCTCCACTGATTATTTTTGTTTTTGAATTTAAAAGATCTTGCAGGCTAACCTCTGTTTCGACGATAGTTTCACACCCTAAAAATAATAAAATAAACACTGAGACGATTGAAATTGTTTTAATTGATATACCAATATCGTTTTTATTTTCTATTGAATAAAATTGCATAAAATGGGCCTCCTTTAAAATCAACAATATTAGCGGATTTTTTTGCGTGAGCCCACACCTTTGTAACGGCTGAAAAGAATTTGATGCAGTTTTTTGAGGTTGGTATCGTTCAAGTCTTTAAGGGATGTAACACGTTTTCCGGTGATTTCATAGGCCTGATCGTAAAGCCATTCTTTTGTTTTTTTAAGCTGGCTTTTTTTTGCATTAAGGGCCGTATAAAGTTCCTTGCGCCAGGTGGATTTGTCGGTTCTGCGAAGCTTCGACCTGGTCATTCCAACCTGCTGGTCGAGCCATTTCATTACGTCGTCGAACTGGGATTGTTTCAGGCAGGTGTATGAATTTACATAGAATTTGTTTCTAAGACGTGACCACCAGGAAGACCGGGCCTTACCTGTATCCGCGCCCTTTTTAACATCGCGGTCGGCCAGCTGATAGATTTTGTCCTGTATAAATTTCTTTTGCCGGGCATCGATGTCATCACATTCCGGAAGGCGGTTAACCCGTTCTACTTTTCGTTCATTATTGGAAATATTAACATCTCCACCAGCCTGAATATTACCATTGCCGACGGCAACATGACCCTTTTCAATAGTTGGTTCCGCTTTATCCGCGTTCCTGACAATTGCCTCTCTTAGCTTGCCCCTGAGATCTTCCATCACCACTCTCCTTTTCAGTCACGAACTATGAACGATGTTAATAGCTTGGCGATCTGATCCTTGGATTCCTGGTTGCGCCTGTCGATCTCTTTGCGCAAAATTTCAACCACCGCCTTGCGCTGGCTGTCGTTCAATTTAGTTTTCACCTCCTTTTCTACTTCATACACAAGCTGCGTGGCATAGTCTATATATGCCACTTGGCTTCCATTGGTATCATTCTCACCTTTAAGCAGCCAATCCGTAGAACAAGAAAATATTGTCGAAAGCGTAATTAAGTGGTCGCCTTTTGGAAATGTAGATCTTTCCCAACTTTGAATTGTATTTTTAGTAACACCTATCATATCAGCCAATTTTTGCTGGCTAATATCTAACTCTTTTCGCTTTCTTTTAAGTCTAAAATGAAACGATTCTCGGTTCCCACTTTCATTTTGAAAGCTGGAACTTAAGCTGGAACCGTTTTTCGAAGTGGGAACAGACATATATTTTCTATTGTCTCAACAACTTATAGAACAGTTTAAAAAATTACGTCAAAAATAAAGTTGGAACCAATAAATTACTTGACTGGCCAAAAAAATTGCCCTATAACCATTTTTAGTGCTTCACAAGTTAGCACCGGTTTCACTCTAATTTAGATGAACCCGGAATGTCAATGTCCGAGTAATCGCAAAAACCGGACAAATCGGATCGAATCGGCGGACAAGATGAATAAACCCATCACCATCCAACGCGGACTCTTCGATCAGCCCACCCTGAATGTGACCCGATCAATCAAAGAGGTCATGAATAAAGACGTTCTCAGCAGCGGGATGTCCCGCGACCAGGTTGTCGACAAGATGAATGACCTGGCCGACGCCTACGGAGTCTGCCTCACCAATGGAAACAGCCAGCGGCTGACCACTGAGACTTTCGAAAAATGGCTAAATCCAAACGCGCCATCCCGGCAGATTCCCCTGAAGGCGGTACCGGTTTTTTGTGCAGCGGTGGGGAAATGTTCCGTGCTCGATGTCATGGCCAGGCCAATCGGAAATCGGGTTATCGGAGATCATGAACAAAAACTACTCTCCTGGGCCGAAGCCAAGATGGCAATCCGGGAGCACAACCGAACGGTAAGAAAACTGGAATCGGAGCTGTAAATGACACGCAGAAGAAAGATCACCTACACTCTATATATAGACGAAAACGACAACTCAAAAACGGTCGGCCGGAAACTGACCGCCAGGCGTATCCGTTCCATCGCCCTGGCGAAGGGTGAAAAGATGTCCGAGTGGGCCGACGAGCTGGGCGTCTCACGGCAATATATTTCGCAGGTGGTCAACGGTAAGCGTACGCCAAAAAAAGTCCGGAATTTCATCGAGGCCAGACTGGGACAGACGTTCTGGTCTGAAACCACAACCAAGGAGGTGCGATCATGATCGGAATCATCAACCAATGTCCCATTTGCGATTCGGTAAACGTGCTGGAATTTTCTGAAAAAGACCGTGGAGACGATCTTCCTGAAGATTCTCCCTGGAGCGTCCCGTGCGGCGATTGCCAGAAAAAGCTGTACGAAGGGATTTCGGGGATCCTGTGCGGGAAGTCGGACGGGCTCTATGTCGACATCCTTTTCGGATGCCAATGCGGCTGCGAGGGCTGCCTGGCCGTCGCAAAACATCTCGTCGGCATTCCCGGTGCCGTTGTTCCTTCCATCATTTCCATAGAGGGATAGAGATGCCGACCCCGATAGAACCGGATAGCGCGGCCAGCTGGCTTTACAGGAACAGCATTTCCATTGGCGATGTGGCGATGATCACCGGCGCATCGATGGAGGCGGCCTGGCGCACGATTCACGGCCAGGCCGACGATGCGCGCGTGCTGGCGTATTTGCGGAAGAAGGGGTGTCCGGAAAATTTAATCAACAATCGTAACGCATAAAAAGGTGGTGGGCATGAAAAACGGAACTATGGATGTGATGCAGCTGACCAGGGATGAATGGGCAGACCGGGACCGACTCGAAAAAATCGTCGAGGACAACCTGGTCACATGGATGCAGGTCGGCCTGGCCCTCAAGGAAATCAAGGAGCGCGAACTGTATCGCACCACCCACGACAGCTGGGAACAATACGTCAAGGACCGTTTCGACATCGCCCGATCCACTTCCTACCAGCTGACATCCGGCGTCGAGGTGGTCGAGAATGTCCGCAATGCGGACATTGAGTTTCCGTTTTTCCCAGAAAAAGAGGCGCTGGTGCGGCCGCTGACCAAACTCGAACCGGAAGAACAACCCAGGGCCTGGAAGCTGGCGATTGATCGCGCCCGAGACATGGAAGAAAAGACCGTCATGGCCCGGCATGTGATCTGGGCGGTACAGGCCATGCGCGGCCAGACCGGCGGCGAGACCCTGCGCGGCAAGATCAAGAACGTGATGGAAGATCTGCCGGAAACGTTCCGGGACGCCTTCAAAACTATCACGGAGAGTATCTACGAGGCCAAGCGGAACCGGTTTGTGGGCGTGGACCGCAAGAAGATGCTGGATATGCTCGACGGGTTGAGACGGTTGATCGAGGGCTGATATGCAGGCGATCACGGCAAAAGAGATATCCGGATTGCTTTGCGTCACCGTCAGGGCTGTCAATAAACGGGCTCAGAACGAGAAGTGGCGATATGATCTCGTTTCGGGGCGAGGTGGACCGGCAAAACATTACCGGGTAGACAATCTCCCAGAGGATATCCGCCTCTTATATAATAAGGAGCGCGTCTGCAACCTGCCGGAGACATCCGGCAGCCGCCTTCCCGCCGTTGCGCCGGAGAAAACACCGGTGCCGGCCATGACCGAGAAGCAAAAGGAAATCTTCAGCGCAAAGACCGACCTGCTGCTGCAGTACAACCGCACCCTGGCCGCCGCCGGACACGGCAACAAGGCCACGGCCCGTGAAAACTTCATGCTGGCGTACAACGGCGGTCTCATCTTTCAGCAAATTTACGAGATCGTCGGGCCGGTATCCTGGAAAACCATAGAAGGATGGAAACGGGCCGTGCGATCCGGCGGGAACCTGGCGGATAAGCGTGGCAAGGCCCATAAAGGAAAGACCCTCATCACCGCGCAGCAGGCCACGATCATCCTCCAGGTGGCGCTGCATCCCAATAAACTCCTCATCGCCGAGGTGATCCGGGAGGCCAAGAAGCGCATGGCCGGCCTGGGGATCGACAACGGGCACAGCCCGAATACCTACCGGCGATGGATCGAGAAATTCAGGACCCACAATTACGACATCTGGTGCTTCCAGCGGCACGGTAAAAAATACTGGAACGACAACTGCTGCTATTCCATCGAGCGCAACCCGGAACTGATTAACGTGGGCGATGTCCTGGTTGCAGACGGGCACAAGCTGAATTTCGAAATTCTCAATCCGTGGACCGGCAAGCCGACCCGGATGCAGCTGATCACGTTTTTCGACATGCGTTCGAATATGCCCTGTGGATGGGAGATCGCCCCTTCCGAAAACACCGCAGCCATCTCCACGGCCCTGCGCCGGGCGATCCTGATGCTGGGCAAGATCCCGCGCGTGGTCTACCTGGACAACGGAAAGGCATTCAAGGCCAAATATTTCAAAGGGACTGCCCTGGAGACCGACCTCGAACAGGCCGGGTTGTCCGGTATTTACAGCGATCTTGGAATCCAGACCATTTTCGCCTGGGCCTACCACGGGCAGTCTAAAACGGTCGAGCGCTTTTTCGGCACGATGGCCGAGATGGAGCGGCACTCGGACACCTATAGCGGGACCTCCATTGCCACCAAGCCGCCGCGAATGATGCGCGGAGAAAAACTCCATCGCAAGGTTTACGAAAAAATCATGGATGGCAAATGCATGACCATTGAAATGGCCCATTGCATGGTGGCGAACTGGATGGACGAATACGCCCGGCGGCCGCAGGAACGCAGCAAATACCTGAAGGGATGGGCACCCGTTGACCTGTTCGAGCCCGGTCGCGGTGAAGGCGTCGACCCGATGGCGTTGACCGCCCTGATGTGGGCCCGGAAAGACGCCCTAATCCGGGCCAGCCGCATCTCCCATATGGGCCGCTTTTACTACCACAACGATCTGTACGGACGCCACCACAAGGTGGAGATCCGCTACGATCTCCAGGACCCGAGCTATATCGCCGTATACGAAGACGGAGAATTTATCTGTATCGCCTACGAACAGGAGAAAACCCACCCGGCGGCCAAGCAATTGGGCACCGCCGAGGATGTGGCCCAGCTTGAGCAGCAGATCGCTATCAAGAATCACCAGTACAAGCTGGCCAGCGGACTATCGAAGATGCTGCTGGAGAAAGAGGTGCTGCCGGCCCACCGTCAGCAGCTGCTGCGCGAAGGCGTGACGCCCACCGGCCCCCTGAAGATCGACCGGGAAACCGCGCCCAAACAGCTCACCGCCGCAGAAGAGAAACGCATCGAGCAGGAAGCGGCCGAGTATTTCGAATCCCAGGAAAAAGAGCCGGTGAACGTTTTCGCCGACCTGGATCGAATGGACGAACCGGACCGGTACGAGCAGCTGGTGCGCCTTGACGCCCGGGGGGTGATGATCCCGAAGCAGTGGATGGCGTTTATGCGGTATTTCGAGCAGACACCGGCGTATCGCAGCCTTGAGAAGAACGATTATTGGGAAGAGGTTCGCAAGAAAGAAGCGGTTATCGCGGATGCGATGTGAGGGCGTCGGTGAAAATAAATACAAATGAAAGGAGTCCCAATGTCAGGATTAAAGATGTCCAACTCGGTTTTTATCCAAACCCAGAATGTCCGGAACGTTCTAATGATGATGGAAGATATCCAGATGGATACCGGTGAAGGTTGTTTCGGGATGATCTGCGGTGGGGCCGGACTAGGGAAGAGCGAGGCGGCTAAATGGTATTACGCCAATCACCCCAACACGGTTTACCTTCCTTCCACGTGGATATGGCGTTCCAGCGAACTCGAATTCCTGCGGGACCTGTGTCGGGAGCTTGGTATCGAGAATGTCGGGAACCGAAAAGGGCGATGTTACCGCGATATCATGGACTACCTTTTTGAAAATCGGGACGCGGTAATTTTCATCGACGAGGTGGACCGGCTTAAAAACGGGCATCTCGAATTGATGCGCGATTTTACGAAAGCGAGCCTTTGTCCGTTCATTCTGATTGGCGAGCGCAAGCTTATCCCTTTCATGCAGCCCAATGAACGCGGATGGACGTTGACATTCGATCCGGTGATGTTTTCCCCCATGAAACACAGCGACGTGATCATCTTCGCCAAGGAGGCCGCCGGAGTCAAGATCAATGCGGACGTGGCCGCCATTCTGCACAAAACCGGCACCAAGAATACGTCCGACGGCAACTTCCGTTTGGTCAAACGGGCTGTGCAGTACGCGATCCAGTACGCCAACGCGAAAAACAGCGATGTCATCACGCCGGAGATCGCCGGCGCCGCCATCAAGTCGGCCATCCATTGGGCCAAGAAATAAGGGGATTTTCATGCCGAAATCGTTTGCCCAGAGAGTTCGGGAGATCATGCAGATCGAGCTGAAGGATCGCGATGAGGTTTCGATTCAGGAGATCGCGGCGCGGCTCGACCTGGTGTCGGATCAAGAGAAGCGCCCCGTTTACAGAACCATTCGCGATTTCATGAAACGCAAGGAAGTCGTGCGGGTGCGGCCGGGGATCTACAGATACCAGGGCATAAAAAATGGCGTGCGTCCTGCGGACAAGACAAATTGCATGCTCAGGCTGATCCGGGCCAATCGGACCGAAAACATCATGGCCAGCGACCTGGTGGCCAACTGCGAAGTTTCGGAAATCACGGCCAAGGAATACCTTCGATTTCTGGTGAGGCGCGGGAATCTGCGGCGGATCGATATGCCCAATAATAAGCCCTCGAGATATCGGATGATCAAAGATCCAGGCCCCAACCTGGTGAGAAACGAGGAGAACGCGGAGAAGCTGCGGCGGCTGCGGGAAAAGCAGAAAGAGGCCGAAGCGGCGTTATCGGCCGCTCAGATTGCCATCAACAAGGGACAGGCGGCCATCGCCGACATGGCGGTGATCGCCGGGAAGTGAAGCAATGAATCCGATAGTTTCCGTCGTAATCGAAACGGTGGATCTCTTCCGTGATCCAAAAAACTATATCCCCTATCAGCGTTATCTGCTGCGGGTCGGAGTGGGAAGTCGCGCCTATTCCATCCAGCGGTACAAACAAAAAAAAACAGCGCTGGAGGAAAAATCGCAACTTTCCGGCTACCGTGGGATTCAGCCGGTAATCATAGACACCAAAACCGGGCAGGAGGTGCCTGATGAGAAAACTGATTCGTCTGCGGAAACAGACCGAACCGTCGTTTGAAGCGGTCGAGGCCATGCGGCCGGGTATCCAGCTGGAGCATGCCTCATTGTGCTTCGACTGCGAGACCGTGTTCCCGAATCCGGTCAGCGGCCGCTGTCCTCACTGCGGATCGGCATCGACCCGGCCCCTGGCTTACATCATCGAACAGCCACGCCTGGGTATCGATGTCGTCGATTCGGCGAGGAGGAAGGAAACCGACGAACAGTTAACGGAGGATCAAAATGGGCTTTATCAGTAAAGGGCAGGTCAAACTGTTCAACACGGCTGTCAGTAAAACCGGCATGACGAAGCTTGAAAGAACGGCATTGCTTGAAGGTTTGGGCGTTACCTCTTCCAGGCATCTGACCCAGGCTATGCTCACTGAAGCGATGGAGCATTTCGAGAAGTTAGGTTTTGTGCCCCATCGGAAATTCAACAGGCCTGCCAGCAGTAAGGATCGGTTGATCGGCAAGATTACGGCCATCCGCAACGAGCTTGGGCTCATGGAATCTTACGTGGATGCGATGGCGCAGCGCATGTTCAAAAACAAGGATGGCCGTCCGGTCGCATCCTATCGGTGGCTGAACGCCAAGCAACTGCACAGCCTGGTAGCGGCCTTGAGCTACCACCAGGCCCGGGTGTGTCAAGCCAAAAAGAAGACGTCCCGATGTTGATCCGGCTGTCGGAGCACTTTTGCGAAAACTGGCTGGAACGGGTCGGGAACTGGCCGAACAGGCGCCTTATTAAAAGGATATTGAAAGAATCGGTACCGGTGCATCCGTGCCGTAACCTTTACGATGAGAATGGGAGCCCGTACCGGATCTTTGCCATCTACTGGCACCCGGACATAGATGTGGTGATCAAGGTGGACGAGTTCGAAAACCGTGCCGTGACGGTGCTGAGCCGCGAGAACTACGAGCAGCGCAACGGGTTTCCCGGAGAGGGCAAAATCAATGAACCGAAAAAGAGAAAGCCGGACAAAAAGGGACGAAAAGCTCTTTTATATCGACGCGCTAAAGAGCGAGCAATGTCAATGTGAGCGGCAGAAAAAGCGGGGCCGGGCATTCTGTTACCGGTGCTATATCCGGCTTCCCCGCGACCTTCGCGACGAACTGTACCGGCCGGTGGGCGCCGGTTTCGAGGCGGCCTACGATGCGAGCTGCCGCTTTTTGTACGACTAACATAGGAGGATGGTGTCATGGGCGTCAAACGAATGACCAGTGCAGAACTGGAAGATGCCAAGAACCGATTGATCCGGATCATGATCGAGCATGTCGGCCCGAACAAAAAAATCGGCATGGGGGCGCTGTACGAGGACGTGTTCGGACAGACCTACAGCCACAGGATCAACGGAACCAAGGCGCTGAGGAGAATCATTACCGAACTGCGCTCCACCGGGATGGCCATCTGCAGCGAGGTATCCTCCACGAACGGCGGATACTGGCTGGCGGCCAGTGACAGTGAGATCAGGGCGTACTGCGAAAAGCACAAAAAGCGCGCCCTGGGGATCCTGTCCCGCATCGCCAAGATCCGGAAAATCAGCCTGCCGGAATACCTGGGGCAGATGCAGCTCGAACTGGAGGCCCGAGATGAGTAAAAGCAAAGAAGATAAAGCCGCCATCGCAAACGCGCTCCTGGAGGACATCTCCAGGGCGATTGCGGCGCGGGACGCTGCTGCCAAAAGGGCCGCCAAAAAAATCGAAGCCGTAAAAAAGAAGTACGGCGCCGATATCGAGCGGGAAAAGAAGGTTCTGTCCAGCCTCGAAAACCGGCTCGAGAGAGTGGTTAAGGCCTACCGGTTCGACATTCTTGGCGCCGGCGAGCGTGCCGATCTGGCTGCCGGCTCGGTCATGATCAAGGATGAAACGCGCGTGAAGCGGATCAAGGGCATGCTGGAAAAGCTCAAGGCAGCCGGGATGAAACAGGCGATCCGGATCGCCAAGGAGACCGTCGATTGGGACCGCGTTGAACAATTCAATGACGCGGCATTGGCGCGGCTGGGAACGGAGAGAGTCAAGAAAGCCCTGTTTTCGTACGAGTTGAAAAATTCATAGCGAACAGGAATAGCGGATATTTAATGGCCAGTGCGATCAGAAATACCGTCCGAATGGTGCTTTTGCTCCAGGAACACCCACGCATCACCGTGAGAAAAATCCAGGACGAACTCGGCATGAGCCGCAGCGCCGTCTATCGCACATTGCAAACCATATCGCGGCATATCACCATACGGTTGGATGACGGGGTGGTTTGCGTTTTGGAAGGATCGGAGGAATGAACCACATGGACATCATCGGCCCGCTCGCTCCCTGTCGAATCCCGGCAGACAAGATAAAGGTTCGCTGCACCCGGTGCGGAGAGATATTTTATCCAAATCCGGACGGGTGTCCGGAATGTCGGCTGCTCGATATTCTTGTGGAAAATGATCGTCCATCTCCCGACAGGATTGCCGGGAGCTTGGTGGATCGCGGGATATTTTAATTTCCAAAAGCCAAAAGCCTTAAACAAAATTGCCCTGGACGGCGTTGCAGCGCCGACCAGGGCTCCACAACAACCAATCTGAGGAGACGGCTATCATGGCAAGACGATGGATACCATTACTTATCGTTGTCTTTCAACTGCTTTTCATGGCCGGCTGCGCGTCCCACCCGTTCGAAGGTTGGACCCGGGCCGACACCTATCGGCAGGCAGCCTATACGGCGGTTCACTGTGCGGACTGGATGCAGACGCACGAGATCGCATCGAACGACGATTTCCTCGAGCGCAACGGTGTTCTGGGCAGTCATCCGTCACACCAGGCGGTGGATATTTATATGGGCTCGACGCTGGCGGCAAGCTGGTTGATTGCGGGCATGCTCGATCCCGAATGGAGAGAGGTGTTCCAGGTGACGGCCATTGTTTTCGAGGCCGGCGTCGTGGCGCGTAATTATTCCATTGGAATACGGTGGTAGCAATGGACAAAAGCCAACGAACGATGCTGGAATACGACCTGAAGAAGATCATCGTCGAGGTCGCTGAATCTGCGCAGGAAGGGGAAATCGTTTGGGCGCCGCCTCCTATTCATGAAGAGTTCGAATTCTACGAAAGACCGGATGATCTTGCCGACCGGGCGGTTAAGCGATTATTGGCTGCTATTGATGAAAATCAACTTCGGTAAATCGTATGACTAAAAACCTAATGGAGGTAGAAAAATGAAATGTCCAAAATGTGGTGGAGAATTGACAGTCGATGCGACTTTTGCCGCGCACGACGATGAACTGATTGACGTAAATGTATGCTGTAAAGACCAGTCCCAGTGCGGTTATTACGGATATGCTTTTTTGTCCGTTGACGATTTAACACCTAACGAAGATTAGCTATTCGGGGGATTTAGAACATGGATATGTACTCAAAACGATGCAACGATCCTGTTGAAAAAAAGAAGTGGCTGGAATCTGGATTGGTGCAGATAAAATTGTTCAAAAAAGGCCAACACTTTGAGGCTATGGACGGGAGAATATATATTGTCGATAGATATGAATCATCAACCGGATTATGCCATGTGCGACACGCAAAAACCAAAAAACGAAATTGGTTCTGCGGGATTGCACATGGCCGGCCGATCAAAGACGGTCTCAAATTGATTGTCGGTTTTTACGATCTCCAGGGGTGCCTACGGCAGGTTTCGGATAAATCCGGTGTCGATTTTAGCGTTTTAAAAGATTGGCTTTATAAAGACATAGATCCGTCAGAAGGAGATAGGGCGCTGCTCGAAGCAGCGGCAAACAAAGGTCGGTAGCTACCTTGGCCAACATTAAAATCGGAGGATTTAGAACCATGATTGAAAAACCGTTTTTCGTCATACTCAACCATCAAAACGGAAGCGTACTTCCGATGGTCGAGAACGATGATGGGGATCTGGCGATGTTTGAAACTGAAACCGATGCCGTAACAGCAGGCAACAATAACCCACTCGGAGAGCACTATGGATTTGAGGTTTTCGAGTTGGGTGATGGGCGCTGTTTCGGCTGCTAATTTTGGAGATTAAAATGGAAGGAAATTGCGATAGTTGTGTGTATTGGGATAGGCCATCAAACCGATGCCTCCACGACCAGAATCCAGATCCATGCGCCCCCGCTTACGGCACCGATTGTTGCGAAGGTTGGGAGCCTAAATGGATTTGTGACGGATGCGCCGAAGTATTCGACAGCGAGGTCGATCTTGAGGCGCATCTGTTCAACAATCATCACTGTAGTCGGTAACTACCCGGAGGTGAATATGGATCTGGAAAAGGTTTATCACGATTTTAACGGCAACCCGTGCTCGATCACAGAAATGGTTAAGAATGAACCAGATTGGGCCGCAAACAGAATCCAGGCGGGGGAAAATGCCGCGATGCCCCAATCCAATGCGTCAAGGTTTTGAAGATGTGGCACGGTGATGCTGTGTTCGATATTTACTTCAACCATTCCCCCGAAATGAAATTAATTCGGGAGCATCTTGGACCGTTTGAGCGGTTGGATCTTACGTAGGCAATTACACCCGCTTAATAACTTGGACATACCGTGCAAAATAGATAAAAAGATCTGCATGCACTGCGGTGGTTACAGCTTCAAGCGGCGACCGGTCGGACTGTGGGCCTACTGCACGGTCTGGAAGAAATGGGCCGATGACGATCCTGATAAGCCACCGCCGGGCAAGCGCTCGTGCGATAAATTTTTCTCGAAAGGGAGCAAACAATGATATTCAGACTGACCATGATGGTTGTCGCCCTGGCCGTTTATGCCTCTTTTTGTTCCGCCGTGATCGCCGCCAGACAGCAACCGGAAAGCTGGTACCAGCAGCGATGGTGCGACGCACAAGGCGGCGAAACGGAGGTGATACTGGCGGACCGCACCCGCTGCGACTGTCTGACCGCCTCCCATGCCATCGAGTTCGACTTTGGAAACAAATGGGCGGAATCCATCGGCCAGGCCCTGTATTACTCCATCCAGACCGGACGGCGTGCCGGAGTCGTGCTCATCCTCGAAAAAAAGTCGGACCGTAAATACTGGATTCGTCTCAACACCGTGATCCAGCAGTACAACCTCCCGATAGACACCTGGGAGATGAATCCGTGAAGTTGACCTGCCCTTCATGTGGCGCGGTTCACAGCGCCGAGGCATGGTCGAACGACGCCAATGCCCGTCAGTGCATGCTCATCGTTGCCGAACTGCCCACGGAAGTGAGCCGCCGGGCGATTCCCTACCTGGCGCTTTTCCGGCCGACGTCCGGGCGCGGATTGAGTTGGACAAAGGCCCTGAAGCTGCTGAAGGAGCTGAAAGACCTGGTGGCCGATGCGAGCATCCAGTGGGACCGGAGCCCGGCCCGGGCCAACCAGATCATGGCGTGGGCCGATGCAATGGAACGGGTTATCCAGCGCCCACCCAGGGATCTGCCTTTGACCAAGCACAATTATCTTCGGAAGGTCGCATACCAGTTGGCTGATGAAATAGATCAAGGGGACGAGAGAAATTTCAACCGCAGGGAGCGTGCGGGCGCGGTACTTCCGGCGGAGGATTTCTCCGAGCGATCCGGAGGGGATTTGGAACCGGTCCTAAGCGTTGAAGACATGCAAAAAATACGAAAAAAGAACCTTCCAAGCTATAAAAAGCCATCCCACCGTCCCAATTTCACCTGATTTTCGATCAAAAACATCTCCAAAACCAACTACTGTCCCGCGTAGTGGGACAGTAGTGCCCTCGACCTATTGATCCTTCCTGTTTTCCGCTTCTATGATTGCCATCATAAACGAGGTTTTGTTTCCGGCTTTTTTGGAGAAGTGTAATGCCTTCGAATTTTGGGATCGCCATCGAAAAAACTCTGGCTCATGAGGGCGGCTACGTCAACGATTCGAAAGATCCGGGCGGCCAAACCAAGTATGGAATTTCGGAAAAAGCGTATCCTCATCTTTCCATTTCGAAGTTGACCCGGAAGCAAGCCATCGACATCTACCGGCGCGACTATTGGAACACACCCGGATTCGATCAGATCGAAAACTCCGGCATCGCGGCCAAGGCGTTCGATTTGAGCGTTAACATCGGGGTCGCAAGGACTATTTTGTTGCTTCAAAAGGCGGCCAACCGCTTCGGCGCCGGTTTGCGTGTCGACTCTATTCTGGGTCCGGTAACCGCTAGTGCAGTCAACTCGTTCAAACACCCGCAGGCCCTGCTCATGGCCCTGCGGATCGAGGCGGGGAATTACTACTACGGACTTGGCAACCAGCGGTTCCTGGCCGGATGGCTGAACCGCCTGGCCGAATAGGAGGTTGTCGTGAGCAACGTACTCGAGAAGATCATCGATGGCGTGAAAGTAGTGGCCCCAATGGCCGCCAACCTGTTTCTTCCCGGATCCGGAACTATCCTGGAAGGCTTGATGCGCGCCGTTACCGGTGACGGTCCGGAGGTCGCCATCGAAGCCGTGGCCGAAAAAATTGCCGCTGATCCGGCGTTGATGGTTGAACTGCAGGTCAAGGCAATGGAACACGAGGCCAGGCTGGAAGAGATCGAGGCCAAGAAACTGGCGTCGGTCAACCAGACCATGCAGGCCGAAAGCAAAAGCGAAAAATGGCCCCAGTATACCTGGCGGCCGTTCAACGGTTTCACGTTTCCCTTGGCCGTGCTGCTGATTTACTTCGCATTGCCCGCACTGGGCAAGGCCGTGCCGGATGTGCCCCAATGGGTCTGGGTGGGGTGGCTTTCCATACTCGGCGTGGCCACCTGGGATCGTGGCAAGGAGAAGCGGGCCAAATCAGGCGACACACAAACGGGACTTATCGAAGGGGCTATCAAGGCCATTCGCGGATAAATCATACTTTTCGTCGAGGAGGAAAGATGACGCGGCAAAGCATCCAGAAAATCCAAAATCTGAAACGCGCGGTGTTGGAGTATCTCGGCACCAACGGCCGCTACTATGGAGAGCTGTCGCGTATCGAGCAGTCCGTCGAGGACCTGGCCCAGGCCCTGAATACCCGGCTGGATCAGCTCATGATTGCGCTGGAAGACGGCGGCGAGAAAATCCACCGGGAAGAGACGCCCAGGGATCGCCTGGCCAGCCGGTTCATGGAAACGGCCAGCCGTTTGTTGTCGTCGGGCCGGGTAGACAACGAGACGGCCAACGAATTCGAGCGCGCCCTGGACATGTTCGATGTTTCCGCCGACCTGAAGCGGCAAAGCGAAACGGCCAGGGACGTGGCCGAGACCAGCGCGCTCAAGCACAAGATGAGCCGTTCGTGAACTGGCATTGGATCAAGGATGTCGCCGGCAGCAAGGATGCGGCCCTGCTGCTGAGCCTTACCGTCAACGTCGTGGCGTTTTACGCCATCTGGCGGCTGTGGCAGGGCTACCGCATCCTCATGAACCAGGTGACCGGCATGCTGGTCGACCTGGTCAAGGAGTTGGGCGTTATGGCGACCAATCTTTCAGGGCGTAAGGATGGCTAAATACCTGCTGAAATACAGACTGCAGCGGCTGGCTTTGGTTATGAGCCTGAAGGCCCTGGAGCGGACCCTGGAACGGATTCGGGAAATCAATGGCACAGGAAATTGACCTCCAGATCCGGTTCGAGGCCGAGGACCTGTACGTGGAGGCGCGCAAGACCTACGAACAGGTCTCCGAGGCCACCGGGGTTTCCGTTACCCAGCTAAAGCGCTGGTCCAAGGAGAGCAACTGGCGGCAAAAGCGGGTCGAGCACCTGAAAAACAAGCGCACCCTGAAGGAGCAGCTCGTCAAACTGCGAGACGCCATGCTCAAAAAGGCGGTGGATTCCAAGGACCCCCAGAAGGCATATGCGGCCCTGAAGGTGGTCAAGCTGCAGATGGACAGCGAGAAAAAGGATGCCGTCGAAATCGTGGAGGTCGACCGCCCGAAAATCTTTCTGGAAGACATGGAATTCATCGCGGAAACGCTCAAGGACGTCGATCCACAGGGGCTGAAGGTTTTTTCGAGAAATTTCGACGTGATTGTCAACCGGTTCAAGGAGCAGCATGCGCAAGCGTCCTAAACTGACCGAACTGAGTTTCGACCGGTGGGCCGACGACCTGAAAGCCTGGATCGCCGAGTCCGTCTCGCCGTTCGAAAACGACACGCCGGAAAAACAGGCGGAGCGCAAGATGCGCGCCGAGTACGACCTGCTGTACTTTTTCAAGACCTATCTGCCCCACTATTTTCCGTCAGAATTCGCCGAATGCCACGAGGAGTGGGAAGAGCTGACCGATATACGGGACGCCCTGGTTCTTCTGGGCGCTCCCCGCGAGCACGCCAAGTCAACGTTTTTCACCCTGGGCCTGCCGATCCACGACATCGTTTACCAGCTGCGCTGGTTTATCCTGATCGTGTCGGACACCAACGACCAGGCCAGCGGTTTTACCCTGCCGATCCGTCTGGAACTGGAGGACAACCCGCGCCTGCGTCACGACTTCGGCGATTTCATCGGCAAGGTCTGGAAGAAAAACGATTTCACCACGGCCAACGGCGTGCGGGTGCTGGCCCGGGGGCGCAGCGAGAAGGTGCGCGGCCTGAAAAACCGCCAGCACCGGCCGGACCGGGCCATCATCGACGATTTCGAAAACGACGAGAACGTCGAGAATCCCAAACAGGTGGAAAAGGGAAAGCGGTGGCTGATCCGGGCCGTGATCGGCAGCATGGGAACCGGCTACACGGCCAACATGGTCGGCAACCTTTTCCATCCCAAAAGCGTTATTTCCCAGTTGATCGCCGCCAAGGACGAGGACGGCAAGAAGCTTTACGTTTCCAAGGTTTACGACTGCTGGATCGATTACGGCAAGCCGACCCAGCGGCCCCTGTGGCCGGCATTGTGGCCGGCCGAACGCCTGGAGAAAAAGCAGCGGCAGATGGGCACGGTGGACTTCAATGCCGAGATGCGTAACCTCACCGGCGCCGAGAATTCTCCGTTCCCGGAGACCTGGTTCACCTATTACGAAATCGAGGAGATCGCCGGCCTGGAGTTGCGCACGGCCAGCTTCACCGACCCCAGCGCCAAGAGCGGCGAGAACAACGACTATAAGGCCTGCATCACCGTTGGCCTGGACCGCAAAACCATGATCTTTTACGTGCTGCACGCCTGGATCCGCCACGCGAGCCCGTCAGAGATGTTCGCCGCCGCCTACCGCCAACACGACGAATATTCCGGTCCGGTGGGGATCGAAGAGAACATGTTCCACGATTTTCTCCACGAGGCGATCCAGAATTACGCCAAGGAGACCGGGCGATATCTGCCGTGGCGGCCGCAGGTGCACAGCACCAACAAGGAGGCCCGGATCATCGGCACACTTTCCTACCTGGTGGAGTTCGGCAAGCTGCGTTTCCGCAAGGGCCACAGCGACCAGGACCGCCTGGTGGAGCAGCTCATCTATCTGCTCAATAAAAACGTCAACGACGACGGCCCGGACGGACTGGAGGGCGCTGTATCCTTGCTACAGCGCGGCAGCATGGGAACCGTGGCCGATGCGATCAAGAAGCGCGGCATACGCGGGCTCGGGAACATGATGTGGAGGATGGTGGCATGACGGACCTGGATCGCAAAATCGCCGCCTTCGAGGCCCGCAGCGGAAAGCCGACCCATACCCGGCACGATGTGTACGTGAACGCCTATTCCGGATTCGGCGGCTCAAAAGATCCACTGCAGCGAACCCGCTTCATGGGCGGACTGGTGCTGAGCCAGATAGAATTGGACGAGCTATACCGCTTTTTCTGGTTGCCTCGCCGGATCGTCAACGCCCTGCCCGAGGATGCCTGCCGACAGCGGATCAATCTTGCCATCGAAGATCCGGAGGAAGGCGCCCGCATCCTTCGACGCATGGAGGAGTTGAAGGCCTGGCAGATCTTCGAGGAGGCCCTGCGTCTTTCCCGGCTGCACGGCGGGGCGGTGGTCATCGTCGGAGCAACGGACGGCCAGGACCCCGAGGAACCGCTCAACGCAAAAAGCATCAAGCGGGTTGGCTCGCTGACCGTGCTGGACCGCTGGCAGCTGTCCCAGGCCAAACTGTACGACGACCCGCTGGCGCCCAATTTCGGGCTGCCCGAGACCTATCGCCTCCAGGCCGCCAACGCGGCGCCCATAAGTTCGGGCGCGGTGATCCACGAATCCCGGGTGATCCGTTTCGACGGGGCCTGGCTGCCGGACCGGCTGCGCATCCAGAACAACGGCTGGCACGATTCCGTGATCATTGCCATCAACGAGCAGCTCAAGCAGTTCGGCATCAGCATTCAGGCCGTGGCCGTTCTCTTCCAGGATTTTATCACCAAAACGCTGAAGATCCCCAACCTGGCCGAGATGATCGCCAACGGCGAGGAGGCCACGCTGCAGGCGCGCATCCAGTACGCCGTTTCGAACATGTCCTCCCTGGGCGTTTCCCTGATCGGTGAGAATGAAGAGTTCGACAAGATGCAGACGCCCATCACCGGGCTGGTGGACCTGCTGGACAAGTACATGGACCTGGTGTCGGCCGCGTCGGACATTCCCAAGACGCGCTTGTTCGGCCAGCAGTTGGGCACCCTGTCCGGAGCCGACGAGACCACGCGCAATTACTACGACCGGATCAAGGCTTACCAGCAAAAGCATCTGCGGGGTCCGGTGACGTGCCTGATCGAGCTGCTGCGGGCCGAGAAAAAGGCCCCGGCGGGGGGGTGGTCGTTCGAGTTCGCGCCCCTGTGGCAGCCCACGGACAAGGAAAAGGCCGACACGCGCAAGACCGTGGCCGAAACCGACCAGATCTACATCCTGAACCAGGTGCTCACTCCCGAGGAAGTGGCCGTATCCCGCTTCGGCGCCGACGGCTACAGCATGGAGACCACGGTGTCGACCGAGGCGGATGAGGACGGGGTGGAGAAAGTTTCGCAGGAAGAAGACGACCGGGGAGGTGACGAATGACACCATCCCAAAAGCAAGCTTCCATCCGTGCCCGACGGGCCGTTATGCAGGCGGCGGGCAAACGCATGCCGAGAAAACGGCGCCCGCCCGCGCAGCTGCACCCCAGGGCCATCGAGCGGGCCTATTTTGCGGCCATTTTGCGCGTGACAGCCCCATTTTTCGACGAAGTGAGCAAAGCCCTGCCTGCCGCCCTGCCGAGAATACTTGCGGCCCGCGACAGCGATTTGCGGGCCGACGGCAAAGCCTTCCGCCTTGACGTCGGCTACGGCGACCTAATCGGCGAGGTGTTTGACGGCATTCGCCTGAATGTGGCCACCCGGGTGACGGACGCGGCGGCCGGTGCAGTGGCCAAACAGTTTGCCGACCGCACCAGCGAATTCAACCGCAACCAGGTGGACCGGCAGTTCGAAGCGGTGCTGGGCATACCGGTGCTGCGCCAGGAAAAATGGCTGCGACCGAAGCTGGAAGCCTTCGTGCTGCAGAACACCGGCATGATCAAGGATATCACCGAAAAGGGGGCCAAGGATATCCAGACCCTGGTGATGGCCCGGGTAGAGGCAGGCGACAGTACGCGGACCATCGAAAAAGCGATCCGGCAAAAGCTGGACACCACAAAAAGACGCGCCCGCTTCATCGCCCGCGACCAGGTGAGTAAACTCAACGGCAAGTTGACTGAACTGCGCCAGGTCGAAGCCGGGGTCGAGGAGTATATCTGGCGGTCGACCAAGGACGGCGCGGACCGGGCCTCCCACCTGCGCAAAGACGGCAATAGGTTCCGCTGGGACGATCCGCCGGAGACCGGCCATCCCGGCGACGATTTTCAGTGCCGGTGTTCGGCGGAGCCGGTGCTGGACGAATTTATCGAATACCAGGCCAAGGTCAAGGAGGCCGCATGAAAACCCATCGCCTGATCACCATCCGGCTGGACCGCAAGACGAGCGCTTTCGATATCACGCCCGAGGGCTATTTGGTCTGCGATGCGTTCGTCACCCGCAGTGGCGTGTTCGACTACCACGACGACGATGGAAAGCTGACCCGCGAACTGCGTCCGCCGGAGGCAGTGTTTGCCGACGAATCCCTGGCCACGCTGGCCATGCAGCCCATCACCTTCCTGCATCCCAAAGAGAAGTTGGTCACCACGGAAAATATTCGTGGTCTGCAGGTGGGGGTGACTGGTGAGAATATCACCCACGACGGCGAGGTGGTCAAATGCCGGGTGAAAATTACCGACAAGGCCGTTATCCAGTATGCCCGAGACATGCATGCCCGGGGCGAAGGCGTGGAGCTGTCCTGCGGGTACGATGCAGATGTCGAACCGATTGCAGGAGAGCACAAGACCGAGGGCCATTACGACGCCGTTCAAAAGAACATCCGCTACAACCATGTGGCCATCGTGGCCAAGGGGCGCGCGGGTGAGAAAGTAAAACTCAAACTCGATCAAAAGGAGGAAATCCCCATGTTTACGTTCATCCGCAAAGCATTGAAGCTTGATGGTTTCACGATGGATGCCATCGAGGCCGAAGTGCCCAAAGAAGCCCAGAGCGTTCTTTCCCGGCTGTCCGCCAAGCTGGACGAAGCCGTTGACGTGATCAAGGCCCAGGCAGCCAAGCTTGTCGATATGGGCAAGAAAAACGAAGCGGCCCAGGCCAAGATCGATACGCTCGAAGCTGAACAGACAAAGCTCAAAGCCGATGTGGAAGCCCTGAGCGATCCGGCCGGAGAGCGAGTGCAGGCCATCATTGCCGACCGCAAGTCCCTGGAGGCGGTCGCCGGCAAGCTGGAAATCAAAACCGATGGTCTGGACGACAAGGCCGTGAAGGTGGCCGTGATCCAGAAACAGGCGCCGGATTTCAAGGCCGATGAGAAGTCCGACGATTACATCAACGCCCGTTTCGACGCGGTGGTCGAGCTGTTGGAGGCTGCCAAAAAGGACGGTGCGGATCAGCCGCTGGCCCGGTTCATTTCGGATGCCAAGGAATCCAGCTCAGCGGGACAAGTCGACCACCGCGCCGAGTTCATCAAAAAGTCCGACGCGCTGTTCGACGGCGCCGACGAATGATCGTAGCCCGGTAGTTTTACTCTAAACCGCAACGCCGAGGAGTATATCATGCAGACAGAAGTCAGATCGTCTATGGCCGTCGGGCTCGCCGGGCAAATTGCCGATATCGGCCCGTCCGACATCATCACTTACACCAACGAACATGGGGACACCGTTCCCTTCGGCGTGTTCGTCACCAAGGGCAGCGGTGAAGGATTGGCCGTTCTGCCCGATGCCACTGGGGAGGTGACCGGCCTGGTGGGCCTGGGCGTGGTTGTGCGCAGCCATACCCAGCCACAGGACGAAGGTTACGCCGACGGCGACGTCATGCCGGTGATCAAAAAAGGCCGCGTATGGGTTCCGGTGGAAGACGAGGTAACGGCCGAGAGCGCGGCTTTCGTCCGCTTTGTTGCCGGAGCCGGCGAGCAGCTGGGCGCGTTCCGCAGCGATGCCGACGGCACCGATGCGGTGGCCCTGCCCAACGCCAAGTTCGTTACCGACGCGGCGGCCGGGGAGCTGGCCCTGCTGGATCTCAACCTGACCTAACCGGCCAGCCCGATTTGAATTTTTAGCGAGGAGAGAAATCATGATTCGCATTGACGCAGTGAGAGTCTTTCTCGACGCCATCGATCAGAACGCCGCGCTGTTCACGGCGCGCCAGCTCGAAGCGGTGGAAGCCGAGATCTACCGTTACAAGGAGCGGGAACTCAAGTACCGCTACCTGATCCCGGTGTCCAACCGCGACAACCCCGGCGCCGAAACCATCACGTACATCATGTACGACCGTGTGGGCATGGCAAAAATCATTTCCGATTACAGCCAGGACCTGCCCCGTGCCGATGTTTACGGCAAGAGCGTGTCCCATCCGGTTCGTTCCCTGGGTATCGCCGTGGGCTACAATCGACAGGAAATTCGGGCCGCCATGATGGCCGGCGTGGGCCTGGAAACGGAAAAGGCTGCGGCCCAGCGGCGCGGCATCCGTGAGAAAGAATCCGCCATTGCCTGGACCGGCCATTCGGCCAGCGGCATTCCCGGCTTTCTGACCAACAGCAGCATTCCCACGCTGGCGGCCCTAAACGGCGATGCCGGCACGCCCGACTGGGCGAGCAAGACCCCGGACGAAATCATTACCGACGTCCGTCTCATGACCGCCAAGGTAAGAAGCCAATCCAAGGGCGTGCATGAGGCGGACACCATGCTGCTGCCCAACGAGCAGTACGATCTGATCGCCGGCACGCCGCGCAGCGCGCAAAGCGATGTGACGATTCTGGAGTTCATCCTTTCCAAGTCCGACAAGTTCGGTCTCAAAACCATCGAGCCCATGTATGGCGAGCTGGACAACGCCTTTGTTTCCGGCACCAAGGACGGGGCGGTGATCTACGAGAAATCCCGCGAGAATTTCGAGCTGCGCATCCCGATGGAACTGACCGTTTACCCGGCCCAGGAAAAGGGCCTGGAAATGATCGTGCCCGGAGAGTCGCGCATCGGCGGCGTGGTGGTTCGCTATCCGCTGGCGTTTCTCTTTTTCACCGGCATCTAACCGAAATTTCGACAGACACTGGTCCCGGCGTCTGGCCGGGGCCGTTTTACAGGAGGGTGACATGATCGTCGTTAACACAAGCCCGACTTTGACCCATCTGCCCTGGAAAAAGGGCAAGGCCCGTGGTGAGGTATCTTTTTATCCCGGCAACAACAACGTGGATCCGGAAATCTTCGAGGCGGTCCTGAAAACCGCCGGAGAAGAGGACTGGAAACACCATTACGGAAACTTCCTGGTTCCCGTGGGCAAGCCGACCGAGACCACCGAAACGGTGAGCCTTGACGACCTGACGGCCAAGGATTTCGTCGAGCTGGTCGATGGAACTACGGATGTGGCCAAACTGGAAGAATACCGGTCCTTCGAGGCATCCGGCAGCCAGCGCAAGACCGTGCTGGCGGCCATCGACGATCAGCTGGAAAAGATCGCCGAGATCGAGAAGAAAAAAGCGGAGGCGTAAGTGTCCGACACCAACGCAGCCAACGTGCTGGCCATCGCGCCCGAACTGGATGGGGCGTCCCAGGCTTCCTGGGACCTCATCCTGGCCGATGTGGCGACGCTGATCACCGAATCGGCCTGGGGGGCGAAACAGGAGATGGCCCAGCGCTACCTGGCGGCCCACAAGCTGTCCATGATCGCCAAATCCGAGTCCGGACCTGCGGTGGCCAGCGAGAAAACCGGCGACGTTTCCACCACCTATGCCGTCCCAGGGAGCAACGCCGATGACCTGGACGAAACCAAGTACGGCCGCGAGTACAAACGGCTGCGGCGCTGCACGGTGGCCGGCATCATGACGGTGAGACCATGAGCGTGACGATCATCGACAGCGGAATGGAGGATTTCGAGCGGCAGGTGAAAAAGCTGCACGGCCGTGTCGATGTGGGCGTTTTCGGCGAGAAGAATTCCGAAATGGTGATCATCGCCGGGGCCAACGAGTTCGGGACCGACCGGGCCGGCAAGAATCACGACGTCACGATCCCGAAGCGCTCGTTTTTGCGTTCGACGCTGGACGAAGAGAAAGAGAATGTCCGCAAGATCGTGGATAAGGCCAAAGTGGACATCGTTACCGGCAAGCGAAATCAGAAGACGTTTTTGAACCGCCTCGGGATCTGGTTTGTTGGCAAGGTCGTTAATAAAATTCTGGCCGGCGGCGAGCCCTATGTTGAAAACGCGGACTCGGTCAAGGCTGCCAAGATCCGGCGCGGCCGCACCAAACCTAAGCCGCTCAACGACGACGGCCATTTAAGAGATGCCATCAACCACCAGGTAAAACTATGAAGCT
This sequence comes from Desulfosarcina widdelii, assembly GCF_009688965.1. Classification (GTDB taxonomy): domain Bacteria; phylum Desulfobacterota; class Desulfobacteria; order Desulfobacterales; family Desulfosarcinaceae; genus Desulfosarcina; species Desulfosarcina widdelii. The sequence goes on along the minus strand of NZ_AP021875.1, from coordinate 1,930,246 downwards.
GGCCGTTGAAACCATCACCGTCACCCGAAAGGCCGCCGGCAGCTACGTGAACGGACGCTGGGTGGACGGCACGGCCACCGATCATTCGGCCTCCGGCAACATCCAGCCGCTGTCCGGCAGGGAACTGCAGCAGCTGCCCGAGGGCGACCGCGAACGACAGCCGCTCAAGATTTACACCGCCTTCGCCCTGGAGAACGGGGATGTTGTCAAGCGGGGAGACGGCATCGAATACGAAGTCCAGGCGGTCGAGGACTGGACCCCGTTCAACCAGCCGCACTACAAGGCGCGGCTGATGCGCGTCGAGGAGCAATAATGCAGCGGCTGAGCACCGCACGGGAAAACGCGTTGCACGCCTGGATTCAGGCGATTTTAACCGGCGTCACGGTCATCTGGGAGCATGAGGGCGGCCAGCGTCCGAATGCGCCGTTTGCTTCCCTGGACATCATTGCCGGACCGCAGTCCACCGGTCCGGGAGAGCAGCGGTGGGATGCCGAGGACACCTTTGCCCATGCCCTGCGCAAGCTGGCTACGCTGAGCGTGAGCACTTTCGGCGACAATGCCCTGGTCATGGCGGTTGCGGTCGAAGACGCCCTGCAGCTGCCGACCCACCAGACGACCCTAAGGCAAGCCGGGTTTGCCGTGTGGGGCCATGACGGCCCGCGCGACATCACGGCGCTGATGGACACCCAGCACGAAGGCCGGGCGGTGATCGACATTTTCATCGCCTGGGCCGAGGCTGCAACCGATACGCCGGGAGAAATCCACAAGGTGGGCATCTCCAGCGGCGTTTGCGACCAAACCATAACCATCGAGGTGGAGTAAATCATGGGAACCCAACTGAACGACATTGTCGTAGTCAACATCACCCGCGAGACGGCCAAGATCACCCAGGCCGGATTCGGCACGCCGCTGGTATTCGGGCCGCTGGCGAATGCCGAATTCACCGAGGGAGAAACCACCGACCGGTACCGCGTTTACAATTCCATCGAGGCGATCGAGGCCGACTTCGAGACGACCACGGAGCAATGGAAAGCGGCGGCGGCCCTGTTCGGCCAGGACATCCGGCCCGAGCAGATCGTTATCGGCCGCTACGATACGGCCGAGACCCTGGGAGACGAACTGTCGGCCATGCAGGAGGCTCATGGCGACTGGTACGCCCTGATGCTTACCCGCGACGGCGAGGAGTCCGATCAGATCGCCGATATCGCGGCGGCGGCGGCCTGGATCGAGCCGCGCGACAAGATCTTCATCGCCTGCATCGCAGAAGCGGCCATGATCACCAGTGCGGACACGGACATCGCTTCCACCCTTCAGGCGGCGGCCTACGACCGAACGGCGATCATGTACAGCGCCGACCACGCCAATTATCCGGAAGGGGCCTGGCTGGGACGCTGCCTGCCCGAGGACCCCGGATCCATCACCTGGAAATTCAAACAGCTTTCCGGGATCACGGCCGACGATCTGACCACCACCGCCGTCACCAACCTGAAAGCCAAGAGCGCCAATTTTTACGAAACCGTGGCCGGCGTGAATATCATTTCCGGCGAAGGCGTCATGGCATCCGGAGAGTACATCGATACCATTCGCGGGTGCGACTGGCTCAAGGCGCGCATCGCCGAGGGTATTTACTTGAAGCTGATCAACGCGAACAAGATTCCCTTTACCGTGCAGGGTTTGACGGTGATTGAGACCGAATTGCGATACCGGCTGCAAAAAGCTGTTGACGCCGATTTTCTCGTGGCCGGCACCGTCGACATCACCATGCCGGACATCGACGCCCTCGACCCGCTGGAAAAGGCCCAGCGTTTTCTCAACGACGTGGAGTTCGCCGCCACGCTGGCCTACGCGGTGCACAAGGTGAGCATCGCCGGCAAGCTGACACTGTAAAGATCGGGCTATAGGCGATAGGACATAGAAAACGAGGAGAGGCATCATGGAGACCAAAACCTACAACCCCGACCAGGTGAGCCTGATCGTAGGCGGATCGATCATCAAGAGCTGGAACAAGGTCGTGGTCGGACGCGACGAGGACAGCTGGTCGTTTTCGGCCGGCACGTCCGGCGAGGCGACCCGGACCAAAAACCTGAACACCCTGGGCGCCATTAAGATCACGTTGCCACAGACATCACAGGACAACGGCGTTCTTTCCGCCTATGAGAAGTCAGATGCGTTGCTTTCATGCGTGGTGAAGGACAGCTCCGGGTATTCCCTGTATGCCATGCCCGAGGGGACCGTGATCCGGCAGGCGGGCAGCGAGTTTGGAAAGGAGTCGGGGGAACGCGAGTGGACGTTGAAGGGCGCGCTGGCCGAGTTCACCGTGGGAGGTAACTGATGGGAAGAGAAGCCGTCGTAAAAATCATCGATGACCATGAGTACACGTTTCACCAGATGCCGCCCAAGCAGTCCATGAAGCTGCTGCTGCGCATCTTCAAGATTGTGGGCGCACCTGCCGGGGCCGTGGCGGACGGTGCCAAGGCCAATTTCAAAAGCCTCATGGATGCCGACCTGGACATTTCCAGAATAATGGGCGCGCTGTGCGACCGTATCGACGAAAACGAGGTCGAAGGCATCGTGGACGATCTTCTCTCCCAGGCGATCTGCAAGGGACGCGGAGAAGTGTCCCGGAACTTCGATTCGATTTTCAAGGGGCGCCTGCCGCACCTGTTCAAGGTGGTCGGCGCGGCGCTGCAAGCGGAGTACTCGGATTTTTTCGACGAATGGTCCGGCGCCGCCAGGGACCTGGTGGCCAGGCTGGCGGCTATGACCCCGGACCCACAAACGTAAACTGGTATCTGTGGCGTCCGGTGGCGGCCCGGATCACCACACTGGAAGAGATCGAGACCCACTGGTCGCTGTGCGACCTGGCCGACGCCCACGAGGCCCTGGACATCCAGTCCGAGGCCGAACGGTGGGCGGTCGATAACCGCAGGGGCAAACAATCATGAAGATCCGCGATCTGTTCGTCAGCATCGGCTTCGACGTTAAAGACGAAGACCTCAATAAATTGGAAAAAGGGGTCCGAAGCGCAAAGCATATGATTTTTGGTTTGGGCGCGGTGGTAACGGCGGGTACCGGGCTCCTAGTTGGCCTGACTAAACAGGTGGCCGGCTTTGGCGACCAGGCGGCCAAGACGGCCGACAAGCTGGGAGTGAACGTCGAGGCGCTTCAGGAGCTGCGCTATGCCGCCGAGCTGTCCGGCATCGCCCAGACCAACTTCGACACCGGCCTCCAGCGCATGACCCGCCGGGCGGCCGAGGCTGCCGAGGGCACCGGCGTGGCCAAGGACGCCCTCAGGGAGCTGGGCGTTGTCGTCACGGACGGCGAAGGACGTGTGAGAAAAAGCGCCGATCTGCTCGAGGACATTGCCGACGGCATGGCGCGAATCGAAGACCCCAGCAAGCGGGTGGCCCTGGCCTTCAAGTTGTTCGACACCGAAGGCGTCAGCATGGTCAACATGCTGCGCAACGGCGGGGCAGCCCTGCGGGAGATGCGGGCCGACGCGCGCTCCCTGGGCTTCGTGATCGGGGAGGCGGATGCCCGCAACGCCGAGACGTTCAATGACGAAATGACCCGGGCGCAGCTGGTGCTGGTGGGTATCAAGAATGCCGTGGGCGTGGGCCTGCTGCCCATGATGATACGGGGCTTGCAGCAGTTCCGCCTGTGGGTGGCGACGCACCGGGAGATCATCAAGGCCAACCTGCAAGGGGCGATCCGCGCGCTGACCCAGTTTATCCGGGGCATGATCGATGTCGGCCGGGTGCTCTACATTATTCTCTCCGATCTGGTCGACCGCTTCGGAGGGTTGGAGCGGGCCATGCGATTGGCGGGGATCGCAGGCGGGCTGTTCATGGCGGTTTGGGCCGGTTCTGCCATTGCCAATGTCTTGATGGGGCTCGGTGCCATCGTGCGGGCGCTGGCGGCGGTGCGCCTGTCCGCCATCACCGCTTGGTTGGCCGCCCTGGGTCCGGCCGCATGGGTTCCGGCAGCCATCGCCGCAGCCGCAGCGGGCATCACCCTGGTGCTCGAGGATATCTATCGATACATCCAGGGAGACAAGTCCATTACCGGGTTGCTCGTTGAGAACTTCAAGAAGGCATTCGAGACGGTTCGGTTAAAAGCAATCGAATGGAAGGATAAGCTTTTTAAGATCTTTCAAGGCATTTACGATTTTATCATCAAGGAGATTCTACAGCCCATCCTAGATAAAATCGAAGCAGTAACGAAGTTTATCGACGATCCGCTGGAGACGAGCGCCAAATGGATGGGCGGCAAGATACAAGATATTTTTTCGCTATTCGGCATGGGGCCGGGCGATGCGCCTGCCTCCACTGCCGGCATTGTCAACAACCGGCAGCGTGTTAACGTCAATGCGCCCATCAACGTCAGCGTCCCTGAAGGCACGCCGGCATCGGAAGTGGCCGGCGCGGTGAGAAGCGGCGTGTCGGATGGTATTCAGCGAATGCTCCAGGACGCTTCCGGATATCTGGAGCCGGCAACGGCAGAGTGAATCATGGCCTTCGAAAGCATTCATACCGTTTTTTTTCCGCGCCGGCTGACCCTGCAGTACAACACCGGCGATGCGGAACGCGTGCTGCTGCAGGTGGACTGCACGCACAGCGAGCGGTTTTCCCTTGACGCCCATGCCACGGCCCACGCGGTGGAGGACGGTTCCGAGATCTCGGACCACATCATCCAAAAGGGCCGGACGCTGAACATCGATGGATCAGTGAGCGATTCGCCCATCAACCTGACCACGGCCATGATCGGCAATGCCGCCGGCATCGTGGGCGGGATTTTTTCCGGACCGGCGAAAACCGTGGCCACGGCGGCGGCGGTTATCCTGGGCAATCGCATGGTGGCCGCATCGCCGAAGCCGGCCAGGGCGGCCCTGGATGTATTCGAGGAAATTTACGAGAAAAAAGTTTTGCTGACCATCGTGTCGGGGCTGGCCACATTTACGAACATGGTGATGGAACGGTTTTCTCCGTTGCGCACGGCGCAAAATGCCGGGGCGCTGGTTTTCTCGGCTTCCTTCCGGGAAGTCCGGATCGTCAACAGCGAGACGGTGGCGGTGCCCAGGGAGGCATTGAGCGAGGATACGCGGGATCTGGGATCTTCCGAAAAGCAGGCCGGCCGGCAGCAATCCTCGACGCTGAGCGACGCCGAGGAAAAGTACGCCAGCTGGCTTTATCAACTGATTGTTGGAGATGAGTAATGGGCCTGGTGGCATTACCCGTTGCGGCGGATACGCCCTACCAGAGTTTCAACATCGAACTGGACGGCACGGTGTACGGATTCCGGCTGCGGTACAACACTCGGGCCGATGCCTGGTTCCTGGACCTGCTGGCCGCCGACGAGACGGTTCTTCTGGCCGGCCGGGCCGTTCGCCTGGGTGTGGACCTGCTGGCCCATTATTCCGACGCCGCATTCCCCCCGGGGCGGCTGTTCGTGGTCAACTTCGTCGACACATACGGCGAGCCGGACCGGGAGAATTTCGGCCAGGACGTCAAGCTGATCTATGTGGAGGCCGAGGATGAGTGATCGGCTTTTCGAACGCAATAGCGCCGTTACCCTGGGCAGCCGCAAAAGCGGCGAGGCCCTCAAGATTACTGGTTTGCGCACGGTGTTCCAGATCGAGAAGAACTCGGAAAGCTTTCCCAACACGGCCAAAATCACCCTGTACAACCTATCGAAAAATTCGCGGGCGATGGTGAGCAAAGAGGATGCGTTCGTGATGCTGGAGGCCGGTTACGGGGACCGCCTGGAAACGCTCTACGTCGGCGACGTCGCCCGCGCCTACGTTTCCCGCCAGGGCGCCGACTGGGTGACCACCATCGAATGCGGGGACGGCCGCAATGCAATCCGGCGCGTGCACGTGGACCGCAGTTACGCGGCGGGCACGGACATGAAAGCCATCATGCAGGATGTGGCCAAGTCGTTCGTCGAACAGGGCAAAGTGGCGTTGGGTTCCATGATCGGGATCGAGTCCAAAAAAACGGAGCGCGGTGACGTGCTATCCGAAATGAGCAAAGACGCGATGGATCGGCTGACCAAAAACCAGGGGTTGGAGTGGTCGATCCAGAATAACACGCTGCAGGTGCTGCCCAAAAACCAGGCCCTGCCGGCAGAGGCTGTTTTGCTTACGCCCGCCACCGGGCTGGTGGGCGTGCCCGTGCTGCGCGATGTCAACGAAGGAACGGCCGGGATTGAGTTCACGGCCCTGATTCTTCCCGGCATCGCACCGGGCCGACTGGTAAAAATTCAATGTGATCAGAATCAATCCGTAAACGGTTTGTACAAACTGGAGGCGGTGGACTTCGTCGGCGATACCCACGGCCAGAGCTGGTACGCTGAAGGCGTGGCGGTGACCCTATGAGCGGAAAAGCGGGCAAGACGATGGCCAAAGTCATCATGGACGCTATCCGGCGCCAGATGCTGGACCTGCGCGTGTGCCTTCCCGCCCGCATCGAAAAATACGATCATTCTGCTCAGAAGGCCAACGTCAAGCCGCTTTTCAAAAAACAGTATATTCAGAAACTTTCCGAAGGAGACAGCGGCCGGGCGGAACTTCCGGTGATCACGGACGTGCCGGTGCAGTGGCCGTCGGCGGCGGGGGGCAGTGCCTACCTGCATCTTCCGGTGGCATCCGGCGACCTGGGCATGCTGGTGTTCGCGGACCGCAGTCTGGACGCCTGGCTGGCCGGCAGCGGACAGATCGTAGCGCCGTCCGATGCCCGGATTCATCATATCAAGGATCCGATTTTTATTCCCGGGCTGCGACCGTTCGGCAACCCGCTATCCGATACCAGCGCCGCCAATACGGTGCTGCAAAATAATCAGATGCGCATCGAGATGGAACCTTCCGGGAAAATCTCCATTTCCGGCGCGTCGGAGGAATTTCTCACCATCGTGGACAGCCTCATCGGACATCTGATCGATGCGAGGGTAATAACGGCGGCGGGCGCCATGCCGTTTTACCATACGACCATCACAGCACTGCAGGATGACCGCAGCCGGCTGGCAACGATCAAGAGGACATAGCGATGGCGATGAACGGCAACCAGATGGGTTCGGAAGTGGCGGCGGCGATTGCCGCCACGGTTCCGGGCGGCATGCTGGACGTCAATGAGAAGGCGATCCTCGAGCAACAGTGGCAGGTGATCTGTACGGCTATCGTTGACCACATCACGGCCAACGGAAATGCCACACCTGGCACGTTTCTGGACAGCCTGGGCGGGGCGCTGACCGGTAAGGGGGACCTCGAATAGTGGACCTGGCCCTGGACAGCAATTGGGATCTGATCGTCTCCAACCGCGATCTGGCCAAGGTGACCGAAGGCGACGCCATCGAGCAACACCTGGCCCAGCGGCTGAAGACGTGGATGGGTGAATGGTTCCGGGACCTGCGCGAGGGCGTACCCTATTTGCAGCAAGTTCTCGTGAAGCAATCCAACCCGGTGGTGCTGGATGGCATTTTCAAATCGGTCATTATCAATACGCCGGGCATCGTTGAGCTGACTGCGTTTGATCTGCTGGCGGATTCCCGGACCCGGCAGCTGAAAGTGGCGTTCGGGGCGATCAATGAGGAAGGCGAGCAGATCTACTTCGAAGAGGTGGTGCCATGAGCGGCCTGACAGCGCAAGGGTTTGTCCTTAAAACCATCAACGAGTGCGAAGCGGAGATCGAGGGCGCTCTCCGGGCCGCGTTCGGGGTGCACATCAACACGACCGCACCATCCGTGTTCGGCCAGCTGAAAAGTATTTTCGCCGAGCGCGAGGCCCTGCTCTGGGAGGCGCTGCAGGATCTCTACAACGCCCTGTATCCGGATTCGGCCGACGGCATCAGCCTGGACCACTGTGCATCGATCACGGCCCATACCCGGCTGCCGGCGGCGTACAGCCGGATATCCGGCGTCACCCTGTCCGGAACCGACGGCACCGTGGTTCCGGCAGGAACGGTCCTCTCGGTAGACGGTGCGCCGGATGTGACTTTCGAAACCGAAGAAGAGGCGACCCTTTCCGGCGGCAGCGCCACGGTGGACTGCATCGCCACCGAAACCGGACCCATTTCCGTGTCTGCCGGGGCGCTGACCAACATCGACACACCGATTTCCGGGCTGGACAGCGTCACCAATCCCAACGCGGCCGTCGAGGGGCGCGACCTGGAAACCGACGCGGAGCTGAGAATTCGCAGAAATGACAACCTGCAGATATCCCATGCCGGGCCGACCGAGGCGATCCGCAAGGCCATTCTGGCGTTGAACGAGGATACCACCAAAGCCGCCATCGAGCACTGCAGCGTGTTCGAGAACTACACGCTGGAAACGGACGCCCGCGGCATCCCGGCCAAATCGATTGCCGTGGTGGTTTATCAGGCCGGGGGCGTCACCGACCGGGATCAGGAGATTGCGGATACGCTCATGCTGAAAGCCAAGCCGGCCGGCATTCGCCCTCACGGCGATATATCCGTGGATGTGGTGGACAGCCAGGGTTATACCCACACCTGCCGGTTTTCCAGGCCGGTGCTGGTCCCGATTTACCTGGAGCTGGACCTGACGGTTGACGACGACTACCCGGACAACGGCGATGCGGTCATCAAAGATCTGCTGGTGGAATGGGGAAATGATCTGGGCGCCGGAGTGGACATCGTGGTCTATCCGAGCCTGGTGGCCCAGCTGGCCCAAGTGGCCGGGATCACCGATGTGACGGTGAGGATCGGCACGGATTCCGGACCGACCGGCGACGACAACGTGGACATCGACGACGGGTCGGGCGGTGATGTTGAGATGTCCTCCTGGACCCACGGCAACATCACGGTGACGACATCATGATTGTTCCAATCACCACGCATACGGCCGACGCCCAGGCCCGGCTGTTGATGCAGTACCGGCACAGCCCGAATATTGCCGCGCTGATTCAGGCGCTTTACGGGCAACCGGTGCAGGGGGTGGAGGATGCCGTTGCGTCGCTGACTGGGCGCCTGAGCATCGACGACTCCGAGGGCGCCCAGCTGGACGGCATTGGCCGGATCGTGGGCACGCCCAGGGCCGGCTGGAGCGATGCCATTTACCGCATCCTCCTCAAGGCGCGTTGCGGGCAACTGGTCAGCCGGGGAACGCTGGAAGATATCATCAGCGTCTGGCGGATCATTTCCCAGGCCGAGACCATCCGGGTGGTCGAGGTCTACCCGGCGCAGGTCGATCTATATGCGGACGAACCAATCGATGGCGATATCAGCCAGTTCGTTTACGACCTTATGCAGAAGGTGTCGGCCGCCGGCGTCGAGGTGAATTTTCTGGCGATCATTTTTTCGCCCACCAACGCTTTCGGCTTCGATCCGGACGATCCGACGGTCAACGGATTCAGCGATGTGGACGACCCGACATCCGGCGGAGAATTGGCCTATATCCAGATGACATCCGAAAGGGTGGCTATTTCATTCAAGGACACGGGCGGCATCGCTTTCAAGGACACGGGCGGAATAACTTTCAAGGACTATTAAAATGAGAAAAATCCTTTCAATTTTTTCTTTGCTGATCCTTTTGGTAGCGACCCAAGGGCAGGCGGCCAACCTTTGGGGCGTAACGTCTTTGACCGGCGGCGGCGTCGGCGCCCTGGACGCCCTGGACATTACGGGCTACGGGTCTCCGAATTACGAGAATCTCTCCGATGGAGACGTGGCAGTAAGGGCGAGCATCAGCGGCACAACGGTTACCTATCAAGTCTTCCTCTTCGATGCGGACGGCACAGATGCCGAATCAAGCCCTGACATTATCCGGCCCGACGATTTCTCCACCCAGGGGGTGTGGAGAAAATGGGATCCCGACGACGGGCCGATTTTGAAAGAATCGGAGCTTGATGACGAAGGCAAGCTCGAGGATGTGACCAACACGCAGATCGCCACCGAAGCCGAAGCCCAGGGGTATGTTGCGGCCGGCGTCACCGGCACGCTGAGCAGTCTTTCCGATGGCGAATATATGGCCGTGGATTATCTCACCCTGACCGCCGGCGAGGATATCAATCTGGCCAGTTTTTCCGGATTCCCCCAGGTTTATTTCAAAAACGATGGTGTGAATGACGGCGGCCGCATCTTTCTTTTCGACGCCGATGTCACGGCTACGGACAAGGAAACCTTTCCCATGATTGGCGTGGCGGTTTCCACGGCCACAACCGGAAACAGTATCACGGTGCGCGTGGAGGGTATGCTTGCGCGGCGGGATGGGTTTACGACCCTGACGGGCAACCAGGATGAAGGCAAGCCCCTGTATGCCGGTACGACCGGGGGCGGCTTACAGACATTGGTGAAACCCACCACGGCCGGCGATGACGTGTGCAGGGTTGCCATTATTTTGCAGGTTGATGGTAGTGGCGGAACTGGCGATGTCTTTCTCTATATGATGCCGCGTGTGAGCGTTAAGGTGCCCATCTAATGATCAAACGATATCTCATATATCTGCTTGTTTATCTCGTTACCGTTCAGCCAGTTTTCGCGGCCAATTTTTGGGCTGCTCAATCGAGTGCTGGTGACGGATCCGGCGACGACTACGCCAACCGTGCCAGCAAATCTACTGTGGAAGCTGGAACGGGGAATTTTGCCGATCTGGCTGGCGATACGGTGATTTTTACTGGGGCTTTCACCGAAATGTTTTCGGTTCCCAATAGCGGCACGTCCGGCAATCCTGTAACGTATGATGGAAATGCAAGCGCCTACGACGCCTCCGCGCCCGATGGTTATTGGAGTCTGGATAGTGACGACGATCTATCCCATTATCGTGGCTGCATCTATGTGACCGGTGAGGATTTTCTTATTTTCAAAAACATCGATTTCGATGGCCAGACCACTGCCTGGACATCCACCACGGACCCGGTGGGTGGCAGCTCTCCCAACGGTGGCGACGCAAAGGTTTTTCGTTCGGGGATCTATATTTACGGTACGACCGCCAACGAAGCTACTAATATCGACATCGATAATTGCACGTTTTACCGGACGGTGAGCGGAGTTCTTTATGATGGAAACGTAGACACGAGCACAATCACAAACAGTACGTTTTACTCATTAATGGGTCGTGGCATTTCCGTTTTAAAATCCAACTCCGGAAGCCAAGACGATTTTGTGGATAACCTGACGATTGGTGGGAGTCGATATAACGGTAACAATCTATATGACATCGGAAAGCTGGCTCCCAATAATACCTACACCGTTTTGCCTCACATGGGCCTTGATAACGTCGATGATCTAATTATCTCATTCAACTACCTGCACGCGGAAAGCACAGATTATAATCAGGTGGGAATGTACTTGAACGATGTTCGCAACGCTTTGGTTGAATATAATATCGTACGCGATATTTGGTATCAACAGAATCATAGGATAGGCATAGACATTAAAGGTGATGCCGCCTTGACGGCAGAAGGCCCAATTATTGTCAGGTTTAATAATGTTCTCAATATCCACGCTGACGATAAAGATTGGGGTACCGCTGGCGGCATTTCTATTGGTTACGATCCGGCAAACTTTTTTGTTTATGGGAACCGGGTAAAAAATTGCGGGATGGGTATTAACGTTTCGCAAGCTTTTGATGGGACGTTCGAGCTAAATGGGCTCGATGTGATAAATGGATATGTTTTTTCCAATATTTTGGACACCATCCAGTTTTCGGGAATCAACTATGCGGCAGTAAAAAATGGGAGCCATGACGATTTTGTCAATATGTGGGCTTTTAACAACACCATCTATAGGCCCGCAACCGAAGATGCTTCTCTTGGGTGGACATATGCGGGTGGGTTTCCTTCTACCTCTTACTCATACTCGGGAATTAAGTGGGCTTGCAACGCAGATCAATTTGAGCAGGGGCCGAAGATTCGTAACAATCTGATAATCGAAGCCAGAATGAATAGGACCGATTATCGTTTTATGAGCCAACGGGACAATTTGGATGACGCGGGAACTGGTATAATTCAAGGGAATAATCACGCTTATGATCCGGATACTACCGGCATTTTTGTGCGGCTTTACGACAACACAACCGATGCCGGGTCGGATCTCAGTTTCACCAACAATGGCTTGCAGGGCCAAGTTGCAGATACGAATACTGTAGGCAATCCCTATCTTAGTAATATGGCGGCAGGAGATTTCAGGCTGACATCCAGCAGCACCGTTTTGATAGATCAGGGCGCGGATCTCGGGAGCGGCAATATCGCAACACTGACGATCCAAGGGCAGTCGTATCCAATTCCCTGGGACTTTGCTTTTGGACCGGATACAGTGTTCCACGACACCGATCCGGATCAGATCATTATCGACGCGAGAAGCATGGACACGGAGGGTTGGCCCATAGGCGCCTACGTTTATGATGAGGAGGCCGCATCCGGACCAACGGTAAACTGGACGGAAACGCCGACAGTCAATGGGATCGAAAATGCAGAAGTGAATTGAGAAAAGGAGTAAAACGTGGCGGATAAACCGACAACCGGGCATTTGGAGTGGATCACCGATGATGACCCGGATAAATTTATCGAGCCATCCGGCGCCAAAAAATTGGCCGGTTGGCTGAAGTTGGAAAAACCGCCGTTCCAATATTTCAATTGGGCGTTCCGGGTTATGGACCGGTGGCTGCAGTATTTCGAGGCTGCGTCCGACGAGGAAACCGCAGCAAGGATAGCCGGCGATGCCGCAGAGGCAGCGGCCCGTATCGCCGGAGATATCGAAGCCGGCACCTGTATCGCGGCGTTCGGGCAAAATACCGCGCCGACCGGATGGACGCGTAAAGACGACTGGCAGGACAACGCCATGCTCTGCTATGCCGCAACAGGGGATATCGGCAGCGGAGGAGATATCAATCCGCAAGCTGGGCACAGCCATGATTTGAATGATCACCGGCACACCATGTTTATTTATGATTACCATGCGACCGATCCGGAAACATTGAAAGCCATAAGAGCGGATACGGAAAATTATGAGGCCTTTGTCGAGGAGGTAACCGTGGCTTCCGGATCCGGAGCAACCGCATGGAAAAAGCCATCTGATCTGACCACCCTTGATAGAACTTATATCAGCAGCGGGGCTCAAGGCAGCAACCCGTTTTCTACTAGCTCGGTTTCGCCTCCGTACTACCAGGAAGTCATTGCCGCAACCAAGGATTAAGATGAGAAAACCACCGTGCATCAGAGGACTGAAAGAGTTTAAAAAAGGTTGTCCGCAGCGCTCATGGAATGGAGAGGACGGATGTCCGGCATGGGTGGAGGCGGATCTGAAAGCCAAAGATGGCGGGAATGTTCGAGTCGCGGAATGTCTGGATTTGTATCGCGCCCGGCTGCACTGGCACACGAACGCATTGCTGCTGGGAAATCAACAGGCGACCGAGTCCTTTCGCAACAACATGACCGAAACTGACCATAACGGAAACGGCCGCCCAAAGCCGGACCCGGCTGTCATGGCCCTGATCGGTGTTCTGGACGACATGCAAAAAAGCAGGAAATTGATCGAGCAAAATAAACTTGAGGGAGGACCGTCATGAAACGAACGCTGCTGATACTCATCGCATTATGCTTTTTTACACTACCGTCCGGTCCTGTGATGGCCGAATGGGAAATCGCCGCCTCCGTTATCAAATACAACAAGGCGGAAGGCAAGGCCTTGGTAAAAATAGATCTCACGGCCGACGCCTCGAGTACCAACTTCGATCTGTTTTCGTACCTGAATGGAGATGACAAGAAGCTGGTCAACGGGCTTTACTCATATCGTCTCAAGACGGTGCCTATCGGCACGCTATCTGGACAGTACACCGTCACCCTTACCGATGCCATGGAAAGTGCCACCATCGCCGACCGCAGCACAACGACGGCCCAATTGGTCAAGGTGGCCAGTTACACCGAGTCCGGCGGATATTTGTCGATTTATGGAGGTCTGACAGTCGGTCTGACGTCGCCCGGGGAAGGTGAGCAGCTCACCCTTTATCTGGAGAGTGTGAGATGAAAAAAGCACTTTTTACTCTAATTTTACTCGTGATGGCCATATGCGTTACCAACGCATGGGCCTTGCCTCCGGGAGATGAGTCCCCGTTCGAAAAAGACGGTACCGGGTACAAAACCAAGGCAGGAGTGACGCATTTAGCTATAGGGACTACCTATCGTATTGGTCAATGCACCGTGGCCACCCTGCCAACATCTCCGACAACGGGTGATCGGATCGAGGTCACGGACGGTGACGGGGCAACAGATTGTACCGTGGGCGGCGGGTCTGATGTCGTAACCTGCCGGTGGTCTGGATCGGCATGGGTTAGTGTGGATACCCAAGCCGCAGGGTCAGCAGAAGTGCAGGACGAAGCCTTTACCGAGGGAAATTTCAACGCGGACACCACACATGCTGTTAGCCAGGACGATCTTTGGGATTTATGGCTGACTTTAACGACAACCATAAATGGTTTGGATCTGACGCCCACTGGCACTTGGGATCTTTCCGGGGCCACCGTCACATTCGGGCTTGAGGCAGGTGATATTCCGGACCTGTCTGGATCGTATGATGCCGCAGGCACTGCGGCTGCTGCCGTTGCCGCATTACAGGCCGACGATCTTGTCACTCTTTCGGGCGTGGCCATAGGGTCAACCCACCTGGGCGAGTTCAACGGCAGCACGATAGACGACAACTTGACGATCAAAGCGGCCCTGCAAGCCCTGGAAACAGCGGTCGAGGGCGCTGGCGGGTCCGATACAACTCTGGACGGCATCACGGCAGAAATCACCGGCATGAACAACTCCCAAATTTTGATTTATGATGGTGTTGGTGATAGCCGGATCGAGGCGGTGTCTGTGTCCGGAGCGATTAGTATCTTACAAACCGGCGTCACGGCAATGGCGACCGGGGCGGCCATTGGTGATACTGCCTTCACGGATCTGACTCCTGGAAACTCCTATACCAACTTTGGCGATGCCGACGACGATACGCTCAACGAACTGATCGAGGCCATTGACGATTCTTGGCCAAGTGGGTCCGGTGCGCCAACCGACGCCACCTATTTGACCAGTGAGGCGGAAGCCGGGTTGTCGGCTGAAAATGTTGTGAGTGCCAACGGCTTGTCTTTGGTTACTGCGGCAGACTATGCGACAATGGCGGCGATTGCGGGTTTCGAAACGGCCCTTGAAGGTGTGCTTGATTTGGCTGATTTGCAGGGCGCTGTAACTGACGCTCAAGTTCCAGATGATATCACAATCTGGAATTCCTCCACAGATCCTTATGTGATCCTCAACGATTCAGACGGTGCCGGTTCCGAAAACGCAGACAAAGAGGCCGGTGGTTTTTGGGCCAATTTTATCACGACAACCGAGGATAGCGAGGACTCGGATATTTGGGCTACTTACATGAGCGGCGGCACACGCACAACCGCATGGTTGGTTGACCAATCTGACGCTCAGATGGAAATCAAAATTGATCTGAACCTTGAAGAAGACCTTGAAATTGCTACAGGCAAGCATATTACGGTTGGAGCGAATCAGTGGGATAATGGGTCAGATAAGCTCGATGGAGCAATGATTGAGGACGATGGCGTTGGACCTGATCAAATGGCATCTGGAGCATACGACCTTGGAACATCTTTAGAAGTTGATACGCTTACCGAGGGCGGCAATGCGGTTCCCAACTCGACGGACTTTGGGGCGAATGTGCTTTCTGCTCTTGGTAATGCGGTAGGCGCATCCGGCGCTTTCATTGTCAACGGCGACGGCAATGTAAACCGTCTTTTTCTATCAGATGACCGGACAGGCATCGGCAGTCCGGCAACGGGGGACATATGTTTCGAGTATTAATTGTATTCCTGATTTTTTGTGGCACGGCATGGGCCGAAGAAAACTGGCAACTGAAGTATGAGAACCTTGCCGCTCAGCACGCTGCGTTGCTTGACGAGAGTGTTCAACTAAAATCTCTAATTACGCGGCTATCTCTCAAAGTCACCAAGCAAGAATCCATCGAACGACGCAACAAGGCGGCGGTGCTGCGGAAAGAACTGAAGCAAATTGCCGAGACCAAAAAGGAAAAGGCTAAAACCAGCGTGCCTCCATCAATGATACCTAATGGCGGTGGAAAATGAAAAAACTCATCGCATTAGCCATTCTCTTATTCGCAGCGGTCGTTTGTGCTAACACCTACTATTATGACGGGGCGGATTGGGACACGGAGGTCGATTGCTATTATTATGATGGTGATTCGTGGGAAACCTGCGACAGCTATTATTATGACAGTGGTTGGCAGGCGGTTGCGAGTGGGCAAACGTTTGTACATTTAAACGGAGTTGAGACACAGGCAGATGACGATGATTGGACGGATGAAGTTGGTTCCCCTGATTATGACTACAGCACTACCGGGCTGAGCATGGAGGGTGATGAGTGTATTGAACTCGGTGCGGGAGAGCATATATCAATAGCGGTTACGCCCAGAAGTGAAACATATTGTGCTTTCCTGTGGCGTATTACGGAATCCTACTCCAGTACAGGAGTAACAGTCAGGCTTTATGACGGGTCATCAAATCAACTGGGTATCCTCGGCATACAAAATGATGAGGATTGGGAAGTCACGGCTACCGGAGGGACCAAGCAAATTAATTATAACGAGATCAGTTCCCCACCAGCGACAATTTATTGGAAATTGCGAGTAAAACAGGGAACTGGAGGAAACGCGGAATTTCAGGTCTGGTGGTCAACGGATGGCTCATCGTGGTCGGGAGGAACACAATCAATAGACGGCACCGAAACAGGGCAGCTTGCTCGGGTGAGAATATTTAACGCTGGGTCTGGGACTATGCACATAGATTGGTGGATAGAAAATGACACGGATATTTCTGACGCTTCTTTTTAGTCTTTTATACACTTCGGCGATGGCTGCACCTGCGATTACGGGTGTAAGCGGTACGTTTCAAAACGGCCGGCAGATAACGATATCCGGGTCCAGCTTTGGCTCTGGACCGACAATTGTCTTGTTCGACGACTTTTCTGATGGGTCAGATGATGAAACATTTAGCAGCACGGATGCTGCCGTAACGGGATCGTGGAATCAGAGGCCCGGTGAAGGCTGGTCGGATCCTGCATTATCAAACAATATGGGCAGCCGACATTGCGGGCTGGCAGGGGCCGTCCAAAATAGATTTATTTTTGGATCAACCCAAATAGAAATATTCATATCATCAATTGCATATGTGCCTGATGGTTATAGGTGGCCGGGGGCGTCAACAGAAGAAGCTCTCGACGGGGTTCCCAATGTTAAACACGCATGGTTTTTTTATACCGCAGATGGTTGGAGTGTGGACAACGAGCCGGATATGTGGGTGCCTGGAGTTGATAGTGGCGGCAACTGGCAAACCATTCACTCTAACGACCAAGGTAGTCCACGACAGGGTTCTGGCACCGGGCGCAGCACAGCAGCGAACAAACAGTGGGTGTGGGACGAGCCTGTAAGGTGGTCTGTTTGGTTTAAAGGAAATGGAACGACCGATTCCGGGTCGAGAGAGTTTTTTGGAGCGGTGAGTTCATCCGGGCATACATTCTACGAAAACCATGATGTAGCTTGGTTTGATGAAAGTGACATGGCCGTTGGTTTCGACCGGATTAATTTTCCAGGCTATTTTGCGTCAACATCATATCCGACCTACAACTATGTCCTCGATGATATTTATATAGCTGCGGGAGATAACGCAGCGGCCAGGGTGGAAATCGGAAACAATGCCATTTATACATCCTGCACTAAACTCGCTATTGCCACAATTGATAGTTGGTCCGACTCATCAATTACGGCTACAGTCCGAGAAGGTGGTTTTTCTACCAACAATACTGTTTATGTATTTGTGGTTGACTCAAACAATGATCCATCGAGCGGATATGAGATCACGCTCGGAGAATCAACATCCCAACTAACCGGCGTCAGTCTGTCTGGCTGCGGGTTGCATTAGGTGTTTGGCGATGAGGGTTAAATACCCAAACGAAAGAAAAATGATCGAAGCAGGATTTTTACTCGCCGGGGTTATCCTCGGTGTGGCAGTAACCTTTTTCGTAGCCCGTAACAACCAGAGATATATAAATCGGGCGCTGAACTCCGACAAGGAACTCAAACGCAGACTTAATGCTGCGGTGAAAGCCGCCAAGTTGAGTTAGGGAGGTTTGGGCCGCCCTGGTGGATGCGCTAACATCCCCAGGGCGAATGGCTGCCTTGGTTCAACCAGACATCTGAAATCAGACGGCCCAATGCTTTGGGTGAAGCATCAGGGCTATATCACACGTTGATTCAAATACACAAGGAGACGGCCGTGAACAGCCCATTAGCGTATATTGGTGGTAAGTCGAAATTGGCTCAAACCATTATCGACATGATGCCCGATCACAAATCCTATTGTGAGGTCTTTGCGGGAGCGGCCTGGGTGTTTTTCAAAAAGCCTTTTTCGAAATACGAAGTGATCAATGATCTTGATAGTGATTTGGTCGTTTTTTATCGGGTGCTGCAGAACCATCTCGAAGAATTTTTAAAGCAGTTTAAATGGATTTTATCGTCTCGAGAATGGTTCGGGGACTGGAAGCGCCAGCAAGCTGCTGGCGGCCTGACCGACATTCAGCGGGCCGCCCGTTATTATTACACGCAGCGTCTTTGCTTCGCAGGACGGGTTAAGGGCCGCACGTTTGGGGCCGGCCCCATGCATCCGCCTCGGATTAACCTGTTGCGCCTCGAGGAGGAACTGTCAGCTGTTCACCTTCGCCTGGTCGGCGTTACCATCGAGCACCTTACCTGGGACGTTTTTGTTGGCAAATATGACCGTCCGGAGGTGCTGTTTTATTGCGATCCGCCATATTACAAAATGCCGTATTACGAGCACAATTTGGAACTCGGCGACTACAAGCAAATGGCCAACGTTCTCGCAACCATAGACGGCAAATTCATTTTGAGCATCAACGACCATCCGGAAATTCGGAAGGTTTTTAGCCGGTTCGAAATCAGACCGGTGGTTTTGAAATATTCTGTATCGAAGGCCAAGCAGACCGCCGGTAGGGAGCTGTTGATCACAAATTATTAGGGAGGATTTCAGCTCAAAAACTCGGCTAAATCAGCCTGGCGATCCGTTTATTACGATTCGCACAGGTTTTTTGCGTTCAGTATTTGCAGGCCCGTATTTTTCTGAGATAGCGTGGGAATAATTCTGATTTAGCGTGGAAATTTATATCCATTTACCGCACGCACACTATCTAAGCAAAACGAATAGGCGGGATTTGACGGGATTTGGCGGGATTCAATGGGATTCTGGTTCGGATGGATATGCTTTAATGTCGGTGTTTTTGGCGTGGTGGTGATGTTTTGACAAGCGGGTATGGAGCGGATTTTCGACGAATTTTAAAAATCAGAAAAATGACCTGAAAACGCAAAATATTTTGCGATATTTGCACACTATCTCAGAAATTTGGACA
The DNA here is from genome assembly GCF_009688965.1 of Desulfosarcina widdelii. Taxonomy (GTDB): domain Bacteria; phylum Desulfobacterota; class Desulfobacteria; order Desulfobacterales; family Desulfosarcinaceae; genus Desulfosarcina; species Desulfosarcina widdelii. The sequence continues at coordinate 1,910,814 of NZ_AP021875.1, read as the reverse complement.
ACGCCACCAATGCGAGCAGGGTTTCCGGACTCCGCAAAAAATAGTTAAAGACCAAACTATGCCAAAGCCAAGGAGGCCCGCCACTGCGAGGCCATGTGCGTGGCGAGGTTAGAGATTATTTTTCATTTTTTTTACTTGATACTCCGTTGTGTTCAACACTTGTGCGATTTTAAAATCCGATAAGCCTCGCTCTTTTAGCTCTTTAACGAGCTCTTTTCTTATAGAAACGGAATTTTCAATATCATAATAATCAATCATTGGGTCAGCAACGGAATTAAGCTGCTCAGTATAATACTGTCCTTTGTTTTGCCAAAAAAATGCTGAATATAGAGTTACCCCTTTCAAACCACGAAATCCCAATAGTGCACTTATTAGACGAAACAAATAAATTAGTAGTTTATATTCATCTAATTTACGTTCTCCTAAGACCTTTAAAGCCGCTTCACACCATGTATTAAGTTGCTCCCGATGGGATGTGGATGTATCAATAGACATTATCTGCTTCTGGGCTTTTAGGAGTGCTTTTCGATACCACTTTTTTCGAACCTGAGGACTATACGCCTGACCGGCAATATGATCCGCCTTATTTCCCAGGAATGATCTCATTGTCATTTCAAAGTGTAATTCGAAGCCAGGGTACATTTCTTCTTCCATGATTCTCTAAAATTGATAATCAATAGACGTCCATTTTACGTGCTGCATGGGAATATTATATAGACATCTTGTTAACATCCTTCGGCGGTGGGTCTTAGCATGGCCCCATTTCTGTTAATCTGCCTCAATAACTAATTACCTTACACTAACGTCTACATCACCTATAATTCCAGACGCGCTACAGTTTGCCCCGGTGGGATCAATAAATACAACCTTGACGCCAGGATTTCGCTTTCTAAACTCGTCTGAAAGATAACCTTCTGGTTCGTTGAATTCAACAAAGAGTTCGTTGTCTGACCAAGTCTTCAATTGATAGAAAGTCAATCCTCCGGCAAACGATATCTTGGCAGAATCTTTGTAAACTGAGAGTCTCTTTTTTAATTCACCTACTGTTAAATTTCCCATTTAAGTCACCTCCAATATGCCTATTTATGGCTCTAAAATATTAAAGTAAAACTATCATGGTAGATCTATGCGCTGGCATTAAAAGGGCCGTTTAAGGCTAAAAATTGCGTGATTTTTAAGCGTTACTAATTAAATTCCTGTCGGTTAGCGCGGTCCGACCCGTTTTCGCACGATTTAGTTTTGGGTTGATTTTTGGGATCGCTTCCAAAGATTGTTTGATACGGCGGCGCGAGAATCAGCTCTCTATATGGTTCATTCTTAAAAAAAGATCGTTGAAAATTTCGTCTGCGCCCCATGCTTGAGCTGATGTAAATGCGATCTTCCTTTTGATCTCCGAAGATAAATCTGAATTCGGTTTGTAACCGAGGTCGTGATTCGCTTCGCTCCAAGAGTGTTGAAATAGAGTCTTTACCTGTAATTCAAAGAATTTTGGGCAACCGGAAACTTCCGCTTCAGACACATCTGGAGGAATTATCAAAATAAAGTGTTTGCCGAAATATCCAAATTCGGCATCAGAATCAGGCACAATTGAGGTTAGTTCTATATGTCTGAAATATTTAAGTACTACTTCGCTTACACGATCAACATCCTTTTTATAGAATGTAACAATGCGTGCACCAATTTGATCTTGAATTTGATTCAATGGATCTGAGTATTTCGGTTTCCCGTTAATTTCATTTTGAGCTTTTTGCATAAACCTATCTATAGATTTTGCTCTAGCTGAAATTCGGTCAATTCTTTCAAAGTCCTCAAAATAATCAATTAGAAGTCCTTTTATACCTTTGGCGGCGGGGACTAATATATTATTATATCGATTTGTATATAACTCCAGTAAGCTCTTCATGATTTTTTAGCTCTTAAGCGATCATCGACAATGGTACCTTGCGTGCTAAATAAATATTCGTCGCTATCATCAGCAATACATTGCTTTGTAAAGCATTGATCGAAACTGTTTAATGGAGCGGTTAAAATCGCACCGTTGCTGATTTGAAGAGATCGGAATCTGACATGTTTCCTAAATTCACTGGTAGAAAACTTAAATTGATCAAAACGAAGATTCCTGTTTCGAAGTGTTGATATTAGCGCATTCTTAGTTTTTTCGGAAAGTCCAAATTTATCAGCAAAGTTATCCATGCTGATTATCTTATTAGCCAATGATCTTGAAAGTCTTGCCGCGGATGTGAGTTCTTCTTTAATTTCAAGATCGTTCGTCTGATTGATGGTTTCCATAATTGCTTTTGCTAACCTGCGAGTCCCTGCAGCTGAAGTGGTGCGAAAATCAGCTTTCAGGAATTCCTTTATCCAATACCCTGAGATAGAAACAGAATTGTCGTTGACTTGTTTGTCGATCGCTTTCCCTATCCAAAAATCAGAGTCTGCATTTGTGCCGTCAAAAACAACGGCTTTATAGCTTTTTTCGCTTTTCATAAAAACTTGCTCAATCAACTCGACATGTAACTCGTTCTGCGTTTCTTCAGCAACGATACCAAAATCTGCAGGGAACCTTGACAAGTAAATTCGTTCTGTCCCCCCATCTCTTCCAAGAACGATAAAAAACAATCCTAATTTTGATCTTTTTGTCGTTACTGACTGAAGGTGTTTTGCAAGGAGCTGTGCATGCTTAATGTCTCGATGTTTGATTACATCAAGTATTTCGGACCTACGCTGGTTGAATTGAATTCCATCCCCACTTGGCAAAAAAGTTATATCTATTTTACAATCCTCAGTTGCTCGTTCAAATATAGTCAATAGCATATAATACAGATTGCCCTCGAGCGGTATTGATGTCCCTCCAACTTCAGATTGCACTTCCTGACCTTTTTCCGGGCGGACAAGAAAACTGAAAATATGTGTGATTTTCATATTGAAGGCCTTCCCTCTATAGTTTTGCTGGAATTCACTCATAAGATCATGATTTTTACCAATTGAGTTCGGTAACAACACAAATATCGAAAAACAGCCTTCCCAATTGTAACTATCCTATGCCAAAAGTGATAGATCGCTTCAGAAAACCTTTTATTGATTTCGCGCCGGTTCCAGGCATTTCCATCTGTGCTCGTGACTATAACCGGAACCAGCAATCTGTGTCCGGAATCAAATAAATAATATTTTGAATTAAATAGTTGGAGAGAAAACTATACTGCGTTTGAAAAGAATTACCCGGAACCAACTTTTCGCTAAAAAATGAGCCAATTTTAGGGCAAATCGTTACCCTTTCGAGATTTCAAAACAAAAACAGGTTCAGCCAGAAATTTAAACAGTATTCCGGATTTTTACTGAACCAAGGTTTATTTAAGGAGAGCAATGATAATTGAGCACTATTTTAGATTACCTATCCTGGCAGAGTATTATTATTCCGGGTTGACGTCAGTTTTACCTACTGTTTTGCGACGATCTTTCCCCGATCTGCGTTCGGTGCCATCCCAGACATCGGAATCATATTGCTTATTCTGGGAACCGCTATAATCAGTACGTATCTCGATCCCGCTTCCCGACAGGGCCTTGATATACCCTCCCAGCTTGTAAAACTCCTTTAAGGAGGTTTTTTCCATGACCATGAGGGCCTGGTTGATCTCCAGCGCGAATTCTTGATCTTCGAATTCCTGAATAATGTGAAAATTTTGCGAGTCGTGGATGTTGTTGGTAGGTGCCTTTTCATCATCAATAAATGGCTCGCTTGGGCCTCCCTCGCCTTTAAGTAGCCAATCTAATGAGCAATCAAGGGTAAAAGATAATGCTAAAAGCTTGTCGCCTTTTGGAAGCTCTCCTTTTTCATACCTTTGTACAGTGCTTTTACTTGTTCCTATTTTTAGGGCTAATGCATCCTGACTCAACCCTATAAGCTTTCTTTTTGAGGTCAGTCTTTTTCCGAAATCTGGGTTCCCACTTTCTTTATGAAAGTCGGAACTAAAGTGGGAACCGGTTTTCGAAGTAGGAACTGTCATTTTTTCTTCAAATATTCCATTAAGTTGTAATTGGTACAGGTCGGAAGAGCTGGAAAAATTAGCAGGAACCTAAAAATCGGGTTGACATACCGAAAAATAGGGCCTATAACTATTTTTAGTGCTATACAAGTTAGCGACGGTCTTACTCTAATTTAGATGAGCCCGGAATGTCAATGTCCGAGTCTTCGTAAAAAACGGACAACCTGGATCGAATCGGCGGACAAGATGAACAAGCCCATCACCATCCAACTCGGTCTCTTCGACCAACCCACCCTGAATGTGATCCGCCCGATCAAACAGGTCATGAACACCGATGTCCGCGAATGCGGATTATCCCGAGAGCAGATCGTGGACCGTATGAACGACTTGGCCGCACGCTTCGGCGTATGCCTGGTCAGTGGCAATTGCAAACGCCTGACCGTCGAAACCTTCGAAAAATGGCTCAATCCCAATGAACTTAACCGGAGCATCCCTTTGAAGGCGCTGCCCGTTTTTTGTGCCGCCGTTGAGAGGTGTTCGGTAATCGAGACGCTGGCGCGTCCGTTGGGGCTTCGAATCGTCGACGACCGTGAACAAAAATTGCTCTCATGGGCCAAGGCAAAAATGGACATCAAGGAGAAAAATCGGATTGTCCGCAGAATCGAATCGGAGCTTTAGATGAGCCGCAAACGAAAAATCACCTACACCCTTTATGTAGACGACCGCGACGATGAAAAAAGCATCGGCCGGAAAGTTACCGCCAGGCGCATCCGTTCCATTGCCCTGCGCAAGGGCGAAAAGATGTCCGACTGGGCCGACGAACTGGGGGTGTCTCGGCAATACATCTCGCAGGTGGTGAACGGCAGGCGCCGGCCGCAGGAAATCCGGGACTTTATCGAACGGCGCCTGGGTCAGAAATTCTGGCCCGAAAGGAAAAAGGTGGCCTGATGGCTAGAAATGCGGTCTCCAGCTGGCTTTGGGAACATAACATTTCCATCGGCGACGTGGTGATGATTACCGGCGCATCGATGGAGGCGACCTGGCGTACCATACGAGGCCAGGAGGACGATGAACGGGTGCTGGCGTACCTGCGCAAGAAGGGTTGTCCTGAACATATGATCGATAACCGTATCGCATAAAAAGGTGGTGAACATGGGAAACAGCGAAGTTGAAGTGGTCGATCCATTGACGGAGCAAGAACAAAACCGTCTGGAGGAACTTGAGAGGGTCGTTTTCGAAGGCATGAAAGGCCCCTTCGACAGCGGCCTCGCACTGCGGGAAATCCATGGGGAAAAATATTATCGCAAAACCCATCCGACCTTTGAGGTCTATGTGGAATCCAAGTTCGGGATATCCAGGCAGACCGCCTATCGATTGATCGATGCCGCCAATGTGTTCGAGAATGTCACCCATGGGTTACAAAATCCACCTTCCGGTTCGGATATCAGCCCGTTTCTTTGCCTGCCATCAAACGAACGCCAGATCCGGTCGATGGCGAAGCTTTCCGGACCGGAAGAACAGATCGAGGTTTGGCAGCGTGCCGTCCAAACCTCCCCGAAAGGAAAACCCACCGGCGCCCATGTCAAGAAATTGGTCAACGAAAAATTGGGTGTCACCCTCCAACGGACCGGAACGAAAATCACCCAGGCCGCACGCGAACTGCCCGAGGACTTTGTAGAAGCATTCCTGACGATCACGGAAAAACTCTTTACCGCCAAGAAAAACAATTTCAAGGGGATCGACCGTAAAAAGGTGATCGAGTTCATCGAACGGTTGAGGCGTTTTATCGAGGATTGATCATGCAGGCACTCACGGCAAAAGAAATATCAAACTTGCTTGGCGTGACCGTCAGGGCGGCCAGAAAACGGGCGCTTAAGGAGGGCTGGAAATTTAACTTATCAACCGGCCGTGGTGGCAAGATCAAGCATTACCCCGTCGACAGCCTGCCCGAGGACATCCGCCTCCTTTATAATAGGGAACTGGTTTGCAACCTGCCGGCGGCATCCACGAACCGCCTTCCGATGGCCGCACCGGAGAAAACGCCGGTACCGGCGATGACCGAGAAGCAAAAAGCCGTATTCAGTGCCAAGACCGACCTGCTTTTGCAATACACCCGCACCCTGGCCGCCGCCGGTCATGGCAACAAGGCCGTGGCCCGTGACAATTTTATCCTGGCATACAATTCCGGACTGATCTTCGAGGAGATCCACGCCATCGTCGGACCGGTCTCCTGGAAAACCATCGAGGGCTGGAAGCGCACCATTCGGGCCGGCGGCGATCTTTCCGACCGCCGGGGCCGGTGGCGGCGCGGCAAATCCATCGTCACCGCCCAGCAGGCCACCGTCATCCTCCAGATCGCCCTGCATCCCAACAAGCGTTTGATTTCCGAAATCATCCGCAAAGCCAAGAATCGCATGGCCGAACTGGGAATCGACAACGGTCACAGCCCGGACACCTACCGGCGCTGGCTGATGGATTTCAAGGCCCACAATTATGACATCTGGTGTTTTCAGCGCCATGGCAAGAAATACTGGAACGACAATTGTTGCTACTCCATCGAGCGCAATCCGGAACTGATCAACGTGGGCGACATCCTGGTGGCCGACGGCCATAAACTCAACTTCCAGATCCTGAATCCGTGGACCGGCAAGATCGAGCGGATGCAGTTGATCACGTTTTTTGACATGCGGTCCAACATGCCCTGCGGCTGGGAGATCGCCCCCACGGAAAACACCGTCGCCATTTCGGTCGCGCTGCGCCGGGCGATCCTCATGCTGGGCAAGATCCCGCGCGTGGTCTATCTGGATAATGGCAAAGCCTTTAAATCCAAGTACTTCCAGGGCACCGGCCTCGATACCGATCTCGAACAGGCCGGTCTTTCCGGCATCTACAGCAATTTGGGCATCCAGACCATATTTGCATGGGCGTATCACGGCCAATCCAAAACCGTGGAGCGTTTTTTCGGCGTTATGGCAGAAATGGAGCGCGACGCGCCCACCTACACCGGCACCTCTATCGCCAACAAGCCGCCGCGATTGATGCGCGGCGAAAAACTCCACCGCAAGGTTTACGAAAAAGTGGTGGGTGGCAAGTGCCTGACAATGGAAATGGCCCATTGCATGGTGGCCAACTGGATGGACGAATATGCCCGCCGGCCCCAGGAGCGCAGCAAATACCTGAAAGGCTGGGCGCCCATCGATCTGTTTGAACCGGGCAGGGGAAAAGGCGTCGATCCAATGGAGTTGACCGCCCTGATCCAGGAAAGCATCGACGATATCATCACGGCCCTGGGTGACATTTCTGAAGCCGCCGGCGGTGTCGATCAGTTCGCCGGGGATATCGACGAATTGAAAACCAATCCCAAGCGGTTGCCGGCATTGTGGGTGCTTTACGATGGGGCCAGTTTCGAAGACCGAAAGATGGAAGAAATCCTGGCCGAGCACACCATGAACTTCACGGTTGTGCTCATCGCCAAGAATCACCGCAGCCGGGCGGACGGCGCCGAGGCGTGCCACCTGATCATCGAGGCCGTGCGGGACCGGCTGATCGGCAGAATCGTGGAGAACGTGGGAGAGCTGTGGCCGGTGCGGGAACGATTGATCATGGCCTCCGGCCCGCTGCTCGTTTACGGCCTGAACTATCGCATAGAAGCCGAGTACACCAGTTCGTAGCAAATAACCTCGCAAGGGCCGCCGGACGGCATCCCTTGTGGAACCAAAGGAGATCGAAATGTCATCATCTCAACGAGGAAAGGTAGCGGTCGAGTTGAGTCGCACCCTGACCGACTTCTCGGTTATGGCCGACTCGGGCGACCACCAGCGTTTCAACCTTGGCGCCCTGTGGAGCGGGCGCTCGGGATACGAGCCCGACGTGCGGCCCAACGGGATCGTGACCGGGCAGCGGGTGCTTTCTCCCAACGCAGCCAACGACACGGTGACCGTGGCCGCATTTACGGCCTATTCCAAGGGCGTCGAGCACTCTGTTGCGGCCGGCAGCCAGGCGGTGACCCGGCCGTCCACCGAAAATTTCAAGATTTCGTCAATCATCATGACCGACGTTGGCGGCCTGGACGAAGTCGAGGGCACCGAGGGTACCGAGTTTTCAGAAACCCGTGGCGCCGCCGGCGGCCCGCCGCTGATCCCGGAGGATGCCGTCGAACTGGGACAGGTTCGCATGAACAGCCAGTCCAGCGCCGTCATTGCCGAGTCCGAGATCTACCAGGCGCCCAATGATCACGCCGAATATGCGGACATTCCCGGCTTCGAGGAGCACAACGTGGGCAAGGGCAGCTACGCCGAAGTGGCTGCTGAGAAAAACGCCCACATAAAATTCAATACGCCCTTGCCGGCGATCCATACCGGCCCTGCGGCCAAGCGGGTGTACATCAAATTCTATACACCCAGCCTGACGGTTCAGCAGAACGTGGCCGATTTCAAACCGGCCGAGATGGGCGTCACCAAATCCAGCACCGCCGTCTACGAGGGATCGGGCGTTTCCGGCGCCATCGGATCGATGAAGGCCGACTCGGTCGGCGACGCCTCTTTTACCCTGTACGTGAAAGACGGCATCACCGATGGCATCGTGCGGGAGAAAAACCAGACGGTGACCGTCAAATGGTGGCCGGACGCCAACAAGCTGCCCTACATGCTGACCCAGGGGCTGCTGGCGTTCGACCGGGAGTTTCCTTCGGGCAATCCCAACAAGATCAGCTGCACCATTTACTGCGAAAAACCGTCGGTGGAGTTCTCATCGTAGAGAGAATGTTCCGGAGGAGACATGCCGTTTAATATCGAAAAATACCGAACGACGGAATACGAGCGGCGTACAGAACCGGTGCCGGTTCCGGCCCTGGCCGCCTTTTTCGACGATGACGAAAAGCCGGTAATCGTCGTCCAGAACCTGACCGGCCCGGAAGTTTATCGGGCCGAGCAGCGCGTGGCCGTCAACAAGAATCTCGAAGGGCTGGTCAAAAAGCTGGCCGACGGCAAGGGCGCCGAGGCCATTGAGGCGGCGCTCGAGGCTTTGGGTCTTGGCGGGTCCAGCGTTCCGGACGCACTTGCCAAGGCCATCGCCTATGTGCAGTTCGGGTGCGCATCGGTAAAGCTGGAGCAGAGCGATGCGGTGCGACTGGCTGAATTTCACATCGATTCTTTTCTTAAATTGTTCAACGCCATCAATCGGCTGACTTCCCTGGGGCATGTGCCGCTGGGGGAATCGAACGCCTCTGGGCCACCCCTCGGGTGCAGGACGCCCTCACCATGTGCTCCGGAGGCGGATTCGGAGGGCACCGATTTCTCTTCGAAGTGATACCCGATATTTTTCCTCACGGGTATCTGACGGAGACGGAGCGGATGTTGTGGCATCGGTTCCGGAAAAAAATGGCGCGGTAGAATTGAAGACTTGAACCATGGCCAACAGCCTGACCAAAAAAATCGAACTGCTCATCCTGGCGACCAATCGCACGGGATCGACGTTTTCTGCCGTGGGCCAGGACATGGACAGTCTGGGCAGCAATGTGCGCGACATCGCCCAGCCGTTCGCCGCTGTGACCAGCGCCGTTGTCAAACTCGATGCGGTACTGGCGGCGATGGCCGCTGCGGGGATCGCCTATGCCTATAGCGAATCCTCCAAACTTCAAAGCGCTTTCACCGAACTGAAAAAGGTTGCCGGCGATAATGTGCAGGCCCTGGAGACCGCCAAGGTCAGTGCCAAGGGCCTGTCCAACGAATACGGCGAGTCGGCGGCCTCGGTCCTCAGTTCCACGGCCAGCTACAAACAGGCCGGCTTCGATATCCAGGGGGCCATGACCCTGGCCAAGGACGGCATGGACCTGGTCATTGCCGGCGAACTGGCAGCGTCCGCCTCCAGCGAAATCCTGATCGCATCATTGAAGGGGTTCAAGGCGCCGGCCGAGGATGCCCGGCGGCTGATCGACATCCTCAACGAGGTTTCCAACAACTACGCCACCGACATCGAACAGCTCGGCCGGGGCATGGCCGGGATTTCTCCCATCGCCCGCACCATGGGTTTTTCCATGGAGGAGACCGCCGGCGTCGTCACCCCTGTGATCGAGGTATTCCGGTCCGGCGACGAGGCGGCCGTGGCCCTGAAAACCGGCCTGCTCAAACTTATCGACGACAGTAAACCGGTGCAGGAGGCCCTGGCCTCCATCGGCGTTTCACAAAAAGACGCCAACGGGCAGCTGCGGTCCGGCAAGGATATTCTCTATGATGTGGCCAGGGCTTTCCAGACGATTGACGAGCCGCAGAAGCTGTTCGTCACCCAGCAGCTGGTGGGTATCGAGCAGAGCGCCCGCATGGTGGAGGTGTTCGACGGCCTGAGCAAATCGACCGAGATCACCGCCGTGGCCATGAACGCGACCGGGTCCGCCGCCAAAGAGGTGGCCGAGCGGTTGAAAGACCCGGAGGTGGCGGTCAACCGGCTTGTGCAGGGATTCAAGAATCTTTCCTCTTCCATTGGCGACGACTTCCAGACGGCCGGTACCGGTGCGGTCGATGGCATCACGGCCGTTTTGAACGCCCTCGAGGATGCCGTGGACGCCGGCGCTTTCGAACCGATCCTGGATGCCTTAAACGATTTTCTCGATGGGATCGCAGCCAAGCTGGAACAGATTGCAGAAAACCTGCCCGAGGCGCTGGAGGGCGTTGACTATTCCGGTTTCCTGGATTCGCTGGGAGAGATAAAAGATCTCATCACGAGCCTGTTTGACGACATCGATTTCGGCGATGCGGACAGCCTGCGCGACGGTATCCAGCGGGTGGTGGATTCGCTGGAAAGTTTGGTCGACTTCAGCAAAGGGCTCGGCGAGATCTTTGTGGCCGTTGCCGCAAGAATCGGCGATCTGATCGGCTGGTTCAACTCCCTCGATGAAGGCACGAAAACGACCGCTGCGAATATTGCCGGCATCGGCGCAGCGGTGACGGCCATATCCGTTCCGATTGCGACCGTTTCCACAGCAATCAAGGGCATGGGCGGAGTGCTCAATGTTTTGTCTACCGGTTCCGTTGCCAAATTAACCACATCCCTGGTGGGTTCCGGCGGCCTCGCATCGGCGCTAAAGGTAGTTGGTAGCGCGGCGGCCGCATTCGGCATTGGATGGGAGATCGGTACGCTTTACCGCGAGTTGGTCCCCGAGGTCGACACGGCCACCCAGTCCGTACTCAAATTCATCGACAAATACACAGGCGTCTTCGGGGTAGAAGAAGAGGCCCAGCGCGTCCGCCAGGAGGCCATCGAGGTCGAGCAGCGGCTCAGTCAGGTAATGGCCGAAAGAGCCGAGGCGGCCGAGGATGCAGCAGAAACCACCTATGAAGATAACCTGGCACTGGTCAACAGCATGGACGACGCCGTCGATTCCACGGCCGAGTTGACCGAGAAGATGCGGGAACTGGGCATCCTGGTCGAAGAGGAAAAGGCCGTCGATATCGACACGGCCGATGCAGAGAAAAAACTGCAGACGCTGGAATATTACAGCGAGAAGACAGGCCAGTGGGAAACGATTGTCGTACCGGTCGACACCGCCCAGGTCGACAATGCAAAGGAAAAGATCGAAGAGGCCATCCCCGCCGTCAAACGCCTCGAAATCGAAACCGATCTACAGATCGCCCAGGTCAAGGCCCAAGCCGAAACCCTTCAGACAGCCATCGAGTTCAAGGCCAAGCTCGATATCGCCGAGGTCGAGGCCAACGCCGAGACTATGAAAGCAGCCTTTGAAGCCGCCGGCGAAAGCGTTGCGGCCATCGCGGACGCCAGTTCCAGCATGTTTTCCGACCTGGCCGGCTTTGAAGGGTCCATGTCAGAGAAATGGTTTTTACAGGACATCCTCAAAGAACAAGTTTCACTTGAGCGCGAAGCCCTCGAATCCCAGAAAAAATTGACCGAAGCCCAGGCCAAGTACGTTGATGCAAAAGCCGAGGCTGTTCAGCGTGGGGACAGCATGATCACAGTCAATTGCGATGGGATGGAGCCGGATATAGAGATGGTTATCTGGACATTTTTAAGAAGGCTTCAGATCCGGGCCACCCAGGAGGGGCTCGATCAACTTTTGCTTGGCGGTGCGCCATGATTTTTGTCAGCAAGACCACTGCCGACAGTGCCGGCCATCTGCGCATCCGCAACTATCAGCTCACCGCGACCTATGAAAACACTGCCCGAATCAGCCGGGACAAGACCCTGGACGGCGGCGGCGTACTTTCTCACTACGGCGTCAGCGAGATCGACCGCACCCTGGTTGCCGAATGCCGGCTGTCCGATACCGATATCGCCGTTATCCGGTCGTTGTTCGAAAACGCCAGCCAGATCCGGGTCTCCTACTGGGACGGTGTTTATATCGGCTACATCTATGGCTTGAAAGCCGCCCGCGACGGCGTTTCCAGGATCACCATCTATTTTTCGGAGAAATTTATCCAATGAAAAATTCTCATCAAAAAATTGTCATCGGCAGCCGTTGGGTGGTTCAGCATTGGCGTGGTGACAAGATGCTGGCCGAGCGGATCGAAGAAAACCTTTGCCCCGACGAGTTCATCAACCACGTTCTTGACGCGTCATTGTCGGGCGGCACCCCGATAACCGCCTGGTATGTCCTCCTGTTTTCTGACGATCACACACCGGTGGCAACCGATACCTATGCATCGCCCGGATTTACCGAGTCCGACGGATACGACGAAAGCACCCGGCCGGCCTGGTCGGAGGATGGCGTATCGGGCAAGTCCATCAGCAACACTTCCTCCAAGGCCGAGTTCACGATGGACGGCACCGATGCGACCATTTACGGCGCGGCCCTGGTATCCGACGATACCAAGGGCGATCAGGCCGCTTCCGGCGCCATCCTTGGTCCGGTGGTGCAGTTTACCGGCGGGGCGGTCACCGGAATTTCTGATGACGATGTCATCAAGGTGTTTGTCACGGTCACCGGAGCTGATGACGCATAATGGCAGTTTACGGCAACGATGATTTCAGCGGTGTGGACGGCGACGCCCCCAACGCGGCGTTCTGGGATGAAAATGCCGCGCTCTCCGTGCTGTCCCTTGCCGACGGCGTTTCCGAGATCTCCGGCAACCAGCTCAAGCAGTTCGCCAGTTCGACCTCCGGGCGGCATGCCAACGTCCGGACCAACTACAAACTCATCGGCAACTTCCAGTTCACCGTTGATTTGGACTTCTCCCAACATTCTTCCACGGCGCAGCGGTCGTTTATTTATCTTTATATGGACTCGAACAACTATGGTTTTTTCGGGGCCTATGGCGATGATTATGCGGCCAACTTTTGGGTTTCCGGGTCGCCGGGAACTACCGGAATCATGTCAAACAACGATACCGTTGCAACCCTGCGTGTGACGCGGACGGGAAGCAGTTTAAAGCTGGAAAAGTACGATAACGGCTATTTCTGGCAAACCATGTGGACCCGCACGGTCTCGACCGATGACATCTGGATTTATCTCACGTTCCGCGACATCACTTATACTGACACCTATTGCCTCTGGGATAATTTCACGGTGGTCTACGCCGACGGTTTTGATGGCGTCGGGGGAACGGCCGGGTTCACATTGAACGACGCGCCCGGAGTCGAAACAGTTTCGTCTTTCCAGAGTGCCCCATCCGGGATGGTTTTCGGGGCGACTGCCGGCGTTAATTTCGAAAAGCAGGTCGGTGGAAGTGCCGGCTTCGTTCTTTCCGCCGTTGCCGGCGGCGGTCTGGTTCGCAACGCCAACGGCCAGGCAGGAATTTTGTTCGGAGCGACCGCCGGGGCGCTGAATTTGACGAAATGGATGGCCCAATACGGCGACCTGCTGCTGATCTACCGATATCATGCGCGCATGACCGGAGCGGCGGACGGGCTGGAGGACTACGATTTATCTGGTTTGAAATCGCTCCAGCTGCGGATGCGAACGGGAGAGCCATCCTATCTTGCATTGTCCATCGTGTACACGGCTGCGGCGGCTGCGGCAATCGCGGCCAGGCCGAACGGTGAGATCGTGGTCGACATGGCGGCCGTCGACGAGGGCGAAGAGGTTTTGCGGGAAGAGCTGATCCGGGTCGATTATTACAGCGACCGGACAGATCGCGGCGGGAACAGCCAAAGCATGACGCTGGTGGGCTACCGGACCCGGACCTATCTCTCACCGAGCGTAGTCGCCCTGAAAGGCGTCAAAACCGAAACCGTCATGGCCGACGGCCGTCGGCAGTACCGATGCGCCAAGCCCGATTTCTATCTGCGGCCCGGAGACACTGCGGTTTATGGGTCTGACGAGATGACAGTGGGCAGCATCGTTTGCCTGCTGTCACCGACGCGGCAATACGTCGATGTGGTCGAGGCCGGGTGATGGGCAAAGCTGAGATCATAAACGAGATCGGGGATGGGCAATACACCATCGAGGTTAAGCATGACACCGCAGCGGCTGCATTAAAACACAGCCATCTCGCAGCGGCCCTGGCCAACGTAGATGCCCGAATCGCTGAAGAAAGCGATCCGAATATTCTGGCCGCACTTCAATTGAGAAAATCCTCCCTTCAAAAAAGGATCGCCGAACTGGATGCGATCATCGAAGACATGGACTATCGGACCACGGCCTGGTGCGCGGATTTCACCGAGGGCTTAACCGGGGAGGTCGGCACCATCGAGCCCGGCGCCGAGGCGAAAAACGGGATCAACATCCGGCCGGGCTACGATGACGGCGCTGTCTGGGTACAATCCCTGGACGGGCAGGCCGTTCCCTTCCTTACCTTGCCGGTGGCCGACGCCATGCTGAATTTTGCCATCATGCCCGCCATCCAGAAATGGCGCCCGACCTATCGATACGCGACGATCCACAATATCGACGAGATCCAAAATACCTGCCGGGTGGTTTTCGATCCGCTGTTCAGCAGCATCCAGGATCTGGACATCAACGCGGTCAACGCCCTGGATGACGTGCCCATTGAATACATGTCCTGCAACGCTGCGGCCTTCGAGGATGGCGACACGGTGATCGTCAAATGGGAGCCCTATCGTACCGATGCCCAGGCGACCGTTATCGGTTTTAAGCAAGAGCCGAGGGCATGCGGCGATCAGTTCGTTGTGATCGTTGTCGCGGCTGACGGCCAGGATGGGGCCTATATCGTCTGGGACCCGAGAACCGACGACTATGCCCATGATGCGACGCTGGAAGGGGTCACATGGCCGGCCTCTTCGGACGATCTGGAACTTTTTTTCGAGCGGTTCGAAGAGGACTGGCCGGATTCTCAGCAGGTCTACCAGACGGTGGATACCGATGGGCTTCAGACAGGTTCTTGGGGCGGCCAGCCTGGGACAGTTTATTGGCCTGACGATCTGTTAAACTACTCTAATTTTTTGATGAGAGAATACCCGTCCGAGTTCGATTACGACGGGGAATACAAGATGACGCAATATGAATCCCTTTCCCAATCCGGAGAATGGCCGGAAACCTATTGCACGGAATATATGGAGGGCGCGGGAGCCTCTAGCCATGTGTCAGGGGTCTGGTATAATCCGACGTTTAACTCGTCCGATTATAACGACACGCGGTCGCTTTTTTATTCGATTAACGTGGATTTGGGCGCGAATGCGCCGGCGCTCTCCGACTCCAATTTTTTCTTTTACACGCGGCGACTCCGGGATCGGATCAACCAGGAGCATTACGGAATCATGCGGCTGGAGCATTGGGTCTATTATCAACAATCGTCAACGGTTCATCCCGGTTCGATACCGGACGTCGAGTGCGACGCGGAACGATGGCGGACGGGCCAATCGAAGTTACGGATACACACCCCGTTAGGCATGACGGAGCCGATCAATTTGGGAGAATTCGATGCCTATTGCTATCAGGAAAAAAAGACCGACTACCATTGGGATGCGGTCAATCAAACGTTCGTCCTTGACGGGACCTACATCCAGGCGACCCGATTCAACGAATCAATAATCACTCAGATTTTCGGAATCCTGATCCAAAAGGCAACCCAGTCCGCGAGCGGCGGAGATATTTGGGTCGATGGAAGTTACACGGGCGACGTCGATCACGAGGAAAGCTACGAGATCCACATCATGGCCCAGGCGGATTGGTTCGACGATGGCACGGATGGGGTCAATCCGACAAATCTGAGCCGTTCGAGCGCCCTGGAGGCCGCCATCAAAAGCATGTACGCCCAGTATTCCGAAGAGATTGGATGGACGCAAAATCTGGGCGCAAAAATTTATAAACGGCCTGAATAAAGGCGTTTTATTCATCAACCAAGAGGAGGGAAAAATGGCAGCAGCAGGATGGATTTTATTGGGAATCGGTATCGGTGTGGGCGTTACCTTTTTGATCGCCCGGAACAATGAAAAACATTTCAACAAGGCTCTGAACGCCGACAAGGATCTCAAGCGCCGGCTCAAGGCGGCGGTGAAGGCCGCCAGGTCGAGTTAGGAAGGGTTGGGCCGCCCCGGTGGATGTTGGAGCATCCCCGGGGCGAATGGCTGCTCGAGGACAACCAGACATCTGAAATCAGACGGCCCGGTGCGCTGGAGGGACCAAACGC
Organism: Desulfosarcina widdelii; assembly: GCF_009688965.1. Taxonomy (GTDB): domain Bacteria; phylum Desulfobacterota; class Desulfobacteria; order Desulfobacterales; family Desulfosarcinaceae; genus Desulfosarcina; species Desulfosarcina widdelii. Next base: position 1,894,295 of record NZ_AP021875.1, on the reverse strand, counting down.
ACGGGTTTAATATCACACGTCGATTCGAATGCACAAGGAGGCGGCCGTGAACAGCCCATTAGCGTACATTGGCGGGAAATCGAAACTGGCGAAAACAATTATCGATATGATGCCCGAGCATAAAGCCTACTGCGAGGTATTTGCCGGCGCGGCCTGGGTGTTTTTTAAAAAGCCGGAATCGAAATATGAGGTGATCAATGATCTGGACAGCGACCTGGTGGCTTTTTACCGGGTGCTGCAGAACCACTTGGAGGAGTTTTTAAGGCAGTTTAAATGGTTGCTTTCGTCGCGGGAATGGTTCGAGGATTGGAAGCGCCAGCAGGCTGCCGGCGGTTTGACCGACATCCAGCGGGCGGCCCGCTATTATTACCTGCAGCGGCTTTGTTTCGGCGGGAGGGTCAAAGGCCGGGTCTATGGCACGGCTCCCATGCATGCACCGCGCATCAACCTTTTGCGCATGGAGGAGGAGCTATCTGCGGTCCATTTACGGCTGGTAGGAGTAACGATAGAGCATCTGCCCTGGGAGGATTTTATCCGGCGGTACGACAAGCCGGGGACGCTGTTTTATTGCGATCCGCCTTACTACAAGGCGCCGTTTTACGAGCACAATCTTGAGTTGTCCGACTATCAGCAGATGGCGGACGTTCTGGCCGGGATTAAGAGCCAGTTCATCTTGAGCATCAATGATCATCCGGAAATTCGGGACGTGTTCAGCGGGTTTGGAATTAGGTCGGTTGATTTGAAATATACGGTTTCTAAGGGAAAGCAAACCAATGGCAGGGAACTGTTAGTTTCTAATTTTTGATTCTGAAACAGTCAATGATACATCCGTTCAAAACGCTCAAAAAGCGTCAAAATAAGTACCGCGAATTATTATATTGAATTCAATATAAGTGCCGCGATAGACATGTTATACAGCTTGGCAATATTTTCAGCAAAAGGCGATCCAGAACCAAATTTAATTGAAAATGTTGACAACACAGTAGGTTATAGTAGGATGGCTTTAGCCTTTTCGAAGTGCTCCATTCATAGGCAAGATTTTCAAATTTGTAATTTTTGGTGCTTTGGTAACAAAAAGCAGAATTCAGTATAATTTTTAAGTTTCAACTAAACATTTTGCGCCGGCTGTGCGCCGCAACAACTCTTAATCGTTACGTTTCACAAAGAATCGAGCTAAATGGCGCTTAAACCAGATGAAATATTCGTTAGTGAATCGTTGGTAAAATTTCTTGGCAAAGAAGGTGTTACATATCAGGAAGGTGAAGACCCACCAGATATCTATTTGACAATAAACGGTGAAAAAGTTGCTGTAGAAATCACAAGGTTGTCACCTGTAGTGTTTGGTGAGGACGGTGAAATGCAAAACAGGAATACTCAGGATACATTCGGAGTGAACTTATGCAATGAACTTGATTCAAAGCTTAAAAATAAAGTGCCCCAGGATATTGATATACTCCTGGTTTTGCATTTACCTGTCAATAATGCTCGAAAATACAAAAAAGAACTCTTCAAACTAGTTGAATCAGTACTCGCAAAACCAATAAAAGAAGGTAGCAGTCAAACTACAAGTGTATTGGGTCATAAAATTAAGATTATCTTTATTCCAAAAAGGCGCCATTCAAATAAAAAGATTGTTGGCGCGATCGTAAATGACAATTCTCAAGCCCACATTCTCAGCAACGCAGTCGCAATCTTAGCAGATCGAATTCATGATAAAGTTTTAAAATGCAAAAACATTCCACATTCGGGGCCAAAATGGTTAGCGCTGTATAATGATTACTGGCTTGCGGATAGCGGAACCTATTCTATGGCTATAAAGAACATACAAGAAAAGCATGATTTTCAAAGAATTTTAATCGTTTCTGATCAAGGAGTGGTTTCTGAGCTGTCGGAAACGTAACAACTGTGTTCACAGGACGGCGAGAACCATGCCGCCCGTGACACTGGCATTCGGTTCTAATTGCAATGAAGGAGTTATAACATGGGTGGTTGGATCTATATTATTGAGGAAATGGGGCAACATCTATTTAAGGTGGGTTATACCACCACCAACCCCCATGATCGTTTACGTCAACTGCAGACTGGAAATGGCTCAAAACTGGATTTGCTATCAGCTTTTACCTGTCAGTATCCTGAAGATTTCGAACGAGAGTTTCATAAACTGTTAGAAAAACAAGCACAAAGAATGCAGGGTGAGTGGTTCGCGCTACCCCGTGAGCAGATGCTTGATATTCTGTTGCACATTTTAGGTGGAATAGCGGAAATAGAAGGCGGAATTCGCTTTCAAGTATCATCCTTATCCACTAGGCCGAGTGAAGCGAAACATTTAGTTGAGCAAGGCTATTCAAACAATCAACAACAAAATATCAATGTCGAGGCAATTAGAGAAAGAGTTTTGCGTTCGACAGAAGGAAGAAGTTCTGGTTGTTATAGCACCTTTTCTGCCTTTGGCCCAGTACGAGTTGGGGATATTGGCGGAAGCTATTTTGGTGAAATAGATGTTCCATTTGAAGCAATTGCTATCGGTGGACCCACGCATTCGGGCTATAACGATCATGCTCTCGCGTTGGTCCCTAAAATTCATGATAATTCTGAAGCCAATGCTGATTTTTTTGCCCATGCGCGATCTGATGTAATAGCGTTGCTGAATGAAATTGATCGATTATGTAGTAACGAGAAATAAAACATATTGCCAAAGCTTTTCCTACAGTGGAGCGCAAGGAGCATACGTCTACTTGTTCTATGGAGGACAAATAATGGAATTGTCAGGTGAAGCTGAATTTCAATGTTCTAAATGCACCAGTCAATGTCGTTGAATTAAGCCTCAGCCACGCATAACCCATTGTATTTTTGAATGATTAATGATATATTAGCTGCCAAATATATCAACCCAAAAACCCAAAAGGAGATAAAAATGATTGCGGAAAAAAGAGAAATTGGCATGGAGACTGAAATGCCCGAACTGTGCCGGATATAATCGAATCTTTAAAAAATTTGATCGAATCCGAAGATTTCTGCAATCGATTTAAAAATCGGCCCGAAGACTTTACCCGCAACCGGGCCTTGCCCTTTAAAAATCTCATTTACTACATGATCAATTTGCCCGCGGCGGCATATGAAACCGAATTGTACCATCTTAACAAGAACCTGAAAGGGTCGGACATCGCCGAGCCCCTGGCTTCCAAAAGCGCATTGACCAAAGCCCGAGAAAAGCTGAGCCACATGGCCTTTATCGAACTCAACGATTATCTGGTACGTCTGAGCCAAATGCGCTTTGCGCCAAACCGTTGGAACGGGTTCTTTCTTTTGGCTACCGACGGTACGCTGTGCACCCTGCCCACGGCAAAACCGGTTGTCGAACATTTCGGTCAATGGCATGGGCGACAGGGCGATCCTTGCCCGAAAGCGCGCGTCTCGCAATTATACGATGTTTTAAACAATATTTCGGTAGCCGCGTCGATCACCTCAAAATGTATTGGCGAACGAGAACTGGCCGCCGCTCATTGTGCTCATCTCGGTCCAGAGGACTTAATGCTGCTGGACCGCGGCTATGAAAGTTTTTGGCTGTTCAAGCTTATCGTGGCAAGTAACGCCAATGTCTGTGCCCGTGTATCGTGTAATAAACTCAAAGTTGTCAAAGCGTTTTTGCAATCCAGGGAGCCAGACCGAATCGTTAAATTATCCTGCACTCCCAATTCGGCTCGTAAATGCGCCGAATTCGAATTGGATAAAAAACCGCTAAAACTTCGCCTGGTGCGGGTAGATCTGCCAACAGGCGAGAGCGAAGTCCTGATCACCTCGCTAACCGACCGGGGAAAGTACCCGGTGGAGATTTTCGGTGATTTGTATCACCAGCGTTGGCCGGTGGAAGAAGACTATAAAATTATGAAGTCACGCATCCAAATCGAAAATTTCAGCGGCAAAACGGTTCATTCGGTCTATCAGGACTTTTACGCCAAGGTATTCACCAAAAATTTCGCGGCCATTCTTATCCAGAGCGTCAGTGACCGGATTAAAACGATTTCGTCCGGACGCCTTTATTCGTACAAAGCCAACGTTACCAATGTATTGGCGATGCTGCGCCACCACATTGTCGTATTGTTCAACCGGATGCAAAATCTACTACGTGACAATGTGTCGAAACTTCAAAACCTAATCGTACGTGTGTTAAACGAGATCCGGCCTGGCCGTAGCGAACCGAGGGCCTTTAAAAAGAAAAGTCGCCGAAAATTTAGCACCGCGTATAAACCAATTTCTTAATTCAACGACATTGATGCACCAGTAGCTTTTTTGTTTCTGGAGCTGATATATATGTAGATTCCCATGGCTCAGAGGAAAGAAATATGGGACCAGAAACATTTTATTCAGGCATTTCAGTTTTTACCTGTCCAAATTGTGAAAACACAATTGAAATTACATATGAAGCATCAGAATACCCAATAGGGATGTTGAATGATAGTGAAGTTTTTGTCTCTGGCGGCGAATTACTAAGTGGGTTTGATGACATTGAATTTGATTTTGATGATGACCTTGATCTTGATGAAAAAATATATTCTTTTAACGAACAATCTCTTCTATATCTTCCTCAAAAACAAAAGATCATAACGGATCTCAATTACAGTGCTTTTTCACTTATCACTGAAATTACAAAAGACCCGAGGATACTTTACCAAATTAGTCCAAGAAAATTCGAAGAAATCATTGCAAAGATTTTCGCTAAACACGGCTTTAAGGTTGAACTCACAAAGAAGACCAGAGATGGTGGAAGGGACATTATAGCAATTAGGGCTGATCTAGGAATTAAATCTAAGTACATAATTGAATGTAAGCGGTATGCTGTCAGTAACCCAGTGCGTGTTGATATAGTAAGGAACCTATATGGAGTTCAAACAAAAGAAGGTGCTAATAAGTCGGTTTTGGCAACTACTTCATTCTTTACTCGAGATGCAAAAGAATTCGCTAATGCAATTAACACAACTAAGTGGGCAATGGATCTAAAGAACTATAGTGATATTGTCAGATGGATAAAAGGTATGAACGATAGCTAACAACTTGGTTGGAAAGACGCCTATTCCTATCGCCTCACACATGAAACTGTTAAGCGCATAAGGACAATAAATGAAATCACTTGTTCTTGAACTCCAAAGTGAAGCAATGAACCCTAATAGTCGCCTCTCAGATATTTTAAGAAAGGCTTTGGTTGTTGCGAAAAAACTGAAAATCAATGATTTCAAAAGTTGGATTGATTCTGAGATGAAAGGCTATCAAAAGGAAGCCATTATTCCTTCATACCGCAATGTAAAGGGTTCATTGAAAGCATGGAATCCATACAATGGCTGGATACCAGTAGTTATGGAAAATTCGGAGGCCATGGAGGCAATCTCAAAAAGGGATATTGGACAGCCTATTTCTGAGCTTGAGTCTTTGATCCATGAAAAAGAAAAAGGTGGAGTTTTACAAGTTCCTCTCCCTCATGATTGGATCATGAAATTATTTTCACACAGCGAACAATTCCGGTTGGGGATGGTACCAACTTTACTCGTTGACCGGTCTCAAATATTTAGAATACTAGATTCAGTCAGAAATGAAATATTAAACTGGAGCTTAGAACTTGAAAATCAAGGCATTTTAGGTGACGGAATGTCCTTTTCTATTGAAGAAATTAATAAAGCTGGGTCAGTAACTTATAATATCAAATCTTTCAAAGGAATTTTGGGTGATGTAACATCCTCAAATGTTCAAGTGGGGGATTATTCAAGTATACATGATTCCCTCAAAGAAAAAGGAGTTACTCAAAAAGAAAGAAATGAACTGGAAAATCTTTTGGATGAGCTTAAAAAGGCAGATCCTTCTCAGCGTAAAAGCCTAATCCAAAGAGGTTTTTGCTGGGTAAATAGAAATGCTTCAACAATTGGCACTCTTTCCTCTACAATTAAAAATTGGTTCGATATGCTTAACTGAAATTACATTGAAATATCGTTTAACTATCATATTCATCAGACGGCAAGATGTGCGGCGACGCTGAAGCGGAAAGCTCAAATGGGCTGATGGTGATATAGACCTTCAGCAAAGAAGAGAAACTATAGATAATTCCAAAAAGAGATTGAAAATGCACAAAATAAATTCACTAATACTTGTCTTAATCATTACCGTTATCACACCCTCATTTGCGGAACAAATCGAAATAGAAATCGGTGAAATGATAGATAGGGTCATAGCGGGTGAAGATTTTTCAGGTAAAGATATTATTTTAACAGGCATTGTGTTAGCCGGTGGAGGTACTGATTCAGGACTAATTAACCTTGGCACGAAGAAAATATACAACTCTGGAAGTTACGATAACTTCGCATCGATATATGAAACGGAAATGCTTCTACGTGAAGGATCAAAAGCCAAAATACTTGTTCATATAGAATCTTCAGAATTACATAGAATTAACTCTAAGGATTTTGTAATTATTGAAACGTTGTACAAAAAGTGCATCAAATGCACGAAAATATCTCAATGATACTATAGTTTTTATTTAAACCAACAATCGTTAAATCCTTTAAGTGGGCGTAGAAAGAGCATGGTTACCGCTGAAATACACTTTTTAAAGCTACTCGTAGTCGAGCAGTATTTAGTGTTTATATCAACGTAGCTTTTAATTAGACAAAGCAAAGCAAACCATAACCAAGACATTGCGACCGACGGTAATAAGCCACCGCTCCATTTGCCCATCGTTAACAGAATACGACAATGAAATTATCACCATTAAATGAAATAATTAAAGCCGATGTAGAAGAGGTGACAAAGGCTATTCTAAAGGATGCTGTTGATCCGTGGATGTTCTTTAATTCAAAAGGTGTACAAATAAAAAAAGTTTATGGTGGTTCTATTTCGATATCTGGAGTTGAGTATTCCGGGTCTGCTGTTCTCATTTTTTGGAATGGATTTATCGATGCGTACATCAAAAAGCGTAGTCGTGATTTGATTGAGACGACAAGGTTAAAGGCGATTGAGAGAAATATTTTGGTTCAAGGTGCGCTTGAGTCTTGCCGTTTACATCTTCACGGAATGATAAGTCAAATTTTTAATAGAATGGCGATAATCGATCAAAGGCTTAGAGGGAAAGGTTATCCAAATTCTGTAGAAATAAAGGATGTCCATAAGCGTATAATGCAGAATTGTTTGGTTGTCGACACTTTAATAAACTCCGAAATCGAAAGCTCGAAAAATATAAAACGAAAAACTTCTAAATGGTTAAATGCGTTTGAGCTTAAACCGAATTTTTTTGGTATGGGCATTAATTTAAACTGGCTAATTTCCAAAGTGTTTCGAAAAAAGTAGACCACGAACCATTGTGTCTATTGGATTAGGTTCCATCACCACTGGCATAAAACGTTAGCCTAAAAATCCATTAATAGGGGTGATAAAAGCTTAAAAATAAAAATGAATTTGGCTTGACGAGTTGTTCTAACCAATTCGCTCAGGTTTTCTGCGTTCTGATTTCGCATTAATCTATTTTTCTGATTTAGTGTGCAAAAAATTCTGAGATAGTGAGCAAATTTACACAGCTAAAATGTGTAAAATCGGCAAAAATGTAGAAATTGTATATCCCATGCTTTCAGTATGTTACTGTAAAATGAGGAGGTTAGAAAGCTCGAAGTCCCTGTCTTCGAATCCGTAGGCCGCAGGTTCGAATCCTGCCGGGCGCGCCAGAAAATTTTGGATTTTAAATCCTTGAAAGCCTTCAAGATAAAATCTTGGGGGCTTTTTCTTTGGGACTCAACATAGGTTCGCCTCTTTGCATGTCCTTCTTTTCGGCTTCCAAAAAGGCTTTTTTGGAACAATAAAAGAAGGAGTATCTTAAAAGAATTCAATTGGTACTATTGAAAAAGAATATCCCTGCAATATGTTGTGCCCTGATTGATTTCTTCCTGGCGCTGCCTGTTGCCATCGAGAGCCGATCCCTGGCCGTTCTTCCTCGATCAAGCCCACCAGCCCACCATTGATGTTGTAATTGCCGCCGAATTAGCCTGGTTCCTGTTCCCGCCTTAAAGGAGGAGATATGGTACGATCTGACATTCGGAGAAGGATATGTATATTTATCAAAAGGTTGTATTTATAAAAAAGTTAAAAAAAGGTCTGGTCGCTTTTGCGGTTCTGTCGGTGCTGCTCCAATTCCTGGCAGCGCCCGAGGCCGGGGCGGACAGAACGGTCAAGGTTGGGCTGTATGATAATAAACCGCTTGTATTTATGGATAACAACGGAAAAGCGAAAGGCATCTTTGTCGATATCCTGGAGCACATCGCTGAAAAAGAGCAGTGGACCCTGGATTATGTATATGGATCCTGGCCGGAATGCATCGACAGGCTGAAGACCGGCGAGATCGACCTGATGACCGCGATCGCCTATTCGAAACAGCGGGCGAAGAGATACGATTTTACATATGAAACGGTAATTACGAATTGGGGGCAGGTGTATGTCTCCAAAGGCTCTGACATCGGTTCAATCCTGGATCTGGATCAAAAAAAGATCGCCGTAAAAATGGAAGATATCCATTTTCTTGGTATTAAAGAGCTGACATCGAAATTCAATATGAATTGCCGATTCATCGAGGCGGATGGATACGATGTCGTATTTGAACTGATCGAAGCGAATCGGGTCCAGGCCGGGGTTGTCAACAGGCTTTATGGTATCGAGAACAAGGGCAACTTTCCTGTTCAGGAAACGTCGATCATGTTCAACCCCATCGAGGTAAGATTTGCGTCGCCAAAGGATTCAGGAAGTGGCCTGCTTTCTGTCATCGACAGTCACCTGCAACGGATGCACGATGAAAAGGACCCATTTTACAGCCAGACGCTGAACCATTGGCTCGTCGCACCGACGGAATGGATTCTGCCCAACCCGATCAAGTACACACTCATTGGCATTGCCTCCTTATTGATCTTATTTGCCCTGACCAACCTGACGCTTCGAATCAAAGTAAAAAAGCGTACCCGAGAGTTGTCCTCGGCCAACGTAAAACTGAAAAATGAAGTCGAGATACGAATGAAGGCCGAGGAGGAGCTGCGCAAATACGAGAGAATCGTGGCGTCGTCAACCGACCATATGGCAATGATCGATCTGTCTTATACCTATCAGGCCATTAACGATGCGGCGCTCAGCGTGCTGCAGAAATCCCGCATACAAGTGATCGGCAAAAACATCTGGAATATTGTGGGTGACATCTTTCCTGCCGAAATCCATAAGAAAAGACTGGACAGGGCTTTTTCCGGCCAGGTGGTCAAATTCAGAACCTGGATTCGTTTTCCGGGGCTTGGCCGCAGATACATGGATCTTGTTTGCACGCCATACGCACATTCCGGCAACCGGATAGCGGGCTGCGTGATTATCTCACGCGATGTCACGGATCTTTATGAACTCGAAAAGAAACTGGAGAACGCCCAGAAAATGGAGTTTATGGGTACCATTGCAGGAGGCGTTGCCCACGATCTAAACAATATTCTTTCGGGTATCGTAAGCTATCCGGATCTTCTTCTAATGCAATTGCCGGAAGAAAGTTCCTTAAAAAAGCCTATCCAGATCATCAAAAAATCGGGTGAGAAGGCCGCCGTTATCGTCCAGGACCTTCTGACATTGGCAAGGCGGGGTGTGGCCTGCAAGGAACATGTTGACCTGAACGACATTGTCACGCAATTTCTCGGCAGTCCGGAATGCATGAAAATTAAGTCATTTCACAAAAAGATGACCATAGAAACGGATCTGGCGAAACCGTTGAAACCGATCTCCGGTTCTTCCGTTCATCTGTCCAAAACCGTGATGAATCTTGTGTCCAATGCCGCAGAGGCCATGCCGGACGGGGGGCAGATCAGGATAAAGACGGCGAACATTCAAACGGGTGAAGCGTGTTTAGAGGATGTTGACGGGGTAAATAACTGCGAGTGCGTTCTGCTGGAGATTGCGGACACCGGTTCGGGGATATCCAGGGACGACATGGAGAAAATTTTTGAACCGTTTTACACGAAAAAGGTGATGGGCAGAAGCGGAACGGGACTCGGCCTGGCCGTTGTCTGGGGGACGATCATGGATCACCATGGCCATATCCATGTGGAAAGCGACGGGAAAAATGGTTCGCGCTTTAAACTGTATTTTCCCGCAAGCCAGGATGACGCCCCGTCAGCCGCCCGAAGACCGGACGAAGTCGATTTCAGGGGAAATGGCGAACGGATATTGATTGTCGACGACCTGGACGATCAAAGAGAGATCGCATCGAATATTCTTTCTACATTGGGCTATAGCGTGGCCGCCGCATCGAGCGGCGAGGATGCAATATCCTATTTGATTAGAAACACAGCGGATCTGGTGATTCTGGATATGCTCATGCCGCCCGGGATGGATGGCCTGGAAACGTTTGAAGAAATATTAAGAATCAGACCCGGGCAGAAAGCGGTCATCGCCAGTGGTTTTGCCGAAACGGAGCGTGTGAAGAAAGCGCTGGACATCGGCGTGGGACAGTTCATCAGAAAACCATACAACATCAAAGATGTTGGCATGGCGATAAAAAGCGAATTGGGAAAATAGTTAGTGCTCATCCAGAAATGGCCAATTCGCCCGATATCTTTGTTGCGCGAAAAATTTTATCCTCGAAATATCAACCATATGACTCCGGTAAAATTTTTCGTGCGCCTCGATCTCGACCCAATTTTCCTATTTCTGGACGGGCACTGGTTAACCATTACATTCGGTCTTCAGCAAACCCGCGCAAATTCGATTGATTGGCCTTTTCCCACGATTCAAGCCGCTTTTCCATCTGCGCGGCAACATCCGGGAGGGTTCTGCGAAGGTTGTAGGATTCGCCTGGATCCAATTCAAGGTCGTAGAGCAGGGGCCACCGGTCACCGATCTGTTTTCTGCCCAGTTGATTGGGAATTTTGGCCGCATCCAGGGGGATGGGCCAGGTGTAGCGGTTCACCCGCCGGTAGTATTTCCATTTGCCGGAGCGGACAGCCTCGAGCTGGTCGTAATGATAAAAATAAAACGCCTCGTGGGTGTCGTGGTCATCCTCGCCGGTTAAAAGCCCGAGCATATTCTGCCCGTCGATCGTGCGGTCTTGCGGCAGTTTCAACCCGGCCAGTTCGAATAGGGTGGGAAACAGGTCAATGTTCATGGCCGCGGCCTCGCAGACGGCATTGAAGGGAATTCTTGCCGGCCACCTGGCGATGAACGGCACCCTGAAGCCGCCTTCCAGGCTCTGGCCCTTTCTGCCGCGGAATACTCCGGGATTGCCTTCGTACCAGGGGCCGTTGTCGCTGGTGAAAATGACCAGCGTGTTTTTCTCGATATTCCGTTCTCGGAGAAGATCGACGATGCGGCCTACACTCCAGTCGATTTCTTCTACCGCATCGCCGAACCTGCCGGCTTTGGAGCCGTTTTTGAAGGCTGCGGAGGCGTACAGGGGTTGATGGGGGAAGGTGTGGGCCAGGTAAAGGAAAAACGGTTCGTCCGCCGTTTTGATGAATCGAAGCGCCTCATCCGTGTACAGCCCGGTCAGACGGGCCTGATCCTCGTCGTTGCCGATGTCCGCTTCGACCTCGGATTCGTTCCGGTACAACGGCAAGGGTAGCATGTCATTGCTGTAAGGCACCCCCAGGTAGCTGTCGAAACCGTGTCGGACCGGATTGTAGCGCGGATCGCTGGAATAATCGCCCAGGTGCCATTTGCCAATGACGCCGGTCTGGTAGCCGGCGGTTTTCAGGGCTTCGGCCAAAGTCAGTTCGTGCTCCGAAATTCCACGGGCCACGTAATCCTCACGGATGTCCAGCACCCCCAGCTCCTTGAGAAGAACCCCGGCACGTCTGGCCGCACGTTTTCCCAGGGCTTCGCCCTTGGGGTAGGTGTTGCCGATAATTCCCGAGCGGAACGGGTAGCGGCCGGTGAGCAGACCGGCCCGGGAAGGGCCGCAGATTGAATTGCAGGCGTAGAAGCTGGTGAACCGCAGGCCGCCGGCCGCAAGGGAATCGATGTTCGGCGTTTTGATCACCTTGTTTCCGTAGGCGCCGATGTCGCCATAGCCAAGATCGTCGGCTACGATCACAATCACATTGGGTTTGGGGGCCGAGGCGTTGATGATTTGCGCTTTGGTTTCTTTTGCGCCTGAAGGATATTCTCCGAGAAAATCGTCGACCGTTTTCTGCCTGAGCAGCGCCCAACCGCCCGCTGCAATCATGAGTACGAAGCATGCAAGGATTCCGAAAAACCACCGGGCCGCTGTTCTGGATTTTTTCGTGCTCACCTTTTCCTCCGACTATAATCTTGTTTTATGCTGTCATCGTGTATTTCATAGCATATCTGGGGGATGAATGGGAATCGGATGCAATGGGGGGGAAGAAGGGCGATTCAAAGCAAGACTCACGCGAAGCCGCAAAGACGCAAAGTTTTTTTGGATTATATTGACGGCAATTACGGCTTTGGATTCGGCCACAGCATTTCAGTGAATTTTTCTGTCAGGAAAAGAATATTTTGATTTTATCTTTTTTCTTAGCGTCTTTGCCTGAGACAGAGGAGATTCCGCAATTACCGGCACGCACTCCCTCGCCCCTTGAGAGGTGAGGGGTGATGAACAAAGCCCATTTCCAAATGCAGTGACCCGGAACGATAGCCGAAACCGCTTGACAACCAATAAAATGCGTTATTTAATACCCATAATTAAACAAAATGGGTATAATATGACTCACAAAACGCTTGGGAAAGACGGGTTGCCCCTGGCCGTCAAACAGAAGCTGACCGAAGTGGGCCAACAGATCCGGCTGGCCCGCAAACGGCGCAAGATGACCATGCAGGACCTGGCCGGGCGCATGTTCGTGACCCGCAAGACACTTGGTCGTCTTGAATCCGGTGACCCGGGGGTGAGTCTCGGCGTGCTGGCCGCCGCCCTTCTGGCGCTGGGGCTGGAAAACGACCTGACCCGCCTGGCCGGTCCTGAAGACGATACGGTGGGCAACATTCTGGACCGGGAGCGCCATGAGAAAACCCGGCGCATACGGCCTGCCAGCGGCAAGGTGGATTTGAATTTTTGAATTTTAAGAAGGGTGAGTGAACATGGCCAGAGAAAACAGTGCTTATGTATTCATCCATCTGGGCGGTACGTGGTTGCCGTGCGGTTATCTGACAATTTTCGAAGACGGCCGTCAGATCGTTTCCACGTTCCAGTACGGTCGCAAGTACCTTCAGCGTCCGGACGCCATGGCCATCGACCCGGTGCAGCTTCCTTTAGGAGAAACCCTGTTTCGTTCCACGCCTGCCTGCCCGCTGTTCGGCGGTATCCGGGACGCGGCGCCGGACGGCTGGGGGAGACATCTGTTGGACCGGGCGGCCGAGCCCCGCTCTCCGGGAGAGTTCGAATATCTCACCGCTCTGCCGGTGGAAAATCGAACCGGTGCCCTCGGGTTCGGACGTTCCCTGGAAGAAGGACCGGCTCCCATCGATCCCGGTTGGGAAAACTATCCGCCCCGTGGCGCAACCCTTGACCTGGCGGACATGATTGCGGCGGCGGACCGGATCGATCAGGGGGAAGCCCTGTCGCCCCGGCATCGCCGGTTTCTCCTGCGCGGCAGCTCGCTGGGTGGTGCGCAACCCAAGGCGCCCACGCTGCACGGCGGCCGCCAATGGATCGCCAAGTTCGGCCGGGAGCGTGAAGCGTGGAACACCTGCCGGATCGAGCACGCCAACCTTCGCCTGGCCGCCCGCTGCCGAATTGATGTGCCGGATTCGAAAGTTCTGACGGTGGGCGACCGGGACGTATTTTTGATCGAGCGCTTCGACCGCGACGCTTCGGGCGACCCGATCCCGTTTATCTCGGCCGCCACCCTGCTGGCCACCGACCGGATCGACACCGGTAGCTACCAGGAGATCGCCGTTCAGATGCGAAAGTATGTGGCGGCACCGAATGTGGCGGAAGACCTGAAACAGCTTTTCATGCGGATGGTTTTCAATATCCTGTGCAACAATGCCGACGATCATCTGCGCAACCACGGATTCATTCACCAGCCCGGTCACGGCTGGCGGCTTTCACCGGCATACGACGTCGTTCCTCAACCGGATATGGGGCCGGGTGTGCCCCGCAACCTTACCCTGGGCGTCGGCATGGACGGCAGCCGCCGGGCGACCCTGGAAAATGCACTTTCCGTTTGCCCGGTCTTCGGCCTGCCCCCGGAAGACGGCCGGCAGATCATCGACCGCCTCAAGCAGACGTTTTTATCCGAATGGCCATCGGTCTATGCCCGCTTTGGGGTATCCAAAAAAGACTTCCCTTTCCTGGAAGAAGCCTTTGTTAACCACCTGATGTAAGGCTCACGCGAAGGCGCAAAGAGGCAAAGAAGGGCATTTGAAAGGATAGGCTCACGCGAAGGCGCGAGCAAGGGCATTTAAGCAGCGAAATAACAATACTACGGGACCTTCTATGGGCGGTCCATGGCCGCGAAAGATAGAAATCGATACAACCCGGATCAGTGCTGTGCCTCCATGGGATTTGTTGCCATATGGGCCTGGGGTAGCGGCTGGATGGCATCCAGGGCTGCAGTCTCGGCCTTTTTGGCAAAATAGAGATCCCAGCGCAACTGGACGTTCATCCAGAAATCCGATGAAACCCCGAACGCTTTGGCGAGTCTCAGGGCCGTGCTGGGGGTGATGCCGCGCTTGCCATTGATGATTTCATTGATCCGCTGATAGGGAACCTTTATCGCGTTGGCCAGTTCCCGCTGAGAGATGCCCATCGGCTTCAGAAACTCTTCCAGCAGCATCTCTCCGGGGTGGGTCGGTGTGCGATGGGTCGGTATTCTAATCATTATTAGTCCTCGATGATGCGTTAGAGGTAGTCCGTGATCTCGACATCTGTCGGACCATTCTCGGTCCAGATGAAACAGATGCGGTATTGGCTATTGATACGAAAACTACATTGACCTTTTCTGTTTCCTGAAAGCGCTTCCAATCTGTTGCCCGGTGGGACGCGAAGGTCGTCAAAATTCACCACGGAATCCAATTGATCGAGCTTTCTGCATGCAATTTCCCACAACGTTTTTGGACAGGCCTTCATTGCAGACTTCGAGGCCCTGCCGTTAAAAATATCTTCAGTAGCTTTGTTTTTGAAGCGAATTATCATGAAATCACAATAACACGGATATCATGTTATTCCAATACTGATTTTGTCAGGATCTTTAGATCTTAGCGTCTTTGCGTGAGATTATAATGTTCACTGGTTTTTCGGGTTATGCCTGAATCCAAACAACGTTGACAGGCGAATCCGCATATTTTATCCTTTTTTCGCACATTATTTCTATGCACCTGGTGAAAACAGAAAGCCCCTTTCCGATCATCTGAAATTAGAGGGGAGGCCAAGGATGCGTGTCCTTCCACAATTAAGTAGAATCCAGTTAAAAGATGGATTTGCCAATTATGGATTCCACTTTTATGTCCTAATTTTATGTATCGTACTCTTTTCAGCTGATTTTTCCTATTCCCAGGAAAGGCTTCTTTTTTCCGCACCGATGGCGAACGCCTTTGCAAATGAAACAGAGGATGGATTGGAGGGCCCGGCCGTCGATTTGATAAAACTGCTTTTCAGGGACTATAACGTTGAAGTCCTAACCGTGCCATTACCCTGGATGAGGTTGCTGGAGTATATTAA
This sequence comes from Desulfosarcina widdelii, assembly GCF_009688965.1. Lineage (GTDB taxonomy): Bacteria > Desulfobacterota > Desulfobacteria > Desulfobacterales > Desulfosarcinaceae > Desulfosarcina > Desulfosarcina widdelii. The sequence continues at coordinate 1,878,628 of NZ_AP021875.1, read as the reverse complement.
AGATGGGGAAATAGATGCTGTTGCGCCGATTTTCTACAATGCCGAGCGTGCCAGGTTCATCTCGTATTCGATCCCTTTTGGTACCCACGACACCAAGGTGCTGGTGAGGCGAGGACATTCGTTTAATTTTAAAAAACGCGAAGACTTAATTGGGTACAGAGGCCTTGCCGTCAGGGGACGGAGTGAAGGGGAGGCATTCGATAGATTTTCCGCCGAACACCTGAATCTGCAAAAGGTTAATTCACTGGATCAGATCATCAAAATGATCTTAAAAGGAAGGGCCGATTATGGCATTGACAAGCTGTACGATATCATTGCCATCAGCAATCGATTGGGGGTGTCCGATCGGATTGAGATTTTGGACATGACGATTGCAACAAACGAAAACTGCATCGGATTTTCAAAAAAATCTCCCTTTGTCCGTTATATTCCCCGGATAAACAAAAAAATTCTGCAATTAAAAAAAGAGGGAAAAATCGAGGAGATGGTGCTGACCTATGTTAACAGCTTCAAACGCGACTGATTTAAAACTCTTAGCGTCTTTGCGTGAGATCATGATGTTCACTATATTTTCGGGTTATGCCTGAATCCAAACAACGTTGACACCCTAATCCATATATATTATTTCTATTTTGCACATTTTCTCGTTACATCTGTTTGGAATTTTTCCAGTGCCTTGATCCGGGGCCAGGGGAAACAAACCGATGCTGCCGTGAATATGCGGGCCACGATTCAATGGCCTGATGCGCCGGGTAACTGATTGGACAGACGATTGGGACGTTAATGGAACAGAAACGATTTTTTGCCGAACACCCTGGCGCATTTCAACCCAAAAGCAGAAAAAATAATCCAATCGCTGTCCTTTTTGACCCCATCTGACAAGGGACGTGGTAGCCTCTTTTGGCCAGGGCGGCACTGCATCACAGCAGCTGAGTAAAATTAGGCTCACGCAAGGCGCGAAGCCGCGAAGAACGAGTGGAAAGTGATTTTTGTGTGATGCTTTTAATTTTAGATGGAAGAATCTGAAGTTTAAGAGGCAAAGGCGCCCTGTAATTTCCCAGTTGTTTTAGGCCTCTGTAGGGTACCATAAAGTGTCGAATAACCCGACAATTGGTATTGATAACGAGGTAAGAATGGCGGCTTTCGATTGGCTGAAAGCTCGCGAAACCGAGTACGGTGATGTGCTGCCCCGCACTCTGCTATCCGAAGGGTTCGTATATCACGGTCAGCGCGTTCCTTTGGTCGGCCCCCAAGGAATATTCAAGCCCAGAGTCCTACCGAAGATCCCGCTGAGCATTACGACATCTCCAAAAAGCCCTTACAGTGATAGTTTCAATCCTGATGGATTTCTACTTTACCGTTATCGAGGACAAGATCCTGATCACCACGAAAATGTCGGCTTAAGAAACGCTCTATTGCATAACGTTCCGCTTGTTTATTTTCACGGTATAATCCCCGGAAAATATCTCGCCGTTTGGCCTGTATTTATCGTTGGAGACAATCCAAGTGATTTGACTTTCACGGTCGCCGTAGATGACATGACCTACTTGCGGCGACAGAAGCCACATTTAGGCACGGCAGCCTATATTGCCGACTCTGATGATGAAGCTCGCCGCTCATATATCACCTATGGCGTGAAGCATCGTCTTCATCAAAGGGGTTTCAGAGAGCGAGTCCTGGCTGCTTACAAAGACCAGTGTGCCTTTTGCCGGCTTAGGCACAGGGAGTTGTTGGATGCTGCCCATATTATACCTGATAATGAGCCGGGTGGTGATCCCGTCGTCAACAACGGCATCGCACTTTGCAAGCTTCACCACGCCGCTTTCGACAACATGTTTATTGGTATCCGTCCCGATTACAGAATTGTCATTCGAGAGGACCTGCTAAACGAAATTGATGGCCCAATGCTTCAACACGGTTTAAAAGGCCTGCACCATACAAAAATATTGATCCCGCGAAGAGCTGATCTAAGGCCCAAACCAGCACACCTGATCCAGCGATGGGAGAAGTTTTCAAGGCAAGCAACTATATCTGGCGCTTACTTTCTGGATGGAGTGAATGCCCAATGAAAATCCCTCATTTGGTTAAAGAAGGGAATCTCAAACCTGTTATCCACCAAGTCCTTGTGGGTGTATAGAAATCAAGCTACCCAAATCAGTTTATAACTCGTTTGATCGACTATATGAGACAAGAGCAGAATGGTATCCTGTGATTTAATCAACATGAAAATCGTTAGAATCCGTATTAGAAGGGGATGGTCTATCAACGACTGTTTCGCAGATGGACTTTTCTGAATTGCTATCCAAGACATTGTTGCTCGATCTGGAAACGACGCGATCGGGCAGGATTCGGCACATTGGTGCCATCCTCGACGGTCGCGTTTTCGAAAAAAAGAAGAACGCCGGCTCGCGGGACACATTAAAGCAGCTCGCAGAAATCGCCCAGGATGCGGATTTCATTTTGGGTCACAATCTGCTCGGGCACGATTTTCCCGTCCTGAAGGCCTCTTTTCCGTGGCTCGCTTTTCTTGAAAAACCGGTGATCGACACCCTTTATCTGTCTCCCATCGCCTTTCCCGAAAACCCTTATCATCGCCTGGTAAAGGATTATAAACTGGTTCGGGCAACCATAAACAATCCCGTTGAAGACGCCAGACTTGCAGCTTCCGTTTTTGAAGACCAGTGGAAAAGTTTTCAAAGCCTGGCCAAGGAAAACCCGGAACTAATCGATTTATACCGGTACTGCTTTCAGGATAGTACGTTCAATGGCTTTTCGGGCAAAGGACTATCCACGGTTTTTGCGTTGCTGTCCGCCGCAAACTCCGTTCAAGATCCGGAATCAGCCCTGAATACTTTCTTCAGACAGACATCCGGAAAAGTATGCACCCATACCGCTAAGCAAACGATTCCATCCCTGTTGGCAGACGACACAAAACGGCCGGCAGTCGCGTTCTGCCTGGCCTGGTTACAGGTCGCCGGCGGTAATTCAGTGCTCCCCCCTTGGGTCCGATACCGGTTTCCTGAAATCCCTGCCATCATTAAGGCGTTGAGAGAAATTCCCTGCGGCGAAAACGACTGCAAATTTTGTGTGGAAAACCATGATCCCGAACGTCAGCTTACCCGATTTTTCGGTTACCCTTCGTTCCGAGAAGCGCCACAAACGGAAAAAGGCGAGAGCCTACAGCGGGCAATCGTGTGCGGCTGCATGGGAGACCGGCCCACCATGGGGATTCTCCCAACCGGCGGCGGAAAGTCACTTTGCTACCAATTGCCCGCGTTGGTGCGCTACTGGCGCCGTGGAACCTTGACCATCGTTATATCTCCGCTGCAGGCATTGATGAAGGATCAGGTAGACAACCTTATTAAAAAGACGGGAACGCTATTTGCCGAATCGGTTTCCGGGTTGCAGACGCTACCGGAACGGGGAGAGATCTTCGAAAGAATCCGTTTGGGGGATACCGCCATTCTGTACATCTCGCCGGAACAGCTGCGCAGCGTCAGCGTCCGCAATGTTCTCAAACAGCGCGAAATCGGCAGTTGGGTGTTCGACGAGGCGCATTGTCTTTCCAAATGGGGGCACGACTTCAGGCCCGACTACCTCTACGCAGCGCGCTTCATCCGGGAATTCGCCAGGGAGCAGAATCAGCCGGTGCCGCCGGTCGGCTGCTTTACGGCCACCGCAAAAAAAAGCGTTGCCGAAGAGATCGGGAACCACTTTCGTGAGGAACTCGGCCAGGACCTCCGGCTCTACGAAGGCGGTGTCGAACGGCAAAATCTTTCTTTTGAAGTTGTTCCCCTCTCAAAAGCGGAAAAATTGCAACGAACCCACGAGATGATCCAGGACCATCTGGATTCCAACGACGATCCGGGGGGCATCATCGTCTATGCTTCCACACGCAAGGATACGGAGGAAATCCGGGAATTCCTCCTCCATCAGGGATTGGTAGCCGAGGCATTTCACGCCGGGATCGACTCAAAGGAGAAACGCGGCATCATTGACGCCTTTATCGCCGGGCATACCCCCGTCATTTGTGCCACCAATGCATTCGGTATGGGTATCGACAAAGAAAATATCCGTTTAGTGATCCATTACAGTATGCCCGGATCGTTGGAAAACTACATCCAGGAAGCCGGTCGTGCCGGCCGGGACCTGAAACCGGCACGCTGCATTCTCTTATACGACGAGGAGGATGCAAAGCTGCAGTTTAGCATGGGATCTTTGTCGGAAGTGAGGCGGAAGGAGATTGCTCGAACACTGCGGGCCTTACGGCGCAAGAAAAGAAACGAAAATGGCGAAATCATCGTCACCACAGACGAACTCATCCGAGATGAAGATTGGGCCGACATAAAGGAACTGAAACCCGAGTTTCGGGACACTAAAATCAGGGCCTCCATCGCCTGGTTAGAGCGAGCGGGTTTCTTGCAACGCAACCATAACCTTACGGAAGCTTTCCAGGGCAAGCCCTTGGTCGATTCGTTCGAAGCGGCCACAGAAATCATGAACCGGCTCAACATCGCACCTCAAACCAGACACCTCTGGCTCGGCATCCTGCAGCAGATCATCAACAGCCCGAAAGATCGCGGTATCCGGGCTGACGAACTCGCAGAGGCGCTGTTTACCGAAAAAGAAACGCTCCAGGCTATGGAACGGCAAACCGGGCAGACCGCCGCCCAGATCGTCATTTCGGCCTTGCATGATATGTCGGATGCCAGGCTGATCGACAAGGGGCTCATGTTGTCGGCAACCTTTCGTCCAAAAGGCAAGAACAACGCCCGTAAAACGTACCAGGCGGTTTGCGAAATCGAAGACAAGCTGATCCGCCTGTTGCAGCTCGAGGATCCTGACGCGGAAAATGGAGACTGGGTCGAGCTGGATATCCGCCGCTTGAACCAGAAACTAACCAACGAGGGATGCCCGACCAGCCCGGACGTTTTGAGGTTGCTGATCAAAGGCATATCTTATGACGGCAAAGGCTTTGCCGCGTCGACTGGCAGCTTTGAAATCGGCCATGTGGATCGGCACCACTACCGGGTCAGGCTAAGACGCAGCTGGGATAACATCCGCAAAACGATTTTTCTACGGCAAAATGTCGCCAACGCAATATTACGAAAGCTGATCGAACTGGTTAACAAGCAGGCTGCAGAAACCGGCGCCAAGGTTACGGGAAACGTACAAATCACTTTCACCAGCGACGACCTGTCGGCTGCGATCAAGTCGGATCTGGCACTGAGCACCGAAGTCAAAAAAGTGTTGCCGGCCATGGAGCGTGCACTGATGTTCCTGCACGAACAGCACGTTATCGAACTGCAGGGTGGATTGGCCGTTCTCAGGCAGGCCATGACGCTGCGATTGGCAGAGATGGCCAAAGGACGTTACTACAGCAAGGGTGATTATAAGCCGTTGGCCGTACATTACCAGGAAAAGAGACTTCAAGTCCACGTGATGATGCGCTATGCGACCCTGGCCCTTGAAAAAATTGCCCCTGCGTTGACGCTTGTTCTGGATTATTTCACTTTAGGCCGTGTGAAATTCATCAATAAATATTTCGAAGGGGACCAAGAACTGCTGGACAAGGCCACGACGGCCGAGTCCTTCCGTATGATCGTCGACAACCTGCACAACCCGATTCAGATCGGGGTTGTGGGGCGTCCTGTGGACGACAGTATGCTCATCTTGGCCGGCCCTGGATCAGGCAAGACGATGGTTATCGTGCATCGCTGTGCCTATTTACTCGAGGTGGAGCGAATACCGGCGCGCCAGATTCTGGTGCTCTGTTTCAACCACAGCTCTGCCATGGTGCTCAAAAAGCGACTGCGTGCCTTGGTCGGGAAGGTGGCCAATGCGGTTACCATCGCCACCTATCACGGCGTTGCCATGCGCTTGGCCGGGATTTCCATTCGCGATATGGCTGCCGAATACAGCCAGGACAACATCCAGTTCGACCGCATTATCAAGGATGCCGTCAAATTGCTGAATGGGAAAAAGGATATTCCAGGCGTAGAAGCCGATGAACATCGGGATCGTTTGCTGGCCGGATACAGCCACATCCTCGTGGACGAATATCAGGACATCGACGAGGATCAGTACGACCTCGTGTCTGCCATTGCCGGCAGGTCGCTTGCAGAGGAGGACAGCCGGCTGGCCATAGTGGCCGTGGGCGACGACGATCAGAATATCTATACGTTCCGCGGCGCAAACATCCGCTTTATTCGGCGCTTCCAGGAAGACTACAGCAAAGACGTGGTGTATCTCGTTGAAAATTACCGCTCCAGCAGGCACATCATTTCGGCCGCGAATACCCTGATCCGAGTCAACCACGACCGTATGAAAGGCAACCACCCGATCCGCATCAACGGCGGGCGAGAATCCAATCGGCCGGGGGGGCGGTGGGCGTTGATCGACCCCGTCGGACAGGGTCTTGTGCAGATCGTTTCCGTAAATCATCCTCAAGATCAAGCGGCTTACATAAAAGCTGAAATCGATCGCATGCGGACGATTGATCCCAGCCTGGCGTGGCATGACTTCGCCATCCTCAGCCGGACAAAAATGCCTTTGGCGAATGTGCGATCGATTCTGGAAGACAGCGGTTATCCCATTCGGACAACCTTGGAAAAAGGGTTGCCGTTTCACCGGGTAAGAGAGGTTCATCATGTGCTGGAATTGTTGACCGCCAATGAGAAGATGAACTTACGTGCCACTGAATTGATAGAGATGCTCAATGGTGTCCAATCCAATCGAAACCATAACATCTGGTGGCAGTTGGTCGACCTGTTTTTCGACAACTATCGTGACGAAACTTCGGACAGCGTCCTTCCGGTCAGCCGGGCCATCGACCGATTCTATGAATTCACGGCGGAACAACGTCGGGAGAAGGTTCTGGGACAAGGAATATTTCTCAGCACCATTCATTCGTCCAAGGGTATGGAGTTCCCGCATGTGTTTATTCTGGACGGCGACTGGGCAGGGCAGAGAAACAGGGCTGAATGGGAAGAGGAGCGACGCGTCATGTATGTGGGTATGACACGTGCTGAGGAGACGTTGCACCTCATGAAAATCCCTATCCGCCCCAACCCGTTCCTAAAAGAAATCAGAGGCTCTTTTACCCTATCCAAAACCTACGCTGATGCTGCCATCGGCAATGGATTTAAAAACAAACGATACGAGCTGATCGGCCTGAGCGAAATTTATATGGATTTTGCCGGTTGTTTTAACAGGGGCCACCGTATCCACAAACAATTGGCCCGCCTGGAGGCCGGAAAAAAAGTTGCTTTTCATCTGAATAATTCCGGGATTGAAATACACGATGCGGATGGCTGCTGCGTTAGCAGGCTCTCGCAAGAAGGCACCGATAAATGGTCCCGGCGTGCAGATCAAATCGGTGAATTGAGAGTCGTCGCACTGTTAAAGCGTGAGCGTGATGATCCCGCAGAAGGTTTTCAGGATAGAATCAGAGTGGATCAGTGGGAGTTGCCCGTCCTCGAGGCGGTGTACACGCCTATCAATAATTGATCGAGGCGGTGGGTATTCTTATGTTTTCGGAGTCGAGCTAAAATCAGCCATATGGGGACAGAGCAAATGGATACCGATGACCTGTCGGACGAAGCATACGCCATTATCGTTCATGCAGCGAAGGCGTGCGATACGCTGAAAACCGAACTCGGCGTGTTGAGCTACGACTGCGAGAATGAAGATGCCTGGCTCGAAAAGGTGCAAACCCGTCTGAATGCGATTGCCAAAGATCCGGATGAGTTTGTGGAATACTGGAACCTGGAGGAGGAAGAGGGGATTGACGCAAGCCAGATGAAAAGGATCGTCCAGAAACTGTCTCGGCGCGTGGATGCAATCAGATGTCAGTAGATGAATACCTGAATAAGTTTTCCCGCCTCAACACCGATAAAAGCCGCCATCGATGGTCGGCTGCCACCTGCCATCGTGCGCCCCACAAGCCCTTTCTCCTGCTTTCGATCATGGATCTGATCGCTCAGGGGCAGATCACAGAGAATTTCATCGAGCCTTCATTTGAACTGGTCGATACATGGAACGGGTATTGGAATGCGGTTATGCCACCCGGAAAAAGTTCAAGCATGGCTTATCCCTACTTTTTCATGAAGAGCGACGGCTTTTGGCATTTGATTCCCAATTCGAGTTTGAACATTCCGGACCCGTTCCGTACCCCGTCGATGGTTTGGTTGCGAAAGAATTTCACTGGTGCGCGGATGGATGATGCGTTATTCGGATTTCTGGTCGATCCGGTGACTAGGGAAATCCTGCGATCCGTGTTGATCCAAACCTATTTCGCACCAGAAATTCAGCCGCTGCTGCACGAACAGGCATTCGTAAACCTGTCGGCATTCGCATACGCCAAAGATGTCGTGGCCGGCATCAAAGAGCTTTCCGAGAGCTTTGCCGATGAAGCACCGGAGAACCAACGGGTTCGCGACCAAGGGTTCCGCCGGGCCATCGTCAGTCTCTACGACCATCGCTGTGCATTTTGCGGAATCCGTATGCGCACACCCGAAGGTCATACCGTGGTGGAGGCCGCCCACATCGTACCCTGGAGCGAAAGCCATGATGATTTGCCAAGCAACGGGCTGTGCCTGTGCCGGCTGTGCCACTGGTCTTTCGACGAAGGGCTGATGAGCGTCGGCAAACAATACGAAGTTTTAGTTTCCCAGCGGGTGCGCATCGACAGCAATATTCCGGGGCATATCTTTACCCTTGAGGATCGACCCATTTTCAAGCCGGAGGCCGAGCGTTTCTGGCCGGATCAGGAAAATCTTTCGCGACACCGGAAAATATGCTTTGCATAGTCTTTTCAGGAAAGCTGTCCCTCACGCAAAGGCAAAAAAGCCGCGAAGAACGCGAAGGAAAAATGGATACCGACGGCCTGTCGGAAAAAGCATAGGGCATTTACAGTAAGCTCTCAAAAATAAAAAAATGAACGCGTTCATTTTTTTAATCTTAGCGCCTTTGCGTGAGACAAAATAAGATCCGGCAAATACCAGTAGATAAATACCTGAAAAAGTATACCGCCCCACCAGCGATACCAGCTATGAAATGGACCGACAGATGACAGACAATACAATCAGAACCTGCCCCGAGTGCGGCCAGCAATTGCGATTCCCCAAGGACGTAGGCGGGGTCCTGATGGCCTGCCCGAATTGCGGAGCCCGGTTTCGCCCTGACTTCAAGCTTGGCAAACAGGTAAATCCCAGGCCTAAAAACGTTTTTGTTCAGATTTTTGAATTGCCGTATACTCTATTGCGATACCTTGGAAGGTGGATCGGGATGTAGCGCCCATCCAATGAGAACCCTCAGGGCGGTTAAAAACAGGTCTCACGCGAAGGCGCAAAGGTGCAAAGAGATTTTCGATTTCAGTAGGGGCTATTTTGGCTTTCGATTCGGCCACAGTGTTTCGAGTTGTGACCAAGCCGTTTTTTAGTTTTTTCTTGGCGGCTTAGCGTCTTTGCGGGAGATACTCTAAGATCCGACCCCGCGCGAAGCCGCAAAAAGCGCGAAGGAGGGCGGGACTCAATCAAGGCCTGTTCTCACAACCGAAATAGAAATATTGCAGGTGCAATAATTTTTTGCATGCAATGAGAAATTTGATGACAACCGTCACCTACCTGAAAAGAGATCTTCGCCTTTACTCAACATTCCCCTTCGATGTCGTTTGCATGCGGATTTTAAAGGAAAAGACCCCAGCACGAAAGGCTATTGATTTCGTGCTGGGGTCTGAGGAGGTGAGAGTATGATAGAATGGAAGTCAGAAATAATGCATACTCTAAACAGAGTGTAAACAAATCATATGCCAGAAACTCACTTGAAGGCGCAAAATCGCAAAGAAGGATGATAAAAGGAGGGCTCACGCGAAGCCGCGAAGATTTTTTTTGATTTCAGTAAGGGTGATATTGGCTGTAGATTCGGCCACAGCATTTCGAATCGTTATCAAGCCCATTTTTTTTCTTAGCGTCTTAGCGTGAGGCAACTTTTCTATAAAAACTGCAGCTCGACGGCTTGCAGATGGTCCTGTTGGAACGCGTAGATGATTCCAAAAAGATCGATCGACAGTTTCGGCTTTCATCGGCCGTTGCCGGCATTTTGAAACCTGCCGGATGATGCTGATGGTATGCCCACTGGTATCATGAACCCTGGCCTTTGAATTTGACAGCCATTCGTATTTGTATCATGCTTCCAATATACAACACTGCTATCTGGTAAAAAGCACCTCTGGCTTTATTTCCAACTTCCGATCTGCCCTATCTAAAAATTGAGGTCCAATTATGGTGCCCAGCCGTCTCCCCATGGCTGGCAAGTCCGATGGATGATACCTTTTCACGAGGGAAGGTGCGGGGCGGCAAGGAAAAGGAAATCAACATTTTGAACAGGAGCACTTAGAAACCGTAAACAAGGAGACAGTATGCGTTCGATAAATAAATTCAGTTTCATCACCCTTGCCATGATCTTATTGATGGCCGGAACCACGTTTGGCCTGGAAGCCTCTTACCAGACAAAAGAAGAATCACCACCTGCCGCAACTTCCGAAGACATCCAGAACAAGTGGAATCCGTCAGGCCTTGTTGAAAATCTCATGCACGATCTTCAGATCGTCATCCAAAAAGAGAGAATCGCAACGTTGTCAGAGGTAGACAAGGAGCGCAAGGCGACCCTGGTATATCTGACACAGGAACGTCTTGCCGCAACCGAAGACTTGAGGTCTGAACTGACCCGACTGATCGAAACGCTCGTATCCGAACGGCAAGCGACCCTGGTCGAGATAGAGGCAATTGGTGACCGACTCGTTGATCGTTCTCTCGATAGCGGCAAACAACTGATCGACCATTTTCTTTTACGATTGATTCAATTGGTCGTCGTCACAGGCGTTTTAGCCGCTGCAATCATTTTTACGGTTATACGAATTCGGGCGAAAAGATGAGGCTCACGCGAAGCCGCAAAGAACGCGAAAGGTTTTTTGATTACAGTAACGGCGACTGTGGCTGTTGTTTTGAGCCAGTATTTCAAGTGAATATTGCTATCAGGACCTGTATGTTTTGATTTTGTCTTTTTTTCTTAGCGCCTTTGCGTGAAACAACAAAAAACGGCCCAGCGTTCTAGCGTGAGGCCAAAAGCGGCGCAGCTTCTTAAAGCGATTCCGATGCTCACCGTAAGATAGGGTGCTCTCGAAAATTACTGACCGGTGACCCTGTTTCTTCCCGATTCCTTGGACTGGTAAAGCGCCTGGTCGGCACGATGGATGAACTCATCTGCGTCCTCGGAATGCTTATAGGTCGTAACGCCAAAGCTCATGGTGATCGTGCCCAGGCTCTCACCCGTACTTTTCTTTTTCAAATCGAGTTTTTCGAAGCTCGCCCGAATATCGTCGGCCAGTTTCACGGCGCCATCCAGAGGTGTGCGCGGCAGCAGAATGGCAAATTCTTCGCCGCCGATTCGTGCCAATGTATCATTGCCGTTGATCGATTCCTTCATGGTGGATGCAACCATGCGCAGAACATTGTCTCCCACCAGGTGGCCATGGGTGTCATTTATTTTTTTGAAATAATCGATGTCCGCGATGACCAGACACAGCGAGCTTTTTTCTCTATTGGCTTCATCCAGGGCGGCTTTCATCTTTTTATCGAAGCTTCGGCGGTTGTCCAGTTTGGTCAACGGATCTTTTGTCGCTTCGTTTTTATAGCGCGCAACTTTTTCCTTCAGGGTCTCGATCTCACGATTGGCATGTTGAATATCTTCCTGAAAATTACCGCTGGAAGATTCCAGTTTTTTGATCTCTTTTTTGATCTGCTCGACGACGGCATTGATTTCCGGTTCGGTGATGCCGGCATCCAGGGTCTGGCTCATGGCGTCGAGGTTGTTCCCGGATTCGGCAAAGGTCTGATGGGTCGTCTCGATGGAACGAAAAAGGTTCGAAAAAACTTTTTTCAGTTCATTCTGGACCAATTCGTTCAGCGGTTCTTTTCCATTCAATATAAACTGATTGAATAGTTTCCTGCTGACTTCCGATGAAAACGTCCCGTTCTGCTTCAGATAATTGTCGATGAATCTGTTGAGGTCACTGTTTCGTTCTGAGAAATACTCATACCAGATGCAATAATTCAGAGGGTCTATGGGAAGGCCGAATTTGCCAATCTCCTCCAGGGCAAGGCGGAAATATAGCCGTGAGTCTTCTACGCTGTCGCTGTAAAGCATCGCTCAACATCCTTTCGATGTATTCTCCAGTCTGCAGGATAACTGACAAATAGTACAACTATATGATATTATATCAAAATCTATCTTGAAGCATGGCCTTGGCGTTTGAAAAAGAGAATTGCCTGATTTCTTTATTGGCAGGTCATTAACGGATGTTTAGGTAAAAGTGCATTTTAACTGTCGAGATCGGGATACAGCTTTTTGGAGCATTCGGGGCAGATGCTATGGCTGAAAAGAATTTCCGCATTGTCGCGAAGGTAAACCTCGACCTGCTGCCAGTACCCCTGGTCGTTTCTGACTTTTTTACAGGAGGCACATATCGGCAACAATTTTTTCAAGGTCTTTATTTTCTCGGACGCTTCCCGCAGTTCCCCGATCAGCCGGTCTTTTTCCGCCTCTGCCTTTTTGAACTCGGTGATGTCCCGGGAAATTTCGATGATCCGCGTCGGATTTCCGTTTTCATCCCTCAACGCCACGTTGGCCGTGCAATGGAAACAGATGATACGGCCGTCTTTATCGATCACCTCGGTGTCATGCTCGTGAATGTTGCCGTCGGCAATGGCTCGCTTGCTGATGCAAGGGGATGGTTCGCAGGGTTTTGAGCGATTGTGGTAGGCCTGGTAGCATTTTTTGCCGATGATTTCGTTGCCGAATTTTTCTTTGGCAACATCATTGGCCCATACGATGTTCAGATCGGTGTCCATGATGCTGATGTGATCGCCGATGGATTGCAGCATCGCGGTCAATGTTCCGCCTTTTTCGCTTTCTATCATTCCATTCGTATGGCCCATCGTCCATGCTCCTGGGGTGTTTTCGTAGAATGCGTAAAATGTTCGGAAATTGCTTTTTGCTTATATGATTCTTTCGAAAGAATCAATTGTTTTCGGACCTGATTTGAATGGCTTGGCTTCAGGTGTTCAAATTTCGTTAAAGCCCGACCGCCAATTGCCGATATCTTTTTAAAATAAGGGGATTAAGATTCCACGGCCAAGGAACGCCTTCCGCTCGAATCATTTTGATGGGCAAGACCTCTTTCCATGGTTTTGCCCATTTTTCGATTCAGGTTCCCATGCGAATCTTCAAGCCCATAGGGTAACTGACGAATCATGAAAAGAGCGATTTAAAAAGAATGATTTAAACCGCTCCAATCGATAAATGACGGCTCGCGATAGATCTCTTCTGAAACTGCATCTGAATTCGGACGTTAAGTTGCCGAGGGACAGGAAGTGAACGTGGAAAAAATCGTATTGCAATCCGCCGGCTCGTTATCGGTTGCCATACTGGCTCTGGTAATGGTGGTTCTTCAAGCAGTCTTCCTTTGTAAGAAACCAAGATTTACGCTTTATGGCTGGAGCCTGGGAATTTCCTTTTCGGCGATGCTCTACGCCGTTGGCGTATTCTTCGAATACAATTGCCCTCCGGGGCCGGCAAATCAGTGGGCAGGCCGACTGGAGTGGACAGCGGTCGTTTGCCTGATCCAATTTTTATACGGATTTACGTTTGCCTACTTTAAAGTCGATGCCAGGCGCTATCACCAGGTTGCCGGTTGCTTCCATCTGTTTTTGATGCTTCTCATCTGGAAAACAGACCTTTTGATCGCCGAACGATTCGTTGCCCGTCATTTTACGGGCCTGGCGCAGCCATACATCGAACCGGACTTAGGGCCATACGGCGCTTTTTTCGTATTGTACGGTTTTTTGTCGAGCCTGGGCGCGATCGCGATTTGGCTAAGGTGCAAGGACCCCGGCGAGCGTTACAAGGGAGCCTGCGTTTCGGGCATTGCCATCTGGACGCTGCTTGGCATCCATGACGGCATGGCCGCCCTGGGTGTACCGGCATTTCAATATTTTATGGAATACGGCTTTTTTGTCTTCAGTCTTCTCGTGCTCTGGATCGTTGCCGGCAGGTCTTATGAGATCCTGTCCGAAGATAAATACCGTACGATTACCCGATTCGTTAATGACGGCATCCTCGTGGAGCAGAACGATACGGCCGTTTTCGAAAATCCTGCCTGCCGATCCCTGCTCGGCAAATCGGCCATCGGCTGGACCATTGAAGACTTCACGGCCATGATTGCCGAGAACGACAAAGAGAGGTTTAACCAGTTTTACGATTCCTTCACTGATCCTGCGGTTACCGAGAATTCAGTCATCGTGGGCATCGAAAGGGACGACGGCAGCCAATCCACAGTCGAAATCAATGCCAACGAGATTCACTACAAGACCGGCCCCGCCGTCCTGGCCGTTCTGCGAGACATCTCGGAGCGGTTGCGAGAAGAAAAGGAACGCAAGAGAAATGAAGAAAAGGTGGCCCGCCTGAAGAAAATGGAATCCCTTGGCCTGCTGGCCGGCGGCGTGGCCCACGATCTGAACAATGTTCTTTCGGGAATCGTCTCCTATCCGGAGCTGCTTCTCATGGAACTGCCCGAAGACAGCAAACTTCGCGGGCCGATCCAGACGATTCAGGAATCCGGGAAGCGTGCGGCGGCCATTGTCAGTGAATTGCTGACCGTGGCCCGGGGGGCGGCCATCGAAAAGGAGGTGATGAACCTCAACCGCACCATCGAAGACTACGTCCGATCCCCGGAGTACAAGAAGCTGATGATGTTTCATCCGAAGGTCCGGGTGGAAACGAACCTGGACAATCGAATTCTCAATATCAAGGGCTCACCGCTTCATTTCGGCAAGGCCGTGATGAATCTGGTATCCAACGCCGCAGAGGCGATCGAAGGCCGCGGACGGGTCGTGGTCTCCACGGCCAACCGCTGCCTGGATCGCCCCGCAAAGGGCTATGGCAACATTCCCAAAGGAGACTATGTCGTACTGACTGTGGCCGACAACGGGCCGGGGATGGACCGTGAAGCCCTGGACCGGATCTTCGAACCGTTTTACACCAAGAAAGTCATGGGCCGCAGCGGTACCGGTCTTGGCCTGACATTGGTATGGAATGTGGTCCAGGACCACGGCGCCTATATCGACATCGTCTGCAGCAACGAGGGCACCCGCTTCGATATTTACTGCCATGTTACTCGGGAGATGCCGGCAGGCGAAATGCGCCCGTTTCAAATCGAGAGCGTTTATGGACAGGGAGAACGCATCCTGGTGGTCGACGATGCCAAAAACCAGCAGGAAATCACCTGCCAGATTTTAGAGAAAATGGGCTTTTCAACGAGCTGCGTATCGTCCGGAGAGGCGGCCGTCGAATATATCCGGGAACACGGCGGCATCGACCTGTTGCTTCTCGACATGATCATGGACCCCGGGATCAACGGCCGGGAAACCTATGACCGGATCAAGGAAATCCAACCGGATCAGAAAGCGATCATTTTAAGCGGTTTCGCCGAGACCGAAGATGTCAAGCGGACCCTCAGGGCGGGTGCCGCCAAATACATCAAAAAACCCGTGGGCATCAATGAGTTGGGTCAGGCGATAAAAGACGTGTTGGGTTAGAACACGGCAAACGATGCTGTCAGCCCTTTTTCTGTGCACCCATATCGATTGCCCGCCTGAGTGTGGCCAGCCCGTCCTCCAGTTGCTCACGGCCAATGTTCAATGCCGGGAACACGCGGATGCCATTGCCCTGGGTCTGGCAGACGAAGAGTCTTTGGGATAAGCACGCCTCCATAATCCTGGCCGTCGTTTCTTCATCGCAGAATTCGACGATGAGCAGCAAGCCCTTGCCCCGAACATCCGTGACGACACCGGAACAGGTTTTTCTCCAGGTGTGCATTTCATCGAGAGCATATTGCCCCAGTTCGGCAACATGGGCGCTGATACTGTTTTCGACCAGGTACCGGATCACCGCACAGGCTACGGCACAACCCAGCGGGTTGCCGCAGTAGGTGCCGCCATGATCGCCGGCCTCCACCCGGCCTGCCAGATCTTCGGACATGGCGAATGCGCCGAAGGGGAACCCCCCGGCGATTCCTTTTGCCATGGTTAGAAAATCCGCCCGGGCCCCGGTTTCGCCGATGGCGAACATTGGGCCGGTGCGGCAAAAACCGGTCTGGATCTCATCTGCGATCAGAAGCGTGCCGTTTGCCTGGCAAATTTGAGAGACAACCTTCAGATATCCTTTTGACGGTATGCGAACGCCCCCCTCGCCCTGAACCGGTTCCACGATGACCGCCGCGACATCGTCGTCGAGGGTGCGTTGGATCGCCTCCGGATCATCGAACGGAACGAACAGATAACCGGGCATGAGCGGATTGTACTTTTCGCGGTGCCTGGCCTGGCCCGTAGCCGATGCCGTGCTGATGGTGCGGCCGTGGAAACTGCCTGTGGTGGCGATCACTTTTCGACGACCGGTGATTTTTCGGGCAAGTTTGATAGCGGCGTCATTGGCTTCCGCGCCGCTGTTGGAGAAAAATACCCGTGTCAGGTTTTCCGGCAGGATCTTCGCCATGAGCGACAAAAGCCGCGAACGTGCCGGCGAGTAAGTCAGGCCGGAATTCGGATTCTGAACAATGCGCGCGGCCTGGTCCGCCAGGGCGGTTTGAATGACAGGGTGGGCATGCCCGATGGAGGTGACACCCCAGCCTGCGGTCAGGTCAAGATAGCGGTTCCCTTCCTCGTCCCAGACATAGACCCCCTCGCCCCTGTCGATGGAGACGGGCATCTTTTTGAAAAAGGGAGGCATGTGCCAATTTTCTACGGCGATCGTTTCATCCGTTCCCATCTGGTCCTCTTCATGTGTCGGTTAACGTCCGGCCAAGTCTTAACAAACGCTTCCGATTAATCAAGCGCTTATTGCCTGGACGAAGGCAGAAGGATCGTAAGCGTTCACAGGGTGCCGCATCTTCCTTGTTTCCGGGCGGTTGAAGGTTGACCAAACCGTCGGCGTGCCCGGCGCCTCACACCTGCGGCACCCTGTAAACGTTTACTGTTCAGGCAGTTGCAGTACATTGGGCCTTTCAACCCCGTGAACGGGTACGAAGAATCGTTTGGGCCGAGGCCATCCGCGCAAAAGCGTCCATTCAAACTTAAAATAACCTGCCGATTTTCCTGGTTCATGTTTTATGAAAAAGGCCGATACTAAAATTGATATGGTCCATCCGCTGATCGCCTCAATTACTGGGAGCTTAACGCGAGGAAATCCATGATTCCCTATCGGCCCGGCATCCGAGATAAGCTCATCGCAATTTTTATCGTTATCAAAGTACTGCCTCTTGTGGCCCTGGCATGGTTTGCCTGGGAGGCCGTGTCCCACCTGGCGTTAACCGTTGAAGGGCAGGTGGGGGAGATGGTTTCCGAAAGCAGGACCGTTGTCGAACAGATCGGGAAGCTATCCACGGAAAACTCGATTCGGGCCCTGGATGTCAAGGCCAGGGAGTCGATCGAACGGTTGACAACGGACACCGCCAGGGCCGTGGCAGCCTTTTTATACGATCGCGATCGGGACATCGCGTATGCCGCATCTTTAGCCCCTTCCGAAGCGGCCTATCGGAAATTTCTGAGTCGCCACAGCCGACCGGTAATCGATCATTACCCGTGGGTGATGGATGACACCGGCCAAGCCTGGATCCCCTCCGGACAATCGACGGCACATGGCCTTGCGGTTATATCGCAGAACCGGGACAACCGTACCGATTTTCACTATCGCTTTCCGGAAGAGGGCGAAATCGTTCAGCACCGACCGCTGTTTCTGGAGATGACGTTTGTCGACCTTGCCGGACATGAAAAAATCAAAGTGACCGCCTCAAAGCGCATGGACAGCCGCCTGCGCGACATCAGCGGAAAGGAAAACACTTACTGCAGCGCGGAAACGTATTTTAGCGACCTGAAGAAACTCAAGCCCGGCGATATCTACGTGTCCGACGTAATCGGGGCTTATGTCAAGGGGCATCTGGTCGGCCCTTACACCAGGGCCAGGGCCAAGGCGCGGGGAATCCCCTTTGCCCCCGAATCGTCCGGATATGCCGGCAAAGAGAATCCTGTCGGCAAGCGGTTCGAGGGCATTATCCGCTGGGCCGCGCCGGTGGTAAACAACGGGAAGATAACCGGGTACGTCACACTGGCCCTTGACCATGTGCATGTGATGGAATTTACGGATCATATTATTCCAACAGAAGCGCGGTACTCCCCCATATCGGATGCCGGCAGCGGCAATTATGCTTTTATGTGGGACTACCTGGGGCGCTGTATTTCCCACCCCCGGGACTATTTTATCGTCGGATACGACCCTTCCACGGGCGAACCTGCCGTACCGTGGCTCGACGAGGAATTGTACACCCGCTGGCAGAAGAGCCAATTGCCGATCCATCGGTTCCTGGAACATGCGCCCCGGTTCAAGATGCAGTCTCTGGAAAAGAAACCGGCGGCGCCGCTGACGAAAGCGGGCCTGATCGGCCTGGACGGACGGTTTCTCAATTTTGCCCCTCAGTGTTCCGGATGGCACAATTTGACCCGGCATGGCGGATCGGGCTCGTTTCTGATTTATTGGAGCGGTTTGTGGAAACTGACCACCGCCGCGGCGATCCCCTATTCCACAGGCCGATATGGAGAACACCCCCGGGGATTCGGATATGTGACCATTGGCGCCAATGTGGACGAGTTTCACCGGGCCGCCAATCGGACAGCCCGTGAAATCGAAGCCATCGAAAAGACATACCAGTCTAGCCTGAAGTCCAAATCGGAGCGTAACAAAGCCTCGATGGCCGGCACTTTGAAGGGTACGGCCAGAGACCTCGGGCTCTACACCTCGCTGATGATTATCATCGTTATTTTTATTGCCATCTGGATGGCGGCCACCCTTACCGGAAAGATAACCGGAATGATCCAGGGAATCGGGCGTTTTCAAAGGGGGGAGCGGGGGCATCGCCTGGAAATAAAATCCTCGGATGAGATGGGGCAGCTGGCTCAGGCGTTCAACGACATGGCCGACAGCGTAGCGCAATCCATAGAAGAAATTCAGGCCGCCAGGGAGGCCGCTGAAAAGGTCAATGTTTTATTACAGGAAGAAATTGAAGAGCGCGAGAGAGCAGAACAGGCCCTTGCCCGGCATCGTGACCATCTGGAGGTGCGGGTCAAGGAAAGGACCCTGAAACTGGAGAAAGAGATTACGGAGCGCAGAACAATTGAAACGGTCCTCCAGGAAAGTGAAAGGCGACTCCGAAAACAGAACGACAGCCTTGTCAGGCTGGCCAGAAACGAGGCGATTTACCTGGGCAACGTCAACGATGCCTTGCGGCTTATCGTGAAAACCGCTGCCCAAACGATGGGTGTGGAACGGTGCGGTGTGTGGATGTTTGATCGGAGCCACAAAAAAATTGAACTGCTGGAGTGCTATTCCTTGAGTTCGGCCTCTTACTCCAGTGGTGGTGAGCTGCTGGCGGAAGATAATCCCGTCTATTTCGAAGCCCTGGATCGTGACCGGGTGATCTGTGCACCGGATGCCTATAATGACCCCAGAACAAAAGAGTTCGCTGTGCGTTACCTGCCGGAATACGACATTGTCTCCATGCTGGACGTGAGCATATTGGTTCATGGCAAGGTCGTGGGTGTTGTTTGCGTCGAACAGATGGGAGAGAAAAGGCAGTGGCAAATCGATGGGATTCAATTTGTCAGCTCCATCTCGGATCTGGTTGCGCTGGCGTTAAATGCCTCCGAGCGCAGACAGGCGGAAACGGAGAAGAAGCAACTGGAGTATCGCCTCCACCGCGCTGAAAAGATGGAAGCCATTGGCACGCTGGCAGGCGGAGTGGCCCACGATCTGAACAACATCCTTTCGGGAATCGTCAGCTATCCTGAACTGTTGCTTATGAATTTGTCCGCCGACAGCGATATGAAACAACCGATCGAGACGATATTGAATGCCGGCAAGCGTGCTGCAGCGATCGTACAGGATCTGCTGACCCTGGCGAGAAGAGGGGTTGTCGTAACGGAAACCGTAAACTTGAATACAATCGTTTCGGACTACCTGGACAGCCCCGAACACAGCAAACTCCTGTCGTTTCATCCATCGGTAACGATCGAAACCGACCTCGATCCGAATTTGATGAATATTTCCGGGTCTCCCGTCCATCTTTCCAAAACGGTGATGAATCTGATATCCAATTCAGCGGAGGCAATGCCCAACGGCGGGTCTATTGTCGTGTCCACGCAAAACAGGTATGTCGACCTGCCGATCAGGGGGTACAGCGAGGTTGCCGAAGGCGATTATGCAGTTCTCACCGTTGCCGATGCGGGTGTGGGCATTTCGTCTGATGATTTAAGCCGCATTTTCGAACCCTTCTATACCAAAAAAAAGATGGGCCGGAGCGGCACGGGGCTCGGTATGGCTGTCGTGTGGGGAACGGTGGATGACCACAAAGGCTATATTGACGTCGAGAGCAGAGAGGGAACCGGAACCCGTTTTATGCTTTATTTTCCGATAACCCGCGACCCCATCGAGAAAGAGCGTCACGACCCGTTGACAATCAGGGATTTGCGGGGAGACGGCGAAACGATTCTTATTGTAGACGATGTAGAAGAGCAACGGGTTATTGCCTCGATGATCCTGACCGAACTCGGCTATCGAACCACTGCCGTATCCAGCGGCGAAAAGGCCGTCGAATACCTGTCTTCTCATTCGGCCGATCTGGTTGTCCTGGATATGATTATGGATCCAGGTATGGATGGTCTTGACACTTACCGAGAGATAATCGGTTCTCATCCGGGTCAAAAGGCCATTATTGCCAGTGGCTACTCCGAAACACAGCGGGTTCGAAAGGTGCAAAAGCTGGGTGTGGGGCAGTATTTGAAAAAGCCATACACCATGGAACAACTTGGCAGGGCTGTGAAGGTCGAACTCAAGAAGTGAACAGGATTTGGGCAAACGGTCCTTCGCCCCGACAGCAATTTTTTACAAGCCTTCGCATCCGATTCGTGTTAAGCGTACAATCATGAAAGCGGCGAAAAATGTAATTTTCTGGCGGGACGCGCAGATCGCCGACCTGGAGATCTGCCAGGTGTCCGCCAGCAAGCATGTGTTTCCGAATCATGCCCACGACGGCATTTATGCCGTCGGCATGATGATGGCCGGGGGTGCATACTGCCTCGGGCCGGAGAAATCCTACTCATTGGTGTCGCCGGGGCAGGTCGCCCTGATCAATCCCGGCCAGATTCACTCCGGGGTGCCCGCATGCGGCAGCCAGACGTATCGCATGATCTATTTCAACATGAAAAGGATGGCCGCGGCTGCCGCCGAAATCACGGGAAGACCGGTTGCCATACCGGAATTCGCATGCATGGTGGTTGGGGACCCGCTTTTGTGGAAACGCCTGCAGCGACTCTGCCGGGTGATTCAGGGGCCTGCCGGCCGGTTGGAAAAAGAGACCGCCGTGATGGATGCCATGGTGCATCTTGTGACCCACTATGGCAATGTCAAGCCTGCCCGTACCGACAGCCGCAGGGAGGGCATCGCCATCGAGCGTGCCAGGGACTATCTGTCCGCAAACCTCGACCGCAAGGTTTCCCTCGAAGATGCGGCCCAGGAGGCGGGATTGAGCCGCTACCATTTTCTGCGGGTCTTCAAACGCGAAACCGGCTTCTCCCCGCACCTTTTCCGCACCCTGCGGCGGATCGACCGGGCACGGCAACTGCTGCGCAAGGGCCTGGCACCGGTGCAGACCGCCCTGGCCGTGGGGTTCTCCGATCAGAGCCATTTCAGCAACACCTTTCGCAAGTATACCGGGGCTACCCCCGGGCAATACCTCTCCCAATCTTGACGGACTCGCAAAAAGTCGCAGCATCGTCATGCCGGACTTGATCCGGTATCCAGAAACCATTGAAATGACTGGATTCCGGCCTGCGCCGGAATGACGAAAAAATGAGAATTTCGACTTTTTACGAATTCATCAATCTTGGCGGCAGCGTAAAAAAAGCAACATTCTGCAATCGTTCCCCACGGCTGCATGATACTCCTTTTTCAGGATGGAATTGATTCAGAAAAAGGAAATCGTATGAAAGCAGCATCGACGGAAAAAGCATTGGCACCCGGCGCCGGGACTCCGATCGACATCCAGTCGGTTTTACCCTTCGCGGCCCTGCTGGCCGCGGTTGGATTGTGGGGCGGTTCTTTTGCCGCCATGCGGATGGCGGTGCAGGCGATGCATCCGCTGTCCGTGGTCTGGCTGCGCATGATCATTGCGCTGGCGGTGATCCTGCCCTTTGCCGGCCGCCTGAAAACGACGAGCTATCGCCGGGGGGACTGGAAACGGCTGGCGCCCATGGTGCTGCTGCAGCCCTGCCTTTACTTTCTGCTGGAATCCAACGCCCTGCGATACACGACCTCTTCCCAGGCCGGTGTCATCAGCGCACTGGTGCCGCTTCTGGTGGCCGCGGGTGCCTGGCTCATGCTGGGCGAGCCGGTAGGCAGGGCTACGTTTGCCGGCCTTTTCATTTCGGTGGCCGGCGTCATTGTCCTGAGCCTGTCAGGAGCCGGCACCGCTTCGGCGCCCAACCCGCTGCTGGGCAACGGACTGGAACTGATCGCCATGGCCAGTGCAGCCATGAACATGATCCTGGTCAAACAGCTCAGCGGGCGCTACAATCCCTGGCTGCTGACCGGCCTTCAGGTGCTTGCCGGAAGCCTGTTTTTTTCGCCGGGTCTGGTCTTATTGTTCAGCGGGAAGGGAATTTGCTGGACGGTGCCCCTGGTTTCCGCCATTTTGTTTCTCGGTGTGCTGGTCACCCTGGGGGCTTTTGGGCTGTACAACTGGGCGATGAGCCGTCTTCCGGCGTCGCGGGCATCGGCCTTTATCAACCTGGTGCCGGTGACGGCCGTAGCCATCGGCTGGCTGGCCATGGGAGAGTCCTTGAACGGGCTGCAGAGTGGGGCCGCCGCGGCTGTTATCGTCGGGGTGGGGCTCAGCCAAAAGAAGATGCGTTGATCCTGAGCGTTCGGAAAACGTTTCCTATACCGGCAATCCGGCCGCGCATGCTAATCCCCATTCACCCGTTGCCGCAGCTTGCCGGAACACTTGAACGTCACCACCCGCCGGGCCGGCAGGATGGCATCTTCGCCGGTGGCCGGATTTCTCCCCTTTCTTTCCTTTTTGTCCTTTACGCAGAATTTGCCAAAGCCTGAAACAAGGACATCTTCACCGGATTCCATGGTCGATTTCATGATTTCCAGCAACGTCTCCGTGATTTCCTTGGACCGATTTTTGGAAAAACCAAGCTGGTTCTGAATCTGTTCGACGATCTCATTTTTCGTTAGCGTCATTTAGCTGCCCCGTCTTTTGAGGAAAATAGATTCAAGGAAATGAAAGGAAGGTTGCGCATAGAATCGCAAATATTTCGATTGGTGTCAAGGGCTTGGTGTTGACTTGATGTGGGTTGACAAGTCGTTTCCTGCAGGATTATTTTGAAAAACAGTACCTGTTGCAAAACGATGCGCGGCGGATCGTTCGGTTTTCCATCCAGGAACAATTTCGACATCGGGCCGCGGAAGGCTCGAACAGTCCGATCCGGGTCCGGCTTCATCGGAAAAAAAAGAGCTTTTTCATGCGCAAGTTTACGGAAGGCCTGGTTGACACGGAAACCATCGTCGAAGCCCTGGACATTCAACCGGGCCAGACGATTATCGATGCCGGTTGCGGTACGGGGTATATGTCCAGGATCTTTTCACGGGTGGTCACCTTATCGGGAAAGATTTACGCCGTTGACCGGGACAGCTATTTCATCGAAAAGCTCTCCGAGGAAACCGAAGGCGGCAACATCGAAGCGATCCAGAGTGATATCGCCCAACTCGATGGGTTGGATGATCGCATCGCCGATCTGATCTACGCCGCCACTGTGATCCATGCCCTTTCCCGGCCCCAATTGACGGCATTTATTAAAGAGGCCAGGCGGCTGCTGAAACCCGATGCCAGGCTGGCCATCGTCGAAATCGAAAAGAAGGAAACGCCCTTCGGCCCGGCCATTGAAAATCGAACCTCACCGGAAGAGCTGGTGGAAAAGGTCCCCATGGTGCCGCTGAAAACGGTAAGGGCAGGGGACCACTTCTACATGCAGGTTTTTCTCAATTCGGAGAAATGAGATCTCGTCGTTTTTCTCATCCTGCCGACTCTGACGATTTATCTGGAAAGAACCGCCGTCAACTGCAGATGTAAAGCTTCGATTTGCCGGTAATGGTAACGGATCGCCGGACACGGCTGAAATAGCGCTTTAAAAATCCCCTTTCATGCTTCAGGACCTGTGTGGCTCTTTCCCGGCCCATGGACCTCAGCCGGATATAAAACAACAGGCGCACAAACCTGTTTTCCGGCACTTCGTGCTCCATCATTAAAAAGGGCTTTCCCGGCGCAAGGCAGCGCTTGATTTCCTCCAGGGTGTCGACCTGCGTGGCGCCCTTGAGTTCATAAAAGGCATGGGAGCAGGTGACCGCAGCGAAGGCGCCGGATTTAAACGGCAGGCGGGCGCAGTCCGCCTGGACGAGGCAGACCTCATGGTTGTCCCTTGATTTTTTGCAGGCTGCCTTCAGCATTCCCGAAGAGAAATCGAGGCCCACGACCAGACCGGTCTTGCCGACCCGATCCGCCAGAGATGCCAGGGTTGCCCCGGTACCCGTGCAGATGTCCAGAACCCGGTCACCGGGCCGAGCGCCGGTTTCCTCGGCGAGAACGTCGCGCAAGACGCCCTGCCGATCGGTGGCGTGCAGGGCGATAAACCGGTCATAGAATTTTGAAAAGACGTCATAGTATTTCCGCCTGAATTTACGCATGGCGGTGTTTCCTTTCCCCATCGAAAAATCGGCGATGATGGCAACTGTCAATCGGATGTGTGCGCGAAACGAGTATAGAGAGGTTGTCCGACCCCGTCAACGACTGGCTATTCGGATTGTGCTGACGCCATCTGAAAAATTGACAGAATTGATTGGCGCAAGGTAATCTTTTTCTAAGCGCTGTTAACGTTGAAATACGACAAATGACAATCACACCCGGACACTGCCGAGGAAACTGCAAAGTTGGTCTTCAATCCCATTTACAAGAACCCCGAATCGTATCCACAGCGCCCGAACCTGCTGGATTACGAGAAAACCGGGGACACGTTTTCCTGGCAGGCCATGCGCAGCGAGCTGGATGGGCTGCCGGAGGGCAGGGGGCTCAACATCGCCCACGAAGCGGTGGACCGTCATGCCGACGGAGAACGTAAAAACCGCGTGGCCCTTCAATGGCTGGGCCGCGACGACACTTCCCGGGCCGTTACCTACGGCGATCTCAAAGCGCAGACCAGCCGCTTTGCCAATATTCTAAGGCAACTGGGCCTCGGAAAAGGCGATACGGTCTGCACCCTGGCCGGCCGCATCCCGGAATTGTACATCGCGGCCCTGGGAACGCTCAAAAACACGAGCGTTTTCTGCCCGCTTTTCTCCGCTTTCGGCCCGGAGCCTATCTATCAGCGGCTGAGCAAAGGCGATGCCAGGATTCTTTTGACCACCGAGGCCGACTACCGCGGCAAGGTGGAACCACTGAGGAATCGGCTGCCCAAGCTGAAACATGTGCTCCTGGTGGATGCCAGTGACCATGGGGCAGGCGGCCTGTTGTCCCTGCCCCGGCTCATGGCCGAGGCTTCCGAAGCCTACACTATCCCGCATACCGATCCCGAGGATATCGCTGTGCTGCATTTCACCAGCGGCACCACAGGCATGCCTAAGGGCGCGCTGCATGCCCACAACGCCGTGCTCACCCACTACATGACCGGCAAATACGTCCTGGATTTTCACCCCGGCGATGTCTTCTGGTGCACCGCCGACCCCGGCTGGGTCACCGGCACTTCCTACGGCATCCTGTCGCCGCTGCTGCATGGAATCACCAACATTGTCGACGAGGCTGATTTTGACGCCGGGCGGTGGTGCGACATCCTGGCCGGCCGAAAAGTGAGCGTCTGGTACACGGCGCCCACGGCCATCCGCAGGCTGATGCGCATGGGGATCGAGCCGGTCCGGACATATGACCTGCGACATCTGCGCGTGGTTCACAGCGTCGGCGAACCGCTCAACCCCGAGGCCGTGGTCTGGGGGATAAAAGCCTTGGGCATGCCGATTCATGACAACTGGTGGCAGACGGAAACCGGCGGCATCATGATCGCCAATTTCCCGGCCATGGAGATCCGACCCGGTTCCATGGGGCGGCCGCTGCCGGGAATCGAGGCGGCCATCGTCCGGCGCACCGGCAACGATGCCGTCGAGGTGATCGATGCGCCCGACGTTCAGGGCGAGCTGGCCCTGCGGCCCGGTTGGCCCTCCATGTTCAGGGGCTACCTGCACGACGAGGCGCGCTACCGCAAGTGTTTCGTCGGCGGCTGGTATCTGACGGGAGATCTGGCCAGGCGGGACGCGGACGGATATTTCTGGTTCGTGGGCCGCGCCGACGACATCATCAAGACCTCCGGCCACATGGTGGGGCCTTTCGAGGTGGAAAGTGCCCTCATGCAGCATCCCGCCGTTGCCGAGGCCGGAGTGATCGGAAAGCCGCACCCGCTTGTCGGTGAACTGGTCAAGGCCTTTGTCGCCCTCAAGCCGGGACACGCCGCCAGCGACGAACTGCGGCTGGAACTGATCGGGTTCGCCCGCAAAAGACTCGGTCCGGCCGTGGCGCCCAAAGAGATCGATTTTAAAACCGATCTTCCCAAGAACAAGGCCGGCAAGATCATGCGGCGCCTGCTCAAGGCCCGCGAACTGGGGCTTCCCGATGGCGACCTGTCGACCCTGGAAGACTGAAAATGCACCGATCCAAACGGTTGACAAAGCGATGTCAACCTTTTATGATCGCCGCCTGTCTATAACATTTTAAATAAATCTGGATGGTTGCATATGTTCAAGATCGCTGTTTTGCCGGGAGACGGCATCGGGCCCGAAGTGATGGAAGAAACCCTCAAGGTGCTGGCCGCGGCCCAGGAAAAGTTCTCCTTTGAACTGGCCTGCACGAATGCGGATGTGGGCGGCATCGCCATCGACCGGCATGGCCAGGCCCTGCCCGAAGCCACCCTGGAGCTTTGCGAGAAGAGCGATGCCATACTTTTCGGGTCCGTGGGCGGCCCCAAATGGGAATCCCTGCCTCCGGCCCGGCAGCCGGAACGGGGCGCGCTGCTACCTTTGCGCAAAAACTTCAACCTGTTCTGCAACCTCCGTCCGGCCAAGGTGTTCCCCGCCCTGGCCGGGGCCAGCCCGCTGCATCCCGACATCGTCGGGCAGGGATTCGACATTCTCTGCGTGCGGGAGTTGACCGGCGACATCTATTTCGGCCAGCCCAAGGGCCGGGAAGGCAGCGGACCCGACGAACGCGCCTTCGACACCATGGTCTACACCCGCCGGGAAATCGAACGCATCGCCCGGTCCGCCTTTGAAGCCGCGCGGCTGCGAAACCACCGGGTCACCTCCGTGGACAAGGCCAATGTGCTCACCACCATGGTGCTGTGGCGGGAAGTGGTCGTCGAGACGGCCAGACAGTACCCGGACGTGACCCTGAACCATATCTATGTGGACAATGCCACCATGCAGCTGGTGAAAAATCCCCACCAGTTCGACGTATTGCTGTGCGGCAACATGTTCGGGGATATCATCTCCGACGAATGCGCCATGATCACCGGTTCCATGGGACTGCTGCCTTCGGCCAGCATCAGCGAAAGCGGTTTCGGCCTCTACGAGCCGGCCGGCGGCAGCGCCCCGGACATCGCCGGGCAGGGCATCGCCAACCCTATTGCCCAGATTCTTTCCGCCGCCATGATGCTGCGCTACAGCCTGGATCGCGGTGATGCCGCCGACGCCATCGACGTCGCCGTGGCCCGGGTGCTGGAAGAGGGCGTTCGCACACCCGACATCGCCGCCGGCGGCCCTGCCGTCAGTACCCGTGAAATGGGAGATGCCGTGGTCCGTGCCCTTCACGACGCCTGATCGATCCGCTCCATGCACGCCAATTGCCCGGACAACCAGAAGAACCGCACTTTGATCACCGTCGATGCAATCAGCGTCAGGCTGCGGGACCGCTGGCTGTTCGACGGCCTGTCCTGGAGGATCGAAGCCGGGGATCAATGGGTCATCGCCGGACCCAACGGGGCCGGAAAGACCACTCTCGCCAAAGCCATCGCCGGCCGGCTGCCCGTCGTTCGGGGCAACATTCATTATCATCATTTAGATGGTGCTGCGCCCACGGAGGCCATCGCCTACGTGGCCAGCGATGCCCGCCGGGCGTTGTGGCTGCGCGAAAGAAGTCTGGACCATGCCAGGGGCTTTGCCGGCCGCTACCACGATGCCACCACCGTGGGCCAATGGCTGGATTTAAAGCGTCCCCGGGATTGTGGTGCCGGTCGAACGCGGCAGGACCTGACCGATATCCATGGAATTTTGCGGTTGCAGGCGCTGTTGGACAAGCCCTTGATGGCCGTTTCCACCGGTGAGATGAGCCGGATTCTCCTGGCCCGCGAGCTGATTCGCCGACCGAAGATGCTGATCCTGGACGAACCGTTCGAGGGCCTGGATGCGTCGGGGCGGCGGGAGTTGACGGCCATGCTCGATCGACTGGCCGTTTCCGGCCTGCCCATGGTGCTGGTCGTTCACCGTCCCGAGGAGAGGCTGGCCGCCACCACCCACATGCTGACCCTCGATGACGGCCGGATCGCTGCCTCCGGGCCGATGGTGAATCTTGCCGACGATTTTTTACGCAGCAAAACCGCAAGCCCCCCACCCAAAAAACGGCCCAAACCCATATCCCTTCCGAAAATCGGACAGAGCCCTTCGAATCCCGGTGACGAACCGTTGATCGACATGCGCAGTGTAACAGTGCGTTACGGTGAAACCGTGATTCTGGAACGGCTGACCTGGACGGTAAGGAAAGGGGAGCACTGGGCCATCACCGGACCCAACGGCGCCGGCAAATCCACCCTGCTCAAGCTGATTACCGGAGATTGCCTGCAGGTGTACGCCAATACCATCCGTCTGTTCGGTGAATCGCGAGGGGCGGAGCAGACCCTGGGGGAAATTCGCCGCCGGTTGGGCGTGGTCAGCCACGATCTGGCCAGCGGTTATCAGAAACGGATGCCGGCCATGGAAGTGGTCTGTTCCGGCTTTTTCGATTCCGTGGGCCTGTATCGCCGGTGCGACGCCGTGCAGCGGACCGTGGCCGCCGACTGGCTGGAGCGGCTGGGGTTGTCGTCATTGTCCCAAACGCCGTTCGACCAGCTTTCCCAGGGACAGCGGCAGATGATCCTCATCGCCCGGGCCATGGTAAAGCCTCCGCAGCTGCTGATTCTGGACGAGCCCTGCAGCGGTCTGGATCCGAAAAACCGTGAAAAGGTTCTCGAACGGGTGGCCGGCATCGGTGTCGGCGGCGATACCGGCCTGCTGTTCGTGACCCACCATGAAACGGAGATCCCGGCGTGCATCACCCACCGGCTGACGCTGGATGGGGGTCGTGTGGTGGCTTGCGGTAAGGTGAAGGGATCGAGGGATGAGGGATGAGGGATGTCTTCCCTCATCCTAGCGAAGCGGTCGTCCATCCTCCATCGTTTTCCCATCCACCGATCCTTCCTCATACCTCCGGTTGCCATACCACAAAATCTGCCGGCAGATACCGCGGATGATGCCCACTTCGCCGGCCCGCAGCGGCAGGCGCGCAAAGAAGCGGCGCAGGCGCGACATCCAGTAGTCCGGGTTGTCCGGCTGCACGTATTCGATCCGGACCAGGGCTTCGGTCAGTTCCTCGTACATCCGGTCCAGTTCGATGCGTTTGGCCAGACGGGGCGTAAAGGCGGGTGGATCGGATCGGGTGGCGGTGGCAAGGCAGTAGCAGATCACCATGACGGCCTGGGAGAGATTCAGGGAGGTAAAGCCCGTTGTGGGGATGTTGACCAGCTGGTGGCAGTATTTCAAATCCTCGTTGGTCAGGCCCCGGTCTTCCGAGCCGAACACGATGGCCACCGGGTTGTTTCTGGAAAGGTCGATGAGCTTTTCGGCCAGCACCTCGGGAGATTTGAGAACGGGCCGCTGCCCGCCCAGTCGGGCCGTGGTTCCGACCACGTGGCCGAAGGGCGCCAGTGCGTCGGACAAAACGTCGAATCGCTCGATCCCGTCGACCACGGCTCCCGCCGCGTGGGTGGCCAGCCGCCGGATCCGTTCCTCGTCCCAGATGCCCGGATCCACGACGATCAGGCGGTGGAATCCCATATTGCACATGGCCCGTGCAGCGGACCCGATATTTTCAGGATACCGGGGCCGCTGCAGGACAATGGCGATGTTTTCCCGGGTGACGCCAACGGTCATCGAGGGTTGATTTCAAAGGCGTTGAAAAAGTATCCGATTTCAAATGCCGCGGTTTCCGGGGCATCGGAGCCGTGGACCACATTCTTTTCGATATCGGTGGCCAAATCGCGACGGATGGTCCCTTCGGCCGCCTCCTTGTAATTGGTGGCGCCCATGAGATCCCGGTAGCGGGCAATGGCGTTGTCTCCCTCCAGCACCATGACCACGGCCGGTCCTGAGGTCATGAAGTCGGTGAGGCTGCCGAAAAAGGGCCGCTCGCGGTGGACTGCATAAAATCCTTCGGCCTGGGCCTTGGTCATTTGGATCATCTTCATGGCGATGATTTTCAGGTCGTTGGCCTCCAGGCGTTTGACGACTTCTCCGATCAGGCCGCGGGCCACGCCGTCGGGTTTTACGATGGACAGGGTTCTTTCCATATTTCTTTTCCTTTCAGGGGTAGAGATAATGCAGATATCGGGCCTTTTAGAAATCCGCTCAATTTGGAGGCTGCCATACCAGAAGCCCGATACCAAGTCAACTGCGGTCGTCCGCCGGTTTCAAGGCCTTCGGGGACCGTTGACAGGACCGGCCGGGCGCTTTATTATTCCTTACTTCCAATCAACCCCGTTTGACCGTATAAACAAATTGTTAGCATCAAATATGAATCGATGATGGAGTGAACATGCCGATCTACGAGTTTTACTGCCCGGACTGCAACACCCTTTTCAACTTTTTTTCGCGCACCATCAACACGACCAAGAAACCCAAATGTCCGCGGTGCAAGACCCGCACCCTGGAGCGGCAGATGTCGGCATTCGCTTTCACCGGCAAGGCCAAGGAGAGCGATGACGGCGAGGACCTGCCCTTTGATGAGGGCAAAATGGAAAAAGCCATGCAGATGCTGGCCGGCGAAGCGGACCGCATCGACGAGAACGATCCCCGTCAGGCCGCCAATCTCATGCGCAAGCTTACCGACATGACCGGAATGGAGCTGGGCGACAGCATGCAGGAGGCCCTGCGGCGCATGGAAAACGGTGAGGACCCGGAGCAGGTGGAAGCGGAGATGGGGGATCTGCTGGAGGGTGAAGACCCGTTTTTGCTGCCCGGGAAAAAGGGTGTGAAGTCGGCGGTTCGCCGGCCGCCGAGTAAGGACGAGACGCTTTACGATTTGTGAATAAGAGGAAGCCAATGAACCCGACAAACCCGAAAGATCGCCTGGAAGCCCGCCAGGGCGACATCACCGCTCTGGCCGTGGACGCCATCGTCAATGCGGCGAATAGCTCGCTGTTGGGCGGCGGGGGCGTGGACGGCGCCATTCATCGCGCCGCCGGCCCGGATCTGCTGGCCGAATGCCGGACCCTCGGCGGCTGTCCCACCGGGGAAGCCCGGATTACCAAAGGCTACCGGTTGCCCGCCCGGTATGTGATTCACACGGTGGGGCCGGTCTACCGGGGGCGGCCCGAAGACAGACGCCTGCTGGCGGACTGCTACACCAACAGCCTGGATCTGGCCCGGGAAAAGGGGGTTCGATCCATTGCCTTTCCCGCCATCAGCTGCGGGGTGTACGGATACCCCATGGAAGATGCCTGCAAGATTGCCGTGGATACCTGCAGTGCCTATCTGGCGGTCCACGATTTGCCCGAAAAGGTGATTTTCGTTCTCTTTGCCGCCGACGCGCTGGAGGTTTACCGTCGCCGTATCCTTTAGTACACCTGTTCGTAAAACCGATGCTATTCGCCTGCCGCATTATAAGATGGAGCCCGCCTGGTTATGGAGCCACTCTGGATTATCGCTGCCTTTGTTTTCGGCGCCGCTGCCGGCAGGATCGGCCTGCCGCCGCTGGTGGGCTATCTTGCCGCCGGTTTCGCCCTCAACCATTTCGACGTCCAGGGCGGTGAAACCCTTGAAAATATCGCCGATGCCGGCGTCACGCTGCTGCTTTTCACCATCGGACTGAAGCTGAAGCTGAAAAGCCTGGGAAAACCCGAGGTGTGGGCCGGTGCTACGATCCACATGCTGATCACGGTGGCGGTGCTCGGTGCAGGAATCGTTGGGCTTGCCGTCGCCGCGCTGCCGTATTTTCGTTCGCTGAGCCTGCCGGGCATCCTGCTGGTTGCCTTTGCCCTGAGTTTTTCGAGCACCGTGTTTGCGGTAAAAGTGTTCGAGGCCAAAAACGAGATGCCGTCCCGCCACGCCGCCATAGCTATCGGCATTTTGATCATGCAGGATATCGTCGCCGTCGTCTTCCTGGCGGCTTCCACCGGCAAAATGCCGTCCCTGTGGGCGCTGGTTCTGGTTGCGGCGCTTTTTGTCCTGCGCCGCCTGCTGGAACGCTTCATGGACCGCTGCGGACACGGTGAACTGCTGATGCTCTTCGGCATCGTGATGGCCGCTGCCGGATACGCTAGCTTCGAGCAGGTGGGCCTCAAGGGCGACCTCGGAGCGCTAGTATTCGGCATGCTTCTGGCCAATCACGGCAAGGCCTCCGAACTGGCCGAACGCCTGCTGAGTTTCAAGGATCTGTTCCTGGTCGGATTTTTCCTGAATATCGGTATTTCGGGAACACCTACCTGGACCGCATTGGGAACTGCGCTGCTGCTGGCTGTGGCCATACCCTTCAAGGCTGTATTGTTTTTCGGAATCCTCACCCGATTCAAGCTGCGCTCCCGCACCGCCATGCTCTCCTCGTTGAGCCTGGCCAATTACAGCGAATTCGGTTTGATCGTCGGATCCATCGGGGCCGCCAAGGGATGGATCCACAGCGACTGGCTGATGGTCGTTGCCATTGCGCTGTCGTTCACCTTCGTTCTGGCAGCACCGCTGAACGCCGCGGCCCACACGATCTATTCGCGGATGGCCGGCCGCCTGAAGCGCTTTGAAACGGCCGTACGGTTGAAGGAAGACGAACCCATCCATCCCGGCAAAGCCGAGGTGGGCATCATCGGCAGGGGCGGCGTCGGCGCGGCGGCCTACGATGAAATGACCCGTCGCTACGGAGACGTGGTTATGGGGATGGATTTTTGCATGGAAACCGTAAGCAGGCACCGGGAACTCGGAAGGAATGTTATTTACGGAGATGCCTACGACAGCGACTTCTGGGAGCGCATCGACCTGGCGGACAGCCGGATTCAGGTGGTCATGCTGGCCATACCGAATCCGAAAACCAGCAAGTTTGCCGTTGGGCAACTGCAAGACCTTGGTTTTAAGGGAAAGGTAGTGGCCTCGGTGCGCTACGAGGATGAAATCGAGTTGTTGAAAGAGGCCGGCATCGATGCGGCCTACAACCTGTACGAAGAGGCCGGCCTGGGGTTTGCCGACCACGTCTGCAATCAAACCGGGTATTGCCCGCTGCGGCAGGACGATTCGAGCCTGTCAATGCAGACTCGAATCGGGATTGACAAAATCGATAAGCGTGGTTAAGGTCACCATTTGAAACCTTTTGGCGGTTTTCGGATCGTAATGAAATACGAACCGATTTTTTACTTTCAAGGAGGACATCATGCTCGAAGTCACACAGCCGGCAGTTCAGCAGATTGCCGAGTATTTCAAAGGGAAAGAGGTCAAGCCCATTCGCATCTTCCTCAATGAGGGCGGGTGAGGGGGCCCCGGCCTGGCCATGGCTCTGGATGAGCTTACCGAAGCGGATACGAAGTTCGACGTCGACGGTTTTGAATTTATCGTCAATACGGAGTTCCTGGAAAAAGCGCAGCCGATCAAAGTGGATTTCCAGATGTACGGATTCAAGCTGGACTGCGGCATCGATTTTGGTGCCGGTTGCACCAGCTGTGGAACCAAAGGTTCCTGTTGCGCCTGATCGAGCGGATCGAATGAACAAAAGGCGGCCTGTTAAAGGCCGCCTTTTTTTATGGTGCGCGCGTGCCAGGCTAATCACATTTGGAATCGGTATTTTTGCTCTGACGTAATCTAGGGGGCACGGTTCATCCGCGCCCGGTTTGCAAAAACGGAGATAAGCCCGAAGGCCGGGATAAACCCCGCCATTACAGCGATGCAATACTCGGAGAAGAAAGCCAGATGCAGTCGCCCTGCTGCCGGGGCACCTTTGACTTGCTCCGGCGCCGCGGCCTTGATATAAGGCTTGACGACTTCGACGACCTTCGATCAACAACCGAACATTCAAGGAGCAGACGATGACACTGGTGTCGTACGCGGTAAACGAGCATGTAGCGACGGTAACCTTAAATGACGGAG
This sequence comes from Desulfosarcina widdelii, assembly GCF_009688965.1. Classification (GTDB taxonomy): domain Bacteria; phylum Desulfobacterota; class Desulfobacteria; order Desulfobacterales; family Desulfosarcinaceae; genus Desulfosarcina; species Desulfosarcina widdelii. The sequence continues at coordinate 1,843,993 of NZ_AP021875.1, read as the reverse complement.
AAAACCGGTTCAACCCGAATTTTCTCAATGCCTTTCTGGATACGCTGGACGATATCGAAGAAAATACCGAAGCCACCACCCTGGTGGTGACCTCTTCCCACGAAAAGATTTTCTCCAACGGCATCGACCTGGAATGGCTGGTTCCGGTGATTCAAAACAAAGATGTCGCCCGGGCCAAGGATTTCTTTTATCTGCTCAATCGGCTGTTCAAACGCATCGCCACCTATCCTTTGTTGACCATCGCCGCGATTTCCGGGCATGCGTTTGCCGGCGGCGCCATTCTGTGCTGCGCGTTCGACTTCCGCTTCATGCGTTCGGACCGCGGTTTTTTCTGTTTTCCCGAAGTGGATCTGGGAATTCCCTTTCTGCCGGGAATGAACGCCCTTTTGAAAAAGGCCATGCCCAGGTACATGGTCGAAACCATGCAGTACACCGGGGCCCGGCTCACCGCCGAGCAGTGTGTGGAGCATCATATCATGACCAAAGCGGCGCCCATGGAGACGCTCATGGAAGAGACCATGGCCTTTGCCATGACCGTCAATAAACGGCGCCCCATTGTTGCGGAAATGAAAAAGCGGCTCAACCAGGAGATCGTTGCCGCCATCGATGTGGAGGATGTGCCTTATATCGAGTCAGGTAAGTTCAATATCGGCTGAATGATTTCCTGTTGCGGCTGTCTGGGCCGATGGCAGCCCGAATTTTTTTGAGGAGGGATTGAGACGATGGAATTGTTGGAGATCATCCAAGGCAGACGCAGCATCCGAAAATACGAAGACCGGGACGTACCGGAAGAGGCGCTGAACCAGATCCTGGAAGCGATCCGTTGGGCACCTTCGTGGACCAACTGCCAGTGCTGGGAAGTGGTCGTGATCCGCGACCCGGCCATAAAAGAGCAGCTCCAGGCCGCGTTTCCTCCCAAAGGCAACCCGGCCGTCAAGGCCATCGTTCAGGCGCCCGTGCTGCTGGCCATGTGCGCCAGAACCAAAGTCTCGGGTTATTACAAGGATCTGGAAACCACAAAATTCGGTGAATGGATGATGTATGATCTGGGCCTGGCCACCCAGAACCTTTGCCTCATGGCCCACCATCTGGGCTTAGGGACGGTCATTGCCGGCCTGTTCGACCATAACCGTGCCAGGGAGGTGATACGGGTCCCGGAAGGCTATGAACTGGTCACCCTGATTCCCCTGGGGTACCCTGCCAAAACGGGCAGCGCACCCAAACGCCGCGAGGTGAGCGAGTTCACCCATAAAGAAATTTTCTAATAATTTACACCGCCAGATCGCGGGTCTTATGAAAACCGATCATCGGCCACTCCTCCATGGCGTTTTCCAGGCGCCACAGGCTGGGGGCCAGATAGGTCAGGTTCCCCTGGGAATCGTTGGCCAGACTGGCCTGTTTCTCTTTTTCAAATAAGGCCAACTGCTTCTTGTCTTCGCAGGTAACCCACCGGGCGGCGGCGAAGGACACCGGTTCATAGTCGGCGTCCACCCCATATTCGGCCTTGAGCCGCGCCATGGTCACATCAAACTGAAGAATTCCGACGGCGCCCAGGATATAGTCGTTGCCCGACAGGGGGCGGAAAAACTGGACCGCCCCTTCTTCGGCCAGCTGGGTGAGACCCTTGAGCAGCTGCTTGGCCTTGAGTGGGTTTTTCAGGCGGACCCGGCGGAAATGGTCCGGCGCGAAGTTGGGGATTCCGGTGAAGCTGAGGGGCTCTTTTTCGTAAAACGTATCCCCGATGCTGATCGTGCCGTGATTGTGGATGCCGATGATGTCACCGGGGTAGGCCTCGTCCACGTGGGAGCGGTCCTGGGCCATGAAGATGGTCGCATTGGCCAGGGTGACCTGCTTGCCGATGCGGGTCTGGTAGACCTTCATCCCGCGGGTGAACTTGCCCGAACAGATCCGTACGAAGGCAATTCGGTCTCTGTGGGCCGGATCCATATTGGCCTGGATTTTAAAAGCGAATCCGGAGAACTGCGCCTCTTCGGGTGCTACCACGCGGGTGGTGGTGGGGCGGGCCATGGGCCCGGGCGCCATCTCGACAAAGGCGTCCAGCATCTCCCGCACCCCGAAATTATTGATGGCGCTGCCGAAAAACACCGGTGTCTGGCTGCCCTTGAGGTACTGGTCCAGCTCAAAGGGGTTGGCCGCCCCTTCCAGCAGTTCCACATCTTCGCGCAACTCTTCGGCCTGGCTTCCCAAAAGTTCCTCCAGCCGGGGATCGGCCAGATCGGTGATTACAATCCCCTCCTGGTGGCGGGTCTGGCCGCCGGGCTGGAACAGGTGAAGCTGCCGCTGATGGAGGTTGTAGACACCCCGAAAACGCTTACCCATGCCAATGGGCCAGGAAAGGGGCGCGCATTCGATCTGCAGCTTGTCTTCGATATCCCCCAGAATGTCCAGTGGCGTCATCCCGTCCCGGTCCAGTTTGTTAATAAAGGTCATGATGGGGGTGTTGCGCATCCGGCACACCTCCATGAGCTTTTCGGTCTGGGGCTCGACGCCTTTGGCGCTGTCGATCACCATCAGGGCGCTGTCCACGGCGGTGAGCACCCGGTAGGTGTCCTCGGAAAAGTCCTGATGGCCGGGCGTATCCAGCAGGTTGATCTCGCAGTCGCTGTAGTTGAATTTCATGACCGACGTGGTTACGGAGATGCCGCGCTCTTTTTCTATGGCCATCCAGTCGCTGGTGGCGTAGCGTCCGGCCCGTTTGGCCTTCACGGCCCCGGCCATCTGGATCGCCCCGCCGAACATGAGCAGTTTTTCCGTCAGTGTTGTCTTTCCGGCGTCCGGATGGCTGATGATGCCGAATGTCCGCCGTTTTTTCAATTCCGTTAAAAAATGCCGATCCATACGTTTCGATTCTCTTTTCGTTTGACCAAAAAAAACAGGCCGCAAACGGCCCGTTGCCCATCGTTTTCCCCAAGCGCGGTGTTTAAATGGCGGTTTACATGGTGCCGGCTCCAGCCGTTGCCGACCGGATAAGTTCATCGGCCAGCAGCGGATCGGTTCCGTTTTCCAGCTCGATGCCGTTTTCCTCGATCTCTTCGATAAAGGTCTCCACATAATCCTCGCAGAAATAGCGCCGGCAGCCATTTCGAAGGATCTCGAATGCCGCTCGAATCGATTTGCGCTTCTGGTAGGGCCGGTCCGTGGTTACGGCGTCAAAGCAGTCGGAAATACTTATAATTTTTGCGCCTGGCGGTATTTCCCTGCCGGTAAGGCCGAACGGATACCCCTTGCCGTCTTCCCGCTCGTGGTGGAACAGAACCAGATCGACGACGGGTTCGAGATAGTCGATGTCCTTGAGCAGGGCGGCGCCGATCAGCGGATGGCAGCGGACTTCGCGTTTGAGTTCGGCAGGCAGCCGGGTCTCCCGATTGGTAAAGATCTGGTCGCTGAGCGCCAATTTGCCCACGTCATGAAACAGCCCGCCGATACCCACGTCCCACACCTCCCGGTGGCCAAAACCCAGCCGGGTTGCCAGACGCATTGCATACCGGGCAACCCGATACCCGTGGGCCTGGGTGTAACGGTCTTTTTCCCCGAGAGCCCGGGACAGTTCCGTTAAAAGCTGAAGATGACGTTCACAAATCCGTTTACGGCTCGCATTTGAATGTCGCATGGAATTGCTGGACAACCTCCGTATTCACCATTACACACCGGTACATCTCCGACGAATGCGCTGACCGTGGTTTTTGCTTGCAGTTTGCCGAAATGAGGGTTCATAACACTGGCAAGATCGAACCAAGACGGGTGGTTTCGAACACTTTCTACCTAATCGGACGGCGGGCATTTGTCCACGAGAGCCCTTCGCATGTAAAATTTTTTTTACTATAAAGCAGGGTGGGAAGAGTGTCAAACGAAAACGGACGGTTAAGGTTTTTCGAAAGCCGATGCAAGTGTTGCCGATTGAAAGGCGGTTGTCAACCGGGTTCGCTTGCTTTTTGCCTGAGACGGTCAAGGGCTTTCAGGGCCTGTTGCCGGCATGCGGAGCGGCTGCCGCTGTTGTCGATGACGCAGGTGGCCTGTTTGCGTTTTTCTTCGATGGGCATCTGGGAGCGGATCCGCGCCATGGCTGCCTTTTCGTCGATGCCGTCCCGGGCCATCAACCGCTGAAGTTGCATCGTTTCGGGCACGTAAACAACGATCACCTCCGTAAGATCACGATCCATGTTCGCTTCCAGCAGCAGCGGAATGTCCAGGATCACGACAGCGTCGGGTTCACTGGCTGCGATTTCGGCGATCAGAACTGCCGAACGTTCGAAGACTCGCGGGTGGACAATGGCATCCAGGCGCTTTTTCTTGTCGCTGTCGTTGAAGATGATATCTCCTAAACGTTCGCGGTCGATATCGCCGTTGGGCATCAGAACTTCTTCTCCGAAAAAAGCACGAATTTCGTCGTAGGCCGGGGTTCCCTGCTCAACGACTTCTCTGGCGATCTTGTCGGCGTCGATGATTCGGGCGCCGGCTTCGGAAAGAAAATTAGAGACGGTCGATTTTCCGGTGGCGATGCCGCCGGTCAGGCCAGCAACGATCACGCAACATCCTTTCGTCGATAGAAAAACACTTGGAAGCAGACGCTATTTTACCGTGACCACCGGGCAGGGCGCCTTGAGGATGACATACTGCGCGTTGGACCCGAAAAGCAGCTTGCCGACCTTGGAACGGCGTTTGATGCCGATGATGATTTCATCGATTCCATTTTCGCCGGCATAGTCGACCAGGTCCTCGCCCGGGGTCATGCCGCGGACCAGGAGTTTGGTTGTGCAAGGGATATTGTCGTCATCGAAAAACGTTTTGGCCCATTCCAGGTCTTCCGTGGCGTGTTCCACTTCCACTGCGTGGGTGACACTTCCTCCGGTGAGCGATGCGATGACCATTACCTCCGCTCCGAAAGCGCCGGCGTGTTTTTTCGCCAGAGCCAGGGCATCCTTGGCCGAGTTGGATCCGTCATAGCCGACGAGAATTTTCATTGGTTTCTCCTTTCTAAAGGTTCGATGCGCCACGGATCAGTGTCATCGTGGATGACCGCTTTTTCCGAGCACGAACGCCAAGCGACCGATTATTGAGAGATTCTCAGAAATCATGTTTAATGGCATCTGTCAACGGCAAACGGATTGTACTCATAAATGCGGGAATAACTCCATGCCATTGGCGAAACCCGGAAAAAGGCGGTCGTTAACGATTTGATTATGCGTATTTTTCCCGTTTTATTCGTATATATTGGGCGTATTTTTTACATATTAATTAAGGGTTGCTTTTTGCAGCGAATCCCATCATTTTAATCCATTAAACGTCCCACCCGATCAGGATCGCCGAACCTTCAACGGCCTGGAAGTAAAAGGCTGTTTTAGCCGGCCACACGATACTCAGACCCGAACCCTTTGGACGCAATGATGCGCGACGTAACGCCATTGATGAGCAACGACAATGCCGCTATTCTCGGCAGGATCATCGAAACGCTGGGAAGCGCCAGTCCCGGTCTGGTGGTCTCCGGAGAAGAGGGGCTGGGCAAGGAAGCCGTCATCCAACTGTTGTACAGCCGCTCTTTTTTGCGCGGATACCCGTTTATCAAAGTCAACTGTCCGATGCTGTCCGATCCTGGCGAAAACGAAGATTCGCCCTGCATTCAAGAGCTTTCTGTACATCCGCAGCGCAGCAGCTTTTCTCTTTTCCGTCTTTTTCATCAGGGGGTGCTCTATTTTCACGCCGTCGATGAATTGGCTGCCGGGCTCCAGGAGCGATTGCTGTCTTTGTTGAAACGTAAATTTCTCGCAACCGGTTCAGGATCGGGTGGACCGCAACGGCATCTGGCCATTTTTTCCACGGCCACCCGCCCGCTGGAATCCTGCGTGTCGGAGGGCAGCTTTCATCCGGACCTTTGTGCGTTGCTCAGCGGGGTCACCGTTCACATCCCGCCGCTTCGGCAATGCCCCGAAAGAATCGGAAGCCTGGTGGGATATTTCCTCAAACGACTGGCGCTGAGGGATGGCCGCGGTACTTTCCCACGCCCCACGGCCGCCCACCTGGCCAGGATGCACACTCATCGCTGGCCGGGAAACCTCAGAGAACTCCAGGCCGTTGTCAGTCGGGCAATCCAGTCCGGTGATTGGGATGTGGCCATCGACGACGTACTGCGCCATGGCAGGAAAGACAGCTATGCCGTTGTCAACCTGACGGCGGATAGTGTGGCGCTGATGCCTCATTTCGAAATCACGCAGGGAAATATGCTCGAACGGCTTTCGGAGAAGGTTCCCGCCGAGGAGTTGGGCCTGATGGACCTGGTTCTGTACGAAGAGATCGTTGCCAACAACAATATGAATTGACCGGCACGGTGAGTCAGCGGATGCTCTTCATCCGCTCCTTGCGGCTGACAATTTCGCTGATTCGGATTCCGTATTTTTCTTTTTCCACGACGACAAAACCCTTGGCAATCAGCGTCTCGTTGATCAAAATGTCAACCGGCTCCCCCTCCATCTGCTCCAACTCGACCACCGATCCCGGTCCCATCCTGAGAACATCGTTGATGCGCTTGCGAGAACGGCCCAATTCAACCGTTACCTGCAAGGGGATATCCATCACCAGATCGAGGTTGTTGAATGGAACCGTTTCATCGACCTGATTCGATGGGGCTGTCTGGGGGGCGCTGGCCGCAGCAACTGTTTCCGCGGCAGCCTCTTTTCCCTCTTCTGCAGGGACATGCTCCTCAGGGGCCTGTTCTGGAAGCGTAGCGGCCGTTTTATCCTGTTTGACGCCGGCTTCGACAATGATGACACTGTCTTTGTGAGAAAACAGGAACCGCGCGGGTTTGATGATATTGGTGGGGCTTACCTTAAAGTCCCGGCCGTTGGTGATGGCGGGCGTGGACAACACACAGGAGAGCCCGACATCCACAAATTTGGATTTGAGATTTCCACCGATGATGTTGCTCACTTCGCGGATTACGTCATAAACCTCTTCCTCGCTATCGATTTCTTCGGGCTCCATACCCAGCATGGCGGCGGTCATCGCCTTGCCGAAGTTGTCGTTGACCTGGATGTTGAACATCCCGTCCACTTCACCGGCAAAAGTCACCGATCCCACGGTACGATTCTCTTCGGTGAAGGAGGACGGCACTTCCTGGATGGCCTCCACCTCCATGTCCAGCATGGTGTAGAATACATCGATGACCGAATTGACAATCGCGGCCTTGATGTCCACACCGGAGATCCGCTCCATGATCGCTTCGCTGGACAGGTCGCTTTTGATGTCTTCCTTGGCGCCGACTTCCTCCTTGACGCAAAGCTCTACATGGACGATTTCCTCGGCATGTTGGAAAACGAACGAAATCGGCGGAGCGATGTTGATGGGATCGATCTTGAAATCGCTTCCCGAGGTGATGGAAGGGGTCGAGATGACGCAGGTCAGTCCCTGATCGAGAAATTCCGATTTCAGGTTTCCGGCAACGATATTCGACAGCTCGCCGATTACGTCGTTGATTTCCTCCGTTCCCTCGATTTCCTCCGCCTCCATGCCCAGCATGGCGGCGGTGACCGTGCGGGCGAAGTCTTCGGTAAGCGTAAAACTCATTACCCCCACCACTTCACCGCCAAAATGGATGGCACCGACCATCGTCTTGCCGGCATCGAATTTTGGGGATTCGTCTTCTGCAACGGCCTTCAGCGGCATGGACATCATGGCGTCGAAGGTCTCGATGATGGTGGACTCGATGCTTTTGCGGATGGCGTCGTCGGTGATATTTTCCATCGGTTTCCCTGATTGCGGCGTTATCGGCTGGCCCCCATTGTAAGAGCGATTTTGTATTTTTGTCAATCATTTGGAACAAAAACGGCCCGGGCGATGCGCCCGGGCCGTTGTGGATTTAATCGGTTACGGTCGTTCTAGAACAGACCCGTGACCTTTCCGGTGGCCGGATCGACATCGATGCGGCGGAAAGCCGGGTTGGAGCCGGTGCCCGGCATCAGGCTGATGGTACCTGCGCAGGGGCACAGGAACTTGGCGCCGGAGTAGATGAGGACGTCGCGGATGGGCAGACGCCATCCCTTGGGCACGCCCTTCTTGACCGGGTCGTGGGACAGGGAGAGGTGGGTTTTGACCATCATGGTGGCGAAGTCGGCGTACTTGGGATCGTTTTCCAGCATTTCGGCCTTGGCGTTGGCTTCCGGAGCCCAATCCACGCCGTCGGCGCCGTAGACCTCTTTGGCGATGGTTTCCACGCGATCGCGCAGTTTCATGTCCAGCGGGTAGAGGAAATCGAAATCGTTGCCCGCTTCGCAGGCATCGATAACGGCGTCGGCGAATTCCAGGGAACCTTCACCGCCCAACTCCCAGTGCTTGGACTCGGCGCAACGGGCGCCGGCAGCCTCGGCCGCCTTGCGTACGATAGCGCATTCGGCGTCGGTATCGGTGTAGAAGCGGTTGATGCAGACCACCGGGTTGATGCCGGCCTTGCGGATAACGCCGATCATGTGGACCATGTTCTCGATACCCTTTTCGACCAGTTCCAGGTTCTCCTTGGTATAGGCGTCGTCAAGGGCCTTGCCGGCTACGACCTTGGGGCCGCCGCCGTGCATCTTCAGGGCGCGGATGGTGGAGGTGAGTACGGAAACGTGGGGCTTGAGGCCGGAGAAGCGGCACTTCACGTTCCAGAATTTCTCGAAGCCGATGTCGGCGGCGAAGCCGGACTCGGTGACGTGGTAGTCGAACAGCTTCAGGCCGACGCGGTCGGCGATGATGGAACTCTGGCCCACGGCGATGTTGGCAAACGGGCCGGCGTGCACGAAGCAGGGGTTGTACTCGGCGGTGCACATCAGGGTGGGGTTGATGGTGTTGCGCATGAAGGCGGCCATGGCGTTGCCCACTTCCAGGTCCCGGCAGGTGACCGGCTTGCCGGATTTGTCGAAAGCCACGGTAATGTTGTTGATGCGCTCTTTCAGGTCGGCCAGGTCGGTGGCCACGGCCAGAATGGCCATCAGCTCGGAGCCTACGGCGATGCCGAACTTGCTCTGCATGGTGAAGCCGTCAAAACGGCCGCCGAGGCCGATGACGATGTTGCGCAGGGCCTGGGCACAGAAATCGATGATCCAGCCCATCTCAATACGGGTGGGGTCGATGTCCAGGCGGCGCATGCCGGTCAGGCGGGCGAGCTGCTCGTCATTGTAGTTGCGCTCATGCTGCATGCGGGCGGTCATCGCCACCATGGCCAGGTTGTGGGCGTTCATGATGTCGTTGATGTCGCCGGTGAGTCCCAGGGAGAATTCGGTCATGGGAATCAAAAGGGAGTTGCCGCCGCCGGCCGCCGTTCCTTTGACGTTCATGGTGGGTCCGCCGGAGGGCTGGCGCAGGGCACCGCCCACGTTGACGCCGCGTTTTCCCAGACCTTCCATCAGGCCGCAGGAGGTGGTGCTTTTGCCTTCACCCAGGGGGGTCGGGGTGATGGCGGTCACTTCGATGTACTTGCCGTCGGGTTTGTCTTTCAGTCGATCGATGACTTTCAGAAAATCGACTTTTGCCAGACGCCCCATGGGAAGCATTTCCTCTTTCTGGAGCCCCAGCTTCTCCTGCCACTGTTCCGGCGTCGGCATGTTTTCTTCGGCTGCTTCGGAAATCTGCCAGTCCGCCATATTAACCGCATCGTAAGCCATCTATCCAATCCTCCTTAGTAAGTTAATGATTAACGACGGGGTCCGGTTGCCCACCCACAGGACCCCCTGCACGGTTGACGCATAGATTTGAATCATTGTCGGATTGATGCAAGATCAGAAAGATCGAACTTTCCCCGGGAATCGGGAAAAACGCCGTCAACGTACCATGTCGGGCCGCTTTTGGCAAGACCTATGTCGCCTGTGTGAACCGCATCCAAATTCATTTTAACAGGAGGTAACCATCCAGCAACGCTACCAATTTTAAAATCAGGCGATGGTTGCCCGAGGGTGCAAAGTACGGTTTGCCAGGCAGGGCAGCGGCTGTAAGTTCAATCGTCCTGCAACCGATAGAGCCGGTAATAGGTGCCCCTTTTCTCCATCAAATCCGAGTGGCTGCCCGATTCCACCATCACGCCTTTGTTGAGCACCACGATGCGATCGGCGCTGCGGGCCGTGGTGAGTCGGTGGGCCACCACCACGCAGGTGCGCCCGCGCATCAGGTTGGCGATGGCCTGTTGCAGGTGCACTTCGGTGTGGGAATCAACATAGGAGGTCGCTTCGTCCAAAATGATCATTTCCGGATCCATGGAAAAAGCGCGGGCCACCGAGATCAACTGGCGCTCGCCGCTGGAAAGGGAGGCGCCACCCTCCGTAATCCGGGTGTCCAGGCCGTCCGGAAAACGATCCACCAGTTCCTTGCAGCGGGAGGTCTCCAAAATGGTCGCCTGCTGCTCGTCGGTAAGTCCGTTGGCGGCGAAAAAGATATTGTCCTTAAGGGTGCCGGTGAACAGAAAGGGATCCTGCATGACCAGGGCAATGCGGCGTCTCAACGCTTCGGGGGCGATCCTCAGGCCGTCGATGCCGTTAAAGAGAAGTCTGCCGGCAGTGGGATCGTAAAAACGCACCATCAGGTTGACCAGAGATGTCTTTCCCGATCCCGTGGCGCCCACCACGGCAATGGTTTTTCCGGCGTCGATGGTCAGATCGATATTTTTCAGGACCGGTTCTCCCGGGGTGTAGGCCAGAGACACCGAATCGAAACGAATCCGATCCAGCGGCCCTTTGATTGGCGACCGTTGTAAGTCTGCCCCGTTGCCGGGTGCGGTGTCCAGAAGCAGGAAGATCCGTTCGGCGGAGGCCAGGGCATTTTGCAGGATATTGTATTTTTCGGCCAGGTCCCGGATGGGACGGAAAAACATCCGCATATAGACGATAAAGGCGGCCAGTGCGCCGATGCTCACCGTGCGGTCCAGCACGTGGCCGCCGCCGTAATAGATCACAATGGCAATGGCGGTGACGCCCAGCATCTCGATGACGGGCATGAAAACGGCAAAGATGTTGATCTGGCGCATCCCCATCAGATAGTTTTCGTGGTTGGTTTGCCGAAAGGCGTCGAAGTTCTCCTTTTCCCGGCCGAACGTCTGGATCACCTTGATACCGGCAATGGTTTCGGAAAATCGGGTATTGATTTCGGCCACCTTGATGCGCAGTTCCCGAAATACGTCCCGGACCCGGCGGGAAAATCCGAAGGTGGTTGCCACAACCGCCGGCGTCACCACAAAGCTGAGCAGCGCCAGGCGCCAATCCATGGCCACCAGAACCACGGCGATGCCGACCAGCAGAAACATGTCCTTGAATACCATGGAGATGATGGAGGTGAACAGCTCGTGCATGTTCTGGATGTCGTTGGTCACCCGGGTGACCAGACGGGCAACCGGATTGCGGTTGAAAAAGCCAAGGGGCATGTTCTGGATGTGCCCGTAGAGGGTTACCCGCAGATCGTGCATGATCCGGTGGCCGGCCAGCTCCATGATCAGGTTCTGGGCAAAGGTGAATCCGAAAATGGACACCACCACCGCCAGAAAGAGAAGGGCGATGCGCAGCAGGCCCGAAAAATCCTCGTGGCGCAGCCGGCTCAGGGAGCTTCGGTCGAGATGCGTCAGGTCTTTCAGACCGATGGTTGCAGACCCGTCTTCGACACGAAACAGCTCCGGACGCTGCCGGACCACCTTGGCGACGACCGGATCATTAATGTCCACCCGAAGACGCTGCACCGGCTTCTTTGCGGCCGCGTCCCGGCCGTCGGAGATGCGCTCCCGGGGAACGATATGACGATCGATGATTTCTTTGGTGATATAGGGAACCGACAGCTCCAGCAGGGTGATGGCCACCACCAGAACAACGGACAGGGCCAGTTTGGCGCGGTGGGGGGTGGTGTAGGAAAACATCCGCCGCAGCAGTTTCCAGTCATAGGATTTTCCCAGGCGCTTTTCTTCCTCGTATCCGTAGTCAAACCGCATCTTCGATCTCCTGCAGGCGCCAGGCCCGGGCGTAGTAACCGCCCTCGGCCATCAGTCGGGTGTGGCTGCCAGCGCTGACGATACGCCCGCTGTCCATCACCAGGATGCGGTCCGCATGGCGCACGGCCGACAGGCGGTGAGAAATGACGATCACGGTTTTTTTACCCGACATGGATTGCAGGGTTGCCACGATGCGGCCGGCGGTGCGGGTGTCCACCTGGCTGACCGGATCGTCGAAAACCATGACGGGAGCCTCGTTGAGCAGGGCCCGGGCCAGGGCCACCCGCTGCTTCTGTCCGCCGGAGAGGATGACGCCTTTTTCTCCGACAACGGTGTCGAAGCCGTCGGGCAGTTCACCGATGGTAGTGTCCAGCGCTGCCAAACGGGTGACGCGGTGCAGCTCTTTTTCAGAGACCTCGCCTGCACCGAAGGTGATGTTTTCCCGCACGGTGCCTGCGAAGAGGAAGGGTTCCTGGGGGGCCATGCAGATCAGGGAGCGAAGGGACTGGATCTGCAGCTGACGGATATCGGTGCCGTCGATGCGAATGCTTCCCGAATCCAGATCGTACAGCCGGATCAAAAGATTCATCAAGGTGGTTTTGCCGCTGCCCGGCGGGCCGACAATGCCCAGGGTCCGACCCTTTTCCAGTTCAAGGTCAATGCCGTCCAGAACCCGTCCGCGCTGGGGATCGTAGGTAAAGCGGACGTTGTCGAAGGTCAGGCTGCGCTCGAATCCGGAAAGGCGGATGGCATCCGGGGCTTCGGGCAGTTCCGGCCGGGTCTGAAAAATTCCGTTGAGCCGGTCCAGGGAGGCCCGGCCGCGCTGGATGAGGTTGGTCACCCATCCCAGGGCCATCATGGGCCAGGTGAGCAGGCCCAGATAACTGATGAAGGCCACGAAATCGCCCGGTGTGATCCGGGCGAAAATGGTTTCGCGGCCACCCTGGAACAGAACGATGGCCAGGCTCAGGTTGGTGAGCATCACCATCAGGGGAAAAAAGCTGCCGGTGATTTTCACCAGGTCGATGTTTTCCTGCACGTAGGCATTGGAGATTCGGGCGATCTCGCGCGTTTCGCCTGCCCGGGCGTTGTAGGCCAAAATCACCCGGATGCCGGCAAACCGTTCCCGGACCGCTTCGGTGAACTCGGCAAAGGCGTTTTGTACCCGCTTGTAGCGGCGATGCATCCGCCGGCTGAAAAAGCGGGTGCCGATTACGATGAAGGGCATGGGGATCAGGACGTATAGGGTCAGTTCGAGATTGATGTAAATCATGAACCCGATGGCCGCCGATCCTAAAAAGAGCGCGTCGTTCAAAGCCACCAGCCCCATTCCGGAGGCCATGCGCACCTGCTGGATATCGTTGGTGGCGTGGGCCATGATGTCGCCGGTGCGCATCCGGTCGAAATAAGCCGGCGACAGGGTCTGGATATGAGAAAACAGCCGGTTGCGCAGCGCTTCTTCGGTGAAGCGGGCCGTTCCCAGCAGGCAGCGGCGCCAGAAAAAACGGAAAAAACCGATGCACAGCCCCAAAGCGACAACGATCAGGGCATCTTCCAGCAGGCTGCTGTGATCCGTCTGCATGAGTGTCAGATCGTCCACCGCCCGTTTGATGACCCGGGGAATGAACAATTGAAGCAGATCCACGACGATCAGGCACAGCAGGCCAAAAAGAATCCGATAGCGGTTGGCGGCCAGGTAGGGTTTTATCAGTTGAAACGATTCCATCGGACCTCATGGTTGACGGGCTCGTAAAGAGTCTCCAGACATGTCATTCCCTCGCAGGCGGGAGTCTATAACTATTTGAAAATAATGGATTCCCGCCTTGCATGGGAATGACATCAATGGACCAAATTTGCCTAATTCCGGACGGACACTGATTGGAAAAATAAGGCAGGAAAGGGGAGGGGTCAAATGCCGACGATGCCGGCATCCAATCGAAACGGTCGGCATTGGAACCCGGACCTTGCATGCCTGGCTTTCATAGATCAGGGTCCGGAAGAAGGTTCACGCACTGCGGCCGGATGCCGCCGGGCCGCCGATCGAGAATGTTCAGGGCCGCTGGTCCCTGATCGATGCGAAAGAGGTTGGCCGTCGGCATGCCCAGAAGATGGCACAGCAGTACGCGGTTGACCCCGGCGTGGCCAACGAAAAGCAGGTTGCCGTCGTTTCTCCCGACCTGCCGCTCGAATACCCGAACCACCCGCTGTTGAAGGTCGTTGAAACTCTCTCCGCCCGGCGGACGGAACCCGGCGATGTCCCGGCCCCGCTGCGCAAAGGCATCGGGATACAATTGTTTGACCTGATCGAAGCGCATTCCCTCCCACTGGCCCAGGTTGATTTCCCGGAATTCGGCCAGCGGCGTGATGACGGCACGGTTCTTTTGGGCGATCACGTCGGCGGTTTCCCGGCACCGCTGAAGATCGCTGCAAAAGATGGCGTCTAAAGGCCAGTCGATCAACTGCCGGCTCCAGAACTTGGCCTGTCGGCGTCCTTTTTCGCTCAGCGACAGGTCGGTCTGGCCGATGAAGCGCTTTTCGTTGTCCGCGGTTTGAAGCGATCCGTGGCGCAGCAGAAAAATCTTTTTCTCACCATCGTCTGCCAGCCAGCTTGTCAGGATGTTTTTCATAAGCCATCCCTGCCTGCGGTATCGGCGTTTTCATGAAGGGGTGCCAGCAGTTGGGAAATGGTACTGCCGGCCGCCCGCTCCACTTTGGCCTGAATGTCCAGGGCGGCCTGGCGCCGCCTTGTTATGGCCTTGGCGGCCTGCGGATCTTGGCCGAATTTTTCGAGTTTGGCGTCAAACCGCCGGTTCAGATCGACGACGGCGCGGCCGGCGACCAGTTTGTCGGCCAGATGAACGATCTGGGCTTCATCCAGTGGGGCCTCGGGCGTCACCCGGATTTCCATATGGACGGCAACGACGGCGGCCATGTCGCCAAAGTCCATCGCCTCCAGCAGGCGGGCGCCGGCCCGCGCATGGTTTTTTTCAAGCCGGGCCACATCGTGCACCCGGGCCGCGGCGTCGATCAGGCCGATGTCGAGGCTGCCGCCACGGGCATTGATTGCCTCGGCCAGGGCCCGGGCCACTCGGGCCACCTGCCGGCAGTGATGGACGATGGCAGCAGGCAGTCCCTGGACGTCGCGCATCAGCGCCCGGCATTCTGCTTCGGTGAGAAGATTGCCGGGCTCCAAGCGGGCGGTCAGGCTTTGGTAATCGGACTGGGTATCCAGGTCCAGCAATATGCCTTCGTCGGCCACCGGAACTTCTCGGGCCTCGGCGTCGAAACGGCTCAATAGAGCCCTCAGCCCCCCCTGGCCGTCATGATCGGCAATCGCGTTCTCCAGGTCCTTGCGGATCAGCGGGGGGTGGCCCCGCCGCCCGTCGAAGACGGGGTAGACCACCGGCGACGGGTCGTTGCCGGCGGCATCCAGCAGCCAAGTCAGAGTGTGTGGGCGAACCAGGGGAATGTCCACCGGATGAATGAAAAAAAAGGAGATGTTTCTTGGCAGCGTTTTTACTCCGGCAACCACCGAGGAATACATGCCGTCGGCGTAAAGGGGATTTTCGACTACGGTCACGGGGCGGCCGGCCAGGGCGGCCCGGATCTCGCCGCTGCGGTGGCCGGCCACCACGCGGATGTCGGCAATGCCGGCCCGACAATAGAGATCGACCACCCGATCCAGCACACGGCGTTCGCCCAGTTTCATCAACGGCTTGAAGACTTTCATCCTCGAGGAGAATCCGGCGGCCAGGATCACGGCGGCGGTTTTATCGGAAAGGGGCATGGGAGAATGTCCTGTTAAGGGCTCTTCAGTGGCGACAGGGAAAAGCGTTTTTCTCTTCTCACGAATTGCCGAGCATCTCCAGATACTGATCCTCGGTGAGGATGGCCACCTTCAGTTTTCCGGCTTTGTTCATTTTCGCGGCTCCGACTTTCTCGCCGCAGACCAGATAGTCAGTACTGCCGCTGACAGCTGTCTGCACCCGGGCACCCAGTTCCCTGGCCCGGGCCTGCATGGTCTGACGGTCGCCGTGAATCATTTTTCCGGTGAAGACGATGCCCTTGCCGGCAATGGGGCTGTCCACCGCTTCCTGATCGGCAACCAGCGGTGTGCGCTGGAGATTGAAATTCAGGTCCAGCATGTGGACGATGGTGCCGGCCATGTCACGAATGCTTGCGGCAATGCTCTGGCTGGTCTTTTCACCGAACCCCTTGATGTCGATCAGGTCTTTAGGCTCGATGGCGGGGACGTTTTCCAGCGGAATGTGGGCCAGCAGCTTGCGGCTGTCCCCGGTGCCCAGGTTGGAGATGCCGAAAGCGGCCAGAAAACGCCAGTCCTCCACCGGCTTGGTCCGACTGATGGCGATGGCCTCGGCCAGGTTTTTCGACTGGACGGGGCCGAAGCCCATTTCCCCGAAATCCGATTCGTTCAGCCGGTAGACCGCTTCCAGACTGTCGTGCCCCTTGTCCACAATTTTCTGAATGGTCTTGATGCCGAACCAGTCGGCATTGCCCAGAATCCGGAACCAATGGCTGATGCGCTGCTCGATCTGCGCCCGGCAGTGTTGGTTGGTGCACTTGAGAAAATCGTTTTGCCAGCTCAAGAGCAGGCCGCAGCTGGGACAGGTATCGGGCAGATGCACTTCTCCTCTGGCCTCGACGACTGCTTCCAGTTTGGGAATCACTTCGCCACTGCGGATGATTTCGATGCTTGTGCCGGGACCGATGCCCAAATCGCGGATGTTGCCCGCATGGTGGGCGGTCACGCGACGGATGGTGGCCCCGGAAAGCGGTACCGGCTCCACGATCATGACCGGGGTGATATTGCCGGTGCGTCCCACCTGCCACTGAACGTCGACAACGGTCGTCTCGGCCGTCTGTCCCTTGGTCTTGATGGCGATCTGCCAGCGGTAGTGGTGGGCCGTGGCACCCATGCGCTGCTTGAGTTCTTCGTTGGTGACTTCGGTAACCACTCCGTCGGTGGGATAATCCACCCCGGACAGAATTTCGTCGACCAGTTGCCGGTGCTGTTCGATCAGTTTTTTCCCGTCAACGACGATCGACGGTTTGACCTGGCTGTACGGGTAGAAATGGACCATGCCGTCATCCAGTGCGCGTTTGGCGTTTTCGTTGAGGGTGTCCGAGGAGACGATGCCCACCACCATGTTGCGCGGGTGTTCGAAGAATTCGGCCATGTGCTGCTCGAAATAGGATCTGACCACAACGATTTCGCCCACACCCTGGCCGCGGCCGCCGATGGGAACCACGCCTTTGGCAAAAGCACTGGAAATCTCGTAGCCCACTTCGCCGTTGCCCCGGGTGGCGAAGATGTCGCCGTCATCCCGGCCGGCCAGACCGTCCAGTTTGGGAGTCAGCCGGTATTCGACCGGTCCGATGCCGAGCGCGTCGGCCTCTTTTTGCACCCGGGCCACGAAGCGCTCCAGTTGATCCTGGGTGTAAGCTTTTTCGATGGAAAGCATGGGCACGGGGTGGCGGACTTCCCGGCGGCCGGGGAACTGCTCGGGTTCCACGGCCTGGAGAAAGGAATGGTCCGGCGCCACGGCGCGCAATTGTTCGACCAGTTGATCGTATTCGGCGTCGCTGACCAGGGGTGCGCCCTGGCGATAGGCCTGGTTGTAGGAATGCAACAGGTCGACGAGTTCGTTGATGTCGGATTTTTTCATCTGCTTTGGTTTTTTAATAAGGCTTTAGGGGCGTAAGATTTTTCGCCCCTACCGGATCGTTTGTTCTCACCGATCACAGGTCACCGATCACCGTTCCCCGTCGCAATTCCATTCGCCAGGGTCAACGCCGCCCGGCAGGCTCTCTCCCGGGCCGCTTTAAACTGCGGGGTTCTGAAGCCGGGGCGCCAGGTGTAATCGGAGAGTTCATCGGAAACTACCAGGATTCCGGCCGCTTCCATTTCGCGAAACGCGGCCACCGTAAAAATGGCCGACATTTCCATTTCGACGGCCAGCGCACCTCTTGACTGGTAATATTTCACCTGTTCCACGGTTTCGCGAAAAATGGCGTCCGTGGTCCAGACGGCTCCCTCATGAAAAGACGCGCCGTGATGCTGGAGGGACAGCCGAACCTGATGCACCAGTTGGCGGGCAGGCAGCGCCACCCGGCATGAAGGGTCGCAGTAGTGGCCGGAGGTGCCTTCATCCACCATGGCGCTGTCCGGCAAAATGACATCCCCGGCCTTGACGCCGCCGGATACAGCCCCGCACCAGCCGATAAAGACGATCGTACTTACGCCCCAGACCTTCAGCGATTCGACGATCATGGCCGCATAGGGGGCGCCGATCAAAGGGCCGATCAGGCTGTAGCGAAGCTGGCTATCGGGGTCCGCACAGACATGCAGGTCGCTCATGTAAAGCTTGCGGCGATCCACCACGGGGATCCTGGCCAGCTCGGCAAGCAGGCGCAGGTCCGCCCCGGTGGCCGCCACAATGGCCAAAGAGCCGGTGTCCGGCGGTTTTTTTCCTTTTACGGGATTAACAATAGCGCGGCGGTCAGGCATTGTCTATGGTTCGAGATCAAGCTTTTGGACTGCGTTATCGGTCGTCGCGGTATTCATTATACAGCTTCCTCCCTCTGGCCTTGCCAAAAACTTGATCTCGAACCATAGACATGCATTACAAATTGGGTCAGGTCCGCTGGATCTGGATGGAGGCCCCTTGGGGAGATTTTGAATCATGCCTGCAGGCAAACGCAATGGACTGAGTCTGCCTGCAGGTGTGATAACTTGTTATGAATCAATCGGGGCGCTGCAGGTCGGTCAACTCGTCCTTGATGTCGTCCATGGTGTCGTAAAGCCAGAGGATATCCTCGATGGTCAGACGGCCGGCCTTGACCGGGGCGCGGTCGCTGCCGTCCTTCTTTTTGAGAATGCGGGGGCCGATCTGCACCTTGGCTTCTCCCTGGTCATAGCGGTTGATGGTTACCACCAGGCCGGTTTCCGGGCATTGCCACTTTTTGAGAACTTTATCCTTATCCGGATCGAAAGGCATAACACCTCCATAATAGTTTAGGGATTGAGGGATTATGGAATTGAGGAATTATCTAGTGGTTCGACTTTTTTTCCCTGAATGCCTCAATTTCCAATTGTTCGATTCAATCGGCAGCGCCGGGTCAGGTCGATATCTGCGAGAAATCCGCAATCTGACCAAAGATGGCCGAAATGGATGCCAGCAGGGCCAGACGGTTGCGGCGAACGGCCGGGTCGTCGGCCATGACCATGACGTCGTCGAAAAAGGCATCCACCGGTTCGCGCAGGCCGGCGATAACGCCAAGGGCGCTGTCCAGATTCCCCTGTTCCATAAGCATTTTTACCTGACCGGCGGCGGTCTGGCTGGCGGCATGCAGCGCCCCTTCCGAAGCGTGGGCAAACCGGTCCGGGTCTACCGCTGCATCTTGATCCAGATCCGCTTTTTTCAGGATGTTCTCCACACGCTTGAAAGCCGCGGCCAGCGGATCGAAGCCCGCCTGCCCTTTGAGTTTCTGCAGGGCCGCCACCCGGCGTTCCACATCGGGTATCCGTTCGGCCGAAACGCTGGTCACCGCGGCGATGACGTCTTTGGCCAGTCCTTCGTCGGCCAGCAGGCGGGCGAGGCGATTTTTAAGAAAGGTCAGCACTGCGGATGCGGTTTTCTCCGCCGGCTCGGTGCTCTTGTCGGCGAACAGGGCCACCCCTTTATTCACCAGATCGGCCAGGGAGACGTTGATGTTGCGGCTTCTCATGATCTGCAGGATGCCGATTCCCTGGCGTCTCAAGGCATAGGGATCGGCGGCGCCGGTGGGAATCAGGCCCACGGAAAAGCATCCGCAGATGGAGTCGATCTTCTCGGCGACGGAGAGCAGGGCGCCGGTTTCCGTCTCGGGCAGACGCCCGCCGCTGTGGGTCGGCCGGTAGTGCTCTTCGATGGCGGCTGCCACGTCGGAGTTCTCCCCCGCGACGGTGGCGTAGATGCGTCCCATCACACCCTGAAGCTTGGCGAACTCGCCGACGACCTGGCTCACCAGGTCGGCTTTGCACAGATGGGCCGCGCGGGTCACCTTCTCTTTTTCGGCGGGGTTGACGGCATCGGCCAGCCACGCGGCCAGGGTTTTCACCCGCATCACCTTGTCGTACAAGCTGCCCAGTTTGGCCTGGAAAAGAACGCGTTTGAGATTTTCCACCCAGGTTTCCATGGGTACCTTGACGTCGGCCCGGTAAAAATACTGGGCATCGGAAAGCCGGGCCCGCAGGACGCGTTCATGGCCGGTGGCCACCAGGTTCATGTCCCGGGTGAGGGTGTTGTTGACGGCAATAAAACCGGGCATGAGTTTGCCGGCTGCATCGGTCACGGCAAAATACTTCTGGTGTTCACGCATGGCCGTGATGAGAATTTCTTTGGGTACTTCTAAAAAGACGTCATCGAATCGGCCGGCGGTGGCAAAGGGCTTTTCCACCAGGTTGGTGACGATGTCCAGAAGTTCTTCGTCGGCCAATACCTGCCCTCCCATGGAGACGGCCGTTTTTTCCACTGCGGCGGCAGTCATCTTTCGGCGTTTGTCGATGTCCACGACGACATTGGCTTGTTCCATGGCGGCCTCGTAGGTGTCCGGCGAGGCAATGGCGACTTTTCCCGGACTCATGAACATATGGCCCAGGGCCTTGCGACCGCTTTTGATGCTACCGTCCAGGGCAAAGGAGACGACCTTGGTGCCGTAAAGCGCCACGACGCTCTGGATGGGCCTGGCGAACTGGATGGAAAGATCCGCCCATCGCATGCTTTTCGGGAAAGGGGTGGCCAGAATCGCATCGGGCAGGATGTCCTTGAGCAGCGTGACGGTGGCCTTTCCGCGCAGGGTTTTGCGGGCACTCAGATACCGGCCTTTCTCGGTCTGGACCACTTTCAGGCTCTTGAGGGCCACCCCCGCTTTCTCGGCGAATTTCTTGGCGGGCATTGTTGGATTGCCCGCCTCGTCGAAGGCAATCTTCTCCGGAGGACCCATGAGGTCTTCGGTTACGGTTTCCTGTTTGGGCGCTACCTGTTCCACGGTTACCGTCAACCGCCGGGGCGTGCCGCAGGTAAGGGCCTGGCCATGGCCGATGCGGGCGGTGTCCAGACGGCTCAGCAGATTTGCGGCCAGGGCGTCCAGCGCCGGCTGAATGTAACCTGCCGGGATCTCCTCGGCACCGATTTCGAGCAGTAAAGTCTCCATGATCACCTCTTATCTATTAATCAACGGAAATCCCATGGCTTCGCGCTGCTTGACATAAGCCGTGCCGCAGGCGCGGGCCAGGTTGCGGATCCGTCCGATGTATCCGGTTCGTTCGGTGACGCTGATCGCGCCCCGGGCATCCAGCAGGTTGAAGGTATGGCTGCATTTGAGCGTGAACTCGTAAGCCGGCAGGACCAGCCCGTCGGCAATGATCCGCTGGGCCTCGGCCTCATACTTGTTGAACAGGTCCAGCAGCATTTCCACGTCCGCAATCTCGAAATTGTAGGTGGACTGCTCCACTTCCTGCTGGTGGTGCACCTGGCCGTAGGTGACCGTGTCGTTCCACTTCAGATCGTAGACATTGTCCACTCCCTGAAGGTACATGGCGATGCGTTCCAGTCCGTAGGTCAATTCGACGGAAATGGGAGACAGCTCCAGGCTGCAGGCATGCTGAAAATAGGTGAATTGGGTACACTCCATGCCGTCCAGCCAGACCTCCCAACCCAGTCCCGAGGCGCCCAACGTGGGCGATTCCCAGTCGTCCTCGACAAAACGGATGTCGTGCTCCAGCGGATCCACGCCCAGGGCCTTCATGCTCTGCAGGTAAAGCTGTTGGACATTGGTGGGCGAGGGCTTGAGAAGCACCTGATACTGGTAGTAGTGCTGCAGGCGGTTGGGGTTGTCTCCATAGCGGCCGTCGGTGGGGCGCCTGGACGGCTGTACATAGGCCACGTTCCAGGGCTCGGGTCCCAGTGCTTTCAAGGTGGTGTGGTGGTGAAAGGTGCCGGCACCCACTTCCAGGTCATAGGGTTGAACCACGACGCAGCCCTTGCGCGCCCAGAATCTGTCCATTGTGAGAATCACATCCTGAAAATTCATGCGGGTTTCCTCAATTGTAAATATCGATAGTCAATCTATTCTATAACTTTATGTTTCCCGGGGATTTTGGACCGGAGTCACGGCCCGATAAACGCCTTTCGTAGCATTATCGCCCGTATTTCACAAGAGCGCGATTTGCTCGTGCCAGGGGGGCTGCATTTAGAATTCGTATTGTTGCGTTGACGCAACGTAGACGCGGTTTACCCGCGCCCGATAAACAAAGGCGGGAATGAGTCCAGTCACTACACTTCTGTATTGATCAAAAAAGCTTCTGTCTGAAGGCATTCAGCGGACCCCTTCGGCGTCGATCCGGCAGTCGAGGATTCCCGCCGAAGATCGCCGGTCAAGCAGTCGTTCCCATTTGGGTTTCAGTTCGGCCAGGTTGTTTGGATCGCCAAGGGCCCACAGGCAGCCGCCTCCGCCGGCGCCGGTGAAGCGGGCACCGCACCCGAACCGGACAGCGGCGGCTGCCAGGCGATCGCCCAGGTCATCGAGCACCCGGGGCGTCATGGTTTTGCGAATCGCCGTTTCACGGTTCATGGCCTCGACGGCAATGTCCATATCCAGGCGTTGGATGGCGTCGGCAAAGGTCTGGGTCAGGCTGACAATCTCCTCCCACTCTTTTCGGTGGCTGCCGTCGATGAATTGTCGGATCCAGGTCCCGTTGACATCTGTTGAAACATGGGTCACTCCCAGGTACGCCACCAGCAGATGGCGGCTGAGACGATCCAGGTCCTGCCCCGTCACCAACGGCCGGCGGATGAAGGGCAAACGCCCCGGATCGGCCGTCCAGGTCCAGGCATTGACCCCGCCGAAAGCGGCTGCAAGCTGATCCTGCAATCCGCAGGGCACACCGGCCACCCCCTGTTCGACGGCGTGGGCCAGCAGGGCCGTCCCGTCGGGGGACATTTCCTCGCCGTCCATTTTCTCCCGGACCATGGACAAGGCCCTGATCAGGGCAACGGCTGCCACCGAGGATCCTCCCAGTCCGCTTTTGGGCGGCGATGCGGACCGGATGCGGATATGGACCCCTTCGATGCCGAAATAGTCGGCCACGGCGAACATCAACCCCAACGGGTGGTCGTAAGGGGCCATCCCAGGACCGAAAACCGCGTCCTCGAATCCCGCCGAGGCAATCCGGATGCGCCTGTCGCTGCCGGCCTGCACGCGGACCTCCGTGCGCAGGTCCAGCGCCAGGTTCACCGTTGCCGGTTTTTGGTGCCGCAACGGATAGTGGAAGCTCCCGATGTCCAGGGTGCCTCCGATGTCGACCCGGCAGGGGGCGGAGGCGGTGATTGGTTGACTGTCAAGAATAGGGGCGAGGTTTCCGAGTTTCATGGTTACGATTTCAATTAAAATAAATATGTTGAGAGTTAAGTGTTAAGCAAAGGATGATTGTCGATTTAACACGTAAAACGGAAAACTTGCTTCTCCAATTCCTTTCTCACCGTCCGCAGCACCCTCAAACTTTTCGGCGACTTGCCGATATGAAACGGGACGAAAGATTCCAGAAATGTCAGCCCCTCGGCAATGGCTGCTGCCGTGAAACGGACCCGGGCGGCCCGTTCCAGGTCACCCGTGTCGGTCCAGTTGAGCTGTTTCAACGTGCCCTTTGAAATTCTGGGCCGGTCGTTGGACGAACCCATGCAGGTCGGACAGGCAATGCCGCCTCTGGCCGGGTCCGAAACCACCACGGCATCCCGAATCTGGTCCAGATTTTTCTTGCAGGTGTGGCAATGGTCGAAATTGGGGCGGAATCCCGCCAGGGAAAGAAACCGCATCTGAAACAGGATACTCAGCACTTCAACAGGCGTGCCGCCGCGATTCAGTTCCGCCAGCACATGCAGGATCAACTGGTACAGGGGTTCCAAGGGTTCACCTTCCGCCATCCACAGGTAGACCAGTTCGGACCAGTAGCTGGCATAGGCCGTTTTGACGATGTCTTCTCGAATCTTGAAAAACGGTTCTTCGAGAGACGCCTCCTGGAGAACCGGCAAACCCTTGCCGCGGCCTTTGGCCAAAACGACGTCGAGGCGGGAAAAGGGTTCCAGAATGCCCGAAAATCGTTTGACGCTTTTTTTGGCCGACTTGGCAATGGCGCTGGTCTTGCCCCCCTGCGGGGTGAACAGGGTGACGATGAGGTCGTAATCGCCGTATTCGATCCGGCGAAGCAGAATGGCCGGGGTGTTCAAACTGGACATGGTCGTTTATATGCCGAGGAATCCGGTGGCGATGGAAAAGTAAAAATAGACGCTGATGATGTCGATGGAAGTGGTGACGAACGGTCCGGTGGCAACGGCCGGATCGATGTTGAGGCGGGCCAGCAGCATGGGCACGCAGGAGCCCACCAATGCGGCCACGGACATGGAGCAGACTACGGCCAGGCAAACCGCCAGGGCCAGCATCAGCGTGCTGTACTGCAGTTGGGCCACCGATCCGATCAACAACCCGTAAACCATTCCCAGGATGAATCCGATGGCCAGTTCTTTGCCAACCACCGACCAGATGTCGCGGATATGGAGTCGGCCGGTGGCAAGACCGCGCACCACGATGGTCGAGGACTGGGTGCCGATATTGCCGCCCATGCCCATGATTACCGGAATGAAGGCCGCCAGGTAGGTGATCCTGCTCAGGCTGTCTTCGAAATGGCCGATCACGTAAAATGCGAAAATGCCTCCCAGGCAGCTGGCAAAGAGCCACGGCAAGCGGATGCGGGTGCTTTTGAAGATGCTCTTGGTTTCCACGAACTCTTCGCCCACACCGGCCATTTTCAGGATGTCCTCGGTGGCCTCCTCGCGAAAAATGTCGATGACATCGTCCACGGTGACGATGCCCACCAGACGATTGCTGTCATCCACCACGGGGACAGCCAGAATGTCGTAGCGGGCCACGAGCTTGGCCACTTCTTCCTGGTCCATGTGCGTCTGCACGGAAAGGACCTCGGTGGTCATGAACGCTTTCAGCGGGGTATAGGGCTTGACCACCACCAGTTGCCTCAAGGAGCAGACCCCCACCAGGTTGCCGTATTCATCCACCGCATAGAGATAAAAGGGCATCTCGACGTCGGCGAATTCCTTTTGAATCTGTTCGATGGCTTCTTTGGCCGTGATTTCCTGATTCAGGGCGATGAAGTCGGTGTTCATAATGCCGCCGGCCGTGTCCTTGTCGAAGCGCATGAGATCCTCGACTTCGTCGGATCCCTCTTTTTTCATGCGCTCGAGCAGGCTGCTGGCGGTTTCTTCGGGCAACTGGTTCAGCAGGTCGGCGACATCGTCGTTGGGCATGGCTTCCAGGATGCCTACCACCGCATCCGGATCCATACCATCGATGAGTTCGATGAACAGATCCTCGTCCAGTTCGCTGAAAAGGATCCCTTTCTGTTCGACGTCGTCGATCATGTCGAACAGCAACCGCTGGTCGGGCAGCGGCAGGCTGCGAAAGAGAATGGAGAGGTCGGCACCGTGGGTTTTGTTGACGATTTTGCGAAGGCGGCTGGTGGCACCCCGGCGCAAAAGACGTTTGACGCTGACGGTTAGGATTTTCTGCCGGTCCTGTTGCATGGCCCTTAATAACGTTTAGGGGGTTGTCGAGCGGGTTGGCTTGTTCGCTTCCGATCCGTTGTTATGACACGTTCGATCTTTCGCTGCAACCGGTTGCCGGTTACGGGATTTTCAAACTGACCACCTGATCGCTGCCGCCAAAGATCTTTACCGGCCGGTCGTCGAGAAAAACTTTCACCGCGGTGGCATTGCCGATCATCAGGTTGAAATCGCTGCTGCCTTCCAGTTCCAGGCGTTCTTCGGCCTTCAATTTGTAGGACTTGGCATTTTGCCCGTCAACGATGACTTTCAGCCAGGTCTGCTCAACAGCGATGACTTTCAGCTTGAGCTTTTCCCGGGGTTTTGCGGCCACCAGGCCGCGGCCGGCCGCCTCCGATTCTTCGCCGGGAGCCGGCTGCGAAAATGAACGCTCGGTCGTCGCGCTTTCACCCGATGGCGTCGGACTCATTCCGATATCGGTGTACCGGAGCAGCAGCAGGATGCCGACGATGAGTGCTGCCGCCAGCAGCGTGCGTTTGGCTGCACCGAGCTTGGCCCGGCGTCTGAGCTGCAGCTTGCGGGTGGTTTCCTGCTGCTTCAGGTCGGCCCGATAGAGATTGACCGCCAGGTCCGCATTGGCGCCCACGATGTCGGCAATCGTCCGGATAAAGCTCCTGACGTAAGCGGGCGGTGGAAGATGCTCGTGGTCGTCGGCCTCGATGGCCTTGAGGCAGTGAGCCGCTATTCTCGTTTTTGCGGCGACCTCTTCAATGGTCAATTCACGTTTGATCCGGAAGCTTTGCAGATAGCTCCCGAATGTTTCCAGATTGTTTTCGGATTCCATTAACAGGCCTTACGATACGGCAAACATCGCGGTTCCGGCGGTTTTTAATTGACGATTTTTATGTGCGACTGACTGCGCAGCTCATCGAGCCAGGAGACGAATTTCTTGTCCACCACTTCTGTAAACAGTTTTTGCTGAATCTCCGCCTTGACGCTCTCCATAGGCTTGCCTTCACTTCGATTGACGGCTTCCAGGTAAAACAGCTGCAGCCCCAGATCCGTATCCAGAACTTTTGTGGTTTCGCCCGGCTTCAATCCGTCGATGGCCTCCTGGATCAGCGGGGAGAGGGTTTCCATCTCGAATTCTCCGAGATCTCCGCCGTCATTGGCCGTGGGGCTCTGGCTGAACGATCTGGCCAGATCGGCAAAGGACTCTCCCTCCTGGATGCGGGTCCGCAGGATTTCCATCCGATTTCTGATCGTCTGCTTTTCTTCATCGGTAGCATTTTTCGGAACAGCCATGAGAATATTGCGCAGGTGATAATAGGTTTTCCCTCCGTAAATTTCGGGATGGCTGTCGTAATAGCTCTGAATCTCTTCGTCGGTGATGACGATTTTGGATTTGACCTCATAATTGACCAGGCGGGTTCGCAGGACCTGCTCCCGAATTTTGTCGCGGTACTGCTCCATGGTCATATTCTGCTGCTCCAAAAAGCGGCGCAGATCCTCGTCGGTGAAAGAATTGGTCTTTTTGATATTTTCGATGGTATTGTCGATCTGCGCTTCGTCCACCTGGATGTCGTTGCGCTGGATTTCCTGATCGGTAAGCTTTTCGTCCACCAGGCGATTGAGCATCTCCTCACGAACCTGAAAGAGCATCTTGCGCTCTTTTTCCAGGTCGTATCCCTGGCTGCGGATTCGTTGGGCAAAGGGCTCCATGCGTTCCCGCAGTTCGGAAAGCAGGATGATGTCTTCATTGACCACTGCGACGATCCGGTCGATCACCTCGGCGGCCGCCGAGGCCGTAGCCGTGGCTGCGAATACCAGCATCAGCGTTCCGGCGAGACCGGCCAGCGAAAGCCTGCACTTGATTCCCATGGTGTTTTATCCCATATGCCGCCCGGGCATCAGCCGGCGGCGCTATCTTTATCCCTCGCGTATGAGGGTTGAAGCTGTTCCCATAATTCCCAGTTGATTTCCACCTTGTAGCGCTGGCGCAGTCCCTCCATCCATTGGGGGTAGGCGGCTTCCACCTTTTGACGCCGCAACTGCTCCACGATGTGCCGTTCCAGATCCGTTTCCGGTGATGCTTCGGTTCTGGCGGCCAGCTCTTTTTCGTGCGCCTTATAGTAGGCTTCGATGTCCCCGGCGGTAATTTCCAGCGACTGCACCAGTTCCCGGTCCACGACCTTTTCCATGAGCAGCCGTTCCCGTAGCCTTTCCTTCCACAGGGAATAGGGGATGGCGCTTTCCAGCAACATCTCGTCGAAAGCGTCCTCCGGATAGTCCTGTTTGATTTTCTGTATGGCCGCTTCCAGTTCGGCCTCTTCCAGAACGATCCCCAGTTCCTCTGCCCGCCGGTTGACGATCAACTCCTCGGCCATCTGGTGGAGCAGTCGCGTACGGGCGTGGGTGATGGCCCGGGGATCCACGACCCGCTCGTCGCTGTAGGCGATTCGGGCGGCTTCGAAGGCCCGCTCAAACTGGGCCCGCGTGACGGTCTGTTGGTCGGAGCGGATCAGCACCGCCTCATGGGGCGAGGTGCTGTCCGTCTGGCTGCAGGCGGCCGCCGTCAAAAGCAGTGCGCCCAGAATGATCCACTTGGCACCAACGGCCACCGATGGTTGCGATGGCGCCAGCCAGGATCGAGCGCGTTTATAAC
The DNA here is from genome assembly GCF_009688965.1 of Desulfosarcina widdelii. Taxonomy (GTDB): domain Bacteria; phylum Desulfobacterota; class Desulfobacteria; order Desulfobacterales; family Desulfosarcinaceae; genus Desulfosarcina; species Desulfosarcina widdelii. Next base: position 1,815,741 of record NZ_AP021875.1, on the reverse strand, counting down.
TTATTGCAACCCTTGTAAATATTTTTCTCATAAACGTTCACGAGTTAACATGTTGCGCTATTTCGATCAAGATGTTTTTGGCCTGGGCCAGCAATGCCCGGGGATGACCTTTGGCGAGCGTTGCCTTAAACAGATGGTCAGGGGTGAATTGGTAGTGCTGCTTGCCGGCGGTCAGCATTTCCACAATGCCCAAGGGACGCTGCTGGTGCGCCTCGCTGAAGGCCAGGACGAGCTGCTGGCCGAATATATCCAACCGCTGGACGCCGGCGCGCACGGAAAGCACCCGCAGCATGATTTTGAGCAGCAGGTTCTCGGCCTCCTCCGGCAAGGTGCCGAAACGGTCCACCAGTTCGGCCTTCATGTCGGAAATGTCCTTGAGGCTGCCCAGCTTGGCCAGGCGCCGGTAAATGGAGAGCCGCTGGTCGATATCGTCCACGTAGTCTTCAGCCACATAGGCGGACATGGGCAGATTGATTTCCGGTTCCAGCCCCTCGGTCAGTGGTTCGCCTTTCAACTGGGCCACGGCCTCTTCCATGAGCTTGAGGAACATGTCGTAGCCGACGGCGGCGATGTGACCGGACTGGGACGCCCCCAAAATGGCCCCGCCGCCCCTGATTTTCAGGTCGTTCATAGCGATCTGAAAGCCGGAGCCCAGATCGCTGTGTTCCATGAGGACCTTGAGGCGCTTCTGGGCATCCTTGCCCAGCCGGCTCTCCTCGGGAATGAACAGGTAGGCGTAGGCCTGTTCGTCCGAGCGGCCCACCCGGCCGCGCAGCTGGTAGATCTGGGCCAGGCCGAAACGGTCCGCGCGGTTGACCAGGATGGTGTTGGCCGTGGCCACATCGATGCCCGATTCGATGATGGTGGTGCAGACCAGCATGTCCAACTCGCGTGCCATGAAACGCATCATGACGTTTTCCAAGTCGTCTTCGGCCATCTGGCCGTGGGCCACGTCCAGGCGGACTTCGGGCACCCGCTGCTTGAGGTAGGCGGCCATGCGTTCGATGGAATTGACATTGTTGTGCACGAAAAAGATCTGCCCCCCGCGGGCCAGTTCGCTGCGGATGGCTTCGCCGATCACGGTGTCGTCGTACTCGCACACGTAGGTGACGATGGCGTGCCGCTGCTCGGGGGGCGTGGAGATGACGCTGATGTCACGGATGCCCATCATGGAAAGGTGCAGGGTCCTGGGGATGGGCGTGGCGGTGAGGGCCAGCACGTCCACCGTGGTCCGCAAACGCTTGATTTTTTCCTTGTGACGGACGCCGAAGCGCTGCTCCTCGTCGATGACGAACAACCCCAGGTCGGCGAAGGCGACATCCTTTTGCAGCAGGCGGTGGGTGCCGATGACGATGTCCACCGTGCCTTTCCGGATCTGTTCGACGATGCGGCGCTGCTCTGCCTTGGTGCGGAAGCGGCTCAGGCAGGCCACCTTGACCGGGTAGGCGTCGAAGCGCTGGGTGAAGGTGGCGAAATGCTGTTCGGCCAGAACGGTGGTGGGCACCAGTATGGCCACCTGTTTGGCTTCGCTGACCGCCAGGAATGCGGCCCGCAGGGCCACTTCGGTCTTGCCGTAGCCCACGTCTCCGCACACCAGCCGGTCCATGGGCCTCGGGCTGCGCATGTCGGCGAGGACGTCTTCGATGGCCTTGAGCTGGTCGGGGGTCTCCTCGTAGGGAAAGTCGGCTTCGAAATTACCGAAATGGCTGTCGGCAGAGCCGTAGCCGTGACCGGCGTTGACCCGTCGCTTGGCGTAGATGGCGAGCAGTTCGCCGGCGATCTTTTCGGCCGACTGGCGCACCTTTTCCTTGGCGCGCTCCCAGGATTTGCCGCCCATCTTGTCCAGGGCCGGCATCATGCCTTCGACGCCCATGTATTTTTGGATCAGGCCCATGCGGTCTACCGGCAAATAGAGCCGGTCGTCGTCACGGTAGACGATCAAAAGGTAGTCGTTGACCGTGCCTTCCAGGTTCAGTTTGACCAACCCCTCGTAGCGCCCGATGCCGTGCTCTTCGTGAACCACCAGGTCTGACTGCTTGAGGTCGGAAAAGGCCAGCAGTTCGGTGCGCACGGATTGGGTCGAGCGTTGGGGCCGTTTGGTTCGCGATCCGAAGATTTCGGTTTCGGTGGCCACCGCCAGGCTGTCCGCCGGCCAGACGAATCCGGTGGACAGGCGCCCCTGGCAGATGGCGATGCGACCCGCCAGCGGATTCCGGGGAAAGGGTTCCCCGGAGACCGGCCGGACGTCGTGGGGCGCCAGGATGGATGCCAGACGGTCGCCCTGACGCCGGGTCTGGCAGGCGATGACCATGGCATGGCCCGCATCCCGGTGGCTTTCGATCCACTGCAGCAGGGGAGCGGCCGGCTGTTCGGTTTTTCGGGCCTGGTCCATGGCCCGGGCCAGGTCGCTATTGTCGCTTGTTTCCGCCTCGATCACCAGCCGGCCCTGGCTGCCCGAAACCGCCAGTTGAACCAGTGATACGGACTCCCGCCGGTCCATTTCGTCCTGGATTTCCGTCCAGCTTAAAAACAGGTCCGACGGTTCCACGCACAGGTGCCCATCGTCGCAGGCCTTTTCGTAGTTGACCTGGGCCAGTTGGGCGCTTTTTTCGGCGGCCCCGGCCAGACCGGCGGGGTTTTCGGCAACAATAACCGCGCTGTCCGGCAGATAGTTGAACAGGGTGTCCATGCGGTCGTAAATCAACGGAGTCAGGCTTTCGATGCCGGGAAACACCCCGCACTGCTTGATGCGCTCCACGATGTCCCGCATGGTGGTGCGCGGCAGTTCCTGCTCCAGGGCCCGAGCCCGGAAACGGCCGACGATTTCGTTGAGGCGATCCTTTTCCAGGGTCACCTCGCGGGCCGGCAGAATCACGGCTTCGTTGACATGCTCCTGGCTGCGCTGGCTGGACGGCGAAAAAAAGCGGATGGTTTCGGCAAAGTCGCCGAACAACTCGATGCGCAAAGGGCGGTCGTACAACGGGGAAAAGATGTCGATGATGCCGCCGCGGACGCAAAAATCTCCGGGTTCCTCCACAACGACGCTGCGGGTGTAGCCGCCGGCCGCCAGATTGGCCACCAGACGGTCCGGCTCGATTTCCTCTTCGGCGATGATCAATTCCGCGAATCCGGTAAGCACGGATTTGGGCATCAGCCGCTGGCGCAGGGCCGACGCTGTGGTCACCACCAGTTCGCGACGGCCTTCGATCAGGGACCACAGCGCCCGGATGCGACGGGCGGCGGTCTCGTTGTGGTAGGACATGAATTTGAACGGCGAAATATTATAGGACGGAAAAACAACCGCCGGCGAGCCGGTTTCTCCCCTGAAAAAATCGATTTCCGCCTGCCGCTGCTCGGCGATTTTGGCCGATTCGGTCACCAGCAGCACCGGCGACCGCAGCCGGCTGCGGATGGTTTCGGCCAGATAGGCGCAGGCGCTGCCGTCCACACCGGAGATAACAACAGGGCCCGTGCGAGCTGCGATATCCGCTGCAAGCTTTTCGGATGCCATTTTTACTTGATTTTGATCTGTAAACAATATCTTGGATCTTTCTATCGCATAGAGACAGGGCCGCCCAAAACACGTCGGCACCTGTCCGGAGTCTTCACGTGGCCCGTTTTTAAGGGATAAAGCGGGGATGATCAATGATTAAACATGATGGGGTTGGAAAAAACTGATATCGTTGTTACATTTTACCCTTCTTCACTGCGGTACACCCTGAATACGCTCTGCCGTGGGCGAAATAATGGTGGGGGGCGTTGCTCCATTAAAAGTGCGTCCGGTAATATGTCCGCTTAAAATACTATATCTGGACTTTGGCTTTACTGACATCAAGGATGGTGGACTCAATCCTGCGGGGGTACCGACCGTGATAATGCGATTAGATGCGAAAAAATGAAAAGATATACCAAAATCCTGATTTTATTATTTTTGCTACAACCCATATCCTCTCTTGCCATATCAACTGACGAATTGATTGAAGCTGCATTGGAGAGAACCCACCATCAGGTGGTTTACGATGGCCGTTATTACGCCATCAAGTATCCAGGTGGAGATGTCCCGGAAGATGTCGGTGTATGCACAGATGTTGTTATACGGTCCTACAGGAAACTGGGCATCGATTTGCAGGAGTTGGTTCACCTCGATATGAAGAGGAATTTCTCTGAATATCCTTCCAAACGAATCTGGGGGCTAAATGGACCGGACCCGAATATCGATCATCGGCGCGTACCCAATTTGCAGGTTTTCTTTTCACGGCATGGTCAAGAATTAAGCGTAACGGATACCCCTCAAGATTATATTCCCGGAGACCTTGTCACCTGGATGCTTCCCGGAAACCTGCCGCATATCGGAATAGTAACCGACCAATACAACCCCAAAACAAATACACCGAAGATTGTACACAATATTGGCCGCGGCCCGAAACTGGAAGACATGCTCTTCAGGTATCCAATCACCGGCCATTACAGGTATCTGCCATAGGAAATTGGATAATCCATGAAACAAACGATCCATTTCGAGTCGCAGGGCCTCAAATGCGTTGCGTGGTTGTTCCTTCCGGAAGGAGAAGGTCCATTTCCCACAGTGATCATGGCGCATGGACTGGCCGCCATTAAAGAAATGAGGTTGGATGCCTATGCCGAGCGATTCTCGGCAGCCGGGTATGCTTGTCTGGTTTTCGACTACCGGCATTTTGGGGAGAGCGATGGCCGGCCGCGCCAACTGCTGGACATCGGAAAGCAGCATCGAGATTGGCTGTCCGCCATCGAATTTGCACGCCGCCAGCCCAATCTTGATCAAAAAAAGATCGTTTTGTGGGGATCGTCGCTCAGTGGCGGGCACGTTCTCAAAGTGGCGTCCATGGCGCCGGATATCGCTGCCGTTATCGCCCAGGTACCGCACCTGAGCGGCTTTGCATCGCTGCGCCAAAGCAGCCTGTCCAAACTGCTTACCTTAACGCTTCACGGGTTTTATGACGGGCTTCGCGGGATATTGGGGCTGAAGCCTCATTACGTGCTATCGAGCGCGGAGCCCGGCCGGCTTGCCCTGATGAATGCGCCCGGCGAGTCGACCGGCTATCTGAATCTCGTTCCCGGCGGTCACCCGTTCGATCGACGGGTTTCAGCGCGCTTTGCGCTGTTTATCGGTCTGTATTCACCCATTCGGGCATTGCCTGAACTGAGGATACCGGTCCTCGTTCAGGTTGGAACCCAAGACATGACAACCCCAGCCAAGCCCGCTGTCGATGTGTGCCCCAAATGTCCCAACGTTCACCTGAAACAATATGAAACCGGGCACTTTCAACCGTATGTGGAGCCAATGTTCACCACCATCGTCGCCGATCAGCTTGAATTCCTGAAAGAAACCCTATGAAAGAGTACAGCGGTCAAAAAATATACGAAAATATCGTTAAGTACTCAGAATTGAAGAATAAGAAGGTTCTCGAAATCGGATGCGGTACTGGACGCATTTCCGCTTTATTGTCCAAAGAAACCAAATTATTGGTTGCGATAGACCCGGATGAAAATGCGATTGAAATTGCCAGGGACAACATTCCGGGAGTCGATTTTAGCGTTGGGTCTGGAGAAAAACTGAATTTTGCCGATAATTTCTTTGATGGGGTAATATTCACGCTTTCATTGCACCATCAGAATTGCCGGAAAGCCCTTCGTGAAGCCGCAAGGGTGTTAAAAAAAAGTGGAAATATTCTTGTGATCGAACCTGTAATCGAAGGAGAAATAGAAAGGGTTTTTGCATTTCTCCATAATGAAAATAATGAGAAAATACTTGCTCAACAAGCGATAATGAACAGCGACCTGTCGATTGTAACATCAGAATTTTTTACAGCAAAATGGATATTTAAAAACGAAGATGACCTGTTTGAATCAATATTCGACTACTATGATATGGCTTTCGATTCTGATGTCGTACTTAAAATTTCCAATTTTTTAGGGGAAAAAATTAAGTCAGCTCCAATCGTCCTGGTAGACAAAATGATTATTCAGTTGCTCAAAAAAACAGCTTAACGCATTGCATCGAAAAAAGATTCGGATTTCGGATATGAGCTGAAAGTGAGCACTTGGCCAAGGACTATTGGCGGACTTGGTTTGCTATCCGAAATCTCCATCGTTGGCGAAAAGGAAAATCCAACATGAAAATACAGCAGGATAATCTTTCTGAAGAAGATAGCAGGCGCAAACAGATTTTCGAAATCGTTCTGATTTTAGTGTTTGGCGTTACTGTTTATGCATTTTCAGCAACTTTCGATATCTTGGAAAAAATTGTTAAGATTTCATGGGATCATGAGTTTTTTGAAATCGATGAGTTGCTGACGGTATCTTTCTTCCTTTCGATTGCTTTGTTGATTTTTTGGATTCGGCGCTGGAAAGATTTGAAGAGATCCTTGTCCGAAATCAAGGTTCTCAGAGGAATCATACCCATGTGTGCATCCTGCAAAAAAATCAGGGATGACGAAGGGTATTGGCACCAGGTCGAAGCATACATTGGTGAACATTCCGAAGCCCTGTTCACTCACAGTATCTGCCCGCAATGCATGCAAGAATTATATCCGGACTTCGTCAAGCAACGCAGATGAACGCCGGGTTTTCCTGTCTGCGGGTAAATTCAGTTTTTCCTGAAGTCAGGAAAGGGTTGATTGTTTTTCGGCATCATTCTATTTTGGTTGGCATGGTTTCCCACGCAGGATCGCGGGAACCGGACATATATATCCACTTGGGGTATTTTTACCCGGCTTGAAGAAACGGCTTGACCATCTGTAAGGCAGAATGATAGTAGGATTTTCGCAATTTTGCCACCGTAGCTCAGCTGGTAGAGCAGCTGATTCGTAATCAGCAGGCCCGCGGTTCGAGTCCGCGCGGTGGCTCCATTGACCATTCCGGGTTCCCCCAGCCTTTTTGTGGGAACCCGTTTCTTTTGGACCGCCTGATTGGCGCAACCTCTATTGCCCTTGCAACCGCCGTTTGTGACCGGTTCAATTGACGTTCAGGAGAGGAATTCCCATGCAGTTATCCCCCCAACAGCAAGCCGCTGTGGAACATACCGGCTCGCCGGCCCTGGTGGTTGCCGGTGCCGGCTCTGGAAAAACCCGCACCTTGACCGCCAAATTCGCCCACCTGGTGGAATCGGGACTGCCGCCGGAGCAAATCCTGGCCATCACCTTTACCAACAAGGCCGCCGACGAAATGAAAGGGCGCCTGATTCACATGACCGGTATGGGGATGCAGCGCTTTCCCTGGGTACGGACCTACCACAGCGCTTGTTTCCAGATCCTGAAGGAACATGCTCACCTGCTTGGCTACTCGAATCCTTTGCAGGTGTTTACCGCCTATCACCAGCAAAAGACGGTAAAGGAGGTCCTGCTGGCCCTCAATTACGATAAAAAACACACCGGGGCGGTGTTGAGCCAGATATCCAACGCCAAGAACAGCGGACATCCCGGCGCCTATTTCGATCAGCACCCCCGGCAGGGCCATATTCGTCTGATCGATGCGTACGAACGCTACGAGGCCGTCCTCAAGACAGCCAATGCCGTGGATTTCGACAATATTCTGCTGCTCACCCGCAACCTGCTCAGGGACCATGATGCGGTACGAGAACGCTACCAGAAGCAGTTCGCCTACATTCTTTGCGACGAGTATCAGGACACCAACGATCTCAATGAAGAGATCACCGCCCTGTTGTTGACGAACGGAAATCTTTTTGCCGTGGGCGACGACTGGCAGTCCATCTATTCGTTTCGCATGAGCAACGTCGGCCATTTTCTCTCCTTCAAAAAGAAATATCCGGGAGCGCGCATTTTCCGCCTGGAGCAAAATTACCGCAGTGCCGACGAAATCGTCCAGTTGGGCAACTGCGTCATCAATCACAACGAAAGCCGCATGGAAAAGGCCTGTTTTTCGGACAAAGAGGGTGGCGTGGTCGAGACGCATGAGTTCTATACCGACCAGGAGGAGGCCCTCTGGGTGGCGGACAAGATCCACAGCCTTAATCGCATGAACATCCCCTACGAGAAAATGGCCGTGCTCTACCGCACCAAATTCTGTTCCCTGCCGTTCGAGCAAGCCTTTCGCAGGTCCCAGGTTCCCTACCATATGATGGGCGGAAAGGGGTTTTTCGACCGGGTGGAGATCCTGGACCTGAACTGCTACATCACCGCGGCGGTGTTCAACAAGGACGACACGGCCTTCGAAAGGATCCTCAATACGCCCAAACGGGGCATCGGACCCGGGACGGTGAAAAAGATCGCCCAGATGCGCACAGGAGACATGAGCCTGCAGGAGGCCGCCCGGCAGGCAGTGGCAGACCGGGTGCTGACGCCCAAACTATACAACAGCCTCAGCCAGGTGCTGGGCCTGCTGGACGAGATTCGGGATTTGTCGCCCGCCGAGGCCATTACCCGCACCATTGCCCAAACCGGCTACATGGAGCACCTGGAAAACTATACCCGGTCCAATTCCATGGACTTCACCGTCCGGCAGGAGAATATCGACCAGTTGATCCATGCCGCCTCGCAAAAAGAGACCATCGTGGAATATCTGGAAGAGGCGGCCCTGGTCCGAGAGGACAAGGAAGACGAGGAAGAGTCTTCCGGCGTGAACCTTTCGACGGTCCACGGGGCCAAAGGTCTGGAGTTTCACACGGTATTCGTCGTCGGCTGCGAAGAGCAACTGTTTCCCCACTGGCGGTCCATGGACCGCGCAGAGGACCTGGAGGAAGAGCGGCGGCTGATGTACGTTGCCGTGACCCGGGCGGAACGTTGCCTGTTTCTCACCTCCGCAAATTTCCGCAAAGGCCAGTTCAACGTGCGCAGCCGCTTTTTAGACGAAATCGACGATGTCCTGGCCGAGGTGTAGGCCGGTTGAGCCAGTAACGGACGGATTTGGAACCCGTTTTTCCGTGTGTTGCATAGCCGTAGTGGCGAGGTTTATCCCCGCCTTTAGGGCTTATCCTCGCCTTTGTCAACCGGTAGCGGATCAACCGCACCCCTAAACTACGTCAGAGCAATAATACGGGCTTCAAATGCGGTTGCCATGGGCGGTCATCCTTTGGCGCTTGACATCATCCGATCTTGCGTATATTTTTAATAGCTGTATGATTTTATTGAACAAAGCGATAATTTGAAGCCCATGGCGCTTCGCGGGGGAACCGGATTTGAAGCGGCGCACAGGATCGGGTAAATATGAATTGTATTGATGCCGTAGAGGGGACCGCCAAAGCGACGCTGGACAGGTTTCTGGAATTCGCAACCGAGCGTCGTGTGGATGCCAGCGAATATATCCAAAACGTCAAAACCGTAATCGACGGCGTGTTGCGTTTTGTCGGGAACAATCCGGAGGTCAGCGAACGGCCGGAACTCATTCGGGACGTACTCTACGATTATGCCAAGAAAATATGGCTGGCGAACCTGGAGAAACCCGTGGATTCGGAATCGGAAGCGGAGCCGGCGGTCACCGTGGACCGCGAATACCAGGCATACTGCTACGATTACGTTTTCGACCACGGTAATTATCCGCGCTGAAATGTCGTTTCGTCGCGAACCTGCACACGCTTGAAAATGAACGAGTACTAAAGGAGTTTACCTAAATGGCCGAAAAGGATGATGAAACGCTTAAAATGGAGATCGACGAAATCATGAGCACGGTGGACGCAATCATGGAAAAGGTGGCCCGGGTGATTCCCGAAGACAAGCCGGAGACCGACGGACAAGGGTAACCGGATCGTGCTCGAAAGACTTCCCTGCCGGAAAGATGCGGCCAGGCAACCGGCAACCGCACGCTCAGGAGGCGCTATGGCATTGACCAAGAACGATATCGTCGCGAAGGTGAACGACCTGGGATTTACCAAGAAGAAATCCATTGAAACGGTCGAATCCCTGCTCGAGATCATCAAGGGAACGCTGGCACGTGGAGACGACGTGCTCGTTTCCGGGTTTGGAAAATTTTGCGTGAAGGAAAAAAAGAAGCGACGGGGCCGGAATCCGGCCACCGGCTCCGATCTGATCCTGCGCGAGCGCAAGGTCGTTACGTTCAAATGTTCGGGCAAGCTGCGCAATAAAATCAACGGCGGGTAAAAGCTCCTGGAACATCGATCCACCGGCAAAGATGGGGTCCGTCAATCCCGATGGCTCCCACCCGCCGCTTTGGGCCAAAGGGCCGGCGGTCGCCATTTGCCGGCCAGGGCCTTTGGCAATTCATACCATTTATCCGCAACGGGGGCGGCACTCATTTCCGATCTTGGCCCAGTTTGTCGAGAAAGGTTTTTCTCCGCATTCTCATCAGGGCCGCATCCTCTTCCACCAGGTAGTAAACCGGCCGATTGTTTTCGTCGTAGCAGGCATATACTGCGGTGTAAGGCTCCCGGTCGCCGACGTCCGAGATTCGATGGACATCGTTGTCGTATTTCTCACAAACGGAATCCCATGGCTCCGGTAAGGCCTTTTCAACGGCTTCGATGGCTTGATCGGATTCGTTGTAGTCGATGCGCAAAGATTTCATCTTGAACCTCCTTTCCCGCCGTCGGGGAGCGGCCCGGCAGGCACTGCCGTCCGACCGACGCTGACCCAGGTGGCCACCCACTTTTTCCCGCTGCTCAATTCGAATTCTGCCAGCGAGAACTCGTCGATTCTTTTTGCTGAAGAATCGTTCGCCACGATCCCCATTCGATCCAGTTTGAGAAAAACGGATCCGGCTGAGATCTGACGTTCCGGTTCACGGAGCAATTCCCGCAGGTGCGCAATGTAATCCCCCGGCGAACTCAGTGATTTGCCGAGGGTTTTGATTTTGCCTTCGACTTCATCGTGGATGACGCCGAATTCTTTTTGCTGGTCGCTTCCTTCGGCGTAGAAAGCCATCTTTGCCGCCAACTCGTCGTGTTCGGCTTCCAACCGGGCCTTCATCTCATTGATTTCGGAAATTTTCTCGGCCGCCATGGCGAACAGATCGGAAAACAACCCATATCGAACCTCAAGACGTGACTTGGCCAACGTGTCCCGAGGCGCTGTAATTCGATGCCCTTCGAAAAAAACGGCCTTTTTCATTACGTCCCGGCGAAAGATTTCACCGGTTTGTTCCGATACGGAAACGCTTTTCTCTCTTTTTTGCGCGGTGAGCAGCGCGCAAGCGGCATTGACAGCCGAATCCCGAAAAAATCGCTGCAACGGCTTGCTGGCAGCGATCAATCCGCCGGCCTCCTTTCCGGATACAAACATGGAATGAACCACCGGATCGCGGTCCCACAGATCCGGGTCCAAGGCTACGGGGCCGGGAATCAGATTGATCAGTTTGTCGAAGTAACGCCCGGCAGCCTGGATCAGCGGGACCAGTTTGTGGCGATAACTGGTCAGGTAGGGAATTTGTTCTCCGAAGGTTTCGATCAGATGATCGATCAGGGCCAGGTTTTCATCTCTTATCCGATCCCGGCGATTTTTCAGCGCACTTTTATACAGCAGGCGCTGACGTATGTGACGGAAGAGATTCATTGGGCCATTTGATTTTCCGATTTGAATCCAAAGAAGTTGACCATGAGGGTGTTCAGCCAGCGGCGCAGCACCCCGTAGGAATAGTGCCTGGATGCGATTTCAAAGTTGTGCTCCACCATCCGTTGGATTCTCTGCGTTGATCCGAGCACATCACGGACCTGGCTCACGGTTTTCTCGGTCAAAAAACCGTCCATCGCGATGAGATCGAATCCCTTGGGTTCGATGTCGCGCACGAAAATGGCATAGCGGTTGATCAGGACCGGTTTGCGGAAGTAGACCGCTTCGAGGAAGGCGTTCCCGAATCCTTCGTAGAGGCTGGGGTAGGTGACCCAATCGGCGCAGGGATAGATGTCCAGCAGCGATTTAGCCGGGTGCCCGGCGCCGGTGTCGTTCCATGGGTCCCGCATGCTGATGTTTAGCATACGCAGGTCGACGCCCATTTCCCGGGCTTCCTGCCGGAGCCACTCGGCGTATTCGTACCCCTCGTCGCCGGCCTCATGGGAGATGAGCAGTTTGCAGCGCGGATCGTTCAGGTCCCTGACCAGGTTGATGGCGTGTTCAATCCCCTTGCGCTGAACGATGCGGGTCGGTTGGAGAAAGACGATATCTTCTTCTTTAAACCCCAGTTCCGAGCGAATGGCAGACCGCGTGGCCGGGGAGGTTTTCGGTGGATGTTCGAACTCCAGGATGTTGGGGATGATAATCGAAGAACACCCCGTGCGCAGCGCCAGTTCCTCCTGGGCCGCCGAATTGATCACGACATGCTCCATGCCCGGCAGGTTGGGGGGAAAGGCCATGCGCAGGTAGTCGTTGACGGCGTTGACGGCAAAGCGCGTGCGCTCCCAGTAAAAATCGTGATGGTGGGCGATGGTGGGGATCTGGGTTTCTGCGATGATTTCGGTGATCGCCATGCCCAAAGGGACATGCATGGGAATGGTCAGAGCGTTCTGGGGAATGATCAGGTCGATATCGAATTTCTGAATGAATTCCCGAATGTGGCGTTTGAGCAGCACCTTTGTTTCGTGGATGGCATCGGTTACGATGTCGTCCCGGCGCTTGTGTCCGAGAATGCGGGCGTTGATCCAAAGATTTTTTTCATCCTGGAAAAAGGCCCGTGGAACCAGCATGCTGATGGCCGGATCCTTGTCCAACTGGCCGGCAAACCAGTAGCAGTTATGCCCCATGGACCGCAGTACCTGCGCCCATTTGCTGGCTTCCAGGGTCACGCCGTCCGTTCCGGCAAAGCGCGTCGATATGAAACCGATATTTTTTCCCATGGTTTTTCTATGTCTCCTGCAAACCGTTCAAGGCATCGTCGGGGCCGAGAAGAATCAGGACATCGCTTTCCTTGACAACGAAATGGCCGGTGGGAATCAGGACCACGTTCTCGGGCACCAGTTCCTTGATGGCGATGACCTGTATGCCCAAACGGTTGATCAGATCCAGTTGGATGAGACTCTTGCCGGTAAAGGAGGACGGCGGCGCCAACTGGACGATACTGTACCCTTCCATGAAAGGCAGGTAGTCGAGCACATTGGGATTGTCCAACCGTTGGGCCGCTGTCAGGGCCAGATCCTTTTCCGGAAAATAAATTTCGTCGGCTCCGATTTTGCGCAGGATGCGGCCGTGGGCCTCGCTGACGGCTTTGGCCACCACCCGTTTGACGCCCAGATCCTTGACATTGAGGGTGGCCAGAATGGAATTGTTGAGGATCGAACCGATGCAAATCACCACGGCATCCATTTTTTTCAGTTCCAGCTCCTTCAGGGCCTGGGGGTCGGTGGCGTCGGCGATGACGGCCCGGCTGACCCAATCGCGGATCTCCTGGACCATCTTGGGGTTGATGTCGATGCCCAGTACCTCATGCCCCTTTTTAAACAGTTCGGTGGCGAGATAAAAACCGAAATTTCCAAGTCCGATAACGGCAAACTGTTTTTTCATTGGATTATCCGATCATGATGTTTTCTTCTGCATAGTGGACCCGGCTGATCCGTTCACGACTGACGGCCAGGGCGATGACCATGGGGCCCAGCCGGCCGATAAACATGAGGGCGACGATGGTGATGCGGCCCATTTCAGAGAGCGTTTCCGTTACGCCGGTGGAAAGCCCGACAGTGCCGAAGGCGCTTAAGGCTTCGAAAAAAAGTTCCAGAAACCGGCCGCGGGTCTGGGTGTGGGAGAAGCCGCCCAACTCGCTCATCATCAGCACCATGATCGCCAGGGTGATCACCGCCATGCTGACCATGACCACGCTGGTGGCTTTGGAAATGCTGGCCTCGGTCAGGGTCCGACGGAACACCTGGGGATGCGTGTATCCCCTCAGACGAGAGATGCCCAGCACCCAGAGCCCGAAAACGGTGGTTGTCTTGACGCCGCCGCCGCAGGAGCCGGGGCAGGCGCCGATGAACATGAGGATGCAAAGAAAAAACAGTGTTTCGTTGGCCATGATGCCGATGTCCAGTGTGTTGAATCCGGCTGTTCGGGCGGTGATGGATTGGAACAGGGCGGCCATGATTCGTCCGGGCACGCTTAAGGGGGCCAGGGTGTTGTTCCATTCCATAACCAGAATGGCCGCCGCCCCGACAAGGATCAGTACGGCGCTGGCCGTCAGGGCCACCCGGCTGTGCAGGCTCAGGCGTCGGACAACAGTTTTTCGCTCCATGAAGCGCTTTTTTACGTCGGCGATGACAATGAAACCGATGCCGCCGACGATGATCAGGACGCTCAGAATGGCATTGACGGCCCAATCTTCCCGATACCCGACGAAGCTGTCCGAGTAAAGGGAAAAACCGGCATTGCAAAAGGCGCTGACCGCATGGAACACGGCCGGATAGGCGGCGCGTCCCCACCCCGTTTCTGGTGCCATGCGTAGGTAGAGACCCAATGCCCCGGCCGCCTCGATGCAAAAGGCGGTCACGAAGATCGCTTTGAGGACGGCAGAGGCGGTCTGCTTGCCCTCACCGTAGGTGAATGTGTCTTTGATCAGGGCCTGGCCGGACAGGGTCGGGCGTTTTCTCACCATCATGAGCACCAGGGTGGAAATTGTCAGAATACCCAGCCCGCCGAACTGGATCAGGACCAGGATCACGAACTGGCCGTAGCGGGTCAGCCCATGGGAAATATCCAGGACCGACAGGCCGGTGACGCAGCTGGCCGATGTGGACATGAAAAGGGCGTCGATGACCCCCAAGGACGTTCCCGTGGATGCGGCCGGCACCATCAGCAGCAGCGTGCCGATGGCGATCAATACAGCGAACCCCAGAATCGACACCCGTGCCGGCGAGCGGAGCAGCCGCATGGACAGGTATGATAACAGTGATGGCTCGTTCATGCGCACCGATGCTTGATTCGGCTCATTTCGTAGTGATGGGGTTTCATTGGTTTGTTATAGCTAACGATTGGAGACGATTCAATCTTCAATTTTCACGGAACCGCTGCCAGGGCCTTTTCAATTGCATCGGAGAGGTCCTCAATGGGGACAATGGTCAAGGACGTGTTCATATCCTCACCCATCCTTTCGAGATCGATACTGTTTTTGGCGGGAATGATCACGGTGCGAACGCCCGCACGGTGGGCGGCCAGCAATTTTTCCTTGATCCCGCCAACCGGAAGAATCCGACCGGTCAGCGTCAGTTCGCCGGTCATGGCCACCTCCCGGCAGCAGGGCCGTCCGGTAATCATGGAAAGCACCGCCACGGCGATGGTCACCCCGGCAGACGTGCCATCCTTGGGAATCGCCCCGGCAGGAATGTGGATGTGGACATCATGTTTTTCGAAAAACGAATCCGGGATATTGAAACGGTCCGCGTGGCTGCGGATGTAGCTCATGGCTGCCTGGGCCGACTCTTTCATCACCGTGCCCAGCGAGCCGGTTAAAATCAACTGATTGGTCCCCCGCATTTTGGTCGCCTCGACAAAAACGATTTCGCCGCCCGTCCGTGTCCAGGCCAGACCGGTAGCGACGCCGACGCGGTCTTTGGCCTGCTTGACTTCAAATGTATGGCGGGGGGGGCCAAGAAGTTCGACAACCATTTCTTTGTTGACGGTTACCGGATACGAGCCGTTTTCACGGTCAACTTGCTCGAGGGCGATTTTTCGGCACAGGCTGGCGATTTGCCGCTGAAGGCCACGCAGGCCTGCTTCACGGGTATATTCGCGAATGATTCGGGCCACCGCATTGGTATCAAAGCCGATTTCGCGGCGATCGAGGCCGTTTTCCTCGATCGCCCGGGGAATTAAATGGTTCAATGCAATCCGGGTTTTCTCTTTTTCGCTGTAGCCGGACAATTCGATCACCTCCAGGCGGTCGACAAGCGCCTCGGGGATGGCGTCGACGGTATTTGCCGTGGCGATAAACATCACTTTGGACAGGTCGAATGGCAGATCGAGGTAGTGGTCCATGAAGTGGCTGTTCTGCTGCGGATCCAGCACTTCAAGCAATACTGCGGCTGGATCGCCTTTGAATTCCTGACCGATCTTGTCCATTTCGTCGAGCATGAATACCGGGTTGCTGGTTTCCGAGCGACGGATTTCCTGGATGATGCGTCCGGGCAGCGCCCCCACATAGCTGCGCCGGTGTCCCCGCAGTTGGGCTTCATCCTTCATTCCCGCCAGGGAGATGCGTACGAACCGGCGCTGCATGCTTCTGGCAATGGACTGCCCCAGTGAGGTTTTGCCCGTCCCCGGCGGCCCTACGAAGCAGAGCACCGGTCCACGATGGTCCAGTCGGGTCTGTTTGGGTTGCAAGGCGCTGTTTACCGTGCTGCGGATTTCATCGAGCTTCAACGGCTTGGCCAGAAAATGATGGGAGCCTTTGCGCATGGCCGAAACCGCCGCAGGGACGGTTGCATAACCGGTGATCACAATGACCTCCGTATGGGGATTTTTCCGTTTAGCCGCATCGAGCACCTGCATGCCGTCGGCATGCTCCATTTTCAGGTCGGTGATGACCACATCGAAGGCGCGCTCGTTCAACCGTTGGATGGCTTCCAATCCATTGGCCGCCGTATTCACCCGATATCCATCCCTGGAAAGCACATGCTCAAGATTCCTGCGGGTGATTTTTTCGTCGTCCACAACCAGGATATTGTGCCGGCGCTCGGACTGCAGGATTTTAACCGCCAGGTGCTCCATGACACGACTTTTAATCTCCGGCAAACCGTCGTGTTCGTCATCGAGAATCCGGCGGGCGGTCTTAAGGTCGAGGCAATCCTCGGTCGTCCGGTTCCAGGGCAGGTGGGTCAGATAGTCGAGGTAGTTGACCCCGATGGTGTGCTCTGCGCTTCCGGACGGCATTTTGGCGATTCGATCGATCTCTTTGAGGGTGGTCTCAACAACGTCCGCGGGCATACCGGCTTCGCGCACCGCCACTCGGAACCGGTCCATTTCAGACGGTTGCGGCTCCTGAACTTCCGGTGGCGCCTCTTTTTTGAAAATCCGCATATAGGGTCTCCTTTAAGTGAGTCCACTTCACCCGGCAACGACGGCTGGCGGTCATATCCTTTTAGGTGCTGTCGGCGGTTTTATGCATTTGTCATTAAAGCCTGTCCGTTGCGATATGCAACGATATTCGATTTTTTGTAACAGAATACAACCTACTGAAAACAAATAAAATAGTTGTGAATGTCAATTCGGCGTTGCATTTAGCAACACTTCGCACCTGTTTTCTTTTCGGTCGAGAAAAATAAAAATAACATAAAATAACAGTATGTTATTCTTGCCCTGAATTCATGGCATATGAATTGATAGGTACAATATAGCAAAAACCGATGCAGGTCGCATCAATACAGAAAAAAATTGACCGATGAAAACCGTTCTTTTTGCCACCGATCATATGCCTCCCGACCCGGAAGCGCTGGATTACGCGCTGTTGCTATGCAGGCGGATGGCGGCCCGGTTGGAGGTGTTGCATATTTTGCAATCGTCATCTTCCGTGGGCAGTGGCAAGCGCCAGGAAAGGACAGGAAGAATTCCGGCACGGCATAAGACAATATCCCGGGAGGGGATGCCGGCTGGCGCGAAAACCGCTGTGCCTGAAGCGGACGGGACACCGGGAAACGAAACCGCTGATCGACTGAAGCAATGGCTTCCCGACCGCCCGAATCCTCCTGTCGTGTATCACTGCGAGGTGGCTGGCGGGGCGACCGGCACCATTATTGAGCGATATGTCCGCAAGCACGGCGAAATTGTACTGACGGTGTTCGATCCCTGTTCGGATCGGCATCCAACTGACATCCGCAGCAAGGCAAAAGGGGAAATGCCAAGGCTGGCCATTCCCCTCGTGCTCGTGAAAAAGGCTCGTTGAAATCCAAATCAACCAGGAGGTGTGACCCCATGCGAAATCCATTTAAAAGGGCAAAAAAGGGCACCCGGACCGATCTTTCCGAACCAGTGGCCAACCCGAAGGCCAACACGATGGAACGGTCGACAGCGGAAATGATCGAGGCTGGCGCGGCCGCAGGCGAAAATCGTGTCGACAGGATAGAAGGCCGTCTGGTCGTCATGGGGCATGAAAGCATGTTTTCCGATGAAGTGATCGGCTATGCCGTCGATATGGCCAGGCGGATGTCCTACGAGATCCTGGCCTTGAACAGCGCCCCGCTTTCCTGCGATTCCTTCAGCCTGTTTTCAACCTCCCGCAACAAACTCTGCCAGGAATTCCGATCCATCTCGGAGAAAAATGCCGCGGACTTCCGCCAAGCTGCCGAAGCCGAGAGGGTTCCGTTTGTTCATGTGGTCAAATTCGATGAGCCGGAACAGGCTTTGGCCAGTCTGCAAAACGAGTATGACAACATCGAGTTCGTGATCGCCGATGAGCAGCCGCAGGTTGCGATGGACCGTGTTGCCGAGAGCAGTCGGCCGAAACGCGAGCTGTTGGTTTATTCCATGATTTAAGGGGGAAATTCAAATGAGCGGCCATTTTATTCTGTCGGTTGGATTGATCATGATTGCTTTCAGCCTCTGTTACTGGTTTCGCAACGAGAGGTAGGTGGTGTTCCCGCAGTTTGCGATGTGGTGGCAATTGAAGAAGAGGAGTTTGTCGAATGACCCCGGAAATGATTCTGACCATCATCATGCTGACCTTTGCAGTGGTCCTTTTTGTGTTCGAATGGGTACGGGTGGATGTCGTAGGCATCATCATGATGGTCATGCTGCCGCTGACCGGCCTGATCTCTGCCAAAGAAGCCTTTGTGGGCCTGAGCAGCAACGCCGTGTGTTCAATTATCGCCGTAATCATTATCGGTGCCGGGCTGGATAAAACCGGCGTGATGAACCAGGTTGCCGGCCCGATTATCCGTCTGGCCGGCAACAGTGAAAGTCGCGTAATCGCCTTGATTTCAGGGGCCGTGGGCGTCATCTCTTCCATGATGCAGAACATCGGCGCGGCGGCGCTGTTCATGCCGGCGACCCAGCGCATTGCCAAACGCATGGAAATCCCTGTCTCGCGGATTCTCATGCCCATGGGATTCTGTGCCATTATCGGCGGCACGCTGACGCTGGTGGGCGCCAGTCCGACGATTCTACTCAACGATCTGATGGTGCTGGGAGGAGAAAAACTGGCGCCGTTCGGCCTGTTTACCCAGACGCCCATCGGGATCTGTTTGCTGATCACCGCGATCATCTATTTTTTGCTATTCGGAAAATTTATTCTACCGGCCGCCAAAGGCGAGACCGATCGCGGCGTGACAGCGGCATTGATGGAAGAATACAAGGCCCTGGGCAACACGTTTGAACTGGACATACCCTCCGATTTTGCCGGTCCCCGAACGCTGCAGGAACTTCATATCCGATCGAAATTTCTCTTGACGGTGGTGGCCATTCACCATGCCGGAGAACGGCAGATCAACCTGACTCCCCGCAGCCACAACGAAATCGAGGCCGGAGACGCCATTGCCGTGGTCGGCAAAGAGAAAAACGTGCGGCGCATGGCTGGCGAACTGGGCTGGACGTTGAAAGACGGAATGGAAATTTTTGCCGAAAGCCTTGCGCGTACGAGCGCCGGCATGGCCGAAACCGTGGTCTCGCCCCGTTCGGAGTTGATCGGCAAGACCATGAGGGAGGTCAACTTCAAGGACCATTACAGTCTCAACCCGATCGCTTTGTTCAAAGGCAATCGAATTTATTACACGGGGCTGACCCAGATGGCCCTGAGCATGGGGGACACCCTGCTTTTACAGGGCCCCTGGGAGCGTTTCCATCTGGTAAAAAACCAGCCGCAGCCCCGTGCGCTGACCTTTGCCACGCCTCTGGAAGGAGAAATCCTCAGGCCTAAAAAAGCCAAGCTGGCTGTTTTCTGGCTGGCCCTGGCCCTGATTCAGATCATTGCCTTTAAAATCCAGCTCTCTGTAGCCCTGATGTCCGGGGCCCTGGGGATGATCGTCACCGGCGTTCTCAGTGTCGATGAAGCCTATCGGGCCGTGGACTGGATGACCGTTTTTCTGCTGGCCGGGCTGATTCCGCTGGGCATGGCCTTTGAAAAAACCGGGACGGCGGCCTTCATTGCCACCAAGGTGCTCGGGCTGTTGGGGCATCCGTCGCCCATTGTACTTCTCACTGCCGTGGGAATCATGACCTCCTGCTTTACCCTGTTTATCTCCAACGTGGGGGCCACGGTACTATTGGTTCCACTATGTATGAACATGGCCATGATGGCCGGTGCCGACCCGCGTATGGCCGCCCTCGTGGTCGGCCTCTCTGCATCCAACACCTTCGTGCTGCCGACCCACCAGGTCAACGCCCTGATCATGCGTCCCGGCGGCTACCGGACCGTCGACTACGCCAAGGCGGGCGTCGTCATGACCCTGTTGTTTCTGGTCGTGGAGTTGACGATTCTTTATTTCTTCTACGGGATATAGCGGGGCGACCGATCATGGCCATCATCACCATTTCCCGGGGTTGTTTCAGCCATGGCAAGGACATTGCCGAAGCTGTGGCCAAACGACTCGGTTATGAATGCATCAGCCAGGAGGTTTTGCTCGAAGCGTCCCGGACGTTCGATCTCCCCGAAGAAAAGTTGTTTGCCTCATTGCACGATGCGCCTGGACTGATGGAGCGGATCACGCATGTGCGTCAGCGGTTCATAGACAGCATCCAGACTGCCCTTCTGGAGCACGTGGTCAAGGACAATGTGGTTTATCACGGGTTTGCCGGGCAGATTCTTCTGGACGGCATCGATCATGTTCTCAAGGTGCGGGTAATTGCCGACATGGAAGCGCGCATCAATCTGCTGATGCAGCGGCAACAGATTACCCGTGACGTGGCCGTCGCACGGATCGACCGGGAGGATGAGGAACGCGTCGAATGGTACCGAAGCATTTACCGGATTGATGCGAACGATCCCCGGCTGTATGACCTGGTCCTTCACATCGGCCGACTGACCGTTGCCGATGCCTGCGACATCGTATGCCGGACGGCAACGGGCAAGAGCTTTCAGGCCACACCCGCTTCGTCGTCGGCGCTTTTGGACCTGGCCCTTACCAATCACGTCAAGGTCGCCATCAAGGATGTCTGCAAAGCGGATATTCGTTGCCGTGACGGAATCGTTCACCTGCGGGTCAAGGGTCAGAAGATCAAAGCATCGGGCGTCGCCGGCCCTGAAATCCAGCATCAGGTACAGGATCAGATTCGCGATGACCTCTACCAGAAAATCATCGGGCTGGTGTCTTCTATCCCCGGTGTCAAGGAAATCGATTGCGCCGTTGACACGCCCTATACCGTTTGATGCCTGCCTGGCTCGCACGCGTTCACGGGGTTGAAATTCCCAATGTACCGCAACTGCCTGATCAGTAAGTGCTTACAGGGTGCCGCAGATGTGAGGCGCCGGGCACGCAGACGGTTTGGTCAACCTTCAGTGCCCGGGAACGAAGCAGATGCGGCACCCTGTGAACGCTTACCGGGCTCAGTTTTCATCCCACCCATAACGCTTGAGCTTGCGCCACAGGGAAACCCGATCGATGCCCATGATCCTGGCGGCATGGGTCTTGTTCCCGTCGGTCTTTTTCAGCACCCATTCAATATATCGTTTCTCCTGCTCTTCCAGCGTGGGGATGGCATTCCCGGTTCGACGATAGGTCTCGATGGTGAGATTGCGAACATGGGCGGGCAGTTGTTCCACGCCGATGGAGGAGGAGGTGGTCAGCGCCACCGCGCGTTCAACAACGTTTTCCAGTTCACGGACGTTGCCCGGCCAGCTATACTGAGTGAGCAGATCCAGCACCTCGCTATCCATCCCATGAATCTCTTTGTTCATTTCTCCGGCCATGCGGGCCAGAAATCGCTGGGCCAGCAAAGGAATATCTTCCCGGCGTTCGGCCAGCGGCGGAATATGGATGGTAATGACGTTGAGGCGATAGTATAAATCCTGACGAAACTGACCGGAGCGTGCGTCTTCGTGCAGGTCGCGATGCGTCGCCGCCAGAAAGCGCACATTCACCGGAACCGGATTGACACCGCCCACCCGCAACAGTTCCCGCTCCTGCATGACACGCAGCAATTTGATCTGCATGGTCAGCGGCATATCGCCGATTTCGTCCAGAAATACCGTTCCGCCGTTGGCGACCTCCAGCAGGCCGGCGTGTTCGCGGTCCGCGCCGGTAAAGGCGCCTTTTTCGTGGCCGAAAAGTTCATTGGCCATCAACTCCTCGGTAAACGAACCGCAGTTGAAGGCCACAAAACGCTTGGATCGGCGATTACTGAGCAGGTGAATGGCCTTGGCGACAATTTCTTTTCCAGTACCACTTTCCCCCAGGATCAGAATATTCGTGTCCGACGGCGCCACTTGCCGGATGGTCTCTCGAATTTTCTCCATCGCCTGGCTTCTGCCGATCAGGGCCGGCATCGGACGGTTGTTCTCCAGTTCCTTTCGCAGGCGCTGGTTTTCCAGTTGAAGGCGGCGCTTGATCAGCGCCTCGCTGACAATTTTGCGCACCTGGTCGATTTTGTATGGCTTGGCGATATAGTAAAACGCACCGTCCTTCATGGACTTGACCGCCAAATCAACGGTGGCGTAGCCGGTGACAATGATGACCTCGACCAGCGGCTGCAGGGCCTTGCACTTCTCCAGTACCTGCAGGCCGTCCACCCGCCCCATCTTAAAGTCCGTGATGACCAGGTCGACGGATCGTTCTTTCAGCAGTGCAACCGCCTTTTCACCGCTTTCCGCGCCGATGACATCGTAGCCCTCGCGATCGAGGATGTGGATCAGATTCTTGCGCGCCAGGTCCTCGTCTTCAACGACCAGCAAGGTCTCTTTCGGGGCTATGCTTCCATCTTCGAAGTCAGTCGATTGGGTAGACATACGGTAAACGTTGTCCCTTCGCCGGGCCGGCTTTCCACCAGAATGCGGCCCTTGTGCTGTTCAATGATGCCGTGGCTGATCGAAAGGCCCAGGCCTGAGCCGCGTCCATCCGGCTTGGTGGTAAAAAACGGGTCGAAAATCTTGCCCAGCGCATCCTTTTCAATGCCCACACCGCAATCCGCAATCCGAAAGCAAAAGCGGTCTTCACCCGCGGGCTGCTCGGCGCTGATTTTCAGGCTACCGCCATCTTCCATGGCCTGCAACCCATTTTGAATCAAATTGATCAGCACCTGTTGAATCCGTTGGGCATCCAGATCCGCCCAAATATCCTCGGGAACGTTGATTTCCAGGTTGATATCGGACCGCAAATCGCCTTTGATCATCTGGATCGTTTTGTTGATCAGTTCCTTGAACTGCGTTGGTTTCGGGTTGAATGCACCCTTGCGGGAGAACTCCAGCAGTGCCTTGACAATATCCCTGGCCCGCTCGATCTGCTTTTCGGTCTCTTCCAGCAGTTCGTGTTTGAACTCCGTGTTTTCCTCTTCCCATTCTTCAAGAAGAATTTGTACCGAAGTCGAAATGTTGTTCAGCGGGTTGTTCAGTTCGTGCGCGACCCCCGAGGTCAGTGTTCCTAAGGAGGCTAACTTCTCACTTTGTATCAGTTGCTCATTGCGCCGGTTCAGTTCCTGAATCATATGGTTGAGGCTGGTGACCAGAGAGTCGAAAACATCGCCGCTGGAAATGGGCGGAATACCGGCATAGGTGCCCGTTGCGATTTTACGGATGGCGGTTTCAATGGATTCAAGCGGCCTGTTGATGTTGAAATAGACGAATACGCCGATGCCGAAGGTCAGCACGAAAATCGCGGCTAATGCGAAGTAAAGATAGTAACCGGATTCATGAACCAGTTGAATGACCGACCGGCGCTCCCGGTTGAGGATGGATTCGAAGTCGTCGGTCACGCGGCGTCCCAGATCGCGGATGCGACCATTCTGATGCTGCGCGATTTCATCGGCACCGCTGCCCTGCGCAGCAGAAAGGGGCTCGGTGCCGCTTTTGGCCGTGATGCTTTGCAGGGCATGGAGGTACTGTTGCAGCATCTGGTGCCTTTTTTCCAGATCACGCTCCAGCGTGTAGCGTCCATGAACGGCGATAACCTCCTGGAGGCGTGCTTCGGCTTGTTTGACATAGTCGACGGAGTGGGTCAGATCTTCGGCATTGTGAAAAAGGAAGTAGTTCTTTTCGAAACGTCGTGCTTCGAGGATCAGGTTGAACACCTGATCCTTTTTTTCGATGATCTGCAGCTTTTCGGTGATCAGTTGGTATTTGTAATAATTGAGAAACCAGATCATCGTGCTGACCATGATGAAAAGGATGAAGCTGATCGTTATTTTTTTTCGGATACTGATCGTCATGGACTTTTTCCTGAGCCTGGCTTGTCAGTCGGGGGTTGTATAATTGGATCGTAAGCGATGTCAACGTCCATACATCGGTGCGAACAGAGGCAGCCGGGATGGCTGTATGGATGTATGGAAGACGAAAGGCGGGAAGCTGCAGGTCCTTGGCGTCACGAAGATGCAGTGGGGGCAAGTTGTTGAATGGGACGGGCATGATCATGCCGCTGCGGCCGCTGTGCCAATGCCGAAAATTCGGCTGCCGCATTTTCGTGAAGGTGTTGGCGACAGCGGGTGAAGCAGTTGAAAGCCACTTCGGCAGGGAGGTCGAATCGGCAGCGGCGATAGATGTCGGCCTGGAAGAAATAGCGGCCGGCCCGGGTTTCCACCTGCTGAACGCCTTCTATCTGGCTGACCTGTCGTTCCAGCTTCTTCGCGAGTCGATCGAGGAAGAGCACCGGGCGATCGACGGTCATTCGGATGTGGCCTTTTTGTGCGGCAACGGATACCGGATACCCGCCTTCGGATAGGAGAACCTGAATTTTGGACGCCATTTTAAAATCGTCTAGCCAATCGGTTGCGTCGTTGGATGCGGCAATCTCAGCCTGCATCAAACGCTCCAGAATCAGACAACCTGCCGTCTCGGTGCCCAGTCGGTCCGAAGGGATGACCAGATCGTAGGCTTCGGCATCGAATGGGTCGCTGCGGAACGTATGACGCAGCCACTGGAAATCCGTTCTGTCCCGACGATCAATGATATGTCGGGCCTGGCGTTCGCTCACAGATTTTGTATGAAGGGCGCGTTGCAAACGAAAGCGGGGACGGGCGGTGACCAGCACGTTCAGTATCTGGGGCAATTGTCTGGTGATCGGCAGTCCCATGGATCCATGAAATATCGTCGGTTCCTTTTCCAGCCTGTCCAATAGGACCGAGTTCAAGTAGGCTTTTGCGCGTTCGGTGCCGTGGGTCAACCGATTCAACATTCCGTCGGGGGCCTTGATGCATCGTTCTAATCGACCTGCCGGTACGTTGAAACGGTGTCCGGCCGCTTCGATCAGGTCGCGGTCGGAAACGACCGGCCAACCGGTACGCGAAACCATCCAGTCGACAATTTTCCGGGTTTTGGTGAATACATCTCCGTGAATGCACAGGTGGATCGTCATCGCCGCTCCTTGGTTGATGGTTTTTAAGGTGAAACCAGCAAATTTCGAGCAACGTTTATACCAATCCCCGAACTTTCGTTTTAACCTGTTGAAAAAATATATTTTTTTGCCGGAAGTGGCGCCGGGTGAAAACCTGCCGTACCGCTACAATTTGCAACACTTTGCTTGATATAAAAAAATATAATTAAAATTTAATAAGTTAAAAGATATTGCAAAAAATTACAGCAACCGTTGCTTTTTGCAATAGATTGAAAATTCGGCAGGGGTCATTGGGGTGGGTTTTCGCTGGATTTGATCTGTTTCAACTTGCGCCACAGGGCCGCCCGGCTGATCCCCAATATCTCTGCGGTTTTTGACTTGTTCCCGCCGCAGGCTTTCAGCACATCAACGATGTAGCGTTTTTCCAACTGGGCCAGGGTGGCGAAGTTTTCATCCGGCGCTGGCGAGGCCTTTACGGCCGTTTCGAGAAATCGCGCCGGCAGGTGTTCCCGCTCGATCACATTTCCGCCGGCCATGATGACGGCCCGCTCGATAATGTGGGCCAACTCGCGGACGTTGCCCGGAAAGTCGTAATCCGAAAGGATGTCGATGACTTCAGGAGCGATTTTTTCCAATGGTTTGTCGAGGTCCTCGCTGGTTTTCTTTAAAAAGAAACTGCAAAGGGGCGCAATGTCGTCCTTTCGCGCCCGCAGCGGTGGAATGGCCAGGTTGAAGAAGATCAGTCGGTCATACAGATCGGCATCGAAACGGCCGCTTTCGACCATCCGGGCCAGATTGGACTCCGCGGCGACCAGGATGCGCACATCCAGGGCGCCGGTCTGGCCCGCGGCAGCCCTGGCGCGTTCGATGGCGTCGATGGCCTTGAGCAGTTGCGTCTGCATCGGACGGGGCAGGGCTTCCACGCGATCGAAAAAGAGGCTGCCCACCGGGTCGCCGCCGAAAATGCCGCGTCGTGACAAAAGCGCCTCGCTCAAGTCGCCGTTTTCGTTGCCGATCAACTGGCGTACGAATTGCGCGTTGCCCAGATCGCCGCAGTCGATGGCCAGAAAACGCTGCCGCTGGCGCCCGCTTCGGGCGTGAATGACCCGTGCGGCCAGTTCCTTGCCCGTGCCGTCCTCACCCGTCAGCATGATCGCGCAATCCAGCGGTGCGAGCCGTTCGATGGCTTTTTTCAAATCCTGCATGGCCACCGTCTCGCCGACAATCCATAAATGTGCGGAATCGTCGGAATGCATGATTTCCCTTGTCGCCGTCGAACGGTCGTGCCCGCCATCTGCATAGCGATGGGGGGAATGGATCTCGATTGCGTTGGGCGCCAACCGGTCCGATGCGTTGCCCACGGCACCCGCCGATTCCGGAGGACGGATGACCACGACGTTGCCGTCAGTGTTCAGTTTTTTGATGAAACTCCAAAAATCCCCCATCTCGTCCTTTTCGAAATAGAGGGTGTTAAGCGATTCAGTGGCCTGTTTGACCTTGTCGTTGCCATGGCCCGTAAGCAGGACGGTTTTTAGCGCGGGGTGGATCTCCTTGAGTTTGGTGATCGTCACCAGTCCGTCCATTTCGGGCATTTGAAGATCGACAATGGCCATGTCGACGGGCTGCTGCATGACCATGTCGATGGCCGCCATGCCGCTGGTTGCCGTGTAAGGCTCGAATCCCAGGACAGTTAGGCGCCGGGCGATGGATTGGATCAATTTTTCTTCATCATCGACCAGCAGGATTCGTTTTTTCCGTGGGGCCATTTCCGAACTCCTCCCATGAGGATGAAACGTTGCATATTTTAAGAAATGAGTTACAAAGTGTTTACAAATTAAACTTCGTCATATATATGTTTCATATAAAGTATGTTTAGCGGGCAGTCAACAAAAATAAGGTTGCATAATGAAACAGTTTGATATACTGATTGTTGACGATGAGCGTCGTTATGCGGACATGCTGGCCAGAAGACTCAAATTGCGCGGAATGGTTTGCAAGGTCTGCTACGACGGCCAGACGGCCATCGATTGTGTCAAACAGGATTTTTACCCGATGGTCATTTTGGATCTGCGTCTTCCCGATCTTTACGGAACAGAGGTGCTGAAACGGATGAAAACGTGCCGCCCCGAGATCGCAGTCATCATTCTGACCGGCCACGGCACCGAGATGGACCGGGAGCAGTGTATGGAGGTGGGCGCCCATGCGTTCATGAACAAACCGCTGGACATCGACCGACTGTTGGCCATCATGGACCGACTCGAGGAGCAAACGCCATGACGGGAGGAGAAAGCAGCTTTCTGAACGCCGTCTGGCCTCGTTTTCAGCAGAATGGCGAAGACCACCTCAGTCTTTACCGCACGTTCCAGGATTACCGGCAGATCTGGGGCATGGGAATCTTTATCCTGATCTCCACGGCCCTGGTTCCCCTGGTCGTCATCACGCTCATCTACTATCAACTCATCCAGCGTTCCATCGATACCGAATCGCTGCTGCGCACCGAGCGTGTGGCTTCCAATGCCAGACGTGCCGTGACGTTTTTTCTGGAGGAACGGCTGGCCGCCCTGACGTTCACGGTCAACGAAATGGGCTACGACCGCCTGACCGATCCCGGACGATTGCGGGAGGTGCTGCAGAATCTGAAGTTGGGTTTCGGCGGACTGACCGACATGAGCGTGATCGCCGACAGCGGCACCCAGGTCGCCTACGCCGGCCCCTTCAACCTGGAGGGGAAGGACTACAGCGATCAGCCCTGGTTCAAGGACTGCCTTAAAAACGATGCCTGTGTCAGTGAGATTTTTTCCGGGTATCGCGATGTTCCCCATATCGTGGTGGCGGTCAAATCCACCCGGCCGGACGGCCACGTTTTCGTAGTGCGGGCGACGCTGGAAACCGAAAGGCTCATCCAGACGCTTTCATCTTACAAAACCGGGGAACATGCGGATATCTTCCTCGTCAACCACCAGGGGGTGCTGCAGACGCCCTCCACGTTCTACAAAAGCGATTCGAACCGCATGACCATTGCCGTGCCGCCCTTTGCCGAGCGAACCCGTTCGATGATGAAAACAGATTCCAGCGGTCAGCAGATCGTGGTCGGCTACGCCTACATTGCCACCAAGATCGTGCCGACCTCCTTTATTCTCATGGTGGTCAAAAAGAAGGCCGGCATGATGAAGGTCTGGCTGGATCTCCGTCGTCAGATCAACTGGTTTCTGTTTTTAAGCGCACTGGTACTCGTCGTCGTGATCACGCTGACCTCTTCGTTCATGGTCAACAAGATTTTCCAGGCCGACAGCGAAAAGGCCAAAACCATGGCCATGGCCGAGCAGAACTGCCAACTGGCATCCATCGGGCAACTGGCCGCCGGGGTGGCCCATGAAATCAACAACCCTTTGGCGTTGATCAATGAAACCGCCGGTTATGTGAAGGACCTGTTCACCCTGAAAAAAGATTACAAAGACGATCCCGAGCTTCTGGAAAATATCGATTCCATTATCGAGGCCGTGGAGCGCTGCGGTACCATTACGCGGCAGTTGTTGGGATTTGCCCGGCGTTTCGATGTCCAGAACCAGACCATCAAATTGAAGGATATGGTCACCGATGTGATCAATTTTCACAAAAAGGAGGCCGAGTACCGCGATATTGCCATCCACGTCGATATTCCGGACACGCTGCCGCTGATCGAAACCGATCGCGGCAAGCTGCAGCAGATTATTCTCAACCTGGTCAACAACGCCTTTCAGGCCATCGACAACGGCTGTTTCCTGGATATCCAGGCCCGGGCGGATGGTGCCGAACACGTCCGGTTGTCCATCCGGGACAACGGCTGCGGCATTTCCGAAACAAACCTGAAAAAGATCTTTGAACCGTTCTTTACCACCAAAAAGGAAGGGCAGGGCACCGGGCTGGGCCTTTCCATCACCTATGGTTTGGTCCAGAAACTTCATGGAAACATTACGGTCGATAGCCAAATCGGTCAAGGTACGACCTTCGTGGTCACCTTGCCCATCAATGCCGAAAAGGAAACTTTAGCATGAAGGTCTTATTGGTAGATGATGAACAAAAGTTTGCCCTGATGCTATCCAAGCGTCTCGAACTGCGCGGCATTCCGACACAAGTCTTTTTTTCCGGCGAAAAGGCCCTGGCTGAGGTCGAGGCGGGAAACCGCTTCGATGTGGCGGTATTGGATGTAAAAATGCCCGGAATCGGGGGCGTTGAATTGAAACGCCGGCTAAGTACCGTGGACCCGGAGATGAAGTTCGTTTTCCTGACCGGCCATGGATCCGGTACGGATTATGAAACGGGGTGTCTTACGGCCGGGGAATGTCTGCCCAAACCGCTCAAAATCGAACAGTTGATCGAAACCCTGAACCGGTTGCTTCCCGATGCCTGATACCAGGCTGCCATAGATGCCCGAATCGGATCGGCTACCGTGTTCGAGAACAATATCGCAGGCTGAGGAAAACCAATGAACGACACCGTGGACAGGTTTGGATATGAGAGCCTGGCTTTTTTCGGCAGGGTCAACGCCTCTATCTCTCATGAGCTGAAAAATGTGATGGCCATCATTTCCGAGACGGCCGGGCTGCTTGGCGATCTTTCCGACATGGCATCGTCAGGGGCGCCGGTTGCGCCGGATATGCTGAAAGACTGCACGGCAAGCATCGTGGAGGAAATCCAGCGCGGATTTTCCGTTATCCGGCAGATGAACCGCTTTTCCCATAGCATCGACCATCCCGTCGAATCCGTCGATATCCTGGAGGTACTGGATCTTTCGGTCAACCTCTCCAGCTATCTGAGCTTTGCCGGAAAGGTCGATGTCCTTCCCTATGACGGACCGGCGCCGATGGTGGCCACCTGTCCGTTTTTGCTGCAGGCCGTCGTATATCAAACCCTGGCCAATGCCTTCAGGAAAATCAGCGCCGGCAGCGAGCTGACGATTTCCGTTGTCGGGAGCACGGATGAAAAGGGGTGGAAAATCCTCTTTTCGGGCTTCGGGCCCGGAGGATTCGAAGGCTTTCCGGATGCCCTGCTCAAGACCATGGCGGCATCCATCGGTGTCGCCATCGACTGGGACAGCAAAGCGGATCGGTTGGAGATTTTCGTGCCCATGACAATCGGGAATGGATCTTTGTCGGAAAGTTAATATTTTTCAAGTATAGGAGTCGCACATGTTGGTAAAGGTTTTTCCCTTTTTGGCGTGGTTTAAAAACTACGACAAGGCATCGTTGCAGCTAGACGCGCTATCCGGTCTCACCGTGGCCCTCGTCCTGATTCCGCAATCCATGGCCTATGCCCAGCTTGCGGGGCTGCCCGCCTATTATGGATTGTACGCATCATTTCTGCCACCCATGGTTGCCGCTTTGTTCGGCTCCAGCCGCCAGTTGGCCACCGGACCCGTGGCCATCGTGTCACTGATGACATCGGCTTCCCTTGCACCGTTGGCCACCATTGGCAGCCCCGGATACATTGCCTACGCCATTTTGCTGGCCCTGATGGTCGGCATCTTTCAGCTGTCTCTGGGCGTCCTGCGATTGGGGCTGGTAGTGAACTTTCTGTCTCATCCTGTGGTCAACGGCTTTACCAACGCCGCTGCCCTGATTATCGCCTCGTCTCAGCTTTCCAAGATGTTCGGCGTTTATGTGGACAATGCACCGCACCATTACGAGACCATCATCAATGTGGTTAAAGCGGCGATCCATTACACCCACTGGCCGACCTTGTTGATCGGCGCATTTGCCTTTGGCATCATGTACGGCCTCAAATGGCTGTCGCCCCGAATTCCCAATGTTCTCGTGGCCGTTATCATTACCACGGCGATCTCATGGTCCACGGGTTTTCAGCATGACCAATTTGTCGGTATCGACGCCATAGAATCTGCCGAAGCCCGCCACCTGATCGAGGAATTCAACAGGGCCTTCACGGCAATATCCCCTCTTGCCGAAGATCGTACCCAGTTCGGCGAAGCATCCAATAAAGCCAAGCAGAGCCATGATGAAGTCGGCGTTCTGGATGCCGAGCATATGCTGGAGGTGACCAACCTGAATATCAACCATATGAAGGAAGAGGTTCACCAATACCGCGAACAGTTGCGCGCCATCCTTTTTGCCGGTGTCATTCAGGACGATGATTCCATAAAATTTTATGAGCAGGGCAAAGTCCCTGCCGGTCTTGAAAGCGACGGGCGCACGTGGCGCGTCAAAGTCGGCAACGAGACGCTGGATACGGCCAAGCTTAAAATGATGGGCGGCGGTGCGGTGGTCGGCACCATTCCCAGAGGGTTGCCCTCCTTGAGTGTTCCAAAAATCAATGTCGGCGTCATGCTGCACCTGCTGCCGTATGCGGCGATTATCTCCCTGTTGGGGTTCATGGAAGCGATTGCCATTGCCAAGGCCATGGCCGGTAAAACCGGGCAGCGGCTGGATCCCAACCAGGAGTTGATCGGACAGGGGCTCGGTAATATTCTCGGGTCCATCGGTAAAAGCTATCCCACATCCGGCTCGTTTTCTCGTTCGGCGGTCAACCTTCAGGCCCGGGCCGTTTCCGGGTTGTCGAGCGTTTTTACCAGCCTGGCGGTGGTGATTGTGCTTTTATTTTTTACACCCTTGCTTTATCATTTACCTCAAGCCGTGTTGGCCGCCGTCATCATGATGGCCGTTATCGGTTTGCTCAATGTTTCGGGTTTCATCCATGCCTGGAAGGCCAAGTGGTATGACGGGGCCATCTCGATCATCTCGTTTGTCAGTACATTGGTGTTCGCCCCCCATCTGGACAAGGGGATCATGATCGGTGTGGTTCTTTCTCTGGGGGTTTTCTTATACAAAAGCATGCGCCCCAGGGTGGTCTTTTTGTCCCGGTCGGAGGATGAGGAGTTGCGCTGCGTGACCACCAATAATCTCGATGAGTGCCCTTATGTGAGCCTGGTCCGCTTCGACGGGCCGCTGTTTTTCGCCAATGCCAGCTACCTGGAGGATACGATCACCGAAATGATCCAGACCAAAAAAGGACTCAACCATATTCTCATTGCTGCCCAGGGCATCAACGATATTGACTCATCGGGTGAGGAGGCCTTGTCGCTGATCGTGGATCGGGTTCGAAGCAACGGCATCGACATTTCCATGTGCGGGGTCAACGAGGCGGTTATGGAGGTCTTCGAACGCACGCACTTTCTCGAAAGAATCGGCAAGGATCATATCTTTCCGACCCTGGAAAAAGGAATCGTCGCCGTTCATCGAATCGCTCACGAGAACAACCCGGAAGCGAACTGTCCGTTGTTGAACGATTGCAAACTTGTTGAAGCTTAAATAAAGGAGTTATCCATGCCAGTCATTACCGTGTTCAGCGGCAGTTACTGCAACGAGAAACAGATCGTCCAGGAAATCGCTTCGCGTACCGGCTACCGAAAGTTGACCGATGAAGACATCGTTGCCGAGGCCAGCCGTCTTTCCGGCATCCCCGAAAATAAAATCGTGCGCGTTTTTTCCGACAAGGTATCGGTGTTCAACCGGCTGACACGTGAACGGGAGCGCTCGCTGGCTTACCTGCGGATGGCCCTGGCAACCTACCTTGCCGAAGACGCCTTGATTATCGGCGGTTTTGCAGGTCAATTGATTCCGACGGACATCAGCCACGTGCTTCGGATCTGCTTGATTGCGGACATGACCTTTCGTGTCGCCACGGCTGAAAAGGAACTGAAGATTTCCTCGTCCGAGGCCAATAAGATTGTCCACCGGGACGATGTGCAATTTGCCGCGTGGGTGCATATGCTCCACGGTGTATATGATCCGTGGAGCCCTTCGCTTTACGACATTTGCCTGCCGACCGACAAAACGTCGCTGGAAGACATCGCGATGACGATCGAGCAAACAATCGCCAATCCCGTGTTCAAGCTTGCCGGTCCATCCAGGTCCGCGGTCGACGATTTCATGATTGCCGCCAACGTGGAAATCGCCCTGGTTAAAAAGGGCCATGACGTCACGGTGGAGGTCAAGGACGGACTGGTCACCCTGACCATTAACAAGCACGTACTGAGGCTAAGTCGTCTTGAAGAGGAACTCAAGGAGATCGCCCTGACGGTGCCGGGGGCAACCGCGGTTGAGACCAAGGTGGGGCCGGGATATTACCAGACCGATGTCTATCGGCGCCAGGATTTCGATGTTCCCTCGAAGATTTTGCTGGTGGACGACGAGAAAAAATATGTGCAGACCCTGTCCAAGCGTCTGATGATGAGAGAACTGGATTCCGCGGTGGTCTACGACGGCGAATCCGCCCTCAACCTGGTGAACCAGGAAGACGAGCCCGATGTGATGATTCTGGACCTCAGGATGCCCGGGATCGACGGCATCGAAGTGCTTCGCCGGGTAAAAGAGACCCATCCGGCCATCGAGGTGATTGTGTTGACCAGCCAGGGATCGGAAGCCGACAAAAAAACATGCATGGAACTGGGTGCCTTCGCATTTTTGTCGAAATCGGTCGATATCGAAGAACTGAGCAAGACCATCAAGGCGGCGAAAGAGAAAATTCACCAAACACGAACGGAAACAAAATCGGGTTGAATTTTCATTTTTTTAGAACAGCACAAAGAGGCCGAGGGCAGGAATTCTTTTGCATTGCTGCCGAAAAAGATGCAAAATAAACATCATGGGCCATCTTTACTCAACATACTAAGCAGCCGGAGGATGCCATGGGAACGGACAACACGATAAAAATTCTTTTGGTTGACGACGAAGTCAAATTTTTGAAGGCGGTTTCCGAACGGCTTTCCATCAAGGGCTTCGACGTCACGACGGCAGACAACGGGGACGACGCCGTCGCCGCAGCCAAGAAGGGCGGCTTCGACGTGGCCGTTGTCGACTTGCAGATGCCCGGCATGGACGGCACCGAAGTCCTGAAAATCCTCAAACAGAATCATAAATTCATCGAAATCATCATGCTTACCGGACACGCGACGGTGGACTCGGCCGTTGAGTGCACCAAGCTCGGCGCGTTCAAATATCTGGAGAAGCCCTACGATTTCGACAAGCTGGTGGAGTCGCTCCAGGAGGCTTACGAGGCCAGGATGAAGAAGAAGTTCGAGCGGCATGAGAAAAAGATGGCTGCAATTCAGCAACTTTCCATGCATCAGTCTCCGCTGGGACTGCTCAAGGCCCTGGCACGTCTGGATGATGGCCAAAAATAGCACCGCTTGAAAATGGGCAATTTAAGACTTATAGATATTGATAATGAACTTTTTGGGTAGCCGACCCCGTCCCCGGTCGCTTGAGTGCGGCCGGGGATGCCACCGGCAACAACTTGCCATGACGGGAAGGATGAACACCGTGAACTCCTTTTCCAAGCCATTCAAACCACCCCGTGCGAATGCCCGCCGCCGAAGGGCGGACGGCTTGCGGCAGTGGTTTCCGGTGATCATCCTGCTGACCCTGCTGACCACCGGGATGGGAGTCATGGCCGAGTGTTCGACCATGGGTGGGACGGCCGGAGGAGGCTACCACGCCCTTAAAGATTCCAGTTGCCATCACCAAGGCTGCTGCCATCACCACAAACCGTTTGCCCCCAGTCCGAAAACCGGCTGCCTGCATGCGCCCTTGTCAACCGGAAACGATTTTTTGATCAATCGCTGGAGCCTCCCCCTATCGGCCGAAACCGACCTGCCGGACCTCGACCCGGTGACGATAAAAACGAAAAAATCATTGGCTGTTTTCATTCCTGAAGCCGGTCCGATGCCGCGACCGGTCAGCGAACGCCAGCAATCCTTCACCCCGTTGTACCTTGCCCACCAATCCCTGATCTGTTGAACGGACGATTCCTTACGATCGTTTGCAGACCCAACCCCGGGTCGCCCCAAAGGATTCATTTTCAATCGTAATTTTTTACAGGACCGTTTCCAACCATTGGTTTCGCAAGGCCGTTGTCGTAAGCAGCGGCCCGGCACAAAACCCGATTCACACCCACAGGAGGAATTCCATGAGACATCCATTGAATGCCCCGGTTTTTACCCTGATCGTTTTTTTGCCACTTTTTTTTCTGTTGATCCTCAGCGGCTGCAGTAGCAGCGGCGCCGGATCCCAGGATCTGCAAACCCAGATGACCGGTCATTGGAAGGGTGACCAGGGTGACACGGTCGTGATCGACCTGGCCAAAGACGCTCCGTCCCTGACCGTAGACGGGCATGTCTACTCCGCGGTCATCGAGAAGGTCGACAAAATGTCCAACACCGTCGAACTCAAGGTGGAAACCGAGAGCGGCGAGGCCCAAAAATGGTTTATCCATCAAGTCTGGAGCGACAACGGATCGACGTTCAAACTCCAATTACGGCGCAATGGAACGACCAAGGTGCTGAACCCCGTCGAACAATCGTGACTAAAATGCCACCTGCCGGAAAATGCCCATGAACCAATAAAGAGCCAAACTTACACCGATGGATCATTGTTATGTTTGCCAATTTGTTCCACGTTTTCAGAAATACCCCGCTGGGCCGGGAAACCTTGATGCAGTCCATCTATTTTTGCCGGACCCTGGACCTGGAATTGACGATCTACATCCCGGATGCGATCCGTTTCATGATGTACTTCGACCACGAAGCCGTACAGATCGACCTGGATCGTTCCTATTTAAACGACCCGGAAACGGCGGCTGAAAGGGCCCGGGCCCTTGCCGCCGAAGCCGGGTTGAAACCGCACTTCCTTTACCCCAAAAACAGAACCGCCAGCGACCTGCCGGATATTCCGACGTATTTTGACTTCATGTCCTGTCCACGCAGTATCAGTGATCTGTCGTCCAAAATCGGTCTGGGATATATCGGACCCAAGGTCAGACGAATTATCCGGACCGCCAGTTTTCCCGTATTGATGACATCACCCGTGTTCAAACCCTGGAAAAGCGTTTCCGTTTTGTTCGGTGGCTCGGAATCCGCGTTGAACGCACTGCGATCGGGCATCCAGATCTCCAAACGGTCCGGATATCCGTTGGACCTGTTTGTTCAGCTTGAGCGCGATGAGGCCTACTACGAATCGAGGATTCGGGACGCAGGTCTTGAAGACGCGCTCAACCGGCATTGTCGGCGCCAATATCGGTTTGCCAATGGCGATTTCAGCCACAATCTGTATGCGTTGCCCCATGATTCACTGGCGCTTTCCGGCGCCTATGGACACGGATTGATCAACAATCTTTTTTTCGGGAGCAAGATGGAAACCGCCCAAAACACGTTGACCAACAACATGCTGGTCAGCGGGCCTCAGGCGACGGTCCATCTGAATTGACGCGATGACGCGGTCGATTTTGCTTTTAACCGTTTGCCTGGTTGTTCTGATGCCGGTGCCGCCCCCGGGCATCGCTTTGGCCGGGGAAGGAACCGGTGACCGGCCCATGGCGATCGTGACGGGCTGCTCCTATACGGCCGGTTTGAATGAAACTTCCGAAACGGCGCAGGCGCTGGCCCTTTATTGCGCCAAGCAAAAGGCCGTCGGCTTGTCAGCCGACCGGCTGACGAATGCGGGCCTGTTGATGGTCGATGCAGACCGTCAAATGGAGGTCTTCTGCCTTGTGGCGGACGCCATCCATCCGGAATTGCTTGAAAATTCGGTTGATGATAAAAGCCGGACCTATACGGTCAAGATAAAGAGTTCTCTCTCGTTGACGGACTTTGCAAAAGCCGAAATCAGAAACGATTCGCTCGAGAAGGAGGAGGCCAATTTTTCACTGAAGGAGGAGTTGGAGCCTGTGGTAGAACCGGCCATCGCCCCGGCCCTGGAGTTGTCAAGGGCTTACCGCTACATCCGTAACCGCCACTGGCGCATGGCGATCATCTACATGGATCACCTCGAAGAGAAATATCCTCGCTGGGGTGCACTTTACATGGCTAAGGCAACCGCCTACCTGGGATTGCATGAACAGCAGCGCGCAATCCTTGCGCTGAAGTCGGCCTGCGACCTGGGGGTCAATGACGCCTGCCTGAAAATGCATGCCCTGGATTCGTCCGAGTGATGTCCCGGCCGCCAGTTGTCGATCGGCCATGAAAAACCGCTCATGGAGAGCGGTTTTTTTACCGATGGTTGTGTTCAAAGCGTAAATTTTTTCGGCAGCCGGAGTCGGCGCCGATAAGAAGGACTGTACATGCACGAAACCCTGATACCGATTGTTGTTTTCCTGCTCGTTTATGTGGCGCTGACCTTCGAACTGGTCAACAAGGCCGTGGCTGCACTGCTGGGCGTGATGGTGCTGATCACCCTGCACGTGGTCAGCGAACACCAGGCCGTGGAGTTCATCGACTTCGAAACCATCATGCTGCTGCTGGGCATGATGTCCATTGTGGCGATTCTCCGGAAAACCCGATTTTTCACCATCGTTTCGGTCCGGATCGCCGAGATGACCCAGGGCAGCCCGCTCAAGATCCTGATCCTCTTTTCCATCGTCACCGCCGTATTGTCCGCCTTTCTGGACAACGTGACCACGGTGCTGATCATCGTTCCCATCGTCATCGAGCTGACTGCCGGCATGGGCCTGGACCCGAAGTTGTATGTGATCAGCCAGGCCATCATTTCCAATATCGGCGGTACGGCCACCCTGATCGGCGATCCGCCCAACATCATCATCGGCTCCAAGGTGGGCCTGACCTTCAACCAGTTCATGCTCAACCTCACCCTGCCGGTAACGGCCTGCTTTGCGGTGGCCATCGTCTACCTCTGGGCCACCAACCGGGACAAATTCAAGCCCATCGACACCAGTCTGGCCAAACTTTTTTCGGTGCAACTGCTGCTGGAAAAAATTCGCTACAATTTTCTGGACACAAAAATCGACGCCGTTTTCCTGACCAAGGGGCTGGCCTGCCTGGGTCTGGCTATTTTGCTGTTCGTCACCCAGACCGTCACCAAGCTTTCTCCCGGGGTGGTGGCCATGCTGGTGGCCATGATTCTGTTCGTGATCACGCGCATCGATGTGGAAGAGATGCTCGAAGAGATCGAGTGGAGCACCCTTTTGTTTTTCACCGGCCTGTTCATCCTGGTGGGCGTGCTGGAGCATAAAGGCGTCATCGAATGGATCGCCCGCAACATTTTCATGCGGGTGGGGGACAACCCCTATGTGATCGTGCTGACGGTGCTGTGGGTGTCGGGCATCGTCTCGGGCTTTCTGGACAACATCCCGTTCACCATCACCATGATCCCCATCGTCCGGCTGATGCTGGAGAGCAACCCCATCCCCAACAACATCCTGTGGTGGGCATTGTCTTTAGGAGCCTGTCTGGGCGGCAACCTGACCATGATCGGGGCCTCGGCCAATATCGTTTCCGTGGGGATGGCCAAGAAATTCGGACAGGAAATCAGTTTTATCGAATTTGCCCGCAAGAGCGTGGTCATCACCCTGATCACCCTGACGATCGCCTCGGGCTATCTGATGCTCTATTTATGGATATCGTTATGAAACCGGAAGACAAAAAAATTCTGTGCAGCCTGATTCGGGACCATGAGGACACCGTGGGCTCCTCCAGGGTCACCATGATGGCCCTTGAAGCCTTCGTGGAGTCGATCCGCGCGGTGCGCTGCAGCATGGACGAGGCCCGGGCACTTTATATTGAATTGTCCGAAGTCATCAAGAACACCGAACCGAAGGTGATTCCGCTGATCCATCTGATCGAAGAGTTCGAAGAGGATGTCCGAAAGGCGGGAGGTGAAACCATCGAAGAGGTAAAGCAGCGGGCGATCGGTATTTTGCAGGCCAAGCACGCCAAGATCGAGACCAAGGTCCACCAGGCGATCGAACACGGGCTGACCTGCGTCGAAGAAGGCGATACGATCATCGTGCATACCCTCGGCCACGATGTGACCAATATGCTCAAACGCGTACGGAAAGACCTGAATAAGAATTTCAAGGTAATCGTGCTCAAACAGGACCTGGCCAAGACCCGGCGTCTGATCAAATCCCTTTCTCAGGCGGACATCGATATGGAGATCGTTCCCGAGTACGGCCTGATCCACTATATCGAGCAGAGCAACAAGGTGTTTATGGAGGCGCTGTCCATCACCGAGGACATGAAGGTGGTGTGCGCCGTGGGTTCGGCCAACATCCTGAGCCTGTGCCATCTCAATCATCTGCCGATCTATCTGTTTGCCAATACGCTGAAGTTTTCGCACCGTCCTTCGTCCCATCAGCAGATCCACCGCAAGGTGGTGGACCATACCCACGATGACATTTCCTATCAGTTGGTGACCCACTCCCACGACACCGTCGATCTGCGGTTGATCGATTTTTTTGTGAGCGAAAACGGCATTCAGGACAAAGAGGCCATCGCGCGAGATCTTTTGAAAACCGGCGATGAGGTGCCGGATCGATCCTGACGAACAGAACCCGCATTGGGTTCCCGCACGGTTTCACCGATCCGGGCAGTGCTCCGGGTTGGTGAATGAGGGCGCGCAAGGTTATGGCCTTGCGGGTGAATATCGGGACAGGCTGTGATGTGCCTGACAACTTCAACTGCCGGTGATCGGGTGAGGCCGCCGGGGCAGCGGCCGACACCTCCCGGATCCCGAGGGTAAGCCGGCCGTCCTCATCCCCTGTCTTACGCTTAATCCCTTGGCATAATTGTTAACAGGGAACGTTATGCAATGTGCAAAAGGTAACAGCTCGATCCCGATTTCGATAGCGATTTTGTCTGGCAGGGCTATCGGACCAATCTGGCCGCCACATGGCAGGCGTATTGTTTCGCGATGATAGCGATGCGGCACACGCTGCAAACATCTCCACATCGAAATCGGAATCGTTATTGGGTGCGTAATTGTCACTGAATCCCCTCTTTTCACCTTTACTCCAAAGCCAACATGTTGTCGGGGTGTATCGCCTTGTCGGCAGGCTTTGCATTGAACCGGCAACGCCAACATGCTAAAAGAGGTGAGCATATGTGTTGCGCGCCTGTCTGTCGGCAAACCGGCCGACCCGCACCTTTTCTCCCCCTTTGAGGGACCATGAACCGTTACGAAGCCATTTTAGTGGGCATCTCCATTATGGTGGTTTGCTTGTACCATCTTCACTTATACATCAAAGTGAAGCGCAGCCCCGAAACCACCGCCGTTGGAATGACCAACCTGATGCGGCAGCAATGGGTCGAAACCATCATGGCTGAGCGCCGGGACATCCTCGCCGTTCAGACCCTGAGGAACCATGTGATGGCCTCCAGCCTGCTGGCCTCCACGGCGATCCTGATCGCGCTGGGAATTGTCAACACGGTGTTGCGCCCAGCTGGCTTCCAGGAGATCTCCCATGCGCTAAACATTGTCGGCACCCGTAGCGAAACCTTGTGGGTGGCCAAGCTGATGCTGCTGGCGGTGGACTTTTTTCTGGGCTTTTTCAATTTCACCCTGGCCATCCGCTATTTCAACCACGCCGGCTTCGGGTTGGGGCT
Organism: Desulfosarcina widdelii; assembly: GCF_009688965.1. Classification (GTDB taxonomy): domain Bacteria; phylum Desulfobacterota; class Desulfobacteria; order Desulfobacterales; family Desulfosarcinaceae; genus Desulfosarcina; species Desulfosarcina widdelii. The sequence continues at coordinate 1,775,023 of NZ_AP021875.1, read as the reverse complement.
TCCCGACCAGCATGTCGGCGTGGCCAGCCATGAGTTCGTGGTTGAGGTGGTCAATCACGCCAGCCTGCATTATACGATTGGCATGCGCTGCTACTACCTGGCCATTCCCCTGGGGTTGTGGATCTTCGGCCCGACCTGGATGCTCGCGGGGGCGCTCATTCTCGTTCCGGTGCTTTACCGGCTCGATCGAACGGTATAGTACAAATTACAAAGGCCGCACCGCTATGCGATACGACCTTTGGTAAGCCTGATACTTTCGAATTACAGCAGTTTGTCTACGGCGATGATTTCGTCGTAAGAGCCACCAGCGCTGTCGATGAATTTTTTAACCGCTTGTGCGTCCGGCGCTTCCCAATCGCAGATTCCCGTGCCCTCTTCGTTGACATAGAGTCCGTTGAATTTGACCTGCGGATTTTCTTCCAGATACTTACCCAACGCCCCACCGAGTGTTTTTTTGAACTCGTCTGTCACGGCGGATGGGGGAACTTTGCCTTTGTCGTATCTCATCACCAACACTTTCGCCATTTTTTTCCTCCTTTTTTGTAGTGAGAAAAGCTGCTGCAATGGAACATGGCTGGTTAAAACCTTTTATTGCGCATATACACATAATTTGGGTGGTTGTCAATTGTTCGGCGGCGGAAATGGGAAAGGCAGCGGCAGCGGGCTACGGATCGAGAATGAAATCCGTTCCTTTGCGTTTGAAGACGTCCTCTTTTAGCCAATAGTCGAAGGTTCTGCCGGGGACGCAGCCGTATGGTCAGTCTTCAAGACATAATGGTTGACAGTTTAGACCGAGCAACACGGTGAATCTATGAGAGCAACCCGCGAAAATCCATCATGACCTCCGACGAGCATTTTTAGGGGCCCATTCTCGGCCATGATGATTTTCGCTGGACTCCGCAGCAATCCCGGATAAAAAAACCTGCCATCCTTGCAAACGTGGGTTATGTTGGATGTCGTCTGATAAACCCCAACACAGAGCCAAAATCAAGGAGGCAGGTCATGACAAAGCATAACACATTTATCGGTATGGACGTCCATAAAAATTCCATTGATATCGCAATTGCTGACGAAGGCCGTAAAGGACAAGTGCGTCATTATGGCAAAATCGATGGCACTCTTTCCACCTTGGACAAGGTCGTTCGCAAACTGGTCAGCACGGGCAACCGACTACACTTTGTGTACGAAGCCGGTCCTTGTGGCTATCAGATCTATCGCCATCTTTCCGATCAGGGATTCGATTGTGATGTGGTCGCACCATCCAGGATTCCCAAGCCCAGTGGAAACCAAATCAAAAATGATCGTCGCGATGCTCTGATGCTGGCCCGTCTGCATCGTTCCGGCAACCTTACCGCTGTCTACGTTCCCCGTGCCGAAGACGAAGCCATCAGGGATTTGACCCGAGCCAGGGAAGATGTAAAAAATGACGAGAAAAGAAGTAAACATCGTCTGCTATCTTTCCTCCTTCGCAGTGGGATCCGCTATACGGGTGGATCGCCGTGGAGCATAGCCCATATGCGCTGGCTGTCTGACATCAAGATGCCTCATCAGTCCCAACAGGTCGTCCTGCAAGAGTATATCGGCACCGTGAATCAATGCAAAGAACGCGCACAACGATTGACCGAACAAATCCAACAGCTACTGCCCGAATGGCAGCTGTACCCAATTGTTCAGGCACTTCAGAGCATGCGCGGTGTCTCAACAATTGTGGCGGCCACGACCGTTGCCGAGATCGGCGACCTGAAACGGTTCCAAACACCAAGCGAACTGATGAGCTATCTGGGTCTGGTGCCGTCGGAGCACTCCAGTGGTCCAAAAACAAAGCGCGGTCCGATTACCAAAGCTGGAAATGGACATGTCCGCCGTGTCCTGACCGAGGCAGCCTGGGCATATCGGCTGCCGGCCCGGGTCAGCCGGGCATTGCTCAAACGACAAGAAGGCCTGCCAGAATCCGTCTGTGATATTTCGTGGAAGGCGCAACTCCGGCTTTGCTCTCGCTACCGTCGACTATGGAACAAAGGAAAAGCGAAACAAGTTGTCGTAACGGCCATTGCACGGGAACTATGCGGATTCATGTGGGCAATCGCAAATGAAATTGAAGTACCGGCAAACAACTAACCCAAACAGATAATCAAAGAACAACTGGCAACAATCTAACGGAGATCATTTAACAAACAAATCCAACAACGTTCCAGGGCAGTTACAGGGGCGCAACCACGGTCAGGAGAACCCTCGAGGGCACTATTGGATAGGTCGTTTGGCCGAACTCCCGAATCAAGACCGAGGCAGCTCCACGACGAAGCTATGTCATGCGGTATCCAATCCGCGAATATCAGAGTGATCAACCGTCGCAACTCTGGTTCCGCTCCTTTGAGTGCCCTGGAACATAGCACTGACAAGGACCGCTGAAAAACAGTTGGCAGGGAGTTATTTTTTCTCTTGACAACTGTCAACCATATCAGTGCCCGGGAAAAAAGAAGATGCGGTACCCTGTGAACGTTTACAGTATTTTTATGGAGACAAAGGCGATTAATATCACCAACACCCAAGCTCCGGAAATACACCACAGAGCATTTTTAGAATTATCTCCGAAATTTTTGTGGTTGATTTGAAGGCCCGCCATCATGGTTTAATAAAGTGTCCACAAAGAGGACAATACGCCGATTTCCCTCAACCCCTCAATCACTTCAAGCACCCCTACGATCCAAACGAACCATAATGCACTGAAAATGTGGTTACGGTACACAGCAGGTTTTACAACATACTCTTCTGGTTCAGAAAAAGTGGAAAGTCGTGGAAAAAAAGTAGAAACTTTTTTCGAGTACCGCTCAAATACTGAACCAAAGAGTTGTTGAAGCCTTCTTTCCTCACTTTTGATAACAAATGGATAATAGAGCGCGAATAGGAAAATAAACACGATTGGAAAAGTAAATGTTTCCGTAGCGCACCCAATCCCAATCACCCCTATCATGCTGAAAAAATAAAGAGGATTGCGGCAAATTGAGTATGGCCCATCTGTCACTAATTTGTCATCTTTGTAGCCGGCAATATACAAAGAACACCACATTCTGCCCAACGAGGCAATTCCAACAAGAATCATACCCATAAGGAACAAAAAGAAGGTTATTGTTTCGTTTTTTGTTTCCCACACACTTTTTGTGGTGAAAATGAAAAATAGAACAGCGGCAGCCGCAATACGGGATAAGATGATTCGATATCTTTCAGATTTCGAGTGCATTTTTTGTTAATTCCAGATTTTAAAGGAATAGAAAGAGGCTTCAACCTCATTTTTAAATTTATTCGGCGGTGGCTAACACTGATAATCTGCAATGTCACGTGATATTTTGATAATGTAGCGTTGTAATACCTTCAACCGGTTTTCATTTTTGTCAATCTAAGGATCAAGAATGAAATCCGTGATGTAGGGGTTTTCCTGCTTCTCTTTACCCAATGTTGTCGGTGCTTCTACTCGGGGTATTGACGTATCGATATTGTAATCGTGTCCCGGCCAGATGCAGGTGTTGTCGGGAAGATCCAAAAGCTTGGTCTCGATGCTGTGGATCAGTTGCTCCAGCGATCCGCCCTTCAGATCGGTCCGACCGACGTCGCCCACAAAAAGGGTATCACCGGTGAACAGGTGGTCGTCCACTAGAAAACAGCATGATCCCGGGGTGTGTCCCGGTGTGTGCAGTACCCGAATCTCGGCCTCCCCCAGTACGATTCGTTCTTCATCGGAAAACATGTGGTCCGCTGTGGTGTCGACGGTGAGTCCGGTCTGTTGCTCGAGTTCGGTGACGCCTGGTGCGTCGGTATACAGACCGCTGTCTTCCGCGTGCATCCAGACCAGTACGTCCAGTTCTTCCTTCAGGGCCGCATTGGCCAGCACGTGGTCCGGATGGCCATGGGTGTTGAGAATCATACGGGGCGTTCCCTTTTCCCGGGCAAGGGCAGCGACAATGGCCGTCGGGTCGCCGGCCGGATCGATAATGGCGCAGTCGCCGGTCTTTCGACAGGCCAGGATATAGGTGAACACCTGAAAGGGTCCCAGGGGCAAGGCGATGATCTTGATGGCGTCCATAATCGTCTTCTCCAGCTTCCGGTTCGATCAGTGGGTTGATCTAAATGGAGCGATCACCTCGCCCTCACGTTGCAATCGAATCCGTTTTGCATTATTTTAAATTTACCCGTGAAGAGACAGGGGGAGGACGAGATGAGAGCGTTTTCGATTGTCATTGTACTGTTTTTGCTTTCCGCTTGCACCAATGTCCAGGTCAGCCAGGATTACGATCCCTTATCGGATCTTTCGCGATACGGCACCTGGCAGTGGCGTGAAGCGGTTCAGCCACAGGCCGGGGATATTCGCATTGACAATCCCTTGCTGGACCAGCGAATCCGTACCGCAGTGAGCAATAACCTGGAAAACCGGGGAATTTCCCGTACCAGCGAAAGGCCGGAGATTTATTTGAGCTATCGTCTGGGTGTCGAGCGAAAGATCGAAAGCGACACCACTCACACCACGATAGGCTACGGGGGGTACTACCATCCCTGGTACGGTGGCATCGGCACCGAAACCAGTATCCGACAATACGACGAAAGCCGCCTGACCATCGACATTCATAAGGCCGATACCGGACAATTGTTGTGGCGGGGCGTGGGCACCTACCGGTTCAGAACCTATAAAACCCCCCAGGATGCCGCCGCCGCGATGCAGAAAATCGTGGACAAGATACTGATCCAGTTCCCCCCAGCCAACTAAACAACCGGGCAGCTATAGGAGCGTTTCTATAAGAAATTCCCTCCTATCCGGCCGTCTCATTTTCCGGTTCAACAAGATTTTTTGCCATGGCGTTGAGTAGCAGCGTGATGGGGCGGTCTTCCTCGCTGCTGCCGGTAAACCGGATCGGGCCGGGATGCCGGTAGTGGTCTCCGTCGGCGGCAGCGGCAAGCCACTTCTCACGAAAGGCCTTGACGACCCTGAAGGCCGGAGCCTTGACGTCCACCACACTTTTCTCCAGCACCAGTTCCAGTTTGCCCTTGCGCTCCTCAAGGTGCATCAGCGGCGCGATGGGGATGCCGATGGGGCGCCAGCGGGCAAAATCCTGCTCCAGATTCAATATGGCGGCCATCTGCCCGGTGGCGCCGTTGGCGATCAGGCTGAACACGGTCTGCCCCAGATTGTAGGTGTAGATGCAGTCGAACCGCGTGGGGTCGCTTCCCCGTCCGTCATAGCCGTAAAAATGGGTCTGGGTTTTGAACTTGGGAACCGACTGCTCGTAAATGGTCTCGATGGGCGCCGGCACGGAATCCTCGTCGCCTAAAATGTCGGCCTTGACCAATGCCGCTTTCAGGGTTTTTTTGGAAATAATGGTTTGCCTGATCATCAGGTATTGGGCCTGCTTCCAGTTTTCGAAAAGGATCGGACCGTATAGTTCGGGATCCAGACCGCCTTTTTCCAACGTTTTGGTGAACTGGGCTTCCTCGATGCCGACCTTGTAGCGGCCCTTCTCCTTGAGAAGACCGAGGTAGTCCTTGACCAGGTCCAGCAACACCTTTTCCGTCTTGACCTGGGAGAACTGGAAGTTGCCGTGGCTGTCCCGCTCGGTGAGCAGGCCTTCCTGGAAAAAGGCGGGAATGTCATTGAACAGTTCGTCGTCGCGGGCATTCCATACATTGTAGGAGATGTCCTTGCGGATTCCCCGCACCAGCCGGCGCAGGTATTCGAGTTTATCCTCAAGGGTGAGAAAAGCGGTGTGGAAATCCCGGTCGTGCAGTTTGTTGTAATCGGCAATGATGGTGTTGAGTTTGATGATGAAGGTCTGGATCTCGTTGATGAACTCCAGAACGCCTTCGGGAACCACCAGCACACCGTAATTTTTTCCCACGGCGGCCCGGTCCATGATGGCGTCGCAGACCACCCGGGAAAGATGCCGTAAGGTCATGCCATATGCGGTGTAGTCCACCACGCCCTGTTCGGCGGCTTTTTCCAGTCTGGCGTTATCCACGTAGTCGGCGAGATCCTCGCCGATCAGGGTCATGTTGGCGTGGGTCTGCAGGGCCACCTCCAGTGCCAGGTGGCTGGCGACCCGCCCCATGACCTTGCAGACATGCCAGTATTTTACATCGGAGCTGGCATCGGTGCACAGGTTGGCGATGGCCTGGGAAAAGGCGCGCGCGGCGGTGTGGAACCCGAAAGACATGGCGCACAGCACCTTGCCGTTGGCGTCGCGGACCTGGATGTCGCCATCGATGGTCTTGGGCACGCCAATCACCTGAATGCCGTCGTCGAACATCTCCTGGGCCAGGAAAGCGGCGTTGGTGTTGGAGTCGTCTCCGCCCACCACTACCAGGGCGTTCAGTCCCAGACGCTTGCAGGTTTCCCGGGAGAAGTCCATTTTCTCGCGGTTGTCGATTTTGGTGCGGCCGGTCTTGATCATGGTGAAACCGCCCACATTGCGGTAGCGGTCCACTAGTTCCCGGGTCAGTTCAACGCAGTCTCCGTTGATGATGCCGTCGGGTCCCATCAGAAATCCGAATATTTTCGTTTGGGGGTTGGCCCGCTTGGCTGAATCGAAGAGCCCGGCAATTACATTGTGTCCGCCGGGGGCAGGGCCGCCGGAAAAGACGATGCCGATATTGCGCGGCTGCCTGTAGTTCTCCTTTTCCCCATCCTTCAGGTCGTCACTCCCTTTGACCCGCTGGACGGTGTTGCCGATGATGTGGGCAAGCTGTCGTTTGGCCTCCTTGTCAATCTCGAAACGGTATTGGTCGTCCGTCTCCAGGAGGGTGAAGGGCTGCCGGAAAACCTCGCATGCCGGAGGCTGATAGGCAATTCTCTCTTTCAGTTCCAGGTTGTCGTCGGCGACGGCGTCGGCAACCGTCGGGTGTCCGAGCATTTTATCAAGGCGGATATTGGATGGTAACGGCATTCAGCCCTCCTGAGCAGGTGATCGATGTGTTGAAAAGATAGGGTTCCTTTAAGAATGACGAACGCGTAAAAAGTACTCACTTTCATTTTTTCGTCATTCCGGCGGAGGCCGGAATCCAGTCTTTTCAATATTTTCTGGATGCCGGATCGAGTCCGGCATGACGAGCCTGGGACTTTTTACGAATCCGTCAAGAATAAGGAAACGATTTGTCTGTTTTCATATCTTTCGGATGCGCCTTTAGTCAAGGCCGTTGTCGTGTGCTGCGAGGTATAAGCCGCTGTATAGAATTTTGAAAATAAAGTAAAAAAAACGTTTCCTGGATCGATGGGAGGATGTTTCGATCATCGGGGGTATCCATATTGTTGACTTGACGTAGCGTAGGGGCGCGGTTTATCCGCGCCCGGTTAGAAAAGGCGGAGATAAACCCCAAAGGAGGGATAAACCTCAAAGGCGGGGATAAACCCCGCCACTACACCGATGCAACATACAGAAAAGCGGTTTCGAAATTCGTATCGATACAGGCGTGCCTGCGAAAAGCAGAAAATAAATCCAAATGCGGTTGTCCTGTCCGATCGCCAGGCGGTTATTGACAACACCCAAACGAATCGATACTGACAGTGGCTTTAATCAAAGGATTTGCTTTGCCCATGAAACCCATCCTGATTGTCAAGACCGGCGGCACCTATCCCGACATGGCGGCCCGCTTCGGCGACTTCGAAGACTGGTTCCTCCGGCGCCTGGACCAGGCATCGCGACCCATCCATATTGTTTGCCCCCAGGCCGGGGAAGAATTGCCGCCGCTGGCGTCGCTGGGCGGTGTGATCATTACCGGCAGCCACGACATGGTTACCGAAAAACATCCCTGGAGCGAAAGGACCGCCCTTTGGGTCAAGGACGCCGTGGACCGAAAGATCCCGGTGCTGGGGGTCTGTTACGGGCATCAACTGCTGGCCCACGCACTGGGCGGTGTGGTGGGAGACAACCCGAATGGAAAAGAGTTCGGCACGGTGCCGGTTCGACTGAGCGGGCGGGCCAAGGCAGACCGGCTGTTCCAGGGGCTGCCGGACGTTTTCGACGCCCAGGCCTGCCACACCCAGAGCGTTGTACAGCTGCCGGTCGGCGCGACCCTTCTGGCCTCCTCCGAGATGGATCCGCATCACGCCTTTTCCGTGGGAGAGTGCGCCTGGGGCGTTCAGTTTCATCCCGAATTCAATGCCGAGGTGCTGCGCTGTTACATCCGGCGGTTTACCGACGATCTTGCGGCCCAGGGAAGCGAGGTCAGCGGCCTGCTGGAGGGTGCCCGGGAGACGCCGATCAGCGAAGGGCTGCTGCGCCGCTTTCAGCGAGTGTGCCGATAGGGTGCTGCGGCAGGGATGCGGAGGCAAACAATCAATACTTTACTTTGTGCGTAACTTATTGTAAAAGTTAGTTGTCTTTTTGGTCCTCGGTTTTCTGAGGAACGGCAAATCCCATTTTAAATGGCCGAAGTGAAATTTATTCCGACGTTTTAGATGTTGTAACGCCACGGTGGAACCGGCCGCAGAGGAGCGGTCTTGCTCTGTTTAATCTATCAAGGAGGAGAACACGTATGAAAAGAGGTTTATTTACCGCATTGGCAATTGTCGCCGCAGTAGCCTTTTGCATGGGGACGGCTTTGGGGGCGGATATCGAGCTGGCCAAAAAATCCCATATTCAGAAGATCCTGGAAAGAGGCGAGTTGCGGGTTGGTTTCGAATCCGGATACATGCCCTTTGAAATGACAAACAAAAAAGGCGAATTTATCGGCTTCGACATGGACTTCGGACGGCGCATGGCCAAAGCCATGGGCGTCAAGTTCGTTCCCGTGAACACTGCCTGGGACGGCATCATTCCCGCCCTGGTCACCGACAAATTCGACATCATCATGGGCGGCATGACCATTACCCAGGAGAGAAACCTGAAAGTCAATTTTTCCGATCCATACATCGTCGTGGGACAGGCCATCCTCCTCAACAACAAATACGAGGGCACGGTCAAATCCTACAAGGATCTCAACGACCCCAAATACATCCTTACCTCCCGTATGGGCACCACCGGTGAGCAGGCCATCAAACGCATGATTCCCAAGGCCACCTACAAAGGCTTCGAGTCCGAAGCCGAGGCCGGCATGGAAGTGATCAACGGCAAGGCCGCCGCGCTGGTCTACGACCTGCCTTTCATCGGCATCCTCTATTCCAGCCAGGGAAAGGGCAAGACCGTATTCCTGGACAAGCCGTTCACCTATGAGCCGCTGGCATGGGCCATTAACCAGGGTGATCCCGATTTCCTCAACTGGCTGAACAATTTTCTCAGGCAGTGCAAGGGAGATGGTTTCTACGACAAGGTCTACAGCAAATGGATTTTGAGCGCCGACTGGAAAAAAGAACTCCAATAATATCCTGACGACGATCGATCGGTGATCATGATCCACACACAGGCCGGCCGGTAAACCACGGCCGGCCTGTGTCGTCCGGACCGGATCGCTTGGTCCCATTTTTTTCTACGACCGGTACCCCCGGCAGGAAGAAGATCTGAACATGAGTGAAGAAAACAGTCAGCGCATAACAGGAAGGCCCGCCAACTACAACCGCTGGGTCATGATTTTCTGTTTCGGTGTTCTGGTTTTTCTGGGCCTGTTTTATTATGCCTCCCAGAAGATCGCATATAACTGGCGGTGGAACCGGACCCCCATCTACTTTGCCTACCAGGACGATATCGATGTCACCTCTACCGTCGACGGGGAGGTGTCTTCCATCGTAAAGGATGGCAAAAAGGCGATCATCACCGTCAAGGGACTCGACGAGGAGGAGGATTACACCGCACCGGCCGGCAGCGTGAAGGTGAGCGAAGGCGAATTCATCTCCCCGGGCGACACCCTGGCCAGCTACAAGAAATGGAAAGCCGGCCTTTTGATGATCGGTTTGTGGATCACGCTGCAGATCAGTGTGATGGCCACGATATTCGGCGTGATCCTCGGCGTCATCAGCGGATTGATGCGCATCTCCGACAACCCGGCCCTGCGATGGACGTCCATTGTTTATGTGGAACTGATCCGGGGGTCGCCGCTGATGGTACAGATCCTGATCTGGTACTTCGTGTTGGGGACGTTGATCAACGACCTGCTTGCGTCCTACGGCATCGGACAGATCCCGGCCTTCTGGTACGGGGTCGCCTCTCTGGCCTGCTTTGCCGGCGCCTACGTTTCGGAAATCGTGCGGGCGGGCATCCAGTCCATTCACCGTGGACAGACCGAAGCGGCCCGCAGCCTGGGTATGAGCTATGGTCAGTCCATGCGCTACATCATTTTGCCCCAGGCCATGCGCCGCATCCTGCCGCCCCTTGCCGGACAGTTCATCAGTCTGATCAAGGATTCCTCGCTTTTGGGCATTATCGCCATCCGCGAGTTGACCAAGGCGGCCCGGGAAGCGGTTACGGCGACACTCCAGCCCTTTGAAGTCTATATTCTTCTGGGCTTGTTGTACCTGGTGCTCACCTTTACCCTTTCCATGTACGTGCAATATCTTGAGAGAAGGATGGCCACATCGTGATACAGGCAAAAAATGTATATAAGACCTTTTACGCTCCCCACGAAATCAATGCCCTGGTCGATGTTACCGCAAGTATCAAGGCCGGTGAAGTGGTGGTGGTGATCGGCCCCTCGGGATCCGGCAAGAGTACTTTTCTGCGGTGTCTCAACAGGCTGGAGCAAGCCACCAGCGGACATATTTTCATCGACGGCATCGATATCCTGGATCAGCGCACCGATATCAACAAGGTGCGGGCCGAGGTGGGCATGGTGTTCCAGTCCTTCAACCTGTTCCCCCACAAGAGCGTGCTGGAAAACGTGACGCTGGCCCAAAAAGTAGTTCGCAAGCGCAAAAGCGACGCCTCCCATGAAAAAGCCATGGCCCTTCTGGAAAAGGTCGGCATCAGCGACAAGATCAATGTCTACCCGGATCAACTCTCCGGCGGTCAGCAGCAGCGGGTGGCCATCGCCCGTGCCCTGGCCATGGATCCCAAGGTAATGCTGTTCGACGAGCCGACATCGGCCCTGGATCCTGAGATGATCGGGGAGGTGCTGGACGTCATGAAAACTTTGGCCAAGGAAGGCATGACCATGGTGGTGGTGACCCACGAAATGGGCTTTGCCCGCGAGGTGGCTGACCGTGTAATCTTCATGGATGCCGGGGCCATCGTGGAAGAAGGCACCCCGGAGCATTTTTTCACCAATCCCACCCACGACCGGACCAAGCTGTTTCTCAGTCAGATCTTGTAGTGTGTCTGGTGGGCGATGAGGTATCCAGACCGATGGATTCCATCACCCTGAACAAAACCTGCTGACGGTTGCCGGAGCGATTTGCTGACGAACCGAAAAACGCCCACTGACGGTCGAAGCTGTCGATGTGCGAGCCGGTCGTCTCAATCAGATAGCGAGGCTCCGAGGCGGCCTCGTACAGCTTGCGAGCCTGGCTGAACGGAACGTAATCGTCTTCCATGCTGTGAATGATGACGACCGGCGCGCGAACCTGTTTCAGTTTGCGGCCGTTTTCGAAATGATACTTCAGCAGTCTGGTTGTCGGAAGAAACCAGTATTGTCTACGGGCAACGGTATCCAGGGAGAGGAAAGTCGATTCCAGAACCAAAGCAGCAATTTTTTTGCCCCTGGCGATCTCGCTCGCCACAGCCCCGCCCAAAGATCGCCCCCAAACGATGATATCCTCCTGATCGATCCGTTTTTCGTCAACCAGGTAGTTCCAGGCCGTCTGCCCGTCCGTATAGATATGCTGCTCCTGTTTGATCCTGCCCGTACTCTTCCCATATCCCCGGTAGTCGATCAAAAGGGCGTTGACGCCCATCTCCTTGAACGTCTCTATCCGGAAGATTTTCTGGCTGATGTTGGTACCGTTGGCCTGAAAATAGAGGACGGTTTTCTTCGCATCACCGGTTTGCAGCCACCAGGCATACAATCGCTGCCCGTCGGGGGTGGCCAGAAATCGTTCATCGATTTCCAGATGCCGGGGTGGCGACAACGAGGGACCCCGGGACTGGAAAATTGCGTAGCTTTGGGAGAAGTGGGCGGCCATTACGACTACGGGATAAGCGGCCAGGGAAAAAATGATGATGGTGACGATGTCCTTTTTTATCCCTTTATGCACATCCAACCTCTTTGGGCTTCAGATCGAATCCATAGGCCTTACGGTAATTGGCCGCCGTTTTATCTCTGCTACGGTCATCGTATCCCAGTTGGCGATAAACGTGGACAAGTAGTGCATACCAGCTTGAAACAGGCGATTATTTCATTCATTGCTCACAGCCAAACGTATCCGGATAATCGGCAAGGATATCCAACTGCCTGGCAGAATATCTCGGGAAAAAGACGGTTTTGGTGAAGGCGGCTTCAATCAATTCCCGATTGGCCTGCCGCGTATAGTCGACGAATTTCCCCGATACATCCCCGGAAAGGGTAGCGGTTACGTTGAGTACTTTAACAGGCGTTTTGCATGAAAAGTCAAATGCATCCAACCGGATGCTGCGCATCTCCGGATTGCCATGGGTTTTGAAGTGGATGAGCCGGTTTTTCTGGTCGTAGACGATGCTCCATCGCGTGTTGCTTTGATATGGAATGCCCTTCCACTCCCGGTCTATGCTCCAACTGACGCTTTTTAGGATCTTGAAGGCATAGTCGACGGGTGCTGCCGAAGTCTCCGGATTGTATTCTTCGACCATTTTAGCGGCGCGAATGAATCGCTCGATGGATTTGTACATGTCCGGCTCAGGGATCGTATCTTTCTTCAGGTAGTCCAGTGAGTGCGAATAGGTGTTGTTGGTTAAGGCACGATAGGGCAATGTCTCGCCTGTGTGACAGACCATTTTTCCGTCCAGATATTCGATAGTGGCGCAATTGCCTTGCCTGTCGCTGATGATGAAATGGGTGTGAATTCCCTTTTGTGGCCTGATTCTCAGTGTGGCATCACTGTCGATCACTTCTTTGACAGTCGCAAAATTATCGAGTTGGTACTGACGCCACTGCCCGGCCAGAAGGGATTCCCTGTCATCCGGTTCCGGATATTTTCGGTTCGGTGTGTTGCAGAAAAGTCCCATGGATTCGACGACAAGACCGGCTTCGTTCATCCCACCCGGACCCAACTCCCGACCGTATTGAGTGAACGTAATGCTGCCGTATTTTGAAGTCCAGGCTGCCGGTGTATCGAGCCCGGAGTTTTCCGCGGTGGGTTGATACCCGGTTTTTGAGACTCCACGCTTGTTGACGATAACCAAACCGTTTTCCACCATCCAATCGTAATTTTTACCGACAAGCACCTGGCCTGCATGTTTGAGCTGAAAAGTCGTGCACGCCCTGGCGTCGACCTGAATAATAGCGATCAACAGGCAGAGAGCGATTTGTGAGCATCTCAATAACCGAATTTTCATTTTATGCCTCCTTTGTAATGCTTCATCACTCTTCCGGGTAAGACCTTACCGAACTTCCTATGGCGATGATCGTTCCGTCAGCATCCATCGCCTTGATCGTGATCTCATACCGGCCGGGTTTATAAACCGGGCAGGGCCCCTGGATCTTTTTAAAACGGTCCCTGGCGATGATCCTTTCTCCGGCGTAATGCATCTGCACGATCCCGTGGTCATGGCTGTAGGCATGATCGTACATGCTGATCTTTAGAGATTTGGTATCCCCCGGTACGCTGCCGATACGGATCTCCGGATTGCCCCAACCGCATGGCTTCAGGCCCTTCCAGGTGAATTCGACGGACATCTCGACCACATGCGGACTTATTTTTTCGCTTTCGCAACCGCAAAGAAAAAAGACCGCCATACTCAGCAAAGCGATATGGGTTTGCTTCATGACAACGCTCCAATGAAAAATGGAATTATCCCCGGTAAGCCGTTTTTTATAGCGATACTGGAGCTTGAATTCAGCGAATGGATCGATTGATGTCATCACGATCTGCCCGTGAAAATTTGCCCGCCTTGGGTGTTATTGGACAATTTGATTTAAAATCAGCGTTTAGCAGGCCGGTGTGCGCTTTGGGATTGGCGAGCCAGGGGTTTGCAGATACCTGCAACTGGAAAAATTTTATATCCATAGACAGTCGCGTTTAGACCGGAATTATTACCGGTAATGCCACCGATACGCTTTATGCTTTGACCGCAGGATGCAATTTTGTGTTTGTTTAACCAAATAAATCAAATGTACGTACTTTTGTCAATTAAAAGTACATTGTCTATGGATGGGGGATCAACTGCAAGCCGTGCAGCAGCATCCATCGTGATTGGATGCGACTGTTACCCAAAGCGTGAGACTTGTGGTACGTGAGCCGTACACCAGGTGGAGCAAAAAGGGGGATGCGAAGCGCCCTTTTCTTGCTTGAAAAGCCTGTTGTCAGGCATTGATGGCTTTTCTAAAGCAGGCGTGTCTCCTTTTTTGAAAAATATGCGAAACTCATGGTTTCGGGAATTTATTTGCGGTTTTGCTTCTCAAAAGGCGAAACCCTACTGGATTGCCGATCTGATTTTACCATTGGCCGCATCTTCGGCGTTAGACGTCGCGGCGCATAGCCGACCATAGCGCCACGACGCCTGCCTTGAATCTGCGGCAAGCTCGACAATCGCCTACAAGGGCTTACGCTCGACTATTCGAAAGATGATCGAAACTCGATGGTTTCGGATGCCGTATCGATCCAGCGGGATCATTACCTCATAGTTGTCTGGGATATCGGGGGCAAGTGAAATGGCTATGGGCATTTCTCCCGAGATCGATCCTTCCCCCGCGCACCTGCTGCACGCATAGACACCGATGCGGCCGTGCCCCTGGCATAAAGGACAGCGAGCTTTTACCGGTACAAAGATGTTGATGGTGCCACCACACCGTGCCTGCGCCCGGCTGACGGGTATTTCCATGGTCAATTTTCTTGTTCGTCCAAATCCGGGTGAAAGCAGGCTGGAAAAGTTGCTCCACATCCTATCAAAAAAGGGCTCAGGTGACGGTGCAAAGGTTTGAAAGGCTTGCATCGGTGCGATTTCTTCGGGCTTTATCGAACGGTTTTTGGGGATCAGCGGCTCTGGCTCGGGGTATGACTTTGGACCCTCTGGCACGGGCGATTTACGAATCTGTCTTTCGTACTGGCGCCGTCTTTCAGCATCTCCCAGAACATGATAGGCTTCCTGGATCTGCCTGAACAAATGGCTGCCGCCCTGATAACAGTCGGGGTGATAGGTCTTGGCCAGGCGTCGGTATGCAGCTTTGATCTCATCAGCGGTTGCCATGGAAGAGATGCCCAGTATGGCATAGTAACTTTTGGCCATTTGAAGACTCCTGGGTATTTCCACAATATAAGGAAAAAAGGGGCCTCAGTACCCTGGAATCTGATCCGGCCGGACCTGATCGAATTCGACGATATCCGTTGCTTCTCCAAAATCATGCAGCACCAGCGTTTTCTTCCAGGATTCCTGATTTTTAAATCCCGTTGTATCCTTCTCCGGCGGATGGATTCCAGCAAATACTTTTTCGTTTTCACAGCCATGCATTTCGCTTTCCCTCCCTAAGGTTTTTCGATTTCGTAAATCTATTCAAGCCCATCATTTCAACCAAGCCCATTCGTTCGATGTGTTTTCACTCGAAGTTCCGGTCGGTCTCTTTCAAAGCATCAAGAGAAAACTCGGATATGCGTTTTCCCTTGTCGATCCGTTTCTGAATATCGTCAACGGTCTTTCCATATGCATCCATCACCCTGCCAAGGGACTGATATAGCGAATCGTCTTCTCCCACCATTGCCCTGACATCATCCAAAAGCGCCTTGCCCTGTTTGAAATGCCCGGCGATTTGGGACAATGCCATGGTGCGCTTCCGCTGCCGGAGGCGCTCTTTTTCGAGAACCGGCAGCAGTCGCTGGATCGATTTTTCGATCAGGTCGTTCCGCGAAGTCGCGGCGTGTTTGGCAACTGTATCCAGTGCAGCTAAGGATCGCTGGCTGACGACAAAGGTCTTTTGAATCCGCTGTTCCTTAATCTTCGTGTCGGGCGGCCGCAATTCGGCAACGGCGTGCAGGGCATCCGTATCCTCCATCAGGTAATCAAACAGCGATTTTTGTTTTAACCCCAGTTGGGCGGCAATAATGCTCATCAGTTCGACCGCCGTCGGGTGAAGCCGAAACGTGGCCCGCACCGATTTTTTACCCAAAAGATCGGCAATCCCGGTGGACTGCAACGGCGCGTCGGTTTCCTTTTTTTTGATCGATTCGTCCATGTTGCACCGCCAGTTGCATTACTAAAATACAATTTTTGATATTCGTAATAAAATATAAAACCATTATTCTGAATTTCAAGATTTGGCCCAAGCCTGAAAGGTTCGCTAAGTCATGCAGGTTAACCTTTATCAATATGTCCTGAAAGAACATCTCACCAATGCTAAAAAATAAAATCGCCATCTTGACAATCAGAAATAAAAAATTACTATAAAATAAAAATAAAAAAGTAATGTATCGGAAAGGAGGTACGCCATGAGTATGAAAAAGTGGACACCCTGGAACTGGTTTAGAAAAGAAGAAGAGGATGCCGGCAAGTCCGTGCCGATCCAGCGGTCCTCGGCTGATGGTCGGCACCCGGTCCTTGGCGGATCGCTGGCCCGGTTCCATCAGGAGATCGACCGGCTTTTCGATCAGACGCTTCGCGGCTTCGAGTTGTCGCCATTCAGTTTCAACCGCCCGTTGCGGCCGCGCCTTAACGAAGGCATGCTTAAGCCGACTCTGGATCTGGGCGCCACGGACAAGGAATACACCGTTTGTGTGGAGGTGCCCTGCGTAAATGAAAGCGATGTCAAGGTTGAGATTGTCAACGATACATTGACCATCCGGGGTGAAAAGAAGCAGGAATCCGAGGAAAAAGAAAAGAACTACTATCGCATGGAACGCAGCTACGGATCTTTTCAGCGGGTATTGTCGCTGCCGGAAGATGCCGACCAGGATGGCATTTCGGCCGCCTTCAAGAAGGGTGTCCTGATGGTAACCATGCCCAGAAAGGCGACTCCGCAGGCGGATGTAAGACAAATCGAAATCCAGAGCGCCTAAACGTTATTGAGCAAACAATCAGGGGAACCTTGCCCTGCTACGGAAAACACCAAAAAAGGAGGATCAGCCATGTTTGCAAGAGGAATTTTGAATTATCCGACAATGGGTTGGCGTCATCCGTTCGCCGAACTGGAGCGTATGTCCCGCCAGATGGATCGCTTGACGCAGGGTCTGCTTGGCAGGCCGGGTCTGGGCTGGAGGCCTGCCAGCGTCTTTCCGGCCATCAATCTCACGGAAGATGCGGACAGTTATTATGTCCGGGCCGAGCTGCCGGGCATCAAGGCTGACGCTCTTGATATTCAGGCCGTCGGCCGGAAACTTACCATTTCGGGTGAGCGCACGATTGCCTCCGAAGGGGAAAACGTCAGATATCACCGCCGCGAACGCGAAGCCGGCAAGTTCTCCCGTACTATCGGAATGCCCGGCGATATCGACGCGAACAAGGTGGACGCCAAATTGGCCAACGGAATGCTGAAGGTAACCATTGCCAAAGCCGAGGCGGCCAAGCCGAAACAGATCACCATCCATTAATCCTGGATATTTGAAAGGAGGGACCAGCCATGAGCGATTCCAAAGAGCTTCAGGTAAAAGACAAACAGGAAGTGGCCGCACCAGCCGAGCAGACACGCCCCGGCGTGGTCTTTACGCCGGACGTGGATATCTTTGAAAACGATAAAGAGATCACGCTGCTGGCCGACATGCCCGGCGTGGCTTCCGAAGATATCGCCATCGACTTGAACGACAATGTGCTGAGCATTTCCGGAGAGGTCAAACCGTTTGAGGAAAAGGATGAATCGGACGTACTGATCGAGTTTGAAATCGGACGCTATTCCCGCCAGTTCACCCTTTCAGAGGTCATCGACCAGGGCAAGATCGAAGCCAAACACCAGGACGGGGTGCTGCGCCTGACCCTGCCCAAGGCGGAAAAGGCCGTTCCACGGCAAATCGCCGTAACAGCGGCTTAACAAGCAGCGATGTGGAGACCCGAGCAGATTGGTATCGGGTCTCCATTGTTTTGCAGATACTCATGCGGGAACATTATCTCGTATCCTTTAGAACTAAACGGGCAGCGTTTCTACCTGACAAGGCAACGGCAAATATTGAACCACCAGGGAACGTCCAGTGCCCCGCCTGGTAAAGGTTCTTTATCGGCGTTTTTTGACTTCGCAACTTACCCTTCGGGCCAGGGAACCAACCATAGCATGCGCCTTCACTATTCGAGGTGTAGCGCTCGAAGGTTAGAGGGGTAGCAATATCTTTGCATACGATGTGTTTTGAAAGCTGTGGGACGACCTCTTCTGCTGCGACGATTAATTTGCTGGCCAGGGCATCTTTAATCTCTGAATATTCCTTACCTCGCGTGCCGTTCATCTCTCTCTTCCAGTAATCCATATAATTGTAGGGAAATTGTGTCATAAGCTGAACGGTTGCCTTACCCGCAGGAGCGTGGGAAGGGTCACGGAGTGAATGCATCATTATCCAAAGCGAGCACTTCTCAGGATCACCGCCCCAGACATCATCGACATTATCGCTGCGATTATAAACGATTGACGTTCCGTCAAAGCCCATCGCTTTAAGGTCCATATCAACTCCCAGAGAGACCAGTAAGACGGGAGCCGAAAGGCGCTCATTGTTCAATTCCTTTACAAACTTCGAGGTCAGATATTTCTCGCCAATTAGCTGTAGAAAAGTCTGCCTGGCATCGACATTGGATACGACATACCGTGCATTGACCCTGCTGCCATCTCCGAGCTGCACACCAACCGCCTTGCCATTCTCAACCATGATTTTGGTAATCGTGGACTTTAAGGCCAATTCCCCGCCGTGCTTTTTCACACCATTGGAAAAAACATCCGCCAATGCCTGAGATCCTCCCCTGGGATATTGAAAAGCGGGGAAACCCACTACCTTCATTGGCTCCGTGGCGGCCCATCCTGGATCATAATGGTCGAGGGAGGCCAGAATCGCTCTCAACTTCGGCTCTTTGAAATACTTTTTAAGTGCCTCTCGATAAGATTGCCCGCCATACTTCTTGACGTTAGGAGACTTGAACAGAAATTTGATCATTACTCCTATTTTCCCTCCAATACCGAGCAAGTCGGGGGACGGCTCTGCCAATGCAAGTATTTCGCTTGTAACGGCTTTGCAATCTTGAAAAAACGTATCAATATTTTGGACATCACCTGGAAACATTTTCTTCAACTCTGCGGCCAGATCTTCGAGAGGTGTCAGAGGAAGATTATAATCGCTGCCAGCAATCCTGGAGGGAGGAGCAAGATCAACGAATTGCATTTCATCTTTAAGCCCCAATTCATCTAACAGCTTATCAAACATACCACCTCTTTCCGCTCCTACGAAAAAGTCAAATCCGACATTAAAGGTGAATCCGTTGCGAAGGAAAGATGTGCAGTAGCCGCCGGGTTTGGATTGCTGTTCGGCTATTAAAACGCTCATCCCCTCCTTTGCAAGGAAGGCACCGCACGTCAAACCACCGATGCCTGCGCCGATCACAACAACGTCGTATTGATTCTTCATTCCTTTGTTTTGCTGTGGCATTTTACTCCCTCCTTTATTCAGATTTCATAAGATCTTTTTGCCTGGTGCGCTAACAAAAAAAGCCGAACTGCTCCTCTAGTGACTTTGACGATGTCACTGTCGGCAGCCCGGCTGTCTCAGGTTAACCCAAGTTCAGGAATATCAGCGACGCAACGGGATTATTGAGACCCGTGGTTTTCCGTCCCGATTTTGCAATGGGTTTGGCTTTTAGGAATAATAGGTTGAACAAATAAAGTTAACAACAGTTTTGGGATAGTGTCAATTATTCAAATAAATACCCTTAAAAGGTTAAGCTCTCAGTTGGACCTCTATGAATTTCGAAATATTCTTTAGACGAATTGGCACGAGGTGGGTTTGCTATATAGATGCTCCTGCAGCAAAATCTATTTCACGTCATGCAGCGCGCACTTCTCTCATCATCTCTGCCGGGCTTTGACCAAAATAGCGCTTGAATTCACGACTGAACTGGGATGAGCTTTCGTATCCTACCTTGTCGGCGGCAATGTAGGCCTTCAAGTTCTCCTGCATCATCAGATCCCTGGCTCTGGCCAGGCGGATTTTTTTCAGATACTGCATGGGGGAATCCGATGTGATCTCTTTAAAAGCCCGGTGAAATGCCGAGGCGCTCATGCGTGCTTTGCCGGCCAGTTTTTCCACGTCGAGTTTCCCGGCATACTCGTCCTGCATGACTTTCAATACGCGCGCCACCTGGGAAAACGTGCCGCTGTGCATGGCCAGTGAATAAAGGAGTGGAGCCTGAGTGCCGCAAAGCGCCCGGTAAAGAATTTCCCGAACCAGGCCCGGACCCAGGATTTCGGCTTCCACCTCTGACTGAAGGCACTTGACCAGCCTTGCTGTCGCATCCGCCATATCGTCGTCCATGACGGCCGGACCAATCCCGCGGGGCAGTCCCTTTTCACGGTGATTTTCGATTTCCAGTTCCAGCCCCAATCGGCCGATCAAGTCATTCAACTGGGCCATGTCGATATCGATAAACAGGCCGCGCAAAGGCTTCTCGGGGCTTGCAAAGGCCTCGCATTCAAAGGGCATGGTCACGGTGGTGACCAGGTAATGGTTGGCATCATACTGAAACGTCCGGCCACCCAGGTAGCCGGTTTTCTGACCCTGGGCAATGATGCAGATCCCCGGATCATAGATCAGCGGCTGTCGGGGGAGAGGCTTGGTTTCTTTGAAAAGACGAACCCCTTTGAGCCCCGATTCGAAAAGTCCGTCGTTGATTTCCGGAAAGTTCTGTAGCAGTTCCACCAGTTTTGACATGAAACGTTCCTCCTTCTATTTAAGCATAAATTAGACAACAATTAAGCTTTCAATCAACCAAAAACACACCCGGAAGCAGAAACAGGCAAAATTTAGACAGAAACAGGCATTTAAAGCCAATTCGTGGAGACGTATATTCAGTATGGGGTTAAACGCATAACATTGGAGGCACACACAATGGAGACAAAACTCAATACGAAACAGCGAGCGATCGTCCCCATCGCCGCATTTACAGCCAGCGGAAATCTGGACAAACTGAAAGCGAGTATTGAAAAAGGGCTCGATGCCGGTCTGACCGTGAATGAAATCAAGGAAATTCTCGTTCAGATTTACGCTTATGCCGGTTTTCCCAGAAGCCTGAATGCCATCGGCACGTTCATGGCTGTATTGGATGCCCGCAAGGAAAAAGGATGCAAGGACGAGGTGGGCAAAGAAGCGAGCCCCTTGCCGGCCGACAAAAGCAGCCTTGAGTTCGGCACGGAAAATCAAACGAAACTGGTGGGACAGGCGGTCACAGGCCCTCTATTCGATTTTGCCCCGGCCATTGACCGGTTTCTCAAGGCCCATCTTTTCGGCGACATTTTTCAGCGCGACTTGCTCGACTGGAGTGAACGCGAATTGGCAACCATTGCTGCTCTGGCAAACATTAAAGGCGTCAACAGCCAGCTCCAGTCGCATTATGCCATAAGCCTGAACAATGGAATAACCCCGGAACAGCTCCATGATTTCCTGACGGTTCTTGACGCCTGTTGCGGTCCTGAGGTTGCGCTTAACGCCAAAGGGGTCCTTGAACAGGTTTTGGAGGCTCAAAATAAGGTGAAAGGGAAAAAACGACAGTGAAAAACGATATTCTGATTGCCTATTATTCCTGGTCCGGAAACACCAAAAAAATCGCCGAAATGATAAAGCAGGAAACCGGCGGAACGTTATTTGAGATCGAACCTGTCCCGCCGTACACCACAGACTACAGGGCTGCGGTGGAACAGGCCAGGGAGGAAATCCGGTCGGGCTTCCGGCCGGATCTGAAAGCCATGCCGGATATGACGTCTTATTCAGTCGTGTTCCTGGGAACCCCGATCTGGTGCAGCACCATGGCGCCACCGCTGGCCTCTTTTGTTGACCGCTTGGATCTGGAAAACAAGACCGTCATCTCGTTTCACACCCATGGCGGCGGCGGGGGCGGTTCCTTCGAGAAGGATATCGCAGCATTGTGCCCGAACGCGACTGTCAAACAAGGATTCGGTGCTTACAACAGGGGAGACGGCCTTACCCCGGCAGCC
This sequence comes from Desulfosarcina widdelii, assembly GCF_009688965.1. Taxonomy (GTDB): domain Bacteria; phylum Desulfobacterota; class Desulfobacteria; order Desulfobacterales; family Desulfosarcinaceae; genus Desulfosarcina; species Desulfosarcina widdelii. The sequence goes on along the minus strand of NZ_AP021875.1, from coordinate 1,752,883 downwards.
ATCCGCGACTGGTTGAGGACCATGGGATTATCTTCCAGGAAATAAAACAACATCGTTAAAAAAACTATTGGTTACCCAAGGAGGTATTATGTGTTCATTAAAAAACAATTCCGATACGTCAACAGCATCAAGAACCCAGGCGGACGCCCCGTTTACCGGGGAAGGCATTTTCCCGAAAGGGGAACTGAATGAAGCGTTCGCCCGTTATTTTACAGGGACAAGTTATTTGAACATGCTTTCCCTGGAAGGCGTGATCATCGGCAACGTAACCTTTGAGCCGGGCTGCCGCAACTTCTGGCATGTCCATCACAAAGGGGGCCAAATCCTTTTGGTGACCGGCGGGCGCGGTTGGTATCAGGAAGCAGGAAAACCGGCCAGAGAACTCCGCGCAGGAGATGTCGTCAATATCCCGCCGGAAACCAGGCACTGGCACGGGGCCGCCAAAGACAGCTGGTTTGCCCATGTGGCCGTGGAAGTACCTTCTGAGGGCGGATCTAACGAATGGCTGGAACCGGTTTCGGACGAGGAATACAATCAACTTAAATAAAAAAGGATATGACCATGAAATTAGATTTTACCTACTATAATCCGACGACCATTCATTTTGGGAAAGAATCGTTATCCAACCTTAAAGGAGAATTGGAACAGTATGGAGAGACGGTTCTTCTGGTTTACGGAAAGACAGCCATCAAGAAAAACGGGATCTATGACAACGTTATCGCTACCCTGAATGAAGCGGGAAAAAAGGTTGTCGAACTCTCCGGTGTTATGCCCAACCCCACATACAGCAAAATGCTGGAAGGCTGCGAACTGGTCCGCAAGAATGATGTCAGCCTTATCTTGGCCGTTGGGGGTGGTTCCGTCATCGACTGTGCCAAAGGCATCTCTGTTTCCGCCTATTGCGACGACGATCCGTTTACAAAGTACTGGCTTCAATTCCAGCCGGTGGATAACAAAACGGTTCCTGTCGCATCCATTCTTACGATGGTTGGAACAGGCTCCGAGATGAACGGCGGCTCGGTGATTACCAATGAAGAGACAAAAATAAAGGCCGGCAGAGTTTTTCCTGCTGATATATACCCAAAATTTTCTATTCTCAATCCTGAGTACACCTATACGGTGTCTCGGTACCAGATGGTCAGCGGTGTGTTTGATACCATGTCCCACCTGATGGAGCAGTACTTCACCGGGGATGATTGCAATACAACCGACTATCTCATCGAGGCGCTGCTTCGTTCCTCAATCGACAATGCCCGTGCGGCATTGAAAGATCCGGAAGATTATGAAGCGCGCAGCAACATCATGTGGAATGCAACCCTTGCATTAAATACAATGACCGGACTGTCCAAAGCACAGGACTGGCAGGTTCACATGATCGAGCACCAGCTCGGCGCGTATACGGACTGTGCGCACGGTATGGGGCTTGCTGCAGTCTCCCTTCCTTATTACAGGCACATTTACCCCCATGGCGTTGATAAATTCGCGCGTTTTGCAACTGAGGTGTGGGGAATTGCCGCTAAAGGAAAATCAAAAGAAGCGATTGCCAAAGAGGGTATCGATGCACTCGAGGCATTCTGTAAAGAGTGTGGAATCGTGACGTCGCTTAAAGCGCTTGGAGCAACGGAAGAAATGCTTCCGAAGATTGCCGAGTCTACATTTATTCTGGAAGGCGGATATAAAAAGCTTACTACTGAAGAAATATTGAAAATCTTGAAAGAGTGCTTCTAAAGCCAAAAGAAGGGTTGCAGGCTTCTACCTGCAACCCTTCTTCTCTCCGTTGTTTCGGTTCAGTCATCATTTGTTTGTGCAAAAACCATTTCTACGATTCCCACGAAACAATATCATACTACAGATGAGCGCGATGGCGTTTGTGGCGACGCCAAGGACACTGCCATGGCCTGGACGATCCTTGTTGTCGATGACGAAAAACGCAACCAACTTCTCAAGCGGTTCTTAACGGGTTACGGTTGCGATGTCTGCAGGTGAAAACGCAAACACGGTAGTGTTTCCATTACTATTCTCACCGCCCGGGGGATAAGATGGACAAGGTGACTGCACAATAGCAAAGACCATGAACACCCACTCTTTTGACCGGAGTGAATCCCGTCCATGGGCAGTCGCACGAAAATAGAATTGTATGCAGGAATAGGCAATCTATTGGCAGGATCAGGTATTCAAAGTCATCCGTCCGGGTATTATTATAAAGTTTAAATTGATAACAATTATTCTTAATGAAAGGGGATTTAATATGAAAATGAAGTCAACACGGACTTGCTACATTCGAACGCTTTTGGCGGTTGTGGTCTCGCTTTTTTTCATGGGGTGCGCTTCCATGACGGTCGGCGCCCAGAAATGGGACAAGACCTTTGCCAAAAGCAACCAGGTGATTCAAGAAAAAGTGTCCTATCCCAACAGATACGGAATCACCGTGGCCGCGGATATGTATATGCCCAAAACCATCGATAAATCCAAAACATATCCGGCACTTCTCATAGGCACACCCTATGGCGGCGTCAAGGAGCAGGGTGCCGGCATCTATGCCCAGACCATGGCAGAAAGGGGATTTGTCGCCATGGCCTTCGATGAATCATTCAATGGCGAAAGCGGCGGTATGCCCAGACACGTGTCCTCGCCCGATATATTCGTTGAAGATTTCAGCGCGGGCGTGGACTTTCTGGGGACGCGTCCCTTTGTGGACAGAAACCGAATCGGCGTGATCGGCATCTGCGGCAGCGGGGCATTTGCCCTCACCGCAGCGCAGGTAGACCATCGCATCAAAGCCGTTGCCACGGCAAGCATGTACGATATGAGCCGTGTTATCCGCTACGGGTGGAAAGACGGGATGCCTGACGAACAGCGCAGCAAAACCCTCGACCAGCTTGGAGAGCAGCGCTGGAAGGATTTTGAAAACGGCAGTCCGTTGTTGCCCCCGGGATTCCCTAGTGAAGCGGCCGATTCCATTCCGGAAGGCCTGGATCCCATTTCGAGTGAGTTTTGGGAATACTACGCCATGGAGCGTGGCCATCATCCAAGATCACACGGCCCGTTTACGCAAACAAGCAACATGGCTTTCATGAATTTCCCTTTGTTGAACACCATCGAGACGATTTCGCCAAGACCGATTCTATTCATCATGGGCGAGAATGCCCACTCAAGATACTTCACAGAAGATGCCTATAAAATGGCTGCCGAGCCAAAGGAACTCGTCATTGTTCCGGGCGCAAGGCACATTGATCTGTACGACCGGACCGATATGATACCGTTTGACAAACTGGAATCCTTTTTTACCGAAAATCTTGGCAGATAACGATCCGTAAGACCAGTAAACATGGAGCCTTTTTTAATCAAATAAAAGGAGGTCACAGTATGATACTGAAAGAAACATATACGCTGTCCAATGGAATTGAAATCCCGAAACTGGGTCTTGGAACCTGGTTTATACCCGATCAAAATGCCGCCCAGGCCGTGAAGGATGCGGTTGAAATCGGCTATCGGCATATTGATACGGCCCAGGCATACGGGAATGAAGCCGGTGTTGGAGAGGGTATCCGGGCGTGTGGTGTAAACAGAGAGGACCTGTTTGTGACCACCAAACTTGCGGCGGAAGTAAAGTCCTATAAAGAGGCTGTTGAATCGATTGATACGTCGCTTAAAACCATGGGGCTCGATTATCTTGATCTGATGATCATTCACAGTCCGTATCCATGGACGGAATTCCGTGGGCCCGATCCTTACTTTGAAGGAAACCGCGAAGCATGGAGGGCACTTGAAGAAGCCTATGAAGCCGGGAAACTTCGCGCCATCGGTCTTTCGAATTTTGAAAAAGCGGACATCGATAACATCCTCGAGTCCTGCTCTGTCAAACCCATGGTCAATCAGATTTTGGCACATATCAGCAACACACCCAAAGAGCTGATTCAATATTCTCAGGAAAAGGGCATGCTTGTGGAGGCCTATTCTCCCTTTGGACACGGAGAGATCCTGAAGAACGGGGAAATCGCCGAAATGGCGAAAAAATATGGCGTTTCCGTGCCACGGCTCTGCATTCGTTATACCTTGCAGCTTGATCTCCTTCCCTTGCCGAAGACCGCAAAGCCGGACCACATGAAAGACAATGCGGACGTAGATTTTGCTATCTCTGAAGAAGATATGGAGCGGTTGAAAAACATGGAACGCATCGAGGATTATGGGGAGGCCAGCGTGTTCCCCGTATATCAATAAATATACCCCTCCCTTAAAAAAAAGGAGATAACAATATGAAAAAACTAACAATACTAACAACTATTTTGACTTTTTTCGCAACAGCCGCCTATGCCGGTTCAAGCAAGGCTACACAGGAGATATTTCAGGCCGGGACCCAGAAGTCTTTCAAAGGGCCGGACAACCTGTTTACCGGTGACGTTCAGGTGGATATGGTGTTTCCTTCCAATGAAACCGCCCATTACTCAGGGGCCTATGTCACGTTTCAGCCCGGCGCCAGAACCGCCTGGCATCTCCATCCCGCGGGACAACATATGGTTGTGACCGCAGGTGTCGGCCTGACCGGGACGCGCGATGGAAAGATTGTTACAATCAAGACCGGCGACGCCGTCTGGTGCCCGCCCGACATCGATCACTGGCACGGTGCCACGCCTGACTCCCCCATGACCCATCTGGTCCTTACCGGTGTTCTGGATGGCCAGAACGTCATCTGGAAGGAAAAGGTCACGGATGAGCAGTACCTTGGAAAATAAGGAGGTCGCCATGAAATCAGCTGTTATTTCTTTTTTCATCGCAATTGCCCTGTCGATTCCGGGAGCAGCCCTGGGTTTGGAAAAGAAACATAAGGAAAACGTTCTATCCCTGGATCAAAGACAGCAGGGCATCATTCCCATCGCGGCCTTTACCGCCAGTGGAGATATGGACCGGCTGAAACCGGTATTGAATCAAGGACTGGACAATGGCCTGACGGTCAATGAAATCAAGGAAGTCCTGGTCCACCTGTATGCCTATACGGGATTCCCCCGCAGCCTGAACGCCATGGGCGCCTTTATGGGGGTCGTGGACGAACGGAAGGCAAACGGCATCGAAGATACGGTGGGCAAAGAGGCCGGCCCCGTTCCGGCGGATTTTAACAGGGACGCTTACGGGGCCAAAGTGAGGGCCAAACTTGCCGGAAGGGAAACAGATATTTCCGGGGCCAAGTGGCAGGTCTTCTCGCCCGCCATGGATATGTTCCTGAAAGAACACCTGTTTGCAGATCTTTTTGTCCGTGATGTGATCAGCCATAAGGACAGGGAATTGGCCACCATTTCGGCCCTGGCCAACATGACCGGCACCGAAGGGCAACTGAGATTCCACCTTGGCGCGGCCATGAATACCGGCCTGACCGAAGCTCAGATGAACGGCTTCATCTCCGTACTGGGCGCCAAGGTGGGCAAGGCCCAGGCCGAAAGCGCCCGCAATATCCTTACCGAGGTGTTGAGCAGCAGGAAATAAGATCTACGATATGAGGAAGGTCGGACATGGAGGTCAGAAACAAGCGCATGGGTAACATACGAACGGCTGTCTCCCATGAACGTCGGGATTTTCTTAAAGCCGGTGTTGCCATGGCAGCAGCTCCTTTTATTGCGGGGATGGCCTCCACTGTCCTGTCATCGGAAGCACAGGCCGCAAGAAACAACGCCCCAGGCAAAAAAATACTGATTATTTCGGCAAGCCCCAGAGCAAACAGCAACTCCGATGCGCTTTGTGATAGGTTCATGCGGGGAGCGCAGGCGTCCGGTCACCATGTGGAGAAAATCCGGCTGTCGGAGCAAAATATCGACCACTGTACCGGGTGCCTGGCTTGCATCCATAATCCAGGTTCATGCGTTCTGGAAGACGACATGGCCGAAATTCACGAAAAAATGCTCGCTGCCGACATCATGGTGCTTGCCACCCCGGTCTATTTTCACATGATGAACGGTCGGATGAAGGTCTTCATCGACAGGGTGTGCCCCATTTACACCATGATTCGGGACAAAGACGTCTATTTCGCGGTTTCCTGCGCCGGTGGGAGCTCTCAGGTGGAAAGCTCCGTTGAAAGCCTGAGAGTTTTCACCAGGAGTTTTAGCGGCGTTAAAGACAAAGGCGTCATGGCCGTTACCGGAGCATGGGACGAAGGCGCCGCCAAAGATAGCCCCGCTTTCGAACAGGCGTACACGATGGGGCGAAACGCCTGACAATAAGATAAAGGACGACGGATGGAGAATAAATTATCACGCCGGGGTTTTATCAAAAAAAGCGCGGTCGCTCTGGGAACCTTAGCCGTGTGCGATTTGACGGGGATGGTTCTTCCCGGAAAGGAAAACACGGGTCAAACGTTCGCTTCGGAAGGGTACCATGAGAACGACATGGTACATGTGATTGTAAAGCTCTGGCCCGGAAGGTCTGAACAGATCAAGCAGCGGCTTTCCGACGCCATCTTTGAAGATGTTGTTAGTATCATCGGATCCGGCGAAGAATCGGTTTCGGTCGACATCGAAGAGATCTCCTCTGGTGACTGGAAGGAGAAGGTATACGATCCGGAAATCCGGGGGAACATGGAAAACCTTTACAAGAAGCCGGGATATTCCATGTGAAAAAATATTATCAGATGTGCATCTTTACCATCGTGAAAAAGGAAAAGGAAGAAACATGCCGCATGTTACGGTAAAAATCCGGGCCGGAACGCCGGAAGACAAAAAAAGGCAGTTGACCGACGCCATCGTTGAAGACGTTGTCAACATCACCGGTTCTGGTGAAGGATCGATTTCAGTCGCCATTGAAGAAATCGACCCGAAAGACTGGAAAGAGAAGGTTTATGATCCGCTGATTCGCAAAAAAGTGGATGCGCTTTTTAAAAAACCAGGATATACCATATAAGGCGCAAAAGGAGATAACAATGAAATCGCTTCTCTCTTTTTCCGCAGTTATGCTGATGCTGCTTTCATTTGCCGGCTGCAGCACGGTGCACGCCTCGAATGCCGGCTCGAAGACTTCTAATGAAAACGGCACCAAGATTACACTGACCATCGGAAATACCGTGATTCCGGCCATTTTGCATAACACCGCCCCGGCCAGGGATCTGGCGGCGATGCTGCCTGTGACCGTCTCCCTCAACCGCGGTCCAGTCGATTATTGCGGCGGATTTGCGCCAATGCATTATGAAAAAAAAGATGTGCAGGCAGGGTATCGCAGCGGAGATCTGGCCTATTGGATTCCCGGCCGGGATTTTGTGATTTTCACTGAAACGAAAGAGGCTTCTTCAGGGAATCCAGACCTGGTTATCCTTGGACAAATCAGCACTGACATCCAGGCCGTCAGGGATCTGGGGAGCACCATCAAGGTCACCATTGACTTGGACAGGTAGAATATGGGGAAACGATTAACTGCCACACTGGGTTTTCTTCTGATCGTTGCCATCTGTCTCGCATTGGGCGCCTGTACCGTTTTCGACCAGCCCAGATTCGGCAAACTTCCCCAAGGGGGTCGCCTTGACCGCATTCAGGGGTCATCCAATTACAGGGATGGAAAATTTCAAAACCGGATACCCACGCCCAAGTTCTCAACAGATGTCGGGTTGGCTTCAGTCATCTGGAGCGGTTTTTTTGACAAAAATGATCGGCTGATCCCGGATTCACTGGTACCGGTCGTTAAGACAGATTTGAAGGCGCTGAACCCGGAAACAGATGCCGTGGTCTGGCTGGGTCATTCATCCTGGTTCGTCCAGATCGGTGGCAAACGAATTTTGATCGATCCGGTTTTCAGCGACCATGCGGCGCCCTTTTCGTTTATGAACAGGGCCTTCGACGGCACCACCATCTATGCCGCCGGAGATATGCCGGAGATCGACTGTCTGCTGATCTCCCACGACCACTGGGACCACCTGGACTATTCTACGGTTCTGACGCTCAGATCAAAGGTGAAGCAGGTGATCTGCCCCCTGGGAGTCGGAACGTATTTCGAGTACTGGGATTACCCCGTGGATACGATCCGTGAGGGGGATTGGTGGGAAGAGATCGCACTGGGAAAGGACTTCTCCGTTCATGTACTGCCTGCGCGGCATTACTCGGGCAGACTGTTCAAAGAGAATAAGACGCTCTGGGCGGGGTTTGCCATCCAGACCCCAAAACTGCGGATCTTTTTCAGTGGAGACAGCGGCTACGGGCCGCACTTTTCCGAGATCGGAGATGTATTTCGCGGGTTTGACCTGGTGCTCCTGGATTGTGGGCAGTACGACCCTCGCTGGTCCTATATCCACATGACGCCGGAGGAGGCGGCCCGGGCCGCCCAAGACCTTGGTGCCCGAGCTTTGATTCCCGCCCATGTGGGCCGGTTCACCATTGCCAATCATCCCTGGGACGAGCCCTTCAAACGTCTGACAGAAGCATGCCAAAACCAATCATACCGGCTTCTGACACCCGAAATCGGCGAGCCGGTAATGCCGGATGAAAACCCATCACCGTTTTTCAGTTGGTGGCGTTTGAAAGGAGGAACCCCGTGAAACAACTTTTATCTGTAACTATGGCCGGCTTGATGCTTTTCACGCTCGTTGCTTTTTTAGATAAAGAGGGAAAAGCGACTACCCCCGCCGATGAGGTGCATGGGTTGCCCTTATCGGAAATGCAGGTCAAGATTGCGTCCAGGGGGCACACGGCAACCTTTCGGCTATATGACACCGCTGCCGCAAAAGAATTCTACGATCAACTGCCGCTGGAGCTGGACCTCACCAATTTTCGTGATGCCCAGTGGATGTTCTATCCGCCCGAAAAGCTGAACGTAACCGCTCGTGAGGCGTATCATGACGGGAAAAAGGGAGAGCTGAGCTACTATGAACCTTGGGGCGATGTATTTATGCTCTACAAGGATTTTTATGCCGGCGATGAAATGCACCGGCTGGGCATCAACGTAACCGGAATCGAGGAGATCGCAAAAATGTCAGGCAGCGCACGAATTGAAAAGGATGAACCGAATATGCCGGAAACTGAAGCGGTTATGAACCTGAGTGTAACGGCAAACGGAAACACCACCGTGTTCGAACTCAACAACAGTGCGGCGGCAAAGAGCCTCTACGCCCAGCTGCCATTGCGCATCGAAGTGGAAAATTACGGCAGCAACGAGAAAATCTTCTATCCGCCAAAGAAGCTCGATACCGCCGACACCCCGCAAGCGGCGGCGCATGAGACTGGAACGCTCGCCTACTATGCGCCCTGGGGAGACGTCGTGATGTTTTACGGACGTTTCGGTGGTGCGGCAGGGTTGTATACCCTTGGACATGCCGTATCCGGGAGCGAATATATTCGCGGGATGTCCGGTACGATACGGGTTGTGAAGACCTCGGCCCCATAATCAAACGCGGCGAAGCAAAGATCGACGGATTCGCCGCCTAAAAAGGCGATTGTCATGTCACTTGTTTTTATCACCGGCGCCACCGATGGCCTGGGGTTCCTGGCTGCCGAGTTGCTGGTGTCCCGGGGGCACCGGGTCGTTTTACATGCGAGGAATTCAGCGCGTGAGGCCGACGCAAGGCGCCGGCTGCCGGCAGCGGAAGCGGTGTTGACCGGGGACCTGTCGAGCATCGATCAGACCTGCGGTATCGCCGAGCAGGTCAACCGGATCGGTCGTTTCGATGCCGTCATTCACAATGCCGGCACCGATTATCGCGCACCGCGTCGCATTGAAACGCAAGACGGGCTTTCCCGCCATTTCGCCGTCAACACCCTGGGGCCTTATATCCTGACCGCACTTATCCAGCGGCCCAAGCGGCTGGTTTACCTCAGTTCCAGTATGCATCGTGGCGCAAACGCGGATTTTTCGGATGTTCAATGGAAACGGCGTTCGTGGAACAGCTCGGCAGCCTACGCTGAAACCAAGCTGCATGACCTGCTCCTGGCGTTTGCGGTGGCGCGTTATTGGCCGGATGTTTTCTCCAACGCGGTGGACCCGGGCTGGGTGCCGACCCGAATGGGCGGCCCCCATGCGCCGGATGATCTCGATGAGGGGTGCCGCACCCAGGTCTGGCTTGCGGTTTCCGGCGACGCGGCGGCCTGCGTCAGCGGCAAATACTTCCACCACATGCGGCAGCAGCCGCCCGATCCCATTGCCTGTGACGAAAGCCGGCAGGATCAGCTCATGGAAATTTGCAGCCGGCTTTCAGGCATCTCGCTGAACTGAATGAATTTTCCGATGGCCCTGCACCAATGTGGAAAGGTTCATCAGTGAAACGATGGGTTGGCCGGCCGCCATGGTCCCGCAGCCTTCCACGAAGACGTGCTGCACACAGCCGGCATGCTTACTCCTTTTCTCCCCAGGCCGCTGCACTGCGATCGACTTTTTTTCGTACGGACGTCCATTCCCCGTCGACATTGAACATGGATTCCGGCAGGGCCTTCAGCATTTTTTGATACAGGGACCAGGGAACCGTGAAGGTCAGTTCGTCGGTTTTTAGGAATTTTCTGGCCGAGGGGTCAAAACCGCCGAGCACCGCTTTTTCCAGCCCCTTTTCCTTGTAATAAAGCGGCCAGGCCAGGATGTTGGTACACCCGGCGCCGAAGGGGCTGGCCACACAGTCCACCTCTCCCGTGGTGAAGGTCGTTTGGACGAAAAGGCCGGTCAATACTTCGGGCCGGGCAAAAAAGATGACAAATTCGGGCTCCTCGTTGTCGGAAAATAAGGATAGGGGCTTGAAGATACAGTATTTTGCCGGTGCTTTGCGGGGGTCGACCTTTTCAAGGAACTTCCTCATGGACTCGGGCGAGGGGAGGTATCGCTCCCCTTGAACGGGTGTCCCTTCAAAGCCCGTTGTCACGTAATGTTCGATGAACCTGAGGTTGGGTTTCATCATGGAACAGTAGAAAACCCCACCGAGACATCCATACTCTTCCGTTGAAATAAAGGCAGCGCATTTCTTTTTTCTGGCCAGCCAGATGTTGCCGATAACGCAGGAGAAAGTTTTCATTACTTCCTGCATGTCCACCTGACCTTTTTCCTCCGATTCCCGGGAGATGGGTACACCGGTTTTTGGGCCGAAGGCTTTTTTTGGTTTGACGTCGTCGTAATACACACCAAAAGGCTCTTCGTTCAGACCCAGATGTTCCAGAAAGGTTTGGGTCTCTTCGAGTATCGATTGCACGGTCATTTTGCCTCCTTAAAGGTTGTATATGCAACAATTTAGCTCATTTTTATCGTATGCCTATCCGGTCAATTCATGCAGGTTGGCGATGATTCGCGACAGGAACGACCGGCAGACCAGCTGCTCCTCCTCGGTCATGCCGCGCTGGGCGTCTTCCAGAAGGGCTGTGGCGATGACTGCGCAACGTTCGGCCGTTTCCAGGACCTTTGGCGTCGCTGCTACGAGTTTTTGCCTGCTGTCTTTCGGGTCCTTGGTTCGCACAATCCAGCCACGCCGCTCGAGACCGTCCAGCAAGCGGCTCACACTGGACTTTTCAAGGTATAGCTGCTCTCCAAGCTGCTTTTGCGTTATGGCATCACCGTCCAACAGCACGAGAATGGCGCCCCATTGTTCAGCGGTCATGTCAATATCCGCCGCCTGGAACCGCGTGGCAAGCGCTTGGCTCAGCAGCCGGCTTGTCAGCCCGGCCAGATGCCCCAGAGATTTATTGCGATCATATGAAAACGTCATATTAATGTTGTGTATACAACTAAGTGCGGTTAGTCAAATCATTTTATGCAGGTCGGCTGTACCGGCTCTCCGCCACCGAAAGTGAAGTTGCCCTGATTTTTAGCTTTAGACAACATTTCGAATGATTGTATCCTAAAAAAACCATGGTCCATGCAGGAACAGGCAATATTCTGGTAGGATCGGATATTCCGAATTTGTCCGTGGAGAATTATAATTTGTTTCAACTGACAAGCTTGCGTGTTTATTTATGGAAAGTTTGAAATAAGGTTATCATGTCTGAATCCATTCGTCCAAATTCGCACGGGGACACCAGTACTGCGCTGCTGGCCGCTCCGGGCTGGTATGTGCTGGCTGTTCTGAGTCTGCTCATGGGGTTCGCTTCGATCTCCACCGATCTCTACCTGCCCGCCATGCCGGCGATGCGGCGCTCTCTGCATGCGGATGCAGGCATGGTCGAGTTCACGATCTCCGGCTATCTCATCGGCTTCAGTCTGGGGCAGCTGCTCTGGGGGGCGATCAGTGACCGCTATGGCCGCCGCATATCGGTGGCCATCGGCTTGTTCCTGTTTGTGGTCGGCTCGGCCGGCTGCGCACTCGCAGGAGATGCCATGGCAATGATCGGCTGGCGCTTGGTCCAGGCCCTGGGCGCCTGTGCCAGCGTGGCGTTGTCCCGTGCGATGATACGCGATCTCTACGAAGGCAACCGGGCGGCGCAGATGTTGTCGACCTTGATCACCGTGATGGCGATCGCCCCGCTCATCGGGCCGATGGTGGGCGGTCAGATCGTTGCCATGGCAGGCTGGCGCGCCATATTCTGGACCCTGGTCGGTATTGGACTGGTGACCCTGGCGATGATCTTCACCATACCGGAAACACTGCCGGTTGTGAGGCGCAACCACGAATCCCTCGGCCTGGCGATGATGCGCTACACCGAGCTTATACGCCACCGCCGTCTGCTGGGATACGCGGGGACGGGCGGTTTCCTCTACGCCGGGATGTTCGCCTATGTCGCAGGAACACCGTTTGCCTATATCGACTACTACCATGTGCCGGCACAGTTTTACGGCCTGCTCTTCGGCATCGGCGTAATCGGTATCATGGGCGCCAACATCCTGAACTCCCGTCTGGTGGTTCACCTCGGCTATGACCGTATGCTGTTGATCGGCACGGTTATCGCGGCCTTTTCCGCCATGATCACAGCGCTTGCCGCCGGCACCGGTTGGGGCGGGCTCTGGGGTCTGGTCGCGCCGCTGTTCGTATTCGTCTCCACGACCGGCTTTGTTGTCGCCAACTCCATCACGGGCGCCCTGGCCGACTTTCCGCAGCGCGCCGGTGCCGTCTCCGCGTTGATCGGAGCCATTCAATACGGAAGCGGGATCGTCGGCTCCGGTCTGGTCGGCGCGTTCGCCGACGGCACGCCCCGGCCCATGGGCTGGGTGATCGGGGTTTGTGGGGTTGGGTGCCTGTTTTGCATGCGTCTGGTGGTCCCGCCGTCTTCTGCAGATGAGGGAGATGAGCGGCCTGCATGAATGAAACGGCCGTTGGCAAGGCAATTATCAGCTTCCTTGATCATCGCGATCCGGAAATCGTGGAATGGATGGGGAGCATGCTATTGGATATTTAAGGAAGGAGAATACAATGCAAAAACGACAATTGGGAAATAGCGGACTTGAAGTTTCCGCACTCGGGCTCGGGTGCATGGGCATGAGCTTCGGCTACGGTCCGGCGGCGGACAAGAAAGAAATGATCGCGCTGATTCACACGGCCGTTGACCGTGGCGTCACCTTTTTCGACACCGCGGAGTGCTATGGACCGTTTACCAATGAAGAACTGGTCGGCGAGGCGCTTGAACCCGTGCGCGACAAGGTGGTGATCGCCACCAAATTCGGCTTCCAGGACGGCGACTCGCACAAGCCGCAGGACAGCCGGCCGGAGCGAATTCGTGAAGTCGCCGATGCATCGTTGAAACGGCTCAGGACGGACCATATCGATCTGTTCAACCAGCATCGGGTCGATCCCAAGGTGCCCATCGAGGAGGTCGCCGGAGCGGTCGCTGAACTGATCAAAGCGGGCAAGGTCAGACACTGGGGGCTTTCCGAAGCGGGCGTGGAGACGATTCGCCGGGCGCATGCCGCCTTGCCGCTCAAGGCCATCCAAAGCGAATACTCCATGATGTGGCGCCAGCCCGAAGAAGAGCTGCTGCCCACCCTGGAAGAATTCGGGATCGGCTTTGTTCCCTTCAGTCCGCTGGGCAAGGGATTTCTCACCGGCAGATTCGATAAAAATTCTACCTTCAATAATGATGATTTCCGCAGCATCGTGCCACGGTTCAAACCTGAGAACCTGGAAGCCAATCAGATCTTGGTAAATTTGGTCAAGGAGATCGCCACCGGCAAGAACGCCACCCAGGCTCAGATCGCGCTGGCCTGGGTAATCGCCCAGAAACCATGGATCGTTCCCATTCCCGGTACCACCAAAATGCATCGCCTGGAAGAGAATCTGGGTGCAGCGGAGGTGGAGCTGACTGAGGGAGAAATTCAAGACCTGAATGATGCCCTCGCCAAGATCGAGGTCTCCGGCGATCGCTATCCGGCGGAACTTGCAAAGCGTGTGGGTAAATGACTTTCTATCCATAAAGGGAAATAACATGGACAGATTAAGCCCGAAAATATTTTCATCTTCTTGTAAGGAGAGCAGATTCAAGGTGCAACCGATCAGTCTTCGATTTTGGAAAAAATAGTGCTATTGTGGTAGGTAAGGATTTGTTGTCCGGGCTTTACGGTGCAGGTAATTCTTTTTTACTTGATCGGACACCGGCCATGTCTAAATGGCTTGCCGTAATGCCCGAATAATGAATAAGCTGTAGGGCGCGTAGGCCTTCCCGCCCGGTCACTTGTTTGTCTGCCACACGCATCCATGGAAATCTTGAAAACCGGACCATTGGGAGTTTGAGCGGTCATGAATCCTTTTGCCCTGCCCCCGATAATCGCTTTCGCCCTATTGTTGATGTTGAGCCTGGCCGTAATTTTTCAGGACGCGCGGGAAAATCGCAACCGACTCCTCTTTGCGCTCTGTTTGGGAATGGCCCTGGCCAACGGCGCGAGTGGCATGCTCCATCTTTCTTCAAATGAGGCGCAGGCCGCCTTCTGGAACAAGTGGCCCTATTTTTTCGGTGTCTTAAGTTTTATTATTGAAATCGAATACATTCTTCAGATTTCCGATCGTAATGAGCGATTGAAAGAGAACTTGGCTGGGATTCCGATTGCCGCACACCGATGGTTTATCTATGCGTGTATAACGAGCTGCTTGCTCGTTCTGGTGTTTACCGATCTGCTGATCGCCCCGCCGACATATCACTCCCCCACCGGATGGGAGCACACGTATGGTCCGCTTTTCATTCCGTACATCAGCTTCAACATCTATCTGCTGGTATGTCCACTTTTCATCCTCTATAAAGGAATCAAGACGACGTCAAACCTGATAGAAAAGCGGATACGAAAGATTACATTTGCAGCATTTTTCGGTTTTGACCTTTACGGATTTCTTTTTGGTATCGTTCTTCCTTTTTTCGGTCTTCAAGTGCACAGCTTCTACTCCATCGGTCCGATTTACTTATGTTTCCTGATGACCTACGGTTTGATGCGCATGCAGTGGGAGACGATAAACGATCTGAAAAACGGGCTGGAAGAAAAAGTCGCCTCGCGAACGCAAGCATTGAAGGCAGCCAATCAACGCCTTTATGAAGCCCAGGCGCAGATCTCAAAGTACATCGATCCGAATGTGACCGAGAAAATTTTCAAGGGGGAGTTTACGGCTGAACTGTCCCACCAGCGAAAGAAGCTGACGCTTTTCTTTTCCGACATCAAGGATTTCACGCAGTTTACCGATGCATCCGACCCCGAGGACGTGGCGCGACTGCTCAACGAGTACCTGGGAGAGATGGCCCGGATCGTCCGCAAGTGGGGCGGCACCATCCCGCAGTTCACCGGCGACAGCATCTACGCCATCTTCGGTGCGCCGGATACAAAAGGGGTGCGAGAAGATGCATTAGCCTGTTTGAATATGGCCATGGAAATGCAGCAAAGGATGACCCTGTTGCGAGAGAAATGGTGGAATCAGGGCGTCCAGTTCCCGTTTCAGATTCGATGCGGCATCCACTCCGGCATGGCCAATGTCGGCAATTACGGATCGGAAGGTTTTATGGAATATTCCGCCATCGGTCTGAATACCAATCTGGCATCACGTTTGGAACAGGCTTGTGAGCCCGGGGAAATTTATATTTCCCACGCTACATGGGCGCTGGTTAAAGAATCAATTCCCTGTAAGGAGGTCGGCACAATTGAAGTTAAGGGGTTTCACTACCCTATCCAAACCTACCGGGTTCTGCAGAATGAGATCGAAATCGACAAGCAAAAATGAAGTCGAATGCGACGGGTCATAATAACTGTGGATAAACAGGAAGTGGCCTCATAAATCTCTAATTTGATCGGATGCGATCGTCTCTGTTATACTACCCTGTCATCATACAACAAAGGAGGGCGTATGGTTACGTTAACGGTAAATGGTGAAAAGAAGCAGGTGGATGTTTCTCCTGAAACCCCATTGCTGTGGGTTCTGCGGGACAACCTGGGATTTACCAGCGTGAAATACACCTGCGGCATTGCCGAATGCGGCATGTGCACGGTCCTCATCAACGGTGAAGCCCAGCGTTCCTGTGTCGTCTCTGTTAAAGATGCTGAAGGAAGCGATATAACGACCATTGAGGGCTTGCCCGACGATCACCCGGTCAAGGTCGCCTGGATCGAAAAACAGGTGCCCCAGTGCGGATACTGCCAACCCGGCATCATGCTGCAGACCGTCGATTTTCTCTCCCGGGTTCCCAATCCGTCCGAAGCACAGATCGCTGAAGCCATGGATAACGTCATTTGCCGATGCGGTTCGCATCCCAGGATGAAAAAGGCCATCCGACTGGCTGCCGAAATGACTGCCAAACAAGGAGGGTAGACCATGAAAAGCGAAATGACGAGAAGAACGTTTTTGCAGCAAAGCAGCCTGGTGATTGCCGCTGCCACTTTTTCAAATTCCATAAGCCTGTTCAATGCATCTTTGGCAAGGGGCGCTTCATCGCTGCCGTTCAAGCCCCATGCGTTTCTGGAAATCTCGACCGATGACACGGTTACTGTCTGGGTGGGCCAGACCAATCTCGGTCAGGGAACCCATACCGGCATCCCCATGATTATTGCCGATGAACTGGACGCGGATTGGGAAACGGTGCAGGTAAAAATGGCCCTTGCCGCCGAGCCCTTTAAAAGTCCCGTGTGGCATGCACAAGCGACCGGTGGAAGCAGCAGTATCCGCCATCGATGGGATCTTCTCCGTAAGGTCGGCGCCGCCGCCCGGCAGATGCTGGTCGAGGCGGCTGCCGGGAAATGGGGGATTGACGGGAAAAAATGTGTTGCCCGGGAAGGGAAGGTCCTTCATCCGGACGGACGCAGCCTCACCTACGGGCAACTGGCTCAGGCTGCCGCAAAGCGCCCGGTGCCTGAAAATCCGACCCTGAAAGCCCCCAAAGAGTACCGCATTATCGGCACACCGAGAAAGCGCCTGGATATTCCCGAAAAGGTCATGGGGAAAACCGTTTTTGGCATGGATTTCAACGTGCCCGGCATGTGCATCGCCGTGGTAGCCCGCCCGCCCCGCTATGGCGCCTCGCTTCAATCCTATGATGAGAAGGCGGCCCTGGCAGTCAAAGGGGTCGTCAACGTAGTTCCCCTGGAGGGCAGGGTAGCTGTATGCGCGGAAACGACGTATGCCGCTATAAAGGGAAGAGAAGCGCTGGATGTCAGGTGGTCCGGCGCTTCCCATCCAGACCTCGATGATGACGCCATCGATGCGGTTTTCAAGGCCCACCTTGAGAAATCGGGGGCCGTGGCTGAAAAGCGTGGCGACACGGCCAAGGCCTTGGCCAATGCCGACAAGACTTTAGCGCAGTCGTACAAACTGCCTTACATCTCCCATGCCCAAGTGGAGCCCATCAACTGCACCGCCCACGTGGAAAAAACGCGCTGCCGGATATGGATGCCCACTCAGGGGCAAACCGCTACCCAGTCGACCACAGCCAAACTTACCGGCCTGCCTGTCGAAAAGGTGGAGGTCATGACCCTGCCGGCTGGCGGCGGTTTCGGCTTGCGAGGAGAACAGGATGCAGTTGTCGATTCGGTATTGCTGTCCAAAAGCCTGAACCGCCCGGTCAAGGTGATCTGGACCCGGGAGGACGATTTCGCCAACGACCGGTTCCGCCCGGCCAGTCAATGCAACATAAAGGCCGGGTTGGATAAAGACGGAAAGGTGATTGCCTGGTCGCACAAGGTGGCCGCCCCATCGGTCATGAGCCGATTGATGCCCCAGGCGGTGCAAAACGGCATCGACCCGGATGCGGTTCATGGCCTCGGGGATATGCCCTATGCTTTCACCAACCTCAATGTGAACTATGCGATGGTGGACCTTCCCATTACGGTGGGATGGTGGCGTTCGGTGGGGTACTCGGTAAATGCTTTTGCCGTGGAATCTTTCATGGATGAGCTGGCCCATGCCGCCGGCAAGGACCCGGTTGCGTTCCGATTGGCGCACATGGAAAAAGGCTCCAGGGCCCATGGTGTGCTATCCCTGGCAGCCGAAAAAGGCGGGTGGAATTTGCCGGTTCCCGAAGGCCGTGCAAGAGGCGTTGCCGTAACCGCATGTTTTGAATCTTTTGCCGCCCACATGGCCGAGGTGTCGGTTGGAGAAAAAGGGAGCATCCGCGTGCACAGGATCGTCTGCGCGATAGACTGCGGTACCGCCGTATATCCGGACGCGATCCGGGCCCAGGCCGAAAGCGGGGTGATTATGGGATTGAGCACGGCGTTTTATGAGAAGATCCGTTTTTCGGACGGCGGCGTGAAGACGGCCAACTATGACGAATACCGGGTGCTGACCATTTCCGAAGTACCTGAAATTGAAGTCTACATTGCGGAAAACGATCTCAAGGCCGGAGGAGTGGGTGAACCTGTTTTCCCATCGGTGGCCCCGGCCGTGGCCAATGCGATATTCAAGGCCACCGGCGTCCGGCTAAGGGAGCTTCCTTTCCGGCGGGAATTGCTGGTGAAAAGTGGATAATCCTCATTAACTTTAGCCGACGCTTCCTATATGCAACCCATATTTGCGTAACTTTTTGTACAACTGTGTTCGGTGTATACCCAGCCGACGGGCGGCCTCGGACTTATTGTTTCCCGATTCCTTTAGCGCCAGAAGGATGGTGTCCCGCTCGGCATTTTTCGTAACCTCTTTGATAGAGAGGGGAGGGGCTTCCTTGCGCAGCCTGCGCTTCTTTAATTTTAAAAAGGCATAACGCCTATTTTAGTAAAGAGGAACTTGAACGACAGCCTTGATGGCTGTTATTCTCATTACAAATCTGATGGTTTCGCAAAAAGTCGATAATTCCATCCTATCGTCATTCCGGCGAAGGCCGGAATCCAGTTGTTTAAATACATTCTGGATGCCGGATCAAGTCCGGCATGACGAGCCGGGCACTTTTTACGAGTTCATCAAATCTGGCCCAACCCGTAAAATCGTTATTTAGGAGGCAGCATGAACGATCCGAAAAAGCTCTGGCAGCCATCGGCGGCCTTTACCGGGAAGTCCAACATGGTGCGCTTCATGAACGAGGTCAACCGGCGCCACGGCCTTTCCCTTTCCACTTACGGGGAGCTGTGGCAATGGTCCGTGGACCACATCCCTGAGTTCTGGAACCTTTTCTGGGAGTTTGCCGGCATCATCGCCAGCAAGCCCTATGACCAGGTGGTGGACGATCCCGGCAAGATGCCCGGGGCCAAATGGTTTGCCGGCGCCGAACTGAACTTCGCCGAGAACCTGCTGCGCTTCCGGGACGACGAAACGGCCCTGGTTTTCCAGGGAGAAGGCCAGTCTTTGGTGTCGTACACCTACAAGCAGTTGTACGACGAGGTCAGCCGCATGGCCCAGGCCCTTGCGGCTGCCGGCGTCCAGAAGGGCGACCGGGTGGCCGGATTCATGCCCAACATGCCCCAGGCCATCATTGCCATGCTGGCCGCGGTGAGCCTGGGCGCCATCTGGTCTTCGTCCTCCCCGGACTTCGGCATCAAGGGGGTGCTGGACCGCTTCGGCCAGATCGAACCCAAGGTGCTCTTTACGGCCGACGGCTATTTCTACAACGGCAAATCCTTCGACAGCCTCGAAAAGGTGGGCGGCATCTTAAAGCAGCTTCCCATGGTGGAAAAGGTGGTCGTGGTGGGTTACACAACCGATCAGCCGGATCTGTCCAAGGTGCCCAACGCCGTTTTCTGGGAGTCTTTTCTGGCCCCCTACACGCCAGCCGAGATCGAATTCGTGCAGGTGCCGGCCGAACATCCCCTTTACGTGATGTATTCTTCCGGCACCACGGGCAAACCCAAATGCATGGTCCAGAGCCATGCCGGCATTCTGACCAACCAGCTCAAAGAACACCTCCTGCACTGCGACCTGCGGCGTGAGGACGTGCTGTTCTATTTCACCACCTGCGGCTGGATGATGTGGAACTGGCTGGTCTGCGGCCTGGGCGTGGGGACCACCCTGGTGCTGTACGACGGTTCGCCCTTTTATCCCGGCCCGGAAGTGCTCTGGAAGCTGGCCGAGAAGGTTGGGATGACCATTTTCGGCACCAGCGCCAAGTATATCTCGGCCCTGGACGAGGCCGGCTACAAGCCCGGCAGCGACTGCAACCTGGAAAAGCTTCGCATGATCTGCTCCACCGGCTCGCCCCTGGCCGTATCGGGCTTCGAGTACGCCTACCGCGAAATCAAATCCAACATGCAGCTGGCCTCCATCAGCGGCGGCACGGACCTCAACGGCTGTTTCGCCCTGGGCAACCCCATGCTGCCGGTCCACGCCGGAGAACTGCAGGGGCCCGGGTTGGCGCTCAAGGTGCACGCCTTTAACGACGACGGTGTGCCGGTCACCGACGAAACCGGCGAACTGGTCTGCGCAGCGGCCTTTCCCAGCATGCCGGTCTACTTCTGGAATGACCCGGACGGCGAGCGATACCAGAACGCCTACTTCACCAAGTATCCGGGGGTCTGGACCCACGGGGATTTTATCAGCGTCAACGGCAGGACCGGCGGCATCACCATCTACGGCCGCAGCGACGCGACCCTCAATCCGGGCGGGGTGCGCATCGGCACCGCCGATATCTACACGGCCCTGGAATCGCTGGAGGCCGTGACGGACAGCGTGGTGGTCGGCCAGCAATGGGACGACGATGTGCGGGTAGTTCTGTTCGTCACCCTGGCCAAGGGCGTCGAACTGGATGACGCGCTGATCAAAGAGATCAAGACGACCATCCGGATGGCCTGCAGCCCGCGCCATGTGCCGGCCAAGGTGATCCAGGTGCAGGAGATTCCTTACACCATCAACATGAAGAAGGTGGAGCTGGCCGTGCGCAACGTCATTCACGGAAAGCCGGTGACCAACCGCGACGCCCTGGCCAACCCGAATTGCCTCGGCGAGTATGAAGGCTTAGACGAACTGAAGCAGTAGTGATTCCCGGGAGAAGAACATGGATCAATTCAACCAACAACAAATAGGCGCCCTAAGCGCTTTTGTGGAACCGGATCGCTTTTCCACCGGTCAGTCCAATCGTGAAATGCATACCAAGGATATTTCTCCTCACCAGGGCAAGCTGCCCGCTGGTATCATCTGGCCGCTGACAACAGAGGAAACCTCCGCCATACTTGTCTATACCTATGCCCAGGGCATTCCCGTGACCCCCTGGGGAGCCGGCACCAGTACCGAAGGCAACCCTTTGCCGGTGATGGGAGGTTTGGTTATGGACATGACCCGGATGGACCGGATCATTGCCATTCGGCCGGCGGATCTTCAGGCAGATGTTCAACCCGGTGTATTTCGCAAAACGCTCAACAAAAACGCCGCCCGGGCGGGTCTTTTTTTTCCTCCGGACCCGGGTGCCGATGCCACCATTGGGGGGATGATCGCCAACAACGCCTCAGGTGTGCAAACCATCAAATACGGTGCCACCAAAGACTATGTGATGCGGCTGGTGGTGGTGCTCCCCGACGGCAGAGTGATTCATACCGGCGGAAAAGCGCACAAATCTTCTTCCGGGTACGACCTTACGCGGCTTTTTGTCGGGTCCGAGGGAACGCTGGGCGTGGTGACCGAAGCCACGTTGAAGCTGACCGGCATCCCCGTTGTTCATTTGGCGGCGACGGTCACATTCGAAACTCTGGAAGCGGCATCAAAGACCGTGGCGGTGTTGATGGGATCGGGACTGGAACCGGCAGCACTGGAGCTGCTCACACCGGAACTCATCGCCCTGATGAACCGGGAAAAGAGCCTCGGCATCGAAGAGAAACCGTCCCTGTTTTGTGAATTTCACGGTATCAGCGAGGCAGCCCTGAAAGAGACCGCCGATCTGGCCCAAGAACTGTGCCGGGACGGCGGTGCCGTTACCTTTAAAACCGGCGTGACGGAGAAAGAGAGAAGGGAGTTGTGGCGGGCGCGCCACGAGGCCTGGGAGACCATTCACCGGGCATTTCCCGGAAGAGAAACCATTATCGTGGATGCCGCGGTACCCATCTCCGACTATCCCGAGATGGTTGTCTTCTCGCAACGGCAATTGGATGAGAAAAAAGCCTTGGGTTTTGTTTTCGGTCACGCCGGAGACGGCAACCTTCATGTGGTAATGGTGGGCGATCCATCCGACGAACGGGAATGGACGGCCCTGGAGGAAATCAATGATACGATTGTCCATAGGGCCGTAGAGTTGGGCGGCACCTGTACTGGCGAACATGGCATCGGCATCGGAAAGCGCAAGTTCATGCAACTGGAGCATGGAGAAGGGTATGATTTGATGAAACAGATCAAGTCGACCATTGATCCAAAGGGGCTGATGAATCCGGGGAAAATGTTTCTATAGCCTAAGTTGAAAACCACCTGGGGGCGATAGGCACCCGGGTGGTCTTCATTTTCGAACACACAGTAAAAAGGCTTCGCAGATTTTTACACGCGTAGCAAAAGCATCTATTCCCACCGTAGTATCCATTGAAGCCTATTTTCAGTAACCCCTTTTCATTACACATCAGTTAAATCGGTTTTAGGATTGAATAAATCTGTCTTGTTGCTGTCTGAAAATATCGTATGCTCTATTCACCGGTTAGCCCGATAGATAGATAAATTAAATATATCTGGGATCAAGCCAAATTTGATATACGGGTGTTGTACTCTGTATCATTGCAAAACCAACTATCGCTTGGATTTTATAGGAATCATCTGCACTCGATATGAAAAGGGCCGATAAAATTTGTCAAGCGGCCTTTATGTTTTAGTATCTACCCGGAATGTTGACTAATAGTGTCCATTCTAACATTTTTTCCGTAGTCACCTGGATAAGTTGATATCATCTGGCGAACATTTACCGGCGATTATTTTGAATATTATACCAATAATTTAGAGCGATTTTAATGGTGGGTTTTAATCATGGAACGTAAAATAGACGTCAATATATCCATCCAAAATGAGACGTAAAATAGACGTTTTTTGTAATAGATTGCAAAAGGTAAAAAACAGCAAAACGCTTTATGGTATAGATATTATAAGGTATTTGTCCAATTTGAAAGATTTCTTGCAGAGAAGGAATTATATTTGCTTTCTTAGAATACGGTTGGATGACATGTAAATCAGACGTCTAAGTAATATCAATAATAGGTGTCAAAAGTGAAATCTAAGATGAAATTTTTTGCTGCACTGTTAATCACAATAGCCATTGATGGCTGCATCAATTTAATGTTAATAACAAGACACCATTCGTACATCAACGATAAAGAAATCATAAATGGCGAACTGAACTTCACATATAATGCAGGAGTTCATTTAATCGAAAAAATCATGAAGAAAAACAACATCAAAAGAGAAGAAGCAACGATAAAATTTCTAAATATGCAAATTTTAAAAGAAAGTATTTGTTCAAGCGGTTAACAAATTAAACGATAAGGAATCACCAGAAATGGTGACGCATTCAGATATTTAAAATGTGGTGTCTCAAATAATGAAGACACCTAACCAACTAATTAATCGGACGGAAAAAATGTCTACACAAATTTGAAAAACAAAAACTAAAATTGCGGTGTTCTTTAAGCAATTCGTCGCCGCCGCTTATCATTAACCATTATATGTCTGAAGTAAATAATGGTCAAACATATAATCATAATTTTTAGTTTGGTTTGTATTATGGCATGTTCTCAAAAAAACGCTTATGAATACCGAGGAAAGATAGGTGAAGGTGGCGGTGAACACTCAATTGGACAAAGCTCTTGGAAATATGAAAGTGGCAATTTTATTGTAAATGGTGGTGATGCAGGTAAGTTATATTACATGATTATTTCAGATGCACCTTGGGGATCATTTGAGGCATTTGATTACCCACCCAACAGTCCAGGATATAAAGGTGGCGGATTTGAATTAATTAAAGATGGTAAGGTGTCTTATTTCCGCTTCAAGAAAAACCAACTTCTCATTTTAATGGTTTCCATGGATCTGTCGGTAGTTCATGAATACTTGAATATAACACCTGAAGATTGGAGAGCCTTTATGCAACCATACGCGAATAGTTTAAAAGATACCGATTATGATCAAATAAAACAGTTTTTTCAGAGAAAAATAAAAGGTGGCAGATAACCTTTGCTTTAAGCGGGATTTTTGCTGCGCTGCCGCTACGCAAAAGCCCCTTAAGATTACGTTATCGCGCCGAGCAAAGCTCGGCGCATCTTGCAGGGTGCAAGTCCCTGTCGGGAGGAAAGACAGTAATGGCTTTCTGTAAGGGTTAGCCACCCACCCGTATCGAGCCTTGGGTCCATGGCGGAGATACTCACCGATCATTGTAAGTGTCGGACGCCGATGTTTTTTTCGGCTGGAAACGAGCCGCGACCCGGGAAAAACCGGTGCCATTCGCGGAAGGACTCACCCCACTGAACGATCAATGGAGAAGAGGGTATCGAACAAGATGGACTAAGCGTAGGCAGAGAATCCTGTAGGCCGCAGGGGTGATCGCGCACCCTGAAGTGCTGGTACAGCTTCGAAATGCAACTTGCGGACGCCGAGGGTTTTAACGTGCGCCGAAGGCAAAACAGAAGCATCCGATTTGGCGAGGATGTGGAGGTCCGCCGGAGTCATCAGGCCGTGGCATGCAGGAAGAGATGCGTCGCAGAACTCGGGAAGCCTCAAAGGTTCCAGGAAAAGCATGGTACACTACAGTGCTGAAATGTTGAGTCCCTGGTGGGAGGAAAGTCGGCCGTCCGACCGACCTCTATATACCGATGGGGTGTCTTATCAGGCATACTACTCAGAGGTGGGGAAAGCCCATCACATGGGGAAGGACCTGACGGAAGTACGTAGCCCGCAAAGGAAACTCGTACCGGACAAAGTCGGGCTGGAGAAATACGAGCCAACCTCACTGCGGGGAATAGCAATTAAGTCTAAAGAGCGTGCAAAACACCGATTTCAGAACCTGTACCGGTGCCTGAACTACCGATTCCTTTTAAGTTGCTGGGCGGAATTGAACAAAAACGCAGCCAGCGGTGTGGATCGAGTGACGGCGGAGGCCTACAAGGAAAACCTGGAGGCCAACGTCAAGGCACAGGCGAAGCGACTGAAACAGAGGCGGTACCGTGCCAAACTGGTGCGGCGATGTTACATTCCGAAGGAGAACGGTAAAGAGAGGCCGCTGGGTATCCCGGCGCTTGAGGACAGGCTGTTGCAACTGGCCTGTGCCAAGATCCTGTCAACGATCTTCGAGGCGGACTTCGTGGAAACCAGCTACGGTTACAGGCCCAACCGAAGCGCCCGAGAGGCGATCGAGGATTTACAGTTCAACCTCCAATTCGGTAAGTATGGGTACATCGTAGAGGCTGATATCAAAGGCTTCTTTGACAATATCGACCACGACTGGCTGTTGCGGATGCTCCGCGAGCGAATCGACGATGCCGCCTTTCTGAGCCTGATCCGCAAGTGGTTGAAGGCCGGTATCCTGGACACGGACGGGAAAATTATCCACCCGGAATCGGGAACGCCACAAGGTGGGGTCGTCTCCCCCGTACTGGCAAATATCTACCTTCATTTCGCTCTGGACCTGTGGTTCGAAAAACGGGTTAAGATCAACTGCAGGGGCAATGCGTTTATCCTCCGGTACGCCGACGACTTCATCTGTGCCTTTCAATATCGGGATGATGCCCGGCGGTTTTACTACGAACTCCCCGAGAGGTTGGCCAATTTCAACCTTTCAGTGGCACCTGAAAAGACCGCACTGTTACGGTTTAGCCGCTTCCATCCGGGAATGGAAAGGCGAATCGTCTTTCTGGGGTTTGAAACCTATTGGATGGAAGACAGCAGCGGTGCCGTTAAGGTAAGACAACGGACGGCTCGCAAAAAGCTGCAAGGAGCCTGCAGGCGTATAAAGGAATGGATCAAGGAGAATCGGCATCTGAAAGGACGCGAATTTATAAAGGCGCTGAACCGCCGGTTGCAAGGGCATTACAATTATTACAATATCCCTGGAAACCTGGAATCAATATGGCGCTTTTATTTTTGGGCGTTGGAATGTGCATTCAAATGGCTGAATCGCCGAGGAGGCAAACGCAAGAGCTTCACTTGGAGGATATTTAACAAGGCCATTGAACTATTAGGCATAGCCAAACCAAAGATGCGGATTGTCAACCGCCAACATCGAGTATTTGCATAAACGAACGACTTACGCGAAGGCGAGTACAACCGAGGAACCGGATGCGGGAAAACCGCACGTCCGGGTCTGTACGGGGGGCGCTGGGTAACCAGCGTTCCTACCGTGAGATAATAGAAAAATAACTTTACGATTGATTTTTCATATATAAAACTTATGAAGAATAACAAAAATTACCATCAGCATTTTATTGGCATTTTATTCATTATAATATTGTTATCATTTTTTCTGGGGTGCGTAGTAATACTACCACCAATAAAAGGTAACTTATTTTATTCTGATGGAAAAACTCCTGTAAAAGATGCGTACGTAATTTGTTTTAATTCTATATATCCACTTTCAGAGGCTATTAATGTCGGTGGAGCTAACAGTGATTTTCATTCAGTTGAAGTTGTAAAAACCAATAATGATGGCAAATTTTATTTGAGTTCATATATCAATATCGGCTTGCCTCTATGGGACACCAGAGAATTTTTGATATACAAACCAGGATATTCAGTTTTACGATATTTTCAATCAGGAATATTTACATTTGTAGATATGAATATTAAAAAATATCCTTGGGATAAAAAATGCCTTGCAAAAAGGAAATTTGTCCTTTCTAATAGTTTTGATAATGCTTACAACAATATTGGATATGTAAGTATAAATATTAATTACTTCGCCGACCATTTTAAACATAATAAAAAAGAAGAATATCACAAGAACTTAGATGATTTTCGTGATATCTACGAATGCCTTATCAAAGATTATGAAAAAACCATAAATATGAAAACGCAAAAATCGCAATATATTGATAATGAAATTGAAAATATGCGTTATTTGTTAAATATTAAGAAATGAAATTGAAAAAACAAATCATTATAAGACAATCGCTAATAACTGCTTACACACGGACCGGGCGGGCAGTTGCATTTTCCTCAAACACTGTATTTACTTTTATTTCAATATTTTTTGAAGCTATATACAAGGAAAACTCGACAGTCAGGTGTAGCGAAACCTTATAGATATAATGATAAAGAAATTATTCAAAAAGAAAACAGCTAATAGGTTTCCAGATCGTATTAGGCTGACAATTTAAAACCTTGATAACTGGCCATCTTTTAAGAAAATGCATCATGAAGGCAAAGTAGTTTTTGATAAAAAGGCAGCCTACGTTATCCTCATGGTGCTCCAGTTGGAGACCTTTGATTTTGGGTGGTATGTTAATCTTTAATGCGGAAATCCAAATTCATCATTACAGTTCATATCACTACAACAGGAGCACCACAAACTCAGCAACGGTGATGGTCTTATTTACAATTTCAAATTGGATAATGTTGATGTAGTTCATGAAAGATTCATTAATGAGGGATTGGAGGTTGTTGTTCCTCTCGAAGATCATCCGTGGGAAGATAGAAGGTTTGGCATTAAAGATCCAAATGGAATAACTGTTTATCTTTATGAAGACAGAGATCTTTCATTTGAATTCAGCCAGTACCATGTCGGCTGAGCCGAAATTGTCGTATCACAAGGTACCTATAGTTACAGATAAGAGGTCGATGTAAGGCGGGTTTTTCATTCCACCAAAACTATTGATTACAAAGCCTTATGCCAATTTTCGTCTGGTTACAGACAGATAATTCACATTTCGGCCTATCGTCAATTCTTGCGATGGCCACCTTAAATAAAAACCGCCCGGGTGCACAAGGCATCCGGGCGGTTTTTTTTCAGTTGCACGGCTATTAGATCTCTTCCACCGACTCCTTGTAGACAACGCCGCGGTCGGCCAGGCCTTTAAGGATAAAATTCATGCAGTCTGCCCGGGCACCGATGGTTTCCGGCGCGATCACCCCCTTTTCGGTAAAGAGTCCTTCCAGGAGCATTCGGGCGGTTACCGTGGCCGTGTAGCCGGTGGTGCGGGCCATGGAGTGGACCTTGGTGACCGGATCGTAGCGGTCGAACATATCCCAGGTGAAACACGTGCGCTTGCCGTCCTTTTCTCCCTGAACCACAATCTGCATCAGCGTGAGGTCAACTTCGCCTTTGTTCAGCTTCCACATGGGAAAGAGCAGTTTTGCGGTCATGTCCACCGGGCGAATTTTTACCCCGTTGATCTCGACGGGTTCGGTATCGAAGAAGCCCGATTCTCGCAGCATGATCATCTTCTCGATGTGGCCCGGGTAGCGCAGGGTTTTCTCTTTCATGTTGGGAATTTTCAGGTTCTTGTACAACGAACGCAGGCCGTCGGTATTGAATGCTTCGAGGGTGCCGATGCCGGGAAAGTCGATGTACTCGGGATCGCTTAAGGCCGGCCGCTCGACCAGGGCTCCGTTTTCCATGTAAAAGGCAGGACGTGTGTATTCCTCGATTACATCGATGGGAGAGAAGACAGCCTTGTATTCATATGGCCACTGGCGGATTTCCGGAAGCCCGCCGACATAAATGATGGCCGAATCGGTTTTGTCCAACTGGCTGTGGCTGTAGCTCATCAGCATGTTGCTCATGCCCGGTGCGACACCGCAATCCACTACCGCGGTGACGCCGTTTTCTTTGGCCAGGTCATCCAGCGTAAAGGGGTCCTCGGGGCAAAAGGCGATGTCGACCACATTCTTTTTGGCTTCGATGATGGTCTTCAACGCAGCAAAACCCATGAAGCCGGGAACGGCATTGATGACCATATGCGCCGGTGCGATGATCCGGTTGATCGTCGCCGGATCGGAAAGATCGGCCTGAACGGTTTCGATGCCGCTGGTTCCGTCAAGTCTGGAAAGAGCATTTTCGCTGATGTCGGCGACGGTCACCCGGTGGGCGCCGTCGGCGGCCAGATCGATTGCCATGGGGCCGCCGACCAAGCCGGCGCCCAGAACGATAATATGCATGTAAATTCTCCGTGTAAGTTTGTTGGTTTTCAGATGGATAGAAATAAAACGCTGCCGGTGCGCTGCGGGCAGTTCACGCCACCGACGGCGAATGGGTCTGCTATTCCGGGGATTCGCCCGGCGATAACGGCATTACAAACCCGAAAAACGGTTGAGGTGGGCGATGACAAAGCGGTTTTCCGCGAGTTGGCCGGTTTCCAAATATTTCATGATTGGTGAGACGTCAGCCATCTATATATTCCTGCAAGTAGCTGAACCGCTCGGTCAGTTTGCCATTGTATACGATGGTCGCCCGCTGAAGCTCGGGCGTCAACCCGGAGGTCTCGAGACTGGCGTGATAGTCGGCCTTGAGCAGCGCCGGCAAAAACGGCTTGAGCTGGTTGCTGAAAAAGGTTGACGAGTCGTTGGGCAATTCACAGGGAAGATTGTCCACAGCCAGCATTACGATTCCTTTCCCTGTGTGGCCGTCGCTGACGGTGCCGGCAAGCGGGTCCACCCGATAGGCCGGCATGTCGCTGCTGGTGGACTTGACGTTGCATTCGATGGATCCGTGCGTGTCGCAGGAGATGTCGGCGATTCCGGCCAGTTTCATTTCCGGGCCGGCCTGGGCCAGGCGCTTCAGCCCTTGCCAGGTGACAAACCGGGGGTACCGCTCTTCCCAATAAACCGCGTTGACCAGCAGGGTGAAGCTGGGCAGGAATTGTTCGAAGCGGCTCTTGTAGCGTTCAGGCTGAGTAAAATACTCATTCAGATCGAACGCGGCGCCGGGGGCCGTCGGTTCGACCAGGTCCTGCTCCTTGAACACCGTCAGGTAAACGGTGTGGCGATTTCCGTGCCCTTCGCTGACGAATGTGTTGATTTCATCGGCAGGAATCCGCTGGACGGGCAGGCATTCGAAAATCTCCTGGGCACCGCCTGAGACGTTGCCGTAGCCCAGGATACCGATCGTAAACGGGCACAGCGGTTCGGGAAAACCCTCCTTTTGGATGACTCGGCCGATGTCGGCCAGGTGCTTGCGGGCCGCTTCCACGGAATCGTACTGATGGGCCCTGCAGACGGCGGCAAACGGAGTGTCGATGTCTTTCACGGCCCAGTACTCGCCCATGAGGGAAAGGATGTCGATGGCCCCGGCATGTCCGGCATAGGGACCGAAGTAGATCAGGCGGCGCTCTTTATCGTCGGTGATCTTTTCGTAATCGATGAGGGTGGAGCCGCTGTCCATGATCCGCTTGAGCAGCGGCATGTTGTCCTTCTGTCCCTTGATGGTATGGGAAAAAAAGACATAGGTTTTGTCGTCCACGAGCTTTTCGATAGGAATTTCCTTGACCCCCAGAATGACATCGCCGTCGGCCATGCCCTGGCAGCTGGCGGCCCCGGCCTCGGCGTATTGTTTTTGAGTGAAAAAGCGCTTGTCGGACGCTTCTACAAAAGCCCGGGCGCCGGTCTCCCGGATGGTGGCTTCCAGGTCCGCCGGCACGACCGGTGCCCGGCGTTCCCAGCGGTTCTTGTCTTCGGCCCGGATCAGCAGTTTTTTCATGTTTCAGTCTCCCCAATAGCTGCGTTCGTCGGTATCCAGATTGGATCGTTTTTCATTGAATCGAATGCCCAGCCGTTGGCATTCGTCCAGGATGGGTTCGTAAATCTCGGCGTGAACCGGTCTGAGTACACCGGTACGGTCGATTTTTCCATCCGCCAGCAGCGCAGCGGAAATGGCTACCGGGTAGCCAACGGTGCGCGACATGGAGCTGTCCCCCCCGGGGATGCCGCAATCGATGAGCGTGGACTGGATGCGCTGGCGCGGCATGTCGGGGTAGAGGGCCTCGAATTCGTGATGCATCACCAGAAGGTCCATTTCGCCCTTGTCATACACCAGGCGATTTTTCAACGTGTGGGCGAACATGTCGAAAACCGATGCCGTACCGATCTTCAGCCGGCGATCGGATAGCAATCCCAGCCACTCCAGTTTCTTGAGGGTCAAAGAGTAATCGGGAATTTTCAGGTAAGCGGCCACACCGGCCCGCACATCCTCCTGGCGGCAGTTGACCATGTTGGCCAGCACCTCGCGGGGCGAGACTTCATCGAAATCGAATTTCATTTTGCGGTTGAGCAGTCCTAATTGCTTGATGAAATCCCAGGTTTCGCAGTAACCCACGTTGCGCAGGGTGCCGCGGTAAATGCCGGAGGCATCCTCAATACCGTAAATGTCGAGGTAGGGCAAGGCATCCCGGTTGACATAGGCCTCGAACACCCCGGCACCGGGAACACTTTTGAGCCAATAATGCCGGAACAGCTCTTCTCCGGGCACTTCGATCACCTTGCCATGCTCCTTGTAGCGTCCGTCGTTGGTGGCCGCCATCATGGCCCCTTCGGGGCTCCAGGAGAATTTGTACCCCAGCGGATTGTTGTTGCTCTCCAGGGCCGGCAGTCCGCCGCAGTAGGAAAAGAAACTGTCGATGCGTCCACCTTCTTTTCTCACTGCATCGATGATTTTCATGGCGGACATGTGATCCAGCCCTGGGTCCACGCCCACTTCATTAAGAAATATCAGTCCCTTGTCACGGACATCGCGGTCCATGGCCTGCATCTCTTCTTTTACATAGGAGGCGGTGACCAGATGCCTGCCGTGCGCCAGGCAGAGTCGGGCAATGACCGGGTGAAGGGTCCAGGGCAGCAGGCTGACGACAATGTCGGTCTTTTCGACCATCCCTGCAAGCCGGGTATGGTCGTTTACATCCAGGGCAACGGCTTGGCCGTTGGCATGATCCCCAACGATGGCCGCTGCTTTTTCGGCCTCCTGGTCGGCCAGGATCACCTGCAGATCTTTTCTATCCAGCAGGTATCGGACGGCAGGCCGGGCTACGAGGCCGGCGCCCAGCACGAGGATTGTTTTCATGACACCCTCCTTACAGGCGATTTTCCGAACCGCCTACATATCTTCCTGAATGATTTCATACAACCTTGTTTCCTCTTCGTCCAACACCTGGTGCAGGGTGTGGGTTTTGTATAGAAAATAGTGGAAAAAGTCATGGCGCAGGCTGTCCCGGCCGGAGATGACGAACCACCGATTGCGGCCCCAGTTGATACGCGACGTTTCGATATTTTCCGGGACGAACATGCCGCCCATGAATTCCTCCTTGTCCACCACCAGGTCGAAGGATCGGCCACCAAGATACTGTTCCACGGTTTCATGCTGTGGGTGAACCACCTGGATGGAAAAGGTTTTGGCAAAGGGCGCCATGAAGATGCATTTTACCTGAACCCCTCTGCGCTCGGCCTTTTTCAGGGGATCGACGAGGCTTTCGGCTTCTTCGGGAAACAAACGGATATAGATCTCCGAACTTGCCGAGACAATCATTTCTCTGGCCTTGCCCAGCGCCCGTCGATATCCGGTCATCGTCCAGATGAAATCGTGTTCGGCCGGTTCCCGGAATTCATCGGCCAGGGTTTCCAGGCGGGCGAGGTCTTTTTCATGGTTGCGCCGCAGCAGTTTGATCAACTCGTCAGGGGGCAGGGGGGCGAAAAGTCCCTTGCCGACCTCGTTTACGAATCCATTTGCCTTGAGTGTCCGCAAAACGTCGTAGATGCGGGCGCGGGCAATGCCCGAGCGCTTGCTCAACTGGGAACCGTTGACGGGATGGTGCTGCAGCAGCGTCAGGTAGGTGTGGATGGCGTTATCGGACAAACCGATCTGTTTCAGATTATAGGATTTTTGCATCGCCTTTTCCAGTGTTGTCACGTTCGGTACAACACTTTTCGATTATCAGCGCCCATCGCTGTTGTCAAGCGGATGTCGGCGAAACATTTTATCGTTGAATTGTAGATTCCCTGCCGGTATCATCTTAAAAACGAGAGTGTTAGGCATAAACCGCCTCTAAAGGAGGACAATTCCATGGTTCCCAACCACCGATATTCTTTTTTCTCCGGCAGTATCCTTGCGTTGATTATCCTCGTGACAGTCTTTTCGCTCGGGTGCGCTTTAAGACCGACGGTGGCGGGCAAATGGCAGGATGTTAAAGGACCGGCAACCGTTCGTTTCGGAGCCGATGGTGTTTTTCATGCGGTGGACAACGAAGGCATGGCGGTTTCCGGAACCTACCGTTTGAAGGGTAACGACGAAATCCAGTTCGAAGTCAACCACGATGAAGCACGGCCCGAGGTCATCCGGGCCCGCATGGTCCTTGAGGAGGACCGCATGGTGCTGATTTTCCCCGGCGATGATGAAGTCCAGACCTATCGACGCCTGCCCTGATGGATGGAGCCTTTCCTGCCATACCTGCGGCGACCTTATTTTTGACCCTCTTGCCAACCATTTGACGCCGGCCTGCCCTGTGGCAGGTTGGGGCGATCATTAGACGCCCCGATACCGTGGTCTTTTTTCCCCTTATTGACGATGCCGCCCAGTGGCATGGAATTTGTACCGGTCTTCTCCAGACCTTGGATCGTTGATCGGAATATAGCGAATACCATTTCGACGCCCTCGGCCGGGCGAGGCAGCCGGACCGATGGGCAGTTGACGGGGAGCGAGAATGCCTTTTTTTACGGGAAAGGGAAATATGGGACAGGAAGCGAGTCTGAAACTGCTGGATCTTGGATCGGATGCCACCATCGATGACGCCAACCGGGCGTACGGCTACCTTCACCGGATGATCGACATGTTTCACAAGGAAGCCGGAGAAGAGGACCGGGGCAACCGGGAAGAGGACATGGACATGTTGACCTGCGCCTACGAAAAGGCGATTGCCTTCATCTCCGACCGCGACCCGTCATCGGGGCTGCAGGAATCGGCGTCTTCTCCGGAACTGAAGGCGGCTGCCGCTGAAAGCGCAGATCTTCATTTCACCGTCAATTTTCCCGCTGATTCGAATCAGAGAGGCGCCTTGATCGACAATTCCCTGCCCGAGCCGAACCATCGGACTATTCAAGATGCGATTTCCATCACCGCGCGGCGCCTGCGGCAGACAGAGGCCGCCCTGCCCGAGGCCCGTGAGGCGGTAGACGCGGCCTCGACTGCGGCCCGAACCGCAAGCCGCCAACATGAGCGGGCCCGGCAGGCCCGCGTCAACGCAGAAATCGCTGCCAAATCGGCAAAAAGCCGGGTGCTGCTGCTGGAGATCGAGGCCAAGCGCGCCATGGAAGAGGCCATTGCCGTGGCAGAAAAAGCCCGTGACCGGGTAGTAGGGGCACGACAGGCGGCCAACCAGGCCAGACAGGAAGCGCAAAACGCCCATAAGGAGGCCGAACGCGTCCGGCAGTCGGAAGAGACGGCCGCCGCTCAGGTCGTTTGTGCCGAAGACCACCTGGAAAAGGAAAAAACCCGACTGCAGGCGTTGACCCACACCCTGCTGCAAACCCGCGAGCGCATGCGACTGTTTGCGAATACAGGCATGGACACCCAAGATCCGGGTAAAGAAGCGCCAGTCGTGGCTCAGAAAAAGCCAGTGTATGACCGTGATGATGATCCCGAACAAAGCGATCGCCAGCGAGTTCTGGACGACCTGATGGAAATCGAAGCTTCGCTTCAATCCAGAAAACAGGGCCCCGGCAGTTCTCAACCCATTGTCGATACATCTAAAGAAGCGGTCGACCTCGAATCCGAACGAAGGCGGCACCCGCGAGTCGTCTACCCGCCGCACTGTTGCCCGGTGCTTTCCATGGAGGGGCGATCCATTCCCATCATCGACATGAGCACCGCCGGTATGCGACTGTCGCCGGACGTTGCCGCACCCGACCTGCGCATTGTTCGCGGTATGGTGGTGTTTGACGATGGCCAGCCGCTATCGGTGACGGGCAAGGTCGTTCGACAGGATGATCGCGGCTTGGGACTGAAACTGGTCACCCGTATCGGCAACCGTATAATAGACCGGGAACGCATGCGCCTTTGTGCCTGAAACGGATGCTTTTTTGGGCATTTCCCCGCATCGGTTTGAGGCTGCCGGTTTTTTGCCGCGGTGTCTTGACAGCGTTGAAAGAAAGGCTTATTTGTTCTGTTCCGAAAATAACCAATGCGGGTTTTTTGAAGGGACGGAACATGACACAGATCCAGGCAGCGGTTTCAGACGAGGCCAAATCGATCGAGGAGATGCTGACCGCATCCGGCTATTCCAAAACGGCTATTGCATACTACATCAATAAACCGCACATGGGGCATATTTCCGATGCGGATATCGCCTCCAATATGACCGGCACCTGTGGCGACACCATGGGGATCACCATACGGATGAACGATGGCATCATCGAAGATGCCAAATACCAGGTAATGGGATGCGCCGGTGCCATCTCCGCCGCCATGGCGGTGGTGGACCTGATCAAAGGCAAGGACCTGGACTACGCCCGCTCCATCGATGACGGTACGGTGTTCAAGGTGCTCCAGGAGATTCCCGTCAAAAAGCATCACTGCATCCAACTCGCCGTCAAAACCCTGCACAAGGCGCTGGACGCCCACAATCTGAAGCAGTCCGCCTGAGTTTCTTTCCGACAGAGAAATCAAAGGCCGCCACCGGATCGATGCCGGCGGCGGCCTTTTCATTTTTTTTAGATAGAGCCCATCCAGAAATGGCCAATTCGCCCGATATCTTTGTTGCGCGAATAATTTTATTTGTTTTTTTAAGATTTATTCCTTGCCTACCCATGAGACCACATAAGTGGTCTGTTTTGGGATTTTACCAATGTTCGGTATCTCAAAATGCCATTTCCCGACTATACCGATATCAACTGCCGTCATTTCAAAATGACACATGGCAATGCCCATATCCACTCGTTGTAGGTCCGCCATGCCAAAAAGGATGCTATTTCGAGTCTTATATCCTTTTGAACGCTGCATATAAAAATGGAATCTGTTGTTGTCCGTCTCTTTGATAATCCGCCATGGTTGTCGATTTGATGCTGATGGACCTATTCTCACCATTTCCAAGGGGATATTCCATTTTTCAGAGCTTTTGTTTGATAGCGGACAGGTAAACATGTTCTCAAAAAAAAGTGTTTCCCATTGTTTCCTGTTGTCCGCACCAGCGCCGAATCGCATGGTTTTTTCAATCAGACTTCTACGAGGCGCTATATTGCCGATAGCCGCTACTGCGGGTATTGATTCGGCAGGTTCAACTCTAATTTCATCGGCAAACGTACTTTTTGTAAATGTCCCGCCCAGCCAACAGGTTCCGAGACCCAAGCGCGTAGCAAACAGTATATTTTTTTCCATGGCGTATCCGAAATCTTCAAGATTGTTCGGACCGCCTTTTACGGCACCTATGATAAACCCTGGAGTATTTTTAATAACCCCATATGTACCCAAATTTTTCAAATCGTTTTTTTCAGCTGCTGTAGCGGCAGTCAGTTTGAATCTTACTCTGGTCCCAAACGGCCCGGTCAGGTTTTCAGATAAAAAAGATTTTAAAGAAATCTGCTGATCTTCGCTGATAGGGGATTTTGTGTAGGTCCTGCAAGAATATCGTTTTCTGATGACTTCCGTGACCGGCTGTTTCACTGTCATACAATATCCTCTCAGGAAAAAGAGGGAATCAGGATTTCCTCAATGAGGAAATAGAATATGGAAAGGCTGCCGGTATACAATTGCATCACCAGGAAGGCCGCAGGAACTTTCAGCCAGCATTTGTGTACACGGATGAATTCGTAGGCCAGATAAACGGAAAGACCCAGGATGATTTCGGGAACAATCAGATAGACGGCGATATGCCCGATCATTGTGACATTGACTGCATACCAGGATGGAATCCGCCACATGGTCTCTTCCGATGCACCGAATATCAGGAGAGATAAACCGGCCACCGCCCACAATGCAACTGCTGAGGAATAGCGGTCGCGGACGGCTTTTCCGAAAAAGATGATCATAAAGAACGGGATCGTCCACAAACCGGCCATATAGCCGGAGACAACCCCGATTTTAAACAGCCCGTCTTCCGGAAAAACAAGCACACCCAACTGCGCGGATAAAAACCAGTCCGGAAGTACCTGAAATAGACTGGTAAACAGGGAAAATAGCCAGATATCAAACCAACGCTCTTTTGGGTGACGCAGCCCAATGACCGGCATGACAATGTTATACAGGATAACCAGGATAAACAGCCTTACGCCGGCGGCCAGATTCAGCGGCAGGGCCAGCAAGCCGACACAGATGATTGAATAAAGCAGATGGAAGAATAGCGCTTCCCGTTCAATGGGGGTCAATTTGCTCATCATTTCCACTGTTCAAGTCATTTTTCGCTGTGTCAGGTCCTGATCGATTTTCAACGGCAGGTCTGAGATCTCCCTGACCCTTTGCAGGAGCTGTTGAAACATTTCCTCTTCATTTTCCATCGTCAATGAGATCGCACCTTGGGCGCAATTGTTTACACAGAACCCACATCCGGCGCAGGCATCCCCGATCGTTGCCGTATTTCCCCGTAATGTGATCGCCGAGACGAAACAGCTCTCGATACAGGTGCCACAGGCTTTGCATCTGGCCGGATCGATCCGGACGGAAAGACCGGGCAGTTTCCGGTAGGCGCCAGCCAGGGATGGGCCTCTGCGTTTCATGAATGACCGGTATATGCACTGATCATCATCACAGAAGCACACAAAGAGAAGCCGGTTGAATTGGGTCAACTGGAACGCAAGGGCATCGATCCATACGTGGGCGATGTTGGCAACCAGGCCCGCTTTTGCGGCTTTACGAATATGTTCGACGGCCTCTTCTGTATTGACCCGGCGGCCATGGGAGGGATGAATCCTGGCAATGGCCGGTCCGAAGGCCATGCATCCGATATGTAAACGGGGGCTGTTTCTGTTTTTGACGCCGGCGCAATGACATTCATCCATCAGAAAAATCTCGTCGATTTCGGAGACCAGCCGCTCTACCAGTTTCATCGGCAGTGCAAGGTTGTCGGGGGCTTTAATCGTGGCGTGGATGGGTATTGACGTCAGTTCGTTGTGAGGGCGTTTAAAAAAAGGATAAATGAGCCATTTCAGCACCGGAACGTCACTGAATTTTTTTCCATATCGAATCAGCGGCCATGACAGCCTGACCTGCCATCGGACCAGTTTGAGGTTCGGGCCATATTTGAAAATGTTAAACACGTTCTCTCCTCCGGGTTGTTGCAGCGGCACAATTCTGCTGTCGACCGGATGTATGAAAAGGATTCATCTGTCAAAAATCCCTTTTTTAAGCGGCACCCACCAAGTGAATCCATAAAGCATGGTTTTAATCAACATTCTTTGCGGGCTGAGGCCGAGTTCTCTCCCAAGCTTGAAGGTGCCAGGCAGTTCCGATACGTGAATGACGATCAGGGCCAGAAACAGTCCCCAGGCTTTCAGAGGGCTTTCCGGAAAAAGGATCTGGCCGCCGAAAACGGACAAGGCCCACAGCCCGATCGATCCTGTCATCAGCAGAATCCAGAAGGTTTTATTCGATGTCATACCTTGTTCCTCATTGGTTTGAAAATCGGATTCATAGTCGATTCTTTGCCTGATCCTGCCTTGCAGTTCCTCAACCGCATCATCAACACTGTCAATCGAAGCCGAAATCGCCTTTTCCGGACAAAGGGATACACATAGTCCGCATCCTTTGCATTTTTTATCATCCCTTACGATCCGTCCGTTCTCGATCGACAGAGCATTCATAAAACAGGAATCGACACAGGTTTTACACAGCGTACACGTTTGGTGGTCAGTTGTGAGTTCAAGTCCCTTTAACCTGACAATTCGCCTGGCCACCTCTTCAGGTAAATATTTTCCTGAATTCAACACGGTACAGCAGCAACTGCAACAGAAACAGACGGCCAGAAGTCGCCCTCTGTCTTTGACACCCCAAATCAGGTTGTCAACCTTAACACGGCCAACCATGGGAACAAGTCCGTCTTCGACACAGCGGTGCATGTGTTTAATGGCTTGCTTTTTGGAAACATGATGAGCAATACGGGGATCAATCTCTTCTGTTCCGGCCCCAAGTTGAATACATCCCAACTCGATGGAATGGTTGTCACATTTTCGCTCGTCCCTGCAGGTACAGCGTTTAATGATGACACGATGCGCAGAACGTTCGATTAGCTCCTCGAGAACCCGCTCGGGCAGGTAGGTGCTCTGTGGCCCCGATATCGTTTTGTTAATGGGGATATGCGTGACATTGAAGTTTTTTTCCGACATCAGGGGAAGTGCCGTTTTGGCAACCAGGCCACCGACAATCGGCCATTGCGTCGCCCTGGCGCTTTTCCATGTGATCGGCCAGATTTTGGCCAGAACATAAAGCCACCATTCCGGTCTTTTAGACATATTTTCTCCTTATAAATAAGGATTTGTCATAACGTCTCCACTATCGGATTTGGATTCCCGCCAGGTCCATGAGTTCGGGAGCTTGCTGCCAGACCTTGAAGGCGTCCCAGCGGTCCATGGCCGGTTTTTGGCTGGCGAATCGGAAGAAGTTCGTTTCCTTTCCCGGTCGGGTTCCGCCCATGATGATGGTGTGCGCTTCCCTGACCGGTACGTCCGTTGCCAGGGCGATGGCACCGATATCGTCAATTTCCAGAGGCAGGGCAGGGGGCCGTGTCCGGTCGGCGATCCAGTGGGCAATGCGATGGGGGCTTCGGGTGATCTTCGTTGAAAGGATTTCGCCGATGCCGGCCAACCCGTCGGTGGCCAGTACGATGGCGGGCCGGGAGCCGTTCAGGGGTTGGGTCGTCACCGCATTGGGGTGTCTGCTGCGTCCGGCAAAGTTCATGTCCGACCGGGTTTGAAAAATGACCTTGCCGTCGTTCGGGTTCAGGAAGGTAACAGTCGAGTCGCCGTTGTTGGCCAGCATGGCTGCCGGTCCGTTCTCTCTGTTTACCAGCACCACGCAGCTCAAGGTGGTTTTGTGGATGTATTTTTGCCGGGACCAGACCCGATCCAGCAGGGCGTTGAAGGTATTTTCGTCTCCGGGAGGACCGTTTTCGGCGATGGCCGCGGCCAGGCGCTCGAGCAGCAGCCGGGAGGCCTGGGGAAACCGTTCGGTGGCGTCGGCCACGGCAAAGACGCGGTGATGGAAATCCAGCAGCAGGCAGTCTCCGTTGCCGTATCCGCAGCGAACCTTTTCCGTTCCGGTGACCAGGCAGGCCCCCAGTTTGTCAGGCAGGCAGATGGAGCGCCGGTAGGGGTTCAGCATGCCGGCTTATTCGACGATCCGGAAGTACTGAATGTCCTTGATCGTTCCCTTGCGCTCGTCGGCGAACACGGGTTCCACGCGCGCTCCGATGACCACCTTGGATTCGTCCTGAATGTCGATATAATGCTGAAACAGGGTATCGGCGCCGTCCAGGCGGATGAATCCGTAGCCGTAGGGTACCGGCTTCTGTTCCCCGGTTTCGGGATCGATGAAGGCGTAGCGCAGGATGGTAAAGGTGCCGATGGTGCCTCCGGGGCCGACTTCCACGAATTCGTCCATTTCGACGAAACAGGCACCGCAGACCCGGCGGGGCGGAATGTACACCTTCCCGCATTTGGGGCACTTGACGGCCATGAAGCGCCGGTTGTCCCGCAGTTCCTGCAAAAAGAGGCTGCCGTGTCGTCCCACGGCGTAGTTGAACGGTTGTCTGGCCGGTCCCGATTCGATGATGACAGGGTCGGTGTTTGGCATGGTGGGTTCCTTTTTAATCGGTGAACAGTGATCTGTGAACGGTGAACAGTGAGGGGTGGACTGTGGTTGGTGATTTTGGAATGCTGGCGATAGCCTTCCGTTCACGGTTCACTGATCACGCGCTCACACGCTCGCGTGCGCTAGAATTCCGGTTTTCTCCGGCCATGGAGCAGAATGTCCGACCAGAAGCAGCCGCCGAATCCAGTGCTCATGGCCAAGTTCACGTCGGGCACCTGACGGCCTTCGGCCTTGCCCATTACCTGCATGGCGGCCTCGGCGCAGCGAATCAGGCCCGTGGCGCCGATGGGGTTGCAGGCGATCACGCCCCCGGAGGGGTTGATGGGGATCTCGCCCCCCATGTCCGTGGCGCCGCTCCAGATGAACTCGGCGCCCTTGCCATGTTCGGCCAGTCCCAGATCCTCGATCCACATAATGCCGGCAAAAGAGTAGGGCTGATACAGTTCGATTACACCGATCTCCTTGGCCGGCTCTTTGATGCCGGTCTTTTTATAGATCTCCCGGGCCGCGGCGGCCAT
The DNA here is from genome assembly GCF_009688965.1 of Desulfosarcina widdelii. Taxonomy (GTDB): domain Bacteria; phylum Desulfobacterota; class Desulfobacteria; order Desulfobacterales; family Desulfosarcinaceae; genus Desulfosarcina; species Desulfosarcina widdelii. The sequence goes on along the minus strand of NZ_AP021875.1, from coordinate 1,711,443 downwards.
GGAGTCCAGGCGGCCGAAATTGCTGTCTCCCAGATAGGTGTAGGTGTGCCGGTTGGCCGTGGCCCAGATCCAGTCGGGCGTGGCGGTGATTTTCTCGGCTACCTGTTCCCCGGCCATGATCACGGCGCAGGCGCCGTCGGTGCGGGGGCAGACATCCAGCAGATGGATGGGGTCCGCCAGCATGGGCGAGGCCAGCACCTCATCAATAGTCACTTCCTTGCGCAACTGGGTGTGGGGGTTGTTGCAGGCGTGTTTGCGGTCGCGCACCGAAACGCGGGCGCCGTCGCGGTCCGTGGCGCCGTATTTGGCCATGTAGGCCTGGGCTTCGGCGGCCAGACCCGAGATGGCGCCGGCAAAGACCAGGCGGTCCCAGACCGGATCGAAGGCCGTGGTAATGGCACCGGTGGTGTCCGACTCCGAGTTCTTCTCCCAACCGATGACCAGCACCCGGTCGAACAGGCTCGAGGCCACCATGTGATAGCCGCCGATGGCCAGGGTGCTGCCGGTGGTGCCGCCTGTGGTGAGCTTGATGACCGGTTTCATGAAGCCGCCGGAGCCGTCGACGCTCCAGCAGTCCACATAGTTGATGCCCTCGAAGTGGTCCATGTTGCCGATCACAATGGCATCGATTTCGTCGATACTCAGGTCGGCATCGGCAAGTGCGGCCTGGACCGCCTCGTTGATCAGTTCCTGCCCGTTGACGTCGGGACGATGGCTTTTATGAAATGTCTGTCCAGTACCGACGATGGCGACACGTTGTTTGCTCATGGGTTTTCTTTCTGTGATCGATTCCCTTAAAAGATGTAAATTGAAATCATGCGAAAACGCCGGCATGCGCCGCAAGATGCCGTTTATGGGCGTATACTTGATAACACCCAGACACAGTGCGACTGCCCGCACAGCCCGTTGACTCCCTGGGCCACGCCGACGGAAGGATCCTTGACCTGGGCAGCCCCCGCCTCCCCGCGCAGTTGACGAACCACCTCGGCCATGCGAATCAGGCCGGCGGCGATCACCGGATGGCCGCTGAGCAGGCCGCCCGACGGATTGACCGGCAGCCGTCCACCGATGTCAAAGGCGCCTCTTTCCAGTTCGCTGCCGGCCCGGCCGTCGGGGCAAAGCCCCGTGGCTTCGAGCCACATCAGCTCCTGGTAAGTGAAGGCGTCGTAAAGCTCGGCGACCTGAATCTGCTCGGCCGGATCGGTAATGCCGGCCATGGAAAAGGCCTTTTTCGCGGCTTTGGTCAGGGCGTCGGCCCGGGAAAGATCCCGGTCGCCCAGGTGGTAGGCATCCGCGCAAAAGGCGGCGCCCCGGATCCAGACCGGCGGTTTGGCCGCGTTTTTGGCCCGGTCCTCATTGGCGATGATCAGGGCGCAGCAGCCGTCGGACACCGGCGAACAATCCAGTTTGTGCAGTGGATCGCAGATCATCTCCGAGGTCAGCACATCGTTCACGTCGATGGTAAGCGGCAACTGGGCTTTGGGGTTGTGGCGGGCATTGCTGTGGTTTTTGACCGAGACCCTTGCCAACTGCTCGGGTGTGGTGCCGGTGCGGTGCATGTAGGCACTGGCCTGCAGTGCGCTGGCGCTGATCATGTCCATGCCGATGGAGCGCTCGTAAATGGGGTCGAAGGCCGCGTTGGTGATCAGGCTGGAAACGCTTTCCGAACCCTTGCTGTGAGCGGTCACCAGGGTAGTGCCGTAAACGCCGGAAAGAACCCGGGTGAGACCGTAAAAGGCGCCGAAGGTGCCGTCTCCTTCCACGCAGGAGACATTTTTGTCGCGGGCGCCGCTGGCATCGCTCACTGCCATGCAACTGATGGTCCGCCCGTCCCAGAAGTCGTTGGAAGTGGTAACCACGTTATCGATGTCATCGATCGACATCCCCGCATCGCTTAAGGCCAGGTTCACCGCCTCCCAGGCCATGTCGGCAAAACCGTCGCCGACCTTGTTTTTTTCGATGGCGGTCATGCCCACGCCCACAATTGCTGCCTTATCCATAACGATCCTTTCTATTCGACCGGCTCGAAGTGCGAGATGGCGTTGATACTTGCCCCGGCCTGGTCGGTAAAACAGGCCCGTACACGCATACCGATGGAGACCTGGTCCGGATCGATTCCGTCGATGGTGTGTAAAAGGGCGGTGTCGGCGCCGTCCAGTTTGATCAGGGCGAAGACCACCGGCACCTTTTTGGGGATGGCGGCCAGCTGGCGCCTGGCCACGGTAACGGCCACGACGGTGCCCACGGATTCCACAGCCGTCCAGGTTTCATTGGTGGTGAAGCAGGTCGGGCAGGTTTTACGCGGCGGCACGAAGACACGCTTGCACTTGTCGCAGCGGGTTCCCAGAATCTTCTGCTCATCGCGCAGGGATCTGAGAAATTTACCGGCCGTGTTGCCTGCCCACCAGGTATAGGGAACGCTGATCTGGCTTTGGTAGACCATAGGTTCGATGGTGTCCAGCGGGTTGCTCATGATTGGCTTCCTTTTATTGATGGTGAACGGTGAACGGTAATCCGTCTTCCGAATTCTGACTTCCGTCCTCTGTCCTCCGTTCTCAGTTTACGTCCGCATACATGGATTCGATCAGATCCGTGTAGTTTTCCTGAATGACGTTGCGCTTGATTTTCAAAGAGGGCGTCAGCTCGCCGGCTTCCTGGGAGAACTCGTTTTTAATAATCCGGTAGCGCTTGATGGTTTCGAAGCGGGCCAAATGGCTGTTGCGCTCGGCCACATGTTCGTCGATGATGCGCATGAACACCGGATTGTCCAGCAGGCCATCAAGATCGCTGCAGTCGATGCCCCGTTTCTGGGCGATCACCTCGGCCTGCTCCAGGTTGATGGTTAGCAGTGCACTGAGAAACTTTCTGCGCTCTCCGATGACGATGAAATGCGTGAACAAGGGATCGCTTAAAAACAGGTTTTCGATTTTCTGGGGAGCGATATTTTTGCCGCCTGAGGTAATGATCAGGTTTTTTTTGCGGTCGGTGATCATGAGAAAACCGGCGTCGTCGAAGCTTCCGATATCCCCGCTTCTGAGGAATCCATCCTCGGTAAAGGTTTCGGCGGTCTCTTCGGGCATCTTCCAGTAGCCCTTAAAAACGTTGTCACCGCGAATGAGGATTTCGCCGTCCTCGTCCAGTTTGATTTCCACCCCCGGAAGGGGCCTTCCCACTGTCCCGATTCGGTAATCGGCCAGGTTGCTCATGGTGGCCGGAGCGAAGCACTCGGTCATACCGTAGCCTTCCACCACCTGGATCCCGGCGGCATTGAAAAACAGAACGATGTCCCGAGCCGTGGGAGCGCCGGAGGCCGTCATCCAGCGCACGCGCCCGCCCAATGCTTCCTGCAGCTTCTTGAAAATCAGGTTGTAGGCCAGGCGGTATTTCAGTTTGAGCAGGGCCGGAATCGGCTTTTTCTCTTCTCGCAGTGTGGAAATGCGGGCTCCGATGGCGTGTCCCCAGTAGAAGATTTTACGGCGCCAGGCCGGCTGCTGTTCCACCTGCATGAGAATTTTCTGGTAGACTTTCTCGCACACCCGGGGAACGGCCAGGATGATAGTGGGCCGTTTTTCGCCGAAATCTTCGAGTACCGTGTTGACGCTTTCGGCATAGGACGAGGTGATGCCCTTGTACATGCCGTAAAAGTGACCAGCGGCCCTTTCGAACACGTGGCTTAAGGGCAGAAACGGCACCGCCTGATCGGCATCGTGGGCAAACTCGGGCTTTATGCGATCCAGCGAATCGATGACGGCCATGATATTCTTGTGCGTGATCATGGCGCCTTTGGGAAGGCCCGTGGTCCCCGAGGTGTATACGATGGTTGCCAGATCCTCCGGTGCCACCGCCCCGGCCAGTTTTTCGAAGGCTTCCGGATCGTTTTTCCGGGCCTTGCTTCCCAACTGCATCAGTTCGGAAAAGGAGATCAGCTTGTCGTTTTTCGGTCCGTTGCCGTCCATGGCGACGATGGTCTTAAGGGCCGGGCACTGTTCAGCGGCATAAAGGGCTTTTTCTACCTGCACCGAATCTTCTACCACCAGGATTTTGACCTCGGCGTTGCCGACGATGTAGGCGACCTCGTCAGCGGTGAGGGTGGTGTAAATGGGAACCAGGCAGGCTCCGATGCCCAGGGCGCCCATATCCGTATACAGCCATTCCAGACGGTTTTCGGAGAGCAGCGCCACCCGGTCGCCCTTTTTCACGCCCAAGGCCAAAAGACCCAGGCCCACCGATCGGGCGCTGTCGTAATACTGGGTCCATGAAGCGCTTTCCCAGCGACCATTTCTTTTTTTCTCCACCGCCAGACGATTGTTGTATTTTGCGACGCGATTGCGAAAGACCTGATTGATTGTTGTTTTCATGATCCTCCTCGTTCCTTTCCGTTTGCGCGGCCGATGTGGGTGCGTCTTGATTTCCAGAAACCGGAAAAAAGGCGCGGTGGTGTCGCAAAAAGTTCAAAGCTTGAAGTAGGTTCGAAATTATAATCAGGTTCAAAAATAGCTTGACTTCCCATATGGGATTCTTTATTAAAAGTCAACCACGAATTGAAGCTTCTTCAAGTTTATAACCGGATTCAAAATTGCCTTTCGCTCCCAACTCGAATACCGTTGATGACTAGCGGTTGAGGAGCAAACTAGAATACAGTTAACCTGAAACCCGGAGCCAAACCACGGAGGCGTCATGAAAGAGCCGTTTGTCATCGCAGGAATGAAGGATGTCGAAGCCATCGAAGCGGTTTCATTCAACGAGCGCGTCGCCGAAACCAACACCTTTGCGGTGTTGGAAAAAGGCGCCGCCATCGAACCGGAGTCGGTGGCCATCAGTTTTCTCATTAATGGTGATAGCTGGGACCAGCCCGTCCGGATCACCTATGGGGAACTGATCCACAAAATTCGCCAGTGCGCCAATATGTTTCACGATTTGGGCATAGGTCCCAACGACGTGGTCACCTATCTGCTGCCCAACATTCCTCAGACCCACTTCGTGCTCTGGGGTGCCGAGGCGGCCGGTGTCGTCAATCCCATCAATCCCATGCTGGAACCGGACACGATTCGGGACATCTGCCGGGCGGCCGGCACACGGGTGATGGTAGCTTTGGGAGACCTTCCGGGAACCGAGATCTGGAAAAAGGTCATGGCAATCAAGGACCAGATCCCGACCCTCGAACACATCATCTGTGTGATGGGCCCCGGAGACGGTGAAAAGATACACAGCTTCGACGAAAAGGTGGCAGCGTATCCCGGCGACCGCCTGACCTTCGATCGCACCATTGCCCCGGACGATGTTTCCTCGCTCTACCACACCGGAGGTACCACTGGAACGCCCAAACTGGCCCGCCGAACCCATATCAATGAGGTGGTCATGGGATGGATGATCCGCGCCATGGGCGGATTGGGGAACGATACCACCGTGCTTTGCGGCCTGCCCCTGTTTCATGTCAATGGAACCACCGTGACTGGTATCACGCCGTTTTCCCTGGGCGCCCATGTGGTGATGCTCTCGCCCATGGGGTACCGCGATCCGTCGGTTATCAAGAATTTTTATAACATTGTGGAGCGCTACCGGGCCAACTTTTTCTCGGCCGTCCCCACGGTGCTTTCCACACTGATGGACATTCCGGTGGGTGATTCGGATATTGACTCTCTCCAGTATGCCATCTGCGGCGCCGCCCCGCTCAGCGTAGAGATGTTCAAGCGCTTCGAAGCCCATACCGGCATGAAAGTGCTCGAAGGCTACGGCCTGACCGAAGGGGCCTGTGCTTCGTCCATCAATCCCAAAAACGGCGAGCGCAAGGTGGGCAGCATCGGCATTCGCATGCCTTACCAGCAGATGAAAGTGGTGGTCGTGGATGACGACGGCCGTTATCTACGGGATGCCGAAGCCGGAGAAATCGGTGCCATTGCGATCTGTGGGCCCAACGTTTTCAAGGGATACGTGGAAGAATCCCACAATGCCGGCATCTGGGTCCAGGACGGCTGGTTCAACACCGGCGATCTGGGCCGCATGGATGCGGACGGCTATTTCTGGCTGACCGGCCGAAAAAAGGAGCTGATCATCCGCGGGGGGCACAACATCGATCCGGCCACCATCGAAGAGATATTGTATCGCCTGCCCGACGTGCAGGTGGCCGCCGCCGTGCCTCAGCCCGATCCCCATGCCGGCGAGGTGCCCGTGGCCTATGTCCAATTGGCCGCGGACAGTTCCATGACCGAAGAAGATCTTCTCGCCTACGCCCGGGAACATATCGGCGAAAGGGCCGCCGTGCCCAAAGCCATCCATATCGTCGAAACCGTCCCCCTGACGCCCGTAGGCAAGATTTTCAAGCCGGCCCTGCGCTGGGATGTTATCGAAAAGGTTTATCTCAAAGAACTCGAGGCGCTGGGCGATCAGGTCGAAAGGGTGTCCGTATCGGCGGGCGAGGACAAGGTCCACGGTACCCGGGTAGATCTCGCCATAACGTCCGCATCCGGCGTCGATCCAGCGATTTTGGAAAAACAGATCACCGATATTCTGGCCCGTTATACCCTGCACCTTTCATTGACGGTCGAACCGTCGTCATGATGCGTGCCTGTGCCGACGCGGCTTCCGGTCCATAGATCTTTCCTTGCCATGGGTCATCTCCGCCGGAAGCCGCGTCTTTTTTCCCCTTATGAGGTGTGCAATGAAAGCGTTGAATGGTAAAATTGTCGTGATCACTGGCGGTGCGGCCGGCATCGGCCGAGAAATGGCACTTGCGTTTGCCCGGGAAGAGGCCTGCCTGGTGCTCCTGGACATCGACCCCGACCAACTGGACGCTACCGTGGCCGAGTTGACCCGTAATAAGGCCGCGGCCAAAGGCTATCGCTGCGATGTCTCCAATCCGGAGGAAGTGGGCCGGGTCGCTGCCAAGATTCTGGAAGAATTCGAGCATGTAGACGTTCTGGTGAACAATGCCGGCATCGTGATCGGCAAACCGGCCGCAGAAGTGTCCTACGAGGAACTGCGCCGGATCGTTGATATCAACGCATTGGGGGTCATGTGGATGACCCGCCAGTTTCTTGGCAAGATGATGACGCGCAACAGCGGGCATATCGTCAATATCGCTTCGGCTTCCGGACTGTTGGGCGTGCCTCGTCAAACCGATTACTGCGCCACCAAGTTTGCCGTGGTGGGCTATTCGGATGCCCTGCGCATGGAGATGAAAAAATATGGCTGCCGCGGTGTCAAAATCTCCTGCATCTGCCCTTCGGTGATCGATACCGGTATGTTTGCGGGGTTTACGCCGCCACTGCTCAATCCACTGCTCAAACCGGCGGACGTGGCATGCAAAATCGTTCGCACGGTGAAACGGGAAAAGGACTATCTGAAGATTCCCTTCATGGTCAAGATGATTCCCTTTTTCAAGGTGCTGCCGCCGTCGTGGGTGGACTGGATGGTGGCCCTGACCGGCACGAACAATGCCATGGACCACTTTGTTGGTCGGAGGTCGGAGGTCGGATGATGGAAGATGGATGACGGAAGATGGATGACAGTTCACCGATCATAGTTCACTGATTCAAACCCAATAACGGAGCAGCCATGGCCCTGATCTATGAAAAGAGAAACCACATTGCCTATCTTACCCTGAACCGACCCGAGGCCCACAACGCCCTCGATCCGGAGACGGTCATCGAACTGGCGGATGCCTGGCAGGATTTTTCCCAAGACAAGGAGATGCGCTGCGCCATTATCACCGGTGCCGGGGAGAAGAGTTTTTGTGCCGGTGCGGATCTGGGGCGCCTGATCCCATTGTGGACCGGCGCCAGGAAACCGGAAACCGAGGCCGACAAGCAGGTCCAGGCCAATCCCGCCCTGGCTCAAAATGCCCTGCTTCGCGATCTGCCCCTTTCCAAGCCGGTGATCGCAGCCGTCAACGGCAACGCCATTGCCGGCGGCTTCGAAATTCTCTACAACACCGATATCCGCGTGGCCGCAGAGGATGCCCGTTTCGGGCTTCAGGAGGTCAAATGGTCGATTGTTCCCGCCGGCGGATCCACCGTTCACCTCACCCGCCAGATACCGTACGCCCGCGCCATGGAGATCCTGCTCACCGGTGAACTGATGGATGCCCGGCAGGCCTTGGAATACGGCTTTGTCAACCAGGTGGTGCCCAAAGCGCAGGTGATGGAAGCGGCCGAGCGCTATGCCGCCATCATCGCCAAGAACGGTCCTCTGGCCATAGCGGCGATCAAGCAGGCGGTCCTGGAAAACTCCGGAAAGGACGTCAAGACCGCCCTGGCCCGGGAAATGGAGTTGTCCATTCCGGTCTTTTTGAGCCAGGATGCCCAGGAAGGCCCGCGGGCATTCAAAGAGAAGCGGGACCCGGTGTTTACCGGGGAGTAATTCTACAAATCCTTGCGCATGACAACACCGCAGGCGCTGCCTTACGAAGGGTGTCTGCGGACCTTGCCGCCGGGCCAATACCGCCGTGAATCCATTTCGGCCGCGTGACCAAGGCCGACAGTCTTCTTTTTTCCAGCCAATCCGCCACCGCTCAGCCGACCCGTCAAGTCCTACCGGAAACAAAAAAACGGTTAAGTTTTATATCTGGTGAACGATATTCAGATTGTGTGCAGGATTATGTTACGGGGCGGGTAATCTCTAATGGAACCGCTTATACGATGATTTTTTGCCCGCCAAAGGTCATCGGGGACATCGCCTCAAAAGGAGTCCAGAGATGAAAATGATGCAAAAGGTAAGTACCCGTATGTTACTGCCGGTCGTCACGGCTACGGTGATTTTTTCAGGCGCCCTGTATATGGTTGCCGGAACCACGATGAACAAGATGGTAGAGCGCAACCTGGACCGGATCGCCCAATCCAAGGTCGCCGATATTGCCATCAGCGAAAAACGGATCGCCAACAAGATGCTGGGCCAGGCCGCCCTGTTCAGCCGGGCCAAAGCGGTACAGGATGCCTATCTCACCGCCTATCAGGGTGATATCCGAAATGCCGACGATCCGCAGATGGAGGCCGCCCGTAAAGAACTCAGGCGCTATTTCGCCAGCGTTGAAAAAGGCTACGAATCCGTTTCCAACGGCAAAGCATTTCGCATCCATTTTCACGTTCCACCAGCCAGAAGTCTGCTGCGCCTGTGGAAGAAGAAACAAAATAAAAGCGATGATCTGACTGCCTTCAGAAATACGGTGGCCACCATCAGCAGTGGAAATCACGCTCCCATTACGGGTATCGAGATCGGCCGCGGCGGTTTCGCCATTCGCGGGATTGCTCCGGTCATTGCCGACAGTGGAAAGTATCTGGGCTCTGCCGAGGTGCTTTCCTCCTACGACCCGCTGGTCAAGTACAGCATCAACAATGACCACGAATACATTGCCGTTTATATGAACAAGGAATTTCTGCCCATCGCCACCAAGCTGCAGAACAGCGCAAAAAATCCGGTGATCGGCGACCGGTTCGTATTCGTATCGTCCACCCGTTCCGAAGTCACCGAGCCCATTCTGACACCGGATCTCCTGGAAAAGGGCCGTTCACAGGTCGCCAATCTCCGGAAAGACAATTACGCGATTACGGTTTTTCCCATCAAGGATTTCAGCGGCAAACACATCGGTGTCATGGCATATGTCTTCGATGCGTCGGATATGATTGCCACCTTGACGACCATCCAGTGGGGGATCCTTGTTCTCTGTCTCTTGCTGATGGTCTGCATCCTTGTCCCGCTTTTTTTCGGTGTGCGTTCGGTGACCAAACCCATCAATCATACCGCAGCGATGATAAAGGATATCGCCCAAGGCGAGGGCGACCTGACCAAGCGCCTACCCATCATGAAGAAGGACGAGATCGGAGAACTGGCCGGCTGGTTCAACACCTTTCTGGAAAAGCTCCAAGCCATGATTCAAAAGATTGCCACGAATTCTTCCGATGTGGGTCAATCGTCTAAAGAATTTGCCGAAATTGCCGCTCAGTTGTCTGCCGGTGCGGCTGAAACCTCCCAGCGCTCCAACAACGTATCAGCCGCCGCCGAGGAGATGAGCGCCAATTTGAACAATGTGGCCGCGGCTATGGAACAGTCCTCTACCAACACCTCCATGGTGGCCTCTGCCTCCGAGGAGATGACCGCCACCATCAACGAGATCGCCCAAAACGCCGAAAAGGCCCGGTCCATCTCCGACCAGGCCGTGCAGAAGGCCGGCGAGACGACCAACCGGATGGATGGACTGGGACAGGCCGCCCAGGGCATCGGCAAGGTGGTGGAGACCATCACCGAAATTTCCGAACAGGTCAACCTGCTGGCCCTGAACGCCACCATCGAGGCGGCCCGGGCCGGCGAGGCCGGCAAGGGCTTTGCCGTGGTAGCCAACGAGATCAAGGAACTGGCCAAGCAGACCAGCGCCGCCACCCTGGAGATCAAGCAGAAGATCGAAAACATCCAGGGCAGTACCGATGGCACGGTGCAGGGCATCAACGAGATCTCCGAAGTGATCGCCAATGTCAACGAAATCGTCGGCACCATCGCAACGGCCGTGGAAGAGCAGAGCGCAACCACCCAGGAGATCGCCAACAACATCAATCAGGCCTCAACGGGCATCCAGGAAGTAAACGAGAACGTCAGCCAAAGTTCCACAGTGGCGGAGGAAATCACCAAGGATATCGCCGTCGTCAACCAGAGCGCCGGTCACTTTGTCAGCAGCAGCGATCAAATGATGGGAAAGGCAGAAGAACTGGAGCGGATGGCTTCGGATCTCAACGTCATTGTCTCCGGTTTTAAAGTTTGACGGATTCGTAAAAGAAGCTAACGATAGGTGTAATACACTTCCTTGTTTCTCAGGTCGGCGCGGATCCGGTTTTGGTGAATCAGTTGGCCGAGAATTTTCGATACCTCGTTGATGTGCATGCCGAAGGCCGTTTCGATCTGTTTGATGGTGCAGGGTCGGCGCTTGAGCATGCCCAGAATCCGAGCCTCGTTGACCTCGACCTCCGTTGTTCTTTGAACTGGAAGCCCGGCAGCAATGCGGGCGGGCGGATCGAATAACGTTGCCAGTTCCTCAAGCTGCTCAATGGGCACGGCGGCGGCAAAATCTTCTGCCGGCGGGCGGGTGATGGTGTTGAGATGAATACGCTCGGGATGGATTTGTCGGGCCAGACGTGCAATTTTTTCAACATCCGCGGGCATGGCGTTGATGCCGGACAACAGGAAAACTTCCAGCCACAATTGGCCCTTATAATCACCGCGAAATTGTCGCAGCCCCTCCATGAACACATTGAACTTGATCGCTTCGTGGGGGCGGTTGACCCAATCGAAGGATTGCTGGTTCCAGGCGCTCAAAGATACTTTCACCACTTTGGCCAACGTTGCGGCTGCACGCACTTCCGGCAGGTGGAGCAGGGTGCCGTTGGTCAAAAGTACCGAAGGAATGGGCTGGTCGCGAAGGAATTCCAGCACCTGCCCGAAGTCTGAATGCAGGGTCGGTTCCCCCGAGCCGGAAAGGGTCAGGTAATCGGCCTCACCATCGGTTTGCAACCATTGACGGATTTCTTCGATGACCGCCTCTATAGGAACATATTCCCTCCGTTCGATGGTTTTCTTCCGGGTGCGCCCCAGTTGGCAGAAGACGCAATCCAGGCTGCAGGTCTTGTGTGGGGTCAAGTCGATCCCCAGCGAACGTCCGAAACGCCGGGATGGCACCGGGCCGAAAAGATAACGGTAGTCAGGCTGTTTCATGGGTATTGGCCAGCATTGGGGTAAATTGAGTAACAGTCTCGCAAAAAGTCGAAATTATCATCTTTTCGTCATTCCGGCGTAGGCCGGAATCCAGTAATCTCAATTGTTTCTATATGCCGGATCAAGTCCGGCATGACGAATCTGGTACTTTTTGCGAAACCATCATGAGTGATTCATGCCTTTATTTTTCGGAGACGATGTTATTCATATAAAGGTTCAACGCCTCCTGAACCGTTGCCGCTGCCAGAAAGGCACAGTGCCGGTCTTCTTCCGGAAAGTTTCCCAGCTTCTCCAGAACGGCGTCGCCGGTAATGTCCGTGAGTTCGTCCGGTGTCCTGCCGATGGCCATCTCCGCGGCAAAGCTGCCGCACACCGTACTCGATCCGCAACCGTCTGTCAGATAGGCGGCGTCGCACACGCGATTTTCCTTGAATTTGAGAAAGATCTCCATGGTGTCGCCGCATTCTCCGGTGACCCGCGCATGGGAATCCGCGTCGGCCAATGGTCCCCGGTAAAGAGGATTGCGCCAGCGCTGAAATCCGGCTTCACCGAACGCCTCGCGTGTTTCGTCGAATATCTGCTGCTGTAAGTTTTCTACGAATTCATCCAGTTTGTCTGTCATTTTTTTACTTTCAATATTGCTCAAGTAGGGGCGAAAGATTTTTCGCCCTTACCCCGCCTGCGCAGGTATGACACCAATGTTCAACGTTTTACGAAACCGTCATGGTTCACGAGAGTTGTTTGATCCGATCCTCAATAGCGGACAATTGCTCTTTGCAGGCATCGGCCTGACGCTTCAAATCCGCCAGTTCCTGGTCCCGGGACAATGCACCGGAAGGCTGCCCAGCTCCGGGGAAACCGGTGCCATAGCCGCCGCATCGGCGTCCCATGCCGCGTCCGCCGCCCATGCCCATTCCCCTGCCGCCGCCCATGCCACGTCCGCCGCCAAGACCCCGCCCGCCGCCCATGCCCATGGCGGCCTGGCCGGCTCCGGCATTGGCTGAAGCGCCCGCTTTTGACGGAGCGTTGGCACGGTCGGTGGCGCTCAGCGTTCCGTTTTTAAACGCTTCGACGACGTCCCGGACGTTCCCCTGCTGGTTCAGGATTGTCTGAAGCCCTGTTTCGGAAAATACCTGCATGGCCTTGGGACCGCAGCTGCCGGTGATGATCGCCCTGACGCCTTTGGACGCGATCATGCTGGCCGCCTGGATGCCGGCTCCGCTGGACAACTCGGCATTTGTATTTGGCACCGCTTCGCAGCTCATGTCGTCCGTTTCGACGATGAGAAAATACGGGCACCGGCCGAAGCGCTCGTTGATGGTGGCCTCGAGGTTTTGGCCATTAGCACTGATTGCAATCTTCATCGTTACAATCCTCCTTCCTCCTCCGTCAATTTTTTTCAAGGGCCGCGGCAACCTGGTCCACGATTTCCAAAAAGGCTTTGGAGACTGGAGAGTCCGCATACTGCCGGCTGTAGGAGACGCCGGCGTCGCCGCATTGCACCACCCGTGGATCGAAGGGGATGCGCCCTAAAAGCTTCAACCCGGACTGCAACGCCGTCCGTTCTCCTCCGCCGGAACCGAACAAGTCGACGGATTTGCCGCAATGGGGGCAGGTGTAGCCGCTCATGTTTTCGATGAGACCGAGAATTTCCATTTTGACGGTCTTGCAAAAGCTGATCGATTTTCTTACGTCCGCCAGGGCGACCTCCTGGGGGGTGGTGACGATGACGGCGCGGGCATCTTTGATTAACTGCGCCACGGTGAGGGGTTCGTCGCCGGTCCCGGGAGGGGAGTCGATAATCAGGTAATCCAGGTTGCCCCACGCCACCTCGCTGAGAAACTGGCGGATGGCGCCGTGTTTGACCGGCCCCCGCCAGATGACCGCTTCGTCCTTGTTGACCATAAGCGATTCGATGGAAACCGCCGACAGGTTGTCTGAATAGTGCATCGGGTTCAGTTTTCTGTCGGCGCTGGCTTCCAGCATTCCAGAAAGTCCCAGCATTCTGGGAATGTCGGGCCCGTGGATATCCACATCCATCAAACCGACCTTGAATCCTTTTTCGGCCAGGGCGATGGCCAGGTTGACGGAGACACTGGATTTCCCGACGCCGCCTTTACCGCTCATGACCATGATTTTGTTCTTGATTTTGTTCAACGACCGTTTGGCCAGTTCATCGGGACTCGGTTCCGGAGGCTTGTCCATGATACCGATACCGTCGGATGATTTTTTCATCGGTTCTCCTCGTTATGCTTGTAAAATTTGATTCAAATGGGTCATCAGCCGCTCTGCGTCGCCGCGGTCCGGTTCGGCTGGAAGCTGCATCAAAATGCCCAGCCCCTCACTGGCCTCGTGGTACGCTTTTTCGGAAAGCGAACTGACAAGGGCACAATTGATCATGGGATTGACGGCGACCAGCCGTTCGACGAACGTCAGCCCGGGCATGTCCCCAAGGTCTTCATCCACTACGACAAGGTCTGCAGGTGTTTTGCGTAAGGTCTCCAATGCCTGGTTGCCTGAGGCCGCCCGGGCGACCGATCCGTTGCGTGCTTCGATTTCCGCCTGCAGCGCGGCGAAACGATTCTGTTGGGTCGTGACGAACAGCAGTTGGGTCAATGGGTTGCTCCTTAATTTTTGTGAATGGGTTTCTGCACAGTGGTCACCGTCATGGCAGCCGGGCATCACGAAGGAGGGGGAAAGAGAATTTCCCAGGGCATACGCCTCCAGGACACGGTTCACTTCACCGGTGATGAAGGGAATCAGTTTGATGCCGCCGTTGGTTATGATGGTTGCCGGCACTTGGGACACCGCACCGCATATCAGCACGGGCACGTCGAGTTCCGACAAGATTTTCGTCAGGTTGGACGGCATTTCGGGATCGAAAATGACGTAGGACCGATCCGTAATCCGGAGGTCTTCGATCTTCGCGATCAACAGGCGCCGTGAGGCGTCAAACACCGGTGAAATGCGTTCCTCCCAGACGGTGACAGCTACTTTCATCGTGTTCTCCTGCGTTTTGTTTTACTATTGAGCAAAGCATATGCCATTTTTCAATGGTAGAATCGTATGGTTTGAATTTATTTTTATATAAGAATGACAAAAGGTTGGATGGTAGAAATGTGAAAACGGGAAACGAATGGCCAAAAAAGGGTTGCATATGTGCAACCAAAACAGCGACCCTATGTGCGACTCTATCCCGCCAGATGGCGATGCTAAAAATCGAAAAAGATGCACCAGAGGCCACCGGCGACTATCCCCTTTTTTCGGTCTTCGAGCGGCCGTCGGTCTGCGGAAGAACGATGCCCAGTTTTTTTATTTTACGAAAAAGGGTGCTTTTGTGCATGCCCAGCTCTTTGGCTGCGGCCAGGCGGTTGTAATGGTTGCGTTTAAGTGCATTCGTGATGGCATGGGCTTCGGTGGAATTGAGTGTGTGGGTAAGGCCGTTTTGCTCTTCGGGCGGCCGCTGGCGGTAGTCCATGCTGCCGGGCAGGTGATCCACCGTGATGTTTCCACCCCTGCACAGAACGAAGGCGTGTTCGATGAAGTTTTCCAGTTCGCGGATATTGCCGGGATAGTCGTGGCTCATGAGGATCTGGAGGACCCGGTCATCCACACCGGTGATCGCCTTTCCTCGCAGCAGGTTCATTTTTTCGATGAAATGCCCGATGAGCAGGGGGATGTCCTCCTTGCGCTGCCGAAGGGGAGGCAGGTTCATGCGAACCACGTTGATGCGATAGAACAGGTCCTGGCGGAATTTCCCCCCGGCGACCTGATCGGCCAGATTCTGGTTGGTGGCGGCGATGACACGGACATCGGATACGATTTTTTTAACCGAACCGAGTGGTACGAAGGCCTGTTCTTCCAGGACGCGAAGCAGTTTCACCTGAAAGGCCGAACTGGTGTCTCCGATTTCATCCAGGAAAATCGTACCGCCCCGGGTGGCCGCAAAGTAACCGGTTTTATCCTTCGTGGCGTTGGTAAAAGCCCCTGCTTTGTAGCCGAAGAGTTCGGATTCCAGCAGGGTGTCGGGCAGGGCGCCACAGTTGATTGCCACAAAGGGCTTGCCTTTGCGGGGACTGGCCTCGTGAATCGCCCGGGCCAGCAATTCCTTGCCTGTACCGGTCTCGCCCTCGATCAGGACCGTGCTGCCGCTTTCCGCCACCATGGGCAATATCGCCAGGATTTTATGCATGGCATCGCTGCGACTGACGATATCGCCAATCTGAAAGCGGCCGTCCAGGCATTTACGCAGGGCTTCCACCACGCTGCGGTCCCGGAAGGTTTCCACGCCCCCCAGCACTTCGCCATCGCAGCCGATCAGCGGTGCCGTGGAAACAGAAATGGGGATCCTTTTTTTGTCGCTTCGGACGATATAAGTGGAGGTATTGGTCAGGGAGGCACCTTCTTCCATGGTTCGTTTCAGGGCGCAGTCCTCCTCACACATGTTGGACCGGAAAACCTCCCAGCAGTGGCGGCCGATCGCCTCGTGACGGGGAATTCCGGTAATTTTTTCCGCAGCGCGATTGAAGGACATGATGCGCCATTCGTGGTCGACGGTAAACACGCCGTCGGAGATGCTTTCCAGGATGATTTCGGTGACGTTTTCCAAAATGGGCGTGGGGTTTGACTTTTTCATGATGGCAATGCGTTTTTGTCGGAAAATTCGAACATCGCGTACCGCAGGCTGTCGTGACCGAATCTTTATACGCTACTTGGCCGGCATGCGCCAGTCTTATCGTCAGGATTACAGGATTGCAAGGGTGCAATGTTGCAACGCTTCCTCGCGCATGCACAAAAACACCCCCGATTCGGGGAAATTCTTCGGAAAAATCGACAATTATCGCGTTTAGCACTTGCCAAGACCCTTTATCTGGTGTAAGCAGTGCGCCAACGCTCATTATTGCTCAACCGGTGGGTCGAGTGTTGTCCCCGACGTAAAGTGGTGTTTACCTCCCCTTTAAAAAGCATTGTGCTGAAGTAAATCCCTGAACGGCAGGTGGATTGCAAACATTGATACGGAGTGCGAACCGCCGATTGCGGGTCACGCCGGCCAGACCGGCATGGAGTGACCGCAGCTGAGGATCGTATAGACCGAACAACCAACTAACCAAGAAGAAAATTGATGGACGAGAACAAAAAGAAACAAATCGAAGCCAAACTGCTCCAACTTTTCACCCAGACCGATAAAAAGCGGACTGTCGGTGCCTCCTCGAGAAAAACGCCTGACGTCGTCAAGGTCATCCGTCGCCGGAAGGGCAAACCCGATTCGCAGGTTGCATAAAGCTATTCTTTGCGTTGCATGGTTTCTAAAATAGTGGTATTTAAACACTATTTTAACCTTTAACTGCCCATGCCGCCATGACGCAACCCCTGATTGCCTGCCATGAGTGCGACCTGCTGCACCGCATGCAGCCGCTGCCGGCAAACAGCAAGGCCCGGTGCCGCCGTTGCGGTGCCCTGTTGTACGTCCACGCCCCGAAGACCGTGGACCGTACCCTGGCCTTTGCCCTTACCGGTCTGTTTCTATTCGTAATAGCAAATATCTACCCCTTCCTCTCACTGGAGTCCCAAGGGGCCGTTCTGGAAACCAACCTGATTACCGGAACGATCATGCTTTCCCGACAGAGCATGGCCGGTGTGGCCATTTTGGTATTGCTCACCAGCATGCTGATTCCATGTACACTCCTGATGGCGCTGGTTTACGTGTTGTGGCCGATCAAACGGGGCTTTCGCCTGCCATTGACCCGACACGTATTCCGCATGGCCCTGAATCTGCGGCCCTGGAGCATGACCGAGATTTTTTTGTTGGGAATCCTGGTATCGGTGGTCAAACTGTCGAAAATGGCCACCATTATCCCGGGAACCGCGCTGTTTTCTTTTCTGGCCCTGGTGTTTGTCCTGGCCAGTGTCAGTGCTTTTCTGGATCCCCGTGCCGTCTGGGAGGGGATTAAGCAATGAACCCGAGGCGTGCGACCGCCAGCGTTACAGCCGCAGCGGCAGGTCTGATCGCCTGTCATAGCTGCCGCCTGCTGGTTTGCCGGCCCAGTCCGTCAAATCGGCAGACCATCCGCTGCCCGCGATGCGGCGCCCGACTGCACTTGAGAAAACCCAACAGCATCGCCCGAACCTGGGCTTTGGTCATTGCGGCTCTTATTCTTTATATCCCGGCCAACATGCTGCCGGTCACCGTCACGACTTACCTGGGCAGCAGCCAGTCCGACACGATCCTCAGCGGTGTTCTCTATTTCATGCGAACCGGTTCGTGGGGAATCGCCCTGATCATTTTCGTGGCCAGCATCGTGGTTCCCATTGCCAAACTGATCGTTCTCATTGGGCTGCTGATCTCGGTACAGCAGGGTTGGGCCTGGAGACCGGAAGATCGCACCCGCCTGTACCGAATCACGGAGTTGGTGGGGCGCTGGTCCATGCTGGATGTCTTCGTGGTGGCCGTGCTGGTTTCCCTGGTGCGCCTGGGGTATCTGACGACCATCGAGGCAGGCGCCGGCGTCGTCTATTTTGCCGCAGTGGTAATCGTTACCATGGTCGCGGCCGAAACCTTCGACCCGAGACTGATCTGGGATGCGATGGAGAGAGAAGATGAGTCAACCGCCCGTTGAGAACGATCCAGCAGAAGCGATACCCGAGCCCGAAATCCAGCGTGGGAAACGGTTTTCGGTTGTCTGGCTGATTCCGCTGCTGGCCGCACTGATCGGCGGCTGGCTGGCCGTAAAAGCCATCCGGGAAACCGGTCCGGCCATTACCATCGTTTTCAAGTCCGCCGAAGGTCTGGTTCCCGGAAAAACGGAAATCAAATACAAGGATGTCAGCGTCGGTAAAGTCCGGACCATCCAGCTCAGCGAGGATCTGTCTGAGGTATTGGTCACAGCGGAAATGAGCCGCGATGTGGCCGACTATCTGACCGGGGACACCCTGTTCTGGATCGTCCGGGCGCGCGTGGCGGTGGGCGAGGTCTCTGGTATCAGCACCCTTTTTTCCGGAGCCTATATCGGTATGATGCCGGGCAGCGGCGGCAAGATCGTGCACCGCTTCGAAGGAAAGGAAAAGCCGCCGGCCATTTTCAGGGATACGCCCGGCCAGCAGTTCAGTCTGCGGGCCGACCGACTGGGCTCGCTGGATATCGGATCGCCGGTGTACTACCGCCAGGTCAAGGTGGGGCGGGTGACCGATGTGGATATGGCCGAGGATGGGACAGGGGTCCTGCTAGAGGTTTTTGTCGAGGCCCCTTATCATCACCAGGTGAAACGCAGCTCGCGATTCTACAATGCCAGCGGTCTGAATATGAACCTTGGCCCCGACGGCGTTCGTGTTGACACACCTTCCCTGGCCAGCCTGCTGGTGGGCGGGATTTCCTTTTTTACTGCCGAAGGCATGAGCGCCGATCCGCCCCCCACGCCGAATCAGATATTCACCCTGTACGAAAGTCGGGACAGCGCCAATGCCGCCAGTTATAGCTATCGGGAGTACTATCTGCTGTACTTCGAAGAGACGGTCCGGGGGCTGTCTGCCGGGGCTCCGGTGGATTTTTACGGCATCAAGATCGGAGAAGTGGTCAGCATCCGGCTTCTTTTCGACCAGGACCGACTGACATTCAAGATTCCGGTGCTGATCGCCATCGAACCGGACCGCATCGAACTGTCCGGAGAACTGGCCATTCCCGAGTACCAGGTGATGGAGCGCCTGGTGGAAAAAGGGCTGCGCGCCCAGCAGCGCATCGGGAACCTCTTAACCGGGCAAAGCTACGTGAGCATGCGGCTTCACCCGGACGCTGAGCCTCGGAAAATCCACAGGGCGGACACCTATCCGGTGCTGCCCACCATTCCCAATACGGTGGAGGAAATTACGGCGACGGCTAAAGGATTTTTGGATCGCCTCAACAACCTTCCCATAGAAGAAACCCTGAAAGATATCCGGCAGGCTGCGGGGAAGGTGACGACCGTGATCGGATCGACCACCCTGGAGAGCGCCATCGACAATATCGACCAGAGTTTTGCCGAGTTCAAGAAGGTCACATCCGGTTTCAACGAAGGAACCATTCCCAAACTCAACGAAATGCTCGACCAGATCAAAGGCGCTATGACCATTGGTGAGCAGGCATTGGAACGGGCCAACACCGTTTTGGGCGAGGGTGCGCCCGTCGTGAACAACCTCAATCGGTTGCTGCTCGAGTTGCAGGATGCCGCTCGATCCGTGGAAGCCCTGGCCGATTATCTGGAAAGGCATCCCGACGCAATTGTCTTCGGAAAGGGGGATCGGCAATGAAACGGCCGTTTATGCGGAAATTGATCCCGGTCCTGCTGCTGTTTATGGTTTTCGGGTGCCGGTCGATTACGCCTGCGGTGAATCACTACGTTTTGAATTCCATGGCCGCAGGAGATGGTCCGCCGGTGACCATGGAAGAACCCGGACCCCGGATCGTCGCCGTCGGCCCGGTTCGGCTGCCCAGCTATGTCAACCGTTTGCAAATGGTCATGCGCAATGGTTCAAGCGAACTGGAAATTTCCGAGTTCCATCGCTGGGCGGATTATCCGGACCGTTTGGTGCAGCAGGTTCTGGAAGATAACCTGCAGGTGCTGCTCCCCCGTGACCAGGTGGTGGGCCACCCCCTGCCGGCGGGGTTGAAACCGGATGTCACCGTTGCCGTCCGCTTCGGTGAATTGATCGGCACCGCAGAAAAAAAGATGCGGCTCCGGGCGATGTGGACCTTGCGGAGCGAAGGTGAACCGGCGACGGAACGATCCTGGCAAACCCGCATTTCCGAACCGATTTCCGGTACGGGCTTCATGGCCCTGGCCGCGGCCCACAGCCGGGTATTGGAAATGTTGTGCCGGGAAATTGCGCAAGCCCTAAATGGGTCAAAATGAGATAAATGAAACGATTCTCATGGACACAGCAGTTCCAGGAAAAAAAGGCCGCAGGGCAGGCCAGCCGGGAATATCTTTCCCACCTCGATGAAATTCTTTACGGTTTCTGGCAGTTGGGCCGCAATATCATTCTCGTATGGTCGCCTTGCGAGAAGGGCATGCATCTACTTGTGGTTCCTCATTTTGCCATTGCGGAGACCGTTTACGATGCTACCCCGCAAGATAGCGGCCCGAAAGGATCCGTCCTTCGGCCTGTCGATCCCCTGCTGCACGATCTTGTGGCGGGCCCCAAAATGGTTACCCTCGAACACCTGCAGGACGCGGCCGCTCATTTGGGGGTCGAGGCGCGGCATGTAACACTTCCTTTTTCGCCGGGGAAAGAGCTGACCCACGAGACAATCAATGCCCTGGTGAAACGATACAGCATCACCCGGGTCGAGGATCGCGCCGTCGCCCTGTTCGACATTGTCGGATTTTCTCACTATGCCCCCCTTGTTCAAGTTGCCCAGCTCAACAGTTTATCCTATTCGGTCAACACGGCCTACAGTAAACTCATGGGACGCGATATCGAAATCCGGTTTGCACGCACCAATACGGGAGACGGTTTTTATATCTGGAACCGGGACCGGGGGATCGACTCCAATGTGGACCTGTATCACTTCATGCATCTGGTTCTGGCAGAGAACGCGGTGGCCCGGAGCGAAAACAGGAATTTTACCGCACCGCTGCTGCGCACCTGCTTTCATGTTGGTGGGCACTACGAATTCTATCAATCCGAGGGGCTGAATCCAACCACCTTCAGCTACATTGTGGGCGATGTTACCATAGAGCTGGCCCGCATGATCGACCAGGCCAAAGACGGTCAGATTCTGATCGGCGACTTTTCGGTTCCCATGGCCGATAAAAAGGTCCGAACAACCCTGCCGGTGGACAGTGTGGATTTCATCCAACGTACCCAACGACGGCTATCGAGCCTTGAGGATCTGGTTCTTGGCAAAGAGCATGTCGAGACTATCAAGTGCTATTTGACAGGGCAGAAAGGCGCCGACGGCACATACCGGATCGGCCGCTATATCCTGTCCGACAAGCACGGCTATACCCGCAGGGTATTCAATGCCAAGGTCAATGTCCACATGAAGAGCGGGCGCTCAATTTATCTGGGTATTCAAGATGAACAACTGCAGGATTTCGGGATTGCCGAACACGTGCCTTCCGGTTCGACAATGGGCTGATTAGAAAATTTTCGTATAATGCTCTTATCTTCTCAAAGGCGTTTTTTGGCCATTGGCTTCGAGCGGATAAAAAATGAGAGGACCAGACAGGCCAGTGATGCAGCCAGGCAGACGCCGAATGAAGTTGTAAAGCCGGACAGCGGCACCAGTTCTCCGGCCTGACCGGCCCGGTCGATAATGCTGCCGGTCAGCACTTGGAAGGCGGCGACGCCCAGAAAGGGCGCAGGATTGAGCAGGCCAGAAGTCAATCCCAACCGTTCCGTCGGCGTGGATTCCCGGATGATCCCCCAAATGGTGCTGATGAATCCGCCGATCATCAGTCCTATCAATAGCAGAATCATTGCAAAACCAGGCAATTCCAGCCAGTCGAACACCGGCAGTAGGGCCAGCCAGCACAGGCTGTAGACCAGTGTTATGGTGGTGAGAACGCGGCTTTTGTTCAGAGCGAACCGATCCGGCAGCCAACCGAAAAACGGCGCTCCGATAATCACCCCGATGGGAATGAGCATATTGAGCTTGCTGGCCAGCATGCGCTCGATGTCCAATACCGCCATCAGAAACGGGGTGGCCCACAGCCCCTGAAGGGTTACTGCGGTTCCGTAAAATCCGAAGAACGTGACGGCAACCAGCCAGAACTGCGGGGCCGCCAGGACGATACCGATGCTGTTCAAAAGGCCGGATGTGGGCTTGTCCGTATGGCCAGCCTCCGGTTTTTGCGGTTCGGGGGCATCCCGGGTGGCCAACAGCATCAAAAGGGCCAGTGCCAGGCTGATGCCGCCGATGAGAAAAAAGGTGGGGCGCCATCCCCACCGGCCTGCGGCCCAGGCCAATGGCGTGGTGGCCACCACGGCCCCGAAATTGCCCACAGCCATTAGCAGGCCTACCATGGTGGCGAACTCCTTTTGCCGAAACCACTGGGAAAGGGCTTTGACCGTCGGTACATAGACCCCCCCCACGCCGAAGCCGATCAAAGCCCTGCCCACCGATGCCCACCCGACAGAGGGGGCCAGGCCGAAGAGGAAGCATCCGGCTGCCGCCGTCACCGACCACCAAGCGATCACCCGCCGGGGGCCGATGCGGTCTGCCAGGTACCCCACAATGGGCTGGTTCAGGGCGTAAATATAAAAATACATGGAGGACATCAGGCCCAGTGCCGTGGCGGTGGTATCGAAATCGGCCAGCAGATCGGAAACGATTACCGATGTGGATACCCGGTGGAAATAAACGAAGAAATAGATCAGGCAGATGATTGCGAAAACGATCCAGCGATGGGGGTCGCGGTGGGCAGGGACCTCGGGTGGTTTCATGACAAACGCTCTTTTCGTTGCAGTTCGGGATAAAACACTTACCGATCAGGAAGTTGCGACACATAGGGTATTTCAACCCCGTGAATGGGTACAAACGGTTCGATCCGTCGGGTAGCATATCTTCGGTGGGAAGTATATAGGGAAACCGGAAGGTGCGCAGGCTGCCTACCGGTTGAGGGGGATTGTGCCGTCAGGGGGTTAAAAAACGGCTTAATGAAGTTCGAAAGGCGGCGCCGACGGGCGTCGGCGCCTTGCCCATTCCGATACCCGCTATGCCTCCACGGCCACGAGGGAAACTCCCAATTTTTTTTCCACTGCCTGGAGTTTGCTCAGTTGGTCGGCATTCAGCGCCGACGGCTTCAAATCATGACAGGCAAAAGCCAGCAGGGTCTTGCCCAGGTCTTTTTCAAGATCGTTAATGGATTGCAGGGTGGATGAATCGACATTGGTTGCAAGTGAACATAGCATGGCTTTTCCTCCTGGTTTGAGATTGACGGCAACGCCGCACTATTTTCGATGGGTCGGATTCGGGTGACCGCCGACCCGGCTTTCAATTTAGAATTAATTTAGGGCAGGAGGGCCACGGGGGGCAATACCGGTAGAGTTGCGGCTAACTGACGGGTAAAAACCGTCAT
This sequence comes from Desulfosarcina widdelii, assembly GCF_009688965.1. Lineage (GTDB taxonomy): Bacteria > Desulfobacterota > Desulfobacteria > Desulfobacterales > Desulfosarcinaceae > Desulfosarcina > Desulfosarcina widdelii. Next base: position 1,687,693 of record NZ_AP021875.1, on the reverse strand, counting down.
TTATTCAACCCCAATAAAAACGAACGCAGGTTGGTGGAAGTATTGCGCAGATTCAGCTTGCGGCGCAGGTTGCGCCGGTGGAAATTTACGGTGGCAATGCTCAGGCTGAGGTTGTCGGCGATCTCTTTGCTCCTGCGGCCCTGGCGAATCAGCGCGGCCACTTCGATCTCCTGGGGCGTCAGCCTCGTTTCGATGGCTGACAGCCGCCGCATAAAAGGCCGGGTCAGTTCGGTCAGGCGCTCTTCCAGGCTGGCCAGCATGGCTTTCTGGCCATCCCGAAGGCTGGTGGCTGTCAGGCGGTCCAGCAAAGGTGCCACCAGATGCTGCATGTTGTCGAGAATATTTTTTTCCATCTCGCGCTGGTCGTCTTCCCGCTGACGCAGCAGGACTTTGAGGGCTGTATTGGCCTCCTCTAAATGTCGCTTCTGACTTTTCAGGGCTGCCTCGGCCAGTTTCAAGGCCGTGATGTTTTCATGGCTCACGACAATGCGCACCGGACCGGGGCCGGGCGTACGGGTAACGCGCATGTAAAACCAGCGCTGCTCGTCCGGGCTGTGGCAATCGTATTCCATTGCGAATTCTTCGCGTCTGCCGATAATCACTTCACGGATCCCTTTGGCCACAAGGGATGGCTCGTTTCCAGCCTGCTCGCAGATTTCGAGGTAGTTGATGCCCAGCGTGTCCGGCCGCATGCGGATCTGGTTGTGGTTGGCGAAACTTTTCCAGGCCCGGTTGCTCTGCAGGATAACGCCATTTGTGTCCAGGATGGCCACATGGGCCGAAAGCGAGTCGAGGATGGTTTTGGCGAATGTCTCGTCGTCCGATGAGGGCATGGACGTGTTCGTGCATTCCCCTGGTTCGTCGATCATTGGCAGTCTCCGGTTACTTGGTTGCAGCGTCGGAAAATCGTCGTCCAGAAAACTTATTAAACCACGAAGTGGCAGCCATGCAAAGGACTTGTCGCCAATTTTTTACCGCTGGCAATCCCAAGGGTGCTATGGGCTTTGAAATCGACGTCGATGGGGTGTGAAATTGTCGGTGAAAGGCAATTTACTAGTAGAGAAAATAGCTTGACAAAAAATCGAATTCCGGTATTAATTTGCGCAAAAAAATCCAGGCGCTCCAATAGAGCTGAAAAAGGGAACCCCGTGAGAATCGGGGACGGGCCCGCCGCTGTAATCGGGGACGAAGGCCGCAATCACGCCACTGATATTTTTGTTGGGAAGGCGCGGTCGGTAGGATGATCCGTGAGTCAGAAGACCTGCCTGAGAAAAGTGAGCCGTAAACACGTGGACCGCGTCCGGCTCGAAAACTTGCCGCGGATAAAAAAGGGACATCCCCGGATCGAAACCACCATCGGTCCGGGGATTTTTATTTCTCCGGACAGCAGAACCCGTTTTTGTCGAAAGGAGAAGAGATGAGGAACCGTTTTTTTGCAATTGGATTGGTATGGTGCGTGATGGCCGCCGGACCTGTCTTTGCCGATGAGGGCGCAACAGAGGGGGATGCCGTTCCCACCATGGAGACGATTGTGGTTACGGCCGGCAGGGTTCCTGAAAAACAGAAAACGCTGACCAACAACGTCGCCGTGATCGACACAGAAACCATCGAGCAGTCCCCGGCCAGAGATTTGGGCGAACTCTTGAAAGAACAGGGTCTGAGTGTGCGGGAATATCCGGGCAACCTGTCTGCCGTGGGTATCCGCGGGTTCCGCACCGATACCACGGGCAACGATCTGACCAGCAAAGTCTTGATTCTTCTGGACGGCCGTCGTGCCGGTACCGGCAATCTGGCCAAGATCATGACCAAAAACGTCGAACGCGTAGAGATTATTCGAGGACCGGCCTCGGTCCAGTATGGAACGGCTGCTGTAGGCGGCATCGTAAACGTAATCACACGGCAGGGCAGCGGCACCCCAACGGCTTTTGTCGAGGGCGGGATGGGAAGCTGGCGATACGAAACAGCCTCTGCCGGTGGACATGGGGAGATCAACGGCCTGGATTTCTCCGTTGCCGGTACCCGTTCCACCATGGAGGACTATCAGACGGCCGACGGCGAAACCTACCATAACACCGGCTACGATGAAAAGGAAGATCTCAGTCTCAATGTCGGTTACAATTTTAATCCTTCACACCGCCTGGGTGTGATTTATACCAATTTCTCCGTGGACGAAGCCGGCTCTCCATACTATTTGAGCCAGAATGATTTGACCAGCTATTTGGATAAATCCAACTACTCGCTCGACGCCGTATACACCGGTAGTTCTGTGGGGGAACAATACTCCTGGAAGCTGCGCTATTTCGAAGGAAAGGATAAGGATAAATACACCAGCCCTTCATATGCCTATGTGAGCGAGGATATCACGGACCGAAAGGGCGCCCAGGCGCAGCTTTCAGTCGATCTGGGTATGGCCACCATCACCGGCGGTGTGGATTGGGTTAACTACGAAATCGAATCGACGAGTACGCCGGAGCGCTCCACCTACGACAATCCGGCCGGGTTTCTCTTGGCGAAAGCCCGTTTGCTGGACGAGCGCCTCATCGTCTCGGCAGGCGGACGATACGACAGCTATGAAGTGGAGATTAAGGAGGATCAGGGCGGCAAAGAGGACGACACGTACTTCTCTCCCAATGTGGGGCTGGCATATCTGGTCACCGAACATCTGAAACTTCGGGCCAATTACGGTCAGGCCTTCGTGATGCCTGGGGCCGACCAGTTGGCCGCCGATTACTTCGACCCAACTTCATGGGCTCAAGTCGTCGGCAACCCCAATCTGACACCTGAAGAGAGCGCTACCTGGGAAGGCGGGATCGACTACTCCAACAGCGGAATCTTTTTCAGCCTGACTTATTTTTATACCGATTTTAAAGACAAGATCGAGACGGTCATTTTATCCGGAGGCGAGACGTCCTGGGAAAACCTGGGAGAGGCCACCATCTCCGGCATCGAGGGAGAGTTGAATTTCGACCTGGGTGAAATCAACGACTGGGATTTTCAGTTAAGGCCATATGTCCGCTTCACCTATTTGACAAAATTCGAAGATGAGGCCACCGGCGACGATCTAAAATATACGCCGGATTGGACGGCATCATACGGTATCAGCTTTTCCGATGGGATGGGACTGTCTGCGACCTTCAACGTCGCCTATACCGGCCAACAAGAAGTGGAGGACTGGGAGAGCCAAGTGTGGCCCAATGACGTGGAGGTCGTTACCATGGGCTCTTCGACGGTGGCCAGCCTGACCATCACCAAGACCCTGCTTACATCGGACCGTTGGGGCAAGTTATCGCTCAAAGGGGACATCACTAACCTGTTCAATACAGACTACGCCTATGTCAAGGGATATCCCATGCCCGGAAGAAGCTACTTTCTGGGGCTGAGGTACGATATCTGATATTATGATCATGGGTTGTTGATCGGTCGTGCTTGCGGGCATCCGCCGGGTGTCCGCCCGCAAGCAGGCTTATGAATCCGACAGGGGGAAATGGCTTGACAGAATAACGACATTCTCATTAATTAAAGCAAATCGTTTCAGGCGCTCCCATGGAGCTGAAAAGGGAACCCCGTGAGAATCGGGGACGGGCCCGTCGCTGTATACGGGGACGAAGGCCGCAATCACGCCACTGATATTTTTATCGGGAAGGCGCGGCCGGTAGGACGATCCGTTAGTCAGAAGACCTGCCTGAATGTTGATGACCTTGCCTGTCCTGCCGGACAATGGACAGCAAAAACAATCTGAGGAAAAATCAGGGAGCCCCGGATCGCTATGTAATATGGTCCGGGGCTTTTTTCGTCACCGAGAACGCAGCGTCAATTGGATTGCGGGTCCAAGCCAGTCGGTGAGGAGCCCACGATGATGCGTTGGACAACATCGCGGGTCGTATCGTTTGAGAGGAGAACGACAGATGAGTAGTAAGGCATTCAACAAACGACCGTTATTTTTTTTGCTTGCACTCCTGATGCTTTTTTGTCCACCTGCCTGGGCCTCGCCAGTCCAGGTCACCGACGATGCCGGCAACGACCTGCATTTAAGCGAACCGCCAAAACGAGTCGTTTCCCTGGTGCCGTCGGCCACCGAGATACTTTTTGCCATCGGCGCCGGAGACTCCCTTGTCGGTATCACCCACCACAGCACCGGCGTCCGCGGAGCTGCGGGAAAATCCATTATCGGCGGTTTTTTCTCCCCTTCCATGGAACGGGTCATGGCTCTCAACCCCGATCTGGTGATTGGCTCCGATATTCATTCGCAAGCGATCGGCAAGATTGACGGCGATGTTCCGGTATTGGTGATGAATACCCGCCGCATGGAGGACGCATTTCGGCATATGGAATTGCTTGGGACGCTTTTCCAGCGCCAGGCACAGGCCGATGCATTGATAGCAAAAAATCGTCGCCAGATCGATCTGATCGCCCGCAAGGTGGCGGCGATTCCAGAAGATAAGCGCAAGCGGGTCATGCGCCTGATGGGGCGGGATCGCATCATGACCCCGGGCAGCGATTCCTTCCAGAACGAGATGATTCGGGCCGCCGGTGGCATCGCGCCCGACTTCGGAAAAGCCGGCAGCGTAGTCCCGGTAACCGAAGATGAGTGGATGGCGTTCAACCCCCAGTTCCTTTACGGCTGCGGCGGGGACCGTCAGGCGGCCGAAACCTTTTTCTCACAGGATGGATGGGCAGCAGTGGATGCCGTCCGGCAGCATCGGATCTATTTCTTCCCCTGCGAACTCACCTGCCGGGCCGGCGCCCATGTGGGAGATTTCGTTTCCTGGCTGGCCTCCCTGATTTATAGAGAAGAGTTCTCGGACACCGCAAATGAGATGCTTCCCCGGCAAGTCGTCCAGACCCGTCCGTTGGCCATCGATTTGAATTGTGTGGACAGGGCGCGCATTACCACCAGCATCATTCAAGATTTTCCCAACAAGAGCCTGATCATCGATTTCAAAACGCCTCGTAGCCTGGTTTCCACCCTGGAGGGTCAGCGCAGCGAGGTGCTTACCGTAGGAAACCATTACTCACCGCCGCCGTGCTGGGCGCTCATGCCCATGGGCGGGCTGGATCCACTTTACCAGTGCATCTGCCCGGTTATCGGTAAAAAACGATCAAGTACGGCCTTTCTCTTTACCGGTGCGGACATGGACAATCTGGCCGTCAAAAAGGAGATCTTCAAGGCCATGACCGTCTATGCCCTGGTCACGGCAGGGGTACGGGGAAATGCCGTGCGGATGTCCAGGGATGTGGGCAATTACTACGAACCCGGCACTATTAATATGATCTTTCTGACCAACATGCGGCTCACGCCCCGCGCCATGACCCGGGCGATCATATCCGCGACGGAGGGCAAGACCGCCGCGCTTCAGGACCTGGACATCCGCAGTTCCTACCAACCGCTGAATGCGGCGGCCACCGGCACGGGAACCGATAACATCATCGTCGTCGCGGGAGACGGACCGGTCATCGACAATGCCGGCGGACACAGCAAAATGGGCGAGTTGATTGCCCGCACGGCCTATGCCGGGCTGCGGGAAGCCATTTTCAAGCAGAACGGCATTGTCGGCGGTCGGGATATCTTTCAGCGCCTGTTCGACCGTCATCTGAGTATTTCGCAATTGGTTTCCGGCAGCCATTGCGATTGCCTTGGTGAAGCGAACGCTTTTGCCGGCAAGATCGAACAGGTTTTGTTGGATCCCCGATACCAGGGCTTTTTGGAAGCTGCCATGGCGTTGAGCGACGGGGCCGAACGGGAAACGGTCAGCGATTTTGGTTTTTACGAGAACTGGTGCCTGGACGTGGCCGGGCGTATCGCCGGTAGCAAAGTGGATCACCTGGTGGATCATTTTTCCGGCGATGCATACCCGGCGCCGCTGTCCATGGCACTGAACGCCATTTTTACCGGACTTGCTGAAAAGGGTGAACCGTGAATCGTAAGCGGTGAGAAATCTGGCGCCGGTTCCGGAAAGAGGGCAGGGGGACAGTGAGGAAGACAATCGTTCGCACGCGATGGTGGATATCGGCGGGGTTGGTCTATGGGGCGCTGCTGTCGACGATGCCCTTTTATGGGGGTATCGGTTTCGCACACAACAACGGTCATTCGGATGAGTCTGTGGTTCTGGAAACGATTGTCGTTACGTCCGAACGGATTGACGCCTATGCCCAGGACCACCCACGGCAGGTCGTTGTGTTGGGGCGAGAAGAAATCGATGCACGCAACCTGATGGACGTCGCAGAGGCCCTGAACACCATGCCGGGTGTGGACGTGAAGTCCAGTTCGGGTGTGGGGGCGCGCATCTCCATTCGCGGATCGGGAAAGTTCGGCGGCGTGCTGGTGCTTCTGGACGGGCGTCCCCTGAACAGCAGTCAATACGGCGATGCCGATCTGTCCACGATCCCCATCGATATTGTCCAGACGATCACGGTGTTCAAGCCGCCGGTTCCTGTATGGCTGGGGCCCGGTGCCAGCGAGGGTGCCATTGTAATCGTCACCCGCAATCCCCAGGCTTCGTCAACCGATAAAAAAAAAGATGTCACCCGGTTGCGCGGCGCCGGCGGCTCCTATGGTCTGGCAGAGGGCAGTATCAGCCATCGGGCCCATGTGGACCGGGGAACCCTCATGGCAACGGCCTCGGGAAAGCACCGGGACGGAAAGCGAACCAACAGCGACTGGGACTCGGGCAACCTTTCCCTGCACTGGAATCGGGAGTTGGCCGCAGAGCGCCGGATCGAAGCCGACGTACGCTATCATGCCTCCGAACACGGCAGTGCCGGGCCGGTGGACAACCCCACACCCGACGCCCGCCAGTCTTACCGCAAAGCCTCCCTCGACAGCCGTTTGAAGGGGGTCATCGGCGATTCGGCGGATTACGGGATCAACCTTTACGGCGACTTCATCGACCTCGAGGATAAAAGCCAATCCGGCTTTACTTCCACGCTGGAAAACCGCAAGTGGGGCCTGAAAGGGGAAAGCAGTTGGGTGGATGAAGGGGACATCTGGGCGCTGCGGTTCAACGGGATGCTGGAACGGGATGACGTGGAGCACACCCTTTCGGGTGACCATCACCGGGTGACGACCGGCATCGGGGCCCAGGCGGACCTCAACTGGCGGGCGATTACAGCGACCGTCGGCCTGCGGGGGGATCACACCAGCGACTTCGATTTCAATCCCGGTTTTTCCAGCGGTTTGGGGGTGACCTTCAGAAAAAACTGGTCCCTCAAGGCCAATGCCGGCTACACAGTAACGATTCCCACCTTTGGTCAACTCTACCAACCCAGCCATGGGAGCATCGACCAGGTGAGGGGCAATCCCGACCTGGAAGAGGAGAAGATCTGGTCCTATGATGCTGGAGTGGAATATCGCCGGAAGAAATCGAGGCTGTTCCAGGTCTCCCTCTTTCGCTCGGACACGCGCGACCCCATCGTCTATGAAAGAGGTGCCGATCTGATTTACCGACCGGTCAATGTCAACCGTTCATGGCGCCAAGGGATCGAAGCGACTTTTGAAACCATTTTTGAAACTGGAGTTACGGTGGATGCCAATGTCATCTTCCAGGATTCCGAAATCGAGGAAAGCGGCAACGAACTGCCCTACACACCCCAGGTGAAACTGAAGCTGGCACTGTTGTATACCGCGGAACGCTCCGGCACCCGGCTTGAAACGACCCTGAGATACGTTGGCGAGCAGTACAGCGAAGCGGAAAACCGCGAAAGCCAGCGCATCGACGATTACCTGACCTTGGATGTGAAGGCGATCCAGCCATTTACCATCGGTGTTCTTGCCGCCGAGGGATTCGTGAGCGTGAAAAATCTGTTCGACGCCGACTATGAAGTTCACTACGGGTATCCCGACGACGGCATCCGGTTCGTGGCGGGGGTGGATTTGATGTGGTAGGGGCGGGGGACTGAGGACGGAGGTCGGAGGTCGGAGGTTGGAAGACAGAAGATGGAGGGCGGATGTCGGACGACGGAGGACTGACGAGGGATGAGATGCTATAATTGAGTTTGAAAAAAACGAGCTTGTTGGTTGAATTCGTTGATTGGTTGAAAAATTAAGGATTGATTTTACGAACAGCGAGGTTTTCTCATGAGTCATTGCACGCCCATCGTCCTGGCCGCTTTCGGCACCACATCACGGGCCATGGATACGTACAGCCATATCGACAGGACCGTCAGGGCCGCTTTCCCTGAACACCCGGTTTACTGGGCCTATATGTCCCGCATGGTCAGTTCGCACATGAACACCAAGCGCCGCGCCAATATGAAAACTCCTCAACAAGTGCTGGCCGAACTGAAGCAGCAGGGGCATTCGTGGGCAGTCGTGCAGTCGCTGCATCTGATCTGGGGCCACGAATTCTTCCGGTTGGTGGATGCGGTGAAGGAATCCGCCGTGCGCACCAGCATGGGGCTTCCGCTGCTGACCTCCCCGAAAGATTACCGGGCCGTTGCCGCCGCCATCCTATCGAACAGGCCGATGGAAAACGGCGGCACCATTGTGCTGGTGGGTCACGGGACCGACCATCCGGCCTGGAGCGCTTATCCGGCCTTGGCCGAGATCCTGCGCAGCACCGACGCCAATATTCACGTAGCCACCGTCGAGGGAGAATCGGAAACGGCAAGGACGGTCGATGCGGTTGCCCGCTCGGGCGTCAAAAAGGTGCATTTAATGCCGCTGATGCTGGTGGCCGGCGTCCACCTTCAGGAAGATATTGCCGGCGAGGAGGATTCGTGGAAGCAGGCCTTCGAGGAGGCCGGCCTGGCGGTGTCCGTGGATGGATATGGCATGGGAAAAGCCCCGGCCATCGTCGATATTTTTCTCCGGCATATCCGGGATGCGCTGGCGATTATCCCAGACAACGCTTTTTCGGATTAATGCGTTTTTACGAGAATTGGCACCTTACATATCGATTCCCGGTCTGGCCAGAACTCCTTTGCGATAGTAGTGTTTGACTTCCCGCATTTCTGTAACCAGGTCGGCGGCGGCGATGACGTCGGGGTGGGCGTAGCGTCCGGTGATGACCAGATCGAATTGCCGGCTTTCCACCAGCCGTTCGACAGAGCGAACTCCTTGCCTGGCCCGATTCAATTCTCCGGTGGCGGGTTTTCCATGAACAAAGCATCCGCTGCCGTATTCCTCCACCCGGATCTGTTTGTCGAGTTGTCCCAGCATCGTGTACTCGCCGCCGGCTCCGTTTTTCATGAAGGCGGTAATGGCCACCCGCAGGCCCGAACCGGCGGCGCGCAGGGCCAGTCCCAAGGCGGCTGTTGTCTTGCCCTTGCCATCGCCGGTATAGACATGAACGTAACCGCGATTCGATCCGGGAGCCGGTGCTTTGATTCTGCAGGCGGATTGGGTCATTAGCGTTGGAACTCTTGTTACAGAAGAGTAAAGTGAAAAGCGCCGGGTGCTGTCTAGACCATCCAGGAGTCTTCCGGGCCTTGCGGGTGCCGGACACCCGGCGCTTCAAGTAGTGGGGGGCCACTAATACGAAGATGCCTTCATGCTTGATTTCGAACGATACACAGGTTAAGAATTGCCGAAAGCGAGGGAGGATTTCCTGCCCGAAATCCCCCCTGCTTCCTGGCACAGGGTGCTGCATTAACCGGTATAAAAAAAGCCCTTCATGCCTCTGCTCGCATGAAGGGCTGCACCCAGCTTACTTGACCCTTAACGGTTGCCATTTACCCAGATCACCGTGGGCATGGCCGAATTTTCAAGGCAGGTCTTCTGACTCTCGGATCGTCCTACTCTCCGCGCCTTCCCATCTCATCGCTTGAGACAGTGGCGTGTGCGGATTTCGTCCCCGAACACAGCGGCGGGACCGTCCCCGACTTTCACGGGATTCCCTATTAAGCCTTACGGCACCTTGTCTCCTTACTTAACAGACCAACTGATATTGTCAATGGATTTTTTCTCATCGGCGGTGTTGTACAGACAAACGGTATCATTTCAGATTGAACCGAATCGGCACTTTTACCCACATGGCTACTTCTCGATTCCCCTTGCGCGCTGGATCGAACTGCCAGCGCCGGACGGCCTTCATGGCAGCCCGATCCAGCAGCGAATAATTGCTGGATTCGGCAACACGCAGATCACCGACCTGACCGTCCTCAAGGACGTAGACTTCCAGAATCACAGTTCCCTGATACCGTCTCCGGCGTGCGATGGAGGGGTAATCCGGTGGTGGATTCTGGCTGTAACGCGGTTTGGCCAATACGACCGTGGTGTCGGTGTCGGGGGGTGCGGGTACAGTTGGCGACAGGGGAGCGGACCTGGCCGGAACCGGTTTCGTATTGGAATCCGCGGATATTTTTTCTCCCCGGAGGGCGGGCGATTCGGGCAGCGGTTCGGGCTCCGGCGAAACAACGACCGGCGGCGGTGTCGGCCTCGGTGGCGTGACGATCTTTTCGGGCTTTTTCGGGAGGGGCTTCGGTTGTACAACGGGCTTTTGCACCGGCGGCTTCGGTGGCGGGGGCGGTTCGGGCTTGGGCGGAAGGGGCAGGGGGGCGTCCGGCAACGGATGAATTTGCGTTAATGGGCGCACCACCAGTCGTACGGTGGTTATCCGGGTACGAGGAGCGACAGATTTTTGGTGCAGCAGCCATTTCGTGCCCATGGCCAGCAGGGTGGCGTGGATCAGTATCGCCATGATGAAGGCCGCCAGGATCCGTTTCATTCACGGCTGCCTTTCGCATTCCAGAGAGAGGCGATAGATGCCGGCCATTTTGATCTGATCGATCACGTTGTAGAGAGTCTGGTAGGTTATCCGGTTGTCGGCGAACAAAAGCACGCCGGGATCTTTCGACTCCCCGGCCCTGTCTCGCAAAACCTCGGCCAACCGGTCCAGGGCCACGGGCGCCTCGTCAACGAATATTGCTCCATTTGGGTCCACGGTTACTGAATGCGTGACCTGTTTGTCCAGCGGGGCCGTGGAAGACAGGGGCAGGGCCACGGGCAGGGCATGGTGCACGGCCATGGAGAGCATGGCGTAAATAAAAAAGACCAGCAGCAAAAAGACGATGTCGATGAGCGGCAGCATATCGATGCGTGCCTTGCGGTTGGCGCCGATATCAACCTTCATGGGACTCTCCCGTGTTCGATCCGTTCTCACTGTCGAGCTTTTCGTAAATAATTTCCAGACTGGTGGTGTACTTTTCGATGTACCGTGCCGCGCGTTCGATGCGAGTATTGAAATAGTTGTAGGGAAAGACCGTAAAAATGGCGATTCCCAGGCCGGAGGCGGTGGTGATCAGGGCCTGGGCGATTCCCCGGGTGACCGCTTCCGGGTGGTCGATGCCACCACCGCCCAGCATGTCGAAGGAGGCGATAATGCCTATGACCGTGCCGAAGATCCCCAAAAGGGGCGCCACGGTGATGATGGTGTCCAATACGCCCATGTAGCGGCGCATGCGGGCAATCTCATCGGCGGCGGCCGTTTCCATGGCCTTGACCATGGAGTATTCGCGGTGCAGGATGCCGGAAACGAGAATGCGGATGACATAGCTTCTGGAGCCGGTAGCAAGCTTGCGGACTCCCTCCCAGTCACCTTCCTGGCAGCGCTCCATCACCTGTGCCAGCAGGTCCCGACTGTTGCGCATGCCCACAACCGTCCAGAAAATGGCTCGGTCGATGATCACCGTAAGGGAGATCAGCGAACAGATCAGCAAAGGGATCATTACCGGGCCGCCGCTGTTGAAAATTTCGATCATGGAAAATTCCTAATGTGTGTTTGTTGGGTTCCGGGTTTGGAGCAGTGAACGGTGATCAGTGAACAGTGAACTGTGATCGGTGATCAGACTTCCGTCCTCGGTTTTCTGCCTTCCGTCTTCCTTTGTCCATCATCCATCATCCATCCACTCTCCCCTCCCGCAACAGGTTCACCCGCGGCCAGGGGCCAAAGGGGCTGGCATCCACCCGAATTTTGCAGCCATAGGCCGTTTCCAGAATCTTCTCCTCGATGACCCGGTCAGGCGGGCCGTAGGCCGCTACCCTGCCGTCGACCAGCAGAAGCAGACGGTCGGCGAACATGGCCGCAAGGTTGATATCGTGGGAGACCATAACCACGGTCGTCGCGTTGCGGCTTTTCAGATCGGCCATCAACTCCATGACGCGGATCTGGTGAGTCAGATCCAAAGAAGCCGTGGGTTCGTCCAGCAGGATCAATTCCGGCTGCTGGCAGATGGCGCGGGCGATGTGGGCCCGCTGCCGTTCGCCGCCGGAAAGGTGGCTGACGGGGCGGTCGGCCAAATGACTGAGTCCGGTGAATTCGATGGCCTGACGGGCAATGGCAAGATCGTGCTCTCCTTGCAGTCCCAGGACTCCCAGGTAGGGCGCCCGGCCCATGAGTACCAGTTCTTCGACCGGAAAGGGGGTGTCCTCGGCGGCGCTCTGGGGCACGTAGGCCACCCTGCGAGCCAGTTCGCGGCGTCCGAGGCGATTCAGCGGCCGCCCGCAGATGTGAATTTCTCCTCCCGAGGCGGGCAGCAGTCGAGCAATGGCCTTGATCAGGGTGGTTTTGCCCGATCCGTTGGGACCGATGACGATGAAAAACTCCTGGCGATCCACCGCAACGCTTACATCGCGCAGCACTGTCGTTCCGGGATAGGCGCAGTTAAGGCCATGGATGGAAAGCGCCGGGCTCATGGCTTGGAGCGCCTCAAGAGAATGATGAACAAAGGCGCACCGATCATGGCGGTGATCACGCCCCCAGGCATTTCTCCCTGGGGGGGCAGCACACGGGAGAGCAGATCGCACACCACCATATAGGCGCCACCGCCCAGAATACAGCCCGGAACCAGTACCCGGTGATCAGGGCCGACGATCAGGCGCAGCAGATGCGGGATGACCAGGCCGACGAAACCGATCAGGCCGCACTGACTCACGGTGGCGCTGACCATCAGCGAGGTGATCACGAGAAGGGTCAGGATAACGCGGCGAACCGGGACGCCCATGGAGGCGGCCATCTCGCTGCCCAACTGCAGCAGGTTCATGCGGTTGGAATAGATGAAAACGACCGCGAAACAGGGCAGCAGGATGGTGGCAAGCATTCCGGCGTGTTCGATCCGGGAGGCCGACAGGTCGCCCATGAGCCAGAAGAGAATGTTGTGCAGCCGCGAATCCTGGGTAATGGAGATCAGGAACATGATTACCGCGGAGCAGAAGGCGTTGACCATGACACCGGAAAGCAGCAGGGCGTCCTTGACCAGGATGGTGCGTCCCGAGGAAATGAACAGGATCAGCGTCAGGGTAGCCAGGCTGCCGGCAAAAGCGGTGATTCCGACCCCGGGAATCCGCGACAACCCTAAAATGATGCCGGTGATCGCACCGATGGCCGCTCCGCCGGAGATGCCCAGAATGTAAGGTTCGGCCAGTGGATTTTTCAGCAGGGCCTGAAACACCAGGCCGCCCAGGGAAAGAGCCGCGCCCACCATGGCCGCCAGCAGCACCCGCGGCAGGCGCAGGCGCCAGATGATAGCGCCTGCGGTGCTGTTTCCCCCATCGCCGAAAAGGGTCTGCCAGACCGTCGAAAGTCCGCTTCCCGATGAACCCATGGCCAGTCCGGCGGTCATGGCCGCCGTCAGCAGCAGGGCCGTTATCAGCACCGTTATGGCGATCCTGGTGGAGAGAGATCGGGGGCTTTCGGTCATGGCAATACGCCTTTATCGTCCCGTTCGCCGGCCTCGGACTGGTCCAGCGCGAATCGATTCGGCCCGAACCTGTCTGGATGGATCAGGCGGGCGAGCATCTCCAGCCCATCCGCCAGGCGGGGGGTAGCGCGGTCCAGTACGTTGGAATCCACCAGGTAGATGCGGTCGTTTTTCACGGCCGGTATAGATTCCCATTCGCGCCACTCCCGTTTGACCTGTTCGAAGACGGCCTTTCGGGCCATGGAGGTGATGATCAGCACTTCGGGACGACTGGCAATCACAGCCTCCTTGGAAAACCGGGGATAGGGCGTATCTCCCGCTGCCAGGTTGACGCCTCCGGCCATGTCGATCAGTTCGTGGATGAAGGTGTCGGTGCCCACCGAGACGATGGGGGCGATGCCGATTTGGAAGAAAACCGTTGGGCGATGCGTCGCTCCGGCCACGGTCTGACGAACCCGCTCGATGCGATGCCGCATTCCTGCAACGATGGCATCGGACCGATCGCTGACGCTCAGCAGCCGCCCCAGTTCCTGGAGGGTATCCATGACCGCCTCCAGGTTCCTGGGATCCACCGCATAGACAGGGATGCCCAGCGCTTCCAGTTTGCGGATCGCGGTGAGGGGATTGCCGTCCTTAACGGCGATGCAAAGATCCGGCTTCAAGGCCACGATTTTTTCCACATCCAGCCGGACGTAGGATCCGACTTTGGCCAGACGGTTGGCCTGGGGTGGATAGTCGCTGAATTGGGTGGCTCCTGCCAGCCGGTCGGAGAGGTCCAGTGCGAACATGATCTCGGTAATGCTGGGGGCCAGGCAGACGATGCGCCCGGGGTGATCCGGTACGCATACCTTCCGGCCGAGTTGGTCGACAACCGTCGCGGCGCTGACATGGATTGGCATAAGGAGCGTCAGAAGTGCGAAGAAAGCGACGACCGCATACTGTACGGCGGTCTCTCCTCCCCATGTGATGGCACGCTGCGGCGCAGGTGCTAAAAGGGATGGAATACGCCTGACGTTCGTCGATCGGTTTTTCAATTGTTTTCTCCGCTAATAAAATACCCCGCCTGATGGAATCAAGGCGGGGCTCGGTTGCCGGTTCATGGGGTCGGCCTTGACCGCGAAGGCGCATTCAATGTGTCATCTGGGCAGGTTTCCTGGCTCGTGGATCGCTCTACCGGCCGCGTCTTCCCAATCGATGAAGATCAGTGATCGTTTGCGGCTTTCGTCCCCACTTACAGTGGCGGGTCCGCAGCGGATTTACACCGCTTTCCCTGTTGGCCCCAACGGGCACCCGGATGAAATGATTTTCTTACAGACCAATAAACCCAAACGACCCGTCGATGTCAATGGCTTTTCAACGGCCAACGGCTTTTCTTTGCATTGGAAAAAGGGGTTGGCAAAAGTGGGGGAGGTGTGCGATTGAGTATAGCGCATAGCTCATCGTTGATAGCTGATAGCTGATGGCTGGCCGTTCGAAGGCGGAGGGGATATGGGATGGGTGCCCCCTTGCTTCGCTCGACCCTTTGATTACCGAAATCCACAAACCTTAAGTATACTGGAGGCTTCTACGATCATGAGCGTACCACTGATTAAAAATTACATTGACGGGGAGTGGGCGAAATCCGATTCCACCGTTTTCGGGGATGTCTACAACCCCGCCAGAGGAGAAAAGATCGCTGCCGTGGCATACGGCACCGCCGCAGATGTGGACCGAGCCGTGGCCGCGGCCAAAGAGGCCTTCACATTCTGGCGTGAAACCCCGCCGTTGACCCGGGCCCGCTACCTTTTCCGCCTGAAAGAGGCCTTCGAAGAGAATTTCGAGGATATTGCCGAGGTGCTCACCACCGAACACGGCAAGGCTATCGACGAGGCACGCGGCGAAGTGCGCCGTATGATCGAAAACGTGGAGCACGCCACCGGTGTGACCACCCTGATGTGCGGCTATACCCTGGAAGACATCGCCAAGAATATCGACTGCTACGGCCATCGCCAGCCGCTGGGCGTTTTCGGTTGCATCGCCCCGTATAACTTTCCTGCCATGGTGCCGTGGTGGTTTTTGCCCTATGCCGTGGTTACCGGCAACACCTTCGTGCTCAAGCCTTCGGAGCAGGTGCCCATGACCCAGACTAAAATCATGGAGATCGTCGACGAGGTGGGCTTTCCCGAGGGAGTGATCAACATGGTCCACGGATCTAAGGATGTGGTCAACGCCATGCTGGCCCATCCCGATATCGAGGGCATCTCTTTTGTAGGTTCAACGCCCACGGCCCGCCATATCTACCGGGAATGCGGCAATACGGGCAAGCGGGTCCAGGCCCTGGGCGGCGCCAAGAACATCGTGGCGGTCATGTCCGACGCCGACCTGGAACAGGGCATGCCGTCTTTGCTGACCTCCTTTTTCGGCTGCACGGGTCAGCGGTGCCTGTCCGGTTCGGTGCTGGTGCCGGTGGGAGATGCCGCCGACCGTGTGGTGGAGCAGTTTGCCGCGGCCGCCAAAACAGTCAGCATCGGTGACGGGATAGACGAGCAGACTTTCATGGGGCCTCTGATCAGCAATGCCCACCGGGAGCGGGTGCTGGGGTATATCGCCAAGGGGATCGAGGAGGGGGCCAATCTGATCCTGGACGGCAGAGGCATTGAGGTCGATGGTTACCCTAACGGTTTTTTTGTCGGCCCCACGGTTTTCGACAACGTGACGCCGGACATGACCATTGCCAGAGAGGAGATCTTCGGCCCCGTGGTGAGCATTGTGCGCGCACCGGACATGGATGCGGTGGTCGATCTGATCAACAGCCGCGGTTTTGCCAATGCCGCCTGCATTTATACCGCCAGCGGTGCGGTAGCCCGGGAATTCAAATACCGGGTCAAGCCAGCCATGATTGGCGTCAATATCGGCATTGCAGCTCCTATGAGCTTTTTTCCTTTTGGCGGCGCCGGCAACTCCATGTTCGGGGACATCAAAGGACACGGACAGGAGATTTTCCAGTTCTACACGGATATGAAGGTGGTCATCGAAAGATGGTATTGATAGGTGGATAGACTTAAGGGGGTTAGGCTGAAGACAAAAACGATCTTCAGCAGCACCTAAAAACCCGCAGTCTGAACAGCTAATTTTCTATTTTCGGAGACAAGTATGCCGCTGACCAATTTTGGAGCCGTCTTGAACTTTGCCGAAACCCTGGAACGGGATGATACGGAATTTTACCGCAATGCCGAAGCTGCCGACGTGGCGGAGGCCTACCGGATATTGTTCGAGATGTTCGTCAGGGAAGGCAAAAAGAACCTCTCTCTGGTCCAGCGGACCCGGCGAGAAAACGTTACCGAAATGATCCTTGAACCCATCCGGGACCTGACGCGCACCAGCTACCAGGAACCGATGCCGGATGCCGGAAGCCTCGATCTTAAAGGCATGCTGGCTGCGGCCATGGCCCTTGAAGAGCGGGCGGTTCGCTACTACACCGATGCGGGAAAGAAAATCCGCGCCCTTCCGGAAGTCTCGCGAGCCCTGAAAACCCTGGGCAAGAAACGCAGCCAACGGATCGCGCAGATGCAGCGGCTTGCCGGAAGCTGAAACCGGCTTCAGGCGACAGGCGTTTTTTTTCCGGCCGCGGAGGATCGATAGCTGTCGATATTCACCCCGTCGAGTTGCTCCGGGGCCAGATATTGCCGGGCATATTTCTTGTATATCCGGCTTTTCAGAAACAGATCGAACAGATCACCGTCGATGTGGGCATCGTCGCGCATACGGCTCATGATGCCAAGGGCCTCGTTTACCGTCTTTGGGGTTTTATAGGGCCGGTCCGCCGCGGTCAGGGCTTCGAAGATGTCGGCGATAGCGATGATCCGGGCCTGGACCGACATTTCCCTTTTTCTCAAACCCCGGGGGTAGCCGGTTCCGTCCATGGTTTCGTGGTGGGCTCCGGCAAACTCGGGCACCTGCTGTAAATACTCCGGGAAATCGAGCCTGCCGAGCATGATAATGGTCTGGATGATATGCTCGTTGATTTTGAAGCGGTCCTCCGGCGACAGGGTGCCTTTGCGGATGCTCAAATTGTAAAGCTCTCCTAAGTTGTACTGGTTTTCGGGGATCTCCATATTGAACCCATAGTCGTTGTCCGTGGGGGCGGCCGGCTGGGGCCTGGGGACGATGTGCTCGGGTTTGTCGGCCAGCAGCGGTTCGACCACCGGAAGGGATGGCGGTGGGCTCGCATTTTTCAACAGGGCTTCATCCGGGGAGATGCCGATGCGGTCGTCAAGGTGTCGCAACCAGGTTGTCATAGCGATTTTCTTCAAGCGTGCGATATTCTCGTCGGCCATGAGTTCACTGCCGATATTGCATTGGGCCACAAAAGCGAAATCCTCGGCAATCTGCAGGCGGGATTTTTCCAGCCGTCTTTCCAGGAACGCCTCGTCCTCATCGCCGGCCAGGCGTCCGCGATAGTAATCGATCTCGGCATCGCGTAGAAGAACCTCGAAACGCATTCGGATTTCATGGATCCGATTGTAAATCGTCTCCAGTTTAGTGGCTTTGTCGACTACAAATTCGGGTGTGGTGACCTTGCCGCAGTCGTGCAGCCAGGCGGCCACCTCGAATTCCCAGCGTTGATCTTCCGTCTCCATGGAAAAATCAGCCAACGGACCTTTAGTGGTGTCGCAGGCCGCCTCGGCAAGCATTTTTGCCAGTTCGGGGACCCGTGCGCAGTGTCCGCCGGTATACGGAGACTTTGCGTCAATGGCCCCGGCGATGAGTTTGGTCAGGTCGCTGAACAGCTTGCGCTGCTCTTTGAGAAGTTTTCGGATCGTGCGTTTCATCAGCACAAAGGCCCGGATCAGGGCATGAATCTCCTTGATGCTGGAGTCGAAGGCCGCCGATTCCGAAAAATCGCGCTGACCGATTTTCCTGGATTCCACTTCCAGCAGGATCAGCGACCTGGAGATCTTTTTGGAGACCAGCAGCACCAGCGGCAGGACCAACAGGAGAAGCAGGCCGGAAAAAAGAAAGACGCGCTGCTGCATCCGTCGGATGTGGCCGGTAAAATCGGATACCGGGGCGATGGAGGCTAGGATCTGGTCGAATTTCAGGCCCGCCTTGATGGGGGTCGAGCGCACCAGGTAGTCAATCCCGTCGATTCGAATTTCCCGGGTGCAGTTGATATTGCCGTCCGGTTTTTTTCGAACATCGGCCACCACGGACCGTACCCGCGGATCGTCGGATGTCTCGGCGGAAATAAACACCAGGGCCTCATGGGCGCCGACGCGGACGGCATCCTGCGTGGGATGGGCGATGACTCGCCCCGAACGGTCGAAAAGAAACAACATGCCGTTGTCCGAGACCTTCTGCTTTTTCAGCGAACGTGAAAACTGGTCCAGGGTAATATCGGCGCCGAAAACCCCTCCGCCGTCGATCAGCCGTTCCGCACAGGTGATTCCGGGAAGCCGGGTGGAAGAGAAAATATAGGGCCGGGTATAAAAGGCCGTCGTTTCCCTGTTTGCCCGGATATACCAGGGGCGCGTACGGGGATCATAGTCCGGGTCGAGGCCGGATCGCTCGCCGATTACCTGCCGCTGCCGGTCCAGAAAAAGCCAGCGCTGCTTCAAGGCCCCCTCGGTATCGGCCGAGATGGTGCGCAGGACGAAAAAAGCTTTTTGCGGTGCTTCGAACAGGCGTCGAACCTCGGGGTTCTCCCTGATAGCGGCGATCTGGATGAACGTGCCGTCGTCGTATCCCACATAAACGGAAAACAGTTCGTCGTTGAATTCCAGTGACGAAAGCATCAGCTCCATGCCCGAATGGGTCAACCCTCCGCCTACCGGGGGGGAGGCCATGCCCGGCATGCGTGCCGCCGAATCGGCCAGAACGGCAACCGATTCCAGGGCGCTTTCGTAGCGCTGCAAAACCTTTGCGTTGATTTCCGAAAAGAGTCGGTCGGCCGTCTGGAAGGCGGCAATTTTACTTTCCCGGTGGGAAATCCATAAAAAAAGGCCGGTCAGGACGACGACGATGAAAACGATCAACGTGGCGATGCCGACATAGAACGGATAGCGTCTGATTCTCAGGGGCATGCCTGTTCCTTGGTGACCATCCGACGACGGTCGATTCCCTTGGTTTGCTTTTCGTTTGATTTCCGTTATTATAGGAACCGGAGTGACAACCCTGCTGGTTGTAAAATCTCAGGGTTTTAACATTAAGCGACCGCAACGGGCCGCAGACCGTTTTTAACTGAAGCCTGAACCCTCCCGTGGAAGGTAATGGATCCATGGTGTTGAGCACAAAGTTATTCTATAGTGAATCCGATTCCCGATTCAAGCTCTTTCACGAGCTGATGGGCCGCAAAATCGGCCATATCCTGTTGGTATCCACGCCCTACGACGCCTGGATCATGGAAGAGGACTGCCGGCTTTCCGAGAGGATCGTCAACGAGTACCGGGGGCTGAATCTCAGCAAACCGCCTCGCCTGACATGGGTCGCTTCCGCGACGCAGGCCCTTGCTGAGATCGAAAGCAACTCTTTTGACATGGTGATTACCATGCCGCGCCTGGCGGACATGGATGCCGCTGCCCTGGGCCATAAGATCAAGGAAAAGGCCCCCGACCTTCCCGTCGTATTATTGTCTCACGATACGATTCCTTCTCCCGAAAGGGAGCAGCCGGCCGGGAATGCACCGGGCATCGACCAGGTTTTTGTCTGGTCCGGAAACACGGATATTCTGGTGGCGCTGGTCAAACATGCCGAAGACCGGATGAACGTTGAGAAAGACACCCGCTCGGCCGGGATTCGCGTGATTCTTCTGGTCGAAGATTCGCCTTATTACCTGTCATCCCTGCTTCCCATCCTTTACCGTGAACTCGTCAGTCAGACCCAGGCCGTCATGGAGGGCACCCTCAACGAAGATCACCGGCTGTTGACCATGCGGGCGCGGCCGAAGATCCTGGTTGCCGGAAACTATGAGGAGGCCATGGCGATCTACGAACGATACGAAGCCAATGTGCTCGGTGTCATTTCCAAAGTGCGTATAAAAAGAAACGGTCGCCCGGACGAAAATGCGGGAGCGGATTTTCTTGGCCATGTGTATCGACGGCGCTTCGACATCCCGTTGCTGCTCACCGGCTCCAAGCCGGAGGATGCCGAAAAGGCGAAGACCGTTCAGGCGGCTTTTATCGACAAGAATTCGGACACCCTGCACGAAGAGGTGCAACGGTTCGTCAAAAAACGCCTGGGATTCGGAGATTTTATTTTTCGGACACCCGACGGTGCCGAAATCGGACGTGCCTCCAACTTAAAGACCCTGGAACAGCACCTGCGGACCATCCCGGATGACGCTTTTATGTATCACTGCCGGCAAAACGACTTTTCGCGCTGGCTGTTCGCAAGAACCGAAATGACGCTGGCTGCCCGGATACGGCCTATCAGCGACGAGGACTTTTCGGATTTGGACAGTCATCGCCAGCATCTGGTTGCGATGATCGCCGACCGCCGCAGGGGCCGCCAGAAAGGCATCGTTGCCGATTTCGATGCCGCCGACGCAGACTTCGACACCGAATTTTTCAAGATCGGTCAGGGTTCGCTGGGCGGAAAGGCGCGGGGGTTGGCCTTTGTGGCTTCTCTGCTGGGCCAGAATCCGGATTTGCACACGACCTATAACGGGGTGGATATTTTGGTTCCCCAAACCCTGGTCATCACCACCGACGGATTCGAATCCTTCGTGGAAACCAACCAGTTGCGCCATTTGTCCAAGGCCGACATGCCGGACGAGAAGATCTCCGAGCATTTTGTCAACGGCCAGTTTCCCCCATGGATCGAAGAGAAGTTGAGGCACTACCTGCGCCAGGTAACCTATCCCCTGGCCATCCGGTCTTCCAGTCTGCTGGAGGACGCCCAGTTCCGGGCCTATGCCGGGCTGTACCGCACGTACATGATCACCAACGACTGCCCCGACCTGGAACAGCGCTTGAAGCATCTGATTCACGCCGTCAAGCTGGTTTACGCGTCCACCTACTACAAGGGACCCAAGATGTTTTCCCGGCGCGTCGGCCACCGAACGGAAGAGGAAAAGATGGCCGTTATCGTCCAGAAACTGGTTGGCGATCAATATGAAGATGCGTTCTACCCGACGTTTTCCGGTGTCGCCCAGTCACATAATTACTACCCCTTTGCCCGCATGAAGCCCGAAGAGGGGATTGTCACCGTTGCCATGGGGCTGGGAAAGACGGTGGTCGAAGGCGAGAAAACGCTCCGATTCTCTCCGGCCCATCCCCAGTTGCTGCCCCAGCGTTCCACCGTGGAGGACGTTCTCGACAATTCCCAGCGCCATTTTTACGCCCTCAAGATGGAGAAGACCTGTCAATCCCTGAATAGCAACGAAGGGGCCAACCTCTGGTATCGCGAGGTGGCAGAGGCCGAAAAAGAACTTCCGGTACAATTGCTCGCCAGTACGTATGTGCCCGAGGAGCACCGTATCCGGGACACGCTTCATATCCCGGGGCAGCGGGTGCTGACCTTCGCCCGTATCCTCAAATACCGCGAGTTCCCCCTGGCCGATATCGTGAAAGACATGCTCGCCTTAGGGGCCCGGGGGATGGGTTGCCCGGTGGAAATGGAATTTTCGGTCAACGTGACGGAAGGCGGCGACAAGCGTCCCCAGTTCGCCTTTTTGCAGTTGCGTCCAATGACGGCCCGCGCCGAACTGGAACAGGTGACCATCTCCGACCAGGAGATCGAAAATGCATTCTGTTATTCCGTGCATGCCCTGGGCAACGCCAAAAACCGGGAGATGGCGGACATCGTGTTCGTTAAACCGGAAACCTTCGATCCGGCCAAAACCGTGCAGATGGTCAAGGAGATTGCCAGGATCAACGCATCGCTGGTCAAGGAAAACCGGAAATTTCTGCTTATTGGCCCGGGACGTTGGGGAACGGCGGACCGATGGCTGGGAATCCCCGTTGCCTGGGCGGACATATCCGGTGTGGGCGCCATGGTCGAAACCCGGTCTGAACGGCTTCGGGCCGAACCCTCCCAGGGCTCTCATTTTTTCCATAATATTACGACCCTGGGGATCCATTACATCACGGTTTTTGAATCGGACGGCAGCAGGCTCGACTGGGATTGGCTGGCGGAACTGCCACGGATGAGCGACGGCAATTTCGTCGCCCATGTTCGGATGGATCATCCGCTGACCCTCAAAGTCGACGGTCGTACATCCAAGGGTGTCATCGTCAGCGATAGTTGACCAAAGCCAAGTCGTGCAGGTAAAAAGAAACTATGGGGTCAAGGCCCGTTGCGGGAGAGGGTCGGCCGTTTACCCATACAAAAGAAAGGAAAATCAATGTCTGACATTTTGCAACTGGTTAAAGAGAGAGATCCCGGTGAGCGAGAGTTTCACCAGGCGGTCATGGAGGTGATGGCATCGATTCAGCCGGTAATGGATCGCAACCCCGAGTACCGGGCAGCTAAAATTCTGGAGCGGCTGGTGGAACCCGAGCGGGTGATCCTTTTCCGGGTGCCCTGGGTGGACGACCAGGGCGAAGTCCAGGTCAACCGGGGCTACCGCATCGAGATGAACAGCGCCATCGGGCCATACAAAGGAGGCCTGCGCTTTCACCCCTCGGTGAACCTGGGAATTCTCAAGTTCCTGGCCTTCGAGCAGGTATTTAAAAACGCCTTGACTACCCTGCCCATGGGGGGCGGCAAGGGGGGCTCGGATTTCAACCCCAAGGGAAAGAGCGACATGGAAGTGATGCGCTTTTGCCAGAGCTTCATGGCCGAACTGTTCCGCCACATCGGACCGGATACGGACGTGCCGGCCGGCGACATCGGCGTCGGGGCACGGGAGATCGGCTACCTTTTCGGTATGTACAAGAAGCTGAAAAACGAGTTTACCGGCGTGCTCACAGGCAAGAGCCTGGGATGGGGCGGCAGCCTGATCCGGCCCGAGGCCACGGGCTACGGGTCAGTTTATTTCGCGGCTGAAATGCTGGCCACCCGCAGCGAAACGCTGGATGGCAAGACCTGCCTGGTGTCCGGATCGGGCAACGTGGCCCAGTACACCATGGAAAAGCTGCTGGATCTGGGGGCCAAACCGGTGACCTGTTCGGATTCTTCCGGGTACGTCTACGATGAAGCGGGCATCGACCGGGACAAGCTGGCTTTTTTGATGAACCTGAAGAACGTTCGCCGGGGCCGGGTAAAGGAATATACCGAGAAATATCCGGATGCCGTCTACGCCGAGGCCGATCCGGAAGCGGAAGTCAACCCGCTGTGGAACCACAGGGCGGACTGCGCCTTTCCGTCGGCCACCCAGAACGAGATCAGCGCCAAGGACGCCCAAAACCTGGTGGACAACGGTGTAGCCGTAGTGTGCGAGGGGGCCAACATGCCCACGGTGCCCGAAGGCATCGACATCTTCATCGAGAATAAAATGCTCTATGGACCGGGCAAGGCGGCCAATGCCGGCGGCGTGTCGGTATCCGGCCTGGAGATGACCCAGAACTCCATGCGGCTGGCCTGGACCCGCGAAGAGGTGGACAACCGGCTGCAGATGATCATGAAAAGCATTCATAAAACCTGCCTGGATGCAGCCGAACAGTACGGTACACCGGGCAACTACATGAACGGGGCCAACATCGCCGGATTCGTCAAGGTGGTGGAGGCCATGCTTGACCAAGGGGTTGTGTAAAAGGCATGCAGACTGCGTTTGTCTGAGAAGATGAAGGTTTTATGAATCATTGCCAATAAAAAGCGGCGCCTCCTGCCGGACAGGGGCGCCGCTTTAATTGTCAGCCTGCTCTTTTGCTACACTCTTACCACATTGGCAGCAGCCGGGCCACGGTCGGTTTGCTCCACGTCGAAGGTCACCCGGTCTCCCTCCGAGAGGGTTTTGAAACCCTCCGCCTGAATGGAAGAGAAATGGACGAAAATATCGCCCTGACCGTCTTCCTGTTCGATGAAACCAAACCCTTTCTTGTCACTGAACCATTTTACTACACCGTTTGCCATTTCTGCGGTCTCCTTGAAAATAAGTAAACATCCCGGTCTCGAAGCCTGGTTGCCACTGGATAAAGGTGAACTCCTCCCCTGCACAAGACCTTTCCGGCCCATGGCCGGACCACCCTACAATCCCCTCTTACATGTTCGAATTATCGTCTACTGAACCGGTTAAAAAAACCGATTACAGGCCGTACACCGAGTAAATTCCCCGACCGATCCGCTTCATTTTGCCTTTCTGACAGGCGCGGTGAACGATATTGCTGATCTGCTTTTCGGTAAAACCGGATTTTCCCCGCAACGCTTCAACGGAGATTCCTTTCTTAAACCGTTTCATGATGGTGAGAACCTTGTCGGTGGGTGTGCCTGCTTTGGCCTTCGGGGCCGCCTTTTTTTTCGCGGCCTTTGCCACTTTTTTCTTGGCGACCTTTTTTTTAGGGGCGCTGTCTAACGTTTTGGCCAGTGTTTCGGTTTTTTTGGCCAGCGCGTTTAGCTGCCTTACGATGACTTTTAGATCCTTGGCTGCTTTTTTCATAAGCTTACGTCCTCCTTGTAAAGGGTGGGCAATTGTCTACCTCTCAACAGCCCGTCGGTTCTTCGACAGCCTGTCGCGTAAAATATATTGAGAAAGAACGAGGCGCCGCCCGATGGATCGGCGATCCTGAAGGATATGCGAGCAGCAACTCGGTTGGTTTTTTATGCCTGAATACCGCAGGGTAACCGGCTCAAATGGCGTTGCCGTGTAAAAATGAGCATGGCGCAATTAAAAAATTTCGAAGAATAGCGATGAGAACAAAAGCAAGAAAGCCGCAACGCACTATGAGAATGAGCATAAAGGATCGCTGGATAAATGTCAAGCTGCCAGAATATCACCGAAAAACGATCTACCAGACCTTCACCGGACCCGTATCCAGATGTACGAAATCGGAGGAGGGATAATATCCCACTCCGCCTGAATGCAGGTCAACGGCAAGCTCCCGGATTTCTTCCGTCCGGAATCCCGGGACTCGGATGTCTATGGCGCGCCCCTTCATATGCAGGCTGTTTTTTGCGACGCCTCGGGTGACTCTTCTCAGGGCTGCATTGGTTTCCGGGGAACGGTATCCTGAAATGATGCTGATCGGTTCGGATGTATTGATTTCCATGACGATGCGGTGGAGCAGATCCAGCAGGTCGGGGTCCACCGGCTTGATTTCGCCGGTGCGGTGATCCCGCATGATGGTGCTGATTCTTCCAACCGCACGGTGAATCAGTTTTCCATGGGAGCGGTAGCAGGTGGAAAGCGATTCTCCCGTGTGAATGTTGTAGAAAGAGAGGATTTGATGCTCAGGGGTTTGAACCGCCATCGCTGAGATGGGGAGAAGGGACAACGCAGCGGAGACGCTCATTTTAAGAAAAGTTCGCCGGTTGGTAAAAGGGAGTGCGTTGCCGTTCATCACCAGACGCTTCCTGATTTATCGGTACTTCGGGCGCATTATTTACAGGCTGCCGACGGATTGTTGTCGGGCAGCCGCAAGGCGAAAACTCTTTTGAAAAAAACTGTAAGAAAAAACGATATGGCTGTCAAGAGGTGTTGCCGGGTATTAAGGTTTTTTACCCTCGGGCCGATAAATAGATATGGAGGGCAACCTAAGTTTTGATCCCCCACGCGCCCCCGTCGGATACTGCGGCGATATTCCCGATTCATTGGGAAGGATGAGGCGCGAATTGTCAACCCTGGTGATAAAATTCAATGTCGAGGAGTTTGAACGTACTATAATGGAAATGGATGAAAAGCTTACGAACAAGACCGAAATGCAGCCGCATCAAAGCAATGATGCAGCCCGAACACCTTGCCGCAGGGCAGGGCTTGACAGAAGATGGATCCCCTCAAAGAACCATCATCCGGAACGACGGCGAGGTGGAGACCGGAGGTCTATGCAGCGAAGGTCGTTTTCGGACCCGTTGGTATTGGAAGTGACCGGGAGGGCGGAACCTTCAATTGCCGGCTTTGAATCGGTCTCACAAGCGTTGGAACCGGAATCCTCAGCCATTACTCCCGACGAAAACCGAATACCCGAAGCCAATGAGGATCGCAACAAAAAAGTGTTGCCCGAAAGGCAATGAGTTCTTCGCATCCCTGTTCATAAATGCAAAGACGCACCAAGACCGGCAAAGCAACCAAAGCACAAGGCACGAAAAGCGTAAATCGCCTTACTCCATAACGATTTATGATCGCCTGGTCAGGACCGATCTGCGGGCCTGCGCCAGTTGGTCCGCGCCCCGGCCGCCTGTAGCATTTCGATGGCAGTGGGCATGTATCGGCCGATGGTATCGACTCCGTGGGAATCGTCGCCCGGAACCACGTCGATTCCCATATCGATGGCCTGCTTCAATATAGGGGCGGACAGATAGGGTTCTTTCTCCCCCTTTGACAGCGGACGCAGGTTGAAGTCCAGAATCAGTCCCAGTTGCCTGACCAACTCCAGATTCCTCAGGATTTTTCCCCAGATGTTCGGTTTGACCAGGCGAGTGCTGTATCCGGGATCGTAAATGCGAATGAGATCCAGGTGGCCGACCACATTGGGCTTCAAGGCCTGGAGCATCTCGAACTGCTGATCGAAGTAGGCGTTGTACAACTCGTCCAGCCCACCGCAGCGATCCGCCGCCTCCCGGTATTTTTTCGGGCTGTAGTCGAAGGGGATCTCCTGGACATGATGGACGGAACCCACCACGTAGTCAGGAGAAAATTGCCCGATCAGTCTGCGGGCCAGGTCTATGCTTCCCTCGTAATACTCGGTTTCGAAGCCCACCAGGATTTCGATGCGGTCCACGTATTTGGCCTGCAGACTACGGCAGACGGTCATATACTCGGCGAAGCGCTCCATAAGGGCGTCGGCATCGAGCCCGGCCTGCTTTTCCTCTGGGTATAGATAGGCATCCGATGCGGGGGGCATGTGTTCGGTGATTCCTACCCACGGATAGCCCAGATCGATGTAGGCCCGCACGATTTCCTCAAGGGAATTGTTGGCGTGGCAGCAGAACTGCCCGCTGTGGCCGCCATGGACTGAAACGGGGGACGGGACGTTCGTCATGGGGATCTTTCTCCTTTGCGCGGCTTTTTTGCGGTTTCTTCACCGGATTGCGGCGGGTCGATGGTGAAATTCTGTTCGAGCAGATTGACGATGGGAAGAAAACGAGGGCTGGGAAGCTGCGCCCAGGGGAACCAACCCCAGCGTTCGCATTTGTCCGGCTCTCTCACCACGGGGTCGCCCGTGGTCTGATCGGCGATGACGAAAAGGGTCACGTAGTGCTTTTTCTCGGCTTCGAAAAAATCGTTGGTAAACGGTCCGAGGCGTAAGGATTCGATGGACAGACCCGTCTCTTCCATCAGTTCGCGCCGAGCGCAGGCCTCGATGGATTCGCCGTACTCCAGGTGGCCCCCGGGAAACTGCCAGGTTCCCGCACCGTGGGCATTGATACGTTTGCCCAGCAGCACCCGTCCCTGCCTGACGACGATGACCGCCACCCCGATATAGGGACGTTTTTGATCGCTTTTCATCCCAACTGTCATCGGATTTCAGAATCAGCCATTTTTAAGTCCCACGATTTTCTATAGCGTATAGAGGATCACCAGGCATCGTGTCATTTCGGCGGACAGACTTTTTAGTTTGTGGGGGATATTGGAATGAAAATGAATGGACTCGCCCGGTTTCAGGTTATGCACTTTGCTTCCCAGGGTGAATTCCAGATCCCCCTCCATGACGAAAATGAACTCTTCCCCTTCGTGTTTGTAGGCCACCGGTTTATGATCGTGGTGCGGTTCGATGGTGACCATGAAAGCGCGCAGGTGGTCGTTTTCGGCACCGGACGTCAATGTTTGGTAAGAGTAGTTGCGGGTGCGTTTAACATAGGCCCGGGTTCGCTGGTCGAGGATCTGTGTTTTTTCCTCATCGCGCAGGAAGGTTCCCGGATCGACGCCATAGGCATTGGCCAGCCGCAGGATAAACGCCACCGGCGGGGAGAACTCGCCGTCCTCGACGCCAGCGATGAAGTCCGGCGTCTGTCCGGTAGCTTCGGCCAACTGCTCCTGCGACCAGCCCCGGGCCTCGCGCAGGACCTTCAGTTTTGCACCGAATCCGCTTTTGCGGGAGGACTCGGCTTCATCCGTGCAAATGTCATCGGCCAACCGGCGCATGACCGCCTGCCGGACCCGTGAGATCAGCAGCGGCAGGAACGTGGGCGCATCGGCGGCAACGCCAATGTCCGCCAAATGGAAGATGGGTGCGGCCGGATCACGGTTGATGGCAACGATGGTTTCGGCCTCCGTGATGCCTGCGGTATATTGCACCGCTCCCGAAGTGCCCACGGAGATCAGCAGCTTGGGGCGCACGGTTTTGCCGGTCTGGCCGATGAGCCGGTCTTCGGCCGCCCAGTGGTTGAGCACCGGCGGCCGGGTCGCCCCCACCTGTCCGGACAGCGCGGCAGCCAACTGTCGAACCAGTCCGAAATTCTCCATGCTTGCCAATCCGGCCCCTCCGACGACCACGGTGTCGGCGTTTTCCAGATCGGCTCCGGCGGGAGGCGACCATTGCGAAGAGAGCAACCGGATGGCTTTTTTTCCAGGGAGATCTTCGACGGCTTCGTGGACCACCTCACCTTTACAGGCGGTCTCGTTCTTGATGCCCGCTCCATGGGGCTGTATGGTGGCGAATCCCATTTCGTAGCCGGGAGCAAAGGTGATTTCGGACATGATTTCTCCCCCCCAGGCCGGGCAGAGTCCCACCACGCTGCCGTTTTTACCCGGCAGGAGTTCCACGCAGTCGGCGATCAGGCCGGCACGGGCGGCGGCGGCGGTCCTGGCCGCCAGTTCGCGGCCGAAGTCGGTAAGGGGGAATGCCACCAGTCGGGGGCGGTGCTGTTTGAGTATGGGATTCAGGGCATCGGCGAAAAGATGGGGCGATGGGGTGGCAAAGCATTTGTTTTCGAAGTAGTAGACCGCATTAGCCCCCCAGGCAAAAGCCTTTTCTTCCACGGAACCTTCAACGGTGCAGGCGTCGTCTCCCGAAACAGTCATAAGGCTTTTCTTCCCGGGCGTCAGTATGAACAGGACCACCCGGTCCCCGGTTTTTTCGGCCAGGGCCGAGGCTTTGGCCAGAACCTTGAGGCTGGTGTCCAGCAATTGTCGGCTGCGCAGGTCTCCGAATACCCAGATTTGGCCGGATGATGCGGCGTCCAAAGTTATCTCTCGGTTGTCGGTTGAAAAATTGGTATGGTTCACGATGACGGCACCATCATTGTCTTTCGGTAGTCGTTTGTGCAGTCCGGCTGCAAGTCAGCCGATTTTCCCCGCCTCTACCAGTTTTTTGACCAGGGCATCGGCTTGGGCGTCCGAGGTCCCTTCGATCCATTGGCATGTTCTCTTTCGGGTTACGGTCTTCATGGACAGCACCCGCGTGGGGGATCCGGCATCGCCCACCTGCGCCGGCTCCAGTCCCAATTGGCCGATGGTAATAGATTCTACGGTTTTTTCGTCAAAAGCCTCGACAATCTTGCCCAGTTCCGGATCTCTCGGTGTGGACGCCGACGGATGAATGGTGAGCGCCGCCGGCATGTCCAGCGCGTAGGTCTCCAGGATGCCGTCCAGATCGCGCGAGACCGTGAGGGTGTTAGCCTCCACCTCGATCTGCCTGGCCCCGGAAACCATGGGAAGGTCCAGCAGCACCGCCGTCTGGGGGCCGACCTGACCGGTGTCGCTGTCCGAGGTGCGAGTTCCGAAAAGCACCAGATCGAAAGGAGCCAGGCTGCCGATTCCGGCACACAGGGCGGTCGCAGTGGCCAGGGTATCCGCACCGGCCAGCGCCGGGTCGCAGAGAAGCAAGGCCCGGTCCGCCCCTGCGGCCATGGCTTCTCGCAGGCTGGCTTCAGCGCTGGGCGGTCCCATGGAAAGGACGGTAACCGACCCGCCTTGGGCGGCCTTCAGTTGCAGGGCGATCTCCAGAACCGGCCGGTCGAAGGGGTTGAGGGCGCACTTATCGGGCGTTCGTATGATTTTTCCTTTGGGGGCCTCGACAACCACGGATTTGATGCAGACGACAATGTGCAAGAGGCGATTCCTTTTTTCTATTCGTCCATCACGCTTTTGGCAATGACCATGCGATGGATTTCTGAAGTGCCTTCATAAATACGGGTTACGCGGGCATCGCGGTAGTAGCGTTCCACCGGGTAGGCCTTGCTGTACCCGTAGCCGCCGTGGATCTGAACGGCCAGGTCCGTGACCCGGTCAGCCGCCTCGGAGGCGAACAGCTTGGCCATGGCCGACGCTTTGGTAAAGGGCAGGCTCCGCTCTTTGAGGGTTGCCGCCCGGTAAACCATCAGCCTGGCGGCGTCCACCTGGGTGGCCATGTCGGCGATCATGGTCTGGATGGCCTGATGGCGTTCGATGGGGACTTTGAACTGCTGGCGCTGCCGAGCGTAACGGACCGCCTCCTCCAGTGCCGCATGGGCGATCCCCACCGCTTGGGCGCCGATGCCCATGCGACCCGTGTCCAAAGCGGCCAAGCCGATTTTCAGCCCCATGCCTTCTTTGGCCAAAAGGTTTCCCGACGGGATACGGCAGTCGGTAAGGCGTATGGAACTGACCGGATTGGCCCGCATTCCGCAAAGATCTTCCAGGTCGCCCACCACAAAACCGGCCGCGCCGCGTTCGGCCACCACGACGCTGATGCCCCGATGCCCGGCGGCCGGATCGGTCCGGCAGAAAATCAGGCAGATGTCGGCCACACCCCCGTTGGTCACGAACACCTTGTTGGCGTTGACCACGTAATTGTCACCGTCGACGATGGCCGTCGATTCAATACCCCCGGCATCCGAGCCCGCATTGGGTTCGGTCAGGCAGAAAGCGCCGATTTTTTCTCCCCGGGCCAGAGGCGGAACCCAGCGTTCGATCTGTTCTGGATTGCCGAAGGCCAAGATGGGGTAAAGGGCCACGGAGTTGTGAACGGTGACGCAAAGACCGATGGCGGCACTGACCCGCGAAATCTCCTCGACGATGATGGCATAGCTGACGGCATCCAGGCCCGCGCCACCCAATTCTTTCGAAGCCTGAATCCCAAAATAGCCCAGCTTGCCCATCTTTTCGACCACTTCCCAAGGGAACCGAGCTTCCTGGTCGATCTGGGCGGCAATGGGCCGCAACTCCCGTTCACAGAAACGGCGCACCGACTGACGCACAATACGGTGTTTTTCTTCCAGCAGTTGGTCCATATGGCCTTTCACCCGGTTAAGAATCCGATGATGTCTCACAGCCTACATGCATCGCGTGGGACGCTGTTGCAGCTATCAGAAAATATCCGGAGCGTCAATGATCCCCCATGGCGGTTGGAGCAAATTCAAATTGAAGCCATCAGGAAATGGTGATACCTAGTGACCATCCAGAAATGGCCAAGCCAATTTCACCCTTGGCCGATATCTTTGTTGCACGAAAAATTTTATCCTCGAAATATCAACCATATGCACCCCAAGGGCATTTCCTTCGGGCACCTGTGGTAAAACCAGAGCTAAAATTGGTCGTGCGCCTTGATCTCGACCAAATTTTCCTATTTCTGGACGGACACTGCCAACGGTACCTGGTGACGTTACAAGGAAATATTGATCCCATGAAATGTGATCCGGAAGCAGGCGGAAGTTACCCCGATACACCCCGTCCGGCGGTTGGCGCAGTGGTTTTCAAAGACGACGCCGTCCTGCTTGTGCAGCGGGCAAAGGCGCCGGCCCAGGGCATGTGGGCCATACCGGGCGGCAGCGTCCGCCTGGGGGAGACCCTTCAGGAGGCGGCCGAGCGCGAGGTACTGGAAGAGACCGGGGTGGTCATCCGCGCCGGCGAACCGGTGCTGGTTTTCGATACCATTCAGCAAGACGAGCGGGGCATCGTCCAATACCATTACGTTATCGTGGATCTGGATGCTGATTATGTCAGCGGAACGCCCCGGGCTGCGGACGACGCCGCCGATGCCCGCTGGGTGGTGCAGGACGAGCTACCGCACCTGAAGGTCAATCCGGCCACCTTACGTCTATTACGGGATCGATTCAGTTTCGGTAAACGGGAAAGGTGACATGACAGAAAGGATAACTGAGCAGGCAAAGGATCGGATCCGTAAGTGGGGAAAAGGACGGGATGCAGACATTCCCCTTCGTTACACCACCACCGGCGATGCCATGGATGAAGCCTTCAAGGATTTTGCCGGCATGATGGCTGACCTGGCCCCATGCGTTAATGCAAAGAAAGACGGTGATGCACCGGTTACGCTTCCCAGCCTGCTGGTCGGCAGCCGGGTGACCTACCAGGCCATTCCGCATGATCGGGAACTAGAGCCATTTCTGGAATTGTTGGCTGATGCCGATGCCTTTTCGGACCGCGTTTCCGCGGAGGTGCGCGAGCGACTGGCGCAGCTGACCTTGCCGGCATTGGTCAAGGTTTACGTTACGCCGTTTTGCCCGCATTGCCCCAATGTGGTGTCGCTCCTGCTGGGTCTGGCGGCCGTAAGCGAACAGGTGCGGGTGACGGTCATCGACGGCGAACTGTTCCCCGATGCCGCCGTGAAAGACAAGGTCAGCGCTGCACCCACGGTAATCCTGGACGGTCAGTTCCGCTGGACCGGCAGTGTGGATGCCGCCGAACTGGTGACCCTGATGCTGGACCGCGATCCGGCCAATCTGGGCGCCGACGCGCTGCGGAGCATGATCGAAGAGGGGGACGCCGAGGGCGTGGCCCGCATGATGAGCCAGCGTGGTAAGATTTTCGGTGCTTTTATCGATCTTCTGGCCCATCCCCGCTGGTCCGTGCGCCTGGGGGCCATGGTGGCTTTCGAATCCCTGGCCGAAGTGGACGCCGGGCTGGCCAAAGAAATCGTCGAGCCGCTGACCGCTCTTTTCGAGAAGGTGGACGACATGGTCAAAGGCGATCTGCTGCATGTTCTGGGCGAGTCGGGCAACCAAACGGCCCTGCCGTTTCTGGAAGGTGTGGCTGCCGGAGACGATGACGAGGAAATGCAGGAAGCCGCCCGCGAAGCCATCGAGAAATTAAAAGAGGGCGGATAAATGCCGATCAACGATTTTTGAGGCGTTCGCGCAGTTTCCATCGTTCCAACAGCGGCGGTACGCAGGCAGGAACCAAATGCTGCCAAGGCCGATCGTCGACGATCGACCGGCGGATATCGGTTGCGCTGATTCCCTTTTTTTCCGGCGGGACTTCCCACAGGACATAGGTGTTCAATCCCAGTGATGTAAAATAGCGGTGTTTACGTCGGCCCCAGTCGTCGTAGATGGAGATAAAGAAGACGGCATCCATGGGGACATAGAAGCGGTAGCGTTCGGGCATGTTGATGGGGAAGGGAACGATATCCAGGTCACGGTCGTCCACCCCTGCCTCGATGAGCGCGGTCCTGACCATGGTATAGCGTTCGTGATAGGTCAGCGGATTGGCCAGCGGATCGCTTCGTTCGGGATTCGTCTCTTCCTTTTTGGTGGTGAAAGGGTCCGGATTGGTGATCCCCACCACCAGCCGGCGGCATCGTTCTTTCCCGGCCAGCAGATACCGGAGGTGGTCGTTGTGCAATACCTGGAACCGACCGTGGATAACACCGGTTTCATAAGGCGGCTGGGGTGCGTTCATATTCCATCCTTATTTTTTCGTTCCGCTATACAAAAGGGTTGAGCATGGCCCGGCCAAAAGGGCTGGTCTACCGGCGTATCCATCAACCCATGCAACTTGGCCCGATCCAGATGGTTGACGATGAGGTACATGAGTTCTTTTCCCCGCACCGGCCCCAGGGCACCGCAGGCGGCGCTGATTTCATCGTAATGCCGCACCGCATCCCGACGGACGCCCGGACCGCAGAAGATCAACGGCACCGCCTCGCCCGAATGAATCAGCGGCCCTGCGCTGGGGGTCGAATGATCGGCGGTGACCACGACGAGCAATTCCGGATCGTTGACCAGCCGTTCCACCAACCTGCCGATACCTTTATCCAAATCCTCGATGACCTGCTTCTTAAAGAGCGGGTTTTTGGTGTGTCCGGCCACATCCGGCATTTTCGTGTGGACATGGATAAAGTCGTAATCGGTCAGCGATTCCATGGCCATTTCGAGACGCTCGGCCAGGTCGTTTCCCGGATCGTCGCTGTCGGTTACTTTGCGGACGTCCATCCTCAGGTAGGACGCCAGGCCGTGGTAGATCAGGCCGCTGGCGATGCTCAGCCCCCTAAGGCCATAGGCTTGCTCGAAAGCGGATATCTCTTTCAGCTGGCCGGCCCGCTGGGTGACCAGGGCGTTAAGCGGCAAACGGCCTTTCTTGCGACGTATTTTGTTCTGCGGATGGCGGCTCAATGCGCGATAAGCCCACCTCAGGTAGGCTTCAAGGTCATTCGCCGTATTCACCGATGACCGATCATCGGCAAAGGCCTGCCAGGGCAGCACGGCAGTGAGCAGACGTCCTTTTTCGATGGGGTCGGAATCGGTGATAAAGGGGGCAACAGAGCCGTCAAGGGTGAGAATGCCGCGAAATCCATGGGTCGGATGCAGGCGGATTCGGGTGTTCTCCGTTTCGAAATGTTCAACCGTTTGGAACAGCACTTGAAGTTCGTTGTCCGACGCGTCGGGCTTGCCGTCAATCAGAAGAAGCATTCCCTCGGGCGATTCGGTCACCGAGACGAAGTGCGCCAGAACAGCAACCGTTTCGGGTGTAAGGGCAATGCCGGCTCCCAATGCTTCCAGGGCACCGCGGCCCGGAAAGGCCTTAAGGTCGTAACCGAACAGGGAAAAGTGGGCATTTTCACTGGGAAGAGCCTGGCCCAATCGGGCCGCATGGTAAAGCCCGTTGGCACCTTCTCGGGCCAACCGGTCCAGCGCGGGGGTTCGGGCGGCCTGCAGGGGCGTGAGATCGTTCAACTCCTCGTAGGAGCGGTCGCCAAGTCCATCGAGGAGAATCAGAATACATTTTTTGGCCATCTATGATCGATCTTCCGCCGGAATTTTCATGAAGGTCCTCGCCGCTGTCGTCTACTTCTCAATCATTTATAAGGGGACGGTTGTAGCGTGTCAATTCAAATACCTTCCGCAACGGGGGGGCAGGCCGATTTCCCCTCTATTGAAATAATCTATGGGCGGGCGTTCGGACATCCAAACAAAAAATTTGCCATTCCCTCTGAAATTTTTATGATGCCGGCATGATAATCGATATGCACGTCCATACGACCTTTTCCCCCTGCAGCAGGATGCGCGTCGATGAAGCCGTGGCCGCCGCCGGGCAAAGCGGCCTGGACGGGATTTGCATCACCGACCACGACACCATGGACATCCGTCACACCCTGACGGAAGGGGTGCAGGAAAACGGCGTGGTCGTGATTTTCGGAATGGAGTACACCACCTCCCGGGGAGACTTTTTGGTTTTCGGCCCGTTCGAAGCGCTCGATCCCGGCCTTTCGGCGGATCGGCTGCTGCGAATCGTCGATCAAAGCGGAGGCATCGCCATCGCGGCCCACCCGTTTCGCAAGGAGCGGCCCGTGGACGCGCGCATTGTAGAAGATGGGCGCTGCCGCGTCATCGAAAGTCTCAATGGCCGCAATACGGCAAGGGAAAACGCGGGGGTCGAACGCTGGTGCGACGATTACGGTTTGACCGAGTGCGGCGGCAGCGACGCCCATACCATTGAAGAGGTGGGGAGCTTCGCTACCCGTTTCTTCGTTCCCGTTCGAACGCGGTCCGATCTGGTCGCGGCACTGAAAAACCGGCTGTGCCGGCCTGAAGATCGTACCGATGATGGCCTCTATGTGCCGGATTCCCGCCACTGTTTCATGCAAGCCGAATCAGGCACTTTGTTTCGGTAACGGTCAATTCCGCCCGTTGCCCTCTTTCCAATCCCGATAGCGATAAAGATCCTTTTCCAAAAAATAGAGGCACCCCAGAAACAGGGCGGCATCGTCCAGTTGCCCCAGTCCGGGGATGAAGTCGCCGATGAGATCGGTGGGGATCAGCAGATAGGCCACGGCCAGGGTGAAGACGACTGCGGAGATCGGGGAGACATCGCGGTAGCGCCCCTTGCTGTAATCGCGGATGAGAAGAAACAGCAATCGCAGGTCCTCGAAAAGACGCCGGATCAGGTTCGTGCCGCTGGGAACGGGTTGGGGCATTGGATCACCTTCCTTGCCGACGGGGCCGGCATGACAGAAAAAGAACTACCACAATGTAACCTTTTACCTGCTTCCGGTTCTTTAACGTCGGAAGATGAAAAAAAGGTTCAGCTTCCATCTTACCTCCTCTCACTCCTGGAGCCCCCAACAATCCCCAATGTGTTCGGGGGCTCACCCTTTTGTCGCGTCCGAAAAAGGCCTTTTACGATTTCATCGATAAATAAAACAAGCGTTGTATCCAAGTCAATTGACAATCGTCTGTCTTTACCTCTACAGTAGTCCCACCATCGATAACGACGCCATCGGGAGAGACAAAAGGATGAATACCCAGACACTGATACTGACCGTGCTGATTTTCTGGCTGATCATGGGCTTGGCCTTTTTATCCGCATACTCGGAAGTGAAACGCACCGGCGGCACCCTTGTGGATGCCATGCGAAACAACGAAAGTTTTTTCTTCATTATCAGCATTGTCGTGGGACTGGTGGTCGTGGCGTTCAAACTGGCGTGATTCTCCCGCTACCGTTAAGACGAAGCGCTGCCTTTTGCAGGTGGCAATTGAAAACGCTAGGCCAGTGGGGGGCTGTTAGCACTGCGATGAGGAGGGTTATTCCCCGGACAGCTTTCTTCGCTGCCCCTCGATCCAGTCGATCCGACTCCACAATCCCTGAAGAATCCGAACCTCGCGCTCGCTGAGACCGTTGCGGCCGAAAAGCCGCCGAAAGGCCCGCAGGATATGGTCCGGGTTCTGGTGATCCAAATATTCGACGTCAAGCAATGTTTGCCGCATGTGCTGAAACATGTTCTCCACATCCTTTGCCCGGGCGGGGGGATCTTCTCCGAAAAGGCCATTGCCGCGGTCTTCTGTTTCTTTGCCGATTTCGTAAAGAACAAGGGCCACCGCGTGGGACAGGTTCATGGAAGGATAGGCGTCGTGGGTGGGGATGGTAACAAAGAACTGACACAGATCCAGTTCGCTGGTGTGCAGCCCCCGGTCCTCGCGACCGAAGACGAATGCCACCCGGTTTTCCGGCGACAGGGACCGAACCCGGGCCGCGGATTGCTCGGGAGAGAGGAAGTCCTGGCGATATTTTCCGAACCTGCGGGTCGTGCCGAAGGCCAGGTGGCAGTCCGCCAGTGCCTTTTCCAGAGTGGGAAAAACCAGGGCATCGTTCAAGACCGACTCGGCTGCAAGCGCCATGCGTCGGGCATCGAGGGAGCGATAGTCGCAGCAGGGATCGACCAGACGCAGCTTCGAAAAACCGAAGTTCATCATGACTCTGCATACCGAGCCGACATTCAGCGGTCCCTGGGGTTCGACCAGAACGATGGTAACGCTGTCCATTTGAATTTTCCCGAGAATCCTGGATCGGGTAACGCCTACGGTCAAGCCTAGTGTTGGCCCCA
Source organism: Desulfosarcina widdelii (assembly GCF_009688965.1). Lineage (GTDB taxonomy): Bacteria > Desulfobacterota > Desulfobacteria > Desulfobacterales > Desulfosarcinaceae > Desulfosarcina > Desulfosarcina widdelii. The sequence goes on along the minus strand of NZ_AP021875.1, from coordinate 1,649,504 downwards.
TGGGCGCCGTTGTTGTCCGTTGGGGTATGCCGACCTGAATCGGTAGACCCTGTATGCCAATCGGCCACGAAAATGGCACAGCTTAATGGCTGCTGTCAACGTTGCATCGGACGTTGCCGAATCCTTTGGCGTCGATGGATATCCGGTTGTATAATTCAGGCAGCAGGTGAGAAAATCAATGGTATGAGGAGATGCACGATGAAAGCAGCCAAGGATTATATCGTTTTTCCCCTGGACGTTTCTGAACCCGAGAGGGCCAAATCGTTGGTCACCCTCCTGGCCGAACACGTGGGCATGTTCAAAATCGGACTCGAATTGTTCGTCCGGTCGGGGCCCGAACTGGTCAACTGGATCGCCAAGGCGGGCAGCGCAAAGGTGTTTCTGGATCTGAAGTTTCACGACATACCGGTGACCGTCAAGCGAGCCATGGCGCGGGCGGCCGAGTTGGGCGTTTTTTTCGCAACGGTCCACTGTGGGGAGAGCCGGGCGATGCTGGAGGCAGCGGTAGAGGGTGGCGGGGAGCGCGTGAATGTATTGGGCGTTACCGTACTGACCAGCGTCAGTTCTGACGACCTGGTCGAGGCGGGATACCGGAAAGACTATTCCACGGACCTGCGGCAACTGGTCATGAAAAAAGCGGCCATGGCCAAAAAGGCGGGGTGTGCCGGAATCGTCTGCTCCGGTCAGGAGGTTCAAGCGGTTAAAACGGAGTTGGGCCGCGATTTTCAGGTGGTGACGCCGGGAATAAGGCCGGCCGGCGAAAAGGTGGCAGCAGACGACCAGGCTAGGGTGGTCACCCCGGCCATGGCTATCGAAAGCGGCTCCGACTACCTGGTGATCGGCAGACCCATTCGGGATGCCGATGATCCCGTCGCCGCCGCGCAAGCCGTCGCCAAGGAAATTCAAGGGGTATTAAGACCGTAACGATTCTCCCTATCGGGCGATATTTTCAAGGGGTCAGGTAGCGCCACAGCGCCAAGGCCAGAACCACGGCACAGATAAAAAACACAAAACGGATCTGTTCGGGCGAGAAGTGTTTCATTACTCACGATAAACGATCAACCGAAGCCGTAAAAAGCCCGAGATCAAGGCTTGCGAGTCTCGAGGAAGGAGGCGTACCTAAAGGTACTCCGCACTGACGAGGGACGAAGCCTAACACCGATATCGGGTTTTTTACGGCTTCGGTAATTAATCTTCCCGATCCAGTCCGAAGGACGTATGCAGCACCCTGACGGCCAGTTCCGCATATTTCTCTTCGATGACGCAGGAGATCCGGATCTCGGAGGTGCTGATCATGATGATATTGATGTTCTCCCGGGAAAGGGCGTTGAACATCAGCGAGGCGACGCCGGAATGGTTCTTCATCCCCACCCCGATAACCGATACCTTGGCGATATTCGGATCGCCGAATACCTCCTCCGCTCCGATTTCTTCGGCGATCTTCTTCTCGATCTCCATGGCCTTTTCGTAATCCGACTTGGGAACGGTAAAGGTCAGGTCCGTCTGGCCGGTAGCCCGGGTATTCTGGATGATCATATCCACCAGAATGCCGGATTCGGCAATGGGTGAGAATATCTTGGCCGCAATGCCGGGCTGGTCAGGCACTTTTTTAAGGGTGATGCGGGCCTGATCGAGATCGTGCGTGACGCCGGAAACGACCAGTTGCTCCTGTACGGACTCTTCCTGAACAACCATGGTGCCTTCCTCCTCTGAAAACGATGAACGGACATGGACGGGGATGTTGTACTTCTTGGCAAATCCCACCGAGCGGATCTGCAGAACCTTGGCGCCGAGGCTGGCCATGTTCAGCATTTCGTCGTAAGAAATCTCGCTGATTTTTCTCGCCTTAGGACAGATGTTCGGGTCGGCGGTATAAATGCCGTCCACATCCGTATAAATTTCGCAGACGTCGGCCTTCAAGGCGGCGGCAATGGCAACCGCCGAGGTGTCCGACCCGCCGCGGCCCAAGGTGGTGATGTTGCCCTTGATGTCGGTCCCCTGGAAACCAGCCACCACCACGATGTTGCGATCCGCCAGCAGGCGCCGGATGCGGTCGGTACCGATCTCCAGGATGCGGGCGTTTCCGTATTCGCAGTCGGTAATGACTTCGGCCTGGTGCCCCATCAGGCTTTGTGCCCGGTGCCCCATGCCCTTGAGCATCATGGCCAGAAGGGCTGCGGTGGTCTGTTCGCCGGTAGCCAACAGAACGTCCAACTCCCGCCGGTCCGGTTTTTTCGCGGCCTCGTTGGCCAGGTTGATCAGGTGGTCGGTGATCCCGGCCATGGCCGAGAGAATAACGACCACGTCATTTCCCTGCTTGTGGGTTTTGACGACCCGATTGGCGACATTTTGAATTCTATGGATATCGGCCACGGAAGTGCCGCCGAATTTTTGGACGATCAGTGCCATTTTCTTCTCACTTTTATCGATGGATACCGGGGAATTAAACGTCGATGTCCTTTAACAGATCCGGTAGATCAAGTCCATATGCAATTATGCGGATCGAGCGGGTGCTGTCTCCGGTAACGGTGAAGAACAGGTCCAGGCGGCAAGTGGGGAGGTCGCCGGCATGCAGGCGTTCAGCCCATTCGACAGCGACGATGCCGTTTTCTTCGAAGATTTCAAGAAGACCGATTTCATCGGGGTCGGCGGGTGACGGCAGGCGATAGAGATCCACATGGAATAAAGGCAGCCTGCCGGGATATTCGTTGACCAGGGTGTAAGTCGGGCTGGTAACGGCAACGGTACCCGGAACCCCGAGTCCCGGGGCGAGTCCTTGGACAAAGGCCGTCTTCCCGCTACCCAGGTCGCCGAACAGGAAAAGGGCGAGAGGTCTTTTCAGTGCGCTGCCCAAGGCGTAACCCAGGGCCATGGTCTGATTGGCTGACCGGGTCAGAAATTCCCGCTCGAAGGCCCCGGGTCGATTGGATGATCCGGCGTTCATTCTCCAGCAGGCCGTGTGGGGTAGGTGAGTTCGTCCAGTTCCGGCCAAAAAAGGCGGCCGTTTTCGCCCATAAGCGCCTTGATGGCCTCAGGAAGGGTATCCATGACTTCCGTGGCCAGGTAACCCATGGGCGCCTTTTGGCTTTCCAACCGGTCTGCGGCCAGCCCGTGCAGATAAACAGCGGCCCGGCTGGCAAGGAAGATCTCGATCCCCTGGGCGATCAGACCGGCAATCAAACCGGTCAGTACGTCCCCCATGCCGCCTGCGGCCATGCCCGGGTTGCCGGTGACGTTCAAAAAAACGGTTCCGTCCGGCCGGGCGACCACTGTCGCCGCCCCTTTGAGTACCAGGTGAACCCCATGCTTTTGGGCAAAGTCGCGGGCATGACCGATGCGATCGTCCTGCACCTGAGCGGTGGAAAGACCGCAGAGCCTGGCCATCTCTCCGGGGTGGGGCGTGAGGACAACGGGGGCTTTGCGGCGGGACAGGACAGCGGGGTCCGCTGCAATAAGGTTCAGACCGTCCGCGTCAATCACCATGGGAACCGGGCTTTCTTCGATCAGGCGCGCCAGCAGTCTGCCCGTGGACGCGGCCGTGCCGATTCCCGGGCCGATGGCCAGGCAGCGTTTATCCTCGATCAGCGACCGGACCCTTTCAAAGGCTGATTCGTCCAGGGCGCCCTGGTCAGTTTCGGGCAGGCCCACGGTCATGGGTTCGGTGACCATGGTCTCCAGCACAGGATTCAGCGATTTGGGAATGCCCAGGGTAACCAGGCCCGCACCGGCGCGCATGGACGCGTTGGCCGCCATGGCCGCAGCACCGCTTTTTCCGGGAGATCCTGCCAGGATCAGCACGTGGCCGGCATGGCCCTTGTGGGTCGTGGGCTGCCTTGAGGGAAATGCGTTTTTAAGCATGTCGGCAGTGATGAGATGCTGCCGGCAACCGATGGTTTCGGCCACATGGGGCGGGATGCCGATCTCGATTACCTTCAGCTTCCCGGTGAGTGATCGTCCCGGATGAGTAAGATGGCCGACCTTGGCGAATCCGAAGGTGGCCGTGGCCTGCGCACGGATGCAAACCCCGCAGATCTGACCGGTGTCGGCGTTGAGGCCCGAGGGGATATCCACGGAAAAGACCGGCCGGTTCAGGTTGTTAATGGAATCGATGACGGTTTTGAAATAGCCACGGACATCGGAAGACAGGCCGGTGCCCAAAATGGCGTCAATCCAGAACCGCTGCCGATCCATTAGCAATTTTTGAGCTTCGAAGGCGGCCTTGTCGACGATTTCGACCACCGGGACGCCCATGGAGTCCAGCAGCTTCAAATTGGCTGCGGCGTCCCCTTGGATGCGGTCTTTCGGGGAAAATAAAAAGACCGTTGCCGGGATGCCTTTCTGGCAAAGATAACGGGCCATCACGAAGCCGTCCCCACCGTTGTTGCCGCGTCCGGCGGCGACCCCCACGGGACCGGTGGACTGCCGGTAGATGGCCTTGAGAAAAAATGCGGTCGCTCCGCGGCCGGCGTTCTCCATGAGCACGCGGCCCGGAAGGCCGAAGGATTCGATGGTGGTCCGATCCATTCGACGCATTTCGTCTGCCGTCACCAGGTACATACCCTTCTCCTCATTCATGCTGTCCGGCAAACCGGGCAAAACTTTACAGGGCGTCGATGAGTTCGCGCATCTGACGCACCGCCCGCTCCATTCCCACCAGGGCCGCCCTGGCGACAATGCTGTGTCCGATGCTGTATTCGTCGATTTCGGACAAACCCTTGAAGGCCTTGATACTGTTGTAGCACAGGCCATGGCCGGCATTGACACCCAGCTTCAGCTTTTTGGCCAGCTTGGCCGCGTCAACGATTTTGTCGAAGGCCTGCCTGCGTCGGGCGCTGCCGTTGGCTTCGCAGAACGTTCCGGTATGGATTTCGATCATGTCGGCACCGGCCTGATGGGCCAATTTGATCTGTTCTGGTTCCGCATCGATGAAGATGCTCACCGGAATTCCATTGTTCTGGAGGGCGCCGATGGTTTCGGCAATGGACTTGTTGTGGACGATCAGATCCATCCCGCCTTCGGTGGTCACTTCCTCACGGCTTTCCGGCACCAGGGTGACCAGTTCGGGACGTACATCCAGCGCGATGCCCACCATTTCCGAGGTGGCGGCCATTTCCAGAATCAGCTTGGTCTGGACCACCTTGCGCAGCAGGCGCACGTCGCGGTCCTGAACGTGGCGACGATCTTCGCGCAGATGACAGACGATTCCGTCGGCCCCGGCCAGTTCGGCCACCAAGGCGGCGGCAACCGGATCGGGGTAGCTCGCCTTTCTGGCCTCCCGCAACGTGGCGATATGATCGATATTCACTGCCAAGCCCGTCATGTTCACTCCTCCTTGCCGATCAATTTCATCAGTTCGCCGCTTTTTTGTTCCATGGCAGCAGCCTCTTTTTCCGAATTCACGTGATCGTATCCCACCAGATGAAGAATTCCATGAATCAACAGCTCGTTGAAACGTTCCATCGTTTCCATTCCCGCTTCGCCGGCTTCGCGATGGGCCGTATCCGCCGATATCACCACATCGCCCAACAGATCGGGCGTGATGTCCGCAAAGGGGCCTTCCTGCATGGGAAAGGAAATCACGTTGGTCGGCCCTTCATGGTTTAAATAGGTTTGGTTGAGTTCCGCAATTTGTTCGTCGCTGACAATCAAAACGGACAACTGGGCATCAGGGCAACCCAAGGCGCTTAATACGCGCCTTGCGGTCGTCCGGATATCTTCTTTCGCCAGCCTGTGGCGGCCTTGGCGGTCTTCGATCAGTATTTGCATGTTTTCCCTTTTCGGAGGCGGTGCCGGTACTTTCCAGGTATTCGATGCGGTGGTGATGGATACCGTTCAATATTTTGTTAAAGCTGTTGGCAATGAGGTGAAGGTCTCTTAAGGTCAGCTCGCAATGATCCAACTGGCCGTCGGAGAAAATTTTGTTGATCAGGTTCTGCACCAGCCCCTGAATTCGTGATGGCGTCGGGTTTTCCAGGGTACGTGAAGCGGCTTCGACCACATCGGCCAGCATCACCAGGCCGGCTTCCCGGGTCTGGGGTCGGGGACCCGGATACCGGAAATCGTCTATCTTGACGGCTTCCTCGCCTTTTGCCTTTTTCGCTTTTTCATAAAAATAACTGATCGTACTGGTACCATGATGTTGTTGGATAGCGTCGATAATGACCTGGCCCAGTTTGTTCTTGCGGGCGAGTTCCACGCCGTTTTTAACGTGGGCGATTAGGATCAGGGCGGACATGGAGGGTGCCAGCTTATCGTGTCTGTTCCGACCGTCGGATTGATTTTCGATAAAGTAGAGCGGCTGCTTCATCTTGCCGATGTCGTGGTAGTAGCCGCAAACTTTTGCCAGAATCGGATTTGCGCCGATTTCCGTGGCTGCGGCCTCGACAAGACTGCCCACGACCACACTGTGGTGATAGGTGCCCGGTGCCTCGAGCATCAGCCGGCGCAGAATGGGCCGATCCAGATTGGCCAACTCCAGCAGTGTGATGTCGGTGGTGTAGTGAAAGAGCATTTCCACCACCGGTGCCATGCCGGCCGTGATGATCCCGGCGCCGATCCCTCCCCAAAAGGCCACGGTGGCATCGAAGGGGAGCAAATCCCACGACGTAACGCCCAGGTAAAGGTCAATGACCACGGCCAGAAAAGCGTTGAGAAGGCCCAGCTTGGCGCCGGTTTTGATGATGACTTTTCTTTCCCGGCAGTCTTCGAGCCACCAGGTTGCCATGGTGCAGCCCAGGATGAAGTAGATGAAGGTCTCCAGGCCGCCCTGGAGCATCATGGAAGCCGCCAGGGCCAGCACCAGGGAAAAGATCAGAGAGGTTTCCCTGTCCATGAACAGACGGACGATCATGGCACCGGCGGCCAGGGGGATGCCAAAGCCTATCGGGCTTGCCGGACGGGTCAGCGGCAGCCCGAGAAACCAATCTTCGGGCAGGGTGGTCGCAAATTTTACCACAACGATCAAGGCGACCATGACGCACGCCAGAAAAAGTAGATCCTTGTTTCCGAGGTTGAAGGACGTCATCCGACGTTCGAGCCGGACATGGTATTGGATGATTAACAGGGTTGCCAGCAAGGTGGCGGCACCGGCGCTGGCAAGGGGGACCGGATGGATGTCCGCCTGCCCCTCCATTGCTTCCAGCTTGCGAAGCTGCAAAGAGGTGACCCGCTCTCCTTCCCGGAGAAGCATTTCTCCTTTTTTGATCATGGTGATAACCGGTTTGACCTGCTCCGCGGCGATTTTTTTCCTGGCCTCCGTTTCATGAATATTCGGGGTAATATTGGGCTGAATCATCCGCTGGGAAAAATCCACGATGAGGTTCAACAGCGCATAATTCATACCCTTGACCAACGGGTCGGCCACGATCCGGACCATTGTCTTGGCCTGATCCGGTCCGTAAAATTGCTTTAAATTCAATACGTGGGTCTCGGTCAGGGTTTCCACGTTGCGCAGGGTGATGCCGTTATCCGTTTCCTTTAACAGTACCTCTTTGTTGGCCACCACCCCTCTGGAAAGCACCTGGGTGACGATGGTGGTCAAAAGCCTGGCAATCTCCTCGTTGAAGCTATGTTCGGTAAGGATCGCAAAGGCACCGTCGCTGACTTCGATGCCGATTTTATCCTCGAAAAGATTTTTCTGGGCCTGCATCCTTTCAGCCAAAGGCACCATCGGCAGATCGGGCACATCGGCCGGTTCGACGGGCACCGGGTGGGATACCGTTTCGGGATCTGTGAACGGCCGGGATTCTTCTTCAATTTTTTGGCGTTCGCTTTCATAGGCGGCCTGCATCAGAGAGAAAGCTTTGTTCAGGCCCTCGACGGTGTTTTTTAGAATCTTGGGATTGAGATCGTAGACCGTGAGTATATTGTCCACGGACTGCCTGCGGTAGGCTTCGGTGGCGCTTTCGTCTTCGATGAAAAAATCCTGCGATGCCTTGACGTCGGACTGGACGACATCGCCGATGGCGTAGTGGTGCTTTTTCACCACCAGACTCGGGTAAAGCGCGACGGTGAAAATGACCGCGATGAGTACCAGCAAGCCCCAGCGAATATGGGGGCTTAGGTTGAAAAAACGGTCGATGGATTCTTTTTTACGGTCGCGCATGGTTGTCCGGTGATATCGATTTACCGGTTATTCCGGCCATGGATCTTTCCATACCATTGCGAACTCGGGTTCTGCCATCTATTCATTCGGCATTCCGGCTGGCTTCCAGCAACTCGTAGGCGTTGATGATATCCTGGACCAGCCGGTGTCGGACGACGTCTTGTTTGGTGAAGTGAATAAATTGTATTCCCGTGACCGGGGTTAGGATCGCCTTGGCCTCGATGAGTCCGGAAGATTTGCCAGCCGGAAGGTCGATCTGGGTGACATCGCCGGTGACCACGGCTTTAGAATTGAATCCAATCCGGGTCAGAAACATTTTCATCTGCTCGGTGGTGGTGTTCTGGGCTTCGTCCAGAATGATGAACGCTTCGTTGAGCGTTCTTCCGCGCATAAATGCCAGCGGTGCGACTTCAATCACGCCATTTTGCATCAGGGCGGCGACTTTTTCAAATCGCATCATGTCGTGCAACGCATCATAGAGCGGCCGCAGATATGGGTCTACCTTTTCAGTGAGATCCCCCGGTAAAAACCCCAAGGATTCGCCGGCTTCCACGGCGGGCCGCGTGAGGATGATGCGATTGACCGTCCCTTTGCTCAGTGCGGATACGGCCATGGCCATGGCCAGATAGGTTTTCCCGGTTCCGGCCGGACCGATGCCGAAAACAAGGTCGAAGTTGCGGATCGCTTCGATATAAGCCTTCTGGCTTTGGTTTCTGGGGGCAATTGCACGCTTTTTGGCGGTGATATAAACGGTATCCAGGAAAATTTTTTTTAAATCGGCGGTGTGATTCTTTCTCAGGATTCGCAGGGCATAATCGATGTCGTTGGGGTAGACGGGATATTTTTCCTTGAGCAGACCGTAAAGCTGCTCCAACACGCGACGTGAGAGGTCGACGGATTCATCTTCACCCTTAAGGTTGACGGAGTTGCCCCGGGCGTGGATATGAATTCCCAATTGATCGGCAAGCCGCTTCAGATGGCCGTCCTGTTCACCGAAAAGCTGTCGGGCCAGTTCGATGTCGGAAAATGTCAGTCGGGTTTGCTTGCTTTGTGTGGCCGCATCCATATGCAAAAACGTGTCTATTCCATCGCTCGTGTGCGTTGCTGCCAAACAGTATGGATGGCGCCACGCTATTTGTCAAACGTCGGGACGGCGTCTTTCCTTTTGCATTGCAAGCATTGGCATATCCGACTTTTCAGGGGAATGCAAATGTCAATTTGTCTTTTCGGCCCTACTGTGAAAATGCTTGACTGAAGAAAATCGCTCTGTTAACGTTACCCACCTAAAAACATGAGAACATTCTGAAATTATTGATATTTCGTTTAAAATAAAGGCATTTTGCGACAAATGCGGCGATACCGTTCGGGCCGCCTACTGCGCGGATTGTCAGTAGCATAATGCAGTTTTCAAAGGACCATTATGAATCCTTTCGATATTCTGGTGTTGGCCATTCTGGCGTACGGAGTGATTCGCGGTATTTTCAGGGGACTGGTAAGGGAACTGGCTTCGATCGTGGGTGTCCTGGGCGGATTTTACGCTGCCTACACCTACTACCCTTACATGACCAAACTGATCTCTCCCTGGATCACCAGTACGTCATACCTGAACATCGTAAGCTATATGATTCTTTTTATCGTTGTGGTAGTTATCGTGGGCATTCTTGCCGTGGTCATCAAGTACCTGCTCAATATCGCCTATCTTGGATGGGTCGATAGAGTTTCCGGAGCCCTGTTCGGAGGCGTGAAGGCTGCATTGATCGTTTCCGTTCTTTTTATCGTATTGACCGCATTTTTGCCCAAAGGCGCCCCTTTTATCAGGGACGCCGCTTCATCCCCAACCGTGGCTACCGTGTCGGAAGTCATGGCAAAGGTGATTTCAAAGGATATGAAATCCAAATTCACATTGAAAATCAAGGCATTACATACATCTTGGCAAAATCGTTAAATCCCTCCGGACCCACATCATTCGACCGTCTGCTGGCTTTGATCGAGACGCTGCGGGGCGAAAACGGCTGCCCCTGGGACAGAAAACAGACACCATCCACAGTTACCCGCTACCTTATCGAAGAGGTCTACGAACTGGTTGACGCCGTGCTTTCAGGCAACCCCGACGATGTCTGCGACGAAGCCGGCGACGTTCTGTTTCAGGTTTTGTTTGTCATTCACCTGTTCAGCGAATCCGGTCATTTTTGCATTCAGGACGTTATCGAGAAAAATATCCATAAGATGGTGCGTAGGCATCCTCATGTTTTTGGCGATGTCAGCGCCAAAACACCTGAAAAGGTGAGTGAGAACTGGGATCGGATCAAACAGAGTGAAAAGAATGGCAAGGAACAGCCATCGTTGCTCAATTCCATCCCCAAAGGCCTGCCCGCCCTTGCCAGGGCCGCGATGGTCTCGGAACGGGCGGCGAAGACGGGCTTTGATTGGGACGATATCTCTGGCGTGATGGCCAAAGCCATGGAAGAGTGGGCAGAGTTCTCGACGGAATTGGGTGCTGCAGATGGCGCCGGCGAAAGCGATACGGCCTCAATGGAATTCGGAGACGTTTTGTTTACAATGGTCAATGTGGCCCGATTCGCCCATATTCACCCGGAAACCGCACTGATCCGGTCGATTCAAAAATTTGAGGATCGTTTTCGATACATGGAAGCCAAGGCGACCGAAGCGGGCCGCGACATGGATGGTCTCACCTTCGATGAAATGCACGTTCTCTGGGACGAGGCCAAAGTAAAGTTTTGTTAACAGGGACGCTTTCTCTCCGCATCCCATTTGTATCCAGCACCAAAAGCCGGCGTATTCGGCCGGCTTTCCTTATATTAAAAGATACAGCGACTCAGGCGAGTTCGTCTATGGGCTTTTGCTCAGGCGGTATCCTGTAAACGACATTGCCTTTTTCGTCATATTTTTCAAAATAAACGCCCTTGTCGTCCACATCGTAGCCACCGGATTTGCGATCCCCTTCGGGTTCCGATTTGGCACTTTCATCGGAATTTTCTACGGGGCGTTCTTCAACTACCTTTTCTGTCTTTTCAAGCGTAACATCCCTGTTTTCCAAGGCCAGGTTGTTGTCCGCTCGTGTCGTCGTTCTGACGACCGATTCGCCAATTGTATTTAGCATGGCAATTCCCCCTTTGTTTTCTACAAATGTATTGCCGAATCTGAAGATTCCGTCCTTTCAGCGGAATTTACGATATCGCACTGAGCGATTCACGACGATTCATTGTCCTTTACGATCCACAGCCGCTTTGGCCAGTTCGTTGAGACGATCCATCAATACCTGAGAGTCGTCAACGGCAATGGATCGGGTTTCCTTTTGATTGTCACCTTCTATCGTGTTGAAAACGAATCGGTTGTCTTTTTCAACGACGGACGCATAATCTGCGTCTGATCGAACCTGGTCGGCCAGTTCCTGACCAAAATCGTATCCCGGTTCCACGTTGGTAATTTTTTTAAGGACGTTGTCGGCCACTTTTTCCATGATGGACTGACTTTTTCCTTCCACCGAAATCTGAACCGTATCCGAACCGGTATTCCTGCTGCCGCTATTTCCCGCTTGATTCGGTTTGGCCTGGCTTAACTGTCTGCGGTAGACATTTAAGACATTATGGATTTGGTAGCTTTGAATGAGCATATTCGGTTCCTCCGTTTATTTTATCGGCCGATCCCGAAATACCTTTAGCAAAAACCCGAAAAAATGCGGCAGTCCCTGGTTAAGGGCGTGCAGGCTGGATTCGATTTCGGTGGAATTGTGACGCAACTAAGCAATATGAAATGGGAAGAAAGGATTCACAATTTTGGATCGCGATGTCGGGAAGCAGGTAGGAACCAAAAAAAACCATCCACTGCCGTTTTTACACTTTTCAGCGGTGGATGGTCAAAAATCATAGGGCTAATAACATTGTTGCGAACAGATCGACGATTCGTGCAATCAATCGTCGAAGTCTCCCTCCGGCCCCTCATTGGTTTCCAATAAAGCGGCCCGTTGGGCGATTTTTTCCGGAGTCCATTCTTGAGGATCTTCGATCCGCCGGGCTTTGGGTCCAGGATCGAACCCGTCTGCTTCCAAAATGGATTCAATGGTCAGATCGGCAGAGTCCTGCGCGTTGAATACGTTGACCAGCATGTTGTATACGAACGATTCCACCCGGTCTTCCATTCTCTGGCGGATTTCTTTGGGCAGCCCCATCAATTTCGTTTCGAAGGGCAGGTTCAGTTTCTTATAATTGCCGCCTTTCCATCCCTTTTCGTCGGCATAGGCAACCATTTGCATCCACATGGCTTCCGAGACGCCCTGGCCCTCAATTTTAATGAAATTGCCATCTTCGTCCAGTGCAGCATTGCCGTCATCATTAACTTCAAGGCCCCATGAAATCATTTGCAGGGCCGTGGCCACATTGGCTTTGGTGGTACGGGTCTCATTGGCGATTTCCCTGAGCCGATGGGAACTGTTGCCGGAGGTGCCGTGCTGGGCACCTGAAACATTATAGGGCATCAGGGCTTCGTGGATCTCTTTGGTCAGGTCCACCTGAATGCCCTGGCCGCTGGCTTCGAGACCGTGGACACTGCCGTTGTTCAGCGCGATCCAGTTGGGAAAGATGCCGTTGGCATTCAATCCCTGAATCAGAAAAAGGGCTTCGTCTTTTGTGGACAATCCCTCCTTTCCCTTGATTTCGCCGATCTCCGTTTCCAACCCGGCCCAGTCCGGGATCAGCGGTTTCAATTCGAGGTTGGTCAGAAGATTCTGGTCATCGGGAAGATGGGAAGCATCCACTGCAATGGATGTGAGCCCCGCCTCGAACAGGGTGGGGATTTCAATTTTGGCCTGCGGAATGTCATCTTTGCTCTTGATGCCGTAGTGGTCGGCATGTACGGCAACCGGTACGGTGATTCCCAGTTCGTTGCACACCGCGTCCACAATTCGGGCCATGTTCCAATAATTGGTCGCACAATATGCGCCGGCTCCCCCTTCGGACCTTGCAATTTCAATAATCAGGGCTGAATTGGCCCTTTGGGCGGCTCTCAGGGCCCCCCGGATGACAAAAGTGTTTCTGCCGTTGGCGGCCATGCAAATGGCATTGGCCTTTTTGATCATGCCCAAATCGATGAATTTCCCACTTACCAGCAGGGCCTTGGAGTTGGGGAACAGTCTTTGAATATTGGGGGGGCGGCCCACTGAAAGCGCTTTGCTGAAATCACTGGAAGATGTCGTCATGGTATGACCTCCTTACACACGGTTCATTCGTGTTTCCCCTCGGATTTTATGGGGGTGTTGAGGGTAGACAGTCAAAGTTATATTCTCGCACCTGCCTTGTCGGAACCGTTAGCCAGGCGTAATGTCAATTTCGAGACCGCAGGTCTGCAATTCTTTTTCTCACTCGTTTTTTGTAGCCGACTGGATTCGCTGGTTGTACTCGTTGACATTTTTGTTGAAGGCTTTCAGCCGCTCTTCATATTTTTCCGCCTTTTCGTTATAGGCGCTGATTCTTTTTCCCAAGGCTCCTTTCGCCTGGGCCCCCTTGGCCTCGGCCTTGGCTTTTTCTATCTGCTGCCTTTCCTGGAGCAGTTCCTGGTACATGGTGTCCAGATCGGCTTTTTCTTTTTCCAATGCCCCCCGGTTCGGTTCATCCGTATCGGAGGTCGCTTCTTCCATCTTCTCGGCGGGCTCCGACGGGGCGGCTTCGTCGGATGCCCGATCAGACGGCGTTTCAAACGTCGCCTCGGTATCCATGCGATCAGCCGAATCCCTTTGTTCCACCGGCACCTGACTCAAGTCGTCGGTCCAGCGTTTTTGACCGTTTTCGTCGAGGTATTTGTAAATTTCGGCGTTGGAATAAGCGGCAAATAACAGTCCTAAAAGTATCGAAAAGATTGCCAGTATAGTCTTTTTCATGGAAATAACCTTTGCTGTGAGATGCGAGCGAAAACAGTATCGAGCGGATGGTAACCCTTTGATTGACCAACTATAATGTCGATGTTCAGGAGATGTCAAGCGTCGTGAGTAAACTCGAGTAAGATCCGATGGTCGATGAACTATTGTTTGACAATGCAAATAGCTTGTGTAGATTGAGCGTTGTCGAATGCGGGTGAGGCTTCGGGGCTACTAGAGATTTCCCGGTCCCGCCATGCGATGTAACAAAGAGAAAGGCCGAACAATGGTTTCGATGATTCGCGTTGCTGCCATCATCTGGATTGTTATCGTTGCGGGATGTGCCCCAACGCCCACCCCTCCTTCTCCCAAGGAGCCGATCACGGAAATGCCGGAGCATGCGGATTTTCAAGCAGCCGAGCGTACTTTCGAAGAAGGCCGCTACGACGAGGCCTTGGAACTGTACAACAAATTCCTGGAAAAGTCCGAACCCAACCTGTTTACGGAAATGGCGCTTTTCAAGGTCGCCAAGATATACCGGCATACCGGTCGTGACGAAGAAGCCCTATCCGTATTGACACAATTGACGCGAGATTTTCCCGAAAGTGTTCTTGTTCCGGATGCCACTTTGGAACTTCTTGATATTCTATATGCAAACGGCAAGTATGAAGCGGTTATCGCTCGGGGAAGCGCCTTTACCGGAACCACCGATCCCAACCTTGCGCGGATGCCTTTTTTCCTTATGATCGGCGATGCCTATGAAAGCCTCGGTGCCCATATGGACGCGGCACGGTTTTATTATCGGGCATGGAACACGGCGATCGGTCCGCAAAGGAAGGCGGCCTGGCCTAAACTGGAATCCGCAGCGGGACAACTGAATGTCGAGGAGATCCAGCGACTGATTTCCGAATTGAAGGATCGGGAGGTGACGGGGCTTTTGCTGTACCGCCTCGGTATGGCATTCATCATGGATGAAAACTATGACGACGCATTCGATGTTCTGGAGATGTTTGTGAATCGTTTCCCCGATCATCCGGATCATCAGGATGCCGCGGACATGATCCTCTCGCTGGAGGAACGTTCCCGATTCACCCCATTTACGGTCGGCTGCCTTTTGCCCCTTTCCGGTCCATACGCCGTTTTTGGTCAACGGGCCTTGAACGGTATCGAACTGGCGTTGAACCGAACCGGGGAAATGGCAGACGGAATACCCTTTCATATTATCGTCAAAGACTCCCGCTCGGATGCCGGTGTCACCGCCGAAGCCATAGAGCAGCTGGACCGGCAAAAAGTCGGTACCATCCTGGGGCCCATGTCTGCCGCGGAGGCGGCGGGAAAATATGCGCAGACCAGAGGTATACCCATTGTGGTGTTTACCCAACGAGAAGAGGTGCCGGATGTCGGCTCCTATGTGTTCAGGAATTTCATCACTCCGCAGATGCAGGTGCGATCACTGGTGACTTTTGCCGCTGAAAATCTGGGTGCCAGGCGATTCGCAATCCTCTACCCGGACGAAAAATACGGTTGGCGCTACATGAACCTGTTTTGGGATCAGGTGGTAGAAAATGGGGGTACGGTCAACGCCGTTGAGGCTTACGACCCATCAGGAACCGATTTTGCCGAACCCATCAAAAAAATGACCGGGCTTTTCTATGAAATCCCCGTGGACCTGAAACAACAGAGTATGCCCAGCCCTCTGCCCATGACCCTGGCGTCCATGGCAGATGGATACCTCCAGGATCCCATTGCGGCCATCGATCCGGTGGAGCGTGTCTGCGGCGTCCCCCTGGACCGGGAGGCACTGGACGACCTCGGTCGGCGCAATGCCGACCGGGATGATCGATGGGATCCCATTGTGGACTTCGACGCTGTTTTCATTCCCGATGCGCCTAAAAAAGCCGGTTTGGTCATTCCTCAACTGGCGTATTACGACATTCGCGATATATATCTGCTGGGGACCAATCTCTGGAATTCAAAGACACTTCTGGAAATGTCCGGGGAATACATGAAAAATACGCTGATCGCCGATGCCTTTTTCACCGAAAGCTCTTCGGAAGCCGTGCAAACGTTTGTAGCCGATTTTAAGGAGGCCTTCGGCAAAGTCCCTGGCGTCATCGAAGCATTGGCCTACGACAGCGCCATGATGGTGTTTAGCACCATGCGGCAGACGGCCACGGACTCCAGAAGGGAGTTGAAACAGGCCCTTTTGCAGATGGAGCCCTTTAAGGGGGTCACCGGACCCACCCGTTTTCAGCCCAATGGCGAAGTGGAAAAAGCCCTGCAAATGCTACGCATCGAAAAAGGACGATTCGTTCAGGCCCAGCCGACGCTTTCCCTGGAGTCGGATTCTTCCGACAGCGACACACCGTTGCTCCAGCCATGAAAATTTTTCAGTTTGCCTATAACTTGGCAAGTTTCTGCCTGGCCCCGGCGGTCCTACCCGTCCTCTGGTACCATGAACGGCGTGATCCCGAGCGAAGGACGGCTATGCT
This sequence comes from Desulfosarcina widdelii, assembly GCF_009688965.1. Taxonomy (GTDB): domain Bacteria; phylum Desulfobacterota; class Desulfobacteria; order Desulfobacterales; family Desulfosarcinaceae; genus Desulfosarcina; species Desulfosarcina widdelii. The sequence goes on along the minus strand of NZ_AP021875.1, from coordinate 1,633,039 downwards.
TCAGCGGCTGGGATATGATGACCCGAACCCTTTGGCCAGCAATCGACCCGCCGGTCCGGTAATTTGGATCCATGCCGTATCCGTTGGCGAGGTGAAGGCCGCCGAAGCCGTTATCCATGCATTGAACGATGCCTCTTCGGACCTCTCCTTTGTCCTGACCACTACCACGATGACCGGTCAGCGACATGCACGCAATCGGTTCGGCAGCGCCCTGCGCATTAGATACGCGCCACTGGATCTATGGTGGACCACGGATCGCTTCCTCACACTTCACCGGCCCGATGTGCTGGTCTGCATGGAAACGGAGATCTGGCCGAACTGGATCACCCTTGCCCATCGCAAGGGAATAAAAATACTTTTTCTTAACGGCCGCATCTCCAGCCGGTCGATCCGCTCCTATAAAAGGATCCGGCCGTTGATCGCCCCTATATTACAAAAGGTGGATGCCTTCAGCATGATATCCGAATCGGACGCCCGCCGAATTGTCCACCTGGGCGCACCGGCCAACCGGGTCCGGATCAACGGCAACGCAAAAATGGATGCCCCTGGAGTCGATGACGATACCGCAACCCTGAAAAAGCTCAAAGCACTATATGCAATCGATGACAAAACACCGGTATTCGTGGCCGGGAGCATTCGCGGCGTTGAAGTGGAGATCCTTATGGACGTCTACGACCGACTGGCCTGCCGAATTCCGGAGCTGGTTTTCATCGTTGCCCCACGGCATATCCAAAACGCGCCCCGGATTGCCGCCTGCGCCCGATCCAGGGCTGTGCGGTGGCAGTACCGGACGGATCTTGAAAAAAATCAGGCTAAACGGGCGGCCCCCGTGGTGATTCTCGACACGATTGGTGAGTTGCGGCATGTGTACCGCTTCGCTTCTGTGGTTTTTTGCGGCGGGAGTCTGGTTCCGTTGGGCGGCCAGAATGTACTCGAGCCGGCCATGTGCGGTAAACCGGTGCTTTTCGGACCCTTCATGGAGGATTTTCAGGATGCCAGTGCCCTGCTCGAAGCGTCCGGCGGTGGGGTGTGCGTCCAAAACGGTCAGGCTCTGGCCGAACGGGCCGGCGATCTGCTCGCGCATGCCGACAATGCCCGCCGGATGGGAAGGCGGGCCAAACAGGCGGTGCTTGCCAATCGAGGTGCGGCCCGCCGGCATGCCAAGGTGGTCGCCGATATGTTAAACCTGCCGTATCGCCTCGATTTGTCTCCCGGCTGAAAGGCAGACCCGCCGGTCACGCCGAATCGTTTTGCAGCGATGGCTGCCCGGTGGATTCCAATACCGTCGTCCACAGCTTGCCGTTTGGCCTGACCTGTTTTCTTCTGCCTGCCGTGGCCTCCATGGGCAGGTGAACGAAATGGTTGTTCCAGTGGCCGATGACCAGTTTGGTCTTGCCAGACATGCCTGCGTGAACGGCATCCCGGCCCAGAAAACCGCAAAAGACGCTGTCATTGGCATTGGCCGGCACGCTGCGAATCATGTAGCTGGGGTCGATGTACTTAATGTTCAGCGGGATGTTTTTTTGTGAAAAATAGGCCTTGATCGTATCCCGTAAAAAGATACCGATGTCGTTGAGGCGAATATTGCCGGACGCATCCCGTCGTTCGTCCACTTCCTCGAAAAATTTCTGCCCGGCTCCTTCGGCGACCACGATCACCGCATGGCCTCGGCTGACAATGCGTGCTTCCAGGGCGGCCAGCAGGCCTTTGGGGCCGTCGAGATCGAAGTCCACCTCCGGAATCAGCACGAAATTGGCATCCTGCTGGGCCAGGGCGGCGGTGGCGGCAATAAAGCCGGAATGCCGTCCCATAAGCTTGATCAGCCCCACGCCATTGGGGTAGGCGGTGGCCTCGTTATGGGCGCCCTGGATGGCCATCCGGGAAACATCCACCGCCGTATCAAAACCGAAAGAGCGCGAAACCAGGTGAATGTCGTTGTCGATGGTTTTGGGAATTCCCACCACGCTGATTTTCAAGCCGCGTTCGGAGATGGTTTCGGCAATCTTGGATGCAGCCATCAGGGTACCGTCTCCCCCGACCATGAACAACATGCCGATATTGTTGACCTCGAGGCAGTCCACAACCCGTTCGATATCCTGGGCGCCCCGTGACGAGCCTAAAATGGAGCCGCCCATGTTCATGATCGCGGTTACCCGGGCGGGTGTCAGATCCAGAAAATCATGGTTGTATTCGGGGATGAATCCCTCCAGGCCGTAAAGGGCGCCATAAATGTTTTTTACCCCATAGCGGTAGTGCAATTCCAGCACGATGGCCCGGATGATGTCATTCAATCCCGGACACAGGCCGCCGCAGGTGGCAATGGCGCACCGGAGCTTGGAGGCGTCGAAATAGACCTTGCGCCGCGGACCGGCCAGTTCGAAGGATGGCAGATCAACGCCCTGGTCCACCATTGCCTGGATATCCGCCCGTCTGATATTGATCATGATTCGGTCTTCATCCGAGACGAACAAGTGGTGAACGCCCCCGCGTTTTTCATCGAGCATCGGAGAGGGGATTTTGGCTTCGCCCAATGTTTGAATATGGGTTTGGATGGGGTCTTGATTCATAAAGTCTCCTTGCCGGTCAAAAAAACCGGGGGCCTCTATTTCTCCGGTTCGTGGCCGTTGAAGGTGAATTCGCCTTTGCCGAGAATGTCGTGCAGATGCAAGATGCCCTTTACCCGGTGCTTGCCGTCGACAATCGGAAGGACTGTGATTTCATGCCGTTCCATGATGTTGAGGGCGTCGTAGGCCGGTGTCCGGGAAAACGCGTGCAGGGGAGAAGGGGTCATCACTGAAGACAGGGACTGTTCGAAAACCGTCTCCTGCCGGGCGATGATACGTCGCAGGTCGCCGTCAGTGAAAATGCCTGCCAGCCGGCGATTTTCGTCAACGACGATCAGGGCGCCGAGGCCGTGACGGTCCATTTCTCCGACCGCCTCCTGCATGGATGCGGAGATAGGGACACTGGGAACCGCCTTGCCCGTCATCATGATGTCCTTGACCTGGCTGGACAGCCGATGACCCAGAGCCCCGCCGGGATGAAAGCGTTTGAAGTCACTGGTCTTGAAATGTTTCTTGTTGATCAGGACCACGGCCAGGGCGTCCCCCATGGCCAGAAGAGCGGTGGTGCTGGCCGTTGGCGCCAGACCCAGCGGACAGGCCTCTTTCTCCACACCCACGTCGATGACGATGTCGCTTTGTTTGGCCAGGGTTGAAGACCGGTTTCCTGTCATGGCGATGACTTTGCAGCCAAGGTTCCGGATGGTGGGGATCATCAGGTTCAGTTCGTGGGTCTCCCCACTGTAGGACATGGCCAGAACGACGTCATCCGGGCTGACCATGCCCAGGTCGCCGTGCATGGCTTCCACCGGATGGAGAAAAAGAGAGCGGGTGCCGGTGCTGTTCAGGGTTGCCGAAATTTTCCGGGCGATAATGCCGGATTTGCCGATTCCGCTGACGATAACCCGACCGGTAGCGTTAAGAATAACGGCTACCATCGCTTCGAACTCCTTGTCGAGGCGGTCGATCAGCTTGACGATGCCATCCGCTTCAATTTGCAGAACTTTACGTGCTTCCTCTATAATCATGTGCGAGAATTCCCGATGCTCGGTTAAACGGTGCGCCCCTGCAGAAGGGCGGCAGCTATATATGGCAACAATTATTCAACAATAGCCCATTGCTGTGAAAAGTCAATCCATCTCGTCAGACTACAGGGAAGTAAAAGGGACGCGATGGCAGGTGCCGATACGGAAAACGGGAAAACGAGACCCCGTCGGGGATACGACATTGCCGTTTCCGATTTTTTGTCGATAGTGAATTCCATTCATTTTTATATTTTCGGGTGAATAAAAAGATCTTGCTATATTGGAGTCGAGTCCATATTATTTCAAATCAGTTCTCCGCACGAGACACTTCCGCTGAACGGCCAAAGCTGCGTAGTTCGCTTGTTTCGTGTTTCGGCCCGTTTCACAGACATCCAATCACGATCCAAAATTAGCCAAGTTCTTGCGTTCCATAAAAACCGAAAGGAGTTGCCATGAAACGACGTATTTTCGTTTTAAAATTTCTGTCGATGATTGCCATCGCAACGATACTGAGTGCCTGTGCCACCTCATATCAACCGGTACCGACGTTTTCACCCGTTGATCTGGATGCCGGTGGACGTGCTTTAAAGACCCGGAACCTGCTTGTGATTTTAGATGCCTCCTCCTCTATGGAGGAGGGGTATCAGCAGTGGAAGAAGTTCGATATTGCCACTGCGGTGGTGCGTATTCTGGGGCAGACGCTTCCCGAGAATATAGGAATTCGAAGCGGCATGCGTATTTTTGGGGGCGATCCTGCGGTATTCCAAAAAAGTACTCAATTGATCGACGATGTGGGGACCTTTGACAGAAACGAATATGAGAAATCGTTGGCAACCGTTGCCGGGGCCGGTGGTCCCAGCCCTTTGCCGGCAGCCGTGGATGCCGCCGCCAAAGACCTGGAGGGGATGACGGGCAAAACTGCGTTAATCGTCGTTACCGATGGTGAAAAGATGGGCATGAATCCGGCAGAGAACGCCAGGGCCCTCAAAGAGAAATTTGGCGATTCGGTCTGCATCTATCCGGTTCAAGTGGGAGACGATGCAGATGGTAAAAAGCTGCTGGATGAAATCGCAGAGATCGGGGGATGCGGCTTCGGCGTTTCGGCGCAAAGTCTGCTCGGTGGCCAGCAGATGGCCGATTACGTTGCCCGGATTTTTCTCGGCGATCAACTGGACAGCGATGGCGACGGTGTTTTAGACAGCCGCGACAAGTGCCCGGGAACGCCCGCCGGGGTGAATGTAGATGCCGACGGCTGCCCGCTGGACAGTGACGGCGACGGTGTCGGCGATTACAAGGACAAGTGTCCGGGAACGCCCGCCGGGGTGGACGTGGATGCCGATGGTTGCCCGCTGGACAGTGACGGCGACGGTGTCGGCGATTACAAGGACAAATGTCCGGGAACGCCCGCCGGCGTTTGGGTAGACGCCAAAGGTTGCCCGGCATCGGTGCTGGACAGCGGTTCCACAGCATGGACCTTTAACGAGATCAACTTCGAAACGGCCAAGGCGAACATTCAACCCTCTTCCTACGGCATTCTGGATGAAATTGCCGCCGCGCTGGCCGCCAATCCCCAACTGAAGGTTGCCGTCGAAGGACATACCGACAACACGGGCGCGCGGGCTTTCAATATGGATCTTTCCCAGAAAAGAGCCCAGTCCGTGGTCGATTACCTGGTGAAAAAGGGGGTTTCGCCGGATCGCTTGTCGGCAAAAGGATACGGACCGGATCGTCCCATCGCCGACAATGGCACGCGGGTCGGACGCGCCAAGAACCGGCGGGTGCAGTTTGTGAAAGTCGATTGATTCGGCGTTTTGCGAACCCGGGCCGCCGGCAAAAACGCCGGCGGCCGTTTTGACGTTCGACGGAAAGTGATGTGTTATGGCCCAATGGCATGACAGACCGGCTCGTTCACGATCAATAGCGGGGTGCGTCGGTGTTCTGGTGGTGTGGCTGCTACTTTTCTGCAGTTGTCAGACTACTTATTATGCCTTTTGGGAAAAGATGGGTAAGGAAAAGCGCCACCTGCTGAAAGACAACGTGGAAAAGGCCCGGGAAGAACAGGCCGATGCTTCGGAACAATTTTCCTCGGTGGTGGAGCGTATCAAAGCCATGTACGGCTTCGAGGGCGGCGACCTTGAAGCCATTTACGACAAACTCAGTTCGGATTACCGCGCCTGCGAAGAACGCGCCGATGCGGTGCGCGACCGCATCGACAAGGTGGAGCGAATCGGCGCCGATCTCTTTCAGGAGTGGGAATCGGAAATCGCCACCATTGAAAACGCGAAATTTCGTGCTAAAAGCAGAGCGTCTTTGCAGGACACCCGTACCCGATTTGCCCGGCTGCAGCGAAGCATGACGAGGGTCGAAGCCTCCATGGACCCGGTGCTCAGGAATCTTCGGGATTATGTTCTTTACCTCAAGCATAATCTCAATGCCCAGGCTGTGGACTCTCTGAAACGTGAGGTGGCCGACATCGAAGCCGAGGTCGCTTCTCTGATCGCGGATATGAAGCGATCCATTCAGGAGGCGGACGCTTTCATCGAAAACATGTAACATTTATTGAATTATTGTAACCATTTTTGTTGAACCATCGAGTGAGTGACAACAACCGTTCATCTACTGCAGATCCATAAGAAGGAGGAATAGATCATGGAAGATATTCTCAATAAAATTTATCAATTATTGACGGTATACGGTATCAAGGTGCTGGCCGCGATAGCGATTTTCGTCATCGGGCGCTGGGTGGCCAAAGGCGTGCGAAAACTGGTGGAGCGGGTCATGTCCAAGAGCAAGGTCGATTCCACCCTGATCAGTTTTACCGCCAACCTGGTTTACATCGCCCTGCTGGCCTTTATCGTTGTTGCCGCTCTCGGGCAACTGGGCATCCAGACGACCTCCTTCATCGCCATTCTTGGTGCCGCCGGCCTGGCCATCGGCTTGGCCTTGCAAGGATCCCTGTCCAATTTCGCCGCCGGTTTCCTGCTGATTATCTTCCGGCCGTTCAAAGTGGGGGATTTGATCGAAGGGGCCGGAGTATTCGGTGTCGTGGAGGCCATCCAGATTTTCACCACCCAGTTGAAAACCGCTGACAACAAGACCGTTATCGTTCCCAATGCCAGGCTGACGGATGACAACATCGTCAACTGGACAGTGAAAGGAACGCGGCGGGTGGACCTGGTGATGGGCATCGGTTACGAAGACGATATCGACAAGGCTCGCTCGATCATGGCGGATATCATTGCCGCCGACAGTCGCGTTTTGAAGGATCCGGCACCACAGATTGCCGTTTCGGAACTGGGGGACAGCAGCGTAAACTTCGTGGTTCGCCCCTGGACCCGGGTTGAGGATTATTGGGCGGTCTATTTCGATTTGACGGAAAAGATCAAAAAGGCATTCGATGCCAACGGCGTCTCCATTCCTTTCCCACAGCGCGATGTCCACGTGTACCAGCATAGCGAAGGGGAATAATAGCCGAAACGCGCGGCGATTTCGAAAATCGGCGCGCCCGGTGTAAAAAAGGCTTGACAAGTCTGATTAACCTGCATATAAGTCGCTGGTTTTGAAAAAGGCCGAAGAATCTTTATCTCTTTGGCCTTTTCGTTTGCCGAGACTTTACTTTGGGAGGAAAAACCAATGAGATGTACGACGATTCGCGAAGGTATGGAATGTGCCTTCATGACCGCCAAGGGCTGTGGATACAAAGGTGGCGTCTGCCATGAAATCGTGGAGCAGTGCAAAGGATGCAGCCGGACCGTTGAGGTTTCTTCGGGATGGTACTGCGCCGCCTGCCCCGAACCCGACACCAAGTGGAAACACGGAAATTGCAATCTGGCGACCCATGTCAGCAACAGCATGGCCGAAAGCACACAGAAGATCAATCCGCTCAAGGCATCCAAGCGCTCCAGAAAGTAGGTTCGATCCGACAGATCAACGATTCTGTCGAGGACCCCGCCCCCAATAAACGGTGGCGGGGTTTTTGTGTCGCCGGTAGCGGGCCTTGGCCGCCGGTGGATGCGACAGGGTCATGACGCCCGCATCTTCCTGATATTTCAAGCACTTTTTCCTTGACAGGTTTTGTCGGCAGCAAGTAAGTATCTTTTGTTGTTTTTGCCTGCCGTCCATGCCGAAGTCGGCAGTTTCAACCACGCGGCCGGTCCCGGGTCCGTTCTCCGACGCGCACAACGGCGTACCGGTGGGGACGCAATCCTTACTTCCCATAAGGATCGGCCGATATTCATCGAGGACAGCCATGAATCCTTTAGCCGAACAGTTGAATCAAACCCTTAAAGCCTCAGCTCCCCATGTCTACGACATGCTGTCCGACGTGGGCCGAAAGCTGTTTTTCCCCAAAGGCATTCTCAGTCAGAGCGCCGAGGCCAGGGAAAAGGCCCATACGATCAACGCTACCATCGGGATTGCCAAGGAAAACGGGCGGACCATGGTTTTAGACACCGTCATGGACTCTATTGCCCATATCCGACCCAGCCAGTCGCTTACCTACGCCCCGTCTTTCGGGCTTCTTGAACTGAGGCAGCAATGGCAAAAGGAGATATTCGAGAAAAACCCCTCCCTGGCGGGCAAAACGGTCAGCCTGCCGGTAGTTACCTGCGGGATCACCCATGGAATCGCCACCTTCGCCGATGTATGGACCAACCCCGGGGACGTCATTATCTTGCCGCAGATGATGTGGGGCAACTACAGCATGATTTTCTCCGTTCGCAAAGACGCCCGTATCCGGCACTACCAACTGTTTTCGGCAGAAGGCGGATTCAATCTGCCCGCATTCGAACAGGCCGTTCGCCAGGAGGCGGCGGAAAATCGAAAAATTACTGTTCTGCTCAACTTTCCCCAGAATCCCTCGGGTTACACCATAACCGAGGCCGAGGCCGATGCCATCGTGGCCATTCTGACGGATATCGCCGCCGGGGGAACCTATGTTCTGGCGGTTACCGACGATGCCTATTTCGGCCTTTTTTACGAAACCCAGACCCTCAAAGAATCAATCTTCGCCCGGCTCTGCGGGGCTCATCCCGGCATCCTGGCCGTAAAACTGGATGGTGCCACCAAGGAGAATTATGTGTGGGGGTTGCGGGTGGGCTTCATCACCTACGGCGGGACATTCACCGGCGACACGGGACCACTTTTCGATGCATTGGAGCGCAAAACCGCCGGATGCATTCGCGGCACCCTTTCCAATGCCTCCCATCTGAGCCAGACCATTTTGCTCAAATCCATGCAGGATGAGAGAAACATTGCCGAAAAAAAGGCCAAGTTCGACATTCTCAAGGACCGGGCCGAGCGGGTCAAGGCGGTCTCCACGGACCCGAAATATGCCGCGGCCTGGGAGGTGTACCCGTTCAACTCCGGTTATTTCATGTGCATCCGGCTCAAGACCGTGGACGCGGAAGCACTTCGCGTTCACCTGCTGGATCGATACGGGGTAGGGTTGATTTCTTTAGGGGCGTCCAATCTGCGCATCGCCTTTTCCTGCATGGAAGCCGGCGACGTCGAAAAATTATTCGATACCATCTACAACGGGATCCAAGAATTGGAAAACAGCCAATAGCCAATGCCGCCAGCCGCACAGAAACCGGGAACGGTCAGCAGGATGAAAGATAAACTGGCTCGCCTGAACGTCGCCCAGGCGACCCGCTGGTCTTTTTATTTCGTGGCCATCGGTTTGATCGCCGGTCTGGGTTCCATCGCATTCCACTATTTGTGCCAACTCGGGATCCACTATTTTCTGGATATGGCCGCGGGCTACCGTCCGCCTCCGCCGGCCGGAGAGCACCACCTGCTACCCTCCACTTCGGTTCCCTTCAACCGCTGGATGCTTCTCATTCTGCCAGCCCTTGGCGGAATCCTGAGCGGTTGGCTGGTTTACACGTTCGCACCCGAAGCGGAAGGGCACGGCACCGATGCGGCCATTAATTCCTATCACAACAAGGGCGGTTTCATCCGTGGCCGGGTCCCTTTCGTCAAAACCATCGCATCGGCGATTACCCTGACCACCGGGGGCTCCGGGGGCCGGGAGGGACCGATTGCCCAGATCGGCGCCGGATTCGGATCCTTTCTGGCTACGAAGCTGAAGCTTTCTGATCGCGAACGCCGCATCATGATGGCCGCCGGCGTTGGAGCCGGTGTTGGCAGTATCTTCCGGGCGCCTTTGGCCGGAGCCCTTTTCGCCGCCGAAGTGCTCTACCGCGATCCGGATTTCGAATCCGAAGTGATCATCCCGGCCGGGATCTCGTCGGTGGTGGCCTACTGCGTCTTCTGCCTGCGTTTCGGCTGGGGGTCGCTTTTCAGTTCGCCGCCCTTTAACTTCCAGAATCCTTTGGAACTGGGTCCCTACCTGGTTCTGGCCCTGGTGCTGGTGATTACCGGTATATTCTACGTCAAAACCTTCTATGGAACGATTCATCTGTTCGAATCGATCAAGAAGATCCCCAACCATATCAAGCCGGCCATCGGCGGGCTGCTTACCGGAATCGTCGGTTTTTTTCTGCCGCACACCCTGGCTTTCGGCTATGGTTTTGCCCAAAAGGCCATCGACAACGAACTGGCCATTCCCTTTCTGATCTCTCTGGCCCTGGGCAAGGTGCTGACCACCTCCTTTTCAATCGGTTCCGGTGGCAGCGGCGGCGTTTTCGGCCCTTCCATTGTCATCGGTGGTGCCATGGGCGGTGTGGTCGGTCAGATCTTCCATGCCATCATGCCCACGGTGGTGACCGAACCGGGGGCCTTCGTGGTAGTGGGCATGGCCGGATTTTTTACGGCGGTATCCAACACACCCATTTCCACCATCATCTTCGTCAGCGAGATGACCAATTCCTACCATCTGCTGCTGCCCAGTCTGCTGGTTTGTTCGGTCGCCTACCTGGCCTCCCGGCGCTATACCATTTTCCATCGGCAGGTACAGAGCAAGGTTGACTCTCCGGCCCACGCCGGTGATTTTTTCGTGGACATCCTGCAGACCTTCCGGGTGAACGACCTCATGCCGCTGGTTCAGAAGGTGTCCCTGATCCCTCAGGACATGCCTTTTGTGGCGTTCAAACGCTACTTCTCGGAAACCAAGCAGCATTATTTTCCGGTGATGGACGAGGAGAAACGGCTGGTGGGGATTTTTTCCATCAACGATATCCGCGGGGTGCTGTTCGCACCGGAGATCGAACAACTGGTGGTCATGAAGGACGTGGGGACCTCGGACATCATTCTCACCACGCCGGAAGAGGATCTCAATACCGTACTCAAAAAGTTCACCACCCGCAACATCGACAGCCTGCCGGTGGTGCGGGCCGACGACCACGGCATCCTGTTGGGCATGCTCAACAGGCGGGAGGTGATCACCTTTTACAACCAGAAGGTCGATGAGATGAAATCCCGGCGCCAGGCTTTTTCCGAAAACTGACCATTTTGTAAAAACGACAATGCGATTCAGATGGCCGCTGCCGTGACAGTGTCCACGGCAGCGTATCCTTCATCAATGGGCAACAGGAGGAAATTATGGATTTGAAAACGGTGGCTGTCGAAAATCCGGAGAGCCTGAATTTCATTCTCGGGCAATCCCATTTTATCAAAACCGTCGAAGACCTCTACGAAGCCATTGTCACCACGGTTCCCGGGGCAAAATTCGGCCTAGCCTTCTGCGAGGCTTCCGATGTTTGCCTGGTTCGCCATGCCGGCACAGACGAGAAGTTGATCGAACTGGCGCAGAAAAACGCGCTGAACCTTTCCGCAGGCCACAGCTTCATCATTTTCATGCGCGACATGTTTCCCGTGAACATTCTCAACAGCGTCAAAAACGTACCTGAAGTCTGCCGCGTTTTTTGCGCCACGGCCAATCCGGTGGAGGTCATCGTGGCCGAAACCGATTTGGGCCGGGGGATTCTGGGCGTGATCGACGGCTTTGCCTCCAAGGGCATCGAAGACGAGTCCGACATTGTCAAACGCAAATCCCTGCTGCGCGCCATCGGCTACAAGCTGTAGAACCAAACGCCATGCCGGAGCGATTCAGGGGGTACCGGGTCGGACCATTCCGTGAATCAATTTCTTGGCATCGCTCGGTGTCACTTCGACCATTTTTTGATCGCAGCAGACCAGATCGCCCTTGCCGCCGGCGATCACGGCGACGATAGTACCGCAGACCGTGCATTTGAAGACCTGGGATTCTTTTGTCATGACATGCCTCCTTTTTTGGGTGAGGGATGGGAGCCTGTGCCGGTGAACACATGGATTCGCCGATCCGGCTCCTTGCTTACGGTGTCGGTCAACCGGCCTTTCCAGTGGATCAACACCTGAGGGTCGGTGATCGTGACCAGGGGACAGGAAGCCCGGAAGCCGACCCGCTCGACCGCACTGCCCGGATACCATTTGCCTCCGGTCTCCTTGGTATGGGACCCCATGACAATCAGATCGGAGTTCTGGTCCCGGGCTGCGTTGAGAATTTCAAGGTGGGGGAGGGAGCCGGCATGGATGATGTACCGGTGTTCGATGCCGTCGAGGTAAGGACGGTATAACGACTCGAGCCGCTTAAGGGCACTGGCTTTGTCCCGGTTATAGGCCGACCGGTTGTATTTGGGCACCGGGGGCACCGGAATCATGTGAAATATCTGCAGTTGGCTGTGGCAGTTGGCTGCCAGTCGGGCGGCAAAGCACACCGCACATTCACAGGATCGCGAGAAATCGACGGGGATCAATACCCGCCGAAAACGAAGCTGCTCTGCATTTGCAGGGCGATTGACCACCATCACCGGACAGGTTTCGCGGATCATCACGTTTTCCACCGTCGAACCGACCAGCCCGGCGATTCGCACAACTCCTTTTTCTTGGGCCCGGGTCGAATGCGGACCCAAAACAATGAGGTCGGCATCGATCTGCCGGGCATACTGCAGAATTTCCTCCCAGGGAAAGCCGGCGGTGACGCGCACTTCTGTTTCCTCGCCAGGGATCGAATCCCGAAATGTTCTCCGCAAGACCTGGGCGACAGTTTGCTCGTATGCAGCGTCGGCGATCATTTCCGCATCGGTTTCGTAATGGCGAATCAATTTGCGATTTTCCGTGGACGCCGACTCCATGACATGCAGCAGATAAAGTCGGGCATGGTGTCCTCGGGCAAGGCGGGCGGCCGTTACTACCGGTGCGTCGGGTGTGGTAGCGATATCGGTCGCCGCCAGGATGCGGTTGAACATATCAGCCTCCTTTGTGTCGGTTGACTCAGTGCTCCTGTTCTTAAAACCGATGGTATTCGGCGGTCGCACATTGCCGGGGTGGCTTCCGTCTTACGGCGCCTGCTGGAAGTGAGTGCATTTGAGAGCAGAATGCGGTGCAGGCATTCGCGAACGGGCCGTGCGGTATCGACGCGGATATGGGCCCCCACACCTCCTATCGTGTCCACCGGTTCGAAGCGCTTTTTGAATGCTTTGAGATGGACCAGACGGGCATCGGAAAGAGACGGCTCGGTATCCCGCCGTTTCAGTCGCTCTGACAAAAGTGCATCCGCAGCATGACATTCCACGAAGATCGGCATGGCGTGGTGATATTGGGCCACCCGCAGTGCCTGATCGCGGTGGACCTGACGGCTGAAGGTGGCGTCGAGAATCACGCTGCACCCTTTTTTAAGATTTTCCGCCGCCATGGCAGCCATTCGGTTGTAGGTGGCCTCGGTGGCACCGGCCTTGTAAATGCCTTGTTCGAAGGCTGTTGTCCCGGACCTTTCCGGTCCATCGGCAAAATGTGCCTTACGGACCGCGTCCGAGCGGATTACGCAAATATCATGGGCCCTTGCCAGCGCCTTGGCGACGGTACTTTTTCCGGACGCGGGCAGGCCGCCAACCATCCATAGGGTCGGCTGGCTGAAAGCTTCGGTGTAACTCCGGGCCAGGGCCAGGTATCGGCCGGCGGTTTGTACGAGCGCCTTTCGGGTGGTGTCCGTCAACCCGCCTTTCTCAATACAATAGCAACTCACCTTACAGCGCACCATCGCCCGGTAGCAGCGGTAGAAATCCAGCAGCGGCAGAGCTTCGAGATCGTCGGCCTGACTGACGTACAATCGAATCAGGTTGCGGGCCTGATCTGGGAACCCCAAAAATTCCAGATCCATGGAGAGGAAGGCCAAGTCGCTGACGACGTCCAGGCAGCGCAGGTGGGGGCTGAATTCGATGCAGTCGATGACCTGGATGCCGTTGGCGGAAAAGTAGATGTGGTCGGTCCGCAAATCCCCGTGGCCGTCTTTGATCTTGCGACTTTCCCGGCGCCGCCGGAAAAGGGAACCTCGGGTACGGACAAAGGATTGGGTAGCGGCCCGGACGAAATCGAAAGACCGCCGGTCAATCCAAGCGCCGGCAAACCGGTCGACCTCCTGTAGATTCATCTCCCAGGCCGGCGCCTGGGTCGGATCCATCTCACAATCGGCTGCGGTGTGGGCGTAAAAATCGACCAGCCGATCAACCAGCATTTCGATATGCCTGCCGGTCAAGGCGCCCCGGCGCAGGTGATCGGCCATTACATCCGATTCGTTCAACTGATGCATTTTCACGGCAACCTCAACCGTCTCGCCCGGTCCGTTCAACGCGTAGCATCCGTTGTGACGGGTAATGGGCACGACGCCGATATAGACGCCTTCCGAAAGGCGGCGGTTCAAGGCGACCTCCTGTCGGCAATATTGCCGGCGCTTTTCGAGGGTCGAGAAATCCAGAAATCCCAGGTCCACCGGCTTTTTGATCTTGTAGACCCAGCGGCCGGTGAGAAAAACCGTGGAGATGTGGGTTTCCTGCCGCTGGATCGATGGCGCCGGATGCGGATAGAAGCCGGACTGCATCATGGCTTCAAGGATTGCCGTTTGATGATGGGCAGTCATCCGGCCTCCTTTGGTTTGGACACCGCCTCGTCGCAGCCCGCACTGGTGATTTCTGGAGGTAGTAGCGCGATTTTTATCGCATCTTCGACCCGGTCGACCAACCGGATCTCCACTTCCCCTTTGACCTCGGATGGCAGTTCGTCCAGGTCGCGTTCATTGCACTGCGGCAGGATCACCGAACGCAGGCCAGCCCGATGGGCGGCCAGTACCTTGGTCTTGATGCCGCCCACGGCCAGTACGCGACCCCGCAGGGTTACCTCGCCGGTAAAGCCCATGTCACTGTGCACCGGCCGTCCCGTGTAGACACTGGCCATAGCCAGTACCATAGCCAAACCAGCGGACGGTCCGTCCTTGGGAATCGCGCCGGCCGGTACGTGCAGGTGAGTGTCGGTTGCCTTGAAGCGTTTGACTTCAATATCCAGTTCGCCTGCCTTGGAGCGGACATAGCTGTGTGCGATGCGGGCGCTTTCCATCATCACATCCCCCAGGTGGCCGGTGATGGTCAATTCTCCCTTGCCGGGAATGCACGTGGCCTCGATAAAGAGAATTTCTCCGCCGTAAGCGGTAACGGAAAGTCCGGTGGCAATTCCCGGAATATCGACAGATTCGGACAGTTCGGATTCGAACAGCGGTTTTTTTAACAGCTCACGGACACGCTTCGGGGTGATCCCCGGCACTCCCGGCACACCAGAGGAGATGTCCACGGCTGTTTTCCGGCAGACGGCAGCAATACGGCGCTCCAGGTTGCGTACGCCGGCCTCTCGCGTGTAGTCGCGAATGATGCAGGCAAGGGCCGCATCGTCGAAACGGATTTCTTCGGGACGCAGGCCGTTGGCTTTCATCTGCCGGGGCACCAAGTGGTTTCTGGCGATATGCATCTTTTCGTGTTCGGTGTAGCCCTCCAGGGCAATGGTTTCCATGCGGTCCTGAAGAGGGGGCGGGATGGTCTCCAACTGATTGGCGGTGGTGATGAACATTATTTCGCTCAGATCGAAGTCCACGTCCAGATAGTGGTCACGAAAAGCATGGTTCTGGGCTGGATCCAATACCTCCAGCAGGGCGCTGCTGGGGTCGCCGCGCCAGTCGCTGCCCACTTTGTCGATTTCGTCCAGCATGAAAACCGGATTGCGAGTACCGGCCCGTCGAATGGCTTGAATGATTCGGCCAGGCATGGCGCCGATGTAAGTGCGCCGGTGGCCGCGGATCTCTGCTTCGTCCCGAATACCTCCCAGACTCATGCGTGTGAATCGTCTTCCCAATGCCCTGGCGATGCTTTGGCCGAGGCTGGTCTTGCCCACCCCGGGAGGCCCAACGAAGCAGAGCAGGGTTCCTGTCATTTGGGCGTATTCTTCTTTTTCCCCGCTGTCGGCCGGATCCTGGCGTTCACGGACCAGCTTCTTGACGGCCAGATATTCGATCAGGCGGTCCTTGACATCTTCCAGGTCGTAGTGGTCTTCGTTCAGGATGACCCGGACGTGAGGGATGTCCATGCAATCGTCGCTCAAGGTGTTCCAGGGAAGCTCCACCAGCCAGTTCAGGTAGGTCTTGATGACCGAATGTTCCGCCGAACTGGGGTGCATGCCTTTGAGGCGGCGCAACTCCCGCCGGGCCTCCTCCAGAGCTTCGGCGGGCAGGGTCGCTTTTTTAAGCTTTTCCTCATACTCTGCGATTTCGTCTTCCACCTCGCTTTCTTCGCCCAGTTCTTTCTGAATGGCTTTCAACTGCTGGCGCAGGTAATAATCACGCTGGGCCCTGCCGATCTCCTCGTGGGCTTCGGCCTGGATCTTGTGGTCAAGGGAGAGAACCTCTTTTTCCCTGGAGAGCAGGGAAATCAGAGCCCGTAATTTGTCGTTGAGGTCATCGATTTCCAGAATTTTCTGGCTGGTGGGCGCTTTGATGCGCGAGTTGGCGGCCACGAGGTAGGCCAGGTAGCGGGGGTCCTCGATATTTTCCAAAAATGAGCCGGCGTCCTCGGGAACATTGGGCATAAGGGTCACCACTTCCCGTGCAAGAAACTGCAGGCGTCGCTTGAGGGCGTCCAATTCGATCCCCTCCTCGATGCGCTCAGGGCTCAATTCGATCCTGGCCTGCAGGTAGGGGTCGGTTCTTCGCCAGACATTTACACGGAATCGCTCGATGCCCTGCACGATCACATGCAGATGGTTGCCGGGAGTTTTCACCGCACGGTGGATGTGGGCAACCGTCCCTACCTCGTGAACCTGCCAGGGTGAGGGCATATCGACACCCGGTTCTTTAGTGGTGATCAACCCGATCATCTGGCTGCCATCCACGGCGTCTTCGATCAATTTTATCAGCGCAGGGATAGCCACGGCCAGGGGAAGCACCATATAAGGATAGGCCACCACGTCACGCAGAGGCAGGATGCCAACTTCGCGTGGAATCTGTTTCAAAATGGCGTTACGTTCATTTTTCTTTAAAGGGGTTTCTTCCATGGTTTCAGTCTGGTTGCCGTGGATAAGGCGAATCAAGAAAGAGGTTGCATTTACCATCCAAAGTTTCATCCTCTTTTGGTTTGCCATAAACATCTCTTCCTATTTGAAAGAACCTTGCAATCCGAACACCATGTTTGAAGGCATTACCCGGCTTTTGAATCGATACCCAACATCAATCCGGATTCATTCGTAAATGCCTTGGATTTCGCTCGTATTTCTATTGTTATCGTATATAAAATCAGTAGTTAAGATATATATATAAAGACGGAACGGTCGGAGCGGGCAGTCTCTTTCCGCGGTTGGCAATCCAGCAGTTCGAACGGACATCCGTATATAGCCTCGATGCCGGATTATTTTACAGCGTGGAAGAAGCACTGACAGTTGAATGGGGGAAGCAATAAATATTAACTATGTTACAATTATAATACGTTTGAGCCGAAATGAAAGGGATTGTTTTCGATATAACGAATCTGCAATAAGCAAAAGTACCCAAGGGACACACCCAAATTGGGCACTTGTGCGAATTGTTATCCTATCGGTTCTTGCGGTAAAAACAAAATTGACAAACCGTTTACCGTACGTGCGCTGACTGACCATTGAATGGTTGTAACCCCGCCCGTACGTTGACACTTTTTGCTAAATAGATCGTGTGTGCCTGCGCCTCTTTTGCAATGAAAGATCGTTTCCTATGCAGGCCGTTGAGTATTTCAAGCGGGAGGAGACCAGCGTTTCACCAGAGTTGTTATGGATCTGGAGGGAAGATGACCTACACAATGAGTCGGCATTGGGGATCGCGGTTGGTTGACCTCCAGCAAGTATCTTCAGGGATAGAGCATCCCGTCTTGCCCGACTACGCCTTAGAAGATAAGGATGGCATGGGGGTAGGTTCCGATGCCAGCCGGATTCTGGTCGTGGACGACGATCCAAACATTCTGGAATTGGTTGCTAAGATGACCACGCATCTGGGGTATCGGACCGTGAACTGCCAGGGACCGGTGGACGCACTTTCCAGCCTTCGCAAAGCGTATTTTAAACTTGTGATCACCGATTACGACATGCCTTTCATGGACGGTCTGGAGCTGGCCGATGAGATTAAAAGCAAGTATTCCGGTACGCGGGTTGTCATGATGACCGGCCATTGCCCGGCGACGATCAGAGATCTGGTGAGCGGGACCAATGTGATCGACGGACTTCTGTTCAAACCGTTTACCCTGCAGTCTCTTAAAAAAAGTATTGAGGTCGCCTGCGGCAACCACCTCATAAGTTGGTTACCCTAAGATCCCACCGGTATTTGGTACTGCTCAGACGAAGCACATCTCGTAGGGATGCTTTCCAGGATGTAAAAAAGTTCAACACCATGCCTTGGGGCGGCGATCCTTCGGTTGATCATAACCGTATGGAAAGACATTGCTTTCGATCAGCGTTGTCCTTGGCGGGAATTTTGCTATGTTTATTGTACAAGTATGGCAATTTCATTGCTCAGCCCTTGTCAGGAGAATTGATGGCGAATAATTTTCAAATTTTGACCAGAGAGAGAAGCCTCCAACGCATGCTGCTGGAAGTGTTCGGCGATTTCGATGCTTCGTCGGCCCGGGACTGTTTTAGGCGTTGGACAAGGGCGTGAAACAATCCATAAAAGTGACCATCGATACGGATGGTCTGAGAACGATCAATGCATTCGGCCTAGATGTTTTGTTGCCACACATGTCAGGGTTGGAAGTCTGTCCGGCGAACGTCGAGATCAACGGCCGATTTAGCGGTGTGTTTCAGGAGGCGTGAATCAAAAAGGGAAGAAAAGCTGTACCCATGCCGGATGGCGAGGAAGCGTGAGGACTCGTTTGGATGGAACCACGGACGCAATGGAGGAAGAAGATGGGAATTCGTAAACAGTTCTTGAAAACCAGGCCCGTGTGCAAAGTCACTTTTAAAATTTCCGGGACCATGGGAGACACAGCCAAAAGCGCTCATGTGGTGGGGGAGTTCAATGACTGGTCCCTCTCGGCCAATCCAATGAAACGAATGAAAAACGGCGGCTTCAGCACGACCGTGGACCTGGAAACCGGACGTTCCTACCAATTCCGCTATTTACTGGGATCGTCTCACTGGGAGAATGATCCCGATGCCGACGGTCATTTGCCAACACCTTATGGAGACAGTCAGAACTCGGTGATCCAACTCTGACCGGGATTGATTTGAATACTCTTCGGCCTTTGATATACCGGCAGGCCATGGCGGCCGGTCGTTGACGATGGCAGCGACCCCGTCGACAATCTTTGTGCGGGGGTCAAATGCCAGGCATGGCAGGGTACAGGGGAGGGCAGACTTATGAAGCCCAAACCAACCGGTATCTGCATATCCCTTTGGGGGGCCATTTTGATCGGGGCGCTGGCGTGCACCAATCCGATGCCTTCCGCGGTGCCGACTGGTTCAACGGAAACCGCTGCCAGTTCTTCCCCCCTCGTCATCGGTCGAGTGTGGGTCGATAAGGACGGCCGGGTTATCGGCTTCTTCTTTGCGACGCCCGGATGCGATCTTTGCGAAAACCGAAGCGGTACGGTGGCGGTATTTCTGTCCCCCAGAGGGGGGCAAGCTCCGATGGAAAGTGGAGGGAACCATCACGATCTCCCCGTTGCCGCCATTGTGCTGCCGAAAGATGAAAAAATCGCTGATGAACCAACCATACAGCGGATGTCCGATCCGATGTCAACCGATTAGCAACCAGGAGGTGATGTCATGTTCGATCTGATGCCCCATAGAAGGCGGTCCGGCCGGGAACTGGTTCGTTTCAGAGATGAAATGGACAGCCTCTTCAACCGTTTTTTCGACATGGATTTGCCCATTTCACGTCGATTTTTCGGAGAAGGGGACTGGGCCCCGCGGGTGGACGTGGTCGAAGGCAAGGACGATATTACGGTCCAGGCCGAGATTCCGGGATGCGAGGTCGGCGATATCGATGTGAAGCTGGATCGCCGGACCCTGACGATCAGCGGCGAGAAAAAACAGGAAAAGGAAGACAAGGGCGAAAACGTTCACCGGGTGGAGAGAAGCTACGGCACTTTCAGCCGCATGCTGCAGTTGTCTGCCGACGTCGATCCAAAGAACATTGACGCCACTTACAAAAAGGGGGTTCTGAAGCTGGTATTCAAGAAGATTCAGTCGTCCGAAACCAAAAAAATCGACATTAAATCCGGTTGACCGGTGGTTGACCGTAGGATCGAATCGTCAAGCCCGATGCCCTACAAGATGGAGGGGAAATGAAAACCACATCGAAAAAGGAAAAGACCCGGCGGACCACTTTGCGAAATCATACGCGGGCCCATATTATTTGTAAGCCCTATACCAGCGGTGGCATTTTTCGCAAAGTGGAAGGCGTAATGCGAAATTTTTCCCGCAACGGGTCATATATCGAAACTTCCCATCCATTTAAATCGGGAACCATTCTCATACTGAGGATGGAGCAGTATCCGTCGGTCCCCGCGTCGGTGGACAGCGACCAATGGCCGCGGTCTTTCTGCCTGGCGGAAGTCAAATGGCAGCAGGCCATGGGCGATAAAGAGACGACCCGATACGGCATGGGTGTAAGATACCTTGATTAAAAAAGCCTTCCGGCAGCAAACAGGTTTTGCCAAAAATCCAGACGACCATTGTCCATTACCGTGGACAGCGGCAAAGGGAGAAATGTATGGAAGCGCCAGCTCTCGGAACACGAGCCCCGTTCGATGCAGAAAAGCCATAAAACGGACCGATGTCAGCGACAAAGGAGAACCGCAGCCATGTATAAAACCATTCTCGTTCCCCTGGATGGCTCGGAGCGTGCACAGGCCATTTTGCCCCATGTGGAGCCCCTGGCTTTGAGCCTGAAGTCTGTTGTGATCCTGCTATACGTTGACGAAACCGCCAACCTGATGCTTGGGCGCGACGAAGTGATCGACGTAAACGATTTTCTGGAAAAACGCCGTGCCCGCATCAAAGAAAAGCGGTCCTACCTCCAGAAAATTGTTGACCGCTGGCGTCCCGTGGGGATCGAGGCCCGGATTTCCATCGCCCGCGGCAGCGTGGTGGCAGGCATCCTCGATACAGCCGAGCGGGAAAAGGTCGACCTGGTGGCCATGGCCAGCCACGGTCAAAGCGGATCGAAGCGGACCTTTTACGGTAGTGTGGCCGTGGGGGTGCTCAACCGCATCGACCGGCCCCTTTTGCTGATCCGTTCGCGCATCGTCGAGCCGCCGATTCGCGCCTGATCCCCCGATAACTCGCCTTTTTACAGCTTAGCCCGTCCGTTCCAAAAAGATGATATCGCTATTTTGGTGGATAGGACACCTCCACCAGAAAGAGTCCCCGGGGCGGTGCGGTGGCCCCGGCGCATGAACGGTCCCTGGATTGTAAAATTTCCGGCACATTTTCCACCGGAATTTTACCCAGACCCACCTCCACCAGAGTGCCGATAATATTCCTCACCATGAAACGCAAAAATCCGTTGGCCGCGATGTCGTAGGTCAGGTTGCCGTCCCCGGTTTCCTTTACGGCGGAGACGCTGACCTTGCGAACCGTATGACTGCGGGGACTGCCGGTCCCTTCAAAGGCTTTGAAATCGTGGGTGCCGATCAGACAGTCGGCCGCTGCGCGCATGGCCTGGATGTCCAGGGGCTTGCGGATATGCCAGACGAACTGGCGGCCGATGGCCGGGGCGATGGGCCGGTTGAGGATGTGGTAGCAATAGTGTTTGGAAATCACGTCGAAGCGCGCGTGAAATCCCCCATGCATGGGCTCACAAGTTTGGATGACGACATCGTCGGGCAGCAGGCTGTTGAGACCGTTGCGCAGTGCGTCGGCATCCAGGCGGGCTCGGGTGATGAAACTGGCCACCTGGCCCAGGGCGTGGACACCGGCGTCCGTGCGGCCCGAACCGATGAGGGTTACGCTTTCGCAGGTCATCACGGACAGTGCTTTTTCGATGGTTTCCTGCACGGACCGGTCGTTTTTTTGCCGCTGCCAACCGTGAAAACCGGATCCGTCGTACTCGATGATCAGTTTGAATGTTTTGGATGCCGTTGAACTCATTGCACACGCCTTTCCCGGCCTAAAAGGTCAGCAAAACCGTGCTCATGGAGAAAAAGGAGAGCAGGGTAGATGCGACAATGGCTGCCGAAGCGAATTCCGTATCGCTGTTGAGTTGGGAGGAGAGCACGATGATGGCCGGCGATGTGGGCAGGGCGAAAAAGAGCATGCCCACCTGAAAGGAGAGGGTCGAAGCGCCCAGGAGTCTGAGGAAAAAACAGCCGACGAGCGGCAGGATCAGCAGTTTGGCGGCCGCTCCCAAAAGGGAGTGACCCATATGGGATTTCAGATTTTTCAGGGTCAGGGCGCCGCCGATGGAAAGCAGGGCCAGGGGCAGGGCCACGATGGCGCCCAGACGAAAGGTGTTGTCGATAAAAACCGGAAACCACCCGATGAAACGGGCATAAGCCATGCCGGCCAGGCATCCGATAATCAGCGGGTTGGAGATCAAAGACCGCAGCGTGATCCACAGTCGCTGTCGGTTGTCGATGGTCCGGCCGGAGAACCAGATCAAAGTGGATACGGCCAGCACATTGATGATCGGGATGATAAAACCGATGAGAACGCCGAAACGCGAAACGCCGGTTTCCCCTAACGTGTTCAGGATCACGGCCATGCCGACATAGGTGTTGAACCGATAGCAGCTCTGGGAAAAGGATCCGGCGGCATAAGCCCTTACCGCAAAGAGCTTGATGCAGACGGCGCTGATCAGGTAGACCGTGGCCACGGCACAGATGGCGGCGAGGATCAGGTCGGTGGCGCCGTCGTCAACCGCTGGGGAGGCACCGATTTTCCAGAAGAGCATGACCGGAAAAAAGATGAAGTAGACCAGCCGATCCGAGGCCTTGAAAAACGATTCGTCGGCCAGGTGCAGGTGCTTGAGTCCGGCGCCCAGTCCGATGAGGGCGAATACGGGGAAAAGGTTGTTTAGGATCAGCATCATGGCAGTGGCGTTTTACAGAAAATTAGGTAGACGGCTTCTATAGTCTGTCGCAGCGCAAAAAAGCCAACTGCTGCTCCATGGCTTCGTCCATGAGGTGAATGAACCGGCTCAGTGGGAAGCTTGCGCCGCAGCCCTTGCAGCGAAAATTCACCGAGCGTCAGCTCTGCTTCAGTTCCAGTGGTTGACTACAATGGTCGCAGCGGGGAATGTCTTCAGCCATTGGGTTTCTTTCCATGAGCCATTTTGGTGATATTGTTTTCCGGATGTAAGCATCGCTTTCCAGACACGCGCCTTTTATGTCAAAACCGGCCGGTTTGCAAGGCATTGGTTTTTCCCCGATTGACAATGATCGCGGAATTGGGCAATGAAATGCCAGTACCATTTTGCAGTTCATTAAAAGCGCGTTCAAGAGGAATCGGATATGTCTCCACTGACATGCAAGGGGTTTACAGCCTGCGGAGTGGCTGCGGGCATTAAAAAGAACGGCGATCCGGACCTGGGATTGCTGGTGTCCGACCGGCCCGCCGCCGTCGCTGCGGTGTTTACCCGAAATATCGTCCAGGCGGCACCTGTGGTTCTGGACCGGGAGCGGGTGAAGGCCGGCATCTGCAGGGCGATAATTGTCAATGCGGGCAACGCCAACTGTGCCAACGGCAAGCAGGGGATGACCGCGGCTCGGACCATGACCGCCGTCGCGGCCCGGGCGCTGGGAATAGCAGAAGACCAGGTGCTGGCCGCCTCCACCGGCGTCATCGGCGCACCGTTTCCCATAGAAAAGGTCGAATCGGCGGCCCCTGTTCTCGTGGACCGTCTGGATGAAAATGGTACGGACGATCTGGCCCGTGCCATCATGACCACGGACACCCTGCCCAAAACGGGAGAGCGTCAGGGTGAGGCTGAGGGTACCCCATACCATATTGTCGCCGTAGCCAAGGGATCCGGAATGATTCGTCCCGACATGGCCACCATGCTGTGCTTCGTCTGGACGGACGCCGAAGTTGCCGTGGCCGATCTGCAGACCGTGCTCAAGCAGGCGGTGGACACTTCGTTCAATTGCATCACCATCGACGGGGATACCAGCACCAACGATACGGCGATTCTCATGGCCAACGGCGCCTCCGGCGCCCGCATTCAAACGGCCGAAGATCTGGCGGCCTTCCAGCGGCTGGTGACCCACCTGTGCCGGGACCTGGCCCGCCAGATGGTCCGGGACGGCGAAGGCGTCACCAAAGTGGTCGAACTGACGGTGCGCGGGGTTCGTTCGGACGACGAAGCCCATTTCATTGCCGATACCATCGCCCACTCGCCGCTGGTCAAGACCGCCTTTTTCGGTGAAGATGCCAACTGGGGGCGGATCATTGCGGCGGCGGGCAGGGCGGGCGTCGATTTCGACCCGGACCGCGTGGACCTTTTTTTCAACGACGTGCAGATGGTCAAAGACGGCCGGGGGTGCGGTCTCGAGGCGGAAAAAGAGGCTACCGAAGTCCTCCGGCTGCCCGAATTTTCCGTCACCGTGGACTTGAATCAGGGCAGCGGAACGGCCGGTATGCTCACCTGCGATTTTTCGCTGGATTATGTGAAGATCAATGCCGATTACCGGAGCTGAAGCACGCCCCTTTCATAAATGGCCGCACAGGTCACTATCTTTGCCGGGCCCGAAATGCCACTGATTCGCCTTCAGAAATTTCTTTCCGAAGCCGGGGTTTGTTCCCGGAGAAAAGGGGAGGACCATATCCGTAGCGGACATGTAACCGTCAACGGCGAGGTGGTGACCATCTTGGGCACCAAGGTGGATCCGGACTCCGATACGGTTCACCTCAACGGGCAGTTGGTGGTTCGATCAGAGCGTCTGGTTTACGTGATGCTCAACAAGCCGCAGCGGGTGGTGACCAGCTGCCGTCACCGGGGGGAGCCGGTGGTCACGGACTTGGTGGACCTGCCCCAGCGCCTGTTTCCGGTAGGCCGGCTGGACAAGGACTCCACCGGGCTGCTGCTGATGACCAACGACGGCCGCATCCATCACCGCCTTTCCCACCCTTCCTTCGACCATGATAAAGAGTACGACGTAACCGTGCAGCAGCCGATCGACGAGGCCGGTCTGACCGCCATGCGAAAGGGCGTGCGCCTTTCCGGGGTCATGACCCGTCCGGCTCGGGTGAGCCGTATTTCCGCCAAACGGTTTACTATCGTTTTAAAGGAGGGCCGCAACCGCCAGATCCGGCGGATGGTTGAAAAAGTGGGCAATCGAGTGGTTCGCCTGCACCGCATCCGGGTTGCGGATTTGAAACTGGAGGGGCTGGGCAAAGGCGAATGGCGGCACCTGACCAAGGGGGAGGTCCGACAGCTTCTGAATACGCTGCAACTGAACGATCATCGTTAGTGCCTATTTCTGGATGGGCACTCCCTAATACCCGACATCAGTCAGGTTTGCATCATGCACTACGAAGGTCCCATCTACCGACCGCCCAGCGAAGCCCATTCGCTGCTCGTGCAGGCCACCATCGGCTGCCCCCACAACCGCTGTACCTTCTGCATGGTGTACAAAAAGGGGCCCCGCTACCGGGTGCGGCCGATGGCCGATATCGTCGCCGATCTGGAAGAGGCCCGTCAGACCCACGGCGACGGAGTACGACGGGTGTTTTTTCCCGCGGGAAACACCATCGCCATGCCTACCGAAGATCTGTGCAGCATCTGCGCACACGCCCACCGCATTTTCCCGCATCTGGAGCGGGTCACCGTATACGGCTCGAGCCAATATATCCACAAAAAGGGACCCGGGGATCTGAAACAGCTTGCCGATGCCGGTTTAAGCCGCATCCATGTGGGCCTGGAGTCCGGCGACGATGTTATCCTGCGCATGATCAAAAAAGGCACGACCGCCGAACAGCAGGTGGAAGCCGGCCTGTGGACCATGGCAGCCGGTATCCAGTTGAGCCTCTATGTCATTCTGGGCATCGGGGGGACGGCCAGAACCGTGGCCCACGCCAGCCGCACGGCACAGGTGCTCAACCGCGTCGCGCCGGATTTTATACGCCTGCGCACCTTTGTGCCCAAAATCAATACGCCCATGCTCAAGATGGTTCAAAGCGGTGCCTTCGAGATGCTGGGGCCCCACGGAGTTTTAAAGGAGACTGCGAACCTGATCCGCCTGCTGGATGCGCCGTCGCAACTGACCAGCGACCATTACACCAATTACCTCAACCTGGAAGGCCGGTTGCCCGAATGTCGCGGCCGTTTGATAGAGGAGATCGATGCCGCCCTGAAGCGGCCGGAATCGGATTTCAGACCCTTTTTTATCGGAGACCAGTAGTCCTTGCGGCCGAATCAGGATGATGCATATCATTCTTTTTTCCCAGGCGATTTTCGTGTATGTTGCACAAGCGGTTATTTTTTTGAAACCGGGTGGCCGCAGATATTAAAATGCAAATTTTTATTGAAAATAGTAATTGAATTGTGGAGGCACGGGTGATGGTTCCCTTCGAAGCGCTATCGTCAAAAAAAGAAAAAATTGCCGTGGTGGGACTGGGGTATGTGGGGCTGCCCCTGGCCGTTCACCTCTCACGTCATTTCGAGGTGGTGGGCTATGACTACCAATCCGCCCGCATTGCCGAACTCAAGGCCGGGAAAGACCGGACCCTGGAAGTTACCGATGACGAGATGGCCGCCGCAACGGTAAGCTACACTGACGATCCCAGAGCGCTGGGCGCCTGCCGGTTGATTATCGTCGCCGTTCCCACACCCATAGACGAATATCGCATTCCCGATTTGTCGCCCCTGCGCGGCGCATCGGAAACCACAGGACGGCATCTTACTCCGGGCAGTTGTGTGGTTTATGAGTCCACAGTGTATCCCGGTGCCACCGAGGAGGTGTGTGTTCCCATTCTCGAAAAGGAATCGGGGCTGGTATTTGGTCAGGACTTCACCGTGGGCTATTCGCCGGAACGGATCAACCCGGGAGACAAGGTCCATACCCTTGACAAAATTATGAAAATCATTTCCGGCTCCGATGCGCCCACGGCAGCGCTTTTAGAAAAAGTTTACGGCCGTGTGGTCAAGGCCGGCATCCATGTGGCGCCGACGCTCAAGGTGGCCGAGGCCGCCAAGGTGATCGAAAACACCCAGCGCGATCTCAACATTGCCCTGATGAACGAATTGTCCATGATTTTTGACATCATGGATATCGACACCAAAGCCGTGCTTGAGGCCGCGGGCACCAAATGGAATTTTTTGCCCTTCCGACCGGGTCTTGTGGGCGGCCACTGCATCGGCGTTGATCCGTATTATCTGACCTTCAAGGCCGAATCTGTCGGATATCATCCGGAGATGATCCTGGCCGGCCGGCGCATCAACGACGGCATGGGCAAGTACGTGGCCGAGCGGACCGTCAAGCTGATGATCCAGGAGGGCAAGCAGATCAACCACACCCGGGTCGGCGTCCTGGGAATCACCTTCAAGGAGGACGTACCGGATTTGCGCAACACCCGCGTTGTAGACATCGTTGCCGAACTGGAAGACTACGGCATTGAAGTTCTGATTCATGATCCGCTGGCTGACGCAAAGGAGGCCAAGGCCTACTACGGTGTGGATCTGATACCGTTGGACCGATTGGACGGTGTGGATGCTCTGGTGCTAGCTGTCGCCCACCGGCCTTACATCGCCATGGGCATGACCGAGCTCGCCGCGCTGTGCAACGGCGGTCGGCCGGTAATCGTGGATGTCAAGAGTGTTTTCGACCCCGATGCGGCAGCCAGGCAGGGTATTTCCTACTGGCGGCTGTAAGTTTTCGGGCGGGGTTGTGTTTCCTGTGCCCGTTTACGCGTAGCAGCCGGTGAACTCCCCACATTTGCTGTTGAAAAAATCCATGGCTTCCTCCACGGTGTCGAAAATGATCCAGTCCCGGCGCAGGACGCGACCGGCCCGCTGCCTGATCCGTTCGATTTCGGTG
The DNA here is from genome assembly GCF_009688965.1 of Desulfosarcina widdelii. Taxonomy (GTDB): domain Bacteria; phylum Desulfobacterota; class Desulfobacteria; order Desulfobacterales; family Desulfosarcinaceae; genus Desulfosarcina; species Desulfosarcina widdelii. The sequence continues at coordinate 1,605,199 of NZ_AP021875.1, read as the reverse complement.
TTGCCGAAGTACTCGAAAAAATCGTGGTAATCGGTGGTCAGTTCGTGTTTTCTCATGATTTTTCTCCTTTGAAGGGTTGACATCGTATCTCCCGAATAACACCTGGTTGTGACAGATACGGTCACACCGATTGCACTTTTTTTGTTGTTGTTCAAAAAAATGAGGATTATGCTGACAGCGAACGGTTGATTTTTATCTTTCCGGTATTCAGAAAAAGGAGGAGGCGAACATGGCCAAAAGGATGCTGATGTGGTTTTTCGTTGTGGTTTCAGTTCTCTTTACAACCACGATTTATGCAGGCTCCGCTGTGGATATGGAAGAGGGCATGTGGGAGATCACCACGAAGGTAAAAATGCAGGGTATGGAGATTCCGCCGCAGACCTTTTCCCAGTGCATCACCAAAAAAGACATGGTCCCCCAAAACAACGATCCCAGTCAGCAGGGCAATTGCACGGTTTCGGATGTCCAGACCAGTGGAAATACGGTTTCCTGGACAATGGTCTGTAAGACCGAGGGCGGCGAAATGAAGAGCAAAGGGAAAATCACCTACCACGGAGACAGCTTCACGGGCGAGTCGACTTCCGAAATGATGGGGATGGTCATCGTAACGGAGATGAGCGGCAAGCGTACCGGCCCCTGCCAGTAAGATTCACGGTAAGCGTTCACAGGGCACCGCATCTGCTTTGTTTCCGGGCACCAGTGCGCAGGGCGGTGTTACGCCACAAAGCGATTGTGACCCCGGTTTGCCTCCCGGGAGCCGGGGTTCTGTTTTTGAACGTTGTATTACAAATACGGCTCTTTGACGCTTTTTGTGTTGAAAATCATCCTTTTGGACGTGTGTATAGTGATTCCAGAGGATATCGCGGTAACCATTTTTACCCGTTTGCCTGCAGGGACTGATGACCGGTCACAATCCTTTCACCTTTCCCGCTGTTGTCGCCTTCTCAACCAGATAGGCGACGGTTGTTTGACAAATGCATAGCTTCCCTATAAACTTAATCGATAAATTAAATCGTCGTACCATTTCCAACCCTGCCCACCGGTAGTGAATTTTTCCCTCCCGCGAGCAAGGACGGCATCCCCTGGGCTGCCATGAAAATGGCAGCATACGAGCCGCCTGCAATTGGAAACCGCTTTTATCCGGGGATGACATCGGAAACTGGCGGCATTGCATAAAAAAGAACGGCTTGGAGAAAGAACATGAGACAAAAGTATCGCATTTGCCCGATGCAGGAAGAAAAGATATTGAACATCAAGGAGTTCGCGGTTGTCGAAAAGGATACCAAAAATGTGGATTCGACCATGCTTCGCGAGGATCACTTCAGTTTAATATGCGAACAGGACTATGACTATGCAGCCGTCGTCCGTTCCGCAGCCGGTGGTCCCGGCGAGTTGGTGGAAACCCTGAGAACCCCGAACCTGTACCCCATTGCCAGTTACGCCGAGAAAATTGCCGAATCGGTGATTGCGCTTATCGACGAGGACACCGATCACTGTATCGAGCTGTTTTTCGACGACAATGAAATGTCGGTTGTCGATGCGCCCACGCTTCAGTAAGTCCACCGTTGGATCGGATGGGGCGGAATCGGGAACTACATTACAAGGAGAACTGCAGGATGCAAGAGATACAGTTTGAAGTTGGCGGTAAATACGAAAACATGAAAGGCGTCTTCGAGGTTATTGCCATTCATAGAGACTCCATGGATATCCGCTGGGAGAACGGGGAAGAGATTACCACCCCCATCGAACTTCAGCAGCGGATCATCGAACGGATGGAGCATGAAAAGGAGATGGAGGAAGCCAAGGCGAAGCAGAAGGCCAAGAAGGCGAAGGCGGCTTCCTCAAAAGCGGGAAAACAGTTTTCCGGTCTCGAAGAGAGCGATTTCGGGAATACGGTATCCAAAACATCCTGGCGTGGACGCGGACAATTGGGCGGTGCTGTTGCCCAACGGTTCAAAACCAAGCAGTTTAAATTCAACTCCTGGGCCGTTTTGCGCAAGCCCGAAGTCAACTGGTTGGACGTAAAAAGGCAAAAGCAAAAAGATCTTCCCTTTCAGGCCAAATTTTTTGCCCGGGTGGACCAAAACCGTCTCTGCTACGGGGTGCACATCCCTACAGCCGATCCGGATGCGAGCGGAAAAAGCGACTGGCAGACCCTGCTAACCTGGTTGGGCAGGGACGAAAACGACGCCTGGCTCAAAAAACAGTGCACTTCCCATGGCATCTATCTTGTCGATCTTGGCGGGCAGGGGTTCGGCGGCAGATTGGAAAACAGGGAAGAACAATGGTTCCATGCCGGTCCGGATAACTCCGTAGCTTCCCTGAGCGCGTTTTTATCAGAGGCCGGAAAGTCCGGGTCTTTGGACCTGCGAATTGAAAAAGAGATGGAAAAAACGGCAGCGCTGGAAAAAAAGCAGGCCATTGCTGCTGACGTGGCGGCATTTTTCGATGCATTGATGCCTTTGTATGCGGCCATGGCTGCCGATGCTCCCTGAGTCCTGCATATGCGCCTGACGCCGAGGGGCACGGATATAGCAACTACCCCGCTTGCCGGTGGAAGGTTCCCCGCATTTCCACAATCACAACTTTTTATTTAAACGAGAATGTGTCGGACTGTTTCCGGGCCGTTTCCTATTGGTGCGGCCCTTATTGGTGTTGGACCGGGTGCCTCCTTGAGAGCGTGAAGCAGTTTCATCGGACTCATCCAGCAGGATCACATAGGCGTCCGGGGATGAGCACCTGGAAGGGCTTTGGCCGGGCGATGGCTGAGACTCGGAGGACTTTTTCCGTTCACGGATTTCGTTGATTGAAACGGTTTTGGCCATGGTTCAACCTGGTCGAATTTCGATTGCACAGTCGGAACAGGTACGATATGGCGATCTCGGGTACAATCGCTCCTTTAAAGAAAGTATTTGAACAGTATTCCCGACTGCCCTTGGCACGGCCACATGCGGGAATGCAGGGCACGCCTTCAATGGTATCTGCCCTCGATGAGAACGGCTGCTTCCTTTTAAAACCTGACGTTATTCGTGTTTAATCTAGGTGTACAGAAAATTGCCCGATTTTTCAAGACCCATAAGAAAAAGGAGAGGTGATCCATGGGAGACGCATTGGGGCTGCTGGTCCTGCTCATCGGGCTGGAACTGGTTCTTGGAGTCGACAATGTACTGGTGATTGCCATTTTTGTGGGGCGGCTTCCGGAAGACCAGCGGCAAAAAGCCCGCATCGTCGGACTGAGCCTGGCCATGGTGGCCCGCATCGTCATGCTGGCCGTGGTTGTGGCCCTGGCCAGCCTAACCCGACCCGTCATCGCCGATTTTTCGGTCAGGGACCTGATTCTCCTGGCCGGCGGACTGTTTTTGCTTTACAAGGCCGCAACGGAGATCCATCACACCGTGGAAATCAAGGATGAAGACCACGGGGCTGCAGCAGGGAGGACGGGGTCGTTTACCGCCATCATTACCCAGATTGTGCTGTTGGACATCGTTTTCTCCGTCGATTCAGTGATCACGGCGGTTGGGCTCACCCGGCATTTGTGGATCATCGTTACGGCGGTGGTGCTTTCTTTTATCGGCATCCTTTTTTACGCCCGGCCCATCGGCGATTTCATTCTACGCCATCCCGCCCTCAAGATCCTGGCCCTCTCTTTCCTCATCACCATCGGCGTGACCATTTTCATGGAGGGCATGCACAAGCATGTGCCCAAGGCCTATATCTACCTGCCCATGGGATTCGCCCTTTTGGTTGAAATGCTTCAGATGCGCTACGATCACAATCGCCGCCAACGGAAAGGCATGGCCACGGATGCCTGAGACGGTATTTTTCGATTTATCGCCGGAACGGGCGGCTGACCCGAGGGAAGTTGACCGGGCCGTTGCTGCCAAGCTAGGCCGTCGCATCGATGCTGGCCGCTACCGGGTTGTCCGGCGATCCATTGATGCTCGTATGGCCCGAATACGGGTGCGGCTGGGGATTCAGGTTTACGCCGACGGCGAAACGGTGGCTTCGGATCGGCCGGTTTTTGGCTATCGGGACATCGGCAATGCCACACCGGTGATCGTCGTGGGCGCCGGGCCGGCCGGCATTTTCGCTGCCCTGCGCCTGCTCGAATTGGGCCTCAAGCCCGTGGTCATCGAGCGAGGGAAAGAGGTAAAACCCCGGCGAAAAGACGTGGCCGCGCTCAATCGGAGGGGCATACTGAACTGTGAATCCAACTATGCCTTTGGCGAGGGCGGTGCCGGAACCTTTTCCGACGGGAAACTCTACACCCGTTCCAAGAAAAGAGGTGATCATGGCCGCGTTTTGCATCGCTTTCATCAGCACGGCGCTGACAAGCAGATTCTTCTCGATGCCCATCCCCACATCGGTTCCAATCGCCTCCCGCAGATCGTATCGGCCATGCACGCCACCATCGTGTCACACGGGGGCGAAATCCATTTCAGCAGAAAGGTAACTCGCTTGAAGATCGTCGACTGCCGGGCAGTGGGTGTGGTCCTGGATGACGGCCGGCAGGTGGACGGTGCCGCGGTCATTCTGGCCACCGGGCACAGCGCAGGGGATGTCTACCGCATGCTTGCAGATCAGGGCATTGCCATCGAAGCCAAACCCTTTGCCATGGGGGTGCGGGTGGAGCACCCGCAAAAGCTCATCGACCGGATTCAGTACCACGGTCGGGAAAGAGGTCCATTTCTTCCCCCGGCATCCTATTCCCTGGTCCGGCAGATCGATGGGCGCGGCGTGTACAGCTTCTGCATGTGTCCGGGCGGAATCGTCGTTCCGGCAGCCACACAGCAGCAAAGCGTGGTGGTCAACGGCATGTCCTTTGCCAAGCGCAATTCAGGCTACGCCAATGCCGGGATCGTGGTGGAAACCCGATTGGAGGACATTCCCGATATGCGGAACACCGTTTCTCTTGGCGGCTTGGATTATCAGCGGACGCTGGAACGCATCGCGTTTGAGCATACCGGTGGACAGATGGTCGCACCGGCCCAGAGACTGGTGGATTTCGTCGTCAACCGCGCTTCGTCCAGCCTGCCGGCCTGCTCCCACCCACCGGGCGTTGTGGCGTCTCCGCTCCACCAATGGCTGCCCGAACCCATTCGCCTGCGCCTTCAGGCCGGATTCAAGGCTTTTGGAAGCAGTATGAAAGGCTTTTTCACCAACGACGCGGTGGTGGTGGGGGTGGAATCGCGAACTTCGTCTCCGGTGCGGATTCCCAGGGACCCGCAGACCTTACAGCACGGTTCGGTCACCGGGTTGTTTCCTTGCGGCGAAGGGGCCGGGTACGCTGGGGGAATTGTCTCCTGCGCGGTGGACGGGGAACGGGTGGCCGTAGCCGTTGCCGGATTTCTGCAGGACTGATTTCAGCCAGTTTTCCATTTCATTTTTCCGGTGGATGCCTTAGTATGGGCACCGACTTCTGTTGGGCCGCAGGGCCCCCTTGTTCCCGAAGCGTCAATATCTGCGGAGACAACCCTGTTATGACAAATTTGATCATCGGCGCAGAAGACGGCCTGCTGGTGCAGCAACCCGGGCGCATGTGCAACCGCCATGGATTGGTGGCCGGCGCCACCGGCACCGGAAAGACGGTTACGCTTCAAACTCTTGCCGAGGGTTTTTCCCGCATGGGTACGCCAGTGTTTGCCGTAGACGTAAAGGGCGATCTTGCCGGCATCGCCATGGCGGGCCAAGCGCACCCTAAAATCGACGAGCGGTTGGCGGCAATCCCTCTGCCCGATTACCGGCGGCAGCCCTGCCCCACCTTGCTGTGGGATGTCGAGGGGATCGCGGGCCACCCGGTTCGTACCACCATCTCGGAGATGGGGCCGCTGCTGTTAGCCAACCTGCTGGAACTCAACGACACCCAGACCGGCGTCTTGTATGCCGGATTCGATCTGGCCGACGACCAGGGGTTGTTGTTGCTGGACCTGAAAGACCTGCGGGCGCTGCTGGCCTGGATGGGGGAGAACAGCAAGGATTTGAGGGCCGAATACGGCAACATCACCAGCGCCAGCCTCGGTGCCATCCAGCGCCGTCTGCTGGTGCTGGAAGAGCAGGGGGCCGAGCGTTTTTTTGGAGAGCCGGCCCTGCAACTGGCCGATCTGATGCACATCGACTTTTCCGGCCGCGGGGTGGTCAGCCTCTTGGACGCCAGCCCGCTGATTCACGAGGCGCCGCGCCTGTACGCTGCCTTTTTGTTGTGGCTGCTGGCCGACCTGTTTGAACGATTGCCTGAGGCCGGTGATCTGTCCGTTCCCAAGCTGGTCCTGTTTTTTGACGAGGCCCATCTTCTTTTTAACCGGGCGCCGAAACCGCTGCTGGACAAGATCGAGCAGGTGGTTCGGCTGATTCGGTCTAAAGGCGTCGGCGTCTATTTCATCACCCAGAATCCAATGGACATTCCAGAAACGGTACTGGGGCAACTGGGGTTGAAGGTCCAGCATGCCCTGCGGGCGTTTACCCCCAAAGATCAAAAGAGCATTCGCGCCGTTGCCGAATCGTTTGTCCCCAACCCACGCTTCAAAACGACCGATACGGTTACTGCGCTGGCCATCGGCGAAGCCCTGGTGTCGGTGATGGGTGAAGACGGCAGGCCGCAGCCGGTGAGAAAAACGCTTATCGCGCCGCCGGAGGGAAGGATCGGCCCGCTTGTCGAGAAAGAGAGAACCGCGGTGATCCAGCGGTCGCCCATCAGGGGGAGATACGACGACGCGGTGGACCGGCAATCAGCCTATGAAATGCTCCAACAAAGAGCTGAGACCGCAAAAATTTCGGAAAGCCGGCACTTGCGGGAAGCGGAACGGGAGAAAATGAAGCGGCAGGAGGCCCGAAAAAAGAACGTTGGCGGGCGTCAACGTCAAAGTGTCGGTGAGGCCATGATAAAAAGCGCCGCCAGATCCATCGGAAGCAGCATCGGCCGCCAGATTATCCGCGGCGTCTTGGGATCTCTTTTCGGAAAACGCTGAGCCGGAAACTTCCATTGATCAATCCATTTTCCATTCTTTTTCGACATCTGTTTCTGGAGATGATGCCCCCTTTTTTCATCAATCTGGCATTTTTCTCTTTTATCTTCCTGATGAAACAGATTCTCGATATTACCGACATGATCGTCAATCATAATGTAGGGTTGGGGGCCGTCTGCCTGCTGCTGATCTACACGATGCCCTATTTCCTCCAGTACATCATTCCCATGTCCGTGATGATGGCGGTTCTGATGTCCCTGTTGCGGATGTCCGGCGACAACGAAATTATCGCCCTGAAGGCCAGCGGCGTGAGCATTTACCGGCTGGTGCCGCCGGTTCTGATCTTCAGCGCGATGGGAACGCTGGCCGCTGGGTTTATGACCGTCTACGGGGTGCCCCACGGGACCTTTCGATTCAAAACCCTGCTGTTGGACGTGGCGTCGACCAACCTGAACGTCAGCCTGAAAGAGCGTACCTTCAACGACAGTTTCGACAACATCATGCTCTATGTGAACAAGATCGACCCCCGCAGTGGAGAACTGCTCAATGTGTTTATTGAGGACCGGCGAAAAAAAGGCGTCAGCAATACGGTTATTGCGCGTCGGGGGAAGATTGTCGGCGATCCGAAAACAATGCTCTACCATATGCGCCTTTTCGACGGAACAATCAACCAGATGGATATCGCCGACAGCGCTTCCCATATCGTCCGTTTCGATACCTATGATATCCGGCTGGACCTTAAGGCTGCCGCGGCCAGCGCCAGCGTTGCGAAAAAGAGTCCCAAGGAGATGACGCCCAAAGAACTTGCCCGATATATCCGTAAGGTTAAAGGTAAGAGTAAAGAAAACTATTACGGAGCTTTGTTGAAACTGCATAAGAAGTTTTCCATCCCGTTCGCCTGTATTGCTATGGGACTATTGGCCATGCCCCTGGGAATCCAGGCGAAGCACTCGAAAAAGGCTTTCGGGGTCGGACTGGGGCTGTTCTTTTTTCTTCTGTATTATATGCTGCTGTCCATCGGTTCGGCCTTTGGAGAAAATGGAAGCTATCCGCCGGTGATCGGTATGTGGATGCCCAACGCCCTTTTAGGAGGCGCCGGGATCTTCCTGCTGGTCCGGTCGGCCAAAGAAAAACCGGTGACAATTCGTTGGTTGGAATCGCTCTGGTTCTCCATCTCAGCGTTGATGAGTAAAAGATGAGCATTTTGTACCGTTACGTGACGCGGGAAGTCCTGAACTGCTTTTTTATCGTGCTGGTGGCGGTGTTAAGCATCTATGTTGCGGTGGATTTCATCGAAAAGATCGACAATTTCATGGAGCAGGGGGTTCCAGCCAGCCGGTGCGTAATTTTTTTGTTGTATAAACTGCCCTACATCTTCGTGCAGATTGCCCCGGTTGGTTTTTTGTTGTCAATTCTGGTTGCTTTGGGACTGATGAGCAAAAACAACGAGGTGATCGCCCTGAAAAGCTGCGGTATCGGCAAATCGCGGCTCCTTCACCCAATCTTGGTGATGGGATTTGTTTTTTGCGGGTTGCTGTTCGCGGTAGGCGAATTTGTCGTGCCGAGGTTTATGGACAATGCCAACCGGATCTGGCTCCAGGAAGTGCGTAAAAAGAATATATATGCAACCCGGACCAAAGATATCTGGATGCGGGCCCCCAACCAGATCATTCATATCAAAAAGTACTCACCTGACGACAAAAGGATTTCCGGGGTCACCATCCACATCTTCGACGAGGCGTTCAGGCTCATTGAGCGGGTGGACGCCAAATCGGGAGTCTATGAAAACGGAAAGTGGCACCTTGACAACATCCTCCAGCAAACATTCGGAAACGATGCCGAGGTCATTGACGTCAAGGCCCATGAACAAATGGTCGCCAGGATCGACCTGAATCCGGAAGATCTCTCCCGGGCGGCCAAACGATCCGATGAAATGGGCCTGGCAGAACTGGCCCGCTATATCCAAAAGGTCGAAAGGGAAGGATACGGAGCAACCCGCTACCGGGTCGATTATCACGGGAAGATCGCGGCGCCCTTTGTCTGTATTTTTCTCAGTGTCCTCGGTACCGCAATTGCCCTGAGGGGAAAATTGCGGGAAGGGATGCCGGTCAGCATTACCTACGGTCTGGGGATCGCATTTCTCTACTGGATTTTCAACAGCTTTTGCCTCTCTTTGGGGTATGCCGAGATGATGCCACCGGTAATGGCCGCCTGGGTCGCCAACCTGGTTTTTTCGTGTGCAGCCGGATTTTTACTGCTCAACGCGAGGTGATCCGTGATCGGGAATCTTTCAAAATAAAGATGCTTTCATGATGGCCAAGTTATTGTTCGCATACAATTTTCTCATGATCGCGACGCTTTGCCTGCTGTGGCCGGTATGGACTTCTTTTCTGGTGCGCCGGAAAAGGCAAGGCCGGCCCTTTTTCCAACGCCTCTTCATGGAATCGGTTGCCCGGTCAGGAGGTCGGGATTCGGAAATGGCCGACGGTCGTGCAATCTGGGTGCATGCCCTGTCTGTCGGTGAGGTTCTTTCGGCCGAGCCGCTGGTAAAGGCCTTGGCCCAGCGATACAGTGCGGACAAACTTGTTTTTACGACTTCCACCCGTACCGGTTTTCAAACGGCCGAGCGTGTGATTTCAGCCCATGTCTCTGCGCTGCGATATTTTCCCTACGATATCCTGTTTTCAGTTAAACGCGCTATGGCAGTCATTCAACCGCGGCTTGTGGTCATCGTGGAGACAGACATTTGGCCCAACTTTCTCTATGAGCTGAAAAAGCGACGCATTCCTGTCCAACTGGTCAACGCCCGGCTTTCGGCCCGCTCGTTCAACGGCTATCGCCGCCTTGGTTTTATGATGAAACCGCTGCTCTCTGTTTTCGGCACCATCGGGGTGCAAAGCGATGTCGATCGGCAACGGTTCCGGCAGCTTGGCGTTCCTGACAGCAAATTGGCCATGGTTGGCAACATGAAATTCGACCAGGCGGAATCGGCCCTATCCGACGAGGAACGGCAGCAATTGTCGGATTCTCTGAAAACTACGGGTAGGCACATATTGGTGGCCGGCAGCACCCACGAGGGGGAAGAGGCGCTATTGTGTCAGGCCTACCGGAAAGTTTGCGCCAGCGGCATGAATATATTCCTGGTCATTGCCCCCAGGGATCCGCAACGGGCCGCACAGGCATGCGGGATTTTCCAGCGTGATGGTATCGACGCAGCCGTTTATGGAGAAATCGAGCAGAGATCTACATCGATTTCGGTTGTCGTGATTGACCGTATCGGTATGCTGCGCAAACTGTATGCTTTGGCAGACGTCGCTTTTGTGGGGGGCAGTCTGGTGAAAGCCGGCGGCCACAACCCTTTGGAGCCGGCTTCGGCAGCCAAAGCGATTCTATACGGACCTCACACCGAGGATTTCTCCTGGATTTGCCGGACCCTTGAAAAAGAAGGCGGCGCCATACGGGTTTTCAATTCCGAACAGCTTGCCGAAGAGGTCTGCAGATTGATTGACAATGAGGAACTGCGTACAAAACTCGGCCAACGGGCGTACGGGATTTTTTCCAATCACCGTGGCGCTGTGGATCGGATCATGACGATACTGGCGAATAAGATGGAAAACGATCATGGCCGGATTGAAAACCATATTTGAGCTCCTTCAAGGTCGGATCGCGTCTGCCATCCGAAAAACGGAATCGACACCGGTTTTCTCTTTTGAAACCGTTTTGCTGATTCTCTCCTTCGTCTACGGTGGCATGATGCGGCTGCGCGCTCGGATGTATGCGGCAGGCGTCCTGCCATCCCGGAGCCTGCCCTGTCCGGTTATCTCCATCGGCAACGTCACTGCCGGCGGTACGGGCAAAACACCCATGACCATCCTGGTCGCCCAGCTTATCCGGGATATGGGCTATCGCGTGGTCGTGATCAGCCGAGGCTATCGGGGGCGGCTCGAGACCACGGGGGGCATCGTCAGCGATGGCGAAACGATTTTCCTGGAACCGGAGGATGCCGGTGACGAACCCACCCTGATGGCCAGGGTGTTGAAAGGGATACCGGTACTGGTGGGCCGGCGGCGCTACGAAACGGGCCGGTTGGCCATCAATCGATTCAATCCCGATGTGATTGTCCTCGACGATGCTTTCCAGCACATGGGACTGCAAAGAGACCTGAATCTGGTGCTCTTGGATAGCCGGTCGGCCTTCGGAAACGGGTATCTGCTGCCTCGGGGCCCGTTGCGGGAACCCGAGTCGGCCCTGGAAAGGGCCCATGCGGTGGTGTACACGCGCTGCGGTCAGCCTTCCTGCACGCCTCTGCGCCCGAGAACCTTCCCCGGACCGCGCCCGATCTTTTGTACAAAACATGCACCGGTGATTCGAACCGTGGTGTCGAAGGCCGGTCCGACGCTGACCGAATCGACGGATCTTTCTCTGCTTGCGTTTAGGAGAGTGGTGGCTTTCGGCGGTGTTGCCGACAATCGAACGTTTTTCGACTCGTTGGAAGAGGTGGGCTGTGTCGTTTTGAAAAAGTACTTTTTTCCGGACCACCACCGGTATCGCATCGAAGAGCTTGCGGCCATTGCCGAATCCGCAGAGAAATTGGGTGCCGAAATGGTCGTTACGACTTTCAAGGATTTTGTGAAAGTCGCCACATTCAGGGGGTGGACCCGCCAATTGGTTGCTGTGGATGTGGACATCGAGTTCTGCACCGACAGAAGGCGTTTCAAGAGTTTCATCGCCGATGCACTCGGTCTGAACATTTTTTAGCCAAACAAAAAAACGCTCCCACCGGCCACATTTTTTTGCCGGTGAGAGCGTTGGGGATCTTACTTTATTTATTGGTTGGTTTTTGGTAGATTTCTATTTTTTTTTCTTTTTCCATTTCGGAAGAATCTGGATCTGTTCGGCGATAACGGTTCCATCCTCTCGTTCCAATCCACGGACTTTCACCCGCTGCCCTTTTTCAAAATCCTGGATTTCGACGATGCTTCCATTTTGATTCGTCAGCCGTGGTTCTTTCACCTGATTTTCGTATTTATATGCCGTAAGCAAAATGTCGATTTCGGCAACATTAATCCTGGGCGGGATTTCGTAAGGGTGAATCTCCATGACAGTGGCGACGATCTCAAACGGTTTTACGTCTCCAGAATAAATAACGATTCCGGAAAAAGAGGATGATGCTTTTTCCCTGGCATGGGTGCAAGGAACGCTAAGAAATCCCGTACCGATCAGAATGGCCGTAATGGTGATCGAGAAAAAATAAATGGTTCTGGTTTTACGCATATTACCCCCCTTTTTAGTTTGACGCCCGACGCCAGTAGAATTTGTGCATGCTGATTTGCTCCACCGGATCTTCTTTTTCGATACCGCCTTCGACACCGATTAAAATGACCGCCCCTTTGGGCAGCACGGCAATAACCGGCGAAGAGGCGATGGAGGTACCAATGACTTTGCTGCGATCACTCTTGCCAAGGCCATCGATCACGTTGCCTTCCGAATCTGTTTCCGTAGCCGAACTATAGTCTTTGACTGCCGCGCCGGTCAGGTAATTAACGGCATAGAACCTGGCCACCCCGCGGCCGGTGATGCTGGTGCAGGGGTCCGTCGATGGAGTGGTGCTGGAAGAATCTTCCGGTGTATAGGTTGTAAAGTAAAGAACCCCAGCGTAGACAACCACCGATGAGATGATTTTCTCGCCTGAATTTTCCAGTCTGAAATACCAACCGCGGCTGCTGTCCAAAGCAGTTTTAACGGCCTCCTGTTCGGATTCCGTACCGTTCTGGATTAAGTTGTCCGTCACGTCCACCAGGTCGCTCTCCGTAAGAGTGGTAAAGGTGGACGATTCCTCCCAGTCGTTGCGGATGGCGTATATTCGGTTGACCACCCCGGTTTCTTCGGGGTCGGCTCGGTCGCCGGTGCCGAAAAAGATCATGTCCTCACCGTATTCGGCCACGACGTCGGGAGAGTAGAAAATTTTGCGCTGGACGCTGTCCACCGCGCCGGCGGAGAAAAGTTTGCGGCCGCTCCAGGTTCCGTCACCGCCGACAATCGTATCGGCCGGAGCTGTGTCGTCATCCTCGAAGGCCCACATGTTGCCGGCCAGATCGCCGGCATACACCCGGTTGGTGTACGAGTCGCCGTTGGAGTCGAACCCCATGGCATCGGTGAAGCAGTTATTCATTCCGGTGAAGTTGGCTGCATTGAAATTCAGGGCGCTGACCGACCCGTCGGTAGCATCGACGGCGAACACGGCTCGGCCCACGGTGTCGGCGGCCGCCGGGGTGTCCAGATCCTGGTTGGTGTCGTAGCCGCCGGGCAGCAGCAGCACATCCTCGTAGTCACTGGTACCGGTTCCCGTTCTGATGGTGTGATCGGTCGGTGTGGCCCACGATTGTCCCAGGTTGGCCGCGGCACCATCCACCGTGCCGTCTCCGTCGGTGTCAATGGCAGCCAAGAGCCCTTGACCAATGCTGTATTTGTAAGCAGGAGCCGCAGGATCGGTGATGTCAAGGGCGTAGTAGTTGTAGCCCCCCCGGCGCTCTCCGAAAAACAGGGTTTTGCTGGTGGCGCTTTCGTAAACTGACGGGGGGCCGTCCACGTAGTAGTCGTGGTCCGTCGTGCTGTCGGACAAAAGCTGCAGGCGGCTGAGCTGATCCGGGGGAATAAACCCCCAGGTCTCGCTGCCGTCGTTGTCATAAAAGGCGTGCATCGTACCGCCGTTAGTGCCTACGAAAATATAGGAATCATCGTAATCGCCGTCGGCATCAGTGTCGTAGTGCACCACCGCAGGCTGGGAGTGCAGCACATCGCCCATCTTCCAGTCCAGACTGTCGCCGTCAATATCGTTGATGACGGTGGTCCGTTCGGTGGTCGTCGTCACGCCAAGTGCTGCTGCGGTCAAACCCGTGTTGGCCGTGGAAAAGGCGTTGGCCGTGTCGGTCAGGTCCGATTCAGTGCCCAGATAGGTGTAGAGGTTGCGGCTGTTGTTGTCGAGAAGTACTTCGCCTACACCGCCCGCGGTGACATTCGGTCCGTCGGCCAAGCTGGACCAGTAGGACCGGGCGTTGTCCTTGATGCTGCCGTCTGCGTTGGTGGCCTCCGACCCGCCGACGGCAAGAATGTCGCCGTAATCGGAAAGGCCGTATTTTTTTACGTTACCCGCCCAGCGACCGCTGTTCTGGGGCTTGAAAAAGCCGACATACAGGGAATTGCCGGCGTAGGTGCGGTTCATGCGGCTGACCGGCACCACCGGGGAGACGAAAACCGCATTGACTTCCTGGATCTTGCTGATGATGGATTCGAAGGCTTCGGACAGGCCGGAGATGCTGTTGGCCACATAGTACTCTCCGCCGCCGTTGGTGGCCGCGTCCTGAAGAAGCTGCTGGTCCGACTGGAAGCCGATGGTGTAGGTAATGACGTTCTGCTTTTCGAAGGAGATGTCCCCGGTGCCCATGGTGGGGTTACAGTCTCTATCGTACAGGTATTTGGCCACGTCGTCCAGGAAGTCCGAACTGGAGTCGCTGGTGCTGTCCCCGGAGTTGCCGTCATTGTCGTAGTCTCCGATGCTATCGCCGTTGATATAGGTGCCCGAGGACAGCTTCCAGTCGTTATCACTGGTCGGGTCGCCGTCGGTCATCAGAATGATGTAGTTTTTCTGGCAGCGGTACTGCATGGGGCTGGAATAGGTGTTGGAACTGGTCAGGACGTCGTCGGAATAACTGTTGTAATTGTTGAACCAGCTACTCTTGCCGGCAAAGTACAGCCCGGCTTCGGCCAGGGTTTCGGACAGGGGGGTCATGCCGCTTGCCGGTAGGGCGTTGACCGCGTCGATCAACTCCTGCCGGTAGGCGTCGTCGCCGGTGACGGATTGAATCGGCTTGACTATACGTCCTCCCTGGTCGTAGTTGAAACGCATCAGGCCGAAACGCACACCGTCGGTGTTCTGGATCAGGTTGGTGATGACCTCCTTGGCCACCTCGGTTCTCGAACGGTCCGAGCCGGATTGCCCTTCGTAGTTGAAGTAGTTGCCCAGATACAACCTTTTTGTGTATCCACCGCAGGCGTAACCATCACCGCTAAACAAGATGGAGCCTTCAGTGGTTCCGTTTGCTATAAGATCATCTTTCACGGCCGTGCAGTTCAAGTCTGCCACATCGTTGGCGAAGACGCTCCAACCCGAGTAACTACTGTATCGCCATACTTTATTCGTGTCATAGGGCCCCGTATAGGTCGTGTCGGGATCATAATAATCTGACGGCACATCTTCCGTATCCATACTGCCGGAGGTGTCGAAAATGATCAGCACGTTGGGTTCCACCGAAACACTTCCGCCGCCATATATGTTGGTGTCGTCCGCCTGGAGGGGCAGTGCCAGGGCCATCCCGAGAATGGTCAAAGTGAGTATGAAAATTGATTTTTTCATGGTTCGATCCTTCCTGAAAGGGGGCTTACGATCCTTCCCGATTCAAGTGGCTGATGGTTAATACTTGTTGAAGACTTTCCACACCCCGGCCTGCACGATGGTGTTACCGCTACCGGATGTGGCGGTGAGGCTGTAGCGTCGGCTTTCGAAATATTTGAGGCTGTACCCCGATCCTTCCGGCGGGTTGCCAATGTGGGCCATGGCCGGCATCTCGTCGGCGACATTGTTGAAGATGGGGGTCACATCCCCGCTATTGTTGTTTTCGATGCAGCGGGCTCGAACGGTCGCCAGCGGGTTGCCGTGTTCGTCTTCTGCAATGGTGTCGAAGGTGCTGTTGGCCGCCGTCTGCGCCTCGGTCAGAAAGTCGTTGTCCAGCCAGTTGTTGTAATTGACGCGGGCATCGTTGAGCCCGCTCTCGGCCTCATAGAAGTCTATGGCCGCGATCTGCTCGTTTCTCACGATACCGGTTTCATTGTTGGAGATGGTAATGGCCACGACACCGGCCACCGTCAAGATGACCAGTGTCATGAGACTGAGAATGGAAACCATTCCGCTTTCATTGCCGATTGTTTTTTTTACCAGGGAATCGAACATGGTTTGCTCCCGTAATTGAGTGTGCGATTACGTATTTCTCAACCGTACCCGTTCGGTCAGGGTGCGGGCAACGGTCCCCGCCCGTCCCGCGGGCGCCTGGACCGTCATTTCGATTTGGATGCTGCGGATTTCGTCCGCCGTGGCTGTGACATTGCCGTCTTGGTCCAGGTAAACAAAACTCAGGTCGCTGACATTGTCCAGCAGGACAGCATTATTGGAATCGTCGAGGTCATTCGGGTCAGCGGGGTTGTCCAGACTTTGAATGAGTTGGCTTCCGTTGAGATGATACCTCACACGTTCGTTGTTGCCGGCCGTTACCGCCCCGTCGTAGTCCATGTCGGCGATGAATTCGATATCGGTGGCGCTCGATACGGTAAACCCACCGCCGGCCGTTCCAAGGGGGTCCAGGCCGGCGTGCTGGATGTCTTGACACATCAGCGCCAGCCCGGCGCGCAGGTCCTGCTGGACACTGGCCCGTGCAGTTTCCGTGGTGTAGGAGCGCGTAAGGACGGTGTACATTCCGACGACCGCCGCCATCAGGATCAGACTGGCAGCCATGGCGACGAGCAGTTCGACCATGGTAAATCCGCTGTTGTCGTGAAAAGCAATCGGTCTTCTTTTGTTTGTGATCATATTCCACCTCCCGTGGTGACCGAGGTGAGTGCCACCTGTCTAGTTCCGCCGCCCACAAAGGGAAAGGAGACGGTCACCGTTACCGTCCTGGCGAACGGGCTGGCCGTGTCGCCAACGTCGTCGTCATCGGTGTCTTCCAGGTAGTTGCCGACCGTCCAGGATCGGTTGTAGATCCCTCCGGGATTCCCATTTTCATCCAGTGGGTTGTTGGGATCATTGGTGGTAACTTCCGAGTCGGGGTCGGTGTCGTCAAGGGCGGCAGGGTTCAGCAACCCGTCGTCATCGTCGATGGCACTGTTTTTCAGGATTTCCATCTGCGCCTGGGCCAGGGCCGTGGCCTGGGTGTATGTGTTGCCGGTTTTGTTGTTGCGCACGACGGAAGTTTGCATCAGGGCGACAGCCAGCAAACCGATGGACAGAATCCCCATGCTGATCATGACTTCGATCAGAGTGAATCCCCGGTCGCTCCTGAAAAGTGAAGCACTGAATCGCGGTTTTTTCATTATCGCTCTCCAATAAGATTAGTTGACGGATATCCGACCCAGACGGTTGATTGCGATGGTATTCTGAAGATTCGCGCCGGTAACGACAACCTGTCCGACGGATGCCGCCGGGCATCTTCCCGTGCGGTCGAACAAAGTGCTGTTGCCGGCAAAGGTCGAGGCCGTGAGATTGATTGTCACGCCCGGTGCCAGTTCTCGGTCGCGCAGGGTTTTCTCGGTACCGTCCTGGGTGTCGTTGTTCATTCCGTCCGGAACTCCGTCGGCATCGGCATCGGCCGTGCCGTCACCATCGTCAATGTAAATCAGGTAGCCATCGGCGGAAAAATCGACAACAACGTTGCAGTTGTAGCGGACGGCAGACTGTTTGGCCATGGCGAGATCACCGGACAACGTGTTGACCACCCCTCTGTGGGCGGCGTTATTGCGCCAGGCGATCATATTCGGTATGGCAATGACCGCAAGAACGGCGAAAATTGCCACGGTAATGGCCAACTCCATCAGTGTAAATCCGGCGTTATCTTTCATTTCCATCCTCCATTGCTTTTAGGCAAAAGCTAAGCAAAGGTTATGCCAGCAAAGCCATAACTTGTTCCAAGACTTCAAAAGTGTGGTAATTCTCTTTTAAAACAGTAAGTAGCAGCGGCGGATGGTTAAAAGCCGAAAGCTTTTTTTCTCATTGAATTTGTTTTTCTCATGCTGATAGAGGAGAGATCTAAGATAATTTAATGGTTTTCGATTTCATGCGAGCCTTGAAGGATGGCATTGATTCTGAAGCGGCTGTATCGCTTCAATAAGGTTTGGTTGCTATGTGTTGGAGTTATTGGGGGCGCTAAAGATTTTTGTTGTTTCGGCCCAAGGGCAGTATTGGAGGGCTGGAAGACGTCACAAACACGTACCCGATGAAACGAAATTCTGTAAAGAGACTCGGATCGAGATGGTCTGTGAGGAGTCAATAACGATGCAATCCGCTGTATCCGCTGTTTTGCCATCATTCTTAATAAAAATTTAATATCAAGCCACAACTGACACACCTATTCGCAGGCGTGCCGTAAAAACCGATATTTCTATTAATTGGAAACGCAGCGATTGACTTAAGCACAAAAATTGCATAACTGACTATAAAATTGAGCTGATATGAAATGAACTGTCTAAAAGGTTGTAGCTTCCACATTCCCCACTGATTTCACGCTCCGTTCGTTTGCTCCACTTCTCCACAGTCGTTGCCGTCATTTGAAACAGCTATTAAATATTTTAATGGTTGGGTCGGTTATTTGTTTTTTTTTGATTGAAGAGGATGGATTATCGGCTATTGCGGACGAATATAATTCAGTGAGACCATAGAAATAAAATTTAATAAAACGGGTTGTTAAGTAAATATAGCGATGATGACAAGGACGTTTTTAAAGGTTCATGGCGCGTGATTTGCTTAAAAATGGGAACTAATTACCAAATCATTAAATAATTTTGGAGGGAACGATGCGCAGGAATGCGGGATTCAGTATTTATGAACTTATGGTGGTCATCGCAATTATCGCCGTGCTGTCCGCCATTGCCGTTCCCAACATGATCGCATGGCGCAACCGCGCCAAACTGGGCGACGGCGCTCGGGATCTTTATTCCGCCTTTCAGCTGGCAAAAGCCCGGGCCGCCAAGGAAAACGCCGATGTCACGCTCTCGTTTGCGCCCACCGGCGTCACGGATCGAGAGTATGCCCTGTTTATCGACGATGGGGCGGGGACCACCGACGATCTGGATGGCGACGGTGTGCTGGACGCCGCCGGCAACGGGATTATCGATGGTACGGAAACCGTTTTTCGTACGGATCGAATTCCAGCCGGGGTGAGCATCGATTCCACCACGTTTGGTAATAATTCTGTAACTTTTAGCGGCAGCGGGCTTCCCGATGGCATAGGCAGAGTAGACATCGTCAATTCGGCGGGAGAGGAACGGAGCCTTGTGTTAAGTCTGGCCGGGAGAGTTCGGGTCGAGTACTAGCCATCATCGAGAGGGTGATCGAAATGACCGCATATATAAAAAATAATAGAGGGTTTACGCTGATCGAACTGATGGTGGCCATGGCCATCGCCGGTATTGTCATGGCGGCCATCGTTGCCACCTACCAGAACCAGATGCGAACGCATCTGACCCAGCAAAGCATCGTCGACATGCACCAGAATGCCCGGGCGGCCATGCATCTGATGAAATCGGAGATCCAGATGGCGGGATACGACCCCACCGCATCGGCTGACGCAACGGTACTGACGGCCACGGCCAGTGACTTCCGTTTTCAGATCGATGCCGATGAAGATGGTGCGATTGCCGGCGGTAACGAAGATATCCGCTATGCCCTGAGCGGCACGAACTTGGGGCGCGAGACCGGCGGAGCCGGGGGACTCCAACCGGTTGCAGAGAACATTGACGCTCTGCAGTTTATCTACTTCGACGAGAACCTGAGCCGGTTTACGCCCACAGCGGGCAACCAGTCGGAACTGGATCGTGTGCGTATGGTCCAGGTGACCCTCGTTGCCCGGTCGGACGACCCGGTCATGGCATTTAAACAGGTGAACGACGAGACCTACACCAACCAATTCGGAGAAACTGTTCTGGCGGCGCCCAACGACACCTCCAGAAGGGCGCTTTTAAGCACCAACATCTGGTGCCGGAACATGGGAATGTGAGCATTGGCGGGTAAGGAGAACACATGAAAAAAAAAAGGATGTTCAAGAATCTGTATGACGACAATGGCGGCTTTACCCTGATCGAGGTGCTGATTGCCCTGGCCATTTTCAGCGTCGGATTTATGGCCGTGGGCCTGATGCAGCTCGAAAGCGCCAGAGGCAACCGCAGGGCCCAGAGCGTTACCTACAGCTCCGAATGGGCACTGGATCGGGTCGAGACCCTGCTTCCTCAGGGAATGATGAGCACAACCGCCTACGATGCCGTCGCTTCGGCAGCCCCTGCCCAGGATGTCGACGGCATCGACAACAACTACAATGGTACCGTGGACGAAGCCGGGGAAAACGGGCCGCTGTCGATCTCCTGGACGGTCAACGAGGTGGACCTGCAACCCAGTATCGGAACGGATATTTACAATTACAAGATAATTACCGTTACCGTAACCAAAACACTGGGAGGCGAAACTCGAACCATCAGCCTTCAGAACCGCATTCCCAAGATCGTTTAAGGAGACGGCGATGTACGAATCAGCCAGAAAAATACTGTCCGACGAAAGCGGCTCGGTGATCATTATGGCGGTCCTGATCCTGATTACCCTCACGATCATGGGCATTTGGGCCTCGAACACCACTGTCATCGAATATCAGATTGCGTCCAACGACCAGTTTCACAAGATCGCCTATACCAATGCGGACAGCGGTGTGTACGTCACCCCGAAACTGGTATCCAAGGCAATCAATGAAAGCACTCCCCAGGATGCAACGGTGATGGGGTTATTCGGATTCGCATTTGAAAACAGCACCGACGAAAACGCCCTCTATGACCAGATCCTCGGATACGCGAACTGGGACAACGGAATCACCGATATCAGCATGACCAGTAATGTTTACAACGATACCATCGAGGTCGACATCCGGCGCACCCGCCAGCAGCTCGTTGCCGGCGGCGGCGTCGAATTCGCCAGCGGTGCCGAGGGTGTCGGTGTCGGCTCCACCGGCGGCGTCAACATATTCTATACG
This sequence comes from Desulfosarcina widdelii, assembly GCF_009688965.1. Classification (GTDB taxonomy): domain Bacteria; phylum Desulfobacterota; class Desulfobacteria; order Desulfobacterales; family Desulfosarcinaceae; genus Desulfosarcina; species Desulfosarcina widdelii. The sequence goes on along the minus strand of NZ_AP021875.1, from coordinate 1,584,399 downwards.
CTGGACTCCATCGGCCCCGGGCCCCGCCAGAGCGTGGCCAATGTTCGGGCCGAGTATCGCAAGGTGCTGGGACTCCCGGGAGGTTTATAATGAATAAGGATCGGATCTATCAATTATTAATTTACGTAATTTTGCTCACCAGTGGTCTGGGGGTATCGATTGCCCATGCCGCCGAACCGGCCATCGCCAACTACACCTCCTATCCGCTGTTCATGTCCAGCGAGGTGGCGCCCAATATCATGATCATCATGGACAATTCGGGAAGCATGAACTACCCGGCCTACGGAGAATTTCAGGGTGCCGGCAACTTGGTCACCGGCGACAATTACGCCTGCGGCAACATCGATGTCCCAATATCGCAGAGCAAAGACGATGCCGAAGAATACTCTGGATCCGGAAATGCGACATACTATTACGACTCCGATCTGGACCTGGGCAACCATAATCTTACCTATTCCAGTGACCCTCTCGTTTACGACACGGGCTATACCTCCTCAGTTGTGGGGCTTCGGTTCACCGTGGGCATTCCTAAAAATGCGACCATTACGAAAGCCTACATCGAGTTCGAGGCCATAGAAAACAGTTCTTACACGATAACGGATACTACCACCGGGACGACTACCACTTTCGGTACACCGCCGGCAGATACGGATTTTGTTATCGCCGTCGAAGACACGGACGACGCTGTAATCTACGACAACTCTGCCAACAATATTGTGAGCCGGGATTACGCTGCGTCGGTTGCCTGGAACGATGTGCCCCACTGGACCGCGGGAACCAAATACCAGACACCGGAGCTCAAAGCCCTCATACAGCAGATCGTCGATCGAGCCGGATGGGTGCCTGGGTCTTCCATTGCCTTCAAAATCACCGGCACGGGCAGACGCGACGCCCGGTCGTACGACAATGGCGATCACACCCACGGTCCGGTCCTGCACGTGGAGTTCTCCGGCTGCCAGCAATACTACGGCTACTTCGATCCGACGTCGAACTACACATATGCCAGCAGCATTTTTTCGCGGGATGCCAATGGCGCCTGGAGTGGCAATTTCCTCAACTGGCTCACTATGCGCCGGATCGACGTGGGCCGCAAGGTGCTGATGGGCGGGCTGGCCAATCCGCGTACCACCACCGGCACCCAGAAACTCACCGGTGAGAATTCGCCGTCCAACCGCGCCTATGAGAAAGAATATGACGGCAGCGGGACCACGGAAATCACCCCTTTCACCAGCGGCAACTATACGTATGATGTGGACGGAGGAAATTTTACCGTCTACAACGGCTCAGGCGTCAGTCAGGGAACATACTCTATCGTCGTGGAGAAGATCGCCACCGAGGAACCCAACGACTTTGCCGACCTGGACGGCAACGGTTTAACTACCGTTGGCGTACTGCAGCGCTACGGAGATGCGGCCCGCTGGGGCAACCTGTGGTTCAACAACAACGGAGCGGACACCGTAAACAACGGCAACGGCGGCGTGATTTCAAATCCCATGGCTGATGGTGTTTCCGAAAACTTTCTCAACGACTTCCAGAATACGGCGGCCGATACGTGGACGCCCCTGGCCGAAACGGTTTACACGGCGGTGAAATACTTCAAGCAGGAGGCCATCGACGGCACCCTGAACTACTCCAACAACGCGGGGACCACACTCAACGATCCTTTTGATGGATCGGCCTACTGCGCCAAGAATTTCGTGTTGCTGATCACCGACGGGGCCTCCACCATGGATGGCATCCTGCCGTCCGATGTCAAGGACTATGCCGATGCCAGCCAAAGCGGCAACGCGGCCACAAACGACTTCCTCACATCCACTGCCAATACAACGACTTGCAGCGAGTCATATCCTTACGGCGGCTGTGAATACAGCTCGGCGGGCACCGACTACCTCAAGGACGTGGCCCTGTGGGCCCGCACCCACGACATCCGCACGGACATCCAGGACGATCAGAGCATCGTTTTGTACACAGTTTATGCTTTCGGGCAGGAAGACAATGCACGCGAACTGCTCAAGCAGGCGGCCAAGAACGGCGGTTTCATCGACCGCGACGGCGACGGCCTGCCCAGCGGCCTGGTGACGGATAGTCCAGAAAATCGCCTGGAGTGGGACGAAGACAGCGACGGCCTGCCTGACACATATTTCGAGGCCTCGGACGGCGCCAAGCTTCAAGCCGCCCTGGGAAAGGCCATACGAGACATTCTCGAGCGCTCGGCCTCCGGTACCGCGGCATCGGTGCTGGCCACCAACAGCGAAGGCGAGGGCAACCTGGTGCAGGCCTATTTTCGTCCTTCCTTTTCCACCACTATCGACAACAATTCCAACCCGGTCAAGGTGACTTGGAGCGGCTACCTGCAGTCCTTGTGGGTGGACGCTTGCGGCAACCTGCGCGAGGACGCCAACGGAAACCAGACACTGGATATAGAAGGGAACGACATCGATCCGATTATCGAGTACGTCTTCGATGATGCCACCTCCAACACCAAGATCCGTCGCTACAAGGCCCATCCCAATCATGATGACCCGTACTATTGCGACTATTCGGGTACACCGGACGACTACTGCACGGCCAACGGCATCGCAGCCGCATCCTGCTACGAAGAGGTGCCCCTGGATGCGATCAGCCCCTTGTTCGAAGCCGGCCGTCTGCTGGCCCTGGCAGAACCCGAGGAACGCAAAATTTTTACTTACATCGATGACGATTCGGATGGCGTCGTGGACGAGACCGCCTACGATGCCTTCGATTCATCGGACGAAGTGATCTCCTTTTCCAAGAACAATGTGTCGGCGTTAACGCCTTACCTCGGGGTGATCAACGGTTCCAGCGCCGACGGCTTCGATTATCTGGGAGCGGACCATGCCAGCCGGGTGGACAATCTGATCGATTACATCCGCGGGGTGGACTTTTTCGACGGTTATCACAATCCGACCATGCGCAACCGGACCACCAACGAGATCGACGGCAGCGACCATGTCTGGAAACTGGGCGATATCGTCCACTCCACACCGGTCAGCGTTTCCAAACCCACGGACAATTACCACATCATCTACTCCGATCAATCCTATCAGAATTATTACAATGCCGTTAAAAGCAGGGAAACCGTGGTCTATGTCGGGGCCAACGACGGTATGCTGCACGCCTTTACATCCGGTACATATAACAGTGCAAATGGGCAGTACACCGATCCGGCCGACATGACGGTTTCGGTTGCCGACGCCACCGGTACGGTCAACCTAACCGTCGACATGTCGCTGGGGTCGGAGCTGTGGGCCTACATTCCCCAGACCCTGCTGCCGCACCTGAAATTTCTGGCCGATCCCGATTACACCCATGTGTACTATGTGGATATGAAGCCCAAGGTATTCGATGCCAAGATCCTGCCGGATAATACCCACTACACCGATGCTGACACGGACCCCAATTGGGGCACGTTTATCATCGTAGGCCTGAATCTGGGCGGCAAACGCATCTGGACCAACGAATTCGATACAAGCGGAGACGGGACCGTCGATGCCAGCGACTCGCCCCGATACTTCGATCCGACCTATATCTGTATGGACATCACCGAGCCCCGCAACCCCGTCCTCATTTGGGAGAGAAGCTATTCCGGACTCAATTTGAGCCAGTCCAGCCCCGCCATCGTCAAAGTGGGGGAAGAGTGGTTCGCCGTGTTCGGCTCCGGCCCCACGACATATGACGGAACCAGCACGGAAACCGGAAAAATATTCGTTGTCGATCTGAAAACCGGGGCGCCCTATACCAATGGAAGCGATGACTGGCTGTTCGAACTGGGCGAGGACTTTGCCTTCATGAGTTCGCCCACATCCTTGGACAAAAACCTGAACTACAATGTCGATGCTATCTACATTGGGGAGACCTATTGCCAGAGCGCCGATTGTATCAGCCCCAAACAATTCGAAGGGAAAATCTATAAAATCCCCGTCTACTGCGACCCGTGCGACTGGAATACCACCCTGAGCAATCCCGATCCCGTGTATGAGGACGACCCCACTCTATGGCTTTCGCCAACGGTGCTCTACGAGGCCACGGCCCCGTTTACGGCCCCTACGGCGCTCAGTGTGGATTCGGATGAAAATGGATGGGTCTACGTCGGCACCGGCCGCTATTTGAGGGAGGCGGACAAAACGACCCAGAACCAGGAATACATGCTCGGAATCAAGGATCCCTTCTACAATGAAGATTACAATGGTACCTATTACCATAATTTCGCCTCGTCCAAGACCCTGACCAGCAACAACCTGTTCGATGCCAGTGACATCGCCGTAACCACCGCCGGGTACGCCTTTATCGAAAGCACTGGTGGTCCCTATGGCGGCAACCTGTCCAGCGCCGGCTTCAGCAACGTGGTCGACGATGCCGGTGCCATGGACGGGTGGATCCGGGAACTGGAGGTGTCCGCCGGACCCTCGGAACGGGTGGTTTCTAAAAGTTCGGTTCTGGGAGGCATCGTGCTGACCCCTACATTCACGCCCAATGGCGATGTCTGCGGTTTTGGCGGAACGACCAGCTTCTACGGGCTGTATTATGAAACCGGCACGGGATACACCAAGCATGTCTTTGAATGGGACGGTTCGACCATCACTTACGGTTCGAAAGACTACGAGAAGGTCAATGTCAAGCTCAGTACCGCCAGCATCGGCGCGCCGCCTCCGGCTGTCGGTATCCATGTCGGCCGGCAAGGCGGCACCACAGGGGCTAGGGCGTTTTTACAGCTCAGCACCGGTGAAATCGCCGATATCGACATTGATACGGCGTTGCCCCTGAAAAGTGCACTGACCAACTGGATCCTCAATCCGTAAACAGGGCATTCGACCGATAGAACACGCGATTGCGATGAAACCATTTAAAAAGGAGTATTCCATGGGACACGATAAAAGGAGCCAGATCCGATCGAAAGCCGGGCCATGGCTGCTCATCTTTGTTTTTCTCTTTGTCTTTCAGGCTATGAATATTGGTGAGGCCATGGCAAAGACGGCAACCATGGTGATCACCGAGACGACCGAGGACAATTTCACGAGCGATGCCGGGATTATTCTCCTTACCGAGAAGACGGTTTTAGTGGATACGGAAGGGAATGTTTCGGATCTTCGATATATCCGTCTGCCATGCCGGGCCGAGGTTGCCTATGAGACAACGGAGTCGGGGACGTCGGTGGCACGTAAGATAACGGTACTCGAAACGCTGAGAAGAAAGCAGGACAAGGACCCATACCTGCCCGAATAGGTGAAGATTGATTCGGGCAGGTTGGCCGACGCGTTGATGAGAATTGCCGATTCGATAGAAACGTTTTGCCGTCATCCGCGCAAGGGAGGGCGGCATTTCTTATTACGATGGGCACTATCTAGAAGTTGAAGACCTTGGCCTCCGTCGCCATATCGATCAGATGCGGGCCGCCGTCCAACTGCATGTTGGAGAAGAATTTGGCTTCGTCCATATTCCGGTTTTTCGCGCATGGCGTGCAGATACCGATTTTGATTTCGTTTTCCACGATGTAAGGTAAGTAGTCGTTGGGGCAGTCTCCGGTGACGGTTTTCGTGTCGAAGTCGCGCTTCTTGTTGGCCCAGGCGACCCCCCCGTCAATGAAGAACATGTCCACATGGTGCCCCTTGGAATGGGCGATTTTGGCAAATTGACAGCAGCGGGTCAGGGCTTCGTTGTCATCCTTGCTCAGCACGAACAGAAAATTGGACATTTCCGACTCCTTTCTCCTTGAGCATTTTGCTCAATCCGGTTGATGTTGCATCGCAGAGACCGTTTCTTACACGCTTTTTCTCATCCATTTCTCGTGTTCAATTATGGCGCCTGCGTTTTCCATGCGATTTTTTGGCGGTTACCGAACCCGTAGCGGTTGTCCACGTAATACACCTCCGTGGGCATGAAGGCAAAAAGTTTCACCTTGAAGCGGTCGAAAAAAGTTTTCGGGTCCGGTTTCCGAATAGCTGGAAAAAAATCCCGTGTAAAGGGAAAGCGCTTCAAATAGGCGGAAATCACTTTCAGCGACAGGGCCGGATCGCCGATCCGATCCATCCTCCCCTCCATCTGAATGCCCCGGATCGCCTGCCAGGAATCGGCCCGACAGAACAGGGAGGCGGATGCCTTGCCGGATCGTATGGCTTGCTGGATATGGCGGCTTTGGTACGAAGAAAAGAAATAAAAACCGCCGCCCAGGCAAACGAAATAGACCGGTGCGGACCATGGGCCGGTATCGTCGCAGGTGGCCAGGGTCAGAACGGATTCGCTTCGAATCAGGTCCAGGGCATCTTTTTGCGGATCTTCGGGCGGCATCGTTTTTTCTGCGGCAAACGCTCCTTCCAATTTTATACCAGTCCCACGCCCCTTGCCGCCCGCTCCATCTGCTCAATGCGTTTTTCCAGGCTGCCCGTATAGCCCATGGACAGGCGAACCAGGCCCGGCGAAAGCCCCATTTTTTTCTGATCCTCCGAGCTGATTTCCGAAGAGGTGCTCACGCCGGAGCAGGACATCAGCGTGTCGAAATACCCAAGAGAGACGGCAATGTATCCGAAATCCTCCTTGTTCTGAAGTTGATCGAGGAGGGCGTCGGCCCGTTCTCGACTTTTGCAGTCGATGGTGAACATGCCGCCATAGCCATAGCCTTTGTTAAACAAAGCGGTGGCCAGATCGTGTTGTCCAAAGGATTTCAGACCCGGGTAGGTGACGACCGCCCCCAACTGCTCCAGACGTTGGCAAATAGCCAGCGCCCGTCGGGAGTGTTCGCGCATGCGAAGGGCCAGATGGGGCAGACGCTGGACGATGTCGTAGGCCATGCGTGGATCCATGGTCGGTCCCAGCAGCATGACCCTGCCCGTATGCAGATCCATAAGGTCGTGGACCATGGCTTTGGAGGTGCAGATCGCGCCGGCAATCAGGTCGCTGGCACCGTTGATGTATTTGGTCATGGAATAAACCACCACATCGGCCCCCAGTTGCAGCGGCGAGACCACCATGGGTGTGAAGGTGTTGTCGACGACCAACGACAGATCGTTCGATTTGGCGATTTTCGCCAGGGCCGGAATGTCAGCGATCTTCAAGGTCGGGTTGGCCACCGTTTCCGTATACAGTACCCGGGTTTGCGGAGTGATCGCCTGCTTAAAAGCCACCGGGTCGGTGGGGTCCACAAAAGTGGTGGTAATGCCGAACTGCGGCAGCAGGTCGTTCAACAGTGCGTGGGTGCCGCCGTAGACGGTATCGCTGGAGACGATGTGGTCGCCGCTTTTGCACAGTTGGAGCAGGGTACAGGAGATGGCCGACATGCCGCTGCCGGTACACACGGCAAACTCGCTGCCTTCCATGGCCGAGAGGTAGCGGGCCAGAATGTCCACCGTGGGATTGAAATGCCGGCTGTAGAGAAAACAGCCGCCTTTTTCCGGCCCCCGGATGCCGCCGAAAATTTCCGGCATGGTTTCGGGGTCGAGGACGGTAAAGGTCGACGACCGGGAAATCGAAGGCGTCACACCGCCGTGCTCGCCGAACTCCCTGCGGGTTTCGCACAAGGATTGCTCTGGATTGAAATCCATCATGCTGCACCTCCTTTTTTTATCGGATGTCCTGAAAAACGGATCGATTCATCCGCTTGGAGCGATAAACCCGTATTGCTCGTAAATGGTGCGGGCGCGGCGGGTCGCCATGAATTGGAGGAACGTCTCCGCATTTTCCGGATTGGGTGATCGGGTCAGCTTGCATATATAGTAATTGATGTGTTGGCGCTGATCAAGGCGCGGACCGGGATCGACCATCTCGACGGGCAGTTTCCGGTCCAGGGCGTAAGCCGCTTCCGTGGCCCAGACCGGACCGACGTCGACAGTCCTTTTTCCCAGCCGCAGGGGCGTTTCGCGATGATGGACCACGGTCATGATGGTCGTTCCCAGGGCGCGTTTTTCATCCATGATCCGCCGAACAAGGGCATCCCCGCCGGCATCCCGGTACATCTCCATGATCGGAAAGGCGATGTCCTCGTTCAGGGGATCGGGCTGCGAAATGCGAATATTTTCCTTGGCCAGGTCGGCAACCGTGGCGATGGCTGCAGGATTGCCGGATGGGACCAGCAGCACCAGGCGGTTGTGCAGGTAAAGGCGGTGGCTGCCCGGCTCAATTTTACCGGCCCAAGCCAGTTGTTCCATGGCGCTCTCACTGACCGAGGTGTAGATGTCCGCCGATGCATCGATGCGTTGCCCCCGAAAAGTGGCTCCCCCGGCCATAATCTGTTTCAATTGCAGGCCCGGCGGCAGGGTCTGGTAATAGATGCGTTGGATGTGAGGATGTTGCTGCTTGAAAGCTGTGATCAATGCTTCCATGACCATGAACTGATTGCCGGCCATGAAAAGATTCAACTGGCTGTCTAAGGGCGCTTGAGGGGGATGAAGATCGTCTTCACGCGAATCGGGAATGATCGGCAGGCCGGCTTTTTCATTCATGACGGGCCCCTATGCAGATGACGGAACGACATCCTTACTTCTCATCGGTTTTTCCGTCCGTATTGGCCCAGTAAGGCACGGGACCGGGGCCCTCCCCGAACCAGGCATCGTCTTCCGGAGCCAGCCCGGCCAGTTCCTTTAAAGCCTCGCGGATTTCCTTGGAGCCCCTGTCGTGGATCTGCTTGACGGTGGCATGTTCCCCCAGCACTTGGGAGAGGGAATAGGAACCATTGCTTTCCTTCAGATTGACGTAGAGCAGGTCGCGGATCGCTGCCCAACTGTCCCGGCGCGTCTGGTTCGAAAGAGGCGTCAATTTGTCCAATTGCCGCAGCCATTTTTTAAGAAAGCGGGAATAGAGGAATTTTTGCACCAGGGTCAGCCAGAAAACGAGAATGATGGTGCTCAGCAATCCGGCACCGGCGATCTGCAGGGTCGGATCCAGACCGCCGATGGGCGGCAGCATCATCAATCCCATCCAGCCTGCCGCGCCTCCCACGAGGGATGCCAGCAGCCCGGTGAAAAAGAATTTGAGCCGGAACATCCGTGCCTTGCGGCGGTAACTGATCATTCCTTCCAGCAGGTGGCATAACCGCTCCCCATGGGTCTCCACGAAGGAGGCCAGATTGTCCAGCCGGTGGCAGGGCGCCTGGAGTACGGCTTTTTTCAATTCCTCGCGCTGGTTTTCCAGATAGTGAAGATAGGCGGCCTGGGGGTCCTCCGTGCGGCCGCTTTTCTCGGCCGCGTTGGCGGAATAGGTCAGACGGATCATGGGGATGTCCTTGCGACCGGTAATCTGGGAAAGATTCCAGCACAGGGTCCCGTAGACCCGCAGCAGATCGGTCATGGACGAACACTCGTCGATGCGGTTCAGTACGTACAGCACGCGGTCTTCGAATGTCTTGGACGGAAGCGTATCCCTCAGGCTGGTGTGGGCCTCGCGGACGGTGCCGGCCTTGTGGGGATCGAACAGCACCAGTACCAGATCGGCGATCTGGGCCAGATCTCCGATGACGTCCTGGTAATTGTACCCCCGATCCCTTTCGCTGATGCTGTCCAGCATGCCCGGCGTGTCGATGATAGCCAGGTTTTTCAGGAAAGGGGAGTTGACCTTTTTCAGTTTAAAGTGGGAGGTGAACCGTTGGCCGTGTTTTTTTAACGTTTCAAAGGGATATTCGGGATCGTTGAGCAGGAACTTGCCGTCCCGTTGATCGGTAACCCGGATCGCCCCGCCGTCGGTTTCGCTTTCATCGTAGGTGATAACGGTAAAAGAGTCGTCGGTGGGCGCCTGCCCGGTACCCTGGACTTTTGCTCCCAGAAACTCGTTAATCAGCGTGGATTTGCCGGAGGAATAGTTGCCCAGAACCAGAACCTGGGGCCGCCACTTGATGTTGGTCTCCAGCGGCACCTCGCTGTAACCGTAACGCATGGCCACCGGAGTGAGTTGTTCGGAAACCATTTCCAGCAGTTCGGTGCGCAGTGCGGTAATATAATTGTCACGGTACATGGATGTCTCCGGCCGGCGGATGCCGCTTGGGTTCATGCCTGTCGATCAACTGTGAAATTAGTGTAGGTATAAGGGTTTCCTGTAAACAAATCAAGCTTATAACGATACCGGACGGCACAGCTTGCATATCGGTAGCGCGTGTATGGGAGCGTCCTCTGAATCAGTGCCCGCCGCATCCGCATCCGCAATCGCTGCAACTGCCGCCGGACGCCATGGCTTTCACCACTTCTCGATCCTCGGGCTTGGTAATGCCTGTAACGGTCGCCATCAAACAGGTTGCCGTTGCAATGCCAATTTGTTCAAAAAGGGGCAGTTCGAGGTGACCGACGGTCTCACGATACCCGGCCGGTCCGATGTCCATCCGGACGTGATCGCCGACGGATTTGCCGAAAAGGACTTTTTCGAACGGCGTGATGCCATCGGCGCCGACACCGTAAATGAATTCGAAAACAGCCGCTTGATCGTTTGGCGTTGTTTTCCCTTCAGCCGTTATGTTCAGGGATACCTTCGTGAGGTTTTCTATGGTGGGTTTGGTTCGGGTCATGGGGTCCTCCGATGGTTATTTCCATAAGGTAACAAGGGCTGCAACCCAGTCCGTAAGGCGGTCGAACCAGTCTCGACGAATGGTGGCTGTGCCTGTGAGAACGTGCAGGGATTCCGAAGATGCAGGAGGTAGAACTTCGACTGTATCTTTTTCTCCGGATTCTTCAGCCACCGGAATTTCGGCATGCTGGGATTCGCGGGGAATTTCCACGGCTGTTTGCAGTGCGGGTTCCCGTGGAACTGCAGACGCAGAGAATTTCTGCCAACGTTCAAGGACATGTCCGGCCAATGCCGTTTTCCCGGCCTTTTTCAGGTTGGGCAGATTCCACAACAGGCTCGTGGCAGGATATCCCTGCCAGTCGGTTGGTCCGATGCGAACCCTGTCGACGGTGATCATTTTAAAAAAAGTATTAAGATCGTTCTCGGGCAGCGTCAAAAGATCTGCAGGGTTTCCAATATCGTTGAGCAGTTCCAAAAGGTGGTCGATATATCGATCAGTCGCGAGCATGTAGCGATAGCCTCCTTTTTCGGTTCAACCAAATTAAACTGGCGATAAGATAAGCGATAATTCTGGTATGTAAACCGGTACGGCCGGAAAGATGGGTTGCGGTTCATGCCGCACAGCAGCAATGGGGGATAGAATCAGTTTTCTGCCACCACCCGGTTTTTGCCGGCCTCTTTGGCTTTATACAGGCACCGGTCGGCCCGCTCCACAAGTGTTTTTACCGTGTCGTCCTTGCGATAGGCGCAAACGCCGATGCTGACGGTGATGGAGACAATATCGGCTTTCGGAGAGTCGTCGGCAGCATAGCGGGCGCCGGCGATGGTCTTGCAGAGATGTTTGGCTTTTTTCTTGGCGTTTCGCAAGGATGCACCGGGCAGGATGAGGGTGAACTCCTCCCCGCCATAGCGGGCCAGAAAATCACCGCTTCTCACCGAGGAGCGGCATTTTTCGGCAAAAGCCAACAGCATCCGATCTCCCACGGTATGACCGTAAGTGTCGTTGAGCTGTTTGAAATCGTCCAGGTCCATCATCAGCAGGGAAAAGGGCTGGCGGGATATGCTGTTGCGTTCCACCAGGCTTCGCAGGTACTCGTCCAGGGCCTTCCGGTTGTTCACGCCGGTGAGGCCGTCGGTATTGGCCGAATGTCTGGCCGCGTCCAGCTCTTTTTTCAGGTTGTCCACCTGGCTGGACAGCGCATCGAGGGTTTTCTGGTCCTGCCCCTCTTTCTTGCGGACCATGGCCCGCATGTTCTCCACTTCCCTAACCAGCTCGTTTTTTATGCGCTTGATGTCGTCGAGAAGCGTGATCTCCTCGAATCGTTCTCCCTGGCTCCGGATACTGCTGTAAAAATCACGGTTTTCGTTGTCCATGCCGGTCATTGCCGCTGTCATCAGATCGATGATTTCCCGGAATTCGGATTCGCGCTCGCCGATGTAGGTTTTTTGCCGCTGGATATGGTCCAGGATGCCGGACTTGTGGTGGTCGAACTGTGCGGCGATGGTTTTCGTCTTTTCTTCGACCCGGAATTTTTCCTGCAGGGCTGCAAGCTGGGTTTTGAATCGCTCCGAGTCGATTTCCGTGATATCAAGCGTGTACTCGCGCAGGAAAACAAACAGGGCGTTGACACATGCCAGCAGCATCTCGGCGCGTTGATTGGCTTCACCTGTTTCTTTCGCGGTTTGAGCCGGATCGGTGTCGTCGGGATTGGATTTGCCAAACAGTTTCATGGCGCGTCATCCTCATTTTGTCCGTGGGATGTTGTCGTTTGATGGGGCTTGACCCAGGAGCCTTCCTTCCGGTAGTCGACGGTAATGGGTTTCAGGGTCTTGCGAAGAGACATGAAGCGCTCTTTCATGCCGACGAGCCAGGCTTTGTGGTCCAGGACGTCCTGGCGGGTCAAAAAGAGTTGGTGGTCGGATTTTTCGATTTCCACTACAGCGGTGCCGTTTTCCATGCGGATGGTGCCGGCGTTGCTGCACAACATGCAGCGAACCCTGCCCGGACCCAGGAAGCGGAAGGTGTCGCCCCCGCACAGCGGACAGCAGGGCGCCGTCTTGGGGACCCTGGTGCCAAACAGGCTGCCCGCCAGGGATCGGGCGGCCGCACGGTTGTCTTCATTCAGGAAAATTTCGCCGGGCATGGCACCATATACCACCCGGGTTTGCCGGACGTCGGCCAGGACCATTTTTAAAAAGTTTTCGACGCCTAAAAGCGTACTGCCCTCCAGTCCGGGGACGCCGGCGATGGCGACGCCCACGGCCGGTTTGCCCCAGAGGCGGTCCAGGGCGCTATAAAAGGCCAGTCCGCGGTCCAGAAAACGCTTCAGCGAACTGTGGGCGCCCAGAAAATACGCGGGGGCTGCCAGAATGAGTGCATCCGCAGCAGCGATGGCATCCACGACAACGGAACAATCGTCGCCAATGGAGCAGGTACCGTCCTTGAACAGGCAGGCATAGCAGCCCCGGCACGGTTCGATCCGAAAATCGGTCAATCGCAAAAGACGCAATTCGCAGGGCTGGTCCAGGCCCCGAAAGACCTCTTTGACCATGATTTCGCAATTGCCCAGGCGCCGCGCCGAACCGACGATGCCAAGAACCTTTTTCATTATTTGGCCCCGCTCAGAATACCCCGGATGGCGGTGGGAATTTCGGCCGGCAGGAGGACCACCTTGGCGTTGTCCGAGGTGGACAGCCGCTTGATGGCATCCACATATTTTTCGCCGATCAGGTACATCACGGGGATCTCGTTGTCGCCGATGGCTTCAGAAACCTTCTGGATGGCCATCTGGCTGGCCTCGGCCAGCACCACCTTGGCCTTGGCATCGCGTTTGGAGGCTTCCAACCGTCCGTCGGCCTCGAGAACCGCGGCGGCTTTTTCCCCGTCGGCCCGGGTCACCGTGGCTCGTCTCTGGCGTTCGGCCGCGGCCTGTTCTTCCATCGCGGCCTGCATGGTCGGAGAGGGGTTGATGTCCTGGATTTCGACGGTTTTCATGGTGATGCCCCAGTCAGAGATGTCGTCGGATATGGCGCTCTTAAGCTTGGCCTTGATCTGGTCGCGGGAAGAGAGCGCGTCGTCCAGGTCCATCTCTCCGATGATGGAACGCAGCGATGTCTGCACCAGATTCTGAATGGCAATTTGGTAGTTCTCTACGCCGTAAACGGCCTTTTCCGGTGACACGATGTTGATGTAAGCCACGGCATTGGCGATAATTACGGCATTGTCACGGGTGATGACTTCCTGGGAAGGGATGTCCAGAACGATGTCCTTGGTGGTCACCTTGTAGGCCACCGAATCGATATAGGGGATGATGATGTTGAGGCCCGGACCGAGAGTCTTGTGATATTTGCCGAGCCGCTGGACCACATGCTTGCTGCCCTGGGGGACGATGCGAACGCCCAGAACAAGGGTAACGATCACCAGGACCACGAAAACGGCAACAACGATCAATCCTTCCATGTTATCCTCCAATAATTATGATTTTTTGACGATCAGAGTATTGCCCGAGATGTCGGCGACAATAACTCGGTCACCGAGGGAGACGGACGACTCGCAGATAAACGGCCACTCGTCGGAGCCCAAAAGCGGCGTGGCAAAGCGCACCAGGCCCCGGCGTCCATCGGTCGGCTCCCGGATGACCTGACCGGTCTCGCCAAGGGCGGCTTCGCGGGAGATTCCCGCCTTGGTTCGGTCGGCCATCTGCGGTCGAATGAATTTGAACCACAGGAAAGTGAATGCACAGGAGGCGATCGCCCAGACGAACAACTGCCAGGAGAAACTGATGTCCGGGACGATCAGCATCAGGCCCGCGACCAGCAGACCGCCTAGGCCGAACCAGAAGATGGTGAAACTAGGAACGAAAATTTCGGCCATGATGAGCACCATGCCGAACACCAGCCAGTACCAGTACTGAATGTGGATGTCCATGCAGCTTCCTGAATTGGGTTGACGGTTGGAAAAAGCGGCGATGCACATACCGGGCGAGTCGATCGCCTGCATCTGTCTTGGCCGACTCCCGTTTCCGGCATTATATAAATATCGGCCGTTTTTCCCCGGACAAAAGGAAATCTGTCTGTATTTTGCATCTGCCTGTAAAGTGTATCATTAGCATAAATGGTAAGTTGGGAAAAGCTGAGGTTCTATTTACCGATGAAGCCCAAAAGCTGTAATGTTCTCCCCAAACGTTCGGGTTGATCAAAATTTTCGACTCGTCTATAGTACGTTTTCGATTTTTTTGGGATTCTCATTTCCTGTTTCGGAGCAACCCTATCTTACAATAGCACCCGCAGGGGAAAATGGTTGTCAATCAGATCGGAGAGATCGCCAAAGGCGTGAACATGCTGGGCCATCGTGCCGTGCCGATTTATCTGGTGGACGGCGAAAGGCCGGCGCTTTTCGATGCCGGACTGGCTTTCCTGGCCCCGGACTATGTTCGGCAGATTCGGCAAATCCTGCAAGGCCGCCATCCGGCCTGGTGTTTTTTAACCCACTCCCATTTCGACCATTGCGGCGCGGTGGCCCATCTAAAAGAGCAATTTCCGGAAATGAAGGTAGTCTGCTCCGCAAAGGCGGCGGATGTTTTCCAGCGACCCAACGCCATTTCTATGATTTCCGATCTCAACAACTTTGCGGCCGGTATGGCCGCCGAATTCGGCGTTCCACAGGGAGACGCACCGTTTGCGTCTTTTGGCGTGGACGAGATTGCCGGGGAAGGGGACCGGTTTGAAATTTCCCCGGGCAGGATCGTCCAGGTAATGAAAACGCCGGGGCACACCCGGGATTTTCTCTCCTACTACCTTCCAGGCGAAAAACTGCTGATCGCTTCCGAAGCGTTGGGCACGCCGGACGAGACCGGCTATATCGTAACCGACTGTCTGGTGGATTACGATGTGCACTACCGGTCCATGGAGCGGTTGAATACGCTGGATGTCGAGACCCTCTGCCTGGGCCATATTTACGCCTGCACCGGCATCGATGCCCGGTTGCATATGGACCAATCCCTGGTTCAAAGCCGCCGGTTTCGCCGCATGGCGGAAGACTTTCTGGATGAGGAGAAAGGGGATGTCCAGGCGGTGATGAAGCGGGTCAAGGCCTTCGAGTGGGATGGCAAACCCGGCATCCGGCAACCCGAACCGGCTTACGTGCTCAATCTTGAGGCCCGTATCCAGACGATTCGCAGAAAATGGAAAGAGGAACGGCCATGACTGAACCCAACCTGACCGTCGACCTCGGCGGCCTGAAGCTTAAAAATCCGGTGATGACCGCTTCGGGCACCTTCGGCTATGCCCGGGAGTTCGAAGCCTACCTGGATTTGAACCGCCTGGGTGCGGTCATCGTCAAGGGACTTTCACTGGAACCCTCCAAAGGCAACCCGCCGCCGCGCATTGTGGAGACCGCCTGCGGCATGCTCAACGCCATCGGTTTGGAGAATGTGGGCGTCGAGGCCTTCATCCATGACAAACTGCCGTTTCTGCGTTCCCTTTCCGTACCCACCCTGGCCAATATATACGGCAAGACCGTGGACGAGTATGCCCTGCTGGCCGAGCGCCTGGAACCGCTGGATACCGTCAAAGGGGTGGAAGTGAACATCTCGTGCCCCAATGTGAAAGAGGGGGGTGTGGCGTTCGGATCGGACCCTGAAATCACTCGCGAGGTTGTTGCCGCCGTCCGGGAGAAAACGCGCAAACATCTCATGGTGAAGCTTTCTCCCAACGTTACCGACATCGTGAAGATCGCCCGGGCCGCCGAAGATGCCGGAGCGGACTCCCTTTCGGTGATCAACACCATCACCGGCATGGCCGTGGACCTGGCCACCCGTCGCCCTAAACTGGCCAACATTACCGGCGGCCTGTCGGGACCGGCCATCAAGCCCGTGGCCCTGCGCATGGTCTGGCAGACGGCTCAGGCCGTCGGGATTCCCGTTGTCGGTGTCGGCGGCATCATGACTGCGAAAGACGCCTTGGAATTCATGCTGGTCGGCGCCACTGCCGTTCAGGTGGGAACGGCCAATTTCGTCAATCCCGGCGGAACCATGGAGATCATCGACGGCATGGCGGCCTGGCTGGAGGAGCAGGGGATCGGGGATGTGAAGGCGTTGATTGGAACGTTGGAGACGATGTGAGTGAGGGATGAAGGAAGGTGGACGAGGGAGGAGAAGTGGTATGGGATATGAGACGTGGGATTTGAGATCTGAGACCCGGCCTCGTTGGAGCGGCTTTTCGTCCTGATTCTATTTTCCTGACTTAAAATATGGCGTTGCATTTTTAAACGAATCGGGTAAATTCAAAGACAATGTTGGCAATGGCAACAAAACCCTGATCCGGTTTGGCCCAAGATACCGTTTGATGCTGAAACCATTTCGATACCAATCAAAGGAGAGGATTATGAGCAGAAGAGTGGTTGCATGTACCGTAGCACTGTTTTTCGTTTTTGTTCTGGCCGGTGCCGGTTTTGCCGGGGAGGTGGAGATTCTGGGCGTCAAATTCCCCACCGAGAAGACCATCGAGGGCAAAACCCTCAAACTCAACGGTGTGTCTTATCTCAAAAAATTTGGTTTTGTGAAAGTCTACGCTGTAGGCCTCTACTTGGAAAATCCCACCAAGGACCCCAAAGAGGTTATCGAATCCGAACAGGTCAAATACATGCTCACCCACTACCTGACCAGCAAGGCCACAGCCAAAAAGATCAGCGAAGGATTCGTCGAACTGATGGAAGCCGGCAATCCCAAAGATCTGGTGGATGCCAACCGCGCCGACATCGATAAATACGCCTCCTGGCTGGACAAGGATATGGAGCCGGGACTGACTTCCGAATCGCTTTACGTTCCTGGCAAGGGCATCACGCTGACCTATCAGGGGCAGGTCAAAGGTACCATTCCGGGTAATACCTTCGCACAAATGTATTATCGCTATAACGTTGGCGAGAAAGCGGATAAAAAGATACGGGAGGGGTTGTTGGGGTTATAAGGTGCAACGCCATGCCATTCGCTTAATCGAAGTACCATCGGAAATAAGTCGGGGTTGCTATCGCTGTCGGGATCGAAATCGAAAAAACCGATAGCGATAGCGATAGCGATTCTGATCCCGATAAGGCTGCTTCGGCACCAATAGCGGCTTAAGTTAATGGCATTGGAACTCAAAGCCAAAACCTTACTATTGAAGCGGTTGGATGATACCTTGACGGTCCCTTAAAAAGTAGGAAATTCCAATTTTTCGTCATTCCGGCGTGGGCCGGAATCCAGTGATTTCAATATGTTCTGGATGCCGGATCAAGTCCGGCATGACGTGCCAGTGACTTTTTACGAGTTTGTCAACATTGCGGACGTAATTTCTTACCATACCTTCTAATCTGAATGTATTTGTTGCCCGACCGGACACCAATGACCTTCCATTTCTAATTGATTTTCGCCGCCTGTCAACGTGGCCCACCCCGCATTGCATATTGTACCCCCATTGCAGGAGACTGTCCGGACGCCTCGGCTTCTTTCAATGATCAAACCAGTGATTGCATGCGGCTCACCTCGAAGTTGTGAAATTCTTTTCATAGTTATCCACCCAACTATGCTATTAAGTACCCTAAAAAATTCAGAATGGGAATCCTTACCAATTCATTTTCGCCCATCACACAGCCATCGATTATCTAAGGTATTAAAATTGATAGAATAATTAAGATGCAGGAAAAATGCTGGGCTGGCTTATAGTTTTGGCATTCCAGTTGCTTAATATTCCTATTCAATAGACGGCTGTCAGAAAATTCATTCCAATTGCTACCAAAAAGGGAAAAATTGCTATGAGAAAACGGGTTTTATTTTTATTGTTAGTAAGTATGTTGTTGATCGTGCCAAATGCCATGGCTATTTCATTAACAAACGTAGAAGTATCCTATAGTTCGCCAGAGGGCACGTATGGGACCGGTTGGGCTACTGATTATGGTTTTAAATCTGATCAGACTGGTTCCGATTATCTGGGAGCTTTCTGCGTAGATGCTACGCCTCTTCAGAAACCCTACGATTATACGCTAGTTTCTGTTCCAGGCGATTTGAATAAACAAGCAGTTGCACTAGCAACGGAGTGGTTCTATGGCACTCATTACGAAGGTGCTACCAAGAGCATGTATCAGGTTGCCATATGGGATGTGCTCGGTATTAAGACATATAGCGGAGATGAGAGTATAATCGAGGCACTTACAGACGTTAATTATGGGACCAATGGAATCGGTGCCCTGTCACTCGCATTCAGCGAGACAAGTCAAAACTACTTGGTTGCTGCACCCGTCCCCGAACCCGCCACCATGCTGCTTCTGGGTACCGGACTCATAGGCCTGGCCGGATTGAGCCGCAAGAAATTCATAAGTTAGGAAAAAACCCTCCTAGAAGTTTTTTCCTTAAAAAATCGGGTACCGCGATGGGCGCGGTACCCGATTTTTTATTGCGTGAAAGGCTTAGCACCACTCAACGTGGGAGCGGCTTCCAACCGCGATTTAATTCGTATCAAAAACGATAGCATGCCTTATTCGAAGTTCAAAGTTGGACGTTCGATGTTCGACATTCACGGATCTGGATGATTCCCCAATCCCGAAATTTCCCCATCCGAACTTCCATCGTCCATCATCCATCGTCCGTCCTTTGCCCTTCGACCTCTGAACCTACAGCGTCTGCGAAGCCTTAACCGGATGGGCCTTCAAATACTCCAACCGGTTCAACCCATTGACGTAGGCCTTGGCGCTGGCGGTGATGATGTCCGGGTCGGAGCCGCGGCCCAGGGCAACCAGACCGTTTTCCCGCAACCGGACCGTCACCTCGCCCTGAGCGTCGGTGCCGCCGGTCAGGGCGCTGACGGTGAAGCGCAGCAGTTCGGCACCGGTGCCGGTCAACTGGGCAATGGTGTTGAAGGCCGAGTCGATGGGACCGTTGCCGTAATTGGCGCCTTTGACGCTGCGGTCGTTGATGGAGAGCTTGACGCTGGCCATGGGCATGACCGTCGTACCGCAGGTCACATGCAGATACTCCAGCCTGAAGATTTCGGAGGACCGCAGCACACCCTCGGTGACCAGGGCCTCGAGGTCTTCGTCCATGACGTGCTTTTTCCTGTCAGCCAACGCCTTGAACTGTTTGAAGACCGTTTTCAACTCTTCGTCGGAAAGATCGTAGCCCAACTGTTTCAAATGCGTGTGAAGAGCGTGCCGACCGGAGTGTTTGCCCAGGACCAGTTGATTTTTGCTCAGGCCAATGGTTTCCGGTTTCATGATCTCGTAGGTCATGGGGTTTTTCAGCACGCCGTCCTGATGGATGCCGGCTTCGTGGGCAAAGGCATTGGCCCCCACGACGGCTTTGTTGGGCTGAACCATGATGCCGGTGATCATGCTCACCAGACGGCTGGTGGGGTAAATGTGCTCGGTAAGGATGCCGGTCTCGAAGGGCATCAGGTTGTTGCGGGTATGCAGGGCCATGACCACCTCTTCCATGCTGGTGTTGCCGGCCCGCTCGCCGATGCCGTTGATGGTCACTTCAGCCTGGCGGGCACCTGCGTTGATGGCCGCAACGGTGTTGGCCGTGGCCAGGCCCAGATCGTTGTGGCAGTGGACGCTCAATGTGGCTTTGTGCATATTGGGCGTGTGGGCCATGACATACCGGACCATCTCCTCGAATTCTTGGGGAATGGCGTACCCCACAGTATCCGGGAGGTTGATGGTGGTGGCACCTGCCTCGATGGCCGCCTCGAACACCTTGCATAGATAGTCGCGGTCGCTTCGGGAGCCATCTTCGGCGGAAAACTCAACATTGTCGGTGAAAGATTTGGCGTAGCGGACGGCCTCCACTGCGGCGTTGAGTACCTCGTCCCGGCTCATGTTCAATTTGTACTTCAGGTGCAGGTCAGACGTGGCGATGAAGGTGTGGATGCAGGGTTTGGCCGCATGCTGCACGGCCGACCATGCCAGGTCGATATCTTCCTTGTTGGTCCGTGCCAGCCCGGCAACCACGCTGGTTTTGAGCCGTTGGGCGATCTTCGTAACTGCTTCGAGATCGCCTTCCGATGCGGCCGGAAAACCCGCCTCGATAACGTCGACACCCAGCTTTTCCAACTGGACGGCCAGGCGCAATTTCTCGTTGGTGTTCATGCTGGCGCCGGGGCTCTGCTCGCCGTCCCGCAAGGTGGTATCGAATATTTTTACGCGTTCGGTCATTGTTGTTCTCCTTTTATAGACAGATAAGGATTTCTTTTCTCATTGAAATGATTAGGATAATTATTTTGCCAATCCGGTGGCCGACCTTTTGGTGAACACCCCTCATA
Source organism: Desulfosarcina widdelii (assembly GCF_009688965.1). Classification (GTDB taxonomy): domain Bacteria; phylum Desulfobacterota; class Desulfobacteria; order Desulfobacterales; family Desulfosarcinaceae; genus Desulfosarcina; species Desulfosarcina widdelii. The sequence continues at coordinate 1,563,609 of NZ_AP021875.1, read as the reverse complement.
TCCTTTCCGCAAAGGCAGGAATCCATAAGAATGTCAGCGGTGGATCCTCGTCTTAGCGGGGACGACGGCAACAAGAATTCAGCGGTCGGTCAGGCAACTGCGAGCATGGGCCGCGGGATTCTGCCTTTGGCTTTTCCCGCGGCGTTGATACCTTCCTTGGTGGGATTCATGATCGTTTCATCTTTCAGGGCTAAATGTCAGCCAGATCCATCATGCATTGCATGACATGGACCAGCCCAGTTTGAGATCTTTGGTTTTAGGGTTTTCGGTGGCCGACCGATTTTTTCGTGCCTCTTTGGCCAGTTTAAACTGGAAGCTGTCCGCCAGAGCCTGCCAACTGGCCTCGATAATGTCTTCGGACACCCCGATGGTGCTCCAGATCTGATCGTGGTCGCGTGATTCGATGAATACCCGAACCTTGGCGGCCGTTCCATCCCGGCCGTCCACCACGCGGACCTTGAAGTCCACCAATTTCATGGTGTCCAGATCCGGGTAGAAATTACCCAGTGCTTTTCTCAGGGCGTTGTCCAGGGCACTGACCGGGCCCAAGCCTTCGGCCGCGGTAATTTCGTGGCTGTCGTCGACCGAGATCTTGATGGTGGCGTGGGCCGAACAGGGCAGGTCTTTGTCCTTTTCGATGGTCACCCGGAACGACTCCAGGTCGAACAGCGGTTTGAACTGTTCGGTAAACTTTTCCAGCATGATTTTGAAGGATCCGTCGGCCACGTCGAACTGGTATCCTTCGTCTTCCATCTGCTTGATCGCTTTGACGATGGTTTTGCTGTCGCATCCGTTGGCACACAGGTCCACGCCCATTTCCCTGGCCTTGTATTCTACATTGCTCTTGCCGGCCAGATCGGACATCAGGACCCGGCGCTGGTTGCCGACAATTTCCGGGTCGATGTGCTCGTAAGCCCGGGATTCCTTCATGATCGCGCTGACGTGGATGCCGCCCTTATGGGCAAAAGCGCTGCGTCCCACGAAAGGACGGCTGTTTAAAGGCACGATGTTGGCCGTTTCACTGACGAAACGCGAAAGGCTCTTCAGCCCGCATAACTTCTCTTCCGGTATGCAGGTATGCTTCATTTTGGCGTTGAACACCGGAATCAGGGTGGTGAGGTCGGCATTCCCGCAGCGTTCTCCGTAGCCGTTGATGGTGCCGTGGACCATGACGGCTCCACAGTTCACGGCAGATACGGCGTTGGCCTCGGCCATGCCGCAGTCGTTGTGGGTGTGGATGCCCAGCTTCATGCGGCCGGCGTCCAGCCCCTGTTTTTCCAGGGCCTGCTTGACCGAGCGGATGATGGCGTCCACCTCATGGGGCAGGGTGCCCCCGTTGGTGTCGCAAAGAACCAGAAAATCGGCGCCGGCATCGGCAGCCGCTGCCAGGGTTTGAACGGCATACTCGGGAGATTCCTTGAATCCGTCGAAGAAGTGTTCGGCGTCGTAGATTACTTCCAGGCCGTTGGTCTTGAGAAAATCTACACTGTCAGAAATCATGGAGATATTTTCGGCCAATGTGTTGCCCATAATGGCTTCCACGTGCAAGGGCCAGCTCTTGCCGAAAATAGCCGCCGCCGGGGTCCCGGTTTTCAAAATGGCCTGCAGGTTGGGGTCGTCGGCGGCAGGGATGCCAGCTTTGCAGGTCGAACCGAAGGCGGTGATGCGCGTGGTGGCGAACCTCTCGCGTTTGGCCAGATCGAAAAACCGGATGTCGCGGGGATTGGATCCGGGCCATCCGCCCTCGACATAGTGGATGCCCATCTCATCCAGGCGCAGGGCGATCTTTAACTTCTCGTCCGCGGTGAACGTGATATTTTCTCCCTGAGTTCCGTCTCTCAAGGTGGTGTCGTAGATCAGGAGCGGTTCCATGGCTCTTTCTCCTTCAAACGGCTGTGAGCGGGGATCCGGCCGATCGTTTGCGCCGGACCCCCGAACCCGTTCTTATTTGCGCCTGTTTTCCGGGCGCAGGGCGCGAACCGCGGCGCCGGCCCGCCACATCTCAGAGTCGTGAATGGCTTTCAATTCGGCGTCCAATTTTTCCCGGTAGTCCGCGGCACTGTTGCAGGTCAGCGTGCGCCGGGTTTCTTCTCCGGTGATCACGCTTTCGTATAACTGTTCGAACACCGGTGCGACGGCTTCGCGAAAGCGGGGAGCCCAGTCCAGAGCACCGCGCTGGGCCGTGGTGCTGCAATTGGCGTACATCCAGTCCATGCCGTTTTGGGCCACCAGGCGAATCAGGCTCTGGGTGAGTTCTTCCACGGTTTCGTTGAAGGCCTCGCTGGGGCTGTGGCCATTTTTACGCAGCACGTTGTACTGGGCTTCCATGACGCCGGCCAGGCAGCCCATGAGAACCCCGCGCTCTCCGGTGAGGTCGCTGTGAACTTCTTTTTCGAAGGTGGTTGGAAACAGGTAGCCGGAGCCGATGGCGATGCCCAGGGCGAGAGTCCGATCCTTGGCCCGGCCGGTAAAGTCCTGGTGAACGGCGAAACTGGAGTTGATTCCGCTGCCGTCCAGAAAGTTGGTTCGAACCGTGGTTCCGGAGCCTTTGGGTGCCGCCAGGATCACGTCCACATTTTCCGGGGGCACGATACCGGTCTGCTCGCGATAAACGATGCCGAATCCGTGTGAGAAGTACAGGGCGTCGCCTTCGTTGAGGCAATCTTTGATGGTGGGCCACATGGCCACCTGGCCGGCATCGGAGAGCAGGTACTGGATCACGGTGGCCTTGCGGGCCGCCTCTTCGATGGATAAGAGGGTCTTACCCGGAACGAAACCGTCGGCCACGGCCTTGTCCCATGAAGCGGTCCCTTCCCGCTGGCCGACAATTACGGCAATCCCGTTGTCGCGCATGTTCAGTGCCTGGCCCGGCCCCTGCACGCCGTAGCCGAGAACGGCCACGGTTTCGTTTTCCAGTACCTCCCGAGCTCGCTGGAGGGTGAATTCTTCCGAGGTGATCACTTCTTCAATCGTTCCGCCAAAATCGATATTTGCCATCGAATACTCCTTGAAATGTTCATTTTTCACCGGCAGGTCTGCAGTCAGTCACTACCGGGTCGGTTTCACCGGTTTTGCCTGCCGCCCCGACGGCGGCCAGGCAACCGGATCAGTTGGGTTCCCTGAACAGGGCGATAGTGCCGGTGCGGGCGATTTTCTTGATGCCCATGGGTTTGAGCAGATTGACCAGCGCCCGCATCTTGTCCTCGGTCCCGGTGGCCTCGATGATGTAATATTCGGGCCCCACGTCGACCACCTTGCATCTGAAAATGTCCACGATCCGCAGAATCTCGTCGCGAGCCTCCGGTTTGGCCCGCACACAGATCAGCGCCATTTCCCGTTGAACCGATCGTGACCCGGTAAGGTCCCTGAGCTTGATCACATTGATGAGTTTTCGAAGCTGCTTTTCGATCTGTTCAACGAGCGGTTCGTTGGCTTTGGTGACAATAGTGATCCGGGATACCTTAGGATCGATGGTTTCCGCCACGCACAGGCTTTCTATGTTGAATCCCCGGCCGCTGAACAATCCAACGATTCGGGAGAGCACACCCGGTTCGTTGTCCACCAGCATGGTCAATATATGTTTTTTCTCTTCCATCACAATCCTCTAAACCAGCAGCATTTCCGTTATAGGCGCCCCCGCCGGAACCATGGGGTAGACGCACTCTTCCTTGGTCACCTGGAAATCCATGATTACCGGCCCGGGCGTTTCCAGACCCCGGCGCAGAACCGTTTCCACTTCGTCCGGACGGGTAGCCCGCAGTCCCGCGGCGCCAAAGGCCTCGGCCAGTTTGACGAAGTCGGGCGCATGATCCATGCAGGTACAGGCGTAGCGCTTGTCGTAAAACAGTTCCTGCCACTGGCGAACCATGCCCAGATAACAGTTGTTCAGGATTACCACCTTGACCGGCAGCCCATACTGCACGGCCGTGGCCATTTCCTGAATGTTCATCTGGATGCTGCCGTCTCCGGCCACATCCACCACCAGGGCATCGGGGAAGGCCACCTGGGCGCCGATGGCCGCAGGCAGACCGAATCCCATGGTCCCCAGACCGCCGGAAGTGACGAAATGTCCCGGTTGGTCGAAGTGGTAGTACTGGGCCGCCCACATCTGGTTCTGACCCACTTCCGTGGTGATAATGGCTTTCCCCTGGGTCAGTTCGTAGAGTCTTTCGATCACATACTGCGGCTTGATTTCCGTTTCTCCCTGGTCGTAGGCCAGTTTGTAGTTTTGTCGCCACTGCTCGATCTGATCCAGCCAGGGGCCGCGATTGGCCGTGATGGCGTCCATATCCTCTTCTGCCAGAAATTTGTTGATGGTTTGCAGGCTGCTTTTACAGTCGCCCACAACGGGAATGCTCACCGGCACGTTCTTGCGGATTGAGGTGGGATCGATGTCGATGTGCACGATCTTGGCCTGGGAGGCAAAACAGTCCGTCTTGCCGGTCACCCGGTCGTCGAAACGCACGCCGATGCCGATAAGCAGATCGCATTCGGCCGTGCTCATGTTGGCCCGATAGGTGCCGTGCATACCGATCATCCCCAGTGAGAGGGGATCGGAACCGGGAAAAGCGCCCAGCCCCATGAGGGACATGGTGACAGGAATACGGGCCGTGCGGGCCAGGTGGGTCAACTCCCCGGCTCCCTTGGAAAGAATCACGCCGCCGCCGGCAAAGATCAGCGGGCGTTGGGCGGCTTTAATCAGATCGACCACTTTGCGCAGTTGCTTGGCGTTGGGTTTGTAAGTCGGGTTGTAGGATTTGAGCTTGACCTTCTGCTTGGGCTTGAAGTTGGTCATCGCCTGCTGCACATTTTTCGGGATGTCCACCAGCACCGGACCCGGCCGACCGGAGCGGGCAATGTGAAAGGCCTCCTTGAGAATTCTGGGAAGTTCCTCCACGGAAGGCACCAGGTAGTTGTGCTTGGTGCAGGGTCGGGTGATGCCGACGATATCCACCTCCTGAAAGGCGTCGTTGCCGATCAGATGGGTGGGCACCTGGCCGCAGACGATCACCAGGGGAATCGAATCCATGTAAGCGGTGGCCACTCCGGTGACGGCATTGGTGGCGCCCGGCCCGGAAGTGACGATACAGACACCGACCTTGCCGGTGACGCGGGCGTAGCCGTCGGCGGCATGCACGGCCCCCTGCTCGTGACGCACCAGGTAGTGGCGGATATCGGTTCCCTCCAGGCTGTCGTGAATGTCGATGGTGGCGCCGCCGGGAAACCCGAAAACGGAATCCACGCCCTCTTCCTTGAGGACTTCCATCAGAATCTGTGCTCCCTTGAGCTTCATTGATCTATTCCTTATTATTCTAATTTTTCGGTGTCGGAGTTCTAATGTCAGGTTTCTGTCTTCCGGCCTCCGACCTCCGTCTTCCGCCATCCGGCCTCCGTCATCGGACAATGGCCCCCTGACTGGCCGAAGAAACCTGCCGTGCATAACGCGCCATGTATCCTTGGCGAATCTTGGGCTCCGGTGGCTGCCAGTCCGATCGGCGCCGTTCGATCTCATCGTCAGGAACCATCAGGCGAATCGCCTTGCCGGGGATGTCGATGGCGATGCGGTCGCCTTCTTTTACCAGGGCAATGGCCCCGCCCTGGGCCGCTTCCGGCGAGACATGGCCGATGGCAGCCCCACGGGAGCCGCCCGAAAAGCGCCCGTCGGTGATCAACGCGACGTAAGCGTCCAGCCCCATGCCTGCGATGGCCGAGGTCGGGGTGAGCATTTCACGCATGCCGGGTCCGCCCCTGGGTCCTTCGTAACGGACAACGACTACATCGCCTTTTACAATGCGGCCCTCCATGATGGCCCGGGTCGCCTCCTCTTCCGAATCGAAAACCCGGGCCGGTCCTTCGTGGCGCATCATCGATTCCAGAACGGCGGACTGTTTGACCACGCATCCCTCGGGCGCCAGGTTGCCGTAGAGAACCGCCAGGCCCCCCTGACGATGGTAGGGGTTGTCCAGGGGGCGGATCACCTCGGGGTCGAAGACGCCGACTTCGGCGATATTTTCGGAAACGGTTTTGCCCGTGGCCGTGAGGCAGTCGTCATGGATCATTCCTCCGGCGGCCAGGGTTTTGAGAACGGCACCGATTCCGCCAGCTCGGTTCAGGTCCTGAATGTGATGGGTGCCGCCGGGGCTGAGCGAGCAGATGTGAGGCGTTTTTTCACTGATGGTGTTGATCCGGTTCAAATCCAGTTCTACCCCGGCTTCGGCGGCGATGGCCGGCAGATGCAGCACCGTGTTCGTCGAACACCCCAGGGCCATATCCACGGTCAGGGCGTTATGAAAGGACCTGGCGGTCATAATGCTTCGGGCAGTAATCCCGTGTTTCCATAAATCGAGAATCCGAATTCCGGCCTGCTTGGCCAGGCGCACCCGGGCCGAGTAGACGGCCGGGATGGTCCCGTTGCCCGGCAGGCCCATGCCGATCACTTCGGTAAGGCAGTTCATGGAGTTCGCCGTGAACATTCCGGCGCACGAGCCGCAGGTGGGGCACGCGGCGTCTTCGATGGCCGTAAGGCTCCCGGCTTCCATTTTTCCCGCTTTTACGGCCCCGACGGCCTCGAATACAGTAATCAGGTCGATTTTGCGGCCGGGAACTTCCGGATGTTCCCCGGCCAGCATGGGCCCCCCGCTGACGAAAATGGTGGGCAGGTCCAGACGGGCGGCGGCCATGAGCATGCCGGGGACGATTTTATCGCAGTTGGGAATCATGACCAGGGCGTCCAGGGCATGGCCGGTGGCCATCACTTCGACGGAGTCGGCAATGAGTTCGCGGCTGGCCAGAGAGTACTTCATACCCATATGGTTCATGGCGATGCCATCGCATACGCCGATGGTTCCGAATTCCACCGGCGTCCCGCCAGCTATGTAGATTCCGGCCTTTACCGCCTGTGACAGGGTATTGAGATGAACGTGACCGGGAATGGCGGTGTTGACGGCATTGGCAATGCCGACCAGTGGTCGCCCGATTTCTTCGTCCGTGTACCCGATCGCTTTGAAAAGGGCCCTGTGCGGTGCCCGTTCGATTCCTTTTTTAGCCGCGTCGCTTTTCATTCCGGATATTTCCTTTCCAAAAAAACAAAAAAAAATCCGTTATCGCCTCTTAGGGGAGATAACGGATTTTGTGATTTCCGGTGTTGGCTGGTTTAGGCCATTATCGCCCCCGTTTCCTCGTGGTGGATAAGGACACCCACTACGAGGATAAGAATAAGACCAATAATGCTGATAAGGGCGAAACGATTTTTCATAGATTCTACAAGCCTTCCGAATATGGGCTCACCCCTAACAGTACGCTTCCGGCAAGTCAAGCTTTTTCTTGCCTTTGGGCCGATGCGCAGCTACACTGTGGCAACCTCTGCAACCTTCAGACCGGGGAGACTCCCGATATGGACCAGACATGGCAATCTTTGAAAGGCAAATTTCTCATCGCCATGCCCGGACTGGCCGACCCCAATTTTTACCAGAGCGTGACCTGCCTGTCCGAGCACAATCAGAAAGGGGCCATGGGGATCGTAATCACGCGGATTCATCCGGAAGTCAACGGGCAAATGATTTTCGACGAACTGCAGATCCCGACTTTTGCCGAAGCCCACCGCATTCCGGTTCACATCGGGGGACCGGTCCATGCCAACGAGCTTTTTGTCCTTCACGGCGAACCTTTTGACTGGGAAGGCAGCATGATGGTTACCGAAGAACTGGCGTTGAGCAATTCACGGGATATTCTTCAAGCCATCGCCATGGGCAAAGGGCCCCGGTCTTTTATTATCTCTCTGGGATGCGCCGGTTGGGGGCCCGGTCAACTGGAGGGTGAAATTCGTGGCAATGCCTGGATCACATGTTCTTATTCGGAGGAGATCGCCTTTCGGCTGGATGTGGATCAACGCTGGGAGGCGGCCATGAAAACGATCGGTATCGACCCGGCGCTGCTTTCCGATATACCGGGTCACGCTTAGTGGAAAACTTCAGGAAGTCGTCGACAAAATGGCAGTAACCGTAAAAAAGCGGTTTGCGTGAAATTGTACCGCGGTTTTTTTATTGGGCGTCATTCTTTTTGGGTTTTTGCTTCGGCTTTTTCTTCTTCAGGCAAACCTTGTCCTTCCTGACGAATGCGCAGAGTTTGGGATTGTAGTACTCCTTGCAGTTCAGGGGGTTGTATAATGGACATTCAGGATGTTTTTCTGACATGTGTCTGGTATTCCTTATGTGGATTTGGCGACGGCGATCCGCCCATCTCAACACGCACGAAAGCCCTATATAGCATTAACTCATAAGATTTACAAGCCTTTGTGTTTGTTTGAAGAGTTCCGGCCGCTGTCTGTCCCGGGTCTGTAAGGCTTTGACAATCGATTCGTTTAACGGTAAACATTTGCCGTCGAGGTCCGGATGGAGCCCGCGGGCCGATTCCGGCCGATTTACATGCAATTCCTCTTTTTCCTAAATCGTTACCGAACCTGAGAACTGATCGATATGCCCGCTTACGAAACCCTGAAGCACCAGCTCGCCGAAATCAGCAATGACACGGCTCGTCTTCTCGACGATGCCGAGGAGATTACCGAACGCGTCGATGAAGGGATCGCTCATTGGAGGTCAACCTGCCGGACCATTTCGGAGCAGATATCGCAAGAGACCATGCGCGTGGCCGTGGTGGGCGCCATCAAGTCCGGGAAGAGTACCTTCGTCAACACCCTTTTTGGCGGTGACTACCTGAAACGCGGCGCCGGCGTGGTGACCTCCATTGTCACCCGGGTGAGAATCGGTTCCGGACTGCGGGCCATCCTCTACCTGAAAAGCTGGGACGAGGTGAACCGGGAGATCGATCAGGCGTCGGTGCTCTTACCTTCGAATAGCCAATCCGGAGAGACACAACCCTTCGATATTCGAAGAGAAAAGGATCGCCAAGTTCTTTCCGCGGCCCTGGACGATCTGGCCGCCGACCAATTGATTTCCAACGACACCCGCAGCGCCGGAAGCGTGCTTCTGGAATGCTGTCTGAACGGGTACGAGCGTGTCAGGGAACTGGTCGAAGCGGACCAGCGGACCGTCATTTTCGAAAACGGACGTTTTCCCGAACATCGCGATTTTGTCGGCGACGACGCCATGGCCGTCTACCTCAAGGATATTCAACTGGAAATCGACAGGTCCGGTTTGGGTCAGGGGGTAGAGATTGCCGACTGCCAGGGCAGCGATTCTCCCAACCCGCTGCACCTGGCCATGATTCAGGACTATCTGATGATGGCCCACCTGACTCTGTACGTGATCAGCAGCCGCACGGGCCTGCGCCAGGCGGACATCCGGTTTTTGTCCATGATTCGCAAAATGGGCATTATGGACACCGTCGCTTTTATCGTGAACTGCGATTTCAGCGAGCATGAATCCCTCGAGGATCTGATCGAAGGCGTTCGCAAAATCGAAGCCGATCTGAGCGTGCTGTGCCCCGAACCCAAGCTTTTCACATTTTCAGCCCTTTTTCACCTCATGGCTCAGATGGAAGCCGATCTGTCTCCGAGAGACCGGGATCGATACGCGCACTGGTGCCGTGAGGCGGAGATGGTCGCCTTCGCCGACCGGGAACGAAGCCGCTTTGAGAAATTTCTGGAACAAAAGATCAGTCGGGAGAAAAGCCACCTGCTGCTGAAAAACCATCTGGAACGTCTGGAGATCGTCGCCGGCGGTATCGGCAACTGGATTGCCTTTAACCGCGACCTGCTGGCCCGCGATGTCAATGGCGCCAGGGAACTGGCCGATCATGCTCACCGGCAGCAGGGGCGACTGGACCGGCTGAAACAGACTGTGAAAAACGCCATCGACGGGGCTTTGCTCCATGCCAAGCGGGACCTGAAAAGTGCCATTGACGGGTTTTTCAAAGAGCACGACGGCGGGGTGGTCGAGGGCGTGGTGCAATTTGTACGGGGCTATCGGGTTGAGATGGAGCGCTACAGCGAAAACCTGAAAGCGGCGGGGTTCGCCAAAACACTTTACATGGTGTTCCAGGAATTCAAGCAGGCGGTGGATGCCCACATGGCCGAAACTGTGAACCCCATGGTGATCAACTTCATCAGGTCCCGGGAGAAGATCCTGGCGGAATACCTGGACGAAATTGCCGAACCTTACGGGGCCATGATCGATGAAGCCTTAAAGCCAGTTACCGCCGCCGTGAACGATGAGAAGAATGACCAGCGGCGGCCGCGCTCGACCATCCGTGTCGGTCCGGAACTGGAAACGATTCGAAAAACGGCCGGCCTTTCCCTGCCCCCGGCCGCTGCAACCATGCGCTATTCCGCCCAGATCAAAACCGAAGCGGTCATGCGTTTCGGATTCTACAAGCTTGTCAACCTGGTGAAAAAGGCCTTGAAAAAAACCGGAGACAAGGCCCATGGAGAGCAGTTTCTGGCGCTGGCTTCGGGTATCAAACGAATGAAACGGGAGACGGAGCGATCCATCCTCTTTCACATGAAGGATTACAGGGAGAACATCAAGTATCAGTACATGCTCAAACTGGCCGATGCCGCCGCATCCGCCCTTTACGGCCAGGTTCAGGATCGCTTCCGGCACCATGGGGCCGATCTTTCCCGGCTGGTGGATCTGATGGGCGAAGAGCGGCTGGACAAGGAAAAAGTGTCCGCTTCGCTGGCAAAGATGGGTGAGGCATCCAGCGTGCTGCAGGAAAAGATCTCGAATCTGAGAAACGATCTGGAGCAACTGAACGGATAGCGTCCGTTTGTTAATGGCCCGTTAGAGAAAGGCGAAACATCTCGCGGAAGGGAGGTAGGATGGCCAAGAAGAAAACCAGAACCATTGCGGTGGCAAACGAAAAGGGCGGTGTCGGTAAAACGGCTACGGTGGTTAACCTGGCGGCTGCCCTGACCCGTTCCCACCAGTCCGTACTGGTGGTGGACATGGATCCCCAGGCCAATGCGACCAAAGGACTGGGTGTCCCGGCCGATGAGGAAAGGCCTTCGGTTTACGACCTGATCATGGACAACGGCCGTAAGCCGGCGACAGAGGCGGTAATCCCCACCCGCTGGGAGGGGCTGCACCTGATTCCCTCCCATGTGGATCTTTCAGGCGCCGAAGTGGAACTGGTGGATGCCGAAGGCCGGGAAAACCGTCTGAAAGAGGCCCTGGGACCGGTTCTGAAGGATTACGATATGGTTCTGCTGGACACGCCCCCCAGCCTTTCCCTGCTCACCATCAATGTTTTTTCCTGCGCCTCGGAAGTCCTGGTTCCCTGCCAGACCCATCCATACGCCTTCGGCGCCCTGGAGGAACTGTTCGACACCATCGAGGCGGTTAAAGAAGAGATCAATCCGAAGCTGTTTGTCTCCGGCATCGTGCCGACGCTGGTGGATTTGCGCACGAGGGTGTCCAGGGAGGTCATGGAGCGGCTTAAAAGCGACGAGCGCTACCGGGATCTGGTTTTTTCGACGGCCATCCGCAACAATACCACCATTGCCGAGAGCGCCGAGGTCGGCAAGCCGGTGGTCTTCTACCGCCAGAGCAGCTACGGAGCCATCGACTACAACGATCTGGCGGATGAGCTGTTAGCGCGTAGCTGATAGCTGATGGCGGGAAGTGGTTTTTTTCTATGAGCTACACGCTACGAGCGATGAGTTACTTTCGGTATAGCCGCAAGCTGTTGGATACCACCGAAATACTGGAAAAGGCCATGGCCAGGGCGGCCAGAATGGGATGCAACTGGCGCAGCATTATTGGCAGCCCTTCAAACGGGTAGAGCGCCCCCGCGGCCACGGGGATCAAGACGGCATTATAGAAAAAGGCCCAGAACAGATTCTGGCGGATCGTCGTCATGGTAGCCCGGCTCAGGGCAATGACCCGCGGAACGCCGCTAAGCGATCCGGACGCCAGGATCACCTCGGCGGTTTCGATGGCCACATCCGTGCCCGTCCCGATGGCCATGCCGACGTCGGCGCGGGCCAGCGCCGGGGCGTCATTGATTCCATCTCCCACCATGGCCACGATTTTTCCCTCGGCCTGTAACGCCTCGACCCGCAGGGCCTTATCCTCCGGTTGCACTTCAGCTTCCACCGTATCGACACCGGCCTGCCTGCCGATGGCCTCGGCGGCCAGACGGTTGTCGCCGGTAAGCATCACGGTTTCCAGGCCCATCTGCTTCAAGCGGGCCACGGCCGGAGGAGAGTCCGCCTTGATGCGGTCCGATACACCGATGATTCCAAGGATGCGATCCGCTTCGGCAGTTACCATGACGGTTTTGCCCTGGCTTTGAAGCTCGGCGATGCGTATATCCGTTTGGGACGACATCTTCACCGATCCCTTCTCGAACCAACGCGGTTTGCCCACCCGCAGGGTGCGGCCTTCCACCCGGGCCTCTACGCCGTGGCCTCCGTGGGCTTTGAAATCCACCGAATTCGCCAGGGTGAGGCCCGTCGCTTCGGCCTTTTCTACGATGGCCCGGCCTAAGGGGTGCTCGGACCCCTTTTCCACCGAGGCGGCCAGGGTGAGCAGTTCCATTTCGCTCATGCTCCCTTGGTCATCGGGAAGCAGATCGGTAACCACCGGCCGGCCTTCGGTAATGGTGCCGGTTTTATCCAGAACCACGGTGGTCAGGCGGGTCGCCTCTTCAAGCGCGCGGCTGTTTTTAATGAGCATGCCCCTTTCGGCGCCCTTGCCGGTTCCGGCCATAATGGCCGTAGGCGTGGCCAGCCCCAGCGCGCAGGGGCAGGCAATGACCAGAACGGCCACCATGCGGATCATGGCGGTGACGAAATCTCCAGACACCAGAATCCAGATCCCGAAAACCAACAGAGCGATGACGATGATCGCCGGCACGAACACGGCGGCCACCCGATCCGCCAGGGCTTGAATGGGCGCCTTGCTGCCCTGGGCCTCCTGAACCAAACGGATGATCTGGGCCAGGGCGGTTTTGCGCCCCACCCGGGTGGCGGTAAAGGTCAGCATTCCCTGGCTGTTGATGGTTCCGGCGGCGACCGTGTCGCCTTCCTTTTTGTCCACGGGGATAGGCTCGCCAGTGAGCATGGATTCGTCCACCGACGAAACGCCCTGGTTCACCCGTCCGTCCACGGGAATTCGTTCGCCGGGCCGCACCACTACCACGTCATTCACCCGTACCCGATCGATGGGGATCTCCACCTCCACCCCTTTTTGGATCACGGTGGCGGTTTTGGGGCGCAGCCCCATCAGTTTGCGGATGGCGTTGCCGGTTTTGCCCTTGGAGCGCGCCTCGAGCAGCTTGCCCATTTTGATCAGGGTGATAATCACCGCCGAGGTTTCGAAGTAGACGTGGTCCCCCAAACCGGGCAGCAGCAGGACGGCCAGGGAGTAGACATAGGCGGTGGACGATCCCATGGCCACCAGAACGTCCATGTTGGCGCTTTTGTTGCGCAGGCTCTTCAGGCCGCTGACATAGTAGTCCCAGCCGGTGTAGAACTGTACGGGCGTGGCCAGCAGAAGGAAAAACCAGTTCACCCACGCATGGTGGCTCCATGGCCCGGTGACGCCGAAATCCCTGGCCATGCTGAGAAGAAAGAGGGGCAGGGCGAAAACGACGCCCACGGTGAACTTGCGGGTCTGATCGGCAATTTCCCTTGCGCGGGCGTCGGCTTCTGCGTCGGCCGGTTCGCCTTCCGTCTCCATGACGGCGCCGAAGCCGGCTTTTTCCACCGCCGCTGCCAGATCGTCCGGGGTCGCCATGGACGGAAGGTAGTCGACGGCGGCCCGCTCGGCGGCGAAATTGACCGCCGCGTTCACCACCCCGGGAACTTTTTTACCCAGAGCCCGTTCGACGTTCATGGCGCAGTTGGCGCAAGTCATCCCCGTAATCGGAAAATCGATGTGCGCCGTCGTCACCTTAAAGCCGAGCGCTTCCACTTTTGCGATCAGATCCTTCGCAGAAACAGTCTTCGGATCGAAGGTGACAGCGGCCTGCTCGGCGGCGAAATTGACGTTGGCCTCGTCGACACCTGGGAGTTTGTTCAGGCCTCGGGAGATGTTCATGGCGCAGTTGGCGCAGGTCATCCCCGAAATAGGCAATGTCAGTGTCTGATTTGCCATTATTGGGCCGGATAGTTGATTTCGTCCAGGATGGCCCGAATGCTTTCGATTGTAGCCGGGGCTTCCCAACCAACGGTTACGGTTTTGGTTTCGGCATCTGCCTTGACTGAAGTCACGCCATCCATTTCGGCAAGTTCCGACTCGATGGCCGATACACAGTGGCCGCAGGAAATATTGGGAACGGTCAGCTTCTCTTGATTCATGGATTCCTCCTGATGAAATGCTGTTTTTGTCGTCGAAATTAAATGTAAGCGGCCTGAAGGAGGTTGGCAAGGTGCCGGTGCATGTAATCCACGGAAGCCGGTTTGAGCCAATCGGCCCCCGACGTTTATGAGTTGTCTCCAGCCAATCGCGCAAGATTGTCCCTGGCAAAGTCGATGGATGGATCCAGTTCCAGGGCCAGGCGGTAGTACTGCACCGCATCTTGGGTCCTGCCCATGTCCCGGTAGTTGGAGGCAATGTTGGCGTAGTCGATGGCCGAACCGGGATCCAGTTGGATGACCTTTTCAAAGCAGCGGATGGCGGCCTCGTGTTCCTTGCGCATGAAATGGCAAAATCCCATGAGGTTGTAAATGTCCGTACGCCGTGCATCCAGGGCTTCGCCCTTAGCCAGCACGGCAAGGGCGTTTTCATAGTCGCCCAGGTCCTTGTAGCAGACGCCCATGTAGGAATAAATGCTGGGAATATCCTGCCTGGCTGACGCCAGGTCCAGGGAAAGGTCCAGGGCCCGGGAAAAATGTGTCAGGGCCAGCCGGGGATCGCCTTTTTCCAGGTGGCAGTTGCCCAGGTAGAACTGAATGAAATATTTACCCGGCAACAGGCGTTCCATTTCCGTTAAACGCCGGATGGCGTCGTCCGGACCGAAGTTTTCCGTGGCGATTTTTGCAGCGAACATAGCCACACTGGTTCCGGCGGCCCGTTCCCGGAAATGGGCGCCAGGGATGATGGTGTAAAGGGCCGGCACGGCCAGTTGGGGATGGGTGGTGTCGATGGTCAGCACCTCGTAGTCGCGCTGGCCAAGGGCCTGGATCAATGCCTCCACCTCTTTGCGGATGTTTTCGTTGGAGAGGTCTGGCAGGTCGGTCATCGAAATCGGTCCGGGAGCTTCCATGATGTAGGCAGCATCGCCGAGCCGGGTAAATTTGGGCAGGCCCGATGCTTCGTAGTTGGCCCCGGAGTTAAAGTCGCCAGCCAGTTGGGCAACCTCGGTCAACGCCCGGCTGAGGGCTTTTTCCGGACCGGGGGTGGTTCCGGCGGTCCAGACGATTTCGCTTTTGGCGGGAAATGTGGCCGGATCGTAGGCCAGCACCGCGATGGAGGGAATTCCCATGTCCAGGGTAAAGTCGTTGACGAACAGCTCGACGCCTGCCCTGGCGTACTTGTCCAGCATTTCCATGACCAGCCGGTCGGTTGTCGACTGCGGGTCGATTCGCGCTGCAGGCAGCCGCTTGCGACTGATCAGCGACGACACGTGCCGTTCGACGATTTCGCAGATGCCCTGAACCAGTGCTTCTTCCACGCAATTGCCCGCCGAAGGGCCGTTGAAAGCATTGATGGCATAGAACCAGTCGATGGGAACCAGCACTTCTTTTTCCCGGGTCAGGTTCCAGGCGCCGGTCCAGCGAAGGGGCAGGGTTTCGAAAATCTTTTTGGCAGCGGAAAGATCGTCCGATTCGTCATGTACGGATTTGGCAATTTGCGTAAATGAGATGGCCTCTTCGCGAAACTGTTCCCGGGTCCCCGTTTGCGTGTAGCTCCGATTTTTATAGAAACTGAAGAAACTGAACCGTTCGGCCAGTTCCATCACCGCGCTGGCCTCAGCCTGGGCGGGAGTGGCGCCTTTGCCCATCTGTTTCCGGGTGCCGATAACCGCCCGGGCATCGTGACCGCAGGTGCTGAAAAAAACGGGGATGTCCAGCCGGCCATTGTCGATACGCTCAGTCTTTTCAAGGATTTTCAAATCCATGGACTGCATGCGTTTTTTCACCGTAGCCACGGTTTTTTCCGGTTGACAGATTTTATCCTGATCGTCGGTCGCCTGTTTGAAGGCGTCCTTCAGTTCAATGGGGCCTGTTCGCTTCATCTAAGCTCCTTTTTTGGCACTGCCCACAGGCATATTGCCGACGGGCAGACTGCCGGATTTGATTTCAAATGGGGTGTACATGCCCGAAGCGGATGGAGGCAAGCTCTTTTTCGGATGAATCGGGTACCCGAACTGACCGGTTCTTTGCGTCGAAGCGCTTGCTTTGACTGCCGTTTCAAGGTATTAAAGCATAAATGGACGAAAACCCCAAAGAGCCTGAAATTGTCGATTACGGAGGTCGACGTCGTCAGTTCGACCGGCGTCTGAGTTCCCAGCGGCCAAGGGTGCCCGAGTGCCGCTCCGGCCGCCCGCGCCGCAGCGGGTTCGATCGGCGCAGCATCAAAAACAATGCGCTCTACAGAGTCAAACAAGAACGTCGTGCCAACTTCGCACAATTTCTGAAAATGATTCCCGAAGAGGAAAAAATTCCTGAAGATCAGATGATACTGATCGACAATACCATTGATGCGGACGATGAATCCCGATTGCAAGGAGAACCTTGATGAGTCGAACCAGCCGGATTGAAAGGAAAACGACGGAAACCCAGGTTGCGGTGGAGATCGAGCTGGATGGGGAGGGAAAAGCCGATGTCCACACCGGCATCCCTTTTTTCGACCATATGTTGACCCTGTTTTGCGTTCACGGACGCTTCGATTTGAGTGTCACGGCCAACGGAGATCTGGATGTCGATTTCCATCATACCGTGGAGGATGCCGGGCTGGTTCTGGGAGAGGCTGTATCGGCGGCACTGGACAACCGGGCCGGCATCGAGCGTTACGGATTTGCCGTGACCCCCATGGACGAAGCCCTTGCCCAGGTGGCCATCGACCTGTCCAACCGGCCGTATCTGGTTTACAACCTGCCAAAGGCCCTGGATTGCGTCGGACCCTTCGATGCCGGTCTCGCCAAGGAATTTTTCAGGGCCTTTGCCGTCAAAGGCGGAATGAATCTGCACGTCAACGTTCCTTACGGGGAAAACGAGCATCATGTCCTGGAGTCGCTTTTCAAGTCCGTGGGCCGGGCCCTCAAACAGGCTGTTCGAACCGATACGACCCGTCCCGGCATCCTTTCTTCAAAGGGAACCCTCTGATTTTTTATCTACAGAACACATAAGTCGCATTGACAACCAACAGCCCGGGGTTTATCTTGTTAAATTTAAAAAAGGTTGGCCCTATGCACACATTAGCTACAGGCACTGTCCCGGCGTTCAGGCGTCATATCCACCGCCGATCCGGCCCATGACCGTACCCTCGTAAAAACGGTCCCGGTCCTACCGGAACACGAATAAACCCGAATCCATTTGAAATGGAGGCGGCTTTTCTTGGCGGCGCTAATCCCTGAAGACAAAATTGAAGCGATCAAAAACGCTTCCGATATCGTCGATATCGTATCGGAAGTTGTCTCCCTGCGGCGCGCAGGGCGTAACTTCCTGGGGCTATGCCCTTTTCACGCTGAAAAAACCCCATCTTTCACGGTGAGCCCGGATAAACAGATCTTTCATTGTTTCGGCTGCGGTGCCGGCGGGAACGTTTTCACTTTTCTGATGAAACAGGGCGGCCTCTCCTTCCCCGAAGCGGCGCGCACACTGGCCCGGCGTTACGGAATCGATCTTCCCACCCGGGATCTGTCCCCTTCCGAGAAAAAAAAGTTGACGGAGCGGGAAACGATACTAACGCTTATCGACGAAGCCATGGCGTTTTACCGCGAGCGTTTGCTTTCAGGCAGGGAAGGGCAGCAGGCCATGGGCTATCTGCTGAAACGGGGAATGACCCGGAAGACCATCGACGACTACAGGCTGGGATTCGCCCCCGATGGCTGGGACCATCTTACCCGGTACCTGCATTCACGCAAAAGGTCGCCGGTCATGGCCGCGCAGGCGGGCCTGATTGTTCCCCGTAAAAAAGGGGAGGGCTATTACGACCGGTTTCGCAACCGGATCGTTTTTCCCATTTTCAACGCCCAGAATCAGCCCATCGGGTTTGGCGGCCGCGTGATGGACGACGCGCTTCCCAAATACCTGAATAGTCCCGAAACCCCTGTATACAACAAAAGCCGCTCCCTTTACGGGCTGAACGCGGCTCGCCCCAAATGCCGGGAAACAGGGACGGTTTACGTGGTGGAAGGATATTTCGACCTGCTCTCCATGCACCAGTTCGGCATCGCAAACACGGTGGCCACCCTGGGCACATCCCTGACGGCGGATCATGTCCGCATCCTCCGGGGATTCGTGGGCGAGGGGGGCAAAGCCGTTCTGGTTTACGACTCTGACCAGGCGGGAATCAAGGCGGCCCAGCGCAGTGTCGCGGTTTTTCAGAAAGGAGACCTGGAGGCCAGGATTCTGGTGCTGCCCGAAGGCCATGATCCGGACTCTTTCTTAATGGAGCAGGGGCCTGACGATTTTATGAAAGCGGCCAACAGCGCCATGGCCATGTTTTCCTTCATGGCCGAATCGGCGGTGGACCGATACGGGTTGAGCGTCGAAGGCAAGGTGCGCATCGTCAACGACCTGAGACCGGCGATTGCAGCCATTGGCGATCCGGTGGCCCGCTCGCTGCGGATCAAGCACCTGGCCGAACGAATCGGGGTGGAGGAATCGATTGTCCTGGATAAAATCCGCCGCTGGAAGCCTGCACCGGCCAGACCGGCATGGACAAACACAGGCGGCGAAAGAGACCCGGTCCGGGAGGCGACCTCGGTAAGGGGAGAAACCTACCGGATGGAGCGGCGCCTGGTGGCCATGATGCTTCAGTTTCCGGAGATGGTCGCCGATATACAGCGGAGGCGGCTGACCGACCATTTTACCGATCCCGTACTGACGGAGATAGGAAAGGAGATCATCGATCATTTCAACCAAAACGGCAGCGATATTGCCAGCCTGGTATCCCGCTGGGAGGACCCGGAAAAAAGAGCGGTGGTGACCCGACTGTCCATCAACGACGAACATTGGGGCAGGCAGGGCTGCATGGCCCTGATCCACCAGTTTGAAAACAGCATCAGACGTCGGGACAAGGAACTGCTTAAACGGATCGAAGCCGCCGAAAAAAGCGGTGACGATGCTCTTTTGGCCCAACTATTGCGGGAAAAGCAGCTTCAGGCGCAAGGGAAAACGGCGCGGCAAAGCGATGCGCCCCCATTTTAAATAATAATCCTGTATCTATTCAGGAGGCAAACGGCATGACCAAAAAATCCGATGACAAGCGCAGCGTCAAAGCCAGACCGGCTGCAAAAAAGACAGCCGCGAAAAAAGCGAAGGCTCCGGCCGGTAAAAAGGCTGCAGTCGGCGCCGCTGCAAAGGAAAAACAATCGGACAAAAACGCGAAGACCACTGAAAAGAACGACCAGAAAGCGCTCAAGGCGCTTATTAAAAAAGGCAAAGAGCAGGGCTCGCTGACCTATGACGAAATCAACGAGGCGCTGCCCAACGAGATGATGTCTTCGGAGATGATCGACGATACCCTGATGATGTTCGACGACATGGACATCGAGATCATCGAAAAAGAAGGGGAAACAACCGAAAAAGAGAGCGCTTCCGAAAAGAAGGCGGTATTGAGCAAGGCCGTAAGCGTATCCGATTTCGGATCGGTGACCGACCCGGTGAAAATGTATCTGCGCGAGATGGGGATGGTCACTCTGCTCAGCCGCGAAGGAGAGGTGGAGATCGCCAAAAAGATCGAAGCGGGAGAGCAGGACGTTCTCAAGGCCCTGCTGGAAACCTCTTTGGGCGTACAGTACATCCTCGAATTCGGAAACCTGATCGAAAAAGGCGCCCTGCGGCCCAAGCATGTATTGCGCGACGTGGATGAGGGCGATGCTTATGTGGACGAGATGGTTCAGATCGAAAGTTTTCTGGAAACCATTTCCGCAATCCGCCAGGTAAACGATGAAATCCAGGCGTTCCGTGACCGTATGTTCGCCGAACAGATGGAGCCTGACGAAGCCAGGCGGGTGCGGCGATGCATCATGCGGCGCAACAACAAGATTTTTGAACTGCTCAAGAGCTGGCGGCTCGAAGGCGGCGTCATTGATCGAATCGAAGCGCATATCCGCCGACTGATTGACTGGTTCGATGCCCAGAACAAACTGGTGGCCATCACGGCGGAGGCTTTCGGTGCAACGATCCGGGATCTTCGCGAAAACCTGACCACCAAATCCAAATTCATGCAGTGGGCCAGGAAACAATCCAGTCTCGATGACGAAAGCCTGGGACGCATCTACACCCACCTGAAAAGCATGTCCGAACAGCTGGTGGAAAAAGAAAACGCCTTCAAAGCCAACAACCGCAACCTGAAGCGGGTCATGGCCAGCGTGGACGAAGGCCGCCTGCGGGCCAAGTTCGCCAAAAGCGAGTTGATCCGGGCCAATCTGCGGTTGGTGGTCAGCATTGCCAAAAAATACACCAACCGGGGGCTGCAGTTTCTGGATCTCATCCAGGAGGGCAACATCGGGTTGATGAAGGCGGTGGACAAGTTTGAATACCGGCGCGGGTACAAGTTCAGCACCTACGCCACTTGGTGGATCCGGCAGGCCATCACGCGGGCCATTGCCGACCAGGCCCGGACGATCCGCATCCCGGTACATATGATCGAAACCATCAACAAGCTGATCCGCACTTCCCGTTACCTGGTCCAGGAGTTCGGCAGGGAACCCCGTCCGGAAGAGATCGCCGAAAAAATGGAAATTCCCATCGACAAGGTACGCAAGGTGCTCAAGATCGCAAGGGAACCCATTTCTCTGGAAACCCCCATCGGTGAGGAAGAGGACAGCCATCTGGGCGATTTTATCGAGGACAAGAAGTTCATGCTGCCCTCCGAGGCGGCCGTTAGCATGAACCTGGCCGAACAGACCCGCAAAGTGCTGGCGACGCTGACCCCCCGGGAGGAGAAGGTCCTGCGCATGCGCTTCGGAATCGGCGAGAAGGCGGATCACACTCTGGAAGAAGTGGGACAGGATTTCACGGTTACCCGTGAGCGAATCCGGCAGATCGAAGCCAAAGCCCTGAGAAAACTGCGTCACCCCACACGCAGCCGCAAACTCAAGAGCTTCATTGACAATTGATTCGCGCATGGGCAGTTTCCCATTGGCTTGACAAATGACAACGGCGAGAGTAGGAAACAATCGCAATTTATTGGGGCCCATAGCTCAGTTGGCAGAGCCACCGGCTCATAACCGGTCGGTCCCTGGTTCGATCCCAGGTGGGCCCACTCCCTTACATTCGTTTCGAGCTTTTTTGAGGATTCGAACCGCTCGACACGGGTATTTCTCCGGTTCCGTTCGAAAAACCGCAACGCCCGGAGGTCGCGACACCTTATGGTGTCCAGAGGAAAAGGCGATTCGGCGCGGCGAGGTTCCGGCTCCCGCGCCTTTTTTACGTCCTTGGAGAGCGTGACATGACGGCAACCGTTGGCCAATTCATACGCCTGCTTGACGACCTGGCCCCGCCGCGCCTGGCCGAATCGTGGGACAACGTCGGCCTTCAGATCGGCAGCCGCGCCTGGCCGGTTAAAAAAGTGTGGACGGCACTGGATCCGCTTCCCGAGGTGGTGGCCGCGGCCATCGAAAACAACGTAAATCTGCTGGTTACCCACCACCCGTTGATCTTCAAACCGCTCAAGCGGATCGACAGCGATACGCCGACCGGACGGATTGCCGAAATGGCCCTGGCCGCAAAGCTGGCGATTTTCTGCGCCCACACCAATCTGGACAGCGCTGCGGGCGGGCTCAACGACATGCTTGCCAGCCGCATGGCGTTGCATTCGCTCCGGGTGTTGGACCAGCCGGCCGATGCCAACCGCTGTAAGGTGGTCGTATTCGCGCCTGAAACCCATGCCAAGGCGATCATGGATGCCGTATTCGCAAAAGGAGCCGGCCGGATCGGCAACTATTCGTCCTGCAGTTTTCGGTGCGAAGGCATGGGCTCTTTCCAACCGGGCGAGCTGGCGACGCCGTCCGTTGGGAAGGTCGGGGCCCTGACGGAGGTCCGGGAGAGCCGCATTGAAGTTCTCGCAGACCGCGACGATGTGGACCGGGTGGTGGCAGCG
The DNA here is from genome assembly GCF_009688965.1 of Desulfosarcina widdelii. Classification (GTDB taxonomy): domain Bacteria; phylum Desulfobacterota; class Desulfobacteria; order Desulfobacterales; family Desulfosarcinaceae; genus Desulfosarcina; species Desulfosarcina widdelii. The sequence continues at coordinate 1,541,431 of NZ_AP021875.1, read as the reverse complement.
GCCAGGCAGGCGCATCCTTACGAAGCCATGGCATACGATGTCTATCCCCTCAGCGGACAGGATCTCGGGATCGGGTTGGGACGGGTGGGAAGGCTGCCCTCCCCGATGACCCTGGCCGATTTTTCGAAAACCCTCAAAGCGGTTTTGAATCTTTACATGGTCAAGGTTACCGGTCCGGCAGCTATGCCGGTGGAGACGGTGGCCCTTTGCTCGGGCAGCGGATCCGGGCTGTTCAAATCCGCCGTGGCTTCGGGAGCAGACGTTTATGTGAGCGGGGATCTGGGCTATCATACGGCCAGGGATGCCCAGCAGGCCGGTATCGGGCTGGTGGACATCGGCCATTTTGGATCGGAGCACATTGTTGTCGATGCGCTATCCAGCGCCATTCGCAAAGTGATCGAGGACGCCGGCATATCGGCCGATGTGGAGGCCAATGACATGGAAACGGACCCATTTCATTATTTGTGACAACCAAAGGCAATGCGAAAGGCAAGCATGAACGATATTCGAGAACAGATCCGCATCCTCGTGGAAGTGCAGGACGTAGAGGTGGAACTCAACAAGACGGACCGGCAAATCCAATCGCTGGAAAACGAAGCGGGTGCATTGGAGCATGCCGCCGGCGAATACGAAAGCCGCGTTGCGCAGGAAAAGGATGCCCTTGACGCTCTGAGAAAAAGCTATCGGGAGCTCGAATCCGAATCCAAGATCAATGCTGAGCAGATCGTCAAGAGCAACGAAAAGCTGCGGGCGGTGAAAACCAACAAAGAGTACCAGTCGACCTTAAAAGAGATCGACGATATCCGCAAAAAAAATTCGGCTATCGAAGACCGCATGCTGGAGCAGTTGGAGGCCATCGAATCCGCCGAAGAGGCGGTCAAGGAAAAACAGAGCGAGCTGGCCGATTTTCTGAGGAAATGCGAAGAGAAAAAGGAAGCATTGGCGACCAAAGCACAGCGTGAACGGCAGGCTGCGGAAACCCTGAACGAGAAAAAAAGCCAAGTCAGCGCCAAGGTCGATCCGCGCTGGATCGCTGTACTTGACGATGTGAAAAAAAAAGTTCGGGGGTTGGCCGTCGTGCCGGTCCAGCAGTCCATCTGCATGGGCTGCCATATGAACATTCCGCCGCAGTTGTTCAACGAACTGCAGCGATTCGATGAAATCCGGTATTGCCCCCACTGCCATCGGATCATATACTGGCAGGAGCAAGACAGCGAATAGCGGTCGGAGTAGAGCAGGTGATCGCTGGCTCCGCCTTGGGCGGGGCTGGAGGAAAGTCCGAACACCACAGGGCAGGATGCTCCATAACGTGGAGTCGCGGCGACGCGAAGGCAAGTGCAACAGAAAGCAGACCGCCCCGCTGCCAAGGCGGGGTAAGGGTGAAACGGTGCGGTAAGAGCGCACCAGTTCTCCGGGTGACCGGGGAAGCTAGGTAAACCCCATCCGGTGCAAGACCAAATAGGGAAGCGTTTGAGGGCGGCCCGCCCGAGCTTCCGGGTAGGTCGCTCGAGGTGCCGGGCAATCGGCATCCCAGATGAATGATCGCCGCCTTCGATCCGGGTAACCGGCCGAAGGGACAGAATTCGGCTTATGCGCTGCTCCGGCCGCTATTTCGACTGTATTGCATCGGTTCGACCACCATCCAAAAATCAGGAGCAAAGCCCACTGTGAATGATACGCATTGTGAAATCTCTTTTTCCGAAAAGGTTCGGATTTTTTCATCGGACTATCTGAAATGTTGCATCTATATTTCCAATCGTCAGACGCCCGACTATGTATTTACCAAAAAGTTATACTCCAAGCTGATCGGGACCTCCCAGGTTCTCGAAGATTTTCTCGATTTCCACGGTGCCAAGAATAGTGAGGACTGGTATCTGTACAGGGAACTGTGCGCTGCGGTCAGGCACTTGAGCCTGGGGGCGTATTGCCAGAAGCACATCCTGAACCGATTGATATTTTACGATATCCCCGATGTCGAAGCCTTCCGTAAAGATGGGGAGAAGACGCTCGCCTTCCTTAACGACCTCCTGGGCAACATCGCACCGGTAATCATCGACGAAGCCTCACGGCTGAACATCGCCATCCCCGAAGAGATCTTCGGACCGGCGGATTTTCCGGGCATCACGACCGGTGAAATGCTCAAATACGATATCGATGACGACGCCAAGGACGTCCAGAAACGCAATATCGTCAAGATCGCCAACGAGTTTCTCGCCCTGGCCGCCAGTTTCGATACGCTTAATTTTTATGAGCCTTACGGGGAACAGGAGATGGCCGCCCTGGTGCCCGAGAAGGTCAACGAGGTCGAGGTCCGCCGGTTCGAGATGCTGGTCCACAATCTGCAATCCTCTTTCGACACTTATGTCATTCACGGCGGTTTCCGGTTCGGTGACCGCAAACTTAAGTCGCTGCGAAGTTTCTTCTCCGTCGTTTTTCATCTGCTGCAGATGATGGGCCGTTTGCTTAATTTTTACGAGCGGCATCTGCATGAAGCCGGTTATAAGAATACCTACAAGCGGGTCCAGGAACAACTGGCTTCTCTCGTCGATCCGGTGATGCTCCTGGATCGGACCGTCAATTACGGGCTTTATTACGCCTGTCATTATCTGAACTCCGGAAAGAAGCTGGCCCGCGAAATCCTCAACGAAAATATCGAACGTTCCACGATTACCGTGGGTATTCCGGTCAAGCTCGGGTTTCACAGTCGCCCCAGTCTGCTGGTGGCCAAAATCGTCCAGCATTACGGCGGTCAGGTCGAACTTGTCGTCGGAGAAGACCGCTTCGATGCCAGCAGCGTTCTTGACATTCAATGGGCAGGCGGAAAAATCCAGAAAGAGAAGATTTCCGAAGTCGCTTTCGAGGGCGATACGCGGGCGCTGGCCGATATCCAGATCCTGGCCGAGGTCAACTACGGAGAGGATACCATGGGCAAGGGCGTGCCCCTCCCGGACGCCCTGAGCTACCTGCGATGATCTGTGCCGTTATTGTCGCCGGGGGAAGCGGTTCGCGCATGCAGGCCCCGGTAAAAAAGCAGTACCTTCAACTGGATGGCATTCCTATTCTCAGCCGCACCCTGATGGCTTTCGATGGCTGTTCCGATCTTGATCGAATCGTACTTGCCCTGCCAGAGGTAGATCTCCAACGATTCCGCAAGGAAGTTCTGTTGCCGCTCAAGCTGGATCACGATGTGCATTTGGTGGCCGGGGGATCGGACCGGCAGGCGTCGGTGCGCAATGGGCTGGACAACGCGGGGCCTTCCGATGGTACGGTGATGATTCACGACGGGGTGCGGCCATTCGTACGCGCTTCTTTGATCAGTGCCTGCCTTGCCGGATCGAAAGCTACCGGCGCCTGTATCCCGGTGATTTCGGCCACCGACACCGTGAAGCAGGTGGACGATAAAGGGATTGTCGTCGGCACGCTGGACCGGGACACCATCCGGCTGGCCCAGACCCCGCAGACCTTTGCCACCGGACTGATCCGGCGGGCGCACCGAATCGCTTTGGCCAAAGGTTTTACAGCCACCGACGACGCTTCGGTGGCCGAATTTGCCGGCGAGCGGGTGCATACGGTGCCTGGCGATCCGGACAACATCAAGATTACCCGCCCGCAGGATCTTGCCATGGCCGGAGCTATCTTGTCCCGGTGGCGTGAAGAGGGAATTGCTTAGCTTTTACGAAGTCGTCTGAAGAGCGGCTTTCCATGAGATTGTTGGCTTCAGAAGGCTTTGAAAATTCTTGCCAAAGGATGCCCCGGGGCCTGGATGGAAAGGTCGTTGAAGTGGCCGTAAGGCGTCTGGACCGGATCGTAGTCGGCCTTTTCCAATCGGGAATGAACACGGTCGATGAGCATTTTGGCGCCTTCGGGTTCGGCCTTGTCCTCGGCAAGGTGAGTAAAGGAGTGCAATACGACGCGCTGGGTTTCCCATTTTCTGGCCAGCCATTTGGCGTTTTTCACCAGTTTGGTTTCCGCTGAACTGCCCTTTTCGACATCTTCCGGTTCCACATGAATAAAAGCGACAATGCAGCGTTGATGCTCACTGGCCGCCGCGTCCGGAGCGTCGGGAAGGGTTTTGATGGTAGGCTTCCAGGCAAAGTTGTCGCAATACCAGAACAGAACTTTCATTTTTTACAGATTCTCCAGGCGAGCAATGGTCTTTTCGATGACTTTCCTGTTTTTTCCGAAATATTTTTGCAAACGTTGGATCAGACCCTTTTGCTTGTCTTTATCGTTCAGGTAATATGGGTGTTCCAATAAACCTTGAACCCATTTCATGTTCGCTTCGACTTCTTCAGGGATTCTTTCTCCATCGTGACGGACGGCGTCATCGGAACACACGTCATGGCAAACCGCGCAGCGTATGCATCGGTCTTCATCTATAACGGCAACCCCATTTTCCATCGAGATTGCACCCACCGTACAGACATCGATACATTCCTCACATCCCGTGCACCTGTCTTTGCTTATCCAAGGCATTTTCATTCCCCCTGTTTTTGTGGCATATTCCGAACATATACTCTTTAATGGCCAGAAAACGCAAGGCAAAATCCGAATCGAACCCGAACCCCGAAAAATGGATTCATAAAACAAGGGGGCTTTGACCATCGGGTATGAAGGCGAATGTCGATTCGGCGCTTATCGGCTAACCGTTCGATATCCGCAGATGCTGTCCACCTCATCGGTCAGGTGGTTCAGCCTGTCTTCTAAATTTCGACAGATTGTCTCCAGTTCAAAATGGCCTAAATCGGCGGGTATGGGAACCGGCTCACCGAAGATGATCGTCATTCGGCTGAACGGTTTGGGAAGGATGGTTTTGTCCCAGGCTTTGGGGAAGGTGATCAACCGACTGCCGGAGCAGGCCATGGGGACGAAAAGGGCGCCGGTCTGCCGGGCAACCGCAACCATGCCCTTCTTCATTATCCGTGCCGGTCCGCGGGGACCGTCAACGGCGGTGCCGCACAGATATTTTTTGCCGCCGGCATTCATGACGTCGATCATCTGTTCCAGAGCCTGGCTGCCTCCCCGGGAGGAGGACCCCCGTACGACCGTGTATCCGAATCGCCTGGCGATATTGGCGGTCATCTCTCCGTCCAGACTGCGACTGATCATGATCAACCGATCGCCCAGGTTTCGAAAAAAATAGAATAGGAAGATGGCATGCCGGTGCCAGGATGCGCCGACCACATGGTGAGGCCTTCCGGTCTGACGGAAATGGCGATCATAAACATTTTGGTTGACGATGGTGACGCGAACGGTGGCAAACCACATACGGGCCAACCAGGTGACGAAAAAACCGATGATTGCGGCTTTGGTTCTCTGTTTGATCGTATAGGACATGGATCTCCCCAATCTGTTGAATTGAACGAGTATCAGATCGGGCAGACAGGTGTAAGAATAAGTCTCGCGCTACCGGATCACCGGCTCAAATAGCATGGCCATGGGAGAAAGTCCATTGTCGGGGTATCGTTTTCATGGAAACGAACGCTTCCGTCCAGGCTGCAGAAAGGGAAAGGGGGGCAGGATAGCTGCCGGGAATTGGCATGACGCCGACCCGCCTGAACGGACAGGCCTTTCCATCGTACCGTCAGGTACGGGGGGCGAAGGCGCGTTCGGCGAATCGCAGTGGCTTGGTATTGGATTGTTATTCCAGCAGTTCTAAGATGATGCGCTTTTTGCTTTTGCCGGATGCGGCGTTCAAGATGGTCCGGATGGCCTGAACGTTCTGCCCTTTGCGTCCGATGATCTTTCCCAGGTCCTGTTTGGCCACGGCAAGCTCGATGACAATGCTTTGCTGGCTTTCAATTTCATTGACGGATACCTGTTCCGGAAGGTCCACAAGTGCCTTTGCAATTTCCTCGACCAACTGCTTCATGACGTCTCTCCACGGATTTGGTTTAGCGCGCAAATTGAATCTATGGTACTGGAAAATGTCAGGTTGGAACGGAAATCAAAAATTGATACTTTCAATTATGGGGCCAAATCCGTTTCAAGTCAATTTTTATATATAATGGAAGGTGCCTTAAATCCATTTCCTGCCATCCGAAGCACCGAAGGGTGGATCAACCCCCGTCACAAGTTGAAATCACGAAGGGGCGCCGCTTTTATTATCCGTAAAAAAAGCGGACCGGCCTCCTTTGAGGTGACCGATCCGCTTTTCAATGCCTTATGGGCAGCAGGGCCCGGTTCAACCGATTTTGAGGACAAGTGAGGCGCCGCAGTCGCCGGCGGCACAGCCCGTCCATAAGAAATAACCGCCGCCTTCCATGACGGTCTCCTCGATGCCTTCGACGATCAGGCGGGTGGCCGTCGAGCCCTGAGGGTGGCCGTAGATCATCGACGAACCGTAGTTGTTGAAGCCGTCGGCGTCGATGCCCATTTTTTTGGCGAAGTTGAGGTCGTTGACCACAAAGGGATTGTGGGTTTTGATCACCTTGATGTCGCCGATGGACAAGTTGGCCTTTTCCAGGGCCATTCGGGCGGCCGGTACCGGAGCGGCAGCCATGTAGCCCTTTTTCTCGCGGGCGTATCCGTAGCTGATCACCTGAATCGGGATGGCTGCATCGGCGCTCAGGCGGTCGGCGTTTTCCCGGGTGGTAACCACAATGGAGGCGTTGCCGTCGGCCGGATGGGTCTGGGCGCCGAAGCTCAACACGCCGTCGGGAATCAGGGGGCGCAGTTTGGCCAGGCCTTCGGCGGTGGTGGGCATGATGCCCTCATCTTCTTCAACGAGAATCGTTTTCTTGCGCGAAACACGGATCTCGGCACCAAACATATAGCGCTTCTGAAAGGCCCGGTTGTCGTCCAAGGCCATCCGATACTGCTCGTAGCGACGCAGGGCCAGTCGGTCGCATTCTTCCTTGGTAAATCCTTCTTCCCTGGCCACGTTTTCGGCTGTTTCCACCATGCGCAGGCCCACGTTGGGATCGGAATTGAAATTGTCCATCAGCCAGTTCTCGCTGATCACTTCGCCGCCGGGGCCGTTGGGATTGGGCCAGATGGTGTGGGGGCCGTTGGAGGTGCGGTCGGTGGTGAGCACGAAGGCGTTGGCCGCCATGCCCGTTTCGATGAAAGTGGCCGCCTGGAAAATACAGGTGGTGCCCGTCGTGCAGGCCTGGCTGACGGTCATGCCGGTGATACCGCCGCAGCCCATCAGGGAGGCCGCCCAGGGAGCACTGTAAAACTGGTGCAACTGGCTGATGGTGTTGCCGAAGACCAGGTAGTCGAAAATCGTCGGCTCCCATTTTTTCTCGGCCATCCAGCGGGCTGCGGTTTTGGCGCCCAGCGTAATCGAATTCTCGTTGGCCATGGCGCCCTGCCAGCGGCAAAAGGGGGTGGAGTAGTAGCCCTTGTAGGGGATGAAGGCTTTGGTCAGCATGTAATCGTCCTCCTTAGCTTTCAATGTTTTAAATCAATAATATCCAAATGACTTTGAAACAACAAAACACAAGCACCAAATTTCAAATAAATTCCAAATAACAATTATCAAACGAGGTTAATGGCGAGTTTTGACATTTGAGATTTTGGCCATTGTGATTTATTTGGAATTTGACTTTTTGAATATTGTTACTAAAGTTTCGCAGTAACCCATCGACTTTGTTCAGCGATGAGATCTTCTATGATATCAATAAAATGAAAAAGTAAATCAGGTTCGATACGGTACGAAAGTATATCGCTTGACTTAAAAATTAGTTCTTTGACACGGTCCCAGACGGCACGGCTGAACATCCACAATGACTGATCGTCCGACGTTTGCCGAAACAGCGGACCAACGCAGGCGTTCAGCCCGTGTTTTATCTGGATGTAGACCAATAGCAGATACCGAATCATAACCAGTCTCTGGCTGGCAATCAAAGCGTCAAACGTATTGCTTTGCTCTTTTCCCATGTAAAGCATCTGCTTGGCATCTTTAAAGTATACTTCGATGGACCAACGGCGGGCGTAATAGTCAAGAATCCGGGATGGCTCCAGCTCGGTATCGGTGCAAAGCAGAGCCTGCCACTGTTTGCGACCATCGGAAACGAACAGTACCCGAACCGAGCCGGTCTTTTTCAACGTGACATTGAGGCATACGCCCTTAATCGTGCGATCCTTGATCCAGACAGTCTGTTTCTTGGCGACCTGCTGCCATAGTTGTTTGAGCGTATATGCGCCGCCTTGATAACCGTATTTGACCCGGTTGCGCTTTAATCGGCAGATGACGCCATAACCGACATCAACGATGCGACGGATAATATCGTCGTGGGCAAACCAGCTGTCGAACAAGACGAAGCTGGCATCGAGGCCCGACTTCCAGGCTCTGTCGAGCATCTGAACCAGAACGTCGGTTTTTTTACTCAGCGTTTCCTTGCGTCGTTTCCAGCCGTTGGTACGCTTGTCGATATTCCGCATATCAGTGTTGGGCCGGTGACTGGATGTATGAAAGGCACCATCGATAGGGAAAAAATGCAACCCGTCATGAAAGCCCAATTGCAGATACTGATTGCCAAGAATGGAACGCCTGACTTTGTGATCGAAATGATAGCTGACCAATTCGATCTCTTTGCCCGATTTGGGACAGATGGAGTCATCGGCGATCAATACTTTTTCTTTCAATGGGACATTCTTACGCATGGCTATGATCTTTGATGCCAACATCTGGACCAGCTTTCTCCAATTGAAGTGTTCATTGTTCAAGAACCGGTAGAACGTGTCTTTATGGGCCTGGACGTAGTTTTGTATATAGCCGCCATTACAGAAACTGTTGAGGCTTCGCTTGAGAAAAGGCAGTAGTACGAAAACAAATATGAGCGAGAGTGTTTCATAACCTCTTTTTTTGGTGATGTTGCTTTGTCGGGCCAATGAACGGAACTTGAGTTCGGTGAACGCACGATTGAGTTCATGGTCGTCAATGATCCGGCCCGAATCAGATTGTTTTTGCAAGGAGAGGGAAAATGTATTAGGGTAATTCATAGCGGTTCTTTCTTTAGTGATATTAGGTGTTTGGCGATGTCTAATATACTAAACTCAGAGCCGCTTTTCAATTATTTTCCTAATATTTTCAACTTATTATCCCTCTAAAATATCCAAAAATTAGCTGCGAAACTTCAGTTGTTATTTACGAATTCAATAAAAAATCAGGGGATTCCGATACGGATCGCAGTTTTAAATTGTGTCCTTATTTTCCCGGCGCTTTGCAGCTGTCCGCTTCGGGGAACACTGCCTCGCCATCGGCGTAGCGCTCGCGCAGAACGCGGTGAAGAATCTTTCCCGTTCCCGTGCGGGGCATCTGTTCTGCCGCAATGAAGATGACCTGCTTGGGACGTTTATAACCGGCCATACGCTCCCGGCACCAGGTGAAAACCGTTTCTTCAGAGAGATCGGCGCTTTCATGGGGAATTACCACAGCCGCCACCTTTTCCCCCCACTTGTCGTCGGGCAGGCTGATGGCGGCCACGTCGAAAACGTCCGGGTGGCTTCCGATGACCTCCTCCACCTCGCTGGGATAGACATGCTCGCCGCCGGTGATGATCATGTTGTCCTTGCGGTCAACGATCTGGTAGAAGCCGTCCTCGTCCATGCGGGCCATGTCGCCGGCGGAGAACCAGCCGTCCTTAAAGGATGCGGCGGTCTTTTCCGGGAGCTTGTAATATTCGTCGAAGAGCATGGGCCCCTTGGAGTACAGTTCGCCCACCTCGCAAACGGGTACCTCCTTGCCCTCGTTATCCAAAATTTTGACCTGCTCGGTGCCCAGGCTTTCAAAACCGATGGAGCCCAGTTTGCGCATCTGGTCTTCGGGACGCAGCACCGTTACAATGCCCGCCTCGGTGGAGCCGTAGCCTTCGTACAACCGGACGCCGGGGAAGAACTCCATGATGGCGGTCTTCATGGTTTTTCTCACCGGTGCGCTGCTGCACAACAGCTTGCGAATGGAGCTGGTGTCCCGCTTTCGAGCCCCTTCTGCGACATTCAGGATCAGGTTGTAGTGGGTAGGGATCAGGGAGATGAAGGTGATCTTCTCTTTTTCCACGATCTCCAGGATTTCCTCGGGACGGAAGGAGCGCGCCGGGTGGATGTAAACCGTGGCGCCGATGTAGGTGAAGGTGAAGGTAAAAAAGGTGGAGTTGATGTGGCAAAGGGGCATGACGTTCATACATACATCGGATTGGTCGAAGCCGAAATCCACGGCGTTGATGAGGTAAAAGGCGATATGGGATTCGTGGGAACGGACTACGCCTTTGGGCCGGCCGGTGGTGCCGGAGGTGTAGATCAGAATCCAGGTGTCCGAAGGGGACACCAAAACCTGCGGTTCGTCGTCGGGTGCGCCTTCTATCAGGGATTCGTACTCCCGGTAGCCGTCTTTGGGGCCGTTGATCACGATGTAGTTTTCCTGCGGAATCTGTTTGAGCTGCCCTTTGATCTCATCCACGCAAGGGGAGAATTCATGGTCGACCGCCATGGCCTTGGCGTCGGCATTGTCCACGATGTACGCCACTTCCGGCCCTACCAGGCGGAAATTTACCGGAACGATGACGATGCCGGTTTTGGCCGTGGCCAGGTAGAACTCCACGATCTCGATAGAGTTTTCCATGAGTACGGCCAGCTTGTCGCCCTTTTTAAGCCCCATCTCCATGAGCCGGTGGGCCAGACGGTTGACCCTGCGATTGACCTGCGGATAGGTGAAGCGCCGCCCGGCATCGCACAGGGCCACGGTGCCGGGGAACTTCTTGGCGTTCATTTTCAGTTGCTGTCCCAGATTCATCCAGTGGGCCATGATTTCACTCCTATGAGCTGTTACAGCGCAATTCTCGCATCCACGGCCACGGCACCCTTTTCGAATGCCATGATCGGGTTGAGATCCAGTTCCTTGATTTGCGGAAAATCGGTAACCAGGCGCGAAAGGCGCTGAATCAGGTCCGCAAGGGCGGTTTTGTCCACCGGTTTTTCTCCGCGTACGCCTTCGATCAGGGCTGATCCCCGGATGCCGTCGATCATTTCCCGGGCTTCGGTATCACTGACCGGGGTGAGTGAGAAGACCACGTCCTTGAGCACCTCCACGAAGATTCCGCCCAGGCCGAACATGATCAGATGACCCACGCCGGGCTCGGATTTGGCGCCCAGGATCACTTCCCGGCCCCCGGGAACGTATTGCTGCACGAAAAAGCGCAAGTCGGCCGCATCGATCTGTTTTTCCATGGCGGCAACGGCTTTTTTGACCGCGGCGGAATCGGCCAGGTTTATGGCCACGCCGCCCATGTCGCTTTTATGAACCACCGCGGCGGCGTCGGCCTTGACCACGACGGGATAACCGATTTCGTCAGCCGCGGCCACGGCACCCGCTGCGTCGTCGGCCATACGCCAGTCCGGAACGTCGATGCCGTAAGCTTCGAGAAGTTCGTAAACCCGGTCGGCGGCCAGCATGCTGCCTTCACCGGCCCCGTCGAGTATGGCGCGGGCACCATCGGCATCGATGTCGCCGAAAGCGCGCAACCGGCCGGGGTCGCGGTCCAGCATGCGGCGGTAGCGGACAAGGGCGCCCAAAGCCCGGGCCGCGTCGCTGGGCAGGGCAAAACAGGGTACCCCGCCGGCTTTGAGAATGGCTTCGGTCTCCGCCCATTGGCGCCGGTCGGTCATCAGGTTGCAGACCATGGGTTTGATCTGTTTCTGGTTGATTTGGGCGATGGCCATTGCGATGCTTTCGGTGTCCACGAAAAAGGGAGTTACGAAATTGACCAAAACGCAGTCGAAGCTGTCGTCGGCCATCATGGCTTCCAGGCAGGCAAGGTAGTGCTGGGCCGTTCCCGTGGCCAGGACGTCCACCGGATTGCTCACCGAAGCCTCGGGATAGAGCTTCTCTGTAAGAAGATTTTTTGTCTTTTCAGATAACGGCGGGAGGGTCAGACCGGCATCCACCAGAATGTCGGTGGCAATCACCGCCGGACCGCCGGTGTTGGTGATGATGCCCACCCGGTTGCCACCGGGAACCGGCTGGGATCCGAACGCCACGGCGGCATGGATCAGGTGGCCTTCATCCCTGAAATTGAGGATGCCTGCCTTTTTGAAGATCAGGTCCGTGGCCAGGTCCTCCTTGGCCAGTCCACCGGTGTGGGAGGCCGCCGCTTTGGCCCCCTCCATGGTGCGGCCGGCCTTCATGGCCAGCACCGGTTTTTTGGATGTGGCCTCCCTGGCCGCTTCAAGAAATCCCAGGGGATCCTTGAGCCCTTCCACGTAGGTGACGATCACCCGGGTACCGTCGTCGTCGGCCAGGTAGCGGATAATCTCGGGGATGGAGATGTCGCAGGCGTTGCCGTTGGAGGCGTAAATGCGGGTGCCCACGTCCATGGCTGAAAATCCCTGGTGAATCACTTCGGCCACGCCGCCGGACAGGGCCACGATGGAGATATGCCCCGGCTCGGGAAAGGTGAATGTAAAATTGCAGTAGGCCTTTACCGCCGGGTCGGTATTGATGATTCCCTGGCAGTTGGGGCCGAAGATGCGAATGCCATATTGTCTGGCCTTTTCCAAAAAGGCCTTCTCGATTTCGGCGCCTTCGGGCCCGGTTTCCGAAAAACCCCCGGAATTGATGATAATGTGTTTGACGCCTTTCTTGCCGCAATCCTCAACGGCCATAGGAACGAATTTGGCCGGAATCACCATGTGGGCCACATCCACCCGGCCGGGGACGTCCAGGATCGACTTGTAAGCCTTGATCCCGCGGATTTCGTCGGCCTTGGGGTTGATGGGGTAGATATTCCCGGTGTAGCCGAAATCCAGCAGGTTCTTGATCACCCGGTTGCCGATGTGCAGTTCCTTGCCGGATGCGCCGATGACGGCGACACCGACGGGATTGAAGAGACTTTTAAGCATTATGGTTGCTCCTTCTTGTTTTGTACTTACGAAGGCTTAGATAGCAAATTAGGGAATTGAGGAATTGGAGATTCGTGGTATTCAATTCCTCAATCCCTCAATTCCATAATCCCTCAAATTTTACTTTCAGCCAGTTGTTCGATAAAGGCCTCCACATTGGTTTTGGTCTGCTCGTCGGAGATCAATCGCAAGTCGTTCAGGTCGCCGTTGATGGTCAGGCTGGGAATGCCGGTCTGCTTTTCGATGCGTTGGGGCATGCCGTAGCGGCAGTTGGAATTGTTGGGGCAGGTCTTGGCGTCGTGGTAGATGATGCCGTCGACCTTGAAGAATTCCAGCATGTCTCGGATATAGGCCTCCTTGGGGGCATCGGCCCGCACGATGAACAGTTCCGTGTAGGCGCGGGCCATGGAATTGAACGGATCTTCGGGGTCCAGGGCGGAGAAAATCCAGGAGTTGCAATAGGTGGAGGCCAGTACGTTGGCCTGCAGGCCGGCGAACAGCTTGGCATGGGCCGACAGGCGCCCCCACACGGGCATACCGTCCCAGTAGATGCGGTACCGTTCATCGGGGACAGCCCCTTCCTTGTCGGCGATGCGTTGATTGAGTTCTTCCAGCAGGGTGCGGTAGCAGTCGTTGGCCTCGGGCGTTCCCCGGCCCACGACGGCGGCTCCCATGAGGGTGGTGCCGTCGAAGAAGGTGATGGGGGAGGGTATGGCAGTGGCGGTGTCCAGGACCTGTTTCCACAGGTCCGAGCACTCCCGGGACAGGGCCACGGCTTCCTTGAGGCGATCTAAATCAAATTTGCTGCCGCTGATCCGCTCGAGCGCGGGAATCATGTCTTGCATCTGGCGAGCGATGGATGTGACATGGGATTCGTCTACTTCCTGCACGCCAACGTAGGAGTGGACGCCGACGACAGGAACGTCGTACTCCTCGCCGTAGAAGTTGAACCAGTCCTGGACATCCCGGCACTGGTTGGTGTTGAACACCAGCACGTCAGGTTTCGGCGGACCTTCGATGCCTTCGAAGACCTTGGACAGGGGAGAGACCTTTTCCAGATACGCCCCCACATCGGCGGTCAGGTAGGAGCAGATGTCCGGTGAGTAGCCGATGGCGTTGGCCTTGGGGATCAGATCGGTGGCCATGCGCGAAGAACCCAGCATGGCTGAGTGCGTCTCGGGGAAATAGACCAGAAAACCCATGGCCCTCAGGATCTCCGCCGGGCCCACGCTGGTGCACCAGGCGACTTTTTTTTCACCGGTTTTGGCGGCGTTATCCAATTCATAGTAGTAATCGGCCATGAATTTGCCCAGCACTTTGGCAGATGCCAGGCGTTTCAGCTTCAGTTTCTTCTCTTCGACCATGTTTGCCTCTCGATTATATTAATTAGGGGATTAAGGGATTGAGGAATTAAGGGATTGGTGTACAATGATCGATCGCTAATTCTCCAATTCCTCAATTCCATAATTCCTCAATTCTCATACGTCTCTTTTGCGTACAACGCTGCACCCAGGGCTCCGGTGAACTGGGGAAGCTCCGGCACCAGAACGGGGCGGTTGATCAGTTCCTGCGTCATTTCCACCAGATAAGGGTTGTGGGCCACGACACCGCCGGTCATGACCACCTTTTCGGTAAAGGCATCCATCTCCCTGATTCTGGAAATGACCGAGAAGAACAGCCCCTTGACGATATCTTCGACACGTTTGCCGCGGCGAATGTTCTCGAGGACTTCCGTGGCCGAAAAGACCGTGCAGAAGCTGCCCAAACGGACCATGTCGGTAGAGGCTTCGGCCAGGCCGTTCATCTCTTCCAGTGGAATGTCCAGTCGGGGCGACATCTCCTCCAGAAACGCTCCGGTCCCGGCGGCGCACTTGCGGTTCATCTTAAAAGAAGTGCGCTTGCCGTCGTCGCTTAACTTGATGATCTTGTTGTCCTGGCCGCCGATGTCGATGATGGTGATGGCAAAGGGAAAATAGTGAAAACAGCCCTTGCCGTGGCAACTGATTTCGGTGCGGTGGTCCTGGGCATAGGATACGTTTTTGCGTCCATAGCCGGTTGAAATGGTCCGCCGGATGCGCTCCTTTTCGATCCCGGCCATCTTAAGGGAAGCATTCAGACATTCGTCGGCCGTGGCCGTGAAATCGGTTCCCGACTTGGCTACGCAATGGCCGAGGATGCGGCTGTCGCCATCGATGACCACCACCTTGGTTCGGGAGGCGCCCACGTCAGCCCCGGCAAAATAGGGGGTGGTGTGATTTTTTGGGTTCATGGAATTTGTTGGGTTGTCCAATTCATTGGGTTCGTTGCGTTATCCGGTGGTAGGGCGACCGGCCGGTCGCCCCACATTTGCAGTTCACCAATTGCTTAATGGCTAAATTGCTCATTCTCATCATCCCACATCCATCGTCCCTCTTCCCTCGGGCGAGTTTCAATCGCCGATCACAGTCAACCGTCCACTGATCATGGTTCAGCGTTCACTGTCTTTTCACAACCGGGACTCCAACCCCTTGACCAGGCTCTGCAGGGTGATGTTGTAGGGCGTTTCGATGCCGGCCCGGCGACCGTATTCGACGAATTTGCCATTGATGTAGTCGATCTCCGTACGTCGGCCGTTTTCGATGTCCATGAGCATGGAGGGTTTGTGGTTGCCGGCGGTGCGCATGTATTCGATGGCGTTGGGGTAGTATTCCCATCCCAGCAGAATTTCGTTGGCCCGGGCCACCTTGACGCACTCTTTGACCAGGGCATCGACGATATTGAAGATGATGGGGTCGTTCATGGCCTGGGACATGGTCAAGCCGGTGACGGCGCAGACCGGGTTCATACAGGCATTGAGCACTCCTTTGCGCCACACCATGGCCACGATATTGTCCGTATGCCGGGTGGTCAGGCCGCTTTGGGTCAGAGCCTCGGCGATGCCATCGGCGGCAAACTTGGCTTCCGGGTCCAGTTCCTGGAGGTAGTGGGGCGGATGGTGAAAGGGTATGGTCACATGGGCCGGGCCCAGAAGGCCGCAACCATAGTTGACCACCGCCCGCATGACCCCTTCCTTTCCCAGACTGTTGGCCAGTACCAGTTCGGTGTCGATGCCGTTTTGCCAACTGACTACGTAAAGGCCCTTTTTGTAAAATCCTTCGATGGCCGAAGCGATCAGGGGCAGGGCGTTGGCCTTGGCCGTAACGAAAATGACATCGGGTTTGTATTCGGGCAGGTCATCGACACTGGTGCAGGTGTGGCTGACCTTCTGGGTCAGGTTTTCGGCCCCTTCGATGATGATGCCTCTTTCTCTGGCCGGATCGAGCAGTTCGGGAATCACGTCGCACAGGATCACCCGATGGCCGCCTTTTTCCAGGAATGCCGAAACGATGCAGCCGACGGGGCCAGCACCGATGACGGCAAACGTTTTGGGGGCGAAGGATGGGTTGTCAGTCATGATTGCACCTCCCGGGGTTCTCTGGATGGTTCGGAACCGTTATCCGGGGCATCGGGCCTGTGCGGCCCGGTTTGCCCGCTATGGTCGTGTGCGATTTTGATGCACGGTCAAATGTTGAAAAAATAAAACTATTTGAATTTTATTCATAAAATGGCGTCGAAAACGTCACGTACAGGTCCGTTTCGCCTGCACATCTTCAGGGCGCGATGTTAATCAGCGGAACTGTTTGGGCCGCTCGTCGACGACGCGCAGGGCCTTGCCTTCGCTCCGGGCGATGAATTTGGGATCCACGAGATTGGCTTCCACGCTGATGCCCATGTGGCCGCGAATGTGCGCCATGATTTTGGCTTCGACCTCGAATTTTTTGCGGTCGCCGGCCTCGTATACTTCCGGCTTGCCCTCCACCTGAACCACCAACTGGTCCAGGTAGCCTTTTTTGCGGACGACCAGGCGATACTGGGGCGTAACTTCCTCGATATCCAGCAGGAGGGATTCGATCTGGGATGGAAAGACATTGACGCCGCTGATAATCAGCATGTCGTCGGTGCGCCCGAAAATTTTGTCCATTTTTACGAAAGTCCGCCCGCAAACGCATTTTTCTCGATACAGGCGGGTGATGTCCTTGGTGCGATACCTGATCATGGGCATGGCCCGGCGCTGGAGTGAAGTGAAGATCAGCTCGCCTTTTTCCCCTAAGGGGACCGGCTCCAGGGTGACGGGATCGACCACTTCGGCCAGGTAGTGGTCTTCGTTGATGTGGATGCCGCTCTGAGCCTCGCAGTCGAAGCCGACACCGGGACCGCCGAGTTCGGTGAGGCCATAGGCCTCCATGGCCTTGATGCCCATGCGTGCTTCGATCTCCTCGCGCATGCCGACGGTCCAGGGCTCGGCCCCGAAGATGCCGATGGATAAAGGCAGGCTCTTGATGTCGACTTTCAGTTCCTCGGCGCGTTCGGCGATAGTCAGGGCATAGGAGGGCGTACAGCACAGCACCTGGGCGCCGAAATCCTGCATCAGCGTGATCTGGCGCTCGGTCAGGCCTGCGCTGGTGGGAACCACGGTGCAGCCCAGGGCTGTGGCTCCCTGATGAAAGCCCAGCCCGCCGGTGAACAGGCCGTGTCCGTAGGCGTTCTGGACCACATGCTCGGGGCGGACGCCGGCGGCATAGAAATTTCTTACCATGCACTCGGTCCACTGGGCCAGGTCGTCAGCGGTGTAAGGGCCGGTGATGGGTTTTCCAGTGGTGCCCGAAGAGGCGTGAATACGCACGACCTCTTTCAGGGGCACGGCACACAGGCCGAAGGGGTAGTTGTCCCGCAGATCGTTTTTCTCGGTGAAGGGAAGCTTGGCCACATCTTCGATGCCCTTGATGTCGGTGGCCTTGACGCCCGCCTCTTTGAACTTCTGCTTGTAAAACGGAACGCGCTTAATCACCCATTGAACAGTCTCCTGAAGCTTTTCCACCTGAAACTGCTGGATCTGCTTTACAGGCATGCACTCATACTTGTCATTCCAGGGCATCGTCTACCTCCTTCTTGGTGGTCGGTTTCTTCCGGGTGGAGATCGACGTCTGTCCACCCTTGAGGGGATCTCACGCAACGGCTTCGGCGGTGAAATGGATGCGCATGCTTCATTTCAGGCCGGACTCTTTTACAGAATTCCGAAAAACGGCTTACGCCGGGTTTTTGAAAGTGCTGCAACAATCGCCGCCGAAGCAATATCGGCTACCCTTTATGTAAAACGAATCGTTATCGTCGTTTGTATATGAAACCGGGTCTGATGCTTTACGTATGGTGCCGCTTACCTCAGGAAACAAATGTCTGTTTTCGGGATCAGCTTCCCGCTGCGGCCTTGTAGCCCAGGTCGAAGGCTGCCAGATTCACGTCAACGAAGGCAGCCTTGGTTTTGGTTCGGATGGCCTCTTCCAGATTTTCCCTGGGAATTGGAAGAATGCCTGTCTGGATCAACGCGCCCAGCAGAACGATATTGACCGCCATGACGCTGCCGGCCTGCCTGGCCAGGGCAACCGCATCGAAGGCGATCAGGCGTTTGGTTTTGGCCCGGATCAGATCCTGGGCGTGATCCAGATCCGGGTAAGTGCCGCGGCCGATGGCCACGGTAAATGGCGGCAGCGGCGCAAGATTGGTGATGACGCTGGTGTTGGCGTTGCACTTGTTCAGGGCCCGCAGGGTTTCGGACGGTTCGAAACCGACCAGAACATCGGCCTCCCCATCGGAAATGATGGTGCTTTGGGCATCGCCGAAGACGATGGCCGATTCCACCACGCCGCCGCGTTGAGCCATTCCGTGAATTTCGCTCATCCGCACCGGCACGTTGGCCAGCAGGGCTGCTTCCCCCAATACCTTGGAGGCCAGCAGGTTGCCCTGTCCGCCCACCGCCACGATAATCAGTCTTGTCGTATCCATGGTTGTTTCCCGTATGCTTGGGCTGCTGCTGTCGGCAACGGCATGCTGTGCCTGGATGCCGGCGATCCGCAGCCGCAGATTTTCACTGTAAGTTGCCGGCGGATCACTCCGCCTGTTTTTCCTTGACCGGGGTGATGGCATTCTCCGGGCAGATCTGGGCGCAGACCGCGCACCCCACGCAGGTGTTGGGGTCGATCTGGACCCGTTCGCCGTCCAGGTAAAACGCCGGACAGCCGATTTCGTTGATACAGTCCCGGTGGTTCTTGCACTTGTCCGTCACTTTGAAAGCACGCACCTTGAGTTGCTTCAGGCTGCGGGCGTACAGGGTGCAGATCTGCTGGGAGATGATCACCGACAGTCCTTTGTGGTCCATGGCCTTTTTTACTGCTTCGATACTTTTTTTAACCTTGTAGGGCTGGATGACGGTGACATCTTTAACGCCGATGGCCCGCACCACCGCTTCGATGGAGACGCGGCCGTATCCGGACAGGTTGAGATTGTCCATGTCCACCCCGGGATGGGGCTGGTGGCCGGTCATGGCGGTGGTGCCGTTGTCCAGTATGACCAGGGTGAAGTCGTGGTTGTTGTGAACCGCGTTGACCAGGCCGGTCAGTCCCGAGTGGAAAAAGGTGGAATCGCCGATAAATGCAATGACCTTCTTGTCCGTGGCCTGGGAAAAACCGCAGGCGGTACTGATGGACGATCCCATGCAAATGAGAAAATCTCCCATGGCCAGCGGCGGCAGGAATCCCAGGGTATAGCAGCCGATGTCCGTGGGATAGACCGTTTCAAAGCCCTCGGCAGCCTTTTTCACCGCGTAGTAGGTGGCCCGATGGGAGCAGCCGGCGCACAGGTTGGGCGGACGCTGGGGGATCTCCGGAACATCGGAAAGGTCGGGGGGCCGGCTGTCGGTATAGGCAACCCCGAAGTAGTCGGCGATGACCCGGCGCACCATGGCAGGATCGAATTCGTTGAGCCGCGAGAACAGCTCTTCTCCTTTGCCGGCAATCGGTATGACAAGTCCTTCTTCCTGGGCGAAGGCTTTGATCGTCTCTTCCATGACGGGCTCACCCTCTTCGGCCACCAGCACCTTCTCGCAGCCTTTTAGAAAGGACTTGATCTTTTCGGGCGGAGCCGGGTGAGAAAATCCCAGGCGCAGAACCTGCGTATTGTCGGCGATGCCCAGTTCGCCCACCGCATCGGAAACATAGTTGTAGCTGACGCCGTTGCAGACAATGCCCCAGGGGCCGCTGCCTTCGGTGAAGTTATACGGCGAGCCTTCGGCCAGTTTTCGGGCCTTTTCCCAGTTTTCCAGCAGGCGCACGTGCAGGCGGCGGGAGACGGCCGGAACGGTGACCAGGTTGAACGGGTCCTTGATGAAATCTCCCTTGGGCTTGCGGGCGCTAAGCTTTCCCAGTTCCACGAAGGCGCTGGAGTGGTTGACCCGTGTGGTGGTGCGAAAGATCACCGGCTCGCCGAGCTGCTCGGAAAGGTCGAAGGCTTCCGCCATCATGCGGCGGGCTTCTTCAACGGAAGAGGGCTCCAGCACCGGCAAACCGGAGAGCTTTCCGTAGTAGCGGTTGTCCTGTTCGTTCTGGCTGGAGAACATGAACGGGTCGTCGGCCGTGAGCACAACCATGCCGGCCTTGACCCCCACGTATGCCAGGGTCATCAGCGGGTCAGCGGCCACGTTCAATCCCACGTGTTTCATCATGCAGAAGGTGCGCACGCCGCTGTTGGCGGCAGCGGAAGCCACTTCCAGAGCCACCTTCTCGTTGGTACTGTATTCGAAGTAAAGGTCGCTCTCATGAGAGATCTGGAACAGGTTCAGGGAAATCTCCGAAGAAGGGGTCCCCGGATAGGTCGTGGCAAAGGCCAC
Organism: Desulfosarcina widdelii; assembly: GCF_009688965.1. Classification (GTDB taxonomy): domain Bacteria; phylum Desulfobacterota; class Desulfobacteria; order Desulfobacterales; family Desulfosarcinaceae; genus Desulfosarcina; species Desulfosarcina widdelii. The sequence goes on along the minus strand of NZ_AP021875.1, from coordinate 1,520,850 downwards.
GCCGGCCTCGATGGCGCCGCGGGCGATGGCTTCGTTGCCCAGAAGCAGCATCTTTTTTCCCGGGCTGTCGGTGAGTAATTTGTGCATCTTGTTTCCTATCTGGTGGTTTGCCGCAGCCCGTGCTTTGCCAATGGCTGCGCGGCTGTTGTGGCCTTCCGCCCAGCGCGCATCCATCTCCGTGGCCGCTTTATTCCGGCTGTTGAGAATTGATCGCGCGGGTCAGGGCACCATGATCGCCCGCTGAACGATCTTTTTCTGGTGCACCGTCTCGAAGACCGAATTGATTTCAGCCAGCGGGAACGTTTTCACAAAAGGGGCCATCTTCACTTTGCCCGACAGGACCAAGTCGCGCACCGGCGGATAGTACTTGGGCAAGCAACCCCAGTTGCCGCGGGCGGTGGCGTGGAAGGCCATGAGATTGGAAAGGCGAATTTCCACCTTGTCCATGGTAAAGCCCACCACGGAGAGATGCCCCCCGAATGTCATGAGACCGAAAGCGGTTTTCTGGCCGGCGGCGGTGCCGGAGGTTTCGAAAATCTTCCATTCGGTCCGACGCTTTCCCTGCTCTTTGACAAAGGCGGAAACCGCCTTGCGAAGGTCCTTGAAAGCGTATTCGGCTGCGTTGAAGGTGGCGTCCACGTATGGTGACAGCGCCTCCAGCTTGGCCGGATCGACATCGATGGCCACCACGGCGGCACCGAAGGCCTTGGCGATCTGGGCGCCGAAACCGCCCACACCGCCCACACCTACGAAGATGGCCGCGTCTTCGGCCGTAAGGCCGGCATCGACGACGGCCTGATACGGTGTTGTCAGGGCGTCGGCCACCACGGACAGATGGGACAGGGGAACGTCCGCCTCTCCCACGGGCCGGTTCTGGCCGTCCACATCTACCGGGCACAACTGATCAGCCGGGACGACAATGTGGCTGGCAAAACCACCCTGGATATCGTTGCCGGGCATCTTCTGGGCGGTGCAGATATTGCCCAGACCCCGTTTGCAGACATCGCAGGTCCCGCAAGGCATTACCGCGGGGATGATCACCGCCTTGCCATCCCACGGGTCGGCACCGGGGCCGGCGGCGGCGACAATGCCGCTGATTTCGTGGCCCAGGGTCAGCGGCAACGGCGATTTGGTGCGCACACCGTCATAGTAGAACCCCAGGTCGGTGTGGCACACGCCGCATCCTGCCACCTTGACCAGGACTTCCCCGGGTCCGGGATCGGGGATGGGGGTCTCCACCTTGGCCAGGGGCTTGCCGGGTTCCGTCATCTGCCAGGATATCATGGTCGCCATTGCTGCTTCTCCTTCTTTTAAACCATATCCGTTAAATCCTCAATTTCAAATTCCAACGTTACCGGTTTTTCCATACCGGCCGCCGCTTTTCCTCGAAACTGGCGATGCCCTCCAGGGTGTCTTCGGTTTTCATCAGGGTGTTGAGAAAAAGATCGCTGACGCCGGAAAGGGCCTTTTTGAAATCAAGCCCCAGGTGGGCTGTAACGGCGCGCTTGTTGAGCCGGACGATCAGCGGGCTGCAGGCCTTGATCTCGCCGACGATGCCATCTACGGTTTCCTGAAAATTCTCGTCTCCGCATAAATGCGATACCAGGCCCATGCGCTGCGCCTCTTCGGCTTTATAGCGGCGGCCGGTGGTGCAGATTTCGACGGCGCGGGCCGGCCCCACCAGTTGGGGCAGCCGGATGGCCGCGTAGGGCGGGAAAAATCCCAACTTGATTTCCGGCTGACCGAAAACGGCCTTGGGGGCGGCAACGATGATGTCGCAGGCCATGGCCACCTCCATGCCGCCGCCCAAACAGGCCCCCTGAACCGCGGCGATGGTGGGCACGGGCAGGCGGTGGATGCGTTCGAAAATGGCGTTGAAGGTGGCGATCATGTCGTCCACCATGCCCGGCTTGTGATCGGCCACCTCCACGCCCGCGCACCAGCTGGGCCCGTTGGCCGCAAGGACGATGCATTTAAGCGAACCGTCGGTGGCCAGCTGGTCCAACTGGCCGTTGAGCTCGGTCATCATATCGATGTTGAGTACGTTGTGTTTGGGGCGATTCAAGGTGAGGGTGGCAATGCCATCGGCAATGGTGCGCTGGATGGTTTGCAAATGGGACATGATTACTCCTTATAAAAGACGTAGTTAAAGCGCCCGTCGGCGAGTGCATTGGCCTTGACCCTCAGCTTCATGCCGATGGAAAGCGCCTCCTCGGAAAGATCGCCGGCAATGCGTCCGAAGATCTTGAAATCGGTAAAATCCACCAGGGCGATGGTGTAGGGCAAATCCGCTTCAAAGCCCCTGGGACCGAAGGCCAGGGTGCTGTAAGTGAGCAGGCTGCCGGCGCCCTGCACATCGAACCAGGCCATCTTGGACGTCCGGCAGTCGCAGCAGTCCGCCCGGGGCGGAAAAAAAGCCCGGTTGCAGGAGTCGCAGCGGGTTCCGGTGACGCGGCCCTGCTCCAGGTGGTCGATGAAGTCGTTGACCCGGGTGGTGCCGGTGAAACTGACCGTGCCGAATTTCCTGAAGCGTTCGTCCTTCTCTTTTTTTCCCATAACGATGGTTTCCTCTATCTGGCCAGAATGGTCACGTTGCCGTACAGCCCGACACCGCCGATGTTGTGCACCAGGCCCACGGCGGCATCGGGAACCTGGATGTCGCCGGCTTCGCCGCGAAGCTGGAGGACGATGGTGCGGATCTGGCTGCCGCCGGTGGCTCCGATGGGATGGCCCTTGGAGAGCAGCCCCCCGTCTACATTGACCGGGATGCGGCCGTCCAGGTAGGTTTGCCTGGTGTTGATCAAGTCCCTGCCGCCGCCGGGCTCGGCGAAGCCGAGATCCTCGTAGGCCATCATTTCGGCGATGGTAAAGCAGTCGTGGACCTCGGCCACATCGATATCCTCGGGACGCATGCCGGCCATGTCGTAGGCCTGGGATGCCGCCTGCCGGGCGACGGCAAGTCCGGTGAACAGGTCGCGTCCGGCCAGGTTGACCGGTGCCGAGGCGGCACCGATGCCTCGAATCCAGACGGGTTTGTCGCACAACGCCCTGGCTTTTTCAGCGCTGGCGACGATAATACAGGAGCTGCCGTCGGCGTTGGCACAGCAGTCCCCCACGCGCAAGGGAGAGGCCACCGAACCGCTCATCCGATTCTCAGGATCGGTGAACATCTCGGGGGTTACCGCCTTGCGGTAGACGGCCCTTTCGTTGAGCTGGCCGTAGGTGGCGGCCTTGACCCGGATGGCGGCCAGATCCTGTGGGGTGGTTCCATAGGCGTCCATGTGGGCCCGGGCGTACATGGCATAGTAGGCGGGCATCATGGTGCCGAAGGGGCTTTCCCACTGAATGTCCGCGCCGCGTCCCATGCGCTCCTGGGTCTCGGCCGAGGAGATTTCGGACATTTTTTGAAATCCGATCACCGCGACCACATCGTGCAGCCCGGACCGGATCAGGCTGTAGGCCAGTTTCAGGCCGGTGCTGCCCGATGAGCACAGGGTTTCCACGTAGAAGGTGGGGCCCGGGTTGAGGCCCAGATATTCGGCGAACACCCCGGCCGGCGAACGCTGCAGGTCGTACTCAGGGGCGGAGCAGACGACTGATGCATCGATCTGTGCGGCCGTGATGCCGGCATGCCCTGTGGCGTCGGAAAAACCCTGGAAGGCCAGTTCCCGGACCGATCCCGGAAAAGCGCGTACGAAGGCGCTTTGACCCGCGCCGATAATGGCGACGTCAGTCATTTTAATAATCCTCGGTGAGTGATTTTGTGTCGGTTCATGGGTAACGGAAATGGTATTCGAATTTGTCGTTATTTGTTAGTGTTAAGTGTTAAGTTTTAAGTGTTAAGCGAAGGATGGCGGTCGATGATATGCTAAGGATAGAATTCCTTTATATGTATTGTCCTCCATCCACCTTAATCACCTCGCCGGTAATATGGCGGGCTTTATCCGATGCCAGAAAAGCGATGACAGCGGCCAGGTCTTCGGGCTTGCCCAGTCGCTTTAAGGCCATTTCCCCCATGGCCAGGTCGATGATTTTCTCGCGGGCTTCGGAATTTTTCAGCATGGCGGTTTCGATCAGGCCCGGTGCCACGGCATTGACGTTGACGCCAAAGGCCCCCAGTTCCTTGGCCACGGCTTTGGTGTAGCCGACGATGCCGGCCTTGGAGGCGGAATAGTTGGTCTGGCCGAACTTGCCCCGCAAGCCGTTGATGGAGGTCACGTTGACGATTTTGCCGTACTTTTGTTCTTTGAACAGCGGCGCCGTATGGCGGGTGAAATTGAAGTAGCCCTTTAGATTGACGGCGAGCACGCGATCCCACTGTTCTTCGGACATTTTCCAGCAGACCCCGTCCCAGTTCATACCGGCGTTGTTTACCAGGATGTCGATTCTTCCGAACGCTTCCACGGCGGCGTTGACGGCCGCTTCGGCTTCCTGGAAAACGGCGATGTCGCAGGCAACGCATATCGCTTTGCGGCCCATCTTCTCGATCCGTTCGACCACCTCCAAAGCCTCTTTTTCATGGCGTCGGTAGGTCAGGCAGACGTTGGCCCCTTCGCCGGCCAGCTCCAAGCTGGCCGCCGTGCCGATCCCCTGGGATCCACCGGTGACAATTGCGTTTTTACCTTCAAGCAGCATTTGCAGCACTCCTTAGGTGTTGGGTCTTCCCAATACGGCCGCCATGAATTCCACGTCGAAGGCGTCGCCGGCGGCCATGCGCCGGCGGTACTCGATGAAATCGATGGTATCCTGGCCGGTGATTTTCTTGGTGTTGAAGGCGTTGAAGCCCAGGTACGCCTCATTGTTCATGTTGGCGGCCAACCAGTGCCGGTTGATCACCTTGGCCTGGTCCCAGAAATATTTCTTTTTCAGGCGAACGCCTTCCACACTTTTGATGAGACAGGCGGGGAAAAGGTTGGTATATGTCCACAGGATGCGATTGACCTCGCTGTCCAGCCGTTCGAAATCGGTGGTGGCTGATTTGACATAGGCCCGTGCCTGTTTGGCGGCATCGCCGGTCTTGTATTCACCGTAGACAATTTCCCCGTCGCGCAGGTATTGGTCCGTTTCGATGGCCGGATTGCGCACCCAGGCGTCCCCATCCCGAATGACCGGAACGCATTTGGAGATCAGCCCCAGGCGTTTCATCTTGTAGGCGCTCCACATTTCGCAGGAGATGCAGTTCCACATGGCCTGTTCCATGGGCAGCATCCAGGGCAGAAAATCGGTGCTGCCGCCGTCCGGTGCGCTGCCGTGCCTGGGTCCGGCCTGGCCGAAAATGGCCAGATCGCTGGAGACGGCGATGTCGCAGGCCATGCCGATCTCCTGCCCGCCGGCCACCCGCATGCCGTTGACCCGGCAGATAGTGGGCTTTTTACATCCCAGGATCCCATCGACCATGGCATTGAACAGATCCATGTAAAGGCCGTATTCGTTGGGACGGCCGGCGTAATACTCGGCATACTCCTTGGTGTTGCCGCCCGTGCAGAAGGCTTTGTCCCCCATGGCCGTGAACACGGCCGCGACCACGGAACTGTCCGCCGAAGCGCGATGGAAGCCGGCAATAACGCCTTTGACCATCTCGGTGGTATAGGAGTTGTACTGCATGGGGTTGTTCAGGATGATCCAGGCCGAGAAAAGACCATCGACAGGTGCTCCGGAAGGATCCAGAATGGGGCGCTTTTCAAAAATGACTCCGGGAGCCTGATCCGAAAAATGTTCTTCTCCCCACAAATGATGGTTTTTGATCCCGGATTCTCGTGGAAGCCAACTCAGGTCGCTCATGAAATCCTCCCTTTCGGCGGCGTGCAAGGGTGCCGCAGCTATATCCGTGCCGATGCCCGTGTCGAAACGGGGCCTGTTTTCTGAAAACCGGTGGTACGCAATATGGTGAGAATAGCAATCAAAAATTGGATAAAATTCATTTGCTAAAAGGTTACATATTAGCTATATATTAGCTACGAACGGCGTTAGTCAAGAAAAAAATCGGCTCGTTAAAAACCGTTTCGATGGACCGCAGCCGCGTTGTGCTCCCCGTTCCCGGATTTCTATTTTTTCCAATGGGAAGGTTTACATGCGGGGGCCTCCGGTTTGTCCTGAAAACCCCGTGAGTGCCTTGACAGTGCCGCTCCGGATCGGTAGGTATTGCCTGTGAACGGCCCGTTGGTTTTGCTTGGGGCCGACGCTGCCCATTTTCGGGCTGGCACTGCCCACGCATCCTTTCCGGGACCGGCCAACGGCGAAGGAGGGCTGAGAAATTGAGATACCCCAAAGAGTGTGTTCTCAAGGAGTGCGTGGAGGCGGTCATTCGTCCGCTGGAACCGGCTGATCGACCGCTGCTGGAAGACTTCTACCGGAAGATCCCCGAGTCGGACCGCTGGTTCATGAATTACGACGTTACGGACAGGGCGGTCATGGACAAATGGTTCGAAGCGGTGGAAGAAGGCGGCATCTGTTCCATTCTGGCCCTGTGCGAATCCAGAATTGTGGGGCAGGGCAGCCTCTACATGCGGGGGTTCGGAGCCACCAGTCATGTGGGCCGCTTTCGTATCGTCGTGCTGCCGGAATTTCGGCAGATGCGGCTGGGAACCTGGCTGCTGCTGGACCTGATTCAACTGGCCATGGATCGGGGTCTGGAACTTCTTCGGGCGGATCTGGTGGCCGGAGTGGAAGACAAAGCCATCGAAGCGGTTCAAAAATTCGATTTTTTCAAATTCGGTGAGCTGAAGGAATATGTGAAAGACATTCACGGCACTCGCAGGGATCTGGCAATTATGATCAAACGGTTGCATAAGGAGTGGAGCGACTTTTGATCATCTGAAATGACGACTTCGTAAGAAAATCGAGATCAAGGCTTGCGAGTCCCGAGGAGGGAGGCGTACCAGAACGTACTCCGCATTGACGAGGGACGAAGCGCAACGCCGATATCGACTTTCTTACGAAGTCGTCGCCGAAGAAAGACACCTTTGAACGTACCAAACCCCAAGGAGATCCTCCGCTCCACCCCCGCCGGCACCGTTCTGATCCGGTCCTTCTGTACGCCCGAACAGATCCGGGCCTACCGTTTCAGCGAACAGTTCGGGATCCACGCCCAGTACAAATCCATTTTTACGAGACGGGAAACCCTTGAAAAGCACGCCGCCCAAGCTGATGCCAACGTGGTACTGGCGTTGATGGAAGAGCGCCAGATCGTAGGCTTCGGCGTTTTCAGCCAACCGGACCCGGACGAACGCTGGGCAGCATTAGGCGAGGGGATGATGATGGAGGTCAAGGCCGTCGAGGTCGGCAGAAACCTGCGATCCTGCAGGATCGCAGGGGATCTGGTTCGGCTGATGATCAGCCATCCCCGCATCGAGGAGATGATTGCCTACCTGGTCGGCTACTCCTGGACCTGGGACCTGGATGGTTCCGGCCTTACTGCCCAGCAATACCGCAATATGCTCATCCATCTGTTCAGTCCCCATGGGTTTGTGGAGCTGCAGACCAACGAGCCCAACATCTGCCTGAAGCCGGAAAATCTTTTCATGGGGCGGGTGGGGAGCGGCGTCTCCGATTCGGTCAGGCAGGGCTTCAAGTGGCTGCGATTCGGTGTCTCACCGTAAAAAGATCCCCGTGGAAAAGACGAATTTTTTATGGATGTACAAACAGGACGGCAGACGTCGCCGGCCTGCAGCAGCCAAAAAAACAAAAAGGGGGAATCGCCCCTGGTGGAACGATTCCCCCCGATTTTGATCGGCCAGGCGCTGGGTCAGTGACCCTCAGCAGCCTCAGGTTCAGCCTCTGGCTGGGCCTCGGAATCAGCCTCAGCCTCAGGCGCGGCTTGCTCGCCTTCGGCTGTAGCTTCCGCTTCCAATGCGGCCGCTTCTTCGGCAGCGGCTTCCTCTGCTAACCGGGCCGCTTCAGCCTCGACTTCGGCTTGCTCTTCCAGTACGGCGATGGCCGTTTCGTGGGCGGCGATTTTCTGGGCAATGCGCTCTTCCAGGACTTCGTCTTTGGTTAGTTTGTCGGCCTCTTTGAGAAAACCGATGGCTGCAGATAAGCCTTCAATGGTTCCCTTGCTGGCGGCGACATCGGCCTTGTAATCCAGAATCAAGCGGTCGATGTTGTCGAGACGCTGATAGGCGACGTCTCGCAGTGCACTGCTGGAGCCGTATTCGAGGGCGATTTTCAGGGTTGCTTTGATGGCTTCGAAATCCGGTATGCCGGGGACGTCCAGAAGCGCGTCCGCTTTGTCGATGTAATACTGAAACGCCAGCGGGTAGACTTCATCGGAACTGTAGGCGTCTTTCAGATCTTCGGGCACCGCAACGCCGGGCAGGGCGAGAACTTTTTTCTTGCCCAACGGGGCGAATTTCCCTTTCCAGATTTCCAGGGCTCCCTGATTCTCTACCAGGTAATATTTAAATGAATTGGATGTACTGGCACCAATCACCAGCAGAATCAGAAATGCGATTCCGGCGGCAACCAGTTTGATGGTGTTGTCCACGGGATCCGATGGCTTGCTGGCTGCGGCCTGGGCAGGGGCCGGCTCATAGGATACGGAAACGTCGGACTTCTGGGCTGCCGCTTGTTTAATGGCCTCGGCCTTTTCAGCAGCGGCTTTCTCAGCAGCGGCTTTCTCAGCAGCGGCTTTCTCAGCAGCGGCCTTTTCAGCAGCGGCTTTCTCAGCAGCGGCTTTCTCTGCAGCGGCCTTCTCTGCGGCAGCCTTTTCAGCAGCGGCCTTTTCTGCGGCAGCCTTTTCTGCGGCAGCCTTTTCAGCAGCGGCTTTCTCAGCGGCAGCCTTTTCTGCGGCAGCCTTTTCTGCGGCAGCCTTTTCAGCGGCAGCCTTTTCAGCAGCGGCTTTCTCAGCAGCGGCTTTCTCAGCAGCGGCTTTCTCAGCAGCGGCCTTCTCTGCAGCGGCCTTCTCTGCGGCAGCCTTTTCAGCAGCGGCCTTTTCAGCAGCGGCCTTTTCAGCGGCAGCCTTTTCTGCAGCAGCCTTTTCTGCAGCAGCCTTCTCTGCGGCGGCTTTTTCGGCAGCGGCCTTCAAATCCGCTTCCTTGTATGTGTTGGCCAGCAGTCCTTTGATCCGTTTGGCGTCCTTGGCTTCGAATCCGGCCAAAAAATCCGGTGCCGTGAAGGTCGATTTTTCGATCAGCTCTTTGGGGACGCTGTAGAGAACTTTCGGGGCAGCAGTGTCAAACTTCTTCTTGAGAAGCGTTTTTACCGGTACCGGTTTGGCATTGGGCGGGGCTTTTTTAGGAGCGGTCTTCTTCACCGGTTTGGCTGCCGGCTTTACCTTGGCTGCCGGTTTGGATGCGGCGGCCGCTTTTTTAGCTGGAGCGGTTTTCTTCACCGGCGCTTTTTTCTTCGGGCTGGTTTTTGCTGCGACTTTTTTCTTGGCCGCCTTCTTCTTCTTCTTCGAAGTGGATTTGGTGAGACTCTTTTTCCCCATGAAAAACCCCTTTGAATTTGGATTGGCCTATAGTAAAACGGAGTGACAACCATGGTTTATAAAGGAATACGTGCTGATTGTAAATAATTTTTTGCCATTTACCGCGCCGGTGCGAATGCGGGTCAACCACTGGAAAAAATGAAATATGCAGGCATCCCTTCAGGATAAAAAAGCGAAGCTGGCCCGGGTTTTAAAATCATTCGACCGCCTTGCCGTGGCCCTTTCCGGAGGCGTGGACAGCGCCGTTTTGCTGGCAGAGGCCAGGGCCGTGTTGGGCGAGCGGGTGATCGCGCTCACGGCGCAGTCCCCCATTCATCCGCAGCAGGATGTGGCCGATGCGAAAAAGCTTGCCGGCGAAATGGGGGTTACGCACCTGATTGTCGACTCCCATGAAATCGACCATCCCGACTTTCTTGCCAATACCGAACAGCGATGCTACATTTGCAAAAAAATTGTATTCGGGCAACTGGCAGAGATGGCCGAGCAGCGGGGATTTTCGAAGCTGGCCCACGGTGCCAATGCCGACGACACCGGCGACTACCGCCCCGGAATGAAAGCCGCTCGTGAACTCGGGGTAGCTGCCCCGCTGCTGGAGGCAGGGTTGACCAAGGCGGATGTCCGTCAGTTGGCCAGACAGCGGGACCTGGCCGTCTGGAACAAGCCGGCCATGGCCTGCCTGGCCACCCGGTTTCCTTACGGCACCTCCATCACGCTGGAAAAGCTGGAGCGGATCCGGCAGGCCGAAAAGATCTTCAACACTGCAGGGTTCCAGAATTGCCGAGTGCGCTGCCATGGAAATGTGGCCCGCATCGAAGTACCCCTGGCGCATCTGCCTGCGCTGTTCACCGATCCGTTGCGGCAACGGATCGTCGATCAATTGAGGGACATCGGTTTTATACACATTGCCGCGGATCTGGAAGGTTATGTGTCCGGAAGTATGAATCGTGCACTGGACAACGATTGACAGCGCCGCAAAACATCACGAATAACGCGAGGACCCCATGACCGATCTACTTGTAAAACTCTACGATCTGCCCGACCGTGAAGATCTGACGACGTCATTGGCCCGGCAGGAAACCATCGTTCGAAGGGCCATGGCCAGTGAGAGAAAACAGGTCGCGGTGTGGGTCCAGCAACTGTTCGGCGACGGGTGGGCCGCCGAGAGCCAGGTCTCCTTTGCCCGGCAGCCCATTGCCTGCATGGTCGCCGTCTCTGGCGGGCGTTTGGCCGGTTTCGCCTGTTACGACAGCACCTGCCGCAACTTTTTTGGCCCCATCGGCGTCGATCCGAACTTTCGCCATCGAGGCATCGGACAGGTCCTGCTGCTGGCTGCGCTGGAGGCGATGGCCCATGCCGGATACGCTTATGCCATTATCGGGGGGGCCGGGCCGATGGCTTTTTTCGAAAAGAGCGTGGGTGCTTTTCCCATTCCGGGATCGACGCCGGGAATATACCAGCCGGCAATCAAAAGAGTGTAACCCAATGTCTTTCACCTGGTTTGTGGGCGCAAGGTATCTGCAGGCCCGTCAGAAGCAGGCCTTCATCTCCCTGATTACCCTGCTGGCTACGGCCGGCATCGCCGTCGGTGTGATGGCCCTGATTGTCGTCATCGCCGTGATGACCGGATTCGAATCGGAACTGCAAAACCGCATCCTGGGCATCGAGTCCCATGTGCTGGTGATGCGTTACGGGGAAACCGTGGCCGACATCGACAAAACGGTGCACGCCATCGAGTCCGTTGAAGGGGTGCAGTCCGCCGCACCGTTCATCTACACCCAGGTGATGCTCAGAAGTCCCCACGGCATCGGCGGAGCGGTGTTAAAGGCCCTCGATCCGTCCCGACCGGGCCCGCCCGTTTTCGTCGGAAAATCAAAATCCATCGGCGATGCATTGAAGCGTGCCGCGCCGGACGAACAGGCCGGAAAGGCGCCCGGATTGATCGTCGGCAAGGTGACGGCCGAAAAACTCAAGGTCGCCGTGGGCGATCCCATCTATCTCATCTCCCCCCTGGGAAAAGGATCGGCGGCCAACCGGATGCCGACGGTGAAACGCTTCAGTGTTGCCGGCGTTTTCGAAACCGGGATGAACGAATACGACGACGCCATGTCCTTCGTGCGCCTGGATGTGGCCCAGCGCCTGTTGCAGATGCCGGCCCAGGCCTCGGGCATCGAGGTGCGCGTGACGAACATCTACCAGGCCAGGAAAATCGCCGATGAGATCGTGGCCCGGCTCGGCTTTCCCTTCTGGGCCAGGGACTGGATGCAGATGAATCGCAACCTGTTTTCCATGCTCCGCCTCCAGAAAACGGTGATGTTCATCATTTTGACGCTTATCGTGCTCGTCGCAGCCTTCAATATCGCCAGCGCCCTGATCATGATGGTGATGGAAAAGACGCGCGATATCGCCATTTTAAAAACCATGGGAGCAACCAACCGGCATATCCGCCGAATTTTTGTGTTCAAGGGGCTGGCCATCGGCTGCGTGGGGACGATGATCGGCGGTCTGCTTGGATTCGTCCTGTGTGCCGTGCTCAAACGCTATCCGTTCATAAAACTGCCCGGAGACGTATACTTTCTGACCACCTTGCCGGTCAGCCTGCAGCCGCTGGATGTTCTTGCCATCGGGTTGTGCACGGTAATCATCTGTTTTCTCGCCACTTTGTACCCGGCGGCCAGTGCATCGGCCCTGGATCCGGTGGACGGTATCCGGTACGGTTGATCCCTTTTGTCAAAGCTGTTCTGGCGCGAGTCTTGCTTTATTGTAGCTGCACAAGTGGCGAAACCGTTTTGATCAACCGCCCGGCAAAGAGAGACAGCCATGAACGAAGAGGCATATTGGTTCGACTATCGGATTGAACTGGAAGACGGGCAAGTCGCCTGTCTTCACATTGAACTGGATCCGGTCACGTTGACCATGGCCCCGACATCCAAGGGGCCTTACCCGCCGTGGACCCAGCTCTCCTACAAGCAGTGTCAGTGCTGCCCCCTGTCCCCCCAGACAGAACTGTACTGCCCCGTTGCCGTCAATATTTCCGATCTGGTGGACCGGTTCAAGGATATCCTTTCCCATAAGAACTGCATGGTTGTCTGTGAAACCGTTGACCGGACCTATTCCAAAAAAACGTCGGCCATGGATGCCCTGACGTCGGTTTTCGGAATCGTCATGGCCACCAGCAACTGTCCGGTGATGGACTTTCTCAAGCCCATGGCCCGTTTTCACCTGCCGTTTTCGTCCGTAGAAGAGACCACGGCCCGCAGTACCTCGCTGTTTTTGCTGGGACAGTATTTCAAGTACAAGAAGGGCGAGGTGAACGGTTTCGATTTCGACGAACTCGAAAAAAGCTACGCCCGGGTGCAACTGGTTAACGAGGGTCTGCTGGCCCGCATTCAAAGCCTGGGAAAAGAGGATGCCGACAAGAATGCGATCATTACCCTGCATTCCCTTTCCCAGTTTTTGTCCCTGGAGATGGATTTCAGCCTGAGCACCGTGGCCCATTTGTTCGAAAGAGGATCGGATGCATGAACCAAGGGCCGTGAAAAGGCATTTTTTCCGGCTGCGGCCTGGATGGGCGGGGTGCCTGCTGCTGGTTTTATGGCTGGCGGGATGCGCCGCAAGCGTTGAGCCGGAGCCTTCACCCGGGCCTTATGCCGCCGATGGCCAACCACCGGAGGCCGTGCTGCGCAGCGGTATCCGCCCCTGGCTGGGCACACCCCATCGGATGGGGGGCATGGGGAAAAATGGAATCGACTGTTCGGGCCTGACGGTCAGGCTCTACCGGGATCTTTTCCACATGCAGCTGCCTCGCACCACGGCCGCCCAGATGCGCCGCGGTCGTCCGGTGACCCGGTCCGATCTTGCTGCCGGCGACCTGGTTTTTTTCAAGCCCGTCAACAAAAAATACTACCATGTCGGCATATACCTGGAAGACGGCGAATTCGTGCACACCTCCACCAGCAACGGTGTGATGATTTCCCGCATGGACGACGATTATTGGCGCCGGTGCTACCTGACCGGCCGGCGGCTGCTGCCCTGACCGCCTGGCGGCAGGGCGGCCGCTTTCTTGTTCGTTGCACAACTGTAGTGGCGGGGTTTATCCCCGCCTTTGCGAACCGGGCGCGGATGAACTGCGCCCCTATGTTACGTACGAGCAGCAAACCGGATTCCAAAAGCAGTTTCCCTGGCCAGTCCGCGATAGCCCTTGCAATTCGCGGGCGATCTTCGTATAGTGTCGCGGGCCAATTATCCAGGCCCACTTTTTTTTAGACAGACCTCCGGTGGAAGCCGGGGACACTCCCAGCGAACGGGAAATGCAATGAAAGGAAATGCAGGTTAACTGAGTTTTGATAGGAAAACTGATTAAAGCCTTACGGGGCAGGCTATTCGATACCCACCGTCCCGACACCGCCAAACCATCGGAAAGACCCGGTCAACAGACACCCGCAGCGCCATCGACTCCCGGATCAATACCGAAAAAAAAACGCTCCTCCCGTCGCAAACCAGCCGAAAAGGACAGCGGCGGACCTACGCCCAAAGCGGCAGAACCTGAGAAAGTACCGTCCGTTGCCTGGTCTGCGGAAATGTTTCCGGTCGCCGTGGAAGAGGGCAAGACCCGGTTTCACGACCTGGGCCTGCCGGATTCGGTATTGCATGCCATTGCCGACGCCGGTTTTCAATACTGCACCCCCATTCAGGCGGAAATCCTGCCGGATTGCCTCAAGGGCAGGGATGCTTTCGGTCGGGCCCAGACCGGCACTGGAAAGACCGCCGCTTTTCTGATTGCGATACTGACGCGCATGCTGGCGCATCCGATAAAGGGAAAACGACCCTCCGGTACACCGCGGGTGCTGATTATCGCCCCCACCCGGGAGCTGGTCCTGCAGATTGCAGAAGAAGCCAACCTGCTGTCCGCCCACTGCCCGTTTTCCATCGTCAGCGTCTTTGGCGGCATGGATTACGAAAAACAGCGGCGGCAGTTGCACGGCAAACCCGTGGACATCGTTGTGGCGACACCCGGCCGTCTGCTGGATTTCAAGCGCCGCAAGGATCTGGATCTGCGGCAGGTGGAGATGCTGGTCATCGACGAGGCGGATCGCATGCTCGATATGGGGTTCATTCCCGACGTCCGCCAGATCGTATACAGCACCCCTCACAAGGACAAGCGGCAGACCCTGTTCTTCAGCGCCACCCTCACGCCGGACGTCACCCGGCTGTGTGAGAGCTGGACCCGTGATCCGGTCTCCGTGGAGATCGAACCCGAACAGGTGGCCGTGGACACGGTGGAGCAGGTGGTCTACATCGTCACCACCGACGAGAAATTCGCCCTGACCTATAATATCATCGACCGGAAAGATCTGAAGCGGGTGCTGATCTTCTGCAACCGGCGCGACGAAACCCGGCGGCTGGCCGAGATGCTCGACCGCTACCGGATCAACTGTGCCGTTCTCTCCGGCGAGATCCCCCAGAAGAAACGGATCCGCACCCTGGAGGACTTCAAGGCCGGCAAGATCCGCGTTCTGGTGGCCACGGATGTAGCCGGGCGGGGAATTCACATCGAAGATATGGATTATGTGATCAATTTCACCCTGCCCCGCGACCCCGAGGACTATGTCCATCGCATCGGTCGAACCGGACGCGCAGGAGCCGCCGGCACATCCATCAGCTTCGCCTGCGAGGAGGACTCGTTTTACCTGCCGCCCATCGAGGAGTTTATCGGCCGGCCGCTGCATTGCATCCCGCCGGAAGACCAGTGGCTGGAACTGCCGCCGGCGCCTCCCCGCCGGAAAAAAAAGCCGGCGCCCAAAAGCAGGCCCAACCAGGGGAACCGCAGGAGAAGGCCGCGCCAGGGCGGCGGGGGCAAGCGATACTCCGGCAAACGGAGCCCGCGCCCGCAGCGCAGCGGCTCCCGAAAGCCTAAAAAGAAGGCTTCGGCATGAACCCGAAAGCGTGCATGGTCAATCTGATGGCCGATCTCATCGGCCTGGACGAGACCTACGCCGGGGACCGGCTCAATGATCCCGAGGTGTGGTCCCGCTTCATGGACGAGGTGTTCAAGCGCATGGATACGATCGAGGACGATGAGATTCGCGGCGCCCTCAACAGCATCGACACCGAAGACTTCCAGGCCTGGATCGACGATCCGGAATACTGGCTGGAGATCGAGCGGGAAATCCAACGACGCATCAACGTGGTGAAAACCCTCCTTCCTTCCCGAAACGAGGGCCACTGCTGATCCGCCCTTTATACAGACGACATCGATTCAACGATTGATGACGCCATAGAAAGTCACACTTCAGACAGAATCGTCAGCGATTCGGTCCAATCAGGCAACCCACCCATGTTTGACTACCAGAAAAAGGGCGCCTATTTCGCCCAGATCGCCGATGGCCTCGAAGAAACCGGTGTCGCGGAACTGACCGCACTCGGCGCGACCGACGCCCGACCGGTCCGTCGCGGCATCCATTTTGTTGCCGACCCGGCCGGCCTTTATCGCATCAACTATTGCAGCCGGCTGTGCACCCGCATCCTGGCGCCCCTGATGACCTTTGACTGCCCGGATGCCGACGCCATTTACCGGGCGGGCCGCAGCATCCCCTGGGACCGGTTTTTCAACTGCGATGAAACCTTCGCCATTTTTGCCAGTACTGCCGGCAGCAGCGTTCCCCATTCCCAGTTTGCCGCACTGAAACTCAAGGATGCCGTCGCCGACAGGTTCCGAAACGACAGCGGCCGGCGTCCCAATGTCGATATCCGTCAACCGGACCTGTGGATCAACCTGCATCTGGAAAAAGAGAAAGGCACCATCAGCATCGATACCTCCGGCGGCAGCCTGCACCGTCGGGGATACCGGATCAAGGGGTGCGATGCGCCCATGCAGGAGACCGTGGCGGCGGCCGTGGTTCACCATTGCGGCTGGGACGGCCAGGTGCCGCTGACCGATCCCATGTGCGGTTCGGGAACGCTGGTCATCGAGGCGGCCATGGCCTACTGTCGCATCCCTGCCGGAGTACTCCGATCCGCCTTCGGATTTCAGCGGCTTGCCGACTTCGACAAGGTCGTGTGGGCGAAAGTCAAAAAACAGGCAGACGGTCGGTTTCGCAAGCTGCCGGGCCGTCTCATCACGGCCAGCGATATCGACGCAAAAGCCGTTGCCGCCACCCGTGCCAATTGCAAAGCGGTTCCCGGACTGCGCAGAATTGACGTTTTGCGAATGGACTTTGCGGCGATCGAAAATCTGGAAAACCGAATTATCTTATGCAACCCGCCTTACGGCATCCGCATGAAGGGGCAGGGCAGTCTGGAAGACTTTTATCGAAACCTGGGAGATTTTCTCAAACAGCGCTGCAAGGGCTCTCAGGCCTATATCTATTTCGGCAACCGCGAGATGATCAAACGTATCGGATTGAAGTCCTCCTGGAAAAAGCCGCTGCGCAACGGGGGATTGGACGGGCGGTTGGTGAGGTATGATTTGTATTGAGGGGCGAGAACTGAGGGACGAGGGAAGATGGACGATGGAAGAGGGTCGTGAGAAGCGGGTGGTTGGTAACTAAAATATGGCATTGATTACCCTTCGCGATGTTTGTGTCAGCTTTGGCGTGCAGCCGCTGCTGGACCGTGTGAATCTCACCGTCCAGCCCGGAGAGCGGATTTGCCTGCTGGGTCGCAACGGCGTGGGCAAGAGCACGCTTATGGACGTGATCGCCGGCCGGCTGGTCCCGGACAGAGGAGAGGTGATGCGCACCCAGGGGGGCATCGTCGGCAGCCTGGCCCAACAGGTGCCGGAAACCATGCACGGAACGGTCCTGGATGCCATCTTCAGCGCCATCGGTCCCCGCGGGGAGCACCTGGCCGCCTACCGGCAACTGGGCCAGAAGAGCGAATCCGGAGATGGGCTGCAATCCGCCGTCGAACAGCGGCGGGTCGCTTTGCAACAGGCCATCGACGAAGAAGGCGGCTGGGAGATCCAGCAGCGGGCCGAGCAGATCGCCTCCCGACTGCATCTGCCCATGGACACCCCGGTGCATGCCTTTTCCGCCGGAATGAAGCGTCAGGTCCTGCTGGCAGCGGCCCTGGCGGTCGCGCCGGATATCCTGCTATTGGACGAACCCACCAACCATCTGGACATGGCCGCCATCGAATGGCTGGAGACGTTCCTGATCAAGTGGGGCGGGACGCTGATGATGGTCACCCATGACCGCATGATGATCCGCCGCCTGGCCACCCGCATTCTGGAAATCGACCGGGGCTGCCTTTATTCCTGGGACTGCGGCTACGATACCTATCTGCAGCGCAACCAGGAGCGCCTCGAATCCGAAGAAAAGGACAACCGCCGCTTCGACAAAAAGCTGTCCGCCGAGGAGGCCTGGATCCGCCAGGGAATCAAGGCCCGCCGTACCCGCAACGAGGGCCGGGTCCGGGCCTTGGAGCAGCTTCGCGAGGCCCGTCGAGCACGCAGGGACCGCACCGGCAGGGTTCGCATGTCCCTGGACCTGGCCGGCCAGAGCGGGAAACGGGTCGTTGAGGCCACCGACCTGGCCTTTCGCTTCGGCGAGAAAACCATTGTAGAAGATTTCTCATGCACCATCATGCGCGGCGACCGCATCGGAATTCTGGGACCCAACGGCGCCGGAAAAACAACGCTGATCCGCCTGCTGCTGGGTGAATTGGAGGCTGATCGCGGGCGGATCAAGCACGGGACCAACCTTGAAGTCTGCTACTTCGACCAGCTTCGCGGACAATTGGACGAGGAAAAAACCGTCCAGCAGAATCTGTCTCCGGACAGCGACATGCTGGACATCGGCGGCCGTCAGCGACATGTAATCGGCTATTTGAAAGATTTTCTCTTTTCTCCCGAACGGGCCAGAACTCCTGTTCGGGTGCTTTCCGGCGGGGAGAAAAACCGGCTGCTGCTGGCCAAGCTCTTTGCCCGGCCTGCCAATGTTCTTGTTTTAGACGAGCCCACCAACGACCTGGATGTGGAAACCCTGGAACTTCTCGAAGAACTTTTGCTGGACTACGCGGGAACCGTTCTGCTGGTCAGCCACGACCGGGCCTTTATCAATAATGTGGTGACCAGCACGCTGGTTTTCGAGTCGCCCGGACGGGTTGAAGCCTATGCCGGCGGGTACGACGACTGGCTCGACCAGCGGCCCGAGGTCGAGCAGCAGCGGACAAAGAAGGCCGGCGCCAAAAACGGCCGGAAATCCACAGCGCCGGTCACAGCGCCGAAAAAACTCGGGTACATGCAGCAGCGTGAACTCGACGGCCTGCCCGGAAGAATCGAGTCCCTGGAATCCAGGCAGGAAGAGCTTTTCCAGATCATGTCCCGGGAGGATTTCTACCGCCAGGATGGCCGGCGGATCGCCGAGGTGAAGCAGGAACTGGCCGAGGTGGAGCAGGAACTGGAACGGGCGTTCGCCCGCTGGGAAGAGCTGGAATCCATGAACGGTTAATCTGCAATGGACTTGAAAAAGGTCTCAGTCACGTCATGCCGGACTTGATCCGGTATCCAGAAAATTACCGACCAGCCGCTTAGCCGGTGGTTCGATGAAGCCCTCTTCGAAGCGAGCTAAAACCAGGACCCATGAACGTCGAACATCGAACGCCCAACTTCGAACTTCGAACAAGGCCTTCCATCGTTTTTAATAAGATTAAACCCTATCTCACAGACCCCACCAACGGCCGGATATACTTTAAACCGATTGACGGAGCGAAGCGATCTGAACATTCGACGTTGGACGTTCGATGTTCACTGTTCGACGTTCAAACAACAATTTAAAAATGCTGGATTCCCGCCTGCGCGGGAATGACATAAATGGTGACCTTTTACGAGTAAATCAATCTGTCCGTTCAGGAAAAGTGATTGTAGCCGCCGGCCAGGACCTGGCATTTTCCGTCGGGCAATCGAAGCAAGATTCCCGCGGCCGCATCGGCAACCTTACCCACCGTGACAACATCGATGCCGCGGCGTTCCAGTTGCTGCCGGTCCTGCGGGGTTATGGAGAAGAGCAGTTCGAAATCCTCACCGCCGGACAGGGCGAAGGCCAACGGATCTTTGCCGGTCTGGCGGGCGGCTTCGACCGCCAGCGGGTGCAGGGGAATGTCGGCAGCCACGATTTCGGCGCCGGTCTTGCTCTGCTTGCAGATATGGTTGACTTCGGCGGCCAGGCCGTCGCTGATATCGATCATGGCATGGGCCAGCGGCGCAATGGCCGGGCCGACGTCCAGGCGGCAGCCGGGCGTCAGATGCTTCTCCTTCAGCTGGTCGGGCGTTTCCAGCCCCGCGGACATCATGGCCAGGCCTGCGGCGGCTGTGCCCACAGGCCCGGTGACGCAGAGAAGATCGCCGGGGCGGGCATGGCTGCGCAGGCAAAGGTTTTCAGGGACCACGCGACCCAAAAGGGTGATGCTGATGGTAACCGCCGCCCCATGGGTGGTGTCCCCGCCGGCCAGGGTCACCCCGTAGCGTCGACAGGCCCTGCCCATACCCCGGTAGAGCGATTCCGCCCATTCCACCTGTGTTTCCGGCGGCAGGGCCAAAGAGACGAACATGAAGGTGGGCGTGCCGCCCATGGCGGCGATGTCGCTGACATTGCAGACCACCGACTTGATCCCGATCTGCTCCGCTGTGGCCCAGTCGCGCTTAAAATGGCTGTTTTCCACCAGCATGTCCGTGGTGACCAGCAGGTAGCTGCCATCGGCCTGGATCCCGCCGATGACGGCGGCATCGTCTCCGATCCCGGCCAGCAGGTCTTTATGCTTGGCGGGTGCATGAGCGCAAAGCCGTTCGATCAGGGCGAATTCTCCGCCGATGTCAGCGATTCTCATCTTGCGCATCCTCGAAGATTTCCCTGATTTTGCGGGACAGGGAAACCATACGGAACGGCTTCTGGATGAAACCGTTGCACGTCTTCAGCGAACGGCGGACAGCCTCTGCGTCCTGGCTGTAGCCACTGGCCAGCAGCACGGGAATCGACCCGTCGATTTCCCGTAGCCGCCGGATGGTTTCGTCTATGGGAGGGCCGGGCATGATCATGTCGAGGATGACCAGACGGACGGCTCCGGGTTCCGATGAGAACTGTTCGATCGCTTCTTCGCTGCCCGCTGCTGCGATGACCGTGTAGCCGAGAAGTTCAAGCATTTCCCGGCCTACATCGAGAAAATCCGGTTCGTCGTCCACGATCATCAAGGTCTCCGTGCCTGTCTCCACGACGGGTTCGGCGGCGACCTCCACCGCTTTTGTATTGTCGGATGCCGGCAGCAGCACGTTGAACTGCGAGCCCTCGCCCGGTTCGCTGTATACCTCGATGTAGCCTTTGTGGGCCTTGACGATGCCGTACGTGGAAGCCAGCCCCAATCCTGTACCCTCGCCGCGCTCCTTGGTTGTAAAAAAGGGTTCGAAAATCTGTTTTTGGGTCTTGCGGTCCATGCCTTTGCCGGTATCCCGCACCGAGAGCATGGCATACCGGCCGGGAACAATCTCGTAGATACGGCTTTCGTTCCTGCTCAGCCGGGTCGGTGCGGTTTCGATGAACAGTTGACCGCCCTCCGGCATGGCGTGCACGGCATTGATCATCAGATTCAACAATACCTGTTCGATCTGGGTGGGATCGCCCTTGACGTTGGGGGTATCTGGATCTTTGTGGGTCTCGATGACAATCTGCCGCTGGGTGCGTCCGAACATTTCCAGGGTGCCTTCGATCAGCCGGTTGAGATCGATCTCGCGCACTTCCACCTGTCCGCCCCGTGCGTAGCCGAGCAACTGGCCGGTGAGTTTGGCGCCCCGTTCCACAATCTGGCAGATGACGTCCATACGTTTGTGCTGGGGATCGCCATCGGAAAGCTGACGCCGGACGATCTCCACGTTGCCCTGGATTCCGGCCAGCATATTGTTGAAGTCGTGGGCGATGCCGCTGGCCAGGGTGCCGACGGCCTCCATCTTCTGGGATTGGATCAGCTTCCGTTCGGTCTTTTTGCGGTGGGTGATGTCCCGGACGCTGACCACGCGGCAGCGGCGCCCGGCAAACTCACCGGCCCGGCCGCGCAGTTCAACGGGAAAAGTTCGCCCGGAGATGGAACGGGCCATGATCTCGTAGGCGCGGAGGTCATCGGAGTCGATGCGATCCCTGACTCGCTCCCAGTCTTCGAATGCGACGAAATTTTCGATCACGTTCATACCGATCAGGCGCCGGTGCGGGCATTCGACCAGTTCTGCAAAGGCGTCGTTGACCTCGATGATGATTCCGTTATCGTGAAACAGGATTCCTTCGGTGGAGGCTTCGGAGAGCAGACGGTAGCGGTTGCGGCTTTCCTGCAGTTCCCGCTGGATCTCTTCCCGTTGTGCAATTTCGGTCTTCAGTTTTTCATTGGCTTCCTTTAACCGCAGGTTCTGTTCCTGGACCCTGGCGGTCAGCTTCACCCGGTCCTGTTCCAGAAAAGATTCGAAGGCCTTGCGGTCGGTAATATCGTTGCCCACGCATAAAATTCCACAAACCTTGCCCTTTTCGTCACGAAAGGCGCGGTTGGACCAGACCACCCAGACGCGCTGGCCGTCTTTACGGAGGTTTTCGTTGATCTGGCGGACGTAGTCGTCGGGGCTGCGGAGCAGGTCATCGATCATGACCTTCAGGTCGCCGCCCGTACGGTCTTTTTCCGGAATGATGGTGCCCACGGCGGGTCGACCGAAAAGTTCCGAGCTGCGATACCCGAAGAATTCCAGGCCGAATTGATTGAGAAAATGCACCCGCCCCTGGCCGTCCAGAATCAAAACGATGGAATTGGCATCCTCCAGTGAGATGGAGGTGTTTTCGGCAGGCGGAAAAGGGGGCGACGCGTCCGGTGGCATGATCGATGCGACCCTTAAAAAAAAGTATGCGAACGTCGGGATTGGCTATATTTAGATAAAGTACCTGTTTTTTTAAGTTCTTTCAAGTGTTATGGAAGGTCTGGGAAATTAAGTGTCTGTTTCGAGGCGTTTTGGTTTGTCGTTTCTTGTGAAAAAGATCGAATAGGAGCGCGCATGTTTGAAGAATTGGAAAAGATCAACCGGCGGCCGGAACCGTTTGCGTTTTACACGGCCAGCGATTTGTGGACCGACGAGCATACCTCGCAGCAGATGATTTCTTTCCATCTCAACGAGGAAATCGACGTCTCTTCGAGAAACGCGGCCTTCATCGATCGATCCGTAAAGTGGATCGCATCCCGGTTCAACGTCACTGCCGGCATGAATATCGCCGACTTTGGCTGCGGGCCTGGATTGTATGCCCACCGATTGGCAAAACGCGAAGCGAATGTGACCGGCATCGATTTTTCGAGCCGGTCCATCGAGTATGCGAAAAAAGCAGCGGCAGGCGAGCAGTTGGAGATCTGTTATGTGAACCGGAATTACCTGGATTTTGAAACGGAACGCCGGTTCGATCTTGTCCTGATGATCATGTGCGATTTTTGCGCCCTCAGCCCAACCCAACGAAAAGGGCTTCTGGATAAATTTCATCAAATCGTAAAGCCCGGCGGCCGGGTCCTGCTCGACGTATATTCCCTGGCAGCATTTGACAAAAGGGAAGAGGCCGCGACATATGCGTTGAACCAGCTCGACGGATTCTGGTCGCCTGACAGGTACTATGGCTTTGTAAACACCTTAAAGTACGAACGGGAAAACGTTGTGCTCGACAAATACACAATCGTTGAAGTACAACGAACCCGAACGATCTACAACTGGCTGCAATATTTCGCCTCCGAAGCGCTCGAAAGGGAGTTGACGGATGCGGGCTTTTCCATCGAGGCATTTTACTCGGATGTTGCCGGAACCCCTTTTGATCCAAAATCGCAGGAATTTGCAATCGTGGCGAGAAAAGAGTAGATCGGTATAGACCGTCAAAGAGAAGAGATGGACCGCAGTTTGTCTGCCCGGGATCGATTTTTATGAATAAGATATTGACAATACTATGCTTTTTTTCAGCAATGATTCTGACGTTCGATGCCGCTGCCGAGACTGTCGTTTTCAGCGTCGGGAATTTCGAGCCGTACCATTACGAAGAAAACGGGGAAGTCAAGGGGGTGTTTGTCGAAACCGTCGGCAGCGTATGCGAGCGTCTCGATTTGACCCCGAGATTTATCGTGTATCCCTGGAAACGAGCGATTGCGCTTGTGAAAAGCGGTGAGGTAGACGGTATCATCTCTGTTTTTCATACCGAGGAACGCGCCGGATTTCTATACTATTGCCCGGAGCCGTTCTGCTACACCCGGACCGCCATTCTATCGGGAAAGGAAAATGATCGGCGAGTTCGAAAGCTGACAGACCTCAAAGGCACTTATCTTTACCAGGTCAGAGGCACTTTCTACGGCCCCTGTTATGACAAGCGCAAGGATATTTTCAAAGACATATGGATCTGCGACAACATTGAAAAACAGATCCAATTGCTGGATAAAAGACCGTTTCACTACGCCATCGCCAATGAAATGAGTTTCAGGGCTGTAAGTGCAAAACTGGGGCTGAAGGACAGATTCAGGACCGTCTTCGTTGTGAATAAAAATCCCCTGCATGTGGCCTTCTCAAAGGCCCTCGGCGAGAAGGGCCGAAACTATGCCGAGAAATTCGGAGTTGTACTGCGGCAGTTGAGAGAAGAAGGGCAAGTCCCGAAAATAGCGAAGTAAGAATAAGGAAAATTGATTGAAGGCCTTAATCCTTTACTATTCCTGTTCTGGAAACACCAGACGATTGGGACAGCGAGCGCAGGAGGCCTTACTCTCCAGGCAATGGAATGCCGATATTTTCCACCTCCGCGATTTTGATGCGGACAACTATCCATACCATCCGGATCTGATCGTACTCGGCGTGCCGGTGCAATACTGGGATGTCCCCAACTCCGCAAGGCGGTTGATCCAAAAACTTCCCCCATTCAAGGGCGCTTCCGCTTTCGTGTTTTCAACCTTCGGCAAATGCGTCATCAACCCGGTACCCTTTCTTCTGGCGAAGGAATTGATTGAAAAAGGCTGCACGATCGTTGGCGGCGGTCAGATCGTTGCCCCCCATGCGGCCAAGGTCGACGGCCGGCAGCGCCTGGGAGACCTGGAGGCTGCGTTCGGAAGAGGACAGCCCGACGACGCTGCCTCAAGCCAATTCACAGCGGTGGTTCAGGGCATCGCCGAAAAGATCGATATGAAAAACACCGCCCGGATCGAACTGGCGGAGCTGAAAAAACTGCATACCCGGGGAATGCTCGCGTCTTTAATGGGGTATTGCACGTCGAACAGGGAACGCATGTGGTTTATGCCGCATATCGACTACGATGCAGCGATGTGCAAAAACTGCCATCAATGCATCGAATCCTGCGATGCCGGGGCAATCCTTTGCACATCGGAAAAAGAGATCGCCATCGACAAAGGCAGATGCAATAAATGCTATCAATGCATCGATGTCTGCCCATCCGGCGCTTTGGGGACCAACTGGAGCCAGGCGGTTTTCTGGACGAGGGCGGTCCGTTTGTTTGCCAGGGAAGCCGAGACGAAATTCGCTGTGGGCTAATATTTGTTAAATTCGACGAATTCGCAAAAAGCCGCCAGACTTGTCATTCCCGCGAGGGCGGGAATCCATAATGGCTAAAGGTGAACCGATCAACTTCCGTCTCCCTGATTCGGCTTTAGAAAGGTTGCCAGCAGGACACCTGACAAAATCAATCCCCCCACGATGACGATGCCGCCGGCAAAGCTGCCCCTGTCCCCCATAAAGCCGATAAAAAGGGGCATGACGCCTCCTCCGAACATAAACCCCGCCGGCACGGCCAGCGAAACCGAGACGTTGCGCACATCCGGCGGACCGACGGTTGAAAGAAGGGCAAATGCGGGCGGGAAAAAGCTGACCGCCATGAGGGGCTGCAGGAAAACCAGGAAAATTGTCCAGAATCCCGGTACCACCCCGAGCAGGATCGTCATCGTGCCGCTCAGCAGCAATACGATCATCAGGGTGCGTTTGGAACCCAGGCGATCATTGACCACGCCGGCCAGCAGGGCCATGGCGATACTCAGCACACGGGACAGGCCGACGAGTTCGTTGGCCAGGCTGCGGTCCATCCCGTGCTCCGTTACCAGGAAAAGCGGCAGCATCGTGTAGATTCCCATGGTGGAACTGATTCCCACCATAAAAAGCACCGTCATGATCCAGAAGGCCGGCAGCCTGAAAAGCGTCTTGCAGGCACCGAAACCGGGTGCGCTTCCGGGAAAATCGCCGCCCCGGCCGAATTTCGAAAAGGCGACCGACAGGATCAGCGTGAGGCTGCCAAGGACGATCAGGACACTGCGCCATGAAATCCATCCCAGCATGAACTCGGCAAGCAGAGGCGCCGCGACAAAGGCCAGATTGGGGGCCACCTCATGGATGGACAGCGCCTTTCCCCAGTGCCGGGCGTCGACCAGTCGGGTAATCGACGCGATTCCCGAAGGCAGGTAAAGGCCAGCGGCCATCCCCACAAGGATCAGGCTGGTCCGCATTCCGAAAAGTCCGCGGCTGAAGGCGGTGAGATAAAGGGCAACCCCCAGGGCTACCGCCGAAAGCACGATGGTCCGTCGATGGAAAATTCGGGCCGAGACAAAGCCGGATGCGAGCAGGGCCGCGAAATATCCGACCGAGATCAATAGAAAGAGCGATCCGGCTTCGCCGTGGTTGATACCAAGATCCTGCTCGATGGTCGGCAACAGTGGTGCCAGGATGATCCTCGACAGAAAGTTGAGAAAGAATATCGATGCCAAAAAAAGGATGGGGAACAGGTGCGCTTTAAACCCGTTGGCGGGTTGTTGGGTTTTTGGGACGTTCGATTGCATAGTGGTCATTTAATTCCAAACTCGTCGTACCGGACCTGATAAGCCTGCCCCGGACCTGATCCGGGGACATCCAGGACACATTGAAATAACAGGGTTCCGATTTATTCCGGAATGACGCAGGGAATGATATTCTCGATTCATACCGAACAGAACCCGATCCAAAACGGATGCCTATATCACAAACTACCGCAAAAGGCTGCACGATTGAAGGTTTCGCAAAAAGTTTCAAGACATGTCATTCCCGCGGCGCCGGGCGCCGCAGTGAGGCTTTAGCGCTATCCATAACCATTCGATCCCGATACCGATTTTGTCAGGCAGCGCCGAATAGCAGGGGAACATGACCGAAACAGGGCGGGTGCATCGTTTCCCGAGGATCGTCGTCTGACATCCGTTACAATATCCCCCTCGCAATCGGGATCGCAATCGGTATCGGTATCGACACCTGGAGCGCAATCTCAATGGCTGCACAAACCGAGCTGTTTGCCGCGTAGCCTTATCCAAATGTGCCCTCGCCCTTAGGGAGAGGGACAGGGTAAGGTGAAATTTTGACACCCCAATCCAATTACAATTGCTCATGGAAAAAATCCATGGCCCGCATTTGCAAATCCTGTTTTCTATGGTAAGACACCGACCATTGACGACCATCTCTTAAACCTGAAACAGGCGTTTCGCCTTTTTTGAAAAATAAGGGAAGACCATAATTTCGTTAGCTTACGCACTGATTTTTCCCTCAAAAGGCGAAACCCTCCGGGATTGCCGATCTCACCACATCTTCGGCGTTAGCCGCCGCGGCGCATAGCCCACTATAGCGCCACGACGGCTGCCTTGAATCTGCGGCAAGCTCGAAAATCGCCTAATTTAGGTTAAAAACGGATGAACCATCCGTAAACGGAGTTGGCAATGAAACCAAATTTCCAAATCGCAACCAATAGTTCCATGGCAGGTGGCCCTCGACCTTCCATCGCCGCTTTCGCTCCTTCCGCCATGGTGAAACAGGTTCCACCAAAATTCTGCTCCTGAACCGCCGCTGCCGTTTCGGCATGCGGTGTTTTTCGTTTGGCGTTGCGTCTGATCGTGCATAAGGATTGCGCTTTCTTAAATCGAACGATTCGTTTTTAAATAAGGAGGGATGGATGAAGCGTTTTGTAATCTTGATGCTCTTGGGCGCACTATTATCCGGCTGCGCTACCACGCAAATGCTCAAACCGGAACAGCCTCCTGAACTGGTAGCCAAAGAGGATAAGGCGTTATTGGTTATCCTTCGGGATACCTATTTTGGCGGTGCCATTGTTTTCTGGAATTATCTGGACGATCAATTTATCGGCGAAACAATGGGCAATACCTATTTCATTACCGATGTGGAGCCGGGGCAGCATTACGTCGTTGTGGAGACTGAAAACACGTGTGTCGCAGATCTTACTTTCGAGGCCGGAAAAAGATACTTCCTTCGTGAGGGAATCGCTATGGGGGTGTGGCGGGCCAGAACATCGGGCTTTTCACCGGTCAGCGCCGAAGAGGCCATGAAATCCATTCAAGGCCTGACCTACCTGGAGCGAGACCCCAACGGCAAGTTAAAAAATATGGATCCGGAAATCTTTAAAACGGCCATCGAAGAATACAAGGCTGATGTCGAGACCAATCCGGACGCCTATAAGGAGATGCTTCAGTATAAGGGTGAATAATTAATTATTCGGAGGCAGAGAATGACAATACGAATTGTCCGGCTTGGTTCCGACAGATATAAAAATGAAGGTTTGCGTATCGGTACAGTGAGACGGCCTCCACGCGGCATTCCGAAAAGCGAATTTTCTACTCAAAACTGGTATGATGTCTGGCTCCCCAATGTTGCGCCAACAAACGAGCTGATGAAAATCGGTCAGGCAGTAAAAACAGAAAAAGACTGGATTGCATTTGCCAGAAAATACCGATCCGAGATGAAGAATCCGGAAAAAAGCAGAATCATCGACTTGCTCGCAGCATTATCTCACAATTCAAACATTTCAGTCGGCTGCTATTGCGAAAATGAATCACGCTGTCATAGATCCATATTAAAAGAGTTGTTAGCTGAAAGAGGAGCCAAGATCGCATCGCAGTAATAAGCAGGGGGGATATGGGGACCTTTACTATCGGTACAGCTAAACAGCTATTTTTAAAGAGGTGCTTAGAATGTACGGAATCCAGAATTTTGAATTGTTTTGCCTTTCGGCAATTGTTTTAAGCGTTACACCGGGACCGGATACTTTCTACATCCTGGGGCGGACAATTTCACAGGGAACAAAGTCAGGCTATGCCTCTGTGCTCGGCATCAGTACAGGCGTTCTCGTTCATACCATTGCTGCAGCGATTGGTCTTTCCACAATTTTGGCTACTTCGGCCATGGTATTCAAAATTATTAAACTGATTGGCGCCGCGTATCTGATTTACCTGGGAATAACGCTGATTTTTGCGTCAAAGCATACCGATGTTTTAAGCAAGAATAATTTACCCGAAATCAGTTTCTGGAAAATTTACAGTCAGGGCGTTTTAACCAATGTTCTTAATCCAAAAGTGGCGCTGTTTTTTCTATCCTTCCTGCCACAATTTATAGACGCCAACCAGGGCAACGTAGCTTCCTTTTCATTCCTTGGCCTTGTCTACGTTTTTATCTGCACACTGTGGTATTTGATTTTCGCTGGCTTTTCTTCAGGGATCGCCATGGCTTTCAAGAAAAATCCACTTTGGATTCGGACAATAAATAAAATTTCAGGCAGTATTTTTATTGCACTTGGCTTGAACCTGGCGTTTTCAAATACCGATTGAACCGGGGTTGCACGTGGTCAGATCTTTATTATTCGAATCGAGAAACGTTTCAACCATCTGAAAATGTACCGGAAATAACATTCAGGAAAAGGGACAGACGCAATTTTCGATGTCACTTGCAAAGATTGCGGAAACCCGTTAGAGGTTTTCAAGCATGAAATTACTCGGCACTGTCCCCAGCGAGCTTCGGCCGGTCACATAGAAAATCCACCAAAAGCCATTCAAAACGTCGAATGTGAACCCTCAATCAGAATAAGTGACGAATTACCATGTGGTTAAGTGCATCCTGTTTTCTAGAGTTTCAAATCCCGGTTCCTACTCCCTTTTTGCTCATGTTGCGTCCGCGGAGTGGATGGCAGCAGTGGATCGCGCGAGAAGAGTACGTCCTGTCTCCCAGTGTGCCGGCGGTCGAATTCACAGATATTTACGGCAACTTGTGCCAGCGATTGGTCGCACCAGCCGGGCATTTCTCTGTGCTCACATCCGTTAATATCGAAACCGCTGACGTTTCCGACACGGCTCCCGGCGCGCCTTTCATCGAGGTTCAACAGTTGCCCGATGAAACCTTGCCGTTCCTGTATCCAAGCCGATATTGCGAATCGGATCGATTCACTGAAATGGCCGCCTCCATATCAGCGGGCCGGGCCGCCGGCTACGATCAATGTGACGCGATCGTCGATTATGTTCGCAACACGATACGATACACGCCTGGAAGTGGACAGCAGATCATCAGTGCATCCGAACTGAACCAATTGGGGTATGGCGTCTGTCGAGACATGGCCCATTTGGGCATAGCGTGTTGCCGAGCGCTTTCGATACCGGCTCGAATGGTAGTGGGCTACCTCGAGGGGCTTGAACCGATGGATCTACACGCCTGGTTCGAGGCCTATGTTGGAAATCGTTGGTACACATTCGATCCAACCCAACCCGATTTGCAGGGAGGCCGCGTCGCCATTGCCTTTGGTCGCGACGCTGCCGATGTTGCCATCTACACACAATTCGGTGACCCGGTTGAACTGATAAATATGCACGTTGAGGTCGAACGGATGCCCGGGCCGACTTATTGAGGGCAAGACAGTGGCTCAGACCCTACTTTGATCGATGAAGAGGAGGTTAACATGAAAAAGTTGATTTTTATAGGATTGGCTTTTTTGATTCTTACATTGATTGGAAACAATGTATTTGGCTTTACGGTTGGAAACGAAATCGTTTCCGTAGGCGATTTGAAACATGAAGTTTTGCTGAAATGTGGTGAGCCCAAATCAAAGGAAACAATTGGATATATAGACAGAATTGTATCTGATGAACGAATACGGGTGATGAAAATCGAGGAATGGATCGTAGCCGTTACATCCTACGGGAAAACGTATTATTACAGCCTGGTTTTCGAGGGGAATGAACTCAAAGAGATCAAACCCGCGGGTGAAGATTGAATTGATTTTTCCGGGGCCAAAAGAAACCGAATAACCTGAAGAATTGCGGGAGCCCGGTTGCGTTCTTCAAGAACGAAGCCACCCGGATTTGGCAAAACTTCCAGAAAGCATCGAAAAAGCCAATGTTTTTCAGAGAAATTGAGAAAGACCTGAGGCTCGCCTTGACCGTACCGCAATTCGCAGAGCCGTTGTTCGCGTTGACCGACCAAAACCGTGAGCACCTGAAAGTATGGCTGCCCTGGCTCGATACCGTTCAGGAGGTCGGCGATACAAAAATGTTTATTCGGGATCAATTGATCAGATTCGCAAAAGAAGAAGCCCTGCACCTTTCCGTTTTCAACAACAACCAAATCGTTGGCGTGGTGGGCTTCAATCAATTGGACCACGTCAACGGCGTGGGAATGATCGGCTACTGGCTGGGCGAAGAATACACGGGCAATGGAGTCATGACAAAGGCCGTGAAAGAGGTAATCCATATCGGGTTTGAAAGCTGGCCCCTCCAGAAGGTGGAGATTCATTGTGCGGTCGACAACACCGTAAGCCGGGCAATCCCGGAGCGATTGGGGTTCAGGGAAGAGGGAACGATTCGCCGGACAGCGAAGGTTAACGACAAGCACCAGGACCACGTAATTTACGGATTATTGAAGGAAGAATATATTTTTAGAAAGTGATTAATCGATATTTGAAAAATTATGGTGAAAATGCATGTCTCAGCAGTATGAATTTGCGTTCCTCCTCCAGCAGAAGATTCATATTTAGATCTGCAATTTCAATCAAAATCTGGATATAGAAGTTTTTTGCATTTTGGGCATATACTGTGGCTAAATAAAGCATCTGAATGGCGACTTATATATAACTCGACTTCGTCCCATGCTCCTTTGTCTGTTCTGATTTTTTTACAATTTGAGCATATTGGAATAATTCCTCTCAGGGTCTTCACCTCAGCCATCGCTTTCTCTAACTTAGCGTTTTTTTCCTCCAATTCAATTTCAAGGTTTTTTCGAACTGTAATATCAGTCGCAAGCCCTTCAATGATTATTTCGTCACCTTTTTCCACTTTGCCGATAAATCTATCAAGGAGCCAATGCCATTTTCCTGAAGTATCTATAATTTTATATTCAATAGAATGGCCTCTTCCCTTTGAAAATTGATTGATTGAGCTATCTATATTTTCTTTGAAATCGGGGTGGATTGAGTCATACCATAAAAAACTGTTTTTTTTGAGATCTGCAGGTTCATAACCGAGAACTTCTTTTACTCGTGGTGACCAGTACAACCCGCCTCTTTTATTTGAAAATATGTAAACGATATCAAGAGAATTTTCCACTAACCTTTTATATCGTTCAGCAGCAAGAGCGCGGTCATGATAAATATCGTAGTCGTCCAAGTCTACCATTAGCTATTTTTTTCTCCATTTATAGAACATGAGAACTTCGGTACGTTAGCGTAGGTTGTTATAGTCTCTAAGGAAGGAGGCCGCTCCAGAGATTGGTAGATGCCATGGAGCTTATGATTCTTAAAGGTCATAACAGCACCGGAATCATTAATAATGTGGGACAATCATCCCAATTGTTAATTAATCAGAATCAATAGGATTTGTCAACGTAGCTGAAGCCTTTTGGCTTATATAACCCAAAACAATTTGATGGCTACGGGGAGTGCGGTTTTTATAGAGGAAAGCCAAATACCAGATTAATCTTCACTTTCATATTCGAGGAGATCTCCCGGCTGGCAATTCAGGTGTTTGCAAATGGCCTCCAGCGTGGACAGACGGATCGCCTTTGCCTTGCCCGTCTTTAAAATGGACAGATTCTGCTCCGTGATTCCAATCCGCCTGGCGAGTTCCATCGATTTCATTTTTCGCATGGCCAGGACCACATCCAGTTTTACAATAATTGGCATAATGACTCCGGCTATACGGTGAGTTCGTTTTCTTCGGTCAGGATGCGTCCTTCATCCATTACCCATGCAATCAAAAACACGATTCCACCTACCATGAGCGTCGTGATTTCCGACGAGCTTAGCCCCACGTTGATGATACGGCTGCCAGGGGGGTTGCCTAGTGTGAAAAGGACACTTTTGGCGGATTCGTAGACGATTGAGAAAACGACCCACAACAGGAGCGCTTTGGCGGTTTTCTTGAAAAGGCTGACGTGTTCGAAAGAAAAAATGACGCCTCGTTTGTAAAACGAAAAGATCTTGCGAATATTGACCAGTCCATAAGTCAAGGCGGAGAGCGGGAGCAAGCTCACCAGAAAGCCGGTAAACTGGAGCGTCATCGGCAGGTTGTGGGGGATCAGCGGCTCGGAAAGCGTGTTTACCGTGATCAGCGTTTCCGGTAGATGGTTGATCAGCGACCAATATAGAACATAGTACAGCGGGACTAGGAACAGGAGAACGGAAAGAAGCAGGTAAAAGCCCTTACTGAGTTTTTTGATTTTCGATAAATTATCCAAAATTGCCTCCAATTAGAAAAGAGTTAGAAGACAGGCGTGCAGCATGCTTACGGAAATAATAACCGTATGTCAATAAATAATTATCGAAAAACAATAATTTTATGAGGGTGGTCGTTGCGGGCGCCCAAATAATCCTGGCGCAATGCCGGCCCCCGGCCCCTTGTAATGGTTCGATTGGCTGCTTTTCTCCGCCCTCCCCGTTGCCGGCCCAAATAAAAGTCTAACACTGCGTTGCTATATTGACAAAAAAGGACATGCAATTGTAAAATTAAAAAATGTCTGCAGCAGCAGACGGGCAGCATTATGAAAACGCTGTGTTCTCCTTAACCGATTTACAATCTGTTAATAACCAGGGCCAAGAAGGCGCGCGGGCAACAATCCGTCACTTCCCGGCCCTTTCTATTCTGGGAAGCCGACCGAAGCCAATCCCATTTTCGGTAACCCGCTTTCAGCTGTAACGCTGAACTTTTATTTATTCCAACCGGCCCCGTATCTGTCCTGTGGCTTAAGGAGGTAACGTTGGATCATCATCTGGAAAAACGCATCTCTCCGCGTCATCTAGTCGAGGGGCCGATAACGCTGCATTCCGCCATTGGGACGCCAATGGAGATCGATGCCCATGTGCTCAATTGCAGCGTAGAAGGAATCTGCTTTTATTCAAGGAAGCGTCTCAGTCCCGGCGTTACGATTTTATTTAAATCTCTGAATTGTAAATACCTATGTTCCTGCAACGATAGAAAAGAATGTCTTTTACGATCCATCAGTTTTGTGACGGTCAAGTGGTGCAGGGAAATCTCAGAAGAGGGCAGACCCATTTTCCTGATGGGCGCAGCGTATGCGATGCCCCAGTGAACGCGTACCCGTTTCACGAGGTTTTCCAGATTTTCCAAATTTTGCTATACTCGCGTAGAACCGTGTCAGCAGCCATTGGCCGGCAGAACGCTGGACGACAATCTCATGAGCAAGCATGTAAAGGGGCGATCATACCATGTTGAAAAAAATACAGGCCGGTGTTCTCGAGGTCGCTTACTTCGAAGATGGACCGCCTGCCGGCCCACCGGTGGTCCTGCTGCATGGGTTTCCTTATGACGTGCATGCATACGACCAGGTGCGGCCGCTTCTGGCTTCAAAGAGTTGTCGGGTAATCACCCCTTATTTGCGCGGCTATGGACCCACGCAGTTTTTTTCCGCGAGTACCCCGCGGTCCGGCCAGCAAGCGGCACTTGCCCATGATCTGCTTGCGCTTCTCGACGCTCTGGGAATTTCCAGCGCCGTGCTTGCCGGGTATGATTGGGGCGGTCGTGCCGCGTGCATCGTGGCAGCCCTCTGGCCGGATCGGGTGCACGCTCTCGTTTCGGTCGGCGGCTACAATATCCAGGACATTCCGGGGGCTGCCGCTCCGGTGAGGCCCGAGGATGAATATCGCTACTGGTACCAGTACTATTTTCATTCGGAGCGGGGCCGGGAAGGCCTGGCCAGGTACCGCCGGGAGTTTTGCCGGCTTTTATGGCGATTGTGGTCGCCCACCTGGAAGTTTTCCGATGAAAGCTTCGACCGGACGGCCGTGTCCTTTGACAACCCGGATTTTGTGGATGTGGTCATCCATTCCTACCGGCATCGTTATGGGCTGGTGCCGGGAGATCCAGAGGTGGAGGCTACCGAGCAGCGCCTGACCTTGCAGCCGTTGATATCCGTGCCGTCGATCGCTATCGATGGACGCGACGACGGTGTTGCCCTTTCAGGAGGATCGGCGGACCACCATCGTTTCTTCACGGGCGAATACGAGCGCCTGGTGATCCCCGATGTCGGCCACAATCCGCCCCAGGAAGCGCCGCAGGATTTTGCCGAAGCCATCTTATCGTTGATATAAAGCCGGACCGGAAGTTGCGACAACGGTACAGCAATGGGAATCAATCAAAAATGGAACTGCAAAAAGCGATTTCGGAAAGAAGGAGCCACCGGCGTTATACGGATAAAAAGGTTTTCCCCATTGATATGAAGGAGATCCTCGAGGCCGGAATCTTAGCGCCTTCCCCCAAGAACCGTCAGCCATGGTATTTTCATTTATGCGGTCCGATCCGAAAACGCCTGATTGTCGATGTCCTGCAAGATAAAATTGCTGAAATGCAGGCGGAATCGACAACTGTCGGCAGCCTGCCGATCAGCCTGCGGGCCATTGAAGAATGTTCGGACCTTGTTCTGGTTTACAACCAATATTCCCGGCGGGAGCAGGGGTACAACCAAAACCGCTGGAAAGCGGACATTCTGTCCATCGGCGCCTGTGTCCAGAACATGCTGCTTGCCGCCCATTCCAAAAACATCCAATCCCTGTGGATCTGCGACATTCTGTTTGCCGACAAAGAGATCGGCGATCTCATGGAGACCGCTGACGAACTCGTGGCTGGAGTGGCTTTTGGCATCGGAACGCAGCAGGACCTGCCACAAAGGCCGCGAATGGAATTGCATAAGAAATTGCAAAAATCGGGTTGAGTCTTTCAAGGACGAAGTCAACCGGTACCATTAGCCCATGCCGGACATTTTTGCCTAAATTAGATGAGCTTGTAAAAGCTTTTTCGCTCCAATGAAAAACTGCGCCTGAGCAGATGTCACTTCCTTAGAAGTCGAAATTCTCATCTTTTCGTCATTCCGGCTTAGATTGGAATCCTGTCATTTCAAACGGTTCCGGATGCCGGATCAAGCCCGGCATGACGACCCTGCCCCTTTTTACGGGACAATCGAATTTAAAGCATCCAAAGATCGCTTTCACGGTCGCTTCACCTTCTGGCAAGGCCAATCAAAACGAAAGTTGGCGTTATCTTCGGCGTCAGCCGCCGTGGCGATCACAGGGCGACCGGCCGGTCGCCCCTACTGAGGCTGCCTCAAAATGAATGGCCCGCATTTGCAGCGCTGGTTTTCTGTGGTAAGAATTAAACCATCAGAGTCCATTTCCGCCGCTGCTCATTCCGTTATGGTGAAACGAGTTCCTCCGAAATCCTGCTCCTGCACCGCTGCTGCCGATTAGAAATACGTTTTTTTGCCGGGCGTACCGTTTGATCGCGCCTGCTGAGCGCGCACACCATCCGCCTTGGCTTATCCGGTTCCTTTTGGGGTGAGATGTCGCCATTCGGACTCGGATTTCCAGGCATTAAGGATTGGAGGATCGAATGAAAAAGATTTTTTTCGTATCAATATTCTTTTTCCTCATTTCGGCGGTATTCATCAGTTCGGCATTTTCGGAACAAAGGCGGGTTAAAGTTGCTGCGACTGAGTGGCAGCCCTACATGTCAGAAGAGCTGCCGAATTATGGTATCATTCCGAGGATTACCAAGGCGGTGTTTTCAAATGCCGGGTATGAGATCGATTTTGCGTTTTATCCCTGGCCGAGACTTATCCGTATGACTGAAAAAGGTGATGTCGATGCCGCCATCGGTGTCTCGTATAAGAAAGAACGTACCGAGTTTTTTAGATATCCCGATGAAACGCTGTTTGTCGATCGTAAAGTCATCCTGTACAACAAGAAAATGGAGGTTATCCAAACGTTCACGGGCAATCTGGAAGAGTTATGCCCTGATACAGTGGGGGTGATGCTAGGCTCTTATCTGCAAGGTCTTCTGAAAAAAGTAGGTTGCCTGAAAGTTGAGGCGACACCGAGTGTAGCAAAAAACTTCAGGAAATTGGTGGTGGGCAGATACAAATATCTCCTGGCTTCCGAAACGACCATAAAGCTGATCTTAACAGACGGTTACTTTAATGGAAACGACCTTAACACCGTCGGTATATATGACAAACCCGTCGACATGGACAAAAATTATGCGGTGTTTTCAAAAAGAGCGATGGAAAACAAACCTTATCTCTCAAAGGTTTTTCATGCCTTTGATAAAAGCCTTCAGGAAATGAAAAAAGATGGCCGTTATCGGAAACTTCTTGGGGAATATGGATTTTAAACATAATTCCAAAGGGATGTGCCGGTAAGCACCCCGATTGCAGGATTTTTCAAATCTCACGAATTTCTCTTGACGACGTTCAATTAACTGAGCTAAGTTCAGTCCTTCCATCCCTTTATATTTATTTGCCCAGATCCAGGCCGGCAGAAAGCCGGCCCGCAGACAGCGGCGAGTCAGACCGCCTTTTTTCTGCCAGTGGCACCGTCTTCGCCACGCTGCAAGCCATGGTCTTCCGTCCAGGTCGAACGGGACGCGAAGATGCGCCTGTCCGCGCAGCGAATGATTCGAACCCGACCATTGCATGAAAAGGCGACGCCTTAAAAAATTCATTAATATCACCAAAGGGGAGGAACAATGACTCTACGCGCCAAAGACATCATGGTTCAGGATTTCGAAACGATCCATCCAAATGCCCCTGTTGAGGACGCGATTTTCAAAATTTCCAATGGTGTGGTGCGGGATACCGGCTATAAAACGATCAGTTTGATGGTGGTCGACGAAATGCAGCGGCTGTGCGGCGTGGTGACGATGTTTGACCTGCTCTATCACCTGCGGCCGGATTTTCTCAACCTGGACATCGACAGCCGGACATTGAAGTGGGAGGGGCAACTGGATCTGCTGATCGGCAACCTGCAGGACAAACGCGTCCGGCAAATCATGTCCCGCAACGTGGTGGGCGTGGCGGAGGACGACCACATCATGGTTCTGCTGGACCGGATGGCCAAGAAAAAATGCTACCGCATGCCTGTTCTGAACTATGACCGCCTGAGCGGCGTCGTCTATCTTCAGGATATATACCACCATCTGTTTACCCGCCGCCTGGCGTCGTCGGAATTGCCCAAAATTGCTGCCCACGGCTGAAGCGCCGCAGAGAAAACGGCATTCGGCGCTCCACGGCGCCTGTGTGCATGCCACGAATGAAAGGATGCTGCAGGGATGGTATCATGAAAAACGTGCCGGTCATTTCAGGCAGCTCCAAATGGGATAATCGGTCGCATCTGAAAGGAGCAACGAGGTGGATTATCAATCCTTTTCCGAAGAAATAGCCAGGCTGGTGCGACCGCAGTCGTATCCGCTCGGCGTGAAATTGGTTAAAGGGGGTGATCCGCTTCCGCCGGAAGCGGTGCGGCCAGCAAAGTACGGCATCAAGATTTCTCTTTGCCAGTGGACAACCACGGCAAGACGCTGGGGGCGCGTTCTCGGAGTGGAGGCAAATGACATCAACTGCACGCCGTGTCTGGCGGCGCTGGGCTTAAAGCGCATGCAGGACCATACCGCGCTTTCCCAGTATTTTCTGGAGATGGGATACGCGGACAGGATCGAACTGGCAGAGAAAGCGGCGAAGCAACTGGACCCGATTCCGCCGGGGGAGATCGGCAAGGTTGCCATCTTTCCGCTTGAGATGGCGCCGGCCGATCCTGACATTGTCCTGATTTATGGAACCCCGGCACAAATGGCCCGGCTGGCGGCCGGGTACCTGTACCACCATGGCGAGTTGATCGAATCCAAAACCACCGGATTCGGCATCTCCTGCCTTTCGGCCCTAAAGTCTCATTTTACAGGTAAACCGGCTTTTGTCCTGCCCGGACGCGGAGAACGGATACTGGCGGGCACAGACGACTGCGAAATGTTTTTGACCTTCCCGGCGGGCATTTGCGACGCACTTCTGGACGGCTTGAAAAAAACGCAGGAGAAGGGAACGAGATATCCGGTCCAAAGCTACATGATCTATCAGCCGCCGACCCTCAAGCCGATGAAAAATCTTGAGGACAAGCTTTCCGATTGACTCAGCTGCTGTTTTTCCAGTATCCAGTGGTATGGCCCATATCATCGAATACAATGGAATCGTTCCCACCATCGGGAACAACGTATTTCTTGCACCCACCGCCGTCATCATCGGCGACGTGACCATCGGCGACGGCACCAGCATCTGGTTCAACGCCGTCCTGCGCGGAGACATGGCGCCTATCCGCATCGGCGTCAATTCAAATGTTCAGGACAATTGCACGGTGCACACCGACCATGGCAAGCCGGCCATTATCGGCGACCATGTAACCGTCGGGCACAACGCGGTAATTCACGGGTGCACCATCGGGGACGGCAGCCTTGTGGGGATTGGCGCCATCGTCCTTAACGACGCCCGAGTCGGGGAACAGACGGTGGTGGCTGCCGGCGCCGTCGTAAAGGAAGGTTCCCGGTTCGGTCCCCGGCAACTGGTGGCCGGAGCACCGGCCACGGTAAAAAAGGAAATGGCCGACCAGCCCATGGAGCGCTTCGAGCGTTCGTCCGCTCAGTATCTCAAACTATCCCGCACCTATCTGGATCAAAAAATCTGAGCCCGGCGCTCACTCTCACCCTGTTCTCCTGACGGCATCGGCTTTCTCTTTAAATGCGGGAAGCTGCCATGAGAAAAACGAACCTGCCCGAAGCCAGAGACGTAACTTCGCTGGCTGCGGAACTGGACAAAATGAAGGAGAGCGAGCGCCGCTTCCGCGAACTGGCAGCGCTGCTTCCGGAAACCGTATTCGAAATGGACTGCCAGGGGCGTTTTACCTATGTCAACGAAAAAGGCCTGGAGCAGTTCGGGTACAGCCGTGAGGATTTCGAAGCGGGGGCCAGCGCCTTTGACATGATTGTTCCCGAAGATCACCAGCGGGCCGGAGAAAACCTGGCCCGGGCGCTTTCCGGAAAAGCGGTTTATCGCAGCGAGTACACCTGCCTTCGCAAAGACGGAAGTACGTTTCCCGGTCTGTTCTACACGACGGTGCGGTACCGGGACAACGCGCCGACGGGCGTATTGGGAATTATCGTCGACAACTCCCACATCCATGCCATGGTTTCCCAACTGCGGGAATGGGAAAACCGCTACCGGATCGCCACCGAGGCCGGCCTGACCGGCGTCTGGGACCACGATCTGCAAAGCGGAAAAATGGTCATCGACGCGAACCTGAAAAAACTGTTGGGATTTCAAACCGATGAGATCGCCCACTGGGATGCCTGGAAACCGTTGATACATCCCGACGACGTGGCCGTTTTGATGCAGCATTCCAGCGACTATATCAAGGGCCGGACTCCGCGTTTCGAAGCCCGGGTCCGCGTGGTGGACAAACTAAGGCGGGTGCGGTGGCTGCTGGTGCGCGGCGCTGCCGAATGGGACGGCTCCGGATGGGCGCAGCGCATGATCGGCAGCGCCACCGACATTACCCGGCTCAGAGAAGTGGAACTGGCCCTGGAGCAGGCCAGGGAGCGGCTGGAAGAGCGCGTCCATGTGCGCACCCGCGAGTTGCAGGAGGCCAACGAAACTTTGCGCGCCGCCATACGGGAAAAGGTTGCCAGCACACAATCGTTGAAACGGCGCGAGGCCGAATTGAAAACGAAAACGGCCAAACTGCAGGATTTGAACACGGCCCTGCGCTTCCTGCTCAAGAAACTGGACCGCGAGAAGGCGGCCACGGAAGAAAAGATAGCTGCCGATTTAAGGGACCTTGTGCATCCCTACCTGAAAAAGCTCGGCAAAAAATCGAACAGCCGCGAAGCCCGCGCCCTGGTCACGATCATGGAAAATCATCTCAAGGCCATCGTCTCCCCCTTTTGCCGCCATCTGACATCTTCGGCCATCAATCTGACCCCCGCGGAACTCAATGTGGCCAGCATGGTCAAATCCGGCCAGAGTACCCGGCAGATCGCCGATGCCCTTAACCTGGCTTACAAGACTGTCGAAACCCACCGATTGAACATTCGCCGAAAGCTCGGATTGACCGGCAGGGGGATCAATCTGCGCACCTGCCTCATGTTCATGGAAAAACCATTAGACAACGTAAGGGAAAATTAGGTGATGTTTGAGTATTGTAACAATTGACGCCGTCGTGTAGATTCGTTTCTACGGGAGACTTGCCAATGGCACCTCCAACTCCTGTTGTTCCCTGATCCTGTAAAGAGGCGGTGGCCGTTCCCGCCTCTTTACACTTTTGGAATGCCGATGCGCCCACGCCGCCCGGATTCTCCAAAACCATTTTCGTTCCTTCCCGTGCACCATGACCTGCGCCTTGCCGGGTGCAGTCGGCTTCGAGGACGTCATGCTGGAACGGATCATCGGATCGTTTTCGCTGAACAGTTGGCTGAACCGGATTGCCGGTCAACCCCGAACGGTATTGATTGTCATCCTGATTTTCACTGGCGTGATGGCGGCTCGCATTCCCTGGCTGGATTTTTCGGTTTCCGTGCGGGACCTGGTCGTGGACAGCCTGCCGGAACGCCGGCAATATGACGAATTCAAGGCCCTTTTTGGCAGCGACGAAATTATTCATGTTGTCCTTAAAGGGGATAATATCTTCTCCCCGACGTTTTTCAATCGTCTTCGAACCCTTTCCGATGCCTTCGAGCAGATTCCCGGCGTTCAGCGGGTGATCAGCCTGCCCCGGATCAAATCGTCGGTGGACCCTCGGGACGAGTGGTCCCTGCAGCGGTTTGCCGCGTTGACCGCGCCGGTTCGCATATTTCAGCGGTACCTGATCTCGCCG
This sequence comes from Desulfosarcina widdelii, assembly GCF_009688965.1. GTDB lineage: Bacteria > Desulfobacterota > Desulfobacteria > Desulfobacterales > Desulfosarcinaceae > Desulfosarcina > Desulfosarcina widdelii. The sequence goes on along the minus strand of NZ_AP021875.1, from coordinate 1,479,459 downwards.
GATCGCAAGGTTTCAGGCATCACTCTCGTGCTGGACGACGGCGCCTACCAGGAAGCGGTGACGTTGGCCGTTCGGGCGGAACTGCGCAGCGAACGGGCGCATCATCTGGCGTATCAGATCGGCATGCCGCCGGTTTGTGTTGCCCTGGCCCGTTATGCGCAGCGGGATTTTATCCGTTTGCCGCTGTGTACCCTTGCGATTATCGCCATCCTTCTGCTGGCGATGTTCAGAAGTTTTCTGGAGATGGCCATGATTCTGGTTTCCGTTGCCGTGGCCGCCGTATGGACCCTGGGTGCCATGGCCTGGTTCGGGGTGTCACTGAACATTCTGACCGTTGCGGTGCCGATCCTGCAAATTGCCGTGGGTACGGCTTATTGCCTATACATCTACTGCATCTTCAGAAAACACATTGCCGTCAGCAGTGAATTTATTCCAGCCCTGGAGGACACCTATTCACGTACGACGTTTCCCACTGTTATCGCCGTCTGCACGACCATCGCAGGCATCGCCTCCCTTGCGGTGACTCCTATCGAGGCCGTCCGGGAATTCAGCGGTTTTGCCTGCCTGGGTGTACTGGCCCTGCTGGTTGTCGTGCTGACCTTTTTCCCATGCCTGCTGGCGCTGGCCTGGCCCATGCTTCGAAAACGGCCGCCGGACACCATGTCACTGCTTTTTTCCCCTGATCGGGTGGACCGGTTGACCCGTCTGATCGTCCGTCGGCGCAAGACCCTTTTCGGCCTGCTGGTCCTGTTGTCCCTTTTTGCCGTCGTCGGGATTATGCGGATCCGGGTGGAAACCAATCCGCTGGCGTACTTTCGGGGCAACACCGCCGTCAGCATGCATTTCCACGATATCTATCGCCACCTGTCGGGCAGTTTCCCGCTGGATCTGGTGCTCGGCGCCGACCGGGAGGATTATTTCCTCAGACGGCCGGCCATCGAGGAGTTGGCCGAATACCAGCAATTTCTCGCAACCGTCCCGGGCGTGGACAAGACGCTCTCTCTGGCCGATTATCTGATGCTGGTCAACTACGTGACCCATCGATTCGATCCGGACTATTATGCGCTGCCCGGCGCAGACTACGAGGTGGGCATGCTGGTGAACCAGTTCAAATCGCTGCTGGGCAGGGATATTCTGCGCCGTTATGTCAGCGAGGATTTCGCCAAGGCCAACATCACCATGCTGACCCGGCTTTCCACCGCCAGAGCCTTTGCCGATGCGGAAAAGCGGATCATGGGTTTCTGCCGGCTGCGGGAAAAATCGGAGACAATCTGCCGCGTGACCGGATTCGGGATGGTCATGTCCCTTGGCAGCCGACACCTGGTCCACGGCCAGGTCTGGAGCCTTGCGATCACCATGGGTGTGGTGTTCGCACTGATTTTCGGAATGTTTCTTTCCGCGAGAATCGGGATCATCGCCCTGGCGGCAAACCTGTTTCCCATCCTGGTCGGTTTCGGGGCCATGGGGTGGCTGGGAATCGATCTATCCATGGGAACCTGCCTGGTCGCCAGCATCGTCGTCGGTCTGGCCGTGGACGATACCATTCACTATCTGGCCTGCTATAAACGGGCTTATACAGAACAGATGGATGCCGTTGCCGCCATGGGCGTGACTTTAGGCCAGGTCGGTCGGCCCATGGTCGCCACCAGTCTGGCCATTTGTTCCGGGTTTTCCATACTTATGCTTTCCAACTTTACGCCTACGGCCGTATTCGGTCTGCTGACGATGCTGGCCATGGTATCGGCCCCGGTCGGCGGGCTGCTCATTTTGCCGGCGCTGCTGTCCAGGGTCTCGCCCATTACCCTCGAGGAAGTGTTTCAGATTCGCATCGGGGGAAACCGGCTGCAGCAGGCCGTGCCGTTGCTGCGGGGAATGACCCGAATGCAGGTCCATCGCGTTCTCAAGACCGGCGAGATCCTTCAGATCGATGCCGGCAGTCACCTGTTCGACCAGGGCGATGTGGCGGACCGGTTGTTCGTGGTCATCTCCGGGATTTTTGACGCCGAAATGGTCGAAGCCCACGGTGGTCTCGAAAGAAGGCAAGGTTGCCGTACACGGGTCAACCGTCTGCAGCTTGGCGACGTCATCGGAGAAATGGGGATCATGACTTCCGGCCACCGCTGTGTTTCGGTGATTTCCGTGGTCGCGGGAGAAGTTCTCGCCCTGAGTCAAGCCCACCTGGATCGTCTAAGACGGGTGTATCCGAGAACCGCAGGCCGCCTGTATGCCAACCTGTCTTCCATTCTCACTGAGAAGCTGATCCAGGCGGACCAATGTCTGTCCCGTTCATGCCGGCTGGACGAAGACACCGGGCTGCTCAATCGGGAGGCATTGCTCGAATGCGTGGACAGGGAAATTCAGCGCTCCCGGCGATTCGGCGATCCGCTGGCGTTTTGTCTGTTGAAAATTCAGAATCACCATGCCGGTCCCCTGGAAAACCCGTTGGACGAGGAACGGTTCCTGCGGCAGGTCGCACGGATTGCGGCGATCAGCTTCCGCAAAATCGATCGTCTGGGGCGTTTTGACAGTTCCACGCTGGTTGCCGTGCTGTCCCGCACGACGGAGGAAAGCTCCCGCGTCATCCACCGGCGTCTGAAAGCCGCATTCAATCATCGATACCGCCTGGATAAGAAGATCGAAGCCTCCATCTGGTGCCGGATCATGGGGCTCGATGGCCAGGTGGCCGGCAGCACGTTTGACGCCGCCGGGGTCATCCAGGGCGCGATCGTCCAGGACTCCGGCCGACTGCTTTATCCTTCCCCCCTGACCGCCGCCGAATAGAACATATGCCAATAATGACTTGACAGGCGGTGGAATCGCATGTAAAATTATACAATAAAATTGAATCAAAAATAACCACCTGCCGATTGAGCATCGTCGTAGCCGTACCCGCCAGCCCCTTGTTGCAAGACTGCCTGCGATACCCGTTTTTACCGGCGACAGTATCGCCGAAGGACGTACGCAATGAAGACCATCATCAAAATGTGCCTACCCGACTCCCGGGAAGCTGTGACGCGTTCCGGGAGATGATTCACCGATTGAGGTAGAGGAACTGCCGACCTTGCCGGATGGTTGGGGCGTAAACGTGCGTCCGCCGGCCGCCGGCGAATGGCCGCAGATGGTGTAATCAAACAATTTTGGAGGTGTATCGTGAAATTTTCCGATATTTTCGTTCCCCGCTGGCAAAATTCCAACCCCGAGGTGCGTATCCGGGCGTTGGAACGCATCAAGGATGTCAAACTCCTCGGGCAGATCGCCGAGAAGGACGAAGATCCAGGGGTATGCCAGGCAGCCAGGCTGCGTCTGGACAGCCTGCTGGTGAGAGAGACCGAAGCGTAATTGTATAAGAGGGAACACAAACGGCATCGGGTCCGGGTGGCCGCTGCAATCACCCGGACCTTATTGTTTTCAACGGGCCATGATCACCGGTTGGAGATCGTGCGGGCGAGGTTGCCGACCGCCTCGAGATAGCGGTCCAGGCCGCGCAGGAAGATGTCGTTGTGGTTGGCGCCGTAAATGGTGACCAACGTTTTATCGACGGCAGGGCTGGCATCGTAGAGCGCCTCGCCGTCGCTGAAAGGAATGATGTGATCGAACTCGGCATGGATGATTACCGTCGGCTTGTCGAAGCGTTCGATCTTGTCCACATTGGCAAAGCCTGCGGACTCGTCACATCCAATACCTTCCGGATCGACCCCTAAACGCCGCAGCAGCGGTCCCGCCCAGGCAAATCCACTTTCGATAATCAGCCCGTCGAACCGATCCGGGTAACTGGCAGCCAGTTCCAGGGCCGAGGCACTGCCCAACGAACGCCCCATGACGATCAGGGGACCGGAAAACCCCTTTTCCCTTTTCCAGTTTTCGGTGAAATCGAAGATCCGATGACAATCGGCCATCATGGAGGATGCCGTGGGTGCGCCGTCCGAAATCCCGTATCCCCGATAATCCACGACCAGAAAATTGATCCCAAGACGATTGAACAGCGGGGCGATGTCGTCGTAGTCGGCAACGATTTCTCCGTTGCCGTGAAAGAAGAGCAGGGTGGCCCCGCCGGCGTCGGCCAGGTGAAAGCGGGCGCCCACGGCAATATCTTCGGCAACGGGAATGCGGATCTCCTGAAAATTGTCGCGGTTTTCCGCACTCGGGGAAGATTTTCGCGGATGAAAAAGAAACATGCTTACATCGGGTCGGTCCAGGGCGAAATAGTCGGCCCGGATTTTGTCGTTCATCTCCTGCCTCCTGACGTGAAAAGGGAATTTTTAGCAATTATCGCGAAGGCCATCAGGCTCGTCAAGTTCGTTTACAACCCTCTATGAAAAGGGTAAAGAGGAAGAAAATGCCCACTGATGCAATAGCCGGATCGCCGCGTTGATCATTGGTGGGCGCTAAACGGTAGCGTTTTATGAAAATATTGGCCATATCCGACATTGTCGTTCCGGAACTGTCCGATCGAATCGATGCCCGGCGTTTTCGCAGTGTGGAACTGATCCTCAGCTGCGGCGACCTGCCGCCGGAATATCTTTCCGCCATCCGTGAAAAACTGGATGTGCCGTTGTTTTACGTGCGCGGCAACCACGATATCCGCTACCGGTCCTCGCCTCCCGTGGGGTGCCTGAACATTCATCAGCGGCGCATTTCTTTCAACGGCCTCCGGTTCATGGGGCTGGAAGGATCGCGATGGTACAACGGTGGTCCGATTCAGTACCGGGAGTACCAGATGCGCCGAATGATCTGGCGCATGATGCCGGGGCTCTGGCTCGGCGGCGGCGTGGATATTGTGGTCACCCATGCCCCGCCCCGTCACATCAACGACGCCGAAGATCGATGCCATCGGGGCTTTAAAAGCTTCCTCAAACTCATCGCCCGGTTCAAGCCGCGCTATTTCGTTCACGGCCACATTCACGCCCACTTTACCGATCCGTCCCAGCGGATGACGCGGGTGGGCGAAACGCAGGTGATCAACGCATTTGCCTGGCATCTTCTGGAGGTCGACCATGGGTAGCCTTACGGATCTCGTCAAAAAAATCTGGCCCGGCAAAAAAAACAGCCAGGCCAAATGCTTCCGGGAGAATCAGGAATGCGAGGAGGCCTTCGATCACGTCGATCGCGGCATCTGCAGCGTACCTCTGGAAAAGATCGTCGGTAGCGTGGGGCGCTACCAGGATTTTGACAGCCAGTTCAAACTCAAGGACCACGTTCCGCCGGACCGGTTGATCAGCATCAAACAGGCCATGCGGGAAGGCAAAACCCTGCCGCCGGTCAAGTTGTATCAGATTAAAGACGAGTACTACGTCCTGGACGGGAACCACCGCATCTCGGCTGCCAAGGATTTCGGCCGCAGCGACATCATGGCCAGGATCGTCGAATTCATCCCGTCGAGCAACACCCTGGAGAACATCATCTACCGGGAGAAAAAAGAGTTCATGGAGCAGACCGGACTGGCCCATTCCCTGGATATCTCGGAAGTCGGCCAGTTTGTTATCCTGCTCGAACAGGTGGAATCCCACCGGGCCTTCCTGGCCGGCGGCGAAAAGCCGGGAGCCACGCTTCAGGAAGCCGCCGAGGACTGGCACCGGACCATTTATCGGCCCATGATCGGCATCATCGAAAAGGGCGGTCTGCTGGACTCTTTTCCCGGACGGACCCTGGACGACCTTTACGCCTACGTTTCCTTTCACCACTGGCAAAAGGGACGCCCTCGCCACTACGGCATCGGCATCGACGAACGGATACCCAAGGATATGGAGGCATTCAGAGAGAAAATGGCCAATATGGACAAAAATGAGTACCCGGAAATGCTGCGCAGCATCACGGCCTTTATCATGATCAACGTGGAAGCCCGACGGGAATTGAAAGTGGTGGACAAGTTGTTTGCGCTGCCGGAAGTCAGGGAGGTTCACTCCATCCACGGCAGCATCGACATCTTGATCAAAGTGGTCCTGACGCGCGACCTGCTTTCCTCCGACGCCGAGGTCATCGGCCAGTTCACCCATTCCAAGGTTCGCCTGATCGACGGGATTATATCGACGCAGACGTTGATCCCGGCAACGTCGAAGATTAAAGAATGACGGACACGTAAAAAATAAAGATTATAATATTTTCGTCATTCCGGCGCAGGCCGGAATCCAGTTGTTTCAATATTTTCTGGATGCCGGATCAAGTCCGGCATGACGAGTTTGGTACTTTCTACAAATCCGTCAACCCTTGACGAACAATTGCTGCGGAAACTCGATAAACTTCTCGCATCCGCTTGCGGTGATCAGCACCGGCTCGCTGCATTCGAACCCGTAGGTGTCCAGCCAGATGCCGGGCATGAAGTGAATGGTCATGCCCGGCTCCAGAATCGTCTTGTCGCCGGGGCGCAGGCTCACGGTGTGCTCCCCCCAGTCCGGCACATAGTTCAAGCCGAAGGAGTAACCGACCCGGGAGGGTTTGACCACACCGGTGTGGGCAATGGCCGCCCGCCAGCGTGCTTCCACCTCCTCGGCGGTCATGCCGGGGCCCATATCTTCCAGGGTTTCCTTCAGGCCGGTGACGACCCCGTCGGCGGTTTTTGCCAGATCTTCGGGCGGGTCGCCGAGATACACCGTGCGCGACAAGGGGGCATGGTACCGGTGCCGGGCGCCGGCCAGCTCCAGCAGCACCACGTCGCCGGCAGCATATGACCGGTCCGCATCGAAGGTCAGATGGGCGGTGGCGGTGCGTTCGGCCGACGGCATGATGGGAAAAATGGCGGGGGACGAGCCGCCGTATTCGTCGGTGCCGGCAATCTGGGCCGCCGCTACCCGAGCCGCCGCATCCTTTTCCCGAACGCCGGGGGCAATGGTGTCGACGGCCGTCTGCATCACCTGTTCGCAGATTCTGGCCGCCTCGCGCATATAGCCGATTTCCGCTTCGGATTTGACCGTCTTGACCCAGTTGACCAGGTTGGTGGCGTCCAATAAAACGGATTGGGGCATCTCTTCCTGAAGGATGAGATACATGCGCGCACTGAACCAGTAGGCGTCCATCTCCAGGCCGAGGCGTTTTTCCGCAAGGCCCTGATCGCGCATCAGTCGGGCCACGTAGCGCATGGTGTGGGTGACCCGCGACTGCACGTATTTGTCCGGGTAGCCGAAGATGCGGTCATCGGGCAGCCAGGTGGTCAAGCGGGCGCCGTTGGCGTCCTGCTGCCTGCCGAACCACAGGGGCGCATCGCTGTCCACAGAGAGGATCACCCCCTGATGAACATAAAAGGACCAGCCGTCGTAGCCGGTCAGGTAGTTCATGTTGGCCGGATCGACCACCAGCAGCGTTTCCATGCCCTGCCGATCCATGGCTTCCTTGACCCGCCTGATCCGGCGAGCATACTCATCTTGAGAAAAAATAAGCTTGCTTGGCATTGTCGCACCCTTTTCGATCCATGCGCTGCCGGCGTGGCGTCATGTTATCAGGAAATGACGCGGCCGATACCCCGCTTTTCTGCCAGGGCCAGCGTTTTGATGGCAATCATGGTATCCTGGACGCCCACACCGGTCAGGTCGCAAACGGTAATCTGGTCGTCCGCTGTGCGGCCCGGGGCCTTTTTGTTGACGATGGCCCCCAATTCGACCACGGGTGCATCCGCCGGCATCAGGCCCTGCTCGACGGCGCTGCGCAGTTCTCCAAGGCGCACGCTCTGGGCCTTGAGGTCGCAGACCACCAGATCCGCCCTTGTGAGCACTTCGGCCTCCAGTTCCTGCTTTTCTTCCGTATCGCTTCCCATGGATGTGATGTGCAGCCCCGGATGCAGCCAGTCCGCCTTGAGAAAACCGCTGCGGGCCGGCGTGGTGGTAACCACGACGCTGCTTTCCCTGACCACCGCCTCCAAGCTGGGGGCCTTGACGACCGTGACGTCCGGAAGACGTCGCTGCATGTCGCTAACGTAGCGGTCTTTCAGATCGTCGGCGTCCAGGCTGAACATATGGACGGTGAAAAATGATCGTATCAGGTGCAGGGCTTCTATCTGGAAGCGCGCCTGAACGCCCGAGCCGATCACCCCCACGGCATCGGCCGTCTGCGGGGCCAGGTATTTGGCTGCGACTGCTCCGGCGGCTGCGGTGCGCACCTGGGTCAGGTAGCCGTTGTCCAACAGAACCCCCTGCAAAAATCCGGTTTCAGCGCTGAGCACCAGCATCTGGCCGCTCTGGGAGGGCAGGTCAAGCCGGCTGTTTTCGAAAAATCCGGATGCCACCTTGATGGCCAACTGGTCGATGCCCTTGATATAGGCGCTCTTGATGTCCACTTCGCCCTTTTTCTCCGGTACCGGAATCATCATGATCGGGGGCACCAAGGCGTTTCCCTTGGCCAGTTCGCTAAAGCCGGTTTCGATGGCGTCGACCACCGACAGGTCCAGTGAAACCAACTGCCGGATCTCTTTTTCGTCAAGGATTCGAATCATGGATGGCAATTCCTTTCATGCTGTTGCCGGATGACCGACAGGTAGGTGGACGACTCCACGCTGGCGCCGGTAATCACTGTCGCCACGCGTTTGCCGGTCACATCGATCCGGCCGCTCAGCAAGGCCCCCACACCGACGGCCGCGGCCCCTTCGGCAATGGTTCGATGGGCTTCGAACAGGAAATACATGCCTGCCTTGATATCTTCTTCGGAAACCAGCACGTGTTCGTCGGTATATTTTTCCACCAAAGGCATTGTGTATCGATTGTCGAAGCCGATGCCGCCCAAAAGCGAATCGGCAAGAGAGTTTTTTTCTTCCACCTGAACGGGTGCGCCCGCTTTCAGACTTTCCAGCATAGCCGGAGACCGCTGTAGGGAGAGTCCCACGATGTGAATATCCGGATTGATCGATTTGGCGGCCATGGCAATTCCGGCCAGCAGTCCGCCGCCGGACAATTGAACCAGCAATACATCGGTATCTGGAAGCGCTGCAATCATTTCGAGGGCAATGGTTCCCTGACCGGCGATAATCATGGGGTCGTCAAACGGAACCACCGGGACAAGCCCGCGGGACGCTGTCAGTTGACGATAATTTTTCTCGGCTTCATCCTGGGAATTCCCTTTGATGGAGACTTCCGCGCCCAGTTTTCCGATCGTGTCGGCCCTGTATGCAGCGACGTGTTCAGACAAACAGACAACCGCCTTGATGCCGGTGCGTCCGGCCACATAGGCCACCGCCTTGCCGTGATTGCCGGTGGAAAAGGTGATGACGCCCTTATGTTTTTCTTCTTCGGAAAGACTTAAAATTTTGTTTGCGGCGCCCCGCACTTTAAAAGCGCCGGTATTCTGCAGGCATTCCATTTTCAAATGGACCGTTCGGGCACCTGTTCTGTCCGCCAATTCGGCGGATTCCAGAAGTGGCGTCTCAACGACGAGGGGCTTGATGCGTGCCCGGGCACGATAGACATCGTGCAGTGTCGGTTTTTTTTTCATGTGTAAAACCGGTTCTTGCGGCGGGCGATTTTTAAAAGTGGACCGGCGATCGGTATTCGTCAAATAACCATGACCGGACATTTGGCGAGGCCCGCCACCTTATGGGACACTCCGCCCAAAAGGTATCCGGTCAGATCCCCGTTCCCTTTGGAACTGATGATGATCAAATCGATTTCGTTTTTTTTGGCAAACTCCAGGATTTTTTTACTGGCCGTGCCCATTTTGACAAAGCCTTTGATTTTCGTGACGCCTTGTTCCCTTAATATGGTTTTGCCGCGATCAACGACTTCTCTGGCATAAGCGCTCAGTACATCGTCCAGGTTTTCCGGCTCCTTGGGCCTGACCATGGAGATCGATGCTTCGATATAGCTGTGGTGTCTGAAGACCGACAATACGTTGATCTGGGAATCAAACTGTTTGGCCAGGTTGGCTGCATACGGTAAGGTTCGGTAGGCATTTTCCGAACCATCCAGCGGCACTAAAATATTGTGGAACATCTCTCTCCTTTATCTGAAGGCTACATCTCTTAAGAAAAGAGCAATATCGGGAAAGAAGATCATCGCAACGGCTACACTTAAGAGAATTAAAATAAATGGGGGTGTGCCTCTGACAACTTCAAAGTAAGGGCGTTTGAATACCGCAATCGCGGTAAAGATATCGCAGCCGAACGGCGGTGTTGCAGAACCGATGGCAACCTGAAGGGTGATAATCGTACCCACTAAAACCGGGTCGAGCCCTACATTGTGAACACTGGGCGCAAAAATGGGTACCAGGATCAAAATCACCACGATTGGATCAACAAACATGCATCCGACAAAAAAGGCGATGGAAATAACAAAAAGAACGCCGTATTTGCCCATTTCGGCAATGCCAATCGTCCCCAAAAGCTGTTGGGGCACCTGGGCATAGGACAATACCCATGCAAATGCAGCCCCTGCACCGACCAGGATAAAAACAACGGCGGTCACCAGCCCGGTGGACAGAGAGGTGGCCCAGAAATCCCCAAGCGTCATCGTTCTGAAAATAAAGCCTTCCAGCAGGATGGCATAGGCCACGCTTACGGCGGCTGCTTCCGTGGGGCTGAAGATACCGCCAAAGATGCCTCCGATAATTATCGCCGGGAATCCCAACGGCCATAGTGCGCGATACAGCGCCTTTCCCCGCTCGCTCCATGAGGCTTTCGGTTCGATGGGAATCTTGTTTATATATGCATAGACTACGCTGTAGATGGAAAACAGCAGCAGGATCAACAACCCCGGACCGATTCCGGCAATAAAAAGCTCAGGAATGGAGGTTTTCGCAACAATTCCATAAATAATCATCCCGATACTGGGCGGAATCAAAAAGGCGATATCGCTGGAGTTGACGATGAGTGCCAAAATGAAAGAGTCTTTGTATCCCCCTTCCTGAAGCCTGGGACGCAGGGGGGAGCCGATGGCGACAACAGTGGCTTGGGTTGAACCGGAAACGGCACCGAATACCGCACACGCGCCGGCAGTACTCACAGCCAGCCCGCCTTTGATGTGCCGCACAAATGCCATCACCAGATCGATCAGTTTTTCAGCCGATTTGCCTCGGGTCATAATATCGGCCGAGAGGATAAACATGGGCACGGCAATGAGTGCGGCCGGACGAATCCCCGCCATCATCTGCTGAATCATAAACTGCATCTGTGACAGATCGCCATCGTACAGCAGAACCACTCCCAGCGTGGCTCCGGCGATCAATGGGATCTTCATGGGGAACCCCAACAGCAACAGCGTGACCATCAGCAAAAAGATGGTGGCTGCAAAATGTTTGTTCATGAACTCAAAAAGATTAAAGCTGGTATCCAGGACAGCCATGGAATCGGTCTGGGCTAATATTTTTCCCGCTTCATCCGTAATCGCTGCCGTGATGGCGATCTCGCCGTCGCTGAGCGCACCGATGTCGATATCTTCAACGCTCCAGTTGCCGATTTTGTTGGTTTCCGCTTTCAGTTCCAGCGTCTTCGCGTCAGGATCGCTTAAGGTGATGCTTACCTCTTGTCGTCTGTCCACACCCTCGGCATAGCCATACACGAAAAGTTTCGTTTTTTGCTCGATGGTAGTCTCTTCAATGACGATGGTGACAGGATCGGATGCCAAAAGAGGAGCGGCCAAAAGGCAACTGAAAACACATAACAGTAGGATTTTCCCAATTTTAAGTCTCATCATCATACCTTAAATCTCAATGTCGCTGGCTGTGTCGGAATATCCATCTTTGATATGAGTAGAAAGATAGACATCGCTTTCGGTCAGGTTTTTAACCACCGTAAACGCGTACTGCAATCCTGTCAGAAAAAAACCAACTGGCGCCCACAAGTAGATATAAAATACCGGCAGTCCCAATGCCGGCAAAATGCGTCCACTCTCATATACTTCAACAATATAGTAGTACGAATAAAAAGAGAGAAGGAACATAAACGCCGACGTGACCGAAGCCATCACAATCATTAACACCTTGCGTGCCTTTGCAGACAATGAATCGTAAATGGCAGACATTCGGATATGGCGTCCATTGCGCGCTGCGTAGCTCAGCCCGGCGTAGGTTACCACAACGATGAAAATCATATTCAGTTCATCGGTGAAGGTAATCGCACTGTTGAAAACATACCGGCTGATTACCGCAGCAATGGTGTTGATCGTCATCGCGATCACCCCGAGTGCCAGCATAATCCCTTCAAACTTGCTGATGAGCACATCGGTAAAATCGAGTGCCTTTAGGATCGGATTGGTCGCCTTTGCTTCTACTTCATCCATCTTTTCTCCCGAATAGCAGAACAGATTGCGCCTGAAAAGGGGGCAATTCATTTAAGATGCTCTGCCGCTCAAACGGGCGGCAGAGCATCGATGGGAATATTATTTGGCGTTTGCCTCGGCTTCTTTCAGATCTTTCATCATCTGATCCAAGACTTTTTTGTTTGAAGCGCTTTTTGATGCGAATGAAGCTTGAACCGCTTCTGCCGCTTTTTTAAACGGCGCGCGTTCTTCTTCGGTAAGGGTCACGATTTTATAGCTCGGGTTGGTTCTGACAATACGGCCGAGGCCATAAGCATCAAGCTTCTGGGCCTCTTCCAGGATCGTCTGATGAGCATGCTCCGCCGCTGCGCGAACAAGCTTTTTATCTCTCGTGCTCAGGCCATCAAAGAACTTTTTGTTTGCCGACGCGGATGCATTGAAGTGTCCGTGTCCGGTATATGTCAAAACGTTAGTCAAGTTGTCCAGATCATACGCTTCGATCCATACCGTCGGGTTCTCCTGGCCGTCTACCATTTTGGTCTTAAGGGCGCCAATCAGATCGCCCCAGCTCATGGGAACCGGTGAAGCACCGAACGCTTCGTAGGTCTCGACCAGGATGGGGGATCCCGGCATCACGCGCATTTTTTTGCCCTTTAAATCTTCCGGTGAGTGAAAAGGCTCAAGAGTTGTGACCGCCATCTCACCTTCAGGGAAGATAGACAGCAGCTCAAGCCCGTGTTCCCTGAAAATTTCAGGAAGCATTTCGTTGATTACTTTTGAATTTTTGAAAAAATAATCAAGCTGCTTCGTGTCGGTCGGCATAACGTAGGGCAGGGTAAACAGATCCATCTCGGGAATCGTACCGCCCATATAACCGGTGGATTGTCCTAAAAACTGCAGGATCCCGGCTCGGGTCTGCTCCAGCATATCGGTCTCTTCGCCGAGGCTTCCGACCGGATAGATTTTGATGGTATGCCTGGAATTTTCTTCGATATAGTCTTTAAATGCCGTGGCATAGATGCCCTGGGGGTCGCTTTCTCCTTCTCCCATGGCATACTTCCACTCCGCTGCATGCAGGCTGATGCTTGTTGCTGCGATCAAGAAAACTCCTGTAAGCAGAGACCTAACCATTTTTAAATTCATCATTCTCTTCATGGTCCAACTCCTTTCATCTGCAGCTCGCCGGGCGAGCCTGGGGGCGGTTGAGTTTATCTGTCGGATGAATGTTGGGCTGTGCGTTCACCTCCTTTTCCATTGTCGGTTGCGTTGAAATAATTCAAGGCGCCGTGCACATGCATGGCGACCCCGTTGGGTAGGACGTCTTCATCGATGTCAAAGCGCGGGTTGTGGTGGGAAACGGTCGTGCCCTTTTGGGCATTGCCGGTTCCAAGAAACATGAACACGCCGGGGACGCGTTCGCTGAACTCGGAAAAATCCTCGCTGGCCATGGTGACGTTGTCGATCACGGCCGCCTGGTGGCCAAAAACGTCGGCGGCGGTCTTCCGGGCGATAGTCGCCATTCGGAGATCGTTGATCAAAGGGACGTTCTCGTGGACGATCTCGATGTTGCAGGTGCAGCGGTGGGTGCGGCAAACCTGCTCGGCGATGCGGACGAACCGCTCGGTGGGCTGCTCCTCGCTGTCCGGCCCCCCTTTGTAGAGAAACCGGATGGAACCTTCCAACTCCACCTGATCGGGGATGATGTTGCTCTTGGTCCCGCCGCAGATGCGGCCGAACATGATGATGGTGGACTTGAGGTTGCTGATCTCGCGGGTCTGGATCATCTGGACGGTCTGGATCAGGTTGGCGGCTGCAGCAATGGGATCCACGGCATCTTCGGGAACGCCGGTGTGGCCCCCTTTGCCGAAGATGGTCATCTTGAACACGTCCAGGCCCCCCATCACCGGGCCGGCGGTGATGCCGATCCGTCCTGAGGGGACCGGCGTCCAGACGTGCAGGCCCATGACCGCATCGACCATAGGACTGTCAAGAACGCCCTCTTCGATCATGCATAGGGCGCCGGCGATCTCCTCGTTGGGCTGGAAGACGAATTTGATCGTTCCGGCAAAGGCGTCTGTGTGCTGCGATAAAATCTTGGCCGCTACCAGCAGCATGGCCATGTGGGCATCGTGGCCGCAGGCGTGCATCACCCCCGGATTCCTGGACCGGTACTCGACCTCGTTCTCCTCGGTCACCGGCAAAGCGTCCATATCGGCCCGGAGCATCAGCACCGGACCGGGACCCGATCCTTCCAGCAGGGCCACCACCCCGGTCTTGGCAAACCGTTGGGTGCGCATCCCCAGGTCCTGAAGGTAGGCTTCGATGGTCCGTGCGGTGCGATGTTCTTCGAATCCCAGCTCGGGATGCCGGTGGAAATCCCTGCGCAGCGCGATCAGTTCGTCCCGGCAGGCTTCGATCTGTTCGGATATTTGCTGCATTTTCATTCGCTGCTGGCCTCTATTTCATTCAGGGTTGGAAGGCTCGATCTATGCAGTGTCCATTCAGATAAAGCCCTCGTAGGGCCGTCTAACTATGGCCGAAAATACGAAGTTGATCATCGTAATATAGTCGAAGACCGGCAGGTGAACCGCCGCCTGCACGGCCGCTGCATAGGGCGGCAGCAGGCTGCACTCCAGCAGCAGGGCGCCGATGGCATCGTCTCCGGACGCCAGTTTCAGGCCGGCATCGACCATCTCGGTTTCCACCTCAGCCGGGTCCAGGGTGCCCGATTCTTCGATGGCAAAGCGGTAAAACGCTTTCCGGGTCTGTAGTCCTTCGACCACGATCCGGCTGATATCGTTTATGCCCATGGCGGCCATCAGCGCCGCGTCCAGGCTGCGGCTGTCGGCCGTAATGACGCCGACTTTCTTCTCACCTCCCAGGATGGAGAGGATGAACGGAATCTGCAGCAGACTGGAGAGAAACACCGGAACCGAAAGATCCCTGGCCAGATGCCGCTGGTGAAAGGCCATGAAGCCGCAGTCGCCGGTCACCGCCCGAACGCCCTGGTCGACCAGGTCCCGGGCCGCGGCAAGCAAAGCGTCGTAAATCCCGGGATCCTTGCCGATGGCCCGCGCTACGGAAAAGCCCTCGACTTTTTGAAAGCGCACCGGGAAATCGTAGGTCGTGGCATTGGCCACGTCCCCCGGTATGAAGGGCACCGAGGTGTCCAGCAGCAAAATGCCGATGACTTCACCGCTGCTCGCCTGTCCTGGTCTGGCCCGGTAGATCATGGTCCCATCCCTTTTACTCTTTGATGAAGAGTTTCCGGGGTACGGAGGAAAAAGTTTCGTATCCGGTTTCGCTGACGCGAAAGGATTCGCTGCATTCGAAACCGTAGTTGTCCATCCACATGCCCAATATCATGTGAAAGGTCATGTTGGGTTTCAGAACGGTTTGATCGCCAGGGCGCAGGCTGGCGGTGTGCTCTCCCCAATCCGGCGGATAATTGAGCCCCATGGCGTAGCCGATGCGCGACTCTTTTTCCAGGCCGAATTTGGCGATGTGTTTGCGCCAGACCAGTTCCACCTCTTCGGCAAGC
Organism: Desulfosarcina widdelii; assembly: GCF_009688965.1. Lineage (GTDB taxonomy): Bacteria > Desulfobacterota > Desulfobacteria > Desulfobacterales > Desulfosarcinaceae > Desulfosarcina > Desulfosarcina widdelii. The sequence goes on along the minus strand of NZ_AP021875.1, from coordinate 1,463,748 downwards.
ATGTCTGGCCGGATGGCCTCCAGGGTGAGGTTGAGTCCTTCCACGGTGCGCTCGGCCAGTTCCACCAGCTTGGCCGGCGGATTTTTTCCCAGGTAGGCCGTGCGGGCGATGGGGCAGTGGTAGCGGTGCCGACAGGCGGCCAGTTCCAGGTTGACCATCTGCTCATTCTCATAGGCAGCGTCCGTCCAGGTCAGATGGGGGGCCGATGTCTTTTCGCCTGTAGGCATCATGGGCACGATGGCCGGGTAGTCGCCGCCGAATTCGGCGGTTCCCGACATCTGGGCCTGATAGACGGCGGCCACGGCGTCGCACTCGCGCACGCCCGGTTCCAATCGATCAATGGCCGTGGTCATGACCCGGTTGGCGATCTGGCCGGCTTCGCGCATCAGGGCGATCTCGGCGTCCGACTTGACCAGTCGGACCCAGTTGACCAGAAGATCGGCGTTGGCGAAACGGGCGTCGGGCAGGTGTTTCTGCAGTTCCGCATAGCCCCTGGCCGAAAAGTAATAGGCGTCCATCTCCACACCCACGGTCTTTTGACCCCAGCCACGCTCGGCAATGACGTCTCCCACGAAATTCATGGGGTGCCGCTCCAGGGTCTGGATGTAGTTCTCGGGATACCCGATGATGTCGGATTCGGGAAGGAACGTCGTGTGCCGGGCGCCGGCCACGTCCATGCTGCGTCCGATCCAGATCGGGGTGTCGGCATCCAGGCTGACCACCACGCACTGGGGCACGTAGAAGGACCAGCCGTCGTAGCCGGCCAGGTAGTTCATGTTGGCCGGATCCGAGGATACCAGCACGTCGATTCCGGCCTCGCCCATGCGCGCTTTGGTCCGGTTCAGGCGATCGATATATTCTTCGTTGGCAAACAGGGCCATGGTTTTCTCCTTTATCCTTTCGGGACCGTCATTTCTTCAAGGCCGCTACTCCACGTCCGATGCGGTCGATGCCCTCCTGAAGCTGCTCCATACTAGCGGCAAAAGAGAGCCGGACATAGCCTTCGCCGGCCTTGCCGAAGATACTGCCGGGAACGACGGCCACCTGGTGTTCCTTGACCAGGTACTTGGCAAAATCCCAGGAGGAGAGGCCGCAAGAGGAGATGTTGGGAAAGGCGTAAAAAGTCGATTCCGGTTTGATGCACCCGATGCCGTCGATGGCGTTGAGGCCATCGTAGACCAGTTCACGCCGCTTGGCATAGGTGGCGACCATTTCTCGCACACAGTCCTGGGGCGCGGTGATGGCGGCCAGGGCTGCGCGCTGTGCCACGGCGGTTACACCGGAGACCATGTGTTCCATCAGTTTTTCCATCTCGTCGATGACCGCCTTCGGGGCCACCGTGTACCCCACCCGCCAACCGGTCATGGCGTAAGACTTGGAAAGCGTGAAAGCCGAGATGGTGCGTTCGGCCATCCCTTCCAGGGAACCGATGCTCGTGTGCCGGCGGCCGTCGAACAGGATGTGCTCGTACGGTTCGTCCGAGAGCACCCAGATGTCGTTTTCGATGGCCATATCGGCGATTTCCCGCAGGATTTCCTCGTCGAAAATCGCCCCGGTAGGGTTGCAGGGGGTGTTGAGGATCATCAACTTGGTCTTGCTCGTGATGGCGGCCCGGATATCGGCCGGATCGACCTTGAACCCGTTGGATTCATGGGTTGCCACGGGCACCGGTACTCCGCCGAAAAGGCGGATCTGGGAGTAATAGTCGTATCCCGGATCGGTGACGATTACCTCGTCCCCGGCATTGAGCAGGTGCAGGCAGGTGTTGAAGATCACCTGCATGGCGCCCACGGCCACGTAGACCTCCGTGCCCGGATCGGCATCGAGGCCGTTTTCTTCCTTCACCTTGCGGGCGATGGCCCGGCGCAGGTCGGCAAACCCCTTGGCCGGGGGATAGCGGGTGTATCCTTCGTCCAAGGCCTTTTTGGCGGCGTCACGAATGAACTCGGGCGTGTCGAAGTCGGGCTGGCCGATGCCCAGGTTGACGACATCGGGGACCTCTTCGGCAAGGGCAAACATGATGCGGATGCCCGACCACTCCACTTCATGGGTGCGATCGGACAGATAGTTGGTCGTTGTCATTCAGCTATTCCTCTTCGATATGCGGGGGCGCACCATTTTTTTACGCTATTAAGCCACCACCGGCAGAACCAGGTCCGCCGGTCCCTTGGGGGACGTTTTCAATTCAGGAGCGTGCTTTTGCATGATCTCCATGACAATGGAGGCGATTTTGACTTTCTGGCGAATGAGGTTCTTGTGCCAGTCTTCGGTGATCCACGGCTTGTAGATGTCCCCCTCCGAGGTGCCCGGCTCGAACTTGAAGTAGCACGGCGAGGCCACACGGGCGATTTCGGGAGCCTCATAGGCGCGGAACATGCCGCCGAAAGAGTCGACGATGATCATGTAAACGTCCAGCGGCAGGTCGGCTGCCTGGCGGATGGAGCCCAGAATCGGCAGGGAGACATCCGATATGGGGTTCATGGAGTTGGCGCCCATGGACTCGATCACCTTGGCGCCGGCGCCGCTGCAGTATCCGCCGAAGACGGAAAACTTGAAAATCGTTTCCGCCGGGATCAGGCCTTCTTCGCGCATGCCGTTCAAGATGGAGAGAACGCCCTCGTCGTAGACCAGAAAACCGCGGTGGCCGGCTTCGATGTTTCGCATGATATCGGCGATATGATAGGAGATGTTGTCCGATCCTCTCAGGCGGAATCCCTGCATGGCGCCTTCGGACGTGGAGATCTCCTTGGAGCCCGGGTCCCAGCCTTTGCGGTGGCCGACGGTCATGACCACTTCGATCTTCTCGTCTCTGGCCATCTGGGCCATGTCCTTGAGTTCCTGGAAATCGCAGTAGGTGGATCCGCCAACGGCGGCAATACAGCGGTGAATGGTCACATTGCGCTTGCGGGCTTCGTCGATCATGGCTTCCATGGTGGAGGCCCGCTCCACCCCGGCAATCTCGATGCGATAGTTGGCACCGTCGGGAAAGGATTTGGCCGAGGTGGGCAGGTCGTAGGCATCCCGACCGGGGATACCTTGTTTTTCCATATAGTCGCGAATCGTTTTTAGCACTTCAGACATGTTTTCCTCCATTAGATTGAAATTTTTTTTTCGTCCGTTTGTGGACAGATTTTTGTTTAATCAGGATTCGAGCAGGTTCTTGAGTTTTTCCAGTTCGCCGTCCACCATCTTATAGGCATGCTCCTCGGCCGGAAATTGTCCGCCGCGGGCATCCTCGACATATTGTTTGAACGCCGTAACCGTTTTGGCGCCCAGGTTTTCGTATTTTTTGACGAATTTGGGGGTGAAGGCCTGAAAGATGCCCAGGACGTCGCTGCAGATCATGAGCTGCCCGTCGGCTTCCCATCCGGCCCCAATGCTGTAGACCGGGATCTGTAAGGTATTGCGGATAATCCCGCATACCTCCGGCGGCACCGCTTCCACCAGCAGGGCGAAGGCGCCCGCCGCTTCGATGGCCTTGGCGTCGGCAATCAGGTCCCGGGCTGCTTCGGCCGTGCGGCCCTGGGCCTTGAAGCCACCCTGCTGGCCCGAACTCTGAGGCGTCAGTCCGATGTGGCCCATGACCAGCATGCCGCCGTCGGCAATGGCCTGAATCTGGGGGCATACGCGGACGCCGCCCTCCAGTTTAATGGCATCGACGCCGGCTTCCTTGTGAAAACGGCCAGCGTTGCGGACCGCCTCCGGTACGCTGACCTGGTAGGACAAAAAGGGCATGTCGCCGATGATAAAGGTGTTCGGAGCGCCGCGCCGAACCGCCTCGCTGTGCCAGATGCACTGGTCCATGGTGACCGGCACCGTGCCGCTGTAGCCGTAGATGCACATGCCCAGCGAATCGCCGACGAGAATCATGTCCATCCCTGCCTCTTCGGCAAAAGAAGCGGTCCAGTAGTCGTAGGCGGTAACCCAGACAGCCTTTTGGTTCTCCTGCTTCATTTTCTGCAAATCGAAGCGGGTCATTTTCTTTGTGCTCATGATACTTCTCCTTTTTTCGATTCCGGCCGATGGTCAACCGGGGTTGGGGTCTGATTTATGAGGCGCCCCGATCTGGCGGGAAATTTGCCGACAGAGCGGTACCAGTTTGGCTTGAATGGCGTCGATTTTCTTTTTGGTCATTCGCTGGGACGGACCGGAAATGCTCAGGGCATAGTTGGGACAGCCGGTATAGTCGAATATCGGTGCTGCCACGCACCGCAGGCCCAGGCTCAGTTCTTCGTTGTCCACGGCATACCCGCAGCGGCGGATGCGGGCGATTTCGGCCTTCAAGCGGTTCACCGAAATAATGGTTTTCGGAGACATGGCCGTAAGCGTTACCGATTCGAGATAGGCGTTAAGCTCGGTGTCGCTCAAAAAGGCCAGAACCGCTTTGCCCAATCCGGTGCAGTACGCCGGTGCGGCAGCACCCATGCCGACATCCAGCCTCAAGATTTCCTTGCTGTTCACTTTGTCCAGATGAACGATCGCGCTGCCGTCCCAGTGGCCCAGATTGACCGTTTCGCCAAAGGCCATGGCGATTTCCTGCATGAAGGGATAAACGGTATGCCGTATTTCGAATCCCTCCAGCTTTTTCATCCCCAGTTCGAGAACTTTGAAACTCAGGCGAAATCGGCCATCCTCGGTTTTTTCAACGTAGCCCAGGTCGCGCAGTGTGGTCAAAAAGCGATGGCTGGCCGCGCGACTGGTTTCCAGATGTGCAGCCATTTTCGAAGCAGACATCTCGCCGTTTTCGGCCAGCACTTCCAAGGTTCGCAAACCCTTGGCCAGGGAAGCGACGAAGTAATATTTTTCACCTTTCGACGACATCGAATCGTACCATGGATCGCAGGTTGGCGGTTTAAGCGGTCAGGCGGATTGTCTCACTATGCGTGACGAAAGCTCACTATGTGTGACATGCTACGGTTTCGAGCCGCCCTTGTCAACCCCTGAAAGCAAACAGGGTCCGAAAAAGTCGAATTCTTCTTCTGGAAAACCCACGATACAGCGTGTCGGCCTTGCCTTGTCGGAAGGGCCGGCGGCGGCTTCAGATATTAGGACTTGATTCTCAATGAAACGAGTGGGAAGGAAGGGTATCCCGGTAAATAAAAAGGAGGCAGCCCATGCAGAACGGACACTTCAAGGAGAAAAGTTTCTGGCTTTCCACGCGAGACTACATTCCAGGCCGGGCCTTGCAGGAGGATGTCAAAGTGGACGTGGCCATCGTCGGCGGTGGATTTACCGGTTTGTCGGCCGCCTATCACCTAAAAAAAGCGCAGCCCGGTCTGCACATCGCTATTTTGGAAAGCCAGGTGATCGGCTACGGCGCCAGCGGACGCAACGGTGGCTTCAACATGACGCTTTTTGGCCTTACGCTGGGGATCACGGCGATTCGCTTCGGGAAGAGAAAGGCCAAGCAGGCCCATCATTACATGGAAAAGGCCGTCGATCTGCTGCGCGATCTGGTCGGTGACCTGGGACTGGACTGCGACTACGAACACCCCGGATTTTTGCGCGTCGCCACATCTGAGAAATACCGTGCCCGCATCATGGAGGAAATCGAACTGGCCCACAAACTCGATCTTGAAGGCATCGAGTGGATCGGAAAGGAGGAGCTATGCCAACAAATCCGCAGCCCCATGTACTTAGGGGCCTGGCGGGAGCCGCGCTGCGGCATCCTGAACCCGGCAAAGCTGGCCTGGAGTTGGCGGGACGTTCTCATTGGGTTGGGGGTCGAGATCTATGAGTTTACGCCGGTAAACGAGATGTCACGACGTCGGGGCAACGTGATTTTGGATACACCTGACGGAACGGTTGTCGCCGACAAAGTGGTCATGGCCACCAATGCCTGGTCCCATTTTTTCCCGGAACTGAGCAGAAAACAGATCCCCGTCTGGACCCATATCGTTTTAACCGAACCGCTCAGCGCAGCGCAGTTCGAGGCCATCGGATGGGAAAACCGCCAGGGCATCGAGGATGCCCGCAACCTGGTGCACTACTACCGGCTTACCGCGGACAATCGACTGCTCATGGGGGGCAGGGATGTCTCACTTACCGAGGGTGCCGACATGGAAAGGGATCTGAATCCGGCGACCTTTGCCGGCCTAAAGGACGATGTACGCGCGCTTTTTCCGGCCCTGAAGAACATCCGTTTCACCCACGAGTGGGGCGGTCCGGTATCTGTGCCGCTGGACATGGCTCCGGCCCTGGGCTATTTGGGAGACAAGAACGTGGTGTACAGCTTAGGCTGTGTGGGCCACGGCGTCAGCCTGACCCACCTCAACGGAAAGACCCTTTGCGACATGATCCTGGAGAAACAAACGGAACGGACCGAGGTCTTTTTTGTTAACCGGCGAACCATCCCATGGCCGCCGGGTGCGTTGCGCAATATCGCTATCAAAGCAATACTGGGGTACATGCATTGGGAGGATCGGCGCTTCGATGCTCCGGCAGGACCGACCGCAAATTGACGACAGCGCAGTTGTTTGGGATAATCGACCGCAATCGGAAAAATTTGTAAGCAGATCGAGAAAACCGCCAATGGATGCAGTGGATCCACGTTCCAAAAATAAGCAAAGCTTTTTGGAAAGTGTCCTGGACACGATTCAAGACGGCGTATTTTTGTTGGACCACGATCTGAACATCCTGCAGGTCAATCGCTGGATGGAAGAGATGTATGCCGACTCCATGCCGCTGGTCGGCAAACCGTGCCACGTCGTGCTGAAAAACCGGCACGAGGATTGTCAGCAATGCCCTTGCCGCCGATCCATTCAAATGAAGCGGCCGCATATCGAGGTGTTGGCTATTCCCAACGGGGCGACCCCTAACCGATGGTTCGAAGTCTCGGTAACACGCTTCGAGGGGCCGGTTGACAGGCAAGTTCGTGCCATCGGACAGGTGAGGGACATTACCGAGCGCAAACAGGCGGAGCGGTTTCTCGAAGAGGAGATTTCCCGACGACGCATTCTGGTGGAACAGTCCAGTGACGGAATTGTCGTCCTGGAACAAAACGGCAAAGTCCTGGAAGCCAACCTGGAGTTTGCCCATATGCTCGGCTATTCCCTGGAAGAGGTTCACGAACTGCACGTATGGGATTGGGATGCGCAGTGGAACAGGCAGGAACTGCTGGAGATGCTGCGAACCATCGACGAAAGGGGCGATCATTTCGAAACGCGCCACCGTCGCAAAGACGGCAGCCTGTACGATGTCGAAATCAGCACCAATGGCGCCGTGTACCGGGGGCAGAAGCTGATATTCTGCGTGTGCCGGGATATCAGTGAACGGGTCGCCGAACGTAAAAAGATCGAAGCTGACCTGCGCCTCACCCGGTTTTCGTTCGACAAGGCGTCCATCGGGATCTTTCAGACCGGAGAGGATGCCCGCATTCTGGATGCCAACCCGCATGCCTGCCGACTGCTTGGTTACGATCGACAGGAATTGTGCCGGATGAGCCTGTACGACATTGAACCCGGCCTGTCCGAAGTAAACCGCAGCGATTTATGGCAGCAGCTGATTGAAAACGGTTCCGTCAATTTCGAAGCTCAGCTTCGCTGCAAGGACGGGACTTTTATTCCAGTAGATATTGCCGCCAAGTTGTTTGAGTTCGAGGGGGAACGCCATTCGATTTCTTTTGTGCAGGACCTTACCGAGAAAAAGAATCATGAGAAACAAGAAGCCGTCATGGAAGGCCACCTGCGTCAGGCCCAGCGCATGGAGGCTCTGGGAACCCTGGCCGGCGGTATCGCCCACGATTTCAACAATATCATTGCGGCCATCTATGGTTATGCGGAACTGGCCCAACTGCGATGCCCGGAAAAGTCCAAGCTGAGGCACTATGTCGAACAGATCACCACGGCAAGTGTCCGCGGCAAGAATCTGGTGCAGCAGATCCTGACCTTCAGCAGGCGTGGCAAAACCCAGAAACGGATCATCGATGTCAGCAGCGTTGTAGAGGAAGCCTTGACCCTGATACGGGCAACATTTCCGTCAACCATCGAGATCCGGCAGGATATAAGCGCCGGTCTGGGAGATGTGCTGGCAGACGAAACCCAGATCCACCAGGTTGTCATGAATCTGTGTGCCAATGCCTACCAGGCCATGGGCAAGGACGGCGGCCTGCTCGAAATGAGCCTTACGGCGGTAACCGTCGGCACCTACGATTCCTCCTGCTATCCGGTCATCAGCCCCGGCAGATACCTGAAACTCGTCGTCGCCGATACCGGACAGGGTATGGAGCGTGCCGACATGGATCGAATTTTCGATCCCTACTTCACCACCAAGAAAACCGGGGAAGGCACCGGCATGGGACTGTCCACCGTGCACGGCATCGTAAAGGATCATGGCGGGAGCATCAAGGTGTACAGCCAACCGGGGGTAGGAACGACCATCCAGGTGTTTTTACCCCTTTCGGAAAGTGCCGGCCAACCGTCCCGAGCCGATACCGCCTCCTTTTCGCCGGGCAGGGGAGTGATCCTGTTTGTCGACGACGAGGCGCAGTTGAGAGATATCGGAAGCGAACTGCTGGAAGGTCTGGGATACCTGGTTGAAACCCGGGTCGATCCCATGGGCACCATCGAGGCGTTTCGCCTGAATCCGCTCAAGTACGATCTTCTGATTACCGATTGGACCATGCCGCAGATGACCGGCGGAAAACTGGCCCGCAAAGTCAGAAAAATTCGGCCGGATATCCCCATCATTCTGTGTACGGGATTGCCGGCGGCCATCGACGACACCGATTTAAAGGAAGTTGGCGTCAGGCACGTGCTGCCGAAACCGGTTGCCTTGAATCGTCTGGCCGCTGCGGTCACAAAGACATTGGAGGATCGGCCGGTCAACCGGTGAGATATCGAAGGGCAAAGCTGTTCGACAAGAATTTTCCCCAGCGCCCGCCTGCCGCAAAAATAATTTCTCCCTGCTTACAGATGTATCCCGGCTCGCTTCGTTGTTCGGCACGCCAATAGCTAAGGCTATTGGCCGCTTCTCACGCCTTACGATCCGGGCGCCTCGGTAATCTCAGTACGTCACCGTATTTACGAACAGAAGCACTAAGGCCGTCGAAACAGGTCGTTGCGTTTCAGCGGATCGGGTTCGTTTTCGTCCTGCTGACGATAGGGGGCGTTGCGGTAGTCCACGACCGCGATATGCTCGCACATGCCGCCCAGTTTTTTCACCACCACTTGATGCGCAGGATGCTCCTGATAATGTTTGAGGGTGTCGCGATTGGCAAATACGGACACCAGGGCAAAATTGTAAGAGCGGTCGGAGCCGACCAAATCCCGCCCGAAATCGTAGCTCTGGATTTCATCGATTTTATCGGGCAGGCCATCTAGCAGGGCCTCCAGTTCGTCGATATCGTTGTCGCAGACCTCGGGTTTGAATTTCATCATCACGACGTGGGTAATCATACGGTTTCCTTTTTATCATTGACGGATTCGCAAAAAGCCCGATATTGGCGTTACGCTTCATCCTTCGTCACTGCGGAGTATCATAAATACGCTGCCTACGGCACCCGCGATAGCGGTATTCTCAGGATTCGCAAGCCTTGATCTCGGGCTTTTTACGAATCCGTCCGAACAGCAACTTTTTACGAGTTAATCATCATTGGCTGGTGCGGAAAAACGGATCATGAACGCATCTTGATCCATTCGTTCATAACACAGACCCGGCGCAAGCTGAACCAAATTTTCCGGTTCAACGACCGAACGGGTAAAAATGGAAACCGGAAGGCCCGGCCTTTTTTTCGCACCCGGAACCTCCATGCATGCAACGGTTCGATTTTTCAGAAGGAAAAGGGGTTTTGCATAAAAGCTGGCCGTTTTTATGGGAAATTGCACGAATCTTGCGTGAATCTGAATGGTCGCGGGAGCTGTTCGGCAGTGAAGCAATTCGAATCGGAAATGGGGCTGATAATGATGAATCTGAAATTAATCTGGATAGTTATGTTGTTTTTTTCGGCTGTGATCGTAACTTCCCCGCATTCGGCCCTGGCGGCCGACAATACGGTTGCAGCGATTACCTCGATCGACGGAACCGTCCACCTCAACCGTTCATCAGGAGAAAACCGCATCGCCATCGGATTCCGGCTGATGCCAGGCGATATCCTCGAGACCGGGTCTGACGGCTCGCTGGGGCTGGTCTTCGACGATGACACCCGCCTGTCCATGGGACCCGATAGCCGGTTGGAGATCGAGAATTTTATTTTCGAGCCCGGCAAGTCCGAATTTTCATTCATCGTCAGGTTGTTCAAGGGAACGGCGGTTTACGTATCCGGGCTCATCGCCAAAATGTCCACAAAAGCGACGAAATTAATTACCCCCACGGCTTCTATCGGTATCCGAGGCACACGTTTCGCTGTTCATGTCGAAGAAATCAAGAGCTGACAATCCATATGGACGCATTATACCACCGACAATGGCCCCGCCGTTCCGCCGTTGGTTTTGTGCACAGAAGAGCACAGGCATGGTTGATTTTTTGCACCTTTTTTGCCGCCATCTTCTTTGCCGGATGTTCACCCACCAAGAGTGTGGTGGTTTTGCTCCCCGATGCGGAAGGTCGGGTCGGCGATCTTCGGGTCTGTTCCTCTGAAGGCGAGATTGAGCTGGATAAAGCCTACCAATCCGTTATGTTCGATCCCCAGTCCAAGCCGGGACCATCGGCTTTTTCCATGCAAAAGCAGGAGTTCGTGAACCGATTCGGCGATGCCCTGGCGGCAGAACCGGAAATGCATTCGAGAATCGACTTTTTCACCCTCTATTACCAAACGGACTCGGTCGAACTCACCTCCGATTCCATCCGGAGCATGGACGCCGTCATTGTCTCTCTGAAACAGGCCGATATTCTCGGAATTTATGTGGTCGGCCACGCAGATCGATTGGGCAGCAAACGGTACAACCGGAAATTGTCCCGAAAACGGGCGGTGGCCATGAAAGACCTGCTGGTGGCAGGCGGAATTTCATCCGATCGCATCCTGGTTTCCTTTCTGGGTGAAACCGATCCCCAGATCGAGACCGACGACGAGGTCGAAGAGCCGTTGAACCGTCGGGTCAGGATCGTCGTCAAACGCCAGATCAAAACATCGGATTGAAACATCGCATGGCCACTCCGATGCCCTATAACGGTTTCTGGCGGATTGCCGGAATTTTCGGCAAAGGCGATTCCATTATCGCCACCGGGGTGTTTCTCTCCGTTTTCCTCCCGCTGGTGGGTGGGTGGTCGCCGTCTATCCTGCAGCATGCCAGCAACAAGATGTACGATGTCTTTTTGCTTCAAACCGCCTCAAGTTCGCCGCCCGATGACATTGTCATTATCGACATCGACGAGAAAAGTCTACATCGACATGGGCAGTGGCCCTGGCCGCGGTACAAGCTGGCTTCGGTCGTTGATCGGTTGAAAGAAGCCGGTGCCGCGGTGATCGTTTTCGACATGGTCTTTCCCGAAAGGGATCGGACCTCGCCGGTCCTGATCCAGGAAAATCTGCATCGCGATCTGGGTGTGGACATCCGCTGGGAAAATGGAAACTGGCCGGATAATGACCGGCGTTTCGCCGCTGCCATCCGGAATAGCCGTGTTGTTCTGGGCTACCAATTTCTTTTCGATGACGCAGATGGGACTGCCCCAACCGGCTGTCAACTGCATCCGTTGAAAATTACAAACGATGCCGTCGCGTCGGGATGGGACGATTTTGTCTGGAAGGCCGAACAGGTGGCCTGCAATCTTTCCATTTTCAGCCAGGCTACGGATCGCTCTGGATTTTTCAATGTGTCGCCGGATCAGGACGGCATTTTGCGCCATGTACCTTTGGTGATCCGGTATAACGGTCAATACTATCCAAGTCTGGCGCTTTCGGCGGTGATGAAGACCTTGAACATCGCCGACCTCGAAGTGAGAAGCAGTTGGCTCCAGAATTGGCTGCAGGTTGGCGACCAGTCGATTCCCATCGACCTGACCGGCGCCATGCTGATTAATTACAGGGATGGGTACAGGGAAAGGGAAAGGGCGTTTGCCCACATCTCGGCGGCCGACCTTCTGGCAAAAAAGGTCGACAAAGAAAAATTGAACGGGGCCATCGTTTTTGTCGGAACGTCTGCGGTCGGGCTCTGGGATTTTCAATCCACTCCCAGCGATCCGATTTTTCCCGCCATCGCCGTTCACGCGACCGTAGCCGACAATCTGCTGAAAGGAGATGTTCGTTTCCGACCCCACCCGGCCGCAGGAATAGAGGTCCTCGTTGCCATTGTTTGCGGTATTTTTTTTGTCATCGCCCATGTCAAGCTCAGGGCTTCGACCGGTCTGCTGCTTTTTATCGCATGTGCAGCAGGGCTGACGGCGACATCCTTTTTGATTTTTTCCAAAACAGGCGCCTTTTTTTCTCCAATTCTTCCGGTTTCCATACTGGCCGCCAACTTTACGGCAGTGAACCTGCTTCGATTCTGGAAAGAAGAGAACAAGGCGCGCCTGAGCATACGAAACCTCTCGCGTGCCCAGGAGGCGATTATCGAAAGCATGGCTTCGATGACGGAAACCCGTGATTCAGACACGGGAGGCCATATCCAGCGGACCCGGGAGTATGTTCGGCTGCTGTCCAACGAATTGAAAAATGATCCGCGGTACAGCGCCATATTGACCGACGACCTGCTGACTTCGCTCTATCGCTCCGCACCCTTGCATGACATCGGTAAAGTGGGCATCAGCGACAAGATTCTTTTAAAACAGGGCCGGCTCTCCGAAAAAGAGTTCGAGGAGATGAAGCGGCATACAATTATCGGGCGAAATATCATTTCGGCCACGAACCGGAAATTGGGCAACGAATCATTTTTGAAAATCGCTCATGAAATTGTCTACACGCATCATGAGAAGTGGGACGGTACGGGATATCCCCAAGGACTTAAAGGAGAACAGATCCCGCTCTCCGGTCGTCTGATGGCGCTTGCAGACGCCTATGATGCCTTGATCAGCAAAAGGGTTTATAAGCCGGCATTTGCCCACGAAAAGGCCGTGGCGGTGATTCGCAGCGAATCGGGAAAAAGCTTCGATCCGAAAATTGTAGACGTCTTTAGCCGGTTGGCCGATGATTTCAAAAAAATCTCACAGAAATATACAGATCGGGATTAACGTGTTATAGACGAAGTGATTTATGCAGACGCAAGAGACAAATTTGGCGCTATATCTCGAAATGCAAGAATGTGAGGCCATATGAACCAGACCGATTCGCAACTCCTTGTCGCTGCCATCATCATGGCGGCCGGCAGAGGCAGCCGCATGAAAGGCTATGATGGAAACAAAACCCTGCTTCCCTTAAAGCCGAAAAGATCCATGTTCGACGGCAGTCATCCCATTTTAATGCACCTGATGGAAAACTTGCCCCAAGGCCCAAAAGCCCTGATCGTCAACCATTGCCAAAAAGAGGTACGGGCCGCCACCGCCCGTACCGGGGTCGAATATTATGAGCAGCCGGTGCTCAATGGCACGGGCGGGGCGATCCTGGCCGCAGGTGATTTTGTTGCCGCCCAGTCCGCAGACAGGGTGATCATTACAATGGGGGACGTTCCCTTCGTGAAACAATCCACCTACACCCGGCTGGTGGACGGTCTTGACGACCATGAACTGACGATCCTCGGCTTTTCTCCCAAAAATAAAAAGCAATACGGCGTGCTGGAAATCGAAGAGGGGCAGGTCAAAAAAATCACCGAGTGGAAGTACTGGAAGGACTATCCTGAGAAGCGGCAGGAAAGGTTGACGGTCTGCAACTCTGGCATCTACGCGGCCCGCCGCAAGGTTTTGGCGCATTACCTCCCCATCTTGGCCTCTCGTCCCCAGATCGTGCAAAAGGAAGTTGACGGCAGAATGACCGATATCAAAGAGTACTTTTTTACCGACCTGATCGAGTTCATGGTAAAAGACGGCAGGCCGGTAGGGTATCATGTGGTCGAAGACGAGTTCGAAACCATGGGGGTGGACGACGTCGCAGCGCTGGAGAAAGCGCAGGCCATTTACTCCAATCTGTCCGGTTGATGAACGATTATTACTCCTTTGATAGAATTCCTTCCATCGGGGTCGCTATCGCTATCAGTATCGCAATCGGAGATTGTCCTGGATTCATGATTGCCATTGAATCCAAGCCTTACCCCCCTGCACCCAGAGACTATGGCTTCGCCGGGTGAAATGGAGTCTCGGCCTCCGGCCGGTCGTTCTTCTCATCGGTTCGAGTGGGGGTCGAGGAATGATCTTCGTGAACGCTGCGGATATGGATGTCCCGCTGGGGATAGGCGATCTCGATGCCCAGTTCACGAAAGCGACTGTCCAGTTCGAAGCGCACATCGGTGGAGGAGTTGTAGTAGTTGTCCACATGGACCCAGAAACGCAGTCGAAAAATCAGCGCGCTGTCGCCGTGATCCATGAAGAGAACATCCGGCCGCGGATATTTCAGGATCTGCGGTATGCCGTCGGCGATCTCCAGCAGGGTGCTGCGCACCAGATGAATGTCCGAACCGTACGCCACGCCCACATCCACGTGGCGCCGCATGCGAGGGTCCTTGAAGCTCCAGTTGGTCACCTGCTGGCTGATAAAATCCGAATTGGGAATGATAACGGTGGCATTGTCGAAGGTCTGGACGATGGTGGAACGGACATTGATCTTCCTGACCTCGGCCCACATACCGTTGATTTCGACGTAATCCCCTACCTGAATGGGCCGCTCGAAAAGCAAGATCAGTCCGCTGATGAAATTGTTGAAAATGTTCTGCAGTCCAAAGCCGATGCCGATGCTCAACGCACCGAAAACAACGGCCATGGAGGTCGTATTCACCCCCAGAACGCCTAATGCCAGCAGCACACCAAGGCCCCAGATAACGTAGCTCGTGATGGTGACGATCGATTCCTTGAGGCCGTGCTCGAAGTTCCTGGCATCGAGTACTTTTTCGTTCAACACTCTTTTTCCGATCCGTGCGGACGCGTGGGTCAGGCAGAAGATAATCAATGCCAGCAACACTCCCTTTACGCTGACAACCAGGCTGCCCACCGAGACGCTCAGATTGAAGATCTGCTTTATGCCTGCGCTCATGACGTCGGTATCGGACCATACCAGGATCCCTCCCGCCAGAAGCGCCAGAAACCACGCCAGGCGGGTCATTTGAACCATGAACCATCCGATCGGTGCAGAGACCCCGGACCCTGCCGGGGAAGGCTCGGTCCCGGCTCCAGCCTTTTGGAAAGCGGCCCATTCACCGATGCTCAGCCAACCGATATTGGCCCACATGGCCAGCAGCGCGGTTTTGGCCCAGCCCACCATGAAGTGGACCGCCAGGGCGTCGTAGCCGATTAGTTCCAGCAGCAGGGTTCCGCCCGCCACGAAATATGTCCAGCTCCGGATCGGAGCCAAGCGGCTGTTAGTCGGGGGCTTCTCTCCTTTACGGACGGCTTGGGCGATGACCATTTGCAGACGGTGCCAGAACGAAATCATCCAGATGAGCAAAGCGATTTCGAGACCCAGACGGACGGTCCAGGTCAGATCGCTCGACCTGCCAAACAGGCCCACGAGGAATAGAAGAAAGAGGACCAGTCCGCGCAGGAGCTGGAAAAAGCGCAGCATGCGACCCCGGACATAGATGGAGACCTGCGAGTCGAAATCGCCGATGCGGTCCTGGAAAAAGTCGATTCCCCAACGCACGAAAAGCAGGGTAAAGACCATCTGGTTCAAAAAACGGCCCAGGCTAAAATTCACGTGGGGAAGTTTCAGCAGGTCATACAACCCGAAAAGTACGGCGGCGCAAACAATCACGAAGGATCGTCGCAGCAGGCGAAGGGCCAGTCGGCGCATCCGCCATCCGGGTCCCTCCAGTTTCTGCTCGACGGACTGCAGGTACCGGCGCACCTTTTTCCTGAAGAGAACCGCCGAGAGAAAAAGAACCAGAAAAGCGGTTTGGGTGCCCCCGCCGCTGCGCCTCAGGTTGGACCACTGACGTCGCCAGAAATCGGCTTTGAGAAGATGGCCGGACTGATCCCGCAGGACGGCCAGTTCCGTGCGCAGATGCTGGACGCGCAGGCGTGCGAACGGCTGGAGGGTGCGTTCATACAGATCGGATTTGAATTGCGTCTGGAGCCGCTCTTCAAGCTGGTTGCGGATCTCGATCAGATCGGCCATTCGGCCCTTCATCTGGTCGAAGAGCAGGGTGTGCGCCTTGAGAAAGACTTCCCCCTGCTTTTCTTTTTCACGAAGAAGTCCCAGCAGATTGTTGAGCTTTCCCCTCAGCTCCGTCTTTTCGGCGGATGCCGGCGCTTTTTGCAGCAGTTCGGCCAACTGTTTTTCGGCAATTGAAATTCGGTCCGCAAGCTGGGTCGTCCTCTCGGAAGCGATGGCTCCAATTTTTTCGAATTCCGCCATGCGTTCGGAAAGGTTTTTGATGGCCAGACGGTTGCTGTTGAGGGCGTTTTCCAGATCCTCGATCCGGGCCTGCAAAACGAGCAGAAGGTTGCTGTGCGCAATATTCTGAATGCGGTATGCTTCAAGCTCGTCTTTGATCGTCGCCTTGAGCCGATCCCAACGGTTGAGTGTCTGTTCCAGGCCGTTGGGGTCCGATCGTTCGGCTGCCAGCGCACTTTCGAGCAAAGCTCTGACCGCTTCCTGAGATGCGGAATTATCTGTGGGCGTCGTTTCCGTTGGTTCGGCGGCCGAAACCATCGGGCAGAAAAGCATGCCCATCAGCGCGACAAGGCTCAGGAAAACAGCAGTGCAGCGAAATGTCCGGATCATGCGTCGAGAGAAAACCATGACACCACCATCGACTTCAGGGGTTGGAAAGACTTGTATCGTTTTTAGAAAAGATAATGGAAAATGTAAACAGCTCATTCCAACCGGGCTGCTTCAGGCATTTAGGGCGATCCACAGGATGCAACCGATGGAAAAAGGCACGGTTGAAACCCGGTGCGATCCTCGTTACGGGCGGATTTCAATGGGTGTGCCGATATCGACGGCCTGCCAGATCTCGTCCATTTCAGCATTGGTGACGGCAATACAGCCGGTGGTCCAATCGTAGCGCTGGGTAATTGGTGCCAGGTGCCCATAACCGTTTTTCTGGCCGTGGATCATGATCCATCCGCCCGGATGCACGCCCTCACGTCGGGCACGCATCCGGTCGGCGGCATTGGGGTAGGAGATGCGAATGGATTTGTAATAAGCGCTGTTCGGATTTTTGAGGTCCAGGATATAGCGGCCCTCAGGCGTGCGCCGATCGCCCTGGCGCTGCTTATGCCCTTTCGGGTTGCCACCCAAGGCAACAGGGTAGGATCGAATGACCTTACCATTATTTTCGAGGTACAGTTTTTTTTCGGATTTGACGACCAGTACCCTGTCGGCTTTTTGGATGGCCAACCCGAAAGGAGGGCACAGCAGGAGCAGCAGGCACAGGATAACGATGGACTTCATTTTCACCCCGATCCTTTGAAATTCAACAGTTCGCCCCGTTTTCCGGCTCCTTCCTTTTCAACTGGCGCTCTCCAGGATTCGCTGGGCCTCACGCTGGGCATGGTCGAAGGGATCAACGTTTTGCCGGTCGATAGTTGTCGAACCGCGATGGGGGACGATGAAGAAGTAAAGCGCCTGCACCAGGAAGAACAGCCAGATGCTGATGACCCAGGTGACGGCGTTGCCCGGTCCAAGCAGGGCGACCAGCGCGACACCTCCGGCGGTGGTAACGGTTTCGGCGATTATGGCCCGCAAGGGAAAGTGACTGAAGCAGATGCCGCTGCGCAGCCAGCAGAGCACGCCCAGTCCCATAAAAAAGAAAACTGCGTCGATTCCGGGCCACACGGCGGTCCCCAAGAGCAGGATCAGGGGAAAGAGCACTACTACCGGGCGCTTGCCGCTCCATCGGGCCAGCAGAAGTGAGTAACCCAAAAGGATCGTCCACAACACCAGCTTATAGGCGATGGAACCGCCGACAATCCCCGCCAGGCCGATCGTAGCCGGCATGGCGATCAACGCGCAGATCAGACCGTAGACCAGCGTTGTCCGTATGGGAGATTTCATGCGTGGCCTCCTTTCTGAAGGGCTTCTTTGCGCTGGAGAAGTTCCAGTTCGACATCCTCCTCCTTGGGGTCGATGGGGCCCCGTTCTCCGGTTCGAACACCGCTTTCCTCGGCCCACAACCGCTGGTCGGCCTGCCGGCAGTAGGCATCGGCCCTGGCCTTGAGGGTTTCGTATTGCAGGCGCTGGTCGGCCAGTGTGGCCGACAGTTGGGATCTCTCCTGAGTGGCCGCTTCGTGCTGGTCCTTTAAGCATCGACAGGCGGTTTCCAGACAGCGGCGTCGGCGGATCAGCATACGGGCGATGTCGTCTTTTTCCTTTGACAGGGCCAGGTTAAGATCGGCTTCGAGCTTTTCCATCTCTTCGCCGTGACGGAGGAACTGGCGCTGCAATTGCTCGGCATTGCGGGTCATGCCATGGAGCTGCCTCTCCTTGTTTTCGAGGCTGTCCTCCATTTCCCTGAGGTATTGTTTGAGCAGCAGGCCCTTGTCCTCGAGTTGATCCATCACACCGTGTACATCGGCTTTGCAAAGTCGCAACATGCGGGTCATGATTCCCATGGTAGTGCTCCTTTCATTATTGTTTGTTCCTTCTTACTTTATAACTCTCGTACTGCATGGCTTTGGAAACCTGCTTTTTCTTCTCTGCCACCACAGCCGGTGCTCCGGCAAATGTTTCGTCGACCTGCCGGCTCAACTCGTGGACGTCGGTTTCCAGATTCCTGGCCACCTTTTTCGAACCCACCACAGTATTGATGGCTGACTGCCGATCCTCGTATTCCCGGATGCGCTGCTGGGCGTGTGTCCTATTGCCGTCGCGGATGTCAGCGGCCACCGCCTCTTTCAACCGGCTGAACTCCTCCTGAACCACCTGATCGGCCCAGTTCTCCTTCTTAATGCTGGCAACAACCGACGCCGGGTCCTTGACGCAGGCCACGGTAAGGGGACGGGCGGCGGCAAGCTTGCGAGTCCGATCCCCATGGCGGTACGCAAGCTCGATCTGCCCCAGTTCAACGATTTTCTCCTTGTCCGTTGGTGCCTGGAAGGTCAGGTAGAGGGTTTTGCTCTGTCCGGAGAGAAGATTTCCGGGGTGGATTACCGCGGTCCCATTGTCGATGGAAATGGGATACCCACCTGCCCGAACCAGGCGCACACCGGCCCCCAGGGGAATGCGGACGCCGACATCGGCAGCAGCCACCTGACGGGAGGTCTGTAATTCGGTTTCGAAAACCTGGGCCAGCACCCTGGGATTTTCCAGAAAGTGATACTGGCCGGCGCCGTGGTCCGCGATGGCCGTCATCACGATTTCGTTAAAATCAAGGCCCACACCCACCGTGCTGACGGAAAATTGGTTTTCGACGGCGACGGAAGCCATGCGGCCCAAGGCCTTGGTGCTGGTGATGCCCTGGTTGGCAAGCCCATCAGAAATCAGGACCACTTTGCGTTGACGGCCGTCACCAGAGGCGTTCAACAGGCAATCGATTCCCCGTTGCAGACCGGCGCTCAGATGGGTCCCCCCGCCGGCCCGAATCTGGTTGACGAGGGTTTCCATCTGCCGCCGGTTGGCCCCGGTCATCTCCATCAAGGGTGATGACGTCCGGACCCCGTTGGAATAGGTCACCAGGGCCAGGCGGTCGTCCGGTCCCAGGTGTTCCAGCAACCCGACGACGGCCATACGGGCGTCCGCAAGCTTTTGACCTTCCATGGAACCGCTACGGTCCAGAACGATCACCAGGTCAGCGGCCGGTGCCGGCTGCCCATCCTCGACGGGTAAGGAGGCCGCGGTCAGATTCAGGGCCACGGTCACCTGTCCGTCGCCGTCTTTGAGGATCTTGTCCTGAACCGTCTCGGCGGACAGGGTCACGGGGCCGTTGCCGCTGCCGGAAACGACAACGGACGATGAAATAAGGGGCGATTGCCTGTTTCCCAATGCGGCCAGGGCGGCGGTGGTAATCAGGATCAATGCGACGATGGCCAGCAGGCTTTTTTTCTTGGTGAGCATAACGGTTCTCCTTTTGTTATTCGAAGGTGGCGCTTTGTTGTTGAAGTGGATTGTAACGTGGTGGGCGGCGATTACAATTCAAACAAATGCAAAAGGTTAGCCCCATGTTTTTGCATAAGTTTTACTTTGAAAGCGGTTCGATTGATGGTAGGGATGAACCTGACGTCCAACGACATCCGAGGAAAGGAAACCATTATGGAACCGGCCAAAACCAGCGTCTTGGTCGTGGAAGACGATCCGGCCATCGCCAGAGGACTTTGCGATGTGCTCGTGTTCAACGGATACCACGCCGAAACCGTGGCCGACGGAAACCGGGGATGTGAATCGGCGTTGGAGGGGGCCTGGGACCTCATCCTGCTGGACGTGATGCTTCCCGGTATCGACGGCTTTTCCATCTGTCGTGAAATTCGCCGCAAGCGGCCGACCCAGCCGGTCATCATGCTCACCGCCAAAGGCTCCGAAGACGATATCGTTACCGGGTTTACCGCCGGCGCGGACGATTACGTGAGCAAACCCTTTTCGCTGCGCGAGTTGATGGTACGGGTGGAAGCCGTTCTCAGACGCAGCGGCAAAACCATGGGGGACGAGCGGATACGATGCGGCGACGTTCTCTTCGACGGCCTCAACCTTCAGGCCACCTGCGATGATCGCACTGCAGCACTGACCCGCAGAGAGATGGACATCGTTGTCTATCTTTTCCGCCACAGGGAGCGCATCGTTTCCAAGGCCGAACTGCTTACCGAGGTCTGGCATTACAAAGACCCCGGGATCGAGACCCGCACCGTGGACATTCACATGCTCAAACTGAGAAAAAAGATCGCTTCGCTGACCAATGGATCGGGATTAATCGAGACCGTCCGGGGCGAAGGGTACCGTCTGGAGTCGGAGTCTTGAGAAAACTGCGTCTATACATGATCGTTTTCTGCCTGCTGATCTCTTTGCCTTTGGCATTCGTCGCTTGGCGGACTTACATCACACTGAACCGGGAGGCCCGGTCCCAGGTGCGGTTCTTTGCGGGGCAACTGCTGGACGAAATCGAAGCCGAACTCAGCGAACTGGTCCGGCGGGAAGAAAGCCGCGCCGTGGACGAATACAGCCATACCCTGGTGCAGGAGGGCAGAAGGGTCACATCGCCTCTGGCAGGCATTCCCAAAGAGACCTATATCCTGGGCTATTTTCAGAACAATCCGGATGGAACCTTTCAGACGCCCCTGGCCGCGGATTCCGGACAGGTAACGGATGCATATGCCCCGCGCTTGCGGCAGCTTAAAGCTATCAACTCGGTTTTCAACCAGCGCAAGTTCGTTGCACAGGCTCCACGAACCGAACCTTCCGAGAAGAAGCAGAAGGAGAAAACGGTGGCTAAAAAAGAGTCTTCCGCATTCGCCGACCGCTTTATCAAGGCGCCCGTAGGCAGCAAATCCAAAACCGTCCTCGGCCAGAAAAAGTCCCGGGTGGAAGAGATCACCGCCGACCAGGCCCAGAACCTGGCCCGGCAGGAAGTCCAGGCTTATAAACGACCGTGGGACTACGAAGCCGAGGTCGACGAGGCGTTGGACGCCGAGGCAGCGCCCGAATACCGCGCGGCAGCACCCCCTTCTTCGGCGCCCGTACCTTTGCTGGAGCGAAGGGGGGCGGTTCAAGGACATTCGAAACCATCCGTCGAGAGGTTCCAGGCCGAGGTGGCCCCTCTGCAGGCCGTCGCCATCGACGAAGAGCGGGTGTTCATCTTCCGGCGGATCGGCATCCAGGGGCAGATCTATCGGCAGGGGTTCGTTATAGAACTGCGACCGTTTCTGGACCACCTGCTGGCAACCTATTATACGACCCAACCCATCTCCGGCTATACCCGCCTGGTGTTGAATGCTGCCGGTCGAAGCGCCATGGGCCGTCCGTCCGCCGGTCAAGCGATGCTCCAGGAAGAAGATTGGGTGGCCGCAAGGACGTTTCCCGCTCCCTTTGGATTTCTCAGCGCCGAAATGGTTGCCGTGTCTCTTCCTTCCTCGCCGGCCCGGCAAACCCTCACCCTGGCGCTGTTTATCCTGGGCGTCGTGATGGTGGCCGGACTGGTGGCCATTTACCACAGTGCGCGGGCCGTTCTGGACTTGTCGGAGCGGCGTTCACGGTTCGTATCCGCGGTGACCCATGAACTCAAGACGCCGCTGACCAACATTCGCATGTATATCGAAATGCTGGACCAGGGCATCGCCGCCACGCCCGAGCGCGAGCAGGAGTATTTTGGCATCCTGGCTTCGGAGAGCGCCCGGTTGTCCGGACTGATCAACAATGTCCTCGAATTGTCCAGACTGGAGAAGCAGACCCGGCGATTCGATCTCAGGCAAGGGGACTTGAGCGATGTGCTCGACGAGGTGCAGGCGGTCATGGGCGAAAGCCTGGCGCGAGAGGGATTCGAACTGACCGTAATTGCCGGTGGTATTCAGACCTGCACCTATGACCGGGAGGTGCTGGTTCAGGTGTTGATCAACCTCATGGAAAACAGCATCAAGTTCGGACGGCATCTGCCGGAAAAGCGCATCACCATTGCTGCCGGCACCGGTAACGACGGAGTCACGCTGAAGGTGTCCGACACCGGGCCGGGTATTCCCAAACGGGCGCTCAGACGGGTATTCGACGATTTCTACCGGGTGGACAACGACCTGAACCGTACCACCGGTGGAACCGGCATTGGCCTGGCCCTAGTTAAGAAATTCGTGGTTGCCATGGGTGGACGGGTCAAGGCGGAGAATAACGATGGGGCGGGGTGTACGGTTAGTATTATTTTGCCCGGAGGGGCGGAGGACTGAAGTCGGAGGGCTGAGGTCGGATGAGGGACGAGGGAAGGGTGATCGTAGGAGCGGCTTCCTGCCGCGATTATTCTATCCGGGGATTATGATGGATTCTATGGAAGAAAAAATTAAACAAATGCAAGCCATCTACGAGGATTTTGAAAAAGCTGCAGCATCTTACAAGGCCGAGGCCGCCTGTGCCAAAGGCTGTGCCTTCTGCTGCACCGATGCGGGCAGTATTCACATCACCACTCTGGAGGGCAGGGTAATTCAAAACTGCATCCAGCGGCTGCCGCGTAGCCGGCAGGTGGCCGTCAAAAAGGCCCTGGCTGCCGATATGAAGCGCCGGGAACGCAATCAGCCTTCCGCCTGCCCGCTGCTGATGAAAAACAGGGCCTGCATGATTTACGATCACCGTCCCTTTGCCTGTCGAAGGATCTACTCCCTTAAAACATGCAGCCCAAGTCAGCATCCGGTACTCAGCAAACAGGTGATGGGCCTTGGGGATGAGGCCATCAAAGCCCTGCAGCAATTGGACGACAACGGCTACAGCGGCCACCTTTCTTATATTCTGCACATGCTGAATACGCCCGCCTTTCTGGAAACTTATCTCGTCGGAGATTACCAGCCTGAAGCAATCATGCAGTTTGGCAAAAGCCACGGGATCGTGATTAACCGGATGGCTATAGAGATGAATGGCTGATTCATGTTTATCTAAGATGATGTGTTTCTTAGTCCTTGTAATTAAATACCCTCTTTAAAATCTGTGGTGGCGCACTGAATCTCGTTCATCGGAAAAGTGGCGCTTAATCTTCTCTACCGGAAACAGGCTTTAAAAATTTAACGTTGCTTTTTGAAGCGTGAAAGTGCGATCATTATTTCGATCTAACATCCTGATAAAGAGGGAGTAATGACAAAATTCAACCGGATGAGACTGTGCGCGATATGCCTATGGTGTTTTGTCATATGGACATGCGGTGTTACCGTCACTGAAGCGCAACAATCAGCTGCGGAACCCACCATCCTGAAAATCGGCACGATGGATCTTCCTCCCTACGGGTGGGAAGATTCACAGCACGAAAAGCATGGAATTATCTATGAACTGAATCAGGAAATCGGCATTAGGTCAGGGCTTCCGTTTGAAAATAAAATTTTGCCTCATAACAGAATGTACCAGATGCTAAAACATGGAAAGATTGATCTGATCTCGTCTCAGGCTCATCAAGCTGCTCTGGATGCCGGCGATAAGCTGTCCATTCAATTTAAAATTAATGTGATTGTCGTTGCCAAAAAAGGCTCCGGAATTGAAAAAATTGAGGATTTTAAAGGGAAAAAATTAATTTATCATCATTCTGCCTCTTACCCAAAACTCGATAGACTGCCGCCAAAAGAGATCAATCGGGTGAGTAGTTACCAACAGAGTCTCAAAATGTTGTATAGTCGCCCATATGACGGAGCCGTCTTTTCCGAGCCAGCCTATTATTACTGGATGCAAGAAGCACGATTCACACCTGCCGATTTTGGGAAAGTTATCTTGATTGAGTGCAACAAAAAGCAATGGATCTTTGTGAGAAAAGATCTCCCGCAGAAAATCCGGATAATTCTTAAACGAATCGTTGAAGATATTTACAAGGAAAATTTGTATGAAGAACTGCTTAAACAATATGGAAAAAAGATAAATTGTATGAGTGTATTACGCAAGAAATAACAGATAATTATAATGCGATTGTCAAAACATTATCGGTGAAAGGAAAAATAACCCGGTGGTTAACTCAGATGTCAAAGCTGAACAAGCGACTCCAACCGAACATTAAATGCATCAGATGAGATCGATGTACCACCACAAATTGTCAAAGAGCGATGAAACCGGATCGAACCCGGCTTTTTTATTTTAATTGGGTACAAACGCTATAGAGTTGCGAGCCATAAAGCAGCCTACATTTTGGGATGTGTTGGCGGCCAATTCTATTTGTCTCTGTTTCCCTTCATTTTTTCCTTTAATCTTTTTCAATTGGAACGCTATCTGGCGATAAGGGTTTCATGGCGAGCAATCCCAACGATAGGACTAGCAACCCAGCACAAGGAGCAGATAAAGCGCCGGCAGCAGGGCAGTCAACCATTGAACAACGGATAGACTGACCACGGTGATGGAAAATCTGAGGCAGTTGACTATGATCCGGTCGCTGCCACCAGTTTGCCAGGGGAAGTGCGATCGACCATGACTGCGTTGAATCACCGACAACGGTGACATCCACGGCAGAATAAAGTAGAAAAATTCCCGGATAGCAGACCAAAAGACAGGTGGTTTCTCCGCTTCGTTTGGCGTTTATCGATCATCATTCCTTAACGCTATCCCGCCCATTGCCTACAGGAAATCAGGTGACCAATTGATTTGCCGGCAGTACCGCCGTTATTGAGCCGCCTTTTTATGGGTAGGCTGCCGGTTGGATTTTACGCTTCAAAGAGAATGCAGCAAAGGATCTTCTCGGGTACACACCCCCGGCTGACCGACACAGGATGTAATTTTCCTGTGCGGAATTCCCGCGGGCCGGGACAGGACCGTCGTAATGGTCGGCGTGGTCCGCCGACGGATCACGGATGTGCGGTCCAGAACCATGACGGCGGCAAAGCCGAAACCAAAACCGGCAGCGGTGCCGCCGATGGTGCCGGTCGTTGCCGCCAGGCCAAATGTCGGCGACAGCCAGCCTCCCGTAAACGCCCCTAAAAGAAGCCCGAAGACCGGGAGCAGATATAAGATCGCCGCACCGAGGTATAGGTTCTCCGATGAAAGCTGGATCCTGACCCGGTCGCCGGGTTTCGCCCCCACGGGATTGGCCACCCGGCTTTCCATCTTTGCCGGTGACTGGCAGCGCCGGCAGCCATGGGGGGAAGCGTGGCACCCGCCGCAGCCGCCTTTCCGCTCGGTTGCCACCCAAGCAACCTTGCTCGATTCCTGTTTGATAACGATACCCACTTGTTCAGCCATAAGAACACCTCGCTGGGTCGGTTTGTCTTTTTCACATGGTCTCATGCGATCGTCGGACGGCATCGTCAGTCGACTGGCTGTGGGAGGTCCGGGGACATCTTTCGTTTGCATCAACCCACGCTGCCGTCAGTCGTGTTGCAGCTCTTTTTTCATGGCCTGGTATTGCAGCTTATCGATCTCACCGTTGGCATATCGACGTTTAAGAATTTCCATCGCATCGGGCAGCCGCTGGTTCCGGGGACTGTCCGAGGATTGTCTGCCGGAAACGGCGCCTGAAACAGCCATCGCGATGGCTGCGATTACGGCCAGCCAGAATAGAATCATGATGATTCCCATGCCAGTACCTCCTATGGTCATGTGATGCGGCATGATCCAGCGACCATTGCCGTAGCCGAAGCTGTTCTGGTGATCGAACAGAAACCAGATGGTACCCGCGATCAGTGCGATGGAGATTCCCAGACTCAACAATGTGCTGGTTTTTCTGCTCATTGAAGCCTCCTTTTCTTCTCGAAAGATCGACTGTCCGGGGCGGATGGACCACCCCGGAGCAGCTTTGCAGCCTACCAGCAATATCCGCGGCCATGGCCATAACCGCTTCCCCGGTAGTTGTCCGGCAGCAGCTTGCGGACCTCCAGTCGATGGGCCAGGGCCTTCTGGTCGAAGTCGGCGCGCAGAGAGGAAATCTCTTTTTGCAGTTCATAGACCTTGGCATGGTCTGGATTATCCCTGTTCATTTCACTGCGCAGGGCGATTTCTTTATCTTCCATTCGATCGCGCAGTTCCCGAGTATCCCTGTAGAACTTCTCCTGGGATGCCTCCAGTTTGGCCGCATTCTCGTCGGACAGGTTGCCCCATGCGGCATGACCGCGGCAATACGGGCCGTCATCGGAATCCCATCCCCTCATGTGGTTACCGTAGCCTGGTCCCATCATGTATCCGCCGTCGTAGCCCGGTCCCATCATGTGGCCGCCGTAGCCGCCCATATGCGATCCATACCCCGAACTTCCGTGCGCAAAAGCGACAGCAGCGATTGCCAGGGTAAGCACAGCCGCCAAACCAAAAGTAGATTTTTTGTTGATATTCATTGACGTTCTCCTTTCAAGGTTCGTTAAGCTTTGAATCCGCACCGCCAAGGCGGTACCATATTTCTGGTTATGGTAATGGCAAGGCATGTGCCAGACGACGGAAGGGTTTCCCATTCTCGTTATTAGGCATTGATTTTATAGGGTTTTTCTGCTCTCGAGGGAGGTTTGGAAATGATAATGGTCCGGACCGGATCGGTACTTACCGTGTAAAAAAGAAACAGTCTTGGGCCGGACACCCATTAGTGGTGGGTAAAAAATAGCCAGCCCGTCGATGGCGTCTATAGACTGTCGGCTCCGTCATCCGATGCCATAGCTTTTCAACTTGTTGTGCAGGGTCTTGCGCGTGATGCCCAGGCGCCGGGCGGCCTCGCTTTTATTGCCGTCCGTGGCCTGCAGGGTGGCCGTAATGGCCTCCCTCTCGATCTCTTCCAGCGAGCGGGTGCCGTCCGGCGGTGGGGACGCCGATGCCCCGGATCGATCCAGTTCAGGGTATTTCCTGACGATATTCAAGGGCAACTGCTTCTCGGTGATGTGGTCGCCGGTCAGGAGGATGACAGCCCGCTCGACGGCGTTTTCCAGTTCCCGCACGTTTCCGGGCCAGTCATACTTGAGCAGCATATCCATCGACAGAGGGGTAAAGCCCTTAACGGGCTTGCGGTTTTTCTCGGCATAACGTTTCAGAAAATAATCGGCCAGCAGGGGGATATCGTCCAGGCGCTCCCGGAGAGGCGGCACGTTCAGGGGCATGACGTTGAGGCGATAAAACAGGTCCTCCCGGAAGCGTCCCTCGGCCACCTCGACCTCGAGGTCGCGATTGGTGGCGGCCACGATGCGCACATCCACCGGAATGACCGCCTCACCGCCCACCCGTTGAATTTCCTTTTGCTGAAGCACCCGCAGCAGCTTGGCCTGCATGGTCGGTGTCGTCTCGGCGATCTCGTCCAGAAAGATGGTGCCGCGGTCGGCCTGCATGAATTTGCCTTCGCGGCGCCTGTCAGCCCCGGTGAATGCGCCCTTTTCGTGCCCGAACAGCTCCGACTCCAGAAGGGTTTCGGTGATGGCCGCACAGTTGACGATCACCAGGGGCTGATCCTTGCGGGGGCTGTTGACATGCAGCGAGCGTGCGATCAACTCTTTGCCGGTGCCGCTTTCCCCGTTGACCAGGACGGTGGCCTCGGACGGTGCGGTCATGGCCAGCATCTCCAGCAGCGCCCTCATGGCCGCGCTCTTGCCGATGATATTGGGGGTGTCCGGATCGGCCCGCAATTTCCTTTTGAGCAGTTCGTTTTCCGCCTTCAGTCCGGCGTGCTCCCGGGCCCGTTCCAGCGTCAGCTTCAACACTTCGAAGTCCAGCGGCTTGATCAGGTAGTCGTAGGCGCCGGCCTTCAGGGCGTCTACCGCCGATTCGACTGATGAATAGGCTGTCATGATAATGACCGGGATGGAAGGGTTGTACGACCTGATCTGTTCCAGTGCTTCGATGCCGCCCATTTTGGCCATGCGAACATCCATCAATACCAGGTCGAACGGATCGGTCGTCACCCGTTCCACGGCCCTATCACCGTCATCGGCGGTTTCAACGGCATATCCCCAACTGCGGGTGATCGTCTTTAAGGTGGTCAGGTGGCCAGGGTCGTCATCCACAATCAGAATGCGGCTAAGCCGGTTTGCGGTCATGGCTTTCTTCCTTTTCGACAAGGCCGGAGATACAGGCAAGCCGGATGGTCATAGTCGTCCCTTTGCCGGGGATGCTTTCCACATGGAGATGGGCCTGATGGGCGTCGATAATTTTATGCACCACGGCCAGTCCCAGTCCGGTGCCTTTGTTCTTGGTGGTGAAATAGGGATCGAAGATTTTTCCGAGATGGTCGGCGTCGATGCCCGGCCCCGTGTCGCTGATCCGGATGCGCACGCTGCGGCCGTCTTCCATGTCGCAGCCAATCCGCAACGTGCCGCCGCTGCTCATGGCCTGGATCGCATTGAGGTAGAGGTTGAGCAGACACTGGTTGAGCCGGTCCGGATCGACACTGACCTGGCAGATGTCGTCGGCGAGATCCAACTCGACCTGTACCTTCTGGTTGGCGGCGTCCTGGTTGACCAATTGGATGGAGCGGGTCAGCAGGGGTGCAATATCGGTGGGTTGGCGCTTCAGATCGGTCGGCCGGGCAAAGTCCAGCAGTTCGGAAATGGCCCGATTGAGCCGATCCACTTCCTGGACCATCACCCCGGCGGCGGATTTGGCTTCGCTGCCTTCGGAGAATTGATCACCAAAAAAAGTGGTCAAGCCCTTGATGGAACTCAGAGGATTGCGGATCTCATGGGCCACACCGGCGGCCAGTTTGCCCAGGGCGGCCAATTTGTCCTGGCGCCGGACCTCGGCCTCCAGGCGTCGCACCTCCCGCAGATCCTTGAGAATCAGGACCTCGCCCACGAATTTACCGACTTCGTTCACGATCCGCGCCGCACTGATGCTCAGCGGCACGGTACGGCCATCGGCAAACGTGCACTCGGTTTCCCGCTCGTTGACGGGCTCTCCTTCGTCGAACCATTGATCCAGGCCGCACAGATGGGCAGGCAGAAAATCTTGCGCCGGCCGCCCGCGTACCGTCGCCGCCGTCAAGCCTGTGATGGTTTCGGCGGCCGCATTGAAAAAGGTGATGCGGCCGCTTTGATCCGTGGCGACAAGACCAATGGGGAGGTGGGTGACCAGCTCGTCAGCAAAGGCGCTGGTATCCTGCAGTGATCGTCTGGCCGCACGATAGCTGCGTCTCCAGAAGAACGAAACAAAGCCGGCGAAACCGGTGAGCAGGACAATCGCAGACATGACCACGGTTGTTCGAATGTCCTCACGCATGGCCGATTCAAACGGTTCCACATCCAGTCCGACGACGATAAGCCGTTGCTCTTGTTTGTTCGAAGCCAGCCAATCGTCCTGAGGAACAGGCATCATCCGATGCCGGTGCATCATTTGGCGCATGTGGCTGTATTCGGCGCCGTTTTCCGTGAACAGGGGCCGGAAGTGGCGATGGACTTCGAAGGATTTTTCGCCGGTATCCAGATCCACCAGTTCCCAGTTCTCTTTCAGATCCGGTCCCAGGTGGATCAGTTTTCGGTCTTTGCGAAACGAAGTGCCGATTTTAGACGGGTCGCTGTGGGCGACCACCATGCCGTCGGGATCAACGACCGCCATATACAGGACGTCGGGCAGTCGACCGGTTTCTTCCAACAGAAGCTGAAACTGCTCTCCCCCCCACATCATACCCATCATGCCGGCGCGGGCTCCCGCCTCCACGGCACGAATCAGTGCTGCGCCTTTTGCCGTAAGGATTTCTGACATATACTGCTTCTCACGATGAGAATTCTGGACGGCGAAAACGATCACGGCAACGAGCAGGATGATCGTCGATCCCAGGATGATCCACGGGGACGTTTGCATGCCGGCACCGACCCTCCCCTTGGATGGACGCATTGGTTACACTCCCCCCTTTGGCTGCGGGTATGGTTTTAAAAAAGCTTACCTGAAAATTATCCATTGATGGGTAATTTGTAAACATATTCCCTATTCAAATGAATATGCGGGTAAAAAATACACATCCCGAGTCGGGTGGAAGTGCGGTGTGAAGGATTGCTGGAAAAATAGGCCGCCCGCCAATCTCGCTACTTTTTATTTCGAGACAGCGGCCGCATTGCTATCAGGCCGGCCGCAGGGCCTACTGCCAGAACCATCAGCAGGTATTGCAGCGGCACGGCGGTGGCCAGCCATTGAACGACGGCCAGACTGACCACGGTGATGGAGAAACCGATGCAGTTCACCAGGGTCAGGGCGCTGCCCACCAGTTCCCCGGGAGCAGTGCGGGCCACCATGGCCGAGAATTGCGGCGAATCGCCCACAACAGTGATTCCCCAGAGCAGCATGAGGGAGAGGAAAAGTTGCGGAGAAAGGGCAAAGATTAAAGGAGAGAGCAGGCAGCAGAGGCCGGAAACGGCCAGCTGTACGGCGGCCACCACCGCACTGCCATGGCGTATGGACAGCATTCCGCCGACGATGCAGCCCAGACTGCCGATGCCGATGATCGCAAAACTCCACACCGGGAGATTCAAGAAGACATCGGGGTTCTGGGATGCGTAGGCGCCCAGAAAAACGGGAACGAAGGCCCAGAGGGTATACAATTCCCACATGTGGCCGAAGTAGCCCAAGGCCGCGGCGCGCAGCAACCGGCGGCGGAACAGGGCTGTCAGCGCTCTGGGATCGAAGACCGGGGCGGTTTTAAGATATGGACCGTCCGGAACCAAAAGGGCCATCAGCAGGCCGCCGAAAAGGCAAACGCCTGAAGAGACGGCCATGACCGCCTGCCAGGAAAGGGCTGAAAAGCCGCCTTTCAGCAGGTGAGGGAAGGCCGTTCCCAGGACCAGAGCGCCGATGAGAAATCCAAGGGCGTTGCCAAGCCCTTTTTCATACCAGCCGGCGGCGATCTTCATACCCACGGGGTAGATTCCAGCCAAAAAAAATCCGGCAGCAAAACGCAGGAGTAAAAGAGTGACGAGGCTGGTGCATGCAATAATGATCGACAGATTAAACAAGGCGCCGGCAACCGTACACAGCAGGAATACCAGGCGGGGAGAGAATCGGTCGGAAATGGAGAAAAAGGCGAAGACCAGGGTGCCGGTGATGAAGCCTATCTGGACGGCACCGGTAATCCATCCGGAAAGCGAAGAACCCGCTGACCCTGCCTGGACCAGTTCTGTCAGGACCGCATTACCGGAAAACCAGATGGACGTGCCGGCAAACTGGGAAAAGACGATTACCGGCAGGATCCAGAATGGCTTTCGTGGCCTGTCGCCGGACGGTGTCATGGAAAATTCTCTCCAATTTGCTACTCGCTACCCGCAGAAAAATGGAACGACCGTTCTGTAGGGATCATCCGATGGCGCCCAGGGCCTGGTTCAGGTCGTCGATGAGAAGTTTTGCCGCTTCGACACCCACGGAAAGACGTACCAGGTTTTCCTTGACCCCGGCCTTATCGCGGTTTTCGGGGCTCAGGGAGACGTGGGTGTTGGTCATGGGCTGATTGGCCAGGCTGGTGACGCCGCCCAGGCTGGTGGCAAGTTTGATGACTTTCAGACGGTCCATGACCCTTTTGGTGCCGTCGAAGTCTGCGGCCACCTCGAAGCTGAGCATGCCACCGAAGCCAGAAAGGAGCTTTTCGGCGATGGCATGGTCCGGATGCGAGGCGAGTCCCGGGTAGTGCACGGTAGAGATTTTGGGATGCGAGTCCAGGAATCGGGCCACGGCCATGGCGTTATCGTTTTGCCGCGCGATGCGCAATTCCAGGGTCTGCATGCCGCGAAGTGTGAGAAAGGCGGACATGGGGTCCATGACCCCGCCGAAATGTTTCCTCAATTCCCAGATTCGGTCGGAGAAGGGCGAATTGCCGCAGACGAATCCCGCGGTCACGTCGTGGTGGCCGCCCAGGTATTTGGTTCCGCTGTGGATCAGCACGTCCACTCCCCAGTCTGCCGGATGCTGGTTTACCGGTGAGGCAAATGTTCCATCCAGCAAAACGGTTGCGCCTTTGGCTTTGGCCGCAGCCGCCAGCCGGGGGACGTCCACGACCCGCAGCAACGGGTTGGTGGGCGACTCCAGGTACAAAAGGGTCAATCCTTTGTCGATTTCAGCCAGGATCGTATCGACGTCGGAGCAATTGACCAGGGTGACATCGACGCCGAAGCGCGGCAGGATCGAGTCCATCAGTTCGAAACTGCCCCCGTAGATTTCCCGGGTGGAGACAATGCGGTCGCCGGCCTTCACATGGGACATGATAGCGGTGGTGATGGCGGCCATGCCGGATCCGAACCCAAGGGCGCGTTCGTAACCTTCCAGAGCGGCCAGGGCGGTTTCCACCTCGACCACCGAAGGATTGTCCCAGCGGGAGTAGATGTACCCGCTTTGGTTCTGCACCACATCGATCAGATCGTCGGATTGGTCAAATTTGTAGGTGGCTGTCATGTATATTGGTGAAACGACCGGTTTGCCTTTCATTTTGCGATTTCCTTTCCGACTTGCCCTAAATGGTTTCCCAGCAGCGATAAACATTAAAGCCGTTAAGCTAATTGAATTGGCGGGATATTTCAACTGACAAATTGGCTTCTTGGATGAAAAACCGGTTGTTATGACGATGATGTACGAATCACGCTGGGTCGGCAATGAATTGCATTGACTTTCACTGCAAAAAAAGGCAGATGGCAAAAATTGTGGCAAATTTTTTGGGACGATTGGAGACGTGCAGATGAGCGATCGCATGCAGGTGTTTTCCCGTGACGAGATCAATCTGATCCACGATGCGTCCATGGAGATCCTTGCGGAAACCGGGGTTAAATTCAATTCACCGGAGGCCCTGGATCTATTTCGAGACAATGGCTTCACGGTCACCAATCCCCGGGTGTTCATCACCGAAAAGGAGGTGATGCGCGCCCTGGAGACGGTGCCGTCGCGATTTGTCGTGCATGCCCGCAATCCCGAGTACAATGTGTCCATCGGAGAAGACGATTTCGTTTTTCTGCCCACGGCAGGGGCGCCCAATGTTTCAGATGCGGATGGAATGCGGCGTCCTGCGGTCATGGAAGACTACTTGACCTGCTGCAAACTCGTACAGACCTCCGATCAGCTGGACATGAATGGCTACCTCACGATTCAGCCCAACGACGTGCCTTCCCAGATTGCCCATCTGGACATGATGATGGCCACCCTGACGATGTGCGACAAAGCCTTTCTGGCGGCCAGTACGTTTCGTCAGGCGGCCCTGGATTCGGTGGCCATGGCAGCCCTGGCCTGGGGTGGCCTGGATCAATTGAAAAAGCAGCCGGTCATGCCCGCCATCGTGCATGCGGCTTCGCCGCTCAAATACAGCCCGGAAATGGCCGAGATCATCATTGACATGGCCCGGTTGGGTCAGCCGCTGGTGATCACGGACATGGTACTGGCCGGCACCAGCGGGCCGGTGTCGCTGCCGGGGCTTTTGGCTATGGCCAACGCCGAGATATTGAGCGGGATTGTTCTGGCCCAATTGGCCGGTCAGGGTACGCCGGTGGTGTACGGATCGGTGTCGGCCCCGTCGGATATGCGCACCGTGGCCTCGGCCGTGGGCGCTCCCGAGGCTGTGGTGTTGGCCTCTGCGGTGATTCAACTGGCCCGGCACTACAAGGTCCCCTGCCGAACCGGGGGCATGCTGACCAATTCCCATTGCCTGGACTCCCAGGCTGCTGCAGAAGGCACCCTGATGATGAGTACCGCCGTGAGAAACGGGGCCAATTTCATCCTGCATGCCTGCGGCCAGTTGGGCTCCTACATCTCCATGAGCTTCGAAAAATGGATTATGGACGAAGAGGTGTGCCGCACCTTGCGGCGTGTGCTCAAGGCCATGGACATCAACGTGGAATCCATTGA
Organism: Desulfosarcina widdelii; assembly: GCF_009688965.1. GTDB lineage: Bacteria > Desulfobacterota > Desulfobacteria > Desulfobacterales > Desulfosarcinaceae > Desulfosarcina > Desulfosarcina widdelii. Next base: position 1,429,436 of record NZ_AP021875.1, on the reverse strand, counting down.
TGTCGATACCATCAAGAGCATGGGCAGCGACGGCAATTACCTGACCCATCCGACCACCTTCAAACACTGCCGCAGCCTCTATCAGCCGTACCTGTTTACCCGCGACGACTATCAGACCTGGGCGACCCAGGGCGCCCGCCGTGTGGCCGATCAAACCCGGAGCATACTGGAAAAACGTTTGGAAGGGTATGAAAAGCCGCCCATCGATCCGGTGTTGGAACAGGAATTGGAAGAATACGTCATCCAGCAGAAGAAGAAGCTGATGGAGAAAAAGTTCGTCTTTTAAAAAAAGCGCCCTATGGGGCGCTTTTTTTTATCGATGAACGCTATTTTTCGATCAGGAAAAGATATTGTCCAGCCGCTCCAGGTCGTTGATCAATCGCCAATTCCCGCCGCCGCCTTCCGTTTTTGCCCGCCATTGTTCCACACGCTGCATGTATTGTTTGGGGTCGCGGATATCGTCCCGCAGTTTGGTCACATTCAGGGCGATGATATTGAACTCGTCCAGTTGAAAGGGAACGTCGCGCACATGGCCTTTGGCCAGCTCTTCTTTCAAATCGGAGAAGATCAGGATGTACTTTTCTCCGGATCCGGACTCGTTTAAATACTCCACCGCCTGGAGCAGGCCGCCGGAAATGTCCGTATGGCTGCTGCTTTTCACCTTCGATACGAAGTCGGCCACCTTTTTCTGGAAAGCGCGTTTCTGGGTGTTGGCCACAGAGGGCCGCTGGTCGAAGGTCACCTTGGCGACAATGTCCTTTTCGCTGAAGCTGCCCGTGTCGATGCGGCCGATGGCCATGGTGTCCCCCGGAGTGAGGGTCCCCAGCAGGTAGTTGATGATGGCCCGGGCCTTGTTCAACTCGTCCGTATAGGTGCCGGATGTGTCCACCAGCATATAAACCCCTCGGGTATGATTGGTTTTCTGGGTGCATCCGGCCACAGCCGTCACCATGGCCGCCAGGGCGACAACGAGCAGCGATAGACGCATCAGTCGTTTGTTTTTTTGCATGGTGCAGCCTCCTCGAGCATGGTCATGGGCGTTTTCCGGTTGTCCGATTCATCCTGTTCGGCATGCTTCTCAGCAGATGTGGAAGCGATCTTGCGGGCGATCAGCGCCTCCAGCCAGAGGGCCGGGAAGATCACCAGGTCGTAAACGTTGACCACCAGCCGGCCCAGGTAAAAGCCCAGGTTGCCCGCCAGCCGCAGAAAAAAGGCCAGGGCACGCAATCCCCAGGAAGCGGCCATGCCCAGCACCGTCCGTGAAGACGAGATGAAGGTTTCGAAGGGCATGGCCACCGTGGTGAGAATAAACGGCAGGATGAAACCCAGGATCATCTGGCCGATGGTGGGGATCTTGCTGGCCGCAACGGCGGACGGTTCGATCCCGGCCAGGCTCTGGCGCAGAGCCTCCATGTCAGCGGCGATGCGGTCGCGCATGAAAGCCAGGGAGGATTCCACACCGGCCAGAATGGTCAGCATGATCAGCAGGATCCAGAAGAACCAGGTTCGCTTCTTGTCGTCCAGACAGCCGATGACGGAAAACAGACGGGTAAAGCGCAGGGCGTCCATGAGAAAGATACCCACAACCACTTCCAGGCAGACGATGAACATGCCGGCCACATCGGAGGTGCGAAAGGAGCCGATATAGCTGGCGCCGCCCACCATTTCGGACATGGGCAGAGCCACCAGGTTGAAGTTGATGATGGCGCCGATGATGAACACGCCCAATACCAGGCCGGAGGTGAAAAACTGGGTCAGCGAGGAGGAGGAAAGCTGACGTTCGGCGGCGTCGCTTTGGGTGCGAACGGTTTCATAGTCGACCATGCAGCGGTCCACCGCCTGGGAACGGGCGGTCAGATCGGTGATGGCTTTTTCCAGTCCGCTGAGGGTCTTGTCCGTTGCACGCCATTGGGGGACCATGCGGGAGAGAATTCCGTGACGCTGGGAAACCGCCTTGCGGTGCCCCTCCAGGGCGATCTTGTGTTGCTCCTTCAGGGTGTTGTGAATGTCTTCGAGAATGTTGGCCACCATGGGATCGCCCGAGGGCTTGATGGCGGCGATGGCGTCGATCACCTTGACCCAGTCCGAGAGGCCCTGGGGGATTTCGGCGCTCTGCTTGTAGTCGTCCTCCAGCTTGAGCAGGTTTTCCCGCAGTTGGCGCTGAAGCTGGGGATACGCCTTCAGGTTGCGATCAACCGCCGTGCCGATGCGCTCGAATTCACGTTCGGTGCGGCGTTCGGCCTGTTCCATGCCCGCAGCCAGAAGCACCTCCCGGTTGCGGATGTCCAGGCGCTCCTGGGCGCTCCTGACCGAAGCGGCGGCCAAGCGCATGGCGTTGTGGATCAACCGGCCCAGCGAGGCCATAGCGTCGTGAAAAGGACGGCGGGCAAAATACATGGCCGCGATGCTCAAAAAAATCCACACCAGCACGGATAAAAACGGTACCGGCGTGATATTGAACAAGATCGTTGCATCTGGCATGAGATCCTCCAATCATTCATGGTGTTGCATCGATTTGACGAACCAGGTGGTTCCGGGGCCGCCTGCAGCCGCTACATCCCGAAAAGGATCGCTTCCGGCAGGCACTCTGAAAAGAAGGCACCTGAAAATCGACGTTTCCTTATTCGAATGCAGCAATTCGCATGCCGCCGGGATTTTTGAACATCTCTTTGAATTTCCAGACGGTGCGATGGCACCACCCGGAATTATGCGAATATGCGTTTAACTTTTTGTTATAAAATAAAATACTGTTTTAGGGGTAGGGGAAAAAGAGACCAGATCATTCCGATGAAACCGAGGAAAGTCGCCCGTCCTGTCATCCCTGCGCTTTCGCATATGTGCATTTTTTTATACAATCGATTTCGCAATGGTCTTTCGAGTTATCCTTTAACGGCAATGCGGATTTTTCGACTGCCAGAATGATCGAGAGTAGGGTAATGCTGTTTCCCGTGAGCTTTGCCGTCCGTCTCATATTTGCATCAATGGTTCTCATAAGCGCACGGCGCGCCGTGCCTTTACATGGGATCTCTGGCGGGTTAGGTATGAAGGCACCAATGTCCTAAAAATCGATGCAGTGGCGGACCTTTTAGAAAGGAACGCGAAAAAGGAATTGCATCCGGGATTCAGTTGTTGTAGTTACTTTTCCCTTTGTCAAAAGAGATCGGCGGGGCAGCGTCCCCATGGTTCCAACGCTGATAAAAAAGCGCCGTTATTTTAAAAAGTGAGTGACAGCAAAGATGGAACTGAGCAAACTGGAAATTCAGCAGATGCTGCGCGAGATGAACGTCAAGTTCAGCGCGGATGAAACCTACGAGGACCTCAAACAGCGTTTGCAGAAAGAAAACCAAAGTTTGTGGCTCAAATCGGTGTCCGAAAACCGTACGCAAGGCGACAGCTCCAAAAGGGTCGTTGTCCGCAAGCGCAGAAAAGAACCCGATCTCCAAAAGTCCCCTTCAGACGCATCGGCAGAACCCGACAATCTTCGAACGCAAAGAAAATCTTCATCCCGTTCCGATGCTGCGCGTGCTTTTAGACGCCAACCGGCAGCCCCCCGGCACTCCATCGAAAAACCGGCTCCCGGAAAACCGTGGAAGGAGGCCGCCAACGGCACCGAACCTTTTAACCGCAAGAAAAAGGTGTTCGAAACGGTTCTGCGGCGATCCCGCATGCGCTGCGAGAACTGCGGCAAGGATTGCAACGCAGCGTCCGGCCAGACGGAAATGCATCCATTTCACATCATCCCCCTGGAACACGGCGGTGAACACTCCATCAAAAACGTGGTAGCCCTTTGTCCCGACTGTCTGACGGCCATGCAAGACGATCCGGATCCCAAGACGATCAAGGACTTGAAACGCAAAGCCCGCGTCAAGATTTACGATTCCCTGGAAGTGGTTCGGAAAAAGAAGGTTCGCGGCCGGCGGCGGCATTCAGGCCGTCTGCGGTAGACAAACAGGGTCGGCAGGTTTTTTTTAAAGAAGTGGTAACTTCTACCGATATTCACCAATAGGCATTTCGACCTTCTGTGCAATTCGATCTTCCATTACGGTTAACCCATTTGTGACCCCGTGTATCCGACGAGATTTTAAGGACCTAAAGCATGACGGCTGTGAATAAGGATTTCGGTAATATCAAGCTACCATCGCCGCCAGCAATTGCTGTCCGTATTATCGAGGCCGTAAAGAAAGAAGAAACGTCATTCGACGAGTTGTCGAGGATCATCATGGCAGATCCGGCGCTGACTTCCAAAGTGTTGAAAGCGGCAAACTCGCCCATGTACGCCATTCCTTCGAAGATCGATACCATTCAACGGGCGCTGACCGTTCTTGGCTTCAATGCATTGAAAAATATCGCTCTTTCTTTTGTCATTGCCAACGAGTTGAATGCAGATTCCGACGATTCCTTCGATTTTGACTTCTTTTGGAAAAGATCCGTGACAGCAGCGGTCAGTGCGGAATTGATAGCATCCCTGGTCGGAAAGAAAAGCGACGACATTTTTGTCACAGGGTTGCTGCAGGATATCGGTGTCGTCATCATGTATTTGAGCAGCCCGAAAGATTATCTAATCGTGCTGGAGGAAAAGAAGCATTCGGAATTGACCGCAATCGAGCTTGAAAAAAAGATCTTCGGGTTCGATCACCAGGAAATCGGCATGGAAGTGCTCAACCATTGGGGACTTCCGGGCAGCATTTACGAACCGATCGGCCGTCACCACCTCAACGGCGTCGGTGGCAACGGCAAGGGCTCGGCTGCGGAAATCCTCAACCTTTCGGACAAGCTTTCATCGCTTTACCATGGGGACCAAAGTTCAAAAAAATTGAATCAGGTGAAATCCGCCTTCAGAGCCCTTTATGGCATCGAATCCGCCGAAATCAATGATCTGGTGGATCAGGTGGCCTCCCATAGCATTGAGATCATATCGTTTTTCGATATCGACCCCGGCGACATGCAACCGCTATCCGAGATCCTTTACGAGGCCAAGGAGGAGCTGGGAAAGGTCAATTTATCCTACGAACAGTTGGTGCGCGAGTTGGAACTGGCCAAGTCTGAACTGAAAAAGGCAAATAACCAACTCAGTGAGATGGCGTTCCGTGACGGATTAACGGCGCTCTATAATCATCGTTATTTTCAGGAGCAACTGGAAAAGGAAGTCAATCGGGCAATGCGTTACCAACGCGCTCTTTCGCTGATCATATTCGATTTGGATCATTTTAAAAAAATCAATGACGTGCATGGTCATCTGGTGGGCGACAGGGTTCTTAAAAAAGTCGCGGAAATCGCACTGCTGACCGTAAGAGAATCCGATATGGTCGCCCGTTATGGGGGTGAAGAGTTTGCGATCATCCTCCCCGAGACCGAGATGAAAGGCGTTGTCACACTTGCCGAGCGTATTCGTAAGCAGATCGCTTCAATGCGGATGGAACTCGACGGGAAGAATGTCGATGTTACGGCGAGTTTCGGGGTAACCCTCTGGGAAAAGGGGATGCCGCATACCAACAAGGAAAATATGATCAGCGCTGCCGACAACGCATTGTACCAGTCAAAAAAGAAGGGACGAGACAAGACTAGTTTTAAGGGCCTGTGAATGCCCGATGAGGTCGCCCGGTTCCAATTCGGTTTGGCCGGCCGATTCGCCGCCTCCCTTTTTTTCTCCCCGACCAGCAAGGTTTTCCCCCGGATTTCTTCTTCTATCGAACGCTTTTTGCTTGTAAAGGCTGCCGACGGGATCACGTCCCGCAAAAGGTTCGGTAAGGTTTTGCTGAAGGAGGCGGGGGCAGATGATAGTCGGCGCCTTCGGGCAGATTCTGAAAGGGTTGGGAGAGCACTTCCAGCAGCTTTTCCATGACCGTATAATCGGCCCGTTGGACGGCCGCTGCCAGGGCCTCCTCCACCCGGTGGTTGCGTGGGATGACCGCGGGATTGTGCGTGTTCATGAGCCGGCGGGCGGTCTTCCAGGAATCCGGCTGCCGCTTTATCCTGGCCTTCCAGCGTTCGAACCACTGTTTAAAATCCTGAGCCCGGAACAAGGGGGTTTGTGTCGATTCCCCGGATGCCAGGTCTCGGAAGGTGTTGGTAAAATCCGCTTTGTGCCGATACATGCAGTCGAGCAGGTCCTCCACCAAGACGGCATCATCCGCCTCCTGGTTCGACAGACCCAGTTTGGATTGCATGCCCGACAGCCAGCTGTCGCGGAAGGTGTCTGGAAAGTTTGAGAGGGTCTCCTTGGCCATCGATACCGCCTCTTGCGGATCATCGTGAATCAATGGCAGCAGGGCCTCGGCAAAACGGGCAAGATTCCACTGGACGATCTGCGGCTGCCGACCGTAGGCGTAGCGACCATTGTGATCGATGGAACTGAAGACGGTATTCGGATCATAGGCGTCCATGAATGCACAGGGGCCATAGTCGATGGTTTCGCCGCAAAGGGTCGTGTTGTCCGTGTTCATAACACCGTGAATGAAGCCAACCAGCATCCAGCGGGCCACCAGGGAAGCCTGTCGATCCATAACGTCGCCAAGCAGGGCGAGATATGGATTTTCCTCGGCGGTCAGATCGGGAAAGTGGCGCTGGATGGTATAATCGGCCAGCGCCCGGAGATCGTCGGGCTTGTCCCTTGCCGCCGCATACTCGAAGGTTCCCACGCGAATGTGGCTGGCCGCCGTGCGGGTGAGAATCGCCCCCTGCAATACGGTTTCACGGAACACCGGTTCACCGGTGGTCACTACTGCGAGGCTGCGGGTCGTTGGAATGCCCAGGGCAAAAAGCGCCTCGCTGATGATATACTCACGAAGCATCGGACCCAGGGCTGCCCGTCCGTCCCCGTTTCGCGAAAAAGGGGTCCTGCCGGATCCTTTGAACTGAATGTCGAAGCGCTCACCATCGGGTGTCAATTGCTCGCCGAGCAATATCGCCCGCCCATCGCCCAGCATGGTGAAAGATCCGAATTGATGTCCTGCATAGGCCTGGGCGATCGGATCGGCACCCTCGGGGATCCGGTTGCCCGAAAAAAGGGCGGCGCCCTCGTCATCCTTCAGGGCGTCGGGATTCAGGCCCAAAAATTTCGCCAGCCCTGCGTTGAAAACCACGAGTTTCGGCGTGCGTACCGTTACGGGATTCAGCCGGACATAAAAGGCATGCGGCAGCCGTGCATAGCTGTTGTCGAATTGCCACCCGGAGTCCGAGGGATTTTTTGTATTGCTGGGCATCATGGCATTCTCCCGACGATCAGATGAAAAGTCTCTTGGATAAACATTGTGCCGGGACATCCGGCGGTCAAGAGAAGCGGTGCACAAAACCATCGGGACTGTCGGTATGATGCCCTTCCGCAGATGCGTTGCGCCTGAATACTGTTTTTGTGCTTTGAACGTCCTGGTGGCTCAAGGACAGCAAAAAATGGTCAGATCTGAGCTCCCTGTTTCTTCGAGCGGACGTTTACCCTTTGCAGGAGTTCCCTTTTGAGCTGCTTGACCTCGCTGTCCAGACCGCCGAGCAGGGCATTGCGGCTTTGGGGGAGATATGGATTGCTCAGTTTTGACTGCGCCTCTTTCAGCATGTCCATGCCGGCCTGAAGATCACGCTTCTTAAAGCATTCGCGGGCATTTTCGACCAGGGGAAGGATGTCTCCGACTTTTTCTTGCCGGATCGTCGTGACGATGGCTTCCGCCTCCTCGAAGGCGGTTCGGATGGCTTTCCGGGTGTATGTTATTTCATCATCGATTTGCGCTAAAGCATTCAGCAGCTCGGTGGTTTTGTTGCTGGGATAGGTCTGCTTTTTTTTCGCGAATCGAAGGGCGTCCTTAAGTGATTTGCGGGCTTTGCGGACCTGTTTTTTGACGAAGCGGCCGGTTTCAAAATAGCTGAACATATCACGGGCCAAATGTTCATGAATCGTGATCAAGCCAAAGGGCAGGCCGTTCTTCTTGTAGCGGAACAACTTGAACATGGACAATCCTAAGTGATGGTGACGGAGTCGTTAACCGAACCCAGAAACCGGAGGGAAAATGGCAATTTTACGATTCCATCATTTTCTCCGGAAGTCGCGTCCCAAAAAACAGCAATTACGGTGCCAGGACGATTCAAGGCATCAGCCTCGCTGCCCTGAAGAGGAAGGGACCTTATGCATATTCGAATCTTTTTGGGGTTGCAGGCAGGAGTGATTTTTGTTATGCACCATGTGATGCATAACATATGATGCTTAAAAATGAGGGATAAATGCCGCCGAAATTTAAATTCACAAAAGAAGAAATCATCGAATCCGCATTTACCATCGTAAGGTGTAAAGGGTGGAATGCATTGTCGACGCGCTCGCTCGCTGCTGAACTCGGCACATCTTCAAGGCCGATTTATTCGTTTTTCAACTCCATAAAAGAGTTGGAAGAAGAGATCGTCAAAAAGGCTGTGGATTCACTCCATGCTTACATGATCCTAAAAAGGACCGGTAATCCCTGGCACGACCATGGTATCGGCTATGTCCTTTTCGCCATGGAGGAAAAATCGCTTTTCAGGAGCATCACCGACGAAGCTCACATCACCCTCTTTAAAAAATACGGCGATGCCATCTGGGACGCGTTGACCGAATCCCTTTCCAATTATGCTCCCTTTCAGGGGCTGACATCGGATCAGATTTACCGGATACAGATGCACCGCTGGCTGTTTGCCCACGGCCTCGCCTTTTCGGCTTCCAATCCACCGCCGGAAACGTGGACGCCGGACAACATTGTGGCGGTCATGCAATCCGGTAGTCAGGCGATTTATACGGGATTGCTCGACCAGTTCCGATCCTCGACGTAAAACCCCATGAACAGAAAGAGGTCGACATGCGAAAAAGAGATCCGAGAAAAATGGCGCTACAGATCGCAGGGTTGCGGGCCAATGAAACTCATCTTCGGGAAAATGAGCGGGTGTTTGAAGATCCGTATGCAGAGTACTTTTTCCCGGAAGAGGTCCGCAAGATGGCCAGAAATATTGACTGGGTAAAAGCCGAGAGGGCCAAGTACGAGGCCATCATGCCCGGCGTCAACGGCGCCCTCGTCGCGCGCATTCGATACATTGACGAGAGGGTTTCCGATGCCGTTCGGTCCGGATTCGGGCAAATGGTCGTCATCGGCGCCGGTTATGACACCCGTGCCTATCGCATTCGAGGTATCAGCGAGAAATTTAAGGTGTACGAAGTCGATCATCCCGTCACCCAGCGGGTGAAAACGGAAGTCATCCGGGAGATTTTCGGAGACCTGCCGGCCCATGTGGCCTATGTACCGATGGTGTTCGGAGAAGATCGGTTCGATGAAAAGCTGTTTGAGGCGGGCTACGACAGCATGCAGAAAACCCTGTTCGTCGCTGAAGGTTTGCTGATGTATATTCCGCCTCCGGCCGTTGACGGGTTGCTGATGTTTATCCGAAGCAACTCGGCTGCAGGAAGTTCACTGGTCGCTGACGTTTTCGACACCACCGTCGTGGATGGCACCAGTCCATTGAAAGAGGCCCAAGTGCTGCGGTCTTTCGTGGCAACCGAAGGCTCTCCCCTGCGGTTTGGCATACCGGATGGAACTGTCGAAACCTTTTTCAAACAGCGTGGATTCAAGACAGTAAGAATGACCACCCCCGCACAATGCAAGAAAAGCTATTTCAGTGCCGCCAGCCGAGACCGCAACGTCTCGCCCATGTTCCAATTCGTATATGCTGCCACCTGACCGGAAAATCAATGTACAGGGTCCGGTAAAGAGTGCTGGAAAATCCCGAGAATTTCCGGTTACCGATTAAGATGGACTTCAACGGAAGAAACAGACAGCGGTCGTTCGTCGTCATTTGGATACCGTAATCGCGACATAAGACGGATGTCTGCCGGATCGAGCCGGCATCATCGTGAAATCAGGTTCTGATAGTGCGTCAAAACCCGGTTCCACTGCCACACCTGTTCCTCGTCTTCGGAGCCTCTCACCTTGTTTTTCGTAAAGAAAGCGATGGCGTTTTCATAGTTGGCCTTGGAGATGGACTCCCGGAGATGGATCTCGCCTTGCCGGATCATACGGTTGCCGATGGCCAGCATCTTTTTGAGCATTTTTGCCTTATGGTGCTGGCCGCGTCGGTTTTTGGCAAAGTAGACCAGGGCCGTGCGGTAAGATTCCAAAAACGGTTCCACAAATCCAGCAAAGAAAACCAGCTTGCGGTACCCTTCCGAAGAAAGGTTGTAGGTATCCGGCATGGTGGGGTGAGGTACCAGGATGGCGTTGTCGATGAAAGCCTTGACCGTTTTGCGCACGATGTAAGCCGGCGGGTGGTCGGGATCGGCATTGAAGTCCTCGGAAAACAGTTCCTGCAGCCGCCGGTATGTGTCGTGAAGGTCGGCGGCCGAGAACTGAAAGGCATCCTTTTCCAAAATGGCCAGGGCGGTAAACGCTGGCGGGATGAAATTGCAGATGCTGATGTTTTTGTAATAGTCCAGTGCGCTACGGCGGTTTTCCGGGATGCGGAAGGGCTCCTGCCGAAATTGTTCGTTGGATTTTTCATCCACTGCTTGGATGAATTTGCGCCGCTGGTAATGGAAAAGAACGTTCTCCACGGCGGTGGAATGCCCGTCGGCGAGGTTGTCCGACAGACAGGCTCCCTGGGCGCAAAACAGGTCCATGGCGGCGTTGACGCGAAAGTCCAGTTCCTCCCGGGAAACCACTTCACGGCCGCCGGAAAGCAGGGCGCCGGCCACCAGGGATTGGGGGGTGACCACGGTCTGGCCGTCGATGGCGTGCATCACCCGGTCGCCGATCGTTCGGCACAGGACATTTTGCTGTTTGGATGAGAGCACCGTCCCGGTCAGCTCCTGCTCGGCCAGCACGTCGCTCAATGCCATGGGCTTGCCGAAATTCAGATGAACCCTTCCGTAGCGGTTGCGCAGGATGTTCTTGGCTTTGAGCATCTGGCGGAAGTTCTCCGGGGATTTTTTTCCGCCGCTGATTTCATGCAGATAGGCGCTCTCGTCGGGAATGCGGTCGTAGGCGATGAAAACCGGAACGAATGTCAGGTCCGGGCAGGCGCCTTCGAAATAGGCATGCAGCAGGATAGACAACATGCCCAACTGGGGCTGCAGCAGCTTTCCGCTGCGGCTGCGCGTGCCCTCGATGTACACGGCGATGTTGAATCCTTCCTTGAGCACCTGGTAAATATAGGCCGAAAAGACCTTGGCGTAAAACACTGCGCCTTTGAAACTGCGCCGTACGAAAAATGCCCCCACCCGACGAAATATCGGGGCCATGGGCCAGAATGCCAGGTTCCGGCCGGCAAAAACATGGGGGCAAGGCATGTGGCTGTCATACAGGGTGAAGGAAAGCAGGATCGAGTCCATGTGGCTTTTATGCGCCGGCATAAAGATGACTGGCCCGTTGCGCGAGGCCTTTTTGACGGCCGCCAGAGCCTCGCTGCTGTGAGTCACCGACTCGAAAAGGGTGTTCAAAAAACGCCGCATGATCCGATGGACGATGCTGATGAAAGAAGGGCTGTAGTGGGCCGCAATTTCATCCACATACCCCATGGCCTCGCGGTGGGCCTGCAGACGGGTCAGCTTCCTGCGTGCGGCATAGGCATCGATGAACTGTCTCAGCTCTTCGCCCATGAGAATTTCCTGCTTGATTTCCTCGGGCATCTTGATGGTCGGCCCGGTGATGCTTCTGCGATGGGCATTGATCTGGCTGAGTAGATCGCGGCGCAGCTTTAAGGCCAGGTACCTGCTGGTGCGTCCGCAGTTTTCCGGCGACGAGACGAACTGCTTCAGGTTGATCGGATCGGAGACCTCGATAAAGATGTTGCCCGGTTTCCTGAACAAGGTCGCCAGGCGGCGCAGGATACCCGGTTTCTGGGGTGATCCGAAAAAGATATCCGTCAGCGTGGGCTGGGTGGATGCCGGGTTTTTGCTGAAAAACATGAGCTGCGGAATGATGCAGATGGGGCTTTCCAGGGTCTGCTGGATTTCAATGAGATGACGGATGGGATCGGTCTTGGATTTGATGAAGCGGCGATAAAAGTCCCGCTTTTCCACCAGAGGTAAAAAACCGGTGGTCCTTTTGTCGATTTCATCGCGGACGAAGCCGCTGCGATACGGGTCCCGAAAAGAGAAATGGCGCATGAAAAAATGCATCTGGGCGAAAATGATTCGCACCAGGCGCGAAAGGGGCTGCCAGATGCGCACGCTGCAATCGAAGCCAAGCTGTGGATAGGGCAGCCTGGCTTGCATGTAGCGGGTGTAGTAGCAGAGAAATTCGAGGTAACTTTTGTTTTTGGACGTGTAGACGACGACGGCGTTTTCGGGAAGATTTTCGACGATCTTCCTGATTTCCTCGTTGATGCGAATACCCGAGAAAATTCGGCGTAGGATGAACATGGAGAAGAAGCCGGTGCGCTCGGGCAGCCAGCAGGTGAACAGGTTCCCGGTGTCTTTCAGCAGATTTCCAATGCGGTTTGTAATAGGCGATGGGGATTTCATGGGACGGTTATATCAAATTATCAGAAAAAGGCCACCGTCTAAATATCCGCACCTTCCGGGTACCGAGTATTGATTGAAAACGGCTCCAGCGGCAGGCGCAGGTCGGAGTTGTCGCGCACCGGATGGTCGGTGTCGGGATGCGCACCGTACAGGTAGCGCACACGGATCGTCCTTGGGACCTGTTCCTCCAGTTCGATGCGGATGGTATGGCCGTTTTGACGGCTGACCGAATCGATGGCCTGCTGCTGCCCGTCGACCAGCACCTCGAATCCGGTGATATCGGTCCAGGGAGTGAAGTCGGTGCCGCCCCGGTGTTCGATTTCGATGTCTATGGTCTGGGCCGACGGTCGGGTGACGTTGCGGACAAACGGACCTCGGTGATAGGGGACCTTATCCAGCAAATAGAGGATGGTCTGGGCCGTGCGGATGCCCAGGGTCGTGTAGGATGCCGCTGTCAGGTGCTGGCGGCCGCGGTTTTCCAGATCCATGCTTATGGCCGCCAGGTGGCATTCGGCAATGGTTTTAAGGGCGTCCATCTGGGCATCGCGAATCCACTGGCAGGACCGATCCCTTCCCGTGGGACGCTTGACCAGGGGAATCATCAAAAAGGGCAGGTGGGAACGGGAAGACCCGTTGCGGATGTCCACCCGGATCTGATCGTTGACGAAACGTTCCAGGGCTTGCCGGTACTCCTCACGGGATACGGTTCCCCGGGCCGCATCGGCCTCACCCTGCATCCAGAGCACGGTTTCCACCGACCCGCCGGCAGCGTTGACGCCGTCGATCAGACGTCGGTAAATACTGTCCGGGCCGGTATCGAGCCAGAAGCCTTTCCCCCATTCGGCCTTGGCTGTCAGTCCGGTTCCGTTGACCGAATAGTCCAGCAGCCCGATGGGGATTTTCAGAGCCGCGGTCAAACGGTTGCCCAGCGCCAATGCGCCGTTGCCGATTCTTCCGGGCGGGACCCATTCACCCCCGCGGTGCAGCATGAGCGTGGCCGCGGGGAGATGCTCCTTTCCGGTGTAAAACCACTCGCGCATGTTGGACTGTCCGATGCAGGCCACCAGCATCCCCACGCCCCAGCGGTTGCGGCCTTTTTCAACAACCCAGGGTGTAAGGCCGCTGCGCACCTGCAGGCGGTACCATCCTCCCTGGGGGACATGATGCAAAATACCGGTGAAAAGCCCATTTTCAGGCGAGTCGTCCACCACGGTCCACGGCACCATCACTGCCCCGTCATCCGCGGAGATCACCCGAGCCGCCACGGGACCGATTGCGCCACTGTAGGTTCCCGTAACGGCAATATCCCCACTCTTACCCTGCCGCTGAAAGATGCGGCCTTCGGCAATATCGGTCAGTGTGATTTCGGGTAACGCATCCGTGGGATGGGCTGCGGCCCTGGCACGAGGTTTGGTTTTGATATCGGGAGAGGTCTTTGTTCTTGCAGGCGGAGTCTCGGTGGGTCGGATGGAAATGCCGCTGTAAATGTCGCCGCCCGCATCCGATTGCCGGGAGGCGTTGCGAACGGAAGCCGGAGAGGTGCCGTAAAAGCTGAACAGTTGGGCGCTTTCCAGTATAAAAACTCCGGGATGCTCGCTGGGGTTGATTTGTATGGCGATCCGATCGGCGAAAGGCAGGGGCACGATCAAATCCCGGCTCCCATGGCCGGGTGTTTTGCGGATCGCACCGCCCGCATCCGGATGGATAAGAATGGATACGCTGCCCGGATGGTCAGGAGAAAAGGCCAGTTTCAGCATTCTGAACACGCTGCCGGTCGAACCGGGAAGTGCCGGAAGAGCAAAGAAGGCTTCTGGGCCCGATGAACGGATTTCAAGGCCGTTCTCGGTGGCGTCCAGGGCGCATCGGGAGACCGGCGTGGCCGTTTCCAGGGCGATATCCCGTTTTATGACTCCTTGAAACCTCTTTTTGGCCGCGGCATATAAAGACTCCAAGTCCAGGTGCAGCCGCCGGAGATGATCGCCGCCGCACTCCAGTAAAACCATATCGCCGTCCGAGGCGATCATTCTGCCGCCAAAAGTAGTTTCCAAAGATGAATCGATCACTTCCATGCCCTTGAAGGCGTGGGTAAGAAACGGCATTAACTGGTTCAGATACGCATCGCCATAAATGATCGCCTTTGGCCCCAGCACGGAATGGGGGCCGGAGACGTGGCTGGAAACCGCTGGCCTTACTTCCCTTGGCGTTTCGCCAAGAATCTGCCGGTAGAGGATGGTGTCAGGTGGCGGACAGCCGGGGTTTGGCCGTGCAGCAGCAGCCGGTCGGGACAGTCTCTGGGCCTCCAGAATCCGTTCGGCCGCAGCGGCGGCGCCGGCACAATTCCAAAGCTTTGAGCGTTTATTGTAGACATCGACGCCACCGAGCTTGGCCTTCTTGAGCGGCGTCTCCAGATCGACGAATCCGGAAAGGGGATGACGATTTTGGGACTCGATCAGGGTGCGGTAGATCGAATGGGTGCCAAGCGTGTTGCCGGAGCCGATGTACTCCGGATAGATGGCGGCTTTGGCAGGAACCGCTGCAAATACAAACCGGCGCCCGGCAGCGGCGGTGATTTTCTCAACGGCGTGAAGATCCAGAAAAAGGCGTCGGCCGGCTTCATCGGAGACGGTCGATTCATCGCTTTCGGGAACGGTTCTCGCCGGGTAGAGCCAGCCATGGGTGCCGATGTGCACCGTTTTTGAGGAGGTGGTGTCGAACAAATGGTAATCCAGCCAATGGTTGATCCGCTGCATGGGCCTGCCCATGGGCAGGGCGTTCCGGAACCAGCCTTCGACCGCCCGGTAGTACTCCTTGTCCAACAACAAGGAGGCTTCCGGCATGGGGAAGCCTTGGCCGACGGTGTTGTCGGTGTTGCCGTTCATGCTACCGAGCAACCACAGGGATACTGGTGCCATCAACAGGACCGCAAAAAGCAGGGAGAGGAATTTTTTCAACGGATTTCTAAAATCTGTAATATATAAAGGGGTTTAAATTTCCAGAGGCCATGATGACTACGCACCAGGGCAACAGGATCGTAAACACAACGATACCCGCGGCGGCGGGCAGCAGCTTTCTTTTTTGCAATTGGCCGTCGGCCCCCAGATTACCCGACGGCAGGAACAGCGCCGTGGCTGCGCAAAGAAGCAGCACGGTGTTCTTCAGGTCGAACAGGTCCAGCAGCCATGGGGCAGGGCCGGCAACGTCCAGGCTGAACATGGCCGAAAAATAGCCAGCCGCGTGGGAAAGATTGTCAGACCGGAAGATGACCCATCCGCAGACGACAATCGTCAACGTCAAAAACCGGCGCAATCCGCGCAGGCGGTTTTCTGGAAGCCTTCGCAGGCCGGTGATGCGTTCGGCCACCAGAAAAAGACCGTGATAGGCGCCCCAGGCGACAAAGGTCCAGTTGGCCCCGTGCCAGAATCCGCATAGAAGAAATACGAGGGTCAGGTTCAGGTAGGTGCGCGCTGCTCCCTTTCGGTTCCCGCCCAAAGGAATGTACAGATAATCCCGAAACCAGCGGCTCAGCGAGATGTGCCACCGGCGCCAGAAATCGGTCAGGCTGAATGAACTGTATGGACGGTTGAAGTTTTCCAGGAAACGAAAGCCGAACAGCATGCCCAGGCCGATGGCCATGTCCGAATAGGCTGAAAAATCGAGGTAAATCTGCAGGGTGTAGGCCAAGGCGCCGACCCAGGCACTGATCGTATCCAGAGATGCGGCAGGATAACCGAATGCCAGGTCGGCAAAGCGGCCGCAGGTGTCTGCCAGAATCACTTTCTTGCTCAGCCCCCAGCTGAAACGGAGCGCACCAGCGTAAAAGCGATCCCAGGTTTCAACGCGGTTTTCGATCTGCTGTCGAATATCCACAAAGCGTACGATGGGGCCGGCCACCAACTGGGGAAACAGGGCCACATACATGGCAAAATCGATGACATTGGCAACGGAGCGGCAGCGCCCGCGATAAACATCGATGGTGTAGCTGAGTTTCTGAAAGGTGAAAAAGGAGATGCCAATGGGAAGGATCACCGTTTCCCAGCCAGACAGGTCAAGGCCCAGCCGCCCAAGCGCATCGGCGGTTTGATCCACCATGAAATTGGCGTATTTGAACCAGGCCAGCAGACCCAGATTGACGACGATGGAGAGGATCAGCCAAAGACGTTTGTGGCCCGGAAAGCGGTCCATGAAGCGTCCGACGGCATAGTCGAGGAGGGTCGATCCGGCCAGAAACAGAATAAAGTCCGGCGCCCCGAAAAGATAAAAAAGGTACGAAAAAAGCAGCAGAATCAGGTTTCGCAGGCGATTTTTTGCCAGCAGGTATTGGCCGTAGTAGGCCAGGATCACCGCCGGGAGAAAGGCGAAGAGAAAAAAGAGGCTCGAAAAGATCATGGGAGTCGTTTCAGATTGCTTCTGTACCCTTACATGGATTTCCCCAGGCGCTTGAATATAAACGCGCGATCAATGTCAAAGGCCCAATGGTAAATGCCAAATGAAGGCATGAGGCCGATTTGTATAAAATCGAATCTCCATCCTTCAATTGGCATTCGGGTTTTGACATTCATGTTTTGTTTTTTTCTTCACGAACCCTTCCGCATCACGGGATGATGGCAGCTTGGGCTCCGACTTAGTGTACCTGTTCGTAAATACGGTGACGTATCGAGATTGTTGCTGCGCCCGGATCGCAAGGCGCGAGAAGCGTGAATAGCCAAAGCCTATTTACGCGCCGAGCAACTTCGCGAGCCGGGATGCAGCGGCGAATGCCATCGTATTTATGAATAGGTGCACTTAGAATGAATCTTGATGAAATTGCAAAAAGTCCAAAATTCCAGTCTGGCGTCATTCCAGCGTAGGCCGGAATCCAGTCATTCCAATATGTTCTGGATGCCGGATCAAGTCCGGCATGACGAACCAACGACTTTTTGCGAGCTCATCAACTTTGTTTTAGGATATCTTTCTTCCAGCCTCAGGATTCAGTCTCCTGTCCATCTGTCGTATCGCCCAAATCCAAAGGCGCTTGAACCGGCGCCTGACTCTCCAGCCAGTCCACGTTCTGAAACCCGCGGGGCAGCTTCTTGCCGCGGCGGCCGCGTTCGCCCATGTACTGGGAAAGGTTGCCATAGGTCAGCTTGAAAAACCGCTTGCCGGCGTGGATCACCAGGGTGCCCTCCACGGGAACCAGAATCAGATGGGTCAGCAGCTCCTCCCTCGATCTGGCCCGTTTGGGAGGAATCTGAATGATTTTATTGCCTTTTCCCTTGGCCAGGGCCGGCAGTTTATTCAGCGGAAAGACCAGCATGCGCCCTTCGTTGGTCACCGCTGCAAGCAGATTGCCGGATGCGTCGTCAAACAGGATGGGTCGAAGCGGCTGGGCGCCTTTGGGCAGGGTCAGAATCGCTTTGCCCTTGGTGTTGCGGGTGACCAGGTCTTCGAAGCGGGTGATGAATCCGTAGCCGGCGTCACTGGCCATCAGCAGCTTGCGATTCGATGGTGCCATCAGAACGGCGGTGATAGTGGCTCCCGGCGGCAGGACGAAACGGCCGGTGAGCGGTTCGCCGTATCCCCGGGCCGAGGGCAAGGTGTGCGCCGAGAGGCCGTAACTCCGGCCGGTGGTGTCCAAAAAGACCACCGGCTGGTTGCTTTTGCCCCGGGCGGCGTCCAGATAGCGATCACCCGGACGGTAGCTGGCTTCCTCGGGTTCGATTTCATGTCCCTTGGCGGCGCGCACCCAGCCGTTGGCCGAGAGAATGACGGTCACCGGTTCCACCGGGGCCAGTTGCTCTTCGGAGATGGCCTGGGCCTCTTCACGCTGGACGATGGCCGTGCGCCGCTGGTCTCCGTAGGTCTTGGCGTCGGCACGCAACTCCTTTTTGATCAGGGTCTTGAGACGGGCCTCGGAGCCCAGGATTTTTTCCAGTTGCTGACGTTCTTTGTCCAGATCCTCCTGTTCGCCGCGGATTTTCATCTCTTCCAGTTTTGCCAGGTGACGCAGGCGAAGCTGAAGGATCGCCTCGGCCTGCTCGTCGGAAAGGCTGAAACGGGCCATCAGTACCGGTTTGGGCTGGTCCTCGCTGCGGATGATGCGGATCACCTCGTCGATATTCAGGTAGGCGGTCAGCAGACCTTCGAGGATATGCAGGCGCTGGTTGACCTTTTCCAGCCGGTGTCCCAGGCGGTCTTTTACCGTTTGGGTTCGGAATTCGATCCACTCTGACAGCAGTGTCGTCAGACCCTTTACTCCCGGTTTGCGGTCCAGGCCGATGAGGTTGAGGTTGACGCGGAAGGTCTTTTCCAAATCCGTGGTGGCGAAAAGATGGGCCATGAGGGCCTCTTTGTCCACCCGGTTGGAACGCGGAACGATCACCAGGCGGATGGGTTCTTCATGGTCCGATTCGTCCCTGAGGTCGGCGACCATGGGCAGCTTTTTCTTAGCCATCTGACCGGCGATCTGCTCCAGAATTCTGGCTGGGGAGACCTGGTGGGGCAGGGCGTTAATGACGATGTCGCCGTTTTCCAGTTCATGGGTGGCCCGCATGCGGATGATGCCTTTGCCCGCTTGGTAGATTTGTTCGATCTCTTCCCGCGGCGTAATGATTTCGGCACCGGACGGGTAGTCGGGGCCCTGGATATAACTGCACAGGGCTTGGGTATCGGCTTTCGGATGGTCGATCAGGTGGATGCAGGCATCGACCACTTCGTTCAGGTTGTGGGGCGGAATATCGGTGGCCATGCCCACGGCGATTCCGGTGGAGCCGTTGAGCAGAATATTGGGCAGGCGGGCCGGCAGCAGGCGCGGTTCTTTCAGGGTGCCGTCGAAATTGGGCACCCACTGGACCGTTCCCATGGCGATCTCCGCCAGCAGAACTTCGGCAAACGGGGAGAGGCGCGCTTCGGTGTAGCGCATGGCAGCAAAGGATTTGGGGTCGTCCGGCGCCCCCCAGTTTCCCTGGCCGTCGATCAACGGGTAGCGGTAGGAAAAGTCCTGGGCCATGTGAACCATGGCTTCATAGCAGGCCGTATCTCCGTGGGGGTGAAATTTGCCCAGCACGTCTCCCACGGTGCGGGCCGACTTCTTGTGTTTGGACGTGGCCTTGAGCCCCAGTTCGCTCATGGCGTAAATAATGCGGCGCTGCACCGGCTTGAGCCCGTCGCCGATGTGGGGCAGGGCGCGGTCCATGATCACGTACATGGCATAATCGAGATAAGCCTGCCGGGAGAACTGCTGCAGGGGAATGCGTTCAGTGTCAAAGTGTGTTGTTGTGGTCATATTAATTAAAATTTCAATGGGTAAGTTTATATTTAATAAAGTACTGCAAGAACAAAGGATTCAAGGGCGGTGAACGTCGAACATCGAACGTCGAACATCCAATGAGGAATGATGAGATCGCTTCGCTCCATCATTCGAACGAATAAACGAACCATCGTTCCATTCGTTGCCCTAACCATTGGCAGGCTCGCAAAAAGTCGCCAGGCATGTCATTTCCGCGCAGGCGGGAAACCTGTCTTATTAGGCAGTTATGGATTCCCGCCTGCGCGGGAATGACGAAAATGGAACGCCTTCTCATTTTTAGTAACCATAAACAATAAAAAATGACAGAATTCCCTATTGGACGTTCAATGTTCGACGTTCATCGGCAAAGCCTGAAAACCCTCGAACCCTCAAACCCTTGAACCTTTGAACCCGAATCCCCTACACCTCTGCCATATCCCCGCTCTCTTCGATCCATCGGCGGCGGTCGGAGGCCCTTTTTTTGCCCAGCAGCATGTCCAGGGTGGCAAAGGTGGCCTCGTCTTCGTCGACGGTCAATTGGACCAGGCGGCGGGTGTCCGGTGCCATGGTCGTTTCACGCAGCTGCACGGGATTCATCTCGCCCAGCCCCTTGAATCGCTGCACGTTGATTTTCGCTTTGGGCTTTTTCTTTTCCAGACGGCGGATGATGGCGCTTTTTTCGGCCTCGTCCAGGGCATAGCGCACCTCTTTGGCGATGTCGATGCGGTAGAGCGGCGGCATGGCAACAAAGACATGTCCGGATTTGACCAGTGGGGTGAAGTGCTGCAAAAACAGGGCGCAGAGCAGGGTGGCGATGTGCAGACCGTCCGAATCCGCATCGGCCAGGACGCAGATTTTGCCATAGCGCAGGCCGTCGAGGTTCTGCGATCCGGGATCCACGCCGATGGCCACGGAAATGTCGTGAACCTCTTTGGATGCCAGGATCTGGCCGGACTCCACTTCCCAGGTGTTGAGGATCTTGCCCCGCAGGGGCATGACCGCCTGGGTCTGCCGGTCCCTGGCCTGTTTGGCCGAACCGCCCGCCGAATCCCCTTCCACCAGAAACAGCTCGCTGCGCATGGGATCCTGGCTGACGCAGTCGGCCAGTTTGCCGGGCAGGGCAGGGCCGGCGGTGATTTTTTTGCGCACGATTTTCTTACTGGCCCGGATGCGATTGCGGGCGCTTTCGATGGCCATCTCCGCCAGCCGTTCTCCGGCTTCAGTGTGGTGATTGAGCCACAGGCTGAATGCATCTTTGACCACGCCGTTGACGAACGAGGCGCACTGGCGCGAAGAGAGGCGCTCCTTGGTCTGGCCGGAAAACCGCGGGTCGGTCATTTTGGCGGAGAGCACATAGGCGCAGCGGTCCCAGATGTCATCCGGCGCCAGTTTGATGCCCCGGGGAATCAGTTTACGAAATTCGCAGAACTCGCGAATGGCGGCCAGCAGACCGGAGCGAAATCCATTGACGTGGGTGCCGCCCTGGGAGGTGGGGATCAGGTTGACATAGCTTTCCATGATGGTTTCGCCGCTTTCCGGCAGCCACACAACGGCCCAGGACACCGCTTCGCCGTCGCCGTCTATTTTTCCCACGAAGGGTTCGTCGGGAACCGTTTCGCATCCCTTGAGTCCGTCAACCAGGTATTCCTGCAGCCCGTCCTCGTAAAACCACTGGTCCTTTTCCCCGCTGGTTTCGTCGGTAAAGGTTACCGTAAGCCCCGGGCACAGCACGGCCTTGGCGCGCAGGGTGTGGCGCAGGCGCGGGACGGAGAAGCGGACGGTGTCGAAATAGGTCTCGTCCGGCCAGAAGCGGATGTAGGTGCCGGTGTTGCGCTGACCCACCGTGCCGGTGATCTCCAGGTCCTGCTGCTTGTGCCCGCCGGCAAAGCGGATGAAGTGCTTGTTGCCGTCGCGCTTGATTTCGACCTCCAGGCGCGAGGAAAGGGCATTGACCACCGACACGCCGACGCCGTGCAGGCCGCCGGAAAACTGGTAATCCTTGTTGGAAAACTTGGCGCCGGCGTGCAGCTTGAGCAGGATCACCTCCACACCGGTGATCCCTTCCTCGGGGTGGATGTCCGTGGGCATGCCGCGGCCGTCGTCGGCCACGCTCAGGGACCCGTCTTCGTGCAGGATCACGTCGATGCGCTTGGCAAACCCGGCGATGGCCTCGTCCACGCTGTTATCGATTACCTCCTGGGCCAGGTGGTTGGGGCGCTGGGTATCGGTGTACATGCCCGGACGCCGCCGCACAGGATCCAGTCCTTTGAGGACTTCCAGGGAGGCGGCGTTGTAGTCGCGTTTGTTGTTGCCGTTGTTGAAAAGGATTTCGGTTTTGATGGGGTACCTCACCATTCGACGTTCGATGTTCAGCGTTCGATGTTCGACGTTCGTTTTTATTTGGTCCCCGTTATGATGGATACGGGGTAAAAAATCAATACGGTATATGGTGGTAAGCCTGGAAAATGCGAGGTGTTGACCCGTGGATCGGAGGGACGGGGAAAGAGGGTGGGACGGAAAGGAAAAAAGGCAGGGCGGAAATCCGCCCTGCCTTTCAGTAGGTTAATTGAACAGAATTAATTTAGAAGGTTATTTCTTGAATTTCTTACGGCCTGTAACAGCCAGTCCGAGCAGTCCGGTTCCCAGCAGGAGCATGGTTGCGGGTTCGGGAACGGGGGCGGCACCAGTCCCGCCACCATGACTGATTAATCCGATTGTTACAGTAAAATCAAGAGAATCTATGTCCTTCAACACCTCACTTAAATCAATAACTCCCCAATCAAAGGAAAGAGCAGTGTTTTCGAATAGAAAATGGTCCACTGGTCCGATTTGGCCTTGGCCAAGTTTGACATAAAAATACTGTGCTTCTCCCGTTAGTTGCATTGCATAAGTGTAATCTACTTTTGTGTTAAGAGCAGACGTTTCATATGTATCATATAGAGCAGGGGGGTCATACTTTGTTAGTGTAACGTCATCGCCAATGAGATTAATACTCTGAAGCCATGCTAATTCTTCTGCATAAGAATTCCCAACACTATCATGAATACCAGTATAAGAATCAATAGAGCCAACATTAACAGGGCCATCTATCCAAAGTGCCCAGGAAGTACTTCCAAATAACAGCAACAAAACCGCAATCGATAGAATTTTTTTCATGAGCTTATCCTTTTTTCTGAAAAAAAGTTATATCCAGTTGAAAAGCCAAATAAAGAAGGATTCAGTTGCTTTCTTTCTGGCAAATAATGGGAAAAAAATCCCTCATGAAAGGCTTTCCATTCGTATATGCAAATTTATATCCAAGCCCTTTTCATTTTTCGAAAAAATGTAACAAATTGAAATAAATATTAAAAAACTTTTACGCACGGTGCCATCATGGATTGAAAAAAATGAATTAAGAAAAAAATGATATAGAAAAAACTATATATGTGGAATTATTTCCTGTTTAGACATGTTCGATGTCGCTGCATATGGCGGGTGGGTCGCAGGCGACGATGGCCAGGGTTCCCAGGGCGGCTTTGCTCAACCTGGAGTGGACCATCACCTTGATCCAAGGGTCGTGGCGGCCCTGGGTACGGAACAGGTCGCCGCCGGCCATCGGTTTGAGCACGAAGCCGCCCTTGCGAAGCTCATATTTTGCATTACGATGCGGTGCTCGATCGCATAAATGCAGGTGGGACAAAAAACCCAAAGGCAAGACGACCATTCGTCCCGCCTTTGGGTTTTTGCAATAGAGGGTTCAGCTCTAATCGATATTCAACGGTTGTTTTTGCGGCTGACGCCGGCCAATCCCACCAGTCCGGTGGCGATCAACAACATGACGGCCGAGCCGGGCATGGAGCTTGACGATGCCTTCTCCTTTGCGGGTGGATTGTCCGCCGCTACAGCAACTGCGCTGGATTCCGAAAGGGAGACCTCCTGAATCAGGCCGTCGCTGGCACTGGACGACATGCTGCCAAGCAGGCTGAAGACAATCAGGAATGTCAGGAGTGACTTTTTCATATGGACCTTTCTTTTCAATCGTTAGAAAGCATACAGCAAAATAGCTGCCAAGATTTAGGTCTGCGGCGATACGATAAAAAATATAAAAATAACAAATAGTTGAAATTTTACGCGCGGACTTCGACCCCTGCGGGATCAGCGGGTTGTGAAAAAAAGTTCCTAATTGTTTATGGAATTCAATCGTATTATGACTTTAATTTCATACCTTCACGGGGATGGGAAAACATGGGGCAGCGTGGTCCTGGTTCACTGGCCGGGCGGCGATTTCACGGGGTGCCCCCGTCCATACCATCGGGTTGCACGTTGTTATCGAGATGGGCTGGCAGGCAGCTTGGTGGGACCGTTGAATGTTCAGGAATTATCTGGCGAAGGGGGTGGGGAATCCTCTTCTTCGGCGACGCTGCCATCGTCAGACGGAGATGACACGTCGCGGTTCTCATCTGTCAGGGCTTGGTTTTCGGATTCTTCATCCAGCCGCGAATGGCTGAGCTCCTCGATTTCCTTGGGAGTAGGCAGATCCTTGAGGTCCTTGAGTTCGAACACCTCCAGAAAGTGTTTGGTGGTGGCGTAAATCAATGGGCGCCCGGGGATTTCCTTGCGGCCCAGCACACGGATCAATTTGCGATCCATGAGCATGCGGATTACGCCGCCGCTGTCCACCCCGCGGATGTGTTCGATGTCGCTGCGGATGATGGGCTGGTTGTAGGCGATGATGGCCAGGGTTTCCAAAGCGGCTTTGCTCAGACGGGGGGCATTGGGGCGGATCAGGCGCTTGATCCACTCGTTGTAGCGGCCCTGGGTGCGGAACTGATAGCCACCGGCGACCTGCTTGAGCACGAAGCCGCCGTTGCGCTGTCCGTATTCCGCGATGAGGTCATCGACGGCATCCCGGATAGCAGCGGTTTCCTCGCCCTCGAGGATGTTTTTGAGCTGATCCATCGTCAGCGGCGTTTCCGAGACGAAAAGCAGGCTTTCGATGATATATTTAAGGTCTTCCGTCATTACTGATAAAATATCCGGATGATCCCCGTGGGCACATGCTGGGCGATGCGAATCAGGCTGAGCTTGGCCATCTCCAGAATCGCCAGGAAGGTGACGATAATATCGGAGCGTTCACGGCTGTCGACAAACAACTCGTCGAAGGTCATGCTCTCCTGTTTTTCCAACAGTTCCGTCAACTGGGCAATGCGCTCGCGGACCGACACCCGGTCACGGGAAAGGTCGACCCGATGCTCCGGGGAAACTTTGTCTAAAATGTTTTGAAATGCATCGATCAGTTCGAACAGTCCGATGCGGATCACCTGATCTTCCTGGGCGCTTTTCAGGGTGTCGGCATCCGGCTTGCGGGTAAACGTTTTGTCACCTAAAAGGTCGCGTTCGGCCAACTGTTCGGCAGCCGATTTGATCCGCAGGTATTCCAGCAGCGGCCGGGTGATCTCCAGACGGGGATCTTCCTCTTCTTCCTCACCCAGTTGGACCGGGAGCAGCATCCTGGACTTGATATGGGTCAGGGTAGAGGCCATGAGGACGAAATCGCCGGCAAAATCGATGTTCATCTGCTTCATCCATTCCAGATACTCCAGGTACTGATTGGTAATCTGGGCAATGGGAATGTCGTAGATGTCCACCTCGGCCTTTCGGATCAGGTGGATCAGAAGATCCATGGGGCCTTCGAAAACATTCTGAAGCCGCACCCGGTAGCGATCACCCGTTGGCTCATCGTGACCGTTGTCCGGCGAATTGTCCATGGTCAATGGCATCGATTCATTCAAGATTGATAATGATTTGTTTCTTGTTTTCCCAGGTGGAAGCAACGGACATCTTGCCAAATCCCTGCCCGGTGTCCGTTCAGAAATGGTAGATTGGGATTCAGATCAAGGCCGCAGGGTTATCGAAACCGCAGGCGTAGCAGCGCTACGTTGAGGATTTCGATCACCTGAGAACGCCGATATGGATCCCAAGATGCCGTTTCTGGGCAGACACCGAATTATGCCCTGATTTTCACTGCCTGCCTGACCTCCTCCATGGTTTTTTTAGCCACCGTGCGTGCTTTTTCGCTGCCAAAGGCAATGATTTCCCTGACCCGGTCCGGCCTGGCCTTGAAATGCACGCGTCGTTCGTGGAGCGGCTTCATGGCTTCGATCAGGCTTTTCGCCATGATTTTTTTGCATTCCACGCAGCCGATTTCCGCATTGCGGCACTGGGGATCGATGGCTTGCCACGTTTCTTTGTCCGAATAAATTTTATGAAATTCAAATACATTACAGATGTCCGGGTTGCCCGGGTCGTCCCGGCGCATGCGCTGGGGGTCGGTGATCATCTGGGACACTTTTTTGGCAATCTCGTCCGGCGTGTCGGAAAGATAGATGGCGTTGTTGTAAGATTTGCTCATCTTGCGTCGATCCAAGCCAAGGATCTTGGAGGTCTTGGTCAAGATGGCATCCGGTTCGGGAAAGACATCTCCGTAAAGGAAATTGAAACGACGGGCGATTTCCCGGGTAATCTCCACGTGAGGCACCTGATCGACACCCACCGGAACACCGTTGGCCTTGTACATGATGATATCCGCTGCCTGAAGCACCGGGTACCCCAGAAAACCGAAAGTTGACAGATCCTTGTTGTCGAGCTGGACAATTTGATCCTTGTAGGTGGGGTTTCGCTCCAGCCACGGAACCGGCGTGATCATGGAAAGATAAAGAAACAATTCGGCGTGCTCCGGAACCAGCGATTGAACGAACAAGGTACTCTTTTCGGGATCGAGACCGGCACTGAGCCAGTCGATCATCATTTCCTCTACGTAGCCGGTGGTGGCGCTCGGATCCTCGTAGTTGCTGGTCAGGGCATGCCAGTCGGCAATAAAGAAGAAACAGTCGTACGGGTCCTGCATATCCACCCAGTTGGCCAACGCCCCGTGAAGGTTGCCCAGATGAAGCGGTCCGGTGGGCCGCATGCCACTCAATATTCGTTTCTTTTCACTCATCAAACCATCTCCCGATTGCAGGTTCAGCATGCGCCGCTATAACGGTTGCATCCAGCCCTGAGTTGGGTGCCCGAGACAAATTTATGGCAGGGCACGCATCAATAAAACTTGCTATTCTAAACAGAAGGGATGCTGCAATCAAGAAAAAAAACCATGGCGGTCACGGGTTTCGATTCTGTGGGGATCAACGGCTTTTTTTACCCTGCTTTTTAATCGTTTGTCGGGCGAAGGCAATCTCTTCTTCCCGGTTTCGGACGCGCCCGTTGAGTTTGGCTTCTAAGACCGCCTGCAGCGTCCGGCTGAACAGGGGGCCCGGGGGCAGCCCCATATCCAGGAGGTCTTTCCCGGAAAGGGTGATGGCGGCATGGCGAAGTTGGGTATGATATTTGGAGATTCGTTTGATGGCCGTGTCCGAGGTCGTGCATATCATCATATAAAGAATCAGTTCGGTTCTCAGCCCCTTGAGCAGATTGTAGACCTGGGCGTTGTCCATCCGTTTGCGGCGCTCCAGACGTGTGAGGTGCTCGGCCATCATGATGCGGGTTTCGCCGAACATCTTTCTGTAGCGCGGGGCGATCGTGAGGTGGTTGCAGATTTCAAGGGTGGCGTCAAGGTCGCAATGGCAGAGCAGAGTCATGAAATAAACGGCCCAGCGCTCATAGGATTCATCGATGAAGAGGAGATCGTGCCAGTCGGTTACTTTCTGGGCGGTTTCAAGCAGACGCTGCAGGTCGTTCTCGATTTTTATCAGTGGGTGAATGATGCGCAGCAGGTCGTAATCCAGAAGGCGCAGCAGAATCGGTGCAGGGTGCTCCTCCTTCAGGATCAGTTTCAACTCCGTGTAGATCCGTTTGCCGGCAACCCGCTTGAAAAAGTCCATTTTGACGGCGTTGTCGATAAGACTCGAGGTAAGTTTGCCGATGGTGAAACCAAAACGCTGTTCGAATCGCAGCGCCCTGAACACCCGGGTAGGATCCTCGACGAAGCTCAGGTTGTGAAGCACACGCAGCACCTTGTCCTTGATGTCCTTCTGGGCCGAGAAAAAATCGAGCAGCCTTCCGAATTTATCGGGATTGAGTTCGATGGCCAGCGTGTTGATGGTAAAGTCCCTTCGAAACATGTCCATTTTGATGGAACTCATCTCAACGACCGGCAATGACGCCGGAAACTGATAATATTCCATGCGTGCAGAGGCCACATCGATTTTAAAGTCGTCGGGAAAGGTGATGACGGCAGTCCCGAACTTCTCGTGGGTGTGCGTTCTTGCTCCATGGGCATTGGCGAATGTTTTGGCGAAAGCGATTCCATCGCCCTCGATGACAACATCGATGTCTTCATTTTTCCGAAACAGGAACAGATCCCGAACGAATCCCCCCACTACATAGGCCCGGCAGTCCAATTCGGCTGCGGTTTCGCCCAGTTGTGCCAACATTTTCAAAATGTTCCTGGAGAGTCGTTCACGCATGAAATTGTGAACCACGCGGGAGCGTTTATTGCTGGTTTCGCTTGAAGGATTGGGAAACTCGTACTTGGCCGTCCGGTTTCGTTGAACCAGGGTGTTGAGAAGATCTGTACGGGTGATCACGCCGTGCACTTTTGTGCCTTCGACCACGGGAAGGATCCGCAGTTTGTTTCCGATGATTTTTTCCTGGATTTCCAACAGATCCGCGTCCGGCCCGACCTGGGAGATCTCCGTGTTCATATATTCGCGGATCTCGATGTCGCCAAGATCGTGAAACAGGGCTTTTTCGATCACCTGGCGGGTAATGCAGCCGGTGATGCACTCGTCACCGTTGTCTATCTTTACAACCAGCAGGGCGTTGATGTTATAGCGGGTCAGCAGGGCTTTGGCTGCACTGCAGGTGGTTTGTTCGTCAGCCATGATCGCCGGTGAGGACATCAAATGCCGGGCCAGGTGCCGGGGGTTGATTTTATCGTACAGGATTTCGAAAAGCAGTTGTTCGGTCTGGGCGACTGTTTTTCCTTTGACCGTCGCCGATGCAGCGGAAGGGTGCCCACCGCCGCCGATCCGGCTCAGTATGTCGCCGACGTCGATTTCTTCAGTTCTGCTTCTGGCCACGATGTAGACCTTGTTTTCCATCAGTCCCAGAGCAAAAATGGCATCGATGTTCTCCATTTTGGCCATTTTCTGTACCAAAAAAGAGAAGTCGGGGAAGTAGTTGTCCGTCGCTATGCTGGTCAAAACGATATCGACGCCGTTGATTGTGCAGCGTTTTGCGGCTTGAATCATATCGTTGAGCAGGCCGATCTGTTCCGGATTGAATTCTCGGGTAATCATGCCGGAGATGGCATTGAGATTGGCGCCTTTTGAAAGCAGAAAGGCGGCGGCCTTGAAATCGTGCTCGGTCGTGGAAGGAAAGGTAAAGGAACCGGTGTCCTCATAAATGCCCAGGCACATAATGGTGGCTTCCTCGGGTGAGATAGGGATTTTCTTTTTGTGCAGGATTCCCGACAAAATCGTTACCGTGGCGCCCGTTAGCATATGGTATTCTCTGTCCGCAGGGATGTCGTCCTGTTTTTTGGGATGGTGGTCGTAGATGTGGATCTCCAACCCCGGGTTGTCCAGAACCCGGCTCAGTTCGCCGATCCGGCTCCGCCGCCGGGTATCGACCAGAACGAGACGGGTGACCGCCGAGAAGTCGATGCGATTGAGTTCGATGATGTTAAAAAGATACACCATGGACTGAATGAAAAAATTCCGCAGGTTTTTTTCCTGGGAACCGGGAAATACCGCCAGCGCCTCCGGGTAAAGTTTCTGGGCGGCGAGCATCGATGCCACGGCGTCGAAATCGGCATTGATGTGGCTGGTGATGATCGTCAGCGGTTTTTTTACCTGCTTGTCGGTAGCGGTCATGAGGTAGGGTGTCTTCGCCTTTTTTTGAGGAAAACAAATGAATGATACGCTTTTGGTTTCATTTTTGCAAGTTGACAGGATCGTGTATCTGGATTTTCAGGGCCCGGTGACATTGTCACCAATCCCCCGATATTAATAAAGTTATTGTTGTTTCAGGAGCTTTGTGATAGCAAGAGAGCAACAAAAATACAAGAATCGGATGATGAATACGGATTGTCCATATCCATACAGGACCCTGTTCGGTCCCGTCTTATCGCGACGCTTGGGGGTGTCCCTCGGTGTGGACCTCGTGCCCCATAAGACATGTACGCTGGATTGCGTGTATTGTGAATGCGGCGCCACGACCCATCTGACATTGCGGCGGAAAGAATACGTTTCCGTAGACCGGGTCATGGCCGAACTGCACAGGTATCTCTCGCACAATGAAAAGATCGATTACATTACTTTCTCCGGTTCCGGAGAACCGACCTTGAATGACGGTATCGGCGAGATCATTCAATTTCTCAAATCGGATTATCCCGAATTCAAGGTGGCGGTGCTGACCAACAGCACCCTGTTCGATCAGCGTTCAGTCAGAGAACAGGTAAAGAATGCCGACGTGGTCATGGCATCTTTAGACGCCGGGACAGACGATCGTTTCAGACAGATTAACCGTCCCCATCCGCAACTCGATCTGAAAGGGATCGTCGATGGTGTTTCAGCCTTCGGAAAAATGTTTGACGGCCGTTTGATCCTGGAATATTTCGCCGTCCGAAACGTCAACGATTCGGATGATGACCTGTATCGGTTGAAGGAAATTTTACGGCGCATCGATTCGAAAGGCATCGTTGTGAACACCCTCGATCGTCCGGGAACCCAAGGATGGGTTCGCCCGGTGGAATCCAATCGTCTTCGAATCATTTCAGAATTTCTCGGAAATGCCGAAGTTGTAAAATATCCATCATGCAACCAACCTGTCGGCGAGAGACGGCATGGCGACTTGATGGCCCGTTTGGTCGATACGGTCAGAAGGCGTCCGTACACGGCCCGGGACGTTTCGCAGATCATGGGACTCGATGTTGAAACAGTGAAGCCGATGCTGGATCGACTGGTTGCCTCCAATCGACTGGTATCGAAACGGATGGACCGTGGCCTGTTCTATTTGGCAGCATGAACGGATTGGCTGTGATGAAAATACCGTTGACTACTTTTGCACATAACGGCGGCGACTCATTTTAGGACACAGGGGGATGTTATGCCGATTTATCTGTGGGAAGGAAAGAACAGGAACAATGTCGTTCAAAAAGGCGAGATGGAAGCATCCAGTGATGACGTGGTGCGCTCCAATCTCAACAGACTTCGGATAACGCCGACCAAGATAAAGAAAAAACCCAAAGATCTTTTCGAGAACGTTTCTTTTCTCCAGCCGAATGTCACCCAAAAGGATGTCATCCTGTTTTGTAGGCAGTTTTCGACCATGATCGATGCGGGGCTTCCCATCATCCAGTGCATGGACATTCTGCACGCCCAGCAGGAAAACGCCACTTTCAAAAAGATGTTGAAAGCCATCAAGGAGCAGGTGGAAAGTGGATCCACGCTGGCCGATTCGCTGAAAAAGTATCCCAAACAATTCGACGATCTGTTCGTAAATATGGTTGCCGCCGGTGAGGCCGGCGGTATCCTGGACACCATCCTGAGGCGGCTTTCTGCCTACATGGAAAAGGCCGCCAAACTGAAAAGCCAGGTCAAAGGTGCGATGACCTACCCGATTGTCACCTTGATCATCGCCGTGCTGGTCGTTGCCATCATTCTGGTGTTCGTTATCCCTGTATTCGAAGAGATGTTTGCCGACATGGGAGGGACGCTTCCCGGACCTACACTCATCGTCATCGCCATGAGCGACTTCGCGAAATCGAAAATCCACTGGATCATTATCGGTGTTGCTCTTTTCATTTTTGCGTTCAGAAAGTATTACAAGACCGAACGTGGACGAAAAATGGTCGATGCCACCATGCTGAAATTGCCGGTATTCGGGCTTCTGCTCCGCAAGGTGGCGGTCGCAAAATTTACCCGAACCATGGGAACCATGCTTTCCAGCGGCGTCGCCATTTTGGAAGCCCTGGATATCGTCGCCAAGACCGCAGGGAATAAAACCATAGAGCAGGCCATTTACACCGTCAGGAGTGGCATTGCCGAAGGCCGCACCATGGCGGACCCACTGGCCGAGACCGGCGTTTTTCCGGCAATGGTGTGCCAGATGATCTCCGTGGGCGAATCGACCGGTGCCCTGGATGCCATGCTCCAGAAAATTGCCGATTTTTACGAGGAAGAGGTGGATCAGGCCGTAGAAAACATGACATCCCTGATCGAACCGTTCATGCTCGTCTTTCTGGGTGTTGTCATTGGCGGTCTGGTCATTTCCATGTACCTGCCCGTGTTTAAAATGGCTGGCAATCTGTAAAGGACGATTCGACCACGCGTATGGGAAATTCCGCGGTTCCTTTTACAATATAAACCGGCCCGCGGATATCCGCCCATGTATTAACGATCACAGAGAAATCCACCCTTCACGAAAGACGTGACACGTAAAAAACCGGCTGCCCGATTTGACTGAATTGCTGCCCAATTCCCAGCACGATCAAGAGACCTTCAGCAGAAAACTCAACTGGTTGATGTCGCTGCGGTTCTTATTCGCTTTGCTGTTGCTGGGATCGACCATCGTCGTACAAATTGCCTACCGCAATTATAAATTAGAAATTCCGACCCTATTGCTGTACGTTCTTTGCGGGACGATTGTTCTCTTGTCCGCTTTTTACGGTCTGATAGCGCCCATCGTAAAAAGGCGCCAGATTTTTTTTGTCAACATTCAGATCTGTATCGATGCCATTTGCATTTCTCTCGTTGTTTTCATAACAGGGGGCTATTCCAGCGTATTCTCATTTTTATATTTATTGATCGTCATCTATTCCAGTGTGTTCGTATTCAAACGGGGCACCCTCATGGTTGCCTTGTTTTGCAGTCTTCAGTTTGCCATGCTGCTTGTTCTCGAGCTTTACGGGTATATCGATCCATTCGGGTATGGGGGAGTCTGGCGTGCTGTAACCTTGACCGGGGTGCAAGTCTTCCAGAAAAGTGCTATTATGGCCGTCGCGTGTTTTTCTGTCGCTTTTTTGAGCGGTTACCTCGCCGATCAGGAGCGTAAGTCGAAAGCGGAACTGGTGGCCATGGAAGCCCATCTCGACAGGGTTCAGAGTCTTGCCCAAATCGGCGAGATGGCCGCCGGCCTGGCCCATGAGATTAAAAATCCCCTGGCATCGTTGTCCGGCGCCATTCAGATTCTGAAAGGCGAATTGGAGCAGGACGCGGACAACATGCGCCTGATGCATATCGTTCTTCGCGAAACAGACCGGTTGAGCAGTCTGGTCAATAACTTTCTGACGTTCGCAAGACCTTCCGCAGGCCAGGCAAAAACGGTTAATCTGAATGCGGCCCTGGCGGAAATCGTTACCTTGTTTGAAAAAGATAGCTCCATCGATCAGCGAATCAAGGTTACGCTAACGGATTTTGACGATACCTATATAGAAATCGACCCCTTACAGCTTCGACAGGTCGTATGGAATCTGTTGTTGAACGGTGCGGAGTCCATCGATGGCGAAGGTACGCTTGATATAAACGTGAAGGCAATAAAAAATAAATGGATCGCGGTTGAAATCGCCGACAGTGGTTGTGGCATGGACGACAAAACAGTACAGGCCATTTTCAATCCTTTTTTTACGACAAAACCAGATGGAACCGGTCTAGGTCTTTCGATTGTATACCGAATTTTGGAAACCTATGGATATCGTCTGGACGTGCAGAGCACGCCCGGCCAAGGCACAGTTTTTACACTCTATTTCAATCCGACCGATCCCGCCGCAATCGCCTCTCCTGCATAAGCCGTCATAGGCCTTTTCGATCTTTCCGTTCACATTACTGCACATTTTATTCGGGGTGATTTGTGCATTTTTAAACACGTTTACGAAGGAAGGCTGCCGGTCCAGGGGGCAGGGTAGTGCGTATGGAATGAATCGAAACCAACAGGCAGAAGAACATCATTGAAAACAGTGGGATACCGATCTCAACGCCCTGGCGGTGATGGAAAACATCAGGGCGTAAAAATATGGCACGGGTCGTGCTTAAAAAGAAGGCAACGCTTTTTGAAATAGCTTGACAAAGGCAAACCACCCGAAAGGGTGCGACGCAAAGCCAACGGCCTCACCCCCTGGAATCAGGGAAAGGCGGCAGGGCTGCCGAGCGAACACAGCATCTTCCGAATCCGCTGCTGGTCGCACGGAAAAATACACGGGAGATGCAACATGAAAGCAACCTTACGATCCACCTTCACGATCCTGTTTCGTACCATCGCGACTTTACTTTTCAGTGCGACGTTGGCGCTGGGCGCCAACGTCACCCTGCAGTGGGACGCCAACGACCCCGAACCCGAAGGCTACCGGGTCTTCGTACGGGAAAGCGGCGCCAGCTACAACTACGCCAACCCCATCTGGGAAAGCGATGCGGCCAGCGAGACCACCTGCACCCTGATCGGCCTGACCGAAGGCACGACCTACTATTTTGTGGTTCGGGCCTATGAAGGCGATCTGGAAAGCGCCGACTCCGAAGAAGTGAGCTACACGCCGGCCGCCGCCGCGGTTAACCAGGCACCGGTGGCCGAAGCCGGCGGCAGCCAGAGCGTCTACGAAGAAGCGGCCATAACCCTGGACGGCTCGGCTTCCAGCGACGCCGACGGCAGCATCGCGAGCTACCTGTGGGCGCAGACTGGCGGAACCGCGGTTGCGCTGAGCAGTGCCGCAACGGCCCAGGCTTCCTTTACCGCCCCCATCGTCGACCTTGCCGGAGAAACCCTGACCTTCAGCCTGACGGTAACCGACGACGAAGGCGAAAGCGACACGGATACCGTCACGGTCAGCGTACTCAAGTCCTCGAGCACCGACGTGGACGGTGACAACGTACCCGACGTGCTGGACCTTTTCCCCAACGATCCTGCGGAATGGGCCGACAATGACGGCGACGGCATCGGCGACAACGCCGATACCGACGACGACAACGACGGCATGAGCGACACCTGGGAAGAAAATTACGGCCTGGATCCGCTGACCGACGACGCCGATCTGGATGCCGACGGCGACGGCGTGACCAACCTGGACGAGTACAGCGCGGACAGCGATCCGACAACCGTGCCGGGCAACACCGCACCCGATGCACCGACCATCGAAGAGGTCTCTCCGGCCGAAACGGTTTCGCTGACCCCGGTACTGGTGACCGCGGCCTACTTCGATGCCGACAACGACGCCCACTTCAAATCCCAGTGGCAGATCAGCACGGACAGCGATTTCGCCACCCTGATCCTGGACAAGACCAGCAAGGTTCAGCTGACCGCCTACGAAGTCGGCAAGATGGTGCTGGACGTCGATACGGTCTACTACTGGCGGGTGCGCTTCATCGACACGGACAACGGCGTCTCCGAGTGGTCCGAGACCGCCACCTTCACCACCATTGCCCCGGAGACGGCCGGCGATGCGGACCTCGACGGCATCCCCGACAGCCAGGAAGTGGATGCCGCCGCGGACGTCAATGAAGACGGCGTGGCCGACAGCCTGGAAGGCGACATCATGAGCCTCAATACGGTGGAAGGCCAGACCATGGTGGGTGTGGAACCGTCCTCCGACGGGATCACCCTGGTTTCGGTGGAATCCATCGCTTCCGATACGATCTCCGACCAGTCGGTGAAGATGGGTTTCGGGCTGATCGGATTCCGGTTGTACCTGGCCGACGGCGTGACCACGGCCACGGTGAAGATCTCCTTTAACACCCGCGTGCCCGCCGATGCCCAGCTGTACAAGTACACCGAGGAAAACGGCTGGCAGGTATACGCCAATGCCGTGTTCGCGGCCAACCGCAAATCGGTGACCCTGTTGCTGGAAGACGGTGGCGCGGGCGATGAGGACGGTGTGGTCAACGGCGTGATCGTGGATCCCTCCGGCATTTCCTATACGACTGAATCCACCGAATCCGACAGCGCCTCGCTGTCCACGGGCGCCTCCTCCTCCGGCAGCGGCGGCGGCTGTTTCATCGGCACCGCAACCGGCTCCAACACGGTTTCCGGACCCGCTGCATGGATGAGTATGATCCTGCTGGGAATGGGAGCGCTACTTGCCGCCGTCTTCGGTTCGGTTAAAAAGTAAGTTTGGGTTCGATTCGCTTGAAATTGAAACGATAAAAAGTTAATAACGCAAACACCCCCTGATGAATCATCGTCAGGGGGTGTTTTCATATCAGCACGGTTCGTTCTGGAGAACTAATTTCTTTCGGATCGATGGATAAGGTCGAAAGCGATTTTGGCAACCCGGTCCGATGCCCCAGCCCCACCGAGAAGTTCCCGCACGCCCAGCAACTCTTTTTCGAGTTGTCTCAATTTCTCCGGTTCAGAAACCATACGGATCACCGTTTCGGCAATGGTTTGCGGTGATGCATCCTCCTGAATCAACTCCGGCATCAGCGGCTTTTTCGCAATCAGGTTGACGAGGCCGATAAAATCGACCTTGATCAGTCTTTTTCCCAGCCAGTAACTCAAGGGGGAGACCTTGTAGACGATAACCGTTGGCGTACCGTGGAGGGCCGCTTCCAATGTCACGGTGCCCGAGGCGCCGACCAGAACACAGCTTTCCTTGAATATCGGTTCAACAGGCCCTTTTACGATGGACACGTCAAGGGAGCCTGCGTATTGCCGGAAAATGTCTTCCAGCAGGTCTTCTTTGATGGAGGTCGAACAGGAAACCAGGAATTTTACGGCCGGCAGGCCGTTGTCGATCCGTTGGGCCGCCTGGAGGATAACCGGCAACAGCGTCGTAACCTCTTTTTCCCTTGATCCGGGAAGCAGACCGATAACCGGTTTTTCCGAATTGTAACGGTTGGAATCATGGCCTATCGCTGGTGGAATTCTGTCCAGCAGCGGATGCCCCACAAAGGTTACCGGTACCCCATGCTTGCGGTAAAAGGAGGCTTCGAAGGGCAGGATTACCGCCATGTGATCGACCAGACGTTTGATTTTTTTCACCCGATTTTGCCGCCAGGCCCAGATTTGGGGGCTGATATAGTACAGAACCGGGATCTTCAATTTTTTTGCCACGGCAGCGACGCGAAAATTGAAATCGGGGAAATCGATCAGAATCAGCAGATCCGGTCTGAGGCGGTGCAGTGACTTTTTTACCAAACCCATGGCCCGATAAATCGTTGGCAGTTTGGAGATTACCTCCGTAAGGCCAACGACGGACAGTTCCCTGGAATCGACGATGATCCGGGTCCCCTCGCCCTGCATGGCATTGGCCCCCACGCCAAAAACGAAGGCATCCGGGGAGCGTTTCCTGATGGCCCGGACCAGCCTGGCGCCATGCATGTCGCCGGACGCTTCGCCGGCAATGATCATGAACCGTTTTGAAGACATTCGATCCGTTGGTTGATGTCAATTCACAAGATGCTGACTGGTTTTTTTGATCTGGGCCATGATGGACAGGGCGGTCTTCAGGGCATCGCGTCCCATCTGGCCCGTTACCAAGGGTTGACGTCGATGTTTTACAGATTGAATGAAGGATTTCAACTCATCGTCCAGCGCGTCGCCCTTGTCGAATTGCAGTTCCTCGATTTTCATGCCGGGAATGAGGTCGTCTCCGTGATTCGATTCCGGACGGACAAGGGTAATTTTATGTTCGGCAAAATCGATCGAGATGTAGGCATCCTTCTGAAAAAGTCTCAGTTTTCGCTCGTTCTTTGCAGAAATCCGGCTGGCAGTCACATTGGCCACGGCGCCGTTGTCAAACTCCAGGCGGGCATTGGCAATGTCGATGTTTTCGGATACAACCTCGATGCCGGCGGCATGAACACTTTTGATTTTCGATCCTACCAGGTTCAGAATTAAATCGATGTCATGGATCATCAGGTCCAATACCACGCTGACGTCGGTGCAGCGTCCTTGATAAATACTGAGCCGATGGGATTCAATGAAACGCGGTTGGTCAACCTTGCCGCGCAGCGCGACCACCGCAGGATTGAAGCGCTCCAGATGCCCCACCTGGATAATCGATCCATTGGATTCGGCGATCCGAATCAATTCATCGGCATCTTCTATACGGCTGGTCATCGGTTTTTCAATCAGGACATCGATATTCTGTCTCAAAAAATCCCTGGCGATGGAGAAATGGGCCGGTGTCGGTGCCGCAACGCTGATGGCATCGACTTTTCCGAAGAGGGATCTATGGTCCTGGTAGTAGGCCGTGGCATTGTCTTCGGCAACCTTTTCCCCTTGAACGGGATCCGTATCCACCACTCCAACCAGATCCACATCCGGCATAAAACGATATTTTTGTGCGTGGAATTTTCCCAGGTATCCGACGCCGACAACGCCGACTCGCAGTTGTTTCATTGATAGCCCCGACGATTCAATTGGATGCATTTTTTCCGATGTCTATTCGCAAACAATGGCAATACCATTCTCATCCGCCAGACGGATCATTTCCGGGCGATCGAAAACGACGGTTCTTTGCGCTTCGATGGCCAATGCTCGAACACGGTTTCGGATCATGGTTTCAATGGTTTTTTTCCCTACCGATGGAACGTCGAAACGAAAATCCTGATTGGGTTTGCATACTTTTACCAATACGGCTTCACCGTTGCCCAATCTGCCCCCGCGCTCGATGGTGGCATCGGTACCGTCGATGGCTTCCACGGCCAAAGTGGAACCACCACCGACGACGACGCTCTGACCGATGTCCAGTCGACCGATTTCCCGGGCGATGGAAAAACCCATGACAATGTCTTTTTTTTCCGACCGGCTCGGTTTGCGTTTTGTCCAGACACCTTTTTTCGCCAGCAGCTCGGGAAGGAGAAATGTGGACGGTTCCACCTTGATGCCTTCTTTTTCGAGGCTGTCCGCAAACGCACACATGATGGCATCGTCGTGCGTATGCCGCATCCCGGCGATGATGGCGATGGCCTTCATATCCGGTTTCACGTCGGTGAACAGACGTGTCTTGCGAACGGCGCCCAGCATAACGGCCCGCCTGACCTCGTTCTGTTTGAAAAATCGGATCAGGCGTTTGACCTGGCCCAGATGAAGCCATTGGATTTTTTCCGACCACCGGGCCAAATCGGGATCGGCTTCGTTGACATAGGCTGCCGTGAACAGGCTATATCCCTTTTCTATGGCGGTTTTGGAAAAAAGCAGGGGGAACTGGCCGCTGCCGGCAATGAGGCCAATTCTTTTTTGAGAAAAATGGTCGGGCACGATTACTTGTCCAATCGAACGTCCATGGAAACTATCGGGTCACCCCTCTGGAGGAAGCTTTGATAAACCCGATGAACCTTTCGACTTCCGGAACGATTTCCACTTCGGCATGAACACGCTGGATCGCTTCGTTCAGGGTCAGTCCATAACGGAACAGAATCCGGTATGTTTTTTTCAGAGCGGACATGCTGCGATCCGAGAAACCATGACGTTTGAGACCGACACGGTTAAGGCCATGCAATATGGCGCGGTCGCCCGCTGCAATGACGTACGGCGGAACGTCCTTGACCACGGCGGATTTGCCGCCGACAAAGGCATAATCGCCAATTCGGACGAATTGATGGATCGCCACAAGACCGCCAACGGTGGCGTGATCGCCAATGGTGATATGGCCGGCCAGCGTCGTGTTGTTGGCCAGTACTACCATTTTTCCGATTCGGCAATCATGGGCAACATGCGTGTATGCCATCAGAAAGGATTTTTCTCCCACCTCTGTCAGGCCGCCGCCGGGTTCCGTTCCGCGGTGAATGGTGACGAACTCCCTGATGGTTACGTCCGGTCCAATTTTTACACGGCTTTTTTCTCCGCCGAACTTCAGATCCTGGGGGATGGCGCCGATGGCTGCGAATTGAAAAATTCGGCATCCGGGACCAATGTCCACCTGGGGATCGATGACCACATGCGGACCGATAAAGGTCCCCTTGCCGATGGTAACGTCCTCGCCGATAACTGAGTAGGCACCGATTTGTACGTTTTCGTCGATATCGGCGTCGGGGCTGATGATCGCTGTCGGGTGTATCATGTCAATCTCCATAAGCGGCCAGCAGCTTCGCTTCGGCGACGGTTTGACCGTCAACCTTGGCGATCCCGGCCAATTTTACGGCTTTGGATCGGGCTTTCAGCATTTCCAGTTCCAGTATCAACTGATCGCCGGGAACGACCGGTTTTCTGAAACGGACGTTGTCAAAGCCCATGAAATAAATTTTTTTTACTTGGGTATCGGGGGGCAGCGATTGGATGACCAGCACCCCACCGGCCTGTCCCATGGCCTCAACGATTAGAACGCCGGGCATGATGGGGGCATCGGGAAAATGTCCCTGAAAAAATGGCTCATTAATGGTGACATTTTTTATGGCAACGATTCGTTTGTCTTTCTCGAATTCTATAACCCGGTCCACTAACAAGAAGGGATATCGATGGGGAAGGGCCTCCATGATCGATCGGATGTCAAATTTGTTATCCATGAGAAGATCTCCGCTTCAGTTCGATTCCTTTTTAACGGAATTTTCCAGATCGGCGAGTTTTTTTTCCAGATCGGCGAGCTTTTTCTTCATGTCGGGCAGGGACGGAATGATGTGTTGGACCCTTAGCCAGGTTCTGTGGGGCATGGCGTTGGTACCCGATGACACCACTTCTCCGTCCGGAATGGACTTGCCGACGCCGGTCATGGGGCCGACCGTAACGTGATTACCGAGTTCCAGGTGGCCGGAGATACCTGCCTGCCCGGCCAGAATCGCGTGATGCCCAATTTTGGTGCTGCCGGCGATTCCCACTTGGGCGACGATCACGCTGTCCTCTCCGATGACGACATTGTGGGCAATGTGGACCAGATTATCCGTTTTTACTCCCCGTTGAATCCATGTCCGACCGAAGGTGGCCCGGTCGATGGTGTTGCAGGCACCGATCTCGACATCGTCATCGATCTGCACGATGCCGATCTGGGGAATTTTATAGTAACGGCCGTCATCGGGCACGAATCCATATCCGTCGCTCCCGATCACGGTCCCCGAATGGATGGTGACCCGATTGCCGATGCGGCATCCGTTCATAATGGTTGCGTTGGGATGAATGACGCATTGCTCGCCGATCGTGACCGCATCGCCGATAAAGGCGCCGGCATGCACGTTGGTGGCGGAGCCGATGGTTGCCCGGTTGCCGATATGGGCCAATGGTCCGACAAATACGCCTTCGCCGATACGAGCGTCCCTGCCGATGACCGCCTTTTCATCGATGCCTGCAGGCGGTGAAGGCTGCGGATGATATAATCCCACAACTTCAGTAAATGCCAGTTGCGGGTTGCTGACATGGATCAGGTTTTTGCCGGGAACCGAAGCTTTTTCGGGAACGATAATCGCCCCAGCGCGGCAGGTGTCCATCCGCTTTAAAAATTTGCTGCTTCCGGCAAAGGTGATCTGAGTGGCACCAGCGGCGTCAAAAGGCGCGACGCCATCGATTCGCTTTTCCTTGTCACCTGACGTTTCGCCGTTGATTCGGCGGGCAATTTCCTGAAGCGTATATTCGATGGGCACGATTCGTACCTGCCTTATTTCTTTTCTTTTTTGGCGTATCGCTGGTTGAATTTTTTAATGACTTCGTCGGTGATGTCAATGGTGCTCGGCGAGTAAAGAACGCCCCGCTTGTCCATGATCATCAAATAGCCTCCTGATTTACCGATTTCGTCGATGACTTCCAGCGTTTCCTCCTGAAGGTCTTTCATCAGTCTTTTCTGTATTCCCTGCAGTTCGGCCTCGTATTTTTTCTGCAACGTCTTGATATCGTTGACCTTAATTCTGAATTCCCGTTCTTTTTCTTCCCGCATTTCCTTGCTCATCACGAGGGCTTCACGTTCCAGACGTTTTTTCAGTTCCTCGATTTCGGCGCCTTTCTCCTTTAATTCGGCCTCCATCTTTTTACCTTTTTCGGTGATTTCAGCCTTGATTTCTTTTCCGGCATCCGAATTTTCGAACAGGCGCTGAAACTCCACCACGCCGATTTTAGCGACATCGGCACCCAGCGCCGATCCGGCAGTCAAAAAGACAGTCAGCATTGTCAGGATGAGCCATTGGTTGCGCAATTGCATAAGTTCCCCTTTCCTCATCATCCGTAGTTGTTTGTTTTTGTGTATCATTAAACCGCTGTTTTAATCAAATGGTTGATCGTATGGCCGCCATCGGTTCTTTTTCGCTGAGATCCGGCGGCAACAGCCAACGCTTTGGCCTTTAGAAAGCGCCTCCCATCGAAAATTCCCAGTTGACACCCGAATCCTCGCCGTTTTCTTCGATAGGATCCAAGATGTGGCCGCCTTCGATGCGAATCGGTCCGATGGGGGAATACCATCGAATGCCGTATCCGGCCGCCTGACGGAGATTTCCCAGGTCGATGGTATCGTCCGGACCGTACACATTGCCCGTGTCGTAAAAGATCACTCCTACGATACCCAGATCCTTGAACAAGGGATAGCTCAATTCGAAGTTGAATTGAACATAGGTTTCGCCGCCTTCCTCGGTTTCCTCACCGTCGCTGTTGATGCCTTTGATGTGGATGTCCTGGAATTCGAAACCGCGGACGGAGTTCATGCCGCCCAGATAGAATTTTTCATAATCCGGCAAGGTGTATCCGGGGAGCTGCTCCACCCAACCCGATTCACCATGGAAAAACGTTACCAGGCCTTTGTAAACCGGGATGTACCACCCCAGCTCGCCGACGACCTTCTGAAAACCGTGATCGCCCCCCAACCCTGCATAAGTGTACCGAAGACTGTGATCCTGGCCTTGCGTGGTGTTGAAGGCCCGGTCCCTCGAATCGTAGCTCAATCCCGTGGTGATCGAACTGGTGGCGTTCTCGCCTTCAAGATCTTTCACATTGTCCGACGCGTCGTCCGTCACTTCCGAAATGTCAGTGATGTCATACCGGTACGACAAAGAGACGCGGGTGAAATCCCATATGGGATAACTGAAACCGATGCCGCCTCCCATGCTGGTTCTGTCGTAAGTGTCGTATTCCCGTTTGCTGCGGTAGAGATTGGCGGTGCCGGACAGTGGAATGTCGAACAGCCACGGCTCGGTGAAACTCAGGTTGTACAGATCGGAAGATCCCCCGACCTGGCCTCCCAATTTAATGATCTGCCCACGGCCGAACAAGTTTCTCTGGGAAACGGAACCGGTCACGAAAAAATCGTCCACTGTGCTGTACCCTGCGCCGAAGGTGAAGGTTCCCGTGGCCTTTTCAACCACATCCACCTTGACGTTCATTTTGTCTTTAGCGCTGCCCTCGACCGTATCCACCTTTACATCTTCAAAAAAGTCCAGACGGTGAAGATTGCGCACACTTCTTTTAAGGCGGCTGCTGCTGTAGACTTCTCGTTCGTGAATACGCAGTTCCCGCCGGATGACTTTGTCGCGGGTACGGACGTTTCCCGAGATTTCGATGGCTTCGAAATAGACCTTTTCTCCCTTTGTCACCGAGTAGGTAATATCGACCAGATGGTTCACCGGGTCCTCTTGGGTCCTCGGGGAAACATCGGCGTTGGCAAAACCGGCATTGGCATGCAAATCGGTCAGCCACAGGATGTCCTTGCGGACCGCTTCCCGATTGAAAAAAGGCTCCCTGGCAATATTCAAACCGGGCATCAATTTGTCTTTGGGGACGAGGAGATCTCCGTCCATGTCGATGGTACCGACCTTATAGCGTTCTCCCTCCTCGATCTTGAAGGTGATGTAGATCCATTGTTCTTCGAACTCGACCACGGGATCGGCCACCTTGGCATGGATGAATCCATTAATATTGTAGTAACCCATCAGGCGGGCGGCGTCCTGGCTCAAATCTTCCCGGTTCAATTCTCCGGAGGACGTGAGCCATGAGAAAAACCCCTTTTCCGACGTACTGAGCAGTTTCTTGAGTTCTTTGTCGGAAAAGGTCTTATTGCCCTGAAAGGTGATCTTCTTGATTTTGATTTTCTCGCCTTCATCGATGGTAAATTCGATGTCCGCCTGATTGTTGTCGCGATCATGGACGGTATATTCGATTTTTATATTGTGATAGTTTTTCTCCTTATACATGAGTTCGAGCTGGTCAATATTTGACTTGACCGTAAAGATGTTGAGAATGGAGCCCGTACTGATGCTTAAATTTTCGCGCAGCTTTTCATCTTTGAAGACGCGGTTGCCGCTGAACGAGATTCGTCTGATGGTGGGCTTTTCCGCAACGTGAAAGACAATGATCTTTCCGCCGTCGCTATCCTGGGATTCAACCCGGATGTCTTCGAAATAGCCCATTTTGTAGATATTTTTCATGTCTCTGGAGATGTCGCCGGCACGCAGCACATCGCCGGGCTTCACCCGGATCACCCGTTGGATGGCATCGGCTTCGATGCGTTTGTTCCCGGAGACTTGAATCTCGGTAATGAGTTCCCTCCGAAACAGGTTTCGGGCCAGTTTCTCGGTCGATTTTTTGACGACCGTGAGCAGGTTTTCCATACCGGTGCCGGCCTCGAAAACGGATACAGCAGGGGCGCTGCCCATCGATTCCACCATATTGATGTCCAGGCTGATGTTGTTGCCGATGCGTGTCATACTCCCCCAGATCACGCTATCGGCCCCCGCCGAAAGGCCCATTTTCCGGATGGCCTGGATATCCGAGATTTTTTCCGCTGCCGTGTCGGAGGTGCCCTGATCCAGGGGGACAAAGACAGCACCTTCCGGT
This sequence comes from Desulfosarcina widdelii, assembly GCF_009688965.1. Classification (GTDB taxonomy): domain Bacteria; phylum Desulfobacterota; class Desulfobacteria; order Desulfobacterales; family Desulfosarcinaceae; genus Desulfosarcina; species Desulfosarcina widdelii. The sequence continues at coordinate 1,385,055 of NZ_AP021875.1, read as the reverse complement.
TGCAGATATTCTTGGATCGCTTTGGGGATATCCCGCCTCAGGTAAGATAGATCCTGGCTGGCGTTTATTTCAAATGGCAGCACCAGAACATGGACCGTTTCCTCCGCGGCGACGGACCCGGCCAGAAGATATAGGGAAAAGAACAGCACGAACAAACATCGCCTCAACATCGAACCCCCTTTAAGCGTATCGGTCTCTTCATCAATGGTTTCATTTCAGCATCTACAGCCATTGGGGCCAATCCTTGGACGGTTTTCAATCCGCTCCTCTTTGTTTTTCGCATTAATGACGGCTTTGAGAAAATATTGTTTGCAACGGTCAACGAAATTCCTGCAGGGCGCCGTTGACGATGGTGACCCGGCGCGATACAAGGGCCGCCAGTTCCATATTGTGGGTAACCACAACGAGCGCCATGCCCATTTCCTGGTTCAGTTCCATCAAAAGGGTATGAATGATATCGCTGTTGCGGCGATCCAGATTCCCCGTGGGTTCGTCGGCGAGAAGAATGGCCGGTCTTTGAACCAGCGCCCGGGCCAGGGCGACACGCTGTTGTTCGCCTCCGGAAAGTTCGTTCGGTCGATGGCTTAATCTTTCTTCAAGGCCGACACGGACCAGAATCGATTCCGCTTTTTCTCGGGCCGATTTTTTATCCATCCCTCCGACCAAAGCCGGCATCATGGTGTTTTCAAGGGCCGAGAATTCGGGCAGCAGGTGGTGGAATTGGAACACGAACCCGATGGTTTTATTGCGAAAGCGCGCCAATTGGGCGTCGTCCAAGCGCAGTACATCGGTTCCCGAATAGTTCAATTCCCCGGCATCCGGCCGGTCCAGGGTCCCCAGGATGTGAAGCAGGGTGGATTTGCCGATTCCCGACGCCCCCACGATTCCCAGGGTTTCCCCGAATCCCAGTGCGAAAGCCAAACGGTCCAGCACCACGATGGGGGACTTTCTGTGGTTGTAAGTCTTGTTGATCCCCGAGGCTTGAATCAACGGCCCAGCGGTTTCGTTCGGCCCCCGGGGCGTCGTCGCCGGGACCTGATTTTCTCGATCAGCCATGGCGGATGGCCTCCACAGGGTCAATGGCCGCGGCCTGGCGGGCCGGATACAGGGTCGCGGCAAAACAGATCAATATCGCACAAAACGCGATCATAAAAACGTCCGTTGTTTTCAGGTTAACCGGTAAACTGGTGATGTAGTAGACATCCGCGGGCAGATGAATGAATTCGTAGCGTTCCAGCAGGGTGCACAGGATCAACCCCGCCGATGTCCCCAGCGTCGTTCCGGCAAGCCCGATCGTTACGCCTTTGACAACAAAAATCCGACCAATGGATTTGGCTGTCGCCCCCATGGTTTTCAAAATGGCGATGTCTCTGCGTTTTTCCATAACCATCATGACCAGCGAACCGGCAATATTGAATGCGGCCACCAGAACGATCAGCGCGAGGATGATGAACATGACGGTTTTTTCCAGTCGCAGGGCCGAAAACAGATTGCGGTTGATCTGTTTCCAGTTCTCCACTTTATAATTGCTGCCCACTATCTGCTGAATCTTTTTCTGGAACCTGTCGGTTTGATCGAGATTCGCCAGCCGGATTTCGATGCCGGTAACCGATGCGGGCATGCGCAGCATCTTCTGGGCCTGGTTCAAGGTTACGAAAGACAGCGCCCCGTCGAATTCGTACATACCGGATTCGAACAGATCGACAACTTTGTATTTGACCATGGCAGGAATGTGGCCGGCCGGAGAAAGCATGCCCCTTGGTGTAATCATGTGGATGCTGTCACCGCGAATTACGCCCAGGCTGGCGGCCAGCTGCTTGCCCAATATGATGCCCGGAGTGATACGAGCGCCTGCGTGCGTATTTTTTGCCGCGGAATTCGGCGCCATCAGACTGCCGGTATCGACGCCGGGAATCCCGGCTTTTCCCCTTGTGGGGACAATGCCTTTCAGCAGCGCTCCCGCTGCCCGGTTGGCGGTACGAAGGACCACCTGGGTAGAGATATACGCCGAGGTGCTTTCGATCCCCCGGATGCCGGCCACCTTTTCAACGATTCGGTCATAATCGGTCAGGGCGTCTTCTTTTTGGGTGATCACCAAGTGCGGGCGAATACCCATGATGCGCGATTTGAGATCGGCTTCGAACCCGGCCATGACGGCAATGACCACGATCAGCGCCATTACCCCCACCGCAACCCCGGCGACGGAAAGGGCGGTGATCAGCGAAATGAAGGCCCGCTTCTGGCGGGTCCTTAAGTATCGCCCGGATACGAATGTCACAAACGACATGGCGGTTCCAATAGTGGCGGAGATTGTTTTTTACTTTTACGGCTCTTGCCTGGCCTCATTGGACGGATTAATTGTCAGTCTTGGAAATTGACCCCTTGGGCTTCATGTGAGGAAACAGGATGACTTCGCGAATGGACGCAGCGTCCGTCAGCAGCATGACCAGACGGTCGATTCCGATTCCCTGGCCGGCGGTTGGCGGCATTCCGTATTCCAGGGCTTCGATGTAATCGTCGTCCATGCAGTGGGCTTCTTCGTCCCCGGCCTCACGGTCCTCCACCTGCTGCACAAATCTTCTTCGCTGGTCCTCGGGATCGTTAAGCTCCGAAAATCCGTTGGCGATTTCACGACCGGCGATGAACAGTTCGAACCTTTCGGTCAGATCCGGATGCGTGTCGCTTCTTCTGGAAAGCGGTGAAACTTCGGCCGGGTATCCTGTGATGAACGTCGGCTGAATCAATTTGGGTTCCACCAGAATGTCGAACAGCTTGGTGATGATTTTGGCCAGGCGGCCGGTTTTGGTGACCGTAATTCCCTGCGCTGCAGCAAATTCAAGCAGGCGGTCCTTATCGGTCAGCAGAGACGGATCGACACCGCCGATTGTTTCGAGTGCGTCGAACAAGGATATGCGCTGCCATTTCCCTCCCAGTTCGACCCGGTCGCCCTGATAGGTGATGCTGGTGCTGCCGTTCACTTCTTCAGCGATGTGGGCGAACATCCGTTCGGTCATATCCATCAGGTCTTCATAGGTGGCGTAGGCCTGGTAGAATTCCACCATGGTAAATTCCGGGTTGTGCCGGGTGGAGACGCCTTCGTTCCTGAAGTTGCGATTGATTTCAAATACCCGCTCCAAGCCCCCCACCACCAGGCGCTTTAAGTAAAGCTCCGGGGCAATGCGCAAAAAAAGGTCCATGTCCAGCGCATTGTGGTGGGTGACAAAGGGCGTCGCCTCGGCGCCGCCGGGAATGGGCTGCATCATTGGCGTTTCCACCTCGAGAAAATCCCGGGAGAGAAAAAAAGAGCGCATGGATTGGATGATCCGGCTTCGTTTGATGAAAATCTCCTGAACATCCGGATTCATGATCAAATCGATGTAGCGCTGCCGGTACCGTTTCTCCGGATCTTTGAGGCCATGGAATTTTTCGGGCAGCGGCCGGGTGGACTTGCACACCAGATCGACGGCTTCGGCCAGCAGGGTCCACTCGCCGGTTTTGGTCCGAAAGAGACCACCGGATATTTTTACGAAATCGCCCACATCCAGGCGTTTGAACAGCGCATAGGCCGCATCGCCCACTTTGTCCTTGCGGATATAGGCCTGCATGAGGCCGGTACGGTCTTTGAACCGGATGAAAGCGGACTTTCCGAAGCGGTTGATGGCCATCATCCGACCTGCCACGGTAAAGAAAGTGGCATCTTCGTGCAGGTCCTCCGGCAGGGTTTGAATATGCTCTGCGATTTCTCCTATCGTATGGTCGATGGCAAATCCGTTGGGGAACAGATTGATTCCGTCCGCCTTCAGGCCGTCGGCCTTTTCTTTGCGCTTGCTCAGCAGGTCCTTCGCGTTATCCATGGAAGCTCCACATTGTTTGCATCTCGTTTGTGTCGGTCACCCTGCCGCTGCCCAGGCGAGACAAGCCCCTGCCAGACCTGCGGCCGGAAAATCGTAAACTACTTCTGCTATCTTATTTGGTAGATGGTGTCAAGGCGCGTGAACCGGCATTACCAGGCGGTAACCCGCGGCGGTCGGGGCGTTGCCGGTAAACGGGCAACCGCAATTAAAGGAATTGTCCATCACCGGTGCGATGGTTGTTCCGACTCGGTTCTGGGGCAGGCGGCAGCCGTTTTTTCGCGTACAGAAATGGAAATGGCGATCCCCTGCCAAAAACAGGGGATCGTTGGGGCGATGGTGTATTCAGCAGCAGCCGGTCTCGCCGCAGCCGGCACAGTCCGAGCCGCAGCTTGCCGGTTGCTGGGTAGCTGTTGCGTTAATGCCGACAACTTCGATATCGAAGGTCAGGGCCTGGCCGGCCAGGGGATGGTTGAGGTCGAAGACGATTTTCTCGTCGTTGATGCTGTCCACCCGGGCCGGAATCTGCTGTCCCTGGGGCGTGCTCAGCATCAGGGTCTGTCCCACCTCGGGTGTCACACCTTGCGGGATTTCGGATTTGGGGAACTCGTGCATCCGGCTTTCGTCCCTCTGGCCGTATGCTTCTTCCGGAGGAAGGGTGAAGGTCTTCGTCTCGTTGATCGCCATGCCCATAAGGGCCGATTCGAACCCGGGAATCAGGTTTCCGGCGCCCATCTGGACTTCCAGGGGCTGGCGCCCCTTGCTGGAATCGAACACCTCGCCGTTGTCCAGCGTTCCCGTGTATTCGACGCTTACGAACAGTCCGCTTTCAACTTTTTCCATTATAGACTCCTTGTTTAAAATGAATACGTTCAGGACAACATGACGATGAATCCACTAAAGTCAAGGCATGATTCCCATGCTTCGCTTCGGATCCGCGCCATTTGCGGGACGAAACCGGCTGCATTATCCTTGACTATTGCAAGACTTGCCGTAGTTTGAAGATGGCCAAGTGGCACTTTTTTGTTCTATATGAATGGCATCCAAATTTTTGCCCGGGAGGCGAACGATGCGCATCGAAAAAGACAGCATGGGTCCAATAGAGATTCCCGAGGAGGCCTGGTATGGAATTCATACGTCCCGTTCTCTGGATAACTTCGATGCCGCCGGTGAAACGTTGCCGCTGGAGATCGTCCACGCCATCGTTCGGCTGAAAGCTGCCTGCGCTGCGGCCAACGAACGGCTCGGACTGCTGGACAAAGACCGCTGCCAGGCGATTCACCGGGCTTGCGAGCAAATCCTGGCCGGCAGGCACGACGATCAGTTTCCCATCGATATCTTTCAATCCGGCTCCGGCACCTCATCCCATATGAACGTCAACGAGGTCATCGCGAATTTGGCAGCCGTTGAACTGGGGGGAAAGCCCGGGGATCGAACCACGGTTCATCCCAACGATCATGTCAACAAGGGGCAGTCCACCAACAATGTCTTTCCCTCGGCCATTCGGCTGGCCTGCCTGCAGCTTCACCGGGGACTGCAAGGGGCGCTGGAGCCGCTGGTGGCCGCATTCGAAAAGAAAGCGGAAGAATTTGCCAATGTTGCCAAAAGCGGTCGCACCCATCTGCAGGATGCCGTGCCCGTCACCCTGGGCCAGGAGTTCGGCGCCTATGCCCGGGCAATGCAAAAAGCCGGGTGCCGGATAGCCATGGCGGCAGAGAATCTGCGGGAGATCGGTGTGGGCGGCAATGCCGTGGGGACCGGAATCAATACCAAGCCGTCCTTCCGGGAAACCATCGTCCGGAGCCTGAACGATGCCACCGGTTTTTCGTTCACGGTTGCCGAAAACGGAATCGAGATCACTCAGTTCATGTCGGACATGGGGCAGGTTTCGGCTGCGCTGCGTTTGCTGGCCCTGGATCTGCTGAAGATTACCAATGACCTGCGCCTGATGGCTTCGGGGCCCAATACCGGCCTGGGGGAAATCCGACTGCCGGCGGTGGAGCCGGGCTCGTCGATCATGCCGGGCAAGATCAACCCCAGCATCTGCGAGGCGGCCAACATGGCCTGTGTCCAGGTGGTCGGCTGCGATGCCGCCATTGCCATGGCCTGCGGGCTGGGCCAGCTCGAACTCAACACCCATCTGCCGCTCATCGGGGCCAACCTGGTCAAGGCCTTCAATATCCTGATCCGGACCAGCCGGATGCTGGAGAAAAAATGTGTCCTCGGCATCCAGGCGGACGAACAGCGCTGCCGCAACAACTTCGAAAACAGTGCCGGTCTGGCGACCCTTCTCAATCCGGCCGTCGGCTACGACCGGGTGGCCGTGCTGGTCAAAGAGGGGCTGGCCAGCGGCAAAAATTTGAAAACCCTGGTGCTGGAAAAGAAGCTGATGTCCGAGCCGGAACTGGAACGGCTGTTATCCAAAGCGTTCGAACCCAACCTATAGCGTACTTGCTTCAGAAAACTTTCGTTTTTGATTGATATAAAATCCAGGCCCATTTTCTTGCCTTGAGCTTTGAGCTAAGAACTATTTGCCTGCTCTCTGATCGAACAGTGCCCGGTTTCGCTCCAGCATGGTTCCCGACATAAGATCCCCCATGGCCGACCGGTAATGGTCCAACCCGACACCGGGGATCAGGCCGTTGCCGGCGATGGCGCCCAATACAACCATGTTCTGCATGCGGATGTCCGGCAGGTCCGGATGGAATACGGGGATCACCCGGATGCCTTGTTTCCGGCAAAGATGGTCGATGTCCCGGATAGTAACCGCTGCGGCGTCGCCGAGGCGCACGGTAAGTGGCTGCCAGACGGTATCGTAATAAACCAGGCAGCCGCCCTCCCGCAACGCCGTTGCCGCGGCCCGCAAAGCTTCGTGGCGCTCGAGGGAAATCGCAAGATCCGCACGGCCTGCCGGAATGAGAGGGGAGTGAACCAAATCTCCCAGGCGGATCTGGGAAACGACGATACCGCCGCGTTGGGCCAAACCGTGGGTATCCACGCTTTTAACCCGTTGGCCGGAATGATCCACCGCCCGCAGGACGATTTCGCTGATCAGGCCGATGCCCTGACCCCCCACGCCGGTCAGATAGATGTTGAAGGCTTTCATGCGGCACCTCTTTTTTTCTTTCCACCGGCCGGGAGGATGGCACGGGTCGGACATGTCTGAATGCAGGAACCGTCACCGATGCAAAGGTCGGTATTGATGCTGACTCCACCTTTTGCATCCCGTGAGAAAGTGGGGCAGCCGAACCGTTCGATGCAGGCGTGCACGTGCTCGCAGTGATCCTGATCGATTTGCACCTGCTGTTGCCGGTAACCGGATTTCCTGCGTTGTTCGCGGGTGAATTTGAGCATGCAGGGATGGCGTGCGATGACCACGCTGAATTCGTCCATGGCTGTTGCCTGGATGACCAGGTCCTTCAGCCTGGCCTGCTGATAAGTATCCACCTCGAAGATATGTTTGACCCCGAGACCCTCCAGCACCTGCCGGACGGGAATTTTGTCGGTGACTTCATTGAAATTGCGCCCGCTGGCGGCGTGATCCTGGTGACCGGTCATGGCGGTTGTCCCGTTTTCCATGAGAATCAGGGTGATGGGGTGGGCATTGAACACGGCGTTGACGACTCCGGGCAATGCGGCGTGAAAAAAGGTCGAATCCCCCATAAAGGCCACCACCTTGCGACGGGTATTGAACAGGCGTAATCCGCTGCCCATGGCCGTCGATGCGCCCATGCACATGAGCAATTGCCCCATTTCGTACGGCGGCATGAATCCCAGGGTGTGGCATCCGATGTCTGCAACGGTAATGTCCGTTGGCGCCAGAGCCTGCTTGATGGCGTAAAAGGCGCTGCGATGGCCGCATCCCGGGCACATCTGGGCCGGCCGGGCAGGCGCCGGGTCGACGGCCTGTGCGGACGGCGGCCCTTCAAACAGGTCAGGCCAGCAGGAGTAAAGCACCTGATGGACCTTTTCCGGAGTGTACTCGCCGATCCAGTCCTCCGATTGGGTTTTCCCGACGATGGTCACCGAAAGCTTCCGCTCGAAGGCCAGGGCCTTGATTTGGGTTTCCAGCACGTCGTCCAGTTCTTCGAGAATTTTAACCTCTTTATGGCTGGATAGAAAACGGGCGATCCGATCTTTGGGCAGGGGGTGAACGAAGGCCGGTTTGAGGATGTCGGGGGGCGTTGGCGTGTCCTCCAATATTTCCATCAGAGAAAGAAACGGCAGCCCCATGGCAATGACACCCCGTTGAGGGTTGCCGTGATCGACGGTCCGGTTCAATTCTGTCCGCTCTGCATGTCCGCGAACGACTTCCAGACGCGCCAGTGCGATGCGCTTTTTCTCGATGGCCAGGGTCGTGAGGGGAATATATGGTCCGTTGGCCGGATCGAAGCGGGGCGAATTGTCAGGCTTGGCGGGCTGCCATTTTTTGAATGCAACCTTCTCTTTGGCATGGCACACGTGGGTGGTGAGCCGCAGGATCACCGGCATGCCGTGCCGCAGGGACAATCGGGCTGCCTCCAGGTAGAACCGGTACACCTCGCCAGGATCGGCCGGCTCGAGAACCGGCATGTAGCTCATCTGCGCATAATGTCGGTTGTCCTGTTCGTTCTGGGATGAATTGGCGCCCGGATCGTCACCGAGCACCACCACCATGCCGCCGATAATGTTCATCAAACCTAGCTGAACGAAGGTGTCCGCGGCGACATTGAGTCCCACGCTTTTGAAAAATACCGTAGAGAGATGACCGTTGACGGCTGCCCCGTAGGCCAGTTCCGTGGCCACTTTTTCATTGGTCGAAAATTCGAAGTAAAAGGGCCGGTCAGCTTTGGGAATGGATTGAATGGCCGCTGCAATTTCCGGCGTCGGCGATCCCGGATAGGAGCTGACCACGCGAGTGCCGGCCTCTACCATGGCCCGGACCAGGGCGGTGTTGCCCATGACAATTTCTGAAAACGCCTTCCGCCTGAGCAGCATTTCTCCCATTTTTTTCATGGCATGTCTCCTTTACGGCAGGGATGCAAAGACCTCACACTGAATTCACCCGTCCACCCGCTGACGGCGGATGGGCAGAGTCATGCAGCGGGCGCCGCCTCCGCCGCGGGGCAGTTCCGAGCCGTCCAGGGCAATGGCACAGCGATCGATATCTGCCAGGTCACGGCGGCCGGAAATGATCTCTTCGGCCCCAATGATCTCAAAACCCTGATGGTTCAGTGCTTCCATGGTGTGAACATTGCGGGCGTAGCCCACCACTTTATCCGGCGCCAGGGCAAAAAAGTTTGCCCCGGAATGCCATTGCTCCCGCTCCTGGTCCCAGGAATCTTTTCCGCCGCAGCAAACTGGCGTCACCTCCATTTTCAGGGCGCGTAAAGCATGAATGAGGCTTTTTTCCTCCACAATGCGGGTCACTCGACCGTTTTCGATACAGATATGAATCGTCTGGTATTTGCTGGGTTTAAGCATCAGCGGTTCAAAGACCATGCAGTGGCTTTTGCCCAGGAAAGTAAACACCATATCCAGGTGGATAAAGGATTCGGGACGGTGGGGCAGCTCCTGGACCAGAATGTGCCGCTCACGGTCCTTTTTAAGTTTGAGCATTTCGATGACGAAGTCGATTCCCTGGGAAGATGTGCGGCTGCCGTTGCCAATCACCGCAATGTCTTTTCGGGCGACGAGCACATCGCCACCTTCGATGGTGGCCAGCGGTTCGAAGCGCTTTGCTTCGAGGGGGGTTACAGTCTTCACCGTGAGTTGCGGGCAGTGGTTGAAAATGGCTTGCATAATAATGGATTCACGGGATCGGACCGGTTTGGCCATGCGGCCGATGAGAATTTCGTTCATGATGGCCATGGCCGCATCCCGCGTGAAGAAAAAATTATGCAGCGGAGGCAGGGCAAAGCGCTCTTCGGAAAGAAAACGGGTCAGGTTGTCGCGGGTCAGCAGCACACCCTCGATGAGATGCCGGGCAAGTGGAGCTTCCGGCAGGGCCAGCAGTTCGTCGTACAGGTCCGGGCACGCTTCCGTCTCGCAGATTTTCGATATCAGGGCAGCCCTGGCTTTGGGCAGCGCCAGCACGGATTCCAGCAGCTCCCGCACCTGAAATGTCGTCGTTACCTTGTCGAGCAGGCAACAAAGCTGGTTATACTCTTTCTGGGCGATGGAGAGGTTGAGGATGTCGCTGTACAAGGCCCGTTCCGCGTTTTTGGGCGTCATGTTTTCCACTTCCGCTCCGGGTGTGTGCAGGATCACTCCCTCGAGCGTTCCGATTTCCGATTCGATATTGATCTTCATGGCGCATTGGTCCATTGGCATAATGGTTGAGATGAGGAGCCCTATCGGCAGCTATCTTGGGTTCCGTCGTCGGTTTCACGATGTTTCGCTGGGGCAGATTCGACAAACGCTTCGAATATCAATATTTACCAGAAAAACCGAAAATTGGAAATCGGCGTTCCATGAAAGTGCTAAGAATTTTCAGGGCCAACCGTCCGGGACAGGGAGTTCCAAAATGGTCCTATGGCGATTCAAATGGGTCGGGTTGACATCCCCCTTTTCGAAACGTATCCTTAAAAATCAGTACGCTACAGATGGACATGCGAAATCCCAACTGATTCTGGTTTGATGGCGTGGCCTGAAAACCTGAAAAAAATAGATGTGCAGGAGAAAGGCAATGGAAGACAATGCAAAGGCGCACTTGATTATTTCCGGAAAGGTCCAGGGTGTCTATTTCAGAGCGGAAACCCAGCGAGCGGCCCTGCGCCTGGGGGTGACCGGCTGGGTTAGAAACAAACGCGACGGCACCGTGGAGGCCGATGTGGAAGGTGCCAAAAAAAATGTGATGGCCCTGATCGATTGGTGCAAAAGCGGGTCTCCCCTTTCCAGGGTGGACAGGGTGGATGTCCGTTGGGAGAATTATCAGGGTTCGTTGGATACCTTCGAGGTCCGGTTCTAGTATCCATCCAGAAATTTATCTATTTCTGGATGAACACTATCGAGAGTGTACGATTGGAGGAAAACATGACCGCGATCATGTCGCTTCAAAAAGCCGTTCCCCTTGAAATTGAGAAATACAAGGCCCCCAAGGATGCCCGGTCTCTTTCGAAAACCCACGTTGCCTATACCGGCGCTCCGAGAAAGCATCCTTTGAATCCGGATCAGATCATTCTCATTCCGGATCCATACAATGACAAAAGCCCTTATCTGGAATTCGGCCGAAATGACATTACCCACGTCGAGAAACTGGCCAATGTCGTCAACATGGAAGGTGAGACGGTTTCCATGGCACGCGTCTGGGTAAAAAAGGGCAGCCTGGCCATTCAGTGTACGCCTTTTCAGGTATCTTCCCTTTAGGATCAGGATCGGGCCGCTTGCGTTTTCGCCTCCTTTTCGGCCCGTCATTGATCGCCGGGCGGGCGATCCTTCAAACTACCGGTCCCGTGACAATTGAAGATCAACTGGGATTGAAGATCAACTGGGAAAGCGAGGAGTTGTGATCGTTGTTATCGGAGAAATTTTAATCGATATCTTTCCGCATTATGAGCGCATCGGCGGTGCGCCTTTCAACTTTGCCTATCATCTCAAGAAAATGGGATTCCCGGTGCGGTTTTTCACCCGTGTGGGTAAAGATCGCCATGCAAAGCGCATTCTCGATCGGCTGCGATCGACCGGTTTCGACCTTGACGATGTCCAGATCGACCCCGTTCACCCCACGGGAACCGTCAACGTGCTGCTCGATGAAAGCGGGGTGCCCCATTTCGATATCTGTGAAAATGTGGCCTGGGACCACCTCGACCTTGACGCTTGCCGGGCTGCTGCAGCCGAGGACGCGGAAATGATCTATTTCGGAAGCCTGGTCCAGCGCAGCGAGTTCGGACGCCGTGAGGTCCAAAACCTGCTTGCGAAAAGAGGCAAAGGGGTTGCCGCTTTCTGCGATATCAACATGCGTCCCCCCCACGTCAATTTCGAAGCGTTGTCCCAATCCCTTGGCCATGCCGACATCCTGAAGCTCAACGAGGACGAATTGGCTGTAATTCAGGGGGATTATAAAAACCAAGAGGCTGGGGATGCCCCCCTGTCCTGGCTGATGGAAACCTTCGATATCCGGGCCGTGGCCCTGACCCGCGGCAGCCGCGGCAGCCGATTGCGTTTCGACGGCGGCCGGGTGGAAGCCCCGGCCCAGGCGGCCGAAACCGTCATCGATACAGTCGGTGCCGGCGACGGCTTTGCCGCGGTTCTGGCGGCCGGTTATCTTCGCAGCCTGCCCTGGGAGAAGACCGTCGATCTGGCATCGCGGTTCGCATCCCGCATCTGCTCGATCCCCGGTGCCGTTCCCGACGATGCAGAATTTTACAATGAGTTGAAAGTAGTAATGGAGGGAAAACGAGATGGCAGCTAAGCGACCGTATGTCCAGCTTTTCAGCCTGCATGGCCTGATCCGGTCCAACAACCTGGAAATGGGCCGGGATGCCGATACCGGCGGCCAGGTCAAATATGTCATGGAACTGGCAGAGCATCTCAGCCAGCGGGAAGATATCGGGCGCGTGGACCTGTTCACCCGTTTGATTGCCGACAAGCGGGTTTCGTCGGATTACAGCGCCCCCATCGAAGCGGTCAACGACAAGTTTCGCATCGTGCGCATCCAGTGCGGCGGACGCAAATACCTTCGCAAGGAACGGCTCTGGCCGCATCTGGAAGAGTATGTGGACAAGACCATCAAGTTTATCAAGCGCAATGGTGCGATCCCGGATATCGTCCACGGCCACTATCCCGATGCCGGTTACGTGGCCATGCAGCTGGCCGACATCCTGGGCCTTCCCTTCGTTTACACCGGACACTCCCTCGGCCGGGCCAAAAAAGCCCGCCTGTCGGACCAGGGGATGAGTGAGACCGAAATGATTCGCCGCTTCAAGATCGATCAGCGCATTGACGCCGAAGAGCAGATCCTGGTCCGGGCGGATCGGGTCGTCACCAGTACCCGGCACGAGATCGACGAACAGTACGGCCTGTATCACAACAAGGATGTTCCTGAATATCAGGTGATTCCGCCCGGCATCGATATCGATACCTTCTACCCATACTACCACGACACGGAGGACGATACCGAGCGCTCGGAGATGAGCCGCTATGCTCGAGCCTCCATGCTCAAGGAGCTGAACCGGTTTTTCATGAATCCGGAAAAGCCCCTGATTCTGGCGCTTAGCCGACCGGACAAACGCAAGAACATCGATGGACTGGTGGAAGCCTACGGCAGGGATCTGGAGCTTCAAAGCATGGCCAATCTGGCCATATTTGCCGGATTGCGAAAAGACATCGACGCCATGGCGGAAAACGAGAAAGAAGTTCTCACCCAGATGCTCCTGGACATGGACAAATACGATCTGTACGGTAAAATGGCCATTCCCAAAAAGCACGACTTCGAATACGAAGTGCCGGCCCTGTATCGAATTGCCGCCGAAAAAGGCGGCGTCTTCATCAATCCGGCGCTGACCGAACCGTTCGGCCTGACCCTGCTCGAGGCCTCGGCCAGCGGCGTACCCATCGTTGCAACCAACGATGGAGGGCCCAACGATATCGTTCGCAACTGCGAAAACGGTATTCTCGTGGATGTCCGCGATTTGTCCCGGATCAGCGGCGCCCTGCGGAAAATCATCGCCGACCGGGCGCTGTGGGACCGCTATTCGAAAAACGGCATCATGAACGTGCGCAAGCATTACACTTGGCAGAGCCACGCCGGCACCTATGCCGAAACGATCCATAAGCTGATCGGCGAAGGCAAAAAAACTGATCTGAAAACGGCCAAACCCACCGATGCCCTGGGAAAACGGCTGCTCCACCTGGATCGCTTTTTGATTACCGATATCGACAATACGCTGATCGGCGACGACAATACTCACTTGGATGCGCTGATCGAGCTTTTAACAAAGTACCGTGAACGGATCGGCTTCGGGGTGGCGACGGGCCGAACCTCCGATTCGACACGGGCGATTTTAAAAAAATATGGCGTTCCCCAGCCTGACGTGATCATCTGCTCGGTGGGTAGCGCGCTGTTTTACGGCGACAAAACCAAACCCAATCCCGGATGGGCCAGTCATATTGCCAACCGCTGGAATCGGGAGAAAGTTATCGAACTGCTGGACGACATCGATTTTCTGGAATTCCAGGAAGAGGAGAATCAAAAGCGGTTCAAGGTCAGCTACTACATGGATCCGGGCAAGGACCGTCTGGCCGCCGTCCACGACCGACTTTTAGGGCAGCGCTGCCGCTATAACCTGATCTACAGCCACGACCGCTACCTGGATATCCTGCCGTTCCGGGCATCCAAGGGCAAAGCCATCCGCTACCTGAGCTACCGTTGGGAAATTCCCTTGAGAAATTTCCTGGTCTGCGGCGATTCGGGCAACGACGAAGAGATGTTGCGCGGTGAGCCCAGAGCCGTTGTGGTGAGCAATTACAGCCATGAACTGGGCGTACTAAAGGGTAGCCGGAACGTGTATTTTGCCGACAAACCCTGTGCAGGCGGGATCATCGAGGGCCTGAAACACTACCGGTTTATCGATGAAAGCCTTGGAGAATGAGCCATGTCCCTTAAAAATCAAATCCAACTGATTGTCTATCCCGACAGCCTGGGCAAAGACCTTGTCGAACTGCACTATGTGCTGCGGCGATATCTGAGCAACGCCATCGGGGGCATTCACCTGCTGCCGTTTTATCCTTCTTCCGCCGACCGGGGATTTGCACCCCTGACCTACGATGCAGTCGATCCGGCCTTCGGCACCTGGCGCGACGTCAATCTCATCGGCAGGGAGTTCGATCTCATTATCGACTTTATGGTCAACCACATCTCCCGGATGTCAGACTATTTCCAGGATTATTTCGAAAAGGGGGCGGAATCGGAATATGCCGACATGTTTTTAAGCTTCAACAAGCTCAGTCCCGACGGCGAAATCAGCGAGGAAGACCTGGCCCGGGTGTACACCCGTAAACCCAGGCCGCCCTACACGGTCATCCAGCGGGCCGACGGTTCCAAAGAAAAGGTCTGGTGCACCTTCGACTACGAGCAGATCGATCTGGACTGGGACTCCCCCAAAACGCGCGAGGTGATGCGGCGCTACCTGATCAATCTGTCAAGAACGCCGGCTAAGATGATTCGCATGGACGCCTTTGCGTATTCCACCATAAAGCTGGGGACCAACTGTTTTTTCCTGGAACCCCAGGTGTGGGAGCTTCTGGAATGGCTGCAGGACTATGTCTCCCCCTTCGACGTGGAGATCCTTCCCGAAGTTCACGAGCACTACAGTTACCATCGCAAAATATCCGATCATGGATACTGGACCTACGATTTCTCTTTGCCCATGCTGGTCCTGCACACCCTGTATCATCATACCAGCCGTTCCCTGAGGCAATGGCTGGCCATCTGCCCCCGCAAACAGGTCACCACCCTGGATACCCACGACGGCATCGGGGTGGTGGACGTTGCGGATTTGCTGACGCCCGAAGAACTCCAGCGGACTCTGGAGGGTCTGGACGAAAAGGGCGCCAACACCCGCAAAATTTTTTCCGGACCCGAATATGAGAATTTGGATGTCTACCAGGTCAACTGTACTTATTTCTCTGCTTTGGAGTGCAACGAAGACGCCTATATCGCGGCCCGGGCCATTCAATTTTTTACTCCGGGGATTCCTCAGGTGTACTATGTAGGACTGCTGGCCGGTGAAAATGACATCGATTTGGTACAGCTGACCAAAAATGGCCGCGACATCAACCGGCACAACTACACGCTCGACGAGATCCGCAGTGAAATGCAAAAACCGGTGGTCGGGCGTCTGCTGAGGCTCATGGAGTTTCGGAGCAACTACCCGGCCTTCGACGGACAATTTGCCATCGAAGATGCGCCCGACGACGAGATCCGACTTTCCTGGCGCCAGGATTCCTATCGGGCGATTCTACACATCGATTTGCGGACCTATGTTACCCGGATCTCCCATTACGATGAGAAGGCGGGGGTAATGACCGAATTCAGTGTTTGAGTTCTCTTTTTTATGAATCCTTAGCGGGCTCCTGACAGACGCAGGCATCCGCATCGTCCGGGTTTGAGGATTTTGTGGGGTCATACTCCACGGCATCGCTGAAGTCCATGTGGATATTCACGTCACTGCCGCCGCTGACGCTGGTTTTGGCATTGGGGTAGCGCTTTTTAAAGACGTGAATCATGGCAGTATTCTCCCGCAGCACGGAAGCCGAAAACGAGGTGAAGTGGTTTTCTTTAGCGATGCGCTCCAGATCCGCCAGCAGGAAAGATGCGATGCCCCTTCCCTGAAAGTCTTCACGGACGACGAAGGCCACCTCCGCGCAGGTGTCGCTTTCCTCAGCATAGGATCCGATGGCCACGAGTTCCTGGTGGCCGCCGATACGCACCTGGCCGATCATGGACATGTTCTTGCGATAGTCCACGCTGGCCCACTGCTTTTGGACGACCTCGTGGGAAAACAGCTTCATTTTGTAAAAGAACCGGAAGTAAATGGTCTCTTCTCGAAGGGAGTAAAAAAAATTGCGGTAGGCGAACTCGTCCGACGGCAGCAGCGGGCGGAATTCCACGGTCTTGCCGTCTCTCAGGGTCATGCTGTTTTTATAGCCTTCGATGAAAATCAGGTCGTCCTGGGACGGCGGCAGCTGGTCGGCGAAGATGTAGTGGCGGCTCTTGGCTACATCGATGAGTTCCTCCCTGAACTTGGGGTGGGCGATCTGGGCCAGCTCCATCACGCGCTGGTAGATGCTTTTACCGGAAAGTTCGGCGATCCCGTATTCGGTGACGACAAAGTTGACGTCGCCGCGGGTGGTGGCCACGCCGGCGCCTTCGCTCAGATGGGGAACGATTCTCGATACCGTGCCGTTCTGGGCCGTGGAGGGCAGGGCGATGACGGAAAATCCTCCCTTGGACATGGCACTGCCGCGCAGAAAATCGACTTGGTCGCCGATGCCGCTGTAAAACAGGTGCCCCATGGAGTCGCTGCACACCTGGCCGGTCAGGTCTACCTCCAGGGCCGAACTGATGGAGATCAGGTTGTCGTTCCGGGCGATCACCGTGGGATCGTTGACGAACTCCGACGACCGGAAATAGAAGATAGGGTTTTTGTCCAGATACCGGTACAGCTTTTCCGATCCCATGGCCAAAGAGGCCACGGTTCGTCCGGGCAGCAGGGTTTTTTTCTTGTTGTTGATGACTTTATTTTCGAACAGGGGCAGAAAACCGTCGGTGATCAGCTGTGTGTGGATGCCAAGGTCGTTTTTGTTGGTCAGGGTCTGCAAAATGGCATAGGGCAGATGGCCGAAACCGATCTGCAGGGTGGCGCCGTCGTCCACCAGCTGGTTGACGTAAAACCCGATCCGGCTGGCGGTCTCTTTGTTCTTGATGCTAGGCAGGGCTTCGACCAGGGGTTCTTCGTATTTTACGAAATAATTGATGTCGTCGATGTGCACGTAACTGTCGCCGCCGGTTCGGGGCATGCGGGGGTTGACCTGGGCGATCACCAGCTTGGCGTTCTGCATGCCTGCCCGGGTTATGTCCACGGAAACGCCCAAACTGCAGTAGCCGAAACGATCCGGCGGGCTCACCTGGATCAGGGCCACATCAAGGCCGATTCGCCTGTTGGCGAAATATCGGGGAATCTGGGACAGGTAGGTGGGGATATAGTCGATTTTGCCCTCGAAAGCCGCTTTTCGCATGGTACTGCTGATGAAAAAGAGTTTGAGCGAGAAGCGACGCAGGAATCGGGGATCGTCCACGTAGCGGGCAAAGGTTGAAGACAGCATCTGATAGACCATGATGTCCTGCATGTTCAGGTCTTCCACCATGGTTCGAATCAGATGCTGGGGTTCACCGCATCCGGTGCCGATGAACACCCGGCAGCCGTTTTTAATTTTGGATACGGCGGCTTCGGCGTCCACCAGTTTATCCGGACAGGCTGTTTCTAAATCCATATTTTCCTCGGTATCGTTATTATCCATTTCCCGTTCGATGCATCGCAGGCGATTCATTGCCGCGGGGCATCGGGTTAAGCAAAACGGCGCCATTCCACCGTAAATTCACAGGATAGTCAAGCGGACAGTTGACCCTGTCCGCGGTTTTTCAAACCGGCTGTCTTGGGGGAACCCAGCAATGGTCTTGTGGAGGGCACAGACAAAACGGTTGACAGCCATCGGGCAGGCGCCTAATTTTCTAAGATTGATTGTGCGCTATCCATGAAAGGAAATTCACCATGAAAGTAATCGAATACAACACCGTGCCGGAAACCCGCTTCGACAATGAATTGGCCAAAGGGGTGTCCGGCAGGGTGGTCATCGGCAAGGATGACGGTGCCGGCAATTTTTGCATGCGCGTGTTTGAATTGGACAAAGGCGGGCATAGCCCCAGACATCAACACGACTGGGAGCACGAGATCTTTTTTCATGCCGGCAGGGGCGAAGTGTGGCAGGGAGACCACTGGCTACCGGTGGCAAACGGCAGTGTGGCCTTCATTCCCGGCAACGTGGAGCATCAGATCAGAAATGTCGGGGAAGAGAAGCTGACCTTCGTCTGCCTGATTCCATCGGGAGCTCCGGAGCTGTGACATGACCGGTCCTTACCGCAACCCGCTGCCCACCGTCGACATCATCATCGAAGTCGAAGGCGGCATCGTATTGATCGAACGCCGCAATCCACCGTTTGGCTGGGCCATACCCGGTGGTTTCGTGGATTACGGCGAATCCGTCGAAACCTGCGCCGTCAGGGAGGCCAGCGAGGAGACCAGCCTTGACGTCCATCTGACGGATCTGCTCTATGTGTACAGTCGGCCGGATCGGGACCCCAGGCACCACACCCTGACCACGGTATTTCTGGCAACGGCCGAAGGACAGCCCGTTGCCGCGGACGATGCCAAAGCCGCCGGCGTTTTCGGCCCGGAATCTTTGCCCGAACCGCTGGTTTTCGACCATGCCGCCATTCTGGCGGACTACTTTCAGTACAAAAGCGGTGTGGATCGCAAACGAATCTTTCAACGCCATTTTGCAACGTTGGGGTTAACATAGGCTGAACAACCCGCCGAACAAATGGCAACATCCGCTGGAGAGACCATGGCACACCGTCGCTTATCCATCGGAAACCGACCCTTTGCCTCCCTGGGCGACCTTCTGGCCCGTGAAAAGATCCAACTGCCCGAGGTCAGCCTGCCGGAACTGCCAGCCAGACCCCTTACGCCCGCAGAAGAGTACCGGTTGTTCAAAAATGCCATGGCCGACGTGGTTCCCCTGGCCGTCAGGAAAGAGGCCGAGCTGTTTCAGCGGCGGTATTCCGCCGGTCGACAGGACTGCGAAGACCCCGATGCCGAAGCCATGGAAAAGCTCAGGCGGCTGGTGGAAACCGGCGAGGGGTTCGTGGTTCGGCACACCGCCGAATATGTGGAAGGCGGGCCGGAATGGATGCCGCCGGAACTGTTTCGGCGCATTCACGGCGGGCATTTCTCTATCGAAGCCCATGTGGATCTGCACGGCCTGAACGTTTCCGCAGCCCGGGACGACTTCAACGAATTCATGCGCCGGGTCATCGCTGCCGGAAAGCGTACGGTGCTGGTGGTCCACGGCCGGGGGCGCTGCAGCCCGGGACCTCCGGTAATCAAACGCCGGGTGTTCGATTGGCTGACCCGGGGGGAGTGGAAGCGCTGGGTCATCGCCTTCACCAGCGCCAGGCCTTGCGACGGAGGGACGGGCGCCACCGTGGTGCTTTTGAGGCGAACCCCCAGATCGGGCCGGCGATCATAAACGGTGGGCCCACCGAAACGCTGCATTTCGAACTTTCCGCCGCCAGACCTGCAGTCATTCAGGCCGAAGGTGTCACGGCCGTGGCGTTTACATTCGGCGATGGAAAGAACACCACGGTAAAATTCCCAAAGGAGTTTCGACCATGCTTGCCAGCGATGTAATGGCCACAAGCTTTACGACCTTGAAACCGGACAATACCATCGCCGAAGCGGTCAAGCGTTTCAAGGAGGCCAGCCAACAGCAGGGCAAGAAGGTTTTCGGTCTGATGGTCACCGACGATGCCGATAAACTGGTGGGCATGCTCTCCATGTACGATATCCTGCTTTTCGTCCAGCCGCGCCATGCCAATGTATGGCAGGAATTGACCGAAACCGATCAGGCCCGGGCATTCGGCGATCTGCTGGGCCGGGTCAAATCGATTCAAGTGGGCGATCTGATGACCCCGGATGTGCTGACCATCGAACCGCGTACCCATCTGATGACCATTGTGGACATCATGATCAAGCGCCATGTCCGACGGCTTCCCGTGGTCAGTGATGGGCAGGTTGTCGGCATCGTTTACATTTCCGACCTGTTTTACCACCTGCTGCAGCGTTACCTGGTCGACTGACCGCCAATGGAAAGGACAGGCTCATGACCACCGCCACAACCCGAAGTGTACTGAGCGGTATGCGGGTCAAAGAGGCCATGCGGCGTCAGATCGTTTCTTTGGAGGGGACGGCATCCATTGCCACCGGCGTTGGGCGGATGATCAAATACAAAGCCGATGCCCTACTGGTTACGGACGGCGAAGGGGCACCGACCGGGATTGTGGCCAAAACCGATATGGTCGGCGCCTATTATGCCGACCTGCCCGTGGATACGCCGCTGGAAGCAATCATGGTCGCTCCGCTGCAGACCTGTTTTTCGGACGATGGGCTGGACCATGCGTTAGACAGCATGCGAAGCAGCGGCATTCATCAGCTTTTTGTGGTCGGAGCCCATGCCGACCGCTACGAGGGCATGCTCAATTATGGCGACATCCTTGGACTGGTATTTCAGATTTGCCGCAAGTGCCGCAAAAGCCGGTCACATCAACCCGCGGATCTTTTGGATGTCCCAGCACCGGCCGAATCCACCGTGGCGGAGGTGATGACGCCCCGAGTGATCGACAGTCGTAGGGACGACACCTTATTTGCCGTAATCGAGGCCCTTACAAGTCACCGGATGAGCGCGGTTCTGGTGACGGAAGGAACGGGCCATCCCGCCGGCGTCATTTCCAAAACCGACCTGATTGTGGCCTGGCGCCATGGCGTTGCCCCGGATGCCGACGCCGCTTCGGTCATGAGCCGGCCGGTGGTCTCCTGCGATCAAACGGCTTCCGTCAATCAGGCCATGACGATCATGCTTTTAGGAGACATGAGCCGCATTTTCGTGCACGACGCGGATCCCCAGCGCATCATCGGTGTGCTTTCCCTCTCCGATGCCGCCAATCATCGGTCCGGCACCTGCCGGGCCTGCGTTTCCAGCCGAATGGTCACATGATCGATATGCCAAAAACCGGTTGAGCTCAGTGGGTCGATGGTGTAAGAAACGGGGTTCTCTTGGAGTACCGCGCGTCAACGGGTACCGAAATCGTTCAATTTACAGAGGATGCAGACCAATGATTACCTTGCTGGATTATGGCGCAGGGAATGTTCGCAGCGTGATCAACGCCATCGAGAAACTGGGTGAGACGGTTCGTGTGGCCGCATCGGATCGGGATATCGTGAACGCCGAGAAACTGGTTTTTCCCGGTGTTGGCAGCTTCGGCAGCATGATGACCATTTTGCACGAGAAGCGGTTCGTTGAACCGCTGTTGACTTTCCTGGATTCCGGACGGCCGTTTCTGGGGATCTGCGTCGGCATGCAGGCCCTGTTCGAGGGCAGCGAGGAATCCCCCGAAGTCAAGGGGCTGGGCGTGCTGCCCGGGCGGGTGCGGCGGTTTACGGTGGACCTGTCCGTCCCGCACATCGGCTGGAACGGAATCCGCGTGCAGCAACCCACCCATCTGTTCGACGGCCTCGATGGGGACGAGAAGCTCTATTTCGTCCACTCCTACCATGCCGTGGCCGATGATCCTGCAACGGTGCTCACCCTTACCGATTACGGATACCCTTTTGTCAGTGCGGTCCAGAAGGGCAATATTTTGGGGACACAGTTTCATCCAGAGAAGAGTGGGGCAACGGGATTGAAGCTGTTGGAGAATTTTATCCGTGAGGAACGCCGGATATCGATACCCGAGAAGTGTCCCGAGCAGACCCGTCTGGCCAAGCGCATCATCGCCTGCCTCGATGTGCGGGCCAATGACCGGGGCGATCTGGTGGTCACCAAGGGGGACCAGTACGACGTCAGGGAGGCGGGCAACGTGCGCAATCTCGGAAAACCCGTGGAACTGGCCGGACGATATTTCGAAGAAGGCGCCGACGAGGTGACATTTCTCAACATTACCGGATTCCGCGATTTTCCCCTGGCGGATATGCCCATGATTCAAGTTCTCAAGGAGACATCGAAAAATGTGTTTGTCCCGCTGACCATTGGCGGCGGCATCCGTGATTTTACTGACAAGAACGGCCGCTCCTACACCGCTCTGGAGGTGGCCGACGAATACTTTCGATCCGGTGCGGATAAAATTTCCATCGGTTCCGATGCCGTTCTTATCGTGGAAGAGTACCTGAAAAGCGGCAAAAAGAGCGGAAAAAGCGCCATTGAGCAGATTTCTTTCGTCTACGGAAACCAGGCCGTGGTGATATCCATCGATCCCCGCCGCGTGTATGTACAATCTCCGGACGTAACTTCCCACCTTACCGTCGAAACCGCCATCCCGGGACCCGCAGGAGAGCGCTACTGCTGGTTTCAATGCACGATAAAAGGCGGAAGGGAAGGGCGGGATGTGGACGCCGTAACCCTGGCGCGGTCCTGCGAGGAACTCGGGGCGGGAGAGATTCTGCTCAACTGCATCGATCGTGACGGCACCAATCAAGGGTTCGATATCGAACTGATCAACGCCGTCAAAAAGGCGGTGACCATTCCCGTGATCGCCTCCAGCGGGGCTGGCTGCGAGGCCCATTTTGCAGAGGTCTTCCGGAATACCGATGCCGAGTCGGCATTGGCGGCGGGAATCTTCCACCGGCGTGAAGTTCCCATCGCCGCTGTCAAAAATTACCTCAAAGACAAGGTAGAGGTCAGGCTTTGATCACACAGGTCAGGCTTGATGACCTCGTAAAAAACCAAATTTTCTTTCATTTCAGAGGTTCTGGATGCCCCGGATCTCGTCCGGGGCAGGTTTATAAAATCCGCATGACGCGATCGGTACTGTTTACGCCTTCACCAGATCTTCGCACCCCTCCTGCAATCTTTCCCGATCCACCTGTTTGAGCTGCATTTTTTTTCATCCGGCCTAATTGCCTCTCACAAAAAATTGATTTCACCAAGCAGATGAAAACGGTGTGTAAAATTTGTCACGCTATTTGCATTCCAAATTTAAATTGAGTTTTTTCGGTTTGATGCCGAAACACTCCATATCGGAAATCTGCAGGAAAATTTGTTTCATTTGCAAGCGGTAGGTGCTCAAGACATTAAATAACTACAGCCCGCACGAAAATGGAGGAACAACGCATGCGAAAACGGACAGTTATTACATTTGTTGTAACAATTGCCTTTCTTTTAACAGGTCTGGCTTCTGCTTATGCTCAGCAGGACATTCGATTTGGCGTCCTGGCAAAACGAGGGGTGGCAAAAGCCCAGGAAAAATGGGGGCCTACCGCCGATTACCTGGGAAAAAGGCTGAAGACCAGATGTGTCCTGGTCCCCCTGAAATTCGTTGAAATCGAACCGGCTCTCAAAAACAAGGAAATCGATTTTCTTTTAGCTAACTCCGCTTTTTATGCCCGTTTCAAGGACCAATATGGTCTCACGGCAATCAGTACGATGATCAATCGCAAAAAGGATATCGCCTTAAAGGAGTTCGGCGGCGTCCTGTTCGTGCGCAACGACAGTTCTGTCAAAAGCATTCAGGATATCAAAGGCAAGAAATTGATGTGCGTTAAATATTCGTCATTCGGCGGTGCCCAGATGGCCTGGAGACTTTTGCTGGAACAGGGTGTCAATCCCAAGAAAGACTGCTCGACATTCGTCCAGGGTGGAACCCATGACAAGGTTGTGCTGGCGATCAAGCAGGGAATGGCCGATGTGGGCACCGTTCGTTCCGATACCCTGGAGCGGATGGAATCCGAAGGAATTATCCGTATGCAGGATTTCAGGATTATCAATAAAATGGAGGACAGCTACCCCTTTGTCCACAGCACCCGTTTGTATCCCGAATGGCCGTTTGCGGCTTGTGCCACAACGGATCCCAAACTGGCCAAGAAAGTAGCCAAGTATTTAATGTTGCTGAATTTTACACATGAAGCCATGGCTGCATCAAAAGTTTATAAATGGACCTACCCGTCAAACTACGCCGACGTTACCGAATGTTTGCGAGTCATCGGGATGCTGTAAGATCCATCGGATGTCTGAACGAAGTGGCGCCATGTAGGCGGTTGTCAACGTCCTGTTTTATCTTTTTATAGTTGACGATCAGCGTGGCGCCATTTTTTTTTATTTCCTCCAGTACCTGGACAGACAGGTAATCTTTGAAAAAAAGCCGGTTTGCCGGACCGTCGGGCTTTCCGGGCGTTTTGAGAATGATGAAGTCATGGGGTTCGTTTGCTATGCTTTGAACGATTTTGAATGCCTGCCGTTTGGTTAGCCCAGCGAAATGAAGTTCGTAGAAAAGCGATAACAGATATATATCGCGTTGGGAAAAGAGCGTGCGTGCGCTCCGACCCCGTTTTATTTTTTTTCCATAGGGGAGATAGCCCTGCTTCATGTCGTTGTTGATCATGCTCCTTTTTACCCCCAAAATATCCGCTGTTTCAAAAGAACCAAAATTTTCCTGACCGAGTTGCGAAGCATCGTAAGCCGATTTTTGTCTGTTCATCGACGCTGGCCTTTCCGTTTGGGATGTTTGGGAGGATTCAAGGCAAAACCCTCATCAGTGGGCATCTCCATCGTTTTTAAGAGAAAAAACACAACAGATTGATTGTAGTCTTTTTTACTACAACTATAGTAAATTGTACAATAGCAATTCGAGTCGGTCAAAAAGACCGAATTCCGCTGAGAAAAGATTAGGATGCCGGAAGAAAGATGGACTGGCAGGATGGCCTGGCCAGGGTAGGGAGGGAAAGTCCCGGTCGGGATTGAAGGCGGTCGATACCGGGAAGAAATGAGCGACTTTGATCAAGGGTTTTCCCTGGCTTTTCTTTTATCTGGTGCCATTTTTTGGCGAATGATGCGACAAATGTTGTAAAATCATTTAATGAACAATTGTCAGTACAATGATTTTGTTTTCAATTGTTCACCGCCTGAAATTCATACCGGGAATTTTCTTGCGTTTTATATGTAGGTGATCCCGCCATCGATGGTCAACTGGCAGCAATTTTTTAGCGCTTCCCGTTTCAGTTTTTTGCGATCTTCCCGGAGATTGAGGATATGCATTTTTTTGTGGCAGTTGGGGCACAGGGCCACTGTATTGGCGATCATGTCTGCACCGCCTTGGGCCAGCGCCCGGATGTGATGAAGCTCGAGGTAGGGTTCGTTCAATTTGTTGCAAAATGGTGCCGCACGATCACATAGCTGGCAGACGCCATTGGCCCTGCGCTTGGCAAATTCGGCAACGCAGGCGTTTTGTTCGCCGTCTACGGGATGGGCATGACCTGCTTCCGATTTCCGACTGGAATGCACTACCAAGGAGAAAAGATCCTGATCGGATAGATGCTGTGCCCACCGGCGGTCGCGATCCTGTTTCCTCACAACCAGGTTCTCCGGCACAACAAAACTCGCATCGTCTCCAACCACCTGTAAGGGAAAAATCCATACGGACCGCGGTTTTCCGTCAACATCCGGCCGGCACTCCTTAAAAGGGGGCCCTGACAATTTCACCAGGCCTCGAAAAAGGTACTGCCTTGGATGATACACTTCGAAAAGATAGGGGGTTACGCCGTTTGCCGGCGTTTCCAGGAGCGTTTTGTTCTGCAGATAATCCAGCGACTGGTCGCCTTTTAGCCCCATGCCCGTATAATGGATTAGGTTGCTGGAAACCCAGCGATCCTGGTGGATGTGCTTGGTGTGGTCTGAAATGATAACCAAGCTGTTCGTACGATGGGAACGCCGCATGCCGCCCTGGGTCGCACACTTGAACATTCGGGCAAGGGCGGCGTTGGTGATCGTATCACCGGCTTTCAGACCGTTTTGGAAGGTCACAGGTTCCCTCCTAACCTTCTGGCATCCAAGCAAATGGGGTTTAAAAGGACAGGGGTGAAAAAACCGATTCGATTGCGTCTAAAAATGTCGGAACCGGATGAATGTGCTTTATCTTTCGCCGGTCAGGTTGTCAAGGTGGAGAGGTATTTTAAGAAAGGTAAAATGATTTAAACTGCGGCATCTTCTTTAATATGTGTAAGGCGGATTATCTGCCATTCGCCAATCATCATCCGGCGCTTTCTTGATAGGCAAAGAAAAAATTTATCGCGGCATCCACGGCCCGTGGGAACCTCGAAAATTGAATTGTTATTGCTGGGAAAGATTCCGACGGTCGTGGTAGCAGGCTCCCCGGTAGACAGGACGACGTAAACGAGGCGTGATCGGAATAAATACATCCCGCCAAAATATTTTTCCTGGACCCGGATTAGGAATAGGTTGGCATAGATGGAAGTGGAGGCGCAGTTCTGCATTGCCCGTAACTGAGCTACCAAATATGGTATTGTGATCGTTTCGCATATACACCTGCATGCAGTTGCTGTGTATATGGAATTCCTGGTCAGTCGAATGGGTAGGAAGGTGGATTGTGCTGCACGGGGTATTCGGACCGACCGTCAGGATGCCTCTCGACAGTATCTCCATTCAGAATAGTTCGATCTGGTGCATGTTCTCCGGGCGGTTGTTCCGCACGGAATTGACCTGTTTGGAAACCGGTCTGCTTGCCAGTTCCGTGTATATCTGGTTCTCAATGATGTCCTGCAAAATCCTGACGTCCTGGTTTGCTGGATTCAGCCAGTCATTATACGCCTCTGGCTTCAGTATAACCGGCATCCGATGGTGGATCGGCCTGACTGACTCACTGGCTTCACGGGTAAGAATCGTACAGGATAGAAATGGGGGTTCTTCTTTGTCCCAAGTTTCCCAAATGCCTGCGAAAGCGAATGGACTGCCGTCAGGCAGCGTCAGGAACATCGGCTGCTTGTTCCCTTTGTCTCTTTTCCATTCGTAAAAACCATCAGCGAGTATCAGGCACCTTCGTTTCCTGAATGCATCACGGAAGCTGGGCTTGGCGGCCACGGTCTCAGATCTTGCATTAATCATCCTGTTGCCAACGGCTTTGTCTTTGGCCCAGTACGGAACCAGTCCCCAATTGAATTTCACCAGATGATTTTGATCTTCGTACCAGGCAATGGCAAGGACTTCCTGAACGGGAGCCACGTTATAGTTTTCCGTGGCTTTCACTTTGGATACATCGATAGGGAAGCGGTCGATCAACTCTTCAAGAGGTCTGAAGCCAGCGAAGCGACCACACATGATTGGACTCCTGCAACGATCTTTCTAATTTAACCGGTCTCTCTCATGAATAATTTCCGGGAAGTGCCCCTCTTTACAGATCAAACCATGAATTGGCTCATTGAATGTAACTGCGAATCCGCAAGGATCAATACGGACTACCCGACCGGCAACTTCTACGAGGTTGTCAAATTCAAACAATGGGAATGCAATCGAGATCGGTTGGCCGATTGCGACCTTTCTCTGGGTTCTTACTGATAATCCACCAGCACCTATGTTCTTGATCACGTCCCGGAATGTCCCTTCGAGCACCTTGTATTGGGCAATTATGTATGAACTGCTGCGAGGGTATTGCCGCTTGTCATTTTCCATTGATCTCATCCCTGAGTATGCCAGAACATTATGTGGCGTAAGGGCGGGCCACGCTAACCGATTGACATTAAACGGTTAGTAGCTCAATAGAGGCTATAAAACAAGCTTAATCCACTGTTTTTACCTTAAAAACTTCCGTTTCAGGGCGAGAAGGCGAAAAATCCGCCAGATTGGAGATGCCTCTGATCTTCGGGAAGCACTGACTCTCTGTGGATCGGCCGATTTTTTCGAAGCTGATAATACGCTATTATGGGATCCGCAACGATAAGCCCGAACCTCACGTTTTCGGCATCAAAAAGAATCGATTAATGTCATTTGGATTCCTTTTTTCAGTTCTTTCCGAAATATTACAATAGGTTGCTGTAGATCGACCCACTTTTCCGACTGACACCTCAGCAAACTCATAACCTTATCCTCAGAAAAGATCCCTTGCATGTAGTTGAACTGGCCCCTGCCAATTCGTCGGGTTATCCCCTGACCTGCAGATGGTATATCCGATTTTTCTTCACCAAAAAAGACAAAGGGCACCTCCATTCAGCTGTCAAAAAGCTGTCAATGGTAAGTGCCCTAAGTAATTATGAATAATTTCAATAAGATGGTGCCGAGGGCGGGAATAGCCAGATAGTGAATGATTTCAATAAGTTATTGATTTAAATGTTAGTTTATGCGAGTTTAAACGAGTTTTGGAACGGTTCCTGCTGCACAATCGCATATTTATCGCATATTTTCGATCCCCTCATAATGAGGCCAAAAAAGATGGCGGCACTGTGATCAGTGCCATGGACCTGGCGCGGTCCACGTACTGGTAAACGCCTGTCCCATGTCGATTGATGATGCAATTGGTTCAAGAAAAATCTTCAGATCGGCAATCACGTCCTGAAACGAATCAGGAGCGTTATCCAGTTTTGCCTTCCTGATGAACCCCTGCCATTGAACATTTTTGGCCTTGTCTTTCCCGAATGATGGATCGAAGATCACACTGTTCCGGTTAAGCGTCGTTTTTCGGTTCTCAAATGTTTTTTCAATCGCCTCAGCAAGAATCTCGCCGGTGAAATTGAATGTGCGGGATAACACCCAGATGTCGTAAAAATCTTTCATACGGCTGTTCACAACGCCAAGCTTCACCATGGCCTGGAATTTTTCGGCTATTGTGCTTTCCATGGTGTAGCCGTTCAATTCTGGTGCTGGAAAGTCAAGCAGGGTAGGGTAGGAAACCCGTTCGGGACTTGGAACGACCACATCACCGAACCCAATATCGATTTGTATGGAGATTCGTGTCTTACCCATGTTTCCGTGAACGCGGACACGTACACCCTCGTATTCGGCATCCTCAGTTATCCTGACGGCATTCACTGTTTCGGCGTCAAAACAAATGCCGTCTTCCTCTACCTCCATCAGGCAAGCTTCCTTTATGGCAGCTGTGATGGTATCGAGCTGGTTGTCGATTTTACCCAGCAGGTCTATGTCCATCGTGGGTCGAGATAGGGCGCCGGACCATGCAGAAAACATCAATGCACCCTTGAGGATGAATCTGTTTGCATACGAACTCTTGGCGATGCGGTAAATAAACCGCTCAATGGCAAAATATTGCAGCAGCTCGTTAAAAGGCCGGGATGATTGCCTTGCTTTGTCAAGAAGTCGCTGATGTACCGATGCAGCTATGTTTTTTGTTCCTTTGACCATTAAAGAATCGCCTCCAGATATGGGCGCATCACCTTTTCAACCCGACATATTTTCGCAAAGTGCATGAGAGCGTCGACATTGACACTTTTTCGTTCACGATAAAAACGAACCGCTTCTACCGCCGTATCGAGACCGATTTTATTGCGGAACTTGAAACAGTCCACCAAGGTTTTTTCCTCGTTGTAGATATGTACGTTTACGCCGTCAATCTCATGAACCGCTACACCATCAGTGAACGCCCGACCTGAAAACCAATAGATTTTAATTGGCGGATAGTTCAGTCGGGGTATCTCTGCTCCACGTTGTAGCGCGACATGGACCTCATGGGGTATCTGTGTCGTGATTTCATGAAAAGCAAGTGCAGAAATCAGACAGATAACACCATTCTGAACTCGTGTCGCTACGGTTACCAGATCAGGATTACCAAGCGGTTCGCTCTCGGCAAGACGATAGACACCACGACTGATCGTCTCCAGGGTGCCGTCATCACGCATGGTGTAAAGTGTGCTGGGATGGATGCCAGCCCGTAGTGCTTGAGCCGTGTGCATGATACCGCTGTGTTTTCTGAAAATAGCGACCGCCTTGTCAAATCGGGCGTTCTTTTTATCTGTCTTTGATGGCGCTTTGATAATATCACCTTCACTTGCTAAGTTGTGTCGGTAATTTTATCAAATTTAGAGGACATGTCAAGAGGAACAGCTATCTATAATGATATATTATCAAGTCGTTATGTTGGTTGTGGTAACTCTGATTTACATCTGGAGTTGAAAGGGCTGGATATGAGTTCAGTGTATGGGAATAGAACCCTATGCGACGTCCATATCCAACTGAAATAATAGCAATAATTTCTACCAATTTCAATTTCGGGGTAATCCCGGGGGAATACCCACCTCCCACTGACACCCAAGGAAGAGTAGTTCGAAAGCCCTCCGGCCAAGCTTCTGGCAGGATTGATGCGGTATCGTTTCAGGATCAGGATGACAAAATCATTTCCATCGTATCGGAATCAATGTTGCCGCCGCTCAATATGATTCCAATTTTACCCTTCGGTTTGATCGTTCCACTGAGCAAAGCCGCCAGACCGAGTGCTCCCGACGGTTCGACGACCAGCTTCATTCGATAGAAGAGAAATTTCACCGCATCGATAATCGCCTGCTCAGCAACTGTTTTCATGTCATCGACATATTCGAGTACCAGAGGGAAGGTGATCTCGCCCAGCGACGGCGTACGGGTGCCATCGGCAATCGTCGGCGGGTTGTGCACGCGGTGCAGCTTTTTGGTGTGAAAGGATCGAGTTGCATCATCTGCAAGCTCGGGTTCGATACCTATGGTTTTACAATTTTTGGCAGCACCTGTCGCCGCGATCGCACAGCCGCTCAACAGTCCGCCACCGCCGCAGGGCACCAGTAGGGTATCGATATGTTCAACCGCCTCGAACAACTCCAATGCTGCAGTTCCCTGACCGGCAACCACATCCGGGTGGTCATATGGCGGAATCATTACATAGCCATGCTCGCGTTCAAGTTCCATGGCAATCTCGTCCCGATTACCTGTTGTGGGATCATAACCAATTACTGTTGCACCGTAATCTCTGGTCGCTGCCAGTTTGGTCGAGGGTGCATTGTTTGGCATGACCACGGTAGTTTGTATGTTCAGTAACCGCCCCACCAGAGCGACGGCCTGGGCATGGTTACCGGAGGAATAGGTGATGACCCCCCGTGCTTTCTCTTTCTTCGTAAGCTTGGAGATGCTGTTGAAGGCACCGCGAAACTTGAACGCACCGATTCGCTGAAAATTCTCACACTTCAGGAAGACATCGGCACCGACGATCTTGTTGAGCGTCCTTGAAGTCATTACCGGCGTTTTATTGGCGTGGTTGCCTATTCTTTCTTTGGCGGCCAAAATGTGTTCAAACATGGTCTTTTCTCATTTTTTATGCAATGCTGGGGTTTAGTGGTTCGATGTCCAATCTCATCTCCAATGGATGAAGGGCGTTTTTCTCTCAGGCAACCGGAAATATTTGGGTTTGGCATACTCTACCATCAGGCCATATTGATGGTTATGCCCTTCCGGCAATGCCACAGCATCCTTCAATGGCTGCCATGATCTAAGCGCACCATGAAGCAATCCGGCCCAACATGTACCGATCCCCAACGTTTAAGCGGCAAGCTCCAAGTAGGATAAAGCCAGGGTAATATTCACCTCCCACTGACCCAGCGAAAGTTCCAAATACATCATTTTAGGCAGTAATGAAAGGCTCTCTTGTGGAGCCTTTTAATAGTTGCTAACATACTGTTGTTAAAAAACAACAATTCAGCGTCTTAATTATTTCCCCATTTTTTCTGTCGCTTTTAACACCTTTTTCAAATATTTTTGTATTCTTTTGCTAATCATTCCAGGCGGTATTTTTTCCACAGACTCGTATTTAAAAAAAAGATATTGTAGGAAATCATATAAAAATGATTCTCTGTTGGTACCCTTGGATACTTCTAAAAGAATGAGACCGTGGCAATTTCGAAGCCGTTGCCCACTATCACATGGGCATGGCAGGTGCCCACGATAATTGCCCTCGGCAAGTATCCTCAAAAGCTTCAGAACGACAATATCTGAAGTGCTCTCGAAAAGGTCTTTATATGATTGAATGATGCCATCGAAACCATGATCATATTCACCGTACACCTATGCGACCATTATGCTGATGGCCCATATCAGTCCAGCCTATGTCCAGCGCCAGCTCGGGCACAGTTCCATCGCCATTACGGTGGACCGATACTGTCACTGGTTTCCCGGAGAAGGACGGGGGGATCTGGAGGGGGCGCTGCGCGGGCGGGTGCGAAAAACGAACGAAAAATCGCATATAATCGCATATTCCAAAAAGAAAGGGTTGTAACCATAATGATTACAACCCTTTAAGTATCTTTGGTGCCGAGGGCGGGATTTGAACCCGCACGACCGTTGGCCACTACCCCCTCAAGCCAGAAATATGGCAATTTTTGTAATGATTTAGGGGGTTGTTAGGGAAAAAATTGAGTGGCATTCAAATAGGTTACACTCAAAGAAAAAAAATTACAATGGTCGGGAATCACAGGGGTGATTTCCGGCCATTGTTACCCTTATGTTACCCAAATACTGCTAATAGTACCTCTATTTTGAGAAAGCATCGTCTTAAGAACTACAATCTATCTGAAATTTTAAAGAAACTGTAATGTTAAACTATCACTTTTGATGATAGAAAGTAGGAACTTTGGATTTTTGAATCAAATACAATGGTTTCGTGGTGTTAGTCTGCATGATGATTAATTGCTTTTCCTTTTTTTTTGTTTTCAACGTGCTTGACAATATACACTGTATGAAGGTAACCATAGATACGTTTTTTTATTTGTTCCTACCTCTTCTGCTACTTAACCATAATGATATAATACTTGCATGGCAATTATTAGCTATCTAAAATATAATTTTATTTCATTTAATCAATATAATTAAGGATTTTCGCATATTAATTACACAGGATTGATGGTGGTAAAGATGAAGTGGGAAATATTTAAGATTGCCGGTTCTATCGCTGGATTAGGAGGGTTATCAATTGTATTCTGTCTTTTCATTTTCCGAGACGTAATTAGTAAAAATATTTTTTCTAAACTAACAAAAAAGCAATCATATAACATATTAAACCATATAATTATCGTAGTTTCGATCATAACAATATTTGGAATTATCGCATGGCTGATAAGCATAAATATAAAATCAAATATAGAAAAAAATGGTAATAATGATTATACTATTTCATTGGAACAATTGAACGAAGGAGTAAAAGGAAATACATTAGATTTTAAAATTGTAAATAATACTGATAAAACATTATTAATCCATAAAATATCGTTTGATGAAATTCGATCCGAAATCGACCCCACCCCAATAATAGAATTTGGTTATTGTTCCGAAAATAAATTATTATTTAAAAATCTTGGATGGGGCAAAGCTATTGATCCTACTGTAGATATCAAAATTAAAAACAATCAGGATGTTATCAGCAAGCATAGCTATAAAATTCAGGATATTACTGAGGAATTTAGTCTAAATATACAAAAACAGATAGAAGATTCATGGATCTCTGATTCATGGAAAAAATTTTTGAGAAGTATAGTGCTCAAAGAATACCAAGGAGATAAACCATACTACGAAATTAATATTCAATTTTTAAAAGAAAGTCAAAGTATACATAAACCCACTCTAATTGAATCTTTTAAAGATGAAAAGATACCAATAATAGAAGATAAAACATGGAATGATCCGAGTAATAGGTTTAGGTTAGAGGTTGAAAGTTGGCAAAAATTAAAAAAGCATATATTTGGAAGTCAGGTTCCAGATGAAATTGAAATATCAGGAGAAATCTTTTATTCCGGAAAAGATAGATATGGTAAATTCTATGCTAATAGTACAAAATTCAACTTTTATGATGAATTAGTTTGCGGCTCTTGGGCAACCGGTGCTGCTATGCCAATAAATTATTTCTATGAGATTTTATTTGACGCTGACTCGAGAAATAAATATCAAATAAATTTGCCAATATCACAATCGATTAAAAAAGGAGATACTGATAGATTTAATGTGAAGTTGTCAGCAAAAAAATCATCTACTCACAAATATTCTATAAATGTTTATACAAATTTAGGCAATTATTCTATAAGTAACATTGAAACTTATATATACATGCCGAGAGGTTCTTTTGAAAGATTTAAAGAAGATTTATTAACAAAGGTTTTTCGTAAATATAAATCAAACCGGTTAGAAGATATAGGCGAAGAGTTTGGTATCCATCTGCCAAATTTCACTCATCAAGATATTGTAAACCTAATTGAACGAGTACAAAAAGAAACAGATGGGCTAAAGTTTTATGGTACATATAGATTTCTAAGACAAGATGGTATCATAATTCCTAAAAAAAGATGGGGAAAAATACTTGCAGAATTAGCAAAAATGAACGGACTAAAATGGAGTTTTTATGAAAACGGAATTATGTTTTATAGTGAAAATAATATAACCATAGAAAAGAGAAATGATTAACAAAAATTGCCGTTTTCTATCTCATTCGGTTTATTACTAATAACGCAGAAATATTAAGCATACTTCAACTTAAAATAGAATAATTTGATTCATATATGAGTAAAAATAGTTTATTTGTAAATGGGATTTACAAATACCTCTAATATTTTTGTATCATTTCTGATAACGTTGAAGTGAGTAATTGAGATGATAATGGTATTCATTAAAGCTTGGCGTAGACGATATACATGGACTCGGTTGGATCTGTGCGGACATCGATGATCCTGTATTCTGTGCCGCCGATGATGATCAGGTCGCGGGGCCGGATCATCACTGTTAAATCTTTCCGGGGCACCAGAATCTTTCTGTGGTTGTGGTAGGTCATGCCGTAGGCCTCTTTATCCTCCCTGCCGCCGGCTGATGTCACCACGGCCTTGATCGGGGTTGTGGCATACAGGTAAACCAAATCGGGACCGTCCCGGGATTCGGATGCAATGCGTTTATACGTTGCATCCTGCACTAGGGGCCCCAGGGTTTTGAAAGCGGCTTCGACGCCTTTTTCGGCAGTGGATTTGATGCTCAACGCAACACCTCAATTGTGCGCACCGTCATGTAGGGCCGTAAAAAGTCCATGGCCCGCTCAGAATACCGAGGCCGCTCCGGCTGCTGAATTTTCAGATCCGGCAGGCCGAGGGTTTTCACCTGGGCATCCAGATCCGTCCGCAGTTCATGGAGGGCCTGCTCACACTGCGCATTTTTCAGAGCCTGCAGCTGGGCCGTGTCAGTGGCGTCAATGGTCACATCCAAGGCGTTGATTGCATGAAAGGCTGTGATCAGGGCCGCCTCCTGGGCGGGAGACGTGATGAATTCCTCAGAGTACAACCTGCCCTCGAAATAGTTTTCAGCGTCGTCCGTGCTGATGAACGAATTGTATCCAGTGGCCGGATATACGATCATTTGTTTTCCTCAACTGTTAGTATAAAGTTTCCCCAATACACACCATTGGGATTTTCTGAGTCGTAAATTTTTAGATATGCCAACGGGTCGGTGCCAGCGGGGAGAATCGGTAATGTTCCAAGGGCCATAATAACAACCCCTTCATCCTCTCGAGTGGTCCAATCAAATGAATCTGGATGTTCGTCAGAGGAAATCGAAAGCTCTTTGAATACCAATACAATTTTGGTGATGCTCTGCATTTGCTCGGCGGTTAACGCTATGCCATCCGCCTTCAATTGTAGATCAATTGTGTTATTCAAACCCAAATAAACATGCTCATGAAAAGTCATAGAGGCCTCTCATTGTGAAAAATGGGGTACTGTTTGCCAGTTTTTACGGCTACCCCTT
Source organism: Desulfosarcina widdelii (assembly GCF_009688965.1). Taxonomy (GTDB): domain Bacteria; phylum Desulfobacterota; class Desulfobacteria; order Desulfobacterales; family Desulfosarcinaceae; genus Desulfosarcina; species Desulfosarcina widdelii. The sequence goes on along the minus strand of NZ_AP021875.1, from coordinate 1,349,362 downwards.
GGAGCCGGGCCGGCCTTTTAGGCCGCTGTTCCAGGTCATCGATCGGAGAGAATTTACCAGGTAACAGCCAGGCCGCTGCCAACAGGCCAGGAGGAGTGACAGCGGTGTACGATTCCGCTGCCCCTGGAGATGGCTATTTGGACAAAAAGGCGCTGAAATTGATACCGGTGGCGATGGTGCCATCTACATCGGTGTAAAGCCGGACATACGGCCAGATAGTACCGTTCTTTTCGGTGCGGAAGGGTACGATATATCGGCCGATTGCGCTGTCCTGATCTCCCCCGATCACCTCGGCAGCGCCCAAGGTAATCTCGGCAAGGTCAACAATGGTGCTGGCAAATGTGGCAGAACTCGAGCCCTGCAGACTGATCTTGTAGAGTTCATCATCATCGGCGATCTCGATGGCCGTCACGTCGACCACAAGGTTTCCGGTCACCAGGCCGGTGCCAAGGTTGACGATCACGTCTTCACCGTCCACCTGCCCGGCGGCATCGGCGGCCACCAGGCCGGCGTCTTTCAAAATATGTTCAACATCGATCATGAGAAAATCTCCTATTCAGTGGCGATGCCGCCCGGCACGATGCCAAGGCGGCCCGCCAACACAGGGTTATGCGTTTTTCACACCATGGAGCCGGGCCGCTGCCTTGGGATGGAAAACACCCAGGCCACAAATCCACTCAATGAGCGTTTCGTAAAAGGTCCGGTTCAAACCCAGATCCAATACGTCCATTCCGCCGGCCTGCAGACCGCTCACCTTCTCGGCAACACCGAACTTGACCGCATAGATGCTGGTGCTGGCTGCAGTCCCGCCGCCGGGGTTGTCTTCGGTAAACGGCAAAATGGCGTTGCCGTCTTTGTCCTCTTCGATCACGCCAATGGGAATCCCGGCATAGGCGTTGATCTGCCGACCGAACACATCGGAAACCGTCTCGGTGGCCTGCCCAGCGGCCCGGATCAGTTTGTTGACCTTCCGCCGCATGGTTTTATTCATAAACAGGACATCCGGCCCGCCCTGCACGGCATCAATCAGGATGTCCAGCATGTCCAGGGTCAGGGTGTCGCCGCCGCTGGTATCACCGGCAGCAATTTTCTGAGAACCGGTCAGTCTTTCTTCCAGGCCGTCGAACTCGTTGGGATCATCGGCGTTGTCACCCTTGAAGAAATTCTTGGTGAAAGTCAGGGCTGCGGCCTTGGCCTTCATGGCGTCATAGATGGATCGGAGGTCGTTGACTTTGCCTTGGGTCTTTACCAGAGCCCGGTCAACCTTGGAGATGCCACCCATGATGAAAAGGGGCTCTACTTGAGGATTTACAACCCCGGTGCTTTCTACATAGGATTCATTGATCCCACGAAAAGCGATACCCGGCAAGGTTTCCTCACGGTTGTATTTATAGGCCTGCCCGTTCACGTCGAAAAAGGGCAGATACTGCAGCACGGCAGAGGAACGGGGGAAGATCTCGATCACTCCCCTTGCAAGGGGATCTTGAACCAATTTTGCAGCTTCCAATAAAGTCAGCATGATTTACCTCACTTCGTTTTGTACCCCGTGGCCATGATCGCCCGGGGATCCATACCTCTGAAATTCTCCGGCGCTTTTCCGCCGGGGCGCTTGGTGTCGATACCGTCCGTCGGCTTCGGATCGAAGAGCCCTTTTTTCTGGGCCGATTGAATCCATTTGATTTTGGCTGCCGGCGGCAAGTCCGGAATGATGTCCCGCATATCCTCCGGGACGTTCTCCACAAAGCCGTCTGCGATCTCTTTCAAGCTCGCGTCAGATGCTTTTCGTTTCTCTATCTCCTGATCAAGCCGGGCCTTCGGGATTCGATCACCGGTATCGTTTTTATCGTGGCCGTCCACGTCCAGGTGAAATTTTCCGTCCTTTTCGATGTAAAGGGGCTTGATGGTATCGTCGAGATTGTCCAGTGTGTCCAAAGTCATTGCTAAAACCATTGCGTGTCCTCCGTTTTACGTCTGGGTGGGCGAGGTTTCTGTGTTTCTAAATTTTGCGTTTTCAGCTTTAATTTTCTCCAACCAGGTGGCCGCCTCTTCCCGGGTTCTCAGATCCTGATTTTTCATCATGACCACATCGATCGGTGAAATGACTCCTAATCCGATTTCCTTTTCCCACGTCTCGGCTTGATCTTTTGCGGAAATCTCGGGTTTCGGATCTGAGAAATCAGTTTTTAGAACTGCGCTGGCGATGATTTTCCGTGCAGGGTTGTGAACGTTCCAAACGGTGCGGATCATCTGGAAAAGTTGTTCCTCGTATCGCTTCCACAAGATGATATCGTCGCGCCTCAATTCCTCGAGTTCGCGCTGCCCTTGAACCTTGGCCAATCCCGATTCTCGAACAACCTTTGTGGAAAGAGTTGAAACGGAAAGGCCGTTTGAAACGGCGGCCTGGGTGATTAAAAATGAAATGGCTTCCAGAATCTCCTTAATGGGCGCCTGTTGGCTTTCAAATCCTAAAGCGCCATCTTCTGGGAGTTCAACCAGTGTTCCCGGGTTCACTCCGATCTGCCCGCCGGCCTGATTCTTTTTGCGAATCCAGCCAACACCGAAACCCTGCATCCGGATTACATAAAGAAGGTCCGTCAGCTTTTCGTTGATTGCCTCTTGGATATTGATCAGATCGTCACCGCCGGCCAACCAAAAATCATTCAAAGGACAACGGTCCCAACAAGGAACATAGGGAACCACATGATAGGGGTTGGGCTCTTCCAGAATCACATTTCCCTGATAGTCCAGGCGCTGGAAAACCTCGCCTGTCCAATATGAAAATTCAACTTCATCCTGCTTGCCACTCTCGGGATAATGTGTGATTAAAACAGAGCGCAAATCCTCCGGGCAATCACCGGTTGTCACGTCGAGAATATCACCGGTCAAAACATCCATATCCATCTTGCCGTTGCGCCAAACCGGACGGATAAGGATGGTCTTTAACAGTTTCGTGTACCTGCTGGCGGCTTTGAGCTTTACGGGCAACCCGGCGCTGGTGCTGATTTCTTGAAAAATCGCCTGATCCTGTTTGGTGCCTTCAACGTTTCGAATGGCCGGCATTCCGTAAACAGCGGCCAGGTTGTTGATCACCTTTTTAACTAGTGTCGATCCATAAATGGTAATTTTCAGAGCCGAGTCGCAAAAAAAATAGAGTGGTAAAATCCTCGGCAGGATTTTTCTCACCATCGCTACATCGGTTTGTGGCTAATTTACCGAAATCGGCTTAATGCAAGCGCACTTGTTCAACCAGTTTTCACGATGCGGAATCGATTAAGGTCTCAAGTGGCTGTTTTTCCCCTGGCGATGGTCAGCAGGTTGGCGGCCACAATCGAAGACCAAACATAGGATTTAAACGAGTCCCATCCTTTCCAGGTACAGCGGGTCAGGCCAAGGCAACGCTTCAGCCAGGAGATACCGGATTCAATACCCGCTCGAAAGCGGCGCAATCGACGATACACATATTGGCTGCGGCACATGTCGGTTTCAGATAGACCTCGTTTCTTGGCAAAGCAGACGTCTTTGATCTTACGCGATTGGGCTCGCTTCAAGTTTTCCTTGGATGCAAAACCGCCGTCGAAGCTGGCCTTGAGGGGATAGCGGCCATAAATTTGTTTTTGCCGCTCAAGCATCGGTATCGTCAGGTCGGCGTCGGCCGGATTGCCTTCGGTGATGACACAGTCCAAAATAAGGTTCGACGCGCCTCCGGTCAGACAGATTTTGTGACCAAACAGCGTATCGCGCCTATCCTTGACGATGATATCGGTATGTGGCTCGAACAACGATACTACTTTGTCTTTGGCATCGACCGTTTCTCCATGAAGAACCCGGCGTTCGGTCTGGTGGATCACCCTGCGGGTCAGATCGACAAAATGTTCGATCTGGAAGCCAATCGTCATGACCAGCGGGTCGCAGGTCGCACCGGCATTGATCGCAGCGACTGCCTTATGAGCGTACCCAACCACTTTGCGACTGGTTTTGAGCAGGTCCACATAGGCAACCTTACGCTTGTTTTTCCGTTTGGCATTCATCACCGCCAGCATCCGTCGTTTGGCAACACGGGTATGGTTATGGAAGTCAGGAACTGTGATCCCCGATTCATCCCGGAAGCGCTTCAGCAGCCTCGTCAACACGCGAACACCATCCCACAGCAGGTTGGAGTCGGTGGGATGATGGATGTGAGTTTCAACGCACGTGCAATCGACCCGGACCTGTCGGCCCTTTTCAATGCCCTTTTGCTTCGCATATCCCAAAAGATCCGCATTGATCAGTTCCCAGGTGGCGTCCGATATGCCTTTGATATTTTTGTTCAGGGCGGATTTTTTGTATCCCTTGTCGGCGATACCGATCCGGCAGAACCAACTCAATGCCTGCGAATCGACAATATGAAATGCCAGTTCATCATACGTAAAACCGAAAAGGATTTTGACGATAGCACAACGCAGTACCTGGTCGGCGCTCATGCCGTCAGCCCCAGTTCGATAGGCCACCAGCTTGCCCTTGTTCAAATCTTGAAGAACGCGATCACAGATGATAGGGTGAGCATCGATGATACCACTGATAGCTGTAAGTTCTTTTGCTTGGGCGTGGTCTTTGATCTGAGGCATCAGGGGCATCTGTTTTTGCCATTTTTCGCGCATTTTGTGATCGGCTCCTTTCTTTCTTTTGTAGTGATATTGGTTGTTTGGCGACTTTCAATATACTACAAAGAGAAGAGAAAAACCACTACAAAATGCGCGTTTCTTATTTATTACAGGTAGTTATTCCTGTGGATGAGCACTAACTACATTGCAGAAAGCTGGAGTCAGCTTTTCCGGTTCGCTGAAAATCTCGGCAAGCCGGGCGAGAACGTAATCCAACTGCTGATCTTCATAGAACGCTAAACGCTTAACAGTATCGGCTTTGCGGGCTTGGTTGGCCTGCTGGTCAAGCTGCATGTTCAGCTTTTGAAAAAGGGTCGGGACTTGGGATTGGAATAACATGAGACATTCTTTATGATACAATTATGTCTCTGTCAAATGTTAATTTGAGACTACCTGATAAGAAATTTCGGTTAGGATATATTGGCTTATTAGTTCCGGTAACTATGAACGTTGATATAGCAAATCGAAATATGGCAACAGGTCGAAATATTGTTATCCAAGAATTAATTTGTCCTAAAACCAATATGCCAAATAATAATCCAAAAATGGGGAGAAAAAAAGATGATACCCGACTTGGTCCGTCCTTCGGGTTTCCTTGGTGATAGCCTGGTTCAGACGTTCTGTAACAATTTTTAATTACCAGCATCAACGAATCTAAGTTTGTTACTGTGGGTATCTATCAACGACTTTACTATTTAATCCTAATTCTATTGTATGTTCTTTCCAAGATATGCTGATATATAACTTAGAACGATTTGACAGTTTTCGAATAGAATCAAAGTCAGAGAAACTTAATGTCACCAATGGTATATTGTAATTACGGAACTGAAATTTTAATTCCATGTCCTGGTTTCTGTAGCAATGTATCTCAAAGTTTTTTAAATAAATATGAGGAATATATTCAATATATCTATGTTCGTTCATGAATTTATCAAGAGATAGAGGGAAAGCGAAGGTTCCGACATCACTATAAAGAATATCATCTAATTTTTCTAGAAATTTCTGATACTTACATGCATACTTGCTACCTAATTTACATTTTTGGCCAAATTTTTCTTTTATGCTATTTAGGTTTCCAATTTGATTCCAACAAAATTCTCTTTTACTTTTTGAACTATTGAACTCAGGTTTAAAAGAGAAAGCAAAATCATAGCTTAAAATCGCATCTAAAAAATTCCCCATACTCATTTGCTCATCGCCATAATCGTATCCTATTATAAATAATTCATGAGCTAATGATTTTGCGATTTCAGGATTAATATCTTTAACATTTAGATAATCATTATATGCCTTATCTAAGTCTCCTTTGACTGCAAAATTTATCGAACTATAATAGAAAGCATAAATTGAATCGTTTCTAATTTCTATAACTTTTTTAAAATCAGATTCTGCATCATCGTAATGTCTAAGCTTTGAATACGTTCTCCCTCTCAATATATAAGCACTTACATAATTAGGCATTAAATATATTGCATTATTGAGTTCGAATAAGGCGCCGTTATAATTGCCTTCTTTAAAAAATTTCTTGCTATTTTTATAATGATGCACAGCAAGTTTAAGTTCTATGGCAGGTCGTGGAATTTTGTTTTCTATACTCTCTTTAAATACATTCCCAGCGATTTCATAAGAGTAGTTAACTAAACACAGGTCAATAAGTTCATTATTAATTGTTAGGGGAGGCTTATCAATCATATCTATTACTATTTCTCCATAAAATATTCGATTGGTTGGTAATTTTTTTAAAATTAAATCTGCAATGTTCAATTTGATTGATTCATTATCTTGTACTAATTTTCGAATATCGAAAGAGAATGATTCGTTTAAAGTGTTATCGATTTCATTATATACACTTATTGCATCATTTTCTGCGATTAAAGCACTATAGAAATGGGCACCATCACTTTTTTCCAAAACGAATCTGCCATTTAGTGTCTGGATAGTGTTTTGAAAGTTAAATTGGATTGAGAAATTTTTTAAAGTTACTGAATCTGAATTCTTATTTTCAATTGAAAATATGTATTCTTGAAGTGGATAGTCATACTTTGAAATAACTGCGTCATTCTCGATCACCATGTCGCCGAAAATTTCCTCATTTGTCATAATGTGGAAAGCGATATTTGGTTTAGTTTTCTTTATTAAGTCTCTCTCATATTGATCATCTATAATAACAATTAGGAAAGGCATAAAAATTAGCAAAAGAACAATGAGGCGAACTGTAGAAGTATTTTTTTTAATGAGAAAAAAACCAGCGGCTAAAAAAAAAGAAAAATATATCGCCCAAAAAAAAGTATTCATTTTAACAATTAATTTCACTTTGAACGTAATAGTTAGGCAGGGTACTATCTTATTAAACTTATCAATACTGCCTAAAATGTCAATCTAATTCTCTCCAACAATTCTTAATGAATTATCTGATGAATTCTCAATGAACAAGGAAAGAATTATATAGCGCGGGTTTTTAGCTCCTGAAGGTATAAGAGCCTACGCTGACTGATAAAACACCGCTCCGCTCACCTTCACAAACGAATGAAAGAAATCAGGCAGCGTGATCTCCGATTCAACCTGAAATGATCGGTACTGCCGCCACATAATAGCCACCTGATCGTATGCCGGGCAATCCTTCTTGCAGTGCAGTTCTAAATTCCCACCCATCAAAAAGCAGTGGTGCCGATTCCTGGATCGGTTAAAACAGTTGATATCGGCAATCTCGAACAGATTCAGCACTTCCCGCCGCAGGGAGAAAATAGCCCAGTTTGTTGAATAAACCGTATCATCGTGAAATTTCGTGCTCGAATGCCCGAAGCTGTAAGTGTTGTTTTTCCTGTGGGTATAGGTGAACGTCGAAAGCTCAGACTCGAGCGTTGCCAACTCTGCAGGGAAATGAAATCGGCCCTCTTTGGCGATCCGGTAGAATTCCGGAAAGCTGGCATTCTGATTCGTATCGTGAGCGCTGATCAATTCACAGTTGATATTATTTTCCAGCATCCAGGAATGCAGGTCCGACACCTCGTAGTTTTCGAGGATAACATTATCCAGACCGTACCGCTTGTGATCTTCCAGAATGACGGCCTTAATTGCCTTCGTGCTGTTGATCAAGAACCGGTGCTGGTTCAGAATGTAGAATTTCGGCTCACCGCCCTGGGTGGCAACCTTCAGAATCACAGTCCAGACCGTGAAATCTCCCCTGGGGCCGGCAATGAGAGATTTGGCCCGATCCAGGCCGGCGCCGATCTTATACGCCCGGCCCTGAGTGAGCGTGGCACTGTCATCCACAGGTGCGTGGTACCGAGACTTACACAGCTGGATGATTTCTGAAGTGAAAAGGGCATTTTTAGCGTCCGACCGCTGCCCCAGGATGTCACGTTTGAAATCGGGCTCGAAAGTGGTTTTCTGCAGGCGTGCTGCCTTCTTCCGGTCGATCCAGGCCGGCGCCGCCTTGGCGTAGTGTTCAAAATCCCGATAGCTGGTGAACTGACAAAGCATATCCGGATCCGAAACAGCCTCTTTCTGCAGGCCGTGCACATGACCGTCCGTATCGTCAACGTTGCTGTCGATGAACAGAAGAGAATCCTCACTGTCCAGCAGAGAGGCCTGTAGGGCATTGAAAGGCGCCAGGTCGACAAAGGCGTGTAGATCCGAACACCACATGAGATTTATTCGATCACCGAAGGCTGTGGCCGTGTTGCTGGCGGAATACTGGGTCACATTTCTCAGTTCCGGAAACTGGATGGTGTATGCAAACTGGTTTTGCTCGGGGATCAGCTGGGCGAGCTTGGGAGAGGCGTTGATGATCTTTTTCAGAGTGTTGAACTGCACCCGCCGGCAGTGGTCCTCAGAAGATCCTAACAGCTGAATTGTGAAGTTTTGCCGGCTGGTGAAAAACCACAGCACGATCAGGGCAAAAACGGTGCTCTTCCCATGGCGCCGAGGTTCGATGTTCAGGCTGATCGAGTGCTTGAACCGGCCGGCCCGGTCGGTGGCCAGCACTTGCTTGATGAATTTTTTCTGTTTTGGTGTGTGGGTGAATGGTTGGTAGCGGTTGTTGCGGCCGAGGATCCGCGGTTCGATGTCTTGGAGCCAAGCGTTGAAGCCGGTTAGGCCGCTTTGCCAGGTTTTGAGCTTTTCTTTGAAAGTCATAAATTTATTAAAGTTTTTGACTTACTATCCGAGGGGTTATCTAAAGGCCACCATTAAATACTGGAGAGGGCTCGCATGAAATTTTTACTTTTCACATCAACATTTCTCCTGCTCATCATTGCCGCCTCTGAAGCAATGGCTTTGGTTTAGCGGGATTCAAAATTTTTAATTTTGAAAATTTTGCGCGGGGGCACCCCCCACCCTTGGCCGCCCGGCGCCCGTTGGGGCTCACGGCCTGCCCGAAATATTTCACCGGTTAATCAAAACTTATGGCGCTGAGATCCCGGCCGGCGCTGCCCTTCGGTTGGGTGATTTTCTTTTTGCGGTCGAGATCCAATAGTAAATACAGCGCCTTTCTCGTCTGCTCCTGAAAGTTCATGAGATCCTTGCTGATCATCTCGTTGAGTTTGCCGTCCACAAAGAAGGCAGCGGGATTGCCCAACATGAATTCCATGATTGCCCGTTCAAGAGTCATTGTCTGTGCAATCTGATCCTCAAGAATAGCCCGGGCAGCTTCGAACTGATCATCCTTAAGAGCATCCTTCACGGCCCGGATTGACCGGCCCCAGGTCGAACGCATATTGACCGTACCGTCACCATTCACAGCACCCTTGAACAGATCAGGGACGAAAACCGGCTGTTCCTGATCTGAATCCGATTTGCTTGGAGTTTGGTTGTTACTCATGGATCGGTTACCCCGATGTTACCCAACAGGGTTTAACCTGTTGTAAATAATAGGCAAAAAATCGATCAACTATCATACCAGCATAGCGTGTTTAAGACGCTTTCGAGGATCTGAAACTGTTATTGCAAAAAGTGTCTCACCAAGCAAGATTAAAATGAGACATAAAGGGATGGAGTGTCTCCAATATGATACACGTACGCAGGTGAAGTGCCGTTTGGGCGCGGCACCAAAGCTTTTATTTGGATTACAGACCTTTCTTCAAGATACGAACACACGGTAGTTTTGAGCGTGGCCACCCTTGACAGACAATCATGTTTTTCAGCATAATTGAAAATGACTTTACAGCTACTCATCATCAATCCCACATAGGGAAAATACGATGTACGAAGATTTTAACATCATGATCCAATATGAAATCTTCATAGGTACTTATGCCTTTTATCAGTATAATTATTATTCGATAGTTTAACTGCGTCTTAAACCAACAAATAAACAATGACGATCAAAACAATAAAATGAATAAATTGAATGCGATATATGACAAAGAGGCACGCAAATATATCCTTAGTTTGATTAACTTCTTTGGCAGCTTTGAGATAGAAAAGCGTCTTAATAAATATAAAAAATCATTAAATTACGCTGGGCCCATTTATAAAAGATATTATCTTAAGCATAGACACCCATGGTGGAACTCACTAATTAGTTTTTATGAATTGGAAAGTAAAGGAAAATCTATAAAGAAGAACTTGGATTTAGGATTAAAAGTACTTGCTGCAGATGGAAAGAAAATTTCAATATTACAAAAAATGATGCCTGATTCAGTTAGAAATAAATTTAAAAAAGATTTACTTGATGATAATAGGGCTTCTGACTTTCTTTTTGAACTAGATATGGCGTGGCATTATCTATTAAATGGCCATGGAATCGATTGGTACGAAGATAATAATTGCCCTGATTTTATAGTTAATACTCAAGATTTCGATTTTAATGTTGAGTGTAAGAGAATCACTGTCGATGGATCTAGAAAAGTCTGGAGAAAGGATTTTTATAGACTAATAGAGAAATTGATTCCAGAAATCGAGAAACTAAAATACATGGGGAAAATAGATATTGAGTTGAATGACCGATTGCATAGCAGCGACCACCATCTAGAAAGTTTATCTCGTCAAATTATCGAACTTATTTATGCCAACCAAATCAATGGAGCTTTCGAATTTAAACTTGGATATGCCACCCTAAATCTAAAAGAATCTGATGATAAAGGTGTTAACATAAAAGAACTTTGTCGAGAATTGTTTGAACGAAAGCCGCATGAAGCTCATGGAGCTTTTTATGCAGGTGAAAAAAATGGTATGCCAATAAATCCTATCGAGATAACGTTAAAATCCAAAAAATCGGATAAGGTTCTTTTAGGAATTAAAGATAAAGTTAAAGACGCAGCAATTAAACAATTACCTCCTGATAAACCGGGATTAATTTCATGCTTTTTAGAGGATATTGATGACTTAACAAATTTAGCTAGTGACAGTGGGCTTCAAATAATGTCTAATTATTTGTTAGATAAAAATGACCTGTCTCATATTGCTGGAATCTCATTCAGTTCGGAGGAAAGAGTGAAAAGGTATCCAGGATCCGAAAATTTTAGTTCACAAGGCTTATTGTTTAGAAATGAAAATTGCATTTTTAAAATCGCTCATGATTTTAAGTTTCTATCAAAAGAAAAGTAATCGGTGGTTAATTCTAAATAAGATTTGGTTTCGAAATACCAACCCTTCAAGTCAACAATAAATTGTCAAAGAACGATAAATCTCTGTAATCTTATTCATTTCAAAATGGTGTAAACACCGTAGGGTTAAATGCCTCCATTTCAACTTGCAATGAATGCTCCTATAAACCAGCGTCATCATCATGTAATCATTCGTCATCAAATGATGACGCCTGTACCAGATCTACCGTCATCATCATGTCATCATGTGTCTATAGACATGATGACAATGATGACGCTGGTACGATGACGTGACGGTCACAAGGGGATCACATGTGAATCTTCTATTTCAATCAACCCACCAGACTCCAAAGATGCTTTGATCCTGTGAACCGTCTGCCGGTTCATGCCGGCCTCTTTGCACTTTGATCCCCATCTCTCGATTGACACCCGGGCCGTTTCTGGCCTGATACCCTGCCTCATGAGGCTTTTTCTCTCGGCAACATAGAGGCGTTCCAGAATTTCCAGAGCTTTGCGCTGATTAATGCCCAGGGCATGTCCTGTCTTTCTCGTTGTTGCCGCCGGCTGAGTGTATTCCACCCGATGCAGCACAGCGCTATTTACTGTGTCACCGTCCGCATCCTTCAGGGGGAGATCCACACCGCGGATTTCAAAAGCCATGGGCTCGGGCAGGCCGGCATCCTTCATCTTTGTGGCCTTCACCCGGACGATTGCGTCCTGATCCTTGTCCAGGCGATATTCTGCATCGATGGCGCCTTTCAGGGCCATGGATCCCCTTGCACGTTTTTTGTCACCGTGCCCTGTGTGATGAACCAGATGAACGGCCGAGTGGTACAGGGATCTGATCTGATCGGCCGCCGCTATAAACCGGCCCATGTCAGCCGTTGAGTTTTCGTCACCCGGGCCGAAGTTTCGAGCAACGGTATCAATGACGATCAGCAGGGAAGGGCCGGCTATTTGGGCGATTTCTTCAACTGCATCCATAGCAGCTTGCATCTGATCGGCATCGCACAGGCCTAATGGGACCGTGGAAAGGTAAAGCGGGGCCGTTTTAAGATCGGCGCCATGAACAATTGACCAAGCCATAAACCGCCGGCCGATGCCGTTCTGGCCTTCCCCGGCTATGTAGATCACCGGTCCCTGATTGACCGTCATGCCGTGAAAGTCTGAACCTGTGGCCACAGAGGCAGCGATATCGATGGCAAAGAACGATTTCCCGCAGCCAGGATCACCGAATGAAAGTGACAGGGTATCCTTTTCCAGCCATGGCTTGATCAGAAATTCAGGAGGCTTTAACCGCAGGTCTGCAATGTGGACGAATCGAAAACGGGTTTTGCTTGAAGGCTGATCAACGGTTGGAGGTTCATTTTTCACGGTCGGTGGATCCGGCCATTTGTCGCATAAATCACTGATCAGCAGATCAACTTTGTCGGCCAAGAGTTCGTCCTCAATTGCGTTGGACGTGGGAAGGCACCAGGGACGGTAGACCATGAGATCGGTAAAACCCGTACCATGATCATCAAGGCTTTTGAGAATGATATGGTTGGTGGGGACGTGCTCAAGGTTTTCACTCGCTGTAAAAAAACCTTGAAGCCCGGTTCTGATATACGGGATCGAATTCTATCAAAAGATGAATTCAAGGCGCTGCTGGCCAAGGCGCCCAGACATTTGCGGCCGATCCTTGCGACCGGATACTATACCGGCATGAGGCGGGGGGAGATCCTGGGGCTCACATGGGACAGGGTCGATCTGAAGGGTAGGGCGATCCGGTTGACGGCCGACATGACCAAGGATGGGGAAGCCCGGACGATTCCGATCTGTGACGCTCTGCATGACGAACTGAAGGCGATCCCCAGGGCGCTGCACAAATCATATGTTTTTCTGTTTCGCGGAAAGCCGATCACATGTGTCCGGACCGCCTTGAGAAAGGCCTGCAAAGAGGCCGGCATTGTGTACGGCCGGTTCGAGGAAGGCGGATTTATTTTTCACGATCTGCGGCACACCTTCAACACCAACATGCGGAAGGCCGGCGTTGCCGAATCTGTGATTATGGCCATCACTGGGCACAGCACCCGGGAAATGTTCGATCGGTACAACCGGATCGATGATGAAGATACCAAGGTGGCCGTTACCCAACTTGAAGGCTACTTGGAAAATGTTACCCAAACGGTTACCCAAGAGGCCGTTTGATGAAAATAGCTTTCACGATAACACCCTCTAAATCCTTTCCAAATAGTATTTTGGTTAGCGGCATCCTCGTAAACACCCAAATAAAAAGGGCTCGCAGAGTAAAATCTCTGCAAACCCTTGATTTATCTATGGTGCCGAGGGCGGGATTTGAACCCGCACGACCGTTGGCCACTACCCCCTCAAGATAGCGTGTCTACCAAATTCCACCACCTCGGCATTTTTGTGTCTTTGTGCTAATCCGCTGCCGTTCCGGAGCCGGCTGAGCCGTCAGTCGGCTGGGCCGGCTGCTCGATGGGCACCGGTGCGTCGCTGACCACCGATTTCGTAACCTTTCCGCCGGACATGTAGGCCAGAATCAGGGATGTGAGCATGAAAACGATGGCCGCTGCCGTGGTTGCCTTACTCAAGAAGGTCGAAGCCCCGGTGCTGCCAAACAATGTCTGGCTCGATCCGCCGCCGAAAGCGGCCCCCATGTCTGCACCTTTGCCGGTCTGAAGAAGTACGATCATAATCAGGGCAATGCACACGACGACATGTATTACAATCAATAGTATTGACATAAGTTTTTGTTTTTTAAGGTCCGATCAATCGTTAAAAAATACCAGCTTGCTGAATGTTTCCGGATCCAGGCTGGCGCCGCCCACCAAGGCACCGTCAACATCGGGCATGGCCATCAGGGCCTTCACGTTGTCCGGTTTCACGCTCCCTCCGTAAAGGATACGAACCGACTCGGCCACCGTTTTTCCGAAGAGGGTTTTCAGCAGGGACCGAATGTACGCGTGAGCCTCCTGCGCCTGTTCCCGGGTAGCAGTTTTTCCGGTGCCGATGGCCCAAACCGGTTCGTAGGCAACGACCAAGTTGGTGGATCCATCAAAAACAAAGCCTTTTAGACCATCTCGGACCTGTTTGTCAAGTACGGAAAAGGTTTCGCCGGCCTCACGCTGGGCTTCCGTTTCGCCGATGCAGAAAACGGGCAGCAGGCCTGCGGCAGCGGCCGCTTGAATTTTTCGATTGACGGTTTCGTCGGTTTCTCCGAAGAGCTGGCGGCGTTCGGAGTGGCCGATGATCACCTGGCTGCAGCCGGCATCCACCAGCATCTCCGTCGATATCTCGCCGGTGAAAGCTCCTTTGGGCTCCCAATGCAGGTTTTGTGCAGCCAGGGCGATACTGCTGCCTTTAAGCACCTGGGACACCTGATAAAGAGCGGTGAAAGTGGGGGCGATCATCACCTCCACGCCCGAGGCTTTGTCGACCAGGTCCTTCAACTGCCCGGCGGCTGCCACTGCCTCGGTACCGGTTTTGTGCATTTTCCAATTGCCCGCGATCAGCGGGATTCGATGGCTGCTCATTGCAAGGGCTCCTTGGTTACAATTGCTTGCCGATCATGGCGGCCAGATCGACCATACGGTTGGAGTATCCAGTCTCGTTGTCGTACCAGGACAGCACCTTAACCATGTTTTCCACTACATAGGTGGTCGGTGCATCAACGGTCGAAGAGAGGGCGCAGCCATTGTAATCGGTCGATACCAAGGGCAGTTCGCTGTAACCCAGAATCCCTTTGAGGGAGCCTTCGGACGCTTCTTTCAGGGCGGCATTGACATCGGATTTGGTGACGCCGTCTTTTTCCACATTGACCACCACATCGACGATGGAAACATTGGGTGTGGGCACACGTATGGCCAGCCCGTTGAGTTTGCCCTCCAGTTCGGGCAGCACCAAGGCCACGGCTTTGGCGGCCCCGGTCGTGGTCGGGATCATGGACAGCGCGGCGGCCCGGGCCCGGCGAAGATCCTTGTGGGGAAAGTCCAGCAGCCGCTGGTCACCCGTATAGGAGTGGATGGTGGTCATCAGTCCGTTTTTGATGCCGAAGTTTTCCAATAGCACCTTGGCCACAGGTGCCAGGCAGTTCGTGGTGCAGGACGCATTGGAAATGACGTTGTGCTGTTTGGGATTATACTTGTTGGCGTTGACCCCCATGACGATGGTAATGTCCGGCTCTTTGGCCGGGGCGGAGATGATCACCTTGCGGGCGCCGGCGGTGAGGTGCTTGGCCGCGTTTTCGCGGTCCCGGAAAAGACCGGTACATTCGCAGGCGATGTCCACGCCGAAATCCTTCCAGGCCAGTTTTTCGGGGTCCCGGATGGCGGTGTAGGCGATCGATTTACCATCCACTTCGATGGCGCCGTCCTTGGCCTGGATGTCCATATCCAGGCGGGCGTGAACCGAATCGTATTGCAGCAGATGGGCCATGGTGGCCGCGTCGGTCAAATCGTTGATGGCCACCACCTCCAGATCCGGATGGTTCAGGGCGGCCCGAAATACCACGCGTCCGATTCTGCCAAAGCCGTTGATACCGATTTTTATGCTCATTTTGCCTCCTTTGCGGTTAACCCCGGAAATCGCTTGCGGGTGTTTTGCAGGAAAATGACCGTTTGCAGGGCCGGTGATCCGCTCCGCATGCCTTTTGCGAAACCTTGCGCTGCGGAGCGGTTGGCGTCCCGGACCGGTACCGATAACCGTGTATATGCAAGAAGGGGATCACCGATCCGGCTGCTGGTATGGCAGGCTCAGGCCCTTTTGTTGCCCTTCAGGATGCCACTGGCCAGCGATATGCTTTTTTTACCGAAAGCCTCGATATTAGCGGCCAGTTCGGACAGGGCTTGCGTCTTACGGGCGCTGGCAGCCCGGATCAGGATGGGCAGGTTGACTCCGGAGATCACTTCAATGCGCCCTTCTTCCAGAAAGGAGTAGCTCAGATTGGACGGAGTGCCGCCGAACATGTCCGTAAGGATCAGAACCCCTTCGTCGCTTTTCAACTTTTTGATGCCATCGACGATTTTGTTGCGAAGTTTGTCCGCGTTTTCGTTGAGGTCGATGGAGACCGCCTCCATGGCTTCGGGACGCTGGCCCAGTATAAATTCAGCCGCCTCGATCAGTGCATCTCCGAGCCGGCAGTGAGTAACCACTAAAACGCCAATCATATCAGCCTGTCTTTCATCGTTGCATTGGGGGGTTGGTCCGCGTCTCATTAAGAGTCACGATAAAACTTTGTCTATATCGCGATGGGTCAGCGATACGTTGTGGCCCGATGACGCGATATGTTCACGCAATTGCTCGGCAATGACCACACTGCGGTGACGACCGCCCGTGCAACCGATGGCAATGGTGAGGTACGATTTTCCTTCATTTTCATATTGGGGAATCAAAATGTCCAGTAGTTCAAAATATTTGTGTAAAAATAAACAGGTTTGATCATTATTCAAGACAAAAGAACGAATTTTTTCCGATTTACCACTCAGCGGCCTGAGCGAATCCACGAAATACGGATTTTTCAGAAACCGGACATCCATGACCAGGTCGGCCACCGCCGGCAGGCCGTGTTTGAACCCGAAGGAGATCACCTGGACCGACATTTTCGCCTGGCCGTCAGCAGCCATGGTCCGGATGATCGCTTTCAGATCGTGAACGGTGAGATCCGAGGTGTCAATGATTTGATCGGCTTTGCTGCGCAGGGGGTCTAAAATGGGATTTTCCGCGGAAATGGCCTCATGCAGGCTTTTATTTCGTGCCAGCGGGTGTTTGCGACGGGTCTGGCTGTAGCGCTTGAGCAACGTCCTTTCGTCGGCTTCGAGAAACAGGATTCGAAATGCAAATGGTCCATCTTTCAGTTTGTCCAGGACGGGGTCTACGCGGTGGATAAAGTCTTTGTCCCGGAGATCCATGCCGAAGGCCAGGCCGGTGAATGCGTCGGCACGACCCGGCGATTGTTCCAGAAATACCGGAAGCAGCGCAATGGGCATGTTGTCGACGCAATAGAAACCGGAATCTTCGAATGCGGCCAGTGCGGTGCTTTTTCCGGAACCGGATCTTCCGGTTACAATGACGATGGGTGGACGTTTCACGGCGCCATTTTCGAATTGATGAGGAAAGAGATGGCAAATTGGCCATTTCTGGATCGGCACAAGTTAGAAATCGTCATCGTCCTCACTGATGATGGAAACGATTTCTTCCGCACTTTTTGCCTTCATCATCATCTCTTTCAAGGGCTCTTTCTTAAGCAGTCGGGACACCCGGGCCAGGAGTTTGAGATGCAGATCGGTGGAGTGTTCCGGCGTGATGAGCAGAAAGAAAATGTGGGTCGGGCGGCCGTCCATGGACTCGAAATCCACCCCATCGCGGCTCAAACCGAATCCCAGAACCAGTTTGTCCAGGTTTTTCAATTTTCCATGGGGAATGCCGATACCGCCACCGATACCCGTGCTGCCCAGGCGTTCCCGCTCCATTAACACCTGTACCATCTGTTTATGGTCAATGCCCGTAATCCGGGAGGCAGGCTCCACCAGTTCGTTGAGAATGCCGATTTTATCCTTGGATTTCAGATCAATCAGGATCGCGTCTTTGTCGAGGACATCCAGAATTTTCATTGTTGGTTTATCCGATCGGAAGAGCTGTAAAATCCAGTGTCGCTAATCGTATGTAAACGTTCAATTTCCGATAGAGGTGTCAGGACCTGGGCTGGATCAACCCATAGTTTCCGTCTTTTTGCCGGTAAAGCACATTGACCGTTTCGGTGCGGGCATTGGTGAAAACCAGGAAGCTGTTGTTGATCAGATCCATCTGCATGATCGCCTCGTCAACATCCATGGGCTTGTAGTCGATATGCTGGACCCTTACCCGAGGCGGTTCCGTTTCCTCGTCGATGGCCGTTTCGGGGGCCATTGAGCCTGCTTTTGCCTTGGATCGGAATTTCCGGCTTTTCTGCTTATTTTTTTTGATCTGGACCTCGAGTTTGTCCAGCACCATATCGATGGCCGCGTACATCTCCTCGGTCTCTTCCTTGCCGTTTATGGCCAGTCGGTCACCGGTAATGTTGATTTCTGCACTGTGACGGAATTTTTCGATGGAGAGAACCACGTTGGCTTCGGTCGGGCCGCTGAAATATTTATCGAGGCGGTTCAGTTTTTCGCTGACGTAGGATCTGAGGGCGTCGGAGGATTCGAGGTTTTTAAATCTTACGGAAGTGTTCATGCGAGGTGGCCTCCTTGTATGGTAAATCCCTTCATGGAAAATCGACCGGTTGAAACGAAACTTCGATTCCGGTCGATGGACAGGAAAAATGACATCCAGCCGGCCGGTTGATTCAACCGCTCCTAAAACTGCTTTCTTTTGCTGGAGGACAAAATACCCATCATTTCTCGGTATTTGGCCACTGTACGACGGGCGATGTTGATATTATCCGTTTTCAGCAGTTCGGCCATTTTACTGTCACTGTAAGGTTTTTTGGGATTTTCCCCCTCGATGAGCTTTTTGATTTTGGCCTGTACGCTGGCCGAAGCGATATCCTCTCCATGCACCCGCTTGATGGAGCTGTTGAAAAAATACTTGAGTTCGTAAATGCCCTGGGGCGTATGGACGTACTTGTTGGTCGTCACCCGACTGATGGTGGATTCGTGCATGCCGATGTCTTCGGCAACGTCCCTGAGAACCATGGGTTTTAAGTGCACCACCCCTTTTTCGAAAAAGTCCTGCTGGAATTTGAGGATGCTTTCCATGACTTTGTAAATGGTTTTTTGACGCTGATGAATGCTACGGATCAGCCAGGCGGCGGAGCGCATCTTTTCCCGGATGTAATCCTTGGCGTTGGTGCTGACCTCGTTTTTGCGGGTGATGGCCCTTTTGTAAAAGGGATTGACCCGCAGTTTGGGCATGCCGTCGTCGTTGAGGACGATGACGAACTCGCCTTCGCTTTTGTACACGTAGATATCCGGAATGATATAGTGCGGGGTTTCCTCGTTGAACTGGCGCCCGGGTTTGGGTTCCAGCGCCTTGATGACATTGACTGCGGCAATGACATCCTTGAGCTTGACCTTGAGGGCCTTGCAGATGAGCTTGTAGTTCTTGTTTTCCAGATTTTTCAGGTGGTCGGAAATGATGTCGGTGACGAGGCTGTCTTCCAGGTTGAGAAGATTCGCCTGGAGCAGAAGGCACTCGCGCAGGTCCCTGGCACAGACGCCCACGGGATCGAAAGACTGCATGGTTTCGAGCACGTCCTCCACCATTTCGATGGAAATTCCGCTCTGTTCACAAAGTTCCTCGACGGAAAGCTGCAGGTATCCGTCCTTATTGAGATTGCCGATGATCAGGCTGCCAACCTGCTTTTCGATATCGGTGGGCGAAAGCATCAGAAGCTGCCACAACAGATGGTCGCTAAGAGACTCCTTGGACGAGACAAACGCTTCGTACTGGGGGGCTTCACGGTTCTCGGATTCGAAATTGACTTTTCCCGGCGAGTTGTACTCGTCGATGTAGTTGCTCCAGTCGATCTCGTCATTGATCTTCTCTTCGATCGTGACTTCGCGTGCCTCCTCGGAAGCGGCAGAAACCTCCTCGGGTTCGTTCTCCTTGTTTTTTTCAGGTGTTTCCTGAACTTCTTCCAGGGTGGGATTCTCTTCCAGCTCCTGCCGGATCGTATCCACGAGTTCAAGTCTGGATAGCTGCAACAGCTTGATCGCCATCTGGAGCTGGGGCGTCATGATCAGCTGCTGGGTCAGTTTGAGTTGTTGTCTGAGTTCGATAGCCATCTTAGAGTTTGAATTCGTCTCCTAGGTAAATTCGTCGAGCGATCTTGCTTGCCGCGATCTGCTCGGGGGTGCCGGCTTCAATCACCTTGCCGTCGCTCAGGATGAATGCCGAATCGCATGCCTCCAGGGTTTCTCTGACATTGTGGTCCGAAATCAAAATGCCGATGTTACGCTTTTTCAAATGGGCGATGATTTTTTTGATGTCGATCACCGCCAGTGGATCGATGCCGGCAAACGGTTCGTCCAGCAGCATGAAAGCCGGCTCCGTGGCCAGGGCCCGACTGATTTCCAGCCGCCTTCGTTCGCCGCCGGAAAGGACCGCCGCTCTGGAATCCGCCACATGGGCAATCCCCAGTTCGGCCAAAAGGCTGTCCGTACGTTCGATCCGTTGCCTGCGGGAAAGCGGCAGCGTTTCCAGGATCGCCAGGATGTTTTGCCTGACGGTCAGTTTCCGAAAGACGGATGCCTCCTGGGGAAGATATCCGACGCCCTTTCGCGCCCGGATGTGCATGGGATATTCCGTGATTTCGACATCGTCGAGAAATATCCGTCCGCTGTCCGGTTTGACCAGGCCTACGGTCATGTAAAAAGTCGTTGTTTTACCGGCGCCGTTGGGGCCCAAAAGACCGATTACCTGCCCGCTGTCCACGCCCAGGCTGACCTGATCCACCACTTTGCGGCCCCGGTAGATCTTAACGAGTTTGCTCACGGACAGGGTGGCCATCAGCTATTTCCCATGGGCCAGGCGATCCGCATGCTACTCCAGCCCCGATTCCTTGGGGAGGATGACGGCGTTGACGCGGCCGTTGGTCCCGCCCTCTACGGTAAAGCGTCCATCTGCCCGGTAAAAAGTGATGGTTTCGCCGGTAATGGTGTTTTCTCCGCTGGTTACGCTGGCCCCGGGGCCATGCAGCGTCAAAACACGCTCAGCTGTTATATATACTGCCTGCCGGGCAACGGCAAGCCTATTGTCGAATTTAATTTCCACATTTCCGGTGGCCACCAGCTTGTCCAGCGACTGGGCCGCAGAGGCTTCGCCACCGTCGGACTTTTTCGAAAAGAAAATTTTAAGGCTGTCCGCCTGAATCGAGGTGTCGCCCTGGATGGCATGCACATCGCCGATGAACTCGGCGACATTGCCAGACTGATCCGAGATGAGGCGCTGGGAAGTGATCCGGATCCGTTTGGCTTCCTTTTTCGTCGTTTCCGCTGCCGGGCTGTCCGCAGCGGCCATACAGCGGCCGGGGGTCATCAGTCCCGGACCAAGGCAGGCCAGCAGAAGCAACAGCAGCCATCCCATAGCGGTTTTACAGTTGCAGGTCTTCACGGATCGTTCCTTCGACATTGCCCTCGAACCGGGTAATGTTCGTTTCCAGATTCATGGCCATGCTGTTGGCTTGCAGGGTGAATGCCTCGCCGGAAAGTGCCACCGGCGTTTTCGCCCGGAGTTCTCTTGCTTTCGGGTCGTAGTCGAGCGTTTCGGTGCGAAAGCGATAGCGGCTGGTGCTGGCCGACACCCGACCGGAAACCTCCATCCGGCTGGATCCCGTGTGGATGGTTCCCTGGTCGGCGGTCAGGTGAAGATTGTCCCCATCCTCCATGAAAAACTCGACCTCCGGCCTGGCCAGGACCATGATCTGCTGTTTTTCCATGAGCGTGGCTGATTCTGCATCCAGGCGCCACTCCCGAACTCCGTTTTTCGACGCCGTCTGGTGAATTTTGCTCAGCTGCATGTCGGCGTCTTTGGCGATCAATTCCACCAGCGCTTCGGGATGGCGTGTCAGGTGGCGGTAGCCGATGAACACGCCAATAGTTGCGATCAGCGCCAAGGCGGACGTGGCCAGCAGAAGACGGCGTATCAGTTTCGATTTGTTCATGGGAAAAGTTTCTTCAGCAGCGGTTCCCAATCGCCCCTGGCTTTCAATATGCGTTCGCTGACTTCACGTATCGCACCGCATCCGCCTTTGGCAAGGGTTGTCCATACGGCGAGTCGCTTGACCTGCTCGTGGGCGTCTCCGACGGCAATGGGCACGCCCACCCGTCGCATGATGGGAAGATCCGGCAAATCGTCGCCCACGAAGGCCGTTTTTTCCGCTGGAATGCCGGTTTCTTTCAGGATGCTTGCCAGAGCGGCGGCTTTGTCGCGAATGCCGTCTTTCAGCAGCTCGATGCCCAGATTGTCACAGCGGTGCTTCAGCGCCATGGAGCTTCGTCCGGTGACGATGCCCACCCGGATGCCCGCCTCCATGAGCAGACGAATACCCAGACCGTCACGCACGCTGAACACTTTGGTCTCGCGGCCCGAATCGTCGTAGATCACCTGGCCGGTGGTCAGCACCCCGTCCACGTCCAGCAGCACCATCGAAAGTTGTTTGAGGCGGTCGTCGGTCATGGGAAGATGTCAGGCGGCCAGGGCAGCTTTAATGGCCTTGAGTTGGGTGAGAAGGGCGGGCAGTTGGTCCAGATAAAGGGAGTTGGGCCCATCGCAAAGGGCTTCGTCCGGGTTTTCGTGGACCTCCAGAAACACACCGTCGGCACCGGCCGCAACAGCCGACCGGGCGAGTACCGGGGCAAATTCCCGCTGACCGCCCGAACTGTTGCCGGCGCCCCCGGGCAACTGCACGCTGTGGGTGGCGTCGAAAACCACCGGGCAACCCGTCTGCTGCATGATGCCAATGCCCCTGAAATCGACCACCAGATTGTTGTAGCCGAACATGACGCCGCGCTCGGTAATCATCGGCGTCACACTGGAAACCGATCGTATCTTTTCGACAATGTTGACGATGTCCCAGGGGGCCAGAAACTGACCCTTTTTGATGTTGACCGGCTTTCCGGTGCGGGCGACCGCCAGGATAAGGTCGGTCTGGCGGCAGAGAAACGCCGGTATCTGGATCACATCGAGAACTTCGGCGGCCGCATCAACATCGCTGATGCGGTGGACGTCGGATATGATGGGAACATCCAGCTCCGCTTTGACCTTTGCAAGCAGTTCAAGGCCTTTTGCGATGCCCGGCCCCCTGAACGAGCCGATGGAGGTGCGGTTGGCCTTGTCGTAGGATGCCTTGAATGTGAAGGGGATGCCAAGGCTGTCCGTCAGCTCCTTGAGTCGCGCGGCGATACGTAGTGTGACCGCCTCATCTTCAATGACGCAGGGGCCGCTGATCAGGAAAAAGGGACTTTCCGATTTCATTGAAAATCATCTTTCGGAGGAATTAAATTCATATTTTCCTATGTATCCTCGGGCGGTTAAAATGTCAAGGAACGAAAAAATGATCCTTGATTACCCGTGGTCGAGCTGGTATTGTAGTCGCTTTAAAAACAGGTCGGAAGTCCGTATCGGAAGGGATTTTTTCGTTGAGTAATAAAGCAAGTTCATTCAAACCGATTCTGGTGGTCATCGTTGTGCTGCTGATCAGCATTCCCGCCGTCTGGCTGACGATCATCCGAATGGAGGGAAAGCCACCGTCCGTTGAGATCGAACTCGATTCCCCATTTATTGGTGCTTCAAAATCCATCGGCGTTTCCGTGGAAGACGCCGGCAGCGGTATCCGCAGAATCTGGATGGGGCTTTTGGTGAACGGCCGGGAGGTCGAGATCCTGCAGCGCACCTTTCCCTCGGCCGGTTTTTTTGCCGGCGGCAAGGAAAAATCGGTGCGGGTAAAAGCGACGGTTTCGCCCAAAACACTGGGACTGGCCGACGGCAAGGGCGTCATCCGGACGGTCGTCTGGGACTACTCGCTGCGCAAATGGGGCAAGGGGAACCAGGCTTACCTGGAAAAAGAGATTCATATCGACACCCAACCGCCGGCCATCGAGATGCTCAGCCGATCTCACAATGTGGCCCAGGGCGGCAGCGGCGTTGCGGTTTACCGACTTTCCGAAGCGTGTCCCGTCAGCGGCATAACGGTCGGCGATTCCTTTTTTCCCGGGTATGCGGGGCTTTCTGACGATCCTGCGGTCCACGTGGCCTTTTTTGCCTTGAATTACCAGCAGGGCAGCGATACGCAGATTGCCGCCACCGCCAAGGATTACGCCGGCAACTCCGGTGTCGCCAAAATGGTTTATCACATCAATGCGCGGTCTTTCCGAAAAGACGCCATCAATCTCTCCGACCGCTTTTTTAATGCCAAAATGCCAGATTTCGATGGACATTTCCCGGAATCTTCCCAGGAAAATCCTCTGGAGCTCTTTCTTAAGGTCAACCGCGAACTGCGCCGGCAGGACAACGAAGCTTTCTACGGCGTTACGGCCGAAACCGAGAAAAAAATTCTATGGGAGGGGGCCTTTTCGCGATTGCCCGGATCGGCCAACCGTGCCCGGTTCGCCGATCACCGAACGTACTTTTACGGCGGAAAGGTGATCGACCGTCAGGTGCACATGGGGATCGACCTGGCTTCGACGAAACACGCCCCGGTACCCGCGGCCAATCGCGGAAAAGTGGCGTTCACCGGCAATCAGGGTATTTACGGCAATACCGTGATTCTCGACCATGGCTATGGACTTTTCACCCTTTACGCGCACCTGAGCCAGATCCAGGCGGTTAAGGGCAGCATCGTCGAAAAAGGAGAGATCATCGGGAAAACGGGCATGACCGGGCTGGCCGGTGGGGACCATCTGCATTACGGTACCTTGATTCACCAGACCTATGTCAATCCCGTCGAATGGTGGGACAAAAACTGGATCAAGAACAACGTCAGCGACAAGATCGACGGCTCAATCCCCTGACAGGAGCAGGCAGCGATATGGCAAGCAAGCGCGTTAAGAAAACGGTTCGGCAGATCAACGAAAAGATCCGCTCCGGCGATGTGGTCGTGGTTACGGCCGAGGAGATGATCGATATCGTCGACCGGGAGGGGGCCGCAGGGGCTGCTCAGCAGGTCGACGTGGTGACCACGGGAACCTTTGCGCCCATGTGCTCGTCGGGAGCGTTTATCAACTTCGGCCATTCGGCGCCAGGAACCAAGGCGTCCAAGATCTGGTTCAACAATGTGCCGGCCTACGGCGGCATCGCTGCGGTGGACTGTTACCTCGGCGCCACCGAACCCTGCGAAGACGATCCGTTGAACAAGGTCTACCCGGGGGAATTCAACTACGGAGGCGGCCACGTCATTCAGGATCTGTTGGCCGGCAGAAAAGTGCATATGAAGGCCACGGCCTATGGCACCGACTGTTACCCCAGCCGTGAATACGAAAAAACGATAACCCTGGACAAACTGCCCCAGGCGACCTTGTGCAATCCCAGAAACGGATATCAGAATTACAACTGCGCCATCAACCTCACCAAAAAAACCGTCTACACCTACATGGGGGCCTTAAAGCCAAAAGGGGGCAATGCCAACTACTGCTCCGCCGGCCAGTTGAGCCCGCTGTTCAACGATCCTTACTATCGCACCATCGGGCTGGGAACCCGCATTTTTCTGGGCGGCGGCATCGGCTATGTCACCTGGCACGGCACCCAGCACCGCCCGGACGTTAAACGGGCGCCAAACGGAACACCGTTGACGCCGGCAGGTACGTTGTGGGTGATGGGGGACATGAAACAGATGCATCCGGACTGGCTGGTGGGCGTTTCCATTCAGGGGTACGGGTGCTCGCTGGCCGTCGGTCTGGGCGTTCCCATCCCGATCCTGGACGAAGAGATGGCCCGCTTCACGGCGGTGTCGGACGCGGACATCTTTACCCAGATCGTTGACTACGGCAATGACTATCCCAAAGGCAGGTCCAGCGACCTGGGACAGGTGAGCTATGCCGAGCTGAAAAGCGGAGAAATTCGTGTCAACGGGAAAAGCGTTCCCACGGTGCCCCTTTCCAGCATGGTCAAAGCGCGACAGATCGCCGATACGCTCAAAAAGTGGATCCGTGCGGGGAACTTCGAGTTGGGCGAACCTCAGTTCACCCTCCCATCCGTATGAAGATGCGTCACGGATTCAGTGCACCCGGTAAAACGCGATGAAAAATAAGCTGCGCCTTTTTATTGCCGTTCCGATTCCGGATGCAGTGACCCGTTTTTTAAAAAGTACACAGACCGAGCTCGGCCAAACGGGGCTGAACATCCGATGGGTGCCCGTTGAAAATATCCATCTGACGTTGAAATTTTTAGGCGATGTCGATGCCGCGAGTGTCCATCCGGTTGCCGAACGAATGGACGCAACGGCCGGGGCCAACGCACCCTTTGAATTGATTGCCGGGGGCGTGGGCGGTTTTCCGAATCTTCGCAGTTTCCGGGTGCTGTGGGTGGGTGTGGATGGCGACACCCGGCGTTTGGAAACGCTCCAGCGCAGCATCGAATCCGAGCTTGAGACCCTTGGCCATAAAAAAGAGCGCCGACGGTTTCATCCGCATCTAACCCTTGCCCGGACGCGGCAACGGGTGGATGGCGGTCGGTTCGGTCTGTTGGATGCATCCCGGGCGCAGCATGCGTCCGAGGCATTCCGGGTGGATCGGATATGCCTGTTTGCCAGCGTCCTTAAGCCCGGTGGAGCCGAGTATACCCGGCTGCATGCCTCTTATCTTGCCGGTTGACCAAATACGTGACCATTTTGTCGGCCCGAACCGTGCAGCAACAATTTGCATTAATGCCAACCAACCATGGGAGGATTGCATGACCACAAATATGGATAAAGTCAAGGCGGTCGATACCGCCATGGGGCAGATCGAGCGCCAGTTCGGCAAAGGCGCCATCATGAAACTGGGCGCCCGCCCCATCGAAAACATCCCGGTGATCCCAACGGGGGCCATCGCCCTGGACCGCGCTCTGGGTATCGGGGGGTTGCCGCGCGGCCGTGTCATCGAAATATTCGGTCCCGAGTCTTCGGGAAAAACCACGCTGGCCCTTCACGCCGTGGCCCAGGCCCAGAAACAGGGCGGCATCGCCGCTTTCATCGATGCCGAGCACGCCCTGGACATTACCTACGCCCGCAAGCTGGGGGTGAACTGCGACGAACTGCTGGTCTCCCAGCCCGATACCGGTGAACAGGCCCTTGAAATTGCGGACATGCTGGTGCGCAGCGGCGCGATCGACGTGATGGTGATCGATTCCGTCGCCGCCCTGGTGCCGCGCGCCGAAATCGAGGGTGAAATGGGCGACGCCCATATGGGGCTCCAGGCCCGATTGATGTCCCAGGCCTTGAGGAAACTGACCGCCACAATCGGCAAGACCATGACATCGGTGATTTTCATCAACCAGATCCGTATGAAGATCGGCGTCATGTTCGGCAATCCCGAGACCACCACCGGCGGCAATGCGCTCAAATTCTATTCTTCGGTGCGTCTGGATATCCGGCGGATCGGCGCGATCAAGGACGGTCAGGAGGTCGTGGGCAACCGCACCCGGGTCAAGGTGGTCAAGAACAAGATGGCTCCGCCGTTCAAGGAGGCGGAATTCGACATCATGTACGGGGAAGGCATCTCCCGGGCCGGCGATCTTCTGGATGTCGGGGTGGATAACGGCATCGTCGACAAAAGCGGAAGCTGGTACTCCTACGACGGCGAGCGGATCGGTCAGGGACGTGAAAACGTAAAGAAGTTTTTCTACGAGAATCCCGATCTTTTCGAAAAGGTGACGGTGAAGGTTCGTCAGGCGGTTGGGCTTTTACCGCCGGAAGAGAAGAAAGAAGAGAAAAAAGAAAAATCAGCCAAGCCATAAGCATGGGGTAGCAGGGTCAAAGGCTGGCCCCGGTACCCCAATTCAGCCTTAAGGAGACGGTTATGACCGGTAACGAAATTCGACAGCTATACCTTGACTTCTTTCAGAAACACGGGCACCGGGTGGTCCGCAGTTCATCGTTGATCCCCCAGGACGATCCGACGCTTCTTTTCACCAATGCCGGGATGGTTCAGTTCAAACGGACGTTTCTGGGAGAAGAGAAAAGGGATTACCTGCGCGCGACCACGTCGCAAAAATGCGTAAGGGCGGGGGGCAAGCATAACGATCTGGAGAATGTCGGCTACACGGCCCGCCACCACACCTTTTTCGAAATGCTTGGCAATTTCTCCTTCGGTGACTATTTCAAGGAAAAGGCGGTGGATTTCGCCTGGGATCTTCTGACCAACGGGTACGGTCTGCCTGCGGAAAAGCTATGGGCATCGGTTTACCTGGACGATGACGAAGCGTACGATTTGTGGCACAAGCGCATCGGGATTCCCGAATCGAGGATGATCCGTCTGGGAGAGGAAGAAAATTTCTGGGCCATGGGCGACACCGGTCCCTGCGGCCCGTGCAGCGAGATTCACCTCGACCGTGGCGAAGAACACGGTTGCGGCCGTCCGGACTGTGATGTGGCCTGCGACTGCGACCGGTTTCTGGAGATCTGGAATCTGGTTTTCATGCAGTTCAACCGGGACGAGGCCGGTGTCATGACACCGCTGCCTAAACCGAGCATCGACACGGGGCTGGGGTTGGAGCGTATGGCCTCGGTCATTCAGGGGACAAAGACCAATTTCGAAACCGATCTGATCTACCCCATTATTCAGCGCGCCGAAGCGTTGGCCGAAAAGCCCTACGGCGAAAGCGAGACCGACGACGTCGCCATGAAAGTGATTGCGGATCACAGCCGGGCCGCCGCCTTTCTCATCGGCGACGGCGTCCTGCCATCTAACGAAGGCCGCGGCTATGTCCTTCGGCGGATCATGCGACGGGCCATCCGCTACGGACGCAACCTGGGGCTGAACCGACCGTTTCTTCACGAGACTGCCCGGGTGGTGTTCGACATCATGGCGCCGGCCTACCCGGAACTCAAGGAAGCCTCGGCCTTTATTACCAACGTGATCGAAAACGAAGAGGTACGGTTTTCCGAAACCTTGGACAATGGGCTGCGGGTGCTCAACGACGCTTTGGCGGACATCCGTGCCAAAGGCGAGACACGGGTTCCCGGCGATCTGATATTCAAACTCTACGACACCTTCGGTTTTCCCGTGGACATCGTCCGGGACGTGGTGCGCGACGAGGGGCTGACCTTGGATACAAAAGGGTTCGATGCGCGCATGGAGCATCAACGCAAGCAGTCCCGTTCCAAAATCGCCTTTTCCGGCATTTCCGATGCCTACCGCCAGTTGAGCGCGGCCGGTGAAAAGCCGGAATTCGTAGGCTACGGCACCCTGACCTGCGAAGCCCAGGTGGTGCTGCTGGTCCAGGACGGCAACGGGGTGGACGGCGCCGATTCCGGAAGCGAAGTCGAAGTGGTGACTACGGCCACGCCCTTTTACGGCGAAGCCGGGGGCCAGGTGGGTGACCGCGGAACCATCACGGCGCCGGACATGGAAATGGCGGTTACAGACACGATCAAGGACCCCACGGGCATCATCATCCACAAGGGCCGGGTGCAAAGCGGACGCCTGGAAAACGGCCAGACGGTAATGCTGACCGTAGACGGCGACCACCGCGGTGCCGTGGCCCTGAACCATACCGCCACGCATATCCTGCATGCGGCCCTGCGCAACGAATTGGGAGACCATGTCAAGCAGGCTGGCTCCCTGGTTTCAGCCGATCGGCTGCGCTTCGATTTTACACATTTTTCACAGATCGCTCCGGACGCCCTGGAGCGCATCGAAATGTTCGTCAATGACCGCATCCGGCAAAACGTTCCCGTCGACGTCGAGGAGATGGACATGGATCAGGCCATGGCGTCGGGGGCCACGGCGCTGTTCGAGGAAAAGTACGGAGACCGTGTGCGGGTCATCAACCTGGAAACATTCAGCCGGGAACTGTGCGGGGGGACCCACACCGGCCGGACCGGCAATATCGGATTGTTTAAAATCGTTTCCGAAGCTTCCGTGGCCTCCGGCGTGCGCCGGATCGAAGCCCTCACGGGAAAAGTCGCCCTGGCTCACGTCCAGCAAACCAACCGGATCGTGCAGCAGTTGAGCCAGATGGTCAAAGACAAGCCCGACAACCTGGTCACGCGGGTCGCATCCATCCAGGCTGCGATGAAAGCGGCGGAAAAAGAGACCGAAAGGCTCAAAACCAAGATGGCCGAGATGCAAGCCGACGAGGGTGGACAAGTGGCTGAGATCAACGGCGTCAAGACCGTTGTCCAACTGGTGACGGTGGAAAAACCGGCTGCCCTTCGCGAACTGGCCGATCGGTTCAAGGACCGCATCGGATCCGGGATCGTGGTTCTGGGCTGCGAAGCCGGCGGCAAGGCACTTTTGATCGTTGTGGTGACCAAAGACCTCGTCAACCGGTTCCATGCCGGAAACATGATCAAAACCATTGCCGGAGTAGTGGGCGGCGGCGGCGGCGGACGGCCCGATATGGCCCAGGCCGGCGGGACGCAACCGCAGCACCTGGAAAAGGCATTGGACAAAGCCCGGGAGTTAATTCAGGAAGGATAAAAACTACTTGTTGTTTTTTTTCAACGCAATGTCGATCACCAGTTCCCCTTTATCGGTGATACAGGGAATGGAAATGATGGGCAGCCCGGACGGATAAGAAACTTTGTGCTTGCCCACCACTACACTGGGGACGCTGATACTGGTACCCTCGGAGGGAAAGTCGGTTTTGGCGTTGCCGGCGATCATGTTGGCAATCTCGCCGATGGCGTCGGTGCAATCGTCGTCCAGTTCGGTGACCTCATCGCCGATCAGCGCCGACACAAGTTGAAGTGCGATTTCCTTGGAGAGATTGATGACCACGCAGCCGGTCACCGTGCCGGAAAGGCCGATAATGCTGCTGATTTCATATGACGGTACATTGCCTTTCTTCAGACTCGGTTTGCCCAGCTTGAAAGGCACTTCGATCATGGTGTTGAAAAGATTTTTTACAGCGTTCACAAATGGGTTGATGTATTGAACGTCCATTTTCCCCCCACCAAATGGTTGGTTTTTCTCTCTTCACGGCGAATTTGAAGCTGCTCCTAACTGTGTACAGAGGTAACATCGGTCGCTTTTTCGGCAACTTTACCCCATATTGAAAATAAAAAGCCGTTGACGCGTTTGGAACTTGCGACGTTCGGTTTGCCGGTTTACGGAGATTGCAGCACGTCGATCATGGTGTACACTCGACCCGTCCGACCTTTACCGATCTTTTCGTTTAAAAAACAGACCGCATCCATGGTACCTTCGGCGTATATGTCGCGCCCGTTGACATTGTGCTGAAATTCAAACATCACCGTCCCATCTGCCGAGGTCAGCCGGTAGGTGTGCCATCCGTGGCCGGACAGGTACTTTTCCGGGATGCCCCACTTGTCCCGCTGCGCTTCGGGATTCCTTTCCATGACGATGTTCTCCGGTGAAAAATCGATGCCCATGTGTTGGAAGCTTGCCACCACGGCTTTGGCCGTGCCGCTGGTGTCGGCCTTGCCGGCCTGATGGCTTTCGCGAACATCGAGCGTATAACCTTTAAAGATTCCGGGAAAGTTGGTGGCCGCATACTCCATCATGGCCTGGAAACCGACGATCTGCTTGGCCATGTTGGGTGCGATGACGGCGCAGACCGAGGACCGGGCCACCGCTTGGTTCAATTTCTCGCGGTCCCCGCCGGTGGTCCCCATCACGAAAGGCAAATCCTGCTGGCAGTAAAAGTCTGCATTGTCGTTCACCGCGTTGGGATGCGTGAAATCCACGCTGACAAACCTTCCGTGTTTTTCTACAATGGCCCGGATGCGCTCACTGCGCAAAGCCGGTTGGATCAATTCGACGGCAACAGTTCCAATGGTGCACGTTTGCGCATCGATTTCCGGACCGGTCAGCGAGTAAGGTAAAAGGTTGACCCGCTCATCCTTGATGGCATGGGCGGCAATGGTGGATGCGACGTTTCCCGGAAGACCGTTGAGCATGATGTTGACTGGTTTCATCGTTTTTTCCCCTGGTTTTTCGTTTTTATCGGCGGACTTGGCTTTTCGTGCGGCCCAACCGCATCGGTGTCAGTGATCGGAGGGCCGAGGCCGGCTTTGCGAAAGCTCACGGCGGATCGTTTCGAAAAGAGCGGCGAGTTCTGGAAGATCGCTGTCCCCAGCGGCGCGAAGATGATCGGCCAGCATGTTGCCAGCAGTCGGAATCCAGCGTTCGAAAAGCCGTTTGCCCTTGACCCGGCTCAGGAAACCGAATGCGCCCAGCATCTGAAGGTTGCGGGTTACGGCGCAGTGGCGGTAGCCGTAAACGAATCGCTCCGGGTCGCATTTCAGACGTTTTTTTGCCTGCTCGACGGCATAGTTCAACAATTCGTGTTGGAGGTCCGGGTGCAACCGGGCATAGGGATCGATCAACAAAGAGGCCAGGTCGTATTGGATCGGTCCGATGCGGGCTCCCTGAAAGTCGATGAGATAGTGCCGGTCGTCACGGATCATGACGTTGCGCGATTGAAAATCGCGATGGATCAATCCCGTGAGCCCGTTTTCAAGGGTGCGACTGGCCAAGGTCTCGAACGATGCGGCCAGATCCTCGTATTCGACGGCCAGATTCAGGTATCCGTTGACAAAAGCGTCTAAAAAGTAGCGGCACTCGTTGTTCAAAATCAGGTTGCGATCGTAGGCCTCGCTCTGGCAGGTCCAGTGCGGATCGAAACCTTCGGCCGCCCGGGTCGAAAGGTCCAGCAGGGTGTCGATGACCTTGCAATAGCGTTGCTTTATCAATCCGCCGTCGGCATCCTGCCGGATTGCCTGCTGCAGGTGATTGTTTCCCAGATCCTCCATGAAAACCAGCCCGCTGAATTCGTCGTGCCGATATATCCGAGGAACAGGCAATCCGCGGTTGTGCAGGTGGGTGCCAATGGCAACGAAGGACCGAATCTCGCTGCCTTCCGGATCGGGGGTTATGCCATGGTCGGCCATGACGATACTATTGCGGCCGTCGGACAGGCGGTACCATTTTCTATCGCTGCCGTCGCCGGCAAGCAGCAGAAAATCGATGGCTTCCGGCACGTCGCCGGGAAAGGCCGTCCGGAATACATCCGGCGCCAGGGCATCTATCACCGCATCGCGGAAGCGCTGCGGCGTTCCCACATCCTGCCAGTAGTGGTTGCGGACAACATTGGCGTTGATGGAATGGCCTTCGGCGAGCAGTTCCCTGTAAATCGATATGATATCGCAGAATTTTTCTTCG
This sequence comes from Desulfosarcina widdelii, assembly GCF_009688965.1. Classification (GTDB taxonomy): domain Bacteria; phylum Desulfobacterota; class Desulfobacteria; order Desulfobacterales; family Desulfosarcinaceae; genus Desulfosarcina; species Desulfosarcina widdelii. Next base: position 1,316,365 of record NZ_AP021875.1, on the reverse strand, counting down.
GGGATGCGCCCGACAATGTCGGGGTCGATGACGTGGATGCCGGTAAAGGCCAGTTTCCGGTGCCGATCCGGCGGCGGCGGGTCGGAAAAACGTTCGAATCCCACCACCCGGTTCTCCTGATCCACCCAGACCTGGTTGAATTTTTCGTGATCTTGCATGACCAGGGTCACCGGTGCGCTCCGGGCGCAGTGGCTGCGATAGACTTCTCCCAGATCGATGTCCGTGAGGATGTCCGCATTGACGACCAGAAAAGGCGTGTTGTCCCAGAAATCGGCCAACCTGCGAATGGCTCCGCCGGTGCCCAGAATATTTGATTCGTGGCTCAAATGGACGGGAAGTCCAAAATCGTTTGCCGCCAGGTAGACCCGGATCTGTTCTGCCAGATGATGGGTGTTCACGGCGATGTCCCTGCATCCGGCGGCTTTTAACGCCGCGATCGTTCGCCCGAGCAGAGGCGTACCGCCAACCGGAAACAGTGCTTTGGGCAAATGGTTGGTGTACGGTGCCAGACGGGTGCCGAATCCCGCTGCCAGTATCAGCGCCTTCATTGTCCCAATACGGCCAGGTAGTTCAAAATGAGTGATTCGTAGCGGGAGATCGCTTCGGTGTCTTCATGATTGCGGATGCCTTTGTTGGCAAAATATTGCAGCCCGTTGGAATAGTTGATTTTGGATACCGATTCGACCAGTTCGATCTCCTTTTTCTTGACCATTTGAAGGCCCAGACTTTGGATCTTTTTCAACTTGTCTTTGGTTTCAAAGTTCTCTTTGCGGTTGGCGCGGATAAACGCGAGAACAACCCGATAAGATTCGAAGTAGGGCTTCAAAAATGCGGCGAACAGTTTCAGCTTGCGATATCCCGAGGAGGTAATCTGATATCGGTCCGGGATGGTGGGGTGCGGCATGAGTATGGCGTCGTCGATGAACGCCTTGATCGTTTTTCTCACTTCGTAAGTGGACGGCCGATCCAGGTCGAAAGCGAATTCGTATTTGAAAAAGTTCCTCATAAATTGGTGCTCTTCGTGCAGATCGTTGGCATTGAACTGAAAGGCATCCTTTTTTAAGATGGCCAGCGCGCTGAAGGCGGCCGGAACAAAATAGGAAATGCAGTTGTTCTTGTAAAACTCCAGCAAAGATCGCTTGGCAGTATTGACCGTATATTCGGTCTGATCCACCGGATGGCCTTTTTCATTCGAAGCGTCTTCCAGCAGTTTTCGCGACAGGTAATGATCGACGGCATAATTCATCGCCAGGTCCGGGTTGAGAACAAAAGTGTCGGCCAGCTTGACGTCCTGGGACATGGCAAACGTCAGGTAGGTGTTGGCCGTTTCCATGAGTTCTTCATGGGTGAAGCGTGGCCGGGCAATATTGAGAATTGCCGCCGCTACCAGGCCGTGGGGGGTGGCCACGGTCTGCTTGTCGATGGCGTTGACGATTCGCCAGCCAAGCTGTCGGCACAAGGCGTTCACTTCCTTGGCGGGCATGCGGTCGAAGGGGGTCGGCTGGCCGGCCAGAAATTCGCTGACCGCGATGGGCTCGTGGTAATTGATATAGATTTTTCCATAGCGTTTTTTCAGAAAACGCCTGGCGCGGATGACCTGGCTCAGATTCTCGCTCTCCTTTTTGCCTCCTTCCACCTCATGGATGTAGGCATGCTCTTCGATGATGCGATCATAGCCGATGTAAACGGGTACGAAAATCATGTCCTCGCAGGCGCCGTTGCGGTAAGCGTCCAAAAGAATCGAGATCAGGCCCAGTTTGGGCGAAAGCAGTTTGCCGGTGCGGCTTCTCCCGCCCTCGATAAACAGTTCGATATTAAAGCCTTCCTCGAGCAGCTTGTGGATATAGGCCGAAAAGACGCGGGAATACAGAATCGCACCTTTGAAGGTGCGCCTCAGGAAAAACGCCCCGCCGGCTCTGAAAATGGGTCCCAACGGCCAGAAAGAGAGATTCTTGCCGGCGGCAATGTGGGGGCAGGGCATGTTATTATGGTAGAGCACATAGGAAAGGATCAGGTAGTCGATGTGGCTTTTGTGACAGGGAATCAGAATCAACGGGCCTTTTTGCGACATGGCCTTGACTTTTGCCAGGCCGGTTTTGTCGATGACAGCGCCGTCGAACATGGAATTGACGATCCAACCCACGACATAGGAAAGCATGCGGATGGCAAAAGGACTGTAGCGTGCTGCGATTTCGTCTATGTAGCCGTCGGCTTTCTTTTTGATCTTGTGGATCGGTTCCTTGCGGGAGGCAGCATGTTTTTTCATGAAACGCTGCATCGTTTCGCCGGTGAGGATGGCCTCTTTGATTTCTTCGCTGGATTTCAGCACGGGGCCGGTGATGCTCTGACGATGACGATTGTGCTGGAGTAGAAGCTCGCGGCGCAGTTGAAGGGCTTTATAATCGTCGGTCTTGTCGGTGTAGGCGGGCTGGTTGAGCCATTGCCGCAGATTCAGCGGCTGGGAAAGTTCAACGAATATTTTTCCGGGGTGACGGATCAGGGTTACGACTTTCCTGATTTTACCGGGGCGATGGGATGTGCCGAAAAACGAATCCACCAGGCTGGGTACCGCCGGCAACGGTTTTTTGCCGTAAAATATCAATTGGGGCACCAGATAGATGGGGCGATCCGTCTTGTTCTGGATTTCGATGAGGTAGCGCAACGGATCGATTTTATCCTTGACGAATCGGCGATAAAAGCCTTTTTTCTCGACCAGCGAAAGCAGGGCGCAGCTTGAGGAAAGCAGGGCCCGTTCATAATAACCGCTTCGATAGGGATTGTGTATCCGGTGCCGCTGAACTAGTTCATCCAGGTAGGCCAGACAGATGCGCAGTGCCCTTGAAAGCGGCTGCCATAGGTAAATTTCGGCATCGAAGACGAGTTGGGGAACGGGCAGGCGCTGTTGCCGGTAGCGGGTATGGGCGAAGAGAAAATCGAATCCGCTTTTGTACTTGGTGGTGTAGACGATAATGGCTTTTTCGGGAATATTTTTGACGATGTCTGCCTGTTCAGCGCCCATAAACACGCCTTGGAACAGGCGATCGAGGAGGAAAGCCGAGAGCCTGCCGGTGGGCGAGGGCAGAAAGCAGAAAAAGTGATCGTGGGAATTTTTCAGCAGTCTGTCTATCCACCGGCGAATTTTCGACCCTATGGGAGGAAACCGATGTCTTTTATTATTTGTCATTATATCAAATTCTTATATTGAATGAAGATGGGGTTCTCGTTTTTAACGGAAAAATAACAGATGCCTCAATCCATTGCAACGCCATATTCATCGGAGAAAAATATGCTTGCGCTGGTCCGGCTTCTATGTTATCTCCAAATAATTCGATAGCTTTACTTGTTAGTGGGCTATCTAATTGAAATTCCATCGATATCCCATAACATAAGCGTCAGCCGGTCCACACCGGCACCCATGATGAGAATCGCTAAAGAAGTTGAACCGCGCCGGTAACACGCCCATAGACGGTTCGACCGAAAATTATTTCGTCTGTCTAACTTAAAAATCTAGGTTACGAAGGAGGATGATTTTTTATGAAAACGTTAATTGGTGGAGCGGTGGCAGCAGTCCTCGGCCTGATCGGCCTGTCGGTATGGTTCGGTGAATTCCTTCAGCTTCTGGCTGGTGCGATTCCGGTGATGTTGCTCCTCGGCGGCGGGCTTGCGCTTTATCTGGGATTCGATGAACTCAAGGATACCTGGAAAAAAGATGAAGGCGTTGCCGATACCGGCGCTGCCGATGACGATTCCGAGAAATACAAACAAGAAATCGACGACCTCAAAAAAGAGATCGAAACCCTGAAAGCCGATAAGTAAGTCGATCTTTTCTTCCGAATTAGAAAACTGTGCCCCGACCGAATCGTCGGCCGGGGCTTTTGTTTTCTTTGAATAGCGTTGTTTCGCGATGGTCCGCCCCTTCTGACAGGTTTCCTCCCATGTTCGGCCCCCCGCTATTTTCCGATCGTAACCATTATACCGTCATACACGACTAAAGCCGAAGGGTAAGGATGCCGATATTCGATATCAGGTCGTTTTGGATCGCCTGTTGCCTGAAGAACGAAGCGGCGCTGAGTTCGACAACCGCTGAAATTTTGGTTTCGGGGGAAAAGAATGAAAGGAAAAGGGGCCGGATTTTTTTACGCTGTTGGATGCCCCGAAAGCAAAGCACCATGTTCCCAAAAATGATTGACATCAAACTGCCGTCGACGATCGACGAGGCCGTCGATATCCTGCTCGACGACTTGCCATTGCTGGATCGGTCGCGACTGGCCTGTCTCACTGCAAAAGAGCTGGATCTGATCAACCGCATGGTGGGGCTTCAGATTGCCAGGGATTTCAAGTTGTGGAGCGGCAACACCGATCTTTTGCGCGACTGTATGGCGGTTAGCGAGCAAAACGGAGATGAAGACGCCGATCCGACCATGGTGATTGTCCGTGCCATGTGGGCAAAGCTGCAGGATACCCACGTGCTGCGGTTGGTCAAATAATTTCCCGGCCTCGGCAAGCCGCGTTCAATACAATTTCACCTTCCGAATCATTTTTTCATAGGCGGACAAACCGTTTGCCCATTGTGCGGCGATTTGCGCGATGGGTCTGCCGGCTTCGATTTGAGAGCGGATTTCTACGTCGCCCAGGATGAGGTCCATGGGAAGACGCGTAAATTCGTACTCGTAAGGCGGCTGCTTGTAGGCAAACGCTTCGGGGTACAACCGATAAATGGCCTGGTAGAGCCCCAAGGAAAGTGCGTAGGGCGAATAGAGCGCTTCGTCGGTAACGTGGATTTGAAATCCCCGGCACGGTCGGTCCGACCATTTATTGGCGGTCGGTTCGAATACGACGGGTCGAAGAACGACGCCCTGCAGCAGCCGATCGTCCATGGTCTGCAGCAGTCGATCGCAGGAGATAAACGGCGCCCCGAAAATCTCGAATGGCTGGGTGGTGCCCCTTCCTTCCGAGATATTGGTGCCTTCCCAGATTACCTGGCCGGGGTAGACCAGGGCCGATGCGGGCGTGGGCAGGTTGGGCGATGGGGCGACCCAGGGCAGGCCGGTGCGCTCGAAGGTCATTTCCCTTTTCCATCCCTGCATGGCGACCACCTCAAGGTCGCAGCCGATTCCAAAAGCGGTGTTGAACAAGATGGCCAACTCGCCGATGGTCAGGCCGTGACGCATGGGAATGGGATAGCGCCCCACGAAGGATGAAAAATCCGTGTTCAGCAGGTTGCCTTCGATCCGGCTTCCCCCCACCGGATTGGGACGGTCCAGCACGATGACTTTCTTTCCGGTTTGCCGCGCCGCTTCCATGCAGTACGAAAGGGTGTAAATGAAGGTGTATACGCGGGTACCTACGTCCTGAAGATCGACCAGCAGGATGTCTACTGGGTCCAGCATGGCCCGTGTGGGTTGGCGGGTTTCTCCATACAGGGAGAACACCGGCAGGCCGGTGGCCGGATCCTTTCCATGGTCGGATTCGATCATATTGTCCTGTTTTTCGGCATAAAAGCCGTGCTGGGGAGAATACAGTGCGGCAAGCTGTCCGCAAAACGCTTCGGCAATTCGATGGCGGGCGTGGGTGTACCGGCTGTCCACCGATGCCGGATTGCATAAGAGCCCCAGCCGTTTTCCCCTCATCGCTTCGGGCGGTGCATCCAAAAATACCTCGAGTCCGGTTTTCACTTCTCTCATTCTTGGGTTTCCCTCGCAGGCTGCTGGTTTATCCGATTTTTTTCAATAAATGGTTTACCACAGTGTCAAAGGCAGAAAAAGTACAAAGCGACGCGTCAAACGCCTTGACACGACAGTAAATAAAAAATATGAAAGACGTTTTCGATAAAACTTCCGACAACAGGCCGCACCCCCGCGACATCTTCCAACAGGTTTTCGCCATTGCCGGCCGGCATTGTTCAATTGAAAAGGATCCGTTTACCGGTGGAACTGGATTACCATGGTATTGTCATCATCGTCGGCGCCTATGGCAGCGGCAAAACCGAAGTTGCAATCAATCTCGCCCTTGCCATGAAACAGCGGGGAACCGAGGTCCGGCTGGCCGACCTGGACTTGGTGAATCCCTATTTCAGAACCCGTGAAGCCCGCTATGTTTTAAGAAGCCGGGGAATTGACGTCGTTCTGCCGGCGGACCAGTACATGCACGCCGATCTGCCCATCCTGACTCCGGAGGTATCCGGCATGCTGAAAATGCCCGCGGGACTGACTCTGTTGGATGTCGGCGGCGATGACGTCGGTGCAACGGTGCTGGCGGCCCTGGCGGACTTTTTGAAAGGCAAAACCCCTGAAGTGTTGCAGGTAATCAACCCCAACCGCCCCCATACCGATACGGTGGACGGCTGCCTGAAAATGCGCCGGGAAATCGAAAAGAGCGCCAAAATTAGAATTACCGGAATCGTCGGCAATGCCAATCTGATGGAAGCGACACAGGCGCAGGACATCCTTGACGGATACGATTTTGCGCGCCGGGTGGCCGAGGCCGCAGGCATTCCTTTGCGGTTCGTTACCGTTCCGGCGGCCCTGTTGACCCGAATGGACAAAAGGAGTATTCAATGTCCGGTGCTGGCCATAAAACGGCAGTTGGTACCACCCTGGATGAAGGCGGAATCATTGGATTTCAAATCCCAAATTTGAAATCTCAAATGCGATGAAGGAGCAATGTATGGCATATCAACACCATATCGAGCGGGACCGGTGCAAAGGCTGCGGCCTGTGCATCACCGTATGTCCCAAAAACGTTCTCGAAATTTCCCCCGATGTCAATGCGAAGGGATATTTTCCGGCCTTTCAGGCGCGTCCGGATGACTGCATTCACTGCACGATGTGCTGCATCATGTGCCCGGACGTGGCCATCACCATCACCGAAACCGAAGAACCCGCCGCCTGACTGCGGTTAACGGAGGAGTACCATGGCAAAGGTATTGATGAAGGGAAACGAGGCCATCGGTGAAGCGGCGATCCGGGCCGGCTGCCTGAACTACTTCGCCTATCCGATCACGCCCCAGTCCGAAGTGGCCGAGTATCTGGCCCGACGTATGCCCGAGGTGGGCGGCGTCTTTCTGCAAGGGGAGAGCGAAGTGGCCGTGGGCTACATGCTTTTCGGCGCCGCCGGAGCCGGTGCGCGAGTGTTCACCACCTCTTCCAGCCCGGGCATCAGCCTGATGAGCGAAGCCATCAGCTACATCGCCGCCGCCCAGTGTCCGGCGGTGTTCGTGAATATCGTGCGCGGCGGACCCGGTCTGGGCGGCATCCTGCCTTCACAGGGGGACTATTTTCAGGCCACCAAGGGGATCGGCCATGGTGACTGCCGGCTGCTGGTCATGGCGCCGGCCAGTGTCCAGGAGGCGGTCGAAATGGTGATGACAGCCTTCCCCCTGGCCGAGAAATACCGCAATCCGGTCATGGTGATCGGCGACGGACTCATCGGCCAGATGATGGAGCCGGTGGAATTTCCCGACCATCTGAAAACGGAACCGAGCAATAAGGATGACTGGGCCAGCAACGGAATGGAACATCGGGGCAGCGACAGCCGCAATCTGGTCAAGTCGCTTTTTCTGGATCCGGTCCAGCTCAACGACAACAACCTTCAGCTCAAAGCCAAATACGACCGCATGCGGGCCGAAGAGGTGCGTTTCGAGGCCTACAATACGGATGGGCCTTACCGTCTGCTGATTGTCAGCTACGGGACCATGAGCCGGGTGTGCCGCACGTCCATCGACATGCTCAAGGCCGAGGGAATCGAGGTCGGCATGATTCGCCCGCAGACCCTGTTCCCGTTTCCCGAAAAGGCCGTTTCCGATGCGGCCGATTCCCCATCGTGCACCCATGTGATCAGCATCGAGATGAGTATGGGCCAGATGGTGGAAGATGTCGAGCGCAGTATCCAGGGCCGACGTCCGGTGAGCTGGTACGGAAAGTGCGGCGGTGAAATCCCCACGCCGGAAGAGATCATCGAGGTGGTCAAAGAGCGCATCGGCTGACGGTCAAGCAACCACTTTCGACCGTTGTCAGGCACCAACGCAAGGAGTAGATAACGATGGGAAAAACCTTTTCAAAACCGAGATCCCTTACGGATGCCCACACCCACTATTGCCCCGGATGCACCCACGGCGTCATCCATCGTCTGGTCGCCGAGGCCATCGACGATCTGGGAATTCGCCGGCGCGTTGTGGGGATCGCTCCGGTGGGCTGCGCGGTATTGGCCTATAACTATTTTGACTGCGATTTCCAGGAAGCCGCCCACGGCCGGGCCCCGGCTATGGCTACGGGCATCAAGCGGGTGCGGCCCGATTTGATGGTTTTCACCTACCAGGGGGACGGCGACCTGGCCAGCATCGGCATGGGAGAGATCATCCACGCCGCCAACCGCGGAGAGAAGTTCACCACGATTTTCGTCAACAATGCGATTTACGGGATGACCGGCGGGCAGATGGCCCCCACCACCATGCCCGGTCAGCGCGCCACCACCGCGCCCTTCGGCAGGAATGTGGAAGAGGTTGGCATGCCGATCAAAATGGCCGATCTTCTGGCGGCCCTGCAGACCCCGGCCTACATTACCCGACAGACCGTGATCCGGCCGAAATACATCAACAAGGCGAAAAAGGCGATTAAACAGGCGTTTACCTATCAGATGGAAAACCGTTGCTTCAGCCTGGTGGAGGTGGTCAGCACCTGCCCCACCAACTGGGGGATGACGCCCATGGAGGCCGTGGAGTGGACGGAAAACACGCTGTTGAAGTACTACCAACTGGGCGACTTTAAAGTCCCGGCCTGATCCCTGAAGGAGGCACCATGCAGAGCGAAATCATGTTCGCCGGATTCGGTGGACAGGGTATCTTGTTAATCGGTAAAGTTCTGGCTCATGCGGCCATGGAGGAGGGCTACGAGGTGGCCTGGATTCCCTCCTACGGTCCGGAAATGCGCGGCGGAACCGCATATTGTACGGTGGTGATCAGCGACCGTCCCATCGGTTCGCCCATCATCAAAAATCCGCTTCATCTGGTGGCCATGAACGGGCCGTCGCTGGAAAAGTTTGCGCCCACGGTCAAACCCAATGGCATTATCTTCGTCAACAGTTCGCTAATTTCTTTCGGGGCGAACAGGGACGATGTGGATGAACTGCGGGTCGACGTGGTGGGTATAGCCAAAAAACTGGGCAGCGTCAAAGCCGCCAACATCGTGGCCCTGGGCGCATTCGTGGCCCGCAGCAAAATTGTCCCGCTGGAAACGATCAAGGCGTGCGTCAAGGAAGAGTTCAGCAAAAAGCCCAAACTGATACCATTGAATATGGATGCCGTGGATGCCGGTGTAAAGGCCGCCCAAAAATAGATTGACGCCATGTTTCAAATGGTGTGTCGAAACACATTGACTACGATTTACGATGGCCGGGCCACGCTGCCCGGCCGTTTGATTGCAAGGGCAAACCGATGAAACTGATGATCCCCGATCACATCCGGGCCATCTCCCCCTATGTTCCCGGCAAACCGCTGGAGGAGCTTGAACGCGAATACGGCATCCGGGATTCCATCAAGCTGGCGTCAAACGAAAATCCCCTGGGCCCCAGTCCAAGGGCCCTGGAAGCCATCGGACGCGGACTGTCGTCCCTGCACCGCTATCCGGATGGCGCCGGCCACGATCTGATCCAGAAAATCGCCCGGGTCAACGATCTGGCCCCGGAGAATGTCGTCATCGGCAACGGTTCGGACGACATTATCGCCATGCTCGTCCAGGCGTTGATCCGCCCCGGTAATCGGGTGGTCGTACCGCAGCCTTCTTTTCTCATGTACGATATTGCAGCCACGGCCGCCGGGGCCGTCGTCGATCGCGTCCCCCTCGACGGTCTGGGGATGGACCTTGAGGCCATGGCCGATCGGGTGACGGATGATACGCGCCTGATATTCGTCTGCAATCCCAACAATCCGACGGGAACGGTGATCACCCGAACCGCCTTCGACAACTTCATGGCGCGGCTGCCGAACCATGTGGTCGTCGTCGTCGACGAAGCCTATATCGAGTTTGCCAAAAATGCCGATTGCCTGAAAACCGGAATCCCGGCGGATTTGACCCGCCCGCTGGTTACCCTGCGGACCTTTTCCAAGGCTTACGGGCTTGCCGGACTTCGGGTGGGGTACGGGATCATGCCCGCCGAACTGGCCGGAATGCTCCATCGGGTGAGACAGCCCTTTAATGTCAATTCCCTGGCACAGGCGGCAGCCTTGGCGGCTCTGGACGACCGGGACTTTCTGTTGCGTTCGATCCGGCTGGTCCATGACGGGTTGGAACGCCTTTACGCCGAACTGGATCGGTTGGGTCTGGTCTACTTTAAGACCGAATCCAACTTTTTTCTCATCGATGTGGGACAGCCGGCGGATGAGCTTTTCGAGAAGATGTTGAGACAGGGCGTAATCGTCAGATCCATGCGGTCTTACGGATATCCTCATTACATCCGCATCAACGTGGGACTGGAAGAAGAAAACCGGCGTTTTGTACAGGCGCTCGAGACGGTTCTTAACCTATAGCTTTTCAGTGCAGCGGCCACATGAAGAAACCCCATCCATTGCTGATCGCCATCGACGGTCCGGCCGGCGCCGGAAAGACCACGGTCAGCAAGATGCTTGCACGGGATCTGGGATACCGGTATCTGGATACCGGCGCCCTGTATCGGGGTGTTGCCTACGAAGTCCGCGCCGCCGGGGTTGCCGCCGATGACGATGCGGGGCTCGAACGCGTGTGTCAAACGCTGCAGCTTGAATTTCGTGACAGCCGGCTGATTTCCAACGGTGTAGACATCAGCGGGTGCATTCGTATACCGGAGATTACCATGCTGGCATCGGCCGTCTCGGCCCGCCCGGTGGTTAGGCAGGCGCTGCTGGATCTGCAGAGAAGCTTGGGTCGGGCCAAAGCGCTCGTCGCCGAAGGAAGAGACATGGGGACGGTCGTCTTTCCGGACGCCGATCTCAAATTTTTCCTGGACGCCTCGGTCCGTCAACGCGCCCTGCGCCGGTTTGAGCAATACGGCGAGGCGGGGAAGCAGACGCTGGAGCGGATCGAACAGGAGATCCGCCAGCGGGACGCCAACGACAGCAGCCGGGATGTCGCCCCGCTCAAGCCGGCCGACGATGCCGTGACGATCGATTCGACAGCCATGGACGTCCGCCATGTCGTCGCGAAGATGATGGAGCATGTTGCCTCTTTAATATCCTAACAAAATAAACCATTGCATTTTGATACACGTTTCTGTATGGTCTTTTGGCTATACTGCAAGCGTTGACGCTTGCACGTAAAATTAATGAGGCTAAGGGGGTAATCATCAGTCAATGGACAACTTTTTAGACAACGAATCAACCGAAGAAGAAGTCGAGAAGGACAGCGTCACCGGCGAAAGCATGGCCGAACTCATGGACCTGTATGAGGAGAGCTTCAAACGCTTTGCCGAAGGGGAAGTGGTCAACGGAAAAATCATTTCCGTGGACAAGGACCACGTCCTGGTAGACATCGGGTACAAATCCGAAGGCCAGATCCGCATCCGGGAATTCGAGGTGGACGGTGAAGTTACCGCCAAAGTGGGCGACACCGTCGAGGTGATGGTCGAATGGTGGGACGACGAGAATGAAGTCGTGGTCCTGTCCAAGGAGAAAGCCGAGAAAGTCAAGGTCTGGGACGACATCAAGAAACGCCACGAAGCCGATGAAACCATCGCCGGCACGATCACCAACCGGGTCAAGGGCGGATTCTCCGTGGATATCGGCGTGCAGGCATTTTTGCCCGGCTCCCAGGCCGACCTTCGTCCCATTCGCAATCTGGACGAAATGGTCGGTAAGGAATTCGATTTCAAGATCCTGAAATACAACCGCAAGCGCAGCAACATCGTTCTTTCCCGTAGAGTCCTTCTGGAAGAAGAACGCGAGAAGAAACGGTCCGAAACCCTGGCCTCCATTCACGAAGGCAAGGTCGTGCCCGGCATCGTCAAAAATCTCACCGAATATGGTGTGTTTGTCGATCTCGGCGGTGTGGACGGGCTGTTGCACATTACCGACATCTCCTGGGGGCGGGTCAAGCACCCCTCCGAGCTGTTCACCGTGGGCGACGAGATCAACGTCAAGATTCTCAGCCTGGACCTGGAACGGGAACGGGTCTCCTTGGGCATGAAGCAGCTTACCGAGGATCCATGGGCCACGGCCATCGACAAATATCCGGTGGGTTCCCGCATCAGCGGAAAGGTGGTCAGCCTGACCGATTACGGTGCCTTCGTCGAACTGGAAGAGGGTATCGAAGGCCTGATCCATGTTTCCGAAATGTCCTGGACGCGCAAGATCCGCCATCCCTCCAAGGTGGTCTCCGTGGGCGAAATTGTGGACGCCATCGTGCTGGACATCAAGCCTGAGAACCGGCGGATTTCCCTGGGCATGAAGCAGGCCGCACCCAATCCCTGGGACGTGATCAGCGACAAATACCCGGTGGGCACCACCATTGAAGGTAAAATCAAGAATATTACCGATTTCGGCCTGTTCATCGGCATCGACGAGGGCATCGACGGCCTGGTTCACATTTCCGACATCTCCTGGACCAAGCGCATCAAACACCCTTCCGAAATCTATAAAAAGGGAGACGTCATTCAGGCCATCGTTCTTGAAATCGACAAGGATCAGGAACGCTTCTCCCTGGGTGTCAAGCAACTGCAGGCCGATCCGTGGGATACCGTTGCCGAACGCTACGAAGTGGGCAAGGAAATTACAGGCACGGTGACCAATGTGACCGACTTCGGCGTGTTCGTCGAACTGGAAGAGGGCATCGAGGGACTGGTGCACGTTTCCGAGATCAGCAAAGAGAAGATCAAGACGCCGGTCGGCCAGTTCGAAGTCGGTCAGATGCTGACCGCCAAGGTAATGAACATCAACAGTGAAGAACGGCGGATCGGACTTTCCATCAAGCGCCTCGACATGGAAGACGATCAGGAACTGCTGACCGAGTACGTCAACAACATGGGGCCGGTTACCTCCAGTTTCGGTGAAATCCTTCGCGAGAATCTGCAGGAAAAACTGAATAACGACGAACAATAGACCCTCGTTACGACCATCAATGCCGGCGGTTTGCCTGACAGGGCCCCGCCGGCATTTTTCGTCAGCCGCCATGGTTTAGAACAAAGGAACTTGTAATGTTCACCCGCCGCCACCCTTACCTTTTTTTTCTGCTGGTATCCTTTTCCATTTTTTCCGTCCTGATCCTTGGTGTTGTGGGAATGGCCGCCTGGATCGGCCAGGGTGCGGGGGATTTCGATGGCGAAGGGGTCGGCGTGGTGGAAATCGAAGGCGCCATTGCCGATGCCAGGAACACCATCGAACAGATTCGCGAGTTTCGGGAAGACGATGACATCAAGGCCATCGTGGTTCGCATCAATTCGCCAGGCGGTGCCGTCGGCCCTTCCCAGGAAATTTATCGGGAGATCCGCAAAACCATATCCACCAAAAAGGTGATCGCCTCCATGGGCGCCGTGGCTGCATCCGGCGGGTATTACGTGGCCTGTGCCGCGGACGGGATCGTGGCCAATCCGGGCACCATCACCGGCAGCATCGGGGTGATCATGGGATACACCAATTTCCGTCAATTGCTGGACAAGATCGGCATGGTTCCGGTGGTGATCAAAAGCGGTCCTTACAAGGATACCGGTTCTCCCACGCGGGAGATGCGCGACGATGAGCGCGAGATTCTACAGGCCATTACCGACGGCATTCATCAGCAGTTTGTCACCGCCATCGCCGAGGGCAGAAATATGGAGCGGGGGCAGGTAGAAGCCGCCGCCGACGGACGCATTTTCACCGGGGAAGACGCCAAGGCGAAAGGTTTGGTCGACCGCCTGGGCAATTTTCAGGATGCGCTGGCTTGGGCCGGCGAACTGGGCGGTTTAGAGGGGCCGGTGGTTCCGGTGTATGCCCGCGACAAGGAACTTTCCATGTTGCGCTACCTGCTGTCGTCCTCTGTGACCGAGTGGTTCTCGAAAATGATTCATCCCGGCATATTTGCAGAATACCGCTACTCTCCGAATGGGAGCTAAAAGGCCATGGGAATGCGTAAGATCGCTGTGGCAATGGCCAAGGGCGGCGTTGGGAAAACGACGACAGCCGTCAACCTTGCTCATGGACTGGCCCTGGCCGGTAAACGGGTGCTGCTCGTGGACTGCGACACCCAGGCCCAGACCACCACTTTTCTTGGCGTCTCTCCGCCCCATGGGCTTTATGAGTTCATCACCGGGCGCGACGGCAACGGCAAGACAGTGCTGAAAAAAGAAGCCATTTTCCCGGCCCGCCAGAATTTGTGGGTGCTGGCCGGCGGCATCCAATTGGTGGAATTGAAGCACTGGCTGGGCGAGCAGCCCCGGGACCAGCGGCACGCTGTCCTGCGCCACAGCCTGACGCCCAAAAACAACGGGCTGGACTATCTGATCTTCGACTGTGCGCCCGGCTGGGACGTGCTCAGCGTAAACATCCTTATGGCCGTCCAAGAAGTTCTTTGCCCCGTGGCGCTGCAGGGACCGGCAGTAGAGGGGCTGAAAACGTTCTTTGGCTATCTGATTTCGGTACAGCAGTTGAATCAGTCGCTGCGCCTCAAATACATCCTGCCAACCATGTTCGACCGCCGTACCCGCCAGAGCCGCGACATCTACAACCAGCTTCGCCGGCTTTTTCGCAAACAGATCTGCAGCCCCATTTACCACAATGTCCGGCTGTGCGAAGCACCGGGCAACGGCAAGAGCATTTTTGAATATGACAATAATGCGACGGGTGCCAAAGATTACCGCAAATTGGCAGAAAGATTGATCGATGATGCCATCAGACGACAAGACCATCCCGGACTTTTTTGACGAGCGCCGCGTGGATCCGGTTTCCGTGGCAACCGGGCGTCGCATTCCAAAACCGGACCTGCCCAAGAAAAAGGTCGGTTTCTATGTTTCCGAGGCGCTGCTGGACCGCTTCAACCGAAAATTCCACCAGTTGAAGCTCGACGGGGTGCCCGTGGAAAACAAATCGATGCTGGCCGAGATGGCGCTTGCTTTCGCCCTGGACGACATGGATCGGGGAAAGGCCAGCCATTTGCTCACAAAGTTTAACCTAAAGTAGGCGTTTCTCCTTTTTCGAAATATCGACGAAGGTCATGATTTCAGGGGGTTGTTTACAGTTTTGCTTCTCAAAAGGCGAAACCGCTACGGGATTGCCGATCTCACCGCATCTTCGACGTTAGCCGCCGAGGCGCATAGCCGACTATAGCGCCACGACGGCTGCCTTGAACCTGCGGCAAGCTCGACAATCGCCTACTTCAGGTTGAAAAAAAGCTGAACGGGAAGGTCCGAACCCTTCGTTTACAACAGACTCACATCTCCCAACCCTTCCCGGATGATCTCCGGGACATCGTCTTCAAGGGAAACAACACTGGAGGGCATTCCCGCCACCGGCCCGCCGTCGATGACAGCATCCAGCCGTGGTCCGAAATGGTCATGGATCAGAGACGCATCGTGAAAGACTTCCCCGTCCGGCAGGGTCGCGGAGGTTGAGATGATCGGGTTGCCCAGGCTTTCGACCAGCGCATGGCAGATGTTGTTGGCCGGAACCCGGATGCCGGCGGTCTTGCGTTTGGTGAGCATGATCTTGGGGACCAGCTTGGAACCTGTGAGGATGAACGTGTAGGGTCCCGGCAGCAGCCGCCGCATGGTTTTGTAAGCGTAGTTGGAAACCTTGGCGTAGCGGCTGATGTTTTTCAAATCGGCGCAGATGAAGCTGAAGGGCTGGTTTTTGTTGCGCTGTTTGAGCTGGTAGATTTTTTCGATGGCCCGTTTGTTCATGATGTCGCAGCCGATGCCGTAATAGGTGTCGGTCGGATAGGCGATCAGGCCCCCGGCTTTCAAGATGTCCACCACCCGCTCAATCAGTCGCTGGTGTGGATTTTCCGGATTGATGCTAAACAGCATGACGGTTGTCCGATCCCTGGGAAAACAAAGACTTCAAGGGTGCATCAAACGCCGATCCCTCTCAAAATCGGGGTAGCGCTGCACCCGGCCATGGCCGTGCTGCG
The DNA here is from genome assembly GCF_009688965.1 of Desulfosarcina widdelii. Classification (GTDB taxonomy): domain Bacteria; phylum Desulfobacterota; class Desulfobacteria; order Desulfobacterales; family Desulfosarcinaceae; genus Desulfosarcina; species Desulfosarcina widdelii. The sequence goes on along the minus strand of NZ_AP021875.1, from coordinate 1,300,298 downwards.
ATACGCGGACGCGCTAACTTATTACGGGCCGCAAGGGGTGTCAAGCGACCAAATAAAGATTGATAAAGCCCATCTCATTTGGTAGTTTGACGGATTAATCGGTTTCGGAACCGATGCGGAAAGGATGCTCTTTTCAACAGATCCATCGCCTGTACACCGAAGCCTTCGGGACCCTCGCTTGCCGGCCCGCAACTCTGCCCGTTTCCCGGCCCGGACCGATCATTGAGGGATGTCACCGTTAATCGCCACCGCCGAACCGGCAAACTTCCATACGAATGCGGAGGATTTCATGACCGACCAGATAATAGCAGAAGCGTATTCTTTCGATGACGTTCTGCTCATGCCCAGCTATTCCGACGTTCTGCCCAAGGATGTCGACACCCGAACCCGTCTGACCCGTAAACTGGACCTGAACATTCCCATCGTCAGCGCCGCCATGGATACGGTCACCGAAGCGCAAACTGCCATCACCATGGCCCGGGAAGGCGGCATCGGGTTCATCCATCGCAACATGAGCGTCAAGAGCCAGGCCATGGAAGTGGACCAGGTGAAAAAATCGGAAAGCGGCATGATTGTAGATCCGCTGACCATCGATCCGGATCGGCCCATCGAGGAAGTGATGAAGCTGATGGCCCGTTACCGCATCTCCGGCGTACCGGTCACCCGCGGCGATCAACTGGTGGGCATTGTAACCAACCGGGATCTGCGGTTCGAGACGGACATGACCAAGAAGGTCAGCGATGTCATGACCAGTGAAAAACTGGTGACGGTCAGCGAGGGAATTTCCCTGGAAGAATCCAAGAAACTGCTCCACGAACACCGCATCGAAAAACTGCTGGTGGTGGACAAGAACGGCCGCCTGACGGGCATGATCACCATCAAGGATATCGAGAAGATCAAAAAATACCCCAATGCCTGCAAAGACGCCATGGGGCGGCTGCGGGTGGGGGCGGCCATCGGGGTGGGCGAAGATATGATGGATCGCGCCCAGGCCCTGCTAAAAGCCGGAGCCGACGTCCTGGTGATCGATACCTCCCACGGCCATTCCGGCAACGTCATCCGGGCGGTGCAGCGTTTGAAGGGGGATTTCCCGGAGATGCAGCTTGTCGCCGGCAACGTGGGCACCGGCGAAGGCGCCCAGGCGTTGATTGACGCCGGGGTGGATGGCGTCAAGATCGGAATCGGTCCTGGTTCCATCTGTACCACCCGCATCGTGGCCGGCATCGGCGTTCCCCAGGTTTCCGCCATCATGAACTGCCGGGAGGTGTCGGAAAAAACCGGTATACCCCTGATTGCCGACGGTGGCATCAAGTTTTCGGGCGACATTACCAAGGCCATCGGGGCCGGTGCCCATACGATAATGATCGGGGGTCTGTTTGCCGGCACCGAAGAGAGTCCGGGCGAGACCATCCTGTTTCAGGGGCGCAGCTACAAGGTCTATCGCGGCATGGGCTCTCTGGAGGCCATGAAAAAAGGCAGCAAGGACCGCTACTATCAGACCGAACAGGAAAGCGACGACAAACTGGTTCCCGAAGGCATTGTCGGCCGCGTTCCCTACCGGGGCACCCTTTCGGGGAACATCCACCAGCTCATCGGCGGACTCAAGGCCGGGATGGGATACGTGGGATGCAGCTCCATTGAGGAACTGCGGGAAAGAGCCCGCTTCGTTAGAATCAGTGCCGCCGGCATGCGCGAAAGCCATGTGCATGATGTGATTATTACGAAGGAGGCGCCCAACTATAGGGTAGACAACTAGTGTCCCAGGAAACTTCCGATTTCGTCCACCTACACGTCCACACCCAGTACAGCCTGCTGGACGGCGCCATTCGCCTGGGGGATCTGTTCAAAAGGGCCAAGGAATTTCACATGCCGGCGGTGGCGCTCACCGACCACGGCACCATGTTCGGCGCCCTGGACTTTTATCAGCAGGCCCTTTCCAACGGAATCAAGCCCATCATCGGCTGCGAATGCTACCTGGCACCCCGCACGCTGAAAGATAAAACGCCGCTGGACAAGGCGGGAGCGCGTCACCTGGTGCTGCTGGCAGAAAACCAGCAGGGCTACCGAAATCTGTGCAAACTTGCCACCATCGGGCAGTTGGAAGGCTTTTACTACAAACCCCGCATCGACAAAGCGGCGCTGGCCGAGCATGCTGAAGGTATTATCGCGCTGTCCGCCTGCCTCAAAGGGGAGGTTCCTCAACACATCCTGGCCGGAAAGATGGACAAGGCCGAAGAGGCGGCCCTTAACTATCTCGCCATGTTCGGCGAGGGCAACTTTTTTCTGGAACTGCAGTATAATGGTATTGCGGCCCAGGAAAAGGTCAACCAGGGGTTGGTCGAACTGAGCCGCAAGCTGGACATCCCGCTTGTGGCCACCAACGACTGCCACTACCTGGATCAAAAAGATGCCAAGGCCCATGAGGTTCTTTTGTGCATCCAGACCCAGAAGACCATGGCCGACGAGGACCGCTTCGTTTTCGATTCCGATCAGCTCTATTTCAAACCTCCCGAGGAGATGAAGCGCCACTTTGCCGGATATCCCGGTGCCATCGAAAACACCGTGGCCATTGCCGACCGCTGCTATGTCGAGTTCGATTTCAAGACCTACCATTTCCCGCAGTTCGACGCCGAATCCGGAAAAACCGCGGACGAGCTGTTCGAGGCTCAGGTGCGCGAAGGCTATGAACGCCGCATGGAACCGGTACGCCGTAAAAACCCCGATCTGGACGAAACCGTGTACCGGGAACGGCTGGAGTACGAACTTTCAACCATCAAGGATATGGGATTTCCCGGCTATTTTCTCATTGTGGCCGATTTCATCCGCTATGCAAAGGAAAACGGAATTCCTGTGGGGCCCGGCCGCGGTTCGGCTGCCGGCAGTCTTGTCTCTTATGCGATGTCCATCACCGACCTGGATCCCATCGAGCATGGTCTGATTTTCGAACGTTTCCTGAATCCGTCTCGCATCAGCATGCCTGACATCGATGTGGATTTTTGCATCCACGGACGGGAGCGGGTTTACAACTACGTGGTCGAGCGCTACGGCGGAGGAGACTACGTGGCCCAGATCATCACCTACGGCAAAATGAAGGCCAAGCTGGTGATCCGGGACGTGGGAAGGGCGCTGGGGCTGCCTCTGGCGGAGGTGGACACCATCGCCAAGCTGATTCCCGACAGCCTCAAGATGACCATCGACAAGGCGCTGAAAGAGGAGCCCAAACTGGCTGAAATGGTCAAAACGGACCCGCGCATCGCCGAGTTGATCGAAATCAGCCGCGCCCTGGAAGGGCTGTCCCGGCACGCCTCGACCCATGCCGCCGGCGTGGTGATCGGCGACAAACCCCTGGTGGAATATCTGCCGCTGTACAAGGGAAAAAAGGGAGAGGTCGTCACCCAGTTCGACATGAAGAAGGTCGAGGACATCGGCCTGGTGAAGTTCGATTTTCTGGGGCTGCGCAACCTGACGGTGATCGACCATGCCCTGAAAAGCATTGCCGATCAGGGCAAAACAGTGCCGGATCTGGCCAACCTGCCCATGGACGACGAGAAGACCTTCGTACTGCTCCAGTCGGGAGACACCACCGGCGTTTTTCAACTGGAATCCTCCGGCATGAAAAACCTGATGGTGCGCCTGCACCCGGAATCCTTTGAAGATCTTACCGCCCTGGTGGCCCTGTATCGGCCCGGCCCCCTGGACAGCGGGATGGTGGACGATTTCGTGGACCGCAAACACGGCCGCAAGGAAGTGGTCTATCCGGTGGCTTCCCTGGAGCCGATCCTCCAGGAAACCTACGGGGTGATGGTTTACCAGGAGCAGGTCATGCAGGTGGCCGGTGCACTGGCCGGCTACACCATGGCCGATGCGGACAGCCTGCGAAAGGCCATCGGCAAGAAGATCGCCGATTTGATGGCCAAGCATCGGGAGAAGTTTGTCACGGGCGCCGTGAAAAACGGCGTGGACAAGGCCGTGGCCACGGAACTGTTCGATCTGATTGAAAAGTTCGGCGGCTATGGATTCAACAAATCCCACAGCGCGGCCTATGCGCTGATTGCCTACCAGACGGCATACCTCAAGGCCCACTTCCCGGTGGAATTCATGGCGGCTCTGCTGACCAGCGAAATCGACACTATCGACGGGGTGGTAAAATTCATCAACGAGTGCCGGGCCCACGACATCGAAGTGCTGCCGCCGGACATCAACGAGAGCAGCACCCTGTTTACCGCCGTCGACGACCGCATCCGGTTCGGTCTGGCAGCGGTGAAAAACGTGGGCGGAGCGGCCGTCGATCTGATTATCGCCGAGCGTGAAGCCAACGGGCCGTTTGCTTCCCTGTTCGATTTCTGCCAGCGGGTGGACCTGACCAAGGTGAACAAACGCGTCCTGGAAAGCCTGATCCGCTGCGGCGCCTTCGATTCCACTGGCGTATACCGATCACGCCTCATGGCGGTGCTCGAAGAGGCCCTGGATTACGGACAGCGCATCCAGCGGGAGAGAAACAGCGCCCAGATGAGTCTGTTCGATACCGGGAGTGGAGAAGATGCGGCCATAAACCTGCCCGCCGTTCCAGCTATCGACGAATGGGACGATCACGAGAAGTTGCAGCAGGAGAAAGAGACGCTGGGCTTCTTCGTCACCGGCCATCCATTGGATCGCTACAAGGAGATTATTGAGAAATTCACCAATGTCGATGCTTTGAGTCTTAGGGAAGTGGCCGACAAGAGCGCCGTGCGCATCGGCGGTACCATCAGCGCCGCCAAGGTGATCCGCACCCGCAAGGACGATTTGATGGGTTTTGCCACCGTCGAGGATTTGCACGGCAGTGTGGAAGTGGTGGTCTTTCCGTCCATCTACGCGAATTGCGCCGATCTTCTCGCCGCGGATACCGCCGTACTGGTCCAGGGAGCGGCCCAGGTGGAAGAGAGCGGTGTGAAAATTCTCGCCGACCAGATCATTCCCATGGATCAGGCCGAGGCGACCTGGACCATTCAGGTTCGGTTGATGGTTGACCCGAACAAAACCGACCGGGAGAAAATGACCCGGCTGCGATCGGTTTTAAAGCGCTATCCCGGCCCCTGCAAGGGATTCATTCACATCTGTCTCGACGGTCAGGCCGAAGCCGTCGTCTCCATGGATGAAGGAATGGGGATTCGCTACTGCGACGCCATGGCCCGGGAGGTCGATGGCATCTTGGGGCGCGGGGCCGTGCAGACTCGGGTCAGCGACGCGGCCAGCGCCATGCGCAACAGCGATCTCAACGGCCGCCGCAACAACGGGCGCCAATACGCCAGGAATTGATTGCCTTATTCGAAATTCGAAGTTGGACGTTCGATGTTCGACGTTCACGGGTATGGATTTCAGCCCCCTCGAAGGGGGACTTCGCCAAATAACCCGTTAAGCGGGTGATGGGTGATTCAAGCCCTTTTCAATATTTGCATAAGGATGAACTCCCGACCGTGGCACCCAAACGACTGACATTCGGCTTTTCTCCCTGCCCCAACGACACCTTCATGTTCGACGCGATTGTGCGGCGTGCCGTGGAGATCGAGGGGGTGCGGATCAATCCGGTGCTGCACGATGTCCAGACCCTCAACACCCTGGCCATGGAAGCGGCCCTGGACATCAGCAAGCTCTCTTTTTACGCCTGGATGGCGGTCAAGGATACTTACCGGTTGCTGAGCAGCGGCGGTGCCATGGGCTTTGGATGCGGTCCGGTGCTGGTCGCCCGCAAGCCCTTGAAGCACGAGCAGATCCGGGACTGCCGGGTGGTGCTGCCCGGTGCGTGGACCACGGCCCACCTTCTTTTTCGCCTGTGGGCGCCGGATGCGGACCAGCGCTTTTTTGTGCCCTACGACCGGATCTTCGAGGCCGTTGACTCCGGGCAGGCGGACTGCGGCGTGATCATTCACGAGAGCCGCTTCACCTTCGAAGATGCGGGCTTTCTGACCATCGTCGATCTGGGGGCCTGGTGGGAAGAGCGGACCGGCCTGCCCATTCCCCTGGGCGGCATTGCCGTCAGAAAGAGTTTGGGAGACGGGCTCATCGAACGGATCGATGGGGTGGTCAACGCCAGCATCAGGCAGGCCATGGCCGATCCCGAAGCGGCCCTGCCTTACATCCGACAACACGCCCAGGAGATGGATGCCGCCGTGCTCAAGGCCCACATTCATACTTTTGTGAACGATTTCAGCCTGGATTTGGAGGCAACAGGGCGAAAAGCACTGGACGTCCTCGAATCCATGGCCAAAGCGGCCGGCGCCCTGTGACCGTGGGTCTTTTATACGCGACCCGGCAGGAGGCCGATCCCTTTCTGGCCCTTTCCGCGGCAACACCCCTTGCCGGCCCGCTGCCGCTGTTCAGGTTGCCGGAAATGATTCATCCGAGCTGTGTCGTGGCCGTTAGCGGCATGGGCAAAGTGGCGGCCGCCCTGGCCGCCGCACATCTGGTGCAAAAGCATCGGGTGACCCTTTTGCTCAGTGCCGGGTTGTGCGGCCGACTGACCGCGGATAAAAACTGGACTATCGGCGATCGGTTGCGCATCGAAAGCGCCGTGGAAGGCGACTGCGACCGATTCGGCAGCCCTGAAGCGGCCGTGACATGCGATTTAAACTGGTTCTCCGATTTAAAAGCAGCCCGCCTGGTCACCTGCGACCGTCCAGTATTTGAAGCCGATTGGCGCAGGCAACTTGCCGGCCTTGGCGAGGTGGCCGACATGGAAGGGGCGGCCGTGGCTCGCACGGCCCTTTTTTACGGTATTCCCTGCGCCATGGTCAAAGGCATCAGCGACTGCGCCGATACGAACGGTCGGCAGGACATTGCCCGCAATCTCGCCGCGGTCTCGGAAAACACTGCCGCAACCCTGATGCTGGAACTGAAACGACAAGCGAACAAAGAACGACCATGAAACCGGAAACGACGCTGAAAAACATACTCAATTTCACCAAAATAGAGCACACCGCCTTCAGCCTGCCGCTGATTTTCACGGGTGCCTGGCTGGGTGCCGGCAACCGGCCACCGGCCCTGGATGTGATCATTCTCATCGTTGTGGCCGCGGTGGGTGCCCGGGTCTTCGGCATGTCCATGAACCGGATCTTCGACCGCCACATCGACCGCCTCAATCCACGCACGGCCAATCGAGAACTGCCCGCCGGGAAAATGGACCTGACCCAGGCCTCGGCCGTTGCCGGCGGCGGCCTGCTGCTTTATCTGGCTGCCTGCTGGGCCCTTGGCGGCTGGTGCCCGATTCTCGCTCCGATTCCGCTGGTCCCGCTGCTGGGCTATTCGCTGCTCAAACGATTCACCCCGCTGTGTCATTTCGGCATCGGTTTGTGCCTTGCCCTGGCTCCTTTGGGGGCTTTCGTGGCCGCATCGGGCCATACCCGGTTTACCTGGCCGGTCCTGCTTTTCTCCGGGTTCGTTTTTTTCTGGCTGAGCGGGGCCGACATTATCTATGCGCTCATGGACATCGACCATGACCGAAGCCACGATATCCATTCCTTACCGGCCCGGTTGGGGTTCGACGGTGCCTTGCGCGTGGCTGGTGCGGTCCACCTGACCGCATTGGGAATTCTGATTGCCGTGGTACGGACCTTGAACGGCGGTTTGACGGCCTGGATCGTGCTGGCCGTGGCAGCCGTTTTTTTCGCGTTGATGTATGTTCCGGCCATTCCCGTTCCCAAACGCTTTTTTCCCATTTCCACCCTGGCGGGCATCGCCGGCGCTCTGGTCCCCATGGTTGCATGAAAGACAGCCGTTAACGGAGAAAATCATGAGTAAGACCGAATCTGCCCATCTCATTTTAGGTGTTACCGGCGCATCGGGCATTTACGCGGCCCGAAGGCTGGTGGAAAAATCCAGATGGCCGGTGAACCTGGTGGCAAGCCGGTGGGGCAGGGCGGTGGCCGGTACCGAGTGCGGCGGGCTCGAGGAGATCGAATCTTTTGCCCGGCAGGTGTATGCCGCCGATGATCTGTATGCCCCGCTTTCATCGGGGTCGGTGCCCACCGTCGGTATGGTGGTGCTGCCCTGTTCGGCCCACACCATGGCCCAGATGGCCGCCGGTCTGGGTGACAGCTTGATCACCCGGGCGGCCCACTGTCAGCTCAAGGAGCGAAGGCCGCTGATCCTGTGCCTGAGGGAAGCGCCCCTGACCTTGATCGATCTGGAAAACGCCCGGCGTCTCGGCCAGGCCGGCGCCGTGATTATGCCCATGAGCCCGCCGTTTTTCATGTTTGCCGGCCGTGATCCGCAAACGGTGACCTATCACGACCTCATGGATGCCTTTGCAGACCGGGTACTGGCCGTTTTGGGCCAACCCTCCGAACGAACCTGGGAGGATGTCCGTTGAGCTTTGTGGATTTGCGCGCATTTCTGGAACATCTCGAACGAAACGGCGAACTGGCCCGCATCCGGGTTCCGGTCGATCCGGATCAGGAGATCACCGTTATCCAGCACCGGGTCATCGCCAGAGGAGGGCCGGCGCTGCTCTTCGAAAACGTTGTCGGCTCCAACTACCGTGTGGTCAGCAATCTGTTCGGCACCCGGCAGCGCACGAGCCTGGCTTTTGGCGGCGATCCGGCCCTGCTGGGAGAGCGGGTCTTCCGGCTGTCGCGCAACCTGATGCCGCCGGGATTGCGCGGTATCTTTCGTTCCCGCCGCGACCTGATGGCCCTTTCCTCGGCACGAATGCGCACGGTTCGGCAAGGTCCGGTTCTGGAAACCATCCAGACGACACCCGATCTGAACCGTTTGCCGGTGCTCACCTGCTGGCCGGAGGATGGCGGCCCGTTTTTTACCCTGCCTCTGGTGCATACCACCGATCCGGAAAACGGCACCGGCAACCTTGGCATGTACCGACTGCAGCGCTTCGACAGCCGCAGCACGGGCATGCACTGGCAGATCGAAAAGGGCGGCGGCTTTCATTTCCACAAGGCCGTTGCCAAAAAGCGCCCGATGCCGGTCAGTGTGGTTTTGGGAGGGCCGCCGGCCCTGATACCGGCGGCGGTGGCCCCGCTGCCCGAAGGTATCGACGAGCGCCTGCTGGCGGCCTACATGATGAACCGGCCGCTGGAGGTGATCGCCCGCAGGACCACCGGCCACCGGATTCCCGCTCGGGCCGAATTCGTTCTGGAAGGCAGCGTGTCACCTGGCGACCTTCGTTGGGAGGGTCCTTTCGGTGATCATTTCGGCCATTACTCCCATGCCGCCGACTATCCGGTCTTCCGGGTGGACCGCATCCTGGCACGCAAGGATGCCATCTACCCGGCCACGGTCGTGGGCAAACCGGTCCAGGAGGATTACTACCTCGGCGAGGCCTTGCAGGAGATGACCCTGCCGTTGCTGAAGATGATCAGGCCGACGGTGGTCGATTTCTGGGCCTACCCGGAAACCGGCTTTCACGCCCTGGCGGTGTTGTCAGTGAACGAACGCTACCCCAAAGAAGCGCTCAAGCACACCCTGGGCATGCTGGGGGAAGGGCAGGTATCCCTGACCAAAGTCCTGATCACCGTGGACCATCGGGTCAACGCGCGGGATATCGTCGACGTAAGCCAAGCCCTGTGGCGCCACCTGGATGCAAAAAGCGGCATCCATCTGCTGGCCCCCACAGCCCAGGATACCCTGGATTTTACCGGTCCTGCCATGAACACCGGCAGTCGCCTGATCCTCCTGGCCGCCGACGACGGAAGCGGGCCGGTTCGTGGAACACCGCCCCAGCACGTGCCCCGACCCGCGGATCTGCCTGCCGGTGTGAGCGCCACCGCGGCCCTGGGGCCGGCCTTTCTGATAGTCCAGGTGGACGATTCCATCAAGGAGATCGAGCCATTGCGCCAGGCCCTGGCCCATCATGCGGCCTCCCGGGAATATCTGTTTCATGTGATCGTTTCAAAAGACGTCCCGCTGACCGACCGCATCATGATGCTCTGGGGGTGGTTCACCCGTTTCGATCCCCTGGCCGACCTTTATCCCGCCGGTCGAAAGGTTGAGGGGAACCGGCTGCTTTTCGATTTTCCCATCGCCATTGACGCCCGCTGGAAAACAGGGTATCCCAAGCCCGTTGAATTCGACCCGGGTGTGGAAAAGCGGGTGGACCGGATGTGGCCCAGGCTGGGGCTGCCCGACGAGTGAGACCCAAATTGAGTCTTCAAATTTGACAGCCTCGCAAGAAGTTACCAGACATGTCATTCCCGTAAAGGTAGGGTAGGGGCGAAAGATTTTTCGTCCTCACGAGCGAGCATTGAGGGGCGGAAAACCAATTGATACGCCCGTTGAAGAACGAAGGATGAAATCATAGTCATGCACAACCCCGTGTTCGACCGGGCCCTGGAAAAAGGCGCCCGTTGTGAGCAGCTTTCCCGCGAGGAAGCGTACAGCCTGGCCGAAGAAATAACCCCGGACCGGCTGCATCGCCTGGGCCGGGCGGCCCTGGCCAACCGGAAAAAGCGTTACGGCCGAAACGCCACCTACGTGTTCAACCTGCAGATCAATCCCACCAACATCTGCGGCAGCGGGTGCACTTTCTGCAACTATGCGGCTTCCCGCAACGCGCCCCATGCCTATGTGCTGGAAGAGCCGGGTATCATTGACAAGGTGCGGCGCCTGCAGGCTACCGAGGCCCATATCGTCGGTGGGCTGAACCAGATCTGGCCCTATTCGCGCAATCTGGAACTGGTGCGATCCCTGCGGACTACCTTCCCGGATCTGCATATCAAGGGCTACACGGCCGTGGAAATCGACTACTTTGCCCGTACCAGCGGCCTTGCAGAAAGCGATGTTCTGGATCAACTCCTGGAGGCCGGGCTGGATGCCATGCCCGGCGGCGGCGCCGAGATTTTTTCCGACCGGCTGTATCGGCTGCATTGGAAAAACAAAACCAGCCCCGAAGGCTGGGTGCGCATCCACCAGTTGGCACACGAAAAAGGGATCCCCACCAACGCCACCATGCTGTTCGGCTTCGGCGATACCTGGAACGAGCGCATCGAGCACCTGCTGATCCTCCGGCAGGCCCAGGAACGCTCGGGAGGGTTTTCCTGCTTTATCCCGCTGCCATTTCAGCCGGGAGCCGGACACTTTATCGAAAAAGGACCCACGCCGCTGGAAACCCTGGCCGTGCTGGCCATTTCCCGCCTGGTCCTGGACAACATTCCCCACTTGAAATCCTACTGGCCCATGACCGGGCTGGAGACGGGAGCCGCCGGGCTGAGTTGGGGCGCCGATGACATGGACGGCACCATCAGCGAGGAGAAGATCGCCCATCTGGCCGGAGCGCCTACTCCGGTGGGGCTGGCCCGGGAGAAGATGGAAGAAACCATTGCCACGGCCGGGTTCACGCCCGTGGAGCGCGACGGTGCCTTTTCTCCCAGAAAGGCGGTTCGATGACCGCGCCGATTGCCATGATCCCCTACGCCAACATGGCACCCTACCGTCAGTTGGGAGAACCCGAGGGCTGTCATTTCGTTCCCCTGGTGCCCAGCGCCAGCATCGATGCACTGATTGCTGGCACCGTGGACGCGGCGGCCGTTCCCGTGGGCGGATTGGCCAGGCTTTCCGGTCTGGTGGAAACCGTTGGCCGGTTCGGCATTGCCGCCAGGGGGCCGTCCATGAGCGTTCTTCTCTTTTCTCAATATCCTTTCGAGCAGATACACGTACCCAGAACCCTGCGCCTGACAACCGAATCGGCCACCAGCATCCGGCTGCTCTACCTGCTCATGGGCACGGCTCTGGGCTTTGAGCGCCTGCCGACCCTTGTGGGTGAAGGTCGGCAGCCCGACGCCCACCTGTTGATCGGTGACCGCGCCTTGGTGGGAAACGTCTCGGCCAAGGTCTGGCCATACAAAACCGATCTCTCACAGAAATGGTTCGAATTGCACGGTCTGCCGTTCGTGTTCGCGCGCTGGGTGGTGAGAAAAGCCGCTCCCGACGCGGTCAAGAACGCCGTTGCCGCATGGCTGGACACCTTCAAAGCCAATGAGGATGAACTGGTTGCCCGATCAATCCACCAAACGGCAGGGCGGCTGGAACTGGATGAAAACGTTGTCGAACGGTATTGCGGGGTCATTCGGCGATGCCTGGACGACGACGATCTTAAAGGCCAGCGGCTGTTTATGGAAGATTTCCAACGGTTCGGACGCGAACCGCTGTTTGAAACCTGAAGCAGGCGATGTTCAAGCTTGCCGCAGATTCAAGGCCGCCTCAGTAGGGGCGACCGGCCGGTCGCCCCTACATTCGAAATGGCGGTTAAATACCCCAGGCGTCCGTCATTCCGGCGGAAGCCGGAATCCAGTAACTCCCTGGATGCCGGATCAAGTCCGGCATGACGAAATATTCCATATTTCGTTACAAGGTTAATAGAACGATCCGATAGAACAAACCTATGAGAACAAGCATATCAACCCAGAAAAAACATCGTTACGACCGCCCCCAGGCCCTGGAACTGCTAAGCCAACTGCCCATGGGCGAACTGATGAACCTGGCCCATCGGGAGCGGATGCAACGGTTTCCGGAAAATACGGTCACCTTCGTGGTGGATACCAATCCCAACTACACCAATGTCTGCGTCACCGGATGCGCCTTTTGCGCATTCTACCGCAAAGCGACGGATACCGATGCCTACCTGCTCAGCCCGGAGGAGCTGGCCGGGAAAATCGGGACGGCGGCCGCCAAAGGCGCCACCACCGTATTGCTGCAGGGCGGACACAATCCCAAGGTCGGACTGGCGGACTGGCAGGCTTATATCTCCACCATCCAGGCGGCCTGTCCCGATATTCACATCCACCCTTTCAGCCCGGCCGAAATCGCCTTCATGGCCGAGCGTGAGAAATGTTCCATAAACGAAGTTCTGCAAACCCTATGGAATGCGGGTATTCGCACCGTTCCCGGCGGCGGGGCGGAAATTCTCACCGAACCGGTCCGAAGGATCATCGCGCCCCACAAGGCCTCAACGCAGCAATGGCTGGATGTTTGCGAAGCGGCCCATGGCATCGGCTTTAAAACCACCGCCACCATGATGTACGGTCACGTGGAAAAAGACGAAGACATCGTCGATCATCTTCTCCGGCTGCGGGAACTGCAGGACCGCACCGGCGGCTTCACCAGCTTTATTCCCTGGTCTTTCAAACCGGGCAAAACCGCTCTGGCCGGACAGGTCGAACAGACGGCCCATCCGGCCCGGTACGTGCGTATCATCGCCACGGCCCGGCTGGTGCTGGACAATTTCGAGCACATCCAGTCCTCCTGGTTCTCGGAGAGCATCGGCGCCGGTCAACTGGGGCTTCTGGCCGGTGCCGACGATTTCGGCGGGGTGCTGGTGGAGGAGCACGTCCACAAGGAGGCCGGCCACGACCGCCAGGCCACACTGGACAACGTGGTCACCATCATCCGCCGGGCGGGATTCACCCCGGCCAGGCGCGACTCCTACTATCGCGTCCTTGAGACCTTCGATCCGCCAATGCCAGTCGGAACGGGAAATCAGGAATCGCCATCCATCGATTGACCCTTTTAAAACCTACAAGCCTTAACCCCATGGCGTTTTCGGCAGGACTATCTGGTTCAAGGTAGATAGGTCTGGCGCCAGTAGATCGGAACGTTTAAGATACCGATCAACTCCTCGCTGCCGTCGAACATCGATGCCATCTCAGGTATTGTTGTCGAGAATGCATGTTCCGTGGTCCGGTCAACTTTGGCGGATACGCTCTTAACCAGTTCTGTAAGATGCTTCTGGCGGTAGATGCGATAAAAGTCAGGCTCGACATTCGAATAGATGAAAGACTCGCTTTCGCCATAGGAAGGGGTATTGCCGATGTACTTCATGCGGAACGAGAGCGTGCCACCGTCACTTGTCTTCACCGTCCATTCCTCTGAACCTGACGCTGCGGCATTACCCTCGGCTGAAAGTTCGGACGTGCGGCTGATCATGGCGCTGACGGAGTTCTTGTAAGGGTTCAGGCTTGAATCGGTGGCATAGACCCGCGTTGCATACATCCGAATCTTATCAGAGTTGGCTTGGCTCGCCAGAGTTGCCAGTGCGACATCGCGAAAATGTGGGATCGCTGAAGGCTTGCCTTCAGGGTCGAGGATCAGATGACGGTCGTGGAAAACAACCAGCAGATTACTGCCTGCAAGTGGGCCTTTTCCGAACGGCACGACGGACCACCCATCCGGCAGCCATGGCTGGACAGTTTTCTCAGCCACCTTGAAAGCGACGATTACCCGGCTGTCATGGGTCGTATCGATAAAAGTTTCAGCATGTACAATCGATATGGAAACCAACAACCCAAATACGATCACCAATGATGAAAAGAAAAATTTTTTCACGCTTCTCCTCCTGTCTGTAAGTATGTAGTTATTGTTTCGCCTTGCTTGGCAGGCATCATTCGCTGTGAATGAAAACCATTACCGGCGTTTCAGCTAAAGAGGATGCGCGTAGATGTCTAGAAAAGAAACAGCACTTCAGGAAGGTTCTGATATCACGTTGGATATGAATTGATTTGCCACTAAAAGCGTCATGTGGAGTAGGAATAAATTAAGTTTACAGTGAGCGATAAATTGATGTCAAGGAGGTGATGCATGGAAAGTGGCTGCTATCAGCACTTTTTGTCTAATGTTGGAAATTGACGGTCCGTTGCTTGGTGACCAGAGTCATGCCGTTCATACAGAAACTTGCAAACGATTATCGCGCTGTTGAAAAGCATCAGCGTGGACGGGGTTGCCGAAGGCCTGGAACGGCTGATACGGGATCAAATCTATCCCTAACTCATGTCATGAGTCAGGGGCAGACTTATTCTTACTCGCCCAAGCCAATGAATGGTTGGACTGGCGTTATGCGTTTAAAAGCAGGGAGTTATTTTGTAACCGGCTGTCGCCAGTCTGCCCACGAACATGCTGCAACCGCGAACGCGAACCGGCTCAAGGAACCAGTCGTTTAAGGATTGACAAGCACATAGGCTCCCTGCCAGAAATCATTGAACCGCTTTTTAAAGCTTTCGAGTCCCACGGTCTCAACGACAGCTTTGACCCAAGCCGCGTCTTCCGACTCCGGCATGACCACGATACCAGTGTCATAGTGATCGGGGTCCTCATAGATCCTGAATTTCTCCGGAATGAACCCTGCCTGTTTCAACTGGCTGGAGTAGGAGAGGATTGCCGAGCAATCACGTATGGCCCTTATGGTGGCTGTTACCTCCATCTCGTGGAACTTGAAATTTTTTGGATTGGCGTCCACATCCAGAAGGGAATAAAAGGCACCGGATTTCTTTCCAAGTTGAATCAGGCCGCTGGTATTCATCAGACGCAGGGCCTTGTCCATATTCGACGGATCCCCTGGAATAGCGATTATACCGGCTTGGGGCAATTCGGAGATATCTTTGCAGGCCAGGGAGTAAATACCAAAAATGGAATGGTAAAAATAGGGTTTCACCATTGTCAGATTGGTATGCTTCTGTTCGTTGAAGGTATCGATCCAGACATTGTGGTTCAAAATCAGGGAATCGATTTCACCGTTTATTAGCGCCATTGCAGGCAGGTGGTTGGCATCGAAAACCACGATCTCCATCTCATAAGGAGGAATTAAAAATTCCTTGATCAACTCCACGGTGGGAAGGTTCAAGGGCATGCACCCCAAGGTGAACTTGGTCTTGCTGGAACCGGCCTGGGTCTGGCCAATCGCCCCAATCATTACTATCACAACCACCGCAAAAAATATAAGTGCCCTTTTCTTAATCATTTTTTCTCTTTCTCCTGTTTTTATTGTTTATAATTAAACGGACGTCGTTTCATTTTTGTTTTGAAATACCCGTGTACGCACCGTCATCATAATTCTTGTCATACACGATGGTCAGTACATCCTGGAGGTTGCTTCGGGCCAGCCGTTCCTCGATGCGTGCTTTGGCCCTGTTGCGCTCAAAAGGATTTACCGTGCTCCTGATGCCGTCGATCAATGTATCCAATTTATTAAAAGGGATGCCTATGCCCAGTTCATCGTCGTCCCAGTTGGCCAGCATCCTGGTCCCGGGGCACATCATGGAGAGGTTGATGGTATTGGTCTCAAAGGGATAAGAAGTGCACTCATGGCAAATCGCCTGCATTCCCACCAGCCTGGGTCTGGTGTCATTACCGTTATGATAGGCATTTCCCTGAAGAACCCGCATGGCATCAACGGCATTTGTCACGAGTATGACGATATCAGGTGGCTCCCGGTAGGATTCCAGGGGAGCGACGGCCACGCCATAAAGCTCCTGCTGGCAGTAGAGCATGTTCCTGGAAATGTTCCGGCTGATACATAGGTCTTTATACGATCCGTTGGCGTAACGTCTCTGGCCGGAAACTACAGAACTGCGGGGCTTCACAAAACCCAGCGCCATGGCGCCACCCATGCAGGATAAATTGTCGAGCGTTAGTTTGACGACCCTGCCCTTGCAAGCCTGCTTTACAAAGGTGCAGTAAGAAGCCATCCGCGATGTGGGTGTTAACGGAGAGGTTTCATAGCTTTCGGCGTCTAAAAGAAATTTGATGCCTACCGGTTTCCGCTTCATCTGGAGCAGGGCGTCAAGCAGGAGTGAGGCCTTTTCTTGGTTGTCCATGGTTCTATTTGAGCCTCCTGTAAAAAAATTTTCCCGTGTACTCGGTAGCAATGACCATGATCACCAGGATGACTACGCAACTGTATAGGATGTAGTTGTTGAAGCTTTGATAACCGTAATTGATTGCAATGGAGCCCAAACCGCCCCCTCCGACCACGCCAGCTATGGTGGTACCGGATATGATGATGATGGTGGTAAATGTGAGAGACGAAACCATGGCTGGAATGGATTCCCGGATGATCACCTTGAACATGATCTGAAAATTGGAGGCCCCGAAGGAACGGGCTGCTTCGATAAGCTGGGGATTCACCTCTTTGAAGTTGTTTTCCAGAAGCCTTCCGATGAGGGCCGTTGCGACGACGACCAGGGGCACGATTGCAGCCTTCTCGCCGATAATGGAACCAACCAGAGCCCGAGTCACCGGAATCATGGCCACAATGAGAATCAGCGTTGGAAATGAACGGATGGTATTAATGACAAAATCAAGAATCCGGTATATTCTGTCATGGGGATCAAGCCCCTTTGGACCATAGAGCGTTAACAGAACGGCCATTCCAAAACCAAAAAGAGATCCAAAGGCCATAGTGAACATCACCATCCTCAGTGTAGCTATCGTGGCTGGCAGAATCAGCCGGTCAAAGTACTTGATCAATAAGTCAAGAAACTCATATTCCATTGCACGCACCTCCCGATTGTGACGCCTTCATCTTTCTGAGAATCCATCGGACGTCGCCGGCTCTGCAAAAGGCAGTCACCCGGTTGACATCCTTCTCCGGGACATTGATCAATAAAGAAATAATGGGGGTCTTTCTGTAATTGATAAGATCCCCGCCAACGATCCTGCAGTCTATCCCCAAGTCACGGGTCAACCTTGAAACGACCGGATAGGAAAAGGTCTCCTGCTCCAGAAAGATTTCTATATTGACCCCATCTTCCAGTTCAACGATGTCCCGATTGCCTATGAGACTGCGAAGGGCGGGAGGCTTCTCCATGAAGATATCTTTCACCTTTCCGGCCGTTGTAACTTTACCTTTTTCAAGAATTGCCATATCTCCGCAGACTGCGGTAAGTACCTCCATCTGGTGGGTTACGATAACCATGGTGATCCCCAGGTTTTCATTGATATCACAGAGAAGAGAAAGGATGGAATTCGCTGTTTGGGGGTCCAGGGCCGACGTTGCTTCGTCACACAGAAGAATCTTGGGATTCATTGTCAGGGCTCTGGCGATGGCAACCCTTTGCTTCTGTCCTCCGGACAATTCCATGGGCCTCGCGTTCGCTTTCCCCTTTATCCCGACCATTTCCATCAATTCACTAGCTTTGTGGCGAATATGCTTTTTGGAGTATTTCCAGCATTTCAGGGGAAGGGCGATATTTTCATAAACCGTCAACCGGTTAAGAAGGGAGAAACTCTGAAAAATCATTCCGATATTTCTCCGGAGTTCCTTGATTGCAGGTTTTGACAGAGAGGCTATGTTCACCCGGTCAACGAGAACTTCACCCCCGTCTATCGGGATAAGACGGTTGATGCATCTAAGCAGCGTGGATTTTCCCGCGCCGCTTCTCCCGACCAAGCCCAAAATTTTTCCTTCTTCAACGGTAAGACTTACAGAATCAAGCACCGTATCTTCACCAAAGCGTTTGGTCAGTCCCCGAATCTCAATCACCAAAATACCCCGTACACGCTTCCATCATGAACCTTAAACGCTCCGATCAGAACTACCGTTTCGCTCCGATCTAAATGATCAACCTGAGAAAAACGAGCGGTAATCATATCTTTTTATACTGATAGCTCAAGCCGCGAAAAACCGCGAAACATCTACAGACAAACGTGGCCATCATTGAGAAGGGCAAAGGAAAGTCAAATTGATTATATTTATCAAAAATATTTCTCAAATTTAAATATTCGATATGGAACTGAGCGAGCCAAAATTGAAGTAATTCAATGAGATTTTGAAAAAAATCCTTGAGGCGTTTCGTAAATAACTTGACAGCAACAGGTTGGCTATAATATCAGAGCGCTTCTTTTATCAAACCATGTGAAAGAGGTTTTTTTGTCCAGAAAATCAATGGATATTGTGTCAATCGTTACCGGCCAGGGGATTAGCCCTACGGTGGCTGATTGATCGCAAGCGGTTCTGCAATAAGCAAAATCTTCATCTCCGCAGACTCCTTCTTGAGACTCCGCCGTTAGAACTGTTCCCTCCGTCAGTAGCAATTTTATCGATTAAATACCCCTATATTCAAAATTTTGCCGGCAGGCTCTTTGGCTGTTCCTATGGCCCTTTACCAGGCAATGCCGGTAAAGCCATTGAAAATACAAGGAAGATAGAAAATGCAAATACGAGAGGCATTGAAAACAGACCTGAACGACGTATTGGCCATCGAACGCCTGGCGTTCGGCTACGATAAAGAGGCGAACCTGGTGGGCGAACTTTTGCGCGATCCCAGTGCAAAACCACTTCTGTCTCTGCTCGCTTTCAAAAAGGATCGTGCGGTGGGACACATTTTATTCACCGCGGCGCGACTGTCCGGGACCAAGGATGCGGTTTCCATCGTAATTTTGGCACCCCTGGCCATCGTCCCCGATACGCAACAGCAGGGAATCGGCGGTAAGCTCATCCGGCACGGACTGTCGCTGTTGTCCGGATCGAAGGTCGATCTGGTATTCGTGCTCGGACACCCGGACTACTATCCCCGCTTTGGATTCGCACCAGCCGGATGTCTCGGATTTGACGCCCCATATCCCATACCGGAGGAACATGCGAACGCATGGATGGTCCAGGCGCTTCGGCCGGGAGTGATTGGCGGCGTGAGCGGAAAGGTTGTTTGCGCGGATGCGCTGAACAAACCCGAGCATTGGAGAGAGTAATGAGACTTGAACGAAAACAAACCCATGACTTGCTCAACAGCATTCTCGATCAGCCAGAATTGCCAGCCATCATTCGAAGTCTGGATGCCGGCGTGCTGATCCGGCTGATTCGCCATATCGGTCTGGAAGATTCGGCGGAAATTATTTCTCTCGCGAATGCAGACCAGTTGAAATGCATTTTGGATGAAGACCTCTGGCATAGCGATGCTCCCGGTCAGGATGAAGTGTTTGATGCCGACCGTTTTGGCCTGTGGCTGGAGATTCTGCTTGAAACCAACGCCGCGTTCGCCGCCCGCAAAGTTATCGAGCTGGATGAAGGCTTGCTGACCCTGGGCTTGTGCAAGCTCATTCTGGTGGTGAACCTGGATGAGCTTGCACTTAATTTGAGCAATCCGCAGCGCTCGATCCGGGACGATATGCTGGACAAAATTCTCGAAAGTACCCTCAGCCAGGAATTCGATGACTATCTGGTGCTCGCGAAAAGCGATTGGCACTGGGATGCCGTCCAGGCGCTTCTGGTGGAACTCGACGAATTGGATCATACGACGCTTAGCCGTCTGCTGGATCGCTGCCACCGGATTTCCTTCGAGTATATAGAGGATAATGGAGGCCTTTTCGATGTTCTCACCTCCGAAGAGATGCTCGAATCCGATCTCGCGGCCGATCGCGAGACCCGTCGGGAAGCCGAGGGGTTCGTTGCGCCTTCCAATGCGCGCTATTTCCTGAATTGGGTGCGATTGACCGATCTTGGCAAAATTGTGCGCGCAAAGACGCTGGAACCGGTAACGCGCGCCATCTTCAGATCGACAGGTGAGAAGGGGCGTCATAATGGACAGGTGTCGGAAGATGACAGACCTACCGGTAACGCATCCCGGGAACGGGCCGCTGAAAAAGTCATGCCTTTTCTTCAAACCCTGCGAGCCGCAGCGGTCCTGCCAGGGCCATATCAACAGAGACTGGGCGAATTGGAGGGATCGGTTGATGATCATCTGCCGCTTGTCAATGCCCTGCGCACCATAAAACGGACGGAACCCACGATAGCCTCGAAATATTTGACGGAACTGACCTGCCTCTCCAACATCCTGATTTCAGGATGGGGGTTTCAAGGGCGTTCGTTCAGGCCGGCGGAAGCAGCGGAAGCGGCAATATCGGTGTGCAACCTCGGCAGCGAGTATCTCCTGGAACCCCGGACGGGGGAAGCGGACAGCCCGTCCGTTCAAACCCTGTCAGATCTTTTGGCGGAACAGGGTCTTGCCAAATGTTTCCAGGTGGGCTGGAAAGTGTTGAATGACGATGTTGTGCGGTACGCTGCCAAGGCCCTGCTGCAATTCCTCGATCGTCAACGGGCCGAGTTGCATGATGACGGGCAGGCACAAGCAATGGGCCGGATGGCCAATGTACTGCAAACCGATATCTCATCCGGCAGGCCCTGGGAATTTAATGGTCAACTGGATCAACTTTATGCCTGCCTGGACTCGGAAACCATGGCAGCACTGACGGCACTGCTGCGAGAATGCCCAATCCTGCCCGAAGCGCTTTGCAAACAGGGCCGGCACCCCCATTCCGCTTTTGTCGGGTCCCGGGCGCATATCCGAACCATACGAGAATTTTTGAAACAAATTTTACATTTCGATGCGGAGGAGGAAGTTTGACGAAGTCGCAAAATAGTCAAATTTGGCCCATTGGTGACGTTTCCACACAAGCGGGAACCTCGTATTTCCATGGAGTTATAGATTCCCGCCTGCGCGGGAATGACATGTCTTGCGATTTTTTGCGAGTCTGTCAAATTTAACCAATTAACCTGAATCAGGCGATGGTCAGCTTGCCGCAGATTGAAGGCAGCTGCCGCAGTAGGGGCGACCGGCCGATCGCCCCGACGCACGCCGTGGAGGAACTATTAACATGCAGAGGATTCGAAGCAGAATCATCATCGGGCTGATAAAAAACAGGCATCTGTTCAAGATGAAGCTGAAACCCGAAGTGATTGACGACAGTTTTTCAGTGGCCAATTTCAGAAAAGAAGTGGCTCGGGCGTCATCGAAATTCAAAATGCCCAAAGGGGTAACCACAAAAAAACAAAACGTGAACGCCATGGCCGCGGAATGGATTATTCCGGCAAACCCAACGGAAGGTAAAGTGCTGCTGTATATTCATGGCGGCGGTTTTATTTCAGGTTCCTGCCGGACGCACCGTGCCATCGTTGCCAAGTTCGCCCTGGGCTGCCGGTTAAAAGCATTGGTGTTTGACTACCGGCTTGCCCCCGAACACCCTTTCCCGGCTGGACTCGATGACTGTGTTGCCGCATATCGCTGGCTGCTGGAAGAGGGATACAGGTCGGATGACATTGTCGTCGGCGGGGAATCGGCCGGCGGTACCCTGACCCTTTCGCTGCTGCTGGCGTTGAAAGAGAAAAAGATCCCGTTGCCTAAAGCGGCCTTTTCCATTTCTCCGGTCACGGACTTGCGATGTCAGGCCGCGTCGTTCGAATATAACGCCAAAAATGACATCGCACCGATCAACGCTTCGGCTGTGTGGACAAGTTATTATGTCGGGCGCAATGACCCTGTGTCCCCCCTGTTATCGCCCCTGATGGGCGACTATAAAGGCCTTCCGCCGCTGCACATCTGTGTGGGCACGCACGAAATCCACTACGATGATTGTGCAGACGTTGCCGCAAAGGCAAAAGCGCACGGGGTCGACGTAACGTTCAGCCAGTGGCTGAAAATGGTTCACGCATTTCCCGTATTGTCACCGCTGTTTCCAGAGGCCAAAATGGCGATGCGAGAGATATGCGGATTTGTAAAAAAGCAGTTAAATATACAATGAGAGGGTTTTATGCCGACATTTATAAATGACGATCTGTCTCTTTTTTACGATGAAACAGGCTCCGGGCCGCTTTTGCTGATACTTCCCGGAAATACAGCTTCTTGTGCATGTCATGCGGGAGAGTTGGAATATTTTGGAAAAGATTTTCACGCCGTGTCTTTGGATTTCCGGGGGACGGGTCGGTCCCAGCGGTTGGCATCATGGCCGGATGACTGGTGGGAAAAATGCGCCGATGATGCCGCAGCGCTCATCGACCATTTGGACCGGCGGCGCTGCTTTGTTATGGGAACAAGCGGCGGCGCGAGTATCGCACTGCTTCTCGCGATCAAGTATCCGGAAAAAGTCTCGGGCGTCATTGCCGACAGCTGTGCCGAGCGGTTTGCTCCGGAGAATCTGCGTAGCGAAGTTGCGAACCGGGAAGTGCGTACGCAAGAACAGATCGCGTTCTGGAAATACGCAAACGGGGATGACTGGGAAGAGGTCGTGAACCAGGACAGCAACCTGTTGATGGATTTTGCGGACAGGGGAGGGGATCTTTTCAAGGGAAGACTGGGCGCCATAATGTGCCCTGTTCTTTTTACCGGCAGTCTGAAAGATTCCTTTATTCCTGACATCGGCAAGCAGAACATTCATATGGCTGAACAGATTCAGGGCAGCAGCACCTTTTTAAGCAATGATGGTGACCACCCTTTCATGTGGACCTGCCCCGACGATTTTCGGTCTGTTTCCGGGCACTTTTTAAAAAAAGGATTTTAATAATGAGTGGTGAAAACACGTCTATCCATGAGTTCGAACGTAATTTAATCTGTGAGTATTTTTCAAACATGGAGCGGCAAGGCCCCGGAAGTCCGAACGTGACGGTTAAGGCCTTGAGCTTTGTTGAAAATCTAACGGCCGAATCGAAAATTGCCGACATCGGCTGCGGAACCGGCGGCCAGACGATGGTGCTGGCAAATAACACCCCCAGCCAAATTACAGGTGTCGATCTGTTTCCAACGTTCATCGACATCTTCAATGCGAGATGTCAGAAACTGAACCTTCAGGACAAGGTGACTGGCGTCGTTGGCTCAATGGATAATCTTCATTTTCGGGATGAAGAACTGGATCTGATCTGGTCCGAAGGCGCCATCTACAACATCGGGTTTGAACGAGGCATCAACGAATGGCGCAAGTTCCTGAAGACCGGAGCCTTTATCGCCGTTTCGGAGGCATCGTGGTTCACGGATGAGCGGCCTGCCGAAATCGAAGATTTCTGGGTAAACGCCTATCCGGAGATCGACACGATTCCGCAAAAAGTGAGACAGATTCAAAAGGCCGGATATATTCCAGTCGCTACTTTTGTCCTGCCTGAAAACTGTTGGACGGATCGTTTTTATACGCCACAACGTTCTGTACAGGAAAACTTCTTAAAAAAATATGCCGGCAATAAAGCGGCCGAAGACTTTATCGAATACCAACGCTATGAAGCTGTGCTGTATAGCAAATATAAGCATTACTACGGATATGTATTTTATATAGGAAAGAAAATCTGAGAAGCCATCTTAAAAATATCTTCCAGCTCAATATCGGTGTTGGATTAGCGTTTCAAATCCTCAACATATTGCTAATATGCACCCCAAGGGCATTTCCTTCGGGCACCTGCGGTTCGAAACGCGAATCCGCCTTGATCTTGAACCGCAATCTTATTTTTAAGATAGCTTCTGAGTATCTTGCTGTTCATCCAACCCATCTGCGCAGCGGAATCGGGAAACCCACGATGGCGGCCCATTACTCGTTGAGAAACGAACGGGCCGCTTCTTCTTCCAATAATTCCGGACAATCCGAATAGCGCGGTGAATAGTGGAAAAGGCTATACTGTTTTACCCGGCAGGCCCGCGCCAGTTCGCCGGCCTGGCGGGCGGTGAGATGCAGTTTCTGCAAGGCGACGTCCCGATGCCGGTCAGAGAAAGCCGCCTCCACGAAAAGGTGGTCGACATCGCGGCAGAACGACGCGATTTTCTCCAGGTTGTCCGGGGTGCCGGCCGCGTCGGCAACGTAGGCTAATCGCTGGCCGGGAGAGATGCGAACGATGCGTGTTTTCAAGACCCCCACAGATAATCGTCTGGGTAGCGCTCCCGGCGCAGGGCCTGGAATCTCAATGGTCGCATCCAAATCCACACCCTCATAGAGCATTTTCTTAAACCGGTTCAACCAGGGGCCGGGGGCAAGGTCCATTTCTACCAGCGCCGTTTTGATGATGTTGATGTGAAAGCGTTCGTCCAGGCGAAAGGCCAGCACGGGAATTCCGTGGTCGAGGTGAATGGCCCGGATGCACAGGGACGCCTCGTCGAGCACAACCCCGTCAAAGGGGATCTCCCGAACGCCTTCGGCGACAAACCGTTTGTGGCAGGTGTAGCTGCGGCAAAGCGCCCGGTCGGGATGCAATTCCACGGCATGCAGGGTGAACCGGTTTTCGTAGTTCTCCACCAGGTTCCAGCAGTAGCCGGCCAGCTTTCCCGCCAGGTTGTCCAGAAACCCCTGGGGACCATACAGGTAAAGATCCTTGTCGCGGCCCAGAAGCAGGCGCAGGACACGGTCGAAACCGATGAAATGGTCCACATGGGTGTGGGTGACGAAGATGTGGCTGAGCTTGAGAACTTCCCGGGAGGCCAGGGCCGTGATATCGCCCAGGTCGAAGAGCAGGGCCCGCTTCTCGTTTCGCAGGGGAATGAACAGGGCCGGGTCGTCAAAGGGCCCGTTGACCAGCCGGGGGAGAAACGTCGGGCCCATGCCGCAGCTCAGGGCAGGAGCTTGGCGACCTGTTTGTGGATGCACAGGTAGATGTCGGCATCCGATCCGTAAATGTCCACCACGCACTTGTGGTCGATCAATTTCTCGATGACGAAGGCGGTAACGTAGAGACTGACGACGTTGGGCTGCTGGACCAGGTTGCGAAAGGGCGCAATCTGGTAATCCACGTCGAATTCATCGGCGTGGGTAAGGGTTTCCAAGCACTTGGCGATCTGCTCCTCCAACGTGTTCTTGTTGGTGGTTTCCACCAGGTGCTCCTCCACGAGTTTCATGGCGATGGGATTGGCGAACCGAACCGGGTCTTCCCTTACCATGTTGATGGCTGTCCGCCGTGCGTGTTCTTTAGAGGATTCGATTCTGGACAGAATGCTCGATTCCCGGTTGCTGGGTCTGAAAACTTTGGCCATGGAGGTTCACCTGTCTTTGGGTCGCTTTTACCAGTCCATCTGTTATGGCTCTATATAGGAAAGATAGGCCGGGCAATGCAAGTTAAAAAGAGGGTTGAGGCGAAGAATTTGCAGGAAGGGAAACAGCGGAGCGCGCCGATGCATTTGAACCCTCATGGTCACCGAACCACGTCTTCAATGACGATCTGCAGATGTTTTTTGCCGTTCCAGTGATTCCACTGGGGACGATAGGCGATTTTTTCGAAGCGATCGGCGACCGGCAGATCGCCGGGCACATTGAATTGGATGGCTGGCCGGGCACCGTTGCCGCTCGAACCGCTTTCAAGAACCATTTTGCGGTGGTTATCCCCCACGATCCGGCAGTCTTTCACCCGGATGCCGGTATCCACGAACAGCGGGTGAGGATTGCCCTGGCCAAAGGGGCCCAGACGCGCCAATCCGTCCATCAGTTCGGGCGTTACATCGTCCAGCGGCAGACGGGCGTCGATGGAAAGCGTCGGCGTCGCTTCACGCCGGGCCGCCAACGCTTCAACCGCGGTTTCAAGACAGGCGGCGAAATCCGCCAGGCGGTCGGTGCCCAGACTGAGACCGGCGGCCAACGGATGGCCGCCGAAACGATCCAGCAGATCTTCACAGCGATTCAGGGCCACCGATATGTCGATGCCTTCGACACTGCGGGCCGAACCCTTGGCGGTTCCGTTGCCCGTTGCCAGCACGATCGAGGGACGGTGAAACTGCCTGGCGAGGCGCGATGCGACAATGCCCAGAACGCCCTCGTGCCAGCCGTTTCCGTGGACCACCAGAGCCGGGCGGTCGAGCAGTTCAGGACGACGATCAAACCGGGACAGGATCGATTGCAGCACGTCGCTCTCCATGGCCTGCCTGCGGCCGTTAAGCCTGCCCAGGGCTGCCGCCAGGCGATTGGCCCTGCGGTGGTCGTCGGTCAGCAGCAGTTCGCATGCGATGCGGGCGTGGGCCACGCGTCCGGCGGCGTTGATTCGGGGGGCCAATTTAAAGGCAATGGTTTCCGCATCCGCCGATGCCTGGGGCGCACCACTGGTGCGCATCAACGCCCGGATGCCGGGACGCAAACCGGCGTTGATCTGCTCAAGACCGGTTGCCGTCAATGTCCGGTTGTCGAGAATCAGGGGGGAGACATCGGCAACCGTACCCAGGGCCACCAGGTCGCACAATTGCTTCAGGTTGGGCTCCGGGCGGGTTTTCCAAAAGCCTTTTTCTCGCAGATGGGCCCGCAGGGCGACGACCAGGTAAAAGGCCACGCCGACGCCGGCCAGGTGCGCCAAATCGGTCTGACCCTCCGGGCTGGATGGATTGACTACGGCAACGGCCGATTCCGGCGCCCGGTCAACGGGGTGGTGATCGGTAACAATGGTATCGATGCCG
The DNA here is from genome assembly GCF_009688965.1 of Desulfosarcina widdelii. GTDB lineage: Bacteria > Desulfobacterota > Desulfobacteria > Desulfobacterales > Desulfosarcinaceae > Desulfosarcina > Desulfosarcina widdelii. Next base: position 1,273,425 of record NZ_AP021875.1, on the reverse strand, counting down.
AGTTCGCTGGCAAGGTGAACGGCTTCATGGCTGCTCGACCCGCAGTCCGCGGTAACGATCAGGTCCGCGCCGATGCTGCGGGCCCGTCCGCGGATAAAATCGGTTCCCAGTCCATACCCTTCCGCCATGCGATAGGGGATGTGATATACGACCTGCGCACCGCATTGTCTTAAAAAAGAGACCAGTACCGCGGTGGCGGTAACCCCGTCGGCATCGTAGTCGCCGAAGACGAGGATTTTTTCCCGGGCCGTCAGTGCGCGTCGGATCCGGTCCACCGCCGCGGGCATTCCGGTCATTTCCAGCGGCGAAGTGAGATCACGCAGTAGGGGATTCAAAAATCGTCTGGCCTGGCGGCGGGTGCGAATGCCGCGAATGGCCAAAAGCCTGGCCATCAGGGGAGGGCAGCCTGCCTCACGCTCCAGAAGGCGAACGGTTTTCTCGTCGGGATGCAGCATCTGCCATTGTTTTTCCATTCAGGGGGCATATCTTATTATAAAGAATGGAACAAGAGCCAAACCGACTGCGACGCAAGTTGGGGTTGTAAACGGGAAAGGTCCGGTGATAGGTGAAATTGGAAACAAGCAGTCGCTGCTATCGAGTGGACCGAAGCCGGATCAGCTTCGTCAAGTTCATTCTCGAAGCCTACGACAACGTGGCCGTGCTGTCCACCGTGGATGCCCGTCGTGGACTGGTACAGCTTCGTATTGCACCAGGCTGTGAAACGCTTGTGGACGGCATCGTGGCCGATCTTTCCCGTGAGTTCGAAATGACCGTGGTCGATGACGCCGCTGCCACGGTTTTGGCAGAGTCGGAGCACTGCGCCTGTGACGCAGGAAAAAAAGGATCGAATTCGGATTAGAAGGGTTTTTCGTCAGACATGAAAGTGAAACGGCTTTATATCAATACCATCGGCTGCCAGATGAACGTTTACGATGCCGGCCAGATTGCCGGTGTTCTGGCGCCATTGGGATATACGCAAACCGATGCCATAGAATCGGCGGACATGGTCGTTGTCAACACCTGCACCATCCGGGAGAAAGCCGAGCAGAAAGCCTTCAGTTTTCTCGGGCGCCTGGCAAAAATCAAGGCCGCCAGGCCTTCGCTGATCGTCGCCATGGGCGGGTGCGTGGCCCAGCAGGAAGGCGAGGCGGTATTAAAGCGCATGCCCCATGTGGACCTGGTTTTCGGCACCCATGCCATTTTTCGTCTGCCGGAGATGGTCCGACGCATCGAGTCTTCGCACTGTCGCATCGTGGATGTCCGTCTGTCGGAAACCATCGAAACGGATCGGCCGGTCGACGGACCCCTTAACGAAGGCCAGGTCTCGGCGTTTGTCACCATCATGCGCGGCTGCGACAATTACTGCACCTATTGCGTGGTGCCTCACGTTCGCGGCCGGGAGGCCAGCCGCCACCCGGACCGCATCATAGAAGAGATTCGCATGCGCGTGGACCGGGGAATCCGCGAAGTGACCCTGCTGGGGCAGAACGTGAACAGCTATGGGAACAAGGAGGGGCTTTGCAGCTTCGCCGAGCTGCTGGAGCGGGTAAACGCCATCGAAGGATTGGGACGGATTCGATTTACGACCTCGCACCCCAAAGACTTATCCGATGAACTGATTCAGGCTTTCGGGAAACTGGACAAACTGTGCCGCCATATTCATCTGCCAGTGCAGTCCGGCGACGACGACATCCTCAGCCGCATGAACCGCAGGTATTCGAGTTCGGCTTACCTGGAAAAACTTGCACGGCTCAGACAGGTCTGTCCGGACATCGCCGTTACTTCGGATTTTATCGTGGGCTTTCCCGGCGAAACCGACAGGCAGTTTCAGCGGACCCTGGAACTGATCGAAGCCGTTCGCTACGACGGGCTTTTCGCCTTTATGTACTCAGACCGGCCCAACGCGCCGGCGGCCAAGTTTTCCGGCAAGGTTTCCGAAAGCGTAAAAAAAGAGCGGCTTCAGGCGCTGCTGGATCTGCAGCAGACCATTACCCGGGAAAAACACGAAGCCATGGTGGGCCGGGTCCGCACCGTGCTGGTCGAAGGACCCAGTCGGGGCCTTGACGATTCGACCGGCGCAGGCGGCAGTCCCAAGATACGGTGGAGCGGTCGGGCCTCGTCCAACCATATCGTCCATTTCAGCGCCTCGGACGCACATTCGGCAAACAAAGAAATATTGACAGGGGAGTTTGCGGATATCATGATAGAAGGAGCTTACGCCCACTCGCTGTGGGGCCGACGCGTCCAGGGATCGATGGGCGCCGAACCGTAAAAAGGAGAACCCGATTTTGCTGCATAAGGTTAACATCGCAGGCCTGGCCATGGACCCGGCATCCAATACCCCGATCATCCTTCTCAAAACCGAGGAGGGGGAGAAAACCCTTCCCATCTGGATCGGTTTGCTGGAGGCCACTTCCATTGCGTCGGCCCTGCAGGACATTCAGTTCGACCGCCCCATGACCCACGACCTGTTCAAAAATCTGACTCAGATGTTGAACATTCAGATCAATCGGGTGGATATCTGCGACCTGCGGGACAACACTTTTTTCGCCGAAATCCATTTTGCCTCCGAAGAAAAATCGTTCACCATGGATGCCCGGCCCAGCGACGCCATTGCCCTGGCCCTGAGATACCAGGCGCCGATTTTTGTGGACGACCGCGTGATCGAAAAGTCCCAGCTCGGACAGGAACCCGGAGAAGCGCTTGACGAAAGCGAGGAAGGGAAAAAGTGGGCCGAGTATCTTGAAAAGCTTTCCCCTGAAGATTTTGGCAAGTACAAAGTTTAAGTAAAAGCCCCTGATCGACAACGCGAAAAAACACAGCAGGCCCGACGGTAAAGCGCCGGGCCTGATCTGTTTTTTGGCAGCGGTGAACCCGTTGGCATGGGCTGCAACGACACTGAATCGAAATTTCCAGAAATACAAGTGGTTTACCACATATGGTGGTTTTTTGTGGGAAGAACTACCAGATGGTGTTGACACAAGTCTTCGATTGAGGTATCAGATCCACAACTGCAAGACATTCTTCCCAGGTGAATTTCATGTGCAAAGTTTTGGTGATCGATGACGAGGGGATGATCCGCAATCTCGTCAAACAAGCCCTCCAAATGTTGGACTACGCCGTGGAGACGGCGCAGGACGGAATGGCCGGCATCGCCAAATTCGATACGGACCGTTACGATCTTGTCATTACGGACGTCTGCATGCCCGAGGCGGACGGTCACCAGGTCGTGAACCACATCAGAAATTCGGAGCACAGGGGAACGCCGGTGATCGGGATGTCTGGCACCCCCTGGAACCTGAACAATCATCGTTTCGACGAGGTGCTGTCCAAACCTTTCGGCATCGACCAACTCATGAAAACCACCAGATCGTTAACTGCCGGCCGGTGCCAACCCGGCTCGTCCTACGTTGCAGCCCTTTCCGAAGATTCCGTCAAACCGAGGCTCAGCACTTAAACCGACCATTTTCGTAAATCGTCTCTCGACGGCCATCTTGCAGATGGGCCACGACGCGTTTTTTCTCCGTGTTGACCAGATCCCAATGAAGCGCCGAGTCGTTGAACCCCAGGCGGGTCTTGAGCGCTTTGGTGAGCGTCTTGCCGTCGCCGCTGAAGGTGTCCGCATAGCTGGCACCCAGCGCCACGTGGCAGTTTCCCCAGCGCCCCCCGTAATTCTCGTCGAACAGCGTGTTGGCCATGAACCGATCGATCTTGGAAAAGCGTTTGTCGGTCAGGGAGAATTCGCCGAGACGCGAGGCACCGCGGTCCATCTTCAACTGTTTTTTGACGAAGTCGACCCCTTCATCGGCCCGGATGTCGACGGCAACGCCCTTTTTAAACTCCAGACGTACCCTGCGGACCAGGTTGCCGCTTCGGTAGGAAGGCTGATCCGCATAATAGGTTCCACTGGTGCCGCGCCAATCGGGCGAGACAAAAAGTTCGAAACTGGGGATGTTGTGCCCCGAGATGCCGATCCATTGCCGCTGCTTTCCCGGGGTGATTTTCAGGTCGACGTTGGCGGATTCGACCTGGTAGTGTTTGACGTCCATGCCGTTGAGCCAGCGTTTGATGGAGGCGGCATTTTTAAAAACGGTTTTCCATTGTGCCACGGGATCGCGCCGGTTTAAAAAGCAGGCCTTTACAATTTGCTTGGCGTAGTCCGCTTCGTCCAGACCGGCATGGCGGGCCAGTTCGGCCGTAGGCAGCATGCAGAGGGTCCAGCCAAATTCACCGGCCTGTTCGCGCTGGTCGAGGATATCCCGAAGGTGCTTTTTGGACAGGGTGAAGCGACCGATTTTTTTGGGATCGATGGCGCTCAGATGGGTGATCGATGCCGGGGCGTGCAGAAAAATGGAGCCGTTGAGGCTGCGGTAGAGCGCCTCTTCTCCCGGTGGATCGAAGACTAGCTGATTGCGATTGGCCTGCTGGAAAAAATTTTTTTCCATCAAGGGGGTCGGGTTCAGGCGGCGAACCGGATTCATTCCCATCTCCAGCAAGCGGCTTTCAAGAATTTCGGCCAGACGGACGGCGTCCAGGTTGAAGCGCACCAGGACCACATCGCCTTTTTTAAAGGGTTGGTTGCGTGCCGTTTTCAGCCCCCACAGCAGGACTTCGGCGTAACGTTCCAGTTGGGTCTCGTTGAGCATACACCCTCCATTTTTGAACAGCGTCGTAAAAAGCCCGGTACCTGCGTTACGCTTCGTGCCTCGTCAATACGGAGTAGCTATAATTACGTCTCCGTTCCTCGGGACTCGCAATCCTTGATCTCGAACTTTTTACGACGCTGTTAATGATCGGTTTTAAGAAAGTAGCGATGATACTCCGGTTCACTGAGATGCTTTCGCAAAAGGCCCGACAGCAAATCGAAAATTGCCTGACGATCTTCGTCGGTCAGGCGCTTTCGCAAAACGGCCATCAAATCGTCATCGGAAAATTTTTGAAGATAGTAAATCACTGTATCGCTGTCGGACTCGCGGTTGAGCCCGAATCCTACGAATCCGTCAAATTCTTCGATAAAGCGGTGCGAATGGCTGTTCATATATTTCACCTGCCAGGGTATTGGAAAAGATGCTTGCACAATAAATGAAATGCAAGACCGGGTCAATACGATGGCCAACCGGAGCGCCCAACGCCGACCTGCAATCCGACAAAAACCCATTTGTTTGGAGACCCGTAAAAAGTCCACTGTTAGGCCCGGTGCGCTGCCGAACGATAGCCAACGACGCCCGCATATGGAAAAACACCGGTTTTGGGCTTGATGTCAATCGCCCTTTTAGTTTATAGAAGAGTAAATTCATTGAGCATTCAACAAGTTTATTCAACCGGGTGCCGCACGGGATGGAGGCACGAATATGAAGTGGAAAGACACGGAAAGCGCAAACGGTAAAGATCCGGACACGAACGATCCCTACTACGAGAATGACGGCTACGCGTCGTTCAAGGAAAAAGGAGGCCCTAAAGCGACTATTCTATCCGGCAATCCGGTTCGCTATTTGTACTGGGGGCTGGGCATCGCCGTCGTCGCCGGTGTGGTCCTGCTGGTGGTGCTGCTGTTTTCCAACATCAACGAGTCCGCCGATCTGACCCGTATCAAAGAGATGGAAGAAACCATCCAGAAATTAGAGCAACGGCTGAGCAAGTACGAAGGCATTGACGAAAAAGTCACCCGAATATGGGAACAGGCCAAAGCTTTCGAAAAATTCAAGACCCGCTTCGATCGCTCCGAGGCTTCCATGTCCCTGAGAATGGACCATCTGGCCATGAGCCTGGATGCGCTGCAGAAAAAAACCGATGAAACGCTCGCAAAAGTGGATGCTCTTGAAAAACAGCCGGCTAAAAAAGTCGTTGCCGCCAAACCGGCGGCCGGTGGAAAAGGGACCGTCAAGATCCACACCGTGGTTGCCGGAGACACCCTGTTCAGCATCAGCCGGCGCTATAACCTGCCCGTCGATAAACTCAAAGCGCTCAATAAACTGTCCGAAGGGGCGGTGATCCATGTCGGACAGAAGCTGACCGTAAGTGCACCGGCCGAATAAAAAGCCAACGTTTGGCTTGTAATCAGGAAATATAGCGTGCCTTTATGAACGATTATTTTGCCCGTTTCACGAACGCTCCAGCAAGTTTTAAAAAAGGCTTTACAATGCTGGTCGTCGCCTGGGCGATCCACCCGATCTATATTTATGCCTTCTTTTTTTTCAATCAGGCGGTTACTCAGGCGGAAGGCGTCATTTTACGGATGGCGGTCGTCAGCGGATGCCTGGCTTTGCTTTTGTTCCTTATCAAAAAATGGGCCAGGGCCCTGGTGGTGATGGGCAACTGCTTCATCGTCGTTTACGATATCTTTGTCCTTGCAATTTCACCTTCAAACAAAGTGCTGAGCCTCCTGTGTGTCGGCGTGGTGTTGTTTGCGATTTTCGGCACCTACTGGCTCTTTGCGAAAGATTCGCGCACGTATTTCAGCCAGGTCAATCCAAAAGATGAATCGAAAGATCCTTTGGATCCAAAGGCAGGTTCCGACCTTCCAAAATGATGGCATCGGTTGCAACCCATAAAAAATCGGGATGCAAGGGTCAATCGAGGAAAGTGGGCATAGAAAAGAAGGGCTAATTAAAGAGCATATGCTATGTTGGAGGAGTCATGGGAAGACCTAGAAAAGATCGTTTGGTGGCGGTTAATCCGAAAATCAGCTATTTCAAACCACGGGGCATCCCCATGGTTGACCTTTCCGAGGTATGCATTACTGTGGATGAACGGGAAGCGTTGCGTCTGGCAGATTTAGATGGCCTGTCGCACGAAGAATCCGGGCAGTGCATGGGCGTTTCGAGGGCCACTTTCGGTCGCATTCTGCACAAGGCGCGCCAGACCGTGGCCAATGCCCTGATCAATGGCAAGGCCATTAAAATAGACGGCGGAAACTATAAAATGGTGAAAGAGAAACGCCGGTTCGCCTGCCGTAAATGCCAGTACCAATGGGAAGAGCCCTTGGGAACAGGGCGCCCGGAAGCATGCCCGGAATGTGGTATGGATGACTTCTACCGCTTTTTGAGCGAAGAATAAAAATACAGTCGGCCCGATACCGTAAATTTCGACGGGCTGGACCCGTTCGAGCGATTATCTGCAAGGTTGAAATGAAGGCGGACGCCTGACTGCACAACGAGAGGATCGGTTCAAGGATACCATGGTACAGATTCAAAGCAGCATGGACTCGGCCAAAAAACAGGCCAATCCACAAGAAGAAAGAGACAAAGAAATCAAGAGCACCTTAGGGCGCATCAAACATAAATTCATCGTCATGAGCGGCAAAGGCGGCGTCGGAAAAACCAGCACCTCGGTGAATCTATCCCTGGCGCTGTCGGAACTGGGACATCGTGTGGGCATTATGGATGTCGATCTTCACGGGCCGGATATACCCAGGATGCTGGGACTGTCCGGAATGCTGGACCTAGGCCCCAATCGTAAACTCAACCCTATGCCCTATTCGAAGAACCTGAGTGCGGTTTCCATCGAATCCCTGACGCCTTCCAAGGACGATGCCATTATCTGGCGTGGTCCCGTAAAATTTTCCGCTATTCAGCAGTTCATCGGCGACGTGGAGTGGGGAGACCTGGATTTTCTGCTGATCGATTCCCCGCCGGGAACCGGCGACGAACCGTTGACCGTGGCCCAGACCATTGCCGAAGCCAAAGCCATCATCGTCACAACGCCCCAGGAAGTGTCCCTGGCCGATGTCAGAAAATCCATCAGTTTCTGCAAAACCGTCAAGATGGAAATCTTCGGGCTGATCGAAAACATGAGCGGGTTCGCATGCCCGCACTGCCAGTCAGTGATCGAACTTTTTGGATCCGGGGGCGGCGAGAAAACTGCTGCGGCCGCCGGGATTCCCTTCCTGGGAAGAATTCCCTTCGACACACGGGTGGTCGAATGCGGCGATGCCGGGGTGTCTTACCGCAAGCAGCACGGAGAGACGCCGGTATCCAAGGCTTTTGACGACATTGCCAAACAAATGGCCCGACTGGTCCAAGCCTGACGACTTTAAAAAAACGCCCGATATTCGGAAATGGGTTGCCGGCGCGGTTGGATGCCGTGCCGGCATCCGGAACATAGGCTGCAAGACAGCTGTTATATTGCCCGCCAACCCTTTCGAAGTTCATAACATCCCTGAATAAAATGATATCACTTTCTCCATCGGTTGACATCGATGGGCGTTGGTGATTTAATCGATATAATTATCCGCAGTCGCCTTCAGTTGGTTGTCCAATACAGACGAAACGACGGCCCAAGCTTCCAAGCGTCAGGGACGGTTTAAAGGATGAACCGATGAAACAGGGCATTTTCCGTTTTCTTTCCAGCATGCCTCATTTCTCATTTCTCACCAAGGAAGAAATGGATCGGATCGTTTCCGAATCCGAACTTGTCAAGCTTCCCAGAGGCCATCTGGTTGCCGAACAGGACAAAACAAAAGTCGAGAATGTGCTGGTGATCATGAGAGGCCAGCTCTCTCTTTATCAGGACGAGCAGGGCAAGCCCGAATTGACCGGTTATATCAAGCAGGGAGAGGTCTTTGGCGGGATTACCGTCATGCTCAATTCCGGCATCTCTCTGCGGACGGCAAAAGCCGATACCGAGGTGCACTGCATTTCGATACCCAGCACCGTCATCATGGACACCTGTACGCAAAACAAGGCCTTTTACGAGTATTTTTTAGCCAATTTCAGCCATAACATTTTCGACAAATCCCTGGATGCTATAACGCGTGTTGTCCAGGCACGCCTTTTTTTGTCCGGCATCGACCCCTTCTCATTTTTGCCGGAAGAGGAAATCGACAACGCCGCCCGTTCGCTTTCCACCATTTCCCATCGTCGGGGAACCGTTCTTTTCGTTCAGGGAAAGACGCGGGTCGGATACCTCTATATCCTGAAAAAAGGTGCCGCAGAACGATATTATGAGGAAAAGGGTGAGAAACGGTTGCGGGAATATCTCGCCGAAGGAGACATCTACGGCGGAATTTCAATGCTGCTGAACGACGGCATCTCGCTTCGAACCATCGAGGTGGTGGAAGACTCGGTTTTCCACATTTTGCCCAGTCAGGTGTTTCTGGATATCTGTAAACGATACAGCGCGTTTTCGGATTTTTTTTCGGACACCTTCGGCAAACGGATGCTCAGCCGATCCTATGCCGCAATTATCGCCAAAACCCTTCGGCCCGAAGAGGACAGCCTTCAATTTTTCAACCAGCCCCTGTCCCAGATATATTCTCGAAATCCCTTGTTTTGCGATGCGGACACCTCCATCCGGGATGCCGCCGCAACCATGGCACGGGCGAAAAGCAGCTATGCCTTCATTCGTTCAAAAAAACCGGAACAGGTCGGGATTGTCACCGAAGAGGACTTTACTCGAAAGGTAATTGCCCGCGGGTATCCCATCGAAAAGCCGGTCGGCACCATCATGTCGGCCCCCCTTAAAACCATTTCCGAAAAAGCCATGGTGTTCGAAGCCATGATGGCCATGATGGAGCAGAACTTCCAGCATGTGGGCGTCGTCGATTCGAATGATCGGGTTGTCGGAATGCTGTCCAACAAAGATATTCTTGCCTATCAGGGGCAGTCGCCGCTGTTTTTGCTTCGCGAAATCAAGATTGCGTCCGGCATCGATCAAATCACCGAAAAATACCGGCAACTGCCCGGCCTGGTGCGCAGCCTGATTCACAGCGGTGCGACTGCCAATAACGTTACCCATTTTATCACCACGGTTTCCGACTCGATCTTGAATAAGCTTATGGCCATGACCCTGGACGAATTGGGACCGCCGCCGCTTCCCTTCGTTTTCATGATCATGGGCAGCGAAGGACGCCAGGAGCAGACCCTGAAAACCGATCAGGACAATGCCATTGTCTACCGTGACCCGGAACCGGCCATGGCGCAGAAAGCCGAAGACTATTTTCATCAATTCGGCACCATCGCCTGCACCTTGCTCAACCAGGTGGGCTACGATTTTTGTACCGGAGGGGTGATGGCTAAAAATCCCCAATGGTGCCAACCGCTTTCCCAATGGAAACTTTATTTCCAGGACTGGATTCATGCCGCGGAGGCCGAAGATCTCCTTCAGGCCAGCATTTTTTTCGACTTCCGGCATGGATATGGAGAAGAATCGCTGATTAGCGAACTGCGTCAGCATTTGTTTCGTTCGTTGGAAGGGTGGTCCGGGTTTTTCAGGCACATGACTGAAAACGCCCTTCAGTTCAAGCCGCCGCTAGGTTTCTTCCGGAATTTCGTGGTCGAATCCAAAGGAAGGCATCGAAATGCCCTGGACATCAAAAGCGCCATGACACCCATTGTCGATTTTGCCCGGATTTATGCCTTGAAAAACGGTATCGAAGAGACCAATACCCTTGCCAGACTCGATCAGTTGCGTCTGAGAAAGGTCCTCTCTTCCCAGGAATATGAGGAAATGGAAAAGGCCTACAGTTTTCTCATGCAGTTGCGTTTCGTCAGGCAGATTACCGCGGTCATGGATGAAGCCGCAAAGCCGGACAACTACATCAATCCCAAAAAACTGACCCATATCGAGCAGACCATGCTAAAGGAGATCTTCAAACGGGTGGAGAAATTTCAGGCCAAGATGAATTTTGAATTTATCGGCATTGCCTGATCGGATGTGACTGTCGAAAGGAAACCATCGAACCGGAAAGCGGCATCTTACGAGACCATCAATTTTATGAGATCAGTAAAAGAGCGTTCAGTCGATTCTTCGGAAATGCGCAAGGATGAGTTGAAGCAGGAGATCAACCGGTTGAGGCGACTGCTTGATGAGCGTCAGAAAGAGTTGGATTCGTTGGCCAAATTTACACGGCGCATCGCGGATAATGCACCGGACATGATTTGGGCCAAAGATATGGACAACCGTTATCTGTTCGCCAACCGGGCGATTTGCGAAAGGCTGCTGATGTGCAGTCACCCGGAAGCGGCCATCGGAAAAAAAGATATCTATTTCGCCGAGTGCGAGAGGGCCAAAGGGCAGCGGCATACCTTCGGAGAGATCTGTATCGATTCGGACGAGGTCGTAAAAACTGAAAACAGGGCCATGCGCTTCGTTGAAGACGGGTTGGTCCGCGGACAGTATCTGGTTCTGGATGTTCACAAGGCGCCGCTTCTTGACGAATCGGGCCGGATGATCGGTACGGTCGGCTGCGGCCGGGACATCACACGGGAACGGGAGATTCAAAAAGACCTGGAAGAAAGCCGCGCCAGCCAGAAATTGCTGATGGAAACCGCCTCCGATTTCGCTGTGTTCCGGCTGCAGATCAATCCGGTTCGTCCTCGTGGCGCCAAGGTTGTCTTTCTCAGCCCCTCAGCCAGAGACATTGCCGGCATCACCCAACCACAACAGGTGGATCAATGGTTTCGGGTTCATCCGGACGATGTCAAAGCCCTGCGATATGCTTTCGTCAAAGGATTTACGGGTTTCAAGTTCAATCAGCGGTTCAGGGTCTGGCGCGCCGATCAGGCCCGGTGGCGTTGGCTCCATATTATTGCGACAGCTGTCGACCAGGATGACGGCCGGTTCGCCAACGGTATCATGTTCGATATCACCGAACAGGTGGAAAGCAATGAAGCCCTGGCAGCCAAGGGCAGGGAACTGGAGAGCAGGACGGACAGCCTGTCCGAGGTGAACACCGCTTTGAAAGTGCTGCTGAAAAAAAGAGACGAGGACCGCAAGATCCTGGAAGACAAGGTTTTATACAACGTCAAATCCCTGATTCGCCCCTATTTGAACAAGTTGAAAACCAGTGGGATCAACTCCAAACAGAACGCCTATCTCAAGATTCTGGAATCCAACCTCGATGAAATCGTTTCACCGCTCAGCCGTGCCCTGTCTTTCGACTACCTGGGGTTTACCCCCACCGAAATCAAAGTGGCCAGTATGGTCAAACAGGGCCGCAAAGCCAAAGAGATCGCAGATCTGATGGGTATTTCCACCCGTACGGTGGAAGGCTACCGTTACGCCATCCGGGAACGGCTCGGAATCAAAGGGAAAAAAGTCAACCTGCGAACTTATCTGCTTTCGCTGCAGTAAAAACGGAGGTCGGATGTCCGATAACGGAGGTCGGATAATTACAATCTGAAGAACGGAGGCGATGCGTCGCCATCCGCCCTCCGTTTTCTGTCTTCTGCCCTCCGACCTCAGTCCTCCGATCAGCGGAGAATACCGAGATACCAGTGGACGATGGGGTCGCCGAAAAAAAGATAGATGACGGCTCCCATGGACAGAAATGGACCGAAAGGGATGGCCAGCTTCATTCCTTTTCCGGATCGGACCATGGCCAGAATACCGATCAGGGTGCCGATGGCCGAGGCGGCGAACAGGGTGAACAAAATGCCCTGCCAGCCGATAAAGGCGCCGATCATGGCCAGCAGTTTGATATCGCCGCCGCCCATGCCCTCCCTGCCTGTCGCCAGTTGATACCCCCAGGCCACGGCAAAAAGAGAGCCGCCACCGGCCAGGATACCGATGGCGCTGGATCGCCAGGTCAGGTCGGTGACGGCAATTGCGGCGATAAAGAAAATCGGTATCCCCGGCAGGGAGATGGTGTCGGGAATGATGCGGTGGTCCAGGTCGATGAAAGCAACGGTAATCAACACAGCGATAAAGGCAAAGGCCGCCAGCGCTTGCCAGGTGGGGCCGAAAAAGAAGATGCAGGCTGCGGCGAACAGCCCGGTCAGCAATTCCACCAACGGGTAGCGGACGGCGATGGATGCACCGCATGTGCGGCATTTTCCCCTGAGCAGCAGCCAGCTGAGGATGGGGATGTTGTCGTAAAAGGCGATCTCGGTTTTGCATCGCGGGCAGCTCGAACCGGGGCGAACGATGGACGCGCCCACCGGTATGCGGTAAATGCATACGTTGAGGAAGCTGCCGATGCAGGCACCGAAAACGAAAGCCGTAATGATTAGAAACGTAGTGGGTATCATAAGGTTCCATCTTCTAAAAGAAGCCGGCACCCATTGTCAAAGAAAAATTACGTCTTATTATTAACCATTTTGCGGTGACGGCAGCTAAAAGTCGGCGCTTTGTACAAGAGTGAGTTAAGTACCATCATCAGGAGCCAGAATGGGTGAAACAGATAAAGACGATCTGATCAGTATCATCGAAGAAGACGATCCCGAGGCGGCTATACCAACGATCCTGCCCATGATGCCGCTCAGGGACGTGGTCGTATTTACGGATATGTTGCTGCCGCTTTTCGTAGGGCGGGAAAAGTCGGTCAACGCCATTGAAGAGTCCATCGCCAAAGACCGCTACCTGTTCGTTGCCACACAGTTCGATCCGGGCATCGAAAAACCGAAAACCGACCAGATCTATCGGATCGGTACAGTCAGTCGCATTCTGCGCATGCTCAAGCTGCCGGACGGACGTGTCAAGGCGTTGGTGCAGGGCATCGCCAAAGCCAAAATCGTCAAGTACGTGCGCAAACGCTCCGTTTTCAGGGTAAAAATCGAAATCATCGAAGAACCGGATTTATCCGAAATCGATCTGGAAACCGAAGCGTTGATGCGCAACGTCCGGGAATACTCGGAAAAGATTCTCACCTTGCGCGGGGAATTCACCAACGAAGTTGGGTCCATTCTCGAAAGCATCGACGATCCCGGCCGGTTGGCAGACCTGGTGGCTTCCAACCTTCGTCTGAAGATCGAAGAGGCCCAGGAAATCATCGAAATTATCGATCCGTTCCAGCGACTGAAGAAAGTCAATGACCTTTTGTTCCGGGAAGTGGAGCTTTCTTCCATGCAGGCCAAGATTCAGTCCGAGGTCAAGGACGAGATTTCCAAAAGCCAGAAGGACTATTTCCTGCGCGAACAGGTTCGGGCCATCCATAAGGAACTGGGGGAACTGGACGAGCGCACCCAGGAGATCGAGGAATACAAGGCCAAGATCAAACGCGCCAAAATGAGCCGGGAGGCCAAAGAAGAGGCCGACAAGCAGCTTCGACGGCTGGAGCAGATGCATCCCGATTCCGCGGAATCCTCGGTCGTGCGGACCTATCTGGACTGGATGGTGGAACTGCCCTGGAGCAAGTCCACCACGGATGTGATCGACATCAAAAAGGCCAAATCGGTCCTGGACCAGGACCACTACGGCCTGAACAAGATCAAAGACCGCATTCTGGAATACTTGAGCGTGCGCAAGCTCAATCCGAAAACCAAAGGCCCCATCCTCTGCTTCGTCGGCCCTCCCGGCGTGGGCAAAACTTCCCTGGGCCGGGCCATCGCCAACGCCATGAAACGAAAATTCGTTCGCATTTCTTTAGGCGGCATTCGCGACGAAGCGGAAATCAGGGGCCACCGCCGTACATACATCGGGGCCCTTCCTGGAAGGATTATCCAGGGGTTGAAACAGGCCGGCTCCAACAACCCGGTATTCATGATGGACGAGATCGACAAGCTGGGCGCCGATTTTCGGGGGGACCCCTCGTCGGCCCTGTTAGAGGCGCTGGACCCCGAGCAGAATGCCGAGTTCAGCGACCATTATCTCAATCTTTGCTTCGATCTTTCCAAAGTCATGTTCATCCTGACGGCCAACATTTCGGATACCATCCCATCGGCGCTGTTGGACCGCATGGAGGTGATCAACCTTTCCGGCTATACCGAAAGCGAAAAGAAAATTATTGCCACTACCCACCTGATTCCGCGCCAGATCAAGGAAAACGGGATCAAGTCGCGGCAGATCCGCTTCAGTGAACAGGCCGTGGTCCAGGTGATCAACGAATACACGTCCGAAGCGGGATTGCGCAACCTCGAACGCGAACTGGGCAGCCTGTGCCGCAAGGTGGCCCGCCGCATCGCCGAAGGGGAGAAAGGACCTTTTCAGATCACCCGGCGATCCTTGGAAAAGTATCTGGGCCCGCCCAGGTATTACCCGGAGATGGACAAGGAACACAGCCAGGTGGGACTTTCCACGGGGCTGGCCTGGACCCAGGTCGGGGGCGAAGTGCTTTACGTGGAAGCGTCGCTGATCAACGGGAAAGGGGAGATGATTCTTACCGGTCAGTTGGGTGAGGTCATGCAGGAGTCCGCCCGGGCCGCCCTGAGTTACGCCCGGGCCAACGTCAATCTGTTCAGGGTTAAGGATCGGCTTTTCGACAGTCGGGATATTCATATCCACGTACCGGCCGGCGCGATCCCCAAGGACGGCCCTTCGGCCGGGATCGCCATGGCCACGGCCCTGATTTCGGCGCTTACCGGACGGCCGGTCAGCAAAGACGTCGCCATGACCGGGGAGATCACCCTGCGGGGGCGGGTGCTGCCCATCGGGGGGTTGAAGGAAAAGGCCCTGGGCGCCCTTCGGGCAGGAATCCGTACCGTCATCATTCCCCAGAAGAACAAGAAGGATCTGGCCGACATTCCCGTAAATGTAAAACGCAAGCTCAAGTTCGTTCCCGTGCAAAACATGGATGAGGTGCTGGCCATCGCCTTAGAGGACCTACCGTCCAAAAATGGGCCGAAAAAAAAGCCCAAACCCAAAATTAAGACCGGGGCCAGGAAAAAGCCCATGGTTAACCGGCGGCCATGAATATAAACTCATGAATATACTGGCAGTCGATACCGCGACCGGAAGCTGCAGCGTGGCGTTTTTAAAAGACCGCCGTTTGATTGCGGAAGAGGTGTACACGGCCGGCAAGACCCACTCTCGCCACCTGATGGCGATCATCGACCACATCCTCGACCGATGTGAAATTGCACCTGCCGATCTTGATGGGATCGCCGTTACACGCGGTCCGGGGACCTTCACCGGTCTGCGTATCGGCCTCAGCACGGTCAAAGGACTGGCCGCGGCCATCGCAAAGCCGGTGGTGGGCGTCAGCAGCCTGGCCGCACTGGCCTTTCCCCTGGCATGGACCCGAAAGCCGGTGGTCGCAATGATCGACGCCCGCAGGGGAGAGATCTACCACGCCCGGTTTTCCGGCGGCAACGGATCGGAGCCATCGGGAAAGGAGCGGGTCAGCGGTCCGCAAGAGGCGGCAAAGACGCTGCCCGAAGGGGCTGTTCTGGCGGGGTCCGGAGCCGTTCTCTACCGGGAGGTGTGGGAAAGCCGAAGGCCGGATATCCGATTGGCCCCCGAGACGGCCCACGTGATTCGTGCGGCTTCGGTGGGCATGCTGGCGATGCATCGTTTTGAAAATCAAGCCGCCGATCCCGCCGATGTCCTGGTG
The DNA here is from genome assembly GCF_009688965.1 of Desulfosarcina widdelii. GTDB lineage: Bacteria > Desulfobacterota > Desulfobacteria > Desulfobacterales > Desulfosarcinaceae > Desulfosarcina > Desulfosarcina widdelii. Next base: position 1,257,218 of record NZ_AP021875.1, on the reverse strand, counting down.
CCGAAATATATCCGCAAGTCAGACGCCCAGATTCATATGGCAAGCTGTTGACACGGCTGCAGGCATTGGTTATAAACAAACTTTTAAAATGGTTGAATAATCCAACGGTCCGGCTTGCAGGGCAGTCGGGGAGTACGATATGGAACAAGCGAACTGGTCCGATGCGCCCAGTCAGACCGCGTTTCCAGTGGCAAAGGCAGGCTATCCATTCATTTTCGCGTCCGCTTTTGCCACTGCTGTCTTCGCGTTGCTGGGCATTGATTTCCTGGCAATTTTCGGGCTGTTGGTCACCGGGTTCATCTGCTTTTTTTTCAGGGACCCGGATCGACTGATTCCGTCCGGTGAGGGGCTCGTCGTTTCGCCGGCCGACGGCAAGGTGATCAAGGTGGAGTCGGTTGAAAAGACGCCTTATTTCGACGGCCCTTGCACCCGGATCAGTGTTTTCATGTCCATTTTTAACGTCCACGTCAACCGGATGCCCTCTGAGGGGACGATCCGGCAGGTTAACTATCATCCGGGAAAGTTTTTCTCGGCCAACCTGGACAAGGCGTCCAAGGACAACGAGCACAACGCGTTGACCATTGAAGGGCCATCTGGAAAAAAGCTCGGGTGTGTTCAGATTGCAGGACTGGTGGCCCGCCGGATTATCTGCTGGGTGCAACCCGGAGACGAGCGCAAACGAGGACAGCGATTCGGGTTGATTTGCTTCGGTTCGCGGTTGGATGTTTATCTGCCCAACGATACTGAGATTCGCGTTGCCGTGGGAGAAAAAGTTCAGGCTGGAAGCAGTGTTCTGGGCCAGTGGTAAGGCCCCGGAACACCGAGACGAAAACAACGGTCGTTGCTTAAAACCTTAGAAAGCGCTTCAACGACCCTGCAGCGATTGCACAATACGGAACCAATCGATCTCCCTATGGCACCTGCCGTGGGGTTCTGTTTTTTCTGTTTGCGGATAAAAATACGATAAACTGATAAATCTTCGAGGAGTTGCCCATTGGAAAGAATACCCATTACCAGACAGGGGTATCAGAAACTTAAAAAAGAGCTGGAGCATCTTAAATCCGTCGAGCGCCCCAAGGTCATCAAAGCCATTGAAGAGGCGCGTTCCCACGGCGATCTCAGCGAAAACGCCGAATACGATGCGGCCAAAGAGCGGCAGGCCTTCATTGAAGGGCGGGTCAGCGAACTGGGCTATAAACTGGGCAACGCGGAGATCATCGACGTACATAATCTGCCCAAGGACCGGGCCGTATTCGCGTGCACCGTGGTACTGGAAAATATAGATACCGGCGAAGATGTGGAATATCAGCTTGTCGGACCCGAGGAATCCAATATCGAAAAAGGACGCATCTCGGTCACTTCCCCGTTGGGCAAAGCCATCCTCGGCAAAAAACCGGGCGAGGAGATCGTGCTCAACGCACCGGCCGGCAAAAGAGTTTATGAACTTGTGGAAATCGTATAACCAGGAGGAATTTCGTGGCACGAATAACGGTAGAAGATTGTTTGGAAAAAGTACCCAACCGGTTCAAGTTGGTCCATATGGCCGCCGCGCGGGTCAGGCAGATTCGGGAAGGCTCCGAATATCTCGTCAGCTCCCCGAAAAACGAAGACATTGTCGTTGCCCTGCGGGAAATTGCCGCCGGAAAGGTGATCCAGAAGACCGAAAACGAACAATAGACGGATGCTTTGAGAGCGAGCGCTTCCCTTGCCCAGGCACAGTTATACCTATAAAGCGCTGAACAGCCTGGTCGGAAAGGCCATCCACCGCTACGGGATGATTGCAGACGGGGATCGTATCGCCGTGGGGTTGTCCGGCGGCAAAGACAGCATGACGCTGCTGTGGGCCCTGGCCGAACGCCTCAAGCGGGTGCCGGTTGACTACACGTTGCTGCCGATTTATGTGGATCCCGGTTTTCCGGGGGGCTTCGCCGAGAACTTGTCCATGGCCTGCCGGCAGATGGGCTTCGATCTGCATGTCGACTATTCGGACCACGGACCGATGGCTCACAGTGACGCGAACCGCGAAAACCCGTGTTTTCTCTGCGCGCGGATGCGGCGCAAGCGATTGTTTCAAATTGCCGACAAACTGGGTTGCAGCAAGCTGGCTCTGGGGCACAACAAGGACGATGTGATCGAAACGCTTTTTATGAACATCTGTTATGCCGGTGAAATCAGCACCATGGTGCCGCGTCAGGAGTTCTTCAACGGCAGGTTCACCGTCATTCGTCCCTTGGCCATGGTCGACGAGAACAGCATCCAGCGTTTTGCCAGGGCGCAGGACTTCCCCCGATTCGCCAACCCCTGTCCGTCTGCCGGGAACACCAAACGTTCGGAGATCAAGGGCATGCTGCAAACGCTTTACCGCAGCAACCGCAAAATCAGGGGCAACATCTACCGGGCCATGAGTCACGTCAAGCCGAAATACCTGTTAAAGTAGATCTGAAAGCCGTCAATGAGACGAAAGTTCGGCGCAGATTATAGTTGTGGTTCAATTTCAACAACGAGGCCCCCGCACCAGGCAGAACGATTATGAAAGATGTGCAGAACCAGCGAGACCATCGCAATATCCCCATCGACAAAGTAGGCATCAAGAACCTGCGTTATCCCATCCGGGTCAAGGATCGCCGTGACGGATCGCAGAGCACTATCGCTTCCATCAACATGTATGTGGATTTGCCACAGGAGTACAAGGGAACCCACATGAGCCGGTTCGTGGAGATGCTGCACCTGCTCAAACCGGAAATCTCGTTGAATAAATTTTCCGTCCTTCTCGAAACCATGAAGCAGGCACTCGATGCCGCCTCGGCGCATATCGAGGTGAGTTTTCCTTACTTTATCGAAAAACAGGCGCCGGTGAGCGGCGCTCCGGGTTTGATGGATTACGATTGCCGCATCACCGGATCCAGCAATTCGTCCAACGAAATCGACCTGATCTCCGAAGTCAATGTCCCCATTACTTCGGTATGCCCCTGTTCCAAGGAGATCTCCGACCAGGGCGCCCATAACCAGCGGGGGATCGTGCGGCTGCAAACCCGCTTCAAGAAATTCATCTGGCTGGAGGACATGATCGAACTGGTGGAATCCTGCGCCTCCTGTGATGTCTTTTCCGTGTTGAAGCGGGTGGACGAAAAACACGTTACCGAGCAGGGCTTCGGCAACCCGAAATTCGTCGAGGATGTGGTCCGCGACGTGGCTGAACGCCTCAATGCCGACGACAACATCACCTGGTTCTCCGTGAGCGCGGAGAATTACGAATCCATCCACAACCACAGCGCCTACGCCCATATCACTCAGGGTGCCCTGCCGTCGATTTAAAATTTTCCAAGAATAAACAAAAAGCGTGGAGGAAACAATTTCCATCCACGCTTTTTTTGTTTTACGGTCGGACAAAAAGCCGTTGGATCGTCAGATGGTGGTCGGCATGCCCATGATGGGCCAGAGCACCTTGACCGCAAAGGCGGTGACGATCATCAGGATGATGCTGGCCGGAATCCCCCACAGGAAAAATTCGCCGGTGGTGAACTGCTTGGAGTCGTAGGCGATGGCGTTGGGGGCCGCCCCCACCAGCAGTAAAAAGGGCATGCCGGCCACGACCAGCGACGCGAAGACGATGACCTCGCCGGCCACGCCCAGGTAAGGGGCGATGACCAGGGCCACCGGCAGGGAGATGGCAATGGCCGCCACGTTCATGATGAAGTTGGTCATGATCATGACGAAAAAGGCGATGCTCATGATGAAAACGAATCCGGTGGATTCCTTGAACATGGTCAGCCAGTTGACCGCCATCCATTCGGCCGCGCCGGTCTGCCAGAGGCAGAAACCGATGCTCATGGCGCCGGCGAAAAGCAGAATGATGTTCCAGGGAATCTCTTCCAAGTCGTTGATGTCCAAAAGACCCGTGGCAAAGAAAAGAATCGTCGAAGTGAGCAGTACTGCTGTTTTATGGGGCGGAACGAAATCGGGCATGGTGGATTTCATCACCGCCGAAGCCCCCAATACCAGAATGGCGGAGCCAACGATAACCGCGGCAATCACTTCGCTTTTACTGATGGCGCCCATTTCCGCGCTCAGCCTCTTGGCTTTTTCCCGCAGGCCGGGAATGGTCTTTTTCTCCGGTTTCATGACAACCATGAAAAATCCCCACAGCAGAAAAGTCATCAGCCAGCCGATGGGAAACATGTAATAGCTCAGCTCGAAAAAACCGACGGTCTTACCGGCGACCTCGCTGAAAAATCCCAACGCCACCGCTCCGCGGGCCGCTCCCAGCAGGGTGACGATGGAGCCGGCACCGGCGATGTAGGCCATTCCGATGAAAAGCCCCTTGCCGAATTTGGTGGGTTTGTCGCCCTCTCCGTACATGGAGTAGATGGCCACCAGCAGCGGGTAGATGGTGGCAGCCACGGCCGTATGGGCCATGATATGGGTCAGCGCGGCAGTAAGGACGAAGCATCCCAGGTAGATCATGCTGGTTTTCTCGCCAACGATGGCCAGCATTTTATAGGCGATGCGACGGGTCAACCCGGTTTTGGTAAACACCAAACCCACCACGATGGAGCCGAAGATAAACAGAACGCTGGGGTCCATGAAATCCTTGAAGGCATCCTTGGCGGGGCGGATGAAGAAAAGCACCTGGAGCACCCCGATGGTCAGACTGGTTACGCCAATGGGGACCACTTCGAACACCCACCAGGTGGCGGCCAGCAGAAACACGGCTAAGGCGCCTTTGCCTTCCGGCGACAGGGCGAAGGCCTTGCCCTCGGGGTCGATGGCATTCGGCCAGGGTGGCGAGTAGTAAACGACGACGAATAAAATAATGCCAATGGCCATGAAAAGATATTTGTTCCAGCTAAGCCCGATTGCCGGCGCTGCTGCTGTATCGCTGCTCATCTAACCTTCCCTCCGTTATAGACATCCATGTTTTGCGTACAATGGGTTTGAATCGAACTTACCGGTTGCAGGCCAGAATTTCATTGATGACGGCTTCGGCCACATCCGTAAGCCGCAACACCCCGACAACCTGTTTGTCCTGCACCACCAGCAGGGATTGATATTGCCCCAAAACCAGTTGATGGACGGCTTCTCCCAATGAAGCGTCCGGTTCGATCATCTCACCTTCCGTCGGTGTAACCATAAAATTTTTGACCTTGACTTGAGCCGCTTTCCTGCAGATCTGATCCATGGGGTCCTGCCACAGCTTCACGGAATCGAAGATGGCCTTTTGATATTTGCGGGTGAACCCCAAATGCATCGAGCCGGTGTCGGAAAACATGTCCTCGTACTTGGGTTCCAAGGCTTTGAAAATGGCATGCAGGTTGACTTTGCCGGAAAGCTTCCGGTCTTTACCCAGGACTAGGACTGCCCGATGACGATATTTGGCCTTGTCGAAATCCTCATGGGACTGTTTTAAGGCCGCAACGGCATCGGTGAGCGTTGCGTCTTCAGATACCGTGGCGTAGGCCGACAGCGGTACCATCAGATCTTTTACCCGTTTCGTTTTCAATGGTATCCTCCTTCCGCGATTATTCAACTGGGCTTGGCAACCCGTTTAGATCGTATTGAATCCGGCGATTAAGTTCGATTAGAACACGCCAGCGGTTGTCTACCATAGGAGAGGGTGAATATCAAGAGAATGACATTTGCTTTTGACTCATCTTCATGATAATTATGCGAAAATTTTCAACCCCCTCTTTTGGGCCTACAGTCGATATCGTCCAGAGGGCAGGAAGGAGGTCTTTTGTGAGGAATTACATTGTTAAGGACTTGATGGTTCCGATTTCCGAATACGCCACGGTTCCGGAAGAGGCAACGCTTTTCGAGGCCGTCTTGGCTCTGGAAAAGGCCCAGGAAAAATTCCAGCAGAACCGCTATTCCCATCGGGCGGTTTTGATTCTGGACAAAAACAAAAAAGTGATCGGCAAGCTCAGCCAGATGGATTTTCTAACGGCACTGGAACCTAAAGACGCCAACCTGGAAAGGATCAGAAGGTTCAAGTGGTTCGGCTTCAGCCGCAAAGCCGTCGCGCTGCAGCAAGAGGAATATCTCAAGGCGTCGCCGCCCATCCCGGATCTCTATTCCAAGGTGGCCAAAAAGCGTGTCACGGAATTTATGCAACGGCCCACCGAGGGGGAGTATGTGGATGAAAATGCTACCCTGGAGATGGCCCTGCATCAATTGACGGCGGAGTCGAACCTTTCGCTGCTGGTGGCACGGAAATCGGAAATCGTTGGCATCCTGAGACTGGCAGACGTCTTCGCTGCGGTTTACCACACCATGAAAGAATCTGAATCACTTCAAGGAAATGGAGAGGCAGGATGAAAGAACTGGGTAAACTATTCGACAGGATCATCCAACGGGTGAACATCAACCTCAGGGAGCTGGAATTCGATGCCCATCCCCTGATCAACAAACTCGTCCCGAAGGACCAGATGACAAAATTCTATGCCTTTTACGGCATTACCCCACACCATCCACTAAACCTGGTTTTCAAGCATGCCAATCTGTCCGGAAGCTACTTTCTAGGTAAAGTGAGAGTAACCAACTCCCTGCTCTACAAGAGCGACATCCGCGGCGACGAACTGAAGAAAAACGGCGATCTTTTTCAGTACCAGGATTTCAACATCCCCGTGGACCGGGATGAAGAGATCGACATCGAGGATTGTTTTCTGATTAAAACCCTGGTGCACAATTACTCCCACGACCCGGAAACGCTGGAGACCTTTTTTATCCAGAACAGTGTTTCGACCCATTATGCCAATATCCACGGGTCGCCCACCGACGGCAGCTTTCTGGGCCCCTTTTCGACCGTCGATCTCACCACCGTCCAGGATTGCGTTATCGGCGCCTTCTCCTATGTCCAGGCCGGCGAAGTCAGCCACCTGAACGTCGAACCGGGGACGGTCTGGGTGCGCAAACAGGACGATTTCAACTTCATGTACCGGTATCCCTTAGGGGATTTGAACAACTACATCTACTTTGCCGCCGGCAGCCCGCCGCAGGGCGTGTTCATGGATTTTGTGGAGGATCGCAAGGAGGCGTTTCAACGGGTATTTAGCGTCGTCAATATCGATTCTCCGGTCAACATCCCGTCGAGCACTTCGCTGGACCGTTTTGCCGTGATCAAACCCAAAACCAAGATCGGTGAAAACGTGCTGGTTGCCCAGCGGGCCTTTTTACAGAATTCAACGCTGGGGAAGGGCGCCAACGCCCAGGAAAACTGCTACATCATCAATTCGCATTTGCAGGGCAACAATGTCACGGCACATGGGGCCAAAATTATCGAAGCGGATATGGGCACGAATGTTTTCGTGGGGTTTAACAGCTTTTTGCGGGGACGGCCGGATGCGCGGTTGTCCATCGGAAAGGACAGCATCGTAATGCCCCATACCATCATCGACGTGCGCAGATCGTTGTCGGTGCCCGCAGGACACCTGGTCTGGGGGTTGGTAAGAAATCAAGAAGAACTGACGGCCAACAGCATGAGCCTGAGTGAATTCGCCAAAATCAAGTCCCGTTTTTGCAAAGGCAGCATGCTTTTCGAGGGCAGCGGAAACAGTTTCGTGACGGCCTTCCAGGAGAGGATTCATCATATCCTGGAAGCCAACGGCGCTTTTTACGATGGAAAAAGCAAGCGTGGGCACGCCCAGCGAAACCAGAACATCTCTTTCAATACCATCCAGCCGTATCCGGAGGGTGATAAAGAAGGCATGTACCCCACCATTATTATCCAGCCATAAAGAAACAGCGCCCCCGTCGATGTGCATCGACCGGGGCGCTCTTCTTTTCGTATCTTAAAAATAGTGTTCATCCGGGTATAGGCAAATTTGGTCGATATCGAGGCGCACGAAAAATTTTTCCGGAGGTATATAGTCGATATTCCGAGGAGTAAATTTTTCGGACAACAAAGATATCGGGCAAATTGGCCATTTCTGGATGGACACTACTTAAAGAAATTCAACAGCGCATGCAGGTTCGTCATCGGATGCGGCGGGCACCCCGGAATAAACAGGTCTACGGGCAGCAGGGTGTCCAGGCCCTCGGTGATTTCGTCGCTGCCGCGAAACGGCCCTCCGGAAAGCGTGCAGCTGCCCACCGCGATGACCACCCGGGGCTGCGGAGTGGCCTCGTAGGTCTGCAGCAGAGCGGTTTTCATGTTGCGGGAAATGGGGCCGGTGACCACGATGCCGTCGGCATGGCGCGGCGAGGCCACGAAGTTGATGCCGAAGCGGGCCAGGTCGAAAAACGGAGTGGCCAGCACGTTGAGATCCGCCTCGCAGGCGTTGCAACCGGCCGCCGATACCTGCCGGAGCTGAAGCGACCGACCGAACAGCTTTTTAAAGTGGCCACGGGCGTGGGCGGCGAGATCGGGAATACTGCCCGTTGTGAGCAGGTGCTCTTTTTCGGCCACGGCAATGCCAAAATCCTGTGTAAAGGTAATGAATCTGCCTTTGGAAATTCGTTCGCAGGTGCCGCAGAAGACGCAGCGTCCCATGTCGATGGTCTTAGCGGCCGGGTCGATGGCTGCTTGAGGGCAGGCCTGGGCACAAGCGGATACGACATCCGCCGGCGCGTTTTGGTCGATGACCGGTCGTCCCCGATAGCGGGGCAGCAACTGAACCGTTTCTTTCGGATAGCGGGAGGTTTTACACCCCTGTTCGAACCTGTTTTTCAGTACATTTAACATGATGAATTCGCTTTGCCGTTATCGAAGTTCTCGTAAGAAAATTGTTGCCGTTAAAGATCGAACCCGCAATAGGAGAGGTTGTAGCTCTTGTTATTCAGCGGGAAATCCGAAATGCCCGTATCTCTCAAGGACATGGACAGCCCGTTCCAGTTGTGAAAGGAAGGGTCCTTGATCTTGTAGCGCATGATCCTGCCGTCGGCATCGGTGAGAATGCAATGGGACAGCTCCCCGCGCCAGGCTTCGTTGAGAGTGACCACGAACGAATCTGGCGCCGGATGCGGATCGGCAACGTCGATCACTTCGGTTTCCACCGGATCTGTCAGCAGTGATTCGATGATTTCGATGGACTGAATCACCTCGTCGGCCCTGACCTTGGCCCGGGCATAGACATCCCCCGTGGGCTCGGCATTTTCCGGAATGTCGAGTTGATCGTAGTGTTCCGTCGGAAAGCAGCGCCGCACATCGTAGGCGATGCCGCAGGCGCGTCCGGCCGGTCCCACCAGTCCCAGTTTTTCCGCATCGCTGCGGCTGACCGCCCCGCAGCCCTCGAAACGGGAACGCACGCTGGAGGTGGAAAAGAGAAGCTCGATGGTGTGCTGAACCTGGGGTTTGAGTTCGCCGATGCGGGCGGTCAGGTCCCGGCGGTTTTCGTCGTTCATGGGAAACCGAACGCCGCCGGGACGCACCAGGCCCTTGCCGAAACGGTTGCCGCAAAGCAGCAGGCTCATGTTGAGAAAATCGCCGCGCATACGGCCGCAATAGTTGGCCGGGGGTAAAAAGGCCACGTCGCCGCTCAAGGCGCCCAGGTCCCCAACGTGGTTGGCGATGCGTTCCAATTCCAGACCGATGGTGCGGATAATCTTAGCGCCGGGATCGACCTGGATGCCGGAAAGGGCTTCCATGGCCTGGGCATGGCAGAGGCTGTGCCCCAAGGAGGTGTCCCCGGCGGTATTTTCGGCAATGAACGCCAGGCGGTTGACGGCTGCGGTCTGCAAAAGATTCTCGACCCCGCGATGCTGGTACCCCAACTGGATTTCCAGATTCAGCACCCGCTCGCCGATACAGTTGAAGCGAAAGTGGCCCGGTTCGATCACGCCGGCGTGCACCGGCCCCACGGCCACTTCGTGAATCTCGTCTCCGGATACGCAGTAGTAGTCGTAACGGCCAGGGATGTCTTCGTTGTAGTCGTTGCCGAAAACGTCTTCTACACCGCGGCAATTGGCGTGGTAGCGAACCATCTTCAGCCACGGGTGGCCTTCGGGCCGAATGCCGTACTGTTCGGCAATTTCCCGTTCGAACATGTGAAACGGTTCGCACCGGGCGGAAAGGGCAGAATAGGTTTCCGGGGCATCGCAACCGGCCACAAGCAGCGTGTCGGTACGCAGGACGGCCAGCAACCGGACCTTGCCATCCATTTGGAATGCGAAAAAGTGGACCACCTTGCCGCCGCCGGCTACGATGTCGACCGCCTGATCGGCAAAATCGTCGAAGGCTAGGCAGGGGATGTTTTGAAAGGGGATGGATTCGCCGTTGGCAATGGGTTTGAACGTCATGGTCATTAAAATCCTCCGCCGATGGGCGTCACGGCATGAACGATGGTCTGGTACAGGGGATCCGGCATCCAGAAGCAGAGTACCAGGGAGGTAGCCAGCAGGGCATACTGGGGCCACACCAGGTTGGCCGATTCTTCGATCCGAATGGCGGCATCCGACGTATCGAAAGAAATTTTCATGACGTTGTTGGCAAATCCGGCAAAAATCACGCACAGGCTGAAGATGAACAGGCCGGCGTATACCGGGTTGCCGGTGCGAAAGGCAGCGATGATAATCATCAGCTCGCCGATAAAGATACCGAAGGGGGGAAAGCCGGAGATTCCGGCAAAACCGCCGAAGAAGGCCACGAAGGTCCTGGGCATGCGTTGGGCCAGGTTGCCGGTCTGGGCGATCAGCCGGCTGCCGAAACCCAGCAGGATATTGCCCGAGGTGAGAAACAGGCTGGATTTGATCAGGCTGTGATGGATCAAACAGATCATGGCACCATAGGCCCCCAACCCGCCGATACCGGTTCCGAAGGCGATAATGCCCATGTTTTCGATGCTGGAGTAGGCCAGCATGCGCTTGTATTCGGTCTGCTTGAGGATGAAGGTGGCCGCCGCCATGATCGAGATCAGGCCGAAGATGGTCAGGATCGGTCCTGAAAAACCGGACAGGCCGGCGGCATGCATGATTTTGCTGGTTTTGAAGATCCCCAGGTAGGCGCAGTTGAGCAGTACGCCGGAGAGCAGGGCCGAGGCCGGGCTGGGGGCCTCACTGTGGGCGTCCGGCAGCCAGGTATGCATGGGGGCCAGACCCATTTTGGTGCCGTACCCGACCAGAATGAAGACAAAACCGGCCTTGAGCCACGAGGGATCCAGGCGCCGGGCCACTTCCGTCAAACCTGAAAAGGAGACGGGGGCGTCCACCTTGCCCACGTCCATGGCCACGGTGATCAGCACCGAACCCAACAGCGCCATGGCAATGCCAACCGAGCAGATCAGCACATATTTCCAGGTGGCCTCCAGCGAGGCGGCCGAACGATGGGTATAGATCAGGGGCGCGCTGGCCAGAGTGGTGGCCTCGATGGCGATCCACATCACCATGATATGGTCGGACAGGGTCACCATGGTCATGGTGGACAAAAACAATAGCATGGAGCCAATGAAGACGGTTTCCCTCTGGATGTCGGAGGCTTTGAGGTAGCCGATGGTGTAAATCGAAATCAGGAAAAAGAGCAGCGAGATCACCAGCAGGGACAAAAGGCCTTCGGGCGTCACCGCAAAATATTCGGGAAGCAGGGGCGCCGGATTGCCGGACCAGACAAACACGGAGAAAAGCAGGTGGGCGGCCCCGGTGAGCACCAGTAAATACCGCCCGATGGCAGCGGGAAGAAAGAAGGCGGCCGCTCCGGTAACAAACGGTATCAGAAAAACGATTTCGAGCATCAAATGATCACCTATTCCTTTAAGGTTCGCAATCGTGCCGTATCCACGTCATCGAATGTCTGTTTGATGTTTTGCAGGATGACGGCCATGATCATCACGCCGGCCAGGACATCCAGCAAAATGCCGAACTCCACGATGTGTCGCGCCCGCACCGAAAAAGTGGTACCCACCAGGTAGATGCCGTTTTCCATCATGATATAGCCCAGTACCATGGCAATGGCGTTGCGGCGGGCCATCAGCAGGAACATGCCCGCTCCCAGAAGGGAGATGGCCGTCGGCAGCAGCAGGATGGAAACGCCGGCTGAGGCGACCTCGAAGCGGTGGCTGGCAAAGGTGGCTCCGACAATGAGCAGCAGACCGGCGAACATGGAGGCATGGTAGCCGACGATGGGCTCCACCTCACGGCCGATGGCGACTTTTTTGATGGCCAGAAAGATGCAGCCGGGGATGACGATGCCCCGAATGGCCAGGGTTGCAATGGTAAAGACAATGCCGCCGGTGGTCATCTCATGATCGATGAACAGCGGAACGATGCAGACCACCACACCCTGGAATGCCAGCACCTTGATCAGGCCCGGCAGCCGACTGGAGCCGAACGAGAAAAGGATCGACAACAGGGCCAGGGATAAAATCGTATCGACCGGTAGATTCATTTTAAAAACTCCAGGGTGATGACGGTTGCAAAAAAGGCCAGTGCAAAAGAGGTGAGCACGAATTTCGGCACCCGGTCCATGCGGTAGCGCGCCATGATCGATTCCACGATGCCGACGGCCACATAAACCAGCAGGACCCCCATGGAGAAAAGGGCCAGATTAAGAATCGGGCTGCCCAGTTCAAAGGGGAAAATCAGTCGGGAGACGATTGACGCGTAAAAGAACATTTTGAGAAAGGCTCCCATTTCGATCAGGCCGAAATCCGGACCGCTGTGATCCAGCACCATGACTTCGTGGATCATGGTCAGCTCCAGATGGGTGGCCGGATCGTCTACCGGTACGCGGGCGTTTTCCGTTAAAAGAATGATGAAAAAGGCGATGACCACGAAAAGCATGGACGAGCCGGCCGCCTGCCAGAAACCGAAGGGCTGGGCCACGGAAAAATAAGCGGCCAGGTTCAGGTCGCCGGTGAGCCGGTAAAACAGGATCAGGATCATGAACATGCTGGCTTCGCAGATGATGGGAAAGTAGGCCTCCCGGGCGGCGCCCATGCCTTCGAAGGGTGAAGCGGTATCCATAGCCGCGGCGATGGTGAAAAAGCGGGCCAGCCCCAGCAGATAAAGAACGAAAATGACATCGCCGTGAAAGGAAATCACCGGGGCATGGCCGGCCAGGGGCAGAAAGAGCAGGGCCACGGCGGCGGCGGCCAGGGACACCAGGGGCCCCATTTTGAAAATGAAGGTGGTGCTGGTGCTGTACACCGAGCCTTTTTTAAACAGCTTGATCAGCGTGTAATAGTTGATGAGCAGCGGCGAGCCTTTGCGCCCGCCGAAGAACGCTTTTACCTTGAAAATGACGCCGGCAAACAGGGGCGCCGTCAGCAGAGCAAAGACCCACAAGAGGATAGATTCGATCATAAGCGTTTTCCGTAAGATTTGAAAGGTACCATTATGCTACGCTTTTCTCCAGGGGTGTAACCAATTCATATTTAACCGTTAAATGAAAAACAGCAGCACCACGATGGCCAGCAGGATGTAGCCGATATACAGGTGAATGTCTCCGTGCTGCATCCAGCGCAGCCGGTCGAACAGCCAACCGACCGGGCGCACAATAAGCGGGTCCAGACTTTTTTCGACGATATCGTGGATGTGGCTGTGGTAGTGGGTTCCTTTTGGAAAAAGGCCGCTTACCGGCGGGTGGCTTTCTTCAAGGGGCGCCGCCGGCTTGAAAAATTCCAGGATCGATGCGGCGTAGGAGGTTCCCGTGTATTGCATCCGCGTCGTTGGCCGAGTGAAGCCGCAGCCCCACGTGCCGCTGCGGGTGACGGATTTGCCCTGGTAGAAGAATCGGCGCAGGGCCACAATGCCCAGCAGGACTGCAAGAAAAATCGTCGCGCCCAGGGTGATATGGGCCGACATGCTGGCAAAAGGTTCCATGGGAATCCTGCCATAATCCAGCCCTAAGGCCGCCACCGCCTTTAATACCATGAACATGAACGCGCCGGGATAGATGCCGATGACCGCGCAGGCGCCGGCCAGAAGGACCATGGGTACCAGCATGGCCGGCCCTTTTTCGGCAACGTCTTTAGCGGCCGGGCTTCGCGGTTCGCCCTGAAAAACAACGCCAACGACTTTGGTAAAACAGGCCAGGGCAAGACCGCCGATAATGGCCAGGCTGACGACGGCCAGCAGGCTGGGAACGAAGACAAGCGTTTGTGACGAAATGCCACGGAAACTGCCCATGTAAATGAAAAATTCGCTGACGAATCCGTTCAGCGGGGGCAGCCCGGAGATGGCCAGCGAACCGATCAGAAAGGTGATGCCTGTAATTTTCATGTTTTTCATCAGGCCGCCCAGCGCGTCGATGGTACGGGTACCGGTTTGGTGAAGCACCACGCCCGCGCCCATGAACAGCAGCGATTTGAATATCGCATGGTTGAGCACGTGCATCAGCCCGCCGGCAAATCCCAGCACGGCCATGATCGGGTTTTCGGCCTCCACGCCGATGATGCCGATGCCGATGCCGATGAGAATGATGCCGATGTTTTCAACGCTGTGGTAGGCTAAAAGTCGTTTGAGATCGTGCTGTCCCAGTGCGTAAACCACCCCCAGGATCCCCGAGACCATGCCGAAACCAAGGACCATGATACCCACCGACGGCGCGTGCAGGTCGAGGAACATGTACATTCGCAAGATGCCGTAAATGCCGGTTTTGATCATGACCCCCGACATGACGGCGGAAATGTGGGAGGGCGCCGCCGGGTGGGCGTGGGGCAGCCAGACATGAAACGGAAATACGCCGGCCTTGGAACCGAAGCCGATGAAAGCGAAAACGAAGGCCAAGACTTTCAATGCGGGAGAGAGTCCGGCGGCATCGAATCCGAAGCTGCCGGTCTGGCTGTAAATGACCCCGAATGCGGCAAAGATGAACATGGCGCCCACATGGGAGAAGACAAAATAAAGATAACCGGCTTTTCTGTTTTCCGCGGTCTGATAGTCATGGATCACCAGGAAAAAAGAGGAGAGGGACATGATTTCCCAGGCCAGCAAAAACGTGATCATGTTGGCGGCCGTTACGACCAGGGCCATGGAAACGATCAGCAGGCTGAAAAAGAGATAATTGGCCGCCGTACGCAACGGTTTGCCGGATTCGGTCATGTAGTGGAAACTGTACAGGGCGGCCAGCATGCTGATGGCAAAGATGGCAAGCAGGAAAAACGCTGCCAGCCCGTCGATCCGAAACTCCAATGAGAGCGTGTTGAGATAAGCAAAAGATGCTTGGACTGATCCTTCCTGCATGAGTCTGGACAGGGCATCGAGCATACCCGTACAGCAGCCTGCGCCGATCACAAGGGCGGCCACCGTTTTCATGGCGCTGAATTTTCCGGACAGCAAAAGAGCGAGAACTCCGCCGGAGCCGATGACCCAGATCGAAAGAAAAAATAGATTCATTTGCCCTTTAGACCCTCCTGCTCTGACTCCAGGCGTTATTGTCTGCCGATCACAGTGCCCGATTGCCGGAAATCAAGATTTTATATGCAAAATTAGGGGATTGGTGTTGCGAAGGTGAAACGTCGGAAAATAATTTCAAGGAACCTATTTCAAAAACGACCTTCAAGTCAACATCGGATTTAAAAAAAACGGTGACGCTTTTTGCGGTTACAATGCAAGAGCCTTGATTTGAACGGATTCGTCGGAGTATGAAAGGAATGTCCCCCATGTGTAACAAGCCAAGGTTAATTAAAGATGCCCTATAGGGAGAAACTTTTCCTTACGCTTGACGAGGCTGTGGCCGCCATTGCCAGTGACTTTTCCCAGTACCCCGATCAACTGAAACTTCTGGCCTCCCTGGTCCCACTGGTTTTTGGCGATGACGCCTATCTGATACAAGAGCCAAATCGTCAAAGGGTCTGGTTAAAATCATCCAGTCTGAAAAAACCGTTGCCACTGCCTGTCGACCGACTTGGTGAATTCATCCTCAAGCAGCTTGACCGGCAGCTTCCACTTCCGGAGCAGATGGCCAAAATATGCGCCCGGGTATTCCAGACCCCTGTGAAGCCTGGTCGGAGCAAGGAAGGTCGATCTTTGCCGGGCTTATGGATCCAAACCGGGATGGACGATTTTATCTGCCTCCAGTGCGGCCGCTGCTGCCGAAAACTGGCCTACAAGGACGGTTGCACCGTAGCCGACTACCGGCGTTGGGTTGAATTGGGGCGCACCGATATCCTCAAATGGGTAGGTACGACTAAGCAGGACGGCTTGGTTACGGCCTGCCGGATCTGGATGGTTCCCGGAACCAATCGGTATGCGGAAACCTGCCCCTGGTTGAAACGCGGTGACGTCCCGAACAGATATATCTGCACGATCCACGACGTTCGACCCGCCATCTGCCGCCAATATCCAGGCACCCGCAAGCATGCCCGTATGACAGGATGCCAAGGGGTCTGAAACAGGAAGCAAAGTCAGATTCCCCGGCGTCGCTCGATGTCCATGGGTTTAGGGCCCTTCTTTTTGGGCCTCTTGCTTGTCCGGTTGTGCTTTTTAAAGGGTTTGTTGTGGTTTCGACGGATTGCGTCATTTACCAAATTATCGTATGTAGTATGCACGATGTTGACCTGAACCGGAGAATGCTGATTCATGACCGCAAGTGCTACCGCCAGCGCCAGTCTTCGCCCCGAATTTCAAAACTGCAATAATTGCCAGACCCGATGGGAAACCGTATATGCGTTTATGCGGGATCCGACTGTCGAACTGGTTGGATACATGCCCACTTTCGATGAACTGACCAACGGCCTGCTACTGTTCAACCACCGCTGTGGAACGACATTGGCATGTGTTGTCGGACAGTTCGAACATCTCTATGATGGGCCGAGATACGAGAGCAATCGTCACGGTAATGACGACTGCCCCGGATATTGCCTGAATAAAACGGATTTTACGCCCTGTCCGCAGAAATGCAGCTGCGCCTTTATCCGAGAACTTTTACAGATTGTCGCCCGATGGCCCAAAGTTCGGCCTTTCTGACGCATCTTTATCGATACTTTCCTCTTCTGGTAATGGAGACTGAGATGACCGACGGTACCTTCGAAAAAGTCCAAAGATCCGACACGCCCATGTACGGCCCCGAAAAGCTGCTGCTGTGCGGGTTTCCCGCTGAGGCCCAGTCCAAATTCGCCGCTGTGCTCGAAATGGCCGGCCTTGCAAAAACCCCAGTTGTCTGGGCCAATCACGAGAATGCCGGTGAAACCCTGTCCACTTTGCTCCAGCTTTCCGATGGCACCGGCAGCGGCCGCGATTCAAGGCTTTCACGCGCCGTGATCGTCTCCGGCATTACCGAAAACCAGCTTCATTCCCTGATGGCCGTCTGCCGCAAGTCTGGTATGAAGCAGGCCCTGTGGGCCGCATTGACCCCGACTTCCGAAACCTGGACCCTGGACGGACTCCTGAACGAACTGAATAAAGAGAGAAAAGCGCTTTCAGGAAAAAAGAGGGGATGAAACCGGGGCGTTGTCGATTACAGCCGCCACTTTGTCCGGAATCGCCCGTTTTTGAAAAGAAATCCGTTTTACCATTTAGGTTGTCGCTGACATCTGCCGAAACAGTACCTATGGAATATCCGATTACCCTTCAATGGAAACTGCCGCCCGGCCCTTTGCGAAAGGATGCGCCGAAGCATGGAGTCCGGTGAATTCAGAAGGCGGTATGAACGCAAACTATACGGCAGCGAGATAATCTTTTCGGCAAAAGGAAAAGCCTATGCCGGGACGCTGAAGGATATCAGTTTAGGCGGTGCTTTTGTGATGACCCAGGCAGTCAACCAGGTTGACAAGGGGGATGTGGCCATCCTGAGCATACCGTTTACCAGTGGCAAGAAAAGCGTCAAGCGCAAAGGCCGGATTTTGTGGACCAACAACGAAGGTTTCGCGATAGAATTCTTTTAACCCCCAACCGGCATCAGCTTCCCGCGAAGCCGTTCCAGCAAACCCACCGCCTCTTTCATTTTGGCCCGTGCCCTGTCGATGTCCCCAATAAAGGCCTTTTGGTGGATAAAGCCAGCATAGATGGCAATGAACCGGTCGTCGTAGCCGATTTCGTCGATGGTAGCCGTCAATGCCTTGACGTTCAAAGTCAGGTAGTCGTCCAGCATGTCGGGTCGGATGTACGCCAATATCGACAGTTGCTCCCAGCGGTGATGGATTCGGACCGAGGCGTCCTGAATATAGAGCCCGACTTTTTGAACGTAACCCAATTGGCGGTCGTCCGGGTCGAACAGCAATCCCCGTTCAAGGAATTTCATATCCTTATAAATCTGATCCAGGTCATGCCAGGTAAGATAGAGGGCCTCGATATCCGGTGTCAGGTCGGCAATGAGCTGGTCAGTGGGTTTTGCTGAGGGATCGGATCGAATCGCCCGGTTGGGTCCTGTACAGGACGCGAGCAACAGGAATAGTAAGAACATTCCTGTAAAATGGAGATTCTTTAAAATTTTGATGGTCAACTGACGACGCCTCCCGGAGGACACTGGATAACTGATTTTTAGTTTTTTCCGGCATCACCGGGCAGGCGTTCACTCAGCGTTGACCACCCGGTGCAATTTCTGGCTGAATTCAACCATTTCGTAAGGTTTGGCCACGACTTCACGAAACCCGTAATCGGCATAATTGGCGACGACGGGATTTTCGGAATACCCGCTGGAGACAATCGCCTTTACCAATGGGTCGATCTCCTTAAGCCGCCGGATTGTATCCTCACCGCCCATGCCGCCTTTGATGGTCAGATCCAGAATGACGGCATCGTAGGGCGCCGAAGAGGAAAGGGCCGCTTTGTATTTACGAAGAGCCGTCTCGCCTTCTTCGGCGGAATCGACCTCATAACCCAGATGTTTGAGCATATTGCTGGCCAGTTCCAGGATCATGACCTCATCGTCCATGACCAGGATCTTGCCGCGACCGGTGATCGCTTTGCCCGGTTGCACCGAAGGTGTTGGTTTCTTTTTCGGCGGTTCGGCTTTCACAAGGTCATCCGAAGCGGGAAGCAGGATGTGAAAGGTGCTTCCCTTGCCTACTCGTGAGTAGACCGTAATTTCTCCGCCATGTTTGGCGATGATGGAATGCGAAATGGAAAGGCCCAAACCGGTGCCTTTTTGTTCGCCTTTGGCCTTGGTCGAAAAATAAGGATCGAAGATTTTGTCGATGTTTTCGACGGGAATGCCGACGCCATGATCCTCGATGGCAATGTGGACATAGTTACCGGGGGGCAGGGTGGTGTTTGGGCTGTCCAGGATTGTGTTTTCGAAACTGATTTTGACGGTTCCACCCGATGGCATGGATTCTGCTGCATTGATCATCAGGTTGTGGACGGCCTGGCCGATTTGCTGTGCATCGACATGCGCGGGCCAGATCTCCGAAGCGGGCACCATTTCGCAGCGAATGTTGGAGCCGCTGAAAGAAAACGCAGCGGTGTTTTCGACCAGCCGGACGATATCCGTGGGGGATTTTGTCGGCAGCCCGCCCTTTGAAAAGGTGATCAATGTGCGTGTCAGAGTTTTTGCGATTCGCGATGCTGCCAGGGCGTTTTCGATCAGATGGGAGACCTCGGTGTCGGTATCCATGGTTTCCAGGGCCAGCGAAAGATTGCCCATGATGGCGGTAAGCAAGTTGTTGTAGTCGTGCGCGATGCCACCGGAAAGGGCAGCGATGGATTCCAGTTGGCGCAACTGCTGCTTCAGATCATTATGGTGTGTGGGGGCAGGTGTTATCGTATTCATAAATAAGGAAGTTCCAAGCGAAAAATTGAGACGTATGGTTTCGACGACAAGGAGCGTTTCATTAATTTATCGGTCTGCAATTCGGGAACTTAAGAAACGTGATGTCCTTTTATTTATTTTAGAAAATGTGCATTTTGACTGGCATGTCAATTCAAATATAATGGCCATGCTGCAAAGGACTTGATTGTCGTAGGAATCGGCCTAAAGTGCCGGCTGATAACAACCGATAAAGAAATAGAGTGAATGGGTAAGAAGAGGCCATACTGGTCCGATTGGATGCTGCCGACGTTCCGTTCATTCATTTTGCATACGGGAGCCGAACGATGAGTGGAATAGACACCATTTTAAACAATTCCTTGAACGCGATCAATAATTCAGGGCTGTTCGAAGAAAAGGACGCTACCTCGATTTTCGACGCGCTCTCGAACCAGCAAGAGGGGATGGAAAATCTTTCCAACCAGTTCTTGCAGACCGGTATCGACCAGTATCTGAACGAAGAATACGAGAAAGCGGCCAAATCGTTCGAAGCCGCCATTAACCTGGCCCCGTATTCGGATTACAATATCGAATCTTCCAAATACCTGGTACAGACCTACCTGAAGCTTGAAGAAACCGACAAGGCCATCGAAACTTACCAGGCGGCCATCCAGCGCAATCCGAACGATGATACGCTGCGGTCGTCGTTAGGACAGCTTTTTTATTCCGAAGAACGCTACGATGAGGCTGCCAAACAATACCGGGATGCAGTCCAGGTGAACCCCAGTGCCACCAATCGCTACTCCTATGGCGAAGCGCTGATAAAAGTTGGCAACTACGGTGAAGCGGAATACCAGTTCAATCAGGTGAAACGGCTCGATCCGGAGAGCTATGCCGGCGATTACGGACTGGGAAAAATGTACGCCCAGGACGAGCAGTACGATAGAGCCATCGAGCACTTTGAGCGGGCGCTCAAACTCCAACCCGATTTTTATGATGCCATGGCCGAGATCGGATTTACCTATGCTGACATGGGCGAGATCGAGAAGGCCAGGGGGATTGAGGCGGATCTTGGCGATCTGGACAAAGACCTGGCCGCCACGCTCAAGTATTACATCAACGAAGAGGAACCGCCCCAAATCGCTTTCGCTTTAGCGAACAGTTCATTTCCATACACCGCTACCAAAGGCTATCTGGTCTCAAACATCGATTCCTATCTGGAAAATGCCGGTGCCGAAAAATCGATGACCATGGAATTTTTGTTTACCAAAGATATGGATCGAGCTTCGGTGGAAAATATTTTTAACTGGTCCATTTCAAGGGCCTCGAGTAACAATATTGCCGAGACCTACAATTTCGGTGACACGATTCCGGAGACGGAGGTCTCGCTCAATCCCTATCCCGATTATGTTCTCTACGATGAGGACACGTTGACGGCCACGGTGGGTTTTACCATTCGCCAAAACGAAACCGCCGACGGCACCATCGATCCATCGCACATCGTTTTCAAGTTTGACGGCGAGGATATTTATGGCGTACCGATGGATGAAAATGGTGATGAATTCAGCGGGTTTTCCCGAACCGGCTGATGTGTGAATTCCTTCTTGACCTGCTTGAAACACATGTATAATGACAGCTCTTTAGAAGAGCCTTTTCTGGCTATTTAGTACACGTTATGGTTCTAATTCCCTAACAAAAAAATCGATAAATGCCGTACAGGGCCTCGGATCGAAGAGAGCATCTTCGGATTTGCCGGAGAGCACCTCCAGGGACGAGAAATATTATCTTGACAACACAAATAGACTGTGGTCAATTAAAACCATCCATTAAGTGTATGGTTAAACGAGTCTGATCGATCAATACCCCTACAGAGCGCCTACGCAACCTGCTCAGACAGTTCTCGGGAAAAGCGTGCACTTCAAATCCTTTTCGCTTTGATTCAAGTTTGTCCGAACGGCAAGCAGATGATAAATGCTTCCCCGCTGAAATATCTGAACCCCACCAAGCAGTTACGGCTTTTATCCGTATTGTACTGTATTTACGAAAATCCGAGTGGCAGCCAGCATAAAATCGCATCGAGAACGGATTTGAGCAGTACGATGGTGAATAATTACATCAAGTGGCTCAAACAGGAAGGCGTCGTCACCGTATCCGGGAAAACGAATCGCACCCAACAATATCATCTATCGGAGAAAGGCCATGTCATGCTCCGACAGTCGTTGCTGGACTACTCTGCTGAGATTGTGAGGCTATATGGCACAGCCAAAAAAGAAATATCCAACATTCTGGATGGCTTCTATAGAGAAGGCATTCGGACCGTCGTTCTATTCGGCGCGGCAGAAACCGCTGAAATCGTATATGCGGCCGCGAAACGAACCGGCTTAGCGATCATCGGTATCGTAGACAGTGACGAGGACAAGCAGGGCCGGATCTTCAATGGTCAGGAAATTAAGGCACCCCAAGATATCAGTGGGATAGAACCAGATGCCGTCGTCATTACATCGTTCGGCAGGCAGGAAGAGATATATCAACAAGTCCGGTCGATTGTAAATAATTCGACTCAGGTGAAAAGACTCTCGGATATTTAAAAGGCATACGTGAAACCATTCAATCCAAACAATTGGCACATTGATATCAAACCCGCTGAGATATCTATCGGGCAACGCAAAGTGGGGGGCGGGCATCCTGCCTATATCGTAGCCGAGGTGGGCATCAACCATAATGGATCGCTGCAAACAGCCCTGGCGCTTGTCGATGCCGCTGTTGAAGCGGGTTGCGATGCCGTCAAATTCCAGAAACGATTCCCGGATCAATGTGTACCCAGGACTCAGCGTGACGTCATACGTGAAACTCCCTGGGGAAAGATGAGTTATCTTGAGTATCGGCATCGAGTTGAATTTTCGATCGATGAATATGACAGCATTGACAGCCATTGCAAACAGAAAGGTATTTCTTGGTTCGCATCTTGCTGGGATGAAGCCTCTGTCGATTTCATAAAGCGTTACGCACCGGATTGCTATAAAGTCGCTTCAGCTAGTCTTACCGCCTATCCACTGTTGGAAAGTATCTGCGCCCAGGGAAAGCCCGTAATCCTGTCAACCGGGATGTCGACCATGGATGAAATTCGGAAGGCAATTTCGATTTTTGACAGGCGTTCTTTGGTTATCGTGCATACAACCAGCGATTATAATGGAGACCCTGCAAAGCTTAATCTCAAGGTAATTAATCGTTTTAAACAGGAATTCGATCTCGTTGTAGGCTATTCCGGCCATGAAAAGGGTATCACCCCAACCTTGGCGGCTGTTGCACTAGGGGCCAGTTATGTAGAGCGCCATATCACCTTGGATCGAAGCATGTGGGGGAGTGATCAAGCCATTTCTTTAGAGCCCCATGAACTACAAACCATGGTCGATCATATTCGTCTAGTGGAGCAAGCCATGGGAGACGGAGTTAAGCGAGTGTACGAAAGTGAAAAACGGGTTCAGGCTAGACTGAGAAATCACGTAAACCGTATGTGCGAAGGTCACCAGAAATAAGGCGTCGTTCCGAGTGGTGAACGCAACAGAAGGAGATGCGGCAAACGGGGACGATATCGTGCCAGTGGTTAGTAAAGCTTTTTAGGGCACTGGCGCCAAATAAATCATCCATTAAATGGATGGACGGTCAAATGGCCGCTTTGTTATTTATCAGCGACCAACAACAATATCTGCAGAAGACAGACAAGATCTTTCGATATGTAATCGAAAAAGCGGAGCTATGAATTTTTCCAGCAGTACTGAAGATAACGGGTTGCAGAAATTTGCCTATGTCACCCTTGTGGCCCGGGATAAATATGTGGACGGCGCAGTCTGCATGTACAAATCCCTGAGAGACAAGACGCGCTTCCCGCTGATTGCCATGACCTGTGAGCTTTCCGAAGACGGAGAAAAGAAACTTGTCGATGCTGGCATCATCTGTCGGCCGGTCGAAAAAATCGTGTCGGTCAAGGCAGGGATCGGGGACAACGCCCCTCGTTTGAATGATTTTACCTACACCTATACCAAGTTTCATGTTTTCGGTTACGACGAATTCGAGAGAGTCATCTATCTGGACAGCGATCTGATCGTCGTTAAAAGCATCGACCATCTTTTTTCTGAGATTGGCGAGGACTTCGCAGCCTGTGCCTGCACCCCCTACTGGGAGGACCGGTTCAACAGCGGTATGATGGTCATCCGTCCAGACAAAACCGTTTTCGAGGATATCATGGCTCAAAAGGACACTTTGTACACCTACGATGGAGGCGATCAGGGGTTTTTGAACTCCTATTTTAAAGATTGGAAGAAACTGGACATCAAATATAACGCCGGAAAGCGCATCTACAGCGAAACGCCTGAGCATTGGGGCAGGATCGACCACCATGTGATCCATTTTGTGGGCGGAAAACCGTGGCTGGGTGGTGAAAAGGGGTATGAGGACTTGGAAAAATTATGGTTCGAGTATTACGAGAAGTGGTGATGGGGGCAAATGTGGGAACAACAGCCTCGTAAAACTGACTGCGAGACACTTTGTGCATGCGGCACGCTTTTGAGATGTTAACCAGTTTTTCAGCAAGTTGTAGCAAGGTGAGTCGTTTGTGTGCTAATTTTTCAGATGTGGTCATTGTGTCCTCCTTGTGGTGATAATTGTTCGGCAAAACAACTATAACCGAGAGGACGACCGTGCGTCACTCCCCAGCCCCTAAAGGCTGGGGGAGACGATTACCTCAAATTGTCAGGGATGTTCTTAACTTTTCCATTTGAATGGAAATGCAAATCCGTGAGGAACTGATGAATTCAACTGTTCAATGGTCCAGGCGGGGCGGCAATATAATCTTCCTGATTTCGCTGCCGAGATCCGGCTCAACGATGCTTCAGAAGATTATAGGCGGGCATCCTGATATTGCGACGCTGCCGGAGCCGTGGATCATGCTTCACCTGGCCTATCTTCTAAAATCAACCGGTATTATAACCGAATATGACGCTGCTCTGGCCCGGGAAGCTACTGCCGGATTCCTTTCGCATATAGGAGCCTCTGATGAACTGCTTGTTGAAGGGATTCGTGCCCAGGCCAGTGTTTTGTATGAGCGGGCGCTTGCGTTTCATGGGAAAAAGATATTTCTCGACAAAACACCCAGGTACTACAATATCATCCCGGAACTGGACCGCATTTTCCCGAAGGCTAGATTCATAATTCTCCTTCGAAACCCGCTTGCAGCAATGACTTCTGCGCTGTCTACATGGTTCGATAAGGATCTTGAAAAATTCAGTCAAGACGAAAACTATACTCTGGATATGTTGACTGGCCCGGAGAAACTCTTCGTCGGTATTAGGTTGCTCGGCAAGAAAGCGGTTACCCTTCGATATGAAGAGTTGGTAGCCGCGCCAGATTCGGTTCTTAAAAGACTTTTCATAAAACTGGGGTTAGCTTATCCTGAAAACAGGGGTAAGCAATTGGTGCACAAACTTCCAAGCAGCAGGTTCGGCGATCAAAGCATTTCTAATGAGCGCTGGGAGTTTAGAACATGTGTGGCGGAGAAATGGCGGGAGATATTGGACACGCCAGCGCTGAAAAATTTTTTCAAACAGTATCTGCAGAATATTGGCCCGGAATTAATTGAAAGTCTTGGATATTCATATGATGATCTGATCGAAGCGGTCTGTGCCTGATGGAGAATAAAGGTAAAATATGTATTTTACATATAGGGGGACCCAAAACCGGATCCACGTCATTACAGAAATTCCTTTTTAAAAACCGTGCCAATCTGAACCGTGAGGGATGGGCGTATCCGGACGTCAACATCAGAGGATATGGCCACCACGACCTGGCCTTTCTCTTGGGCGGTGGATATCCGCAGTGGGCTTCAAAACTAACGCTTTCCTTGGAAGATATTTCCAGGTCGCTGGTTGACTGCTTGAAAACGAAGTCCCGCGTGATAATCAGCAGTGAAAATTTTTACCTGCTGCCGGACCCTGAACGCCTTGCCGGGCTGATTGATATGGCGGGATTCTCGCCGGGTTCAATAAAGGTGGTTGTTTATATCAGGCGCCAGGATGAAGCACATGTGTCCTGGTACAATCAGGCGGTAAAGGCACAGGGATATACAGGGACAATTTTGGAAAGTGTTGATGAGAACCGTCTGCTGTGGAACTATGCAGCTCGTCTTGACGATTGGGCCAAGGTGTTTGGTCATGCCCACCTGATTGTGAGACCTTACCAGGATGGAGACTTGGCTGGAGGAGATACCCGGCACGATTTCCTTCAGATAGTTGGATTGTCACCGGAGAAATTTGAATGGACGGCTGAACCGGTTAACACGCGAATTAATCGTGACCTTCTCGAGTTCCAGAGAATCCTGAATGGACTTCCCGTTTCAACTGAGAAGAAGCGGTTGTTTCATAAAAAGTTCATTGAGTTGAGCCGGTTGACGGAAGGCACCGAGTTGTTCAGCCAGGCACCTTTGATGACTGAAAAGCAGAGGTATGAAGTCTTTTGCAGCTATGAGGCATCAAACAGCAGGGTTGCGAGTAAATATCTCGGAAGGGACGTTCTGTTCAAATTTAAGCCAGATCCCTGCAAAGATGATCACGGGTATGATGGGCTGAAAATAGAAAAAATTGCCGCTATTATCGGGTGGCTCTTGATTCAGGACAAGGGGGAGGGAGAAGATGGCGGAAAAGTTCAACTATAAAATTCACCCTGAAAAATGCGCCCCTGATGATTTCTGGGGCCAGGTCAGGCGCACTGTAAATGGGGCGCCGGTGTCACCGGATCAGATCGATATGATCGTCAAGGCGATCAGCAAGGGGCTGAAGATCTGCGGAAGTGATGTCGTTCTGGACCTTTGCTGCGGGAACGGTGCTCTCAGTACATACATTTTCAGCAAATGCAGATCAGGTCTTGGTGTAGACTATTCCCCTCCGCTAATCGGAGTCGCAAATCAGAATTTTAAAAAGCCGGGCCATGAGTTTCTTATCGTAAAAGATGTGGTGGAATATGTTGCTGAAGAACATTCCCCGGAACGATTCAACAAGGCTTTATGTTACGGGGCGTTTCAGTACCTGAGAAGGGAATCGGCTTATGAGCTGCTTTTAAAGCTTCACGACACATTCTCCTCCCTTGAGCGTCTATTTGTCGGCAACCTTCCAGATAAAGATGAAATGCCCAGGTTTTATGAAAACAGGCGATACACGGCGGGTATTGAAAACGACCACAGCTCAGACATCGGCTTGTGGCGAACGAAATCGGAATTCAGTCTCCTGGCTCGGCAGACCGGGTGGTCCGTTGAATTTTCGAGCATGCCAAGGGAGTTTTACGCAGCCTACTACAGATACGATGCAATCCTTGCACCTGGAGAACAGCAGTGTACAAAAAGATAATCTGGTTGGCCGGGATGCCCCGATCCGGAACGAACTGGATATCTCAAATTTTCGCGTCATGCCCGGACGTTCGATTGAAATTATGTCCTCTTTTCTCATACGAATTTAAAAATGAGATGAATTCCGGCAGTACATCTGCCGAGTGGCGTGACTTTTTCAGGAGAGTATATAAGACACCTTCCGAATACATGGACCAGATCTATCTGCGGAAGCAGGGGCGGAATATTTTGCCGGAATTTAACGACAGACATCATTCTCCCCATAACCTCGTTATCAAATCGACTCGGTTTCATCATTTGAATGAATTTATAATTCAGAGAAATCCCGGCCTGTTTTTTGTCGGAATTGTCAGGCACCCTTGCGCAGCCTTACACTCATGGCTGGATAATCCGCTTGAATTTCCTGCCGACTGTGACCCCGTTCATCATTGGCGGTCAGGTGCCTGCAGAAAAACTTCTGAAGAAGAATTCTGGGGGTTTGAAGACTGGAAGCGTGTTGCTTCGGATTTTCTGGAATATGAAAAGAACTATCCAAACCGGTTCGTTGTCCTGAGCTATAATCAATTGGTGCAAAATCCGAAGCGTGTGATCAAGCCGATTTTCGAAAGAACAGGGCTTGCCTGGACAGAGCAGACCGGAAGCTTCCTGATTGAGTCGCAGAAAAGACACTGCGACCATAAGCGTTCTGTTTTTAAGGATAAAACCGTAATGAACCGGTGGGAACAGGCTTTGTCCAAAGATATAGCCCGTGAAATCCTGTCGGAGGTGCGTGGCACTCCCATGGAACGATTTTTATAGACGCCTGTGATGAAACAAAAAGTAGAAGATCTGGCGATTTTCGGCGGTGAACCTGTATTCACACAAGTTCGTCCCAGGGGCCAGCTTGACGCCGGTTCTCCCGCCACCTTTTTCAAATACGTTAAAGACAGTTTTCTGAACAGGAGGATTACAAACTTTGGTCCAAACGTACGTCTTTTAGAAAAAAAATTGTGTGAATATCATAACGTTGAATTTTGTGTGACTTTCTGCAATGCCTGTATCGCTACTTTAGCGCTTATCGAGGCATGCCTGCAGATCCGGAAGGGGAAAAACGTTATTATTCCGGCTTTTACATATGCGGGCCTTCCACATTTGCCAATATGGAACAATCTTACGCCTGTGTTCTGCGACAGTGATCTTGAAACACATACAATCGATATCGAAGCGATCAGACGGAGCGTCAATAGCGATACCGTAGCAATAATCGGTGTCCACCAAGTAAATAGCCCCTGCGCAATAAATGAGATTGAAGAAATAGCAGGAGAAAGACAAATTCCGCTTATTTTTGATGCTGTATACGGGGTTCACTGTACATATCATGGGAAAAGGATTGGAGGATTCGGGAATGCTGAAATTTTTTCTCTTCATGCCACCAAGCTTATCAATGGCTTTGAGGGGGGGTACATCACAACCAATGATCCCGGTTTGGCCAGAAAATTACATAAAATAAGCACATTTGGATTTGCTTCAAAAGATAAGATTTCGTGCTTCGGGCTGAATGGGAAATTAAATGAAATTCATGCAGCCTTGGCGCTGGCTTCTTTGGAAAAAGTTGAGGGCGTTGTTCAGCAAAATAAACACCGCTATGATTTGTATCGAGATTATTTTAAAGATATGACGGGATGCAGTATATTACAATACAGAGATGGGGCGCAGTATAATTATAGCTTCGTTATTTTCGAGGTTGATTCGGCCTGGCGGCTGTCAAGAGACGAAATCTGCCAGATATGCACAAAAGAAAACGCTTATGTGAAGCCTTATTATTCACTGCCGCTACACTTGTCGCATCAGATACCCATGATAAAGGATCGGCCTGCTCTGCCAAACACGGAACGACTGTCCAAAAGATTTGTGTCGATGCCTGTCGGTCGTTTCGTTGATGAAGAGACAATTCGGCGCATTGCTGATCTGTTTCGTTTCATAAAGGACAATGATGGAGAAATTTCAGAGAAATTATGACGGCGGACCATAAAAAAACAACGGACGACCTTGCGGTATTCGGGGGCGCGCCGCTGTTCAAGGACCACAAACATGTCGGTCAGATCAACCTCCCAGACTGGGAACACTTCAAGAAAGAATTCCAGGGAATATTTGACAGAGTTTTTTTTACCAATCATGGGCCCAAGGTGAATGAGCTTGAAGATCGCCTTGCAGATTTCTTGAAAGTAAAGCATATTGTATGCATGACCAATGGAACGATATCGCTCATGATGGCAGCCCGTTGCCTTGGGCTCCAGGGCGAAGTGATTGTTCCAGCCTTCACCTTCATCGCTACTGTTCAAACACTCGTATGGGCCGGTCTGAAACCTGTGTTTTGCGATGTCGATCCGGCCACGCATAATATTTCACCACAAAAGGCGGCACAGCTCATCAATTCGAATACATGTGCAATACTTGGCGTTCATTTGTGGGGTCGCCCATGCGATACGCGGCAACTGGAAACGCTGGCAAGCGAAAACAAGCTTGCTCTTTTTTTCGATGCAGCGCATGCTTTTGGGTGTTCCCATCGTGGTATTATGGTTGGCAACCATGGTGACGTTGAAGTGTTTTCCATGCATGCGACAAAGGTGCTCAATGCTGCCGAGGGAGGTTTTGCAGCAACCAACGATGACCTGATGGCCGATAAACTGAGAACTATGAGAAATTTTCATGCCAATGAAAGTTATACTCCCGTGCCGGTGAGGATCAATGGCAAGATGTCGGAAGCACAGGCCGTGATGGGATTGTTGAGCCTTGAGGACTTTCCGGCCAACCGCGAAAGGAACAAGGCCCTCTATTATGCATACAGCAGCAACCTTTCAGGTATCGAAGGGATCTCTCTCCCCGCAAGTTTCGACGAAAATGAACAAAACAATTACCAGTATCTGGTTGTCGATGTGGAGCCGGAAACATTCGGCCTGAATAGGGATGAAGTCGTGCGGATTCTTGAAACGGAGAATGTCTTGGCCAGAAGATATTTCATGCCCGGTGTGCATCGAACACTGCCATTCTCCAAACAATATGCCGAATGCATCGATAAGCTGCCTGCAACGGACTTTTTATGTGGCAGGCTTATGCAGCTTCCTGTAGGGCAATCCGTGTCCATTGAGGATGTGGCTCGACTATGTGAGTTTCTAAGATTTTGCGAGAAAAACGCGTCAAAGATACACAATCGGATTTCCGGGGTCAATTCATGAGACTTGGCATAATGCAGCCTTATTTTTTCCCTTATATAGGGTATTTTGAATTGATCAGCAGGGCGGATAGATGGGTTGTATTCGATGTCTGCCAGTATAAGCGGAAAAGCTGGATGAACCGGAATCGCATTTTGCGTCCGCCGAATTCAAACCGATCAGACACGAGCTGGCAGTATGTGCATGTGCCGGTTGAAAAGGCTCCGCGGGAAGCAAGAATTCAGGACATTCGCGTTAAAGATATTCCTTCCGCGCTGGATCTGATTTTAGCCCAGGTGGAGCACTATAAAAAAAGAGCACCATATTTCCACCATGTAAAAGCAATAGTTGAAGACGCGTTTCTAAAGTCCAGATCAAACTTGCTTGTGGATCTTAATATCTCAGCCCTTGCAGCTGTATGCCGTTACATCGGGTTGCCTTTTGAGTGGGAATTATGTTCAAAAATGGAGCTGGAGTTGGGGGGGATTGTTCATCCCGGACAGTGGGCGCTGGAAATTTCTCGGCAACTCGGCGCAGAGGCATATATCAATCCCCCCGGTGGCAGGGGTATCTTTCGACAGGAAGAATGGGATCTTGCCGGAATCGATTTGAAGTTTACCGAATTTTTTTCATTCAGATATAACTGCGATCCGTATAAATTTGAAGACGCCTTATCTATTATCGATGTCATGATGTGGAATGCTCCAGAGGAAATATTTAAAGCTATTTTTTCTAAACCCAGTATCTTAGGTGACTTGTAGGAAATGGTGACCCGTTGCGGTGCAGTGGTGCCGAAGAATAGAAAGGATTACGACGGTATTCTGGTTTCAGTTTGTGTGCAAACGTATCAGCATGCCCAGTATATCCGACAGGCGGTCGATAGTATTCTAATGCAGAATACGGATTTTGAATTTGAAATTCTTTTAGGTGAAGACGGTTCGACTGATGGAACGCGAGAAATTTGTTTGGAATATGCCGAAAAATATCCAGGCAAAATCCGTGTATTTCAGAACAGTAGAGAAGACGTAATATATGTAAATGGCCGACCGACTGGGCGCTCGAATTTCCTGAATAATGTGAGAAATTCCCGTGGAAAATACATTGCTTTGCTGCCAGGCGACGACTATTGGACCGATCATGATAAATTGCAGAAACAGGTCGACATACTTGAAAGAGACGATAATGTTGTCGCCTGCCATCACTGGCATGAGCATCGGTACGAGAATGGAATCAGGAATGTCGGAACGCCGAAAAAAGGCCACGGCTATTATCCGAGGAAAGTCGCATCAGTTAAAGAAATTTTCGAAAACAGGCTTCGTTTGAAGTCAAGAACACTCATGTTCCGAAATTTGGTCGACGATCGCTTTTTCCCTGATTGGTTTAACAAGATCGCTTTCGGAGACGTCGCTCTTTCGTTTATTCTTGGGCAGTTTGGTGATTTTTATTTTATTGATGAACCTATGGCTGCTTACCGGCTAACCGGAAAGGGTGTTTCCACTGCGGGATGGACTCCGGATGATTCTGAGATGTGGATGAGAGAGCACAATTTGTCCTATGTTGAAATCTGGAACCATGCGAACAGGCTGCATGCATACCGGTACAACCGGCAGACCATAAATTCCATCGTTTATTTCCTGAAAGATATTATGCAAAAAAGCGAGAAACCAGTATATGCGTTTTTTTATATTATTTTTTTTCTTTTGAATAACAGAAATGATCGGATCAGGAACAGGTGGGCCATGTCTGTTCAATTGTCCAAGTACGCCATGATTTGCTTGTGGTCCGGGGGTATCCAGAGATAAAAAAGAGACGAAATTCATGTTCGGCCATTCTGGCCAATGCCTCATTGCCGAAGGAATTAGAGAGAGTGGTAGAAATGAGTATGACAATCGGTGTCACTTGGGCAAGGGGGAAGGGGTCAACGCTGCCAGGGAAAAACAAATACCCGGTTCTCGGTAAGCCGCTTATTCATTATCCCCTCACGGAACTGAAAAAAAGCGGAACAGTAGATTACCATTATGTGTTCACTGAAGATGACAAAATCGCGGACACCGCGCTGGAAACAGGTTGGCGGGTGGTGCCTCGTCCACGATATCTGATTAGTTATAATGATAAAGAATTCAGTCTACAGAAAGCTTGGAAAATAATTGCAGAACATGTCGCGTCCGACCTCAATCTGGACATCCCAAAATTCAATGGGAACTGGGGGTCGGCCTTCAGGTTGCTCTCTGATTATTCATTCAGTATGAATTGCAATAACTGCATGGTCCGAAGTAAAACATATCAGGGAATGTTTCGTACAATGAAGGAAAACAAATTACCGATGGTCGTTCCTGCAGCACGAAGCTATGAGCAACTGATGCTTGCTCACGAGGAAGGTTACCTTTTCCCCGTATGGAACGATCCAGGTCTTAACCGGCAATATTACCCAAAAACATATAAGCCGCTGTTGAACACTTTTTTTCAAAATCCGCGTTTGACTGTCACCGGGCGGCCGATGCGTTATTATTATGAAATCGAAGAAATCGAATCAATGGATGTGCATACGGAATTTGATATAGATTTCATTGAATATTATTTGCAAACCCATCCTGACTATTTCGAATAAAAAATGCGAATACCCAGCATTTTCTGATCGAAGAGTTGCAGAACCCCGCCTTAAGCCAATGAATAATGAACGATAATTTGAAAATGAAAATATCGCCGGGATGTTTCGACGGCTATACATATTCAAAAAAGACGCACTTGGCTTGTCTGGCAGCCTGCGCAGTGGGACTGTATGGATGTCATGTTGATTTCTCCGTGTGCGACCTTAAATGCTACCAGGATCTTCTTGTATATGGGTTTGTTATCGAAAATGTTTCACCAGGGAGCCGGGTGTTGGAAATCGGCGGCGGCGATTCGCGTGTGCTTGGAAGCTTGACTGCCGAATATGAATGCTGGAACATCGATAAATATGAAGGCCTCGGCAACGGCCCTGTTAAAGCGTCGGATGAGAAGGGAAACCGTTTGGTAAAGGACTATATCGGCAATTTCAACCCCATGTTGAAAGAACAGTATTTTGATTTTGTATTTTCTATATCCGTCTTGGAGCATATTAGGGAGGACCGTGGCATAACGTTTGCCGATATCCTGATGGACATGGAGAGAGTGATGGCTCCAGGTGCATTGTCTCTGCATTGCCTTGATCTTGTCATCAAGAATGAATTTGTCTGGAGCAGTCCGATTTTGAAGTTTCTGTTTGAAAAGTCAGTGACGCTGAATCGTTTTGTCCCGTTTCAGGAGTTGTTGGCTGATGGCAACATTTATATGATGACGGAAGAGGCATACGATTCATGCTGGCGGGATATTACCCAAAAAGAGTATGCGGCCTTCGGGAAACCGTTTTCATATAACATTTTGATGCAAAAAATGAGATAAAGATGTCGCCGTTAATTTCGATTGTCACACCTTCCTATAATCAAGGCCGCTTTCTGGACGAATGCATCCGCTCGGTTGTCGGGCAGGATTATCCGAATGTGGAATATGTGGTAATCGACGGCGGAAGCAGGGACGGGTCTGTTGATATTATCCGGCGCCATGAAAAACAGATCAAATACTGGCGCAGCGAGCCGGACGGTGGTCAGTTTGAGGCCATACAGGAGGGGTTTGCCAGGACAAATGGCGATGTTATGGCCTGGATCAATGCTGATGACAAATATCATCTTGGCGCATTCAGTATCGTTGCAGAAGTATTTCAGGAGCATCCAACTGTCGAATGGATAACAGGAAGGCCCACTGCTTATGATGAACATGGGAAGACGATAAAAGTTTTCGACACGTTGCCTGTCTGGTCAAGGAAAAAGTATCTGGGTGGTGCTTACCGCAAATGCTGTATACAACAGGAGAGCACATTCTGGAGGCGTTCTTTATGGGAAAGGGCTGGTGGTCACCTAGATGCTGGGTTACAGTATGCCGGAGACTTTGAACTCTGGATCCGGTTTTTCCGATACGCCAGGTTGTATACAATTGATGCGCTTATCGGCGGTTTCAGATATCATAACATGCAAAAAACGGCTGTAGGCCTCGACGCCTATTTCGAGGAAGCAGACGGCATTGTTCGTGAGGAGCGATGTCGGATCGATAATGGGGAATTCCGGGAGTTCAGGGAAGGGTCCGCACCTATCACAAAACCTCTCAAAAAGGATTTACAATGCGCGGACTCCTGTGCACCTCATTGACGCCAGGCAGTAAATCGCTGCAAAAACTGGCGGTTGAAAGCTGGCGGAATGCCGGTTTCGATGCGGTTTCCGTTAATTGCGGGGAAGAAATCGGCTCACTGAAGCAGGAATTTCCAAAGGTGACCTTCATTGAGGCTATCAGAGATGCCAGAAGTCTGCACAATAGACCCCTTGTTTATTTGGATGACATCATTTTTTCGCTGGAGAAAACAAATAAGAGGCCCATATTCGGAATAATAAATTCAGACATTGTGCTTCGTTCCCCCGGTCTGAACAGGATGCTCCAGTCTTACATCCACAACCATCTCTATTTTTCGAGTCGTATCGATGTCGATGAAATAAACAAGACAGATGGATGTCTATACGAATTGGGGTTTGATTTTTTCGCATTCGACCCATCCATGGTTGAAAAAATTCCGAACAGCCACTTCTGCATCGGGGCGCCTTGGTGGGACTACTGGCTCCCAATGGCAGCCCTGCTTTCAGGATTCAAGACGGTGCAGATTGAGCCTGGAATAGCTTTTCACCGTAGGCACCCGGTGAAGTACGAAAACGAGGCCTTTTATCATTATGGCCGACACATGCGGCAGTTGCTGGTGACACATATGACCGGCGGAAATGGCCTCGAAACAAAGCAGGCGCTGGAAGAATTCATTGACGGTTTTTTTGAGAAAGATGTCGCTAAAAAGAAGAAGTTGGACAACGCCCTTAACTCTAAAATTGTTAAAGATACCTTCCTGCCACTGTTTGCTGAATCGATTTGCATGTTTGTAAAGCAAACCGCCGGCAGGTTCTCCGTTTCGAAAAGTTCGATTATTGAAGGAATCAGTTCATGTCAAAAGTGCTCTTGATGACGTTTTACGATGAGGTCGCAATCGGATTGAGGATCATTTCGTCATATTTGAGGGAGAATGGGCATGAAACGAAGATGGTTTTTTTGAAGTGCTTTTCGAAGAAAAGAAACGATTTGGTCCAGAAACATCCAATCCAGTATCAGAAGCTGGAAAACGGAAGGTTGTTCGCCAGCGGAAACGATATCAATCCCATATCCGAGAGTGAGGAAGAGCTTCTGTTTGGTGAGATAAGAAAATTCGACACAGATATTGTCGGTGTCGGGACTCGGTCTCTGTTCGATGATTATGCCACCGTGCTTGCGATGAAAATAGGCCAGCGATTTCCGTCGATACTAAAAATCGCCGGGGGGTTCGGGCCGACATTGTCTGCAGAAAAATATCTGTCCGAATTTGATCTGGTCGTCCGCGGTGATGGTGAGGAAGCGTGCCTGGATATTGCGGATGCCGTGCGAGACGACGGAAGTTTCGAATCAATCCGGAACGTTTCCTTTAAGACCGGCGAAGGTGTAAAGCACAACCCGCTCCGGCCTCCGGAAGAAAATTTGTCCAGGTATCCGCATCCTGAGTACGGGAGTGAAAATATCGCGGTTATCGATAATGACAAGGCCCTTCAGATCGAACCATGGAATCTTTCGTATCCGATCATTGTGGGGCGGGGTTGCCTGCAAAAGTGCAGCTACTGCTCTGGAGGAAACTGGAAGACCCTTTATTCGGATGAAGGACTGAAAATGTCATCCAGACGGGTCCGGGAGTTGGATGACGTCATGAATGAATTGGCCAGGGCAAAGGCCAATGGATTTGTACGTATCAGTTTCCGGGATGAATTTTTCTTTTTTACCCCCAGTTTTTTCAGGGAGTTCATGACAAGATACCGAGATGAGATTGGGCTCAAATTCTTTGCACACGTTCATCCCATCGTTTTAAAAAACTATCCAGACATTTTTCACTTGATGCTTGAAGCCGGATTGGATGAAACCAGCATTGGCATTCAATCCGGGTCAGAGTCATTTGCCAAAGATATTTATCACCGGAAAATCCCCAATCATAAGATTGTCGATCATGCACGTGCTATACATTCCTATGATCTCGGTGTCCAGTATCACGTGATTGGTGGAAATCCGCTTGAGAATGAGGAGACATTCGAAGAAACTTTGGCACTGTTTAAGGAACTGCCGTTCGATCTTGCCAAGAACAGGCTGGATTGGTTTTATTTTACACCGTTTCCAGAATCTCCTATCGTTAAACGCTATGGCATGGAATTTCTGTTGGAGAGGGAACCGGAACTGTGGCTGAGAAGAGGGTATCTGCTTTATCTTCGTACTCAACTGGATGACGATGACTTTCAGCACATTATGGAAAATTCAACAAATACCGAACTCAGGGACCTTATTCGTGACCTGACGATTGACGACATCATGCAGTGTCGAAGAACTTTTATCCAGGCCAACGAGGAGCAGCGTGAGGCCTATGAGGCCGTTGCTGAGAGAATGCAGGGGCAGGAGGTTTACGTTTTTGGCTATTCACAGGGTTACAAAGACAGTGCCTCCCTGCTTGACGGTTGCGTCATCAGCCACGTCTTCGATAATAATAGACGTCTCCATGGCATCGAGACCGATACGGGGGTCAGTATTCACGATCCTGAGGAATTGAAACATCTGCCTCCTAAGCCACTGTTCATATTTTCGACCTACAAGAAGGAAATTTATCAACAGATAAGGGGGATGAGGCGGGATATACCGATTCCATGAATCAGCAGACTGTACAATCAATTGATGAGGGGGGCAGCATTTCTGGCTGAACGCGATTCAGCGCTGTTGATACGGAGCTGCCCTGTAATCACAAAAAACATTTCGCAAAGATAAAACCTCTTAAGGGTTTGCGCATAAAGTAAATATCCGCATCCAGAAGGCGCGGTTTTGATAAATCCCCCCATAGGTGGGACAAGGCCCTGCCTGAACAATTAGTTGATGACAAGAGTGATCTGCAATAGTAGATGACATGCATCAGGTCTTCGATTCTATGCCATGAATCCGGTACCGTCTAAAAATAAAATCCCTTCGTCACCTTGCCAGGAAGTACCTCTAGTGACCATAGTCATCCCTGCTTTTAACCAAGGTGATTACCTGCCGGCATGTGTCGACCATTGCCTGTTTCAAACGCATCCAAATTTAGAAATCATCATTGTTGATGGTGGTTCCGAAGATGGTACAAAGGCGTACTTGCAATCTCTCCAGAGGAGAATTGAAACAACGACTATCGAGCCGGTATCATCGATGAGCGAGAGTGGGGATATTATCCGAGCCCCCAAAACTATCTATCCCCAGAATCGGAAACTGATCATTCTTAACTTCGATGAAGATATCGGAGCGACACGGACGTATAACGAAGGATTAATAAAGGCTACCGGTAAATATTGCACATATGTTGTTGGGGATGATATGCCCCATCCCCACATGATCGAAGGGATGGTGTCGGCCCTTGAAGAGAAAAACGTCGACTTCGTCTATTCGGACATGAACGTGGTGGACGATGCCGGTTGTATAATTCGCCAGATGCGGCTGCCGGATTACGATTTTAAAACCTGCCTGGCCGACTGGTTCCACTTGGGGGTCAGCAAACTCTATCGTACCGGATTGCACAAAAGCGTCGGGCTGATGGACGAAGCCTATACGGCGGCCAACGACTATGACCACTACCTGCGCTTTGCAATGGCCGGATGCCGATTTTACCACCTTCCCAAAATTCTCTATTCGGTCCGATGGCATGGACCCGATCGCAAAACAGGCCAGCACGCTCCGGCTCGATATGAAAAGCTATTAGCAGAGTCAAGATGTTGTGCCCAGAGGGCGCGAGATTATCTTAATCAAAACCATACGTAAATATCCCTTGAAAGCAGGGATGTTCTATCATGTTTGAAAAACAGATAATATTTCCCCAAAGAACGCATGCCTTCTATCATGTACCATCCATAACCGTGGCTCCAGACGGAAGCATACTGGCTTTCTGCGAGGAGCGTTGGTGCTCGCCATGCGACGATACGGGGGAATGCCATATTGTCATGAAAAAAAGTACGGACAATGGGAATACATGGGTGGAACTGATTCACCTTCGAAAGAAGGCTGGGGAAAAATACCACATGGGGTCGGCCGTCGTCGATCCGGATACCAAAAAAGTGCTGCTGATGTGTGGCGGTGGCTGGCTGCAGAGCGCCGACAATGGTGATACCTGGGTGGATTGGCAGCCGCTGGTACACGAAGTCGAAGGCACCACCAGAGGCAGCACCCATGGTAGCGTTCCCGGTATCGTCATACAATATGGGGTACACAAAGGACGGATTCTCTGGCCGGCGCGCACCATCGTCACTTCGGACGGCTATGATGATCTTTCTATACCGGACCGCCGAATGAAATGCTATAGCATGGTGTTTTACAGCGATGATCACGGTGAAACGATCCATAGTTCCAATTATTTTTTGCAAGGAACCGGAGAAGCGTGCCTGGCTGAGCGATTAAGCGGGGATATCTATTTCAATGCCCGGGCCTATTTCGATGACGGAGGAAGATACACTGCAGTCAGTCAAGATGGTGGCGTCCATTTTATTGAAGGTCCACCGGATGCCCAATTGTGTGAAATACGACAGGGATGCAATGCCAGTATGATTCGCTATCCGCCGGAAATGTGCGACGGACGAGATATTTTATTATTTGCCAATCCAGACAGCACTGGAAAATTCCGGGAACATGGTGCCGTGCATGTCAGCTTCGATGGAGGAAAAAGCTGGCCTTTGCATAAAGAGGTTACCACTTGGGGGACATGGTTCGATTATTCTTCAATGACAGTAGCCAATGATGGTACCGTTCTTTTAATATACAAGACAACCCCCACTATGGAGGGGATCGCTTCTTCCCCAGACGATTGCTGTTCTATGGCGCTAATTCGATTTGACCTTTCTTGGTTAGGCATTTAACCGGTTTCGGTAACATGGAAGGCGGTGAATCGGGTTCCATTGTAAGTTGACATTGTTGGTAGATGATTTTTGTAAAAAGGCCATGCCGAAAAGCATGGCCTTTTTTGGTATGAAGTTTGTATGAATGATAATTGGCAGATCGATTCTTGGTGGAATGGATCGTCCCGACGGAAATTGGATCATCATTTTATATCCATCGGCCATTTGAAATCCAATAGGAGTCAAATGAGTATTCCTGGAACGGGTCAGGCTGATATTTATCGAAGGAATGCGGCGCTGCTGAAAAAGCGATTCCCCAAAGCCGCTAAGCGCATGGACGCGTCTATTGGCGACGCATCCCAACCTTTTTTTACGGCCGAGGGTAACAATCGTCTCCGGACCATTTACGTTCAATGCGGCGACGGGAGATCGCAACCGTTTTATCAGAAAGGGGAGGATGACCAACTGCGTCAAAAAGTTGCAGCCGCCAACTCACCCGAATCCTACGACGTCGTCTTTTTCATTGGAATCGGGCTTGGACGTGCCGCGCTCGATGCCGTCCGGATGTATACGAATAGGCCGCGCATCGTTATCGTCGAACCATTTCCGGGATTGTTGAAACTTGCCCTTGAAAACACGGATCTTGAGACGTTGCTTGCCTGCAGCCGGTTGAAGATCTATTTGGGAAACGATGCCAATGCGGAGCGCGTTATCGGAGACTGCCAGAATATCCTTCCCGTCGGGCGAACGCTGTTGTTTATCCATCCCTATCGCCATTACATGATTGATGAGCGGTATGGTCATTTAGTG
The DNA here is from genome assembly GCF_009688965.1 of Desulfosarcina widdelii. GTDB lineage: Bacteria > Desulfobacterota > Desulfobacteria > Desulfobacterales > Desulfosarcinaceae > Desulfosarcina > Desulfosarcina widdelii. Next base: position 1,217,249 of record NZ_AP021875.1, on the reverse strand, counting down.
TCCGATTTAACGCACCAGATCCGATCAGTCAGAGACAGGTGGCATACGATCCGACGTTTTGGCGGACAGATGCTGGCCAATTCCGTAGCAAATCTTCCCAGGTTGCTTGAGGGAGCACCACTACGTGCATTGCGGGGGCGGTTTAAGGATATCCCGGCCATATGTATAGCGGCAGGTCCTTCTTTGAATCAGGCCCTGCCGCTGTTGAAAAGGGTAAAAAATACGCTGCTTATTGCCTGTGACTCGGCCGTCGGCAGCCTTTTGAGCGCCAGCATTCGCCCCCATATCGTTGCCACCGCCGATATCCATCCGGCCAATATCGCGAAACTGAAGCCGAATATGGAGAAACTGTGCGACTCGATCCTTGCATTCGGCGTTGAATCCAACCCTGAGAATGTCCACTCTTTTCTGGGATCCCGGCAGGTGGGCATGACAGCCTACAGCAAATTGGTATTGGATTGGTTCGATGCCGAACTGAATCTTCAATGCGCTGTCCCGCCGATGACTTCGGTTACCCATTTGGCAGTATCGCTGGCCATGGCCATGGGGGCCGATCCGATTGTTCTGGTCGGAGTCGATTTAGCCTATCTGGACGGACAAAGCCATGCAAAGGGATCGGTTTTCACCCAGATCCCGCCAAAGGAAAAATTGATTGCCATCCCAGGGGCTGACGGCAATACAGTTTTTTCACCACCACAGTTGGTTACCGATCGGTTGGTTTTGGAGCAGAACATCCAACGACAACCATGCCGAGTTATCAGTACAAGTTTACGAGGCGCTTTAATCAACGGGGCCGAGCTGAAACCGTTGGAACAGGTCATCGACACAGAATTACAAAAGCCTGTTGATGTAAAAGGGGTGTTGGATGCGATAACCTGGTCGCCGCAGCACGACCATACAGCAATTTCAGACTTATTGTCATTGGTTAACGATCGATTGATCGAATTGAAAGATAATTGCGGATACGGCTATACGGATGCTCAAAATGTGTCGCAAACGTTATCCAACAGAGATGTCGAATGTGACTTGAAAGATATGTATGATCGATGCATGGATGATTATGGGCGGTTAATAAAAAAATACGACCGTGTCATTCGCATTTTTCTTGAAGCTATGCTGCAGGATGAGCAAGCGATCGTTAAAAGAGAGGAAGAGATCGCAGCAAGTGTGAATAGCTCCCGAGAAAAAAAAATATCTGATCGCTTGGAGACGCTGCTGGCACGGTATCGTGTGTTGACGGAATTCGCCGAACATGTCTCGATCCTGATCGGTTCGCTGCAGGAAGTCAATAAAAACGGCTTATGAGAGAGCAACATCAAAGGCAACGTTTTCTGATATAAGGATAGATAAGATATTGTGGTTTTTCCCGAAGGGGCTTGGCAGATTATGCCAGCCCCTTTGGTTTTTGATATTAAGTGTACTTTTTGGAAAACATAGGATGCAAATCCAGGTGAAATAATTTGGCATAGGTGTTGCTCATAATTTTCGCTAAGTTATGAAAATAGAGTTGTATTGGCCTCTGGCTTCATATTGGAGGCCATTTGGCCGGATCAGTGTCAATGGAACAACGGGCGTAGGTCATTATAATGACATATCCGGCGAGGACTAAGGTTGGCATAAAAGAAAATTATAGCACAGGAAAATGACTGGCATCTGTCGGAAATCATGTGGAGAAAACCCGAAAAAAAGACGGTGCTAAAACGGATGAATCGAAATCCTTTTTATTCGATGGAGCACCGCAAAGATAAAGGGGCCTGCGTGAACAACATTTTCCTCAAGGGCGCCGATTCCGCTGAACAGCTGCATAGGCTGGGTACCTCCGCATATCAAAAAGGAAGCCTGAATAAGGCTGAGCACCTGATCCGGCAGGCAATTGCTGTAAAAGCTGACAATCCACATTTTTTCAATGATCTTGGTACGGTACTCAGGAAGGGCCGGAAATATGAAGAAGCGCTTTCCTGCTACCGCGAAGCGATGCGGTTGAAACCGGAATATGATGATGCATGCTGCAATTTGGCCCAGACTTTCCATATGCTAAAGGATGGCGAGAACGCACGGAAGTATTACACGATGGCTATCCGCACGAATGCAGACTTTTTGAGGGCGCATTTCAATTTGGGCATGCTTTTCCATGAAAAGCAGCAATTCGAGAAAGCAATAGCAAGTTATAAACAGGTACTGCGTATTAAACCAGGACACGCCCAAACCCATTATTTCATTGGATTGGCCTATCAAGAGACCAGCAGATTCGAAGAGGCCATAAGGTATTATGGCGATGCCATCCGATATAAGCCGAACCATTTCGATGCCTACAACAACATGGGAACCGCCTATCTGGTTTTAAATATGGCCGACAAGGCCATCGAATGTTTTCAAAAAGCGATCAAACTCAATCCCGGTTCCGATGCGGTGCATGCAAATATGGGTAATGCGTTGCAGGAACAAGGACGCTATGAAAGGGCATTGCATTGGTACAGAGTAGCCTTGAAACTCAAACCATCAAATGCCGTTGCCTGGTTGAATATGGGCATCACTTGGGGATATTTAAACAAAAAATGCAAAGCGCTTTCCTGTTATCGCAAGGCCTTGCGGATCGATCCGACCTACACCAAGGCATGTGCGTACCTTGTAAGGTTGCTCTACCAACTTTGTTCCTGGAAAGATTTAAAGGTGTTAGACAAAAAACTGGACGATTTCACCCATCGGTCGTTGGAAGCCGGTGCAGTTCCAGACGAGACCCCTTTCCAGAATATTACCAGGCACGCCGACCCTGCCTTGAATATGAAGGTAGCTTCATCTTGGAGCCGGAGGATGGCAGAAACTAAAAGGTCTCCTCAATATAACTTCGATGAAGGTGGGGGGGGCAGTGAAGTCATAAGGATCGGATATCTCTCAAACACATTCAGAAATCATCCGGGGGCTCAGTTGATTTCCGGTGTCTTTCGGCATCATGACCGTTCCCGATTTGGCATCTATTGCTTCTCTTACGGTGCCAATGACGGAAGTATCTACCGAAAACGGATCGAGAAGGATAGTGATCGGTTTTTCGATATTTTTCGGTTAAGCGACGGAGAGACGGCGGATTTGATTCACAGACAACAAATCGACATTTTGGTTGATTTGAGGGGGTTTACACAAGGAAGCCGATTGGGAATCAACGCGCTACGACCGGCGCCGATCCACGTCGCCTACTTGGGATATCCCGGAACAACGGGAGCGGATTACATCGATTATATCATTGCCGATAAAATCGTCGTGCCGGCCAATCATGCCTCCCATTTCGGAGAATCCGTTGTGTATATGCCGCATTGTTATCAAGCCAATGACAACTTACAGAAAATCTCCGACCGGACGATGTATCGCGGTGAATTCGGCATCCCCCAAGACGCTTTTGTTTTCTGTTCGTTCGCGACCCATTACAAACTGGAGCCCGTGATGTTCGATTGTTGGATGCGGATATTGAAGCGGGTTCCCCAGAGTGTTTTGTGTTTATTAACGGGAGAAAGGTTCCTTATGCGGAATATCAAACGCGAAGCGATCCGGGCTGATGTGGCTCCGGATCGTTTGATTTTCCTCGAAAAGCTTCCTAAGGACGAACATCTGAAACGACTGCAATTGATGGACGTGTCGCTCGATACGAGAATATACAACGGCCATACAACCACCAGCGATTCCCTGTGGGCCGGCATACCGGTGCTGACGCTAAAGGGGGACCATTTCGCATCCCGGGTTTCGGCGAGCATTCTGCAAGCCATCGCTCTTCCCGAATTGATCGTTGATGAAATAGGAAAATACGAGGATCTGGCCGTGAAGCTCGCAACCGATCCGGGGCTGTTTGGAATGTTGAAACAAAAAGTCGGCAAAAATCGGTTGACGGAGCCGCTGTTCGATACTTCCCGATTCACAAGGAATCTTGAAAGTGCTTATCAGGAAATGATCCATAGATATCGATCCGGTCAACTGCTTCGCCGGATAGAGGTACAGGAGTGCCTTCGGTGCGCATGAAGGACGCCTTAAAAAGTGTAAGCATCAGGCAACAGATGACCGCCAAACGAATGGAATCTATAGTCGATCTTATTTCAACGGAGAAACCAAAACGCCGAATGGCGTAGAAATGTTTTGATGACCGAAAAAAGAAAGGTGAAGAAATGCCGACTTGCGAGGAAAGGTACAAACAAATTCAAGAGATGATTGGACAGCAACAATACAACGAGGCGATCGCAGCACTGGACCAGTTGGTGACCAAATACAATGGTTTTGCACCGGCTCAGCTCGATCTTGGAAACCTATACTATACGGCTGGCCAATTGGACAAGGCGCTGACACATTATGAATTAAGCGTTCAATTGGAACCGGAGAATCCGTTATACCTGAAAAATCTAGCGGATCTTTTATACAGTGAAAAGAAGGATGTGGCCCGAGCATTGGAATTGTACGAAAGTATTCTCTCATTAAGGCCCGACGATATTCAGACATTGATGATTGCCGGACACTTGTGCGTTTCCCTCGAGAAGTTCGAAGATGCCCTGGATCACTACAATCGGGTTTTGGATATCGAACCCTGGAATGACGAGGCCCAACAGTTCGTGGACCGCATCCAGCAGAAGGGGGAACATGTCGATGGGGATATGGATCCGGTGACCGATTACAGGCGCTGTCAGGAATTAGTTGACAGCGGGCAGATCGATGCCGCACTCGCCGGTCTTGAAACATTGGTGGAAAAACACCCAGACTTCGCGATAGCGTATAACGATCTGGGGGTGTTGTATTATCAGCGTGGGGACAAGCAGTTGTGCAAGCAGTTTTACGAAAAGGCGGTGGAATTGCAGCCCGAGAATGCGAATTTCAAGAAAAATCTGGCCGATTTTTATCTTATCGAAAACGGCGAAGTGGAAAATGCGCTGGAGATCTATTTGTCGGTACTCACCGACGATCCTGAGGATATCGATGTGTTGATGGTTGCCGGTAAAATCTGTTCTGCAATGGGTAAAACGGAATCTGCAAAAACATTTTATGAGCGTGTAATTGATGTGGAACCTTGGAATCTAGAAGCCAGTGAGGCACTTGATAAACTGGCGAAAAGCCCAGAACAATAAAGAGCCGTTAATATGGAAGGATAGCATCTTTTGGGAATGTTTTTAAAAAGGGGTGTCAAGGGGAAGAACTGACGGAACCGAAGCTAGGATGTTGTCAAGATTAGCATGACAGTGTCGAGAACCCCTTGTTTAGGGCTTCATGTTTTCGTTCGTCTTAGCATGGCCGGGAGAAGAATGGTTGCAATCAAATCTGAATCCAAATGAAAGAACGGGCCGCCCAGCTATAATCGGACCATATATGCAAAAAGCGATTGCATCGGAAAAGCTGGGGATGCCCATGGAAGCCATGAAATGGTATGAGAAAGTCTTGGCTCTGGATTCGAACCAATTTACGGCCTTGCATCATTTGGCCCGGCTGGAAATCGAAAACGGAAAACCAGAAAAAGCCATTAGGCTGATACAAAAGGCAATTGCTGCAGATGGCATACAAGCCGGATACTTGAAAAGCCTCGGTGATGCCTTCAGGCGCCAAAAAAACTTTCTTAAGGCGACGGCGTGCTATCGAAAAACGCTTGTTCTGGGTTCGCTGGACGCAGGCGTCTTCATCGGCCTTTTTCACTCCCTGTCTGCTGAAGGCATGCCCGAGGAAGCGATGGCCATGCTGAAAAAAGCGCTGCTCCTGGAGCCGGACTGCGTTGAGGCACTCCTTCTAATTGGAAATATTCATTTGAACAACACACAATTTGAAGAGGCTTTCCAAGCATTCGAAAAAACCGTTCGAATACAACCGGAAAATAGTGGGAACCACTTTTACCTGGCGCTGGCCTTGCAAAAACTCGACAAATATCACCTGGCATTGAACCACTACCGCAAAGCCCTGGACATCGATCCCAAGCTTTACGAGGCACATGTCAACACAGGCACCATTTATATGGTTAATAAAGAGATCGAATCGGCGCGGCGTGCCTATGAGTCTGCTCTTGTTATTAAAAAGGATATTCCGGAGGCCCTGAACAATCTGGGAAACCTTTGTTTGGTGCAGGGCAAGTCGGAAGAAGCGCTAACCTGGTATCGAAAGGCCACTTCCGCCCAACCCGGCTTTAGGGAAGCGCGTTATAATCTTGCCAATTGTTTGCGAAAGAATGGAAGATACACCGCGGCAATGGAACAATATCGCCAGTTGATCGATGAATCTCCATCCGATGCACGACTGTTCAACGGGTTGGGCGTCGTTTATAAAATGATGAAAGATTACAAAGCAGCAATCGGGCATTTTCAAAACGCGATAACCTTAAACCCGGACTTGATTTCGGCTTATCATAACTTGGCCTTGGTTTATCACGATACCAATCAGTACGAAGAAGCGATCGCCTGCCTTGGGGAATCGTTAATGATCCGGCGCGACTTTGCCACTGAAATCAAAAAATGCATGCTTATTCCCCAGATTTATACATCCAAAAGCGAGATTGATGATATTAGAGGACGATTCAATACTGAATTGGATCGACTGCTTGACAGAGAAGATACCATCCAAGACCCTTTTTCCCAAGTGGGAATAGCCAATTTTTCTCTGGCCCTTCATGGGTATAATGAGAAAAACATCAGAAAGAAAATCGCCTCATTTTATCTGAAGGTCTGTCCGGATTTAAATTGGACTTCACCGTCATTAAAAAAGCAAAAAACCGATAAAATTGTAATTGGCATGGTGTCCCGTTATTTTCACTCATGTACGATCGGGAATCTCTATCATGGGATCATCAATAACCTTGCCAAGGACAAGTTTGAACTGATTCTGTTTGCCTTTGACTGGAAAGACGATTCACTTTCCCGATTAATAGCCAAATCTGCGGACGAGTTGGTTCATCTGCCTAATGATTTTCAATCTGCCAGGAAAATTATTGCCAGATATTCAATGGATGTCGTGTTCTATCCTGAGATAGGGCTCGATCCGCTCACTTACTTTATCGCATTCACACGCTTTGCACCGGTACAATGCAAAAAGGGTTTCGGGGTTACCATGGGGATCCCGGCTATCGATTATTTCATTTCATCAAAATTTACCGAACCTTCGAACGCTGCAGAAAATTACTCGGAAAAGTTGGTCCAGCTTGATACGCTTGGCTATTTTATCCAGCGACCAACACTTCCGAAAAAGAAGCTGACATCGGAACAACTGGGTTTGCCTACCGACAAGACCACATATGCATGCCTGCAGAGCCTTTTTAAACTTCACCCCGACTTTGATCATTTTATTGGCAAAATTTTCAAAAGGGACCCGGATGCAATGCTTTTGCTGCTAGACGGGCAGCATAGCGCTTGGAACGAACTCATTGTTAAAAGGTTGGAGATGATTGATCCGGATGCACGTCAAAAGATCTTTTTTCTTCCAAGATTGCCGCGCGAGCAGTTTGTATCATTGTTCCTATTGCCAGATGCCGTTATCGATTCAATCTATTTCAGCGGTGGTCACACAAGTTTAGAGTGTTTTGCACTTGGTGTTCCGGTCGTCACCTGGCCGAGTTCACAGATGGCCGGCCGGCTCACTTATGGATATTATCGTCGAATCGGTGTGTCGGACTGCATCGCCGAGGATGCAGACGAGTATGCTGAGATCGCTTACCGGTTGGCCCATGACCATCCCTGGAGGGAACAGATTGGAAAAAAAATAAAACAAAAATCCAGTATATTGTTTGAGAATCTTGAAGATGTCAGAGAACTTGAATCTTTCTTCGAGCGTGCCGTCACTGCAGCTTATGACGGAAAATTGTTGAAATGATGTCTACTTTAAGATGATCAGAAATAAGTTGAGGGAAGCCGTGCCAGAGGGCCGCAAAAAAATCGAAAGGGCGATACGATTGTATCGTCAAGCTATGCAAATGCAACCGGATGATTTTTCTGCATATCTGGAATACGTTAGATCGCTGCAAAAAAAAGAAGACCATGAAAAGGCCGTCAAAGCATTAACCCTTGGCGTACAAAGGCAACCCGAAAATTCTGACATTAGAAATCTCATGAGTGTCTCCCTAGAGTCGTTGGGAAAATTGGACGAAGCATTGCATCACTTGCAAATTGCCCTGCGATTCAACAGCAACAACCCTGTTCTCCTCAACAACATCGGAATCCTGTACCTGAAACTCGATTCTCTGGAAAAAGCCATAAAAGCTTTTCAGAAAGCGCTTATTATCAACCCAAATTTGCCGGATACGCATCACAATTTATCGATTGTTTTCCGCAAGAAAGGAGATCGCAACAAAGCAATGCTGGCTTGCCGCAAGGCGTTGTCGATCAACCCTAACTTTCCTGAAGCACTGCATCAAGCCGGTCTTCTTAACCATAAACTCGGTAAGTTGGATGAAGCCAAACAATATTATAAAAAGGCAATTGAAAATCGGCCAGATTTTCCCGAAGCCTATTTCAATTTGGGGAACCTGCTGAAAGATAAAGGGCAATTTCAAGTAGCCGTCCAGTTTTATCAAAAAGCAATCCAATACAAGCCTGACTTCCATCGCGCGATTGGCAATATGGGCAATGCATTTATGTTTTTGGGTGATGATAAAGCGGCCATATCTTGCTGGGAAAATGCAATTGGCGTAAAGCCCGATCATGTTCAAGCCTATGCTCATATCGTAGCTCTAAGGCATTTCAAGAAAAAGGATCGGTTTGTTGTTGCAATGGAAACATTGCTTGCAGATCCAAAACTTTCAGTTTCCCAGAAAATCCATTTGAATTTTGCACTATCCAAAGCGTATGGAGATCTTAAGAATTATGATCGGTCTTTCCAGCTGATGGCGGAGGGAAATCGGTTGAGAAGAAAGACTTTTGATTATGATGAAACCATCATTAAGAATGAAGTCGCCTCGATAAAAACTGTTTTTCGTGAAGACTGGATCAAAGAGAGGAATGGATACGGTTGCGACGACCAGACACCCATTTTTATCATAGGAATGCCGCGTTCTGGTACGAGCCTTGTAGAACAGATCCTGTCATCTCATCCGGACGTCTTCGGAGCAGGTGAACTATATCACTTGGATGCGATCCTTTCAGCCAAAAGTAGAGAGTATGGAAAGGGAAAGTTTCCGGAATATATACATATGCTTCGACCTAAAGATTTCAAAAAAATTGGTTTGGCCTATGTCCGGGAAATCCGTAAATTGGCTCCAAAGGCCCGCTTTATCACCGATAAGATGCCGCAAAATTTCTTATTCGTGGGAATGATCAAATTGATTCTTCCACAAGCCAAAATTATTCATTGCCGTCGTTCTCCAATGGATACCTGCTTTTCTATTTTTAAAACAAACTTTACCAAATTGCATAAATATTCGCATAGTCTAAAAGAAATAGGATTCTATTACCGGTTGTATCAAGACCTGATGAAACATTGGCATGATGTTTCGCCTGATTGTATTTATGATATTTGCTACGAAGAACTGGTTTCGGACCCCGACTATCATGTAAGGGCGATCATCGAATATTGTAATCTTGATTGGAGTGATGATTGTTTGAACTTTCATCGTTCTCGCCGTCCGGTAATGACCGCAAGCACGCAACAAGTTCGTCGACCGTTCTATAAGGATTCCATAGAATTGTGGCGTAATTATAAAAAATACCTATTTCATTTACATTCATTTTTGGGAACCAAAGAGAATTAAATAAATAAAAATATTGTAAAATTATTCTATATTTCAAAAACACAATTCAGAAAACAGGAAACAAAAAATGGTTTTGAAAATATTGTTTGTACAAGAAGCGCCGTGTATCAGAAATTACAAAATGGCTGTTGCTTTACGTTCAGTAGGCCATAAAGTTATTTTGGCCTATACAAAAGCTAGGTTAAGCCAAATGTACAAGGGGCTTGACGACAATGTTTACAATAAGTCTATTCATCTTAGAGATATGCGCCATCTATGGGATATATCAAAAGAGTATGACATTATTCACTGCCATAACGAGCCTGATATCCTCACGGTTGCGGCCCTCGCAGGTGACGCTCCGGTCATCCATGATACTCACGATCTTATATCTTTGCGAGCAGGTGGAAATTCAAATTTATCCTATTTTGAAGGTGTTGCCAATCGAGGTTCCGCTGGAAGAGTATATACCACTTCCTACCAGTTGAAAGAAGCCGAGAGGTTATACGGTGTAGAAGGCCCTTCGGTTGTATTCAATAATTTTGCATCTGAAGGCGATCTTCCAAAAAGATTACTTCCTAAGCTTTCGGAAAAAGATGGGAAGGTCCATATCGTCTACGAGGGAAGTGTTGGTGGAACTGCCCATAGAGATTTTACCGAAATTTTTATTTACTTGGCTGAGAAGGATCTCCAAATACATATTTATCCTACATTTTTTAGTAAGCAGTTGTCTGAATATTTTATGAAATATGAAAATGTGAGTTATTACAATCCGGTTTCGCCTAAAGAAATCATTCAGGTAATGACTCAATATGATTTCGGTATAATACCATTTAATCTGAAAAAGGGGAACAAACGTTTTTTAGATTCTACAATTGCAAATAAACTTTATGAATATCAAGCTGCAGGTTTGCCAATAATCGCTTCCGCCCTTAAAACATATGATGATTATTTTAAAGACAATCCGGTAGGCGTGGTTTTCAAAAATCCATCGGATATCATAGAGCAGTTACCAAGACTTAATCAAATGAAAAAATCGATAGATTTTTCCAAACGCATATTTACATATGAAAGCGAAATTGGGCGATTAGTTGAATTTTACCATAGAATTATTAAAAAACCTTTATCGAATGATTATATTTATGAACCAAAAGAGGATATTAAGGCAAAAGAATATTGGTGTGAAAGAAAGGTCATTGAGCATTATTATACGGAAGGCAGACAAAGCTCCACCATAGTTCAGACGGTCAGTTATTTGAACAATAAAAGTGAAATCAAAAGTATATTTGAGTTTGGTTGTAATGTTGGTAGAAACTTAAATTGCTTAAGGAGGGATATCCCTGGAATAGATCTTTTTGGAATTGATATTAATAAAGATGCAATAAGATTAGGGAAAGAAAAATATAATCTGCCATTAAAAATTGGTAGTGAAGAAAAATTATCATCAATGAAAGATGGAGAGTATGACGCCGTTTTTACAGTCTCAGTATTGGATCATTTACCTGACATGGAAAAAATTTTAGTGGAGCTTTTGCGAATATCAAAACATTATTTTATCGCAATAGAGCCATTCATCGATGCCAACATAAATGCAAAAAATTTTGCCAAAGCTGATTATAGTTACTTTTGGAATTACCCCAAAATATTTAACAAATTAGGCGCTAGAATCCTTCATGATAAGCCCTGCCCTTTATCTGATAATGGGTTGGGTCCTTTTTATCATTTATATGTAGTCATACCTCCAAGTTAATCATGCAAGCCTTCCTATATCCAAGTTACAGTAAATCCATGTGGTGATAGATAACAGGATACTGTTTAAATATTGTCAGCTCTAAAAAGATCCCTAAAAATTTTTAATTGGGTCTGATGATGGTTAAAAGAATGACCAAAAAAGATTTAGAGAAAGCCTTCGTTGCCCATAAATCAGGAAATATCGAACTTGCCTATAAGCTTTGCAAAATGGTTTTAAAAAGGAAACCTCAGGAAGCCGATGCGCTGCATCTGATGGGTGTTGTTGTCCATCAAATGGGAATGACGGAAAAAGCCTTTGATTATATTTCTCAAGCGATATCCATAAAAAAAGAAAATCCGATTTATTACAATAGCTTAGGAATAGTTTTGAAGGAGGTGGGAAGATATGGTCAGTCGATAAAATGCTATGAAAAATCGATTCATCTTTCACATAACTATGCAGATCCGTATTATAATCTCGGAACTGTTTATCATGCTTTGAAAAACTTAGAGGAAGCAATAGGAAATTATCGGAATGCTATTCGGATTAATCCTAGTTTTGCCGAAGCCTGCAACAATTTAGGTGCCGCCTTAAACGAGATCGGCAATTTTTCCGAGGCGCGGGAAAGCTGCCTGAAGGCAATTCGGTTGAAACCGGACTACCCGGAAGCATTCAACAATTTGGGAAACGCGCAGAAGGAACTTGGAGAAATCGAACAGGCAATTCGATCTTACAGAAGCGTGATCAAAATTTCCGGAGAATGTGCGGAAACCTTAGGAAATTTGGGAAATGCCCTTTGCGAAGCGGGTAATTATGATGACGCTTTGGAAACCTATAATCGAGCCATTGCAATTCAGCCTTCCAATGGAAAACTATACAACAACTTGGGGACATTACTACGCACTCAGGGAAAGCTCGATGATGCCGTTGCCTGTTTCGAAAAGTCAATCAGATTCATGCCCCATGATGTAGAAGCCTATCACAATTTGGGAAATGTCTACTATGACCGGTCCAACTACAAATCGGCGATTGCCTGTTATCGGAAAGCGTTAACTGTCGATCCGCATTCCGTCAAATCCATGATCAATATGAGTATTTGTTTCCAGGAAAACGGTGATTCGAACATGGCCGTTGACCTTTTCGAACAGGTACTTGTCCTTGATCCTGAAAATGAGAAAGCCTGCTGCCACCTTGTCCATGAAATGTACCAGCGTTGCCAGTGGGATCTCTTAGAACCCCTTAACCGAAAAATAGACCGGTTCACCTACAAAAGATTGAAAAAAGGACAACGTCCTGAAGAGATGCCCTTTCTAAATTTAATACGGTGTAGCGATCCGTCGATCAATTATAAAGTGACTCAAAAGTGGAGCGACCTGCTTGTGCCTGCGCATCTGGAACCAAGAGATAATCCCCGAGAGGTACAATATGAAAAAAGCACTAAAAAGCTCACGATCGGTTATTTGTCCAATAATTTCAAAAACCATCCCACCGCTCAGCTTACATGGAAAATTTTCGGTCTTCATGATCGGAAACAATTTAATGTCAATGTATATTCCTATGGCGAAGATGATTCCAGCGAACATCGAAAACGTATTAAAAGTGATTGTGACAAATTTACAGACATTAAATTGTTGGGTCACTGGGACGCGGCAAATTGTATTTACCACGACCAAGTAGATATTTTGATCGATTTGGTCGGTTACATGCGTAACCATCGCCTCGAGATTGCGTCCTTGCGTCCTGCTCCGATTCAGGTGCGATGGTTGGGAATGGCCGGTACCACCGGCGTCGGTTTTTTCGACTATCTGATCACTGACAGAATCGTTACCCCCTCCGAAGAGGCCCATTATTACAGTGAAAAATTTATTTATATGCCGGATACATACCAGGTAAACAGCGGCCTATTCAACGAGTCGACAACGCGGTTTCACAGGCAAGATGCCAACCTCCCGGAAGATGGGTTCGTCTACTGCTCTTTCTGTTCCAGTTACAAGATTGAACCAAAAGTATTTGATCTTTGGATGAACATTTTAAAGTCAGTTCCAAAAAGTGTCTTGTGGCTACTGAAAAGCAACGACACCGTAGTTTCAAATTTGAGGAAAGAAGCGGAGAATCGAGATGTAGATCCTTCGCGGATCATTTTCGCTGAAAAAATGCCCAAAGAGAATCATCTGGAACGTTTGAAAATGGCCGATCTCGCACTTGATACACTATCGGTCAATGGAGCAGCGACAACAAGTGACGCATTGTGGGCCGAGGTCCCGGTAGTCACGATGAAAGGGACACATTTTGCCTCCAGAATGTCTGCAAGCATCTTGGATGCGATTGGGATGGAAGATCTTGTGTGCGAATCACAGGAAGTTTACGAAAAAAAGGCAATCGAATTGGGGAATAATCCTTTAAAATCCAACATTTTGAAAGATCGATTACGGATCAATCTTGTTGAAAAACCCTTATTTGATGCCCCTCGTTTCGTCACCCATTTGGAAAGCGCATATTTGAAAATATGGGAACGATATCAGGCGGGGAAGAAACCTCGTATCCAACATATCAAAGACACGAGATAAATGGATTTTCTTCTAAAGGTCAGGATCTTCAGATAAACGGTTGGGGATTCGCTAACTACCTGAACGGGAAGGCACAGCGTTTTTGATTTAATTTCCCCTCAGCCCGGCAGCGATATTTTCATTTATTTTAATGATGATGTTCAGCTTTTCTGGGTCTGGGTATGCCAAAACTTCGAAGATGCGTTTGTCAATAAACGAACTGAGCCTCAACAGGTCCAGTTTAATATTGTCCGGCAACGGGTTGTCCTGCTTTCCGAGTTCCGCCTGGAATATGGTCCAGATGCGCTGATTATAGTTCAGGGCATCGTCCAGTAATTCCTTCCGATCATTGCTATCCCAGTTTTTCTGGCAGGACCGAAGCTTGGATGCTGCTTCCGTTAAAACCCTGGCTTCGGTTTCCCTGCCGGATACAGTTGTTTTTTCAACTGATTTATAGGCATTGAGCGCTTTATTGTACACGGGCGATGATCTCCTCTTCGAATGCAATAAGTTTTTTACAGTTTTTAAGAGCCTGGTAATAATTTCCTTCTAAAATATATTCACTGATTTGATCAACGATGCCAAGGGCACTGGGGGCGGCCTCGAGAAAATCTTTGACTAGTTCCCAGTACGATTTGTGGTGCGTTTTTAAATTGCTTGCATCGATGTACATCAATTGAATCGCAAAATAGATGCGCCGTGCAGGGGAGTTGGCTTTTTCGGCGCTCAGGATATCTTTATCTCTGAGAATAGAGACCTTGTTTTCAACAATGAAATTGCATTTCTGACCACCGTTGGTGATAACGGCACCACCGATAATCATCCGTTCTCCGGGCTTCAGTGTTATTTTGAGTCCCATAATTTTTTGGCCTTTTTAAGTTAGGAGAAGGATTGGTACTCTACATTATGAAACAGATCATGCGTATAATCATGCCAAAAAATTAATTGAAATCAATACGTAACTCAGAAATTTCATCAAATCTTGCATTGAAAAACTGACATATAAGATAAATTAATGGGACAGTCGAAAAAAGACGATTTCAGAGAACTGTTCGGCGTCATAGCAAGCATGGACAAGGGGAAGCCCGCTTGTCCATGCTTTGATTATAAATGAATCGAAAAACAATACCAAAATTAGAACAGCTGCAATACAGCCTGCGCAGCCTGGGAAGCCAGGCTGAGAGAAGTGGTACCCAGATTCTGGCGGGTTTGCAGCATCAGCATGTTAGCGCCTTCTTCGTTCATGTCGGCCAGCGTCAGTCCGTCGGCGCCGGTATTCAGTGTATTTTCCATCTCAGTGGTAAAATCGGCCCGAATTTGAATCGTGGAAAGGCTGGAAGACAATTTTTGGGATTCGGTCCTCAACATGGAGATGGCGGCATCGATTTCGGATATAGACGCTTCAACGGTGGTGTTGTTGGCGAAATCGGATGCGCTGAGAGCCGTTGTAGTTCCACCGGAACTGGTAATCGTGCCGTTAGCAGCTACCCCAAATCCGGAGACGGACAGTGTGTTGCTTCCATCTTCGTTAAACTCCACGGAGAGACTGTCACTGTCCAGCAGATTCTGGCCGCCGTAGTTGGAATCCTGTGCCATGTAGTACACCTGGCTGATCAACAGGTCATATTGATCGCTAAGGTCGCCGGTATTATCCGAAGTCTTTGCGGCAGAAGCCAGGGACTTCATCTGGGCCAGAAGGTTTTCGATTTCTTCGATACCTGTGTTGGCGGCCTCGATGGTTTTGATGGCCTCGTTCATACCGTCTTTTTTGGCGGCAAGATCGCTGGCACGGTTGTAATGGTCTTCAGCTTTGAAAAAGTTGACTGGATCGTCCAGGGCCGAGTTGACTTTCTTACCGGTGGACAGACGGTTTTGGGTGGTCTGCATCAAGCTGTCCACGTTCTGAAGAGCGATAAGGTTGCTTCTCATTCCTGCGGTAAGTGCGATTGCCATGATAAATCTCCTTTTCTAGGTTTGTTAGATCGGCATTCTTGCCGGATTTTTGTGTGGTCCGCGCGTTTTTATCGTGAAAGCTGGATCATCGCCTCCTTTCGAATTTATTTGCGCGTTACAACCCTATTATCGTTCTGCACGGCATTTACTTTAGAAAAAAGTTTCTAACCTTTATCTTTTCGCCTTACCTATTCAAAGATTTTACTTTGCAGAATGCAAAAATATGCAAATTGCAAAATATTAGGATTGAAGGAGCGTTCCGTGAAAAATCGGGTGCGGTAGGGAAAATCAAATTTTAAATAATATAGATCTGAGATATATACGGTTTCCCAAAATTTTGACTTGGACCCATTGCTAATATCCACAAGCGTATGTTTATACAAATTTTACAAATGATTATGGATTCCCGCCTTCACGGGAATGACATGTCGGGCGATTTTTTGCGAAATGTTGAAACAATGGTGGGACAAAAATTTTCACTGACGATAAGCGAACAGATGGCTTAATGGGGCCAGTTCGTGATAAACGACCTCCTTTTGCAATTTGCAACAAACCAAGTAAAACTATCCTGCTTGTAATAGAAAAAACTTCAAGTTGTCGGGGTAAAAATAAATCTCAGTTCGTGGATTAAAATTTCTCTCAACACAACGGGTAAGGATTAATGGGAGAACCACCATCTATATATTGGGGTAACGGGAGACATTCAAAGTATACAGAAAATGAAGCGAAAGGAAAAACAGCATTTTTTTGAATTTCGGCAACAAAATTGCTACCTCAGAAACCATCCCTCGATTATCTTTAACCCAGGTCAACGATCAATAATTTTCAGGAGGTGTAGTCGTGCAAAATTCACCCATTATCGAAAACGATGCTTTGAATGAGACCCTTCAAGAAACGCCGGTTGACTCAGACAAGACAGACGCTTTCGATGGAATTGTCGGTGAAAGCACAAAAATGCAGGATATTTTCCGGCTGGTTGAAAGGGTAGCGGACAGCGACAGCACTATTTTAATCAACGGCGAGACCGGTACGGGAAAAGGGTTGATCGCCCATGCCATTCACAAGCAATCCTACCGCAGGGATCAGCCGTTTGTCTCCATCAACTGCGGCGCCATCCCGGAAAACCTTCTGGAAAGCGAACTGTTCGGTCACGTCAAAGGTTCGTTTACCGGTGCAACGGCCAACAAAGTAGGCAAATTCGAGGCTGCCAACGGCGGCACTATCTTTCTGGACGAAATCGGGGATATGAGTCAGGATCTTCAGGTCAAGATTCTCAAGGTCCTCGAAGAGCGCTGCTTCGAGCCGGTGGGAGGTTGTAAAACGACAAAAGTGGATGTCCGCATTGTCGCGGCGACCCACCGCGACCTCGAGGAGGAAGTTCAGAAAGGGAATTTCCGGGAAGATCTGTTTTATCGACTTTACGTAATCCCCATAAAACTGCCCGCCCTTAAAGAACGGCGTTCGGATATTCCCCATTTCGTGGCCCACTTCATGGATCGGTTAAATTCGACCAAAACCACCGCCGTAGATTCGATATCCGAAGAGGCCTTGAACGTGATGATACAGTACACCTGGCCCGGCAATGTCAGGGAACTGGCCAATCTGATGGAGCGGATTGTGGTCATCAAAGGGCAAGGGGAGATCGAAATCGACGATCTGCCGCGGAAAATGAGAGACGAGGCGCCTAAGAACTGTATCCTGTCACCTGAAATCACCGGTGAGGGTCTCTGCCTGAGTACCGCAGTCAGCGAGTTCGAAAAACGCCTGATCTATCAGAGTCTGGAAAAGACCAAATGGGTGAAAAACCGGGCCGCTAAACTGCTGCACGTAAAGCGGACTACGCTGGTGGAAAAGATCAAGCGGTACGACCTGCAAAAATGCGCTTGATGTGGCTTTCCCATCTCACTTTTCCCGTTCCACTTTGGATTTTTACCACCCGGTTTATCCTGCCAGAGCGGGACTTCGTTTGAAACGCATATTCGAAGGGGATATAGGACTCGGATGAATGCGGATAGGTTATCGCGAAAGCCCCCGACTGAAAACCAATCAAACAAATCAACAGAACTTATCTCTGCGTCCTTTGCGCCTCTGCGGTGAACCCCATATCTCATCTCCCACATCTCACTTCCCTGTCAATGGGGTGACGGCTCTTTGCCGAATTGACACCGAAGTGCCTACCCTACCAAGCTTTTTCTCCCTTCGACATCAACTCCGGACATTTAAAATAAATATTGATAAAACAAATAATTACACGCTTGTTCGGCGCTATATTAAACGGATAGACGATAGCTGGCATTTTATTTGCGTTGTGTAGCGATACGATATTTTGCGCTGCAGAAACTCGGTCTGTCTATTCTCTTAAACGAATTATGGCATCTCGATCATGGTGAATCATCCAATTTCAGTATTGCTGGTCACTTCGGAGTCTGAACTGCGCCATCATTTGTACAGCGTCTTGGAAGAGGTCGGACAATTCCAAATCAAAGGGTGTGCAACCGGCCGGGAAGCGATAGAGAAACTGGAGAAGTATCCTATCCAGATCCTGTACTCCGATATGCGGCTCAACGACTTTTCGGCAGTAGCCTTGAGCGAACAGGTCCAGCGGAAATATCCCGATATTACTATTCTGATCGGTGCCGCAAAAGGGACGGCTGGGGACGTCATTGCGGCCATGCAGGCCGGTGCGACCGATTTTATTCTCGATCCCTTCGAAAACGATCTGGTTTGGGAAGCATTCCAGAAGGCGGCCCGGGATATCGCCGTGAGAGAAGGTTCGCAACCCGTTCGGACCAGAAACGACAAGACCTTCATTACCCAGGACGTCGCCCTGCTGGGAACGCTGGAGATCGCACGCAAGGTGGCACCGAGCACGGCCAGTATTCTGATTACCGGAGAAAGCGGCACGGGCAAGGAACTGCTGGCCGCTTTCATTCACGCCCACAGCCAACGCAGCAGCGAGCCCTATGTGGCTATCAATTGCGCCGCCCTGCCGGAACAATTGGCCGAAAGCGAGCTGTTCGGCCATGAAAAAGGGGCCTTTACCGGGGCCATCTCACGAAAAATCGGTAAGTTCGAGAGCGCCGGGAAAGGAACCCTGGTCCTGGATGAAATTACCGAGATGGCATTGCCGCTTCAGGCCAAACTGCTGCGTGCCCTGCAGGAGAGGGAAATCGTAAGAGTCGGCAGCAACCGCTCCATTTCCATTGAGGCCAGAGTAATTGCCATCAGCAACCGGATGATGAAAGAGGCAATGGCATCGGGAAACTTCCGGGAGGACCTCTACTATCGGTTGAACGTCATTCCTTTGACGATTCCGCCCTTACGGGAACGAAAAAACGACATTCCCTTGATGGCTGAAGCCTTTCTGAAGCGTTTCAGCAGTCAGAACGGAAAAAAAATGGATCGCATTTCCGGAGGAGCCATGGACCTGTTGATGCGCCAGAACTGGCCTGGAAATGTCCGCGAACTGGAAAACACCATTGAACGCGGGGTTCTTATCGGCGGCGGCGAAACCCTTTTGCCGGAAGATTTAATCCTTGACACCGGGCCAAAGGATATGTCGGCCACTGTAACCCCGGCAATGGGAATGACGGTCCGGGAGATGGAAAAACAGTTGATTACCAATACGTTACAATCCGTCAACGACAACCGCACCCATGCGGCCAAAATGCTGGGAATCAGTATCCGGACACTGCGTAACAAATTGAACGAATATAAGGAAGAAATCGAAACCGTAAAGTAATGGTACATTATTTGCTGATCAAAGATACAACGACATTAAGCAGAGGGTAGTATGGACCAGCATCCAGTCAATCTGTTCGGCGGTACGATCTCGACGTTATCGCGATCGTTAGACCTGCGGGCACGCAAGCATGAAACCATTTTAAACAACGTGGCCAATGCGGATACGCCCAACTACAAGCCTTTTGTGATGGATGTGGAAGCGGCCCTTCAAAAAGAGCCCCAAGCGTCCGTATCCGGCTCCATGCAGCTAACCGATGAACGTCACCTGCCCGGGCGCCCTGCACCGGACGACCCGGAAACTGCCCACACAGCCGATGGCGACAACCCCCTGTTGTTCCGGGGGGACCAAAACGGCGTCGACATCGATGCCGAGATGACCTCCTTGGCCAAAAACAGCCTGCTTTACCGGGCCTCGGCCCAGATGGTCAAATCCAAGTTGTCGGGATTGAAAAACGTCATCAAGGGAGGAAATTAGACCCATGAATTTTATGGACAGCCTATCCATCAGTTCGACCGGATTGAGCGCCCAGCGCCTGCGCATGAACCTCATATCGAGCAATTTGGCCAATGCCAACACAACGCGCACCGAAACCGGCGAACCTTACAAACGCAAGGATGTCATCTTCAAGGCGGCGCAAGGGGAAAGCTTCCAGGAAATTCTCGACGAACGCACGACAGAGGAAGGGCATGGTGTCAAGGTGGCCGGCATCATCGAAGACGAAAAGCCTTTTATTGAAAAATATGATCCCAACCATCCGGATGCGGACGAAAACGGATACATTCGGCTGCCCAACGTCAACATCGTCGAGGAGATGGTCAACATGATATCCGCCAGCAGGAGCTTCGAGGCCAATGCAACGGCCGTTGCGGCGACCAAGGACATGGCGGGGACCGCACTGGATATCGGGAGAAGCTCATGAACGATCTGACGATTTCCAAATTGCAGCCCTTGCTGCCGGAAGCCGGGGTTGAAAAGAAACAGACCGATAATGCGTCCCAGACACCATTCAGCGATTTCGTCAAACGCTCCCTGGACGATGTCAACCGGCAAATGGTGGACGCCGATCAGGCCATTGACGAGCTGGCCACCGGCAAAAATCAGGATATCCACAGCACCATGATTTCCATGCAAAAAGCGGAGATTTCCTTCGAACTGGTGATGCAGATTCGCAATAAACTCATCTCCGCCTACGACGAGATTCGCCGCATGTCGATATGAGAAACCGTTAAAAGGTTCAGGGTTCCGCGGTTGTCGGGTTTTCTTACTAATCGTAATTTCAGCGCGAATTGGTAATCGCTGATTTGAGAAAGTATGAGAATAAAACGATTTGAGGATATTGAGGCATGGCAGTTGGCCAGACAGTTAGCCCGCAAGGTCTATGGACTGACAAAAAAGGGTGAGTTTGTTCGTGACTTCGGTTTGAAAAAGCAAATTCAGAATGCAGCAGGCTCATCCATGTACAATATAGCGGAAGGGTTCGATTCAGAGACAAACAACGAGTTTGTTCGCTTTCTTCGGTATGCAAAACGGTTTTGTACCGAAGTCCAGAGTGAGCTCTACATGGCGGTGGATCAACAATACATAACCAGATCTGAGTTTCAGGATGTTTATGATCATGCCGGACGAACCCGCGCCACCATTCGAGGTTTCATCAACTACCTGCTGGTCTATGAGAAAGATCAACGAAAGAAAGAACTCTGAACCCTGAACCTCTAAACCAGTAAACGGAGTACCAATGGCTTTTTCGTTATCCACGCTGCCGCAGCAACTGAAACTGGCCTTAAAAGGGCTATCGACGGGAAAACTGGTGGCCATGGCCATCCTGGTGGGCGGTACCATTGCCGCTTTCGCCTTTTTGCTGACCTGGTCGGAAACCGGCGATATGCATCCGCTATACAGCAATCTGGCGCCCGAAGATGCAGCCGAAATCGTTGCCCATTTGAAAGAAAACCAGATCCCCTACCAGTTGACCATGGACGGTGCGGGGGTTCGCATTCCCTATGACAAAATATACGAAACCCGGCTGAACCTGGCCTCCCTGGGACTGCCCCGGGGCACTGGAATCGGATTCGAAGTATTCGACGACACGAAATTAGGAATGACCGAATTCGTCCAGAACGTCAATTATCAAAGGGCTCTGCAAGGGGAATTGAGCCGGACCATCAACACCTTGATGGAGGTGGAAAGCTCCCGGGTCCATATCGTTATGCCGGCGCGTTCGTTGTTTATCGAAGAAGAGGAGCCGGCCACGGCCTCGGTGATTCTGAAGCTGAGGCGCGGCAAATACCTCAGCAAGGATCAGATCCAGGGGATCGTCCACCTGGTCTCCTCCAGCGTCTCCAGGCTGGATCCGGAAGATGTCACCATCATCGACAACAGTGGAAAGATGCTGGCTGGTTTCAAGGAAAAATCCACCGTCAGCCAGGTGACATCCAATCAGCTGGCCTTCCAGGAAAAGAAGGAACGGCTGATGGAAAACCGCATCAAGACCATGCTGGAAAGCGTCCTGGGACAGGACAAGGCCATTGTCCGCGTTTCCTGCCTGCTCAATTTCACCCAGCAGGAGAAAACCGAGGAGCTTTACCTGCCGGACAAATCGGTCATCCGAAGTGAACAGGGATCCAGTTCCCTTTCCAGCGATGCCGATGCCGTCGCCGCCGGCGTTCCCGGTCTTCAGGCCAATGTGGTGCCTGGAAATACGGGCATGGCCACCGATAGTGGCGGGCGCAACAACCAGAAACAGCAGTACACGAAGAATTACGAAGTGAGCAAACGCGTCAACCGTGAGATCATGCCCGTCGGCAGCATCCAGCGGCTGTCCGTTGCAGTGGTCGTGGATGGAACCTACCGTGAGCCCGAAGAAGGGGCCGAAGGGGAGCAGGCACAATATGTCCCCAGGACGCCCGAAGAGATGGCCACACTGGAGAGTATCGTTAAAAGTGCGGTGAACTACGATGCTGCCCGGGGCGATGTCATCGAAGTGGCCAATATCCCCTTTGAGGTGGACATGGCCGTGGATACGGTAATCGAGCCCGAGTCTCCGGGATGGATGGACATGCTCAAAACCCACCAGACCCTGATCAAATATGCCGCGGCAGCCCTGTTCTTCCTGATGTCTTTTATGATGATCATCAAGCCGCTGGCGCGCTGGCTGACCTCGACGCCCATCGAGGAGATCCAGATGCTGGAGCAGCTTCCCCAGACCATCAAGGAGCTGGAGCGCCGCTACGCGGAGGCTGACAAAGAGAACAGTTACACCCGACAGATCGAGAA
The DNA here is from genome assembly GCF_009688965.1 of Desulfosarcina widdelii. Classification (GTDB taxonomy): domain Bacteria; phylum Desulfobacterota; class Desulfobacteria; order Desulfobacterales; family Desulfosarcinaceae; genus Desulfosarcina; species Desulfosarcina widdelii. The sequence goes on along the minus strand of NZ_AP021875.1, from coordinate 1,194,336 downwards.
CCTGATCAAGGAGAACCGTTCCGGGTCTACCCAGCTAATGAAGACGTGGCTTAAAGAAACATGATAAGCGATTCCGTAAAAACCCCGATATCGGCGTTACGCTTCGTCCCTCGTCAGTGCGGAGTACGTTTAGGTACGCCTCCTTCCTCGGGACTCGCAAGCCTTGATCTCGACCTTTTTACGAAATCGCTGAGAACATTATTCGTATTCCCTGGAACCCTTGAACCCTGAACCCCAAACGTTAAACCCGAAACCATCGACCATGGACCCCAGAAACCTCATCGGATCATTAAAAGCAGCTATTCTTGTCCACGCCCTGGGATGGGATGTGATTTCTCCGGTGGTCGACCAGCTTACCAAGGCCGAACGCAATCTGATCTTCAAACTTCAGGCCAAGCTGGAATCGATCTCACCGGCCCTGGTTGAAAGTGTCGCCCGGGAATTTTTGGAAAAGGCGGCGCCCCCAAAACAGATCGAAAGCAAGGAAGGGGGGGAGAAGGCGACCCCAGAGGGTGCGGATGAGCGGCGGGAAAAAAATCTGAATGCCATCCAGTCCATACCGCCGGATCTGCTGATTCAGCTCATTCAAAGCGAACATCCCCAGACCATCTCTCTGATAATCGCCCACCTGCAGCCCCATATTGCCAGTGAAGTGATGGGGCTGCTACCTGATGAATTGCGGGCCGATGTGGCCTACCGCATCGCCAATCTGGATAAAGTCGCCTCAGGAATGCTCGAGGAGATCGACCGGGCTTTCGAGGAAATTCTGGCCAACAAGGAAACCTCAAGTACCCAGAAAGCCGGGGGCGTGCCCCGTTTGGCCGAAATACTGAACATGATCGACGGTACCGCGGCCGAGCAGATCATCGAAGAGATCGAGGAAGACGACCCCGAACTGGCCGAAGAGATCCGGCAGAACATGTTCATCTTCGACGACATCGTACTCGTGGACGACCGCGGCCTGCAGAAGGTACTGCGTTCCGTGGAATCCCAGGAACTGGCGGTTGCGCTCAAGGCCTCGACCGATGAGGTCAAAGATAAAATTTTCCGCAATATGTCCCAGCGGGCGGCCGAGATTCTTAAAGAGGAGATGGAAGTGTCCGGAGCCGTCCGCATCAAGGATGTCACCGATGCCCAGCAGAAGATTACCAAGATCGTTCAGGATATGGAACGAAAAGGAGAGCTGGTCATCAGCGGAAGGGGAGGGGAGGAATTTGTTGGCTGACGCACCCGAAGACAACCGGTCATCGTTATCCGAATCTTGTGCGCTCTACTATTTCCCCGAGATTCCCTGTGGTGCGGAAAAAGAGCGCCGCCCGCAGCCCAAACCGGACAGTTTTGTGGGGATGGGGATTGGCTCCGATCATGATTGTTCCGCACCTACCGGGAATTTGGAAGATTCGGAAGAAGTGCGTCAACTGGTCGATGAGGCGTTCAACAAGGGAATGGAGCAAGGGATCGCCGAGGCGGCGGCCGCAAGCCGGGAAAAGATAGACCAGGCCGTTGCAGCGATGCGGACTGCCATCGAAGAGACGGAAAAAATCCGTAGCCGGGATCGCGAGCGGATGGAGATCGAGACCGTTCGTCTGGCACTGGCCATCGCCAAAAAGATCGTGCATTACGAAACCGAACACGGCAACGTCATCGAACAGGTGGTCAAGGCTGCTATGCAACAGGTGGCCGACCCCCGAAAATTGACGGTACGCCTTAACCCTCGGGATATAGAGGCGGTAGAAGCGCTGGGCGATCAATTGCAAAACGGCGGAGATGCCGATGCGCAGTTGGCGTTGGAAGGCGATGAAAACGTTGGCCGGGGAGGCTGCGTGATCGAGGCCCGACTCGGCGATGTTGACGCGAGAATCGAGCAGCAGATCAAAGTGATTGAAGAACGTTTGAACGATCAACTGCCCAAACCCATTGCCGAAGGGTAAACCCGACGCCATGAATCAGCCGTTTTCCCTGGAGAAATACTATGACACCGTTCGTTCCGTAGCGGCGATACGCGCCAACGGCCGTGTTAAAAAAGTGGTCGGGTTGGTCATCGAAGCCAGTGGGCCGGGATCGCAGATCGGATGCGTTTGCGATATCTTTGCCGAGAACAGCACGAGACCGGTAAGTGCTGAAGTTCTGGGGTTTAGAGAAGACTCCGTTTTGCTGATGCCCCTGGAAGACATCCACAGCCTGGGACCGGGTTGCAAGGTGGTGGCCCGGACCGAAAAGGCGCAGGTCGGCGTCGGGCCGGCCTTGCTGGGCAGAGTAATCGACGGACTCGGCAATCCCATTGACGGCAAGGGGCCCATACCGGTCGAAAACAACTATCCCATTTATGCCAACCCGGTCAATCCGCTGCTTCGCAACCGCATCGAGCGCCCCCTGGATCTGGGCATCCGGGCCATCAACGGGCTACTGACCGTTGGCTGCGGCCAACGCATGGGAATTTTTGCCGGTTCCGGTGTCGGCAAGAGTGTCCTGATGGGTATGATCGCCCGCAACACCGCGGCCGAGGTAAACGTCATCGGCCTGATCGGTGAACGTGGCCGTGAACTCAACGAGTTCATTCAGAAAGATCTTGGCGAGGAAGGGTTGAAAAAATCCGTTGTCGTCGTTGCGACCTCCGATCACCTGCCACTGGTGCGATTGCGGGGAGGCTTCATTGCCACCGCCATTGCCGAGTACTTCCGCGACCAGGGCAAGCATGTCAATCTGATGATGGATTCGGTCACCCGGCTAGCCATGGCCCAGCGGGAAATCGGCTTGTCTTTAGGCGAACCGCCGACGACCAAAGGCTACACACCCTCCGTCTTTTCCATTTTGCCCAAGCTTCTGGAGCGTGCGGGTACGTCGTCGCATCGCGGTACCATTACCGGATTGTATACCGTCCTGGTGGAAGGGGACGACATGAACGAACCCATCGCCGATGCGGTGCGCTCCATTCTCGACGGACACATCGTGCTCACCCGGGATCTGGCCAACCAGAACCACTATCCGGCCATCGATATCCTTAGAAGCATCAGCCGGGTGATGGAAGATATTACCGATCTCGACCACAAACACCACGTGGGAAAGATCAAGGAGGTGCTGGCGACATATCGCAAAGCCGAAGACCTGATCAATATCGGGGCCTATGAGGCCGGCAGCAACCCCAATATCGACTTCGCCATCCAGATGATCGAGTCCGTCAACCGATATCTCCGACAGGGAATCAAGGAAGCTACAACGTTTGAAGAAAGCGTCGCGGCGTTGCAGGCCATGATGCAATAGCCAGAGGCTTTTGCGCTGGAGCGGTTTTTTCATTCGGGAAACCGACCGGGGAAAAAAGTGCTGCCGAAGGAAATTGTTGCCGGTCGACAAAGCCTCAGGGAATTCAAACAGAAACAGAGAGCAATAAAAAAAGCTGTAAAAACAGGCAGAAATAGAGATGGGAATATCTGGCACGAGGTATGCTAGCTGCTAAAACAAGAGCAGATTGAACCCGAATCGATAGTTGCAAAACCATGTATACCTTCAACCTGCAAATTGTTCTGGATCATCGGCAATTTATCGAAGACAACCTGAAAAAGGAACTTGCCGAAATCAAACAGCAGGTGACCAGGGCGCGGCAGCAACTGGACACGATGAAAAGGAAAGAGATGGATACAGCAACGGTATTGAAGGAAGAACAATCCAAAGGCCTTTCCAGTGACGGGGTGATTGCCTACCATGCCTATCTCAAAAGGCTTGCCGAACAAATCGACCGCCAAACATCCACGCTTGGAAAGCTTGTTGAGGTCGAATCAAAAAAACAGAACGAGCTGCTTGAAGCCATGAAGCGGCGTCAGATTCTGGAAAAACTCAAGGAGCAGGGGTTGGATCGCTACAATCGGGCCATATTGAAAAAGGAAATGGAACTGATCGATGAAGTCGCGGTGAACCGTTTTGCCAGAAAAATGATTAACGCCAACGGAGAGAGCGAATGATTCCTTTTGGCACTCTTATGCAGGCCACCGGGGCGCTGCCCGCAATGGGAAAAAGCGGCACCGGAACCGTAAATCCGGCAGCGGCCAATGCTGGAACTGCACAAACCGGTGGCGAAGCCTTCGATTCGTTTTCCGCATGGGTCCGGAAACTCACTGGAGACAACGCCACGTTAGCCTCCGACGGAGAGATCCCGGATCAACTTCTTCAAAGTGAATCCGCAGAATCGGAAACAACCAAATTGGAAGCCGTTGACTGGGATCAACTGTTGACCATGATTACCGACGCCATGGAACTGTCACCGGAGTTCTCCGATGAGGTCCAGGACTTGCAAAATTTAAGCGATGTTGATCTTTCCGGCATTCAAGATGCCCTTCAGCAATTGGCGAATACCGACCTACATACGGGCGAAGGTTCGTCTTTGCCGGTGCTGACGAATCTCGTTATGGATTCGGCCAACGGGTCCGATCAGCTCCTGAATTCTAACGAAAAGCCGGCGGCAACCGTTCAAAAAATACCCGGTGCCGGACAGGAAGCGCAGACCAATGGCCAAGGTCAAGGGGCGACCGCGTCCGGTACATTGGCGCAAATCGATACAGCATCGGGGTTGACCGTGACGACGGAACAGAGTCCCGATACCGGGCACTTGGCTCAGGCTCAGGATGAGATCAAAACGGCCGAGTTCAACCAGACCTTGCAGACCACGAAAAATAAGGAAAAACCAGTATCTCCGGTCGATTCATCGGCTGCTTTAACTGACGATACAATTGATGAAGAAAGTCCCGAAATCAATTCGCAGCGCATGTTTGACGGGGCAAAGAAAGTCTTTCAGGGCGACAATCCAATCTCATCTCCAAAAGATACAAAACAGACCCAACAGCCGCTGTCGGTTTCGACCGTCAAGGAAGATGGAAATTCGACGACAGCAGATGAAGTCGATCCAGATAACAGTCGCGTTGTGAGAAGTGAAATACAGGACAGAAATCAATCGTCGGATGCCGGTGAAAAGGAACTGTCTAAGGGATCGACTTCATCGGAACCGGTAAAAACGGCAAGCCCGGAACAAAATCGTTTCTTCGATACGATTCAGGATGCCACACGGACGATGACCGAAAAATCCGGTGCCATTCAGGCCGAACCTTCGGAAAGGGCGGAAGCATCGGCAGCCCAGCGTTTCCAAACCACGGTAATGGACCAGATCGTGGACAAAGCCAATTTGCGTTCCGTCCAGGGGCGCAGCGAGATTCAGATTCGGTTGAAACCTGATTTTCTGGGCAATGTCCAGATGAATATCGCCGCCGACAAGGAACAGGTGGTGGTTCGCATGGTAACCGATCATCCGATGGTCAAGGAAGTTGTCGAGGCCAACCTGCACCACCTGAAAACGGAATTGCAGCATCAGGGCTTGACCATCGACCGCTTCGAGGTGACGGTCAACCCCGACGCGGGGCAGCAGCAGCAGCGGGAACAGTTTGCCCAGATGTTCAAAAACCCGTCCTTTCAAAACGGTCGGCGCCAGGATTCCGAGCAGGAACCGGAAACGAACCATCGGGAGAACGGCAATCGTGAGGATGACCATCCGACGGATGCAAGGACAGACCGCGTCAATTATTTCGCCTGATTTATTGCGGATTACCGCAAGGCCTGAACAATGACATTCAAGGGGAAAAGACAATGACCGTTACGAGCGTTTCCCAAGTATACAGCCAATCCACCACAACGACTGACAGCACCGACGACACGGTTCTGGACAAGGACGATTTTCTGACGCTGCTGGTGGCCCAATTGCAGAACCAGGATCCGCTGAACCCCTCGGACAGCACCGAGTTCACGGCCCAGTTGGCCCAGTTCAGCTCCCTCGAACAACTTCAAAACGTAAATGATACGCTGGCGAACTTCGAAGTCTATCAGTCCACATTGAATAACATCGAAGCCGCGGGCTTCATTGGTTCGACGATTACCGCCGCCGGTGACACGCTTTCCGTTTCGGACGGGGTCGCCGACGGCATTTCCGTTGAGCTGGGTGACGCTTCCACTAGCGTGTATGTCCAGATCTACGATAGCTCCGGCGGGTTCGTGACCGACATCGATGCCGGCAGCCTCGCTGCAGGTACCCATACCATCGACTGGGACGGTACCGACGCGAACGGCACCACGGTCAGCGACGGAGTGTATACCTTTTCGGTCATGGCTGTCGATGCCAATGGCGATAGCGTTTCTTCCACCTCCTATGTCAGCGGGAAAGTGACGGGTATCGACTATCAATCTGGCGAGACGCTGCTTTTGGTCGGCGATCAGGAAGTCGCCATTTCTTCGCTGGTGCGGGTTGAAGCTGCCGGCGTTGACGAAAACGTCTAATGGAAAAATAAAGGAGATCGGTTATGATCGGTTCATTGTACTCGGGAATTTCAGGTTTGAAAGCCAATACCAGCGCCATGGCGGTGATCGGCGACAACATCGCCAATGTGGATACCAACGGCTTCAAGGCCTCGCGGGTATCTTTCGCCAATATTTTCAGTTCCACCTTAAGCCAGACCAACGTCCAGATTGGGCGCGGTGTAACCCTTAACGGGGTCAACCCCCAGTGGGAAGCCGGGTCCCTGGAGAATACCACCAGTGCCACCGACCTTTCGGTCAACGGTGCCGGCCTGTTCATGGTCAGCGACCCTTCCACCAACATTAATTACTACACCCGTGCCGGGCAGTTCGAATGGGACAATGAAGGCAATTTGGTTACACCGGACGGATTTGTCGTTCAGGGGTATTCGGTCGATCCGTCCACGGGCAACATCGGTACTATCGGCGACATCACCCTGCCCAACGGAAGCAGCGAACCCAACGCCACCAGCGAAATCAGTTTCGGGCTCAACCTGGACAGCAACGCCGATCCATCTGTCCCGGATACATTCACAAGTTCCATCACGACCTATAATTCCCTTGGATCCGAGGTGATTCTGGATATTAATTTCACACGGGTCGCCGATGGCTGGGACTGGGCGGTAAGCGTGGAACCCACGTCCCTGAGCTGTGCTACCACAGGGCATATCGAATTCGATGTGGACGGGAACCTGGATCCCACCGGAACCACTTCGACTGCGACCAATACGGATGCCAACGGCAATCCGATACTCGAGATAACCGGGTTTACGGACGCTACGGATCCCTTGGAAGTTGCATGGGTATATTTAGACGCTGTCGGATCCGACGGCAGCGTCACCGGCTACAGTTCCGAATCCACCAAAACCGCCCAGAGTCAGAACGGCTACCCCTCCGGCAGTCTTCAATCGGTAGCCGTGGACGAAGACGGTTATTTTACGGGAATCTATTCCAACGGTTCCATGCTCCCCTTTGCCTTGATCACCCTGGCCGATTTTGCCAGCTACTCCGGACTGGCCAAACAGGGCAGCAACCTTTACTCCGAATCGCTGGCCTCCGGCCAGGCCCTGCTGGGCGCCCCCAACACTGCCAGCTTGGGCGCCATCGCACCCAGCACCCTGGAGATGTCCAATGTGGACATGGCCACTGAATTCGTGGAGATGATCACCACCCAGCGCGCCTACCAGGCCAATTCCAAGGTGATCACCACCAGCGACGAGATCCTCCAGGAGTTGATCAATATCAAGCGATAGCCTTTTGCCGGGGCTGACGATTGGACATAAACAAGCGGTTTCCTGAAATCCGGGAAACCGCTTGTCGCCTGTCAAGACCTTGACCCTTGTTCGTATTTATTGACGCGCTTCGTTTCCTCTTTCTTCTCACCTACACCTTTGCCAACATAAGCTTTTTGACGCAACAGAGCCGCTTTCCCCCGCCAACCGGTAAATTAAGGCCGTAATTTCGCATCTATTACGGTTCTAAACTGCCCGCGCTCTCACTTTTTTACTATGGCATGCAACATGCTATTTAATGTCATCATCGATCCAAATCGGGTCGATACGAATCCGATTTATTATCCGGCGGAGGCAGGCGTATGTCGAAAACTTTGATGATCATTATTATTTCGGTTGTGTTGCTTTTCATGGGGGCCGTGGGGGGCGGTTTCTTCATCCTTTGGAACAAGATTTCCCAGTTGCCCCAGGATCCGGCCACGGTGGAGGAGATCCCGGTGGAAGAAGAGGAAAACGCCATTGGCCCGCTGTACTCGCTGGACACCATGATCGTGAACCTGGCGGATCGCGGCGGCAAGCGCTACCTGCGGGTGACCATGGCCCTGGAACTCAGCGACCCCGAGGCGATGACGACCATCGAAAGTCGTTTGCCCCAGGTTCGTGATGCGATTTTGATGATCCTGCCCACCAAGAAGTATGAAGATGTGAGTACCACGGAGGGAAAAATCGCCCTGAGAAAGGAAATCATGGAAAAGATCAACAGCCTGATGACCAAAGGGCAGGTCAACAACCTCTATTTTACCGAATTCGTCGTACAATAGGAAGCGACCATGGCCGACCAGATTCTATCCCAGGAGGAGATCGATGCGCTGCTTTCGGCAATGGACAGCGGGGAAATCGATGTTGTCGAGGAAAAACAGGAGGCCCCTGTCGAGGTCCATTCCTACGATCTCACCGCCCAGAATATCATGCAGCGCGGCCAGTTCGATGCACTGGAGGAGGTATACGACAAATTCGTGAACCTTTTTCAAGGTTCCCTTTCCAACCTGTTTCAGCGAACCATATCCGTCAAGGTCATCTCCCGTGAAACCGTCAAGTTCGGCGAATTCATCAAGGCCTTTTCTAACCCCACCGGATTCATCATTTTTAGCATGGAACCCTTGATCGGCTCCGCGCTGATGGCCTTCGAGCCAAACCTGGTTTTTTCTTTGATCGACTGCATGTTTGGCGGGGACGGCAAGCCCATGGAGAAGATCCGAGAATTTACCATGATTGAACGGCGCATGCTCCAGAAAATCGCCATGGCCGTATTAAAAGATCTGGAGACGGCCTGGGACGTGGCCTATCCCCTGAACCTTTCCTTGCGAAAAATCGAAACCAAACCGGAATTCGTTTACTTGGTCAATCCCAGCGATCAGCTGATCATCGTTGTCTTTGCCATCAGTACCGAGTTCTTTTCAGGCAACATTCACCTTTGTTTGCCCTATCTGATGCTGGAACCCATCAAGGACCAGCTCAGTTCCAGCTACCTTCGCGAAAAAGACCGCGCCAGCTCGTTCGGCGATGAAATCCGCAGACTGCTGGGTCGCACCGAAGTCAACATTGTGGCCGAATTGGGAAAGACGATCTATTCGGTGCAGGACATATTGAATTTTGAAGTGGACGATGTGTTGCGGTTGAATACCGGTCCCCAGAACCACGTGATCATGAACATCGAGCGCGTGCCCAAATTTTTAGGAATGCCCGGCGTCGTCAAAGGGAGCAAGGCCGTGCAGATCACCGAAGCGATCGACCAGGACCAGGGAAAGGGATAACCCATGGCTGAAAACAATACACGGAATGCACCCAATGGGGCGGGAGCGAAAAAGGCGGCCAATCCGCCATCTCCGGTAGCCGGCGGGTTCGAAATCCCCAAAACGGCTGCCGGTAAGGTAGCCGGTGACGGAGAGAATCTGGATCTGTTGCTGGACATTCCGCTGGAGATCACCATTGAACTGGGAAGGACCAAAATGCTGATCAATGACCTGCTCAAACTGGGGCAGGGGTCCGTGATCGAGCTGACCAAGGAGGCCGGGGACACGCTTGAAATCCTGGCCAACAACCGGCTCATCGCCAAAGGCGACGTGGTCGTGGTGAACAAAAAGTACGGCATTCGCCTTACGGAGGTGATCAGTCCCGTGGAACGGGTGGAGAAACTGGGATGAACGGAGCACCGGATATATTGACGGCCGGACTGAAGATGATCGCGTCGCTGGGTGTCGTGCTGGTGATGATCCTGGCCCTTTTATACGGCCTGAGGAGATTGACCCGTCAGCGCATGGGTACCGGAGGCGGAAAACAGATCCAGGTGCTGGAAAGCCATTACATGGGCGTGAAAAAGACCATTTCCCTGGTCCATGTTCCCGGCAAAGTGCTGGTTGTCGGGGTTGCCGGTGACCGCATCAACCTGCTGGACACCCTGGAAGAAGACGATGTGCTTTCGCGCATCGCCTCCGATGCCCCCCCACAATCCTTCGGGCCCATATTGTCTCAGCGATTGCGGCAACTGGGACGTGGATGGAAAGGCAAGGAGGACCGGCAGTGAGAATAAACGCCTTTCCCCCAAAGGAGCGCAGCCACGGCCTTAGATGCGCGAAAAAAACGGTTGGGATGGGGGCTGTCCTGGTCATCTTGCTGGTTTTACTCCTGCCGGTAGCCAACGCGTGGGCCCAGGCACCGGCGCCCTTGATCAGCATCGGGCTGGACCAGCAGGCCGATCAGAGCAAGGTGGCCGTGGTGATGCAGCTCTTTTTGCTGATGACGGTCCTTTCCCTGGCCCCGTCGATCCTGATCATGCTGACCTCCTTTACCCGCATTGCCATCGTGTTTTCCCTGCTTCGGCAGGCCATGGGCACCAACCAGCTTCCGCCCAATCAGGTGGTCATCGGACTTTCCCTATTTCTTACGTTTTACGTGATGGCCCCGGTGTGGCAGCAGGTCAATCAGGAAGCCCTCCAGCCGCTGATGGCCAAAGAGATCGATCAGAAACAGGCCTTCGACAGGGCTATGGGGCCCATCCGCGACTTCATGGTCTCCCAGACCCGCGAAAAGGATCTGGCCCTTCTGGTCAATGTGGCCAAATTGGACCGGCCGGCCAATGTTGACGAAGTGCCCACCACGGTGCTGATTCCCTCTTTCATCATCAGCGAATTGAAGACCGCTTTTCAGATCGGCTTCATGCTTTATGTGCCCTTTTTGATTATCGACATGGTGGTGGCCAGTGTGCTGCTCTCCATGGGTATGATGATGCTGCCGCCCATTATGGTTTCCCTACCGTTCAAACTGATGATTTTTGTCCTTGCCGACGGCTGGTATCTGATTGTCGGATCCCTGGTAAAAAGTTTTGCGTAAAGGAGCGATTTCCCATGACCCCTGAATTTGTTACCGGCTTTTTTTTGGAGGCGATCAAGACGGCCATCTTTCTGGCGGCGCCCATGCTGGCCGTGGGGCTCATTAGCGGCGTGCTGGTCAGTATGTTTCAGGCGGCCACCCAGATAAATGAAATGACCCTGGTGTTCGTGCCCAAAATGCTGGGTGTGGCCCTGGCCCTGCTGTTCTTTTTCCCCTGGATGATGAAAGTCATTATCGGATTCACCCAGAACCTGTTCATCAATCTGCCGACCTATATTCGATAGTATGTATGGGTAATGGAACGAAGCGATGGCGACCTTCAATATCCCGCTGGATGCATTTTACGGCGTACTGCTGATTTTCCTGCGGGTCGTGGGCATCGTTTTCAGCACTCCGGTGCTGGACAGCGCCACCATTCCAGTGCTTTTCAAAGCCGCTTTGGCCATTGCGGTCAGCGTCCTGCTTTTTCCAGTGGTGGGCAGCGGGGTCAACGTGGCGAACCTGGGTCTTGCAACCTTCGTTATCGGCATCCTTTCCGAGATCGCCATCGGTGTGACCATTGGCCTTTCGGTGAAACTGCTGTTCACCGGCATCCAACTGGCCGGCCAGATTGCCGGGTTCCAGATGGGGTTTGCCGTGGCCAATGTGGTTGATCCGGCCACCAGTGCGCAGATCCCGATTCTGGCCCAATTGTATAATCTAACGGCCATGCTGGTATTTCTGGCCGTCAACGCCCACCATATGTTCTTTTCAGCCCTGGTGGAAAGCTACACCCTCGTGCCGCCCCTTTCCCTGCAGCTTCATTCCGAACTGGTGGGGATGATGATGCGCCTGGCCGCCAACATGTTTGTGGTCGGCATCAAAGTAGGCGCGCCGCTGATCGCCGTCATGCTGCTGGTTACTGCCGGACTTGGCCTGGTTTCCCGCACGGTTCCCCAGATGCACATCTTTATCGTGGCCATGCCGCTGAAGATTCTGATCGGATTGGCTTTCATGATTGTCCTGGCCCCTTACCTGACGGCATTTCTCATCGACATCTTTTCGTCCTATCGAACGACCCTGTACGAGCTGATACAGCTGATGGCCGGCGGAAGGTGACCCATGTCCGGAGACCAGAGCCAGGACAAAACCGAACAGCCAACTGGAAAGAAGCTCGCTAAAGAACGCGACAAGGGCAACGTAGCTCAGAGCCGGGAGGTCCCTTCAGTTTTGATTCTTGCCTGCAGCACCGCCGTGCTATTTTTCGGTGGATCATGGATGCTGGAACGGTTGAGGGACATAATGCGGGCCATGTATCAGCGGGCGGGAACGCTGAATATGGCCACCGAAACCATGCACAACCTGTTTTGGGAGGTATTTCTTTCCTGTGTGGGTGTCCTCATTCCCCTGATGCTGGTGGTAATGACCGCAGGCGTGTTCGGCAATGTAGCCCAGTTCGGCTTTTTGATTACCGGGGAGAAAATGGCTCCCAACCTGGCCAAGATGAATCCGGTCAGCGGAATTAAAAAGCTCTTTTCTCTTCGCAGTCTGGTGGAACTGCTCAAATCGATAGTGAAGCTGACCATTATCGGAGGCGTGGTCTATCTGGTACTTCTTCGATACATGGATCGAATTCCCGGCCTCATGCGATTGAGTGTCGGCGAAATCCTCTCTTTTATCGGGCATGTATCCTTCCAATTGGCGCTTTACACATGCTTGATTCTTTTCGTCATGGCCGCTGTCGATTTTATGTATAACAAATGGCAGCACACCCACGATCTGAAAATGACCAAGCAGGAGGTCAAGGACGAACATAAACAGAGCGAGGGCGATCCCGCGGTCAAGGCCAGAATTCGTTCCGTTCAGCGGGAAATGGCCAGAAGACGGATGATGGAGGCCGTTCCCGATGCGACCGTGGTCATCACCAACCCGACCCACCTGGCCGTTGCCCTGAAATACGAGGAAGGCATGCCGGCGCCCGTGGTTGTGGCCAAGGGGGCGGGCTTTGTAGCCCAGAAAATCAAAGCCATCGCTGCCGAAAACGATGTGCCGCTGGTGGAAAACAAACCGCTGGCTCGGACCATGTTCAAAGCAACCGAGATCGGCGACCTCATTCCTGCGGAGTTGTATCGTGCCGTTGCCGAGATTCTGGCCTATGTTTACCGCCTGAAAGGGCTGGTAAGCGGATGATACCGTTCGAAACCAAATTTTTTCTATTGGGTTCGGTCGGGACAATAAATTGACGCTCCTGTAATCGTCCGACCTATTTTCCTTGGCCTCCCACCGCCCGTTATCCTCTTCCTTAAAATAGATGTGTAGTAAAAATATTTATAATCAATAGGTTGCTTGCGATCTGGTATAGAGGGGACTCGTGCTTCGCCAATAGGCATGGAAAATGCTAATTCCAATGCAAAACCTTCTGCCATCGAGGAGCGTCACCGCCGATTATGGAAATTGCCGAATCGAAAAGCTATCTGAACCGTTTTGCCTTTATCTCCAACAACACCGATGTCTTCATCGGCCTGGCTGCCATGACGATTCTGATGGTCATGGTCATCCCCATACCAGCAATGCTGCTGGATCTGCTGCTCTCTTTCAACATTACCCTGGCACTGATCATTCTGTTGGTGGGCATGTACATTCTCAAGCCGTTGGATCTGTCCTCCTTTCCATCGCTCTTGTTAATGGCGACGCTGTTCCGGCTTTCTCTGAATGTGGCCTCCACGCGAATCATCCTGCTGCACGGAAACGAGGGCACGCACGCCGCCGGCAAGGTGATCATGGCCTTCGGCAACTTCGTCGTCGGAGGCAACTACCTGGTTGGATTGATCGTTTTCGTCATCCTTGTGGTGATCAATTTCATGGTGATCACCAAAGGTGCCGGACGTATTGCCGAAGTGGCCGCCCGCTTCACTCTGGATGCCATGCCCGGCAAACAGATGAGCATCGATGCCGACCTGAACGCTGGTTTGATCGACGAGGCCGAAGCCAGGGATCGAAGGTTGAAGATCAGCCGTGAGGCGGAATACTACGGAGCCATGGATGGTGCCAACAAGTTCGTTCGCGGCGACGCCATCGCCGGCATCATTATTACCCTCGTCAATATATTGGCCGGTTTTGCCATCGGTGTGTTTCAAAAAGACATGAATTTTGCCGATGCTGCCCAGACCTATACCCTGCTTACCGTCGGCGACGGCCTGGTCAGCCAGATTCCCGCATTGATCATATCCACCGCCGCCGGTATCGTCGTCAGCCGCGCCGGTGCCGAAAAAAATCTGGGGTTGGACATCGGCAGCCAGTTGCTGGTTCAACCCCGTGCGTTCGTAGTAGCATCCGCCATCCTGTTCGGATTCGGTCTGGTTCCCGGCATGCCCACCATTCCTTTCTGGGTGCTGTCCGCAACGGCCGGACTGGTGGCCTACCTGGTTGTTCAGGTTGACCGGGCAAAGATCGAAGAAGAGCGGGAGCTTGCACTGCAGCAGCAGAAAAAAGCGCAGGAAAAGCCCCCGGAATCCTTCAAGCCCCTGCCGCCCATCGACGTACTGGCCCTGGAAGTCGGATACGGCCTGATTCCTCTGGTGGATGTGGAGCAAAATGGTGAACTGCTGGAACGCATCAAGTCCATTCGTCGCCAGATTGCCCAGGAGGTTGGTATCGTCGTGCCGTCCATTCACATTCAGGACAACATGAAACTCAAACCGGGAGCCTATTCGATCCTTCTCAAGGGAATCGAAATCGCCAGCGGCGATCTGATGGTCAATCATCTGCTGGCCATGAACCCGGGCAACGTCGGTGAAACCATTTCCGGCATCGCCACCACCGAACCCACCTATGGGCTGGAAGCATACTGGATCAAACCCGCCGCAAGGGAAGAAGCCAACGCCAAAGGATTCACCGTGGTGGATCTGGCAACTGTGATGACCACCCATCTTTCGGACGTGATCCGACGCCATGCCCATGAGCTGGTAGGCCGACAGGAAGTCCAGCAGCTGCTGGACACGCTGAAGGTCAGCCATCCCAAGGTCGTCGAGGAGCTGGTGCCCAATCTCATTTCACTGGGCGGCGTCGTTCGCGTGATCCAGAATCTGTTGCAGGAACAGGTGCCGGTACGG
This sequence comes from Desulfosarcina widdelii, assembly GCF_009688965.1. Classification (GTDB taxonomy): domain Bacteria; phylum Desulfobacterota; class Desulfobacteria; order Desulfobacterales; family Desulfosarcinaceae; genus Desulfosarcina; species Desulfosarcina widdelii. Next base: position 1,179,293 of record NZ_AP021875.1, on the reverse strand, counting down.
GATATGCTCACCGTTGTGGAAACCCTGGCGGATTGGGCCGCCACAACGAAAAAACTCGATATTCTCACCGAACACGTCCGCCAGGCGCTGGCGCGAACCATATCCAGTTTTTACCAGGCGGGTGACGGCCAGCTGCATGTCCTCACGTTGGACCAGCGGGTGGAGAAAAAAGTTGCCGAGTCGCTCCAGAAGACCGACCAGGGAACCTTTCTGGCCATCGAGCCGGCCTATGCCAAGTCCATCATGGATGACCTGGCCGTCAAGATGGAGGACTACAAAACCTTGGGCACGCAACCGCTGCTCGTCTGCTCCGCCCAGATCCGAAGCCATCTCAAAAAACTGGCCGACCGGTTTATTCCCGGACTGGCCGTACTGTCTTATGACGAAATTGTCAGTAGCGCCAAGATACAAATCGTAGGAACCGTGGAGGCCTCAGATGCAGATTAAACGTTTCGAAGCAGCCGATATGACCGAAGCGCTTCGTTTGGTCAAGCGGGCGTTCGGCGACGATGCAGTGATCCTTTCCGCCAAGGAAGCCAAGCCGCGCGGATTTTTCGGTGCATGGAAGAAAAATCAGGTCGAAATCACCGCCGCGACGGATTACCCGCTGGATCAGGCTGAAGATGAAAACGAATTTACAGGCTTGCTGTCCCGGCAACTGGATGAGATCAACGCTGCGGACCGGGTATCCCTGTCGACAACGCCGCCGCCATCCGGACCTTTTACCGATGGCCACCGTCCCATTGTTTCCCGTAAGGAACCGACCAAAGGCGCGGTCGGCCCGGAACGGGAAAAAAGCGTCTCTTTTCGTCCTGATGCAGCTTTTGCCGGGCAATTCCCGGTAAAAGGCGAAAATCAAAATCAAGATGAGCACATCCGAAGTGGCGGTTTGGGAAAAGGCAACGATGTCTTTTTGCATGAAACGGATGGCGCTCCTTTGCTGGCCGATCCCTTTAACGACCGCCGGAACAAAAAGCAGGTCATCGCCCTGGTGGGCCCGCCCGGTGCAGGTAAAAGCAGTACACTGGCCAAACTGGCCTGGCATTGCCGGGTGGTAGAACGACAGACAGTCGGGCTGATCAGCCTCGACCGGTATCGTATGGCGGCCAACAGTTTGCTGGAACGATTTGCCCGCATCGTGAACCTGAAGATGTTTGTGATCCAGGATGTTGACGGGCTCCAGTCCGCATTGAACGAACTTGAGGACGCCGACGTGATCCTGATCGACACGCCGGGTGTCGGTCGTAGTGATCAATCGATGATGGAAACGGTTCGCCTTCTCCTTAAGGCGGCCGCTCCGGACGAAACCCACCTGGTTCTCAATGCCACCGTGAGGGAGTCCGTTCTGGCTGCAGCCGCTGAGAACTTTACGTCCGTTGATCCGAATCGACTGCTGTTCACTCACCTGGACGAATGCGACAGCCGTTCGGTTTCTTCGCAGTTATTAAAAAAGATCCGCCTCCCATCGGCCTTTCTGGCGGACGGCGTTGACCTGTACGAGAATCTGAAGATCTCCACGCCAGAGCGATTGGAGTCGCTTACCTCCAGCAAGGCGCATGACGGAGGCCGGGTAACGGTTTTCCCGGGCAAGAAAAATCGTCTTCGCGCACAAACGAAAAGCGATTCAAATGGATCGGCATCGGCCCGTTTCCTGGCCAATCGGAATTCGGAGCTGTTTCACGATCCCGCCTGCAAGTCAGTGAAACGGATCAACGCGGAGAACATTATCGCTTTCGACAGCATCGAGCAGGCCATAAGCGATGGGTTCAAACCCTGCCGGGCATGCTGCAACGTTGACATGGTCAGAAAAATAGCGTCCGGCAGCGTTGCGTTCCAACACGCCAAGGCCATGTAACCTGAGGAGAATAGACGGCAATGTCAAAAATGGAAAACAGCGGGCGGGTCATCAGCCTGAACCGGAAAAGAAGGCAGAACGCATCGATGACGAAAAAGGTCGACATGCTCAATACACAGGCAAGGGTGGTTGCGATTACCAGCGGCAAGGGTGGTGTCGGCAAAACCAATATTGTCGCCAACCTGGGGTATGCGCTGGGGAAACTCGGCCAGCGGGTCCTCGTTTTCGATGCGGACCTCGGGCTAGGAAACCTGGACGTGCTGTTGGGCTTGACGCCCCGCTACAACCTTTCCCATGTGATCGATGGAACCAAACGACTGCCCGACATCATTGTCAACGGGCCGGGAAATTTGAAAATTCTACCGGCTTCATCGGGCATTCAGGAAATGACAAAGTTGACTTTTGATCAAAAAGTTGAAATCTTTAACGAACTCAATGCGCTGCTGTCCAAGTTCGATATCGTTTTAATCGACACGGCCGCCGGAATCTCCTCGAACGTGCTGTTCTTCAATGCCTCGGCCGATGAAATCATGGTAGTGGTCACCCCCGAACCCACATCGATTACGGATGCTTACGCATTGATGAAGGTGCTGTCCGTGAAATATCGGGAAAAACACTTTCGACTGCTCGTCAACCTGGCCAAAAGCACCCGTGAAGCCAGCGACGTCAGTCGTCAACTTTGCCTGGTCGCCGATCGCTTTTTAGACGTATCCATCGAGTATTTTGGCAGCGTGCTGATGGACGAAAACGTAAAGTCCGGTGTTCGCAAACAAAAAGTGATCAGTGAAATGGCTCCCATGACCCAGGCCAGCAGAAATTTTGCCGAGCTGGCCCATAAATTCATGCGGTCCGAACCGATGATCCCCCGTTCGGACAACCGGCCCCTGATCTGGCAGGATATCGTTTGACACCGTTTCGTTTGGCAGCAGGGTGAACCAGTGAACACGGGCACCCAACCATGGATCGGGACAGAATGACCTGGCGGCAGCCGTTTTTCAGTAATTTCAGGAAAAGCGCATGTCGTAAAAGCGTTATGGAAGAATTCCTAAACATGGAGTAATCGAATGGATTTGGCGCAATCGCGAGAAGAAAGCTTCGGTAAAGACAGCCATCTGCTTCGCAACCAGATCATCAATGAATACCTCCCCTACGTGAAGCGTATCGTCAACCGGATCGCCGTTCATCTGCCGGCGATGATCGACACCGACGATCTGATCAATGTGGGCGTCATCGGTTTGATCCAGGCCATTGAACGCTACGATCCATCCCGGGACAACAAATTCATCACCTACGCGGTTTTCCGAATCAAGGGCGCCGTGCTGAGCGAACTGCGGTCGAGGGATTTTTTAGGGCGCACCACCCGCCGGAAAATAAGGGACCTGGAAAAAGCCTATCTGAAACTGGAGCAGAAATATGGTCGGGAGGTTACCGATGAGGAGGTTGCCGAAGAGATGGACATGGATCTTGAACAATTTTATAAGGTAAAAAGGATGTCCAGCATCTCTTTTGTCAGTTTCGAGGAGATTGGCCATGCTTCGCGCAACGAACCGGCGTCCCTTTCAAGCTCTTTGGCCAGCGGCGATGCCGACGACGCCCTGTCGCTGACCACCATGAAGGAAATCAAGGCCACCATCGCCAAGAATATCGATCTGCTGCCGGAAAAGGAGAAGCTGGTTGTCTCCCTGTATTATTCCGACGAACTGACCATGAAAGAGATCGGGCAGGTGCTGAACATCACCGAGTCCCGGGTGTCGCAGATTCATGCCCAGGCGATTATTCACCTGAGAAGCAAATTGAGGCGCGAGGGATTGCTGGAAGATTGACAGAGTATCTTTAGTATCCACGGGCAATAGGTGATGCCCAAATCGGAATTTTTTAAAAGATAAAGAGGTGAGTATGTTACACGCCAGCTATGAAATATGGGGGTTTGTTTTGGTTGCGCTGTTTATCGGGATCTTGATCGTCAAGGTGCTTTTGAGACGCAGGCGCAACCGGCGCGGACATGAACTGCTGCCCGGTAAAAGGGGGACATCGCATAGCAGTGATTTCGAACACCGGGCGCTAATGTTTTTAATGGCCCAGAAAACCGATTCCGTTCTGGCAGCATTGGCGCAGGCGATCGACCAGGAACGACAAAAACTGGGCGGTGTCGTCAGAAATCCGTCGATGGCCGAGGCATTGGATGCCATTCAGGCGGCCGCACCATCCCCCGCCGGGGACCCAAAGACGAATTACGAGCGGGTCATTCCCATGGCCAGCAGCGGAATGGATGAGGCCGATATCGCCCGACAACTGCAGTTGCCCGAAGCCGAAGTCTCCCTGGTCATGCGCCTGAACGCCGCCTGAGGCAATCCATGAATTTTTTCGAATGTCTTGAAAAACGCCCGAGATCAAGGCTTGCGAGTCCCAAGAAAGGAGGCGTACCTGAACGTACTCCGCACTGACGTGGGATAAAGCGGTTCGCGGATATCGGATGCTTTACAAGGCATTCTCCGATAGGAAAAAAAGGCCGGTGGGGCATAAGTTGCCTACCGGTCTTTCTATTTCCAAGTCTTCCCACCATTTTTATTTCTCCTAATCGTCTCGGATCATTGACACAATGGATTCGTTCTGCAGTGGCACACAGGTTGCAGATACTGTTGCCATGAACGCACCTGAAACAATATTTCGAAAGTGTGCCCCATGAGTGGTGGAATGTATCTTGCCGCTGCCGGCGCCCTGGTCCAGCAGATGCGGCTGGAAATGCTGGCCAACAATGTGGCCAACATCAACACCGTCGGATACAAAGGCGAAAAATCCGTTTTCCGGGTGCCTGAAGAGACACCGACGGGAGAAGAATTACCGTCAGAAGAAGGATCGCAGTCCCTGTCTCCGTACGCACCTCCATTTTTGACGATGGTCGATTTCAGTCAGGGTGCCATCCACCAGACCGGCAACCCCCTGGATGTAGCTCTAAACGGTGAGGGCTTTTTCAACGTTCAAACGCCCGACGGCATCCAGTATACCCGTCAGGGAAGCTTTTCCCTGAATGTCGATGGTGTTCTGGTTACCCAGGACGGTTATCCGGTGTTGGGCGAGGGCGGGGAAATTACCATCGAGGGTGGAAATGTCGAAATCGACGCCACAGGGGGCGTTTATGTGGACGGCGATGAGGTCGGCCGTCTGCAGGTGACAGCGTTTGCGGACAACGAAAGCCTGGAAAAAACCGGCAACGGCCGATTTGTTTCCAATGATCCGGCCATGGCCGGCAATCGACCGGAAAATACGACCGTGCGGCAAGGTCACCTGGAGTCCGCCAACGTCAACCCCTTGCAGGCCATGACCGAGATGATCGAAACCTCACGGGCGTTTGAAGCGTATCAGAAAGTGATCCAGAGCGCCGACGAAGCCACGGAAAAAAGCATCAACAACGTAGGCAAGGTCGCATAGCGCCGAATGCCACGAACAAGCGGGCGGGTATGATCCAACAGCCCGATTGAGAGACGTTCATGCACAGGAGGAACCCATGATTAGAAGCCTTTGGTCTGCCGCCACCGGAATGCAGGCTCAGACATTGAATATCGACGTGATTTCCAACAACCTTGCCAATGTCGGCACGTCGGGATTCAAAAAGAGCCGTGCGGATTTCCAGGATTTGCTCTACCAAACCCTGCGGTCCCCGGGAGTATCATCTTCGGCTGACACCCAGGTGCCCACCGGCATCCAGGTGGGCCATGGCGTAAGGCCTGCGGCCACCCAGAAGATGTTTACCCAGGGAGAATTCAGTCACACCGAGAATCAATTGGACATGGCCATTGAAGGGCAGGGCTTTTTTCAGATCATCCAGCCCAACGGCGAAACCGCATACACCCGCGCGGGAACCTTCAAACTGGACAGCGACGGACGGGTGGTGACATCCGATGGATTTCCCATGGAACCGGAACTGACCATTCCCACCGATGCCATTGCCGTGTCCATCGGAACCGATGGAACGGTGTCGGTATTGCTGGCAGGTGATAACGAGCCTTCGGAAATCGGTAACATTGAGCTGGCCAATTTTGTGAACCCCGCCGGATTAAGGAATATTGGCCGGAACCTGTTCATTCCCACGGCCTCCTCCGGAGACGCCACGACCGGGACGCCGGGTGAGGATGCACTGGGAAGCATCGCCCAGGGATATCTTGAGTTGTCAAATGTCAGCGTGGTGGACGAGATGGTCAACATGATCGTGGCCCAGCGGGCCTATGAAACCAACAGCAAGACCATCCAGGCATCCGATGAAATGCTTCAGACCGCAACAAATCTGAGAAGGTAATCCAATGGTCACCTTTAAAAGACAACGACTGAAAGGCAATACAATCAGGCTTGCCTGCGGGATATCGGCGGCGATCCTTTTTCTGCTTTCCGCCTCGGCCCATTGTTCTGAACGTCTTTGCCTTACGTTGCAAACGACTGCCGCCGTAAATACGGAAAATGTGCGTCTTGGCGATGTGGCCCAATTGAACAATGAGAACGCAAACGTGGCCATCCTGAAAACCGTTGTGGGTCGATCTCCTAATCCTGGTCAGACCCGTTTTGTCAGTACGGATTATATTCGCATCCGACTCCGGCAGGCCGGATTCGATACAGACGCGATAGCATTCAAGGGCCCGCAGGATGTTAAGGTTTCACGACCCTGGGCATCGCTGCCCGCCGGACATATTCGTGCCGCCGTGGAAGCTGCCATTCGCAGTCGGATGCCATGGAATACCGAAGATGTAGCCATAAGCGACATCCAGTTCGATGAAGCCGTGCAGTTGCCGGTGGGCAAGTTGACCTACCAAATCGTTCCCAAACGTCATGAGGATTATCTGGGATCCACCATTTTGGCCCTGCACCTGTTCGTGAACGGCGAACCGGTTCGCAAAATGTGGGTCAACGCAACGATTACCGTCATGGCGGATGTGGTCACCGTGGTTCGGCCACTGGGCAAACATCAGCACATCGATTTGGAAGACATCCGCGTGGAGCGCCGCGATCTGACGGGCCTGGGTTCGGAAACGATACGGAGCGTGGACGATGCCCTGGGCAACCGAGCTACGCGAATGATTTATCCGGGAACCGTGCTGCAAACCAGCATGATTGACCAGCCTCCCGTGGTCAAACGCGGCGACGTCGTCAAAATCATAGCGGAAACGGGACCGATGACGATTACGGCAACCGGCATTGTCAAGCAGCAGGGACGCAAGGGCGAGATGGTTCAGGTAATGAATACGGACTCCAACCGCGTCATCCTGGCCCGGGTCACCGGTCCGGATGCTGTAGCCGTCGATTTTTAACGAGGTGCAAGATGATTCATCCATTGATGAGCCGGGATTCGAAAAAATTTTTGGCCATGGCGGCCGGTTTTCTTTTGGGATGCGGTTTGATTGGGTGCGCTAACGGTTTTCCGGGCGCAAACGGTCCCGTGCAATCTCCTCCAATCGCCTACACGCCGGTCCAATCGGCACCGATACCGGTTGTGCCGGCGGTGGCACAGAAAGCCGACACCGGGGGGTCGCTCTGGCGCGAGGACGCTCCCCTGACCGCCATGTTCAGCGACCAGAAGGCGCGAACCGTCGGCGATATCATTACTATCCGGATCAGCGAATCCTCCGATGCCACCAATGAGGCCAGCACGGAGACCGACCGCTCCTCCTCATTGGGCGCTGGTATTGACTCCTTTTTGGGGGCTGAAAATCGCTACACCAGTACCGACCCCTTTTTTAATCCCTTTTCCAAGGTAGCCGGTGGCGTGGAGAGCGAATTCGAAGGTACCGGCAAGACAAAACGAAGCGGCGACCTGAATGCGACCATCACCGCATTGGTGACCCAGGTGCTGCCCAATGGCAACCTGGTGATCAGCGGGTCTCGTGAAGTACTGATCAACAACGAAAACCAGGTGATCCAGCTCACCGGTGTAGTGCGCCCCAGGGACATCGATGCCGACAACCAGGTGCTTTCGACCTATGTGGCCGATGCCAGGATTTCTTACAGCGGCAGCGGCGTCGTCAATGACAGGCAAAAACCGGGCTGGCTGACCAATATTGTAATGGCGGTGTGGCCGTTTTAACGATGGCTTCCCCAAAAAGGCGATATCTGCGAACCGCTTCATCCCTCATAGCATTACAAGGATAGGACGGACGATTTCATGAAGCCAAACCGAATATGGACCATCGCATGGATGCTCATTTTTTGTCTAGGCTGGCAGTTCGAAGCACAGGCCGTAAGGCTTAAAGATATCGCCGAGATCGGCGGCGTCCGCAAAAACCAGCTGGTGGGGTACGGGCTGGTGGTCGGCCTGGATGGGACCGGTGACGGTAAAAAGTCCGTCTTTACTTTGCAGTCCATGGCCTCCATGCTGGAAAAAATGGGAGTCACCGTTGATCGAGGGGATATCCAGGTGAAGAACGTGGCCGCCGTGATGGTTACGGCCGACCTGCCCCCTTTTGCGAAAAGAGGCAACCGCCTTGACGTTCTGGTCAGTTCCATCGGCGACGCCAAGAATCTTCAAGGCGGCACGCTGATGTTGACGCCGCTTAAAGGGGTTGACGGAAGGATCTACGCGGTAGCCCAGGGACCGGTGAACACCGGCGGATTCGGGGCCGGCGGTACAGCCTCTTCGGTGACCAAGAATTTTCCTACCGTGGGCCGGGTGCTGTCCGGAGCCGTCGTCGAACGGGAAGTGCCCAATCATTTCAGCTCCCGGGACAGCCTGCTGTTCAGCCTGCACAATCCGGATTTCAATACGGCTGCTCGTGTTGTCAAAGTCATTAACGCGCAATTTCCCGAACCGCTGGCCCGCGCTGAGGATGCCGGAACCATCGAGGTCCGTATTCCCCAACAATATATGGGCAACACGGTTCCGCTATTGGCGTCATTGATTACCTTGGAGGTCGATCCGGATAATGACGCCAAGGTGGTGATTAACGAACGGACCGGCACCGTGGTCATGGGCGCATCGGTGCGTATTTCCACCATCGCCATCGCACACGGAAATTTGAGCATCATCGTCAAAGAGGAGGCTAACGTTTCGCAGCCGCTGCCTTTTTCCGAAGGGCAGACAGCCGTTACGCCAAGCACCCAGGTCGATGTTCGCGAAGAGTCCAGTCAACTCATGGTGGTTCCCCAAGGGGTGAGTATCGGTGATGTCGTCAACGCACTCAACGCTTTGGGCGTCACCCCCAGGGATCTGATCGCCATTTTCCAGGCCATTAAGGCGGCCGGCGCCCTGCAGGCAGATCTGGAGGTGATCTGATGGCGGATTTAAATGGCTTTGATCCGGGCATATCGATTGCTCAAGCAAGGGCTTCATCGGCCGACCGGAGCCTTGCCGCTTTAGCCTCGAAAGAGCGAAAAGAGACATGCACGGACGCCGAACTGCAAGAGGCCAGCGAGCAGTTTGAATCGCTGCTGCTCAACTTCATGATTCGCGAAATGCGGGCGACGGTCCCGGAGAGCAGCTTGCTGCCCCGATCCATGGCCGAAGAGATTTTTACCGGTATGATGGACGAAAAAATTGCCGGCGATATGGCCGAAAGCGGGGGAATCGGACTTTCGCGACTGATTTTCGACCAGTTGAAACCGTCGGAATAAGCGACTCTTGATCTGCGGTTTGCTTGTGATCCCCGGCTTTGATTAAAGCCAGGGAAAAAAAGCGCCGATAAGAGGGAAAACGGACCATGGACTTCGATCATGGCCGTCGCAACCCGAAATGATCAGGAGATCATGAATGGAAATACCGGAAAATGGCGCTTTTCATCCCAATCCCGCTGAAAAGATCTCCGCCGATGAGCAACACCAACCGTCGCAGACGGAAGCGAGCGAACCGGATGGCAACGATAGCAGGACGGATGCGGTTCGTCTGACGGAAGAAGGACTTGATTTCATCAATGCCGTCAACAATGCACGAACGATGGCAGATACCCGCGTGGATCGAGTAATGGAACTGAAACGTCAACTGGCACAAGGAACCTACCGTGTAATGGGTGACCGGATCGCAGTCAATATGATCGACGAGAGCCTTGAAAACGATAATGTGCTGAACCACATCGATACCAACGTTTGACGGCCTAAAGGATGCGCATATGAATGCAACGATTGACGAACTGATCTTGATCCTCAACGAAGAAACCGAGTGCTATCGCGAGATGAAAGCCGTTTTGCAGGACGAAGCCCAGGCGATTCCTCTTTCCAACAGGCAAGGGATAGACCGGGCCAGGTTGCAAAAAGAGAAGGTGGTGGCCAGGATTCAGAACCTCGAGCGGAAAAGAGAATCATCGGTTCGACAACTGGCGATAACCTTAGGAATCGACGCATCGATGGTGAAAGTGAGCGACCTTGCCGCGTATTTCCCGGCCCCTTACGATCGAAAACTGCGAATTTGCGCCGATGGTCTTCGCTCGCTCATCGAAGAAGTGCGTTTGAAAAACGGCGCCAACCGGAAACTGCTGCAATATTATATGAAATGGGTCAACAATGCCCTGAATCTGTTGACCGATATTTTCGACGAACAACCGGTTTATCGAAAACCGGGAATCCGGTTGGAGAACAACGGTTATCGCAGCAACAGTGGAAGAATCATTCGCGGCAGCATATGATCTGGAGCAGGTATCGGCCTTTTTAAGAAGCCGTAAAAGAAAGGAACCCGACGTGGCAAACATCATCTATGGCATGTTCAACGTTGCCAGAACCGCTTTGATCACCCAGCAAAAAGCGATTGACGTAACGGCCAACAACATTGCCAACGTCAATACGGAAGGGTATTCCCGCCAGCGGGTCACGTTGGAACAAAACGAACCGGTCTATTACGAGGGAGGCACGCTGGGCACCGGCGTGCAGGCCAACCGGGTGATTCAGAGAATTTACGACCGCTTTGTCAATCAGCAACTGGCCGAATCCGAATCGGACCTGGGTCGCTGGGATGCGCAGCTCGAAACTTTGGAAAAAGCGGAGTTGATGTTCGATGAGACGTCCGGGTACGGGCTCAACGATGCTCTATCTGAATTCTGGAATTCATGGCAGGAGCTTTCCAACAATCCCGACGGATATACGGAACGGGCCACCTTGATTGCCGATACCCAGAATTTGACCGATGTATTCAACCATCTGTCCGCGGACCTGACCCAGGTCCAATCCGACAGCGATGCCAGCATCGCAGAGGCGGTCGAAGAGATCAACACGTTAGCCAGCGAAATTGCGGACCTGAATTTGAAAATTGCGGAGGTAGAAGCCGGCGGGCTGCACAGTGCCAACGATTTCAGGGACCAACGAGAGTTAAAACTTCAGGAACTGTCTGCGCTGATCGATGTGGACAGCTTCGAGGACGCCGACGGATATCTGACGATCACCACAGCCAACGGCAATACTTTGGTGGATCGAACCAATTCGTGGGAACTGACCACCCATACGGTCGACGGTTTCGAGGATGTCTACTGGGTCAGCGGGACGGGCACGGAGGAAAATATTACCGAAGCGATTGACAATGGTAAGTTGAAAGGATGGATCGAAGCTCGCGATACGATCATACCCGGTTATCTGGAAGATTTGGACGATCTGGCCGCGGGCATTATCAGTGCCGTCAACGGATTGCACGCGGCAGGGACAGACCTTACCGGTACGACCGGAACCGCCTCGGGATTGAACTTTTTCACCGGCGCCGATGCCTCCGACATCGAAATCAACACCAACATTGCCGACGATCCAAATCTCATTGCTGCAGCGTCAACTTCCGAAGCGATTCCCGGAGGCAGCGAAAATGCTGTTGCCATTGCCGAGCTGCAAAACGATATGCTCATGGGCGGAGGAACGGCTACATTTGACGATTTCTACAACTCCCTTGCCAGCAATGTGGGCAACGATGTCTACCAGGCCGAGGTCAACAGCGATCACCAGACAACGGTCAATCAGCAGTTGGCCACCTACCAGCAGGAGGTATCAGGCGTATCGCTGGATGAGGAGATGGTCGATCTGATTCAATTTCAAAGCGCCTACGAGGCCGCAGCAAAGCTGGTGACCACGGTGGACGAGATGCTCGAAAAGCTTATCAACATGGTATAACCCAGCGTGTTCAGGAGATCATCATGCGAGTCAGTTCCAGAATCATGGCAGCGCACATCAAATCCTATCTGGCCAAGCAGAGCACCGCACTGATTGAAACCCAGACCCAAATTTCCACCGGAAAAAAAATCAACAGCCTTTCCGACGCGCCAGGCGATATCGGAAAGGTGCTCGACTACCGAACAACCCTGTCGAAAATCGAGCAATACCAGGAAAACATCACCGACGCCAAGACCCGGGTCGAGTACACCGAAACGGTTCTCGGGCAAATCAACGACCTGGTGAACGACGCCCAGACCATCGCTTCCAATCCGGATACGGAGAACCGGGAGGCTCTTGCCCTGCAGGTCGCCAATATTCGGGATCAGATCGCAGGAATGGTCAATACCAAATACGCGGGCAGTTATCTTTTCCATGGGGACCTTACAGACACTGCGCCTTTCGACGTAGCCACCGGCGCCTATGACGCCAGTCCCGGCAGCGACGGATCCAACAGTGTGATGGTTGGCGAAGATATCCAGATAACTCTTAAGGCCGACGGCAGTGACATGTTCATCGAGAGCGGAGACAACCTGATCGAGGTGCTCGACGATCTGGAAGCGGCCCTGCTTGCCGATGACGACGTGGCCATCGCCGCGACCGTGGATCCCTTGTATCGGATTGACGACCAACTGGAACTGGTGCGGTCGGAGTTCTCTGCGGCCTACAACCGCCTGGAGGCCACGGACGAACGTTGGACCAGCTTCAGCAATGCGGTGGAAACCATGCGATCTGAGATTGAAGATACCGATATCACGGCTGCCGCCGTCGATCTGCAACTGCAGCAGACCCACTACGAAGTGCTTCTCAATGTGGCCGCACAGGTCATCCAACCGACATTGATGGATTTTCTCTAATTATGATGGTCCTGTAAAAACTCACGCAGCCAAATTGTGATATCTATCGGCAGTCTGAGATAGATTGAAAAAAATCGGTTCAAAATCGGCAATCAATCGTAACATTCGCTCTTTGACAGCATGGAAGAAGAGATCGGCAAGGCCAATAGAGACACCATCGGCCTCCCGGGTTTTTCTTCTGGCCTTGCGGACAGCTCCCGCGCGAAGAATATTCAATCCGGTGGCCTTCATTCGGGCATAAAACCGTACAGCCGGCATGCCCCGAACCCTAAGTTTTTTCACTCCGGTTCGTCGATCAAACTCGCTCATGGCTGCCTCTACACCGGCCCGCCAGCGATAGTCGTCGATGAATGCCTCGCTTGCTTCCAAAGCCCGCCGTTTTGCCAATCGGTAGCGCTTTTCACTGTAACGCAGATATGCCTTTTTCTTGCCGGGCCTCACCGGGCATTGGGATAGCAGGGGGCAGGCCAGGCAGCGCTGAAGGTCAAAACCGGCACTGTAGTTGGATCGTTTCGTTCTCGGTGATGTTTGATCCGGACTACGGCCGGCTGGGCACCGCGTGACCAGACCGTTCTCATCGAAGCTGAACTGGCTCATGAAATCTTGTTTGGAGCGACCCTTTTGCGTCGGTGCAACCAGTTCAATGTTCGCTACCTGGGCGATCCGGTCGTTAGCATCGCTACCGTAGAGCGTGTCAGCCAACAATTTGTCGGGAGCAATACCCCGAACCTTGGTGTCGGCGATGGCCGGGGCCAGTGCATGAGAATCGTGCTCGCAGGCCGTTTGCACATCGACGTGGGTAATCAGGTTCAGCTGCTGTTGTTTCTCCTTTTCATCTTCACAGCGGCTGAAGGTCTCCATCACCTGAACCTGGTAGCCCTGGCCTTTATGGCCACTGTAAGTTGCATCCGGGTCCGAGGGATTTTGCAGCGAATCAGATGGAATCTCGGCAGGCTTTTTGACCGTTACCTGCCTATCGCCGGTATCGCTGCTCAGATTGCACTGCTCGGCCAGCACCCGTTGCATCAGCTTGTAACTGTGCATGGAGCAAACCCTGGGCCGATCCTTGAACTGCTCAATGAGATCGAACAGGTCGGCGCTGACGGTTTTCAGGGTTTTCTCGGATTGTGACGGTTTTACCATGGCAAAGGCGGCCAGGGCTCTCTTGCCCCAATAACACGACACGATTTTCTCGTCGATGGTATCAAAAAGCTTCCGATGCTGGCGTTTGAGGTTGACCAGAAACTTGAAGATGGTCCGGCTGAAAATACCGATGCGCCCGAGTTTGCGCATGTTGGATTGGATATGGACCGAGTCGATACGCTGGTCCTTGATATCGACCCCGAATACCACGGCCAATTTATCGGCGACGGCATCGAACATGATTTCGTCAAGCTGATTGTCGATCATCACCTGGCGCATGGTGTACAGGGTCTTCTCACTGATATATTTGGCATCGTCGCTCTCTTCCGGGATGTTGAGGGCATAATGCCACTGGATGTTGAAGGCCAACTGTTCGATGGCGGCCCTGTCGGTCAGATCCATGGTTTGCTGGAGCAGCAGCAGCCCCAGCACCGTATGAATTTCCTTGCTGGGCCTCCCGACTCCATCGGTAAAATGTGGCAGCATCCGATCGACGGGAAGTACTTCCAGCAGGTGTTCCCGGAAAAGCCCCGGCCAGTCTTCGTCGAGCATTCTTCGCCTTTTGGGGCTTAAATGGCTCCACGGATCGAACAGTTGTTGCTGTTTGTGGTTTTTGATGCGGATCATGCCTTCTCCCGGTTAACGTGCTGTAAATATATGTTATTCATACCATGCAGGATCGGAGAAGACAACGCCTAATTTTCTATTTTAACAATATTTTCAAACGGATAGACCTGTGTGAGTTTTTACGCGTTCATCAATTATAGAGACAGGTTAAAAATGTCCCATTTCGGCCAATGTCCGTGTTGGGCTCCCATTTCAATCCTCGGAATACTACAGGCATGCACCCCAAGGGCACTTCCTTCGGGGCGCCTGCGGTTGAAATGGTCGCTCTGCCTTGACCTTAGCCGAGCTGAAACATTTTGAAACCGCCTCCCTAAGGATTGACGGGGGGGACGCCGTATTTTTCGTTTTGGCGGGCATGGGGTATGGTGCCGACGATAATCTCCACCCGACGATTCTTGCGGCGGCCTTCAGCGGTTGCATTGTCGGCAATGGGCCGGTATTCGCCGAATCCCATGGTAGAGACACGCTTAGGATCGATCGTTTTCTGATCCAGCAGAAACTGGGCCACCGTGGCGGCGCGGGCAATGGAGAGCTTGAGGTTGGTTTGATAAGGGCCTCCGTGAATCGGTACGTTGTCAGTATGGCCGGCAATCACGATGTCGCCATTGGCCTCGGTGGCCAGGATCTTTCCGATCCGCAAAATTAGAGGTTTGAGTTCCGGTTTGATTTCGGCCTTTCCCGAGTCGAAGGTGCTTTCTCCCATCAGTCGGATAACGACTTCGTTCTCACCGGCTTCGATCTCGAAGTCGTCGGCAATCTTACTGTAGAGTTCATCAAAATTTTCTTCGATTTCCTTCCCGACAAACTCCTTTACCCGCGTGGCGATGGACTGCTGGTCGAAATCCTTGGCGATCATTTGGAGTCCATGGCGGGGCGATTCGGAGACATTTTTTTTACGCTGCATGCCAAAGGCCCGCTCCATGGATCCGGCGACCACTTTGTACTTCTGCCGATCCATTTCGGAAAAGGAGAGCAGCAAAACGAAAAAACAGAGCAGCAGGCTCATCAGATCGCCGAAGGTGGTCATCCATCGAGGGGCGCCAGCTTCGCACGGAGGGCATTCCTGGATATCGTCGGACATCGGTTACCTTGTGTTATTCGGCTTTGGCCTCGCCGGCTTCGGCATTGGCTTCACCAGCTTGGGCCTTGTCTCGCTCCTTGGGAGAGAGAAAGATTTTAAGCGATTCTTCCAGCACCATGGGAGACACGCCCCGGTTGATGGCGATGGCGGCCTCCATGACGATGCTTTTGTTCAGACTTTCCTGCTCGCTCCTCAAAGACAGCTTGTCAGCCAGGGGCAGGGCCACGAGGTTGGCCAGAACGGCCCCGTACAGGGTCGTCAGCAAAGCCACGGCCATGGAGGGGCCGATACTGGCCGGATCCGACATGGATGCCAGCATCTGAACCAGGCCGATGAGGGTGCCGACCATGCCGAAGGCCGGTGCGGAATCACCCATGCCCTTAAATACGTTCTGCCCGGTGGTGTGCCGCTGCCGCATCAGGCGGATGTCCTTGTTGAGCATGTCGGCAATCAACCCTTCGTCGTAGCCGTCGGAAAGGTATCGCAGGGCTTTTCCGGAAAAGGGGTCGGACGGATTTTCCTTTTCCAGGGCGATCAACCCTTCCTTTTTGGCGATGCGCGTGAATTCCACCATCTCGCTGATGATGTTTTCAGGCGCTTCCATTTTGACGGTGAACGCTTTCATGGCCACGTTGATGGATCCGATGACATCGGCCATGGTGAACTTGATGAATGTGGTGGCCAGCGTTCCCCCCACAACGATCAGCAGCCCGGGGATATTGATGAAGATCAGGGCACTGCCGCCGATGACGATGGAAGCCAGAATCAATACGGATCCACTGGCCAGGCCGATGATGGTTGCTAAGTCCATTCGCTCCTCACGGATCTTTGCGAATCAGCACCTTGTTGGAAATGGTGCCAACGGTGTGGTAGTGTTTCAGCTTGTCGATCAGGTACGCGTTCAATTGGGTGTCGGCGGCCATGACGAAAGCGCCGGTTTTCATGTGAACGTTGGCCGCCAGCGTCATGCCCGGTGTCAACGAATCCAGGTCGCGTTTTTCCTCGGTTCTGCCGGCCCGTTCGTGCCGGCGGACCACATTGATCTCCATCAGCATTTCTACGATTTCCGGTGACAACTGATAGCCGCGGATGCGATTCAGGTGCTCCGGGATTTCGTCGAGATCGATGTCGCCCTTATGAACCATATTGTCGTAAATGGATGCCGCCGATATCAACTGGGCGCCGATGGGGATTTCATCGCCGGCCAATCGATCCGGGAACCCCATGCCGTTGTATTGTTCGTGGTGCAGGCCCACCAGCAGGGCCGCCGGTTTCATGATTTCGATTTCACCGATGATGCGGGCTCCCATGGATGCATGGGACTGGTACAACTGCCTTTCGTCGTCGATCATCTCCGTGCGGCGTTTGTTCAAGATGGCCTTGGGAATGCCAACCATGCCGATATCGTGCAGCAGGGCGGCCGTTTCGATGACCGGGATCTGTGCATCCCCGACATCGGGATGTTTGGTCGCCAATTCCACGGCCAGTTTTGCGGTTCTTCGGCAATGTCCACCCAGATCGTTGTCGAAAGCCTCCACCAGTTGGGAGAACACACGGATCGTCTGGTAGTGGTTGGCCGTGATGATCTCGATTTTTGCATTGAGCGAGCGCTCCAGTTCGACGATGCGGACTCCGATGGCAATGCGCGCCCGCAGGGCCTCCATGTCGATGGGCTTGGTGATGTAGTCGTCAACGCCGCTTTCGAGGCCATGGACGATGTCGCTTTTTGAATTCTGAGCACTGATCAGGATTACATAGACGTACTTGGCTGCCGTCCGTTCCCGGATCTGCCGGCAGAGCGACAATCCGTCCAATCCGGGCATCAGCCAGTCGCTGATCACGATGTCGATGGGCCTGTCCCGGACGATCTGCCAGGCCTTCTCGCCGTCATCGGCCGCAACCACCGTATGACCGCCCCAGGCTTCAATGCGGGAAACCAGCAGTTTCAGGGTGACGGGGTCATCGTCTGCAATCAGGATGTTCATAATAACGGTTGCTCGTTTGCCGGTTCGGGGTCTACCTGCAGCGAGAACAGTCTGACGGAAGGCTGATACCACGGTACACAACGCCGTCGATCTCGCTTGTTCATCGATAATATCGGCCGGCCATATTAAAACTTAAATAATGAATTTCAGGTATTTTTGCCGTTTTCGGAGAACAGCTAAAGCCGTTTGGCAATCCGCAGCTTGAGAAAATTGTGTGCTTGACAAGGCAGCGGCGCTACCGGTAGGAACAGAAACCTTTCAACCCTCTTTTTTACCCCGGTACCCATTCATCGACTGGCGTGAACGATGATGAAAAAGCGGACTGGAGACGCCTGATATGGAAAAAGATTGTCTTTTTTGCAAGATCGCCAATGGTCGGATGGACACTGAATTTCTTTATGAAAATGAAAGGCTGGTGGTTTTCAGGGATATCCATCCCCATGCGCCGGTGCACCTTTTGATCGTTCCCAAACGACATATTCGCAGCATCAACGACCTTGTCCCGGGAGACAGCGACATCCTGGCAGAGATGATCCTGACGGCCAAAGATATGGCCAAAAAAGAGAACGTTAACGAATCAGGTTACAAGCTGCTGTTCAATGTGGAAAAAGGCGGCGGCCAGGTGATTTTTCATTTGCACCTGCATCTGATAGGGGGATGGAATTGAAGGTCGCGGTAATCATTCCGTCCCGCTACGGGTCGTCCCGCTTCGAAGGCAAACCGCTGGCGGATCTGTGCGGAAAGCCGATGATCCAATGGGTGGTCCGGCGCGCCAGCCAGGCGGACTGCGTGGATTCAGTGCACGTGGCCACCGATGACACGCGGATTCGGGATGCCGTGGAAGGATTTGGCGGCAGCGTTCTGATGACCTCCTCGAAATGCCGTTCGGGAACCGACCGTGTGGCCGAGGCAGCCGAGCAGTTGAAATTAGCCATGTCCGACGTAGTCGTCAATATTCAGGGCGACCAGCCGATGGTGGACCCACGTTGCCTGGACGCCCTGGTGCGTCCTTTTCACGAGGAGCCTGAGGTGAAAATGAGCACCCTGGCCTTTGCCATCGTCGACCCAAGAGAAATATCCGACCCCAAGGATGTCAAGGTCGTCTTCGACAACCACGGCGACGCCCTGTATTTTTCCAGGGCCGCCATTCCCCGTGGACGGGACACATCTCAAGGGTACGACACTTACAAACATCTGGGCGTCTATGCCTACACGCGGGAATTTCTGGAGTGCTTTCGCTCCCTGGCACCCGGACGGCTGGAAGAGATCGAAAAGCTGGAGCAATTGCGGGCCATGGAACACGGTCACCGGATACGGGTGGTCGTCACCCCTTACGATTCGCCGGAGGTGGATCTGCCGTTGGACATCCAACGCATCCGGGAAAAAATGCTGGCTATGGGGTTGTGCTGAACCGCTCCAACGGACTGTAAGCAAATGCGCGGGGTCGTCAGTTTATGGTTTGTTCCTCGATCTTTTCGGTAGGGGAGGGCGGTGCAGCCGGTTGGGGCGCAGAAGACGTTTCAGGTTGTGGAGCGGGCACCTCGGTTCGCCGACTTTTTAGGCGTTGATTCAGATCTTCGATGCGTTTGTCCATGGCAGCCAGTTTTTGCTGCAATTCACGAATCCGTTCCTTGACCATTTCCTGGAGGGCCAGCCGTTCCAAGCCCAGGGTCAGTTCCATCGAAGACTTGTTGAGTTTTTCCGTTTCTAACTGGCTGGTTTTGCTTTCGATCTCCGCAAGACGACCCTGATCTTGTCTAAGGCCGTCGGCCATGATCTGAATCTGGCCGGACAACTCCTCGTCGAACTTGCTCAACGCAGCGTCCAGATCGGACACTTCCTTTCGAAGGGCGGCGATGCCCGCGTCCGTCTTTTTCTCCACGGCGGCCAGGGCTGACCGGTCCGGTTTGGCATCGATCAAGCGTTTCATCTCGGCCGTGGACTTTTTAAGATTTACCTGCAGGGCGGCGGTGGCGGTTTCCAGTGTCTGGGATGTTTTTGACAGTTCTTCCTCGATTTTGGCCTGCTTGAGGGAAAGGGACGAAAATCGCGACTCCAGGTCCTTGGAAAGGTTCTGGACCCCCATGGAACCGGTATTCTGGGTATTGATCACCCGGTTTTTGATATCCAGATAGGCAATGGCCAATACGATCACCAGCAGGCAGGGGATCAGTACGGCAACCAGAGTGATCCGGGTGCTCAATTTTTCGATGCGCAGATTTTCCGCATCGGCAACATAAAGCGAGTCCGGCGCATTTTCTTCGTCACGAATGGTGAAGCGGGCGTCGTCGTTTTCCGTAGTCATCGGTCGGCTATTCCCATTCAATGGTGCTCGGCGGTTTGGAACTGATGTCGTAGACCACCCGGTTAACCCCGCGCACCTCATTGATAATCCGGTTGGAGATCTTGCCCAGCAGCTTGTGGGGTAACCTTGCCCAATCCGCGGTCATGGCGTCTTTGCTGGTTACCGCCCGGATGGCGACAATGTTTTCGTAGGTGCGGCCGTCGCCCATGATTCCCACGCTTTTGATGGGCAGCAAAACGGCAAAAGACTGCCAGACCTTGCGGTAGTAGCCGGCTGCCCGGATTTCTTCCAGCAGCACCGCGTCCACTTCGCGCAGCACATCCAGACGTTTTTTGGTGATCTCCCCGATCACCCGGATGGCCAGCCCCGGTCCGGGAAACGGCTGGCGCCATACCAGATCGTCGTCCAATCCCAAGGTTTTTCCAAGTTTACGGACCTCGTCCTTGAACAGATACTTTAAGGGTTCAACCAGTTTGAGCTTCATTTTTTTCGGCAGCCCGCCCACATTGTGATGGGACTTGATCACCGAGGTCGGACCGCCGAAAGCCGACTGGGATTCGATGATGTCGGGATAAAGGGTCCCCTGGGCGAGAAAGTCGGCATCTTTGATTTTTTTGGCCTCGGCCTCGAACACATCCATGAACACCTTGCCGATGATTTTTCGCTTGCGCTCCGGGTCGGTCACCTTAGAAAGGGCCTTTACAAATTTGGAAGCGGCCTTGACGAAACGAATGTTGATGTTGAGCCGGCTTTTCAGCTTATGCTTCAACTGGGTGGCTTCGTCTTTTCGCAAAAGACCGTTGTCGACAAAGATGCAGGTGAGGTTTTTGCCGATGGCCCGGTGAATCAGCAGTGCGGCAACAGAGGAGTCGACCCCGCCCGAAAGCCCCAGAATCACCTTTTTGTCGCCAACGGTTTCCCGGATCTGGTCGATGGTTTCCCGGGCGAAGGATTTCATGGTCCATGAAGGGTTGCATCCGCAGATGTCGAACAGAAAATTACGGATCATTTTGCGCCCTTCGGCAGTATGCTCTACTTCCGGATGAAACTGGACACCGAAGAATTTTTTGCGGGCGCTGGCCATGGCAGCCACTTTTGTGTTGCCGGTGGAGGCCGTAACGGTAAATCCTTTGGGCAGGGTATCGATGGAGTCTCCATGGCTCATCCAGGTGACGGTTTCCTTGCCGACGCCTTTGAAAAGCCCAATCTGTTTTTTGGCGTTCAGGGCGGCAAAGCCGTACTCACGTTTGGCGGCTTGCTTGACCTTTCCGCCCAGGCTGTCCACCATGAAATGCATGCCGTAGCAAATGCCCAGTACCGGAATGCCCAGCTTGAAAATGCCGGCATCCACCCGGGGACTGTTGGTTTCGTAAATGCTGGACGGTCCGCCGGAAAGAATAATGCCTTCAGGAGCCAGCGAGCGAATCTGATCGGCGCTGACGGTGGGCGGTTCGATCTGGCAATAGACACGGCATTCCCGAACCCGACGGGCGATGAGCTGGTTAAACTGGGATCCGAAGTCGATGATGACGATCATGGCGATTCTCCAAATGAACGCATTTGGTGCGTTTGGTACTTAAACCATCACAAATACGCTATAATTCAACGGGTTGAACGATTTGGGGGGTCATAGCACTATCCCGGGAAAAAGGCAACTGGACGAAGCATCTTCTCCGGGTTGCTAAAATCCCCTTCTGCGATTATAGAATATGCCGGATCGACTGGACGATGTTGCTGATTAAACAAGAGGATGCAATCCGGTCCGGACGCTTGCTGCCGGATCCGGGTGCAGATTGAATCGACCAACATGGTTATGGATGTGCTGAAGCGAATCGGGTTTTGCCTGCTGCTCCTGTCGTGGGTGTTGACCCTGTGGGGATGCGATGGGCCCCTGACCCAAAATGACCTGGAGGGACTCATATCCAGAGGCGAGTTGGTGTTGATCACCCGCAACAA
Source organism: Desulfosarcina widdelii (assembly GCF_009688965.1). Lineage (GTDB taxonomy): Bacteria > Desulfobacterota > Desulfobacteria > Desulfobacterales > Desulfosarcinaceae > Desulfosarcina > Desulfosarcina widdelii. The sequence continues at coordinate 1,157,389 of NZ_AP021875.1, read as the reverse complement.
TGCCGCCTGCTATTACATCGGCCCCCACGGTCCCGCCGGATTCGAATACGAACTGGCCAGAGACTTTGCCGATTACCTGGGGGTAAGCCTGCGCGTAAAGGTCATCGAAGATGAGGCCGGGATGATCGCCGCCCTGAAAGACGGGCAGGGCGATGTGATTGCCGCCGGCTTTCCCTTCGGCCGCCAGTCGGCCCGTCTACTTGAATTGGGACCGGGCTATTTGGATGTGGAACAGCAGGTGGTGGGACACCGTGCCGGCCCGGAGATCAAAAGCGAAAAAGAACTCGAAGACTATACCCTGTGGATGACCGGCAGCAGCGCCCGTATCGAGATTTTGAAATCCATGCGCGAGAACTATCCGGGCATTCGGTGGCAGATTCTTACCGCTTACAATACCGAAGATCTGCTTCAGATGGTGTACAATCGTGCTTTGCCGTTGACACTTGTCGATTCCAATATCTTGTCCATGAACCGCTATTATTACCCCGAGTTGAAAATCCTGTTGACCTTGGGAACGCCCCAATCCCTGAACTGGGCAACGGATCCGCGCAACCGCCATCTGAGCCAGTCCATGCACACCTGGTTCGCCAAGGAAGAGACCCGCAAAAAGATCCGGGGACTTGTCGACCATTATTACAGCCATCTGGAATCTTTCGATTACGTCGATCTGGCCCGGTACCGACGGCGGATTAAGGTGCGGCTTCCCAAATATCGTCAGTATTTCGAAGCCGCCGCTAAAAAGTACAAACTGGACTGGAGGCTGGTGGCAGCCATGGCTTACCAGGAGTCGCACTGGAATCCCAAGGCCAAAAGTTACACCGGCGTTCGGGGAATCATGATGCTGACACGCGAAACCGCTGCCTCTTTAGGCATTGAAAACCGCCTGGACGTAAAGGCTTCCATTTTTGCCGGAACCCGCTACCTGGCGCGATTGCGGCGTCAGGTGGGCTCGGACGTGCTCGAACCGGACCGCACCTTGATGGCCCTGGCGGCCTACAATATCGGTTTTGGCCATCTGGAAGATGCCCGTTTACTGGCCAAAAGGCTGGGCAAAGCGGATGACACCTGGCACGGTGTCCGGTCGGTGCTGCCGCTGCTGCAACAGAAGAAATATTACAGCACTTTAGAGTACCGGTACGCGCGCGGCAGCGAAGCGATGATTTACGTAGACCGCATCCGGACCTATTATAAAATGCTTCAGCCGGTTCTGGACGAATTGGCTCCCGACCTGGCTAAAGAGGTCGCTCACCGTGTGTACCCGGGATTGTGAGCCGGTTTGCACAAAGGCGGCGAATGTGGTAGAGACGGCCACCGGAACTTCAGGGTCGGTGCCTTTAACCGTTCAGGAATGTTGAAGATAATGACGCACCCCATTGTACAGATCTATGAAATACAGACCCCCGAAGAGGCCCGCAAGATGATCGCTTTGGGGGTCGATCATATCGGCAGCGTGGTACCCTCGCAAAAGGACCGGCACGATCCGGTTCTTCAAGAAACCGTTGCAACGGTCCGCAAAATGGGGGCCGTCAGCAGCCTGATCCCCCTGTACAATGATACGGACGCGGTACTGGAAACCCTGGACGAATACAGGCCGCATATCGTGCACTTTTGCGACCACCTGAATTCCGGCCGGGAGCGAAGCATCGAAGAAGCGCTGGCATTGCAGGAGGCGGTCAGGCGTCGATTTCCCGACATCCGTATCATGCGCTCCATTCCCATCGGACGGCCGGGGATGGCCGACGACCAGGCGGTGTTGGTGCTGGCCGCGCGGTTGGAACCCATGAGCGACCTTTTTTTGACTGACACGGTGCTCAGCGGGACGACGGGCTCCGGCGACACCGAGCAGCCTGTCAACGGTTTCGTGGGCATCACCGGGTTGACCTGCGATTGGGATGTTGCAGCCAAACTGGTGACTTGGTCTCGCATCCCGGTGATTCTGGCCGGGGGCATTTCCCCGGAAAACGTCGCCGCAGGGGTTCTTCAGGTCGGCCCTTTCGGTGTGGACAGCTGTACCTGCACCAATGCGGTCGACGACACGGGGCGACCCATACGCTTTAAAAAAGACCCCCAACGGGTGGAAAAACTCATTGCTGAAACCTGCCGGGCAGGTGATAAAGGTTAATTTAAAGAGATTTATGAAGGAGGACAAAAGATATGTACGAAAGCAGTGATTTACGTAAAGGGCTGAAAATTGAAATCGACGGCGATCCATATGTGGTCGTTCAGTTCGAATTCGTGAAACCCGGCAAAGGGCAGGCGCTATACAAGTGCCGGCTCAAGAACATGATCACCGGTGCGCAGTTCGACAAGACCTATCGTTCCGGCGAGAAATTCAATGAAGCCAATCTGGAAGAGGTGGAGATGGAATATCTCTACTTCGACGGCAACGCTTACTGTTTTATGAATTCGTCCAACTACGAGCAGGATTTTCTTTCCGAAGAACAGGTCGGCGAAGCCAAAGCCTTTCTCAAGGAAAACACCGTCTGTAACGTGCTCATGTTCGAGAAAAAGGCCCTGGACGTCTCCCTGCCCAATTTTGTGGAACTGACCATCACCGAGGCCGAACCCTGGGCCAAAGGGGATACGGCCGCCGGCTCCACCAAGCCTGCCACCCTGGAAACCGGTCATGTGGTTCAGGTGCCGCCTTTTGTCAACGAGGGCGAAAAAATCCGCATCGATACGCGCACCGGACAGTATGTGGAGCGGGTGAAATAAAACCGGAGGAAGGAAGTCGGAAGTCGATCCTCACTCTTCCATCTTCCGGGAAAAAACCACATCTCCGTACCAGGCGGTCGCCGATTCGCCGGTGTTGTCCGTGTCGGTCATCACGGCAACACCGGATAGGCGGGGCGGATTTTTGCCGAAGGCGCGCCTGAAATCCTCGACGATGTTTCTGCGGTGCATTCGCCACTGATTCAAATGCACCGGGCCGCTCTCCACAACGATCATTTGAACGCGATCCGTGTAAGGGTTCGGATGGATGGTTTCCACCGGGGCCCGGTTGCCCCATACGTAAGCCAGGGCTGCCGAAGGCGGCGTTTTGCCGTACACCATCCGGACAGCGGCCAGGCGGGTCCGCTGGAAAAAACTCAGATCTTCCGGGTTCTCGGCAAAGGTGACGTATATTCGGGCAGGGTAGTCATCGCCCGATTTTTGAGTCACATCCCCTTTGGCAATCACACGGTTTACCTTCCATTCCCAGGACAGCAGCGGATAGGCCCCGGGATCCGCATCCAACTTCCTTACCAGGCCGGATGCCGAAGCCTGGCTGTCGGCCCGCAGGACAGTTCTGCCGCCATCGTTGACCAAGGTGTAGCGGGTGTGGGCTTCGATTTTGTCGAAAGTCATGGGCGTCCAGCCCGTCACCGCACCGCCCGGATCCATTTTCGAAAAACGCTCCAGGATCATGTCGGGCTTGTCCGATCCGCAAACGGCAACAGGGACCGCTGCCGCCATCAGCAGGAAAAAACCATATCGTAACAATTGCTTAGGTCCCATCGTACTCCTGATAAATGATGTGGCCGCAGGATTTGCAGTGCGAGGCATCTTCGTCATGATAGCGCAGTCCGCAGTGGGAACAGACGATGTCGCGTTTGCGGGCGATGTGGATCCACTCCTTGACGATGCGGCTGACCTGCCAGGGGATCAAAACGATGCCGGACAGGATCATCAAAATGGTCACCCATTTGCCGCCTTCGGACAGGGGTGTGATGTCCCCGAAACCGACCGTTGTCAGGGCCACGACGGTAAAGTAAAAGGCATCGGTGAAGGTGCCCACGCCGGCATTGACCGGGTGTTCCACTTCGTAAAAGAGGATGGACGAAACGAAGAAAATGATGACAATGGTCAGAAAAAGTCGCAGCACCCGCAGCAGTTGATGGGTAATGCGCCCGAAAAAGAAATCGGGGTCGGCGGTAAACCGGAAAAAGCGCAGGATTCTAAAAATCCGCAGGCCCCTGACCACGCCGAGTGCTCCAAGGTCAGCCTCGATGCCCCCGGCGGAATATAGAACCAGGATCAAGGTCGGCAGGATGGCAACCAGATCGATGATGGAGTATATGTCGCGCACCTGTTTCCAGCGGTTCCTGGCGCCGTATAACCGGGCCATGTACTCGAGAATGAAAACGGCGACGATGAGAATCTCCGCCCGCCACATGAACGTCCTCAATTCGGCGGAGACGGGATACGTTTCCACCACGAGGATGGCGCAAACGGCCAGGTTCAGGCCGATGATGAGGATGTCGATGAGTTTGCCGGGCAGGGTGGTACAGTCGATCAGATAGAACTGCAAGGCGGTGCGGAAGTCCCTGGCAGGGTGGGGAGTCGGATCGGCCGCCCGCGGATTCATCTATCCGTCGGCCTGGGGCGCCAGGGCCTGCACCAGATAGCGTTTGATGCGGTTGCCGTCCATTTCCAGGACCACGACCTTGTAGCCGGCAATGGTGAAGGCCTCGTCCTCCTCGGGGATTCTGCCGATGGTGTCGAGGATGAATCCGGAAAAGGTGTCGTACTCCTTGGACTCGGGAATGGGCATGCCGATTTTCCGATTGACCTCCTCGATGTCGGATTTGCCCAGAACCACCCACTCTTTGGGTTTTCTGCGGACGATGTGCGGCTCTTCCTTGTCGGTTTCGTCCCGGATTTCGCCGACCAGTTCCTCTATGGCGTCTTCCAGAGTGATCAGCCCGGACACGCCGCCATATTCGTCCACGATAATGGCCATGTGGTTTTTGCGGGCCTTGAACTGATGCAGCATGCGGTCCAGTTTCTTGTTTTCCGGCACGAAATAGGGCGGGCGCATGATGGCCCGGACATCGACCGGAGCGTCCGAGGTGGCCTGGTGCATGAAGATGTCCTTGATATTCAGGATGCCGATCACATGGTCGCTGTCGTCTTCAATCACCGGAATGCGGGTGAAACCGGATTCGGCAATGGCTTTGAAATCCAGGGGTTCGTTGGCGTCCACCACGAACATGTCGGCACGCGGGGTCATGATTTCCGAGGCGCTGGTGTCGTCGAGCTCGAAGACATTGTGAATCATTTCCCGCTCTTCTTCCTTGATGACGCCCTGTTCCTCGACCACCTCCACAAAGGTGATCAGTTCCTCTTCAGTAGCCGAGGGGGTCTTGCTCATCTTGCCGGTAATGCGGGGGATGAAATTGAGAAACAGGATGATCGGGTAGAACAGCAGCGACATCCAGTAGATGGGAAAAATCGTCAGCCTGGCAATAAGGATGTTGTTGCGGGTGGCGAATGATTTGGGAATGACCTCACCGAAAACCAGGATCAGGAACGTCATGCCACCGGTGGCCAGTCCCACGGCGTAGTTGGCGAAAACATTGATGGTCAGGGCGGTGGCGATCGCCGAAGCGGCCACGTTGACCACGTTGTTTCCGATCAAAATGGTGGTCAGCAGTTTATGAGGGTCGTCCTTCATGCGCTTGATCAACTGGTAGGCCCGGTCTTTTTCCTTGGCCAGATGCCTTGCGCGGGTCTGGCTGATGGAAAACAGGGCCGTCTCCGCCGATGAGAAGAACCCCGACAGCAAAAGCAGGACCAAAAGAATCAATAATTGGCTTACCATCATCCGCCTGCTCCTGTATGGCCGGTGCATGGGCAGGGATGAAAACCGATCAGTCGGTTTGGCTTACATGCAAAGCAAGCGAAGCGAACTTGCATCCCGTTCGGGCAAACGTTACCCGGGCCGGATAAAAAAGGATCGTCCAACGCTAATGCCTTCCTCTTGAATTGGGAGATGGTGTCATGCGATAGTGGCCCTTCCCGTCCAGGGCAGCAGGGCCTTTTGGGGTGAGGGTTGCCGCTCGTTATTTGGCGATCTGCCTTGCTCGAACAACGTTACTATAGCGTATTTTTTCAGTTTTTCAAGACATACTGAACATAAAAGCATCGGGTGGCGCACCACGAAAGCGTACCCGTTCATGGGGTTGAAATGCCCAATGTACCGCAACTGCCTGATCAGTAAGCGTTTACAGGGTGCCGCAGATGTAAGGCGCCGGGCATGCAGACGGTTTGGTGGTCAACCTTCAAGACATAATGGTTGACAGTTTAGACCGAGCAACACGGTGAATCTATGAGAGCAACCCGCGAAAATCCATCATGACCTCCGACGAGCATTTTTAGGGGCCCATTCTCGGCCATGATGATTTTCGCTGGACTCCGCAGCAATCCCGGATAAAAAAACCTGCCATCCTTGCAAACGTGGGTTATGTTGGATGTCGTCTGATAAACCCCAACACAGAGCCAAAATCAAGGAGGCAGGTCATGACAAAGCATAACACATTTATCGGTATGGACGTCCATAAAAATTCCATTGATATCGCAATTGCTGACGAAGGCCGTAAAGGACAAGTGCGTCATTATGGCAAAATCGATGGCACTCTTTCCACCTTGGACAAGGTCGTTCGCAAACTGGTCAGCACGGGCAACCGACTACACTTTGTGTACGAAGCCGGTCCTTGTGGCTATCAGATCTATCGCCATCTTTCCGATCAGGGATTCGATTGTGATGTGGTCGCACCATCCAGGATTCCCAAGCCCAGTGGAAACCAAATCAAAAATGATCGTCGCGATGCTCTGATGCTGGCCCGTCTGCATCGTTCCGGCAACCTTACCGCTGTCTACGTTCCCCGTGCCGAAGACGAAGCCATCAGGGATTTGACCCGAGCCAGGGAAGATGTAAAAAATGACGAGAAAAGAAGTAAACATCGTCTGCTATCTTTCCTCCTTCGCAGTGGGATCCGCTATACGGGTGGATCGCCGTGGAGCATAGCCCATATGCGCTGGCTGTCTGACATCAAGATGCCTCATCAGTCCCAACAGGTCGTCCTGCAAGAGTATATCGGCACCGTGAATCAATGCAAAGAACGCGCACAACGATTGACCGAACAAATCCAACAGCTACTGCCCGAATGGCAGCTGTACCCAATTGTTCAGGCACTTCAGAGCATGCGCGGTGTCTCAACAATTGTGGCGGCCACGACCGTTGCCGAGATCGGCGACCTGAAACGGTTCCAAACACCAAGCGAACTGATGAGCTATCTGGGTCTGGTGCCGTCGGAGCACTCCAGTGGTCCAAAAACAAAGCGCGGTCCGATTACCAAAGCTGGAAATGGACATGTCCGCCGTGTCCTGACCGAGGCAGCCTGGGCATATCGGCTGCCGGCCCGGGTCAGCCGGGCATTGCTCAAACGACAAGAAGGCCTGCCAGAATCCGTCTGTGATATTTCGTGGAAGGCGCAACTCCGGCTTTGCTCTCGCTACCGTCGACTATGGAACAAAGGAAAAGCGAAACAAGTTGTCGTAACGGCCATTGCACGGGAACTATGCGGATTCATGTGGGCAATCGCAAATGAAATTGAAGTACCGGCAAACAACTAACCCAAACAGATAATCAAAGAACAACTGGCAACAATCTAACGGAGATCATTTAACAAACAAATCCAACAACGTTCCAGGGCAGTTACAGGGGCGCAACCACGGTCAGGAGAACCCTCGAGGGCACTATTGGATAGGTCGTTTGGCCGAACTCCCGAATCAAGACCGAGGCAGCTCCACGACGAAGCTATGTCATGCGGTATCCAATCCGCGAATATCAGAGTGATCAACCGTCGCAACTCTGGTTCCGCTCCTTTGAGTGCCCTGGAACATAGCACTGACAAGGACCGCTGAAAAACAGTTGGCAGGGAGTTATTTTTTCTCTTGACAACTGTCAACCATATCAGTGCCCGGGAACAAAGCAGATGCGGTATCCTGTGAATGCTTACGCGAAAGAAATCATGACCCACAGCCATCCCATCGAGGAATACATCCTGGCCCTGAAAGCCGCCAAACCCTTTGAAGGCCAGGTGGCCTACCATCGCGAGTTCGCACCCATCGAACCGGTGTACGCCACCCCCGCCAAGCTCTGGCCCGAACCCATTCAAGCCGTGCTGGCGAACCTTGGAATCGACCGTTTATACCGCCATCAGGTTCAAAGCATGGACGCGATCCGTCAGGGGAAACATGTCGTGGCCGCCACCGCCACGGCTTCCGGCAAAACCCTGACCTATTGCCTGCCGGTAATCGAATCCGTTTTTCAGGATCCGGAAGCTCGCGCCCTTTTCATTTACCCGTTGAAGGCATTGGCCCAGGATCAGCGCAAAACCATCGGGCAAATCGCTTCCCACCTCACACCGATAGAGCTGCGGTCCGAGATTTACGACGGAGATACCTCGGCCTACCGGCGCAAGAAAATCCGCGACAATCCACCCCACATCCTTTTGACCAATCCGGAGATGATCCACCTTTCTATCTGCCCCCATCATGACCGCTGGGCCGATCTGCTGGCCCGGCTGCGTTTCGTGGTCGTTGACGAGGTGCATACTTACCGGGGCATCCTCGGCTCGCACATGGCCCAGGTGTTCCGCCGCCTCATGCGACTGTGCCGTCACTATGGCGCGGCACCCACCTTCGTGTTCACGTCGGCCACCGTGGCCAATCCCGAGGAACTGGCTTTTCAACTGACCGGATTGACCGTGGAAACCGTCGAGGAAAGTACCGCAGGAACGGGAAAGCGCCATCTACTGGTGATCGATCCGGTGGACGGGCCCCTGACTGCCACCCTGATGCTGCTCAAGGCGGCCCTGAGCCGGAATCTGCGGACTATCGTTTACACCCAGTCCCGCAAACTGACGGAGCTTTTGGCCATCTGGGCCAAAAACCGTTCCGGCGCCTTTGCCGACCGTATCAGCGCCTATCGTGCCGGATTTCTGCCCGAGGAAAGGCGGGAGATCGAAGCCAGACTGGCCTCCGGTGAACTGCTGGCGGTGATCAGCACCAGCGCGCTGGAACTGGGCATCGATATCGGCAGCCTGGATCTGTGCCTTCTGGTGGGCTATCCGGGATCCATTGTGGCCACCTGGCAGCGCGGCGGACGGGTGGGGCGCAGCGGGCGGGAGTCGGCGGTGGTTCTGGTGGCCGGGGAGGATGCTCTGGACCAGTTTTTCATCCGGCATCCGGAGCAACTGGTAGAGCGGCCGGCGGAAGCCGCCGTGGTTAACGCCGCCAATGCGGATGTGATGGATCGGCACCTGGTGTGTGCGGCGGCGGAACTCGCCCTGAAAACCGACGATCCCATGCTGAAACCCGAGGCGTTCAGAGCAGGCATCGACCGTTTGGTCACCGACGGCCGGCTTTATCTGAGCGCCGACGGCACGACCTGCTACTCGCCGCTTAAAAGCCCCCATCGTCATGTGGACCTGCGGGGTTCCGGCTCCCGTTTCGTCATCGTCGATGAATCGGACGAACGGGTGCTGGGAGAGATCGACGGTTTCCGGGTCTACCGGGAGGCCCATCCGGGCGCCATCTACCTGCATCGCGGACAAACCTTTCGGGTAAACTCCCTGGAGCCGGAAACGCGAAAGGTCCGTGTCGCTGCCGCACGGGTTTTCTACCACACCCGGGTGCGATCCGCGAAGGATACCCGAATTTTGGAAATTTTCGAGCAAAAGCCGGTCTACGCCACCACCATGGCCATCGGCAGGCTGCGGGTCACCGAACAGGTCAGCGGTTACGACCGCATCGATACCCGCAACGGTAAAGTGCTCGAACGCTGCCCTCTGGATCTGCCGCCCATGACCTTCGAAACCCAGGGGCTCTGGTTTAGCGTGCCCGCTGCAATTATCGGACAGGCGGAAACGGCCTGGATCCATGTCATGGGGGGACTTCACGCCGTGGAACACGCGGCCATTGGCGTTTTCCCCCTTTTGGTGATGGCGGACCGCAACGATTTAGGGGGCATTTCAACCAACTACCATCCTCAACTGGAGGCTGCCGGGATTTTTATCTACGATGGATTGCCCGGAGGTGCCGGGCTGTGCATCCAGGCCTTCAAACAGGGCCGGGAATTGCTGGACGTCACCCGGGGTGCCATTGTCGACTGTCCCTGTGAAAACGGCTGCCCTAGCTGCGTGCATTCGCCGAAATGCGGCTCCGGGAATCGTCCCATCGACAAAAATGCCGCTTTGTTTTTATTGAACGCCTTAAAGGATAGCCAGGCGCCGAAAAGTCCGGCTTTTTTTTCGATTGCTGAAAAAGAAGATGGAGAGCCTGGAAAGGCGAAGATTTCTCCGGACGAAAAAAAAGCCCATGGTGCAGCGGTTCGTTACGGCGTGCTGGACATCGAGACCCAGCGGTCCGCCAAGGAGGTGGGCGGATGGCACCGGGCCGCGCAAATGAAGGTAAGCTGTGCCGTGCTCTATGACTCGAAAGAAGATGCCTTCTTTGAATATGTCGAGGGACAGGTCCCGGCATTGTTTGAAAAGCTTCGGGAACTGGATCTGGTGATCGGGTTCAACATCAAGCGATTCGACTATCGGGTGCTTTCCGCCTACACCGATATGGATTTCGGGTGCATTCCCACCCTGGACCTGCTGGAAAAAGTCAAGGAACGGCTGGGCTATCGCCTTTCGCTGGACCACCTGGCCTCGGAGACACTGGATGCCGGCAAAACGGCCGACGGCCTGGACGCGTTGCGCTGGTGGAAAGAGGGCAAGATGGCCAAAATTCTTGAATACTGCCGGTCGGATGTGGCCATCACCCGGGATCTGTTCCGGTTCGGTCGCGAGAATCGTTACGTACTGTTCCGCAACAAGGCCGAGCAAATCGTGAGGCTGCCGGTGGATTGGTGAACGTTCATGGCACCCAACCCGCTGAAAATGCCAGCAGGAACTGGGCGGAATAATAAAGGGGCAGGCCGATTTGCCGGTTAACGATGGCATCCACCAGAAAGCGCTGGCGGGCCACGAAAAGGTCCGAGATGTAAAACAGGACGGCTCCGAGCAGGATGACAGCTCGCGCGGTCCCCGGCAGGGCTGCATTGGCGGCCAGTCCTGCCGCGGCGCACACCATAATGCTGATAACGACCATGTAGGCCAGCACAGGCACCTTCATCTCTTCCAGATGGGGGCCCAGCCAGCGCCAGACTAAGGCAGCCGCAAAAAGGAGCACGATCATGGCCACGGCCATGATCGTGCCGACCCGAGCGGCCGTAAAAAAGGCTGCTGTATACATCACATGGCCCAGCAAGAAACTGACCAGACCGCCGAGAAAAGCCTTGTCAGACCCCATCCCCAAAAGAACGTCGCCTCCCAGGCAAAACACCAGGGCTGCCAGAATCAGGCCGGAGAAAAAAGGGTTTTGGGACGGCTGAAGGGTCCAGGCAACGATGAATAACAGCGACAGGGGCGTTTTGAAGGTCAGGATCTTTTTAGGGGAGTTTGTTTTTTCAGCCTGGATCAGTCCCGCCAGCAGCGCAACCGCCAACACAAGAACCACGGCAAATTCCATTTGAGTTTCTCCTTTCGCGTTCGCAACGTTGATGAACTCGTACAAAGTCTGAAATCGAGAGTTGGCGTCATTCCGGCGGATGCCGGAATCCAGTCATTTCAATATGTTCTGGATACCGGATCAAGCCCGGCATGACGGGCTTGGGGCATATCAACATATGGCTTTAACAAAGATGTTAGGTTGTCGCCTTGATTATCAACCGGCATAGGGTGTGGGGTCTGTAATGCCAGCTGCCGCGAATCCGTTTTTACGCAGGATGCACGCATCGCAGCACCCGCAGGCCCGTCCGTCAGGAGCGGGGTCGTAGCAACTGTGGGTGATGCCGTAATCCACACCCAAGGCCGTTCCCGCCTGAATGATCTGGGCTTTGGTCATTTGGATCAGTGGGGTATGGATTGTCATGTGGCCTTGGCCCTCCACGGCCGCCTTGGTGGCCAGATTGGCCATGGTTTCGAAGGCCTGAATGTATTCCGGCCGGCAGTCAGGGTAACCGCTGTAATCCACCGCGTTCACGCCGATGAAGATGTCCCATGCGCCCAGCACCTCGGCCCAGGCCAGGGCATAGGATAGAAAAATCGTGTTGCGGGCCGGTACATAGGTGACAGGTATTTCGGCGGACATGGTCGATTCGCTACGGGATTTTGGAACCGCAATATCGGCGGTCAGCGCCGATCCGCCCACGGATCCAAGATCCACGCGGGCGATCAGGTGACGCTTGATCCCCATGGCAACGGCCACTTTTTCGGCCGCCTGCAATTCGAAATCGTGCCGCTGGCCATAGGCAAAACTGAGACTGTAGATCTCAAATCCCTGGTCAGCGGCCATGGCCAGCACCGTGGTGGAATCCAACCCGCCGCTGGACAATACGACGGCCTTTTTTATTTCGTTCATTGATATCTCCTGCAATAACAAATAAATTGCTTCAATTAAATGAAGTTATGCTTAATGAGTTTCTTAGAGGCCCGAGATCAAGGCTTGCGGGCCGCGAAAGCGAGCGTGAGCAAGCGAACAGCAAATCGGTCATCATCCGTACGGCGAACCTTTATGTTCCATCCCGAGGAGCGAGGCGTACCTGAACGTACTCCGCAGTGACGAGGGATGAAGCGTAACGCCGATATCGGGCCTCTAAGGAACTCATTCTCAAACGCCGCAATCTCGATTGGGCCAGATGACTGTATGTAATTGAATCTGCATCCGGGCACGGATGTGCGCATCCAGCATCCAGCGAGCCAGCAGATCCGGCGGCAACTGTTCGGCAACGTTGGAAAAGAGAATGCGGTCACGCGGCAGGACATCGGGCATCCGGTCCAGGGTTTGAAGGGCAAACCGAAAATCATCCTCATCGCCGATGACGAATTTGATCTGGTCATTGGCGGTAAGACGCGCGAGGTTGTCCGCATCGTTTTTGGACGCCTCGCCGCTGGAAGGGCATTTGATGTCCATAATACGGCTGCAGCGGCGGTCCACCCGATCAATGTTCAAAGAACCATTGGTTTCCACGAGGACTTCGTGACCTTGTGCCAGAAGGGCGGTTGCCAGTTCAGGGGTGCCCTTCTGCAGCAGCGGTTCCCCACCGGTGATTTCCACCAGACTGCAGCCAAACGATGCAACCCGATCTAAAATCTGCCCGACTGCCATTGTGCTTCCCTCATTAAATGCATAACGGGTATCACAATAGCGGCAGCGCAGGTTGCATCCGGTCAGACGCACGAAAACGCAAGGAAGCCCGGCGTGAACCGATTCTCCCTGGATACTGTAAAAGATTTCGTTTACCGTAAGGTTCATGGTAATAAGAATTGATGAACCCGTAAAAAGTACCAGATTCGTCATGCCGGACTTGATCCGGCATCCAGAACCAACTGAAATTGCTGGATTCCGGCTTGCGCCGGAATGACGAAAAGATGAAAATTTCGACTTTTTACGAGACTGTCAAGAATTAAGCTGAATTTTATTGAGAATCCTATATACCAACGTGCCGGAGGATGGCAAACCATAGTTCGATGCTTTTGGAGAAAACAATCGTGCAAATTTACCGCCTTGAAAACGTGATCCAGCCTTACGCCTGGGGATCGCGGACCGCCATCGCGGAGCTGACCGGGCAATCCGTTCCGTCTGAACATCCCCAAGCGGAATTGTGGATGGGTACGCACCCCAAGGGGCCGTCCACGGTCCTGTACCACGGCGCACGGTTGCCGCTCCAACGCCTGATCGAGAGACATCCATTTGAAATATTAGGAAAATCAACTGTAGAGAAATTCGACAGCGCCTTGCCCTACCTGTTCAAAGTTCTGGCAGCGGCCCAACCGCTTTCCATTCAGGCCCATCCCAGCAGATCCCAGGCCCAGGAAGGGTTTGAACGGGAAAACCGGATGGGAATTCCATTGGACGCACCGGACCGCAATTATCGGGACAGCAATCACAAACCGGAAATTATCTGCGCCCTGACTTCCTTCTTCGGGCTGAACGGGTTTCGCGCAACGGAAGAGATCCACCGGCTGATGACACCGGTCTGTCCAAAGGTGCTCGAAAAAGCCCTGCCGGAGCTTTTGAAACCGGGAAACCAGGGGCTGCGGAATCTGTTCGAAACCATGATGAAACTATCGGAGGATCAAAAGGAATCCGCCTGCAGGGAAATTACCGAAAAAGCAGGGCTTTTGAAGAACTCTTCGCCGGTTTACGAATGGATGATCAAACTGGCCGGCGCTTATCCCGGGGATATAGGAATCCTATCGACGGTCCTGCTGAATCTTATCCGCCTGGAACCAGGCCAGACCATGTATCTGCCTGCCGGTCAGCTGCACGCCTATCTGGATGGGGTGGGGATCGAACTGATGGCCAATTCGGACAACGTACTGCGCGGCGGTTTGACACCCAAGCATGTGGATGTGGAAGAACTGATGCGGGTGGTCCGTTTCACACCCACGCCGGTGGACATTATCCAGGCGAATCCGCTGCGACCCGGCGAAACGGTCTATCCCTGCCCGGCCGAGGAGTTCGCACTCGGCCGAATCCAGGCCACGCCTGAACGGCCTTATGTTTCTTCAAAAAAGAGAAGTGTGGAGTTGCTCCTGTGCACATCCGGGGAGGGGACGATCTGCTGCGAAGGTTTAACCGAGGAAATGACCGTGGCCAGGGGCGACAGCCTGCTGGTCCCCGCCGGCCTTTCGGACTATGCCCTTAACGGCGAAGTGACGCTTTACAAGGCTTCGGTCCCGCTGCCGTAATAATTTACGAAGCCGTCCCGAAAACGAACTTCACGATTTTACTAATAATTGTTTTCATCCTTAGAAAAAGCATCGAAGTCTTTTTCCTGAAGAAACCGGGAAATCAGTTCCGAAAGCGCATCGGCCGTATCCAACCGGTAGTGGCCCTTATCGTCCGTGCCGGCCTTTTTTTTGGTGTTGGCGACAACGGCCTGAAGCGCTGCTGCAGAAAGTTCAATATTGACATGCACCCGAACAAGTGGGCTGTTTTCCGACATGGCTAATCCTTTTTGGTCTCCAGCGGTGCCGGGGTCTGGATGTTGAGGATACGGGCGACGGCCAGAGTTCCCATTTCCGTTGCTGTCCGATCGGGAACCTGCCGGGGCGGCAGGTCAGCGATTCGCGTAAAAAAGTTGCGCAAAAATTCCCCCTGACGGTCGATGCCCAGCACCACCCGATCCACCAGTTTCTTGGGCAGTTGGACGACGGCGTGTTTCGTAATCCAGATCTCTCCCTTGCCGGCGAGAGCCGACAGATGGGAGGACTGATCCAAGGCCCCGCCGGGAATCATGAATTCCATGCAGTCGTCCGTGCCCGATACCTGTGTGTCGGTTTCGCCGTGACAGATGCCCATATTCATGCACAGTTCCTCGGCCCATCCCATTCGGGCCGCTATTTTTTCCTGCAGCCGCCGCATCCGTTCATTCATACGGGTGGCACAGCTGATGGCGCTGAATATGGGATTTCTGCCGGCATGACACTTGAACAGGTACCTGATCTGGGCGCCGTTGCATCCGACCCGAACGCCTCCAAGATCGGCCACCGCATCGTCGGTTGCCTCCCAGACCTGGTTCATCATTTTGAAGAACACGTCGGCAAGCATGGTGTCGGCGATGCGGTGAGAGTCGTTCAGCCTTGCCGACAGGACACAGATGGTCTCCTTGCGGTCGGCAGGCTCGATGAAAACGTCAGGCCTGTCGGTCGTTTTGTCTTCGGGTTCGGACCTGGACCATGGATCGCCGCGCAATAGAAAAAGGGTGCCTTCGGTGAATTGCAGGCAGAAAGCGCGAAGGGCCGATTGCCGCTGCCTGTTTTTTTCCCCTACAAGCGTGCTGTCCACTTGAAACCGATGGACGTGCGATTCCAAAACCCGGCCGCCGTCAGCACCGGGCCGATCTTCTCTGGCGATAAAATCCGTTTGTCGGTCGAACGTTTCCCGGGCGGTGGAGCGACGCAAGCTGGTGTAGACAAACGAAAAAAAAGCCTGCCAGTCCGAAAGGGATTCCTTGATTTCAGGTTGGAGCAACAGATTGAAGATATTATCGTCGGCGGAAGGCGCCAAGGTTCGGGCCAGGGCACTGGAAAAACGGTCCTTGCCGTTAGCGGCCATCCAACGGACGGAAAGGTCTCGGTCCACGAAGAAAGCCGGCGCTTCGATTTGATCCGGCATCAGGGACAAGGGCGGCAGGGCTCCAGGAATGGTCGGCGGATAATGGGCCTGCATGGCCGCATCATCATTGGACGAAACGGGCGCGGGGGGATCGCTGGGTTCCGGTTCCGGCCGACTCCGGCCAGACTGGTCAGCGGCCGTGAACCGTCGGGCGATTTCATTCATGGGATGACCGGTGGGGCCGTTGTCGTCTGGCATGGCGCTAAGTTCCTGTATGGTTGAGGCAGCATCTACGGTCGGCAACGGTTCTGGCTTCCAATGGAAAAGCTCGGCTCCTCCTTTTCCATCGCGTCCAGTTCCGTTTCTCGCAGTCATCGAATCGGTAAAGGATCGTGTCGAATTGGATTCACATTTATCCGAAATATGGGGAACAGGGTCAAGAAAAAATAGACCTCGGCGGACTTCTTTTTTGCGGGGTCGATCTATGGTATACAAATCCGTGAATTCGTGCCAGAGAATCGGTATCTTTATTCACAGTAGAGGCGCTGAGTAGGCAGAGATAAAAGCGGTTAGTTGGTTTGGTTGGTGAAATATGAACGATTACCAGCAGGAACAACTCGAAACACTACGTATCGTCCGCCAGGGATTGGCGCGCATGGATGCGTCCGAGCGCAGCGCGTTGAAAAATGAAATCGGCCCTTATGACCGTTTCAGGCAGGCGGTAGACGATTTTCTGCAACGCCATTTCAGCGACGTCTGCACCCGTCTTTGCTACCAGAGTCGGACCAGCGCCTGTTGCTCCAAAGACGGCATCATCACCTTTTTTGCCGATGCCGTGGTCAACGCGCTGCACGCCACCCCCGGACAACTGGACCGCATGGAGGCGGTTTTGCAGCAGGCCAACAACGGACACCGCTGCGTCTATCTAACCGAAGATGGATGCATCTGGGCCGTGCGGCCGGTGGTGTGCGCCATGTTTCTTTGCGACCGGGCCATGGAGACGGTGTTTGAAGCTGATCCCCGGGCCAAAATGCAGTGGCAGGAACTGCGCCGGCAGGAGAAATCCTTCAAATGGCCCGACCAACCGGTGCTCTTCGATGGTCTGGAAAAGGTTTTTCTCGACATGGGCTATCGATCCAGCCTCATGCACCTGAACCTGAGTCCGGGACTGCTGATGGTCAAGAAAAAAGCCGGCCTGCTGTAACCTTTCACACCGCCATCATTTTGCGGATTACGCAGGGTAGAATCCCCCCGTTTTCGAAATATTCCACATCCACTTCCGTATCCAGGCGCGAGGTGACCTTGAATTCGATCTCCTGGCCGTCCTCCTTGACGGCCTTGACCGAAAGCCGTGTACGAGGCGCCATGCCATCGATGCCCGAAATGGTGTAGGATTCCGAACCGTCCAGCCCAAGGCTTTGGGCGCTCTGACCTTCTTCGAACACCAGTGGCAAAACACCCATACCCACCAGATTGTTCCGATGGATGCGTTCGTAGGATTGGGCGATGACCGCTTTGATGCCCAGCAGGTTGGAGCCCTTGGCCGCCCAGTCCCGTGAAGAACCGGTGCCGTACTCCTTGCCGCCCAGAACGATCAGGGGGGTGTTTTCCTGCTTGTAGGCCATGGCGGCATCGTAGTTGAACATTTCCTTTTTCTCTGGGAATTTCAGGGTGTAGCTGCCCTGTTTGGGTGCTACCAATTGATTCATGATGCGGATGTTGCCGAAGGTGCCGCGCATCATGACCTCGTGGTTGCCGCGGCGCGAACCGTAGGAATTGAACTGTTCTTTGGTCACCCCGTTTTCGATCAGGTAGCGACCGGCCGGATAGTCTTCTGGGATGGCGCCAGCCGGCGAGATGTGATCGGTGGTGACCGTGTCGCCGAGCAGCAGGAAGGTACGGGCGTCGGCGATATCACCCGCAGGTTCCGTCTGCAGGGAAAATCCTTCGAAATAGGGTGGGTTTTTGATGTAGGTCGAGTCCTCGTTCCAGGCAAAGGTGGTGCTTTCGGGAACGTCCAGGGCCCCCCAGAAGCGGTCGCCGTCGAAAATCCGCGCGTATTCCTTTTGATAAAATTCCGCTTTGACGTGGGCATCGACCAGTGCCCCGATTTGATCCGAAGATGGCCACAGGTCATCCAGGTACACCGGCTGGCCGTTGGGATCGAGGCCCACCGGCTCGATGGTCAGGTCGATGTCCACCCGTCCGGCCAGGGCGAAAAGGACCACCAGCATGGGAGAAGCAAGGAAATTGGACTTGATGTTCTGGTGAATGCGGGCCTCGAAATTACGGTTGCCCGAGAGTACCGCCGCCACGTTCAGATCGTTTTCCACGATGATCTTTTCGATGGCCGGATGCAGCGGACCGCTGTTGCCGATGCAGGTCGTGCAGCCAAAGGCGGCCAGATGGAAGCCCAGGGCGTCGAAATAGGGCACCAGGCCAGCCGACTGGAGGTAGTCCTCGACGACCTTGGAGCCCGGCGCCAGCGAGGTCTTGACGAACGGCGGCACCTTTAACCCGCGGGCCACGGCGTTTTTGGCGATCAGGCCGGCGCCCATGAGCACATGGGGGTTGGAGGTGTTGGTGCAGGAGGTGATTGCGGCAATGACGATGTTCCCGTCTCCGATGATTACCGGCCGGTCGTTGATCTCCAGATCGAAGCGGCGCTGGGCCACCGGACGGCAGCGCAGTGCACGCACGGTCTTGCTGCCGGATTCGTCGTGAAATTCCGATAGCTGTTTCACCTCGGCGTCGCGGTCGTATTCGCAGCCCAGAATATCCGCGAAGGTCTTTTTCAGATCGGGCAGGGCGATACGATCCTGGGGGCGTGCGGGGCCTGCCAAGGACGGTTTCACGGTGGCCAGGTCCAGTTCCACCACCTGGGTAAATTCGGGATCCGCATCGCCGGTGTAAAACATGCCCGTTGTTTTGGCCCAGGCCTCCACCAGACGGGCGCGTTCGGTTCTACCGGTCAGCTTTAGATAGTCCAGGGTCTTTTCGTCGATGGGAAAAAAGCCCAGGGTGGCCCCGTATTCCGGGGTCATGTTGGCGATAGTAGCCCGGTCGGTGACGGAAAGGCTTTTCATGCCCGCTCCGAAATACTCCACGAACTTTTCGACCACATTGACCTTGCGCAGCATTTCGGTGATGGTGAGCACCAGGTCCGTGGCCGTGACGCCGGGCTTCAGTTTCCCGGTGAGGCGCACGCCGACTACCTCGGGAATGGACATGTAGTAGGGCTGGCCCAGCATCACCGCTTCGGCCTCGATGCCGCCGACCCCCCAGCCCATGACGCCGATGCCGTTGATCATGGGGGTGTGGGAGTCGGTGCCCACCACCGTATCGGGAAAGGCGATGGCCTTGTCGTCCGTCTCGTCGCTGATCACCACACGGCCGAGGTTTTCCAGGTTTACCTGGTGGCAGATGCCTGAATTGGGGGGCACCACCTTGAAATTGGAAAAGCTTTTCTGGGCCCATTTGAGCAGTTCGTAGCGTTCCCCGTTGCGCTCGTATTCCTTGGCTACGTTCTTTTCCAGGGAATCGTCGGTGCCGAAATTGTCCACCTGGATGGAATGGTCCACCACCAGTTCCGTGGGAACCAGGGGGTTGACCTTGGCGGGATCCTTGCCCAGGGCCTTGACCGCATCGCGCATGGCGGCCAGGTCCACCACCGCCGGCACGCCGGTAAAGTCCTGCATCAACACCCGGGCCGGGTGATAGGGGATCTCCACTGGAGCGTCGTAGCTCTTTTTCCAATGGACAATGTTGGAAAGGTCGTTTTCCTTGACCACGCGTCCGTCGAGCTTGCGCAGCAGGTTTTCCACCAAGATGCGGATGGAGTAGGGCAGCTTGTCGATGGGTGCGTCGGCGTCGGCGGCGTATTGATTGAAATCGAAAAAGGTGTAGCTTTTATCGTCGATGGTAAGGGCCTTTGCGTAATCCGTGTTTTTCATGGCGGGTCCTTTTTTTTATTGGCAGTTAAAAATGACAGTATCGAAAAAAGTTCCAGACTCGTCATGCCGGACTTGATCCGGCATCCAGAACAAATTGAAATGACTGGATTCCGGCATACGCCGGAATGACACCAACATGCTATTTCCGTATTTTTGCGAAACCATTAAAAATGGATGAAATCGTACGTCGTTCTCCGAATGGAAAATTGTGAGCATCACACCCGGCAACGGGGGATCGTTTGCCAAACCGTGCAATCCCCATAAATTAAAGGAAATCGAACCACAGGGCAAGCAAAAAAACGGAATTTTCCGGTTCAGGCGGCTTCAAAGCCGTCCGCAGGCAATCTTTTCCCTGGGGACGCATTGGCGCTTGACAAACGTGTGGTCATGGCCCATTGACGGTTCCAAAATGGTTTCACCGCAGAGGTGAAGGGGACGCAGAGAGATCAAATCGTTTGATTTGTTGATTGGTTTAATTAGTTGATTGGTTCGAAACCCGGGATGTGGGCTTTGAGATCTGAGATTTGCGCAGTGAGATGTGGGATATTTGAAATCACCATTGAAGTGTAGAAGATGAAGAGGTTTTTATTTCGCCTGAAAGGCGAAAAGCGCTTAACTCTCTGCGATCTCTGCGTCTCGAGCGCAGCGGGCGGTAATATTTGAAAGGATTAGAATGACCGTTAAGAAAAAACAGATCGTGGAGTGCGATGTCATTGACGTGGCCTTCGGCGGCAAGGGGTTGGCCAAGATCGACGGCTTTGCGGTGTTCATCGATCAAACCGTGACCGGCGACCGCCTTGCCGCCCGCATCGTCCGCAAAAAACGCAATTACGCCGAGGCCGTGGTTCAGGAATTGCTGCGTCCGTCTCCCATGCGTGTGGACGCACCGTGTCCCTACAGCGGATATTGCGGCGGCTGCAAGTGGCAGTTCATCGACTACCCCCACCAGCTTGAATTCAAGCGCCGTCACGTCAGCGAATCCCTGGAGCATATCGCCATGATGGAAGGCGTCCGGGTGCATCCCACTTTGCCGTCGGAACGGGTGTTCGGCTACCGCAACAAGATGGAGTTTTCCTGTTCGGACCGCCGCTGGCTGATGCCCCACGAACTGGGTACCGATGCCGATATCGGCTTTGCGCTGGGCCTGCATGTGCCGGGCACCTTTCACAAGGTGCTGGACACCGATGCCTGTCTGCTGCAGCCGGATACGGGCAACCGCATCCTGGAATCGGTAAGGCGGTATATGCGGCAATCCGACCGCCCTGTATACGGGCTGCGGTCCCACGAAGGATTCTGGCGCTTTCTCATGCTGCGGCACTCGGTGGACCGGGACCGGTGGATGGTCAATATCGTCACGGCCAGCGAGGATCGCGATGCGGTTCAACCGCTGGCTGACCTACTCATGGATCAATTTACCGAGGTGGTCTGTGTGGTCAACAACATCACCGCCAGGCGCTCGGGCGTGGCCATCGGCGAACGGGAAATCCATTTGGCCGGCGAGCCGGTGCTGACGGACCGCATCGGCGATTTCGAATTCGAGATTTCAGCCAATTCGTTTTTCCAAACCAATACGCGCGGGGCCGGCAGGTTGTATGAAACGGTGGGGCGCTATGCCGATCTGAGAGGCGACGAAACCGTAGTGGATCTGTACTGCGGCACAGGCACCATTGCCATCTGGCTGGCGGCTAAGGCCCGCAGGGTGATCGGCCTGGAACTGGTGGAAAGCGCCGTGGCCGACGCCCGCAAGAACTGCCTTTCAAACGGCATCGACAACTGCTCGTTCATCCTCGGAGACATCAAGGACACCCTGGAAAACATCGAGACGACACCTGACCTGCTGGTGATCGACCCGCCGCGGGCCGGCATGCACAAGGACGTCCTCAAACAGGTCTGCCGGATGGGTCCGGAAAAGATCGTCTACGTATCCTGCAACCCGGCCACCATGGCCAGGGACATGCTGGAACTGAAAGCGGATTATACCTTGGAGGAGGTCCAGCCGGTGGACATGTTTCCCCACACCTTTCATATTGAATCGGTGGCCAGGTTGGTGCGAAAGACATGATTTGAGATTTGGGATGAGTGATATCACCGCAGAGACGCGGAGGGCGCAAAGAGGTCAGATCGTTTAATTCGTTGATTGGTTTGTTTGGTTGAATGGGTTGGTTGGTTTTCAGCCGCTGGCTGGCGTAATGATTTATCCATGTTAATCCGCGTTCTGTAAAACCCTTGTGTACTTAAACAGTTTATTTTTCACCGCAGAGGCGCTAAGGACGCAGAGGTTTCTCTTTCGCCTGAAAGACGAAAAGCTTTCACTCTCTGCGTCTCGAGCGAAGCCCCGCTTTTTCCTTGGTTTCTCAGAAACGAGGGATTTTGTTCGAGATCAAGGCTTGCAAAACATTTGACCACAGGTGCCCGAAGGAAATGCCCTTGAGGTGCATATGGTCGATATTCCGAGGATCAAATGTTGAGCATAACGCCGATATCGGGCAAAATAGCCGTTTCTGATTGAAATGGGTCATGCTGCCAGGGCACAGATTCTTCCATTTGCCCGAACGGTTTCAAGGATGCAAAGAAAACTCGATCGTGCCGGACATCTCCACGGAGACATCGCCCATGGACACATCGAAGGCTCCGGGAATCGACCCCAACCCCATCATACCGATCATCATGGGATTCACCAATCCAATAGCACCCGCAGCCAGTGTAAGGCTTTGCAGGGCCAGCGGCTCGGCATCCTTGCCCGTAAGGACCATGTCCAGTTGAATGGGCGTGTCCAGAGGCAGGCATCCGGCCTCGGCCATCTGGTAAAGACCGGCGGTGCCATAGCCAAGCGCGTTGGCAGAAGCGGCCCAACCACCGGAGGTCAGTGCGACCGTGCTCAGGGATTGAATAACATCTCCTGGCAGGACCGCGATTCCTCCCTGGCCGGTAAGCCCTCCCATCTCATTTTCGGTCATGGCGGTCATTTTCGCAAACCCGGGACCCGGCACGCACAACATTACGCTCATCAATGCGATGAGCAGGAAACTACCTTTTTTCATGACAACTCCTTTCTGCGAATTTCATCGCAGGTAGCCCGGCTGTCCGAATTGAGCGCATAGCGTGTCGCTCATAGCTGATAGGCATCGGATTAAATCCCTTCCTATGAGCGATGAGCCGTGTGCAACGAGCTAACTCGGACCCGTGGCTTTCCGTCTCCCGGTTACCCGGGGTTTGGCGCAGGAGGCGACCCGGCTATCCAAATTAAGTTTATAGGGTGTAGCTGGTAGCCGATAGTCGAAGGTCGTGACCTTCTCCTATGAGCTATAAGCTGTGAGCTATAAGCTAACCTGGACCCGTGGCTTTCCGTCCCACAGTTACCTATGGTTTGGCGTTACGTTCAGGCATTGAAAAACCTGTCGCAGGTACAGTGTGCGAGGTTACCCTGGCAGCATGTCAAAGAGCATTGACGGACTCATAAAAAGGCCGATATCGGCGTTACGCTCATCCTTCGTCACTGCGGCGTACGCCAAAGTCCGCTGCCTGCGGCACCCGCGATTGCGGTATTCTCAGGATGGAACATAACTGTTCGCCGTAAGGATGAATGTCGATTTGCTGTTCGCTCGCTCACGCTCGCTATCGCGGCCCGCAAGCCTTGATCTCGGTCTTTTTACGAGTCCGTCGGCAATGCGACTTTCAGCGGTTCGGACCTTGTAATATCGGTCATTGGCGGTTAAAAGGGTATCGGTAAATAGCTGTGAAACTTGATATTATCAAGAATCGATGAACTCGTAATAAGTCTCAGGTTCGTCATGCCGGACTTGATCCGGCATCCATAATCAATTGAAATTAAAGGATTCTGCTTGCGTCGGAATGACGAGAAAATGAGAATTCCGGCTTTTTACGATTTTATCAAGAATTCCTTATGCAATTTTTTTCTTCAAAAATAGGTAACGTTTTTTCAAGGTCTGAACCTGAAAAATCCTTCCGAACCCCTTTGATCTGGATTCTATGCCTATCTATCATTTTGTGCGTCGCTATCGCTCCGGTCGCACTGGCCCAGGACAACCCTTACGAATCCGGCCTGCGCGCTCTCCAGGCTGGAGAGTACGACGCAGCCATCAAGGCTTTCACTATTACCATAGAGACCGTCCCCCATGACTACGAGGCCCTGAGCAATCGGGCCGTGGCCTGGTATCATAAAAAAACCTACGACCGGGCCATTGACGACGCCACACGGGCGCTGGAGATCAACCCGTATTATTCCGTCGGCGCCAATCAACTGGCCTGGATGCTGGCCACCTGTCCGGACCCGCGCTACCGGGACGGCACGCGGGCCGTTGCGTTGGCCGAAAAAGTGGTCCAGCGGTTTCCCGAAGCCAACTTCATGGATACGCTTGCAGCGGCCTATGCCGAAGCGGGCAATATGGAAGCGGCTGTCCGGGTCCAGCAGATGGCCGTCGAGCACTTGAAAAGGGAAACCGTCTTCGGGGACAAAACTTCCTTTGAAAATCGACTGAACGCCTACGATCAGGCGGCCGCCCAAAGCCGGGAAAAACAGGATTCGTCAAACCGTTCCACAACATCTGTGGCGGTCAATTCTTCTTCCCCAAAGCCCTCCAAACCGGATCGAAAGTCCGGGCCAAGCGAAAGCCCACCTGACCATGTTACGGATCTGCGCTACACCGTTCACCTGTTCTCCTTCCGCAAAGAGGGGGCAGCCCGTGAAAAGGCTACCACCCTGGCCCAAGGGAACCATTCTGCCTATATCTGTCGCGCTTCCATCGAAGGCGACCCGGCTCCCTGGTATCGTGTCTGCGTTGGGGCCTTTTCCAACGATCAGGCTGCCCGGCAATACGCCCGGCAGCAAAAAGAGCAGGGACAAGACTGGGCCAAGGCGATGCCGCTGCCGGAAGGGGCCACGAGGATAGGCAACTGATAAAATTTTATAGGACACGGATCAACGCGGATGAACGCGGATAAGTTCTTACACAAGCCTGCGGCTTGAAAACCAACTAACGAATTCAACCAATCTAACCAACCAACTCAAACAACCGCTTTTATCTCTGCGTTTCTGCGGTGAATAATAAACTTTTTCAGGATGTTCCTATATCCCACATCTCAGATCTCAAATCCCATATCCGAATAGATTCGATTGCGACATAAATCACGAGAAATAGCTTGGTAAGATGAAGCTACTCGTGTGAGGAATCACCATCCCTTTTGCTGAAAGGATTCAGGTAGGAAAAGATGTGTTTGATCGTTTCCAGCTGATGGTGGAGCATCTCGGCCATCACATGGGTGGGCATGGAGAGTTTGAACGATCCCATGTAAGTGACTGTTTTTTGTTCATAATCCAGGCCGGCGTAGGGATTGTAGACGGGGTTGGTGAAAACCGTCGAATTCATGTTGGTGCTGGTGTTGTTGGGCACTGCATAGCTTTCGTTGATCACGTATCCGGCGGCGATGTCGATGGTCATTCCGTTTTTCAGTTTGATGCCGAAGCCGGTGCCGAAATTTTCCAGGTCTGGCAGGGCGTACATCAGGTCGAACAGCTCCGGCTGGACCGAGGTTTCGCGTTTTTCGTAGCCGCAGCGGAAGGTCAGCCAGTCCAGGATGTCGTATTCGAGGCCCACGCTCCAGTGCCAGGTATCCTTGAAATTTCTTGTCAGCACCATGGTGTCGTTGCCGCCGGTGTAGCCCAGCATCTTGACCAGCCGAAGGAGCTGGATGTCCTGGTCGAATATGAACTTGTCTTCCTTGAGCACCGACCAATCGGCCCAGTGAAGGTCGGCCATGAGGCTCAGACGGCTGAAGGGTTTGATCTTGATGCCGAACTGGGCTCGCTGGGGAAAGGTAATCTGGCTGGTCACCGTCCCCGCCTGGTGGGAAACAGGGGTCATGGGCAAATCGAACACCCCCGAAGTGATGACCAGCAACGGGGAACTGCCGAACCAGTTGACCATGCGCTGCCAGTCTTCGCTGTAATCGATCCGATAGTTACCGGTAAGCTGGGTTTTGATTTCGCTTTGATAGCAAACCCCGAAGGCCAGCCATTCCCATGGCTCCCATAACAGCCCCACGTTGTAGTTGGGGGAAAAGTCGTCCCGGAGGCTCATGTCCAGACTGGCCACCTGACTGTAGGGGCCGATGCCGCCGCCGAACCAGGGTGGAGGCAGGGTCAGTTCGGAGAGAATGGGAATCTCCAGCCCCGCAGTGGCATCGCCCAACACCTTGGTCAGGGCCACCATGTCGTTGGGGGCACGCATGTCCACCTCGGCCCCCATGGCGGTCTGGCCCAGACCGACGGTCAGGCCCACGGAAAAGGTGGGGGTCATCTGAAAACTGACCGCCGGGGCGATGTAAACCAGGTGCTGCTGGTAAACCGACTTGCCGCCGTAAACCGAAGGGTCGCCTTCGTCTCCGTGGACCAGACCCACGGCAAAGGGCGCGTATTGGCCAACGGCAAAGGTCCATTTGGAACCGGGCTTACGGTAGGAAAGGCCTAAGGTCGGGGCGAAGAGAAAATCGATGGTGTCGTTGTAAAAGGGGAGGTACATGCGGCCGCTGCTGCTGGTGCCGCTCTTGCCGTCTACGGGATCGTCCTTGAATCCCCCCAGAAATCCTTCGAAGTCGGGGTCCTGACTAAAGGAGGAAGTCTTTTCGATGACGGGGACGGTCAGGCCGTTGGAAAAATACTTGCCGTCGGGCAATTGGGACAACCCGGCCGGGTTGTAATGGATGGAGG
Organism: Desulfosarcina widdelii; assembly: GCF_009688965.1. Lineage (GTDB taxonomy): Bacteria > Desulfobacterota > Desulfobacteria > Desulfobacterales > Desulfosarcinaceae > Desulfosarcina > Desulfosarcina widdelii. The sequence continues at coordinate 1,130,770 of NZ_AP021875.1, read as the reverse complement.
CGTGGCCCGGCGGCCGGGCGGTGACGGTGTTGGCCAGGGAAATGGCTACGGTGTCGATGGCCAATTGTTCGTGGAAGGCGGCGTACGCATATGGTGCGGCTGTGATCAGCATCCAAACAATCGCCATGATCAACCCGTTCGCTTTAACCGCCGCTTTCACACCCATATCGCCATCTCAACTCGTACAGCCCAGGTTTCAACCCATTCGGTAAAATCACAAATTCCAAATCACAAATAAATTCCAAACTCCAAATCACAAATCAGCACTGACATCACAAGTCTCATATCCCAGATCTCACATCCAATCTTTCTACAAACCAATTCAACTAACTCAACCAATCAAACAAACTAACCGCTTAAAACTCCACGCCCTCTGCGCCTCTGCGGTGCTATCCCAAATCCCATATCTCCCATCTCACATCCCAAACCCCACTCAGTCACTCAGATCGAACTCAAACGGCAACCGGAAGCTGACCACAAAGTCCGGGTCCTCGTCCGTCAATCCAATGCCTACCTTCATGTTCAGCGAGGTCTTGGGCGTGAAGCGCCATCCGGTGCCGATGTAAAGCATCGACTGGGTCTGGCTGCCGCTGTAGGTATCGGCGATTTCCTCCCAGGTGTAGGTGGAACTGAAGCGATAGGTATACTGGTAGCTGAAGTTCATGGAGACGTTGTAGGAAAGGGCGAATCCCATCCCCAGGGTGCCACTGATGGAATCCCCCGGATCGACTTCCCTCAAGGTCAGGCCGTTGCGAGGCTGGTTAAGACTTTCCGCCTTGAACGTATAGTTGTAGCTCACATTTCCGAAGGCGATGATCGGGTCGATGGTCTTGCTCATGGAAAGGCCGGCGGCGGCCGAGTAATACCCGTTGCCCGTGGCCAGGTCTTTGTCGACGTTGATTTCGTAGGGACTGCGTCCCATGTCGAAAGTGAAGCTGCCGAACAGGATGGTAGTGGGAAGCGTGCCGCCTGAGCGCAAGGGCTGGTACTGGAAGCCGACGGAGACATCACCCAGATCGGTCACTTCCTTGGCAACGTCCGTGCCGGTGTTGTCCCACTTGTAGGAAAAGGGAACGTTGAGGTTCAGGGTCATGTTGTCCAGCACTGCGTACTCGGTGAAAATGGAGCTGGTAAGATTGTGGTTGGCGTGCTGTTCGACTTCTGTTGCCTGGGTGATCACATCGTAGGAGTAATACTGGTAATTGAAATTGAGTTCCAATCCCAAGGTGTTGCTTTTCATGGTCGTGTATTCGCGGCCGGCGGCCTGCAGGATCTCTTTTTCCTTGGCGGCTTTCTCGTCCTCGGTGATCTCCAGCTTTCGGCGGGCTTCCTGCTGCTCCCGGATCTGCTTCATCTCTTCCTGCAGCGATTCCAGTTCCTTCTGGAGTTCGTCCATCCGGCGGTCCGACTGAGGCGGCTCGTCAATCGCCATCACGGCCGGGGCCTGTTCGGTGGGCTGGGCAACTGCCGGTTGGGAGGGCGGGGCCGGGGCCGGCGGAACAACCACCGGTTTCGGTTCGGATGGCTTGGCAACTTCCTGTGGGGAAGGGGAGGGCGATACCGCTTCTGTTTCGGCAACCGGTTGTGCTGGCTCAGCCGCAGCAGTTGTCGTAACCACTGCCGTCGAACCGGTGTCGGCGTTGAATTCGCTGGCTGACGCTTCGGCCGCTCCCTTCAAGGAAAAGTCTTCCAGACGGACGATAAACCACGTTTTACCGTTCTGGTCTGCGGTTTCCTTGATGTACGGAGAGTACCCCTTGGCTTCCAGGTCCTTGACGATGCTTTCCGCACTGTCGAGCCGTTCGCAGGCGGCCACCTGGACGGTGTAGGTCGTATCCTGGCCAAAAGCGCTGGTGCAAAAAAGAGTCAATATGATTGTGACGGCAAAAAAAGTTCTCATTTTAACCATAGTAAGCAATACCTTTTCACTTCAAATGATAATAACCGCAGAGACGCAGAGTTCGCAGAAATTTTATAGGACGCGGATTAACACAGATGAACGCGGATGGGATGTTCTGCAAGCCTGCGGCTGAAAACCAATTCAACCAATCAAACAAATCAACCGGTTTTATCTCTGCGTCCTCTGCGCCTCTGCGGTGAACCCTATCTTCTATAAACCTGCCGCTCCCCCGGCCGATCATCGATCCACCGATCCACCGGCGGCTTAACATCCAGAGCCGGATCGAAAATAATCTTCCGGGCATCGTCTTCGTCAATGAAGCGCAAGTCGCCCTCCCGGAGGCTCAGCAGACCGACTTCCCGCGCCCCTTCCGGGTAGACGATGAAAATCACGTTCTGGTACCACTTCTCCAGAAACTCGTCCTTGGTGAAGCTGATGTTGCCCCGCCACGGATCGGCCAGAAAGACATGGTCCTTGTAAATCCCGCGAAAAACGGCGAAATGGCGGTAGCCGAATATCTTGATGGGCAGAATGCAGGGACCGTCCAGGGTGGTCAAATCTTCATACTCGGCCTTGTAGCCCACCCCTTTGTAGCCCAGAACGGCCACGAAACGCTTCATGTCTAGCAGGGAAAAGGCCCGCCGTTGGGCGATTTTTTCGCTGTCGCCGTGGCGCAGCAATCCCTGGATTACCTGGCGTTCGTCGAAGTCTTCGCCGAAATGAAAGTTGAGCAGGGTGGCCAGTGCCGCCGACCCGCAGGAATAGTCGTAAGTCTGTTTGACCACATTTTGATTTTTCAGGTCTTCCAGGGGGGTGACCGTATCGCGCATCTTGACCCGGTCAGCACCGTCGGTGGTGACCGTCAGCTCGTTCTTCGGGGCATCGTTGATGGGGTGAAAGCCCGAGTAGAGTGCGATGATGATAACGAATGCGGCCAGTACGTGCATAGTTCGGTTTAGTGAATCCCTTTAATTATGATGAAATCGCAAAAAGTCTAATTTGGTCCATTGATGTCATTCCCGCGAAGGCGGGAATCCAGTACTTTCAGATAGTTGTAGATTCCCGCCTGCGCGGGAATGACAAGTCTGGTGACTTTCTGCGAGTTCATTCTCTCCGCGGAAGCCAAAAAATTACAAATCACAAGCACCAAATCTCAAATAAATTCCAAATGACAATGATCAAATCTCAAACCAGATCAAAATCTTAAAACTCACCGCCCGCTTCGCTCGAGGCGCAGAGATCGCAGAGGCGTTTATAGGACACGGATCAACACGGATAGGTTGCCAGGCAAGCCTGCGGCTGCAAACCAATCAACCAATTCAACAAACCAACGAATTGATCTAACCAATCAACCGTTTATATCTCTGCGTCCTCTGAGCCTCTGCGGTGATATCTATAATTTCATATCCCATATCTCAGATCTCATGCCTCAGATCACAAATCCCAACCCCCATATCACACATCGCAAATCAGGAACATAGTTTTTAACAGTGTTCACTTTAGCAAATAAAAGTTTCGTTCTCGGTTAAAAATGCTTGGGTCCCTGTTTGTCTGAACAGCTGCAAGTATACGTGGGAGCGGCTTCCAGCCGCGATTTTAACATAGCCTCAGATTTATCGCGGCTGGAAGCCGCTCCCACGCTATCCTGTTTCTATCTAAGATCTCGGGCAAATTGGCCATTTGTGGATGGGCACGACCTATTGTACTTTGACCATCAGCCGTTTGGCCCACGCCTTAAAATAAGCGTCGTCGGTTTGCACTGCCTGCTCCAGTATCTGTTTGGCCTCGGCCTTGTTATCCTTGCCGCCCTTGTCGATGAGCAACTCTGCCAGATAGATTTTGCCCTCGTCGCGTTGCTGGAAATAGGGCGTCTTCTGGTATTCGCGATAGTAGGCCAGGGATTTTTTCTTGCTAGCCAGGGGCCAGGGCAACACCGCCCAGAAGCGGCCCAGGGCCAGGATGCTACCGGCGTCCTCGTACATCTTGTCCAGTTCATAGGCCTTTTCGAAGCTGCTCTGGGTTTTGTCCTTCAACCCTTCCTTCAAGGCGGTCAGGATGCCGGTGCCGTCGGAGTAGATCCCCACACTTAGCCCGTAATAATAGTGTCCTGCCGGGTGATCGGGATTGATCTCCCGGGCCTTGGCGGCGTAATGCATGCCTTTCTTGCCATATTCCTTGCAGATATCCTTCCAACCTTCCACTTCCTGCTTTTTGGCCGTTTCGCCATACTCGCGGTAGGCACGGGCACACTTCCAGTTGAGATCGAAATCGCCGGGAGCGGCTTCCAGCAATTGTTCGTAAATTCCGATGGCTTTGCCAAAATTATCCAGTCCGCCCTGATCGTACAGCGCGTCGGCTTCTGCTACGGTACCGGCCAATGCAGAAAAAGGTATCAACAGAAAAGGCAACACAATAAAAACGAATTTCATCCATCCTCTTTTCATCTCAAATCCCCCAAGCGCCTTAGGTGAAATCCCAAATTCCAAGCACCAAATCACAAATAAATTTCAAATTCCAAATCTCAAACAACAAACCAATTCAACCAATCAAACATATCAACCGATTTTATCTCTGCGTCCTCTGCGTCTCCGCGGTGAACCAATCATCACTCCGCAATTTCCACATCCACCCGTGCAAACGCATGCCCATCCACCCCCATCACAAGGGTATGAAAACGCGTTTTGCTGTCGAACACCAGGGCAGCGCCCTTGACGCCGCCTATAAACAGCTTCTCGCCAGGCAAGCCGTCCACAGCCAGGGACCAGGCTTGTCCGCGTTTGACCAGATAGGCCACATGCTTGGAATCCGGGCTGAAGGTAGCCAGAGAAGTGCCGTCGAACCATGGACCTTCCTGGCCGTCGACAACCACTGTCCATTTGTCAGATTTCTGGGCCATGTAGACCGTGCGGTTGCCGTCCGGACTGAAAGCGGGCATAGTTACCGTGTCGTAAGCTGGTCCAGGCATGCCGTTGAACACCACTTTCCAAAGGTCATTTTTTTTGGCTGCGTAAGCAAAGGTGGCAGAATCCGGGCTGAATACCGGAATGGAAACGATATCGAATCTTTCTTGTTTTTTACCATCGACGATCATTGTCCACTCGTGACCGTCCTGGGCCGAGTAGGCGATGCGTTTGGAATCCGGGCTGAATTTAAAGGCACCAATACGGTCGAAACGCTCGCCGTCTTCGCCGTCAATTACCATGAGCCATTTGTTTTTATTGACTCCCACATAGGCGAGACGCCTGCTGTCCAGGCTGTAAATGGGATTTGCCACCGCATCCCATTGGCTGTTTTTTTGGCCGTCAACGACAAGCAGCATTTTTTGACCGCTTTGGGCCAGATAGGCCACATGCTTGGAATCAGGACTGAACAGAGGAACATCCACGGCATCGAAACCAGGTCCCAACTTGCCGTTTTCCGAAACGTGCCACCGATCTTTCTTTTTCAAGGTGTAGGCCAGACGCTTGCCGTCGGGGCTGAATGAAGGCTTTGCAACGGCATCGTAAGAATCATCCATCTTGCCGTTTACAACCAATGCCATTTTTTCGTCTTTGGCTACAATGTAAGCCAACCTCGATGAATCGGGGCTGAATTTGAATTGTCCGGGTCTAAGCAGTATGCCATCGAAGTGAGGGCCTATCTTACCGTCCAGTACTACCGCCTGTTTTTTCCCATACTGAACGCCGTAGGCCATGTGATCTGAATCGGGGCTGAACATGGGGGGTGATGCGTTATCGAACCCGGAATGCATCTGCCCGTCAATAATCATGTGCCACTTGCCCTGCGTATAGGCTGTGTAGGCCACATGCTTCCCGTTCGGGCTGATTATCGGTGTTCCCATGCCGATTTTCTTGAAAGGGCGTTGGAGTTTTCCGTTTATAATCGCTGCATATTCAGAATTTTTCTTAGCGACGCACGAAAATTGAGTTGAATTCCGGCTGACCTGTAACGATTTGGGATGGATCTGCCAGTCTCCATGGTCGGCATTGGCAAAAGGAACGACGGTTTCGTTGAGCCGGGATTGTGCAGATGCCAATGCGGGGTGGAGGCTGAAAAAGAAAAAAAGGAAAAGGGCACTCAATTCGAGAAAGAGAGGCATTTTCCAGATAATTGATAAAAAACGGTGGGAAATTTTTTTTCGATTTTGCTCGGGTTTGTCTAAGAACATAAAATCTCTGAAAAGTTGAACGTTGTACAAAGTATTCAGGCCGATGAAGATTGATGCTTCTTAGCTGTTAATTGGTCAGCAGGTAAACGTCCAATCGATGCACCTGCAATCCGTCGATGGCGAGAGGACCGAAATTCCGGCTGCCAAATTCAAGGCTTTCCACCCGGATGCTGCCCGCCATGGGAAGTGAAATCCGCATCGCTCCAAAATTATCGGTGGTGTTGTAACCGATGTCTATCGTGGCTGGATTGCCATTGTCGACGTCCCCGATAACAAAATGTCCGTTGGCTTCCCACAGACTGGCGTCGGTGGGAATATTCCAGGTTGAGCTATCATCGATGTCGAAATCGTCCATGTCACTGAAATTTTGGGCCAACGTGATGTTGGACAGTGTAAACGATCCATCGGTTGCTGAAGCGTTGTATTGGTACGTTGCCGCACCGATGTCAAGATCGATCCCGTATTCGAAATCGATGCCGGACCCATGGGATCCGATCATCATGTAGTATGAAGGTTTCTGGACTTCATCCAAAAACAGGCTGCCGATGTCCTGTCCGCAGAAAAGAAATCGATCGACTGCATAATTGATATTCTGCTGCCAATCCAGAGCAGTCCACATCATATACGAATGACCATCCATGGGGTGGGCTTCATCTTCGATTGAAAAAATATCGAAGGAGACGGGTTGGGTTTCGGTATTCAGGTACCCATTCAAAACAGTGTAATTCTGAAACTCCAGAACCCCTGCGTCAGGATCGGTGGAACGATCGGAATCCGTGTCGTAAATGCGAAGAGATCCAATCTGACAATCGAAGTTGATATCCCAAAAAAACGCGCTGAAGCCGCTTTGGGCTGTCACTAATTCCATCGCCTTGTCGCTCATTGCCTCCATTTCTGCCATTGTAGGGGTGGCAATAATGAAAACGCTTAAAAGAGTGACAAAGATGATTTTCGATGATGCATTTTTTTTCATATCTGTCGGTTTGGTGAATTTTCTCTGAAAAGAGAACGATGGAGAAGGGCAATATCTGTAAAAACATATGCATCCTTCTCCATCGTTTTTTAGTGGCGATTAAATAGTGTCTTCAAGAATTAATGGGCGAAAATGGTGATGCTGCCGCCCTTGGTATCCAGTTGAATGGCGCCCATGGCCATAGTGCCCAGAGTGTCGGTGCTGTCTGTAGCGGGAGTCGCGGGTATCAAATCCCCTGTATTAGGGTCTGTAGCGTAAGAAACCAGAGAAATGTTAAACGGTGCAATCTGGACAACAACAATTGATAATGTGGGCACACCAATCTTAACGCCCGTAGCAAGATTATTCACAGTGTCAGGAACAAATGCTGAAGTAAATTGTGTATAAATCTGTCCGACATCAATTGTCAAAGCCGACAGATCAGCAGCAGCGAAGGCAGTTCCGTCGTGAAAAGTTGGATTCAATGGTGTTATACCAGCAGTTCCTACCATGTATTTGTCAATAACAATGCCTAAGAATTTCATTTGGCTCAGGTAAACCCAACCACCATCTTCGATAGTATCAAGCAAGTCAGAAAGGCCAGCAGTAGCGAGGTCATCAGGATAGAGGATACCGTCGCTATCACCCCAACCAAGGTATCCCATCTGGAAATCCATCTGAACGTTGTCAATGGAGATGCTCACACCGGCCTGACCGGTAACATCTTCCAAGGCCGTGTCGGCCATCATTTCCATACCAAAAGCGGTGAAGGGGACCAACATAACGATTGCGATGATTGCTAAAACTTTTTTCATTTCTTTTTTCTCCTATGATAAGATGTTTGAACTCTTACCACAGGCGGCCCGACCATCCGGGTGGCAGCTCGTAGCTGATAGCTGATCGCTCATAGTTGGAAGGTTTTTGTCCATTCCCTTGAGCTGGTCGCTTGTGGCTGATAGCTGATAGTCGAAGGTTCTTTTCCTTGTCCTATGAGCTATAAGCAATGAGCTATGAGCTAACAACTCGGATTCGTGACTTTCCGTCCTCCGGTTGCCCGGAGTTTGGCTTTATCTATGGCTCCTCACGAAACTTCCTCCTTTTGCATTCGAGCCGGTTTTTATGCGCAAAACCCTGATCCGATTATGCCCATTGGTCCTTCCGTCTCGAATGTCTCTTCGGTTTCATCACCTCCTTTCGTACTACGGTTAAATGGTTAAGCTAATTTTGAGTTTTGAATTGTTAAACGGAATCAACTCCTTCATTCAAAATTAAAAATTCAACATTCAAAATTGCTTTTCCTCTTTTCAACGCCCTTCGCTCGAGGCGCAGAGCACGCAGCGTATGTCAGCCCAAAAGGCTCCTCCTCCCCCATACTCTCTGCGTCCTCTGCGTCTCTGCGGTGAACATAAATCCTCTCCTCACTACACCAAATCGCATATCTCAAATCTCAGATCCCACATCTTCAATCCCTTGTGGCCGTGCCGAAATCAAACCAGATCCCAGCATTGGTCCCGTCCACATTGATGTGCAACATCAGCGGACCACCGGTGAACGTGTAGGTAGCATCACTGATGCTGCTGTCCCGTGATGCATTTTCAACCGTGAGTTCACTGAGGCTGGCGAAGTTGGCGGACAGCGTACCGGTGGCGCTTTGGAATCCCATGGTAATGCTTTTCAATTCGCGAATAGCTGCATTGTCGATATCGGTAAACTCCGCCTGGAGAACGAAGCCGCTCAGCACCATGTCCGTTTCGTTGGAACCGATGGAAACGCCCAGCCAGTTCTGGTCCCAACCCGTACCGCCATTATCCCAGTAACCCATTTTCAGGGAGTCCATGGTGGCGTAGGTGGACGCCTGCAGGTTGAGATCGATGCGGGCGATGTCCACTCCGTCGACGTTGGTAAGGGTAAATTCGGAAAAGCCGTGGCCAGTGACCCGGGCCAGTTCGTCGTCGGTCATGGCGGCCATTTCGCAGGTTCCTGAAGAAGGCAGGAACAGGAACAACAACATCAGGATCATCGAAGCAAGAATCCGTCGGAACAGAATACGATGACTTTTATTGAATTGGGGATTGCGACGAGTCGGTTTAGCTTGCATGATCAGCATCGATTGAATTCCGTTCAGCTTGAAATATCGCAGTAAAAATCAAGAACAACGTTAACTAAAGGCGACAAGGGATGACCGTTCAGGTTAAAAATGAATTGCCATTCAGTGCAAATTCGAAAAGTGTATTCATATTCACTTATTATAGACTGGTTCTAACATTGGTAGTAAAACGGGACACGATATGTTGCTGTAAACAATGTTCACCATCTTACGAAAAAAAAACCGCTTGTCAACAGGAAAAATAGGTAAATATTTTTTTGTAAATACAATTCATTTTCTGAAATGAGATAAATGCAGATCCAGTGCCAAGTTTAAGTGAGAAATTCATAAATCGACATAACTAAAAGTTAAAAAAGGAAATAAACAGTAATTAGTTTATACTCAAAACCATTGATCCTCTTCGAGAAAGAATGTCTGTGAAATTAATGCCACAATTTTTGGGTAATGACTATTACATAAATTTCACAAAAGACAATTAAAAATTTTTCCGATTTTTGTTGTTAATACGAGTGAACTGCGTTAATGGACTGAAGCACAGTTATGGTTTTTTGAGGGTAGGGGGCGAGGTACCTATCCACCAACGGCAAATCCGGTCATTTTAAACGTTTTATATTAACATTTCCATTAGGACGATGGCCGGCCGGCCATTCGTACCGATCACCGTTCACAGCCCATTGTTTGCCGTCATCGCCAAGCCCGCCTATTCATTACCCACAATGCTGCCGGGGGAAACGAATATTGACGGTTTCGTAAAAAGTCGAATATGCCGGGTTGGCGTCATTCCGGCGTAGGCCGGGCACGAAGTGAAGCTTCAGCGCTATCCAGTTTTTTCAATATCTTCTGGATGCCGGATCAAGTCCGGCATGACGAGCCTGGCACATTTTACAAAGCCATTGATGTTGCTCCCCCCAAAGGTGGAAAGGATGCAGGAATCGGAAATGTCAACCTTTCAGAAGCTGAGGAAAGAAGAGCGGTAGACCCGCAAAAACCTGATCATCGACGCCGCCATGGATCTGTTCAGCCAGAAAGAGTTCCACAAGATCGGCATGCGGGACATCGCCAAGCGCGCCGGAATATCGGCCGCGGCCATCTATCGCTATTTTCCCAGCCGGGACGATGTGTTTGTCGAGGCCCTGGTGCGCCACATGCAAGTGGTGGAGGATTTGTTTGAAAAAAACCTCGAAGAAGGGCGTACGTCGCTGGAAGAGCTGGCCATGGGAAGCGTGAACTACCTGATGGAAAACGAATCCGTCTTCCAGATGATGGGCCATTTCATGGTTACCGGCCAGATTCAGCCCAAGGCCCTGGATCGCTACAACGCCATGCAGCGGCATTTTCTGGACATCCTGGAGCGGGTCAACCAACAAACCGATATCGGGAACAACAATCGGCTGGTCACCCACGCCATATATGCTTCCATCACCGGCGTGGTCATGGCTTTCAAGAACTATCCAGGCAGATCCCAGGAGGAGATCAAACGCCATGTCTACCGGCTGGTGCGCATCATCAGCAGCGTTTTCACGACGGGCAGGATTCCCGAGGATCTTCAGAAACTGCCGGCCAGGGAAATTGCCGCTGCGCCGGAAAAGGGTGGGGAGGAGTGAGGGCGGTTGGTTGGTTGAATTTGTTGAATTGGTTCGTTGTTTGGACAGCGGTGGGTTGCAGGATGGGTGATTTGGGATATGGGATGTGAGATATGGGCTTTCACCGCAGAGGCGCAGAGAGCGCAGAGTTAAAAGCCGTTGGTTGGTTAAGTTGGTTGGATTGGTTGGAAAGCAGTGAGGTGCCGGATGTGAGATATGAGATTGGGGAAATTCAGGAATAAATCGTTCTCCGCAGAGACGCAGAAAACCTAGAATCTTTTTTTTGCGCTTGAAAGGCGCAATCTTTTAAACCTCTGCGAACTCTGCGTCTCGAGCGAAGCGGGCGGTGAACGATTAGATATGAGATCCAATTGCTATGACGCGTAAACGAATTATTCTGACGGCTGTCATCGCGGCCTTTGTCATTGCCTGCTCTCCCAAAACGCTGATCGTGCGCCAGATGACCGAAATGGTGGACAGCGGCGTCACCGCCTTCGAGTGCGACAGCGACCTGGATTTAACGGAAAAGGCCATCCCCGCCAACATCAAACTGCTGGAAGCCATGCTGGCCAACAGCCCCGATGACCGCCGCCTGACCACTTTGATCGCACGGATGTACGGCAGCTACGGGTTCGGTTTTCTGGAAACCCGACTCGAAAGGGACATCTACGCTGATACGGATCAGGAACCGGACATCGATAACCTAAAAAATCAACTCAACCACACTTACGAAAAGGGCATGAACTACGCCATGGATGCCCTGGAATTGGGAACGCCCGGCGCCCGCACTGCTTTTGCCAGGGTTGCTGACATCGACCCGTATCTGGAGCAGTTGGACAAGGACGATGTTGCACCCCTGTTCTGGTACGGATTTAATTTGGGGGCCTGGGTCAATCGCAATCTCGATTCCATTCGGGCCGTTTCCCAGGCCCATGTGGCCAGAAAGGTGATGGAGCGGGTCATCGACCTGGATCCAGCATACAATTACGGTGGCGCACATCTGTTCCTGCTGGCCTATTTCGGATCACGGCCGCCCATGATGGGGGGCAGCCAGGAAAAGGCCGGCGGTCATTACCGGAAGCTGCGGCAGATCGCCGGAGAGGACTATCTGCTGGCGGACCTGTTTTACGGGCGTTTTTGCCTGCATCAGCAGCAGGACCGCGAGGGGTTCGTGGCGATCATGCAGCGCATTGCGGAATACCCGGCTAAAGATGGCGATCTGGCGCTGTACAATTCCATTGCGGCAAAGCGGGCTGGGATTTACCTGGCGGCGGTGGATCGGTTGTTTGATTAAAAGATTTTTATTCACCGCAGAGACGCAGAGGACGCAGAGATTTTTCTTTCGCCTGAAGGGCAAAACGCTTTACCTCTCTGCGCTCTCTGCGCCTCGAGCGAAGCGGGCGGTTATATTTTCTGGAGCTTTATATGAATAAAATTTCATTGATTTTCATTGTCGCATTGATCCTATGCAGCCTGAGCGGGCCTGCCCATGCCGCCCCCACGGAAATCAAAATCGCGGTGGTCATGCCCGAGGGCAGCACCTGGACCAATACCCTGCACGATTTTGCCGACGCGGTGGCCAAGGAGACAAAAGGGGAGGTGGCCGTCAAGATTTATGCCGGCGGGGTCAGCGGCGACGAGGTGGACGTGCTGCGCAAGATGCGCGTCAACCGCCTGCATGCCGGAGGTTTTTCCGGGGTAGGGCTGGGAATGGTGCTGCCCGAAATCCGGGTGCTGGAAGCGCCCCTGCTTTTCGACAGCTACGAGGAGGTCGATTACGTCAAAGAGCGAATGTTCGACGACTTTGCCGCCCGTTTCGAGGAAAAAGGCTACGTATTGCTGGGATTCGCCGAGGCCGGTTTCGTCTACCTCTTTTCCCAGCGGCCATTGAGCAGCGTGGCCGACCTGAAACAGACCAAGATGTGGGTCTGGAAAGGGGACCGGGTGGCGGAGAATTTCCTGGAAGCCTTCGGCGTTCAGGGATATCCGCTCCAACTGGCCGATGTGAACACCGGGCTGGATACCAGAATGATCGATTCCTTTTATTCTCCGCCGCTTGCAGCCGTTGCCTTTCAGTGGTACGCGAGGGTCCGATACCTGCTCGATTTTCCCATGGTCAACTCCACCGGCGCCCTGTTGATGACCAAAAGCGCCTTTTACCGGCTGAAGCCTGAAAACCGGGAGATTGTCAGCCGTCTGGTCAAACAATATTCCGCCGAACTGGTCCGGCTGACCCGCAGGGACAACGACGAGGCCATGCAGGTAATCCAGGAAGCCGGCATCGAAAGGATCGCGCCCACATCCGAGCAGATCGCTTCATTTCAGCGCAGTGCGCAGAAAAATTACGAGATGAGCGTTCCCTCCCTATACTCCCAGGAATTGCTGGACCGCATCCGGGGGTTGATTGCGGAATACCGGGCTGGAAAAAAGTGATTGTTCACCGCAGAGACGCAGAGGAAAAGTTGGTTGATTTGTTGATTGGTTTTATTGGTTGGATTGGTTTGTTGGTTTGTTGGTTTTCAGCCGAAGGCTGGGCGTATTAACCGATCCGTGTTCATCCGCGTTTATCCGTGTCCTATAAAACCCTGTACGATCGTTGTGTCTCGAGCGAAGGGGGCGGTGAATGATCAGATCTGGGATGTGGGGATTTTAGTTGTTGGTTTTATTGGTTGGTTAGTTGGTTGAGATTTGGAATTTGGGATTTGTGTTTTGCCCCATGCGGGAATATGAGTCGTTATTATCTTCCACCCTTACGTTACCCATCAAAAAATCTGTGACCCGATTTATCAAACGACTGGACGATGCATTGGCGCGGATTGAAAAATGCGTCATCGTAGCCTGCTTCGCCCTGCTGGTGGCTGCCGTCCTGTTCAGCATCCTGTCGCGCAACCTTTTTCATCTGCCTTCCCATCGAATTTTTGAATCCGCCCCCAGCCTGGTTCTGTGGATGGCCCTGCTGGGCGCCTCCCTGGCCCTCAAACAGCGCCGGCACATCCGTCTGGAACTCGTGCTGCGATATTGCAGCCAAACCGTCCGAAAATGGTCCGGTCGCGTCGTGAGCCTGTTCGGTGCCGCGGTCATGGCCGGGCTGCTGATCACCTCCATCGATTTCGTGCGCAACGAAATCGCCATGTTCGGCGGTTGGGGATGGCTGGCGATTATTTTTCCCATTTTTTTCGGTTCCACCGCCTTTCGCTACCTGGCTGCGCTGATGGTCTCACCCGATTCCCACCCCTCCGGTGATTCGGCTGCCACAGGCGAGTCGGGCCGATGAATCCACTGACCCTCGCCATTCTGGCCATTTTGACGCTGGCGCTGCTGGAAACCCCGGTGTTCACGGTTATCGCGGCGCTGTCCATGGCCTGTTTATTCTTTGTGGACCATGACCTTCTGGCCCTGCAGATGATTCTGATCGAGATGAACCGTCTGGGATCCATGCCGGTCCTGGTGGCCCTGCCGCTGTTCACCTTCGTAGGCTGCCTGCTCACCGAAACCCGGGCCCCCCAGCGCATCATGGATTTCATCGAAGCCCTGCTGGGATGGCTGCCCGGCGGAATGGCCATCGCAGCCCTGTGTTCCTGCGCCTTCTTTACGGCCCTGACCGGCGCCAGCGGTGTGACCATTGTGGCCCTGGGCAGCATTCTCTATCCGGTGATGCGAAGCAGGGGATACGAGGAAAAATTCACCCTGGGGCTCTTGACCACTTCTGGAAGCCTGGGGCTGCTGTTTCCGCCGAGCCTGCCCGTGATCCTTTACGGGGTGATCGCCCAGGTGGATATCAGCAGGATTTTCAAGGCCGCGCTGGTACCGGGAATCCTGCTCATTGTGGTGCTTAGTGGCTACGCTTTTTTCAAACAAATGGGTGCACCGCAGAGACGTCCCCAAAGCGACATCTCCTTCCAACGGGTGAAAACCGCCTTTGTCGCCGGCATCTGGGACTGGCCGGTGATCGGCATCATTCTGGCGGGGGTGTACGGCGGGTTCGTCACCATTGCAGAAGTTTCGGCTGTGGTGCTGGTCTACGCCGTGGTGGTGGAGTGCTTCGTTCTGAAGGAGGTCTCGTTTTGGCGCCAGTTGCCGTCGATCATCGTTGAAAGCGCGGTCCTGTCCGGCGCCATCATCGTCATCCTGGGATTCGCCCTGGGGTTCACCGGGTTTCTGGTGGATGAGCGGATTCCCAACCGGATCCTCGTTTTCCTGACGACCTTTTGCGAAAGTAAATTGATGTTCCTGGCCGGTCTGAATCTGTTTTTGCTGGCCGTAGGCTGCATCATGGACATCTTTTCGGCCATCGTCATCGTGGTGCCCATCATTATTCCCATCGCTCTGTCCTACGGGGTGGATCCCATTCACCTGTGCGTGATTTTCCTGGTGAACCTGGAAATCGGCTACTCCACGCCGCCGGTGGGCATCAACCTGTTCATTTCCAGCCTGAAATTTGAAAAACCGGTGACTTTGCTTTACCGAGCCTCGATTCCATACCTGCTACTGCTGCTGGTTGTTCTGGTGGTGATTACTTACGTGCCGTGGTTGAGTCTGTTTCTTGTAGGGTCGTGAACATCGTTCTAGCCCTGAAACTTCGTTTTTATTCCTTGACCTATGGAAGCGATTGGTTTTAAATGACTTGACGATCCAGCCAGTTATTTTTGATTCTTTCTGCCGCGACAACAATTGTATTTTCGAGTTGAGGAGGCAACCATGAAAGGGTACTGCTTCTTTTCCTGCCTATTCGCTGTATTGTTGACGATCTCTGTGGCATCTCCGGCCACAGCCGACATGAAGTCGCTGACCGACGATCAGATGGGGGCGGTCCAGGGCAACAGTGGAACCATCGTTTCAGCCCATAGCGCTGCGCCTAAAGATTTAACGTCCTCCAATACGCCGGGAATAGACAACACCACAGGCGTGACGTTGACGGACAACGGCCAAACAATGTCCTCACCCGGCAGCCTCACCAAGAACATTCATCCGGGCTCCTCCAACCCGGACGTACTCTTTTCCATTCACATGAACGTGGAAAGCGTCACCTACCGAACCAACAATACCCGCATGGTGGAGGGCTGGAGCGGCAACCGCGTGGACTTTCAGTCACTCTACATGAATCAATAAAATATGACGACTTCTTACCAGTTAATAAAGAATGGAAGAACCAGGCGAGTTAAAAAAAAGCCGAACCCAGCTTAAAAAAGAGGCCATCGCCCTTCAGAAAATCGGTGAAAAACTGGTCCAGCTCTCCGACGAGCAGATACGTAGAATGGACCTTACCACTCGACTCATCGAAGCCATTTCCGACATCCGACCCATGACCTCCCGCGGCGCCCGCCGCCGCCAGATGCAGTACATCGGTTCCCTGATGCGCGATGTCGATGTCGCACCCATCGAACAGGCCCTTCTTGAAATCGAACAGGGCGAATACCAACGGGCGAGGGATTTTCACCGCCTTGAAGCCTGGCGGGACCGGTTGGTGGACGGCGACGATGAAGCGATGATGGAGATCCTGGACGCCCTTCCAAAGGCGGATCGTCAGCGGTTGGGGCAGTTGGTGCGCAGCGCCCGCAAGGAAAAACAAAACAACAAACACCCGAAATCCGCCCGCAACCTGTTTCGCTACCTCAGGGATCTGGCAGAATAACAGTGCCCGTCCAGAAATAGGAAAATTTGGTCGAGATCGAGGCGCACGAAAAATTTTACCGCAGTCATATGATTGATATTTCGAGGATAAAATTTTTCGTGCAACAAAGATATCGGGCGAATTAGCAATTTCTGGATGGGCACTGATTACGATCCGAACGCCCCCAGCTGACACTGCCCAATCTTGACCTCCAGTGCCTCGCAGGCACAGGCCACATCCAGCCGTTTGAGATTCAGCCGTTCGGCCACATCCCAGGCCGCCTTGCAGGTGATGCGATCCCCGTCCATGGCCGCACGGATGGCCGTTTCCAGTTCGCCGGCAACTAAAGAAGCTTTGGCGACGGTTTTACCCTTCACACTGCCGTGTCCGAACAGACCAAGCTGACATTTGGCGATTCGCATCTCCAACAGATCGATGTTCACCCCAACCGTGTTCGGCGAACAATCCAGCTTTGATGCAATCGCGTGGGCCGCCGCGCAGGTGATGCGCCCGTCGGTCTGTTTTTCCTCTATGGCTGCGGCAATGGCAGAATCGGTTTTGGCATTCGGGTGTTTGGCCGCGTAATGGCCGGCATCTTCGTGGGTCATGGTTTACCTCCAAATCATTTTTAAAACATAGCAATCGTTCGTGTCTATCCAGAAATCGGCAAATTCGGTTGAGATCGAGGCGCAGCGAAAAATTTACCCGGAGGTATATGGTTGATATTCCGAGGATTAAATTTTTTGCGCAACGAAGATATCAAGCGAATTGGCCATTTATGAATGGGTACGAGTTAGGGTTTTCGCCGCATCCCCGCCACTACCCAGTTCAAACTCCAGGCCACGACCACCGGACCGATACCGACCACGGCAAAAGGGACAAGGGCCTCGCGCCAGGGTTTGAAATATAGCGCGCAGCCAACGGGCCAGAGGATGGAGATGACGATGGCCAGACGCAAGGGCCCGGAAAGGGGAGGGATCGACCGACGCAGCCTGGGCGGCTCCGGCACCGGCTTGGATTTCGTCATCCGCGGAACCAAAAAGATCGCCAGAACAATGAGCACGATCAGCAGAATTTCCTGTATTCCTGAAAACATGGGCTCCTTTTTGGAGGCTGAAGCGGGTTCTTTTACAAGGGTTTGATGTTTACCACAAAGGTCTGTCTTAGGCAACCGGATGCGATGCGCTTCGAATCCGGTATCGTTGGAAAACCGGTTCTACAGGGTTGCCAAAGATTAAAAACTGGTATCTATTAACAGTGTCCGTCCAGAAATGACCAATTTGCCCGATATCTTTGTTGCGCGAAAAATTTTATCCTCAGAATATCAACTATATTCCTGCGGTAAAATTTTTCGTGCGCCTCGATCTCGACCAAATTTTCCAATTTCTGGATGAACACTAACCAAAGCAGGCGTTTCGCCCTAATCGCCTGCTTTAGTTAAAGCAACCGGAGACCTCCCCATGCAAATCCAGTGGCCGACCCTTTTCCAGCAAAAACCTACAGAAGGGGGAAAATTTTCCCCTGACGCCATGGCGCTGCGGGCCGGCGATCAGTTGACGGCTGCGGTTCTGGAGGTGGAAAACGGCCGGGACGCCCTGCTTTCCCTCGGCAAGTTCAAGGCCTACGCCCGCATGCCGATGCCGGTCGTCAGCGGCCAGAACGTACAAATCCGGGTTGAAGGCGGCGAACAGGGGCTTCGATTGATGATGGTTCCCGAGCAGGGTCAAGGTAACCAGGCCCGGTCGGGCAGTCCCCTGGAGATTCGCCTGTTCGAGCCAGTGTCCGAACGCCCCTTTCTTTCGCCCAACGCCGGCATGCTGAAAGCCGGTGAAACGCTCGAGGGACGAATCACGGGTTTTGAAAAAGACGGTCTCAAACTGGTGGATTTCGGCCGATTCAAGGCCTTTACCAAAATCGATTTCCCGGTTAGACAGGGGCAGGTGGTCCCCTTGCAGGTTGTACGCAGCGGACAGGAGATTACCCTGGCGCTGGCTCCGCAAACACGATCCGCCGCCGATGCCCGGGAACCGGGGCCGGCGTCTTTCCCCCCCCATGCAGCCTCGAATCAGGCCGTCGTTTCCGGTCAGGCAGCCCCAAAACAGCCCGCCGTTCAGGGTCAAGCGACCCCATCGATGCCATCGGAGCCCACGCTGCAGACCGCCGGAAAGGCGGGCGCTGCTACACCGGCACCCCCAACTTCCGGAGAGGTTGCCGTATTGCGCGATCAGATCCGTCAACTGCTGGATCAACCTTCCCGCCCTTCCAGCTCCTTCAATAACGCTGACCTGCCCGATCCCATGAAAAAGGCGCTGACCAACCTCCAACAGATCCTGTCCCCGGCATCGCCGGAGGGCGACGTAGGTACCCTGGCGGCACGGGTCAGGGCTTTTGTCGAAAATTCTGGCATCTACTTCGAAAAACGATTGGCCGAGACGGTCCAGAAGCTGGAGGGACGCTCCGGGCCTTTGCCGCCCGTCGAACTGGCCGAACAGCCGGCAATCCGCAACCTGATGGTTACGGACCTCAAGCCCAACCTCTTGGTTTTAAGACAATTTCTGGACGCCCAACCTCAAGATGCACAAGCTGCGGACCGACATCTGCTGGAGACCTTGAAAAGCGTTGTCCAGCGGGCAGTGTCCCACATCGATCATCAGCAGACCGGGGCCACGGAAAAACCGGTGGACCCGGATGTTCTGCAAGCCTTTTCGCATCTACTGTTTTTAACGGACAACCCCCGCAACGCCCAGCTCAAGGTGTATTACGCCAGAAAAGGCAGGGATGGCGAACAAAAAAAACCGCGGGTTTCCCTGCTGCTGGACATGGACCCCATGGGTGCGGTGCGAACGGATCTGTGGATGATGGGAAGGGATCTGAACGTCACTTTTTTCGTTCCCAACGCCGATATCCAGACCCTCGTTCAGGACGAACAGCACCGCATCGGCGAAGCACTGAAACCGGTTTTCAACACGGTTGCCGTCAACGTGGTGGTCAACGAGAAAAAAATTGAGGCGTTCGACGGGGAAGAGCTGTTTCTACCCGGCCAGCGGCAATTGGATGTGAGTGTATGAACGACAAACGGATTCGCAAGGCCGCGGCGCTCCAGTACGATCAGGCCAAAAGCATGGCGCCGCGGGTGGTGGCCAAAGGCAAGGGGCACATTGCCGATCAGATTGTGCAGGTGGCCCGGGAGAACGATGTCCCCCTGCATGAAGATCCCAATCTGGCCAATGTCCTGGAGGCCATGGAACTGGAAACGGAAATTCCGGCGGAGCTTTACCGTGCCGTGGCGGAGGTGTTGGTGTTTATTTACAGGCTTAACGGCAAATTGTGATCGGGCGATTGCGTAAGAATCCCGATATCGGCGTTACGCTTCATCCTTCGTCTCTGCGGTGTATAACGAATACGCCTCGTTCCTCAGGATTCGCAAGCCTTGATCTCGGCATTCTTACGCAATCGCCTGTGACGATCGGTTTGATTGATCCTATCACAAGGTTCTTGGAAACGTAGGAGCGGCTTCCAGCCGCGATCTTTGATATTTTCGCAGCTGGAAGCCGCTCCTGCGCTCGGATGAGCTTCGCTAGTTGAACAGCGATAGTTGTCCGGCTTTCATTGGCGTCGCCTCCTTTTCCGGAATCGGAGCCGGCTTTCCCTCAGCGGAAGCCATGGGAACATCGTATTTCACCTGCCATCGATTCTCAGCCGATTCTTCAACGGAAACCGGCAGCGGAAGCAGCAGTTCGGTCTCCTGCCTGGTGATTACCGGAAAACCGTAGACCTGATTGGTATATTTAATGGGTTTTCCGTTTTCCTCGCGTTCACGCACGAATTGCAGGTGGGCGTCCAGGCGCTCGGCGATGCGGTGACGCCCCTGGGGCACCGCCTGACGACAGCTCTCACCGATCATCTTTGCAAAAGCACTATCCATTTCGTAGCCGATGCCGTTGCGCCCGGCTGCGGCCGCGGCCCACAGGGTGGTTCCGGTGCCTAAAAATGGGTCCAATACCGTATCGCCCATAACGGAAAACATGGAAATCAGTCGATAGGCCAGTTCAACGGGGTAGGCCCCGCTGCGCTGCCGCAGCTTCTTGTCGCCGGTATTCTGCCGGGTTCCCTTCAAATCCATCCACACATCGGAAAACCAGTGGTTGCGCTCCTCCCAGAAAAAGGCGCTCTGCCGGCGGTTTGTTTTGGCCTCCGGATCGTTGAACAGGCGTTTGCCGCCTTTGCGCAAAATCAGGACGTATTCGTGTTCCAGGGTCACGTAGGCTCCGGGCGGCATCATGCCCGAACCCATGAATTTGTTGGGTGCGTTGGTCTGCTTGCGCCACAGGATGTTGGGTAGATTGGTGAATCCCAGGGCCAGCATGGCGGAAAGGATACGGCTGTGGTTGGGGTAAAGGGCAAACTCACCGTCCAGGGTCCGGGTGGCGTCCCCGATGTTGATGCAAGCGATGCCGCCGGGAACCAGCACGCGGTCCAGTTCCTTCCATACCCGATCAAGATCCCGGTGCATGGATTCGAAGGCCTGCATCCCTTTTTCATGCCGCAAGGCCTTTTTCGTCTCGTTTCGGCAACAAAAAACCGCATCCCACATTTCGATCATGGGGTAGGGCGGTGAGGTCACCGCCAGGTGAACGCTCCGGGATGAAATTCCGGACATTCGGGCCGCATCGGCAAAAACAACCTGCTGTTCGGTTTGCATTGTGCGGATTCTCCTCTCTTTGAGCCTTTTCATCTGACACAAGGCGGCCCTTTTTACAATTTGAATCTTTTTACATGTAGCGGACCACATTGGATAACCATCGCAACTGAAATTTTCATCAATTTCACCTCCAAAATCTTCCATATATGCAATATATCTTAAGATAACTAAAAGAAATCTAAATAAAATTAATATTGAGGAAAACCGAAGGGTTCGCTTTGAAACTTGACTTTCAAGTTCAAATCGGACAAGAATAATCGGCTCATACGACCGGTTTGTTTTTGTGCATAGAAACGATTTTTTCATTATTGCAGGGTTTCCAATAGATCGATTTTCAGGCGGCGTCGTAAGAAGTTCGAGATCAAGGCTTGCGAATCCCGAGGAATGAGGCGTACCTGAACGTACTCCGCAGTGACGAGGGATGAAGCGTAACGAAGATATCGGACTTCTTACGATGTCGTCAATGTGTGTTCAAGGAAGGGGAGTGAGATGATCAAAGTACTTGTCAGTGATGTACTCGGCGATGCGGGGATTCAGATTTTTAAGGACACCGATGGTATTGAAGTGGATGTGAACACTGGATTACCACCCGAAGAACTCAAGAAAATCATTGGCGACTACGATGCCCTGGTCATCCGCAGCGCAACCAAGGTGACCGAGGAGATCCTCGACGCTGCCAAAAAATTGAAGGTGGTGGGGCGTGCCGGAATCGGCCTGGACAATGTGGACATCCCTGCAGCCACCAAGCGCGGTGTCGTGGTGATGAACACCCCCACGGGTAATGTGGTAACCACCGCTGAGCACGCAATTGCCATGATGATGGCCCTAACCCGCAACATTCCCCAGGGCACGCTTTCCCTGAAAGCCGGTCGATGGGACAAGAAAAAGCTCCAGGGACGGGAAGTCTACAACAAGACCCTGGGTGTTATCGGCTTCGGCAAGATCGGATCCATCGTGGCCGACCGTGCCAGGGGCCTGCGCATGCGGGTGGTGGTTTACGATCCCTTCGTTACTCCCGAACAGATCCAAAAGGCAGGTTTCGAGAGCATTACCCTGGACGAACTTTACGCCCAGTCCGATTATATTTCCGTCCATGTCCCCAAACTCAAGGAAACCACCGGGCTGTTGGACAAGACCGCCTTTGCCAAGATGAAAGACGGGGTCATGATCATGAATTGTGCCCGAGGAGGGATCGTCAACGAGGACGATCTGCAAGAGGCCATCGCATCGGGCAAGGTGGCCGGTGCGGCCCTGGACGTGTTCGAAACCGAACCTCCCGGAGAGTGCCGGCTGTTCGAACTGGACCGGTTGATCTGCACCCCCCATCTGGGCGCTTCCACCCGGGAAGCCCAGACAAACGTTGCTGTTGCCGTTGCCCAGCAAATCATCGACTACCTGATCAACGGAACCGTCATCAATGCCGTCAACGTGCCTTCGGTTGCCGGGGACCTGCTGAAAAAAATCGGACCCTACATGGCGGTGGGCGACCGCATGGGCTGCCTCCAGGCTCAACTGGCCGATGGGCCGGTTAATTCCGTAACCATTGAATATACTGGTGATTTCAAAGGAATGGACATGGCTCCCGTATCCACGGCCATCCTCAAAGGACTGCTCACCCCCATGGTAAAATACGCGGTCAATTCGGTAAACGCCCCGGTGGTCGCCAAGGATATGGGCATCAAGGTCACCGAATCGACCACTGCGGAAGCCGAAGATTACACCCATCTGATCACCCTGCGGGTGGCCACGGAAAAAGGGGAAAACGTGGTGGCCGGCACCTTGATCGGACGCAGGGACATCAAGGTCGTCAAGATCAACAATTTCCGCCTGGAACTGGTTCCCGAAGGCCATATCCTTTTGATATTCAACAAGGATCGCCCCGGCGCCATCGGCGGCATCGGCACCACTTTAGGCCGGCACAACATCAACATCGGGCGCATGCACGTGGGCCAGGAGCAAGACGGAGAACACAATATCATCTTTCTGCAGACCGACACCCAGGTGCCCCCTGAGGTGATAGAGGAATTGCGCTCGGCGCAGATGGTAAATACGGTCACCCCGCTGGAACTGTGATCGGAGGTAGGTGAACAACGAAATGGTATTGTTGAGCGGTCGACAGGCTCGCAAAAAGTCACCGGACATGTCATTCCCGCAAGAGGGGAATTCATAGCCTTCACATGCCCCGCATGGGAGCATTCTTTTACGGTAGCAGGCTATGGGTTCTTACGCGGAGCATGGGAACCAGACACTAAAGCTTAATAGATATCCGCGCAAAAAAGAAACATAAGCGCCCCATTGGTAGATCATCAACCAATGGGGCGCTTGTTTTTTGGTAATGAAATCAAAAAGGTTGCGTTCAGTTGAAATCAGCGCGTTTCGTCGATGACCGTGTTTTTCAGAACACCGATCTCTTCGATCTCCACTTCGACGCTGTCTCCGTGGTGCAGCGGACCTACCCCTGACGGTGTGCCGGTGAGAATGATGTCCCCGACCTCGAGGGTGAAATTTTTAGAAACAAAGGCGATGATCTCGGGAATCGTGAAGATCATCTGGCTGGTATGCCCTTCTTGCACGGTTTTACCGTTGAGCCGGCAGCGGATCTGCAGATTCTGTGGGTCGGGCAGGTCCTTGGCCAATACCACCAACGGTCCTATCGGGCCGAAGGTGTCCAGGGATTTTCCCCGGAACCATCCGGTGCGATCACCGTTTTGGATGTTTCGCTGGCTGACGTCGTTCATACAGGTGTAACCCAGCACGCAGTCCATGGCGTCGGCTTCCGGTACGTTTTTGCAGCGCCGGCCGATGATCACGGCCAGTTCCGCCTCGTAATCGGTCCGCAGTTCGTCGAATCCATACTCTTTTAAAAACGCAGGTATTACGATGGGTGCGTCCGGTCCGACAAGAACATTGGGCGTCTTGGGAAAAAGCAGCGGTTCCGGGGGGACCTCTGTCGTGAACCCTTTGACCTTCACCGAAACGCTTTCGGCGATGTGGGCGTGGTAATTCAGACCCAGGGCGATCAGTTTGCCGGGATTGACCGTGTAGGTTTCACGGTTGTTTTTGATCGGCAGTTTTATCATGATCGATTTTCCTGGATAACAGATGTTTGCGTGTTATTCCTGAAGGCATGGATGAGGGCCTGGTCCACCGTCGCCTCGTAGCCCGTAAGAGTAGCTATGATCTGTTCGTCGGCATCCAGAAAGGTGAAGTCGGCCACCATCTTGCGGTGGGTGTGACGGGTCACCGTCATCACGGCCGTCACTCCGGATTCGGGAAAGGACGGGCGGTATTGGCGATAGGATTGGGCATAGCTGGGCAGGCAGACGCTGCCGGTCTGCTCGAAACACCAGACAATGGCCATCTGAAAAGCTCCGTCCAGCACCATGGGATCGGCTGTCCAGCGCTCGCGGATGGGGTCCTGCATCCAGGCCTCGGGTTTGGGGGCGCCGGTCAATCGGGCCGTCATGCCGTGGTCGGAATAGGCCTCGATATGTTGGATGGCCCGCAGTTGGTCGCCGTGGAATAAAATTTCGCCGTAGACGGCATCCAGATCCCTGGGGTAGGGGCGGCTGCCGTTTTTCCCATTGCCCTTGTAGGTCGGGGCATCGGGAAGCCGGTCCACCAGCAACGCCCGGGCACGCGAGTGAATCACGTCCTTGCCGTTTTTTACACCGTTGCGCAGTTCCACGGCCACATGCCATCCATTCCCGTTTTTTCGGGCCTTTCCTGCCAGAAGACGGACCAGCTTTTTTTCCTGTTCGATTCGGATGCCGCTGAGCAGGCGGAAGTCGTCGATGCCGTGCAGGGTAAAACCGGGATTCTCCTTCACCGCGCCGTGGCCAATCCACTCGCCGATCAGGGCAAAGGGGACCACCGGCTTGCCGCCGATGACGTGGGAGGCTAACACCGGATAGCGCAGCAGATCCAGTTCACGCCGCTCCAGAAGGCCCATGGCAGTTTCATTGGCTTCATCCTCAACAGACGGCGTTTCGAGCATGCTGCCGATGAGCACCTCCACCGGTGCGGGATCGGCGTTTTTCATTTCGGCCACCATGAAATCGGCGCCGGCTTCGACCGGAATCAGATCGATGTGCTGTTCCTGGAAGGCCTTTTTTAAGGAAGGCGTCACCATGCCGCCGTCCCACGGCCCCCAGTTGATGGCGCTGACGCGGCAATCAGGGCGCTGTTGCGCCACCACCCGGGCCATCTTGTTGAGCACCTCGTTGGCCATGGCGTAGTCGCACTGTCCGGTGTTGCCCGTGCGGGCACTGACCGACGAAAACAGCACCAGATGGCGCAGCCGGTCTGACGCGGTAACTTCGATAAGGTTTTTGAATCCCTGTACTTTGGTACTATAGACTTGGCGGAACTGCTCCGGGGATTTGTCCACGATCAGGCGATCATGGAGCACACCGGCACCGTGGATGACCGCTGAGATCTGTCCCAGATTCTTTCGGATTTTAGAGAAGGCGGACTTCAACCCCTCTGCGCGGGTCACGTCGGCGCTGAAATAGGCGGCCTGAACACCTGCGTCTGCAAGGTGCTGGAGGATACCGGCAATGGCCTGATTGGCCTTTTGCCGTTTAAATTCGGCTTCCAGTTCCTTGGGGGTCGGCTGCGCATCGGCAAACGCATGGTTGACGATGGCTTTTTTCATGGCCGCTTCGTCTTGGATGCCAGCCAGCCAGGAAGGCACCTGGAAGGGCGCCGGTGAACGCCCGATCAGTGCAATGGCGGCACCGCTGGCATGGGCCAGAGCAAGGGCACAGGCGGCGGTCACACCCCGGGCGCCGCCGGTAATTGCCACAACGTCGGATGATTTCAAATCGAGGATGCCGTCGGAGGTTTCGGCGGGTACCGGCTGCAGCGTCACACGCTTTCCGGGAAACAGGCCGATCTCAACCGGGTCTTGTGGGCTTACAGTCAACAGTTCGGCTACGGCTCGTTCTGCAGCCAGCTCTATGTCGTTAAAATCCGGTGAAATGTCCAGCACCCGGCAGGCGACAGACGGCCATTCCAGCCGGGCGGTCTTGACCAGGCCGGCCAGGGCGCCCTGTTCGGCATGGTCGAAAGGATTGCCGGTAAATCCGAAGGCGCCGTCCAGGCGGGTAATGGCCGCAAAAAAGGCATCTCCTGTTAAAGCGGCATCCGACAATTTCGCCGCAGCGGCTTTTGCCGCCAGAAATGCGGTTTCCGGATCGGTTCCCTCGCAGAGGATCAGCCCCGTCAGACCGGACAGGTTCGAAGCATCGGCAATCTGGTCCTTGTCCAACATACGGCATGAAAAATCGGATTTTTCCAGGCAACGGACGACAGCTTTGACGAAGTCGGTTTTGTCGTCGAGTACACCGATCCATCGACCCGCCGCGATGCGAAGCTTGCGGCCGGATTGTTCCGGCAGGACCACCACATCGACGATCTGCCGGGGAATCTCGATGGACGTTGTGTTGGGTTCAGACGTGACAGGCTGCGGTATTGCCGGTTCCAGCTGCGCTGCAATTGCAGACCCTCCTCCGGCCAGAAAATCGCAGATCTGCCCCAGGGTTTTGAGGCTGCCGACCATGTCGGGGGTGACCTGGGGCAGTTGGGGCATCCTTTCTTCCATGGCAGAAAGGATCTCCACCCGTTTGATGGAGTCGATGCCCAGATCGGCCTCGATGTCCATTTCCAGTCCCAGCATATCGACGGGATAGCCGGTCAGTTCGGACACCACGGACAACAGGGTATTTTGAACGGCGACGGCCGCATCCGCATCTGAATTGGAGGCTTCGGGCGTTTGACACGAGTTTTCAACGGAAGAAGAGCTGGTCTCTTCGGCGGCCAGAAAATAGCAGATCTGCCCCAGGGTTTTGAGACTGCCGACCATGTCGGGGGTGACCTGGGGCAGTTGGGGCATGCGTTCTTCCATGGCAGAAAGGATCTCCACCCGTTTGATGGAGTCGATGCCCAGATCGGCCTCGATGTCCATTTCCAGCCCCAGCATATCGACGGGATAGCCGGTCAGTTCGGACACCACGGACAACAGGGTATTTTGAACGGCGACGGCCGCATCCGCATCTGAATTGGAGGCTTCGGGCGTTTGACACGAGTTTTCAACGGAAGAAGAGCTGGTCTCTTCGGCGGCCAGAAAATCGCAGATCTGCCCCAGGGTTTTGAGACTGCCGACCATGTCGGGGGTGACCTGGGGCAGTTGGGGCATGCGTTCTTCCATGGCAGAAAGGATCTCCACCCGTTTGATGGAGTCGATGCCCAGATCGGCCTCGATGTCCATTTCCAGCCCCAGCATATCGACGGGATAGCCGGTCAGTTCGGACACCACAGACAACAGGGTGGTTGCCACGGTGTCGGAACCATCCATTTTTGCATTCGATTTGGATGCGGGTTCCGGTTTTAGTTCGATATTTTGTGTGCGGGCAACGGCCGGTGTCGTTACGATGGCCGGCTCTGCAGGCGGTGCACTGGCAGCAGAGGTTGCCGGCACCACCGGCGTCACAGGCAGCGGTTCAGGCGGTGGTTGCGGCGAAACGGGTTGGGTGTACACCGGCAAAGGCGTTTGTTCAGCGACGGGCACGCCCGTTTCGTTGGGAGGTAATCCGGCGGCCAGGCGGGCGCTTTGCATCATCTCCTGAAGGGTTCGACTGGCCTGGGCCTGGGCCTCCAGAAATTTCTGGTGGGCCAGGGCCGTCTGTTCCTG
The DNA here is from genome assembly GCF_009688965.1 of Desulfosarcina widdelii. Lineage (GTDB taxonomy): Bacteria > Desulfobacterota > Desulfobacteria > Desulfobacterales > Desulfosarcinaceae > Desulfosarcina > Desulfosarcina widdelii. The sequence goes on along the minus strand of NZ_AP021875.1, from coordinate 1,103,053 downwards.
CAGCGATTGCATGGAGGCGAGTCCCTGCCGGACGATGGCCAGCGTGTTGTCCATAGTCGTTGAATCCGGCGGCTGCGTTGGTCCGGTCGAAGCTGGCGGATAGCCGGCTGCTGTTTTGAAATGATTGTTTTTTTCGGCTGATCGCATGGTCGTTTGGCTGTTTGAAGAGGTCTCTGGGGGTTGTGGCGAAGCGGAAGGGGCGCTACGGACGGGGGTAGGGCGAACCGCTTCTCTCGTTTCGGATTTCGGTTGTGTTTTTCGGGGAGACCGATAATTGGCCCCTGAAAGCGGAATGACCATCTTTTGTTTCCGGGAAGCAGGCGCTTCCTTTTCCCAGCGGGTGAGATCGAGACCGACGCCAAAAGCGGCCAGTTGGCCAATGGCATGGGCCAGGTCTAATATTCCCGAGGCTTTTCCGGCGGAGCGGTCCAGGGGGACGACCGAGACGTCGTCCATTTTGAGTGTGGCGCGAACCAGTCCGCTGAGTACAGTTTTAGGACCCACCTCGATGAAGGTGCGGACACCCGATGCGTAAAGTTGTTCGACGGTGCGCTGAAACTGTACCGACGATGTCATCTGTCGGCCCAGCAATTCGATACCGGCCTGCGGGTCGTCTGGATACGGCTCTGCCGTCGCATTGGCATAGACCGGTATCTTTCCCGTTGTAAAAGCGATGGACTCGAGTGCGTGGGAGAAAGTCCGTGCGGCGTCGGCCACTATCGGGCTGTGAAAGGCCGCGGCAACCGGCAGGGCAACACTGCGATAGCCTTTCGCGTTGCAATCGGCTTTTGCCGCATCGATGGCTGTTGTCGGTCCGGACAGCACTCCCTGGTCGGGGCTGTTGACATTGGCCACCACCACGTCGGGATGCTGCTTGACCACCTGCTCCAATTCGTCGGCAGGGGCCTTTACTGCCAGCATGCTGCCCGCATCGCCGCCACGCCCGGCCTCTGCCATCAAACGGCCGCGCAAGGCGCTGAGATGCTGAAGCGTTTTTCGATCAATGCGACCGGCGGTATACAGGGCAGGCAATTCACCGTAGCTGTGCCCACAGACGGCGTCGGGCCGCAGGTTGAAAAATTCGAGAATGCTCAGCATGGCCAGGCTGACCGATCCGATGGCCGGCTGCGCCACATCGGTCCGGCGAAGGGCCTCGACCTGGAAACGCTTCTGTTCTTTATCTAAGGCGGGGCGCGGAAAAAGCAGTTCCCACAGCGGAGCATCGAGGTCGCAATGTGTGTTGGCGGTTTCAATGGCACCCATGGCATCGGGGAAAAGGCAGACCAGGTCCCTGCCCATATACGGATACTGGCTTCCCTGGCCCGGAAAGAGAAAGGCGATTTTTCCGGCGGAACTGCCTCCCGTATGGAAATAGATGCCGGACGAGGGCACGCTTTTGGACTGGCCGCCGGCAACGATGCCAAGGGCTTCGTCCAGGCGTTTTCGAATCGGTCGGGACCCAAGGGCGGTATCGATTACCGTAACCAGCCGGAAAAGGTCCGCAGATGAAAAACGATGCCTCAAGGACTGGGCCATACGGGCCAGTTGGGCGGTCGTCGTTTCATCTTTCAGTTGGTGGTCCAAGTCTTTCAACTTCCCGATGATAGCGTCGGCGTCGCTTCCAGAAAAGGCCAGGATTTCAACGGAGCCATCCCAGGCAATCTCTTTTTTATCCGGCGCATACTCTTCGAGCACCACATGGAAATTGCTGCCACCGAAGCCGAAGGAACTGACCCCGCCTCTCCGGGGTGTACCGTTTTTAGAAAACCAGGGCCGGGCGACGGTGTTCAGGTAAAAGGGACTGGATTCGATTCCCAGTTTGGGGTCCGGCGAATCGGCCTTGATCGTGGGCGGCAACACCTTGTTATACAGGGAAAGGGCCGATTTGATCAGTCCCGCAGCGCCGGCGGCGGCCTTGGTGTGACCGATCATGGATTTTACAGATCCCAGCGCGCAGCGGTTGCCGTTGGGCGTGGCAGTACCGAACACGTTTTTCAAGGCGGTGAACTCCACCTGATCTCCCACCCGTGTACCGGTGCCGTGGGCTTCCACCAGTGCAACCGTTTCCGGGTCAATGCCCGCATTGCGGTATGCCTCGGCAAGCGCACGCATCTGTCCTTCGGCGCGCGGTGCATAAATGCTCTGGGATTTGCCGTCACTGGAGGAGCCGATTCCGCGAATGAGGGCATAAATGCGGTCGCCGTCGCGTTGGGCGTCCTCAAGGCGCTTGAGAACCAGGATGCCGATGCCCTCGCCCAGCACCGTACCGTCGGCGTCGGCGGAAAAGGGACGAGCGTCACCGGTGTGGGACAGAACGCCGGTTTTCGAAAAGCACATGTGCATGAAGATGTCGTTGATGGTATCGACGCCGCCGGTGACGACCATTTCGCTCTTGCCGGCGGCAAGCTCCATCAAAGCCAAATGGATGGCGCCCATGCTGCTGGCGCAAGCGGCATCCACCACGCAATTGGTGCCGCCCAGGTTCAGTCGGTTGCAGATCCTTCCAGCCACCACATTGCCCAAAAGGCCGGGAAAGGAATTTTCCTGCCAGGGAACATAACTGTCGGCAATGTCATCGAGAATCGATTTCTTCTGCTCGTCGCTGAGGCCTTTGCCTTCTAAAGACCTGCGCCAGTAAGGGTGCCCCAGGCGCGAACCGAGGGAGATGACCAATTCCTGCGTACCGGTAACCCCTAAGATTACCGAGGTGTGCTCCCGGTCGTAATCGCGGTCATCGCCGTAGCCGGCGTCGGTCAGGGCCATTTTGGCGGCAACCAGGCCCAGCAACTGGGACGTGTCGGTGGCCTCCAGAGCTGCCGGGGGGATGCCGAATTCCGTGGGGTCAAAGGGCATTTCGGGCAGAAACCCGCCACGGTTGCAGTAGATGTGGTCGGGACGTTTGGGGTCGCCGTCCAAATAATCGTTCAACGGCTTGTGGCTGGCCGGCGGATCGCTGATGCAGTCGACTCCGTTGAGCAGAACCCGCCAGTAATCTTTTACATTGGCCGATCCGGCAAACATGCCGCCCATGCCGATGATAGCCACCGGCTGCTGGTATGGTTTCTTATTCATGGGTAAAAGTCGAAAGATGCCTGATATGCGTTTTCCCGGAAACCGAAAATCGATAGGGATTTTCAGTCCTATAATCCGGTTTTTGTCCATATGGATTATAAAGAGGTAATATAATTCATTGATCGTTAAAAAACAAGAGTTTGACAAGCTTTAAATTACTTGTTAGGTAGATATAACAACTTATCAGGTTGGCTTTGACGCCTGCAGGAGCTCTCAGTAACGCCCTTGAGTTTGAAGTCGAGCCGCTTGAATATTTTAACAATTTGTAAAAACAGAAGTATTTCCTTTTTCGCCTGTATTTTGGACCCAGATGATTCGCTACTATACCAATCGGGAACTGGCACAAAAACTTGAGGTCAATCTGGCCCGCTGGAAACGGTGGTCCCGGTCATTTCTGCCGCCCGATCCGCTGGGAGGCATGCAATCGGGCTATGCCCGCCAATATCTATTCAAGGATCTGTTCAAAGTTTTTTTCGGAGGATATCTCCTGGCCCATCTCAAGCTGTCGGTGACAGACAGTCGGAAAGTGCTGGACGAAGTGACTTCCTGGCTGGGATCAAACGGTTTTTTCGATTGGGATTTTTCAGGAAAGAACAAAAAAGATTCGGAATCATTTTCAAACGATGTGTGGCTCTATTTCTGTCCGCTTGCATCGCCGGGTAGCGATTCGCAAACTGACTTTCGCTATCTGATCCGCAAAGTCATTGACGTTCAGCCGAGAGGAAGTGTCGGCAATCGCCAGACGGTGGTGACCTACGGGGAGGAATTCATTCCTGAGAAGGATTTCAGCGCATCCAGTGTCCTTCGCCATCCGGACATGCACGGGCTCAACATGTCGGCGCTGTACGACACGGTGGTCGCCAAACTCACTCAATAATGATGGTCTCGTAAAAAGTCGCAGAAGCGTCATGCCGGACTTGATCCGGTATCCAGAACATATTGAAAAGACTGGATAGCGCTAAAGCTTCACTACCTGCACCGGCCTTCTCCGAAATGACGAAAAAATGGAATTGGTTACTTTTTGCGAACCTGGCAATAATGACAGTCTCACAAAAAGCCTTCGTCCATCTTCCCTCATCGGTTCTCTCATGCCATCCGGTCCAACTGCTCTTCGCTCAATGGCTCGACACGAAAATCCCCTTCAGAAAGACATACCCCTTGGTTTCTCAAGTTGTTGAGACGCAGGATAACTGCGGCTCCATATAGCAGGTTTTTGGCCACGGTTACCGTTTTACGGTTTTCCGGTGCCTCCAAAAAGGAGCCCTTAACCCACTCGTTAAAGGCCCCCATGGCCGGACCACACCAGATTTGATAATCGATAGCACGATCGGCGATCCCACTTTTGGCCCAAAGCGAAGCCCGGCCCAGGTAGGAACGAAACACCAGGGCCATTTTGTGCTTGGGGTCTTTGTCGGCCCGTTCCACCTGAGAGGGATCACGCTCCAGGAAAAAGGCGCGGGTATTTTGCCACTCCTGGTCGAAGGAACACTTTAAAAAGGACCCTTCAACCAGTTTGCACTGGTCTTCGGGTACGTCTTCAAATCGGTCGTAGGTCCGGTAGATGTCATAAAGACGCGCCCCCCGCATGGAGAACATGGTTCCGCGTTTGAGTACCTGTACCTTGACTCCCATCTCGAACATGTCTGCCGCCGGCGCCATGATGATGTCCGCCTGTCTGGCCTCGGCCAGCATCTTTTTCACCAAAGGAGAAGTGTCGGCCTCCAAACAGGACTGATTCACCGATCCGGTCAGAATGTAAGCCGCGCCCATGGCAAATGCCGCGGCGGCCGATCGGGGAGTGGCAATACCGCCGGCAAGGCCCACACGCAACGGGAGGCTGTAATTGTACTGGCGAGCCATTTCGTCCCGCAGGGCCAGCATGGTGGGGAAAAGGCACAGGGCCGGCCGGTTGTCGGTATGGCCGCCGGAGTCGGCCTCGGCAGTCAGATCCTGGGCCATGGGGATCCGGCAGGCCAGGGCAGCCTGTTGGGCATTGATGATTCCCTGGTCCTGCAACCGCTGCAGGTGCTTTTCAGGCGGGGGGGCAAAGAATTTTCGGGCCACTTCCTCGCGGGATACCTTGGCAATGATCCGATTGGGGCAGACAACTTCGCCCTGGGCATTTTCATGGATGCCATGGATGCGGTACTGGACCAAGGGGGTGGTCAGGTCCAGGTAGGCAGACGCCGAAACCAGACGAATGCCTTTGGCGAGATATAGATCCACAGTCTGCTGTTCAAGGGTCATGTCGTTGGGGCTGTGGATCAGGTTGAAACCATAGGGCAAATCGCCGAGAGAAGTTGAAAGCCTGTCGATGGCGGCTTCGATCTGCCCGATGGAGAGCCCGCCGGCGCCGAAAAATCCGATCATGCCGGACCGGGCTGCTGCTTCCACCATTTCTGTGGAGGTGATGCCGTTGGCCATGGCGCCGCAGACGTAAGCCAAGCGAAGACCGTGATCCTTTTTAAAACCCGGATCGCCCAAAGATTCCAATGGCAGGGGGGGGGACCATCCCAGAAGAGGGCAGCCGTTTGCTGAGGAAAATTCTCGATTACCAAGAATGGCGCTGCCGTCCCGCGCAACACCCAGGCGGCCGTCCACATCGACGGCATACAAGGGGCGGTCGATCTGCCGCAGCGCTTCAGAAAAAGCCCCTTTTTCGGTGTTCGGCAGATCGCCGGCCGGTAGCCAGGTGCCGATGGTTGTCTTTATTTGGGTCACCTATAAAATACCTTTCTTTACAAATACCGCCCATTTCGTTCGAAGCGCATAGTACGCAGGGAGTCTAACAGGCCACTGATTAACACGGATAAACGCGGACAAGTCCAATTATGAATTTTTAGTTTTAAATTCTTAATTGTTAACCGATTTCTGAATACTAATTTACAATTCATCATTAAAAATTGTTATGTGGCCTGCAGTTGAAAACCAATCAACCAATCGAACCAATCAACGAATTTAACAATCCGATAGCTCACATCGCACATCCCATATCCCAAATATCATATCTCACCCCCGCTTTCCCTTCACCTCCAGTTCTTCCATCACCACAGCCACGGCACGGCGCAGGCTTGGAACATCGGGCAGGGATCCGGCAATTACCGCAAGGTCTCCCCTTTGCCTGGCCAGAAAATAGGTTTCCGGAAAATTGAGGTCAAACACCCAACTGAGCTGCAACAATTTGAAATCGTTCAGGGTTTCCATGTGCGAAAACCTGGCCATACGCCTGTTTACGATGTCTTCGATGATCGACGGTGCCCAGGTCGGTCGGTCGGGCAGATGCTGGACGATGGCTGTTTCCGGTTCATTGTCGTAACGGTAATAATCGGCGAACACCTTCCAGATATCCAGCTTGTCGGCATCGCGAATCAGGCGCAGGAAAATCAGTTCCTCGGGTGGCTTGCCGGACGGCAGCGCCGGGGCGTTATGGAAACGAACCGCATCGACGATCCGTTTTCGTTCGTCGTCGTCAAGGTCTTCCAGCACCCCGGTCTTTTCCATGATTTCGACTCCCAATGCGGCGTGGTTGACAGATTTGCGGTCATTGAAGGTGCCGTATCGTTTGTACTGTTCGAAGCGTCCCAGGTCGTGAAGCAAAGCCACGGCTTCGGCAATGCGCATCTGGTCTTCAGACAGGTCGATGGATGCTGCCAGCATACGGATATTTTTACAGACCCGGGCAGTATGGTCGATTTTCAGTTGATGGGCACTGTCCTTATTGGGTTCGCCGGTTAGGAAGGATCGGGTATAATCGCTAAACCAGGACTGTATATCGGAGAGATGAATGCTTTGCATGTCGAAACGGTTATCCTCGGGGATGGTATTTTTTATGGGCCTCCATCAGTTTGCGCTGGGCCACGTGGGTATAGATCTGGGTAGTGGAGATGTCCACGTGCCCCAGCATGGTCTGCACGGCACGCAGGTCGGCGCCGCCTTCAAGCAGATGGGTGGCAAAAGAGTGGCGCAGGGTGTGGGGGGTCACTTTTTTTTTCAACTTGGCCAGGCGGCTGTATCGGCCGATCAGGTTCCAGAAGCTCTGGCGGGTCATACCGCTTTTCCGGCGGGTGACAAACAGGTGGGGGCTGGAGCCGTTTTTCAGCAGCTGCGGCCGGGAATCTTCAAGATAGGCCCGGATCGCGTCCGTGGCCATGCGACCCACCGGAACCACCCGTTCTTTGCCCCCCTTGCCAAAAACCCGGACAAATCCAGCTTCCAGGTTGATGCCGGTCATTTCCAGACCAATCAGTTCAGATACCCGCAGACCGGCACCGTAGATCAGTTCCAGCATGGCGGCATCCCGCAGGCCCTCGGGCTTGGTCCGGTCCGGCGCGTTGATCAGGGCCTCCACATCGGCAACGGAGAGGACGTCGGGCAGTTGCATGCCGGTTTTGGGCAGGTCGATCTGGCTGGCCGGGTTGGTCTCGATAATTTTTTCGCGGGTCAGAAAGGCAAAAAATCCCCGCAGGCTGATTAAATGACGCGCCCGGGAGCGGGCGCCCAACTCCCGCTTTCGAAGATGGATCAGGTAGCCGAGAATCAACTGGGTGTCGATGTTGGCCACGGCGGTCGTTTCTTTTTTCTCCAGGAACCGACCGAATCGGATCAGGTCGGCGCTGTAGGCATCCACGGTTTTTCGGCTCAGGCCTTTCTCCACCACCAGAAAAGACTGGTAGCGATCCAGGTATCGCAGGTATTCGGACAGCGGGACCAAGGGTCAGTTTCCAATGCAGGGGTTGAAAGGGGCGGGATCGTTGAGTACCCGAACCCCATCTTGAATGACAACCACCTGATTTTCCATGCGAACGCCCCCCCAGTTCGGAAGATAGATGCCTGGTTCGACCGTGACGATCATACCCGCTTCCAGCAGGTCGTCCTTGATCGGGCTCAAACGCGGAGCTTCGTGGACCGCCAGGCCTGTGCCGTGGCCCAGGCCGTGGCCGAATTTGTCTCCAAACCCGTTTTTATCGATGAAGTCGCGGGCGATTTTGTCCACCTCGGTGCCGCTGGCGCCGGCCCGGATGGCGGCGATAGCTCGATCCCTGGCCTCGACGACCGTATCGAAAACGTTTTGGAAGGGATCTTTCGGTTTCCCCACAACCAGGGTCCGGGTGGTATCCGAGCAGTATTCGTTCAGTCGTGCCCCCCAATCGATCAGCAGGGGTTCGCCCTCTACGATTCGTCGATCCGAAGGAATGGCGTGGGGCAGGGCGCTGTTGGGACCCGAGGCTACGATCACGGGAAAGGAGAGTCCCTGGGCACCCAACTCGCGCATGGCTTTTTCCATATCCCAGGCCACCTGTTTTTCGGTCATCCCCGGACGGATCGTTGCCACCACACGGGAAAAGGCCTTTTCGGCCAGGCGAAGGGCGTCGACCGTCGCCTGGATCTCCTCTTCGGACTTGGTTTTGCGCAGGTCCTCCACCAGATTTTCCGTGGGCACCAGTTCTACCGGTGGTGAAACGGTTTGCAGCGCTTTGGCATAGGCGGCATGGTTTTTGTGGGAAAGGCGCACACTTTCAAAACCGAGCCGGCGAATGTCCAGGTTGGCGGCGATGGCGGGCAGTTCCTTTTCGAGGCCTTTTCGATAACAGACCACTTCGAAGTCGGGCGCCTCGGCCCGGGCCTGAAGGTCGAAGCGACTGTCCGTAGCCAGTACCAGTTGACTGGCAGAGACCAACAGCACGCCGGCCGATTCGTCGAACTGGGCGTCTTCACCGGTATATCCGGATAGGTAATAACGGTTTTCCTGAATAGACACCATCAAGGCGTCCAACTCCAGGTCGGCCAGTTTCTCCCTGATTTTGGCGATCCGGCTGCGATGCGTTGCGTTCAAAAGTGCTCCTTGTCAATTGATAAAATACCTGATTATTATTGCTGGTTATTGTCCTTATTCGTCGAAGTCCCCTCGGAGTTGCCACCGGTACCACCCTTCAAGGCCTCTTTGGTCTCCTGGTAGCCCTTGCGCATATTTTCCGGCAGTTCCTGGAACTCCTTTTTGATCGATTTTCCCACTTCAACGCCGGCATCCTTGGCTCCTTTGCCGATTTCGACCCAGTCTTCTTTGACTTCCTGCCAGACGCTGCCCGGACTGGACGGCTGTTTTTCTTCGGGCTCGCTGCCGAACGCGGCCGGCAGGATGCAGGGCGTCCAGGCGATAAAGATGGACAGCAATATGACAGCAAAGGCTTTCATGGTTCGTTCTCCTTTTTCACATGGGCTTTAACGCTCAGTGCACGGTCTTTAATATCACTTTTTTATTCGCATGGTAAACCGGATTCAGTCAGCCAGGTCTTCAGGCGGTGCATGCCTTCGTCGATGGCAACCTCGGCTGTGTAACCCAGATCCCGTTTGGCTGCCGAAATGTCGAACCAGTGGGAGGTGGCAAGCTCACGGGCGACGAAGCGGGTCATTTTGGGCTCGCCTTTAAAACCGAAGGTGCGGTAGATCCACTCCAGCAGGCCGCCGATGAAAAAAGCCGCTCGCGGTGAAATTTTTCGTTTCACCGGAGGTTTTCCACCGGCATCCAGGATGCGGTTGACCATTTCCCACAGCAAAATGGGGTCGTCGTCGCTGATAAAATAGGCCTTGCCCGAAATTTCGGGTTTTCTCTCCAGCGCCTCCATGGCCAGTACATGGGCCCGGGCGGCGTTGTCGATGTAAATGGTATCCACCCGGTTGCCGCCGCCGCCCACCTGCCGCAGGCTTTTGGCCCTGGCGATGATGCGCGGCGCCAGATGGGGGTCTCCCGGCCCCCATATCAGGTGAGGCCGCAGCGCCAGGGTCTTCAGTTTTTCATCGGCGGCCGCCAGCACTTCCTGTTCGGCCATGGCCTTGGTCCGGGGGTAGGGGGCGTGAAAGTCGGCCGGGTAGGGCGCCGTTTCGCTCATCCCTTGCATGTCCGTGCCGTCGAAAACCACACTGGGACTGCTGGTGTAGATCAGCCGTCCCACACCGCAGGCCCGGCAGGCCTCGATGACGTTGCGGGTGCCGGTCACGTTGGGGCGAAAGAATGCCTCGTCGGGACCCCATACACCGGCTTTGGCGGCCACGTGAAAAACAGTGCCCTTGCCGTCAACGGCTTTTTTTACGGCATCTACATCGGTAAGGTCGCCCGAGTGCTGAACGACGCCCATGGCGTCCAGTTCCGGATACGATCCTCGGGAGTAGCTGGCTACCCGATGACCTTTTTCCAACAGCATCCTGACGATGGCCTGGCCGAGGAAGCCGCCGCCGCCTGTGACCAATATGGATTTGGTGGTTTCTTTCATAATGGAATTCAGCTTAAAACCTTAAACCGATTTTACCTTCTTTCCCGCCCAAACGGTCAATTTTTCTCTGAATATCTTGGAATTATGGCGAATATCGACAGGGAAAGCCCGGTGAAACAAGATAGTCTGGATAGATTGGGTGATCGGACTGGTTTGGGCCAATTCCAGAAGCTCCTGCTCAAGGGCCTTTTTTCCGCTGCCTTTGTCGCCGGTTTCCAGTTCGATGCACATCACCGGCCGATGTTTGCCCGGCGTGCCGATGCCGACCAGGGCGCTGCGGAACACCCGGGGATGATTGTTGAAGATGGCCTCGCAGGGGATGGTGAAAAGGGTTGCGGCTTCGGTGACCACCCGATGGCTTTTGCGTCCGCAGAACCAGATGCGGCCTTTTTTGTCCATCCAACCCAGGTCGCCCATGCGGTGCCAGAAGCCGTCGCCATCCTGGATCTTGGCCAGTGCATCGTCCCGGGGGCGCTCAAAATAGCCACGGGTTACCTGTTCACCGCGCACGGCAATCTCACCGGTTTCGCCGTCGGCAACGCATAGATCGTCGGTCCATTGGGCGATGGGCCCGTCGCTGATTCGGATGATGCGGACCTCGATGCCCGCAATGGGGCGTCCCACGCACATGCCGAATCCCTTTTCGCTGAGCTTCCGGGTTTCGCTGAGAATCTCGTCGCTGCCGAAGGAACTTACCGGCATGGCTTCGGTGGCACCGTAGCCGGTGTGGATCAGGGCGCCGTCGGTGAGCATGGCGCTGAACTGCTCGATGTTGGCCGGCGCGGCAGGGGCTCCGGCCGAAATGACCCGCTTTACGGTGGGCAGTTTGATGCCCTTTTCCTTGCCGTAGCGTCCCACGCGGTTCAGCAGGGCCGGCGAGGCGAACATATTGGTGACGCCATGGTCGCCGATGGCCTCGATGATTTTTTCCGGATTGACCCGCGCCGGCTGAGTGGGATCCATGTCCGGGATAATGGCCGTCATACCTAAAGCCGGGTCGAAGAGGGCGAAAAGAGGGAAGGTCGGCAGGTCGATTTCGCCGGGAGTGATGTCGAACTGGGCCTTAATGTTTCGCACCTGGGCGTCGAAGACACCGTGGGTGTAAAAGACGCCTTTGGCCGGTCCGGTGCTGCCGGTGGTAAATAGGATGGCGGCGATTTCGTCGGGGCCGGTGGCCGCCATTGGGTAGGGCTCCCAGTGACGCTGGCGGACACGATTCAGCGTCAAGCCGCCCCAGAACCAGCGGCTGCCCACGGTGATGAAGGTGGTGACCGTCTTGAAATACCGGGGCGCCATGGTGCGCAGGACATGGGCCGGGGGGATGCCGATCAGGGCCTGGGCCCGGCTTTCCGCCAGGCAGTTCAGCATCCGGCCAATGCCCATTCCCGGATCGACCACCACGGGCACGGCCCCCACCTTGAAAAGGGCGAAGACCAGGGCGAAAAAATCCAGGCTGGGCTTGACCATAAGGATCGTGCGCACGCCGCGGCTGACGCCCACATTGTCCAGGCCCTGGGCCAGACAGTCCGATTCGATGTCCAGCTGGCGGAATGTCAGGTGGCTGTATGCGACCCGCCCATGGCGGTCACGGCCGACCGGGCTGACCACCGCCCGCTTGTAGGGTTGGACACGGGCCATGGTGCGCAGGTAGGTGGCGACATTGACGGTGCTTCCATCGGCCTTATCCGGAGTTGTCTGCATCGACCCTTGCTCCCTGAATCCCTGAACTCAATCATTTCTAAGGGGTCGCAGGGGCGAAAGATTTTTCGCTCCTGCGACGGGAATTGACATTTTTATATCGGATGCCGGCCCAGAAAATTGGTTACCCGATCCATGATCGCTTCGGGCACATCTTCCAGCAGGTAGTGGCCGGCATCTTCGAACAGATGGTATTCGGCGGCCGGAAATCGTCGTCGCCATTCGTCGTAATAATCCACGTCAAAGACGAAGTCGTGTTTGCCCCACAAAATCAGCATGGGAACAGAGGAAAGCCTGTCCAGGTTGCGCGAAACATCATCGACGATGTCGAATCCGGGATCGCCGGCCATCATCGGAATGTCCTGGACGAAACGCAGGGTCGCGATCCGGTTGCGGGGGCTGTTGTACGGTGCCAGGAGTCCTTTCCTGGCATCGGCCGAAAGCCGCTTGCGAGGTGCCATGACAGTAGCCCCGCGGGCGAACAGATTTCCATGCAGGACCGCGGGCCGGGCAAATGCGCCCAGGTTGCGCACGATCCATAGCCGCAGGGGGATACCTTTGCCTCCCGGAGGGAAAAAACCGGCTGTATTGGTTACGACGATGCGGGCCACCCGGTCTGCGTTGGCCACGGCCCAGGCCATGGCGATCATGCCGCCCCAGTCGTGAACCATGAGGGTCACCCGCTCCAGGTTCAGATGGTCCATGAGCGCCGAAAAATCGTCCACACGACTGCGCAGGCGAAAGTCGTAGCGGGATTCGTCCGGCTTGTCGGACAATCCGCAGCCCATATGGTCGGGTGCTATGCAGCGATAGGCCGGTGACAGGGCAGCGATTACCCGCCGGAAAAAATAGGACCAGGTTGGATTGCCGTGGACCATGACCACGGCTTCACCGGAGCCCTCGTCGAGATAATGGTATCGCAGCCCGTTGCGATCCAGGAAATGAGATTGAAACGGGTAGCCATCCCGGTAGTCGTTCACATTTATGGGGGTTGCCGCAAGAGTCATGCGTGCCTGCTTTCGGTTGCCGGAACCAGGGCCAGTTCGAAGTTTTCCATTTTGTAGATGGGCAGGCCGTCCACGCTGAGCAGGCCGTCGGCCCTAATCAGCGGTGTGGGACTGTCCGCAACACAGGCGATCCGGGCTTCCACGGCAATCGTTTTGTTGGTCGGTACAATCTGACCGCGATAGGTCCACGTGTGGCGGCTGCCTTCCTGCATGCGAAACCGATGGGTGTCGATCAGCTCGGGCCAGCGTTTCATTGCCGCCGTTTTCATCAATTGGATGAAGGATTCCAGCCCCAGCGATCCCGGGCAGACGGGATCCTGGTAAAAATGGGCCTTGAAAAACCACTCCTCGGGGTCCACCTGCTTGGTGCCCCGGATGTATTTCGCCTCGTCGGTTTCCACATCAAAGTGGGCGGCGATGTCGTCCACCATCAAAAGGGCCTTGCCGGGTAGTTCCAGTCGGTCGACCGAAAGCGACATGACCGCGGACTCGTCCGGGGTGATCGGCGGCTCTATGTTCAGGGATGTCTCTCCCCGGGCCTCCCCGGAAAAAGGAGCCAGGGCTTGAACCATGGGATCGCCGGCACCCATTCCCTTTTGCTGGGCCAGCGCTTCGGCGGAAAAAAAGCCGAAATAGGTGTCGCCGGTATAGACCGGACCGCTTCCGTCATGTACCTCGAAATCGAAATTCTCGATGATCATGTCGGCCGCTTCGCTCACCTTGGTCATGCGGCAGCGCATGGTCATCTGCCCGGTGTCCGGGGTGACCTGACGGTGTAGGACGGCGCTGCCTCCCAGGTTGCGGAATTTCAGGTCCCGCTGGCTGCGCAGGGCCGACCCGGCAAAGGCCGCCAGCCATCCGCAGGGCTGCAGGGCGATTTCCAGCAGGACGCAAAAGGGCATGACCCCACTGCGGTCGGCGGCAAAATACCATTCGTTCGGAGAAAGGTCGTATTGGGCGGTAACCCAGCCGCCGGGCGTCAGTTTCCAGGGTTCCGGTTCCACCGCGACGACCCGGTCCATGAAGCAGTAGGGCGGTCCGGGCAGCCGGGCGATTTTACGCTGTTGGTCGAAAACGCGATATGGCTCTCCAAAGGCATCGGAGGGGTTGCCTGTGGCAAAAGCCAGGATTGCGGCCCGATCGTACAAAGGGGCCGCGGTCTTTTCGTTGAACACCGGAGCAGTGGATTTTTTCCTCCAGACCGCCTCGAGGTCTTCGCGTCCGACGCCGCTCATCTGCATGGACATGTCCTTGAAAAAGACAATGGGCCGTCCGTCGGCGGACATGTGGGCGTCGGCAACCACATAGGGTTCGGGGCCGTACCCGATTTCGCTGATCTGAATTTCGTAGTGCACGTGACAGGTGGCAGGGGTCACCGGCCCCCGGCACTTGAGCCGGGCCCCGTTGCCGATGACCGGTTCATAGCACGCGCCGGGCTTGTCCGTCACCCACCCCATGCGCTGTAGAAAGACCCGCAGGGTGTGGGCGCAGCACTCGTACATCAGGGTGCCGGGCATGACCTTGTCGTCCACGAAATGGCAGGTCAGAAACCAGTCGTCAGGATGGATGTCGGCTTCGGCCCGGATCAGGCCCAGGCCATAACGGCCGCCTGTGGGATCCAGTTCCAGCACACGGTGGATCAGGTGCATGCGCCCGCCGGGCAGGTGCAGGGAATCGGCCAGAGCAATGCCCTCGAAGGCACTGCCGAAGCAGCCGGCCAGATCGCCGCGGCGCAGGGCGTCCACCTGATCGTCGGAATAGGATTCCTTGGCCATGGGGACCGGCGGCTGCCAGTCAGCCGGGCGTTTGCCGGCAACGGGTTTGCGCTCCGACTCGGTGAGGATGATGCCTCCGGAATTGTGCACCTCCGCTTCGGTGAAAAAACCGGCGCAGCCGTCGCGCATGGTAATCAGATGCTGGTCACCGATGAAGCCTTCGAAGCGGAAGAAGAACATCCAGGTGTCCCCCTGACGGACGAAGCGATCGACGGCGATTTCATAGCGGATGGTGTCTCCCGGGCGCGGCAGCCCACGGTGAAAGGTCACCACGGCGTCGAGCAGACGGTAGGCCCGCTCGCCTTTCACCTGGTGATCGATGCCCAGGTAGGAACTGAGGAACAGGTCGGCCTGGCCGGCCTCCACACTGATGCAGACCGGAGCGCGGTCGCCGTCCAGGTACCAGGCGCCGGGCAGCACGTCATGTTCGGTCACTACCTTCCCGGAAGTCATGGAGAGCATTTCGCCCTCGACGGAAAGAATGCGGTCCACCAGCATCAGGGGTTCGTCGGGCAGCCGCACCCGCACCCGATAGGTATCCACCACCTCGAAGGCCGGCCCCAATACCTGTCCTACCTTACCGATGGCGAACTTCATGCACATGTCACGGTCGAAGGCCGGTGCCGGTTTCGCAACCGGAGCGGCAGGAGAGGGTGTTGACGGCGCAACGGAAGCAGCCAGATTGTCTTTTATCGGTTGTGCACCGGAGGCCAGCAGCCGGTTTTGCAGCTCGAAGGTGTCTGCATAGGCCCGGGTCATCTCCCGGGAGATATCGAGAAAGCATTGGTGCGCGTCTGCCGTGGCCTGCATGTTGCGTCGGGCGGTTTCCAGCAGTTGTTCGAGGGAGTTCATAGCCGGCGCTGACGTTTGTGTTTGAGCCTGTCGTGGTTTGATCGTTTCAGGCGATGGTTGCCGCGAGGATGGCTGCTGCCGAAACTGTGGCAGGGTCGGTTCAAGTCGCTGACCGCCAACTGGAACCGATACAACCCGTGATTTTTCGGCCGGAGCAGCAGCGGTAGAGACATCGAAATCATTGTATAGGGCCGACAGGTCCATGGGTACCCGTTGGGTGAACAGACGCGCCAGACAGCGCAGCAGGGCATCGACCTCATTGGTGTTGCCGTGATTGGCGGCCACGGCCAGGTGGGGTTTGTCCGCCAGGATGCGGTCGATCATGCGACTGCACGATGCCCGGGGGCCGGCTTCGATGAAAACACGGCCGCCGTCGGCATAGGCCTGGTTGATCGTCCGGGTGAAGTCGAATCCGTCAACCGCCTGTTTTTCTATTGAATCGGCAACGCTATCCGGGGTGACCGCATAGGATTTGCCCCAACTGCAACTGTATACCTCCAGGCCCTGCAAAGCCGTGGTGGGAAACCGATGCAGCTTCCGGTAGGCCTCGGCCACCGGGCGGGCAGCATCGCAGTGGACGGTGACCACGCCATCCAGGTAGACTGCCTGGCAGCCCAGGGCCATGACAGCCTGTTCCACCGCCGGCGCCAATCCGCCGATGACACACTCTTCGGGAGTGTTGACAATGAGCAGGCGGGCATGCTCGATATCGCTTAAAACTTTTCGAACCTGATCGGACGGCCGGTTGACGACCGCGACCTTCCAGTTTGCCGGCTGGGTTTCAGGGATATTCCAGGCCCGGCGCAGGGATTGGCAGGGTCCGGCCAACTGGGTGGTGAACAGATCGGTGGCCTGCATGCGCGCCAACATGTCCCCGCGGTCCGACCACACGCCGTGGGCGAACAGCGCGGCGGACTCGCCCAGGCTGTAGCCGATGAGAGCGTCGGCAGGAATGGAAAACCGTTTGAGGATGTCGGTCATCAGACTGCCGAAGACCACCTGTCCGAAAATCATGTTCAGCGGGTCCGATTGCAGACGATGGTCGGCATCCCTTTCCCATTGCGGATGCCAGGACTGACGCCAGGGCATCAGATGCCAGGGCCGGAACTGGGTTTTCAGGCGGGCCGTCCGGTGGTCCATGTCGGCGGCCGTGGCGGGAAACCGCAGGGCCAGCTCCCGACCCATCCCCAAATAGTGGTTGCCCGATCCCGGATAGACCCAGACGACTTTGGCATCGGCACCCATGGGGCGGCCGGTATAAAATACCTGTTTGGAAAACGGGTCGGATCCATCGGAATCGATGGCACGCCTGGCTTCCTGGAACAGATCATCTGGATCTTGATCGGGTTGGAAGATCAGCACCATAGTCAGCTTGTGCCCGGATTGCGGCGGCTGCGATGCCATCCAGCGGGCGGCGGCCGACTCGACCGTGATTGGGCCGAGGGCATCCTTTACGTATGTTTCAAGCTGCGTCAGACGCTCGGACAATTCCCGGGGGGTATCGCCGGTAACAACAAAAAGACCGGGAGTGGTTTTCGACGAGAGCGTTTCGATCAGACCCGCAGCCTTGTCGGCAGGCGCTTCATGTTCCTGGAGCAGGACATGGCCGCAACTGCCGTCCATGGTAACGGACGCGCAGCAGGCGGTGCGCGGTCCGTCTTCCCGGTCCCGATACCAGGGTTGACGATCACGCGGAACATGAAACGGCCCCCATGAGCCGGTACCGCCGGTCAGAACGTCACAGCCGGGTAAAGGCGGCAGTTGCCGACGGTAAAGGCTCAATGACGCCTTGGCCAGCGAGATCAGACCGTGGGCAGCGCCCGTGAAACCGCCGATGGGCGTGGAAGCGCCCAGGGCAATGGCCCTGGAAGGATCGTCAGGATTCACGCCACCGAAAAATTCTGTCAGGGCTTCCAGTTCCCTGCGATCCTGTTCCGGAACCCCGGAACCGTGGGTTTCCAAGTAGGAAACAGCATCAGGTCCGATTCGGACGTCGCGGAAAGCCGCCGAAAGGGAACGGGTATAGACGGATGGGGGAAGGTTGCCGGTGACAGGGTCGCCGCCGGAAGCCGTGCCGATGCCGTGGATCACAGCGTAGATGCGGTCGTTATCGGCCCGGGCGCGGTCGAGACGCTTGAGCACCAGAGCCGCGGCACCGTCGCCCGGCAGCGTGCCGTCGGCATCGGCATCGAAAGGGCGTACGCGGTCGGTTTTCGAAAACGGCAGCCAGCGATGGAGTCGAACGAGATTGCGTGCTTCGCCGGCCAGATCCACCGCACCTACCAGCATGGCGTCCACGGCATCCTGGCGCAACAGGTCCACGGCCACCTGCAGGGACTGGATGCCCGATGCCGTGTCCGCCGACACCACGAAACTGGGTCCACCGAAACGGAATTCCCGCGCCATGCGGCTGGCAACGATGCCCCCCAGGGCTCCCATGACCCGGGACGGGGTCAGCGGCGGGCCGCATCCTTCCCGCAATTGTTCGATCCATTGCTTTAAAGAATTGTCGTCCAAGTTTAAGCCATGGTCTGCGTTCCAACGATCTGCGGCACCTTGGAACTGCCAGCGCAGATGAAAGTTGGTGGCTTCGAAATCGAATCCGATCCCCATTACGACGCCCATTCGTTCGCGCGGGGTCTTCAACGAAAGACCGGCATCCTGCAAGGCTCCGGCGCCGACTTTGAGCGCCAGCAACTGCTGGGGAAGGATGTCGCCGATCTCCTTGGGCGGAATCTGGAACTCGCCCACGGTCAGGTCCAATTGCTGCATGTAGGCGCCCGACGGATCGATGCCGTCGATGTGGCCGATTGCTTCGGCGTCGGCACCTTTCCATCGATCACCGGGGCGCCGAGAAATGGCACTGGCGCCCTGAAACAACGCTTTTTCGTATGATTTCAAATGGGTCAACGGTCCGACGGAAACATCCATGCCCACGATGGCCATGGGTTGCGCAGGCGGGACTTCGGCCTTGCTTTCCATGGTGATAATGGGATGCGATTCGACATCGGGTGTCTGCCTGGACGAGGAGGGCCATTCCTGCAACAGGATATGGGCGTTGATGCCGCCGAAACCGAAAGCGCTCACCGCAGTGCGCATGGGTTTGCCGGACTCGCCCGTTTGCCAGGGTTCCGGTTGGATTTGGACCCTGAAGGGGCTGTCCGGAAGTGGACTGTCTGCCGGCGGACGGTCGAAATTGATGGATGGCGGCAGCGTCCGGTGGTGCATGGCCAGCAGGACTTTGATCAGGCCGGCGGCACCGGCCGCAGTCAGCAGATGGCCGATCATGGATTTCACCGAACCGATGGCACAAGAACCGGACTCTCTGGATTCATCCTGCCACAGTTGGATCAGGCTTTCGATTTCCGTGGTGTCGCCGGCCCGCGTGCCGGTGCCGTGGCATTCGATCAGGTCCACGTCCGAAGGCCGCCAACTCGCCATGGCGTAAGCGGCCTGCATGGCGCGGACCTGGCCACGGCTTTCCGGAGCCAGCAGGTTGCCGCGCATGTCGTTGGACAGACCGATGCCGTGGATCACGCCGTGGATGGTATCGCCTTGATGGATAGCATCGGAAAGGCGCTTGAGAACGAGGATGCCGACCCCTTCGCCAACCACCAGGCCGTCCGCCCGGTGGTCGAAAGGAGCGCAACGACCCGAGCGACTCAGGGCCTGCAACTGGCTGAAGCCGGTCTGGGTGTAAAGACATTCCGGCCGGGATACTCCGCCGGTCACGACCATGTCCGCTCGTCCGAAGGCCAACGCGTCGCAGGCCAGCTTGACGGCGTACGTGGACGAGGCACAGGCCGCATCCAGGGTGAAGCAATTGCCGCCGAATCCCATTTCCGCTGCCAGCAGTGCGGCCGGCAGTCCGTCCACCCGGCTGGCCAGGGCCCTGGGTTTGGTGATAACGCTTTTTCTATCCGTTTTAACAGGGAATAGTTTCCGGGAGATGGTTTCGCCCAGTATCGTGCGGGTGAATGCGGAAGCACTGTCCGTGGGCAGGGCGATGGCCGCCAGAATCGTGTCGACCCGCTGCGGAGCGACATCGGCGGTGCTGCAGCCTGCAACTGCTTTTTTGCCGGCCGTCAGGGTCAGTTGGTGAACAGGGTCCAGATGCCGGGTGACTTCGGGATCCAGGTCGAATCCATGTGGATCGAAATGAAAATCCCGGATCAGGCAGGCATTGCGGGAATAGGTGCGATCCGTTACCAAACCGTCGCTGAGCCGATCTTTAGGCGAAGCGATCCAACGATTCTCCGGCACCGGTGCGGACTGGTCGATCCCCTTGACGATATTGGTCCAGAAAGCGTCCAGGTTCAGGGCGCCGGGAAAGATGCCGTCCATCCCGACTACGGCGATGAGAGGGTGTCTATTCATATGCCAAAGCGTTGGCGATGTTCCCAAGTGTAAGGAAGCGATTTCCTAAAATGAACAAATCAGCGGTCAGGGTTCCCGCCGAATTTCAAAACTGAAAACATACCTGTTTCGACGATAGAACGCAAGAATCATTCGAGATTGGATTTGCTTTGACAGCAGCCATGGCTGGGGCTATGGTTAAAGAAAAGAGAAAAACTTAACAGCAGGGAGGTGGACCATGAAAATTCATTTTCAACGGATTCTCTGCGCCACGGATCTTTCCGACTACTCCAATTCAGCCGCAATTCAGG
This sequence comes from Desulfosarcina widdelii, assembly GCF_009688965.1. Lineage (GTDB taxonomy): Bacteria > Desulfobacterota > Desulfobacteria > Desulfobacterales > Desulfosarcinaceae > Desulfosarcina > Desulfosarcina widdelii. The sequence continues at coordinate 1,082,714 of NZ_AP021875.1, read as the reverse complement.
CCATCGGCATGGCCGAAGAGTTCGGTGCCAGGCTGACCATCTGCCATGTGATCGATCTGCCCATGGTCAGTATGCATGGTGCGGCCTTCGTTTACCAGGAGGATCAGATCGAAGAGATGAAAGCCGGTGCCCTGGAACAGATCCAGGCGCTGGTATCAGACCGCGATCTTAAATGGGAGGCGGTGGTGGAAACCGGGCCGGTGTCCCATACTCTCTGTCGTCTGGCGTCGGAGAAGCAGGCCGATTTGGCCATCGTTTCCACCCACGGACGTACGGGTATCAAACGCCTGTTTCTCGGATCGGTCACAGAGCGACTGCTGCGGACCATCGGCTGCCCGCTTCTGGTGGTCACCCCACCCGAGAAGGCCGGGCGCATGGAAAAACAGTTCAAAGGGTTCGGATTCAAACAGATTCTGGTGGGCTGCGATTTTTCGGCGGATTCGGGCCGTGCGGTTGAATTCGGGTTCAGTCTGGCCCAGGAATTTGAAGCCGTCATTCATCTGGTCCACGTCATCGAACCGTTTGCATACAGAGATGCCATGCTTCCGGATTCCATAGGGGCAGAGGCGCTTACCGAGGTGACTACCGGCTGCAGACAGCGATTGGAAGCCCTGGTTCCCGAAGGGGCAGAAAACTGGTGCAAGATCGAAATAGGCTGCAAGACCGGCAAGCCATTCCAGTCGTTGATTGCCTATGCGGAGGAACAACAGGTCGACCTCATTGTTCTCGGCGTCCGCGGTCACTCTCTGGTGGAAACCATGCTTTTGGGATCGACCACCGACCGTGTGATTCGCGGGGTGGCCTGCCCGGTGCTGTCCGTTTGTCCACCATAAAAAGGAAAGAGAGCCAAACGTAAACATATATATAATTGGGTGCGTAATATGCTGGTACTACGTTTGGCTCTCAGCGGGAGGAGGAGGTGCCTGGATGGCTTTTCCCGCATTGATTGAAACCCCATCGTTTGTAAGGGCGACCGGCCGGTCGCCCTTGCTAAATCGACGACGACGGTCAGTAAATATTGGCCGGTTCCTCAGCCGCCCCCCCGCCCCAATTCCAGCCCAAGATCCAGGGCCTTCTGGTTCATCTCCAGAAAGCCGGAAGGAATGCGCGTTTCGAGCACCTTCATGATCGACTTGGGTCGCACCAGGTCGGTCAGGCCCACCACCGCGCCCAGCATGCAGATGTTGAACACGATGGGTTTGCCGATCTTCTCCATCACGGTCTCGTACATGGGCAGTTGGTGCTGGCGGGCGTCCACCTTGAGCTGGGGCTGCACATAGCGCGGATCGGTGAGCAAAATCCCGCCGGGGCGGATGATGTCGCAAAACTTGTTGTAGGCCTCCTGGGTCAGGCACACCAGTACGTTGGGCTGAATCACCTTGGGAAAATTGATCGTACTGTCCGAGACGATCACATCCGAGCGCGTGGCTCCGCCGCGGGCCGCCGCACCGTAGGCCTGGGTCTGCACCGCCTCCAGTCCTTCGTGCAATACCGCAGCCTCGGCCAGGACGATCGCGGCCGTGATCACTCCCTGGCCGCCCGATCCCGAAAATACCATTCTACATCGTTCCATCTATTTTCCCCCCATGGCCCGCTCGATGATTTGACTGTACTCGCTGCAGTATTCCGGACGATCTTCCTGAACGAAGATGCCCCGCTCGATCAGATCCGGGTTCTCGGCCTTTTTCTTCGAACCGATGGGCGTGGTGATCTCTTTCATGCGCTTCATCATCTCCACCGCGCTGCCCAGTTTGTTCTTGCGGCCGAAGTAGGTCGGACACTGGCTCATGATCTCCACCACCGAAAAGCCCTCGTGAACGACGGCCTCGCGGATGATGTCCGCCATCTGCGTCACGTGATAGGTGGTGGTGCGGGCCACGAAGGTGGCCCCGGCCGCTTTGGCCATCTCCACCACGTCGAACCCCTGGTCGATGTTGCGGTACGGCGCCGTGGTGGCCATCATGCCCGGGCCGGTCAATGGAGAGTACTGTCCGCCGGTCATCCCGTAGATGCGGTTGTTCATCACGATGGCCGTCATGTCGATGTTGCGCCGGGCCGCGTGGATGAAGTGGTTGCCACCGATGGACAATGCGTCCCCGTCGCCCATGGGCACGATCACGTTCAGCTCCGGCTTGCTCAGCTTCACCCCCGTGGCGAAGGCCAGGGCCCGGCCGTGAATCGTGTGCAGGGTGTGAAAGTCCATGTACCCCGAGATGCGCGACGAGCAGCCGATGCCCGACACCATCACGATCTCGTTGCGGCTCATGCCCAGCTTTTCCACCGCGCGGATCAGCCCGTTGAGCACGATCCCGTGGCCGCAACCCGGACACCACAGGTGCGGAAAAAACCGCTCGCGGATATAATCCTCGACTGCCATCTATACCCCCTTGCCCTTGATCAGGCGCAGTATGTTCTTGATGTCCGTGGGCGTGATGAAGCCCCCGTCGATGCGGTTGGCCAGAAACACCCGATCGGGATGCTTCACCGTACTTTTGACCATCTGGCACACCTGGCCCATGTTCATCTCCACCACCACCGTGGTTGCGGCATCGTTGCAGTACTGCCGGATCACGTCGGCCGGAAAGGGCCACAGGGTCTGCAGTTCCAAAAGCCCGATCTTCTGTCCCCGCCGGCGCAGGCTCTCCACGATGTGCAAAGCGCTTCTGGCCGACGAACCGAAGGAGACCAGCACCGTCTCGGCGTCCTCCAGGTAAAAGGTCTTGTAGTGCGCCATGCGCTCCACGTTGTTTTCGATCTTGTCCACGATGTGGCGCAACAGCCCGTAAACGATCTTGGGATTGTCCGAGGGAAAGCCCCACATGTCGTGCACCAGTCCGGTCACGTTGTAGCGGTGCACGTCCCCGAAATCGCTCATGGGCAGCCGGCCGTCCTCCCGGGGCAGGTAGGGATGGTAGTCCACCCCCCCCTTGACCGCCGTGCGCAGCCGCTCCACCAACGGGATCTCTCCGGGCTCGGGAATCGTAAGCTTTTCGCGCATGTGACCCACCACCTCGTCGAACAAAAGAACCACCGGCGTGCGGAAGGTCTCGGCGATGTTGAAGGCCTCCACGGTCATGGCGAACACGTCCTGGTGGTTGGAGGCCGTCAGGCACACGATGCTGTGGTCCCCGTGGGTGCCCCAGCGCGCCTGCATCACGTCCCCCTGGCTCACGTGGGTGGGCACCCCCGTGGAAGGACCGCCGCGCTGCACGTTGACGATCACGCAGGGGATCTCGGCCATCACCGCGTAGCCCAAGGCTTCCTGCTTGAGGGAAAAGCCCGGTCCCGAGGTCGCCGTGAGCACCTTGTGACCGGTGAGCGACGCCCCGATGATGGCGCACATGCTGGCGATCTCGTCTTCCATCTGGATGAACTTGCCGCCCTTTTGGGGCAGTCTTGCCGACAGATGCTCGGCGATCTCCGTGGACGGGGTGATGGGATAGCCGGCGAAAAAGTCCAGCCCGGCGTACAGCGCCCCTTCCACGCAGGCCTCGTTGCCCTGGATGAATTTGATTTGTTTACCCATTAGGTACCTGCCTAAAGTTGTGTTCTTTTGATTGGATTATCGGCACCGAAAAAAGCTGAGGTCGGATATCGGAGGTCCGAGGACTGAGATCGGAAATCCGACTTTCGTCTTCTGACTTCTGTCCTCTGTCATCCGTCCTCCGTCACCACCTCGATGGCCAGATCCGGACAGCGCAGCTCGCACATCCGGCAGGCGATGCAGTCTTCCAGACGAACCGCCACCGCCTTGTCCTCCTTGTCCAGTTCCAGAACCTTCTTGGGGCAGAATTCTACACAGATGCCGCACCTCTTGCACCAGTCCCGGTTGATCCGGTGCGCTTTTAACTTTGGTTTTGCCATGATTTACCTGTGCTTTCTCTGTTTTTCGAAAAGCGCGAAACGCCTATTTTAGGTTCGGCTTTTTAAGCTTCTGGTAATAGGAGTGAGATGTATAGACCGCCGCAAGGGGATTGTGGCCGGTTACCCGGTCTTTGGCGGCCAGTACGGTGCTGAAAGCCTCGGCCTTTTTGAGAAACAGGGCGTCGTGCCCCACACACAGGCCGAGAACTATGTTTAGATCCGTCTTTTCCCGATTCAATATTTCAGCCTGAAGCAAGGGGTTGCACATGGTTTCATAGCTCCCGATATGCACTTTTTCAGCATCGGTGAGTCCGATCGCCTCCTTGTTGATACCGCCACAATTGCAGGAAACGGAGGCCAGTACAAACCCTTGAGATTCGAATATGTCGGCGACGAGGCCCGCTTCTTTTTGCAGCCCGCCGCAAAAGGCAAGTCCCAGCTTGCAACAGCCGAGCTTTTGGGCAAACTCGACGGTTTCCTGAATTCGGGACTTGGTCGGCTGAAGCACATAGGCACCCGGCTTCCGGTTGGCGTAGCACTCGGCTTCCTGAATCGAGGCCATTCGCGCGAATTCGGAAAACTCCGGATCCTGGTAGCTATCGAGAATTTTCTCTGCCAGTTCCCGATAGTTGACGGTAGGACAAAATGCTGGATGACGACCGCCGGATTCCCTTTTACATATTTTTTCGTTATTGGGGATGCGGCATCTTGCGCAATGGGCTTTGCTCTCCATGATAGCACCTATTGGAAAAAAGGTTTGGCGTTTCTCAGATTTTCATCCCGAGACCAGCGGATCAAGAAGCCGTCGCTGTTTTCGTTCAATCATTCGGTCTGCTCTCCTCCCGGAACAAAGAGATGCATATCAGAAGGAGGATACTGGTTATTAGAAAACAGAACAGGACCGGCGTGTAGGCTTCGGGCGGATAGCCGCCGTTGGTTCTTCCGGTCATGTCCATAATCAGTCCGCTTAAAGGCTGATAAATGGCGGCGCTGATAAACGCGAAGAAATTGACGCTTCCCACGGCCGTGCCGGCAATCTCGAGAGCAAAAAGCTCTTTTGCGGCCGCAAAGGCGACAACGGCGATGCCGTTGCCGAAAATTCCGAAGAGAAAGAAAATCGGGAAAAGCGCTGCGTATGGCAGGCGACCCTTCAATGAAAACACCAGAATCATTAAAAGGACCTCCATCAGCGAAGCGAAGCAGATCACAGATTTTCGCCTGCGGACCATCCGGTCCGAGATGCGCCCCAGCAACGGACCGCCGACGATGGTGCCCAGGGCGATCATGGACAATACGTTTCCGGCCTCGGATTTGGAAAGTTCGCAGACATCCATGAGATAAGGGCCGGCCCACAAACCGCAAAAACCGAAAAGAATTCCGCCGAAGAAAAAAAACCAGCCGGCCAGGGGCCAGAAACGTCCGGTGGATAGAACCAGTCTCAATCCAGCCCACACACTTTGCTGATGCTTGCCGGAAGCATCGCCGGCGCGGGTCGATTGCGAGGGTTCTTCAACGACCAGAAACCATGTGGCCGTCGCCAGCAGAATGGTCAACACACCGATGCCGGTGAAGGTTCCCCGCCATCCGAACAGGGCGGTCATCCATGTCAGGGGCGTGGCGGCGACAAACCAGCCGACGCCGCCCATGGCCAGGAGCAGCCCCGAGACGGCGGCATACTCTCTCGCACTAAACAGACTGGCGCAAACCCGCATGGCCGGGACAAATACCGCTGAAAGTCCCAGGCCGACCAATACCCTGGCGGCCGTCGCCACCTGGAAATTGGGTGCCAGTCCGAACAGAATCGCTCCGACGGCGCCTATGGCCGAAAACAGGGTGATTGTTTTGCGGGCCCCCCATCTGTCGGCGAAGATGCCCACCGGAAGCTGCATCAGGGCGTAGGCATAAAAATAGCTTGAAGAAAGCAACCCCAGGGACGCACCGCTGATGGAAAAGGCCGCAACCAATTCCCGGGTCATGAGCGCCGGGGATACCCGGTGGAAATAAACCAGCAGGTATTGAAGCGACAGGATAACGAAAACGGTCCAGCGATATCCTGGACGCCGTATCTTTTTGGATGAAGCCTGAGAAAAACGCATCCGATTCCTATTCATTTCTACCCTGCAGCGATGGAATGAACCATCATGCTGCAGGGGAGGCAAAGCATCTGTGCAGGATTTCACCCATGTCCCAAACCCGGATGCCCAGGTCTTTTTCATGTTTCATCAGATTGATCAGGCAGATGGGGCACGCCACCAGGACGTCGCTGCAGACGCCGGCGAGTTCCCTGGCCCGAATGCACGAAATCGATCGGCTCAGATCCGCATAGGCGTATTCGACCGGTCCACCGCAGCAGGCTGTATTGATTCCATTGTTTTCCGGCTCGATGACCTCCACCCCCATGCGTTCCAGAACCGTACGGGCCTGTTCCACGACGCCCAGATCCCGGGTCATCACACAAGAGTCGTGCAAAACGATTTTCTCCGGAACGCCAGCGGGCCGGGTTTCAGGAAAGATCGTCTTTTCTCCGGCAAGGACCTCCAGGTAGTGGCGCACGTTCAGGTTGGTACCGGAGACGTACCGGGGGTAGATCTGCCGCAACATGAACGTGGTATGCGGATCGACGGTCAGAACGGTTTGGCTTCCGACCGATTTGAGAGTCCGGACCACTTCGCGGGCAATGGGTGCGACCTCCTCTTCCATCCCTAAATCGTAGAGCAACACACCGCTGTACGGTTCCTTTTCGAAAAGATAGGCAGGACGGTTTCCAGCCCTTTTCAGTGCAGCGACAATGCCCTTGAGGGCCGATTCGGATCGCTGCCGGATTTCGGTTTCCCGCCGTGCACCTATGCGGATAATCGGATCAGCGGCTACCGCACCTGCAAATTCGGCCATCTTGGCAACCACTTTTACCGAGAGCATGGGCACCAGCGGCTGCGCGGCCGCGGCCATTTCCGTGGTTTGGACCACATAGGGAAGCATCTGATACATCCGGGCCGTATAAAGAAGCGTAGATCCCTGCGTGGCCAGGCCCAGTCCGTCGGCCCAATGCGTCCAGTATGCCTTTTTCAGGCCCAGTGGATCGCCGGTCCGCTTCAGATTGCCGCAGATGGTGTTCAAGGCCTGTGAAATCAAAACTTTAGAGTTTCGCATGTTTTCCTCCCCGGGCCAAACGGGCCGAAAGTAACCGGCGACCGCGCTGAATCAGCTCGCAGATATCCAGATTCTGGCCTTTGCTCTTGCACACAACTTCGCAGCGCCGGCACTGCAGGCAGCTATAAAGGCAGTATGTCAGCGCATCGTCGAATTCAAGGGTTCCGTTTAGCAAGTGCTTGATGATTTGCATGCGTCCGTATGAGGAAAAGCTTTCAACGCCTCCGTATGACTGATAGGTCGGGCAGACATCCACACAGAATCTACAGGAGCGGCATTTTGCCAGCTCCTTGAGAAGCATTTCCTGTTCCATCTCGTCTCTTTTCACAACCAGCCCTCCAGATTCCCCCGGTTGAGAATATTTTCAGGATCGAAGGTTTTTTTCAGGCGCGTCAGTGTCTGCGTATAAACGGGGCCGTACTTCTTTTCGAGAAATCCGGCCCGCTGTGCCGTCAGGCCCCATTCGCCTCCACACCCACCGTATTTGACGTTGAGTGCTTCGGTTTTCTCGCGAACCTCCAGCGTGACAGCTTTCTTCACCTCATTGGGGATGTCCTTGGTGGGGATGAAGGCATAGGCATGGATCGTCGGCGCTCCGATGTGGCCGAATGAGTAAAACTCATTGCCCTGAAAGCTTTCCAGGTTCAAAATCAGTTCTTTCGCTTCCTTAAAAGCGTCCTTCAGTTTATCCACCCGGGGGGTGATTTCGCTGCCGAAAGTCGAGCCGAGCCGATACACGTAGTTGCCGGCTTCAGCCCGGCTGCTCCAAACCTTATCCCACTCTGCGGCATCCGAAACGATCCGAGCTTCGATCGGGTTCGCTTTTTTGACAAAGTCCAGGAAAATGCGTGCTTTTTCCCGGCAGCCGACTTCGGTGGCCGAATGCATGCTCATCATGGCCACGGCACCGGGAGGTGCCTCGAGTCCGACGGCTTCGAATCCGACCTTCGAAGATTTCTCATCCAGGTATTCGAAAAACAGCGGTGTGGGCACCCCCTCACGATACATGGCCATTACGGTATCAAGGATCTCTTCCGTACTGTTGAAATAGGCTACGATGTTGGCCATGTGCGGCTTGGGAATCAAGCGCATGCGAATCCGGGTGATCACGCAGAGCAGCCCTTCGGAACCCACGAGAAATTTGGTCGCCTCGATGCCTGCCGGCTTGCGCGTCGATTGCGTTCCCGTTTGAAGAATCTCGCCGTTGGGCAGCACCACTTCCAGTCCCAGGACATAATCTCCCGGTTTGCATAGGCTGGCATCGACGGCATGGGCGCTGGTGTTGACCGAAACAGAACCGCCAATAGTGGCGATCGGTTCACTTCCCGGGAAAATTGGGAGCAGGGCATTGTATGGATTCAGGGCTTTTCTGAGCTTTCCGATGTGCATCCCCGGCCCAACTTCAAAATAGCCTCTCTCCGGATAAATTTGCAGATCCTGCATCCGGGCCGTATCGAGGATGATGGCATTGGTTTTGGGCCGTCCCAGACCAACTAGGGAGGTGCCGGAACCGTGGGTGTGCACCGGAATTTTTCTGCTGCTGGCATAGGCCAGAATGGCCCCGACCTCTCGGCTGTCGGCTGGCCGGGTCACCGCGTACGGCATATGATGGGGCTCAACATCCCAGGGCATGGTATCTTTGGCATAGGCCAATACGGTGGGCCGGTCGCTGAATGCGTTTTCCTTGCCGACGATGTTTGCTAAATCCTTGGCAAGCTGTTTAGGCTCAACTTCCATTGGTTTCTCCTCTTGTCTCAGTTTTTTCCGGTTTCCTACCCGCATAAACCGTAAAGTTGTAACGTTTGAAAAAACAGTCCACATCCAAGAACCCGGCAGCCTTCATCCAGGCCAGTTGATGTTCTAAAGTGGCGGGACGATCACAGGCCATGCGCTCGTAAATGGCATCAAGTTCTTCTTTTTCGATATCGGTGGCTTCCAGATGCCTGCGCCAGGTTTTTTGGTAGAACGCTTCCGTATTCGGCGTCGTGCCAAGGGCCAGCTCGGCGTGGACAAAGCAGCCGCCGGGCGTAAGAATGTCAAAAATTCTTTGCATCAACTGCTGCTTTTCCGTATCGGACAGGTGATGGATGGACATGGCGGAAACAATGAGCGGATATCGGCCGGGCAGTGCTTCTCGGGCGTAGTCGCGGACATAAAACCTTACCGCCCTTTGTTCGGAAAACCGTGCTCGGGCTTTTTCAAGCATTTTCTTGGAAACATCCAGGAGATGCGCCTCGGCGTTTGGAAACCGCTGCCGAATCAGCGCCGAAACCAAACCGGTTCCTGCGCCCAGATCGAGAAAGGAGAACCGACCATCCGGTTCAAAAGGGATCAGATCCAACAGCGTCCCATAGAAGTCGTCGAAGCAGTAAATTACCTTTCGCCGGTTGCCGTCGTATTTCAAGGCACCGGCGTCGAAAAGTTCTTTCACGGTCATCGAAGAAATCCTCTCTTGGGTTCGGGGGGGGGGACGCTTCATCCGGCCATGATACGGATCAGATCCCGCACATCGGGAAGCGTTTCCAGGTGATCGATCATTGAAAGCACCTCTTCGCGTGCCTCTTCTCTCATTGAAAAACCGCTATAATCGAGGCATTTTAGGAACTTGCGGCGGCATTGGTCCGCATTCATGGGATTGTGTGGATGGCCCAAAGGGATCGGGACATCTTCTGAAATAATGGCCCCGTCCTTCAAGGTGACTGTCATCTCGGCCGGAAGGATATCCTTTGCCGGAAGGGTGGGATCGGCCACAACCCGAACCCGTCTGGCCAGATCCATCACTGTGGGATCGGCAATAGCATCGGCTTCGAAGTCTCGCAGAAAGACATCTCCGCGGATAATCGCGCAGGCTGTAGTATAGGGGATGCTGAACTGGGCATCAACCTGGGGATTGTTCCCTATACGGAAGGGTTTGCCCACCATTTCGGCCCCCATGGAACAAACCGATACATCGATGTGGTCGATGTCGTCCGGCGGGCCCAGCCGGTCTTTCAGGGCCAGGGCCGCATCGATGCTGGCATGGGTCATCCGGCAGCTTGGATAGGGTTTGATGCTCAAATCGACGACTGAATAATGACGTCCCAATCCTTCGGTTACTGGTATAGGATTGAATTCTCCCCGCTCATAAAGCGGATAATATCCGTATGGACCGGTGAGAAAGCGGCGGCTCCCGGTAATGCCGCGGCCGGCCAGAAAGGCGGAAAGCACACCGGCAGAGGCGGCAAAGCCGGGCTGCATGCGCTTGACCAGGCAGCCTTCCATCAGTCCTTGGGCGTTTCCGGAGGTCTGTCCGTAAACGACCCCCAGTGCATTGAACATCTCTTCCCGATCCAGTCCGAGGATCTTGGCGGCCGAGGCAGCGGCGCCAAAACATCCGCAAGTTGCCGTTCGAATCCAGGAAAGGGGGCGGTCGATAGCCAGACTGATTCGACAGATAATGTCCACACCGACAACAAGAGCGGTTATCAGTTCCTTTCCACTGACGGTTTTGCTGTTTTCCGCCGCTGCCAACGCAGCTGGCAGCACATTGACGAAGGTGTGCAAAGCCGATGCATCCAGGGTATCGTCGAAATCCATGGCGTGCATCATGGCGCTGTTGGCCATCGCCGCCATCGGCGGGGGCACCTGAACGCCGGACAGGAGTACCGAGGCGCCACGGTCAGTCTGCCATAAGCCGAGCAGGTCGACGATTTGCGGACAACCCGGCGCCCGGCTACCCGGAAAGGCCACCCCAAGAGTGTCCAGAATCAATTTTTTGCAGCGGTCGACCGCTTGTGAATCGAGATCTTCAAAATGGGCGCCTGCGATGTAATCCACCAACATCTCTTCCAGGACAGGTGTTACGCTTGACATGGTACCTCCGTTGGGTCCTCCTGCAGGGACAGCATCCGAAACTCCTTCAGAAACGCGCGCGCATACTCCGACAGGCGTGCGATGATGGCCTCCCCCTTTTCCACACTGGCTGAGGTTGGGTCGCCAATGGTACCCGAATCGGTAATTTCACGGATATCTTGGTAAACGATCTGCACCGAATCCTTGAAGGAGACTTCGCCCAGGAAATTTATTACCTTGAAAGCACTGTCCTGCATCGACCTGGGCGCGTCACCACGCATGCGTTCGTCGACAACGGTTTCCGGCTTCAGGGCCATGACCGTAGAGGTCATGATTTCACCGGCATGGGTGAAACGACCCTCCTCGATGATACCATCCTTGACCGCACACAATTCGTGGGCCAGCTTCCAAACGCTCAACATGCCAATTTTGATGCGATGGCGGTCGATCATGGAGCGGGATGCCGATTCGATGCAGGCATTGTTACCTTTGTGGGCGTTTAAAAAAACGAATCGGCGAAACCCTGCAGATATCAGGCTTTCCACATATTCGATGAGTACCCGGATCAGGGTGTCGGTCTCCAGAGTGATGGTACCAGCGAAAGGCAAAAACCATTTGGAGTACCCTATGGGTAGCGTGGGACCAACACACACGCCGGAAACGCCTTTCAAATGACGGACAATTCCGTCCGCAACGAAGGTGTCGACGCCAAGTGGGAGGTGTCGGCCTTCCAGTTCCATGGACCCCATGGGGATCACCACTACGGCGTCTTCCTCTGCAATCCGGCGGCATTCACCTGAGGTCATTTCCGAGAGATAAAGAGAAGTCATGACCGTCTCTTTCTGGGTCAGGTAGTTTGCTGTCTTTGAACCAGTCCAATGGTGAACCGCTTCACCAGATCGGGAACCCGGACGCAAAGGAGAACAAGAACGATTGCCAGACCGACGATATCCGTATAGAGCCCCGGATAAATCAAACACCCTCCGCCGAAAAACAGAAGCAGCCGGTATGCAATGTTCAAACGGCCGCCGAGATAATTCTGGGCGGCACAGGCAAGCGCGAGAACACCGAAGAAGGAGGTGATGCAGACCTGGGCAATCTGCCCGGGGCTTCCAATTAGCAGCAGGGCGTTATTATAAACGAACATGTACGGCACGATAAAAATTACCAGGGCCAGACGACAGGCCGTAAAGGCGGTACGCATCATGGGGGCGTCCGCAATGCCGGCGGCCACGAATGCATCTGGAGCCATAGGCGGCGTGATCCCGGCGATGGTAGCGAAATAAAAGACGAACAGATGGGCGGCCAGCGGGTATACGCCGAGTTTGATCAGGGCTGGCACGACGAGAATAGACAACACGATATAGGCCGCCACAGGCGGGACGCCCATCCCGAGAATAATCGAGGCGATCATGGTCAGGAAAAGCAGGGCCAGCAGATTGCCGCCTGACATTTTGATCAGCAGGCCCGACATCATCAGCCCCAAGCCGGTCAGGGTGATCATGCCAAGCACGACTCCGCCCAGAGACAATATGGCGACCACGGGCAGGGCCGTGATGGCGCCTTGTTCAAGGCCTTCGAAAAACTGGCGGATGGTCATCCGTCGACCGGAACCGGCCAGTTGACTGCACAGGGGAATCGAAACGGCGCCCCAAAAAGCTGCCCGGGTGACCGAGACCTTCGAATACACCAGAAAGAAAATCAGGACGAAAATGGGAATGAAGAAAAACCAGCCTTCTTTGAGGGTCTGCTTCAGGCTGGGGAGTTCCTCCTTGGGCATTCCCGCCATGTCCAATTTTTGAGCTTCGATGTCGATCATTAAGAACAGTCCGATATAGTACAAGATGGCTGCCAGGCCGCCGGCCTTCATGATGGTGACGTAGTTGACTCCCAGAACCTCCATGATGATGAAAACGGCGCTGCCCATAATCGGGGGCATCAGCAGTCCGCCGGCGCTGGATACGGTTTCCACAGCCGCTGCGAAATGGGGTTTATAGCCGCTGCGCTTCATCAACGGGATGGTGATTTGCCCGGTGCCGGCCACATTCGCCGTTCCGCTGCCCGAGAGCATTCCGAAAAGGGAGGATGCCACAACGGCGATTTTGGCCGGACCGCCGCGAACATGCCCGAACAGGGCAAAAGAGAGATTGATGAAAAACTCTCCGCCCCCGGCGGCGCGCAGCAGGGCGCCAAAGAGAATAAACAGGAAGATGTAGGTCGCCGAGATACCCGCCAGCATGCCGAAAACACCATCCGTGGTGATAAACATGTTGCTGACAATGCGCTCGAAAGAGTAATTCCGGTGGGCCAGGAAACTGGGCAATATTTCTCCGAAGCGGGCGTAGATCATAGCCACGACGGCGATAATCGGAAATATCCATCCCAGCGTCCGACGGGCAGCTTCAATGCACATCAGCAAAAAGACCGTCCCCATCGCCAGTTCGTACCAGGGGGGGCACATCCCGCATTCGCCAATCTTTTTGAACCAGTTGGCCAGGACATAAATCCCCATTAAAAAAACGGCTCCAGCCATGAGGTACCCATGCCATGCGATTCGTGGTTTTTTCTTCTGGTCGAAACCATAGAGAAGAAAAATCAGCACCAGGGCAAAGGTTACGTGAATGACCCGCTGATTCATGGCAGTAAGTTGGAAGATGCCCGTGTAAAGCTGAAACAGGCTCATGGCAATGGCAATTACGCGGATGAGCATGGGAGCTTTTGCGGTGGACGATTTGGTTTGGTTTTCCATGATTGACCCCGTTTTCAGATAGTTCGCGACGGTTCATGTGAACTGCCGGTATACACCCAGCGATCGGCAATAGAAGTCAGCATTTTTGCGCAAACCATGTTGTGGCGGATGCGGCTTCGGGAGAGGCCTTTTGCGAGCACCTCCCCCGTCCAAAGGCTGCTTTTACGAAAATAAATGATGTTGTCTATTCGTAATACTCGGCCCGTTTATCCCAGATGCCTATCTCCTTGTAATACTTGATGGCTCCGGGATGGTACCCTACGGGAACACCCGGTGATCCGCGGAATGCGTTCTTCGGAATATACATTTTGGCCATGGGATGGATCGCGTCCCGGTCTTCCGGATGGTCATAAACCGCCTTGAGCATCTTGTAGACCAGGTCCTCGGACAAATCCGTGCGGCAGATCCACATCTGCGGCAGACAATAGGTGTGGATGTCTTTATCGATTCCGTTGTAGGTACCGGCAGGAATGGTCAGCGGGACGACATTGCTGAACTTGGCCCGCAGCCCGGCCAGCATGTCCGGCTGGATGTCGAGAATTCGAATTGGAATGTCACGGGCCAGTTCCATGACAGAAGCAAGAGGCGCACCGGCAAAGATCAGGCCGGCGTCAATGGTCTTATCCCGGAGTCCACGTGTGACCTCAGAAAAAGAGATGTATTTCGGTGAGAAATCGTCGAATGTCAGCCCCCATCCATCTTGCAGATGTTTTTTAGATACCACGTTGAGGGTCGCGCTGCCGGCCGGTCCTACGCCAATAACCTTTCCCTTGAAGTCAGCGATGGTTTGAATGTCAGATTCATTGCGAACGATCCAATGCACATCGCTGGTGTGTCCAATGGCGACCAGTCGAAGTTTATCGACCTCCAGCCCCTGAGCCTTGATTCCATTGAGCGTCCCCATGCAGGCCAGCCCCATCTCCATTTCACCGCGAATCATCAAGCGGGCATTTTCATTCGAAGCGGCTGTGGATTCGGCTGCCACCCGAACATTAGGGACGTTGTTGTTAATCAGCGAAGCGAAACCGGCACCGAGGAAGTAATAGGTGCCGGCCGGGCTCCCGGTTCCGAAGGAAATAAATTCAATGGCAGACGCTGGATGGGCCGTCACAAAGAACAGCGCCACCGACAATACAGTGATAAGTTTTGAGAACCGGAGCAACAATCTTTTTGCGTGCATAAAACCCCCCTTTCTTTGTTTTCTGCTGGATTAGCCAAGTTCCTTGATCAGGATTGTGAAACCGCTGGGCAGTTGATTGTAGAGCATCGGAAATTCGCGGGTATGCTCCTCGCTGGCCGGCACCCCGGTGACATCGCCCTTGACCTTGCGCGGGTACAATCCACCCGCCGAAGTCCCGTCCGGAAGAAAAATATTTACCCGAAACCGTTTTGTTTCGGCCGCCTTGTTTTTCACCGTAACGGACATGTGCAATCGGTCGGTGCCCTTGTACGGTTTGATGCAGTAGGCAATATTCGTAATTTCCGCGGAAGGGGCGACCTCGTACTGGATGTTCTGTTCGAACGCAGCTTCATTGACGCCGGCATCCGTGGTTGCGCATCCTCCGAGGCCGAAAAGCGCAATCGCGAGAACGACGCTTGCCAATAGTTCAATCCTGCTCGGTTTGGGCATAACATTCTCCTTTCCAGTTGGGTTTGGTGTTGTCGACTGCTTTATTGCAGTTCCGAAAGCGGCAGGTTATCGGGGAACCGTCGGACGGTTATGACCAAACAAAATTTTACAATTCAGTATCCTCGGACCAACAATGATTCTCCTGTTGAATGCGGCGGTCAATTTCCTGGACTTGATCGTCAGGCAGGACATGGGTGTATGCCTGGTAGGTATCGAGCAAATGCCGGCGGGTCATTTCATAGGCCTCGGCAGGGTTGTGCTTCACGATGGCAGCCAGGATCTCCCGGTGTCCCAGGATAAACTTCTGGATCACCCGTCGCCTGAGTTGGGTTCGCGTCAGTTCAATGATCGTGGCCGAATAGGATTGGGTGATGGATTCGGTGATAAATAAAATAATTGGATTTTTTGTGATTTTAGCGACTTCAACATGAAAAGAGACGTTGGTAAGGCGTGCGCTTTTCCGGGATGTAGCAACTTGACCCGCAGCCTTATCCAAAACCTTCTGCAGGCGATCGATATCTTTGTCCGTGGCGTATTTGGCGGCGATTTCCGATGCCCTCGGTTCGATATAAAGACGGGCATCGATAAGGTGGGAAAAGCCGATCCGGCCCATATGGATCAGATTCCTGAAATTTTCGGTGATCGGATCGGAATTGGGTTCCGATACATAAGCTCCGGCGTTGATTCCTCTTCGAATTTCGATCAACCCCGCGCTTTGTAGATTCCTCAACGCCTCACGAATGGTGACACGGCTCACCTGGAACTGATCAACCAGTTCCCGTTCCGATGGAAGCTTCTCTCCGGGTTTAAAGGTTTCGTCGGCAATGGAAGTCTGGATGGCGTCCTTAACCTCTTGCGAAAGCAGCGGTTTTTTAAGGGATTTATATTCTGGCATCGGAGAACTCCTTCCTCGGCCCTGCTAAAAATCAGTTGTCTGTCGTTTGACGTCTGTTGTCATACCACTAATGGAAATGAAAACGTTTGTCAAACGGTTTTCGGGAATATGCTACTAAAAACCGGTCGCCCCGCAGTTGCCATTTTTCCAGTGCTGGGGTATGGCAAAAGACCTTTGATAAAACCAGTGAAACCGAGGAGCAAGAAATCAGCATGCGGGTGATTAAAATCGGCGGCGGCTGTCTTAACGGGAAAAGGACCATTCAAACCATTATGGATTTGCTGTCCGAGCGCGGCAAGGGCAACGTGATCGTTGTCAGCGCCCTGAAGGGCATCACCGATTTTCTGATCGAATCCATGCAGCAGGCCCTGGTCGATGAATCCAGGATACCGGATATTATGGCGCACTACCGAAACCGCCATGCCGAGGTGGGACGCCATTTGATCCAGGACAAAAAATCGAGGCGGTTGTGCAAAGAGACGCTTGCCGGTTCCTTCAGCCAACTGGAGCGTCTTCTTTACGGTCTCAGTTTTACTCGCGAGATTACCCCCCGCCTTTACGACACTATCGTCAGTTTCGGCGAACGGACCTGTGCCGAACTGCTGGCCGCGGTGATGAACAGCCGGGAAATAACATCCGTGACGGCCATGCCCCAGACAATCGGTCTGATCACCGATGGCAAGTTCGGTGACGCCACGGTGGCGCCCAAAAAAACGGCGGCCAATTTCAGGCGGCATCTTAAAACGTCTCTGGAAACAGGGAGCATCGTTTTTATGCCCGGTTTTTTCGGTGTGGGACCCGAAGGTGACATCACCACTTTCGGCAGGGGCGGCAGCGACTACTCCGCTGCGGTTGCAGCCGGCGCACTTGAGGCCGAATGTCTGGAAATCTGGAAGGATGTGGATGGGTTCATGAGCGCCGATCCGAAAATCGTTCCCGAATCCCGGCTGATTCCCGAGCTTTCTTACGAAGAAGCCGCCGAACTGGCCTATTTCGGGGCCAAGATCCTTCATCCACGAACCATGGAACCGGTCCGGCTTCGAAAAATTCCCGTCACGATACGCAATACGGTCAGGCCCGATGTCGAAGGCACCCGAATCTGTGCAAAAAGCCCGCAGCCTCCCAGCGTGATTAAAAGCGTGGCCTACGATACCGGCATCGGTCTGCTCAATATTTTCGCCTCCGGCGTGGGCGCCCGCATGGGCATCCTGGCCCAGGTGGCCGCTGCCATGACCGATCACGGGATCAATATCCGCTCGGTGGTCACTTCCCAGACCTGTATCAGCCTGCTTCTGGCGCGCAACGATCTGGATGCCGGCCGCCAGGCCCTCATGTCCCTGCGCCCCCGGCCGTTCCGCCGCATCGAAAAAGTGGCCGACAGCGCCCTGATCAGTATCGTTGGCGACGGGCTTTCACGAAAAAAGGGCATTGCCGCACGCTGTTTCGCAGCTGTCGCAGGGTGCAACGTCAATGTCAACATGATTGCCTTCGGGCCGTCTCGCGCCGCCCTTTATTTTCTGGTGCGTGAAAACAGTCTTCAGCGTGCCGTGATCGCCATTCACAGCACTTTTTTTTCTACGCCGCGCTGCAGCAACTGACCGCAATCCGATATCCATGATCGCTTTCCGGCGGCATTGATCGATTGGGTTTGCGGACGTCGTTATCTGTGTTTGTGTTTTCCCTTACAAGGATTATCTTTCAAAAAACAACTTTCAGAATAACGGTACGGCGTTGGAAGCGTTTTAACAGACGCTGTGCGTGGTATACGGGAGACCTTACCATGTACCTGGCTCGAGTGCCCGATAAAAATATGGGCTGGCGGTACATCATTCGACAGTCCTATTCCCATAACAATGGATACCGCAGCCGCGATCTTTTCGATTTAGGCGACGATCCGTCGCGCTTTATCGTTTATCCCGGAGGCAATGGCTTTTACATCGACACGAACCTTGAAAAGGCCATCGCCGATCAAGGTATTTCCGTTTCCCAGGACGATCTGGAGCCGGTTTTTCTGCCTTTCCTGGCACCGCACATCCGGCGGGTGATCGACGGATTCGATCGGAAAGACCGTCGTTGTTCCGATCCCAAGGAATGCACCCCGGCCGCGGCCCACCATCGTTTCGATCGATATCGACTCCATTTTTTAAGAACGGGAAGGGTCAGCCATCGGGAGATGGGCTGCACACCGGATCGCTTCTACGCAAAACTGGACCGTAAATCCCGGGACGAGATCGAACACGATTTCATTCGTGCCGAACGTCAGCTTAAACCCGGGGAACTGGCCCTTTACACCTACCAGATTTTCGACCTGCAACGCCACTTTACTGAAATTTATGCTCGTAACCACCCTGAAGCCCTCGACTCGGGGAAAATGGACCGCTTTTTCGTCAAAACCCTCTGCGAATTGAATCGGGACCGATCTTTCTGGATGGAGGAAGAGACCGGCGAATGCCTGCAACCGCATCTTGTGCGCTACGCGGTCATGTACTTCGACAGTGCCTTTCCCCTGCGGGATCCCTTTGGAGATTTCCTACGGGATTTCATGAACCGGCATCGGATCTATCAGCCTCCGAAAAGCGTACGGGTGAACCTGGAAGAATCCGCACGGCTTTTCGGCGTGCCAAGCGAAACCCTTAAAAAGATGGATTGCCGGATGTTGACACGCAGATACCGAAAAGTGGCCCAGAAACATCACCCGGATAAGGGGGGCGATCCGGAGAGATTCATACGGCTCAACGCGGCCTATCGGAAGTTGCTGAAGCGCAAATCCAAACAATGACGGGCGCGTAAAAAGGCCGATATCGGCGTTACGCTCATCCTTCGTCACTGCGGCGTACGCCCAAGTACGCCTCCTTCCTCAGGATTCGCAAGCCTTGATCTCGGCCTTTTTACGAGCCCGTCGGAAATGCGGCTATTTACGAGCCCATCAAACAATGACAAATAAACATTCCGATTCTTTGGCAGGGGCACGGTGCGCCGAGCCCCTGATACATTGCCCTCATCAGGGCTGCGGTGGGGCAGGGGGGGCGCTTCCAGCAATCTTTTCTTCGTAGGTGAAAAGCAGAAAGAGCGTTGCCAGGGGTTGGGTGAACAGTACGCCGATGAATACCGAGCTTCCTATCGCGGAAATGGCAATGAAGATGACCACCACCACCACGTGGTCCACCAGATCCCCGCGCCGCCCCATGGCGTAACTTTCCTTGATCGCATCCACGATGCCCAGGTTTTTGTCGGTCATCAAAGGCAGCATGTAAACGCAGCAGAAGGTGACGCCCACAACAATAAGAATGCCGGGCAGGACCAGCAGGGTAAAGCCGATTGCAACGGCCACCGTAAGGGCGATGCCGAAACCCAAAAGCGGAAGGAACAGGTTCATGTGGGAAAACAGGTCCTGAACTTTGGGTTCACGTCCATTGCGGATGAGGAGCAGCAGACTTTGGGTGTAGCCGGCCAAGGTAACCGGGGCCAGAATTCCCAGTGTAAGGGAACTGACCGCCACCATGACCAGGGTCAGGAGAATCAGCGAGACGATGTTGCCGAGGGTCAAATTCCAGGCGGATTCGATATGACGTTTAAAATCCATGCGCTCTCCAAAGAAGGTAAAGGTTGATGGATTGCCGGTTAAAAAACGAACAACCAGCTGTTTTTCAAATGAGAATTATTATCTGATGGATTGACGCAACCGTGAACCAATGGCAGGCATATAGCGGTTGATCTGGCTGTTGTCAACCGTCGGCAGACAAGGTCGTCAGCGGTCAAGGCGGCCGTCCAGCATGCGTTTGACCTGATCACGTTCGGATCGGGCCCGGTCAAGTTCACGCTTCAGCCTTTCCCGCTCCTCAAGTGGGGCCCGGATCCATTTTCTTTCCAGCCGATCCACCGCCTGCTGGAGACGGTAGAGATCCCTGGCGATGAGCCGAATGGACATCGACGGCCTACTCCTTTTTTTCAGGAAGCGAAAGGTTCTTCAGGACGGCAAAGGGATTGCCCGTTTCTACGGTTTTACACTGGCAGGTCGATCGGTTGAGATTGGCTCCACATTGGTTGCACAGACCCTTGCAGGCTTCTTTACACAACGGGTTGAAGGGCAGGGCCATAATGATTTGCTGGGCGATCTCCTCGCGCAGATCGATGCTGTCACCGCTGTAAAGAAGCACGTCCATTTCGTCGGCAGCCAGTTCGGTTTCGCTGGCATGCGAATCGGCTGGCGATTCGGCCAACGCTGCAACGGCCGTGACGGAAAACTCGGATCGCACATCCAGATCGAATGGCGTCAGGCAGCGGCTGCATCGAAGATGCACACCAGTGTGCACATCGCCTTTTATCGCAATCGTCTCTCCGGTCCGCGTCGCCACAACCCGGATCTGGATCGGTTGGACAAACCGAATCTCCTCTTTGCGGCCCAGCGCAGCGAGAAGAGGGAGTCCGGCGGCTTCCACCTGTTCGTTCAGGAGCCATCCATTTTCGCAGATACTGCCGATGGGAATGCGCAGCATGGCAAATCGATGTCGGATTTACGCCCGTGTTCGGTTGGATCTTTCCCGCCAACCTTCGTTAAAAAGAGCGGTAAAATGCGGGAAGATGCGTTTATGGACGTTGGAGGCCATCAGCGTGTGACCGGGCCTCCTGCGTCGTGTAAAAGGTCAGTTCCCAGACATTCCGGCTGGTGTCGTGCCGGATGATATACAGGCCGCCGTCATCGCCGATAAGTTTGAAATATCGGTGTTCCGGTGCCAGCCAGCGGTCTTCGACGGCCACGATGCCGATCCGGCAGGATCCCAGTATCAGTCGCCGGGGCGTCTCTTCGCCCCGGTAGCCGGCATAACAATCCACGCGGATTTGCATTTAACGGCCGGGAACGATAATCCGCGAATCGTCGCGCTGCTTTTTCTGTTCCTCTTCCTGCATTTTGCGGATTTGTTCGATCATTTTTGCCATCTCCTGCTCCATGGCCCCAGGGAAGGCGTCCATGGCTTCCTGCAGATTGTTGGCCATGAGCCTGGCCTGCAGCGGCAGCGGGCCCTGGGGGGTAATGATCTGGGTATGGCCCAGGAACATCGGCGTCCGGCTCGGATCTTCCTCGCCGTTTTCGGTCACAGGCACCATTTTTCGGATGGATGCCACTTTAAGATCCGTGATGGATTCTTCCCGGTAAAGGTTTCCACGATCAACTGTAAAATTAATTTGTTCCGCTTCGTTCATTCATGTTCTCCAGTAGGTTTAATCTTCCGTTGCTGACAGAAAATATTGAAAGGGAATAGAAAACCGCGTTTCCATCCGTACCGGTGCACCCTACCCGATTTCGATCACGGTGTCACGGTGTTTGTCAAAAACCGGAGACCAGCGGATTCGTGCGACCCGTATTGAAGTTTTCCTCCGCCCGGCGTATATTTTCAATCGCCATGACATCAGAAAAGATAAAAACACTGTCGGACGGCAAATGCTGCGGCGGACGCATGGGCGCCATCCTCATCTCCCTGCTGGTTGCCATTGTATTGATGGCCGTCAAATTCTACACCTATCGCCTGACCCACTCCGCGGCGGTTCTTTCGGATGCGCTGGAATCCATCATCAACGTGGTGGCCGCCACCTTTGCCGCGGTGAGCGTTTGGATGGCCTCCCAGCCACCGGATGCCGATCACCCCTACGGACATGGCAAAATCGAATACTTTTCGGCGGGATTCGAAGGTGCCCTGATCATTTTTGCCGCCATCGGAATCTTCAAAACCGGCATTTCCCATCTCGCAAAGCCCCAGGCGCTTCCCAACCTGCAACTGGGCCTGGTTATTTTGCTGGCAGCCTCCGTTGTCAATCTGTTTTTGGGGTTGGGCCTGGTCCGGGTCGGGAAGCGAACGAACTCCCTGACGCTGATTGCCGACGGCCGGCACGTGCTGACCGATGTCTATACCTCGGCAGGTGTCGTGGTCGGTCTGGTCCTGGTGTACTGGACCGGCTGGCTTTGGATGGACGGCGCGCTGGCCTGCCTGGTGGGGCTCCACATTCTGCTTACCGGCCTGCAACTGGTGCGGCAGAGCTTTTCCGGATTGATGGATGCCTCGGACCCCGTCCTGCTGGACGAGATTTCCCGTGTGCTGGAAGGCCATCGAAAATCAGTTTGGATCGATATCCATCAACTGCGGGCCTGGCGTTCGGGAAATTTTGTGCATATCGATCTGCACCTTGTGCTTCCCCGGGACCTGTTCCTCGAAAATGCCCACAGCGAAGCGAAGATTGTGGAACGTATGCTCATCGACCACTTCGAAGGCAATGCCGGCGTCCTGGTTCATATGGACCCTTGCGAAGATCCGGAATGCGCCGTCTGCACCCAATATCGGTGCAATTTGCGCAGCCGGGAATCCGGGGCGCCCGTTGTCTGGGATCGCGAGCGGTTGACGGTACGGAAAAATGGATTCGAAACCGATTGACAGATCAATCTTTTTCATCCGGATGTATCATCTGTCGCTGAGGCGGGCAGTCCCTTCCACGGAAGGAAAAAGGAAAACGTGGCCCCTCTTCCGAGCTGGCTTTTCACCGTCAGTTCCCCTTTATGGTGGCGAATGATGCGGCGGGTAATGGAAAGGCCCAGGCCTGTACCGGCAGGCCGGCCGCGGGCCGGATCCATCACCTGGTGGAAGCGGTCGAAGATGTGCCGCTGGTCCGCCTCGCTGATACCGATGCCGTTGTCCGCCACCGATACCGTCACCCCCTTTTCGTCCGTCGCCAACCGCACATCGATTCGGCCCGTCTCCGGTTGGCAGAATTTGACGGCATTGGAAATCAGGTTCACCATGGCCTGGATCAACTGATCGCGGTCCCCGTAAATGCGCTGCGAAGCATCGGGCAGGTGCAGACGCATTCGAATGTTTTTTTCCGCCATTAGCTGTCCAGTGGCACTGACCGCCTCTTCGATCACCTCTTTCAAATCCACCGGGGCAATGGTCCATCGCAGTCGGCCCATCTCCATTTTCTGAAAATCGAGAACCTGGGTGATCAGACGGGTCAGGCGACGGGTTTCACGAATGATGATGCCGGCAAACTCCTGCTGGCGCTCGGGCGTCGTTTCGGGATAGTCGTGCAGAATCTCCGCCAGGGAGCGAATCGCCGTCAGCGGCGTGCGCAGTTCATGGGAAACCGTGGAGATGAATTCGTCCTTCAGTCGATCCAACTCCTGAAGACGCTGGTTGGCCGCTCTCAATTCCGCCGTGGCCCGCTCCAGTTCGTGGCTGTAGATAATCGCCTGGCGGGTTTCGTTGAGGATGTCCATCACCTCGTCGATTCCCAGGGGCTCTTCCTTGACCACCGAAGCAACCATGACCCTGGCCGATGCCGCCCCGATGGCTCCGGCCAACAGTTTCTCGATATGGTTGACCAGGCCGGGATCGCGGGTAAGGGACTGGTCCCGATTGATCCCGTATGCCATGGCGTAATTGTCCAACGCCGCTTCGGTTCGTTCTTTTCCTAAAAAGCGCTCCAGCATGGATACCAGGTCGGGCAGGTAGGCGGTTCCCCGCCAGAGGGACGAATCGTGAACCCGGCCCACATAGCGATATACGTCCACGAACATGGTTGCCTGGGTATGTTCCAGGGCCGACGGTCGACTGAAAAGGGAACCCGCTAAGTAGCAGCCCACATTGGCCAGCATGCTCCAGAATACGGCATGGGTAATGTGGTCGAACACGTCCAGACCGAAAAGTTCGAACGGCTTCAGAAGGTCGATGCCAAAAGGGCCGTGTTCCAGAAAATCCTGGGCGATCAATCCTGCCCCGGCAAGGGAGGGTAGAAACAGGGTGTAAAACCATATGCCGAACCCGGCCAGCAGTCCCAAAAGGGCGCCGGTGCGGGTGCCTCGTTTCCAAAAAATCCCGATCAACAGGGAAGGAGCGAACTGGGCCACCGCGGCAAAGGATACCAAACCGATGGAAACCAGGGCATAATATTCTCCTGCATAGTGAAAGTAGGCATATCCCATGAGCAGCACGAAAATGATGCCAATGCGCCGTATGGTGAGCAGTATACCACTCAAATCGCTGCGTTGGGCCAGCTTCAACGAGGGCATGTGCAACAGCAGGGGCATGACCAAGTCGTTGCAGATCATGGTGGACAGGGCCACCGTCTCGACGATGACCATTCCAGTGGCCGCGGACATGCCGCCGATGAAGACCAGAAGCGTCAGAAAAACCTGTTTATTGGCCATGGGAAGGGTCAGAACGAACATATCCGCGTCCAAACCGCTATGCCCGAAGGAGAGCATGCCGGCGAAGGCCACCGGCAGAACGAAAAGATTGATGGCGACCAGGTAAAGGGGAAAAAGCCAGATAGCCTTGTTGAGATGGCTTTCGTTGACATTTTCCACCACCATGACCTGGAACTGACGCGGCAGAAATACGATGGCCATCATGGAAAGGAAGATGTGGGCGGCCCAACTTGAATAGGCACCGGTGTTTTCTGGCAGGGTCAGAAGCTGGCGCAGTTCGACGGATGCCATGGCCCTTTCCCCCAAATCGGCCAATCCGTCGTAAATGAAAAAGGTTACGAAGACGCCGACCACCAGAAAGGCAACCAGTTTAACGATGGATTCCAAGGCGATGGCCGCTACCAGCCCTTCATGACGTTCGGTGGCTTCGAGGCTGCGGGTGCCGAAAAGGGTAGCGAACACCGCGAGCAATAGCGCTACGTAGAAGGTGGTATCGCTCCAGATCCCGATACCAGCCGGGTAACTGAGGGGTTCCAGGGATGGATATTGATGAATCAGCAGGAAACTGGAAGAGATCGCTTTGAGCTGCAGCGATATGTAGGGAATAATGCCCAGCACGGCGATGACCGTGACCACACCGCCCAGCGTCATGCTTTTCCCGTAGCGTGAGCCGATGAAATCGGCAATGGAGGTGATACGGTGGATTTTCGAGATCCGAACGACTTTTTTGAGTACCAGCCAACCTAAGGTGGCCATGAGGGTGGGCCCCAGATAGATGGTAAGAAAGGCGGGTCCGGCCGAGGCCGCCCGGCCAACGCTGCCATAAAAGGTCCAGGCCGTACAATATACGGCCAGTGACAACGCGTAGATGTAAGGATTGCTGATAATGCTGCTGCCGGAATCGGCGCGCTTGTCTCCGTAGTAGGCGATACCGAACAATGCGCCGATGTAGCAAAGGGAAGCGAATATGACGGTTTCCGTAGCCAGCATTACAGCGTCCTTTATTCGTTTTTATCGGGCAAGGCTTGATCCGGCTTGATCCGGCTGATCAGCAGCATGAGAAAGATAATCAGCAGCCAAACGGCGAACAGGTAAAAATAAAGAACGGGAATGCCCAGATAGAGCACCGGACGGTTGAAAATCGAGAGCAGGGGGAAATTGAACAGCAACAACCCCAGCAGAAACAGCCCGATCAGTCGTCCGGCTACGGTTTTGTCACCTGTCATCAATCCGTTCCTTTCGAAAAATCGTTTGCGGAACGAGGGGGGAAAGGTCGATTCACTCTACCATCGAGGTTGGGGAAAGTCCAGCCGACGATTGGACGGGTCAGAAGGGGTGTAGTATTTAAAAATGGTTATACTGACGGGGAGTTGTCCAGAACCAGTCCCGCGGGCAGCGATTCACCAAAAACGGTATTTTTTTCCTGCTGCTCGCGGATCGACTGCGTTTTAATGCGGGCCAGCGCCTCGGGAAAATCGCCGGCCGATGCGATCCAGCCCACGACCCTGTCCCGCGTTTCGTCGTCGATTTCGCGCAAGGGGTCTCCGGTTTTCCGGCATAGTTGGGAAAGCATTTCCACGGTCGGCTTGGGGTTTTTCCAACTCATGGAAAGGAGCTTTTCGACCCACCGGCCTATTTCGCTGGGTGGAATCACCCGATCGATGGAACCGTAAAGCGGATCGCGGCTGCCGATGCGAGACAGGGCCCATTGCAGCTGTGGCTGGGGTTTTCTGGTATGAAACGCCTGAATCAACTGACGTCCCAGAACGATCTTGTCCTTGACCAGCAAGCGTTCCATATTGGCCATGGCCATCCACATTTCCGTGAGTTCCTGACGGGAAAAGCGCGACTTTTTTTTCGGTACCAGAAAAGATCCGATATCCTGATACACTTGGCGCTGCTGGCCGGCGGTAAGCCCGGCGGCCAGCCGCCGCCACAGAATCCACCACTCCAGACGCACCTGGGGCGCCGTGGCGTGAACCGGTCCTTTCTTGTATTGCTTCCAGAGCGTTTTGACCCGATGGGGATCCAACCCCTCACCGATTCCCGGCCGCAGGCAGAATCCCAGCAGGTTCATCCAACGGCTTTCCGCCTCGATGGATTTTTTGCGGGCCGATTCGTGTTCCAGCAGGGTATCGGCCAGCGTCCGCAGCAGACTCAACGGCCATTTTTCACGGGGACGGTCCAGCACGCCAGCTATGTCCGACATGAGCCGAGGAAGCCGGGTTTGACCGGGTGGAGAGGTAAAGGCCTCTCGAATGGTTTCCCGGGCGCTTTGGACCAGGGAAGCTTCGAAGACGTTGTGCTCAGTCACCTCGATGGGCTTTTTGTCGCCACGCAGTTGGAAGCGCAGTTGCCAGCGGTGGGGACTGTTTAACGACTGGCACCAGATCTCCAGGGTTCCCACTTCGGTATAGCTGGCCTCCAGGTTCACGGGAATTTCGGTGCGGATCCCCTTGCTGCCGAATTGAATGACGGTGTTCAAGGCGGGCAAAGCGGTCAGGGTATCATCCACCTCAACCAGGTCGCCGCTGCGGTCCCCGGAACGGTAGCTGGAACTGAACAGGTCAATGGAAACCGGTTGGTTGGCCAGAACCTTGAGCGGGCGATCCGGCAGGGCGATGCTACTGCCTTCCTCCAGTCCCCGTTCCACCAGACATACGGCCTGTCTGCTCCTCTCGCCGCTGCCGTTGGCATCGTCGCCCACACCCACGTAATAGCTGCGCGGGCTTCCGCTGCCTACCCGTACGCCGGCCCCGGATTTAACCGTGCCGTAGTAGGCCGCCCCAAGGGACACGGCCAGATCCATCTCCCGATTGTCCAGGGATCGAGGGGCGGTGTCCAGGGAAAAGTGATGCTTTACCGCCTGCTGGATCCGGCTGCGAAGAATCGGCGCCTTGAGCGCACCACCGTTGAAAAGAATCAGGTCCGGGGCGGTCCGATCCCTGCCGATGGCAGCGCGGACATCCTCTCTATGGCGGTCCAGAAAACGGATCAGGTGGCCGGTAATGGCGGTGTCGGCTTCATAGGGCAGGCCCCATGAGGCATCGCCGGTTGGCAGTTCTGTTTGTGCGCAGGTGCCGGAAAGCGGAAAAAAGCGATCCAGAACGATGGATTCCACCATGGATCGGTCGATGCGGGCCGTCATGGTACCGGCAATCAGGCCGGAACCGGCACCCATAATCGTGATCCGGCCGCTGTCGGCAGACCCTTCCAGAACGTGCTCCTTGATCTGTCGACATTGATGGCACAGGGCTTTCCAGTCATTGCGACCCATGGCCTTAGGTGTTTTGCCAAGCTTTCGGGCAACACTGCCGGCAATGGAAAGATCCATGTTGTCGCCGCCTAAAATCAGATGATCGCCGACGGCGATGCGTTCGAAACGGGGGCTGCCATCCACCTCGCGCAGGGCGATCAGTGTGAAGTCGGTGGTGCCGCCCCCGACGTCGCACACCAGAATCAACTGATTGGCCGCCACATGATCGGGCCAGTTCTTTTCGTGTTCGATCAACCAGCTGTAGAACGCGGCCAGGGGTTCTTCGAGCAGAATCACATCGCCAAGCCCGGCGGAGCGGGCGGCCTGGAGGGTCAAATCCCTGGCCACCTCGTCGAATGACGCAGGGACGGTAAGAATAACCATTTGTTTTTCTAAATAGTTTTCTTCTTCGTCGCCCATGGAAACGTTCCAGGCCTTGCGGATATGTTTCAGATAGGCGGCCGAGGCGTGAACCGGTGACACCTTGAACACATCCTCTCCGGCGCCCCAGGGCAGAATCCTGGCCCGGGTATCGACGTCTTTGTTGCACAGCCAGCTTTTTGCGGAAGAGACCAGACGCAAGGGAACCGCGGCGCCGTGGTCTCGGGCAAAAGCGCCGGCAAAATTGCGGTCGTCCCGGCTGCGTTGGTCGACGGTCCACGGGGCGGCCATGTCCTGCTTGGCGATGTCGTATTCACCAGGGATATATAAAAAAGAGGGCAGCACGGAAAGGGGAGCGAACTCACCGGGGCCGACCAACTGGTGTATAGGGAACGTTTTGATTTTACAAGTTTTGTTTTCGCCGGGGGCAAGATCCACACAGGCTACCGAATTGTTGGTGGTTCCCAGGTCGATTCCCACGACATAGCGTCTGTCTGAAATCACAAGAACTCCTCGTCGCCGGTCCGTAAGGGCCCCTTGGCCGATACCTGATGAATCCGGCGCTTGTATTGGATTCGGATGGAAGGACGATTAAAGGATTTCCACCTCTGCAGGGGCGATGAAGTCGGCGTTTTCCGTCTCCGCCAATTTTGGAAGGGCGACGGATTTCAGTTGCCATCCCCGATGGCGCAAAATTCCGGTGAAGGGCGGCTGATCCCCCACATTGCCCGTCAGCTTGATTGCCTGGCGGTCGAATCCGGCCTCAATCTCGACGGTCTCGCCCTCCTGCTGCCGCATGACCGGTTCCGGGGAGAGGTATCGTTTTACGGTCTGTTTGCAGTTTGCATGAATGCTGCGCACTGCGGCACCGATCTGAGCGTCTTCGTACCGGTCAAGGTCCTCCTGCAAAAAATCCATCAGCCTTCCTTCCCGCTGGAGCACGGCAAAAAGGTGCACAAAAAGACGTTTGTTTTCGTTTTCGCGTTTTTTCCGGTCGACTTCGTCTTCCCGGGGCGTCGTCGGCCTCTTGTTTTTTGGCGTTGAAGACGCCAGGCTGCGGGCCAACAGTTTGGACAGCGTGTTTTTCAAAAACATCCATTGCAGCAGGCTGAAAAGAATCAGAAAAGCGAACAAAAGGGCATAGTTTCGGAAGTTCGGTCGGATTCCGGCGTCCAGAGAATACCAGTGCAGGCCCACGGCGACGGCCGACAACAGTGAAGCGAAAACGAGAAATTGTACCAGGGACCGAAGGGCAAAGGTCCTGCGCAAAGAGGGTTGTTTCGTCATTGTTTTTCCTGATCGAAAAGATGGGTTAAAATGGGTGCCGGCACGATAGAGAAAAACCCGTCGCTGTGTCAAGCCCCGGCAAACCCAGGGTTGCCTCTTGTGCGAACCAGGCGTGTATGGTAATCATAAAAATTAACAGATCAAGTTAAAAGCTTCGGTGCAAAAGACCGTTGCCGGAAAATCAACCGTCATCCGCTATGATCGTAAAAATGGCCAACAATTACAGACATCGCTTCGATTTCGACATCGGCTACCTGGTAAAAAGCCCTTGCCGGGAGTGCACGAACCGGCACCATTTCCCCGGCTGCATGAACGGTTGCGCCCCGTTGGACAAGATCCATTCGGTGCTGGCCAACAGCATCTCCTGCTCGCGGTCCTACCGGGCAATGGAATCCAGCGTCATCTTTCAGGACGCCCGCGACGAATCATGAAGGATTCGTTTAAATAACATATAACTGCGAACTGCTTTCATCCCTCGTCACTGCACAGTTGGTCCAAACAAACCGCATTTTTCCGGATTCGTAAGCATCATCATCCCTTCCGGTGTTTCGTGGAAAATTCCGGAGCTTTTATGAAGTTGTCATCCATGTGACTCTTTTGCAAGGAAACCCATCATGACCAAATACCGTTTTCACCACGACCCCCTGCACCGCCGGTTGCTCGAACAGGCCGGACGGATGAATGGGCCGGATTGTCATCTCGAACGTCTTGTTGCAGCGGACCGGCGCCTGGATGCCTTCAGCGCTATGGGCGGTGGGGTGTTTTACGATTTCAGCCGTCAACGGGTGGACGAATCGGTCATGGATCTGCTGTTTGAACTGACCGAGGCCGCCGATGTTGGTCGGCAGTTTGCCGCCATGGCCGCCGGAGAAAAGGTCAACGTTACCGAAAACCGGGCGGCCCTGCACATGGCGGCCAGGAGTTTTTCATCGTCGCCGGCCATGGTAGATGGACGGGATGCCAAGGCAGAACTTCAAGACGTCCTGGAACAGATTCGTCCTTTTTCCAAAGCGGTCCATCAAGGCGAGATCACCGGCAGCACCGGCCAAGCTTTCAGCCATGTGGTGGTGGTGGGGATCGGGGGAAGCTACCTGGGAACGGAGTTTGTCGCCTGCGCTCTGGAAGCCTTTGCCGACAAAAATCTCTCGCTTGATTTTCTGGCCAATGTGGACATCCACAATTTTTCCAGCGTCTGGTCGCGCATCGTACCCGAGAAAACGCTGTGGGTGGTCATCTCCAAAAGCTACACCACCGTGGAAACCATGGCCAACGAAGATCTGATTCGCAGGCATATGCAAGCGGTGGGACTGAATCCTGCGTGGCACATGGTGACGGTAACCAGCAAGGGCAGTCCGGGCGATCAAGGCACAGGCCAGGAACTGGCCGCCTTCCACATGTTCGATTTCATTGGCGGGCGGTATAGCGTAACCTCTGCGGTCGGTGGGGTCCCACTGAGTCTCTATCTCGGTTATGAGCGATTCGAGCGTTTCCTTAAAGGGGCCGAAGAGATGGACCGCCATGCCCTTGAAGCGCCGCCAAAGGACAATCTGCCCCTCATCGCGGCCCTGATCGGTGTCTGGAACGCCAGCTTTTTAGGATATCCCCAGACCGCCATCGTTCCCTATGCCTTTCCGTTGCGTAAATTGGCCGCCCACATTCAGCAATTGAACATGGAGAGCAACGGAAAATCGGTGGATGCCGCCGGCAACAAGCTGGACGAACCGGCGGGAACGATGATCTTCGGCGAGCCGGGCACCAACGCCCAGCACTCCTTTTTTCAACTGGCCCATCAGGGCAAGGCGTTTCCCATCGATTTTATCGGCGTGCTCAATCCGCAGACGCAGCTGGATGAAGGCAGATTCAAGGGGGTAGGGCACCAACAGGAACTGTGGGCCAACCTGCTGGCCCAGTCCACGGCCCTGGCAATGGGGAAACCAAGCGACGATCCGGCCCGATCCTTTTCCGGAAACCGGCCGTCCTCCACCATCGTCGTGGAGGATTTAGAGCCGGAAAGTGTCGGACGGCTTTTGGCTTTTTACGAAGCCAAAACCATATTCGAGGCTTTTGTCTGGGGGATCAACCCCTTCGACCAGTTCGGCGTCGAGCTGGGAAAGGTTACCGCCGGCAAGCTTCGCACCGAGATGGCTGCCCGCAATCGCGATGAAGCTCACGATTTTTCCGAAGTCGATCCCATCAACCGCCGCTATCTGCAGATGTTGTTTAATGGGCGTTTGGATTGATCCAGCCGAATCGTCTTGATGATGAATCGGGACGGTTCTTTTCATCCAGAAATAGGCAAATTTGGTCGAGATCGAGGCGCACTAAAAATTTTACCGGAGGCATATGGTCGATATTCCGAGGATAAAATTTTTCGTGCAACAAAGATATCGGGCAATTTGGCCATTTCTGGACGGACACGTCAGTCGGCAAAGCGGTACAGCACCGAACCCCAGGTCACCCCGGCACCCAACCCCAGGAACATCACCGTACTTCCCGATCCTACGAGCCCCTTTTCGATGGCTTCGTCCAGTGCCAGCGGAATGCTGGCAGCCGTGGTGTTTCCGTAGCGCTGGATATTGTTGTACACCTTGGACTCCGGTAGATCCAAAGATTTGGCAAAGGCCTGATTGATCCGCAGATTGGCCTGATGGGGGATGAAAAGGTCCACCGATTCCAGCGGGACCCCAGCTTTTTTCAGCGCTTCTCCGGCCACTTCGGGAAGCCTGCGAACGGCATGCTTGAAGATGTTCCTGCCGTCCATGGTCGGAAAATGCTTGCGTTCTTCCAACATTTTTTCATCTATGCGCGGATTTTCACGGGAGGCCGGGGCATAGACCATCAGGCTTTCCGCCAGGGAACCGTCCGCGTGCAGGCAGGAAGCCAGTACGCCGGCCTTCTTGTCGTCCGTTTCCACATGCTCCAGACAGACAGCCGCGGCGCCGTCTCCGAAAATCACGGTCACGTCCCTGCCTTGGGTCGAAATATCCAATCCGGTGCTGTGTACTTCGGCGCCGACCAGCAGGATGCGTTTGGCGAGGCTGCTGCGAATATAGGCGTCGGCGGTGGCCATGCCGTATAGAAAGCCGGTGCACTGCTGGCGGATATCCAGTGCCGGTGTGGTGGTAAGGCCCAGCTTGTGGGCCAGCAGGCAGCCGGAGCCGGGAAAAAAGAGGTCCGGGCTCAATGTTGCAAAAATGATCAGATCGATGTCCCCGGGCTCCCAGCCGGCGCGCGACATGGCGATTTTCGAGGCCTCCAGCCCCAAATCGGAGACACCAACTCCACCTTCTTCGGGGATCCAGTAGCGCTGCTCGATGCCGGTACGCTGAATGATCCATTCGTTGGAGGTATCCATCCATCGGGACAGATCTTCGTTGGTGACAAGCCGTGAAGGAAGGTAGCGACCGGTTCCTTTGATGATGGTTTTTTTCATGTCTGTTTCTCCTCCATGTCAGCTTTTCCGGTTTCTTGAAAGCGTTTATGCGAACGTGAAGCCAACCCGAAATATACCTATGGTTGACAAAATGATCAAGAAATTTATCCGGTTAGGATCGCTTTCGCTCTTTTTTCAGGCTCATCCGACCGATTCGGTGATATCCGGAAGGTGGATGAGGCGATGAATGAAATAACGAAAGCCGCCTTCAACAAGCACGAAAACCATTAAAACGCTTAAGTTTGGCAGGCTTTCGACGATATCCCTACTGAGATACGAGAGAAATCGTGGCAACGGATCGAAAAAAGAGACAAGACCCGATATGCCGCTCGTCAAGCGGAAATCAGCAACGAGTTGAACCATATGCCGGAAAACAAGAAAAATTCGTCCGCCAAAAAACAGGATCTCGGGACAGAATCGTCCGTTGAAACCGATGGCCCGTCCGATGAAATGAGCGCCGAAGAAGAGGATGCCTTCAACAAAATCATGGGAGAAATCGAAGGCAACGGCGACAGTGCACAAAGCCCGGAAGAAAATGAATCCGGGAAAGATGACGGCACCGTGTCGGAGGAGGACTTTGCCGCAGAGCTGGAAAAGGTGGTCCAACAAGCCGACGCCGACAGCGACGGAAGCGAAGATTCGGATACCGACAGCGAAGCGGGAGACGAACTGGACGAAGACCAGCAAAAGGCCTTCGAAAGCATCATGTCCCAAATCGAGGGCGGCGGTGACAGCGAAGAAGGCCCGTCCACAGATGAGGCCGAAGCAGATAAGGCCGAGGAAGATGACGGCACGGTGTCGGAAGAGGATTTTTCGGCTGAACTGGAAAAGGTGGTCCAACAAGCCGACGCCGACAGCGACGGAAGCGAAGATTCGGATACCGACAGCGAAGCGGGAGACGAACTGGACGAGGACCAGCAAAAGGCCTTCGAAAGCATCATGTCCCAAATCGAGGGCGGCGGTGACAGCGAAGATGGCCCGTCCACAGATGAGGCCGAAGCAGATAAGGCCGAGGAGGATGACGGCACGGTATCGGAAGAGGATTTTTCGGATGAGTTGGAAAAGGTCGTTCGGCAGGCCGACGCCGCCAATGAGGGCGAGCCATCCGAGAATACCGCCGAAACAGCAGGTTCTGAGGAAAAAGAGGAAAATAAGGAAGGCGCAGATGCCGATTCCGATGAATCACTGGATAAGGACCAACAGGAAGCCTTTGAAAGCATCATGGCTCAGATCGAAGGCGGCAAGCCGGAAGCAGAGGAGCCAGAGGGGGAACTGGAAGTAGCGGTAGAGACCCGGCCTGAAAAAAAGCCGGCGGCTATCCAAGCGCCAGACACCGGTCTGCCAAAGGACGAAGCCCATGAAACGAAAGAGGATATCACGGCGGACGTCGATGAAATCCTAAAAGAAGTGGCTGTGGAAGAAGAGGATGATGATGAAAAGACCTCGCCGCCGGCACCAACCGTCGCTGAAACCGATCCCGAACCGACATCAATCGAGCAGGATCGAAAAACCGCAAAAGAAGGGGATAAAAAAGAACATTTACCGGCCGAATCCCCATCTGAGGCCAAAAAAGCGGCAGCAGTTCAGGACGCTCCATCCGCAAGCACACAGCCAGCCGAAGATTTGGTTGAGCCCCAGCCGGACATAAAATTCAAACCGCTGCCAAGAGCGGATTCCGTGGAGGATGCCCCCAAAAAGAAGGCGGCCGCCTTGCGGGAAGCCGGCAAACCTGCAGCAAAGAAGTGGAAAAAGATCGTCCTGGGTGCCGCGACTGTCGTTCTGATTCTCGTTTTTCTGGCAGGGTATCGCTACTGGCTGCGTAAACCCATTGAAGATGTCGAACCGAAAGTGGTTTCATCGGAAACCGTCGTCCCGGAAACCAGCATCCAACCGGAGCCCACCCCACCATCTTTACCCCAGGCCCCGGTTCAACCGGACCAACACGTTTCGGACCAATCCAGCCTGAAAACCGCTGCGGAAAGCCTGGATCGCCTGCGCAGCCAATTGCTGGCTAAAAAGGCCGAAATCGAAGAATTGCGCGCCTATTACCAGGCCGGCATCGATGCAGAAATAGACGGGATCATTGATCTTTTGAAAACGACAAACAAAGATTCGGCGGCCATGGCGGATCCTCGCATCGGATTGGGTCTTTCCGCTATCCAGCGACGCGACACTTACATTCGGAAACTGGTGCGTCCGGTTGACGAGCTTACCTGGAACAGTGAAGAACTGCTCTACTCTTCTCGAAAAGCCGAACTTTTGGCGTTGATGGCCACCAAAACCAGCGACATCGATATCGACGGGTTTATCCGGCAGTCCCATGAACTCATCGACGAGCATACTCGGGCCCTGGAGGAACTGAACATCGACGATGTTTCGGTATCGCCCTTGTCCACGGAAGCCATCTGGAACGACATCACAAGCCGATTGCCCAAAAATCCACCAAAAGCCGCAGCCGCCGGCCCAAACGCCGATAACAATCTCATTTCAGAACAAATCTGCAATGGCGATTATTCACAGAAACATAAATTGACGATGCTTTCTCCGAAAACGGCCGGCTGCCTGGCCCAATGGAAAGGCAAGGATCTATTTTTAAACGAGTTGAAGGAACTGGAGCCGGAGGCGGCCCGTCAACTGGCGACCTGGAAGGGAGACTGGTTGGGTTTGAACGGAATAGAGGAACTCTCCCCGGAATCTGCGGCGCATCTTGCCCGCTGGAAGGGAAAAGGATTGTCCTTAAACGGCCTATCACGGCTGTCGCCCCGGGTGGTAGCCATTTTGTCGGAGTGGCAGGGCGATCAGATCGAACTGGTCAACGTCAAGCATATGGCCCACTGGGAAAACTCGAAAACCCGGCTGTTTCTTTCTGAAGAGATGAACCGTAAGCGCCGCTTTGCAAAGGATTAAACCGTGAAACCGTTAAAACCGATTCTTGCCGGACTTTGTATGCTTTCCATTGTCGTCTGTCTGTGGGCCGTGTTCCCCGGTGTGACGGCAGCCTCACCCAATGGAGCAGAGCAGCTTCGAAAAACGATGGCTGACATTTCTTTGCTCAACAACCAATTGGCCCAGCGCAGGGCCGATGCCGCCCGATTGAGGGAGGAACTGGCCAAGCGCATGGAGGAAATCAAAGCAGAAATCCGGGAAAAAACGGCGGAATTGAAGATCAAGGATGAAGCAGAGGCGTTGAAAACGCCAAAAATCCTGTTCGATTTGCGGCTCATTGCCGAGATTCAGGCCTACATGAAACGCTACGCCAAGGAGATGAGTTATTACCAGGTCGCCTGCGATCGTCTCAGCTACCTGTATCAACAGGCCGACGACGACCTTAAAATTGTCAACACGCTCTCGGGGATGAAAATCGGAGCGCTCGTCTCACAGACCGAAAAGATTGTGAACGCCTACCTGCCCGATGCCCAGACGATCGTCATTCAACCGGGCAGCATGGTCATCGACTCTCCGGAATCCGTCTGGAAAAGCCTCGATACGGGTCGATGATCGCGTAATAAGCCCCTGCCATATCAACCGACGTTGGGCATCAGCGCCCAGCGAATCACCGCGTTGTCGATATCCGACGCCTCGTCCAGGCAGACAATACCGCTGTTCTGGAGTTTGAATACCGTCCGCGTCGCATCGCTGCATACCAGCAGACCAATCAGTTTTTCTAAAAACGGCAAATGTCCGACCAGCATGATGTTTTGATCCAGGGGCAGGTCTCTTACAAATGCAGCGACATCGTCCAAAGGGTTCATGCCGCTGCGCGTCTGGATTTCTTGATCCGGACAGAGGGCTGCACCCATCCGTTCGGCTGTCTGGCGGGCGCGTTTCTTCCCGCTGTGAACGATGACAGAGACCGTAACGCCGTAGCCTCTGGCTACATTTGCAATGCGCTCGGTTTCCCGTATTCCTTCCTCGGACAATCCTTTTTCGGGATCATCCGCCTTTGGCAGGCTTTTTCCGTGCTGTACTACATACAATGCCATCTCTCATCCTCCAGAAAATGGGGTACGATTGATTTGTACCACGAGTATTTTAAATCAAACATGTACTGCGGCACGGGAGATGTCAACGGTAGGATGCAGTCACTTTCAGAGAGTTGACAAAAAGCGTGTGCAGGCTACAATTAAAGTATCCATTCACGGGATTGAAATGCCCAATGTGCGGCAACTGCCTAACCAGCGTTCACAGGGTGCCGCAGGTGTGAGGCGCCGGGCACGCAGACGGTTTGGTCAACCTTCAGTGCCCGGGAACAAAGCAGATGCGGTATCCTGTGAACGCTTGCAATTAAAGTATCCATGAAGATTGCCCTTGTTCACTATCACCTCAAGACCGGAGGGGTGACTACCGTTATAAAACGGCAGATCGCCGCGCTTGGCGACGCTTGCGACCTTTTCGTTTTGACGGGGGACCGGGCGGACACACAATTGCCTTGTGAGGTGGAGGAGATTCCCGGTTTGGGATACGATCGGTCGGGGCAGCCGCAATTGCCGCCCGAGCGGGTTGCCGAACAGGTGCGCAGGGCGTTGCTTCGCAAATGGTCCGACGGGTGCGATATCCTGCACATCCACAATCCGACCCTGGCCAAAAACAGGGGATTTCTGCAAGTTATCCGGCGCCTGCAGGATAGCGGAATCGCTCTTTTTCTTCAGATTCACGACCTTGCGGAAGATGGCAGGCCCCAGGTCTATTTCGACGAGCCCTACCCAGAGGATTGCCACTACGGGGTGATCAACCGGCGCGACGAGGCCATACTCAAGGCTGCCGGATTGGACAACTCGGGGCTTCACTGTCTTCCCAATGCGGTCCTGGGCATGCCCGTGGATTCGAACCGGCAACAGACAAAACAGGTCCTTTACCCGGTGCGGGCTATTCGGCGCAAGAACCTGGGGGAGGCACTTTTGCTTTCCCTGTTTTTCAAAGCAGGACAGCGTCTGGCAATCACCCAACCACCCAACAGCCCTGAAGATATAGCCAGTTATCGGGATTGGGTGGCCTGGTCTTCGGTCAACGGCTTGTCCGTCGATTTCGAGGTCGGCCGAAAAACGCCCTTTGCATCCATTGTCGCTGCCTCGCAGTCGATGATCACCACCAGCGTTTCCGAAGGTTTCGGGATGGCGTATCTCGAGACGTGGACCACTGGAAAACCGCTGTTGGGACGCCGGCTCCCTGATATCTGCAGCGATTACGAAGAAAGCGGCATCGATTTGCAAACCCTTTACGACCGTATCGATGTACCCCTGGACTGGATCGATCGGGATGATTTTTCCAACCGTTGGCGCGAAGCGGTCCTGCGGGCTGCCAACCGATTCGGTTTAACCATTTCGGATGCCACCGTATCGAAAGCCTTCGATCATCTGACCGGCAGGGAAACCATCGATTTCGGCATGCTGGACGAGGCATTCCAGCGTCAGATCCTTTCCCGGTTGATTGCTTCA
This sequence comes from Desulfosarcina widdelii, assembly GCF_009688965.1. Classification (GTDB taxonomy): domain Bacteria; phylum Desulfobacterota; class Desulfobacteria; order Desulfobacterales; family Desulfosarcinaceae; genus Desulfosarcina; species Desulfosarcina widdelii. The sequence continues at coordinate 1,044,609 of NZ_AP021875.1, read as the reverse complement.
CCCTTCGCGAAAGAGGAACTGATCCGAACCAACCCATGGCTGTCCGATGCCAGGGAAGGAGTGGCAGTCCCGGGCGTAATTGAAAAAAATCGCAGGGTCGCTTTGGATCGTTACGGAATGGACCGCTACCGTGACCGGCTCCTGCAGATCTACGACCGGGTGGTCAGCCAACCGGTCCGGCATACCATCGATAAAAAGATCCTGCTGCACTCGTTTTTCAGGCCCGAAACTTTTTCCCTTCTCAAATGGGCTGCCTATGGAGGATTTTGACGATATTTGTCGACGCTACCTGGGGCCACTCGAACCGATTGCCACCGGGATGCGTGCGAATCTGCCGAAGATGGGCCCCTGTGGCGCGATCCTTTTCGACGTCTACGGAACCTTGCTGGTCAGCGGGGCAGGGGAGATCGGGCTGGTGCAGGCACAGCCTTCCGGGATGGATCGGTTGCCGGAACTGCTGAAGCGCTATGAAATAGCACATGCGCCCCGAAAGCTCCAGTCGATGCTGCGCCGGGGCATCGAGGCGGAGCATCGCAGCCAACAGGCAAAGGGCGTCGATTTCCCGGAAGTGGACATCGTGAGAATATGGCAGGAAATTATAGAACTTCGGGATCTTTCCTTAGTGAAAGCGTTTGCCTTGGCCTACGAGCTGATCACCAATCCCGTTTTCCCCATGCCCGGGGCCGGGACGCTGGCCCGGTTGTGCAAAAAAAAGGGAATTCCGATGGGAATCATCTCCAACGCGCAATTTTACACCCCCATCGTGCTGGCGTGGCTCTTCGGAAAGGAATTGTACGACTCGGCCTTCGATCCGCGGCTGCGTTTTTATTCCTGGCAGCAAGGCTGTGCCAAACCTTCGGCAACCTTATTTAACCGTGCCAAAGCGGCCCTTCAATCCATGGGAATACCATCCGAATCGGTTCTTTACGTGGGCAACGACATGCGCAACGACATCCGGCCGGCCACCGAAGCCGGGTTTCGTACTGCATTGTTTGCCGGAGACCGACGCTCCCTTCGGCTCCGCTACGAAGACGAACCGTTTCGGGACGTTTCTCCGGATTGGATCGTCACCCATCTCAACCAACTGGCGGAAGCCGCCGGCCAATCGAACAGTTGAGGGCCACATGGAAGACTATCTCAACGCATTGCCGACATTTGTCGACCGGATACGCAAGATTCGCGAAATCATCATCAGCAATATCGTCCTGGTCGGACAGATTCCGGCCCCCACCTTTCAGGAAAGAAGGCGTGCAGAGTGTCTGGTCGAGCGATTGTCCGAATTCAACACGGACGAATGCGTCATCGACGACTATGGCAATCCGGTGGGGGTCATTCGGGGAACCGCGAAGGAAAAGGGAGCGATTTTTATCGTCGCCCACCTGGACACCTTTTCGGAACTCGAGACGGACCAGCATTATGAGGTGACCGATAAGATCATCAGCGGCGTCGGCGTTTCGGACAATTCAGCGGCCGTGGGCGTGCTGGCCTCCCTGCCCGAAATTTTTCGGCAACTGGATCTGACCTTCGAGTCGGATATCGTCCTGGTGGCGCCCGTGCAATCCCTGGGAAAGGGCAATTTAAGGGGCATCCGCCGCTTGCTGCGTGCCTGGCCGGGGCCGATCCGTGGGGCCATCTGCCTGGAAAGCGTGGAATTGGGGCGTTTGAACTATTATTCTTCGGCCATGATCCGGGGGGTAATCAATTGCAGCATCGCCGCCGAAAAACAGTTGGGACGCCATCACACGCCCAACGCAATTCTGGTGATCAATGAGGTGATCAACGCAATTCTCGGCCTACGGTTGCCCCAGAAGCCCAGAACCCAGATCGTCATCGGCAAGATATCGGGCGGCTTCAACCACGGTAAAATCGCCTACGACGCCATGATCGGCTTCGAAATCCGAAGCGACTCCGATGAGATGGTCCGGGAACTGTACAGCGATATCCATGATATCGTCGATGGCATCAATAAGTCCTTTGCGGTTGAAATCAAGCTGGATCGCATCAGCAATCTCAACGCTACCCAGTTGCAGCACAACCACCCGCTGGTCAAATGCGCTTCGCGCATTCTCCGGCGATTGGAGGTGGAAGCGGTCTGCGACCCCAGCGAAACGGCCCTGTCCATTTTCCTGCAAAACGGCATCCCGTCAGTCACCATCGGATTGACACTGGGAGAAAATTTCCACCAGGACGGTGCCATGATCGAAATTGAACCGATGGTTAAAGGTATCGCTCAAATTCCGGCCCTTCTGATGGCCATGGACAAGGGAGCCTGCGATGAATGAGAAGTGGATTGACACCAACACCTTCCATCACAGCGAGTTCAAGGATATCGGACGTCTGGTGGCGGCCAAACACGAAAAGAACCTGTCCATTTCCCTTTGCCTTCCGACACTGAACGAGCAAAGGACCATCGCCAAAGAGATCGTCATCATGAAATCGGAGCTGATGACACGCTATCCACTGCTGGACGAAATCGTTGTCATCGACTCCGGTTCGACGGACGATACCCGAAAGATCGCCCGCTCCTATGACGTTACGGTCTACCAGGCGGACGACATCCTGCCGCAGATGGAAAAATTCAAAGGCAAAGGAGAAAATCTCTGGAAGGCCCTTTATGTGACCCGAGGCGATATTATTATTTATATCGACGCCGACATCAAAAACATCCATCATCGTTTCGCCTACGGATTGCTGGGCCCGCTACTGCTCGGGGATCGTATCCGTTTTACCAAAGCCTTTTACGACCGACCCATTGCCATCGGACAAAACAAACTGCGCCCCACGGGCGGCGGCCGGGTCACGGAACTGGTTACCCGACCGCTTTTTTCCATGTTCATGCCGGACATGACCCAATTCCTGCAGCCACTTTCCGGTGAATACGCGGGGTATCGCAGCATTTTCGAAAAAATTCCTTTCCACATCGGCTACGGCGTTGAAACCGGTATGCTGATCGACATCCATCGTAAATGGGGACTGGATGTCATGGCCCAGGTGGATCTGGATCGAAGGGTACACAAAAATCAGGACACCAAGGCCCTGGGACGGATGGCATTTGTCATCATCAAAACCTTCCTCAACCGTATGGAGACATTAGAGCGGATGCAGATCCAGCAGCAGATCCACGATGAGATGATTCAGTATCAATTGGTCCGAGACCGCTTGAAGCCTGAAAATTTTCTTCTGGAGCAGCACGAACGGCCGCCGATGATCGAAATTCCCGAATATCAACAAAAGTTTTCCCGGACAGCAGCCGGGGAAAAGGCCTCTTTGTAATCCACAACGGATGCTGTAGAAGGCATTCTTGTCTTTTACCCTGGAATTGGGTATCACCGACCCGTTCGAAACAAAACCTCTATCGCAGAATCGATGCCGGCCGTTCGAAAGATCGGACAGCCTGGCCAAAAATTAAGGAGAACCATGAGCTCAAAGAAAATAGACGGCTACGTAAAATCAGAAAACGTGATCTGGTTTGTAGTGGTTTCATTGTTGATCGGATTTGTCGGTGGGGTTGCCTTTGGCATTTACAAAAGCGGTACCTTTTCGGCACCCGGTTCCATGGAGGGGGCGCCGGCCATGAATGCCGAACTGCAAGCAAATATCGACGCTTTCAAGGCCCGCACCAGCGAAGATCCAAAAGACGCAGAGGCCTGGATTCAACTGGGTCATCTTTATTTCGACGCCGGCCAGGCGGAGCAATCCATCGAGGCCTATGAAAAGGCTTTGGCCATCCAGCCGCAAAATGCCAATGTATGGACGGATCTCGGGGTCATGTACCGAAGAAGCGGAAAACCGGAAAAGGCGGTCGCTGCCTTTGACCGGGCCATGCAGATCGATCCCAAGCACGAAATATCCCGGTTCAACAAAGGGATTGTTCTCTTCCACGATCTCAAGGATGAAAAAGGTGCCCTGAAAGCCTGGGAATCCTTGCTGGCCATCAACCCCGATGCCCAGTCGCCGGGCGGTCACTCAGTACGGGAACTGGTCGATCACATCCTACAGGAGCACCGGAAAGAAAAATGAAAACAGCAGTCTGCAATCGATCCACCCTGATCCTAAAAGGCCGCGTGTTCGATTTTTACGCCGAAAACGTCACCCTACCGAACGATGTCACCCTGGAGATGGAAATTATCCGTCATCCCGGTGCGGCCGCGATTGTACCGGTAATGGCGGATGGACGGGTTCTGCTGCTCCAGCAATACCGACACGCGGTGGGGGGATTTATCTGGGAAATCCCTGCCGGGACATTGGATCCGAAAGAAGATCCGCTGGTCTGCGCCCGGCGGGAACTGGTCGAAGAGACCGGTTACTCGGCCCGGTATTTTGAAAAATTAGCCGAAATCACGCCACTGCCGGCTTATTCGGACGAGCGCATTCACCTCTTCCTGGGCACAGGTCTGGAAAAGGCAACGCAAGACCTGGATGCGGACGAACTGCTCTATGTCCATCCCGTCGAATATCAACGGTGTTTGGACATGATCGCTGCCGGAGAGATTCAGGACGCCAAGACGATCAGCGCGCTGCACCTATCCGCCGGTCGTTTGGGATGAAGGTCCCGGCCCAGTCTGCATTCGGGTTCTCTGTTATTCAGGCCTATCTTTTCCGGTATTCACCCTGAAATGCATAGCGTGGTCAAGAAGGGTTAACTTTTTCGCTGCCAACCGGTGAGACCGATTTTCAGGCAACCCATACCCAGGATGGTCAGCCCGCCGGACAACCAGCACGTGGCCCAGATGCCGCCGGTTTGCCACACGAACCCGCCCAACAGCGCACCCAGCACACGCCCCATTCCGGCCGTGGCCAGAAAGCTGGCCATCATCGTCGCCCGGGAAGCGGGAAGAATCTCGGTGCATAGGGAAAAACTGGTCACCATGGTAAATTCGAAAGCCAGGAATATTAATGCAATACCGACCAAGGCGGCGGAAAGTGCACTTTCCAGAAACGGCAGTATGAAATAACTCAAAGTTGTCAGTCCCAGCCCCCAGAAAAGCGCCCGCTTTAAACCGAGGCGGTCGGATACCGTTGCCGTGAGCCCTTCTCCGAACAGTTCGGCCAGGCCGATGAGACTGGTTCCCATCCCCAGGGCTACGAGGCCGAGGCCAAAGCTTTTTTCCAGCCAAGCGCCATAGACGACAAAAAGGTTGTCATTTGCCGCACTGACGAAGAATGCGTATCCCAGGGCGCCCAGAGCGGCTTTGCTGCCGACCAGCTGCCCATAGGCTCCCAGGTAGGTCGCCCACGAAACCGTCCGGTCAGCTTCGGGGATCTCTTTTTCCCGGGGAATGATAAAAAAGAGGGTGACGGCTCCCGCCACCCCCAAAAGCCCCATCACCAGAAAAGGGGACCGCCAGCCGTACCGGTCGATGATCACGGCCACCAGGGGAATGCCAACCAATGTGCTGGCCGCCCAGGATGTCTCCAGGATGCCGATAACCATAGCCCGGCGGTCGAAGGGGACATGGCTGCCCGCCCAGGCCTGCAAGGCCGGATCGAGAACGCTCTTGCCCAGTCCGGCCAGAAACAGGGCCACCAGGACAACGGTATAAAAGGGGAAAAAGGCGGCAGCCAGCATCCCGATGCCCAGTAGGGCCATGCCGGCAACCATCATCTTGCGGTATCCCCACCTATCGGAGATCGGGCCTACCAGCAGCCCCAACAGGGCCGTAATCTGGTTGACTGCAATCAGGGAGGTGATGGCCGTCAGGGACACCCCTAGACCGCGGCTCAACACCGGTGCGAACGGGTAGGCAAAGCGTTTCGAGGTATTGAGCACCAGACGGAAAAAGGTGATGCCCGCAATGGGAAACCCGATGCGCTGGGACGGTTCGGTGGCCTTGCTCAAATTGCGACGATCCTTTTGGATTTCTTAGTTGTCGGCGAATCGTGCCGCCACAATCCTGTCGATGTGCTCCCGATCGAAACGATACCGGGTGTTGCAGTGATGGCAGCGAATTTCTACCGGAAAAGGGCCTTTGGTCTGAATATCGCGCAATTCATCCATGGGCAGCATAGTGAGAACACTGCGGATCTGGTCCCGACTGCAGTGACAGACGAAACCGATATCCCGATGGCCGATGAAACGGGGAGAATATTCGCCCAGATGATCGTAGACAAAACGCTTCGGGTCGATGCCTCGGGAAAACGCGATGCCGATGGACGGCAGATCCACCACCCGATCTTCGATCCGGCCGACGACGCCATCGTTGGCACCGGGCATGACCTGCAAAAACAGACCTCCGGCGGCATCCACTTTTCCCCGGCTGTCGAAGTTTACACTGAGGCTGAAGGACGTTGGGATCTGTTCGGACGTGAGGTAGTAATGGGCCAGATCCTTGGCCAGACGCCCATGGGCCAGCATCACCCGTCCGGAGAAGGGTTGTTTGGCATCTTCCAGCGTTCGGGTGACCGACAAAAAACCCGCCCCGAAAAATGGCGCCATGTTGAAGTCTTCCAGGGGCTTTTCCACAGGAATGAGGACATTTTTTAAAAACCCACGTACTTCCCCGGCGGCATTGGCTTCGACGACCAGGCCCTTTATCGGGCCCGAACAGTCCACCTGTAATTGCAGGCGCTCTTTTCCTTTCAGACCGGCGCTCATCAGGCATGCCCCCAGGTAAGCGTGGCCAAGGATGAGGGCCTCCAGAACACCCAGTTGATGCTTGCGCTGCATCCGGTGGATCATCCGGGTGCCTTCGATCACCGATCCGCGTATGGTGTCATCAGCCATGAGAAAGGTATGCAGCGCATCCTTGCCATCGGGATCCAAAATTTTAATGGAGGGTTTCAATTCTTGTTTATTCATCTTTCGCTATACGTCTGAAAATACCGTTTTAGGAAAGTCGCAAGGCCTTGCGTGCCTGATCAACCCGTTCCTGGATCTGATGGTGGTCTTTAATTTTGGCAAGCGGGGACAGCAATTTCATCGCTTTATCGGAAGATTCCTCCCGGCTTACCAGAAAAATTCGATACCAGGCGGGTAGTTCCGTGCTGTTTCGGGCGGCCAGGTTTGTTGCTGATTTGCGAATTGCCTTCAATATTTCCTGAACCTCCGGGTCCTTTGCCGATGTCTGTGATTCTTCGACAGTCCCCATCCGTTGCAGATAACGGGAGATTTCACGATCGAGCCTGCGTTTTTCGATGTTGTAGCCCACGATGGGCTTGATCCACAGCCTGGCGATCACATAACCCAGCAATCCGGCCAAAAAACTGGCTGTGGCGGCGATCAGCAGGGATGGGTCCAAGTTGAAAAGCATGTTGCCTCAATCTGCCCGTTTTGAACGAAAGCGCTGGTATTCGACCATGCGCGCCACCGCCTTTACGGCCTGTTCGGGCGTTTCGTAGAACACCGCTTTCAAGTCGTGGCCATCCACGCGATACACCGTTGCGTCCTGATCGTCGGTAAGCAGGCTTACGCCCAAAACGGGCTTTTCATAGGTTTCCATCAGGCGGACAATGTCGGCCACGTAGTCGGTCTCGAAATCAGCGAAAATCTTGACGGCTTCTTCCAGAAACGCTTTGGTGTAGGCAGGATCCGCCTTGGCTACGCAATCGGCCAGGCGGCGGGTAAAGATTCGACGCCCGAGAATGCCCAGGTTGATGACGGCATCGCAGCCTTCCCATTTCAACAACTCCTCCATCACGGTCAACGGGAGGGTGGTGTCATTTTCTCCCACCAGGTCGATGGGGTTGGATCGGCTCCAGTAGGGAGGGAGGATTTCGTCGATGCGGGCGATCAATTCCGAAGGCAGGTCGGGTATTTCCAGTCCGAAGCGGTTGCACAGGTCGGCCGTGACCACGCCCCATCCACCACCCAGGGTCATGATGGCTATGCGGTTGCCCTTGGGCAGGGGCAACGAGGAAAAGGCCGCGGACAGGTCCAGCAGCTCCATGGGTTGATCCACCTTGACAATGCCGGCCTGGCGGCAGACCGCATCAAACAGACGGTTGTTGGACGCCATGGCGCCGGTGTGGCTGGAAGCGGCGCGGTTGCCGGCACGGGTCTGTCCGCCTTTGAGCAGGACGATGGGTTTTTTGCGGCTCACCCGGCAGGCGCTTTCGAAAAAACGGCGCCCATGCTTGACGCTTTCGATATACAGCATCACGGTGCGGGTCAGGTCGTCCACCTCGAAGCCTTCCAGGTAGTCTTCGATTGTGATCATGGCCTCGTTGCCCGAGCCGGAGAAGGCCCGGATACCGATGTTTTGTTCTTCGGCAAAGGCCAGCAGTTGGGTGCCCATATTGCCGGACTGGGCCACCACGGCCGTGGAGCCGGCCAGGGGACGGACCGACGTACCGGTGCAGAAAAAATCGATGTGAGGATTGCAGATGCCCATGGTGTTGGGGCCAAGGACCAGGATGCCGGCCTGGCGGGCTTCGGACACCATCTGTCGTTCCAACTGTTTACCTTCGTCGCCGGTTTCGCCGAAACCGGAGGTAATCAGCACCATGCTTTTGATACCCTTGGCCTTCAACTGGGGAATCAGATCCCTGATGCGTGCGGCGGGAACGGTGATCACCGCCAGATCCACCTTCCCGGGTATATCACCGATGGATGGATAGGCGGCTTTGCCGGCGATGGTGCCTCCCTTTGGGTTGACGGCGTACACGTCGCCCTGGTAGCCGCCGCCGATGGTGTTGCAGATCAGCATGTGCCCCCATTTGCCCATTTGGGCCGAAGCGCCGATAAAGGCCACCGAACGCGGATAGAAGAGCGCATGCATGGCAGGAGGCGGCACCGGGTGGCATTCCTTCTCTTCATTGTCCGGCGGTGCCAGAGTAATCAGGGCGTCGACGGCCTTGAGCTCGCCGGTCGCGGTAACGATGAGGGGGTTGATGTCGATCTCGGTAATCTCGGGAAAATCCATGGCGATGGCACTCAGTGCCATCAATGTTTTTTCCAGCACTAGGCGATCCACCGCCTGCTGACCGCGGAAGGAATCCAGAAGCGAACGGGATCGGATGGATGCAAGCATGTCGGCCACATCCGTGGAAGTGAGGGGCGCCAGGCGGAAAACGACATCCGACAGGGCTTCGGTGAAGACTCCGCCCAGCCCGAACAGAACGGCAGGACCGAAATGCGGATCACGGAAAAGGCCGACAACGAATTCCCGGTCGCCGGTAACCTGCGGTTGAACGAGAAATCGGGCCTCCGGTGCTGCGGCGAGTATCTTTTCTGCCGCTTTGATTACGGAAGGTTCGTCCTGCAATTGAAGATGAACCAGTCCCATTTCGGTTTTGTGCAGTAGGCTCTCGCCAAGCCCCTTGAGCACAACGGGAAAACCCATTTCCAATGCAGCCCGGGCCGCCTCTTTGGCGGTTTCGGCAATGGTTTCGGGCACCACCGGCACGCCGTAAGCGCCCAGCACTGTTTTCGATTCCGCTTCGGTCAAGGCCGTTCTTCCGGATTCCAGAATACCGGCGACAAATTGTTTCAGATCCACGTTACCATCTCCCAAGAAAAATCGCTCTGCCTGATTGTGCGTAAAAACAACAGTCGTTGATGGACTCGCAAAAAGTTGTAAATCACAAATGGGCGTCATTCCGGCGCACGCCGGGCACGTAGCGAAGCTTTAGCGCTATCCAGTCATTTCAATAGATCTGGATGCCCCCGGTACATGTCCGGGGCAGGCTTATCAAGTCCGGCATGGCAAGCCTGGGACTTTTCGAGAGGCCATCAGCCATTAGAAAGGTCTCTTATCTACTTGAGTGACTTGTCCAAGGTCAAGGTTTAGTTGAAGGCCGGGTTAAAGATGGTGGCGGAGAAATCATCGATTGTGGTCGGTAAAAGATATTGCGTTAAAACCTTGCCGTTGGCGGCAAGATTGATTTAATCGCTGCCCTCATGCCACTTTACGGAGATCTGCAGGTATGCTATGAAGCTATCCTTTAAAAAACCAGCAAATTGCCGCCTTCGGGAGCCATCACAATCGCATAATTATGACACGCATCGGATTGGGATACGATATTCACCGCCTGGAAAAAGGTAGACCACTGATAATCGGTGGCGTGACGATCCCTTTCGATAAAGGACTGTTGGGACATTCCGATGCCGACGTGCTGGTGCACGCCGCCTGTGACGCGCTTTTGGGTGCTGCCGGTATGGGCGACATCGGAGAACACTTTCCAGATACCGATCCTCGATACCGCGGCGCCGACAGTATCGATCTTTTAAAGACAGTTTACGCTAAAATCGCCAAAGAAGGTTGGGCGCTGGTCAATCTGGACGCCACCATTTTTGCCCAGGCTCCCAAAATGACGCCCCATAAAGAAGATATGGTCGGTCGCATGGCCGACTGCATGGCAGTAGAGCGGCACAGAATCAATATAAAGGCGACCACGACCGAAGGGCTCGGCGCCATCGGTCACGGCGATGGCATCGCCGCCATGTGCGTGGCGTTGCTTCGATCCGCAACAACGACAAACGAACTTTAATTTTGGACCAAGAGGTATCTACCGATGGCCATAAGGATTTACAACACACTGACCAAGACCAAAGAACCCTTTGAAACCATCATCCCCGGGCAGGTCAAGATGTATGTATGCGGCCCGACGGTTTACGACTACTGCCATGTGGGTCACGCCCGTTCGGTGGTGGTGTTCGATGTGGTGGTCCGCTACCTGCGTGCCATGGATTACCAGGTCACCTACATCCGTAACTTCACCGATGTGGACGATAAAATCATCAACCGCGCCAACGAGGTGGGCATGGACCCCATCCAACTGGCCGAAAAGTATATCCTCGAATTTTACCGGGATATGGATGCCTTGAACGTGGAGCGGGCCGATCACGAACCCAAGGTTACCGAACACATCGACGACATCGTCTCCATTGTGCAGACCCTGATGGAGAAAAAGGCCGCCTATCTCGTGGATGGCGACGTCTATTACGCCGTGGATACTTTCGAGCAATACGGAAAGCTTTCCGGGCGCAAGCTGGAGGACATGGTCGCCGGAAGCCGGATCGAAATCAATGAAAATAAGCGCAATCCCTTCGATTTCGCGCTTTGGAAAGCGGCCAAGCCCGGCGAACCCGCCTGGGACAGCCCGTGGGGAAAAGGGCGCCCCGGATGGCACATCGAATGCTCGGCCATGAGCAGCCATTTTTTGGGAGACACTCTGGACATTCACGGCGGTGGCAAGGATCTGATTTTTCCTCACCACGAAAACGAGATCGCCCAGAGCGAGGCGGCTCACAACGCCCCTTTTGCACGCTACTGGATGCACAACGGGTTTGTGAACATCGACAACGAAAAGATGTCCAAATCCCTGAACAACTTTTTGATGATCAAGGACATCCTGAAATCCTATCATCCGGAGAGCGTACGTCTATTCCTGCTTTCCAACCACTATCGCAGCCCCATCGATTTTTCAGATCAGAATCTGAAGGAATCGGACAAGGCCCTGGAAAAGATCTACAGCCTTGTTCAACGGCTGGATCAGGAGGCCGGTATAGTCGATGTCAGCGAAGCCGTTTCACCCGACGGATACTGGTCGGACTTCTGCGAGGCCATGAACGACGATTTCAACACCGCCAAAGGGGTCGGCGTGTTCTTCAATTTGGTCAAAGAAGGCAATCGGATTCTCGACAAGGGAAGTCTGTCGACACAAGCCAGGGGACAACTCGAAGAACTTTTTGCGGATTTGAAGAAAATGGCCGGTATTCTGGGAATCCTCCAGCAACCCTGGAAGGTCTTTTTCGACGCCCGCACCGACCGCCAACTTCAGGACATCACCCTCTCTTCGGAGGAAATCGACGCCCTGGTGGCCGAACGAACAGCCGCCCGCAAAAACAAGAACTGGCAGCGGGCCGACGAGATTCGGGACAGTCTGGCTGAAAAGGGTATTGTCCTGGAAGACAAGGCTGACGGCACGCACTGGAAAGCAACCACCAAATAAAAAAAATTCCATTGATGTCATTCCCACGCAGCCGGCGTACGCAGTGAAGCTTTAGCGCTACCCATTATTTTTAAATATTTATAGATTCCCGCCTGCGCGGGAATGACAAGTCTGGTGACTTTTTGCGAGACTGTCATCTATGCCAGCCTTTAAAATCGTATCCGAATTCACACCCTGCGGCGATCAGCCGACGGCCATCGACGCCATTTCCAAAAAGGTTGCCGAGGGCGCCAAAAGTCAGGTCCTGCTAGGCGTCACCGGTTCCGGCAAGACGTTTACCGTGGCCAACATCATCGCCCGGGTCAACCGTCCAGCACTGATCCTGGCGCCCAATAAGACCCTGGCGGCGCAGTTGTACAACGAATTCCGGCAGCTTTTCCCGGAAAACGCCGTGGAATATTTCGTCAGCTATTACGATTATTACCAGCCCGAGGCCTATATCCCCACCACCGACACCTATATTCAGAAGGACTCGTCAATCAATGAGATGATCGACAAAATGCGCCATTCAGCCACGCGCAGCGTGCTGTCGCGAACCGACGTCATTGTCGTGGCTAGTGTCTCTTGCATTTTCGGACTGGGGGCGCCGGAGGATTACCTTGCCATGCGCATCGACATCGAAGCCGGCATGGAACTGCCCCGGGAGCGGCTGCTCTACCAACTGGTTTCCATTCATTATCAACGCAACGACATGGACTTTCATCGCGGCGTCTTCCGGGTGCGCGGCGATCGAGTGGAGATCTTTCCAGCCTACGAAGAAGAGCGGGCCATCCGCGTCGATTATTTCGGCGACGAAATCGAGTCCATCCAGGAGTTTGACCCGCTGCGAGGGACCACCCTGCGCAGCATGGAGAAGGCGTCCCTCTTTCCGGCCAGCCACTACGTCACCGGCAAGGCCAAACTGGACCGGGCCACCAAGACTGTTGTCGAAGAGATGAAGCAGCGGGTGGAATTCTTCCGGCAGGAAAACCGTCTCATCGAAGCTCAGCGCATCGAAGAGCGCACCCTTTTCGACCTGGAGATGATTCAGGAAATCGGCTACTGCAACGGCATCGAAAACTATTCGCGCCATCTGACTGGACGACGGCCGGGTCAGCCCCCGCCGACCCTGTTGGACTATTTCCCCGAGGATTTTTTGATTTTCGTTGACGAAAGCCATATCGCCGTCCCGCAGATCCGGGCCATGTATAAGGGGGACCGGTCGAGGAAGGAGACCCTGGTCAACTATGGCTTCCGCCTGCCTTCGGCCCTGGACAACCGGCCGCTGAAATTCGAGGAGTGGTCCGCCAGAATCCACCAGATCGTTTACGTGTCGGCTACGCCGGCGGATTACGAACTGAAATCGGCCGATGACCGGGTGGTGGAACAGATTGTCCGACCCACCGGACTGATCGATCCGGTGGTGCACGTTCGCGGGGCTCGCAACCAGGTGGACGACCTCTACCAGGAGATTACCACGCGCCAGCAGTGCGGCGAACGGATTCTGGTCACCACCCTGACCAAGCGCATGGCCGAGGACCTGACCGAATACTACACCGATCTCGGGCTTTCCGTCAGGTATCTGCATTCCGATATTTCAACCATGGAGCGCATGGACATCATCCGCGACCTGCGCATGGGCAAGTTCGACGCCCTGATCGGCATCAACCTGCTGCGCGAGGGCCTCGACATCCCCGAAGTATCTCTGGTGGCCATTTTGGATGCGGACAAGGAGGGCTTTCTACGATCTGCCCGCTCATTGATCCAGACCTTCGGAAGGGCAGCTCGCAACGTCAACGGTACCGTGGTCCTCTACGCCGATCGCGTTACCGCCGCAATGCGGCAGGCCATGGAAGAGACCGACCGGCGGCGGGCCATCCAAGAGGCGTACAACGAAGAACACCGCATCACGCCCCGCACCGTTCACAAAAACATTACCGATATTTTCGACATGGCCTACGAAATACCGGAGGCGGAGCCGGCGACCGTGGCGGAATCTGTGGTCGATTTCGAAAGCGGGAAGGAAGTCGAGAAATTGATCGAGACCTTGGAAAACGATATGCAGGCCGCGGCCAAAAAATTGGCCTTCGAAGAGGCCGCCAAAATTCGGGATCGCATCCGCTCCCTGAAAAAACGGCTGCTTTTTGAAACCTGACCGACGCTTAAAAGCTTTTCAGGCCCCCCCATGGCCAAACACAACCCGAAAGGAAAGTGGTGGATTCGTTGGAGCGGCTTCCAGCCGCGATTCGTCCTAAAATCATCGCGGCTGGAAGCCGCTCCAACGAAAAACTGCGCCTGAGCAGATGTCACTTCTTTAGAAGTTACCTGACATGAAAGCATCCGCGAAATCGACCGATTCCAAACTTCTCCAAGACATCATCGACGGTATTTCCTATAAACCCGGCGTCTACATGATGAAAGATGCCGAGGGGACCATCCTGTATGTGGGCAAAGCCGTCAACCTGAAAAAAAGGGTGACCTCCTATTTTCAGAACAAAAAAACCCACAGCCCCAAAACGGCCCTGATGGTCGCCCGGGTGGCGGACATCGACACGGTGGTGACAGCCTCGGAAAAAGAGGCCCTGATCCTTGAATCCAACCTGATCAAACGCCATCGACCGCGTTTCAACGTGGTGCTCAAGGATGACAAGCGCTATCCTTCCATCCGCATCGATGCACGAACCGTTTATCCTAAAATCGAAATCGTGCGTAAAACGCCCAAGGATGGCGCGGTCTATTTCGGGCCCTTCTCCTCGGCCCTTGCAGTACGGCAGACGGTAAAATTGATCAACAAGACCTTTCCCTTGCGCAAGTGCAGCGACCGCAGCATGGCCAACCGTACGCGTCCCTGCATTCATCATCAGATGGGACAATGCCTGGGTCCGTGCTGCCTGACCGTCGATCCGAAGAAATACAGCGGTATCGTTAAGGAAGTGATCCTTTTTCTAAAAGGGCGCACCCCCGAACTGATCCAAAGGATCCGCCGCCGGATGATAAAGGCCGCGTCCGACGAGGATTTCGAGGCCGCAGCGGCACTCAGGGACCGCATGTTCGCCCTCGAAAAAACCCTGGAGCGCCAGGTGACGGTGACCACTGACTTCATGGATCGGGACGTGATTGGCATCAGCGGCAACAGCGACTTCAGGCTGGTCACGGTGATGACGCTGCGGCGTGGGTTTCTGCAGGGAGTGCGCCACTTCGAACTAGTGCAGGCCGCACCGGAAAAAGGCGAACTGGTGGCCCAGTTTCTGGGCCAGTTCTACCAGGAGTCCCATGTTATCCCTGTAGAGGTCCTGGTGCCCGATCTGCCTGCCGGAAAAATTCTTCTGGAGGAGACCCTTTCGGAATGGAAAGGGCGTCGCGTGAGGATCCATCGGCCCACGCGCGGAGAAAAACGGAAACTGCTGGAGATGGCCCAAAACAATGCTGACAACACCCTCAGGGATCGGCTGCAGCGGGCGTCCCGGGAAGCGGAGGTGCTCGAAGGTTTGCAGCGCCGTCTTCACATGGACCGACTGCCGCTGCGCATCGAATGTTTCGACAACTCCAATCTGGGCGGCACCAACCCGGTTTCGGCCATGGTAGTTTTTGAAAATGGCCGACCTTACAAGGCGGGGTACCGGCGCTACAAGATCCGATCGGCCAGTGGGCAGGACGACTACGCCAGCATGGCCGAGGTATTGACCCGCCGTTACGGCAAGATCGGACCGGACAACCCGGCGCCCGATCTTATGCTGGTGGACGGCGGCAGGGGGCAGCTTGCCATTGCCAATGCGGTGATCGGGCAATTGGGACTTGACGGGCAGTTCCATCTGGCCGGCATCGCCAAGAAAGACGAACGCAAAGGGGAGGTCGACGACAAGATCTATCTGCCGGACCGCGCCAATCCGGTCAATTTGGGCCACGACGGCCGATTTCTGCTGTTATTGCAGCAGATCCGCGATGAAGCCCACCGTTTTGCAATCACGTTTCAACGCAAACGCCGGAACCGGAGCATGGTCCGATCCGCACTGGACCAGGTGGCGGGCGTGGGCCCCAAACGCAAAGCGATGCTGCTGAAGCATTTCGGCAGCATTAAAAAAATCCGGGCAGCCACCGTGGATGAAATCAGTGAGTTGCCCGGAATTAATCGTTCTCTGGCCGAAGCCATCAGAAAAGTTTTGTAATGCGATATTTGTTCAGAAAGGGTAGATTGCGGCTTCAGATCGAGGTCACAGCTTTTTCGAAACCGGAGGCGTGGCAGTACCACGTTGAGGATTTCGAAAAAGCGAGAACGAAGATATGGACCGCAAGATGCCCTTTATGGACGAATATCAACCTAATTTTGCCAGGTCGTCCTTAAGCCCCTGAACGGCGGCTGCCGATTTCATCAACGCGGTCTTTTCCTCTTCGGTCAAGGTGATTTCGATGACCTGCTCCACGCCGTTTTTGCCCAGTTTCACAGGAACTCCGATATACAGGTCGTTAATCCCGTATTCGCCCTGGAGATAGGCTGCACAGGGCAGCACCTTTTTCTTGTCCTTCAAAATGGACTCCGCCATTTCCACGGCGGCGGAAGCCGGGGCATAGTAGGCGCTTCCGGTCTTCAGCAGGCCGACGATTTCAGCCCCGCCGTTGGCCGTGCGATCCACCAGTTCAGCGATGCGCTCCTTGGAGATCAACTCGGTAATGGGAATTCCGGCAACCGTGGAGTAGCGGGGCAGGGGAACCATGGTGTCGCCGTGTCCGCCCAGAACGAAAGCATGGGTGTTTTCTACGGAAACATCCAGTTCCATGGCGATGAATGCCCTGAAGCGGGCCGAATCCAGAACGCCCGCCATGCCGATCACCCGGTTCTTCGGAAAACCGGAGGCTTCGAAGGCCACATGGCACATGGCATCCAGCGGATTGCTGACGATGATCAGAACGGCATTCGGCGAATATTTGGCGATCTGCTCGGTTACGCTTTTGATGATGCCTGCATTGGTGCTGATCAGGTCGTCCCGGCTCATACCCGGTTTACGGGGAATCCCGGCTGTGATAATGACGATGTCCGATCCGGCGGTCTCTTCGTAACCGTTGCTTCCGGTCAGGTGGGCATCGTGCTTTTCAATGGGTGCGGCTTCGGTCAGGTCGAGGGCTTTGCCCTGGGGAACCCCTTCGACGATGTCCACCAACACGACGTCGCATAGCTCTTTTTCGGCCAGTCGCTGGGCAGCGGTAGCACCCACGTTTCCGGCACCGACTACGGTCACTTTTTTGTCCATAACTTGCTCCTTTAAGGGTTAATGGGTTATCCATCGGTTTTTTTAAGCGGGTGAAATGCGTGAAGGAAAATTTGATAGCATACCGCCAAATAATGTCAATATGTTTATTTTATAAGAAGTTAGTTCTCAATTGTTGACAAAAAAAGGGCAAACAGGATAAAACACAAGCTGAAACAAAACATTAGGTTCATTGGGAATCGTTTCGCGACGAACCGGCGAGGTCTTCAAGCGGATGACCGATTCACCGGCTAACCGGTTAAACCTCAACCCTATCCGCCGGGTCGGACAAGACGCGGCTCGATGGTCAGTCAATTCAACAGGATCGTGAATGGATATCAGCCTGCAAATCAAATCGCTTCTGAATCAGGCGGAATTATACCGCACTCAGGGGCTGTTTACCGAAGCAAGAGAAAAGTACAATGCGGCCTCGGACATGATCCACAAGATCGACAAGCTTAAAAACAAGGACAACCTCCTGAAGATGATTTCAGGAAAAATCGAACAGCTTGAAAAAAAGACCGAAAAAGTAGAAACAGGGCCTTCCTCTCCCGAGCTTTCCGAAAAGGGACAAAATCTCATCAAAAACCTCTTCGGCGAAAACGACCTTGAAAAAGCCGTTGCACTGGCCAAGTTCGGGCAGTTCGAACGGGCTATCGTAGAATTGGAGGCCCTGTTGAAAGACGATGTCTACCGCGTCGAGGCCGGGAAAAACATCATGCGGTGCAAAATTGCCATCGCCTCGGTAGACGACGCCGTCGACCAGTACAACCAGTGGTTTTCCGGCGACCTGTTCACCGCCAGTCAACTGGAGTCGATCCGAACTTACCTGCAGCCGATTGTCGACAGAAAAGGGATTGACAAAACCCTGCCCGCTCCGGATGTCCCGGTCCAAGTCGAAGACGAGCCGCCGTCTATCGGCGGTATCGAATTCAACATGCCCGAACCCGAAGAGGACATTCTGGATATTACCTCCATCGGCATTACCTTTACCAGCGGAACGCAAAAAGGGAAAATGGTCGAATTCGACGTCAATTTTCAGTCAGGCGGTATGTTGAGCCTGATCATTTCCAAAGGTGATCGCGGATTGATCGAAGAATTGCAGGTAGGGGACCAATTGGACGACGTTCAATATTACTCGCCCATCGCCATGTTCAAGGGAACGGCAGTGGTATCCAATAAAACCGAAATCAAGACCGGACCGAAACAGGGCGATTTCTGCCTTGATGTAAAGGTTGCCAGCACATAGCCGATATGCGAACGCAGCGAGAACGGCATCGCTGTTTAACCGAAGCTCCAGCGCATTCATTATACAAACCGTTAAGGAAATTCTTTATGGCCATTTTCAACCTGAAGAAAAGGGAAATCGAGTGTAAAGTCGTTTATTACGGCCCGGGCCGTTGCGGAAAGACAACCAACCTCGAATATATTTTCAAGTCCTACAAAAAACAGGTTACCGGGGAGATGGTCTCCATCAACACCGAAGGAGACCGGACTCTTTTCTTCGATTTTCTGCCCATGGGATTGGGCAAAATCAAAGGTTGCGATGTCCGCGTACAACTTTACACCGTTCCGGGACAGGTGAAATACAGCTCGACGCGTAAACTGGTCTTACGGGGTGTGGACGGCATTGTTTTCGTGGCGGACTCCCTCGAAGTCCGCCGTGAGAAAAACATGATATCGTTGAAGGATCTTCAGAGTAACCTCAAAGAATACGGAAAAAGCATTTTCAAAGTTCCTCTTATCATCCAATACAACAAAAGAGATCTTGCCGATGAAGGAATTCCGCTGATGTCGGTGGAGCAGATGGAGAGGGACTTGAACCGGCAGTTGAAGGTGCCGTCTTTTCCCGGAAGCGCAGTAAAAGGGACCGGCGTTGGGGTGACGTTGAAAGCCTGCCTGATGGAGACCCTGAAATCGTTGCAAAGAGAATTCAAGTGGGCCAAGTAAGGACCGGTTCTGGCAATGAATGAGAGAATGGTTCTATCCGGAAGCCTGGGCTTTTTGTCGCTTGGGGACATCGTTCAACTCCTCGGATCAAGCGGCAGCACGGGGGTGCTCCGTCTGATCAATCGCTATGCGCCCGAACCCGGGTTCATTTACTTCATCGAAGGCAATCCGATCAATGCCCAAAATGGCGATCTGGAAGGTCTCGATGCCCTTTACTCCCTGTTCGGTTGGGTAAACGGATCATTCGAATTCACCCGTGAAGCCATCATGTCCGACAAACGGATTACCAAAAGTCGGATGGGGATCATCCTCGAGGGCATGAAACTTCTGGACGACGGCCTGATCAAGAAGATTGGGCCGGCTACCGGCCATGACAGCACCGCGGAACTGAAGCAGACCCTTTCCAAAACCGCCATCGTCAAAGGGCCCCTGGTGGACTACATGTATGTCGTCGACGAGGAGGATTTTTTCGACGGCGAGCGTATCGTCGAAGAAGGCAAGCATGGCAGTTGGATCTGGGTAATCCTCGAGGGGGTTGTTGATATCGTCAAGGAAGTGGATTCGGTTCCCATTCCGATTATTCGCGTCGGTGACGGATCTTTTATCGGCAGCATGGCATCGTTTCTATTGCAGGGGCACATCCGCACGGCAACCGCCATCGCGGTGGGCAATGTACAACTGGGTGTTCTGGATTCCCAGCGCCTGGCCCAGGAATATGCGGCCCTTTCGCTGGATTTCAGAACATTTCTGACCAGCCTGGACAAGCGGATGAAGCAGTTGACTGATCGGATTGTTGAGTATCATGAAGGCAAAATCCACACAGACGAAATTCTCAAAGACACGAAAGTGCTGATCCGGCAGTCCAGCAGCGAAGAGAAGCAGCTTTACGTGGTCAAACAGGGCAGGGCGGCCGTTGTCCGCGAGACAAAAAGCGGCCCGGTTTTATTGTGCCACCTCTATAAAGGCGATTTTTTTGGTAACGTTCCGTTCCTGCATCTGGGTCATGAACCGGAAGGCGCCTCCATCTATGGTTCGGAGAATATAAAAATCGCCAAGATCGAGGCGGTTTCGCTGCAGAAAGAATACAATCGACTCTCTACGACCTTTAAGAACATCGTCGACAATATGGCAACGAGTATATCGGTTACTGCGGATCTGGTTTGCAGTTCCGTGATTTCGAAAAATTCCGAAACGAAGGTGACCTCCAATGAACGAGAAGAGAAAACATAGCCGAGTGGAATCCATTTATCTGCTCAACTACGTAAATCTGGATGAGAACGATAAAGAGCTGATGCAGGGCATGGGACGAACCATCAATGTCTCCGAATCGGGCATCATGCTGGAAACCCACGTGTCGTTCAACGAAAACGACACGGTGGATGTGGTCGTCGGCCTGAAAGAGGATATGGTTACGATCCGTGGAAAGGTTGTTTTTACACGCACCGCGGAATCCGGCCGCTACCAGTCGGGCATTCAATTTCTCTCCATCGAAGACGAATCGCTGGTGACCCTTCGTCGCTACATCGAAGCCTTCAACGCCCTTTCCGATAAAGGGTAGCCCTCATTTGACACCCATTGGATGCGTTGCAAACGCGCTTCCTTATTATATACTAAAGGAAATTAAGACACATGGCCCGCACTGTTCGTGAAACCGATTTTTCCGCGCTTACGCTCCTGCAAAGGGGCAAAGTCCGGGATATGTACGATCTTGGGGACGCTTACCTCATGGTAGCGACTGACCGCATGTCGGCTTTCGATGTCGTCCTGCCGGATCCCATACCGGACAAAGGCGTCGTTCTCACCCAGATCTCCCTTTATTGGTTCGATATCATGGCCTCTTTGGTCGACAACCATGTCATAACCGCCGACGTTTCAAGCTATCCCGAATCCTGCCGACCCTACGCCGCCGAGTTGGAAGGCCGCAGCATTCTCGTGAAAAAAGCCCGGCCCCTGCCGGTGGAATGCGTCGTTCGAGGCTACATCACCGGGTCCGGATGGAAATCCTACCAGAAAGACGGTACCGTTTGCGGCATCCGCCTGCCCGATAATTTGGTGGAATCCCAGCAACTGCCTGAACCGATCTTTACGCCGTCTACCAAGGAAGAACTGGGCAAACACGACATCAACATCGATTTTGACGAAATGACGAAGCGAATCGGAGCGCCGCTGGCAAATAAAGTCAAAGAACTTTCTTTGGACATCTATAAAAAAGGTGCCCGGATCGCTTCGGAAAAAGGAATCATCATCGCAGACACAAAGTTTGAATTCGGCCTGATGGACGACGAAGTGATTCTTATCGATGAAGTCCTGACACCGGATTCCTCCCGCTTCTGGCCGGAGGCCACCTATGCCCCCGGCGGACCGCAAAAGAGCTTCGACAAACAATACCTGCGGGATTATCTGTTGACCCTGGATTGGGACAAGACTCCTCCCGGACCGGTTCTGCCGCAGGAAGTCATCGACAACACGCGCGCCCGCTATGTGGAAGCCTTGACACGGCTTTCCGGCAAAACCCATGGATTATGACATCCATACCGTTTCCCTGGACCGAATCGATACGTCCGACCGTACCTTTAAGATTACGACTACAATCGACAAATCCGACCTGACACCCTCGATCCGCTGCGTTGGTATTCTTCAGCCTCCCGTACTGATCGAAAAGGAAAAGGCATGGTGCGTCGTCTGCGGGTTCCGGCGCATCTCGGCGTCCGAAGCAATGAACTTGAAGGAGATCCCTGCTTTTGTGGTTAATGCCCGTTCTTTGGAGGAATGCGCTCGAATGGCCATATCCGACAACGCCTGTCAGCGGTCGTTGAATGTTGTCGAACAGGCCCGTGCCTATGCCTTGATCCGCAGGGTCGTAAATCGGACGGAAGCCTGGGTGGAAATCGCGGCAGCCTCTGGATTGCCGGTCAGCCAGGCGGCCATTGAGCGGATTTTGCCGGTGGCCGATATGCCCGCAACCCTGCAGGCCGGGTTGCTTTCAGGAAGCATTGCCCTACCTGTCGCATTGCAGATCAACCGCTTAAGCGATACGGACGCCCTTGCTTTAGGCAACCTTTTCGCCAAGATCTCCGCAGGATTGAACGTCCAGCGTGAATTGCTGGAGACGATCCTCGACATTAGCAAGCGGGATCGATCCACCGTCGCTGAGCTTATCGTAAACGAGAAGATCGATGCGATCTTGAACGACTCGGAGACTCCCATACCCCAGCAAGTTCAAAAACTTCGGATGCTGCTGAAAAAGATGCGGTATCCGTCATTGAGCCAAGCCGAAAAATCGTTTGAAGACACGCTGAAATCGTTGAAACTGAATTCCCGACTTCAACTCCAACCGCCGCGGTTTTTCGAAGGGAAAACCTACCGTGCAAACCTCTCTTTCGATTCTTGTGAACAACTTCGTCTGCTTCAGGCGGAACTGGATAAACTGATCCAACATCCCCATTTTTTACCCGACTGACCTTTTCAACCCCACTTCGATTCCTTTCCGAACAAACGGAATTGCCATCGCCGGCATTACTCCATATGATATCTCACCCTATGACGCCGACCTGGCGACAACAATATCATCCTGTATTTAATTGAAATTTCATTTAATAAGGCCTCTGTTTTGCGATCCGGTCAACCCCTTTTCGCCGAGTTAGTGATGTCCACCGGAAAATGGATGCTAAAACAAATATTAAAATATGGCCAAAAACAAAAAATATGAATAAATATAACTTGACAAATAATAGGCAGGATATATATGCTCATCAAAGAAATAAATGGAATTCAGAAAATATGGGGATTCGGGAAAGAAAAGAAAGAGAGCGCGAACGACGCAGACAACAAATCATGGTTGCCGCCAAACGAGTTTTCACAGAAAAGGGATTCGGCAAAGCGACCATGGAAGACATTGCCAAAGAAGCGGAGTTGAGTCCCGGCACCCTTTATTTGTATTTCAAGAACAAAGACGAATTATACGCCTCACTTTCCCTGCGGATCCTTCAATACTTGACGATTCGACTGGAGCATGTCAACGCAGAGCCCCTCGAAGATGCCCATGATCGACTTACCGCGCTCAAGGAGGCGATGTTCGATGTATATGAGTTCGATCCACTGATCCTGATCAATATGTTCCACATGCAATCCAGCGAAACCCTTAAAAATTTGTCGCCCCAGTTGCTCAAGGAGATCCAAACCCTGAGCCGCAATTCACTTCAGGTGATGGCCGGTATTTTCGAAGAGGGAATTCAGCGTAAGATGTTTGTGGACAAGCATCCGACAGCAGTTGCCGATATACTCTGGTCTCTTTTTTCAGGCATCGTTCTTTGGGAAACCAGTAAGAAAATCATTAATGACGAAAAGAATTTTCTGAAGGAAACCTTCGACACCGCTTTCGATATTTTTTCTCATGGGATCCTGCGCCATTAACCGGTGCGGGCAGTTTTGCTCGCCTCAACCAAGGATAACGATGAACCAGCAGAAAGGAAAGGGGGGGATAAATAAAAGGGTGCTCTTTCCAACCGCAGTCGTGACGAAAAGCATCCGAAAACGATGGGTCCGACAAAAATACCAACTTTAATCGGAGGAGAGTGACCTATGGCAGAAAAAGAAGTTGTCGAAACATCAGAGGCGCAAATCGCCGTGCACTGGCAGGAGGAAGGCTACTACTATCCGTCCACCGAATTCATTGCCCAGGCCAACATGACGGATAAAGGGATTTACGAACGCTTCAGCCTGGACAATTTCCCCAATTGCTACAAGGAATACGCCGACCTTCTCGACTGGTACGAATATTGGGACGAGATCCTCGATACCAGCGATGCACCCTGCTACAAGTGGTTCAAAGGCGGCAAGATCAACGCCAGCTACAACTGCATCGACCGTCACCTGAAAAACAACAAGAACAAGACCGCCATTCACTTCGTTCCCGAGCCGCTGGAAGAAGGCTACCAGCATATCACCTATCAGGAACTGTATGTGCGGGTGAATGAGTTTGCCGCCCTGCTCAAGGATTTTGCCGGCCTGAAACGGGGCGATCGCGTCACCCTGCATATGCCCATGGTGCCGGAACTGCCCGTTACCATGCTGGCCTGCGCCCGCCTGGGCGTGATTCACTCCCAGGTTTTCGGTGGATTTTCCGGCACGGCCTGTGCCGACCGGATCGTCGACTCGGGCAGCAACGTCTTGATCACCATGGATGCCTACTACCGCAGCGGCGGACTGATCGACCACCGGCAAAATGCCGACATCGCCGTGGAACATGCCGAAAAGGCAGGCCAGAAAGTCGATAAAGTGCTGGTTTGGCAGCGCTATCCCGGAAAGTACTCCGCCAAGAAACCCATGGTGGAAGGGCGCGACTTTTTCGTCAACGACCTGCTCAAGAACTACTACGGCGCCCGGGTGGAACCAGAAAAGATGAATGCCGAAGATCCATTGTTTCTCATGTACACCAGCGGCACCACCGGCAAACCCAAGGGTTGCCAGCACGGCACCGGCGGCTACCTGGCCTACGTGACCGGCACCTCCAAATACGTCCAGGATATCCATCCCGAGGACGTATACTGGTGCATGGCCGATATCGGCTGGATCACCGGACACTCCTATATCGTTTACGGCCCGTTGGCCAACTGTGCCTCCACGG
The DNA here is from genome assembly GCF_009688965.1 of Desulfosarcina widdelii. Lineage (GTDB taxonomy): Bacteria > Desulfobacterota > Desulfobacteria > Desulfobacterales > Desulfosarcinaceae > Desulfosarcina > Desulfosarcina widdelii. Next base: position 1,019,919 of record NZ_AP021875.1, on the reverse strand, counting down.
TGATCTACGAAGGCGTTCCGACCTATCCGGACGCCGGACGTTCCTGGCGCATCGCTCAGGATCTTGACGTCAACATCTTCCATACGGCTCCCACGGCCATCCGCGCCCTGCGCAAAATCGGCCCCGACGAACCGGCCAAATACAACTACCACTTCAAACACATGACCACGGTGGGCGAACCCATCGAGCCGGAAGTCTGGAAGTGGTACCACAAAGAGGTCGGCAAAGGCGAGGCCATCATCGTGGACACCTGGTGGCAAACGGAAACCGGCGGATTTCTGTGCAGCACCCTGCCGGCCATCACCCCCATGAAACCGGGCAGCGCCGGGCCGGGCATGCCGGGCATCCACCCCATCATTTACGACGACGAGGGTAATGTGCTTCCCCAGGGTGCCGGCAAGGCTGGCAACATCTGCATCCAGAATCCCTGGCCGGGCATGTTCCAGACCATCTGGGGTGATCGGGATCGATTTGTGGATACCTATTTCGCCCGTTACTGCAAAGACCCCAACAGCAAGGATTGGCGAGACTGGCCCTACCTGACCGGCGATGCCGCCGTGGAAGCCGAGGACGGCTATTTCCGCATCCTTGGCCGTATCGATGACGTGATCAACGTATCCGGCCATAGGCTCGGTACCAAGGAGATTGAATCCGCGGCCCTGGTGGTTCAGGAAGTGGCTGAAGCGGCGGTGGTTCCTGTGAACCACGAAATCAAGGGCAAGGAGCCGGATCTGTACATCGCGCTCAAACCCGGTTTCGATGCCAGCGACGAGTTGGCCAAGAAAATCTCCGACGCGATCTGCGAAGAGATCGGAAAAATCGCCAAGCCTCGCAAGGTCTGGATCGTAAAGGACATGCCCAAGACCCGTTCCGGCAAGATCATGCGCCGCGTATTGGGAGCCCTGTCCAACAAGCGCGACGTCGGCGATGTCATGACCCTGGCCAATCCCGAGATCGTCGAAGAAATCCGGGAAATGGTTCAGAAATAATTCGAATGGTACGGACCGGATCGGGAACCTTCCCGGTCCGGTCCCAAGGCGCCACGAAAGGAGGTGATAGTCAAACCTGAGCGATCAGGCGATTCGATAACCTTTTTGGCGGCCGGTCAATTCCATTGACAAAAAGGCACAGGAGGAAACGTTATGGGTGGAACCACGTGGGTATATATCATGTTGGGCATTTATATTATTTACTGTTTTTACTGGGGGCTTAAAGGGTACTTTACGGAAAAGACCTCCTCCGGCTACGCCATCGCCGGACGATCCATTCCCTTTTTCGCCTTCCTTTTGGCTGCTACGGCAGCGTCTTTTTCGGGATGGACCTTCATCGGCCATCCGGGCCTGATCTGGCGCGACGGTCTGGCCTATGCATTCGCATCGTTTTACGTACTGACCATTCCCATCACCGGTACCTTCTTTTCCAAACGGACCTGGCTGATGGGCAAACGGTACGGCTTCATCACCCCGGGCGACATGTACGCCTACTATTATAACAGTGAGGCACTGCGGTTCCTGGTCGTGCTCACCGCTGTGCTTTACTCCATCTTCTATTCAGCCGTTCAGCTGATGGCTTCCGCAGCCCTGTTCAACATCATTGCCGGCGTACCGGTGACCTTCGGCGCCATTTTCATGGCGTTCATCGTCTGGTTTTATGTGTGCACCGGCGGGTTGAAGGCCTCCACCTGGGTCGGCGTCATTCAGTTCATCCTGTTGGTTGGCGGTATCATCATCCTGGGATTGTTTGTTGTCACCGCACCTCAGTTCGGCGGCTGGAGCGGTTTTTCCGCTGCCGTTCACAATCTGGATGCCAAATTCCTTGAAGTTCCGCGGGTTATCAACACGGTCGACTACCTGGGCGGCGCACCGGGCGAATCTGCCTGGACGGCTGTCATGGTGCTCACCTACATGTTCGCCCTGATGGGAATCCAGAGTTCGCCGGCCTTCACCATGTGGACTTTCGGCATCAAATCCCCCAAACCGTTGGCTTGGCAGCAGGCTTTCATGTCCACTTTCGTGGTCGGCTTCGCGCTGTTCTTTTTCACAGCCTTCCAGGGAATGGGCGCCAAAGTTCTGGAATTGAAAGGGATTGAAGCCTTCCAGGGGCTGAACAACGCAACCGTTGTGCCGACCCTGATGAACGAGTTTTTGCCACCGTTCATGCTGGGCATCGTTTTTATGGGCGCCATTGCCGCCATTCACTCCACTGCCGCCCCTTACATCGGAACCGGCGGCTCCATTCTGCTGCGGGACATTTACTGGCGCTATATCCGTAAACAGGAAGCCACCCATGCCGAGCAGATCTGGATGAACCGCGTTTTCGCCACCGTGCTGACCATCCTGGCATTGGTTGTGGGCATGACATCCAAAGCGGCCCTGGTTATCCTGGGGGCCCTGGCCACGGCCTTCGGCTTCGTCATGTACGTGCTGCTGGTGGGCGTCATCTGGGGCTTCAAGTTTCCGAGGGTCGGTGCCGTGCTGGGCGTACTCACCGGCATGGTCGCCGTGTTCCTGACCTACAAGATCTGGCCGAATCCGCTCTCCATGCATTGTGCTTTCTGGGGGACCGCCAGCGGTCTTGTTGTCGCCTATATCTGTAAGGGCATCGGTATCAAAGACGATGAAGAAACCATCAAACGCCAGGCCGAGGTGCGCACCTTCCTGGATGATATCGACGAACCCAGCGCGTCCGGCAAGCAGTGGCGCAGTGTAATGAAAATCGCCACGCCGCTGTGGTACTTCTTTGCCATCGGTCCGGCCTGTATCCTGGGCAACAAGGCCTTCTCCTTCGCCGGATTCACCCCGCTGTGGTCCTGGCAGATCGCCTGGTGGATCCTGGGCATCGTGATGATGTGGGCCCTGTGCTTCAAGGCTGAAATGGCCACCACCAACGAAGTGCAGATCGACCGGGCCGAGAAGGAAACCAACATCGTCGTGAAAGAGGCCTAATCGCCGAAACACCAAAGGAGGAATTCACCATGAAAAAAGAAGATATTTGGATGATCGTTCTGGTTGTCTTCTCCATCCTGTGGACGGCATCCTTCGGGTGGGGACTCTTCGGATAGGACCGATTCCGGCGGGCCGTGGACAAAACGCGGCCCGCCGGTTCCACTCGGCATAAACACGGAGCGATGGGTGCGGATGAAGGCAAGCCCGTACCCATCGCCGACAACTACCGAACAGGGATACGCATCATGTCACTGGCACCCAAAGAAGTCACCTGTCGTTGCGGTCATTCTTTCATCACCGATCGGGAACGCAGCTGGTGCGGAAAATGCTGCGATGCCGTCTATTATCACGAGAAAGATAAGAATCGGTATCGGAACAACAGCATGTATATCGTAGGCATCATTATCGCCGTGGTCACATTTTTGACATACGTCTTCATGGAACTCATCGCTTCACCATTGCTCTCCGCCTGATTCGGGCGGGATTCAAAAAACGATGCCGATCATTCCGGTTGTGCATCGCTCACCCAATTGTCGAAAGCCCGAGCCGCATCGGGCGCTTCGATGGTCGTCTTTGACTTCGTCATTCACCGATGGAGCGTTTCTACCGCTCCACAAAATCCAACGTGCGCCATTTGTAATCTTGAAATCCCATAAAATCGGGGGTATTGATAACTATGGCCAGGAAAATACTCATCGTCGATGACGAACCCAGCATCACGGTGCCGCTGAAATTTTTGATGGAACAAAATCGTTTCGACGTAATGGTGGTTCACAGCGGGGAAGACGCCCTGACGGCCATCGAAGTGTTCGAACCGGACCTGGTTCTGCTGGATGTGATGCTGCCAGCCGTGGACGGATTCCAGGTTTGCCAGAGCCTCAGGGAAAATCCCTTGCGAAAGAACCTTAAAATCGTTTTTTTATCGGCCATGACCCGGGATCTGGATATTGCCAAAGGGAATACGCTCGGTGCCGATGCCTACATCACCAAACCATTTTCCAATGCCGAGGTGGTCAGGCAGGTCAAAGACCTACTTTCCGGATGAAACTGAACAATAAATTCTGGCTGTTCGCAGCCGTATGCATCGCTTTTACCAACGCCATTGCGGTGATCCTGGCCGTTTTGTTCTGGCGGCAGATCAGCCCCTTTGAACGACAGATGCTGATCCGGTTGTTCAGCGAGCAATTCTGGTATTTCTTTGCCACCGGGGTTTTCCTTTTCGCGGCCTTCGGTTTCACCCTGGATTGGTTCTTCCGTTTTTACATCCTGCCATTGATTCAAATGGTGGAAGAAACCCGCATGATGAATACCGTCAACCCGGCGCATCGTCTCAAAATCGACGGCAGCCGGGAGATCAAGGAACTGGCCGAACTGATCAACGCCTGCGGCGACCAATATGAAACGGCCAAGCATGTTATCGACCAGACCGTTGAGTCCGCAAAGGCCAAGACCGAGGCGGAAAAAAACATACTGGCCACCATCATGGCCGAACTCACCCAGGGCGTGTTGATCTGCGACACCGTAGGTCGCATCCTTTTGTACAACCGACAGGCCCAGCGGGTACTGGACAAAGCCCAGCGGCCGGAAGAGGACCTTGAGGCAGAAAATGTAGAAGAGTCCGCTTTGCCCGAAGGTTTCGTCGGGCTGCATCGCTCGGTCTATTCATTGATCGACAGGAACCTGATCCAGTATGCCCTCAAAGAGATCCAGCGAAAGCTGGACCGGAACAAAAAAAACGTCTCTTCCCATTTTGTCGTGGTCACCCAAAAAAGGCGCCAGCTTCTGGTCGAGACACTGCCAATTTTGGACGAGGATCAGCGTTTTGCCGGATTTGCCCTGATTTTCTCGGACATCACCCATCAATTGAAACATACCGGCCAGTTGAACGAACATTTAAAAAACATGGCCAAATCCCTGCGCTCTTCCATTGCAGCGATTCGTTCTACCGCGGATTTGATGGTCCAGTTCCCCGACATGGCTGCAGATCAGAAAAACGACTTTCTGGGAATTATATCCGAGCAGGCCGAAGCATTGAGCCGCGTGTTGCGAAACGAACTGACCGAAACAAGCATTTATGCCAAATCCCGATGGCCGCTGGCTCCCATTCTGGTGACCGATTTCGTTGCAGCCCTTCAGGATGAAGCCCTTTTGCTATCGGATATCGACCTGGAGGTGGCCGAATGCGATTCGCGTTGCATGATCCGGGTGGACAACTACTCTTTGATGCTGGCCATTCGGTTTGTTCTCGAACGCCTGAAAAAAGAGTTCAACCAGGATTGCAGTCGAATTCGGTTGACTGCGCCGGGCAACCTGGTACAGGTCGACCTGATCTGGAACGGACCGCCATTGAAAATCGAAACCTTGCGCCATTGGAGCAGTCTGCCGCTGACCGCTCCGCAGGAAGGGCTCCCGCTGACCTTGAAAGAGGTGTTGGAACACCACCATGCAGAAATCTGGCCCCATACCGACAGCCAGGAGACAGGCGTCGGCTGTCTGCGGTTGTTCATTCCCATGGTCCAATCGGAAAGACCGTCCGAGGATGTCCGTCAGGTTGCGCAGTTGCTCAAGAAACGACCGGAGTTTTACGATTTTGACCTTTTCAGCCGAACCGGCCAGGCACCGGAGTTGGAAAAACGGCTTTTGGGTGAATTGACCTACACCGTTTTCGATACGGAAACCACCGGATTGGACCCGCGCGGCGGGGACGAGATTATCTCCATTGGCGCCATTCGTGTCGTCAACGGCCGACTGTTGCACACGGAAACCATTCATCAATTGGTGGACCCTTGTCGGCCCATCCCCGGTGAATCGATCAAGTATCACGGGATTACCGATCAGATGGTCGAAGGCATGCCGACCGTCGACAAAGCACTTGCATTTTTGTATCGCTTCGCCCGGGATACGGTTCTGGTCGCTCACAATGCGGCCTTCGACATGCGCATGCTGGAAATGAAAGAAAAAGCCACCGGAATTCGCTTTACCAATCCGGTTCTGGACACCATGCATCTTTCCGCCATCGTTCATCCGGCCCATGAAGACCATTCCCTGGACACCATCGCCCAACGACTGGGAGTGAGCTTGACCAAACGACATGACGCCCTGGGGGACGCCATCGCCACCGGTGAAGTGTTTTTAAAAATCATCCCGCTGCTCAATGAAAAGGGGATCTATACGCTCAAAGATGCGCTGGTCGCCTCCCAAAGAACCTACTATACCCGGCTCAAATACTGATGATTAAAAAGCTTTTTATCGATGCCGAAGTTGCCGATCATCCGGAAACCAGGCGCTTTTGCCGCCGGATCGATCTTCCCGCCGAACTTGTAAACGACCCGCTAACCCTGTATCGATGGATCAACGCTGCTGACGACCCCGTTCAGCGCGGCAAGCAGATCCTGTATCTGACCCGCAACAAAGGCGGCTTTTTAAAACCCTGCCCGGGTACGCGGGAGTACATGTGCTGCGATTACCGAATCCTGCACGTGGCCTCCTTTTGCACCATGGATTGCTCCTATTGCATCCTGCAGAGCTATTTCCACCCGCCGCTGCTGCAGTTTTTTGTCAACCACGAAGACCTGGACGACGAACTGACCGCGTTTTTCCGAACAGGCACAATGGGTCGGTTGGGAACCGGTGAGTTTACCGACAGTCTGATCTGGGAAAAATGGACCGATCTGACCGAATATCTGGTGGCCCGTTTTTCCCGACAGGAAAAATCCGTCCTCGAGTTGAAGACCAAAACCGTAGCCATCGACCGCCTCAAGGGATTGGACCATCGCAGGAAAACCATTCTCTCCTGGTCCCTGAATACACCGGTAGTCATGAAATCCGAAGAGCGGCGCACGGCCTCCCTGGACGCCCGACTTTCAGCAGCCGCCCGCTGCCAGAAATGGGCCTATCCCCTGGCGTTTCATTTCGATCCCATGGTGATCTACCCGGGCTGCGAAGCCGATTACCGCCGGGTCGTCCAGCAGTTGTTTCAGCGGATCGACCCATACAACATCGTCTGGATCAGCATCGGCACCTTTCGCTTCATGCCGGCACTCAAGTCAGTCATTTCCCGGCGCTTTCCGGAATCCACCATCGCCTACGGCGAATTTATCACCGGACTGGACAACAAAATGCGTTACTTCAAGCCCTTGCGCATTGACCTGTATCGCAAGATGGTAGGCTGGATCCGTCAGGCGGCGCCGGACGTAACCGTCTATTATTGCATGGAAGATGAAGAGGTGTGGCAAAAAACCATGGACATGGTCCCCGAGTTGGAGGGCGGGATAGCACGGATGCTGGACGACAGTGCCGTAAGGGTCTGCGGCCTAAAACCCAAATGACGAAATTCAGAAAAACATGCTGGCTGGCAGGGATTTTCCTGTTTGTCGTTTTTATTGTCTGGAACGAACCACGTGCCCAAAGTTGGGTCGCAGTCCGCTGGGTTGCCGATGGGGATACGATTATACTGAAAGACGGCAGGCATGTGCGTTACATCGGCATCGACACCCCCGAGGTCGCCCATGAAAATTGCCTGGCCGAACCCATGGGGGAAGCGGCAAAGGCGTTCAACCGCGAGCTTGTGATAGGAAGTCGGATGCGCCTGGAGACGGACCGTGAAGAAAAGGACCGTTACGGCCGGGTCCTGGCGTATGTGTATCGGGAAGACGGTCTTTTTGTGAATGCCGAATTGTTGCGCAACGGCTTCGCCCATGTGCTGTATCGATTTCCCAATACCGCAAGGACCGACGAACTGCTGGACGCCCAGCGGGAGTCCATGGAGCAGGGCAGGGGAATCTGGCGGCGAATAAACAAAAACGAACATCCGCTTCATGCCTATCTGGGAAACCGCCGTTCAAAACGGTTTCACGTTTACGACTGCCCTCAGGGCAATCGCATGTCGGCAAAAAACCGGATCTGGCTGAAAAATCAGTGGACGGCCTTTTGGGAGGGGTACGCGCCGGCGAAGGGTTGTATCGTTTTTCCACCGGAATAACGGCTTCGTAACAAGGACATAAAAAAAAGGAGAGCCGAGGCTCTCCTTTTTTCAATATGAAAATAGGGCGTTATTCTTCCTTCTCGGCCTTGATCTGCTCGATCACTTTGGTGGCGATCTGGGCCGGGACCTCGTCGTAACGCAAAAATTCCATAGCGTACATTCCGCGTCCGCCGGTCATGGATCGCAGATCGGGTGCGTAGGTCTGGAATTCGGCCAGCGGCACTTCGGCGTTGATGACCTGATTCTTGCCGGCGGAATCCATTCCCAGAACACGTCCGCGACGGCTGTTCATGTCTCCCATGATGTCCCCCATATATTCGTCCGGGGTAATCACGGTTACCTTCATGATCGGCTCGAGCAGAACCGGTTTGGCCTCTTCGCAGGCCTTTTTATACGCCAGGGAGCCGGCCACCTTGAAAGCCATTTCCGACGAATCGACTGCGTGGTAACTTCCGAAATCGACTGTCGCCCTGAAATCCACACAGGGAGCGCCGATCAGCGGTCCCTTCTGGGAGGCTTCGACGATGCCCTTTTCCACGGCCGGAATGTACTGCCTGGGAATCACACCGCCCACGATGGCATCGACAAATTCGAACCCGGCACCCCGGGGAAGGGGTTCCATGACAATCCAGCAATCCCCATACTGGCCGTGCCCACCGGATTGCTTCTTGTGTTTTCCCTGGACGCGGACTTTTTTCTTGATGGTTTCACGATAGGGAATTTTGGGGGTTTTCAACAGGACTTCCACATTGAATTTTCTTTTGAGTTTTTCGATGGTGCTTTCGATGTGAACCTGCCCCAGTCCGGAGAGAAGAATTTCTTTCGTCTCCGCGTTGCGTTCAAGGATCAAGGCCGTGTCTTCCTCCAGAAGTTTGGTCAGCGAAATGTAGATCTTGTCTTCGTCGCCGGTGGCCTTGGATTCTAGGGCGAAGGAAATCAGCTTTGGCATGGGTTCGGCACAGGTGTAGCGGATCTTGGCGCCGTCGTCGCACAAAGTGTCTCCGGTTTTGGTCTCCTTGAGCTTGGCCACCGCCACGATGGATCCGGGTCCGGCCTCTTTTGCCGGTTTCTGTTCCTTGCCGGCTATGGTGAGCAGCTGGTTGAACCGCTCCTTGGTTTCTTTGTTCGCATTGTAAAAGGTACCGTCGCTGCCCAGTTTACCGGAAACCACCCGGAAAATGGTCAGTCTGCCGGCATAAGGGTCGGCCACGGTTTTAAAAACGAATGCGGAAAAGGGGGCATCGGGGGCCGGAGCTCTTTCGATCTCCTCGTCGTTGGCCGGATTGACGCCCTTTTTCGGTGCACCTTCCAGAGGGGAGGACAGGCAGTTGACCATAAAATCCATGAGCAGGTCCACCCCGATATCGGATGTTGCCGAGCCGCACAACACCGGGGCGAAAGTTCGGTTGAGGATCCCTTTCTTAAGGGTGTCGCGAAGTTCCTGATTGGTAATTTCCTCTCCTTCCAGGTAGCGCTCGATCAGTTCGTCGTCGGCTTCGGCCACGTTTTCGATCAGCGTTTCTCGCTCGGTTTCCACCGTGTCCTGCATGTCGGCGGGGATATCGATTTCAGATGCATTTCCGCTGTCGTCATACGTATAGGCCTTCATGCCAATCAGATCGACAATCCCGTTGAATTCCGCTTCGGCTCCGATGGGCAACTGCAGGATGATGGGTTTGGGTGTCAGGCACTGTACGGCGTCTTCCACCGTGCGGCTGAAATCGGCACGTTCGCGGTCCAGTTTGTTGATGAAAATGGCGCAAGGCTGCTCGTATTCGGATGCGAAATCGGCAACCTGCTCGGTCTGGACTTTGACGCCGTCCACGGCATCCACGAGGATGAGGGCTGTATCGGCGGCCTGCATGCACAATTTGGCATCGGAGATGAAATTCTGATCGCCGGGGGTGTCGATCAGACTGATGGTATGTTTTTTCCAGGGAAGCTGAAAGAAACCGCTGGAAAGGCTGGATTGCCGCTTGAGTTCTTCCGGTTCGAAATCCATTACCGTGTTGCCGTCTTCCACGCGTCCGACGCGGGTCGTCATGCCAGCCTTGTTAATCATGATTTCAGCAAGGGAGGTTTTTCCCGCCCCGCCATGGGCAACCAGGGCAACGTTTCTTAAGGTTTCATTCATTTGACCCTCTCAAGCTCCTCTCTTCATTGAAATTTCTTCACTTCGGTTAGATTTTGATTAAAACAAGCATTATTAGATCGAAGGCGTAAAAAAATCAAGTTCAAAAAATCGGGCAGTTACACTTCCGGAGGTGTTCGTCGCAGCAGGATAAGGAATTCCTGGTTGCCCTTGGGACCCAGGACAGGGGAGGGGACGACCGGACCGCAAATAAGCGCAAGCTCGGAAAAAAAATCATGCAGCGATGCGATAATTTCGGCGTGCAGTGCAGGGTCTTTGACCACCCCGCCTTTTCCGACCCTGCCCTTGCCGGCTTCGAACTGGGGTTTGATCAGCGCCAGAACGATTCCGTCGGGCTTTAAAAAGGGCAGGGCCGCCGGTACGACGATCTTAAGGGAGATGAAAGAGGCGTCGATGGTCACCAGGTCGACGGGACGCGTGATCACAGTGGGGTCCATGGTGCGGATATTGGTGCGTTCGATGACGACAACGCGGCTGTCCTGGCGCAGCCTCCATGCCAGTTGACCATAGCCCACGTCGACGGCGAAAACCAGCTCGGCTCCGTTTTGCAGCAGACAGTCGGTAAAGCCGCCGGTGGATGCACCCACATCCATGCAGACCATGCAGGTGCAGTCGATGCGATTGGCCTTCAGGGCTGCCTCCAATTTTAACCCACCCCGGCTTACGTAGGGCAGATCCTCGCCTTTGAGGCTGACCACGGCATCTTCGGGATAGCGGGTGCCCGGTTTGTCGCAGCGCTGCCGGTTGACCAGCACACGGCCGCTCATGATCAGGGCTTTGGCGCGTTGGCGGCTGGAGCAAATGTTTTTTTCGACCAGCAGGGTGTCGATACGCTTTTTCAATCTTCCATCATCTCTCGGGCGTTTTCGACAATGGCCGCCGCATCCATACGATACTTGCTCCGCAGTGCGCGCTGCGGGCCGTGCTCGACAAAAACGTCGTCGATTCCCAAACGCTTGACCTTTACGTTGCAGATGCCATTGTCGTTCAGCAATTCGAGGATCGCACTGCCGAATCCGCCCTGAACCGCATTTTCCTCCACTGTAATCACACGTCCGATGGATCGTGCCAACGGCAGAATCAGGTCGCGGTCCAGCGGTTTGACAAACCTGGCGTTGACCACGGTTGCTTGGACAGCATGGCTTCCGGCAAGTTGTTCGGCGGCGCACTGGGCTTCGCTCACCATGCTGCCGATGGCGAGAATCAGAATGTCGTCTCCACGGTCCAGGACCTCGGCCGAGCCGATGGGGATCGTTTCGATGGGTTCATCCAGATCCACACCAACGGCCTGTCCACGCGGATATCGCAATGCGATGGGACCGCTGTGTGCTACCGCGGTGGCCAGCATCCGGCGCAATTCGTTTTCATCCTTGGGAGCCATGACGACCATGTTGGGAATGGTTCTTAAAAACGAGATGTCAAACAGCCCGTGATGGGTTGGTCCGTCCTCGCCGACAATCCCGCCGCGATCCAGTGCGAAGACCACCGGTAGGTTTTCGATGCAGACATCGTGAATGATCTGATCAAAAGCGCGCTGCAGAAAGGTGGAATAGATTGCCACGACCGGGCAGTAGCCTTCGGTGGCCATTCCGGCGGCAAAGGTAACGCCGTGCTGTTCGGCGATGCCGACATCGAAAAATCTGTCGGGAAAGGACTTGGAAAAGGGAACCAGGCCGGTACCTTCGGGCATGGCCGCGGTAACGGCGATGATCTTGTCGTTTGTCCTGGCCAGTTCCACCATGGTTTGGCCGAACACCTCGGTGTAGCTGGGCGCATTGGTTTTCTTGGGACGGCAAACGCCCGTATCGATGTCAAAAGAGCCGACACCGTGAAAATAGACCGGATTTTTTTCTGCCTGTGGGTATCCCTTGCCTTTTTTCGTAATGACGTGCAGCAGTACCGGTTCTTTGATTGTTTTGATATTGTTGAGAATATCGATCAGGTGGTTCAGATTGTGTCCGTCGATGGGCCCGAAATACTCGAAATTGAAGGCTTCGAAGAGCATCCCGGGCGTCACGAAGGTTTTAAATGATTCCTCGCTGCGTTTGGCCAACTGATAAACGTTTTCGCCGATACGAGGCAGGGATTTTAGAAATTCGCCGAATTCCTTGCGCAGCGATTGCAGTCGCGAGGCCGAAAACGTACGGCTGAGCAAAGAGGAGAGGGCGCCGACGTTCTGCGAAATGGACATTTCATTGTCGTTCAGGATGACGATCAAATCCTTGTCCTTGTGCGTGTCGCCGGTCTGGTTCAACCCTTCGTAGGCCAGCCCCGCCGTCAGGGATCCATCTCCGATCACCGCGACCACTTTGGAGGTATCTTTCTTCAGATGCTTGGCGCATGCGATCCCCAGTCCGGCGGAAATGGATGTGCTGCTGTGTCCGGTGGTAAATGCATCGTAGGAACTTTCGCTGCGTTTGGTAAAGCCGGAAAGGCCGCCGTGTCGGCGCAAGGTGGCAAATTGTTCTCTGCGACCGGTTAGCAGTTTGTGCGCATAGGCCTGATGGCCCACATCCCACAAAATTTTATCTCGAGGGGTGTTAAAAACGTAATGAAGGGCAATGCCCAATTCCACTGCGCCAAGACTGGAAGCCAGATGCCCCCCGGAAATGGAAACCACATCGACAATGGTCTTGCGGATTTCCTTGGCCAGGTCAGGCAGAGCGCTGCGGCTCAGTTTTTTCAAATCTTCAGGAGAATCGATGGTATCGAGCAAATGCGAAGATGGATGCAAGGCGTAAGCTCCGAAGCTATGTGTCCATTACTGTTCGATGGGGCGCAGATCAACCCGTTTCGAATAACCGTAAACGATTATCTATTCCTTTCAACAACATAGCGTGCAATTGCACGTAAAGGGTCAGCTTTCTTATCAAAAGCAGCTAACGCGTTCAAGGCTTTGTCCACCAGTTGGCCGGCCAGGTGTTGAGAGGACGCAAGACCGATCAGTAAAGGGTAGGTGTTTTTGCCGCGCGCCTGATCCGTACCGGTGGCCTTTCCCAACCGCTCAGGGTCACCCGTTACGTTGAGGATGTCGTCGGCCACCTGGAACGCCAAGCCAATGTGGGCGGCATAGGCGCCCAGTGCCTGAAGCTGAATTTCCGAAGCTCCGGCGACCATACCCCCGGAAACCACGGATGCTTGAATCAGTTTACCGGTTTTCAGTCCGTGAAGGGCTTCGAGTTGTTCGATGGAAATGACCGTGCCCTCGAAGGCGATATCCCGCATCTGCCCCTCGATCATCCCGTTACAACCAGCAGCGGATGCAATTTTTCCGATTGCGCGCAGCCACTTGGGATGTTCGGCAGCCTGACATTGGCTAGCGGTGGTTGCCAGGATTTCGAAAGCCAGGGTCAGCAGGGCATCGCCGGCCAGAATCGCCGTGGCTTCGTCGAATTGAACGTGGCAAGTGAACTTTCCCCGTCTTTTCTCGTCGTCGTCCATGGCCGGCAGATCGTCATGGATCAACGAATAGGTGTGGACCATCTCCAGCGCGCAAGCCAGGGCGGTAACCGCTTCATGGTCGCCGCCAACCGCTTGGGCACCGGCAATGCAAAGTATCGGTCTCAGGCGCTTGCCCCCGGCCATGACGGAATAAGCCATGGCTTGGGTCACCCGTGAATTAGATGCATCTTCAGGGCCCAGGTAGCTTTTCAAGGACGCATCCACCCGCTGCCTTTGAACTTCCAGGTAGGGTTTCAAATCGAACATGCGCGCCTTTTGGTTATTCAGATTCGACGTCAAATGATTTTTCGATGGTTTCGCCGTTTTCATCGGCCATCAGCAGTGTGACCCGTTTTTCAGCATCGTCCAGCTTTTCGCTGCAATAGCGGGACAGTTTGATGCCGGCCTCAAATTTTTCAAGCGCTTTTTCCAGCGGAAGATCACCGGATTCCAGGGATTTGACGATTTTTTCCAGTTCGTCGACCGCTTTTTCAAAACTGGGCGGCGCCTTTTTAGCCATAGTATCAATCATCCTTAATTTCCGTGGTTTTTTTGTAACCATTTAAAATGATAACGGCAAATCATGTTATTGGGTCTGTTTATCGGTTACGGTAACCTGCAACTTTCCGCTGGCCAGCACCACCTCCAACTGTTGATCGGTTTTGACTTCGCTGGCATCGCGAACAATGGTTCGATTCGGAAGGCTACGGGTAATGCTGTATCCGCGCTGAAGAATCGCCATCGGGTTTAACGCATCGAGCATTGCGCTGTTTTTACAAAGAAAAGTCCTTCGGTCCTGCAATTTGTAGAACATTTCCCCGTTCAATGCCTGCTGAAAATTATCGAGACGCATCCGCAACGTCGTGATGTTTTTTACCGGTGAACCTTGCAACAGCATTTCCCGGCGAAAAGCGATGCGTTCTTTTTTTCGCGTGATAACATCGTTGATGGTTGTCGTTAACCGCGTCGCCAAATCGTCCTGCCGCATGCGCCAGTCCTGAAGCCTGCGCTTGGGATGAACGATCCGATTGCGTAACCCGATAAATTGTTTTTCTAACAATTTTAGGCTGGAGGATGTGGAAACATAAAGTTTCCGTTTCATTTCATAGATTCGGCTTTGCAACTCGGTTTTTAAGGGAACAACGATTTCCGCGGCAGCCGATGGTGTCGGAGCCCTCAGGTCGGCAACGAAGTCGGCAATGGTGAAGTCCGTCTCGTGGCCGATTGCCGAAACCACCGGAATTCGGGATTTAAAAATGGTCCGGGCAACCTGTTCGTCGTTGAATGCCCAAAGATCTTCAATGGATCCACCGCCTCGGGCCAGCACGATGACATCGCAGGATCCGAATTCATTCAGCCATGTCAGAGCCTGGATGATTTCCCGTGGAGCCGATTCCCCCTGAACCCGGACCGGAACCACCTGAATCGGCAAATTGGCAAACCGTCGTTGAGCTACCTGGATGAAATCACGTATAGCGGCGCCGGTGGGTGATGTAACGATTGCGATAGTTTTCGGGATCTTCGGTAATGTTTTTTTGGACAGTTCATCGAAAAGACCCTCGGCGGATAGCTGGCGTTTGAGTTTTTCAAAAGCGATTTGAAGGTTGCCGATGCCTCTGGGCTCAAGGTATTCAAAAACAATCTGGTACGATCCGCGCGGTTCATAAACGGCGACTCTGCCGAAGCCGATGACGGCCATGCCGTCTTTGGGTCGGAATGCCAAGCTTGCCGCCTGGTTGCGGAACAGCACGGCGCTGATCTGGGATCGCGAATCCTTCAATGTAAAATAGCAATGGCCTGAAGAAGGAACTCTGTAATTTGATATTTCTCCTGATATCCATAGGAAAGGATACTTGTCCTCAAGCAGTTGCTTAATGTTGCTGTTCAGTTCGCTGATGGAATAGATATGCTGTTTTGGCGGATTGTTCGCGACGGTAGTTGGTTTCATTGCAAAGGCAGTGATTTGTTGTGGGGACCACAATTGTAAAAAATAATCTCCTGATACATATAACGTCTGATAAGATATATTATGTCAAATTATGAATCCAAGAGGTTGTTTTTCCCGGCATCCCCTTTCGGTTTGCCATATTTTTTGATGGTATCCCTGACGGCAGGTACAACGTAAAGACTTTCATGGGGCAAATCGAACAACACTTCTGCCAGCACCTGCGTCTTTTTGTGCAACGAAATATTTTTATCGATAATGCAGTGCATCTTACCTTTTATAATGCAAAATCCACTTTTCACCGGTATGCCGCTGGAACGAAAACTTTGCTCGGAAACGGTGAGATCCAGTTTTTCCGCCAGATCTTTAAGGTCCTGATAGAGTTGTTCCGGTTTCATAGCGATTGACGGGGGTCTTAAAGCGGATGACCAAAGTTTTTGTCCGAAAATTGACAGCATCGTGAAAAGTCGCTAACGCGTCATGCCGGACTTGATCTGGCATCCATAACAAGCTGAAAAGAATGGATTCCAGCTTTCGCTGAAATGACGAGAAAGAGATTTTTTACTTTTTGGAACACTGTTAACGACGCCTGTTAGACGCAAATCTGTATAACAGCTTTGTGCTTGAAAATAAAGCAACCTGTGTTATATTCCCATTATCATTAGATATGAACGAAAAATTGATTTAAACGTCAACATTCGGAGGTTTTAGATGCAGTCGATACCAATGGAAAGAAGCCAGACGCAAGTACGTGTAAACGCGTTTGTGCGAAGTGTGTACAACTGGATGGCTGTGGGTTTGGCCCTGACGGGAGGCGTTGCCTGGTTTGTCGCCAACAATGAGCCGGTGCTCCGATTCGTCTACCAGGCACGGTGGATCTTTTTCATCGGCGAACTGGCGCTGGTTTTCATGCTTGCCGCTCGTGTCGGAAAAATGAAAGCCTCAACCGCTACCGGCATGTTCATGTTTTACGCTGCATTGAACGGGGCGACCATGGCGTTCATTTTTCTGGTCTATACCATGTCATCCATCGCCTCGACCTTCTTCATTTGTGCCGGCACATTTGCGGCCTGCAGCATTTTTGGCTGGGTGACCAAAAAAGATCTGACCGGAGTCGGTAATTTCATGTTCATGGGACTGATCGGAATTTTAATCGCTTCGGTGGTCAATATTTTTCTGAAAAGCCCCGGCATGCAGATGATCATCAGCTATATCGGTGTGATCGTGTTCACCGGGCTGACTGCTTACGACACCCAGAAGCTCAAACACATGGCCATGGCCCAGCCCGCCGGTCTCGATGCAGCAGTGGTTCGAAAAGGCGCAATCATCGGCGCCTTGACCCTGTATCTGGATTTTATCCTGATGTTTCAGTACCTGCTGATGATTTTTGGCGGCAACCGCGAATAACGAAAAAACCCCTGATTCGGCTACCTATCCGAATCAGGGGTTTTTTAATTAGTTACGGTTTTTATCTTATTTGATTCTTAGGACTTTCTTCCTTTCATCCACCCTTCTTGCATCATCAATCTTTCAGTCTTTCAACCCAATTCTCCGGCAACCACATCGGCGATTTGTTTGCAAAACGACTGCGTTTCTGCCTCGGTCGGTCCTTCCACCATCACCCGGCATTGGGGTTGGGTCCCCGAATAGCGCACCAGTACTCGGCCCTTATCGCCCAGTTTCGCTTCTACACCGGCGATAGCTGTCACGATGGCATCGACCGTATCGACGGCGGGTTTGGCCGTTACGTCTACGTTGATCAGGCACTGGGGAAAGACCGTCATGACGGTTGCAAGCTCGGACAGGGGTTTACCTGCAGCGTGCACGGCCTCCAAAAGTTTGATGGCTGCCAGCATGCCGTCGCCGGTGGTGTGGTAATTTAAAAAAATCATGTGGCCGGAATCTTCGCCGCCCAAAACCGCACCGGTCTTTCGCATCTCTTCCATCACGTAACGGTCGCCGACTTGGGTCTTGAGGTGTTCGATTCCCATGGACGCCAGCGCCTGTCCCAATCCGATATTGCTCATTACCGTGGTGACCACTTTGGCGCTGTTCAGTTTCCCGTTGGAAAGCATATCACGGGCACAGATGGCCATTACCTGATCGCCGGACAAAACGGTTCCCGTTTCGTCCACCGCAATCAACCTGTCGGCATCGCCATCGAAAGCCAAACCGGCATCGGCTTTTTCTGCGACCACGGCCCGGGCCAAAGTCCGGGGATGCTGGGAGCCGCAGTTATCGTTGATGTTGATTCCGTCCGGCGTGCATGAAATTGATTTTACGGTTGCGCCAAGGGATCGGAAAAGCTCGGGAGCGATCTCACTGGCGGCGCCATTGGAGCCGTCAATAACCAAAGTTATGCCGTCGAATGGCTTGCCACTGCCGTCGGAAACTACATTTTCCAGAAATTTGCGGTACCGGGAACCGGCACCATCGAAAGCGTTAATCCGGCCAACCTGTTGAACGGCCTTGCTTTGCTTGGCCAGAGCTGGCGGATCACCGATCAAGGCCTCGATGGAACCCTCGGCTGCATCAGACAATTTAAATCCATCGCTCCCGAACAGTTTGATCCCGTTGTCGTAGAACGGATTGTGAGACGCTGAAATCACAATACCGGCATCGAATCCATCGGCTGCCGTCAGGTAGGCCACACCAGGCGTAGGGATGACGCCGGCCAGATAGACATCGCTTCCCATGGAGCAGATTCCCGCAGCCAGGGCGTTGGCCAGCATGCTGCCGGATATCCGAGAATCACGACCAATCAGAAACCGGCCCGTTGCGGTTTCGTTTTTGTTGAAATGTACAGCAATGGCCCGTCCTGCAACCAGCGCCGTTTCGCAATCCAGCGGAAAGCGGTTGGCGACGCCTCGAATTCCGTCAGTGCCGAAAAATCTTTTCAATGCGATTTTCCTTTACCATTTGGATTATCGAACAGCCAAATCCGAAAATCGTCGGTGGCAGCTTTAAGCAACGCTTTGTCATTGGTTATCAGTCCCTCGGCGTTGGACGCAAAGGCTGTCGCCAGATGAATGGCATCAGGTGTGCGGATACCGGTTTTGGCTCTCAGCCGTGCGGCATCGATTGAAATATCCGGAGATACAGGAACCATTTTGAGGTTCGGGAAGTTAGACAAAGATCGGATAATTTTCTGGATGAGTTGTATTTTGTTCAAACGAAATGCCGGAACCAGCAGTTCGGCAAAAACCAATGTAGAAAGAACCGCTGAAATTTCACCTGCTTCAATCCGTCGAAACAACTTTTTTGCATCGTCGTAATAATTGGGATGTCGCTCCAGAAAATAAATCAGTACAACGGTGTCCAGGGCGTATATTTGTTTTGCGGGGAGTTCCGCGGGGTTTAATTCCACTGGTTACGCGCCTGGTCAAGTTCGTTATCGTATCCTTTCCAGATATCGGAACCACAGGCATCGAGTTCTTCAGTTGCCGAGGCGGCTGCTTTTCGGATAATGATAGTATTGTCTTTCGTCGTGATCTCCAGCTCATCGCCAGGGTAAATCTTAAGCATTTTACGAATCGCCGCTGGAAGAACGACCTGGGATTTACTGGAGAGTTTTGCCAATGCCATATCCCCTCCCCCTCCCTTTTTTTGTTTTACTATAAGGTAAAGCGAATAGCCGATAAAGTCAAGGTGCTGGTGGCCAATGCTCGTCGTTCAAATATAATCGAGGAAACGTTACCTTAGAGAAGGAAACAGATCCAGCATCTGTTCAACCACTTGATCGACAATTTGCTGAAGCCATTGGGTTCCGTGCTGGGTCTCCGTGCTATCCAGGCTTTTGATCACATCGATGTAGACGGAGCCACAGGTTTGAATCCTTTTTTCGATTTGCGATATAAACTCAGGGCTGGCGTATGCTTCGATTCCTTCTATGTTTTCACCTATCCGCTCTGCGACAAAGTTGCGATTGGCGATCAACTCTTTTTTCTGTTGGACGAGTTTGCTGGAAGCGCTATCGCCCATCTGTTCCTCGTAAAGCGTTCGCGAACGTTGAAGCTTTTCACAAAAGGCGGAAAACCGCTTGATGCGTTCATCGATGGCAGTTTGCAGGGTGTCTACCAACCCCTGGTAAAGGGCCTGTGGGAATCGTTCGCTGACAAACAGGCGGCGGACGTGGGTGTACCAGGCCATTAAGGCGAACAGGTTGGCCAAATAGACGATGTTGTTCGTCGCCTGTCGCTTCACCGAGCGGTAAATGCCGGTGGTGTAAGGAACGCTTCCTCCCCTGCCCCCGCCCTCGAATACCAGGTGATCCGGTTTGATTACATCCTTGCGGTAGATGGAACCGGCAGCGATCACGGTGCCGTAGGCGATTCTACAGGGCCCCACCAGACCGCCCTGTCCTCCCAGGAAAATGGGATTCTGGTTGAGCATCACCCCATTGGGGACGTCGCCGATCAGTGACGCCGTGGCCTTGTCCTGATTGGGCGTATAGTTGAAATGAATGTAAGAACTGCCCACTTCGCTGTGGTTCTTGCGGCTGGTACCGCCGGCCATCAAGCAGTCACAAAAATTGATCAGGCTTCCCAAGGTGACAAAGGGAAACAGGATAGTCTGCTTGAGTCCCACCGTATGGGCGATGCTGGCCTGCTCCTCGAAAATCGTGCCGGCGCGCACGTGGGAGCCGCTGCCGGCCTCGGCGCCTTCCAGGAAAACACAGTTTTCGAAATAACCGCCCTTGAGTTTAACGTTGGGACCGACAAAGCAATTTTTCAGGGTGACGGGTGCCTCGGCGCCCAGTTCGACACCGTCACAGATCAGGGTCTGGCTACCGAAGATTTTGCAGCCGGCGTGGATTACAGCCACTTTAGCGGAAACGCGATCACCATCGACATCGCCCCCGATCTGCGTATTCTCAGGGTTGGGAATGCGTACGCCTTTTTGAATTAAACGGTTAATCATTGAAACCTTGTTTCTTGAATCTTGTTCTCGAATTGTTGTGTTGGATAGAATCGATTTTCCCTACAGTGACAGACTCATAGTTTATTGACGTTGACAGGCTTCCTCTTCGAAGGCGCCAAGTTGATGGTTGTTTGCTCCAAATCCACTTCCTTTAGATCGATTGAAAACGTTTTGAGAAACAGCCCCTTTTCCCTGCAGACACGCATGGCTTCCCAATAGGCTTTTTGGTTGCTGGTATTGCCGTTAAAGGAAATTAATACGCCTTCAATATTGAATTGATCAATCAACTGCGGCAATTGATCGAATTTTCCTAATATTGGAAAGCCTTGAATCCTCTTGCCGATTTTAAAACGGTTATCATCCAGTAAACCGACCGGTTCCAACACTATTTTTTTGTTGTTCAGAATTTCTCGAATCAAGAGTTCACCGCCCCGACCGGCACCGTAAATGAGGACCCGTTTCCCTTTCAGCGTTTTGCGCTTTATAGTCTCCTTGAACAGGCGGAATGAACCTCGGGTCCCCAACAAAAAGAGTGTTGTCAGAATCAGGTCGATGATGAAAACACCTTTGGAAAATTGGTTGAACCGATACAAAATGGTAACACTGACAATCGAAAGCAGAGTGGCAAAAAAGGAACTGCGGACAAAGAGGAAGACGTCCGGCGTGCTGATATATTGCCAAAACCCCCTGTATATTCCGGTAGAATAAAAAACCAGCAGTTTGACCGCGATAATTACAGGAAGTGATTTAAGAAAACTTTTAAAAAAGATTCTGAATTCAGGTCCGTCGAATCTCAGCCGATAGGCCAGATAATAAGAGAAGGCAACGATTCCCAAGTCCAAAATGACCAGAAGGATTTGTTTTTTATAGGTCAGTTCAACCAAAACAGGGGTAAACTTCTTCCCCCGAAGAACGGAGAACTCCTTTTCCGGGTAGACGCGCAGTTGGGAAAGGTAAATCCCCATAAGAACCATGGCGGAAAAAATAGGAATGATGACGGCCGGAGAAGTCAGCGTGTCGCTGTGGCTGACAAAAACGCCACCGATGCCTGAAACAACACCGATCCCATACAAAAAAAGTACAGCGCCCCTTTCACTGAATCCCATCAGCACGAGACGATGGGAAGTGTGATCACGGCCTCCTGTCGACGCTTTGCGACCGCTTAACAGGCGAATAATCGTTACCAAACTGGTGTCCAACAGGGGGACCATCAGAATCAACAGGGGAACCGCGACAGTGGCAAGACGGCTACCTGTTGTGAATTCACCATGATACAGGCTTAAAACAGCAATGGCAAACCCGATGACCAGGCTACCGCAGTCTCCCATGAAGATAGAGGCCGGATTAAAGTTGTAGATCAAAAAAGCTCCGCAGGAAGCGGCGATGATCAGGGAAACGGACAACGCCGAAGGATCGTATTTAGCGTACAATGCCGCCAACGCCAACGCCGCAACCATAGCCGTTCCGGCGCAAAGCCCGTCCATGTTGTCCAGCAGATTGAAAGCGTTGGTGATGCCCACGATCCAGACCAAGGTAACCATCGTGTCCAAGGTCAGTGAGGTGAACCAGTTCAACCGGAATCCGACGAAAACCACCATACTGGACACGATGATCTGACCAAGTAATTTGTTATGAGGCTTAATGTTGATGAAATCGTCCGCCAGCCCTAAAAGAAAAAGAAGAATCGACCCGTGCAATATGACAGCGGGCATGGCAGGAGGTTTTTTGAAACTGGCACCGGCCAGAATTTTTTTCCAAAAAATGGAAAAATCGCCAATGATAAAAAGGGGGACGGCAATTCCTATAAAAATGGCGATGCCCCCCATTAGTGCAGTTGTTTTTTTATGCCAGCGGTCTTCTTTGGGCTTGGCGACCCATTCTTTCTTTGTGGCTACGAGTCGCACGATGGGTGTAAAGGTGAGGCAAAGCGAGAAAGCGGCGAAAGCGAGCCATAATTGGTTTTTATCAAGCATTTTCGATTTGCTTCTCTATAAAGAATAATGAATCGAACGCTGCGCGACTTCGTCAGCTGCCAACCTTGTTGGATTCGATGACTTTGGTAAGAATGAACTCAAGGCTTTTGTCCGGGGCAAATCCGGTGATGCGGGCCAATTTTTCGGTACTGGGCACGCGTCGCTGCATGTCTTCGAAGTCTTTCCCAAAGGCCTCTTCGTATGGGATAAACTTGATTTTGGATGACGATTTCGTCATTTCAATAATCTTCTGGGCGAGTTCCAATATGGTAACTTCTTCCACTCCACCAATATTTGTTACCTCGCCAACAGCCTGATCGGATGCCATAAGTGCTATCAGGGAAGCCACGACATCATTGACGTATGTGAATGTCCGTGTCTGAGTGCCGTCACCGAAAACCGTGATGGACTCGTTGTTTAAGGCCTGGGCGATAAATCGAGGAATGACCATCCCGTAGGCGCCCGTCTGTCTGGGCCCCACGGTGTTGAAAAGACGGGCAATAACCACTTCGAGACCATTGGTTCGGTGGTGGGCCAGGGCCGTGAATTCGTCCATCAATTTGGATGCGGCGTAGCTCCATCGAAATTTGCTGGAGGGTCCGTAGATAATGTTGTCCGTTTCAACCAGCGGGGCGTGCATATGCTTGCCATATACTTCGGAGGTGGAAGCAATGAGCACCCGCTTCTTGAATTTGTTACACATCTCCAGCACTTTCTCAGTGCCCTGAATGTTGGTGACGATGGATTCCAGTGGCTTGTCCAGTATCGTCTTAACACCCACAGCTGCAGCCAGGTGGTAGACGACGTCGCAGATTCCGGTCAAATCAAGGAGGATGTCCGGGTTGAGGATCGTGTTGATGTGAACGAAAAGCTTATCTTTGTAGGCGGTATTTTTTTGAAGAGAACGGATATTGTCCATACTTCCAGTAGACAAATCGTCTATGATGTAAACATCGTCTCCTTTTTCGAGGTGAGCTTCCGCTAGATGGGAACCGATGAATCCTGCGCCTCCTGTTATTAAGACTCGCATCATTTTCCTTCTGTTTGATTTGTTTGTGGGTTAGTTAATATGCTGAAAAAAATTCAAAAAAGGATAGTCGATCACTATGGAAATTGTTGTTTTTGGAAATATATTTGAGAGGTTTTGTCAATGACAATCTTCTCATCAAATTCAGATTTTATTTTTTTTCGACCAGCCACACCCATTTGTCGTCCCATTTCAGGATTCTGCAATATTTTACGGATGGCTTCTGCCAATTTCTTGCTATTTCTAACAGGTACGATCAAGCCTGTGATTTCGTTATCAACGACCTCGCGGCATCCTACTGCGTCAGTCGTGATTACTGGTTTGCACATAGAGGATGCCTCCAGTAAAGCACGAGGAATACCCTCACGGTAGGAAGGCAGTACCACTAAATCTGCTGCGGCAATTATTGGCCGCACATCATTCATTTCTCCAAGCCATTCGACGATTCCCTGCTCTATCCATTGGTTGAGTTCATTTTCAGGCACAACATTAGGATTTCTTGTATCCAATCCACCCAACAACTGAAAATTTATTTGCGGTGATGTTTCTTTTATCGACTTTGCAGCATCTATGAATTCATAAATGCCTTTATCCTTTAACAATCTTGAAACCATTAAAACATTGAGTCTATCTTTATTTGCCTCGCAAAGAAAGAATTCTGGAGAAAAAAAGCTGCAATCAACACCCGATCCGGGCAAAAGTCCTGTTTTCTTAAATTTTATCAGATGGTTACTTACAAAATATTGATAGTCGTCGATGTTTTGGAAAAAAGTGTAATGTGATAACTGCAATGCTATTTGATACAATCGTTTTACAACGGTTCGAAGGAATTCAACTTTCTCTTCAGTAAAAACATAACCCATTCCGGTAATGGTATTAATGATTTTGGGAACACCAGCCAATTTGGCAGCTATGCTCCCATAGATCACCGGCTTTATTGTGAAATGATGTACAATATCAGGCCTTTCCTTTACGTACCATTGATACAGAGCCATTAAAAGAACGAGATCTGCAAAGGGATTCATCGAATTCTTATCTATGGGCAGGGATTTTAGCTTGATTCCCATTTCTGACAATTTGCGATCATACCCATCTCCAAACGCGGCTCCACAATGGACATCATGACCTTTGCGCTGCAACTCGTTTATGAGACCGGATCGGAAATTACTCAACGTCCATGTGCAACGAGATACAATGAATATTCGTTTCTTCTCTTTGTCGGTAAACACTTTGTGTGCCTTGTTGAATAGCTATAACCTCAATGAAGCAAACGCTCGTATAGAGTCCTGTACTTTTCAACCATGAGAGCTAAAGAATAATATTCCTCGACACGTTTCCTAGCGCTTTCTCCTTTACTGGACCTTTCTTCTGCCGACATGTTTAATATACCAACAATGGCTTTTCTCATTGCTTTTTCGTTGTTTACGGGCACAACAATTCCTGTTTCACCCACAATATCAGCGCTTTCTCCAACATCCGCAGTTACACAGGGGATGCCCAACGCCATCGCCTCCCCCAATACATTTGGGAATCCTTCACCCCACCGGCTAGAAAGGCACAATAGGTCCATGCCTCTCATAATTTTATGCACATCCATACGTTCGCCTAAAAAATGAAATTGCTGTTGACTTTTTAAAGGAACGCATTTGGATAAGAGGGTGTTTTCTGCAACAACTCCTTTACCACATAGTATTATGTGGAGATTCTTATTGTCGTTGGCAATTTTGCCAACTGATTTTAGAAAACCAGTGTGGTTTTTCATGGGATGATAGCGTGCCACATGGCCAATGACAAATGCGGATTTTGGTATTCCGAGCATCTCTCTGGTATAATAGTGTTTTTCGTCGGATGGTTTCAGATGTTCAATGTCGAATCCGTTTGAAATAACGTCACCGGTTTTTGAACGGAAGCCGAAAGATTCGTGTTGCTCTCTGGAAATATTGCTGTTGTATACTATGGCAGTTGGTTGATAAGAAAGAGCACGATTGGTTCGTATCACCAATTTTGTGGAATTTTTCTCATAAGAAAGATTATACAATGAATGCCTGATGTTCCATATGACGGGGATTTTCCCTCTTATCAACAATGCAATTAAACTCGCTGAAAGATTGCCGTGGTACATCCATCCTTGAATAATATCGGGATTGAATCGCTCTGCAATCCGATAGAGCTGGCGTATTGACTTAAGAAAGGAAAGTCTCGGTTTCAGATTAAGAACCTCCACCTGAACACCTATATTTCGTAACCGGTGTCCAAAAGTGCCATCGGTGGAAAGAGATACCACCAAATTTCGATACGGTTCCTTCGTCCTCCCATTTAGAAGATTGAAAAGTGAACGTTCTGCGCCGCCGGTTGAAAGTCCAGTAATTATGTGTAGAATATTTGTAGCGTGGTTGCTCATCGGGATCCGAATCCCATCCACGATTGATAGATATTCGACACGTAATAAAAAAGGCTTTGCATAGAAACAAGAAAAAGAAACACGTTGCGAAGCCAATCCGTCAGCGACAGTCCTGCCAATAGGGCTAGAATGACCGTACTTTCGAACAGGCGGCCCGTTACCTCGACAAAAAAATAAGTGGCGAGATAAAAGAAAATGGTACCCATCTCAAAATTATAACGGTGCCTGTAATCTTAACCTTGCAATCCCATTATGATCAACACAAGGAACCAGAATACAAAACCCAACCCACTTACTTTTGTCATCGTAAAATTGTAAATATCAGCTTGACGAACTCCTAATATTTCAGCCTACCCTTCCAGATTTCCTAACCAAAATAAGAGCCCTGCTACTATGAAAAGCATGATTCTACTCTCAGGCGCCATTCTGAAGTAATTTGTTATTTTAGCGATGGCCAATAGTATCAGAACCACAAAAAAAGAAACGTTTATAAACGGAGATATTCCAAACATTGTAAAACGAATAGCAGGTCTTTTTGATTTCAAACCAATAAAAAAGACGGCGATAGCCATTCTTTGACGCAGATGCGTGAGGTGATGTTTGATCATTTGCGGTGCTAGTAGAAAAACCAACAGCCAAAAAAACTGTCGAGGTGAATGTTTTAATAATAAACGATGCAGTTATGGTGTAGGTCTCCATTTTTTGTCTGTACCAAAGGTAAAATATCGGCATTTTCTATTAGCATCTTATTAGTCAATGTCGTTGAATTAAGAAATTGGTTTATACGCGGTGCTAAATTTTCGGCGACTTTTCTTTTTAAAGGCCCTCGGTTCGCTACGGCCAGGCCGGATCTCGTTTAACACACGTACGATTAGGTTTTGAAGTTTCGACACATTGTCACGTAGTAGATTTTGCATCCGGTTGAACAATACGACAATGTGGTGGCGCAGCATCGCCAATACATTGGTAACGTTGGCTTTGTACGAATAAAGGCGTCCGGACGAAATCGTTTTAATCCGGTCACTGACGCTCTGGATAAGAATGGCCGCGAAATTTTTGGTGAATACCTTGGCGTAAAAGTCCTGATAGACCGAATGAACCGTTTTGCCGCTGAAATTTTCGATTTGGATGCGTGACTTCATAATTTTATAGTCTTCTTCCACCGGCCAACGCTGGTGATACAAATCACCGAAAATCTCCACCGGGTACTTTCCCCGGTCGGTTAGCGAGGTGATCAGGACTTCGCTCTCGCCTGTTGGCAGATCTACCCGCACCAGGCGAAGTTTTAGCGGTTTTTTATCCAATTCGAATTCGGCGCATTTACGAGCCGAATTGGGAGTGCAGGATAATTTAACGATTCGGTCTGGCTCCCTGGATTGCAAAAACGCTTTGACAACTTTGAGTTTATTACACGATACACGGGCACAGACATTGGCGTTACTTGCCACGATAAGCTTGAACAGCCAAAAACTTTCATAGCCGCGGTCCAGCAGCATTAAGTCCTCTGGACCGAGATGAGCACAATGAGCGGCGGCCAGTTCTCGTTCGCCAATACATTTTGAGGTGATCGACGCGGCTACCGAAATATTGTTTAAAACATCGTATAATTGCGAGACGCGCGCTTTCGGGCAAGGATCGCCCTGTCGCCCATGCCATTGACCGAAATGTTCGACAACCGGTTTTGCCGTGGGCAGGGTGCACAGCGTACCGTCGGTAGCCAAAAGAAAGAACCCGTTCCAACGGTTTGGCGCAAAGCGCATTTGGCTCAGACGTACCAGATAATCGTTGAGTTCGATAAAGGCCATGTGGCTCAGCTTTTCTCGGGCTTTGGTCAATGCGCTTTTGGAAGCCAGGGGCTCGGCGATGTCCGACCCTTTCAGGTTCTTGTTAAGATGGTACAATTCGGTTTCATATGCCGCCGCGGGCAAATTGATCATGTAGTAAATGAGATTTTTAAAGGGCAAGGCCCGGTTGCGGGTAAAGTCTTCGGGCCGATTTTTAAATCGATTGCAGAAATCTTCGGATTCGATCAAATTTTTTAAAGATTCGATTATATCCGGCACAGTTCGGGCATTTCAGTCTCCATGCCAATTTCTCTTTTTTCCGCAATCATTTTTATCTCCTTTTGGGTTTTTGGGTTGATATATTTGGCAGCTAATATATCATTAATCATTCAAAAATACAATGGGTTATGCGTGGCTGAGGCTTAATTCAACGACATTGTCTTATTAGTGACAGCTATTTAATCAAATTTTATATCCTATTCGGAAGTTTTCTGTTGAGTATGAAATAACAAAATATCGATAATATTCTATCAGGAATATAAAGAAAAAAGAGTAATCTAAAACTTTTCATACGGTGGTTTCTAAAGAATATGCTTCAAATAAAGCTTAGCTATTTTATCGGAGGAAAAATCATAGGCCCGGCTAATTCTCTGTTCTGGGGTGCTTATAGGTTTGTCGAGGGAAAACTCAATGCCTCTCGCTAAAGCATCCACATCATCGCATGGTACAAGGTGTCCGTATGATCCGCTTTTTAGGATCTCTTTGGGTGCACCGGGACAGTTAGTTGAGACCACAGGTGTACCACAGGCAAGAGCTTCAAGAAGAACATTTACGAAGCCCTCCCACCTTGACGATAAGACAAAAAGTCTTGATTGACGAATTATTTCTGTAGGATTATTTACAAATCCCGGTAGATGAACCCGTTCTTGGATACCGAGTTTATAAGTTTGACTTTTTAAGTCAAAACGCAATGGTCCCTCTCCTAAGATGACAAGATGAATCTGCTTGTCATTTATTTTAGCAAAAGCATTGATTAAAACATCAAAACCCTTTTGTTCTGTAAGGCGGCCAGCTGCACATATAAATGGCGTGGTTCGTTTGGGTAACCATGGGATGGCTAAAGGATCGGAAGTAATTTCAGGGATAAAAATTGGGTTGCCAATCAATACAGCATTCTCTTCAATTTTTATTCCTGCGTCTAACATGGTCTTGAGGACATCGTTACAAATGGCTATTACTTTGTCTGCGTATGGGTAAAGAACCTTCATAAGAAATAATACAATAATAGACTGTATTCGATCGAAAGACTCGCCCTTTACTTTTCTTATTATATTCGCTTCCCTAACAATAATTTTACAAGGTTTCCCAGCAATTATCCAGGATACCAAGCAAACGACATTAGCATAATTAAGAGTCGATATAATTGCCATAGGTTGCGTTATTTTTAAGTAGTTTACAATGGCTGGAATCGAACGTGAAACCTTTTTCGTTCCGAGATCAATAATATTTACTTCCGGCTTCAAGTGTTTTTGTAATATACCATCCTTTCTAGTAAGGACGATATGAATCAGATTATCTGTTAGATCGGTCAAGGAGTTTGCAAGGTTTATGATAAATCTCTGAGCACCGCCACCGTTCAATCCTGGGATAAAAAGAGCAATCACTTTTTTTTTATATTTCTGGCTATTCATAATTCTCAAGTTGCTCGGTTAGCAAGCAAGTGCTGCGCCTTCGAAACCATCAGACTGAAAGAACTTTGCAAAATGATAAGCCTTACAAATATTCAAAATTATAGAAGATAATATGATTGTAAAATGTTTTAAAAAGAGATTAAAAAAATTATCATACTCAAATAGTTAAATTTCATTTAATTGTTGCAATACAAAAAATATGCTGAATCGATAGCTCTTTCTTTGTGTAGCAATCGTGTCTTTTAATGATTTCAGGGGTGAGTCTTTCAATGCCATATTCTTTTGTTGACTTTATTTCGTTCCAAGTTTCAATTAAAAAATATTTTTGTGTTAATTTTTTTAGTTGGTCAATACTTATTCTATTTAATTTTTTAAACAATTCACTATTTTTATCATAAGGAATTTCCAAATGCTTCCAATCAATATAATTTTTCTGTATAGGATCATTTTTTTTTATATCATATATAGTTTTAGGTACTTTATGATGCCCATTCCAACAAAAAAAGTTATGGTGATTAAACAATATTTTTCCATTCGTTTTTAAAATCTTCGAGATTCCGTACAATACATCTTCTAAGTTTAATAAGTGTTCAGTAACATTATGTAGTACAGCAATGTCAAATTTATTTTTTGGATCAATATCTTCAAATGTTCCACTTATATAATGTATTGTATCAATCTCTTTCATTATATCTTTAGGGCTATATTTAAAGTCTTCATATATTCTTTTTCTTAAATTTTTTCCATTACAATTATCATATTGAATTTTGGGATCAAGTCCAGTATAGCTTTTTACTCCAAAAAAGTCATATCCGATTGCATGCAATCCTGTTCCACATCCAACATCTATGACGTCTAAGTTATGAGTAAATTTGTTTATTTTTTTTGGCCAAGAAAAATACCCAAATTTTAAAGCTCTTTTATACAAAAAGTATTTGTCTCTTGAAAGATCCTTTTTTTTTATTTTTTTAAGGAAAAAAAAATCATTTACTTTGTATTCATAAAGCTTTAAAAATTTTTGTGAAACACCAAATCTTAAAGCTAAGTTTCTAATGTTTTTCGAAGTTTTAAATAATTTATTCATCATCATCCTCTTCGTCTTCATTGGATTTTGTTTTAAGGTTCGATTTAAATTTTATTTTTTCTTCTTTTAAAAAATCAATCGCTTTTTTTATATTATAACTAAACAATTCGTCATCATTTTTTATTACTTTAATTATATTATAATTTGATGATACAATAGTGGTGTAATTGTGAATCTTAAGGAATTTATTATTATCAAAAATAAATAAGAAAGTAATTTCTGATAATGACTTTTTTAAATAATTATCAATTTTACAGTATAGATCAATATGAATAACTGCGATTCTCACTTCTTTAGAATCTTTAGATTTTATTAATTTGATTAGATCCTCACAGTCTTTACGATTAACTAGAAAAAGAGGATTGATTTTTGAATCGTTTAAGACGCAATTTTTTTTAAAAATAATATTGTTAAAAATTAAAGTTACAAATTTATCAAAATTATCGTTAGTTAAAATTTTTATTTTTGACGGAACATCGCTTTGAATTTCTATATAATTTTTCTTCTTGATTAAATATTTAACTGTTATTTTATCGTTTTTGCATAGCTGTAAACAACTTTTATTTAGAGAAGTTTTAACTGTAACTAATAATTGGAATTGTCGAACAATTTGAGGGTAGAATCTACTTACACCTGTAAGAGTTCTGCCTGTAGTAACAATAGCGGTTAATACAATCCTTAAGGAAACAATATAAGCAAGCAGCAAACCCCAATTTGTATCTATACCAGAAATCAATCTATTCCCAATAACAAAAATTGTAAGCGATAGGGCAACGGCACCACCAATTTGAGAAGTTAGAGTGCTTTCTTCTAAAACTTTTACTCTTCCGCTAAAGCCTTCTATGCTTTCTTTCACCTCTTTTTTAGAAAAGATCATATTAATGTCTTTAGAAGCTTTTCTAAAATCACTTTCTAATTTTGAAAAAGAAGAAAGTGTATTATTAATACATGTATTATGATTTTTTGAATTATTTTCAAACATTTTTGAAAATGAAGAACCACGTATGTTTGATGGATATTGAGCCATAAAAATAAATATTGCTAAACAAGCTACCATAAGAGTTAAAAAAGTATCAATTGATAATATAGAAATAGTTGCTGCAAAACCACTCAGTATATCAGGTATAGCATAGCCAAAGGTTCTAATAACCATACCTATTCTTCTACAGTCACTTGCTATCTTCCGATATTTTCCTTTAAAATAATCGAGACTTAATCTGTAATAATTATTGTCTGGAAGTCTACTCAATATAGTTAAAGAGTTTTTAGAAAACTTAACTTCCATAGATTTAGCTAATGAAATAGATATTTTACGTGCATAGTATTGGAAAATAGAAGCAAGTGAAAACAGGAATAATGTGCTAAAAATTATAACCCATAAAAATATAACAGATTCTCTTGCTACTAAAGTATATTCAAAAAATTTAAACGCCTTATCGTTCTTCAAAGAATTAGCATAGTAATACAAAGTAGTAACTGCGGATGCTTGACAACCTAATCTTAAAACACTTAACAAAACAATATAAAAAGGTTTTTTAAAAAAGCCCTTGATAAAAGACTCATAAAAAAGCCATCTAATGATTTTAGTATAATTACTACCTTGTTTAAACAAAATTTTATGATTCATTTAGATAGATCTTGTAAAGCCCTGTCTTTTGAGTAGGATGGATGGGATTGGTTTTTCAAATTAGGTTGGCTTTTAGTTTATTCCCACATCACCTGTCAAAGCTTTGGGGTCCACCTTTAGGCTACATTATAGGATTATCCCCGAAAGTTGAGTAAACCCACTAAAAAGAAATTTTTAAAAAAATTTAAAACTAAATATCCTTTTGAATTAATGATTCCCAATGCGTTGAAATAGTATTTAGGGAAAAATCATTGATAAATTCTCTATGTCTATTACCCATTTCCAGTCTAAGATTTTCATTTTTTACTAAATTATATATCTTATCTCTTAAATCGAAAATATTCATTTTTTGAAATATATAACCATTATATTGATCCTTAATCAGTTCTAATGGTCCAGGAGAAGAGTTGCTAACTATTGCCGGTATTTCATGACACATTGCTTCCATAAGCGAATTAGGCATTCCCTCATGTAAAGAAGGCATTACAAATATTGATGAAATTTTATAAAATCTATAAATATCTTTTCGATAGCCCATGAAATGAGTTCTTTTAAATATTTTCAATCTATAGGAGAGATTTATCAATTCATTTTTCAAAGGGCCTTCACCTACAACTAAAATATGCCAACTAGGAATTGATTTATACATTAAAGAAAATGCCTTTAAAAGTGTGTCAATTGACTTTTGTTTTACTAACCTGCCAACACAAAGAATTATTTTAAAACGTTTCTTTTTTTCAATTGAACAAATATTAAAAGTAAGTGGATTAGGAATGTAGAGCAATTTATCATATGGTACAAAATCTTTAAGTGTCTCAATTGATCCTTTACTATTTGATGTGACAACATCAGCCAATCTGTAAAACTTTTTTCTAAGAAAATCCCAGGGATCAGAAAGTTTTTGAATATTGGGATCATTTCTTTCTGATATTATTATTCTCCTATTTAAGCCATAACTGCTCATAATAGTTTTAATATTAGTGGCTCCTAAAAAACTTATTACGCACTTAGATTCAACACTTTTAAAAACACTTCTTAGTCTTCTTAGTCTTCTAAAGTCTCCAGGAATAAAAAGGAATGACATAACATAATAAATCTTAACTACTGATGTAATATCGATTTTGAGTACATCAATCAGTAGATGGGTAAGATAAATTACAAATTTAGTGTTTTTTTGAATTAATATATCTTTTATGTACCCTTTACCTTCATTTTTAATAAATATATTATTTTTTTGTTTGAGACGTACTAGTGTAAATGGCATAGCTCTTTTTAATACGTTTAAAAGTTTTATAATTATATTACCTATAGTCTTCTTATATTTTCTCAAGTTAATATAAGAATTATTTAGAATGAAAATTCTGTCCACACTGTCATTAACTTCATGGCAAAGAGGCTTATTCGGAAAGAATTCAATCAATAAAACGGTCTTTTCTTTTTTAACCCAGTGATTAATGAGGTTAGAAGCAACCCTTTGAGAACCGCCTTGTCCCATGTGTGGTATAATGAAAATTATGTCATACTTCTTTTTTATGTTAGTATACAGCATTTAAATATATTAATCTAAGAGACCTTTGCACAACCTATGTAAATTTAGGCATCAGGCCGAGCCGCCGCGCCCACAGGTTGTGCCCCTAAATTTAATTTAACATGAAATATCAGTTCGTTATCGCCTTTTTCACTTGCCTTTTAGTGGCGTTTGTGATACATATCTTATAATATTACAGACACTTGGAGGATGTCCATGGGCTACAAAAAGATGCGCAACTTGCTCGGATTCGCTGACCTGGCACTGGCAAGTTCACTCAAACATAACCGCAGCTGGCCACCGACTCGAATAAAGATAAGGTTCGTTACTCGGTCCAGGATAGCCGAACGCCGGCATTGATGGCTTTCCTAAAATACCTCGATAATAAAAGGTCGCAGCCTCGGCCGTGGGCCGGGCGATGTTTCAGCCAGCCACCGGGTAGCTACTCACTTAATGCAAAAAACTTCTTGCATGGAAATATTATCTTTAATCTTGGAGACATACTGAACAAAATGACAAGGTATTTTACTTAGGGTTTCCTGAATTAAAGATAAACACTTGAAATACTATACATTTTATGGTATTGAGGATCGAGCTAAATGCAAATATAACCACGCTTTACCCCTCAAAACCCTTGCACTTTTCTCGGTCCTATCATGTATCGACATAATCAAAAGCAGCTGGAATTCGAAACTTTCGAATTGCCTTTCGGCGGAAAACTGCGAAGCGACAATCGCTGGGTGAAATTAGCCAAGTTTATTCCATGGGGTCAGTTCGAACCGGCCTACAGTAAATCGTTGACCAACTCCGGTTTGGGCCCTCCGGCCAAATCGGTAAGAGTCGCCTTGGGCGCCCTGATTATCAAGGAGCGCTTGGGAACCAGCGATGAAGAGACGGTAGAACAGATCCGGGAAAATCCGTATCTCCAATACTTTTTAGGCTACAAGGCCTATGAGGACGAAAAGCCCTTTGATCCGTCCCTGTTCGTATACTTCCGCAAGCGGTTTGGCAAAAAGATGCTGGCCAAGATCAATGAGTCGATTGCCCGCAAGGCACTTGAACAAGAAAAACAATCGAAAGACCGTTCCCAAACCAAAAATGACGATGATTCCACGCCTACAGGTGGAGGTAGTGAAAACCAGGGCAAATTACTTCTGGATGCCACATGTACCCCCGCGGATATTACTTTCCCAACCGACCTCAAGTTGTTGAATACCGCCCGGGAGAAGAGTGAAGGGATCATTGATATCCTACACAGTCCATTCAAGGGGAAATATCCCAAACCGCGTACCTACCGTAAGTTAGCCCGCAAAGCGTTTCTATCTGCAGCCAAAAGCAAAAGATTGTCAAAGAGCAAGAGGCGTAAGGCCATTCGGAAACAGTTGGGATATCTCAAGCGCAACTTGAAAAGCATAACCAAGCTATCCCAACGAACGCCGCTAACGAAGCTCAGTCCCCGTCAGTACAAAGAGCTGCTGGTCATTCACGAAGTCTATCGCCAGCAGCAATGGATGTATGACCAGCATGAAAATCGTATCGATGATCGCATCGTCAGCATCAGCCAACCCCATGTGCGTCCGATCAAACGGGGTAAGGCCGGTGCGGCTACCGAATTTGGTGCCAAGATATCGGTCAGTCTCATCAATGGCATTTCATTCGTGGACCGCATCAGTTGGGATGCCTTCAATGAATCCGGGGATCTGATCGATCAGATCAAGGCATTTCGAAAACGATTTGGGCACTATCCGGCATCGGTTCATGTGGATCGGATTTACCGTAACCAAGATAATCGCCGGTTCTGCAAGAAACATGGAATCCGCCTTTCGGGTCCCCCGCTGGGCCGGCCACCGGCCGCTGTCGAGATACAGAAAGAGATCAAAAAGCAGGTCCGTCAGGATGAGCTCGATCGGATCCCGATCGAGGGAAAGTTCGGCCAGGGCAAGCGGCGCTTCAGTCTATCCAGAATCATGTGTAAGCTGGCAGTGACATCCGAGACGGCGATCGCGGTATCCTTCATCGTCATGAACTTGGAGAAATGGCTGAAAGGCCTTTCTTCTCTCTTTTTTACTTCCTCGTTGCTGTTCATGGTCCATATCAGAGTGCTTCAGAGACGATTTAACGGGCTTTTGGGTCGATTAGTCGGTAAATATTTTCAGGCTAAAATGCACCTGTCACTGTTGAGAGGGTGAATTTACCCATGCTAATGCGGCATCTTTACTAATTCAGGAAGCCCTACTTATAAAGTTTCTTAACTCTGCCACTAACAGCAGCGTTGCTGTAATCTTGGCAGTTGAGACCGAATCAAAAAAAATCGCGGGCAGTGGCCGCTACGGCCGTATGCGTGCAAAATTCAGGTAGTAAACTATAATTCAGACCAAAAATTTCTGAATTTTCTAAAAAGGTTATTTGTACAAAATTTTACTTAATATTGAGTAAAAAAATTTTTTTCGAGCTGAGAATAATACCTTTTTATATCCATATGATTTAAATATATTATTACATTTTTTCTGACAGTAAAATATTTCATATCCACGTAAAATAGATTTATATACTCCTACTCTTTCTTTGCTTGGACTTTTTTCTTCAAGAGGTGAAATCCAAGAATTTTTGTGCCTCATCTTTTTGTCTGACCATATTAAATTCTCAGTAGATGAAAGAGAGAAAGGCATTTCTTTACTTGAAATACTATTGATTTCATAAAATGGATTATCAACTAACTTTTCATATTTTATTACATTAATTTTTTTAGTATATTTTAACGCCAATTTATAACTCTCATTAATTTTTTTACAGTAGAAAGATATATTCCTATTTTTATAATTATTTCTTAAAGTTCCATTTTGCGCTTCACGATTTTCAATGTCATAAAATGAGCATATAATATCTCTAGGGTCTCTCACACAGAGAAAAAAGGATGATTCTGGGAAAATTTCGTATATTTGTTTTATATATTTAGAAAAGTTAGGATCCTTAATGATAATACAGTTACCTTTAAAGTCTTTTGGTATTCTATATTTCAAAATATTATTTATCAACTCTTTAACATAGCTTTTAAAATAATCTCTTTTTCCAAAATAAAATTCTGATTTATTCCAATTTTTTATACCATTAGTATAAAATTGAAATAAATCACATAAAAAATTGGCTTCAGGCCAAACTTCGGTATGATTTAATGCATTTGAAAGAAGTGTTTGCATTAGTGTAGTCCCAGATCTCTGAGCACCACCTATAAATATTAGTTTCACAACGAGACCTTTGCACAACCTATGTAAATTTAGGCATAAGGCCGAGCCGCCGCGCCCACCGGTTGTGCCCCTAAATTCAATTTAACATGAAATATCAGCTTGTTATCGTCTTTTTCACTTGCCTTTTAGTGGCGCCTGTGATACATATCTTTTAATATTACAGAAACTTAGAGGATATCCATGGGCTACAAAAAGATGCGCAAATCGCTCGGATTCGCTGACCTGGCACTGGCAAGTTCACTCAAACATAACCGCAGCCTTAAACTGATGAACACGCTCAATGAAGCCATCGAGTGGAAGCGCGTTGAACAGATCCTGATGGCTCACTATACCGTGGGAACCAGTGGTGAAGGTGCTGATGCCTATCCTCCTCTGCTCCTCTTTAAGTGCATGCTCCTTCAAAAGTGGTTTCGAATCAACTCCGATCCAGAGCTTGAAAATCAGATTAACGACCGGCTCTCATTTAAAAAATTCTTAGGGATATCCTTTGATAGGCCCTCACCCGATCATTCCACCTTTTCCCGTTTCAGATCCCGGTTGTCCAAAAATGCCATGGATCAAATCAACTCCGAAATCCTGCGTCAGTTCGAAGGCAAGGGACTGACCATCAATGAAGAAATCGCCGTCGACGCCAGACTCGTCAAATCTGCCAGCAGGCCGATCAGCAACAAAGAAATCGACCAACTCAAGAAAAAGCACAGCACGCCCCAAGGCAAACTCGATAAAAACGGCAAACCCAAAAAATTCAACCGGGACATGGACTCAAACTGGACGATCAAAAACGATATTCCTCACTATGGTCTGAAAGAACATGCCCCGGTTAAATGGTCTTCGAATTTAACGGGGTAAACATCCGTGGACACCAAACACGGGTTTATCCTGGCTACTACTTTGTCCGAGGCCTCGGTCAACGATACCAACTATCTCGATTACTGCACCGTTTTCAGCAAACATACAAGAACACCCATCAAAAAAGTCTATGCCGAAAAAGGATACTTGCCCAGTTGAATTTCGCGTAGCGAACCCGCTAAAGGCGGGATTCAACCGGGTGAAGAAAACCGAACCGTGATTTTCTAGCGGGAAACAAAATTGCAGACGGTATTATGCGAAAAGATTCAACCACAGCGAAACTCACGGATCTGGAAATCGAGCGTAACAAGAAAATCTCCAAGGTACGATACATTGTCGAGCAATATTTCGGAATCAGTCACCTGAAAGATAAAGCCCAGCGGGCAAGATTCCCACAGATTGATAAAAACAAATTCGATGGCTTGTATCCACAGGCCGCCTACAATATCCAAAAGGGGCTTAAAATCCTCAAACTGGCCCCCGTATAGGTGAATCGGCGCGCCCGGAAGCCAATTTCCGGAACTGGGCGCCTGAAAATAAGCCTCGAAGGCATCATTTAAGACGGCCAGCAAGCAGATAAGGGCCAATTTTGATTGAAGTTACTGGCTTTTTCTCCTTATAATTTTCGAAAAAGTTGACAGGCCCCATAAAATGAGAGGGGGACGTTGATTTTCAAACCTCTCACAACATTATTTCCTAATATCATGTCATTGTCATCAAGTATACTTTAGCAGGCAATAATTTACGATTTTGAGAATGATTGAAACTTGAGCGATAAAAAAGAACTCAGTTCCTTCTTAAGTCACTGTCAGTTTTAGATTGCCGATATACAGGCACTCCTGAAGTCCCAAATATAGGCATCACTCCCTCAAACATAACCGCAGCCTCAAACTGATGAACACGCTCAATGACGCCATCGAATGGAAGCGTGTTGAACAAATCTTGATGGCCCACTATAAAGTGGGAACCAGCGGTGAAGGTGCCGATGCCTATCCTCCTCTGCTCCTCTTTAAGTGCATGCTCCTTCAAAAGTGGTTTCGAATCAACTCCGATCCAGAACTTGAAAATCAGATTAAGGCATTGCCGTGGATGCCAGACTCATCAAATCCGCCAGCAGGCCGGTAAGACCCTTTATCAATCGTTGATCCTTCAAAAGATTTCCTCGGTTTGTTCACGAAGATGCCAGATCAGACCCTTTTCAGTCCGCCGTCTCTGCTTTCATAGCTCCGCTCGCAGGCAAGGCATTGCAGATCGTCGGGCAGCCGTTCCCCGCACTCGCAAACCCATCCGATCTGTCTGCCAGGGTTGCCGACCACCAGGGCATGGTCAACGACATTCTTGTTGACTACCGCACCCGCCCCCACAAATGCATAACGGCCGATGGTGGTTCCGCAGACGATGGTCGCGTTCGCACCCAACGTGGCACCATTTTTTACCAACGTTGGACGGACCTGGTCCATCTTGCGAATTTCGGCCCTGGGATTGTAGATATTGGTAAAGACCATGGAGGGACCGCAAAACACCCCGTCTTCAAGGGTGACGCCTTTGTACACGGAGACATTGTTCTGGATCTTGCAGCCGTTGCCGATGGTAACGTCCGGTCCC
The DNA here is from genome assembly GCF_009688965.1 of Desulfosarcina widdelii. GTDB lineage: Bacteria > Desulfobacterota > Desulfobacteria > Desulfobacterales > Desulfosarcinaceae > Desulfosarcina > Desulfosarcina widdelii. Next base: position 980,718 of record NZ_AP021875.1, on the reverse strand, counting down.
ACAACGACATTTTGCCCGATATTGCAGTTTTCTCCGATTTCCGATCCGCTGAGTACATGGGAAAAGTGCCAGATCTTGGTCCCCTTCCCTAACGTGGCGCCGTTATCGATCACGGCGGACTCATGCACAAAAAAATCGCTTTGAGTGCTTGATTCCAGTCGCATCCCTTCCAATTCTGGCTTCGGTGTAATTCTGACCGACTGTCCGTTCATATCCAAAGAACGCTGGCTGGCATTCAGCACCCGAAGCACCCGAAGCCCCTCCTCGCCGTCGGTAACGGGCTGTCGGCCGGCTGCAATACAGTGGAGGAAATGCAGACATTCTTGACGCAACGGTTCTTCTTCAGGGACTTCCACCTTTTCTGGCTCTGCTTTGGCCGGGACAGGCATGTTGTGTTCCCACTTGATTTCATGCGGGTAAAGCCAAAGCTTATTCTCCCAAGGTTTGGTGTCGTTGAAAACGGCCATTTTTTGATCGCCGACCACCACCAATTTCTGTTCTTTGAAGGGATGCAGCCAGGAGACGAAAATATGCGCCTTCAGACCGGATTTGAAATCGAGATGGGTTGTCGTAACATCAGCTATTTTTTTATGCAGGTAATACCCACCCGTGGTCTGGACAGTTTCGGGTTCGTCCTCGGCCAATGATAAAATCATGGAAATATCGTGAGGGGCGAACGACCATAGAATATTCTCTTCTCGCCGGATTTTCCCCAAATTGAGACGATTGGAATAGATGTAATTGATACGCCCCAGTTCTCCGTCGAGAGCGAGTTCTTTCAGCTTTATAAAAATTGGGTGATATTGCAGCAGGTGACCGACCATGAGCACCAGTTTGCGCTCCCGGGCCAGTTCAATCAACTCCTCCCCTTCCCTCTCGTTCAGGACAAGGGGTTTCTCGACGTAGACGTGTTTCCCCCCCAACAGCGCTTCTTTAGCCAGGCCGTAATGGGTTTCGGCAGGCGTTGCAATGGCCACCCCGTCAATGGCTGCGTCTTTGAGGACGTCCGATAGGGCCAGGCAGGTTTTAATGTCTGCATACTGCTCATGGAAATTTGCCAGCAAATCTTCAGAGCGGTCGCAGATTAGGTCCAATGCACCGATCTGATGAAAATTTCGAACCAGGTTCTTGCCCCAGTAACCGCTGCCGATCACCGCAAGACGGGGTGGTTTATTGCTGCTATTGGCATCCGTCGTCATTGTAGGCCTCTCCGGTTAGGAATAAATCACATCGACGATGCGCTGCTGCTCATTGGCCTGCAGGTAAGGATGCATCGGCAGGCTAAAAATTCGTTTCGAGAAGTCTTCGCTTACGGGAAAATCGCCATTCCGATACTGCAGGCCGCCGAATGCGGTCTGCAAATGCAGCGGAAGCGGATAATACACCGCCGTGGGGATTCCGGCATCCTTTAATCGGTTTTGGATTTGGCTTCGCTGGTCTTCGTTTTTGGCCAACAAGGAATACTGGGCCCACACGGAAAGGTAACCGGAAGGGATGGCGGGCGTTTTCAGAACAATTTCTGCAGAACGCCCTTGGGCAATCATTTCGTTGTATCGTCCGGCCACCTCCTGGCGCAGGGAGACCTCTTCCGGAAAAATATCAAATTTGGCATTCAGGATGGCGGCCTGCAAAGTATCCAGTCGTCCGTTGATGCCGATGCGAACGTTGTCGTATTTGTGCCCGCCTTTGCCGTGGATGCGCAAGGATCGCATGACGTCGGCCAGATTGTCGTCGTCTGTAAAGCACATCCCGCCATCGCCATATCCGCCCAACGGCTTTGCCGGGAAAAAGGACGTGCAGGCTACACTGGCCAAACTGCAGGCTCTTTTACCGTAGTATTGGGCGCCAAAGGACTGGGCCGCATCTTCGATGACGAAAAGGCCGTTTTCTTTCGCGACCGCATTGATCTTATCGTAATCGGCTGGCAGCCCAAAAAGATCCACGGCGATGATGCCCTTGGCTTTCAGTCCGGAAACGCCAGGCAAGGGGTGGGATGAGGCGTCGCCTGCTTTCAACGCGGACAAGGCCGGCTCGATTCTTTGAGGATCGATGTTAAATGTGGACGGATCGACATCGACGAACACAGGTGTCGCGCCAAGGAGGCTGATGACCTCGGCTGTGGCAATAAACGTAAACGGCGACGTTAAAATTGCATCCCCGGGGCCGACATTATGGGCCATCAAGGCCAGCAGCAGCGCATCGGTTCCCGATGCGCAAGAGACCGCGTGTCTGACTCCGCAGAACTCGCCAAGCGTCTCCTCCAGTTCGTCGACTTCCGGACCCATAATGTAGCGTCCGTGTTCCAATACGGCGTTTATATTGGCGTCAATTTTTTCTCGAATGCGCTTTTGTTGGGCAGCCAAATCGATGAATTGCATTTACCCTCCTTTGTTCCAGTAGCTACAACTTCAAATATCAATCGGCAACAACACTCCGAAAGGTTTTAATATCGTTTTCGAATTTGTTACCAATAGGTTTGATGGTAGGTTCGGATCATTGGATAGAAATCACCAATATCTTTTTTTCATGGCCCATCAGTTCAAATCTCGTGATTCATCAGGAAGTAGGAGAACGTTTCTATACCATCTTATTGCCCCTAAAAGAACCGAACCTTTCTCTGTGGCACCCCGGCCTGTCGGATGGCATTTAAAATGTCCCCATGATTATCTACGGTGGTAATCAACAAAATGTCATAATCAACGGTTTGGACGCGCGAAAACGGCTGTATGCGCAAATGGGCAAATTTTTGACCTTCTAAACTCGGATCGACCACGTCGATCAATTCCAGTGGCGTGCCGGTCATCGACAAATAGGCAATATCGGCAAATTCCCCGGCGCCGTAAAAGATAATCCGGGTCGCTCCCTGATTCTGCAAGGTATCGTAAAGATTATGCAACCGTTTTCTGGCAGTTTTGAAATATTGATAGGAGCTTGAAATGTATTGATAGGTCAGCCGCGTTTTTTCCATGGCGCCGGACGGCGTCAGGATATACTGCACCCGGTTCTTAGGAATGGTGGTGACTTTGCAGTAGCCTTTTTTGACCAGCCGCTTGATGAAGGCGTTCACCATACCCAAGGAAACCTGCAGGGCGTCCGACAATTCCCGCTGTGATGTGGGACGGTCTTCCGCAATGGCCTCCAGCAATTGTAAAGTCTTGAGGTTTTTCGTTTCCATTTTGGGAGGGTGGTGAATAGCTCCGCAGGTTGGATTACATCGTCGGTTCGATGTACCTGCTTTTTGTACGAATAAATTAAGAGTTCGATGTGGAAAGGCAGTTCTTGCGTTCATGTATTGAACACAAAACCGCACAAGAGTCAATGTTAAAGTAAAACAAACGCTTAAAATTACTGCTCCGTCAGGTGATGCGGGTGTAAAATTGATGATTGGAACGGGTGCGAGTTTATTGGAGGAGCTGTTGTCAGTTTACCCTTGACCGTTTGTATGCATATCTGCGGAGGTGATCGATACTTTTAGCCAATAAAAAAAAATCGGCCCGTCCGAATAAAAAAATGGACAGGCCGATTTTTAAACATGCGCTCGTACCGGATCGATCATTTCATTCGAATGCTCGGTCTCAGGTAGCAAGGGGTTGTCAAATAACAATCCGGTCTTTGTTGGCTTCCCAGGTCTTTTTACCGATACCTTTTACCTTCATAATATCTTCGGGTTGTTTAAAAGGTTCAACGTTTTCGCGGTAGTCGATAATCCGCTGGGCGTATTTGGCGCCCACACGTTCAAGCGTCGTCAATTCCGCTGCTGTGGCCGTATTGATATTGACTTTCTCCATTGCCGTTGCGCAACAGGTTCCCGCAAAAACGATGGCAAAGGTCACCAGAATGGCTAAACAGATCGTTCTTCTTGCCTTTTTCATAAGTCCTCCTGATTAATAAATGTTGTTGATCATGATGGAGCGCGCTTTCCTCCAAAAACTACGTCGAAAAAATACGCTCCCCCTTTTTAGGCGCGATTCCTTTACCCATTCTCGTTTCAGGATTTCACGCCGCGTTTCCAGGTTGCCACCGGGCAATGCCTGTCGTCCATGGCAAACAAACATGCGGAAAAAAAGTGAATCGCAATCGTGCAGGAAGATCAGTTCAGGTCAGAATTGGGCCTATCGTACAGATGGAGGATCAAACCGTATAGCGCAGATTGTGTTGGGATAAGGAATAGCACATTCGATACCAAGTCAAAAAAGAATTGGCATGATCCCATTTTGCTCCCTTGACTTTTTTTTGATATTCGTGAGATATATTAGAAGTTCCTAATTTATCTATTAAAAATAGGATTTTGGAACATCGAGCGGTTCAAAGACAGTTTCGCCTGTCATGCGCATCGGCCAAGGCAAGCTGTCTATTATTGTGACCCTTTTCAATCGTCCGGTTATGCAAAAATATAAAATTCTCTTTGTTGACGACGACCAGCAAATTCTTTCGATAGTAGGGCAATTTTTAGGTCGCTGCGGTTTCGATGTGACCACCGAGTCAAACGGTTTGAAGGCCATCGAAAAAGTTCGGGCCACCCATTACACGGTGGTTTTTACAGACCTGATCATGCCTGAACTCAATGGAATGGATCTGTTGAAACAGATCAAAGAAATTTCCCCTGCAACCGAGGTCATCGTCGTTTCCGGATACGGGACCATCGAATCGGCAATCGAGGCCATGAAACTCGGCAGCTATGACTTTCTCCAGAAACCCATCAATTTCGACCGATTCAAAATCCTGATCGATCGCATCATCGAAAAGCAGGAACTCGAGGAAGAGAACCAACGCATTCGCAGTCGCCTGAAAGAACGCTACAAATACGATGAACTGGTGGGAATGTCCCCGAAAATGCAGGAGATATACACCATCATCGACAGAATCAGCTCCTCAAGTCCGACGGTCTTGATTCAGGGGGAAAGCGGAACCGGTAAGGAACTGACCGCCAATGTCATCCACAACAACAGCGACCGCAAAGATGGTCCTTTTATCCCTGTCAACTGCGGAGCCATCGCGGAAAGCCTGTTGGAAAGGGAGCTGTTCGGGCATGTCAAAGGCGCCTTTACCGGTGCTTCCAAAGACTCCATCGGTCTTTTCAAAGCGGCCGACGGCGGCACCATTTTTCTGGACGAAATCGCGGAAGTCTCTCCTGCGGTTCAAGTCAGTCTGCTACGTGTCTTGCAGGAAAAAAAGGTCCGACCCGTTGGAGATACCCGTGAGAATCAAGTTGATGTCCGTGTGATCGCAGCCACCAATAAAAAGCTGGACGAGGCCATCCAAAAACAATTGTTCCGTGAGGATCTTTATTACCGACTGAATGTCATTTCCATCACCATGCCGCCGTTGCGGGAAATCCGAGAGGATATCCCGCTGCTGATCAACCATTTCATTGCGAAACACCAGGGCAGCAACTCCACAGCATCACCCGAAGTCAGCCCTGAAGCCATGGCCAAGCTGATGGCCTATGCCTGGCCGGGCAATGTCCGGCAGCTTGAAAACGTCGTTAGAAGAGCGTTTGCATTGGGAATCGACGAGGTAGTAGATATCGACGACCTGCCTGAAGAGATCGCCAGGCAGATCGGCAAACCGATTCCATCAGACGCGGATCTAAATCTGAAAACCGTCGAAAGGAAAACGATTCAGCGGGCGCTCCAAAAAGCAGGGGGGAACAAAGCCGAAGCCGCCAAATTGCTGGGGGTCAACACGACGACCGTCTATCGCAAAATGGCCCGTTACGATATTGAAGATGGCCGATAGCGTCAGCCTTGCAGCCGTTAGTTTTCCCATCCGTTCGGAAAAAAGGAAGGAATGGTAAGATGCCAGAAGGATTGGATGTAATCGTTGTCGATGACGACCCCGATGTCTGTCAACTGATTTCGAGTACGATAAAACGTTTTTATACCTGGGGGAAAGTTCTTTCTTTCACGGATGTGGAAGAGGCCACGGTCTATTGCCTGGAAAGAGACATCGGGGTGGCCATTTTTGTGGTGGACGTTTTTTTAGGAGGGGCCAGCGGGTTTTATTTTCTTGACGCCATCGAAAAAAAATTTCCCACTGCCCATTCCGATGCCATCGTCATCACCGGAAACGCCAGCGACGACATCGTCAATATGTGTGTGGCTTCCGATGTGAACCATCTACTGGAAAAACCGGTACGGCCCTATGCCCTGCAATTGGCTGTCCGTGCTATCGCCGAAAAATACCTGAAGTTCGCCAAAAGACTGTTCAGCGACCAGGCGTACGCGAAAAGCGTGATGAACTTCTGAAAGTCACCTCTCGTTGTAGTAGCCGCTGTTGTATCTGGCAATTTCCATGGAAGACAGCGCCAAGGCCTGGTCGACAATGCCTTGCAGTTTATCGTCAGCACCCTCGTCGGATTGAGACATCGTTGCCAGGGCTTCGCTCTGGCACGTCATCTGCTGCACCAGTGGTTCGACATCTTTCATTGTCGCCCCGCTTTCATCAAGTTTTTCCCGATAGGCATCCAGCGTATCTACCAGTTGCTCTGCCCTGGCGACGATGGATACTGTCCCGCTCTCAGTTTGCGTCGAAAACCGAGCCGGGCGGATATCCGAAACCGTCGTTGGCGTCTCCGCCGAGGACGTCTGGATATTTTCGCCCCCGATCGCCTGTTTGAAAATCGTGTCGAATCCACCATCTGTGGATTTTGTCCTTTCGTTCTCCGGCTTGGACCCCACAATGGTCTGGATTGGTTTGTTCGGATCTATGGTTACCATGTTGCCTCCTGTGGATAATTTTCGGCACTACCCTTTTCCAACCTTTTTATCTATCTCATTTTCAAGCTAAAGCAAATTGCATGCAATCTTTACTGAAAAAAAATGAAACTTCAATTTTTTTTGCATAAAAGCGGACACTACCGTCTACGTTTCCACACATTTCGTTTGTCCAGAATTACACTTTTACCATCGTTTTATCTGTAGTTACTAAATGTTACAGAACTGGCGTCCAGTGCGAGTCACTCTGTTCTTTCGTAGATTACGTAGCATTGTCATTGATTCAGCGGTAACCGAAAATCACGCCTTTATCACCACCTTGCCACGCTCTGGCGGCAATTTCTTCCGTGCCGGAAGGAATTGCTACCGGCAATCATTACCCATTCCGTCGTCGGAGGAATCGACGTCATGGGCTTTGTGCTTTTGCCGGTTCACCCCATTAGGATTGCCCTTTTTTGTCATCCTTCTGAATAGTTAACAATTGCCGGCAGCATAACCCACCGTAATTTATATAGTTAATCACAAACATCACTATGGCACTGGAATTGCTTTATAAATCGGAACATTTAACCGTACAAAGTCAGGAGTCGTTATGATTTCGCCTTTATCTTCAGCCACATCCGCCGTTTCGTCCTTTTCCGTGAAAATGGACGTTACCGCCAACAACATCGCTAACGTTAATACAGACGGTTTCAGAAAAAGTCGCACGACCCTTCAAGAGGGCAAAAACGGCGGGGTCGAACCGGTTGTCGATCAGGTCGACACCCCGGGTCTGTCCAAACTCGTTTCGGAAGATGGCGTCATCCGGGAAGTCGAGGCTTCCAACGTGGATCTTGCCGAGGAACTGACCGAGACCATTCCCACCCAAAGGGCTTACGAGGTTAACTTGAAAACGATTAAGACCACAGATGACATGCTGGGCAGCCTGTTGGACACCATTGGATGAAATATCTGCTGAGAAAATGGTCCCTTGCGCTTCATGAAAAACGACAACTGCCGATAATGGGTCTGAAAACCAATCCAATCGAATCCGCTGGCCGCAAGTAAGGGTTCCATAGAAAGGAAAATCGCAGCGTTGAATTCAAACCTTTTGCCAACCGTAAAGACCCTATCCGCCTTTTCGTTGTTTTGCTGGATCGCAGCAGCAATCCTCTTCCCGATTACCGTTTCGGCAGGTGTCGACAGCCATTATGCCGTATATGTTCCACCCCATAAAATCACCCAGCGAACCCTCGATGGGATTGTCCATTATGCCACCCTGACCCCGGTCAACGCGGTTGTGCTGCATGTGAAAACACCCAGAGGCCGGTTGCTGTGGCCGTCCAAAAACCCGATGGCTGTGGAGATGGGCGTTGCCGCTGGACATTCCGGTTTGGCCAGACACGTGGCGCGCTTGAAACAGGACAACATCCATACCATTGCCAAGCTGGATGTGTTTGCCGATCATCAGCTGGCCGCAAGCCGGCCCGAACTGAGCGTCATCAATGCGCGAAACGGGGCTCCCTGGACCGATGCCAATGGCCTGCACTGGTCCAATCCTGCTGACAGCCGGGTATGGGCGTACAATATCGCCCTGGCCAAGGAATTGGCCGGTTTGGGGTTCGACGAAATTCAGTTCGACTATGTTCGATTTCCCAGCGACGGCGATCTTTCCGCGATTAGTTATCCCAACATGGAAGCTGGTTTTTCCAAATCAGACTTCATCCAATCGTTTCTCGAGAACGCTTCCCGAGAGTTAAAGCCGCTGGGCGTATCGCTTTCGGCGGACATTTTCGGACTTACGGCCTGGAAAACCAATGATTTTGGCATCGGCCAGGTGCTGGAAAAAATGGCTCCTCACCTGGACGTCATCTGCCCCATGTTCTACCCATCCCATTTCCCGGCCGGTTTTTTGGGTAAAAAGACACCCGGTGAATTTCCTGAAGTCATCATGGAAGCCAGTATGCGCAGCATGCAGCGACGTACCGACAAACCGATCCGCCCATGGATTCAGGGGTTCTGGTACCGACCGGATCAAATCGTCGCTCAAATCGACGGCATCGAAAAAGTCTCGTCAAGCAGTTGGTCTGTCTGGAGTCCTTCCGGAAACTATGGACTGTCCTATCGGGCCATGGCGGCTCGGTCCGGCACCTGCCTGACCGCACCCAAATATTATGCGAGCTTGGATGAATTGAAGAATGAAGCCGACCGTTCCGTGCGCGGCAACGGTGCTGTGGTCAACTACACCAATTTTAAATCCGGATATTCGATCCTTTCCCTGGAAGCCTCGCAAAAAGGCCAACGATCCCGCTATACGTCCCCGGCGGCAGTTGTAGGGACCCTGGAAGAAGGCATCATGGACCACATCCTCCAATCGCGGGGCATCTCCTTTAAAATCAATGCCAACCCTCACACCAAACGCAAACTGATCAGCGATCTGCTGTGCAGCGATCTGGGTAAAAGCGCCCGGCGTATGCGCCCGCAGCCAATCTATATCGACTGGTCGCAGGACTGCACCTTTTCCACCCGAAATATTCCCCGGTCGCGGCTGGAGCTGTTTGCTAGCGGCGGGCGTGAAGAAACACAAAAAGATTCCGCCGAAATCGAATCTTCGGAGGCTATCAATGTTGCCTCCATCTCGGAAAGCATCTTCGGTGTCGTCGTGGAACCGGTGGTCATTCAGCCAACCCTGGTTTATTCCCGGTAGTTATTGCCCATCCGTAAATGGCCAATTTGCCCAATATCAGCGTTGCGCTCAAAATTTTATCCTCGGAATATCAACCATATGCACCCCATGGGCATTTCCTACGGGCACCTGTGGTAAAATTTCTCGAGCACCTTGCTCCCGACCCAATTTGTCTATTTCTGGACGAACATTAGCTATCCGGGTCGACACGCCTCTCTAAAGTAAAATTCCTTGACGGCGGTTGCGTTGTCCTGCTATCTTAACCTTTACGTAAACGTTAAGTTCAGCCGGGTGAATTACCGTGAAAAATGAAAGCTATTCCATTTCCGACCTTGCTGCCGAATTCGACATTACCAGCAGGTCCATCCGCTTCTATGAAGAAAAAGGGTTGATCCATCCGGGCCGTACGCAGGGAAATCAGCGGATCTATTCCCCCAAGGATCGCATCCGGTTGAAACTGATCCTGCGAGGAAAACGCTTCGGCTACACCCTCGACGAAATATCGAAGATGATCGGACTGGCCGATGTGGATGTCAATGAGATCGATCAGATCCGCAGCGCCTTGTCCTACGGAGACAAAAAGCTCAAGGAAATCGGACAGCGCCGAAAGGAACTCAAAGCATTGGAAACGGAAATGCGCACCGTCCGGGAAAAACTGATCCGCCGCCTCGAAACACTGGAAAGGAAAGAAAGCGATGTTTGACCACTTGTTATCCGAACCGGCCAAAAAATTCCGTGAAGAAGTCAGGGACCTGGTGCGTTGGGTGCCCCGTGAAATGATCCTGGACATGGATCGGGACCGCATTCAATTTCCCAAGGAGTTTTTACAGGAGGCCGGCCGGCGCAACCTTATGGGATGCCGTTACCCCAAGCGCTGGGGCGGCCGCGGTATGGATTGGGTGGCAACTGCCATGGCCATGGAGGAAGTGGGCACCCTGGGATACATTTTCGCCTGTATCTTCGGGGTGGGGGCCGAACTGGTCTGCGATGCCATCATCCTTCACGGCAGTGACGAACAAAAAGAAAAATACGTCCGGCCTTTGCTAAAAGGAGACCTGTTTGCCGCCGAGTGCCTGACCGAACCCCGCGGTGGGTCCGATTTCTTCGGCACCACCACCACCGCTGTGAGAGACGGGGACGATTTCATTCTCAACGGACAAAAACGCTTTATCGTCGGCGCCGAAGGGGCCGATTATTTCCTCGTATATGCCCGAACCGCGACCGATGCCAGGCCCCACGAAGCGCTGACCTGTTTTATCGTCGATCGCGGACCGGGCGTCGAGACCCAATACCTGTACGGCCTCATGGGCTGCCGTGGGGGCGGCGCCGGAAGAATCGCATTCAAGGACGTACGCGTTCCCAAGGCCAATGTAGTGGGAAAGGTCAACGGCGCCTATGCCGTCTTCAACACCATGATGATCCCGGAGCGGCTGGGCACGGCCGCCATGACCATCGGCGCAGCCCGTCCTGCGCTGGATGTCGCCACGGGCTACACCGGCCGCCGCAAGGCCTTCGGCGCAACCATCAACACCTTTCAAGGGGTCAGTTTCCAGATCGCGGAAGCCGTCATGCTGCTGGATGCCGCCCGTGCCATGGTTTACGCCACCTGCAAAGCGGTGGACGAAGGCGAATCGTCACGCAGAATCCGGCGAATGGTTTCCGAAACCAAGAAATTCGTCACCGAGTCGTGTCAGAAGGCGGCCAATAACGCCATGCAAGTCATGGGCGGCATCGGCTATACGAATGTTTTTCCCGTTGAGCGCATTGTCCGAGATTTGCGGCTCGCCTCCATCTGGACCGGCACCAACGAAGTGATGTCCATGATCATCGCTAACGAATGGTATCGGGGCCGTATCGGGAAAAAGGCAGAAACCGAAGCAAGGGACTGGGAACTGGATGCCGCCGAAGCCCACGCGCAAGAAGAAAAAATTTATGAATAACGAATCGGTTTAAAACGCTTTTTTCACGTACCGATCAAGATGAAAACTGTCACCCTGCATCGCTATCATCCCGAAGTGAAAGGCCTGGAACTGGGCTACGGCATCATCGGACGCCCCTTGATGACCGTCCATTGCTATCTTGTCGGCGACACCCTCATCGACTGCGGCCAATCCCGCGTGGCAGCGGAAATGAGACGGTTTGTCCGCGCCAATCCGGTAAAACGGCTGCTGCTCACCCACCACCACGAGGATCACAGCGGCAATGCGGCCATGATTGCCCAAACCTGCGGTGCAGTTGTCCTGGGCCATCGAATCACCGCCCAAAAAATGCAGAATATCCGTCCGATCATGCCCTACCAGCATCTGGTATGGGGGCAATCGCGAACGGTGGATGTGTCGCCCCTGCCCCCATCGTTGGAATTCAATGGCCATCGGTTCCTGGCCATTGACACACCCGGTCACAGCAAGGACCACACCGTTTACCTGGAAACCCGACACGGCTGGCTTTTTTCCGGGGACCTCTACCTGGGAGAACGGATCAAATTCTTTCGGTCCGATGAAAAGATCGATCTGCAAATCCGGTCTCTAAAAACCGTTTTGCGGCATGATTTCGAGATTCTGTTTTGTGGTCACAATCCGGTATTGAAGGACGGCAAGGAAAAAATTCGCCGCAAGTTGGCTTATCTGGAAGAGATTGCCGGAAACGTGCGTCAACTGCTTTCCATGGGGCTGCCTGAAAAAGAGATCGTCAGGCGAATGGATCCTAAAAAAGACCGCTTCATCAAATATTTTACCATGGGAAATGCCTGTTTCGCCAACATGGTACGCTCCGCCATCCGCGCAGCCTGATCCCAAAAGGCCCTCCTACTTGATCCCCCGGGCCTCCTTGATCTGATCCCAGGCCTCTTGAATTTCACGAAACTTGTCCTGGGCGAAGCGGGTGAACTCATCGGGCAGGCCTTTGGCGGCAATTTTGTCCGGATGGTACTCCTGAACCCGCTGTCGATAACAGCGTTTCACCTGATCGTCATCGTCATCCGGACTGCACCCCAATACCGCGTATGCTTTGTCTGCGGTCTTAACGTATTTGGATTTCAACTGGTTGTAGCGAACGGAACTAAAACGGAACGTATTCACGGCCACCATGATCAGTTCCTCTTCCTTTACGGTCATGCTGCCGTCGGAAACGGCCACCCGTAGCAAAACCTCGATCATCACTTCCAGCATCTGGGGTTGGTCGTGGAACTCCCCGTAAAACTGACGGGCGAAATCGTCAAAGGTACCGGGGGCATTCAATGCCGTCCGAAAAATATTGACCGCCGCATGCCGGCTGTCCGCGTTCAACCGCAGATCCTTTTCCATAAAAGCCTCTATGGAGTCGATCTCTTCCGGGGTCACCCGCCCATCCGCACGGGCCAATTTGGCCAGCATGGAAAAGGCTGCCACGAAAAAGGTCAATTGATTCTGCTCCACACGAGACAGGCGTGGCCCGCCCCGCGGTGCATCCAGTTCGCTCCCCGTATCGAAGGCGTGTCCGAAAGCGGTTCCGAAAATCGCACCCAGCGGTCCGCCCAGGGCGAATCCGATCGTTCCGCCAACTATCTTTCCCATCCAACCCATCTGGCGCTCTCCTGTTTTCGTTGGTATTGACGCTCTCCCCTAACACAAAACAAGAAGCGTTGCCAAGCGCGCGACATATGCCCGTGGACATCGGAACCACCAGAAATACCTTGAATTATCTTTATTTTCCTTGTATTAATGATACTTGGTGATTCCAATCACTTTCCCCCAATTTTCTTCCACGAAAGGTTGTTGCGTATGTCGTCATGGTTGAGCAACATGGAATCCGTAGCAGCGCTGAACAACTGGATACTGGCGGGGACCTTAATTTTTGCAGCGATTACCGGCATTCTCGTTTTTCTGGCAACCGGAAAGTCGAAAAGCCTTATCCAGCAGCTTTCCAAAGATCTCGAATCTTCCGGCGGTCGCATCAAATCCCTGGAAAAAACGGCTGAATCCATACGCAAAGAACTGCTGCAAACCCAACAGCATCAAGATATCAGTCAGCTCAAATTGAAAACCAGCCATTCGTCAGCCGAGGAATTGCGCCAGGAATTGCTGGATGCCAGAAAACGCCTGGAAATCGCAGAAGCCGCCGTCAAGGAGCGCAAAGAGCAGGAAAAGGACACGGAAGTTTTTGACGATCTGGAACTGGAACTCGAGCCGGAAGGCGGCCTTTCGGAAAGCCAGCGCGAGCAACTCATCGATCTGCTCGACCCGGGGCCCAAGGGCAATGTGGACATCTACTGCGTGATGGGCGATACCTTGTCTGAAACGACGGCCAGCCAACTGGACGAAGTACTCACCAACGACGGCTGGAAAACCAACGGGGTAGCACAAAGTGCGTTTTCCAATCCGCCCAAAGGCTTTGCGCTGGTGGTCAACAGCAAGGAGACGGCGCCCTCATACGCCTCCTTTATCCAGCGGGTGTTTACCACCATCGGTTTGGATGTTTCCGCCAAAGTCGACAACAAATACCGGGAATGGTCCCTGAGTATAATTGTAGGCAGCATCGAAGGATGAGAACCGATAAATGCCGCAGCCGCATGTGACCGACAAACCGCACCACCTCAATTTTTCGGGAAAATGACAATGACTGCTGAACGTTCGCCCCAGAAAAATGCGATGGGTTCCGGAACCGTACTGTCTACCGGAGCGCTGATATTTGCCTCCCTTACCCTGCTCTTCGCGCTGTTTGCCATGTTTTTGGGCAACCGGCTGAGTTCTTTGCAAAGCGAACGCATTAAGGCCCAAAAAGAAAGCGTGGTTACAGAAACGACGGCCATCGAAGAGATGAAAAGCTCACTGGATAAAGCACAGCAGGATCTGCAAACGGAAAAAGCGGGTTCGATAAAACTCCGCAAACAGTTCGATGCGGCCATGCAGGAGTTGAAAACGCTCAAGGCGGAGCTGGCCAAGTCCCATCGGACCATCGACGAACTCAAAGCCAAGGCCACTGTCGCGGCCCCATCCTTGCCGGAGCCATCCTCACAATCCCCTGCCCCTGTTATCAAACAAGGGTCGCCGGCTGCAACGTCACCTGGCCTGACACAAGAATCCTTGCCGTCGAATGCACCTGCGGGCCAACCGACCGGGAAGTCCTCCGATTCGGCGCCTGCGGTCCAGGAGGAACAGGCTGTTCAACCGGTTGAAGAAAATGCTGCCCCGAAGCCGGAAACATCCACTCCAGCAACGGGAAAACCCCAAGCGGCGATCGAGGAGAGCAATATAGAAGTCGATCCAGTGGACGCTGGAGGCCAATCACCCCCGAAAGTCCAGCAACCTGCCGTTGACGCATCCAAGCCTTCCGCCACGAATTGAACCATCCATGCCGGTGTCGAGGCGACGAAAAGCGGGCCGCCGGAACGGTGCCTCGCCCTGTCGATGCCTTCTTCCGGCAGGAGATATTTTTGTCGCTTGTCCAAATTTATCGCCAGCTGTCGCCCGCAGTACACCTGCCCTGCTCGTCGGTCGTTTTACTCATGCTTTCGGTTTTGCTGCCGATACTTTCCCTACAACCCGCACCATTTTTTAATTTAAAAGGAGAATCGATTCATGCAAGGCGATAACCGCATTTTTCTTGAAAATCTGGAATGGTTCGACGAAAGCGGCCAGGAACTGGTTCATCGGCTGCCGGAGAAGGGCTCCGGCGAAATCAAATGGGGAGCCCAACTCACCGTGCGTGAGAGTCAGGCCGGTGTATTCTATTACAAAGGCAAAGCCGTCGAGGCCTTCGGTGCCGGTCGTCACACCCTGAAAACCGGCAACATCCCCATCCTCACCAAGATTGCCAGCCTGCCCTGGGGCATGAACAGTCCGCTGCGGGCGGAAGTCTATTTCGTCAACATGAAGGTTTTTACCAACCTGAAATGGGGAACCCGTGATCCGGTCGCCTTCAAGGATACCGAACTCGGTCTGATCCGCTTGCGGGCCTTCGGCGTTTTCAACCTGCAGGTGGTCCAGCCTGTCCTGTTCATCAACACCATGGTGGGCACCCAGGGCATGTTCACCACCGAAGCGATCGAAGAGTACCTGAACCGGGTCATCGTCTCGCGATTTAACGATTACATGGGCGAAACCATCGACTCGATCCTCAACCTGCCGGCCAAATACGACGAACTCTCCGAGGGGCTCGCCAAGCGGCTCGCAGAAGATTTCCGGCATTTCGGGTTAGGCCTGACCCACCTTTACATGAACGCCATCACGCCGCCGCCGGAGGTGCAAAAAGCCATTGACGATCGCAGCCGCATGGGGGTGATCGACGACATGAACAAGCTCATGCAGATGAAATCGGCCATGGCCATGGAAAAAGCGTCCGAAGCCCAGGGCGAGGGCGGCACCGGCATGGGCACCAGCCTTGGGCTGATGATGCCGGCCATGTTCGCCCAGTATTTCAATACTGCGGGCAAAGCCGCTCCGCCAACGGAAGCAACGGCGGGATCGACGGGTCAGCAGCAGACAACCTGCCAGGAATGCCAGTGCCCCATCCCGTTGAATGCCAAGTTCTGCCCCATGTGCGGCCACCAGCAACTGGTATTCATCCAGTGCGGCAATTGCGGAAAAAACCTGACCCCCAACGCCAAATTCTGTTCGCGCTGCGGCCACCCGGTGGAAGATTCTCCTAAACCGGTCTTCTGTGCCAATTGCGGCGCCGAGAACCTGGCCGGGGCTAAGTTTTGCACCCAATGTGGAGAAAAATGCTAATTTGTGTCCATCCAAAAGAGGCATTTTGCGGCCCATGCCGGCGTTCTCCCATTTTCGCAATCCTCAACGTAGCGCTGCTGCGCCTGCGGTTGCGAAAATGCTGCGGCCTTGGACTAACCCACAAACTACCGCTTTTGGACGAACACAAATTCAATGCCCTCTATTTCGATACTGATTAAGGCTATATTCGTGTAGGGTATGTGCTGGAAGACTTTTTTTCCGGATAAAAAACTCGAATACACCGAAAGAGGAAATCATAGATTTTCGAATCGATCATCAATGCCCTCAATGCGGCGCACCGGCAGAGCTTGCCGAAACGGACCGACTGGTTCAATGTCCTTACTGCAAGGTCAACTCCTATCTGGTGCCAAGCCGCTATTTTCGCTACCGGCTGCCCGACAAGGCGCCCCAAGGCGAGGAATTGGTGTATTTCCCCTACTGGCGCTTCAAAGGAATGATCTTTTCCTACCTGTCGACCGGCATCCAGCATCGTTTCCTGGACACCAGCCGGCAGGCGGTGACTTCGCCTTTTTTCCCAATCTCCGTGGGTCTTCGCAGCCAGGCCATGAAACTTCGGTTTGTCAGCCCGGATGCCAAGGGGTGGTTTATTAAGCCGGCCACCCCTTTCAAACAGGTCATGGATGCGTTCCTCGAGCGGATCAACCGCGACCTGCCCGGCCCCGTCTACCACCAGGCCCACATCGGCGAGTCCCTGAGCCTCATCTACGCCCCTTTTTATGTCGGCAAAACCGTTATGGATGCGGTGCTTAACCAGCCGGTATCGCAGCAACTGGACGAATCGTTCGACCTGAACCAATTCCCTGGAGGACCGGCGGACTGGAAGATTGGCTTTCTACCCACCCTTTGCCCCAATTGCGGCTGGGACATGGAAGGCAGCCGGGATGCTCTGGCCCTGCATTGCAAAAACTGCGAATCCGCATGGCAGGCCTCCAAAGAAGGAATGACGCTGCTCAACGTGGCCCACCTGCCCGGCCAAAAAAACGGAGCTGCCGTTTACTTGCCCTTCTGGCGCATCCGATCCGATGTTTCCGGCCTCGATCTTGGCAGCTACGCCGATCTGGTAAAAGTGGCCAATCTTCCTAAAGTTGCCCAACCCGGGTGGGACCGCGTTCCATTTTATTTCTGGGGTCCGGCATTCAAGGTCCGCCCGCGAAGTTTTTTGCGCCTGACGCAGCAGATGACACTCAGCCAGCCCCGGGACAAACTGGTCGCCCGGGTGCCCAAGGATGCCATGATGCATCCGGTGAATCTGCCGGTTTCTGAATCGGCCGAAAGTCTGAAATTGAACCTGGCCGGTTTCATGCGGCCCAAAAGTGCGGTCCCGGATTCGATCTCCAAAATCCACATCCGGGCAAGGCGCTATCTGTTGGTCTATATCCCTTTTGAAGTTCGCCACCACGACCTGGTCCAGCCCCAATTCAAGATTGCCGTCAACCGCAACCAACTGGCACTGGCCGGCAATCTGTGATTTTACTCCTATTGGCCGGCAAGTTTTTACAAGGCTTTCTCCTTGAAATCAGGAGTTTTTCGTGGTTGAATACAAAATCGTCATTGAAAATTATCGCGTAAAATTCGGCCGGCCTTTCCGCTTTCTGCCAAACCCATGGGGTTCTGAACATCCATCCAACCGTATTGGCGCTAACCCATGGCTACAGTTCACCGCTCGTCGGCCGATATAGTAATACGATGATGCGGGGTTCACATCTCAATTGATAGTCGTCGATCCTGCCGCCCCGCTTCAGAATATGTCGTAAACGCTTTCGTGTCCGTCAAAAAAACAGGAAAACCGATTCGATAACGATACCGACGACACCGGGCTACCTGCCCGCGTGCGACCATTCGTTATCATGAAAAAACCAAACGGATCGCACCCCGCCGGCGATCTTCCTTAAACCAAAGGAGCGGAAATGGCTACATCCCAACCCACCCAATTCCTGCGAAGGTCGTTTATCAAAACCGTCCTGCGTCGGCTGATCGCCCTGATTACCGTCGTCGGGTTGATTTACGGCCTGGTTGCCGTCGTGTATGCCACCAAAACCATTTTCAAAGTCAAAATGAACTATGCCGTGGTACTGGAACGCTTCGGAGGTGTGCGCCAGGCCGTTACCGAAGTCGGCTGGCACGCCCGTCTTCCTTATTTCACCCGCATCGAACAGGAAGTGCCCCTGATGAACCAGACCATGCAACTGGGGGGTACGCCGGCGCCCATGCGAATCATCTCCAAAGGCAATGTGGCGCTTTGGACTTCCGGGGTGCTGACTTACCGCATCCGCGACTTGCACACCTGGGCAATCGAGAACCTCACCCCCCTGGAACTGCTGCAAGGGGATTATGACGGCATCGTCAAGGACATTTTACAGGCGCAGCAGATCGACCGCCTCGTCAGCGATCGCGAAACCATCAAAGAAGCCATCTTCACCGCCTTGAAATCGCGACCCATCAACATCGGTGGGCCAACCATCGAAAAAAAATACGGGGTGGAGGTTGTCAGTTTCGTACTCAAGGAGACCCGCTTTGGCGACAAACTTGTCGAAGCGTCGGAAGAGAAAAAACGGCGGGAACTGATTGCCGAGGCCGACAACTATGCCGCGGACCAGGAAGCCAGCCGCATCCGCAAATTGTATGCCGCCTACCTCACCGGCATTCAGAATCTGCAAACGGCGCTGGGCCGCAAGGACGGCGCCACCGACACGGCCCTGCTGCAATTCCTCACCCAGCAGAAATGGGCCACGGCCTATGAAAAGCACCAGGCGGGCCAGAACACCGTAGTCATTCAAAATACCCAGGGGAGTACGCCGGCAATTACCCTGCCCGCGTTCGACGCCGACCATCGTCCGGAGGAGGGAGACAATGGGCAGACGGCTGACTAGAGAGATCACCTACGTCCGACTGCCGGAAAGCCGGATCCGGGAAATCAATGACCTGGTATCCTCCTGGCCCCAGGAAACCAAGGCGTTCATGCGCGCCCGCCTCAACCAGTACCGGCCGCCCATGGGCCTGTTCAACAACCTTTTGGAAACCGTGCTCTCGCTTTTTATGGATGCGCCGGAAAAACGGTTTAACGTCCTCAAAGACCCGAATATTCTCACGGACTGGCAAAAACGCTTCGAAATCTCCGGCCACACCAACCCCCAGGAGGCCTGGAATAAAATATTGGAAAAAGAGGTGTCGGCCAAAGACTACCGCTACCTGCTGACGCTGCTGGACAAGGAACTTTTGGACGTTCACATTCCGGTGGAACTTCACGAGATGTTCGAAAAGGTCTACCGCGCGCACCTGCGAAAGGAATACATCTCGGACACCAGCGTGCCCAAGGCGTCCCTGCTGCTTTTTGTGGGTCCTTCAGGCAGCGGAAAGACGTCCACCGTCACCCAGGCCATCGAGCGGATTATTTTCGGCAACGAGGTGATCCCCGAAGTGGATCTTCATCGCAAAAAAGAAGAAGCGCTGGCCGACGAACCCTTCTGGAAGACCATCGAGGAAATCGATCCCACCCTGGCCGTCGAAATATCCCGTCGCAAAAAGGTCCGCTTTTACAAGCGGCTCTCCAGGATTCCCGTCCTGCGCCGGGTGTTGAAGAAACGAATTGGCAGGGGACTGTCCAAACTGGAGGAACAGGGCATATGGGTGGATTATGCCACCGTAACCCCCAACGATTTTCAAACCGCCCTGGCCGGCGAACCCGGCAACTACTTTAAAAAGGCCCTGGGCGATCCCCGAAAAACCGCTATCCGTCACGTCGAAGAAGCCCACAGCGCATTCGGCAAGGCCACCGGAAGAGATTCGGGCGTGGCCCGGCAGCAGCGCACCCTGGTGGACACCTCCAACATCGTCCTGGACGAGATCATCAGCGGCAAACGGGATTGTTTACTGATTGCAACAACGGACCAGCCCGAACGCTTCGATGCCGCCATCTACCGCCGCTTCGTCGAAAAAGGGAGTATCATCAATATTTCCGATTACTGGAGCAATCCGGAAAACCTCAGGGAAGTGGTGCGTCTGGAACTGCTGCGCAACGACATTCTGGTGCTTTCGGATGAAAATGCAAATATCTGCGGAACGGCCAGATGCCTGCGCCAGGAGGATATCTCGGCGACCGTGGACAAGCTTTACCTGATCTTCAAGGAGCGCACCTTGAAGGTAATTCCCTCCTATGTGCGCAAACTGATCCATTCCGTCATCGAGATCAAAGGAGACTTTTCGTCCGACTATCTGGACGATTCCATGCTGGTAAGAAGGGCGTTCGAACTGGTGGCCCAGAATTCCTATGGCGACCTCTATAAAAAGGTGGTCGACCGCATGGACCGCGACATCAAGTGGGAAGCCTATGTGGGCGGCATCAAGGATATCTTTTCCGAGATGACCAACAACTGTTTGTACTATAACGTGAGCGAAGAAAAGGGTGTCGTTCTCAACGGACCGCCGGGAAGCGGAAAAACCTTCCTGGTGCGCACCTGGCTCAGCGAAAACGACAACATTCACGATATCGCCACCAGCGCCACCGCCTTGCAGGACCCGTCCAACCCCGTAGACGGCGCCGTCGACAATATGGAGAAAGTCTACGACATCGCCAAAATGATTGCCCCTACGGTGGTCTTCTTCGACGAAGGCGACGCACTGGCGCCCAAGCGTAGCGGCACCGGAGGAAATCCGTCGGACAAGCTGACCAATAAATTCCTGAACCTCATCGACGGTGAAACCCCTTTACACAAGGTGTTTACCGTCCTGACCACCAACCGTCTGGACATCCTCGATCCGGCCCTGATTCGCTCCAAACGCCTCAAGGTTCTTGAAATCAAAGGCATGTTGAGCAAGGGGGACATCCTCAAGATCGTGGAAAATGCCTTAGAGGAAATCCCCTTGTCCAGGGAACTGACTGTGGCAAGCATCGTGGAAGCCGCCAAAGGAGTCTGCAACACGCCCGCGGATTACTCTGCCTTTGTGGAGAAAGCCAGGGCCCTGCGCAATACCGAATTCGAAGTCCTCTCTCGTCTGCGCCAGATTCGCCATGATCCCGTCAAGTCCAAAGAGAACTTCGTCAAATTCAATTACAAAACCCTCATGGGTATTCTGGATACGCTGCAAGGCCACGATCGGCTGAAGGCCGAGGTGCGAGGTGCTCCGGATTTTTTTATGGAGCGCTACGAAGAGATCCTGAAAGTCATGGAACCCATCCAGCAGCCCGAAGATTATCCCATGGTCGCCAGCCACCTGAAATCGGCCCGGCACGAGATCTCGGAAAGCCCCACGAAGAAAGGGAAAGTGGTGCTGGATGAATTCCTGGAAGCCGAGTTGAGCCAGGAACCCCAGGTCGGTTTCATCATCGGCGTGGGCGCCAATGACGTCACCGGGGTGCTGCTGCCCATCGCTACCAGTCTTACGTATAGCCTTTCTGCGGATAAAGTGATGGTTACCGGCGCTGTCTCCTCTTCCTCGTCGGCCGGCGCCCAGATGGAGATGGCCGTCCAGATGACCCAGCAAAGCGCCCACGAAGCGTTGACCATGGTCAAGAACTACCTGCAGGACATGGACCCCAAAGTCAGCGCCGCCCGTGTGCTGGGCGAATTTCTGGAAAAGTACACCATCCACCACCAGCTTCTTTCGGCTTCCTACAGCGTCGGGGGCCCGTCTGCCGGCTACGCCCTTGCCCTGAACACGCTGTCCGCACTGATGCACATCCCTATCTACAACGATTTCGGCATCACCGGCGCCCCCTGGACCAAAGGGGTCAAGCGCGGCGAAGTCGGCGGCTCGGTAATTATCGGCGGCCAGCGCAAAAAGACCGAAAAGGTGCTCATGTATCTGCGCCGCATGTATATGCCCCTGAAAAACTACAAGGACCTGGAAAAGGAATTTCTGGTCAACTACTGGAATCAGGACAAGGATATCCTGGGCGTAACCCATTTCGGCGACCTGGTTCCCGAGGTGATCTGGCTGGACCCGGAATACGAACAGATGCTTCAGGAACTGATTACCATCCGCATCCGCTACAAGCTGGACAAACACCAGGGCAGGCGCCCTGATGAGGCCATTAAAGAAGAAATTCTCAGAAAAAAGGAAGTGTTGAGAATCCGGGCGGAAAAGGAAATCAAAAGCCGTCTGGTGGCCCTGCGCCGCTACCTGAGAAGCCCGGCCAAAGATCCCCACCTCTCCCTCGAGGAGATTTTCCGCCATCGGGAATCCCCCATGGCCCGGGTCGCCGACCCGGTCAAACGGCTGATCCGCAAGGTCCGGACCATCAGGAAAGATTCAAAGAATCCGCCGGCGCTGTAAAACGGCGATCATTTTCAGGGGCGTCACCAAAAGGGTGACATAGAGGGCATTGATTCAGGCGGCAGAATCAAGCAAATCTCCTGCAACGACCCGGTGAACGATCCGATCGATCGCTTCCGGAAGCCCATCGGGCAGCGTCCGAACGGCCAGAAAATCGGCCCGCATGCCCGGTGCGATTGTACCCCGGTCGGCCAGCCTCATCAGCAGCGCACCGTTGCGGCTGGCGCAGCGTATGGCCTCTTCCACCGAAAATCCCGCAGCGACAAACAGCAAAAGCTCCATTTTCACCGAGGACCCGTGATGGACGCCGGGACTTCCGGCGTCGGTTCCCAGGGCCAGCTTCACGCCCAGTTCACGGGCGATGGCGATCTGCTCGAGCTGATGTTCCAGGTTCCGACGGGACACTTCGGCAAAGGAAGGATCGCTGCGATGCCCCTGTTTTTCCAGGTAGTCGCTGTAGGCTTTCATGGTAACAGCCGTGGGCACCCAGGTCACGCCTGAATCGGCCATGCGAAGCATATTGTCCCGACCCATGAAAAACCCGTGTTCGATGCTGTCGCAACCGGCTTCCACGGCCAGCTTTACCGGCGAAGAGCCGTTGGCGTGAACCATTATGGTCAGGCCGCGCTTGCGGGCTTCTGTGACGAGCCGTTCCAGTTCCTCGCCGTCAAACTGAGGGGGCGACGCCACACCGAACTGGGTCAGGCTGTTGAGCCCGGAGTTGACGACTTTCAGGTGGTCTCGGCGTGATTCTTTTTTGAAAAAACTTTCCGCAAGGGTCTCTCCCTGGGCCACCTCGATACCGATCAGTTTACCGTAACGTCCCTGCGCCCTGCGGGCTTTGCCCGGTGCGGCAACGGTCACCCAAGGCGTGGAACCGTTGGACGGATCGGTCTTATACCGCAGCACATCGCCATTATGATCGCCGCCGTCGCGGACCGCCAGCACCCCGTGGGCCTGGTGCTGCTGTAAGTGGGCGGCGATGATTTCCCGCCGCTGTTCATAGTTGTTGTTCAACTGATTTTTACGGACGAACGGATCTGTGGTGCCCGACATGACCAGATGGACATGGCTGTCAATCAATCCTGGCAACACGGTACAATCCGACCAGTCGACGACGTTACGCCCATCGACGTCCGGATCGTCAGGGCCGCATAATCGAAGCACGCGTGCGTCCTGAACGACGATGATCCGGTCTTTGACGGCAGGAGCGCCGCTTCCGTCGATCAGCCAGCCGGCGCGATAAGCGGTTTTTGTTGACATCATGGGTCAGCGTCCATGTACAGTTCCAGCGCCTGCGTTTCATACGGTAAAAAAAGTATTGATCAAACGTCTGCTTTTCAGCCAGTATGGGTCGAAACGGGCGTTTTTTTGTCGTTCGAACAACAAGCTACCCCTTACCCTATAGCCGACGCAGACACGGACTTCAACCGTCGGCTTCGACTTTGATCCATTTTGTCAGACCATTTCTACCCGCAAGAGGCGGCCTGAAGGCTTTCCGGACCCTTTTGGGCATCTTTACCTGCCGCATCGCCAGCCGCCTTGACCGAACCGAGCGTGCGTTGCCATAAAGACAGGTGCAATCCCGCTTTGGATTTCCGTTTGTCCTGCAACAGGAGGTCAACGTGCCCTTTGACCCGGAAGCTTTTTTTCACGCCAAACGCGATGTCATCATCCAGCGGTGGGTGGAACTGCTGAAAACCGAAGTCGGCCAGCAGTATTCCGCCAGGCCCCGAAGCGAATTGATGGGGACGGTGACCAAAGCCTATGACGCCGAAGTCGACGTTGTCCTGAACAACGACTATGAAAAAATAAATGCTTTCATCCACGAGATTACCAAAATGCGTCTGGAAGCCGGCTTTTTGCTCTCCGACGTTCAAAAGGCATTCGAATTTTTTCGCAGGCTGGCCTTTGACCTGATGGTCGAGGAAACCGAACTGGAAGAGTTCTATGATGCGGTTGTCCGGATGAACGACTGCCTTAACTATACCATCCATTGTTTCAGCGATTATTTCCAGGCCATGCACCAAAAAAAGATTATCGAACACAACCGCATGCTGGAAAAAAAAATCCAGGAGCGTACGGCCGAGTTGAGGGAATCGGAACTGAATTACAAAACCTTGGTGGAAGACATCAACGATGGCTACTTCGTGCTTCGCGACCGGGAGATCGTCTTTGCCAACCAGGCCTTTTGCAGCATGCACGGCTTCGATCTAAAGGAAGTGATCGATCGCAACTTCTCGGATTTCGTGGATCCCGACGATCGCGAGAAGGTCGTGGGGATATACAAAAAAGGAATCGGGGAGCAAACCCACCCCAGAACGTTCGAATACCGGCGTCTGACCAAAGACAGCCGGACCTATCCCACCGAAATCCAGTCCAAGGTGACCCGCTACGACAAACAGATCGCCAGGATCGGTATCTGCCGCGATATCACCAACCGCGTTCGAATGGAGGAAAAGGTGCGTGAAAATGAACGCATGGCCTATATCGGCCAGATCACCACTTCGCTCTCCCATGAAATCAGAAATCCGCTTTCGGCCGTAAAGTTGAATCTGCAGATTTTAAAGAAAAACCCCAAAATCAAGGGCAACGATCAACGCCGTATCGACATCTCGGTCAAGGAAGTCAACCGACTGGAGCGCATTCTGGAAGAAGTGCTCGATTTCGCCAAACCGCTGCAGATCAAATGCCTGCCGGTCAGCATCAATGCAATCATATCCGCCGCTATGGAACTGTTGGACATGAAATTCGCCGAGGCAGGCATGGAAATCTTCACCCATTTCGATCCGAATCTTTGTGAAATCAAGGCCGACCAGGAGAAGTTGGTACAGGCCCTGATCAACATTTTCCTCAATGCCCTGGAGGCCTCCAGTTACGGCGCCAGGATCCGCATCGACACCGCATTTGCATCACCGCAAAAAAGCGGTATTTCCGTCACCATCGCCGATGAAGGCTGCGGGATCGCCCGCGAACATGCAACGGAGATCTTCAAACCCTTTTTCACCAGCAAAAGCTGCGGTACCGGCTTGGGACTCAGTAATGCCCGGCGCATCATCGAAGCCCATGGCGGGCACATCGACGTTGAAAATGGAGAGGCCTGCGGTGCTTTTGTGAAAATCGTTCTGCCCATCGAACCCATCCGTTGAGGACAGACCATGGACAGCATCCTGATCATCGACGACAAACATGCCATTCTGGAAAGCCTGGAGATGTTTTTTACCGAGAAAGGGTATCACGTCCTGACCGCCGACAGGGGTCGGGACGGTTTGAGGCGCTTTCGTGAACATGACCCTCAAGTGGTGATTCTCGACATCCGCCTTCCGGATGTCGACGGCATCGCTCTTTTAGAGCAGATCCAGGAGGCCGAACATCCCTGCAAGGTGATCATGATCACGGCTTTCCAGGACATGGAAACCACCATCCAGGCCATGAAACTGGGCGCCTACGACTACATTCACAAACCGCTGGATGTTGACAAGATCGAAAAGGCCGTCGAACGGGCCCTTTATACGATGAAAATCGATCAGGAGCCGCCTCTGGTTGCCGAAATCACCCAGCCTCCCAATCCCGAGGTCATTATCGGCAAGAGCGACCGCATGGGCAAGATCTTCCAGACCATCGGCATGCTTTCGCAA
Source organism: Desulfosarcina widdelii (assembly GCF_009688965.1). Classification (GTDB taxonomy): domain Bacteria; phylum Desulfobacterota; class Desulfobacteria; order Desulfobacterales; family Desulfosarcinaceae; genus Desulfosarcina; species Desulfosarcina widdelii. Next base: position 954,701 of record NZ_AP021875.1, on the reverse strand, counting down.
AACCGGGCCCACGTTCTCATCCAGGGCGCAACCGGTACCGGCAAGGAACTCATCGCCCGGGTGATTCATCGCAACAGCCTTTATGCAAGGGAGCCTTTTGTCACCTTTGATTGCTCCGCCGTTGTCGAAACTTTGCTGGAGAGCGAACTTTTCGGGCACGAAAAAGGTGCTTTTACGGGTGCCGCCCAGTCCAAGGAGGGCAAAATCGCACTGGCCGGCAACGGAACACTGTTTCTCGACGAGATCGGAGAATTACCGCGGGTCATGCAGCGCAAGTTTCTTGGTTTCTTGCAGCGCAACGCCTACGACCGCGTCGGGGGAACGCACCCGCTCAGATCGCGCTGCCGCATCATTGCGGCTACCAACCGCAACCTGACCGACAGGGTCCGGGAAGGCAAATTTCGCCAGGACCTGTTCTACCGCCTGAAAGTGGTCATGATTCACGTCCCGCTGCTGGTGGAGCGACGCAGCGACATCCCGGATTTGGTCCGCCACTTTCTACAGAAAATCAACTGGGAACTGGGCACCGAAATATTCAATCTCGAAAAAGGGGTCATGGATCTTCTGGTCAGCCACGACTGGCCCGGCAATGTGCGAGAACTGGAAAACGTGCTGGTCGAGGCGGTGGTCAGATCCCGCGGCAACGTCATACTCGTGGAAGAAATCGAAAACATCCTCTCTTCCAGTTCCCCCTTTGCGACCATTCCCTTGACCCACTATTCCCTGCCGTACATGGAAAAGGAACACATCCGCAAAACCCTGGAACGTCTGAACTGGAACCGTACCGAAACCGCGAAGGTACTGGGGATTTCCCCGCCGACCTTACGAAAAAAAATCCGTAAATACGCCATCGAACCGGCCGCCTGAAACTTTCTTTCCACCCCCGTAAAATTCTTTCCCCTGGTATTGGCTAAAAACGATGTTACGTATGGCGAAATTCTTTCTTACCCGCTGAATTATTAGCCATTATTACCTCACTGAAAAACCCGGGTCTTCTGGCATGAGGATTGCTGTACGTTATGCACTAAATAATTTCTCTTCATTTTATTATATTCCCACATTTCATAATTTATATACACCGGGCCGTTTGGATGAAGATCCTCACCTTGCAGGATAAAGAGCGGGAACTGTTGAGAAAGGTTTTGGAAAAGACCGATTGGGATCTTGAAAAAGCCGCCCGCCTCATGCGTATTCCGGTTTCTCAGGTGAAGAAAAAAATAAGCGCCCATGGCTTGCAGCGGCCTGAAAAACAGCATTGAACAAAGATAACGCCATGCAATCAATCAAAAGGAGGAGATAAGATGAAACCGACTCACACGAGGATAGTGCTGACCCTGCTGGTTGTTTTTGTGCTGGGAATTTTTGGCTCAAACGCAGCGGCACAAAAGCCGATCATCATTGGCTGTCCGCTTTCAACGGCCTTTCTCTATGGCTGGGATGCCGAAAGAGGCGTGACCCTGGCCATCGAGGAGATCAATGCCAAAGGCGGCGTCGATGTCGGCGGCAAGAAGCGTCCGTTGAAGATCGAGGTCATCGACACCCGCGATCTGGAGCCTGGCGTGCCGGTCAGTGAAGCGTTGCTGGCCGTGGAGAAACTGATTCTCGACAAGCGCGCCGATTTTCTCATTGGCGGTCCGGTGCGATCCGAAGCGGCCCTGGCGGCCATGCCCCTGTTGAGCAAATACAAAAAGGTGTCCATTCTCACCACCGGAGTGCTGACGCCCAAATACCACGCCATGGTGGCAGAGAACTACGACAAGTTCAAATACTGTTTCCGCATCCACGGTGAGGCCAAGAACCTGGTGGGGGAAATTTTCGCGAATTTCAACGAGCTGAAGGAAAAGTACGGTTTCAACAACCTGTTCATCATTGCCCAGGACGTCTCCCACGCCCGCGGCGCCGCCAATATCATCAAAAAGATCGCAACCGGCAAAGGCTGGAACGTGACCGGCCTTGAGATTTACCCCACCGGCGCCACCGATTTTTCCATGGGACTGATCAAGGCCAAGAAAACCGACACCCAGATCATCAACATCTGGATGGACATGCCCGAAAGCGCCATTTTGCTGAAACAGTGGTACGACATGCAGATTCCGGCCCTGCCCTTCGGGTCCACCCTAGCCGCCGCCGAACAGCCCGGTTTCTGGAAGGCCACGGACGGCAAGGGCGAATACACCCTGTGCAACGTGGTCAATGCCGGCAACGCCCCGTCCAAAGCGACGCCCTGGACCATGAAGTTTTACGATGCCTATGCCGCCCGTTGGGGCGTCGAACCCGAAGGCCTGGGCACCTCCAGCAGCTACATGGCGGTTTACGTCCTCAAGGATGCCATCGAACGGGCCGGCAGCCTGAAACCCGACAAGGTCGTGGCCGAGCTGGAAAAAACCGACATGATGGGGGTCTACGGCCGCCTGCGTTTCGATCCCAAAAGCCACCAGGTCATCCCTTCCACGGATCCCAAAGAGGGAGCCGTGGGCAGCATTTTGCAGTGGCAGGATGGCAAACGCGTAGTGGTTTACCCCAAAAGCATCGCCATGGGAGAAATCCAACTGCCACCCTGGATGAAAAAATAACACGGAATCGATATGGATATTCTGATCTACGGCACCATCAACAGCGTGGCCCTGGCCCTTTACGCCCTCGGTTTTGCCCTGGTTTACGGAATCTGCCGACTGCCAAACTTCGCCCACGGCGCCTTGTATGTACTCAGCGGGTTCATTGCCTGGACCGTAATCCACACGCTGAAAGCCAATCTATGGGTGGCGGTTCCGGTCAGCCTGCTGGCCACCGGCATCATCGGGGCCGTCATCTATCGCCTGTTTCTCATTCGCGTCAGGGGCATGGAAATTTCCGAGATCATCGCCTCCTACGCCATCGCCCTGGCTATTTTGGAGGGGCTGCGCTGGGGCGGGTTCAAGGGCATGACCTACACCCTTCCGGTATTCATCGAAGGCAGCGTCGTCATCGGCGGCATCTCGGTGGACTATCAGCGGATTCTAACGGTGGTCATCGGCGCTGCGCTGGTGGCGTCGCTGTGGCTGTTCACCCACTATACGCGGGTGGGCCTGGCCCTGCGGGGCATGGCCCAGGACGAACGGGCCGCGCTGATGCTGGGCATCGATTCCGATCTCATGGCCGTGGTGGCCATGGGCTTGGGGTCCATGCTGGCCGCCTTTGCCGCCATACTCCTCCTGCCTTTGGGCAACATCGTGGTGGAATCCGGGTATAACGTGTTGATTTTGGCCATTGCGGTGTGCATCGTCGGCGGGATCGGCAGTTGGATGGGCGCCGTGATGGCCGCCTTTCTGATCGGCTTTGCCCAGATCCTGACGGTGGTCTACCTGGGATCCCATTACCAGATGATGGTGGCCCTGCTGGCCATCATTTTAACCTTGATCATAAAGCCATCCGGCCTTTTCGGTCAGCAGAAAGAACTGGAGGAGCGCGTGTGAAAACGGCAACCCAAGAGCGTCGCAGGGAGAGAATCGACCGGGGAATCAAGGTTCGCTCCGACGGCCTGTATGCCCTGATGTCCTGGCGCGAGCTCGGCTATCTGACCGCACCGCGCCTGTTGCTCATCGCCGGCATGCTGCTGCTGCCGGCCGTCATGCCGGGCCTGTACTGGCAGCGGGTGATAACGATTGTCTGCATCTATTCCCTGCTGGCCTTAAGCTTCGATTTTCTGGCCCATTACGTGGGGCTGGTTTCTCTCGGCGGCGCTTTTTTCGTGGGGGTCGGCGGGTACCTTACCGCCCTGCTCAACACCGGCTGGGGGGTTCCGCCGGCCATCGCCGCCCCGTTGGCCGCGGTTTTCGGTGGAGCCATCTGCACCCTTTTGCTGCTGCCCTGCCTTCCCCTGAGGGGGGTCTATTTTGCCATCGTGACGCTCATGTACCCGCTGTTTCTGGCACGCATGATCGAAGCGCTGGACATTTTGGGGGGAACCGACGGCATCATGGGCATCGACAGCTTTCCCTATGCCTGGCTGGAGCAGTATGGGGTGATCGTTTTGCTGCTGCTGATCCTTTTTGGCCTGCGACGCCTGGTGAGCACCGACCTGGGTCTGGTGATGAGGGCGGTAAAAGACAACGATCAGGCGGTCAAAGCCTCTGGTATGAACATCACCCATTACAAGGCCCTGGCCGTTTTCATCGCCTCTTCGGTGGGCTGCCTGGCCGGTGCCTGCATGGTACACACCTACATGTGGGCGGGCATTTCCACCTTTGCCCTGGATTTTTCGGTGCTGCCCATTGCCGCTACGGTCATCGGCGGGGGCGGCACGCTGGTGGGCCCCGTGCTGGGCTGCCTAATTCTGGTACCCGTATCCGAACTGCTGCGGGATTTCGGCACCCTGCGCATCGTGTTCTACTCGCTGATTCTGCTGGGCTTCATCGTTTTTCGCAGCGAAGGGCTGATGATTTACGGCCAGCGCAAATACCAGCAGTTCGAAAGGTGGACACAGATATGACCCCTGCCCCCATCTTGCAGGTCGATGGCATCACCAAAACCTTCGGCGGCATCATCGCCCTGAACAATGTCAGCTTTACCCTCAACGAGGGCGAAATTTTAGGGATCATCGGACCCAACGGTTCGGGAAAAACGACGATCGTCAACTGCGTCACCGGATTCGTCAAAGCCTCCTCCGGTCGGGTCCTGTTTCGCGGCCGGCCGATCACCGGCAAACCGCCTCACAAAATCGCCCAACTGGGCCTATTGCGGACCTTTCAGATCATGCGGCCCTATTACAGCCTGCCGGCTTACAAGAACCTGGTCATCCCGCTGTTCTCGCCCCGGGCGCGGCGCACCGGAGGCTGGCGTGGCGGCGGCAAGCTTGGCGACCGCAATACCGTGGGGATCGATATCCTGGAAGAGATCGGTTTCGAACGCGATTCCTACGTTCCCTACAAAATTACCAACACTTTGCCTACCGGCTACCTCAAGCGTCTGGAGCTGGCCCGCTGTCTGGCGCTCAAGCCGGAGCTGATCATTTGCGACGAGGTCTTCTCCGGACTCAGTATGAGCGAGATCGCCAGCATGGTGCCTTTGATCGAACGATTGCAGATGGATGGAATTACCCTGGTGATGATCGAGCATCGTCTTCGGGAGCTGTTTCAGGTGGCCAACCGGGTGATGGTGCTCAACTTCGGCGAAAAGCTCATGGAGGGCAGCGCCGAAGAGGTCATGGCCGATCCGCGGGTGCGTGAGGCGTATTTCGGGTCCGAAGCGGTCGAGGAGGTGATGAACCATGCTTGAGGCGAGCGGCCTGATGGTCTTTTACGAAAACATGCTGGCGCTGAACAATGTCCGCATCCGCTGCGATCAAAACCAGATCGTCGGCATCTTCGGCGCCAACAGCGCCGGCAAGTCGACCCTGATGTACGCCCTGTCCGGAATCGTATTGGATATTCAGAAAAAAGAAGAGATGGCCGGCGGCGAACGCATTACCGTGGCCGGCTCCGTCCGCTATCAGGACCGGGAAGTGATGCATCTTTCTCCCAGCCGCAGAGCCAGACTGGGCATCGTGCTCTGTCCGGAGCGCCGACGGATTTTCAAGGAGAGCACCGTCCTGGAGAATCTCAAGATCGGCGGATACCTGGCTTCCGCCGCCCAGGCCAAAGAGACCCTGGCCTATGTGTTCGAGGTGTTTCCCGCCCTTTATAAATTGAGAAACCGCATCGGCGGGTTTCTCAGCGGCGGGGAGCAGCAGATGCTGGCCATCGGGCGCGCCCTCATGGCCCAGCCCAAAATCCTGCTTCTGGACGAACCCCTGCTGGGGCTCAGTCCCCTGATGCAGGCCATGCTTATGCGTACCACCCGGGAAATCCGGGACCGGCGCAACATTTCCATCATCGTCACCGAACAATACGCCCGTCCGGTGTTTCCCATCGTCGATTACGCCTTCATCCTTGAAAACGGCAGTGCCGTACTGGAGGGCACGCGCGATGAACTGATGGACAACCCGGATGTGCGGGCCGCCTATTTTGGCGTATAGATGCAGGATGGATTGAATCCAATACTTTGCTGCTTTGAACTGAATTAGAGAAAATTATGACCACCAGTACCGACGCCCTGAAACAGGAACTCACCTTCACCCGATTCGACCGCATGAGCGAAGCCTATCCCCATCGCCCGGCCGTGGTGTATCTGGGCGAATATTTCTCCTATCGCCGCCTGCGGGATCTCAGCGAGCGCTTCGCCGGGGCTATGGCCGACCTGGACGTGGCCAAAGGTGATCGGGTCATGATCTACATTCCCAACTGCATTCAGTGGGTGATCGCCTTTCTGGGGATCCAGAAACTCGGCGCGGTGGTCGTGCCGGTGGCCCCCATCTACACTTCTCATGAAATCACCTACATGATCGAAGATGCCGAAGTGCAGACCGTAATCTGCACCGACACCAACTTCTGCTACGTCAAGGAAGCCTTTGCCGAAACCGGCCTCAAACAGGTGGTGGTCACCAACCTGATCGATCTGCTTCCCGCCTGGAAGCGCTGGCTCGGCCATCTTTTCGACAAGGTTCCCACCGGCAAAGTGGATGCCGACCCGCGGGTGCACCGGTTTACCCGGTTGATCCGCCACGCGCCTCTGGCCGATCCCCCGGACATCGATCCGGCCGGGGATTTGTCCTACATCCTCTATACGGGCGGCACCACCGGCTTTCCCAAAGGGGTGCCCGGCAACCACGTCGGCATGACCTCCTATGTCAACGATGTCACCGAAGACGTGGCCGGCGACCACCTCAAGGAGGGGGAAGACACCTACATTGCCGTCAACCCCCTTTTCCACATCATGGCCCTAGGGCTGTTCATGGCCGTCGGACTCAACCGGGGCAATACGACCGTGCTCATGCCCGTTCCCCAAGTGGATGCCATTCTGGAGGCCATCGGGCGCTATCGCGTTCGCTGGCTGCTGGGGGTTCCGGCCCTGTACCGCATGATTCTGGAAAACGACCGTCAGGACCGCTACGATCTCGGTTCCCTGCGCTACTGCTACTGCGGCGGCGACGTGCTGCCCGAAGAGGTCAAGGAGCGCTGGCAGAAGCGCTGCGGAATCCCCATCTACCAGGTCTACGGTTCCACCGAAGTCGGCCATGTGGCCTACAGCAAGATCGGCACCGATCCCAGCCCCCGGGCCATCGGACATCCGTTGAAAAGCCGGCAGTGCCGGATCGTCGATCCCGTCACCCTTGCGCCGGTCGAAAACGGCCAGAGCGGCGAACTGCTGGTTACCTCGCCGTACACCCTCAAAGCCTACTACAACAAACCGGAAGAGACCGAAAAAACCTACGTGCAAATCGACGGAGCGACCTGGTGCCGCATGGGTGATTTCGTCAGCGCCCTGCCCTCCGGCGAATTGATCTACATGGAGCGTTCGGCTGACATCATCAAGCACAAGGCCTTTCGCGTATCGGCCTCCGAAGTGGAAGCGGTTCTGCAGGATCATCCTACGGTCATCGGCGCCTGCGTGGTGGGTGTTCCCGATACCAAGGTGGGGGAGCGCATCAAGGCCATCGTGGTCCTCAAGGAAGACGCACGGGGAGTGGGCGGCACCGAACTGATGCGCTGGTGCCGTGACCGCCTGGCCGCCTACAAGGTGCCCTCCTACATCGAATTTCGGGATATGCTCCCCAAGTCCAAGGTCGGCAAGCTGCTGCGCCGCGAGGTGCGCGACGACGAAATCCGGCGCATATCCAAAGGCAAACCGAAACCGGTTGCGAAAGGAGCATGAAATGGACCTTTTTTCCGCCATCGAAACGCGCACCAGTTGCCGTCAGTTTTTGCCGGACCCCGTCGAAAAATCGACCGTCGAACGGATTCTGGCCGCCGGGATACGGGCACCCTCGCCCCTGAATACCCAGCCATGGCGGTTCATCGTGATCACGGATCCGAAAATTAAACAGGCGATCCACACCGAGGCGGAACGCTGCCGCACATGGGCCATGGAAACCAGCGGCTGGAAATGGCTCGGAAAATATCGGACGGATTTTCTGCTTCAGGCGCCCGTGCTGGTTGCCGTGGTGGGCAATCCCGAAAAGTCCGGTATGGACATGTTTCAGGAAGACGGTCCGGTGGGATACCTACTGGCCTGCGCTGCTGCCGTCCAGAACATGCTGCTGGCCGCCCATGCCCTGGGTCTGGGCAGTCTCTTTTTCACGCTTTTCGACAAAGGCCGGTTGCGGTCCATCCTGGACATCCCGGAAAACCGGACACCTGTGGCGCTGGTGTGCATCGGCAAATCCGAAGGGACCGACAAGCCGGTTCCGCGCAAAGCCGTCGATGACAAAACCGTGTACCTGGATGCATAAATACCGGGAGCGATGATTGCCCGGCGTGTTGGGAGAGCGAAGATCATGGCGCAAAGCATACTCAACGACAAACGGATTCTGGCCGTCGACGACGAGATCGATGTCCTGGAGACCCTGGAAGATCTGCTCGACGGTTATCCGGGCCTCATCCTGGACAGGGCCAGCGATTACGAAACCGGATACCACCTGTTGCGCTCCTGGACTTACGACGCGGTCATTCTCGACATCATGGGGGTCCGGGGCTATGACCTGCTCAATGCCGCGGTTCACCTGGGCTTTCCCACGGTGATGCTGACGGCCCATGCCCTTTCCAGTGACCATTTGAAACGTTCTGTCACCATGGGGGCTAGGGCCTATATCCCCAAAGAACGCATGTCCGATATTCCAGAATTCCTGGAAGACGTCATCTCGCTGGGCCACCGGTCCAGCCTGAAGCGGATGTTCCAGCGGTTGGGTGGCGTTTTCAACAAGCGCTTCGGCTCCAAGTGGATGGAGGACGAAAAGACCTTCTGGGACCAGGTGGCGTCCGGTGAGTATCGCCCGGATCCGGTCATCTTAAAAAAGTGATATCGATCCGCTGGCCAATAGTTGCACGAAAGGCAGATCCGCCGGTGTAAAAGCGTAGTCGGCCAGTTGCTTCGGGGTTACCCAGCAAAAATCCTGGTGGGTGATCAGTCGGAACGGCTGCCCGTCCCAATAGGCCCGGTAGGCAATCAATTCGATGGACATGTGGTCGTAATGGTACCGGCTGGTTCCCAGATGCCGGCCGATGTCGGCGTTCATGGCCAGCTCTTCACACAGCTCTCGCCGCAGGCATTGTTGCGGCGTTTCCCCCGCTTCGACCTTCCCTCCGGGAAACTCCCACAGGCCGGCCATCCGATCCGATCGGCCGCGTTGGGCGATCAGGATGGTCCCGTCCTTCACGATCACCGCGGCGGTGACCCGTACGATGGCATGGCCGTTTGGCATGGTGGAGGGATGATTCATCGTTTTAATGTTTATACCTCATATGGTGTTTCGGCACAACACTCCCTACCATATATGGCCGTTGGGGTGTTTGGCACGTAGAAATACATTCCCACTTTATCCCCTTTTGTTATCGCTGTGGTGTGCCACCCGATAGTTTTCATAGGAGTGAAACCGGCAGAGTCGCGTATACGATTCCATGATGATCGCGGCCTTGGTTTTTCCGATTTTTGTGGTGAAAAGCCTCTTCAGTTCGGTCAGGGTTTCCAACGCCAACCGGTTGCGCACGTATTGAAAAACCGGCTCGGAAAAGATGAATCCGGTCTTATGGCCCATCAGCAGAATTCGATAGGCCATGAGGCGCTTGTCCGGGATGATCCGACTGTTGAAATCGATCATACGGTCCCGGATTGCCGCTGTGCATCCTCTTTCCATCAAGCGCTGATGTTGCGGATCATATAAAATCGCATTCATGGAAAAATCGATGCCGGTCAACAGGTTTTCCGGGATCGGTTCCAGATGTCCGTGCCGGATCACCAGAAAATCTGCCAATACCCCTATATCATAAGCCAGGTCTAAACCCCGGGGATACCATCGTACTCCTTTGAGGTCGGTCCGCTCGAATTGCTGGTCCTGTAAAAGGCTGCCAAGCGGAAAACCCGAGTCCAGACCGTCGACAAAGATGTCGATGTCACGGGTCACCGGAGCACGGCCATGCAGGACTTCGATAAAAAGATTGCGCAGGGCTCCGCCGACGACCAGAATGCGGGCTGAGGCCGGCAGGCGATCCTGAAGCAGGTTCAAAGCGCCGCGAATATCCGCGTGATGGAAAAATCTTTCCACCGGTTGGACAAATTTTGGATCGGTCAACAAGGAAGCCAAATACATTCCTGACTCCACAAAGCTCCGGCGATGCCGTTTCGGTACGGCGAGTTTTTCATGGTATTCAATTTAAAATTTATCATATAATGGCGTCCGATCCAAAAAGAAAGGAAACCAATGAAACCAATTGCACAGACTCCGCCGCCGGCCGATGCCGACACCCGACGCGCCGCCAAACCGGTGATCGCCTATCCACTCGATACCCTTCCCCGGCCGGACATGGACGCCTATACGAAGGCGCGTGAAACCCTGGAAAAAATCGAGGAGGTGGTGGTTCTACCCCGCAATGCCAAAACCTTTACGGTAAAGGCCGGGAATTTCTTTCGCATCATCAGCATAGACGGCCCCCAGGTGGGGGATCTGAATCTGTGGTCGGCCGATAACCTGTCCGAGCGTTTTTACAGCGGCAAGACCCGGGCCCTGCACGGCACCCACCTGGGCACCGGCGACCGCCTGTGGAGCGGATTTCCCTACCTGCGGCCCATGGCGACCATCACCCGCGACACGTTGGACTGGTACGGCTTCGATGCCGACGGCGCCGGTGTGCACGACGTCATCGGCACCCGCTGCGATCCTTACACCAACTGCCTTTTAAGCGGACAGGAGTACCACCATTGCTGCCACTCCAATCTCACCCGGGCCCTGGCCGCCGAAACCGGCCTGCCGTTGGACCAGACCGAACCCCACGTACACGACGTATTCAACGTTTTCATGTGCACCGGTTTCACCCATGACACCCACCAGTACTTCATGAAGGCCAGTCCGGTGCGACCCGGGGATTTCCTCGAGTTCTTCGCCGAGATCGACCTGCTGGGCGCCTTGTCGGCCTGTCCCGGCGGCGATTGCGGCGCGGAGCATTCCAGCGATGCAGCGACCGGCTACCCGTTGAAGGTAGAGATCTTCCGCCCCGATCCAAAAGCTTTGGCCGGTTGGTCTTCGCCAGCCCCGTCCGGCTATTCGCGCAACCATGGCATCTGATCAGGTGGCCTCGGCGGAGCGTAAAGCACTCGGTTCCACCGGTTCATCCGTACGCGCCATGATCATTCCCGCCGCAGGCCACGGCAAACGAATGCGCGGCCTTACCCAAGGAGCCAGCAAGGAGGTCCTTGATATCTGCGGCCGCCCGGCCCTGCAATACTCCCTTCGGGAAGCTTTGGCTGCCGACATCGATCATGTAGGCATCGTCATCCGCCGGGAAAAACAGGACATTGTCCGCGTTGTTCGCGAGGATCGCTGGCTGCAACGCAATGGCAAACACATGGATATCCGGTTTTTCTACCAAAAGGCTCAGACCGGGGAGGCCGGCGCCATATTGGAAGCAGCCGAATGGATAGGAGACGAACCCTTTGCAGTGCACTATCCGGACAACATCATTGCTCATCCTCCCGGCACCCTGGTTGAATTGATCTCGCGCCAGCAGGCAGTCGGCACGGAAATCGTGCTACTGACGCCGATGCTGAAATATGCACAGGCACCGCCCTGTGGCCTGTCGCCGCTGGGAAACCGTCTTTACCGGCTGATACCGGCTCAAATTCCCGGGACATTCCCCTTTGGCCTGCGGCCCTGTGGTGTTTACATCGCCACTTTTCGATTTCTGGACGCCTGCCGGGAACTATTACGAAACCTAACGAACGGTGAAGTGAAAGATCGGGAAGTCTTTGCCCACCTGGTCGAAACGGGCTGTACGGTTCACGGTCTGGATCTGTCGGTCAATGTGCTGGATGCCGGCAACCCGGACGGCTACGACCAGGCTATCGGTATCTTCCAAAAAAGGACAAGGCCCGTTTAGGGCCTTGTCGGAGGAGGAGGGGAAGGAGGAGTGTTTTACCTTCGACAATTGAATAAGCACGTTGTATGCCACATTATTTTCAGTTGAAGTGCTGTCCTGCGTTCGAGTCGCTTTCCAAGGCGCCTGTTGGCCTTTTTTACCACGCCTGAAAAATAATTCCTCTTTTTTTCAAGATATTATATAGATCTTCAATTCTTTTACAACCGACCTGCCCGCCTTGACTCGGATAGGATCAAGGATGGATTCGGAACCACCGATTTGCGGAAATGCCGTTTTCCCTATCGTCATTTTCCTGACACCCGTCCGATCCGCGGTCGAAACCGCTATTTCACGTCCTTTTTTTCGGACAGTCGTCCGGCTTTCCGGACGTGCACTTTTAAAAATTGATATTCATTCCGGCGACACCGGTTACCTGGTCGTCGTAGAGATCGCTGGAAAAGTCGATGCCGACTTTGAGTTCCATCCACTCCGAAAGATCCAGGCTGAACTCGCCGCCGATACCAAGGAAAGGGTTGTTGTTAGAGGTATCCTTCAGGGCCGGCCCCTCTTGGGCCCATTTCGTTGAAACCGCCTGTCCATTGTCGGTACCGATGTGGGTATCGACCCATTTGCCGGTCATTGGCAGGCCGATTTTGATGCCTATCTTTTTTTTCTGCAAACCGTTCGGGCCGTTTTCTTTTTGTCTATCGGTAGTCGCTGACAGTTGGGAATCGCCGGGGAACACCGTACCCATGGCGCCAAAAAGAATCAACGCGACGACCAGCACCACCAGATCCAGGCGAATTTGCGTTGGTTGTAATCGTTGCATCGCGAATCTTCCTTACGGTTCGGTGTCTCAATTCGCTCTGGCTGATTCGGCTTTTCGTAGTGGCGGCGGGGAAGTTTCCTACATGCATATTTTTATCGGCAGTTTCTCTGGGATCTTTATCCTTCATTCAGTATGTTTCAGTGGAATTCTGCAACCGGCAGGGAAAATAATGATTTTGAATGCGGGCGTCTGAAATCGGCCGAGAATCAGAACCACTTGTTAATTTTAAAAATCACGGCGCACAGCAAAAGTGCACAAAATGAAGTACCGGTGATGATATAAAACGCGTGGGGCAGGTGCTGGAATGGAAGTTCAATGTTCATCCCGTAGATACTTGCGGCGAGCGTGGGAATCATCAGGATAACGGTGATCGATGTCAAAATTTTCATGACCACATTGAGATTGTTTGAAATTACCGATGCGAACGCGTCCATCATTCCGCTCAGGATATTGCTGTATATATTGGCCGTCTCGATGGCCTGCCGGTTTTCAATCAGCACGTCTTCCAATCTGTCTTTGTCATCTGCCGTCAGTTTCAGCAGTTCCGTCTTCATCAGCCGTTCCATCATCAGTTCATTGGATTTGAGCGATGTCATAAAGAAAACAAGGCTCTTTTCGATATTCAGCAGCTTTATAAGCTCCTTGTTTTTTAGTGATTTTTGCAATTCATGCTCGATTTCGCCATACTTGCGGTTTATTTCTTTAAGATACCTGAGATAAAGCAGCGCGGTCTTCAAAAAGATGTGAAGGATCACACTGCTCCGCTTCCCGTCGGCAACGCCTTTCAACCTGTTGTCGGACAGATTCAAAATATCCATGATATCTGAAGAGCTTACGAATACAATCGTATCGTCTTTCGTGAGGACGATGCCCGCAGGAAAGGTCGTAAACGGGACGTCCGAACCCTCGTTGTATTTCGGCAGTCTGAGAACAATCAGTAGAAATCCGTTTTCCGTTTCGATTCTTGACCTTTCGTCGATATCCATCGGATCGGTCAGAAAATCGGAAGGAATACGCATTTCAACCGTGAGCTTTTCCAGTTCTTCTTTTCCGGGATTGACGACATTGATCAGGCAGTGCCTTTCGATTTGATCGGCCTGAACAAATCGGTTCTCGGCCCATCGCAAAATTTTTATCATTCGCTATCCCCTTCTGGAATTTTGTAATGTTGCCCCTCGATTGACTTTCATATAATGATCAACCCTCCTGTAAGAGTCAACCAAGGATGACAGCATGAAAAAACTTGCGTTTAAAACCAAATTCCAGATCGGTGCCGGCTGCATCCTTTTTCTTTACTGCATTGCCGCCGCCGTGATCGCCTATCATTTCCTGGAGGGCATGGTCAGCCGGGAAATCTACAAGGAAACCCAGATCTTCGAAAGTGCTGCCGACGCCACCCGCACTTACGTCAAAGACGTCCTGCGCCCGGAGGTGGCCTCCCTCATGCCGCCGGATGGCTTCATCCCCCAGGCCATGTCCACGTCCTATATAGGCCGTGAAGTGATGGCGCGCATCCGGCAAAGGTTTCCGGAATTCGAATACCGCCGAGCCGCGGCCAATGCCATGAACCCCATCAACCGGGCCGACGTGTTCGAGAATGTCATGCTGCAGTGGTTTGCGGCCAACCGGAACCACAACGAGTGGCAGGGCATGATCGAAAAAGACGGCAAGGAATACTACACCCGCATGCGGGCCATCTATGCCGAAACCGAATGCCTGCGATGCCACGGTGATCCGGTCGACGCCCCGGCCGACATGAAGGCCATCTACGGCACTCAAGGCGGCTACGGCTACCGGGAAGGGGACGTGGTGGCCGCCGACACCATCTACATCCCGGTGGGGGTCAGTTTTATTCGCATCAAGGAAGCGGCCTGGCTGACCTTCCTGGTGGCGGCCGTGTCCCTGTTTTTCCTGTGGGTCCTGTTCTACGTCCTGTTCAACCGCACGGTCGTCCTGGAATTGAAGGGCCTGCTGTCCAGATTCCGAAGTATCGCCGGATTCCCGGGAGGCGACGAAGTTCCCCTGCCCCCGACCAGCGGCGACGAGGTCGACCAGTTGAAAGGGGCCTTTGAAATCGTGGCCCAGGAGCTTCAGCAGGCCCACAACAACCTGAAGTCCTCGGAGGCCAAATACCGCCTCATGTTCGAAACCAGCCAGGACGCCATCCTCATCATCGACGACGCGGACAAGGTCAGGGACATCAATTCGGCGGGCATGATCCTGTTCGGCTTTGTGGAGCGGGCCGAGGCCCTTGCCATGGAAACCTTTTACCAGATCTTTTTCGACACTCACGATGCCGTGGCATTCACACAAACCCTGAAGACGAAGGGCTACGTCAAGGCTTTGGAAGTGGAAATGGTGGACCGAATGGGCCGCATCATGACCATCATGGTGTCGGCTACGGCCAGGCACGACGATGCAGGTGGATTTGCCGGCATCACGGCCATGCTGCGCGACGTTACCGAGATGCGGCAGTTGGACAAGCACTTGGCCCAAGCGGAAAAGCTGGCCTCCGTCGGCCAACTGGCTTCGGGAGTGGCCCACGAGATCAACAATCCTTTGGGGGTAATCCAGTGCTATGCGAACCTTATCGCCAAATCGCAGCCGGCCGGATCCCAGATCCTCGATGACGTAAAGATCATTTGCAAGCACACCGATCAATGCCGCAGCGTGGTGGAGGCGCTGCTCAATTTTTCCAGGGCCGGCGAGCCCCAGATGAAAAAGACCGACATCCAGACCTGTACCGATGAGGTGATTTCGGTGCTGGCCCTTCAACTTCAAAACGAAAAATTTACCATCGTGCGGGACTTTGCCCCGGACCTGCCGCGGATCACGGTGGACGCCAACAAAATCAAGCAGGTGCTGATGAACCTGCTGATCAACGCCAGCCAGGCCATGCCCGAGGGGGGCGTAATCACGGTCAAAATCGCACCGGACGACAGCGGCGACAACATTGCCATCGCTGTTTCCGATACCGGCCTGGGGATTCCCAAGGAAAATCTGCCGAAAATTTTCGATCCCTTCTACACCACCAAGGGCCCTGAAAAGGGCACCGGTTTGGGCCTTTCCGTAAGCTACGGCATCGTCCATCAGCATCGCGGACAAATCGTCGTCGATTCCACGCCTGACAAAGGCACCACTTTTGCCATCCTGCTGCCCGTCGATACCCCCTGACACCGTCTTCCGATCAGGCAGTGCAGCCTTGTGGCTGCACTGCCGCTTCGAGATGGCGGCTGCCGGAACGACGCTCGCCAAAATAAAAATCTTTTAACATATTAAACCGTTACGATTCGATTGGATCGCTCATCGGCGATTTGATCTCGCATTGGATGCCGCCGGAAAGCGGCATCCAGGCAGACGGGTGGGGCGCGTCATTTTTATATCATACTGTATTTATAAGCATAATTAAATTTATACAGGTGGCATGTGGCTTGCGAAAAGTCCTCCTATTTTGCACTGTCGCGGCAACGGCCGCCTGTTTTGACACCGGAGCCGGCCATACCGTCGGTTCTCCCGATCACCACAACTTTTTTAAAGGAGGAAGAATGGCTGCAAACTCAGACGGCCAGGTCGTCAAAGACGTCGGAAAGTGGGAATGGTCCGAGCTGGTCAAGAAAGAAGACTGGTGGGCCATCTGGCTCGGTTTCGTTATTCTGATCGCCGGTGCGGTGCTCTATTTTCCCCAGACCGGAGCCATGAAGGCCAAACTGACGGACATCGAGTCCGAGTACACCCAGGCCGCCCAGCGGACCGACAAGTTCAAGACCATCGCCTGGTACCAGATGTACGACGCCAAGAAAAAGGTTAAATCCAAGGACATTGCCGCCGGCAAGTTCATGTCCAAATTCTCGAAAAAGACCCACGGCTGGTCTACCAATCCTCTGGACGCCTTTTTCATGAGCAAGGAAAAGGCCGATGCCAAGAAGGCCAAGGCCGTGGCCAAGTATGACAAGGCCAAGTCCGCCGCTGCCGCCGCATTGGCCGCCGCTGCAACCGCCGAAGCCGCCGCCGAGGCCGCCGGGTTCAGTGACGCGACCCTAAACCTGCAGGCCAAGGATTCCATCGCCAAATGGCGCGATGCGCACCTGGCCGCCAGCAATGCCAAGAAGAAAACCAAGGTCAGCGCTTATAACCAGATCGGCTGGCTGGTCTTCCTGGGCGCCAGCTTCGCCGTTTTCTTCGGCATTGGCATAAAGGCCATGGGCAAGGATTTCGGCAAGTTCGTGGTCGGCTTCATCTTCGTCTTTCTGGTCGCCATTGTGGCCTACCTGGCCAGCAGCCAGGCCACCATGAAGCACTACGGCATCGGCTACGCCGCCTGGGCGATCTTCTTCGGCATGCTGATCTCCAACACCGTGGGCACGCCCGAGTGGGCCAAACCGGCCGTACAGACCGAGTACTACATCAAGACAGGCCTGGTACTCCTGGGCGCCAAGATCCTGTTCGAAAAAATCATCACCATCGGCACCGCCGGTATCTTCGTGGCCTGGGTGGTCACCCCCACCGTCTGGCTCGTCACCTACTGGTTCGGCCAGAAAGTCGTCAAGATTCCTTCCAAACGCCTCAATGCCACCATCTGCTCCGACATGAGCGTGTGCGGCGTCTCCGCGGCCATCGCTACTGCGGCAGCCTGTAAAGCCAAAAAAGAGGAGCTGACCCTTTCCGTCGGCCTCTCGCTGGTATTCACCTCCATCATGATGATCGTCATGCCGGCCGTGATCAAGTCTACCTTCCCCGTGGACAAACAGTTGATCCTGGGCGGGGCCTGGATGGGCGGCACCATCGACGCCACCGGCGCCGTGGCGGCAGCCGGTGCCTTCCTCGGTGAAAAAGCCCTTTACGTGGCAGCGACCATCAAGATGATCCAGAACGTGCTCATCGGCGTGATCGCCTTTTTCGTGGCCCTTTACTTCACCACCCGCGTGGAAGCCGCCGAGACCGGCCAAAAGGTCGGTGCCATGGAGATCTGGTACCGCTTCCCGAAATTCGTCCTTGGCTTTATCGCCGCGTCGATCATCTTCTCCCTGGCCTACACTTCGTTCAACAGCCAGGTGGGCGGTCTCGGATCGGCCATGATCGATCAGGGCGTGATCAAGGGCATGAGCGACCTTTTCCGCGGCTGGTTCTTCTGCCTCTCCTTCGTGAGCATCGGCCTGGCCACCAACTTCCGGGAACTCAAGGAACATTTGGTGGGCGGCAAGCCGTTTATTCTCTACGTCGTGGGGCAGTCCTTCAACCTGCTTCTCACCCTGGTGGTGGCTTACATCATGTTCTATGTGGTCTTCCCCGAGTTGACCGCTACCATCTAAACGGTTTATGATTCAAAACACTCCCGCCGGGTGAATCCAGCGATTCCCCGGCGGGAGTCACCCGATACCCGCAAGGGAGCAATGTGCAATGGAAGAAGCGTCAACGACCGAGAACCGCCCCATGCCCCGGGCCAAGGCCTGGGGAATTCTTTTGACCACCTTTTTTTCGCTCTGGCTGTTCGGCGTGGTCGTCGGCCCCTGGCTGCAGCACCACATTTACAGCATGGACGAGATCGTCCAGGTCATCGAGGAGAATGACATCGATTCCGGGGCCTACTTCTATACCGAAATCGAAGGCTCCTATACCGGCGAGAAGTACCTGCGTCAGTCCCTCGAGTTGGCCGCGCCCGACCAGTTCGGCATGACCCTGCCTTTTATCTCCGGTATCGTGGCCTGCCTGGCGCTGCTTGGTCTGGGCTTCAAATACCTTCCCGAGTGACCCGCATGACCGAGACGGAAACCCTGAACCGCAACCGGGACCTGATCCTGGCCCAAGAACGCCGTTTCGCCGCCCGGGTCTCCGCCCGGGTTATCGACAAGCCCAAGCTGGCCATCTGGATGATTCTCATCCCCGTGTTTTTCGTATTTTACTTCTGGCAGCTCAAACGCTACTCGGACGGCCGCAAAACCTTTGCCGCGAACTTTGTCATCACCCGGCAGCGGTCACTGGACCAGGCGCTGGCAGCGGTGGGAAGCGGCGAGGGCCCCGACGTCGAAACAGTGGTCAACGCCGCTGATATTCCCGACCCGATCCGTCCCGACTACCGCCGCTGGGTGGCCGTCCTGGTGGATCACTACCGGGACCTGCTTCTGGCCCATGGCAAAAGCTATACGGCCTTGATTCGGGACACCTATAAAAACCGCACCAACTATCTTCTTTTTCTCAACCGCCTCAACCAGGTGGAACGGGAGTTCGACGCGGCTTTAAAGCCGCACGTTGCGGAAACCACCGAAAATGCCAACGGCATCATCAAGCTCATGGAAGAGAGCGCCATCGCCATCCGCAGACAGATTGCCGACGAAATTTTTCCCTGATTACAAATTGAAGTGGGGGATGGTCCGGAATCGGTCGGTTAGATGCCGTCAGGACCGCAGACGCCGGACATCGATGTCATAGCGTTTGACGATTTTTTGAAGGGACTGGCGCTTCATGCCTGACAGTTGGGCGGCGGCCGACACGTTGCCACCGGTCCGGCCCAGCAGCCGGGTCAGGTATTCCCGGGTAAAGGCTTCGATGGCCTGTTCCTTGAGAAATTGATAGGGCCGGTCCAAGTCCATCGCTTCCGCTGGACAACCGGCGGGACCGGTTTCGGCCGTCAGGTGGTGGGTGGTGATTCTATCTTCCGGGACGACCGCATACCAGCCCCGGATCAGGTTCTCCAACTGGCGGGTGTTGCCCGGCCACTTGCGCTCCATCAGGTAGTTGAGAACTTCCGGTGCGAGGATTTTTGGAGGTTTTTCCTGCTCACGGGCCACCAGGTCGAGGAAATGGTCCGCCAGCAGGGGGATGTCTTCCCGGATGCGGTCCAGGGACGGCATGACCAGGGTAGCCACGTTGAGTCGATAGAACAGGTCCTCCCGGAACAGGCCCTGTCGAATTTTTTCCTCCAGGTCCTGGTTGGTTGCCGCCAGGATGCGCGCATCCACCCGGTGGCTGCGGTCGGCGCCCAAAGGCCGGATCTCTTTGTCCTGCAGGACCCGCAGCAGTTTGGTCTGTACCGTGAGTCCCAGGTCGCCGATCTCGTCCAGAAAAATGGTGCTGCCATTGGCCTGGTCGAACATGCCGGTGTGATGATCGGCCGCATGGGTGAAGGCCCCTTTGCGATAGCCGAAAAGTTCGCTTTCCAAAATAGTTTCCGGCAGGGCCGGGCAGTTGACCGTGACCAGTTGGCGCCGTCCCCGCCGGCTGAGATTGTGGATGGCCCGGGCCGCCAGTTCCTTGCCCGTGCCCGTCTCCCCCCGGATGAAAACAGTGGCGTCGGACTGGGCCAGCATCTGGATTTTCTCGAACACTGCCCGCATGGTCCGGCTGCGGCCCACCATGCTGCCCAGGGTCTTTTTGCGGCCAATCTCCTCTGTCAAACGGGCGTTTTCCCTCACCAGCCTGTTGCGCTCCAACCCCTTTCTGAGCAGGTGAAAGAGGCGCTCTTCGTCCAGGGGCTTCTGGATCAGGTCGTAAGCACCTTTCTTGATCGCCTCCACGGCTTTTTCGATGGTGCCGTAGGCGGTCATGATGACGACGGTGACGGCCGGGTCCTGTTGCTTGATGTGCGTCAACAGGGTCAGACCGTCCATCTCGGGCATGAGCACATCGGCCAGGACAACATCGACGGAGTTGGTGGCGATGATGTCCAGCGCCTGACGGCCGTTTTCCGCCGTCAACACCCGGCAGTCGAACTCCATGGCGATGGTTCGTTCGAGCCCGCGAACCAGATCAATTTCGTCATCAACCACCAGGATGGTGTCGTCGGCCATTCAATTCCTCCCGGATGAACATGGGCAATCATTGCAAAATTTACAATCAGAGCAGGATAAGCTTGAGAATCCGGAGCAGGCTGGTTGGCATTGCTTGCCAGCGCACCTTTCCGGCTTCCCTACCATATTCCTGTGAATTATCAAGACGATTTCACGGATCGGGGGTCAGGACGGCGGCATTGCCGGCAGGTTCGTCAGGTTCAATTTAAGGTAAATGACACCGGGCAGGGGGTTGTCGTAATACGGCGCCATAGATACGAAACCCAACGATTCGTACAGATGGATTGCGGCTTTCAGTCTGTCGAGCGTATCGAGAACCATGGCGGTGTAGCCCAGGCCGATGGCCTCCTGTATCAGCCGATTGGCGATGCGTTTGCCAACGCCCAGGCCTCGGGCTTCGGGGCGGACGTACAACCGCTTCATTTCGCAAGCATTTCTCGTCAGCGACCCGATTTTGCGCAAGGCACCGCAGCCGACGGCCCTTTGCCCATCCGTGGCAAGAAGCAGCGTACCGGATGGCGGTGCATATTTTCCGGGAAGATTGGCCAGTTCGGTTTCAAATTGCTGAAAGCATAGATCGACGTTGAGATGTGTTTCGTATTCCCGGAAAAGCTTTCGAACTTCGTCGATTTCCGGTTGTGATGTCGCGTGAATGATGTCCATGATCGTTTGAGGTGTTTTGTTGCTTTATTCTCATTATGTTGGCAGCGATTCCTCCGGGGGAAGAACTGCTATATCGCCCACGGGATTTTTCCATGCCTGATAGCCGGCGCAGTCCAATGCCTCAATCGCACCGTCCGCGTAGCCTTCATCTTCAAGTTGAGACCATAGGGCCGCCACCTTTTCCATGGTGGCACCCAAAGATGCGTTGCTGGAATGTTCCGTGAAAAAGATGAAACCGTCCTTGTCCCTGTCGCAGATGCCATAATCCGCACGCAGCTTGTCGACATGAGCATTGAACTCCGCCCAAAAGCTTTGGTCGGCACGAATGGCACCTGTCAGGTCGGCAAGCAGTTCAGCCTCCCGGTCTTCATCGGCAAGGGTCAACCAGGGTCCGACACCCAAAGGCCGAAGATTGTCCAAACTGAACGAGAACTCAAGCGGACGGATACCCGCGCTATCCTTTTTGTAAACAGAATATCGGGCGTAAATGCCGAAAGGATGATTGAATCCGGTAATCAGAAGACCGCCATCGGCGATCAGTGCAAACATTCTGGACAGCATGGCTTCCCGGATGTCCCTTTCAAAGTAAAGCAGAACGTTCATGCAGCGGACAGCGCGGGCAGGCGGAAGTTCGGCATGATCGATGTCCGATTTTAAAAATCTGAGGTTTTTTCCTTCGAAGTCCCGGATATGGTTATAGACCAAGCGGTTGCCGTTTTTTTCAACACTTGCGTGGGTATGTTCGTCAAAAACCGTTAGCTGTGGACACAACTCGGTAAAAAGCGATCGGAATCGATCTCTGGTCGCATCGGAATGCTCGTTAAGCGGTTTTTTTTGCGCTTGAATGTACTGAAGTTTACCTTGGCGGTTGAAACAGGCATAGTTGCCGTCGACATCATACAGGACATAGCGCGAAAAGGATCGGTCGATCCCGAAAACGGACCAGTCCGGCAAGCGCCTGGCCGTATCCATCGTTGTTGCCGGCGGGAATCCGCACCCGATGTCGATAAAAACGGGCTGCCCATGGGTAGGAGCGCGCAATTGCCTGGTTACGTAGTCATCCAGCTTCTTATGCCGCCCCGGTGAGGTGACAGGGGGAATATGCCCACCCCAGGCCGATGGAAGCATGCCCGGCGTTACCGATGCAAGCAGCCAGATCATCTGGCTGTTGATCTCCGTTGCCGGACACGAGGACCGCTTCATCAGGGTCAGCAGCCGTATGACTACCCCTCTGGCTTCGGCCGATAACCCTGAAAATGAGATCCTGTCGCATAACCTTTGTGGCAGCCGCGTGCCAAGGTGCTGTTCGACGAGTGCGTTAAACGATGTTTCCTCTATGGATACCATTGGGTTCGCTTCTGGTCATCGTTGAGCGGAAAACCAATCCACCAATGCGCTATTATTCGATAAACAACTCTGCTGCTACCAGATTGTTAATTTCTTTACAGCCTCTTCAATCGGATGACGTCCTAATTTTTGTGCAGGTCCCGTCCAACGATCCTGTGCATGGTATCTGCCAGTTGGTAGGTGTTGACCGGCTTGGCAATAATTTCTGAAACACCTGTCTGCCTGGCCGATTCTTCGATTTCTTTGCTCATATAGCCTGAAGTCAGTATCACAGGGGCATCGATGCCGGAATCTCTCAATCGCCGCGCGATTTCCAATCCCGTGAGCTGTGGCATGGTGTTGTCGGTGATAATGAGGTCGAATTGCCCGGGATTCGAAACGATCGCTTCCAGTGCCATCCGGCCGTCCGTAAAGGCCGAAACCCGGTACCCGAGATTGGAAAGAATGGATTCCAGGGCTGTGGCAATGTCCGGCTCGTCATCGATCAACGCCACCCGTGCGTCGCCTCTTTTTAGGGATTCATCCTCTAAGATCCGCTCCGACTGCCCGGTTTCCGTACAGGGAATGAGAATGTTGAAAGTCGTCCCCTCCCCTTTCTCGCTGTAAATTGAAATCGCCCCACCCAGCTTCTTGACGATGCCATGCACAACGGACAGGCCGAGTCCGGTCCCTTTTCCTTGCGCTTTGGTCGTGAAGAAAGGTTCAAACACCTTCTCACGGATTTCGGGCGGCATGCCGTCCCCGGTATCCGATATCCGGAGCAAGACATGGCGTCCCGGATTCACGTCCGGGTGGGTCCGGATGAATTCTTCATCCACATTAAAATCCATGAGTTCCAAACGCACAGTTCCGCCTTTGTCACCGATGGCATGCACGGCGTTGGTGAAAAGGTTCATGGCCACCTGGTGGATCTGGGTCGGTTCAGCCAGAATCGCCGCATCGCTTTCGATCCGGCTCTGAATGTCGATGGTCGCCGGTATGGAAGCGCGAAGAAGCTTCAGTGCCTCTTTCAACACCGTTTCGGGTTGCATCGGCCTGAGTTCGACCTCCGTTTTCCGGCTGAACGTCAGGATCTGGCTGACCAGGTCACGCGCCCGCGTCGAGGCCTTCAGGATTCGCCGAATATATTTTTCCGTATCGGGATCATGTTTTTTTTCCATCAGCGCAAGCTCGGCGTAACCGAAAATGGCGCTGAGGATGTTATTGAAATCGTGAGCGATACCGCCGGCCAACGTCCCGATGGCTTCGAGTTTTTGCCCCTGAAGCAACCGCTTTTCCAATTTCAGTTCTTCGGTGACGTCCCGGCCAATTTCAAGGTAACCTTGTACGGTGCCCTTGTCATCCCGCAGCGGCACGAGCATGACGTCCAGAATCACCGGATCGGGCTTGCATTCTTTGAGAACCACCCTACCCGACCAGGATGTTCCCTGCTCCAGAGACTGCCAGATCACATCCGCCGGAATGTTGCCCAAATTGTCAAGGACCGGCTCACGATGGATCAGATCCTCGGCTTTTTGTCCGGTGATTTTTTCAAAGGCCTCATTGACGTGGACAATTTTTCGATCCACTCCGATCTGCAAAATCATTTCGGCGGCATGTTGGGTGATCTGGTGCATCAGCAACATCATTTTTTCGATGGGGCTGCTGATCCTTTTGGAAAAAAGCACAATACCCGTGACGGTGAGAATAAGGAAGAGAAAACCGCTAATGGAAATAGCAATCAAGATCCGGTTTACCGGGGCCATGATCTCATTTCTGCTTTGGGAGAAAACAGCAATCCAGCCTGTAAGTTCCACCGGATGAAATCCGGCAATTTTTTCGAATCCCTCGAAAAGATAGGATGCGGTTCCGGTCTTGTCTCCCATCAAGATCTGTCGGATTTCTTCGGTTCCGGATAGGTTCAGAAGGCGTTTTTTTAGAATGAACGCCTTTCTTGGATGAAACAGGATCAAGCCTTCATTGTCGATGATGAAACCGGCCCCTTTTATTCCTGGACTTTTCTTGGATGCCATCTGGATAATGAAATCCGAATCAAAGGGCAGTCCGACCGCACCGAGAAATTCCCTCCCACGAAGGATGGGAACGGCGACCACGATAATGGGCGCGCCAAGTGTGGCATTACCCTTGGCCAACAACGGGCCGGCCACACTGGTCCGCCCTTCTTTGGCTTTTTTAAAATAGTCGCGAACGGAAAGATCCAACCCGATCTGCTGCGGGAAAACCGCATCGGCCTGTGCGATGCCGTGACGGTCCAG
Source organism: Desulfosarcina widdelii (assembly GCF_009688965.1). Classification (GTDB taxonomy): domain Bacteria; phylum Desulfobacterota; class Desulfobacteria; order Desulfobacterales; family Desulfosarcinaceae; genus Desulfosarcina; species Desulfosarcina widdelii. Next base: position 929,902 of record NZ_AP021875.1, on the reverse strand, counting down.
CAGGAAAATCGTGAAGTACTTGCTGCCGATCCGTTTATGAATCGCGTCCAGACTTTTTTGGGCGGCCTGGTAATCCCCGGTGATGGCGGCTTCAACAACGATCGGTTTTGCGGCGATGGCCGAAGCCAGTTTGAGTTCCTGCTTCAGCCTGTCGTCAATGGTATCGGAAATGTCTTCGGCCTGATGCGCGGCCCTTTCTTTGGATATTTCGATAAGCGATCTGGAAAGTTGGGCATAAATGACGAAACCGGCGATAAGAAATGGAACGATAACCGCGGTAACACCGCCGAGGATCATTTTGGTTTTGAATGAAATATCTTTCAATATTTCTCCAGGAAAACCGGCAAACGAGCAACCGTACCCTCTTTAAAATCAGCTGCGACGCTCGATGAAAAGCATTTGGACGATTGTCCGATACGGTCGATGCGCCGCTGAAAGTCGGGCAGACGGCCAACGCCGACACGCCTTTGTCCGGTGCCACCCACCCGCTATTCTGGACCGTAAACCACAGGTTTATCGACCGGAACGTCAAAAACTTGAAGATGAGCGAGGCAGGCGTGACTATACTATAGCAGAAAAATGAGGCAACGCAAGAATCGCGGATTAGCTGTGAAAATCGCAGATATGGCCTGTTTCGGGGTACCTGAATTTCATTACTCCCCATGTGGCTGCTTGGATGAATGATCGACAGTACCGACACGCACCCCAGTCAAATCGATACCCGATCATCAATATCCACCGTACCGGCGCACATGTCTGTGCCGGCGGCGTCTTAAAAGAAATCCAATTGACCCCAACGCTGCATAACAACGTGAGATGAGGGGCGCTTCGGAATGTCCTTTTTCTTTTAAAAGATGGGTTTCGTACTGGCGTAAATTTTAAAACACGTTCAGTGAAAAATCTGTTTGCTTCTGCGTATCGATTATCATATTTTAAAGCCTGATTTAGACATCGTCTATTTCTCCGAATCGATCTTGCCCCGTGATACTCTTTTTAGCATTCCGGGCACCATCCGAATTCGGCGGCAGTTGGAATGACTGCGTGCCTTTTCCTCTCACATCAGATGGTTGCCCATGCCCCCACAAAATCCGTGCCTGCGCTGTGGTGCCTGCTGTGCCATGTTCAAAGTTTCGTTCGATAATTGCGAAATGGATAATTTCCAGGGTGGCGTGATCCCCTTCCATTTGGCGGTTGCGCTGAATGCCACGCGATCCGTTATGAAGGGAACGGAGAAAAGGCCCATCCGTTGTCAAGCCTTGAGCGGTGAAATCGGTCGGTCGGTTTTTTGTACCATTTATGACCTGCGACCGACGAACTGCAGGAAGTTCTTCGCCTCCGGGGAGAACAACAGGGGCAACTCGCTCTGTGACCAGGCAAGGGCGGCATATGGATTGATGCCTTTGAGCAGCTTCTAACCCGTCGTTCTTTCTTTCCGCCTTACCGGCCGGAGTTAAGATTCCGACAGCGGCTTGTGTCCTATCACCAACTGTTCCTTCGATCATATGCAATAGGGTCCTCCCACTCTCGCCTTCGAAGTGACGGTTAGACCTCCTTACCGTGCAGTGCGGTTATAATCTCACGCGCGATATTTTTGTCATTCTGGATATTGTCCCTCATCGTTTCCATATCTATCCGCAAACTCCGAAGATATTCGAATAGCTGTTCAACCGAGCAACCCTGGGAAACAAGGGAGACGATTGGGTATGCGTAATCGTCATACTCATCCTTCGGGGCGAATTTTCCAGGTGCAAGATCCATCGGGTCCCATCGCCTCAGGATTTCCTGGACGGCATGAATTCGCGCCATGGCTTCTTTCTTCTGCATCCTTTTATGATTGCTCATTTTTGGCTGTCTTTTGCCGTCTGGTATCCAGTTCCCCCAATCTTTTTCGGTTGGAATATCCATAGGGAGAGTGAGGTGTTGAGAGGGAAAAAGCATTATCCAAACCATACAGATTTATCGTCGTACCGGTGCATTGTAAGGGCTTCAGCGCCGTCATCCAGAAATTGGATAATCAGGACCTTGCCTGCTTGTGCGGCTTTCGCTTTTTCAGAATAGTACATTCGGTCTTTTATGGTAAATTTCGCAAGATGATCTTCAGCCATCAGGGAGATAACAAAACTGCCGCATACAGGACATTCAAAACATCTGTATTGTTCGATATTGTCGGGCGGGTTTTCGTATTTCGCCATTTCTCCGCAGATGGGACATTTTTGTACAGGCATGGGTTACCACCATTCTTAATTTGATTTTTATTCGCACAGATCCAACCTGGCTCAGGCATTCAGGCTTTCGCCTATTTCGTATAATCCCTGTAAACCTTCAGCATCAATATAATCGTTGGTACCAGATGATAGAACAGATCGAAAATGTCAATTGGCTTTGTAAGGGTTTGATTTTTTAGCATGATCAATTTTTCAACGACATGGGGCATCGGTCTGAAGGGAGCGAGAAGCATGAAACCGGCGATGACGATCAGAATCGAGTAAGGTATTTTATCGAGAAATGCCAATATGATCTCCCTGGTTTTACCTGCCTGTGCCTGAGTTAATCATCCACCCCTACCAATCCATATTGCCTTTTACCCCTTAAGGCGTCTGTTCGAATGTTGATTGTATTTCCCCGATAATTGTAATGCAAGCTTTCGCGCAATTTTCTGTCCTCGTTTCGTCGATGGGCTGATGGTTGGCTGCGATAATCGCAGTTTTTTGGACAGTTCGATGGTTCTCATCCCAACCCTCGCCTTGCCTAATAACACAGCGATTCTGGATAAGTTGCCCATGTCGGCGGTAACGGCGATTGAAGCGGGCGGCATGTCCGGTCTGCAGCCGTCGCATTGCCTTACCAATCGGCGCTGTCCCGGATTTTGGCAATATGTGACATGGTTTGGAATCATGGCCAAGGCAAAACAAGGCGTACCGGTTTCGATTCAAAAAATCTTTCAGCCGTTCTAAAAAGTTGTCCCGGTCTCCAACGTCATTGAATATTTTTCAACGTTCAATCCCCCTGACAATGATATGGTGCAATGCTCCAGTAGCGTCTATGCGAGCTTTTCGTGGCATATTCAGTACATAGTTTAAGACGATTGATTTACATACGGATATTCGCATGGAATGTCCCTAAGTTTCCCCTTGTAATATTTTTCAAAGATACTATTTTGTGGTATAAACATCCAGATGGGTATAATCGCAGATAGTTAACGCTCTGCTTTGGAACAGCTTCAAACCGGGTGGCGGTTGTCCTCTGTCTGAAAATGGATTCTTTGCTATGTGAATGAATTAATAAGTTCCTTTTTCTTTCCAACAGTGACTTGCGCTCGCGTTGATTTGTGCTGTTCAGCACCAATGTAGCCGTTCTCACCGATCGTGATAGCGACCCCTTCTTAGATCTTGCCATGCCATATAGTGGCATTTTGAAATAGATCGATGGCAGGAATGGTGGTGCTTCATATTCCTTTGCCTCATTACGAAGATCCTGGCCATAAGGCCTTAAAAAAGGAGTTTTGACATGAACATGAACTTTCAAATAATAATCCGTCCTTTGTATACGCTACTGGCAGCTATGCTTATCGTTATCCTGGCAGCATTACCTGCGATGTCGGGTGAATACCCAGCACTAAATGGCGTTAAGGGTGTTAAAACCGTCTTCGATGTTAGCCAGGGATCGCCCCAGACAGCCAATATTGTATTTTGGGCGGTCAAGAACGTTAATGATGATCCAAGCGTACGTTCTCTTGCGGTTCCCCCTCGGGTTGCTGTTGTCTTTCACGGACCGGCGGTCAAAATGATTTCAACTGATCGCAATGGCTTTAAAGCATCCGACAATGAAGCGCTGGATAAATTTGCAAACACTATCCGTAAAATGAAAGCAGAAGGGGTTACGTTCGAGGTTTGTGATTACGCGCTCAAGGTCATGGGGGTCGATCCTTCAACAGTGTTGCCAGAGGTGGACCATGTGCCCAATGGATTCATATCCATATCAGGCTACCAAGCCCAGGGGTACTCGTTAATATCCGTTAATTAAATGCTTGAGGGGCGCTCTTTGATAAGGCGCTCCTTCCCTTTCTGCTGAATTGGCAATCAGCTATTCGGTTCAATGGAATGGCTTAGACCTTTGGGGCCGTCTATTCGATTGTTGATTACATCTCCCTGTTACGTGGAATCCAAGCTCTCGCGCAATGATCTGCCCTCGTTCACCGACTGGCTTATGGTTGGCTGCGATCAACTCAATTTTCTGGACAGCCCGATGGTTGTCACCCCCAGTTCACCCGTTGCCCAATAACACAATAAAATCTGGAAAAGATGCCCATGGCGGCGTTGACGGCGATTGAAGCAGACGCCATATCCGGTCCGCAGCCATTGCATTACCGCAGCGAAAAGGTGTCCGTTCACGGGCTTGAAATGCCCAATGTGTCGCAGTTGCCTGATCTGTAAGCGTTTACCGGGGGCCGCAGATGAGAGGCGCCGGGCACGCAGACCGTTTGGTCAACCGTCAATTGCCCGGGAACGAAATAGATGCGGCACTCTGTGAACGCTTACCGCAAAATGAGATAATGCCGGCCTTACAATAGCAAAAACGCTGTGCTATAGAGGCATCGATGGATGGGAATCGTTCTGCGAAGGTAATCCAGGATACCAAAGCAATCCATAATGTTGGGTTCAACAACAACAAACGGAGACGAACATATGGCATTCATTACGATTGACGAAACCCGATGCAAACAGGACGGAATCTGTGCGGCCGAGTGCCCGAGACGGCTTATCATTCAGGAAGATGACAAGAGTTTCCCCCAGATTCCACCGGCGAATGAGGCCAACTGCATGGCCTGTGGACATTGCGTGGCCGTCTGCCCCCACGGTGCATTAAGCGTGGCTGGCGTGGACATTAAAGACTGTCCGGAGATAAACAATGACCTGGTTCTGTCCTGGAATCAGGCGGATCAGTTTCTCCGCTCCCGGCGGTCTATCCGATGTTTCAAAGACAAGGCCATGGACCGGGAAACCTTGGAACAGTTGATCCATACAGCGCGCTATGCGCCCACGGCCAGCAACGCCCAGAACCTCCATTGGACTGTAATCGAAGGACGCGATAAGTTGAAACCGCTGTCCCAGGCAACCATCAGCTGGATGGAGCGGGTCATTGAAGCCCAACCCGACTCTCCGGCGGCCGACTACTTCCGCCCCGTGGTGGCTGGATGGGCCGCCGGTTACGACGGCATTTTACGCACCGCCCAAACCCTGATTGTCCCCTCCGCTCCCAAAGAGAACGCCAACGGCCTGGTGGATTTGAGCATTGCCCTGGCTTATCTGGAACTGGCCGCCCTGCCCCTGGGCGTTGGTACTTGCTGGGCCGGGTTGCTGCGTGCGGCCATGATAGCCACCCCCGAATTGGTGGAAACCGTGGGGTTGCCCGAGGGGCACACCTGGTTTTATCCGATGATGATCGGCTATCCCAAGTTCAAGTATTATCGATTGCCGGAGAGGAAGGCGCCGGTGATTCACTGGAAATAGAGCGCCGTAAAATCCGCTGTTCAAAGTGGTCTTTTCAGGGAAATTGATAGAGAAAAAGGATTATCAAATACAATCGGGGGCAGAATGCAAGGCCTTCTAAAAGATCATCCTGTGGTTATCGAACTGCCGATAGCGTGGGGAGATATGGATGCCTTCCAGCATGTTAACAATATCATGTATTTCAAGTACTTTGAAAGCGCTCGCATTTCATATTTTGACAGACTTGATTTTAACGGCCACATGATAAAAACGGGCGTTGGCCCCATTCTCGCCAACACCCAATGCAAGTTCAAAATTCCGTTGACGTATCCCGACCAGGTAAGCGTCGGAGCAAAAGTGGATGTACTCGAAAAAGACCGTTTTTTAATGAAGTACCTGGTGGTTAGTCACAAACACAAAAAAGTTGCTGCGTCAGGGGAAGGAATGCTTGTTTCATTTGACTACCATAAAAACAAAAAAGCACCCATCCCTGATGAATTAAGAGCGCGGATTGCCGATCTCGAAAAAAATGTCAATCCAGATTTTCAACAAATATGAATTCGATGAAAGTCATTTACAGTCACAGCTTTTATCCGGTGTACACCTCTGACCCGGCCGCAGAGGCAGGAAGGATTGAGGCGGTGATGAATGCACTTCCGGCAGAAGCGGAACGGATTGAAGCAGAACCGGCCACCGAGGCGCAAATCTCATTGGCGCATACGATGGAGCATATTGAATTCGTCCGCCAGGAGGGGCTTTACAACATTGCAGCACTTGCAGCAGGCGGGGCCATCCAGGCGGCTCGGCTGGGCCTCGAGGCACCTGCCTTTGGCGCCATTCGGCCACCCGGCCACCATGCCTCTGGCGACAGCTGCTGGGGATTTTGTTATTTCAACAACATGGCGGTGGCGCTGCTGACCCTCAAGGAAGATGGCCTGATCGAAACCGCCACCATCCTGGACGTTGACCTCCATTACGGCGACGGCAACGTAAACATTCTGGGTCATCGAAGCTGGGTTAAAATTTGCAATCCGACAGGCAGTACCCGCGACGGCTATCTCCGGGAAGTGGAGACCTTCATCGAAGCGCACCCGGCCAATATAATCGGCATATCAGCAGGTTTCGACCATCACATCAATGATTGGGGTGGACTGCTGCTTACCCGGGACTACTGCGCCATGGGACGAATGGTTGCCAACTCCGCTCGTGAAAACAACGGCGGCTGTTTCGCCATCCTGGAAGGGGGGTATAACCACGATGTCATCGGCCAGAATGCCGCCGCTTTAATGGAAGGTTTCAGCCCATAGTCGTTCAGAATAAGTATAGGGTCGCCCCCCTTTGTCTGCGTGTGTTTAGCGCGGTCCCCAATCTGTTGCGTCACGATCCGTCATCCTCGGTCTGGTTTGCGGCTCTGCCCGAAGGGGTCTTTTCATACAGGTCACCATAAAGTTTTCTTGCGCAGTCGGGACAGATTCCGTGACTGAATTGTGTATCGGAATGTTTGCTGATGTAGGATTCGATCTGCGTCCAGTACCCCTTATCATCCCGGATTTTTTTACAGGAAGCGCAAATGGGGAGCATCCCGCTCAATTTTTTTATTTCGGCAAGCGCATCTTCGAGCTTCTTTTTTTCTTCAAGCAGTCGATGCTCAAAGGTGATGTCCATAAAAATTTGGATATAGCCAGCCGGTATACCGAATACATCCAGAAGTTTTTCTTCGAGAATTTTCAGGACCCTGTCTTCAGAAAGAAGCCGGACGCTTTCATTCTTCCGCTCAACAATCCATTTTTTGCTACGGGTGAAGGCCTTGGTTTCATCAAGGAGAGAATCGACCGGCTTACCGATCACTTCTGCGCGGTCTAACATAAAATTGTCAGTGAATCTGCGATTGACGCTGGTAATGGTTCTGTCCTTGTCCATGATCATCATGGCAAACGGCAGGCTTTCAATTAGGATATTCAATTCAATCAGCAGGTTCTGCAGGTCGGTCACATCATGGGCAAAACCGACAGTCCCCATAATGCTGCCATCGGTGTCGAAGATGGGTGACTTGTAGGTTTTGAACTTGCGGAGTTCATTTCCGCATTTCACGGTTTCGTCGAAAAGGCAGGTTTCCTTTTTGTCGAGGACAATCTCTTCCGATTCCAGGCAAATATATTCCCCCTGGGCATATTCATCCGGTTCAAGATCCCAGATATAGTAATGCCCGCGGCCTTCAACCTGGGCCTTTGTTTTATTAACGGCCCGGCAGAAGCTGTTGTTGACTTTCAAATGAGCCCCTTTTGCATCCTTGAACCAGATCAGGTCGGGCAGGCTGTCTATCAGCGTGTCCAGATATTTCTGGGTAAGTACCGAATCCTCCTGTTCTTTGAGACGCTTCAGTAACCGGTTGAAAGAAGACCGAACCTTTTCTTCAGCAAATGGTTTGAACCAGATCTGATCGAAAAGCTGGTAATTTTCTGCCAGTGCCGAAAAGCTGCCGACTGAAAAACAACCGATGACAGCGGCCTGCTCATCTTTGGCTGCGAGAATTTTTTCAAGGGATATGGGTTTGTCGTCTTCGAAATCAAGAATGATGACCCTGCACCCTTTCAGGTCGGCTTCATCGACATCTGGATGACAGAAAAATTGATATGAGAATCTTTCATCCGGTGGGGCGCCCCGAACAAGCGCTTCCAACTGAGGATTCTGTGTTGCAATATATATATTTATTATTCGATGATACACGCTTAGCTCTCCCCGTAACAATCAGTAAAGGGTAATCTTTCAGACAACCATTTTCTTCTTCATAGAAGCATATCATGTTGAGAAACATACGGTAAGAAATTAATCGCGTCGTGGACCTTCAGATCACAGTTTTGGCCGAATCTTAGATAGTGTGCGTGCGGTAACTCCCCCTTTGGATCAGTGTAAATTTGCTCACTATCTCAGAATTATTTGCACACTAAATCAGAAAAATAAGGACTTGGAGATTGAAAACGTAAAAATCCCGCACGAATCGAGTTAAACAATTCGCCAGGGGGGAAACCAACTAATTTTTTATGCTTAACTCCTCCCCTTCTAAAACGACAAGATCAGTTGCGTCGCTCCCCAGAGAGAGGAACAAGCGGCAGTGTGAGGCGTAAGTATCACCTATTGGTTAGCCCACGTAGCTGAGCCGTCTCACCTAGTTCCTGGAGGATCAGTCTGGCGGAATGAACCCATGTCGACCCTCGTCACGCTTCGTGAATCTGACCATGTTCACGTTACCACTCGCCAAGACCTCGTCGGGTGGCTCTTCGTTCTCCAGCAGAATCACCTGCTCGGCCAAAAAGGATGACGCCAGATCCGCGAAGAACGCCGACTTAACGGAATCGTCAAGAGTTCCCCCGTCTGGATCTGGCTCTCGGTAAACAACCAAAGGCGAATCGATCAGCACGAAACCGGGGTGTGGCTTCCTACGGCTGGCGCAGTACCTCAGCAAACCCGTCGTGAAAGCAGCATGCGTTACCGCCCTTACACCTTTTCCGTGACTCGTCCTTGGCCGGCCTGAAATCACAACGTCCCACTCCGTGTCACTGAACGTCACGCGATCCAGACCTGGGAAGTTCCATGACGCAAGCCTCGCCTGTACCTCTTGTGCGAATTCTTCCGTCGCGGAAGTTGGTAGCGAGGCAAACTCTTGCCTTGCCGATGCGACTTCCTCGGTCTGTACATCATGGATCTGCGCCTCAATTTCCTGCACTCGCTCCAGCAATTCCAGGGAACGTTGGACCTGTTGACGATTCGACGCTGCTTCCCGGAGTTTGGCTGCCGACTCCTGTGCACGCGGCCGCAACTCCTCCTGAATCGTCGCCCTTACCTCGGCGAGTTCATTTTGTAGTTGCTCTTGTTCGCGCAAGAGTACTTCACGCTCGGTCGCGACCTCCTGTCGTGTTGTTTCGAGGTCGGCCATAAGAGAACGAATGCGGTTTGCTTCTGCGGTCGCTGACTCTGCAACGACTTCAGGGCCCACCGGGCTGTCCACATGCTCTTGATCGTGGTGTTCTGGCAAAGCTCCGCACACGGGGCATCGCTCAACTCCGATATCGTCCAGTCGCGAGCCTGCCTCAACAATGGCATCTAGTCTTCGCAGATCAGAGAGATACTGTTTGGCCAGAAGCGCAAAACGTTCAGCAAGCCCAGACAGAACATTGAGTCGCCCCTGGATTTCGTGGAGGCGGGACCATACCGTTCGCCGTCGTTCCTCAACTTCGGCCATCGACGAGCCACTCTTAGACAGATCTTCTTCGATGGATTGATATGTAATGTTTAGGCGATTAAGCTGGTCCCGCAGAGAGCCAAAATCTCCATCAATCGGCTGTTCGGCAATCTGGTCACGCAGTTGGTCCAACATGCCCTGAAGAACATCCGTCTTCGCCTCAACCCGTGCACGCGAGATGCTGGGCTTCTCAACTGCAACTACAGCCGAATCATCTACTCCGGACAACAGCAATCTGAACACCGACCGCGACGCCGTTTTTTGATAGCCCGAACTGGCATGCACTGGGGATGACTCGCGTATGACATCTTGCTCAGACACGATTGCTAAGTGAGCCACATCGCGAAAACTGAGGCCTCGTGTTTCGCCCAGACTATTCATTCGTATGCGCTTGTCTTGCAATCCAGATAGCTGCAGCAGAAAGTACGACACTGTGTCGGTGCGACCAGCCGCATGTTTCGCTTTCAATTGTTCTATGCTTTGATCGGGATGAGTCAGCGCGATATCCCCTCCACGAATAGCACGTTCGAGAACATACCGCCCACCGTCCGACACAGCTTGCAGTTCAAGCGCGACCTTATCATAGGCTTCAGCTTCTGGTAATTCGTCCGGGCGATCTCGCGCGCCCAGAACATAATCGATACATTGCAGAATAAATGTCTTGCCGGTATCCGATGGTCCACTGATAACATTCAGCCCCAATGTGAATTCGACCACCGCAGGTTCAAGCCCAGGACCGGTCAACGCGAGGCGGCGGAGATGGAAGCCGGAGTCATTCATCGTGATTATCCTCCCAGAGCAATGCTTCCGTTTCGAACTCGGCACCCCATTCGCCTAAGTGCTCCCTCGCAAACTCGTCGAGCTGCTCATCCGTACGCTCACCGAACTGCTCGACCAGCCAGGTCGCACGGCTGCGGAGATCATCAACATACTTGGCGTCGAACGACTCGATGAACCCACCGGTTCTCTCGGTCGCCAAGTAGCGCACGCCCTCGGGCAGGTACGTTCCGCGAATCAACCCCCGGCTCATGTAAAGCAGCAACCCCTTTTGTAGTGTGTCTCGTCTGACGAGGAGTTCCCCGCTCCTGTATGGCGTCTTCGGATGCAGGCCCTCCGGGCCATCGGGTACGTCATCTGAGTGCACCAGTAAGTAATCGTAAACAACCAGTCTCTGGAGCGACGCGATATCCGGGTACATCTCAAACAGCAAGACAGTCGATCTGAGTCCGATCTCGGTCGAACTGTTGAAAGGGGCAATGTTGCGGGTGGTGCCATCTTTCATCATGTAACCCACCTCACTTCTTCTCGATCATTGGCTAATTGGTGACAGATCCCACTCCGATCTCGTGTGTCCAGCCTTTGAACCAGCGCGTGTCGGGTCAATTGTAGCTGTCTGGCTGCTCGAACGACTTCAAGCAGGCGTCGATAGCCATCTTCGTGGCATCCATCTATAATATCTTGGATTCCCGCAAGGACTTCTTCTTGCAGTGCCTCGTATGAGCCCGGCGGCAGCGTGTCGCGCGAGAAGCCCCGCAATGACTCGGCGCTATAAAAATCCTTCCGGCACCGTCCGTAGTGCCTAATCAATTCATCGACGCCGGCTATATCATCCATGGTCACGACGGGGTGACCCCGGTGATCAGCGTAGGCTGCGAGCAACTTGCTCAGGTAGACAACTTCATTCTCGGCGGGTTCGTCAGGAGGCTCAGGAATCTGCGGTCGTTGAGGCAGTCCACCACCAAATCTGGCAACATGCCAGGGTGTCCCTCGGTGGTCATCCAGCAACCGCTGGGCTGGGATGTAGCCGATTACGCTGAAATCCAAAGCGTCAAGGTGATCTTGCAAGTCACCTTCGAGTACGACTTCTTGGGTGGACGTGATCCCATTGCGGCAATGTCCATCCCATTCCTCGATCAGTTTCGCCTTCAGGGCATCAGGTTTCTTGAACAGCTTAATCAGTGTGGTGCCTGCTCCTTGAGGTGCCACGAAACGGTACTTCCTTGGGAACGTGAACTCGCCCTGTTGCGAGTAGTACACCGCCTTACCCAATTCGAGCCAGATATCGCTCGGCCTCAAAGGGTGGTCGTAGTGCTTGCACTGGAAATTGTCCCAGACATCTGGGTCGTTTTCCGAGACGGTTGCGATCACATCCCGTCCCATGTCGCCCGCGCCTCCGCATTTTTCAACGAGATAGTATTCCGATTTGAGGCTGTGTGCCCACTCCAGTACAAACGCTTCCCAGTCGTCATGACTAAACAGCTTCATCAGGTCCATCGCTGGGACGAGGGGTCCACTGGCGACTGTGTCAGCCGCCGGCTCCGGCGGCTCTGGCGGGGTGGGTAGTGGCATGGTCTGTCTCAAGCCGCCACCTCCCCGTTCTCCATTAGGCTTGTTGATAGCAGGTCGCGAGCTTGGACCTGCAGGGCGTTGGCGGCTTTCCATACCCTCTTTTCAAACACTTCTATGTGTTCATGCTGGGCCAACACCACCTCCGGATTTGCTTGTGTTTCGTGGGCTAATGTGTAATTCACCGGCAATCTTCGGCGGGTCCGGTGGAACTGTTCGTTGTGCAATTATTATCAATATTCATTTGATGCTTTTAATTTTACACTCTTTCCTTTTTTTCTTAATAACCTTCTTTTACAAAATGTAGTAACAACTGCTACTACCAGTAAGATAGCAAAAACAACAACTGTGTACCCTAGTTGGCTAGAATTATTAGCATCTGCATCACATGCTTGGAAATAGGCAACTAAGAAACCAATAACAGCGCTTGCAAGAATCGAAGAGATAGCAAACCAAACTTCATAATCAGATAAAACTGAAGCATCTACCATTTTAATCTCAATTGAATCTGGTATTGATACTACAACATTGAGAGAACTACTGACTGGATTTCCAGTATTCTGAGTCGAAGATGCTGAGGCAGCTTCAGCATGTTTTACATTTTCAGACATGCTATTCGCTCCTTTTATTGATCTCTTCCCACATTTCTTTGGGCAATATGCCGTTATACCTCCCACCGCTCATTAATGGACTCATGAGAAAGTTGATATTATAAGGCGCTCCTTGGGTAAATTCTCCCATTTGCTTTAAAATTAAATCCCAAGCTTCTTGAGATTCAACTTGAACAATGTAAAAGGTTGATAGTGGTCTCGCCCAAGAATAGGGATTCAACATTTCCCTCATTTGGTCATTGAGTCTCGTCCAGTCATCTCCTTGTGCGCTGATATCCCAAGATATGACAAAATGCATTTTTTATCCTTTAGATTTATTTAAGGCACAACGGGCTGGTTAAGTATGGCAATTAGTTGCCGTCTCCTGCACCAGCGAGGTTAGCTATGAATGCTCATACTCGTCGCATCTGGGGATGTATTGCTTAAATTTCCTATGCTGCTCATCCCATCTAAAGTATTTGAGTGTTCCAGCGCCAGTCAATCGGATTTTATCCATGATTGTCATAATCTCATGTTTTCTTTCTAGTACAGCACGACCAATGTTATGATAGAAGATGGACCAAGCCACGACAGCATCTCTCCAGTGGACTTCACCTTTTTCATCACCCTGAGTTACAAACAGATATGCTGGCGGTTCAAACTCCTGTCTTGCTGCAAGATTTATCAGCTCTTTCGTGATTTGTTGCTGCCCAGCGCCACAAGCAGAAATGACGACCAACACAGGACCAGGATAATCGTTGTCTTTGATAAAAGAGCTAATCTTTTTCGCGAGATATTTCCACGTGGCATCTTCAGCTCCTAATGACAATCCAAATTCGTCGCCATGTGCTGCGAAATGCAAGCAAAGGGGCCACTTGCGCTGATTTTTCGGAATATGGTCTGGGTTTATGCTGGTTAGATATTCCAGGGCAGTCTCGAATTCCACTTTAGATCTTACGATAGTTGCTGTGAAATGGTGCCCCAGTAACTTGCATAGTGCGCTAAGCGTGGCGCTTTCGTTCCGTTCCTCGAACGCATCCAGAGCACTCGGACTCTCTACTGAAAACACTCTCATATATGTCCCCATCGTGAGTGTCTCCTTATCGTTTTAAATACTAACTTATCTAAGCGGAAATCTGTCTTTATGAAATAAAGACCCTTCGCTGCAGAAATGAAATTTTCTTCAAATATTTGACAATTTCGTCGACTCTACCATAAACCTTTGTTTAGTCAACACTATTTGATTGAATACCTTTCATATCGTTTGGTTGTCCGCTATTCACTTTTGCACGCTTATCGATGAATTTTGAAATTTCCACGTAAGCACAACAGTTCTGTTGTCACCACATCAATTTTGTGTACACTTTTTAACTCTTTGTGGTGTATTCTTGTAAAGTTAGAGTCGTGTGAAATGTTGAGGCACCCTCAATAATTGCTGACCAACAATTCCCTGCCATGGGTCTGTTTCCCCTTCGCCACCGTATATTTCAGGCTTACCGGATTTATCTTAAACAGCCTGAACACCTCCCGGATTTCAGGATGATCATTGATGCTCAATATAAAATAGCTCTGAATCCCGGCCAGAACGTCCGCCAACTGCTGATAATCGGACAACTCAAGATTGTGCTCGTAAAACGGTGCCTTGTAGTAAGGCGGATCACAATAAAAAAGCGTCCCCGGCTTGTCGTAGCGCCTGATAAAATCCTCCCAGGGTAGATGCTCTATCGTCACGCCCACCAGGCGCAAATGGACCGCCGACAGCTCCTCTTCAATCCGTAAAAGGTTGATGCGCGGTGCATGCATGGGCGCCGTGCCATATACCCGTCCTTTGACCCTTCCTCCGAAACAAAGGCGCTGCAGGTAATAGTAGCGGGCCGCCCGCTGAATATCAGTAAGCCCGCCGGCAGCCTGTTGGCGTTTCCAATCCTCGAACCATTCCCGCGATGACAATAGCCACTTGAACTGCCGTAAAAATTCCTCCAGATGGTTTTGCAGCACCCGGTAAAAAGCCACCAGGTCGCTGTCCAGATCGTTGATCACCTCATATTTCGATTCCGGTTTTTTGAAAAACACCCAGGCCGCCCCGGCAAACACCTCGCAGTAAGCTTTATGCTCGGGCATCATATCGATAATTGTTTTCGCCAGCTTCGATTTCCCGCCAATGTACGCTAATGGGCTGTTCACGGCCGCCTCCTTGTGCATTCGAATCGACGTGTGATATTAAACCCGTGCGTTTGGTCCCTCCATCGCACCGGGCCGTCTGATTTCAGATGTCTGGTTGTCCTCGAGCAGCCATTCGCCCCGGGGATGCGCCCACATCCACCGGGGCGGCCCAAACCCTCCTAACTTGACCTGGCGGCTTTCATCGCTGCCTTAAGCCGGCGCTTGAGATCCTTGTCGGCGTTCAGCGCCTTGTTGAAATGTTTTTCATTGTTCCGGGCGATCAAAAATGTACCGCCCACACCGATACAGATTCCCAATAAAACCCATCCTGCCGCTGCCATTTTTCCCTCCTCTTGGTTGATGAATAAAACGCCTTTATTCAGGCCGTTTATAAATTTTTGCGCCCAGATTTTGCGTCCATCCAATCTCTTCGGAATACTGGGCGTACATGCTTTTGATGGCGGCCTCCAGGGCGCTCGAACGGCTCAGATTTGTCGGATTGACCCCATCCGTGCCATCGTCGAACCAATCCGCCTGGGCCATGATGTGGATCTCGTAGCTTTCCTCGTGATCGACGTCGCCCGTGTAACTTCCATCGACCCAAATATCTCCGCCGCTCGCGGACTGGGTTGCCTTTTGGATCAGGATTCCGAAAATCTGAGTGATTATTGATTCGTTGAATCGGGTCGCCTGGATGTAGGTCCCGTCAAGGACGAACGTTTGATTGACCGCATCCCAATGGTAGTCGGTCTTTTTTTCCTGATAGCAATAGGCATCGAATTCTCCCAAATTGATCGGCTCCGTCATGCCTAACGGGGTGTGTATCCGTAACTTCGATTGGCCCGTCCGCCATCGTTCCGCGTCGCACTCGACGTCCGGTATCGAACCGGGATGAACCGTTGACGATTGTTGATAATAGACCCAATGCTCCAGCCGCATGATTCCGTAATGCTCCTGGTTGATCCGATCCCGGAGTCGCCGCGTGTAAAAGAAAAAATTGGAGTCGGAGAGCGCCGGCGCATTCGCGCCCAAATCCACGTTAATCGAATAAAAAAGCGACCGCGTGTCGTTATAATCGGACGAGTTAAACGTCGGATTATACCAGACCCCTGACACATGGCTAGAGGCTCCCGCGCCCTCCATATATTCCGTGCAATAGGTTTCCGGCCATTCTCCGGATTGGGAAAGGGATTCATATTGCGTCATCTTGTATTCCCCGTCGTAATCGAACTCGGACGGGTATTCTCTCATCAAAAAATTAGAGTAGTTTAACAGATCGTCAGGCCAATAAACTGTCCCAGGCTGGCCGCCCCAAGAACCTGTCTGAAGCCCATCGGTATCCACCGTCTGGTAGACCTGCTGAGAATCCGGCCAGTCCTCTTCGAACCGCTCGAAAAAAAGTTCCAGATCGTCCGAAGAGGCCGGCCATGTGACCCCTTCCAGCGTCGCATCATGGGCATAGTCGTCGGTTCTCGGGTCCCAGACGATATAGGCCCCATCCTGGCCGTCAGCCGCGACAACGATCACAACGAACTGATCCCCGCATGCCCTTGGCTCTTGCTTAAAACCGATAACGGTCGCCTGGGCATCGGTACGATAGGGCTCCCATTTGACGATCACCGTGTCACCGTCCTCGAAGGCTGCAGCGTTGCAGGACATGTATTCAATGGGCACGTCATCCAGGGCGTTGACCGCGTTGATGTCCAGATCCTGGATGCTGCTGAACAGCGGATCGAAAACCACCCGGCAGGTATTTTGGATCTCGTCGATATTGTGGATCGTCGCGTATCGATAGGTCGGGCGCCATTTCTGGATGGCGGGCATGATGGCAAAATTCCGCATGGCGTCGGCCACCGGCAAGGTAAGGAAGGGAACGGCCTGCCCGTCCAGGGATTGTACCCAGACAGCGCCGTCATCGTAGCCCGGCCGGATGTTGATCCCGTTTTTCGCCTCGGCGCCGGGCTCGATGGTGCCGACCTCCCCGGTCAATCCTTCGGAATAATCCGCACACCAGGCCGTGGTCCGATAGTCCATGCTTTCGATGATCGCATCCAGTTCGGCGATCCTTTTTTGAAGGGAGGACTTTCTCAATTGAAGTGCGGCCAGAATATTCGGATCGCTTTCTTCAGCGATTCGGGCATCTATGTTGGCCAGGGCCGCTGCGAGATGGCTGAGTTTTACCGCTGCCGCTGCGGTGTCATGCTTGACCTCGATGGTATATTGCCCATCCCCGATCTCGCTTATGATTTGTGCCTTGCCCATCACCCGGCCTCGACTACATCGACATATTGCCGCGTCGGTGACAGCATGCAAACGATGCTGCCCACTGTCATCTCGTCCGATCCATAAACCGCAGTGTCTCCGGGCCGTAGATAGAAATCGGGCTTGGCGCATCGGTACTGCCGACGTCCGTCGGCCATGACGGTTTCAGTTTTGACGCCTTTCAGGGCGACTACACTCGGAGAGAGGTATGTCCGGGTCCGGTAGCCCACCAGGGTGATGCTCTGGCTATTTCCGCCGCGATCTGTCCGGTCGCTGTAATAATCGACCCGGATCAGCTCTTCCCGTAAAACCTCTTCGCCCTCGTCGACCGCCGCCATGTCGACCACGATCTCACCGTTTGGCCTGGCCGCGATTGCCGCAGCCGCCGCAGCGGTGTACACAATTGAAAGCGCAAGATAGGATGGTTCCCCCGTCCGCATCCGGAGCTGGAGCGATTTCAAGCCCGATAAATCGTAATCCTCCAGTCCGTCCGCCGCGCCGGTCATGCGCGCATGATATCGATAGATCAGCAGCAGATCGCCGTATTGGGCCATCCATTTCGTCAGATTCAGCGCACCGGCGGTCGCTCCGAACAAAATTCCTGCCTGGCCGTTGGCGTTGCGAACCAGACCGCCGCCGGCGACGGCGGACAGGACAAATCCGGCACTTCCACCGACCTGCTTTTCGAAATTAACGCCGGCGGTCGCCCCGAAAACCATCCCGGACGGCGCGCTCTGAAAGGAAGAGACAGTCTCGACTCCGGGCGCGTCATTTAATGTGAACCCGGCCGTCCCCCCGACGCCATCGAAGCCGTCGGCGTAGACGACCGTGAAATTATCCCAGAGGCAATAGGTCGTCGTGTAGGTGATGTCGCGAAACGTGAGATAAGTCCAGATGTCATCGGTCGGGACCGTGCGGGTCCACATGGTTTGCCAGAAATAGCCGTTATCGTACTTTTCCAGCTTTAAGCTGCTTCCCGTCCGCGTCACCCGCAGAGTTGCAACGGTATCGTTATTTGACATGATTCCGGTTGTTCCCGGCGACCCGGAAACCCAGAAGTTGGCCGCATAATCATCGCCATAGGCCCCGAAAAAACCATAGTTGTTCGAGTCCATATAAAGATAAATAAACGACCGCTGCGCCGTGGAAGAATGTTGGGAGAAGTCCAGGTCGACCGTGAACTGGAAATTGCCGATGAGTTTGTAGTTGGTCCGGACGTTGGCATGCCGCCCGGAGGTCGAACTGGCGAACTGCTTGAGCTGGTTGCCGGAGATCTCGGAGACGCCGTCGGCAGCGGACAGCACGGAGAGCGCGGCGTTCTCATCCCAAAACGCCGGGTTGGGGGCGTCGCCGTCCACCCCGCTGAAATCGTCGTTGCCGTAAACCGCCATTATGCGTCATCAGCTCCGGTGACCGTGACAAAGACCTTGATGACATCGTCGTCAGAGATCCCGGTGACCGCACCGCCGGTAAACTGCACCACCGGGCCAAGGATGGCGCTGGAAGCGGCCTGATCGCCCTTGGTATCGTCGGATACCAGGGCCGCGCCGTAAATCGTTGTGTCGGTGCCGTCCATCGTGAACTCGGCCTTAGAGGAAGTGTTGCTGATGGACTTGCCCGATACGCCATCTTCCGACCAGGCCGGCCGGGTGCTTTCGTCGTATCCGTCGGACTCGGTAAATCCGGGCGATGCATAGGTATCGGTTACCTCCGGTGTGTGATCGTCAGAAAACAACAGCACATACCAATTCGCTTTCTGGCTGCCGCCGGAAAGGGCCACGTCAAGCAGGTAGTTGATGAATTCGTCGGGGCACAGGTTCTCTTCGATTCGCTCGGCAAGCAGCCTTTTGTCTCGCCAGTGCTGAATGATCCAACGGCTGCCAATAAGCACTTTTTGATGGGGATTTTTCATTAGAAAAATTTCTCCGAAAAATAGATGGTGATCCTGGAAACGCCGTCGCGGGCGGCTTTCAAGCCATAGATGTAACCGATATAAGCGCCGTCCCAGTAGGAGACCCGGATCTGGCTGGCATTTTCGAACAACGACCGGATAATGGCGATATCGGTATCGGACAGCCGGCATTCGGCGACCAGGCTGCGGTCGATCTCGCTGACGCCATAGTGAGAAAGTACGCCGCCGCCGTCCAGGGTCTTGTCCCGGCTGATCCGGGCGGTGTTTTCATAGGGCGCGGTGAGCTGGTAATTGCGGATGCGCAGATGGCCGTTGCTATCGGCAGTGGTCTTGCTGATAAAAATCATGACCCACCGCCAAGCAGAAGTTGATCGAGCCCTTCCTGGGTGGCCCGGACCTGGATCGCCTCGAAGACTTTCCACATCATCATCTCAAGCTCGGGCGCCAGCCCGTCGCCGTTGATGGTGATCAAACTGTCGCCACGCTCCAGGGCCGCAGCCTTGGCCTCGGTTAATTTGGCCTGAGCCTCGGTCAGTTTCTTCTGGGATTCGAGGGCCTCTTTCTCGAGGGCAACTTGCTCTTCCAGGATGTCCTGCAAGAACCATTTGTCCGACATCGATCCCTCGAAGTCGGCCAGATCGGAGAACATACTGGAAGAGGCATCGGCGATGGCCGCCACGCTTTCGCCGGCAGATTCGAAGGCCGCCTTCATGATCTCGGCATTGGCCTCGACCTCAGCGATATCCAGCTTGGCTTTGAACTCGATGGCTGTCTGAAGGGTTTCTGCCTGGGCCTTGACTTGGGCAATCTGAAGATCGGTTTCGATTTCGAGGCGTTTGACGGCGGGGATGGCCTCTTCGATTTTCTTTTGGGCATCGTCGATTTGGGCGGTGTCGACCGGTACGACAATCGTTTCCCACTGGCCCGTCTTCTCGCTGTAGTATTCCAGCGTCTGCAGTTTTTTCTCTGCATCGGCCGTGTCGATATCGACGGTTTTTTCCTCTTCGACCAGGATGCCCAGTTCCCGCATCTTCTCGGTCAACTCGGCCGTGGAATCGACGGCGCCGTCCATGCTGTTGACCAGTGCCAGGTTGTCTTCGTAGGTGTTCTCTGCGGCATCCTCAGCCGCCTCGGCTCTTTCGGCCATTACCTGCCTGAGCCGCTGCTCGACCTCGACTGCCTCCTGGCGGACGCGCTGGGCTTCTTCCTCTACGCCGAAGACGCCCGTGTATTTGTCGATGAATTTGAGTACGGACTGGGTGGCCGTGTCGACCTCGGGGACCAACTCGCGGTAAAGCGTACCGATCTCCCATCCAATGCCGAATGCGGCTGCTGCGCTGCCGACAACCTTTAGCGCCGAGGCGAGGCCGCCGGTACCCACCAGGGATGTGGTTAATTTGGTGACTGAACCGGTAGACAAAACATTGAGCACGCCGCCCATGCCCTTGATCGCAGTAGAAACCGTGGCAATCGGAACGGATATGGCCGTCACGGCGGCGCCGATGCCGGCTATGTTCGCAGCGGTCGTTTTCGTGCCTTCATCAAGGGAGTTGAACCATCCGATCAGATCGCCGATTCTTCCGGCGACGGCAACAAAGATCTCGCCGAGCCCCCTGCTGAAGTCGACCAAACTTTCCAGTGAATCCACCACCCGCTGGATACCGTCGCGCAGGCTGTCCGCATCGCCGAAATCGATGCCGTCAAACAGGCTCGTGATGACATCTTTTATCTCTCCCAGCGAGTCCAGGAATCCGGAATAGTCAACGCCCTCTAAGGCCTCGGGCAGGTTCTCTGCAATCTGTTCCAGCTTGGCTGCGACCCCGTCGAGAAAATCGTTCAGGGCATCCAGGATCGGTTCGAAAGCACCGGTATCCACGGCATCCTCGAGGGCGTTCAAAACGGCCGTGATGCCATCGACCGCCCCGGTACCGGCCTTCTGGAAATCGTCGCCAATGGAAGAGGAAAGATTCTTGAATCCCTGCACCAGCCGGTTGACCGCCACCTCCGGGTCCTTCAAGCGCTCGGCCACCTCTTTGGCAGCGGACCCGGTCGCGTTCATGGCCACGGCGGTGATCTCGTTCGATTTGCTCAGGCCGTCGAACACCTCCACCATGCGGGCGCTTTGCTCGATCCCCACCAGCTGCTGGGTAACGAACAGCTTCTGCGGCTCGTCAATCGTCTGAAAAGCCCTGGCCACGTCATAGAGGATATCCTTGCCGGATCGCAGGTTCCCGTTGGCATCCTTCTGGGTCACGCCGATGGAGGCCAGGGCCTCCTGAACCGGTTTGCTGTCATCGATGAGCTTGAGCAGACCGGTTTTCAATGCCACGGCCGCCTCATCGCCGGACCGGAATACCTCGATCACAGGCGTGACGACCCCGGCGGTCTCCTCCATGGAGAAACCCATGGTGCGGGCGATGGGCGAGATTCCGGCCATGCCCCGGCCGAGCTGTTCGATGTCGGTGGCGTAGTTGTTGGAAACCTCGTTGAGGATGTCGATCAGCCGCCGGGCATCTTCGGCCGGCGCCTTGAAACCCTTCAATGATGCGATCAGGATTTCGCTGGAGGCGGACGCTTCGAGTTCACCGGCAATGACCAGGTCCATGCCGTCCTTGGCCAGGGTCATGGCCCCCTGGATATCGAAGCCGGCCTGCTTGTAGCTGGCCGTGGAACTGAGCACCGAGGCTGCCGACTCGCCGTATTCGTTGGACAGGCCCTTAGAAGCTGCCTTGGCTTTGTCCAGAGCGCCCACCTCTTCGCCGATCACCTTTTTCAGTTCCGTTGCCGCCGTCTGGAGTTTAGACGATTCATTGAATGCATAGGCGATGCCGCCGGCCGCAAGCGCCGCCAGCAAGGCGTCAAGCTTTACAACGGCGGTGGCCACATCGGCAAAAGGCTGGGCGATGTCGCGCACATTGCTGTTCAGGCTGTCCAGCCCCTGACCGACGGCAGTAAAGGTCGGCCCTGTACGATTGGTTGCCAGGATGAGCAGTTCGATTTTTTTGGTCAGGTCGCCGGCCATGATTCAGGTCTTCACTTCTACCGTGACATTTTTTTCTGGAACCGATGCCACAACATCCGCTCCGTCTCCGTCAGATACCCGTGAGGAAAAATATCGGGTATCACTTCGAAGAGAAATCGGTGCCCTCCGAGTCCGCCTCCGGAGCACATGGTGAGGGCGTCTTGCACCCGAGGGGTGGCCCAGAGGCGTTCGATTCCCCCAATGGCACATGCCCCAGGGAAGTCAGCCGATTGATGGCGTTGAACAGTTTCAGGAAGGAATCGATGTGAAATTCTGCCAGCCGCACCGCATCGCTTTGCTCAAGTGTCACCGACGCGCACCCGAACTGCACATAGGCGATGGCCTTGGCAAGCGCGTCTGGAACGCTATTGCCGCCAAGTCCCAGAGCCGCGAGCGCCGCTTCAATCGCCTCGGCACCCTTGCCGTCAGCCAGCTTTTTGACCAGCCCTTCGAGATTCTTGTTGACGGCCACCCGCTGCTCGGCCCGATAAACTTCCGGGCCGGTCAGGTTCTGGACGACGATTACCGGCTTTTCGCCATCGTCGAAAAAGGCGGACAGGGCAGGAACCGGCACCGGTTCTGTCCGCCGCTCGTATTCCGTCGTTCGGTACTTTTCGATATTAAACGGCATGTCTCCTCCGGATCTTTCCCGTTACGATGAGAACTCCACCGACGGTTTTTCGCAGTAGATGGTGCAGCTGATCTTGTTGGGATTGCCCGACGGAAACTCCCGGTCGAACGCCAGCAGCCCCTGGGTCAGCATGTAGGGCAGCTTGTTGGCGTCCGGCCACCATTTGACGGTCACCGTCTGGTTTTTCTCCCGCACGATGCCGTCGGTAATGCCGTCTTTCACATACAGGGTAAAAGAGGCGTCGCCGACCGAGTCGGCCTTCATCGATCCGATGGCGCCGGAAACGCCCGATCCCTCGTAGACGGCGGTGCTGGATTTGGTGACGCCCATCTCGGCCGGTTTGAAATCGGCCACGTTCTGCTGAACCGTCAGGCTGGGTGTATAGAATTTGATGTACACCCGCTTGGCCGCAGGGCCGGTATGGATCGCCGGCAAGGGCGTATTGAATTTTATGTGGGCGTTTTTCTCAGCAGCCACTTCGGCGTAGCTGCCCTTGCCCACGTTGTGCTCCTCGAAGCCGGGAATGTCCGCATATTCGGCGTGATCATTGGGCGCCTGGTAGATCTCGGACTCGGCAATGACGGCGCTGGACTGGCTGTTCATGCGAACCTGTCCCAGTTCGACGGCATCCTCCGGGATCAGCGGCGGGCCGCCGGCGGCGCCACGGGTTTCTGAAAACTCGGTACCCTCGGTGCCCTCGACTTCGTCCAGGCCGCCAACGTCGGTCATGATGATTGACGAAATCTTGAAATTTTCGGTGGACGGCCGGGTCACCGCCTGGCTGCCGGCCGCAACAGAGTGCTCGACGCCCTTGGAATAGGCCGTAAATGCGGCCACGGTCACCGTGTCGTTGGCTGCGTTGGGAGAAAGCACCCGCTGCCCGGTCACGATCCCGTTGGGCCGCACGTCGGGCTCGTATCCCGAGCGCCCGCTCCACAGGGCGCCAAGGTTGAAACGCTGGTGGTCGCCCGAGTCGGCCATAACCGAGAAGTCGGTCAGGGTGCGACTCAACTCGACCGCTACCTTTCCTCGTTGAGATGATGACATTTCGATCTCCTTTGGTTCCACAAGGGATGCCGTCCGGCGGCCCTTGCGAGGTTATTTGCTACGAACTGGTGTACTCGGCTTCTATGCGATAGTTCAGGCCGTAAACGAGCAGCGGGCCGGAGGCCATGATCAATCGTTCCCGCACCGGCCACAGCTCTCCCACGTTTTCCACGATTCGGCCGATCAGCCGGTCCCGCACGGCCTCGATGATCAGATGGCACGCCTCGGCGCCGTCGGCCCTGCTGCGGTGATTCTTGGCGATGAGCACAACCGTGAAGTTCATGGTGTGCTCGGCCAGGATCTCTTCCATTTTTCGGTCTTCGAAACTGGCCCCGTCGTAAAGCACCCACAATGCCGGCAGCCGCTTGGGCTTGCTTTTCAATTCTTCGATATCCCCGGCGAACTGATCGACACCGCCGGCGGCCTCAGAAATGTCACCCAGGGCCGTGATGATATCGTCGATGCTTTCCTGGATCATGGCGGTTCAGTCCTCCATCAAATAGTCCGATAAAATCAGGGCAAATTCTCTCAGATCCTCATCGTTGACGCCCAGGTAAGGACGGGCCGGGATGGTGATTTTATGGCCGCGACCGGCCTGGCCGCCCAGCTGATGGATGGCGCCGTAGATAAGGGCGGTACCGATCCCGACCGAACTGCTGTCCACCCGATAGTTGATCTCGTCCCGGAGCAGGTTCGTGTCCCCCTGCAGTATCTTCAATCCCGGCTTTTTCCGTTTCAGTGTGGCTTCGGACAGTGGCAGCCAGGGGATGCCTTCCGGATCTTCTTCGTCGGAAAATCGTTCGAAGGTGCGTCGAATCATGTACTCGCCGATGGATTTGAGGGCCGGACGGGGACTGGCGCCCCTTCGCTCGATTCTGGCGAACAGGTCCCGGACCTCCCTGTCGTCCACGGAAACATCGAGGGTGATACCGCCCATCAGTACTTCTCCATGACATCGGGTCCGAAGATTTTTGTCCGGGTCCCCACCAGGCTGGCCTGGCCGGTGCTCTCTTCGGGTGCCTCCGGTTCCGGCTGCTGTCCCAGGGAGGCTTTCCCGGACGCCACGTTTTGCAGAAAAGAGATTGCGTTTTTATAGTCGCGCTGCCGCTCCTCGGTGGCCCCGATCCTGCGCTGGAACAGGTTGTAGATGGCAATGTCCACGCAGAATTTGCGGATAATGCCCGGCACCGGAGAAAGCGGCACCCGGTACCGGGAGGCGCAATAGGCATCGATCTCCGCTTCCGCATCGCCGATGGCCCGGTCCGTTCGGGAGGTGTCGATGACGCCGGCATCGTCATCGTCGGTCAGCTCGATCAGCACATCCTCGCTGACCTTCTCCTTCAAATCGTCCAGGGTGCAATAGGCCATGGGTTACTCCGCCGGCGGTTCACTGGTGTGTTTTTCGACCAGGTCGACCAGGTCGTCTTTAACCGCACCGGAAGGATAATCCACCTCCAGCTTTTCCAGCAGCTTTTTGAGTTCCGGAACGGTCATCTTCTCCGGCGGTTTGATCTCGGCGATCACTCCGTCATCATCGACGGCACGCTCGACGTGCCCCTTGCCGATCAACCGCAGGGCCTCTTTTTCCGGCATATTGCGGATCGTCTGGCCCTGCAGATAGCTCTTGCCTTTGAAATCAATACTGCGCTTGCCTTTTACGATAACGTCCATCGAATCCTCCTCGAAGGCCGGGAGCCCCGGCCTTTCGGTTTGTTGGCGTTAGATCACCGTTGCGTTGACCACGGCGCCGGGACGCTTGAGCACCGGCAGCGGCCGGGATTCGCACTTGATCCAGCGGCCGGACGGATCTTCCTTCGTCCAGGACTTGGAAAAGAACATGGCCGGCTGGCCGCCTTCGCCGACATTCCCCACACCGCCAGGCGCGGCATCGTCGACCACCGGCGCATAGGGCACGTCGACCAGCTCGTCGCAGATCCCGATCAGCAGGAATTCGTCATTGGAGATGTACCGCTGGCGGGCCTGGGCGCTGTCGAGGTACGACCCGTTGTACTCATCCAGATCCACCCCGGCCAGGCGCTCGATGATGCCGTTTTCGGCAATCTTGCTGCCGCTGTCGTGCTTGAGAAAATCCTTGACCTTTTCGTGGGCGATCAGGGCATCCATCACCCCCGAGCCGACATAGGCCAGCCAGGAATCGATGCTGGTCCCGCAATCGTCCTCGATCAGCTGCTTCCAGCTCCGGATCTTGGCGATGGGGTTGCTGTCGGCATCCGTGAACAGGTCGGTGCCGGTCAGGGTGGGCGTGTGTCCGGCGGCCACGTTGTAATCGACCAGCACGGTGGTCATGTCCGCATCGTAGATGACGCCCTTTAAGGCGTTGACCGCCCAGAATTCCAGGGTGCGGTCGTGCTTGCCGCGCATGTCCTTTTGTTCCCGGGCAATGCGGGTTTTCATCATTTCCACGCCCGCCTCGCCGAAGCTGCGATAGGAATTGAGTTCCGCCGTGGAGATGAAGCGCTTGTTGGCGATGCGCGGGGCGGTCAGGGTGACGGTCTTTCGACCGGTTTTGTCATCCACGGTCGCCGGGGCGGATACGGAAATATTGCCCAGCAGCGTCTCGCTTCCGGAGATGACGTCGAAGGCCAGCCGGTCCGAGGGCTGCATGTTCTCGTAACCGGCAAAAAGACGGTTGTACACCCGACGCATGGGCGCCTTGATGGCGTTGACCGCTGCGGTCAGGGTGCGAATCTTAAACAGGTTGTCCATGAGAATTTCTCCTTGCGTTTACGGTTTTGGCTATCGGCCGGTTACGACCAGTCGGTGTCGACCAGGATGCCGCGATCTTGCAGATCCAGCAGAGCGGCTTCTTTCTGGGTGTCGGTGATCCCGCCCGGCCAGATCAGATCGCTGGTCCTGAATTTGCCCAGGACGTAAGCCAGAGCGGAAACATCCTCGGACGTGGCGTCGACATCCCCGACCAGGATGGCCCGCGCCGTTTCCGTGCCATCCGATCCGGCCGGATTGTGCTGGTTGTACTGATTGCTGGCCGTGACCAGACCGAGCACGGTGCCTCGGGCAAGCTCCCCGGCGCCGCTGGCGATGGTGACCGGTTTCATTTCGTGGGTTTCGCCGGCAATAAGCTGGCTGACCACCTCGGTATCCTGAACTTCCATGACATTCCTCCTTGATGAGAATTAAATTTCGTTAGCCCGGTTTAGCGGTTGGCCCGCTCGCCGATCTCCTTGCCAAGCTTGTATTCTGCCTCGGCCTCGGTATTGCGCTTGCCGGCCGCGCCCTTGGTGGCAATCTCGGCAAACAGCGGACTTTCGCCCAGGGTGTCCAGAAACCCCTTGAACCAGTCCAGACCGGACTGTTTTTCCTGGCCCTCGGCGAACTGGATCGCATCGTCGGGCAGGCCCTGCATGAAGGCTACCAGGCCGCCGTCGCGGATGGCCGGAGGGATGCTGCCTGCAGACACCTTGCCCTCGACCCATGTGGCGATATCCGCATCGCGCTGTTTTTTGGCCTCGGTTTTGTGGGACTCGGCGAACTCGGCGCGCACCCGCGCTTCGGCCTCCTCGGCGGCCTGTTTTTTGGCCGTTTCCACGTCCGCTTCGCTGAAACTGGCGCCGTCGCCGGGACCTGTGGTCGCCGGCACGATCATGTCGATCTCCTCATCCTTGCCGCCAAGCTTTTTGAAAAGATTGACGACATTAAAAAACTCTGAAAACTTCATGGCTGAATCCTCCTCTATGGTTGGTTGAGAGGCCCGCTGGGCTTCTTCGTCGACATCCTGGATGTTCCATTCCGGGATGATGGCGTCAGCCTTTTCGGCGCCCTCTTTTTCGATGAAATATTCCCTCAATTTTCGGAACACGCTGGTAATCGCCTGCCAGGTCCAGGGAGCCGGCTCGGCGAATTCGAAGGCAATGGCATTGTCTCCATCGCCGAATGCGATATTTTTCAGTCCCTTGATGGCCGGCGGTGTGGCGCCCAAAAAACCGACGTGGCGCAAGCGGCCGTCCGGATAAAACCCTGCCGACCGCTTCGGAAAGCGGCCCGCCTTGACCATTTCGGCGAATTCCGGCTCCACGTTTTTGAACTTGGCCAGGAGAACTTTTTTGCCGTCGCGGGTTTCGGTTTTGACCGCCTGCACCAGTCCATAAGCCGGGTCGTCATGCTTGGGATGGCCGATCACGGCCGGCGGTTCGTGAAAATTCGGGTCGAACGTCGCCACGGCTTTGTCGATCAACGGATCGGTGTCGTATGCCTTTCCGTTCATGGCAAAGTGTTTACCGCCGAAGCAGATCTCCACCCACCCATCGAATCCCTGCGCTGAAGTCATGCGTATTTCTCCAATTCGTTTGATAGATGTTCGGCCAGGCCGGACGGGTATTTTGACAAATCCGGCGTCCAGTCCGTCTCCTCGCCCACGTTGTATGCCCATCCCGGATCGATGCCGTTGGGCACGGTAACCGTCACGCCGGTATTTTTGTCCGTCCACACGTATGAGCCGTCATCGGGCGCGGGATCCGGACCGGACTTGCCCATGGCCTTCAGCTCGCGCTGGCTGATGGAAAACACCCGGCACTTGCAGCCCCAGCCGTTGGGCGGGTAGTGGGTTTTCCACCAGGGATCGTCCGCCGGCAGAACCAAACCATCCCAGGCCAGATGGTGAGGCCGAGGGTTTCGGCTGGGGTAACAGTTCGCCGTTGATCATCTCGGATGCGGACAAAAAGCGCATGCGGTTCTCATCGTCGAACACGAACCATTCGGGCGGCTTGCCTTCCAGTTTTGCAGGCATCCATTGGCGGCCTTTGTAGGACCAGGTGATCTCCAGGGGAGAGAGACCGTAAAAGGGAGCGTCGAGCATTTCCATGATGGCCTGGTAAATGTCCAGATTGGCCAGGCTTTCCTCGGCGATCTTAAGGGCTCGCTTGTCGGCCGGGCTGTCGCCCCCGGCGCGGATCTCCCACTCGCAGGAAAGGGCGCCGGATTTGCGGCTGTCGTAGCAGCTCCAGACATGGGCATCGGAGAGCAGCTCGCGGTACACCTCCAGGCCCAGGCCAAGTTTGGCCAGTACCGGGTCCGGATCGGGCAGATAGCCGAACATGCCCCACCAGTCCATGGAGCGGCTGCGAGTGGCGATATCCGTGGTGAGCATTTCACGGTTATCGTCGATCTCAACGGATTCGGTTGGCGAGATGTACAGTTTCATGATTGCCTCAATAAGCCGACATGCGCGGCCGGATGTAAAAGCCGGCGGTCCGGTCGACCATGGATCGGGTGCCGGCGGTGATCACATTCGGAAAGGACCCGATTACGTCCTGGCGGCTGGCGAAATGCGCCAGAGCCAGGGCGACGGCCGCATCGCCATGGCGCTTGATCTCCGTGTTTACGATGTCGGCATGGCGCAGGTGGGGCAGCTTGACGATGCCGTCGATGCGTTCCAGGGCGCGCAGGTCGTTTTTCACATTGGCGTCACGGCCCAGGTCGATGGTCTGATCCTCGAAGGCATCGACGAAAGCGCCCATGTTATCCCGGTACCAGGCATCGTTGAGCATGACCTCGAAGATCGGTCCCAGGTCGGGATCGCGGCCGTACCGGTCGCCGGTGTATTCGGCCAGGATCGCCCCGTTGCCGGTGGCGTCCATGGCCGCTGCCCGGAAATTCGGGATATGATCGATGATATGCCAGAGAATCTGCTCCTGCTGGCGGGTTGGCACGTCATGCATTTCCACCATGAACGGACAACGCCGGGTCAGGTTCTGCTCGATGGAAAGAGGCGCGGTAACGGCAAGGTCCATGTGCCGGGCGTAGTCCTGACCCAGATAGTGATCGCGTTTGGGGTCCAGGGTTTCCAGAACCGGGTCCAGATGCTGGCGTATCCATGCCTCGCACCAGCTGCGCCGATAGGCCTCGCCCTTGAGCGCAAATTCTCGATCCAGGGTCAACCGCAGGACCGGTCGCTCTTCGTTCATGCAGGCTTCGATGAGAATGCCGGGGATGGCCACGCCGCTTCCTTCGCGCGGGATGACATCCAGTTCCTCGCGCATGGCCGCCTTGTTGGCGCCATAGGCGCCGCGTACGCGCTGGTACCATTGGCGCTTGCCCTCTTCGGTGGGCTTCCATCCCTTGATCAGGCAAACCCGCTCATACAGTCCGTTGGCAACGGCGTCGTCGAAAGACACATGCAGGATTTTAAACGCGTACAATCCGGCCCTGGTATCCTGGACCAGCTGGTTGAACGGGTTCTTGGCGCCGTTGTGGGTGCTGATGATGCGGATCTTGCCGCCCCAGATGATCAACGCCAGGGCCGCGTCGATCACGGCCTGCACATTCCTGTGAAAGGCCGCCTCGTCGATATTGACGATGCCCTGCAGTCCCCGGATGTTGGCTGGATTGCTGGACAGGGCCACGATCTGAAACCCCGAGGCGAAGCGGATGCGATAGGAGAGGATCTCCTTTGTGCTGCCGTCAGGCTGTTGATCCTCGAAGAGAAATACCTCGATGCCGCGCCAGCCCTCGGCCATGCGGGCGGCCATCACCTTGGCCATGTGCGCGCAATAGCCGATGAACTCCAACCCCTTGTCCTTGGTATCACCAACATAATAGACGTTGTCCCCGCCGGCGGCACGGTTGCTGGATGCGGTGACGGTGTCGTTGAGCGCAGTGGCGTAGGTGATGCCGGTGCGGCGGCCCTTTTCTCCCAGGCAAAGATCGTGATGCTCGCACAACCAGACCCAATTGCGCTGGTGCTTCATCAGGATGCCCTTGGCCATGGGATCGTGATCGTCGGGGATATCCCGAACGCTGGCAGGCAGTTCCTCCCGGTCCAGCACGCGAATGACGTCACCGGGCAGTTTCATCACAGCGCCTCCATGCCCAAGACTTTTTTACGCCAGAAATCGGCTTGCTCTTTGTCCTGCCCCATCTGTGTGGCGGCTTCCCCCACCCGGTCGGCGGCTTCTTCCAGCGCGCGCTTGCGGATCTCTTCTTCCCGTTTGACATTTTCGCTGGCCGCTTTTTCCAGGCGCATCATGGTCAGCGAGAGTCCCTTGAGCATTTTCACAACGGCAGGGGCGCTCTTTTCGTCCAGTTTGCCTTCCTGGAGCACCAGGGCCATGTCGAAAGAAAGGGTGCGCAGGATCTCGTTGACCAGGTGGCCGACCTTGCCCTGGGGCGCGGCACCCAGCTTGCCGATCCACATTTCTGCGACTTCGCGGGACTGGCGTAGCTTGGCGCCGGCCTCCTTCATTTTCTGGTAGTAACGGTTGACCGCACTTTTGCTCAGGCGCTCGGGATGATCCGTTTCGTCCAGGATGGCGTTGATTTTTTCCCTGGCGTCTTTTTGCGTGATATGGGGATCGCGCAAAAGATCCTGCAGCCGTTCACGGATATTGTCCGGCAGGCGGTCAATGCTGGATTGGTGCTCTTTCGGCATGATCAGCCTCTGGGCCTGGGGCGTTTGACTCCGTCGACCACGGCACTGCCATTGGCGACATCCACGCCACGACCGGTCAATTTGGCCACCAAAATGCCGGATACATCCTCGACGGAAACCAGCCCCTGCTCTTCGAGCCAGCGGATCTGGGTACGGACCTGGTCGCGGCTAACGTTGTGACCGTAAAGTTTCAGCACGCTTTGGAGCACGGATTCATTAAGCGCATAGCCGTCATCCTGGATGCTACGCAGCATCGCCAGCCGCATATCGTTGCGCGTCAATTCTTTAAAGTTCACTGGGTTTCCTCCTTGCCAGCGATAATTTTGCCGAGTGCCTGAAGCAGCTCCACGCTATTGCCCCCATTGATGTGGTGCTGATTCAACAGATCCACGGCCCGATTGATGCCGGTCAACCGGCCGTTTAACTCCGACAGCGAGCCGTTGAGCAGTTCGATCCGGCCGGAAAGAGCCTTGACGTCCTCATGGTCGGGCATATGGGCCACCTTCACCTGCAGATCCCTCCCTTCCCGTTTCATGGTTTCGATTTCACGGCCGCGCGATCCGCACAAAGCAGGCAGTCCCTTGAGGCTGGCTTCGACTTCTGAAATCCGTTTTTCGATTCCGGAAAACCGCTTCTCGGCCGCCTTTTTGCGATTCACCCACCAGACATAAAAGCCGAGTAAAATACCGCCGATGGTTTGAGCGACATCGAACCAGAACCGCCAGACCGTGTAATCAACGACTGCATCCATCGACTATCCCCGTAGCGCCTGAATCGCACCGGCGATCAATCCGGGCTTGTTCTCGCCGGCTTTGGCGCGCTTTTCTTTGCCCCGGTCCCAGGTGGCCACGCCCAGAATGGAGAGCCAGCCCATCCACACCCATTGAGGGACGTCGGGAACGTCTTTTCCGAATGCTGGCAAGGCGAAATAGATCAGCAGCACGGCCAGGGGGAAGGTGAATCCGTTGAACGGTCGCCAGGTGTATTGGGGCCATTTTTCGCTTTTGGCTTCCGCCCGCATGGTCGCGTTGACGGATTCCAGTTTGCGGGCCTCGATCTCGGCCAGCTTGGCCTCGTGATCCATCGCCTTTTCCTGCAGCTGCACCATCAGCGCGGGATCGGCGGCGATTTTTTCTGCCACGGCCTCGATGGAAGTTTCCGGGCCATCGCCGGTCACCGCCCGCATCAGGCCGTCAAGCACCGTGCCGGAACCGGGAACCACCAGGTTGGCGACCGTCGGGGCAACGATCTTGACGCCCTCCACGATTTTCTTAAAAACATTGCTCATAGCTTCCTCCTATTCGGCCAGGCGATTGAGCCAGCCGGCCAGAAATCTCGGGTTGTCGATGGCAAAATAGTGGTTGCCGGCCTCGATCTTCAGGGCCATAAGAAGGGCTTTGGGATGCCGGAAGGTGTTGACCGCCTCGGCGGTTTTCGGTCCCAGGCGGCCGTCCACGACCAGTTTCTCATTGAACCTCCGGAAACGGTTGACGGCCTTTTGGAGCAGCATTGTAGCCCGGCCGGTGCCTGTGTTTACGCCCAGGTCGAACAGCTTGCAGGCGATCCACTCGGGTTCGATCAGATCGAAATTCGGCGCCAGCCAGTAGTCCCGCCGGTAAATTTCTATGGCATCTTCGCGGGTGAGTGTGGAGATGTTCACGTGGGGATAGGCGCTCCTGGAGATCCCGAACTTTGTGTGGCCTCCTGGATCGGCGGGATCGTCGACGTCGCCGCCTTCGTGGGCCAGGGTTTTTTCTACGGCCATTTCGAAACGGATTTTTTCTGCGTAATTGAGAGATTGCATGGTCGGCTCCAAAATAAAAAAGGCCGGAGAGACTGCTTTTGCAGTCTCTCCGGCCTCACAGGGCTCTCGAAGCTATTTTTCAGGTAGCAAAGGACTCGTCCAGAGTCAACGTATTTTTAATATAATCCATGTCTATTGCCACTTCACGATTGCATGTTTTGCAGAAGACGTTGATCTTCACATCACCTTTAGGATTGGTTCCGGTGGCATAAAAAACGACTCTCTTCTTGCACTTCGGGCATAAGACCGGAATACCGGTTTTATATTTTCTTCTTCCAATTATTGTGTGTTTGGTTCCCATATCAATTCAATGACCTCTATATTCAGGCTCTTTTTTTACACAGTTAAAGAATTCCTGTATCCATCATCGACTAAAATGTGCAGACGACAGCGCCGTGTGGCGAATGGAATCGATCTAGGTCTTTTTCGGACTTGGCAGTTTCCATCCAACAAAGCATGCAGACGCTGTGGTGATCGTCATTCCCGTCGCGTACATATCCCAACGTGCGACGGATTCTGTCGTGTATGTCATCGTGAGGGCAAATCCTATTCATTCAATCTCCTTTCTAAGCAAAGGCAGTTAAATATCCGTTCGATAAGTCAGGAGTGTAATTAGTTCGCAGTGAAATAACATGGATATTTATTACAAATATTCGTATTCTAAATTCCTTTAAAAATAGCTCACTTTTGTATGCTATTCCGATTTCTGTTGAATAATCAGCTGGATATGATAATCAACCTGTTAAGATGCCTGTTAAACATAGATGACTGCCGTTCTAATGGATTCATTCGTTTTTTGCCGAACCTGTCTTTCTTCGTAGCGAATGAACAAATAAGTTAAGTTCAAAATGACAAAATTAAAAAATACTCAAATCGAATTAATGCATATTAAGCTGGAGCTTGATAACGGTCGCACACAGCATTTTAGAAGTTTTATAGATCAATATTATTGTTATAAAAACGGATATGTTACCAGAACAGGTAGAGCGAAGTGGACCGCTCTTTTTTGGAAAGAAATTGTATCTAAAAATGCTAAACAAATAACAGATCAAAAATTGGTTGTAAAAGAACATGTTGTTCCACTGAAAGTAATCACACATAAACTTCAAAAACTTGCGGAGAATAATACAACAACACTTCCCACAATTCAGTCAGTCCTTGATAGGTATACACTATTCGCCACAATAACTAAAAAGGAGGACAAACTGCTTAGAGAAGCCAAGTTAAGCAGTGAAATGCCAATCGAATTTTATAATACAGATGATCCATTGTATAATGATGTTTTTGCACGATATAAAAAGGTAGGTATTGAATATGAAATACTATTAGGGGGCTAACCTAAGCCTGTAGGGAATTCGAAACAGCATAGTACTAGCTTCGCTAAACTCAGCAGGTCATCAAAGTTAATGCTGTCACACCTTTAAGGCCCGGTGTCCGGTATAAAAAAATGACTCAAAAAGAGAATCTTGAATATTACGCTATAATTAATTTTATCCGAGAATATAATCAAACGCATAAAAAGCAGTTTGCATTTGGCGCACTGCATAGACCCCCAATGCCAGATGCATTTTGTAAACTACATAAAAGGAAAATTGGTATTGAGGTCGTCCACTCATATGGGACAGATGAGGAAGCGGCAATAAGACTCGGTAATCGTGAATCATCACATTATTCAAAAGAAATACATCTAAAAAGACGAATGACACCAGTTGATATAAGGGCGCTTGGTTCACTAAATAGGCGGCTTGGTAAAAAGGCAGAAAAACAATATTCTTTTTCCCCGGTATGGCTACTGATTAGGAATGGATTTTCGTTATGGGGCCTGAGTGACTATAAAAAGAATAAGAGCCGTATTTATGTTCCTGAAAATCACCCTTTTAATCAAATTTGGATTCTGTGCGATGGAAATTCTGTAGGAGTTAGTGGAATCTTAAGAATTGCATAATGAAATACCGAACTATGCGCTTTCAACGGATCGAGAGGATCATGCGTCCGCTGAAACGCGGCGCTGAGGCAAAAGATGAAAACCATAAACTTGACAAGTTGGTGTGAATTTCCGGCCGCAATTGATACTGTAAAAAAGGAATTCGGAGAATATAAGATTGAAGGCTCAGGCATCACTTATAGAAATCGCGTTCTCTATAGAGGCCAAACAGATTCCGATTGGAAGTTGGAAACGACGTTGGAGCGAGTATCTGCAAGAACATGGACGATACTTGATTACGCTCAGGCCGTTGTGCGATGCACGCCCCGTATTGAAACATTTACGGAAAAGGAATGGAATACCACACCGTACGAGGAACTTGAAAGACATTTGGATGAAAACCCTGGTGAGGTTGCCTTACCAAACATCCCTGACTATTCGTTCTGGGTGTATTTGAGGCACCATGGTTTTCCCTCACCACTTCTTGACTGGACAGCCTCACCGCTGGTGGCTGCTTTCTTCGCATTTGCGGATAAGTCTGATTCGGAAAAAGCGTCTATCTTCGCTTTTGTGGATAGCAAAATGGGGGTCAAGGGCGGGTTCTTAGGTGCGCCTCAAATAAACGTACGTGGCCCATATGTTCGCACACACAAAAGGCATTTCCTTCAACAAGCGAGATATACAATCTGCACCTTTTTTAAGAACAATCAACACACCTTTTGCTCTCACGAGGCTGTGACGTCAAGAGGAGACAAAGACCAAAATATCCTGGTTAAGATTACCATACCAAGATCGGAGAGGTCTAAGGTTCTCTCGAACCTAAATGAAAGTAATATCAACTATTTTACACTATTCCAGTCCGACGAAGCACTTATAAAAACGATGGCAATGGAAGAGATTGAAAGGATCGACCTCTAACCTCTTGCTTGTAAGGGTGCACAAAACGACTACACGCGATCCATCATTGATGTTACCAATACAAATTTTCAAAGAGCGATAAAACCAGATCAACTTCAGCTTTCTTCAATAGAGTATGAAACCCCTAAAGCTTACGTCCTATCTTCTACGAGTTAAATACTATCAAACGCCACGAAAATAGCTGCACACAACCACCCGGCAGTCTGGCTTGCGACAGTAGCTTCTTGAAAAATTACCGTTCCGATAGCAACAATCAGAGTGCCGGCAGTTAAACAAATCCTGGCCGTTATAAGTAACTGTCTATTCACATCAAACTCCCTGGCTTCTCGGTGCCGTCATCCAGCGATTTCTGCCATGGCCAGCATATCCGTTACATCGAACGTCCGCGTATCCCCGCATTCCGGGCAGGTAAGAATCCCGACGGCATTGGCGTCCGGGTCGCAGTCGATTTCCATGATAATGGTCCCGCAATAGCTGCAGGGAATCTGCAGATGCACGATATTCGATCTGTTTTCTTGCAATTCGTTCATAATAAACCTCCTTGGTCCGGGCGCAGACGATCATCCCTTGTCAGGATCTCTTCCAGGATGGAATCCTGCTCGGGACGATTGGTCACCGTCGAGTTATCCAAACACAGCTGATTGAGTCCTTCTTTGGCGGCCCTTATTTGGATTTTTTCAAAAAGATCCCACATGATCGTTTCAAGATGCGGTTCCAGGCCGTCGCCGGATATCGTGATCGGTGGCGGCTCGTTTTTTATTCTTTCCGTGTGGGCGGTGAGATATTCAGCCTTGGCATCGATCAGCTTTTCCTGAACCTCGAGGGCTTCCCGGATGGAGCCTTCTCTCCATTCCTCGATTAGCTCATGCTCCTGTTTTAAAAAGCCGTAGAGCATCGCCATGCCAAGCAATATCGCTAAAATCCATCCCGCCATTTCGATCATTTTTTCTCTCCTTTTACGAAAAACTTATCGCAGGACCGTTTACCGGGAGGCGGTTTCTTCGGATCGTCATCAGCCCATTTTTCGTGTTCTGTGCAATAGGCCCAGAGCCCGACCGGACGCCTGCGGAATGTGTAACCGCCACAATACATGCAAATCCGTTTTTCTATCTGGCGGGCGATCTTGGGCACGGTTTCCCTCATCCCGGCTGCTCTTCAGGCCGTCCGCGCCACCAGACGACGACGCCCCATCCCGAAAAGAGGAGGCGTTTCGCAGTTACAACGCCGCCAGATCCAGCGGTACGGGCTCCCACCGGCCGTCCGCCGCCGTGCGTTCGTACACCCGCAGATAGCTTTTCGAGCCCATCACCTGGATGCTGTCGCTGATGGCCTCCATGGCGCGCTGCCACGTCTCGTCCTCTATTTCGAAACGGCGCAGGCCGAGGATCTGGCGGACGTTCAAACAGCCGTCCTTGTCCACATCAAAGGCGTCCATGACGATCATTTTGATCTCATCGCGGCCGTTGTCCGTCCAGCTGGTCAGGCATTCGTCGATCAGCGTCTTGGCGGCCTTCAGGCGTTCGTCGAAGGTGATATGTTCAGCAATGGAAATCTGGACTTTCAAACGACCGTCGAAGGAAACCATGGTGATGTTGCCCTTGTTCCCGCCCAGCCGGGCCTTGTATTTCTCGGCGGAAAGCTCGACGAATGCATGAACGTCACCCATGGCCCGCATCTTGAATTTGGTCATCTTCTGTTGAAGCTCCCTGGCCGCATCGACAGTTTCGCGAACCAGCGCATCCCTCTCCCGGTCGATCTCCGGGACAATGCTCTTCGGGACCAGGCGCCCCCGCGCATCTTCCATGAAATCGTCTAAATTCAATGTTTCCGGCATGATTTCCTCCTTCTCCGGTTCAATCCGGCATCTCTATCGATTCCGATCCGAATACATCCGGCTTGTGTTTGGTTAGCTGCGCCAGCAGGATGTCGTTGATACAGGTCGAGATCACCAGCATGCGCGAAGCGATGCCGACGCTCAGGTTCCCGTTCATCTCCCGGCACAACAAGTCCAGTTGCCTCACATAGCCGAGGATCTGTTCCTGTCCGCGACTCACGATTCGACTTGCTCGTGTTTCAGATGGAACTCCAGATCCTCGAGGATGAACGTTGCGGCATGGGCGCTCAGACCGCGATCCTCGCTCAAAAACCGTTCGAAATCGGATTTCCGTTCCTTCATGAAATCCAGCACCAGGCCGATATCTTCCTGACTGATGTTGCTCATCGGAACCTCCATTTTTTCTCGGTTGGTTTGCGACGCAACCGGCCGCCCGGTTTGTCATGTTTCCGACGCTTGGGCTTGCGGATTTTCCTTTCCTGTCGCCGGCGCCAGGAATCCCTGCTGAGCACCGAGATCGCCCGCCACGGTCGCATGGTCGTGTCGACACTGATGACGATGTCCAGATCCGGATGCCAGTAGACGGCCAGCATGACAAAGCGCTGATTGGCCAGATCCCGCAATTCCCGGCCGCTGTGTACCCGGATGCCGCTGCGGATGACGGCCATGACCGCCTCCGGAGACGGATCGCAACCCATCCGCGTGTCCCAGTTTTTATGGAAATGAGGGCTCAGCAGAATATCGTCTACATTCATCATGACTGCCGCTTCCGTTTTCGTTTCTGGTGATAAGTGAGAGAGGCCACCAGTCTGCGCAGCTGGTCGGCATCAAGCCAGCGGTGGGACTGCACTTTGAACATGCGCTCGGCAATGGAGTCCGCATAATCGTCGCCGCGTTTAAGCTCCTTAAGGATGGCCGCGATTTTCCACAACAGCCGCTGTTTACTCCCAACCGGGCGGTAAAATTTATTCTTTGGAACGAATCCGAGGGATTTAAAATGATCCAGCACGGACTCGAACGTATGGTCGTTAAGATCGCGGCTGCTCTGCGCCCCATTGCCATGGTTGGCCAGAATATCGAGGTATTCGACGTCAGACAGTCCCAACCGTGACTTCGCAACATGAAGGAGAGACTTCTTGCCGTTGCTGATTGTCGGAGTCGTCATGATCTTTTTTCCTCCAGGGTTGTAAGCGTTCCTGCTCATCTTCCGCCAACATCCAGGCATCGACCGGCCAGATCGCGGTTGAACCGCACAAAAGACAACGACCCGACCAGCCTGGCAATGGCTGGAAGATGTTATTGCAGTCCAGGCAGGAATAGGCCCTGCTGTTGGCTACCGCATTCACCGGACATTTGCCCGGATGGTGTCGTTTCCTCATCGGGAACCTCCAGACCGGTTTTGGTGTCGACTACTCTGGGCCGCATCCCCCGATAGCCGGCGAGTTGAGATTTTTCAGCCAGGGCGGATTGCCTGTTCTTGAACCGTTGAATGGGACAGGTGCGCCGGCCTTCCAGGACGATCTGCAGAATGTACCGCCTGTACGGGAGAAACGTGGCGGCATCGAAATAAAGCCTCATCTTTTCTATCGAAACGGCGACAATGGGATTCATGTGCTTATTCCTTGGTAATGACGGCCATGTCGGCGATGGCCGCCCGCCCCTTTTTAACGGCCAATTCCACAGCCGTGAGCGCCGCCTCCACTTCCTTTTGTTTCTCGCGCAGCCGTCGCATCTTTTCCGCGTTCTCCTCGTTCCTCACCAAATTGGGACCGGGATCGTGGATCATTTTGTAATGGGATGGTTGGTTGTTAGGCATATCGATGCGGCGCATGAAGCCGTGCCGAACCATCATGCGCAGGTATTCCTTGGCCGTGCATTCCTCCACATTGCAGTTAGCCACCAGGTCGCTGACCATGAGGGTAGATTTCCGGTTGGCCCGGATAAGCCGGAACATGCAGTGAGTCTTGTCCGCCGGCCGCAATTCCCTTCCCAGGCCTTTGTAGGACAGCACGCCGTCCC
The DNA here is from genome assembly GCF_009688965.1 of Desulfosarcina widdelii. Classification (GTDB taxonomy): domain Bacteria; phylum Desulfobacterota; class Desulfobacteria; order Desulfobacterales; family Desulfosarcinaceae; genus Desulfosarcina; species Desulfosarcina widdelii. The sequence goes on along the minus strand of NZ_AP021875.1, from coordinate 890,296 downwards.
GCACGCGCACCACTTCGCCGCGCTTGATGAAATCCCTCATGGTTCGATAAAGAGGACGCTTTTCCTTGTCGGAGATCATGTCCAGGCGAACGGCGATATCGTTGTAAGTGATCTCCTCGCGACCTTTCAGGTCGATCTGCATGATCTCCCGGACTTTTTGGGCGAACGGTTTCGGCATGGCGGACTCCCTTATTCTGTCCACTTGATGGCCGACTTGATGGCCATGTTCGCAATCTCCGGCGTAATCCGGTCGGTATTCTTGCCGTTGGCATATTGGATCGCGTACTGCAGCGCCCGCTTGACCAGCCGGAAATTGCCGTCGGTCGTGTTTTTGGTGGCGGTTTTATGCAGGATGGCAGAGACATCCGCACCGATCTTGACCCCGGCGGCCTCCTTGGCGAAGATGATCACATCGCTCTGTTTCATGGGGGAGAATTTGACCGGGTTGAAGGTACGGGTCTGAATTCCGTCCCGGCCGCCGTATTTAAGCAGGTTCAACAGATTGTGCTCACCGATCAGCACAATGGGGCACAGGGTCATACGGGTGATATCGCGCATCAGCTCCAGATGGCCGCCCTTCAACCGGCCGGCCTCGTCGATGAAAATGATGGTATCCGGGTGCTCGAACAGATATTCGATGATGTCACGGAAGCAGCGGCCTTTGCGGTGGGCAATGTTCTCGATTCCCAGCTCGAAACAAAAGTCGCGCAGGAATTCCAATTCGCTGGTGATCCAGATAGCCGTGGATTCGAGATACACCGTGTTTTTACGGTTGGCATGATACCACTTTACGGTTTCGGATTTGCCCAGTCCGGCTTTGCCGTAGACGACTCCGAATTTGCCTTCGCCCACATCCATTCCGACATCGTCCATCATCGTTACAACGTTGCGGACATTCTGCGTTTGAATAAAAACCGAGTGAGATATGCGTAATTCCGGCATTGATGCTCCTTTCTGTTATCCGTTCGCGGATCGCCGACTCACATCGCCTCCGCCATCACGGCCTCCTTTTTGCGAACCTGTTCCCAATAATCGTTCTCCTCGAGGCTGCGATAGGTCGGCGTCTGCTCGAAATAGCGCATGAAGGCCAGCCACTTTTTCGGAATCACCACCTGCCGGGCCTCCAGTCTGACCAGCTGCTCGTACCGGTCCGGCTCGTCCAGCTGATCCAGTTCGGCAAAGACATTCACCGGCTTTTCCTCGTGCGATTCGAAATACTCGGCCGCTTCCCGCTCAATTCGTTTTTCGTCGGCGGCGGTGAGCTGTTTGGGCGCGGACTCACGGTCGATCTGCAGCGGTCCGGCAGGCGTTACGCCGTCGCGTTCCAATTGCTGCTGATGCGCCGGCAGGACTTCCTTTTCCAACAGCATCTTGGACAATCCACTGGCCAGCTTGTACTGGTGGCGCTTGATTGCGATCTGCCGTTCCAGCTGGAGATTGTCCTCTTCGGTCCCCAACTGCCTGGCCGCCGGATGGGTTGTCTCCTGTTCGTGTGCGATACAGACAAACTCGCCGTCTTCATAAACGGCGATATAGCCGGGGTCCTGGATGTCGTAGTAGATTTCGACCTTGTGGTGACGGCCGTAGAGATTCTCATGATAATAGTAGCGGCCCATGTGAGAGATGCGGCTGGCACGGACCAACGCGTCCTTTCTGGTCCACATCAGGGCGGTCAACTCCATTGGATCGACGCCCTTCCCCCTGCCCGGTTCGAACAGGTCGATGGGCGCCCAGCCTTTCAGGTATTTGCTGCGCTCCTGGGGCCGGCGGGCGTATTCGTCCATCCAGTTGGCTACCATGCAATGGGCCATTTCCATTGTCAGGCACTTGCCGGCCACCACTTTTTCGTAAACCTTGCGGTGGAGTTTTTCGCCGCGCATCAATCGCGGCGGCTTGTTGGCGATAGAGGTGCCGGTGTAGGTGGGTGCGTCGCGCTCCATTTCTGCCATAACGCCAAAGAAACGCTCCACGGTTTTGGATTGGCCGTGATACGCCCAGGCAAAAATGGTCTGGATGCCCAGATTGCTGTAGATGCCGGAAAGACCAGCCTGTTCGAGGTCGGTATCGAGGCCGGTGCCCTGGAAATACTTGGCTTTAAAGGCTTTACCGTTATCCAAGTAGACCACGCGCGGGATCTTGCCCAGCATCAGGATCGCCCGGCGCAGTGCGACCGAAATCGCCACCGTGTTCTCCGTAGGGGCGATCTCCCAGCCGCAGGGCATATTGGACCGCATGTCAAAAAACGTGATCAGTTGCATCCGCTCGATTTTGCCGGTCCACGGATTCAGGATCTGGAAGTTGAGTTTATGACCGTCGGCAACCAGGATGTCGCCCACGTTGATCAGTTCCGGATTGCGCTCGATGGAATAGCAACAATTGTCGTTCCAGTATTTCTTGCCATGGCGCTGGAAACACCAGATGTCATAATTGTGGGCCTTGAAATCCATCAGCCAGCGCCGGTAGGTATCCGGGCTGTGACCGTTGTCGATCCCCAGTTCGGCCATGCGATTCTTGGCTTTACGAATGATTTCGGAAATCAAACGCTTGTTTGGATGCAGGGAGATCTGGAGGATGATGGTGGCCTGCTGCGCGGTGACGATGGATTTGCCACGCCGCCAACGGCCCCGGCGGTCGGAAAGATCGCCGCCGGCACGAATGGTGCGCTTCCAGCCCTCGATGGTTTTCCAGGAGACCGGTCCGACGATGGCGTGGATCTCTTCGAAGATCAGTCCGGAATTGTAGGCCAGGATAAAATTGTCCCGGGCCACGGCCTTGTTGCCATGTCCGGCGGCGGCCAGGGTGCGGATGTACTGCAGAAGCAGGTCGGTCTTTGCGCTGAATACCGCCTTTTGCTTTTCGGTCATCGCCGGCACCGGCGTTTTCTCCGGTGCGGCCATCGGAAGGCGATTCGTGGATGCCTCCGGCAGGTTACAAACTATTTCCTTATTATAAAGGAGACGGATGTCCTCGGGCAGGCGGTTGACGGGGTAATGCTTGATCTTTCCACCACGGCCGGTTGCCAGGCTATATTTCCAGCCCTCCTTCAGCGCCCGTTTCCTGGATGCCCTGACGGTCACGCCAAGTAATTTTGATATTTCTTTTGCCGTGAGTGCCTGCATGATCAATCCTCGATAAAACGCCTCAACCGTTCGATGAACTCGATCACCTTTTTACGGTCGATCCCTTTGAAATTGTCTTTCTTGGCGGCAAAGAGTTTTTCCGTGATCGTCAGGAATGCTTGTATAAAGTCCTCGGGTAGTTCGCGCGCGGCCTGGGTGATTTTCGTTCCGGTCCGCTGGAGGGTGACACCTAATTTTTCGTTGACCAATTTATTGACATGGGCACCTGTGGGCTTTCCTTTCGGGGAGGTCTGGACGGCACGCTGCCAAACCTCGATCTGTTCTTCCGGTCCGGCAAGTTTTGCCATCGACCGGATCTGACGTTCGTTCGATGGCAGGGAAAGAAACGGGCTGATATCCGAACCCAAAGGTGGATTTTGTAACCCATGGGTGACATTTTCGAAAACATTGGCGGCATCGATCAGTCGATAGGCAGTCTGTCTGGCTATCCCGAATTTCGATTCCACATAGACCTCAAAGGTCGGATGGGTTTTGCGATAATATTTTTCCCCATGGATTTCCCGCAGCGCGAACCCGCTATCGAAGGGACCTTTCATGCCTTCGACAACGACCCTCTCAAGTTCCTCCAAACGGTTTTCTTCTTGCTCCGTCAACGGATCGATCACTTCAACTTCGCTGTTTTCCATGTTCACCACCTTTTTATGCGATACGGTCATCGATCATATGTTCTGGACAGCCTTTTTTACGCAGGTACGCCAGCACCCGTTCATCGTCCTCTTGGCCCTGTACGGTGCGCCAGGTCGTCTCCATCGATGCGCCGGTGATCATCACCACGTCGCCGATGGAAATGTTATGCTGCCAAAGCCAGCTGGAGACTGCATTTCTCGCCATCAGGCCACCTTCTTCCTTTCGGGCCAGAATTTCTGACCCAGGCGCCGTTCAATAAAGTCCTGGATTTCCTGCGGCCGGCGCCTGCCGTTCACCACCTGCGAGATGTATTGCCGCGACACCCCCAGCTCGTCGGCCCAGTCGGACATCTTTTCGCCTTTTCGCAGGGCGATGGAACGGATACGCCTGGCAATCACTTTACGGCCGATGCTTTTTTCATCGTCACGGTCGTCTACATATAGGGTGTAGGTGATTTTTCGTTTGCGGCTCATCTAAAGCTCCGATTCGATTCTGCGGACAATCCGGTTTTTCTCCTTGATGTCCATTTTTGCCTTGGCCCATGAGAGCAATTTTTGTTCGCGGTCATCTACTATTCGAAGCCCCAACGGACGCGCCAGTGTATCGATTGCCGAACATCGCTCGACGGCGGCACAAAAAACGGGCAGCGCCTTCAAAGGGATGCATCGGTTGAGTTCGTTGGGATTAAGCCATTTTTCGAAGGTTTCGACGGTGAGGCGTTTGCAGTTGCCGTTGACCAGGCATACGCCGTAGCGGGCGGCCAGATCGTTCATTCGATCCACGATCTGCTCTCGGGATAATCCGCATTCGCGGACATCGGTGTTCATGACCTGTTTGATCGGGCGGATCACATTCAGGGTGGGTTGGTCGAAGAGACCGAGTTGGATGGTGATGGGCTTGTTCATCTTGTCCGCCGATTCGATCCAGGTTGTCCGGTTTTTACGAAGACTCGGACATTGACATTACGGGCTCATCTAAATTAGAGTAAGACCGTCGCTAACTTGTATAGCACTAAAAACGTTTTACACCAAGATTTCTTGGTGGTCAACAGTTTTTCTTGGTTCCCGCTATTTTTTTAGTAAATTTGCTTAGAAAATTATATAAACTACTAAATTAACAATAATTAAATGCCAGTTCCCACTTCAAAAATCAGTTCCGACTTAGGTTCCGACTTAGAGAAAAGAAGCCGGAACCAAGATAATTTCTTCCATAGAGTGAAATTAGCACGTGAAAATATTGGTATTAGCCAAAACGAGCTAGCAAATAAACTTGGTGTTAGCACCAACACAATCCAGAGTTGGGAAAAAAACGTCTATCCAAAAGCTGATAAAACGGTACAGCTTTCAGCTATCTTAGATTGTTCTCTAAATTGGTTACTTATGGGCGAGGGGGATCAAGGAGATCTGTCCATCGAGGATAAAAAGGTCCCCACCGATAGCATTCGCGACATGCAACATGATCACATTATTCGGGAATTCGACGATAAGGAATTTGCGCTGGAGATCAACCAAGCCCTCATGGCTGTAGAAAAAACTTCTTTAAAGGAGTTTTATAAGATAGGAGGATATATCAAGGCCCTGTCGGAAAGCGGGATCGAAATACGCACTCAGCACGGCCATTCCCAAACCCAACAAAATGATTCCGAAGTCTGGGACGGAACCGAACGCAGATCGGGGAAAGACCGACGTAAATCGGTTTCTGAGGAACTGCCGCCTTCCCGGAAAAATGATTCTCCGACAGGATAAGTAGCTGTAAAAATAATAAATCGTTACACAAAAAACCTAAAAAAGATTATCTCCCTGGTTATTTTTTAAATTTTTATCGTTCTTTCCTTTAGCAAGCCTTGGTTCAGCAAAAATAAGGAATACCGTATAAAGTTCTTGCTGAACCTGTTCTTATTTTGAAATCCCGAAAGGGTATCGAATTACCCTAAAATCTGCTCACTTTTCATTTTTTACTAAAAGACCCTTTCGCTATCCAAAATCGCGTACTTTGCGTCAACATACCAAGAACATGATATAAACTGATTAGCAAAGCATTTCGTTAGTCGTACCACAACAAACGAAGGCAAAAAACAGTGCTTTTTGGGCAAATACCGATTCCCTCTTCGAAAAACGGTTCAGGCAATTTTAAAATGGGTCACTCATTAATAATGCTCAAATTGTTATACGCCTAATTAGTCGCATAAACCGTCATATACGGGTAATACGCGACCAATTTGTCGTATAACACGATTTCGTCTGCAAAACAGTCGTCTTATAATGCAGCTATTGGGACGTATATAATAGGCTATACAACATATTAATGAATCGACAGTAATGATTATTCAAAGAAGATGGAATCGACAGTCTACTAAACTAGAATTAAAAATGCACATCGTTGCTTTTTTAGATATCTTAGGCTTCAAAAACATACTCCAAGAAAGAAGATATAATGACATAAATGTGTTGTTTGAGGAAATAGCTGATACAATATACCAGTACAAGAGGCGCAGTTTCCTATCTGCTTGGGAAAACATATTTTACCCGAAAGTTATAAATTTTTCAGATAGTATTATTATTTACCAGCCACTATTTGAAAAGAAAGGTACTTGGTCTTTTCAAATTAACCATAATATTTTTGAATCATTTCAATTTATTGTTCGCGACGTTGTGGCCACATCTCTTCTTGCTGGAATTCCAATTAGAGGTGCTATTAATGTAGGTGAGTTTTTTGCGGGTGAAGCATTATCTGTTGTCCCTGATAAAGTTTATAGGGGGCCAAGAATGATACCAACATATTTTATTGAAGATTTGGGTGACCCCCCGCCTATACCTGAAGACTATGAAAATAAGATCCTTGATGCTGTTAGATTACCTATGCATTTTGGTGATGCATTAACAGACGCTTATTTGATGGAAGGCAAAATCAATAGCATAGGAGTATTTTTGCCTGAATCTGCTTTGAAAAACCCTTTATGTAATTCAGCAATACAACACAGGATAGCTTTGAGGGATATCATTAAATTAGATGTTGAGGGAAAATCTATGTATGCTTTGAATTGGTGCAACAGAATGGACTATGAAACTTATTTAAAATTAGAGGATTATATAAAAAATCAGATTAATGTTTCCGAAGGGACGGTTAAAGCCAAATGGATTTCTCTATATGAATTTACTAAGACCGCACCAAAAAAATAAAATGTATAACCATTTGTTTCACACTCGACCGGGAACCCGGGGCGGCCTTTTTGCATAGGACTTTCAGCTTTCAGCGCTTTTTAAAAAGCAAGTCTGCATTGGGCTTCCAGCGGGTGAACAATGCGTTAGCTTCTGAGTCGTTGCTAATTTATGAAAAGATAGATGACTTGGTTCGTAAAAAATATTTCAGCATGCAAAAATAGTAATATAAGGCATCAAAATGGCAGCTATATTAAAACAATATTGGCTTTATCTTGTCGGTGCCGCAGGGGTAATTGGAGCATTAACAAAATTCTATTTGGATACTCTCAATATTAGAGAGGCGAAACTAAAAATTGCAAATCTTGAATCACAGCTAAATACCGATAGAAATAGGATTATTCACGGTCTCACGAATGAAGAAATTGAGAAATATTCCTCCACACCATTAGTTTTTAAAAAGTGGTCAAAATCAATACAAAAATCACCTGGAATTGCAATCACTATTGTTTGCATAATTATCATTCCAGTTTTGTTTAATGTTGTAAGCGAAGTAAGCATTAATTCTGACGTTTCATATGAAACCAAGTTAGAGGAAATATTTAAATTAGAACCAATTAAAAGAGAAATAAGTTGGGGGCCTCACTGGCGTGATCCATTAAATGGGATAAAAGGGAGATTCAATATTTACCCTACAAAATTGAGAATTGCAAAAGCAAATAAAGAGGAAACGTGGTACATTTCCCAAGAATTTGAAATAACTGATGGTATTCTATCAGATCATTTGCCGAGCCCTAACCCTAGCATAATACCTAATCCACCCATACCCTCCCAGACATATAATTTCAAAGGGTTAGCAAATATAACTGCAAAGATAAAAATCGAAAGAAATAAAATTCATTTCATCGAAAAACCAAAGCTGTCTTACACTACGGGGAATTATTTAGGTGATGGCGCAGAACAAATAATAGATTTTGTATATATTAAAGAGGGCGTTGGTATAGATTCTGACTAATACATTTTCTTTTAGATGTTTCAATAGCTAACCTCTGCTTTAACAGCAACGGCAAAAAGCCGCCACGCGTTAAGCATGCGTTTCTATGGAGGGTCTACTTATGATGGATTTTGTGGTATTCACTGCAGATTTGCCTCTTGCACCGCTAATTGGTGAAAATACTCGTGGTGGAGAGCTTCATGAATTTCAAAAAATAGAAGAGGCAAGAGAATTTTCTAAAAGTCAAAAAGAAAATTGGGATAGAGTCATTTTATACAAACGAATTGAGTCAGGAAAGCTCGACAGAATAGAGCATTACCAAAACGGTAACTATTACATCGGGGATAAGCGAGTAAGAAACAGTTGACGTTGTGATAGTTATTTTCCGTTTAACAAATTGGTAAAAGGGCAACGAACCATCGAGATGCAATTCCATTAGAGCTTAATATGACTCTTATTACAGGCTTTTTTAGAGATGGATGTCCTATTTTAATGGGAGATCTACTGGTTTCAGATAATGCTACAGCAGATAAGGAATTTTTATTTCCTACTGTTGGTAGGGTTTCTAAAAAAGATATTTCAAAAGGTGAATACAGTCCTTCACATCTTTGTCAAAAAGCTATTCAATTATCTCCAAAGCTTGCAATTTGCTGGGCTAATAAAAAAATTTATGCAAGCAGTTTTATAAAAGAAATTATTAGGTCTAACGCACATATAGACCCATCCTATGATTTACTGATGCAGATCTACTCTGACCTATGTGGACAAAATGATCTTTCAATAATTGGCATTCTGCGAAACGGAACAGAAATGCAGCTATTTGATTTTGAATCTTGGCCAGTGGATTTCCCTGATCCGGGATTTCAATATTTTAAAGCCGCAGGTTCGGGATATGCTACTCTTTTAGAATCAATTCCTCAAATGGGTAGGTGGGCACCATCGCGTAACCTTAATAAACTTGAAATCGGAATATCTACCGCCATTCAATTCAGTACAGCATTGCTCTCATATGAAATTATATCTCAACTGCCGATAGAATCTTTATTTGGTGTCGGATATGAAATTGTGCATCCGCTGGGTGCTAATTTATCAAAATTCTCTGATCTAACATATGTTTTTTGGACAGCATTAGAAGATCAACCACAAAAATGGATGATAATTCCTTTCCCGTTTCTAATTTTCAATTATTCATATTTTAGAGACCTGTTTATCATTAGAAGTGCCAGGGCATCACAGGCAAAGACACCTGGAGTATGCAAAATTGATAGTGACGAATTGCATTTAATAAATCCTATCTATAGAAAAATAAATCCAAATGAAATAAAAGACTATTCCCCTAATTCCTTTAATTCAAGATATATATGCAATGTCTTTTTGTGGCAAAATTTCAAAAAAGCTGATGGAATGTTCGCAACCCTTGGCCAATATAACAAAATTTCATCTCCGATAGTTTGGACCAATGAATTTACTAAAAATGAGGGTATAGATGTAAATTTAAACTTTTTAAAAGATTCAATTGCTAAAATTGCTATGCAAGCTAATGTTGAAGAACTCTAACCTGAGGCTGTTGCGGACTCGGTGCCTTCGCAGCAAAGCCACGTCGTTCAAATTTCTGAGATAGTGTGCAAATCTGAGCAAGATGGAACTGGTTTCAGACCATTTTTCTGATTTATAGAATTCGCCAAAAATTCCGCTCCAAAACCTCTCGTAAAAACATCACACCACACCAAACATGCCGACATGACAGCATATCCAGCCACGCCCAAAACCCACTGAATCCCGTCAAATCCCGTCAAATCCCGCCAATTCGTTTTTCTTAGATAGTGTGCGTGCGGTAAATCAGATCCGGCGGGCCATACGCGTAAACCCACCTTCAACCAATAAAAAAAAGGGGTTGCAGTTTGGAGACTGCAACCCCTTGGAAGTTCTGGCGCGCCCGGCAGGATTCGAACCTGCGACCTACGGATTCGTAGTCCGGCACTCTATCCAGCTGAGCTACGGGCGCTAAAAAGTTGGACAGGTTCTTAAGCCAAAGCGGGAAACATGTCAATGAATTCTTTTTCGGCATGGCCGTCTGATCTCCAAATAGATATTGATCAATATTGGAAAACCCGCTAACTGCCGGCAGATGGAAAATCCACACGAAACATTCATGCAGATGGCCATCGATCAGGCCCTGGCCGCCGGCCAAGAAGACGAAGTGCCGGTGGGCGCGGTGATCGTGGACGCCGACCAGCAGGTGCTCGCCAGCGACCACAACCGCACCATCGGAAACTGCGATCCATCGGCCCATGCGGAGATCAATGTACTGCGCGCCGCCGCCCTCCGCATTCAAAATTATCGTTTGTTAAGCACCACGCTCTATGTTACGGTTGAGCCTTGTGCCATGTGCATGGGAGCCATTGTCCATGCCCGCGTGAAAGCACTGGTATTCGGCGCGTTCGACCCCAAATGGGGGGCGGCCGGAAGCCTTTACCAACTGGGCCAGGACTCCCGCACCAACCATCGTGTCGAAATCATACATGGTATTTGCGAAGAGCGCTGCCGCCGCATCATTCAGGACTTTTTCCGAATGCGGCGCAAGCGCAAATGATTTGGGCCGGAAACGCCGGTTTTGGACTGGTTTGGGTTCACTTTTTCGATGAAGGAGCAGCAAGTGGCAAATATTGCAATTGTGGGGACCCAGTGGGGTGACGAAGGAAAAGGGAAAATCGTGGATCTGCTGGCAGCGGAAGCCGATGTGGTGGTGCGCTTTCAGGGAGGCAACAACGCCGGGCACACCATGGTCGTCAACGGCGAGCAGTTCATCAGCCACCTGATTCCATCGGGAATTCTGCAGAAAAAAGTTTGCGTGATCGGTAACGGGGTCGTCGTGGACCCGGAGGTGCTGATCGGCGAGATCGATTATCTGGAATCCAAAGGCATCGCCGTCGGACCTGACATGCTGATGATCAGCGACCGGGCCCATGTGATCATGCCCTACCACAAACTGGTCGATCACGGCCGGGAAAAAATGAAGGGCGACAAGAAGATCGGCACCACCGGACGGGGAATCGGCCCTTCCTATGAAGACAAGGCCACCCGCCGGGGCGTTCGCTTCGTGGACCTCGTCGACCCGCAATCCTTCAGGGAACGGCTGGAAGCCATCGTTCCGGATAAAAACTTCTACCTGGAAAAATTTCTGAATACCGAAACGGTCGACCTGGAAGCGATTGAAGCGCAGTACACCCAATTCGCTGAAAGGCTGCGCCCCTACGTTTGCAACGTCTCCATCGCCCTGCAGAAAGCAATTCAATCCGGCCGTCAGATCCTGTTCGAAGGCGCCCAGGGAACCCACCTGGACATCGATCACGGAACCTACCCTTTCGTTACGTCTTCCAACACCGTTTCGGGCAACGCCTGCGCCGGCAGCGGTGTGGGGCCCAAGGACATTAACGGTGTGGTCGGCATCGTCAAGGCCTATACCACCCGCGTGGGCGCCGGCCCTTTTCCGTCGGAACTGTTCGACGAAATCGGAGACCAGATTCAAAAAACCGGTGCGGAATTCGGTGCCACCACCGGCCGCCGCCGACGCTGCGGCTGGCTGGATACGGTCATCCTCAACAACGCGGTGCGTCTCAACGGGCTTACCGGCCTGGCCATCACCAAGCTCGACGTTCTCGGGGAGTTGGACGAACTGAAAATCTGTACCGCCTATGAACTAAGCGGGCAGCAAATCGAAGAAGTTCCGGCCAATCTCAATCAGCTGGCCGAATGCAAACCCATCTACGAAACCCTGCCGGGATGGCGGCAGGATATCCGCGGCATCCGCAAATACGAAGATCTGCCCGATCTTGCCCGCAGCTATCTGGCTCGCATCGAAGTGTTGACGAACGTGCCGATCCAGATCGTCTCCGTGGGTCCCGGAAGAGAGGAAACCATCGTTTTGAACAATCCTTTTGCCGGATAAAAAATGTAGTCCGTGATGGCGTGATCTATCGAGTGTCCATCCAGAAATAGTCAAATTTGGTCGAGATCAAGGCGCACGAAAAATTTTACCGCAGGCATATTGTGGTCATATTCCGAGGATGAAATTTTTCGCGCAACAAAGATATCGGGAAAATTGGCCATTTCTGGATGGGCACTATTGACATTTATTATGCCATAACATAAAAGCACCTCCCATCGGGACATGGCTCAGTCTGGTAGAGCACAGCGTTCGGGACGCTGGGGTCGCAGGTTCAAATCCTGCTGTCCCGACCAATAAAAATCAAGGGGTTGTGCGGGTACGCATAACCCCTTTTTATTTTTCCTAGTTGACGGGTTCCTAAAAAGTACCAAACTCGTCATGCCGGACTTGATCCGGCATCCAGAACGTATCGAAATAACTGGATTCCGGCCTGCGCCGGAATGACGAAAATATGGTAATTTCGACTTTTTACGAGTTGATCAAAGCATGCGTTTCTCCTTTTTCGAAAAACAGACGAACTTTTTGATTTCGTAAGTTTATTTGCGGTTTTGCGTCTCAAAAGGCAAAACCCTGCGGGATTGCCGATCTGATCTTGCCATTGGCCGCATCTTCGGCGATAGCCGCCACGGCAAATATACGGGCGACCGTCGGGTCGTCCCTACTGTGACGGCTGCCTTGAATCTGCGGCAGGCTCTACAATCGCCTACTTTTTGTTTTTGCAAATTACTGGTATGGTATCCCTGCTATGCCGGAACACACCCGACAATCGATATCCGTCGTCGCCCCCGAAACCAACCGGCGTTGTCTTTCGTGCGGCGCTTTTTTGCCGAGGCGCCGCCGTCGCTATTGCAGTACACAATGCCAGGAACGGCTGCTGGCCTCTTTGAATCGACGCACCGGTTTGCTGCGGGCCTTGAGCACCCGCTACGCCACATTTTATTTTACGGATTTTGCCGTTATCATGGATATTCTGTTGTACGGTACGGGGCAGATTCACAGTTATATGCTGCCGCGATCTTCGGGCGGCAAACCCGTGGAAGACTTCTGTCATCTGTCCAATCTGCTGGGCAATCTGTGGTGGAGCGAAAAGCACCGCACCCATAAACGCTATCTGGCCTCCAGACAGGTGTTGCATCGGGCTCGCAAGAGCAGCGCCCCGCTGAATTCCGTCCTGCCGGCCGTATTCGTCGTTCCGTCGGTCAAGGCCAGCAGCCTGGTCCGATTGCAATTGGACTCGTCCGATCTGACTCCGTCCAATCTGGAATCGAAAATAAAAACTGCTTACCGTCGACAGGCCATGAAACACCATCCGGATCTTGGCGGCAGCCGTGAAACGTTTCTCAAGATCCAGGAAGCCTATGAAAAACTGACCGAGTGGGCCCAACGGCCAACCTTCATCCATAGAAAGGGATTTCCCGACAAATGGCTCTATGAAGGCGCCCGAAACCGCTGGATCAAACCCATCATGCCGCGTAAAAACAAGACCGGATCTTTTTGACAAAGGAACCTCCCATGAAAAAGGCAGCCGCGGATACAGCAAAGTCGAACGACCAGGAGAATTATCGCGAAATGGTGGAAAACCTGAACGATGTTCTCTACACCACCGATCGGAATGCGGTGGTGACCTATGTCAGCCCCAACATTGTCCGGTTGTCCGGTTATACCCTTGATGAAGTCGTCGGAAGAAATTTTGTGGAATTCGTTCATCCCGACGACCTGCGGGACAGGATGGACCAATTTTTAAGGATCCTTGAAGGTGTGGAAGAAGCCACGGAATACCGGCTTGTCACCAAAACGGGAGAAATTAAATGGGCGCATACAAGCGCCCGTCCGATCATTAAAAACGGCCAGGTTACCGGGGTGCAGGGCATCCTTGTGGATATTACCGACCGCAAAAATATCGAAGATGCCCTCAGGCGTTCGGAGGAAAAATACCGGATCGTCATCGAACATGCCAACGATGCCATATTTGTGCTCCAGGACCAGCGGATCAGATTCATGAATCCCAGCGCATCCGAAATCCTGGGAGACACCTTAGACAATATTTCCGAGCGCTCATTTCTCGAATTCGTTCATCCCGACGACCGGCCCATGATCCAGGACCGCTACAAACGGCGCATGCGCGGGGAGAAGCTGTCCAATCGCATCTGCTTCAAAATGAAAAATACAAACGGCGATTTTCGAGACATTGAACTCAATGCCCTGTTGATCGTGTGGGAAGAGCAACCGGCAATCTTATGCTTCGGAAAGGACACCACCGCGCAAAGAATGACGGAGGCCCAACTGAGAAACTCCCAGCGAATGGAGGCGCTGGGAACGCTTGCAGGCGGTATTGCACACAATTTCAACAACCTGTTGATGGGCATTCATGGCAACGCATCGCTGTGCCAGGTGAAGCTGGACGACCCCTCTCCGATTGAAAAACACCTGGAAAAAATCAACAAACTGGTTGAGAGCGGCGCTAAACTGACCAACCAATTGCTGCACTATGCCCGGGGCGGGGACTTTAAAGTCAGCATGGTGAACCTGAATACGCTGGTAGAAGAGGTGTCCGAAACGGTTGCGGCAACGAAAAAGCGGATCCGTATCCAACCCACTTTATCCAAAAATATTCCGGACGTTAAAGCCGATAAGGGCCAGATCGAGCAGGTTCTGATCAACCTGGTGCTCAATGCCGCCGATGCCATGCCGGACGGCGGGGATATCTTCATCGAAACATCCTGCGTCGAAGGCCGCAAAATCAACAAAATCGCCTCGCTGTCCGACGAACAGACCTATGTCCAATTGAAGGTATCCGATTGCGGACACGGAATACCCAAGGATATTCAAGACCGCATCTTCGAACCCTTTTTTACCACCAAGGGGTTGGAACGCGGAACCGGCCTGGGTTTGTCCACCGCCTATGGCATCGTGAGAAGCCATAATGGGGAAATCACGGTTGAATCCGAAATCAACAAGGGAGCTATCTTTTCCGTGTATCTGCCTGCGGTTGCCGAGGACGTTACCGAACGGTGACGACTTCGTAAGAAGCCCGATATTGGCGTTACGCTTCGTCCCTCGTCGTGCGGAGTACGTTTAGGTACGCCTCCTTCCTCGTGACTCGCAAGCCTTCTTGTCCCGTCTGGTGTTTAGCGGGGGATCTCGGGCTTCTTACGAAGTCTTCTGGAAAGCGATTATTAACGAAGTCGTCAACGCCATTTCATTAAATGGAGGCCATTGGCAAGCAGTGGCAGCCCTGGATAGGAGGATCACATGACAACGCAAAACATCGGCTGGATCGGAACCGGGGTTATGGGCCTGTCCATGTGCGGTCACCTGATCGACGCCGGGCACCGGCTGACCGTATTCAACCGCACCCGTGAAAAAACTTCTCCCCTGCTGGAAAAGGGCGCAGCCTGGGCCGAAACACCCGAGCAAGTGGCCCGCAGCAGCGACATCGTTTTCACGATGGTGGGATTTCCGGAGGATGTTAATGAGGTGATTCTGGGCGACGACGGCGTTCTGGCCGGGGCCAAACCCGGGGACACCGTGGTGGACATGACCACCTCCAGCCCGGACCTGGCCCGGACCATTTATCAGCAGTGCCAGGCAAAAAGCGTCCTGGCCCTGGACGCCCCGGTTTCCGGTGGCGACGTGGGCGCCCGGCAGGCTTCGCTGGCCATCATGGTGGGCGGCGATCAACCGGTGTTCGATGCAATGCGGCCCCTGCTTGAAATCATGGGCAAAACCATTTCCCTGATGGGTGCAGCCGGAGCCGGCCAGCACACCAAGATGACCAATCAGATTCTGATCGCCGGCACCATGATCGGCGTGGTGGAATCGCTGCTTTACGCAAGCCGTATGGGGATGGACGCCCACCGGGTAATCGACGTCATCGGCAAGGGGGCGGCCAGTTCCTGGTCCATTAACAACCAGGGCCGGCGTATTGCCGACGGCGACTTCGATCCCGGGTTTTACATTAAACATTTTGTCAAAGACATGGGCATTGCTTTAGAAGAGTCGAAGCGCATGCGCCTGTCCCTTCCCGGCCTGGCGCTGGTCCACCAGTTCTATGTCGCCGCCATGGCCATGGGGTGGGAAAACCTGGGCACCCAGGGGCTCTATAAGGTATTGGAAGCGATGAGCAGACAGCCATCCTTTGTTTAGGCCAGAAATGTTCTATTTCTGGATGGGGACTTCTTGGTCGCGAAGTACGGCGTAGCGCACGCACAGGGTGTTGTCGTCCAGTTGCCAGAATTTCTTCAAGGAGAGCTTGAGGTCCACCGTGTCCGCAAAAACAGAGATGCCGGTCCCGAAGGCATAGGGTGAAATTGTCAGGATCAGTTCGTTGATCAGGCCGTTGGCGGCAAAGAGCTGATTGATCATCGCGCCGCCGACGACAACGGCTTCGGTATAGCCCTGGTCCGCCAGATCGGCCAGGATTTTGTCCGCAGGATCACGGGTGAACACGAGATCGTCCCGGTCCGAGCGGCGCTCTGGGTTTCGCGTCATGACGACAGTTTTTCTTCCGGGCAGCACCCGTCCGATGATGTCGAAGGTTTTGGACCCCATGATCATGACCCCGGCCTTCTTGGTAATTTCGACGTAGAGTTTCTTGTCGGCCTTGCCGGTCCAGTCCGGGAAATGATCCGAGTTTCTGGCGATCTTGCCGTCGGCGGTGATGGCAACCATCAGACATACATGCATGGCGATATCTTTTCCGATAAAAATAGGCTTGTCGGCCGCTCTGTTTTGCGGGGCGACCCGTTTCGAATACCAGAACGCCTCATACCACAATTTTATCATCCTTAAAACATGTACAATCCTGCACACCGGCCACAAACATGGCCAAATCGGCTATAAAGTTTTCCACGACAGGGTCGATGAAAAGAGGTGACGATGCCTCCTTGCATCGCGGCCCGATCACGCATCAATTTGATGGTGGCCAAAATCGACGAAAACCGATATAATTTGAATTTGCTAACAGCTTCCAAAAAAGATGAACCCCGGATGGGATTGAGAAAGGTGTTCCTATGAAAGTTGAATGCGAAAACTGCGCAAAATCCTTTGAACTTCCCGACGACCGCCTTCCGGCCGGAAAAAAAATCTCTTTCCCCTGCCCCGCCTGCAAATCCAAAATTACGCTGGATCTTCGCGTCCCATCTGAACCGGTTGAGGAACAGCCGGAACAACCGGCGCCCGCACCCCCGGCGGCCGAAAAAGAGGACAAGGTCGTTTTTACGCCGATTGCCGAAAAAAAATCCGGCGAACTGGACGGAACCGATCTGAGGCGCAAAATTCTTACCAGCGTAAAAGATCTGCCGCCGATGCCGAAGATCATCCTCAAGGCCAGGGAGATCATGGCCAATCCCAAATCGGGTTTCAAAGAAATCGCCGAAGTTATCGAAACGGACCAGGCCATTGCCGCCAAGGTTCTTCAGGTGGCCAACTCCGCCTATTACGGGCTTTCGGGCATGGTCTCTTCCATCCACCAGGCAACCGTCGTACTGGGCCACAAAACTCTGGAGCAGCTCATCGCCATGGTATCGGCCACCAGCCTTTTAGGAAGCCACCTCAAAGGCTACCGTATGGGGTCCGGGTCCCTCTGGCAACACTCCTTGGCCGTGGCCCTGTGTTCACGCCTGATCGCCAAGGATCGTGCCCCTGCAATGGAAAACGACGCCTTTTCGGTGGGATTGATCCACGACGCCGGCAAACTGGCCTTGGATAAGTATTTGCTCGAACGCAAAGATCAGGTGGATCAGGCCCTGAAGGCCGGAACCACGTTTCTGGAAGTCGAACGCCAGGTGCTCGGCTTCGACCATACCGAACTGGCCTCGGATCTTTGCACCAAATGGAAACTCCCGGAAAACCATGTGAGCGCCATGCGCTACCATCACGAACCCGGTGAATCGGACCGCAATCAACTGGCGTATATCGTCCATACCGCCAACCATATAGCCCTTCAGTGCGACATCGGCAGCAATACGGACGCGTCCCTTTACGAACTGGCCCCGGATGCGCTGGACTTTCTCGCACTTGACGAAGAGGACCTGGCCAAATACAAGGAGGCCACCATCGAAGCCGTCGGCCAGATCACCCAGAGCATGGCCTGATTCGCTTCACCTGTTCACCCATTTTCGTATAACCGCATGCCTGATCGATTCGGGCTTTGAAAAGGAGCAGAGCATATGACCGAAAACGAAGCGACCCTGACCACAGCCGAATATTCGAAAAAGACCGGCCTTGCCACATCCACCGTTGCCCGAATGCTGCGCGAAGGAAAACTCCGCGGTGAAAAACGCGGCGGCAAATGGGTCATTTTTGCCGATGGACCCGAAAGCGACAGCGCAGAAAAGAAACAACCGGCCGCAAAGACGCCTTCAAGCCCGGCCCCCGTCTCCGAAAACCCGCCTTCCTCCACAAAGTCCTACGACATCGAAACATTTTCCCGACTGACCTACCTGACGGAAAACGGCGTCCGTCAATGGCTCAGGGACGGACGCCTTACCGGCAGTACGGATTCCAGCGGAAAGATGAACGTGGACGCATCCAACCTTGAGCGTGACGACTTCAAGCATCTGGTCAGATAGCGCCCGTCCACAAAAGGCCGATAACCGCAGGTTTTCAATATCGCTGGTGAAATCAAGCTTCGGCGCGATGGGCCTGAAGCTTTTCCTTGTTTTTAACCAACTGTTTTTTGGCTTTGTCGACGACCAGGTCGATGGCTTCGTTCCAGGCCCCGCTCTCTTCTTTGGCATGGACGTCGAAGCCCTTGCCGGTCAGGCTGACATCCACGATTTTGCGGAGCTTTTCTTCCTGGAAAACCACATCGGCGGTCCCGGGGTGGGGCATGATTTTTTCGAGGCGTTCGAGTTTTTCTTCAAGGTAGGATTTCAGGAAATCTGAGGAGTCTACGTTTTTAAAGGTCACCAATATTTGCATCGTGCATCCTCCTTTCGCGGCTGCCCGGTCCGCTCACCACGACTTTGTGCAACCCCCACATGAGTATGGACCGATGGGGAGGTAGGAATCGCCCTTTCGGAAATCAGCTGCCGGACCGATTTTTAGGCCCCTTCTGAAGCCGGCTCGCGTAATTTTCCAGTAAGGCGACATCAAATGCGCCATTGCAACACACATTTTCTATAAATGTATCATCGGCTGAAAGTCGAGACAACAAAATCCTTCGCTTTTTCCAACAACGGTTTTTTTAGCTTCACTTTCAGGTAGAGATCCCCCGCAATACCGCCGTTTTTCCCCAGGGCTCCCATCTGTACCAACCGGATCTGCTGCCCGCTTCTGGCACCGGAGGGGATCTTGACCACCAGCTTTTTGTCCCGCTGACGGTGTCGATAGGGATAGGGGCCGCCGGTTCTCGCAAATTCCGGGGTCAGATGGATGGTGTCGTAAATGTCCTCACCGTCCTTGGGAAGGGCCACGCCGGTTGCTTTCTGCAACAGGTACCGTGCAAAACGGCCGAAACTTTTGGGGGGCTGCCCGGCCATGGTCTGACCCCGTCGTTTGCCGAAGCCGCCCCGATAAATAAATCCCTTTCCGTGCAGACCGTGCCGTTTGAATTCGAATTTTCGATACCCCGGCCCATAAAAATCGCTGAAAATGTCGTCCACTCCGCGCAGCCCGAAGGAGCGTGCCATCTCTTCGAAAACCCGGTATACATCCGAGCCGTTGAAAATATCCTGCTGGCTGTATGCATTGCGGAACTGACCGTAGGCGTTGTCTCCATATTGCGTGCGCATGGCATCGTAAGCCTGCCGTTTCTCCGGGTGGGACAAAACGGCATACGCTTCGTTGACCCGCTTCATTATATCTGCGTTTCGCTCACCGTTTTCGCTTCGATCCGGATGATATTTAAAAGCAAGCTGACGAAAGGCCTCCTTTATGGTTTTCGCATCCGCATCGCGATTGACCCCCAGCACCTCGTAATAATCCTCTTGTGCCATTCTTTTCGCTTCCCTCTTTTGGATTGCAACACCCCGTCCTGAGATCTGCCCATATGCATCGAACGTTTCTGCTGGCATCGTTCGACCCGAACCATACTATAGTCACGAATCGGGTTTTGGCGATGGAAGGATTTCATTTGCTGTTCAAGAATCCCGGAAAGATGCCGAAAATCGTCTTAGTGCCATGAAGGCACCGCACCCATTTCATCCATTGGAATCCGTACCATGAAAAGTACATTGATCACGCTGACGATCAGTATGGCTGTATTTCTGGCAACGCTTTGCGCGCGCCAATTTTGGCCCGAAAACCTTTCTGCACACGGCCGCTATTATGTGGCATCGATTTTGACCATCAGTGCCCTGGTCTTTTTGATCGCAGTCGTGCGCCTGCGCCAGGGGACAAAACAGGGGCAAGCGTCCTCGATAAAATCGGATCACGACCCGTTGGCACAGCAGCGACAACATTACCGGCTGCAGTATGACGATTCTCCCCGCCCCCGCTTTATCGAAAAATCGACCGACCTGCCGGCCGCCGCGGCCTTCACCTGTCCTGTCAAAGATGTCTCGGAAACCGGTATTGGCCTTGGTTGCACGGGCGTGTACGCACAAGGAGAGGCGGTCCTCGGCGAAATCCATTTTCCCAGCGGACGAACCGCTCCCATCAACGGCGTGGTCCTACGGGACGATGGCCAATACACCAGCCTTCAACTGCACTGCGGCATCGATCCTCCCCTGCTGATGGACGAGCAGCGGGAAAAAATAGTCAGGGAAAAAGACATAGGCCCCCAACCGGTGGTGAGTGAAGCCCTGTTGGATACAACGCCCCGTTCTCTTCCCAGCCAACGCGTCAAGGGAATTTGTCGATTGAAGGATACCAAATAAAAACACCCGAACGGAGCTGTCCGGGTGTTTCGATACCTGCTGGATGCCCCCGGATCAGGTCCGGGGCAGGCCTATCAGGTCCGGCATGACGAGTCCGGGACTTGTTACGAGTTCATCAACATTCCGTCGGATTGTTTTACCTAATTTTACAAGGGCCAGGGTACTGGAACTCCGCCCGAAAAGGTTTTGGGCATCTTGTACTCGCCGCTTTCCACGGTCAAGGCCACCAGCCGGGCAGCCTCATCCATCCCCAGCGCATTCATCATGGAAAAAGGCCCCTTGGGCCAGGCCAGGGCCGTGCAGATCCCCCGTTCCAGGTCACTCATGGAAACCACTTCTTTTTCGACGAGATGGGTCGCGATGGTAAAAATGTTTCCCAGCAGGCGATCCCGGACGGTATTGGCCAACTCCGAATCATCTGCCACCGGGCCATCTTCCAGGTTCCAGGGTGCCCCGCTTTCGAACTGGCTTTTCAACTGGTCGGGCACCGCCGGATAGCCTACATCGGTATCGGCCAGATAATCGTTCATGGATACGGCGGCATGGTAGCAGGTGCCCAAGCCGGAACCGTTCTGGACCCACATGATGCCAAAGCGCACCCCTAAGGCCTGCTGGGAAATGTGTTCCAGGGTGGCCACATTGGCCTGTTCACCATAAAAAGAATCCAGAATCATGTAGCTGGAGATAAACACCGGATTGATCGCAAACCCCGGAAAATCCTTGACCGCAATAGGAACCTTGCGATTTTTTTCGGCAAAGCCCATCAGGGCCTCGAAAGTTTCGTCGCTGGTCTCTTTTTGCCGGATCACCTCCACCAGTCGATTGATGTTGGCGGGAAAAAAGTAGTGCAGGCCCGCGGTGCGGGAGGGGTTGGAAACCGACGCCATCAGCCGTTCGATCAGGAAGGTGGACGTGTTGCTGACCAGGATGGCATCCGGCCGGCAAACGGCATCCAGATCCTTGAAGACCTGAATTTTCAGATCCATTTTTTCCACGGCCGCCTCGATGACCAGATCGCACGGAGCCAGGTCCGCGTAGCTCGAGGTTCCGGAGATCAAAGCGGTTATCTCGTCCATCTCCTTTTGTGTCATCTTGCCTTTGGCCACCCGCTTCTCCAGACTACCTTTGACCCAGCGGTCATACATGGCAGCGACCAGTTCGTCGTTCAACTCCTTGTAAATAACACGATAGCCGGATGCTGCCGCGTTGAGCCCGATGGCCGCTCCCATCACACCGAATCCTACGATTCCAACAGTCTCGATTTTCATCCTCACACCTCCTCTGGCATGGCCGACAGGTCGGACCGCCCACCCTTCGATGCTGGCCGTCCGCTTGCGGATTGAATATGTGAACAACGGAAACGTGGTCTTTAGGGCAGATTGAAATGCTCCCCTTATCGCACTCCTTAATCCGCCGGTCAAGGCTGTTTTGTAGTCACAATTAAGCTACATCCAATCCATCTTTCGCGCTTCACCCGAAATAAAAAGACTGTCCAGCTTGTATTGAACGGTCGGATGGCTATATTGGCACGTGCCAAAAGTTGACCGATCCAGCAATCCGTATGGGATGCCCATCCGTCGACGTTCGATTGCCGTACAAAAAACCTTAAAAGAAACAATCCGTTATGACATCTTCACTGACAAACGACCGCATTCGCAACATCGCCATCATCGCCCACGTCGACCACGGCAAAACCACCCTGGTCGATGCCATGTTCCGCCAGAGCGGTCTTTTCCGCCAGGATCAACAGGTGGCCGAAAGGCTCATGGACCGCATGGATCTGGAGCGGGAGCGGGGCATTACCATTGCCGCCAAAAACTGTTCAGTAATTTTCCGGGGGGTAAAAATCAACATCGTGGACACCCCCGGCCACGCCGATTTCGGGGGTGAAGTGGAACGGGCCCTGTCCATGGTGGACGGCGCCATACTGCTGGTGGACGCTTCCGAAGGTCCTTTGCCGCAAACCCGGTTTGTCCTGCAAAAAGCCCTGGCGGCCAAACTGAAAATCGTCGTGGTCATCAACAAAATCGACCGCCAGGATGCCCGAACCGCCGAGGTGCTGGACCAGGTCTACGATCTGCTGATCGATCTGGACGCCGACGAGGACCAGCTGGAGTTCCCCCTGTTTTACGCCATCGGCCGTGACGGCGTGGTCGGCGACGCCTCGGATCGTTTGTCCGAAGATCTCCAGCCGCTTTTCGAGGCCATCGTCAAAGAAATCCCCCCGCCCGCTTTCAAGCCGGAGGCTCCGTTTCAGATGCTGGTTTCCGATCTGGGCTATTCGGACTATTTGGGGCGTCTGGCCGTGGGGCGTGTGGCCGGCGGCAGCGTGGAATCCAGGGACCGGCTCATTCGAATCGACAGCGACGGTCAGCAGCGCCCCGTGAAAGTGACCCGCCTGCAGACCTATGAAGGCATGGACATCACCCCGGCCTCTGCGGTCGAGGCCGGCGAGATCGCCATCCTGTCCGGCATCGAGGATGTGGCCATCGGCGACACCATCTGCACCGAAGACGCTCCTTTCGCCCTGCCGCGCATTACCGTGGACCCACCTACGGTTTCCATGTTGTTCACCATTAACAACGGTCCTTTGGGCGGCAAGGAAGGACGTTATGTGCAATCGGCGAAAATACGCGAACGGCTGACCAAGGAAACCTTGATGAACGTGGCCGTTCAGATCGAAACCACCGACGACCGCGACTCCGTAATGGTCAAGGGCCGCGGAGAGTTTCAGCTCGCCATTCTCATCGAAACCATGCGCCGGGAGGGATTCGAATTTTGCGTGGGCCGTCCCAAGGTGATCGAAAAACAGATTGATGGGAAGGTCCATGAACCCATCGAACGTCTTTTCGTGGACTGCGACGAATCCTTTATGGGAATCGTCACGGAAAAACTTTCGCTGCGCAAGGGCAAGATGATGAACCTGTCCAATACCGGAACCGGCCGGGTACGGATCGAGTTTTCCATCCCTTCCCGGGCGCTGATCGGCTATCGGGACGAATTTCTGACCGACACCCGGGGAACGGGCATTATGAATTCTTATTTCTCGGGGTACGAGCCCTACCGGGGCGACTTTCCCAGCCGGTTCACCGGTTCCATCGTCAGCGACCGTCAGGGCAAGGCCGTACCCTATGCCCTGTACAATCTGGAACCGCGCGGCCGGCTGTTCGTACAACCCGGCGAACCGGTCTACGAAGGCATGGTGATCGGCGAGCACAACCGGGAGCAGGACATCAACGTCAATCCGACCAAGGAAAAAAAACTGACCAACATGCGGGCCTCGGGCAAGGACGACAACGTGATCCTGGCTCCCATTCGGCCCATGACCCTGGAACAGGCCATCAATTTTATCCGCGATGACGAATATGTGGAGGTGACGCCCAAGTCCATCCGTCTGCGCAAGGTGACGTTAGGGGCGAAGGAACGTTACGTTCAGCGGGACAGAAAGAATAAATGATGGCTCTTGCCAACACCTATCTTGGATTTTCGAAAAAAACATAGTTGGTCGCGTAGTCGGAAAACTCGAAGTAGACCTTTTTTTCGCCGGGATCCTTGACCATATTCATATTGTTTTGTCTTTTAAAACGGCTCCTCGCCGCTGCAAACCTTGAAAATGGCCATGACCTGGCGGCACAGAATCTCGAATTGCTCCGGATAAAGGCTTTGGGCGCCGTCGCTTAACGCCTGGTCCGGTTGGTGGTGAACTTCAACCATCAATCCGTGGGCTTTGGCAGCTGCAGCCGCACGGGAAAGGGGCAGCACCTGGTCACGACGTCCCGCAGCATGGCTGGGGTCCACCACGATGGGCAGATGGCTCTCTTTTTTCACCACGGGAATGGCGGAAAGATCCAGGGTGTTGCGGCTGTGGTGGACAAAGGTCCGCACACCGCGCTCGCACAGAACGACCTGATGGTTGCCCCGGGCCATGATGTACTCGGCCGCCATCAGCCACTCCTCTATGGTTGCGGCCATGCCGCGTTTGAGCATGATGGGTCGATAGGATTCCCCTGCCCGCTTGAGCAGACTGAAATTCTGCATATTGCGGGTACCGATCTGGACGATGTCGGCATAGTGCTCAACCAGATCGAAGGTTCTTTCGTCCATGACCTCGGTGACCACCGGAAGTCCGGTTTGATCCCTAACCATGGACAGAATTTTGAGCCCCTCTTCACCAAGCCCCTGAAAGGAATAGGGGGAGGTGCGCGGTTTGAAAGCCCCCCCGCGGAACAGGTGGGCACCGGCTTTTTTCACGTGTTTGGCGATGGTCAGGGCCTGATCCTGGCTTTCGATGGCACACGGGCCGGCGATGATGGTCAGATGGCCGTTGCCGATGGTGGTTTCCCCCACCTGGATCAGGGTGTCATCGGCTTTGGTCTCACGGCTGACCAGTTTGTAGGGCTTGGTAATGGGCACGGCATCTTTTACACCGGGTAGTCCGATGAACAGGGCCGCATCCACCGGTCCTTCGTTGTTCAATACCCCGATGGAAACGCGATCACCGCCGGGAATCGGTCGGGCCGTGAACCCGTTTCTTTCAACGACCGCCACCACGCGCTCAATCTGCTTCCGGGTCGCTGTTTTTTCCATCACGACTAACATGGTTCGCCTCCTTTGGTCCTCATGCCCGATGCCCCTGGTTGCTTTTCGTAACCCGGAAAAAGGTTCTCTTTTGTGAACTGTTACTCAAAAAGGGACTTGACTTAAAAGGTTCGACTATTATTGTATGGCCCAAGAAAACAAGGAGCCTGAAAATGCCAATTTACGAGTACCAATGTAAGGCCTGCTGCCATCGATTTGAACAACTGGTGTTTGCCTCGGATACCGAACCTCCGGTATGCCCGGAATGCAACTGCGGCGATGTGGAAAAACTGATGTCCGCCGGTGCGGTTCGCCCCAACGGCATCCCCACTGGTTCCGGCGGGTTCAAACCGCCCGCCTGCTCTCCTTCCGCCGGTGGCTGAAGCATCTGATTTTTATTTTCCGGTTCGGAAAATCCAACGATTGCAACAAAGGGCTGGCCGCCACGGAAAGCCCTTTTTCTCTTCGATTGTCGTCTGACCTTATTTTTTCGGGTACAGGTCGATTCCCAGCTCTGCAAGTTCCCTTTCCACAACGGCGGCCCACCCCAGATTGGCTTTGGGATTGGCCGGGCTGGGATGGGATATTCGTCCAATCTTCACGTCTGCACCATCCATTGCCACGGCCGCTCTTTTTTCAGCGAAAGCCCCGATGCCGACCACCCATCGGGGCCGGTAGATGAAAACGGATTGTCGCAGCACCGCGTCGCAAATCGAAAACAGCGCTTTCTTCTCGGCTGCGGGCAGTCGATCCGGTGTCCGGTTGCGTCCGCTGGCCTCCATGAACACCAACGGACAGTAGTTGAGGACGAAAAAATGGTCGAAAAAGGCCTCGGCAGGTCCGAAGCGCTGTTTGGCCCACTCCCACAGCCGCCGTCCGCTTACCTCCCGGCGGGCACAGGAAAATCCGTCCACCGGCCGTTTGGGATGCGGATGGTCCGGCTGGGAGACTGAAGCCGTAATCCCCATCCAGTCCTTTACCATTTCGACATCCCCGAAGGGCACCCCGGTCTGAGCCATCCCGAACGGTCCCGGATTCATACCGATCAGAAGAACCTTTTTGGCCGAATTGCCGAAACATGCCACATAGCGGTCATAGCCGCTGCGGGCATAAACGATGGGATTGTAAACGTGGGTGACCGGATCGGAAAACGTCAGCGGCGTCAGGCGCCGTGCCAGATCGTCGGTGAGAATGCCGATGTTTTCAGCCGGGCCGCTACCTGCCGGGGACATGCCTATTTGCCTGCCTGGGCCATGGCCTGAGCCTGTGCGGTCATTGCCTGCTGGACCTGCGGGTCCATCATGTACGGCATGGCCTTCATCATGGCCGACTGAAGTTTCGGACTCAGCTCGCTCATACGCCTGGAAACCTTTTCCAGTTCCTTGGGCGCATCCTTGTCCGACGCCAGTTCGGGAAATTTCCGATTCATCTCCTGAAGCCGGGGTATCAGGGCATTCATCTTTTCCGTGTAATCCTGCATGGCGTTGGCGACCGATTCGGCACTGTCCGCCTTTTCCATACTGCCGATGTAATCTTCCATGGCATCCGCGTAATCGTTCAGCGTGCTTTCGACTTCATCGTACTTGCCGCCACAGCCAATCACCAAAAAAGTGAGGATAACCATTCCCAGCGACCAGAGGCCTCGTTGCATACGCCCTGCTCCTTTCGTGAAACATGAGGGTAGACGAAATGTCGATCTTGATCCGGTTGGCTTTCTATATCTTAAACCATGGTCAAAAACAACGTAAGCGTTCACAAGGGACCGCATCTGCTTGTTCCCGGGAACTTGAGGGTTGACCAAACCGTCTGCGTGCTCGGCGCCTCACATCTGCGGCACCCTGTGAAGGCTTACTGATCAGGCAGTTGCGGCACATGTGTATTTCAACCTCGTAAATGAGTAGAAAATAACCGATGCCGGAGGTCTCACAATAGATTGGATGAATTCGTAACATTCAGATTTTCATTGACTTTTTAGAAAGATGATGGTCCTAGTTTGCACTGAACCGCTCCGGATCATGAAATTACCGCTCACAATATCCATTTTTCGCTTGCAGGTATATATCGATGGCCGACGATAAAAAAACGCCCGATCGCTTGCAGCAAACCTCAAAGACGCTGAATGCCAAACGGCTCCAATCCGAGAACCGCCGGTTGCATCGGGAAAACGAAAACCTGAGACAGCGAAACCGGGAACTGGAATTGATCAGCCAGGCTTTTCTGGCCATCAACTCCTGCCTGGAACTCGACCGGGTGCTGTCCACCATCCTGGAAGCCATTCGCAACCTTTTTGGCGTGGTGGGCAGTTCGATCTGGCTGATCGACCCGAATTCCGGCGAAGTGGTCTGCCGCCAGGCTGCCGGATTCCAACGCAATATTGTCAAAGGCTGGCGTCTTATGCCCGGCGAGGGGGTGGCCGGTTGGGTCAGCTCCAGCGGGAAAAGCCTCATCTTGCCGGATACCCGGGAGGATCTGCGTCACTTTGCCAGGGTGGCGGATAAGATGAAGGTGGAGCTGCGCTCCATCGTCAGCGTCCCCATGCGTGTGAAAGGCGAGGTCATCGGCGCGTTGCAGGTTGTCGACAAAAAGGTCGGCCGTTTTGAAGATACCCATGCCACCCTGCTCGAGTTGTTGGCCGACGCCTCGGCGACGGCCATTGAAAACGCGCAGTTGCTCGAACGGGCCAATCTTGAAATCGCCGAAAGAAAATTCGCGCAAAAGAAGCTCAAGGAAAGCGAAATCGCGCTCAAAGACAAAAGCGCCGCGCTCAAAGAGGTGAACACGGCAATGAATGTTCTGCTGAAAAACCGGGAAGAGGATCAGGCGGACATGGAAAATATCATTGTCGCCAATGTCAAGGACATGGTCCTCCCCTTTCTGGAGAAACTCAGCCACAGCCAACTGGATGAAAAACAGGCCACATACGTAGAGATCATCCAGTCTAACATTTCCAACATCGTCTCCCCTTTCCTGCGCCAGATTCCCATGAAATTTTTCGATCTGACGCCTACGGAAATCCAGATCGCCGACCTGGTCCGCAAGGATAAGACCACCAAGGAAATCGCCCAGATTCTCAACGCCTCATCCAAAACCATCGAGGCCCATCGCAACCGCTTGCGAAAAAAACTGGGACTGACCAACCAGCGCATCCAGTTGCGGGACTACCTGATGACGCTGGTCTGATTCGCCCGCCGAAACCGCTCCGGCGCGGTCAACGCTCACCCGGACCGATCAGCTTTCGTATTTTCTCCATTAACTCGGTATTGGAAAAAGGCTTGGTGACGTAAGCATCCGCTCCCATGGCCAAGCCTTTGGCGATGTCGGCATCCCTGTTTTTGGCCGTGAGAAAAATAACGCGAATGGATTCCCATTCCCTGCGGTTCCGGATCATCTGGTAGATCTCATAGCCGTCCAGATCCGGGAGCATGATGTCGAGCAAAATCAAATCCGGTCGAATATCGTGAATTTTTTCGATGGCCTCTTTGCCGCTTTGGGCCAGCTTGGCCACATACCCTTCTTTTTCCATGAGAAACTGCAGCGGCACCAGGATGCTTAACTCGTCATCCACGATCAGGATCGTTTTGGAAGGCATTGGCTCGCTCCAGGGCAAGGAATCACCCCGTCGTTTTTGGGGAATCGAAGATTGCAGGCGTATCCGGAACAGTTCATAAATTCGAATTTTTTTCAGTATAATCGATTTCGGTCCGACTGCGCAACCCAATGGTCCACCCCGTGGTCCGTCGAGCTTCTGTTGTCGGGCGCCGAAAAAGAACCACCGGGCCGATTTTGCTGCATAAAAGGGCGCCTGCGGGCCCGAAAGGTCACGGCTGCAAAAAGGCCTGATCCACAAGCTGCCGGTAGCGATCCAGGCTGCGGGCCTTGCGGATTCGTTTCAACAGTCGGGCGCCGTCTTCTAAACCGCCGGCAAAATATCCCCAGAGCCCTTTCATGCGGTCGAGCGCATGACCGGGCCCGGAAAAAAGGTCGAGGTAGCCGGCCAGCAGATCGTCGTGAAAAGCGGCAAAGCGTTCTTTGCGGCGATCTATGGGATGGCTGTCGGCCTGGATCGTCTCCGCCAGAAATGGATCGGCGACCAGTCCCCGCCCCAGCATCCATTGGTGCACCTCGGGAAACCGGGCGGCCAGCCCGAAGAAGGCATTTCGGTCCCAGATGTCCCCGTTATACACGACTGGATGGGCAATCTGCGCCAGGCATACGGCAAAGGCATCCAAATCCACCGCACCGGTGTACATCTGCACCCCGGTGCGCGGGTGAACGACCAGGCGGACGAGCGGATAGCGGTTGAACACCGGAACCAGACGATCCATTTCGTCAGCGCAAAAGCGGCCCAGGCGGGTTTTGATGGACAGCCGGCCTTTGAATTCATTCAGTATCTTGTCCAGCAGCCGGTCGATGACATCGGCATGCGGAAGCAAACCGGAGCCGCGCATTTTCTTGGCAACCATGGGATAGGGACAGCCCAGGTTCCAATTGATTTCGCGGTAGCCCATATCCGTGAGGGTGTTGGCCAGTCGGATGAATTCGTCGGCGTCGTTGCTCAAAATCTGGGGCACGACCGAAAGGCTTCGGTTGCATTCCGGTGCCAGGTCTCGAAGATGGGAAGCCTTAATGCGGCGCCCCTTGAGCGAGGTGACGAAAGGAGCCACCGCTTCATCGACGCCGTTGAAATGTTTTTTAAAAGCGTTTCTGAACACAGCGTCGGTAATGCCGCGCAGCGGTGCCATGATCAATATTTTCATCTCCCGGAGCGCCACGCTTTCGATGCGGCCAGGCTCAAATACCAGTCGTTTTCCACAAAGGCGAGCCGTTTCGTCACCATGGATTGGAGAAAAGAGCGGATCTGCTGCGTGTTGAAGGCCTTAAACCGCTGGGCAATCTGCTCCAGCGAACG
Organism: Desulfosarcina widdelii; assembly: GCF_009688965.1. Taxonomy (GTDB): domain Bacteria; phylum Desulfobacterota; class Desulfobacteria; order Desulfobacterales; family Desulfosarcinaceae; genus Desulfosarcina; species Desulfosarcina widdelii. The sequence goes on along the minus strand of NZ_AP021875.1, from coordinate 860,119 downwards.
GGGGGTGTGGCAAAAGCGGTAGATATCGGCCGAAGTGCCGGTAAGCCGATGCCGGTTGACCGGCGCTTTTGGAAAATGCTGATCGATAACGATAAATCGGCCGCCATCGCGATAGGAAAGGGCCGGTCCACCATTGGTCTGACGCTGTACGACCTCGTAGGCCTTGTACCATTGGCGCACTTCCTGCCGGACGCCCCGCCACAGCTTGTACTGACGCTTGCGGTCGCCGCGATAGCCCTGGATCATGAAGCGCAATCCGTTGGCCACGCTCACGGGGAAAAGTTTTTTCAAATTGGGATGATTGAAAATCGATCGGATTTGAAATCGTTCGGGAAAACGGTACACGGGGCTGTCCAGCCCCAGCCAGAAACTCACCGTCTTCAAGGGATGGTAGCAACGGGCGAATTTCAGGCATTCAAGGGTTTGAGCAACATCGTCGACATCGCTGGAAGGGAAATGGAGCATCAGGTTTCCGGCATTGACGATGCCGGCGGCTTCGCAGTGTTTCATCAGGCAAAGGTTGTCGATGGCGCGAACGCCCTTGTTCATTTTCTTCAGCAACCGGCTGGACAGCGCTTCGATCCCCACCTGGACCGTATCCACGCCTGCCCGTTTCATCTTTTTCAGGGTGGACGGCTTCGTCGTGGCCCGGATTTCGGCAAAAATGGAAAGATCGAAATTCAGTGCCCGGATCCCATCGAAAATCGAGGCCGCCTGCTTTTCCGGCAGGGTGTTGTCCGCAAAAGCCAGTGAAACCACCTCGTGCCTGCGTACCAAATGATCGACTTCCTGAACGACCTGGCGAACCGGCTTGGTGCGGTACCCGTTCCACTGCAGGTTCAGGTTGCAAAAGGCGCATCCCTTGAAGCGGCCGCCGCTGTCGCGTCCTTGCCACCAGCATCCCCGCGAGGCTTCTATGGGCAGGGTCGGGAAAAATCGACGTGCGGGATCGAACCTGTTCAGCAGTCGAAAATAGTCATCGTAATCCGGGACGGGCAGGTCGTTCAATCGGCGCATCTGCGAAAAGCGGGGCTTTGATCCACCGGGACGATTCAAAGAAAAGATTCCATCGGGCAGTTCGGGTGGATCCGTTTCCCGTGCCGGTTTCAGCAGATGCCGCACCAACGCTTCCAACACCTGCTCCCCCTCCCCTGCTACCAGATAATCGATCCAGGGAAAGGCGCGCAGCAGATCCGGGGAAGGCTCACCGGAAAAAGACGAACCGCCCACCACCACGGGAAGCGCAGGAAATGCGGTCTTGATCCTGGATATCAGGTACAACGATGCGGTCACCTGGCAAAACGAGACGGAAAAGCCCACCAGATCCAACCCCTCCCCGTCGATGCGGTTCAGCCAATTTTTACTGGCGGTTTCGACCTGGTTAACCAGTTCGGAAAAGTCGGACGGCGCCGGGTCGCTCTTCTTGAGGGTGGCCGCGTAAAGCGATTCGGCCTGCTGCGCCCTTTGGGGATAAAGCAGGGCGGAAAAAACCGCTTCGGCCCGCCAGACACTTTGGGACACCTGATGATAACGCTCAAATCCCAGTGCGTGGGCGGCCTCCAGGAAAAAGTGGCTGGAATCGACGGTCAGCGACGGCAGCGTTTTTTTCAGGTAGCCTTTTAGCGCGCCCAAGGGCAAAGAGGGCCGGTTAAACAACGGCCAGGGCGCGGAAACCAGCAGGACCCGGCCCTTTGGGGACATGGCGGACGCCGACATCTTGGATGGGACTAACCACCCAACCCGAATTGAGCCTGCAATCGCTGGGCCCGGTGGTGGGCGGACATGGTGGCGTTATTGATGAGGTTTTTGAACTTAAACCATCGATATGCTGAAGGTTTAACGAATCCAAGGAGAATGGCACCTGGAGGCAGCGGTTCGCCGTATCCGCCAAGCGTGTCCAAGTGCAGTCGGCCGTTTTTGGCCACGACAACCAGATTGGTTTTCACCAGTTCGTCAAACGGGCTGTCCAGAATAAAAGCGACCCGGGTAACACCGTTTTGCCACTCGCTGGAAAGGTTCTGCCCGACGACATTTCCCATGTAAACCACCGATGGATCGAACAGGCGCGGAGCGCCCTCGAACACAGCCGCAATGCCGCCGTCCTGACTTCCGTATGGCTGCACCGAACAGCCGGTGAGCCCCGCCATGAGCATCACAAAAAGGACCGTCAACGCTTTTTTCATTACGCCTCCACAACAAAAAGTTGGTCGTCTTGTTCCTAACTTCCGGTTTTTGAAGAAACCCGATAAGATCCGTTCGATCCGGTTTGATGGTGGGTTATAGCGCTAATGCCCAAATTCATCAAGCCGCAAGCGCGCAGGAGTCTTTTTTCCCCGTTTTTTTCTTGAAACCGGCGTGTGGCCCGTATACATCAATGCGGCATTGTACACCCTGACACAAATAGGTGGACCCATACCCATATGAAATTTAAAACTTCCATCCGCTGGGCATTGATTTTCGGTTTTCTGGGCCTGATCTGGGGAACCCATCTGATCACGACCACTTCTTCTTATCTGACCTCCCAGGAGGTGCTCCACGGGCACGCCAGAGATATTATGATGAATATTGCCGATCTGGCCCTGGAACAGTCCCAGCGCCACCTGCTGCACGCCCATGGAGCGGCCGCGTTGACCAAACGACTGCTTTCTTCCAATGTCGTCAGCAATCAATCCGACCGGATCGGCGTTCTGGAACGCTATCTGAGCGAGCAGCTCTCCGTCAACCCCCATTTCGCCGGTATTTACGTCGGCATGCCCAACGGTGACTTTTACGACGTACGCCATTACGAAGCCAAAGTAAAAGACGGATTCCGCACCAAACTGATTTTGAACACCGCCCAGGGCCGGTCGGTTCGGATGGTCTACCGTGATTCCCGCTTTTCACCGATACTGGAAGAAACCGACGATGCGGATTCCTACGATCCGCGTCAGCGCCCCTGGTATCAGAAAGCCATCGCCGAAAACCGCATCGTATGGACGGACCCTTACATTTTCTATACCTCCCGGAAGCCTGGGATCACCATAGCGGGGCCATTTTTCGATCCTACCGGAAAACTCATGGGCGTGGTCGGAGTAGACATCGAAATCGATCAGCTTTCGGTTTTCATTGGCAACTTGAAAATCGGCAAGAACGGAAAAGCCTTCATGATCAACCGAAACGGCGATGTCGTCGCCTTTGGAGATCTGTCCAAACTGATCATCGACAAAACATCGCCGAAGGGTGCCACCCGCCTGGCCACCATCCGGGAAATCGACGATGCTCTCAGTCGCAAAGCCTTTCAGGCCGCCAGGATACAAGAAGACGAATCGGGGCTGCTGGTCCTTGACAGCCCTCGATTCGCCCGTTTCAAGCACCAGGGGCAGAGCTATCTTGCCATGTTCGTGCCCTTTACCGCCTCCCGCTGGCCATGGATCACGGGAGTCTACCTGCCTGAAAACGACTACCTGGGCGCCATCAAATCCAATCAACGCTTCAATATTCTGGTCACGCTGATCATCTCCCTGTTCGCCGCATTCATTGGCTTTCTCCTGGCCCGGGGGGTCATTCGTCCCATCGCCCAACTGGGCAAAACCGCCCGCGAAATGAAAATGGGACTGCTCGCACCGGGCCCTAAAATTCAATCGGTCTACAAGGAGATTCAGGATACCGCCGACGCCTTTGCCGAAATGAAAATCGCCGTGGAGCACAGCCACAAAAAATATTTGGATATATTCAACAATATCCAGGACGTTTACTATGAGACCTCGCTCAACGGCACATTGATCGAAATCAGCCCCTCCATCGAAAAAATATCCAATTACCGTCGGCAGGATCTGATCGGAAAGAAACTGTTGAAAGTCTATTCCGATTCCGGCGATCGCGACGATATCGTGGAACTGCTCATCGAAAAGGGAACCATCAACGACCATGAAGTGGTGTTCGAAGACAAGGACGGCAGCCTGAAACACTGTTCCTTGAATTCGACGGTGCTGCGCACCGCATCGGGCAAGCCCTATCGCATGATCGGTTCCTTGCGCGACATCAACGATCGCATGATGGCGGAAAAGGAACTGCTGAACTATAAACACCATCTGGAAAATCTGGTCCGGGATCGGACAACCGAGTTGCAGGAAGCCAACGACGGATTGCTGAGGCAAATCGAGCGCCGACGGGAAACCGAAGCCCGGTTGCGGACCAGCGAAGAGCGATACCGGACCATTTTGGACACCATCGAAGAAGCCTATTTTGAAACCGACCGCTCCGGCACGCTCATTTTCGTCAACGATGCCGCCTCCCGGATCATGGGCTATGGCAGCCTTGAACTGACCGGTATGCACTTCAGGCATTTCTCGAGCCACCAACCCACCCGTGACCTCATTCGGGCGTTCGGAAACATGGTCCGTTCCGGTGTTCCCGCACACGTCATCACCCTGCCGGTGACCACCAAGGAAGGGGAAAGCAAATTTCTCGATGTGAGCGCAACCCTGATCCGCGACGATTCGGGAACGGTAACCGGCTTTCGGGGCCTGGCACGCGACGTAACGTCGACCATCCTGGCCCGGAAAGAAAAAGATATGCTTCAAGGTCAGCTCAATCATGCCCAGCGAATGGAGGCCGTCGGAACCTTGGCTGGAGGGATCGCACACGATTTCAACAACTTGATGATGGGAATCATCGGAAATACTTCACTGTTAAACGCCAAACTCGGCGATATCGAACCGTTTTCCGAATACCTTCGTTCCATCGAGCAATGCGTGGAGAGCGGCGCCACCCTCACCCGCCAATTGCTGGGGTATGCGCGCGGAGGGAAATATCGGGTCACCACCGTCGATCTGAACGAAACGGTTCAGCGCACCGCCGAAATGTTCGGCCGGACCCGAAAAGAGATCCAGATCCAGGCCGGCTACCAGGAAAACATCTGGCCGGTAGAGGCCGACCAGGGCCAGATCGACCAGATCCTGGTCAACCTTTACGTCAATGCCTGGCAGGCCATGACAGGCGACAACACGCTGATCCTTTCCACGGCGAACGTGATTCTGGACGAAGCCTACACCCGGGCCTTCAGTGCCCCGCCGGGAGCCTATGTGGCCGTCACCGTCCAGGATCGGGGAAGGGGAATCTCTCCGGATGTCATGAAACGAATTTTCGAGCCCTTTTTCACAACCAAAAAAATGGGCCGGGGAACCGGACTGGGATTGGCCTCGGTCTTCGGCATCGTCAAAAACCATGGAGGCATTATCGATGTTAAAAGCACCGTGGGCAAAGGCTCGACCTTTACCATCTTTCTTCCGGCGGCATCCCAGGTTCAGGAGAAAAAACCCGCTCCGGCAGAAGAATCGACCTTAGCCTGTACCGGAACCCTACTGGTTGTGGACGACGAACCCTATCTTCTCAAATCCCTTTGTGCGGTCCTCGAAGATCTGGGATATGAAATCATTCCTGCCGGCAGCGGGCAGGAAGCGATTGAACGGTTCAAAAAGGAAATGAACCGGATCGACGTGGTGATTCTGGACATGATCATGCCGGATTTAAACGGCAGGCAGGTGTTCACGGAGCTGAAAAAAATCAAACCGTCCATCAAGGTGGTTCTTACCAGTGGATACGGCCTCGACGGACTCGCCGAAAACGGCCAGGACCTTCCCGGAGACGGATTTTTGCAAAAACCGTATCGAATCCGACAACTGTCGTCCGTGATCGGGCAACTGGTAACAAAGGACCGGGAGGCGTAAAAAGCCGTCACCGGACGGTCGGATTTCCCAGATACCGGTTATCCAGACGAATGGGAACGACCGGCAACGTGTCCACTGCCGGCGGCCGATAGTCAAAGACGGTGCCCAAAAACCGTTCGGTGAGCCGATAGGTGGCGCCCCACAACAACTCTCTCTGGCCGTTGTCGCGATGGACGAAACAGGGCATGTCCCGATAGGGGATGTCCGGCCCGCAGGAAGTGATGTCCCGAAATGAAATTCGGCAGCAGGCATAGTTGTCGGCCTCGAGCAGGCTGGCCAACGGAATGCGAACAATTTTTTCCACTTCCCAGTTCGGGAAAAACAGGCGTTGGCGCGGTACCCACCCGACCAATGGGTATATGGTCCGCCGGAACATTACCAGCCGTTGGGCTGCCATGGGTCCCAGAAACCGAACGCCCAGCGGATTGAGCCGCATCTCTTCGAACCCTTCGCGCAAGGCGGTGGCCAGCAGCAATGCCAGTTTGGTCCAGTCTTTCTCACGATATCGCCGCCACCAGAACCCTTTCGGCCACCGGGACAAAGGGGGAGCAGGCAGGCGCAGCCACCGGGCCAGAAAAGAATCGAGCTTCGGCTGCACCCCGCCTCCGGGGCAGCAGAGATCGCCAGGCTGGCGAACGTGCCGGGAGCGTTTGTTGAGAATCAATACCGGCTTGCCGCCGATACCCGGACCCAACAGGAACAGGACCGCCGAAATCTTTCCGAGATCGCCGTTTTCATTGAATGCGAAGGCTTCCGGCGGCTGCCGATCGAACCGATCCTGGACAAAACGCATAAAGGATGCGGTGGATGAAGGAATATCAAACATCGCTGTATCCATTTCCCGATTCAGGTGTAACGTCTTACCCCGCTCATTCACCGCTGGCGGTTTCCGTTTCAGAATCATTGCCGTGATCGATCGGCAGCACGACCAGGCGCTGGCCGGGATGGATCACCGCATTGATGGGGATGCGGTTCCAGATGAGCAGGGCCGCTAAAGGAACGTCGAATTTTTCGGCAATCCCCGAAAGGCTGTCGCCCTCCCGGACCCGGTAAAGACGCCGGTCGCGGTTTCGGGCATCCGATGTTGCCAGTTCACGCAACCGTTTCTCGAATCCCGCTTCGCCTTCCGGCGGAATGTTCAACCGGTGGGATCCGGCCGTCAGATAATACCCCCGGATGTGCGGATTCAAATCCTTGACGGTCTTGAAAACGGTTCCCGAAGCCTCGGCGACCAGCCGTAAGGGAAGCTCCGTAAGGGCGTCGAACTGCACGGTAGTAAAGGCGCGGGGCGGGTAGAATTCATCCGGCCCGATAAAAAAACCGTAGTGTTGCGGATTTTCGACGATGCACTTGATCGCCAGAATGCGAAAGACGAACCGCTGGGTTTCCAACGGCAGATAGAGGCTGTAATAATCACTGACGGCCTGTTCGAGGATTTCCGCTTCCAACCCCTCCTCGCCCATGTTGTAGGCCGCCAGGGCGAGGCTCCAGGAGCCGAATCGGCTGTAAAGATCCTTGAGATGGGACGCCGCCGCCAGTGTGCTCAATTGAAAACTGCGGCGCTCGTCAACATGGCCATTGACCGTCAGGCCATATTTTCGGGCGGTCTGCGGCATCAGCTGCCAGACCCCCATGGCGCCTTTGGGCGATCCGGCATGAATCCGCAGGGCGCTTTCGGCTATGGCTAAATACTTGATATCCCCCGGCAGCCCATTTTCGGACAGCACCCGCTCGATGGTCGGGAAAAAGCGGGTCGTGCGCTTTAACCAGAGAATGACCTGGTAACGGTTGCCCAACGAGACCAGCATCTCCTTTTCGAACCGCTCCTTGTTTTGAGGATCGGCCAGCGGCACCGGTTCGTTGCACAGCGACAGGGGCGAATCGATCTGCAGGGCGCTGAGCAGATAGTCCGAGGTCGGCTCAGCCGCATTTGCCTCGGGCAGCATTGTAAAGAAACTGCCGGTCAAACAAAGGCCCGTCAACAGCCAGATGGAAAAGCGCTTGGTCATTTGTCACCATCGAACCCAGGGGAAATTATTGTTGGAGCCGGATCGTCGACTATTACCATAAGCAGTCCCATCCATTTGTCACTTGCCAAGCTCCGGTCTCCTTTTTATAGTCTCGCGAATAACCCTTGGCCGATCTTACGGAGCTATCGCATATGAACCGGACATCGAAATTGAACCTGCAGTTTGTGGACCGCATCGGTATCGTTGCCGATATCTCCAGGCACGTCGCCCGGCTTTCCGTCAATATTGTCTCCATGGAGGTCCAGCGCAAACAGGAACTGGCCGATGTCTACCTGGAAGTGGATCCGTCTCGCCGGGAGATATCGGCCAGAGATGTGCTGGAAACCCTTTCCAGCCTCGATGGTCTGCAATCGATCCGCCTGATCGAAACCATGCCCCACGAAAACCGCCAGAATACGTTTCGTACGGTGCTGGACAATGTCAGTGACGGCATCGTTTCCATTGACGCCGGGGGAAACATAACCACCATCAACCGCTTGGCACGCACCATTTACAATTGTCTGGAATGCAATCCGATCGGAAAGCGGATCGACCAGACTCCGGTAATGGACGATACGCTCCTTTCCTGCCTCGAGGGCAAAACGGTTTCGCGCCTTCGACACAGTGTCGCTACAGACAAGGGGCGCTTTCAGTTTTTTATCAGCGCGCGCCCCATTGTGGATGCCTCCGGACGAATCACCGGAGCCGTAAAAATCATGAAAGACATGCGGGAAATCGAAGCCCTGGTCGAAAAGGCCGCGCAGGCCGAGCGCATCTCATTCGAAACCATTGTCGGCGATTCACCGACGGTCAACGAAGCCATTGCTTTCGCCCGCAAAATCGCCCCCACCGCCGCCATCGTATCGATTCGCGGCCAAAGCGGCACCGGCAAGGAGCTGTTTGCACGGGCCATTCACTTCGAAAGCGGTCGTTCCGGACCTTTTGTCGCGGTCAATTGTGCCGCTATACCCGACGCGCTGCTGGAAAGCGAACTTTTCGGTTACGAGAGCGGATCGTTCACCGGTGCCAGCAAAAGCGGCCATACCGGCCTTTTCGAGCAGGCGAAGGGGGGAACCCTTTTTCTGGACGAGATTGCCGATCTGCCCCCGGGTCCGCAGGCCAAAATCCTGCGTGCCATCCAGGAAAAGCGCATCCGTCGGATCGGGGGCCGCTCGGAGATCGAAATCGATGCCCGCATCGTCACCGCGACCAATCGTCACCTGGAGCAACTGGTGGCCGATGGAGCATTCAGGCAGGATCTGTATTATCGCATCAATGTATTGCCGGTTCATCTGCCGCCATTGCAGGCCCGGAGGGAGGACATCCCCGTACTGGCCGATCACTTCCTGTTTCAGATCAATTGCAGGCTCGGAACTCGGCTACAGCGTCTGACACGCAAGGCTCAGGACAAACTCGCCCGGCACGACTGGCCGGGAAACGTCCGCGAACTGAAAAACGTGATCGAAAGGGCCGCAATCTTGTGCGACGCGGCGGATATCGGGGCCGAGTCGATCCTCTTCAGCTTCGAACTGTCCGGCCACGCGCCTGATGAAAGGCGTCCTGCAGTAAAGGCGCACGGCAACGCCCCTTTGTCCCGCCAGTTGGATGCGCTGGAGCGGCGTATTGTCATCGATGCCCTGAATTCAAGCAAAAGCATCCGTCAGGCAGCGTCAGGGCTGGGGATTTCCCATACTGCTTTGCGGAACAAAATCAAAAAGCATGGCCTGCAGGCCTCGCCAACCGGTTATGCGGTAAAAGCAAACCCGTAATCAACGCTTCTTTGCGGAACTACTTGATATCCAACCATCCGCAGACCAGGCGTTTGGCTTTCTCGCTTTCAAGCTCTTGGTCGGTTACGGAAACCAGGCCAAGGCGCAGGGAAATGCGCTCGTCGTCCCCCCAGGGCCACCAGGCCGCAAATAAAACGATCCCCCGTACAGGGTCCATGGTAAACAATTTCTGACCGGGCACCACGCCGATGCCGGACTGGAAGAAATTACGAATGGGCGTGTCGGCCTCGTTGATGGTGGCAAAATCCCATTTATGGCTGAATTCCAACGTCATGGGCAGTTCGATCATGATCTCGTCCTGCCTGTCGATCACCGTCAGGGCGAGGTTGAATTCCTTGTCCCAGCGCCAGGGGCAATGGTCCGGAATATTTAAACTGATTCGCCGACAAACGGTCCCCAGGGCATCCAGATCACTGCTTGACATGATTCTCCTTTTCTGTATCGGAAAGGGGCTCAACCTTCTTTCAGGCACATTCCATGAACCTCGGTGCGGCTCTTTTTTCGGCAGACGGTCGTTTGATCAACTGCCAGACTATAAAGCAAAAAACGTCTCTCTGACAAGAGGTTAGGCCCAAATCCAACCAAAATGCCCGTTCCACATCTGTTTTTGAAAACCGATTCGAGTAAACGTCCAACGTATCTTCCTTCAGGATGCGGCCGCCTTCACAGCAACGCCATCCAGCGGTCCGGTCAATACAGCCGGGTCGATTTCCACGAGAAAACCCCGCTTGCCTCCGTTGATGAAAACCGATTCCAACACCAAAATCGATTCCTCCAGGTAAACCGGCAAACGGTCGCGGGTCGCAAAGGGACTGATCCCGCCCACCCGGCATCCGGTACAGCGTTCTGCCGTTGCCGGCGCGGCAGGAATCACTTTTTTCCGTCCGATAACCCGGGCCAGCTGCCGGGTGGAAACCTCCCGGTCACCATGCATGAGCATCAAAAAAAGAACCCGGTTGTCCGTTTCCATAACAAGGGTTTTCACCACCCGGTTGGCGGGAACCTTTAACGCCTGTGCCGCCTGGTTGGCGCCGCCGCGATCCGAATAGGCATAGGTGTGCGGTTTAAAATCGATCCCCTTGGACCGTAAAAAGCGGACAGCCGGTGTTATCGGGTATTTGGATTTGGCCATGAGAACTCCAAAAACGGTTGACAGCGTGGATCGTTTATATCAAGTTGCAATCGATTTTTTAAAATAATTTATCCTATTTTTCCATACACAATTCCAAAGGAGCACCGATGAAAGCCACTCGCCTGTTCGTCCTGGTCCTCAGCGTTGTTACGATTGCAGCCGCGTCCATGGTTCCCTGTGCCTTCGCCAAGTCGACTCACCTGACCTACAGCATCTTCTTTCCGCCAACCCACGGGCAGTGCCTTGCCGGTATGGATTGGGCCAAGGAGATCGAACGGGCGACCGATGGCAAGGTGAAAATCACCGTCTTTCCCGGGGGAACACTCACCAAGGCCAATCAGTGCTACGACGGGGTGGTCAAAGGAATTTCCGATATCGGCATGTCCTGTTTCGCCTATACCCGGGGCCGTTTTCCAGCCATGGAGGCCCTGGATCTGCCCCTGGGCTATCCCAGCGGTCTGGCCGCCACACGGGTTGCCAATACCTTCTACGAAACATTTACCCCGGCTGAACTCAACGACGTCAAAGTCCTTTACCTCCATGCCCACGGTCCCGGCCTGCTCCACACCAAAAAGCCGGTAAAAACGCTGGCCGACCTTGAAAACATGAAAATCCGCAGCACCGGTCTCAGCGCAAAGGTGGTCGAGGCCTTAGGGGCGATTCCGGTGGCCATGCCCCAGGGAGACACCTATGAATCCCTGCAAAAAGGAGTAGTTGAAGGCACGTTCGGCCCCATTGAGGTTCTCAAGGGCTGGCGCCAGGCCGAAGTGGTCAAGTCCACCACCGACTGCAACACGGTCGGGTATACTACCGCCATGTTCGTGGTCATGAACAAGAAAAAATGGGACGCCCTGTCTCCGGAGATCCAGCAGATTTTCACGGATACCAGCCGCAAGTGGATCGATGTCCACGGCCAGAGCTGGGACCGTGGGGACCAGGAAGGCCGCGAATATACCACCAGCCTGGGCAATGAAATCCTGGCCCTGGACAAGGAAGAAGGCCTGAAATGGAAGGCCAGGGTGCGTCCCATCATCGACGCATACATCGATTCCGCAGCGGCCAACAAGCTGGACGGCAAAAAATATGTCGACATGCTCATAGGCGCCATCGACGCGCAAAAATAACCGAAAGGGATCGCATTGAAACGGATCGAAGGTTGGGTGGGCCAGATTGCGTCTGCCTTCAACAGCGTTGCCGCCGTCGCCGTGGTCGGGATGATGGTCCTGACCTGCCTGGACGTACTGTTGAGACTGTTGCGAAATCCCATTCCGGGAACCTACGAAATCGTGTGCATGCTGGGCGCGGTCTTCGTCTCCTTTTCCCTGGCCCGCACAACAGTGGATCAGGGGCATATTGCCGTCGATTTTCTGGTTCAGCGGCTGCCGCATCGGTTCCGGAACGCCGTCGAAGCGGTGAATGCCGGTATCTGTGCGCTGCTGTTCACCGTCATCTGCCGTCAGTGCGTGATCTATGCCCTGGACCTGAAAGCCAGCGGCGAGGTCTCCATGACCCTGCAAATGCCCCTTTTCCCCTTCGTGTTCGGCATCGCCTTGGGATCGGCCATGCTCAGCGTGGTCCTTTATATCAGTTGTCTGTCATGGTCGCTCAAAGCCCTCGAATCGTCCGGATGATGCCGAACAGCCCGCGCATTCTACCGCAATGAACCAAAGGAAGCCCCAATGAGTCCCACTTTGGCCGGCCTTGTCGGCCTCGTTTTATTGTTCGTTCTGATTTTTTCCAAAATGCCGGTCGGTTTTCTGATGGCCCTTTTGGGGGTTGTCGGTTTTGCCTACCTGGTGACGGTAGACGCCGCGCTCAATCTCATGGCCAAGGATCTGTTCGACGTCTTCGGATCTTACAGCCTGACCGTTATTCCCCTGTTTATTCTCATGGGTCAGATCGCCTTTCACTCCGGCATCAGCAGCCGTCTGTTCAAGGTCGCCTATACCTTTATCGGCCACTGGCCGGGCGGCATGGCCGTGGCCACCTTAGGCGCCTGTACCGGATTTTCGGCCATCTGCGGTTCCACCAACGCCACGGCCGCCACAATGGCCGCCGTTACGCTGCCCGAGATGAAGAAATACGGCTATCGGGACAGCCTGGCCACAGGCGTGGTGGCCGCCGGCGGGAGCATCGGCATCCTCATTCCGCCGAGCGTCATTTTTATTGTCTATGGAATCATGACCGAACAGTCCATCGGCAAACTGTTCATGGCCGGCATCGTACCGGGTATTTTGCTGACCGGCCTGTTCATTCTGGCAGTTGTGATCTGGGCGACGCTGAAGCCCGACATCGCCCCCCGCGGTCCCAGAGCCACCGCAAAGGAAAAACTGGCTTCGCTTTCCGGTCTGATCGAAACCCTGATACTGGTCGTCCTGGTGATGGGCGGTCTCTTCTTCGGCATCTTCACCCCCACGGAAGCCGGCGCCATCGGCGCTATGGGCACCCTGATCATCGCCGTCGCCCGGCGAAATATTGATTGGAAAGGGTTCGTACGGGCCCTTTTCGAAACGACCCGCATCTCCTGCATGGTACTGGTCATCGTGGCCGGAGCCACCATTTTCGGCCATTTTCTGGCCATTACCCGGATCCCCTTCGATGTGGCCGGTTGGGTCACCGGCTCCAACCTGCCGTCGTATCTTGTCATGGCCCTGATCATCGGTGTCTATCTGATCGGCGGTTGTTTCATCGATGCCCTGGCATTTATCATGCTGACGGTGCCGATCTTTTACCCGGTCGTCGTCTCCATGGGCTACGATCCCATCTGGTTCGGCGTCATCATCGTCCTGGTCACCCAGATCGGGGTCATCACACCGCCGGTGGGGGTGAATGTCTACGTGGTCAGCGGCGTTGCCCGTACGGTTCCCCTGGAAGTCATTTTCAAGGGTGTCATTCCTTTGCTGGTTGCGCTGGTGATCGGCGTACTCATAATGATCCCCTTTCCCCAGATCGCCCTCTTCCTGCCGCACCTGATGCAATAAAAAACCACACGGTTGTCTTGCCGTGTGGTTTTGTCCGAAATGATCGAATTTCGCTTACTGAAAACTCTTGCCGACCCGACCCGCTTCGCGGTTCCTGAAAATCAGTTCTCCCGGATAAACGGACTCGTTGTATTCGATCTTACCGTGGGAGATGGCACCGGGCTGCAGAACACTGTCCAGACTGCTGCTGATCGTGCATTCCACCCGGTTGCCCTGGTTGTCCAACAGAATGAAATGGTCGGGATGGGTGGTGATAACCTGCCGGCTCACATTTTTCACCCACACATACATGGAACCGGGTCCCATGTCGTGAACGGCCATTTCAGCGATTCCGTTGCCGGTATACCGCCGCAGCGTTTTATTGCGCTGATCGCGGGACTGTTCCCACGCCTGTCGATGCTTCTTCTCGAGGTTGCGGGCGGCAAGCGCCTCGCGCGCCTTTTTCTGTTGGACCAATCGCGCTTCATAAAAGGCCACTTTTTTCTGATACCGGGTATTGTCGGGATCCAGCGACAGCAATTGACGATAGAGTTTCAGGTTTAAGGCGGCATTGGATGCCGGAACCGGCTTGACCTTTTTTTCCAGGTCCGCAATCTTGTCGAGTCTCTCCTGTTCCACCTTTTGTCGGGATGCCGCTTTCATCTCGGCTTCGCGCCGGCGGCGCTCTTCGGCCTCCATCTGGCGAAGGTGCGCTGCTTCCTCCTGGATCCATACGTCCGCCAGATCTTCGCCGACGGAAACCACCACGCCGTCTTCGAAGGCAATGGGAGTGCACAAGTCAGTGGTGACCGCCGCGTCCTTGTTGAACGCCCCGGCTCGGGTCTGATAATAAACGATAGAGCGGTTGTTTCCGATATCTTTGCGAAGATCGGGTGGCCCCATGGTCTCGAGAACCGCCTCCTGAGAATCTCCCTTTTGAATGCGTTCCAACGCATTGACATTTTGATTGATTTTCATATGGACACATCCCGTCAGCAGGAATGCGGTCAGAATAAAAATCGCCCCGATTCGCATGGCGACAACCTCCTTCACTCTAACAACGGGGATCATGGTTGTTTTTCCTGTTTTGTGCGTCCCGCAATGGGCTGGGCAAACTGGATCTCCGAATCCCATGGAAACAGGATCCAGGTGTCTTGGCTGACCTCGGTCATGAAGGTGTCCACCAGGGGCCGGCCGGCCGGTTTGGCGTAAATCGTGGCAAAATGAGCCTTGGGCACCATCTCGCGCACCAGGCGGGCCGTCTTGCCCGTATCGACCAGATCGTCCACCAGCAGCCAGCCTTCTCCGTCGCCGGTTGCCGGTTTGAGGATCTGAATCCGCCCTTGCTGACGGCCAGCGTAGCTCGCAATGCAGACCGTGTCAACGATTCGAATATCCAGCTCGCGGGCGATGATGGCCGCCGGAACGAGCCCCCCCCGTGTAATGGCGATTATTCCCTGCCACGGTCCCAGTTCCATCAACCGCCAGGACAACGCCCTGGCGTCGCGTTGAAGCTGCTCCCACGAAATGGGAAATGTTCGGCGATACGGTTCCTTGTTGTTGCTGTTCATCGGATCTGAAGGCTGCCTTTTTTTACCCGATTCGAATCCAGGGGCGTTCCCGCCCAGGCGTGGGACATGACCATCTGCAGGTCATCCTTCTCCAATTCTTCCGGGTTGTAGAAAATCGACCCGTCTCCCAGCGCTTTTTCGGCGATGGCTTCCAGTTTGTCCACCGGCACGCGCTCCTGCCCGTCGGGTCCGACGACCTCTTTGAAAAACCGTGCATGGGCCCCGCCGGTTTCCTGGTGCAGGCGTTGGTTCATCTGCCGGATCATGGCAACCACCTGCCGGGCTCGCAGATGCGACGGTGTACGGGCAACCGCTTGCGCCCCGGCCAGCGGCAGCAGCAGTTGGGCGGTG
The DNA here is from genome assembly GCF_009688965.1 of Desulfosarcina widdelii. GTDB lineage: Bacteria > Desulfobacterota > Desulfobacteria > Desulfobacterales > Desulfosarcinaceae > Desulfosarcina > Desulfosarcina widdelii. Next base: position 844,598 of record NZ_AP021875.1, on the reverse strand, counting down.
AAGTGGCCGTTTTTGTGCATGTTGTATTCAAGACCATAGGGCAGCAGAATCGCCATGCAGGTCCCGTGGGGAACGCCGCACACGGCTCCGACGGAATGGCCCAGGGTGTGAACCATCCCGACCATTGCATTGGAAAAGGCCACACCGGCCAGATTGGCACCTACGGCCAATGCCAGCCGCCCTTCCCTGTTTTCGGGATCTTTTATCACAGGCAGCAGATTTTGACTAATCAATTCAATAGCTGAAAGGGCATGGGCGTCGCTGACGGGATTCTTGGCCAGACAGGTGTATGCCTCGACGGCGTGGGTGAGGGCATCCATTCCTGTGGCCGCCGTGATCGCCGGCGGCAGGGTGAGCGTCATGCGCGTATCCAGGACCGCTGCATCCGGCACCAGAAAATAGGAAGTGAACAGCATCTTCCGGTTGTTGGCATGGTCGGCGATCACGGCCACCATGGTCACTTCGGAGCCCGTACCGGCGGTGGTGGGGATGGCGATCAATGGCTTCAACGGCCGGGTGAGCCGGCCGGCACCGGAAAACCGCATCAGATCGTCCGCGTTTTCCGATACTACGATATTCATGCCTTTGGCGGTGTCCAATACGGAGCCGCCGCCCACGGCAATGATCGAATCGCAGCGTTTGTCCCGATAAATGCCGGCCAGCCGGTTGACGACAGTAAGATCCGAATCGGGCGGAACGTCGTCTTCCACCGCACCGATCATGACGTCCTTGGAGATGGCGGCCTGGACAATTTCCACGAGCCCGGCGCCGGCAACTCCCTTGTCGGTGACGAGCATGGGCCGCCGGGCCCCGAGCCGGTGGAGCAGCGTAGGTATTTTTTCCAGCGCCCGGTGACCGGCCAGCGTCGGGGCGGGGCAAAAAAATTCGTAATAGCCCGGAAAGTGCATGTTCAGCTCCTATCGGAAAGGTTTGGATCTTGCGCTGTCGATGATATGGGCAGCACATTTGGCTAACGGTTCGTCAGCCAATTGGGAGAGCAGGGTTTCGATCTGTTCTGTGTCCAACCCGGCATCAACCAGAGACGAAGGGATGGTGCAATCCAGTTCCACGCCCACGGCCTCGAAAAACTCCCACAAAAGGGCCATGACCCGCGAGACCTTCAGTTCCGTAGCGGTGATGGCATAGGTCTCCTCGCCGGCCAAAGGATATAGCAGTTCTCCCCCGCGGTCCGGAGATTTCGTCCCCACATATCCAACCAGATGGGGCAGCAAAGCAGCCAGCGTGAATCCGAGGGTAAGGTCCGGAGGATTCGCCAACCGGGCCCCCAGGCTGTGACAGATATTTGCAGAGGCGCCTGAAAAAGCGCAGCCGGCCGCTACCTGGCCGTTGACCACCGCGCAGACGCTCCGGTCGCGATTGTTTTTTCTCAGGGCCATTGGCAGGTATTGGACGATCAGACCAATGGCCGTGTGCGCGTAGGCCCGCCCCATGGGACTGCCGGATTCGTCCAGAAAGGCTTCCACCGCTTGGGCCATTGCGATCAGGGCTCCTTCCGCCAATTCCCGGTCGTCGGTCCGTTTCATCATGGCGGGATCGATAAATGCAGCCGCCGGGGTGAGTGCCGACGCCTTCAAGCGCCGTTGGCCGTCTGAAACGTAGCCGGTGGCCTCGTCCCCGTTGCCGTCCGGCATGGCAACCAGCATCAGCGGCGCCAGGGCAGCTGAATTGTCGGCATCCCCGCCTCCATTGTCGTCAAAGGTCGCTAAATCGCCGCCGGCAATTGTCGCATTCAGGCATTTGGACATGTCCACGACGGGACCACTGCCCACAACGATCAGGCTGTCGCAGCCCCCGTCCCGATAGACGTTTGCCAGAACGGACAACAGTTCAGGCTCCACCCGGTCGGCAAGACCATCATAAATGCCCAGAGTCAGCCCCGATGTGCGAAAGGCATTGACGACGGTCTTCAGCCGTTTTTTGCCGATATGATTGCCATTGGCCAGAATCAGCGGCGCCCTGGCACCGACGGCGGCAAGTTCGACGGGCAGGTGATCCAAGGCGTGGCTGCCGCAGTTGATTTTGAGGGGACATTTGAAATAAAAGGCTTCGGGCAAAATCATCCGCTTCTCCTTGATGAACTCGTAATAAGTCGCATTTCAGACGGGCTCGTGAAAAGGCCGAGATCAAGGCTTGCGAATCCTGAGGAATGAGGCGTACTTTGGCGTACGCCGCAGCGACGAAGGATACGCGTAACGCCGATATCGGCCTTTTCACGAGCCCGTCCTCCTTGAATTGTCTACAGACCGGTCACGGTGCGCAGGTAAATCAGCACCCGTCCCATAATTTTTCGAAAAAACGGCCACCGGGGGTACCTTCTGACAGCCAAAGATGCCAGTATTTTGGGCAGAAGGAACACCTCGACCCTATCCAGAACGCGGACCACGGTACATGCCGCCGGAATATCTCCATCGACAACCAACCTGTCTCTGGCAACAGCCAAAGCGGTCGGCTCCTGAAACGTGAACAGCAGCATCGCCGCTTCGATGTTTTTTATGGTCATGCGCATATCGATCAGTCGACTTTGTGTGTCCGCCCCCAGATATCTCACCTTCCCGTTGCGATCCTTTCCGACCACCATGGCCGGACCGTCCGGCGCGACAGTCAATGCAAATGTGAATCCATCGGGAAGGGAGTTGAAGGCCTCGCCGACCGTTTTATCGACCCGGGCCGCGGCCTGGATGGCCCGTCCCACGAACCACAGCATAATCGCCAGATAAAGCCGTTTGACGGGCTTGCCTCCCGGCGACACCATCTTGAAAAGCAATGCGCGTTCATCCGAAGACAGCTCCCATTTCGGTTCGATGCCAAGCCTTTTCAGGCAGTTCTGGCTTGGAATGCCCTGGAAATCGTACCCCCGCAACCGATAGTAGGCATCCAGCATGGGCTGCAGCGGAACGGTCCGCTGCCTGGCATCGCAGCCGCGCCCCTCTTTAAGGAAACGCCCGGGCAGGGTATCGTCCTTGCGCGAAATTCCCTCGGCGGTATTCATGTAACGTTCCAATACATGAATGCGTGCTCCGGCTTTGAGCATCTGCCATTGATTCAACCGCAGTCCCGTCACCGAGCGCCACAGCTTCGAAAAAATACTGATATCCATGAGCAAAATGGCCATGGCCGGCAGAAACTGCATAAACAGGCGCAGCAGAAATTTCGGGGTATATTTAACGATGGGCGGTTCCAGCACATAGGCGTAAGAGGTGAACTGGCAGGTGTGCAGGGAGTTGACGGCCGCATAAAGGTTTTCGAAAAATTTAACGAAACGGGCTTTTGCGCGGATGGTGTAAGGGTTGAGGAATCCAAAGGCCACTTCCAGGGCAAAGGTGGTGGCGGACAGGTGGCAGGCCCCCCGGTTGGCTACGGCGTAGGCCAGACCCTGCCCCCAGGCGCCTCTGGGATCGTAAGCCGGCATCTCCAGTCCCTTGATCTGAATGGCGAAATCGGTACCCCCATAGGTTTCGGACAACCGCCGTGTGCCGTCGGCCATTTCGCTCCCGAATCCCCGCCGGTGGGCCATGTCGTCCAGAGCTTCCAGAACGCCCGCCTCCCGGCCGAATTTCAAATCGGTGGCAATCAATCCTTTTTCGCCGGCCTCCATGCACCAGGCCAGCACGGCGCCGGCCGAAATGGTATCCATGCCCAGCTGCCCGCAGCGGTCGCTGAAGGCCGTGATTTGATCTGGATCGAAAATGCCCAGATTGGGGCCCAGCAGTCCGATGCTTTCGTATTCCGGGATCTGATGGACGCTGCCATCGGCGTGGGTTCCTTTGTGCCCGCACATGATCGAACAGGGCTTGCAGGTGCTCGGCCGGGCGTTGTAGCGCTGCCGTAGTTCCTCGCCGGAGATGCTGTCCGCCCGGGGATGGCTGCCTTCCCGGAAGTTGTTCACCGGCAGAATGCCGCCGTCGTTGCACCAGTTGACGTGGCTGCTGGTGCCGTATTGACGATAGTCCTTGGAGGTGACCGGATTTTTCTCGATATATCGTGCCGCCCGCTTTTTCGCTTTTGCGAACAGTTTGGAGTTTGAAGGCACGATTTTGTAAGCTTTGCCCCTGGCGACAATGGCCTTGAGGTTTTTAGATCCCATGACGGCCCCAAGCCCGCCGCGTCCCAAAAAACGGTGGCCCGAAGCCACGTTGGCGATGCGCACCTGGTTTTCGCCGGCCGGACCGATGGCCAGGACCCCGGATTTACCGTCCGGGTTGAGGTGCTGTTGGGTCTCGTGGGTGTCCAGCCCCCAGTAGTCGGCGGCGTCCTCGATGCTGACCCCGTCGGCATCGATGGCAATGAATACTGGCGACGATGCTTTTCCGGTGATCAATAAACCGTCGTAGCCGGCTGTCTTGTAAGCCATTCCAAAGGGACCGCCACAGGATGAATGCACCATGATGCCGGTCAAAGGAGATTTGGTGAGTGCCGAAAACCGTCCGGTGCACGGTGCGCCGGTGCCCATGAGCACCCCCATCATGAAGGCCAGGTAGTTTTTTTCTTTCAAAGGATCGATGCCCCGCTCCATGCGGTCATAGAGCAGTTTAAGCCCCAGTCCCTTGCCTCCCAGAAAATTTTTGCGATCGTCCGCGTCAACCTGAAATTCAGATATACTGCCACTCGTCAAATCGATCTCGACGATCCGGTTGCTGGTTCCGACAATTGTTTTCATCCGCAGAAGTCCCATCCGGTTTTTTGCACGACTACCCCTTGCGCAATCAAACACAATTAGAGTTTTGAATGATCTTCAATTTTTCCTGACTGTGGTACGCCAAAATCATCCACTGGTTTCGATGCGTGGAATGGTAAAAAATCGATGGGCGAACCCGTTTAAGGCCATCCGCTCAGCAAAGGGAGACGACTTTTTCAACCAGTTTCTCGATGCCGATAGCCACTTCCTTGATCCCGGGTCCGAGCATATAGGCGGGAGTTGTGACAATCCTGTTTTTTTCGTCCACACAAATATCTTCAACCGAACAATCGACATGCTCGCCGCCCATGGTCCCGATGGCGGCAGCCGTACCAACATCGTTGCCGATGGTCACCTTCGGCGACCGGTCGGCCAAAGCGCGGGTCAGGGTTGCCGGAGCGATGCAGATGGCGCCAATGGGCTTGGCAGTGTCCATCATCTCTTTTAGCAACCGCAAAACCTCGGGATGCACCTTGGCGTCGGGCCCTTTGACGGCAAAATCGCTGAGGTTTTTCGCAGCGCCGAATCCACCGGGAATGATCAGCGCGTCGATGTCCGTCGCATGAATCTCGGCGATATCCTGGATTTCGCCCCTGGCGATACGGGCCGATTCCACCAGAACATTTCTCTTCTCGTCGGCCTCCTTCTGGGTCAGGTGGTCTACCACGTGAAGCTGATCCATATCGGGCGCCATGCAGCGCACGGCAACATCGGCACGATCCAGAAACAGCAGCGTGAGAACCGCCTCGTGAATTTCAGCGCCGTCGAAAACGCCGCATCCGGACAAAAGCAAACCGATTGTCTTTTTCATTGTTGATTCCTTTCCTCTCCCGATCCAAGATGGGGAATTTTAATCCAATACATGCTTGTCCAGAACAAAACAGGTAAACATGCCCTGGAAAACCTCGACATCGTCTTTGGACACACTCACGGAAACCCAGTATTTCTTGCCCTTGACCTCCTGAACCCGGGCCTGGGCAACCACCGTCTCGCCCACCCGCACCGGTTTCAGGAACTTCACATCCGATGCCCCCAAGACCACATGGGGATGGTTCACCGCAATCATTGCTGCGTAATCCGCGGCACCGAAGATAAAACCGCCATGAACCAGGCCGGCTTCATCGGCCGCCATCCGGTCAGTGGTCACCAGTTCCACCCGGCTTTGACCATCTTCAACAAACAGGGGCCTGCCGCACAATTTCCGGTCGATCTGACGATGGGTATCGATCTGCATGCCTGCCTCCGGAACTGTCCGGAACGCTGAACCTTTCCCGGACCGATAGCTGTTGATCGCAATGATTACGTGGTGTTGTCGACGGCGTGACTTGAAAACGATTTCGTATCATAATAAAAGGAATGCGACCCTGTCAATCCATGTAAAAGGAACGGCCTTTACCGCAATTGACGACCTGCGCAATCGATTTATAGAGACCTTCCGCCCGGACAACCGAATCGAACGAAAGGATGATGCAGCATGTCCCCAAAACCTGACGAAAATCTTGCAGCGACGCCATTTCTCGACTTCGATCATCCAGCGGTTGCCGAGTTTGCCCGTTCGGCAACCGCCGAGGATGCTTCGGACAAGGACCGGGCTGTCCATATCTATTACGCGGTGCGGGACACCATCCGCTACGATCCCTATTCCATTGATCTGTCCGTTCGGGGAATGCGGGCCAGCACGACGCTTCAGGCCGGTCACGGTTGGTGTGTTCCCAAGGCGGTTCTGCTGGCGGCCTGCTGCCGTGCCGTGGGAATTCCGGCAAAACTAGGGTTTGCCGATGTCAGAAACCACCTGTCCACCGAACGTCTGCGCCAACGGATGAAAACGGATATTTTTTACTGGCACGGCTACACGTCCATATTTATCGACGGCAACTGGTTAAAGGCCACTCCGGCCTTCAATATCGAATTGTGCCAAAAATTCAATCTCCAACCGCTGGAATTCGACGGTCACCAGGACGCCCTGTTTCACCCTTATGACCAGTCAGGCAACAAACACATGGAATATATCCGTTACCGGGGAGAATTTTCAGACCTGCCGTTGGAAAAGATCACCGGCACCATGACACGCCGATACGGTCACCATCGCCCTTCACCCGAGGCAGATTTCGCCAAGGAGGCGGAGAACGAAAACCGGATAGCTCAATGAAACAGGCCTTTGCCGACGTTTTTTGTGTTTTGTCCGACACTTTTTAGCGTTGCTTCAACTTAGCCCGGTTTTCAATTTCACTTGACTTATCCCATGGGACCATGTAGGCATTTTTTTTGAACAAATACTCTTAATCAGAGTAATCGTCAGACCCTGCACCCATCAATCGTTAATCGACGTTCAAGGGAGACAAACAGATGGAACTGACCAATATTTTAAGCACCGAAGAGTGGGCCCGGTTTGAAAAAGAACTGTTCGACCGCTTTCAGATCAACTGCACAGTGTATAACACATCCGGCGTTGGTGTGACCGGCAAACCCAATTGGTGCAACCGGTTGTGTCCGGTGATCAAAGCCAACCCGGATGCCCTTGCCGCCATCTGCGCGCCGGGAAATCAAAACTTCATGGCCCGTGCCAAACAATCCGGTAAGGCGGTGATCGGTGAATGCGACGCAGGGTTGATCAAAATTGCCGTTCCCATCTTTGTCGAAGATGAGTTTCTGGGCACCGCCGGTGGATGCGGACTTCTTCCCGAGGGAGGCGAGATCGAGACCTTCATGATCGAAAAATCCACGGGAATGAGCGAAGAACAGATCGCCGATCTCGGCGCGAGCGTGGGCACCATGAGTGACGCCAAGGCCGGCGAAATGGCAGATTTCATCAAAGGTCGGATCGCCAGGGAAGTCGAACGCTATCTTGCATAAAAGCGTTCGGATGGCGGATCCGTTCGCCAATATTTATTACAAACCATCAGGAACAATCGGGAAACCAATGGAGAAGATTCAGGCTTTTATCGATGCATGGACGGATGATGAACCGGGAATGAAACCGGTTTTTGTGTCGCTTTTTCAAACCCTGCAGAACAAGGCGCAGGCTGACATCGAGTTTCATGAACGCCCCGGGATCAGTTACTCGCTGCGCGGATTGCGCAGCGACCGCAACAAGCGCCCCTTGTTTGTCATGGTCGATGTCATCGACGACAATCCCGGTCAGCGATGGCTCTCGGTCTGCTTTTACGGGGAAATGATTCAGGACCCCGACGAACTGGGCGATCTGATTCCCGAGGGTCTTCTGGGGGAGGATGGCTACTGCTTCGATATCTCCGAAGCAGATAATCAGCTTGTTTCATACGTGTCACAACGCATCGAGGAAGCCTATTCCTATAGCGAATAACGTACGCTTCGTTGGCCACCGCCACACAAAACACACCCCATCTTGTATAGCGGATAGATGCCAACCACCATGGGCGGTATTATAATACCAGCAGGTTAGGGGGCAGTTCCAGCCGGGTCAATCATGACGGTTTTGGAAAAAATCGGAAATCGCAAGTCAGTGTCCTTCCGGCGTATGGCGGCGCACGCAGTGAAGCTTTAGCGCTATCCAGTAATTTCAATAGGTTCTGGATACCGGATCAAGACCGGCATAACGAACCCGGAATCTTTTACGTGTTCATTAATTTTGAAGCCGTCAATTTCCAGGCGAAACTAAACCCCGCCACGACTCCCCGTCGCAAGCAGGAAACCTTTATGGTCGTTGCCGGATACTACATAAGGTATAGTTGAGGAATCCGCACTACCAGATTGGGTATTTCAAGTCCTTTGACAAGCAACGCCCCAACCAGGGATCAATCCCGCTTCAGGCGCTCAGGAATGGTGCATACCGGTATGGGCAGCATCTTGTGTTTATTGATCCGGTTGAATTTTCTGTAAATGGCCAGCACTTCAAGTTGCCGGGCGTCCAGATCCTTTTCACTGCCCTGCCGGCTTTCAAAATCCATGGCCCATTCCAATTCGTCGTAGCTGGCGCCGATCTGGCTTTCGTCGGAGCGGTTGTCGCTCCACAATCCGTCGGTGGGTTGCGCCTGGATGATCTCGTCAATGACGCCCAGATGCCGGGCCAGTGCGTAGACCTCCGATTTTTTCAGATCGGCGATGGGTGAGAGGTCCACCCCGCCGTCCCCGTATTTGGTATAGAACCCCACACCGAAATCCTCGACCTTGTTGCCGGTACCGGCCACCAGCATGCGGTGGTGGGTGGACACGGCGTACAAGGTGAGCATGCGCAGGCGGCTGCGGGTATTGGCCATACTCAAATCATCCTGAATGTCCGTGGGGAACGTTCCCTGCAAGGCCGTGAAGGCAGGCGTCAGATCGACAGTCAATCCTTGCACATTGGTGTACCGATCCCCGAGCCATTCGATGTGCCTGGCCGACCGGCTCACCTGGTCCGGGGCCTGATGAATGGGCATGTTCAATGCGTTGACCGATTTTCCGGTCAGGGCACAGAGCGTGGAGGTCAAGGCGGAGTCGATGCCGCCGGAAACGCCGACGACAAAGCCCTGCATACTGGATTGGTCGAGATATTCGCTGAGCCATTGGACAACATGATCGACAATCGCCTGGGGCTGCATGAAAATTCCTTCCTGAAAGCGGGTTCATACGGAAAAAACGATTTTCGGAAAAACGGAGAGTATTTTTATCCAGGCAGTTTCAGCGGGTCAAGCAGAAATCCGCGACGACAAGCGTTCAATCGGGCAGCAGATCGTAAAAATAGGTCATGGCGTCGGAACGGGTAATGATCCCGATGAGTTTGCCGTCCTCAACCACCGGAAGGCGGCCGATATCGTGGCGCACCATGACGCGGGCGGCCTGGATGGGGCTTTTTCCCGGTTGAATGGTGACCGTATTGGTGCTCATGAACGCCTTTACCGGAGAACTCAATTGGGATTCCTTGCGGATTTTCCTGAAATCACGGCGGGAAATGATGCCCTTTAATTCCTCGTCGTCCACCACCGGCAATCCGGTACACCCCCTGTTCCTTAGAATCTTGGCCACTTCGGCCATGGTGGTATCCGGAGGTACGGAAAACACCGGAAAGGACATGAGATCGCTGATTTGAACCGACGACTGTTGGTTGCCCTCGATCAGATCCACGATCATCTGTTCGACGGCCTCGGGATTGACCCCGGTGACCATGGCGGAGCCGGCGCCGGGATGGCCGCCGCCGCCCAGGCTTTTCATGAGGCTGCCCACATCCAGTCCGTCATGATCGCTGCGGCCGATGAGCATGCATTTGGTGCGGCCGTTTTTCTGCTGGCTTTCGAACAGGCCGAAGGCGGCATCGACGTTGACGATGTCCCGGTACATGCGCACCACCAACGCCAGATTGTTGACGTGGCCTTCGACGCGAATTCGGCTGATGCTTACCGAATACCCATTAACCTTCATGCGGCTGGTATTTTTCAGCATCTCGAAAAGCACGTCCTTCTGCTTTTCTCCATAGGCCGGACGCAGAAATTTGGCCACCAGGGACAAATCGGCCTTGCGGTCCAGCAGCCAGCCGGCGGCATAGGCGTCTTCGGAGGTGCAGGAGGAAAAACTCAGGTTGCCGGTGTCTTCATACAAACCCGTTAACATCAAGGTGGCCTGGATGGGCGTAATCAGTTTGCGCAGTTCCTTGAGCCGACGGACCAGCAAAGTGACGGTGGCACCGACGGGCTCCTGGCATATCCAGCATGCGTCAATATCGCTGCCTTCGTGATGATCCCACACATCGATCGAGATATCCTTGCGCTTTTTCAATACAGACAGGGGACCCAGTCGTGACCAGTCGGCCGTATCCACGACGATGAGGCGTTTGACCGATTCGGCCGAAACGCTGCTGCGGTCCACGTAGTCGAAGATGTCCTTATGGATGGACATGAACGCCCTGACATTGGCGTTGACGGCCCGAGGGACGACGGCCGTAGCTTCCGGATAGATCAGGCTGGCCGCCACCATGGAGGCAAAGGCATCGAAGTCTGCGTTTCTGTGGGTGGTGATGATCTGCGTGATGGGGCGGTTTTCGGTCTGCAGGAGGCTCATTGCTCTGTTCGATGGTCGAAGTTGGCCGTTGGCATTTCGAAGCTTGTCGGTTTCAATGGGAATCGGCAGAAGAGGGATTGCCCTGCCCTGCCCGATCCCATTCCAATGCCGTCCGGGAATCCTTATCGGCAGCAGGGGCATCCAACTGCAGCGGAAAACCGCCTTGGGCCTTGTATTCCAGTTCCAGCCGGTGTTTTTCGATTTCCGTGCGACTCTCGATGCTCTTTTTCGCCAGCAGGTAACGCAGGTAGACGATCCAGAGCCCGATGCCCACCACCACGGCAGCCAGACTGATAAAAACCCACTTGAAGCGAATCACGGTTTCGATGCCGGTGCGGCCCAGATAGGTAATCATATTGGGAATAATCCAATAGGATACCACGCCGATGAAAATGAGAAAGCCGATAATGAAAATATTCATCCGACTGATGCGGTAGAGAATGGATTCCAAGCGGGATTCATACTGCGGTTCGCATTCGGGTTTAGCTTCATCACCCGCCAGCTCGCTGCCGTGAAAAATCGCCATATAGGCCTTTACCACGAAACCGAAAAGCAGCATGGCCCCCACCGGAATGCCGATGGCGGCGACGAACCACGCGCGGAAAGGAAACGGATTGTCCCGGGTTTTGAGCCGAACGTCGTAGTTTTCGAATGGGCCGAAGGTTTTCTCGAAATAGTATTTGTTGAACTCGGAGAGATTCTTGCCGCTGGTTTCGTGGATCACATTGCCATTGGCATCGATGACCTGAAGCCACGATTTGCGGCCAGACTTCATGGCCGCCAGGGCGAAAATTTCCAGTTCCAGCAAAAACAGTCCCACGATGATGATAATGAACAGGGTCTTGTTTTCCTGAATCAGATTGCTTACACGCGACGGTTTCACTGTGGCTCTTCCTGGTACCGGGTGTTCGTTAACCAAAAACAAAGATTACCACAGCGGTGCTGAGGGGTTCAAACGTTTTTTGTTCCAGATTGTCCGTGACGCCTGCCGGCATTGTATTGACACCCTCCGCCCTTTTGTTCCATAAGGGATCGTCACCATTACCCGTAAAACACTTGGAGCATCCTCCATGAAAAAAATGATTATTTCGGTCCTGGGCGAAGACCGGCCCGGCATCATTGCCGCCGTCACCCGGATTCTGTTCGAACAGGACTGCAACATCGAAAACGTCAGCCAGACCATCTTGCAGAACGAATTTTCCGGCATCTTCATCGTCGGAGTTCCCAAAAGCCTTTCGGAAGACGATCTGCACCGGCACCTGTCCGACGGCCTGGATCCCATGGGCCTGCATGTCTATGAAAAGCCGCTGTCCCGTATCGATGTGAACGAGGCCACTGTGGAGAGCGAGCCTTTCGTGGTCACCACCAAAGGGCCGGACCGCAAGGGCCTGGTGGCCGCCATCACCGCCATCCTGGCCGGCTACCGGGTCAACGTGACCAACCTTCAGGCCGTTTTCAAAGGCGGCGACGACCCCAATGCCAACATCATGATCTACGAAGTGGACATTCCCACGGATTGTGATCACCAGGCCCTTCGCCGCGATCTGCGCGAGAAAGCATCGAGCCTCTCCCTGGATATCTCCATCCAGCATAAACGAATCTTCGAAGCCATCAACCGCGTATAAGGACAACTTGCCATGTTTACCGATAGTGAAATTCTCTCCGTCGTGGAGATGCTGAAACACGAAAACCTGGATGTACGCACCGTGACCCTGGGTCTCAACCTGCTGGATTGCGCCAGCGACGACATCGGGCGTTTTACGGAAAACATCTACACCCGCATTACCACCGCGGCCCGGGATCTGGTGCGGATCTGCGACGAGGTGGGCGACAAATACGGCATCCCGGTGGTCAATAAACGCATTTCAGTCAGCCCCATGGCCGTTGCCGGCGCCCCCTTCAATGCCGAGCAGATGCTGGAGGTGGCCAAGGCCCTGAACGAGGCGGCCACCGATACCGGCGTGGATTTCATCGGCGGGTTCAGCGCCCTGGTTGAAAAAGGAATGGCCAAAGGCGACCGCGCCCTGATCGACGCCCTGCCCCGAGCCTTGACCGACACCCAGCGGGTCTGTGCGTCGGTCAACGTGGCCTCCACCCGTGCGGGCATCAACATGGATGCCGTCCTGCTCATGGGCCGGAAAATCAAGGAGGCCGCCCGCCTGACCGCCGATAGCGATGGTCTGGCCTGCGCCAAGCTGTGCGTGTTTGCCAACATCCCCCAGGATATCCCCTTCATGGCCGGCGCCTACCTCGGAATCGGAGAGGCCGACGCGGTAATCAATGTGGGCGTCAGCGGGCCGGGTGTGGTGAAAAACGCCATCGACCGGGCTGTAACGGCCAACCCGAACCTTAACCTGGGACAACTTGCCGACATCATAAAAAATACGGCCTACAAGGTCACCCGCGTCGGTGAACTGATCGGCCGGGAAGTGGCCCAGCGGTTGGGCATTGCATTCGGTGTCGTCGATCTTTCCCTGGCGCCGACCCCCAACGTGGGTGACAGCGTGGGGGAAATCTTCCAGAGCCTGGGCCTGGCCGCCATCGGCGTTCCCGGAAGCACCGTTGCCCTGGCCATGTTGAACGACGCCGTTAAAAAGGGCGGCGCTTTTGCCAGTTCCAAAGTCGGCGGGCTCAGCGGTGCCTTTATCCCGGTGAGCGAGGATCTGAACATCTCCCGGGCGGCCGCCGAGGGGTACCTGTCCATTGAAAAGCTGGAGGCCATGACCTGCGTCTGTTCGGTGGGTCTGGACATGGTGGCCATTCCCGGCGACACCAGCGAAGAAACCCTGGCTGCCATCATCGCCGACGAAATGGCCATCGGGGTCATCAACAAGAAAACCACCGCCACCCGCATTATTCCCGTACCGGGGAAAAAGGCCGGCGACCACGCCTTTTTCGGCGGTCTGCTGGGCGAATCCATTATCATGCCGGTCAACAACGCCACGGGAGAAAACCGTTTTCTCAGTCGCGGCGGGCTGATTCCGTCGCCCATTCACAGCCTGGTCAATTAAGATCATGCTCCTCCAGCTGCAACAACCCGATTTCTGCCCGCCTCCTTTGCTTTGTACAGAGCGTCGTCGGCCAGCCTCAGCAATTCTTCAAGCCCGATATCATCGGGCAACACATTATAACCAGCCACTCCGGCGCTGGCGGTGACCTTGAGGGAACGGTCAGGTCCTATTTCAAGCGACGCTTTGGCAATGTTTCTGCGGATTATTTCCGCGGCTTGTATTGCTCCTTGCGGGGGTGTCTCCGGCAGAATCACGACGAACTCCTCCCCACCATATCGGGCCAGCCGGTCGGTACTGCGAAGCTTCGTCCGCATGCACCCAACGATATGGCGAATGACGTTGTCTACCTCGATGCGTCCGTATTCGTGATTAATTCCCTTGAAGTGATCGATATCCTCCATAATTTATGATTTTATGGACAACGTCACATAAAGAGGCGCCATGAACCTATTGTTTGATTTAGACGGCACACTGACGAATCCTTATCAGGGAATCGCCAAATCCATTTGCCATGCCCTCAAAACGCTTGGCCGGCCCGTTCATCACCAAACGGATCTGCGATGGTGTATCGGGCCGCCACTTAAAAACAGTTTCGCCAAACTGCTTAAAACCGATGACGAAAATCTCATCCAGGCTGCCATCTCCATCTATCGGGAACGGTTCGGCACCGTCGGCCTCTTCGAAAACGAAATCTATAAAGACATCCCGGAAGCGCTGGTGACGCTTCGGGATGCTGGACACATCCTTTATGTGGCCACATCCAAGCCAACGATTTTCGCAGAGCGGATTATCGAACATTTTGGTTTGGGGCAATACTTCAGGGCCGTTCATGGCAGCGAATTAAATGGTACGAACAGCGACAAGGCCGATCTGCTGGCCCATTTACTCCAAAGCGAAGGGATCGCCCCAGCGGAAACCATTATGATTGGAGACCGCAGGCACGACATGATCGGCGCGAAATCCAACGGTATTTTTAGAATCGGGGTCTTATGGGGATACGGAACGCGGGACGAGCTGGAAGCATCGGGAGCACAGGCGTGTATCCGGCATCCCGAGGCCTTGCAGACCGCATTCGACAAATAGTCGGAGAATTCAAGCTATCACTTGTTCCAGGAAAACAGCGCAGCGCCCACCGCCAGAAACCCCACGGTCATGGCGGAAAGGATCGCAATCTCCGGAAGCACCGCCGACAGTCCGGCGCCCTCGTTCATGATCTTCCTGGCCGCATTCAGCAGGTGTGTCAGCGGAAAAATCTTGGCTGCGGCCTTCAGCCAATGCGGAGCCCCCTCGATGGAAAACCACACCTCTGAAAGAAACATCATGGGCCAGCAGATGAAATTTAGGATTCCGTTGGCAAACTCTTCGCTGGTGCCACGAGAGGCGATGATCAGCCCCAGGGCGGTCATGCAGGCGCTGCCTAAAAGAAAAATTGCGAACATGTCGACCAGACTGCCGTAGACGGTAAAATCCAGAATCAGGTCACAACCAACCCAGACGATCACTAGGGTGAACATCAACACGAAAATCCGCGAGAGCATCTGTGCGCTCAGGTATTCCAGGGCGGTTACAGGGGTGGCCTTGAGCCGCTTGAGCACCCCGTTTTTGCGATAGCGAACCACCACCCAGCCGACGCCGTACAGGGCGCTGAACATCATGTTCATGCCCAGGATCCCCGGAAACAGCCAGTCGATGTAGCGGATGGGAACACCCTGAATATCTTTTTTCTCCAGGTGCAGCATTCCGTCGCCCGGCTCCGCGGCCTCTTTTAAAAGCCTTTCCACGATAGCCCCGGAAGGGGAGGCGTCGCTGACCCAATAGCGTATCGGATCGGTGCCGGCATGAACCAGCAGGTCGATTTTATGGTGCTTCAATTTTTCCAGTCCCTGGTCGCCGTCTTCGAACCCAACCAGGGTGACCGCTTCGAATCCGGAAAAGGAAGCGGGAAGGTTGTCGGCAGCCTTGCCGGCCGCTGTGCCGGACGGCACAGGAAACACGCCGACCTTGAACTGGGCTTTGTAATCGCCTTTGAAAACCAGCGAAAAACCGATAATGATCAGGAAAGGAAACAGAAAATTCCAGCCGAAAGCCTCCCGATCCCGGAAAAATTCCCTGTTTCTGGCCCTGAACATGGCCCACATTCTTTTAAAGCGCATTCGTAAATCCAATCATTCCCGCAGGCTTCGGCCGGTAAGTTTCAAGAAGACATCTTCCAGGTTGGGGGTGGTCAGGTTCACCCCGCTCAAATCTACTCCCTCGGCCAACAATTTCTGTATAAATCCGTTGACGTCTTCGGTTCGAAATAGAATCTTATCGCCGCGTTCACGGCTGAATCCGGAAAACTTGTGCCGGTTTGCGCCGATGCGATCCTTGGGAACGGCCAGCGTCGCCCGTCGGCAGTGCTCGTGAATCAATTTTTCGGGCGCCCCCCGGGCAATGACCTTGCCCTTGTCCATGATGGCGATGTCGTCGCAGAGCTTTTCCGCCTCTTCCATGTAATGAGTGGTCAAAACGATGGTTTTGCCCTGCTCTTTTACGCGGCGGATAATATTCCAGAGGTTGTGTCGGGCCTGGGGATCCAGTCCGGTGGAAGGCTCGTCCAGAAATACCAGTTCGGGCCGGTTAAGCAGCGCCAGGGCCAGCAGCAGCCGCTGCTTCTGGCCCCCTGAGATTTTGTCGTTGGGCCGATCTTTGACATCCTCCAGATGGCAGGTGCGGATCAACGTTTCGACATCGTCGGTGCTGTCGTAGAGCCGTCCGAACGTTTCCAGGGTTTCGGCAACGGTCAAAAAGGAAAGCAGCGCCGTCTGCTGAAACATGATCCCCACCTCCTGCCGGAACTGGAACGAACGCGGACGGCCTTTGTAAAGAACGGTTCCTGCGGTAGGGGCGATGATGTCTTCGATAATTTCGATGAGAGTAGTCTTGCCCGCACCGTTGGGACCCAGCAGACCAAAACAGCTTCCCCGACCGATGGCGAGGCTGACGCCGTCCACGGCACGAACCTGCCGGTAGCGCTTTTCGATCCGGATGGCTTCAATCAGTGCATCATCAGAAGACATCGTGTCGGGCGAACGATTCACAGGCTCCTCGTTTGAATGAAATTCTATTTAATAAAAAGGGGTTGCATCGTTTTGGCAGTTGACACGCACCCGAGGTTTTTTTATAGTCTCAGCAACCGTGTAAATCAAGCAGGTTTGCAGCAGGTCCCCATACCCCGCACGCCGTTTCGTACGGCAAAGGACACCATTTTAAGCCATGGAACGGCAAAAGCGCTTCACCCTGACCATAGTCCTGACCGTTGCACTCGTTTTTTTCGGTACCGGCGGGTACATGGTTATCGAGGGCTGGCCTTTTGACGATGCCTTGTACATGACCATCATCACCATGGCCACCGTCGGTTACGGCGAGGTACACCAGGTCAGCGACACCGGCCGTGCCTTTACCATGTTCCTGATCGTCATGGGGGTGGGCTACTTCATGTATGTCGTCGGCCTGATCGTGCAATTTCTGGTCGAAGACCGCCTTCGTGTCATTCTCGGGAGACGTAAATTGGAAATCCAGATCGCCAAGCTCAAAAATCATTATATCATCTGCGGATACGGCCGCATCGGCCGGGTGCTGTCCCGTTATCTAACCGAACGGTACCTCGATGTGGTCATCATCGAAAAAAATCTCGATCGACAGGAGAAGATGGACGAAGACGGCGTGCTCTACCTGATCGGCGAAGCCACGGATGAAAATCTGCTGATCAAAGCCGGTATCAAGCGGGCCAAGGGTCTGGTCACCGCCGTGGCTACCGATTCGGACAATGTTTTTCTGACGCTGATCGCCAAACAGCTCAATCCCGATCTTTTCGTCGTGGCTCGGGCCATCCAGAACACGGCCAAACGAACGCTGCAGGCCGCCGGTGCTGGGAAGGTGATCTCGCCCTACGATTTAGGCGCCCGTCGCATGGCCCATGCCATTTTGCGACCCACGGTGATCAAATTCCTGGAACTGGCCTTCACCGACGACAGCACCGATATCCAGGTGGAGGAAATTCTGGTGCACAGCACCTCCCGTCTGCTGAATGTCGAGTTGAAAAATTCGGGCATCCGGCAGCAGTTGGACCTGATCATTTTGACCATCAAGAAAGCCGATGGATCGATGATCTTCAATCCCAAAGCCGATACGCGCATCGAAACCGACGACACCCTGGTCGTGGTCGGCCGCGCCAGGAGCGTCAGTCAGTTGGCCAAAATGCTGCAAAGCTAAGCTGACGACTTCGTAAAAGATCCGATATCTTCGTTACGCTTCATCCCTCGTCACTGCGGAGTACGTTCAGGTACGCCTCGCTCCTCGGGATTCGCAAGCCTTGATCTCGGACCTTTTACGAAGTCGTCCTGAAAATGGTTGTTTGGGAAAGCGTTAAATCGAAACACTTTGTATCAGCAGGAAAAAAGGAGAAGGCCGTATGGCGCTACCCGCCCCCTCCTATTTAAATGCCCTGGAGGACGGCACGCTCCAGCGTCGTGCAGAACAGGCCCTTGCCGAACTGGCCAACTGCACACTGTGCCCCCGAAAGTGCTCCGTGGACCGGACCGCCGGGGAAACCGGAATCTGTAAAACCGGACGCTCGGCCAAAGTGGCATCCTACAACGCCCACTTCGGGGAAGAGGTGCCCTTGGTGGGACGCAACGGGTCGGGCACCATCTTTTTCAGCCATTGCAATCTGCTGTGCAACTTCTGTCAGAATTTCGAAATCAGCCATCTTGGCGAAGGCCGTGAACTGGATGACGAACAACTGGCAGCCATCATGCTGGACCTGCAGCAGTCCGGCTGCCACAACATCAACTTCGTCACCCCCACCCATGTGGTTCCCCAGATCCTGTCGGCCCTGCTCATCGCCGCCCGTCAGGGACTGAGCGTTCCGCTGGTCTACAATTGCGGGGGCTATGATCGGGTGGAAACCTTGCGGATGCTGGAGGGAATCGTGGACATCTACATGCCCGATTTCAAATTCTGGGATTCGACAACGGCCAAGGACACCTGCAACGCCCCGGACTATCCCGAGGTGGCCCGACAGGCGCTGGTGGAAATGCATCGCCAGGTCGGCGATTTGCAGATTGACCGGGAGAGCGAATTGGCCTACAAGGGGGTTTTGGTGCGGCATCTGGTGCTGCCCGGCGGTCTGGCCGGAACGGCCAAAATCATGCAGTTTATCGCCGACCGGGTTTCTGCCAACACCTATGTCAATGTCATGGCCCAGTATCGGCCCTGCGGCCGGGCCAAAGAGATGCCGGAACTGGCGTCCGCCCTGTCGCCCCTGGAATACGAAGAGGCGGTGCGTGCGACCAAAGCGGCAGGCATCCGCCGGTTGGACAAGCCGCGGCGGGTGTTTCAATTGTGGTAAACATTTTCAAGAGAGGTCGTTATGCGACGCTGGATCGTTCTGGTTGTTCTTTTTCTGTCCCTTGGATTTACGGGCATCGGCCCCTCCTTTGCCGATGAAACAAAGCCCCAAGTCAAGCTGACCACCAGCATGGGTGACATCGTACTGGAATTGGACCGCACCGCCGCCCCAAAAACCGTGGCCAATTTCCTGGCCTACGTCAAAGACGGCCACTATGACGGTACCATCTTTCACCGGGTCATCGCCGGATTCATGATCCAGGGGGGCGGTTTCACGGCCGACATGCAGCGCAAACCCACGCGTGCTCCCGTTCGCAACGAGGCTGACAACGGCCTGACCAACCGTACCGGCACCATCGCCATGGCTCGGACAAACGATCCCCACTCAGCCAGTGCACAGTTTTTTATCAACGTGAAAGACAACGATTTTCTCGACCACCGCGCCAAGTCGGCCAAAGGCTGGGGCTACTGCGTATTCGGCCGGGTGGTGGACGGCATGAACGTGGTGCGGGCCATAGAGAACGTTAAGACCACATCCCGCGCGGGGATGCGCGATGTTCCCGGTACACCGGTGGTGATCGAAAAGGCAATCCTGATAGCCGGGTAAAAGACGGGATAGGCCGTATTGACGAGAAGCAAAGCGTAACGCAGATATCGGACTTTTTACGACGCCGTCAAGCTTTAATGCTTGACAGCGTCCCCATCCCATTTTAACGTGAATTTACACCTGTACCTTTCGATTTGCATCTTATCCATTGTGCGCAAATACCCTGATCCAGCAGTTCCGTAGCCATCCACATCTGCCAGCGGTTTCGTTGTCGGCAAACAGGCGTGGGATTGCAGATGGTTTTAGCGGGTACCAGCCCCCCTACCCCGTTTCGGGTGCCGGTCGAATCGTGTCGATTCCGCCGGCTGGCCGCGGGAATCTTTCCTCCCTGATCATAGTTGTCGGGGGAAAGGCTTTGCCATCACTGCTGTGAGATCCGACGGTTTCTGCATCCCACGCTTGTTTACAAAATTTCACCGGCACTGCTCCCATACACCCGTTGCCTGGCCCTTGCGGCCGATACCAGCGGCGGGACCCGTTCATCCACATAATCGTAGACCCGGGCATGGGCTTTTCCTTTGGCGGGTCTTAAAATTCGACCGAGGTACTGCATCACCCGTCCACTGAACCGGATGGGTGTTGCCATGAACAGGGTGGCCAGATCCGGGCAGTCAAATCCCTCCCCGATCAATTGGCCCGTGGCGATCAGCACCTGGACTTTGCCTTGTTGAAGGCGCTCGAGCACCTGACGGCGCTCCTCGTCTTTCACATCGCCGGTAAGCAGTTCCCCGTGGACGCCGAACTTGAACCGCAGGATCCCCTGCAGGGTTTCGCAATGCTTCTTGCGATCCGAGAGCACCAGGCAAACCCCTTTTCCGGATTCTACCTCTTTGGCTACGTCCCCGGCGATGAGCCGGTTGCGGTCATCGTCGCTTGTCAGTTCGGAAAGCATTCGCGAATAGTCGTTAACCGGATCGAAATAGGGTGTAAACGAAGTGATGCGAACGACCACATCGGCCTTCAGGATATCCCCCCGGGCTTCCAGTACCTGCTTGTCCACCTCGTGGTGAACATCTCCCAGATGCCAGAAAATCAGTTTGGACAGCTTGTCCCGCCGCCACGGGGTCGCCGAGAGGCCCAGCATGTAGTGGCAGTCAAAAGCCGTTACCGCTTCGGTAAAGGTGCGGCTGGGGGTCCGATGGCATTCATCCACCACAATGTGGCCGGTTTGGGGGGCGATCTCGTCGGTGCAACGGTATAAGGTCTGCACCAGCGCCACGGTAATCCGGTTGCCGATTTTTTTTTTGCCCGCGCCGATCAGCCCGACTTCATCGGAAGGAATGCCCAGGAATTGTTCGATGCGTTCGATCCACTGGAAAGCCAGATCCTTGGTGTGGACCACGATCACGGTCGGCTGGCGCCGGCTGGCAATCAACGCCAACCCCATGACGGTTTTGCCGCTTCCCGTGGGTGCACTCAGGGTACCGAAATCCTTTTTTTTCATCTGCTCGACGGCAGCGGATTGAAAGGATTTCAGGGTGCCGGAGAATTGGAAATTCACCTCGGCCAGCAGCCGCCTGCGATCGTTAAGCCGGTACCCGAGATTGTCCCGTTTTAAGCTCAGCAACAACTGGCGGGCATACCCGCGAGGAATCCGAATTCCGTCCTTTCCGAAACGATGGTAAAAGCGAAGGACTTTTTTGGTTCCCCGATTCCAGCGCCCCATGCGATGGTTTTCGAGCCATTTGGGGTTGACCATCTGGAAGCGCTCCACCAGCGAGGACAAAAGCGCCTCGGGCGTACGATTCAACCTCAGGAAACGGTCGATGGTGATCTCAAGTCCATCTTCACCGGCGATATGTTTGACTGTCGACATGGACACGAACGGCCCTAATGAAAAAAACGAAGGTAAACGGGAATCATGAAGACGATCAGAATCAAAATCCCTGGAACTGTCAAGTAGGGGGCATACCACGGTTTACCGGCGATTTTGGCTTTTCTGACTTCGGACAGAAACCAGTTGCCGAGAAAAAATGCAGCCACAAGAACCGGTATGGCTTTCAGGATGGTCATGGCAGGTTGGAACTCCTTGGGTTATGGTATCGCTAAGACCCGGCGGGAAGCAGCGCCATGCGCAGGGTAATACACCGGTCGTCTTTCCACGGCCAGAATTTTGCGATGATCACACCGTTTTCGAATTCTTTTTCAAAAAGCGTCTGTTCGACGCGGATGCTGCCGGTAGCTTCCGTGATCTTCAGGTCCTTTTCCGTGGGCGGCTTACCGGAGGGTTTGACCGGCTCTCCCAGGAAAGCGGCCAGGATTCGCTCCCATTCCGAAACGTCTTTTTGGAAGAACACCAGTTCGAAAAAATCTTCCCGGTCACACCGTTTTTCATGGACATCCAGATGTACGCAACAGTCGGTGATATCACGGAGCTTCATTTTCAGGGCCTCCTCTCAATGGCATCAGCATGATCACGACTACCTGATTTCGTTACAAAATGCACGCGAATTATAAAAAGGGATCGTCACGCCTGTCAAAAACGTGAATGCCCTTCATTTTTCGTTTGAAAATAACCCATCGAAATCACGGGCGAAACGTTTCACGTGAAAACACATTGGATGGTGGTTTCTCCTTCTTCATGGCACAATTTGTGGCTGGCCAACCTCGCCGAAACATCAGCCGGTTTACTTTTCCCTGGTGCTGATCCGACTGGTAATCAAACCGTGGAAAAAACGGCCGTCCGGTGCCGAAAAAAGCCAACCAAGATGGACATGGCAATTAATACAAACAGCGATGCGCCAGGCATATCCCGAAAACCAGGTGAATTCGGTCGACGGCAGGCCGATATAGCCGCACCCCCAAGCATCCCCATAGCAGCCGATTTCATAAATAATGCCTTCCGGGTTGGCAAACGTGTGGGTGTGAGCGCCGTTGATCTCCCGGATTTGTGCAGGGGAGGTGATCTCGTGAAGACACCGCCGGCAGACGATGGCATCCATGGCCGCCTCCATCGCCTGGTTCCGTTTATCGACCGACAGACCCGGGCTGCTCTTTTTGGGTTTGGGAACCGGTCGGAAAAGCTGAGGGCGTCGATAGGGATCGGACTTGGTCGTTTGGAAACGGCGACCTGTTTCTAGATGCGTGGGCATGATTACCAGCAGGTTGACAAATCGGATGGTTTTGCGGGTGGTTTAGCAACCACCCGCCATTTTCCGGAAATAAAGCAAATTGGGCAAGACCGCGCAAACGGCAATGGTAGCCGATCAACCCGAAGACCATGACTTTAGAGGAAGGGATTGACGCCTCGTCAAAAACCGTTTCAAAAAGTGTCTACCCGCTCTTTCAATTCCTTGCCACAGCGGAAAAAAGGCAGGCGTTTGGCGCCGACCATGACCGATTCGCCGGTTTTGGGATTGCGCCCCTTGTAGGCACCGTATTCTTTCACGAAAATACTGCCGAATCCACGAATCTCGATTCGGTCGCCCTTTACCAGCGCATGGGTCATTTCACCAAAGAAAAGGTCGATGACCCGCTCCGCCTTCTCACGGGTAAAACCGTTTTTCCTTTTCAAGGCTTCAATCAGATCCCCTTTGTTCATGATCCCCCCTTGGCTTCGTTAATGATAAGAATCGTAAAGGTTTATCGACGTCTTGTCAACGGGTGGATGAGAAACGGTAACGAAACCGGCCGGCGAATCGGACATCGTTCATTCAACTGCCTGTCGACTGAAATTTTACGCCAACACCGTCGGCTCCCGTCCATGCCACCACCCCGGTCACCTCAATGGGCGGATCCAGATAGTGCAGGGGAAATTTCAGTTGCACCACTTCACCGACACGAAACCGTCGGCGGGTTTCAATGTATGCGCCGGAACCGTTGAGGTTTTTGATTAAGGCTGAATCCCTGTTGCCGGAGGAACCGAATTCCGAAGCGATCAGGCATTGGTTGCGGATGTGAGAGCGTTGATAGATTCGCTGTGATTTGGAGAGACCCTTTAGGTGCTTGCCGGCGTTGTTCAACCAGTGTTTGAAACCCATGACCTGCCTTTCTTTGATTGTCGTTGATCGTCAAAGAGATAACGCAAATCGTGGGCCAAGATTGAAAAACAACATCTTTTACTTATATTTCAGTGGTTTATTTTTTTATAACCTTCCGCCTGAAGCACCGTGTGGCCTCCGCAACAGGAATTTGTGAACTTTTCTTCCTAGTTGTTGGGAAATTTCATCTCTCCGCCCTTAACCGACCATAATCGATCGACGCTCCCGGCAATCACAGCGTCAGTCCGGATTGCCGGTGGATCTTGCGCTGCAATGCCCGATGGAAAACTGTTTCCTCCCCGGATACGATCAATCTTCGGGAGGCTCGCGTGGCGGCCGTGTAGACAATCTCCCGGGTCAGCAATCGATGGTCCGGATCGTCCGGTAAAAGGAGCCAGATATCTTCGAATTCGGCGCCCTGACTTTTGTGCACCGTCATGGCAAAGGCCAGATCCCAGTCGGGCAGGCCCGAAACAGGAAAGGTCACCAGCTTGTCCTGCCGCCTGAAAGTGGCCTGGTACATTCCATCCGGACGAAGCGTAACCACGCCCACGTCACCGTTGAACAATTCGCGCTGATAATCGTTGCGGGCAATCATGATCAACGCGCCGTTGAAGATATCGCTTTCCGGATCGCCGTCCGGATCGAGATACGGTCTTAATTCGGCGGCAATACACCGGTTGAGCCAATGAATTCCCCGAAGTCCTTGACGCAGCGGACTGACGATACGGCAGCGGTGGGCAATGGCGAAAAGCGATTCGACCCGCTGCACCGATTCCGGCGTTTCGCCGGGCAACGCGTCTCCTTCAAGCCGGTTGAACCGACTCACCTGCTCCACGTAGCTATCGGTGAGATCTCCACTGCGGGCGACGTAATGGTTGTGAATCCAGCGAATCAGGTCACGCTGGACCGCATCCTGATCTTTGGCACGAACGAATGCCCACCCTCCTTTTTTAAGGTTCAGGGCATCGTCGAAGGACACCGGCTCCAAGGTGACTGGCTGTCCCGAATTGATTCGCTGGCCCAGCTCAAGCAGCTTTCCACCGGCTCGATAACAGTTATCGAGGGTCAAAAACCGGTCGGAGAGACGGCCGCCGGTTTGAGCACTGAGGTCTGCAAGCACCGAACCGGCCTCGACCGAGGGCAGCTGATCCTTGTCCCCGATCAATATGACCCGGGTGCGCTTGGGATCGATAGCCTGAAAAAACCGGTCCATCAGGATCACATCGACCATGGAAACCTCGTCCACGGCAATCACATCGGCCTCGAAAGGCCGATGCCGGTTGTGGAAAAAGTCCCCTGCCCTTTTGCGGTACGCCAGCAGCTTGTGCAAGGTGGCTCCCTGCAACTGCCCAAGGGCCCGGTCGCCGTCGTCGGGCCCTGCGACGGTGTTCAGACTCTCCGTCAGGGCTTCGCTCATTCGCATGGCCGCACGACCGGTTGGCGCCGCCAGAAGGATGCGCGAAGGCTCGGCACCGGTACGCACCAGCGCCCTGAGCATATTGACGAGCAGCGACGTCTTGCCGGTACCCGGCCCCCCGGAAACCACCAGCAGCGGAGCACTCACGGACGCCCGGATGGCCTCCACCTGGCGGGCGTCCCGGATGATCGGAGCCCCCCCCGAACGGCTGCGAATAACGGCCTTTTCACCGTATAGATCGTCTATCATTCGTTCGACGTCAGCTTCAGGCAGCCCTGGCTTTGGGGGCAGACCCAAAAATGCGGACAAAGCACTTTTCAACCGTTTTTCGTGATAGTGAAATTTCTGGAAATAGAGCCGCTGCCGCCCGGCAGGTCCCTCCATCACCAGCGGCTTGAAGCTTTCCCCCTTGGAACGGTCGACGAGACTGTCGTACGCGCCTTGATTCAATTTGGCGACAACGTCGTCAATCAACGTCCCCAGCGCGGACGCATCGATATGAGGAAAAAAGGCTGACAGCTTCCGATCCAATACCAGGCACAGGCTGCCCTCGTTCAGGGCGGCCAGCAAAAGGCCTAGCATCCCCACGAGTCCATGGTCCCGTGGATCGGATGCGCAGGCGGTCAAATCCCGGATGAGCATCAGATCCAGATCGGAAAGGTCGAGTTTTTCGAACAGCGCCCACAATGGGCTTGACCCCTCAATCCCGTATCTGCCAAGCCGTTCGGCCAAAAGGGCTTTATCCGCGCTTACCATTGAAGCCCTCCGATCTGTTTCTCGACGGTTGACTGAAGGGTTTTCAAAGGGAGTAACTGATGCGCCGGGACATGAAACACTCCGTTTTGTCCTCCGGAGCCGACTCCCCGGATAAAAATGTAAAGTGCGCCGCCGAAATGAAGTTCGGGGTCGAAACCGTCGCCGAGCAACCGTTTGAGCCACCTTAGCGTGGCAATGGTGTAAAGACGGTATTGCAGGTCGTAGCCGGCTGCTTCGATTTCACTGGCCATGGCTTCCTGGTCGTACCCGTCCGCCAGACGATTGGATTTCCAGTCCGCGATGTAATAACGGCCGTCATGTTCGAATACCAGGTCGATAAACCCGCGCAGCACCATTTCCCCGCAGGATTGGATTTTTGTGTCGCACCCCGGCACCTCGACGCCTTCGGGCAAAGTCTCCACCAGGGGGAAAAAAAACTCGATTTCATGTCTTCTCCGTTTGGGGGCCAGCCTTCCCAGCACCATGGGGGCGCCGTCCAGGACAATGGGTTCTCTTAAAACCCTGGCCACCACGTCCGCGATCCGGGGCGCCCAAGACGATTCGATGCGATAGTCAAACATGGCGGAAACAACGACCTGTTCAGCCGCTTCCAATTCCAGGATGTTTTTAGGGCCGTCGATCACCCTGTCGAAATCGATCCGCTCGAAAATCTGATGGAACATGGACCCCATGCTTGTGCCGCCGGGAAGTTTGTCGATGGAACCCAAAATCTCCGATTCGGCGAAAAGCCGGTCCGCCGGTTCGTCCATATCCCGTTGGGTGGTTTCCGCCGGGCTGAAAACCGAAGGTAGTCCAGAAGCGTCGATTAGCCTGTTCAGGCGATGTCCGATGCTGGAAAAGGATTCCAGTGCAATTTTCCGGCTTCTGAAATCCGCCTGGTCGGGGAGCAAGGCATCCGAAGGTAATTTTACTGCCTCTACTCCGGTCTCCCTGGCCGAGCTTTTCGGGCCATGCGGCGTCGCATCGTTTTCACCGACCCTGATCCAGCCTCCGGAGTCAAAATTATCGTTGTCCCCGGCAGACGCGATGCTGGAGGAAACGAAGCCGCAGACAGGTCCAATCCAACCATAATTTCTGTCGTCCGGAAAAAAAGGAATGTAAAGCTTTAGCCTTGCCCGTGTAAGGGCCACATAATACAATCGTTTATTTTCGTCATTCTTCTCTTTTTCGGCCTCTTCCCGACCGCTTTCACCGGTGAGGTCGATCACCTTTCGACAGCCCCGTTCGGGATCATTCGAATCCACTGCGTGATACACGGGAACGCCGTTTTCGCTGCGCACGGTCAAGCCGCCGGCAATGAAAACAACCGGGAATTCCAGTCCCTTGGCCACATGCATGGTCAAAATCCGGACCTTGTCGGATTCGTCTTCGATCCGATGAATGTCCGCGTCGGTGCCGATGTCGATCCTGGATAGACGCAGGGCATCCAGCAGGGCAACCACCCCCTCCGGTTCCAGGTTCTGTAAATAGGCGGCATTTTCGAAGTAATCGAACAGCTGCCGAAAATTGGTTTGGGTGCGATCCCATCCTGGGTCCGTGCAGTGACGAAGGATCAGTCCGGAATCTTCCATTATGGATTGAAACAAGGCTCCCCAGCGCCTGTTTTGGGCCAGATGGTGCCAATGCATCAGCAGGCGCTGGCCGGCATGGTCCGGCGGCAGTTCCGGCATCGATTCCAGACATTGTGCGCCAAGATCGAAAAACGGCGTCAGCAGGGCCAGTTTGGCGGTCGCGGTCTGCATCGGCTCGGCAACGGCGTGCAGAATCATGCTCAGCCAGTACGCTTCCCGGCATTGAAACAGGCCGGGCTGGCGATAGAAGGTATAAGGAATGGATGCTGATAGTAACATCGGTTCAAGCAGAGAAAACTCGGACCGGCTTCTCACCAGGACGGCGATATCGCCATAATGCAGCCTGCGCTTTTCCTGCAATCCGGCGGCCATCCGAATGCCGCCGGACCTGACCAGATGATGAATCTCCTGGCAAATGAATTCAGCCAGCATGTTTTTGGCGGCAACCTGCCCCCTGGCTTCACGCAAGTCCACGACATTGAATGCCGGCCGCCGGGATCGATCCTCATCGATGGCATTAGCCGGGTGCTCCGGCGGCGGTTCGTCCGACGGCGTGTAGCCGATGGCGTAGGACTGGTCGCCGTCGCTGCCGCCGAACCAGTCTTTTTGTGAAAAAATCAGATTGTAGGCGGTGATGAGCTGCGGGCAGCTGCGCCAGTTTACCGAAAGCCGGTAACAGTTGGCCTGCCCCATGCCGGCCAGGTTTTTCATCCGACGCCGGGCATCCAGATAGGTGAAAACATCGGCGCCCCGAAACGCATAGATGGCCTGTTTGGGATCGCCGATCAGAAAAAGACGGCATCGGGCCGCATCGCCGCAAGTTTCCAGAAACAGGTTCCGAAAAATTTTCCACTGCAATTCGTCGGTATCCTGGAATTCGTCCACGAAGGCCACCGGAAAGCGCCGGCGAATGTTGCCGATGCCTTCCTCGGCCCCTTTGTCCGATAAAAAATCGGCTACGCGACTGATCATGTCCTGGTAGCTGATCCACCCCTGGCGAGACTTCATGGATTTGGCATCCTTTTGCAGCCGGGCCACGGACTCCAGGGTCAGCACGTGGGCCATACGACCGAAAAGGTCGACGAGCGCATCAAGCCGGTTGCGGACAGGAACCAGATTGGGACAGACTTCCGAATTTTCACCGGATTTGAGCCACTTTCGGGGAACAAGCCGGTCCAGGTTGCGCTCGCCCGAGCTGTGCCGCGCACCCAGAACATCGACCACCGCTTTGATTTCCATCGGCCGCCAGTCAGTGTCGTTCACCTGCGCCACCACCTGCTGGAGGGGCGCCACCATATCCCGAATAATAACGGCCCGGGAGCGTTTGTTGATGTTGAGCCTTTCGTAGCTGGAAACCAGGTCCGGCGGTCCTGCCACCAGGGCCTTGAGTTCCAGCACCGTCTGCCGGCAGCGCCCCCACATTTTTTCCACATCCAGCTCGGCCGGATCTGGGATCAGGGTCTCGTTTGTAAAACTGTGCGACAACCGTTGGGCCAGCGTCACCGCGGTGCGGACGAATCGGTCCGGATCGGCAGAGAAATTCGCCAGCGCCATCAGCAGTTCCAGATACCGGCCATAGCGTTCCGGCCAGG
Organism: Desulfosarcina widdelii; assembly: GCF_009688965.1. Classification (GTDB taxonomy): domain Bacteria; phylum Desulfobacterota; class Desulfobacteria; order Desulfobacterales; family Desulfosarcinaceae; genus Desulfosarcina; species Desulfosarcina widdelii. The sequence goes on along the minus strand of NZ_AP021875.1, from coordinate 815,541 downwards.
TTGAACGCATCTGCGCCTTGAGCAGCTTGGTCAGCAGTGTACCGTCGTCCACGATCTCCTGTCGAAACAGGCTGCCGGTTTCAAAGGGAAAATCCTTCAATACCGTATGGCAGAAGCCGTGGATGGTCGTAATGGTGGCATTGTCAAACGCGTCCAGTGTTTCGCACAGCTTGCTGCGGACCGCATCGGAAAGGTCCCCTTCTTTGTCCAGGGTCGCTTCGATTTTTTGCCGGATACGAAGCTTGAGTTCGCTGGTGGCCTTTTCGGTGAAGGTCACCAGCAAAATATTCTCCAATTGGAGTTGGGCTTCCTCGCAAAGCAGCCGGACAACCAGGTTCTCGATGGTATAGGTCTTTCCGGTACCGGCGGAGGCTTCCACCAGGGCATGGCGGGAAATATCCACATGGTCCGGATTGTCGATGGGATCGAACATCATACAAACACCCTGAAACGCTGCCTGGCCCTGTCCAGGATATCCGGTGCAAGCACGGCCCCGGCCATTTCGGCGCGCATATCCGCCGTTGTCCGCATGATTTCCTGCAGGGTCAGAAAAAAAGCCGCCCGGTCGGAACCTTCTATCTCGTCCGCAATGATCCAATCACGCAGATCCCTATTGTCGAAAACGGTCGTAAACGGAAGCCAAAGCAGCGGCAAGGGAGTGAAAAAATCCTTTAGCAGGGCCGCCATATAGATTCCGGAGCGTCTGGCACTCAACTCGTACTGCCGACTTAAAACCCGGGATCGATAGGCTACGTGCAAATGGATGTGGTTGGCCCCGGACCACGGGCAGGAGCTGCCGCCGACGGCCAAAGCCATCAGGGTCAACAGAGGGCCCACAACGTACTTGTCCGCGTGCCTGGATTTTCGGTTGGATCCGGTAATCACCAGGCAGTGCCAGCTTTCGTCTTCTGCCTGCCAGAGCCATGGCAACTGGCCGCTGAGTTCCACGGATTGCAGTTCGTCGTCATCGGGCAGTGTAATCAAAACAGGATCCAACCGCAGCACATTGCCATCAAGGATCGGGGAGGCTTCGACTGCCGTTCCCATCGCCACGCCGGGAAAGAAGCGGCGGGCCGCCTGCATCTGCTCTATGAGAGGATGGAGCATCTCGCCAACCATCGCTACCTGCTGTTTCAGCCTGGCCCGGTCATGGGAACCGAATGCACCGCCCGGTACCAGGCTCTTGCGGGACAGGTCTGCATATAGCGCATCGAATTCCTCCGCCAGGCAACGCTCCGGGTATACGAACCGATCCGCTTTCAACCCCGTCGCCAGCCATTGGTGCAGCGGCAGGGTTCGGATGTTATAATCCATGGGAAATTGTGAGGCCAGCGGCTCGTCCTCCACCTCGGCCCATTCGGCCGTTGGATCGAGGGGATCGCCAATGCCCAGATGGTATCGCAAAACCGTATCCACCGGATCCAGCAGGTAGCTTCGCAACAGGCCTGTGGTCATCTGCACGACAGGAGGCGCTTCGTCTTCCAGCGCTCGCTTCGATATTTCAAAATCGGGATGGTAGCGGTCGGCAACCGCTCGTTCGTCAGTGGAAGCCCGTTCCTTGAAAGCCGCCCACAGGCTGCTGCGTCGATAACAGCTCAGACGGTCCACCGGGCAATTGTTGACCATCACGTCCGACCAGTCGTTGGAGGCGTCCTGGGCGATATATTCCGTACTGTCTGGCCGGATGGGAATTTGCCGAATCTTGAATGTCTCGCCGCCGAGGATATGCTGCTCCACGTAGCGCCGAAGCTGGTGAACCACGGAGCAGGGCTGCAAGTCCCGATCCTTTTGCAGATCCCTGGAGACATAGCTCAGGTACAGCTTTCGTCCAACAGATATCAGGATTTCGAGGAACAGATAGCGGTTGCGCTCCACGGGCGTGATGTCCCCGATGCGCCGTTTGCGCGTCCGCAGGTCGAGCCGGTTTTCCGGCTCGTGTCCGGGGAAGCCCCCCTCTTCCAGACCCAGTACGTAAACCACTTTGAAAGGAATGGGGCGCATGGGCATCAAGGCGGCCACCGTTACCCCTCCGGTCAGATAATCGCCCCGGCCGCCGGATATCCCGTCGAGGTGAGCCGTGACGAAGGCCCACAGCGCTTCGGCGGTAAGATCGCGGCCTTCCCGGATGGCCGCCAGATCGTCGTACCGCACGAAATGATCGAAGGACTGCACCAGGGATCGATAAACCGCCTCCTCTCCGCGCATGTCCGCAGCGATCTCCACAAAACCGTCCAGGACCCTGAAAAAGGCAGTTCGCCAGTGCCGGGACGCAGCGGCCGGGATGTTGAACGGTTCCAGCGCCCGAGCCAAAGATTCGATCAACAGGCAGAACTTTTCCACCAGCGCATCGTCGGTCGCATCGAGGTCGGCAAAAGGAACCAGGCCTTTGAAATGGGGACGATCGAAGCCTTCGGCATCTGTTGTAAGGGTCATAATCCGGGACAACCGCAGCCGCTCCAATCCCTGGCGCCAGGAAAAGCAACCGGCACCGGGACCGCCCTCTTCTCCTTCGACCGTATTTTCATAGCCGTGGAAAATTCCCAGGGCATCGGCCCATCGAATCCAGACGCTCAGCGCATTCGTATCGTAGCGCCACTTTCGCATGACACATGGGTTGCGCAAAAGGTCGAATACCTGTTTCCTGGAAAAGTTGCCCCGGGCCAGTTCCATGATCGCGACAACGGCCCGGGCGAAGACGCTTTCCGTGCGTGCAACCGAATCGACAAGGTTGTAGGCGATCCGGCCCGGCTGGCGGCTGAACACGGAGTCCACCACGGGCTTGTAGCGTGCCATGTCCGAAACCATCACGGCGATGTCCGTCATGCACAGCGTCGGATCGGCCTCCAGGTTAACCAGGATGCTGTCGTATACGGTTTCCACCTCTCTGCGGATACCCGGACAGGCCACGATCTGCAGGGACCGATCCTGGGCAAGGGAGGCGGACGGGCCGTCTCCGGCATCAAGGGTCAACAGCCCATGGCCGAGGGCGGCCAGCACCGAATCCGGACTGGGCGGATGGGTAAAACCGGCCTGAAAATCGTGGTCGGTCAATTGACATAGCAGTCGGATGCTCTCGCGGCCTGGCTTCCCCCAGGCAGACAGCAGGGAATGGTCCGCCTGGCTAAAAAGTTCGCCGGCAAGAATTTCCGCTTCTTCGAGCGCCATGCGGCCGGACGTGTTGCGCCGGATCCATTTTTTTTCGGAAGGGGTTTTAATGTCCTCCCAATATTCGCGGGAGGGGTTCAGACTGTAAATGTGGATGTCGAAGCGCGATTCTAATCGGGCCAGCAATTGCAGATGAAACGGGGATGTCTGGGAAAGCCCGAAGAAATGAATCCGTTCCACGGCTAAGTCGTCCGGGTTCGCATCGGCGGGTGCGATGCCCAGGACGGCTTCAGCGTATTCGCCCATTGAAACCATCGGCCGGCCGCCGGACTGGCCCAACTGGTTCTTCAGCGTCACCATGTCCAGGTAGAGCCGTTTCTGGCACCGTTCCATAGCATCGTCTACCGGACGGTCCTCCTGCCATCGCTGAATCATGTCCGACCGATGGTATTCATATTCCTGAAACAGTCGTGACAACTCTTCGGCCAACTGCCAGCAGCGAATCTCCCTGTCCCTTCCTTCATGGCTGCCCAGGTAGCGGTTGACGACGGCCAGGTCACGCGTCCCGGAGTCCGAACCCATTAAAATAAAAAACAGCAGCAGGGTCATCCGCTCCCGGTCCAGCAATTCGGGTTCGGGTTCAGCCGGGTCCGAAAGGGACCGAAGCATCCGCCACAATCCGGTTTCCAGGTATTGAAAATCCACATTCATGAAGATGCCGCAACGTCGCGCACAGGTAAGTTTGATCCATTTGGAAAGATTCATGTTGGGCACGATCACCACCGGTGGATCGAGCGGATTCGTGGCGGCATCTTTGGGCGCCAGATTTTTCTGCAGCTTTTCCACCAGCGGCATCAACTGATTGCTGAAATATAGGGTGACCCCCATGCTTCGTGTTCCTGTGTGTCGTTTTCGAAAAACCGGTTTGCGAGGTACGGGAAAGCGAGCAAGCGATTAAACGGCTGCAAAATATCAGTCCGCTTCGATTTTTGCAATTTTCAATCGAAGGCTTCAAAAAACAGCAATCCCCCGGGGCATGCTCGCCCATCGGGGGACTGGATATTCAAACGTTGCTAAAACGCGTGTTTAGCGGGAACCTATTGGTAATGGCGAGGATGCGGGCTGTTGCCGGCGATCCAGACGCGTTCTTTGGTCCAGTAGCCATCGGAGGTCTTGACTTCGATCCAATGTCCCGGCACCCAGCGACCTTTGCGGTCGTAATGGCCAGGATTCCAGACCTTTTCGTATGAGGGGGCCACCCATGTCTTCTGCCATTCCCAGTGCCCGTGGCGGTGCTTGGGACGCGGATGGTGATATCTGGGGGCCGACTCCGGCTCCACATAAACGACCCGTGGCGGGGATGCATCTTTGTGGGCCTGATAGATGGCATGACCCAGAATCGCAGCCCCGACACCGATGGCAACTCCTTCCCAACGATGCTGCTGCTTGCTTCCCGCAAAAGCGGGTGCGGTCACCAAGGCAATCGAAGTCAGTACGACAGCTATAATGATCAAGCGTTTTTTCGATTTCATGATCTTTCTCCTTTTGCGTTGGTGTTATTTTCTTAGACACCAAAGCGCCGGAAAAGTTCAAACCGCTTTGATTTTTTTCGGGGGATGGAGCGATATGCGGATATCGGGCTTCTAAGTGAGTGTCATCGGTTCGGGTGTGCGGCCATGGGCGGCCTGAAAAAGCTTTTCTTGAAAGTTTCAGTAGCTGCCGGAAATCTTGAAAATCAGGTTGCCGTTTTCGTACTTGGGACCGCCCACAAACAGGCTGCCTCGATTGAGCAGTTGAATCTGGCTCTGGAACACCGTACGTTTCTTTTTCATCATCTGCAAAGCGATATCGGCCCTGTTTTCATGGATGTTGTGGGGAGTGATCTTCAACCGGCGATTGCCGGGAAGAGAGACCGTTCCGGACTCTCCTTTCTTAAGATTGAGGGTTTTGCTGCTGAGCAACTGGTAAGAGGTGTAGTTGAACATGTTCTGCAGTTCGCTTACGTCCTTTTTTAGACGGGCATCGACACCGGAGCCCTGCCGCGAAGCCAGAATCGTGTCCACGCTGACGCGGCAGCGTTCTTTGGCCAGAACCGTCGTGGGGAACGACACCCACAAACCGGTCAACATCAAAAGGAACAGCAGACCGGGCAATCTAAGTCGCATTGTGCTCACTTTCCGTATCCGGTTCTTCATTATACCAGAGGATGGTCTGTCGGGTTTCGGGAGTTTCAAAAATCATAACAGAAGTCATCGATCCTGTAAAAGAATTTATGATTGCACTGGGTTGTGCCGGTCCATGATCGACCATAAACCGGGTGTAGCCGAAAAAAAGCAGCAGGCAGGCCACTGCCGCAGCGGGCACGGCGAATTTCAACGAGGCGAAAAAGCTCGAAGGTCCGCGTTTATGGTACCGTTGGCGCAGGGCCTTGTTGATCGCTTCTTTTTCTATGGGCGTAAAATCGACCTGATCGGTCTGCCGTTGAACATGATCTCGAAAATCCTGTGAAAAATCAGAGAAGAAGGCCAACTGCCGCCGACAGGTTTTGCAGCATTGCAGGTGATCCTCCATCCATTTTTTTTCATCGTTATCCAAATCGCCGTCCAGATAGCGGACCAGTAAAGCGTCATCGCAACCATTGGATTGGATGTTGGTCACAGCTCCTCCTTCACCCGCGGCTGGAGAATCTCCTTGAGCCGCTTACGGGCATGGAACAGGCGGGAACGCACCGTTCCCAGCTTGATTTCGGTGACATCCGCGATTTCCTCATAGGAAAGCCCTTCCAATTCCCTGAGCACAAAGACCGTTCTGATTTGTTCCGGCAGCATTTTCAAGGCCTTGTCGATTTGCTGCCGGGTCTGTGCGTCGGCGACCCTGTCTTCCGGATTCGGCAGCGGGCTTTCAATCTCGGCAGCCGGTGCATCATCGTCCTTACTGTCCGTGGATACGTGCATCCATTTGAAACGGCGAGCCCATCTTCGTTTCCAGTTCAGGCACCGGTTGACTGTGATCCGGTGCAGCCAGGTGGCAAGTGATGAATCACCCCTGAATCCGACGATATTTCGATACGCCTGCAAGAATACTTCCTGAACGATATCCTGGCTCTCCTCCCGGTCCAGGGTGATTCCATACGCCACCGAAAATATCTTTTTTTGAAAACGGCGCACCAACAACTGGAATGCCCATTCATCGCCCCGCTGAAGTCGGAGAATCAGTTCTTCGTCATGCACGATCCTGTTTTGTATAGTCTTAGACACCGGTCAGCAGATAAAGTTCAATCGGTTATCGGTTCTGGTGACAGTGGGGAAGATCGTTGGCATGCCGAAAAGCGATGCGTATCCCCTTAGATATCCCGATAATGACCGAAAGATACGGTCCGGACCGGGAAAATGAGAAGTGGATACATTTATTTCACAGGCGGGTCAAACAGAATCTGAACAATTACGATAGAAAACAGGATGAAAAGCGATGAGATCCTGTTGATGAGAAATCCATACCATACAAAAGGCGGCCGTCGCCGCCCTTTCCGATGGCATAAAAGCGCATGCCATATAGATATCCGAAACCTTTGTTGCCCTAATTTCGTAGATTTGAACTACCGGGGTGTCCCACTACCCCTGGGCGGTTGTGGGGTTGATGCGAATTTCCACCCTTCGGTTCATCTGGCGCCCTTCCGGCGTTGCATTGGTGGCCACGGGGCGGCTCTCTCCGTATCCGAGAATATTGATCCGATAGGCTTGGACGCCCCGCTGGACCAATAAATTTTTCACGCTGTTGGCCCGGCGCTCGGAAAGCTGCTGGTTGTAAGATTCAGACCCCGTGCTGTCCGTGTGGCCCTCCACCAGGATAGAAGTCTGCGGGTATTTGATCATGATTTGCGCGATACGATCCAGTTCGGTATACAGTCCCGGCCGCACGATATCGGAATCCAGATCGAAACTCACATCGCCTTTCAAGGTGATGGCCAGCAAATCCCCTTCCCTTTTAACGGCGGCGGCATCGGACGCGGCCAGCGCATCGCGCATTTCCGCTTCCTGCCGATCCATCATCTGGCCGACACCAGCACCGGCGGCAGCCCCCACGGCAGCGCCTGCGGCGGCGCCCAGAAGTGTTCCTTCAGTGTCCCTGCCAATGGCCTGTCCCAATATGGCACCGGCTATCGCACCTCCTGCGGCACCATAGGTGGCGCCTTTGCCGGTATTGGTCTGGGGGGCGGCGCAACCGCTGAGAATCAACAGCCCGATCATCCCGATCCATAGCGATTTTTTCATCGTTAAATCTCCTGTCTGATATTACCGAATTCAATCGGTTCCCAATATAATCCATGCCGCAGCGGATGTCCAAAACAAAAAAGTGGCAGACCGGGCCTTTCATCCTGTAAACGGCCCGGCCGTTTCTTCCGTTATCAATGGGTATCGGCTTTCAATCAGGATCGCCGATTTTCGTGACGGTTTCCGGCTCCCGGTCCGTGGCGATGGTGATCAGGGCCATGGGATGGGAACCGTTTGCCGGGGTGCCGGTAGCTGCGCTTAGGGGCCAAGCGCTCCTTATACAGACCGCCTGGATGCACGCCATATCCCTGGCGATGTCGCTTCAAGTGGGGATAAAAAGCTCGATAATGCGGTTTTCGGTGACCATGATAACGATGGTGAATTTCTGGAGGGTGGTGCCTGAAAGAGGCTCTGGGAGAATGAACCATCCGAGCCGGTGTGTAAACGTGGATGCCATTATGATGGATCAGCGCGCTCCCGAGAATCGCTGCGCCCACACCGATGGCTACTCCCTCCCAGCGATGCTGCTGTTGTGAACCCGCCCAGGCAGAAGGGTACGTGAGCAATAATGTTGAAATGGCTACAGCCGCTACGATGAATCCGTTTCTGATTTTCATTTTCGGCCTCCTGTTGTTCGGTTTGGTACAGATAGACACCGGCGGCCGAAAAAAGTTCACTTCTTATGTTCGGGTTTTAATCGTCATGAACCCGATTTTTGCTGCAACTGCCCGTGGGCGGTAAGCAGAATGTCCTCGGTTTCCTCCCAACCGATGCAGGCATCGGTGATGGAAACGAACGGATTGAGGTCTTCCTTGCGGGTTTCGCCATAAACGAAAGGCTGGCTGCCTTCCTCGATGTTGCTTTCCAGCATCAGACCGCAGATGGCTTTGTTGGGACGAATGGAAAGGCCGTTGGTGTGGCCCATGCGCTGAATCAGGACGTGATTGAAGACCTCCCCCTGGCGGCGGTAGTCCTTGCCCGAATTTTTGTGGGAACAGTCCACGACGACCGATTGAATCAACGACGGGTATTTGGATAGAAAGCCAACGGCTTCAGCGATGCTGACCGGGTCGTAATTGGGGCGTTTCCCGCCGCGCAGAACGATATGGCAGTAACGGTTGCCGCCGGAAAATACCCGCGAAGTGACGCCATGAGGATCGTTGCCCACAAAAACCTGGGGACTGGAGGCGGCCAGCAGGGCGTTGATGGCCGTGTCCAGATTTCCGTCGGTTCCGTTTTTGAATCCCACAGGCATGGAAAAAGCGCTGGCCCACTCGCGGTGATTCTGGGACTCGGTCGTCCGGGCACCGATACAGGCCCAGGCGATCAACCCCGACAGACGCTCGGCAGCCGTCTGGCTCAGGATCTCGGTGCCCGCGGCCACGCCCATCTCGTTGAGATCCATCAATATTTTTCGGGCTTTGCGCAGGCCCTCATCGATGTCGAACGTCTTTTTATCGATATGGGGATCGGAGATCAGGCCCTTGAAGCCCACATTGGTCCGCGGTTTTTCGAAATAGACCCGCATGACCAGCTTGATGGTCGTTTTGATCTTTTCCTGCAACCGGGCCAGTCGCTTGCCGTACTCGACGGCCTGACGATGGCTGATGATGGAACACGGCCCGGCGATCACCATCAGGCGGCTGTCCTTGCCGCTCAGGATATCCTTGATTTCCTGACGGCTCTCCATCACGGTCCGGGTGGCGGTTTCCGTCATGGGGAATTCTTCCCGAAGCTGGTCCGGGGTAATAATCGAAGTACGTTTGATTACATTTAAATCGTATGTTTTCTGCATGTTGATTCCGTATATCTCATCTTATTGGTTAAACAATGGATTTGCGCCGAATCGTTTTACTACCACAATGAAGAGGTCAACTCAATACAGGGGGAAACGTTCAAGGGATTTAGCAACATCGCTAAATCCCTTGAATAATTGGTGCCTAGGGCCGGAATCGAACCGGCACGGGGTATAACCACGAGGGATTTTAAGTCTAAAATTGTCTATCCTCACAAGGCGTCACATAAAATCACAAAAAGCACATAAAAAGAAATAAATACTTGACTAATCAGCATTTTTTATTTTATCTTTTCTTCACATGAAATCACTTTCAAACACCTTCTGTAATCCCTATTCCTTGTACAGGACTTGTACAAATTAGCCCGAGGGATTTTTCAGGGATGCCGAAAGGGGTAGAGCATGGCCAAATGGATCACCTTAAAAAATGCCGATGGTAAAGGGGGCGTTCGCTACCGGGAACACCCAAAAAGAAAGCACGGAGCCGTTCCAGATCGATACTACGTTCTCACTTATTGGTGGAAAGGCAAGACTGTTTCTGAGGCGGTCGGCTGGGCCTCCGAAAAGTGGACGCCGACGGCATGCTTTGACCTGTTGGCCGAGATCAAACACAATCAGGCCAGCGGCGATGGACCTTGCACACTTTCTGAATTGCGCGAATCCTGGGAACGGGAACGACGGCAGACCGAAGAAAAAGCAAAGTCCGAATCTTTAACCCTGGATGATTACTGGCCCACCTATTTCGATCACGCCAAACGCACAAAAAAAACATCTTCATACGACAAAGAGGAAAGCCATTTCAACGTCTGGCTATCCCCTGCCCTGGGTAAAATTCCCTTGCGAAAAATTGAAATTTACCATTGGGATTTGCTGGTTAAAAACCTTTCCAGTGCCAAGAAATCAAAGCGGACCATCGAATATGTGACCGGTACCATGCGCCGGATAATGAAGCATGCCTATCACCGGGGCCTTGTGAAAAATCCGCCACCGACCGGTAAACGAATCGGTGCCACCGGGCCGGGTGGCAGCAACCGGCGGCTGCGGGTGATCAGCAGGGATGAAGCCGAAGCTATCCTTGCCGAAATCAGGAAACTCGATCTTTACGGGTGGCGGATCACCCGGTTTGCTTTTTTGACCGGGGCCAGGGTTTCCGAGTGCTTCAATCTGAAATGGCGGGATATCGATCGGGGTCGCAATATTCTGACCTTTCCGGAAACAAAAAACCGCGACCACCGAAAAATTCCTTTGACGCCGGCCATCGTGGAATTATTGAACGAAACCCCCGAAGGCGACCTTGACCAATCGGTTTTTACAAAAAGTGACGGCACCCCTCACCGTGAGGCCCCTTATTCTTTCCGGACAGCCGTTGACAAGCTCAAATTGAACAATGGGCGGGCGCAGCGAGACAGAATGAGTTTTCACTCGATCCGGCATACCGTGGCCACCGAATTGGCCAAAACGCTAAACCCAAGGGATCTGATGGACATTATGGGGTGGCGAACCGTTCAAATGGCAATGCGGTATGTCCATGGTGACGAAAACGCCAAAACGAGCGCCTTGATGGGCCTACAGAATACCATGAAGCGGACTGACAACAATGGTGCTAAGGTGATCGAGTTACGAAAAGGCGCTGAACAATAAAAATTTATTTTCCAAGGGATAGGGAGGCCACCCGAAAAGCGCACCCCTGAGCGCCTTCCCTTGGATTCAATCAGGGCCGCACTGCAGGGAGCGCGGGAAATGGAAAAAAGACCGAGGCATATCATTCGACATGAGGTTGTAAACAGCCTCGCGAACACGTTGACAGGTGGGTTCCTGGAAGATCCGGAATATTTCGAGTCGGGGCTTAAATCTATTCAAGAAATTTATCAATTGGCTCCGGAACAACTGCGGGGAATGACGGTTGCTCAATACTTTTTGGAATGTTTCGAAAATGACATTGGCCGTTATCCACCTGAAAGCCAACAGGTGAAAAAAATAAGTCGTGCCATGGAAATGATATCTTTTCTGCGCGAACAATCTGCAAATGATGATACCGGCCAGGCGGATCAAATCATTATCTCCACCATTCGCATGATGATCAATCTTTCCAATCTGGATTTTTGGAAATTGATAAATGACGGTATTAAAAGCCGGATTAAATCAAAAGTTGGTGGAGCTAAAGGGTCAAAGAGTGCACCTGCAATTGTAATTGCAATACAACAGGTATTGCCAAAATTGAAACGATTGGTTGCGAATGCAGCCTGGGACCATATCGACAAAAATTGTTCACCAGAAAACCCCTTGACCGTTATTGATGAATGTGGTCAAGAACATGAAATATATATCGATGGGGATTCCATCTGTCAGACTAACCCTTATAAACCCATTAAAAAATCGACCTTCCCAAAATACTTTAAAAAAGCAAAAGAAAATATTGCTATTACTAAGTAATAGCATCATCCCATCTGCAATATAGCCTCTATAACATAAATACATTTTGTGTCATGGAGGTTTTTTTATGGGAGCAACAGGAAATAAAAATCCATTCCTTGTGCTTGTCGAAAATTGGCCATCCCCCTTTGTAGCACGCGAAAAACTTCCAGATTTTTCAGGTGGAATTCTTAACTCCAGGTACGTTGCTAACCTCGACTCTCAGGGTAACGGCCCCAAAGGCCGTTTTTATGTTGGGCGGAAAGCTGCCTATCCGACTGTATCTGTCGCTGATTGGATGTGGCAGAGATCAAGATGAAAGTCATGGCCGGCGCTGGCGAACCGGGCCCAGGTTGCCAGTGAAAAATCGGTTACCATCGCCCCGGTAACCGCCGGCCATTTAAAAAATTGGGGCGATAGATGTCTGAAAGCAAGGGCCTATACGTTGATAAAGAATTACTCAGATCGTCTGCATTTCGGTCATTAAACAAGTGGTCGCTGCTTGTATATCTGGATTTTCTAAGATTGCGGCAGATGAAGTCCATGAAAACCAATCGAGGCAAAGAATGGGTGATCAAAAATAATGGAGAAATTATCTATCCCTATGCGACTGCTAAACACAAAGGCATCAATCGCAGGTGCTTTAGAAATGCAATTGATGAGCTGCAAGAGAAAGGTTTTCTCGACATCGCCGAGTATGGATCCGGCGGCTACAATCGCAAGGAAACCAAATATTTTATCGATGATCGATGGAAAGCATACGGGACGCCAGGATTTAAACCTCCAAAGAAACCACGGCAGAAGGACACCAGGTCCGGCCGAGGTTGGGAGTCAATAATGTCAGATCCTGTCAGAAAACAGCAAATACTCATGAAACGAAAAAAAACCTTGATGAACAAAAAAAACAGACTTCAGTGTCAAAAATAACACCGAAAACATGCATTTCGAGTGTCAGAAATAACACTTCAAGATGACCATTTTTCATATCTTCGAGTGTTAAAAGTAACACTTCAAGATGAGCTAAAACGATGATAACATCCATTAATCATTCAAAAAATATGTTTTACCCATATTCCCATCTTGGAGTGTCAAAAATAACACCATTCTATAGTAGCCATCCTCTCAGCCTTAAAAAGTTTAAAAAAAGAGTCCGCGACCGGGAGGGAGCGCGCCGGAGGCGCAATCCGCCGGCCTGGATAGGGTATCGATAGCGTATCGAAAGGGTATCTGAAATGAAAAAAATCGATTTGGCAGCAGCGCAGGAAGCATTCAACGAATTGGCAACCGCCATCAACCGGGTGACCGAATCCTTCAGGCAGGTGGCCGTTAAGGCGAGTGAAATGGACGGTCGGCTGGATGCCATCGAAGAGCAGTTGCAGTGTGGCTCGTGCAACAAGCCAGCCGACAAAGGCGGGGGAGTCGCCAAGATACACACTCATATAGATGGAATCTCTCAAGGAACTTTGCCGCCGAATTTCGTTGAGAAATCTAACGGTCGTTAACGATTCGTTAACGGGTCGTTGTTGAGATTGCACCATCATCCAGGGGTATCAACATCGATCAACGAAAGTACTCGTTTTCGATACCTCTTATCTGCGGAAATCACGCAGATAAACCAGCAGCAGCACGGCAGAAAGCAAATGAAACATATCTTACCGTTATCTTTAAATATCTGTCGAGGGGGAGGGTGGGTTAAATCTCTGTGGGGTGATCATGCTCCACCGGCTGGCAGGTTTACGCGTATGGTCGCAGGTTTTTGATTCTTTTTTTTAACAGGGGGATATCATGGGAGCAAGAGGCCCGAAACAGCAAAGTCCGGAGCTAAACGAGCGCAAAGGAAACCCCGGAAAACGGCAGCCTACTACCACTCAGGTAATGCCCCTGCCTACCGCCCTGGCGAAACTTCCCACACCGCCCAAGCATCTGTTGCCCATTGCAAAGAGCGAGTGGCGCCGGGCCGGTAAAGAACTTGTGGCCACCGGCCGGCTGACAACCGACAATCTCAGAATACTTGAACAATATTGTACAGCATACGCAACCTTCCGTGATGCCCACGCCAAAATGGATATTGAAGGCCAGTACATCAAAACCAAATTCACAACGCGGCCGCATCCTGCTCACGGGATCGCGTTTCGCGCTTCGAAGGAAATGCGGGATGCCCTCACCCTGCTCCACGGCACCGAATCGGAAGCTGAGAAACGGGCGCCTGAAGATCCGCTGTTCGATTTTTTGAATCGAGGCAAGAAGCTGAGAAATATCCGGCGGGTGAAATAACAAACAGGAGAATACAACATGGGAGCAAAAGCAGGAAATGACGGCAATGCAATCGGTTGGGCATTCCAGAAAGAATCGAATTCGGAGAAGCAGTCATACCACGAAAAGCTGCTCATGCCGGTTCTCGATCCGGTGGCCGCGGTTGCCGGCCAACTGGCCCGCGAAAAGGATGTAGATGGGATCACTATGTTGGCCGAATGCCTGACGGCGATCATCGAGAAAGCCAACATGATGTTCAAACGATAATAGCCCGGCCATGGGGCGCGACCGCCCGCTGGCCACGTGAACCATTAACCAAGTCCGGCGGGATCGCCGGCAGCAAAGACCTGGCGACCCAGGCATAGGACCAAGCCGGAGCATGAAAATCAAACGAAAAGGAAAAAAAAATGAGCTTTAAACTGAAAGAGAAGAGAGAGCAACTGGGTCGCCTTTGGGATGAATATAAGGCGTTTCGCGACAGCCTTCCCAACGATGAAAGTTTATGGTCGGGAGAACAGAAGGAACGATTCGACCGACTGGACGCGGACTGCGACCGGCTTGAATCGGAGATTCGCCGGCTCGAAAAAGATGCCGGCCGGGAAAATCGATTTCACCAGCCGGACGGAAGCTTCACCCCCGATCCCCTGGACGACGATCAAGGGGACGTGTCCTTCCGGGGCGATAAAGGGGGCTTTGTCATCTGCCGGCCCGGGGAACGTCGCAGCCTTCCCACAGTCGGCCGGAGAAATGTGCCCGAAGACGCTTTTGATCACTACCTCCGGCACGGTGAGCGGGGCCTGTCCGCTTCCGAATTTCGAGCGTTCCAGGCTGACAGCGACGTCGAAGGCGGATACCTCGTTGCGCCGCAAAAAATGGCAAATGACCTTGTGATGGCGGCTGAACAAGAGGTTTTCATCATGAGTTGGGCACACCGACTCTACATCCCGAAAGCGGCCTCCCTGGGCGTCGTCAATCTGGACACAGACGCCGAGGATTGGGATTGGACAACGGAACTGGCCACCGGAAACGAGGAAGATTCCATCCGGTTCGGCAAACGGCAGCTTTTTCCCCACCCGGTGGCCAAGCGAGTGAAGGTTTCGCAGACCCTCATCCGGGGATCTGGCCGGGCTCAAACGATTATCGTGGGTCGCATGGGTTACAAGCTGGCCCTGACTTTCGAAAACGGATTCCTGACAGGCGACGGCAGCCAGAAACCGCTGGGCCTGTTCGTGGCGTCTGACGACGGTATCCCCACCGCCCGCGATGTCTCCACCGGGAACTCGACCACCGCCATACAAGCTGACGGGTTGATCGAGGCGAAACATACACTTAGACCGCCTTACCGCAAACGCGCGCGGTGGCTGTTTCACCCCGATTCCGTCAAAATGATTCGAAAAATGAAGGATGGGGAGGGTCAATACCTTTGGCAGCCGGGGCTTGTGGCCGATCAGGTGGACAAAATTCTCGGGCTTCCTTACGGAGAAAGCGAACTGGCTCCAAATACCTTCACCAGCGGCAATTACGTCGGGCTCGTCGGTGATTTTTCCTATTACTGGATCGCCATTGCGCTCGATGTGAAAATCCAGGTGCTTACCGAGCTGTACGCCGAAACCAACCAGATCGGCTACATCGGCCGGGCCGAAGTGGATGCACAGCCGGTGCTGGGTGAAGCGTTTGCCCGCGTGACGTTGGCGTAATCAATCAAAACAGCCTGCCGGCCGGAAGCCGGCAGGCTATTCATACGAGGTGACAGACCCATGAACTTTTCGAAAGAATTTAAGGTGAGAGAAGTCGGCGCGCCGGTTGCTGCAGCCGACGACACCGACGACAACAGCGACATTGTGGACATGAGCGGCTATGAGGGCGTCGTGTTTATCGGCACCGTCACCGACTCCGTGGCCACTGGCGTAGCCACCCTGACCGCCGAGCAGAACTCAACCAGCTCCGATGCTGGCATGGCGGCCCTGACCGGTGCCACGGCAACGGCGACCTGCACCACCAACGACGATCTGAACAACAAGACGTTGATCCTGGACGTCTACCGGCCCCGCGAGCGGTTCGTGCAGTGCGTGCGGACATCCGGCACGGCGAATATTGCCTTCGGGTCTTTGCTGGCCATTCCATACGGCCGCCGAACCCTTCCGGGCAGCGACGACGACAGTAATCTGCAAACCACTTTGGTCGTTTCCCCGGCCGAAGCGTAACCGGACCAGGCGCCGGTGTCCGGGCCGCCTTTTCTCCCGTTTTGGCGGCGAACAACAGCGCCACGCTCAATCTCAGCCCACGGTGGACTCCTGCCCACCGTGGGCGCCCTCAAAGACGAAAGGAATCATCATGGCCACTCTGGGCACAGCATATGTCAACGTCCGAACGAATCAGGACAAGCTGCCTTCGGATCTTTCCAAGGCGAAAAGAACGGTTTCCGCTGCGGTGGGCCGCATGCAGAAAACGGTCGACACGCTGACATTCGGACATGTCGGGATCTCCGCAGCGGCGTTTTCCGCTGTGTTCGTTGCCGGCATGAAAAAGAGCATCGACGCGGCCAGCGATCTGGAGGAAGTGACCAACAAATTCGGTGTGGTCTTTGGCGACCAAGTGGGTGCCGCCGAGAAGTGGGCGGACATCCTGGTTGACTCCTACGCCATGAGCACCCGCGAAGCCAAGCAATACCTTTCTTCGGTGCAGGATCTGTTGGTTCCCATGGGTCTGCAGTCGGAGGCGGCTGCCGAACTATCCAACGAAATCGTCAAGCTGTCGGCCGACCTGGGCTCATTCAACAATATGCCCACGGCCCGGGTGATGGATGACATCCAGTCAGCTTTGGTCGGCAATTACGAAACCATGAAAAAGTACGGTGTCGTTCTCACTGCCGCCCGCGTCCAGCAGGAAGCCATGAACATGGGTCTTGCCAGATCAAAAAATGAACTGACAGCGGCGGACAAGGCCCAGGCGGCCTATAAGCTGATTATCGAAGGATCTACGGCCGCCATCGGGGATATGGCCCGGACATCGGGCAGCTATGAGAACCAGAGCAAAAAGCTGCGGGCCAACGTTGAAAATCTCTCATCGGTGCTTGGAAATGAACTCTTGCCGGTGGCAACCGATGTGGTGACCACTTTTAACAACTGGATTGCCGCCAACCAGGGCATTATCCAGCAGGACATTAGCAGGTATGTCGAAAACGCGGCCGCTGCCATGGAGCGGATATGGAAAATCGTTTCCTATGATCCGGATATGCTGGAGTACGGGCTTTTGGGACTCATGCTGGCCGGTCGTAAGGGTGCCGTGATCGTCGGCGGCATGGCGCACATGATCAACTGGGCCCAGAACCTGGCCGGAGCCTTTGAGAATGCGAAAAAGGGCCTGGTGGAGTTCTCCGAAATTGCGACCGCCAATTTTCAGGAGTTGGAAAAGCTTGCACAGCGCAGTCTTACTTACACCGGTAAGATTGGCCCTCAAACGCCCGGTTATGCCGGTTATTCCGGTAGTGCGCCGACTATGCCCACCGTGACGGTGACCGGCTCACCCATCGGCGGCGGGGGCAATTCGGGTATAACCGGTGGCAAGCCCGGTAATTCCGTGGTTTTCGACTACAGCCTGACCGCCCCTGGTTTTTATGCCGACGCCCCGAGCATTGCCGGCGTGCAAGACCCGTCGCAACTTGCGCGGGCCTGGATTGACCCGGCGGTGACGGTGCATGCCGAGGCCATGGAAACGATGCAGGAGAAGGCCATCGATACCGCTGACATTATGAAAAACGCATTCGACGGTTGGGCAACGAGTTTTTCCAGCGACTTGACCGACATGCTGTGGCAAGGAGAAATGACTTTTTCAGGTATGGCTGAATCCTTTGGCAAATATCTAACTCAAATGGTCCTTCAAAAACAGATATCCGACCTCTCCACCGGGCTGCTCTCGTTCCTTCCATTTGCCAAGGGCGGCGTGATAGATCGGCCGACAATTTTCCCCATGGCCCGCGGCATGGGCTTGGCCGGCGAGGCGGGGGATGAAGCCATCCTGCCGTTGACCCGTACGTCCGGCGGGGATCTGGGCGTCAAAGCAGCCGGGGCGGGCTCAAACGTTCAGGTGATCATCAACGAGGCTCCCGCCGGTACCAAGGTTGAAAAACGGCAGACCGGCGATATAACCCAGTTCATTGTCAACCTATCTGCCCAAGATGTGGCCAGGCGAGGGCCGTTGGCGCGGACTTTAGAATCTACCTATGGTTTTAGTCGATTGGGTCGGCGGGCATAGCTGACATGTCATCGCTTAAACTTAAAAGCGGCCAGAAATACCGCATTTTACCAACCTTTCCCTGCACGGTGAAAATAAAAACAATTCCCGGCTCAGTCATAGAGGTGCGATGCGGGCCGAACACGCCTGTTTTAATAGATTCCTTCGGAAACGATATCGATGCTATTGATGTCGATAATTTTGGTTCGTATGGTGAGCCCCTTCAGGTTGTAAAAGATTAATCCATGGCCCGGCGCCCTGAATGTGTCCATTATTCCCAATGCCTGGACCGGGCAGCGGCCGGAAATCAAGATTTTTCATGCGAGGGCTGCCGGGAATACCACCGGGCGGCATACTATCCGATACTTCAAGACGTGGCCGGCTGCCTTGCGCTGGCCCTGGCGCTATTCCATCCAGACGCATATCGAGATATGGCATTTCTGCCTGGGTTTAAAACTCGGCTCCTGAAATCGTTTATCGCAGTCGTGGCCAGTCGGCCAGGTAGTCAACCCGATTGGCATGAATTCGGCACATGAGGCTTGACATATCCTACCTTTTTGTTATTCTGAGGTTGCCTAAAAATCAAAAGCGGGAGGCCTCCGATATGGCCATTTTTTATTGCATTGCTTTAAAATCCAATCGCGCATGGAAGCGGGTAGCGGCAACGCCCCGGCGGTCTCTTTTGAGCCGTAGGCCTTCCATGCGCGATCTTTTTTTTATGGGAGGTGTGGCATGTCAGACCAAATTCAGTTTGATAAAGAGTATGCTCAGGAAATTAGGGAATTTTTATTCGAGGCATGGGGGGTGTTTGGGATTATCGAATCAATTACAGATGATGTTTGTAGCAACATTAGAAAACTAGAAAACGGCAAAACCGCAATAGAAAAAAGGGCCATGGATAATATCGAAAACCTCGATTTGATTATACCGATGTTCAAAGATAAAGCCCGGCGGCTCGCGAACGATCTTCCGATGATTCCGGCAAAAGGAGGTGATTCAAGATGAAATCAACCAAAGAAAACCATTTGATTGATGATTTTGATTTGATGCTTGGTTTTGTGAAAGCCTTAACTTTTAACATGGGGGGTGAAGAGTCAGAATATACCCACATCATTTTGCATGACGTTCTTGATAAACTCGATGAGTTTAAGGAGATTCACCTTGATCCGTGGCAAAAGAAAGATTTTCCAGTTCACCCATAGACCGTGAGCCCGGCCGGATCGCCGGCCGGGTGATCCATTTGAAGGGGCTCCTGAGAAAACAGGGGCCTTTTTTATACCCTGCCCCATCATATCCTTGTACAGTCCTTGTACAAATTGTTAAAATCAGGAATTCTGAAAATAAAATAGAGGCTCAGCGAATTGCTAACCCCCTAAATTTATTGGTGCCTAGGGCCGGAATCGAACCGGCACGGGGTATAACCCCGAGGGATTTTAAGTCCCTTGCGTCTACCAATTCCGCCACCCAGGCAATCGTTGAATTCTCCGAATGGAATGTGCGGATTTAAGGACAACCGTTCGTGAGGCAGCTATTAACGGGATTCAACTGGAATGTCAAGGAAATCAATTGCCTTCAACCGTACATTGAAACGCTTTATTCTAGTCGGAAAAAATCTACGACCCCATGGCAGCGGCAGGCCGTGGCAATCATCAGAGAGCGATTCCGGTTGGTGCGAATCGTCTCCAGGACATGGAAAAAATCGCCCGGATAAATACCGCCGACGCCGGGCAGCAATTGGTGGCTGCGGATGACGATGGGCAGCACATCGTCAAAATCCAGACCGGCCAGAAGGCGAAACAGGTCCATGGGCCTGGGTTTTCCGGTGTGGGTGCATATATTTTCCGGTTCAGGGCAGTTGTCCGGGCAGATAAAATCGGCATGGCTGACGTAGGCCTGCCCCATGGCCCCCCGCATGGCATGGGGCATCCGGGTCAACCATTCGTCCGGGATATCGATGGGGATTATTTTATATTTTTTCGATAGGTTGAATTTCAACCATTCATAAGCAACGTGAATGGGAATGGCCGGTACGACAATGTCCACCGGCGCCTCCGGCTTCAGCTCGGCGGCAAGCCACTGGATGCCGTCCTGCCGGATGGCGGTCACTTTGCCGTGACCCAAATCCGTCGACTTTTTATCGACAACGGTAATCTCCGCATCGCCTTTTTTTTTGCCGATTCGCTCCACGGCAATCTGCCCGAAACGACCGGCACCGATAATCCAGAATCGTTCCAATCCCTTAAGCGGGTCTTTTTGTCGCTTGTCTTTGGTCATGGCATTTGATAAAAACGGGGTCAATATGACCAGCACCACACCGCATTTGATTCTTGCTTCCCAGTCCCCCCGGCGTCGCTACCTTCTTGAACAGGCCGGCCTGAGGTTTTCGGTGATTCCCAGCACCGTTGACGAAGACGCCATTGAGTTAACAGAACCGGGCGCCTATGTCAAAACACTGGCCCGGGCCAAGGCCGAAGCGGTGGCACAAGAACACCCCGGGAGTTGGGTGATCGGAGCGGATACCGTCGTCACCATCGACAGCGCCATATTGGGCAAGCCTGGCAATCCCGAAGAAGCCCGCCGGATGCTCGAACAACTCGGCGGCCAGTCTCACGATGTCTACACAGGCTATGCCATCGTCTGCAAAGAACGTCGGCTGATCGTCAGCAAGGCGATTCGTACCGATGTGCAGTTCAAGGAACTGAATACAAAAGAGATCGAGTGGTACATTCAGACCGGCGAGCCCTTTGACAAGGCCGGTGCCTACGCCATCCAGGGGATGGGTACCTTTCTTGTGCGGCGCATCAACGGATCCTACACCAATGTCGTTGGGCTTCCCGTGTGCGAAGTGATCGAAGACCTGCTGAATCTGGGGGTGGTTTCCATGGATCGCTCGCTTCCGTCAGAAACCGGGGAAACGAAAGGAACGCAACCGTGAAGGAACGCCTTCAACGGGTCAAAGATCGAATTGCCGCGGCCGCCCGGGCCTGCGATCGTGATCCGGATTCCGTCCGTCTGGTGGCGGTAAGCAAGACCGTCGATGCCGACCGGGTGGCCCGGGCTATCGAAGCCGGCGCCGACATTCTGGGGGAAAACTACATCCAGGAGGCCCGGGACAAATTCAACGCCCTTTACGACCGTCCGGTGGCATGGCATTTCATTGGCCACCTGCAATCCAACAAAGCCAAATATGCCGTGCGCATGTTCGACCTGATCCATTCGGTGGATTCCCATAAACTGGCAAAAGCACTGGACAAAGAAGCGCGCAAAAACGAAAAGGTGCAGGATATCCTCATTCAGGTGAACATCAGCCAAGAGGAAACCAAATCGGGGATCGATGCCGCCGAAGCGGTCGAACTGATCACCGGGATCGGCACCCTGGAAAACGTCCGGGTAAAGGGCCTGATGACCATGCCGCCCTTTTTCGACCAGCCGGAAAAGGCCCGGCCCTATTTCCGCCAGCTGGCCCGTCTTCGGGACCGCATTGCCGGGGCCGGAATTCCCGGTGTTGGTATGGAAGAACTCTCCATGGGCATGACCGGCGATTTCGAAGTGGCTATCGCCGAAGGCGCCACCCTGGTTCGCATCGGCACCGCCATTTTCGGAGCCCGCCAGTGAAGCTGCTCATCCACATCTGCTGCGGACCGTGCAGCATCTATCCGGTCCGGGTGCTGCGGGACGACCGCCACGAGGTCATGGGTTTTTTTTATCGCAGCAACATCCACCCCTTTACCGAGTGCCTGCGCCGGGAAGAGACCCTTAAAACCTACGCCGAATCGATTGCGCTCAAACTGCTGGTTCAACCGGGCTACGAAATCGAAAATTTCCTGCGCAACGTGGCTTTCAGGGAGGCCGAGCGCTGCACCACCTGCTATCACGACCGCCTGACCACCACAGCCCAATACGCTAAAAAGGGAAAATTCGACGGTTTCACCTCCACCCTGCTGTACAGCCGATTTCAAAAACACGACCAGATCCGGTCCATCGGCGAAGCGGTGGGTAAATCCATCGGTGTACCCTTTTATTACCGTGATTTTCGCGAAGGGTGGAAAGCGGGTATCGAGGAATCCAGGCGATTGGGCATGTACCGCCAGCAATACTGCGGCTGCATTTACAGCGAAAAAGAACGCTACTACCGCCAGTCCAAGAAAGGCAAGCTCCCCCAACCGGCCGGTGCGGCAGGCGCACAAAACTCCTGAAACCATTCCTGCGGGACGACAGACCTCATGTTCGCCAACTTCATTTACTTCATCCTTGCCCTGCTGATCTATTCCACCTACCAGCCATCGGAGCAAACCAATTTTCCACCGCTGGACACTGTCTTATTCTTCGTTTCGCTTCTGCTATTCTTTTACATCGTTTCCAAACGCCAGTTCACCCGAATCGCTGCTTCCATTCACACCAGCACGCCCGATGAACTGGACCGTCGGTTTTCATCCACCCTTACCCGCCAGTCCGTTCTGGCCGTTGCCCTGTTCGCGGTAGACATCTATGGCCTCAATCTTTCCTCTTTTTCAAGCAACATCTGGCTCTTTCAGGTGATCCCCACGCTTGAAGCGCTGATCTTCATGGCTCTTTTTTGCGGCTACCTGGCCCTGATCTGGTTCAACGCCTACGATGCCTATCGGTACGTCTATCGCGCGGAATTGAGCCGCAGGGCCTATGTAACCTCCAACATTCAATTCAGCCTTCCCGTTTTGCTACCCTGGCTGCTGCTTTCCGGCGTTGCCGACCTCATCCTGGCCCTTCCCTTCGAACTGCCCCGCAAGGTGCTGACCTCGCCACAGGGTGAAACTGCTTACTTTCTCGTGTTTCTTTTTGTCGTAGCCATTTTGGGGCCCGTGATCATCCAGAAATTCTGGCGCTGCCGCTCCCTGGAAGCCGGATACTTCCGCCAGCGCATCGATGCGCTCTGCCGACGTGCCGACGTCAGATATGCCGATATCCTTTACTGGCCGATTTTCGGCGGCCGCATGATCACCGCCGGCGTGATGGGTCTGGTGAGCCGGTTTCGCTACATCCTGGTCACCGATGCCCTGCTGCGCATTCTCGACCCCACGGAGGTGGATGCCGTCATCGCCCATGAAATCGGCCATGTCAGAAAACGCCACCTGCTGTTCTATCTCTTTTTCTTTATCGGCTATATGCTGGTCGCCTATGCCACCTTCGATCTGATCGTCTATCTGATCATATTTTCCGAGCCGATCTATCGTTTCGTCTTTTTCACGGGTATCAGCCGCACCACGGTTACCACGAGCCTTTTAAGCCTGGCCATTATTTTCAATTTTTTGGTCTATTTTCGTTTTATTTTCGGTTATTTCATGCGCAACTTCGAACGACAGGCCGATTCCTTTGTCTACACCCTGTTTGCCAGCGCGGCCCCTTTGATCTCCACGTTCCAAAAAATTGTGGCCGTCTCCGGCCAGTCGGCGGAAAAACCGAACTGGCACCATTTCAGCATTCAACAGCGGGTCGAATTTCTGCGACGCTGCGAGTCGGATCGCTCCGCGATCCTTCGTCATGATCGCAAAGTGCGTACCAGCATCGCTATTTATACCGCAGCCATCGTTCTGGTGGGAATCGCCGGGTACCAGCTCAACTTCGGACAGGCTGGTAAACTGCTGAACGAAAAGTTCTTCGAAACCGTCATCCTCAAAGAACTTTCAAGCGGCGGGGAAAACAACGCCGGTCTTTACGGCATGCTGGGCGATCTCTACTTCGGTCGGGGCAATTTCGAGCAGGCCGTCTCGGCCTACCGCAGCGCCTTGGAACTGGAACCGGAAAACGCCCTGGTGCTCAACAACTACGCCTGGCTGCTGGCCACCTGCGAAGATTCTTCCTTCCGCGATCCCGAATTGGCGCTGGGATTGGCCCAAAAGGCCGCTTCCATCGAACAGTCGCCTCACATCATGGACACCCTGGCCGAAAGCCTGTTTGTTAACGGGCGTGTGGATGAAGCCGTCGCCGCAGCGACCACCGCCCGCTCCCTGGCCAAAACCAACCTCCAATACTACGACGGGCAGCTTGAAAAATTCCAAGCTGCCCGCGAAATGCCCACAAATTAGAAATAATCTTGAATAATTACTTGATGCAGACCTTTCTTACCTCGATAAGATCGCAATGCCCCTGAAAAATCTTTTCGATACCGTCCTGCTTCAGGGTCGTCATGCCGTCTCCGATCGCCTGGTCGCGAATGACTTTCATTTCCGCCTTGGTCTGGATCAGCTTTTTCATTTCGTCCGTGCCCATCAGCAGTTCGTGGAGCCCCATACGCCCCCGGTAACCGGTATTGCTGCAAAGATCGCAGCCCTCCGGTTTGTATAATTCCAAGTCGTCCGTGTATTCGATGCCGAGGTTTTTCTTGAAATCTTCTTCACCGTATTCGCGTACCAGATCGTCGAACTCCTCTTTACTGGGATGATATTTGCGTTTGCAGGTTTTGCAAAGGGTGCGCACCAGCCGCTGGGCCAGGATACACAAAACAGCGTCGGCGAAGTTAAAGGGGTCCATGCCCATATCCAGCAAGCGGGTGATGCTCTCCGGGGCACTGTTGGTATGCAGGGTGGAAAAGACGAGGTGACCGGTGAGCGAGGCCTCGATTCCGATGGAGGTGGTCTCTTTGTCGCGCATTTCACCGACCATGATCACGTCCGGGTCAGCACGCAGAAAGGCCCGCATGGCCGCTGCGAAATCGAATCCGATCTTGGGCTTCACCTGCACTTGGCGAAGGCCACGCTGGGTGATTTCCACCGGATCCTCCGCCGTCCAGATCTTGGTTTCGGTCTTGTTGATGAAGCTGAGGGCCGAATGCAAGGTGGTGGTTTTACCGGAGCCAGTGGGCCCGCAAACGAAAATAATCCCGTACGGTTTGGTCACCACGCTGAGAAAATTCTTGTAGTTGGCTTTGGAAAAACCCATTTTGTCCAGCGGGATGGGCTCGCCGGCGGCCAGGATACGCATGACTACATCTTCCAGCCCGCCCTGGGTGGGAATGGTGGCCACACGTAGCTCGATGTCCTTGCCGCCGTATTTTTTGAATTTGATCTTGCCGTCCTGGGGCAGCCGCCTTTCGGCGATATCCAGATCGGACATGATTTTGATCCTCGAAACCACGGCATTCTTGTAGGAGAAAGGAATGGTCTGGTAAATCGTACACGATCCGTCCACCCGGATACGCACCTGGGTATTTTGTTTTCCCGGATAGGGTTCGATATGAATATCCGAAGCATTGCGGCTGTAAGCGTCCAGAATGATCTTGTTGACCAACTGGACCACGGCACTGTCCTCTTCACCGACACCGGATGAAGCCTCTTCGATCTCCTCATCCTCGACCTGAAGTTGGGAGAGGATATCGTCGATTTCAGCCAGTTCCTTTTCATCCTGGGTGAACAGCTTGATAAAATCGAGGATGTCCTGTTTGAGGCTGACATAAAAGGTGACGGGGCGCCCGGGGAACAGGGCCTTGATCTCGTCGATCTTTTTCAGGTCGTGGGGATTGTCCACCGCGATGACGACTTTTTTGTCTTCACTCTTCAACGGCACCCAGATGTTGTTGCGCATGAAGGGTACCTTGAGGCCTGTCATGAGATCGCCGGGGATGGGGTAATTGTTGTTGAACTCGATAAAGCTGGTCTTATAAAATTTTTCCAGTGCGCTGCCGATTTCCTTTTTGGGGATTTTGAAATCCTTCATCAGGACTGCGGAAACCGGCTCCTTGCGCTGAGCGGCGTCGGCGTGAGCCTTGCTCAACTCTTTCTGGGTCAGCAGGTGGTTTTCCAGCAGGTAATCGTACTTGTTGGAACGACCTCCCCGTGCGGCGATGCGCTTCTGGTTGTACAACGCCACACCCATAATTTTGGACAACTCGGCAACGGCTTTTTCTTCGGCACCGCCGAATCCGCCACCGGATTTGCGATTGATCAGTTCCAGGGTGCCCATGAGGTATTTCTGGTAGACGATCGGATGCGCCAGAATCTGTTTGGTGCGATACCCCGTTCGGCGGTCCCAGCTGGAATCGAATTGCAATTCCGGATCGATGGCCGTCAACTCTTTCTGGTCGTAGACATCCTTGATGTTGAGGAGCGTCTGTTTCAAGGCAGCGTAACCGGCCACGCTGGTCTGGGCGACGGGAATCCGGATTTCGGTGACCTCGTTGCCGGATTTGAAGCGGGATACCAATTCCCGTTTGACACCGTCCACTACGTAGACGGTGATCCGGTCTGCACCGAACAATTCGCAGATTTCGTCCTTCAGGTTGATCAGAGCTTCGCCCAGGTTGCTGGCCGCGTTGAGGCGGCTGCCGATCGCCTGAATTTTGGCGCTGTACTGGGCCTCGGATGTTGCACCCGTCCCGCTGTCTTCGTCCAATGTAAAAGAAATTTCTGCGTTGGCCATAACGTCACTACCTGCCATTGGTTTGTGTTACCATGATCCTCTTGCAAAAGGATGTGCAGGATCAATCCTTTACGAATCCGTCTGAAATGCGACTTTTTGCGAGTTCATCAATCTTCCAATTTATCCGGCTGCTTGCGAAATTCGTGAAACAGCTTTTTACCTCCGCCTCCGATAAGGAAAATCCCGATGAAATAAAAACAGAATCGGATGAAACCGGAAGCGGCGGCGAATCTCGGAATCTGTTCGATGCTGGGCATCACTTGGGGGATCCGGTAGAAAACCCCCAGCCCCGCAAGAATCAGGGCTATTGCCCAGACAACTTGAACTTGGTTTATCTGTTTATCGCCCATCAAATAACCTGAATGGAACTTTTTGGCTCGGTATGTGTATTCTATACCACAGCAATGCCCCAAAAGGCACAACAATTTTCGACGGGACGCAACCCGGCCGTAAAAAAATTCGGCCCGTGGGATACGCTCACATCCGATCGATCACGCACTTTAAGGTTGGCAAACTTTTCAGAACACGGTTGCAAAAAACCGGACACGAAGTTTTCCGATAATCCGGTTCGGCTATAGAGAGTACAAACGCTCTCCGTCGATCACATTGACGCCCTTGGATTGCAGCAGGTCTACGGCCTTTTGATCTTCCTCGATACGAAAGATCATCACTGCGTTGTCACCGGAGGTGCGTACGAAGGCGTACATGTATTCCACATTGATTGCGGCTTCGTGAAGCATGGTCAAAATCTCGTGAAGCCCGCCGGGGCGGTCGGCAACCTCCACGGCCACCACGTGGGTCTTTCCCACGGTGAATCCGTTGTTTTTCAGCGTCGATATCGCCTTTTGAGTATCGTCGACAATGAGCCGCAAGACACCGAAATCGGATGTATCTGCCAATGCCAGGGCCCGGATATTCACGTTGGATTCGGTCAGAATCGCAGTCACTTCCGAAAGTCTTCCTGATTTGTTCTCCAGAAAAACGGAAATCTGTTCTACCTGCATCTGTTCCTCCACAATATAGTCGGTCATTGATTTTTTCACTTTAGTGCTGAAATTCTTTTTATCATTATCAAATCTTGCGGTTGTCCACAACCCGAACGGCCTTGCCCTGGCTTCTTTCGATGCCCTTGGGCTCGACCAGCTTGACCTTGGCGGAAACACCAAGCAATTCTTTGATATTCTTTGAAATACGACGTTCCAGCCGCTGCAGTCCCTTGACCTCGTCGGTAAAACCGCGTTCGCCTACTTCCACGTTAACGGTGAGCACGTCCAGATTGTCCTCACGATCCACCACCAACTGGTAGTGCGGCTCCACTTCCTCGATATCCATGAGCACGCTTTCGATCTGCGAGGGAAAGACGTTGACGCCGCGGATGATCAGCATGTCGTCGCTGCGGCCCGTGACCCGGTTCATGCGGACAAGAGTGCGGCCGCAGATGCACGGTTCGGGGTTCAGGGAGGTGATATCGCGGGTGCGATACCGGATGACGGGGAAGGCCTCCTTGGTCAGCGAAGTGAATACCAGCTCCCCGGCGCTTCCGTAAGGCAGGGGTTCGAGCGTCTTGGGATCGACGATCTCCGGGATGAAGTGGTCTTCGAAGACATGCAGGCCTTTTTTGGCTTCGTGGCATTCGATGGCCACGCCGGGTCCCATGACCTCGCTGAGTCCGTAGATGTCCACGGCCACCAGATTCAGTTTGCGTTCGATCTCAAGACGCATCTGCTCGGACCAGGGCTCTGCGCCGAACACGCCGAACTTGAAATTCAGCGACTCGAACGAGACGCCCATCTCTTCGGCCACTTCAGCCAGATGCAGGGCATAGGACGGCGTGGCGGTGATAATGGTGGGCTTGAAATCCCTCATAATCACCACCTGGCGTTTGGTGTTGCCGCCGGAAACCGGGATCACCGATGCTCCCAGGCACTCAGCCCCGTAATGAACGCCCAGACCACCGGTAAACAGACCGTACCCGTAGGCATTGTGAATGATGTCTCCCCGTCCGGCACCGCCGGCAGCCAATGAGCGGGCCATCAGCGTGGACCATGTTTTCACGTCTCTGGCCGTGTATCCCACAACCGTGGGCTGTCCGGTGGTGCCGGACGAGGCATGGATGCGGACCACGTTGTCCATGGGAACGGCAAACATGTTGAAGGGATAATTATCGCGAAGGTCCTGCTTGGTGGTGAACGGAATTTTCCTGAGATCTTCCAGCGTCTGGATATCCCCAGGAACGATTCCGGCCTCCTTGAACTTCTTGCGGTAAAAAGGGACACTGGCATATACCCGTTCAAGGGTGGTTTGAAGCCGCCGGAGCTGAATCGATTCTAATGCTTCGCGGGGCATGGTTTCGTATTCGATGTCGTGGATCATTTTCTTATCTCTCCTTCCTGCCTGAAGTTGTTAGTGCCCATCCCGAAATGGCCAATTCGCCCGATATCTTTGTTGCGCGAAAAATTTTATCCTCGAAATATCCACCATATGTCTCCGGTAAAATTTTTCGTGCGCCTCGATCTCGACCCAATTTGCCTATTTCTGGATGGACTCTGTTATAAAAGCGAATCTGAAACGCTGTCATGTCCAATGAACCAATAAAAAAGCCGGGGTTGCCCCCGGCCTTGCGCAGCAAAAAAGCCATGGGGGTCGGTCGAGTTCACCGTCCACCCATGGCATGATTATGAAAGCATTAAAATTCGTGTCGCCGTGCCATGGATGGACCCGCTAAAGCGGAAGCCACCCAGGGCACCGACGGATCGGAATTGTCCACGCGATCCGTTCATGATCTTGTTATCCTTTATCGTGGGGCGAAATCAGGAACCATCGCGGCTCCGACGTTTATCGCTGGATAATGAATATGACCGTTCCTGTCAAGGGAAATATCATTCCAAAACATCGGGTTTATTGAAAAATATTGGTTACCCGTTGAGTGTCCCCTTGAACTGCGGTTTTCGTTTTTCGATAAAGGCTTGGGTTCCCTCCTTGCCGTCCTCGCTGGCCATGCAGATGGCAAAAGCATCCACTTCGATCTTAAGGCCGGTGCCCAGGTCCACATCCAACCCGCTGTTGACAGCCTGCTTGGCCGCCCGCAGGGAAACCTTCCCCTTGGCGGCGATGGCGCGGGCGGTTTTCAAGGTCGCCTCCATCAGTTCCGCCTGGGGCAGCACCCGGTTGACCATCCCGAGGGTTTCGGCTTCTGCGGCCGGGATCATCTTGCCGGTAAAAATCATCTCCTTGGCCCGATTGCTGCCGATCAGACGGGGCAATCGCTGGGTGCCGCCAAATCCGGGAATGATGCCCAATGTGATTTCCGGCAGCCCGAACATGGCGTTTTCGGAAGCGTAGATAAAGTCGCAGGCCAGGGCCATTTCGCTTCCGCCCCCCAGTGCGAAGCCGTTGACGGCAGCTATGACCGGAATGGCAAGCTCCTGCAGCCGACTGATGGTCAACTGCCCTTTTCGAGAAAACATCTTGCCCTGCAGGGTGTTGAAGGTTGCCAGTTCGGTGATGTCGGCACCGGCCACAAAGGATTTCTCACCGGCGCCGGTCAGCACCAGCACACGAATATCTTCATCGGCCTCGATCTCGTCGAGGGCTGCGGCGAGCTCGTCCAGCAGCATCCCGTTCAAGGCGTTGAGCGCTTTGGGACGGTTGAAGGTAATGGTGGCAATGCCTTCATTCACTTCAAAAATGATGTTTTCGTACCCCATGTCTGCCTCCTCCTGCATGTTTTCCGTTTAGGTGATCGTTATGGCCGGCGGCAATCGGACTGCTGCGGCGTGGTTTATCCGTTTTCGACGGGGTGGGCTGACGGTTTCATAAAGGCCGTCGGACTGGTTTCCCGGATATATTTACGGATGCCCCGTACAATTCCGTCACACAATTTTTCCTGGTATTTGGCGTTTGTCAGCCGCTTGCACTCTCTTGGATTGGAGATAAAGGAGGTCTCCACCAAAAGAGCCGGCATCTGCGCACCGAGGAGCACGTAAAACGGTGCCTGTTTAACGCCCTTGTTGCGAATGTGGCTGTAGCTCTTTTTCAGATGCTGGCACATCTCCCGCTGGACCATGGCCGCCAGGCGGCTGGATTCGCTGATTTTGGCGTTCTGCATCAAATCGTTTAAAATCGACTCCAGGTCGCTGATGTTCTTGGCAGAAGTGGCATTTTCCCGGGCCGCCACCATGATGGCATCGTCGTCGGTGGCCAGGTTTAGAAAAAACGTTTCGATGCCGTAGGCCCTTTTGTCCCGGATGGCATTGGTGTGAATGGAAATAAACAGGTCGGCGTTCTGGGTATTGGCGATGGCGGTGCGCTCCTCCAGCGTCAGATAGCGGTCGGTGGTCCGGGTGAGAACGACATCGCAGTTCAGATCACTTTCTACTTTTCGTGCCAGTCGTTTGGCAATCTGTAGAACCACGTCTTTTTCGTGAACCCCTTTCAGATAGCCCGGCGCACCGTAATCTTTGCCACCGTGGCCCGGATCGATGACGATACGCTGGACCCCCAGGGCCAGTTGTCGGGCAATGGCTCCAGGCGGCAGCTTGCCTGTCCGCTGCCGTAAGGCCGGTTGGCTTTCTTGGGCCACGGATTTTTCCGTTTCCAGCCCCCAGACGTCCAGTACGATCCGAAAAGGATTTTTCAATGAAAAAATCTTGTAGGTTTTAAAGGATTTGATGTCCACGACGATGCGGACGGTTTCCTGGCTGTACTGCCCGGCCCGTGCATCGCTGAGCAGTTCGTCGTTGATGGGAACGAATTTCTGGATGTCTTTGCCCAGCCGGCTCTTGTTCAAATCAATGTAAAGCCGCTGGGGCTTTTTGATAGACGGATCCTTTTTCAGCAATCGGTGGGAGAAGCGGGTTTCCTGGTCGGCATCGATAACGATCCGCGTGTAGCTGGGGTTGGACCAAAAACGCAGACCCTTGACGGTAACCAGACCGTTTGGCAGGAGCGCGGCTTCTTCCGAAACCGAATCTGACGCAGATTGGCTGCCGGCGATGATTCCGGCCAGCGGATCACCGGCATCCGTTTTTGCTGTCGATGCAGTGCCCTTCTCGTCAGATAGCTGCGCATCGGCTTTTTGGGCGTAAGCCGATCCGGCAAACTGATCTGTGACCTGCCGGAAAATATCCGTTGCCCGGTCGCCGTCGCTTTTTCGTTTCGATACTTCAGACAACCCTTTATACAGTTCCGCCATCCGATAAAGGGATTCGGCGGCAAAGGGCCCCTTTTCGTCGGCCCGGTAGGCGTCCTGAAAGCGATCGATGGCCTTTTCCCACTGGTCCCGGTATTTCTGTTTGGCGGGGCTGTTCATCAGCCGTTTGTACACGGCATTGGCCGTTTTAAACTTCCCCTTTGCCGGCGATGGCCGGGAAGACGCCACCGGTTTGTTCAGCTTGGCCAACTGCGCTTTCGATTTGGGGGTATAGCGGCTCTTGGGAAAACGCTGAATCACCCGCTGGAACAGGTCCACGGCTTCTTGTCGGTCCGTGGTCAGGTAGGAGCGTTTGGCCAGGTCCAGGTATAACAGTCCGGCGTTATAAAGGCCGGCGGCGGCCCATGGCCCCGAGGGATCGAGCCGGTAAACCTTTCGGTATTTTTCGATGCAGGCCAGCCACTTGTCCCGATATTTCTGGTGGCGGGTATTTTTCTTGAGCGCCGCGGCGGCATTTTCAGCCCGATAGAACTGCTGCCGGGCCGTAAGAGCCCAGGCCGGCCAAACAAACGCCGCCTGGACAAAAAAGACGATTGCGATCAGTCGCAACAGGCATCGTTTTTGGTGGGCTTTCGTCCGCATCGTCATGGATATCGCACTCAGTACACAATCGATTGGGCCTTGATCTGCAATTCGTTCAAGGCGTTCAACGCATCAATGGGGGTCATCCGGCTCACATCCATCAACTGGAGCGACTCAACCAGTTTTCGTTCCATGGAGCTGAAAAGTCCCAACTGCACGTGACCTTTGGCGGGCTTGGTCTTCTTTGCGGCAGCAGCAGAATTATCGACCCGGGGATGCTCTCCCGCCTCGACCCGGGCGAGAATCTTTTTGGCGCGGCGAACCACCGGTTCGGGAATCCCGGCCAGGCGGGCCACCTGAATTCCGTAGCTGCGATTGGTACCGCCTTTGACCAATTTTCTCAAGAAAATGATCTCTTCGTTCCACTCTTTGACAGCGATGTTGTAATTCTTCACCCGGTCAAACTGCTCTTCCAGTTCAGTCAACTCGTGGTAGTGGGTGGCAAAAAGGGTTCGGGTACCGGTTCCGTTAAGGTCGTGCAGGTATTCTGCCACGGCCCAGGCGATGCTCAGCCCATCGTAGGTGGAGGTGCCGCGTCCGATCTCGTCCAGAATAATCAGACTGTCAGCGGTAGCGTTGTTGACGATGTTGGCCGTCTCCTGCATCTCCACCATGAAGGTGCTCTGGCCGGCCGACAGATTGTCCAGTGCGCCCACCCGGGTAAAAATGCGGTCGGTTATCGAAATGCCGGCCCGCTCGGCCGGCACGAAGGCGCCCATCTGGGCCATGATGGTCATCAGGGCGACCTGGCGCAGTACGGTGGATTTACCGGCCATGTTGGGACCGGTGATGATCAGGACCTGATTTTCCCGGTTGTCCAGCACGATGGCATTGGGGACAAAACGCTCAGCCGTGATCAATTTTTCCACGACGGGATGGCGCCCTTCTCGAATATCCAGCGTCCCGTCGGTGTTGATTTGCGGACGGCAGTAATCGTTGTTCTGGGCGACTTCGGCAAAAGCGGCCAGGCAGTCGACCCGTGCAATGAAGCGGGCGACGTCCTGGATGTCGGTGTGCCGTTTTTTTACCTTGTCCCGAACGTCCAGAAAAATCTCCTGCTCAAGGCTGGCGCGCTGTTCTTCGGCATTGAGGACACGCGCTTCGAACTGTTTCAGATCGTCGGTAATGTAGCGTTCCGCATTGACCAGGGTCTGTTTGCGTACATAGTGGTCGGGTACCGCTTCGCTGTGGCTGCGGGGAACCTCGATAAAATAGCCGAAAACCTTGTTGAAACGCACCTTGAGGGTGTTGATGCCGGTATGGTTCCGTTCTTTTTCCTCCAGTTCGGCCAGCCAGCCTTTGCCGTCCCGGCTGATGCGGATCAGTTCGTCCAGCTCTTCGTGATACCCTTTGCGGATCATGCCCCCTTCGCCGATCACCGGCGGGGCATCTTCCCGGATGGCGCGGTCGATCAGATCGGCGAGTTCGTTTAAAACCCCGATATCCGTATCATAGCGAAAAAAAGGCGCCGTCAACCCTTCCAGGTTCACGAATATTGCGGTCAGGGCCTGGATGGATTGTTTCAGAGCGGTAAGATCGCGCGCATTACCGTGTCCCATGGAGATCTTGCTGCCCAATCGTTCCAGATCCCTGACCGCCTTGAGACTTTCGCGCAGCTGCTTGCGGGTTTGCATCTGCGCTATGGCGTCGGCCACGGCATCCTGCCGTTCTTCGATACGAACCGGGTCCAGCAGCGGATACCGCAGCCAGTGGGCCATGAGCCGACCACCCATGGCGGTCACTGTTTGGTCGACAATACCCAAAAGGGTTCCCTGGCGGGTGCCGTTGCGCAAATTGGCGGACAACTCGAGATTTCGGCAGCTCTGGTCGTCCACCACCAGAAAGCGATCCAGGGAGTAGGTCTGGATGGATTGAAGGTGTTCGATTTTCTGACGCTGGGTTTCGCTCACATATTGGATCAGCGCCCCGGCGGCTCCCACGCCGGCCTTTAAGGATTCACATCCGAACCCTTCCAGCGAGAGCGTGTCGAACTGTTCCAAAAGACGCCGGCGGCTGACATCGAAGGCAAACATGCGGTCTTCCATGAGGCTGACCGCACGATTGGAATCCTGCCCGAAAATGGTGCAAAAGGGCTCATCGGACACCAGGGATTCGGGCAGCAGAATCTCTTTGGGTGCGACCCGCATGATTTCATCGATGACGGCCGCCGGATTTTTCGTTTCGGTAAGCCGGAAGGTGCCGGTGGATATATCCAGGCTGGCCAGACCGAGCATCTGCCGACACCGGGAGACGGCAAGGATGTAATTGTTGCTTTTTTCGTCTAGCAGTTCGTCTTCGATGATCATGCCCGGGGTGACGACACGCACCACATCTCGCTTGACCAGCCCCTTGGCGGATTTGGGGTCCTCCATCTGATCACAGATGGCGACCTTATATCCCTTTTCGATCAGGCGGGCGATATAGCCCCGGGCGGCCCGGTGCGGGACACCGCACATGGGAATCGCAGCTTCGTCTTTTTTATTGCGGGACGTAAGGGTGATCTCAAGTTCCCGGGAGGCAAGTTGGGCGTCTTCAAAAAACATCTCATAAAAGTCGCCCATGCGGTAAAACAGGAGAACGTCGGGATACCGCTCCTTGATGGAGAGGTATTGCTGCATCATGGGGGTGGTTTTAGCGGTCGCCATTAAACAGAATTACATTCGGGCCGGATGTGCACCATACCAGATCGTGTGAAGGGCTCTGCCCGGGTGGACGGATCGTTGACAGGGATATTGGATCTCGCCGTGGTGACAACGGCAGGTTTGGGATCATTTCACCTCGTCAGCCGTTTCCAACGGTTCTTCTTCGACGATGGGCGGCACATCGGCAGGTACGGCAGCGGCAGTGGCAGTGGCTTCGGAATTCGAAAGTCGTTTTTCCAGGGACGACACGGTTTCGACCAGGCTGGCCTCTTTGGCCTTGAGCGTCTTAATGGTCTTGGCGTCCCTGAACTGCCTGAACAGTCCGAAAAAATAGGAAATCAGCACGCCCACCAGAAAAAAGGCCACGAAAAAAATCGCATTGGCCAGAAACGGCGTTTCATAATAGAAAAACCCAAGGTCGAGCATCAGGCGGCTGTCGGCCATGAAAAACCCTCTGTTCTGAAAAATCAGCAGCCCCACAAAACCGAAAATCACGACCCATAAGGCGATTTTCACCTTTTTCATAGCCTGTTTCTCCCTCGCCTGGCTTCCGTATTAAATGTGACGGGCTCGTAAAACCCTTTGATTATCAAGCATCTTTATCCTTTTCCACCCGAAAACTCAACCCTTTTTTCCTTTCATGGGGACCAGTTCCACCTGGCCCCAGGCCCCCATTTCACGCCCGCACACCGCCACGATCCCCAGAACATCGACGATGGATCGTCCGAAGGAGACTGCCGATTCGATATCTTTAGGGGCTTTGATCCGGTTGGCAATGGCGGTGGCCGCCGCATCGGCCAGGGCACAGGAATGCGCGACCACGCAAGCCGCGTCGGCCATGCCTCTGGACAGGGAATGGCCCACCGTTCCAGACGAGGTGCACACGCCGATTCCATCGTTGGTCTCGGCCAGTCGAATGCCCATTTTCATGCTCAGGGGCGAATGACCGGCAAACAGCCCGACAACTGCCGGCCGGTCGGTTTTCAGGAAGATGTCTCCGCCATTTTCCACCACCACCTGCCGACTGTGTGCCAGAAGATGACGGCCGACGTCGCCGGCGATCGCCCCGGCAACGGCCGCCATGGGTCCCACGCCGGCGGTATTGCCGGCCCGAATCATGTTGCGCACGATTGCAGGCGCCATAGCATCCTCGCGCCAGGGCGCCAGCGTGGTGGCAAAGGCCGGGTAGCGCCGGATGTAGCCTTCAATCTGACCCCGCAGTTCCAATATTCGCTCCCGGGTTAGCGCTTCAAGCGGGCGCTCAGCTCGAACCAACAGATCCGTTTGCTGGCAGACCACCTCGAAGCAGGTCAGGCCGGCGCCGAAAACCAGTTGCCGATAGGTTCGCAATCCATAACCGGCCGGTGCCGGGGGACGACGATTGGAGGGCGGGGTCATTGAAACGGACTTTCCGGTTCACAGTGGGGCTGCCGGTCGCAGGCGCTCCGGGAACTGATGTAAAAAATAACGGTCTGTCATGCCGGCAATATAATCTCGCACGATCTCCGGGGGCGTGTGGCCGGCGATATACGATTCCGACATATCGGCCAGAAAACCGGAGAAAATATCCGAGTCGCGCTGGTTGGTTTCCAGTTCTTCCAGGCGTGTCTCGAACAGCCTGGCAAACAGCTGCCGGATGGTTTCGGAATGGACCTTGCTCTTGGGGTTCGTATAAATTCGCTCCAGATTGAAATCCTTGAGCGTTTTCAGGGCATCGGAAATTTCCGGACTGAAGGCGATGGAACGCTTGCCGTGACTGTTGTGAATCACGTCGGTGACCAGTCGGTAGACAATGGTGCCGTTGGTATTGCCCAATCTGCGAACGATGGCTGATGGGATATCGCTGCGCCGGAGTATCCCCAGACGAATGGCGTCCTCCAGGTCCCTTCCGATATAAGCGATGGTGTCCGCCATGCGTACGACGCACCCTTCCATGGTCATGGGAATCAGCAGATAATCTGGATCGGTCTTTTTGGCCGCGATCTCTTTCTCGAAATCGGCAAAATCCTTGTCGGGGTTGGGCGCCAGGATGCGGTTGTGGATTTCGCCGTCATGGCATAAAATGCCGTCCAGGGTCTGCAGGCAAAGGTTCCAGCCACGGCCCTTACGCTCCACGAAGTCCAGGAACTGGATGCTCTGGATATTGTGCATGAAATAGCCGATGCCGGCCTTTTGGCACAGCGCGGAAAGATACCGTTCTCCTTCGTGCCCGAATGGGGTGTGTCCGATGTCGTGTCCCAGTGAAATTGCTTCGATGAGATCTTCGTTGAGTCGCAGAAAGCGACCGATGGTACGTGCAATTTTGGAAACCAACTGCACGTGCAGCACCCGGTGGGTGATGTGGTCGTTGGGGATCAGGTAAAAGACCTGGGTTTTGTCGATGTAGCGGGTGTACGCCCGACTGTGGAGAATCCGGTCTGCATCCAGGGAAAAGGCCATGCGGTAGCCGGCTTCGGCGTCGGTAATCGGATTCCGGCGAACGCCGGAATCGCTGAACGTGGCACAGGCGGAAAAAATTTCCCGTTCCCGCCGATTCAGATCCGTCTTCAGTCCGTCGAGCAGGACCGGCGGTCGGTAGGCTTCAGATTTGTCCATCGTCGATCATTTGCTCCATCATCTTAAAATAGTCAATACCGGCGGCACGAAATCCTTCGCGCCCGTATTTCATGTTGGCCTCCAAAATGGTGTACCCGTCACCGTCGCGGCAGATGTCAATGCCCACATCGTTCCAACGGCAGACCTGCGCCGCCTGCCTGGCCAGGGCCAGTGCCGGTTCGGGGACGGGATCCAGGCCGATGCGCCCTCCTCTGGCGACATTGGTGCGAAACTCGCCATCGGCTGCAATTCTCCAGTAGGCGTGGACCACCCGGCTGCCGATCACGACTACACGGATGTCCCGGTCCAGGGGAATGTACTGCTGGATATAGGCCACGTGCCGGTCTTGGGTGTACGCCTCCAGATCGTCGCGATTGCCGATGAAAAACACCCCACGCCCCATGGCCGATCCCCGCGGTTCCTTGGCGACGCAGGGAAAGGAAAAATGCCTTGAGATCTTCGATTGTTGTCGCCGGCCGTAAAACACCCGCGTTCGGGGATGGGGCAGTCCGGCCAGTTGAAGCAGCGCGGTCTGTTTGATCTTGTCCTGAACGCATTTGTAGGTGTGGTAGCTGGGAAAGGTGGTTTTGCCCACGGCATCGAAAAGATCGGCGTAAAATGCCGTGGGATAATAGATGGTCTCCGCTTCGCGGATCCACTGCACTTCCTGCGGGCTGTAATCGCCGAAGTTGGGCCGCACCCCGATGGTGCGGACATTGCGGCAATCGCGCAGGCGCGCCTCCAGTGCCAAAACCAGCCGGGCCATGGCTACAGCTTGGCGACGATGGCCTGAACCACCTGGTCCAGGGCTTTGGCAAAAGAACTGTCGCTACTGCCTGCGGCGATGGGAGTCCCTTCATCGCAAGCTTTGACCACGTTGGGATCGAAAGGCAGCGTGCCTAAAAAGTTCACCCCCATGGTTTCGGCGGTTATCCGGCCCCCCCGGCTTTTGAACAGTTCCACCGTCTTGCCGCAGCAGGGACATACAAACGGCCCCATGTTTTCCACCAGCCCCACGATGTCCAGGTTAACGGCCCGGCAGAAACTGATCGATTTGCGTACGTCGGCCAGGGCCACGTCCTGGGGCGTGGTAACGATCAGGGCTCTGGCACCGGTGATGGTCTGGGCAACGCTTAACGGTTCGTCTCCCGTCCCCGGGGGCGAGTCGACAATCAGAAAATCCAGATCGTCCCAGAGAACGTCGGCGATAAACTGGCGGATCACACCGGTTTTCGCAGGCCCCCGCCAGATAACGGCTTGGTCGGGGTCCTTCATCAACGATTGCATGGAAACCACTTTCAAACAGTCGCCCACGGCTTTGGGAACCGCCCGCTGATCTTCGGACACGTCCAAAAGGCCTTCGATCCCGGTCATGGCGGCAATGCTGGGACCATGCAAATCGACGTCCAGAAGGCCGGTGGGAAACCCCTTGCCCGCCAGCGCAACGGCCAGATTGGTGGCAAAACTGGATTTGCCCACCCCTCCCTTACCGCTCATGACAATCAGTTTGTTTTTTATTTTCGACAGGGTCTGTTCCAGGTTACGGTCCTGCACATCGCCGGTCGCCTGCTGGCTGGCCCCGCTGCATCCGCTGTTTTCAGGTTGTTTCGCAATCATCGCTTCTCTTTCTCGGTTGGGTTGAAAAAATGGCTGCCATCCGTTTTTCCATCCGGCCGGGATGGCTCCCTGCCCAGTACAAACGCCGACACCGGTCACAAGTCCGGAATCGGGCGTGGCGCTGCCAGACGTAGTCCGGCACCCGCCCTTTAACGGTCTGCCGGTCCACATCATGCAGCTTGCGGTTGCAAACCAGACAGCGACGGAAAAGGCGCAGGTCGTCGGCTACGATCTTCAGCTCCCGCACCACCTGCAAAAATTGGCGCCAGGGGTCGTTTTCTCGGATGAACACCGGATTGCGATCCTTGTATCGCAGCCGCAAAGCCCTTGTTCGGGTCAGGATAATCCGTTTCGGGTCTAACGTGTGCCAGAAATCGTCTTGCGCGCCCTGGGGAGCGCAGCAGGTATCGAACCCGGCGGTGCGCAGATGGCGCGCCAGCTTTCCCAGCGTGGCATCGGTTGCGAAACGAAAGTTCCGTTTCATGACGGCGACCCGATTTACGAGGGTGTTTTTAACGGAACGAACAAATGGTCGTCCAACAGGACGTTGGCGTTGTATCGTTCCAGTACCATGGTTATCCGCTCCCCCTCGCCACCGGTCAAATCGATTCGTCGAGGCAAATCGTAACCGTCGACAACCTGCCTTCCGTGTATTGTAAGGGTATGGGTCATGCGTTGGCTGCTATCGAACCATTCCGAGCGCAGTGGCTTCTTGTGGGCATCCACGCTGATACGCTGGCGGGTCCGGCCCTTTTCGTCGATGAAAACCAGCCAGGCTGGATCGCCTTCGCTTAGGGGTATAAATCGGGCCAACCGATTCTCCTCCAGTGGTATCCGCCCGACCATCACTTCCAGCAAATCGTCCACACTGACATCGATCTGGAGCATTCGCCGCAGGCTGCCGCTGCCATAGCGCTTTTTATAGGTTTCACCGGATGGATGCCTGACAAGGAACAGATGTTTGCCATCGCTGGAAAAGGTTCCGGCTGAACCACCGAAGGGGGCGAACATGTCGATCCGCAAACGATCATTCAAGGCTCCGGCCATGGCCGCACGAAAGGACTGGACCGCCTGTCCTGGAGCGGCCAGGGTCATCTTCCCCAGGCATTTAAAACGGATCAGGCCGGCGTTGGTCGTTTTCAGCCGGGCAACCATCTCTTCGGCAGCCGGATCGCTTGGCACCTCGACCTGCGGACCGTACGCACATCCCCACAAGGCTGCCCAAATGCATAGCAGCAGTAAAACTGCCGGCAGGTGCGAACGTGATGAGATTTCGATCATTGGTTCAGCAATTGGATTTTCTTTTCCACCGACGCCTTTTCGGTGTGGCCGTTTTCAATGGACTGCCGGTAGCTTTGCAGCGCCTTGGAAACCATGCCGAGCTTGCTGTAAACATCGCCCAAATGCTCCCTGACGATGGGGTCGTCGGGAACCAAACGGGCCGCTTCTTCCAACAGCGGTAGGGCTTTGTCGTATTGACCGCGCTTAAAATAGACCCAGGCCAAACTGTCCGTGATGTATCCGTCGCCGGGTTTGTGTTCCAGGGCCTTGCGAATCAGCCGTTCGGCCTCGTCCAGATGAATGCCCATATCGGCATAGGTATAACCGAGGTAATTGAGGGCATTGGCGTTGTCGGGCTCAATTTGGAGCACCTTTTTCATGGTGGCAATGGAAGCATCCTTTTTGTCCCATTTGTCATAGACCACACCCAGGCGGAAATAGAGTCGCGGATTTTCAGGATCGATGGCAAGCCCATCTTTCAAAGCCTTTTCGGCTTTTTCATACGCTTCGGCCTGCTCGTAAAACGATCCCAGATACAACCTGAACTCCGGATTTTCTGGGTCTTTTTGGATGGTGTCCAAAAGAAAGTCGATGGCGGCCTGAAGCTTTTCCATCTCCTGGTATAGCAGTGCCGCGTGAACGGCGGCATTCTGGAAAAAACGCGAATCGGGCGCGACCTGCTTCAATTGATCGATGGCGGCTTCCTTTTCGTCGAGTCCATCCAGGGAAACGCCGGCCAGGTATTTGAGGTCCGAGTTCTCCGGCGCGCCTTTGAGAAGTCCCCGGATGATGACAATAGCGGCCTCGTAGTCCTGCGCATCGATGTATTGTCGGACCAGGATCCGAACGATCTCCTTGTCTTCCAGGCTCATTTGGCCCAGTTCGTAAAATATCCCGGCCGCCTTTTTCTTGAATCCCCGGCGATAAAGAACGTGGCCCAGCGCCATTTTTGCCTGAGTATTGTTCGGGTTCCTTTTGAGAATTTCTTCGTAGACGGCAGTGGCATTTTGGTACTTTTTCTCCGATTCGTACAACCCACCCAGCTCAAAACGCGATTCGACAAGATCGGGCTCGATTTCCAGGGTCTTCTCATAATACCGTTGGGCCGCCCTGGCGTCACCGTTGATTGAACTGATGCGGCCAAGGAAAAAATATCCGGCATAGGATCCGGGAAAATGATCGACCAACTGCCGGTATACGGTTTGCGCCTCTTCCCAGAGCTGCTGGTCCATGTACATGCCGCCAAGAACCAGGTAGACATTTTGACGGGTTGGGTCCAGGGCGATCACCCGCGAATAAGCGTCGATGGCTTTTTGCGAATTTTTCAGGTTCTGGTTGACCCGTCCGGCCAGAAGCAGGGTATCGATATCGTCGGGATGGTCTTGGAGAATTTCATCCAGCAGTTCGATGGCCGCAGTCGTGTTTTTTTTCATCAGCCACATGCTGGCCAGTTCGCGTTTGAGATAAACCGAATCCGGATCCAGTGCCTGCGCCTGCTGCATGATCTCGATGGCCTGATCGACTTGGCCTTTCTTGAGGCTGAGATGGGCTTCGGAAAACAGATAATAGGCGTTGACCGGCCGCTCTTTTGGCTGACCGGGTTTCACCCCCTGAAGGTTCGCACCCTGCCAGGCGCAGCCGGCAAAGCCGATAAGGCAATATAAAATTGCGATGTTGATCAAGTTCAGTCTTTTCATCGACGATTCTTTCGGCTCGGATTCCTGTATCGAAATTTTGGTTTGGCGGGCAGCACGATCGGTTGGCCATTGACAAGCGTTTATTTCGACAACGAACTGGTGAAATGCGGTCAGGAAACGCCCTCGGTGTAAGTCTCGAAATCGGGGATTTCCTTTTTGAAATAGTCCCTCATCTTTTTGACGACGTTTTTTTCCACCTGCCTCACCCGTTCGCGGGAAATACCGTATTTATCGCCGATCTCCTGGAGGGTGACCGGCGTATC
This sequence comes from Desulfosarcina widdelii, assembly GCF_009688965.1. GTDB lineage: Bacteria > Desulfobacterota > Desulfobacteria > Desulfobacterales > Desulfosarcinaceae > Desulfosarcina > Desulfosarcina widdelii. The sequence continues at coordinate 773,192 of NZ_AP021875.1, read as the reverse complement.
GGAAAAAATCCGGCGGTCGAAGATGTCCAGTTCCCTTTCGGTCATCTGGGTTCTGAACTCGGCGATTTTTTCGTTGAGCAGGGACTCCATCTCCTTTTTGGCCACCGTATCTTCCGCCGATTCGGACTCCGTGCTCATGAATTCGATCCGTTCGGTATCCGAATCTTCCTTGAGCGGCGCGTCCAGAGAGATGTCCCAGCCGTCCAGACGCTGATCCATATCCACGATCTCGCGTTCGGAAACCCCCAAACGCTGAGAAAGCAGTTTGGGTTTGGGATCGAAACCCTCGTCGATGAGTTTTTGTTTCTCTTTTTTGAGTTTAAAAAACAATTTCCGCTGCCCCTGAGTGGTGCCGATTTTCACCAGCCGCCAATTGTCCATGATGAACTTGAGGATATAGGCCTTGATCCAGAAAGAGGCATAATAGGAGAATTTGACATTTTTATACGGATCGAATTTTTTCACCGCCTGCATGAGACCGATATTGCCCTCTTGAATCAGATCCAGCAGGTTTTGCATCCAGACCCGTTGAAATTCCAATGCAATTTTTACGACCAGCCTTAAATTGGACGTCACCAGGCGGTAGGCGGCTTCCTGGTCGCCTTGCTCCTGAACCCGTTTGCCCAACGCCACTTCCTCTTCCCGGGTCAACAGGCTGTATCTGCTGATCTCCGAAAGATAGCGTTGCAGAGGATCATATTTGACCAGAGATTTGTCGCTGGTCTTTGGTTGCGTCTGCGGCTTGCTGTTTTTGACCTTGGAAGCCGCCGGTTTTTTCTTTGCTTTTTTCATTCCCCTTACCAAAGTTTCCGGGAAGTTTGTTCCCGTTTAGTATCATGGGCCGCCAATCGGTCCGAAACGGCGGTCCAGCGGCCGTATTGAGCGTTCTGCACTCACGGTGAGCCCGTTTTTCGTGTAGACTTTTAACGGCTGTTATGCTACGGATTCTGTCTGCTCAAGCGCCTGTAGCTCAGCTGGATAGAGCAACGGACTTCTAATCCGTAGGCCGCAGGTTCGAATCCTGCCAGGCGCGCCACCCCGTTTTCCTTAAATGGCCCGTATCCTTCCATTTTAACTGGGAAGGAAACTGCAGCCATTCCCATTAAAGTCTATTAGTATAACATATCTAACCACATTTTGAAAAAGGATTATTGGCTTCGGGAAATCTACGGAAACCTATGGCGATGATAGCCTTGAAATTTTCCTGAAAACTGAAAGGCCGGGCTCTTGATCTCCCGGCACGGTGGGGCTCTGTCACTGCATGGGGTGGTTGGTTGCAGCGTCGACCACCCCATGTCGGGTTTTCGTTGCGAATTGTGCTCGAATTTATAAAAAGCCGGGAAAATGGCAGGGAAGGATGTTAAGGCCACCCGGGCCTGTCCGGCGTAAGGGATGTTCCCCTCGCCGGATTTATTCTACAGGCCTGAGTTTGAGAATGTTTTTGGCTCGATCGATGAGCTGTTCTCCTTTGAACGGTTTGACGATATAATCCTTGACGCCCATTTTGACAATCTGCATGACGTTCTCTTTGCCCGATTCGGCAGTGAGCATGATTACGGGGATGTCTTTCAAAGCGCTCTCCGCCTTTAGTTTTCCCAGCATTTCGATGCCCGTCATCACCGGCATGGTAATATCGAGGATGATCAGGTCCGGCATCTCCTTGGCGGCGATGGCCAGGCCTTCCACACCGTTTTCGCCTTCAAAAAGTTCGCAGTTGTATGGTTTAAAAGCCTTTTTGACGATCATCCGAATGGTTTTACTGTCGTCAACCGTAAGGATCTTGTAGGCCATCTTTTACCTCCGAAATAATTTGATATTTGTTTCAACCGCTTTCGAAGTAGTAGTATCGGTTATAACTCTCGATTCTTTAGCGAATAATTGAAAAAAACAACAACTCGGGCCGGTCGGCCGAGATGCCCGCATGGGGTCGGGGTGCCCGCTAAAAACGCAGCGGTTCAATCCGAGGCAAAAAGTATGCGGACACGGTCCATTTTGCCTTCAAACCCATCGATTACATCCTGGATTTGAGATTCGCTCAGTTCCAGGGATCGGGCGACATCTTCGTCTTCTTTGTAATAATCGTCGTCTATACCGTTTCCAATCCCCATCTTTCGGATAATGGCATCGGCCAGGTAAACGACAGACGCTTCCGAATAGCACTCTTTTGCCAGCAAAGGGGTATGATAGCAACGGAGAATACACTGAAGCGATGGCGGGAAATGCCATTTTTCAGCAAGCATGGCACCGATCTGGGCATGATCGAAGCCAATGACCCGCCGTTCCGCCTCCTTGAAGGTGATGTCCAGGCTTTTCACCAAGGCCAGAATCGATTCGATCCCCGTCCGCACATATCGATTCAAAACGACCTTGCCGATATCCCGTAACAGGGCGCCGGTAAAAGCCAGACTGCTGGGTTTGATTCCTTTGAGGTCTGCCAGATCCCCGGCGACAATCGCCGCCGACACGGCGCTCTCCCAAAGTTTTCCGGCGTCCAGTCCATATCCTTCATGGGAACCGCGAAAACTTTTCGAACAGCTTACCAGAAGAATCAGATCGATAACCTGATCCATCCCCAGATAGACAATGGCTTGCCTGGCATCTTCGATTTTTCCGGGCAGCCCGAAATAGGAGGAGTTGGCCAGTTTCAGGACGTTGGCCGTCAAGGCGGGTTCGTGGCAGATGATCTCCGAGAGGTCGGCGGTTCCGCAATCCGGGTCATCCAGTAGCGCCATGACTTTACCGGCCACGTCCGCTACGGGTTTCAGATGGTCGATTTCCTCCAGAATAGAGGTAATCGTCAATATCATCAATCGGTCTCCTGATTGGACTCCTGAGCGGGCTCCTGAGCGGGATGGTCAACCGACATGGTGAGCCAGCAGCCCCCGCAGCCGATTCTTCAGATCTGTATCGAGGCGGGTGAAACGAAAAGCGCTTCTGCGCGTCCTGGCAGTGCTTTTGCGGTTTTTTCCGCCGGTTTCCCGTGCAACGGTTTTATAAGGTATATTGTGCAGATATATGCCCTGTTCGGCCATTATAAGATCCAGTTCCACACTGCCGAGTTCCGGCAGGGTACCGGCATCCCACCTGAATGCGAGTCCGCCCAGGCTCATATCCGTCACCTGCCCCATGACTTCCGGCTCGGATTTGTATAGGACCATAGCAATCTCGCCGATGCTCATCCGGTCGTGATCGCGAAGGCGTTTCATCTCGCTGCGCAGAATGGCAAATGTTCCCTTGGGCATCGGGTAGCGTTTGTACTTTCTTCGTTCAACCATGGCATCTCCATAAGGGTTAGTGTTCCGATCCAGAATGCACTCAGCTATTGAAGAACACTGCAAATAGCCTGCCATGGATGCAGATCGAGCGAAGGAAATGAAAATACCGGCCGGACCGCGGATTCCTGCAAATCAAAGGAAGTGAATGTAATGGGCAGCGTTCGCCTCAGCCAATAAATTGACGGTTTGCCTATCCCGAATGGTTCAGCGTCTACCAGACCCGGGTGCCTGCAGCGGCTGGCAGCAGAGAATTCAGATCTTCGCGAAGCTTATCGTCGGCCTTGATGGGTCTGCGTTGATCTTTGATGTGGCCGTAGCTGAAATCGGATTCGGCACGAACCACATGCACCTTGGCAACCATGGCGGGTTCGGGAACGAAGGTCTTGCCCTTGTAGGTGATCGGCGCCTTCTCTTCGACGACATCGAAAACCGTACCCTCCACCACGCCCTGAAGGGCGCCCAGATTCAACAAAACCTGATTGCCGGTGACCTGCACGACAAAGGCCTGCAGGGGATATTTCTCCATGATTCGAACGAGCAGGCTGCGGTTGATTTGGTTCAGGTCCTGTTGCACATGGATGCCGGCGTTGAATTGATAATCGATCCCTTCGACGGCGCTGCCGTCTTGGGCGGAAAGAATCTTCAAATTGCACAAGGGGCCCGAGGGCATCTGAAAGATTGACCCTTTGACGATCAACGAGGCCTGCAGGGCCTGGCTGAGTCGGGTGAGAATTTCATTGTCGGCAAGAGCATCCCGGTCGAGTTCCAGTTCGTCGATCGCCCCCTTGACGATCAGGTTGTCGACCACCAGAATCCTGCCGGAGCCTCCCAATTGTCTTTCCAGGTAGGCTTTGAGCAGACCGGCGAAACCGGCCCGCTGGGAAAGCCCCCCGGATTCGGAAATGTCAAAAAAAACCACCCGCGTCGGTCGGGAGGTCCAGGGGTCGTCAACCGGCTCCTCCGTAAAACGGTTTTGCCGATAGCGCTCGACCACCTTTTTGATCGCCACCGCCAACTCGCGTTGTTTCATCTCGTCTTTTTGGATCATCAACATGCGCAGGGCATTTTCGGACAGGGCACGAACGAAGGGATCTCTCTTGTCGATGGCCTCGGCCTGGCGATAGGCTTCCAGGGCTTTGTCCCAGCGCCCCTCCTGTTCATAAGTCAGGCCTTTGTTGGAAGTGGCTTCGATATAATATGGGTCGATGCTTACCGCCTGGTCGTATAATTCGCGGGATTTCGCCAGATCGCCGCGCTGGGCGTATAGGCGTCCCAATTGGTTGTAGGCAACGGCGCGTTGAAATGGTGCACCGCCCTGTTTTTGGGTGCCCTGCCGGTACTCGGACTCAGCAGCCTTTTTCTTGTTCTGGCGATACAGTTGATCCCCTTTGATTACATGCGCCAGTGGGCGATCCTTGGCCTGGGCGGCCACCTCTTCTGCCAGTTTGATGGATTTGGCGGTCTGTCCTTTCTCTTCGTAGACCTGGGCCAACCCCTCCTTGCCCAAGACAGCGTCTTTGCCCTTTTCTTTACTGAGATTGTAAAATGTCTGTTCCGCTTCGTCCAGCTTGCCTTCCTGCATGGCGGCATACCCTTTAACGGCGCGGGCCCGTGTATTACCAGGATCCTGTTTTTCTACAGTTTCGGTAATGGCCCGGGCGACGGCGGGCCGCTTGCGTTGCAGATTTCGTTCAGCGAGTCGAACCAGCATGACTTGAGTGGTTTTTCCGCCCCCCTGGAAATAATCGAGCATCTTCAATTCAGGACCGATGATACAGACCGTGGGAAGAACCCGCTGGGCATCGTACATGGCACTGACACCGGCGGAATCCAGCAGAACCGGAAACAGGGTATGGGTTTTCTGGTTGAACGCATCGACCTTCTGTGGGGAAGAACGGGTGATGGCCCAGACGGTAAGATCGGCATCCCGGTATTTTTTGACCAATTGGTCCAGGCTCAAAAGCCCTTCGATGCTGGGACGGGAATCGGGATCGAAAAAATAGAGGATCGTCATGGGCTTGGTTTGGGTGTCGGACAGCGGGTAAGCCTTGCCGTTGACGTCCTTCAGAGTGAACACCGGAACCGCGCTGCCCGTTTTCAGGGCGCCCTGGGCGTTTGTCGAAACAAATCCCACGGCAATGATGACGGCGATCAACAATCCGGCGAAAAAGCGGTCAACCTTCATGGCAGTTCCTCCTGAAAAGGGTAGCACCGAATCGGAAAGAGGATTGTGCAACCTGGCAGCATTCGGCAAAGATATTGTAAATCAATCAATGGAAACCAGTCGCACATCCAGGGGTGCGGGCTGATCTTCTCCGATCTGAAGCTGGGCTTCCCATTCATAGTAACCCGGCAGGTTCAATCGAATTTCGTAACTTCCCGGATGTAAGGGGATATTCACCGGGGTGGTTCCCTTGAACGCCGAATCCACAAACACCTGGGCGCCGCTCGGTGTGCTGGCGACGTCCAGCAGGGATGATGCTGCCGGCAATTCGGCACCGGCAGTCGCGCTGGCATCTTCACCGGGATTTTGCATCGTTTTGTAACCGATGATACCGGCAGCCAGGCAGACGCACAAAACGGCGATAACTATACCCGCTTTTTTGGAACGAACCGGCTTTTCGGCGGACACCGTCGATTCCGGGAAAGGATGGGCTCCAGCATCCAGGCAGGCCTTTAAGGCTGCTGCCATCTTCTGGCCGGTCTGGAAACGTTGGTTGGGATCTTTCGAAAGACTTTTTAAAATCAGGTCGGCCAGTTCCCGATGGTGGAAGGTTCCCGCTTTCATCGGATCTTCCGGTGGTTCATGGGTAATGGAACGGAAAATGGCAGCGATATTCCCACCTCCGAAGGGGCGTTTTCCAACCACCATCTCGTACAGTATCACCCCCAGTGCGTAAAGGTCCGTCCTTCCGTCGGCCTTCTGGCCCATGACCTGTTCGGGAGCCATGTAAACAGGCGTTCCCAGGATATCGCCTGCCTGGGTTTGCTGGGCTGCATCAGGATCTTCAATACGCGCAATACCGAAATCGGTCAGTTTTGTGCGGTGGTCCGGGGTGAGAATAATATTGGACGGCTTGATGTCCCGATGGGTAATCCCTTTGCTGTGGGCATACCCTAATGCTTCGGCCACCTCGGAGCACATCTGCACCGCTTCGTCCGGCGGCAGCGTCCGGCCCTTGATCGCTTCGTTCAGTGGCCGGCCTTCGAGAAATTCCATGGCGATGTAGATCGTTCCATGATCCTGGCCCACGTCATAAACGGTAACGATATTGGGGTGGGATATCCGCCCGATGGCCTTGGCTTCCCTGAGAAACCGGAGAACAAAATCCTGGCTGACGACGCGATCCGGCCGCAGAACTTTAAGCGCAACCATTCGGTCGATTTGCGGATCATGGGCCTGATAGACGACCCCCATTGTACCGCGTCCCAGCTCTTTAACAACTTCGTAGCGTCCGTATTTCATAGGCTCAGTTGATTGCAGACAAGGCCACGGTAACGTTATCTTTTCCACCGGCCTGCTTGGCCAGTCGGATCAGCGCCTCGGATTTTTCGTCAAGGGCTCTTTCGCCGCTTAAAATCGACAGAATGTCCGATTCCATGACCATGTCGGTGAGCCCGTCGCTGCATAGCAAAAATAGGTCTCCTTGCCGTTGCTTTCCTTTTAGAATGTCCAGCGCTACGGTTTCGTTGACGCCCACGGCTCTCAGGATCACGTTGCGCATGGCGTGGTGCCGGGCCTCTTCAGGCGTAATCAGGCCCTGATCCAACTGTTCCTGAACAAGTGAATGGTCTTTGGTCAACTGCTTGAGGGCATTGTTGCGCATCCGGTAGGTTCTCGAATCTCCTACATGTCCGACGATAAAGGTATCGTTGACAAATGCCAGCAGTTCGGCCGTGCATCCCATGCCCTTGTTCTGGGGGTTGCGTTCGACATGTTTGAGGATTTTATCGTTGGCCAGCTTGAAGGTGGTCTGTACCCGGGCGATGGTGTTTTCCTCGGATGACCCGTCATGGCCGGCAAAAACGGCCTTGGCCGTTTCCGCAAAGATGCGGCTGGCCACCTCCCCGGCAGCGGCCCCTCCCATGCCGTCGGCCACTAGGCAGTAATGGCAATCCTCGCAAATGTAAAAAACGTCTTCGTTGTTGCTGCGGACATTGCCCACGTCCGTGGCACCTTGGTAGATGATCGTCGGCAAGTGCTGTGGCACCTGAGTTTTACCCTTTCCAATCCTATCGGTTGTCAGGAATCTCGAACCATCGATTCAGAGAACGTCGCCCCGGTCTGCTCAAAAACGAAATCAAGCCGGGGTTTCCGTATCTTTCTCTTCAAAATTGGCCCGCATGAACAATGCCAAATCCGAGGTGTCGTAAGTAATCCCCAGATGGTTTTTCAGCTTCAGCAGATCGTCGTGCAGTTCCTGTGCAGTCTGGTAGCGTTTGACCGTCGATTTTTCGAGGCTCTTCATGACGATATCGTTCAGTCCCTGGGGGATGTCCGGTCGCTTGGTGATAATCGGCGGAACGGTCATCTTCGGAATGGTACGAATGGCTTCGATATCGTTGGTAAAGCGGTAAAGTCGGCTACCGGAAAGAATTTCATAGAACACCAGACCCAGGGCATAGATATCGATCTGATGGTTCACGTCCTGCCCCATGGCCTGTTCCGGAGAAAGATAAGACAGTTTCCCTTTGATTACGCCGGCCTGGGTGAGCGAAGGTTCGGAAGCGGCTTTGGATATCCCGAAGTCGCTGAGCTTGACCTCTCCGTTGAGGGAAATCAGGATATTCTGAGGACTGATGTCCCGATGGACGATATTCAGCGGGGTCCCGGTTTTATCGTCCTTGCGGGTGTGGGAGTAATGCAGGGCATTGCTGATTTGTAAAATCAGGAAGACCGCCATATCCACCGGCAAACCCTTTTTCAGGTATCCCATGATTTCGGCAAGATTTTTCCCATCCACGTATTCCATGGCGATAAAGTAAGCATTCTGGATCTTGCCGAAGTCCGCAATCTGAACCACATTGGGGTGCTGAAGCAGGGCGGCCAGGCGGGCCTCCCGGATGAACATGTCGATAAAGTCGCGATTGTCGGCCAGGTGGGGAAGGACCCTTTTGACGGCTACAGTCTTGCGAAATCCGTCCTCTCTGAGGTAGTCGGCCAGAAAAAGTTCGGCCATGCCTCCCTGGGCGATCTTCCGGGTCAGCAGGTAAGGGCCGATGCGCGTCATTCCCTCCATCGCCTTTTCCCTCGCGGCCTTTCTTTTCTTGAGCGTTCGCTCCAGCATAAAGAGGAAGCCGGCGGTGAGTGCCGCACTGGAAATCAAAAACAGCAAGATAAACAAACGATAGGATTTAACCTTCGACGCAAGCGTTTTAGCCCCCCAACCGACGACAACCCCTCCGATTTTAACCCCCGAGAAAGTCACCTTGCTTTTAAAAACCACCACCGGCGTCTCAGCATCCATTTTTCCCGAGGCGATGCTGACGCCGTTGACCGTATCGACAAGGGTCTCTTCTTTTACAGGCGTCATTTGACGGTTGATTTTTGCCGGGTTGGAATGGGCCAGAATCTTTTCCTGGTGATCCAAAACGGCGGCGAAACGGATTTCGGTATTCTCCATGACCTCCCGGATGGCCAGGTTCAAGGACAAAAGGTCAGTGGAAAGGATCAGCGACCCGCTTTTATCGGCCAGACCGAGGGCCAGATCGACACCCTTGCTGTAGAACGTTTTCTGGGCCGTGTCGATTTTGCTCTGCATGGCGAAGAAAGTGAACAGATTGACGATGATCCAAACGGCAACGCCCAGGGCGACATGACGTTTAAGCGGAGGTCCGGACATAAACGCTTTCATCTTGCTGGAAACGGAATTGATGGTCGTGGTCGACAGCTGCTTCATCCACATCATGGTCGTTGTCGCTTTTTCGCTCCCGGCCATATTTTTTCTCCTCATCGCCCGGTTGCCGCCTGCATCGCAGGCCGATCATTCACCGGACAATTTTTTGATGATATCCGCACATCGATGAATCATTTGGCGCCGAAGCCAGCCCAGATCTTCACGACGCGATATTTCCCGGAGATTGATGCTGTCGCGAAAAAGCGGGGTCGCATTGACGTTATCCATTTCCGCCGTTCGAAGCACCGGATAGCGGTCCAGGTTGACTTCGAGCAGAAACGAACGATTCAACGGTTTCAGGCTGCCGCACACCGGGCAGACCAGTTCGCGACGGTCGGACAACATCCGATTCCTTCCGATCCAACTCTGAATCCGTTCTTTTGCCGCCGCCTTCAGCGAACGGATCCCGTGAAAGTCGATAAGCAGCAGTACAAAAAGGACTGCAATCAACGCGCCAAAGGCCGTCCAGAAAAAAATCGTACGCAGATCGGTGCCGCCCCCGGCGTCCATGACCAGAAAAACCTCACCGATTTTCGTGCCGGCATAATTGATATCGCCTGAAAAACAGATCACTCGATCACCGCTGTCCAGCGTTTGGTTCCAATAGCCGACACCATTTTTCAAATTTACTTGATCCGATGATGTCGACGGCAGTTGGCTTCGATTGGAAAAAGCGATGATCTTATTTTTGTGATCGATGATCGACACATCGACCACCCCTTGGAGCCCGGACGTTTCCTGTACCAGTTTCGTCAACGCCTGAACGTCTCGTTCGAGAAGCGGCAAGCCGGCCTTGTCGGCGCTTTTTGAAACCATGGCAACCCCGTTGGCAGTAACTGCTTCGACCATTCGGGTTTCCTTGGCAGCGATGAAAAGATAAAAGAAAACGGCCAGCAGCCACCATGCAAGCAGCCATACAAACCAGCGGGTTTTTCGAATTCTTCTTCGCTTTTCTTCAGGCATCGTGCCAGCTTTCTTCAACTCTCGGATTCAATGCCGGTATGGAGACGATTCAGCGTTTCAGGTTCCGGAAAAGCCGACCCGAAAAAGGTTCCGGCGAATCGGTGCATGAGCACCGATCAATCGACCAAATATGCCTAAAATTATTATGATACCAATAGATTGTCAAGCAACTTATCCTTTTGGGAAACCAGCTGTTCAAAGATGATAGAAGGTTAGTTCGTTTTTCGGTCAATGTTCTTTTGAAAAATACCATATTTTTGAAATTTTTCAGATCTTTTAACAGACATAACCCTGCCATCGCTAATTGATCCGCAAGGAGTCGCTTTTTTGACGGATTCGTAAAAATGCATAGATCTGCCACAAAACGCCAGACCGGTACAATTAGGCCTGCAGATAAGGGCATTTCCTTAAACCCGTCACTATTGAATTAAGCGAGACGCTATGATAGATAACACAAGGATTTTCTTGAAAGATAGAACAGCGTGAGCCCTTTTCTCCGATGCAACGCTGGTTCTTGCGGATTCTCTTTCTTCATAGCGGAGCGATCACCATGCACCTGTTCGGCTCACGTACCACATCCAGCCTCATTTTTTTCTGGATCATTTTCATTTTCCTGTCGGGTTGCGCAGGACCGACGATCATTGCCCCGGTGTCGCCTCCAGGTGAATACCGTTCTCCGGAACGTATATTGCATAAGATTGAACCCGGGGAAAATCCGGAAATGTTGGCACAACGATATCTCGGAGAAGCCCGGTTGGCCTGGATGATTGAGGACACCAACCCCGAAACCGCCTTTCTTCCCGGCCGTTTCGTCGTCATCCCTCTGAAAATAGCCAACCGCGGAGGGATCACGGAAAAGGGTTATCAGACGGTTCCGATACTCTGCTATCACCGTTTTGCCAATTCCTGTGATTCGCCCTTGTGTATGCCGGCCGACGTTTTTGATCGGCAGATGAAGTATCTCAAGGAGAACGGCTACCGGGTAATCGGTCCCGAAGAACTGCTGGATTTTCTGGACTACCGCAAGGCCATCCCGAAAAATGCAGTCATGATAACCGTGGACGACGGCTATCGCTCCGTATATAATATAGCCTATCCGATTCTCAAAAAATACGGATTTGCGGCCACGTTGTTCATTTACATCGATTACGTCGGGGTGTCCAGCAAGGCCATGACCTGGGATCACCTTCGGGAACTGAAGCAAGAGGGCTTTTACATCGGATCGCATTCGGTGGCCCACAGCGATCTGTCCAAGAAAAAGGAAACTGAGGATGACAAGGCCTATCTGGCCCGGTTGAAGAAAGAAATCTTTCGTTCCAAGGAGATTATCGACCACGAGCTCGATCAGGACACCCTGATTTTTTCGTACCCATTCGGCAGGCGCAATCAAACCGTGATATCCCTGTCGCGCCAGGCCGGATTCAAAATCGCCGTTACCGTAGACCGGGGAGGCAATCCGTTTTTCGCGGACCCGTTTACGATCCGGCGTGACCAGGTATTGAAGCGGGATATGAAGCGTTTCGTTTCCCGTTTGAAAACTTTTCAATCTTACCCACTAAAGTGAGTATGCCATGAAACACAAATACCTAAGTGCTGGTCTGGGGGTGATCCTTCTTGTATTGCTGGGTTGCCAGGCCTCCCAGGCCCCTCGGGAAATGGACAAGCAAGCCAACGCGTATATCGAGCAGGCGCAAGCCTATGAAGCCCAGGGCAATCTGTTGGAGGCCCTGGAGCAGTTCAAACTGGCACAAACCATAGCACCCAAGGAACCGGTCGTAACCGAAGGTATCCAGCGTCTCGAAAAACAGCTCGACGACCTGGCCGAAAACCATTACCAGGCCGGTTTGCGTTACCGGGACAAGGGCCAATGGGAGTCGGCCAAAAAAGAGTTTTTAAAAGCCCTTTATTATCGCCCGGAGCACGAAAAGGCGGCGGCCATGCTCCAGCAAAGGCAGCCGGATGGGGGCACGAAGTACATCACCCATCAAATCAAAGCCGGAGAAAGCATTTCCAAGCTGGCGCTTAAATATTATGGCGACTATAAAAAATATCACCATATTGCCAATTTCAACAAAATGACCGACGTCACCCGGGTGCGCGTGGGTCAGAAGATACGTATTCCGGTCATCGATGGGGTGTCCATAGAGGACCTGATTCGAATCAGCACTGCTTCGACGACAGCTTCGCAATCGACTCCCAAAATCTCCGGCGAATACACCCTGCATGAAATCCAACCCGGCGAAAGCCTCTCTAAAATCGCCAAGAAATACTATGGGGACTACAAGCTGTTTCGGGTGATTGCCGACTACAATGGCATTGACGATCCGACCAGTATCAAGGTGGGGCAGAAAGTGAAAGTGCCGAACCTTGAAACGGCCGGGGCACCGAAAGCTCCCGCTGATGAGGAGACGCCGGCCTATGCTGCCGAACCCGCCGAACTTGAGCCGCGAGACGAGGCACCGGAGGCCTCCGGAGAATACCGGCCGGAGACGGAAGAACCCGTGGACCAGGTGGCCGGATACCGTGAAACGGGCGTGTCCCTGTTTGAAGAAGGACAGTACGAAGATGCCATCGTCGAGTTTCAAAAAGTATTGAGCGCCGACCCGGGTGACCCGGCCGCCAGAAGCTATATTTCCCGGTCTTATCTGGAACTGGGCAAATCCCATCTTGCAGCCAACCGGTTAAATGAAGCCAAAAACGCCTTTACCACGGCATTGGACTACGATGAAAACTGCGCGCAATGCCCGGAATTATTGGCCCGGTGCCAGTCGACGGACTCGGAATCCCTGCGGGAAAAAGGGGAAGAACTCTTGCGGAACAATCAGTACGACCAGGCTATCGAAACCTTGCAAAAGGCGCGGGCATTGAATCCGGACGACGATGGAGCGACTGACCTTCTCTTCCAGACGTACTATCAAAAAGCAACGATTTTATACGACAAACAGGAATATCTGGCTGCCAGGGATGCCTTTAAGGAGGCCGCTGCCATCAAGTCGGATTGCAGCGATTGTGCAAGCTACATCGAAAGCAGTCTGGAAGAGTACAAGGAACTGAATTATAATCAGGGGATCGTTTATTTCGGCCAGGAAGAGTTGGGTCAGGCCATCGACTCTTGGGAAAAGGTGGTGGCCGTCGATCCGGATTACAAAGACGTTCAACAAAATCTGAGAAAAGCGAAATTGTTGAACGAGCGGCTGGAGAGAATCAAAAGCAGTTCGGGCGACTAGATTCGCCTTGAATGAAAAGCGCTTGACAACCATTATCGTTTCACGTCTATAGTCCAGCGGATATCATCGGGCCGCATTGCGGCTGCCGAACCGTAACACCAAGAAACATGCAGGCGGGACAACATGCCCCAGATGCCGAACATCACCATTCAACTCGTTCATATTCAAGGCCCCCTGAAGGGGCAGATTCAGGATTTTTCCGAGTTTCCCGTTCACATCGGTCGCCATTCCACATGCCAGGTCCGTTTCGAGAAAGGATTGACGACCATCTCCAGGAAACATGCCCGCATCGAAAAACAGGGCAACCGGTTTCGCATCATTGACGCCAGTACCAACGGCACCTATGTCAATGGAAAACGAATTGCCGATGTCTACCTCAGGGACGGCGATGTGATCACCTTTTCCGAAAAGGGTCCCAAGGCCAGCTTTCTGACCAAAATTGAAACCGGACAGGTCCCGGTTGCGCCAACGGCAACGCACCGAACTGCACCGGTAGCGCCCCCCGCCTCACCTGCTCCCAGACCACCGGCACCGGTTTCACCGCCGCCACCGCAAACGCCCGCTCCGATGCCAACGCCTGCACCTGACGCACCGACCCCGCCGGTGGCATCGCCGCCACCGCCAGCTTCGGAGCCGGGGCTCACCGTTGGGCCAGATATGGAGATTCCGGTAATCAGCACCAACGCCCCGCTGGTCATTCAATTCGGCCCGACGCTGCAATCCTACAACCTGTTGCCCGTTACCATCGGCATGGATGCAGATTGCGATTTTGCCATCGCCAACAGCGCCCTCGCCGGACGGCACGTGCAAATCTTTTTCAACGAAAACAATTATTACGCCAAGGACCTGACCGGCAGAAACATGGTCACCATCAACGGTCGGGCAGTGGGCAACCAGTCGGTGCTGGCCCAGGGTGCGGAGTTGGCGTTGACCGACCGGGGCCCCAAATTCAAATTCCTTGGTGGCGGGCGCCTGGCGGAAATACCGGATATGGCACCTGATGCCTTGGAGAAGACCGACGCCAAGGCCAACCTCCCGGATATCGACGAGGCTCCGTCCGTCCCCCAGAAAAAATCGAAATCGCTGTTTAAAAACTTTTTCAAATAGTCCCCGAATGGACCGCACGGAAAAGCCCCGGGGTTGATGCCCCGGGGCTTTTTATTACAGCCAATGTATCACCACCTCCGCCCCTTTAATCATACGGAATCCAAGAGAAACATACCACATATTGTTTTTTTATTGAATGGCTAAACCTATATATGGTGGTCTAAAGGATAAAAGATCCAGTTCAAATGGTGAAAGACGCGATATGCCCTCTTTGCCGGTGAAACACTTCGGCAACAGTGCATTTTTTCCCAGAAAGGTGGCAGGTAAACGATTTCAACGAAATCAGGGGGCCAGCAGGAGTACCTTTGTTTGGCTCGGCGCTAAGCGTGCTCCAGGGCAATTCGTATTGTTCTGCAGTGTTGTACTGGTAAGCTTGGTACCCGGTTTGCCACCGATGAGAACCGTAAAAGATGCTGTAAGGTGCTTGGACGGTCCCATAACCGTGCCCGCGGCGACTCCCATCGCGACACCGGCATTGTCACCGTTGGTCATTGGAATTTGGGTACCCATGTTATGGGCCGGAGCGCAGGACATCAATACATTATATACCGCAGGAACGCCCATGTTGCCGTTGGCGATGTTGGGATAGGGTACCGGTACTGGTGATGGCGATGGAGGTGCAGGCGTCAGGCAAACATCAGGAAAGCCGTTGTCCATTCCGCCCATTTGGGTATTTGCAAACATACATTCCTCCTTCTATCCCAGATGAATTTGCTCACCTTCAAGTCTTACCAGTTCATCGGCATCGATGAGAGCATTCTGCCCACGCAGACTCAAATTCTTATCCGCGCGATAGTCGATTTCGTTGCTTCTCACGTGATCGATTTCATCAACAACACGGTAGCTTCGTTTGAAACGTTGGGCAACTCGTTCGACAACCGAATCGAGCAAAACACCAACCAGCCGTATTTTTTCAGAATATGCAGAAATCCGGCTGCCAAAATAGCTAAGCTTGTCAATGAATACACGACTTTGATGAACCCGCAAAGATAAATCCGTGGCGTCCAACCTCATTTCTTTGGAGGTGACCAGGTTGAGTCCTTTTTCGGCAGCGACATTCAATTTCCCTCGTGATACGTTAATTGAACAATCGCCGTCCAGGGGAATCGCAATCGCCTTGTCGCCCATACGCTCAAGCACTGCGATAACAAAAAGATCACTATCGATCGTCCCGGCCAGAAGAACGCGGTCCCCCTCCTCGGGTTCGACAAGGCAGCTTAAAGCCCGCTTTGCTGAGAACACGCCCTGATCTGTGCTGACCATCAGAGTGCTATCGTCGCAATCCAGGGCTGTTCCGATGCCTTGAAAATATTCGGCTTCCTGCTTCAATTCGGATACTGTAGCGGTCATATGTTCTCCTCCGGCATGCTATGGATGTATTCTTAGTAAGGAGGCTGCCAATTCTCGGCCGCCAAAAGGTCCTTATCTGCGCCAAGCGCGGACTTGCGGTCATCGATCAAAGCGCCCCGGTCGTTGACGCCATGCAGGTTTGCCCGGAACAGTATCGATCTGGAAAGGGAAGCCGATGTCAGGTCTGCATTCGAGAAATCGGCATACGTCAAATTGGCGCGGTCGAAACGGGTCGAGGTGCAATTTGCGTCTTTCAGGATGCATTGTTGCATATCGGCACCGGAAAAATCCGCGCCGGTAAGATCGGCCCCGATCAGAATGGATTGAGAAAATCGTCCACCGGAAGCGATCGACTGTTTCAGATTGGCCTCAACAAACAGGGCGTTGTTGGCAATGCAGCGGTCCATGTTCGCTCCCTGCAGATTGGCCCCCTTGAAATTTCCCTGAACAATGTCGGCGCGGGTCAGGTTGCAGTCGGACAGATTGGCATCGGTGAACTGGCAGGTCAAAAATTGTTTGCCACTCAGATCCAGTCCCGCCAGATTTGCTTTGATGAATATCACCGTATTAAAACGGCAATCATCAAGATTAGCTGCAGTCAGGTCCGCTCCGAGCAAAACGGTACGTTGGATATCGGCCTTTGAAAAATCGTTTTCGGCCAGTACCGAGTCCAAAAAAACGGTCCGAAGCATTCGCGTTGCATGAAACCGGGCACCCGAAAGGTCACAATTGGCGAATACGGTCATGTGCAGATCCGCACCGCTGCAATTCGCGCCGGATAATTTCGAAAAACTGAGTTTTGTACTTTCAAGCTTTGCGGAGGACAGATCGCCATGGGTCAGATTACACTCATGGAGACTGGCTTTTCGAAAATCAACCGCTTGCATATCGGCGTTGCCAAAATTACATTTCACGAATATCGAATTCATGAAGCGGGTTTCCTGAAGAAGGGCGCCTTCAAAATTGACATCCTCGAAGATGCCACCGGCAAGGTTGGCACCCGACAGGTCTTCTTTGACCAGCTCAATTTTGCTGACCGCCTCCCCTTGGTCAACAAGCTTTTCGATTTCGTCACGCTTCATTGGGAGCCACCCGTCTTGGATAGATACGAATTTTTTTGGTGAAGGTATCGCCCAATTGTGTGTATTGATTGGCATACACGCGGGCCATGTCAACCTGGTATAAATTGCTCCCGCGCAAATCGGCTCCCCGAATATCGGCTCGCTGCAACGAGCCTTTCATCATATTCAGTGAAATCATGCTTGCATCGTTCAAGTCGGTTTTTACGAAACTGGCTTCATGGCCGACGGCACGATACAAGTTGGCATTGCGGAGGTTGCACTCACTGAAGTCGGCACGGTTGATCTGTGCATGATTGAAGTCGCTGTCCTGCAACGAGATGCCCCGCAAATTTGCATCGTCCAACCGGGCATTGGAAAAAATGCTGCCATCGAAAACGGATTGACCGACAAAGCGAACATTGGTCATGTCGGCCCCCGCAAAGCGGCATTGCTTTCCGATTACATCCAAAAAGACACTGGCTTGGAGAAATGCACCCGAAAAATCCACACCACTTAGTTCGACGTTGAGAAAAACGCACTTGTGGAGGTGTGCACCTGAAAAAATCAGGCCCCGCAAGTCGCATTCCAGAAATTTTAATTGAGCCGCACGAACACCCGAAAAGTTGGTATCTTCGTAAATGGCTCCTGAACAATTGCATCCGTTGAAATCGGCATTCGCGAAAGAGGCCCCGGTAAGATTGGACTTAACCAGGATCGTGTCGCGACAATCGGAATTTTCCGCGTTGAGCCTTACACAGCATGCTCCGCCCAGATTGGCCCCGGAAAGGTTGGCGCCGGTCAAATGCGCATCGGTCAAATTGGCATGAGCCAGTACGGCCTGGCTCAGGTTTGCATTTTGCAGGTTTGCCTTTTCGAGATTGGAACTCTCCATAAAGCATTTTTGAAAATCGGCGCCGCGTAAATCGAGACCGGACAGATCGACGCCGGTTAAATCTTTTCCAGCCAGACTTTCCCCCTTGGCATGCGCTTCAATTGCCATCTGTCGGATGCGTTCTCCCGCTTCTTTGTCCAAGGCGGTTACCGGGTCTTGATGGTGGGCAGACATCCGGTAGAATTCTTTGATCTGAAGTTCACCGTCAAAAAGACGCTGCCGGAAATCTTCGTCCTTGAGATAGCCCTCGATCTCTTCGGGATCGAGGTCCTGTTTATGCATCTTTTCAGCCAGTTGCTCCATGAAATCAATTTTTTCCTGGGCGCTGAATGCAGGTGGTCCCTTTGGCTTCTCCTTGTATTCCTTACGAATTTCCTCAAAATCCATATCCAAGGACGCCAACAAGTCCTTGGTCCGTCTTTCGACCCCTTCCAGACTTATTTCAGCCTCTTTTTTCTGCTTTTGGGCTTCGGCTTCCAATTTAGCCATAAACTCGGGAAGATGCTCCAGATCCGGAGCAGGTTCTTCGGGAGGAAGGGTTTTGGGTGCATGCACATCCGGATCCAGGCCGTAGCTTTCGGCTACTGCTCTTGCTTCGGCAATTTGCCGTTCCATGCGTTTGCGCATCTTTTCCCGGATCGGATTCTCATCGACAGGGGCGGCATGACCGCTTTTTGGCAGCCCCTCGGGGACCAGCAGACTATCTTTGAGGGCATAGAACATGCCTTTTTCCTTGTCGAGCCGCTTTGCCAGCACATCGAGGTAGTGCTCTTGAGGCCTGGGTTCACCCATTCGTTCGGCACCGATCATCACGTGGACGATATCGGAGCCATCTTCATCTATGGTTTCGCAGAGTCCCTGGTAGATCAACACAGCCCGCTCCCGGTGGGGAAAAAACCAGGCCGTCGAAAACCGAGTCGGCAATTCCTCGAAAACGTCTCCGGATTCGGCTTTTCGTGTAATATAGCAGCGGGCTTTGAAACCGGGGAGTCGCCCTTCGATGCGAGATTTTTCCGGATGAAGATTTTCGAAGCAATAGGCTTCATCGCCGTTAAGATGACCCTCGAACCATTGATCCTCCGGCGCAATATTGAAAATAGTCCAGTCGATATCGCGGGCAAAAGCCGGGAAATCTTCCTTCAGCCACGCTTTGTTGTAGGTACCTGCTTTTGAAAACCGCTGAGGCCAGGAAATGTCAAGGGGACCGAAACAGGCCGGCGTAATGGGAATATCCGGATCGTATGTCGTTTCTCCAGGGTATTGTAGATTGGGAAGCAGATGGACTGTTCCTTGAGCTCCTTTTACAGGTTTAAACCCCCTTCCCAGGGGATTTTTGGAAAAACCTTCACCTCCGTAAGCCCGCTGCCAGCTCAGTGCCATTTTTTTAAACGGTTGCGGCTCGGAACTCTGCCCCATCTCCCAGAAGCGGTCACCGAAAACATTCAGAGATTTCTCACGGCCGGCAAAGGCAATTCTCACCGTGCAGGCCAAACTGGGTTGAACACCCGGTGGGAAAGCGAAGCCGGCGGCCAGAAATTCAGCCCGGGCCTTGGGTATGGCGGCTTCCAGAATCCCTTCCTTGCCGATCTCGTCTGGAACCATCTCCCACATGCTCGCTTCGGACAGCAAATCCGCTTCTCCTCCAAGCGGCACGTACATGAGAACGGAGACTGCGAAATAGAAGCGCTGATTGTACTCGAAGCAACGAGTGAGAAGCCCCAATTTCTGAGGCTTGATGGTTTTCATTGTGTTTTCAGTACCTGTTTTTTATTCTTCGATTATCATTTTAGAAGGTGAATCCGGAAGATACTTGACGCTGACCGTCTTGCCCGGCTGGTATCGGCTCATATATACCGGCGATACAGCCATTTCCACTTCTCCAGGGAATTCACGGCCGGAAGGATCGGTGACCATCAATTTGATCGTGACCACCGGATTTTTATTCCTCCGATTGCCGGTATCCTTGATTTCCAACACCCTGGCCCGGGCGTCGATCCCTTTTTGTTGAACGCGGGTAGCGTTGATTTTTCGCATAACTGGCGATCCGAAAATCATGGCAAGAAAACCCAACACAAAGAGGAAAATAAATAGTCTGTTCATTATCGGCCACCTCCCCCATATTTGCCTTCCGGTTAACGCCGATCCAGCCTTGACGGACTCGTAAAAAGTTGGCGTCATTCCGCCGCAGGCCGGTATCATGTCATTTCAATACATTCTGGATACCGGATCAAGTCCGGCATGACGGGTCTTAGGCTTTTTACGATTTATCAACCTTAAAGGCCGATCATGGTCAGAGCAAAGTCTAACACAGTGGCTGTCCCGGTAGCCATTTGTGTGGCAATCTGTTTGATATTGACTGGACCTTCGTCATTTTTAACGGCGGCACGGTCAAACACGAAACCCGCCAGGTCGATCTTCGCATTCGTGAAACAATTGGCCATGCCCACCATCTCGTTTTTCATCCCAGTGGCCTGGTTGACGATCGAAAAAAAATCTTCATTTTTTCCGCCGATGGATTGAAACCAGGAATCAACCGTGTTGTTGCCGCCGGGAGCGACGAGCGTGTACCCGCCGGGCGCGTTCACCGTCACACCGGCCGGAGCGGTCATGGTAAGGCCTCCTGTAGCAGTAACCTCATAGGTTGCCGGTGTGTTTACCGTTATTCCACCGACAACGGTCTCGGTCTTCGATCCGGTGATCGTCTTGGTCTGGTTGCCGTTTACCGTGCGGGTCTCTCCGCCGCTGATGGTTTCGTCCAGTCCTCCGGAAATGGTCCGCGTCTCACCGCCGGAAATGGTTTCATCGACACTGCCGCTAATTTTCCTGGTTTCGCTGCCGTTGATGGTTTCTTCCACCGAACCGCCCACGGTGCGGGTTTCGTTGCCGTCGATGGTTTCCTCGAAATTACCGGCAACGTGGGTCGTGCGGTCAGCGCCGACCTCCAAGGTCTTGTTGGCTTCGACCACGCTGTTCATGTTCATTTGGGCATGGACAAAAATTTCTTCGTCTCCCGCACTGTCCTCGAAACGGATCTCGTTGGAGCCACCGCCACCCGGTGTGGAATTGGACATGATGGTGCTTTTGGTTTTTTCGTCGGGCAGGGTGTATGGCGGTGGATTCTGACCATGGTAGACTCTGCCGGTGATGATCGGCCGATCGGGATCGCCTTCGATAAACTGGACGATCACCTCCTGATTGATCCGAGGAATAAACATCGCCCCCCACCGAGTCCCCGCCCAAGCCTGACTCACCCGGACCCAACAGGAGCTGTCTTCGTTCATCTTTCCTTCACGGTCCCAATGAAATTGGACCTTAACCCGCCCATGTTCATCCGTGTAGATCTCATCACCTTCCGGTCCCACAACGATGGCCGTTTGGGAGCCGTAAATAACGGGCTTGGATGTGTCGAGCGGCGGACGGTATGGAACTTCCGAAGGCAAACAGGTAAATGCATTGTTGTACGAAGGGGCATCCACCCCCGTTTTTCCGGCAGCATAGCCGATAGGTTCTTTGGCTTCATGCGACACCGTGAGAAGCAAGTATTCCTTGTTCATATCGGAACGGTAATATTCCTCCAAGTTGAAGGTATGGCCGCTGACAAAATCCCGACAATTTCCGCTCCCCTCGACACGGGTGACACGGGCCTCTTCCACCTCCATTCGCAGATTGGCCAGATCTTCACCGCGCTTACTGGAATCGTATCCACCCGGATAGCGGTAAAGCTCACGATCTCCCGGCCCCAAGGTCTCTTTGCCTTTCACTTCGGATTGAAGGTCGTTGTTCGAAATTTCAAAGTTGAAGTCCTTGGCGGCATATTTTCCGAAGGTAATCTCCTTGGACATGTGAAATTTTGAGATGGTGTCCTCTTCCGCGTAGCCGTCTGAAGATGAATGGTAACGAACGGTATCTTGATTCTCGCAGGGCTTGTGTTCGGCACGATTGTCCGAAAGAATCAGCTTGTGTTTGTCCTCCATATGATCGAAAAAGTAGGAAATTCCCTCCTCTTCGAGAAGACGGCTGACAAAATGAAAATCGGTCTCCTGGTATTGGACACAGTAGGTACGGGGGGAATAGGTATTCTGAAGCCTCATTTCAAAATCCACGAGCCCTTTTTCCTTGAAAATCGTTTCTATGATATCAGGCACGGATTTTTGTTGGAAAATTCTGGAGTTAACCGTTTTGGTCAGCAGCCAGAGCCAGGGCACCATTTTTGCGGAATAGGTCGTCAAATGAAGCGGGCCATCGGGATTTGGCAGCCCCTCTCCCTGTGAAAAGAAAGCGACAACCCCATGGAAGTATCTTTTACCGCCACTCGTCAAATTCACTGTAACCGCAACCGGCTTGCCTATGATGTCCTCAAAGACAATGCTGTTGTTCTCAGATACCATCTCCAGATTGAATTCATAGAGTGAAGAGATACCTTCATTGCCAGAGAAACCGGTAAGAATCAATTCATCTTCACCCAATGGGGTCTGGATACCAATGATGGATTTCTCTGTATGGGCCATGAAAGCCTCCTCTTATTTTTGTCCTTAAAATGTATCGTTTTGAAGCGGGTTGCCTTTGGGCCGCTGCCCTGTCAATGAGGTCCATATCATTGATACCAACGAGCCTTTTTAAAGTCAACGCGAATACCCAACCATGGCCGGTCTATGACGACCATCTCCCCGACAGTCGATGCAACGGCTCGGCAATGGACTGGAAACGAGCTAAACGGACTTGACCCGCGTCTTTGAATGCAACCAACGGCATGAGCCCGTTGGCAACGAGGATTTCCAGCGCTCTCTCACTTAAAAAAGTTTCGGTACAGGGTTTTACGGCTTTTTCCTCGCCGTCTGAAACCAGAATAAGCGGCAGGTCGTCGATTCCGGCAACCAACCCCCGGGACCAATCCCATCCATGGTGGGTGAAGGTGCGTCCGAAAACCTGAATCAAGGCAAAGACCGGGTTGGCCCAAAGATAATCTTCATGGTGCGCCGGTTCGATGATCTCTTCGAAATCGAAGGCATCCACCGGGTCGGTCTTTTCTCCATAAGGCCAGCGGATGATGAAACGGGGTATCGCCAAGCCCACCCAAGTGGCCTCGGGCAGAGTTCTCAGCACCCGCCAGGTCTTTTCGTCGTTAAGGTCGCCCTCCAGTTTCCAGTCCGATGGATCCGGGTTGTCCGCAAAAGAAGTGGCTCCCACCAGGCCGCCCTCGCCCGCACCCACGAACGGGGCGCCCAATATCTGCCCCATGGCGCCGAGTCGGGCCAGGGTCACCGTATCCGCTTTTTTTCTTGAAAATGTATACAAGCCCGCTAAAAGGGACCACGGCGCTTGATTGCTGTCCGCAAGGACCGCCGAACTCAATCTTTTGTAAAGCGCCGTATCCCGGAGGTCCTCGTTGGCCGTCAGGTCTGACGCGACTTCCACTTGGGTTGCATCCAGCAGGTAAACACTCAACGTATCATCGGTTTCCAGCCTTCTGAGGCAAAAACGCAGCGCGCGCCAAACCGATTCGACTGCCTGGAAGTCCTGGTGATGCAGGATGCGACGCATGGTTTCGGAAATCGAACGGTCGATCGCGGCCACCATGGCATCCTGCTCGTCGCCGATATCCGGAACCAGATGCGGTCCGACAATCGCTCCCAGAAAGCGATCCCAATCGGTCTGTGATTTGGACCGCCCGTTCGCGGCAGGGGCCGGAGAACTGGCATCCAGAACCTGATCGAGCAGACCGGCGGTAGTCTCTCCAGAAAAATCGACCTTGTCGGCATCCGGCGTCGGACTTGGGACGGGGTCTTGGGTTTCGGGCGACAAAGCCTTTTCCTGCGAAATACGGCCGACAATTTCTGCGGCTGTTTCCGGATCCAGCAACTTTCGGCGGCTCTTTTTCAGGGCTTTGAAGATCGGCACGCGGTAAAAGATCTGTTCCGGGTGAAAATCGTCCAATTCCTCGAAAACCAGTTCCACAGGCGGCGTCTGTCCCCCAGCCCATTGGAGTCTTAAGGCCACGCCCATCTTATCCATTACAGAATCGTCGCTGTCCCTGTCCACCCGATAAAGCCTGCGCCGATCGATATCGGAGCCGTCGGTTTCCCCGCCCCGATTGGCCTGGCCGCTGAAATCCCCCATGATGATAACTTTGAATGGGGTATCGGACTGCGGCCTGCCCCGTGGATCCACCGGTTGAGTGGACATGGAAACGCCGATACTCTCGAATGTGATGGGGTCAGCCATGGCTCCTCCTTTGCCTGCGGGGAAAATCGCCGGTTGGATGGTCGGTTGGCAGCATCGGACTTTTCCTATACTCTTGGTCGATTAACCTTCGATGGGCGTGGCGGAGCGTTGCCAGTTGTCCGGGCATACTTAAATTGCCCAGTTCTTGCCGCATCGGCCATCCTGCCTTTTATCGTCGATCTAAACTCATTTAAGTCCGTATTGTCGTAAAATCCATACTTATCGCCCGGCAAGGCGGTGAGAATGTTTAATTCGTTGAGAGGCACTTCGGCTGTTTCAAAAAGTCTGATCACATGTTCGAGTTTTCGGGGGGGCGGTTGATAGTGGCCACTGAGATTTGTCAATAACAACGGTTTGCCATTTCTGAACACAATCGATCCGGAGCAAAGGACTCCCTCTCCGGCAGTATAGGCGGAATGGAAGAAACCCGCTTCACCTGTTCCTTTATTTTGAGCTTTATGTTGGCCCGTTTCCATGAAAAATTTTCTGCCATGGGTCATCACAAAACCGCAATGACCACTAAGTCCAGTTGTAAACCGACTCAGACAGGCTCGAAGATCCATTGGTCCTTTATCAGTAATAAATTCTTTTGGTTGACTCTTGAGAACTTCCATTACTGCGCTTCCACATGGTCCTCTTTTGACAAATAGCGTGTCTGCATCTATCCATTGAGCTGGATTTTGGGGGTCGCGCATTTTCGCCACTTTATTTCCGAACAGGATGCGATGTTCGGCTCGTTCTATTTTATTCAGATAAATCCGAGGTCCTTTGTCTACATTTAGTCCATGTTGGGAAAGTTGGCAGAGCTGGGCATCCTTTATGGTTGCTTTCAATGCAGCTTTCGATGGTGCACCCGTGAGTACCATTAATTCTCTTGCAACAATTGTCTCCAACGCTTCCACTGCATCAATACGCAGCGTTGGGGAGTTGTCTCCATTTCTTGTCGGAAGGTTAATATTTGTGCCTCCATCGATTCCTTTGGCAAATGGATTGCTTGTCGGCCCTTTTATACCAACCGTTTTAGTGCGGTATTTCCCTTTATAGGACTTTATGTACAAATCGGTCGCCATCCATAGCTGAATAAGGCAACACAATCGCTCAACTTCGTTTTCGCCCCGCGCAACAAAATTGCGATAATAGATGAAATGTTCATAAACATTTTTATCAATGGCTTTTAAAAGAGAATTGTTACGGTCTCCCGGACCACCGCTGAATCGTTCCCATTCATTAAGACTCGGTATATTCGAGTTGATTTTACGACTGTGTGCCACTGTATATTTTGGCATGCTAACCACTCTCCCCATGACCCATTTTGCGCTCTCGTTGCGGATCGATAGCCAATCGGGCAGCCTGATCGAGCGGCAACCGCTTTTCGGATTCCGCTTCCTTGTCAACCTGGCATTTTTGCGCCACCCTTCATTGGGGTGCCACATTCCTATTTGATTAGCTAAGCGATGTCGTAGGCGAACCCATCTCCATCCATGGTGACACTCACCTTGCTGATTTGCTGTCCGTCGGCCTGGCGGCTTAGCAGTTCCCGGGACATTTCCGGCAGCAGGGTGTTGGTCATGATGTTGTCTGCGTTGCGCGCACCGGAGTCTACGTCGGTGCAGCGTCCGGAAATAGCGTTCACTACGGCATCGTCGTAAACGAATTCAACCTCCCGGTTTTCCTTCATACGCTTGACGATGCGGTTGAGCTTGAGGCGTACGATCAGCTTCATGTTCTCGTCGGTAATGGGGTAGTAGGGTACGATTTTCATGCGTCCCAAAAAGGCCGGCTTGAAGTGTTTGAGCAGTTCCGGTTTGACCATTTCGCCCATGCCGGCCGGATCGGGCATGGTCTCTTCGTCGGCGCACAGATTCATGATCAGGTCGGTGCCCAGGTTGGAGGTCAGAATGATCAGGCAATTCTTGAAATCGATGCGGCGCCCCTCCCCGTCTTCCATGATGCCCTTGTCGAACACCTGGAAGAACAGTTCCATGACGTCGGGGTGGGCCTTTTCGACCTCGTCCAAAAGCACCACCGAATAAGGTTTGCGACGGACCGCCTCGGTGAGCACGCCGCCTTCTCCATATCCCACGTAGCCGGGAGGCGATCCCTTGAGGCTGGAAACCGTATGGGCCTCCTGGTATTCGCTCATGTTGATGCTGATCATGTTCTGTTCGCCGCCGTAAAGCAGTTCGGACAATGCCAGGGCCGTTTCGGTCTTGCCGACGCCGGAGGGCCCCACCAGCATGAATACACCCGTAGGTTTGGAGGGATCCTCGATGCCGGCGTGGGCCGTCTGGACGACCTGTTCGATAGCCTCCAGCCCGTGGTCCTGGCCGATGATGCGTTCCTTGAGCCGGTCGGCAAGGCTGAGCACCGTTGCGATTTCGTCGGTGAGCATGCGCCCCGTGGGTATGCCCGTCCAACCGGACACGACCTGAGACACGGTTTCACCGTCCACGGCGATCTGCACCAGGGGCTCGTCGCCCTGGCGTTTTTCCAGTTCAGCCTCCAGTTCCTTGAGTTGCTCCTGCTTGGAAGCAATCTCATCTTTAGCACCCTCACCCTCTTCCATCAGGGCATGGATTTCCTGGTACAACTCCCGGACCTGTCCGGCCACCTCCATTTCGCTCTGCCACTTTTCCTGCAGCCGTGTCATTTCGGCCTGGGAGGCTTTGCGCTCGGCAGCAAGCTGCGCCATGCGTTCGGAATGATCCCGGCCGATGGCCGCTTCCCGTTCTAAGATTTTGACTTCACGATCGATGTCGCCGATGCGCCGCTGGGCCTGCTCCACAGCGGGGGGACTGGTGGTCAATCCGATAGCCACCCGGGCGCAGGCGGTGTCGAGTACACTTACCGCCTTGTCCGGCAACTGGCGGCCGGAAATGTAACGGCTGGAAAGGTGTACCGTGTCGGCCAGAGCGTCGTCGGTGATCATCACATTGTGGTGTTTTTCCAGGAACGGTCCGATGGCCCGCATCATAACCATGGCCTTTTCCTCGTCCGGTTCTTCGACCTTGACGACCTGGAACCGTCGGGCCATGGCCGCGTCTTTTTCGAAATATTTCTTGTACTCGGCCCAGGTGGTGGCCGCTATGGTGCGAAGTTCGCCGCGGGCAAGGGCCGGTTTGAGCAGATTGGCCGCGTCCCCTGCCCCGGCCTGACCGCCGGCGCCGATGAGCGTATGGGCCTCGTCGATAAACAGAATGATGGGAACCGGAGAGGCCTTGACTTCGTTAATGACTCCCTTCAGTCGGTTTTCGAATTCGCCCTTCACGCCGGCCCCGGCCTGGAGCAGCCCTAAATCCAGGGTGTGCAGGGCCACGTTCTGTAAAATCGGCGGCACATCCCCTTCGACGATGCGCAGGGCGAATCCTTCCACTACGGCCGTCTTGCCCACCCCGGCCTCTCCGGTTAGTATCGGGTTGTTCTGGCGGCGTCGGATAAGGATATCCACCATCTGGCGGATCTCGAAGTCGCGGCCCAGCACCGGATCGATTTCGCCTTTTTTGGCCCGCTCGGTGAGATTGATCGTGTACTGGTCCAAAGCCTTGGTTCCGGCAGGTCCTGCGGTACGTCCGGCGGCAGCGTCCTTTGACGTATCCGCAGCGCCCCCCGCATCTTCGATGGAACCGGCCGTCAGGTCCATGAGGCTTTCTTTGAGGGTTTCCACGGAAATCTTTTTCAACGTATCGGATTCGGACACCAGCATGCGGGCAAACTTTTCGCTGTCCAGCAGGGCCAGCAGGATCTGTCCGGAACGGATGCCTGGGGTCTGGTATTCGACCGAGGCAAACATCCAGGCCTCTTGAATCATCTGCGGAATGGTAGGCGAAAGGGCCGGGGTGCGTGCATTGCCGGTTTTAAATTTCTCGATGGCCCGAGTCAGATCGGCTACCAGATGGGCTTCGTTGATCTCGAAGTGTTTGAGTATTTTTAGAATATCCGTATCGGACAGTTCCAGCAGCTTAATCAGGAAATGTTCGATTTCCACCTCATAGTGGGTCTGGGAAAGACAGAGCCCGGCGGCGGATTCCAAGGCGCTGCGACAGGTCTCGTTCAGCTTGGCGATCAGGGACTTGAGGTTGGACACGGCCATAATTTTCTCCTTTATTAACTCTAGAACTTCACCAGTTTCAAATCGTATTCCTGAAACGTAAAAAAGATATCCTCTTCGTATTCATATCCCGGCGATGAAACCCAGGTGGTCCAGCCGAGCATAGGGGCATCAGGTCCTTCAGTTCCCAACCGGCATAAAGGAACATCTTTTTTCCGCAGGTAGATACGTATTTCGAATTCGTACTCGATGCCCACCATGTAGCGGACCAAGGAGAAAATAGGAACCAGCAGGTCGCCGGTCGGCATGAGCCGGGAAAATTTCTCCTTGCCGACGGGACCCAGATGCACCCGAAATTTCGTCTGGCTCTCCCACACCTGGCTGCCGCAGATGGCATCATCGCCCAAGGTAGCATTGGCGGTTCCCAATTGGGTCTGGTCGGCCGGTTCGAGATCCACGATGCGTTCGATGAATTGCTCGACACGCACACTGGCGTCTGCAAAATAAGCAACGGCGGATTCGATGGAAACCGCTGAGGCAACGGGACGGGAGAGCAGCCCACTGTAGAAAGTCAAAGCCTCTTCGGGCAGTCCGATCATGCTCGTCAGACCCGGTGTTCCCAGCCCCGCCAGGCTCAACAGGTATCGTGAAAGCCGGTCGCTCGCGCCCGGCTGGTAGTTCTCCGGAAAGCGGTGTTTCTTCCATGCCAGATAAAAGAGGGTGATGAGTCGATGATGAAACAAATCCAGAAAATCGGCCAGGGTGAGATCTTTTTCCCGTTCGCGCTCCAGTATCAACTGCGTGTACCAGTGGGGCAGTACGCCGGATGGTCCGGTCAGCCCCAAAAAGGCGACTTCCATGGACGGCCGCCGATCTTCCTCTGCTTCCTTGAGGTCGGAAATGTCGCTGGGCGGGAAGCCGAAGCCTTTTTTAGCGCGGAATTGAACCGGCTCTTCGGAGGGAACCAGAGCTTCTCCGAGTGTTTTGTGTTGACCGGGAAAACGCTCCAGCAGATAGACGGCCCGGTAAAACGAAAACTCGTAAAAACGGTCGAAAAGCTGTTCTTTTAAATCAGGATTTGGTTTCCGCTCCTCGGGGGCCATATTTTTACCGGTTCCTCACGCTGCAAGGTTTTCATGATAAGTTGCGAAAAAGAGTTGACGGATACATACTGGGATAAAAAGCGTTCCAGTACGCTGGCGAACAAGAAGATACCCGTTCCCACGTACTTGTCCTCGTCAAAGGTGATCGTAACTTCCACCCCCCGGCAAAAGGATCGTTTGATGCGCTTGGTGATGTGCCGGCTGTCAACGGATACGATGCCGCCGATCATCTGCTGGGTGGCCAGGGAATTGTTGAAGTCGTACAACCTCAGAATTTCTTTGAGCGCCTGTTCGCCACCTTCCACCAGGGACATGTAATTCAGTGAGAAATGGGAAACCAGCCGCCACTGCAAGGCGCTCCCTAGAAAAGGACGCCGCGTGGGTGTAGGCTTCAGAATACAGCTGATTTTGGATACTGGAGCGGCAGTCTCCATGTTGAAATCGCCGGCGGCGTCTCCAAAGGGAAGACGTGAAGGAAGGTCCCTGTTTGTGCATGTGACGCGTACGGTGAGGACATCTTCGGTCGGATCCGATGGCTTCAGGTTGAGGTCCGAAAAGGAGAGAAAAACCTCTGTCCCCCGGTCTCCTTTTTTTCCGGAGGGCCGGCGTTGCAAGTGCCAGAAGGTCTGGTCCTCGGCAATGCCGTCATCGCCCAGGTGATGCCGCATGGAATAAAAAGGCCGGTACTCTTTCTGCGCCCCGGCCCCGCCGGACAGGGATGCCGTCACCTGGTCCACGGTGTAGACTTCGGTGGCATTGGGTCTTCGAACGTCCGGTACGACCGGGTATTCGGTCTTGCGGTGCTCGACCCGGATAGGCTCGGCGATCCTCTGGAACAGATTGGCCACGGGTGTCGCGTTCAACAGAAAGGTGTCCGCATTGACCACCAGGTCCGATTTTCCCATGCGATTGAGATACATGCGCAGGGTCACCCGGTCTCCCGTTTTTTCCTTCTTTAGCCTTTCCAGTTCGTTGATCTCGAAAAAAAGGAACTTTTCCGGGAAGCAGAAGTATTCGAAAAGCAGAAGGTAGCCGGGAAACGAACGTTTCGAGTAGGGAAGCATACCCTCTTCATCGGCAAAACCGACCGGCAGGATGCTGCTGGTTCCGATTTCCTTCAGGGAGAGGCTGCCGTCCGGATTGCTGAATTCACATTCGATGTGGCAAATGTGATTGAGGATCAGCTCGTACAGGTGGAAAACATGCTGATGGGGTCCGTTGAGAAAAAAACGCAACGATCGCCAATCGATCTTCGAAATGCTCAATTTGTTATAGGCCTGCATGTCGATTTCGATGACCTGGACGGCTCCCTTGATTAACTTCTTGGGTTCTTTGATGCGGGCATCTTTGACTTCCACCGGCCATATCCGTACGTCCTGTGTAGTAGAAAATCGGCAGGGGACGCCTTGGACCGGTTTGGAGAACAGCGTCGCGCCTTTGTCAATAAGGTATCCCCCCTCTTGAATATTCTGCTTGATTGGATCGAAGCGAACGATCGACATGGAAGGAACCGGATTAATGTAGTGCGGATAAATGATATTGAGAAGGGATTCGGTGATTTCCGGAAAATCGTCATCGATTTTTTTATGTATCCGTCCGCTGATCAAGGCAAAGGCCTCGATCAGCCGTTCGGTGTGCGGATCTTCGCACTTGTCGCCCTCAAGCAGCAGGCGGCCGGCAATCTTGGGGTATTTTTTTGCAAATTCCGCCCCCATCTCTCGGATGAAAGTCAATTCACGTTCATAGTAATCGAGAAGTCTGTCTTCCATAAATGTTGTCTATCCATCCAATCCATGAGAGTGAAAATTATTGAAAGGCGGGCCAGACAGCCGGTTGCAAGGTTTAAAGAAGAATTTATCGACGAGGCATTGGCATGCAAAACTATAATTTGAATCAGTCGGTTACCACATACTTTTTTTGGATAGCGTCGAAGTGTGTGTCGAAAGTCACCGGTTCACGTATCGGATCCACGACCAACAGGGCCGAAATGCGAAAGTTCAGGTTGCGCTCCTTATGATTGCCGGTATCGACCGTAACTTTTACGTTTTTCAGTCGCGGCTCAAAAAGGGCGGTGGCCCGTTCCACATCCTTCCGAATGGCCTGAATGGCATCCATACTGGCAGTATTTTTGGCCGTAAAGTCTTTCAGGCCGTAGGTGACCACCGAGTCCGCGAGATGACGCATTCCCTCCGGTATAGGGGTTATCATTCGCCGGCTGTTCAGCAAGTTCTCCAGGTCCCTGGCCACACTGGCCTTGACCTGTCCCACATTCAGGAGGCGATGCTGGACAGACTCTTGCGATTCGGACGGATCCGTGTCGATGAGTCTGTCCAGCAAAGACGCCTGAGCATTGTCCATGTCAAAATCGTTCCATCGAAATCGTTACAATTTCTTGTTCGCAGCAATATCCCATCCGGACTTCAGCGGAGAGTCGCCGCTGCCATCCGGTTTCTGGGGCACATACTCATACTCGTATTTTGGGAAATTGATGGTGATGTTTTCGGTCAGCCTGTCTTCTCCGCCGGATCCACCCGTGGAAACCGATGTGATCATCGCGTCCTTCATCGTGAGTTTGACATATTCGAGCGGTTTATCGCCCGATGCTTTGCGGACCGTAAGAATCAGCTCTTTTATATGCTTTCCACTGGCGACATGTTCAAGAATTTTAGCTGAAGCTTTATCGACATACTTGGTCACGCTGACATCCTGAAAATTGGCTTTACCGCCACCGCCACCCTGCCCCATGTGGGTTGTCCCGGACTGGGTGGCTCCCCAACTCCAGGCAAGCACATCAACCTCGCCCTTGTGCTTGTCATCTGACGATTCTCCGTCTATCCCATCGATTTTAAGGAACATATCAACGCTCATAATCAACCTCCTGTTATTGGGTGGTTCTCGACCACGGTTATTAATTATGCTTTTGTTGAATGCTTTTTTCGATTTTGACGTTTCGCCTGCCGGTTGGCACCTCCTTTCCAAGAAAGGCCTGGGTATGAACGCTTGCTTTATCCACCGGCCGGCGGCGGCAGGTCGGCCACCAACCGCAAGGATACGCTAAGTTCATCCAACTGGTAATGGGGCTTCAAAAAGGCAACTGCCCGGTACGCACCTGCTTTCCCGGGTATTTCGGTAACATCGACGCGCGCTTCACTCAGCGGGTATTTGGCTTTCATCTCCTGGCCGGCATCGGCATCGCCCAGGGTATAGTTGTTAATCCACCGGTTGAGAAAACTTTCGGCTTCGCTGCGGCTCATAAAACTTCCGATCTTGTCCCGCATCATGGATTTAAGGTAGTGGGCAAAACGCGACGTGGCCATAATATATTGAATCTGGGAGGACATGCGGGCATTGGCATTGGCGTCGTCCGAGTCGTACACCTTGGGTTTGTTGGCCGACTGGGTGCTGAAAAAGGCGGCAAAATCGGTCCCTTTGCAATGGACCAAAGGCACGAATCCCAGATCGGCCAGTTCCTTTTCGCGACGGTCGGTGATGGCAATTTCCGTGGGGCATTTGAGCGCTACATCGCCCTCGTCGGTCTTGAAGGTGTGAACGGGCAGCCCCTCCACCAGTCCTCCGCCCTCAACGCCGCGGATGGCGGCACACCAGCCGTATTTGGCGAAGGCATCCGTCAGACGGGTGCCCAGGGCATAGGCTGCGTTGCCCCACAGGTATTTGCTGTGATCCGTACCGTCGACCTTTTCCTCGAAATCGAAGGCTTCGACCGGAACGTTGGCTTTCCCGTAAGGCTGACGCATCAGGATGTGCGGCACGCACAGGGCCACATACCGGGAATCCTCCGAATCCCTGAAGGAACGCCATTTGGCGTATTCGGCACTCTGGAATATTTTTGAAAGGTCCCGGGGGTTGCCCAGTTCGGTGAAGCTGTCCAGGTTGAACAGGCTGGACCCGGCCGCCGAAATGAATGGAGCGTGGGCCGCCGCAGCCACTTGGGATATTTTTTCGAGCAAAGCCATGTCCTGGGGATGGTTTCCGAATTCGTAGTCGCCGATCAGGGCTCCGTAAGAGGCGCCGCCGAACATGCCGAACTCCTCCTCGTAGACCTTCTTGAACATGGCCGACTGGTCGAACTCGCTGGCCTTTTCCATGTCCTTGAGAAGATCCTTCTTGTTAACGTTCATCACCCGGATTTTCATTCGCTCGCCGGTTTCGCTCTTGTTCACCAGATAGTGCAATCCACGCCAGGAGCCCTCCAGCTTCTGGAATTCCTCGGCGTGCATGATTTCGTTGAGCTGGTCGGAAATCAGCTTGTCGATCTGGGCGATGCGGGCATTGATCATGGCCTCGGTATCCTTGGCGATGGTAATGGTGCCCTCCATGACCTGTCCGATAAATTCGCTGATCAGATCCTTAGCGTGTCCCTTCTGGCTCTCTTCGCGGGCCAGACGTCCCTCGGATATTATCTGATCGAGCAGGCTTTTCTCTTCCTGGACTTCCTGGGCCCCTTCGGGCTGGGCCTGTTGTTCTTGATCTGCCATTGTTCCCTCCGTATCACTGTGCTCGCATTCATTGCGAACCCAGCGTTAACGAATTATCGATTACCGGCTGCGTCGGCAACAGGTGGCTTACTCACCGTCCTTCTCTACGCCGGCCTCCTTTCCCAATTTCTCGATAGAATCGGTATTGGCCAGCACATCCTGCAACAGCTCGTCGAGCTTGTCGTTGCCGTCCAGCTTTGCCAAAAGATCCGACAGCCGCTTGCGAGCGTCCACCATTTTGCGGATAGGCGTCACCTGCTCGGCCACCCGTTCGGGATGAAAATCGTCCAGGGATTTGAAGCGCAGCTCCACAGCCATTTTGGAGTCGTCGTCGGTGAGCTTGTTATCGACCCGGTAGGCAAGCCTCGGTTTCATGCCGGCCAGCACCTGATTGAAGTTGTCCCGGTCGATTTCGACGAATTTCCTGTCTTTCACTTTGGGCAGCGGTTCGTCCGGCTTTCCGGACAGGTCGGCCAGCACGCCGACTACGAAAGGAATCTCCTTCATCTCGATTGCGTCGCCGATTTCGACATCGTACGTAATCTGTACACGCGGAGACCGAACCCGGTCCAATGTGTGTTGCAAGCTTTCCGGCATGGTGTTCCTCCTTTCAACTATGGTGGAAAAATTTGTTTTTTTGGCATTCTTCTATGGATATTGTACGTGGATTGGCGCCACCTGTCTTTCTAGTGTCGATGCTGCAAGGCCCGTGTCGGATCGATTGTGCACATTTTCTTGAAAATATCCTCCGCCCGGTAGCGATCGTCGCTGCCTTCGTCCTCCTGCATAAGGCAGCGGTACAAAACTGCGAGAAGATCTCCCACCCAGACAGGAGACTCCCAGCGTTCCAGGCCCAACTCCTCTAAAAGCGTATTGAGTTCTTCGGCAATGGGTCGGGCCAGATCGTGTCTTTCCGCCTGAAGGCAAAGTTTGGCCATCAGCAACCGATACCGGTTCTTCGAACGAACACTGGAAACGCTGCACGATGCCGAGAACAGGATGTCCAGCGCATTTTTGATCCCCTGGCTTTTCAAAGCGTTCAGGGCGCTGTTCCATACGGCCGCCTCGTGGGGTTCGGTATCGGATATCATGCCGACGACGATCTGGCCCTGAACGGCGGCGGATGCCGGCGCCGATTGCGACGTCTCAACACCCGGGGCCATGGATACGCCTTCTTCCGCACCCGGAGTATCTTGAGAATCGGCATCGCCGGCAGCTTCCTCGGGCTCCGGATCGGGATCGAGTTCCTTTTTCTGTTTGAGTGACTTGGCGATAAATCGCTGGCAGTCTTCCAATGCTCCCTTGAAGTCCGCCGTACGCGGTGCCTCGCTGCCGAATTTCTCGTCAAGCAGGTTGTCGAAATGCGTGAACGATTCGATGCAAGCTTCGATCTGCTCATTGAGTTCGGCGTAAAATGCCTTTGAGGACCGGTTAACCGCTTTTTCGAACGCATCAATCCCCAGCTTTCCCTCGGCGATGGCGCTTTCGTCGGTACCGACCTCGGACGCCTCTTTCCACTGAATCCAGCCGAAACCAGAGCCCGAGGCCGGATCGGTCAGCGGAATCTGCTTAACGGAGAGCCAGAGCTTGTCGTTCATGAACTCCAGGGGGCCGATTCGGTAGTCCAGGTCGTCATCTTCGATCTCGGGATATAAATTTTCCCAGAAATTCTCCATCAGGCCGGCCAGCAGTTTTAACCCCATGGCCAATCCCTGAAAACCGTCGATTTTGATCAGTGCTTCCAACAGCCAGACGGCAATTTGGATGTCTTTGGTTTTTTCGGTGAGCGCTTCTGCGGCAAGCTGTTCGACCGCTTGCCAGTCGGCCGTCTTGACCTCACGGTCCCATTCTCCCCGATCAAGGTCGTCATCCTCTCTGCGGGCTTCCTGGATTTCATCGTAAGTGGGCGTGTAGCGCAGATTTTCGCCTGCTGGATTTTCACCCTCAATGGGCGCCAATATGCTTTCTATATCGATCAATGCCCCTCCTTTTTCTCAATGGGATCCGTTTCCTTCAGGGTAAAAACAACCTCTTTCAGTTCGAAAATCGATCGGTCGGTGTCGCCGACATCGTATACATGCTGGCCGATTGCCTTTGTATAGTTCCCTCCCAGGGACTGCCATCGGGTCAACCGCCCCAAGCGGATGTTGTTTTCATTACTGGTAAAAGAGTCGGGATAAAGGGCCGGAAAAAAACATCCCATGGTGAGCCCCTCCCAGGTGGTAATGCGGCCTTTGGCCCATATCAGGTCAATCAACGTTTTGGGTTCGGATATCACCAGTTCGCGGATGTTGGCGATGGGCACCCACAGGTAGCGCTCGTATTCGATGGCCTCGATGAAGTAGGCCAAGGTGGTATCCGTGTCTCTGAACCCTGTAAACGCTTCGCCGTTAATGGTTCCCTGCAAGGAAGGCAGAGCCGTTTCGATGCGATCGAAGACAGCCGCAGCCTTTTCGACGTCTTTATTTTTCAATAGTTCCAGAGCCTGGAAAAAATCGTCGCTGTATTCGGGGATATCGGGAAAGAAGGTCGGACGCTGCTGCACGGCCGCCACCAAAGCGCGCTCTTTTTCAGCCTGGATCAGATGCTGATATACCGCAACGTTCATGCCGGACGGATCCTGCTGAGTGGCGGCGATCTCCAACTGCCTGAGGGCCTTGTCCCATTCTCCGCACAGCAGCATGACCTGAAAGAGCAAGGACCGCGATTGTAGATCGGCGGGCGATTTTTTGATCCGATCGATCAGCAGGGCCCTGGCATCATCGATTTTTCCATCCTGGATTAGCGCTCTTGGATCCATGGTCGAGGTTTCCTCACATTTTGGGCGGCTTGGTTCTTTCTGTGGTGCCGGGCCACCTTTCGGGTTAACGAAGGTGTAACACAAAAGCTGTAACGAACGGCTGCGGCAGACCTTTGACCAAACTGGCGATTCCAATGCTACATGGAAATATGCTTCCCGCTTTCATGGCACAATAAGATTTCTACCATTTTCTCTTTTGGCCGTACACCCTTTTTTTATAATTAAATCGGATCATACCGACCACAGATCGATAAAATCGTCGGCTTCCAGTGGCCGTAGAAACAGGACGAGAAATGTGTTTTCCAGACTGCCGCCCATGAAAACGGTGCTGGGTGTTCCGGGCAAGTAGCTTTTCAGTGCCTGATGCCAGGCGCCGGCCATCTGCAACGGGTCCTCATGGTCGAGTCGATCCAAAGGGATCGTCAGTTTTCTTTCCGTTTCCAGAGTTCTCGCCTTGGCATGTACCTCAGCCATTACAATTTTGTGGATCGATGCCTGATGTTCTGCATTCGCCTCGTGAGAAATGGTCTTGAACGTCTCTTTCCATCCGGGAGTCGGCCTTTCCATCCGCTGCAGTTCCGCTTCCAGTTGGCCGAGATCTTCCAATCGCCTGGCGGCCGTGTACTCCATCTTGTCCCAGATCGGGGCCAATACGAAAGGCAGAAGATTCCAGTGGCTCTCCCACCGGTCCATCTGCCCCTCGCCGATCAGTACAAGGGGATAAGGGCGGCCCACACCGTCCCCGCTGCTTTTCCCCAGCCCGCAGACCAGACTTCCCTTTTTCAATCCCCGCGACCAGAAGCGCCATGAGTAAACGCCGTTGCGGCGAACCGTTTCCGGCAGGCGGCCGAAGCCGTTTTCCACCCATTGGGAAAATGCCTGGGCCAGGGGGAATTGGGTATAAAGCTGAAAATAGTCCCTGGCCGACGGATGTTTTCCGAAGGCTGCCCACGACCAGCGGGGCCGGCCGATCAGTTTCCCCAGCATGACGCGATTTCCTGGGGCACGCGGCCCGGCGTTGCCCGCAACAGTTGGATCACCTTTTGGTGGCCGGAAAACTGGTACCGCGGGGTAATAAATTTAATGCCCATTCGTTTCAGGGCCGCTGCCGAACCGGGGAAATCGTCGGGACGGAAGGTCCGCTGTCCGGTTTGAAAGTCTTTCAGAAATTTAGCGAATCCCTGGTACCCTTCGTAGGTCTTGGTCAGGACCAGATTTCCGATTTCAATCTTGAAGACCACGTCGCCGCAATCGCGCGGCGACCACCGAAAGGTCTTCTTAACGGGATAGTGCAGGTTGAGCAGCCGGTTCTTCTCGTCACCGCATTTCAGTTCGAGAGAAGTGGCATGGGGCTTGATGGCCGCGTCCTTGTTGGCATCGGTGGGGTAGGCCTTGACGGTTACCCGGTATTCCGACGCCACCGGTTTGGCCACGCTGGCCCCTCTGGTGAGGAAGGTCAGAAAACCGGTATCCAGATCGAGGGCCACGCCATTTACCTTTCTGGCAAAATACCCCTTGCCCCGACTGCGTCCGATAAACGGTTCGGCAGGTCCTTTCAGAAAGGCGACCGCATATCCATTGGCGCCCATGAGAAGTTGGTTCAGATTCGTCCCCCTGGGCAGATCCTGGACTTCCAGGTAGACATCCTTTTCCCAAAGGCTTTGCAGATGGCACTGAGCCTCTTGTACCGCGTATCGATGGTAAAAAAGAGCCGGCCCTTCGACAAGGTTCCAGAACACGTCCGTATCCTTGTTCTTTCTGCCCATCAGCCCTTGGAGCGTTTTCTGGGCTCGCTGGACCTTGAAAAACGCCGATTCGCCTTCTGCCGGATCTCCGCTGTACAGATCGGAGGCCATTTTAAAGGCCACCTTTCGGGAATCGATCATGGGCATCAATTCGTTCAAGGCCGCACGATACTGGTTGTAGGCTTTGCCGGCGGCAACGCGGTCCTCGAAGCTGAAAAGATCCTCGCTGGTTCGTCCAGCCGCAGTACCTACTCGTCCCATTTTGGATTTTACCGTCTGGGTCGCCTGGCCGAGGATGCCCTTGGCCGCCTTGACGGCCTTGCCGTCGGCCTTGGCCTCGGTCTTGACCTGGCTGAATCGCGAAACCAGATCCACCCAGGCCGGCAGGTTTTCATCCCGGGGTACGGCACTCAGTTCTCCGACCATATTGTTCAATAATGCCAGGTACGGACCTTTTTCATCGGGCATGAGGCTGCCGACCTGCTTCCATTGATCGCGGTCTTTAAGGTGCAGCGCCGCCGAGGGGAAATAGGCGGCAAAGGTGCTCCAGGCGGCGATATATCCGTTTTCGTACCAGCGGTCGAAGTCCAGCTTCTGTGATCCGATGGCCAGAGGATCGAACAGGGCCTGCTCAATCTCACCGATATACCCGTCCACCGCCAAGCGGCCTTTGGCGGTAAAGGCCGGTGCAACGACCACTTCATCGGGATCGGGATTCAGCTCACCCCAATAATCTGAAGCGGCGATCCCGGCGACTTCGCCGTTGACATTCACCCAGTCCACCAGCCAGTTGAGTCGTGCGCCTTGCAGGGTGAGGATATGTTTGAGCCAGGTCTGCAAATCTTTCAGTTCGTCGTTGAGCGAAGTATCCGATTCTCGCCACAGCAGATAGTACAGGTAAAGTTCGGACAGTTTTCCCGATATTTCCTCGATCGTCTGTACATCGAGAAGCTCGGATGGATACGGGGTTGCCGGCATGGCCGCAAGCTTTTCGAAATCGGCGACCTCCATGCGAAGGTGGAGCAGATTGATCCGGCGGGCCAGGTGCATCACATGATGGCCCATGACCGCCGATGGGGTAGCGGCGCTGAACCGGGTCATGCGTTCAGCCATGCGCACATCGAAATCCTTTAAAAACCCGGCGCTGAAGATATCGCAGTAGCGCTGCTTCAATCCGGCTTCGACGCGGTTGCTCTCTGTCAGCCCCATGCGGGGAATCCACCAATGGGCGTTCTGTTCCTGTACCCGGGCCACGGCCTGCCGGAAACGATCCAGGGTCAGCACGTCCGTGGTCAACTCCCCCTGGAGGACAGGCGGCTTTGAGAACTGGCTGGAAACATCCCGCAAGGTTTTCAAGTTTTTCACGAAAGAGAAACTGAGCAGTCCGCACAGGGCGATGACGACAGCTACCCAGGCCGTCAATCCAAGGCTTTTGGTCAACCGGCTCCATTCGATGGTTTTCTGGGTGGGTGCGAACAATCCCCGGTCCGCCGGTAGAATCCGCGAGAAGAAATCGTGCAGGAAAAGCCCCCGATTGGTTCCCGGCAAAACGTCCTTTTCACCGATCAATCCCATGGCGTTGAGAAAATGCGAGTACGGCGTTCCCTCCTGCCGCCCGCTGGAAAAATAGATTCCCCGCAGGATCGGGCTTTCCTGATAGGGGTTTTCCTGGAAAGCCCCGCGCATGAAGGCGCTCAGGCCCGGCTCCAGTTTTTCGAGTTCTTCCGGAAAGATCAGCAGAGAAGGATCGACCCGCTTCGTCCGTGCTCCGATCAGGTTCAGGATCAGCAGGCGAAGCTCTTTGAGGCGCTCGGATACGGACCGTACGGTCCTGCCGGAAAAGTCCCTGGTATCCGCGGACAAGGAGGCGTTCAGCCGGCCCATGGCCTGCTGCAGCGTGGAATCGTCCAGGCTGTCGCAAAACTTGACAGCCCCCTGGACCAGATCGCACTTGGTCAACATCACATAAACGGGAAATTTAGCCCCTAGCACGCGCATCAACTCGTCGATGCGCTGGCGAATGCTTTTCCCGTCCGCCTCCAGTCTGGCGGCGTCTGCCTCCAGGAGCCGATCCGCGGCCACGGCAACCACTAGGCCGTTGAGCGGCTCGCGCTTTCTGAACTTGGCCAGCAGAGAAAGAAATTTCTGCCACTCGTCCCGATCGCGTCCCTGATCCACGGGGATGGCGTAGCGGCCGGCGGTATCCAGAATGATGGCCTGCTCGAAAAACCACCAATCGCAGTTGCGGGTGCCGGAAATTCCCGAAGCACGGGTAACCTCGGCAAAGGGGGATGAAAGGTCGGCACCTTTGATGGCCGTGGTCTTTCCGCATCCACTTTCTCCGATGATCATGTACCAGGGCAGGACGTACAGCGGATTGCCGAATTTTTTCAGATGAGACTTCCGCAGGGCTTCGATGGCTTCCTTCCAGCGGCCCTGAAGTTCCTTCGAACCTGTCTGGTCTCCGGCGGAAAGATTCTTGATGCGTGAGTCGTCCTGGGCGATGATCTGCTGGACGAAGCGCTGCTCGTTTTTGCGGGCCATCAGTTTCTTGATGAAAACGAAGCCCAGGATGAGGCCAAGCAAACCGATCACGAAAAAGATCCCCACCCACAACGGCCATCCGATCATCAACACCCCGCCGAAAATCAGCAGCAGAACCAGTGCCGTAAGCAACAGAAAGAGAAAGTACTTGAATATTTTCATGATCAACGATTTCATTTACGGCCCCATCTGAATAAGGGATTGTCCGATATTGCCCAGGATGAACCGGTACACCACGAACAGCACGCCGAACAGCAGCACCGGGGCTCCGGCACAAACCAGGGTGAATGCGGAAATGCGCTTCACTTTTGGCCCGGCCATGGAAAGCTGGCTGTTGTCCGGAGCGTACGCATCCGGGAAAAGCGTAGTCTGTTTCAGGTCCGGAAGCCCCATTGAACTGCCGGTGAGCAGTTTCAGGTTGGAAAGCTTCAGCTGCTCCAGCAGATAGTCGTCGCCATCATTGCAGTACTGGCCTGTAAAGCCCATGGCCAGGCAGATGTAATACACTTCTCTTACATCCAGCTGGTGGGGGCCGATGGTGTTCAACCGCTCGAAAAACAACTTGCCGGCGTCGGCCGTGTTGTAGAATCGACGCTGCAGCTGTGCGCCCAGCCAACGGGTTTTTCCCTCCCACAGAGAGGAAAGAATGGTTTCGTCGATCCAGGCAAAAACGGCAAAGCGTGCCAGATCATAATCCGCAGACGAAAAACCGCCCTGCTGGCAGGCGGCTTCGCTCTCGGCAATCAGGCGCCGTATATCTGCCTCCACCTGCTCGAAGCCGGTCGCTCCACCGCCATCGGGACGGATCACCATCGCTGTGTAGGCAATCAATTCAACGAAACAGTCGCTCAGACGCATGGTTCACTCTTCCTTGGATTGAATTTCTCGCGTTTATGTTCTCCCGACGGCCATCAGTTCGGCTTTCAGGTCTTCCGGAGCAGCATCCCAGTATAGGGCCAGATTGTTTCCGTTTTGCACCTGGGCCCAGGCATCCCCGTGGTGGTCGATCTGGAAATAAAGGGTATTTGACCGCCGCGGCAACTCCTGGGGCGGAGCCTGCAGATAGGTGAGTTGGATCCCCGGCAGTGAGCGGGCAATCAGAATCGGGAGGTATTCCCGGGAACTGAGTTTGGCGATCTGCTCCACCGAAGCCAGCACGGCCTGGGGATCGGACTCCGTTTCCAGCGCCAGGAAAAAACGGTTGCGGCCTTCGAAAATAGCCGGTGGCAGATCGGCGGCGTAATATGTGCCGTCGAACAGCAGGTTCAGCATATATTCGGGCCCGGCGGTAATTTCGTCCAGCAACCGGGTGATGAGACTCTGGGCAGCGGAAAAACAGCGCCATAGATCCTGGTGGTTGTATGATGGGATCAGGACCGTACCATCATCCAGGGTACCGGTGGCAGAAATGCTTTCGGAAAAGGTGGTCATCTCGCCGATCAGTTGGCGAAGGACGCCATAGGCTGTCCACGGATGGACCTGGCCGGCTTCGGCAAGGTGGACCAGCATGGACACATAACGATTGAGGCTGCGCAGGGCCAATAAGAAAACCATGTCCCGGCTCCCGAATTCTGCCGAATGAATTCCACGATCCCGTTTGTAGGCTTCCAACTGCCTTCCCCGGGCGGAAATCTGATCGCGAACCTCTTTGATGAGACCCTCAAGCACCGGTACGGCGGACAGGCTCAGGGCAGGCGGGATAAACTTCTCGCTCGGGACCACTGCATCCCCCTGACGCTCCAGTAAAACCAGTGGAATCAGTTCGTAGTCTCCCAACTGATCGATCTCGGTTTCCCAAAAAAATTTGAGCACGTACTGCAGATGCCGGACCTGGGCGCTGGGACCGCTGCCGTGCTGATCGCGGATGTCTTCTGAATCTTCCGTGGCCGCGAACCGTGTGGTGACCTCGGCTGTTTGTTTCAGGTCCTGGACAACGGTGACATTTTCCCCGGAAAGGCTGTGTTTTTTCAATCCCAAATAGACTTTAAAGGGTTTGCCGCCGTCTTCCCAGGCATTTTCGAAGGAACGGGGAGCAAGAACGGCATTGTCCGGAATCACGGCAAAAGTTTGGTCCGGGAAAAGGAATTCTCCGCTGGTCAAACCGATGGAACGGTTTCCCAGGGCAGCCGATTTCACCGCCATGCTGCCGACACCCCAGAAATGGGGAATCAGTTTCCGATGCAGCGGCTCCAGCAGCGACCCGGTGAATCGATCCTGGAGCTGGAAATGCTGGGGCTGAAGAAACAACCCCTGATGCCAGTAAAGGGGCCTTTGCATAGAACTACTTTCCTTCCGGTGTTGAGGTAGAGATGGTGGTAATCTGCTGAGGTCCGAGGATCAAATCGATATTCAGCTGTGCCGGTTTGCGGGTCTTGGATTTTTTGATGAACCCCTTTTTCTCGATATATTCCGGAATTTCCACCATTTTGACCATGCGTTCCTTTTCGAGGATGTAATACCCGGCCACAACGGCCACGTAGCGGGCTCCTTCGGCCCGGTCCAGGGTCATGTTGACATCCTGTCCGGGCTGGATGATCAACCGTTTGGCGGCGGCGGCCCCTTCTCCGAAAAGACTGCACTCCAAAAGCCGGTAGAGTCCGTCCTGATCGTTGGCCAGCTGGTTGAAATTGTTGGGATCGGAGAGTTGATAGATGCACAACAGCAGGGTATGCGCTTCTCCGTCGTCTAAATTGAGTTTGGGATCTGCCTGGATATGCAGTCGGATGGCTTCTCTTTCGTAAGTCCACTGCGGCGGCGGCAGTTGTTTGGCAGCGCATGCGGCCAGCAGAAACATGGCTCCGGCAAGCGATATGGCGAGTAATCGTTTCAAATCAGCCTCCTTCTTTTCCAAATTTGGTTTGGCAGTTTTTTTCGAACTCCCGTAAAAAATCCTCCATGAAACGGCCGGAACTGAACCATTTCCGGATTTTTTCATAGCGCTGTTCGTATATATCGAACATCTCCGCCTTTTTGAGAGGGCCAAATTTCAGCCCCTTGCCGGTTTCGGCGGCCAGCTGCTCCGGATCCAGTACGCTGAGCACCTGTTTGACCTTGGCATAAGCCGCCTCTTTGAAGGACTGCTGGGAGGTCAGAAAAGCGTTGCTGATCTGGCCCAGGTAGGTTTCCAGCGAGTTGCTCTGCCCCTCCCCTTCCATACGAAATCCGATGACCTGGCGGATGGTCTGTTCCGGCGACCCTTCACCGGTAAACGTCATATTGATGACGCTGATCAATTGATTGAGGGTATTAAAAATGGTGTTCAGCGACTCGGCCAGCTTCTCCAGCATCTCAGCGGAGGTCAGATCGTCCATGGTGACGTTGCGGCCCAGCAGCAGCGAGCAGACCTGGCTCAGCACCGCCTCGTCGGCTTCCCCGGAGCATGCCACAGGTGCTAAAGTATTGCTCATAGCGCCGATAACGGTATGCAGCGCTTCGATTCGCTGGAGATGGTCCATTTCGGCCATCTGTTCAATCAGGTAGGCTTCGACCGATTCGTCGGAGATCTCCTCTTGAGCGTCGAATCGCTCGTTGAGGCCCGATGAGATACGTGAGATCAGGTTGGCATCGACCATGTTCCTGCCTATTCTTTTTTGATGTCCGATCGGATAATGACGGTCTGTTCCATGATATCGTCATCTTCGTTTGGATTATCAAGGGGTCCAAGATCGGAAACGGGTCCGGATGGGGGTGGTTCCGCTTGCCGTGGCGGCTGGGGCGGGTCGGGCGGCATCGGCGGCCGCAGCTCCGCCGGGTTCCCCGCCGTGCGCGGCGTTTCGATCCGGGTCGCCTCCAAATCTTCATCCGCTATTTTTTCCTGCGGCAAAGCCGGATTTCCCGGTCGCCCGGCGGCATTGATAACGACGGTGGTTTCGAGGTCGGACGGGTCCGTATCCTGTTGAGAAGGTGTCTCGGTGGAAAGATCGTGCCTGGGTATTTTTGGGGTCTTCGAAACACCGCCCCCCTGAACGATGGTGGCCTCCAGGTCGTCGTCGGGAGCCGTCGGGGGCGGCGGCGTGGCACCGATTACCACCGTGGCTTCCATATCCCCATCCGGCATGCTTGCTGTACTCGGAGCTTGCCCTGCGCTGCCCTGAACCATTGTTGCAGCCAAATCCACATCCGGATCCGTCGATGGCG
The DNA here is from genome assembly GCF_009688965.1 of Desulfosarcina widdelii. GTDB lineage: Bacteria > Desulfobacterota > Desulfobacteria > Desulfobacterales > Desulfosarcinaceae > Desulfosarcina > Desulfosarcina widdelii. The sequence continues at coordinate 728,325 of NZ_AP021875.1, read as the reverse complement.
ATGGGGGCGGCGCCGATGCTGGGGAAATCACAACCGTCTGGTCAGCATCGTCGAAGGACGCATTGTCCTCCGGAACAGGCGGGGGACCATCGCCTTTTAAGACCACCGTCTCCTCGATATCGTCTTCCCACGGGGATTGGGTGTCCGGCACTTCCTGAGGCGTCGACCAGTTCGCCGGGTCGGGAGGTGCTGCAGCCGGGGAAGCCAGGACCACGGTCTCTTCGATGTCATCATTCCAATCGTCCGCTGGCGGTGGTGGCTCGGGAGGCATCGTTGACTGCGCTTCCTTCTGCTGCGGCGTATCGATAGTCGGTTCAGGCGCATCCGCATCCGGCGGCGTGAATACGACGGTCGCTTCATCGTCCGGTATTTCCGGAGCCAATCCCGTATTTTCCCGGTCCTTGGGAACCATGGCCTGCGCCTGCCACTTATCAAGGATTCGGCTGAGCACCTCTTCCATTCGATCCGATTTTGGGAAACGGTCTTCGGCCGGAGGCTCAACAATCGAAACGCTGAACATCTCCCTTTTTACGTCGCTTCTCAACGTTTCGAGAGACTCCTTAAAACGGCTGCTGTCCCATGGAGCGCCGGCCTTTAATCCGGCATGCGTCAGCTGGAATCCAAGACTCAAGGCCTGTTCCCAGAAGGAATTCCACTGTTGCGGAATGCTTTTCTCCAACGGCTCCCAGTAGATTTGTTTTGCGGAAAACATGCCCTCGTGATCTTGCAATCCGCCTGCCAAGGCTCCATTTTCTGTATCGAGGTTCCATTTGTCCACAAACTTTCCAATCTCTAAAAATACGGCCTCCGCTTTTTGTCCGGAGTTGACCAGCAACGTCTGAAACCAAACCGCTGCCATAAAATGAAGAACGGGTGTTTCAGGCAAGGCGGGGGCAAAGGGGCTTGCCTTAAAGCTGCCAACGGAGTCAAGGATGCGGGCATTGAAATTCCAGAAAGCGGGAAGCCCGGCACCCGGGGCGATCAAGTCCACACCGATACTGTCGAGCGAGAAATCGAACTCCTGAATTTTTTCCGAGCGCCCGTCGGCCATCAAATGGAAAACCACCTGCGAGAGAAAAGTGAGTTTAAGGTAGAGAACTTCCAGAAATTGCCGCTGTTTGTCCTGATATAAAAAGCGGTTTTCTCCGATCGGCCCGGCAACGGCCCCCTCTCCCTGAATGGCGGCTTCGGCGCCTCCTGAGATCATACGGATGAAATCTTCCGCGCCACATGTCGGCGCCGGGAACATCATCATATAAAACGGGAAAAAGGCCACCGGTTCGATGCGCTTGACGACAAGCGCGCTGCTGCCATAGCAAGCGTCGACATCCGGACATCCCCTGCAGGGCAACGCCGCATCCTCGGGCAGCGTAGCAAGCAGTTGGTCGTATTGCAGGATCAAAGCTTGTTGGTCCTTAACGATATCCGGCAGGTCGTACCCCTTGAAAGGAACGAAAAATGGTGATGCGGGAGAAATTTTGGCGCAAGTCTTACAGTACAGAAAGCGCTCCAGGGAATCGGTATATCCCGGCAATCCTCTTTCCGCCAGCAGGGCATCGTCACGACACAGAGTCAGCGCCAGGCCGCACTGTGGGCACACCGGATGAAACCATTTTTTGGTATGCCGGCAGAAAAACAGCGGGGAAAAGGCTCGAAGTTGGCCTTCGGTGTTGACCTGGTCCTTTAGCAGTATCAGGCCATTTGATGAATCGACGTGGCGATGAAACTCTAAGGCATTTTGCCAAGCCACATCCAGCAGGGTGTTGTTGAGGGGTACCATGGTGCGGGGTGGTTCGTAGTTGCTTCGCTGCATGAGCAAAACCACTGACCCCACCGAATCCCTGCAACTGGTATATATATGGGTGAAAATACGCTTGGAAAACGTCCCATTTCCTCCAATTGAAGGGGCGCTTTCTTCGGGTGCTGCCAAGTCCAGAACCAATCCATGGTCGCCGGTATCGAGGCTGTCCATCAAAGAGGGGGAATTCTCATTAAGGTCCACAGTTCCATTCCCGGCTTCTTTGCATTCCCTCAAATTCCGGGGTTCCGGTTTGAAAAGGGAATTTTATTGTTATTAATAACGACGCAGACAAATGATCTGCCTGCGTCTTCATTCCGGTAACATCTGACCTTTAGGTACGATATCGCTAATTGGTATTTTATAAGATCATATTTATAATTTGCCTTTATATTTTAAGATATTACAGACTATTTAATTATTAGGTAATTGTCAAGGTGGATTTGCCGATAAAAAAGAGCAATTGATATTGAAACTTATGATTGTGTTAAACAATTAATTATCGAAGAAAGCTTTTCAGCTTGCTTCTTTCTTGAAAAAGTGTTTCTAAATTCAACATCAGGTTCAAAAGCAAGGCGTTTTTCCTTGTGCCATTTTTCATATACTTTTTTAAATTCATAAGCAATTCGTTTGACATCCCTGGGCGGTGCAACAGAACCGAAATTACCTTTTTGTATAATGTTTTTTAATGGGCCATCCGGTGTTAGCGCAAAAATAGGTTTCATTGCACCTATATATTCGAAAATTTTTCCGGTGAGCACCTGGCTACCACCTTGATCCTCACTCACACTATTAATTAACAGAAGAATATCAGAGGACATCTGGTAGTACAACGCCTTATCGTAAGGTTGAAAACCTAATATTTCGATATTACAAAAATTTTTATAATCACGTATCTTCTTTAAAACTGCGTCATCAAATGATCCGATAAAGCGAATTAAGATGCTATTTATATCGATCAAAGATTTTTTGTATAGCATGGACATAGCTTCAAGAAAATGTATTGGAGTTCTTTTTCCAAGGAATGATCCGGTATATGTAATAATCAACTTGCCTGTGTTTTGAGTTTCGACATTAAATTTTTGATAATCTTCTTGATCAAAACCATTAGTGATGAGATGGGATTTACTTATACAATTTAAAGGTAAGTATCTTTTAGAAATTGATTCTAAAATCGGCTGTGAAACTGAAATAATGGCATCTGCTTTTTTTAAAAATTTTTTTTCGTAATATTTTTCGATTTTGGCCTGCATTTTAATGCTAATTCGTTTAAAATCCCTATCAGGATTATCGAACATTGCATCTCTTAAATCCATTATCCATGGCAAATTAGTCTTTTCTTTTAGATACGCTCCAAACAACTGCACACTATGTGGTGGAGATGAAGTTAACACACAATCAATTTTTTCTTTCGCTGCAATTTTAATCGCAGTTTCACGACACTCGAAATACCAGCTACTAAAATAGTCCAAACTCCAGATATATTTTAATGCCAAAAATAAAAAATATGGATGCCTTTTAAACATTCTTGTATAACGCAGGAAATAATATTGCCTCAATTTTCGAATACCACATCGATAAATCTTTATCTCATTTAAGTACGGAAGAGATAGATTATTTGGATCCATTGCATTCCAAATCGCATTTTCCGGACAGAAAACAACTGGACGTATGTTATAATCAGGTAAAAACTTTAAAAATTTTAATATTCGCTGTATTCCAGCACCTGCTATTGGTGGGAACATATACGATATGATTAAAACATTTTTCATCTTGTTGTCCTGCTCGTTGCCCTGTTAATATGTAATGCGTAAAACAAACGAGAAAAATATTTCTCTTTTGCTATTGTCGAAAAATGATTTTCACGAAGTGTGTCTTCGAAGCGTTTCATACTAACCGTTCCATCATCAACCTCCCAAAAATGAGAAGGTGTTACAACCTTTCGTCTTAAAGTTGTTACTCGAAATTCATGCGTACCGATAAATGGCAAAGTGAAACCAAACTGCATCCATACTTTTTCGTTTCTTGGAACACTTAAGAAGAGGTGTTGCTTGCATGATAGTGATAATTTTTTTATTAATTGTGTATACTCAGCAAACGGTATGTGCTCAAATACTTCAAATGCAAGAATATGATCATAAGAATCCTTAAAGTCATATGTAACGATATTAGATATAATATCCGGGTTCTTATCAGAGTCAATATCGATTGTTTTTACATCATATCCTTTTGATTTTAGATAATTAGCAGTAAAACCAGAGCCAACTCCGATTTCTAAAACAGTATCATTTCTTTGGATTTTTTTTTGCATTATTTTTTGTTGATTCCAATATAAGCGCCAATGCTCTTCAGTTTCTAATCTTTGTATCCATTCGGTTGAATATTTGTATTCTATCCCTTCAATCTTCTCTTTAAAATAATCTATTCCTCTAATTTTTTCTTTGAAATGAGAATTTTTTTCTGTCATCTTAGTCTCTTTTAAAATCTTTTAAATTCAACTATTCTGATAATTTTAAAATCTTTATAATGCACTATTGCATGCTTCTTCAAACATAGGAGAGATAAGAACTATTCCAAACAATATTTTTGAAATTTAACACAGTACTTTTCCATAAACGTCATAGTTTTGTATAACTAATATCCCCATCCTTTTTTCTTTTTGTATACAAATGCTTTCCATATCATATGAATATTTCCAGAGCACATATGATTCCAAATTGTACGGATCGCATTCAACAGTATAAGGGGTTTTTCTATTGTACATTTTAAGGCTATACCTAATATTTTAGGTCGTCTTTTAATGAGATGAGATTTTGAAATATACATAATCAATTTTTTCGGAAAGTTCTTCTGGACCAGATAATAAAGGCAATCCCAAAAAAGCTCATTTGGGTTCTTATCGCTGGACAAATCAATTAGTTCCATCCATTTCTCAAAAGATTTTTCATGTTTTGATTCAATGTCTCCTGTCTTAATTATCTGGTCATGTAGTAATTTATTTGTAAAAGGAACATTTGGATAAAACTTCATCTTAAATGTTCTGAGATGGAATGGTCTCTTAAGACTTAATAGCAATTCCAATGTTTCCATGTGTGTTTCATCTGTTTCGTAGGGATTGTTCGTTATAAGGTCATAATAGACTTTTATGTTAAGTTTAGATAATATTTTTGAGCCTTCTACGATGACCTTTTTGTCAATCTTTCTATTATATATTTGTTCGGAAATATATGTTGATCCGCTTTGAATTCCCAGTGTTACATCAATTAATCCTGCGTCTTTCAATTCAATCAGCATTGCTTCATCTATCATGTTGAAATGGCTGAAACATCCAAAAGGCAAATTTATTTTTTCTTTGTATTTATTACAAAAATCCTTTACCCATTTTTTATCGTATGTAAATACGTTATCAGAGAAATAAATATAGCTCAGGTCTTTGAATTGATTTTTAAGTTCTAATATTTCAGCAATGAAGTTATCGACAGATCGCCTTCGATAATATTTACCGCTTCCTTTATATAATTTTCTTAAAGTTGCATTATAGCAAAAAGAGCAACTAAAAAAGCAGCCCCTGCTTGACATAACACTAATACTCCCCTTAAACGCCGCCCTAAGAAAACTTTTTTCTATTTTTCCATTACGTAAGTATATCTTATTTTTTTCTGTATAATCAGGAAAAGGAATATCATCTAAATTTTTAATCAGAGGTCCGATAGCATTTTTAATGACTTTTCCATCTTTTCTAATCCAAAGATTTTTTATATTATCAATTGGTTTATTTCTACTGATTCTTTCACAGATTTCAAGAAGGGGGTATTCACCTTCTCCAATGCATACCATGTCTGCATAATTGATACATTCTTCAGGAGACACAGTTGCATGATGGCCACCAACGAGAAGTGGTGTATTAGTTTTTTGTTTCAGCTTCTTGGAGATTTTTTTAAACAATTGAAAAAGTGGAGATCTCACAGCAATTCCAATCAAATCAGGACTCTGTTCGAGAATTGATTCAATTAATTTCTCAACTTCATTGGTCGAATAGTAATGACTGCTAAGCATATCGGTATTAAAAAAAATGCTAACAACATCATATCCGTTATTATCCAATAAGCGATGTAAAATTCGTATACCATAACTTCCTTCATCATACAATGCTACCAATACAATTTTCATTACCAAATCCTGTTGATTTAAATTGTTCCTAAAATTATTACTTAACGTTTTGAATTGTTTTATAACATACATTTTATATAATTACACATTATCATTGTCCTCATTCTTTTAATAAACAATAAATAAAAAATATAAAATCGATTACTTTAAAATACCCAAAGGCCAAATATTAAGTATAACTCTCTTAAGTTCTCTATCGGTTAATATTATAACAAAATAATAAAGAGAGGCACAAAATATACTTAAGCAAATTAATTCTAGTCCATTTATTTCAAACGACCACTTAGCAATAATAATTACCATCAAAATTGGAACGATATACATACCATTTTTGGCGATTCTATAAATTAGATTTATATAAGATACCCCAGCTTTTGACAAAAGCCACATGCAAATATATATGTAACATAAAGAGCCCGTAACAGAAACCAATGTTAGTGTTAATCTCACATTCCCGATAATGCCGCCAACAATTAGAGAAGCAGCCCTTGTTCCAAATAAAATACCATTAAAATACATTCCATAATTTTGTTTCTCAAATACGGAAAATAACGTGCTAATAGGTGAGGTAATAAACTGGAAAAAAATCCAAAAAGAAAGTATTTGCATGTATAATCCAGCTTCAGACCATATTGTTCCAAAAATTATTTTAAAAACATCTTCACCGATGATTGCAAGCAACGCAAAAGGGAAAATACCGATAGATATTAAACGAGTTAAAACATCCTCTACAAGTAGTGCAAGATCACCTGTGAGATGATTTAGCTCTGATGCTTTTTGAAAAAAAACTTGTGAAACTGCTTCACCTATCAAGCCTATTGGCATACTCAATACTGATTTGCCAAGTGAATAAAAGCCTAACACCTTTGGAGAAAAGTAGAATGCTAGCAGCATGACTGGCAATTGTTGCGATGAAGTATTCAAAAAAGCGGAAAATGAATTATATATTGGAAACTTCTTATACCGCTTTAGGCCTTTCAACATTTTTTTTAAGCGGATGCTATTTTTAAAAAGTTTTAAATCATGCCGCCATATATTACTGCCAAGGAAAAATATTGATATAATTTGGCCTAGAATCACAGAATAAATCAGCATGATACCGTTTATATATCCTGCGAAGCCGAACCCAATTTTTGATAGTTGTGCAACAACGGACGACAGAACTTTTGCGATGGAAAGGCGTCCGAAATGGGCAGTTCGAGTATTCCAATAATTCAGCGCCAAAGTTATTCCGCTAAGAAATACGGACAAAGGAATCAGCCACCCTAACTTTCTAAATTCCTGAGACTTAAAAAAATCTACAAATAGACCTTCAGCAAAAAAAATAGCGAATGCGCTTATTAAGGTAACGATTGTTACAAAGAAAAAACTAACTCCTAACAAGTTTACAGCTTCCTCATCGGATTTTGGAAGCATAATAGAAAGTTCATATCGTAGGCAAGCCACAACACTGATCATGCCTGATATGGATACGAAGAGGGCTGCAAGACCGAATGCATCCGGTGTGAAAAGCCTTGCAATAATCGGAGTTGTAATCAAAGCCAATATCTGTGCAAAGGCACTACCGGTTATTATTTTCAAGACATTTCCGGCAAAATTCGACTGTGTATTGCTTTTTACCATGAGACCTCAGATATCTATTACTATACAAGCTTCCTTTTTTTAAAGGCAAATAAGAATTTAATCATTTTTTCCGCAGCCTTTCCATCCCCATACATATCAGGACGTGGATTCTCCATTTTTAACTTTTTTGTCGTTTCTACAATTCTTTTCCTATCTGTACCCACAACAACATTCCAGCCTGTCTCAACTGTTTCCACCCATTCTGTTTCTGTTCTCAATGTAATGCAAGGAACTCCGAAGAAGTATGCTTCTTTTTGTATGCCACCGGAATCAGTTAGAATCGATTTTGAATTTTGTTCAAGGGTCAGCATATCTAAATATCCGACTGGAGGAATACATCTTACTTTGGATGACTTAAGATCCAAATTTGTCATATCAACATACTTTTTTGTGCGGGGATGAACAGGAAAAATGATTGGCTCGTCGATCTCAATAAAGGCAGAAAGAATTTCGAGCAGATTTGCAGGACAATCCGTGTTGTACTGGCGATGTATTGTGGCCAATAGATATTGTCGTGGATGAATTTCTAATTGATCAAGGATACGACATTTTTTCCTTGCAATTTCTGCAAATTGTAAAACGGCATCATACATTGTGTCACCGACATTGATGATAACGGGATGATGCGTAGCCCCTATTTCTAATGCTAAATTACGTAGGTCTGAAAACTCGACCAAAGACCCATCTTTTATGAAGTTGCTGAATCCTTCTCTTTCAAGGTTCTTGACTGCTTGCCTTGTTGGACAAAACAAGCAGTCGGCACATTGATCGGTTAATACCCGATTAATTTCCTCTGGCATTTTTCGGTTGTAAGATCGTAGTCCTGCTTCTACATGGACAATGGGGATGTTAAGCTTTACAGCAGCAAGCGCACCGGCAAGTGTGGAATTTGTATCACCGTAAACCATAACCCAGTCGGGCATTTCTTTCATGAGGATCGATTCGATTGATTCGATCATTCGGCCAGTCATAATTCCATGGGATGTACTGTTTATTTGTAAATTGTAGGCAGGTTTTGGAATATTCAACTCTTCGAAAAAGACATCCGACATGTTGGCATCAAAATGCTGGCCTGTATGGACTACCAATTCATTTATCGTTCCCTTATTTTCATCTCCATTGCTTTTTAGTTTCTGCACTGCTTTTGAAAATGGTGCAGATTTGATGAATTGTGGACGGGCACCTATAATAGTAACGATTTTCATCCTTTCACACATTTTGGAATCCGTTTATCTCTTTTTGACATTGTCGTTTTTCCCAAATCAACAATTTAGGTCTTCCTTCCAATTTAGGTGAAAATTCTACATATTCTTCAAGGGTTAGCACAAGAGATCGAATTCTTCGATCAATATATCGCTCTGTTTTCCTACTCAAATCGTTTAAATGGTATTGATTTATATCTCCGACAAGAAGCAAATCGATAATTCCACTGTCTCTACCTTCGGCATAATCATCCAACAAATAAGCTTTATGAATGTTGCCGAGCCTTGTCACAATACTATCAATTACTTTGTCGATTCCGATAACCTTGGCAGCCATAGACCGCAGTTCAGGGAACAACGGGTGGTCCTGATTGGCGCTGTAAAAAATTTGACGGCCGCTTTTTTTAGTCTTGAGCAGATTTGTTTTCTTTAATTTATTGAGTTCTTCCCTTACAGAGTTGCTTGAAACATTAAATTCTTTTGAAAGTTCACGCAGATAGGAGCTGGCGCATGGATTAAAAAAGAATCGCACCAATAATTTTATTCTAGTCTTCGATGATATAATTCCTGAAAGCAAACCCAATTTTCTATCCTTTTATGTACAGTTTTTCTACTCATAACATTTGATATGATTGTTGTCAATAATATCTTTAGAGACATCGTGGGTCTTGAAATGTGAAATTGTGTAATCCCTTGGCGTGTTTACTTATAGAACATCTAACGCTATTTTCTGCATGCTTATCGCTTTATACTATTTTTGAATTGGCTTTTTGAGACCGACAAACTATCATGGTGGTTAAATATCATGTCATTTTAATATATTGTCGCTATCTGTGGGTTTTTTGTTGCGAAAAAGAACACAGTGATTTAAGCTAAAATCCTATTGATTAGTCTATTATTCTTTCAGTGCTCTCCGTATTAAAGTAAGCGGATAGTATAATTTTATTTTTCAATGTATAATTATTTTATAGGTTATAATTGAATATTTTAGCATTAACTAAACGGCAATACACGAATAAAGATCTAATTGATGATAAATATGGACGGATACGCGAACTGCTACGGGAATTAGGATATTTAGGATATAGAATTAAAGGATTGTGTTTGAGCTACGCAGACAAACCTGAAGGGCCTTTTCAGGATGAAACGGTAGAATGGTTTAGTCTAAATATAACATTTTTCAAAATATCAGGGATGTTCAAGTTTTTATACAAAGCGAATAAAATGGCCCGTCAATCAGAGCTAATTTTTGCCAGCTCAGATTCAATCTATACTATTATCGGTTATATCATCGCACGATTGAGAAATATTCCTGTTATTATTGATCTATATGATAATTATGAATATTTTTTACTGGGAAGACTACCTTTGGTAAGACAATTATTCCATTGGGCCGTTAAAAAAAGCGATGCTGTAATATGTGTCAGTAAACCTTTGGCAAATAGGATTCAATCGATCAGAAAGCGTCCTGGCGTCACCGTAATAGAAAATGCAACCGATCTCAATTTATTTAAACCGATGAAAAAAATGGAATGCCGACGCAGTCTTGGTCTACCTGAGCAAGGAACATTTATTGGAACTGCCGGCGCCATTCACGCAAATCGGGGATCGGAGGCACTGTTTGATGCTTTCAATCAACTTGCAGAAACAACACCAGAGTTGAAATTGATATTGGCTGGTAAATGGGACAGCAGCATCCCAAAAAAAAATGATAACCGTATTTGCTACCTTGGCGAATTGCAACACAACCAAGTACCTTTGTTGATCAACAGTTTGGATGTAGCTGTTATCTGCAATATCGACAACGAATTCGGTCGCTATTGTTTTCCACAAAAAGCATATGAAATCCTGGCATGCAAAATTCCTCTGGCAGTTGCTGACGTAGGTAGCATGTCAGAGATGTTCAACGATGATTCTCTTCATCTTTACAAGCCGCACGATGTAAATTCCTTGATTCAATGTATTAAATATAACTTGAAAAAACGGGAAAGTCCTCATTTGGAACCACGAACGTGGAAGGATGCTTCGAAAAAAATGGACCAAGTCATCCAGAAGGTAAGATTTTTAGAAGCGGGGATTACAAAATAACCGCAAACGTTCTCCAAATCTTGGCCAAGAAAATTTGGCGGCAAAGGCTCTGATATCGTTCCCTTTGCGTATGGGAAATGGTTTTCTTAGCAGATTGATTACAGCTTCAGAAAACGCCTTATTATCACCGGCAGTGATTAATTTCCCGGAGACATCGTCGGCTATGGCATCGGTGACACCTCCGGCTGCAAAGGCAACCGTCGGCAAGTCGTGTGCAGCGGCCTCAATAGCCACCATGCCAAAGCCTTCGGCGTCATTTTTACGTTGCTGAACGGGAAAGACTAAAATATCAGCAGCGAAATAGGCTGCGGACAACTCATGGTCGTCAATTTTCCCAAGAAAGAGAACCGTTTGCATTAATCCATTCTCATTCAAAATGGCTTCAACATGAGCACGTTCACCTTTTCCTCGATGAAGAGCATTGACCGGATCATCACCGACAACTAACGTTCTGGCTTCAGGATGTTGTTCCAAAATTCGGGCAAGGATAGTTTTGCAGAAGACCGCCAATCCTTTACGCCCCGTAATTCGGCCCACATAAAGCATAATAGGGATGTCTCCCAGGTTATGGCGGGCACGAAAGCCGATGCGTTGACTGTCTGCATCGTCTCTGTCAGGAAGCGTCACTCCAGGATGGAGAACACGGATCCGTTGCTTAGGTATTCCAATTTGGATGGCCAGCCGTTGCGTAAAGTGACTGTTGACCAGTACGCAGTCGAAGTGCCGAAAAAATGGCCTCCAAAGCAATCGATAGAAAGGATGACGAGCTTCGATGTCGAGCCCGTGAAGATAAACGACGCAATGGGTTCTGCTAATTCGAGCGGCAAGCCAGGCAAAAGGGGCGGTTAGGCCACTGCCTGCAACCACAAGATGTGGACGCTGACAGAAGATTCTGTAAATGACGATAAAAAAGGTATGTAAAAGATACCTGTAGATAGGTTTTAATGGTACTTCGTTACAAGTCGTTCCCTGGGGTAATAGCGGGCCGCAAGCAAAAGGTCCGACTACATGCACATTGTAGCTTTTATTCAACTCATCGACAATATGCCAGACCAAACGCTCCATCCCCCCAACAAGAGGAGGAAGATTTCTGGTAATGACAAGTGCATGAGGCAACATCTTGCCACCGATCTTTTTAGTCTTTGCTATCATTGGAATTGTATTTGGAATGAACCGACCGGCTACCGATACGTCTTTCAAAACGCATCTGGCAAATCTGCTCCGATACGAGCCCCATCATAAAAATAATAATTGAAGTTATATACAGAAGAGCGCTCATATTCGTGAAGCGTCCTTCTGTTATATAGGAATAAAAATATCGAACACATCCCAATAAAAACATTGAAGCGCTGACAGGTAAAAATATTCTCAAAGGAGAATACAAGGTACAAATGCGAATAATAATCATTAAAAAGCGAACGCCATCATTGAATATTCGGATACTGCTTTTTCCGGATTTGCGTTTGGATGCCTCAATCGGCAAATACTTTACGCTTTGACCATCCCTGAGAACCCCCAACGTAATGGTCGTCGGATATGAATATGTATTTGGTAGAAGATAAATGTAACTTTTAGCGATGGATGCTTTGATGGCCCTGAATCCGGACGTCAGGTCTTTGACCGGAAATTTGGTCACGTAGGAAGCCATCCAGTTATAAACTTGATTGCCGATCGCCCGCCCGAAGGAGGCCTGCCCTTCCATTGTTCGCGCCCCAACAACCATATCGTATTCCGGAAACAGTTCAAGCATCCTTCGGATATCTTCGGGACGATGCTGACCATCTCCATCCATAAAAACGAGGATTTCTCCCTTTGCCATCCGAATTCCGGTTTTAACGGCTGCCCCGTTGCCGATATTATAGGGGTGACTGTAAACAATAGCACCGGCATTTTGGGCTACTTTAGCGGTATCGTCGGTTGATCCGTCATCAACGACAATGATTTCGGCATCGAGATGCAGTTTTTTTATTTCAGAGATGACATTTCCGATATTGTTCGATTCGTTGTAGGCAGGAATAACAATTGATACAATGGCGGTTATCATGGTTTTTTCTTTTTTTCAATTATGTGAATCGGCTTGGGTATCCAATAGGATGTCAAAAACAGGACCGCGTCGCCCAAAATAGCTGCAAATCGAAGACATAGCGCGACTATAACGGCATTTAAAGAGCCTAAAATCGGCGATAGTTGGGTAACCAACAACGCTTCTCGGACCCCGATACCACCCGGAGAACCTGGCGTAACGAAACCCATGGTCCATGAAATAGTATATATAACAATAAATTGCAATGACGAGACGAAAGAAAAATAAACGCTGCCCAATCGGCATGATATATAACCGATTAGTAGCCCAATGAGGATAAGGTGGAGGCAATAAACAGAAAGTGGAAAAAGGTAGTACCTTGCCCTACCGACTTGACGAATATTTATTAAATCTTTCAATCGCAGTGAAAATGATGCAGCCCATTTTAAAATGCGTTGTGCATAAAGGATCAGAATTAAAAACAAAAATACTAAACCCGCACCGATGAGTAAAATTATTCGGTACTCCGGTTCGATTGGCATGACTATGGCTCCGAGGCAGGCGACCATGGAGGATGAAAAAACCTGAAAAAAGATTTCGCTGGTTGAAACGGCCCCCAGTATATGATGCGGTATACCACACATGTTTCCCAGCAACTGCCGACCGGCATAATGGAATAAATTTCCAGGCAAGTATTTCCCGATTTGTGTGCGCGAAAAAATCCAGAAAGATACAGGCAGAGTGACTTTGGGATACAACCGGCTGAGCATATGGTGCCAAGCAATTCCCATGAGGTAGAAGGACAGGCTGTATATGCAGACTCCTGGGAGAACGATGGAAGAAAGTGGCAACGGCAGGCTCAGCTGTGATATCTGCCGCCACTGGCTATGCATGATGAGAAAAACGTATACAATGGCTATCGTGCTAGCAATAAGGCCGGATACTTTCAGTATCGCCTGATATGATCGTTTCAAAATCGCATCACCATGAATAAAAATGGTTTGTCAAACAACAGTTATTGCTTAGCCCCTTCATGGTCTCGCATGCGATATTGAAGGTCTTCCATGAGTCTGCGGTTTGCCGCCAACAGGTCCGCCACAAATGCAACCATTATTGTTTGAAACCCCATACCCAGTAAAATGCTCGCCAATATCAACGACTGAACGTGCCCTTCACCGTCTCCGCTAAAATAATAATAGAGAAAGCGGATGCCGACCACAAATCCGATTCCGAATAGGAACGCCCCAATAACACCAAAAAATCTGAACGGCTTATAGACTACAAAAATGCGAACAATGGTCAACGCCGAGCGCTTGATATACGATGGTATACTTTTAATCAGACGCGTGGGGCGTAAAGTTGGATTAACCTCAACGGGAACCCAGGTCATGGGAATGTTTTTTTGACCGGCCTGAATAATCATTTCTAGCGTGTACGTATAGTTATTGAAAATGTTTATCTGCTTGGCCGCTTCCCTACTGATGGCACGAAATCCACTCGGTGCGTCAGGAATATCGCTGCTGCTTGCAACACGAACAACCCAACTGCCGACTTTTTGAAGGATTTTTTTGGCCGGTGAAAAATGTTCAATATCCTTGATGGGCCGCGCCCCAACCACGATTTCGGCCTTTTTTTGCAAAATAGGCTCAACCAGTTTGGATATATATTCACTTTTATATTGATTGTCGCCATCCGTATTCACTATAACATCAGCACCTAAACGGATGCACGCAGACAACCCTGTCATGAAAGCGCTGGCAAGTCCTTTATTAATATGATGCCGAATAATATGATCAACCTTGTATTTTTCTGCGACTTTTAACGTAGCATCATCGCTTCCATCATCGATTACCATCCATTCAACACAATCGAAACCAGAAACCTTGCGAGGCAGATCGGACAAGGTAAAGGGAAGCGTCTTCTCTTCATTATAACAGGGAATTTGGATAATTAATTTCATGCTCATAAGCGTTTCTTTTGTGAAAATTGTTTAAAAAAAAGAAAAGCGATCATTAATCCGTAGCAACCAAGAATATAGATAAAAGGACGAATCGGAATGGCATATCTTGGAAGCGGCATCATGATTGTTAGCACAATAGAAAAATATAAAAAAACCAAAACAGGTACAAACAACAGATCTTCAAATTTTCGCAAACGTCGATATCGCCAATTTAAGATGAAGACCAGAGTCCCAAATATCGCAAATGCAAACAACGGCCAATGCAAAAGCAACATGACTCGGTGTATACCCGATAGCCAGTTCTCCTGATGGAACCCTTTTGCCACCATCGGGTATTGATATACATCACCAATATACATGCTATCCCACTTCCACATAAACAGCAGCTTCCCCCCCACATACCACCTGAGGTAGGATACGGGATCTTCCCGGAACCGTTTGAAAAGTACTGATAATCCATACCCCTTGTCTTCAATCATTCTTTCTGTATGTTTTCTAACTTCCGGTACGACTTTGTTTATGAAAAAATTCCTCATATCGGGATCAGAACCGTTAACCATATGCCGCCAAGCGGATTCTTCAGGCACCGAAGCTGAACTGGCGATGATTGTGTTTCGAGTATACGAGTAAGGAATTTGGACCAAAGCTATGCCGAGTGAAAAAAATAACAGTGCGATACAAAGTCGGTTCTTCTTTTCAGCCTTCCAGTAATGCGAATCGACTAAAAACATCAGGATCATGAATAATCCTAAAAACCCGGTAATCTCACGTATCGTAGCGGAGAGACAAAATAAGGCCCCACTAAGTAGCACCAACCACAAGCTGCGCTTTTGAAAGGAGATAACAGTGATTAACGCTGCCAAAACAATCGTAAACGTGAACAATGATTCAGAAAGCAAATAGTCGTCCATGGCAATTAAATGGGGACTCAATGCAGTAAGTAGCCCCACGATGAAAGCCAATGGAATGGGGAAAATACATAATGCGAGAAAGAATGCCAATACACATGTCATCGATCCAAGAATTGCCTGTGAAAGTGTAACATTAATCAAAAATTCATTGGTTGTCTTGCTGAAATAGAAAAATGGGTAGAGAAAAAGAGGATATCCGGGTGTTCTTCGCCATATCGTCCTTGGCTTGATATTCTTGTCAGAAGGCGCTTCAATTGAATATACACCATTGTGAAATAGATTATAGGCTGTAAAAAAATATTGTTGTGCATCCGCTCTGATTGGCTGATCCACGATCGAAGCACTCTGATAGGACAATCTTAGAGAGATTGCGATTAAAAAAATAACCAGGGCACATACGATCCTGAGATCCACTTTTCGAATTTTTTCCGAGACTCCGATCATTAGGCTCATTTTGGCACTCCGACTGTAAATGTGTGAGACGAGCCTTCTTCATTGATGCATTTCTTCAGTCCAAAAAGCCCATATCCTTTAAATGAATCGACCCGCTTTGCATTTTCTTTAAAAAAAAGCCTTAACAACTCCTGTTTATCCTTTTCTAAATTGTTTTTCATCCACCCTCTGGTCAAATCATAGCGCAGCAGAATGTGTGTGATACCGACATTTTCAAGTTCACACAAAACCTGTTTACTTGAGTTGGATTCGACAATGATCTGCTTTAACAGGCGAATGTTTAGATTTATATCTCTGTCAAAATAGTAAATTCGGTTTCCGATAAATAGGCATAAAACAATCGAATTTTCAGGTAGTTGATTGTTTATATATCGAATAAGTTCGTATTCCGGGCGATAGCGTTTGATATAATCGTCACGGTCAACCTTTCCGCCAACATAGGGCACCGGATCGATTTTTAGGTAAAGTGCCTGGACATACTGCACGTTCCAAGCGAGCATGGCGAGCACAAAGACAATCGTAAGTCCTTTGAGAAAAGTTGCCTCCCATTTCTTTGAGCATGATTCACCATAACGCTTGAGACCGGCAAGGGAATACATGCAAAGAACCACCAAGGGTGGTATGATGGGACCAATCCAACGGATGCGCATATCGATTTTAAAATACACGAATAACAGATAGGAAATGGCAAACAAAGACAAAAGCTTGGATTCGAACCGGCGAGCATTGTCTTGTTTCTTGCCGACCCAAATCAACAACAATGGCAATATCAACAAAAATGGATTTAATCGACCGTCGAAATGTTGGGGATTATCATCGACGCCTTCAAAAAAAACGCGAACGGGAATCAGGGCGATTTGCCATAAAGACTCTCCAAAAACCATTTTCCTCATGGCAAAATGGGTCCAACCGCTATTGGCATTCTCCTTTTTCCCTTTTTCATTCGCCCTATTGTCTTTATGGTTAATCGTATGCGTCTGTCGTTCCTCAGCACCACTGGAAAAAACATTTTTGTATAATGGATAGATCGGATTTCCTGTCATGTATAAGTTTTTTATCATCCATGGCGAAAACACGAGAAGCGAGCCAGCTACAAATACGACTCCAAAGCTAATCGCCTTGAACTGGTTGGCAGGCTGACTCCCATCGCAGGTTTCATTTTTTAGCCTTCTAAGATAGGATAGGGGAACAAAGCATGACATAAGAAAAAAAACGATTAAGCCGTTATATTTAGTCCCCATGGCAAGCCCGCAAGACAGGGCCGACAAAAGCAGATATCGAATCCTGCAACCGTTTTCGACCCAGCCGATCAATGCGAACAAGGTACATGCCGAAAAGAAAATCAAGCCCAAATCGACGTATACCGTCGTGGATAATTTGACGATTACGGGGATCGAGAGAAAAAAGAGGGCTCCCAATAATCCATATACCCGATCCAAGCGCTGTTTTACATGGCTATAGATCAACAGGGCCGTAAGCAAGGCAAAAGCAAAATGGATGTATTTCGGAAAAATGTCGTTTCCCCAATACAAGGGAACCATGTATAACAGATCAAGATTCATGGGGTAATAGGAAAACGGGATGGACGGCAGTTCAGTAAAGATGCCTTTCTCGATCCATATTTTCGGAACAGCGAGGTGATGGGTCAGGGCATCCCGGCTCACAGGAGGCACTGTGGCCATCAATCCTATGCATGCTATCTGCAAAAGGATAAGCATCAATAACATTGCTAATAGACACTTATTGGTGCTTGCTTTCGGGTCAATTCTCATCTAATGAAATTTTCTGGAATCGTTTACAAACGTAGTGGTTACAAGGAAAACATGCGCCCGATAACTTGTATCATACTGCCAACCTACAATGAAGTGGAAAATATTCGCTGGGTTGTCCGTGCAATTTTTGCCCAGTCGGAAAAAATCGACAGCCACGATCTTCATATATTGGTCGTCGATGACGACTCTCCCGACGGCACTCATGAAGAAGTTCGTCGCATGATGGGCAAGTACACCAACCTCCATCTCATCACCGGAGAAAAGAAGGGATTGGGCGAAGCCTACAAACGTGGAATGGCATATGCCATAAGCCAATTCCACCCGGATCTGATCTTCGAAATGGATGCCGACCGACAACACGATCCAGAATTCATACCGATATTTAATTACCTGGCAACGCATGGTTTCAGTTTGGTTATCGGCTCTCGATTCGCACCTGGCGGATCCACGCCCAATTTCTCATTACGAAGAAAAGCAATAAGCTTGCTCGGCAACTGGATGATACGCTTTCTCGGTGGAATTCCACGAATTCACGATTGCACATCGGGTTTCAGATGCATAAAAGCTTCTCTGATTCCCAGATGTAATCTTTCATTCCTATCCACAAGAGGGTATTCGTTCCAGTCGTCTTTACTATGTGAATTGCTTAGAAACGGCGCGAAGGTCATCGAAGTGCCGATCATCTTCCCCGATCGAATTTACGGTGAATCTAAATTGTCTTTCAAGGATCAGATCGAGTTCCTTTTCAATCTCGCCAAAATCCGCTTCAGGCAGTCCGAGGAGTTCGTTAAGTATTGCATCGTAGGAGTCTCCGGGATACTGGTCAATCTTGGGATGTACATCACCCTGACACGGCTATTATATTTACCTCCTCCCCTCTCCTCTCCCATTGCGATAGAAACATCGATTATTTCCAACTTTTTTTTGAATCATCTTTGGACCTTTAATGGGCGTCATAATGCTAAAGGGTTGTTTAAAAAAATAACAAACTTCCACATCGTGGCCGGAATTGCAGGTTTATCGAATTATTCAGTCTTTATTCTTTTGATCAACTATATTGGGTTATATGATATTATTGCCAATCTTACGGGCATTGCCCTCGGTACCCTGATCAACTATTTTTGTAACTCTTTATGGACATGGCGCCGAATTAGAGCAGATGGTCCCGCAAATTAATCCAAATATAAAAAAATTACGGTAAAAAGAACCTCCAGGCATTTCCTTTCTGATGTTCTAACAAAGCAAGTTGTTATTTATTCATTACTGATTGAATGTCACAATAGACCGCCGTCCTCTTCGGTTCGATAGCGCATGGCCTGAAATTTAATTGTCTACAATTATCGATATTTCCAGATAAACCTTGTTATAGTAGATTGCTTTTTTATCAATTTGCTCAAATTCCCTCCCCCAGTACAACACTTGCCCTTTTAGAGGAATATTTTTTTCAACCGTTTTCTGTTGAAACTTGATGATACCGTCAAAAAACCGATTTCTCAAATCAGACAATATTTTTTCTTTATGTCGGTTGGCATAATCGAACCCTATGGCACTGTATCCCATACTGGTGATCTGCACGGGCCACTTTGTGATGACAAGAGGGTGGTCATATTTATTTCGTTTCAGGAACTCACGGCATGCCTGGTAGGATCGGTTCTCCATCAGGCTGGAAATAAAACTGTTCTGCATGGATATTGGATGATAAAGAATCATAATGATGATTGAAAAACACAAAAGTGCCCTGCTTGACAGCTTTTGAGGGTAAGCCAGTTTATATATGATCGGGGTTAACGCTGTCGCTAAAGAAAAGATGATAAAAAATCTTGCCTGTGTGGCATGCGAATATCTGCCGGCATGATGCGATAAGATGATAACCAGATTGACAACCAAGCAGGCCAGCAAAATTCTGCAAAAAATCTTTATCTTGGGTTGCACCCTCAATCTGCCGGCCATCAAATTAAACATTACTACGCAACCAATCACTACAGCCGCCCCATTCAACACTCCACAATACGGCAGGAAAAAGTCAATATTCAGAAAATTGGATAACAATTCATGACCGTTTCGACAAAACATGTCGAATGAGAAAAGTGCTGTGCCCGCTGGATTTTCGTATCTTCCCGTAACAAGAAGGCGCTGCCAGATGTATGGCATCATGAGCGGACCTGTTGACAGTAGCAGCCATGCATGGCGCTTCAAGCCATCCTTATTCAATCGCGTAAGGCTAAACAAGCCGATCACCAATGAATAGGCACAAGATTCATGCCGGATATTAGCGAGAAGAATCAAGGTGATCCACAGCAGGGCAAAGCGCTCATTCTTCGTATCATGGATAAATCCAAAGAGAAGAACCAACGTCAAAAAAAGAAAAACGGCCGCCATCATATCGTATCCTCCGCCTGTGCCGTAGATGGCGATGACCGGATGGGCGGCGCACAGCAGCATTGCGGCATACGATGTAAAACGGTCACTCACTTTATTAAAGCAAACTCCAACACCACTGAAGAATACAAACAACAACACCATATTCAGTATGTATGCATGATATAAATGATATCCGGCGATGTGATGGAAAAGTTGCAGCAAAAAAGGGAATAAAAGCGGGCGTATGGGTATATTGGTGGAAAGGGGCGAGTAGCTTCCCCAGAAATTCAGCCATTCGTTAATCTCATGTGGTGTTCGAAAATACAGAAGAGATTGGGACACGGAGAGCAACACCGGTTCGTCATTCAATGTTTTGAAGCCAACCGGGGTTGTAGCGAATATGATTGCCGTCAAGAGCGCCGCCGAGACAAAATAGCGCCAGTTGCATACCACAAAGCTCTTCGGACTAAAACCAGTCGCTTTAAAATATTTGATTAAAAGGAAGGACCAGACGCTGACCATCGTCAGCAGCATGTAAAATGAAGTATGGACGAACAGCCATTCCAAAACCTTCTTTTCAAACAAACCCCATAAGGATGCAGAGATGATTAACGCGAAAGCAAGCCCAGTAAAACCATCTTTCCATATGGTCGAATATTTTGACACGAAGTCACCCTTTTGAATTTTGCAACAAGCCTATGGAGTATGACCTTCCAAGTTGGAAAGTATCTCTACAGGAAAAGTGCCAAGATACAATTTCCCGTCAACAATGTATCCCGGGGTGCCTGTTATGCCGAGGTTTATCCCGCTCAGGATATCGGCTCTTAACATTCGCCGCAAATATGCATTCTGTGTTGCTGCAATTAAATCCTTGGGATTTAAACCTGTTGCAGCGGCAATCGCTTTTATCTCAATCGTATCTTTGCTCTGTTGCAATGAAAATAGAAAATCGTTCATTTCCCAGAACTTTCCTTGGATTGCTGCGTATAGCGCAATCAGCGAAAGTTTGCCGGAACCTTTATGATACGGCGTCCTCACTATTGGGTTAACGGCATGATCCATTGGAAAGTGCATATGAATCAATCGGATTTTATCCGGGTATTTTGCCATCAACTGCCTTAAGTAATAATGCATTTTTTTACATTGAAAGCACTGATAATCCGTATACTCAATGACGGTAATTTGAGGATCGGTTGCACCGATCCATGGATGGCCACCTTGAGATATTCCTTGTGGAAGATCACTTGTTAATACAACACTATTCATCCTCCAGTATTTCGGCATAAAATGAGAAATTGTGGCAATAACGATCATACAACAAACCAGGATTATGCAAACGATCTTTATTCGTTCACTGAAAAATCGGAAGTCTTTTATCAATCCACCAATGACACCGCCTTGAAAAAAGCGTTTGATGATCAACCAGCATATATACACTAGAAAGAAATTCACCGCATATGTGAGAATACACATAATGCAGTAACTTCGAATAAAAAATGTCGAAATAAGGCCGAGGATGATACTGTAGATCGAAAACACCAAAGATATCAAAAGAAATGTCGGAAAAAATAAAGCCTTGCCTTCCAGTCTGGCTCTCCAGGCATAACACACTATAATAAAGAGTAATCCGTAACCAAGGACTCCCCACACTGGAACAGGTATCGACAGAAATATAGAATAGGGACTTTGCGAAACGGTATCACAGTTGATGGTTTTTGAAACTGCACAAAAACTCTTATACCCAATATCCGTATAAACACGGTAGTGAGAGACCTCTAAATAGATTGAGGTAAAAAGCCCAACGCAAATAGCAATCAAAGTAAGGCTATAATAGAAACCGAATGGGAAACGACTCTTATTGTCATTACTCAAATTCATGGGGAAACTCATTAAATCTGTCGGTAATTGCACATGAAACGATTTCCGGATCGAATACTGTTTCGTCTTGATTATTTGATGCATCCGTCAGCGCCAACTGTATGCTTTCAATGCTGAACCGAGTAAACAGACGATCCACCATTGTATTCAGTTCAGCCTTTTTGTCGAAAATAGATAGATTCTGTATGGCTGAAAAATAGGATGCTGCCTTCATTCCATGATACTTGACCGCCAGGTTCAGAAAAAAAGCAGCGTTCTTGAAGCAACCCATGCGGGATAGCGTCATCCCTAAATTGACCAATAAATGCTGGCTCAACGGCTCAAGTTCAATCCCCTTGTGAAAATAAATCAGCGCCTCATCAAATTTTTGCTGTTTATACAGAATGAACCCGTTAAGGTTTAGCACTCGAACGTCATCGTTAGCAATTCTCGCCAACATATCGGCATGTTTCATGGCTTCATCAAATCTGCCAAACTTAACCAGACCGGTAGCCAGATTTATTCTCGCCAGTCGATTGGAAGCATCGGAAAGTAGTGCGTTCCGATAAAATCGCAACGCAAGGTCCCAGCGACCGGTTTCACGATAAATATTGCCTATATTATTCAATGTTTTACTTCTGGAGAGACTGGAAATGTTCGGTAAACTCAGGGTGGCTTCATATAGTTTTAAAGCTTTTTTATATTCTTTTCTATATTTATAGAAGGCTGCGACTCCTTGATATGGTCTGGCGTTGAGTGGCGCTTTTTTAAGTGCATCGTTCCACAGGCCAAATTCCGTAGCCCAGGCCTTGTTTCGGTTGTATGTTTCAATTCCAACGGACACGAACAAAACCAAAAGAAATATGGCCGCTATTTTTATTTGACTTTTATTATATTTAGATTGAGAACTGATTAGCCGCTGGATGCCGATGGCAATCGGCAAGAATATAAATATTGACGGTAAATAGTTCCGGTGCTCAAAAATAATTTCTAGCGGAATAAAAGTGGATTCAACGGAATGTCCAATAAAAAAAACAAGGATTGCAAATGCTATGAATGGACGAATCGCCAACTGTGTAATGCCGAAAACAATCAACCCCAAAATAATGATCATCGCCGGGAGTGTTGTTACAGGATCAAAGAGTGACATTGACAAAGGAACATCATGAACGATTGAAAAATAGTGATCGATGGGCAGAAACAATTGTCTGAGATATATTAACAATACTCTCGGTTCAGTCAACAGGCGCTGTGGCAAGGTAAAGTCCCTGCTTTTGTATCCGCCAAAAATATCCAGCAGCGGATCTCTAAATACGGTTAAACCCAGGACCGCCAGCAAGATAACAAATGAAAACGACATCCATAGCATCACTCTTTTTGTTCGTTTCTCTTTAAGATCCTGAAAAAATATTACTTCGATAAGAAATAGGGTTGCTGGAAGAGTGATAGTATTTTCTTTCGTTCCCAATGCCAGAGAAAAGGAGATTAATATGCCAAATAGCAGCATAATTTGATTACGTTTGCTTGGTGTGTTCTTAATTTTCAGATAGAAATAGATTCCTAAAATATAGAATAGCGCCGAAAGGGATGTCATTCGCTGCACGATATAGGTGACTGCCTGCACATGGATAGGGTGAATCGCCCATAAAACAGACGATAGCAACGCAATGGGATATACATCCGGACTGTTATTGTATGGAGATTTTGGTGATTTCAACAGGAGCGATATTACCAAAAACAATAAAAAAGATGAGGCAAAATGGATGAATACGTTAATCAAATGATAACCAAATACTGCACCTTGACCGAAATACCAATTTACAGCGAAAGTTAAATAAGCAACAGGTCTAATCAATTTGCGATCATTGATCGGATTTGCATAGAGTGATTTTTTTATGGAATCCATACCTATTCCTGACATATGGACTCCCTTACTACTGATAATATTGGGGAAGTCGTCAAAATGCCAGGAGGCGTTAAATGAATTGCTATATATGATGGTCGTGAAGGTTAGGATCAGAAAAAAGGCATTCCGATTGCGCAAATCAAATCTTTTTGGATTTTCAATCAATTGAGCACATTTTTTCTAAAAAGGTTTCAATTCTTTCAGAAATTAAATTGTGAGCTATCGATTTTTGGCTTGTTGTTATCAAGCTCTCTTCACATTTTCGCCTCAATTTTTGCATGGCAAGCATCAGATTGTTTTTTTTAAATATTTGATCCAAATATCGCACAGCTTGGTTAATCCGGTCGTTTTTTATGCTGTTGATATATAAAAAAACGAGCGTTTCTACGTCCGAAGTATAATAGGGTTGCGAAATCCTTGTAAAAATATCTGCCTGTCGATAATATCCATTTGCGGCCAACGTCTCTGATATTTTAATCTTAATAATTTTAGAATCAGGCTCTAATACCAAGGCATGTCGGAATTGTGTCAAGGCTAAAGCGGGTTTTCCCTTCCGGTATAAAACAAGGCCTTTCAAATAATGGAATATACTGCCCCCTGCTTGCTTTTTCGATAAATTTTCAAGGTACCGGTCAGCTTCTGCCAATCGCCCCATCTTAATCAAAGAAATTACCATATTGGATTGAATTTGAGTGAACTCCGGTTTTAATGCAATCGCCTCTTTAAATGCAGAAACACACTCATCGTAATTCTTTTGTACAAAATAGATCGCAGCCATACCATTCAGCACAAGAGCACGTGTGTAGCCGGGTGTTGAAGATTGTCCACGCAACGCTTTCTCATACAACGCCATTGCTTTAACGTTATCGCCTCTCCTGGCGTAGTATCTTGCAAGAAGGTATGCCGGCCGCGCTCTATTTGGCGCCTTTTGGAAAGCATCGTACCACAATGTATAATCACTTGCCCACACCATGTTTCTTTGATACGTGCCGACTCCCATAAATACGATTAAAAGCGTAACGGATGAATATATAAACGACATCATTACTTTTTTATTTTGCTGATAATAGTAGCCGATCAACTTCATGAAACCAATGGCAATCGGAACGAAAAGAAAAAGTGAAGGCAGGTAATTACGATGTTCGAAAACCAACTCCAACGGAACAAACGTAGACTCCACCGAATGATTCAAGAAAAAAAACAAAATAGAAAATGCAATGAAAGGATGCTTCCTTATCTTCAAAAGCGTCCACGAAATCAAAATAATAACGAACGCCAGGGAGGTGAACGTCTTCCATGGATTGAAAAGCGAAGTCGATATCGCGATATCGTGTTCAACGGATAGCCTGTCGGCCACTGGATAAATAAGTTGACTGATATAGTAGACTAAGATTCTAGGTTCCGTCATCAGTCGCTGCGGAAGAGTGAATGACCGTGCTTCATACCCCCTTAATAAGGAAGAAAAATTTCCTATGAACAATACGACGCCAACCAGACCTACCGTCAAGACCATAAAAAGACCTAACGCAAGAAATTTTCTCTGATGCTTTTTCGTTGAAAGGTCTTGAAAGAAAACCGCCTCTACCAGTACAAGTGACAAAGGAAAAAGCAAGGCATTCTCTTTGGAACCGAAGGCAAGCAAAAAACAAATCAAACTGCAACCATATTTCCACCACGTATTTTTAATAGTCGTGTTGATTCTTGCCCCGAGGTACAAATATAGCGCCAAAAGAAAGAACAGAGTCGATAGGGACGCCATCCGTTGAACAATGTAAGTCACTGCTTGCGTTTGAATCGGATGTACTGCCCAGAGAACTGCAGCAAGCATCGCGATGAAATGACAATCCCGTCGATCATAACCCACAATATTCGGGCATTCAAATAAACGGGTTATGGTTAGAAAAAGAAGAATGCAGCAGGTTAGATGGATAACAATGTTGACGACATGGTACCCAACAACCGAATTTTTGCAGAACCTCCAGTTTAATGCAAAGGTCAACATTGCAACCGGACGGTATAGCTTCCCGGTATCGCGCGGATGCGCATGCATACTATCAATAATACCGCGATAGCTTATTTGCGTTAAATGCGCACGATTGTTGTTGAGGATGTTCGGTTCGTCGTCAAGGTGCCAGGATGTGTTGAGGGTGTTGGCATAGATTACACCAATCAGAATTGCAATCAGTAGAAATGAAACTGAATTTCCACTTTCAGCTGTCGTTTTTTTTTCAGCCATCCCAATCTGAAATAAATAAAAGGGGGGCAGTTAATGGTGCCCCCCTTTTATTAAATGAAATGTTTAAAAAGAATCATTGATTACATGAGTAAACTATCGCATCACCTTGGTAAATATATCGCTATCCCAGTCCGGCTGGGAATTCTGGTAGTCTTCAGGACAGCGACCGCTGGCATCTGTGACGGTAATCGTGATATTGTCAACACCACCGCTCAATGTGGCGGTATTTTCAGCACCAGCCGGGCCGGACAGGGTGTTCATACCGATCTCAGCCAAGCTAGGCATTGTGACGTGCGCGGGAATGGCGAAATAGTCGGAAAGTGCCGCTGCGATATTGTTGGCATCGGATTCCGCCGCGCTACAGAAAGCCTTGTTACGATAAGAAATGAAGTTGGGGATCGCGATGGCCGCCAGGATACCGATGATGGCGATGACGATCATCAATTCGATCAGTGTGAAACCTTTGTTGTTCGTTCTCATTTTGCTAAGCATTTGAACCCTCCTGAAAGTTAAAAAAGTTAGTTGGTGGTGGTTAATGAAAATCCTGTAAACCTGTTACCCGTTGTTCGACTTTCTTTGTCAAGCTTTGTTGGAACCGGTAAATGCATTGTATATGCCATCTTTAAAACTTTTTTCTTTATTTTCTATCTAACCGTTTTTAAATGTAATTTTTCTTAGCTTAATCTTTCCGAGCCGTTGTTTCCAGTTCGCTGATATCTATCGGGATCAAAATTTGTTCCTGCTTGCCAAAAATTGTCATTGCCCTGACACTGTCTGCCTCTGCGTTTGAATTCCGATATTTTTTATATCGACTCTTGAATGGAAAGGTTTAATTTTTTTCGATTTTAAATATGCAAAGGAGCCAATTGCAATAAAATGAATTCATTATTGCATGCCATCATGTATTTCTTTCGGATCGATATCAATAAGGAGGAAACGGTATTGGAACCAAGCCGTCACTTTATGAGATTTGATCAGGATAAGGAGAAGGATTGGTTGACTGGAGCTGATTCGCCGGTGTTCAGCGTCGGCTTGTCGGAGATTTTATCCCTTTGTTATCAGGGAAAATATATTATTAATGAAAGTGTGCTAGTTGGGATTGAGCTTATCGACCCTGTACCGGAATGATCGCAGGCTCAAGCCCAGCAGATCGGCCGCCTTGTTTTTGTTGCCGTCCGTGCATTCCATAGCCTTTTCGATGTAGGCCCGCTCGATTTCTTCGAGGATGCTGTCCAGGTTCACGCCTTGAGCTACCTCGTCGATATCGAAGCGGCGATTGCGCACGCCCTCGATCCACCTTTTTTTATGGATAGACATGGCCAGGCTGTCCGGCAAAAGGATGTTGGTACTGGAAAGGGCTACGCTTCTCTCGATAAGGTTTTCTAACTCTCTGATATTACCTGGGAAATCGTATTTTTTCAGCAAATCGATGGCATAGGAGGAAAATTTGGTAACTTCTTTTCCCAGTTCCCGGGAGTATTTTTCAAGGAAGTGCTGGGCCAGGGGCAATAGATCCCCCTTTCGGTCACGTAACGGCGGGATCTTGATTTCGATCACATTCAGCCGATAGAACAGATCCTCGCGGAAATTACCCGCGATTACCTGGTCTTCCAGCATCTTGTTGGTGGCTGAAATGATCCGGATGTCCACGGCAATATCCTGGGTGCCGCCCACCGGCCGAATGATCCGCTCTTGGACCGCACGCAGCAATTTGACCTGCATGGGCACGCTCAATTCGGCCACCTCGTCCAAAAACAGGGTTCCCTGGTGGGCAATTTCCATCAAGCCTTTTTTATCCGAGGTTGCACCGGTGAAAGAGCCTTTACGGTGACCAAAGAATTCGCTTTCCAGCAGGGTTTCGGGAATCCCTCCGCAGTTGATAGTCACAAACGGTTGATCAGCCCGATCGCTCTGCTCGTGAATGGCCTTGGCAATCAACTCTTTTCCGGTGCCGCTTTCGCCGGTAATCAAAATACTGCTGCGCGTTCTGGCAACCTGCCGAATCATTTCGTAGATGTGCTGCATGCGGGCGCTGTTGCCCACGATCTTGCCGAAATGGACGCTGCTCTTCAGCTCGTTTTCAATGACCCGTTTTTCCCTCTCCAGGGTTTTGCGCTCCAGTGCGTTGGCAATGGCATGAAGCAGCTCCTCGTTTTGAAACGGTTTGGGAACGTAGTCGAAGGCCCCTTGGTTCATTGCCTCCACCGCCGTTTCGGTTGTTGCAAAGGCGGAAATCATGATCACCGTTACATGCGGGTTTTTCTTTTTGGATGCCTTTAGCACCTCCAGGCCGGTCATGTCCCCCAGGCGGATGTCGCAGAGCATCAAGTCGTAGCGATCTTTCTCGATCCTGGACAGGGCTTCTTTGCCGTTGGCCGCACAAATAACGCGATACCCCTCTTTTTCCAGCATGTATTCTAGGAGTTCGCGCATACTCAGCTCGTCGTCGACAACCAGGATGCTGGCTTGATTTTCTACCATTTGGGCACTCCAAGTATATAATAAGGTAGATCGCTTGAGATTTGAAATCGGCAGGCACAAAAAACAGCCGATGAAAACTTGCCTTTACGAGCTGCCCGTTTCCATCTTGATATTACTCCAGCAAATGCCCCAGCCGGTTCCATCTCACACCGAAATTCTCTTTATCCCATGACCAGTAAATGATAAATGCCTTGCCTTTTACCGCCAAAAGATCGACAAACCCCCAAAAACGGCTGTCATAGGAAAAATCGCGGTTGTCGCCCATGACAAAAAGTTTGCCTTCGGGAACGGTGATCGGGCCCAAATTATCCCTGGGTTGCAATCGGGCGGGAAATATCTTGGGATCTTTGTGGATGCTGTGGCCGTCTTTGATGGGTTTACCATTGACGAACAGCTTCTTGTTTCGAATCTCGACAACATCCCCCGGCATCCCGATCACCCGCTTGATAAAATCCTTACTGGGGTCCTCGGGGAATTCGAAGACGATGATATCCCCACGTTGCGGGTCTTTTATGGGAATAATGGTCTTTCGAAAAAAGGGTGCTTTAACCCCATAGATGAACTTGTTCACAAGGATATGGTCGCCAATCAACAGCGTGTCTTTCATGGAGCCGGATGGAATCTTGAATGCCTGAACCACGAATGTTCGAATAAAAAGGGCCAGAATAACGGCAACAATAATCGCTTCGATATTTTCACGCAGCGCTCCTTTTTTCTTTGGAGCGGCATCGGTGGATTCGTCTTTTTTCAAAACGGCCTAACGCCTTTCTTGTTTATCCAGTCAAATCGTTAAAATATGCATCGCAAAACCAGATTGGCAAAAATCCCCGCGATGATATCGTCCAGAATAATTCCCAACCCGCCTTTGACATTTTTATCGAACCACCGGATCGGAAAAGGTTTGAGTATATCAAAGACCCGGAACAATGCAAATCCCACGATGACAAAAACCGGAATAAATGGAAATGCAAACAGGGTCACAGCCATTCCGCAAACTTCGTCGATGACAACCAGGCCTGGATCCCGCTGCCCGACAATTTTTTCGGCACCGTGGGCAATCCAAACGGAAAACAAAATCAGCCCCAACAGAAAAATCGCACCCCATGCAATGCCCAACGCGGATATCAGGAGACACAATGGCAAAGCCGCGATCGATCCGATGGTTCCCGGCGCCACAGGCGAAAAACCGATTAGACCCCACGTTGCTGCAAACACGATTGTTTTTTCGTTTATCGCCGACATGGATATCTTTTAAATGTTGGTTTATCTAAAATTTTTCAATCCATAAACGTCAGAAGGTTTTCATCCTGCACGGCACCTGTCACTACGTCGTAAATTTCTGCAAGAGGAACGTTTTTTTCTTGGGCAACCTTCCTGCAGGAATCGAATTCCGGCGTGCATCGCCTGTGTCCGGAAGGACCCTGTACGCATTTGACCTGAATTTCTCCGAAGCGCGTTTTCACCGTGGCTTTAAAACGCTTTAAAATATCCCTCTGCACCCATTGGTAGCGGACACCGATCGTGGAGGTTTCCGCTAAAAGGCATGCCGCGACCGCGTCCTTTTTCTCGGGCGGGCACAATACTTCAATCTTGGTCCCCGGACGATTTTTCTTCATGGTCCCGGGGATCAGACAAACATCCAGGGCACCTTCCTGAAACAGCTTCTCCATAACATAGCCATACAACTCCGGATTCATGTCGTCTATATTGGTTTCCACCACACAAACAGCATCTCCGGTGACCTGCGACTGCGCGTCCGTTCGAACTCCGGCAAAAACCCGGAGGAGGTTAGGCGTGTCACAGGTTTCCCTGGAACCGCTGCCATAACCGATCCGTTCAATTTTCATTGGAGGAATCGGCCCGAATTCCCTGGCAATGGAGGCAATAATCCCTGCTCCCGTGGGGGTTACCTGTTCTCCGTCGGATGAACCGCCGTAAACCGGTATTCCGTTAAGAATTTCCAGTGTCGCGGGTGCCGGAATCGGCAATTTGCCGTGCGCACAATCAACGAACCCGCTTCCTAAGGGCAACGGCGATGATGTCGAGGACTCAATATTAAAATAGTCGAGACACAAGGCCGCCCCGACAATATCGACGATGCTGTCAACCGCTCCGACTTCGTGAAAATGGACGTCTTCTATTTCGCACCGGTGGACCTTCGCTTCGGCTTCGGCGATGCGGCTGAAAATATCCATTGAGGCCTTTTTCACTTTGTCGCTCAACGCCCCATCGTCAATCAAACGCACAATATCCCCGTAATTTCTGGGATGTGAATGCCCTTTTTCGATTACCGTTACCTGTTTTGCGCCAATACCGTTTTTCTTGACATCCCGAGCCACGATATCGAATTTCTCAAGACCAATTCCGTGAATCCGCTTTTGCAGCCAGTCTATGGGAACGCCCATATCGACAAAAGCACCGAGGAACATGTCTCCACTGATTCCTGAAAAGCAATCAAAATATGCGTGCATTCGTTTTTACCGATCTACCGATAATTTCTGAATTCGTAAAAATTTATTTCTCATTACGCTGCCGTCGCCTATTGACAAAAAGGACAAACCCCTTCATAAAAGGGCCAATTACGCGGAAGTGCGCAGCTTACTGGTGAGGCTCCCGGACTTCAAATCCGGTGTGGGGCGCTAATACCGTCCCGGGTGGGTTCGATTCCCATGCACTTCCGCCATTTTTATAACTATTTCAATATGTTGACATCCAAAACTAGTCACCAAAACATCACCAAAACACCCTACCCTCTCCTCGTATTTTAAATTTGCAGCCATCATTTTTTTTGGATTTTCAACCATTATTACCGTCTTAATTTTTTTTATTTTTGGGCCTTCAGGTCAGCTTTTTTGTTCCAAGCTTTTTTGGTCGGACATCCTGGTCGCACATTGGCACCGGTAGATTGATTGATCCGCTCTCATATACCTTATTCCCGCTTAAATCCAAAAAAATCTGAATCCCATATTTCACTCAATGTCATCATCACTTGCCAAGTAAGGGGCGGTGGTCCCAGTTCTCCGAGATATCTTTCCGGGGAGCAGGCCTGGCTCAACGGTGGCTACAATGCACAAAAAATACACCTGCCATCTCGAGTCAAAAATGGACCCACGAAGACGGGTCACGCGAACCGTTTAGTATTACAACAAATCGATGGTTAAGACAATGCCCATACCAATTAAGTTTGTTATGGCTTTTCGATCTGATCTCGATCATCATGGAAGGCCTGTCAAAGGGCTCTACCCAGTTGCGAATTTTCAGTTTGTATTCGCTATCGATATTATAAAAAACGCACAGCCAAGGAAACCGCAGCCGGTGTGGCCTCCACGGGTTCCTTACCAAACCTCCTGTCTATGTTAAATCGCTAACCTTTTCCCATTGAAAAATAATAGCCACCCCTTGTTTGTCGGTGGCTTTTTTGTGCGTTGTCGCCCCGGGGAATTCGAAACAAGAAGCCGCCTCAAAGCTTTGTTTTTCACTTGATTAATACGTCATTTTGACGTATTTTAAAATCTATAAAAGAAATGATCAACATCTTGAAACGGGCCCAGAAGGACCTGAAAAACGTTCCGAAATATATCGTCAAAAACTTTCAAAGGTGGGCTCTGCTTGTCGAGGATGTCGGTCTTGTCGAAGTTCGAAAAAAAGGCTTCCATGACGACCCCCTTTCCGGAGAACGGTCCGGCCAAAGGGCGGTTCGTCTGTCAAAGGCATATCGGCTCTTTTATGTCGAGTTGCCTGATGGAGAGATCAATATCGTTACCGTGTTAGAGGTGAACAAACATGAATCCTAACCAAAAATACGGGCTGGATGAATTTGAAAAGGAGCATGGCCCCCTGACATTCGGAGAGGCTCTGGAAAGCTATCGCCTATGTGAAGAAATCAGCCAGTCCGACATGGCAAAAAGAATCGGGATTTCTGCGCAAAGCCTTTGCGACATCGAAAAAGGCCGGCGGATTCCCACGCCAAAGCGGGCGGCTAAAATCGCACAAGTCATCGGGGAGCCCGAAATGTTCTGGATAAAAATGGCGCTGCAGGACAGCCTTAGAAAAGAGAACCTGAATTTTAATGTGTCCCTGAGTCCTTCAGCAGGCCCTGTTGATGCGCAAATGGCATAAAAAACATGAGGTGAAGTGGCCGTACAAAGAGTTCCTTGACCGGCTAACTCGTCTGCCAATATTTCCCCCTGGATGTATGGGCTCTCGTTCCATTTTCAGGTTGTTCTTATGGCTTTCTTAATGGAAGGACGCTGGCTCTTGACTGTTTTTGCTTCACCGTTACCAATGCACCCTTGATTAGTCGATCTTCAAATTGCTTTAGAGATGACAAGACTACCGCGGATAGCGTTTTCGGCGATACATCCTGGGTCCGAACCTGAATTACACTGGGGGAATCGGCATTGGTTGCAGCGAGTAAGGTTCCGAAATCAAGATCATGTGTAAATACGACATGGTTGTTATTGCGTGCCCATTTCATGATTTCGCGATCTGGAGCATTATCGGCTCCAACTTGCGACCAATGGATTGGTTCGTGACCTGCTGACTTTAAAATTGGCACCCATTGGGGAGAAAGATTCATGTCAATGACAATTTTCATGCTGTTCCCATAGCAAGAGGAACTTCTATTTCTTCAACACGCCAAGCCGCATATTGCAGAGCCTCTTCTATATCTTCTGCATCAAGGTAGGG
This sequence comes from Desulfosarcina widdelii, assembly GCF_009688965.1. Classification (GTDB taxonomy): domain Bacteria; phylum Desulfobacterota; class Desulfobacteria; order Desulfobacterales; family Desulfosarcinaceae; genus Desulfosarcina; species Desulfosarcina widdelii. The sequence goes on along the minus strand of NZ_AP021875.1, from coordinate 694,795 downwards.
ATACAACTCAATGATTTCTTGTTTATTGTGACCAGAGGCAACAAGGCCAACAATCATCCCTACGGTGACTCTCATCCCCCGAATGCACGGTTTCCCCCCCATTACCTCGGGGTTAAAAGTAATTCTTTTTAAATTTTCCATGACTTTACCTATAATTTCTTATGTTTATGAGGGATCATACCATAAAAACTGCTTGAATGCTATTTTAGACTATCAATCCATTTTTTTCGTACTTTCTCGTTGTCCATGGCCCTATCAATCTAACAATAAAGAAACATCAAATCAAATTCAATTGCTCCCCTTCCCTACATACATGATTTGTGAATGTAATCGCATCAAAACTGGGTTGAAGTCAACTACAACATATTGTGGACACACGATATTTAACTGAATTAGAATATGGCAAGTAATCCCAAATTCCGGTTGAGACCGTTTTTGTGGGATAGCCAGAACGTATTTACAGCCGCTCAAATTTCATTCCTCTGCTCACTATTCAACTATTCCACCCTTCCCTCTGTCTACACAATTATAGTCGATTAATTAACCATCAATGGTACCAAAAGGCCCAGCATTACGCTAGAGCATTTGATGAACAATTGGTATCCTAACGCCAGCGATTCACGTACCGTCGAACGGTATCATAGCCGCAACTGAAGGTCTTCATAGAGCAACTGGTCGGTCCGGCGCTGCTTTTTAGGCAGTTTTTTATCCTTCACCAGCCACCCGTTCAATAAATCGAGGTGATTCCCTAACTGTGGTCGTGGTTTCACTTGGCGCGTGTATTCAAATGCCGTCTGGTCGCACCAGATGTCTTTGCCACCAGTATTCCTTGAAAAGGTTTAAATCATTGGCTGTCTTGCGTATCGATTTGCCGTCCCGATGAATTGATAAAAGAATTTTCCGTATCGCCTCCACTGTATGCATCCCCTGACTGGCCTCCTTTACTGGTTTTGGACAGCAATCTTAGGAGCCCACTCAGGGTGGATCAATTTTTTTTAAAGCCGATTTTGGCTAAAGGTGGGTCATTATTACACGCCGATTCACACAGGCACCACCTGAATCGCCGCTTCAGCATTAACTTGGAAAATCGGGCTTGAAAAAACTTGACAAAGCAAGTGGATGGTGACACCATGACATTAAATAATGAGGGTTGTTTGGGGCACACCTGGTGCCAAATCCAAATATAGGTGCGTGATCATTGACTGGCTGTCAAAAACGGACGACCGAATCCGAAATAAACTAACAATGCCAGTGGAAGAGGTGGTCGGATAATACAATTTAGAAACAGCCCCCAAGAACATCACGGATGATGCCAAGGCAACTTTCATGTCACCCGCAGGTATACTTTGTTGGTGAAAGTTCTCTGGCGGTGGTGGAGGATGAGGTCAAGGACTGGGTTATCAAGGTAATCGGAAAAACCCTCGAAGTATTAAAAATAACAGATAGTGAAGAGGAGCCTTCGGTTGCCTGCAAGAAGGCCGGTGAAGAAAAGTTCCTTCGTGGACGGTAGCAGATCTGCAAAGTCAGGCCGTCGGCCGTAAAGAAGTGGCAGAACCGATCTTTTTCCCGGCCTGGGAAAAACCGCGCGACACAACCGGGGTCGGCACTGGTTTCAATAGTGATTTTTTTGTTCAAGTGTGCGTAACGTGCAAACAAAATTGGAGAAAGAAATGAAATATCCGGATTTTAGATTCAGACCTAAGCAGCAAGTCCTGACCGATGAGCAACTCGAGGCGATTCACAGCGCAACTTTGGAAATTTTAGAAAGTGTTGGCATAAAAATTACCCATGGCGAAGCAAAGGCATTGCTGCACGACGCCGGGGCTAAAGTTGATGGCGACATGGTGAAAATTCCGGCTTGGATGGTCGAGGATGCGATTAGAAAGGCGCCACCGCGGGTGGTCTTGGGTAACCGTAAGGGGGAACGCACCGTTAACCTCGAAGGGGACAAGACCTTTTTTGGCCCGAGTCTGGATTGTATGGAATACTTGAATCCCGATACCAACGAGCGCAGACCCTTTCGGCTTGAGGACTGCCGGACAACGTCCAGGGTGGCGGATGCCCTGCCCTATTATGACTGGGTGATGACCATTAACGTCGCTAACGACGTTTCCGAAAAAGTTGCCGATCGTTATATTGCCAAGCAGGTATTGACCAATACCAAGAAACCCTACGTTTTCTGCTGTAACAACAAGGAAAGCCTTCGAGATATATACGAAATGGCCCTCCTAATCTGCGGGGGCGAGGATAAGTTCCAGCAGGCACCCCTCATCGCTCAATTCACGCAGCCCATCGCGCCGCTGGTGCATTATGATTCCAGTGTAGACAAACTGATGTTTTGCGCCGAGAAGGGCATTCCGTTGATATACTATTCGTCAGTCATGTGTGGTGGAACTGCGCCGATGACCTATGCCGGGGCATTGGCACAAGGCAGCGCCGAGAGCCTGTCCGGATTAGTGATCGCCCAGTTGGTAAAGCCGGGTGCTTCCTTTGTGTACGGTTCTTTTACCACAATAATTGATATGAAGACGACCATACATTCATATGCGGCCCCGGAAATGAGTCTGATGACCGCCGCCATGACTCAGATGGCTCAGCGTTATCAACTACCCTTTTTCGGTTCGGCCGGTTGCGCCGATGCCAAATTTCCGGATGCCCAAGCCGCCGCGGAAGCCGCCATTTCCTGCTTCAGTTCCTTTTTGATCGGCTCAAACTTGATCCATGATTCCGGGTGGCTGGATCACGGTACGGTAGCATCGCCTGCTTATATGGTTCTGGTACACGAAATTATCGAGATGATCGATCACTACATGACGGGTATTGACATCGATGAGGAACATCTTGCCGTCGAGACTATCAGAAAGACCGGACCAGGGGCGCAGTATTTAACCAATCCACATACATTCAAGCACTGTCGGAAGGCGTGGTATTCGGATCTTTTCGAACGCAAAACCTGGGATGCCTGGCTTGGCGAAGGGAGTGTTGTATTCGATGAGAGGCTAAGGGAGAAAACATTGAAACTGATGCAGCATGAGCCGGAGCCATTGGCGAGTGACATGCTCACCGAATTGGAAAACATGCAAAAAAAATGGAAATAGGACATTTTCCGACTATTTCATGACATTTTTTCTTCAAAAAAGACGAATAGAAGAAAGAACTGGGCGCGGCTTGATTCTCAGGTGATACGTTATACCCGGCACCGAATTCAGTGAACGCAAAGAAGGTGTCAGCCTACGGGCGCGTTTGAGGTGCTTGCCCATGAATACCTCGAAATCGTGAAATAGCCGGGATAATTCCAAGGCTTATATTAACGGCTGTCTATCATTTGAAAGGTGCCGAATATACTGATATATAGATACCCTGGATTGTTCAACCCGTGCAATTCGTGAGAACAGGGTTGCCCGTTGTCAAGGGGCCAGGGGCCTGTCGGTGATTGAACAGTATCCTTATATGAGGATGGCTCAATTATGAATACGGTCAGAATTATATCGATTCTACTTGCATGAGTAAAATGCACGAGATGGCCATAAATCTAACGAGGAGAAAAGAACTTAATGTTCCAGGAGGTCAAAAAGCCCATTCGGTTGTACGAAAAGGTAGCAGACCAGATCGAAAATGCTATCACTCGTCGAGAATTAAAGGTAAACGAGCGCTTGCCTTCGGAAGATGAGCTCTCGAAAGCATTCGATGTCTCTAAACGGACCTTGCGAGAAGCGATAAGAGTAGTCGAGCAAAAGGGTCTGGTGGAACTTACCCTGAACGGCACATACGTGAAGGAACCTTCCACCGATAAATTGGCTCAGAACCTTGCCCTGCTACTCAAACGCGGTCAAGTGGAGTGGCGGCACATCTATCAATATAGAAGCAACCTAGACGCCACCATTGCAGGCCTTGCCGCAGAAAATGCGACGGACAAGGATATTGCCGCATTAGAAAGCATGGTTGCAGAAGGCAACTATCTTTTAGAAAAAGAACCTTTTGACTGGCAGCGATACGTGGAGGCGGATATCAGAATTCATCTAAAGCTTGCCAGGATGACAGGCAACCCGATCTACGAATGGATTCTTGGTACCTTTCTGGAAAATATGAACGAATATTTCGATGCGTATCTTGACAAGGAAAACAATTTCAGCCGTAAAAATTGGCAGAACATGAATCGTCTGGTGCAGGCCATCAAAGACAGGCAGCCGCAAGAGGCAGCCCGACAGGCCGTGATTCACCTGGAGTTGGGGAGCGAATATTTCGGGGGAATCGTAGAAGCCACCCCCTGACTGACAAGGGCCGCCTCCCGGAAGAATACAAGCCTTGTCGAGTTAGTGGGCGAAATTGTCGTGACCAGCGCCTGAATGGTGTCACCATTCTATGGAATATTGGACACTCCAACATAGATACGCTTCATTAATCGATTAGGATTTTCATAAGGACTATATGGAAAGTTGAACGCCTGTTTATCTGGCTGAACAGTTACTGAAGACCAGGTGTGAGCGTGGTAAATGGTAGACGGGTTTTTAAGCCGACAGGCATTGTTAAATTTGTGACCGATCCGATAATCAGATCGCGGAACATGTGTTGACAGTATGTTTTTGAAAAGGAGAAAATTACATGAAAAGCATGACTCCCCGTGAAAGAGTACGGACTGCCTTAAACCATGAGGAGCCTGATCGGGTTCCCTTTATTTTGGGAGGTTGTACTACTACAGGTATCACTATTCAGGCTTATGAAAAATTGAAAAAATATCTCGGCCTGGATTCCGGAAAGACAGAATTTTATTCCGAATACCTGCAGATAGTCAGAGTGGAGGAACCGGTCTGCCAGGCTCTGGATATCGATATCCGCATAATCCCTGAAAAGGCGCCTGAAGGTTCTTCGGTTTATGATAAAGAAAAAGACATGATTACAGACGAATGGGGCATTCAATATCAGCGACCCAAGGGAAGTCTTTACTATGATATTTGTAATGCCCCTTTAGGGGAGGCGACGATTGACGACCTGGATTCATATCCATGGCCGGACCCGGAACACCCCGGGCGTCTTGAGGGCCTGCTGGACGAAGCTAGGGAATTGTATGACAATACAAGTTACGCCATATTTGGAGATACGCCGGGAAACAATCTGTTCGAAATGGCATGGGCGGTGCGTGGCATGGAACAATTTTTAAAGGATATGATTATCAACAAAGATTTTGTCCACGCATTGATGAGAAAGATTACCGACATCCAAAAAAAGAGGGCCGAAAGATATCTCTCTTTGGTAGGTGACTACATAGAAATATTCAGGACTTCCGATGACTTGGGAACACAGCACAGCCTGATGATGTCTCCTGAAATGTATCGGGAAATGATCAAGCCTTATCACAAGGAATATTTCGACCTGATTAAGCAGTACACCGACGCAAAGATTTTTTACCACTCATGCGGGGCGGTTTTTCCGATGATTGAAGATATCATCGAGGTAGGGGTGGATATTTTGAATCCAGTCCAAGTCTCCTGTAAAAACATGGATACTAGGAACCTGAAAGAAAAGTTCGGTGATCGCCTCTCCTTCTGCGGTGGAATCGATACACAGAGTATTTTACCCACGGGAACACCCGATGATGTCGCCAATGAGGTTAAACGGCGAATTAAAGATTTGGCTCCGGGCGGAGGCTATCTGCTGAATGCGGTTCATACCATTCAAGCCGACGTGCCGCCTGAAAATATTGTACGACTCTATGAGGCGGGCAAGCAATACGGAACCTATCCGCTCCCTGACTAAGTCCGGGGAGATCAAAATAGATAGAAATACATCATGCAGTGAAAATGCTTCAGCATTCAATCATATTGGCAACAGGGTGCGCGTTGAGACCATTTTATATTTGAAACGTTCTTTTTCAGAATCGAAAAGGCGATTTGTGTGATGTAATTATTTTAGCTGGGTTCTCTAAGTCTATATAGGGAGAGCAGATTAATGGCTGAAGTTGATATTTATGCAGGTATTTGCGGGTTTAAAACGGTAGTTTCCAGTGAGGATAAGGGGGGGTATAAAGCCATAATAAACCTTGAGAGCGAGTGCCCTAACTGGAGGTCGTTCAATGAGATCCTCGGCGGGAAAGAGATCAATGTTATGGCTGAACTGTTCAAAGACCGGAAGACGGGTACATTGAACTCGCAAGTATTTGATGTGGCGTTGAAAACCATACCGCATATATCCTGCCCCGTGATATCAGGAGTACTGAAGGCCATGGAGGTATGTACGGGATTGGCTTTGCCGAAAGGTGCCACTATTACCTTTCGCTAATGTAGGCCCTCTAAATGGTGTTTTTAATCTTTGATAAAAAGTAAAATTCAAATGCGGACCTCGTTGCTGAACGTTTATTCCTGATAGAACCACTGGATAGTGACTATTTTTAAAAATCAGCTGTACAAAAGCTTACTTGTTTCACTGTTTTTCGGTTTAGAATACATCTTCCCCAACGTCCTACGTTCGGCAACCAGGGTAAATCCAAAAGGGGGTTTCACAATGGACCTGGGCAATGCATGACCAAGCCCATCTCGTCGTGCTCTATTTTTTGTGCAAACAGCTTGGCGTTGTCCAAATCTTATTAAACGGTGTGACATCGATTCATGAATTAGAGGGGCGATCGTGATAAAATGATAGAGAACGAACAGTGCCCCTTTAAAGTGGTTTGACAGATAGAAGAAACGGTTACCTTGAAATGCTATCACCCGAAGAGTTGGCGGCTTCCTGGAAAGCCAGGATTCGGGTATGGGGAAATATTAAATTCGAAAGGAATGCAGATATCGGGAATCCTTATAATCTGCAAAGAGGGAGAAATGTGCGTCTACAATGCTAGTATTTTCAACGAGGTTTTCGGCCCCATTATGATCGGCCAATCAAGCTCACACACAGCCGGGCCTGCCCGCATTGGGATGATGTGCCATAATATGCTGCCGGATGATCCAGAAGATATAGAAATTACCTTCGATACTTTAGGGTCGTTCGCCGCAACTTATGAAGGACAGGGATCAGATTATGGTTTCATCGGCGGTATTATGGGCATTCCCATCAGAGATAAAAAAATAAAACGTTCTTTGATTACAGCAAATGAAAAAGGGATTCAACACAGATTCATCATTAAAAATTTGGGCTGCGATCTGCATCCGAATTTTGCGCATATAAAGATAACTACCGAAAGTGGTTATGTCCTTGACGTCGAGGCTGCTTCAACCGGCGGTGGAATGTTTGAGATTACGAAATACCAGGGATATGGAATCAACTTCAAGGGAGATTGCCATGAATTCGTTATCTTCAGCAAGGAGCCGGAAAACGTTGTCCTTGAGGTCCAAAAGCTTTTGAATACTTTCAAGATCGGATACCGAATCCACATAGTTCCGGGGCAAGAAGGGAAACCGGCACTGGTTAACCTGAAAACGGACTGGATGGATGACAAAGAATTTCAAAAAGCCCTTAAGGCTGCTGTCGGCGCAGATGACTCGCTCTATTTTAGGCCTATTCTTCCTGTCATAAAAAAAATGAACTGCAAGGTGCCTTTTACAGGGGCAACGGATGCATACGCTTATGCAAAAAAAAATAAGATAGATGAGCTTTGGAGGCTTGCGGCAGCATATGAATCGAGTATCAGCGGCACCAGTATAGACGATGTTTTGAAAATGACGTCTGAAATCCTGTCGATTATGCGTTCATCCGCCTACAAGGCCATTGCTGGCGGATACAGACACCGCGGATTTCTGCCCCCCCAGGGGATAGAGATGAACCGGAAAATATCCTCGAAATCTGTAAAACAAGTAGATCTTGGTCTTCTGAATAGGGCCTCCCTCTGGGCCAGCAGTATTATGGAATATAATATCTGCAACGGCCTTATTGTGGCTGCACCCACTGGTGGTTCAAGCGGGGTTCTGCCGGGCGCTGTCGTGTCTGTGGGAGAAGAATTGGGAAAAACAGACCTGGAGATTGAAAAAGCCTTGCTGGTAGGAGGATTAATCGGTGTTTTTATTGATCACCGGGCGACATTTGCTGCTGAAGTAGCTGCTTGTCAGGCAGAAATAGGATCTGCCAGCGCCATGGCTGCTGCTTCTGTTGTTCAGCTTCTCGGCGGAAGTGTGAAGCAGGGATTTGCTGCTGCCGCCTTGGCACTCCAAAACCTTCTTGGCCTTGTATGCGATCCGGTAGCAGGCGTAGGCAACGTTCCTTGCGTTGCCAGAAATGCAAGTGGTGCGGCCACGGCTTTGGTTTCTGCCAATATGGCATTGGCTGGCTTTGACCCTTGTATCCCCCTGGACGAAGTTATCGCAGCCATGCAGAGTATTGGTGACATGCTTGCGCCTGAACTGAAATGCACCGGAAGGGGGGGGCTTTGCATAACCCCTACTGGAAAGAGAATTGAAGAATCAATCGATTTAACCATGGCCTTTGACGATTGAGTGCAAAAGTTCAAGATCTTGTTGAACCGACATTTAAAAAGAGCGAGCACACCCCCGGGGTGTAGCCAGGCGATGTTCTCGATTCATTGTCAGATTACGTAAAAGGAAAAAGTGCGATCCCGGTTGATCGTTGATTCATGTGATGTGAAAAACAGCTCATAGAACTAACTTTCGGGCCAGCCATATTGGGTATAAAACCGGCCCTTTAGAGTGCCTTTTCCATACCGCTTCCAAGTGTGGGAGCAGCTAAATTTTGCTTGACATTTGTGTTGTATGGTGACACCAAAACATCATACATAAATACGCTCGAAAGGGTACCGTGATTAATAGATTCACTAATTACGGTAACAGAGAGGGTTTCCTTATTGTTTCGTTAGTTTAATAGATACGCCTATACAGCTATAATAGGCACGATATTGGCGGCGTGGACCGCGTTTTTATCGACCGTTTCGGTCATCATTGTAATGGAGGCAAAATGCTAATAGGCCTGGAGTCATTCAGCTACCACCTTTCTTTTTCATTCGGTAAGATGGATCTCTTTTCATTCATAAGGAAAACCAAAGAACTTGGACTCGACGGTGTCGAGATCAACATAGAAGGTGATGACTTGGGGCACCTGAAAGACGATTCTCAAGAGAACCTTCGACAGATTCGCGCCTTGTGCGAAGATTTGGGATTGTTCATAGAATTGGATGCCTGTGGCACCGCCCCGGCGAAGCTCCGCCATTATCTGGAAATATGTACATCTTTGGGTGCGGATCGTCTCAGAACCTATTCAAGCTTCGGCGGGGATGTCAAACAGGAGATGGCCCAGGCGATTCGTGATTTTAAGGAAGTGGCCCCTGCATTTGCCGACGCAGGGGTGCGGATCGCATACGAGAACCACGAATATGAAAGCTCTGATGACATCCTGCGCGTGATCGAAGCGATCGGCAGTCCGGTTGTCGGTGCCCACATAGACACTGGCAATTCCATGATGCTGTGGGAAGATCCCGTTATGGCAGTTCGCAATATGGCTCCCAAAGCGGTTTCCTCTCACTTCAAGGATCACTTGGTGATCGAAGTCAACGGCATGCCGATGATCGTCGGCGTGCCCTTGGGCAGCGGTGCTATCGATTTGGCAGAATGCTACCGTATATTGGCCGAAGAAACCGATTTGAGCCGGATAAACATAGAAGTCTGTTACGGCTATTTAGCGCCATTCAGGGTTGAACAGGCCAAGGGAGAGGGCGCCTCACTGGGCGAGGGTCCCTTCGTCGTAGTCCCGCCCCCTTTCAATCCGACAGTCGTTGCGCCGCACCTGTTGAAACCCAAGAAAGATGGATTCAAGTCCTATGCGTGGCAGGAGAATGCCAATCTGGTTGATGAGGGCGATTTGGACCAGCTGATTGCCTGGCAGGAGCGGTCTGTGGCGGCCAGCGTAGAGTATGTCAAACGTCTGAGAGACGATTACCAGGGCGGCTGACGATTTTCAATATGGAGAAATGAAGATGCAAGAGAAATTAACCGCCATCCATCTCCAAGCCTTACGCATACTGGAACATGTCGGTATCATTCTGCACCATGCCGAATTGATAGACATGCTCAAGGAACACGGTGTATCGGTCAAAGATAAAACGGTCTATTTTAAGCCTGATACGGTCATGGACGCGGTCCGGCGAGCACCGGACTCGTTCACGCTGCACGCCCGCAACCCTTGCCATGACATGATCATTGGCGGGAACAGAGTGAACTGTGCCCCCGGATACGGATGCCCGACAATTTGCAGAATAGACGGCTCGCGTCGCAATGCCGTGATGGCGGATTATGTCCGTATGGCCAAATTGGTCCACCAGTGCCCGCATTTCAGCATCAACGGCGGCATTCTGGCGCAGCCCTCAGACATTCCTATAGATATGAGCCATTTGCTCATGATCTACGCCACACTGGTATCCTCGGACAAGTGCCTCATGGGGGTTCCGGGAAACGCCACACAACTGAAAACCGCTATTGAATTGGCGTCCATTGCCTTCGGTGGTTTAGAAAAGTTTGCTGCCCGGCCGCACATTCTTTCATTGGTCAACTTAATCAGCCCATTGCAGATTGACGAAATGGCACTAGATACGATGATGATTGCGGCACGTCACAACCAGCCGTTGGTCATTTCACCCTCTCCAGCTGCTGGGACCACCGGGCCCATTGATCTGGCTGCCAACATCGCTCTGGCTACCGCCGAAGCCCTGGCAGGCATTGCTATCGTCCAGATGATCCAACCTGGAACACCGGTAATCTTCGGTCTTCAATGCCTGGGCGCCGATTTGAAGACCGGCAACATCTCAATCGGTTCGCCAGCATACGCTCTACAAGCCAAATATGCCGCGGCACTTGCGCGCATGTATCACCTGCCCAGTCGTTGCGGTGGTGCTCTGACCGATGCTGCCTACCTATCCCCGCAAAGCGGTTACGAGAGTATGCTGAATATGCTGGCGACATTTCAAAATGGGGTGAATTTTGTCGTCCACAGCGCAGGAATTCTGGATAGCTATTCAGCCATTTCGTATGAGAAGTTTATCATGGACATAGAAATCATCGATATGGTGCAGTACTACCTCAATGATGCCGCGGTTGACCCTCAAACGTTAAACCTGGAACTGATTCGATCAGTCGGACCGGGAGGTCAGTTCCTCACCACAATGGACACCTTGCAAAAGTGCCGGACACAATCGTGGAATTCATCGATCGGAGTTCGGGGCAAAAGTGACGGCGGATTACAGGAAGAAACGTTTTTAAAAAACATAGCCGCCAAAGAGATATTTATGCTGGATGCATATGAACCACCGACTATGGATCAGATGCTTCATTTCGAACTGGAAAATTTTCTCATTCGGCAAGGGGTTGATCAACCCTTAATAGATAAAATTAATTATTATTAATCAGGGGAGAGTCAGAATGAAGACAAAACAAAAAATTATAGTGAAATTATTCTCGGCAACTAGGACATAAAATTTAATTAAATCGTATGACTGCTGACAAGTTTATTTAGGTGAAAATTATGGACTTTGCTATTCACTCCCTTTCAGAAAAACCTTACAAGATATCGGCGCTCAGTGAGTTAACTACACCCTGCCTACTGTTGTTTCGTGACCGATTTGACTTCAATATCAAGCGGATGGGTAAGTTACTTGACTTGGTGTCACCGGGTTTCCCTATCAAAAATATTTGGCCTCACGTTAAAACGCACAAGTCAAAATGGGTTACCCGTGAGCTGATGACAGCTGGTTTCCAAGGGTTTAAAGCCACACCAATGGAAGCCGAGATGCTGATTGATTCCGGGGTTGAAACAATTTTTATTGCGTATCCACTGCTACCTGCCGAAGCGGACCATATTGCATCTCTGGTCAAAGGAAATCCTGACAAAAGGATAATTGTGCAGGCCGCACATCAGGACCATGCCACATATCTGTCGGAGGCAGCCGAAAAGTACGATATACAGTGGCATTTCTTTATTGATCTAAACGTTGGAATGAATCGGACCGGCACCGATCCCGAAGGTGCTCTTGGACTGTATAATTTGACCAAAAAAAACGAGCGATTTAAATTTTTTGGTATTCATGCCTATGATGGTCATAATGCCTTTTTTGACGAGAAAAAACGTCGTGAAACCTCTCAGGCTTCTGTTGAGATTCTAACGGAAGCTGTCCGCCGGTTTGAAAATAGAAACATTAGTGTTCCACGGGTGATGATGAGCGGTACACCAAGTTTTCTTCCCGATCTTGAATGCCTGAGTCATATTGATATGGACGCCGATATCATCTTATCTCCGGGAAATTGGATTTTTTTTGATACTTGGTATCATCAGATTATCCCAAACACTTTCGATGTGGCCGCCCTGATCTTGGTGCAGGTCATGGATAGACCCAATCCGAAAACGGCTACACTGAACCTGGGGTATAAACGATGGGGGATAGATCAAGGGAAAATAGAAGGATTCAGCATAGAAGGCATGGAAGCACTCGGCTGGAGTGAGGAGCATACAATAGTATCGGTGCCTCATGGAACGGACCTCCATATCGGGGATTATATATTGGTTGCTCCCCGGCACGCCTGCTCTACTGTAAACCTTTGGGAATATTTCGCCATTATCGGCCCAGATGGAGAAATTGATCAGAAAGGCTGTCCTATTGACGCTCGAAACCGATGATATCTATTCCATGTGGATAAAAGCAATTACATGATTCAGGGAATTAGTATCAAAAATGATTTTTAAACTGAAGGAGTAAACAAATATATTATGAAATTAGCACATATGATCATTAAAACGGAAAATGCACCTGGAGCAATTGGACCGTATTCTCAAGCCGTAAAGACGGATAAAATGGTATTTGTTTCAGGTCAGCTAGCTTTTGATCCTGCAACTGGAAATTTGGTTAACAATGATATTAAAGCTGAAATTCGCCAAGCATTGAAGAACCTAAAAGCGATATTAAAAGCTGCAGGAAGCAGTCTTGATAAAGTGGTTAAAACCACATTGTTCATAAAAAATATGGACGATTTTCCTATAGTAAACGATGTTTACGAAGAGTTTTTCTATAAAAATTTCCCGGCCCGGTCGTGTGTTGAAGTTGCCCGGCTTCCTAGAGATGCTAATTTCGAGGTTGAAGCAATCAGCCTGCTTTAGGAGAACACTAATTTAATTTAAAGGACTGCCCATATATGTTTCGAATCAGTCATCTATCTAACGCATCACGGTTAGTTACAGTGAATAATCGATTCAGTGCTATACCGTGGCTTGATTGAATAATTGCAACCAAATGGTGCGGCTTTCGTTAAAAACTTTCATGTGTTTATGCACTGATTGTTGGCAAGCAATTTCCTTAATTTTACATGAGAATGTATGTGCACTGATTCTATAGGACTACTCATATTTTATATTGGTGCAATTTATCGAAATAGGAACAATTATTCTTTGTCGTTAACAGGGAGATAAGAAATGCAAAAGAAAAAACCTATGATTCATGATTTTTACAAAATGAAAAAAGAAGGCCACAAAATTGCTTGGCTGACTGCCTATGATTTTCCTACAGCTCAATTTGCAGAAGCCGCTGGCATGGACATGATCTTGGTGGGAGATTCATTGGGCATGTGTGTTTACGGTTACCCCGGAACTGTACCTGTGACTATGGATCAATGCATCATTCACTGCGAAGCGGTCCGACGTGCAGCGCCAAACACCTTTGTAGTTGGTGACATGCCTTTTGGTAGCTACCAGATAGGCGATGAACATGCAGTGCAAAATGCCATCCGTTTCCTAAAAGAAGCCGATGTTGATGCAGTTAAGCTTGAAGGCGGTGAAAGAGTCGCTTCGCGTATCAAAGCCATTGTGGAGGCAGGGATAATTGTAATCGGCCATATTGGGTTAACACCGCAAAGTTCAGGCCAGTTGGGCGGTCATAAAGCACAAGGCCGCACTTCGGAATCGGCTCAAATAGTTATTGAAGATGCTTTGGCTGTGGAAAAAGCCGGAGCCCAAATGATTCTGGTTGAGGCTGTGCCTCCTGAAGTAACTGCCTTTATAAGTAAAAAACTCACGATTCCCGTTCTTTCCATCGGAGCAGGCGCTTCCTGTGACGGGCAGTTGTTGATCGTCTCGGATCTGGTCGGTCAGTTTACAGCATTCACCCCGAAATTCGTTAAAAAATACGCAAATGTCGCTGAAATTATAACTCAAGCAATGCGTAACTATGTAGAGGATGTAAAAGACAAAAAATTTCCTACCGATGAACATTGTTACAACATGCTTAAAGGAGAGACCGAAAAATTTAACGAATTGATAAAACAGTATTCTTAATCTTCAATAAACGATCGACGTGACAGGATCAGGATTGAGGCAGCGCTTAAAGATTTCCGATAACCATACAAATTACGAATAGAGGAGGATGTAATATGGTAACTCAAGACATTTTCAACGCAGTACTGGCCTTTGATGAGGCAACGGTCGTAGCCAAGACCCAGGAGGGAATCGATACCGGCACGGCCATCGACAGCATTCTCAACGACGGTCTGATCAGCGCCATGGACGAAGTGGGCGAAAAGTTCAGCGCCGGGGAGCTGTTCGTACCCGAGATGCTCATGGCGGCCCAGGCCATGAAGGCCGGCCTGGAGCTGCTCAAACCCCACCTGGGCGAAGGCGGCGGCCAGAGCAAGGGCACGGTGGTGATTGGCACGGTCAAGGGCGATTTGCACGACATCGGCAAAAACCTGGTCTCCATGATGATGGAAGGGGCCGGTTTCGATGTCGTCGACCTGGGTGTGGACGTGGAGAGCGAAGCCTTTGTCAAGAGTGCGGCGGAGAAGAACGCCGACGTGATCGCCCTTTCGGCGCTGTTGACCACGACCATGCCGGCCATGGAGAGCACGGTCAAGGCGGTGAAAGAGGCGGGCATGGCGACGCGTACGATCATCGGTGGCGCCCCGGTGACCCAGGCCTTTGCGGACCAGATCGGCGCGGACGGATACAGCGCCGATGCTCCTGGAGCGGTGAAGCTGGTCAAAGAGCTGGTGGCCTGACGGCCACCAGTGAACGGTGAACGGTGAACGAAAAAACCGAACCTTGAACCTCAACCAAGGAACCAGAGCCATGATCATCATCGGCGAACTGATCAACGCCAGCCGCAAGGCCATCAAGGCGGCCATCGAGGCCGGCGATGGCGCAGCCATCCAGAAGGTGGCCGTCGACCAGGCCGAGGCCGGGGCCGACTACATCGACGTCAACGCCGGTATCTTCGTGGGCAAAGAGTCCGAATACCTCAAATGGCTGGTCGAAACCGTCCAGCAGGTCACCGACAAGCCCTGCGCCATCGACAGCCCGGACCCGGCAGCCATCGAAGCGGCGTTGTCGGTGCACAAAGGCACCCCCATGATCAACTCCATCTCGTTGGAGAAGGAGCGCTACGAAAAGCTGATGCCCATCATCGCCGGCACGGACATGAAGGTGATCGCGTTGTGCATGAGCGATGCGGGCATGCCCCAGACCGTGGAAGACCGCATGAAAATCGCCGACGAACTGGTGGGCGGCCTTTTAAGGAACAACGTGGCGGTGGCGAACATCTTCGTGGACCCCTTGGTGCAGCCGGTGTCGGTGGACAGCACCTTCGGGGTGGAGTTTGTCAACGCCATCGAGCAGATTGTAAAAACCTTTCCGGGCATTCACACAGCCTGCGGGCTGAGCAACATATCGTACGGCTTGCCGTCCCGAAAGTTCATGAACCAGACCTTCATGACCATGGCCATTGCCAAGGGCCTGGACGGGGCCATCATCAACCCGCTGGACCAAAAGATGATGGCCAACATCATCGCCGCCGAAGCGCTGGCAGGAAAAGACAATTTCTGCATGAACTACCTCAAGGCCTTCCGGGCCGGTGTTATTGTGTAAGCGCATATTTCATGATTTGAGGAATCAGCATCGGTACGACAGGCATTCATGGAAATATAGTATCTGTGGGGGTTAACAGTAATTTTAAATCATCAAATAAGACGGGCGGCAAGGGCCCTTAGTGAAACCTGTATACCAGAGGGAAGGTTGAAAAAAGGTTAGGCCCGGAAACGCCATGACAGGTACCCTCAGCGATAGTGGATTTTAACGCCAAACATTTTTTTCAACCGTAAGCATCTGCATTTTTTAGAGGCCAGGATGGTTAATACCTTCAGAATTTTCAGCTCGCTGTTTTTAACGGCTTTTATTTTCCTGGTCGGCAACGGTTTGTTGAATACACTTGTGAGTGTACGGATGACAGTGGAAGGCTTCGCTACAACCACTATCGGTGTAATCTTGTCCAGCCACTTCACAGGTCTTTTGATCGGTTCATTCGTTTGCCAGCGATTGATACGAAAGGTTGGCCATATCCGAGCCTTTGCTGTGTTCGCCGCTCTTACGACATCAACAATCCTTCTATACGGGATGTACATTGCGCCTTGGTTTTGGTGCCTGTTGCGGTTTTCTAACGGCATTACAATCTTTGGTCTGTTCGTGGTCATAGAGAGTTGGCTCAACGAATGCACCGAATCAGACCGTCGGGGGCGCGTATTTTCCATCTACATGACATTGATGTATATGGGAATCGGTATCGGCCAACAATTGCTGAATGTTGCCGATGTTTACGGCCAGGGACTGTTCATTTTAGCGGGAATCGTATTTTCACTCTGCCTCATCCCGGTATCCACTACCGAAGGGGTCCACCCCCGTTTACCGGAAACCCAGCCCACCAGCTTCATGTCGCTTTTCCACAAAGTGCCCTTGGGCATTTTGGGGTGTTTGGCCTCCGGTATGACCAACAGTGCCTTTTTTGCCATGACACCGGTATATTGCAATTCAATAGACCTGTCGCTTCACCAGCTGTCCTGGATCATGTCAATCACCGTTTTTTGCGGTCTGGCAGCCCAATGGATCGCCGGGACCCTTTCTGATCGTTTTGACCGCACATTGGTCTTGGCAGTGATCGCCACCGCAATGACAGTCGTTAGCGGGATCATGTTCATCGTCGGAGAGATTTCTTTTTGGCAATTGGTAATAGAAATGGGATTGTTCGGCGCCCTCGCGTTCACCGTCTATCCAATATCGGTAGCCAGAACTCACGATGTCTGCGGTGGGCTCGAAGCGGTAGGCGTTAGCGCAAACCTTTTGTTTGCTTACAGTATCGGTGCCAGTGTCAGCCCTTTTTTGGTATCCGTAGTGATGACCCTGCTGGACTCGCCTGCCGGACTTTTTGTTTTCTGGGGATTGAACAGCGGCGCATTGGCCGTGGTCATATTATACTTGCGGAAGCGGGATAAAGTAGATGTGGTTCCCGTGGAAGAACAGGTCCTTTTCGTTCCAATGAAAAGTACCTCGCCAGTGGTCATGGCCTTGGACCAAAGGACAGATGGAGAGGTCAATTAGTAAGGATTTTATAACACCGGTGCTCCAGTTGTGGCATGAAAACCAGGGTCCAACTTGAAAAGTTTGTCGAATAATCTGAAATTGTTTCGGCATTGATGTCGATATGAGTGCGGCTGTGAAGACACCATTTATGCACCGTCTTCACCCCGATATATGGTTTTGGAAATGTAGACTATCCACTGATCATCGCAACTTTGACGATTTGTTCCTGTCTGCTGCGAAGATATACGCGATATTAAGTTTCATGAAACCTTGATGCGAACACTGATATTGACAGCAGATTGTATGTGTTCGATAGGACCGTATTGTCATACAACATTCGATTACTTTTTATATGTGGCCATGGATGTCGCTCTGAATACTTTGGGAAGCGCCAAAATATGGCGCTCAGTTTATCCGCATACCCTGCAAAATGGGATATCAATTTGTGTTTAGGGATTTTTTCTTGACACTTGCTATGTATGGTGACACCATTAACCCACACATCAGATTGAAGTGAAATCACATGGCACGATTCAACTGAGTGTTGAGAAACTCGTAAAATGGGTCAAATTTAGGCGCATGGGTGCCTGCATGCGTAAGCTATAGATTTATATGGATACCTTACAAGACTTTAGTGCGGGTGGAAATGACGTTTTCTGCATTTTGTAAGAGGGTAAAAAATGTTTAATAAGGTCGTTCGGCCTAATCGTATTTATCAAGAAGTGGCGGATCAGATAGAAGACCATATCCTTTCGGGTAAACTGGTGCCCGGCGAACGACTGCCAGCTGAGAGAAATTTGTCTGAAACCCTCAACATCAGCCGGAGAACCTTACGGGAGTCCCTGCGAGTTCTAGAACAAAAAGGGCTAATTGAGATTTGCACAACCGGTACCTTTGTCAAAGTGACAACCACAGAGAAGTTAAGCCAGAGCCTGGGGCTGGCGATAAAATCCAAGCAGATCTCCTGGGAGGACATTGTACAATTTCGTTCCGAGATTGAAGGTATTGTCGCCAGAAAAGCGGCAAAACTGGCCACTGAAAGGGATATCGCGAAACTTGAAGAAATCATTAAAAAGATCGAAGATCTCACAAAAGATGATAAACTCGATTGGGATTCATATATAGAGTTGGATATAAGTTTACATCTAATCTTGGCCAAAACGACCGGCAACCGTATTTACGGTATAATTTTAAGAACCATCCTTGACAACCTTGCGGCCTATTTTCAGATCTATCGTTCAAACGAGGATGCGTTCAGTCTGGAAAACCTGAAAAACCTAAAAAGCATTGTCGATGCTGTTAAAAGAGGTGACGAAAATTCCACCCAGGAAGCGATTTTGGAACATTTCAAAATCGGCAGTGCCTACTTGAAGAAAGGAGGTGGTTTTAAGAGTTAAATCCGGAGTAATGAATGGTCCGCACCAAAAAAACGGCAGGGCGTTGTGACTGAGATGATTTAGCGAGCTGGGATCTATTTCCACCCGATGGCCAATCTTGTTTAATAATTTTTTCTTCCATTTGGTGACACCATGTCTTAATACAAAAAAGGTCTTCACGAGAAAGGCGCATCCTTACAGAGCACGAGCCTGCTTATAGGGTCGCCGAGGTGAGCGCCCTGCCCAAGAAGGGCCCATGCGGGTATCAACGTGCCGTCAATGGATATACGAAATTAACCGCAGAACACGATATCGCGGGTGAAAATGATTAGAGTTCATTGGCAATGATCTCACAAAACCATGGAGGATGAAACTATGGGAATCAAAGTGTTTCAAGGAATGTATCGAGACGGGAAAATTAATCGTCGTGAGTTTATGGCGGCAATGGGCGCTTTAGGACTTTCGGCAGCGGCTTCTGGCGTACTCTTGAAATCGGGTAAAGCCTTGGCTGCGACACCGCAAAAGGGCGGAGTCATCAGGATGGCATCCGACATACATGGACCGGATGACACGATGGATCCAATTGCCCAAACATCAACTATCGATTACGCGCGGGGCAGGGCCACCTATAACAACCTGATACAAATCCTCGATGACATGTCCTTGCATCCCGAATTGGCGGAAGAATGGTCATCGAACAGCACCGCCACTGAATTCACATTCAAGATTCGCAAAGGAGTGCATTTTCACGACGGATCGCCTCTAACCGCAGATGACGTGGTCTGGAGCCTGAACCGCCATCTCGGGAAAAAATCAACATCCGTGGTCAAGCTGCTCATGGAATCGGTGAGCGAGTGGAAAAAGATCGACAGCCATACCGTGAAGGCGGTCTTGG
This sequence comes from Desulfosarcina widdelii, assembly GCF_009688965.1. GTDB lineage: Bacteria > Desulfobacterota > Desulfobacteria > Desulfobacterales > Desulfosarcinaceae > Desulfosarcina > Desulfosarcina widdelii. The sequence continues at coordinate 675,208 of NZ_AP021875.1, read as the reverse complement.
GTACACCGAACGCTGACTTGCCGATTATTCTCGGTATCTATCAAATGAAAATCGCCAAAAAGGGCACTACAGACTTTAAAAAAGGCAATGGGACCGGCCCCTTTGTACTGAAATCCTTTGAGCCTGGCGTGAAATCTGTGCACGTCCGTAACGAAAATTACTGGAGAGAAGGTCCCTATCTGGATGCATTGGAAATCACGGCGATTACCGACCCGATCGCCCGTACCAATGCGCTCATTGCAGGTGATGTGCAAATTGCAGCTCGTGTTGATAACAAGTCCATCCGTCTTATCAATCAGGCTGCCGGTGTGCATGTTATATCGGAACCATCGGGACAGTTTGGCGGAGTCGCCTGCCTCAAGGACACGCCTCCTGGTGAGAACTATGATTTCGTAATGGGGATGCGGTACATCCAGGATCGTGAGCGTATCGTCCGGTCCATTCTCAAGGGCCATGGCCAAGTGGGCAATGACCAGCCAATATCGTCTGCGTATGGCAAAGACTATTGCTCTGAATTGCCGCAGCGGGGATACGACCCTGATAAGGCCAAGTGGCACCTCAAAAAGTCAGGTTATTCTTCCGCTGAACTTTTTGTCGCGCCAGTGGTTTCGGGCTCTGAAGATATGGCTATCATGATGCAGGCAAACCTGAAAAAGATCGGTTTCGACCTCAAGGTCAAGAAAGTACCCGTCGACGGGTATTGGGGGGCCGTCTGGCTGAAAGAACCGCTGAATATCACAGGATGGAATATGCGTCCCACGGCGAACAGCATGTTGGCGCTTCAGTTGGGCCCGGGGGCTCCGTGGAATGACACCCATTGGCACAACAAGCGGTTTGGTGAACTGCTCAAACTGTCGCTGGCTGAAACCAATCCTGATAAGCGCCATGCGATGTACTGTGAAATGCAGACAATGGTTCACAACGAGAGCGGACTCGTAATTCCATGCTTCGTGAATAACCTTGACGGTGTCAGCGACAAGCTTCACGGCATACCCAATCAACCTCTGGGCCCGGTGGGGGCATCTGAATGGCCAGAATTCGCCTGGTTGGAAAGCTAAGGTTCGTTTCATTAAAGGGAAAAGGACTGCATGCAACTCATCATGCAGTCCTTTTCCCTTCAACTATTGCGAAAGCGACTCAGTAAAGCGGTTTAGAGGTTAATAAATGTTAATACGAAAAGCCATCCTGCGACGGGTCGTTTTGGGTATTGTTACGCTTTGGGTAGTGTCCGTTCTGATTTTTACAGGCACAAGCGTGCTTCCCGGGGATGTCGCTCAGATTATTCTGGGCCAGATGGCAACCCCGGAGTCTCTGGCGGCGTTGCGTGCCGATCTTGGCCTGGATCAGCCGGCATACTTGCGCTACTTTCTCTGGTTGGGCGATCTGCTGACCGGGGATCTCGGTATCTCCAAAGCAGGTTCAGGGGTGGGTACAATAGGCACCCCGATTGCCACCATGATCATTCCCCGATTGTGGAACACATTGCGCCTCGCTGGCATGGTTGCAATGATCGCTATTCCCCTGTCGTTGACCCTGGGCCTTGTTACCTCGATGTACCCTGGCACCCTGCTGGATCGTATCGTCACCTTTTCCACGCTTAGCCTGATTTCGGTTCCGGAATTCCTTGTCGGCACATTTCTGGTGCTCATGCTGGCCGTAAAATTTGGCTGGCTGCCCTCAATTGCCTATATTAGCGGGAATGAAAGCGGTTGGCAGCTATTCAAGGTGATGGTGATGCCGACCCTTACCTTAGTGATTGTGGTGTCGTCGCAAATCATTCGGATGACCAGGGCCACGGTGCTCAATGTGATGAGTTCCCCTTACATTGAGATGGCAATACTCAAAGGGTTGCCTCGCAAGAGAATCATCTTGCGGCATGCACTGTTCAACGCCATTGGACCCATCGTCAATGTGATCGCACTGAACTTGGCGTACCTCGTCAGCGGCGTGGTCATTGTGGAGACGATTTTCGCCTATCCGGGGCTGGCAAGGCTGCTGGTCGATGGAGTGCAGACCAGGGATATGCCGCTAGTCCAGGCTTGTGCCATGATTTTCTGTGCATCCTACATCATTTTGATATTTATTGCGGATATGGCCACAATCCTGTCAAATCCCCGGCTACGGAATCCCAAATAGAGAGTATCGATTATGTCGAAAACGGTCAATCAAACCAGCACAACGCCGCAGTTCGAGGAACTCCCTGATGCGCCCCCCAGACGCCGGATGAAGTTTTCCTGGACCGGTAAGTTCAGCATCTGTGTTGTTGTTTCATGGGTGATTTTAGCACTCATCGGTCCTTACATCGCGCCGTATCACGAGGCGGACATCCTGGACGAAGCGTTGTTTATAGTACCTGGTAGCGACAATCGTTATCCCGAAACTACTTTTCAGAATCCGAGCAAGGTCGCTTTTCTCGGCACCGACTACATGGGGCGGGATATCTTGTCTCGGACGCTCTTCGGAGCGAGGACTACCATAGCAATCACGCTCGCCGCGACGTTGCTGGCGTACATCGTAGGTGTGACGCTGGGCATTGCCGCTGCGGTCGGCGGCGGTATACTCGATATGTCCCTCAGCCGGGTCAACGATGCTATCGTTTCGATGCCGCACATTATGCTGGGCCTGGTCGTGATTGCCGCTATCGGCAGTACAATTCCAATTCTGGTGGTGCTAACCGGTTTTATCTACGCGGCTAGCGTTTTCCGTATTGCGCGTGCATTGGGACAGGAAGTTATGGTCAGTGATTTTGTCGAAGCATCCCAGGTACGAGGTGAGGGTCTGTGGTGGATAATCACCCGCGAAGTATTGCCCAATGTAGCGGTTCCGCTGGCTACTGATTTCGGTTTACGGTTTGTATGGGTCCTCCTTTTTATTTCCAGCCTTAGTTTTCTCGGCCTGGGTATACAACCGCCGATGTCGGACTGGGGCAGCATGGTAAGAGAGAACCTTGCTGGTCTCCCATACGGTTCGATTGCACCCCTGGTGCCGGCTTTTGCGATAGCCACGCTGACGATATCGATCAACATGATCGTTGACGATATTTCCGCCCATTCTGGTTCAAAATTGGCGAAAAGGATGATCTAATGACCAAACTGCTGGAAGTCGATAATCTCAGGATTAGTGCACGAAAAGAAGATGGCAGCTTGTTACCGATCGTCAAGGGAGTGAGTTTCAGCGTTGCGCCCGGTGAAGTGGTAGCACTTATCGGTGAATCGGGTTCGGGAAAAACTACCATTGCGCTCTCCGCATTGGGGTATACAAAGCCCGGGATGGTGTTTGCCGGGGGCGAGGTCCGGTTGGACGGCCGGGACATCATCTCTATGCCGGCAGAGGAAAAAAGACAGCTTCGCGGACAGCGTGTGGCCTATGTGGCGCAAAGCGCTGCCGCCGCTTTCAATCCGGCGCTGACGATCGGAGAGCAGGTAACCGAATCGGCCCTGATTCATGGGCATCTGAACCAGCAAGGGGCAGATCAGCGGGCTGAGATGCTATACAGAGCCATGGATCTGCCGGATCCGGAATGGCTGGGAAGGCGTTATCCGCATCAGGTCTCCGGCGGCCAGTTGCAAAGGCTAATGGCCGCTATGGCACTTTGCGGCAAACCCGAACTTCTTTTGCTGGACGAACCTACGACAGCGCTAGACGTCACGACCCAGATCGAGGTGCTAAAAGCCTTTAAATCCGTAATCAAGCAGGAAGGTTCGGCCGCTATTTATGTGACCCATGATCTTTCCGTTGTCGCTCAAATAGCCGATTACATCGTCGTGCTTTACTCGGGAGAAATTTTGGAACATGGGACTGCTGAGCAGGTCATCAACAGGCCGGGACAAGATTACACACGGCGGCTGATGGATGCCGTTCGGCCACCTCCGGCAGCCGGTCAGGGCGATAAGTTGTCAGAAGAGCACGAGTGCGACCTTCCTGCCCTGGAATTGATCAATATCACAGCGGGTTATGGAAAACGGAAAGAGGGCATGCCGGCTGTTTTGGTCCTTCATGATGTGAATGTGACCATAAAAAAAGGCCACACCGTGGGTGTGATCGGAGAGTCCGGGTGCGGGAAATCCACCATGGCCAGGGTCATGTCCGGTCTTTTGCCAGCAAGCAGGGGGGATGTGTTGCTGAATGGGAAATCCCTACAGCCCCATCTCAAACATCGCTCGCGTGAACAGCTCCAGAAAGTGCAGTTTGTGTTTCAGATGGCAGACACAGCGCTCAATCCGCGCCAGAGAATTGATAGAATCCTCGGCCGTCCGATCGAATTCTACCTGGGGTTGAATGGTGACGAAAAAAGAAAGCGCATCGGCGAACTGCTCCACATGGTCGATTTACCTCAAGAGTTTGCTGGTCGCTATCCGGAAGAGTTGTCCGGTGGCCAGAAGCAGCGCGTCAACCTGGCCCGCGCACTCGCGGCGTTACCGGAGGTGGTGCTTTGCGACGAGGTCATATCGGCGCTCGATACTATCGTCGGTGCCAACATCATCGAGCTCCTCAAACAGCTGCGTCAACAGACCGGGGTGTCATTCGTTTTTATCAGCCATGACCTTTCCACGGTCGCTTCTTTCGCCGACGAGATAATCGTCCTATACGCCGGCCAGGTAGTCGAGCAGGGAGGAACGGACCAAGTCCTTTCGCCCCCCTATCATCCCTATACACGGATGCTTATTGCGTCGGTACCGGAAATGCGAGTTGGCTGGCTGGAAGAGGCCATTGAGACCCAGGAGGCGAAAGCGGGTATGGATCGGGAGGTCAAACTAACAGAGACCGGCTGCCCATTTTTCGATCGCTGCCCGCTATCGATTCCCGGCGTCTGTGATCTGGAAATTCCGCCTGTTCGCAATCTCGACGATGGGCATACCATCAAGTGCCATAGAAGTGAGGAAGAGTTCAAACAGTGATAGATGATGCTCGATTGAACGAGATTTTTAAAGTGAAAGCTGACGGCCTGTGGTTATTAGTGAACTGAAGAACATGACCAAACTGGAGATACTGCTTTCCGACGACTCGTTGATCGATTCCGAATGGTTCGGCGCCGGGGGCATGGACAAAGATTTTGCCGGCGAGGACAGCTCCTCTGAACCGGTGTTACTTAAAAAGGCGGTGGAAGAGGCCGAGAAAAACGCTATTCGCCGGGCGCTGCGACTGGCCGAAGGCAATCGCTCCAAAGCTACCGTCTTCTTGGGGATGTCCATCAAACGATGATGGTCGGTTCTCTTTCTGTTTACCAGAACAAACCTTCACCCGTGCCCGATTACAGATAGCTGCTATATAGGAAATAAAAATACATTTCAGTATGATAGGCCGCTTCATACAAGATCTTGTGGCCTGCTTTTTCCAAAAAAATAAACGCTTAGTTCTGCATATCTTTACTGGCAAGTCTGATGGGGTGAAACCGGAAACCGGCATCACCCCTTTTTGCATCACCCATAAATATTCTCAATCCATCTGATTGCTTCCACATCGCTGATTGTTCCCAGATACCTTTGTGTGGTCGAAAGATTCGCGTGCCGGAGGATGACTTTTGAAATAATTTCAATAGGTACGCCAGATCGACTGGCATAGGTGGCAGAATGCCGACGCAGGTCATGCGGTCTGAGTTTGACTCCGACCAGCTTGCCGGATTTGATCACCATCATTCTGGCCGCCTCATAGGTAATCGGGAATATCCGATCGCTGGGTTCATTGCACACCTCCAGTGCATATTCACGTAATCGATCCGCCACTTTCTGTGGGATGAACACAAACTCATATTCCTTTCCGCTTTTGGGCTCACGGAGAACCAGCTTACGGTCCTGCAGATCACCCAATTGCAGTTTCAGCACTTCACCGATGCGCATGCCACCACGGGCCATCAGTTCAAGGATCAATCGATTGCGAACCTTGGTGGTGCGAAAAATAATCTCGTCGATAGTTTCCTTTTCGATAATTTTCCACCTCAGGGGCACCCGCTCCCGATACAGCTTCCGAATCATGGGCCTGTCGCATGGGTTCCTGAGCTCGGGATCGATATTATTGCGGACAAAATTGAAAAATGATGAGAGTTGGGAAAAGCGGATCCGCTTGGTGTAGGGTTTGTTGCCTTCGGTGAGGCGGTTCAGGTAGGTTAGAATCTGTTCCGGGGATACTTGCTCAACGGGACCATCACCAAATTCCTGGATAAACCGCTCGATGATGGCCCGGTAAGCTCGCACCGTATTTTTTTTTCGAATGGGTGGCGGTGGACCCCAAAAACTGGACAATGTGCTAAGCTAAGAGTCAGACCAAATTTTAGGAGGATCTGACGATGGGTAAAAAGAGAAAGACACACAGTCCACAATTCAAAGCAAAAGTTGCTCTGGCAGCCATTCAGAACGACGAGACCACCTCACAGATTGCCAGTCGGTTCGGTGTCCACCCCACCATGGTTTCCACATGGAAGCGGCAGATGCTCGAAGGGGCTGCCGATATCTTTGACAAAAGCCATAAGACCAGGAAACAGGCCGAAGCCCGCACCGACGAGCTGTACCGACAGATTGGTCAACTCAAGGTCGAAAACGATTTTTTATCACGAAAGCTCGGCAGCTGAAGAAAAAGCAGCGTAAATCCATGATCGAATCTGCCAATCAGCAGCTGAGCATTTCCCGGCAATGCAAACTATTGGACGTTAAACGTTCATCGTATTATTACAGCCCCAAACCCATCAAACCGGAGGATTTGGAACTGATGCGCATCATCGACGAACTGTACCTCCGGGATCCATCTTCGGGAAGTCGATCGCTCAGTCGTCAACTGCGACGTCAGGGCAAAAAGGTCAACCGTAAAAAGGTGCAGCGATTGATGCGGCTAATGGGCATTGAGGCGGTGTATCCCAGACCGCGAACCACCCGGCCTCATCCGCAGCACAAGGTATATCCCTATCTGCTGAAAAATTTGACCATCGAGCGACCCAACCAGGTTTGGGCCACCGATATAACTTACATCCCCATGGCCCGTGGATTCATGTATCTGGTGGCGGTCATGGACTGGCATAGCCGCAAGATCCTTTCCTGGCGTGTTTCCAACACCATGGAACCGGCCTTTTGCATCGAAGCCCTGGAAGAAGCGATAGATCGATATGGAGCGCCTGAGATCTTCAATACCGATCAGGGCAGCCAGTTCACCAGCAACGCCTTTACCAAAGTCCTCAAGGACAATCAGGTCGCCATCAGTATGGACGGCCGGGGGCGCTGTCAGGACAACATTTTCGTCGAACGGCTCTGGTGGACCCTCAAATACCAGTACATTTACCTGCACTCATTCGATACGGGCAAGGCGCTGCGACGCGGCCTGGCCTGGTGGATCCAATATTACAATCAGGAACGCGGTCATTCATCCCTTGACGATAAAACCCCGGATGAGGTTTACTACGGTCTACCTTTTCCCTATGCCGAGGCCGCCTGATGCCCTTTTCTCTTTTCAACAGCATCCGGCTCTTAGCTTATTCGCCCATCAGGCTGTCCAAACTTTGGGGTCCATCTCCGGTCTTGTGATAATCGATCCAGATTTTGGCCGCTCGTGATAGTTTCATAGCCTTCCTCCTGGGTTAAAGGGTTAATAATATTGGGCAGCACTCAAGATAAGCCTATGATATCCAGTTGCTAAATGCAAATTCGGTGTCTTCCTTGATACTTATTGGGGCTGGCAAGAAACATGTAATTTTAACAATGCTGTTTTCGTGCGATAGACAGAACATACTTTAATGGACTTATAGCTTTCAGGGTCAACTCCATAGACTCATCCTATTGACCGTATTCGACCAAATATATGCCAATAGACATTCGACGTAAAATCATTCACTTGGGTTGTTGTGTCTGATCGCTAATGCGGTTGCGAGTTGAAGATTCAGAACGAGTGATATAAGATGCGTGGTCATTACACCGATAAACAAGGATCAATTGACAAAGAAATGCGCTATGACCAAAGATCCTATCACGGCGGAACGTCATTCTTTTGCCGCCTTATTGACCGTCTGCTGTCTGGTCACCTTCGGTTGCTACTTTGCTATTTCCATGCGGCTGCCGGTGGTACCGTTGTATGCAGCTGGCTTCGGTGTCAGCACCTCTGAAATCGGCATGATCAATGCCGCATTTTATCTCATGGCCGGGATGCTGGCACTTCCCTCTGGGATAATGTCCGATAGTTTGGGCAGGAGGCGCTTGGCTGTTTACGGCACTATCGTACTCTTCACCGGTATGCTGTTACTCTATTTCAGCCGATCGTTTTTATATCTTGCCGGCATCTACCTGCTTCTGGGCATCGGCATTGCGGCTTTCGGCCCAACGATGATGTCATGGGTATCTGAGATATCGCCGTCGACCCATATGGGCCGGGCTTACGGTTGGTATACCACAGCTTTATTTTGTGGATTGGGCATGGGACCCGCGGCCGGCGGTGCTTTGGGTGAGTGGTTGGGGTTCCGACCGGTTTTTTTAATTGGTGCAGCTCTCGTGGCCATTACGATCTGGGCCGTCCAATGGTTCTTGCCCGCACTGGAGGCACCTGCCGATCTCAAAATCGAAAAGCCGAGGCAACAATTGAATTGGAGGCTGATGCTCACTAACCGTCAGCTCATGGGCTGCTGGTTGGTGACTTTCGGAGCCAACATCATCGGTGGCGCATTTTTTACTTTTTTACCACTTCTGGCCTACGAAAGGGGACTCGACGTGGGTCAGATCGGTATCGTTTACCTCGTCCAGTCAATAACAAATGCATTGGCGCGGATCCCCTTCGGCACCATCAGCGACCGCATAGGGCGACGCAAGTACCAAGCTCTCCTGGGTGTGGTGTTGGCGTCCTTATCCATTGCCGGATTCGCGCCAGCCGTGACCTTCGTCCACTTTCTCCTGGCCGCTTTCTGCTTGGGTGTAAGCCTGGCCATTGCTTTCACCTCTATTGGTGCACTTATCGCTGAGACAACGGAACCTCGGTTCCGAGGCCTTGCCATGGGCGGCTATAACAGTTTCATATATTTTGGCCTGATGGCCGGTTCCATCGGATTGGGGCCCCTGATCGAGGCTATAGGCTTTGGCGCTGGATTTTTGTTCGCCGGCGCATCCAATCTCTTCTTTGTCTCCTTTTTTGCTTGGAGCATGCTGGGTTACTCGCAAGACAATCGAAATACATCCGAGTCATAGGATGTCTGAGCCCATTTTAATTTAAAGATTTCGAGATTTGGTTGTTACAGGAGGTGAATTTGAAAGTCAGAGGAGCTGAACTAAATGATTTGGATCAAGTGGTCGAATTCACCGCAGCAGAAGCGCGAGAAGCTGAGGGACACGAAAAGGATACCAAGACATTAAGGGACGGAATCAAAGCGGCACTTGAGGACCGTTCAATTGCCATGTATTGGGTGCTGATGAATCAGAACAATGAAACGGTACCAGACAGGAAATTGTTCTTGAAGCAGCGGAAACCAAGACTGCATCGCTTCTCATTCTAACCATACCCAGTCTTGTGGTGACGCGATCAGCCATTGTTCAGTCGAAACGTCTAAATGGACAGCTTACAATCGAGGCGCGAATTCCTGGATCGGATTATTTCAATGAAATGAAAGATCTTGGGGTTTCGGAAGTCGTCTTCCCAGAATTTGAAGCGAGTTTAGAGATGACGCGCCAGTCCCTTCTCTATTTAAGGATTCCTCCAGCGGAAGTTCAAAGGCACACGGATAAATTCCGACAGGAGCTATATGCCGCCTTGTTTAATTCAAACGACAGCTACCGCCTGCTTTCTCAACTTCGAGGGGCTGAGCAGCAGTTTGATCTGCAGTGGATTCGATTATCCAAGGACAGCATCATGGCAGATCGATCTATTGGAGAAAGCGAGATACACAAAACCACTGGAGTTTCCATCTTTGGTGTTGTCCGGGATTGCCAGCTAAAATACAATCCCGACGCTAAATTTGTTTGGATGCCCGAGGATTAAATTGCGATCATTGGAAACGAGGCAAATCGGAAGACCTTTATTCCTATAGCAGGATTTCCAACTTGAAATAAAAGGAGCGCAACCGTGAAAAAGAAGAGTTGTCATTTTTCATATTTTCTTATTTTCTTTTTGTACATTTGTTTTTTCCTGCCTTTGCCATTGTTTGCTGTTGAAAAAACTCTGCTGACCGATAGGCAGACTATTTATGTTCCCGCCTATTCGCATATTTACAGCGGGAACAGAGAGCGCCCTTTCCTGCTGGCAGTTACATTAAGCATTAGAAATATTGATCCGAAATATCCGATTATAATAACCGTTGTTGATTATTATGAGACGCAGGGGAAACGTTTAAAGAAATATCTGACTGAACCAAAAATTCTAAAACCAATGGAATCATTGCGTTATATAATACCGGAAAGAGATAAAAGCGGAGGATCGGGTGCCAACTTCATTGTTGAATGGAAGTCGGATAAACCTGTCAACACGCCTATTGTCGAATCGGTAATGATTGGCACTCAAAATCAGCAAGGTGTTTCATTTACTTCTCGTGGTCGGAAAATTATTACATATGAGTAATGATATTGATAATGTTCGGTGTTTATAATGATTGATTTAGCTTCATTAGTATCCGGTTGAGAATCAAATAAATTCAGTTGGATATATCCAGAAGTAAATTTGTTATTGTAATCGTTTTCTGCCAATGCCCGTGAAATAAGGGTTTTCTCAAAAAGAGTAATACTCAGAACCTGTAAAATTGTGTAGAGGCTCTGGTCAAGGGCCAGGCGCTTTTTCATGATGGCAACCAGCACATAAACGGATATAGCGATCCAGATCTGGGTTTTTACGGCGGTTTCCGAAACCCCGAAAAATTTCTTTATCCGCAGGTGCTGCTTGATGGTACTGGATCTCGATTCCCTAAATTTAGCAAACCCTCTTGCAGAATCTTACCTATTTTTTTTGGAATTTTATCCTATAACCAAGATAAGGTAGGCTACCCAATGATTGGAGCTTAAACTATGGATGAGGCGAAGGTCAGGAACTGCTGACTTGGTTATGTGATGATTTGTGCCAACAGCTGCTGTCCGAATCATATAGTAGCGTATGGTTATAGGCGAGCCATATTCAAGAACATAACCCAAGTCGAACCCTTTGAAAATAAGTGTGATACAATGTACTTAAAGAATTGGTTTGACCGACTACCAGCTGCCTACCGGCTGCCTTTTTCGGCAATTGTTGTCGCAACTGCATATTATCTAAGTGCAAAGTTCGGACTGAGCCTAATTTTTAAGCCCGATTACATCGCTGCTCTCTGGCCCCCCAACGCAATCTTGCTGTCTATCCTCTTTTTAACGAAACCCAAAGAATGGTTATGGTTTCTTTTAGCCGTTATTCCTGCGGAGTTGGCGGCTGATCTACCTTCCGGAATTCCCCTCACGATGGCCTTGGGATTTGTTGGTGCGGACTGGATAGAAGTTTTAACCGCGGTCATACTGCTTCAAAAACTATCAGAAGTCCCGCCGGAGTTTAACAGTGCTATAAAAACAACAATATATATTATCTGCTGTGTCTTAGCCGCCCCATTAATTGCTGCTTTCCCAGGTGCTTGGGTAACTGGAATAGGGCCGACTGGTCCTGCATACATTACGAGATGGATGCAATGGTTCATCAGCGATGCATTGACCCATCTGTTGATTACACCATTTATCGTATTGTGGATATCTTGGGATTTTTCAAAAGTTAGATCACGGCCATTTTCATACTACCTTGAACTGATATTCATAGCGACAATATTGTTGCTTTTGAGCATCACCACCCTCAGCGGATTGTGGCTGGATCCACAAAAATATCCAGCATTAATATATATACCCTTACCTGTTCTTTTATGGGCTTCGGTTCGCTTTGGCCCCCAGGGATTTTTTTCTTCATCTCTGTTATACACGATTATTTGTTTTTGGATGGGGTCTCACGGTTACGGTCCTTTCATTGAACACCCGGTTGCTCGAAATGTAATCAATTTGCAAATCTATCTCGGCTTAACGTTAACGCCAATGTTGTTTTTATCTGCTTTGATAGAGGATCGTAGATGCGCCGAAAGACTTTTAAAAATTAGCGAACAACAGTATCGTTCCTTATTTATAAATAATATTTCAGCCATATTAATTGTTGACCCGGACACAGCTGAAATTGTCGATGCAAACCCTTCCGCCTGCTCATTCTACGGTTATTCCAAAAATGCTTTAATCAGCATGAAAATTACGGATGTAAACGTGATGTCTGAGAATGAAATAGCTGAGGAGATGGAACGCGCCAAAAACGAAAACAAGAATCTTTTCAATTTCCGCCATCAGCTATCCGACGGGACAATTCGCGATGTTGAGGTATACAGCGGCCCTGTTACAATAGGTGGAAAAACGATGCTATGTTCCATTGTTCATGATGTTTTTGAGCGAAAGAAAGTGGAGGCCGAGCGAGAAAAATTGATTCGAGATCTTCGAAGTGCCCTGTCGGAGGTGAAAATTTTACGCGGATTCCTTCCAATATGTGCTTCTTGCAAGAAAATTCGTGATGATAAAGGGTATTGGAATCAAATCGAAACATATATATCCAATCATTCCGAAGCGCAGTTTAGTCATGGGTTATGCCCCGATTGTGCCAGAAAATTATATCCCGATTTAAATATTGAGCGTGATTGACCCGGTAAAAGTGAGAGTTGCACAAATAATAATTAGACAACCGCGTCATTCAAATTAGCTCGACTGTTCCCATGGAGATTAATTGTCTTGAAAAATTATAAAACTTCAACCCTGCTGTTCTTCGTATTGCGGTTAGCAGCTAATTTACGGTAAAAAAATGGAATATGACATAAATAATAAAGCACTCAAAATGATACAGGATTTTGTAGTTCTTCAGAAACAGAAGGTCCTTGAGATTGGCTGTGGTGAGGGACGAATGTCTAAATTTTTATCTCATGAAACACAAAGATACATTGCGATTGATCCCGATGAAAAAAGCATCGAAAAGGCTAAATCTAAAAATCTTAATATTGACTTTAGAATTGGTACTGGAGAAGCATTGGAATTTGAAGATAGTTCTTTTCCAATTATAATCTTCACACTATCCTTGCATCACCAAAAAAGCCACTTAGCCCTTAAAGAAGCTTACAGAGTACTGACCGAAAAAGGGCATTTGATTATTTTAGAACCTTTGGCAAATGGTGAGTTCACACAGTTCTTTAATCTATTTGAGGACGAATCGGAAAGTATTCAAGACGCATTGAATTCGATAGAAAATTGTGATTTTAAGATTGAACGTAAAGAAGTATTCTATACAGTTATGTCGTTTAACAATCTGGACGAACTAATCAACTATCCATTTGGGCGGAAAAAGATAAAGAAAGAGGATACGGGTCGAATTATCAAAACATTACAGCAATTGCGGGGTTCTCTAACCAATGTGAATCCAATTCACCTTTATGACGATTCTCAATTATTTTTGTTACGTAAGAAAAATTTTTGACTCAAAATCTTAAAAATAAATAAACCTGGTTATCTACAATACTGAAGTGATAACGACCTAACATTTCAAATTTATTACGGTTTCAACCATAAAGAGCCATTGTCAAGAAATTGTATGTATTTTTAGATACATAACTCAATGACACTTCAGCTTTGTGGATAAAACAGATAAATAAATTCATCACTGAATTTGGACCGTTGCACCGAGCCATCTTCTGTTCGAGACTCATTTTTAGCTTTCAAATCTTTCAACCGTTGATTTGTATTTTTCGTGAATCATATTTCGATCAAACTCCCGGAACTCTTCAAGCATTGCCCGGTCCTCTTCATCAGTTAAGTAAGTTCTGGATCTAGGAAAAAAAATTTTATCTTCTTTTTCAATATGTATAGGATAAAAATCAATGAGGGTCTTAAGATTAGCAGTAATATCTGCCAAGGCAGTCTCATCCCCATTCCGATAGCGAGTGTTGGCTTCAACAAGCGCTTTGGTTGTCTGTCGACCAAATACATGTTCATCGATCAGTTCTTTCATGATTTGATAATCTTCTGATTTCAACCCTTTTTTATTGAGTTCCCGAAAAAGAATATCTTCCTCTTTCCCGTGATGCGTCCGGTCGGCGTATACACGTATAAAATCAACTGCTATGTCCACGAACACAGGATCTAACTCGTGATTCGATTCGATTTTGGCCAAAACTCCTTTGAGTACGTTAAGCATTCGTTCAATCAAACGGTGCTCTATCATGAGAGGGCCTCGTGCTTGCATATTAATACCTCCTTTTTTATTCCTGAATACTCATTTTGATGAAATTACAGAGTCGGGTGTAGCTTTTTTGCATAGTCAGCCGCATTGATACCGGCAACACACCCTTCACCAACCGCCTTTGCTACCTGCCATGGTGGGCCACAGATGTCCCCGGCGGCGAAGATACCAGATACACTGGTGAGTTGGTCCTTGTCGGCCCGGATAAAGCGCATCGTATCGTCCAGTGCCACCCCCAGCGATGTAGCCAGTTCCATAAGCCCTTTCGCGCCCAATTCGATAAAAACACCTGATGTGGAAAGGATGGTGCCGTCATCGAGAACGATCGCATTGACCTCTTCCTTACCGGAAATTTCCTTAACCTTGGCACCTCGGTGCAACACCACATGGCTGTTATCGAGTTTTGCCAGCAACGCCTCTGAGACCTTTAAATCATCGCAAATCAGATGTACTTTCCCAGCAATCTCGGCCAAGGTCAGTGCGCCGTCTGCAGCGGCACTTTCACTGCCCACCACTGTCACCTCCTCGCCTCGGTAAAAATTACCGTCACAGTCGACACAGTAGCTGACGCCTTTGCCGACAAGCTCTTTTTCGCCTTTGACCCGCAGCTTGTTGCGTGCCGTTCCAGTGGCTAAAACCAGTGTCTTGCATGCGAGACGATTACCGCCTTCGGTTTCGAGTTCGAACCGACCGTCATCTGCAGTGATCTTAAGGATATCTTCATCCATGAACTCGCTGCCGAAGTTTTTCGCCTGGCGTCGGCCAGTTTCCAGCATCACCTTGCCAGTGGCATTGAACAAACTCACCATGTTCTCCACGTGTGCCCGAAATAGGCTGCTCTTGTGCTCCTTTCCCAGCACCAGCACCGAAACCTTTTTTCGGGATGCATGGATGGCAGCCTGAAGGCCTGCCGGTCCGGCACCCACGACCACAACATCGTAAAAATCAGTTTTCTTCATTATTTTCTCCTCTAAACCGACCGGCACTACGGAACATCAATGTTCATCCGGTTGCCGAGATGGCATCATCTTTTACCAATGCACGCATCGTCGGTGCAAACTCTCCTGCCTCTCACCGACATGCTTGTACCCTGGCGTTTTATTCTCTTTTTATCCTGCCGTTTTATTTCCGCAGATAGTTCACTATGCGGTCCTGCGACTTTCCCGATGCAGGCATCATCTTCGCAGACAATTTTGTCGGACACGGTAATGGAGGAATGTGGCGTTTGATTGTTTGGTTCTTTGTTTAGGCTTGTCTTGTTCATCAAAGGCCTCCTTATAGGTTTTTTGTGCCTTCAAAACAGGGTGACAACCGACCGAAATTTCAACTAAAAAGGTTTTCCTCCACCAACCGGGCTCCAAAACTCGGTACGGTTGCCCTCCGGGTCGAACAGGTAGAACACATCGGCTCCCATCACCTGAGAACGAATCGCCGTCGGTTCTAATCCATCCTCGAGAAAGGCGCGATGCGCCGTCTGCAGATCGTCGATTTGAAAGGACAAGGTAACGCCTTTTCCGTCACCGCTCACTATTGTTGTCCTGGATGAATCCGCGACGCTTAAAAAGGCGGTTGGAGTCAACCGAAACTCGACGAACCAATCTTTTTGAAATACAACCTCAAACCCGAGATGATCGCGATAAAAGGCCACCGTCTCCTTCCATCGCCTCGCGTAAAGAATCGTGTTCGCTCTTTTTATATCTGTCGGCAATGTCATGGATTATTCCCCTCGAATCATAACCAGCAGCATCTTGAATGGCTCCACGGCATGAAGCGCATGAGAAATATTTGCCGGCATAATCAGCATTTCGCCGGCGCTAACGTTTTGTGGCTGGCCGCCAATGGTGATCTCTGCTTTGCCGTCCAAGATGTGAACCACGGCATCAAAGGGGGCGGTGTGTTCGCTGAGCCCCTGTCCCTGGTCAAAGGCAAACAATGTGATGTTGCCGATTTCCTTTTTGATCAGGGTTTTGCTCACAACAGAGCCTGCGGCGTATTCAATGTGGTTCTCCAAGTTAAACGCCGTACCTTTGGGTGCATTTGCTTTTTCGCTCATACGATCCTCCCTGTTTTTACCCGGTGGGGGCGCAACGAAACCGCAGCGTACCGGCCGCATCGTTGGCCATGGTTGGCGATCCTGAACCGGGATTGGTTCGCTATGTTTTGTCTCTAACTGTAAAAATAATCACTGCAAATAGATATTGCCAAGCTCGGACAGCATTTGGTGAAAACGCTCATGCGTTCCAACGCCTATTTTTTCCGATTCGATTTGATCGAATCCGTGCTTCATTTCAGATAGGTCGCTTTCTGGTAGATGGTTTATTGCCAAGGGAAATAGCACCTTGTTTTCTTTATCGATATGAAAATTCAGCAATGCAATGTAATCATCCGCATGACGTTTGAATTTTTCTGCGGCACCGCCATCCCCGTTTCGATATCGAGCAAATTCATTTTTCATTTTGGATACCAGATTGCGTCCACGTTGATGCTCTTCAAGCATGACACCCACCGGACCTCCTTCGCGGCTGATGCCGACTTTTTCCAAGGCGGGAAAAAGCAGTTCTTCCTCCTTGCCATGGTGGCACCTGTCGACAAAGGTCGTAAAAAACTCAAGCAGTTGCTCCACATGATCGGGATTGGGAATCTTTCCTGTTCTTTCGATATCCTGCCCAATCGTTTCTATAATTCTCAGCGTCGTCCTGACCGCTTCATGCTCTGTTAAGAGTTCGTTTATGGCGTTCATCACATTCCTCCTTTTCGAATTGTTGCTATGCATTCCAAATTTCAATCGTTCTTGACTATACAGGTTGCTTTTTGGGGATTGAATCAACCGGAACCTCACGGTCAGATTCGGTTTTTTGATACGACCATCCAGTGACCAGTCCGATGACAAAATACGTCAATGCACCGACGCCGATCAGAAAAACCGTGTCACCGATCGTTCTCAGCCACCGTAACACCTCCATGACAGGCTGCTGCAGAAACTCGGCGCTGCGGGCATACCACAATCCGTGTTCGATACTGGCCCATGTCTGCGCCAAACCGATCGGCAGCAAGCTTATCGCGATCATCAATACCAAGCCGCCATTCATGGACCAGAACGCCAGACGCAACGGGCCATCTCGCCATACGCCGAGGGGATAGAGCCTCCTCAGGACAACCAGCGTCAAGCCCAACGCCAGCAAACCATATACGCCGAACAAAGCGGCATGGGCATGCACCGGAGTCGTGTTGAGCCCTTGCATATAGTACAGGGCGATCGGCGGATTAATCAGGAATCCGAAAACACCGGCGCCGACAAGATTCCAGAAGGCCACCCCCATGAAGAACCGGATGGGCCATTTGTAATTTTCCATCCAGGAAACGACGTGGGCCTTCTGGTAGGTCTCCCAGGCTTCGTAGCCGATCAATGCCAGCGGCACGACTTCCAACGCACTGAAGGTCGCCCCCACCGCCATGATGGAAATCGGCGTTCCGCTGAAATAGAGATGGTGAAAGGTGCCCGGTATGCCGCCGAACAGGTAGATCGCCGAAGAAAAAAGCACGGCACGCGTGGCGCTCAAGGATTTAACCAGCCCCAGTCGCGTGAAAATAAAAGCGATGGCTGCGGTGGCAAACACTTCGAAAAACCCTTCAACCCACAGGTGCACCACCCACCAACGCCAGTATTCCATAATGGTCAGGTGCGTCTTGGCACCGTAAAAAAAGCCGGCGCCGTAGAACAAGCCGATGGCCGCCGACGATCCGGCGAAAAGTAAAACCAATTGACGGCGATGCCCGTCTTGTTTTAGTGCGGGCCATAGTCCACGGAGCATGAGCACCAGCCAGAGCACCAATCCAACGAAAAGCAGAATTTGCCAAAATCGCCCTAAATCGACATATTCATACCCCTGATGACCAAACCAGAATCCGACATCCAGGCTGAACGCCTGTTGAATCGACAACCATTCACCGGCCAACGAGCCTGCTACGACGAGAAGCAGGGCACCGAACAGCACGTTGACACCCAGCCGTTGAAACTTCGGTTCACGCCCGCCGACAGCCGGAGCAAGATACAAACCGGCAGCCAGAAATGCCGTCGCGATCCAGAAAACAGCCAACTGTATATGCCAGGTGCGTGACACCGCATAAGGAAGGATGTCGGCCAGGGGAATGCCAAAGAAATGCCCCCCTTCCACCGTATAGTGCGCCGTCAGCCCGCCTAAAAGTGTCTGAACCACGAAAAGTGCGATGACCGTCAACGCGTACTTGCCTGCAGCCCGCATCGATGGGGTGGTTTCGATGCGATCCAAGGGATCGTTTCGATCCGGGGTTGGCGCCTCTTCCTCCCGGTCACGAAACAGCTTGTACCACACCAGAGCGCCCACACCGGCCAGCAGCAACGCAATACTGATCAGGGACCAGACCAGGCTCGCTGTGGTGGCATGGTTGCCAACCAAGGGCTCGTGCGGCCAGTTGTTGGTGTAGGTTACGGACATTCCCGGTCGTTCAGTTGTCGCCGCCCAGGCGGTCCAGAAGAAAAAAGCGGTGATCGCTTTTCTTCTGCTCACGTCAGGCAGTGCCGCTTCATGCAGGGCATAGGATTCGCGCAGTCCCGCCAGGGAAGGATCGCTGCCGAACAGCCCCATGTAATGGTCGGCCGTTGTGGCAATCGCTTTGGCACGCTCTTTGGAAAGAATGACAACGCCGCTTTCCGGGTCGTAGGAATTGTGACGCATTTCCGACTGCACCCGCCGATCGATTTCCGCCTGTCGATATTCAGGCAAATCGCCATATTTGTTTGTGTGGTATTTGATGCTTAACAGGTCTCGAAGGGCCACCGCTTCCCGATGCAGCCAGTCGGCAGACCAATCCGGCGCCTGGTAAGCGCCATGGCCCCATACCGAGCCCACCTGCTGTCCGCCGATGCTTTGCCAGGATTGTTGGCCTTTCAGGATATCCTCTTTTGTCATCACTCGCTCGCCTGTTTCCGTTCGGACTTCCTGTGGGATAGGCGGCACGTTGCGGTACAATTCGCGTCCGAACCAACCCAGGACGAACAAGGTGGAAAAAATCACTGCACCCAAGATAATCCAAAGTCGTTTGGTCTCGTTCATGGCTCCTCCTTCCATTCCTTGTAGATTCAGGAAGTTTAGTTCGTTTGCTCCTTTATTGAGCAACGGGCGTGCCATGAATTTATTAATATATATATATCAACAAGTTGATATTGGATGTTGTAATAATGAAAACGACTTATCTGTTGTGTTTGTGATAACATCGTTGTATAAAGTATAACATGGATATGATCGAGCCATTGGTTTCCATTGCTGTCGATCTCACAGCAGCGATGAGCGCAAAGGACCGCTACGAAAGGCTGCTCAGTGCTATGGCAAAGTTCCTTCCCTATGACGCTGCGGCACTGATGCGGGTGGATGGGGACTTGTTGGTTCCGGTCGCCGCCCGTGGACTTATTCCGGACGCCATGGGCAGGCAATTTGCGAGGAGCACGCACCCAAGATTAGACATCATCTGCAATTCTGATGAACCGGTGCGGTTTCCGGCAGACAACACGCTCCCTGACCCATTCGATGGTCTGCTGTCTGCGGATGCCGGTGCATTGAGCCATATCCACGCGTGCCTGGGCTGCCCGCTACGTGTGAACAATGCACTCATTGGTGTGCTCACCGCTGATGCATTCGATCCCAAGGCATTCGACGACATGGATCCCCGCTTTTTGAAAGCCATGGGCGCGTTGGCCGGGGCACAAATGCAAACGGCCAACCTGATCGATGCTTTGGAGAAAAGTGCCGAACGACAGGGTCAGATTGCCAGTGATTTGATGCAGGACATTCATTTGCGCCAGGGGACGCAAATTCTCGGCGGCAGCTCCGTAATGGAACATTTGCGTCGGGAGATCGATCTGGTGGCCCGTTCCGATTTTACCGTTTTGGTCTTGGGGGAAACGGGTGTCGGCAAAGAATTGGTCGTCAGGGCCATTCATGCGGCTTCGAATCGGAAAGAGGCTCCCCTGCTATATTTGAATTGTGCCGCCTTGCCGGAGACGCTTGCCGAGAGCGAAATGTTCGGCCATACCAGAGGTTCTTTTACCGGTGCGAGTAGAGATCGTGCAGGAAAATTCGAACTGGCCAACGAGGGCACGCTTTTTCTCGATGAGATTGGAGAGTTGCCGCTATCGGTTCAACCCAAACTGTTGCGGGCCATCCAGGAAGGTGAAATTCAGCGCGTTGGATCGGATATGACATCGAGGGTCGATGTGCGACTGCTTGCCGCCACGAATCGAAATCTTGAACAGGAGGTCGAAAGCAAACGCTTCAGGGCGGATCTTTTTCACCGATTGAACGTTTACCCCCTAAACGTCCCAGCACTAAGGATGCGTAAAGAGGATATCCCCCTGCTGGCCGGGCATTTCTGCGAACGCATCCAGCGTCGTTTGGGATTGGGGCCTGTCAGGATAAACCCCGATTCATATGAAACGATGACGCAATATGATTGGCCGGGAAACGTAAGAGAACTGGAAAATGTTATTTCCCGGGCCGTGTTGAAAGCTTCCTTCGACGTTACCAGAGGGGATCCGGTGGTCATCTATCCATCCCATTTGGGCGGCGATTTTGTCTCGGCGCATCTTTCGGAAAGGCCGCAACCACCTGAAGAAAAAACTGTTTTTACGAAGGATTTTTCATTCAACGATGCGGTTAGGGCGCTTAAAATAAGGATGATTCAAAAAGCCATCGACAAGAACAATGGCAACTGGGCCGCAGCGGCAAGAGATTTGAACATGCATCGCAGTAATCTTCACAATCTTGCCAAAAGGCTTGGATTAAAAAATTAGAGAAAAAATTTGAACCCTATCCATGTAGATTTCCGGAGAGAACTATGAACGTATTGTTTATAATTTCATCCGATGATGGGGAAACGATCTATAATGCCATGCGGCTTGCCAATGTGGCCGTTAAAAAAGGCGATGAAGTCAGGGTGTTCATGCTCGGCAAAGGGGTTCTTTTCGAACGGGCCGGCAGTGAGCCTTTCGATGTCATGGGCCAGATCAATCAGTTCGAAGGCGATTTCTATGTCTGAGGCGTCTGCATGAAATCCCACGGTCTGGTGGGATCCGGAACATGCCCGATCGGTTGGATGGACGATTTATATGAAATTGCCATGGATGCCGATAAAGTTTTCACATTCTAAGAACCTTCTGACATCCAAGCGCCGCCGCTGTTTCGCAAATCTGGCCATCGTCGCCTTGAACCCGTTGGCCGTGGTCCTGATCTTTTCTGTTCTTCCCGTCGGTGTGGCCTCACTCATCGCAGAGCAAAAATTGGGTGGTACTCAACCAATTAGACCTGTCGTATTGGTTTGAGGGTATCATCGTTTTTGTGTCGATGGGTTTGGTGGTATAGGCTCAACACATGTAATCTTATCATCAATCGGTGTTCAGTCACCCTCCGGAAATAGCACCGACCAGGCGCCAGGAGACCCCACCAACAGGCTCAAGCCATCTTTCACAGGTTTCTGGCATGACTCAGTCCCAAGTGATTGTGCGATATGAGCCGATGCAGGAGAAAAGTAAACCTTGGCTTCACAATGAAGTCGCCCCGATTCATGACGAAGGAAAACCGCCGCGTTATCGGGACAATCGGCGTTAGCATATGCCGACTGAAAGGCATCCTTGACTCGGCTCAAGCCCTGAAAGGCCAACATCGCATCACCGAGATTCTTGCAAAACCATACGCTCATTTCGGTTTCGTCGCCCCCCTCCGGTTGCGAACTCCAATCCAAAGCGTGACTGAATGGCTTGTTTTATCCGGGTTCATTTTTGTCCGATGCATGCTTCCTCGGAGCAGGCTTCTTTCCCGCTGACAGACATGCTGGTCCCAGATCGTTTTGGGTTGCCTTTATCCGTGTGGGCAGCTTCTGCAGGTGTTGCGGTTGCCGGATTCACATCTTTGCCGATGCAGGCTTCATCCTGGCAGACTTCTTTGCTGGATACGGATATGGATGATCGGAAATTGCGGTTTTTGGGCTTTGCATTATTGGGTGGCGTGTTCATGGCCGGCCTCCTTTAATTGAAATATTTCATGAATTGAACCCGTTCATAGGCTGCCGGATTGCTCGCTTTTTCCTGGCTCATTTTTCCCCGGAAGTCTGCAAGGCTGTTGTAACCATGCTTTTCCATCCACGCGTTCAGCGTATCGTGCATATCACGGATATATTCCGTCCCATGCTTGTAGAGGGTGGACGCCACTTGAACGGCTTTAGCCCCGGCAAGCAATTGTTTAATCACGGCGGCACCATCATGGGCCCCCGTCGAAGCGGCAAGATCACAGTCGACCTTGTTGGCCATAATGGCAATCCAACGCAGGGATATGGCCAACTCCTCCGGCGAGCTGAGGACAAAGGAGGATTTGATGGTCAGCTTGTCGATATCGATATCCGGACTGAAAAACCGGTTGAAGAGAACCAGGCCGGACACCCCGGTCTTCGACAGCCGTTGGATCATCTGGCCCAGGTTGGAAAAGTAGTAGCTGATCTTCAGCGCAATCGGTATGGAGACGGTGCTGAGCAATTTTTCGATAATCTTGAAGTACATGGTTTCCTGTTCCTGACCGGACCGGGAAAAATCCGACGGCAGAAAAAACATGTTGAGCTCGATCGCATCCGCGCCAGCCCCCTGGATCTGCTCGGCAAAAGAGATCCACTCGTGTGAATAGGCGCAATTGATGCTAGCAATGATCGGAAGCGACGTCGCTGCTTTGGACTCTTTGATCAACTCAATGTATTTATTCAGCTTCTCGCCTCTTAATTGAAAGTCCAAATAATCGAACTGATCCAGGTTCACACCTGCCGCTTCGGCCTCCTTCATAATATCTTCATGTTCAAAAAGGATCTCTTCTTCAAATATCGATTTCAGAACAACGGCGCCAACACCGCACTCCTCAAGCGTTTTCACCTTCTTAACCGAATCGGTCAATCCGCTACTGCTGGCAACAATGGGGCTTTTTAGATGAAGACCTAAATACCGTGTCGCAATATCCATGATAAACTCCTTTCGATTTTACACTCAAGCTAAAATACAAGCTTATTGGTTGGAAGCTGGGTTGGCGGTCTTTTCACTGATCGGTGTCTGAAGATTCAAAATAGTAACGAACCCGACAGCCAAAAGGGCCAAGCCTAAAAATACGCTGAATCCCTGGGCATATCCAGCAGGGCCGCTGTATTTTACGAATATCCCCATCACTGGGGGTATGACAAATCCGCCGAATGCACCCAATCCGCCGACAATTCCCGCAGCACCGCCGACCGCGGCCGGCATATATTTCGGCACCAGCTTGAAAACAGCGGCATTGGCAAACCCCATGCCTAAAGCCATAAGCAACATCCCCGCCACCGCTACGCTAAGCGACTGATTAGACAGAACTATTAACAGGGCGCCAACTATCATCACCACGAAGGATAGCAGCGTGACTTTCTCACCTCCGATACGGTCCGCGGCATAGCCGCCCAAGACGCGAAGCAGGCTGGCCGACAGGGAATATATGGCGGTTAGCATCCCTGCCTGAACCAGCCCTATGCTGAACGACTCCGACCAGTAGGTTGGAAACCATACGGTCAAGGCGATGAAGCCTCCGAAGGTAATGAAGTAGAAGTAGGTCAATATCCACGTACGCCAGTCGGAGCCCGCCTTACGAATCGACTCCATGGCCTTGCCCGAAGGAAGCAGTTCTTCTCCACAAGCAAGAAGTAAGGCCTCTGGATCGATGTCGATGCCCATTTCCCGGTATTGAAAGTAGGGTGCATCCTGCATGTACTTGAAGATCAGCCCAGTGAGGATTATCAGGAATCCCAACCAAGCCACGTAGGAGACGGTAAATCCCAGCCAAACCACCATCGATGGCAACAACATGGCAAACAGTCCCGGAGCAAGATTCCCAAGTCCTGCATAGATGGCCAGCGCCGACCCCTGAGCTTTCTGCGGATACCAGTACGATACGGCCGGAATACCCACCGAGAAAACAGCGATTCCACAGCCAGATAGGATCCCGAACAGCAGGAAAAACGGAAAATGAACAGGTGCTGGCGATGGAAACAGGCCGAACATCAAGGTGATTCCGGCAACGCCGAGAACGGCCAGGGACAAGAGGATAAGAATCGGCTTTTTACCACCGCTACGATCCACCATGGCGCCAAAAGGTATCCTCAACAAGGATCCGGTGAGTGCCGGGCTGGCCGCCAACAGCCCCATCAACAAGGGACTCATGGCCATGGTTTGCTTGAGGGTGGGAATGATCGGACCAAACGCGGATACACCTGCAAAACCCCCGAAAAAGGCTACTGTTGACCAAGTCAAGGCTTCACGCGGGCTGGATTTGGCATAGCAGACGTTGTCATTCATCAGTGCACCTCCCCACGTTTCAGTCAGGATGAAACCACCGGTTTTTTATTGGCTTGGCACCCGACGACGGAACAGGATGTGACTCCTGAAAAAATAGGTCAGCGGCAAGCTCCAGATATGAATCAACCGGCTGAAGGGCGAGTAGGCGAGCAGCGCCCAAGCCGCAATTACATGAATTTTAAAGCTGAGCGGAACACCTTTCATCAACATGGCATCTGGCGTGAATGTCACGATGCCCCGGATCCACGGAGCGACGCTATACAGCACGTTGTAATGTCCGAATATGACATTGAACAACCCGGTGCTGATCACAACGAACAATGCACCAATAGTGATGGTGTCGTTGGTGCGATTGACCGATTGGATACGCGGATGCGTCAGGCGCCGCCGAAACAGCAGCAGCACACCGAAAAATGCCGCCAGTCCGACCGCCAAACCGCTCCAGTAGGCGATCGTCAGATGTGCCTGGCTGTCGATGCCGAAAAGATCAAAGACCCGCTGGGGAATCAGCAGGCCGCCGGCATGACCCAGGAAGGTGAACACGATGCCCCAGTGAAATAAAACCGTTCCGGGGAAGAGGGCCTTTTTTTCCAGGAACTCGCTGGAGCGAGCGTTCCACCCATAACGGTCGGTGACGTAGCGATAACCATGTCCGACCACGAAGGTGGTGAGGCACAGATAGGGAAAAACCGTGAAAATCAGCGTATAGTAAAAGTCCATGGTTCTCCTCCTGCGGTTTACGCATTCACTCCGGGGGGATTCTCACCATTGGCGACCGGCACGCCGCGTTCTTCGGCAATACGGACAATCGGTTGCAACAAGGCCGCATAGACCGGAGCTTTTTTTCCCAGACGGGTCAACAGCGGCCGAATGCCCCGCAGACATTGCCAGGCCAGTTCGGTGTGAACCGGATCGGGACAGATCGAGAGAAACTCCAGCATCATGGGCAGATAATCGGGCAACTCGCCGGTGATGCGTTCCCAGCCGGCCTGCTCGTAATGGTGCTGCAGGCGAGCCAGGGCAACGGCTCGCTTTTCATTGTCACCATGCGTATGATAGGTCATGTTCAGGGTCATCGTCGGATCGATATCGAAGGCTGCCGTGTATCTTTCCTGCACCTGGATCAGGCTGTAGGTGTTAAGATCGTTTACAAACGCCTGGATGGCTGAGTTGACGTCCGCCGGGAGAGAATGGCCGGTGACGGAAACAATCTCATCCAGGCCGTCAAACAGCTTCTCGTCGGGATAGTTCAGCAACACGGAAAGCAGGTGCAGCCAATCGGTCCAATGATCGTTCATTTTACAGTCTTCCTTTGCCTGCCCGGTCAAACGGTGTCGCCAAATCCGCAGCATCCCTGCCGGGCGTAATTAACATCATCCTGCACGGGCCGGGTCGGCAGAACGAAACGGTCCTCCAGTCGCCCCAACGCCAGCAGACGATACATCGTTTGGATCGTGTCTTCGTCCAGCCCCACCGAGTCGAGCAGCGATTTATCGGACCGCTTTTCCACCCGTTGGGTCCGCATATATTGACGGACGGCCGAGAGGCGTTTAAGCGCCGTCCTAACTGGCACCTCATCACCGGCGGTGAGCAAGTTGGCCAGATAGGCCATGGGAATGCGCAGGCGATCGATGGTCTCCGATTCCTGAACAGGCGCTACCTGGCTGCTGACCGGACTCAACGGCGGCACATACCACACCATGGGCAGGGTCCGAAATTCGGGATGCAGCGGCAGGGCCAGGCGCCATTCTTTAATCAATGCATAGGTCGGTGATCGCTTGGCTGCAGCCAGCACATTCGATGCGATCCCCTGGGCTGTTGCGGCACGTTCGATCTCGGGATCGTTGGGATCGAGCAGGATGTCCAGGTGGGCTGGGTAGACCGCCTGGTCGGATGGTGCCTTTACTGCCGGACTAATTCGATCAGCATCATAAAGCAGGACGCCCACGTAACGGATACGCCCCACGCAGCTGTGGGCGCACAGGGTAGTCAGACCGGCTTCAATGCGCGGATAGCAGAAGACGCACTTTTCCGCCCGTCCGGTCTTCCAGTTGAAGTAAACCTTTTTGTACGGGCAGCCGGATACGCAGTAGCGCCAGCCCCGGCAGCGCTCCTGGTCCACGAGGACGATGCCGTCTTCCTCACGCTTATAAAGCGCCCCGGACGGACAGGAGGCCACGCAGGCCGGGTTGAGACAGTGTTCGCATAGACGCGGCAACCAGAACATGAACACGTTGCGAAACTGCAGATACGTCTCGATCTCCAGATTCTTGAAATTGGTATCCCCGGCGCCGGTTTCGGCCAGACCGGCCAGATCGTCCTCCCAGTTGGGTCCCCACTTGAGGTTGATCGGCTCGCCGGTCAGGCGGCTGCGAGGACGCACGGACGGCTGGTGCCTGCGCTTGGGGCTGTCGATAAGTCTTGCATAATCATAATCCCACGGTTCGTAATAATCATCGATGGTGGGAAGGTCGGGGTTGTGAAAGATATTGATCCCCTTGTGCAGGCGTCCGCCGGCTTTGAGCTGTAGTCGTCCTCTTTTCAGCTGCCAGCCGCCCTTGTGGATATCCTGGTTCTCCCACTTTTGCGGATAGCCGATGCCGGGTTTGCATTCCACGTTGTTGAACCACATGTATTCGGCGCCGTCGCGATTGGTCCACACATTCTTGCAGGGAATGCTGCAGGTATGGCAGCCGATGCATTTATCCAGGTTCAACACCATGGCATATTGCGCTTTAATCTTCATACCAGTTCACCTCCCCGGCTTTGCGCACGATAATGGTCTCGTCACGCTGGGACCCGATGGGCCCATAATAGTTGAAGCCATAGCTCAACTGGGCGTATCCGCCGATCATGTGGGTGGGTTTGACCACGATGCGGGTCACGCTGTTGTGCGTGCCGCCGCGTTTGCCGGACAGCTTCGACCCCGGCGTATTGATCAGCCGCTCCTGGGCGTGGTACATGAACGCTTTGCCCGTCGGTATTCGCGGGCTCACCACGGCCTTGGCCATCACGACCCCATTGGCGTTGAAACACTCGAGCCATTCGTTGTCCTTGATCGCTATCTTGCGGGCGTCCTCGTCGTTGATCCAGATGGCCTCACCCCCGCGGAACAGCGTCAGCATCGTCAGCGTGTCTGAATAGGTGCTGTGGATCGACCATTTGGAGTGGGGCGTCAGGTAGTTGAGAACGAGTTCCCGTTCAGGTTCGCGGGCAACGCTGCTCGGTTCCATGCTCGTCATGTCCATGGGCGGTCGGTAGACCGGGAGATGTTCCCCAAAATCAAGCATCCACGGATGATCCTGATAGAACTGGGCCCGGCCTGTGAGGGTGCGGAAAGGCACCTTCTCCTCGATGTTGATCACGAAGGGGGAATAGCGCCGCTCCTCGGATTCGATGCCGCTCCAGATCGGCGAGGTGATAATCTTGCGCGGCTGGGCGGTCAGGTCGTCGAATCGGAATCGCTCGCCCTGGCGGCGCAGGCTCAGGTGTTTCAGGGAGAGGCCGGTGCGTTTTTCCAGCCCGGTCCAGGCCTTGACCGCAGTCTCGCCGTTGGTTTCCGGGGCCAGCATCAGGATGGTTTCGGAGGCTTGCTTGGCGGTCTGCATGGTGGGCTGTCCCCGGCTGACGCCCTCGTCGGTCACGCAACCCAATGAAGCTTTCAACGCCTCGATTTCTTCCTCAGCCTTCCACAGGATACCCTTGGAACCAACGCCCGCGGACGCGGCCAAAGGACCCAGGGCGGTCATCATGCGGTAGATATTGGGGTAGTCGCGGGTCACCACGGTCAGGCTGGGCATGGTCTTGCCCGGCTGCGGTTCGCATTCACCCTTGCGCCAGTCCCGAACGTCGGGCTGGGCGATTTCTCCGGGACTGTCGTGCATCAGGGGCGTGGCTACTAGGTCCTTGACCTCGCCTAAATGATCGGCTGCCATCTGGGAGAATTTCTCGGCGATGGTCTTGAACTGTTCCCAGTTGGTGCGGGTCTCCCAGGGCGGATCGATGGCCGGGTTGAACGGATGGATGAACGGGTGCATGTCGGTGGTGTTCAGATCGTGCATCTCGTACCAGCCGGCGGCCGGCAGGGCGATGTCGGCGTACATGGCGCTGGTGGACATGCGCAGTTCCAGCGTGACCAACAGGTCGAGCTTGCCCTCCGGTGCCGGATCGCGCCATTGGATCTCTTGAGGGCGCAAGTCGCTGTCCGTGTTGAGTACGGCGCTTTCCGTGCCCAGCAGATGCTTGAGAAAATATTCGTGGCCCTTGCCGCTGGCCCCCAGCAGATTGGCCCGCCATAGAAACAGCACCCGCGGGAAATTGGCCGGGTTGTCCGGATCCTCGACGGCGAACCGCAAATCACCCGTTTTGAGCTTATCGACCGCATAGGCAATGATCTGTTCATCCGTGGCGGCGCCCTCGGCCACGGCTTCGTGAATGAGGTCGATGGGATTGCGATCAAACTGCGGATAGGAGGGCAGCCAGCCCAGTCGGGCGGCGATGGCATTGTAGTCGGCCATGTGGGGCAGTGCTGCCCGTTCGGAGAGGGGTGACAGGACGCTTTCGGGCCGTTGACCGTCGTAGCGCCACTGGTCGCTGGCAAAATAGTAAAACGACGTGCCGTTTTGCAGTCGCGGCGGCCGCCGCCAGTCCAAACCAAAGGCCACCTGCGACCAGGCCGCCTGGGGCCTCACCTTCTCCTGACCCACATAGTGGGCCCAGCCGCCGCCGTTGACGCCCTGACAGCCGCACAGCGTGACCAGGTTGATGATGGTGCGGTAGATCATGTCGCTGTGGTACCAGTGGTTGGTGCCGGCGCCCAGAAAGATCATCGATTTGCCACGGGTCTTTTCGGCATTGTCGGCAAATTCGCGGGCGACCCGGATGGCATCGTCCGCCGGTACGCCGGTGATGGTTTCCTGCCAGGCTGGCGTGTATGGTTTGGCATCGGTATAGTCGGTTGGATAGTCCGCAGGTGTCGAGGGAGCGTGTTTGGACGGCACGCCCAGCTGGGCGCACATCAGGTCGAAAACCGTCGCCACTTTCAGATGACCCGTTTTGGCGGCAACCATTTTAAATGGAACAATGCCCTTTCGAACCCCGGTGCCGGTTGCGTCGAATACCGGAAAGGAAACCTCCTGCCATCCCTCGGATTGTTCGGCGAAGGTTAGCAGCGGATCGATCGGCCGGCTGTCGTCTTTCATGTTCAGGTTCCAGCGGCCGTCCTCGTTCCAGCGAAATCCGATGCTGCCGTTGGGCACCCGCAAGCTGCCGTCATTCCCATCGACCACCACAGTCTTCCATCGAGCATTGTTGGCTTCCGGATCGAGGTCGGCCGCACGCAGAAAACGGCCGGGAGCGCTGTTCTCACCCATATCCTTGAGAACCACCACAAACGGCAGATCGGTATAATGTTTGGCGTATTCCATGAAATAGGGAACCTGACGGTCGATGTAGAACTCCTTGACGATGACGTGGCTCATGGCCATTGCCAAAGCTGCATCGGTTCCGGCCTTGGCCGGCAGCCAGGTATCGGCGAACTTGACGTACTCGGCATAATCGGGAGCCACCGCCGCCACCCGGGCACCGCGGTAGCGGGCTTCGCTATAGAAGTGGGCGTCAGGGGTGCGCGTCATGGGCAAATTGGTGCCCCAGACGATGAAATAGGAGGATTCGAACCAGTCGGCACTCTCGGGGACATCGGTCTGTTCGCCCCAGATCTGTGGAGAGGCGGGCGGCAGGTCGCAGTACCAATCGTAGAAGCTGATCATGGAGGCACCGATCAGCGACAGGAAACGGGAACCCGAGGCATAGCACACCATGGACATGGCCGGAATGGGGGAAAACCCGAAAATGCGGTCCGGGCCGTATTTTTTTATGGTATGGATCAGCCCCGCAGAGATCATCGTTGCGACCTGGTCCCAGGAGACCCTGATAAAACCACCCTTGCCGCGTTCCTGCTGATATCGTCGGCGCTTGTCATCATCGTTGACGATGCTTTCCCAGGCAGCGACCGGGTCGCCGAACTGCTCCATGGCCTCGCGCCACATGCCCATCAGGCTCGATCGGACCAGCGGATATTTCAAACGCACCGGGCTGTAGGTGTACCACGAATAGGTGGCGCCCCGGGGGCAGCCCCGGGGTTCGTGGTTGGGATACCCATCCCCGCAAGCAGGGTAATCCGTGGCCTGGGTTTCCCACACCAGGATGCCGTCCTTGACGTAGACATCCCAGGAACAGGATCCGGTGCAGTTGACCCCGTGGGTGGAGCGAACCTTTTTGTCGTACTGCCAGCGGCGGCGGTACAGATCCTCCCATTCGCGCTGACCGCATCGCGTTTCGGCCCAGGAGTCCCTGGTCTTTTTTTCCCTGCAACCGGTGATTTCACCTTTGGGACGGAAAAAACGAAGGGTGGAAAGGAAGCGGCGCTCCGACATTTGCACCTCCATTTAGTGGGGGTTAAGATAGTCTGATCGACACTCGAGCAAGAACGGATCCAATTGTACAAATTTGAAAAAAATGTAAGTTTAGCTGGTTACAATTGAAAAGGCTTTGGTCTCTATATTTAGCGAACAGCAGAACGGATCATTTGTGAATGCTATAGATTGGAGTGTATTGGTTTAGAAAAACGGAATGTATGACTTAAGTCAATTTTCATTGATTTTCTCCTCTGGGTCAGCCGTTGCCACGTAACATCAGTGTCTATTTAGTGAAATCGATTTGGGGTCAAACGGAACTCGAAAAATCCGTCTTCTAAAAAAACAATCTCAAGCAGGAGAAGATTACGGTATCTTTCCAGCGCCTGACGTAAAGAACTTGTTCACTTTTCTTGCTTGAAAACCAGGCCAGTTTTGTTTCCAAAATCGCTTGGACAGTTGATCGAAATCAGTGTCGGTCAGAACTGCCGCAAAGCGTTTGCCGCCACGACTCTTCTTTTTGTAGAGCACCAGACAGGCATCAACGATGTCAAGCACCTCTCGCTCGTTGAAAATACCGGGCAGTTCCCGGGCCAAACGCGGATGCCGTCCCAGCTTGCCGCCCAGCAATACCCGATAGCCTTTGACCTGTTCACCCAACGTACCGGTGGGACAGGCAAGAATGCATTTGCCGCAGGCCATGCAGCGCTGGCTGTCGATGGCCACCGTTTCGTCGAGAACGATGGCTTTGTCCGGACAAACATCGACACACGCTTCGCACCCACTGCAGGATTGATCGGTAATGGCCGGCATCACCGCACCGATGATGCCAACGTCTTTGATCTGGGGTTGGGAGCAGGCATTGGGACAATCGGCTACCGTCACCCGAAATTCGTGGTGGAACTTGAGATTGTCCCCCACCTGTTCTTTTAAAAAGGAGAGCAGATCCGCTTCCTGCAGAACCTGCTCCAGGCGCTTGAGTAGATCCTCTGAAATCACACTACGGTTCGGACATCCGTTGGAACCAAAGCAAGTATCGAGCTGATAGCCCTTGACTTCGGCGGCCATACCGCTCAAGTATCGTTTCTGAGTGGTCTTGACGGCCTCGATGTCAACCACCGTCTTGCCTTCCGCGGCAGTTTCCTTTTCCACCCGGGACTTCACTTTTTTACGGACAAAAAACGGAACCTTCTTCAGTGCCGCTTCGGCCTCGGCCGTCCATTGCATCGCTGCCTCCCTCGTTTCAAAAAAAGACTCCGTCCCCGGCAACAGGAACGGAGTCTTTCGGTTTGTCTGACTGTT
The DNA here is from genome assembly GCF_009688965.1 of Desulfosarcina widdelii. Taxonomy (GTDB): domain Bacteria; phylum Desulfobacterota; class Desulfobacteria; order Desulfobacterales; family Desulfosarcinaceae; genus Desulfosarcina; species Desulfosarcina widdelii. The sequence continues at coordinate 642,889 of NZ_AP021875.1, read as the reverse complement.
GGACTATTTGCCGAAAATCTTCGGCGGTCGGGTCGTGTCGCCGGTGGCATTGGGGTACTTCGGATAAACGTAGGCCTTCTTGCCCGTGGCGATCAAATGGTCGGCCTCTTCCATGAATTCGTTGAAGCGGGACTTGCATTCATAGAAGCCGTGCCACCAGGCGTAGTCCGGGGCCATCATCATAACGCCCATGCGCGCCCGCCGGCCTTCGTGGTGCCACAGCTCGTAGAACTGCAGTTCCAGATGCTCGTCGAAAAACTTGGTCTTGTCCAGCAGGTTCTTGCCGTACAGATCGTCCAGCATGGCCTTGGCCGGCTTGAAGTAAACCTCGTTGTACTCCTCCACGGCCTTGTCGAAGCCCTGGTAGAAGTCGTCGATCCAGCTGTCGCCGTGACAGGCGCGGCAGACGTTCTTCATTTTCTCCCGTTCCACCTGCCAGTCGTTGCCCGCGGGAAAGGGCTTGAAGTCGGCCGGCCGCACGGTCAGCGGGGCCTGGGTCTCCCAGGAAATCCGCTCGGTGACGTCGTGGGTGCCCATGACCTTGCCGCTCCCGCTCATGTGACAGGCCGCGCAGGTGGGTGCCCGATAGTCCGTGCCCGGCGACCAGGTCCCAGCGGCGGCCTTGAAATTGAACTCGTCGCCGAAGGCATTGTAGATGGTTCCGTGCTTGGACTCCTCGTAAATCTCGATCTGGGGGTGGTCCGGCCCCAGGTGGCACGAATCGCAGGCCTCGGGCCGCCGGGCCTCGGAGACCGCGAAGCGGTGGCGGCTGTGGCAGGAGGTGCACGAACCCTTGCTGCCGTCCATGTTCAGCCGCCCCACGCCCACGTTGGGCCAGGTGGTCGGGTCCAGTTTACCCTTTTCGTCGATGGCCAGCACCGTCCCGTGGCAGTGGTAGCAGCCGGTCTTGCGTTCGTTGTCCGAGTTCATACCCTTGTTCAGCCAGGGGTCCAGCTTCCACATGATCTCGATGGTGTTGGCATGCTTGCTCTTGCTGTACTGGGTCACCTCGTCCGGGTGGCAGCGGGAACAGTCTTTGGGGGTGACTACCGTTGCGATGGGAACCTTGTACTTCTGTTCGCCGTACGGCAGATCGCTGCGGCCGTAATATTTTTCGTGGTCCTTGGCCACGTCCTGATCGCCGGGCTGGGCTAGGTGGCAGTCCAGACAGGTGATGTTGGCATTGGCGTGGCGGCTGTTGGCCCAGTCGCCGAATAAACCGGGCTGGGTCTGCTTGTGGCACTCGATGCAGGCCACGGCCTCGGGCGGAACGCTGCGTTCGATGCGGTACTCCTTCACCTTGGCATAATTGGGCTGCGCCCAGGCAGGCAATTGCACCGCGACCAGCACCAGCAGCGCCATGGCGATGCCTGACAGGACAGCCGATTGTCGTCGCCTCATGGTGACCCTCCTTTCGGTTAAACAAACAGGTAAACGGTTATGGATATAAAAGGACTACAGTTTTCTCAATCCCTTAGCCTGATAAGGCACTTGCCTGTATTGCTTGTACATGACGGTCACTTGGTCGTTGTGCACCAGGTCATAGTGGCAGTCGACGCATTTTTTCTCATATCCCGGCCGGGGATAAAGTACGGTGCGATGGGCCAGCATGGCACCGCGTTTATGGGGCATGCCCAGCAGGTTGCGATGGCATTTCTGGCACTGGGCATTGTCGAAGGAGGCGTAAGCAGCCTCGCGGTTTTTTTGCCGATCGTATTCGTCGATGATGAAGTGCTTGATCACGTCCTTGGCGCCGTGCAGGGTTTTGGCGAAGAAAAAATCGAAGGTTTTATGAGGGGCAGGCAGGTGGCAGTCCATGCAGTCGGCTACGAATCCTTGGGGATTGTTGACGTGGGTGGACGAACGCCAGGCCACCACCGCCGGTTTGATTTCATGACAGCTGGCGCAGAATTCGGGCGTCGAGGTTCGCACCATGGTATAGTAGGTCATGCTGAACAAAGGGAAGGCAATGACGATACCGACACCGATCAGGATCGCTGCGATCATATATTTTTTCATGGCGCCCCCATCTATTGCATGTTACTCATTTTTCCGGACCGATTCCCGGATGGCATCCAGAAACAGCATCCAGGCATTTTTGCTGTGCTGAACCAGATCGAATTCGCCTTCGCTCAGATTCCAGATGATCGCGGCAGGCTGAATCATTCCCAAAAAAGAAACAGCAATATTTTCAGCAGGAATGTCTTTTCGAATGGATCCTTTTTTCTGTCCTTCCTCCACAATCAAGGATACATTTTGAATGACATCTTGAATAATGCCGTAAAGCTGCTGCTGCTTTTCCGGCATACCTCCGATGACCTCTTCCGAAAAAATTATTCGAGGAATCGCATTGTTGCCGCCGATGAGCTCAACATGTCGGTTTAAAACGATGTTCAGCTTTTCAACCGGTTCCAAATCACTTTGAATCACATCATGATAGTTTTTATTGAGGCGGGTCCGGATAAGATCCAATACCGCGTCGACAATTTCACTTTTGTTTTTGAAATGCCTGTAGACCGCTGAAGGGACAAATCCCACCCTTTTTGCTACCGCAGCGACGTTCAGCCCCTTGACGCCGTCCGAACGAACAATGTCCAGCGCCGCTTCAGCGATTTGTTCATGGCGGATCGCAGTTTTAAACCTTTTTTTTACCATCAGGACAATCGATGTGAATATAGATTCACTTAATAAGATTTGGCATGCGTTGTCAAATCATTTTATTCGCAAGTTTGCGCGAGTGTCCATTCTTTTTGTGAATTTTTTCGAAATCAGACCTTCCATTGGAAAACAATCCCCTCAGACAACCCGGCGGAGAGACTCCATCGAATCCTTTCGAAAGGAGCTGCAGTACTCTTCCCAATCGAGACCGAACTTGTAAAAGGCCAACGAAGCCAGTTTCTTTGTTATTATCGCGTTACGGTACGCTTCAAGCTCATTATCATTCAGCAGCGTTTCGATGGTTTCCCGGCCCAACTGTTCAACCAGAATGGATGGAATATAGTGAAGCATCGTATTCCAGACCAAATCCCGGTCTTCGAGGACGGCGTTCAAATCGGCCTGGATTTCCTCCTGAAGGGCAAAAATTTGTTCGCTCGTCCGTTCGGAAAGTGTAAACAGAGGTGTTTTGGGGTTTTGCTCATAGATTTCGATCAGCACCTTGGTTTCCAACCGGGAATATTTCGCTACCAGGTCCATGATGTCTTTAATCAGACGCCAACGGATTTCATCGTTATCGAGAAGTTTTTCTTCATACTGGTCCCCGAGTAAAAACGCGGCGAGAACTTCGGCGATCGAGCTTGAAAAGACGCCGCCCTTGTTGGCTGTGCTGTCCTTGATGTGCTTGACGGCGGAGTGGGCCGCGATATGACGCCGCGCCGCATCGTCGAAAAAGACATTGGCGCCTTCGACGATAAAGGCCAGTTCCCGGAAGTTTTCCAGAAAGCCTTTGACATTGCCGTGATTGATCGTGTCCTTGAAACCGCCGCAAGGAATGAAGGCACGGATATCGGCCTCTTCGATATACCTGCGGTTTTCCGGATTCGTGAGAAAAGTCCGATGGAACAGCGCACCATCTTCGACCCAAGCACCATCCGGAAGGGTACACCGCTTCGCGGCCATCGGAACCATAAAACCCCTTGGGCCCAGTTTTTCAGGAGGGAAAGCCAACGAATTGGATCTGGGGCGGCTGTGTCGCTTGAACGCGATTTTTAACAACTCGTCGCGGTTCAACCCATCCGGATCGAAAAGGACCGAGCCGCCATCGACGATCAGGCAGATTTTTCCCTTGTAGCACTGAATCTGGTTGGCGCCCAAGTCGCCATCCGGGCCGCCGGTCATCATGAGATTCAAGTCCTCTTCCCGCTGGCCATAATGTTCGATCAGGGTGCGAAACGAAGTGACCACGGAAGTGGTGGTCATGCCGCTGGTATCGATTTTGCCGCCGATCCGTTCGCGGATTTCATCCATATCCAGGCTGGTCAAATCGGATTGACCCTCGACTTTCAGTCCGGTGCCCTTGTCTCCGCAGTCAAACAGACCGAAAAGCGTGCCGCCTTCAAGACGTCCGTAAGTGTCGTGGGGGATGCCGAAGCTCTTGCCGGTTGTAATCGTTCGCCAGTGTTTATATCCTCTTTCGCGGGCGCGGTAGGAAACCGCATCCATGAATGAAGCGGTGCCTTCATCAGGGCCGAAGAACAGCATCTCCGGTTTTTCGCAGTAATCGACGATCCCGTCCGTTTCAAGCATCAGGTCCATGATCCCCTCGGTGAAATCGAAAAGGGCATCCAGGCCATAGCCTGTGGCGTACAACGGGTGGGGAATGACCACCCCTTTGGCGCCGCTTTCACAGATATCCTTGTGTTTGAGGCGTTGCGCCTTGGGGCCCAGAGCGAAGTTAAGGAGCACCGCATTGTCCAGTTCGGCGGTGTGGTTTTCCGGGGTGGTCCGGATCATGCGCACCCCTCCCCTGGAAATGTCATCCGCTCTGAGGTGGGTGCCGCGGGCATAATGGCCGTTGACAAAAAAGACACCGTAAACGGACTGATCGAAAACCAATGGATCCAGGACCCTGTTGTCCAGCCGGAAAGAGAAACTGCGCTTTTGCGGCTTGTAGAAGTTGGTTTTAAGCGTACCGGAGACAAACTTGAACATGAAGAGAAAAATGTCATAGCCTAAACGGAAATCGATGAATCGGCTGGCAATGGTTTTTCTGAACGCCTGAAATTCTTTTTCGATCCGCTGTTCGGTCATTCGATTTCTGTGTGAGGGATCGAACCGGCCTGCAAAAATTCCGTAAAGCTTTTTGATCAGATCGGGATTGGCCCTTACCGTTTCGATGATGATTCTTAAGCTGTAGGTGGATTTGTTGGATTTGTGGATCCTTGAAGCAAAGGCTTCCCGGTAATCCTGGCTGTCGAGACGTTGGAGGATTTCTCGATCCGTCCCGTTTTCGCGTTCCTGGAAAATGAACATGTGCGTGAAATCAACCGCATTGATGGCAAACAGCATTTCGTTGAAGGATAAATGCCTTTTGGCGTAGAGTTCGGTGATACCATTGACGCTCAGCGACAAAAATGCGCCAAGATCCGTGAGCAGGGCGGCTTCTTTTTTCTGGGACAGTTCTCCAAGAAGGTAGATCGAGCAGATCGACGATGGGGTGCGGGCCTTGCCCAGGTACGGCTCCCAATAGGCCCGGTTCAGTTCGAAGCCGTGATCCTGGCAGATGTTTCGTAAAATGGCAATTTGAGGATCTTCAAAATCCGAATTGAACATCAACCGCGTTTCGCCCGTTTCGGGTAGGTTGAACACTTCTATGAACGGTAAGGCCGACCGTTCCATTTCCTCCAGAAACCTTTTATAGCGCATGCGTGTCGGTTCCGGCGTGGCGTGGTAATCCCCGGCCAGGTCAAAGAGAAAGCGGGACTTTTTGAACTCCTTCCGGTCGAAGTCTTTCACGGTTTCCGGGCGGGCGATGTACGTATAGTATTGGCTTTCGGGGTTGTAATAATATTCCCGGCGATGTCCGGATATGGACTCGTTCAGCATGGTTTCCATGCTGTCCCGGGTCTCCTGGGTGGCGATCCTGACTTTCTGCAGGGCATTTTCATGCTCCAGGGAAAAGTCGATGGTGGCGACCCGGCCGGTCAGAAAAACGCGGTCCTTGTTAACGGCCATGGAAGTCGCGATCGAGGCCAGCATGCCTTTCAGGGAGGTCTGCTGTAGATTCTCGAAAAAATAGTTAGGCAGTCCCAGATCCTTCAGCAGGATGCCGGCGGCCATATTGATGGCGCTGGAGGTAATCAGGCCTTCGGAGGCCAGATCGATCACCGCCTGGTAGAGACCGCGAATGTCCAAGTTGACCTGCTCCACCAGTTCGACAATTTGGGATCCCCGAGTCACTGAAAGGGCGCCATGGATATCGTTGGTTTGGGTTATCATATCACCTTTCCTCTGCCTGGAATGGATCGATCAGTCTTTTGGCCGTCAGCCGAGCATCCCCGGGCAGCTTGATGGTTTTCTCGTTATCGTAATGCGGATTATCGACGCCCGAATAACCGGGCTTTTTCCTCCACATTGTAGACGATCACTTTTTTTGCTTCGTAGACTGTCAGGAGACGATACTTTCTGCTTATACAAGCGCTTGGACGGCAGTGTTTTGCAGGATATCGACTCCCATTACCAAATATCCTTAATCAACAATCAGATGAGCTATGAACCGCTATTCCAATACTTATTCGCTGCGGCTATCGTTTGAAAGTTGACTGCCACGACTTGTGATGCTGCAATCAAACTGTCGGCATTGTTGGCGTAATCTTCTCTTAATCTCTTTCTGATTTCATCGGAAGGTTGAGTGTACTTGACACCCATTCGAGACAGTTTAATTGCAAGTTCAAATCCTTCCTGGGGGGAATCTGTCTTCAGAGTACTGAGCCAAGTGTTTGACATAGGAACCTCCTTGTGTTTGTGAATTATTTCAATGACCCATCATGGACTAAAATTGACTCAAGAAAAGCCTTCAAGGCAACGGCCTGGTTGCAACGGGCATCCCTGGCAGAAAAAGGAAGTGTGATGGGTCCCTTTCGTGCAAGTTCCGAAAGCGTTGCCAACACCTCCGGTTGGTCCTTCAACTCCGCAAAATAACGCTCTTTAAATGCTTCCCATCTTGATCGGTCATGGGCGAACCATTTTCGAAGAGCGGTGCTCGGCGCGGCATCTTTCAGCCACAGATCGGCTTGGACCTTTTCCTTAGACAGCCCCCTGGGCCACACCCGGTCCACAAGGACGCGGTTTCCATCGATCTTCTCGGCTGGATCGTAGACTCGTTTGGTTTGAATATTCATGCGATTGTTAATAGTCTTTATTCCATTGGTTGGTGCGTGTTTCTATATTCGTTCGACAAAACAGGTTCTACATTATTGTGATCACCGGACACTGCAATTCCAAGATTCGGTTGTGCTAAAGATGATAATCACCCGCGGCTTCAGGCTGGTAGAGTATCCTTTCAATCTTAAAGCAACGGTGTCCGGCTGGAACACGCCATTCAATAACGTCGCCCTCGGCGTGCCCGAGGATGGCTGTCCCGACTGGAGACAGGACGGACAACCTGCCCTTGTCAATGTCAGCATCCCTGGGAAAGGTCAGGGTGAAAATCATCGGCTTGTTTTCGTCAATGTCAATCAATGCCACCCGGGAATTCATGGTGACGACATTTGGAGGAACATTTTTGGAATCAACTAGGGTGCCTTCCTGGATTTCCGCTTCGAGCTCCTCCAGATCCAAACGATCCCGATAGCTGAATTCGCCAGCTGCAGCGAGAAGATCTTCAAGCCGTTCAAGGTCGAACTTGGTGATGTAAATCGTGCGGTTTTGCATAATCTTTTTTCCTTAAACACCGGTTAATGGTTGATTTATCCACTACATAGCGGAGACGATGCCACTTGAAAAAATATGTCTCTGCTCCTGTCATTTCCGATAATTGCGACTAAATCCCCGGGTTCTAAAACAAAGTCGGCATCGGGATTGGGTCGTAACTCACCTTGCCGGACAACTCCGACGACAGATGCCCCCGTTGTTTTTCGTATTTCGCTCTTTCCAATCGTCCGATGGGCCATCCGACTTTCCCGAGGCAGACGGATCCATTGCAAATCGAACTGTTGTTCGGCACCTCGAAGTTGGGTCAATAAGCGATAATTATCATTGTTGTCCAACATGGAAGCATATCGTTCCTGACGAATGGTGTCCGTATGACGTTGAACTTCGGTCGGCGGAACGCTGAGGTGGAGAAGGGCCTGGCGTGTCATTTCAAGGCCCGCCTCGAATTCCGGAAGAACGGTTTCCACAACCCCCAGGTCTTTGAAAAAATCTAAGTAATCCGGCCCGGGTGCACGCGCGACAATTCCGATGTGCCCGTTTAACCGTTTGGACTGAACCACTGTCGATTTGGCCGCCACAAGTCCAGGTATGGTCAGAATTAAAATGGCGGCATCTTTTATCCCCGCTGCATCAAGAACAATTTCCTGGCTGGCATCGCCATAAACAACGGCCAAGCCGGCGACCTTGGCTTGATCGAATCGCCGGTGGTCCAGTTCGATGATTGCAAATGGCAATCCCAGACGCTGCAAGACCTGTGCAACCTGAAAACCGACACGGCCGCCACCGGCGATAACTGCATGGTTCTTAAGCCCGATATCGGGAATGCTCGCCGACTCAAGCGGTTCATGACGCATCCAATGCTTCTTCAACGCATAGAGCCTTGCCGTTTGACCCGAAACCAATGGGGTCAGTACCATCGTCAAGACCGTGGCGGTCAATATCAACGTGTATAAATCATGGTTGATCGAGTTTGATGATACCCCTACCCTTGCCAAGACGAACGAAAACTCGCCAATCTGAAACAAGCCCAGTCCTACGGCCAGAGGAATCACGTTACCATACTTGAAAATCCGAACGATGAGCGCAAATATGATGCCCTTGCCAATGCCCACGGCCAGCACCAAAATAACAACCTGGCTGAAATGATTCACCAGAAAGGCGGGATCCAACAACATGCCAACCGAGGTGAAAAACAAAAGCCCAAAAAGATCTCGAAGCGGAATTATATCGCTGAGGGCTTGATAACCATAGTCGGACTCACTCAACACCATACCGGCGACAAATGCCCCAAAGGCAAAAGAAAGCCCCAGCAGATGCGTTAAGTAACCGATGCCCAAACCGATGGCAGTGATGGCGAGCAAAAAGAGTTCCCTCGAACCCAAATTGGCGATATGAGTCATGAGTCGAGGCAGAATCCGGGTCCCGAGCAATATCATTCCGGCGATAAAAATAGCCGCTTTGACCGCGGAGAAGCCGATGGCATGGATACCCACTGCCGGGTTATTCAGCTGAGGAAGAATAATCATCATGGGGATCACGGCCAGATCCTGCACGATAAGCATTCCGATCATCACCTTACTGGAAAGAGTGCCTATCCAGCCCTGGTTCATGAGCGTCTTGAGGATCACCATGGTGCTCGAAAGAGAGATAAATGCCCCGAGCCACAGTGATGACTTCCAATCCCACCCCATTAAGCTGCCTATACATAACCCAAGACAGATGGTAAGGATCATTTGGAGGGGCGTACCGATCAACGCCACTTTTTTAACCGGCTTGAGATCCTTGAGGCTAAACTCAAGTCCCAATGCAAACAGAAGCAAGGCCACGCCTATCTCGGCAAGCAATTCAATTTCGTGAATGTTCGAGACCGTAATACCCCCGGTGTGCGGTCCCAAGACAACCCCGGCCGCAATATAGCCCAGAATTAACGGCTGGCCGAGTCGTTGCAGGATTATGCCGCAAGAAAATGCTGCAACGATCAGCAGTATAATGTCAGTCGCGATACCCATTTTTTCCCCAGCGTGTATCAAACCGCGTCCGCCTGTTGATCGATCAACCATGGATATCGAACAGGCCGTACGACAGGCTGTCAAACAATCAAGATATGCTATTATCAGACGTTCTTTTGCTCTGCCTCTGATAAATGCTTCCTCCGGCTCCATCGGGAACCTTGCTTAAGCGCCAGTACTCTTCTCTGATTTCTTTAAGCCTTAGGAATTAACACTGGAAGTGATTCCAGCGGTTCATTAATAAAAGACAGATCGTTGATGAAAAGGGCGACTCAGTCTCGGCTGCTGCCAAGCTTTTTGGAGATCACGCGGCAGCTCTGGATGAGATCAAAGGACAATTTTGAAATAACTACAGACGTCATTCGATTTGTCGGTCCGAAAACACCGATTGAATAAGCGGGTTCGTTGGTATGATTGAATACCGGTGCGGCGACACACCTGATGCCCACGGCCCATTTTTCGTCGTCCGTTGCATATCCATCGCGCCTTATCCCGTCGAGTTCGGACAAAAAGGCACCAGAATCATTGGTTGTACAGGGGAGACACGAATCAAGATGAACGGCATCGGCATAAACCTCTTGGTCTTCCCGATTCCTGAAGGCCAGAATTACTTTTCCCATGGCATGGCTACTGGCTGACGTGCGGCTACCAACTGTCGAATGATAATTGAACAATTTCCTTCCTGTAAGCGTGTCGATGATCACCATATCTTGTCCGTCCAATATACTGAGGCTGACGGTTTCGCCGTGACTTTGAACCAAACGCTGCATGAACGGGCGCGCGGTGGTAAAAATCTCGCTATGATTGATAACTCGACTGCCTAGTTCAAACAGTTTCATGGACAGGGCATACCGTGCACGTTCGTCTTGACGAACATAGCCAAGTTTGTGAAGCGTCGCTAAAAAACGATGCGCTACGCTACGACTCGACCCCATCATACGAGCGGACTCACTGGCAGTCAGTTGTCCATTTTCAGCAAGCAGTTCGATCATTCGTAGGCCGCGTGCCAGTGAGGAGATCATGTAATAAGGTTTTCCCTCGCGACGATTTAGCATACCCTCTTCAGCCTTTTTGACTATTGATGTCGATATGATACAACTATTTACGGTTACTGATCGCTCGCCAACCGCCAAGCGGCGAAAAGACCGGCCGGTATATTTTGCTCATATCCCGTGCCTGCTCGATTACGTAAAACAGTTTCGGGTCGATGCACTGAACGTCTGGCAGAATCCACTTGAGATCACGTCGTCGGCAGGCAATATAAAGTTCGTTGACCGGTCCATGTTTGCCCTCTCCTCGGAATACTGTAACCGGCTGCCCTTTTTCTCTCAGGTGCGATGCGATGGCAGGACCTGCGTTAGGGGTAATAATTCGGAGAATCGTCGTTCCAAAAGCAAGCATGCGCTCCACCCTGATTCCAACCACGTTTCCAGTTGCGTATCCGAATGCATAAAAAATGACCAGTAGTGGCTTGTCGGCAATCTGATTGATCACCGTGCCGGCCACGGTCACCCAGATGGTAATCTCAAAAATGGCCAGAACAAACGCGATACCGGTCCTTCCTTGAACGGTAACGATGGTTCGGATAGTACCCATTGACACATCGCAGATTCTAGCCAGAAAAATGATAACGCCCGTCAGGAGAATATGCGGATCAAACATAGCCTTTGGATTTGCCTTTCAATGTGGGAACATCCAGCTATAATCTATTTTTCATTCGATCCATTATCGCCCATGCCGATTAGAACAGAGCCCCCGACAATCCTTTGCCGATGCCTTCCAAATCCGACCAGGCGGCATTGAAGGCAAAAACCAGCGACCCAGTAAAATAATGACGGGTAAGGAGACCCTACAGATTGATCACCGAATTTTGGCTGTCCCCAAAAGGGGTCGGCAGATAGCCGTCGGCATCCGGGTCGTTTTCCCAGCGGGATTCCTCCAATAAATAGCGGAACTGATACGACCGGCCTTTTTTCAGCTCAACGGTAGCACTAAAAGCACCTTTTTTAGATCTTTTCATTGGTGTCGCCGAGGTCGACCAGTCGTTGAACTCGCCCACCACATGAGCCTGAGTTGCCGCGTCTGCCATCTTCTCCGGGATATTAAACGTAACCTTGCACACGGGTTTGCTCTTTAAAGCCTGCTTACGAATAGCCATGTTGTACCTCCGTTTGTTGAGTGGTTCTGCAATGCTATGAACATAGTGCACAATTCTTATCGGTATGGATCGTTACCGACGCCAATTCAATGGCAAACCTTCCGAAGCTGCCATACCGGCACAATCGTCAAATTCGTTCTGATCGAAAAACAGATCGCACTTCAAATCTTCTTAGACCAGATGGCGCCTGCCAGGTGATCATATTTCCAACGCTTTTGCATATCAAGGCGGCACCCAAGGTCGTCAAAATCGAGATTTTACCATTTCTCGCATCGTGGTCTTCAGGCGGAACGAGGCAAAAGCGGAACACTTCTCCGCTATCCACATCTTTTATACATATTTTTGAGTTTGCTTTTACCGTATAGGATGGTTGCGTGCTCGAGGGATCTTTTTTAATTCCTTTCAGATGCATTGTACCTCCGTTACTTATTCGCGCTCTGAAGCACTAAGCGACGCTCCTCTGATTAAAATGAACTTTCCTTTAAAGGGCTACCTTACCAAGCTTTTGGAGTGACCGATCCGTTCCCGATTGAGAGCTCTTACCAGCACTAATACCCTATGAAGAGTAGCAACGAAAGCATCACCGTTTTCCAGCACGTAGTCGCGGATATCGCATAATCTATTTGTCATTTTGGGAAAATTATGCATTCACCAAACTTACAATGTGATTAAACGTCCCTGCTGCTATCCTGTGTCGGAGAAGGACAAGAGGTAATGATCTCTCTGATTTTCTTGTAGACATCTGAAAATCGAATCAAACCTACAAGGTACGATCCGTCTTGAACGAATAGAGAATCGTGGCGATTGACGATAAAAAGATGAAAAGCACTGTCCATTTTATCATCGGCTTTTACGATATGGTCAGAAGTAGGCATCTTGATAAAAGTATGAATTTTGACGCTGTAAGCTTTTTTGCAAAGTTCACCAAGTGGTCTGTGCCACATCCGAATCAGTTGGTAATAAGGAGTTGCTTTAAGGTCGTCGATGTTGGCATAGTTTGGCTCCAAGCCCTGGACAACGTCCATGGGGGATAATTTTCCAACGATATTGCCCGCCCCGTCATAGACCAATAGTATTCTTTCTGGTGCTTTGCCTGATTTGAATTCCAAATCAGCCTTTTCCAATGCAGCCACCGCTTCCATAAAAGTAGCCTGGTTGGAAATACGAGGAAACTCATCAGTTGGACGCATCAATTCCCTTACCTTCATCTTCTCCATTTATAGACCCTCTTCCTTGTCGGATCAAAGAATCCGTTGGGAATTCTATTTTCGTTTCGGATTGAACTTCTACTGACAAAATAGTAAGGATAACGAGAACAAAGCTGCCTACTACCGACCTGAGAGATAAGGATAAAGCTTTTTATAACATTCCGGGCAGATACCATGGCTGAAAGTCGCTTCGGTTCGTTTTTGTACGTAAGCTTCCAGCTGGTGCCAAGCCCCTTTTTCATCTCTGATGCTTTTGCATGAGGCACAGATGGGAATAAACCCCCTGAGCACTTTTTGATATATCCTTTCAAGATGTTTGAAATGCTCGTTTCTTTCGTCTATCAATTTTTTCCGATAAATCGTTTGGCCAATCAAGCAGGCAACCGCATTCAAAAGAAAGACTTCCTCCTCCAAAAACGGCCCCTTGAAACTATCAGGGCGCATTTCTACATAGGCCACTTCAAGGGAGCCGACATTCTCTTCATCGGCAAGGATATCCGCGATCAACAGCCAACGGCTGTGAACGTATCTTTCGGACCTGTATTCTTGTTCGCCGATCACTATGCGGGAACAGGCAACTTTTGGAAATTGCAGCCCGCTCGGTATCAGGTCCGCAACCTGCTGGATCGCTTTTTCCAGAGATCCATGTTCCGCGATCCCCAAAAGGTTGATAGCTCGATACAGACAATCCAATTCTTTGGTCCGCTCGTTTAAATTATGAACATGTTTGATGTCGAGCCGGGATGAAGAAGCTTTGTCGTTAGGGTCCCCGGGCACATTTTTTGAGTCCTCCAAATAGCGAATCGTCATGTCACCCTCCCTCTGCCTGGAATGTTTCGATCAGTTTTTTGGCCGTCAGCCGGGCATCCCCGAGCAGCATGATGGTATTCTCATTGTCGTAGAGCGGATTCTCTACGCCTGAATAGCCTGGCTTTTTGTCCATATTGCAGACAATCACCGTTCTGGCCTCGTGGGCCATCAGAATCGGCATACCGGAAATCGGGGTTCCATTTTGTTTTATTGCCGCGGGATTGACGACATCGCAGGCACCGACGACCATGGCCACATCCGTTTCGGCAAATCCGGGGTTGGCCTCCTCCATTTCGATCAGGTTTTCGTAATCGACGTCGGCCTCGGCCAGCAGCACGTTCATATGCCCGGGCATGCGGCCGGCAACCGGATGGATCGCGTAATCCACCTGTGCGCCTTTTTGTTGTAAAATATTCCCCAGTTCCACAATATCGAATTGGGCCTTGGCCAGCGCCATACCGTACCCCGGAATAATGACGATTCGTTTTGCTCGAGAAAGCGCTTGGACGGCGTCGGGGGTGCTATCCTGATCGGTTTTATCGGCAGGCATCTCACCGGACTGTTTTTCGGTCAACGCGTCCAGGAGGCGCTGGACGGTTTTCTTGGCGTCTCCCGCCAGCAAAATCGTGTTGCCATTGGAATAAAGCGGATTTTCAACCCCGGAATAACCGGGTTTTTCATCGAAATTGCAGCACACCACATGCTTGGCCTCGTGGGCCATCAGGATCGGCATGCCGGATATCGGAGTCCCCTCGACATCGATGGCCGCGGGATTGACCACATCGCAGGCCCCGACGACCAGCACCAGATCCGTGGACTGAAATTCAGGGTTGATGGCTTCCATCTCCACCAGCATGTCGTAGTCTACGCCGGCTTCAGCCAGCAGCACATTCATGTGCCCGGGCATGCGGCCGGCGACCGGGTGAATGGCATATTGAACGGTGCTCCCGCCGGCGATCAATCGATTGGCCAGCTCGACGACCTCCGTCTGTGCTTTTGCCAGGGCCATACCGTATCCGGGAACAATAATGATAGAGTGGGCTTGTTTGATAATGTTTATGGCCTTTGTGAACGGTTCTTGTGCATTTATCTCTTCAGGATCGGAATGGTTAGCAGCGTGTGGTGGTGGAGACGCGACAGTCGATGCTTTTTTGCCCACCGCTCCATTTTTTTTGACCGTTTTAGGAAAAAATACCCTGAAAAGGTTTCGGTTCATTGCTTTGCACATCACATGCGTGAGAATGGAACCAGAAGCCGCGACCGTTGCACCGAAAGCAATCAGCAGCTGATTTCCGATCACCATCCCGCAAAAAGAAGCCGCCAAGCCTGCGGTCGCGTTGAGAAAGGAAATCAGCACCGGCATGTCGGCGCCGCCAATACGGACCGAAAACAAGATGCCGAAAAGAACGGAAAGGAGGATCTGGATCAAATAAACAACCCACACCAGTTCGGAGGTGATGTAAAAGGATAACCCTCCAACAAAAAACAGGCCGCCAATGTTCCACCACAACAACATTTGATGACCGGGGAGGATTTGCTGGGTTTGCCTCATTCTGTTAGATAATTTGGCAGAGGCTACCATGCTGCCACTGAACGTCAACGCCCCGATGGTCATTCCCAACAAGCCCGAAATTTCGCTCACCGGTTCCAGCGCGTGGGAGCTGCGGGTCAACTCAACCAGAGATACAAGGAAAGCCGCTACCCCGCCTGCGCCGTGTTGAAAGGCGACCATGGCCGGGATCTGGATCATGCTGACGGCACGTGCCACCGCATACCCGGCGATCGCTCCCCCCAGCAGAGACAGGATAACGACACCTGCGTCCAATATCCCGTTGCGGTATAGAACCAAGAAAAAAGCGCACATCAGCGCAAATGCCGCGGTCAGGTTACCGGTCTTTGCTCGGCGGGGCGCCCGGAACTGCCATATACCCGCGATCAGAATCAAAATAACTGAAAAGTCGATAGTAAGTGTCATAGCACGATGGATTTCGTTTACGGGTTATTGGAGACGCTCCACAGCACGCTGCGGCGAATCTTCACCAAATGGATAGAAAACGATCGTTCGGCCGTTTGCGCACCCTGCCGTGATCAGCGGTGAATTCTCTCGATTGTACGTTCGATATTGTTCGTTTTTCCTTGAAAAGTCTCAGCATTCTGTCCGTAATAGCAAAACCGCCGACGACATTGAACGTGGCCGTTACAATGGCCACGCCGCCTAAGATTTTTTCAGAGACGGTCGTCGGAAATGAAAACAGAATCACGGCTCCC
This sequence comes from Desulfosarcina widdelii, assembly GCF_009688965.1. Classification (GTDB taxonomy): domain Bacteria; phylum Desulfobacterota; class Desulfobacteria; order Desulfobacterales; family Desulfosarcinaceae; genus Desulfosarcina; species Desulfosarcina widdelii. Next base: position 627,065 of record NZ_AP021875.1, on the reverse strand, counting down.
AGTATGGTGACGGCCGAGATGGCATTGGTCATCGACATCAATGGCGTGTGCAGCAATGCGGGCACCTTGGATATCAACAGGTAGCCAACGATAAAGGCCGCCGCGAAGACGCCCAACATCAAAAGTAAATTCAGCATCGGATTTCCTCTGTCCCCGCGCAGTAATATCCACCGGCGGGGTCCGGCATTGAAGAGCCGCCATGAAAATCCAGGCGGCTTTCATTTCTTTTTCCCCTGAAATCGACTCAATTGGACAGATTCGTCCGCATGGCCTTTAAGGCGCCTTCGTGATGAATGGTGCCACGGTGCGTGACCAGAGAGCTGTTGACAATCTCGTCTTCGAGGTCAAGCGTTTCGACGCCGTTTTTGAAAAGGTTGTCAACGTAGTGAAACATGTTGTTGGCATACAGCCAACTGGCGTGGACGGCCATCCTGCCGGGGATGTTCTGTATGCCCGAGATATGCACGCCCAGCCGCCGGCTGAACCGCCCGGGTTCCGTCACTTCACAGTTTCCCCCCTGGTCCACGGATACATCCATGATCACCGAGCCGGGTTTCATCCTGGATACCATGTCTTCCGTAACCAGGATCGGAGCGATTTCTCCCGGCACCAGTGCGCTCAAGATGACCACATCGGCACCTTCCAGGTGGGGAGCGATGGTGCGCTGCTCGATTTCGAGCCACTCTTTTTCCAAGGCCTTGGCGTAGCCCCCCTTGCCGATGGCCAGCTCCTGGGGGATGTCGAAATCCACCACCTTGGCGCCCAGACTTTCCGCCTCGGTGCAGGCATCCTTGCGGATATCGATGGCCTTGACCACCCCACCGAGCCGCTTGGCCGTGGCAATGGCCTGAAGCCCTACCACGCCGGTGCCGACGATGAGAAATGTAGCCGGTTTGATGGTGCCGATGGCCGTGCCGATCATGGGGATAAAGGTGGGCAGTTTGTCAGCCGCCATGATCACCGATTTATATCCGGTGACGGTGCTCATGGAAGAAAGGGCATCCATGCGCTGCGCACGCGAAATGCGCGGGATGCCGTCCATGGTCAGGGCGGTGATGTTTTTGTCCCGAAGCCGCTTCACGATATCGTGGTTTTCGGGAGTTGCCGGGTGGAGAAAAGTGATCAGGATGCCGTCGTCTCGAAGCATATTGACTTCATGGGTATCCAGTTTCTGGTTGAATACGGGCTGCTTGACTTTTAGAATAATGTCGGATTCTTCAAACAGGCGCGCCGTGTCGGCGATGATGTCTGCCCCGGCCATCCGGTATTCTTCATCGCTGATGGAAATGCCTTCTCCTGCCGATGCTTCGACGACCACTTCGAATCCCCGTTCGATGTATTTCATTACGGTTTCCGGTGTGGCGGCGACTCTTTTTTCTTCGGACAAAATCTCCTTCGGGATACCGATTCGCATCATTGACCTCTCAATAAAAGAATTTAGAAATGGGTGGATCTGTCGAGACGCTATCCATCAGTGGCAACACCCCGCCGTGATCCGTCATAAAGGAATAAAATCGTCGATTCCGAAACAGGGACGCGTTCCAAAATTATTGGAAGAACGGTTCCTTTTTTCTTCATCCGGTCGATCCGAGAGATATTCTTCGCAATACACCACGTTTTTGCCGGCGTCCGTAAAACAACAAACCTGCCGATCTTCGCAGTTCAGACATATGCCCTGCTCCTTAGAAGACGGACCTGTATCTTTTGAAGGCCGATATTCACCGTTCATCGCAGGATCTTTTTTTCGATTATTATTCATGGATATCTCCTTTATCCCTGGCAGTGACCTTAGTTCTCCAACATGCTTGGCGCGGCGATCTCGTCATAAAGTCGTTCCACTGCCTCGCCGAAAAATGGCGGCTGCGGTGTCTGCATCAGCTTTTCGATTAATTTTTTCACGGCCGTGGACAGTTCCTCATAAGAAGCCGCATGAATGTTTTTGAGCATTGCACATAGGGCGTCGCCGGCAATGACTCGGGCGTCGTAATAGATGTTGTCATCGGCCAGGATGGATAGAACCTGGCGGAAAAGGTCCTCCGAGGGGGCCTGAATTTCTCCGACACGCTTGAGGACTTCCTCGCGAAGTCGCCAGTTCCCTTTGAACCGTAATATCCGGATCAGGCCCGGCTGACATTCAACCAGTTTCCCGGAGTCGGCCAATTCCTCGAAAATGTCCAACACGGTCCCCCAATCCATCAGGTTGCCAAAAGGATCCTGTTTCATGAAAAACTCCTTTCATTGAAGCTCGTTTTGTTCATCAAGCCATTCTTTTAAAGTGATAAATTCAATTTTTAACGGTTTCACCGAAATACGCTTCGTAGATTGACAACTGCGTGTCGCTCAAAAGTTTCTCCGGTTCAGTTTCTTCATGATTTATTTCCCTGCCGAAAAAGAAGAGGCTTCGTTCCAGGCATTTAATTTTTCCATCGGGAGTAACCGCCAAAAAATTCTTCCCTTCGGTGTCGTCAAGAATGACGAAGATTTTCCCGGAAACTCTGTTTTGTGCCAGTTCCATGCAATTGGACTCCGCTAACCAATATTAAAAATCGTTGACCAGGCGTTTGCCGGCAAATCAATTTACCTTCGCCTGCATTTGAGCAACAAGAATGCCAAATTCACAGAAACGCGTAACTATATGATTTTAAATTAAATTTTTATTTAAGAGGACTGGTGTAAGAATTTGATAGTGGGCCACAATCGCCCGCTACAATCAGAATTTGAGTGGTTTGTATCCGAATTAACTAGAGAAAATTTGTGCGGGCGGAATCGCCCGAATGGGCGATTTTGGCACTCAGGCGGGAGGGAGCTTTCGAAACAGCGCTCTTCGCGATATGCCCAGCAGCCTGGCCGCCTTTGTGCGGTTGCCGCCGGTCCGGCTCAACGCCTTGGCAATCAGGCTGCGCTCCAGCTGTCGGGTGGCCGACCGAAGGTCCATCTCAGCCGGCAGCGGCGAGGGCTCGAATTGTTCGCAGGGGGAAAGGAATTCCAAGTGACCGAGGGTTACAAACCGTTGAAGAACATTGCGCAGTTCGCGCACGTTGCCCGGCCAGTCGTATTCCATGAGCGTATCCATAATCGGTCCAGGAACCCTGTCCATGCCGGCAGGCAGCTCGATCCGCCGCAGAAAGTGCTCCACCAGCAAAGGGATATCCTGTTTGCGTTGGCGCAATGGCGGCAACTGAATCCGGATCACCTGGATGCGATAAAAAAAATCGCTACGCATATGGCCGCTGTTGACCTTATCTTCCAACGGCGTATTGGAGGCCGATATGATGCGCAAATCGGTCGACTTCGTATCCGTGCTGCCCAACGCCCGATAGCCGCCGCCTTCGATCGCCCGCAGCATCTTGGCTTGCATCCCAAGGGTCAGGTCACCAACTTCATCCAGAAACAATGTTCCGCCATCGGCCATATCCAGATATCCCGGAGCGTCTGCGTGCGCACCGGAAAATGCGCCCTTACGGTGTCCGAAAAATTCTCGTTCGAACAGAGTTTCCAGGACGGCACCGCAGTTCACGGCGACGAATCTGTGGTTTTTTCTCGCACCGTGATTATGGACGGCATGCGCCACCAGTTCTTTTCCCGATCCGGATTCACCGAATATGGCAACACTGGCATCCGTTGCGGCCGCCTTCAGAATCCGTTCATAAACACCTTGCATGGCCGCTGACCGCCCCAGGATGTCACCCAACCGGTACCTCTCTTTGAGGGACGATCGCAGAACGCGGTTTTCGCTGTCCAGCTGGTCCGCCATTCGTTGCGCAGCCATCTGCTGTTCTTTGATCTCCGTAATGTCCTTGAAGGTCGACAACAGCGCGGGCCGCCCCTTGAAAGCAATGGGGCTGTGGCAAACCTGGATCCAGGCGAGCCTGCCCGGCTGAGAAAGCTGGATCAACTCCTCGACTTTGGCATCAATTTCTATGTCGCCCACGGCGCGGTAGCTTTGGGCGATTTCAGCAGCATTTCCAGCGCGTGGATCCGTTACGCGCCTATCCAGGATCTCTTCGGCCATCGATATGTGAAACAGTTTGCAGAAAGCCGGATTCACATAGCGAAAACGGTTGTCCTGGACCAGGGCGACCCCTTCGGCCACCTGTTCGGTAAGCACGCGATAACGTTCTTCACTTTCCCTTAGTGCCTCTTCTGAACGTTTCAGCCACAACACCTTGCTCAGCCGCTCCCCGATCGCTCTCAACAGGTGTTTTTCCTCCTCTAAAAACGGGTTAGCTTCACACAGGGGAGGTTTTTTGTAATAATAGACGTCTACATCACCGACATGTTGGCCGTTCAGTACGATTTTTGTATTCTGCCGCCACTTTGTCGCTTTGAAATTTCGGGTGGCGTAGTCTTGCCCTTCCAATCGGATTCGCGCACAGGCATATTCAGGATATTGCCAGGCTGCCGGGATGAGTTCCACAGCACGTTGCATGATCCATGGCAGGGAAACATCCTGATTTTCGAACAAATTGGAGATACCGTAAAGGCAGTTCAGCTCTTTGATCCGCTCGGACAGGGCGTTTGGTGCGGTGGATATGGTTAATGGTCGGCACGATTTTTCCGAAACATTCGGATCTTTTTGTACCGAACGTGAATCCGCCATTTTTTTTGATGGTTTGGCTGTCATAGATGATACCTGCAATCTCGATAATAGCGACCGACTATTTATCCATTTGAATGGGTGTAATAATCGACAACCTTCAAAATGCCCACAAATCGATTATTCATAACCATTATTTATGTTATAAAGTGTTTCATCATTCAATGAAAAGCCTATTTTCTTAATTTTTCAGGCCAGATCCGTTTCCATTGAACGAGGATATCAAGTGCATTTCAAGAGAAAGTCACTTTAAAAGAATACAGTAGCTGTTTTTATAGCTCGATTGAACCCGCTGCAGCCAACGTAAAAACTGGGAAAATACTCCATAATGGAAAGCATTGACCAAGCGGATGTATTCAAAGGATTAACCGAAGATCAGCACAATCGGGCAATCCATATCGGCATCAAAAAACAGCTAAGCCCCAACGAAATCCTTTTTCATCAGGGATCTCCCGCCTCCAGATGTTACCTGGTCATGCAAGGCCAACTAAAGCTGACAAAGCTTAACGAGCACGGCAAGGAGGTGATCATTCGATATGTAGGCCCTGGAGAATTGACCGCGGCTGTGGTGGCTCTTAGAAACGGGGTCTATCCGGTTATCGCACAATCCGTTGGTGCAACTGAAGTCATTGGTTGGGATCATCCCACGATGATGAAGCTGATGCGTAAATTCCCGGATATTGCGATCAATTTTTTGGGTATCGTCTTGGCGCGCATCGAGGATGTCCAACAACGCTATCTAGAGATTTGCACGGAACAGGTCGATCGAAGGATAGCGCGATCTTTGCTACGGTTGATGCGTTGGAAGGGTGTTAAAAAAGAAGATGGCATTCTGATCGAGATTCCATTGAGCCGACAGAATATCGCCGATTATTCCGGCACCACCCTTTATACGGTCAGCCGTACGCTCAGCGGCTGGGAAAAGAAGAATTGGATCAAATCGGGACGCGAAAAGATTGTCGTCACAGACCCTCATGCACTGGTTGCCTTCGCTGAAGCGGGCTAAAATTCACTGATCACCATTCCCATTGGCATATGCTTTCCGTCATCCATAGGCTTAATTAAATAATTTTTGTTGTTTGCGCCAGCGCAAAGACGCGACCTCCCCTTCCTGATAAATTCGCTCCAAAATAGTCCACGGGCAGAATATTGGAAACCGTTTTCAAGAGTTCGGCTTCTTTGAGGAAAAGGAAGGGTGCCATGTCTCAGGAAAGCATACTGGTAGTACTATCGACAGCCGGTCCGGTCATTGGATCCGCTATTGGTGTATGGAGAAAGCCTTCCGAACAATATATTCACAATATGCTCTATTTTGCAGCGGGGATTATGTTGTCCATCTCCTTTTTGGACCTGATCCCCGAGAGCATCAGCCTGGGATCAACGATGACATGTGTGGCGGGAGTGATGATCGGATCTTCGATCATGGCTTTTCTCGACCGTCTATTTCCCCACGTTCACGACTGCGCCCTGTGTGCCGAAGACGAATGCCGATTGGGCCGAACGGCCAACTTTCTGATCCTGGCTATTTTCCTGCACAATTTTCCGGAGGGGATGGCCATCGCGGTGGGGGCGACCGCCAATATTGGTGATTCGGTGGTTATCGCTATAGCCATTGCCATTCACAACATCCCTGAAGGGATCTGTACATCCGCGCCCCACTATTACACGTACGGCAATCGGTTGAAATCGTTTGTCATGTCATCTCTTAGCGCCCTGCCCATCGTATTTGGATATCTCTTAGTAAAATATTTTATCGGACAGATTTCCTCTAACACCATGTCGATAATGGTAGGGGCTACAGCAGGCCTGATGATCTATATCACCGCTGATCAGCTGATGCCGGCGGCCCGAAGTGTAGCCGGGAAACAATCGCTCTTCGCATTTATTGCCGGAATCGTTGCCGTGATGCTGCTTGGGCTTGTGGCCTGATACATGAACCGATCAGCATGCGAAAAGGAAATGTCGATCATGGGAATCAATATATCGGAATCCAGCACCATCAAGGAGTTGCTGGATCAGCATCCATATTTGCTGCATACATTCGTTGATTTGGGGCTTATGTGTGTGGGTTGTCCCGCAGACGCATTCCATAACCTTTCCGATGTTGCCAAAGAATATAACCTCGATAAAAAAAAATTAATGACCCGCTTGGAAAAGGTGATCGACAACGTAATGGCTGGGAAGACTAACCGTTGAGTTGAATATAAAACGAGCGAAAGGATATCCAATGGCACCCAAAATACCCGGAGACCTGCAGACCACCGCCATGGCGGTGATGCCACACACGGACGTTGACCGGGCTCTCGAAATGGCCTTGTCCCTGGACATCCCTTTCTGGCCCCAACTGCCCAACTACAGCTATTACGAGGATATGTATGTCCAGGCGGCCGAGCATTTTCCAGGCAGCGTACTGGACATCGAAAAACGGACCTTGCGTTTCTCCATGGATAAGTTTGCCGAGGAAATAGAAGGAACGCTGCTTCGATTTGACGACCCGACCCTTTTTGACGTCAGCGAAACCTATTCGGCGGTCTATCACCGCTTTTTGGCGTTGGATCATTCGGATCGATCCGCAATCCGGGGGCAGTTGGAAGGCCCCATCAGTTTTGGATTCAATATTATCGATCAAGATGAGAGACCCATTCTTTTTGACGATACCGTCAGGCCGTTCATGCTCGAATTCATGGCCAAGCGGATAAACGTTCAATTGGCCCGGCTTAAACAGCTTAATGCCAATGCCTTTATGTTCGTTGATGAACCGGGGCTGCAATTCCTGTTTTCTGCTATGGCCGGATATGGAGATATGAAAGCCAAGAGCGACCTGGATCAATTCTTCACCCAGGTGGATCGACCGCGGGGCATCCACCTTTGTGGCAACCCCGATTGGGATTTTCTGTTGAACTTGGATTTGGATGTGCTTTCCCTGGATGTCTACACCAACGCAGAAATCTTCGCGTCCTATGCCACGGCTATCAGAAAGTTCCTGGAAAGGGATGGTGTCATTGTTTGGGGAATCGTACCCACGGGATTCGAAACCTTTCAAAAAGAGGACATGCATTCCATGATAGAGCGCCTCGAAAATGTCTGGCGCGTGTTGTGGGGCAAAGGAGTCGATAAAGAACGAATGATTGCCAGAAGTTTGATTTCTCCAGCAACGTGCTGTCTGGTCAATCCGGATCGGGAGCGCACGGTTGAGAGAGCTTTTGTTACGGTAAGCCGAATGTCGAACGTGTTGAAAACGAAATATCTATGACGGGACTTTGCAGGATAGTTTACGGTTCGGCGGATTCGTTGACGCCGGCACACAGAAAAATGCCGCTGCATAAAAAACCAAAGTGAGTGAAAGGAGGGCGTATGGATCTGACAACCAATTACATGGGGCTGGTGATGCCGACGCCCATCATTGCTGGCAGTTCGGGGATGACCGGTTCCGTAAAACAGGTCAAGGAGCTGGCCGAAAACGGTGCCGGCGCGGTGGTACTCAAGTCGATCTTTGAAGAGGAGGTGATGTATGAGTACGCCGATTTCATCCGAACCGCCAAAACGAAATACGGCGAACCTCAATACTTCGACTATGATGGCCAGCGCAATCCGATTGCGTATTATGACTACGTAATCCGCGAAAAAAACCTTCAAAAATACGTTGAATTGATCGAAGGCTGCAAAGCCGCTGTAGATATTCCGGTGATAGCCAGTATCAACTGTTTTTTTCATTCAGTGGAATGGCTCTCGTATGCCGTCAACCTGCAAAAGGCCGGAGCCGATGCCTTGGAGCTGAATATGTTTTTTCCGCCCACCGATTTCAAACACTCGAAAGGAGAAAAAGAAGCGCTCTATTTTAAGATTGCAGAAAAGGTGACCCAAACGGTTTCTGTACCGGTGGCTTTGAAAATTAGTCCCTACTTCAGTGATCTGGGCCCTATGATTCAACGGCTGTCCCAAACAGGCATCAAGGGCCTGGTATTGTTCAACCGCTTTTTCAGCCCCGATTTCGATATCGATAAATTGGAAGTCAAACCCTCTTTCGTATTCAGTTCTCCTTCCGACCTGTCCCTGTCCCTGCGCTGGATCGCCATCATGGCGAATAAAGCAAATTGCGACCTGGCCGCTTCCACCGGTGTTCATGATGCAGCAGCGGTAATCAAACAATTGCTGGCCGGGGCCGGGGCCGTCCAAGTGGCATCGTGCATTTATAAGAACGGTCCGCAGTACCTGAAGCAATTGGTCGACGGTTTGCAAACCTGGATGACAAACTGGAAATACAGCGAGCTTGCCGACTTTAAAGGTAAACTGAGCCAAGAGAAAAGCACCGATCCGGCTGTTTATGAACGGGCCCAGTTCATGCGCTATTTCGGCGGCAAAAAGAATGTGATGTTCTAATGCGACCGCCAAACCCAAACAAAATGGAGTGTGCACTGTGAGTTCAGCAAACCTTCGAGAGTGTGCTCCCGTCGATATTTCCGATGTCGATGTGATGAAAGCCATGCGATCCATACAGGGATATATCGACATCACCCCGGCCGATTTTAAAGAAGTCTTCCGGGTGGCCTATGCTCTTGCGCAGGACAGAATGATGCAGGCATTCAAAGCCGCCGATGTAATGACCTGTCCGGTCCACGTGGTCAGAGCGGACAAGGATTTGATGGCAACCGCCACCCTACTGGCCGAAAAGGGTATCTCGGGAGTCCCGGTTGTGGATGATAGCGAAAAGGTCATCGGGGTGATCTCGGAAAAGGACTTTTTACGGAAAATGGGCGCCGGAAAAAGCGACTCCTTTATGCAGGTAATCGCCCATTGCCTGAAAAACAAAGGGTGTGTGGCAACTCCCATGTTGAACCGAAGCGCAGGGGATATAATGACGAAACCTGCGATCACGGCGAAGCCGGAGGTCACTATAGGCGACATCTCGGTATTGCTGATGGAAAAAAACATCAATCGCCTCCCGGTCGTCGCAGATAATGGGAAGGCTGTCGGTATCGTCACCCGTTCGGACCTCGTCAGTTCCTTTTGCATGCTCGGGTAAGCAGGAGAATAGATGAACTATTTCAATAAAATGAGAGGGCATACGCAAAGCCCTCCCCGGGTCGGTCTGATCGAAATCTTATGGTCCTGGATCGGCAGTTTTCTCGGAATTGCCGCCGTGGGTCTGCTTCATTTCAGGGTTTTGGATCAAAGCGCCCTGATCATGATCATCGGTTCCTTCGGTGCTTCGGCCGTGCTGGTGTACGGCGCCATCCGCAGCCCGCTAGCCCAGCCCAGAAATTTGATCGGCGGGCATGTGCTCTCGGCTATTGTGGGGGTTGCCGCTTATCAATATTTGGGCGGGCAGCCGTGGCTCGCCGCAGCCATGGCCGTATCCGTGTCCATTGCCCTGATGCACCTTACCAAAACACTTCATCCACCGGGAGGTGCGACCGCTTTGATCGCGGTAATCGGAGGCGATTCCGTGCATAATCTCGGGTACCTTTATGCGATCGTCCCTGTTGGCCTGGGGGCGGGTGTGATGCTGACCATTGCCCTGATGGTCAACAACATTTCAAAAGATCGCCGATACCCTGAATTCTGGTTTTGAGGCAAAATAAATCATGAAAAAGTACCATAATTGTATCATTCCTCAATTTGGCCATGAGGGCTTTTAAAGGAGTGTAATGAATTCAATCTGTGTTTTCTCGGATCAAGCACCGGTAGCCATCCAGCCTATATGGAAACAGCGGGTGCGTTGGGGCATGAATTGGCCATGCGCAGCCTAACCTGTGTCTATGGCGGTTCTTGTACCGGACTTATGAAACAGCTTGCTGACAGCGCCTTAGCTGCTGGTGGGAAAGTAGTCGGAGTGACTGTTCAGGCATTAAAAGATAGGGAAGAATTCCATCAAGGATTGACGGAGCTGCATGTATTGCCAACCAAGCATGAAAGAAAACACCTCATGGTGCAACTTTCAGATGGATTCGTAGCGCTGCCTGGAGGAATTGGCACCTTTGAGGAATTTTTTGAAGTATACACATTACAGCAGATGGGGTTTCATGCCAAACCATTCGGGTTGTTGAATGTTAACGGTTTTTTCGAACCGCTTGAGCTGATGTTGGAAACTGCTGAAAAAGAGGGTTTTTTAAAAAATTCGCACCAAGAGGCGATCATTCGTGCAGTGAACCCCGATGAGATCCTCGATCTCATCATAAAACGAGGAGTATAAAATGGGCTTCTGGAACTTGAGCACTTTAAAGTTGGAGAATTTCAGGCCGGGTATAATGAGCAAGGCTGAATTCGGGGAAAACTTGATCATGGTTTGCATGGAAATCGATGCAAATCATGAAGATACCGGACATAAACATGCTTTTGATCAGTGCGGTATTGTCTTGGAGGGTCAAATTGAAATGTTTATAGGCGGAAACAGTAGACTGCTCAATCCCAATGAGACCTACTTTATACCTTCAGGGGAACAGCATGGTTGGAAAACCGCCAATACGTCTGTAAAACTCTTGGATATATCTTTAAAGCAACCCCAGAAATGAGGTGGCATTCTTATTCCGACTTTGGGCCAAAGGATAGAAAATTAAAAAAGAAAAATTATTTACGATTCGTAGAACTTGTTTGCTCCAGCGCAAAGACAAAAACAATTGCTTGAAATAGAAAAATATTTCACACATGGCCCGTCCTATTATCGGTGAACAACCGACTTAAATGTGGCCAATCGTTAGTCGAGTTGGTTTTTTATAGACTGTCAATTATTGATTTGAGCTGGAGAAATCGCCCCATAACCATGAAAGGAAATTTGATCATGCAAAAAAGAAAGATCATGGAGAAAATTCACTGGTTGGGAGCCGTGGATTGGGATCGGCGGCTTTTCGACTCCCTCATCCCGCTTCCGGATGGGACAACCTACAATGCCTATTTGATAGAAGGCAGCGAGAAAACCGCCCTGCTGGACACGGTCGACCCGCCCATGGCCGAGGTCTTGACGGCACAGCTCGACAATGTACCCAAGATCGACTTTGTCGTCTCCCACCATGCCGAGCAGGACCATTCCGGAACGATACCGCAGGTGCTGGAGCGGTTTCCGCAAGCCAAGGTGGTGGCAACGCCCAAGGCCAAGGGCATGCTCATGGATATTTTGAAAATTCCCGAAAACGCCTTCGTCACCGTCCAAGACGGTGAAACGCTGTCTCTCGGAGATAAGACCCTGGAATTCATTCACACCCCATGGGTCCACTGGCCCGAAACCATGGTGACCTACCTGCAGGAAGACAAGATTCTCTTCAGCTGCGATTTTTTCGGCTCCCACATCGCCACCAGCGATCTTTTCGTTACCGACCAGGGACGGGTGCATGAGGCGGCCAAACGCTATTTTGCCGAAATCATGATGCCTTTCCGCAACATCATCGCCAAAAACATGGAAAAACTCAACGGGTATGACATTCAGATGATCGCTCCGAGCCACGGCCAAATCTACGATCGGCCGTCCTGGATCATGGATGCCTATCAGGATTGGGTGGCCGGCGATCCACACAATCTGGTCGTCCTACCCTTTGTCTCCATGCACGGAAGCACGCGAAAAATGGTGGACCATCTCACCGCCGCCCTCGTCGAGCGGGGAATTCGCGTGGAACTGTTCAACCTCGCGGTAACCGACATCGGCAAGCTCGCAATGGCGCTTGTCGACGCGGCTACGATTGTCGTGGGGGTGCCGACGGTGCTGGCCGGGCCTCATCCCTTGGCTGCGTATGCGGCATTGCTGGCCAATGCGTTGAAACCAAAAGTCAGGTTTCTCTCCATTATCGGTTCATATGGATGGGGAGGAAAGACCGTGGAAACACTTGCCGGAATGATTCCCAATCTGAAAGTCGAGGTGATCGACCCGGTACTTTGCAAAGGGCTTCCGGCCGAAGCGGATTTCGCTTCCCTGGACCGCTTGGCCGACAGCATTGCGCAAAAGCATAAAGAAAACGGGTTTCGATAAGATCAACCATTTCCACCCACCATTCAAATCAAGGAGGAAGTCTATGTTTTGTTTTCAATGTCAAGAAACGGCAAAAAATCAAGGTTGTACGGTGAAAGGTGTGTGCGGCAAGCCCGAAGAAACTGCCGATCTACAGGATCTGCTCATTTACGTTTGCAAGGGCATTGCGGTTTACGGGGAAAAGCTGAAGGAGAAGGGCACGGTGGACAAAGAGGCCGGCCACTTCATCTGTGAAGCGCTTTTCACCACCATTACCAACGTGGCCTGGGATGATGACGTAATCGTCGACCGAATCCGGCAGGCCCTCGATGTCAGAGACGCGGTCAAAGAAAAACTTGGCGGCGACCTTCCGGACGCGCTTCCGGATTGCGCGGTCTGGGCGGCGACCGACAAACAGGCCATCATGGACAAGGCCTTGTCCGACGAGGTTCGCATCACGGCTGCTGAGAACGAGGATGTACGGTCACTGAGAGAGCTTTTGATCATCGGCGGCAAGGGGATCGCCGCCTATGCCGATCATGCCGCGATTCTCGGCCATGAAAAGGACGACATATATGGTTTTCTGATGGAAGCGCTGGCATCCACAACCAAAGAGCTGTCGACGGACGAGATGGTCGGCATGGTCATGAAGGCCGGAGAATGCGCTGTCAACACCATGGCCCTGCTGGACGAAGCCAATACCAAGGCTTATGGCAATCCTGAAATCACCGAGGTGAACATCGGCGTGGGGAAAAACCCCGGCATCCTGATTTCCGGCCATGACCTGAAAGACATGGAAGAGTTGCTCAAACAGACCGAGGGGACCGGCGTGGACGTATACACCCACGGCGAGATGCTGCCGGCCAACTGCTACCCGGCCTTCAAAAAATACGACCATTTTATCGGCAACTACGGTGGATCGTGGTGGCACCAAAACAAGGATTTCGAATCCTTCAACGGGGCCATTGTGTTGACCACCAATTGTCTGATCCCGATCAAAAAGAACAACACCTATCTGGATAGACTCTTCACCACCGGCGTAGTCAACTATCCGGGAGCCAAACACATTGCCAAAAGGCCGCAAGGCGGTGCCAAGGATTTCTCCGCCGTCGTGGAACGAGCCAAGCAATGCGCCCCGCCAGAGGAGATCGAGTCCGGCAAAATCGTAGGCGGCTTCGCACACAACCAGGTGCTGGCCCTGGCCGATAAGGTAATCAATGCGGTGAAATCCGGTGCCATCAAACGGTTTGTCGTCATGGCCGGATGCGACGGCCGCCAGAAATCCCGCAGCTACTTTACCGAGGTGGCCGAAAACCTGCCCAAGGATACGGTAATTCTGACCGCTGGATGCGCCAAGTACCGCTACAACAAGTTGAACCTTGGCGACATCGGCGGCATTCCCCGCGTGCTGGATGCCGGTCAATGCAACGATTCCTATTCGCTGGCCGTGATTGCGTTGAAGCTCAAAGAGGCCTTCGGGCTGAATGACATCAACGAACTTCCCGTTTCCTATGACATCGCCTGGTACGAGCAAAAAGCCGTTGCTGTGCTGTTGGCCCTGCTGTTTCTCGGCGTCAAGGGGATTCGGCTGGGTCCCACACTGCCGGGCTTTCTTTCTCCCAATGTAGCCAATGTACTGGTGGAAAAATTCGACATCAAACCCATCGGTACCGTCGAGGAGGATATCGCTGCCATGATGGCCGGTAACTAACCATGAAGGGCCTGCGTGGTTGTCCCCCTGGGGAAGACCACGTGGGCCTGTCTTGATCACGCCTACGTACGCAATCATCGAAGCTCGATTGCTGCGACGTCAAAATCAATACTGATAAAATATCTTTTGGTGCAAGTGGGTTGCCAAAACAGATGGGGAAGTTGAATCGTTCGATATGAGAAAACTTTTTACCAGGTCACTTACAACGATTTTGGTTGCCATTCTGATTTTGGCCGCTGTCGCCCTGGTGCGCCACCGCAAAGCCCAGCTCGCAAACCAGCCCACACCTCTTCTGCGGCCCGTAGCTGTTTTCACCAAGTCTGGGCAGTGGGGTCGTCTATCCGTGACACGACATTATCTCGGAACCATCGAACCCGAAGCCGAGGCAGTGCTGTCTGCACAAACCACGGGTTATATCACAGCGCTTCATAAAGATGTGGGAGACCGGCTTCGCAAAGGCGAGGTGGCGGCGGAGATTGACACACGGCTTTCACAGGCGCAAAGAAACGCCTTGGTTGCCGAATTGTCCGGGGCTCGGGAGGACCTTATCACAAAGAAGACCATACACAGCCGACGGCAGGAGCTGGCCTTGAACCGGGCCGTCTCCCAAGAAACCCTGGACGAAGCTGAGTTGGCGGTAAACTTGGCTGAAAGCCGCGTTCAACGCCTGGAACAGGAGCTGTCGGCGGCAATGGTGTCCCTGTCATTCTCCCGTCTGGAATCATTTTTCGACGGAGTTGTTACCGAACGCATGAAGGAGGCAGGCGACCTGGTTATGATCGGAACGCCTGTTTTCCGGGTGGAAAATCCGGATCGAGGATACAAAATTCTGGTCCGGGTACCCCAGGAGACAGGAGCAACTCTCTCCGACAACGCCCATGTCCGATTGACGCAAGGAGACAAGACCCTGGAAACGACCGTGGACCGCGTTCATCCTGCCATTGTGTCTGGTCATCTGGCAACGGTGGAAATCAAACTGTCGGCCCGGCCCTTCGGTATGCCCAGTTACGGGGTGGTGGGGGTGGATTTGATTGTGGACGAACCCACGGGCTGGATTGTGGATGCGGACTGCCTTCTTGAAACCGGATCACAAACGCTGACGTATATCATATCCGATGACATGACGGTTGCTCCGGTGGTCGTTACCGTGCTTGGGCGCTCCGGCACCCGTGCCGTTGTGGATGGGCCTTTAACGGAAAAAAGCACCCTTGCCGCCGGGCCGGAATCCATGCTGCTGACGCTGGGGCCTGGGGTACGTGTCTTCCCGGTTCCCGGAGGTGCCCCGTGAACTGGGTGGACGCTTATCTAAAAAAACCCCATGCCGTTATCGCTCTGGTACTATTGAGCGTTGCCTTTGGTGTGGTGGGATTCAACACCCTTCCGCTGAACCTGTTTCCGGATTCCAATTATCCACGGGTATCGGTACTGCTCAGCTGGCCGGGGGCCGCCGCCGAGGACATGGCAGACAAAGTGTCCCGCCAAGTGGAAAAAGAGATGGCGGCCCTGGATCAGTTTCGGTCCATAAAATCTACCGTCAGGGATGAAACCGCTGCCGTCACGGTAGAATTTGACTACACTAAATCACTGGACGCAGCGGTAACGGACGTCAATGCGGCCCTGAATCGGATTCTGCCAAGCTTGCCGTCTGACTTGCTGCCGCCGAGAATCTACCGGGTCAGCGATTCAACCGCACCGGTGCAGACGCTTGCGGTTTCTCCGATACCTGGATCATTGATGCCGTTGTCCAAGGTCCGCCAGATCTGCGATAATGAAATCCAGGAAGCGCTACTGCGGGTGCCGGGTATCGCGGATGTGGAAGTGTTCGGTGGGCATCTTCCTGAAATCCGCCTGACGATCAAACGGGACCGTCTCGCCCGATACGGACTTTCCCCGGATCAGGTGGCGGCAGCGGTTTACGAACGCAACCGTAACATTCCCAGTGGCATGCTTCTTTCCCGTTCCGGAGAGCAGGTGATCTCTATTCGAGGTGAGCGAGCCTTGCGCAATAACCTTGCAGACATCGTTCTCGCCGACGGCGGCAGAAACGGGGCTGTGTATGTCCGGGACGTGGCAGAAGTCATCACCACCGTAGAAGAAAGACGATCCTTTTTCCGGGGCAACGGCCGACCCGCCATCGGGCTGAATATCCTGCGTGGGGAGGGAAAATCGGTAACGGGAACCTTGTCGAGCCTTGAAAAGACCTTGCCGGAAATCAGGGCCATGTTTCCGGATCTGATGGTCGCAGTCGCCGACACCCAGGGCGAAATAATCGACACCTCTGTGTCCAATCTGATCAGCGCGCTTCGGGATTCCGTGATCTTGACGGTCCTTGTAATCTTTCTAATCATGGCTCGCATACGCACCACCCTTCTGGCTGCTGTATCCATCCCCTTCACATTTTTCATGACCTTTGCCGGCATGAAACTCATCGGCTACGAACTCAATATTGTCACCATGACCGCCATCATTCTGGCTGTGGGACTTTTGGTGGACGATGCCATTGTTGTGATCGAAAACATCGACCGCCATGCGGCCCCGGGGGACAAGTCACTGTTTCAAGCATCGGTTGACGGCACCCGGGAAATTTTTCTCGCGGATTTCGCGGGCACGGCCACAACGCTGGTGGTGCTGATCCCCATCATGTTCGTGGGCGGCTATTCCCAGAAAATTCTACGTCCCCTTGCTGTCGTGCTGTCGTTGGCCTTGTTCTCATCATACATCGTCTCCGTAACCGTCATTCCACTACTGGCTCCGAAACTTATGAAGACGGGGCAAAGTGCAAACCGGCTGGAACGGATTATCGAAAAAATTTCGAAGTTCTGGCTTTTGCCTATGCAACGTTTTTTTGTTCACTGCTTCCGGCTGTCCAGAGGAAAATGGGGATGGCTTCTGCCTGTCTTGATGCTGGGTCTGCTCCTGGTCAGTTTGCGACAGATGCCTATAGCCGGTCGGGATCTTATGCCCCCCATGGACACGGGCATCGTCAAGGTTGATTTTGAAGTTTGGCCCAACAGCCCGATCTCAGTTACCGAACGGGTAGTGGCGCAAATGGAAAAACACATTCTGGCGGTCCCGGGTTTTGTCCGCATGGCCGTAGTGGGCGGGGCCGAACCGGGCGTGATTAGCTTCAGTGCAGACCGGACATCCCAGGAAGGGTTGATCACGGTCCATTTTCAGAATCGGTTTGAACGGGAAGCATCCATCTGGGAAATCGAAGCCGATCTTCGGCAATCGTTTTCAACAATTCCGGGCCTCAAACGGGTGGACGTCTATGATTACGGTGCGACCCCCCTGTCCTCTATTGCGGCCCCTGTTGACGTCATGATCTCCGGCCCCGACCCCCGCCTGCTCGATCGACTGGCCGGCACAGTTGAGCAAAGACTTCACACGGTCCGTGGGCTGACGACCGTTTCCCGTTCATGGGACTGGTCCAAAAAGGAAATCGCCATCAAATTAGATGAGGCCCGGCTGGCCCATTACGGATTGTCACCCAATGATGTATCCGCCATGCTGACAACCTCGACCACGGGACGAGTGGCATCCCGTTTCAGTATTGCTGCTCAGGATGGATATAACGTCCGACTGCGGTTCGAGCCGGACGACATGGCTGCGCTGGCCGACCTTGAAACCCTTCAGGTCGTCGGGCCGAAGGGTGCGGTTCCTTTAGAAGACATTGCCGACATTCAACCGGTTTTTCGTCAGTCCCGGATCACCCGCCAGAACCTTTTGCCCGTTATCAATGTCCGGGGGTATCGGGATAAGACTGCGATCACCCACCTTCAAGACCAGGTGGCGACCGTGCTCGCGGACATCCAACTTCCCGCCGGATACCACATCACCCAAGAAGGCGAAATACGGCAGATGAAGGAGAGTTTCTCAGAACTGGGCTTGGCCATGGGTCTGGCGATATTGTTTTTGTATTTTTCCATGGTGGTCACCTTCGCCTCTTATTTGCGTCCCCTTATCATCATGAGTGCGATTCCTTTGGCATTTATTGGCGTTCCTTGGGGTATGCTGCTGCTTGAACGCCATTTCTGCATGCCGGCAGCTATGGGATTTATTCTTCTGGCCGGCATAGTGGTGAACAACTCCATTTTGCTGGTGGATTTTATCGAAACGGCCAGAGCAAAAGGAAAAACACTTCAGGTGGCTATGGAACAGGCCATATCCCGCCGGACGCGGCCGATCCTGATGACAGCACTAAGCACCGTTGCCGGCATGTTGCCGGTGGCGGCACAATCCGCTGTGGGGCTGGAACGGCTTTCTCCGCTGGCCGTGGTGGCCATCGCCGGACTTTTGGTTTCGAGTTTTCTCACCCTTGCCTGGGTGCCAACGCTATTTATCGGGATTGTCTGGTTAAAGGAAAAACTACAGCAATTTCGTTCAACACTTCAGTTGGGGGTTTGACTTGGATCAATGATTTAAAGGAGACTTCACCTATAATCTGTCCTACCCTTGACATTGGTATCATCCGGCACAGGCATGTTACGTAATGCTTTGAAGACGTTCCATGCTTTAAAACAACTCCCAGAGGAAAAGACTGTGCTTAGAATCTTCAAGGAAGACTTGACCACACCTCAAAACTTTGTTGTCACCTTGGAACTGGTTCCGGCACGGGAATCTTTTGGTCGAAGCACAGAAACGCTCTTGGGTATCGCCAGTGATGCGTTTACCGATGGGCGTGTCTCCGCCGTTTCGATTACGGATAATCCCGGCGGGAATCCCTCCTTGAGCCCGGATGTGTTGGGATATGAAATTTTCAAGCTCGGGCTGGATGTCATTGTCCATTTTACCTGCCGGGACACGAACCGAATGGGCATGGAAAGTCGTGCGCTGCAACTGGCACGCATGGGTATGAAGAATGTCCTGGCCCTTACCGGTGACTACAGCGGAAAGGGATATGGCGGCCGTGGAACGCCAGTGTTTGATCTGGATTCTGTCCTGCTGACCGGCATGCTCAAAAGCCTGAGTGGAAAGATGGCTAGCTCCGGTGATCCGGACCCCTTCTTCACTGGTTGTGCGGTGTCGCCTTTCAAAAGCTTGAAGGCCGAACAGGTCGCGCAGTACAGGAAGATGGATAAAAAAATCGATGCGGGTGCGTCATTTGTGATCACCCAGTTGGGTTATAATGCGCAGAATTTTGAAGACCTCATCCAGTACCATACCGGAAAAAATGCTCACATCCCCATCATCGGATCCGTTAACCTGTTAAGTCCGCGGGCCGCCCGAGCCATGAATCGTGGCCGGGTCCCCGGCGTCTTTGTGTCGGACGAGCTTTTCAATAAAGTTGTTTCCGAGTGGCAGGAACCCCGCAAAGGATTAAAGAAAGCGGTGGAGCGTGCTGCCAAGTTGGGAGCAATCTTAAAAGGCCTGGGGTTCAGGGGCATTCATATAGGCGGGGTTCACCGGAGTTTCAAAACGGTCGCCGCTATTTTGGACCGTATGGACCAACTTCAAGACGCTTGGCCCGATTATTTGGGTGAGTTTGTACAGGGAAAAAAGAAAAACTCCGAGGATTCTGATGCACAAGCGCTTCCAGGCGGAATCAAGAAAGAAAAAGCGTCTTTGAAAGAGATGTTGCTGGATCACATACCCTACAAAATGCTCAATTCCGCACATGATCTATTTTTCAATCAATCCGCAACCATGGCGCCGGTCTATAAAAGTCTGGCATCAGTTCTGGAGAAGTACAACAAGACCTGGGTCTTGAAAAGGTGTCTGGAAGATCCGCTAAAAAAGACATTTTTATCGTGCCAAAGCTGTGGTGACTGCGCTATCCAACACATCGGCTTTCTCTGTCCAGAATCCGGTTGTCCCAAACACACTCGCAATGGTCCCTGCGGCGGGAGTACTGAGGGGCGCTGTGAAGTATACCCGGATCAATTGTGTATCTGGGTCCGAGCCTACCAGCGTCTTGCACACGTCAACAGCCTTGCAACCTTTTTGCAAGACAGGGTCCCCCCGCGTAGATGGGAGTTGAATAAAACCTCATCGTGGGTCAATTTCCATCTCGATAAAAACATACAATCACGAATGGCCGGCACTCGAGATCAGGCGGCCAGTGAGATAGGTTCCCAGGGTGAATAGTTCGCGGATGTCGAACAAGTTTTGGATCGAGCGGTGGAATAAGAGACCCGCCTGGGCAGGAAAGAGGTCGTCCGCTGCGTTGTAGTTCAAAATAAGCGGCACTTCGGGAAAAGCATGAAATCTATATCGCCGATCAAACCCTTGGCCAGATTCCAACAGCCCGGTCAATTTGGCAGCGCTAAGATCTAAAGCCGACAGATCTCCTCCGAACGTGGCAGTGATTGTTTTATGGGTGTTGTTTGCGAAATTGACGGTTAGCGGTCCGGCGCCGCGCAACTCACGAAACGAATACCACGCATCATCTGAAGCCACCGACATAGGCTGGGGCGCCGTCAGATAGTGGTAGATCAGCTCGGCGATGGCCCGAGCGGGGCCCCGGCCAAGATTATCCACGAGCCGGTCCGCATGAAAGCTGTAGTGTTTACCGAAAAAGGCAATTCGCCGGTCCATCCATCGTCGACTGGGAACATCGGCCGGTATCGATTTCATGGTGAACCTGACGTGAGCGCCTTGATTTCACCCATTAGGCGATCGCGCTCATCCTCCAGATCCAGTAAACCGGCCATAAAGCTCGTTTTGATCCCGTGAGCCGGCATGCGCTGCAAAGTATCGGCAAGTTCTGCTTCCACCTGATCAAGCCGTTTGCGTAGGGCTTCAATTTTTAAAGATTTATCTTTCATAATACTAATCATGGCTCTTTTTGAGAAATATGTCTTTGATTCAAGTCAAATTTGTTAAAAACAGGTTCGGAGTTAAAAAATCAATTTCTTGTCCATTGCGGAGCACAGCAAGCTTTTTGAAGTCCGAGCGGAGTTAATTTGAAGGATCAAAATGGGTGGGATATTTAAAGTGGGCAGATGCATATAGCCATTTCAAATGATAGTCTTCGGCCAACTTGCACTTACTGCTATATAGGAAATAAAAATACATTTCAGTATGATAGGCCGCTTCATACAAGATCTTGTGGCCTGCTTTTTCCAAAAAAATAAACGCTTAGTTCTGCATATCTTTACTGGCAAGTCTGATGGGGTGAAACCGGAAACCGGCATCACCCCTTTTTGCATCACCCATAAATATTCTCAATCCATCTGATTGCTTCCACATCGCTGATTGTTCCCAGATACCTTTGTGTGGTCGAAAGATTCGCGTGCCGGAGGATGACTTTTGAAATAATTTCAATAGGTACGCCAGATCGACTGGCATAGGTGGCAGAATGCCGACGCAGGTCATGCGGTCTGAGTTTGACTCCGACCAGCTTGCCGGATTTGATCACCATCATTCTGGCCGCCTCATAGGTAATCGGGAATATCCGATCGCTGGGTTCATTGCACACCTCCAGTGCATATTCACGTAATCGATCCGCCACTTTCTGTGGGATGAACACAAACTCATATTCCTTTCCGCTTTTGGGCTCACGGAGAACCAGCTTACGGTCCTGCAGATCACCCAATTGCAGTTTCAGCACTTCACCGATGCGCATGCCACCACGGGCCATCAGTTCAAGGATCAATCGATTGCGAACCTTGGTGGTGCGAAAAATAATCTCGTCGATAGTTTCCTTTTCGATAATTTTCCACCTCAGGGGCACCCGCTCCCGATACAGCTTCCGAATCATGGGCCTGTCGCATGGGTTCCTGAGCTCGGGATCGATATTATTGCGGACAAAATTGAAAAATGATGAGAGTTGGGAAAAGCGGATCCGCTTGGTGTAGGGTTTGTTGCCTTCGGTGAGGCGGTTCAGGTAGGTTAGAATCTGTTCCGGGGATACTTGCTCAACGGGACCATCACCAAATTCCTGGATAAACCGCTCGATGATGGCCCGGTAAGCTCGCACCGTATTTTTTTTTCGAATGGGTCTTGTGATAATCGATCCAGATTTTGGCCGCTCGTGATAGTTTCATAGCCTTCCTCCTGGGTTAAAGGGTTAATAATATTGGGCAGCACTCAAGATAAGCCTATGATATCCAGTTGCTAAATGCAAATTCGGTGTCTTCCTTGATACTTATTGGGGCTGGCAAGATACCACACGGAACGATGGGGTCCGTTTTTGTGGGATAGCCAAATCTATATTTCAATAAGCCGCAAATAAAACTTCATCTTTCCAAACGATCATTGTTTTGACTTGCGTACTTTTTAGTAGCTTGCTATATAAATGCATGCTAACTATAAGGAGCCACAGATGAATGTCCGTGATTGTATTTTTTTTCAACTGACCAAAGCTAGCCAAACCGGCGCTGAGTTTTGGACGAAAAAGGTCAAGCATTTGAATGTTACCGCCTCCCAGGCAATGGTGTTGAATTTTTTAGGCGAGGAAGACCGCCTACTTGCAAACAGCCTGAGGCAAAAACTGCAGATCACCAGTGCAACGATGACCGGCATTCTGGATCGACTGGAAAAGCTCGAGCTGATCGAAAGGCAACCGCATCCAGATGATCGTAGGGCGATACTGGTTTGTCTGACCGACCGAGGCCGCCAATGTGCGACGGAGATCAACAGCATAATGGTTCAGGCCAATGAGGAGTTTTTAAGCGGATTCAATCCTGAGGAGTCAGGATGCTTGCATCAAATGCTCGAGCGCATTCGATCGAATGAATACATGGAGCGTTTATCAGAACGGTAAAAATGCTACGAAAGGAAGATCCATGGAAGAGAAATTGGTTTTAACCGCGCCTTGTGGATTAGACTGTTTCAATTGCGAGCTATATGCAAAAAACCTGACTGAAAAGCTGGCCGGATTGATTCATGAGAAAATCGGAATCCCTGAAAAAGAGATCCCCTGCAGGGGATGCCGGCAGCAGGATGGAAACCATTTCCACCTTGGCTCTGAGGGGTGTTCAACCCTTGATTGCGTAAAGGAGAAAGGTGTTGATTTTTGTTTCAACTGCGATGAATTTCCATGCGCTTATCTTGCACCAACAGCTGAAGGAGCGTCCAAGTATCCGCATAATATGAAGATGTACAACCTTTGCCGGATGAAAAAAGTGGGGATGGAAAAATGGTTTGAGGAAGCGAAAGAGATCAGGAAAAAATATTTCAATGCAAAATTTATCGTTGGCAAAGGACAAATGGATTAGAAAACCAAAAAGACGTCTTGGGTTATTGTAGATGATCCTGAGGAATAGCTGCCTTTCTATAGTTTCCTGAAGATTAATGGGACAAATCGATTGGAGAATAGCATGGGCAATAAAATCGCTCTGGTTACAAATGTATTGGATTATGTTGGTCCACCAGCAGTCAAAGCTCTTTTGGAGAACGGGTATGATGTCGTGGCTCACGATCCTGCTTTTCAAGATGCAAATCAACAAGAGGATTACAAGTCAGACAATCCGGGGACGATTCCGTTAGGTATTGGAGAACCAGACAAACTTATCCAGCACTTATGGGACAATTATGGAAAAGTCGATGTTATTGTCAGCAACGACACCTTTCCCGCGATCCATGTCCCGATTGATGAAGCGAATGTGGCGGATCTGAATGCAACGATCGAGCATGTATTGGTGTACCCATTCAAACTGATGCAGGCAGCCATCCCGAGATTGAAAAAGCAGGGCCGTGGCAATGTGATCATGATCACCTCCTGCCGCACCGAACTGCCTTTGCCGGGCGGCGCAATACCCGATATTGCGCGGGCTGGAGCGAATGCCTTGGTTAAATCCTTGAGTTTGGACCTGGCACCCTATGGCATTCCTGTTAACGCCATTGCACCGAACTACCTGTACAGCGAAGCCTATTTTCCAAAAGCGAAATTTATCGACAACCCCGTAGGAAGAGACTTCATTAGCGAAGTTGTGCCGGCTGGCAGGCTGGGCGAACCGGAAGAAATTGGCGAGTTGATCAATTACCTGGCCAATATGAAAGGCTCCTTTCACACGGGCACGATCATCAAATTTGCCGGCGGTTGGCCCGCTGCGCCCAAAAGGCCGATTTAATTCCATCCATTAGGGCAGTACTTAAGGAACGCCTATGATATCCATTTGCTAAATGTATATTCGTTGTCTTCTTTTATACTTATGGGGCCTGGCAAGAAAGTCAAAGTTCTTCTGGTTTCCATATATCTGAGATAGATAGAACGTATTTGCATGGTATTGAAATTCTTACTGCTGATCCGAGGGCCATTTATCTCAGAATTTGACAAGAGTAGCCATATCAATGCTCATGAACCCTTATCAGTTTCTTTTTTCCTTCTCGATATAACAGCAATTGCGTTTTTTGCGGCAGACTCGATATGTTTGCGCATTAGTTTAGCAGATTCTACCTTGTCCTTCTTTCGCAAGTAATTTATTAGCTTATCATGCTCTTTCCAAATGTCACTCCACTCATTGTTTTTTCGTAAACCAGCCGTTCTGCCAAGCATGACAGAATCGTTCATTTCTCCTAGTATTTTAACCAGGTATGAATTTCCTGAGGCTTCGTTGATCTTTCTGTGGAAAGAAGAATTCAGGCTGAGTAGCTCATTCAATTTATCTTCTTTGCTCAAATCAACCGATTTAAGGACTGCTTCAGCGTTTTTTTTGATTTGTGCTATTCTTTCCAATTCGCTATCAGAAATTCGCTCACAAGCCAGTTCTACAGCATAAGTTTCCAAAACAGCTCTGACGCCATACACTTCCTCTATGGTTTCTACGCTTATTGCAACGACTTTAACCCCTCCTTGAGGCATCCGCTCTACCAAACCGTCTCTTTCTAACTTCCGAAAAGCTTCTCGAACAGGAGTCCGGCTGGTTTGATAAAACTCACCCATAAACTCTTGGGTCAAGCGGCTGTTTGGCTCAAGCTTTCCTTCCAGTATATCCTTTTTTATAAACTCGTATACTTGGTCCGCAATGGATCTGGGCGCTGACACCTTCGCCATTTCAACCTCCCACTTTTTCGATCTTATATATTATATCACTCGAGGGGCTAACTGCACAGGATTTATGCATCCTAAGACCTCAATTATTTCCATTTCTAGCACAGTTCATACTTAGTGTCAAAAATGATCGAGCGGACATCTATCTGTCCGCTCTTCATTTCAATATCAATTTACCACAGTGCCTTTGCTGTCTATAATGTTTTCCAGGTAGAGACCTCAAGATCTTGCGCCAGCATGGGCGCCCTGCGCTCCCGAAACGCCGGTAGATAGGGCATAGTTACATGTTTGTCTGCGTCAGTTTGGCTCTCCCAAACTTCGCGGAACATAAAGACAGTGTCGTCATCCTTATCTCGCAAAACCTCGTATTCTAAGCACCCGGGATCCTGTGACGATTTACTTGCCATCTCCAATAGCAATGCTTTTAATTCCTCTTGACGTCCCTGTTTTGCTTTAATTTTTGCAAAAACCGTTACTTTCTCTGTAGACATATTGCCCTCCTATTTGTGTTCGAGTGGACTGTCGGTAGACCTTGTCTGTATAATTGTATTTATTGACCAACTCGTTTTTTAACAATGCATATATTTTTTTTGCCCCAGCCTTTTTTATCTCTCTCCACAAACAAAATTAAACTCTTTCAATCTTTGCCCACAACTATAAAATCTATTGATATTTTCCCTTTTTCAGGTCGTTGTCTATGATTCAACCATACGCCGCATCACTTGCATGATGCGGGCAGAGTCCTCATTTGCCAGACCTTGAGAAACTGCCATATCAAAGTAGTGTGCCGTGGCATTGGCGATCAATAATGGAAGATTTTTTTCTCGTGAAGTGTTTATTACTAAATTAATGTCTTTCCATAGCTGCCCCATCCCTCCAGGAGAATTACCATCGTCCAAAATAGCTTTAGATAAAAGTTCGAAATAATTGCTCCCCCCTATGCCACTCCCAACTACTTGGCAGACTTGTTTTGGATCAACTCCGGTTTTTTCAGCCAAAGTAATTACCTCCATAGTCGCGGCGTGAATGGCACAAACCATGAGCTGGTTGCAATGCTTAACGGCTTGGCCAAAGCCAGGCAAATCACCAACATTAGTAACTTTACCGATTACTTCAAGATAGGGACGCACCTTTTCAATAACTTCAGGTTTAGCGGCAGTAATGAGTGTCAAAGTGCCATTAGATACTCGCGCAGGGCCTCCGGTGAAGGGACAGTCAACGAAATCTACAGACTTTTTTCTGCAGCTACTGTCGATAGTTTGCAGGTTAGACCGGTTTATAGTGCTCATACAAATTACCAGGTGGCCATGGCCGGCACTCTGTAATATGCCCTTAGATCCTATAACTACATCGAAAACTTGGTCATCATTTAGCACCATCACAATTATGGTTTTTACCTTCCGAGCCATTTCCTCAGGGCTGGCGGTATGTATTCCA
Organism: Desulfosarcina widdelii; assembly: GCF_009688965.1. Taxonomy (GTDB): domain Bacteria; phylum Desulfobacterota; class Desulfobacteria; order Desulfobacterales; family Desulfosarcinaceae; genus Desulfosarcina; species Desulfosarcina widdelii. The sequence goes on along the minus strand of NZ_AP021875.1, from coordinate 600,448 downwards.
CCCTTTCTTTCCAAAGCGGTAATTACTTCGGCTCTTCTGGCATGACCATACACCTGGTATCCCATTTCTAAAAATCGTTCCACTGCAGGCATCCCACATCGTCCAAGTCCGATGATGCCAATAGTTTTTTCCATACCACCCTCCTTATTGTTAAAACCATTTCTAATGGTTATACTTACCAATTTAATATTTGCTATACTGTATTTAGCATTCTACTTATTCTGGCTAACAGCTCATACTCTTATCAATCTTTATTGGCGCTCCATTCTGAATTATCGTCTGGACATGTTTTAGGTCGGTTATTTTATCTAAAGGATTTCCAACCACCCCTATCAGATCTGCCCGCTTACCTTTTTCTACTGTACCAATTAAATCAGCCATGCCACATAATTCCGCTGCTCGTGAAGTTACACCCGCCAATGCATCAGCTGGGCTTGCACCAAAGCTAACCACATATTCCACTTCGTCTGCGAGTCGGCCGTGCATACCGTCTGTACCTATAGCGTACTTGACACCTCCTTTGACTGCTGCACTCATTGCCTCGGCGACTTTAGGTCTTTGATCGATGTGTGGTTTTTTTAGATTGTTATGCAGTGTATCCAACCTGTCGTCAGTGAAAAACAAACTCGGCGTCAGCACCAACCACCTTTCATTTTTTGATATGAGATCCAAATCTTCAAAATTTAAAAAGTATCCATGCTCGATAACATCGATACCGCACTTAATCGCCAGATTCACGGCAGGGCCACCAATACAATGGGTAGCGACAGGCACACTTGCCCTATGAGCCTCATCTACCAGGATTCTTACCTCATCCTCTGAGAAATAGCAGGGAAGTCCCTTGGGCCCCATTAGAGATCCAGTAAGGTAGATTTTAATAAGGTCTGCACCGGCGTAAAGATTTTCACGGACTGCCTGTCGTATGTTATTTACCCCACAATAAGGATTGCCCACAAAACCATGTCCGTGTAACGCTCTAATGCCTCGTGTAGCCACTATTAGTCTTGGTCCTAACAGACGGCCTTCAGCCTGCGCATTTTTACAATGTACATCTAAAAATTCTTTGTCTCCGAGACATCTGGAAGTTGTAACTCCACTCTTCAGGTCCATATCCATGGTTTCAACGGCCTTCAAAGTAAGTTCAGGAACTGGATCTAACATCCTTAGTAGATAGTCTGGAAGTCTCGGGTCCAATGATAGATGGTTATGGCAATCAACCATCCCAGGCATTAGAGTCTGACCTGGGCATTGAATTGTTTTGCTGGCATCCGCCGCTTTTGCTTGAGCCTCTTCACCAACAGCTTCAATATACCCTTCTCGCACCATCACAACTGCAGGTTCATCCTTTACCAGATTGTTGCCGTCGAATAAGTTCTCTCCCTCTATTAGTATTGAATTCATAGGTAGTTTCCTTTACAAGTGATTGGCTTATCATTCAAATAAGCTGACTTGGCAAACAAAATGGGTCAAACCACTGCAAGGTGAGGATGAGCACGCCTGTCAGCATTAACTGGATACTTGGATACATGGATCCAATAAGGTTGTCAAGCTAATTTGGAACTTGAACAAAAAATAGCTAAACTATATTTTTTTAGCTCTACTTTGCATTAGCCTTTAAGTTTAAAATTACTTATCTTTCACCATTAATAATCTTAGTTACGATAGAATTGCCCATTTCAGATGTGTTTATTGACTTAAGCTTTCCACGGGAAAGGTCTATTGTAAGGAGCCCTTCGGATAGTACCTTTTCAACGGCCGCCTCAATTGCATCAGCCGCGTCGGACTGATCCAGGCTATATCGAAGCATCATAGCTGCAGAAAGTATTTGGGCAATGGGATTCGCAATCCCCTGTCCCGCAATATCGGGTGCCGATCCACCTGCTGGTTCATAGAGCCCAAACTTTTTCTCATTAAGACTCGCCGAAGCCAATAGGCCCATTGATCCGGTGATCATGGCACATTCGTCCGAAATAATATCACCAAACATATTACCACAAAGCAAAACGTCGAATTGGTGGGGATCTTTGATCAACTGCATGGTGGTATTGTCCACGTATTGGTGTTTCAGTGTAATATCAGGATATTCTTCGGCTACCTCGGTCACAACCTCTCTCCAAAACACCATAGTCGTTAGAACATTGGCCTTATCCACAGAAGTCACTAGTTTACGTCGTTTTCTGGCTTCAGCGAACGCAATATGCGCGATTCGCTCAATCTCCGCACGTGTATATACCATGGTATCGAATGCTCTTTCGGAAAAACCTGCACCTTCACGTCCTTTGGGTTGTCCGAAATAGATGTCACCGGTAAGTTCACGAATGCATAAAATATCAAAGCCTTCTTTCACTATAGAAGGGTGAAGGGGGCTTGATGCCACGACAGACTTGAAAATCTTGGCTGGACGCAGGTTGCAATAAAGGTTGAACCTTTTTCGAAGAGGCAGCAAGGAGGCCCGCTCCGGCTGTTCCTCCGGAGGAAGGTGTTCCCACTGGGGGCCGCCAACCGAGCCAAAAAGAATTGCATCAGCTGCTTCGCATGATTTGAGAGTCTTATCTGGGAGTGCAGTGCCGTGTTTATAAATACCGTAGCCACCGACATCGGCATATTTGTACTCCAAATTGAAGGAATATTTCTTCTGAACGGTATCTAAGACTTTAACCGCCTCCTTCATCACCTCCGGCCCGATACCATCACCGCATAAAATTGCAATCTTTTTCATAAGGCATTGCCTTTTGAGCCTTTACTTTCCCTGTAGGCACAAACTTTTAACTATTTGTTATGTTTATTTAAATTGATCTTTAATGTTGGTTATCTTGTTAGCGCTTTATTTTTTATCGTGATAATTTTAAAGGGTCTCAACAAGCATATTATAAAAATCTTTTTTCTTTGCGGGCTTGGGGTTAGTAGGCGTTGAGTGATCATCAAAGGCCCATTTTGAAACTTGATCACACATATCCTTTCTAACACCAAGTTCAGTTAATCGAGTTGGCAATCCCAGAGAACGGTTTAATTGGTTAAATTCATCGGCAAGATCAACACTGGAGCCGAGCCCCATTACTTGAGCAATCTGTTCGTATTTAACTTTGCAGTGGCTTTTATTAAAGCGTAAAACAGTAGGCATAAATATCGCGTTGAGCGTTCCATGATGAAGGTTAAGCTCATGATAGCCACCAAGTGCGTGAGATAATGAGTGCACCGCCCCCAGCCCCTTTTGGAAAGCCAACGCGCCTTCGAGAGCTGCCATCATCATTTGAGTTCGAGCCTCTAAATTTCTCCCGTCGTCTACTGCTTTGTTTATATTTTTAAATGCATAGCCCAGACCGTCAAGCGCTATTGCGTCTGCTGGTGGATTGATTTTTGGGCTAAGAAAGGTCTCTACGCAGTGAGCAACCGCATCCATGCCTGTTGCTGCTGTGAGGAAGGGAGGCAAGCTCAGTGTCAGTGCTGGATCGCAGATGGCAACTGAGGGAATGAGAAAAGGTGATATAAATCCTAATTTTCGCTTGTCACGCATAGTGATAAGTGAAGCTCGCCCGACTTCACTCCCAGTACCGGCCGTTGTTGGGATTGCAATTAAGGGTAAAATGTTTGATTGAATTTTTTCAATCCCTCCTTCAATAGCAGAATATTGGCGTAGCGGTGCAGGATGGGTCGCAAGCAGAGCAATTCCCTTGGCCAAATCAATGCTAGAGCCTCCACCAACAGCAATAATTCCATCGCATTCATTTTTTCGAAGGAATAGAAGGGCATCTTCCACGGCCGATTCATTCGGATTTTGGGGAGTGCCGTCAAATATAATCGGGGCAGAATTCAGCTTGCTAGCTGAAATCGTGACATCCATTACGTTTGTATTACTCAACCCTTTATCTGTAATGAACAATGGCTTGCTAACGCCTAATTGCCTTATCTCTTCCCGAAGCTCATAAACGGCATTTTCACCAAACTGAACTTTTGTCAGATAATTGATCAAAAAAGCCATATGCCCAACCTCTCGTTGGTTATGTGCAATTACCGAAGGTATCTAATTATAAAATCAGTATTAATTGTATCTTTTAACGAACTTATTCACGTTCACCATCCAACAATCGGCCTACCCCCAGTGGATTGTCATCTCTTAGCGCTTGAGGCAACAATTCTTGTGGTAGGTTCTGGTAACACACTGGTCTCAAGAAGCGTTGTATCGCGGCACTGCCAACCGAGGTTGAACGGCTATCTGAGGTTGCCGGGTAAGGGCCACCATGGACCATTGAATGGCAAACCTCAACTCCGGTGGGCCAGTTATTGACCAGAATACGGCCTGCTTTTCGCTCAAGGATTGGTAGAAGGTTGCGGGCAGTTTCCAAATCGCCGTCATCCATCTGCAAGGTAGCAGTGAGTTGCCCCTCAAGCTGTATAGCGAAGCTTTCAACTTCGGGAAAATCAATGCATTCAATCACCATTGAGCTGGCACCGAAAACCTCGGTCTGCAGTGCTTTGTCGCTCATAAAATCAGCCATTGATACAACGAACAATGTAGTCTGGCATTGGCAAGGCCCCTTGCTGAGTTGACCGTTGGACGCCTTGCGCACCTTATCACTGTTTGATAATGCTTCAACACTGTTCTGATACGCTCGATGAATAGTAGGCGTAAGCATGGTTTGTGAAACACACTTCTCAACCTCATGACTGGCAGCCGTAATAAAAGCATCCAAAGCCACTCCCTTTTCTGCCACTATCAACCCTGGGTTAGTACAGAACTGGCCAGCACCCATATTTAGCGACAAAACAAAACCTTCTGCGAGCTCATTGTAGCGCGCCTTAAGTGCTTCCGGCAGCAGAAATACTGGATTAAGGCTGCTCATCTCGGCATATACCGGAATCGGCTGGGGACGAGACTGAGCTATTGTAAGAAGTGCAGTGCCGCCGGTGCGCGAGCCGGTAAAGCCCACGGCTTTGATACGCGAGTCAGCAACCAGAGCCTTGCCTACTACGTCACCCGAACCAAACAGCAAAGAAAAAACACCTTCAGGCATGTTACTCTTTGCAACAGCGGATTGTACCGCACGGCCGACTATCTCGGAGGTTCCCGGATGGGCTGAGTGTGCTTTTACAACCACAGGACATCCGGCAGCCAAAGCCGCAGCAGTGTCACCACCAGCTACAGAAAATGCCAGTGGGAAGTTGCTTGCTCCGAACACCGCCACCGGCCCGATAGCGATATGCCGCTGTCTCAGGTCCACTCTTGGAACAGGTATACGATCCGGTAAAGCAGGATCCAGACGAACATCAAGCCATTGTCCGGATCGAACCACCTCTGCAAATAACCGCATTTGGCCGCAGGTGCGACCACGCTCTCCTTCCAAACGTGCACGAGGCAAACCAGTCTCTGCCATGCAGCGCTTGATGAGTTCGTCACCCAAAGATTCAATTTCACTGGCGATGGACTCGAGGAAATTTGCACGATCTTTAAGCGTCGTTTCACGATAAATGTCAAAAGCTGATTCGGCCAATCCGCAAGCTTTGTTGACCTCTGCCTCCCCCCCGGCTGGATAGGTGGGTACCAATGTTTCACCGGTAGCCGGGTTGACGGCTTGAATCGGTTCACCTTTAGCAGTAACAATATGTTTGCCTATCAATTGTTGTCCGGTCAGTTGCATGGCATACTCCTCTTATGGTGTAAGACGTTATTTTATTAATCAAATGCAGCATCAGTATTTTTACAGGAGCTTAAATGGTCAAATAAAGAACGTAATCCAAAGCTCCAAGGCGGCAAAAGATCGCAGCGATCAACAACATTTATTAAAGCACCCAGACTGGGAGTAGAAATCGTAACCCTGTCTCCAACATGATGTGTGAACCCAAGACCTTTTTGATCGCGGTCCACGATGGGTGAAAACATAGTTCCGAGAAACAGCATGAACCCATCAGGATATTGATGATGATCGCCATAAGTCTGGGCTACAAGCTCCAGTGGGTCACGACTTATCTCACGCATGTCACTTCTATCTTTAAGTACAAATCCATCATTCTTGCCCTCAACCTTGAGAGACACCTCGGCCTTTCGGATCGTGTCGAGGGTAAAGTTGTCATCAAATAAGCGGATAAAGGGACCAATTGAGCACGAAGCATTATTATCTTTCGCCTTTCCCAGCAACAAGGCACTTCGGCCCTCTATATCGCGCAGATTGACATCATTGCCTAATGTTGCTCCACGTGGTATACCGTTGGAATCCATAGCTAAAACGATTTCCGGTTCGGGATTATTCCACTTTGAAATGGGGTGTAGACCGACCCGATCTCCGAAGCCTACAGATGAAAGTGGTTGAGCCTTCGTAAACACCTCAGCATCCGGGCCGATACCCACTTCTAAATATTGAGACCAGACTCCCCTTTTTTTCAGTTCAACTTTAAGGGCCGTGGCCTGAGGAGAACCTGGTTTTATCTGTGAAAGGTCCCCTCCAATCAACTCTTGAATCTCATTTCTTAGTTTGAAAGCTTGAGCCGGACTACCGCCAGCCTTTTCTTCAATGACCCGTTCTATTAAACTAACAGCAAAAGTCACGCCGCAAGCTTTGATGACTTGAAGGTCGCAGGGAGCCAAAAGGAAAGGTTCTTTTTTGGGCTCATTTATTGAATTTTCTAGTAGATCTTCAAGCATCCCCAAGTTTTTTCCTTCTATATTAACGAATGAGGCTGCCAAATCATCTCGATCAAGAAGATCAGACATAGTGTCGATCTCAACCGAAATATCAACGACATTGCCGTTTCGAATTATTACGATAGCAGGACCTTCATTGGGAGCAGCCCGCCAAACCCGGCCTGCTAACTTGGCAAGTTTCAGATCACAGGGTAGCCAGTTTTTGGATGAATTGGTTTGCACCATAACTATCAACAGAGGTATAAGTTTTTAGAATGGCCTTCTTGGAAAAGCCATCAAAACAACTATAAAAATATCTTAATATTCAATAATATTTCTTATGAAACAGAGGAGAGTTCATGAGCTAAATGGCCAAAATTTATTCAACTGCAAGCCACCTTACCTGTACGTGCTGCGTAAAATCAGATTCATTGCACCGATTAAAAAAATTACCCCAATCAAAATTATTGTATAGCTAGAAAAATAGTCATATATTTGACCGCTTATCATGGGGCCCAACGCTGCACCTAAGGCCGTTGCCATGAACAGTATTCCATAAATCATTCCAAATCTGGCACCAGAAAAAAGATCCATGGCAATCAACATATTCAAGGGGGCGATGGCTCCATATCCAAGGCCGAAACATGCTACATAGAGGTACAAGAGCAGGTATCCTGGTTTCAGTTGGACAATTAGTAAAAACAAGCTTCCAAGTGCCAACAAAACAGAAGATGTTGCATAGGCGTTCCGGCAACCGTAACGATCCGAGATTGCCCCCCATGCGGCTCTTCCGGCAGTACCGAAGAGGCCGATGGCGCCTAAGATCTTTGCAGCTCTCATTTTTTCAAAGCCAGCGTCAGTGGCAATTGCGATCTGGTGCATCAATACGCACTGTACGATGAATCCGCCTGCAAAGAAAATCCCTAATACCTTTAGAAAGAATTTTGACATATTGGCATTCCGCTTTCCTGAAACGGGATCGCATTCTGTACTGTTCGAACGAAAAGATGAAGCGGCATCGGTATTTCCCGAGTATTGTCCCCGACCTGGTATTTTCGTCCGCTGGAGTATGAGATTTACGGGGAATAGACATCCGACTGAAATCAAACTTAATAAAAGAAAAGTCGATTGCCATGATTGATGTAAAAGACAGTATTGGACTATCGGTACAAAAATCAACATCCCGAGACCTATGCCGGATGTGGCTATCCCAGCAGCTAGTCCGCGTCGTTCCGTGAACCAATTTTCAATAGCAGGCGAATTGCCCGTCAATCCTATAGTACCGGCGCCAACACCTGCAATCAAACCGAAAGAAAGGTAGAAATCGGCCATTGAATCGGCGATGCTGCAACAATAAAGGCCGAGGGAAAGAACCAGTGAGCCTAAGGCAAGCACAGTTCTGGATCCGAATTTGTCGATCCATCTGCCAACGAGAGGACCTGTTGCACCGATTACCAACATATATACCGAGAATATGCTAGAGACAGCAGCACGGTCCCAGCCAAATTCTTCTGCAAGTCTCAACATCAAAACGGAATATGAGTACCATATCCCGTAATGAAACATCAGGTTTACCAACGCGAGCCCGACGATAACCCATCCGTAATGAAATCGGACACCGTCTTTGGTTCGTTTCACGGGTTCGATGTCATGCTCCCGCGTGAATCCACAGAATTTTGGCCCTCAATGGCAGGGGTCCGGCATTTGATACCCAGTTTTTCGAACAGTATCTTGACGTTTTTGAGTATATTGCCGTCTGGTGTCTTTGCATCCGGACAGTCATACGGCCTGCCCAGTTGTTCATACTTGCCTATAGCGTTTTTATGGTACGGCAGCACTTCGACTTCACCCTCAAATTTGTTTTTTACGAGCCACTCTCCCAGCAATTGTAAATCCCTTTCTTCGCTGTTATACCCTACGACCAAGGGAATCCTGACAGTTAAACTCCCGACTCTGAGCGTATTCAAACGACGAAAATTCTCCAATATCCTCTTGTTGCTGATACCGGTGAGGGCTTTATGTTTTTTTGAGTCGATATGTTTTATGTCGTAGTACCAGTGGTCGACATAAGTAAGCACAGATTGAATCGATTCCCATTTTACGGCTCCGGAGGTTTCTACCGCAGTGGTTATGCCTGCATCCTTACATTTTTTAAGAACGTCCAAGGCAAATATTTCCTTAAGCAACGGTTCACCGCCGCTAAGTGTTACGCCCCCGCAATCTCTGTAAAAAATGGTATCTTTCTGCACAAGCACAACGATTTCTTTAGCGCTCATTTCCGTTCCGGCAATCTGCAGCGCATCGGCATAGCAGTGCTCCGCGCACAGGCCGCATCCATCGCACGCTACTCTATCGATGAAGCCGGGTTCGGCAATCGCCCCTATAGGGCAGGCCTCGACGCACGCGCGGCAGGAGGTGCATCGTGAGACGATGAATCGCAGGTCGAGGCCCGTGTTTTGGGATTCAGGATTGTGACACCACAGACATTTTAAGGGGCAGCCTTTCAAAAAGACCGTTGTGCGAATGCCGGGTCCGTCATGAATGCAATAGCGTTGGATATCGAAAACCAAAGGGTTTGACATATGTTTACTCCGCCTCAAAACAGCACAAGTTTCCCATGGAATTAATACTTACATGAGAAGATCGGGCAGCCATGTCACTAAACTTGGAAAAACCGTTACCATAATAAGTGTTGCGAAAAGTGGAATGTAATAAATGGCCGCACTTCTGAAAATCGATTCGGGTGGCAAATTGGCTACACCCGACATTACATAGACACCCATTCCCAGGGGCGGTGTAACAAGCCCGATCATGAGGTTGAGCACTGCTACAACCCCGAAATGCACAGGATCGACTCCTACAGAAGTTAGCGCGGGAAGCAATAAGGGGGTAAAAATCAAAAGGGCACTGATTGATTCCATAAAACAACCCACAATCAACAGCAATAAGTTGACAGCCAGCAGCAAAAGCGTCGGGCTTCCCGTCAGGGAAACAGCGAAATTCGCCAGCGCATCTGCAGCGCGCTCAATTGTGATGATCCATCCCAATAAATTTGCGACACTGACAATGATCATGATAGTTGCCGTCATTTTAGCGGTGTTTTTTAGAGCAAGAAGCAACCGTGAGAAAGTCAACTCCCTATATACCAATCCACCAAGAATAAGGCTGTATACGACCGCGACCAGGCCCGCCTCCGTGGGACTGGCAATGCCCAACACGATTACGGCAAGAATGAAAACTGGCATCAACAGGGCCGGGATCGCACGGTATAATGACCGAGCCATATTTTTCAGGGATGAACGTTGCTGCAAGGGGAATTTTTTTCTGCCGGCAATGCTGTAAATGATAAGCATCATCATACCGCCCAGCAACAACCCAGGGATAGCACCTCCCAGAAATAGCTTTCCAATAGATTGTTCAGCAATGACACCATAAATGACCAATGGTATGCTGGGTGGTATTATCGGGCCAATGGTAGCCGATGCGACCGTGATTGCTGCCGCATCCTTCTTTTGCCACCCGTCATCGACCATCGCTTTGACTTCCACCAATCCAAGTCCCGCTGAATCGGCCAATGCTGAACCGGACATACCGGAGAAGATGATACTGGCAAGCACATTTACATGCCCCAGTCCGCCCTTTATATGTCCGATGATGTTTCGTGAAAAATTAAAAATCCTGTTCGTAATACCGGCACTGTTCATCAGCTCGCCAGCCAGAACAAAGAACGGAATGGCCAGAAGTACAAAAGAGTCCGTTCCTGCAACCATTCGTTGGGGGATGACCTGCATCGGCAGGTCCAAGAAATACAGGTACCCAATCGATAGTATGCCGAGCGTGTAGAAAACAGGTACTCCAAATATAAGGAATACAACAAACAGGATTAACATACCGATTAGCATCATGATCAGTTATTTCCCTGTTGGATGTTTATTAAGCTTTTTTTAGAAATCGACGAAGAATATACCAACACGCCAGCAACATTGACGAGGGTAAGGCGGCATATTTCAGGCGGATATCAATACCGAGTGCGGGGGTACTCCCCTTGACCACTTTCAGCCAGTAAGCGCCTTGGTACAAGCACACCGTGACAATCACCACCATCAGCACGGATATGATCAAACGGGATGATTTTCTCAGCCATACTTTTTTGCTCCGGTCAATGGCTTCCAGACGTATATGGGTGTTTGTTCTGATCGCTTCGGCGGTGCCCAGGAAAACAAGCCACACCAGCAAAATCCGCGTCAATTCCTCCGCCCAGGCGAGGGGGGCAGAAAAAAGATACCTACCGACGACCTGCGCGCCGGCAATGAAAAGTATGGCAACCAGCAAGAGTACGAGAAGAAGTTCTATGTTGAAATATCTCGCAAACACGGATCTTTCATCATCGTGGTCACCGTCAGCTCTTTTTTCCGTTTGCATGATTGAGTCCCCATGGAATGAAATCAATATGAATACTTGGGTACAAACCCGAATTATTTTACAATCTTTTAGAGAGCCATTTTCAAAATGGCCTGGATATCCGGTAGCAAGATTCGTTTTACAAAACCTTCTCTCTTCGCACTGGCTGCAATTTGGGCGACTTCGTCAATGTCCGCCTCTTGGACCCCCAGTTCACGGAGCGTCACAGCACTGCCCCAGCTGCGGATTCTGGCGCGCATGGCTTCGATTCCAGACCTGGCATCGTCCTCTCCCCAGATCTGTTTTGCCCACCTGTCGAATAGCCGGGGATTGGCGTCCATGCAATACGTTGCCCACGCCAGGAAAAGAACGCCCATACCGGCGCCGTGGGGCACATCCGGTTGCACCGCGCTCACCGCGTGTTCTATCCCATGCAGTGCGAAGTCCCCTGCCCCTAGTCCTGCGCCGCTCGTACCGTTAAACGCAAGTGTAGATGCCCATGCCAGGCTGGCGCGGCTATAATAATCCTCCTGATCGTTTTTCAGCCGGTCAACCATTTTGATGATGGTGTTGCAGAGGCTTTCATTTATTGACAGCGTAGTTTCGGCCCGCTCATCTACAAAGTAAAACTCGGTAATATGACTCATTGCATCAAGGGCGCCATATACCGTTTGACGCCATGGAAGGCTTGCCTGAAAGATAGGGTCGATAAATGATACCTTCGGAAACAGGGCGGGTCCTTTGATATGCCATTTCTGTCTTGTTTCAGCATTGGTTACAACGGCCGAAGAATTCATCTCGGAACAGGTTCCGGAAATGGTTAATACGGTGAAAATTGGCAAAGCGTCCTCAATTGGATTCAAATCCAGAAACAGCTTCCAGACATCCTGCACAAACACCCCGGCCGCAACTGATTTTGCCGAATCAATGACACTACCGCCCCCCAGGGCCAGCACGGCATCAGCATTGAAATCCTTTGCCAGTGTGATCATTTCTCGGACTTTCTCAATTTCCGGGTTGGCTTGTACACCCCAGGATTCGATCCATTCTATCTTTGAATTTTGAAGAGAGGTTACAACTTGTTCATAGGCCCCGTTTTTTTTGGCACTCCCCCCGCCGCCTATTAGGATTACTTTGTGGCACCCCATGGATTGAATCGTTCTACCCAGACGGGTGCATACTTCTTTGCCGAACTGTATTTTAGTCGGATTGTAATATTCGAAATTTAACATGAGGAACCTCGCCGCATGCAGAAATATTTGTTAAAGTATATTTTTTGACCGAGTGTTTTTAGATTGACCTCTGGGAGTTGTTCTCCAGAGGCCAATCCCTCAACCCGGTTTTATTCAATTATTTGGCTTTCAGCGATCCGCTGCCGAGATGCGCTCATAGTAACCGTCCCATTTTTCGGCGAATGCCGGTACGATAATGTTCTTTGCATTCTCGATAAACTTTTCCCTGGCGGCCGGTGAAATTTCGACAGCTGTCATGCCCCTGTCGACAAGCTCATTGAGCCACTCACTTTCCTTTTCCGTCGCCAGCTTAGCGGCCCAAACATTGGTCTCCTGACCGACTTGAGCAACGATCTCTTTCAAATCATTTGGCAGCTTATCCCACTTCCGCTTGCTCATAATAAAGGGCCCATTGGTGACTACGTGGCCTGTAAGGCAAACATAATCCTGCACTTCGTAAAATTTCGATGCCAGGATCGTGTTCAGTGGGTTTTCCTGACCATCCACGATGCGCTGTTGCAGCGACGTGTAGAGCTCTGCAAAAGGAACGGGGATGGGTGTCGCACCGAGAGATTTGACGTTAAGCATGGCCTGCTCGAAATTCATTGCCCGCACCTTGAGGCCGCTTGCATCCGACGGTTCTTGAACCTTTCTGTTTTTAACGGTGAGATGCCGAACACCGTAGGTGGGGCAGGCAACAACCACAAAATTCGTTTTTGCCGCGACAAGGTCGAACAGCTCTTTTCCTACCGGCCCGTTGACAACCTTGACTTGGTGATTGTAATCTTTCAGGACGAAAGCCGCATCTAACACTGAAATTTGCGGTACAAGGGCACCTATTCCCATAGCTGTTGTCGCGGCCAGGTCCAAAAGTCCAGCATCCACCATTTCAATTAACTGTGTTTCACTTCCCAGGGATGCATTGGGAAAAATTTCCAGCTTCAACCGTCCGCCCGAAACTTCTTCCAGGCGATCTGCAAAGTAAACGGCTTCTTTGTGAACCATTGCACTTTCACTGTTTACATGAGCAAAGCGCAGGCGAAACACTTTCTCTTTGGCGAAAACGTCGGCCGTACTGAAACAGATGGCAACCAACATAGCGATTGCGAAGAAAAGAAACGGTTTTTTGCGAATGATAGCCATAGTACCCTCCAAAATTAGTTAGTTTGACGACTAATCCCCGGGAAACGACAATTGATCCGTTTTTTTGTTGGTATGCATCGTTTTTCCCTTCAGGGGATCGTGAATATGCCCATTGCCGAATTATCCAACATTTATCCTTGACAGCATTGCGGCCCGATGCCGTTGTTTATCCTGATTTTTATAGATGCACAGAGGCCTATAGACTGAATTGGTTAGACCATATGTTCGGTCCTGGCGATAATATCGTCCTGTAAATCAGTGTTAAGATCTACGAAGAATGCACTGTATCCGGACACCCTGACCAACAGATCCTTATATCTTTCCGGATCGTATTGCGCTTCCTTGAGCTCTTTTGAAGTTACTACATTGAATTGCGCGTGCAGAATTTTGAGTTCGGCCAAGGCCCTTAAAAACGTTTGAAAAGCCAACCGGCCCTCCCGATCTTCAAGTAGTTGCGGATGAAGGCGCGGGTTCAAGTTCGTACCATTACCAGCGAGTACATGATCGATTTTGGATGCAGATTTCGCCAGGGCAGTAATGCCGTTACGATCACGGCCGTGCGCGGGTGAAACGCCGTCTGCCAGCGGTTCGCTCTTCTTCCTACCGTCGGGTAGCGCTCCGACGGCTTTTCCTAAGGCGACATGCGCTGCCACCGTGTACAACCCTGGCCGAAAACAGCCATTTCGAGGGTTCTTGTTTTTCCTTATACAATTACAATAATGGGCTGCAATTTCCTCTGCGAAGCAGTCTACTGAATCGTCATCGTTCCCATATTTTGGCAACTTGTTGATCAGATACTGCTGAATGCGCTGGTCGGGAAAATCATGTCTCAGGGCATCTTTGAGCGCCTCGAACGATATGAACTGTTCATCAAACACGCCGGTCTTGATTGCGGCCAAAGAGTCCGCCACATTTGCAATACCCGCTCCCTGAGGGCCGGTGAAATTGTATTTCGCACCGCCCTTAACTACATCCGTACCGCACGCCAGACACCCATCGACCATAGTGGAAAGAAAGGGCAAGGGGACCAACTCGGACTGAATGCGATCCCATGTATTTAAGATGACGCACATGTGCTCCACATAAAACGCCACCTGTTTTTTGAAACTGTCCAGGAACTCCGCGAAGGTTCCTGGAAGCTCAACCTTTTCAGGCTCAATATTTTCGGAGTGCGTTTGGTCTCCCCGGAAAATAGATAATTCAAGGCACCTCGCCAAATTGAACATCGCGGCGTTGGTCCAGCCGAAGCAATTTCCGTTCGGCGTAGGCTCGACACAACCGACGATAGCATAATCCCGTGCATCTTCGAGTGTAACACCATTGTTCATCAACGACGGAATTACGGCGTCATCGTAAAATGCCGCCGGTTTGCCCCCGCCACGGCGAATCGTTTCCACAGTTTCACGGATAAGCTTTTCAGGTGTTCTGCTGTGAAGTCTCACGGAAAGGGCGGGTTGAGGGCACCTGATGTGTCGTTCAATTTGTAGGAACAAGTATGATAATTCGTTGGTTGCATCTTTTCCATTCGACTGTTGACCACCGACAATAACGTTTTGTGCCATTGTAAATGCCGCTGTATACTGCCCAACCGGCGGAACATCCGGTAGTTGTCGGACTTGATTGAATTTTATCCACAGGTTTTCAATCAATTCCCTGGCGTCGTCTGTGTTAGTGACTTCATTTGATAAATCACTCTTATAATAAGGATACAGGTATTGGTCCAAGCGGCCGGGCGAAACGGCAAGTCCGTCCCCTTCCAACATGACAACCAGATGCGCGAACCAGAACGACTGAACAGCTTCATGGAAGTTTGAGGCAGGATGTGCAGGCACCCGTTCGCAGATTTGTGCCATGCTTTCCAGCTCCGACGCCCTTGTGGGATCGTTTTCCATTTTCGACAGTTTGTGGCATTCTTTTGCGTATCGCTGTGCAAGTGTCATGACCGCATCGCAAACGATAATGAACGCTCTGTAGAATTGTGCCGCCGGAAGGCTTTCGGGCAGTGTCCTGTCCAGTTCCGCCGCCCTATTTTTAGCATCTTCCAGAATGTGCTTGAATCCCCTGCGAATCACCATTTCGTAGTTCGGTACGACATGTCCGGCCGAATTTTTGATGGTCAAGTTCGGCGAAATAACAGGAGGATTCATATCGTATACTGCGCGTGTCTCTTCAGGCAGCAAGCCCGGTCCTCGGTCAAGGGGAGTTTTACCTTTCCAAAATGGCAGAATCGAACGTAGTTGGGCCTTAACGGCATCGCTAACGTCAAGACGATGAAATTTGCGCTCGGATATGTGATCCAGCTGGGTCGACAGCCAGCTCGCCTGGGTTTCGGGGAAAACGGGCACGCCCCCGGGTGCACCAGTTTGATTCCCAACGATCAACTCACCGGGCGCAACGTAAATTCCCATGTTCGTTAAATAGTGATTCAAAGCCTTTGCTCTTTTTACGCAAACCGGCTCATGTTCGTATTTTTGATATGCTTCGGTTACAAGCGAAGCTCGTTCCGCGCAGACGAAAGGCTCAACTGAAAACAGTGAACTTTTTAGTTTCTCAATACGGTTGGCTATTCCCATAGGGCTCCTCATTTAGGATCTTCAAAAACCATATCCGAAAATTGACACTAACTAAAATCTATTCGTCAATTCCACACAAAGTTAATGCTGCTCTTTTTTTCTCGGCCATGTTGATTTTTCTCCCGATCATGATTCTCTGTGCCTGTGGAGACCCTGCCCCGTGCATCGATTCAGTCAGGTAACCCACAGCTGCGGTTCCCAGGGTCAGGTTTTCGATCAGCCGCAGAATCCGCATTCTGTCGGTGGTCTGCAGATCGGGACGGGTTTTGAAATATTTTTCCACCCATTTTCGCGTTTTGGAGGACGTTAGGTCCTTTTCCGATGGCAAGGTGACCATCAGCCCACCCGCGATGTCTTGGGCGAGTCTGGCAATTTCGTATGGATACCTTGTCACGTTTTGTTTATGCACATTAGCAAGCAGGGTGTTGACGGAGAATGTACCGCTGGGTTTCATGCGTCCTTCCGACGCGCAGGCAATACAACCGCAATACAGGGTCTCATTGAGGTGATTCATCTCGATCAACTTGTCTTTAATATGCGAAGCCTTTTCAACGCCGTTATGCTCGGCCGCAATTTGCGCTGCGCCGATAAGAACGTCACCTACGCCGACCTTGCATGCGTAACTCTGGCGGTGATAGGCTGCAAACATCTCCACCAGCGGACCGGCGAACTCATTTTCTCCGCACATGAACAAGCGTTCCCAAGGTACAAATACATCTTCGAACACCACCAGAGCTTCGTGACCGCCAAATAGTACGTTACCCTGGTCCAGTGTGCCGTCCTCCAACTTTCGCGTATCGCAGGACTGGCGCCCCATGATGTATACGATTCCTTCGGCATCGCTTGGCAGGGCAAAAGAAACCGCATAATCTCTGTCCGCCTTACCCATGGCGATAGTGGGCATTACGATGATTTCGTGGGAATTGACCGCCCCGGTCTGGTGAGCTTTGGCGCCGCGGACTACGATGCCATCATCCTTTTTCTCCACAACGCGAAGGTAGTGGTCGGGATCTGGTTGCTGATGAGGTGGCAGACTGCGATCACCCTTGGGGTCCGTCATGGCGCCGTCGCACACCAAGTCATTATCCTGAACATACTCCAAGTAAGCTTTGAATCGTTGGTTGTATTCTGTTCCGTGTTTCTGATCGATGTTGTAGGTAATTATGGACAGTGCATTGAGGGAATCCATGCCCACACATCGTTGAAAACAACAGCCCGTCATTCTTCCGAGCAACCGCCCCATTTTGCTTTTCTTTATCAAGTCTTCGGTGCTTTGGTGGATATGAGTGAAGCGATTGATACGATTGCCGGTCAAATGAGAACGGGCTGTCATCAAATCTGCATATTTGGGGTCGTGGGCCAGCTCATAGGTTTTGGCAACGGCATTCATCGACGGTCGGATTATTGGATCGTCGACAACGCTGGCGACCCGTTCACCGAACATATAAACTTCTAGATTAAGTGCACGAAGACTATTTTCGTATTGTTCCGCTGTCATCAATGGCATGCGAACGTTCTCCTTTTTGCCTCGGGTTCCTCTGAGTTTCCCCGTTATTGGATTTGGTTACTAAGGCGCTGATAGTTCTTGATCCGTTCCATTGAATCATTTTTTGCCTTAACAAATAACTTCTTTGCCGTTTCAGGAGACTGCTGCATCAGGGAAGCATATCGAACTTCGCTCATGAGAAATTCCTCGAAATCCGCTACAGGCGGCTTGGAATCAAGAATAAACGGATTTTTTCCATTTTTCCTGATACCGGGGTTATACCTGTAAAGGGACCAGTAACCGGCTTCAACGGCCCGTTTTGCCTGACGCTGGGAATATCCCATGCCAGATTTGATGCCGTGGTTCACGCAGGGCGCATAGCCGATGACCAGGGAGGGACCATTATAGGCCTCTGCCTCCCGGATGGCTTTTAATGCCTGACTTTTATCGGCACCTATGGCCACTTGGGCTACATACACGTAGCCGTAACTGATCATCATCATGCCCAGGTCTTTTTTCTTGCTTCGTTTTCCAGATGATGCAAATTTTGCTATGGCTGCTGTGGGGGTTGCTTTGGACGACTGGCCGCCGGTGTTGGAATAAACTTCGGTGTCAAATACCATTACATTGATATTCTCACCGGATGCCAGGACATGGTCAAGGCCGCCGAACCCAATGTCATAGGCCCATCCGTCTCCTCCAAAGACCCAATTTGAGTGTTTGACAAAAAGGTGGCTTTTTTGGACGATTCGGCCCAAACGTGAATCATTTTCAAAGGGTTTTAATGCCGTGGCCAGTTTCGTGGCCCTGGCCCTTGAGCCTTCGGTTTCATCCATCCCCTCAAGCCATTCTCTCATAGCCGATTCAAGTGTTTTATCGACCCCTTTGTCCAATAGCTTTCTGATGTCTGACTCCAATGCCCGGCGAACTGTTTTGGCGCCCACATGCATTCCGTATCCATATTCGGCATTGTCTTCAAAAAGTGAGAATCCCCAGGCAGGGCCATGACCGCAACTGTTTTTGGTGTAGGGCACCGATGGCGCCGATCCACCCCAGACTGTTGCACAGCCCGCAGAATTGGAAACGACCATCCGGTCGCCGAAAAGCTGGGTAATCAGCTTTGCGTACGGAGTCTCGCCGCAACCGGCACAGGCACCTGAAAATTCGATCAGCGGTTTGAGAAACTGGCTCCCTTTTACCGTAGAGATCTGTTTGTCGCTAAGTTCAGGTGGTTCAATGTCCTTGACATAATTCCAGAGCTCCACGTATGTGTCTCGTTTGTCTGCAAGGGGTTTCAATTCAATAGCCTTCTCTTTTGCAGGGCAAACATCTACGCAGTTTCCACAGCCTGTGCAGTCAAGAGCTGAAAATCCCATGAAATATTTACCCTCATACCCCTTGCCCAAGGCCTTGGTGGCTGTCATGCTCATTGGGGCATTTTCAACCTGTTCATCAGAAAGCAGCATGGGCCTGAGCACACCATGGGGACAAACAAAGGCGCACTGATTGCACTGGATACAATTATCCGGATTCCAGTCGGCAACGAAAAGAGAAATGGCTCTTTTTTCATACTTTGTCGTTCCGGTTGGATAGGTTCCGTCCTCATTTCCGTTAAAGACGCTGACCGGAAGGGAGTCGCCTTTCTGCCGGTTCATCGGGACCAGAATTTTTTCGACAAACTCGGGGAAATCATTTCCTTGGGAGTCACCGTTACTGGCTGCATCTTCCCATGACGCCGGAACATTTGTTTTCAGGCATGCGTTCATCCCCTGGTCGATGGCCTGGCCATTCATCTCAACGACTTTTTTTCCCTTCCTGCCATAATTTTTTTCGACTTCTTTTTTGAGATAGTCTGCAGCATCCTCAACGGGTATGACTCCGGTGAGTTTGAAAAATGCAGATTGCATGACCATGTTGATGCGTCCGCCAAGCCCGATTTCCCTTGCAATGTCCACGGCATTGATGGTGTAAAAATTGATATTTTTAACAGCAATGGTCTGTTTTAAATCGGAGGGGAGTTCTCTTTCCAGTTCATCCTCAGACCAGTTACAATTCAAAAGAAACGTTCCGCCCGGTTTAATTCCCTCCAGAAGATCGTATTGATGAACATAGGCCTGGTTGTGACAGGCAATGAAATCCGCATTGGTAATCTGGTAGGAGGATCGAATCTTTGTATCGCCGAACCGGAGATGCGAGATGGTCACGCCGCCTGATTTTTTCGAATCATATGCAAAATAGGCCTGCACATATTTATCTGTATGGTCACCAATGATTTTAACGGCCGACTTATTGGCTCCCACAGTTCCGTCGGACCCCAGTCCCCAGAATTTACAGGCGATGGTGTTCTTCGGAGTGGGGTTGAATGGCTCTTTAAAGGGAGGAAGAGATCTGAAGGTGACATCATCAACAATCCCGACGGTAAACTGATCCCTTGGGTCTTCAGAATCCATGTTTGCAAGGACTTCTTTAACGTTAGCTGGTGAGAATTCCTTGGAGGCAAGTCCGTATATGCCACCCAGGATAAGGGGGGGATTTTTCCCACCGTAAAAGGCGCTTTTCACATCCAGGTAAAGGGGTTCGCCCGGGGCTCCTGGTTCCTTTGTCCGGTCCAGAACGGTCAATCTTTTGATTGTTTTGGGAAGGGCATCAATCAAGTGTTGAATAGAAAAAGGCCGATAAAGGTGAACCTCCAAAAGCCCGTATTCAGATCCCATTTGGTTGAGGTATTCAATTGTTTCCCTGATCACATCACAGGCAGACCCCATTGCGATGATGACATTTTCAGCGGTTTCGGACCCATGATAGTTAAAGAGCTTGTAATTTCTTCCAGTCAGAGCGTTCATCCTGTCCATGTATTTTTGAAAAATCCCAGGCAGGGGCTCGTAGAACTTATTGACGGCTTCTCGGGTCTGGAAAAAAACGTCTGGATTTTGAGTTGTCCCTCGGAGCAAAGGGTTGTCTGGATTTAATGATCGGGAACGAAATCGAGCGATGGCCTCCAGGTCGACCATTTCTGAAAGTTTGTCATAGTCCAGCATTTCTATTTTTTGAAGCTCATGGGAAGTTCTGAATCCATCAAAAAAGTGAAGGGTAGGAATCCTGGATTCAATCGAAACAAGGTGTGCGACGGCCCCTAAGTCCATACATTGCTGGACATTGCTGGATGCCAGGAGTGAAAAACCGGTCTGCCTGGCAGCCATAACGTCCTGATGGTCTCCAAAAATGCTCAGGGCGTTGGATGCCAGGGATCTTGCGCTGACATGAAAAACCCCAGGCAATAGCTCGCCTGCAATCTTGTACATATTGGGAATCATAAGCAGCAGTCCCTGGGAAGCAGTGTAGGTGGCGGTCAAGGCACCACCTTGAAGACAGCCATGGAGTGTTCCTGCGGCCCCTCCTTCGGATTGCATTTCCCTGAGTTCTACCTGCTGGTCAAAAATATTTTTCTTGCCTGCAGTGGCCCATTCGTCGATTGACTCAGCCATAGGGGAAGATGGTGTAATCGGATAAATGATTGCGGTATCTATAAATGCATAGGACGCGTATGCGGCGGCCGTGTTACCGTCCATTGTCTTTTTTCTGCTTGTTCTCATAAAAAAATCCATTTTACAATTGTAGAATTGAATAGTGCGACATAAACTCAGTGCTAACCTGCTTCCATTGAAATCGATATTTCTCTTACTGTTTCTTTACCCATTTCAGAAAATAAAAGTATTTTCTTTTTATTAATTCTGTTTTTTGGGTAGAAATACTTATCGAGACAAGGCATTAACTATTGGAATTCACGATTGGTGCTGCGACACAATATACGACGATTAGGGCCACCTCATCATTGTACGCCACACCATTTTTCCCGGATTATTTCGACAGCCTTGATCAATTCAGCCATCGTGCCAATAGAATTATCGCTCATTTTTTCAGCTAATTTTTCCTCCAACGCTCCCTGTCCGCCTCTTCCATGAAACCGATCGCCAATCATTGAGTTTCAACCGCTGCTCAATCCTCAGTTTTGGTGGTCTTTCTGACAGAAACGCCAGCGGACGATTCTACGACTTTGATAACTGAGGACATATCCATGTTGCCAAACCCTGCAGAGCTAGCCTGAGTTAGCATCTGGTATACGATGGAGGTAAGAGAAATAGCGACTTTTTCTTCCCTTGCACTGTCCATTGCAATGCCTACATCTTTGCGCAGGAGGTCCAGGGCGAAACCAGGCTGTTCAAAATCTCCAGGAAAGACATAGTTCGGCAGCCTGTGCTCGATGAGGAAAGAGTTGCCGGCACTGACTTTGATTACGTTTAGAAGGGTGTCGGGATCCGCACCCAATTTTACACCTAGAACGAATGCCTCCGAGATCGCCAGCATATTACAAGCGACCAAAATCTGGTTGACCATCTTGACCGTTTCGCCGATTCCGATACCTCCGACGTGATAGATCGTCTTCCCCATAGCTTCAAGGACATCGCGAACCTGCTCAAATAGTTGCTTCTCCCCACCGACCATGATTGTTAGGGTTCCTTTTTCAGCACCAATGGTACCCCCTGAAACCGGCGCATCTAAAAAAAACAACCCGCGCTTTTGGGCTTCCGCCGCCACTTCAATCGATGTGTGTGGGGACAGCGTTGTCATATCGATAATGGTCGTCCCTGGAGAAGCTCCTTGGAATACACCATTATCGTTCATCATTACCGCCTTCATGTGTCGATCGGCTGGTAGCACGGTAATCACGATATCTGCATTTTGGGCGGCAGCGGCACAACTTTCCGCAGCTTTAGCCCCTGCGTTAACCAGCGACTGGACCGCTTCAGGATTCAGGTCATACACTGTGACCGCGAAACCTTTTTTTGTCAGGTTGCGAGCCATATGATTGCCCATGGCGCCAAGGCCAATAAATCCAATTTTTTTCATTTTCCCCTCACTTTGAACTCTTTTCAGTCCTTTATTGAAGACGCCCGTTTCTATTGGTCCTGCGAACCCAAATAATTAAGCTACTGCATCACTTAGAAACCATGGCTCTGAGTAAACTTGCTGCGCGTTTAGTATTGAAAATTCCACACACGCATGGCGCAAAAAGCGTCTCGGCTGCTTCTTCAGGAGTGGAGCGTCCATCCTTGATCTGCGTGGCGACATCGTTTATTAGGCCCACCGACACCATACCGTGCCCACACATCGTGTTCAGTTCAAGCACGTCATCAGACGGCAATCTTTCTGTTTTTCCCCACCGGCCAAGGGACTGATTTATGGTATGCGGCCTCAACCCTGCTTCATTGCAACATTTTCCGACGTGCTCGAACAAACCGGAAACGACCACGGAAATACCCAAATCTTCTTCCTTCAGATCTTTTAACATATTGGTCAACAAAGCCGGATCGTCAAACACTGCGTGTACACAGTTACCGTCACTAACATTTTTTACAACTTTTTCTTTTCCGCCCTGCATTGTTTCGTTGCCTTTGCTGGCGTTGCCAATTTTAATGGCGCCATGCTCTACCGCCATCTCTAAAAGCCGGTTCAGTTTTTTTGCCGATCCTTTTTCATTGGTATTTTTTGCAGGCATCGCAAGCAGTACAAAATCATTTTTCAAAGAATCATTACTTCCCATTCTATGTAGGGTGTGTGTCATTTGTCCATCCTCCTATAAGGAAACCCGCCCAATTCCGATATTCGTTTTACCATTTGGCGCAACCCAAATATTTTTTCCTTTAATGTAAGGATCAGTTGGAACTGACCCGTCATCATTTAAAGGTGTTGCCACATCGAGACTGAATACAGTGTCTATTTGTTTTGAAACATCTTCAAGCGCTCTGAGAATATCTGGCAGTTGGTCCAACCGAGCTACAAATTCTAAAATTGCTGACAATACCTTTTCGTTTAATACTTCTTTTTTAAATAGCCCAGTGTTTGGATCTGATATAAGAGAAGTAACCGGGTTTTGTTCCTCAAATTGTATTCCAAGCTTTGCAACAGCCATTGCTATTTTCTCAACCTGGGCAATCCTTGTCCCCAACGCAGGCCGTCCTACTTCTATAGCCACAGCGACCATTCCAGGCTGAATCCGTCCGGTAACGTCGTTGGTCTTCATTTCTTCAGTTCCTCGCCCTGTTATTCCAGTGGACTCAGAAACAGCCATTTCATCACTCAACGCTTTTCGGATCGTTCGCGGCCAGCTCAATTCGTCTTGAATTATTGCATCTGCCGGGCACTCTGCCCATCTCTGGCAGTTGCAACACTCGACGCATTCATCAATGTCAATACTTGCACAATCTTCATCCAAATTTATTGCACCAACCGGGCAATATGGAACGCACTGCCCACACCCCAAACAACTTTCTTCATCAATAAACATGACCTAATTCCTTTTTTCTTGAAAGACACTTTAAATATTTTGGGATTGTATATTTCTACCTTTTTGGATCCAAGGATACATGGATCCAAAGAGTATGTCAACTATTATTTGAAAAAAATAAATGGGCATGTAACTGCTTAATATCACTTCGATAATAAAGGATGCATGTTTTTAAATTGATATATTTGAGATGGTATCTATATTAATAATTTATCAAAGTGTGATGTTATTAAATCCAACCACTTAATAAAAGGGTGGCAGAAGACGCCCAGAACCTTATCAACAAAAGGGTATATCTGGTCAGCGAGGAGGCCAACATGCCCACTGTGCCCGAGGGGATCTATCTTTTCATCGAAGACAATCTGCTCTAAATTTCAGGCAAGTCGGCCAACGCGGGCTGGCATCGGTATCGGGATTGGATATGACCCAGAATTCCATGCGGTTGTCATAGACGCCAGAAGAGGTGGATATCCGGTTGCAGACTATCCGGAAGAACATCCACCAGACCAGCTGTAGCAGCAGCCGAGCAGTACGGGACATTGGGCAACCACATGAACGGGACCAACATCGCCGGTTTTTTCAAAGTGGTGGATGTCATGCTCTATCAGGGGATTGGGTAGGATAATTAAATTATAGTTGAGGGCAAGCCATCCAGGCACCTCCTCCACCTGCTGAGAACCGGTGCATATTCATGTCCATCAAAGATGTGTTCATGGCCGGTTCTCTTTTTGTTTATCATAACAAACCTTTACTATAGGCCAGGTTAAGATAGCTGCTATGTACAATCAGCCCTGTTTCTCTATACCTCATTAACATTACAATAACATACCACAGATCTCCCCCTACCCTTCCTGCTCTGTTGCTTCCCACTCTCTATCCAGCCCGCTCCTAGCCTCATCTGATCTATCCGACCCAGCAATAATTTGTAACCTCCGTTTATTTAAGCAAGGCTTGCAAGACTCCATTGGTTGGAATCGACCTGGGATTACACGATTTCCTGTATGACTCGGCCGGATTCATATGCCGGCGCCCAAACATCTACCGAGGATTTGAACATGCTGGTTGATGCCGTGGGAAAGGTTCCTGCCGGTCAATGTCCGGAATGCAAAGTACTGACCTATCGAATAAAGCGTGGGCGCTAACGAAAAGCAAGCCTCCCGCTGAAGGTTAATCGGGAAGGGAAGAACGTGGAAGATCAGATTGCAAAAAAATGATTGCATGGCTGAAATAGGGCCGCTGCTAGCCTGTTTAATTGAGCCAGCGCTGTTTGGTTGGCTCTCCGAGGTCGAGGCTGACCGGATCTATGACCGGATTTGCTTCATAATCCAGAACGACGCGAAGGAAATTCGGGGTGCTGTCGGCGTAGGATTAAAGGTTGACGCATCGGTAAAAAATGTCTAATTTGAACTAAATTTGAACCATTTGAAATCCAAAAAAGGACCGATGATGCAACTCAGCAAATCTATTAAACCAATCAGTTTCTTTAAGGCTAATGCTGCCAATATAATCAAGCAATTAAACGAAACCCATGGCACAATGATTATTACGCAGCGCGGAGAGGCCAAGGCCGTCATCCAGGATATCACCGAATATGAACGGACTCAGGAAGCGCTTGCACTATTAAAAATGATCGCTCAAGGTCAGGATGATCTAAAAAAAGGAAGAACCATTTCTGCCGGTGATATGCTCGATGAACTGAAAACGCTCGCTGGCGAGGCCGCCCGTTAATGAAGTTCAGTATAGAGTTCACAACGGGTGCCCGGCAGGATCTATTAAAAATTCAACACTACATTAAGTCATCGGGGAAACCTGCTACTGCTGCACAATTGGTGGCAGATATCACGGAAGTCTGCAAAACCTTGAGGGAAGATCCCGAACGCGGTCATGTCCCCGAAGAACTACAAAGCCTTTCCAATTTTCTGTGTCGCCAAATTATATTTAAAAACTACCGGATTACTTACCAAGTTATCGGAAAAATCGTGCTGATTTATGGGGTAATCGACGGCCGCAGAAGCTTGCGAGAAGTAATGCGGCAACGACAATTATTATAACCCATTGATATTATTTTACCCACTCTTCTTTATCGGACATTGCTCCCAGGTAAAATTTTATCCGGTTCGCTATCCGCTCTCGCCTTGATCTTTCTAATTTCTCCATGGTATGTATTTTCCGTTGGTTACCCATTGGGCCCATATAGGTAGCTAAAAAGACCAACTAAATTCTTTAATGCCGCAAACGGACTGTATTCAATGGATCGCCAGCAAATCATAACTATTCTTCAAGGCCAAAAAGATCTATTGGATCGTTATTGCGTCCACAAGATTTATCTTTTCGGTTCCTCAGTAAGAAATGAAGCCACCAGGGACTCTGATATCGACCTCATCGTCGAATTTGAGCCGAATGCTCGCATCGGTCTTTTCCGTTTTTCCCGGTTGCGGCATGAACTCAGTCAAGTTTTGAACAGCGCCGTTGATCTGACCACCATAGACGCCCTACATCAGGATTTGAAAACCGATATTTTGCAAGAGGCCGTCCATGCCGCATAGACGCTGGGATATACGTATTCATGACATCCTGGCCTCTATCGAAAAGATCCAGAAATACACGGATAATATGGATGCGAAGGCTTTTAGAGATGATCCTAAAACAGTAGACGCTGTCGTTCGCAATCTGGAAATCATTGGCGAGGCTGCACGACATGTTCCCGATGAGATCGTCGAGGAGCACCACAAAATTCCTTGGCGTGAAATGCGCGATATGCGTAATCTGCTATCTCACGAATATTTCGGTGTGAACAGCGATATCGTATGGGAAACAATACAATCCGATTTGCCGGGCCTACCTGCACTTTTAAAAGCAATCTTGCCGTGATGGTTGCCTTCGCTCCCAGATAAAATCAACAGAGGGTCACCCCATGGAAATCGACTACAACCCGGAGGCAGAAAAATTTCCCAAAAAGGTCGGCCCCCCAGGTAAAGGCGTGGTGATCTTTTTTGGGGGAAAGCCATCGAGCTGGGTCAACGAATTACGTAGCCCCGACCATTGGGAACCCGGATGCATTGCCATTGATGAGCATGGGCGGCAATGGAAAACCGTAGGCGGGAACAATCAAGATGGAGCAAGGACCTGGCAGCCTTGTTTTTTAAAAGTGGCCGTGGGTTGATTCAACCCTGAAAATAATATACCGTGCGCCGCCAAGGAGCGGGCACGATGAAGTGTGAAGCAATTTTGCCGGGGTTGTCTTTCCTGGCTTTTCTTTTTTCGTTTGTACTACATGAGATCGCACATGGCCTTGCGGCCTGCCGTTGTGGGGATCTGACAGCCTACGATGCCGGCCGGATCACGGCCAACCCAGTCAAACATCTGCATTTTTGGGGCAGCTTTCAGGTCCCCTTAATCATGGCGGCGCTATCGTTCCCTTTCGTATTGGCTTGGGAAAACCGGTCCCGGTGAATTTTTCGAAGATGAACCGGCGCCAGAAGCTTTTTACGGCCGTAGCGGGGGTGGTGGCCAACATTGTTTCGGTAGGTGTCGGTTTTGCTTCTGTATTGGTCGGCCGCAGCCTTCTGGGCCCAGAGTCGAGTTATGCGGCTGAAACGGCGGCCATGTTCTTTTTCTTACTGATTCCTGTCACCCTGATGTTCGTCCTTTTCAACCTGCTTCCTATTCCTCCGCTGGACGGGTCGGTTATTCTCCGACTCTTTCTCGGAGAGTTTTCAAGGAGCTGGATCAAAAATCCCTGGATCGCTTATCCAGCCGTCTCGTTGGGCTTTGCCGTGGCGATACCATCGCTTTAAGTCATGGTTGGCAAATCCATGCGTATAATTGCACTGCTACTTTCCTGACTTCAATTTGGACCTCATCTGACAAAGTGTCGGTTTTGCTATTCCGCAGCAAGACGAACGATTTCAGACTTGAAGATCGGCGTACCGTGATCCGGTAATTCCGGTTTCTCATCGCAATTCGGGCAATAGGCTTCAGCCACAGTCCGGACTTCCCCTGAACCTACCGACGTTCCATCATCCCAGATCGACCGGCCGATGCCTGTCAGCAGGATCTGAGCCCCGCAGACCACGCATTTTCCATCGACAACCCCTTGATCTTCAACCCTGTCAACAGATGCTTTGGTGCCAAAAACGGTGTCTCTGTTTGATTGCATACCCACCTACCCTTTCACCACCTCAAAGTACTCATCGAACTCGATATGACCCGGTTCGTGGATCCAGTGGACCTGGCCCAGATCGTTGACGATGGCCAGCCCGTTGACGTGATTGGATTGCGTCGGCAGCACCGGGTACATCTTGCCCCTGGTAAAACTGGGTTTATCCTCTCCCGGGAACGTATAGCCTTTCTGGCAAATTACATATTCATCCATTTAACGATCCTCCTACTCGAACAGGGCGTCTTTACCCTTTTCATCTAAAACTTCGGTCGAAAGCGCATTAAACCGTTCAATCAACAAATTTACGGCCAATTGGAAAACTTCGCTCTCAGGTAGTTCAAATTCGATGGAAATTTTCTTAACTTCCTTAAACTGCCTTTTATCCAGCGTTATGGCCACTCTACCAGACGAAGGGGTTTCGTAGCTCTTTCTTCGCGCCATGTGCCCTTCCCTCCTTTTTACGGCTAATTTTGCCTTAAACAGGCTTAAAAGTTCATTATCAGATAGAAACGCAGAATAAAAGGAAAAATTAATTAAATGTAAATATTTCCCCTTAAATACCTTAAAGGTGGTTTTTACGGCTTATATAAAATCATGAATTTTTGACCTGCCTGGCGGAAAATCCCAGTTGCCTGTCCGATCCGGGAGGTCGGCGGCCGATCACATCGGACAGGATCGGCCGAAAACCTGACAATCTGTGTTATATTGTCCAGGTCTTCAGGCAAAAACCCCCTCTTCCGGTCCATCCTATCCCCCTCGACCACCCGAGATCGTCGTCTCACGGGCCTGTCAGTATTGTCCGGTTATGAATTCCACAAACCTCAGAACGGCAAAATAGCGCACTTAACCCCGGTAAAACATAAAAGTTGGCAGAAACCCTACAAAATGCTAATAAACTGCGGAAGGATGCAAAAAGCAACTGCCGGGAACGCACCTGGCTCAAAATCCACCGATACCAGCGGAAACCGGACAATGAATTTCGAACCAGCACGAAATCTGACAATCGTTGAATCCATCGATCATTACCTGGCCGAAAAATCCCAACTGGGGAAACTCAGTGCGGCCAGTGTCGTCAACCGGAGATCCGAACTGACCCGGTTCGCCAAATTCTGCCGCCGCCACAAAATCGATAGGCCTTGCGACATCCACAAAAACCTGTTGAAGGCTTATTTGAAATCCCGCAAGGTGTCCAACGGCACCCGAAACACTCTGATCAATATCTACCGCAGTTTTTTCGATTACCTGGTGGCCGAAGAACTGATGCTCGACAACGTGGCTGCCACCCTCGAACGGCCGCGGACCCAGGCCCCCAAATTTGATTTCCTCTCCATCGACGAGTTGGAAAAAGTTTTCCGATGGGAAGCAGAAAACGCAAGCGAGAAATTTGTTGATCGAAACCTATTGATCTATTCAATCATGATCGAGGTGGGCCTGCGCGTGTCCGCGATCATCAACCTGAAGCTGGACGACCTGCGCCTGGACGCGAAACAGATCTGGATAAAACAGAAGGGAGGATCGGAAAAACAGGTACCGATCACTGAAGACATCGTCAATCAGTTTCAGACCTGGCTGGGCGTAAGAGATGGATTCAAAAGTGCCGGAACGAGCGACCATGTTTTCCTGGCATCTACAGGCCGCCAATTATCCCGGAAGCAGGTTTACGAACTGGTCTCCCGCGCCATCCGTGGAGCCGGGCTGGTCAAACGCCGCAATGGTCCTCATCTGCTTCGGCATACCGGGGCCACCTTACGGGCCTTGCGCGGCGACGGAATCGAAAAGATCCGACTCTGGCTGGATCACACGGGCTATGGCATGAGTCGCCGATACGTCCATGCTGCCGAGCAGTTGCGGCAGGATACGGTTCAAGATGAAATTCTAAAGGATAAGGGAAGATTCAAACGGAAAGGTGTTTAAGAATTCATAGCAAGAATCCCCGGGAGCAGTCACCTATTCATAGTGCGTCCACATACGAATAACCTTAACTGTTTTTTCGTTATCAAGAATTTGGTAGACAATCCTGTGCTGAATATTTATTCGTCTTGAATATGCGCCTGCTAAATCTCCGATGAGCTTTTCGTAAGAAGGGGGCGCTTGATATGGGTTCTCACGCAGGATCTGAATTATTGCCTCGGCTTTTGATTTGAGCCCTGCAGCAGATATTTTCTTTGCATCTTTTCTGGCCTGTTTAGTAAAAACAACTGTCCAACTCACCAGTCAAGTTCCTCTGTACAATCCTCTATGGGAGTCGCCAAACCCTCACGGATGGACTCACGCATACCTGGAATGTTCAAAAGGTAGATGGTTTCTTGAATTGAACGCCAGTCCCCCTCAGATATAAGAACTGCATTACCCCTTTTGCCAGTAATAATAATAGGCTCATGTGATAACGATGTTTGATCAATTAGGCGGTAAAGTTTGGTTCTCGCTTCGGTTGCTGATAATGTCGGCATATTTCACCTCGACTATTTTTTCTTAAAGTACGCTTTTCCGTACGCTTTGTCAACCTTATTTGCGGGCGCCAACAAACAAAAACCAAATAATCGTCGTTGAAGAGAAGGTCTCTTTTTTACGCTGCGAGTAGCCGCAAATATGCCTTGACAAACAAGGGTAAATGTGGTATATTGACGCAGTCAAAACGGAATAAAAACAACATCTTTTATGAAGGAATTTTCAAATGGCCACCCCGCAAGATCAACTCTATTTTGCAGTTCGCAAGGCAGACGGCAACGAGTCAACTACCCCGCCCTGAAGGACGGAGCTTGAGAAATCGAGCTTCGTGGTTGACCAGACACAGCCACCAGCCGCAAGGCTGACGGGGCTACGTTATCCGGGTCATCACACCCTTTGGGTGATGTATGGCAACGTTGAAACGCCCGAATTTTTGATGCTCGAATTTGAGGCCAACGGCGAAACCCATAAGGAAATCTACCATAGACGACCTGGATAGCAAAGATAAATACCTGATCGTCGAGAATCTGCCTTTTAATGTGAGTATCCTGACCGAGCAGGCCTCCCGTGTCGAATGTTGTCACCTTCGCGTGGACGGTGCCCGGAGCATGGAAGGGCAGGTCATGTGGGAAGGCTACGTCAAGCACACCGACGTTCGTTTCTACACCCGTTGGATCAAGATCGAAGACCTAAAGGCGGCGCTGACTGAAGAGGCGACCGTAGCGCAGGAGGGGTAGACCATGTCTGAATTCGCTTTTGATGTATCGCTAAAGGCCGTCATGCGCGTAAAGTCCAAGACCCTGGATAATGCCAAGGAAGTACTTGACGTGCTCAAAGAGGAATTTTCCATCGATAAGGACGTTTTTGAAAACGGCGATGTAATCGTCAGATTAACAGCCGCGTCCATCGACGACGAGGGCTTTGCGCCCGAACTGTTCGAGATCGACGGAATCTGCGTGGAGGAACCTAATGGAATTCATCACATTTGCCCCTGAAAAACCGGGCCAGCCCGCTTGCAAGTGGCGCATCGAGGAAGAACCGATTTGCTACGATCCGGAAAGCTATCTGCTTAATGCCGTGGCCCAGGACACCCCTGATTTTCGCCTGATCAGTCTCGGCACTATTTCACGGATCAAGGACCGGTTTTCTGCGTAACCGATATCGGGAGCAACTGTGTTCATTTCCGGCGCGAGCGAGAGAATGGCAACAGCTGGATGCGGGTGCATTTCGACGAGTTCGAGGATTATTGCACCCATGAGCCCGACTGGGAGGCGATCTTTCAGAATCGTATCGCCGAGATCAAAGCTGAAATCAAACAGGCGACCGCCGAGCTGATCGCCGAGGGGAAGAAACTGTCGTTGATCACCCGCCAGCGCCAGGAGCAGACCGACAACCCCTCCATGCTGCCGGCCGTGGCCACAAAGGCGCCCGAGCAATACAAGGCGGATCTGGTCGCGTTTAAAGAAGACAAGATGCCGGGCATCCAGAAGCGTATCGAGGAATTATCGACCGAATATGCCGTGCTGAATAAACAGATCGCGCTGCCCGATCTTGCCCGGTTGACGGCCGTGAAAACATCCCTGTCCACCGTGGAGGACCGGATCTTTAACGTCGAGCTTTATTGCGGCCTGCTGGAAACGGTAAAGCAGATCGCCAGCGGCGCCCCCGCGCCCATGGACGAGCCGGTGTGCATCCGTCAGCAACTGCTTTACATGGACGAGGAGACCTTATTTGATTACGACCAGGGCGGGATGGACTTTGAACGTCTGAACGATTTCGACCGGTGGGTGGTTGAGCCCGGCACCCTTTCCAGAATTCTGCCCGAGCCCAAAGGCGTGGTCGCGTTCAGGGTGCGCCGGAAAGATAAAAAGTACGATACTCCCCGCGATTTATTGGAAATGTGGGGCCAGATCTACAAACACATGGCCAACCGCCAGACCTATCTGCTGATCCGCAACGGAGAGAACGTTTATCGGATCGCCACAGAGATCGACTTCTCTCCCCGACTCGTTCCCTTTCAAGACGAGATCGGCGAAAAACAATTTTTAAAATTCAGCCGATTCAATAGAGAGAAAGAGCCTGAAGTTATTACCCCGGACAGCGTCTATTTTGACGACCACGTTGCCAAGATGGATCGATTGATCAAGCAGTACAACCGCATTTTTATCTTCATTCAGGGGCTGTTGGACCGGACGTCCGTTTTTCATCCGCACCCGGGAATCCGACTGTTCGAGCCCGGCCAGATCGACCTATGGGTCCGCTGCATCCGTGACGAGGAGATCGCCCTGCCGAATGAAACTATCTCATGGGAGGCCTATCGCGACCAGTTGAACAAAACCGTTCGAAAGGGCAATTGGGTATGGAGCCTGTGGTACCCGGACAGCTACGGTGAATATCGCCACGGCTACAAGCATTTCAACGTGCTTGAGCAGGAGGTTGTCGGCCGGCCGCGATTTTGCGAGGTCGTTTCCGTCAAGCGGGACCGGTCCCAGGTCAAAATCCGGTGGGAAACAGACCGTTGGGGATACGGCTATTGGGATCTGGACGAATGGCAGCCGGGCGGGTACCGCTGCTTGAATGTCTGGTCGGTTAGTTTACGCGCTGAATTTGAAATCCTGGCTCTGAAAAATTCTTTGGCCATCAGCGTATAAACGTCACCATTGTTGAACATGCTCAATAGCTTATCATCGCCATACACGGCCGCTGTGATTCCCACCTCAAATTGGCACCAATCCACCTCACCGATTCCATTTCCAGACTCTGGTATAATAAGGTGTCTGAGACGGCCATCTAATCCAACGATATTGGGATTCCGTGTGGTCAACCTTCCGGAAACGGACCCAACCGAATCATATTGGGCGTGCAGCCGGTCGTCGAATGCAACAAAATCTTCCAGTTTTGAAGCAGACCCCAAAAGATTGGAGAGCTGTCTATAATCTAATAGGTCTCGCACGACTGGATGTGCCTCTATATTTTGTCTTAATTGTTCCTTTTCAAATGAATATGTTCCGCGGGAAGCGAATTTATTGAGAATACCAGCGCCTCGAAAGAATCGCTGAATTGCCTCAGGACTCAAAGGATTGCCAATGCCATGCTCTGTGAACTTCTTTTCAAACTTTTTGATCGCCGTTCTGCAGGTATCAACGATAGTTTTTGATCTTTCATGATCGAATCCGACCCCGATCCATTCCATCCTTGCAACAGTCGTAATAAATGGCATCTCAATATTTATAAGATGATGCAGAATACCGGATTGGGCGGCAGTGCTGATCTGGTGAGGGTAGACCTTGGATGCTGCTATAGCGTCGTCAGCAGCATAATTTAGCTGCTTTGCGGTATATGATTTCAATCGGGGATGGTTAAATATAGAATCTTTAACGGCTTTTGAATTGCCTTTATTCCAATAAGAAACGCCATACCTTTGGCAAATGCTCTGCCACCCCATCTGAAACTTCTCAAACTGTTTGCGATCCTCTTTCTCCTTTATCTGGTTGAAAATATCGTTACAGTGGCTACTGGATTTTGCTGGACTATGATAAAGGCCGAGATGCATCGTTTTTTCATGGATCAACACATCCCAGATCATTTCAGGCCCGGTGATATTCAACTGCCAGAGACAAAAAAAAGTGTGCCTTAGATCGTACCCAACGAAACAAACGGGAAGCCGGAAAAGACGCTGAACAATTCTATGAAGGCTTTTGACCCTTAAATTGATGACATAATTGTGAAACCTACCGGGCTTGCCGCTGTTCTTAGAGTGTTCCACCAGGGCTACTGCCAATAGATAGGGGCGAATGGTTTGGATATCGGGTACTATGACATCACCGGCAAGGATGTGGCCGTCAAACGAAAAAATGGTATTCAGGCCGACATGCGAAAGCTGAAGCATATTGGCCTCCCGAAGTAAATCCTCAGCCCCAGAAGCGGAAGAAACATAAATAGCCCTCTTCCGCGAATAATTCCCTAAGGACGGCTGAATTTTTGTGTTGATTTCACCCATTTCATCCGATTTTTTGCCGGAAATCCTATCTATTTCCTCTTCCCAGCAATTTAGCACCTTCATGCCCCCTATCTCCAGGGTGACACGACCCCTATATATTATATTATAAAGGGGTTATGCCACCTTTAGCTCCAATATCTCTTAACCGTACGGATGTTTAATCCCAATTTTTTAGCGATCTGCGCCTGGTTGAACCCCTCTCCTCTTGCTTTTTCGATCTTTTCTTTAGTGGTAGCCGTTTTATGTGCTTTGCGGCTCGGTATCGAAAAATACGACCGTGCCTCCCCGATGTTGTCAAACTCTCGGCTATAATCCATACGGGGGTGGCTACTGCATTGAAAGGTGATTATTTCCCTCGGTTTTGTATATGGTCTAACCCTGCCGACGGCCTGTAAAACCACATCCATCTCTTGCTGAGACAGTGCCATCTGCGCCAGTTTTGCGACATCATAAAACCGATCCTTATGATTTATAATCTTTGCCGTCCTTCTTC
This sequence comes from Desulfosarcina widdelii, assembly GCF_009688965.1. Lineage (GTDB taxonomy): Bacteria > Desulfobacterota > Desulfobacteria > Desulfobacterales > Desulfosarcinaceae > Desulfosarcina > Desulfosarcina widdelii. The sequence goes on along the minus strand of NZ_AP021875.1, from coordinate 565,548 downwards.
GCGGAATCCCACCGGTATTAATCTTGATCGGTATGTGTCGATCGGAAGCCACAATATCTTGGAGAATGCTATTGGCTACCCGCTCATTGACATAATAGCCGGTCAGACAAAATGCGCAGTCAAAATCTTGGAATTTGTTGATGCCAATCATTCCGTAATTAATGATCGGCACCACTTTTTTACTGCTCAGGTCGGTATCTTTTTCTGCAATGACGACTTTAATATGGCCGTACCCAAAATCTTTCAGGCGGCGGTTAAGTTCGTCCACACAAATCTGAATAAAAAGTTTCTTTGCAATTAATAGCGGTCGTTTCCCTTGTGATATCCGCTCACCTATCAGTTGGGCATAGAAATCAAGAATCTGGAGTGCATTACGGGTAAAAAAGGAACGGGTCCCCAGCCGTGAAGCAATGTTGTACCAGACCGTACCTCGGTGGACGAACTGGTACTTTTCAAAAGGGTTCGCAAAATCTTTTCCGATCCTGAATTTTAAGAACTCATGCTCTGCGGTGCCGCTGTAAATTATGACATTGCAATCTACAAAAGGTTGTATGGCATAGGATATGCCGCCCGTTTTATGCCGTTCCCTGGAATCAACAATCGATTTTCCGAACTGCACAAGATGATAAGCGATAAAATTAAACCCATCACCATACAACTTGTGACCGATTTTCTGCAGCTTGATGGACTGCCCCGGCGATAAAGGAAAAAATGTCCATTGGGCAGATTGCAGATCCCGGGTTATTGCCTTCAATAGTACCTTCAGTAGGTACAACCAACGTTTAATCTTTTTCGATTTCTTCGCCTTTTGAGCATATATTCTCAATGCGTTATGGAATTGTTCAATATCTTGAAACGAAATCTTCCGGCGCAATGGTTTACAGATAAAACCGGCCTCGTCCAACAAAAGCAGAACCGTCTCCGCCTCAGTCCATTTTTTAAGCTGCTCGATAAAGAACGGTGAACGCTCCAAATGGGCCTGTGTGGCAAAAACCGCCCGAGTGTGTTTAAGCGCTTTTCCATATTGCTGGGGCCAAAAACATTTTTTCCTTTTACAAAGACCGCAAATTTCTTCTCGCCCCAACAGTCCGAGACCCTTTTGCTCGAACTTTGACCACTCCTGATCTAATTGCGGTCCGCATTTTTCCTTAGGTCTTGGCTTCAGATTTACAATTTTTATTCCGGGCGGCGGATTCTTTATCCATCTACGCTCATCGATCAGCAGCCGGGTCGGTTCAAGACACACAACCAGATCATAAAAATCACCGTTAACCGCTGCCTCGATGACATCATCGATATTGTGGCTCTTACCGACACCTATCTCCCAATTAATAGCCAGTCTGCCCTTATGCTCTTTCAAAAGCTTGAGTATTCTTTTACCAGACCAATCGTTTCGGAAACGCCTAAGTTTGCCCGGTCTATCAATTTTAAACGTCGAGCCCCGCCACTTAGTCATCGTCACTAAAAGGGTCGATCCCCTTCAAGTCGAGCATCTTCTTAATCTCAGTGCAATTAGCCAAAGCCAGGTTGCTGATTCTCTGGTAAACGGAAGAGAGGTCTACTTCCCCAGCCTTCCAAGCCTTATCAAATGACTTTATCACTGACACTACCCTACGCCGGTGATCTTTTTTCAGGCTTTGGGTAGATAACGTGTACTTATAATCCTCATGAGAGAAAAACGTAGCGCACTTTTTTTCCGACTCCAGAACATTTTGAATTTGAGGTAGAAGTGCGTTGGGCCTCAAAGAATTTGACACGGACAGAACTTCGATATCTTCGGTTTCTAACGATACAATCGGGAACAGCAATTTTTTTTGTCGCTGCCTCCCTATTTGGCAGAGCACACAATCTTCAGAGCCCTCTTCGATGTTGCAAATGACATAACCCTTTATCTCAGGTTCGCGGCAGTAATGCACCTGCACAATCTGGTGTTGACGAGTAAAAATAACTCCGGGTTTCTCATCTTGACTGATTCGAAAAATTTCGAGCTGCGAGGAAGCCACCCCCTCATTAACCTCTGCATCGAAGTCGTCATGAATTTCGAACTTCAGCTTTTTCGTTTCTTTTGAATCTTTCTTTCTTCTCTTACTCATGGCTATTGCCTCCCTATAATTGGTGTGAGTTTAAATAGGACAAAATTAGGGCCGACCATTTTATCCAGCAGGTTGGCTTTTTTCATCCTGCCAAATAGTATGATTTAAAAATGAAAAGCTAACAGCTATTCAAAAAAAATTTTATCTATTTGATTTTACATGGAAAAAATGATGAGCTTTAACAAAAAAAATCGACAATCTATTTTCCAGTTTTTAGAATCCTTGTGAAGCCCTGATTTTAAAGGGTTTGTAACGGAACCCAAATAGTCCATTGGGAACCCTCTAATTTAAAAGCTTTGGGAGGATAAGGTGTTTTAGATCCTTAAATGGCAGAGGTTTAAAACAACTGCCTATAACCAGGTTATTGTTTTAAATAGGCTTCGGGCAAGCCTCGCTATAGGGGAAATATCAGAGCAATCCCCGAAATCCGGGAGTGAATGGTGGCGGAAAAAAGGCGAACCCGGAATACGGCCCGCTACGGACTGGCGATGTCCTCAAACGATTTTTTCTGGTCCCCACAAATCCAACGACTGTACACAAAACGCAGTCCGAGAATGGACTGATAAACAAGGCCAAGCATGAGCCGAAGAAGAATCCATCCAAGCCAAGATTTTCGTACGCTCCCGTCTCAACCAGCTTGGCAAATCGATATCATTATGACCTTCCCTTTGCCGACATTATAAAGATCTACATTCTCACCAGTTCATCGGGATCTCCCCTATGGGCAAGGGACGGAAGTCCTGGGAGTTTGTTAAATATCTGGTATGGAATGGTAGATTTTACTATGAAATGTGGCAATTAAGGTCATTTTTCACTATGGAAGAGACAGTGAGTATGTTCGATTTATGGCCCTTTCTGGGCTTATTTCGCTAATAAAACGGCAGTCGATACCTATTCTGGAAATTAATAGCTTGGTGATGTAATCTCCCCCTATGAAAAGTGCCATTCTTAAATCTATCTACCATAGGGGGATATAGAGTTAATGGTTTTCTATCTGACTGTTCTAAAAAGTTTCTCATATTTCTCAGGAAATTGAAATCCACAGGAGTAAAAGTTCATATTATCAAAGATGGAAATAGCGGAAACGGCTTGGGACTCAACCTAATTGATAGAAAGATATGATATAAAAAACGGACTGTAATTAACCTGATTAGGCCTTGCGCGACTTACAATTTTGGATTGATGCCGTTATTTTCAGCAAACGTGGGTATCAATAATACATCTGCAGTGTATTTCTAGCCTGCATCGAAGATTAATTTTCCAGTTTGTGATAAAGGCATCCATCTATGGATTAAAATTTCGAGATTTGAACTTTGTGTTAACTTTTTTTAATGATCTTAGTTGGTTACGTGGATATGACACAAAATGTTCAATATATCCTATGACCACAGTATGTTATACCGCAAAATCATGCTAAAATCCCTGCCAAACAGGGGTTCTCAGGCGATTTTACGTGCTTTGGTACACAATTCCCTTAAAACCCATGATTAAGCCCTAAAATACAAGCCGTTAGATGAAAAGGGCCGAAAGGACTTTCAATGCCAGCTTTTGTTGTTCGGCAGGCGCCTGTTCGAGCATGGAGACGATATCTTTTATTCTTCTTTTAGGGTTCTCCGGTTCTAGTCGGTTAAACAGATCCCCAATGCCCACCTCCAATGATTCGGCAATTTTGATGAAGGTATCAAGGGTCGGGTTTTCCTTTCCCCGCTCAATGCTGCTCACGTATTTCGGATTGATCCCCACTTTCTCTGCCAGCTGTTCCTGGGTAAGATGCCTCTTTTTCCTTATTTCCTTAATTCTTGCCCCAAGTAATTGTTTTATTTCCACAAGGATTTCCCCCTCTTTTTGCCGATGATCTCAAAAGCGGGGAAATATCTGAACAATCCGAAAGATTGAATAACGGTTGATTTTTCATGCCAGTAGACGTACTTTTAGAGTGATGGATTGAAATCTGGCTAAATTTTTAGTCCGTCACTTTAAATTTTTACTTTGGAGGGGATATGTTATTTGCCGCCAGGCATCGGAAGGATCGGACCTTCGATCTACGTGAAGATGAGGTCACCTCCTGCATTTTCGGTCCCTTGTTGTATATGTCCGTTAGGGAGGTGTGGGCTTTGTTTCGTGCCTGGTTGCCCTTCGATACCGAAACGTGGCCCACCGCAGCACCGACCGATGTTAAGCTCTCTTTCTGGCCGAACCTGAGAAACGAAGGCCGCACCGAACCCGATATTGTTGCCCGGTTTGTTTATAACGGGGAAACGACGTTGACCGTATTGTTCGAGATAAAATGGAATTCCCCCATATCCGGCATGCATGAATTGGTCAATCAATGGGTGGCCCTGCCGGATGACGAAAAAAAAAGCGCATTCCATGTCTATCTTGTCAAGGATACCGGGCTTGGTAGCCGGGAAATAGACGCATCATTGACTGGTTTTCCGGATAAATCCTGGAGTGACCGTTTGATCTGCATCGGATGGCGCAGCCTGATCGAGGTCCTGCTTTACCATCTGCCGAATTTCGGATCGGCCATGAATTTATGGGCCGATGGGGTGATCGCGTTTTTACGTCGGCGGGGACAGACCGTCTTTACCGGTTTCGAATGGCTGGCAGGGGAATCCGTGTTCGTCGATATTGAAAAAGAGATATTCTGGAGACCTCCGCCCTGGTTTTTATTCGATCAAAGGATTTTTGCTCAGGATGCGATTTTTTGGATGACTTGAATGATTCGTTCTGAAAGGAAAAAAAATGAATGGAGAGAACCTGTTCAATGCGGCAACGGTAATCTACAAGGCCGGCGAAGAAATCGATGCGATGCTGGAAAAAATGTCCGCCCTGTTGAAACAGAAGCTGGAATCGATTGAAGGGATTCGCAAGGTCGAATTCCTGGATGACGATGCGGATAATACCAGCGACTGGGTATATCACGATTTGATCCAGAATTACGGTATCTATAAAAGGGGTGCCAGGAACCCCGGCGCCTGTTTGGCCATACAAATTAAGCTGTTCGATACCGGGGAGGCTGAAATCGTCGGCCCTCGGGCACTGCTTTATGTTCTTTTTTCATCCGGTGAGTGGAAGCTTAATGAATTTTTGCTCCACAGCGCGGTTGGTGAAGGCTTCGAACTGGAGCAAGAATGCCTATGGCAGCGCTATGACGAAGATGAGGATCGTTCCTTAAAACGGTCATGGGAAGATACGGAATGCGCTTATGTGGTACCGTTGACGGCTATCAATACGCCCGAGGATGTGCGAACTTTGATCATCGATCCCATCTACTGTTTGATGACAAGCGGGTTGAATTCGGAAAAAATGGATCGACGGATTTTACGGTTTCATGTCGAAGGTTCGAAGGTCAGCCTCCTGTCCTGATTTGAAATGGATAGGGCATATCCGACTGTAATCAAAATGTTAAGGAAATAAAATGTTAGAGATCAGCCAGGATAAAGCCGGGGACCTGACCGATGCAGCCGGCAGTCTGAAGGATATTTACGAGCAGTTGGTGGCGATCCATGACATCACCGAAAATAATCGCTATAGTCAACGGGAACTGCTCGCCAAAGAAATGATTATCCACGTATCGCTTGGCAAGCTTCTTTCTGAGTTCAAGTACGAATTGTCCAGGATTCTTCCCGGAATCGACGAATTGCGAAAACAATGGCTTTCCCCGGAAGAATACCAGCGGTTCAAAGCCAAGTGCTTATATGACGATGAACGGTACATATGCGACCGCGGCATTTGATCTCAATCGACTGCCCATCGCCCCTGCCGCACCATATGATTGGAAATACAAAACAACTTTGTCTTAGTCACCAACTTCTTCCATCTCCGGTTGGCCACACCACTAAAGCAGACAGTACAACCCCTTCGCTCCATCTGTATTACACAGACTTCATCACTACTACGGGTCGTTCCGCCCTTGTGCCCTGCATCTATACTCTCACGCTCATGGAGCAACCACTTGCGTTTCTCCCTTGCCATCGGGACGACAGGTTTCTGCGTTCCCGTACAAAAGCCCGAATCCAGTTCATGCCATCTTTATGCCGGACGACGCATAGACAGTAAACAGTTGCCATCTATACTTACCCTGGCATCTATCACCCCAGTTTTGACGCCATCCATATTTTTACGACACCTCAGCAATGGTTCGCTTGCGCTCATCTCCTTGATTCACACCTGATCCCATCAAACGGGACCTTTTCTTTAATACTCACCCCCCCTGGCTTTTCACCAGCGCAGCTTAAGGAGGTTTGAAACCTGCTCCGAGGTGCCTGCCTCATCTTCTTTACAGTTACACACATTCTATTTAAAGTGTGCTCGTGGCACACCAGAAGAGAATACAGCTGAAAGGGGCGGATATTAAACCCGGATCGCCTCAATGAGGACATCATTGATTTCTGGCATCTTGTGACACACGCGTTCCCATGAAGCTGTATGGGGTGTTTCGAAAACGCTTCTCTTTAGCTCCAATTCGACGGATAGAATCGCCTTGGCCAACCCGGCCTCCAGACATGGCTTAAACTGGGGGTAGCTGTTCGCCAGGCGCAACAGCCGGTCGGTATCGGTTGTCTGGGCCGTCAGAATATCACCGGCGTGCAGGATGCAGGCGCCAAATACATTCCGTGCCAGGTATTCCTCATCGTCCCAATCATAATCGAGATCGTTGAACATGGATTCATCCGAGTACATCTTGGTCAACTTGTCGGTAACCCCCATGTAGATGGTCAGCAGATCCCTGAAGAAAGCCTCGCTCAGATCGAGCCCTTCACCCTGCACCAGGGCATTCATCAACGTCGTGACGATATCGACTGCCATGCGCGTGAGGCCCTTGGACAGGTCGTCTTCGGAGACGGTCTGATGTTTGTGATCGAATGGTTCGATGGAAAAATCGACCTGGGCGGCGCTCGACGCTTTGCGGTAAACTTCGATCAAGGTGAAGATCTCCGCGCCCCAGTTGGTGGCAAAACGCATTTTTTTCAACAGATCCGAGCGGAACGCCACTTCACCGGAGAGCTGGTAATCGAATTGCAAAAGAAAATCGATCAAACCCAACATTTTTTTGTCCTTGGACTCGATAAATTTCGTCTTGAGCGCAAGCAGGAGCGGGTCCATGAGGAGCCGCTTGACGCGTCCGTACAGCCGTCGGTTGGAAATGCGGGTGTAAAAGGCTTTAGAAAAATCATAATTGTGCACCACCACCGGGTACAGGAGGCGATCCAGCTGGATACAATCGAAAGAGCGGATATCCGCATCCAGAATCCCGACCGCCTTGGCCTGCAACGCCAGGGCGATGCCGATTCCCAGGAAAATATTTTTACCCTTGCCCGACTCTGCAGGCACCATGCCCGCGTCGCTGAGCATCCGGTAAATATTGCCGAACACCGGGCCGTCATTCCACTGGATTATGGCCTTGTTGATGCGATGCCTTGCGATCAGGTCCCTGAGCAGTTGCATCTCGGATGCGCAGGCCTGATCCAGACCAAAAATAATGTGATCCAGATATTCTGCTCGGGACAGGTGTGATAAAATGTTATTAAAAACCGGCTGGTTTTCCGGCAGGGTATACTCGCTGGCCAACAGCGGGACGATCAAAACGGGTGGGTTCATTCTGGCATGTTGGTTCAACATGGCCGCCAGGTGTCGGCGATCCTGATCGACCAGGATGCGGAATGTAGTCACCAATCCGAAGTTGCGTGTGATTTCTCGCATGGCGCATCTCATGTGATCGGTTTGATCAATGCCTCATTGAAGGGCCAATTTACCGGGGCGCTATTCTTACCGAACACGAAGCATCGGCATTAAAATCGAGGAGCAAGCATTGGCGGCTACCTCGTACGAATCCGAAATTGGCACGATATCGGTCTATCTATCGAATGGATGGACAAGGGTTAACCATCCTTTTGTTTTCGACTGCAAGGTGCATACCTTGATGGCATCTTGTTAGATCCGTTTTAAAATACAGACTATTTCAACACTTGTTTCCGACGTCATATCGCGTCGAGTGTCGATAAAGTTAACTGATTGTAAAACGCAGATGGTTTAGGAGATCGTGGATAAGCTCCGTCAATGGCTTCGAAAAACGCTGAAAAGACTTTGGGAAAAAACCGTCAATAGATCGCGATGACGCCTGGAATTATCCCGATCCTTCGCGACCATTTAATTGTTGACGGATTTTTTGAGATAGCTCCGACAAATTAAACGGTTTTTGAATAAAGCCGTTGCAGCCACGCTGCATGATCAGTTGTGCCTGACCATCGATGGTATACCCACTGGAAAGGATTACCCGCATCTGCGGACAAATCTGCTGGATACGATCATACACCTCGCCACCCCCCATGACTGGCATAACCATATCCAAGAGTACCAGATTTATCTTTGTGCCCATCCGTTGAACGATTTCAACAGCTTCATTGCCACTGTTAGCCACAATGACACGATAGCCCAGTTTTTGCAGCATGGCCTGGCCGACGTCTAAAATCATGTCTTCATCGTCAACCAGTAGTATCGTTTCAGACCCCTTTGCGATTTCTCCATTTAACGGAATATCCCGATCCGCTGATTTTTCAGACACCGGCAGGTAGATATTAAATGTTGAGCCTTGACCTTTTTCGCTGGAGACAGTGATTACCCCTCCGTGATTCTTGATAATTCCGTAGACTGAAGCCAACCCAAGACCAGTCCCCCGGTTTTTTTCTTTGGTCGTAAAAAACGGGTCAAAAATCCGCGCCTGGATCTTCGTATCCATACCGATACCGGTATCGGTGACAGACACACGGGCATAGCTTCCCGGTTCCATTTTATACGCCATGCAAAATTCATCATTCGGTATGGCGATTTCGGTTCCCAGATACAGCTCTCCGCCATCGGGCATCGCCTGCCAGGCGTTCATGAACAGATTGATCAACACCTGCTCGATCTGTCGATGGTCCGCTTCCAATACGATAGCTTCGTCATGAGTTTTTATGTGAATGCTGATTTCTTTTCTTGTCCGGCCAAACATGGTTGCCGTCGAATGAACCAATTCGTTGATGTCGATCGGTTTGACCTCGTACTTGCCGCCCCGGGCAAAGCCCAGCAACTGGTTGGTCAACTCCTTGGCGCTGCGGATATAGTCGTCAATGGCGCTCAGATGTTCCCCATGGGGATGGTCGTCGTCCAGATCCATGGCCATCAGTGCGGAACGGCCCTGGATACCCATCAGCAGATTGTTAAAGTCGTGGGCGATACCCCCTGCGAGTGTGCCGAGGGCTTCCATGCGCTGGGCACTGTGAAGCTGGGTCTGCAGTTGCTTCCTTTCGTGGATGTCGCGGATAACCCCGTGGGTGCCGACGAGCTGTTTCTTGCCATCGGGTGGGACCGCTTCGTAGATCCCCACGGATTTGAGTTCAACAGTCACGAACCGGTCTTTCTGCGATGTGCTCGGCGTTTTTCCGGCAACCTTCAGGCGTAATTCAAGCCCCGAAGAGATGCGTTTACCCGATCTTCTTTCGTTGAAGAACCAATTGGCTTTCTCTCGATCCGCCTCGGACACAATCGTAGAATAGTGCTTACCGATCAGATCGTCGACTTTCGTTTCCAGCAGGTGTTCCACGGCCTCGCTCAGGAAGGTGAAATTCCCATCGGCGTCCAAGGTGTAGATGATGTCGGGGATGTTCTGGACCAGGTAGCGATATCTTTCTTCAGACAGTTTCAGCTGTTTGTCGATGGTCTCTTTTTCTCTGAGCAGTGCCCCTTGAGCCAGCGCATTCTCAACAGTCTTGATGAGTTTATCGGGTTCGAAGGGTTTACGGATATAATCATAAGCGCCGTTTTGCAACGCCGACAGGGCCGAATCGAGATCGGTATCCCCGGTAATGAAAATGACCGGAGTATCAGGTCTTTGAATCTTGATGTGGCTCAGGATTTCGTGCCCCGGCATATCCGGCAAATGAACGTCCAGAAGGACCAGGGCGAATCGTGTTGTTTTTAAAGAAACCAGGGCGTCTTTGCCACAGTTCACCGAAGAGACCTGATAGTTCTTGCTTTGAAGCAGTGCCTCCAGACTAGTACACATCCGAGGTTCGTCATCGACGATCAGGATTTCTAAGGATCTGGCCATTAAGCGGATACTTTAGTTTTATAGTGTTAAATGCCTGCTTTCGATGGGGGCGATCTTGGCTTCATTGTCTGCCAAGAACATTATTCGACGATGCCTTCTTGATCGCAAACGAGTTGATTTCTATCTTAACGATCCACCCGCTCCTTCAACTCCTTCCCCGCTTTAAAAAAGGGCAGTTTCTTTGGTTTGATTTTGACCTTTTCACCCGTTTTCGGATTGCGCCCGGTATATCCATCGTATTCCTTGACAGAGAACGAGCACAATCCCCTGATTTCAACACGGTCCCCTTTGGCTAGCGTATCGGCCATCCCATTGAAAAAGATGTCCACAACGGTGGCGGCTTGTGTTTTAGACAGGTAGGTGGCGTCTCTTAGTGCCTGGATCAGCTCAAGCTTGTTCATACGTTCTGCACTCCTGATTGTGGGTCAAATTGAAAAACGGGCCGATCATTGTGTAGATCCCGGATAGAATAAACCTATTGAGGATGTTATGTCGATAAATTCGTTGATTTTACCTTAAAGTTTTCCGTGGCTTCTGGAAAGTGGTCGACCAATGCCTTCAGGAGTAAAAACCAACGAACCTGCCGTACATGTTTGGTCCCTGTGGCATTGTAAATAATTTTACCGATCAGCCTCATGGACAATCTCCGGGAACTGCCCCTTCCCGCTGATTAAATCATCGATAGGCTCATCGAAGTCAACCGCAAATCCGTTATGTTCATGGCGTACCACTTTCCCGGATACCTGAATTATCTTGTCAAATTGGAACAGCGGAAATTCGAGCGAAATGGTTTGTCCTTCGGCAATCTTTCTCGATGTCCCTATAAACAATCCACCCGCACCGATGTTCTTAATGACATCCCGGAAAGTTCCTTCCTTGACCGAGTATTTTGCGATGATGAACGAAGTGCGGCGTGAATGTTGATGCCGATTCGGTTTGGGGATCATTTCACGTTCACCTTTTGCTTCAACCGACCCGAACACTTGAACGTCACCACACGCCTTGCCGGCAGGATGACATCTTCACCCGTAGCCGGATTTCTCCCCTTACGTGCCTTTTTATCCTTGACGCAAAATTTTCCGAACCCGGAGATCAATATATCGTCACCGGAACCAAGAGAAGATTTGACAATCTCTATCAGCGTTTCGACAACTTCGATCGATCGGGTTTTAGGAAATCCCACTTTCTCCTGGACTTGTTCTACGATTGATTGCTTGGTCAGCGTCATAAATATCGGACTCCGGTTATGCGGATATTAAAATAAAGGGGATCGGGCGTGGGAGTTTAGGGTAGCTTGTTGCAATTTGGTAAGGAGGTCCGCCCGATCCCCAGCGGGAATGATTAAAGATGCCAATTGGTCCTTCCCGCATTGTGTATTTTTTACCATAACGATAGCAGGAACGACAAGTTGAATATACTGAATCAACACTATTTTTTATCAAAAAAGCAGACAGATGGCGGTCCGTCTTTTTCGATGTCATCGAATCAAATATCAAACGGAATAATCAGGCAATTTTTTTAAGCGATATGCCCGCCTTGGTCTTTCTGACAGTAAAGGTAGTTCCTTCAGCAAACCCCATCTCTTCGACTAACTCCTTTGAAATGATCAAGCTACCACGTTTGTTGACGACGGATTCTTTTGCAGGTGTTGATTTCGAAATGGCATGACCTGTCTTGACTTCCGGAATAGTACCGGTTTCTATCAATGCGCTGAGATAGTGGGTCTTAAACTGGATCGCTGTGTTGAATTTAAACGCTTTCATAATTTCGGACTGGGGTGTTCCGCTCTTGACCATTTTAATCAGTTTGGCACAGTCAACTTTTTTTTTCGCTGGCATCAATGGATTCCTTTCCTGAGGTAAAAAAAATAGGTGCATGGACTCTTCCTATCATTGGCATACCAGAATAAAAATCAAGAAAAAATCCTGATAAGAGGAACGATCTCGGTTAGATTCCGGTGGAATTTACCTCACTGTTGAAATCGATAGCGGTCAATTTTGAGATTCCGATAATTTTTGCCACTCGACTTGACAGAAAGACCCATCGCAAAGGAAAGGACGATATCCGAATCGAATAAAAGCAGTTTATCGCGGATCAGGATACATCTCAAAATGGTCTAAAGGCCTATCAATTCGTTCAACGCAACACCTCCTTTATGGCTTGCCCCAACTCTTTCATAGCAGCGGGCTTTTTTATATATTTAGCGGTGCCTGCTTCGAGAGCCTTTTTGACCTCATCGGTTTCGGCAAAGCCGCTCAAAATGATCGCTTTTTGATCCGGATAAATTTCTTTTATCCGGTCATAGGTTTCTCGGCCGTTTATTCCCGGGTCCATGATCATATCGAGAAGCAGCAGATCGACGCCGCCATGTTTTCTGACATATTCCACTGCCGCTTCTCCGGACGATACGCAATCAGGTGAATAACCCAATTTCTCCAAAATTTGACAGGCGATTTCCCGCTGGCTTCTGACATCGTCCACAACAAGGACGCGTTCGCCTTGCCCATAAAGGCTGTTAATTTGTAGTGAATTTGCCTTGTCTGCAGGCATCTCACGGGTGGTATGGCAATAGATTTCAAAGCATGTACCCTGGTCATTGCTGATTATGTTGATATAGGCGCCGTGGTCCTGGATGACATTCCATACCAAGGTCAGGCCAAGGCCGGTGCCGCTGCGGCCCATAACCTTTTTTGTATAAAACGGTTCGAAAATCCGATCGAGCGTTTCCCGGTTCATTCCCGGGCCGGTGTCCATCACGGTCAGGACCGTATATTCTCCCTCGGGAATGGTGCCATAACCTTTTACGGGGCGGTCCAAATAACGGTTTGGGAAGCTGAACTCAGTGGTTCGGTTGTCATCCGGTATAGGAAAGGAAGTACATTTTTTTGGATTTCACCGGATATCATTTTGTAGATATCCGCTTTTTCCTTATTTCTACGTTCCAGCAAAACGTCTAAAGCTGTATTGATTTTCTCTATCTCAGCTTCCAGTTCCTTCACCTTCATTTCCAGAAGTTCCGTTGTTTCCTTGGTCATCTCCAAGTCCGCTTAATCGTTGTCAGATACAAATTTAGGAAGGGCATTTCTTTAAACGTAATTATTGAGTTATTTTAAGTTGGCAAAATCTTTTCCTATAAAATACATAGGTGAACAAAGACGGTTGAAAGGATAGAGGACTGGACGCGCCATCTCGTCGTTGATAGATAAGATGGCATTGCGTCCAGTCCTGAGCGGGAGATGGAGGAGGTGCCAGGATGGCTTTTCCCGCAACATCATGTTTTCTTTTCCTTCCTAACAGGTCTGCAAACCAACATATAAAGTACCAATACAGATCTATACGGATAGGTCGCCAAGTGCGACTTCATCAGGGCCGAAAATGTTTATCTTCAATGCATCAACTTTTTGATGTTTGAAGGCCTCTGATAAAAATGTCAAAGGCCAGTTCAAATCTGTCACAAACAAGGTCTTCGGTAGCATTGATAACCTTGTTGATCTCTTCTCGCAAAATGACCCCGGAAAACAACCCCCAAAGAATGTCGGCCAAGGCGATTGGAGTGTAGTCAGCAAAGGCTGCTTCATTCAGGCTATACGTTAAAACTTCTGTTATTTTACCCAGGATTTTCCTGGCCAGATCCGTGATCTCCGCTAATAGCTCATATGAGATATGCTGTAGGGTTTCGCTGGACTGAAGTTTGAACATGTTGATCAGCATCAGGGGATCGAAGTCGTAAGTGTCCAATAAGGCATCTTTCAGGTTTTCCAATCTTTTCTCGGCAGATTTGTTACCCTCTTCGGTGATGTGCTCCATCCGAATCAACAGGTATTGAAGGATCCTCACTGACAATGACGCGTACAGCTCCTCTTTGCTTTTAAAATATAAATAAAGGGTTCCTGAGCTCAGTTCTGCTTCCCTAGCAATAGATTCCATGGTTGTACACCCATACCCCTTTTCAATAAATACACGCCTAGCCGCGATCAGAATTTGCTGACGGCGTCTATCTTTATCTCGTCTTCTACGCTCTAATATTCCCATGGCCTTTTGATTTAACAGAGAATTGTTAAGATTGTCTAAGAAAATTCATTATAATTAAGTTTTTTTAGATTAATAAATTAAATGTAAGGTACAATTAATTCGTCAGGCGCCGTGCCTATCACCCGTTGATGTATAAATTTATAGTCAAAGCAATTATCCCTGGATAACCATTCACTGGATGAAGACGCTGAAACAAGGATAAAACCGACTGGAGATACGTCACCCATTATCCCTTGAACGATACTTATGGGAAGAAGAATTAGAAGGCTGGTAATAAATTCCATTGCAAAAATAATTGTGGAATGAAATAATAGTTTTTTAAAAGTATCTGTAGGGTGTAATTAAAGTTCTAGTATCCCTAGTAGTTGGGCAATTAGTTCAACGTCTAAATTCATTATTACCAGAACACCTTAAACTCATTATTTTCATCAAGAGCCGGGGAGTTTATTCCAAAACCTTCTCTTTGATATTTCAAGTTGATCGACCTTGCTTGAACGCCTGAAGTTGATGCATTTTGCTGTCTAACCCAATACCTCTCATTTTCATAAAACAAAAAGGTGATGGCATTACTATTCAACGATACTGTTATTTCAACGTCCGGGAATAGTTATAACCCCTGTGAAAGACGATTTAATTTTACGTTAAATATTCCTCCGATATTGCCCACCCATATCATACAGCGCCTCGGTAATCTGCCCCAGGCTGCACGTTTTAACGGTCTCCATCAGTTCGGCGAAGATGTTGTCGCCGGACAGGGCCACTTTCTGCAGCCGCTCCAATGCCTCGGGCGCCTTGTCCGCGTTGCGGGCCTGGAAGTCTTTCAAACGGGTGAGTTGGGACTCCTTTTCCTCTGTCGTGGCCCGGGCCAGGTCGATACAGGAGATGCCTTCCAGCATGTCGTCACCGTCGGCGTGTGGATCGCGGAATGTGTTGACGCCCACGATGGGATACTTTCCGGAATGTTTGAGTATTTCGTAGTAGATGGACTCTTCTTGGATCTTGCTGCGCTGGTAGCCGGTTTCCATGGCGCCCAGCACACCGCCGCGGGCGGTAATCCGGTCGTATTCCATGAGCACGGCTTCTTCCACCAGATCGGTCAGATCGTCGACGATGAAGCTGCCCTGGTAGGGATTTTCGTTTTTGGCCAGCCCCCACTCGCGGTTGATAATCAGTTGGATCGCCAGGGCGCGCCGCACCGACTCCTCCGTAGGAGTGGTGATGGCCTCGTCGAAGGCATTGGTGTGCAGGCTCTGGGCATTGTCGTAAATGGCGCACAGGGCCTGCAGGGTTGTGCGGATATCGTTGAACTGGATATCCTGGCTGTGCAGGCTGCGGCCGGAGGTCTGGATATGGTACTTTAGCATCTGGCTGCGCACCGATGCGCCGTACTTCTCTCGCAGGGCGATGGACCAGATACGGCGGGCCACCCGGCCGATGACCGTATATTCGGGATCCATGCCGTTGGAGAAAAAGAAGGAGAGGTTGGGAGCAAAGCTGTCCAGCGGCATGCCGCGGGAGAGGTAATATTCCAGATAGGTGAAGCCGTTGGCCAGGGTAAAAGCCAGCTGGCTGATGGGATTGGCCCCGGCCTCGGCAATATGGTATCCGGAAATCGAGACCGAGTAGAAGTTGCGCACATTCTTTTCGATAAAGTACTCCTGGATATCCCCCATCATCTTCAGGGCGAAGTCAATGGAAAAAATACAGGTGTTCTGGCCCTGGTCCTCCTTGAGAATGTCGGCCTGAACGGTGCCGCGCACATTCTCCAGCACCATGGCCTTGATTTTTTCGTATTCCTCCACAGACGGCTGCCGGCCGTTCTCCTGAGCGTATTTTTCCACCTGCTGGTCAATGGCCGTGTTGAGGAACATGGCCAGCATGATGGGCGCCGGCCCGTTGATGGTCATGGAGACCGAGGTATTGGGCGCGCACAACTCGAAGCCGCCATACAGCACCTTGACATCGTCCAGGGTGCAGACGCTCACCCCGGAGTTGCCCACCTTGCCGTAGATGTCGGGGCGCCGGTCCGGATCGTAGCCGTATAGGGTCACCGAGTCGAACGCCGTGGAAAGCCGCTTGGCCTCGCTGTTGGCCGAAAGCATCTTGAAGCGGCGGTTGGTGCGCGCCGGGTCCCCTTCGCCGGCAAACATGCGCGTGGGATCTTCGCCCACCCGCTTCATGGGAAATACGCCCGCGGTGTAAGGAAAGTATCCCGGAAGATTCTCTCTTCTCAACCAGGTGTAAATCTCGCCGGGGTCCTCGAAACGCGGCAGGGAAATTTTGGGTATTTTCTGGCGGGAAAGCGACTCGGTGGTCAGGGGCACCCGAATTTCCTTGCCCCGAACAGTGTAGACCAGTTCGTCGCCGGCATAGGCCGCTTTGGTCTCTTTCCAGTCGTTGACCAGCTTCTCGGTTTCGGCGTCCAGTTCCTCGCGGGCCTTGACGATTTCCTTTTTAAGGCGGTCCAGCAAAACGGCCGCATCGCCTTGAAGTTCGCCTTCGGTCAAGGCATTGGCGCTCTCTTCCAGGTGCCAGACCCGCCGAATGGCATCGGCCTGTTCGCTGGTCTCACGGTGGTACTGCCGAATCGTATCGGCAATCTCGGCCAGGTAGCGGGTGCGCTCCGGCGGAATGATAATGGTCTTGGAGGTGGACTGCTTGGTATCCACGCGGGGCAGGCTGGATTCGAATCCGACCCCGCTTTTCTCTTTGATGGTATCCAGCAGGGCGTGGTAAAGGGCGGTGACCCCATCGTCGTTGAACTTGGATGCGATGGTCCCGAAAACCGGCATATCGTCCGGGATTTTATCGAAGGCATTTCGATTGCGCTGGACCTGCTTGCGAACATCGCGCACGGCATCCTCGCCGCCGCGCTTCTCATATTTATTGACCACCACCAGGTCGGCGAAATCCAGCATGTCGATCTTCTCCAACTGGGAAGCAGCGCCGAAGTCGCTGGTCATGACGTACATGGAGACGTCCACCAGATCGATAATGTGAGAATCCCCCTGCCCGATGCCTGCAGTTTCGGCGATCACCAGATCGTAGCCGGCCGCTTTGACCACATCCAGCACCTCGCCCAGGGCTTCGGGAATTTCCGTATGGGATCTGCGGGTGGCGATGGACCGCATATACACCCGGGGGCTGCCGATGGCGTTCATGCGGATGCGGTCGCCCAGCAGGGCCCCGCCGGTCTTGCGCCGCGAGGGATCGGCACTGATGATGGCGATGCGGATATCCTTGAGGTCGTGCAGCATCCTCAATATCAGTTCATCGGTCAAAGAGGACTTGCCGGCGCCGCCGGTGCCGGTGATGCCCAGAACGGGCACAATCCGGTCGCCGATCTTGGACTGAAGCTCCTGGCGGAATTTGGCCAGGTGGCCGTTTTCCTTGGCCTTGGCCTGCTCCAGGGCCGTGATCATGTTGGCCACCCGCAGCTTGTTGTCCGGGGCCAGGTCCGTCAGGTCCATGGAAGCCTGATCGGCCCGGGAGTAGTCCATCGACTCGATCATATGGTTGATGATGCCCTGCAGTCCCATGCGGGCGCCGTCCTCGGGCGAGTAGATCTTGGTCACCCCGTAGGCTTCCAGTTCCTTGATCTCCTCCGGAACGATGACACCCCCGCCGCCTCCGAAAACCTTGATGTGGTCGGCGCCGCCCTCCTTGAGCAAATCCACCATATAGGCAAAAAATTCCATATGTCCGCCCTGGTAGCTGGAGATGGCAATACCCTGGGCGTCCTCTTCGATGGCGGCATCGACCACCTCTTTGACGGAACGGTTATGCCCCAGATGGATCACTTCGGCGCCGGAACTTTGCAGAATGCGTCGGAAGATATTGATCGATGCATCATGCCCGTCGAAAAGGGAAGTTGCCGTTACGATTCTCACATTGTTCTTGGGCTGGTAGATCTGGATGTCGTCGTTCATGCGTCCTCCTGTGGCTGGTCCTGGATGTTGGCGGCCGCCGAGCGGGTGGCTTTCCCCTGTTCGTCCCGGGTCGGTGATTACCCGGCGAACATCTCGGGAAAGATGCTGAGGTAGCTGTCGTAATGCTCAGGTCGCAGCATCAACGAAACCAAGTTGTGGGTATCCCGAAAGATGCCGGGAAACTAAAGGCAGAAAGGCGCGCCTTCCAGGATTTTCAATAGTAGCGCTCCAGAAATAGGTAAATTTGGTATAGATCAAGACACACGAAAAATATTACCGCAGGAATATGGTTGATATTCCGAAGATAGAATTTGGAGAGCAACACAGATATCGGACAAATTTGCCATTTAAGGAGAGGCACTTATTGTTTTTTCATTTTGCGGATCAGTGCACTGGCAATGGCGTTCTTTTGAATCTTTTTGGTGCCCTCTTAAATCTCGGTGATCTTGGCATCGCGATAAAAGCGCTCCACTTCGTATTCGGTCATGTACCCATAGCCGCCCGGAAGCTGGATGGCCTCGTCGGCGACCTTTACGGCCGTGCGGGCTGCGTTCATCTTGGCCATCGAGGTCAGCTTGGGATCGATGCGGCCCTGGTCGAAATTCCAGGCGGCCTTGTAAGTAATCAGGCGGGCCAGCTCGATCTTGGTGACCATATCGGCCAGTTTGTGCTGGGTCACCTGGAACTGGGCGATTTTCTTGCCGAACTGCTCGCGCTGCTTGACGTAGGCCAAGGCCCGGTCGTAGGCCCCCTGGGCCGTTCCCAGGGCCTAGGCGGCAATCTGAATGCGGCTTTCGTCGAAGAAATGCAGAACGTGATAGAAGCCCTTGCCCTCCTCGCCGATGAGATTTTTCAAGGGAACCCGAACGTCTTTGAAGGTCACTTCGGCGGTGGCCATCATCCGGATGCCCATCTTGTGACCGACATCGGAAGTGGACAAGCCCTCACGGTCGGTTTCGACCAGGATCAGGCTCTGGCCGCGGCAACCGGGTTTTGCATCGGGATCGGTCTGGCACAATACATTGTAAAAACCGGCCAGTCCGCCGTTGCTGATGAAGGTTTTGCCCCCATTGACCACCCACTCGTCACCGTCTTTGACGGCCGTGGTGTTTATATAGGTAATGTCCGATCCGTGGTCCGGCTCGGTGAAGGCACCTGCGGAAAGCATCTCCTCTTCGGCCACGGCCGGCAGGTATTTCTTTTTCTGTTCGTCGGTGCCGTAATGCATGATGATTTCAGAGGAGAAAGAGGACAGGGCGATGGCGCTGCCGATGGTTGAATCCCCCCGGCACAGCTCTTCGACCACCAGGATATCTTCAAGGGAACCGAGACCCTGGCCGGAATACTCTTCGGGATAATGCACACCGATGAGTCCCAGGTGGCAGGCTTTCGTCCAAATTTTAGGCGAAAACTCGTGCTTTTTTTCCAGTTCGTAGGCCAACTCATTATCGAATTCTCCTTTAACGATAACCCTGATCGCTTTTTGAATGTCCTTCTGGATTTTGTTCAGTTCAAAATCCATTATATGATTTCATATTGATTATTTTATCTATTTTTATAAAAATTATATTTTTGAAAATTTATTTTTTAGATTATTTTAATTAAAATATTTATATTTTGTATATAATTTTTAAAGTTCGGAGTTGATTGCAATTATATTAGTATTGTTGTAGTCTTAATTTTATTGATTTAGTACGCTTAAATACAATTTTACCCTATTTTGATTATTATTAGTTAAAACATAAATCAGTACAAATAAATTTATTCTTTCTATCATTAAAAAGATATTTTTTACAACATCTACTGTACGATGGCAATTTGTTTTTTAAATCTTATCTATAACCACTTAATGCAACTACATTCAAGTCCAGATATAGCAAGGTAAAAATTGTTATAACTATGCCGAAACTTCAAAGTTAAAATTGTAAGGGCTGAATAAAACTTTCTTTCATTATCTCGTTACTTAACATCACATCGTCTACCAATCTGAACCAGGGCAAGTTCAGCATGTATTTAACCTGGATCCAAATTTCATCACAAAGAGTCACGAAACAAGTCACCCTTTAGAAAGAGAAATTAAAATCAGGAACTCTCACTTCATCATTAAAGGAATTTAGAAAAATTATCCTAAGGTGCTTATATGTGAACCTCTTTCTTTGGTATATTAAAACGGTTCAGCAATATTTATACCGAAGCTTTTTCTTATTGCTATTATTCCACACTGCAGGATACCAATTGTAATCATGTAATTCCTGACAGCGTTATCCATCCAAATGGCCGGCACAGATATAACGGTTTTATCGATCTTCGGTTTAAAAAGCATTGTCGCTTCTCTCATCAAAAAAATAAGTTAGGAATTAAAAAGGCATATATACGACATCAAATCTCTCAGGATATTTACAAAACATTTTTTGATGTAATTTATGGATATAATTCAATCGATTTTTTAATTCTATTATAAGAGTTCTAATTTAGTTTTAACAGTCATTTCAATAATATAAATTTAATTAATTTATTTGTATTTATCTAGTTATGATACTATTCTATATCGTTATGTTTATCATCATTTAATTGCAATTGGATTACCTATACCTTGTGTGGTCCCTGTAATTTTTGGTACCGTAAAAACAAACATAAACTCATATTTCTTATCACTATTGCAATCTTCTGCTAGTTTATCCATTTTAAAATTCTGACCCCAATAAAATCCTTTTTTACATAGAGCTTCAACATGAACTGGAAAAACATCATTTTGGTTTTCTGAAGGCAAAACCTCCGTTGCCCATTGGTCTGTTGCGATAAAGGACAACCTTTTTTCATATGCCCAATCGATAACATCAATTGCTAATCCTGGTTCACCTGACATGAATTTTTCCGGATCATTATAAAAATTTTTCATCCATCCTGTCCGAATCATTAATGCATCGCCAGGTGTCAGTGTAAGTTTTTTATTTTTCAAATAATCGATTATATCATTTTTATTTACAATCTCACCCTTTTTCAGTTCGTGCCCCTTATGCTTAACCATGTCAATAAGAATACCACGAGTAACAATAGCAGGTGTCTTTTCGATTCCAAATTTTGTTGCTTTCGCATTGCTACCAATTGTTTCTTCAAGTGTGAATCCATTGTAAAATCGTATATCACCTTTGCTATATTCAACCCCTATATGCGCAGGTGTGTCTAATTGAGTGCCTTTTCCTGGACATCCGATAAAAATTTCCTCAAGCCAAGTCATTTTGTTACTTCCTAAAATTGAACTTAGAGGATGTGCAAGGGTAAGATTATGCCAATATCTAGGAGGATAGCCTGGATTCTGTTCTTCATATGAAGTACCCATCTCGAAAACTTCACCTCTTCTGATTAGATCAATTCCTTCTTTGACCTTCCCAGAATGCAGTTCATTCAAGGTTCCAAGCTCGTCATTTTCACCATATCGAGAAGGCCACCATTTTTCAGTATTTTTGACCTCATACCATTTGTTTTTATTTTTAGCTGGACCATTACCGATTGCAATTGGATTGCCAATGCCTTGTGTACTTCCAGCGATTTTTGGATGTGCAAATATAAACATAAATTCATAAATTCTATCTTTTGCAAGAGCCCTTAAATCTAAATTTTGTCCCCAGTAAAACCCTTTTTTGCATAATGCTTCTGAGTGAACTGGAAATACCTCTTTTGTATCTTCAGATGGAAGAACTTCGGTTGCCCACTGATCAGTTCCGATAAAAGATACATGCTGTTCATAGGCCCATTCAATTACATCCTTTGTTATTCCAGGCTCACCAGACATAAATTTTTTTGGATCATCCCAAAACCAGTGTAACCATCCAGTGTTGATCAATAGTGCATCACCGGGTTTATTTCTTATGTTGTTTTTTATTAGAAAGTTAACTATATCGGATTTGGTTACTTTTTCGCCAGCTTTTAAGTTTCTTCCTTTAACTGACACCATATCTACTAGTATTCCTTTTGTCACTATTGATGGAGTCGTTTTCATATCGAATTTTTTTAAAGTTGCTTTATTTGTTAAAACTTCAGATAATTTAAACCCATTGTAAAACCTTAAGTCGCCAGGCATATATTCAACCGCAATATGAGCTGGTCCATCAATTTGAGTTCCTTTACCTGGACACCCTGCAAACTCTTCTTCTAACCATGTCATTTTGTTTTCGCCTAACATTTTTCTCAAAGGATGTGCAAGACACGTTGTTTCCCAAAACCTAGGTGGATATCCAGGATTTTCACTTTTATATTCAACACCTAATTCGTAGATCTTTCCATTTCCAACAACTTTTTTCGCTTCAATTATGTTTAACTTTGATATTTCATTTAATGTTCCTAATTGATCGTCTTTGCCATATCTAGAAGGCCACCAAGCTTGATCCGAAGCAATTAAAACTTTTGTGTTAAATACAATAAAAAAAAGAAATACTGCAATTAGTATTAGTCTAGAACTAATTTTTTTCATTTTATTCTCCTTTCATATAAAAATAATTTAATAGATCCTAGAATTTTCCTTACCTTAAATCATCGTTTCCTGCATTACTAACCTTCTTAACATGGCACATAAAGTTATTTCTATCATAGTTTTGTATACCGTTTGAATCTTTTACTTTCCCAAACACCTTTTCGCATAATAACAATTTTCCGGCAGTAGGATTTTTAACAAAGACAGTGATAGCAAATACGATCATAGCTCTATAGAATGAATTCAAAGAACCTCCTACAACCGTCTTCATCCCGAAACAGATTTTTTAAATTATCAAAGTTCAGTTTATAGCCGTAGGTTCGGCTCGAAAGCACTGATATCAACTATCTGTACATTTACGATCACACGTACACGTCAATGATTGTTGTATGTTTTTTATCTTATCATTACGGAGCCTTTATTTTCTCAAAATTTGTTAATACCATTGCAGTATATATGCCAATTTCTAATATTTATTTTTACAATATATTTAGGAGATTATAAAGAATATATTAAATTTGATGCAGATATAAGCATCAAAAGATGCATAGTTTCGACCAAATGCATCGCTTGCATCATTATTGATTTTATGATATAAAATCTACTAAGTATAATATGTTTTTAACTAACTGTCATTTTTAGAATTATTTTTATTACTAAAGGACTTTTTAAAAACTTCTTTTAAGGAACACTTCCGAAGCGGATTGATTTTTAGAATTCGTAAGACATTTTGAAGGAGTTTTGATACCTTTTTCAGCCATTTGAACAGACACAAAAGCAGATACGCGATCAGGGCCATTAAAGCTGCATCATCAATGCATTTCGGAAAGTTATAGTAAATGAGTTGATACTCATATCCTATTTTATCCAGAGGAGGAAGATTTCGATTTGCCACCCTCTCTTTAAATTTCTGCATTGGTTTTGGTTACAGTTTTGATTTAAATAAATCCATATTATATCTGTCGTCTATTCTAATATAATATATTGATCTGAATATTTTTAAAATAATTAAAAGGAAATTGTGATATTTTTAACTTTAATACTCAATTTTAACTTAGTACCTATTATAGGAATATTCTATCCATGAAAAATCTTTCATCTCCATTAAGTAAAGAAATTCTTGTAAAAGATTTCATGACCACCAATCCAGTTTCTTTAAAAGAAACAGACAAATTAAAAAATGCATCAAAAATTTTAGCTGATAATCGTATCAATAGCGCTATAGTGAAAGATTTAAATGATAAGCTATCAGGAATTATTACTGTAACAGATATTTTACATAAAGTTTATAACTTTACTGATCCAAACTTTTTTGTCAAAGATTTATCGATTCCAAATGTTTACACAATACATGAACGAGATTCTTTAGACGATGTCATACAATTATGTTTTTCTAGTGGATTAAATCTGCTTCCAGTAGTCGATGATTTTGGATGTGTTGTAGGTATTTGGACAAACACAAATTTAGTTAATGCTCTAAGACTTTTGACAGATGACTTAGTTGGTAGTTTTGAAGCAATTTTAAAAAGCATAGATTATGGAATAATTGCCTTTAATAAAAACAAAAAATGTGTATTTATAAACAATATTGGCCAAAAAATGTTGCAACTAAATGAAAATAAGGTCAAGGGTTTACATATTACTGATTTACTTCAGTATAATAATATTGATGAAGTATTCGATTCCAAAAAAGCGATCAAAGGTGAAAAATTAATTGTTAACAACAGAGTGCTATATAGTAACTTATCCCCCATTTTTAGCAATGGCAAAGTTCTAGGAGCGGTAGCTATTTTACAGGAGACTGAGAGCATAGAACAAATATATAAAAATTTAGATAACATAAAACAACTCAATGCAGAATATGATACCTTAATAGAGTCTTCTTTTGATGGCATCGTTTTCAGTGATGGCTTAGGGAAAATGATACGTATTAATAACGCGTATGCCCGTATTACTAACATTAAGCCTGATCAAATCGTCGGTCGTACAGTAAGAGAATTGCTTAGAGACGGAATAATAGATATATGCCCAACATTTTCTCAACTAAAATTAGGCAAACCCATCTCTGTAGTTCAAAAGGTTTATACCGGAAAAAAAATGTTGGTTACAAGTTCACCTATTTTTGATTCTACGGGAAAAAGGATTACTATGGTTGTAACAAACTGTCGTGATCTAACCGAATTAAATAAGCTAAAGTATGAGGTTGACAGAATCAATATTGAAAAAGAACGAGTCATTCAAGAAGTGACAAAATTAAGGGCTGAAAAACTTGCAAGCTTAAATGTTATTGCTCAAAGTGACGAAATGAGGCGAGTAGTTGAAATTGCTTTGCAAGTTTCACAGTTTGACTCCACCGTAATTATAACTGGTGAATCTGGCGTCGGAAAAGAAGTAATCGCACATATGATCCATAAGGCAAGCCATCGAAAAAAAGGTCCGTTTATAAAGATAAATTGTGGTGCCATACCTGAACCTCTTATTGAATCGGAATTATTTGGATATGAGGATGGTGCATTTACTGGTGCCAAAAAAAAAGGTAAGCCTGGCGTTTTCGAGATGGCAGATGGTGGTTCTCTCCTTATGGATGAAATCGGTGAATTATCACATAGAATGGCTGTTGGACTATTGAGAGTTCTTCAAGAAAGGTCTGTTACCAGAGTAGGTGGAACGAAATCTTTTGAGGTTGATGCTCGTGTTATTGCTGCCACTAATGCAGATATTCAAGATCTTGTTAAAGAAGGAAAATTTCGTTCTGATCTATATTATAGGTTAAATGTTATAAATATCTATATTCCTCCTCTAAGGGAAAGACCCGAGGACATAGAATTATTAGCGTTGAAATTCGTAGAACAGCTCAATAAAAAATATAACAGAAAAAAGCATATTGATACATCAATGATGGATCAACTATTAACATATAAATGGCCAGGTAATGTAAGAGAACTTAAAAATTTTCTGGAAAGAGTTGTTGTACTTTCTACAACTGATCTTATTACTGCAGATGTATTTCCTGAAAGAATGAAAAATATATACATCCACAAGAGTAGTCAATATGGTAACAACGATATAGATAAATTAGAAACACTTTATGAGCGCTATCGCAGTTCTAGAAAAGTTGCAAAAATTCTCAATTGCCACCAGTCGACGATTATCAGAAAACTTAATAAATATGGAATAATGTCTAAATTTAAAAGTTGATTTCTTTTATTAAAAAATAGGAATCATACGATATATGGAACCCCTAAGTTCAAGGAATATTTTATTCTTTCGCGACTTGAAATGGAATAAATTATGATTTTTTTCTCAAATTTTTGGGTAAGTTTACCTTGCAAATACCTAATATTTTAATTTAAACGTTTAAATCTCTTTTTACATGAACATTCCTTTGATTTTGGCTTTTGACCCCAATAACTTAATGTCATTTATATAGTTTCCAGAAATTAGCTCTTACGATCCCAGCTGACTTTTAAAGAGTTGCACAGTTCACCAAGTATGATTTTTGCAGAACTGATTCCCTGGCAACAGTTCGAAGAACCCTAAAACCCGCTGATTTTTTACACAATTCAGGCAATTATACGATACCGTCACCCTGCAATATATATTTATCAGTGACTGACTGGTCAGCCCTACAGTATTAAAATATTAATCTTCCTGGTAATGAACCTGAAGCGGTGGCTGACCACCATTTTTTTTTTGTTTTTCACAGAGGAAAGATTCTTTTAGTTCAATTTGTTTTTCGTTCCATTAGGAGGTTTATCTTCAACAACCCAAGTGTGATGGAAAAAAACTTGTTATTCAACTGGCTCTAGTTATTGAATTAAAATATTTATTCTGAGAAGTAAAAACATGCAATGTAGACAATCTGATTATTAGTTTCATGATAATTTTTAGATAATAAGACTTAATATTCCTATCATACAAACTGATTCAATGAAACAATAACAAAAAATTGTTAAAAACACTAATGTTTTGTAGAAATAATTACTCATTTGACTTTGATTACAAGTTTACCATAGCATTTTCCTTCTGATAATAGCTCAAGGGCATTTTGTAGGTCGATAAATTCAAATTCTTTGTATATTATCGGTTTGATTGCTTTTTTTTCATATAGATGCATTATATTTTGATGCTCTTTTTTTATTTTCTCTGGATAAATCTTAGCAAATAATCCCCAATGAACACCAACTACAGAGTAATTTTTAATTAAAATATGATTTAAAGGAACCTCAGGTATTTTCCCGCTAGCAAATCCTATTGCCAATATTCTTCCAAAAAATGAGATACACTTTCTTGATTTATCAAAAACATCTCCGCCAACGGGGTCGAAAATTAGATCTGCACCTTTTCCTTCTGTCTCTTTTTTAACGAATTCAATAAAATCTGTTGACGAAATATTAATAGCAACGTCAGCTCCTATATCTTTACAGACAGTGGCCTTATTATCTCCATTTTCCGTAGCGTAAACAATTGCACCGATTTCTTTTCCTATCTGTATTGCAGCGGATCCAACTCCTCCTGCACCACCATGAACGATCAAAATTTCACCCTTTTTTATTTTTCCACAAGTATGAAGCGCATAGTACGCTGTATGAAAAGTTATCATCATTGATGCTGCTTCAGAAAAAGCTAGACTATCTGGAATAGGAAATACTCTTGCATGATTAACTGCAACCATTTCAGAAAGACCACCTTTTGGAAGTTCCGGCATGGCAGATACTCTATCTCCAATTTTAAATGGGGTGTTTTTACCAACTGCTTTAACAACTCCTGCAATCTCAGCTCCAATAGTAAAGGGTAATTTATGTTTTTCTTGATACTTTCCTTGGCATTGCAAGATATCAAAAAAATTAAGAGCAGCTGCGTTGACGCCTATTAGAACTTCATCATCAGTAATATTTGGAATTTCCATTTCAGCTAACTCAAGAGCATTATTTGGATTTCCGATTGTTTTCACAATCCAACTTTTCATAAACACTCCTTAAAAATTTTTTTAGGGATAATAGTGGTTCTTTGGACTGAAACTTATCAAAGGGTTAACTAATCGATCCCTTTTTTTGAATCAAATAGATTTACTATTTAAGATTAAAAGTGCCAATCAGTTTAATTTCCTCATTTATATTTATTACTTTAATTTCACCCGATAAACTATTCTTTTCTATAGTACAAATTGTTTTTATCTTTTCACCTGGAAAGGTCATTGATGTAAATCTAGCGGAAAATTCTTTTATGTGGTTAATACCAAAACGTTTTGTAAGTTCTATCGCAGCAATACCCATAATATACATCCCATGGGCAATTACATTATGAAGTCCAATTTTATTCGCTTGATCTTTGTTTGTGTGTATAGGATTAAAATCATATGATGCATGTGCATAACGAACTAGTTGGCAAAGCTCTATCTTAATATATTCCCTCGATTCATCGCAATTCATTTTAGATCCTGACCATATGTAAAAGCAACTTATTCTTTGAGCATTTAGAATATAAGGTTTGGAAACGCAACCAGCTGGCAATCTGTGAAATGTTATCGTCGTTCTGAATGAATACCAGAACCACTTTAGCTTTTAACTTTGGAATGTATTTGTCATTGGCTTTTTCCCAATTGTCAGATCCTTCTAAGAATTTGTCTTGATTCTTAACTCAGCACTATCCAGATTTTGGGGTCCACTTCTCTCGATTAGGATGCATAACTGTACCAAAAGAACCTCAGTTAGGAGCTTTATCAAGGTTTAACTACAGTAACTCATCTCCTCAAAAAAAGGCTTTGCAAAGTCTATAATCTTTATCATAAGAATCAAGATCGTGGCAATTCGAAGACTATACTTGTCTTCCGGTTGCCATTGTTAAACAATGACATCCACCTAACAAAGTAAAAACAGAGACATTACCTACCACAGTGATTCACCTGAACAGCTTCTTTAATATAGTAAAAGAATATTTTATAGGAGTGTTACAATTTAGATTTTTACTCATTTAAATCCGATATTATTTTTTTGGGCAGTAGTATTATTCGTGAGAATAACCCATCTGCTTTCTAATACCAGTATATTGTATTGATTCCAAAAAGTTGTTTTCATTTTGAAAATAGTTCTTTTTTTCTTTAAAGTAATATCTGTAAGATGAGTTACACCTTTTAATATATCATTAGCATAGACAGGTTTGTGGTACACAAAAGAATGGCCAACGTGAATTAAAGCTGTGTTTCTACTCAAATTAAAAACGTCAATTAAAATATTCCCAATTCCATTATAAAGTTCTGCAACAGTCCCGAAAGTAAGTGGTATAGGAATGTCCTGTAATTGGAAATTATTTGCCACATCTTTATTAAAAAAATATTTTATTTCATGGGAATGAGTAGCAATTGCGAATTCAGCAATTTTGGATCGCTTTACTTCAAAATTAAAAACCTTAATTTTTTTTGGCAAATTATCAATCATTATAGTTATTATTGAGGTATTTTATAATTCGAGTCTTTAACAAAGATTAAGGTCACCTATTGACCGTATCAATTACAGGCAGTTATTATGATCTCCTTTAAACAACAAAGGTGGCGATAAAATGAAAATTGATCAACTCAACAAACGGTTCCCGGATGAAGGAGCCTGTTGGCGGTTCTTTGAATCCATTCCATGTAGTTATGGCTGTATTTGCTAGTATTTCCATTGTCAAAAATCTTACTACCTGTAAGGTGCCAGCGTACGAAAAGGCGTTTACGAATGCGGCCGCTTCAAAAGGCATTTTGAGATTACCACTAAAACACCCATACACAACACCAAATTGCCGTTGTCCAAATAACTGTTGGCCAGTTACTTGATCATCAATTTCAGCAAAGGCACTCCTCAGTGTATTTGGGCAAACTGATCAGATTATCACAAAAAAAAAACGCACATGGAAACTGGTGCATGCCATCCGAGCCTTGATGGATCCGGGATCAGGACTGGTGCTCCCTTTGAACGGAATTGTCGAACTGGACTAAACGTACGTTGGCGGCAAACCGCTATACAAAAATAGCATTTTCCACAAACGAGGTCGCGGCGCTCAAAAACTATAAGTGCAGTTTGCCCTTGAACGCAATAGCCCGATGAGTTATGCGATGCATTCCATCTACAGTATCGTACACCTTTCGGCAATTATAGATCGGTTTAACGATAAGCGAGCGTATATGAAAACTGATAAAATGCATGCCTATAAACGGATCGACAAACAGTATTTGTCTTATCTATTGGTCAATCACTTACGCAAGGAATACTCACGTGACGATATCCACAGAATCACCTCCGAATTGTTTAACGCAATTCTTAAACGCGATAGAAAAGGTGTCTTTTGCTATTTGAGTAAAAAGCATCTGCCATGCTATCGGTATGAGATCATTTCCACTTGGACCAGCTATAACCGTTGCTAAAAACAGCAAACAAAAAGAGTCAACTTTAAACTATCAATGAAACGGTTATCGTCAATGACAATGCTTTGATCTCTGTTATATAAAATTACGAGTCGGCAAAAAATTAATTAAAGTACCTTCTATTCAAATTTTAGTTCGAATAATCACTTTTAATTTAAACAACTCTCACACATATAATTATGTGTAATCATAAACACCCTTGCCAGTTTTTCTACCATATCTTCCTGCCCTAACAAGCTTTTTAAGTAATGGTGCCGGTTTATACTTGTCGCCAAGTTCCGAATGCAATCCTTCAATAACGTGTAGCAAAGTTTCTAAACCAATAAGGTCGGATAATGCTAAAGGTCCGATCGGATGATTACATCCAAGCACCATACCTCTATCTATATCTTCCGCACTAGCAATGTTTTCCCCTAAAGCATAGAACGCTTCGTTTAACATCGTACATAGCAGTCTATTGACGGCAAATGCTGGAGCTTCATTGACAACTATTACTTCTTTACCAATACTTTCACTCCATTTTTTTGCAATATTTAGAGTATGTTCAGACGTTTCATATCCTTTAATGATCTCTAACAGTTTCATTACGGGAACAGGATTGAAAAAATGAGTTCCTATAAACTTGTCTGATCTTTTAGTAACTGATGCGATTTCAGTAATGCTGAGCCCCGACGTATTTGTAAAAAATAGACAATGTTTTGGTGTTATATTTTCTAATTCAGTGAATAGTGCCTTTTTTACTTCCATTACTTCAACTACGACTTCAACGACAATATCAGCGTTTTCACAAGCTTCTTTTAGATTCGTTGTAGGTTTAATTCTATTTAAAATCTTTTTAACATCCTTTTGTGATAATTTACCTTTATTAAGGTCCCTTAACAAACGCTTTTTAATATTTTCTATTCCTTTATCAATAATATTTTTTTCAATATCTCTTAAAAATATATTATACCCAGCTTTAGCACATACTTGTGCAATTCCGTTTCCCATTAATCCTGCACCTAGTACGCAAATATTTTTAATTTCCATAATTTTATCCTGTTTTCTTTAGTTTAATTAATAGATTGTTAAAAATCGTTTAATATGTATAAAACTTTTAATCTCTTCTTACAAAAATAGCAGTTCCCATACCTCCCCCTGCACATAATGTAGCAAGGCCTAAATCAACTTCACGGCGTTTCATTTCATATATCAATGATATAACTATCCTAGCGCCAGTGCATCCGACTGGATGCCCTAAGGCAACTCCGCTTCCGTTAACATTACAAATATTTCTATTCAACCCGAGTTCTTTTTCGCAAGCAATATATTGAGTAGCAAATGCTTCGTTTAATTCTATCAATTTTATATCATTAAGTGAAACTTTTGATTTTTGAAGTAGTTTTCTTACTGCAGGGATCGGCCCTTCTCCCATATAATTAGGCTCTACACCAGCTACAGCGAAATCCCCAATTGTTCCTAGGATTGTTAAGCCTAGCTTGTTAGCTTTATCTTCAGAAGTTACTAAAAGTGCTGCTGCACCGTCATTAATTCCAGAGGAATTACCGGCAGTTACTATTCCACCCTTTTCAAAAACAGGCTTTAATTTATTTAGATCCTCAAGAGTCATCGAGAATCTTACATGTTCATCTTGTTCAATTACCTTGGTTTTTCCTTTACCGCTCTGAATCTCAACCGGTACAATTTCATCTTTAAATTTTCCTGTGATTATAGCATTTTCTGCATTATTGTGACTGCGCAATGCTACTTCATCAGCTTCTTCTCTTGTTATGTAATATTTCTTTGCTATTAATTCTGCAGTTTGCCCCATAATGATTTCACCACCGGAATAAAGAAGATTCCATATAGAATCTTCCATCGTTTGGTGCATTAATCTTGCTCCCCATCTCCCTTTTCTAAAAACATATGGAGCAGTGCTATAACTTTCTACCCCTCCGCATAGAACTATTTCAGCTTCACTATATCTGATTAGTTGTGCTGCGTTTTGTATTGCTTGCATACCTGAAGAGCATTGTCTTTGAACTGTAAACGCTGGGACTTCAATCGGGATATTTGCTTTCAATGCGCTACATCTTGCAACGTTTGGTTCGTCAAAGTCTTGTAGGCAGCATCCCCAAATTATCTCATCAATCATTGAAGGCTTAATACCAGCCCTGCTTATAGCTTCTCTCATTACTATTGCAGAAAGGTCACCTGCTTTTAAATTTTTGAATCCACCTCCAAAATCACAAATTGGAGTTCTAACAGCAGATACTATAACAGCTTTTTTTTGAATCATTTCTTTTCCCTCACCCATAAAAATTCTTAGGTACCATATATAGCATTAAAATAGAATATATCTTTTTAAAACGGTTCGAATGTTAAAATGAGTTGACACATTGGTACTATTATAACAATATTCATTGACCATTAAATATTGGTTTTCTTTTATTATAAAAAGCTTCAATTCCTTCTTTGAGGTCATCTGAAGTTATGCACATAGATTGAGAAAAAGCTTCATATTGCAAGACTTCATCTAGCTGTAGTTGATCACTCTTGGAAAGGATATCTTTAACAAATTTGAATGCCTTAGGAGGACCAGAGGCAATTTTCTTAGCAATATCCAGATAGAATTCTTTGAAATCATTATCAGGTACTACATAGTTTAAAAGCCCCATTTGATGGGCTTCATCTGCCTTTATCATCCTCGCTGTATAGATTAGCTCCTTGGCACGATGTATACCAATAATTCTATGCAAAAAAAATAATCCTCCAAGATCAGGGATTAGACCAACCTTAGCAAACGCTTGTGAAAATATTGCCTTATCACTTGCGATTATCAAGTCACATGAAAGAGCTATATTAAAACCAGCTCCTATCGCAGCACCGTTAACGCATGCAATAATAGGCTTTTTTGTGTTTACAATTTTTTTTATAATCCTGTTAACATCTGTCATGTATTCAAAAGCTTGATTGGCTGTCATTCCATTTTTAAGCTCTTTTAGACTACCACCTGAACAAAAAGCTTTCCCAGTTCCTGTCAGGACGGCTACTCGGCTATCAGGATCATTCGAGAATTTCTCCAATGATACTAATAATTTTGTTCTAAGCTGCTTTTCTAAGGAATTCATACTGTTTGGGAATTCCATCCTAATTTCAAAAATTTTGTCCAATTTATTTATAAATATATCATTCATTATAATGTGCTCCAAATACCATCAAAAATAATGTTTTTAAAATCTTTGATATGTTATATTAATATGTCTCTTCCAACAAAATTTTGACTCTTAACTGATTCTAAAAATTAAATGACCTGTCCCCAATAATGAAAATGGTTTTTTCATCCCAGGAACACTTTGATTTTATTTCTCTAAATTGTACCTTTCCGCTCGTTATAGTGAATATACTTGACCGCAATCTGTCAATTAAAACTGATCCAATACTAACCCTAAATATTTTACACTATAAGTGAATGTATCGGTAGACCTTCTTTTTAGTTTATGAAAATTTCTCTTTACACAACTCACCGCAGGTTTCTTCATATCCTTAAGTCGGTACTTTATAATACTATCAGCTAAAAAGAGTATTAGTTGGCTTTCCAGATTAAAATATCTTTTCTAATTAGCTTCTTAGGTTTGGGTCCAGTTTGCCATGAGAGCGACGGAGCTACTGAACTCCAACCTTTAACTTAATTCAATGGATATTTTAATGGACCATAGTAGACTGTAATAAATACTATATTTCCAATAGGATTTCTTTAACAATTTTCTCGCTCTCTGTATAATCATACGATCTATACAATTCAATTCGGCTTGCCTCCATTGATCCTTCTGCATGGATCATAATTACAGATTCTTCGCCACCCATTAGTGCAATTACTTCTCGCATCAATAGCATTATTTTAAAGCGTTCAGCTCCCGGATAAGCTCCTCTCATGTACTTATCAATAAGCGGCTTTAATTCCTTATTATTATAATCATCTCCACTTGGAGCACATATTGCTATTCCGCCAGCAATATCAATCAAACCCTGAACAACATTCATATAATTGCTATTTGAAAAGAGTTTTCCAACATTAGTGTATATTCTATTCGGAATCGCAATATTCGGAACTTTGTTGATATGACATTCTAACGCAGCCATTTTTGCACAACATCTTTGTATTTCTGCGAATGTTATTAAATCAGTTATGTTCTTGGCTATATGAGATGCCTTACTAATACCATTACATTCGGCCATTAGTTTTCCTAAACCAATTAAGTGCTCTGCAAGTGCAGCACGATAAGATACAGCTGACAGTCGGTGATACAATGCAAACATTAACGCAAGTCTACTAGCAGCTTTTGTATCCTTATATATAAAAACTCGCTCCCATGGCACGAAAACATTATCGAATATAGTAAGCGTTTCTCCCATTCTTCGCTTTCGTGTCCTTGGTCCTTCCATAGGATTAATTGCACCTTCTGTCGCTATGGCTGGTCTGGCAATTAATTTAACATTTTTAGTACCAGCAGGTATTGCAAAAGCAATAGCATAATCCTCCTCTCCTTTACGTAACGATCGACCTGGTAAAACAAATATCTCATTGGATATAGCTGCCATAGAGGTATGAAATTTTGCACCTTTGACGATAATACCTTTATCATTTTCTTCGACTACATGAACATATAAATCTTTATCCTCTTGGTCGCCAGGCCTTAAACGTCTATCCCCTTTAACGTCTATTTGTGCGCCACAAACAAATAAATTTTCCTTAACAACTTTAGCGTGATATTTAAGAAAATTATCACTGGTTTCTAAATCGTAAGTGATAAGTCTAGATGCCAAAAGTGCATCTGAACCTATATGTGGCCATAACATGCCAAGATCTTTCGTTATTTCATAAGTCATATTTGATCGTTCAAGTAAATCATCTGAATTATGAGGTATTTTATAAAAAATCGAACTTTCCGTATTAAAATCTTTATTAAAGCTTCGAAATTTATTTTGAAAAAGATATTGTACTGGCTCGACTTCCAAGCTTAAGATAGGATGTTCGTTAACATTTTTTACTAATTTTCCTCTGTAGTATACGGTTCTTTCGTCAACCAAACTTTTTTGATATTCTTCAAATGACTCAATCATAACATTGTATCCTTTCTATTTTGATTATTTTAAAAATGTAATGAACATATATAGAAACCTATTTAGTAACCAATAAAAGTTGCTTTTCTTTTTTCTAAAAAAGCCTGCATTCCTTCTTTTTGATCGTGAGTACTGAAACATTGTGAAGTGCATTGGTTCTCAAGCTTACTAGCAACCTCAGTACAAAGTCCATATCCAAAATTTATTGAATCTTTTGCCATTTTCATTGCAAAAGTTGAGTGGGTAGCAATTTTTTTTGCAAAATCGTTTGTTTCTTGTAAAAGTAGTTCATCGCTAATAATTCTGTTTGCAAGGCCTATCTCATAAGCTCTTTGTGCTGATATCGTATCTCCACTTAGTATCATTTCCTTTGCACGACCTATACCTATAATTTTTGATAGGCGTTGAGTTCCACCCCAACCGGGAATAATCCCGAGAGTAATCTCTGGAAGTCCAAACGTTGCTTTCTTTGAAACAAATCTTAGGTCACACGCCAAAGCTATTTCAGTTCCTCCACCAAGTGCCATTCCGTTTACAGCCGCTATTGATGGTTTAGACAACGCTTCGATTTTTCGAAATATATTGTGACCTTCTTCCAGATAATTAATCGCCTGGTATGGTAGATAATCTTTCATTTGAGAAATATCAGCTCCTGCTACGAAAGCCCTTCCCTCACCTGTAAATATTAAAATTTTTACATCCTTGTCCGCGTTGCATTCATCAACTACTGTATTGATCTCCTTTAACATAGATGAAGACAAAGCATTATAAACTTTTGGTCTGTTAAATGTAATTATTGCAACACCTGCATTTTTCTCTATCTTAATGTTTTTATAATCATATTCCATATAAATTAATCCTCTGAATATATTATTAAACTTGTTTATCTTTAGCTTTGTAAATTTTTATTATTATCTCAAGAGATAAAATAAAAAAAGCAAACGGAACTATACACAATACAGGATATAAAGGATACATTGTCGCACCCGCCTGCATTAATCTTCCTTCGTTAACCATTTTCAATGCATAATTCGCTGTAAAAATTGTAATTAAAAAATAAAGTAAAAATTCAATAGATAAGGTAACAAGATTAACAGAACGTCTTTTAGCAGGATCCAATTGTTCTATAAAAATATCCAATTTAGGCCATAATTCTACTCGGTAACTTCCTCCTAAAGCCAATAAAACAACTATTGGGAATAAATATGATTCTATAATATTGTAGATACCTGGTATAAGATCATGTTTGAAAAAGTATCTTCCGAGTACCTGCAAAACAACACTAATCATTAATAAAAAACAAAATAATCCTCCCACATACTCAAAAAGGCCATCTACTTTTGCGATCACTTTATTAAATTTTTCCATAACTTTTACTTTATCATTAAATTTGGCAGAAATGTTATTATTTCTGGAAAGATAAAAAGAAAGGGTGCTATAATTATTCCAGATAAAAAAGCAAAAATTAATGTATATCTAAAAATCCCTCCTACAGGCAAAGCAGCAGCGGTTGAGGCTGCATATGACGCTAATCCTACCGGCGGTGTTAAAAGACCTAACATAATAATGAAAGATGCCATAACACCGAACCATATAGGATCGATTCCAACTGCTCTAATAATAGGATCTGTAACTGGTATTATCATCACCATGACAGCAGCAGATTCAAGTATCATTCCCAATACAAATAGTACGATTAAAAGCATAGATACAATTAAATAAGGCTGACCCATTAGAGGTTCTAATAGCTCTATCAGTTGTCTTGGAATCATCGAAAGGGACATAAATCTACCAAAAAACTGGGCTCCAACAACGATAATGAGGATCATAGATGACATTCTAGCAGTATCAACTAAAGCTGCACCAAATGATTGGAACGTAAGTTTTTTTCTAACAACCATTGCAATCATTGAGACGAATGCTGCAACACCACCTGCTTCAGTTGCGGTCATAATGCCGCCATATATTCCTCCAAAAACTAGAAAGATCAAGAACATCACAATCGAAAAGGAAATTAGCCCTGTTTTAAAATCGTAAAAGTCTTCTTCTATAGCCATATCGTTATTTATTAAATTATCAGCTAACATCGATTCGGATGATAAAACAAACGCCGGCCGAAACTTATCGAAAATAAAAATAATAAATGAAAAAACGATGGTCAGAAGAATCCCTGGTATCATTGCCCCCATAAAAAGTTTACCTATCGATAGTTCACTTATTGAGGCATAGATTATTATAATAATGCTTGGGGGAACAAGTGCAGAAAGAGAACCTCCGATAGCTCCTAATGCTACTGAATAATTCTTTTTATAACCATATCGTTGAAGTTCAGGGGCAGCAGTAACTGCTAACCCCGCTGAAATCGCAGTTGAAGATCCTGATACAGCTCCTAATAGGGCACCCATAACTACCGTCAAGATTGCTAAAGGAGTTTTCTTTTTTCCTCCTAACTTGTGGATAAAATAGTAAATTTCTTTTATTACTCCTCCTCTGAGCAAGAAGAAAGCCATCAAAATATAAAGAGGGATAGTAATAAAAGAATACGTTGATATTCTGTCAAACACATCTGACTCAATAAACGATATAATAACAGACGGTTCAGTCCACAGCACAATTCCTATTACACCAGTTCCAAGCAAAACTGTTGCTACGTTTTGCCCAACCGCAAGAAATACTATAAAATATAAAAATACTATAAATAAAACAATCGGTTCAGGTATCATTGATATTTCTCATGACTTTTCCATTAAAAATTATAATTATTATCTGTTTCTGGGTGACATATATGTTATTCTCAGCACAGGTTTAAAATTATAAATGTTAATTCTTATGATTAAGTAATGTAAGCGTTCACAAGGTATCACATCTGCTTTGTTCCTGGTCCTTTTAAGATTGATCTATTCGTCTGCATGCACGGCACCTCACATCTTCGGCACCATGTACAATCCTATTAATTTCTAATTTCAATGCGTTGAATATTTCAAATCCTTGAACACGTACGGATTAACATTACCATAAAATCTAATATTATTCATTGATCAATTCTTCTACTCCGTCTGGCAAGGCACCACCTACTTCTAATACGTACTTAGCCCAAAGCTTAGCAACCTTTTTTGCCGGATTCCCTTTTTTTTCTTCCTCGGCAATCCAAGTTTTCCAAGTTTCAATTGCTGCATTATTTATTACTTTTTGAACAGTTGTATTTAATTTTTTTACGTTTTCAAACTCTGCCTTATAAACCTCCATAGATTCCTTAACTGTTGGTTCTCGTAAACTCATCCAGTACTTTGCACTTTCACGAGCCATATCAAATGCTATTCTTTTCCATTTTGTTTTAATATCATCAGGAAATCGCTCCCATTTGTCTTTTGTCATAGCCATATAACTTGGATAATGTCCCAAACTTACTCCAACAATGGTATATTTAATAAGTTCTGTGAAACCGTATGCTTTCCAATCAGGTATACTATATACAATGCCTTGAATAGTACCTCTACTAAATGCTTCGTAAGCGTCCATTCCAGTCATATATACTTCTGTGGCTCCTAGTTTTTTCAAAAAAATCAATTGAGTTCTAGCTCCACCCCGAATAGGAGTACCTTTAATGTCGCTAGTATCATTAAATCTTTTTCCAGTTGTGCTTATCACATATGCATCTGTCGGACCTACCGGCCATGCAACTAATCCTTGTGATTCTATTTCAAGGTCGTAAAATGTTTTTCCATTTTCGATAATTTCCTTGCTGTTAAATAATTTAATAAAAGCTTCGGTAATATTAATTGAATCGGTATTTAACACAGGCAACTGTACAACGTCTGTAAGAGGAAATACTCCTGCATGATAAGGCGCTAAAAAAGGATCAGCAACATCAATGCTACCGCCCTTTAAGGATTCCAACCCTTTTCCTGCCTTGTGTAGTTCCCCTGCAAAATATCTTGAAAATTTTACTTGTCCATTAGTAGCTTTTTCAACTCGCTCTGTAAATGGAACCATGTGACCTGCAACCCAGCAATGTTTATTTCCAACTCCTGAAGATATTCTTAATTTATACGTTTTGGCAATCGAGTATGTCGGCAAAAATACGAATAATGCGAAAATGAAACAAATTACAGCAATCATGGTATTCTTTTTAGTTCTCATTTTACCTCCCCCATTAAAAGATTTTTTAGTTTAAACTTCCCTCTCCATTTACCTATGGCTTTAATTCCCTTCTCAATATTTTTCCAGTAACTGTCTTTGGTAACTCATCCATTATTTCTATAATTCTAGGGTATTTAAAGGCAGCCATCTGTTTTTTACAAAATGAGATTAATTCTTCAGGCGTAATTTTTCCTTTTTTTGAGTCTATTAAGGAAACATATGCTTTTACTGTTTCACCTCTATAATCATCTGGGACTCCAACTACAGCAGATTCCTTAACAGCTGGATGTTTGTACAAAATATCCTCTACTTCTCTAGGCCAAACTTTGAACCCAGATACATTGATGAGATCCTTTTTTCTATCAACAATATAACACCAACCATCCTTATCGAATCTTGCAATATCCCCTGTATAAAAACATCCTTTAGCAAATGCATTTTTAGTTTCTTCTGGTTTTTTCCAATACCCGCTAATAATCCCAGGACCTCTCACCACCAATTCGCCTTCCTCTCCTATCGGTATTCTTTCTTTACGCTTTTCAACATTAACTATCCATGCTTCATGATTAGGTATAACCAGGCCTACTGATGTAGCCCCTGTAGTTTCATCCACCGGCGCTTTCATTCCAAAAGGAACAATTGTTACCGGAGAGGAACTTTCCGTTAACCCATAAACATTGTGTATCGATATCCCTATTTTATTTTTAATCTTATCAATTGTTGAAGGCGATATTGGAGCACCGCCACTATAGGCCTTTTTAAGATACGTAAATGATTTCGGACTACTATTTGGATGATTTAGCAGAGCAATATACACCGTTATCGCAGCAACTGTAAAACTTACATTAAATTTTTCAATTAGCTTTATAGCATCTGAAGCATCAAAACGGTGAAATAGCACAATCGGAATTCCAATATGCCAAGCCACTGCTAAATGAGCTACTATTCCAGTAACATGAAAAAGAGGCGCCACTCCGAGCACAACATCTTCTTTATTAAGTCTACAAGCAATTTTATAGATTACTGCGTTATGGATAATATTTAAATGACTTAACATTGCTCCTTTTGGCGGACCAGTTGTTCCGGAAGTATAAACAAAATATGCAATTTCATTAAGTTTTGGGAACATAGGTTGTAATTTTACTTCATTATTTTCATCAATTATTTTTTGCATATCATAGGTATCAGAATGCAGAACCTTTTTAATATTAAGTAACTGAGCAGGCAATTTTGCGTTGATTTTAATATAATCTAAAGGAGAAGTGGTTATTACTTTAATATGATCGAAATTAGCGACAGCTTGTCTTACACTATTTTTATAAACGTCCTCCTGGCAAAGTACTATTTTTGCCTCGCAATCTACAATGTAATGATTTAA
The DNA here is from genome assembly GCF_009688965.1 of Desulfosarcina widdelii. Lineage (GTDB taxonomy): Bacteria > Desulfobacterota > Desulfobacteria > Desulfobacterales > Desulfosarcinaceae > Desulfosarcina > Desulfosarcina widdelii. The sequence continues at coordinate 524,905 of NZ_AP021875.1, read as the reverse complement.
ATCTTTGGAAGTAAACATCGGATTTAAGGGTACTACTATCGAATTACACATCCAAGCAGCCAAACATGCAATTGCTGCCTGAGGAATATTTTGCAATATAACCATTATCCTATCTTCTTTACCAAGCCCTAAACTTTTCAAACCTGCGGCTAAAGCCATTGCCTTCCGTCTTATGTCTTTATACGAATAAACATTATCAAAGTAAATTATGCATGGTCCGTTTGGATTATTTTGAAACGCTATCTCAAATTCATCTAAAATAGTTGTTTTTGGATAATTAACAGAAAAAGGGAGCCAAACCGGATACTGATTTTGCCATGGTTTTGCATCATAAACTAACGTCATGCTTTTTCCTCTTTATTTGGTTTTTAATAAAATTCTATAATGTGCTAAAATTCGATTATGTAAAAAAAACAATCTTAAATAGAAAAGCTCTCGATTTAAAAGTCAATTTCCATAGAACTCTCTCATTTGCAATTAACTAAATTACATGTCTTGTTCTCTTTAAGATTCTAAATTATTGCGTCAATCCTTAATTTTATAACTTCAAAACCTATCAATGGTAGAACTTTATACCATTGTGTCAATATTTTTTATTTGTTGTGAGAAAGCATAAAAAACAGTTCTCTTATGAATATACTTTAATTTTTTCGTTTTATACAGCAAAAGCTGTACCAATTAGAATATTTAGCTAATAGCCTCATCTAAACCCTTTAGTCGCTGCATTCATATATCAAACGATATCCAATTATTTGATGCGTTAAACGCATCAAACGATGCGTCTGATGCAATTTTGCATCTTTGTCGCATCAGCTCACATGTGTTATTGGAGAAAGCGGTGGAGCCTGCTGACAAATTGGGAGCAATCTTAAAAGGCTTTGGGATCAGGGGCATTCATATAGGCGGGGTTCACCGTAGTTTCAAAACGGTGGCCACTATTTTGGACCGTATGGACCAAATTCAAGACTCTTCGACCGATATTTAAGCGAGCTTGTGCAGAGAAAAATGAAAGATTCCGAAGATCCTGATGCCCAAGTGCTTCCAGGCGAAATCGATCAATAAAAAGCATCTTTGAAAGAAATGTTGCTGGAACACACGCCCTACAGAATGCTCCATTCCGCACATGATCTATTTTTTAATCAATCCGCAACCATGGCGCCGGTCTATAAAATCCTGGCATCAGTTCTGGAGAAACATAACAAGGCCTGGGTCTTGAAAAGGTGTCTGGAAGATCCGCTAAAAAAGACATTTTTATCGTGCCAAAGCTGCGATGACTGCGCTATCCAACACATCGCCTTTCTATGCCCTTAATCCGGCTGCCCCAAACACACTCGCAATGGTACCTGTGGCGGGAGCAAGGACGGCTACTGTGAAGTATACCCGGATCAATTGTGCATCTGGGTGCGAGTCTACCATCGCCTTAAACATGCCAACAGGCTTACAAACTTTTTGCAAGACTGCGTCCCGCCGCGGAGATGGGAGTTGAATAAAACTTCATCTTGGGTCAATTTCCATCTCGACAAAAACAACCAATCACAAATGGCCGGCACTCGCTATCAGGCGGTGTCAGTAAGATAGGCTCCCAGGGTGAATAGTTCGCGGAAGCCGAACAGGTTTTGGGCCGAGCGGTGGAATAAAAGACCCGCCTGGGCAGGAAAGAGGTCATCCGCTGCGTTGTAGTTCAAAACAAGCGGCCTTTCGGGAAAAGCATGAAATCTATATCGCCGGTCAAACTCTTGGCGAGATTCCAACAGTCCGGCCTATTTGGCAGCGCTACGATCTAAAGCCGACAGATCTTCTCCGAACGTGGCGGTGATTGCTTTGTGGGTGTTATTCGCGAAATTGACAGTTAGCGGTCCGGCGCCTCGCAACTCACGAAACGAGTACCACACATCCTCCGAAACCACTGACAGAGACAGGGGCGCCGTCAGATAGTGGTAAATCAGCTCGGTGATGGCCAGAGCGGGGACCCGGCCACGGTCATCCACGAGCCGGTCCGCATGAAAGCTGTAGTGTTTACCGAAAAAGGCAATTCGCCGGCCCATCCATCTTCGACCGGGAACATCGGCCGGTATCGATTTCATAGTGAACCTGACGTGAGCGCCTTGATTTCACCCAGAAGTCGATCGCGCTCATCCTCCTGATCCAGCAAACCGTCCATAAAGCCCGGTTTAATCCCGTGAGCCGGCATACGCTGCAAAGTATCGGCAAGTTCTGCTTCCACCCGATCAAGCCGTTTGCGCAGGACTTCAATGGTTAAAAATTTATCTTTCACAATATTATCATTGGTCTTTTTGAGGAATATGTCTTTGATTCAAGTCAAATTTGTTAAAAAACAGGTTCGGAGTTAAATAACCAATTTCTTGTCCATTGAGGAGCACAACAAGCTTTGTGAAGTCCAGGCGATGTTAATTTTGAAGGGTCAAAATGGGTGGGATATTTGAAGTGTGCAGATGCATATATCCTTTTCAAATGATAGTCTTCGGCCAACATGCACTTACTGCTATATCATTTTAATTTTATTGTTTATTCACAACATACAACATGTTGTGGTGCCCCAGTTCACCTATTGATCATGATAAAATTGCATGTTTGTATTGCTACTCGAAGGCTGGTAGTTCGGGGGTGCGTAACTGAACCGCCCCGGGTTTGACGGAGACTCCATAGTTTGAGAGGATGGAGTCATGTCAAAATCAATCCGATATTCCCCAGAGGTTCGTTAACGCGCCGTCCGGATGGTTTTCGAACACCAGCGTGAGTATTCATCACAATGGCAGGCGGTGGTTTCAATTGCGAGCAAAATCGGCTGCACCGCTGAGACCCTTCGCAGATGGGTCCGCCGTGCTGAAGTCGATTCCGGCCAACGCGCAGGTGTGACGAGCGATGAGCGTGTCAGGATCAAAGAGCTTGAGCGAGAGAACCGTGAACTTCGTCGCGCCAATGAGATCCTGCGCAAGGCGTCCGCATATTTCGCCCAGGCGGAGCTCGACCGCCGACCCAAGCGATGATGGCCTTCATCGATGACCACAAGGAAGCTTACGGGGTCGAGCCGATCTGCTCAGTCCTGCCGATCGCCCCGTCAACGTACTACAATCAGAAAACTCGTCAGGCCGATCCCTCGCAACTTTCAAAGCGATCCAGACGTGATGCCGCCCTCAGGATCGAAATCGAGCGGGTATGGCGTGAGAACCGGCAGGTTTATGGTGCCCGCAAGGTTTGGCGCCAGCTTCTTCGAGAGGGTTTTGTGGTTGCCCGCTGCACAGTGGAGCGCTTGATGCGCCAGATGGGGCTCCAGGGTGTTGTGCGCGGCAAGAAGGTCAGGACAACGATTGCGGATGAAATTGCGGCCCGACCAGCGGATTTGGTGGAACGCAATTTTACCGCTGCCCATCCCAACCAACTGTGGGTGGCCGACTTGACCTAAGTGGCGACCTGGGTCGGATTTGTGTATGTGGCGTTCGTTATCGATGTGTTCTCCCGGATGATTGTAGGATGGCGGGTATCACGATCCCGGCGCAGCGATCTGGCCCTGGATGCCTTGGAGCAAGCCTTGTGGGCTCGTCCTGAAACCCGACAACTCATTCATCACAGTGACCGTGGTGTCCAGTATGTTTCGATTAGCTACACAGAACGTTTGGCCGAAGCAAAAATCGAACCTTCGGTTGGACGCGTAGGCAACTCCTACGACAATGCGCTGGCCGAGACGATCATCGGGTTGTACAAAACGGAGCTGATCTACAAAGACGACCCCTGGCGAGGGGTGGAACAGGTGGAGATCAAGACGCTCGATTGGGTGGACTGGTTCAATAATCGCCGGTTGTTTGAGCCGATTGGAAATATCCCCCCTGTCGAGTATGAAGCATTATACTACCAGCAACAGGAGGCTCCGGCCATGGCGGCCGGACTCAATTAACCAGGTCTCCGGAAAACCCGGGGCGGTTCAAACTGTTTTAATGGCGGTCGTACGTTACCCGGCACGCGTCACCAAGCCACACTGGAATTACTGTTTAGATAACCGGCTTAAAGGTAATGGGTAATGTCCATGATCCGTCTCCTTTTGCATGGGTGGAAAAAGAAAGCCACTTGCGGATCGTAAAGGGCATTTGGGTGCTGAGTTTAATAAAGATAGTCTCTCACTTGGTCATGATCGAAGTCCTCAGCGCCACAATCCGAGTTGAACTGATCCAGTTTTTCCATCGTGACCAGAGGTCCGACAACGGGTTCCACCCGATAAAGCTGTAAGTGTCCACCGAAATCCTTGCGCAGCTGACCCAGTTCGGATACGGCCTCAGCCGGATTGTCAAAACCGATGGGGGCGTCGTAGGATGTCACGGTAAATCCAAGCGGATGGATGGGGTTGGCGATGACGTAAATGGACGGCTGCATTGCTACGGCCCGTTTTTTCACTGTTTCGCGCGCATCCACGAATTGATCATTGTCATCGAGAAAATTTTTGACGTTGGCCAGCATGCCTTCCGCTGTCCACAAGACGGCATCTGTTTTTTCCAAGTCCGATTTGCGTGCAACTTGGGCCAGTGCTTCAACGGCCGGGTCCGGCTCGTCGAACATGCGTATTTGGTCTATGATGCCACCGGACACCTGGATGAATACAAATCTCATTTTTCGCCTCCTTATTCATGATGGTTGCGTTCCTGTCAGGATGATGCTCATGACCTTTTCCGTCTCACCAAGAACTTTCAGGCAAGCTCCATGCGCGGTCATTCCAATTTCTTCAGCATACCTTTTGATATAGCGGTAATTGTTGCCCAGTCGCTCGGCCGCTTTTTTACCAACCATACGGCAAAGAGCGGCTGCACTTAGTTCAGCGACAATTTCCTGAAGTGGGTCCTGACCGCCTTTTAAACCTCCCTTAACACGATCATGGGCAGCGTGCGCCAGTTCATGAAAAAACACCGCTTCCTCATCAGTTGCCAGGGAAATTTCCTTTCTGGTTGGCGAATAGCAGCCCCAATATCGGTAATTGCCAGGTATCGCCTTTACAGCTATGCCCCACTCCTCTGCTCTTTCAATCAGCGGGAAATCGGGCAGCTCGATCTGTTCGTATTCCAAAGGCTCCCCATCTGTATCTTCAATCCGAAAAACCGGCCGACAGACAAAACCTCTAAGTATCGTTTCTTCTTCTCCTGTCTGACCATCAACGGTTTTAGCGATTTTGGGTACCAATATATAGATAGCCTTGCCCCCCTTTTTAACGTGCCGACCAACCTGTTGCCATTGCCGGTAACCACGGGCGTCTTGCGTGCCTGAAAGAAACATCACCGTCCGATTTAGCAAAGACCAGCTGGATGAAGGAATGTCAGCAGCGGGAAACATCGAGTATGCAATGGCCTCAGGAATGTCTCCCCTTTCGAATGCCGCAATTATCCCGCTGACGGTTTCATGAACGGTCGCCATAGTGCACCTCCTTAAATTGTATTTCAGTTATCTGGTTATGCACTTCGCTCCAGTGAGCTTAGCCCGCCAAACCCAGGCTCGGAACGCCCAGTATGATTTGTTTTTTGGGCAAAGCCTTGGTTGCGACGGCTTGTTGTACGATACGATAAAATCGCTTACCAACTGAAGCGGTTGCGCGCCGGTTAAATCGGAACACATATTCGTCAAGGTAGCGCTGAAGGTACTTTCGCTCAAAACGACCTTGAAAGGTTCCAATCATCAAACGCTTGATCAGGGAGATTACCAAATGCGCTCCGGACAGCACGCTTTCTCTCTCAAGCGTTTTGGAACGGACAACTTGCAAATGGTCATAACCTTCAGAATCAAGATCATTGTATCCTTTCCAACCATCGGTGGTAACAACACTCCCTTGGCTTACGTTGTTTATCATGAAAGGAATAAGTTGACCCGATGAGCAATCATCTATCAGTTGCAACCGGATGCGCCCAAGTTTGCGGCCTTTGCGCTCCACAGCGATTGCGACCGCGCATTTGTGTTCGGCACCGCGGCCTCTTTTACCGCCACCGTATTCGCCACCAAGATAGAACTCGTCGACTTCTACTTTCCCAGATAATTTCTCCCGGTTTTGACGGATTGTACAGCTTCGCAATTTCTGTAACCAGCGCCAAGCGGTATGGTAGCTGCCCAGTCCCAATAGGTCTTGCAGGTTGATGGCGTTAACACCAGATTTTCGTGTCGTAAACCACCACATGGCTTTGAACCAGAGAACCAACGGTTTGCGGGTGCCGGCCATGATCGTGCCAGCGGTAATCGAATGCTGATGCTCACATCGAAAGCAAATGTAAAGCCCTCTGTTGCTTTTCCAGTGACGCGTTTCCCCGCAGCGTATGCACTTGAAACCATCTGGCCATCGCAGTTCGTAAAGATAAGTCTGGCAAGCCTCCTCGGTGCTAAATCGAGTATCGAAGGCGGCCTGGTTTTTAGGAAAATCCTCGGTGATCGTAAACTGGTCCATGTATACCTCCCAATATAGTTTTAGGATCAGTATACTCCGAGGTTGTGACATATACGGTCACACGTGCTGAATATTTTATCACTGGAGCAAAGTGCATAACCAGATTCAGTTAATTGTTGAAAGACTGGACAGTTAGGTTGGTCGATGGAATTTCGATTATCTGATAGTTTGGAATCCCTAAAAATCGGTAAAATAAGGCAAAATTGACCCCGAAAAACGTACCAAAACCCCCTCTTTTTGAGGTGTTTTCGATGCCAACCTGCAAAAACCAGTGCTGGCAGTACAATTACACGTGAGATGCCGTTTAAGGGCATTTAAGCAATGTGCCACCGTCAGGCATCCCCTTCGTATCAAACGCCAATAAAACGATATTGGTCCTCTCCAGGGACTAATCCGAAAGTCGAACCATTGTCCCAGTCCACGTGGATTGTTCCCATGTCGTCAACAAAATCCACACTCCCTTGATCGCCAGGTCTGAGATTTGTGTACGGATCACTCGTTGAAATCAGTTCAATTCGCTGGCTTTTCATTTTGTCTTTCATGGCCTCATCTCCTTTTCTGATTGAATCTGTTCGTTGTATTCCACCAGACAGTTTTCGAAGCTAATTTCCCAACCTTCAAGATGTTGGTTGGCGGAAAAACCGGTGTTCATCCAAATCCCTCCGGGCATACAGTCGGGATGGTGGGTTCGATCAAATTCTTGGAACTGGCGGCAAATATACTTCCATAGGTCTTCACCGGCAGTTGGATAACCATGAATCTTTGCGATCCGGTCCCAATCCGGAAAAACCATTTGATAAAGCCCAATCAGGACCTGTTGTTGATGATCATGCTGATCGAAAATGGCTTTGATACAAGATTTCAGTTCCTTTCCTGTGGTAATGCCGAATTTTTTCCAATTTGATTTAGATCCAAATTTCTCCTGCATGTTTTTTTCTCCTTTGCTGGAAAAGTAAATTCTTGCTGTCTCTCTATTTCCATCCGTTACTCTCGCAAATTTTATCGATAGATTGTGCCTTCTTGACCGGAAAATATTCCTCCAGTTCACAATCAACCTCGATGCCGCATACCGAAAGTTCACGCAGTTCACTGAAGCTGATATAGCCCCATTCAGCCATTTCATAATCGCCGTTGAGGATGGCGTAGCCCCAAAAAAGGTCATGCCCATCGAACTCGCAGACGTACCAATCGCATCCTGCAATGAAGAAATGCAGGTGGACTAACTTCTCCTTCAGAGAAATATTTTCGGTTTCGTATAGCCTCGGCATCTTTTCCAATCGTGCTTTTGATGGTTCATTCCACATGTTTTCTCCTTTGATTTTTACTCGGAACGTCTGTCTTCAATCGTAACATTCGTGGCAATATGTGTTGCCTTCTGCCGTCATGATAAACGTGTTGCTTAACGGATGCAGACAATAGCGATGTCCACAGTCCATAATGATGTATTTGCCTTTCAAAAAGTTTTTAAGTTCTTCTATCGTGAGCTGTTTTTTTTACCTTCTTCGAAGGCGATTCATCATTTGATGTCTCTGCCTGTCCATTTCGTTTCGATATTTCCGCCCGCAGCATTTCATCCACCAATTCCGTCATTGGTTTCTGTTCCTGCTTTGCCAGCTTGTATAGAATCGGAATCAAGTCCTCCTTTATTTTCGGTGAATACATGATTGCCCTCCTTTCCCCGTTGTTGGTTGTGTGTTTCAAATTCAGGACGCACCAATGGCCCTCACGGTAATTGACGAAATCCACCGCTTACACGATGCTCTGATTCAGTTTTTTTTGGGGGTTATTCTGGCTTGGGTGAGGCGGGATCGTCTGACGGTGGGATAGTATCGATTGCATCGTCGCAGTCGGGGTTGTCTTCAAAAAGCCCGTTGACAGCTTCTATAGTTTGCTCAACGGTCACATCGGCATAAATTGTGGTCGTGGCTATGGACGAGTGCCCGAGCTGTTTCTGAACTAATCGAAGGTCCTTTGTCCGCTGGTAAAGATAGGTACCGTAGCTGTGCCTGAGAGAATGAATAGAGTAATATTTCGGTAACCTCGCTTCGGCCAGAGAAACCTTGAAAGCATACTGCAATGCTCTCGTCGAATAGGATTTTCCGTGACTGGAGACCAACAGGAACTCATCTTTGTCTAAAGGCTCATCCATGGTCCGCTTCCATTTCAGAAAGCTCGAAAGGTGTTTCATGAGATCCCTGGAGATGAAAACGTCTCGGGTTCGGTTGCCCTTGCCGGTCACCCGTAAACGGGGTTCTCTGGTACTGAGATACAGGTTACCGACTTTCAGGTTGGCGATCTCCGACACCCGTAATCCCGCTCCCACTGCCAAGTCAATCGCCACCCAGAACCTCGGCCACGTCGTGCGTCCCCTTTGCAGGTCGGCCAAAGCCTTATCTTCCACCGTCCGTCTGAGTTTCTTGACTTCGGCCTCGGACAGAAATTTCTCCCTGTCCAAGGTCCACTTCCGGTTGAATTGTCTCATGGTTGGTACCTCCGATTTTTGGGTGTGTTGGAAATATTACAGGTTTCGTATATGATATAGTACATTACCACGGCGGATTCCCTGCCAAACGGCCAATATCTTTCAGATAATGTATATTTTCTGAAGTATTCCACCATTATATCTGACTAAAATCATAATAAATATTAGGTGCAATTTGAGATTTTCCATTCAAATCCTGGTGGTTTCAACCTCCGACACTTTCCGAATTCTCTCCATTTTCAATGAATTTTTTCCAGGCGGCTCCCACTTCGCTAAGCAGGTTTTTCCGTATCTGTTTCAGTAGTTCACGCTGACTGGGATTGTCCCAGTAATCCGGATCGGACCACTCTTCAAACACGGATACCAATCTCTCATGGACATCAAGTCCGAGAGATTCCTTTTTCATTGATCCTCTTGGCTTTAAAACATTTCTGAAGTTGTACAGGTGGATTCTAATTGATCCTTTGGGAATTGAACTCTTTTCTTTTGTCATTTGCCGTTTTCCTCCTGACTGTGAAAGTTGTTGGTTGTCTACGGTACGTCCATTCCGACAAACAAAGGTCATCTCACGGTAGGAACGCTGGTTACCCAGCGCCCCCCGTACAGACCCGGACGTGCGGTTTTCCCGCATCCGGTTCCTCGGTTGTACTCGCCTTCGCGTAAGTCGTTCGTTTATGCAAATACTCGATGTTGGCGGTTGACAATCCGCATCTTTGGTTTGGCTATGCCTAATAGTTCAATGGCCTTGTTAAATATCCTCCAAGTGAAGCTCTTGCGTTTGCCTCCTCGGCGATTCAGCCATTTGAATGCACATTCCAACGCCCAAAAATAAAAGCGCCATATTGATTCCAGGTTTCCAGGGATATTGTAATAATTGTAATGCCCTTGCAACCGGCGGTTCAGCGCCTTTATAAATTCGCGTCCTTTCAGATGCCGATTCTCCTTGATCCATTCCTTTATACGCCTGCAGGCTCCTTGCAGCTTTTTGCGAGCCGTCCGTTGTCTTACCTTAACGGCACCGCTGCTGTCTTCCATCCAATAGGTTTCAAACCCCAGAAAGACGATTCGCCTTTCCATTCCCGGATGGAAGCGGCTAAACCGTAACAGTGCGGTCTTTTCAGGTGCCACTGAAAGGTTGAAATTGGCCAACCTCTCGGGGAGTTCGTAGTAAAACCGCCGGGCATCATCCCGATATTGAAAGGCACAGATGAAGTCGTCGGCGTACCGGAGGATAAACGCATTGCCCCTGCAGTTGATCTTAACCCGTTTTTCGAACCACAGGTCCAGAGCGAAATGAAGGTAGATATTTGCCAGTACGGGGGAGACGACCCCACCTTGTGGCGTTCCCGATTCCGGGTGGATAATTTTCCCGTCCGTGTCCAGGATACCGGCCTTCAACCACTTGCGGATCAGGCTCAGAAAGGCGGCATCGTCGATTCGCTCGCGGAGCATCCGCAACAGCCAGTCGTGGTCGATATTGTCAAAGAAGCCTTTGATATCAGCCTCTACGATGTACCCATACTTACCGAATTGGAGGTTGAACTGTAAATCCTCGATCGCCTCTCGGGCGCTTCGGTTGGGCCTGTAACCGTAGCTGGTTTCCACGAAGTCCGCCTCGAAGATCGTTGACAGGATCTTGGCACAGGCCAGTTGCAACAGCCTGTCCTCAAGCGCCGGGATACCCAGCGGCCTCTCTTTACCGTTCTCCTTCGGAATGTAACATCGCCGCACCAGTTTGGCACGGTACCGCCTCTGTTTCAGTCGCTTCGCCTGTGCCTTGACGTTGGCCTCCAGGTTTTCCTTGTAGGCCTCCGCCGTCACTCGATCCACACCGCTGGCTGCGTTTTTGTTCAATTCCGCCCAGCAACTTAAAAGGAATCGGTAGTTCAGGCACCGGTACAGGTTCTGAAATCGGTGTTTTGCACGCTCTTTAGACTTAATTGCTATTCCCCGCAGTGAGGTTGGCTCGTATTTCTCCAGCCCGACTTTGTCCGGTACGAGTTTCCTTTGCGGGCTACGTACTTCCGTCAGGTCCTTCCCCATGTGATGGGCTTTCCCCACCTCTGAGTAGTATGCCTGATAAGACACCCCATCGGTATATAGAGGTCGGTCGGACGGCCGACTTTCCTCCCACCAGGGACTCAACATTTCAGCACTGTAGTGTACCATGCTTTTCCTGGAACCTTTGAGGCTTCCCGAGTTCTGCGACGCATCTCTTCCTGCATGCCACGGCCTGATGACTCCGGCGGACCTCCACATCCTCGCCAAATCGGATGCTTCTGTTTTGCCTTCGGCGCACGTTAAAACCCTCGGCGTCCGCAAGTTGCATTTCGAAGCTGTACCAGCACTTCAGGGTGCGCGATCACCCCTGCGGCCTACAGGATTCTCTGCCTACGCTTAGTCCATCTTGTTCGATACCCTCTTCTCCATTGATCGTTCAGTGGGGTGAGTCCTTCCGCGAATGGCACCGGTTTTTCCCGGGTCGCGGCTCGTTTCCAGCCGAAAAAAACATCGGCGTCCGACACTTACAATGATCGGTGAGTATCTCCGCCATGGACCCAAGGCTCGATACGGGTGGGTGGCTAACCCTTACAGAAAGCCATTACTGTCTTTCCTCCCGACAGGGACTTGCACCCTGCAAGATGCGCCGAGCTTTGCTCGGCGCGATAACGCTGAAAACCCCAGGAGCTGCGACCGTGTTCGTGAGTTGAGTCCAGGGGTTTTCGATTCAGTATGTCGTTTGTATCAGTAGGTTTTGATGAGCCTCCTTTCTTTGTCGATGGTTTCGAGGGTGTTATCGATGATCTCGTAAATCCGACAAGCTCTGCTCCGCAGCGATTTCAGGCTGTAGCCTTCGTCGGGATCACCGCGTCGGCGAATAGGGGGCCTTCGGTAATTCAAGGCAATTGTGTATAGCGGGCGCAGGACCTGACTCGGGCAACCGTAGTAGGGCCACCCTATTTGATTCATCCGTTCTTTGACCTTGCTGAAATTGACAAAGCCTTTCTTGCTCCAAAGAACAGGACCGCAATCGAATGCACACATTCCGTATCGGTTCCAGCTAAATGCAGAGGATAGGAATGTGCTCTGAGAGTTTCGGCTAAATCCTGGCAGTTTGCGATTCAGGTTAGAAACATATTCGTCTTCCAGAAGTTCTCCATACCGTGTAACATTCACGATGCGATTTCGGATGCCGTTTAGCGTTCGCCATTTTTCAGATTCATCAAGGCCCCAACGACCTTTTCGAACCTTTCCGTACTCGTCGTATTCAAGCTGGGTCCGGTCAAACATAAGCTCATGAGCACCAAGTTTGAGCCAGTAAAAATTGAGTGCCATTTGCCGTGCATCGTCGAGTTGTCCCGTTTCCAGTGCACTCGCAATTGCAGATCGAATGCTTCTGGTGTTATCTGTCAATCGAGCTATAAGCGCTATGTCAGTTTCATCTAATCCACGGGGAATGCCTTGATACTTTGGTCTCGGTACTCCTCTGACACCAGAACCAAAAGGGCTAATGGTGAAAGCACGGCCATACCGACTATTGATAGGACAGAAACATTCTTGATGGTCCCATCTAAACAAATGCCGATATTCAGGCTTCGGTTCTATTGCAAAACCGACGGCCCAATTTAGATAAGCCAACTTGATTTCTTGAAGATCCAGTTCAAATCGTTTCCAAAATGCATCATTCGTATTCATTTTACACACCAATAGTTGTGTAACTATCTGTTTTATTATATATTTTACTAATTTTTAAGTTGGCTGTAAATAGATTAACACATTGTAAACACTAAATATTTTGACTATCGGGAGTTATTAGGGGTGAGGAAAGGCAAATTTGGGGTAATCTTTGACTAAAGGAAGGAGAAAATTGAGGCGGTGTCAAAATGACAGGATTACCACAGATTTAGGCTCATAACATAAGGCAATGGTCAGGTCTATAGAATATGGTTCATGTGTTGATATAGATATGCTTAGGAAACGCAATCGAACCCTATTTCACTGACCTCACCAACGACCGGCGATTCTTTTAACCATCGATGTAATTGCACCAAAAGCGTCGGGCGATGACCGCCACTGTCAGTGGAGAAAGCCGTTCGAGCCTCACGGCGAACTGGGCCGCCACCAACCCAAATTGTAATGAATCAACTTACGGTACATTCCCGATGGCCACATTCACCGCAGCAAAGGCGGTACACAGGCTTTCCCTGCATTCTGCCAGATCGCGCTCTGCGCGCAGTACATTTCGTCTGCCGTCAAGAACCGATAGATAGCTGCCGTTTCCGCCCTGGAAGCGGGCATTCAGGAGTGTGTGGGCCTCCCGGGCATTGTTCATGCGCTTTTGCTGTTTGATGAACGTCTGCCGGGCGGCCTCATATCGGCTTAAGCCGTCATCGATTTCATGCCAGGCGCTGAGTACGGTCTGATGGAAGGCAATGGCCGCCTCCTGCTGTGCCTTTTCCCTCAGCAAAACCGTATTCTTCAACCGGCCATGGTTAAAAAGCGGTAGGGACAGGCTGGGGCCAATGGACCAGACACGGCTGCCCCAGTCAACAAAATCCTTTTCCTGATAGGAATCAAGCCCCAGTGACGCACCAAGGGTGATGCCGGGATACAGCTCCGCCCGGGCAACGCCAATTTTTGCGGTGGCCTGATGCAGCCTGGCCTCGGCAGCCCGTACGTCCGGGCGCCGAAGGGCAACGGTTGAGGGGAGGCCCATGTTCAGCTCCGGCAAATTGTCTTCCTGAACCTTATCCGATACCCGAATCCGTGTCTTTAACAGATTTTGCAGCGCACCGGGATGTTCGCCGACAAGCAGCAGAATCCGGTTCATATACCTGCTTTCCCCGGCCTGCAAAGCCGGAAGCCCCGCCTGAATGGCAGCCAGTCCGGCTTTTTGGTCCGCTATCTCGCTGTGATTGATCAGTCCTCCGCTTGCCTGCGCCTTCTGTATGGCCAGGCGTTCTTCAACAACCTGGATATCCTCACGGCTCAACTGAATTTGCCGCTGAACACTTCGCAGGCTCCAGTATGCGTTTACCAGATCACTGATAACACTTAAGCGGGCCACATCCAGCATGGCCGCCTGTTCAGCCGCTCCGGCCTCGGCCGCTTCAACGTTTCTCGCCACATGGCCCCAGAAATCGATTTCCCAGGAAAAATCAAGTCCTGCCTGATACCAGGCAAAAGGATCACTCAGGATATCGACCACTATATCCTTGTCAAACCCAATATTATCGCCGATCTCATCATAGAGACGGGTAGAAGTGCCATGTTCGCTCAGCCGGTTGTACGTTGCCGATCCCGTGGCTTTAAGCTCAGGAAGCTGTCGGCTGGAGGTGACCTGCGTCTGAATCCGGGCCTGGACAAAACGCAGCGCTGCAGTTTCGATATCCGGGCTTGCGCAGAGTGCCCGCGCAACCAGATCGTCAAGCACCGGGTCATGATAGTCTTTCCACCATTCGGTCTGCAGGGGGCCGGAATCAATTTCCGCGTGCAGTGCGTCATCGCCGCTGTGCCAGGCGCCCCAGCTGTCCGGTGCCTCCACATCGGGGCGCGTATAATCAGGACCAAGGGCGCATCCGCCCAAGGAAACAAACAGCAGAACAGGGAACAATACAATGTTAACCAGATATGACATATCCATCTCCGTTAATAGAGCCGGTTTCTGAACAGCCAGGCTGCAAGCGGCAGGGTAATCATGGCCATGATGGTCATGGGAATGAAGTTGACGGCCACTTCTCGTAAGCCTGCACCTTCAAGATATACCCGCCGAACCAGATCAATGGCAAAGCGCAGGGGATTGGCCCAGGTCGCGACTTCAAGGACGGGCGGCATCCCCTCGACCGGCGTCATCAGGCCGGAGAGCAGCATGAGCGGCATGATCAGCAAAAAGGTATAGAGCATGGCCTGCTGCATATTGACCGACAGTGCGGAGATCGACAGGCCGATCCCCACCGCAGCGATATTAAAGCAGAGCAGCCCCAGATAGAGCACACCCACTGAGCCGTTCATGGGCACCCTGAACCAGAACAGGATAATCATGAAAATGATGGTGGACTGTATCAGCCCCACACAGATCGCCGGCACCGCCTTGCCGACAAGAACCTGCATGGGCGTCAGCGGTGTAACCAGCAGTTGGTCAAAGGTGACCTGTTCCCGCTCACGGGCAACGGACAGGGCTGAGAGCAGCAGGGTCTGCATCATGCTCAGGGCGGCAATCAGCGCGGGCATGGTTCCCCAGCGAGACTCCAGATTGGGATTGAACCAGGAACGCGGGCGAATGCTGATGGCCGGAGCCTTTCCGGAGTGCTCCAGATTAAAGCCAGAGACCACCGCGCCGACATAGGCAGCAGCCGCACCTGCGGTGGTTGAATTTCGGCCATCGAGAATGAGCTGCAGATCCGCCTGATGCCCGGCCGTAAGCTGCTGATCAAAATTCGACGGGATATACAGCACAATCTGGGCATCGCCCCCGGTGATGCATTGTGCAATCTGCCCGGAGGAGTTCAGGGTCGCCACCCTATTAAAGATACCGGTGCCGTCGAGGCGTGCGATCAAATCCCGTGCTGCCTGTCCCCTGCTCTGGTTCAGCAGGGCATAGTCCACATGGTTCAGGTCATAGGTGGCGGCATAACCGAACAGCAGGGACTGGATCAGGGCCGGTGCAAAGAGGATGATCCTGTTGGCGGGGTCCTTGAGAATCACCAGAAATTCCTTGCGCAGGAGAAACAGAATACCGCGCAGGGTTTGAATTATTGCATTCATTGTTCTACTCGATCCTTTTTCGCAGGGACATGCGCGCGGCATTGATAAAAAACAGGGCGTAGAGACATAAGATGGAGCACTCCTTTATAACCATTGACCAGTCATTGCCCACCAGAAAGAGCGTCTTGACCATGGGCATGAAATGGGTGGCCGGAAGAAACTGACTGATGGTTTGCACAATGGCCGGGACGTTACTCAGATCATAGACAAATCCGGAGAGCATCATGGCTGGCATGAAGCTCGTCAACAGCGCGATCTGGCTGGCCTGGAACTGGCTTGCGGCACGCCCGGAGATAAGAAGCCCCATGGATAGTGACACAACCAGGTAGAGGGTGGAGGCGATTACAATAACCACGAGAGAGCCCCGCATGGGCACGTCAAAAATCAGGCTAGCCGCGAGCAGGCAGAGCATCAGGTCAATCAGGCCGATCACAAGATAGGGGATCAGCTTGGCCACCACCAGCTCAAGGGATCTGGCCGGGGTAACATAAAGTGCCTCAAGGGTGCCCCGCTCCCGCTCACGGACAATGAGCAGGCTGGTGAGAAAGGCGCCGATCAGGGTCAGTACCAGCACAATCAGTCCGGGCACCAGATACCAGGTACTGATGGCCGGTTCATTGAACCACATGCGCTGAACAATGTTCACCGATCCGGTTCCCTCGCCGTTGACCGGACTGAGGTCATGCTGCTTGAGGAAGTATTTGCCGACGATTCCGTTGACATAGCTCTCAATGGAATTGGCATTGGTGGTGAGCACGCCGTTGACTAGCAGTTGTGCCTCCGCCCTGTTTTGGGCAAGTTTTTGGGAGAAGTCAGGGGGAATCCGCAGGATGGCCTCCACAGAACTTGCCAGCATGGCCTGTTCCGCCGCCTGCATGGAGGGATACAGTGCTGGCTGGAGATACAGATTCCCATTGAATTCATTGACAAAACTACAGGCCTGGGGCGAATGATCTTCCTGTACCACGGCCATTTTGACGCCTATCAAATCAAATGAAAGGCCAAAGCCGAACAGCAAAATCAGCACCACAGGCAGAATCAGGCCAACGGCCAGATTGGAGCGGTCACGCAACAGCTGCCTGGTTTCCTTGCGAACAAGCGCTTGCATTCTTCTTCTGCGGCCGGAACTGTTCATGCCGCACCCCCTGCAGGTTGGGCGGCTGCTGCGCTGCGTTTTGCCTCGACGATGGAAATAAAGGCGCTGTTCATATCCTGATTAGACCCCTCGCCCGCCTGGGCACGAACCTCTGCCGGAGTTCCCAGTGCCACTGTTTTTCCCGCATCCTGAATAACGATGCGATCGCAATACTCGGCTTCTTCCATGAAATGGGTTGTTACGATAATAGTGGTGCCATGGTCGGCAAGCCCGCCAATGGTGTACCAGAAAGACCGGCGCGCCAGGGGATCAATGCCGCTGGTCGGTTCATCAAGAAAAAGGATTTCCGGTTCATGCAGAAGTGCTGACGCCATGGCCAGTCGCTGTTTGTAGCCGCCAGGCAGTTCGCCGCTTTGAGCGTGCCCATCAAGACTGAACTGTTCCAGGGAAACTGCAATCCGTTGCTGCAGTCTTTTGCCGTAGAGGCCGTAAGCACCGCCGAAGAACTCCAAGTTGTCGCGGACACTCAAGTTGCCGTAGAGGGCAAATTTCTGAGAAACATAGCCGATACGGCCGCGTGCCTTTGCCCTGGCAGTGCGCAGGTTCACACCGGCCACTTCCAGATAGCCGCTGGTGGCAGGCAAAAGCCCGCAGAGCATGCGGAAGGTGGTGGTTTTGCCCGCCCCGTTGGGGCCGAGCAGACCGAAGATCTCGCCATGCTGAACCGAAAAGTTGGTGCTGTCCACGGCGGTAAAGTCTCCGAATTTTCGTACCAGATCCCGTACCATGATCACCGGCTCATTCCTTGAGGCCTGAGCTGCAAGAGCCGAGGTGCTGCCCTGCTGTACAGAGGCCTCTGCCAGCGGCGCTTTTTCCTGCTGCGTCTTTCGCAGGATAAGCATGAAAGCATCCTCCAGCTCTGCCTTTCGTGACATGACTGCCGCACCGCCGGGCAGGTCGAAACGGTTTTGGTCTGCCCCCGGCATTCGTATAAAACGCACCGCATCCCCCCTGGGCACGGCATCGGCAATATGCTCGCTGTCCTCAAGCAGGCGGGCCTGAACATCCCGTGCCCGCATTCCTTGCGGCGGCTGGACGGAACAGGCATAGCCTTCGGCCCGTTTTCGCAGCTTTTCCGGGTGGCCTTGGGCAAGTATCCTGCCTTCATGCATGATCAAGACCTGGTCGCAGCGTTCCGCCTCATCCAAGTAGGAGGTGCTGACCAGCACGCTTAAACTGTCTTCCGCGACCAGCTGTTCAATGATCCGCCACAGATCCCTGCGGGAGAGCGGGTCCACCCCGACACTGGGCTCATCCAGCAGCAGCAGCTCCGGCGAGCGGACCAGTGTGCAGGCAAGGCCGAGCTTCTGCTTCATTCCGCCGGAGAGTTTGCCCGCCGGTCGCGCGGTGAAACGATCCATGTCCGTCATCGCCAACAGGCGTTTGAAATTGCTGCGGCGATAGGCCTCCGGCACTCCGTGCAGGTCGGCATAAAGCGTCATGTTCTCCATGACGCTTAAATCTTCATACAGGCCGAATCGCTGGGGCATATAGCTGATTCGATCCTGCACCTCCTGGGGCTTTTCAACCACATCAATGCCAAGCACTGAAAGACTGCCGGATGAAGGGGCCAGTAGCCCGGCAACCATGCGGATCACGGTAGTCTTACCGGCACCGTCAGGGCCGACCAGGGCGGTCAGCTTCCCGGTATGGACGCTCAAGCTGATGGAATCAACCGCTGTCAGCGGCCTGCGGCCTGGAAAGGTTTTGACCAGATCGCTGGCAACAATGACGTCTTTTGCAGTGTCAACAATCTGATCATTCATTGGTATGCAGCTTTACCGTCACAGGTTGTCCCATGCGCAGGATATTTTCCGGGTCCTTGACAAAGACCCGCACCTCATAGAGAAGGCTGGTTCGTAGTTCCTCGGTCTGTACGGGTTTTGGTGTAAATTCCGCCACCGAGGATATATAGCCGACCTGTCCCTCCACCGGAATGCCCGGACGGCTGTCAGTGAAAACACTGGCACCCATTCCCGGCATTATCCGGCCAAGATCCTTTTCCCCGGCATAGACCCGCACCCATTTGGGATCCGTTAATGCCAGGGTGTACACCGGCTTCTGGGAAGAGGCCATGTCGCCCGGCTCAAGCAGGCGGGCGCGGACAATCGCATCAACCGGTGCCTTGAGCACGCCCAGTTCAATCCGATGCAGAATCAGGTCAAGATCGGCCTGTATTTCCTTCAGCCTGGCTTTGGCACGCTCACGCTCCTCTACACGGGCTCCCAGTTCTAAAAGCGTCAGGTTTTCCTGCATCTCCTCAACTTTGGCTCGTGCTGCACGGTCATTACTTCTTGCTTTGGCAAGTTCCTGTCTGCTGACGCCTCGTCCGCCGGTGTTTTTGGAAATACCCTCCAGTCTGAGCAGGTCATCGTGGGCATAGGCCGCCTCCGCCCGTGCAGAGGCAAGTCGTGCCTTTCCCTGTGCAATTTCCTGGGGACGCGATCCGGCTTGTAATTCCAGAACGGTCTGTCGCTGTGCCTCCAGCCTTGCCCGTGCCTGCTGCGCCTGAATGGAAAGCGTCTGGGTATCAAGGGTTGCGACCAGTTGGCCGGCCTGCACCGAATCTCCTTCCTGCACGGGCATGGCATCTACCCGTCCATCTTCCTCAAAAGCCAGTGAAACCTGGCGGATATCGATATTGCCCAGCAGGGTGAGTTCCTGTTTTCCGCTTTCCCTTGAACCGCAGAGCTGATATTTTTGATCGCCTATGGTCATAGCAATGTTCTTGCCTCCCCGGCATAGCAACAGGCCGGCGCCCACGATAACCAAGAGCGGTACCACCGGGATTAATATTTTTTTCATTCTTTGGACTCCCTATATGTCGGAATCAATTCTTGACTACCATCGTGATTCAGGTTAAGTTTAAATATGTTTTAAACTAATATACAAGCTAATTTTTGGCCGTGTCGTGACATTGCAGGTAAGGGTTTGATTTAATGGCAATAAAAATGAGAAAAGACGGGAAGGAGACCCGTGCGCAAATCCTTGAGGCAGCGGGAGCACTCATTGCCGAAAAAGGATTTGCCCACACCACCAACAAATCCATTGCGGAGAAAGCCGGTGTAGACTTGGCCTCAATCAACTACCATTTTGGAGGAAGAGAGGGATTATATCAGGCGGTGCTTGCGGAAGGACACAAGTCTTTCATCGATATTGACGAGCTCGCCCAACTGGCCGAAAGCATCCGGGAACCGCGGGAAAAGCTGGGCCAATTCCTGAAGCGGCTCATCGAAAATCTGATAAGCGTACAGGGGTGGCAGTCCAGAATTTTTTTCCAGGAATTTTTATCCCCTTCCAGCCGGACGGCAGAAGCAATACAAAAAGTTGTTATGCCAAAGGCATCATATCTTGTTAAAATTCTGCATCAAATTACCGGGATTCCTGAAACGGATCCGGTGATGAAGCATTGTCTGATAAGCATTATGGCTCCCGGCTTCATCCTGCTGTTTACAGGCGACGGAGGGATAAGCCCGATAAGATTGCAAAAAGACCGGGAAAGCAGGCTCCGCTTTATTGAGCATCACATCAAATTTTCCCTGGCCGGTCTCGATGCTGTTCGTGACGAGTATCACAGGAACAGGAGAATGGAAAAGAGGACGCCGAGGCCGTCGGTGAAAAGCTCGTCCGCAAACCCAGGTCCGGTTATCATCGTCTGAAGATCGATGTAGAAAAGGTACCCAAGTGCGGTCGCGGCCTGTCCGCTGCTGGTAAACCCAGAAAGGTTGATGTGGTTTAAAAGAAACGGACACTCTAAAACTCCGCCTTAACACAAGCATAAATCCACCATTCTGAGCTGCAACTACCCCGTTCTATACACTTTGATCCGAAATAAAAAGGTATAGAGTACCGGCACTACCATCATGGTCAGAATCGTGCCGAAGGCGAGTCCAAACATGATAGTGACAGCCATTGATACCCAAAACACATCTTGCAGAAGAGGCGCCATGCCGAATACGGTCGTTGCGGCGGCGTTGAGCACCGGCCTGAGACGGGCGACGGCGGCCTCCATCACCGCCGGATATGGTTTCATTCCGCCCTTTAGATTGATGTCTACCTGATCCAGCAGGACAACTGCGTTTTTGATCATCATTCCGGATAAACTCATGGCTCCTAAAATGGCCATGAAGCCGAACGGTTGGCCTGTGAGCAGCATTCCGGATGTGATACCGATGAAAGCGAAAGGAATGGTCAGAGTGATTATAATCGGCGGCCGGAATGCATTGAACAGCATAACGATAACAAGTGCCATCGTGACCGTGGCCGGCACAACCCCGGGCAGCAGGCCGTTGGCGGCACGCTTGGAACTGTCGTATTCCCCGTCCCACTCCAGTTTGTAGCCAGGCGGCAATTCGATTTTATTGAAATCGGCTAGGACGCTGTCGCGTAAGGTTGGCAAGGTGACTCCCTTGGGAGAGCATTGTACCGTAATTGCCCGACGGCGGTCCCATCGCCAGATAATCGGGTCTTCCCAGGCCACATGCACGTCTTTGGTCACCTGGGCCAGAGGCACACTTTCGGTGGAAAGGCTCGGTGTCACCTGTAACTGTCCCAGATGATCCGCCACGGCGCGGCGCTCGTCCTCCCGGTACCTTAATACCAGCGGAATCAAATCGTCTCCTTCCCGGAACTGGCCCACGACAAGCCCGTCAAAGGCCCGCTTGGTCGTATCCGCCAAATCCTGGCGGGAAACGCCGGTCCATCTTCCTTTTTTCTGATCATATACGGGGACAATCTTCTTGACCACGTGACGCCAATTGGTGCGGACCTCTTTGGCATAAGGACTTGCTTCCAGGATGGCCATCCCCTTTTGGGCCAGGGAACGAAGAATAGCCGGGTCGGCCTCTGCCGGACCGCTGAAACGGGCCTCGAACTTCCAGTCGTCCGACGGTCCCACACCATATCGTCGCACCCGGGTAAGAGTATGAGGATAGTTTTCTTCCAGCCAGGGCTCTATGTCCTTCATCACATCCCCTACCCCTTTCAGGGTTTTTATGTTGACAATGATCTGAGCGTAGGAAGAATAGGGTTGCTCTGGGCTGACCGGCAAATAGAAGCGCGGCGGACCTTCCCCGATGAAGGAACTGATGTTTTTAACCTGGGGAAGTTTCAGCAGTCGGCTTTCGACGCCCTTCAGGTCAGTCGATGTTTTTTGGATGGTGGTCCCCTCCGGTTCCCAAAAGTCGATCATGACTTGCTGCCTGGACGAGTCGGGAAAAAACATGATCGGCACTTGGCCGAAGCCGCCAATGGAGGCAATAAAAAGGAGCACCATTCCTCCCAAAAAGAGCACCCGGAAACGGATTGCCTTGTACAAAATGGCTCGGAACAGATGATTAAAACGCCCCCCGTAGACATCTGCGCCTGCATTTGTCTTCTTGGGGTCGGGCAGCAGGGCCATACACATAAGAGGGGTGATCGTCTGGGATAAGAGCCAACTCAGCAACAGGGAAATGCCTATAACGCTGAACAGTCCGCCGGCATATTCACCGGCAGATGTTTTTGAAAAAAAGATAGGGAAAAAGGCCATGCAGGCCGCCACGGTGGCCCCCAAAAGAGCCCAGGCCGGAATCGAAGCGGACTCTATGGCCGCGCGAGAGCGCTCCATGCTCTGCTCGCGGCGCACAACGAACCCATCCACAACCACAATGGCATTGTCCACCATCATTCCCATGGCCACTATCAGGGCGCCGAGGGAAATCCGGTGCAGGTTGATTTCCACCGTCCACATGACGATAAAAGTCCCCAAAATGGCCAGGACCAATCCGCTGGCACCGACAATCAGACCCGCGCGCCAGCCCATGCTGATCGTCAGTACCAGAAGAACGATCAACACCGACTCGCCAAGGTTGATCAAAAAGCCATGAATGGACTCCTCCACCCTGTCGGTCTGCCAGGCGAACTTGGTCACCTCGATCCCGGCAGGCAACTTGGCGGAAATTTCTTTCAGGCTGCTGTCAATTGTTTGACCCACCTCGACCACATTGGTGCCGTCAACCGGGGCAAGGGCCAGCATCAGTGCCGGCCTGCCGTTGAACCGCATCATGTTGCGGGGTGGGTCGGCATAACCGGACCTGACGGTGGCGATGTCTCCCAAGCGAATCAGCTCGTCTTTTCCCTGCGGATTCAGCCGCCCTGGACTGAAGACGATATTGCGGATGTCATCCGGCGCCTGGAAGGCGCCGGTGGGGGCGATTCGCAGGCGGTTCGACCCGATATCCAGGTTGCCGGCATCCACCACCTTGTTTTGTAGCTGCAAGGTTTGCAAAAGGTCCTCTTTGGTTATGCCCAGTTGCGTTAGTTGTGATTCGGCGGCCTCAAGATATATCCGCTTCTCCCGCACACCCCACAAATCCACCCGCGCCACGCCGTTGACCAGTTTTAATTCCTTGCGCAGGTTTTTTGCGCACCTTTCAAGTTCCGCGGCAGAGAAACCCTCTCCGGAAATGGCAAGCAGAAAACCAAACACGTACCCGAAATCGTCCTTAATCTGGGGCATAGCCGCCCCCGGCGGTAGCGTGGCCTCCACATCGCGAATTTTTTTGCGCATCACATCCCAGATCTGGGGGAGACGATAAAACCAGTATTTCTCTTTGATGTCGACTTTTATGATGGCAAGGCCGGGCCTTGAAATAGAAGATATGTTGTCGATTTCTTCCATTTCCTGGAGCTTGGTTTCAATGCGGTCAACCACCTCCATCTCCACTTCTCCGGCCGAGGCGCCGGGATAGGCCACCGAGATTACCGCCGTCTTTATCGTGAATTCGGGATCCTCCAGCCAGCCCATGTTGAGATAGCTCATGATTCCGCCAAGCAACAGCAGCGCGGCAACAAAAAAGGCAATGGGCTTTCTCTTTATTGCGATCTCAGGAAGAGTCATGTTCGCTCCTTCAATTTGTCGCGAATTTTGTAGACTGCAGCATTCGAACGGATTGGCCCTCGCCAAGGGAGTTGACCCCGGCAGCGACGATCCATTCTCCGGAGGCCAAGCCTTCAAGAACCGTCACCCCGTTCCGGGTGAGAACCCCGAGCTTCACTTGGCGCCGCTTTATAGTTCGACTCTCAGGGTTGATAACCCATACAGAATCACTTTCTCCCGAACCTTTAAAGATCGCGGACAAAGGAATCTCGATCGCAGGGTCAAGTTCTTTGGAAATAGCTTCACTAACGAAACGAGCGCGTCCGGCCATCCCCGGATAGATTTTAATATCGCCGGACTGCGCCATCACCAGGGTGACCGGGTAGGTGCGGGTTGTTTTGGATGCTTCCCTGCCGATTTCCTTTATGCGGGCGGAAAAGTCCCTGGCGGGATAGATATCGAATTGGATCAGCACCTTTTCCACCCGGGGAATTCGGAAGATATAATCCTCCGGAATGTCCACGGTAAATTCAATGTCGGCGATGTCGACCAGGCGGACTACCGGAACTTTTGCCTGGACATCTTCATAGTTCTCGACAAAGGTCTTTACCACTATTCCGGTGAAGGGAGCCCGCAGCATGGTGTAACTCAAGGCGTCTTCGGCGGCGGTGACCGAGGCCTCGAGTGATTGCATCCCGGCTTTGATTTGATGATAATTTTCACGGTGTTGATCGAGCATGGATTCGCTCACCGCCCCCCGATCCTGCTGCCATGTCCTTTGCACGCGGTCGTATTCCATTTTTGCCAGCTTCAACGCCGCCATGGCCCGCGTCAATTGCCCTTTGGCATTGTCAAGCCGCACTTCGAAATCGCGAGGATCGATACGGGCCAGCAAATCTCCTTTTCGCACTTCATCCCCGACCTTTACAGGAAACCGGATCAATGGTCCGGATACCCGAAACGAAAGATTGGCTTCCTGCGCCGCTGACGCTTTTCCCGGAAAGCTTTTCTCGACGAAGTTGGAGGCGCTTGCAACCTGAATCGCCTTGACCAGAGAGACCTCGGGCTTTTCGATGGTTCGCTCCTCACCGCAACTTCCAAAAAACAGAACGGAAAGCAGGATGGCTAAGATAATTTTTTTTTGCGTTTTCATAAATAGGCACTCCCTGATTTTCTGCCCGAACTTTCGTGACCGAATACACCTTTCGGATTTACCATGAGCTAATCCAACATGTCTCCCCAGTCGGTGCGTTGGCGCATCTCCTTTTTTATCTTTTTGGAAACAAAGCCTTTTTCTTGTCGGATTTCCCATCCCCCACCAAGTGCTTTGTATAGAGAAATCAGGTTCAAGGCGACCAAAGATGAAGCCGACGTCTGTTGGTCCTGTTGCCGGGTTAAAAAGCTTTGAGCGCTCAGCACCCGCTGGTAGTCCACCAAGCCCTCACGGTACTGAAGGAGTGAGATATCGACTGCTCGCTTTGAAGCCTGGACGCTGCTTTTCAGAAAGGCGTTTTCGTCTTGAGATCGGAGAAAACCCACAATTGCATCTTCCACTTCGCGGGCGGCATTCAGCACAGTGTTTTGGTATTGAACGATTAACTGTTGAAATCTGGCATCTTGTACCCGCACTCTGTTTCCGAGCCGGCCGTAATTGAAAATATCCCAACAAATTGAGGGGCCGGCAAAAAGTTGTAAGCTGTCCGAACTGAACAGGTCACTAAAATTGCTGCCATCAATCCCGCCGGCCTTGGTGAATGAAGCCTTACTTGCGCGAAGCCCGATGGAACCGATCAAGGTAAAATGAGGATATAGATCGGCCCTGGCGACCCCGATCAAACCACACTGGGCCGTAGCCAGCATCTCCGCCCTGCGAATATCAGGGCGGCGGCGCAGCAATTCGGCCGGAACGCCCACGACGATCTGGGGAGGCGCCATGGGAATCACCCTTGAATCAACGAGCTCTTCCGGCAGCTCACCGGGAGGCAGGCCCAACAAAACACTGAGCGCATTCATGGCTTCCTGAAGGTTTTTTCCGAAACGAGGCACAAGCGCCTGGGTGTTTTTGAGTAAAGCCATGGCCTGTTGCACGTCAAGTTCAGTTACCATGCCGCCTTTGAACCGTCTCTGAGCGATTTCAAGAGATCGCTGTTGAATTTCGGTATTCTCCCGGGCCAAAGCGATACGTTTCTCAAGCGTGCGGATCAGGATATAAGTTCGCGCCACTTCCGCCACAAGGGCGACCATCGCATTATCATAGTCGGCAATAGAAGCGTGGAGACTGGCGTCGGCGGCCTCGACAGCACGCCGATAGCGCCCCCAGAAATCCAGTTCCCAGGCCGCGTCGAACCCGACATCATAGTCGAAATAGTTTGTGTCTATCTGCATGGTGTTTGCTGCATTTTTACTGGACGTTACACGGGAGGCGCCGGCTTGCAACCGCTGTTGCTGGGGGTATAACGAACCGGTGGTAAATCCCAATTCAGCCCTTGCCTCAAAAATGCGGAGACCGGCAATCTGTAATGTCAGATTTTGGTTTAAAGCTTTTTCGACCAGGGAGTTCAATACTGAGTCATTGAATACCGTCCACCAAATTGTGATATCTTCTCTACACGTTGTTCTTCCCGGCAACTTCGAGGTATCCGCCTCTTGCCAGCGTTCAGGTAAATTTACTTCCGGCTTTTTGAAGTCCGGTCCGACCGCAACGCAACCGCCCAGCATCATGCACATGCCGAGAAGGCAAGTAGCTGTGTTAAGCAATTTCATGCGAACCGCCTGTGTATTCATTACATTTCTGATTCCGATATGGGCATTTTAATCTGGCCCAAAGCCAACATTCGTGAAAGCAGGGGCCATTTGATTAAATAACTTTTGTATCAACCTGTTCTTGCCCAATATTTCAACGAACTATTTGTAATGAGAATGAAAGAAAAAATAACTATACTTCAAAATAATTGGATAATTTTCCTATTAAATGCATTTCCAGTTCGTTTTTCTCCATAGTGATTATAGTGTTGTATTCTAATTCTGAAATTTCTAAAAAGCTGGATAATACCAGCGGATCAAATCCTTGGGAATTCTGTTTTAGGGTTTTAATCGCATCGTTGTATGATATCGCGTGTTTGTATGGACGTTCAGAAATTAATGCATCAAATACGTCAGCCACTGCGAAAACTCTGGCTATGATGGGTATCTGTTGCCCGGCTATCCCGAGGGGATAGCCACTGCCATCATATCTCTCATGGTGAAAACGGATTACGTCTATCGAATCCTGCAGCCATGGAATGTCGTTGACGATCCGGACTCCCTGTTCCACATGGGTTTTCATAATCGTGAACTCGTCATTCGAAAGGCTTGATGGTTTCAGTAAAATATTGTCCCGAATACCGATTTTCCCTATATCGTGAAGAAATGCGCCTTTGACCAATGACTGTATAGATTGAGAGGACAGATGCAACTGTTCCGCCAGACACAAACTAAAGTAGGTGACCCGATAGTTGTGTTCCCCGGTCTCACTGTCCCGATTGGCAATGGCATTTCCGAGAGCTTTAATAGTGTATAGATGGCTTTCCAAGAGTTCTCGACTGTTTCGACGAAGTTTTCGATACGACGCATGAATCAACGGAAACAAAACCAATGCCATCATTGAAATCGTCCCGGACGTATGCAGTATTGCGATGATTAATGCCCTGCCAAACTGATGAACAATTCTTGGGCCGACCGTAACAATCATATCTATATAGCCAAGCAATTTCTGGCTTTCATAGATAGGTTTGAAAACATGGAAATAAACTTTATCCTCTATTTTAAAAAAAGAAAGCTCTTCATTATCTCCGGCGGGAAAGAAATTTAGTTTATTCTTTCTATCCTTGTGTATGCCAATGTCCTTGGAAGGATTTGCGTATTGAAAAATGGCTTGTTTCTCGACGTTATAAACATTTAAACTAACAAAACTGTAATCTAATAACTGATGTTCGGATATAACAATAAAATTTTTAAATACTGTTGATTCAATATTATTAAAAGAGACTTTCCGTTCCGGAATTAGACTATGACTTACTTTCTCTAACTGAATAAATAACTCGTTTTTTATCTGCCGGACTTGATATAAATAGACAACCCACCCCCAGAACAAGGATAACAGCACACCGCTGGTTATTATCCGTACGATGAAGTTTGAAACCAGGTTTTTCCAAAACCTGGCTTTTATAGACCTCTTCGATTCGTTCGACCTTTGTCTATTAAATAAACTCATATTGATAGCTTAAGCATTCCACGTTTTTGGAGAGCAATTAAGCGTCTTCATATACAAATCGATAATCTGCCGAACAGAATCTTCAAACACAAACCTCTGCATTGCGCTCTTCATGATCCTTTGTATCTGTAATATCCGCAGATCATCGGATAGTTTGTAAAAAGCCATCGCCTGATCAATCGCCCATAAAAACCCGTTTGCATTGAAATGTTTAAACAAAAAGCCTGTTCCATTGTTGGCCTTCACATCCAGGTGTTGAACACAATCATGTATAGCGCCGGCATCATAGGCAATGGATAAGGTCCCATAAAGCTGTCCGATCATGCAAGGAAGCGCGCAAGGGGTAAAATATGAAGGCATGAGCAGGAAATCGGCACCACCATATGCCAAACGATATAGATAAACATCGAAATTACTCACGGCGACGCAGTCAGTGGCCTGCAGTTGAGCAACTACTGCACGCAGATGATCATGAAAATCTCCTCCGGCGATGAAAACAATTTGAAGGCACTGTTTTCGGTAACGCTCTAAAATCATGCTTAAGGTTTCAGCAATCAATCTACATTCAGGCTGCTTCCCATCCAACCTGGAAGGCCAGAAAAAGACGGGAACGGTTGAATCCATGTTCAGGTTAAGAATTTCCTGAAGATGTAACTTGTTGAATGCCTTTTTTGTGGCATGGGTACTTGGTCCGTAGGGTTGAAACAGTGCCCGGTCAGTAGTCGGATTGAAGGATGTATTTGGTGCCGGAGCCAGTGCGCTAAGTTTACCTTCCCGGAGCCTTTGCTTTAACACGGATTTCAAGATCGGTGAGGCGTGCAAACCACCATCTTCGACCAGCGCATCCTGATACGTTTGGCTTAGTGTGTTGACTTGACTGGCAGAGAATATACCGCTGGCCAACAAATCTAAAAAATTGGTATCTTTGGATTCCGCATAATTGTCAGGCATACGAGAAAAGAAACAATACTCCCAAAACGATTTTATATTCAATCCTTGGTCTTCTATGGTTGATAGAAGCACTTTCGCAGATTCAGTATGGTACAAAGTAAACAGGCAGGGAATACCATTACGGCGAGCCACTGCTGGGATCAATCCCGTCGTCCAGTCATAACAGTGAATCAGATCAGGTTGGACCCTTGGAATAATATGCTTGATTACCTCCCGCTGAAAGGCCAAGGCAACGCGAACACTGTCCCAGTCGTCGTTAATGAATAATCTAGAATGGTAATGGAATGACCGGTCCTGAGCGAGATGAACATTACTTTCGGGGAGTTGATGCTGACGATGGTAAATGTCGAGGTCAGGCTGATTATAGGAGACAAACTCATCGTCATAGATGTATTTGGGTATGGCCAGGTGTACATCGACACCACGTTCGAATAGGGCGTGGACACAGGCTATACAGATGTTCCCCAAGCCACACGCTCGATCTGAGATAAAATGCGGCAATAGTCCGTTTTCGTTATGAACGAAGCCTACTTCCGGAGTGACTACAAGAATTCTGGGGTGCTGTTTATATGTTGTCAACATCGTTTGCTTTCATATCGATGGCAGACATTTCACTCGTCAAGGTATCTTAGGCCGATACCATACTTTCTTTCATTTTGCTTAGGTAGTTCCCGCAGCCATTTTACTTCGGCCAGACAGAGAAATTTTGGCAGTTTTTCGTTTGGTATTGAAGCCGGTATGGGAGGGTAGGAGATAATTTGCACGATAAGAATGGTCCCGGGCTTGAATTCATAGGATGTTTCGATATAGGATCCGTTGCAGGAAAAATTGCGCATGATGCCATCCCTTGTACGCAAAAAAACCTTGCTGGTATAAGGCCTACAAGTGACGGCCAATTCTGTTGAGATGCGCAGGGAGTCGCGTTCAATCCGGATGCCCTTTGTCCTATCATCCCCGACATCACCATGGGATCGATCAAGGTCGTACAAAGGTATTTTTTCTCTGGCCATACGCCTCACCTCCCGAAATTTAGGTTACCTTAATGTGCCTTATCTCACGATAGAGAACCCCATCCTTAATGCGTCATGACGTTCGTTATAATGAAGCAGTGTTTCCGCGTAGCCACTGAAGTACTGGACATGCAGGTATAAGTTCAAGCTTTTGGTAAATAGTTTCGTCATTGGATAGGAAAGGTCTACTTGTACAGTTGGCCCTTTTTGAGCCCACCATAGATGAGAATTCAATGCCAAACCTTGGGTGTCGACTATTCCTACCTCCAAGTCAAAATAGCCGCGGTAGTCCATGATGTCGTCATTCGAACTTTCCGAGTTGTTGACATATGTGTGTACCCTTGGGGCAAACTTGAGATAAAATGGGCCTGCCAGGTGAACGGCCATGATGGGTTTGATGTAAAGATAGTTGGTGCTGCGAGATTCGTCCCCACCCTTTCCGTTAGACTCGTGCTGAAAGCCGGTCTGTATACCAAACGAGGTGACAGAATCTATATTCAAGTCGATCTTTGGCAGTAGGTAAAAGAGTTCCGGCATGTAACTGGTGTCGTCAAACGGTTTCGAATCGTTTTCCAGATCCCAGATTGAACGTTGGGTATATCCCAGATAAAACCCGGATACCTCGGGTATTTTTTCCGCCAGGTATCCTTCGGGATTAAACAGCCTGTATTTGAAGCTGAGTTGAAACTTGCTTTGTTCCAATCCTGGCTCCACGCCAAGCAGGAAATACATTGGGTCGTGAACAGACAGGTCTTCAAGAAAAGATTGGGCCAAAATTTGCCCTTGGTCGATGGGTACTTGTTGGCCAACCCAAGCATCAGGAGGCGATTGTTTAACCTCGATGAGGAGCGGATTCGTATCTACCGTTTTCAATTCGATCCTCACCAATTCTCTGGCGAAAACAGGAATGCTCAAGGAATATTGCAATTTGATAAAACCCCGAGCTGGAATCTGCAATCGCCGCATTGCTTCTTTACCCAATTGATTTGCATTGACCGAAACGGTTTCCTGTTTGGAACTGATAGTGAACGTCAACGGGCTTGGTAATTCGGTTATAAAAGTCGCATCCGTATTGTTATGCAAGTAAATGTCTATGATTATGGCTTCACCCCCATGGATGATACCTTGATCTGTTGAGAGCACAATCTCCATATCGGATGCCCCGGCAAAGGTGGCCATCAGTACCGTAAGGATTGTTACTGTGTTTCGAATATGTGTCTTCATTGTTTTATTTTTCAGCTACTTTTAGCGCTCATTTTTATCCATACATTCAACACTATAGTATCGTGACGTTCAGTTTCTGCATGTGTAAAAAATTAAATGAAAAATCCGCTGTAACACATCTTTAAATTAATTTTCTACCCATCGTCGGACGATATCTTCACGTTTGAGAGCCCGTATTCTGAACTAAATCTTGAAGGCAGGCTTGTTCGATAGCATTTAAAACCGTGCACCATTTTCTTGTGTTTTCCGGCCCGATGATTTCTATCAAATGAAGAATCTCCTGGCGCACGACTTTTTGAATATCAACTATCTTGCTATTTGTTTCAGAGGGCACACTTATCATCATTTTTCGGCGATCTTGATCACTGCGCTGTCGATGCAGCCAGCCATTGTTAACCATGCGATCAACCATAACCGATATTGATGGGGGTGATACGGCCATGATCCTTGCCAGTTCGGTGATATTCATTGGACCATGCGTGGTTACCATATACAGCAATTGAAGCTGAGTCGGAGATAGAATTTCGGTCGCGCTTTTTGGTTTTGAATTACTAAGTTTTCGGGAAATGCTGCCCCAAAACAAGTTTTGACTTTTTTGTCCGATATTGCAGATAAGCTCGGCCTGTTCAATAGGATTAAGGCGTTTCATTGTATCCTCCTATAAATCCACAACATCCTTGTACAATTTGCAGGAGTTAAGTCCTTGGCGGAGCATTTCATTTTCAAACTTCAGAAAACAGGCCAATTCTTTCATGTCATAATTTAGAAGCTTTTTAACACCGATGGCATATCCGGTGGGCAGCTGCGCATATGACCGGGCGGTCTTTAGGGCAGCTTGGTCAAGTTCGCCCAAAGGCACCACATTATCGACAATGCCCAAATGATGAGCCTCGCTTGCCGCGATGTCTTTTCCCGAGTAAAAAATTTGGGAAGCCTTGACTGCGCCCAGCATTTTGGACAAAAAAAAGACGCTCCCACCTTTGGGTACCGCGCCGAGTTCGATGTACGGATTAAGAAACGCCGTGTTGTCGGCTACGATCCTGAAATCGCAGGATAGACCGATGCTCATGAACAAAAAGATCACATTTCCACTGTCGACGTGAATAACCATTTTGTTGAGGCCGACAAGCTTGAGTACCATCTGGTTCACTGCATTGTTCATTCTCTCTATGGATGCCTGAGTAAAACCCGGCTCGATCAGACTCTTATAATAGTCTATATATTCCTCGCGAGTCATTTTGCCCGGTGACTCTTTGATCAGAACAACCTTGATTTCATCACAGCAGGCGATACTATCCAGATAGTGAAACAGCAATTTTTTTATATCTAGATCCGTTATATGTAAAAGCGGTTTTTGTTTAAATGACATGGCCAGAATATCACCATTTTTTTCTCCTTTAAAAAGTTCATTGTTAACGTTAAATGTTGAATCATTCATTATTTTCTCCCATTGTATTCAATCGGCCTAATATCGGGTCGCCATAATCGGGCATCATCTCATTTTTCCCTTGGCAAGGCGCCTTCATGCCGCATGTCACAAAGGATAACAATTGATTTACTACGAATTCCATGCTTTCCATAGGAGGAGAAATATCAGGTGTCGGTAATTGGAAGCCACAAAGGTGCATTGCGTGGGATAGCGAACCGATTGCAAAATGAATTCTCCATAATAGAATCCTTTCCGGTAGGTCTGGAAGAACATCTCTCATCAGTTCGAGACACAATTGAAAATTATCTTTAACATGGCGAGCAAAAATGTTTCGAATGGTGTCGTCAGGATTGTAGAAGCCACGGCTCGCAATTAACAAGAAGTAAGCACTATTTTGAATTGTACCATTCCCGGTCAAAGCCGGCTCGATGAACGCTCGCAGGACATCTTCAATATCGGGTTGGCAGCATTCTTGGATGGTTGTTTTTCTTATTTTTCGCAACTCTTCCAGACACCGTTGGCTGATCAACGGGAGGCGACGTTCGATAATCTGCTCGATCAAAACACGCTTTGATCCAAAGTGATAATTGACAGCGGCTATATTTACCTTTGCTTCGCTTGTCAATTGAGTAATCGTGGTACGATGAAAACCATTGAGCGCGAAAAGGCGTTCTGCTGTTTCCAGGATGCGTTCTCTGCTCTTTTTTGAACGGTTCAAATAAATATACCTTCCTAATTTTCTGCCTATTAAACTATTTGTCCAGCTGAGTTTAAACTGTCACCCGTTCGCACGCACGATTTTCCCACTGACCAGAATGAAGTTTTAATTTAAAAAACCCTATCCTCTTTTGGGCATTTTTATGGCTCCCTCTTTTTAAAAATAGTTGAGGAGTAAAAGCGGACACCATGTGATCGGCACATGAGTCGATCTGGTTATGCGTTTTTTGGAAGATTTCACGAAAGATCCATAACCCACGGCATATTATCAGACAACCCAGACCGTATATTTGTCTCCGCCATAAACAACCTTATGACCGACTCTGCCCATAAAGAAGGCCTCAACTTTCGAAAGACCTCTCCGTCCGACCACGATAGTGCTATAACCGCCTTCTTCGGCTTCTTTAATGATTGCCAAAGCTCGGCTATGTACGCCGGTAACAATTTTTTCGGATATTTTTTCTGATTCAAACCCGGATGATAGAAGCGTTTCTTTCGTAGTGTGGAATAGTTGAGCTGTTTTCAATTTAAAGGCTTCAATACAATTGTCGGACATTTGAGCTTCGGAAACCTTCGGTGCATTGGCATTAGAAACATTAAAGTTTATCGATGTCAAACCTGATATTGCATGAAATATACAAGTCCCATATCCATGACCGCCCAACAACGAGGCAATAAATTCGACCGCTTTCCTCGAAGATGGCGACGCATCTACAGCTAACAATATCTCCTTATTGGTGGGAACCTGGCCCACGATTAGAATTGGAATAAATGTTATCGATTGCAGCAATTTAACAGCAATGCTACCTAAAATGATGCTTCTCAGCGCACCTAAGCCCCGCCTTCTCATTATAAGGGCGCTATAACCTTTTTTTGCTTCATCTATTATGTCCCGAGCAATCCCTTTTTCCTTGAGATGAAACTTGATTTCAACTGACTGTTTTGGGATCCCACCTTTTATCAAGACTTCTTTCGCCCGTTCCAGATACCACCAGATTCCAGATTCTTGTTCCGCTTCCCGATTTTTCAGTTCAATGACCGCATCAATACAAGCTGGGTTTTGCTCTAATTCGCAAAACTCCTCGGGTTTGGCATCGAAAACGTGAAACAGCACGATCCGCGTATTCTCATCAATGGGCATAAAATCCTTGACATAGTTAACCGTTTGGATGGATCGCTCCGAACCATCAACCAGCACCAGTAATTTTTTTGGGATTGTCACTATTTATCCTCCGGCTCGAAAATTGACTAAGATGATAGATACAATCAGTTATAATAGTCGGGCGGCAGCGACTCGCCCCCTCCGCCCAATACTGTGTAAAGGTTTACTTGGTTGGCCATCTTTGCCAATTGTAGTGATATCAGGATTCGCTGCTGCGCGTAGAGTGATCGATGTGCATCCAGCACACTTAGATAACCATCTATACCTATTGTGTAACGCTCGTTCGAGAGGCTATAGGTTTCTGTGGTCGCGTCGACGATAGATTGTTGTGCCGATACTTGCTGGTCGATGGTTCCCTGAACGGCAAGGGCATCGGCTGTCTCTCTGAAGGCTGTCTGGATTGCTTTTTCGTACCCGGCCAGGATGATTTTTTGGTCTGCCTCGCTGACCCGAAGTGCTGCCCAAATGCGGGCATCAAAAATCGGCATGACAACCTGAGGTGCAAAGGTCCAGACATCTGATCCGGATCCAAACAGTCCGGAAAGTTCATCACTAGCCGTTCCCACCGAGGTTGTTAGAGAAATACGGGGAAAAAAGGCGGCTCGCGCTGCGCCAATATATGCATAGGCCCCTTTGAGCCGATGCTCAGCGGCGACAATATCAGGCCGGCTCAAAAGCGCCTCGGAGGTTAGACCCGGTGAAATAGCATTAACCGGTGTGACGCTGCTAAGATCAACCGGTAGCATCGCTTCGGGCACTGGTGCACCTGCCAGAAGGTTTAATGCATTTTGATCCTGCGCCGCCAGTTGCGTGTAGCGGTGAACATCCCTTCGTGCGACATCCACCTGGGTTTGCGCACGGCGCAGATCAATTTTGGTCGACAGTCCTGTCTGATAGTTCTCTAGAATGAGTCTGTAGGAAGCCTGCTGGCTCTCAAGCGTAAACCGGGCCAAGCTAAGACTCTCCTTGTCTGCAGCAAGCGTCAGATAGGCCCTGGCAACCTCGGATATCAGCATGATCTGTGCGCTTCGGCGAGCCTGCTCCGTGGCCATATATTCTTCCAGCGCCCGATCTTTCAGACTACGTAAACGTCCAAAAAAATCGATCTCCCAGGAAGCGATACCCAAATCGGCGCGATACTGCTCCACGGTTCTCGATTCCCCCGGATTGATAAGATCGTTTGAACGGCGTTGTTTGCTCCATGCTCCGGATGCATCGAGGACAGGGAACAATTCCGCTCTCTGAATACCGTACTGTGCACGTGCCTTTTCCACGTTTAATGCGGCTATTCTTAGATCACGGTTGTTGTTCAAGGCCGTTTCAATAATCTTTTTGAGTTTTTGGTCGCCGAAAAATTCTTGCCAGTTCAGTTCCTGGGCTACTGGTATTCCGGAGATGGCTTGTGGGTCCTTGTAGGCTTCGCCTTGTGGCCAATTTTCCGGGATTGGTGCTTGGGGTTGTTGGTATTTTGGTGCCAAAGAGCAACCGCCTAGTATAATTAGTCCGACCAGCTGAAATATCAGATATTTATTCATGGGATTGTATTCCTGAATCAATTGTCAGGGTATTTATTGCCTGATCACGTTTTCGGTGTCTACCCAGCGCCCTGTAGATCAATACGTAAAAAAGAGGTGCAAAGAGGGTGACCAAAAAAGTTGAGGAGACCACGCCACCCACCACACCGATGCCTATGGCCCTTTGGGCGCCTGCTCCGGCTCCGCTCGCCAGTGCCAGTGGCAAAACCCCAAAACCAAAAGCCAGGGAAGTCATCACAATCGGTCTCAACCTTAATTTGGCGCCTTCCAGTGTTGCTTCGATCAACGGCATGCCTTCTTCCACACGGGCCTTGGCAAACTGGACAATCAATATGGCGTTTTTGGTTGTCAGCCCCAAGATGGTCAGCAATCCGATCTGGAAATAGACGTCATTGGGCATTCCCATCAGGGTCGAGGCGATGATGCCGCCAATGGCTCCTAAAGGGAGGGTCATCAAGATCGATATGGGAATGGGCCAGCTTTCGTACAATGCAGCCAAACATAGGAATATAGCGAAGATGGAAAAGGCGTAAAGGATAGGTCCTTGAGCAGTCGCCATTCGCTCCTGGTAAGACAAACCGGTCCAGTCAAAGCCGATTCCCTGGGGCAACTTTAAAACGATTTCTTCCATGGCAGCCATCGCCTCGCCGGAACTTCTTCCCGGCGCAGGTTCGCCCCAAATGTTGATGGATGGAAAGGCATTGTAGCGTTCCAGCTTGGGAGAACCAAACGTCCATCGACCGGAGGCGAAGGAGGAAAACGGAACCATCTTGCCCTCACGGTTACGTACATAAATTTTTTCCAAATCACTGGGAAGCATGCGATAGGAAATGTCTGCTTGCACATAGACACGTTTAACCCGCCCGGCTTGGATAAAATCGTTGACATAAGAACTGCCGAAGGCCGATGCGATTGTATTGTGGATGGATCTTATGGGAACCCCCATGGCTCCGGCCTTGTCCCAGTCCACATCGATCATGTATTCAGGCACATCTTCCATGCCATTGGGTCGAACTCTGATTAGTCGCTGATCCTGGGATGCCATGCCAAGTAGCTGGTTTCGTGCTGCCATCAGTTTTGCGTGGCCCAGGCCGCCTCGATCCTGCAGTTGAAAGTCGAATCCGGTGGCATTGCCCAATTCGATCACGGCCGGCGGAGGAAAAGCGAATACTTGGGCTTCAATTATCCCTGAAAAGGCATTCATGGCCCTGCCGGCAATGGCCTTGACCTTCAGATCCGACCGCTGGCGTAGTTCCCAGTCCCTGAGCTTGACAAATCCAAGCCCCACGTTCTGGGCCTGACCGGAAAAGCTGATACCGGCAACCGACATAAGGGACTCTACACCCTCTTTTTCATGTGTCAGAAAATAATCCTCAATTTTATTCATGACCTTCCGGGTCTGCTCCACTGTCGAACCGGACGGAAGCGTGACCTGAACCATTAGAACACCCTGGTCTTCATCTGGAAGATAGGCAGTTGGCATTCGTTGAAACAGGAATCCCACAGCTATTACGAGCAAGATGTAGATCACCAGGTAGCGCGATGTTCTAGAAAACGACCGGCCGACAATTCCTACGTAAAGGTTCCTGGCCCATATAAAGCTCCTATCGAACCATCTGAAAAATGGGCGCAGGAATAAGACCGCATTGTCTGAGGGGTGATGACCGGGAGGTATCGGTTTGAGAAACGATACACAAAGCACCGGGGTCAGGATCAGGGCCACAATCACAGAAAGCAGCATGGATGAGATGATAGTAACGGAAAACTGCCGGTATAGGACACCGGTTGAGCCTTGAAAAAATGCCATGGGCCCAAAGACCGCCGAAAGCACCAACCCGATGCCAATCAGGGCACTGGTGATCTCGTCCATGGACTTGGCCGTGGCCTCCCTTGGTGAAAGCCCCTCCTCGGACATTATTCGCTCAACGTTTTCCACCACCACGATGGCATCGTCTACCAACAAGCCGATGGACAACACCATGGCGAACATGGTCAGCATATTGATGGAAAACCCGAAAAATCCCAAGACCGCGAAGGTTCCCAACAGAACCACCGGCACTGCAATGGTTGGGATGAGGGTGGACCGGATGTTACCCATAAAAAGATACATGATGATAAAGACCAGAATGATCGCCTCGATCAGGGTCTTGACCACCTCATCAATGGCTACTACGGTGAATGGCGTGGTGTCGTATGGGTAGACCACCTTCATGCCGGGAGGAAAGTACCGACTCATTTCTTTGAGTTTTGCTTTTACGGCATTGGCGGTTTCCAGGGCATTGGCGCCGGCCTCCTGGCGGATGGCCATGGCAGCGGAAGCCTTTCCATTGTAGTTGGCCACGACGTCATAGCGTTCGGTTCCCAGTTCCGTACGACCGATATCCTTGATGCGGACCACCGAACCATCGGTATTTGTGCGAACGGGAATCGCTGCGAATTGATCCGGGGTTTGGAGCAGATGCTGAACGATAATAGAGGTATTCAGACGTTGACCCTCGCGGGCCGGCGCCCCGCCGAACTGGCCGGCGGAGATCTCGACGTTGTAATCCTGAAGCGCAGCGATAACATCTTCCATGGTCAGTTGATAACTGGTTAGCTTATCGGGATTGACCCAGATCCGAATGGCATATTGGGATCCGAAATTCTCGACCTCGCCCACTCCTCTGACGCGCGACAGGATTTTTTCCAGATTAGACTGGGCATAGTCCCGCAAATCCAAGCCGTCCATGCTGCCGTCCTCGGAGATCAGTCCAACGATCATTAAATAGTTTCGGGTGGACTTACTAACTTTAACGCCTTGGCGCTGGACCACATCGGGCAAGCTTGCCAGGGCCAGCTGAAGCTTATTTTGCACCTTGGACCAGGCGAGATCCGGATCGGTCCCCGGAGCGAAGGTCAGCTCAATGCGGGATGATCCGGATGACGAACTGGTGCCTGAGAGGTAGAGCATATCACCCAAGCCAGTCATCTTTTGTTCAATAATCTGAGTCACGGTGTTTTCAACGGTTTCTGCCGAGGCACCTGGATAGTAGGAGTCAATAGCGATTGAAGGCGGAGCGATCGCTGGATTCTGCGATATGGGCAAATTATAGATCGCCAGAATACCGGCGGTCATTATGATGATGGCAATGACCCAGGCAAAAACCGGGCGATCCAGAAAGAATCGGGATAACATCAGGCACCTCCATCTTTATGTGCTATAGGCTGTGTGCCAGATTCGACCTCAGGCCCGGGTTCGATTTTCGATTCACTAAAAGGGATTGTCTCTACTATTGTGCCGGGCTGTAACATCAGCATTCCCTCGACAATCACCCGGTCTCCGGGCTTAAGTCCTGACGAAACCAACCACTTGTCGTCTATGGCTCGGTCAAGGGTGAGTGTGCGAAGTTGGACCTTGCTTTCGGCATCGACTATCAGCGCAACGGGATTTCCTTTGTGATCGCGTGACACACCTTGCTGGGGGATGAGGATGGCCTGTTGGTTGGCACCTTCATTGATTATCGCACGAACGAACATGCCAGGTAGGAGAACACCGTCGGGATTGGGGGCAACCACCCGCAAGATGACGGAGCCGGTCGTCGGATCAACCGTCACATCACTGAATTGTAAACTCCCTTTCTGCAGGTATTCCGTGTCGTTTTCCAGGATAAGCTTGACCACTTGCTGATTTGTTCCATCTTGATGAAGACGTCCGTCTTGTATTCGTTGTTTCAGTCGCAGTAATTCAGTCGTGGATTGCGGTACATCCACATAAATGGGATCGAGTTGTTGAATGGTGGCCATTGCTATGGATTGATAGGCGGTAACTATGGCGCCTTCGGTTACATTGGATCTACCGATGCGACCAGAAATGGGAGCGATGACCCTGGTATATCCAAGATTGATACGAGCTGTTTTTAGTGCTGCTTGCGCCTGCTGGATGGTTGCCTCGGCTACTGCTACCGCTTCACGTCTACTTTCGACTTGCGCTTCAGCGGCCCTTAGTGCGGATTCGGCCGCCTTGGCCTCAGTCACAGCCTGGTCGCGCTCGATCGTGGAGACCGCTTTCTTTTCATGTGCAGTTTTATATCGATCTCGATTCGTCCGAGCGAGTTCCAAGGTGACTCGAAGCCGAGCAACATCGGCAGCACTCGCTTTCAACGCCGCCCGTGCTTGATCAGTGCTTTTCAACATAGCTGCAAGATTTGCAGCGGCATTGTCGACGGCAGCTTGAAAAGGATCGGGATCGATTTGATAGAGAACTTGACCAGCCTTGACATCGGATCCTTCAGTAAACAGGCGTTTTTGTAACAGACCACTGACCTGGGGCCGGATTTCTGCAATGCGGTAAGCCGACGTACGACCGGGCAATTCAGTGAAAAGACTGACCTTTTGGGTTTTCACGGTCACAACGGCAACTTTCGGAACTGAAACCGAGGATGGGGCTTGCTGCTGGAAATCACAGCTTAGTGCCAGAGAGCTTAATAGTAAGGCTGGTACTATTTTGGTGATAGAAACCTTTTGACAGATAGATCGCATTCGTATTGTTCCCTCCTGTTGACATGGATGACTAATTATCTTAAAAAGCTTTTTAAGATAATATAAAATTAACTGTTGATAAAGATTATGTCAATCAGTATTTTAAAAAAAATATTTAAGTTGGTGACTAAAATTTATTTCATTAAATGAAATCAGGAAGATACAATGACCAAAAGAAAAGATGGTAAAAAAACTCGATTAAACTTGTTGAATACAGCCTGCGAGGTGTTTGCCCAAAAAGGATACCGGGATGCCAAGGTGTCGGAAATATGTAAACGGGCCGGGGTCAATCTGGCTTCGATCAATTATTACTTTGGGGATAAAAAACATTTGTACTGTGAGGCCTGGCAACACGCCTCAGAAAAAATGGAGGAGCAGGATTTCTCTGATTCCGCTACCGCTTCTGCCCTGGATCGTTTGCGACTCTATATTCAAACGCTTATTAAGAATTTTTCTGTTGAAGAAGGCGCCGCACTGTTTAACCGGCTGTATTTGATGGAATTGGTCAATCCTACCGGATTAATTCAGGACGCCTGGCATGAAATGATCGAACCCCGAAGACAAAAACTACACGATATTATTCGTGAAATCTTAGGTCCTGCTGTGGAAGACTTGGACATACGGTTCTGTGAAATGAGCATTGTGAATCAGTGCCGTATTTTCGTGACAATCAAGCGCAGTGACCTTGAATATCTGCTTGGCCGCCCCCTCAGTCCTGAATTGATCCGCAGATTGTCCAAACATATTGCTGATTTTTCTTTGGCGGGGATAAAAGCGGTGGGTAACTACGAGTCGTGATTCAAAGCTTAATAGAATGCACTTGGGATCGGGTTCGTGATTGGAAAGGCCTCAATACCACCGGAACACATTTCGGATTGCCGGAAGTGAATATGGTTCATATTTACAAAATAGAACATAAAATCGAGAGATGTGGACGAGTCGGCGGGACAAACATTTTCAACACGGGTGTCCTTTTTGCTATGGATAAACTCGGCATCCATAATGAAGGTATCATAGGAAAAGGTGTGGCCATGATACCCAAAGGAAAACAAATGATTATCCTACTATTTATGATTGAAGGAGCCTCGTCGGCAAATATTCTCGACAGACAATGGGACCAGGTTCAATCTTCTCAACAACAAGGCCACCGCCGAAATAATAATCATCGATGCCCTGAAAAAGAGACGATACATCCGTGGCTCGATACCTACAAGCAGACATTACCAATTACGCATATTTAATAATCAGGAAAATGCATATAATTTCAATTTAATATTGACTTCTAAGAAAAATTGAAGTTTTTTCGTTAATATTTATAGGCCTGATTTTAGATTAGGGATACCCCATTGAACTGAACGGCTATTCTTGAAATGTATTGAATCTCACGTCCCCTAAATCCGGGCAGGGCACCCATTTTTCATTACAGGGTCCACCGAGCTGCTAAGTGCCAAAGCAGGGAGTCTCTTCGCTATCGCTCATGATTTCTGATAACACCGCATCAACGACCTTGCATATCCATTGTGCTCCCGAAGTGGTAGGATGTTCCAATACATATACTATAGCCGGTAAACTGGGCCTGATCTGTTTCAGATAATTGAAGGTCTTCCATCCGGAAAAATTTTTAGCGGCCTGATTAATCAATACAAGGTCTGGTTGGGAGGAATCGGCTGGATAGATTGCATCCCTTATATCTTCACTCCGTCTTACATGGTGCAGTTGGCGTGACAAGGTTATTTTTAAAATGGCTGCCGTGGTTTTATTGTCATCTATGATCAGGACGTTTGCCATTTTTTTCACCTCTGGATTAAGCAAGCCTCTATTTTGTACTTTAAAATGCCGATATCCTTAAAAGGCCTGTCAATAAATCGCTGACGGTTTTAAAACCATGGTATCCCGTGAAACATACTTATATTAGTAGAAATTCCTGCCTTCAGCCTTAAAGCTATAAGCTGATTATCGAATTTTGGCTGTCACCGAATGGAGTCGGAACATAACCATCGGCATCAGGATCGTTTTCCCAGGATTCCTTACCTATAAGATAGCGGAACTGATAGGGCCGTCCGGTTTCCAAATCGACGGTTACGCTGAATCCACCATTTTTCAACCGTTTCATAGGTGTCGCCGAAGTTGACCAGTCATTGAAATCGCCTACCACATGGGCCAACGTTTCTGCATTTTCGATTTCTTTAGGAATTTTGAAAGTAACCTTGCACACCGGTTTGCTTTTCAGAAACTGTTTCCGAATGCTCATCGTTTACCTCCATCTATCGATTACTGGTAAGCGCTTTCATCATTCAATTTGTTGCTGCACTTACTCAACAATATTTATTGGGCAAAAGATATACCAGATCCTCAACCATTATATATATACAATTTCGTTGAGTATTTTCATCAGCACCTAAATGCGTTTTATTTGCTTGGGTGTTAGAATCTTTGACAGGTTGTAAAGAAGACAAAACAAAGTCGGCCACCGTTTGCTGACTCCGAAAGAGAACAAAGCCTCTAAGGGATTTGGTCATTTTCATTTTATCGATCCAGATCCGGCTTTCGGCGGGCTTCAAGTCAGAAACCGTGCCTCATCGTTCTATTCCTTCATAGACAACCAAATAAGCCCCATGGATAACTCATCTGTATTTTTAACAGATAGATTGACCCGCCAAAATTAGCAAAAACTTAACTTTATTTTGTCTTAGGATTTTCGTAGTAAGAATGGAGACTGTGCTGATCGAATCCACTTTTCCCCATTGTTAATCTTCATAGCCCGATTTGACCGCTGAAAGCGAGTTTTGCGTTATTATCAAGGTCTGGAGTGAAATTCAAAGGCTCTCTCTAAATCAATACATCAGGTTTTATAGCGCTAAACTTTAATTGATTTTGCAATACTTTTAATCTATCTTTGCTTCTGTATTCCAAGCCATAAGAAAAAAATACGGTCTTTTTTAGGAACTGTTTCTTTAGGTCATTTTGGTATCTTTCCGCCGCGAAGTCGGGTACGTAATTCAAGAGCATAAACTTTTTAACTGATGCCGCCAGGGCCAATGATTCCAAAAATAGATTCTTAACTCAATAG
This sequence comes from Desulfosarcina widdelii, assembly GCF_009688965.1. Classification (GTDB taxonomy): domain Bacteria; phylum Desulfobacterota; class Desulfobacteria; order Desulfobacterales; family Desulfosarcinaceae; genus Desulfosarcina; species Desulfosarcina widdelii. The sequence continues at coordinate 481,345 of NZ_AP021875.1, read as the reverse complement.
ATGAAGAATGGGAGTAATTCCTTCAGGTATTATACTCCTTCATATTTAAAGCTCTCTTCAGCTTTATGGATAACCAGATCGAATTATTCATTAGGAGTTCGTATACAACTGAAATATATATTTTTATTCTTACTTGGCTTTGTCTCTTTTTGAAAATTTTTTAAATGGTAATAGGTGAATATTGACTTATTATTTCGATACAATCAATTGCATGGGTCATCCCTATTAAGTGACCTCCATTTTTTATTTTTTTACACACTCCGAAGAATGATAATATTTTATCTTTTTCTCCATGTATACGTTTAATTATGCTTTGATCCCCTTCATAACCTTGCCAATTGGAAAGCGCATGACACATAGTTCTAATAAATTCGGTTTCTGTAGAACTAAACATAGTTAAAATTTCATTTTCAAATTTTCCGGCAATCGCTTGTAGAAATTTTATAGGGGTGATCTCAGATAGAGGAGACAATAACCTGAGTAAAGGATTGATTTCGCTTTTTGAAACGGCACTTCCGAATAAATAAACATTTCTTATGCCTAACTTATCCGCAATATCAAGTGAAACAATCCCACCAAGAGAAGAACCTGCGACCGAGTCTGATCGCATAATTGCATAGTGCCTTATAACACTTTCTGCTACCTCGGAAATGGTTCTTTCACCATTATATTTTGGCCAGTCAATGAACTTCGCATCTGTTATTTCTCGCCAAGGGCCAGAATACATGTTTGCATTGGCACCCATTCCCGGAAGAATATAAATCATTTTTAAATCACGAACACTTCCCTCATTTTGCAACGATTTCTTTTACCGCCGAAATAAGATCCTTCTCGCTGGGAATGTAAAAACGCTCCAGAGGCGGACTGGCGGGGACCGGGATGTCCGGGCCGGTCACCCGCCGCAGCGGCGCTTTTAAACTATCAAAAGCCTCTTCCATCACCACAGCCGAGACTTCCCCGGCAAAGCCGCCGGTCCGAGTGGCCTCATGCAGTACAACCAGGCGACCGGTCTTGCGCACAGAACCAAGGAGAGTCTTTTTATCCATAGGCACAAGTGTGCGCAGATCGACGATCTCCATGTCGATACCCTCCCGGGCCAACTGTTCGGCCGCCTTCAAAGCGACCCCCACCATCTTGGACCATGTAACCAAGGTGACATCTGTACCCTGACGTTTAACGTCGGCCTGTCCTATGGGGATAAGATATTCCTCCTCGGGTACCGGTCCAGGTACAAAATAAAGCATCATGTCTTCTATAAAAACAACTGGATTTGGATCCCGGATGGCAGATTTAAGAAGCCCTTTGGCATCGGCCGGCGTGGAGGGCATGATCACCTTTAGCCCGGGGCAGTGCGCTGCCCACGCTTCAAGGTTATGCGAATGCTGACAGCCTGCTCCGAATCCGGCACCACTTTTGATGCGAACGACAAGCGGGAAAGCGGATTTACCGCCTGATAAGTACCGCAACTTGGCTGCGTGATTGACGATCATATCCGAGGCAAGGGTAAAGAAAGGATTGAACATGATTTCCACCACCGGCTTTAGTCCGACCGCTGCTGCTCCAACCGCCAATCCTGCTATAGCCGCTTCTGAAACGGGAGTGTCCTTCACCCGTTTCGCACCGAAATCTTTCAATAAGTCGGCAGTGGGAAGCATCGGGTTGCTATGGATGCCCACCCCGATTCCCTCTCCGGCCAGGAACACATTGGCGTCCCGCTGCATTTCTTCTCTGAGTGCCTGATTGATGGCCTGTCCCATTCCAAATGACTGCATGCTTTTGTCCCTTTCATTATGAAATGCTCTCGGTTACGCAAATATATCCTCAAGGGCTTCGGATGGCTCGGGATAAGGGCTCTCCTCCGCAAAACGGACAGCGTCTTGCACAATTGCATCGATCTGGTTTTCCATTTGCTGCAATTCATCCTTGCTGATCAGCCCCTGGGCAAGCATGTCGCCTCGTAATTTAGGTATAGGGCACATTGCCTGCCATGCCGCGATCTCTTCCTTGGGCTGATAGATCTGTAGGTCAGCTTCGCCGTGGCCCCGCCAGCGGTAGGTTTTGTATTCGATCAGTGTGGGCCCCTTTCCTGCGGCGGCGCGTGTTCGGGCTTCGACAGCCGAATGGTAAACCGCCAGCGCATCATTGCCATCGACCACGACACCGGGCATGGCATAACCCGCTGCCCGGTCTGCGATGTTTGGCGCTTTGGTGTGTTCTTCATAGCGTTGGGCACCAGCGTAGAGATTATTCTCACAAACAAAAATCACCGGTAGCGCCCATATGCTGGCAAGATTCAACGCTTCGTGAACGGACCCTTCGTTGGCCGCGCCGTCTCCTATAAAACAGACGGTTACAAACATTTCCTGTCGGTACTGGTGACCAAAGGCAACACCGACGGCAATCGGCGGTCCTCCGCCGACCACAGTGGTTGTGCAAAGGGCGTTGACCTCGGGAACCGCCAAGTGCAATGTTCCGCTTTTTCCTTTATTGCACCCCGTTCGTTTACCGAATATTTCAGCCATTAGCACTTTCGGATCAGCACCTTTGGCCAGCAGGTGGCTATGGCTTCGGTGATTGGTAATGATCTCATCCTCCGGTTGAAGCGCCGCGCATACACCCGCACCGACTGCCTCCTGCCCGGTACACAGGATCATCATTCCCGGGATTTTATGTTCGATTCTACACAGTTCCGTTAGCTTCTCCTCGAATCTGCGAGAAAGCAGCAACGACCGGAGCATTTCCATTTTTTTCTGCTTAGGTATCTGCATAGGCCTCCGTAAAAATGTAAAATTTTAGTTGAATACTCTGGTAAATACAGGCTTAAGTCGATTGAACATCATCGGTAAAAAAAGTCTCCAAGCTCTTTGTAGGTCATCTGCAGCTCGACCCGGTGTATCGCTGGAGATGACGTGCATGAATTTAGGAAGCCTCCTGTTCCTTATCAATACGACACAACAAAGCCGAATGAGGCCAGCTGCCGATTTCCGGGCTGCAAAACTCCGGGGCATCCGGGCAAAGAAGGTTTGCGTTCGATTCGAAGACCCCGAAAAGCTCGGGAAGATTTGGCTCACGCTCCGGGAACCACCACGAATGCTGTAAGTCCGCCATTTTGGGATGGATGGCATCCGAAAGCTTGACGCGTTGACGTATCGAGCCATGCGGCGTCGAAATGACGGCCCAGTCCCCCGTGGACAATCCCAGCTTTTCAGCTGTTTTGGGATGAATCGTGACCAGAGGATCAGGCACTTTTTTACGGGCCTTTTCGATTTGCCGCTGCTCGGAATGATACATCGGCATGAAGCGGCTTCCCGTAATGAGGATCAGCGGATATTCTTCTGCCAGTTTTGGACTGCCCACCGGGCTCCATTTGGGTTCCCGATAGTGGGGAAGCGGATCTGCTCCGAGTTCTTCGAAGATCGAGGATTTAAGCTCGACTTTCCCAGAAGGGGTGCCGAACCCGAGTTGTTCGTAACGACGATATTGTCTCTGACCCAGAACACCATATTGCTCCACCAGTTGTTTAAACGTCAGTCCCACCGGTTCCAGACAATGATCGTAAACCTCTTCCACGGTTTTCCAGGGCCAGTATTTTTCCTGACCCAGCCGCACACCCAGGCCGCGGTAAAAGTCGTAACTGTTTCGACGTTCGTAAATCGGGTCAATTCCCTGCGGGCAGGCCATGCAAAATCCGCTGGTCAGCCAGAGTTCAGGCTGCTCCACTGTAGTGGACGCGGGGAAGACGTAATCGGCCAACGCTGCAGATGGCGTCATGTAGTAATCCATGACCACATAAAGCTCCAGGGCCTTTAGCGCTTCAAACACCTGCTGCGTGTTGGGCAAAGCAAGCAGCGGGTTGTTTGCCAGGGTGATCGCGGCCGTTACCGGATACGGCTTTCCGGTTATAATTGCGTTCATGACCTCTCTGGCATGGGCCAGGTTGGAATGCCATGCCTCGGGCGCGGCCATGTACCCTTCAGGCAGCTTTTTGTTGGCAGCCGAGTTTTTTTCCCAACCGGGAAAACCGAAAAAAGGGTACTGGTCCGCACCAAGCTGCTTGACCCGTTGGCTCTCAGGTAGAACGTCATTAATCTCCAAATACACGGCATCCCTGATTTTACCCACTTCACCGGTCAGGCTGAAAACCTCCCCACCGGGGACTTCCAGATTGCCGGTAATTGCCCGGATAATGGCCCGGCCCCGGGCGCACTGGGTGGCATTGATTCCCTGTTTATCCAAACCCAGTCCGAAAGGAATCACAGCGGGTCGGGATGCTGCGTACATTCTGGCCGATCCGACAACAAGATCGGCAGGCACCGATGTGATCTCGGAAACCTTCTCCGGCGTGTACGACGCTACCTCCGTCTTGAGTTCTTCAAAGCCAACGGTCCAGTTGGATACAAATTCATGATCATAAAGGTCTTCAGCAATAATCAGGCGAATCCATCCAAGCATCAGGGCCAGGTCCGTACCCGGGCGAATCTGCAGCCAAAGATCGGCCTTGTCTGCCTCTCTGGTTCTTCGAGGGTCGATGACGATCATTTTGGCGCCATTTTTTCTGGCCTGAACGATCATCGGGTACAGGATATTCGGATTTGACTGTGAAGCGTTGCAACCCCACATTACGATGCATCTGGAGGCCGGCACCTCACTGCCCATGATCATACCTCCGTATGTGGCGAATTCGGTCGCATAACTCGGGCACATGCAGATGGTGTTTACGCCACATGTATTGGGAGAGCCGAACAGGTTAAAAAAGCGGCGGCAATCCCAATGATACGTTCGCTTGGTGCCGTGCGTAAACGTCAGCGTTTCGGCGCCGTATTTTTCCTTTAAGCTCGACAGTTTTTCCGCCACCTCGTCCAAGGCCTGGTCCCACGTCACCCGCTGCCAGCCGCCCTGCCCTCTTTCCCCGGTTCGTTTTAAAGGGTAATTCAGGCGTTGCGGATGATAGATGTGGTCCGGCATCAATCGGCCGCGTGCGCAGATGGCCCCCCGGTTGATGGGATGATCCGGATCGCCGGTGACTTTTACAACCTTGCCGTTTTCAATGTGCAGCAAGGTGCCGCATCGTGGATGACAAAGGCCGCAGTAACTTCTTCGGGTTTCACTCATTTTAAACCCCTATTTTCATATAACAATTTTAAATTTTAGGTTTAAATCAGTTGAAGTTTATGGTAAATTCGACCGCGAGTCAATATTAATTCGACTGATGGTCGAATATACCGCTCATGTTCACGCGCGATCGTCCGGTATGAGCGAACAGGGAGAAAAATATGAAACAAGCCGCTTCCGCTCCAAAACATTCAAACCGCAGGTCCGCCCGCCGAATCGGCGCACCGTCGGGTCCAAGGAAAGCAGATCAAAGACGCGCAACGTTGATCGAAGCTGCAGGCAGGCTATTCGTGGAAAAGGGCTACGAAGCCACGACGATGGACGAAATCGCTGCCGCTGCCGATTTCGCAAAGGGTACGCTTTACCATTACTTCGAAAATAAAGCCGAACTGCTAAAGGTTTTGCGGGAAGGCTTCGAAAAAGAGATCATGAGCCGTGTCCGAACACGCGTGGAAAGCTGTGCGGCCGATGATTGGCGTGGGCGCCTCAAGGCCTGGATCGAAGCGGCAGTCGATGCCTATTTCGAAATGATCGAACTCCACGACGTCGTGATCTACGGTTTGGGCATGCCGTTTCGGCACGCAATGGCCGATGCGGAAATCAACCGCTATCTTACAAAGCTCATTAATGATGGCGCTAAAGCGGGGGCTTGGCAAGTTGAAGATGAACGGTGGACTGCGGTGGTCATGTTTTACAGCTTTCGCGGCGGTTGCGATGAAGCCATTATGGGAACACAGCGCCCGGATGACGTGCCCAAAAAACTCAACGATTTGTTTCTTCGAATTTTGGGTGTGCACAATTGAAGGAACAAGTACAAATTCAACGGATGAGCTTAGGTAAATTCTGCACCTGCATTCGTTTTCAGCACAAATCCTTGAAATCGGGTAACGCCTATGATTTAGAAAAGAAATGCTCAGTTGGCCTGTAACATCGCAATTACGGAAACCGGTCTTTGTTTTGTTCGGCCTGCACCAGCCGGTGGACCGCGATAGGTCCATGACACTGATCCCAGTGCCGTCATCGTTTTGACCTCATTGTGAGGGGATCGAAAATATGCGATGAATATGTGATTGTGCAGCCGGCACCCAACCGAACCAATCTCTGTTCACACAGAAGTGCTGCGTAGGATATCGTGCTGTTGACAAATTAAATGGGTTATGATTCTTATCCACCGATATACTTATGGTGAGCGCCTTTTCCATGCAGGCTTTTCATACCGGCAAGCAAACGCCGCCGAGTTCAAAAAGCCTTGTGACAACAAAAATAAATGTTATGCAATAAGATATCGCCACGGCGCTGATCCGGATAACGGACGGCGACTGACTGTTCAACCAAAACTACTTACAATCAACCGCTTTACCTCTAGGGAAGGACTTGATCCATGAGACAAGTACCGCAATTTTCCTGCTCCATGGCTGACAACGGCTTTTTATTCTGCCACCCGTACGCTTTTCTTCTTTTTCGGCAACAACTCCCACGAGCACCAGGCCTGTCACCACTTTGACTCTTCAAAAAAACAATACGCAAGTACAATGCCCTTGGGTAGCGCTTAAGCTGTTTACCACTTCATAATCGAAGCTGGTTCATTGCTTCAAATAAGGAGCTTAAACGCCACAAGATGATTATCCGCTCCAGAGCCGGGCTCCGTTAATCAGCTTAACTTGTTGAGTTGCTATTCGATTATAAAAGGAGAAACCATTGCGGATTCTCCCAACCAAGGAAGATATAGATGAAAATTCTTACCAGTATCAGTGCGTGGCAGGACTGGCGCAATACGATTCCATCAACCCAAAGTGTGGGGCTGGTCCCCACCATGGGCGCCCTTCATGCGGGACACCAGTCATTAATTGCCCGCTGTCGGCGGGAAAATGATATTTGCGCCATCAGTTTGTTCGTTAACCCCACCCAATTCAACGATCAGAAAGATTTGACCAACTATCCGAACACCTTTGAAGATGACCGCAAACTTTGTGAATCGGAGCGGGTGGATGCCATTTTCTTTCCCGAATACCGCGATCTTTATCCTGACGATTACCGGTATCGGGTTTCCGAAAACGAAGTCAGCCGTCTGCTGTGCGGTGCTCACCGTCCTGGCCACTTTGATGGAGTTCTAAGCGTGGTCATGAAACTATTGAACCTGGCACAACCGCAACGGGCTTATTTTGGCGAGAAGGATTGGCAACAGCTCCAGTTGGTCAAAGGAATGGTGGATGCCTTTTTCATGCCCGTGACTATTATCGGCTGTCCCACGATTCGCGAAACGGATCAGTTGGCCTTGAGTTCGCGCAACCTTCTTCTATCCAAGACCCATCGACGGAAAGCTGCCGGATTCCCCAGGCTGTTAGCCACCCGGGCGCCGGCCGAGGAGGTGGCCCGTTTACTTGAAGCGGGTGGGTTTAATGTTGACTATGTCCAGGATTTTGAAGGCCGTCGTTGTGCGGCGATTCACTGTGGCGGAGTGAGGCTGATCGACAACCGACCCATAGACGAGGGAGGCGAACGATGATCTTGTGTCTTCATATTGGCAACACCCATTTCGTCGGCGGAGTGTTCGACGGCCAAGACTTAAAGCTCGAATTTCGCCGCACCTCCAGTACAAGGATCTCGGTCGACGAATTTGGGCTGTTTCTTCGAGGAGTGCTATTATCCAACGAAATTCCTCTCCAGTCGGTGAAACAGGTTGCTATGAGTTCGGTATTGCCGGAAGCCACCCACGCTCTAATCGGCGCCTGTCATAAATATTTTTCCGTGGAGCCATTTATCATCCGTTCCGGTGTACGTACAGGCTTGAAGATCCGTTATCGCAATCCTTTGGAAGTAGGGGCGGACCGAATTGCCAATGCCATTGCCGCCGTTCATCATTACCCGGACCGCGAGCTGGTAGTGGCCGGTTTTGGCACGGCTACGACGTTCTGCGCGATCGGACCGGATAAAACCTATTTCGGCGGAGTGATCCTGCCCGGCATACGAATTTCCCTCGAAGCCCTGGTAACCCGGGCGGCCAAGCTGTCCAGTGTGGAAATTGCTCCTGTGGATCATGTACTTGGTCGGTCCACGGCGGAATGCATGCAGTCAGGATTGTATCACGGCCAGATCGGCATGGCGCGGGAAATCATCAGCCACATTCGTAACGAAGCTTTTCAGGGCCGCCAACCATTGGTGATCGGTACCGGCGAATTTGCAGGGCTATTCGAACCCACCGATTTGATAGACGTGATTCGTCCACAATTGGTGCTGGAAGGATTGTTACTGGCGCACAATATGAACTCTTAGAGGATGATTGCCATGCAAATAGCTATGCTCAAATCCAAACTTCACCGGGCTACGGTCACAGGAGCCGATCTGAATTACGAAGGTTCGATTTCCATTGACACCGAACTTATAGACAAAGCACGACTTCGCGTGAATGAAAAAGTTGACATCTACAACTGTAATAACGGCGCTCGGTTTTCGACCTATGTGATTCCTGGATCCAGTGGTCAGATTTGCCTCAACGGAGCAGCTGCCCGGCTGGTTCAAACAGGCGACCAAATCATCATTGTCAGTTACGCTTATCTCGACGAATCAGAGGCCGATGTTCATCGACCAGTGGTGTTAATCATGGGTCCTGAGAACCGCGTAAAGGCGAAGACAGACGGGCATTGACGAAGTTTGATCAGTTCAAGGCCATCCTGAAATGTCTATTTGAGTCGGCTTTTCGCATCAACGAAACTTCGCTACGCCTCAAAAAAATATAAGGTCAACTTTGTTTAGGTAATTGGTTAAATTGTAGACTACTTCAACAATGAGTTGGTCGAATGCCAGGGAACGGCGGTGGTCCCAAAAAACTGGACAGTATGATAAGCTCCGGGTCAGCCAAATTTGAAAGGATCTGACCATGAGCAAGAAAAGTAGAAGCTATTGTCCCCAGTTCAAGGCGAAGCTCGCCTTGGCAGCCTTGAAAAACGATGGGCCCATTGCTGAACTGGCTGCCCGACTTGAGGTTCATCCCACGATGATCAACAACTGGAAACGGGCGTTGGTCGATAGTGCCGCCGATGTTTTCGACAAGGGTCGCAAGACCCGCAAACAGGCCGAGGCCCAGGCTGATGAACTTTACAGGCAGATCGGCCAACTGAAAGTCGAAGCTGCAAGCAGCGAAAGCAGATGGTGGATCCCGAGGCACCGAACCTGAGCGTTGCCCGGCAGTGTCGGCTGCTGAACCTTCACCGCTCCTCGTATTATTACAAGCCCAAACCAATCAAGGCCGAGGATCTGAAACTGATGCGGCTCATCGACGAACCGAAATAAAAAAGGCCCTCGAAAGAGAGCCTTTCATTACTGCCTAAAATGATGTATTTGGAACTTTAGGCTGTTCAGTGGAAGATGGGCATTACCCCGGGATTACCCCGAAATTGAAATTGGCAAATATTATCGTTTTTAATTCAGTTGGTTATAGATGTCGCACAGGGTTCGATTCCCATGCACTTCCGCCATTTTTATTATAAAATCAATGTTTTGATTTCCTAAATTAGTCACTAAAACACCCTCCCCTATCCTCGAAATTCAAGTTTACAGCCATCATTTTTTTCGAATTTTCAACCAGTATTCACGTCTTCATTTTTTTATCTTTGAGTCTTCAAGCCGGTATTTTGGTTTCAAGCTCTCCTGATCTGACATTCTTGCCAGCATATTGCGCCAGCAGATTAATTGCCACGCTCTCATATACCGTTATTCCCATTAAAATCCAAAAAAAATTTGAATTTCATATTTCACTTGATGTCATCATCTCTTGCCAGGTAACGCTTTCTCATTATTCCATCGTAATTAAGGAGTAAGGCTACATTGACTATCGGTTGCTTGCTAATTAGTGCTCATCCACAGGAATAACTACCTGTAATAAATAAGAAACGCGCATTTTGTAGTGGTTTTTCTCTTCTCTTTGTAGTATATTGAAAGTCGCCAAACAACCAATATCACTACAAAAGAAAGAAAGGAGCCGATCACAAAATGCGCGAAAAATGGCAAAAACAGATGCCCCTGATGCCTCAGATCAAAGACCACGCCCAAGCAAAAGAACTTACAGCTATCAGTGGTATCATCGATGCTCACCCTATCATCTGTGATCGCGTTCTTCAAGATTTGAACAAGGGCAAGCTGGTGGCCTATCGAACTGGGGCTGACGGCATGAGCGCCGACCAGGTACTGCGTTGTGCTATCGTCAAAATCCTTTTCGGTTTTACGTATGATGAACTGGCATTTCATATTGTCGATTCGCAGGCATTGAGTTGGTTCTGCCGGATCGGTATCGCCGACAAGGGATACAAAAAATCCGCCCTGAACAAAAATATCAAAGGCATATCGGACGCCACCTGGGAACTGATCAATGCGGATCTTTTGGGATATGCGAAGCAAAAGGGCATTGAAAAGGGCCGACAGGTCCGGGTCGATTGCACGTGCGTTGAAACTCACATCCATCATCCCACCGACTCCAACCTGCTGTGGGATGGTGTTCGCGTGTTGACGAGGCTGCTGAAGCGCTTCCGGGATGAATCGGGGATCACAGTTCCTGACTTCCATAACCATACCCGTGTTGCCAAACGACGGATGCTGGCGGTGATGAATGCCAAACGGAAAAACAAGCGTAAGGTTGCCTATGTGGACCTGCTCAAAACCAGTCGCAAAGTGGTTGGGTACGCTCATAAGGCAGTCGCTGCGATCAATGCCGGTGCGACCTGCGACCCGCTGGTCATGACGATTGGCTTCCAGATCGAACATTTTGTCGATCTGACCCGCAGGGTGATCCACCAGACCGAACGCCGGGTTCTTCATGGAGAAACGGTCGATGCCAAAGACAAAGTAGTATCGTTGTTCGAGCCACATACCGATATCATCGTCAAGGATAGGCGCGATACGCTGTTTGGTCACAAAATCTGTCTGACCGGAGGCGCGTCGAACCTTATTTTGGACTGTGTCATCACCGAAGGCAATCCGGCCGACGCCGACCTGACGATACCGATGCTTGAGCGGCAAAAACAAATTTATGGCCGCTATCCCCTCAAGGCCAGCTTCGACGGCGGTTTTGCATCCAAGGAAAACTTGAAGCGAGCCCAATCGCGTAAGATCAAAGACGTCTGCTTTGCCAAGAAACGAGGTCTATCTGAAACCGACATGTGCCGCAGCCAATATGTGTATCGTCGATTGCGCCGCTTTCGAGCGGGTATTGAATCCGGTATCTCCTGGCTGAAGCGTTGCCTTGGCCTGACCCGCTGTACCTGGAAAGGATGGGACTCGTTTAAATCCTATGTTTGGTCTTCGATTGTGGCCGCCAACCTGCTGACCATCGCCAGGGGAAAAACAGCCACTTGAGACCTTAATCGATTCCGCATCGTGAAAACTGGTTGAACAAGTGCGCTTGCATTAAGCCGATTTCGGTAAATTAGCCACAAACCGATGTAGCGATGGTGAGAAAAATCCTGCCGAGGATTTTACCACTCTATTTTTTTTGCGACTCGGCTCTGAAAATTACCATTTATGGATCGACACTAATTAAATAATGAACCAGTTCATTTTGGTTCCTCGCCTTAAAGAATCAGCTGATTTCATCAGTTTCAAAAGGCCCGTGGTCGCAGACTGCCGAGATATCCTTGCCGGCGAGCTGGTCTGGCTCAACGTCGGTTACTATGTCCTGATATATAAAAACTGCCTCAAATCAAAATGGATCCACATTGCATTTTTCGGTGGACCCACTAAAATGGCGCATATTAAAATGATGTAATTACAATAAATCAAGAGTTAGGACAATACCCATATAAATTAAGTTTGTTAAGCACTGTAAACAGATGGGTCGGCTATGAAAGTGTTCGGTACACTCTCTCACAACGGTAACGCGGGTTCAAGCCCCACCTTAAGGAGGGGTACTGTAGTGCTTCTTTTTGATTATGGTCCAGCTAAGGGTCGGTCACTCCGCCCGCAGGGCTTCGATGGGATCCATCCGGGCTGCCTGACGGGCGGGAAGTATTCCGGACAACAGGCCGATGACGGCCGCCAACAACTCTGCCAGAATCACATAGGAGATCGGCGTATGCGTGGGTAGTTTGGGCACCAGAACTTCGAGCAGCCATGCGCCGCCTGTGCCCAGAAGCACGCCGGCGACGCCGCCCAAAACACCCAGGAGGGTGGCTTCGATAGCAAAGAGCGTCATGATTCGATGCTGTTCGATGCCCAATGACCGCAGCAGACCGATCTCCTCCCGACGCTGGCGGACGGCAATGGTCATGATCGTGGCGATGCCCACGCCGCCGACCAGCAGGGAAATGCCGCCAATCGCGCCAACGGCGAGCGTCAGTACACCCAGCACCGACCCCAGTACGTCGAGCATCTGGTTCTGCGTCACGATGGTGAAATCTTCGCTGCCGTGACGGGCGACCAGCAGGGCCCTGATTCGATCCGCGATCCGATCGGCATCGCTGCCGGTGGCAAACAGGACATCGATCTCCATGAGACTTTCGCGGTTAAACATCGCCAGCGCCCTGGGCGCCGGAATATAGACCGCGTCATCGAGATCGAATCCCAGCATCTGTCCTTTGCCGGCCATGACCCCGATGGTCCGGTAGCGCTCGCCGCCGATGCGAATACGCTTTCCCAATGGGTTGGCACCCCTGAACAGCTCATGGCTGACCCGGCTGCCCAGCACAGCCAGGGCCCGGGTGCCGGATGCCGGGTCATCGGGCAAAAAGCGGCCCTGGGCCACTGCCATGCGCCAGACCTCAGGCACAGCGGCGCCCACGCCGAACACATAGGTGCGCCGGCTCCGCGAACCAGACTCCACGGCCGCATTGCCCTGGACCACCGGTACCGTGGCCATGATCCGCGGAACTTTGGCTATCGCTTCGGCATCGTCAATACTCAACGGCCTGACGTTGCTGATTACAGCTCCGGATACGCCGGTGGTCGAGGTCCTGCCCGGGCTGATGCCGATCAGGTTCGTGCCGAATTGGGTGAACTCTCCCAAAACAAACCGGTGTACACCCTCGCCCAATGAGGTGAGCAGGACCACGGCGGCGATTCCAACAGCAATCCCGGAAATGGTCAGACCGCTCCGCAGTCGTTGGCTGATCAACGCCTTAAGCTTGGCGTGTTGGAAACCATCAGGGCTGGTCACGCAGAAAAGCACCCTGCTCCGTTGGATCAAATGCCCGGGCATTACTTTGCAGCAAACCGACGTCCGCTCCAGACCGCGGAATCAAGCTGCCAGGGAAAGTTATAGTCCGGCCTTCCCCTTCAGTCGCTCGATGGGAAGACAGAAGGCTCAATGGGCATGGCACCTTTTTTGCTGTCCTATTTGATGGACTGGTTTTTGGAACATTGGCGTCAAGAAGAGGTTCACCCGTATTTTCCAACCGTGGTGCAAAGCCACCGAAAAAGGCAGGAAGGGGGGAACATGATTCAGTCACCATGTCGAAATTGTCCCAACCGATACAAAGACAAGCGTCATTGTATGGAGTCTTGTGTTCTACTGCATCGGGTGCAGATGTTCCAGGCTGGGCGTCAGGAACAGTCGATCTATACCGCCGTAAATTCTGCCGATGACAATCGCTACCGGTTGATGACCGCCCGTGAAATCCGACGATCCGTCATGGGCAGTCCAGGTCTTTATTGAGCCCCAGTGAAGCATATCACAGTTAGAAAACCTGTCGACATAAGACCATCAAGGGGTATTGTCTAAAGGCGGAACCGGTGCACTGGACAACCTGCCACTTTTTTCGAAGGCCTGGAATATCCTGACATGCGGGAACGCCTAAAGCGGTTTGAACAGGATCGGCGCCGCGGCATCAAGCGCCATAGGGTGTTCTATACTTATGTTTAAAGGAGGAGAAGTCATGAATGTAAAAAAGATTTTATGGCCCACGGATTTTTCAAAAATATCTGAAATAGCATTACCCCACGTTAAATCGATGACTCAAAAATATGACGCGGAAATCCATATCATTTATGTAATTGAGGATATCGCGCATCATGATGGATGGTATGGTGCCTTTGAAGAAAAGCGCGTCCAGGAACTGATGGAACATGCCAATAAAACGGCAACCAAGCGACTGGGTCAAATTTGTGAAAAATATCTTGAGGGCTGTCCGCTCTATATTAAACACGTGGCAATCGGTGATCCTGCAAAAGAAATCCTTAAGCTTATTGAAAAAGAAAAAGTGGATTTGGTTGTCATGGCGAGCCATGGTGAGAAGGGTATTTTCCGTTTTGGTAGTGTAGCGGAAAAGGTTTTAAAAAATTCTCCAATTCCGGTAACTATCATTCCCTCTGAGCCAGACCAGTAAAAAACTCAATCCGGCAGATTTGCAGCAAAGTGGTTATGACCGTATTGGTTCACAGCTCAACCCATGTCGCAAGGCGCAGGCCTTTCAACCGTTGTGTCTATGTACATGGAAATGAATACCAAAAAGGCCAACCCCATTATATGGTGGTTGGCCTTTTCTCTTGAACGGTTGTGATAAGGTCATCTAACCGCTAAGCGGTTGGCCGGTGATTTCCAGGAAGATTCGGTCCCGCTGTTTATTGCGCATCCAGTCGATTGCCGGTTGATAGGATCTCGGCATCGATTGCTTTTCGGTTTAAGGCGGGTGCAATCACTTGGCCACGTAAACACCCCGTTGGAGGTTGGTGATTAATCCCTGCTGTTTCAGCCGGTGTACGGCATTTTGAACGCTTTTCATGTTCATCTTGAGGCTTTTGGCCAGGTCGGCAACCTTAGCCCCGGTTTTCTTTTTTTTGATTGCGCCCAGGACCCGATTGCGGGGGCCTGTTTTCGCTGCTTTCTTCGGGGCCGCCTTTTTCTTGGCGGTTGCCTTTTTCCTCACGGGCGCCCGCTTGGCCTTTTTCTTTGGCGCAGCCTTTTTCTTCGCGGCGGTTTTCTTCTTCACGGTTGCGGTTTGCTTTCCCACGGCGGCGACCAGATTATCGAGCCTGGCGGCTGCCTTGTGCAGGGTGGTCGCAAGTGACTTCAGTTCCCGTTTGATCTGAGCATCTGTCTTGTTGGCCATCGCTATCTCCTTTTTCCGTTGTCTACCCGTTCTTTCAATTCCTTGCCGGGTTTAAAAAAGGGGAGTTTTTTCGGAGGAATCGCTACATGTACGCCGCTTTTCGGATTTCTCCCCGTATAACCGTCATACTGTTTCACGAAAAAAGAACACAGGCCGCGGATCTCTACACGCTCGCCGTCACCCAAAGCGTTGGCCATGGAATCAAAAAAAAGCGAAACCACATCATAGGCTCGTAATTTCGACAACTCGCAGTTGCTTCGTAAGGCCTCAACCAACTCAATTTTGTTCATACAAACTCCTAACCGAAAAGAAACCGTTTCCCAAAGCTAAACGCAACCGAGGAAAAAGGTCAAGAAATTAATTGGTTGGAGGTGGTTTTCAACTCCCTGCCGTCCGCACGACTGCGCGAATAATTTCGTCTCATAGACTGGCCTCAAGGCCATGAATCTGCTTTTTTCAGCCAGCCTGACCTGATCACTCAGGTGCAGGCTTCAATTCACGCCCCCACGCGGCGGGCAACCGCTGTTTTTTAAGACATTGATTTTATTGCCTTTAACGGCTCAGTCACCGCGAACAGCTTGCATCCTGCTGCCAAAGTTCTCGAAAACACAACCATTTCCCTCCTTATCCATCTGAAACGATGAGATTGATCTTCCGATGCGAACACTCCGGGAAAAAAACTTGTCTGCTTGTGCGGCGCTGAACGGTCGATCACGACGTCATGCCCCATTTTATCTTTTCTGAGCCGTTTGGGTTGCGCGGCGCGGCTTGTAGACCTCTCTTTTGGAGCGGACGTTCGCTGCGGCTTTCAAGCGACAGGCAGACGAACCGGCAATCGCGCTTTGCGGTCTCGACAACGGCACCGGCCGGCGGGCTCTGGACCAGGCTGGGTTCGACCTGATTGTCGAAGCGGGTCACGGAGGCAGCCAACCTGATTTCCTCACGATGCGGCCTCACGTCTTGCCGGGGCGGCGTGCCGCTGCTGATATTTGGACACAGGTGCTCCAAGGCAAAAAGATAAATGATACGGGTCTCAACCCTGGATTCGCCGTGACGGTGGAAGCGCAGCCTCCGGATCCTGGAAAATCAGTCGATGTCGATCAGGCGCAGGACATTGCAGTGAGTGAAAACATTGAGCCGCAAAATAGAAAAGGCCCCGCAAAAGAGCCTTTTATTATTGTGGCAACATAAAAAACCAATATTTGTCATTCCGGCGGAAGCCGGAATCCAGGAAAAGTCTGGATGCCGGATCAAGTCCGGCATGGCGGAGTTGCTGTTTTTACTTGCCGAAGTAATAATACCTGCTAAAATGATGTATCTGGAGCTTCTGGTGGAGCAGTGTATGGTGGAAATTACCCCGGGATTACTACGGCACCTGGTGCCTTTCAAGGCCCGGCACCAGCAATAATTCAAGCATATGCATTTATTTTAGATGGTCAATGCCGACAACTACCGAACAACCAGTTACCGTTACCGTTCAAGGCCTCAAACTCTCAGGGGTGCTGCACCTGCCCTCTGGAAATCCGCTCGCAGTTATCGTTGGCTGTCATGGATTGATGGCCGACAAATCCTCTCCCAAGCAGGTTGCCCTGGCCAAAGGGTGCACCGATGTGGGGTTTGCGTATTTCCGTTTCGATCATCGCGGCTGTGGAGAAAGTCAGGGGTCTTTCGAACAGGACACCACCCTGGAAAACCGTGTTATGGATCTGGTGGCCACCGTCGGGACAATTCGCGACGTCCTTGGAAAAAGGATGCACATCGGCCTTTTTGGAAGCAGTTTGGGGGGCACGGTATGTCTCATGGCAGCGTCCGAAATCGCTCCTTTTGCCGTCGTCACGCTGGCCGCTCCCGTTCGCAGTCGATCCATCCAGATACCTGAGAATTCTCCCGGGTCATTAACGCAAGAGACATTGGAAGGCAAAATCCGTTTCGATATCGCTGCTGCCATGGAATCGATCGATCACATCCTGGTCATTCACGGCAGCAATGACGAAATCGTCGCCATTGAGAACGCTTCCTGGATTTACAGCCATGTGCACGATCCCAAAGCGCTGTTGATCCTGGAAAACGCCGATCACCGGATCAGCGATAAGCCCAACCAGAAACGTTTCATGAAACGCACGGTTCAATGGTTTTCGGATTGTTGCGGCGGTCGACTGGCTTGAAGCGACCCCAAAGTTGCAAAAGCCGGAGCGATTCAGAGCCAAGGCGTCAAGGGTGCCGCCGTAGTGATCTATTGCAATCATTTGGCAACGCCGGATCTGGATTCCTCCGGCTTTCCCGTAAGGGGAACAACACGAGAGAATCATTATTTTTCCAGCAATTCACATTGGGTGCGTAACGAAAATGCCGGGTGGTTGTTATGATTGACTCATGTTTTCAAACAGTAACAATCATTTCTGCATGTTGTTATGCAACGAGGGGGGCTATTTGGGACGAATCGCGCTGTTAATCAGTTCCTTCTGATAACTGGTGAGTTTTTTTGTAAATTTTACACCAATACCGTCCCGTTCGGTTCTGACGATGGTTCCCGAAATCTTAAACGAATTCTGAAGGTTCGGGACAGTAAAGATTAAAGAGATCGCTTGGCCTTCCCGCAACGAGGCCGATGTCTCGATGAACACGCCGCCGTTACTCAGGTTGTTGATAAAATCCTGATACACTCTGTCGGCCGTCGAGTAATCCACGGGGAAAAAGCAAGGAATCCGGGAGTCCTCCCGATAATCGAGCCGATCCCATTCGTGCAGCAATTCTTCCAGCATTTTCTTTCGCTGGAGGCTCAATTTGGAAATGGCCTGAATCAAACGATCCGTCAATTTTTTTTCTTTTTCCAAAACGTTCGAGTCGTTCATAAGGCCTGTCCTGCTTTGGTGTTGAAAAATTGGTAGCGTATCAGCCCGGAATAATCTTGAAAAGAAACGTTAAGTTAAAATATATCTTTGGTCTTTAATATTGTCAACATTCTGTAACAATTCTGAAAGGAGTCCTCTGCATTTACCGGGATGGATGGATCGATGTCGCCCTATTCGTTCCGCGGAATAATTTCAATAATCACTTTGCGCCGATTCCCCTCGAGCGAAATGGTGGTATTTCCCGGTCCATCGGTTCCCGGGCCGATGCCGAGGGTAGAAATGGCCTCGGATTTTACACCTTTTCCGACCAGGTAGGTTCTCACCATATCCGCCCGGAATTTGGAGAGCTTCATGTTGTATGCCCGCACTCCGGCAGCATCCGTGTATCCCCTTAGAACGAGCGTGGCATCTGGGTTCTGCAGACAGTAGCGGGCAATAATGCCTAACATGTCGTGGGATTCGGTTCCAAAGGTATTGGCGTCGAACTCGAAAGTTACCTCCGGATAGGCCCCGAAATTTTCCTGAATTTGGGCAAGGGTGATCCGATTTTCGGTCTTTCCGGTACCCGATGTTTTGCTTTCCGTTACCGGTTCTTGCGTGGAGAAGGATGAAGCTGCGATTTCCTCCCTCTTTGCTGATTTGACCATATCTGCCGCGTATTGTTTATTAGGACCCGCTCGATCAGCAGGTCGTTCGCTGGAAACGGTATCGCTTCGTTCAATAGCGCTCTGCCCTTCTGAGGCCGGACGAAGGGTGCTCCCATTGTCGCTTTGTTTTGGCGTTCCCATTTCTTGAAGGTTCGGGACGTATCTTTTTGAACCGCTCTCATCGACGATTGCATTGGAGGAAGGCGCCTGCCAGTGGTTGAGCAGAAAGAAAACCACCAACCCCAGCCATATGGCCACAACCACGACAAATGCGATCACCAAAGGCCGGTTGAATGGTCTGTTCCTGGGTTCCAAAGCGGTTTGCATCGTAATGTCCGCTGCAGATGCTTCAACCGCTTTTTTGTCAGCGGCTTCAGGAGTGGCCATGCTGTTCCTGGTTGTAAGCCCATGTGAAATTTTTAATTCCTGGGCGCATTCCGCCACGATTCTGTGGTCGATCTTTTTCTTTTCCCTGACAAATCCGGTCAACAGGACGTGGTCGCAAATAATATTGATCAACCGCGGGTAGCCGTTGGAGAACTTATAGACCTCTTTGATCGCCCGTGAGGTAAAAACCGTTTCCTTTGTTCCAGCGACCTCCAAGCGAAAACGAATGTAACTATCCGTTTCCTTTTCGGTGAGTGCAGAGATGTTATAATTGATGGTTATCCGCTGTCGGATGGCACGATTTCGCGGCCTGAGGATGATTTCATTGAATTCGCTCTGGCCCACGAAAAAAATGTTGATCAGTTTGGCATTCTGCTTTTCGATATTGGACAGCAGCCTCACCTCTTCCAGTAATTTCTGATTGAGATGCTGGCATTCGTCAATAATGAGAAGGGCTTGTTTGTTTTGCCGCTGAACCTCCAACAGGTAGCTTTTCAGGGAGAGGAGAAATTCGCCTTTGCTTCTGAAATTTCTGTCCATTCCAAAGGAATCGGCCACGAAGTTGAAAAAATCCATCTTTGCCAGGCCGGGATCGGTAATTAGCGCCACAAGCACATCGTCTCCCAGGCTGTTGATGAGCGCTTGCAGCAGCGTGGTCTTCCCGGTCCCAACATCGCCGGTCAGCAATAAAAACCCTTTATTGTCCAAAATGCCGTATCTCAGCACGGCCAGGGCCTCTTTATGTTTTTCTCCAAGCCAGAGGAACCTCGGGTCCGTGCTGATCTGAAAGGGTTTCAGATTCAGGTTGTAATAATCAAGATACATTTCGAAAAATTATAATTTATCCAAAAAAGATAGATCTTTATTCTGTGTCAGTTTGGTCCCCACGACCAGAACCTCGACACGGTTGCCGTCGATATTGCGAAAATACAATCGTCCTTTATACGCAAAAATTACCTCGAATACCGTTTCCCGATTTTTCTTGCCGAACACCTTTCGCTTGATCTGGACCATTTTGGGGTCGTCGTTGAGCTGGTGAATAACCTCCTCCGCCTTGATTTTCATCTCGTCGGTCAGGTCAACAAAGCCTTCGATCGCCCTTTCATGAATAACGGTGTTTTTATACAGCGCGTTGAAGCGCTTCCGTATGGCCTCAACACCTTTTAACCGTTGCCGTGTTTTGGCTTCATTGTCCTTTTCATACTGCCGGATCTTCTCTTTCAAGGTATCGATTTCATCGAGTTGACTTTCCTGCAGTGCCAAATTCTCGCTGATTTTCTCTTCCAGCACCACCAGTTCGTCAATCATCTCATCTTCGGCAGCGGTGGCCTTTCGGCGTTCCCGGTCAAGCTCGGTTTTCATCCGCTCGACCCTTTCCGAAAGGAGCTTTCGTTGATCTTCGAGACCCTGGAGCTGCGCCAGACTTTTCTGGCGTTCATCGGACAAATTGTCGATAATTTGCTGCCTGGCAAGATCTTCCTGGCGTATCATTTTGATGCCGCGCCGGTAAAAGACCATAAAAACCATGAGGGAAAGAGCAACACAGGACAACAATATCAGGTTGGACAACAGGGTATTGTGTTCAATTTCCACCTCGACGGTTTTAACCAGACCATCGTTGAGCAGCCGGAAATTCTCCCGCGCCACAGCGATACTGTCCGGTGGATCGAGTTCGGATCTGGACCCGTCATAGGCATAGGGATAGAGGAAATCTCCATCCGCGGTCTTCACGCTGACCGAAAGACGCACCCCCCAGTGGGTCAGCTTGCGGCTGGCTATAAACGCGCCGACATTTTCACGAATGGCATCCTGTAGACGCACACTGCCGTCGAACAATGGCCGCGTGTCTCCCGTATACACCTCCGCCAGGCTCTTTTCGTAGCTGGCCTGGATGGTTTTTTCCAAAAACTGTATGGAAAAAACATAGACGAAAGGCGGCAGCAGTACGCACAGGATCAAAGCTCTGAAAGGGAAATTGCGCATGGGTTACCGTTACAACAAGCTATATCTCCGACAGCATGCGACGCGCGTCGTCGGCTCCGTCAAAATCGGCACTCAGCGCCAGTGCCTTCTCCAGGTAGGACTTGGCGCGATCCTTGTCGCCCTTCTTAAACAACGCGGCTCCCATATGGTATTGCACGGTCGCGTTTTCGGGCAGTTTTTCGATGCTTTCCGAAAATTCCTGGACCGCGTTTCCGTACAGACCCTTTTTATAATAAATCCAGCCAAGTGTGTCCATTACACTCGGGTCGTCGGGCAGCTTCTCTTTGGCGATTTGAGCGTATTTAAGGGCTTCGTCGATCTTTGCCTCGTTTGTGGAGAGCAGGTAGGCCAGGTTGTTGGCCGCCGGAGCGAATTGGGGGTTGATCTCCAATGCGCTGCGATAATGCTTTTCGGACATATCATAACGCTTTTGCATATCGTATATGGTCCCCAAAAGCATATGCGGTCCGGCCTGATCCGGGTTTTTGGCCAGGATGGCCGTATATTGGTCGATGGCTTTTTGCGGCTGTTTGCTGGAAAGATAAATTTTTGCCAATGCATAGTAAGGCGGCATGAAATTAGGGTTGGCTTCTATGGCGGACTGAAAGGCGGTTTCCGCTGCTGTGACATCCTTTTTTGCCAGCAGAATGCCGCCTTTCAAATTGTTGATGATGGCCCGATGGACGTCGGAATCGCCAACTTTTTCCAGTTGCGCGTCGCACTTTTCCAGAGCGACGTCCAACTCCTTTCTGGCGCCATGTACCAATACGATGTTGGTAAAAACATCCATCAGCATGGGATTCAGCGAGAGCGCCGTATTGAAATTTTCCAATGCCGCGTCATAGGCTTTTTCACCTCGTTTCAACAGCCCCAGCCGATAATAGCCGACCGGGTTGTCCGGCTGTTCTTCAATCAGGGTTTTGAAAGCCACTTCAGCTTCGGCCGTTTTCCCCTGCCCCATCAGGGCATTGCCCAGCATCATCCGGGCTCGGTAATTTTTCGGATGCAGTGCCAGGACTTCGGCGCTCTCCTGCTGCGCCTTTTCAAAATCCCGTTCTTTCAACGCGATCTCGCCAAGCAGCATTTTGGCTCTTACGGACTTCGGATTGAGTTCCACGGATTTGGCCAGGGCGGTTTTGGCGATCTGCACCTCACCTTTTCCAAGATGGGCAAACCCCTTGAGGTAATAGGCGCGGGAAGCGTTCGGCTCCTCTTTGATGAGCTGATCGAAAATACCGATGGCTTCGGTAAAGTCTTTTTTGAAGGCGGCAATCTCCCCTTTCATCATCCGTGCAGGGAAAAATTGGGGCCGGGCCTCGAGTACTTTTGCCAGGTATTGCTCGGCCTTTTCCAACTCTTTCTGCTTCAGGAAAAAACCGGCCATGGTCGTCATAATGTTGATATCGTCGGGTTTGACCGACAAGGCCTTCTCATACATGGCCAGCGCTTTTTCGGCATTGTCCGTATTGGTATAGTACCCGGCTGCGACCATGTAAGGCTTGATGTCGTCGGGCTTGATCTCGATCGCCTTGAGATAGGCAGACTCGGCATCCTCGGGTCTTTTCGTCTGAAAGAAAAAGTTGCCTAAAATGATATACAGTTCCGCGTTGCCCGGATTCAATTCAATCGCTTTTTCGATCTGCGCCTGGGCTTCGTCAAAGGCTTTGCGGCTGGTGTAAAATCGAACCAGTTCCAATCGCGGTTTGATCTCGTTGGGTGCCAGATGGACGGCGCTCATCAACTGGGATTCAGCTTCGTCGAATTTCCCCTGGCGGGCATATATTCTTGCCAATCCCATATAAGCGCGAGTCTGCTTGCTGTCTATGTCCAAGATCTTTTCGAAGACCCTGGCCGCCTCGTATAAATTTTTCTCCAGATCATAAAGTCCGGCCATCAGGAACAGGGCCTCGATATTGTTGGGCTGCTTTTCAAGGACCGCCTCCACTTTTTCCCGCGATTCATCGGTTTTTTTGCCCAGCATGTAAAAAGTGGCCAGTTTGAGGGCCGCGTTGGTGTTTTCCGGATCCAGCTTGGCCACCATGCTGAACTCTCTGAAGGCGCCCCGGGGATCCCCGAGCTTTAAATAGGTCTCCCCCAGCTGCTCGTAGGCATCGACAAACTCCGGATCGATCTGGATGGCATTGCGAAACTCCAGTTCGGCACTCTTGTATTCCCCCTTTTCGTAGTAGCTGACCCCCTTGCTAAAATGGGCATCTTTTTTCTCTTCGTCTGACGAGCATCCGATCATAACAAGTGCCAGGGCCAGCAGGATGAACGCGATTCGATTCAATTTTGGATTCATACAACCTCTCCGTATAATGGTTTTCCGGTGTCCGGCAGGTTAAATACGCTTTATGTCTCGGATCGATACTACCTATAATTATCTCAAAAAAAACATTCCGACTCAAGTCCTTGAGACGTGCCAGTTCCATGCGGTTTCAATAATCGCTTCAAGGTTGTCATAAACCGACATCCAACCAAGTTCCTTCTTGATTCGGTCGGAACTGGCGATCAGGATAGCCGGGTCTCCAGCGCGACGGGGGGCTTCCTTGACAGGGATATTCCGTCCGGTGACCGCTTCGGCTTTTTCGATCACCTCCCTCACCGAATATCCTTTGCTGCTGCCAAGATTGTAGACGGCACTCCCGGCACCTTCCAGCAGAGCATCCAGGGCCAGCAGGTGGGCCTGGGCCAGGTCGTTGACATGCACATAATCCCGGATGCAGGTACCATCCGTGGTAGGATAGTCCGTACCGAATACCTGGATGCAGTCCCTTTGGCCGGCAGCCGCCTGCAAGACAATGGGGATCAGGTGCGTTTCCGGATCGTGCATTTCACCGATTTCGCCGGACCCGTCGGCGCCGGCCGCATTGAAATACCGCAGGGCCGTATACGTTAAACCATGGGCGGCGTCGCAATCGGCCAACATGCGTTCCACCGCCAGCTTGGTATTGCCATATGGATTGGTGGGCTTGCAGGGATGCTCCTCGGCGATGGGAACCGATTCCGGCTCTCCGTAAACGGCTGCCGTGGATGAAAAAATGAAGTGTTTGACGTTATGGCGCACCATGGCGTCGAGCAACGTGACCGTTGCTGCAATATTGTTTTGGTAATATTTCAACGGTTGATGCATGGATTCGCCAACCTGGGAAAAGGCAGCAAAGTGCATCACCGCATCGATGGCATGCGTGCCGAACAGGCGGTTCAACAGGTCGGCATCGCCCAGGTCTCCTTCCACGAATTCTCCATCGCCGATGAGCCGACGATTCCCGGTGGACAAATTGTCCAGGGTTACGACCGCGTGCTTGGCTTTGTTCAACTGCCGCACCATGTGCGAGCCGATGTAACCGGCCCCGCCAACAACCAGAATCGTTCTCTTTCTATGGGGTAACGTTGAGTTCATTGGGTTTTTTGGGTTCGCTGTGTTTGTCGAGTTCGTTGGGTTTGTTGTCTTCGTGTCTATCCACAGATGGTAGATTTTGGCTTAGACCAAGGCCACAACGAGGTTGAAACCGCAGGCGTAGCAGCGCTACTTCGAGGATTTCAACCGATCGAGAACGCCGGTCTGGGCCGAAAGATGCCTTTTGTGGCCAGACAACGGTTACAGTGCCCTTCCAGAAATAGGCAAATTTGGTCGAGATCGAGGCGCACGACCAATTTTAGCTCGGGTTTTACCGCAGTCATATAGTTCATATTTCGAGGATAAAATTTTTCGTGCAACAAAGATATCGGCCTAGGGTGAAATTGGCTTGGCCATTTCTGGGTGGGCACTATATAAATCGCTTCTGCCCCAAATAAATCAATATCTCCTGAGCCGCCTCGTCAGGCGATTTATCGCTGGTATTGACGCGCACCTCCGGCGCCTCGGGGATTTCGTACGGGTCGTCAATCCCCGTATAGCCTTTGATCAGGCCGGCCCGGGCCTTGGCATACATGCCCTTGCGGTCGCGCTTTTCACAAACCTCCAGGGGCGTGGCCACGTGAACTTCGATGAATCCGCCGCAGGCTTCGATATTGGCCCGAATTTCCGCCCGGGTGACTGCGTACGGGGCAATGGGCGCGCAAATGGCAACGCCCCGGTTCTTGGTGATTTCGCTGGCCACGAACCCGATGCGCCGGACGTTGATGTCCCGATGCTCCTTGGAAAAGGTCAGTTCGTTGGAAAGGTTCTGGCGGACGATGTCGCCGTCCAGGAGTGTAACCGGCCGCTTGCCGATCTCCAGCATCTTGGCGTACAGCACGCGGGCAATGGTGGACTTGCCGGCACCGGAAAGGCCGGTGAAAAAGACGGTAAACCCCTGTTTGGAGGGCGGCGGATAGGCCTTTTTCAGTTCGCCCACAACCTCGGGGAACGTAACCCAGCGGGGAATTTTCCGTCCGCTGCGGATACGGTCCCGAATGTCCAGACTGGTCAGACTGACGACCTCGGTGCCTTCGGGAATCTCGTCCTTGGGGCTGAAGGTGTCTTCAAAAGGCTGATACACCAGTTCGCCGCAGGGGATATCGGCGACACCGACCTCCTTTGCCAACGCGTGCACAGTGTTCCAGGTTTCGCTGCTGTCGTAAAACGGTGTCGCGCCATTGTGGCAGCCGGGGTCGCCATGCTGGTGTCCGACAATAAAATGGGTGCAGCCGTAATTTCTGGCCACAATACTCTGTAAAAGCGCGTCCTTTGGCCCGGCCAACCGCGAAAAAATCGGCAGAAGCGTCATTGTTGCCGATTCGGGGGGAAAATACCCGAGGACATGGCGATAGCAGCGTACGCGGGTATAGTAATCGAAATCACCGGGACCGCTGATCCCCACGCCGGGCATCAAAAGCAGATTGGCCTTGCTTTTGCGCATGGCACGGATGGCCAGCTCGTGTTCCGGCCGGTGCATGGTGTTGGTGGTATGAAAACCGACGATGTGATGCCATCCCAATTTCTTGAACAGGCCCCGCACCTCCGAGGGCGTCATCCGCAGCTGCCTGAAATCATAATGCAGCGGCAGGTTCATCACTTCGAGAGCACCGCCGACATATGTCTCTCCGGTGTGATGAAACAGATGATAAACGCCCGGATGGCTCTGCTCGGTTGTCCCGTAAAGCAGAGAGGCCTCTTTTTCCTTGTCCGGCGTCCAGATGTCTTCCACATGCATGACGGCCAGCAGAAATCCCTCGGGGTCCCGAATGGCGATGGATTGCCCGGCCTCCAGATTTTTGGCCGCCGTTTCCGAAACATCCAGGCAGATGGGAATCGGCCACAGCGTGCCGTCCTGCAGCTTCATGCGATCCAGGACGGACTCGTAATTGCTGCGGGTCATGAAGCCGGTCAGCGGAGAAAACGCTCCGGTGGTGAGCAGTTCGAAGTCGCACAGTTGACGGTCGTCAAGGGTAATGCTGGGCAGATCCATGGACAACTTCTTGAGTATCGCCGATCGCTCCGGATCCACGAGCAGATCGATCTGTTTTCCACCATGGAAATCGGGGTCGCTTTTCTGGAAATCATTCATGATGCAATATCACCGAACAGGTTTGAGGTTGACTGATAGAAGGTCATTTCCACCAACGGTTGATTTGACCTATATATTGATTTTTTACCAAACTATCAAGGATTTAACTTACCTAACGGGAAAAGCGCCTTTTCAGCCGCCTGGTGGCATTCAATTTGCTGGATATATCCAGTCATAGATTGCCCGCACAAAAGAGCCGAATCTCACCTGATCTTCGTTGGTTCCCCGTTCCACTCGACCTCGAACTGCACCGAAACACAGGCACCACCGTGCGCATCGGCATCTCTTTCAGCTCGAAGCGTGCAGAATCGTAGACCACGGGTGTCCGAATTAGGATACACCTCCATCCACCGAATCAACCGGGGGGAGCATGCACAAATCATCCACACTTTTTTTCCTGTCGATACTCTTTTTGCTTGTCATCGGACCAGCGGATTCCGGGGCAGCCGTGATTCACGAAACCGGTGATTTATCGATCAATGGCTGGCGGTTTCATTACTCCAAACATTCCTTTCGCGCGGACGATTCACCAGAGGCGTTCCTCGAGGTAAGGAAAAACCTATCCGGCCGCCCACCCCGAACGGGATTCATCGTCCTCAACCACAGGCGATTCCCTCTTAAGCGGTTTTTCCATTCACAAGAAGATACGCTTACCAGGAGAATCAAACTGCATCGTCACAACCGTTTACGGGTGTTTCTGTTTGGATCACCGGGCGCATCGATCTCCATTGTCATTCATGATTCGTCCGCAGCACCACTGCCCACGGTGGATTTCTCGGCAACCCCTGAAACCATAATGTCCGGATCGGCCATCATCCTTGCCTGGGCCACCACCCATGCGGACACCTGCCATATCGAACCGAACATCGGCTCCGTTGCAACGAACGGATCGTTGACGATTTCACCGGACACGACAACAACGTACACCCTTACGGCCACCGGGCCTGGCGGCAGCACATCGGCGACGGCTGCCGTTACGGTCAACCGGCCGGTGCCGACCGTCGACCTGACCGTTCGGCCCGGCGAAATCATTTTCGGAGCGTCGGCAGTGCTGCAGTGGTCCTCGACCAACGCCGATTCATGCCGGATCGATCCGGATGTCGGTGCGGTGGAATTGCAGGGGGAATTGTCTGTTTTTCCGACAGAAACAACGACCTATACCATTTCGGCAACCGGATCGGGGGGAAGCGCTTCCGCGTCGGTCCTGGTTGCGGTAACCCATCCTGAACCAACGGTGACCCTGTCCGTCGATCCACAGGAGATCGTTCAAGGTGGTACTGCGACACTGACCTGGACCTCGGAATTTGCTGAAACGTGTGCTATCGACCCAGACTTCGGTCAGGTCGAGCCCTCCGGTTCAATGCCGGTGTCCCCCGAAGAAACCACAACCTATCAAATTGCTGCGGCCGGTGCCGGTGGCACGACGACAGCCGAGGCAACCATCACCGTCACGCCTCCCCTTCCCACGGTTGAAATCACGGCCACGCCGACGACGATCACCCCTGGAGAAAAGGCGATCCTCAGCTGGACGTCGTCCCATGCACAATCCTGCGTCATCCAGCCGGACATCGGCATTGTCGATCCATCCGGCTCGATTTCCGTATCGCCCGCCGAGGACACGACTTACACCATATCGGCCAGCGGTGCCGGGGGGACCATGAGCAGTGCGGTGACAATTGCCATTCGCTCCCCCATCAGTCTTCAAATCCTCTCGCCGGTGGATGCATCCGTAGTGAACCGCCCGGATGTGCTCGTGCTGGGCACATTTGACAACAGCACCGGCAGTGAGACCGGCATCACCGTCAATGGCGAGGTGGCCACGGTCTACGGCAACCAATTTGTATTCAATCATCTGCCTCTGAAGGATGGAGAGAATACCATCACGGTAATGGCGACCGACATCAACGGGCAATCAGAAACCACTACCTCCACGGTCACCGCCGACATCCCCGAGCATTACATCCGACTGGTGTCCAACATCGAGTCCGGCAGTTCACCTCTCGAGGCCACATTGCAGATCAACGGCACATTCAGCATTGAAGATGCTACCTTGTCTTATATTGGAGAAACGCCCGAGGAATTGATGGAGATCGAACCGGACGAATATCAACTTCGTATGACTGAAAAAGGAATCACCTATCTGACTGCCGAGGCGGTCCGCGAAACGGTTGCCTACACCGACACCATGGCGATAGTGGTGGTAAACACGGATGAAATCGATGCCTTGCTTCAGCAGAAATGGTCGGGTATGAAAACGGCGTTGATATCCGGCGATATTGAACTCGCCTTGGAGGCGCATCATGAGCGTTTTCATGATAAATATCGTGCCATTTATCACGCCTTGGGCGATAATTTACCGACGCTTGCCGGCCAGATGCAGAATATAAGCATGATCAACTGTATTGAAGGCGGGGCGAAATACCGCATCCGGCAGGATCATGATATTGACGGCCAAATAGTCAGCATAACATACTATGTCTATTTCATCCGCGATGACGACGGCCTTTGGAAAATTGAAAAATACTGATTATCAAAACGCTTCATTTCACATCGGTTATCGAAAAGGAGAGACTCCTTGCGAAATCATGTAATCCTCATTCTATTAATTTCACTTTCGCTGGTTATGGGAGCTTGCACCATCACCCACAAGTTCGGTCCGTTTATGGGGAAGGTAGTTGATGCAGAGACCGGTGAGCCTATCGAGGGTGCGGTGATATTGATCGTTTTTACCATAGAGAGTAGCTCGCTCGGCGGAAGCGTCAATAGTTTTGCAGACGCCATTGAGACGCTGACCGATGCCCAAGGCGAGTTCAAATTCACGCCTAAACGAGTTAATTATTTCAAAATGAATGCGAGTTGGGACGACGATTGCCAGGTGTCGATATTCAAGCCCGGTTACGGCGCCTATCCTGGGCATCGACAAGCATACAGTTCATGGAAGAAAGATGAGCAATCCCTTGTCATTCCCGAAAACGAATACATAACTTACTACTTGCCAAAATTGGCAGATCTAAAAGAGAGGAAAAAAAATCGTTTTAACATAAGAGAACCCGGCGCTATTCCCATTGAGAAAATGCCAAATATGCAAAGATTACAAAGTGAAGAACGCGTTAATGTCGGCTTGAAGCCCTGAAACTGGAGAGAATAATGAGAATATCCAAAATCAAAATGGTTGTTTTATTGCTTTTATACTCGCTTATATTCAATCAGGGTAGTGAAGCCTACGACAACGAATATACCCATCCATACATAAACGAAAAGGCTGTAAAAGAAAATCCAAAAGTTAATACAATATTAAAAGAGTCCGTTGGCCTGACCGAAGGAATTGAAACGAAATTTTGTGGCAAAGAAATTTGGGAATGGATTCGCGATGGTGGCATTCAGGAAGATGAACCGGAGTGGCGATGCTTCAGACATTTTCACGATCCGTTGAATGCAAGTTGGGATGATGCCGGTTTGTTGTCCCTCTACAAGTCAATGATTTATTGGGCGCAAACACCCGATCCGGGGAACGACTATGATCTGTACAATGAGTATTCGTGGTTATTGGCAAGAGAATATTACCATCAAGCACTGCTGACTGGTTCAGAGGAACAATATGCCAAAACCTTTCGCTCCCTTGGGCAGTTGATGCACTTGGTGTCGGATGCGGCGCTCCCGGCCCATGTCAGAAACGACGCTCATCCTAAATTCTTTGAAGAAATAACAATATATGACGACTCGGACCCATATGAGAATTGGGTTGAAAATAACCACAAAAAGATAAAAAAAATAGAATATGAGAGGTTTACCGTCGACCAAGCTATCTTTGATATGGCTGTTGAAAATTCGTCGGCCCCCATCCCGATCTCAGCCCTCTGGGATCACGATGAATATCAAAAAGACGGATCCAACCTGCCCGATGGTTGGAATAATACCATCGGTTTAGCCGAATACACCAACGCCAATTTCTGGACGGAAGACACTCGCGATGATTACCCTCATCCGATCCTTTCCGATACCGACTACAAGGACAAGTGGCTCAATCCTGAAATCGTCGATGGCGAAGATGGTCAAGAGGACCGGCGTGTCTATTTTTCCAAGCAGGAAGGTGAGCCCATCGAACATTTTGTTGCCGCAGACTATTGGCACTACCAACTCTACATTTTCAATAAACCGGAAGTGAAATATTCGTTTTTTTTGGATGAAGAATGCCACAGGGACTACGCCGAAAAACTCATTCCACGCGCCATCGGCTACTCCGCCGCCCTGTTGGACTATTTTTTCCGCGGTCAAATGCAGGTTACGGCCCGCCCCTATTTTTATGACAACTCCCTTTACACCATCAATCTAAAGATCGAGAACACGACGCCATCCGAAGAGACGATGTCAGCGGGAACCTTCACGCTTGTCTTCCGGTACACCCCAGCTGGCGGGAGCCCGGATGGCAGTGACGACATTTTCGTACCGGCTTCCCAGCAAGCCGATTGCACCGAATTGCTGTTCAACGACTCCATGGATCTCTGGTTCTACCCCAGCGATGAGATCCCAATAGAGTGCTTGGATTCGGTAAAATGTACCCTGGCGTTTCAGGGCACCTTGGGCAATGAAACCGGTGCGGTGGTGGGCAAGGTATTTACTCCTGGCACGATCCTGTTCAACGAGGAATGGGATCAGGGATTGACCGATAGCCATCCGTGGGAATCGACACCAGACAGCCAGAACGAAGACAACGGTACGTCAACCAAAACCGTGGCAGATGGAAGGCTTACCATGGAACTGGTTCGAAATGCCGATTTCGAAACCGCTCGGGTCAATGATCTGTGGATGGATTTCACGGTCAACGGCAGCGAAGGGTTGTTAATCCCTGAGGGCACCGACCTGCAGTTCATCATCGAAGAAATGTCCACCACGTCTTCAGACAGCCCGGTCGCCAACCACATCATGGGTCTGAATTTCAACGAAGGACTGATGCTGCAGTATTCGGATCAGGGGCCCTATTTGTATTGGAATGACACCACGCTGTACCTGCAGTTCACCCCCGGTCAGATTATCGCCGACAACATCCATTCCCTATTTCAAAACGCGGGTATCAGCATCCCCGATCCGCTTTATCTCGAGGATATTTCCTTGCTGCAACAGGTTCACGATTCCGCTGGCGCGTATCAGCTGTTCATGGAAGTGGATGCGATTCGGCTGGTGGGTCCAAAATAAGAATAACGTGTATAGTCTTACGGTTAGTGTATCAGTCATATACCACCGGGGAGGGAACATCTTCGGCCTCATAAGCGGGAAAGCCTCTGACAAATTGCTGATCGAGCAGTTGCGTGGACAAAATGGCTACCAGGGCCATGTTCTCCCGTTCGCTGAGCAGGCTTCCCTGACGATTGCGGCACTTGGCCACCAGGCGGCCGACTTTATCGGCATTAAAATAGCCCTTGGCGCGAATTTGTTTTTCAGACAGCATCTCTTCAACATACTCCAGCCGGACATCTCCAAAAAAGCAGCGGCTGATGGGCGCACGATAGGGCTGCTTGGCCCGGTCGACCAGCTCGTCCGGAATCATCTTCCTGGCAGCTTGCTTGAGAAGAAATTTCTCGTCCAACCCGTGGATTCGAAAACGTTTGGGGACCCGGCAGGCAAACTCGATGACCCGGTGATCGAGGTAGGGGAAGCGCCCTTCTATGGAGTTAGCCATGGCCATGCGGTCGCCCTGGGACGAGAGCAAATAGTTGGAAAGAAAAATGCTGATTTCTGTGAACTGGGCCCGAGACACCGTACTCCAGCGCATGAAATCATTTGGTAGTTTCTCACAAAACCGCCCCACAAAGCTGTCCAGGGAGTTATCCGTCGGACGGAAACTGTCCGCCAGAAAGGTCTTCAACTGCGAGGTATTGTGCCATCGCAGCAGGTGAGAGTAAACCGGCGAATCCGTAGCAAGAAGGTCTTTTTTGAAAAAACCTTCCAGGAATTGCCGTGATCGGACGTTGGTACCGGAGAAAATGTAAGGATACAGCCTTTCCAGCAGCTTGGGCCGCTCTTTGGATTCCGGCTGGCGGGCCCAGAAACGGCGGATTTTGTCTTCCTTGAAGATGTTGTAGCCGGCGAAGATCTCATCCGCACCTTCACCGGTGAGAACCACCCTGAAGTTGCTTTGCCGCACCAGCCTGGAAAGCATATACAACGGCGCCGGCGCGGTCCGGATAATGGGGGTCTCGGTGTGCCAGATAATCTTGGGGAACAGGGCGCCGATGTCCGCTTCCGTGCAGCGCACATCCTGATGGTCGGTCTTCAGGGACCTGACTGCGATGGACTGATAGGAGGACTCATCAAAGCGGGTATCGGAAAAGCTGACCGAAAAGGTACTGAGCCGGTTGTTGAAGTTGCGTTTCACCAACGAACTGATGTAGGTGCTGTCGATCCCGCCACTGAGATAGGCGCCTACAGGCACATCCGCTCGCAGCCGGATCCGCGATGCGTCCAGTAGCAGCGACCGGAGTTCTTCCACCCAGTCGGCCAGGGAACGCTCTCCGTCGTCTTCATGGGCGAAGTCAGGAGACCAGAAGGATTGGACGTGCAGCCCTCCGGAATCGATCCGTGCCCAATGCCCGGGCAGCATCTGGTAAATATTCGTAAATGGCGTCAGTTCACGCAGGGGGGTCCAGCACGTGAAGACATCTGACAGGGCCACCGGGTCCAGTTGCCGCGGCACGGACGGGTCAACCAGCAGCGCCTTGATTTCGCTTGCAAAGAGGGTGCGGCCGTTCTGATGATGATAAAACAGCGGACGGATGCCCACCCGGTCTCGTGCCAATAGCACAGATTGTGTATTGGCGTCCCAGATGGCCAAAGCAAACTGACCGTTGAGCAGTGGGAACATGTCGGTTCCCTTCTCCTCGTACAGGTGGACCAGGACCTCGGTGTCCGTCTGGCTGTAAAAGCGATGCCCTTTGGCCTCCAGTTCGTTTCTCAACTCCGGGTAATTGAAAATCTCGCCGTTGAAGACGATCCAGACCGTCTTGTCCTCGTTGTGGAGCGGTTGATTCCCGGCGCTGCTCAGGTCGATAATGCTCAAGCGGGCGTGCCCCAGGCCCACCGGCCCGTGCATGTAGACTCCTGAGGCATCCGGTCCGCGGTGGTGCATCAGCGCCACCATGCGGGTCAGAAGATCCTGTTTATCTTCATTTCCCGTAAAGTTGATGATTCCAGCAATTCCACACATGGTCTGTCCCACCTCAATTTTATCGATCAATATCCGTTTCGGCGAACCTTTTTCAATCATGCCGGCCAAGTACAGGCCCAGTGTCCCATATTGGCAGTCGTAAACCGCCAACTCCATATCACGTTAAGCCATCGCTCCATACCTTAAAAACGATCTATCGAACTATGGCCGTCCGCCACCCTTTCAGGTATATCCCAAAAAAAGCAACGTTCTATTCAGCGGAGCTGACTCCTTTTATGCTCTATCCGTCTGTGTATGTCCGTGTACGTCCGCCTGCCCCGTTAAAATCACGACCGTGAAGAATGAAGCGATTTTAACCGGGATGGCTAATTCAGCGCCATGCCCTGCCCTTTCTCCAAATCTCGACTCCAATCCATGCCCCAAGGGTATTCAGCAGCAAATCCATCAGGCTGGACACCCGCATGGGTATCCAGGCCTGGGAAAGCTCGATGGACAGGCTCAACAACAGACACGCCAGTACGGCAAGCCAGCGCCCATGCCGGGCAAATGACCCCGCTGTACTTTGGATCAAACCATAGAAGACGATGCCCAGCGGCACGAAGCCCATCACATTGACCAGGGTGTCGAAAACCATTGGCCGGTTCCATCTGGCATGCAGTCCTTGAAGCCCGAGAAAGCTTTTCTCCAGAGCCACCAGCTTTCCAGGAACGAGGAGCGAGGGACCCGCGTCCTGGCCTTTCAAGGCATCGCTGGGGCTCGTGTTTAAAGAGAAAAGCAGCAGGGATAAATCCGGTTTTGAAGCTTCGAACGATCCACCGGCTGCCCATCGACGGTAGCGCTGCAGGATTGCCTGGCCGTCAAAGTCCGTCGCGGTAATCGCAAGTCCATGGAAAACGCCCCGCCAGCCGTGGGTGGCATGCACGGTATTGCCCACCACCAACCTCAGTTCCGGGCCGCTGTCTGGAATGGCAAGCCGCATATCCCTTTTCACATCTGCCAAAACGCCGTCCACATACAGGCGCGTGCCCTGTCTGCCGGAGACAACCGCAACGTAATGTTCTCTAATCGATGAAAAGATGTCTCTGGCAACCACCCTGGGCCGGCGCTGCCTGAAATCGTAGTCATCGCCGTTCATCGCAATCAGCGAATCACGATACTGCCAGATCACCAGTTGGCGGCTGTCCGCACCGTCGTGCATCACAACCAGGGGATTGAATCCTTGCAAGTCCCCACTTGCCGACGTGACAGCCATTTCAATGGTAAAGGATTCCAGGTTCCGATCCGCCCACTTTGCTCGCAGGTCTTCCACGAAAGCCATGCCATGGCCATGAAACCGGATGTCTGTTTTGTCCGTGATCCATTGCGCATCATTGGTCAAGGCCCCGCCCTTGGGCCGCAAACCAAAAAAAAGGGCGACCACTACCATAAAAATAGTGGCGACCGCCCATGCAAAGGATGATTTCTTCATCTACGGAGCTGCTTTTTCTTCTTCAAATTGTATCTGCTGCTTAAAAAAGTTTTTGCCACGAGGATCACAGAGTACACGGAGATCGAAAGGATCAAGGTTCTTATCCTTCATTCAAAATTCATCATTCATCATTATAAGTTGTTGTGCGGCCTTCGGCCGAAAAGCTTTTTATGGGACACGGATGAACGCGGATTGACGCGGATAAGGGCTGGATTAGCCACTGACAACTGACAACCAACCACCTGTTTCGGTATTCGACGTTCTTCTGTTTCCTGACTTCTGACTTCTGAATTCTTATTTTGATCCGTGTGTATCCGTGAAAATCCGTGTCCAATTCTATTTTTTCGGTTTTTCTTCTTGCTCTAAGCTCTTTGCACCACGCTATTTGCTATTTCCCATCTACGTTCCTTTTATATTTGCCACGGACACACACGAACACACAAGGACAAGATATTGCAGCCTGCGGCTGGAAGACCATTTATGGGACACGGATTTCCGCGGATGAACACGGATCGGGCGTAATAATTTCAGCTTCGCTGAATGGAAAACATTTTTGATCCGTGTGTATCCGTGAAAATCCGTGTCCAATTCTATTTTGTTGCTCTTCGCTCCAGACTCTCCGCTCTCCGCTCCAATCTCAATGCTCTTTTCATTCGATGTTCGATGTTGGACGTTCGATGTTCGACGTTCAGTTTTTATTGTTCCTCTCTCCACGCTCCCCGCTCTGTGCGATCCCAAATCTTATATTTCCAACCGCCAGGAACCTATAGCGCATCGCCTACCAGCGGACTACCGTTGTATAGTACACGGATGAACGCGGATGAACACGGATGAACACGGATCGGGCGTAATAATTTCAGCTTCGCTGAATGGAAAACATTTTTGATCCGTGTGTATCCGTGAAAATCCGTGTCCAATTCTATTTTTTCGGCTTTTCTTCTTGCTCTCAGCTCTTTTCATTCGATGTTCGATGTTGGACGTTCGATGTTCGACGTTCAGTTTTTATTGCTCTTTGCTTTTCCCCCCTTCCGATCTTCCCAGCTTCCGCTCTTCTGGCTTCACCCGCTCCCCGCTCTGTGCTGCCCCATATCCCCCATCGCATATCTCATATCCCATCACTCACAACAAATATAACCAATCCAACCAACTCAACCAATCAAACGCTCTGCGCTCCCCGCTCTTCACTACCTCTCCCCATAATTCGTCTCAATCCAGT
Organism: Desulfosarcina widdelii; assembly: GCF_009688965.1. Taxonomy (GTDB): domain Bacteria; phylum Desulfobacterota; class Desulfobacteria; order Desulfobacterales; family Desulfosarcinaceae; genus Desulfosarcina; species Desulfosarcina widdelii. The sequence goes on along the minus strand of NZ_AP021875.1, from coordinate 444,992 downwards.
CCCGATAGGCACCGCTGGTAACGTTGGCGACCCACCCGGCATGGTCCAGGTACCATTGAACGGTTTTGCGGATGCCGCTTTGAAATGTCTCTTCGGGCTGCCAGCCGATTTCGGCCTCGATTTTGGCAGCGTCGATGGCGTAGCGCCGGTCGTGTCCGGGTCTGTCGGTGACGAAAGTGATCAGCCGGACGTATCCCTGCCCGCTTTCGCGGGGTGCCAGCTCGTCCAGAATGCTGCACAGGGTGTGCACCACGTCCAGATTGGTTTTCTCGCTTCTCCCACCGATGTTGTACACGCCGCCGGGAATGCCCTTTTCCAGGACATCCAGTATGGCGCGGCAGTGATCGGTTACGTAGAGCCAGTCCCGAATGTTGGCCCCGTCACCGTATACGGGAATGGGCTTTTCAGCCAGGGCATTGTGGATCACCAGGGGGATCAATTTTTCCGGAAATTGGTAAGGGCCGTAGTTGTTGGAGCAGTTGGTGGTCAGGGTCGGCAGCCCATAGGTGTGAAAAAAGGCCCGGACCAGGTGGTCCGATGCTGCTTTGGATGCGGAATAAGGGCTGTTGGGCGCGTAGGCCGTCGTCTCCGAAAAGGGCGGATCGTCATCTCCAAGAGAACCGTAGACTTCGTCGGTGGATACGTGCAGAAAGCGAAAAGCGGATTGTGCTTCGCCCTGCAGCTCTTGCCAGTAGTTGCGCGCCTCCTGCAGCAGATTGAAGGTGCCGACCACGTTGGTCTGGATAAAGTCGTCCGGCGCGGAGATGGAACGGTCCACATGGCTTTCTGCGGCAAAATTGACGATGGCCGCCGGTCGGTGGGTCCGGAGCAATTCGGCCGCCAGCTGCCGGTCTCCAATGTCGCCCTTTACGAAGATGTGGCGTGGTTCGTCGGCCAGTGCCGCCAGGTTTTCCAGGTTTCCGGCATAGGTCAGTTTGTCCAGGTTGACCACGGTGCTGCCACCGACTTTCAAGGCGGCATGCACAAAGTTGGCGCCGATAAAGCCGGCCCCTCCCGTGACGATTATCGTGTTTTCACTTTTCGTTACATCGCTCATTTGTATGGTACTCGCATTTTTTCTCTGCAGCTTATACGTAGTGCTCGTCAAAAATCACCGGCCACCCGCTTAGCGGATGGTTTGATGAAGCCCCCTTCGAAGGGGGCTGAAATCTAAACGTCGACCGTCCAACATTGACCAGTGTTTCTTCTCTCGCCCGCTTCGCTCGGGGGCGCAGAGACACAAAGGTGTTTTTTGGGCATTCGCCCAACCGTTCCGTTGTTCCCTCTCTGTGGCCTCTGCGGCTCTGCGGGAGATTGCTTTTTATCGAATGAAGGAGCGAAGCGATCTCCACATTCGACTTTGAACGTTCGATGTTCAATGTTCGACGTTCATAAGAATTTACCGATTGAAGGTCTCGCTGGACCGGTCCGAAACGCTTCGGGTCGCTCGGGCATACCCCCTATGTTTAATTTACTGCAATTGGCCATTTCTGAATGGTCACTATGTGTACAATCCATCGACCATCAGATCCAGGCTGTCCTTCCAGTCCACCATTTCGATGCCAAAAGATTCAGTAAAGCCGGTACAGTCCAAGGCCGAATACGCCGGACGCGGCGCCGGTGTCGGGTACTCTTCCGTTGTAATGGGGACAATTGTCTCAACCTGGAACTTCTCGTACCTGGACGCCGATTGAATCGTCTGCCGGGCCAATCGGTGCCAACTGATAATCCCCTTATTGCAATAATGAAACGTTCCCCAAGGCAAATCCTGGTTCTTCATACACGGTTTTGTGATCTGTAGTATGGCGTCCGCCAGGTCGCCGGCATACGTCGGGCATCCGTATTGATCGAACACCACGCGCAGTTCCTTTCTTTCCCTGGCCAGCCGCAGCATGGTTTTTACGAAATTGTTGCCGTGAATCCCATACAGCCAGGACGTGCGGATGATCACGTGCCGATCCAGCCGTTCCCGCAAAGCCTTTTCGCCGGCGGCCTTGCTTTGGCCGTAAATTCCAAGTGGATCGATGGGATCGTCCGGCGTATACGGTGAAGTCGCCCTCCCGTTGAAAACGTAGTCGGTGGAGATGTGGATCAAGGGCAGGTCATGTTCCCTGCAGGCATCTGCCAGATGCGCAACGCCATCCCGATTTACGGCAAATGCGGTGTCCACATCGCATTCAGCCTTGTCCACCGCCGTATAGGCCGCCGCATTGACCACTGCGGCCCAGCGCTTCCGACCAACCAGTTGATTGAGGGCTTCGGCATGGGTCATATCCAACTCGGGCAAATCCACGCCCACCGTTTTGATGTCGTGATTTTCCGCGCTGCGTTCCAGCGCCCAGCCCAGTTGGCCTTTATTTCCGATTATCAGAATGGTCATTGTTTATAAGATCCTATTTTTTTGCCACGGACACACACGAACACACAAGGACAAGATATTGCAGCCTGCGGCTGGAAGACCATTTATGGGACACGGATTTCCGCGGATGAACACGGATCGGGCATAAAAATTTCAGCTTCGCTGAATGGAAAAAGATTTTTCATCCTCGTATATCCGTGATAATCCGCGTCCAATTCTAATTTTTCGCTTTTCTCTCCAGACTCTCCGCTTCAATCTCCATGCTCTTTTCATTCGATGTTCGATGTTGGACGTTCAATGTTCGACGTTCAGTTTTTATTGCTCCTGTCTCCCCGCTCTCAGCTCTCAGCTCTATGTCCCTATCCCACATCTCATACCTCATATCCAACCAACTCAACCAACTCAACCAACCCAACCAATCCAACCAACTCAACCAACAAACCGCTCTTCTTTCCCCGCTCTTTTCATTCGATGTTCGATGTTGGACGTTCGATGTTGGACGTTCAGTTTTTATTGTTCCTCTCTCCCCGCTCTGCGCTATCCCAAATCTTATATTTCCAACCGCCAGGAACCTATAGCGCATCGCCTACCAGCGGACTACCGTTGTATAGTACACGGATGAACGCGGATGAACACGGATTGGACATAAAAATTTCAGCTTCGCTGAATGGAACCATAATTTTTATCCGCGTGTATCTGTGAAAATCCGTGTCCAATTCTATTTTTTCGCTTTTCTCTCCAGACTCTCCGCTCCAATCTCCATGCTCTTTTCATTCGATGTTCGATGTTGGACGTTCGATGTTGGACGTTCAGTTTTTATTGCTCTTCGCCCCCTCTTCGGATCTTCCCAGCTTCTGCTCTTCGAGTCTCTCCCGCTCCCATCCCACATCGCAGATCTCATATCCCATCGCCCCCAACAAATTCAACCAATCCAACGAATCAAACCAATCCACCAAACACTGGCAGGTTCTTCTCATCCACATCCCGCAGCCGTGGATAACGTGCATCTTTTTCTGACAACAACGGCTTTTCAATTGGCCATTTAATGCCAACATCCGGATCATCCCAGGCGATGCCGTGTTCCGCATCGGGCGCGTAATATTCGCTGCACTTGTAGGTGAACAGGGCGTCTTCGCTCAGGACGCAAAACCCGTGGGCAAATCCTTGGGGCACAAAAAGCTGCCGGTGGTTTTCAACCGACAGCACCACCCCTTCCCACTGACCGAAGGTCGGCGACCCTTTTCTCACGTCGACCACAACATCCAGCACCTCTCCCCGGACCACGCTTACCAATTTGGCCTGCCCGTGGGGGTGCTGGAAGTGAAGGCCCCGCAACGCATCTTTTTGGGAGTAAGAGATGTTGTCCTGCACGAAATTGCAGCGGATTCCGTTCTCTTTGTACCGCTCTGCCTGAAACGTCTCAAAAAAATACCCACGCGGGTCATGGAATATTCTGGGGCTAATGACAACCACTTCATCAAATTTCGTCGAAAGAATTTCCATCCCCTACCTTTTCCATCTATTATTTGCCACGGACGGACAAATATGATTTTGAATTCTTAGTTTTGAATTTTTAATTATCGATCGGCTGAATATCTTTTGATGGGACACGGATGAACGCGGATTGACGCGGATAAGGGCTGGATTAGCCACTGACAACTGACAACCAAACACCTGTTTCGGTATTCGACGTTCTTCTGTTTCCTTACTTCTGACTTCTGAATTCTTATTTTTCATCCTCGTGTATCCGTGAAAATCCGTGTCCAATTCTATTTTTTCGGTTTTTCTTCTTGCTCTAAGCTCTTTGCACCACGCTATTTGCTATTTCCCATCTACGTTCCTTTTATATTTGCCACGGACACACACGAACACACAAGGACAAGATATTGCAGCCTGCGGCTGGAAGACCATTTATGGGACACGGATTTCCGCGGATGAACACGGATCGGGCGTAATAATTTCAGCTTCGCTGAATGGGAAAACATTTTTGATCCGTGTGTATCCGTGAAAATCCGTGTCCAATTCTATTTTGTTGCTCTTCGCTCCAGACTCTCCGCTCTCCGCTCCAATCTCCATGCTCTTTTCATTCGATGTTCGATGTTCGATGTTGGACGTTCGATGTTCGGCGTTCAGTTTTTATTGTTCCTCTCTCCACGCTCCCCGCTCTGTGCGATCCCAAATCTTATATTTCCAACCGCCAGGAACCTATAGCGCATCGCCTACCAGCGGACTACCGTTGTATAGTACACGGATGAACGCGGATGAACACGGATCGGGCGTAATAATTTCAGCTTCGCTGAATGGAAAACATTTTTGATCCGTGTGTATCCGTGAAAATCCGTGTCCAATTCTATTTTGTTGCTCTTCGCTCCAGACTCTCCGCTCTCCGCTCCAATCTCAATGCTCTTTTCATTCGATGTTCGATGTTCGATGTTGGACGTTCGATGTTGGACGTTCAGTTTTTATTTTCGCTCCCCGATCCAAGCTCTGTGCTGCCCCCATCTCATATCCCCCATCTCATATCTCATATCCCATCATTTCCAACCAATCCAACCAACCCAACCAATCCAACCAATCCAACCAACCCAACCAATCCAACCAATCCAACCAACCCAACCAATCCAACCAACCCAACCAACCCAACCAACCCAACCAATCCAACCAATCCAACCAATCCAACCAACTCAACCAACTCAACCAATCCAACCAACTCTAATCCTGAGCTCCATTAACCAGATCAACCAGGTATTTGCCGTATTCATTCTTTTCCAGGGGAGCCGCCAATTTCAACACCTGTTCGCCGTCGATGTATCCCATGTTGTAGGCAATCTCCTCGATGCAGGCCACCTTCAATCCCTGCCGCTGCTCGATGACCTCGATGAATCCGGATGCACGCATCATGCTCTCGTGGGTTCCGGTGTCCAGCCAGGCTGTTCCGCGGCCGATCTTCTCGACAAACAGCTGCTCACGCGCCAGGTAGGCCATGTTCACGTCGGTGATTTCCAGTTCGCCGCGTGCCGAAGGCTTCATCTGCCCGGCGATGTCGACCACCTGGTGGTCGTAATAGTAAAGCCCGGTCACGGCCCAGTTGGACCTCGGCTTTTGCGGCTTTTCGACGATGCTGATAACTTTTCCGGTTTCATCGAACTCGACCACCCCGTAGCGCTGCGGATGCTTCACCCAGTAGCCGAACACCGTCGCCCCTTTATCGCGCTCCGCCGCCCGCTTCAACTTTTCCGGCAGACCGTGGCCGTAAAATACATTATCCCCCAATATCAGGCAGACGTTGTCTCTGCCGATAAAATCCTTTCCGATGACAAAGGCCTGGGCAATGCCTTCCGGCCGGGGCTGTTCGGCATAGCTGAAATTGAGCCCCCACTGGCTTCCGTCTTCCAATAATCGCTCAAAATGCGGCAAGTCATGGGGCGTGGAGATGATCAGGATGTCCCGAATGCCTGTGAGCATCAGTACGGACAGCGGATAGTAAATCATGGGCTTGTCGTAAACGGGCAGCAACTGCTTGCTTACCGCCCGTGTGATCGGATACAACCGCGTTCCGGAACCGCCTGCGAGAATGATCCCTTTCATGATTTCCTTTCCGATAATCTTCCCTTATTTTTCAAAAAAGGCAAAACGCTTATTTTAGGTTTTGATTGGCCGCTTGGTTATCACAGCGTCTGAAAAGGGGCAAGAAGATGATGGGGTTGGTGCGCTGTCTGGTTCGCTTGGTGTGACACCCTTTACGCCCAATCCGTGTTCATCTGCGTTCATCCGTGTCCTATTAACTGGCCATCAGCATAAGATAGAAAGTTCATTCCCCGCTAATTGACAAAAAACCTTTTTGTGTGTACAATTTTGTGTATATTAAACCACACTATTCAGGGGGCTTTATGGACACACAAAAGATTCGACTGAATGTCACATTACCAAAAGACCTGGTCAACATGGTAGATCGAATGACCGGTGCAAAAAAACGCAGCATGTTCATTGCCGAGGCCATTGAGCTTAAAGTAAAACAGACCCGAAAAGGTCTTCTTGAAAAACAACTGGCAGAAGGTTACCGGGCCTGTCAAAAGGAAAGCATTGATATCTCGTCAGAATTTGAGATCACAGACTTGGAGGGCTGGGATGAATATTAAACGGGGAGAAATTCATCTGGCCGCCCTGGTCCCGACTATTGGTCGGGAGATCGCCAAAACAAGGCCCGTTGTAATCGTTTCAAACGATGTTAACAATCAGTTTTCCGGGACCGTTAGCGTCCTCCCGATCACGTCCAAGAATCTAAAAAGAATCTATCCATTCGAGGCGATGCTCCCCAAGGGAGCCGGAAATCTTCCAAAAAAATCAAAGGTCAAAGCAGATCAGATACGCACCCTCGACAAAGGTCGCATCATAAAGCGCATTGGCCGGTTAAGCGATGAAGTTATGATTGGTGTCGATACCGCCCTGAAAATCCATCTTGGGTTTGAATTCGATCTGATCGAATCATTTTAGTTGGTTGGGTTGGTTAAAAACGATGGGATATAAGATGTGAGATCACCGCAGAGGCGCGGAGAACGCAGAGGTTTCTTTTGCCTGAAAGGCGAACTCATTATAACTCTTTGCGCACTCTGCGTCTCGAGCGGAGCGGGTGGTGAATGATCAGATATGGGTGTGATACGGTAACAATGATTTCCGCATGTTGTTATGCAACGATGGGGTAAATTGGTATCGCAAGTGAAAAAACACCGGCATATTTTAATCCTCGCCATGGCCCTGCTCACGGTGCTCTTTTTTATTGGCGGGCCCGACTACCATTCATCACGCTCATTCAAACACTTCTGGAACCTGGGGCATATCCTTTATTTCTCTTTATTCCCTTTCCTGATAGTGTCGTTCGAATGCTTCAGAAAACAAAAGCCGATCACCCAGGTGTCCATTATCATTCTTGCTGCGCTCCTCCTGGGAATTCTCGTTGAGCTGGGCCAATCGGCATTCAGCCGAACGCCGGATACAGGGGATCTTTTCAGGAACCTGATCGGCGCGGGAGTCGCGCTCTGTTTCCTGTTGCCCGTCAGAAAAGGATTTCCTTCGAAATTACTGCGGCTTCTCCAATTAATCCTCATCATTCTGATAGGGCTGCAAATCCGCCCCATTGCGGTTGCCCTGATCGACGAGCAGCATGCCCGAAATGAATTCCCCGTCCTGTCGGACTTTCAGAGCGCCCAGCTTGATCGCTGGGAAGGCGGCGGCGCCATCTCCATCGAAAAGGATATCGGCAGCCGAGGCAACCGCGCCATGCGGGCCGATCTCGACACCCAACTATACTCCGGCTTCACCCTTAAATATTTCCCTCGAAACTGGAAAGGATACCAATGGTTCCAGTTTCGCATCTACAACCCTTCTGAAGAAGTGATCCGGATCACCTGCCGCATTCACGACAAGTTGCACACGCAGGGACCGCAATTATACGCGGATCGGTTCAACAGGACCCAATCCATTCCCGTTGGCTGGCATACCATTACCATCCCTTTGGATGATGTCAGGATGGCGCCGGCTGGCCGGGAAATGGATATTAGCCAGATTTATGCTGTCGGCTTTTTTGCCACGCAATTGCCCCATCCAAGGACAATTTACATCGATGATGTGCGGCTAATAAAATAGGGGCCGATTCGTCGGTTGGTTCAATTGGGTGATTGGTTTACAGCCACAGGCTGAAATCGCTCGCAGAGACGCAGAGATCAAAGGGAAATGCATCTTAAAATAGAATTGGACGCGGATTTTCGCAGATATACGCGGATGAAAAATAAGAATTCAGAAGTCAGAAGTCATAAGTCAGAAAACAGAAGAACGTCGAATACCGAAACAGGTGGTTGGTTGTCAGTTGTCAGTGGCTAATCCAGCCCTTATCCGCGTCAATCCGCGTTCATCCGTGTCCTATATAAAGCCCTTCCCAGCAGAAGGCTGCAAAAACTGTCTGTGTCCGTCCGTGTCTAACCGTGGCAAAAAATCTCTGTGAACTCCGCGCCTCGAACGAAGTGGGCGGTGAAAAAAAGATGTCAGGGCTCAAGCTTGTTATCGTATCCTGACAATCTTTCCCATTGACAAAATTGTTATACAATTTTATTAATTATGTATAACCTTTTTCCGGGAGGGAACCAATGCAGGAAAATTTAAAAAGCTCCAAAAAAATGAAAGTATTTCCCAAAGGTCAAGTAATTATTCCTGTGGAATTAAGACGAAAGTACAACATCAATATCGGAGATCGCATCGAGTTTATCACTTTTCAAGATGGTATTCTCCTAAAGCCATCTCGCCAAAAAACAAAGCATCAATCTTTAACTGATGAACTTTTTGGTATGCTGCACAGATACGCAAAAAATAAAAAGTTCCCCGGAAAGGATAAAGTTAACGAGGCAACAGAGTCCGGATTCGCGGAGGGTTGGAAAGAATGATATCGCTTCTCGACACCAATGTTATTGTCCGATTTTTGACTGAAAATAATGAGGAAAAATTTAAGGGGGTATATGATTTTTTTCAGGATATCCAACAAGGAAAAATTACAGTCGAACTCAAACTAATCGTTCTATTTCAGACTATTTTCGTACTGAAAAGTTTCTATAAGGTACCAAAAATACAGATTGTAAAGGCAATGAAGGGGCTTTTAAAATTTAAAGGTTTGAAAATTACAGATAAAAAAACTGTCGTCAGCATGATGGATATCTGGGATTCGAATAATATTGAAATCGTTGATGCATATTTGATTGCCTGCCTGGAAAAGAATTCACAGAACATCCTGCACAGCTACGATAAAGATTTCGACAAATTTAAAATTAAACGACATGAACCCTGACTGTTTTCTGCAAGTTCTACGACTTAAACGAAGAAGGCGGTAAGAAAAAAAATTTTTATAAAAACGCATTACTTCATCCCCTTCCCCTCTCGTCCCTTAAAAACAATGTCCGTGTGTGTCCGTGGCAAAAATGCTACCGGTGATCAAACGGTTGATCAACAACACGATTGATGATATACATGATCTATGTATATCTACAGGAGGTTTAACCATGCAAGTATCCAAATGGGGAAACAGTCTGGCGATCCGTTTGCCCGCAGCTGTAGTCAGTGCCCTGGACCTGAATGAAGGTGATGATATCGAGGTGATCGTTGCCGATGAACGGGTATTCAAGGTAAGAAAGAAACCCGGAAAAGAGGCATTTCTGGCAAAACTGAGGAAATACCGTGGGAAACTACCCGCAGACTTCATCTTTGACCGGAATGACGCCAATGCCCGCCAATAAATCGTTTATCGACACTAACGTATTGATCTATTTATTGTCGGCGGATTCAGTGAAAGCTGATCGTGCTGAGGAGATCGTCCTCAACGGCGGTATCATCAGTGTACAAGTGCTCAACGAGCTTACCAATGTAGCGTTACGAAAGTTGGGCATGCCCTGGCCGGAGATCAATGACTTTTTGTCTCTGATCCGATTTGTTTGCCCGGTGGAGCCGTTAACCTTAGAAACGCATGATTGCGGCAGACATGTTGCCGAGCATTACAAATTAAGCGTGTACGACTCGATGATCGTGGCTGCTGCACTTATGGCAGGATGCAACACCCTGTATTCTGAAGACATGCATGATGGCTTGCTGATTGATGAGCAGGTGCGCGTCTTTAACCCATTCCGACCAGAATTTTCCCAGGCCCATTAGGGGGATACCCTTCTGTCCTTTTTATCGGCGGCAACGTACCAGGTGCGTCTATTCTGGCTTTTCTGGGCATTATTTTGACCTATCATGCTGCGTTTTGAATGGAAACGCATAATTTCATGCCCGTCCCCCAGTCCCCAGATTGCGGTGATCATGGAGTGGTTCTATAGCACCACCCATTAACATAAGCACCATCCAGAACTGTCTGATAAGATAAGCAATTCAAATAGCGCCCCAACTACCTAAAAATTTCTGGATTTTCCGATACTCGATAATATAATATGAAGAATCAATGGCATAAAGTTTATCCCAATCAGCCAAAATCGAAAAGAGGTGCCTTTATGACAATCGAACGCATATCAGTAGATCCCAATATTTGCCATGGTCAAGCATGCATCAAAGGTACAAGAATCCCGGTGCATCAGATTGTGCGTATGCTGGCAAACGGCGACCAGATGGACCAACTTCTGGAAGATTATCCCACTATACATATCAAAGACATATATGCCTGCCTGGATTATGCCGCTACGCTGGCCGAGGAGCAGATTACACCCCTTGAAAAACTGGAAAGCGCCGTATGAAGATCCTCGTCGATGAAAACATTCCGGTAACTACGGTAAACAAATTGCGTGAACAAGGCAATGATGTCCTTTTTTACTTTTTTAGGGAAAACACTGCTAAATGGCCCGTGCAAAGAGACATTATGTCCCCGGTTATGTCTGGCATATTACCCATCGCTGCCATAAAAGGGCCTTTCTTTTAAAATTTGCAAAAGACCGCAACCGATGGATTGAATGGCTGTATCGGGCAAGGAAACGTCATCGCCATTTGAACGTATTGGATTATATGGTCACCTCCAACCATATTCATCTGCTTTTATATGACACTGGCGGGCATAACGCCATCCCGGATTCGATCAAGCTGGTCGCCGGCAGAACTGGTCAGGAATATAATCTGCGAAAAAACAGAAAAGGCGCATTCTGGCAGGATCGCTATCATGCTACCGCTGTGGAAAGTAATCGTCATTTACGCCAATGCATTACCTATATCGACATGAATATGGTCCGTGCCGGTGTTGTCGATCACCCCGAAAAGTGGCAATGGTGTGGATATAATGAAATACAAAATCCCCGAAAGAAAAAGGGAATTATTGATTTTGATCGTCTCACGGAAGTGCTGGGTTTCGACACCTATGAGCAGTTGAAGAATGCCCATCTCCAATGGATAGACACTGCCATACAAGAAGAGAATAACGATAGGGAAAGAAAATGGTCACAAAGCATTGCCGTCGGTAGCGAAGCTTACATCGTAAAGATCAAGGAAGCACTCGGTTTCAGGGCGAGAGGGCGAAAAATCCGTCAGACTGGAGATTGCTTTGAACTTCGCGAAACGCCGGTGCCCTATAAATCAACCGATTCATACGAAGCCGATAACATGCTTCCGTGGGATCAGCAACGATAGCCTTATCCTTACGTTTTCAGCATTAAAAAGACTCGATTAAGGCCTTTTTATCTATGATTTTTCAACTCCTTTCCTAATATTTCAATAGCTTGCTGCGACCCCTTTCCCTACCAGTCCCGTCCGTTCCCCACTGCCGTCCCGACCAATCCCAGCTTTCTGACGGTTATCTCAACGCTTCGAACAAGACAGGCGTTTAAAATCTTTATTGGATCTAAGCCAAGTTGTCTGGTATTATCATTATATGAAACAACGAACCAAGGAATGGTTGATTCAATCCGAATATGATATGGACACCGCTGAATTTATGCATGCCGGTGGTCGGCATATATACGCTGTTTTTATGTGCCACCTTTCCATCGAAAAGGCTCTGAAAGGGCTCTACTACGAAAAATACAGTTTGATACCTCCTAAATCCCACAATCTGATCTATCTATTCAACAAAATCGGCATTAAGCCACCGGAAGGGCAAGGAAAATTTATTGTTAAATTGAACGAGGCGAGCATACCGACCCGCTATCCGGAAAATTTGCAAAAGCTTCAGAAGATATACAACGAAGCTGTTGTCAAGGAAATCTTGACTAATGGGAAGGAGACCATCACTTGGATAAAAGGACAGTTATAAAGATCGTTGACCAATTTCATCGGGGAATCAAGGCACGGGGCATCGAACCACAAAAACTCATTCTTTATGGGTCCTATGCAACCGGTTTTAATATGGAAGGCAGTGATATCGATATTGTCGTGATTTCTGACGATTTTGTCGGAAAGGACTATTGGGAACGAATTGAAATCCTATCGGATATCATTTATGAAATTTTTGCTCCAATTGAAGCGGTAGCAATGACGCAAGAAGAGTGGGATCGAGGCGATTCATTTGTGACCGACTTTGCTCGCGATGGCGAAGTTCTTTTCGCCGCATAGCGAACCAGTCAGCTTATCAGCTATCAGCTACGATGTCCGTCTCCATCCGTGTGGGTCGTGGTAAAAATTCAATTCAGCGAAGCTGACTCCCTTTACGCCCTATCCGTGTTCATCTGCGTCAATCCGTGTCCTATTAATCGCTTTTCAGCCAAAGGCTGCAAAACAATTTTGAATGAAGGATAAGAGGATAAGGACCTTGATCCTTTCGACAATTTAGAATTCGAAACTAAGAATCCAAAATTCTATTTGTCCGTGTGTGTCCGTGGCTAATTTACGCCCTATCCGTGTTCATCCGCGTTTATCCGTGTCCTATTTAAGGTTTTTCTTGATTGTCTATCAGCTATCAGCCATGAGCTATCAGCTATTCGGTCCGTGTGGGTCCGTGGCGAACCCTTCTCCCAATTCTACTGAATAGAAGCCCATTCCGGGTCGGGCACATTTATGGTCGTCATGCAGGCTTCAGGCTCAAAATCTATTTCCGTAGCCAGCATTTCCTGAGCCCCAATTCTTAGGGATTCCAAGAGTTCCGATTTAGTTCTTTCCTGCGCATTTACGCCTGGAAGATCAATGAGCCAGCCAATCCACCAGCCCTCTTTTTTTTTTACAACTGCTCGATATTTCATCGATACTACCTCACAAATAGAATGCCAAGGTCTTTACAAATCTTACGCGCCAATTCATCAACGATTTCATTATGCCTGGGAATTTGAGTCTTCAACATACCTTTTTGATAAATGGTATGACGGCTCCCTTCACGTAAAAGAGAGGCACCATTCTTTTTGAGGTGCTTTATTAATTGGTGTCTCTTCATCTTATATCATGGGCTGTCACATAAAAAGTCCGGCAATGTTTTGAGTGAATGATCTTCAACTCTCCCATGTTTTGCACAGAAATGAACACAGCCCGCTCATTCCTGTCCACTGGTGGTTCTTTTTCTCAAAGATTAATCACAGAAAATGGAATATGTAAAGAATGAAGACCTGCCTCTGTTGCTTGAAATTTGTCCGTGTCCGTCCGTGTGGGTCCGTGGCTAATCCGCAAAGGGTCACTCAGGCAAACCCACCGAAGGGGCATTTGAACTGAGGGAAGATCAATCCGCCTATAATCCGATTTTTGGCCTTATAAATCGAGATATAGACCCTGAATGAGGCACCTTTTTCAACGCTTCCGATTTAATTCCAGTTAGTTGACTTGGCGTCCCCGACGGTAGTTTCCCCCTTATTGACAAAATCTGAATAAGTTGTACAATTGTCAATAATACAACTGGGGGAATATAGAATGGATATTGTTGTTGACACATCGGCGCTTATTGCTGTGATCGTAAATGAGCCGGAACGAGATCGAATTATAAAGCTAACTCTCGGGAAGACACTAATCGGGCCAGGGTCTATACCTTGGGAAGTTGGCAATGCCTTTTCAGCCATGTTTAAACGAAGCCGTTTGTCGCTCGATGAAGCCAAGAAAGGACTCGAAATTTTCGAAAGTATACCAATTCGGTATATCCGGACAGATTTCGTTAATGCTATCACCATATCCAAACAAACTGGTATGTATGCCTACGACTCCTATTTTCTGGATTGTGCGATAAGGCATAGAGCACCACTGTTAACCTTAGATCAAAAGTTGATGTCAGCAGCTCAAGTTTTAAAAATCAACTTTTTGGAGATCTGACATGCAGGTTTATACCTATTCGGAAGCACGCCAAAAATTAGCTCTCGTTCTCGAACAGGCAGAAAGTGCGGGAAAAGTATTAATCAGAAGAAAAGATGGACGAACCTTTGTGCTGACTCCACTGAAAAAATCAGAAAACGCATCCCCTCTGAACGTCTCCACCATAAAAGTGGATGTCACTACCGAAGAGATTGTTGGCTTTGTACGTCAAGGACGTGAAAGATAAACACCACTCCTGGTTCCTATTTTTTTGGGGAGCTTGTTTTTCATTCTAATGTTGTTTTCTTATAGCTTATTCCACCCTTCAGGCTGTCCGGCCAATGGGGTCCACCTCAGTTAAATAGAAACGCATTATTTCATGCCCGTCCTCCCTTCCCCTCAATACAACGACTTCAACTGGTTTGCCATGAGCTATCAGCTTTAAAGTCCGTGTTCATCCGCGGTTATCCGCGTCCTATTAAAAAGCCCTTCCAGCCAAAGGCTGCAAAAAAACCTGTCCGTGTTCGTCTGTGTGTGTCCGCCTGCCCTGTTAAATTCACGCCAGTGAGGAGCAAAGCGGATTTAACCGGGGTGGCTAATCCGCAAAGGGTCGCTCCGCCAGACCCACCGAAGGGGCATTTGAACTGAGGGAAGGACAATCCGCCTATAATTCGATTTTCAGCCTTAAAAATCGCAATATAGACCCTAAATAAGACATCTTTTTCAACCTTTCCAATTTAATTCCAGTTAGTTAGCTTGGCCCCGGGTAAAATCACCTATCAGCAATAAGCCAACCTCCCACACAACACCACATTGACCGACATCGCAAGAGGTGATATGATTTAATGATCATACTTATCAGGAGGATTATTTATGCATACACAGAAGGTTGCCATTACGGTACCCAAAAACATACTTGTCATGGTCGATAAGATAAGTCGGGCCCGGGGAATATCCCGCAGCAAATTGATATCCTCTATACTTAAACAAAAAATAGCCGAAGAGAAAGCAGATTACCTGAAGAGTGCATATGATATTGTTTTCGATGATGATTCAATTAAAGAAGAACAAAGATCAACGGCGCTCTGGTTCGAAAAAGCCGGCAGTAATGGCGGCCAGGAATGGTGATCCGCAAAGGATCGATATACTGGGTTGATTTTTCACCTGGCAAAGGCTCTGAGCCAAAGGGACGGCGACCGGGGTTGGTCATTCAAAATGATGCCATCAACGACAGCAAAATCAGCACCGTCGTTATGCTCGCAATCACCTCAACCCTTAGATATGGAGACCTTCCCGGCAATGTCACGTTGCGTAAAGGGGAGGCCAATTTACCGAAACGGTGTGTCATCAACGTATCACAAATAAAATCCGTGGATAAGAACAGCATTAGAGAAAAAATCGGCACCCTGTCCAAAAATAAAATGACGGCCATCGAAGATGGGATTCGTTTAATTTTAGATTTTTAATACCGGAGCCGAAGGCGAAAACATCTCTTCCGTCTACGGCCTCCTGAATTATGATATTCTTCGAGTCGCACGTCCCCTCTATCCCTACTATCAGCTACTTGATTCTTTTTGTTTTTCATCAGCGCAGCTGCCAACTTAACGCCCGATCCGTGTTCATCCGCGTTAATCCGTGTCCCATATAAAGTCCTTCCCAGCCGAAGGCTGCAAACAAAACGATCTTGTCTGTGTCCGTTCGTGTGTGTCCGTGGCTAATCCGCAAAGGGTCGCTCCGCCAGACCCACCGAAGGGGCATTTGAACTGAGGGAAGGACAATCCGCCTATAATTCGATTTTCAGCCTTAAAAATCGCGATATAGAACCAAAATAAGACATCTTTTTCAACCTTTCCAATTTAATTCCAGTTAGTTAGCTTGGCCTGATAATCATTAAAGGGCGTATGGAACCCGCAGGGAATCATCATGAGCTCCGACGAGCTTTTATGGCCCATTCTCGCACATGATGATTCCCTGCTAGTCGCCGAGTTAAAATAAAAGGCACCTCCCTTTCCATAGCGACCATCGCTATGGAATAATTGGGTAACATGTCAAACAAAAGGGAGGTGCCATATGAAAACTTACGCCGGAATCGATCTGCATTCAAGCAACAATTACATCGGTGTGATCAACCACAAAAACGAACGGCTTCACAGCCGCCGCTATGACAACAATCTGAAGACTGTGCTGAAAGTATTGCGCAAGTACAAGCGCACACTGCAAGGGGTTGTCGTGGAGTCAACCTACAATTGGTATTGGCTTGTGGATGGCCTGATGGAAAATAATTACAAGGTCCACTTGGCCAACCCGGCGGCCATCCAGCAGTACAAGGGTTTGAAGCACAGGGATGACAAAAAGGATGCTTTCTGGCTGGCGCACCTGCTGCAGTTGGGCATCCTGGCCCAAGGTTACATTTATCCCAAGAAGCTACGATCCGTAAGGGATATGTTCCGAAGAAGGATGATGTTCGTCAAGCAGAGAACCACTCAAACCCTCAGCCTTCAAAGTATGATTGCTCGCAATCGAGGCGTTGAGCAAAGCGTCAGCGCCATCGTCCGTTTCCGGGACGATTTCATCAAGCAGATGTTTGACTGTCCGCATCTGGTCTCCACAGCCCTTCATCAGATAGAAACAATTCGTTTCCTGGGCAAACAGATTGAGGCCATCGAATCGGAAGTTGAGACCATGGTCGAGTTGGACAGCGCCTATAGAGGCTTGCTCACCATACCAGGCATCGGAAGGATTCTGGCCATGACAATCATGCTTGAGGTAGGAGATATAAGGCGATTCGAGAAAGTTGGTCACTACTCGTCTTATTGTCGGTGTGTAAAGGCACAGAGCCTGTCAAACGGCAAAAAGAAAGGCAACAACAACCGCAAGAACGGAAACCGATACCTGGCCTGGGCCTATGTGGAAGCGGCCAATCACAATAAGCGTAGTTGTTCTCAGGCACGGAAGTTTCTTGAGCGCAAAATGGCTGAGAAAAATTACACCGTGGCCATCAAGGCTTTGGCCAACAAGTTGAGTAAGGCGTCATATTTTATCATGCGGGATCAAACGACCTACGATCCGGCATTATTATTCAGGTAAAATCTGGGTGCGGCAGTGATCCATTTCTGGGGTTGGTATCATCCATAGGGTCTGATTGGAACTGCCGCATCCCGCCTGTTTTTCGATTCATCCGCCCATGCCGTGAACCACGATGGGGCTGGCTTCCAGCCACCGGTCTGTGAAACATCATTTGGTATCGGCATGGTACCGAAGGTTTTCTGGGGCTCTTTGAGCCAGGGGTGGCATAGACCACCTTGATCCCGATGGGTGACTGGTGCGGATCGACCATCATCGATTCAGCCGACATCATTGAAGCAACGGGTGCGGAAGAAGGGAAAACAGCGAATCTGTCGTTCAAACAAAAATGTGGTCAAGCGAAAATCAGTCATGCGTTTCGCACGGGGAGGTGTTTTTTTACTTGACCCGCCCTTTAATGGGCGACCCCCTTTCCTAATTACTGACCATTACCGGAATCGGACGGATTTTGGCAACGACGATCATGCTCGAGGTCGGAGATATTCATCGGTTTAAAAATGTAGGCAACTACTCATCCTATTGCCGCTGCGTCAAGGCACAGAGCATATCCAACGGCAAAAAGAAAGGAAACAACAACCGTAAAAACGGAAACCGCTACCTGGCCTGGGCCTATGTGGAAGCGGCCAATCACAATAAGCGTAGTTGTTCTCAGGCACGGAAGTTTCTTGAGCGCAAAATGGCTGAGAAAAATTACACCGTGGCCATCAAGGCTTTGGCCAACAAGTTGAGCAAGGCGTCATATTTTATCATGCGGGATCAAACGACCTACGATCCGGCATTGTTATTCAGGTAAAATCTGGGTGCGGCAGTGATCCATTTCTGGGGTTGGTATCATCCATAGGGTCTGATTGGAACTGCCGCATCCCGCCTGTTTTTCGATTCATCCGCCCATGCCGTGAACCACGATGGGGCTGGCTTCCAGCCACCGGTCTGTGAAACATCATTTGGTATCGGCATGGTACCGAAGGTTTTCTGGGGCTCTTTGAGCCAGGGGTGGCATAGACCACCTTGATCCCGATGGGTGACTGGTGCGGATCGACCATCATCGATTCAGCCGACATCATTGAAGCAACGGGTGCGGAAGAAGGGAAAACAGCGAATCTGTCGTTCAAACAAAAATGTGGTCAAGCGAAAATCAGTCATGCGTTTCGCACGGGGAGGTGTTTTTTTACTTGACCCGCCCTTTAATGGGCGTCCCGGATATCAGCCGAAATCCCTATGCCCTATCCGTGTTCATCGGTGTTCATCCGTGTCCTATTTATCGCTTTTCAGCCGAAGGCTGCAAAACAATTTTAAATGAAGTATAAGGACCTTGATCTTTTCGACAATTTAAAATTCAAAACTAAGAATTCAAAATTATATCTGTCCGTGTGGGTCCGTGACAAAAAAAAAATCGCGAAAGTGACGAGTGTGCAATTTATCGTACCTCGGTGTGCATATTTTGAAACTAAGATACGGATAGGAATCGACCTGAATGCTGAATTCAGCAAAATTTATAAGAGCTGTAAAACATCCGGTCTACGCCGCTCTGCTACCCTGAATTAAAACGGCGGCAAAAGGAAGACCCAATTCTTCTTAACCGCCGCCCGAATCAATTTAAGGGAATCGCATGAAAGCATCATCCCCGAATTAATTTTTCATTTGTTGTAATTTTTTGGATAATTAGAATGTCCCCTTCCCCGCCTTAGGCGAGAACATTCCGCCTATAATTCGATTTTCAGCCTTAAAAGTCGCGATATATATCCTAAATAACTAAAGTTTCGCAGTAACCCATCGACTTTGTTCAGCGATGAGATCTTCTATGATATCAATAAAATGAAAAAGTAAATCAGGTTCGATACGGTACGAAAGTATATCGCTTGACTTAAAAATTAGTTCTTTGACATGGTCCCAGACGGCACGACTGAACATCCACAATGACTGATTATCCGACGTTTGCCGAAACAGCGGACCAACGCAGGCGTTCAGCCCGTGTTTTATCTGGATGTAGACCAATAGCAGATACCGGATCATTACCAGGCTCTGGCTGGCGATCAAGGCGTCAAACGTATTGCTTTGCTCTTTTCCCATGTAAAGCATCTGCTTGGCATCTTTAAAGTATACTTCGATGGACCAACGGCGGGCGTAATAGTCAAGAATCCGGGATGGCTCCAGGTCGGTGTCGGTGCAAAGCAGGGCCTGCCACTGTTTGCGACCATCGGAAACGAACAGTACCCGAACCGAGCCGGTCTTTTTCAACGTGACATTGAGGCATACGCCCTTAATCGTGCGATCCTTGATCCAGACAGTCTGTTTCTTGGCGATCTGCTGCCATAATTGTTTAAGCGTATATGCGCCGCCTCGATATCCGTATTTAACCCGGTTGCGCTTCAAACGACAGATGACGCCATAGCCGACATCGACGATGCGACGGACGATATCGTCATGGGCAAACCAGCTGTCGAACAAGACAAAGCTGGCATCGATGCCAGACTTCCAGGCCCTGTCGAGCATCTGAACCAGAACATCGGTTTTTTTACTCAGGGCTTCTTTGCGTCGTTTCCAGCCGTTGGTACGCTTGTCGATATCCCGCATATCGGTGTTGGGCCGGTGACTGGAAGTATGGAAGGCACCATCGATCGGAAAGAAATGCAACCCGTCGTGAAAGCCCAATTGCAGGTACTGGTTGCCAAGGATGGAGCGCCTGACTTTGTGATCGAAATGATAGCTGACCAATTCGATCTCTTTACCCGATTTGGGGCAGATGGAGTCATCGGCAATCAACACTTTTTCCTTCAAGGGGACTTCTTTACTCATGGCAATGATCTTTGATGCCAGCAACTGGACCAGTTTGCGCCAGTTGAAACGTTCATTGTTCAAGAACCGATAGAATGTGTCTTTATGGGCCTGGACGTAATTTTGTAGATAGCCGCCATTACAGAAACTGCTGAGGCTTCGCTTGAGAAAAGGCAGTAGTACGAAAACAAATATGAGCGAGAGTGTTTCATAGCCTCTTTTTTTGGTGATGTTGCTTTGTCGGGCCAATGAGCGGAACTTGAGTTCGGTGAACGCACGATTGAGTTCATGGTCGTCAATGATCCGGCCCGAATCAGATTGTTTTTGCAAGGAGAGGGAAAATGTATTAGGGTGATTCATAGCGGTTCTTTCTTTAGTGATATTAGGTGTTTGGCGATGTCTAATATACTAAATTCAGAGCCGCTTTTCAATTATTTTCCTAATATTTTCAATTTATTATCCCTCTAAAATATCCAAAAATTAGCTGCGAAACTTCAGTAAATAAGACACCTTTTTCAACTCTTCCAATATAATTCCAGTTTGTTGACTTGGCCCGTCCCCTGATGAACGCCGCAAGTCGACCCACGTTCGAGCACAATCTTGAAGGGAAACGCATAATTTCATGCCCGTCCCCACATGTAGCCTGATTTTGTTTTCTTTTCGTGCGTGTCTGTGCCTGAAACGCGGTTCTGACCAATCCAACCAACAAAACAAATATAACCGATTCAACCAACTGGACCATCAGCTATTGGTAGTGGTAGGCGAACACCGATGGTTTTGGTGGGAATTAGATCCGCTGAAATTGGATGGGAATTAAATCGGCGGTCACAGTCCTGAGACAACACAATCCGCCTATAATTCGATTTTTGGCCTTGAAAATCGCGATATAGACCCTAAATAAGGCACCGTTTTCAACTCTTCCGATTTTATTCCAGTTAGTTGGTTTGGCCCGTCCCGAAATCTCTGTCCTATTTTTTTGGGGAGCTTGTTTTTCATTCTAATGTTGTTTTCTTATAGCTTATTCCACCCGTCAGGCTGTCCGTCCAATGGGGTCCACCTCAGTTAAATAGAAACGCATTATTTCATGCCCGTCCTCCCTTCCCCTCAATACAACTACTTCAACTGGTTTGCCATGAGCTATCAGCTTTAAAGTCCGTGTTCATCCGCGGTTATCCGCGTCCTATTAAAAAGCCCTTCCAGCCAAAGGCTGCAAAAAAACCTGTCCGTGTTCGTCTGTGTGTGTCCGTGGCTAATCCGCAAAGGGTCGCTCCGCCAGACCCACCGAAGGGGCATTTGAACTGAGGGAAGGACAATCCGCCTATAATTCGATTTTCAGCCTTAAAAATCGCGATATAGAACCAAAATAAGACATCTTTTTCAACCTTTCCAATTTAATTCCAGTTAGTTAGCTTGGCCTGATAATCATTAAAGGGCGTATGGAACCCGCAGGGAATCATCATGAGCTCCGACGAGCTTTTATGGCCCATTCTCGCACATGATGATTCCCTGCTAGTCGCCGAGTTAAAATAAAAGGCACCTCCCTTTCCATAGCGACCATCGCTATGGAATAATTGGGTAACATGTCAAACAAAAGGGAGGTGCCATATGAAAACTTACGCCGGAATCGATCTGCATTCAAGCAACAATTACATCGGTGTGATCAACCACAAAAACGAACGGCTTCACAGCCGCCGCTATGACAACAATCTGAAGACTGTGCTGAAAGTATTGCGCAAGTACAAGCGCACACTGCAAGGGGTTGTCGTGGAGTCAACCTACAATTGGTATTGGCTTGTGGATGGCCTGATGGAAAATAATTACAAGGTCCACTTGGCCAACCCGGCGGCCATCCAGCAGTACAAGGGTTTGAAGCACAGGGATGACAAAAAGGATGCTTTCTGGCTGGCGCACCTGCTGCAGTTGGGCATCCTGGCCCAAGGTTACATTTATCCCAAGAAGCTACGATCCGTAAGGGATATGTTCCGAAGAAGGATGATGTTCGTCAAGCAGAGAACCACTCAAACCCTCAGCCTTCAAAGTATGATTGCTCGCAATCGAGGCGTTGAGCAAAGCGTCAGCGCCATCGTCCGTTTCCGGGACGATTTCATCAAGCAGATGTTTGACTGTCCGCATCTGGTCTCCACAGCCCTTCATCAGATAGAAACAATTCGTTTCCTGGGCAAACAGATTGAGGCCATCGAATCGGAAGTTGAGACCATGGTCGAGTTGGACAGCGCCTATAGAGGCTTGCTCACCATACCAGGCATCGGAAGGATTCTGGCCATGACAATCATGCTTGAGGTAGGAGATATAAGGCGATTCGAGAAAGTTGGTCACTACTCGTCTTATTGTCGGTGTGTAAAGGCACAGAGCCTGTCAAACGGCAAAAAGAAAGGCAACAACAACCGCAAGAACGGAAACCGATACCTGGCCTGGGCCTATGTGGAAGCGGCCAATCACAATAAGCGTAGTTGTTCTCAGGCACGGAAGTTTCTTGAGCGCAAAATGGCTGAGAAAAATTACACCGTGGCCATCAAGGCTTTGGCCAACAAGTTGAGTAAGGCGTCATATTTTATCATGCGGGATCAAACGACCTACGATCCGGCATTATTATTCAGGTAAAATCTGGGTGCGGCAGTGATCCATTTCTGGGGTTGGTATCATCCATAGGGTCTGATTGGAACTGCCGCATCCCGCCTGTTTTTCGATTCATCCGCCCATGCCGTGAACCACGATGGGGCTGGCTTCCAGCCACCGGTCTGTGAAACATCATTTGGTATCGGCATGGTACCGAAGGTTTTCTGGGGCTCTTTGAGCCAGGGGTGGCATAGACCACCTTGATCCCGATGGGTGACTGGTGCGGATCGACCATCATCGATTCAGCCGACATCATTGAAGCAACGGGTGCGGAAGAAGGGAAAACAGCGAATCTGTCGTTCAAACAAAAATGTGGTCAAGCGAAAATCAGTCATGCGTTTCGCACGGGGAGGTGTTTTTTTACTTGACCCGCCCTTTAATGGGCGTCCCGGATATCAGCCATTTGACTTGGCATCCCTAATTTCACACTCTAGAATTTCGGTACAACCACAGGCACATGGATGTCTTCGAGATTATCTCAGATTACCTGTGTGATTTGGTGCCATAACTTAATCAATTACCTTAAGATTTTGTGGTGGGTCTAAATCATCATCTTGAGTGCTAATGGAAATGGGGTATCCATCAGAACAAACATTATTATTGTCTATAACGTAAAGATAAAGAGTATCATTTGTATCAATCATTCCCTCACGGACAACAGCCTCTATTTTATTATCACTCCAACTCGTAGGAGTCATAATAGCTAATTTTGTACAATTAGTGTACTTAGCATTGTTACCTATTTCAACACGAGCAGCAGCATTTGGACCAACCGCCACATAAACGTCATCAATAACGTAGTTATAAGTTGGATATGAATCGCGAGATAAATAGCCTGGAATTGTCATACGATCAAAACCATAAGCATGATCACTTGTATCGAACCATGCCACATTGTGGTTTTCGTAGAATGTATGCCCGGAAGAACTCACCGCGCCATGATACTCTCTCGAACCAGAGGCGGTTGTTCCATTACCTTTAAACCAAAACGACCACCTTACAGGTTCGTTCCAAGCCCACTGCTGTTCTGCTGAACCGCTACGCCAACCTTGCCGTGGGCTGCGAGTATCATTGGACATCAATGTTTGCCAATTCCCACCAGTATCAACCCCAGGCATCCACATATCTGGATCGTTGTCAACGCTATAACCATCAGCGGTATAAAATAACCACGCGTGTTTGATATTGGGGTTACTGTCAAGAGCGTTTTCTGTTGCCGCTCCTGGGAAGCGATATCCATCTGGGACATAAGCTATACTTGATATGAATATTTCCTCTTGAACAGATCCAAAAAGTATACGATTCTGCATACCACCGTCTAACCCTGTATGCCGTGATCCCTGATTTTTCGATAATAAATTATCGGTCCATACTTTTCCACGCTTTAAATCCCAAGTGCCTATGATTGCGCTCTTATCGGGAAAAACTTCTCCGTTTTCACCTCCAGAAAAGTCATCAAATAGAAAAATATTAGGGCCATTTGCACCAAAATCATTACCGGTGATAAAAATTCTGCTACCGTCTTTAACAGTTCCCTCCACAGAAGATATACTTGGAGAAGACAATGCTGTAACAGGAATATTTAAAATAACACTAATAGCTAATATTTTTAGTATGTTGGACATATATTTGCCGTCATATATTTTTAATTTTTCCTTCATTATTATAATAAGTGACTTTAGATACATAATTTTCTCCTCAGAAATAATTAAATGATAATACAGTACAAAATCAAATCGACTTCTACCTGTTAAATTTTTTGGATCATCAATTTTTTTAAATATTACAGATATTTTTCATTCTATTATAGCAATGTACTTATCTTTTTCGTTTGACCATCGTGAAATTCCGTTTAAGCATATCAACAGCAAACAATATGCCAAACTTGATGGTCTGCTGAAAGACCTTTGCCAAACCAATAGGAATTTAGGCGCAAGATCAATCCGCCTCCCTCTCCAGTTGTGATGTTAATATCAATTTAACAAATATATCATCGGGTTATTGCATTCTTGCTTGCTTTTTGATGACGTTCATAATACATATCTACATTACAATTAGTTGGAGAATATTCATGGGCTACAAAAACATGGACAATACTCTCTGCTCCGCGGACCTGGCACTCGATAGTTCACTAAAACATAACCGCAACCTCAAACTCCTGGTTAAATGTTTGGTCTCGCAACCTGTATTTAACCATATCGAGGCCACCGCCTCAAATGTGCGAAAAATATTGTACGTTATCCAGCGGCGAAAGCTGGAAAAAGCTTATCCATTGTCACCGGCCGAGAGGACGAATTTTCCGGTAGTTTTTTGACTTTTACAATTTAATGCTCGACTTTAACAAACCATAATAATTATAGAATTCTAAGGTAGCTCTTTCAGATTTAGGAATAAAATTATTTTTTAAATATTTATTATATTTTCCAATCTCATTACTTTGAAATAATATGGTAGAATTTGATTTTAAATTATCAATTATTATTATCCCATTCTTGGTTGCCTTTAGTTCTTTTCCTTTTGGATCTTTCAATACAAATCCTGGAGCAACTTTTAAAGTAATACTGTCAACATCAAAATCATTATTATTTGTTATTCTAACATCGTATTTATTTTGTATTACAGAAACCTTTTTAATAATTAAAAGCCTATCAAGAAATTCTGAAACAGTTGGAAACCATGCGTTATTATACTTAGAAATCCTTTTGATAATATTGACAAATCCATCATTCAACACATAACGTTTATTCACTCTTTCAGCAAATCCCTTTGAAAAATGAGTATAAATAATACATGCACCATTTTCTCTTATGAGATTATCAATATTTTTTTTTGTTAATAATTTTTTAAACATATGGATACATGAACCATCTGAGCAACTAAACCAATAATTTACATATGGCCTATTGGGATCATAAAAAGGCATGGTGGGGTTTATCTTTAAAGTGTTAATTTCTTTTATTGTATGAAAAGGTATCCTCATATATTTTATATTTTTCATAGCAATATCTCCCCAGAAATATGGGCTACCTTCAATATGACCTTGATAATCACTGTTATGTAAAACTTTTTCGATAACTTTAAATGGTAAACAGTTTAATTTATAATATCCAGCATATAGGTTTTCCATATTTTTTTCATGAAATATGTTAATTTTTGGATACTCACCAAATGTTGTTTTAAATCTTTCTATTCCCTCAATAATTTCATTTCTATAAGAATTACCGGCAGCTACATTATGCAGTGCTATTTCAAAGTTTCTTTGCTTTAGCGAGAGTATGAAATCTAAGTAATCTTGATTTTGTATAGTTGATCCATTTTTTATATTAGCGTGTACATTCTTTTCATTCTTTTTGTTAAAGCTTGAGGTCCTCTTTTGTTTTGTTGTCCAAACAGTTTTTGTACCTTTTATCTTCATCTTGTATAGAAAATTATAAACAGGCTCAGTATTTTCCCTTGTAGAAAAATCAGTATCATCAGTAAAAGTTATCGCAAATTCATAGCCAGAAGGAAAAGGCAAAAGTTTTAATAATTTTTTTCTCATAGATTTTTTTCCCCAGATCTTGAATTTGAATTTTTCTCATAGTCGCCAATTGCTGACAATTTGATTTGCTAAAAAATGGGTAACACTCCGGTAATGTCCTAATTTCCAGTTAATGGCACACCGAAATTGAAAAAATGGGGTGACACTCCTGAGTGTAAAAACCAATTACACAGAAAGGAGATCACCCAATGAAAAAGAAAAAACGGAAAGCCGGAGGGGATAGGAAACGTTCTTCACGGACGTTGGCCTACCCCGTCGAGTTCCGCCTCCGGATCGTCAAGCTCTTCCTGGAGGAAGGCTACAGTGCCGCACTGATCAGCACGGAGTTCGGCATCAGCAAACACTCGATCCAGCGCTGGGTTTCCGCCTACCGGCAAGGCGGTGTCGAAGGGCTGACGCCGAAGCCTCGGCCGGGCGGCAAGCCTTCCGTAACGCCAGAGATCCAGGAACGGGCGATCGCCGTCAAGAAGTCGCATCCGGAGTACGGTGCCAGGCGCATCGCCGACGTTCTCAAACGGTTTTTCCTGATTCCCACCAGCCAGAGCACCGTCCACAAAACCTTATCCGAAAAGGGGATGGTGAACAAGGCGAAACGCAAACCGGTAAGGAATCCGCCCAAGCCCCGGTTTTTCGAACGCGCCCGTCCCAACCAGATGTGGCAGAGCGACATCATGACCTTCCGCCTGGCGGGTCGTAACGCCTACCTGATCGGCTTCATGGACGACTACAGCCGTTACATCACCGCCCTGGGACTGTACCGCAGCCAGACCGCCGAGCACGTGCTGGAGACCTACCGCCGGGGCGTGGCCGAGTACGGGGTTCCCAAAGAGATGCTCACCGATAACGGTCGCCAGTATACGAACTGGCGCGGCAAGACCCGCTTCGAACGGGAGATGAAAAAAGACCGCGTCAAACACATCCGTTCCCGCCCCCATCATCCCATGACGCTGGGCAAGATCGAACGCTTCTGGAAATCGATCCTGGGCGAGTTCCTTCAGCGGGCGCAGTTCGACAGCTTCGCGCAGGCGGTGGAACGGACTTCTTTTTGGATCAACTATTACAACCACAAGCGCCCCCACCAGGGCATCGGCGGCCTTTGCCCGGCCGATCGCTTTTTCGAGATCGCCCACGACCTGAAAAAGACCCTGCAGCGCGGCCTCGAGGAGAACGTGCTGGAGCTGGCCCTCCGGGGTCGACCGGTGGATCCGTTTTACATGGTCGGCCGCATGGGCGGCCAGTCGGTGGTCATCCGTGCCGAAAAGGGTAAGGTCAGGATGCTGGTAGACGAAGCCAGTCACGAAAAAGAACTTGTGTACGATGCAAGAAAGGATATAGATCATGAAGACAAACCAACGAATCCGCAGAGTATTCGATCCGCAGCAGAAAATTACGGCCGTGTTGTCGATCTGGAGCGAGCGCCGCACGAGCGCCCAGGTGTGTCAGGAACTGTCGATCAGCCCGACGCTGTTGGGGCAGTGGCAGAACCTGGCCATCGAGGGGATGCTCAAGGCCCTGGACCCAAACAAGAAGGATCCGCTGCCGCCGATCAACCAGCGGTTGTCACGGCTGATCGAAAAGAAGCTGAGCGAACCCGGCAAGTTGGAAAAGCGTCTCCAATCGATCCAGAAGGCAGCTGCGGCCGGATAGGCGAGGACACCTATGGCCAAACAACCATCGACCCGTCAGACGGCGCGGCGCAGAGCCGAGATGATCATGAAGGTCCGCTGCGGCCTGCTGACTGCCGGCCAGGCCGCCGACCGCCTGGGGGTCTCACGCAAAACGTTCTACAAGTGGGAGCAGCGGGGACTGTCCGCCCTTCTGGACAGTGTGACCGACCAGCTGCCGGGACGACCGCCGCACCCTGCCGACGACCATCGCCAATGGCTGGAGAAGCAGCTCGGGGAAGCCAACCGGCAGATCGACCTGCTGAACCACAAAATGGCACTCAAGGACGTGCTGATGGATCTCAAGCTTCCTTCAACCGGCAGCGACCGGGCGAAAAAAAAATGAGCGCATCCGACAGGCGGTGGCCATGATCGAGGATGCCAAAACGAAATTCTCGCTGTCGTATGCCTGCTGTGCGGCCCAGGTGGGGCTGCGCTATCGAACCCTGATGCGCTGGAAACAGCGGATTGCCAGCGGGCATTCTGCCTTGGAAAAACGCGGCCCGAAAAAGGTTCGGCCGTTGAATCTGGCCGGGTTGAAGCAACAGATCCGGGATCTGGATCACGGCCGCAAACGCAGCCGCGGTACCGGTAGACTTCATGACGCCCACGCCGAGAGCATCTCCCGCAGGGAACTGAATGAACTGGTCCGGGAAGTTCGGTCGGCCACCAACGCAAAGCCGTGCCAGGTGGTCTGGCTGAAGCCGGATCTGTCATGGGCAATGGACGGTCTGGAGTACCGGGATTGCCATGTCCAGAACGTCCAGGACTTGTGCTCCCGTTACAAGTTCGCACCCCTGACCGGTTCGGCCGAACCCTGCGGGGAGGAGATCGCCGGTCATCTGTCCCGGCACTTTTGCCGCTTCGGACCACCGCTGTTCATCAAGCGGGACAACGCCGGCAACCTGAACCATGTGTCTGTGAACGCGCTTTTGGAAGAACATATGGTCATCCCGATCAACAGCCCCTTTTACACGCCCAGCTACAACGGGGCCATCGAACACAGCCAGGGGGAGGTGAAAACCTGGTTGAGGAAATGGAAGCACGCCGCCGATACGAGAAAGGAACTGGCCCTGCAGGTGGACAACGCCGCTCATGCATGGAACCACCTTCCCCGGCGCAGCCTGTCCGGCAAGAACGCCTGCCGGGCTTATTTTTCGTCATCGCGGTTGCGCTGTACGAAACGTCAACGAAAGGAGGCGTATGACTGGATCTTTGATCTGGCCCTTGACATCTCTCAGCGTGCCGGGAAAAATGAGATCGATCCGACCGCATGGCGCGTATCGGCCAGGAAATGGATGGAGCGCAAACGGATGATCATCATCCGTAAACCCGAAAAAGTGTCACCCCATTTAAATCGAAACTTGTGCCATAATTAGCGATGTCGCACACCTTAACTCAGTGTCCACTAATTTGGGGGAGATTCACAATAGTGTCAACTAAAATGCAATAAAAGTAGGTTCTGGATTTGTCCAAAGACTTTTATAATGGTTTTTTCCTTGGTAGTATCCAAAAGAAAATCTAAGTTTTTTTCCCTTATAAAATGCAACATGTTCAGATTTTCGCAGAGTTGATAGCATCATTATACTACCGTAAGATTGCTTTTTGTCATGTGCTTTTACTCCCAAATTAATAAAGTCTACATAAAAAATATTTTTGCCTTCATTTTTGAAACATAGCTGTGCTGCTAATGGTTCGTTTTTAAGTAGTAGAATTCCTCCATGTATGTGTTTGTAGAGTTTAATAATCTGTTTTCGAACGTATCGTAATTCATCAGGCATATAACCCCATCTTTTGCAGTGAAGCCGTATATATATATCTACAAAGTCTTTTTTATTAATTTCATCAGTGAAATATATTTTACCACCGTTTTGTAACAACTTTTTTTGCTCTCTTGTAATATTTTTATGTCTTGTTTTCTTTGCTATTGCTATCGATTTTATCGAATAGTTGATAGATCTCTTTAAAAAGTTTTTCAAGAGAGGACTGGTAGTTGGAGAAAGATTATTCAAAGAAATTTTTGTAGAATTTTTTAAAACTGGAAAAAATATTTCAGGCTGACCAATATCACCGAGTATATTAAATTTTTTCCCTAATATTTTTTTATGTAAGGAATTTGGAAATATTTGTCTATAAAGTACAGGGTATGCTGCTATTAATTGGCCATTTTTATTCATTCTACCTATTATTTGAGGCTTTATTTTAAGTTGAGAATAATAAAATTCAACGAAATTCGGATGGAAATTTGGACTCATATCTGCATTCAAACAAAAATCATAATATTGTTTTAAAGAAATATTTTTGTTTTGAACTGTATTAGCGTTATTATCGAACATTTTTACTCCTAAGGCTAACGTTTAACCCGGATATTGCATCTGAGAAAAGGTGTCTTAATCGCCGGTTAATGGCACATCCAAATTGAAAAAATAGGGTGACAATCCCGGGTGTAAAAACCAATTACACAGAAAGGAGATCACCCGATGAAAAAGGAAAAGAAAAAACGGAAAGCCGGAGGAGATAGGGAACGTCCCCGGACGTGGGCCTACCCCGTCGAGTTCCGCCTCAGGATCGTCAAGCTCTTCCTGGAGTAAGGCTACAGCGCTGCACTGATCAGCGCGGAGTTCGGCATCAGCCAGCACTCGATCCGGCGCTGGGCCAACGCCTATCGGCGGGGCGGGGTCGAAGGGCTGACACCGAAGCCCCGGCCAGGCGGAACGCCTTCCGTTAAACCAGAGATCTAACATCGTGTCATCGACGTCAAGAAAGCGCACCCGGAGTATGGCGCCCGGCGCATCACCGACGTGCTCAAACGCTTTTTCCTGATTCCCACGAGCCAATCCACCGTCCACAAAACACTGTCTGAGAAGGGGCTGGTAAACAAGGCCCGGCGCAAGCCGGTGAAGAATCCACCCAAGCCCCGGTTCTTCGAACGATCCCGTCCCAACCAGTTGTGGCAGAGCGACAGTGGTGATGAATCTGGAGAAGTGGCTGAAAAGCCATTTTTTAACTTCTTTTTTCTTCTCGGTGGCAACCACCAACGCTCCCTTGTAAATAAAAGAGCCGTTTTCATCAATTCTAAGGCAATTCATCATCAGGTTATCTATGTGGCCAAATGCACTTACTGGTAATGAAGAAACGATTTTTACCTGAATTATTGAAACTCTATAATTATTCAAGAAACCATAATTAGCGATGTCGCACAGATTTCTGCTTCGCATTAAATTACCCCGTGAACGCTTAAAAATTTTTTTGACCAGTTTTATTAATAGGAGTCTAATTTATATTTTAATTTTAAAAAATTAAAATTCCAATTTCTTTTCATTTCATAATGTAGATCAATTACTTCTTTTTCTAATAGAGTTTTTTTTGAAATAAATTGTTTGATTGAATTTGAAATTGAATTGGCGTCATTTTCTGTAAATATAGTTCCTTTGTAAAATGTTTCTTTATTAATTTTTGAGTTAGATAGAATTAACGGCTTATTACATGCTATTCCTTCATATGCTCCACATACTAAGCAATCTTTTCTAAATGTTAGATCAATTATACAATCACTCGATAATAGCAATTTCCAATATTTTATTTCTGGTAAAAAACCTGTCAAAATAACATTTTTGCTAAGGTTTTCTAAGAAAGAGTAGTCAACTTTTTTATAATTTCCTGTTACGTATATATTATAATTTTTACTTATTAATCTACCTGCCCTAAAAACAGCCTTAAATGGTTCATCGTTTCCATAAGTACATACAAAAACGAAATTATATACAGAATTTTCTTTCTTATTATCTTCTATATTTAATATCTCAGGAATTTTATCAGGTAGTACAAAAGAAGTACCACCGTTTTTATTAATAATTTTTGCTAAGTATCTATTAGTTACAATAGTGATTGTAGCTTTTTTATGCACAAATTGATATAATTGATAAAAATTTTTAAGAAAATTATCATCAGGAACAATAGCTGCATTATGCGCATCTACAACTAAACGATACTTGAAAATTTTTTTTAGCATTACAGCAATTAAGCTCAAGATAATTGAAGGGTTTTGTACAAATAGTATATTTGGCTTATTCTGAATTAAAATAATTAAGGTTCTTTTGATAGAAAGAACATAACGTAATAGTCTATTTTTACTATAATTTATAATATATAATTTACAATCAAAATCCCTAGCTAACTCAAGGGTACGCCTGTGCCTTTCCCAAGCAATCCAAATTTTTTTTTCTTTTTTTTTCATTGTAACGCATACCTAAACTAATCGTTTTTCCTTGGTGAACACTGTTTATGCAAGCAGAATGCAGTCTTACATGTTGTCCGGTAAGCTCTTCACAACCGCAGACTCGAACTGATGAAAAAATTGAATCCCGCCATTGAATGGCCTCGCGTCGAACGCATACTTTCGAAAAACTTGGCACGCTTCATAAAATGAGAGGGGGATGCTATTTTTCAAACCTCTCGAAGCAAAGTACGCTTTAGTCGGATGAACATAGTTTTTAGATGGAAAAGAAAATTTCGGTCAATACCCAGATAATGGCGGGGATCCCCTATTGCTTCTTTGGAAAAATAATTCTATAAATCCCTCTAAAAACTAAAATTGAAAAAAAATTATATTTTAACGCTTTCATAGCGCAAACAAACCCTTTCATTTTATGATTTATACTTCCTAAATATCGAGCTTTTCTAAGATAAAAACGAGAAAGGCCATCTTTGATTTGCTCATTTGTTAGAGATTTTGGATAATTTCTGATAAAATTTAATAAGATTTTTTCATTGGCTTCAAATCTTTTCATTTTGTTTGATGAAATCTGATCAATAGAAATTCGATAGTAAGCTAATGGTTCAGGAATGTAATAGAATTTATATTTTGTAGATAAACGTAACCATAGATCATAATCATCAGCGACTTCACAGTTTTCATTCATGCCACCCATTTCTTTAAAACATTTAGATCGTACCATTACTGAATTCATACTAACACAATTGTTGCAAAACAACTGATAAGTTATTTTTCCTGTGTATCTCTTTAAATTTTTAATATTTTTTTTAATACCCTTTTCATTAATTGGGATCCAATCCCCGTAAACAATATCTACTTCAGGATTTTTTTTAAAAACTTTTAAACATTTTTCAATATGTTCTTCTAAAAAAATATCATCTGAATCTAAAAAACATATAAAATCACCCATAGCAAGTTTAAGTCCAAAATTTCTTGCGGAACTTTGTCCTTTATTTTCTTGATAATAATATTTAACTCTGGGATCACTTTTTTGGATATCTCTTACTAAATCGGATGTTTTGTCATTTGACCCGTCATCAACTATTATGTGTTCAATATTTTTATATGATTGATTCAATACGCTATTTATAGCCGAACCTATAAAATTTCTTCGATTATATGTAGGAGTAATAACACTTATTAGGTATTTGTTATAATCTATTTCCATTTTATCCACGTAAATATATAGTGTCAATCCATAAATAGAGATTTCCGCCAACACAAGAGAACAAATTTTTTAGCAGTTCATTGCAACAAATTGGTTTCCTATTTCAGTAAACGAAAGGCAATAATTATTGCAAATCAATCATCTGTTCTTGTAAGGATAAGCTAAAATTTATCAAATATGCTCATCCATTTAACATCCATTCGTATGTAGATCCTTCAAGCAAAATTTTAATTTCATCATAATTTGATAATATTTCGATTAAAGGAAAGGGATTAGTTTTACCATATCTAATTTTTACTTTTTGGTTCGTAATATTCAAATAACTAACTATTTTTTCATACGCGATAAAAGGATTGCCCTGAATATCATTTTCATAGGTTAACCATAAATGTTTCTTTTCTATTAATTTATTTTTTAGCTCATTGAAATCTTTATTATATTCTTCTAAAAAATTGTAAAGTGTATCTTCTTTATTATCAATATTTAGTTTATTAATATTTATTTTTATCTTTTTATTAATTGGGCATGATTTTTTAGGCGCATGCCATTCAGAGGTAATACGAGCTTTAACACTTGATAAAATCTTTCTCAAATAATTTTTCCTCTCTATCACTATAAACTTGTTAAAATTTAATTTCTCCAATTCTTCAAGAAATTCTTGAAAATCCATCTTGAAATTTCTTATGTGAAAAAATTTAATTTCAAACCCATAAAACTTATTTTTGCCAGACAAATTCATTCTTGAATTTAAAATTTTTAATGGATCTTCTATTATATTTTTAGTTTTACAATGACTATTAACAATATCATTGAAAACTTCTCCATCCCAATATATTTTCGGATTTTGATTAATCATATCACCAATCAAAGTGCTTCCACTACGACCTATGTGAAATAATGCTATATTTCCAAGGTTTGATTTAGCTAATTTTTTTTTTAATATTTTTTGTTTTACTAATAGGTCAATTTTCCTGTATGCAGTAGTTCTTATCTTCCAGCTTATATAACTTGGATTATTAATAACCTTTTTTAACCGCTGTTTTAAATCAAAGTCCATAATTCTCATTATCCTATTAACTTAGAGTTTCCTGAATTACTTTTTTTATTTCTCCACATCTGTAACCGCGTTGTTGTCATCGGTCTTTTAGATGGTGAACATAGATTTCGATCTCGGCTTCAAGTGCCTTGGTTAGCAACTTTCTGGTCCCCTGGCGCAAAATATCGGTAATCGGGTCATTTGCAAAGACATTTTTTTCAGATTGATTACGTTATCTTTACTCATGGTGTGTGCATCCTTCCGAATTGTTGGTCGGTTGAATGCCTCGTAAACAGTCAACCGGAGGATACACCACATACTTTCCTAAACACAACTTTTGAATATAGCTCCAGTGGCACAAATATTTCATAATAACTTAATCATTTGCTTTTCTAAAAGCTTCGATTTAATTGTTACATCAAATCTTTCTGCAGCAGTTTTGCTATATTTTTTGGACTTATTTTTCGAAGGGAATCTCATTTCTTTTATCAAGGCCATCGCAAGCATGTAAGAATTTTTTGGATGTATTTTGATAGCAGGAGAATTTTTTATAACTTCTCTTAAACCAATACAGTTAGAGGCAATCAATGGGACACCGGCAACAAGTGTTTCTGCGGCGACCAATCCAAAAGATTCGCGAAGAGATGGGACTGTCACTACATCAAAACCTTTAATAATTGAAGCAACTTCAGAAGAAAAAGGTAAAAATATAAAATTTTTATCTAATCCCTTTTTATTGATCATAAGCTGATATTCTCTTATGTATGCTCCCCATCCGAAAGCCAAAACAATAGGTTGTTTATTTGGTTTTTTATCTTTTACGATGATATCAATCGCGTTGATAAGATACTTAAATCCCTTTTCCGGCATAAAACGCCCTAAATAACCTATTAAGAAGGCATTTTCTGGTATTATTATTGATTTTGAAAATACTTTTGGCTGCGCACTTAAAAGTTTTTTCACATCAATTCCATTTTGAATAACAACATTTTTTTGGAAATATTTCTTTAATATAGGTATAACACTAAAAACATTTTTCTTTGTATCCTCTGACACATAATGAATAACATCAACTAAAGGAAGCAAAATAGAAAGTACAATATATTTTAATATTCCTTTTAAGCCCTTAAACATTTCTTTTGTTAATGTTTCATGAATTGTTACGATATGCGGTATCTTAAATAAATAGCAATATAACCCCATAAATAGTCCACTAGAAATTCCATGTGAATGAACTAAGTCAAATTTTTTTTTTACAACTATATTCCGTAATATTTGCAAAATTGATTTTTTTTTTATTGGCAAAAAGGTAGGATTAAAGATTTCTAAGTCTCTGATCAATTGTCCAATCTCACCGCGTTCTGGAGCCATGATGGTAAAGGAATATTTTTTGGATTCAAAATTGTTATAAAAATAATTACAAAAATTTCTGATTCCACCTATTGGCCAACGCAATACTACTAGTATATGAATTTTTCTTTTCTTGTATTTCATAATCCGGTTCTCTATGAAACTCCAGTAAATCTGTTGTGACCGTATCTGTCACACAAATGCGTTATGATGGCCTCACAACCAACAAAAGGAGGTCGCCATGACAGACTTTACCATTACTAAGGAATTTCCAAAATCTGAGATTGAATTTGATCAACGGTTTTCACAACCGGATGCCTGTTACGAGTATCTGTTCCAGCAAAAATGGCCTGATGGTTTTACGTGTAAAAAATGTGGCCACAAACGCTACTGGCTGAGTTCAATAAACTTGTATATCTGTACCCGGTGCGAACGCCAGCACTCATTGACGGCCGGCACGATCATGGACAGTTCCAAAATCCCGATTACCTATTGGTTTAAAGCCATGTGGTGGTTCACTACCCGCAAATCCGGCGTCAATGCAGTGAACTGGAGACCTTCATTTTCGACAATATCGAGCCCGGTGCAACAATAGCCAAGGATGAATGACGTAGCTACAACATCATTGATAAAGAACAGTTTCGACGCGAAATAACCAACCAAAGCAAGAGCAAGGACTATGAAAAACTCTATGGGGCCAATTTGGTGACGACTTTGATCAAACGATTGATCAGAGGAACGTATCAGGGGCGATTCGAGCCAAAATATCTTCAAAATTACCTGTACGAGTATGTCTTTCGATTCAATCGCCGCAAATCAAAGAGCATCGGGAAAAAGTTCATGCGTATCGTTCAGCAGGCACTGAAAACGCCCCAGATAACCTGGCCAAAGATTCCTTGGGATCTGGACCCGTTATCCGAGTATTTTGCAACAACTGGAGTTTCATAGAAAACCGCATTTCATAATTGTCCCGACCCGCACCGTTAGATAATCACTTGAGGTGATCAATTGATTTACTTTTCTTTAGCAGGATTTCTCCATATAGTTGGCGGTCAAATTTTTCTAACGGAGTTAAATCACGGCTGTCCAAAAATGCCATGGACCAGATTCAACCTGTTAAATACGATTTGAGCCTTCTCCCAAGATACATATTACCATGATGTGTCTTGAAATATTTTCTCGATGTGTCGCATCAGATCTATCAAGACAGGCTTCATAATATATCAGCTTTTATGGCCTTCGGTATTTGGTCGATTCGACAAATCCTTTTTCATGCTCTTCAAATCGTCGCTTCAGATCCTGAGTATAACCTATGTAGAATTTGCGATCTTTCAGGCTTAGTAAAACGTATGTGTAGTATATTATAGCTGAAACGATTTAACAGGGTAAAATTCTGAAATCCTGCGCCAATTCAAAGCTTGTCGCTTTCGAAAAACTAGACACGCTGCATAAAATGAAAAAATCATGTTGATTTTAAAACCTCTCTCATGAGGATCGGCATTTTCAGTCGGACCATTTTAAAATTTGATTGTTATGATAAAATCAATGTGTAGAGTAGAGCGCGATGACAAAAGTTCCAACACCTGAGATGGTCCAACCTATGCCTCGCCGCACGCGGCTTCTTACATGTCAGAAGGTGATTTGCCGAAATTAGCGCTCTACTCTACACAAAACAATTACTCTTTTTTCCTTTTATTGGATCCCAGAAACCAATGTTTAACGTCTCATCTAATTTCCACGGAATTCGGTTTTTTTGAGTATCTATGTGTTCACGAAGTAATAAAATAAACTCAGATCTTGAAATCAGGCGGGCACCTTGATTTTTCCAAAATTCTGTGTATCTCTTTACATCATTAACTATATAGCCCCATGCTTGCAAATGACAATTCAAATAAGCTAAAGCTATCTTAGAGGCGTGAGGTCGTTTCGAAAACATTGATTCAGTAAAAAAAATATGTCCAATTGCTACACCATATAGTCCACCAATAAGGTTATCGTCATTATCCCATACTTCTATCGAATGAACATATCCCTTTTTATAAAGACTATAATAAGCTTTAATAATATCTTCTTTGATCCAAGTCAAAGGTGTTTTTCCTTTTCTCGGCTCAGCACAATTTGCAATAACTTGACTAAAATCACTATCAAAAGTTACCCGAAATTTTTTTTGCCTTAAATGGCGCCGAAGTGTTCTTCCGATATGAAATTCTTCCGGGAACTGTACCATGCGAGAATATGGAGCATACCATTTTACTGGGCCAATATGACGATGTGGGTAAATACCCATCCGGTAGGCTTTGATTATACGAGAGCTATTTAGTTTTCCACCCATCATAAGAAGTCCATCAGGCTTTTTTAATGATTTGTGAACTGGTGGAAAGGAGTTGTACCCAGACCCAAAATGGAACAAATCTCGTATGAATATCCAGAGTAATCCGGGTAACTCATTTATACGTGAGGGCCATAAGGGATATAATAAGGAAAGGGTAAAATATAAAAATTTATTCATGAAACTTTTTTTTTGACAATCAAATAAAACTGTTGATGAAAATAAATTGATCATTTTTTGTTTAAGTTTATTCATACTACCACCAATTGATTTAATTTTTAAGTGTGAATTTCACCAAAAAAGTTGCCCCGGTTAAAAGTAAACCGATAAGTCCATGCAAGTTCAAATAGAAGATTTTGAATCGGTTTTTCCCAAAACTAGTCAGGACGCCAATAATTCCTTTGAAATGGCGGTGTGAGTTATTACGGGTCCGTCAATTATACCCTCCTATATTTTCCTTTTTTATGATTACTTTAATTGCTCTCATTGGATCAAGTAATCCAGAGATTAAAAAATGTAAAACAGCTAAATAATATTTATTTTTCACTAGCATGCATTGTCCCATTCTAAAATTTAATACGGCTAGTCGCCGACGTTTCGTAGAAAAGCTATAAGGATATCTTCTACCTGCATTTTTCAAGATCAAGAACCCTGATCGCCAACGTCTTTCGGCTTGTAAACTACTCAAAGAGTCAGAATGCTCTCTTTTATACCAATGGATTTTATTTAAGTAGCCAATCTCAGATATTTCTGAGATTCGAATAGCGATATCATGGTCCTGTGCAGATCGTAGCTTTTCATTAAAAACTCCTGCTTTTTTAAATACATTTCTTCGTATCAAATAACCCGATGGTGTGCCTAAAGGACATTCTAGTAATATTGTTTCTGGATCTCCTGAAGCAATGTAATCATTTGGAAAAAGAGGGTAAAGTAAATTATCATTTTCATCAATGGCATAACCATTCGAATACATATATCCAATTTTTGGATTAGCTTCTAAATATTCAACTTGCTCTTCAATTTTAGATGGGGCAAACAAATCGTCACTGTCTAAAATTGATATATATTTACTATCTGAATTATAAATTCCAAGATTAATTGATGCTGACTGTCCTTTGTTCAATCTACCTAAATGTTCTATAACCTTTATTTTTTTACTATAAATATTTAGAATATCTCTTGTATTATCAGTACATCCGTCATCAATACAAATAACTTCAAAATTCTCATAAGTCTGATTCAATACACTATTAACTGTTTTTTGAATATACTTTTCTCTATTATAACAAGGTATAATAATGGTGACTTTAGGTTTTTGTATATAATCCATTTATTCTATACCTGCGTATCATTGCTTTCCGGTTAACTCTTTGTGAGAGAAAATTATCTATTTTAATAGATATAATATTGACGAAAACACAAGGAATTGATTTGAATATATAGTAAGTTTCTTTCCGGTTTTTCGCGGCATTTTGAAAAAACGTCCTTGTTTTTGGGTTAATCGTTTTACCAATGATGCCACCAAATGACCACCCAGAAAGGAAATAATTTTTAAATTCATTTTAATTGTTTGTTGAACTAACACAATTTTTTCTCCGAATAGATTTGGCATAATGCAGATAGACTCGCAAAAAAATACCACTCCCAGCTACTCAAACCAAAACAGATTATTGAATATACCAAAAACATTGTAGCCCATGCTTGAATAGCTTTCGCAAGGTTAAGAATCCATTTGCATTCAAAAAACTCTTCTTGAAGTTTTTTTCGTGCCTTAGCAAGAGATTTAAAAATAGATTGAATTAATTTAAAAAACAAAATCAAACCGACTATTCCAATTTCTTGAATTGCCTCTAAATACAATGAATGATCTCTACCTGTATCTCCTGTTGTATGATAGTTTGCTTCTTCAGATGTACCTAATCCATAACCTAATACTGCCCTTACGTGTATCAAATCTTTTATACCATTTTTTAAACCATTCAACCTACCTGTTGCTGTATCATGTCCTTTTGCACTAGAATCAATAATGGAAAGATATCTTTCTTTAAAATCTGGTGATAATAAACTAGATATTATTGCAAAAATTACGATGGTTGATATCGTAAAAAATATTATGCCTTTCTTATTTACTTTCCAATCATTTTTAGATAAAAATATTGTTAAAAGCACAACAAAAAGACAAATAACTCCGCTTCTTGCACCAGTTAGTAATAAAACATATAATATTATTGGACACAACAGTATAAAAAATAATTTATAAATTCTATTAGCATCTTCCCAAATTAAAAAATATAAATATGGAAATATAGTCACAATAAGGCCGGCAAACTGTGTTGGATTAAGAACATCATAGGGTGCACTACTAAGTCTGTTAAGATGGCTTAATGAACCACCAGTCATCGAATAGGCTGCGCTTCCCCAGTACCCTTCAGTTAAATGAAGATAAAAAGGCTCTAAAATCCTAAATAACTGACAACCTAAAAAGACATGTAGAAATATATTTAATTTTCTTGTTGAAGTTATAAAAGAAATGGTGAAAATGAAGAAAATAATAGCTTTCAGATAAGTTTCAAAACCAAATCGGATTACCGATCCCGGCCATTTTACGAGTGGAAGTGAAAAAATTATATAAAAACAAAGTATCTTAAAAGATTTAATTATTTCAATCTGTGGAGGTTTACAATTATTTTTTAACGAAAAGGGCAAGCAAAAAAATATTAATAAAACAAGCAAGAGATCAAATCTTATTTGGCCTAAAACGGAGATTCTAGCACTTAAATGTAAAAAATAACTTATGTTGTATAAGATGTAAGAATAGAATCCTATGGCTCTCATCAGTAGTCGAGACCTTTGCACAACCCATAGGAATTTTGGCGCAAGATCAATCCAACGCCCTCATCAGGTGTGCCGTTAATATCAATTTAACCGAATATATCAGCGGGTTATATCCTTTTTTTCTTGCTTTTTGATGCCGTCCATAATACTTATGTTTAAACATTACAGATAGTTAAAGAGTAATCATGGGCTACAAAACATTGACAATACTCTCGGCTTCGCGGACCTGGCGCCGATAGCTCACTAAAACATAACCGCAGCCTCAAACATTAAAAATGGGAACACAATTCTGTGTCTAGTGGTTTTTTTCTATTAACCTGTTTTAAATTAAAGGAGCAACTTCAGATTCCTATTTATTTTGCACAGCAGTGATTCTAAATATTGAAAAAAAGAAATTACGTTCGTGTTTTGAGCACGATAAACGAATAAATAATAAAAAATATATCAATGCTAAAATTATTGTCATAATACCAATTTTTATATAATTATTTGGAATTAAATAATTATATAAAAAGTTATAGATAATTGTTGTCAATAAAACTGGAAATAATTGAGGGATAATAACTTCCCTCAAATATTGCCAAGTATTTAACCCTAATAATTTCGAGACTTTTTGAAGTATGATTGGGAAAAACACAATAGCAGATATTAGAGTTGCAAAAGCAACACCTTCTTTTCCAAAGTTGTTTACTAAAACTATAGATAAACACAGATTCAACAACGCTTCATATATACCTAAATATGCAAGAATCCCATGTTTTCCTTTACTTGTAAGAATTCTTCCGCAAAGAGGATTTAAAAAATAGATCAAAAAAGATAACCCGATTATATACAGTATAACTTGCCCTTCTTTACTATATTTACTTCCAATCCATAGCTCGATAAATTGTGCCCCTAAAAAAAAAACAGATAAAAAAATACAAGTCATAATCCCAACTATGTATTTTGAATAAACTAAGAATTCAGCAACTGCTTTATCATCTTCTCCTTTAGCATTTAATACACTAAAATGCGGCATAAAAGTCAAGGTTATTGACATTCCAATGGTTTTAACTTTGTTAAGCATGTTAACGGGTATTATATAAAATGGTACAATTGAAGGATTTAAAAAAATTCCAATAACAATTGAGTCGGTCTGAAATTTGATACTACCAGCTAAACCAAGCATAAAGCTCTTAAATCCAAATTCGTATAATTCTCTCAGTGTGCTTATGCTTATATCTTTTATTTTAAAGTAATATCCTCCAAATTTTGGTAGCATTAGTAGAAAATAATAAATCAGCGTTTTTAAAAGATTAGCAGCTGTATTTATAAATGCAAAAAAAATGAGCCCATAACCGTTTTTCAACATAATATACAAAAAAATATTAGTTGCTATCATGATTATTGCCGTGATTGCTCTAACAAGAAAATAACGCTGAAATCCTTCATGAAAACTTTGTACAAACATTTGATTAAACATCACTGTAACACTAACAGAAATTATAATCAAAAAAATAAAATATTTTCTGACGGAAACCCCTTTTTCGGCAATAGCCTCAGGGTATATATACGCCCAGATTAAAAGTAAAACAGAACATATTACACCTGTAAAAGTAACAATTAGGAAAGAAGTACTAAAAATTTTATTTAATTTTACTTTATCATTCAATGCACTATATTTCGCAACATATCGAACAATAGCCGGAGGTATACCAAACTGAAGTAACCCCATATATCCAATTACTGACATCA
This sequence comes from Desulfosarcina widdelii, assembly GCF_009688965.1. Lineage (GTDB taxonomy): Bacteria > Desulfobacterota > Desulfobacteria > Desulfobacterales > Desulfosarcinaceae > Desulfosarcina > Desulfosarcina widdelii. The sequence goes on along the minus strand of NZ_AP021875.1, from coordinate 402,486 downwards.
TTATTTCCCAAATACCATAATCATGATTCCCTAAGCTTACTAAAATGACGGGTGTCATAACAAATACGACAGCTATATTTAAAAATACAAAAGCTACATTTGATAATGAATTAACGATTAAATTATTTGACATTAATTTTATATTGCTATAAGTTAGGATGTATAAGAATCAAAAAATACGTATAATTACTCTTTTTTAAGGAATTAAACCTACCTGCTTGTATCATAACTATATGAATAGTAATTGTAAATAGACTCTAATCTTTTTTAATAATCAAGTTCAGGTACGGTTGAAAAAATCCACTGTGAATTTTCGGAAATCGTTTTTTAAGAAATGATTCATATCGAAAACTTGACGAAGTAATACTTTTTAAGAAAAAAAGGATTCCTTGCCTCCGGTGAAAAATAGACCTGCAACTAATAATGTTTAGTTTAGATAAGGGTTTCATAGTCATTTCAAACTCATGAAAGCTAACCCCCCGTCCCCATCTAAAAAAATTTATCATATCATCTCTGTTAGGTTTGAAATCTCTGAAAGCATTCTTAAATTTTTCCCTTGGACTAAAGTTTGCGTATTTTATTGCTAAATCATCAGGTAACCAATGAAAAAAAGGAAGTTGAGATGTGTGTGAATCATAAAAATACAGCCTATTAGGTGTGTCGGTAACACACCATAAGCCACCTATTGGTAACATCTCCCATGTTTCTTTCATAGCAATCATTCTTTCAGAATTGGTCATATGTTCAAGGCAGGCCCAAAAGATTACAAAATCGTATTTATTTTTAAATAATTTATTTTTTATTTCTTTTACATTTAAGTTTAAGAAATCTACTTTGAGCCTATAAATTTCGCATCTTTTTTTTGCTACAGTAAGTGCGTCATGATCAATATCAACAGCTGTAACAACAGCACCTTGCTCAGCCAATGCCACCGTCGATGCACCAGTTCCGCAACCAATTTCAAGGACTTTTCTGCCTTTTAATTTCCTAACGCTATTGAGCCATGTAATTGAAAATTTACGATCTTCTTCTAATCTGCCTTCTAAGTGATCTAAAATATCTTTTTTACCTACGTCAGTATATAAATATCCTTTTGCTTCTTTCTTAAAAAAATTATTTTTTAAAGTTGCTTCCAGAATTTTTAATTCTGCAGCATTTAGGGTTTTAAAATTACACTTTATATCATTTGGAATTTTTGGATTTAATACTATTTTTTTTAATATTCTTAAGCCATTAATACCGCTAAGATATTTATTTAGTTTTTTTTTACCTCGATAATTACTCATTTTTAAACCTATATATTGAATCAATGCTATCCAACATGACGGATGTTATCCGTCCGGACCAATGCCTGTGTGCTAACATATTATTATCTTCTTTTGTTTGGGTATTAGAATCACGCTCCTATCTTATAAAATACGCTAAAAAAAGGTAGCTATTTAATATGATCAGTTTCTAATCAGCATATTTTTTAAACCACAACTCTAAAACCATTAGCGTCCATATTAAGTAGTCATGGTTTCTCCGCCTACTCTTATGTTCCTTGAAAATTCTGTTGATAAAAGCTGGACAAAAAAAACGTCTTACACTTGATTGATCACTTAAAATTAAGTCTTTAGAAATTTCTTCCCACTCATTACGAAGCCATTCAGCGATTGGTACTGCAAACCCCATTTTTGGCCTGTATATCACCTTCTCAGGCAAAAGCCTTTCTGCTGCTTTTTTAAGGAGATATTTTGAATCATTTTTCTTAACTAGAACAGCCGGCGGTATTGTGGCGGCAAACTCGACTAGTTTATGGTCTAAAAAAGGAACTCTTGCCTCAAGTGATACTAGCATGCTCATACGATCAACTTTTGTAAGGATATCACCAGGCAAATAAGTCTTTATATCAAGATACTGCATTTTTGATAGCATTCCAAGCCGTTGAACCTCTGAAAGGTACTTGAGCATGACCGAACTCGGGTCCGAAGTTGTAAGCATTTCTTTTAAGTCGTCACTAAATACTTCCTTGTGAATAGTTGTCACACCTTTGGAAATACTCCTTAAATATCTTTGGTCTGGGTTGCATGCCAAGTGTCGCAATGTATTGATACCGGGGAAAAATTCTGGCAAACATGATGCCAGGTTTAAAAAGAAAAATTTTCTCCAAGTGAGTGGCACATAGATAGACATCCTTTCTATAAAACCTGAAAAATAACGATCATATCCGGCAAAGAGTTCATCGCCACCGTCACCGGATAAGGAAACCGTGACATGCTTTCTTGTCATTTTTGACACATAAAAAGTCGGTATCGCCGACGAATCGGCAAAAGGTTCATCGAACTGGTGTATCAAATCATCGATAATCGCCTCGGCATCAGGTCGGACGATTTCTTCATGATGCTCTGTATCGTATAGCGTTGACACAGCTCGGGCATATTCAAGTTCACTATAGGACTGGTTTTCAAAACCGATTGAAAAGGTTTTGACACGTGTCCCCATATTTCTTGCCATCATAGCGACAACCATGCTGGAATCTATTCCTCCGCTTAGGAATGCCCCAAGTGGGACATCACTAAGCAAACGCAGACGGACTGCTTCATCTAAGTGATATAAAATTCGCTCAATATAGTATTCTTCTGAATAAACCTCATTATGCTGGAACTTGATATTCCAATATTGTTGAATATCAGAATACCCATCCCGATAGGTCAGCATATGCCCGGGTGGTAGTTTCTTTACTTTTTCAAACATTGTATCCGGATCTGGTACATACCCAAAAGCAAAAAAAGTTATAATGGAAGGATGGTGAACTGAACACTCCACATCAGGATGCTCGAGCAGGCATTTGATTTCAGATCCAAAAAGTAGAGACGTCCCTGTGTCCAAATAAAATAATGGTTTTATGCCTAACCGATCTCTTACAAGAAACAACGTATCCTTATTCAAATCATAAATAGCAAACGCAAACATCCCCCTCAAATAATGAATGCATTCCCGTCCATATTCTTCATAAAGATGGATAATTGTTTCGGTATCTGATTTAGTCTTAAAGAAATGCCCTCTTTTTTCCAGATCAATTTTTAATTCTTGGAAATTATAGATTTCACCATTAAAGACTATCCATATAGATTTATCTTCATTATGCATGGGCTGAGATCCCGAAACCAGATCTATAATTTTAAGCCGCCTCATGCCAATGCCCACATTGTGATGGGTCCAAACTCCGCCTTCATCTGGCCCCCTGTGTGTCATGGCGGCACACATGCTGTTTAACACCGACTCAGAAATTCTTATATCCTTATCATGATTAATTATTCCGGTTATCCCGCACATGAAGCTACCTATTTTCCTGCTATCGATGTATATAATATATTATATTGATGTACGATGAGTTTTATATCAAAATACTGCTCTATCGTGTGCTTCCCATTTTTTCCAAACTGCTCTGCAATCTTCATGTCTTTTAGGAGATATAAAAGTTTTTCTTTTAGGTCATCTTTGTTGCCGGGTGTAAACAGCAACCCGTTGACGTTGTTTTTAACAAGTTCCTTGTTGCCACCCACGTTGCTCGCAATGACTGCTAAACCTGCCCGCATAGCTTCCATGACCGAGTTAGACAAGCCTTCTGAGTCCGACGTGTTCAACGCAATATCGGAACCAGCAAGAATCCTATTAACATCATTTCTACTCCCAGCAAATCGCACAAATTTTCCTATGTTTAGCTCGGTTACACGTTTTTCTAAATTCGATCTCATCCAACCATCACCAACAATCAAAAAATAGGCAGGAATCCTCGCTACAACAAGGGGGATGCTCTCTATTAGCAAATCAATGCGTTTAACCGGTCGGTTGCAATTCGATACAAGCACTACGATCGGGTAATCAGTAAAATTAAACTCTTTTATTAATTCATTTTTTGCTTTATCATTTTTCGAGAATTCTTCTCCGATATAGATACCGTTGTAAATGACCTTCACTCGACCGTTTCGTAACAACGGTTCTACGGTTTCTTTAACCGATATGGAGTTCACCAGAATCAGGTTAGACATTTTCATCATTACTTTTTGAATGAATAGTACGAAAGGTGATGCCCAGAAAAGCATATCGCGTATGCATACTACAATCTGCTGTACACGAGCAATTTTACCCGCCAGTACCCCAACAACAGTTGAATCCTGAAAGAAGGTTTGTACAATCTGAATCTTCTCATATCTTAACAATTGAATGACTTGATACATCTTTTTTAAACCATCTATGCTTAGTAGACGGTGTATATTCAATAAATAGACAGGTGTATTATCAGGTATCAACGGATGATTCTTATCGCCACGCAGTATAAAAATGGACGGTTTAAACCGTTTACGATCGAGTGAAGCTATGAGAAGGCTTAGTTGTCCTTCGGTGCCCCCGACTCCGAACTGATCAATGATGTAAGCTATCCTAATTTTATCCATTTATTCTATTACGGAAACAAAATATTTTTTGTACTTTTACTTACCTTTTGCCTCTTTTTTACGATTGCGCAAACCAATTTTTCGTGCAGGATTCCCAGCAAGAATCGTGTAAGGTGGGATCTTCTTTGCTCCTACAACAGCACCAGCTGATACAACCACCCCATCACCTAATTCTGCGCCAGGCATAATAAAGACATTTGATGCGATCCAGACATTGTTTCCGATAACAACTTTCTTATAATCGTATCCTTGTTCAAAAATTGGCTTTTCCAAATCATCGTATTTATGATTTGCTGACCATATTTTAACATCCGGAGCGAATATGGCATTATTTCCGATTTCGACCTCGCCAGCTGCTTGAATGAAATTATTTACACCCAAAGCCACATTATCACCTACAGATAATTTATCAATATTTCTGATATGAACACCTTCATATACCATTAAATTTTTTCCAGCATGCCTTAAATACCTTTCATATAATAGCTTTCTTATTTCCATTCCTAATCTTCCCGGAATATCTTTAAAAAAGAAATTCAAATAGAAAAATCGAAAAGATTTCGTGCTTAGGTCCCATTTCAAATATTTAATCAATTTGATGATAATTTTAAGCATGTTATTATCGACTCTTTGATGATCTTTTTCAGTGCATATCTATACTGCATATGATCTTAACAAATGGGTATAAACATCCACATATTTTCTTGTCATTTTCCTTATAGAATATTTATTTTTTACATGCTTTTTCCCATATTTAATTCGTTCCATTGCCTTTTCTGGATGTGTAATAATTGCCAAAACAGCATCAGCAATTTTTTTTGAGTCGGAAGAGTCAATTAGGATTCCTGCGTTCCCATAGTCTAGTGCTTCAGCTACTCCACCGACGGATGTTGCTACAATTGGGACCTGGCTTTGCATCGCTTCAAGAATTGTTACCGGCAAACCCTCAGTATGCGAGGGTAAAATGAAAACATCGAAATACTGTAAATATTGCTTGGCATCCTGGATATAACCCGGCATCATGACATGTTGATCGATTCCAAATTCATAGACTTTCTTTTCGAGGTGAAACCTTTGTTTTCCTTCCCCAAGGATGATCAATTGAATATTATTTCTTTTCTTAATTAGTTTAGAAGTTGCGTCGATTAGGTTATCGAATCCCTTTTCAGGTGAAAGCCTGCCGATCGCCCCAATTGTAAAACCTTTCATGCAAAAATCGATGATCTTATCTTCGCTTTTACATAAACGGACATATGGGGTAATTTCTGGAATTCCGTTACGAATAATATTATAGTTTACATTTTTTTGTCTTCTCAATAGTGGATGCATGAGCATGCTTTGGTCAACCAACACCACCTGATCGATTAAATGATGGCTCATACTGTCCAAAATTTCGTAGATTTTAATTTTTGAAAATGCATTTTTACTGGTATATCCATGCACTGTGGTAATCAGCGGTATTTTTTTTACCAAATTTGGCATAAACCCAAATAAAATATTTCCTTTGTATCCATGGGAATGAAGGATGTCATAGTGCTCATGTGTCGCAAACTTTATAATCTTGTGAGCTCCTAATAAATTGAAACCGGGTGTCATTCTAAATTTTTTTATATCAAAACCTCGTTTTATTGCTTCATTTTCGATTGCTTTTTCTTTAATACGCTTTTCACCTATACTGGCAATGGTAGCTTTAATCCCCAATAAACTTTGCTCAGCAATAAGATTTAAAAGCATGGTTTCCGCACCGTATAAGCCACCGCTATCAATAATGTGGAGAACTTTAATTTTTTTTGAATGTTTCAACACAACAGACACAGTTGATATATCATCTTGTATTGTTTTGTTAAAATTACCCTTTTGAAGTTCGTTAAAAGCCAAAAAAATCTAAAGAACAAAAATTAACTATTTATTTTTATTAGACTATCATTTTCCCACCCAGAATAATATTGATCCATTAGATGGCCACAAATTCTTTTAAAATCGCTAAATTCGTCCTTGGACCATTTGTATTGGGGCGGATTTTTTGATTTATTGGTCTTCGGAAATTCTTTCTGTACCATACTCAACCCCAGTATTTTGTAAAATTTTTCATCAAGATTGTTGCTGATCAAATCTTCGAGCTTGATAACGATATCAGCCTTATTAATTACGTTTTCGTTCGTATGCCGCCATAGATGACAACATTTTTCAAAGGTCGTACCTTCAAAATCCGGTTTTATTTGGTCCCAGATCGAGGCCCGACTGTACCATCCTCTAGCCATGCCACTTGCCACTACTTTCCGCCCATCCCTGATTATGAGTACGACTTTATCGCCTACGTCAAGGATCTCTGGGATGAGGCTGAAATACGGCGAGATTTCAACATTATGTTGAAATGATAGCAAATAATGCTTAATTTCTTCGGTTGCTTTGTCTCGAATCTTTTCGAGAATAAGCCCTGACATTGACTCATGCCTGGCACGAACCAACTTTCTGTTGGCAAACCGCATCCCGTCCAAGTATTTGGCAAATGATGAAGTGCCACACCGTCCAGAGCCTGTGCCAATTATTCTCAGATTCTTTGGACCGCTATATTTGATTTTCGTTTTCTTGCTTTTGTATTTTAATCTTTTAAGTGGATCGGAAAACTGTACTTCAATAAGGTAATCTTCACCCTTGGCTACATTCTTGAAAAGTGAATATCCGTCATTGAGAACTTTTGCTGTAATCGTATTGGAAGGCAGGTGCTTTAAGGTCGTTACAAAATTGGCATTCTTCCATTTATTCAGTACATAGACCTCTATTCCGGATTCGCCTTGCAACGTTTCAATATCAATAGGGAATTTCTTGAGCACATCAAACCTCATATTCCTAACAGAAGAGAATTTGTCTTCTCAGCTTGTATAGTATGCCTGCTATGAGGCGCTTATTTAGCTTCATTCCGTCCTTCTACCGCGTATAAAATGAACTTATCCCTTTCTGGGATTCCAAATCACCATCTTCTGACCGGATAAAAATTTCACCACCGCGAGTGCCGATGCGGCATTCAAAAGAAAGAAATACTGAGAAAAATTCAATATTTTTCCAATAATACCAGACTTTGAAACCATGAATGACATTATGATGGCGATGACCAGCATCACCTGGACGGCAAATACTAAAATATAGAGGCCGCCATTACCCAATAGAAACAAGTTGGATATAAATGTCGTCAAAACAAAAACAAAACATCCATACCTCAAGGCTTTATGAGACCAAAGCTGCCAAGCGAAAAGCCTTTTGCCTTTGTTGAAAATCAATAGCCCTCGCATATCAAATAATGCCCATAAGGCTCTCAAGGCCACTCGTACGCGCATCTTATACTCGTCCTCTACCAGTTTAAGAGTATCCTCCTTGAGCAATGCCTCTGGTTCGTAAACAACCTTATACCCTTTTTTAAAAACCTTTAGAGGAAGGACAAAGTCAGGGAGCTGATCATCTTGCATGGGCTCATACAGCTTTTTCCTGACAGCATCGACGCCACCATCAACACCCACGATTGATCCAATTTTCGTTTCGAACGTTCTCAGCATATTTTCATACTTCATATATGCGCTGCATCCATCACCAACGAGAGATCCATCCGCGTTGACGTACACCATTTTACCTGTAACGTAGCCAACGTTCTCGTCGCTGAAATTTGCCATTAGCCTTTTTAGTACAAGCGAATCGTAGATAGAGTTTGCATCAGAAAAGACGAGTATGTCACCTTTTGCAAAGGGGACGGCCATATTCAGAGCCGCGGTTTTGCCGGCACGCGGTTCCTGGCGGAGCAATCGGACGTTACCTGTATCGATTCCTTTGACCAAATCATCGGTTCCGTCCGTTGAACCGTCTGAGATAACGATAATCTCAAGCTTATCCTGAGGATAAACTAATTCTATTTTGTTTTGAACGGTCTGCTGAATATGCTCAGCTTCATTGTAGGCGGCGATCATTATCGTTACGGTGGGTTCTATGGCTCTCTTAGAAACTTTCCTGTTTAATACCACTGAGAGGAGCATCACTATCATTGGATACCCGATGTACACATAGAAGACCATGAATACGGAAAACCAGAATAAAAATAGCGCCATTCAGCGTTTCTCCATTTTTTTTCACCGCCCACTACGTTCGAGACGCGGAAAACTGCTTGTTGTATGTTGAGGGTCGTCTGTCGTTATTCTTCAACCTACCACCTTCAACCAACAACCTCTCCTGCTTTTTTCTGCGTTCTCTGCGTTTCTGCGAGATTGTTTTTGTCTGTGTACGTCTGTGTGAGTCTGTAGCTTAACTGACGGTCACGACTTGTCATGGCCGGTCACGTAATCCAAAAATACGGGATAAAAAGCCTTGATGAAGGATTCCGCGGAGGCGGTTGCGCCTTCGACATCGTCTTCCCGGATCGTTACTGACACACGCACAAAGGCGTTGTCCTCCGGCTTGGAGCGGATTTTCGCCCAGAAGTTGTTCAGCTTTTGATGGAAAGTCCCCGGCGAGGTCCTGTCATAGGCCTGAAACCAGTACAGAATCGCCTCCCGGTGCTTTCCCTTTTGGATCAGGATCCGTTCAGCATTGACCGGGTTCTCGTCTGTCTTCACAGAAACAGCTTTCGGCGGAGAAATTTCCCACCCTTGTCCCGGAAAGCAAACCAGCGGAGAGTGTGCCGCACCAACCTTGTCGGCGGTGTAATAGTATCCGACATAAAGGGATACGACAGCGATGCCGTTTCGATAGGATCGAAAAAGATAGTCGTCCAAGTCCAACGACGTCACAATCGTGTCCTGCATTTCCGTCTCGTTGACGGCCGTCCACGGGCCTACCCGCATGAAAACCTCAGAAAGGCCAGCTCTATCGCTTTGAACTCCGGGGGCACGTTCAAAATTGACAAGCACGGCAGCGGCCATAAGGCATGCGGCAATGTAGATCAGCTGTCTGTTTGTTTTTTGTCCCATTTCGAAAGAATGCCCCTGAATCCGGCGACGATGGATAACGCCAGCAGAAAGACGATCACGCCGAATACGGTATGCGGGGTTCCGCCGGTGAGATCGAAATCCATGTAATGAATCGATAGAATCATCATAACAACCCTGAAAATATTGACCAGAACCGCTGCCGGGATGCTGCTGACGATCAGTATGCCCCGCAAAACATTGGAAGATAGGGTTAGATACCCAAAAATCGCACAGAGCGTAACCAGCGACATCAAAGAGCGCAGCCCGCTGCACGCCTGCACCACTTCAAGCGTTCTGCCCGGTAGGTGAATAACGTTGCCTTCCCGCAGTACCGGGACATCAAACAATCGGACGATCACGGCACTCACCTTGGAGACCATCAACTGCAGCGGAATCGTCGCCATGGAAAAAAACTGCGCCGGCACCGGAATCATCAGCAGCAGGAGCGCCAGAGGAAACAGGACCGCCTTAAAAACCGCTTTTCCAAACAGCGCCCAGACGACGGCCCATATCGTCAAAACCAGGGAAAGGCTGCTGAGAGTGGCGATGCCCGCCTTGTAAGATAAAATGTAAAAAAGAATGGTCAGCACCACCAGGCTTTTGCCCCCGCGACCGGGCTGAACCGGCAGATCCGCCCAATTTGCCCGGTTTTGCCAGATAATGTAGAGGCTGACAGGAAGGATAAGTAATCCGTGCGAGTTGTCGTCGGAATGAATCCAGGTTCCGACCAACCCCCTGATCACTGGGAAAAAAGCAATAATAAAAAGCAGCACCAGCCCCGTGTAGAGCATGATCGGGTTTAGCGCTGCGGTTTGGTGTCTGTTTTTGGATTCAATCATTTCGATCTCAATTTAATTTGCCACCCTGGTTAAATTCGCTTCGCTTTTCACTTGCAGTGATTTTAACTGGGCAGGCGGACACACACGGACTTACACGGATGTGGGGTAAAAACAGTCTGCGGCTAAAAACCAATAAACGAATTGAACCAATCAACCAATTAAACCACCTGATTTCTCTGCGTATTCTACGTCTCTTCGGTGAACAGTTATAAATTAACCATTAAAAGGATCAGCTGCTCAGCCACTCTTTTGCGACCCAATTCGTTTAGATGACCACCGTCGGTGGTATATCCCGGATACATGGAGTAATACGTTTTTCCGTTTAATTCGAAACTCTGTCTGGTTCCATCCGGCTTAGTTGATTCGATTGCTGCGATATCTAAAATTGGGTCCTTGCCTTGGTATTCACTAATCAGCAGCTCATTGTATTCGTTTCTTTTAATATTGTCGTTGAATTCCCAAAAATCCTTCTTCCCCAAAATCTTTTTTAGCCATGTTTTCCATGTAGTTTTTGATACGGTGAGGGGCTCTGTAAAGTGAACAATCGAAAAATCAGGATAGGCCTTTTTTATTTTTTCAATTTCATATTTATACTCTTCGAAAATCTTAGGGATGTCAGACTCTTTCTTCATGTCTACATAGCAGAATTTAAGCGCTGCTGCGTCAGCCTGTCTGCCAATTCCGTTATCCAAAATATTCGAAAAGTCATCGATTTTTGATTTCGGATCCGTGTTTTTACCGACCCTGGAATGTGCCAAAATGCCGGGTTTTATCTCATCGCTGTCTTTGGTTTCGACCACCTTCAGGTTGATCTGCGGATATTCTTTTTTAAGATCCTCGACGCCGTCCATAATATTGAACCCGACCGACTGATGGCCGAAATAGATTTTCTTCTGGGATAACTTTTCCCAGGCGGCATCAGGGATATCTTTCAAACTGTTATACGTTACTTTCTTTTGTTCCATTTCGCCTCCACAGGAAATTAAAAATCCGAAGAATAATGTAACGATGAGCAATGATATGCTAATTATTTTTTTCATAGGTACACCTCAAGAAGTAATATTTTAAATTTCAATTAATAATTTTGAATTTTAATTTTTGAATTATCTTTCACCGCCCGCTGCGCTCGAGACGCGGAGGGCACAGAGGGTTGCCTTGTCCCCTTCGGGGAGAGAACCATAAAACCTCTGCGTGCTCTGCGGCTCTGCGGTGGAGTTCAATTTGAATTTTGACAGTTACATTAATGAAGTTTAAGTTCCTTACAAAATGTTTCTATGGGAAGTATGCGAACCCCATTTTTTATATAATCTCGTGTGCCCTGGTGTACCTGGTAGAAATCAGGTATGGCTGTCCGCTCCTTGAAATAGAAAATAGCAGGGTTGACATTCTTTTCTCCAATTTTGCATTCGACAGCAAACTGGGGGGCACCTTCTTTCAATACAACAAAATCAACCTCCCGTTTATCCGTATCTCTTAAAAAACGAAGCTCCATACGAAAATAGACACAACACGATTTTAATCATGAGTAAAGTAGAGTGTGCTCTAAATTGACCAGGCTGAAAATTTTGTGCACTTGAAAATCCTCATCGCACAATCAAATGCGAGCCGATATACATCAAGATCTCTGAAATGCTTTATATGGTTCCTATTTTCCATTTCTTACCTGCATCACGACTTCCGCTCATCAAGCCTTCCCGAAAACCGACTCTTCCCAAATTCCTCTCTACCCGTTATTTTTGTTCGTCTTCCTCGAGGTTCCGCTCTTCCTAACTTCAGAACTTCGATCTCATTCAGCTAATGGTATATCCCCGTTCTTCCAAAATCTCCGCCAGTGAACGCTCCCCCCTCAACGCGCATTGCTCACAGCCATTTTACCTCTATAATTCCCTTTTCTTCCAAGGTTTTGAACTCCGGATCACCGGTTAATAAAACAGCATGATTTATCTGGGCGAGAGCAGCGGCAAACGTATCGGCGTATGACATCGGAAAATTCGCCTTCAACGTTGCGGCGGCTAACAGCAATTTTTCATCTACGGTGTCTACAATAGTGACAGGAAAATCCTTGATCCGTGCATAGGCCAGATCAGCAATGGCTTTTCCCTGCTCTCTCAGGAGAATATAGTATACCTCGCCAAGTTGGATCGCATGCATAGAGAGTTGACATCGCCTATTGCGTGCAGATAGCAGCAATTGTTTCAACCAATCTGCGAAGGGCTCGTCTTCGAGATAACCGATCACCGCATAGCTGTCGAGCACGTAATTATCGATCGCTTACACCATCTTCTTTCAGCATTGCCGACCTTCGGTCCTGTAATAATTTGTCGAGCGACCCTGATTTTGCAATCATTCCCTTGGCGGCAATTATCGAATCTTCAGAATCGGGTATCATCAGAACCCCCTCACCTCTTTGTATCCAATGGATGACGGTCGCCTTGGTAATTCCATATTTTGATCGGATCTCCTTGGGTATGACGATTTGCCCCTTGGAGGTTACTTTCGATTTTAGTATTTCCATTTTTTCAGCCCTTTTTTTTGTCGGGTCCGGTTATGTGTTAATCATAACCTGTAAGTAAGAAATTGACAATGTCGAGTTCTTACTTTTATTGGTGTAGCGGAGAGCTTTCGTCAGACGATGGATAGCAATCGCTATTTCATCTGCCAGCTCGAACGCTTTCAATTTCGTGTGGTCTCTCATTTTTTTCTCCTACAGCCTATAGTCCAAACGTCAACAGCCTATTGAACACGGACAATTCTAATTTTGAATTTTTAGTTTTGAATTTTGAATTATATTCGGATTCGCAACCTTCATTTAAAATTCACAATTCAACATTAAGAATTGGTTTTTCCACCGCCCGCTTCGCTCGAGGCGCGGAGTTCGCGAAGGGTTGGTTGTCCCCTTCGGAAAAAGACTATAAAACCTCTTCGTGCTCTGCTACTCTGCGGTGAAAATTAACAAACCCAACTAATTATATGATCGGATCTCTCTGCGTCCTCTGCGTCTCTAAGGTGAATAAAGATTATGAGATCGATAGGAATCATACAGTCCTTAAACGCTTCAAACGATAGTCTTTTACCTGCTTTTCACCACCGCTATACATCATCTTTTTCAATGCCCAGTTGTTTGAGAATGATTTTGGTCAGTGTGTCTGCAATTTCTTTGTGGCGGGGTATTGGAGCTCGTTTGCCATTGTTCGTATTGATATAAATATCGTGCCGATTTCCATGTCGCAACAATTCACATCCAAGACCATTAATCCTGCGGATAAACTCACTGCGTTTCAACAGTCATTTCCTTGATCTTGAATCCTGCAGGCAGGTTTTCAAAGTCGGTATCTTCCATCAAACTCAGTGCCTCTTGGATATTACTTTCGAGTTCGCTTAAGGTCTTTCCCTGGGAGAACACATCGCTTCTCTCTCTTAGGCGCCCGACAAGCCATTTGCCATCTTGCCAATACAACAGGGTATATTTTTTAAGCATTTTGTTTTCCTTCCTTCGAACGCTCTATCTAAAATTTCCAGTCCCCCTGTCCGCCTGCGGAAATTGATCAAAGTTAAGTTGGTTATTCACCGCCCACTTCGTTCGAGGCGCGGAGGGCACAGAGGGGTTTATTAGCCACCCCGGTTAAATTTGCTTCGATTTTCACTTGAGAGTCGCAGTTACACAAAAGAACATCCCTGGTTCCACAGGATAAAAATTTAACTGGGCAAGCGGACACACACGGACGGACCGAATAGCTGATAGCTCATGGCTGATAGCTGATAGACAATCAAGAAAAATCTTAAATAGGACACGGATGAACGCCCTGGTTAAATTCGCTTCGCTCCTCACTTGCGTGAATTGAACAGGCCAGGCTGAAAATTTTGTGCATTTGAAAATCCTCATCGCACAATCAAATGCGAGCCGATAAACATCGAGATCTCTGAAATGCTTGATATGGCGTCTATTTTCAAACCAATTATAGGACACGGATGGACGCGGACAAACGCGGATTTAAGTAGCGGGTTGGGGGTTGTGGGTCGTGGGTTGGGGGTTGGGGGTTGTCCACCGGCAACCTGCAACCAACCACCTACTACCAACGAATCACAGCTTTCAACCAACAAAACCAATGAACCAACCGAACCAACCAACCGCTCCTAACTCCCCGCTCTCGCCCTTCATCTATAGCCCATGGCCTATCGCCTATAGCCCATCTTTTATCGAACTGTGTCCCCCACTCCCTTCCAAAACCTCCGCCAATTCACGGCGCGCCCTACCCTCCTGTATCCGTGAAAATCCATGTCCTATTTCTCTTTCAGTGTATTCTCCCTACCATTGAAAATATCGTTATGAAGAGTCCTAATCTGGCCTAAAATAGCATCAGCATTTAACGGTTTGATCCATTTAACGGTTTTCAGAAGATCTGTTGGAAATTGATCGATGATTCTGCAAATTTCTATTGGATCGATCCACAGGTCCTTCTCTTTTGCCTCGCCAATGATTGTTTCCCAGTCGAACGCATAATTTCTTGCGATAAAAACAATATCGACGATATCTTTGATTTCCAAACGGCTCAGTGCACACATTTTATTTGACAAGATGTTGCGCCAACTATCGACACGATGAAACAGCGTAAACCGTTGAATCTCTCCGAAATGTGAGGGGATATCGTTAACGAAATCGATTTTTAGGATGGTTCTTTCCTTTTTTACGAAGATTCGAGCAAACGTTTCTGAGGTCGCCGCGATGTCGCATTCCCATCGATTCCTCAACGAATTGATTGCGATACTGCATTCTTCCTTAAAGTGGTCATCGTCATTTACGAAAAAATCGAGATCATCCGAATACCGGTGCTTCAGATAGCAGCGGCCAAGCGCGGTCCCTCCCGTCAGATAAAAATTCAGATTCAGTCCCTCGACAAGTTTGAGGACTTCGTCTTGAAACGGATACAATTTATCTAGATAAAATGTCTCTCGCATATTCATATTTTGTTTTCAGACCGCGAGGAAATATTCCGCCGATGACAGGATCAGTTAAAATATCGGTCAGCTTTTCAGGGCCCATGAGTTTCAACAATGTGTACCAGTCGCAGGAACATAGCAATCTTCTGAAAAATTGTTGCGATTCGTTTTTGTCAATCGTTCTCAATTGCTCTTCAAGATATGCTTCTGCATCGGTTATTTCGATTTGTGTGTCCCAGAATAACCGGGCAAGTATTTCTTGTTTTTGACTTGAGGCCAGGGGTTTCATGAATCAATAATGATTTTGGTTAGGGTATCCGCAATTTCTTTATGGCTTGGTTCTTCACCGCCCGCTGCGCTCGAAACGCGGAGAACGCAAAGGGGTTTATTTTAATTTCTGAGAGGGAAATTAAACAAAAAAGGATTTAAGCCCGTATTGATCTTTTTGGGCGAAGCCAACCAAACCTGACTTTCTCTGCGTTCTTTGCGGCTCTGCGGTGCGAATCGATTTTGAATCATCGGATCGATAAAAACCTTCATTCAGAATTTAAAATTCATCATTCAGAATTGAAGAGCCACCTACCGGCTTTTCTCCACAGCCCAATTTTCTGTCTTCAACCCCCTGACCCTTTCGAACTCCCTTTGATTGTTGGTCACCAGGGTATAGTTCAAGCTCAATGCATGAGCGGCGATAAATAAATCATTACCACCGATTATCAACCCTCTATTTTCAAGGTCCGAGCGTATATCTCCGTATATCATGGCCGCGTTTTTATCGAAGGGAAGGACCTCGATCAGTTCACTCAACGCTTCCAACCGGTGGAGGTTGTCTTCCACGTATTGGCTCTTTTTGGCCCCGTTGATTAATTCCGAGAAAGTGATGACTGACATGACAACCGTTCCCGGTTGGCACATCTCAAGGCGCTTCAAAACGCCGATCGGTTTTCGCTTGATTGTGTAAGTACATATGCCGGTATCCAGCATTACCGTCATAGCGGTTCTCTTTCCTGTACCGAGGGCTGGCAACGCCCCTCTGACATGAAATCATCCGACATTCGGGTCAACAGTTCGAATGCTTCTGCCAGATTCTGCGGTTTCCGTTTCAAAATCACTTCATCGCCTCTGCGAAAGATCTGGACTTCCGTGACATCGAAGCGGAAAGCTTTGGGCAGCCGAACCGCTTGGGAGTTTCCATTTTTAAAAATTTTCGCGGTTTCCATGGGCAACTCCTGTTGAATGCAATTCATATATACTTTTATGTATATACATAATTAAACTTTTGTCAATCTATCCTTGTGGGTCGGTGGCCATTTTTGATTTTTGCCACGGACACACACGGACTTACACGGACATTTTATTGCAGCCTTCGGCTGAAAGACCTTTTATAGGACACGGATGAACGCGGATGAACACGGATTGGGCGTAAAGATTTCAGCTTCGCTGAAATGAACCAATTAGAAATTTATTCGCGGCATCTGCTTAAATTCTTGTAATTTCATATTCTTACGGATACTGTCTTTTTTTGGCCGGAGGCCATTAACATTTTTCTTTTTGATCCGTGACAATCCGTGTAAATCCGTGTCCAACTATTTTTTGCTGTTATCGAACACTTTCCGGGACAGTTCCGGTTTCGGTCCAAAGTTAATCAGAAGGCCGACCTCTTTATCCGTGGATTTCAGATAATTGAGCAACTGAGCCTCATCTTCTGATCCAAAGTGTTTCTTTGCCTTGATTTCAACGATAACCTTATCATCAACGATGATGTCCGCAAAATATTGTCCAACTATCTGCTCGGAATAGATTACATCGATGGGCGACTGCTGGACAGCGAACAAGCCCTCATTTTTTAGTTCAATCATCATCGCATTTTCGTATACTTTTTCTAAAAATCCATACCCCAGCGCGTTGTATACCCGGTAAAAGACTTTGATGATTTCTTCGGTGAGCGCTTGATGTTTCATATTGTATGGGACACGGATGAACGTCCCGGTTAAATTCGCTTCGCTCCTCACTTGCGTGAATTGAACAGGGCAGGCGGAAAAACACGGATCGTGTGTAAAATGATCAGTATCGCTGAATGGGAAAATAATACGATCAAAACACGTTATTGACATAGAATATTTTTCTAATTATTATACTATAAATTATCTGATTATTGGAGGATCACCATGATACGTGCAAAAGACTTCCTCTCCGCTACGGATCTTTCGAAGAAAACATCGGCGACCCTGGATGCCTTGGCCAAAGACGATGCGGGCAGACTCATCATTATGAAAAACAATGCCCCCAAAGCAGTGCTGCTATCGATGGAAAGCTACGAGGCAATGGAGCAAGAAATTGAAGACCTTCGCCTTACGGCTTTAACCCTGGCCCGGTTGGATAGCTTTGACGAAAAAAAGGCGCTAAGGCATAATGATATCAAGGAAAAATATGGCGTATGATTTGGTCAATCCTTTACCATCACGACATTGAAGGAGACCTCGACAGCATCGGTCCATCCGCGGCACGACGAATCGTTAAAGCGATCGATTCTAAACTGACCCGGCATCCCATGGATTTCGGTGCCCCCTTATCCGGTAATCTTGCCGATTTTCGCAAACTTCGCGTGGGAGACTACCGCGTTGTTTACAAAGTTCACGAAAAAACGGTTGTGGTTTATGTGCTGGCTGTTGGCCCGAGAAGGGACAAAGAAATCTACCGTCTGGCAGTAAAAAGAAAATAGACTCTTGTTTTTTCGATGGGGTGAGGTGTCCCATGAAACCATTTTGTATGTCGTTCGTTGTGGGTCGTGGGATGACCACCAACCACCTGCCACCTACGCCCTATTCCGGTATTCGACGTTCGTCGGTTTCCTGCCTCCTGAATTCTAATTTTGATCCGCGTGTATCCGCGAAAATCTGTGTACAATTTTATTTTTTGGGACACGGATGAACGCGGATGAACACGGATTGGGCGTAAAGATTTCAGCTTCGCTGAAATGAACCAATTAGAAATTTATTCGCGGCTTCTGCTTAAATTTTTGTAATTTCATATTCTTACGGATACTGTCTTTTTTTGGCCGGAGGCCATTAACATTTTTCTTTTTGATCCGTGACAATCCGTGTAAATCCGTGTCCAACTATTTTTTGCTGTTATCGAACACTTTCCGGGACAGTTCCGGTTTCGGTCCAAAGTTAATCAGAAGGCCGACCTCTTTATCCGTGGATTTCAGATAATTGAGCAACTGAGCCTCATCTTCTGATCCAAAGTGTTTCTTTGCCTTGATTTCAAGGATAACTTTTTCGTCAACGATGATGTCCGCAAAATATTGTCCAACAATCTGCTCGGAATAGATTACATCGATGGGCGACTGTTGGACAGCGAACAAGCCCTCTTTTTTTAGTTCGATCATCATCGCATTTTCGTATACTTTTTCTAAAAATCCATACCCCAGCGCGTTGTATACCCGGTAAAAGACTTTGATGATTTCTTCGGTGAGCGCTTGATGTTTCATATTGTATGGGACACGGATGAACGCGGATGAACACGGATAGGGCGTAAAGATTTCAGCTTCGCTGATAAAAAACCTACAAACATTATATGGCCGGAAGCCACTGATTCTGCAGTTTTTTGATCCGTGGCAATCCGTGTGAATCCGTGTCCTATTCTTCTTTAATGAACCGTGTATCCCTGCTTTTCCAGCACCTCCGCCAACGCACGGCGCGCCCCGCCCTCCCCATGCACCAATTTGATGGCACCGGGTTTTTCGGGCATAGATGTGATCCAGTCGACCAGTCCTTTCTGGTCGGCGTGGGCGGAGTAGCCGGAAAGGGTGTGGACATCGGCGCGGATGGTCTTCCGCTCGCCGTCGAGATATACATATCCGCCGGGCTTCTCGGCGTTATCCTGAATGGCCCTTCCGGGGGTGCCGGCCGCCTGGTAGCCGACGAAAAGGATGTCGCTTTTCGGATCTTCGATGCCCTTTTTCAAATGATCGATGATCCTACCGCCGGTACACATGCCGCTGCCGGCCAGGATGACGGCCGGACCTGCGGCGTCGCAAAGCTTGAGGTGGTCGTGATGTCCCTCTACCGCGTAGAGGCCGTCGAAGTCGATGGGGTGGTCGCCACTGCGTTTAAGATCACGGGCCTCTTTGTCCCAATATTCGGAAAGTCGGGCGTAAATCCTGGTAATCTCCAGCCCCAGGGGCGAATCCACGAACACCGGCGGCCGCTGTACGCCTTGAAGGTCGGGGAACATCGCCTGGCAGTCGGGATTGGAGAACAGGCGGTCCATTTCATAAATCAGTTCCTGGGTGCGCCCTAATGAAAAAGCCGGAATGAAGACCTTGCCGCTGTCGGCCAGGGCCCGCGAGAGGACGGCCCCCAATTGCCGGGTGCGGTGCTGTCGATCACCATGCAACCGGTCGCCGTAGGTCGATTCCATGATGACCCGGTCGGCAGGGTCCGGCGCTTCCGGATCGGGCAGAATGGGGGTATCCTTGGCACCCAGGTCACCGGAGAAAAGCACCGATTCACCGGTATGATCGTCCTGGAAGCGCACGAATGACGATCCCAGGATGTGCCCGGCCCGCTTCAATTTGAAGGAAATCCCCTTTTCCAGGTCGAAGTCCTGGCCGCATTCAAAGCCCCAGGAGAGGTCGTCGATGGACTTATGGATGTTCAGCGCGGTTTGTTCCGGCATACCGGAAAACTTCATGGCGTCGGTCAGCATAGGAATCAGCAGGGCCCTGGTGGGGTGGGAGCAGATGATCTCGCCCTTGAAACCCTTTTGGATCAGTTCCGGCAACCTGCCGATATGGTCGATGTGGGCATGGGTGAGAAACAGGTAGTCGATTTCATCCGGCTGGATGGGCCAACGGTCCATGGAGCGGGCTGGATCGTCGCCCTGGGCCAGGCCGCAGTCCACCATGATGTTCAGGCCGTTGGCCTGCAGCAGGTGGCATGAGCCGGTGACGCAGTTTTCGGCACCTAAATGAGATACGTTCATTTTATCTCAAACCCGCTTCGCTCGAGGCGCAGAGAGCGCAAAGAAGATTAATCAGCCTTCGGCTGGAAAGCATTTTATAGGACACGGATGAACGCGGATGGACACGGATGAACGTCCCGGTTAAATGCGCTTCCCTTTTCACTAACGTGATTTTAACGGGACAGGCGGACGCACACGGATGGGGCTAAAAAATTTCAGCTCCGCTGATAAAGAACGAGGTTTTATCCGCGTGCATCTGCGAAAATCCGTGTCCGATTAATTTTTTACCGACCTTCTCTGCGGCTCTGCGAGAAATTTGTTTTGTCTGTGTTCGTCTGTGTAGGTCGGTCGACAATCGCCAAAATTAGGTATAAGTATCACCTTAAAAATGAAGGGCCGGTTTTTTCAGTAAAAAGTTCGTAAACATCTTTGCGATGGCCAACATAGTGAATTTCGGTGAATTGCTCTGCTTCATTTAATTTGTAAATGATTCTGAATCGTCTTGCCCGAAGCGACCGATAGCCCGATAGCTCACGCTCAAGTCGTTTTCCTGCAAATGGCTCCTGGCTCAATCGGTCCAGCCGTGAACGAATGATGGGCTTCAATGCTGGGTGCAACTTCTTAATTTGATTGCGGGAGGTATCCGAATAGATCAGACGGTAGTGAACCATCAATCGTTCCAAACCGCGTCATGTTCATGGACCCGACCATCCTGAAAATCCTTGGCAGAGGCCCCAAGCGCGTCCAGAACATCCTTATCGACAAGAATTTCAATGGTTTCTAAAAGGGCTTCATATCGATTCGGCGTCATCATGACCCCAACCGGTTCACCGTTCCTCGTCAGGGTTATGGTTGCGTCTTCTTCTTGCATGGTCTTGATGATGTCCAGAAGTCCCCGCTTGACTTTGGTAACAGGCATAATTTGCAGGATATCGGTCATCTTTACCCCCTACTAAATATTTTTATGACCATAATAATATCCATGCCGAAAAGTGTCAATCCTAAGTACAGTTTGTATTTTTTGGGTTGGTTAAATTGGTTATCCACCGCATAGCAGGGCTTCGTCCGAGGCGCGGGAAACTGCTTGTTGTTTGTTGCGGGTCGTCTGTCGTTATCCTTCAACCTACCACCTTCAACCGACTACCTGCTTTTTTCTGCGTGCTCTGCGACTCTGCGAGATACATTTTATTCTTCGCGCCCAGTTTATCCCGTGTCGCGGGACTTCGCTCGAGGCGCAGAGAGCGCAAAGAAGATTAATCAGCCTTCGGCTGGAAAGCATTTTATGGGACACGGATGAACGCGGATGGACACGGATTTAAAACAAACAGTTTTTAGCAGCCTGCGGCTGAAAGACCAAAGATCGAAATTAACCACCCCGGTTAAATGCGCTTCCCTTTTCACTAACGTGATTTTAACGGGACAGGCGGACAAACAAGGACTGACACGGAAGAGATTATACGACGGCCTGCGGCTGGAAAGCATTTTATAGGACACGGATGAACGCGGATGGACACGGATTTAAAACAAACAGTTTTTAGCAGCCTGCGGCTGAAAGACCAAAGATCGAAATTAACCACCCCGGTTAAATGCGCTTCCCTTTTCACTAACGTGATTTTAACGGGACAGGCGGACACACAAGGACTGACACGGAAGAGATTGTACGACGGCCTGCTGCTGGAAAGCATTATTTTATAGGACACGGATGAACACGGATAGGGCGTAAAGGGTTCAGCTCCGCTGATAAAGAACGAGGTTTTATCCGCGTGCATCTGCGAAAATCCGTGTCCGATTAATTTTTTACCGACCTTCTCTGCGGCTCTGCGAGATCGTTTTCGTCTGTGCCTGCCTGTCTTGGTGGATCTGTGGCTAAGTTATTCAAGGTCATTGACTTTTTATGCATATAAATTTATATTTATGCATAAAAAGGAGGCGAGCCATGAGAACTACGCTTGATTTACCCGAGGAATTGGTCTCCGAGGCAATGAAGGCAACTCAGATCAGAACAAAAACCAAAGTGATTATCACTGCTTTGGAGGAATTGATCCGAAAATCAAAGATTGCTGAAATTAAACAATATAAAGGTAAACTCAGTGATTTTGATGTCGATTTGGATGTGTTGCGGGATCGACCATGACGGTTCTTGTCGACTCTTCCGTTTGGATCGACTATTTCAAAGGTGATGGAAACACATCTAAGCTTGACTATCTAATTGATGAGAACCTTATCGCCGTTAATGACCTGATTCTCACCGAACTCATTCCTTTCCTGAAACTGCGTAATCAGCGCAGGCTGGTCAACCTTTTGAATGCGGTCTACAAGATTAAACTTTCCATCCAGTGGAAGCAATTGATGAGTTGGCAATATCAATGTTTAAAAAGCGGTTTAAACGGGATTGGCATCCCCGATTTAATCATCGCCCAGAATGCCCTTCAAAACGATTGTATGCTCTATTCGCTGGATCATCACTTCGAGCTGATCAAAGAAATGATCGGCATCGAACGCTTCGTTTAGATAAAATATGTTTTTTTGCCACGGACACACACGAACTTACACAGACGGGTTTTATCAGCCTTCGGCTGGACAACCAACCAACAAATTGAACAAACCGAACCAACTAACATCGTCTATTTCCCACCGCCCACTTCGTTAGAGACGCAGAGAACGCAGAGGGTTGTTTTGTCCCCTTCGGGGATTGAAAAGCTATGGGTTCTGCATTGATATAGCCCCGATCAATTGAACCATTTCTTGCCATAGCTCCGCCGGGCCAATTACATGGGTTTAAGGAAGTGAGTATTTTTTGGAGTTCGAGCGATTTGTTGCATTTGATATGCCGTTTTGATTATTTCTGAGAATTCTCATTCTTTTTAAAAGGTTAGCACCCATACCAATGATTATACAGTTCAGCGGTATTCATTTTGTCAGAATAATGACGGTATTTATTTGAAACACGAACTTAGTTTAAAATTCCGAATAAAATTTAAAAATTGATGGGACGGCCATTTGGATTCGTTGTATTCGTTGGGTTGGTTAAGTTGGCTATTCACCGCCCGCTTCGCTCAAGGCGCAGAGGACGCAGAGGGCTTTCTTTCCCTTCGGGAAACACTTAATTCATCTTTGCGGTCTTTGCGACTCTGCGAGAGATGTCTGATTTAGTCTGTGTGGATCTGTGGTAAATAGTCAGCTAATTTCATTCTATCGGCAAGTTGGCATATAAATCTTTAATGGCTGATAAAAATGAAGGGCATTTTTTATAGATCTCGACAGCCTGTTCTTCATTGTAAGTATGGGACAGCAAATTTCTGGATTTTATCATTTCCAGAAAAATATCTTCTTTTTTGATAATTGAAAGGGAATACGCTTCCACAAAAACTTGTCTTGGCGATACCGTCCGGACACCGTGTACATCTTCCAAGAAATTTTTCAGCGTCTTCCACATCAACTCATATGTAAATTCGAACCGCTGTATCGTTGCATCCATGACAATTGAAGATTCAGGTTCCTGCAACACTTCGGAAAAACGGTCCATTGCTTTTTTAAAAAGTGCCAGACTTCTTTCCAGTTTGTCCGACGTCATATTTCGATGTCCTTCGCATCTTTTAATGCGATCTTTTTAAATTCATCATCAACAGCATTAAAATCGACAACATCTATTTTCAACAATGTGGGTATCTGTTCCAGTTTTTCCTGGATCGTGAGCAGTTGCTTTGCTGTAATTCGGGTGTCCGACAGGATACCAATATCTATATCGGATCTGTCACTGCTTATATCTTTGGCGCGGGACCCGAACAGAAACAACCGGTAGGTACCCTCTAATTCGTTGCTGATAATCAGTGCAGCCTGTTTTAGAATTTCTTCTATATCCATAGCTCACTTGTAAGGTACCACGGACACACGCGGACTTACACGGACAGTTTTATTCTGCGGCCTGCGGCCGGAAAAGCTCTTAAGTGGGAAACGGATCAACGCCACAGTTAAATTCGCTTTGCTCCTCACCTGTGTGAATTGAACGGGGCAAGCCGATGAACACGGATTTTTGATGCTTGCTGCGTGTCGTAGTTCGTTGAAAGGCGAACTTTATCTTTGAGCCGCTTGACATGGCCCCGTCCAAGCCCCTTGACTTCGCAACCCAGCTGGAAATAGTTGCTGATCTGCTCATCGTTTAGAATTCCGAAGCAGTCGACAATGGCCACCGGCCGGCCGGTCATCTCCACAACCCGCTCCGGGTTCAAATCCAGATACGCGCTATGCCGGACCGCCAGCACGATTGCATCCACGCCGAAGAGGACATCGGCAAGATCGTCATTGACGCTCAATTCGACGAGACCATCCTGGTTCCTGAAAAATCGCTTCAATGAGTGTCCGGGCGCCGGATAGGTGTCCTGCTTCTCGAACTCCCACCAATGCTTGACATAGGGGTCGTGGACGACCACCTCGCCGCCCATTTCAGTCAGTTTGCGCACGATGACTTCCGAACCGGAGTAGCGGGTGTCGCCCACATCCTGGCGGTAGGAAATGCCGAGCACGGCAATCTTGGACGCGGGCACGATCTTGCCCATGTTGCGCAGGGCATCCCGCACAATCTGGGGCGGTCGCAAAGCCCGGGTGTCGTTGATGTCGATGGACATGGGTGTGATTTTGAACAGATCATCGTCGAACCCCATCAGGGTGTGGTACGCCCAGAACCCCAAACCGCCGTCTTTGGGCAGACAATACCCGCCGATGCCAGGACCGGGAAAAAGCATGTTGGAGTGGGTCGGCCGGATTTTAATGGCGTCTACCACCTTGGTGATATCCACACCGTTGCGCTCGGCAAAAACGCTCCACTCGTCCAGAAAAGCCAGCGTAGCGGCACGATAGGAATTTTCCACGATTTTGCAGGTTTCACTTTCGATGGGACGATCCAGGACCGTCAACGGGAATTGGTCGACGTTGAGGATCTCAGAGAGAAATTTTACCACTTTATCACGGGCAGTCCTGTTAATGCCGCTGCAGACCCGCCAGAAATCCCTGATCGAAGAGACATAGTTGCGTCCCGGCATGACCCGCTCGAAGGAATGCGCCAGCAGCGGTTCGGCATCCTTCAGCTCTCTTTTTTCAAAGGCTTTTTTGATGATTGGATAGGCCACGTATTCCGTGGTACCCGGAGGAACGGTCGTTTCAATCAGGACAAGGCAGCCGGGCTCGATCTTTTCGCCGATCACTTTTAAGCTATTCTCCAGGGCACCGATCGCCGCATGCCCTTTTTTCACGTCCCCCAGGGCCTCCTTGTGGTAATCGCACTGCACATCGACCACGACCACATCGGCCAATGAGAGGGCATCGTAGCTGAAGGTGGCGGTGAGCGTCTTTTTTTCCAGGACACAGCGTTTGATAAGCGGTTCGACTTCCGGGTCCTCGGCCTCGACCGGTGCGATCCCACGATTCAGAAAGGGAATTTTCCAAAAAGAGCGTGTAGAAGGACGCTGCATGCCGATGACGAATTTCGTCGGATTGCCCTGGTTGTCCACTGCATCGGCAACCACCCCGGCCATCACGGCGCCAACAAAGCCAACGCCCATGACCACCACAATATCACGGCCAAGTGCACGCTGTTCATCGGCCAATTGCTTCAGGCGGAGCCACTCTTGCGCATAATCGGCTTCAGAGGGAAGCTTGAAAAGTTCACCATCCGGGCTCGTCGAGACGTTTGGTTCTGCTTGGAGCATCGATCTTCCTTTCTTCAGGTAAGGCTTTAGCAGCCTTCGGCTGGAAAGACCTTTTATGGGACGCGGATGAACGTCCCGGTTAAATTCGCTTCGCTCCTCACTTGCGTGAATTGAACAGGGCAGGCAGATAAACGCGGATCGGGCGTATAGAGAATCAGCTTCGCTCATAAAGAACAAGCTTTTATCCGCGTGTATCCGCGAAAATCCGTGTCCGATTTATTCTTGAATTTTTTCCCTATAATCTCGACGTCCTCTGCACCTCTGCGGTGAATACATCCAGGCAACGCCCTCGATCGACTTTGCCGTTGGCATTCTTGGGCAGAGCACGGACAAAGCGCAATTCAGACGGCATTTTGTATTTGGGCAGAAGTGCGGCGCACTTTTCCAGTATCGCTTCCGGAGCGGCATCGCCATTGAGGGGGACGACCAGGGCGGACAGTCTTTTCCCCAGCAGTTCGTCGGCGACCCCCACCACGGCAGCCTCGACGGCCAGTTCGGTGGCCAGCAGGGCATCCTCGACCTCCTGGGGGTTGATACGGTGGCCCCCGACCTTGAGCAGGTTGTCCTTGCGTCCCTCCAAAAAGATGAACCCTTCTTCATCCCGCCATCCAATGTCACCAGTGTGGTAACCGTGGTCATCCAGCACCCGGGCCGTGGCCTGCGGATCCATCCAGTATCCCCGGGTGATGTTGGGGCCGCTGGCCACCACTTCGCCCTTTTCGCCACTGGGCACTTCGGCACCATTCGCATCGAGGATCTTCAAGATGACGCCAGGTATGGCCCGGCCGATAGAGTCGATTTTCTGATCGAACCAATGGGGATCCAACCATGTCAACCGCGCCGATGCTTCCGTTGCGCCGTACATGATGCAGATCTGCGTGCGCGCCGGCAGCGTCTCACGTAAGGCAGTCTTGATCGAGCGGGCCATGTGGCCGCCGGCCTGGGTGACCATGCGTAAATTGGTTAGTCGTTTTTTGTTTGTTGCAAGTGGTGAGCGGTGGAGTAAATAAGCGTAAGTGGAAGGCACCCCGGAGAAAAGGGTGACCTTCTCTTCGATCATCTGGTTGATCACCGTGGCCGGGAACGCGAACTTGTTGTTCAGCACCAGGGTACCGCCAACAGCGAAGATGGTATTGAGCAACGATTGGCCCATCACGTAAAAAAAGGGCAACACGACCATCTGGATGTCGCTGTCGGCCAACTGAAGGTACTGGCAGATGGAATCGGCGTTGGCCACAATGTTGCCATGGGTGAGCATGACACCTTTGGGGGTGCCGGTGGAGCCGGAGGTATAGATGATGTTGGCTAAATTGGTTTCATTGGTTCGTTGGTTAAATTGGTTTGTTGGTTGTGGGTTGTTTTGGATTGGGGGTTGTTTGTAGCTTGTAGCTTGTTGGAAATTAAAAATTGATAGATTGTCGCATACCCATTTCAACTTTGGATTTTGAATGATCAGGGTGTTGAGGTTGGGAACATTTAGATCCGAGGCCTGGAGCAGACGTTCGAAGCGTGCGGAAGAAATGATGACCGTCGGTTCGAGTTCGGCCAGCAGCGGGTTGAGACCGTCGGGCTTCAGGTCGGTGCTCAACGGTACGGCGACGCCTCCGGCTTTGAGTATGCCGTAGTAAGCCACGATGTACTCAAAGCTGTTTTCCATCAGGATGACGACGCGGCCACCCTTTAGGGCACTCCGGTTCACCAGAAATGCGGCCAGCTGGTCGGCTGCCGCGTTGACCTGTCCGTAGGTGGCGCGGGTCTTCTCGTGGATGACAGCCAGTTTGTCTGGGAAACGTTTGGTGGAATTTTCTAAGAAATGATGGATCAGCATTTTAAATATTCACCGCAGAGACGCAGAGTTCGCTGAGGTTTTTCGATGGCCAAGGGCCAAGAAAAGTTTAAATCGTTCTACAAAAAATTAATCTGAAAAATTCAGATATTGGGCTCCAAATTTCTTCCTGAAGGGATAGATTAACCCTCTGCGACCTCTGCGCCTCGAGCAAAGCGGGCGGTAAGATCCAATCGTTCACCGCAAAGACGCAAAGTACGCGGAGGTTTTTTGTTGGCCAAAGGCCAAAAGAAGATCGTTGTTGCACCTTACACGATTTATAAAGCTTTTTCTTCCCGTCAGGAAAATTTAAAAACCTCTGTGCTCTCTGCGCCTTGAGCGAAGAGGGCGGTGAGGATCTTAAGCGGTCTTCCGTTCAAGATAGGCAGCGACATTATCGATGGAATCCAGGTTCTCCGGGATCAATTCCTCATCATCCACCTGAATCTCGTAAGTCTCTTCCAGGAAGGTGACCAGTTCCAGGACGCCGGTGGAATCGATGATGCCCTCTTCCAGGAAGGAGGTGTCGTCTTTCAGCCCGTTGGCGTTGCCGAAGAGAAAATTCTCGATGATGAAGTTTCTGATTTCTGTTTTTTTCTCGCTCATTCTGATTTCATAACTCCTTTTTTATTTTTGCACCGCAGAGACGCAAAGCACGCAAAGTAGATTTATTGTTATCTATTTCCCGTTAGGGAAACTTAGAAAACATCTGCGATCTTTACGACTCGAGCCGAGCGGTCGGTAAGATTCAGTTTTTCACCGCAGAGACGCAAAGTACGCAAAGATTTTGTTGTTGGCCAAGGGCCAAAAGAAGGTTGTTGTCGATAATTGAATTTCAAGATTCTTTTGTTATCTCTTTCCCGATAGGGAAACTTAAAAACCCTCTGCGATCTCTGCGCCTCGAGCGGAGCGGGCGGTAATTTCAGTCTTTTTTGAAATTGTTCACCATTCTGTAAATACCGTCTCGCATCAAGGAAGTATTAAAATTCAATAGCAATCCAAGTTGTAGATTCGCCAGTTTCAAATAAGTTAATAGCTGAGCCTTATGAATAGGAAGGACTGTATCGACCGCCTTTAACTCAAGGATAACAGATTGTTCAACAATGACATCGATTCTATAACCGCAATCAAGCTCTTGCCCTTTATATTTAACGGGCAAGGATACTTGTCGATCAAATCGCAACTCATGTAATTTTAATTCGTGGCAAAGGCATTCTTCATAAGTGGATTCCAGCAAACCTGGCCCAAGTGCTTTGTGTACTTCGATAGCCGCCCCGACAATCTTGTTGGATAATTGATTCAGGTCCATTTTAAATTTTCACCGCAGAGACGCAAAGTACGCAAAGATTGTTTTGTTGGCCAACGGCCAAAAGAAGATCGTTGTTGCAGATCATAAAATTTTATAGCTTTTTCTTCTCGAAGGGAATAAGTATGCCTCTGCGATCTCTGCGCCTCGAGCGAAGCGGGCGGTGCGCCATTGTTTACGTTTCACCGCGGAGACGCAAAGCCTGCAAAGATTCTTTTGTTATCTATTTCCCGTTAGGGAAACTTAGAAAACCTCTGCGATCTCTGCGTCTCGAGCGAAGCGGGCGGTGCACTTTATTTTATTTCGGGGACCGCTTCGATCAGCTGCGGAGATAAGTGCAGGTAGCGCGTGGTAGCGCGCTTGGTATCGATGTCGTCGTACACCCGCTGGATCTGGTCGGGTGAAAGGCCCAATGCATCGGCAATGTCTGCCGGCGTGTAGCCATTGTTCCTGCCGTACAGGCACAGGTCCATCTTGTCGTAGGGCAACGAGAAGTAGAACTCATCCTGCCCCTGGGGCATGGAGTAGGTGTCGGTCGTCGGCGGTCGATTGCGGATCTTTTCCGGAACGCCGAGATGGGCCGCCATCTGATAGACCTGGGATTTGTAAAGATGCGCGATGGGCTTGATGTCGGCAGCCCCATCCCCCAGTTTGACAAAGAACCCCTGATCGTACTCGAGCCGGTTGGGCGTCCCCACGACGGCGTAGTTGAATCGATCCGCGTAGTAGTAATCGAACATTTTGCGGGTGCGCTGCTTGAAGTTGGTGGCGGCAACGATCTCCAGGTAGGCGTCCAGCGGCAGCCGCCTCTGAACCCGGGAACCGTCGGGCGCCTGGGCGACGATGGAAAAGAGGTTGAAGCCCTTGGATTCCATCACGTTGGGGATGACAATCTTGGATTTCCAACCGTCGCCGTATTCGGGAATGGCCTTGCGCACGGCCTCGTCGTAGCGGCGGTAGAAGCCCACCGCCTCCAGTACACCGGAAATGTCCTCGTGGAACCACTTCACCCCGAAGGTTTCGGCAACCGACTTGCTCAGATCGAGGGTGTCGTCCGAAGAGTGGCGTTCGGGCATCAGCAGGGCGACGACCTTTTCCGGACCGATGGCTTTGGCCGCCAGCCCCACGGAAACGCTGCTGTCGATACCGCCGGACAGGGCCACGACCAGTCCCCGGCGCTTGAGCTGTTTGGACAAAAGCGCTCTGATTTGTTCACAGATGTTGTCAGCCTCTTTAGCCGCATCGATATTCAGGATGTCTTTGGAAAATGAATGTTTCACGCTGTTTCCTCGCTTACATTTGTTATTTTACCGCCCGCTTCGCTCGAGACGCGGAGATCGCAAAGGGGTGGTTGTCCCCTTCGGGGAAAGGAAAACCATGGCTCTGCGTACTCTGCGACTCTGCGGTGATTGTTTTTGTCGGTGTGCGGTTATGGCCATTATTATTTTCAACCAAAGACAAACACGGACCACACGGACGAGTTTTAGTCAGCCTGCGACTGGAAAACCGTTAAATGGGACACGGATAAACGCGGATGAACACGGATCGGTCGTAAAGGGGTCAGCTTCGCTGATAAAAAACTGCTCTATCCGCGTGTATCCGCGAAAATCCGTGTCCGACTATTTCACCGATCTTCTCTGCGTGCTCTGCGACTCTGCGGTGATAAATTCAGTCTTCGGCTATAACAGGTTGTCGCCCGATGCTGATGTAGGAAAAGCCCATATCCTTCATAAACGAGCGGGAATACAGGTTCCTGCCGTCGAACACCACGGGCGTCTTGAGTATTTTCTTGATACGAGTGAAATCCGGATTGCGGAACTGGTTCCAGTCGGTAATCACGGCCAGGGCATCGGCCCCTTCGACGGGACCGTACTGGCTTTCCAATACGGCCACCAGCTCGTTTCCTTCCAGTTTTCTGGCCGCATTGTCGCCGGCCACCGGGTCGTAAGCCTTGACCGTCATGCCGGCATCGGTCAACACCTGAATCACATCCAGGGCGGCCGATTCGCGAATGTCGTCCGTGTTGGCTTTGAAGGCCAATCCCCACAAGGCCAGGGTTTTTCCGGCCACGCCGCCCTGCTCCTCGAAAAACCGAATAATCTTATCGGCCAGCATCCGTTTCTGCCGGTTGTTGACCGAATCCACCGCCTCCACAAGGCTCGACATGCAGCCATACGCTTTGGCCGTATCGATCAATGCCCGCACATCCTTGGGGAAACACGAACCGCCGTATCCCACCCCCGGATAGATGAAGTGATAGCCGATGCGCCGGTCGGAGCCGATCCCGGCCCGCACCTCGCGCACGTCGGCCCCCACGGTTTCGCACATGTTGGCCACCTCGTTCATGAAGGAAATCTTGGTGGCCAGCATGCAGTTGGCCGCGTATTTGGTCATCTCGGCGCTGCGCACCCCCATGACGATCATCTTGTCCCGGCTGCGGGCAAAAGGTGCGTAGAGCGTTTCCAGCAGCTTGGCCGTGCGCACGTTGTCCGTGCCAACGATTACGCGATCCGGTTTCATGAAGTCGTTGACCGCGTCGCCTTCCTTGAGAAATTCCGGGTTGGAGACCACATCGAATTCAACGTGCTTTCCTCTTTCCTTCAACTTGGATTCGATGATCTCCTTGACCCGATCCGCTGTCCCCACCGGCACCGTGGATTTGTTGATGATAATTTTGTAATCCTCGATGATCTGCCCGATCTGGGCGGCCACCTCATCCACGTAGGAGAGGTCGCAGGAGCCGTCCGGCCGCGACGGCGTACCTACACAGCTGAAAACGAACAGGGCGTCTTTCATTCCTTCGGCCAGATCCGTGCTGAATGTCAGCCGACCCTCGGCCGCGTTGCGGCTGACCAGCGATTCGAGCCCCGGTTCGAAGATATGAATCTTGCCGGAATTGAGAAGATCGACTACGTCCGGATTGATATCGATGCAGGTGACGTCGTTGCCCATTTCGCTGAGGCAGGCCGCGGCCACCAGGCCGACGTAACCGGTTCCGACGATACAGATGTTCATGATGAAATCCTTGGGAATTTAGGTGGAAGTTGAAGGATTAATGAAACTAACGAACGTCGAACATCGAACGTCCAACTTCGAACATCGAATCAGAGCCTACTGAACACCAAACTTTCAAGGTACTCCCCACACGTCACAAACCGGCAATCCCGGAAGTCGTCAAACATCTTTCGTATTTTCCGTTCTGTTGACGCCAGATTGATGTAGTGTCGAAATCTAAACGAAGCAGGTGCGTTTTTCACCCTTGGCTGCCCGGGATCGACTTCCCAGGGATGGAGGTAGAAGCTGTAGGCACTGTCCCTTTGCAGAATTTTTCGAATGCCTTTTTTAAAAAACATATAGGGAAATAAACGGAAGTAGCCGCCGCCACCGAGGGGGAGAACCCAATTTTTAATTTTGAATGTTGAATTTTGAATGGTAAGGTTGCTTATCGGGATTTCGTAGAAAGATTCCGATATCTGATAGGCGATGCCTGTTTTGCGGAAACCGTTGGTGGAAATCCTGCCGTATCGGCCGTGCTTGTCGAATGAGTTGAAACTGGCGTCGTATCGGTAGCCGGCTGCCTCGATAACCTTCAGAACGTCGTCGTTGATCGAAAAACTGGGTGCCCGGTAACCGACAACCCGGCTGCCGATGATATCTTCAAGGAGTGCTTTGCTGCCTGTAAGATCCTTTTGCAGCGATCCGGCGCTTTCGGCCGTGCACAGGTGATGGTTGCTGCCGTGGGAAGCGACTTCGTGCCCCCGCTGGTGGATCTCCCGGATCAGGCCCGGTAGCTTTTTTGCCACCCACCCCAGCACAAAGAAAGTGGCGCGGACATTTTGTTGGTTGAGTTGGTTTGTTGGTTCGATTCGTTGGTTGGTTTCACTCAACCCATCGGACCCTTGGCCCCTTGAACCCGGCGCCACGTCCTCCAACAAATCCAAGAGGTTGTGGGTGTTTTGCTCGACCCGCAGTTCCCTATCATTCCAGGTGTCAAACGGGATCGACGCTTTGAAATTCTCGACCTGGAACCAGTCCTCGACGTCGACGGTAAATAAGAAAAATTTCTGCTGATTCCTGTTCAACTCGATCATTTGAAGTTCAGGTAATGATTTGCACCGCAAAGACGCAGAGGACGCGAAGAGAAACTATATTTTGCGGACTTCGCCCGAAAAACCGAAAAGGTCTTAGATCGGACAACTTTCTTATATCTTTGGATATCATCTCTCCGAAGGAGACAAAATACCTTTGCGAACTCTGCGACTCGAGCGAAGCGGGCGGTAAAGAAATCAAAAACGAAAAGGCTGATCGGGCGCAAGGGTAACCATCAACGAGGCCCGGTTTTCTTTGTAATCATCCGCATCAATTGTCGAATCAACCGTCCGATACGTGTACCCGGCTCTCACGCTCATCCAGCGCAGCAATTGAAAGGAAAGACCGCAGCCGACGCGGAGGGTATCATCTTCTCGCCTGGGTGTGGTTTCCAAATAGTCGCGACTGCCGTAAACGCCTTCGATATCCCCTGTCAGCCGCCGGGTGAAGCCGTAATCTGCGGTGAGGCTCGCTTCATAATACTCGTAGACGCCAAGATCTTCTGCGGTTACAGATGTGTAATTATACCCGCCTTCACCGGAAAGGCTGATGGACCCGCGCTGGAACCGTTTGGTCAGGCTGACATTAACCGGCGTTACCGATTCACTGTCTCCATCCTCTACGTCCAGGTAAACATAGTGAACGCCCACGGTAAGGTCCATGGTCGGGCCGATGGCGTAATCAATCCCCACAGCACCGTCGTAAACATCATAATCCGGATCGAGATCTTCGACGGGCCTGTGTAAGGTTTGCTCGTAAGAGAGAAATCCGGTCAGATGAGGATTGAAGCGGTGATTGCCCCGAAAACGCCCGGTAATTTCAGAGTAGTCGTCCAACCCTTCGTCGTAGCGGCCTTCATAGTAATCCCCTCCGATTTCCACGCCCCAACGGATGTTGAACCAATAGGTCAAACCGGCGCCGCCGCCATAATTCTGGCTGTCTTCTATGGTGGGGTCATCGTTTTCCAGTGAACTGTATGAGCCATCTGCGTAAACCGTATTTTCCGCACCGAACTGATGGTCGATTCTGGCGCTGGTGGTGTTTCGCGTATATGTATTGCGGCTGCGACGAATGGTCAGATCGTATTCGTCAATGGGATCTTCCGTCTGCAAAAAGGCATGGGTCAGGGACAAGCGGGTGTTGCGGGCGGCCTGCCACCACCCGTCGGCCGAAGCGGCGTGGCTCCAGTATGCGTCGTAGGTGTCGTCATAATAATCGACATAGGAGGGATCATAGCTTAAGGCCAAGCCGGCTGGCCTTCCCGAAAGGTCGATGGTGATGCCGGGGGTCACCGAGGTGATATAGTCCGACTCCGGACCAGGTTCGGCATCGTCGGAAACCAGCCGCACGTTATCGGTGTATTCCGTCCCCACGCTCAGTCGCGGGGTGATTTCCATTGCTGCGTAGAGATGGGGCGCTGCACACAGCGACATGATGACAGCCAAGACAATTCCAGTAGTTTTCTTCATCGCAGCTTATCCCTTTTTGATTTTGCACCGCAGAGACGCAGAGGGCGCAGAGGTTTAACACGGATATGTTTAATCAGCCTTCGGCTGGAAGGACATTTTACAGGACACGGATAAACGCGGATGAACACGGATTTAAGTAGCGGGTTGGGGGTTGTCCACCGGCAACCTGCAACCAACCACCTACTACCAACGAATCACAGCTTTCAACCAACAAAACCAATGAACCAACCGAACCAACCAACCGCTCCTAACTCCCCGCTCTCAGCCCTGCGCGACCTCACATCACACATCACACATCGCATATCTCATATCCAATCGCTTTTAACCAACAAAACCAATCCAACCAATTTAACCAATCAACCAATTAAACGATCTGATGTCTTTGTGCCCTTTGCGACTCTGCGAGAGATATCTTTTTTTGTTTGTGTCCGTCTGTGTGGGTCGGTGGCCAATTTGATCAATCAAGGAACGACAATGGTATCGTCGGCACGAATTTCGACATTCTGGCTGAAATCCTTGCCCTTGACAATATCTTTGTAGTCGATTCGAATGACGGTTTCCTTGCCCTGATCGCGCCTGAACAGGATGATCTCCTTCTTCGAGGCCCACTCGGTAAATCCGCCGGCCAGGGCGAAGGCCTGCAACACGGTCAGGTTCTTGGTAAGCGGGTATTCGCCGGTGTTGACCACCTCGCCCAGGATGTAGAATCGTTTGCTGGCCGCACTGCGTATCGTAACGGTCACGTGGGGTTCCGAGACATACGCTTTCAATCCATCTTGAATGTCCAGCTTCAACTGGGTCGGCGTCTTACCCGCTGCCATCACGTCGTCCAGCAATGGAAAGGAAATCATTCCGTCCAACCGTACAATGATCTCCTCCCGTGAGAAATCTTCTTCTTTCCAGGTGACAATCTCGAGAATGTCTCCATTTCCGATAATGTAGGATTCTTTTGGAGATTGAGACAAACCCGTTTGCGGTACAGCGAAGAGCAATACAGCGAGAATACCCAAGCTTGCTATTTTTTTACGCATATGAGGCTCCAATGGTTGATTGGTTATGTTAGTTGAATTCGTTGTGTTGGTTGAATTTGTTTTTTTGGTTATTTGGCTGGATTTGTTATTTTGTTGAGTTTGTTTGTTGGTATCGCTTGAGGTATGCAATCATTCCATTGATCTTTTTCCATACGGTATTTCCAGATTCATTCAGCTCTTCCATTTCATTTTCATTGATATAGCTCTGATCCAATGCCACATAAGCATGACTTATGGTTTCGGCTATGGATGAACGAGAATAATCAAGAAATTTCAAAAAATCTTTCGAACTGCTTCGATGAAAACCTTCTGCGATGTTTGGACTTTCCCCAAAAAAGTAGACACGGTTAAAAGCAAACTGCTGATTTCATGGTCTGTTCGAATTGGGCTGGGGTTTTGTAGCCCAATGTAGAATGTTTGCGTTTCCGATTGTAATAGATCTCAATGTACTCGAATATTGCCCTCAAGGTGTCTTGAGGCCCCTTGAAGCGTTCATGGTGAATCAATTCCGATTTGATGATGCCGAAAAAAGACTCGGCCACCGCGTTGTCCCAGCAGTTGCCCTTGCGACTCATGCTTTGAACGAAACCATGCTTATTCAACACTTTTCGAAAATCCTTGCACGCATACTGAACCCCGCGATCCGAATGGATAATCAATCCGGGACCGGGGCGACGCTTGCGGATCCCGCGGGCAAGCGCTGTAAGCACCATTTCCGTGCTCAAAGAACTGCTCAGCGCCCAGCCGACCACCATACGGGAAAACAGATCGATAAAGACCGTCAGGTAGAGCCAGCCACGTGCGGTAGCGATATAGGTGATATCCGACACCCACGTCTTATCAGGGCCGTCCGCCGTAAAATCGCGCTGCAACAGATTCTTCGCGACCGGATAGGAGTGCTTCGAATCGGTGGTCGTCCGATATTTGCGCCGATAGATCGAACGCAGCCCCATTTCCTTCATTCTGCGGGCAACCCGGTTTTTGCTGACTGGAAATCCCATGTCGTTGAGTTCATCCGTGATTTTCGGACTGCCACAGCGCCTTTTATGTCTGTTGAAAATGGCCTTGATGTGAACGTCCAGGCGCCGATTCTCAATCGCCCGTTTGCTCTCGGGACGGTTGCGCCAATGGTAATAACCGCTGCGAGACACCGAAAGAACCCGGCACATCTTCTCAACACTCCAAAGAGTGCGGTGCCCGTCTATGAACCCGAATATCTGTTCGGGTCCTCCGAGAAGATGGCCACGGCTTTTTTTAAGATGTCACGTTCCTGCCGAAGTCGCTCGTTTTCACGCTTGAGACGCCGCAACTCATCGTCGTCTGGCTTGAGGCGGCCTTTACCTGGAAACGCCTGGTCGCCATCATTACGCAACTCGCGTTTCCAGCGACTGATGATGCCTTGGCTGATGCCAAGGTCGCGTTCGATTTCGGACTGTGTGTTGCCTGGCTCCGAAGCCAGTCGCACCGCTTCGATTTTAAATTCTTTGTCAAATCGTTTTCCCATGGTGGAACACCTCCTGTTGCCTCATACAACTTGGCTGTTCGGTGTGTCCACTTTTTTGAGATGATCCAGTTGGCCATAGAAGAGACAGCGCTTCTTCTGATTTGGCTGATTAAATCGAAATCCCTTTTGAAGCCTTCCTTTTTTGTCAATCGATAGACACGACGGACAAGAAATCTTGCTTCTTTCCAACAATCGAGATCTTCAAAACGCTTTATCGTCGCCACTTGTCACCCCTTGGCGTTCCAATCAATCCTTGAACCAATCAAACCAACAAAACCAATCTAACCAATCAACTGTTTCTACTGTCCCCTAACCAATCAAACCAACTTAACGAATCAAACGAACCAACATTTTCGGAAATTTTTAATTCTGGATTCTGGCTCCTGTCTCCTGTCTTCTGACTTCTGGATTCGAAATACTACATCCTGTAGTATTTCTTGTACCACTCCACAAACCGCACGATTCCCTCTTCAATGGAAGTGGCCGGCTTGAAACCGACATCCCTGATCAGATCGCCCACATCGGCGTAGGTGGCCGGAACATCACCGGGCTGCAGGTCCATGAAATTTTTTATGGCCTTTTTACCCAGTGCGTTCTCGATGGCCTCGATAAAATCCATCAGCTCAACGGGATTGTTGTTGCCGATGTTGTAAATTTTGTACCGGGCATAGGACGTACCCGGGTCGGGGGCATCTCCCGACCATTCCGGATTGGATTCCGGAAGGTTTTTCATCACACGGACCACGCCTTCAACGATGTCGTCGATGTAGGTAAAGTCCCGCTTCATTTTTCCGTGATTGAAGACATCGATGGGTTTGCCTTCCAAAGTTGCTTTGGTGAACAGGAACAGCGCCATGTCCGGCCGTCCCCAGGGACCATAGACGGTAAAGAACCGCAGACCGGTGCAGGGCAGGTCGAACAAGTGGCTGTATGTGTGGGCCATCAGTTCATTGGATTTCTTGGAGGCCGCATACAATGACACGGGATGATCCACATTGTCATGAACGGAAAAAGGCATGTTGGTGTTGGCGCCATATACGGAGCTGGAGGAGGCGAAAACGAGGTGTTTGACAGCATGGTGTCGGCAGCACTCCAGAATATTGACGAAACCGACCAGATTGGATTCCACGTAGGCTTGTGGATTGGTCAGCGAATAGCGGACACCGGCCTGGGCAGCCAGGTTGACCACCACTTCGACCGGTTCGTCCTTAAAAATTCGCTCCAGTCCGTCGCTGTCCGCCAAATCGGTTCTGAAAAAGGAAAAGCCGGTGAAGCTTTTCAGGATTTCAAGGCGGGCCTGTTTGAGTTGTGGGTCGTAGTAATCGTTCAGATTGTCGACGCCCAAGACCCGATAGCCATCTTCGAGCAGCCGTTTGGAAAGGTGAAAGCCGAT
The DNA here is from genome assembly GCF_009688965.1 of Desulfosarcina widdelii. Classification (GTDB taxonomy): domain Bacteria; phylum Desulfobacterota; class Desulfobacteria; order Desulfobacterales; family Desulfosarcinaceae; genus Desulfosarcina; species Desulfosarcina widdelii. The sequence goes on along the minus strand of NZ_AP021875.1, from coordinate 364,028 downwards.
GAAGCCGGCGGTACCGGTAATTAGGGCAGAATCGAAATCAAGTTTCATTCAATATTCCTTTTTGGGAACCGATTCGTAGAACCACACAGGTGCAACGTTTTTAGCCACGGACACATACAGACTTACATGGACAAGCTTTAAAGCAGCCTGCGGCTTTAAGAAATTACCGCCCACTTCGTTCGAGGCGCAGAGGACGCAGAGGGTTGTTTTGTCCCCTTCGGGGAGAGAAAATCATGGTTCTGGAGTCTTTGCATCTCTGCGAAATCGTTTTTGTCTGGACATCCCTGTTTGAGTCGGCGCCTATTTTCAGCATTAGCCACGGATACACACGGGCGAGTGTTAAAAACAGCCTTCAGATAGAAAGACCTTTTAATGGGACACGGATGAACGCGGATAAACGCGGATTGGACATAAAATTGTCAGCTACGCTGACACATTGCTTCTTTGGCTAAATTTGTTTTGCACAGGTATCTCATTATAAATACGATCCTTTTCGGCCGGAGGCCACACACCTTTTTTTGATCCGCGTTTATCCGCGAAAATCCGTGTCCCATTATTTTAAGCATGTGGATCCGAAAGGACTGCCGTGGGCATGAACAATTTTGAATTGGTGAGCCGTTTCGCTTCTTTAATTCAGAATTAAGAATTCATAATTTAAAATTGAATCGGCCTTGGGCCGATTCACATAGCTCCGCTTGGTGGGAAACAAGACGATTATCTTGCTAACCACTTGAAACTTTATTATTTTTATTGCCTTTTAGGCGGGAACTAGGTCTTGTTTATCGGTTGCATCCTTCCAGCCAACCAACTCAACCAATCAAACCAATCAACATGACTAACCAACACGCTGATAAGTAAAAATTATCAGCGCGCTCCTTCTCCAAACAGTACTGTCTTCACCGTACGCATAACGACCATCATATCCATAAAAATCGACATGTTCTTGATGTAAAACAGGTCGTAGTTCAGCTTCTCTTTGGCGTCTTCGACGGAAGCGCCGTACGGGTAGCTTACCTGGGCCCATCCGGTGACACCGGGCTTTACGGAAAAGCGCTCTCCATAGTAGGGAATGGCTTCCTCCAATTCCTTGACGAAAAATTCCCGTTCCGGCCGCGGTCCCACAAAGCTCATCTCCCCTTTGATTACATTAAACAGCTGAGGGAATTCGTCGATGCGCCATTTGCGAATAAACCTGCCGACACGCGTTACCCGGCTGTCGTTGGATTGCGCCCATACCGGCCCGCTTTGCTTCTCCGCATCCTGGACCATGGATCGAAATTTGTGGACCATGTATGGTTTTCTTTTTTCTCCCACCCTTTCCTGAGAGAAAAATACAGGCCCTTTGGAGTCCAGTTTGATCAAAATGGCCACAACAATCAGTATCGGAGCCAAAAGGATCAGCATGATGATGGAGAGCAGCAAGTCACCGGTTCTCTTGATCACCCGGCGCATCCACGATTTTCTGAAGCCTTCGGAGAAAATCAGCCAACTGGGATTGATTTTCTCAACGATCAACTTGCCGGTCAGCATTTCATAAAAACTGGTACCCTCGATCACCTCGATGCCGTCCACGCGGCACTGCAGCAACTGGCGGATGGGAAAACCGATTCGCCGTTCTTCGATAGCCACAACGATCTTGTCAATTTTCAGTTCCTTGGCCTCTTTGCAAAGGCCGTCGTATCCGTTTTTGCATATTCTGGCTGAAACGCCTTTAAAGCGTTGTTCATCAATGTTTTGGCCATTGACCACCGCAGCAATTCGATAACCGCAATCTTTGCTGTCGCTAATTTCCTTGGCTATATTTCCGGCCAATTCACCAGAGCCCAGCAGAACAATCTTTTTGTCAAACAGCCCACGGTTGAGAACGTGCGTGTAGCCCACCCGCCAAAGCACAATGAAGGTAATCACAAAACAGATGCTAAGAATGAAAATGCCCCTGCCAATGATACATGCGGGAAACAGGAAATAGATGATCGCCAAAAAAATGGCCGATGCGCCAAGTGCCTGAAGCAAACGAATAAACAATTCCTGGTACGTATCGGTCACATTGAGGTCGTATAAATCATTGTAATAAAGGAAAAGCTGGCAAACCACGGAAATCAGCAGCGTCTTGAGCAACAGCGCATGGTCCTCAATGAAAAATTCGTGACCGATCAGCAGCCAACTGGAAATGATGACGGAAAAGAAGATAAACAATCCTTCCCCGACCACGAAGAATGCATTTCGAACCGGATAGTATTGTTTAAAGATTCGAAGCATGGCAAACTCTGCCTTTCAGGCAGTTTGTTTCGTTGGTTAAGTTGGTTGTTTGGTTTTATTGGTTTTTCAACGAATCGAACCGAGCAAATCTCACTATAACCAATTGAACGAACTCAACGAACCAACCAAGCAACTGTTTCTAATATTTCTTATATTTCTTGTACTTTCCGTAACCATACCGATCCGTTGTCGGCACACGATAGCCGTTCATCACCACACCGATCACCTTTTCCCTTCCCATTTTCTCAATCAATTCTTTAACCAGGTCTTTTGGTGTGGAGTCATATTTGACGACAACAATGATTGCATCGATGGTTTTGGCCAAAGCAGCAGTTTCAGCCGTCAACTGGGGCGGCGGCGAATCAACGATAATATAGCGGTCTTTATAGCGTTCTTTGGTCTCCTTGAGCAGATTTTTCATTGCCTGGCTGGACAGCAGCTCGGCTGGATTATGAGGTGGTGTTCCGCCAGGTAAAATAGTCAGTTTTTCAACAACGGTCTTTTTAAGCAATTTTTCCAACGGCTGCTTTTTGGCCAAATAGTCGCTCAGGCCAGGGACCGTGTCACGATAGCCAAACCGGCTATGGATGCTTGATCGACGCATGTCGCAATCCATCAGCAGCACATGTTCTTCAATTCCCTGGGCGATGCTGATGGCCAGGTTGGCGGCAACAAAGGATTTGCCGTCACCCGGAATCGCACTGGTCACCATGATCGTGCGGGGGGGATGGCCCGTTTTGGGGAAAAGAATGTTGGTGCGCAGGATTTTGAAGATCTCAGCCTCTACGCTGACCGGATCATGGTAGGTGATCAAATGCGGATCTATCTTCCCGAAAGCGGATGATTTCTCTTTCGCTACTGTTGGGGTTTTCATGACCTTGGCTTCTTTCTTTACAGCCTGTGCCTCGGCAGGTTCAGAATCAACTGCCGTAACGACCTTCAGGTCATTCACCCGACCGGATTTTTCAAGGGCATCGTGGATCTTTCCCATTTGTGTTCCTATATATTCGATATTTTTCTAATCATTTCCAAGGTCGATTCGACACCTTTTTGGGACAGGAGTGCAAACCCACCAAAAAGGGCAATCGAAATGCATCCGAAAATTGCACACAAGGCATATTCCAACCGTTTCAGCATGCGGGTCTTCGGGTCTATAATCTGCGGAACCGAACACAATACCGGCAACTCCAACTCCTCTTCTATATCTTCGGGGCGCTTGAAAGAGTTGCTTAGAAACTCCAAGAGGAAGATAATTCCCCCGCCGATCCCCAACCCGGCACCGACGACCATAATGAAGAGTTTGCGCATATCCGGCTTGACCGGTTTCTGGGGGAGCTTTGCCGGATCAAGAACCCTGAACTGTTCGCCCTTTTGCTTGCGCTCCATGTTCACGGCGATCTCCGCTTCCAGTTTTCTTTCCAGCAGTGAATCGTACGTAGATTGAATATTCTGGTAGTCGCGCCTTAAACTGAGAAGTTCCTGTTCTCTTTTGGGGGTGTTCTCGACCCGCTTCTGATAGACGCTGATCTGGCGTTTTGTGTCTTCAATGTCCGCATTCAGCCGAGCCATCTCCTGAACGACCTCGTTGTATTGGGTGCGATATTCCGGTGACAACATAGCCGCCTGATTGCGATCCGCATCAGCATCACCCACTTCTGAATTGGCTTCAGCCTGGTTCTGTTTTTCCAATTCTGCGATTCTGGCTTTAAGCCTGACCACATCCGGATGACGCTCGGTGTATCGGCTGAGCAGGTTTTCCAGTTGCGCTCTCATCTGATCGAGATCCGTGGGTTCCTGGGGCGTGTTCTGGCCGATGATGACGGTCGTGGCTTGTTCCCGCGAAGCGGCGGCTTCATTTTGGATGGCCACTAGCCTGATCTTGGCCTCGCTGAGGTTTTGTTGACTTTCACTCAAATGCTCTTGAAGCCGGTCAAGGATTCTTAGGTTGGAGTCCAGTTGTTCAGGTAGTTCTCCCATGTAAGCCTCTCGATATCGCTTCAATTGGCCCTCAACTTCCTCCAGTCGACTTTTCATATTCTGGAGTTCGGCATCCAGGAAATCGCTGGTGCCTACGGCCTGCGCTTCACGCAGCCGTAGATTCTCATCGATGAAAAAGGCGGCCAGCGCGTTAGTGACCTTCATAACCGTCTCCGGATTTTTGCCCTGAAACGTTATTGAAAAAGCGTCACTACCTCGCCGATCCCTGGAAACATTCACGGAAATTCTTTTACGCAAACTGCCGATCTTGTCTTCAAGATACATGGATCTACTATCAGGAGATGAAAATAGCTTGAAATCACTGATAATATTCTCAAGATTGGTTCGACTTAGAACCTGCTGAGACAGGGTATTGATACGTTCACTAGGATCGGATTCGACAATCGACTGTACGTAGTTCTGCGGTACTCGCTGAGGCTGAATCAGAATCAGGGTACTGGCTTCATAAATTTTGGGAAGTGTTATGGACAGATAAATCCCCACAATCATCGCCAGAGCAAACGGAACCATTACAAACCAGCGCCGCTTAATGACCAGATCGATGATATATTTGGGGTCTGTGGGTATGGGTTGGGAAGACATATTTTACCTTCGGTTTGTTTATTCGTTCAATTGAACCAATTGGTTGCGTTAGTTGTATTGGTTCAATTAGTTTAATTGGTTGCCTTGTCTACAAACCAACGAACCAATACAACCAACAAAACCAATTAACCTTTTTTACACCAACCGATACGCTTTGGCCTTGTTCAACATCGATTTGTAGCTGATGTTCAACAAGACCGCGGCTTTCTTGCAATTCCCTTTGGTATGGGCCAGCACCGCCTTCATGATTTTCCTCTCGACCTTGGCCGCATACCGTGTTTTGGCCTTTTTCAGCGAGATATCGGCATTTTCCTGCAGATATTTACGGATATCCTCGGCATCGATCCAGGCAGCGACTCCTTGCCTGTTCTTTCCTTGAACGTTGCAGTTGCAAGGTCCAGTTGCATGATCAAGGCATTCCCCCTGTTGGACGGCGGATATCGTCTGCACAACCGTTTGTTTGAGTTCGGAAATATTTCCAGGCCAGTGGTACGCAGTAAAATTGGCCATCATTGTATCCGGCAAGCGGCAGATACCGCCGTTGGTTCGGATGCCATGGCGGGCGGCGAAATGTTCAGCCATGGCACAAATATCGTCGTCATGTCCGCAAAGTGGGGGTACCGTCAGTTTCAACACGCTCAATCGATGATATAGATCTTTCCTGAAGGTCCCGGATTGCACCAAGGCATCCAGATCATCGCCGGCCATGGAAATAAAAGGGGCCGACACACCGTTTTTTTTGTGCCCCATGCCGTTGCAATTGACATTTTCCATCAACAAAAGCAGTTGGGATTGAACCGATGGCTGCAATTTCTCGATATTTTTGATTACCTGTACCGTAAGGGTTTCCTTCCCGTCGCCATGATACACGCCCCGGAATCTTTCTCCTGTTTCTCGAATCCATTTTCCGGTAACCTTTTTGGCATCGATAAAATCAATGGGTGCATACTTGGCCACCGAAAAAGCGTGTATCGCCCTGGCAATACATTTCTTGCCAACGCCGCGATCACCCTGAATGAGAATGGGTTCCCTGGACAACCCCAACAGGGGCAACTCCTGCATCAATCTTTTTCTTTCGGCCGACGCTGCCACCAGAGCTTGCGGATGCTGCGTTTGTTTCCCATCACCCAGCAATCCGATAAAGCCTTTAAATTCCTCATCTTTGGCGGGATATCGCAAAAACCGAAGATTTGCCAGCCAGTTGTTTTGAACAAAGCCTTCGATATCATTTTTTTCTGAAACAACCAAAATCGGAAAATCGCTTCGGATGGCCTTGGCGATGTTTACGAATCGAAAGGTTCGTGCATAGGAATCGGTGCGCAACAGGGCAAAATCGGGTCGGATGTGATGGATATTTTCCAGGCAAATCCACTCATCCTGGAAACAAATGGGCAAGACACCACATCGCAACAGACGATTGCGGATTTCGTCTCTTTGAGGCTGATGACGATCCAGCACTGTGGCGGTTACCTGGGGCATACAAAGTCACCCAAACTTGAAAATTAAAAAGCGAGTTAAAAATTAAAATTTTTGAAAAAATTTAAGCTAACGACAGATCCTTTACAATTATTCGGACGTAATGGAATCTATTATTCAAATGATATGCCAGGACAGTACACTCGAATAGTTATCGGAAACATGTCTGCGTTTAATAATGTATCAGCCTGTTTTTAATAAATATATTTATTGCATAGCAAACAGAACAACCTGTCCGACCGATCAACGATTTGCCAAAGAACCCGCAGGATAGTGGACCTCTATTACATATTATGAAAACTATTTCCACTTTTCTATTTGCTTTTCTGTAATTCCAGTATAAAAATCAGGTGTTACGTTTTTATCGGCCTCAAGACGGAAATAATGAGCTTTTTTTGAAAGCGATCATGGGCACACATTACCTGGCGGGCAGCAGGCGAGAAAGATAAACCAAAGGATGCCCGATCCGGGGCCTTGCCATCTCTGCAACCTTCGCGCCATGAAGCAATGTAACCAATTAAACCGATTGAACAAATCAAAGTGAACTATTGCCATTTGATCAACATTCATATATATCGACATAAATTGGACGTTTCTTTAAAGAATATAAGAGACTGAAATGAAAAAGCCTTTCAAACTCTTAATTATTGACGACAGCGAAGAGATCCTCACGGCGTTGACCAATTTTTTCACCCAGAAAAATTATGAAGTGACTTCAGCGGCCAATGGCCTCGACGGGCTGAAATATATTGAAGCCAAGGACGCCTCCTTCGACCTGGTCATCACGGACCTGGTGCTGCCCAACATCAGCGGCGTAGCGATCATTTCCATCGTCAAAAAAAAATTCCCCGACACGCCGGTCATCGCCATCACCGGTTGGGGGGAACATCCGGAGTCGCTGGCCAAGGAAGCCCATGCCGATTACGTGCTGGAAAAGCCGTTTAAACTGCCTGAGTTGGAAGCGCTGGCGAAGAAGCTTTTGAAATGACAGCATATTGAATTTTCTTATGGTTTTCGGGTAGACGATGAGCGAACAGTCAAAATCTAAGATGGGACCGCCCATTATCGGTGTGAGCAAGAACATGGAGCGGGTTCGGGAACTGATCGAACATGTGGCTCACACAGGATTGAATACCGTCGTTTTCGGCGAAAGCGGCGTGGGCAAGGAAGTCGTTGCCCAGAATCTCTACCAGAAATCGCCCCGCCTGGGCAAGCCGTTCATCAAGATCAACTGTGCGGCCTTGCCCGAAGGTCTGCTGGAAAGCGAGCTGTTCGGTTACGAGCGCGGGGCGTTTACCGGAGCGGAACAAAAGAAAAAAGGCAAATTCCAACTGGCTCACAGCGGTGTGTTGCTGCTGGATGAAATCGGGGACATGTCGCTTCCTCTCCAGGCCAAGCTGCTGCATGTGCTGCAAAGCGGCGGCGAATTCTCTCCCCTCGGCTCCGAAAAGGAGGTCCGGGCCGACACGTGGGTAATTGCCGCAACCAACCACGACCTGAAAAAAGACATCGAAGAGGGCCGTTTTCGAGAGGATCTCTATTACCGGCTCAACATCATCAAAATTTTCATCGCACCGCTGCGCGACCGCCCTGAAGACATCCCCCCGCTCATCGACTTCTATATCAAAGAGTATACCTCCATGCTCAACAACCGGCACATCGCCAAACCGGACGACTCGGTGATCGATCGCTTGTGCGCCTACAGCTGGCCGGGCAATGTCCGCGAGCTGCAAAATGTTCTCAAACGGATGCTGGTTTTAGGGGACTGTACCCAGATCGTTGATGAGCTTTTCGAAAGCGAAAAATTCGTCGCCAAGGAGGATGGTGGTGCCGATGAATTGAATCATCATGCTTCGCTGGCCAGGATACTCGATCTGGGAGGAGAAAATTCACCGGAAAAACAATCTTTTTCGCTGAAAACCGCCAAAAAGAAAGCAGTGGAAATGGTGGAGCGGGAAATCATTTCCCACGTGCTCGATAAAACCGAGTGGAATCGCAGCAAGGCATCGAAGATATTGAAGATCAGTTACAAAACGCTGCTTTATAAGATTAGTGATTTGAATATCGTTCCGCCGGAAAAATAATCATTTCCGGCATCCTAAAACGTCCGATATCTTCGTTACGCTTCACCCCTCTTCACTGCGGAGTACTCTCATGTACGCCTCATTTCTCGGGCTTCGCAAGCCTTGATCTCGAACGTTTTACGCCGCCGTCCGAAAATATGAATACAATCTTTTTCGACTGGAGGTCACACAACTTTTTTTGATCCGCGTTTATCCGCGAAAATCCGTGTCCAATTTATTTTTTCCCGATCTTCTCTGCGTTCTCTGCCTTTGGGAGGAGGGTCGGTGGCTATTTTTTTGGCCGCGGACACACTCTGACTTATACGGACAACTTCTAACAGCCTGCGGCTGAAAACTTCTATGGGACACGGATGAACACGGATAGGGCAAAAAGGGATCAGCTTCGCTGAAAAAAACAATGCTTTATCCGCGTGTATCCGCGAAAATCCGTGTCCGATTCATTTTTTTGCTCTTCTCTCCTAGCACCCCGCTCTAAGCTATTTGCTGCCCACATCCCACATCCCACATCCCACATCCCACATCCCAGATCCCAGATCTCACATCCCAGATCTCACATCCCAGATCTCACATCCCAGATCTCAGATCTCAGATCCCACATCTCAGATTTGATCCGCCATCATTTGTGACCCAACCAATTTAACCAACAGAACGAACCAAACCAACCAACGTTCCTTAAACCGCTTCCATCACCACCCGAAATCCCAACGCCGGGCCGAACAATTCGGGATCGAATTGAAATCGTCGGGCGCAGCGGGCGCTCCAGGCATCCAGATGCCAGCTTCCGCCGCGAATGACTTTGTCCCGGCCGCCCCGGGTAACCACCGGATCATTTTTGGAATGGCGACGGTAGGCGTCGGAAAGGTAGATATCCCGACACCACTCCCACACGTTGCCGCTCATGTCGTAGAGTCCCAGCGCATTGGGAGGTTTCCGGCCTACCGCTGCCGTCGCCCCGGTGGTGGTGTTGTCCGCAAACCATCCTACCGTTTCCAATTCCTGGCCGCCGGCATAGCGTTCGTTTTTCCCGCCGCTGCGGGCGGCGTATTCCCACTGGGCTTCAGACGGCAGATCGAAGCGAAAGCCTGCCGGCGACTGCGCGTTGAGCCGATCGATGAACGTCATGACATCGGCCAGCGGCACCTGTTCCACCGGATGGTCGTCACCGGCAAAATTGGAAGGATTTTCGTCCATGAGACGCTGCCACTGGGCCTGGGTCACCGGCGTCGCGGCAATGGCAAAGGACGAAAGCGTAACTTCATGGACCGGCATTTCGTCATCCGCACCTTCATCGAAGGTGTCTCCCATGGAAAAAGTTCCTTCGGGAACCCACACGAAGGTCATACCCGTAACCGGATCCGTGTAGGGATTGCCGGGTTGAACACATTGCCGCCCATCTTTTGCAGACGGTTCCGCAATAATACTGGAGGACACATGACCGTCCATGTCCGGCCCCATATCAGGATCGATGATCTCGGCCTCCTCGGCAAAAAGACGCAGCCAGGCATGGATGAATCGCAGGACTGCCAATGATGGCTTCGCTTCGCTTTCGAGCCGGTCTGAAATTTTTTTCAGGTCAACGGCTCCGGAAAGGCCGGATTTTAAAAAGGACGGCGCTTCAGCCTTCCCGGTCTGGTCTCTGGAGACAAACAGATCGATCATCTTCTGACGGTCGAAATGCCTGAAATCGCCATTTTCCCCACCAATTTCAATCTCCCGTTCCAACAATTTACGCATCACTGCCGGAGAGGCCTGACCGCGGACCTGGGAGTACACGGATTTCAACAGTTCGGTAAAAATCTCCTGGGCCAGAGGGCACGCCTCATCGATTGCACCTGCCTGCAACCGTTCCTGGAGCCGATTCAGTCGACGGCTGATCTCTTTTGGTCTCATTGAATGCAACTCCCTCTTTTCAGATTCTTTGCTGGACACGGATGTATAATGTTTGTTGTTTGTCGTTGGTGGTAAGTCGTGGGTAACCCACCGGCTATCGACAACCATCCACGAACCACCTACCGCACACGAATCCAAACAATCAACGAATCAGCCCAATCACAGACCCATGAACGTCGTTCGAGATGCCCAAGTTTTTTTATAGGACACGGATGAACGCGGATGAACACGGACAACGCTAATTTTGAATTTTTAGTTTTGAATTCTTAATTATTATACGATTTCAGAGCATTAATTCAAAATTCACAATTCATCATTAAAAATTGTTTTGTGGCCTGCGGCTGAAAGACCTTTTAATGGGACACGGATGAACACGGATAGGGCAAAAAGGAATCCGCTTCGCTGAAAAAAAACAATGCTTTATCCGCGTGTATCCGTGAAAATCCGCGTCCAATTCAATTTTTTTGCTCTTCTCTCCTGGCTCTCAGCTCTTTGCTGCCCCCATCCCATATCTCAAATCCCATATCCCCTATCTCGCATCTAGCATCTCACCGCTTTCAACCAACCAATAAAACCCATTGAGCCCTTCAGTTATTCATTCCACCGTCTGTCGACAACCGGTTTCGCGGGTGAAAAAGAGCAGTACAAAGGAGAGCGTGATCCAGGCCAGCATCAACGCAAATCCGCTGCGGTAGGCGTCAATGCTGTAAACCCGCACACCGGAAGCAATATCTCCCGCCCACATACGGTCCAGGACCCAGCCTACCGCCGGCTGTAAAATCATGGGTCCGGTCATGACACCCATGTTGACGACGCCCGAAACCGTTCCCGATAGGCGCACGGGAACGGATTCTTTGACGAAGGCAAAACTGATGATCATGCTTCCCGAAGCAAATCCGGTGACCCAAAGTACAACACTCAGCGAGACCAACGAAAGGCCGTTGACCATGACGATCACAATCCACCCGATCACTGAAATGCCGCACCCGGCAACATAGAGAGATTTCCGGTTCCCAAGACGGTCGGAGAGCCAGCCGAAAAAGGGACCGCCCACCGCCCAGGCGACCAGCAGCAAGGATGTAAGCGTAGCTGCGACTGCCGGTGAAGTCCCGTGCACCGTCGCCAGGTAAGGCACGCCCCACAAACCGGAAAATGTGAGCACACAGCCCACCATGCCGCCGGGAATCAGAAAAAGCAGGATCGTGTTTCGATAGGTGAACACCTCGATGAGATCCGCAAGGATTCCCGATCCCGGCTTTTGCTTCGCATGCGATGGTGGATTGGAAAAATCCAGGTACCCTTTTTCATGGGGATAATCCCGCACGAAAAGCCAGGTGCCGGCGCCGACGAGCAGGGTCGTCACCGCTGAAAACAGGACCACGGACCGCCAACCGAAATGATCGACGAGGATTCGCAGCGGGGGCCCGGCGAATACGGCGCCGACAATACCGAAGAACAATGCCAGGCCGGACACCAGTGCAAAACGATTCGGTGCGAACCACCCCACGGCGACCTTGAGCAGGCCCACGAAAGCAACAGCCACCGAACCTCCGATGAGGAATCTACCGACGCCGGCCCATCCAAAAGTCGGAGCCAGTGCGAATATCACGGCCCCCACCGAGGCGATCAATGCTCCCGCGGTAAGCAGGCGGCGCGGTCCCCATCGATCCGCCAGGATGCCCGTAGGAACCTGCATGAAAACGTAGCTGTAAAAGTAGAATGCCGAGAGATTGCCGAGAGCCGCGGCGCTGATCTGAAAATCACGCATCAATTCCGAGGTTATCACCGCCGGGGCGACTCGATGGAAAAAGCCGAGCAGATAGAACAGCGCGCCAAAGCCCCACACGAAAAGGCCGACGGTCATGGGGGGCATGCTTTTATTTGCCGGGTTTGTTGCGTTGATTGTGTTCAATGGTTCCGTATTGACTGTTGGGTGAATAAAATCAGGGTTCAATGAGTCGAAAATTGTAGCTTGTGGGTGGTGAGTCGTGGGTTGTGGGTTGCCCAACCACTACCTGCAACCAACAACCTACGACCCACAACTCAACCAACTATTGGACGATCGAGGTTCAATGTTCAACGTTCTGCGGTGGTCTTTTCTCTTCCCGCCAAGCTCCAAGCGCTTAGCTTCCGCACTTCTGCTTTTCACAGTTTCCACCTTCAATCTTCCACGGACCACCTACCACCTTCAACCTTCGACCTACAACCGACCACCAACAACCCTTCCTTCCACCACTCCATCCGCCGTAATCCGCTGAATCTCAACCTCTTGGAACGTGTTGGCCAACGCGTCCGGTCCAGCCAAAAGCACGGGAATATAGTTGTCCGTCAATCCCTTCAAGCGTCCGTCCTTTTTATCGCGGGTCTCTTCCACCAGCACGGTGACGGTTCGGTCGACATGGCGATCGTAAAAAGAACGCCGCTTTTGCACACCCAACCTTCGCATGCGTTGACATCGCTCCTTAATCGTCTGAACGGGCACCTGGTTTTCGTATGAATACGCAGGCGTACCCTTTCTGGGGGAAAAGGGAAAAACGTGCAGATAGGCAACAGGCAGCGACGCAATCAGCTCATAGGTCTGGTCGAAAGCCGCATCCGTCTCGCCGGGAAAACCGATCAGGGTATCCACGCCGATGGCCGCATCGGGAATGCGGTCGGCAATCCTGTGGACGAGGTCACGGAAGTCGTCCCGGCCATAAGGGCGGTGCATGCGTTTCAAAATCCCGTCGTCCCCGCTTTGAAGGGGGATGTGAAAATGTCGGCAAAGCCGGCCGGGTAAGTTTTCATCCGCGACGGCCAGGTCAATGACGGCATCGGACAACTCAGCCGGTTCGATGGAACTGACCCGAACCCGTTCGATGGCGCCGGCCTGCCGAATGCGGCAGAGCAGGTCGTACAAACTGGTTTCCGGCCTCAGGTCCTGTCCGTAGCAGCCGATGTGGATGCCGGTCAGAACGACCTCCCGGTATCCCAGCTTTGCCAAGGATTCAACCTGGTTCAGGACCTGCTCCATGGGCAGGCTGCGGCTCCGGCCCCGGGCATGGGGCACAATGCAGTAGGTGCAAAAAGCGTTGCAGCCGTCCTGGATTTTGATAAACGGGCGGGTTCGGCTACCATGGGCGATGCCGGGCAGGATCTCAAATCGATCCACACCGGCAACATCCAGACATGTTACTGAAGCAATCCGGCTTCCGGTCTTCGTAAGGCCGGATAAGATCTGATTTGCAATCTCGTGCTTATCCCGGTTTCCGACAACCAGGTCGACGCCTTCTATGCCGGACAGTTCCTCCGGCGCCATCTGGGCATGGCAGCCGGTGACCACGATCCGGGCCCCTGGATTTGCCCGGATGGCCTGGCGAACCGCCTGGCGGCTCTGCATGGCCGCTTTACCGGTAACCGTGCAGGTGTTGACGACAACCACGTCGGCGTCTCCGCTTTCATGGCAGGTAAACCCCTGCCCCGATTCCAGCAAGGCATTGCAGATGGACTCGGACTCGCATTGGTTGACCTTGCAGCCGAGGGTTTTGATAAGGAGTTTTTTCATGAAAACAGTTTGTTGGTTCGTTTGTTATATTGGTTCAATTGGTTTTTCTTTCGCCGATGGTCCATAATCCAGTGTTCGTCCAGAAGTGGTAGCTTGTGGTTCCCCGCAAAGCGGGATCTACGACACGACAAGGCCGCAACGAGGTTGAAACCGGAGGCGTAGCAGCGCTACGTCGAGGATTTCAACGGAGCGAGAACGCCGGCATGGGCCACAAGATGCCGCTTCTGGGTGGACACTAAGCAATCCAGCCACCACCGACAACCTCCTCCCCCCGATAAAACACGGCACCCTGGCCCGGCGTTACCGAGGACTGCGGCTGTTCGAACCGCACCGTTGCCCCACCCGATTCGTCCGGCGTCACCGTGGATGCGGCAGCCTGGTGCCGGTAGCGAATCCGTGTATCCACGGCCAGCGGCCCGTCGGGAGGATCGCCAATCCAGTTGATGTCCCGAACCCGGCATCGGGAGCTGTAACGCTCCTCTTTAAATCCGACTACCAGGCGGTTGTGCCGGGCATCGATGCGAATCACGTAGTAGGGCCGGCTGGCCGGACAGTTGATGCCCCGCCGCTGTCCTACGGTGTAGCGATGCAGTCCCTGGTGGGTTCCCACACGACGGCCCTGCATATCCACGATCTCTCCCGGGTTGGGCTCCATACCGACGGTCTTCACGAGAAAATCGGCGTAGCTGGAATCCCGCACGAAACAGACGTCCTGGCTTTCGGAACGGACGACCGGAGCAAGCCCTTTTTCTAAAGCCAGTGCCCTGACCTGGTCCTTGGTCCAGGAGCCAAGCGGGAAACAGGCCCGGGCAAGCTGATCCTGGGTGAGGCGGGCGAGAAAATAGGACTGATCCTTGCCGCCGTCGACGCCCTTTAGCAGTCGATATCGACCGGAAGCCCCTATCTCAACCCGCGCATAATGGCCGGTCGCGAGATGGGTTGATCCCAACTGGATTGCTTTCTGGAGCAGGACACCGAACTTGATTGTCGGGTTGCATACCAGGCAGGGATTGGGCGTCTCTCCGTTTTGATAGGCGTCGGCAAAGTAATCCACGACCGATTTTCTGAACGGGACCTTCAGATCGACGACTTGCACCGGAATGTCCAACGGCTGAAAAAGCGCCTGGATTTGCGTCGGTCCCGGATCGATCGGTTTTTCGAACCCCGTTAGAAAGTGGAGGCCGAAGACCTCTTTGACTTGCGTTTTGAGCAGACAGGCGGCGATCAGGGAATCGATGCCCCCGGAAAGTGCAATGGCAATGGGACCGGTCATTCAAAAAAAAGCTGATTGGTGGGACGCACTTCCATGGCCCGCGGCGGACAGGCAGGTACGCAGAGTTCACAGACGCTGCACTTCTGCTGATCGAATTCCACTTCCATTTCCGGCCTTTTGACATGCAACGCACCGGTCGGGCACACGGCGGTACAGGCGCCGCAGTGAGTACACTTGCTGGTGTTGCGTTTGATTTCGCTGGAGGCGTTTTGTACGTCCACCCCCTGCTCTTTCAGGTAGTTGACCCCCGCTTTAAAATCCTTGCGGCTGCCGGAAATCTCCAACACCATGAATCCCTCTTTTCTTGGAAGGATACCGGCATTGAGAATGTTGAAAAAAAGATCGTATTCCCGCGCCAGCGTGCAGACGATCGGTTTTTGAACTTCCGTGACGGGAAACCGCAATTTGAGTATTTTCGAGTACACGTGAGCCTCCACGAACCTTTACTTTATTGTAGTAGGCATGTAATTTAGGTTTTTAATTGGATTAAGTCAACCTCGGGGGGAAACCATATTATAGGGTTCGAGGGGTCAATTAAGGTTCAGGTGGGTTCGACTGGTTGACTTCGTTTGATTCGTTGAATTGGTTGGGTTGGCTGGATGGCTGGGTGGCTGGATGGACCATGTCGCTCCGGGCGCTGGGGACCTGTTTAAGGGGACACGGATGAACGCGGATGAACACGGATCGGACGTAACCGTTGTCAGCTTCGCTGAATTAAAACGATAACTGCTTGATCCGCGCGTGCATCTACGAAAATCCGCGTACTATTTTTTGATGAACTCGTAAAAAGTTGCTGTTCGGACGGATTCGTAAAAAGCCCGAGATCAAGGCTTGCGAATCCTGAGAATACCGCTATCGCGGGTGCCGTAGGCAGCGTATTTATGATACTCCGCAGTGACGAAGGATGAAGCGTAACGCCGATATCGGGCTTTTTACGAATCCGTCAATTTTTGTTTTAAACCACCGATAATCATGGTCACAACGGGACTGACTTTCCAACGGAACCATCCATGAACCCTTTCGCTTACCGCACCACCGGCCTGGCCATCAAAACCATCGCCGGCCTCAGCCGCGCCCGCCTGAACATCCACGACGCGGAGCGCATCCCCAATGGGCCAACCATCTTCACGGTCAACCACTTCACACGCATCGAAACCTTTCTGCTGCCCTACCACTTTCACCGGTTGACCGGCAGGCCGGTGTGGGCCCTGGCCGCATCGGAGCTGTTTGTCGGCAGGTTCGGGCGCTATCTGGAACAATTGGGCGCCGTTTCCACCCGCTCGCCGGACCGGGATCGCCTGATGGTTAAAACCCTGCTCACAGCCGAAGCGAGCTGGTTGATCTTTCCCGAAGGCCGCATGGTCAAAAACAAGAAAATCATGGAAAAAGGCCGCTTCATGATTTCCTATGCCGGCGGCAAGCATCCCCCCCATACCGGTGCGGCCGCCCTGGCCTTGAGAACCGAGTTCTACCGCCAGCGCCTGTTGGACCTGATGGACAAAAGCCCCGAGGAAACCCAGCGCTTGATCGATCTGTTTCAACTCGAATCGATGGAGGCCGTCTGCCGGCAAGCCACCTGTATCGTGCCGGTCAACCTCACCTACTATCCGTTGCGGGCCCGGGAAAATGCGCTCAATCGCCTGACCGAACTTTTGGTCAAGGGCCTTCCCCAGCGGGTCACCGAAGAAATCATCACCGAAGGAGACATGCTGTTGTCCGGTGTGGATATCGATATCCGCTTCGGCCAGCCCATCGAAATTTCCGATTATCTCGGCAGCAAACGCATCCAGAAGGATATCCGCGATCCCGGCCGGATCGGTTTCGACGACGCCCTATCCTCGCGAAAACATATGCGTCGCGCGGCATTGAAGATCATGCAGCGCTACATGGCCGACATCTACCGGATGACTACCGTCAACCACGACCACCTGCTGGCCTCCTGCCTGAAAAAATTGCCCGTCAGGCATATCGACACGGACAATTTAAAGCGCCGGGTGTTTTTGGCGTCCCAGAGCGACAAAGCGACAAGCGGCTATTTTTTCCACAACAATTTTGAAAAAGACCAGGTCCATCTCCTCACCGACGACCGTTACCGCCATTTCTCCGAATTTATGGACTTTGCCATCGAAAAATGTGTGGTAAAAAACAGGGGAACCTCATTGGAAAAGGACCCTGCCCGCCTGGCCGCGATGTTCGATTTCCACCGCTTTCGCATCGACAACCCCATTGCGGTGATCGCCAACGAGGTCGAACCGCTGACCCGCCTGCAGAAGAAAATTTCCCGTTTGAGCTGGCTGCCGGAGTTCTGGCTGAGACGCAAGGTGGCCCGTCTTCTCCTCCGGCGTTCGTTGGACGACTTCAATCGCGATTATGACGCCTGGGCCGATCCGAAGGTGTCCAAACCGCCCAGCATAGCCCGTCCCGTCCTGATTCGCGGAGACCGCCGCCGGATCGGGATCGTTCTGGCCCATGGATACATGGCCGCACCCGCAGAAGTGAAGGGATTGGCCCGGTTCCTGGGGAAAAGAGGGTACTGGGTGTACACGCCCCGCCTGAAAGGCCATGGCACGTCCCCGGAAGATCTGGCCGCCTGTCGTTTTTCCGACTGGATCGAATCCATGGATGCCGGGTACGCGATCATCGGCAGCTTATGCCGGCGGGTGATCGCCGGCGGCTTTTCCACCGGCGCCGGTCTGGCCCTGGACCTTGCCCAGCGGGTACCGGAAGTTGCCGGTGTTTTCGCCGTTTCCGCGCCGCTGCGGCTTCAGGATATAGCGGCCCGTTTCGTCCCCGCGGTGGATGCCTGGAATCGAATGATGGAACGGTTTCACATGGACGAGGCCAAGAAAACCTTTGTGGACAACAACCCGGAAAACCCCCACATCAACTATCTTAAAAACCCCATCTCCGGCATTCGCGAACTGGAGCGCCTCATGGCCTCGCTGGAGCCGCGTCTGCCCCTGATCACACAACCGGCCCTGATCATCCAGTCCCAGGAGGATCCGGTGGTCGATCCCAAGGGAACCGGAAGAATATTCAAGCTGTTGGGATCCAAAGACAAACAGATGGTCATGTTCAATTTTCAGCGCCACGGCATCCTGTTGGGGGAAGGATCCGAACGGGTGTACCGGACCATCGGCAATTTCGTTGACCAGATCGGCAATGCTCCCCTTTTGAAGCCGGCGACCGCTGAAGCATCTCCCGAAAAAAATGAAGGTGAAAACCTCCTTGAACGGAGTTTTTAAGTCATGTTAGTTGGTTGGTTGGTTATTTGGCTTCATGCGTCAAAACCAACTTAACCAATCAAACGAATCAACCAATTCAACCAACAAACCAATAAAACAAACCAACCCATGAACCATATCGCCTGGACCATTCTCGTTTTTTTCATTGCCGAATTTGTACTGCAGCTGACGGCCGACCGACTGAACCTGCGGGTCATCAGCAACAATATACCGAAGCCCTTTCAAGGAGTGATCGAACCGGAAACCTACCGACAGTCACAGGAATACCTGCGCACCAACACCGCCTTCGGACAATTTTCTGCGGCGTTTGACTTGCTGTTGCTGTTGATTTTCTGGTTTTGCGGCGGTTTTGCCCTGATCGACAACTGGACACGGGCCCTCGGTTGGGGGCCGCTCGCCACGGGGCTGACCTACATCGGGCTGCTGGTTGGATTGAAAGCCATCGTGGATCAACCGTTCAGCCTCTACGCTACCTTCGTGATCGAAGAGCGCTTCGGCTTCAACCAGACCAACCTGTCCACCTGGGTCAAGGACCGACTCAAGGCGCTGCTGTTGGCTGTCCTTCTCGGCGTCCCCCTGCTCAGCGGGGTATTGGCTTTTTTCATGTACGCCGGCGATGCGGCCTGGCTCTGGTGCTGGCTGCTGGTCACGGTGTTCATGATCGGCGTCCAGTTTGTGGCCCCGACCTGGATCATGCCCCTGTTCAACCGCTTCGAACCATTGGAAGAAGGAGAACTGAGAGATGCCATCATGGCGTACGCCGCCTCCATCGGCTTTTCTCTGGAAGACATCTATGTGATGGACGGTTCCAAGCGCTCGTCCAAATCCAATGCCTTTTTCACGGGGTTCGGACGCCATCGTCGTATTGTGCTCTTCGACACCCTCATTGCCAAGCACCCTGTAGAAGAGTTGGTGGCCGTGCTGGCCCATGAAATGGGGCATTACAAGATGCGGCACATCCTGAAAATGATGACGATCGGCATCCTGCAGACCGGAATTATGCTCTTTCTCATGTCCCTGACAATCAACACGCCGGCTCTGTTCGAGGCTTTTTACGTGAATCAACCGTCCATTCACGCAGGGCTGGTGTTCTTCGGCCTGCTCTACGCGCCGCTGGACTTTTTTCTCGGAATGATTGTACAGCGGATCTCCCGCATCCATGAGTATGCGGCCGACCGTTTTGCCGCCGAAACCACCGGCAACGCCGGCGCCATGATCGAGACGCTCAAAAAGCTCAGCGTCCACAACCTCTCCAATCTCTCGCCCCATCCTTTTTACGTGTTTTTGAACTACTCTCATCCCCCGGTGATGCAGCGGATTGAAGCACTGCAGAAGGTCTGAGATCTGCGATGTGAGCTTTGGGATTTGGGATGTGCGATATGCGATTGGAGAAATCACCGCAGAGTCACGGAGGGCGCGGAGAGTTTTTAGCGTTTGATTGGTTGATTGGTTTCAGCCGCAGGCTTGCGTAGCAACCGATCCGTGTTCATCCGCGTTTATCCGCGTCCTAAAAAAGCTTTGGGGGATCTCGTATGAATTCCCGCCATGCGAGGTAGACAGGGCAATGCAATTTGGGATGTGAGAGTTGGGGTCAGTCGTTTGGGATTTGAAGTTTGTAATTTATTTCAGTAATTTCCGGATAGGCTTTTGCATATAAGCATTTGAGATTATTTTGTAATGACGCAATTTTATGCTTGACAACAAGCGGTCAATAAGCGGCGCGATTTTGTATAACTCATTATTACAGGAGGTTATACATGCCGCGCACATTTCACCCATGCAAAAAGCCAAGCTCCATTTCTTTTTTCGACTTATTGAAACCTGCTCTTAATGCCATGAATACGATGCCTGAACTTCAATCCAGAGGGAATCGCCCCTTGAAAATGTCTTTCGAGGAGCAGCTGCGGGCATTGGTCTTTTTCCATCTTGAAGAACACACATCGGCACAACACCTTTTGCAAACTCTCAAAGAAGACAACTTTGCCAGAGAACATATTGCTCCTGAAGATGGCATTGAAAAGAGCAGTTTCTCCGAGGCCACAAACACGCGTGGGCTTGATCAGTTCTTACATGTATTCGAAAATCTCCAACAGCAAGCATCCCATTTGTTACCGGAGGCCAATAAGGAGCTTGGCCAATTGGTTGGGATTGACGGTTCCTTGATTGATGGCACCTTATCCATGCTTTGGGCCGATTATCGAAAAGCATCCAAAAAGGCAAAAGTTCATGTCGGCTTTGACCTGAATCGATCCATTCCCAGGAAAGTTTATCTCACCGACGGCAACGGTGCGGAAAGGCCTTTTGTCTCTAAGATACTTTCGAAAGGGCAAACCGGGGTTCTGGACCGTGGATATCAATGCCACGAACTGTTCGATCAATGGCAAGAAAACGATCAGTTGTTTATTTGCCGAATCAAGGCCAGCACCAAGAAAAAGATCGTCTCTCAGCACGCGATACCTGCTGACAGCATTGTTTTCTTCGATGGCATGGTACTTTTGGGTACCGCGGGTATAAACCAGAGCCAACGCCCCTTACGGTTGGTGGGTTACGAAGTCGACCGTGTCAAATACTGGATTGCCACCAATCGCTACGATTTATCGTCGGAGCAGATCGCACAGGCGTATAAATTGCGCTGGAACATTGAGAACTTTTTTGCCTGGTGGAAAAGACACCTGAAGGTCTACCATCTGATTGCCCGCAGTTCCTATGGCCTCATGGTCCAGATCCTTTCAGGCCTGATCACTTATCTGTTGTTGGCCATATACTGTCACAACCATTTTAAGGAAAAGGTATCCATCCGGCGGGTGAGGCAGTTGCGTACTCAGATCGAAAATGAACTGCGATGCTGGCCTGTGGATGCCGGTGATCAGCGATATGAAAAAGAGCCAAAATTAGAAAACGTTAGTGCAATAACTTAACCGGAAGTTACTGAATTTATTTGGAACTTGGAGTTTGTGATTTGGGATTTACGCAAAAGGAAGCGGTCCAGGATTCAAGGGTTGACGGCATCATTGCCCCCTCGACCCCTTGAATCCTCGAACCCTCGAATCCTCAAAAATCCTATTGCGGATCCTTTATCAGCATGGTGGCCGGATCCAGAAGCTGGTCGCGGGATTCGGCAGGTCCGCCCTTGAGGCTGCGGATGTGGATCTTATTGCCTTCCGGCTGCAGTTGAATGGCCGCGTCGAACAGATCGGCAACGGCGGACAACTGGACCGGCAGGCCGTCGGCGGCCGGCTCCTCGTGCCGGTGGGTGGTCACCGTGAACCACAGGCGAAGGCGATGGTTCTCAGAAAAGGCTTTCAAGCCCTCGAGGGGGCCTCTCAAGCGTTCATCGAAGGGCAGGCCATCGATGATCACCATGTGCGGATTGAAAATCTGCTGCTCGGTAAGATCCTTTACCCGCTCTTCCAGTTTGGGAACGCTGAAGCCCTCCACCTTGAAGGTCATGATGAAGCGGTTCATCTGAATGGATTCCCAAAGGTCCTTGATCTGCCGCACGTGGTACTGGTGGGCCAGGCTGTTGAGCACCTCCTGGTACCATAAATTGACCTTTTCGACGGGATCATCCAGGCTTACGTGGAGCACATTTCTGTGCTGCAGCATGGTGTCCAGAGCCACTTGAACGATCAGGGCCGTTTTACCGACACCGGCACGCGCCAGAACCGCTCCAAAGCCCCCTTCGGGAACGATGGCTTCGTTTTCGTGGCCCATCAGTCTGAGCGGATTTCTGAGGATCAGATCGTTTTTAAGCATATCCAGATTCCTCTCTTTCAGGTTGATCACCCTGGCCCCGATCGGTCGCGGTCCCGTGCCCCATGCAGGTCGGTCGGCGGCGACGCTGTTCGCGGTCGCCAGGGATGGGTAGTTATTTTTTCGGGCCCGTTTCCGGGCCTGTCGCCATTCGTCCGTATCTTCCTTGGTTATCATCGAACCCATATCAGGCAACGCTCTTTTTCTCTTCCTCGCGCTTTTTGGCGATCTCTTCCGCGATGGACTGCGGGACCTGCCGGTAGGTGGCGAACTCCATGGTGAACTGGGCTTTTCCCTGGGTCAGGGAGCGCAGCACCGTGGAATATCCGAACATCTCGGCCAGGGGCACCTGGGATTCGATGACGCACATGGGGCCCTCTTCCTGGGAACCCACAATCATGCCGCGGCGCTGGTTCAACGATCCCATGACCGCCCCCTGGTACTCGGTGGGCGTTTCCACGGCCACTTTCATGATCGGTTCGTGAATCACCGGCGCCGCCTTCATGTAGCCCTCGAGAAAAGCGCCTCGGGCGGCGGCCTGGAAAGCCATGTCCGATGAGTCCACGCTGTGGGCAGCACCGTCATTGATCACCACTTTTACGCCCGTGACGGGAAACTCCATCTTGGGTCCTTTTGCCAGGCAGTTTCTGAATCCCTTTTCGCAAGCTGGAATGAACGGCGTGGGAATGGCGCCGCCGGTGACTTCATTGACGAACTCGAAGTCCGCACCTTCCAGGGGCTCCATGTAACCGGCAACCCGGCCGAACTGCCCCGAACCGCCGGTCTGCTTCTTGTGGGTGTAGTTGAACTCGGACCGACGGGTAATGGTCTCCCGATAGGCCACCCGGGGAGCGCCGGTCGTCACCTCGGCTTTGTACTCCCGGCGCATGCGTTCGATGTACACGTCCAGGTGAAGCTCGCCCATGCCGGAAATGATCGTATCGCCGGTCTCTTCGCTGACGAAGGTACGGAAAGTGGGATCTTCCTTGGAAAACCGGTTGAGCGCCTTGGACATGTTGATCTCGGCCTTGTTGTCCTTGGGAACGATGGCCAGGGAAATTACCGGCTCCGGCACATACATCGAGGTCATGGTCAAATTCAGGTCGCGATCGGTGAAGGTATCTCCCGAAGCACAGTCCACACCGAACAGGGCGCCGATGTAGCCGGCGGAAATCTCGGCGATGTCTTCCATCTGGTTGGCATGCATGCGCACCAGGCGGCCGATCTTGATCTTGCGGCCCGTGCGTACGTTCACCACCGTGTCGCCTTTGGCCAGCGTCCCCTGGTACACGCGGATGTAAGTCAATTGGCCATACTGGCCATCCTCCAGCTTGAAAGCCAGCGCCACCGTGGGTGCGGCCGGATCCGAGGAAAGTTCCACCTGGGCCTCGTCCTGGTCAAGGTCCAGCGCCTGGTTGGTGATGTCGGACGGGCAGGGAAGCAGTTGGGTGACCGCATCCAGAAGCGGCTGGACGGCCTTGTTTTTATAGGCGGAACCCATGAAAACCGGCGTGATCTGACGCTCCAGGGTACCCTTGCGGATGGCGCCGATCAGCATCTCTTCAGAAATCGGAGCCTCTTCCAGAATGGCCTCGGTCAATTCGTCGGAAAACATGGATGCCGCGTCGAGAAGGATTTCGCGTTTTTCCATGGCCTGTTCCATGAGCGCTTCGGGTACCTCTTCCACGCGGATCGTCTCTCCTTTGTCGCCGTCGAAATAAAGCGCCTTCATGGCAACCAGATCCACGACGCCTTCATGCCCGGCTTCGAGTCCCACGGGAATCTGCATGGCGACCGCGTTGTGGCCCAATTTCTCTTTGAGCTGTTTGACCACACGAAACGGATTGGCACCGCTGCGGTCGCATTTGTTGATGAAGGCAATGCACGGAACCTTGTAGCGCTTCATCTGCTGATCCACGGTAATGGACTGGCTCTGGACGCCGCCCACGGAGCAGAGCACGAGAATGGCGCCGTCCAGAACGCGCAGGCTGCGTTCCACTTCGATGGTGAAATCGACATGGCCGGGGGTGTCGATAATGTTGATCTCGTGGTTGTTCCACTCGCAGTAGGTGGCGGCGGAAGCGATGGTGATGCCGCGCTCCTTTTCCAGTTCCATGGAGTCCATGGTGGCCCCGACCCCATCTTTGCCCTTCACGTCGTGAATGGCGTGGATCCGTTTGGTGTAAAACAGAATCCGCTCGGTCAGGGTGGTTTTACCCGAGTCGATATGGGCACTGATGCCGATGTTTCTGATTTTCTCGATGCTTGCTGCCATAATACCCTCTGGTTTCGAGCGCGGTATCTGTTCGATCAAAGCGCTCCTGGTTTAAGTGACGGCATCGAATAACGCGGATATCGGGTTTTTACGAAACCGTCCACTGCGACAAAAAAAGATCCCTCATTTGGCTGGAACTGCAACACCAGATGGGGGACCTCGATTCAACGATCAGCTTGCTGGTGCGCTAATATAGTGTTGTTTAAAGGGATGTCAACAAAATAATCACCGCTAACCGATTTCTGACATCCAAACGAACCGTTCACGCATATTGACGAACCGAACAAACCGTTCTATGGATGGGTCTTGCATTAACCCCCGATCCCCATAGGAATATGAACGACAATCTCACCATGGATGAACTGGTCGCGAAGAACAATGCGTTGCAGGAAAAGCTGCGCTGCCTCGAAAACGAAAAAGAGGTTCGGCGCAAAACGCAATTTATCGCCAACGCGGCAGATCAGTTGTTGACCATGATCGACCGCGATTACAGATACGAAAGCGTCAACCAGGCCTACTGCCGGGCACGGGGGCAGCGCCCCCGGGACGTCGTCGGCCGGACGGTGGCCGATGTCTGGGGCCAAATGCAGTTCGAAACCATCATCAAGCCCAAGCTTGACCATTGTTTCGCCGGCAACGTGGCCAGTTCGGAAGACTGGTTCAAGTTCGACGGAAAGGAGCTGCGCTGCTTTCAGGTCACTTACAACCCGTATCGCAGCGATGAAGGCCGCGTTACCCATGCCGTGGTGGTCACCCACGACATCACGGACAGGAAAAGCGCCGAAGCGGAGTTGAAAAAGGCCCACGACCGCCTCGAACGCCGGGTGGCGTCGCGCACCGAAGCCCTGGAAAAGGCCAATATCCAGCTTCGCAATGAAATCGAGGAGCGCAAGCGGGCGGTCAAGGCCCTCAAAGAGAGCGAGGAGCGCTACCGCTCCGTTTCCCGCGACATGCCGGCCCTGGTGTGCCGGTACCTTCCCGACGGCCGTCTCACCTTTGCCAACATGCGTTTCAAAAACCATTACGGGATTTCCGACGAACAACTCGGTTCCATATCGATTTTCGACTTCTTTCCGTCCAGCGAAAAAAAGCGCATGCAAAAGCGTCTGGATCGGCTGCATCCCGGAAAACCCATGGTCACCCATGAGCAGTGCAGCCGGACCGAAACCGGCGAAACCGTCTGGCGCCAGTGGACCGACCGGGCCCTGTTCAACGAAAAAAACAACGCCATGGAGTACCAGAGGGTCGGCATCGACATCACCGAGAAAAAAAATGTGGAAACCAAACTCCACCAGGCCCAGAAGATGGAAGCCATCGGCACTTTGGCCGGGGGCATTGCCCATGACTTCAACAACCTGCTCATGGGGATTCAGGGCAACGTCTCTTTGATGTACCTGGATGTCAACCGCTGGCACCCGCTTTACGAAAATATACGCAGCATCGAGCAGCTGGTGGACAGCGGCGCCAATCTCACCCGTCAGCTTCTGGGGTTCGCACGGGGCGGCAAGTATGTGGTCAAACCGGTCAACCTGAACGAACTGGTGGCCAAAACGGCAAAGCTGTTCGGCAGAACGCGCAAGTCCATTCGCATCCACGAAACCTACGAACCGTTGGTTCGCATGGTTTCCGCCGATCGCGGTCAGATCGAACAGGTACTGATCAACCTGTATCTCAACGCCTGGCAGGCCATGGAGGAAAAAGGGGACCTCTACCTGGAGACCCAGAATGTCACCATCGACGAAAACTTCGTCAAGCCCTTCGAAGTCAACTACGGCGATTATGTCAGGATATCGGTGACGGACACGGGCAAGGGCATCGCTCCGGACATCTCCCACCGAATTTTCGATCCCTTCTTCACCACCAAGGATTTCGGATGCGGATCTGGGCTTGGGCTGGCCTCGGTATTCGGGATCGTCAAAAACCACGGCGGGATCGTGGATTTCGAAAGCCACACCGGCCGCGGAACCACCTTCAGCGTGTATCTGCCCGTTTCCCGGGAAACCGCAAAAGAAGCTGCACCGGCACCAAAGGGAATCCTCAAAGGCCCGGAAACCATTCTACTGGTTGACGATGAGCCGTACATCCTGGACATCGGTGTAAAAATGCTCGGGAAAATGGGGTATACGATCATCCAGGCCTGCTGCGGGGAAGATGCCATCCGCGTTTTCCAGGACGACCCCGAAAAAATCGACCTGGTCATCCTGGACCTGATCATGCCGGACATCAGCGGCGGAGAAGTCTTCGACAGGCTGCGCACGATCAGATCCGACATCAAAGTTTTATTGGCCAGCGGATATGCCATGGGAGACGCCGCCGCCATTATCGATCGCGGCTGCAACGGCTTTATCCAGAAACCTTTCGGCATGGAAAAACTTTCCCACGCCATCCGGGAGGTGATCGACAATGGCCGCCATGAGTCGGCGGATGGGTGACAGTTTAAGTTGGTTTGGTTGGTTGAGTTTGTCGGGTTGGTTGGCGTTACAAATGATAGTGATGTTGGATGGACGATGTGGGATGTGGGATGTGAGATAGGAGATGTGGTTTGGGATTTTCGAAAGGGAAAAGGTTCGAGGGGCCAGGGGTTCCAGGGTTCGCGTGAATAAGGAGCAAAGCGAGCTCATTATTCGATATTGGACGTTCGATGTTCGATGGTCGACGTTCAAAAAGAGGGTTGTTTTCGCTTGGCCAGGGTCAAGATAAAACCTTACATCATGGTTCGCGTCATCAATGTCCATTGTACCCCAACAGCCGCCCCCACCGACGCCATCCGCCACCCTCATTCTGGTCCGACAAAACGAATCGGAAATGGAACTTTACCTGTTGCGGCGCAGTGCCGCGAGCCGATTCATGCCCGGCGTCTATGTTTTTCCCGGAGGCCGCCTGGAAGCCGAAGATCGGGATACCGATTTCTGGCTGGGCCACGTGGACCTGTCGGAAAAAGAGATGCCTGCGGCCTTGAACGGCAGGCCGGAAACGATCCTGCCCTTTGCCGTGGCCGCCATCCGGGAAACCTGGGAGGAAGCCGGGGTGCTGCTGGCCGGGCCCATGGCAAGGGGCGGCGGCCCTGCGACTGCTCCGGCAACGAAAGATTTCAATTCTCCGTCATTCCGGCGAAGGCCGGAATCCAGTGCATTTCCTGAAGGTCGGATCAAGTCCGGCATGACAGAAGCGGATCCGTGTACAGACCCGGCTAACCGCCGGCCGGCTGGAGGGCTGTCGTTCAAACGATTGGCAGGGACCAGGGATCTGATCCTCTCAACCTCTAAAATGGCCTACTGGAGCCGCTGGATCACCCCGCAGTCGATGCCCAAACGATTCGACACCTGTTTTTTCATAGCACCTGTAAAAAGGAATCAACGATGCCGTCCGGACAACCGTGAAACAGTTGACGGCATATGGATCTCCCCCCGCGAAGCGCTGACAAAAAATTCAGACGGATCGCTGCCCTTGAGTCCGCCGGCATTGGTGACCCTGCACCAGATGCTCTCCTTTGCCGACTTGCGGGAAATGGTCGTCGAGGCCCGTAACCGCACGTGGCCGGCAGCGATCACGCCGCGCCTGTGGCCCCTTGAAAAAGGCGGCCTGCTCGTGCAACCCTGGGATCCGGATTATGAGCGCGACACGGTGCGCGTCGATGAGTACCGTTTGCAAAAGGATGTGCTGCCGGTGGGGGCGCCCTTTTCCCGACTGTGGCTCAGTGGAGGCGTTTTTCGTCCGGTAAGGAATCCGGATAGCTGATAGCAATTTCGAATTCCCTATGAGCTATCGACTATGAGCTGCAGATTTTTTTGGTTTTACAGCCGTTGCAGACTGATTTTGGCGTCACTGGCCGCCAGGACCTTGTAGTGTTCTTCTCCCATGCGGAAGCCCTTGCGGGCCTGGTCTTCCTCGATTTTGTGGGGATACCCATAGTGGGGGTCGAGTTGCAGGACGTAAAGATCGAGCAAAAGGGCGCCGTTGCGGCTGCCCCGGTATACGACACGGGCGCCGTTTACCCGGACCCCCTTATTTTTAGTCAGAAGAACGCATTCGTTCTTCTCCAAAAACGGTTCCGGCGATTCCAGGGCCAGGGCTTCGGACGGCTGCCAGTAATACTCCGGGTTCGTCGCCCCGGCCCACAGGTACCAGACGCAGCCGAAAAAAAAGAGCCCGCAGGTCACAAAGAAAATTACCGCCGGCCATTTATGTTCATTGAAATCATTCACGAAATTTGCACCTTTTTCATAATCATTTTTATGGATAATGAAGCAGAGCCATTTCATATCCATTGATCAAGCCGTTTTAATCGGCGATAGTACTGTTTTCTTGGATGGCATGCAGGCCTGAAAATCGCGCCAACGAAAAGCCCTGCCGCTGGAGATATTCACGTCCGCTGCAACCCAACTGGTTAAAATAGGTCCTTTCAGAATCTTTTTCAAGATTGAACTTAAATAACCATTCCCCCGAATTCGGGGCTGATAAAAAAGGTTGGCACTGATGCTAAGGGTTTTTCAGAACGACATTTCAGATTCCAGGCGGTTCGTCGTGACGCTGGAACTGGTGCCCGGCCGGGAGTCCACGGGAAGATCCGTGGACACGGTCATGGGCATTGCCAAAGACGCCTTTGCCGACGGCCGGGTCTCGGCCGTTTCCATCACGGACAATCCCGGAGGCAACCCTTCCTTGAGCCCCGATGCCATCGGCTACCGGATTTTCTCCATCGGCATGGATGTCATCGTCCATTTTACCTGCCGGGACATGAACCGGGTGGGCATGGAAAGCCGTGCCCTGCAGCTCGCCATGATGGGCATGAAAAACATCCTGGCCCTTACCGGCGACTATTCCGGAAAAGGTTTCGGCGGCCAGGGGGCACCGGTGTTCGACATCGATTCGGTCAACCTGCACATCATGCTGAATCTGATCGGCAAACGCATCAATGCGGCCGGAGACCCGGACAGCTTTTTCTCCGGCGGTGCGGTTTCGCCCTTCAAACGAACCGAAGGCGAATGCGTGGCCCAGTATGCAAAAATGAGCCGCAAGGTTGCCGCCGGGGCCCAGTTTTTGATCACCCAGCTCGGCTACGACGCCCGTAAATTCCAGGAATTGATCGGCATTCAGCGGCACATGGGAATCGACGTCCCCACCCTGGGATCGGTCTATGTGCTCAGCCCCCATGCGGCCCGCATCATGAACCAGGGACGGGTGCCGGGAGCCGTCGTCACCGATGATCTACTGCACTCCGTTGAAAAGGAGTGGAAAGACAAGCAGGAAGGCCGCAAGTTTGCCATCGAACGGGCGGCCCGGTTGGGAGCCGTGCTGAAAGGGCTCGGTTACCGGGGCATTCATATCGGAGGCATTCACCGGGATTTTGCCACGGTGGGCAAAATCCTGGACCGCATGGAGCAGATCGGCGACGACTGGCAGCAATGGCTGCCCCGCTTCAACTATCCACAATCCAACGGTTTTTATGCGTTCCGGGAGACGCCGCCCGAAACGGCGAGCAAAACTACCTTGGGACTGGCACCCAGGCCGCTGCCGGTGGTCGATCGGATTCTGTATCCCCTGATGAAAGTCTCCCATAACCTGTTTTTCGATTTCGATTCTTTCCTGGCCCCTTTGTACAAAGCGATCTGCAGCGCCCTGGACGGCAACATCGCCGGCAGCCTCTTTCTTCGTCTGATCGAGCACCCCATCAAACGCATGCTGCTGGGATGCCGGCAATGCGGCGACTGCGCCATCCAGCATGTCGGCTTTCTGTGCCCCGAATGGGGATGCCCCAAGCACACCCGCAACGGGGCCTGCGGCGGCAGCCGCGACGGCATGTGTGAAGTACATCCGGATCGACCGTGCGTCTGGTTCCGCGCTCACAACCGGCTGGCCGCCAAAGGGGAAATCAAACAGATGTGCGAGGGCTGCGTACCACCGCGCATGTGGGAACTGGACGAGACCTCTTCCTGGATCAATTTTCACCTGGGCCGGGATCACCAGAGCAGCGGGAATGAAATTGCCGGATTTTGCAGGAAGGCGACCTGCCGGTTGCTGGTGGAGGAGTGAGGATGAAAGATGGATGAGGGATGTGGGATGACCGAAGTCGGATGACTGAAGACAGAGGTCGGAAGTCGGAGGTCGGAGGTCGGAGGTCGGAGGTCGGAGGACAGATGATGCAAGATGGATTTGAGATGTGGGAAATCACCGCGGAGACGCTAAGGGCGCAGAGAGATTGGATCGTTTGACTGGTTGGCTGCGTTGGTTCAATTGATAGGAGATGCCTCGAACCTTTGAATCCTTGAACCATTATCAGCTAAATACGGCCTATCCAAAATCGAACCCCGTTCAAAACAAGGTCCAGCAGCGTCATTCCTCGGGCAAACCCACCCATGAGCGGAATCCGGGCTGCCGGTGAAGTCAGCAGCGAATAGCCCATGTCGGGCAGCCGGTAAAAAACGGCCGCGGCAAACCGGGCGAACAGCAATTCCCGCTGGATGGGCGCCAGGGCGAATCCATACGACCGGCAGGCATCGCAGCCGGTATCCATGGCATCGGTGACGGCCCTGGCTGCCTTCCGGCCACTGACGATGGCGTGATACAAGCCTTCTCCCAGCAGCGGGTCTACCAGTCCTGCTGCATCGCCCGCGAGCAGCACCCGTCCACGCCCGGGCCAATATCGCCAACCGCCCATTCCCAACCGATAGCCGCTGACCTGTTCGGGCGGAGCGCCGCCGAGCCTTCGGGAAGCGTAATCGGCCAGATCCTGCCGCCGGATACGGGCCGGCCACCGCTGGGTATACAGGCCGACATTGATGTGGTCCTTTTTGGGAAATACCCAGCCATAGCCGCCACACACCTTATCGAAATCGAAGCCCATGCCCGGATCGTTGTCCGGCAGGTCCTTAACAATCCCTTCAATGCCAAAACCGAAGCGAATCGCTTTAAATCGGCCTGTGAGCAGCCGCACCCGGCTATGAACCCCGTCGGCGCCGATCAGATATCGGCAGCGAATCGGTCCGAAGTCCGTGTTCATCGTAACGATCCCGCGGGTTTCCACGATACTCTCGATCCGATTGACAATTTTGAATACCGCTCCGGCGGCCACTGTCTTTTGCAGACAGAAAAAGTCGAAGGCTGATCGGTCCACCATATGGCAGATGGGATCCTTGCCGGTAAAAAACCGCTGGCGCCGCATGCGGCAACTGACGGCAAGGCTGCTAACGGTCCGCTGGACAACCGGTTCGGCGGAATATGGCAGCGCGCGGCGCGCTTTGACCGTTAACCCGCCGGCACACACCTTTTTTCGCGGAAATTCGACCCGGTCCAGCAGCCGTACGCGGATGCCCTGCAAAGCCAGATCGTGGGCCGCTGCACAACCGGCCGGTCCGGCACCCACAACGACCACATCCGTCTTCATGGATGAACTCCGTACCTGTCGATGTTGAAAGGGCGTTCCATGTTGCCCGCCTCCAGCAATTTAAAATTATCCTTATATTTTAACAAAAACCGATTTATTTAAAAATTTCATCGATTCCAAACCCCATATAAATGAATTGTTTTCATTTATTGTACGATTTTAATTTTATTTTTGTGGCATAGGTTTTGCTGTTTCGTTATTTTACGTAGCTTGTTCAGTTCTATAGATTCGGGGTTGGACCCACCATCGACCCTTTCGAAGACAGGCCCGAAAACCGGGCATGCCGCCACGGCATGCATAAAAGGAGGTCAACATGCAATACCGTCGAACGACAACCTGCTGCATCCAGGCTGCACTCCTGCTCTTTTTTATCGCATCCGCTTCTCTGGCCAGCGAGGGCACCGTTACCGTCGCATTGAACTACCCCGAAACCGGTCCCTATTTCAAGCAAGGCAAAGAGCAGTGGAAAGCGGCCTATCTGGCAAAAAATCAAATCAACGCCCAGGGCGGCATCTTGAACAAACAGGTCGAACTGGTCACCTACAACACCCAATCCAATACAGACATCGCCGCCAAAAACGCCGTCCGAGCGATCGACATCGATGGCGCGCAAATGGTCTTCGGGGGGTCTTCCAGTGCGGTTGCCGTGGCTGTGTCCAAGGTCTGCCAGCAAAAAGGGGTTCCCTTTTTCGGCACCCTGACCTATTCCACAACAGTCACCGGCTGCGAGGCGCATCGCCATACCTTCCGGGAGTGCAATGATTCGTGGATGGCCGCCAAAGCCATCTCTTCATTTCTCAAAAAGAAGTATTCCGGGAAAAAATACTTCTATATCACCTCCGATTATACCTGGGGATGGACAACCGAAGCATCTTTGAGAAAATTCACC
Organism: Desulfosarcina widdelii; assembly: GCF_009688965.1. Classification (GTDB taxonomy): domain Bacteria; phylum Desulfobacterota; class Desulfobacteria; order Desulfobacterales; family Desulfosarcinaceae; genus Desulfosarcina; species Desulfosarcina widdelii. The sequence continues at coordinate 331,376 of NZ_AP021875.1, read as the reverse complement.
GGCACCGAAGACAAATCCGTGCACAAGGGCATTCTCACACCGTTTCCCTCCATCGATTTTACCGAGGCACTGACTGCTGCGGCCAGAGAGCGCCCGGACGTGCTGGTCATGGTTCTGTTCGGCCAGGAAATGGCCAACGCCATCCGCCTGGCGCACAAGATGGGCATGAAGGACCGCATGCAGATCGTAGTTCCCAATCTAACCCTGGGCATGGCCGAACGCGGCGGTCCGAGGGCCATGCAGGGAGTTGTGGGAACCGTTCCGTGGTGCTGGCAGGTTCCTTACAGATACCACTTTAAACGGGGAATTCAGTTTGTGGAAGACTACCGTCAGGCGAACACGCGCTACCCCAGCTCTTCTGCGGCTTCCGCTTACACCATTCTTTTCGAATACAAAGCGGCGGTGGAACGGGCCGGCAGTTTCGATGCGCCGACAGTAATCAAAGCCCTGGAAGGGCACCGCTACCAATTGCTCAAAGATCCTCAGGTCTGGCGAGACTTCGATCATCAGTCGGTACAGACGGTTTACGTGGTGCGCTGCAAACCCAGAGACGAGGTGGTAAAAAACAAGTACAATCTGGACTATTTTGAAATCATCGACAGCCTGCCGGGGGACATGGCGGCCTGCACGCGCAGGGAGTGGAACAAAACCCGCGATGCCGCCGGCAAACTGGCAAGACTGGAGAAGCTCCCGGGAGAATAAAACCAACGCCGGTTTTTTCAGGGTTGGGGCTGCAACCGCAGGGTGGATTGCGCATGTTCTGCAATTGCATTGTCGCTGAACCACCAGTAACGTTTTTCTCCGCTCATGAAGGCCTCGATCTGGTCGGTGGCGTGGGGGTGAAACACCCGCCCGGCCACCCCGCCGGGAATGACGGCCAGCACTTTATCGTCGTCGCCCAGATCGGCCACCATGCGCAAGGACGCCGAAACGGTTACCGCGTAAGGATCGTCATAATCATACAACCCGCGGTACAGGGTTTCCACGGATCCGGGCGCAGGGTGCGTGCCGCCGCCCAGAAAGCCGCTGCCCGGCCCTTCCCGCCGGATCGGGCTGACAAAGGTGTGGCGGTGCACGGCGCCCCAGTTCCAGTTCTCGGGGTCGGCGCCCAGGGTTTCGGACAAACCGGCTTGGGCGTCCAAAGCCGCCCGGATCAGGAGATCCTGTTTGCTCTCGACAACCGCTTTCGTCGCGGCGTCGTCGAACCAGTGATCCAGGTCGTCGGTCAACATCATCTGCTGAAACCGTTCCTGCCAGAAATACCAGACCCCGAGCATGGTTCGGGCAAGCGGTTCTCCCAGTTCATCGGCAAATGTCAGCCAGGCGAATCGTTCGTAAATGGAATGGAACACGGTGGCGCCGGGGGCATCGGCCGTGTCGCGATAATCCCACTGGCCGAGAATTTTGGCCAGCGGCCGCGTCTGCAGCGATTGGTTCAGGACGGGCACCATGAAAGGCACCAGCTTTTCCGCCAGCAGGTTGTAGGTATCGCGCTGGTACTGCCAATGCTGGTCGGCCGTCTTTTTGCCCGGTATGGCCATCAGTTCTTTAAGGCGGCGATAGCGATAGCTGGTCGCCTGATAGGAAGAGTAGTAGTACGGATAGTCGTGAGGCACGGTGTGATGGTTGCAGGTTCCCACCCATCCTTTGACCGGATTCGTAATCTGGGGCATCTCATCGAAGGGAACGAAACCACGCCAGTCGTCTTCTCCGTCAGTGACGACACAGGGAACGGTTCCGTCGCAGCGGCTGCGAATGGGCAGACGTCCGGAAACATGCCAGCCGAAATCGCCGCGATCATCGCCGAAAACGAAATTGAGCATGATGATGTTGGTATGGGCCAGCGCGGACCGGATTTCGGCCGTACTTTTGGCCTGGACCACCTCCATCACGCCTAGTGTCGGTCCCATGGTTTCGAAAGGCGCCCATCGCAGGCTCATGAATTTATCGGTTTCCAGGCCCTTCAGCACACCGGAAACCACCGGTCCTCTATTGGTGCTGCGGATTTCAATGGCTTCCTCCCTGAAACCGTCTTCGGCCTTCTTGTCCCGGATTTTCAGCGTTTCCCGGATGACGGCAAAGGGAATCGAACGGCTGCCTTCCAGGTAGTGGTCCGCATTTGCCGGATCGACGGTTTCGACAAACAGATCCTGCATGTCTCCATAGGCATTGGTAATGCCTGCGGCCACATGCTGGTTGCGAAAGATGGGCATCAGGGGCAGTCCCGGAATATGGACGCCGACGATGCGGTTATCGGGGGTGAAAAGCCCGGCCGGATACCAGGGTCCGGGAAGGATCCGGGCATCTAAGTGCGGGTCGTTGCATACCACCGGTTTTCCACCCGACGACAGGTCTGCTCCGGCAACCCAGTTATTGCTCCCCAATTCATGGGAGCCGCCTTCCAGAAAGCCGGCAAGCATCCCATCGCACCCGACGGCCAAATTCTCAGAAATGCGCCCGTCGGCGGCCAACTTCAGGGAGAACGCATCGTCGGGATTGACATTCAGGGGGAAAATCTCCCTGGCCTTTTGCTCGCCGAGCCGTTCGATCAGCATCTGGGCGACAATTTCGGCCTTCAGGTTGGCCGAGGTGCTCCAGCTCATGTAGTACAAAATGGACAGGCAGTCGGCCACGGACCACAATTCGGGCGATATCCCCGCCAGCTTGAACTCCAGGGGAAAGGAATCCTCGCCGGACCGGATATAGGCATTGACGCCGTCCACATACCGCTGGAACCAGCGGCGGGTATCCGGTTCCAGCATCCTGGCATGCTCGATCGCCCGCCGGTGGAATCCCAGGGTGCGATGGCGGATGTCCACATCCCTGCCCTTTTCACCGGCCAGTTCGCTGATGCGGCCCTGGGCGAACAGGCGGGTGAGGGTCATCTGGAACAGCCGGTCCTGGGCCGTGACATACCCCAGGGCCAGCATGGCGTCATCCAGCGTCCGGGCGTGAATATAGGCCATGCCCTTTTCGTCGCGGTTCACCGTTGCCGGCGCCCGGAGACCGTCCAGGGACTGGGTGCCGTCGACCGGATAGCGGTTGAGCCCGGCGCAGCCGGTCAGCAGGATCAGGCTCGCGGTGGAAATCAGCCTAAGGATGTGGCGCATGGAATCCTCCTACGAATAGAAACGTCACGGACCCGTTGTTTCTTTGGGCGGCTGAAAGAACGTTGAACATCGAACGCTCAACGTTGAACTTCGAATAAGGCATCCTATCGTTTTTATTTTTTAAAACAATGCACTACAGACGATAAAAATTGCTGGTAACCTTTTTTATCGAACGATGGAGCGAAGCGATCTCCTCATTCGACGTTGGGCGTTCGATGTTCGATGTTCGACGTTCTAAAAACAGTCGCCTGTCGAGTGTCTCGCCGGACCGGTTCGAACCACTTCAAATCCCTCGGGCATCGCCCGAAGTTTCATTTACTTCAACCAAATGCCGCCTCGATCCCCTTTCGCGTGGCGTCGACCATGCGGTCGGCCTCCTCCTTGTTGATCACCAGCGCCGGCGCGTAGTACAAGGTGGTGTTGAGTCCGGGCAGGCTGCTGTTGGTGCGTCCCACCAGCACGCCTTCGGCTTTGATGGCGTCCACCACCGCACCGACCTGCACTTCGCCGGCAGGCGCCTTGCTCGTTTTGTCGGCCACCAGTTCCACGCCCAGGAAAAGGCCTTTGCCGCGCACGTCCCCCACCTTGGGATGGTCCAGCAGTTCCCGCATACGGTCGAGCAGGTAGCCTCCCATGACCCGGCTGTTTTCCGTCAGGTTCTCTTCCTCGATGATGCGGATGTTCTCCAACGATGCCGCCATGGCTCCCGCACAACCGCCATAGGTGGAGATATCCCTGAAAAAATGCATTCGCGATTCCGGATCGGCCGGGTCGTTGAGAAACAGGTCGTAAATAGGCTGTTTCACCACCGTTGCCGAAATGGGCTCGTAGGCGCTGGCCATCCCTTTTGCCAGGGTGATCATATCCGGCGCCACGTCGAAATGCTGGTGCCCGAAAAACGCGCCGGTCCGGCCGAAACCGGCAACCACTTCGTCGATGACCAGAAATACTCCGTATTTTCGGCAGATGTCCTGGACAACGGGAAAATACTCGTCCACCGGAACGATAATGCCGCCGCCCGCGGTGATGGGCTCCAAAATCAACCCGCCTACCGTATCGGGGCCTTGTTCGAGAATAATGTTCTCGATCGCCCGGGCGCATTGGATATCGCACCCCGGATAGGTTTTGGCAAAGGGGCAGCGGTAGCAAAGGCAATGGGGAACCTGCACAAAGCCTTCCGGAAACGGCCCGAAATCCTTTTTGCGTTCGGCCTGTCCCGAGGAGGCCAGAACGGCGATGGTCGTTCCATGGTAGTCCCTGTCCCGGTAAAGAATCTTATACTTGCCCTTGCGTTGTGGATCGATGGTCGTGGCCTGGCGGATGATTTTGTAGCTTTTCTCGTTGGCTTCGGACCCGCTGTTGGAATAGTAGACTTTTCCCATGCCCGGCAGCAGTTCCAGCAGCTTGCCGGAAAGCTTAATGGAAGGAATAGTGCCCACGCTGCCGGCATAATAGGCCATTTGCTTCATCTGAGCGGCCACGGCATTAGCGATGCTCTCGCGGCCGTATCCCACGTTGACGCACCACACCCCGCCGGAGGTGGCGTCAAGATACTCCCGGCCGCGGATGTCCGTGACCGTCAGGCCCTGGCCCTTTACGATAATCATCTGTTCCTGGGCCTGAAAACAGCGATGGGGCTTGATGTGGTGCCACAAATGATCCCGGTCACCGTCGATCATCGCATCCACATTGTAGTTTAAAATATCCGAGTCCGGCGTTTTCATGAAAAACTCCTTTAATTGCAGGTTCCAGGGGACGAGGATGCTATATAAGATCCCCTTATAAAAAACAAGATTCGGTGCCGCGGCGGTTTCCTTACGATGTCTGCATTATTGACATCCATGGCACTCTTGAGATAACCATTTCAAAGCGTTCCGATAGCACTACGCAAATTTTTCGCGCAACTGGGCACGATACCCTTTCTGGTGAGGGCAGCTTTGGAATTGAAATCGACATATCAGAAGAATCTGCTGCAAGAGGCCATCATTAACTGCCTGTCCGGCATCGCTATTTTTGCCGACCTGGATGGCACGGAACTCAACATCGTCAGCGAACACATGCATGTTTCCCGATTCGAGCCCGGAGACATCGTTTTTGCCGAAGGCGATCCGGGAGACGAAGTATGCTTCGTGGTGGACGGCACCCTGGACGTACTGAAAATTCAATCCGGTGAAGTCGAAAAGAAAATCGCTATCAAGGCGCCCGGCGGTTCCATCGGCGAAATGGCGGTCATCGGCAACTTTTCCCGTACGGCGACGGTCAAGGCCTGTACCGACGCCACCCTGCTCACCCTCTCCCGCAGACGGTTCGATCAACTCTGTGACGAATATCCCGCCATCGGCGTCAAAATCCTGCGGTCCATCGCCCGAATGCTCAGCCTGCATCTGCGCGACACTTCACAGGAACTGTTGGAAGTTCTGACCCATTGAGTTTCCCACTCTCCTTGTAATCGCTCCAGGTATTTTGCCTTGACTTGGATGATTTAATGGCTTAATGGGTCTCCCATTAGCCCTTTTCCCACGGTCCTCCGAAAACAGGCGTTCTTTCGTGATGGACAGGGTCCTGAAAATGGGTTCTTTTCCGACTCAACGGCGTTGTGCGATCATGTTCAAGAAAACCAGCCAGCAGCGCATATTCGAAGATCTGGTCGCCCAGATCGAGGGCGCCATTCTGGACGGCCGCCTCAAGGTGGGCGACAAACTGCCTGCCCAGCGGGACCTCGTGGAGATGTTCCAGACCAGCCGGGGACCGCTTCGCGAGGCGTTGAGAGTCCTGGAACAAAAAGGGCTGCTGGATATCAAGCGCGGCGTCAGTGGCGGGGCCATCGTCAAAAAACCCGGCATGGCCCCCGTGGCCGAAAGCTTAGGCCTTTTGGTACGCCATCGCAAAATTACCCTGGAAGAACTTTCCGAATTCCGGGAGGGTGTAGAAGGCAATGTGGCGGCCATCGCCGCCCAGCGGGCCGCACCGGATGATATCCGGGAACTGGGAAGGCTGCTGGACCAGGCCGGGGAACACGTAAAATCCGGTGTGGATGGCTGGGAAGCGTTTTGCCGGGCGGACAATCGCATTCACGTGGCCATCGCCAAAGCGGCGGGCAACCGCGTGTACGAATTCGTCCTGCGCATGGTCCACGACAACATCCAGCAGTATTATGAAGCCCATCCCCTCAAGAATCGGCAGTTCATGCAGGAAAACTATCAGGATCTTTGCGACATCGTCGCCGCATTGAAAAAACGGCAGGCAACCGCCGTACGGTCACTCATGCGAAGCCACGTGCGACGCTTCAACAGATATATGAAAGGAGGCCATCCATGAATACCCAGGAATATCTCGATCTGGAAAACGAATACGGCGCCCACAACTACAAGCCCCTGGACGTGGTCCTGAACCGGGGCCGGGGCGTGTGGGTATGGGACGTTGAAGGAAAGAAATACCTGGACTGCCTGGCGGCCTACAGTGCCGTCAATCAGGGCCACTGCCATCCGGAAATCCTGAAAACCATGATGGCCCAGGCCCAGAATCTGACCCTCACCTCCAGGGCCTTTCGCAACGACCAGTTGGGCCAGTTTTACAAGGATATCTGCAAGCTGACGCGTTCCCACAAGGTGCTGCCCATGAACAGCGGCGCCGAAGCGGTGGAAACCGTGATCAAAGCGGTCAGAAAATGGGGCTATAAGGTCAAGGGCATCCCCGAGGACCAGGCCGAGATCATCGTCTGCGCCAACAACTTTCACGGCCGCACCATCACCATCGTCGGGTTTTCCACGGATCCCACGGCCCGCACCGGCTTCGGGCCCTTCACTCCGGGATTCAAAATCATTCCTTTCGGCGACGCCGACGCCCTGGAGGCAGCCATTACTCCCAACACGGCCGGATTTCTGGTGGAGCCCATCCAGGGGGAAGCGGGGGTGATCATCCCGCCGGACGGCTACCTCAAGGCGGCCCGGAAGATCTGCGATGCGCACAACGTGGTGCTGATCCTGGACGAAATCCAGACCGGGTTGGGACGCACCGGACGCCTGCTGGCCGAAGAGCACGAAAATATCGAAGCCGATCTGACCCTGGTGGGCAAGGCGCTTTCCGGCGGATTTTACCCCGTGTCCGCCGTCCTTTCCAACAAAGAGGTCATGGATGTCCTGCAACCCGGCGAACACGGTTCCACCTTCGGCGGCAATCCGCTGGCCTGCGCCATTGCCCGCACCGCCTTGCGGGTCCTTAAAGAGGAAAAGATGATTGAAAATGCCCGTGAAATGGGCGACTATTTCCTCAAGGGGTTGAAAACCGTTCACAGCCCACATATCAAGGAGGTACGCGGACGGGGGTTGATGATCGCCATGGAACTGGTTCCCGAAGCCGGCGGCGCCCGGCAGTTCTGCTACAGGCTGGCGGACCGGGGCATGCTGTGCAAGGAGACCCACGAAAACACCATCCGCTTCGCCCCGCCCCTGGTCATCGAAAAAGACGAGGTGGATTGGGCTCTGGAGCAGATCGAAGCCGTGATGACAAAGCCTTTTTAAGGAGACCGAGCCGTGAAACGCGATTTTCTGCACATTACCGATTTTACCGCCGACGAAATTCACGCAACCTTCGCCCTGGCCAGGGAAATCAAGGAACGCTTCAAACGTCGGGAAGACTACAAGCCGTTCAAAGACCACTCCATGGCCATGATCTTCGCCAAACCGTCGGCCCGCACACGCATCTCCTTCGAAACCGGCTTTTTCCGCATGGGCGGCTATGCCCTGTATCTGGGACCGTCGGACATTTCCATCGGCAAGCGCGAAGCGGTCAAGGATATCGCCCGGGTGGTGGCCCGGTATAATGACGTGATCATGGCGCGCCTATTCGCCCATCAGCATATGCTGGAAATGGCCGAGCACGCCGCCGTGCCCGTGGTCAACGGACTGACCGACTACAACCACCCCTGCCAGATCATGGCCGACATGTTCACCATTTTAGAGCACCGCGGCCGACTGGAAGACCTGAAGGTGGTCTACGTGGGTGACGGCAACAATATCGTGCACTCCTGGCTGCGCCTGGCCCAGCGATTGGCGTTTCACTTCGTTTGCGCCTGCCCGGACGATTACGAACCCGACGCCGAGACATTTGCCGCCGCGCAGCGGGCCGGCCTGTCCGAAGTTGAAATCAGTCACGATCCCATGGCGGCGGTCAAAAACGCGGACATCGTCTACACGGACGTGTGGGCCTCCATGGGCCAGAAGGATCAGGCCGAAGAACGCAAAGTCCGTTTTGCGGGCTTCCAGGTCGATGACGCCCTTATGGCTGCCACCGGCAAAAAGAGCCTGTTCATGCACTGCCTGCCGGCGGAACGCGGCGTGGAAACCACCGATTCGGTGATGGAGTCCGAAGCATCCATTGTTTTCGACGAGGCCGAGAACCGCATGCATGCCCAAAACGCCATCCTGCTGAAAATCTGCGGCAAAGCGTGATGGGCAGTATTCAGGAGACGGAAGACGGAAGACGGAAGAAAATTGAAGTCGCTACGCTCCGTCCAATCGAAAAAACTGGACCGAGCCGAAGGCGAATCCTCCTTCTGACTTCTGATTTCTGACTTCTGAATTCTGTTCAAAACAGAAAATGTCCCGAGAATGAGAGAGCGATCCCCAACCCCCAAACCTGTCCTCCTCGTGGCCCTCGGCGGCAACGCCCTGATCCGAAAGGGCCAGGTCGGCACCATCGAGGAGCAATTCGCCAACCTGAAAATTCCCATGGCCCAAATCGCCCGGCTGTCCAAGGACTACCGGATCATCATCACCCATGGAAACGGCCCCCAGGTCGGCAACCTGCTGCTTCAGCAGGAATCCTGCGACGCTGTCCCCCGCCTGCCCCTGGAAATCCTGGTGGCCCAGACCCAGGGGCAGATCGGCTACATGATCGAATCCACCCTGGACGAGGCCCTCATGGCCATAGGTGTCAACAATCAACCGCTGGTCAGCCTGATCAGCTACGTCGTGGTGGACAAAAACGACATGGCCTTTCTCGCTCCTTCCAAGCCGGTGGGACCGGTCTTCAGCCAGGAAAAAGCCGCCGGGCTGCCATACCCGACAGTAAAAACCTCCAAAGGCTACCGACGGGTGGTGGTTTCTCCCAAGCCGGTGACCATCGTCGAAAAACGCGAAATCAAACGGCTGATCGATGCCGGATTCATCGTCGTCTGCTGCGGCGGCGGCGGCATCCCGGTGGTGCGTGCCGGCAGGACCTTCGACGGGGTGGATGCCGTCATCGACAAGGATCTGGCCAGCGCCTGCCTGGCCGAAGAAGTGGGGGTCGATATTTTCCTGATCGCCACCGACGTGGACGGTGTGGCCCTGAATTTCGGGCAGCCCGATCAGCGGTATCTGTCCGTCGTCAGCCTGGAGGAAGCGGCACGGCATATCGTCGAGGGACACTTTTCGGCAGGCGCCATGCTGCCAAAAGTGGAGGCGGCCATGCAGTTTATCGGCAGCGGCGGCAAACGGGCGGTCATCGCTCGCCTCGACCGCATCGTCGAGGCTGTGGACGGAAAAACCGGCACGGAGTTCGTGGAAGAATAATTGAAAAGATTGTTTGAATAAAGAATAGGAGCCCGCCCATGACCGCCTTTCCCCTATCCCACGTCATCGAATCCCAGCAGTTCGACCGCGACCTGCTGGAGACGGTTTTCCGGACCGCCGACCAGTTGAAGGACGACCTTTACAAAGAACGCCGTTTCGCCAACGCCCTGCAGGGAAAAATCATGGCCTCGCTGTTTTACGAGCCTTCCACCCGTACCCGGTTTTCCTTCGAGAGCGCCATGCTGCGCCTGGGTGGATCGGTAATTACCACGGAAAACGCCCGCGAGTTTTCCAGCGCGGCCAAAGGAGAAAGTCTGGCTGACTCCACCCGCATTATGAACGGCTATGCCGACGTGATCGTCATGCGCCACAACGAGGCGGGCAGCGCTGCCCGGGCTGCGGAAATTTCCGACATTCCGGTGATCAATGCCGGTGACGGCGCAGGCCAGCACCCCACCCAGGCCCTGCTGGACCTCTACACCATCGTGGATGCCTTTTCCGGGGTGGACAACCTGAAAATCGCCATGGTGGGCGACCTGCGCTACGGCCGAACCGTACGCTCCCTTTCCTATCTGCTGACCAAGTATGAAAACGTGGAAATCGTTTTTGTTTCGCCGCCGGTGTGCAAGATGGAAGGCGATATCAAAGCCTATCTTGATCGCAACAACCTTGCCTGGCGGGAAGAGACCGACCTGATGACGGTGGCCTCCGAGGTGGACTGCATTTACATGACCCGCATCCAGAAAGAGCGTTTCCACTCCCCGGACGATTACCTGGAGGCTGCGGGCAAATACATCCTGACCCCCGAGCGTGTTCAGGCCATGAAACCCAACGCCATTATCATGCATCCGCTGCCGCGGGTGGATGAAATTCCCAAAGAAATCGACGACGACCCCCGAGCGCGCTATTTCCAACAGGCCCAGAACGGACTGTATATCCGCATGGCGCTTTTGTATCTGCTGCTCAGCAAATAGTTGTTTTTCAGGGATGACGGCAGACGGCAAAACACCCCTGCTGCTTCATTCAGCGTTTCGTCCTATACAGGTAACTCATTTGATGCCGGAAGAAAAACAATCGGGAGAGTTCTTTGCCTCCGTTTTCAACGCAATGCCATCAATGGTCTTTGTTGTCGATAATGACGTGCGAATCATTGAACATAATGCAGCGGCCGCGCCCTTATTTGAAGCCGAAAGTTCGACCATACTCGGGTTTCGTGCGGGGGATGTGTTGCATTGTTTACATTCTCGCGATGTCTCGGAAGGATGCGGACGAGCGCCATCGTGCAGTAAGTGCGTTATTCGAAATGCTGTAGCGGAAGCATTCAGAGGAAACAGGGTCGTTCGCAGCCCTCACAGGTTGCAGCTCCTACGGGATGGAAATCTAAAAGAAATTCATGCTCTGGTCAGCACATTCCCTTTTCAATTTCGTGGAAACGAATACGCAATCCTAATCGTTGATCCTGCAAAGGTATCACCCAACCAGATTGCGGGAACCGATAATTCCGGAGATTTCCAGGAAATCGTGTTAAACGTCGTTGATCGCATCGATGCCATGGTTGCCTTTTGGGATCAGAACCAAATTTGCGTCTTCGCAAACGAAGCCTACTATAGCTGGTTCGGAAAAACACGGACCGAGATATTGGGCACCACAATAAAAGAGCTTCTCGGCCCGCTTTATGAACAGGACTTGCAATATATTACCGCAGCCTACGAGGGAAAAAAACAGGTCTTTGAACGGGTCATTTCAACGCCAGGCGGGGTTCGGCAAAGTCTGGTGACGTACATACCATACGTCTTTGGTGGTCAGATCTGCGGCATATTCGTTCACACGGCTGACGTCACCCCTCTGAAAGAACTCGAGCAGGAGCTTCAGATTGAGCAATACCGTCTCTCATCGATCATCAGTGGCACGAATGTTGGCACGTGGGAGTGGAACGTCCATACCGGGGAAACCATTTTCAACGAACACTGGGCTGAAATCGTCGGTTACCGCCTCGAAGAGCTTCAGCCGGTCTCCAGCGAAACGTGGCTGCAGCTTGCACATCCTGACGATCTGAATGCCAGAAGAGAACGACTGGAAAAACACTTCCGGCACCAGACCGATATATATGAGTTCGAAGGACGCATGAAACACAAAGATGGGCACTGGGTATGGGTGCTCGACAAAGGGAAAGTGTTTACTTGGACCCTGGATGGCAAACCGCTGATGATGTTCGGTTCCCACCAGGATATTACCAAGCGCAAGGAACGGGAACAGGCTATCGTTAGCCTGACGCACCAACTAGAAGCGCAGGCGGTAACCGACAGCCTGACGGGGCTGCTCAACCGACGAGGATGGAAAAACTGTATCGCCCGCGAGGAAGCTCGGACGCGGCGCTATGGAAACAAGGGGTGCGTCATTATATTAGATTTGGATGGATTGAAAAAAATAAACGATACGCTTGGACATGAGGCTGGGGACGAACTTATCCTGCGTGCGACGCGGTGCCTCCGGACGGCGCTTCGAGATGTAGACCAGATCGCCCGTATCGGCGGCGATGAGTTCGCGATCCTTTCAACCGAGTGCACAGAAAAAAATGTTCAGACAATACTAAAGAGGGTTGAGGAACAATTCGAGAGCGAAAATGTCAGCGCATCCTGGGGCATGGCAGCATTCGACCGGTCAACCAGGATCGAGGCTGCCCAAAGGGTGGCTGACAAAAAAATGTATGAAATGAAAAAAAGGAACCGAAAAAACGTATAAACCTCGATCAGCAACAGTTCGGTTTCACCGTAATAACGAAATGCCCTGTCAATCCAGCCGTCACGCAACATCCGGAAACCAGTTTATAAACACCATATATGGTATCCACAACCATTTTATCCCACCCCAAATTGTGCTTTTCCACTTTACAACGCCACTGCCTTGATGATAATTAGTGGCCCATTACAGCCCTTGGCGGCATTCACCTTATTAAATTCAACAACTCAACTGTAAAACCGCACCATTCGCTTAACCGCAAAAAAGAGCGGCGGTGAAGGCGGCTTGGAGCCAGGCAGCCATGAAACTGAAAAAACTGGACATTATCGGTTTCAAATCGTTTTTCGAAAAAGCCAGCATCGCCTTTCCGCCCGGAATCTGCGCGGTGGTCGGACCCAACGGATGCGGCAAAAGCAATGTCGTGGACGCCCTGCGCTGGGTCATGGGCGAACAGAGCCTCAAACAGCTTCGCGGCAAGAGCAAGGAAGACATCATTTTTTCCGGCGCCAGCGGCAAGCCGCCGTTGAACATGGCCGAAGTCTCCCTGACCCTGGTCAACGACAACGGCAGCATGCCCGAAGAGTTCCGGGATTTCAGCGAAGTGATGGTGACCCGCCGCCTGTACCGCAGCGGCGAAACTGCCTACCTGATCAACAAGCAGCCCTGCCGTCTCAAAGATATCCACAACATTTTCATGGGCAGCGGTGTGGGCTCCCGCACCTACGCGGTCATCCAGCAGGGCAACATCGGCGCCATCACCGACGCCGGACCGGACGAACGCCGGGTTTTTATCGAGGAGGCCGCCGGCGTCACCCGCTACAAGATGCGCAAGACCGAAGCCCTGCGCAAAGTGGACGCCACCAACCAGAACCTGATGCGGGTCAAGGACATCATCACCGAAATCGACCGCCAGATGAACGGCCTCAAGCGCCAAGCCCGCAAAGCCTCTCGCTTCAAACGCCTCAAGGCCGAAGCGCGCGAGATCGACATCCGCCTGTTGTGCCACCGCGATGCGGAACTGGGCAGGCAGATGGACGAAGCCGGCGCCCTGCTCCAATCCATGAAGGACGACGATATCGGTCAGTCCACCCGTCTCAAGCAGATCGATGCGGCCATCGAAGCGATCAAGATGCGGCGCAGCGAGAAGGATCGGGACATCGCCGCCCAAAAATCCCGGAAATTCGAAATCCAGCGCACCATCGACCGCCTGGAAGCCGAGCTGGCCCACATGAAGACCGAACGGGAGCGGCTGTCGGTCGAAATCGGGGAACTGGAGACTGCCAGAACCGATCTGGAGGCCAAAAACGACACCATCCGGTCAGAAATCGACGGGGTTCAGCAACAGCATCAAGATCTTACTGGGAAAATCGCGGAGGTCAAAACCACCATTGCCCGGGAAAACACCGATTCCGCAAACTTGCGCGAACGCCTCGACAGCCTGAACCGGGACCTGGAATCCGGGAAAAGCAAACTGATGGAGATGGTGGCCGAAGAGGCCCGGACCAAAAACACCCATCAGAATGCGGCCAACAACCGCGAAAACCTCAAGCGTCGGCTGCAGCGCACCGACGAAGAGGTTCTGCTGGCCGACAAGACCGTAAGGGAAACCACGCAAAGGCGGGAAACCGCCGATGCCGAATCGCGCCGCATCAAAAACGAAATCCGGGAACTCGATGACCGGATCAAGTCCGTAAAGCAGAACCTGGACGAAGCCATCGCCTCGCTTTCCACCCAGGTCAAAACCGCACAGACACTGGACATGGAACGCAACAAGGCCCGATCCAGCCTGGCCACGCTCAAAAAGATGGAGGCCAACCTGGACTGGTACAAAGACGGTGTCAAGGCCGTGCTCCAGGCCGCCCGTCAGCCAGCGCAGTCGGACGGGACGCCACAACCGCCGACCGGTATCGTCGGGCTTCTGGCGGATGTCCTGGACCCGGCGCCGACCTACGAAACCGCCGTCGAAGCGGCCCTGGGCGAATCGCTGCAATATATCCTGGTGCAGGACCAGTCCGCCGGCACCGGCGCCATCGAATACCTGCAGCAGGCCCGGTCCGGGCGCTGCGGATTCATTCCCGTGGGCAACCTGCGCACCATGGACGACCGCCCGGAAAAACGGCCGGAACCCGAACGCCGGCTGTTGAATCACATCCGCGTCAAAGATGGATACGGACCGGTCGCCGAAGCCCTGCTGGGACACGTGGCGGTGACCGAAACCCTGGATTCGGCCCGGGAGTTGTTCCAGCGCAATGGCCGGGTCCAGAGTGTGGTCACCCGGAGCGGGGACCTGCTTTCCCACCAGGGGGTGATGATTGGCGGCAGCCCGGACAAGCTGTCCGGCATTCTGGCCAAAAAACAGGAAATCAAGGCGCTGACCGAACAATGCGCCCAACTGAACAACCAGCTTGAAGAAGCCCGCAATACCCAGGCGGAAATGGAGACCCGGGTTCGGGGGCTGGAAAAAGAGCTGCAGGAAACCATCGCCGAAAAGCAGGACGCCGAACAGGATGCCATGGAAGCGGAAAAGGCCCTGTATCGTGCCGACGAAGACTTAAAAAGTGCCCGCCGCCACCTGGAAATCGTACGTCTCGAGCAGGAACAGCTCATGGGCGAGGAGATGGACCTGGACGAAGAGATCGAACGCTACAATGCCCTTTTGGAAACCATCGCCGGCAATGTGGCCGAATCCCAGGAAGAGGTGGCGCGCGCGTCGGCCCGCATCGACGAGACCGCCAGGGAACTGGAAGCGTTCAACCAGCGCATCGTCGACCTGAAGCTCCAACTCACCTCGTCCACGGCCAACCTGGAAAACTGTACCGGCACCCTTCGCCGGCTGAAGGATTTTCAGAGCGACGGCATCCGCCGCCTGGAGCAGCTTACCCAGGATATCGACGCCAAAAAGCAGCGCATCGACGGCGCCGCCAAGCGCCGGGAAATCGCCCAGCGGGATCTGTCCGCCCACTACGAGGCCCTCAAGGAGTTGGAAAGCCGTCTGAACGCCGACGAAAAGGAGTTTGGCGACATCGATGCCCGCTTGAAGGAAAACGACGAGCAGGCCTCCCAAATCCAGACCCAGCGGGAATCGCTTCATCAGAAGATCCGAGTGCTGGAGATGGATCTGGCCGAAAAACGCATCAAGCGTGAAAACCTGGAAAACCGCTGCCAGGAAGCCTACCACTGCGCCATCGCCGAACTGAAAACCGGCCAGGACTCATCCGATGAATCTGCAGGACAGCGCCCCGAAGAACTGGAAAAAGCCCTTGCCTCCATTCGCGAGAAAATTGTAAACATTGGCGACGTGAACCTGGAGGCCATCCGGGAGTTCGAGGAGCAGAAAGAACGCTACGATTTTCTGTGCGAGCAGCGCGACGATCTACTCAAGGCCATCGAAGGGCTGCACAAGGTAATTCGCAAGATCAACCGCATCACCCAGGAGCGTTTTCTGGACACCTTCGAGCGCATCAACGAAAAACTGCAAGAGGTCTTTCCGCGGTTGTTCGAAGGCGGCACCGCCCGCCTGGAACTGACCCGTCCGGACGAGCCTCTGGAAACCGGCGTGGAATTCATGGTGCACCCGCCGGGAAAGAAGCTGTCCCGCATGAGCCTGCTCTCCGGCGGCGAAAAGGCTTTGTCGGCCATCAGTTTCATTTTTTCCATTTTTCTGCTCCGGCCGGCCTCTTTCTGTCTCATGGACGAGATCGACGCGCCATTGGACGACGCCAATGTCGGGCGCTTCAACAATTTGATGAAGGTGATCGGCGAGAAGTCTCAGATTATCATGATTACCCACAACAAGAACAGCATGGAATTTGCCGACATGCTTTTCGGCATCACCATGGAACAAAAAGGCCTGTCGAAGGTGGTATCGGTCAACCTGGGAAATGAGAAGAACACCGCTGAACTGACGGCCGCATAAAAGGGAATGCCATGGCTTTTAAATGGCTGAAGAAGAAAAAAGAGAAAACCGAACCACCGGAGAAAATCGAGGAAGAATCGCTGGATGCGTCCTCGGCGGACGAAGCCATCGAAAATGAAGCCGCCGGGGAAGAGCCCTCCTCCGATGATTTTTCCACCGCAGCGGACGAACCCGATGCCGAAGTGCAGGATGCCCCGGATCTCGAGCCCGAAAAGGATAACGGCCCTGCCGAAAAAAAAGCCCCGGGCCTGTTCGCACGCCTGAAATCCGGCCTGTCCAAAACCCGCAGAATTCTGACCACCGACATCGACGAGCTGTTTCTGGGGAAAAAGATCGTCGATGACGACATGATCGAAGATCTGGAAGAACTGCTGATCACTTCCGACATGGGTGTCCAGACAACCATGGACATCATGGAGCGCATCTCCGGCAAGCGCTCACGGATTGCGGGCGCCGGGGAATTGAAACGGGTGCTGAAAGAGGAGATTCTGGCCTATTTCGACGCTCTGCCCGAACCGGTCCCCGAGGCAGCCGCCAAACCCCATGTGGTCATGGTGGTCGGGGTCAACGGGGTGGGCAAGACCACCACCATCGGCAAACTGGCCGCCCACGAATCCAAAAAGGGCCGCAAGGTGCTGATTGCCGCCGCCGACACCTTCCGGGCTGCCGCCATCGAGCAGATATCCATCTGGGCCGAACGGGCCGGCGCCGAGATCGTCCGTCACAAGGACAATGCCGACCCGGCCGCCGTGGCCTACGACGGGATCGAAGCCGCCATTTCCCGGGGTGCGGACACGGTCTATGTGGACACCGCCGGACGCCTCCACACCAAGGTCAACCTGATGGAAGAGATCAAAAAGATCCAGCGCACCCTGTCCAAACGCCTCCCCGATGCTCCCCACGAAGTGCTGCTGGTGCTGGACGCCACCACCGGCCAGAACGCCCTTTCCCAGGCCAAGATGTTCAACGAAGCCTTAGGGATCACCGGCATCGCCCTGACCAAGCTGGACGGAACGGCCAAAGGCGGCATCGTGGTCAGCATCTGTTCGGAACTGAACATCCCGTTGAAATATATCGGGGTGGGTGAAGGGGTAGAGGATCTGCAGCCTTTCGATCCCAAGCAGTTTGTCGAGGCGTTGTTTTAAACGAAGGGTTCAAGGATTCAAGGATTCGAGGGGTCCAGTGAAACGAACGGAACGAACATGGGTTCGAGGTCGTCGTTCACTTGACTCCTTGACCCCACGACCCCTTGAATCCTTTTTTTGTTTTCACACCATCAGGCTTCCCCGCTTGCGGTATAGCTGCAGGCCGATAAAGCCCGATTTTTGAATCCGGTTGGCCGCTTCGAACGCTTTTACGGTTTGCAGGGCATCGGCATCCATTCCCGGTATTGCGACAACCGGACAGATATACTGCTCGGAGCGTTGTGCCGGACTTGAAGTCAGAAAATCGCTCATGGTGAGTATTCCGAGCAGGGTATAGGCGCCGTCGGCCTCTGCCAGGACTTCGATGACCGACGGGTCGCATCTGAGATTGTTCAGAAAAAGGTCCAGCGGATTGCGGGTCCAACGGCTGGAAAACACCCACCCACTGATTTTTTTCGACGTTCCTACCAACTGCCACTCCCGGGCCCTTCGATTGTTGATCACTGCCACGGCGGAAAATTCACAGCTGCAGCCGTGCTCCATGGTGGTGTGGCGGTTGTAACTCAGGTATCGCAGGTTCTGGGTGGGTTCCGGCATTCCACCGATCACCAGAACATCTTTCAACAAGGGCGCGTTCGGGCTCACAACCCGGGTCACCGCCTGTATCAGTTCGTCGATATAGTCGTTTTTCATTCTCCCCCCGTTGCGTTCCTGTGCGAGGTCTGATTCGCGCAGCTCCTGTCTGGAGCGATCCGTTCAGGCTCGATTTTCGTTTTCAATAGGAAAAAGAAAAGGAATGGGTCTGCCCTATACCTGCCATTTCGACTGGGCATCCGTCAACTGCTTTTTAAGAGAACAAAAAATGAACGATAATTATTATTCAGACACCTCTGCAGGACGGTGGTGCGACAAGCTGGTATGCGCTGTTAATGCCGGTTGATGAAGGCCATGACCTGGCGGGCATAAAGCTGTGGGTAGTGCTCAAAGATGTTGTGGCCGCATTTTGGAAACACCAGCAGTTCCCCTTTGCTCAAGTGACGATAGAAGGCGACACCCTGCTCCACATCGAAAAAATAGCCCCGATCCGGATACATCACCAGGGTCGGAACCGTCACCCTGGAGAGGGTCGGCCGTAGGTCGAAATCGCCGGTTTGCCCGTAACAGCCGCCGCCCCGGGCGCAGATGTCGTAAAAAATCCGTCCCCGTTTGAGACCGTGCCAGCGAAGGTATTTCTTCTGCAGTTTCGGGTCGAGGTCGTCAAAGGTCGGCGGCAGTTTTCTACGATTGAATTCTTCCATGGAGATGAGGCTGTGACACAGGGTGCTGGCGGCGACCAGGCTCCGCACCCGATCCGGATAATCCACGGCATAGTCCGCGCCCACAACGCCTCCTTCACACTGGCCGACAAGGTGAACGCGGTCAATTTTCAGATGATCGAGCAGTTCGGCCAGCGCTGCCATGCTTTCCCGGCGAAAAGTCATACTTACGTAGTGGTCGGCAAAGTCGGCGCCGCCATCGGATCGACCATATCCGCGGCGGTCATAGACCAGCACCCGGAAACCACCCTCTACCAGCATCGGAGCGACCTCTTCCCACATCATGCCGCAGGAAAAGCCGTTGTGCAGCAGCACGACAGTCTCCCCCTCTCCGCTGATTTCGTAGTAGGTATCCAGATTGTTTATTTTTAGCGTTGGCATCTACGGTTTCCTCATATTTCTAATATAAGCCCCACCGGACAATGATCCGACCCGAAAATATCGTTGTCGATGAAGGCGTCCTTGACCCACCCCCTGTCGATCATGTCACCGGTAACGAAAAAATAGTCGATGCGCCAGCCGGCGTTGTTCTTGCGGGCGTTGAAGCGGTAGGTCCACCAGGAGTACTTCACGGTTTCGGGATACAGGTGGCGGAAGGTGTCCACGTAACCCATATCGACAATGCGGTCGATCCACTGGCGCTCGATGGGCAGAAATCCGGAACGGTCGGAATTGGGGCCGGGGTTCTTCAGATCGATTTCGTTGTGAGCCGTGTTAAAATCGCCGGTAATGATCAGGCTCTTGCCCTCCTTGCGCAGCGCCTCGGTATATTCGAAAAAGGCTTCGTAGAAATCCAGCTTGTATTGCAGGCGCTCGTCACTCATCTGGCCGTTGGGAAAATAGACATTGAAGAAGGTAAACGCATCGAATTCCAGTTCCACAATGCGGCCTTCATCGTCGAAACGCGGAATGCCGAGGCCGTTACGCACGGCCCTGGGGGTCATCCGGGAATAGGCGGCCACTCCGCTGTAGCCCTTTTTCACCGTGGAAAAAGAAAATGCCGGCTGATAGCCGTCGATCTCCTTCATGGCCTTGGTGAGCTGCGCCTCCTGGAGCTTGGTCTCCTGAAGGCCGAAAATATCCGCATCCAGCGCTTTGATGGAATCCAGAAAATCCTTTTTCATGGCGGCACGATAGCCGTTTACGTTCCAGGAAACCAACTTGATGGTCTGTTTGGGCATTGGTTACCTCTTTTTATTGTTATTTTTTCGGTGCATCTCCCGCATTTACGTAAAGTAGGCACACCGTGCCCATCCAGAAATAGGCAAATTTGGTCGAGATCGAGGCGCACGAAAAATTTTACCGCAGGTGCCCGAAGGAAATGCCCTTGGGGTGCATATGGTTAATATTTCGAGGATAAAATTTTCCGCGCAACAAAGATATCGGGCAAATTGGCCATTTCTGGATGGGCACGCATCACCGGTGGCGCTCCACCCCGATTTGTGCACACATCTCACTCACCGGGCACCGGCTGCAAAACGGGGAAATGGGCCGGCAAAGCGTCTGCCCGAAGGCCACCAACAGTTCGTTGTAGCGCACCCAGTGACGCTTGGGCAGTTTCTTGCGCAGGGCCAGTTCAGTCTTGTCCGGCGTTTTGGTCTTCACGTAGCCGATGCGGTTGCTGATGCGGTGCACGTGGGTGTCTACGCAAATGGCCGGAATCTTGAAGCCCTCCACGAGCACCAGATTGGCGGTCTTGCGGCCCACGCCGGGCAGCGCGGTAAGCTCCTCCAGGGTGTCCGGCACATTTCCGCCGTAGCGATCCAGCAGGATGCGGCTGATGGAAAGCAGCCGTTTGGCCTTGGTGGGATAGAACCCCACCGGATAGATCAGGTCCTCGATCTTTTTGGGCCTCAGTTTCACCATGGCTTCCGGCGTCCTGGCCACGTCCAGCAGGCGCCGGGCAGCCTCGCCGGTCACCTCGTCCTTGGTACGCAGGGAGAGCAGGGTGGAAACCAGCACTTCAAAGGGAGTGGCCCCGCGATTGGCGATAAAGGTGATAATGGGGGGATTCCACTGGCGATAGTTGGCTTCGATGGCGGCAACGAAACGGTCGATGTCGAAGGTGCGCTTTTTGGTCATCACAAGGGTCTCTTTCCGGATCCGCAGGCAATCTGCTTGACTAAATTAGTTTCAAGACGACTTGCCACATTTTCCATGAAATCGTCAACCATCGTCGCCGTTTCGGGCAGGGCAACCGATTTGTGAATCAATATATATACAAAAAACTTTACATTGACATTTACATTCATCCTCCTATAATTCATTTTAAATGAAGCTACAGGAGAAGAAACCGTGGAAACCCAACTGACGCCGGGGCAAAAACAGCTTGTCGACTACCTGAAGTCCGCCATCCAACGCACCGGCAAGGCGCCCAGCCTCCGCCAGGCGGCCCGGGACCTGGGCATCAGCCATGCGGCCGTTTCCCAGCGCCTGAAACTGCTGGAGCGCAAAGGAGTGGTTCGGCGCCAGGGCCGCTACAGCCGCACCCTTCACCTCATCGGCCCCACGGGACAAACCGACGGCACCCAACGCTGGGTCGAAGTGCCGGTGGTGGGCCGGGTCAACGCCGGCCTGCCTTTGTATGCCCAGCAGGAGTGGGAAGGCAGCCTGGTGCTGGACAGCAGCCTCTACCGCGGCCGCAACCTCTTTGCCCTGCGGGTACGGGGAAATTCCATGCAAGGCGCGGGCATCCTGGAAGGCGACATGGCCGTGTGCACGCCGCGCCAGTACGCCGAAAACGGCGAAATTGTCGTGGCCCTGGTCCACGAAGAGGAGGCCACGGTCAAACGGTTCTTTCTCCACCGGGACCACGTGGAACTGCGGCCGGAAAATCCCGACTACCCGGTGATGCGCTATGGATTCGACGAGGTGCTGGTGCAGGGGCGGGTGGTGGGAATCCAGCGGACATTGCATTCCAAATAATCGCTAAGAACACGTGAAAACCTGTGAAGAAAGAATATAGAAGCCAGAATTCAGTATCCAGAAGGGGTCGTGTCGCTCTGCTCCGTCGTATCCATAAGATGGAGATGAAGAAAATTTCTCATTCTGGATTCTGACTCCTGAATTCTGAATTCATCAAGCAAACCGAACGGATCGATCTTTCCAAACGACTGCCATGGAAAAGAAGACCACCCCCTTCCCTCCCATCCTCATCGGCACCTGCGGATACGCCTACAACGAGTGGGTGGATGGCGGCTTCTACCCGCCGGGAACCGGCACGGTCCAGATGCTGCCGCACTACGCCCGCATCTTCCCGGTCACCGAGATCAACTTCACCTGGTACCAGATGCCCAAGGCGGCGGCCATGGACCGCATGCGCCGCAAGGCGCCGGAAGAATTTCGTTTCGCAGCCAAACTCACCCGCACCCTGACCCACGAAGTGGACCCCAAAGGGTGGCCGGCCCAGGCCGCCCTGTACCGGGAGGGCATCGCCCCTTTGGTCCAATCCGGGCAATTGCTGGCCGTACTGGTGCAGTTGCCGCCCTTTTTCCGGCGTACGCCGGAAAACCGCCGCTACCTGGCCCGTCTCCTCGACGCCCTGGCCGGCCTGCCCGTTGCCGTGGAGTTCCGGCACGCCTCCTGGGCCGTCGACCGGGTGTTTGCCTCCCTGGAAGCAAGAAAGGTGGCCCTGGCCTGCGTGGACGTCCCCGACCTACCGGACCTGTTCCCGTCCCTGGCCGTCGCCACCAGCCCGGACCTGTTTTACGTCCGATTTCACGGCCGCAACGCGGCCGGCTGGCGCTCGGGCAACATGCAGAAACAATTCGATTACGATTACAGCGAAGACGAACTGGCTGTGTGGTCCGAAGAACGAATTCCCCAAATGGCCCGACTGTCCAGAACCGGCCTGGTCTTTTTCAACAACCACGTCCGCGGCCAGGCGCCGAAGAATGCGCGGATGCTGATGGAACAACTCTCGGATGCCGGAGGTCGGAGGTCGGATGACGGATAACGGAATTCCGGATTTAGGGATTCAGGGATTAAGGGATTAAGGGATTAAGGAATTAAGGGATGAGGTTTCCAATCGGCTTTGCGAGAATTTTTTGGACAAGGCCAGAGGGAGGAAGCTGTATGATGGAATACCGCGACGACCGATAACGCCGGCCAAAGAATTCTCGCAAAGCCGATGCTTATGGAACGTGCCATTATCCACATTAACGTCGCCGACTTCGCCGTAGCCGTCGAACGGGTGCTGGACCGCCGGCTTGACGGCCGTCCGGTCATCATCGCACCGCAGGGCGCCGCCCGTGCCACGGTGTACGACATGAGCGAAGAGGCCTTCCAGGCCGGGGTGAGAAAACAGATGCCCCTGGGCCGGGCCCTGCGCCGCTGCCGGGACGCCAAGGTGCTGCCGCCCCGGTCCCATCGTTACGCCCAGGCCATGGACCGGATGCTCAGATCCGCCCTGCCCAGCTCGCCCCTCATCGAGCCGGGCGACAGGGACGGTCATCTTTTTGTGGATGTCACCGGCAGCAGCCGCCTGCTGGGACCGCCGGTGGATGTGGCCTGGCGGCTGGGCCGCCGGATCCTGGAGGATTTGAATCTGACCCCCATCTGGTCGCTGGCCACCAGCAAGCTGGTTGCCAAAACCGCCAGCCGCCTGGTCAAACCCCTAGGCGAGTATATCGTGGACCCCGGCGACGAGGCAGCCTTTCTGGCCCCCCTGCCCCTTTTCCTGTTGCCCGGCATCGAACGCGGCGACCTGGCGCGCCTGAACGATTTCAACATCAGCCGGGTCTTTCAGGCCAACCAACTGACCGCCGACCAGATGCAGGCCCTTTTCGGGGACCGGGGGCACTTTATCCGCGACCGTCTTCAGGGCATCGACCCGTCGCCGGTCCGCCCCGTGGGTCAATCTCCCCCGCGGGTGGTCCAGATCAAGGAATTCGGCAACGACACCAATGACCGCTTTCGCATGGAACGCTGCCTGTACCGACTGGTGGAAGCCGCCGGCCGAAAGCTGCGGCAGCAGGCGCTGGCCGCCCGACGCATCGGCATGGTCATCGAACATACCGACGGCGTCCGCAGGATTCGGCAGACAGCGGCAAAACCGGCCACGGCCGACGATTTCGCGCTCTTTTCCCACGCCCGGCGGGTGCTGGACCTGGCCTGGACCCGCCGAACCCGGCTGCGGCGCATAACCCTGATCTGCGACAGGCTGATCGATCCGCCCGCCCAGCGCCCGCTGTTCGTCGCCGAACGCCGCCGGGCGGAAAAACAAAACCACCTGATGGCGTCCATAGACCGCATCCGCCACCGCTTCGGCACCGATGCCCTGGTCGTGGGGCGGACGCTGGCAGCGTAAAAACAGAGGTCGGAAGTCGGAGGCCGGAGGACTGAAATCGGAAATCGGATCGCGGCTGGAAGCCGCTCCGTAAATCCCTTAATCCCTTAATTCCGGAATCTCTAAATCCGGAATCCCGGAATTCCGGTAACCGTATTCCGTCCTCTGACTTCAGTCCTCCGGCCTCCGACCTCAGGCATTAACCATGGTCCCCCTAACCACCCGCTCCCACTACTCCCTCATGCAGGGCACCGATTCACCGGCCGCCATCTGCCGGGCGGCCCGGCGCATGGGATACGACCGCCTGGCCCTGACCGATACGGACAACCTCTACGGCCTGTGGAAATTCTTGCAGGCCTGCAAAGAAGAAGGCCTGGTTCCCATTGTGGGGGCCGAAATCAGCGACCCGCACACCGGGGACCGCGCCGTCTGCCTGGTCAAAAACCCGACCGGCTATGCCAACCTGTGCCAATTGATCACCCGGCGCCAACGCAACCCGGAATTCTCGCTTTCAATCCAACTGCCGCAAATGGCCGAGGGCCTGCTGGTGCTCACCGCCCGGGCCGACCTGCTTGCCGCCTGGCACCACTCCGGGGTCCACACGGCCGCGGCCCTGCCCGGCCGCCCCCTCTCCCCGTTTCACCCGTTGGTGCAAACGGCCCGACGCCTGAAGATCCCCCTGACGGCCGCCCCGAACAGCTTCTTTCTGGAACCGTGCGGATTCGCCGTGCACCGGCTGCTGCGGGCCATCGCCGGCAACACCACCCTTTCCCGCCTCGCCCCCGGCGACACGGCACCCGACACCGCCTGGCTGGCATCGCCGGAGGAATATCGCCGACGGTTCGCCATCTGCCCCCAGGCCGTGGCCAACACCCACCGCCTGGCCAGCGAACTGACCTTCACCGGCCCGGATTCCGGCCTGGTCATGCCCCCCTGGCAGGACCCATGCGGCCGCAGCACCGACGAATGCCTGCGCCGGGCGGCCTATGCCGGCGCCCGCAGGCGCTACGGCGGCGAACTGGGCGAAGGCGTGGTCAATCGGCTGGAGCACGAACTGGCCACGATCGCCGGGATGAACTTCTCGGCCTATTTTCTGGTGGTCAAGGAAATCATATCGAAGAGTCCACGCACCTGCGGACGGGGATCGGCGGCGGCTTCCCTGGTGGCCTACTGCCTGGGCATCACCAATGTCTGCCCGGTGAAGCACAACCTTTACTTCGGCCGTTTTCTCAACCCCGGACGCACGGACCCGCCGGATATCGACGTGGATTTTGCCTGGGACGAACGGGACGCGGTCATCGACGACGTTCTGCAGCGTTTCGGCAACCGGGCGGCCATGGTCGCCAGTCACATCCTGTTTCAACCGCGCATGGCCCTGCGGGAGACCGCCAAGGTGTTCGGCATGCCCGATGCGGAAATCGGCGCGATCTCCCGGCGGCTGCCCTGGTTCTGGCGCCGTGGGGAACTGGATGCGGGGCTGCTGGCCAACCTGCGGCAGCGCCCGGAAACCCGCCACCTGGATTTCGCCCAGCCCTGGCCGCGGATCATGGAACTGGCCCAGCGCATCATCGGCATCCCGCGCCACCTCTCCGTGCACCCCGGCGGGGTGGTGATCACACCCAACCCCGTCGACCGCTGCGTTCCTGTGGAAACCGCGCCCAAAGGGGTACCCGTGATCCAGTGGGACAAGGACGGCGCCGAGGACGCCGGCCTGGTGAAAATCGACCTGCTGGGCAACCGCAGCCTGGGCGTGATCCGGGATGCGTTGGCCAGCATGCGGGCCAACGGCATCGCCTTCGACGAAATGCGCTGGGAGCCGGAGGATGATCCGGATACCCGGGATACCGTGGCCCGGGGCCGCACTATGGGCTGCTTTTACATCGAAAGCCCGGCCATGCGACTGCTGCACAGCAAGGCCGGCCAAGGGGATTTCGATCACCTGGTGATCCACTCCTCCATCATCCGGCCGGCCGCCAACGAATACATCCAGGAATACCTGCGGCGCCTGCACGGCGGGTCCTGGGACCCCATCCATCCCCTGCTGGCCGATGTGCTGGACGAGACCTTCGGCATCATGGTCTACCAGGAGGATGTTTCCCGTGCGGCGACTGCCCTGGCCGGCTTTTCCGACGCCGAGGCCGACGGCCTGCGCAAGATCATCTCCAAGAAGGATCGCCAACGGCAGTTGGCCGACTACCGGGAGCGCTTTCTGGCCGGCGCCCGGAGCCGGGGCGTTTCCACCGACCAGGCCAACGCTGTGTGGGAGATGATGATGAGCTTTTCCGGCTACTCCTTCTGCAAGCCGCACAGCGCTTCCTACGCCCGGGTCTCTTTCCAGGCGGCGTTTCTCAAGACTCACCAGCCGGCGGAATTCATGGCCGGCGTCATCAGCAATCAGGGCGGTTTTTACAGCACCTTCGCCTACGTCTCCGAGGCCCGGCGCATGGGCCTGATCATCGATCCGCCGGACGTCACGGTCAGCCGGGTCCACTGGACAGGCCGGGGGCGGCGGCTGCGCGTGGGCCTGATGGCCGTCGGCGGGCTAAGCCGCTCCACCATGGAAAGGATTCTGCGATGCCGGCGGGCGTCCGGCTTTAGGGACATGGCCGATTTTCTGGAACGGGTGCAGCCGGATGAGGACGAGACCATGGCCCTGATCCACTGCGGGGCCCTGGATGGGCTGGACAACTCCCGTTCGCGGACCCGCCTGGCGTGGGAACGGGTCCGCTGGCAGGCCGGACGGCGGCGTTCACGGGGCCAAATGGAACTGTTCGCCGACTGCGCACCCACCGGGGCAGAAAAGCCGCCGCGCTTCCCGCCGACAGACCCAACAACCCGCCTGCGCCGCGAGTTCACCATCCTGGGCTTTCTGTGCGACCGGCACCCCATCACCCTGTTTGCCGATGCGATCCCGGCCCTGGATACGGTCAAGGCCGACCGGCTTGCGGATCGGGTCGGCCGGCGGATTCGCCTGGCAGCCTGGCTGGTCACCGGCAAGGTGGTGCGCACCAAACGTGGCGACCCCATGGAATTTCTCACCTTCGAGGATGAGACCGGGATTGTGGAAACCACCTTTTTCCCCGAGCCCTACCGGCGCTTCTGCCACATGCTGGACCGCAACCGACCCTACCTGCTGGAAGGAAAGGTGGAAACCAACTGGGGGGTGGCGACCCTAACGGTGGACCGGGTGGGGGTGATCGGAGGGAAATCTATTTTGACGCCTTCTTAACGGCTTTCTGCAGGGCTCCGGTAATCTTTTTCGCCGGCCAGGCAGACACCGACCAGCCGATAGCCATGATCATCAGCCAGACCATCACTTCCCCGCCCTGGCTCAGGTCTCTTCCCCGGGTAACCAGTGGTCCGAGAAACACGGCCATGAGGAAACCGGCGAGAATCCGCCAGGTGTCGTCGGAAAAAAGCAGATAGAAAAAAATATAGGACGCGGTTAAGGGACGTTTTTGCATGGATCCTTGTTTTCTTTAATGATTCGTATCGTGTTCGATTGACACCCGGATGCAGATTGCCTATCTTGGAGCCGTAACATCCGAGACCCGACCATGAACCTGCTGACCAGCTTCAAAATTTTGGGACTGCGCTCCGACGCGGACGAAATCCAGGCCAAACAGGCGTATAAAGCCCAGGTGCGGCGCTGGCACCCGGACCAGTTCCCCGAAGAATCGGGTGCCAAGGCCGAGGCCGAGGAGCAGCTCAAACAGATCAATATTGCCTATGCGCAGATCAAGGAACATCTTACCGTGCATGGGCCTTCTTCGGGCAGCCCTGCGGCTGAGCCCCCCCGGCCGGACACGACCGACCGCGCCCGGCCCGCCTCCGGGCAACCGGAAAAGAAATCCTGGCTCGATGCTCTGTTCGACGCCCTGAACGCCTTTTCCAAAGAGTGGCACCGCGAGCCATCCTCCCCGACCACGGACCGGCGCCCCCCAAACCGCCGAAAAAATTTCGGGGAGGTCCTTGACGAAATGGCCGGCGGAACCATCAAGCCCCCCAAAGGCCGCAACCGAAGGGGCATCCGGCGCAATGCGGCCGGCTACCGGCGCTGCCGCGGCGGTGGCTCCGTGGACGCGGTGGGTTCTGCGGACCGCGTCGGACCGGTCAGGCCAGTGGGCCGGGTCCGGGGGATCGGCCGGCGCCGGTAGGTACTATCCAACAAAGAACGTTTCCCCTCAACCCTCCGATTCAAACGACGCCAGCAAAGCCACCATCAGACGCCATACCTTTTCCACCGACGGCAGATAGAGCCGCTCCGAAGGCGAGTGGGGATTCTCCATGGTGGGCCCCAGGGAAATCATATCCATCCCGGGGCAGCGGTCACCGATCACGCCGCACTCCAGTCCGGCGTGCATGACCTGCACCGTGGGTTCAGCATCAAACAACCGCCGGTACAGCCTCTCGCAGCGTTCGAGCAGCGGTGACTCGCGGTTGACCGGCCATGAAGGATAACCGCTGTTGGTACAAACATTTGCGCCGGCGAGGATACCGGCAGCCTCCACGGCCTGGCAGATCGCGTCCAAACGGGAAGGCACGGAACTGCGCTGGCTGGATGTGATTTGCAGCCGGTCGTCCCGGATTTCGACCATGGATAGGTTGGCGGAAGTCTGCACCAGCAGCGGAAAATCGGGAGACATTTCCACCGGCCCGCTGGGCAGAGCGAGGAGCAGATGGACCACCATGGCTGTATCGGCTTGCGATGCGCAACGGCAGTCCCCGTTTACAGGACCGTTCATTTCGACCTGTATGCATAAATTCGGATCCGTTGGCCGGTATTCCGCCTCCATCAGCCGGCCGGCGGCGTGGAAAGCCTTTTTCAGCCCGTCGACATCCTCCGGGCGACAGGCTACCCGCGCCTGGCAGGAACGGGGAATCACGTTTCGGCCGGTACCGCCGGAAAGCGCCGCAAGCCGAATGGGCGCCACGGCCATGCCGGTCTTCAGCAATCTGGCGAGGATTTTATTCGCGTTGGCCCGATGCTTGGCAATGTCGATCCCGCTGTGCCCGCCCTGCATTCCATCGGCAGACAACGAAAGCAGGGCCAATGGTTCGTCAACGGCCTCCACCGTCAACTCCCGATCCATTGTGGTATTGCGTCCCCCGGCACATCCGACAATAAATATGCCTTCATCCTCGGAATCCAGGTTGATCAGGATGCGGCCGGAAAGCAGGCCGGGATCCATCTGAAGCACGCCGGTCAAACCGGTTTCCTCGTCCACCGTAAAATACAGTTCCAGGGGCGGATGCTTGATATCCGGGTTGTCCGCAAGGGCCATGGCAATGGCGACGGCGATCCCGTTGTCGGCACCCAGGGTGGTTTCCCGGGCGCTCAACCAGTCGCCTTTCTGCTCCATCCGGATGGGATCTTTGGAAAAATCATGGCTGGACCCGGCCTGCTTTTCACACACCATATCCACATGCCCCTGGATAATGACAACCGGCGCCTGCTCGAACCCCTCGGAGGCCGGCACCCGGATCACCAGATTGCCCGCCGCATCCGATTCGTTCTGCCAACCGCGGTCTGAGGCCCAATCCTGAAGCCACCGGGAGATTTGCTGTTCGTTTTTTGAACAGCGCGGGATTTGGTTGATTTTTTCAAAACAGTCGATCACCGTGCGGGTTGCGGCATCCATGCGTCGGTCTCCTTTGGATGAGGTAGGCGGAAGCCTAAAAGGTGTTCAAGATATGAAAAAACAGGCCGATATGCAAGTTAGAACAACAGGCGCAAAACCGGGAGCCATACAAGGGGTTACGACAGACGCCATGAACACCAAGCTGCTGATGATCATCGCATTCGCGTTTTTTCTGTCCTGGAGAAAAGCGGCGGACGACTTTCTTCTGTTCTGTACGCTTTTTGCCGCAGGTCTTTGGATTTGCGTGCTGATCTATCGGATGGAAAATCCCGGCGCCACCATCACCGACGATGAATAAGACCGCCATCGAATCGGGCCGATAACCGTCCAAAATCCTTGTGCCACCATCGACCGTAGACTATAAACGCTTTTCCAGGCATTCCAGCACGGCCTGGCAGCTTCCGGAAGATGTCACCAGCAGGTGCTCTTCGATCCGCTGGCCGTTCAGGTAGTCATTGAGGTAAAATTTCTCGCCACTGGCTTTATACAGCTGACCGCCTGCCGCTTCGACAATCATGCGGGTGGCGGCCAGATCCTGGAACGACTCGTTTGCGGTAATCGCCACATCCGCCCGCCCCATGGCCACATAGCACAAATGCGCGCCTGTACAGCCCAGGTTCCTGATTTTTCCGGGAAACCGGGAGAGATAATGCTGGTGGAATCTCGAGAAAGTGAACATCACACTCTCGTCGTCGATGACGCGATCATTGGCCATGCGAATGCGGTCCTCTCCCCAGAAGGCGTCCCCGCCGGCCCTGGCGTGAAAGAGATCCCCGGTGGCCGGCATGAAAAAGGCGCCGAAGACCGGCCAGAAATTTTCCAGCAGCGCCAGGGACATACCCCAAATGGGAATCCCCGCCTGGTAGTTGTCCACCCCGTCGATGGGATCGAAAATCCACAGGTATCGCCGACTGTCATGTGTATAGGCGGTATCCAGCGTTTTGCTGGTGAATATCAGATGGTCGGGGAACCGGCTTCCCAAGGATTGCGTGAAGCGTTGGCTGATCTGCAATTCCGCCCGGGTGACCAGACCCTGGTCGAATTTGTCCGATCCCCGGCCTTTGCCGTATCGCTCCATGGCCGTCTGACCGGCAGTGCGAATGGCTTCGATGGCAAACGAAGTCAGGGCTTCAATTCCATGGGTTGGCGCCTGTGACATGTATTCCCCTCCTGATTGTTTGTAAACAAAAGTGGAGCGTACTACAAATTATCGGCGTTGACGGACGCAAAACACCATATGCTCGACCGGCGGAAGCCTCGTGGGACGAGGGGTCCGCCGGCAGAAACAATCAACGGTTTGATTTTAGCAAATGGGAGCTTTGCGTCGAACGGCAGTCGCTGACGTCTGGAAACTGTCATAGGGTAACGAATCGGGCAGTAAAAAGTTTGGCTGGCAGGAAACGAAGTACCATGTCTTACCGATTCACCCGCTGTCGAGATCTGTTTAGGGGGTCGGCTATTTTTTCTTCGAAGCGTACCCGTCCGCGTACCATCCACCGCCTTTAAGTTCGAAACTGCAAGCGGAGATAATTTTTTTGGCCTTTTCATGGCATTTGGGGCACTCAATCGAATCGGTATCCATCCTTACCAGTTCTTCGGTAATATGTCCGCACTTGCATTGAAATTCGTAAACCGGCATCTAAAAATCCTTTCTCAGCCAGGCCTTTCTCGGTCGGGCAATCGGAAACGGTGGCTTTGAGGGCCTTTTTCGTTTGCCAGAAACTTAGTTCCGTTTCAAAGCCTTGTCAATACCCGAATCCCGGTGGTGGGCGCCACCATCACCCGTAAAAAACCGGCGGATCCGAAAAATGTCATCCGGACCCGCCGGCAGAAACACTCCCACAAGGAAAACTTATTGGCGCTCTATCTTTATCACCCGATACCCGGCATTGCGGCGTTTTACCAGCAACTGAATATCTTCTTTCTCCTGATACTTTTTCATCAGCCGGGCAAAATCGCGGCTGTCCTTCACCACGTTACGGTTGATCTCCTTGATCACATCCCCCGGGCGGACATCGGCCTCCCGGGCCGGACTGTCGTCCTTGACGTCCGTGACCAGCACGCCGTCTTCCTTTCCGTCGATGCCAAAGCGACGGGCGATGTCCGAATCCATGTCGGTCACTTCGATGCCCAGTTCGCCATTTTCACGTTCACTGGAGGCCACGATAGGTTCATCGTCATCGCGTTTGGCCAGGGTAACCGTCACCGTTTTTTCCCTGTCGTCCCGTATCAGTTGGATCTTGGTTTTATGCCCCACCGGCGTGTTGGCGATCATGGCGGAGAGGTCCCGTCCCGTTGTCACTTTCTGACCATCCACGGTCAATATGATGTCATTGACCTTGATACCGGCCTTGTCCGCCGGGTCACCTTCGAACACCTGGGTGACCAAGACCCCTTCTTTGGTCTTCAGGCCGTAGTATTCGGCCAGTTCCGGTGTCAGATCCTGGATGCCGACACCCAGCCACCCCCGGGTGACCTCGCCCTTGTCTTTGAGCTGCTTGATAATCCCCTTGGCCAGGTCGACGGGAATGGCAAAGCCGATGCCCTGGCCGCTGGCGATGATGGCCGTGTTGATGCCCACCACCTCCCCATCCATATTGAGCAGGGGACCGCCGCTGTTTCCCGGGTTGATCGATGCGTCGGTCTGGATGAAATCGTCGTAGGGCCCCGAGCCGATGATGCGGCCCTTGGCGCTCACGATGCCGGCCGTTACGGTCTGCTCCAGGCCGAAGGGACTTCCGATGGCGACCACCCAGGTACCCACTTTGAGTTTTTCGGAATCACCGAGTTCCAGGGGCTTGATGTCTTTGGCGCCCTCGATGCGAATCAGTGCCAGGTCGGTTTTGGCATCCCGGCCCACCAGTTCGGCGTCAAACTCGCGGTCATCGGCCAGGATGACCTTGATCTGGTCGGCATCTTCGATCACATGATTGTTGGTGACGATGAATCCCTGGTCATCGATAATAAATCCAGACCCCAGACTGCGCTGCTTGAAATCGCGCTGAGTCCCGTCTCCTTTAAAAGGTCCGAAAAATTCTTCAAAGGGATTGTTGTTGCCGCCAAAGGGCTTGCCGAAGAAATGCCGAAAAACGGGGCTGCCCCCTTTTATGGTTTTTACGGTGCGAATATTCACGACCCCCGGCTTTACCGCTTCGGCAAGTTCGCTGAAACTTTCCGGAGCGGAAAAGGCAAAAGCGCTTTTGACGCCCGGTACGGCAGTGAAAATCAGCGCAACCGCCGTCCAGACAATAAAAGCACCTCGAAAATACCGAAACCCTGCTTTTGATCCAATCATATTGAACCTCCTGAAACACCGCTTAATGGTTGTCGAAACAGTAACCAAGTGCCCCGCGTTTTTTGCGGGGCACCCATTCTTACGAACTCGTAAATGGTCGTTTTTCATGACAGTAATCTATTTCCATACGATTACGTCAATATGACAATAAGATTACCAAATGGTAATGAAAATCGGCACCAACGCGGCGGTTTTGCCCGAGCACCGATTTTAATCGTTTTCTTATTCGTCGATTGAATCGCCGGAAGGTAGTTTGGAAACCGGCTTTTCGTCCAGTTGCTGTCGCAGCGCCAAGCCGATCTGCTCCATTCGGTAGGGTTTTTTGATGTAGGCTCCGGCACCTAATCGCTGGGCCTCCTGGACCCGTTCGGATTCGGAAAAACCGCTGGCGATTACGGCCTTCTGGCCTGGAGAGAAGGCCAGAATCCGACGGTAGGTTTCAAGACCGTCCATTCCCGGCTCCAGGATCATATCGAGGACCAGGATATCCATCGGTTGTCGTTGGAGGAAGACCACCGCTTCTTTGCCGCTGGCTACCGTCTCCACCCGATAGCCCAGTCGTTTCAGCATAAAGGCGGCCAAGTCCCGCTGCTCCTTGATGTCGTCCACGACCAATACGGATTCGCCCGTGCCACGATAGCTTTCCAGGGGCTGGGCTTCGATTTCCAAGGCCACATCCTGCCGGGTGATCGGGAAATAAAGCTCGAATTCGGTTCCCTGGCCCTGGGTGCTGTGGGCGTCGATGTACCCGTTGTGATCTTTCATGGTCCCCCATACCACCGCCATGCCCAGGCCGGTACCGCTGCGCCCCATCTTTTTGTTGGTGTAAAAGGGCTCGAAAATTCGTTCCAGATCGGTTTTCGAAATGCCGGTGCCGGTGTCGGTCACCTTCAGCAGCACGTACTCCCCCTCGGGTATGGTTTCGAATCCTTGAATCGGACGGTCCACGTAACGATTTTGGGTGGTCAGGATAATATCGCCGCCTTCGGGCATGGCTTCGGCGGCGTTGGTGACCAGGTTCATGACGGTTTTTTCCAGGTGCAGCGGTGAGCCCATTACGTTGAACGCCGTTGTTGACAGGTTTGATTGGATGGATACCAGCGGATGGATCGATTTAAGATTCGCCATTTCCGGACTGTCCAGGTAATCGCGAACGACGCGGTTCAAATCGGTAACCTCGGAAATAGCTACCCCACGCCGGGCCAGGGTCAGCAAATCCTGGACAATGGCGGCCGCCCTTTCGCCGGACTTCTTAATGGTTTCCAACAAAAGACGCGATTCACTCTTTTCGGGCGTATCCATCAGCAGCAGTTCCGGATAGCCCACCAGACCGGAAAGGATGTTGTTCAGATCGTGGGCCACACCGCCGGCCAGGGTGCCGATGGCCTCCATTTTCTGCGCCCGCTGCAGCCGGGACTCCATCTCCTTCATGGCCGTAATGTCCGTTGCCACCCGAAGTTGAACGATGCGCTGGTCTTCCCAGACGATGGCGCGGGCATAATTCAGATACCAGCGGTTGTTGGTCGGATTCTTTTCCTCCCAGGTGCAGCTTGGCCCCGGCTGGCCGTTTTCGTCCAGCAGTTGCCGGTTCCGGCAGCCAGCGCAGATCGTGTCCCGGTCGAAAATCGCTTCGTGGCATTTTTTCCCGACGATATCCTCACCGTAGGTCTCTTTCATGTGCCGGTTGGCCATCAAAATAACGCGCGTGTCGATATCCGACACGTGAATATGATTGTCGATGCTGTCCATGACGGACTCGAGCTGGTTGTGGCTGGTCAGCACCTTCTGCTCGGCCTGCTTGCGCTCCTGAACCTCTTTATGAAGATCACGGTTGATGCGCTGCAGCGTGGCTGTGCGTTCTTCCACCCGCTTTTCCAGGTTCTGATTGGCCGCTTCGGTTCTGTGCTTCTCTTTTTCCAGCAGTGTGGTGAGAAAAAAACTTCTGCGCTCCTGCGTCTCGATGGAATAACAGATCAGCATTCCCAGCAGGTTGATGCCCAGAAAGTGGGCGCCGAATATCAATTGAATGCTGCCGGTGGTTTCCATGAGTAAAAACATGGCCGCCTGATAGCCGGCGAATACGAGAAGACCGGCAACGGTGGCGGTAACGAAGCGGGCGTGGATAAACGTGTAACCGAAGAAAATGCAGAAAATCGTCCCCACCCCGTAAAAATAGGACTCGGGCGGCGGTATGATCACCACCATGGCGACATAGGCAAAACCGGTCACCATGATGTAAAAAGCGTTGGCCGCCTGCCAGACCCGGCGGTAGGCGGCGGTGTAGGAAAACACCAGCCCCAACAGAAACACGGGGCACACCAGGGCGTAGCGGATAAACCACAGCGGATAGATCAGCTCCGGGAACACCAGAGCGTCCAAAATGCCGAAGATGCCGAAAAACAGAATCGCGTATAACTTGCATCGCCGCAGATGGTCGAGGGAATTGTCGAAATAGGCCTCTCGAAAAGGCTGTTCCAGGGACTTATGGCTGCCCGAGAAGGCCAATGTCAGCGGATTGAGGCTGACCCTCAAACGGCTGTACCGAATGGCAACGCTTACTTCGTTTGGCTTGTCGTTCATAAATCACCGTGGGTCGATTTCGGCAGCTCGGAGATACAGGCGAAAGGAAGAAAGTGGGCTAAGCGAGCGTTGCAAAATCAGCAGGCTGTTGCAGCGAACTTGCCCTCGGGCAGGCTGAGGGTGAAAATGCTTCCTTTTCCGGGAGTACTTTCGACAAGAATTTTTCCATGATGCGCTCGGGCAATGGCAGCAGCCAGGCTCAATCCCAGTCCGGACCCGCCGGCCGCCCGGCTCTGATCGCAGCGATAAAACCGGTCGAATATTCTGGAAAGCTCATGGCTGTGGATGCCAATACCATTGTCCCGAATGGAAATGTTAATCCTTTCACTATCTTTGATATCACGAAAGCCGCAGATGTCAATCTTTCCGCCTGCCGGTGTATACTTGATGGCGTTGTCCAGAAGATTGGCCATGGCCCGTTGAAGCATCCTCAAATCCCCGTCGACCATCAACGCATCGGGCATGTCACAGTCCATGGAAATGCCTTTGTCTTCGGCAAGCGGGCCGAAAAGGGCCAAGGCAGCGCGCACCATCCCGGCCATGTTCACCGGATGCGTGACCATGTCGCCGGCGCCGGCTTCGGTTTTGGAAATGACCAGCATGGTGTTGATCATGTCCAGCAGCCGGTCGCACTCTTCGATGGTGCTGCCGGCCAGGGCCATAAGGTCGTTCCTGCCCCCGTCGGTGGAGAGGCTGATCTCGGCCATCCCCCGGATACGGGCCACCGGGCTTTTTAAATCATGAGCGATATTGTCGCCCATCTCGCGGATGCCGGCGACCAATTTCTCGATGCGGTCCAGCATCTGGTTGAAGGTCACCGCCAGCCGATCGATCTCTTCGTGCCTCGCCGTGATCGGGACCCTTTTGCCCAGGTCCTTTTCCGATATCTGCCGGGCGGTGCGGGTGACCGCCTCCACGCCGGAAAGTGCCCGGCGGGCCATGAACCATCCCACCAGAACGGCGATCAGAATCAGCACGGACATGGAAATCAGAAACAATTTTTTGAAAATGGCGATAAAGGCCGTATCGCTTTCCAGGGAATAGCCCAGTTGGACGACGATGCCCCTGCCGATGATGCCATAGCCGATGCGAACCCGATCGCTGCGTCCAGGAAGGTCCACAGTTTCGTAAACCCGGCCCCGTTCGGCAATCAATCGGTCGACGGCCCTGCGGTTGACGCCGATCTGCCGCCAGTAAGACATGTTGGATGAGGAAAAGGCCACGCCGCTGGCATAAAGCAGGCGAAAGAAGACCTTCTTTTCGCCTGCGGCCTGGGACTCGATCAGCATGGCCGCCTTGACCTCTTCGATTCCCTGAAGGTTGTAAATGGCCTCAAACTCGGCAATCTTATCGGAAAGACGATTGTCCAGGCGCTGTTTCAGGTGAGTGGTGATCAACACGTAGAAAAAAAGAAATGCCAGGCCGGCGGACAGCGAAAAAATGGCGCCGTACCACAGGGTCAGCCTGAAGGACAGCGTTCGGGGCAGTTTAATCGTTGTGGCGAAGGACATACCCCACCCCGCGGACCGTGTGGATCATTTTTTCCGTAAAGTCCCTGTCGATCTTGTCGCGCAGACGGCAGATGCGGGCCTCGACCACGTTGGTCTGCGGGTCGAAATGATAGTCCCAGACGTGCTCCATGATCATGGTCTTGGAGACAACCCGGCCGGCGTTGCGCATGAGGTACTCGAGCAGAGAGTACTCCAGCGGCTGCAGTTCGATTTTCTCTCCACCTCGGCGAACGTCCCGCGTCAGGATATCGATGGTCAGGTCTCCATAGGTCAGACGGGTGGGCTCCCCCGCGCCGCTGGCGCGCCGGATCAGGGCCTGAACGCGGGCCAACAGTTCGGAAAAGGCGAAGGGCTTGCTCAAATAGTCGTCCCCGCCGATCTGGAGCCCCCGGACCCGGTCGTCGATTTCACTTTTGGCGCTGAGAATAATTACCGGCGTCATCACTTTTTCTCGCCGCAGCCTTCCGATCAGACTCAACCCGTCCATTTTGGGCAGCATGATGTCCACCACGGCCGCGTCGTAGGGTTCGGTCAGGGCCATGTCCAGTCCGGCGCTGCCGTCCGTTGCGTGGTCCACGGCAAAACCTTCGGATTTGAATCCCTTTTTCACGAAAGAGGCGATTTTTTCGTCGTCTTCAACCAGCAAAAGCCGCATCACGGTTCCTTACTCGAGTTCAGGTTTTGTTGATTTACGGGATAACATAATCGTGCCGGCACCGCTTGGCAAGATCGGGCCTTGCGGCGCAACCATCGTTCTTGACAAAACCAATGCCCGCTGAAACAGTAGAAGCCATCTCAAAAATGTCTTCCAGCCCAATATCTGTGTTGGATCAGCAATTAAATTCGGTATTGAAAATGGGAACGACAATGAG
This sequence comes from Desulfosarcina widdelii, assembly GCF_009688965.1. GTDB lineage: Bacteria > Desulfobacterota > Desulfobacteria > Desulfobacterales > Desulfosarcinaceae > Desulfosarcina > Desulfosarcina widdelii. Next base: position 293,409 of record NZ_AP021875.1, on the reverse strand, counting down.
CAAAGAAACCATGCAGCTACAGTGGTCGGGAACGTTCGTCGAGTTGTGCATGGGCCGCGTCAACCGCAGCCAGAAAGCCAAAATCGATTCGCATTGCCCCGACTTCGAAAAGGATGTTCAATCCGGGTGGTACGAGAACGCTCAGCTTCTAAAAGCCGGATTCGGTGCGGAAAACTGGTGGTCCGTCGACGATCTGGATCATGTCATGGGGCTCGTTTTCGCCAACCGTACGGAACTTGAAGCGGCAATGAAGAATATCCGGTTTATCATCTCGGGCAAACCGTCCACCGTGGATCCCGACGCGTTTCAATTGAGTTTTTACGCCCCCGAAGACACGGAACCGGTGGCTGAAGAGGAGCGGGTCGTCTGCCACGGCGCCCGGCGGGAGGCGCAGCTTCGGTTGACGGCGGATTATGAGCCGCCTTTCGATCCATCGCTGGTTACCCTCTCATTTATCGACTACCCGGATGTCGGGCTGGTTCTGATCGATCTGGACTACGACGGATACGACGACGTCAGCTATACCTTTGGCCGGACAACTTACCTGCAGCCACGTTTTTTGTGAAAGGATCACATCGATGACACTTCAAGACCAATTGAAAGCCGATCTCAAGGCAGCCATGAAGGCCAAGGATACCGCCAGAAAGGATGCCATCCGGGTCGTGATGGGGGAAATGGCCCGTTCGGACAAAAAGGAGTTCTCCGACGATGAAATCGTCCGCATCCTCAAAAAACTGATCAAATCGGAAAAGGAGATGCTGGAAAAGAGTTCTCAGGGAGATTCTTCCGCCTTTATCGACATCATCGAGGCCTACCTTCCGCAAATGGCAACACAAGAGGAAATTCGCAGCTGGATCGAGGCCAACATCGATTTTTCCGCCTACAAGAACAAAATGCAGGCCATGGGCGCCATCATGGCCCACTTCGGATCTTCGGCGGACGGCAACCGTGTCAAGCAGGTGTTGCAGCAAATCCCCGGTTAAGGCGCCCCAAAAATCCCCACCACCGCACCGGTCATGCAGGTCGCCAGGATTCCGGCCACCACCGAGCGCAGACCCAGAGCGACGATCTCGCTGCGTCGTTTCGGTGCCATGGTTCCCAGGCCGCCGATCATGATCCCCAGGCTGCCGGGGTTGGCGAACCCGCACATGGCGTAGGTCATGATGAGCAGGCTGCTTTCTCCCAGCGTGCCGGCCGGCAGGCGACTGAGTTCCAGATAGGCCAGCAATTCGTTGAGAACGATCTTAACACCCATCAGGCTGCCGGCAGTGGCTGCCTCGGCCCAGGGGACGCCCATGAGCCAGACGACGGGGGCCATGATTGCCCCCAGGACCCGCTGGAGGGTCAAAGGGCTTTCCCCAAAGTCGGGCAGCAGGCCCAGCACGGCATTTAGCAGGTGAACCAAGGCCACCAGCACGACCAGCATGGCGACGATATTGATCAGCAGTTCGACGCCCTTAAGGGTGCCGCGGGTTATGGCATCCATGGATCCGGTAACCTCGGACGATGCGGCCAGCGCTCCACCGGTGGGGGCTTTTGTTTCGGGAATCATGACTTTGGCGACGGTCACGGCAGCCGGAACGCTGATGATGGAAGCGGTGAGAATGTGGCCCATGACACCGGGAATGATATCGCCCAGGATACTGGCATACAGGACCATTACCGTTCCTGCGATGGTTGCCATGCCCGCCGTCATCAGGGTGAACAGTTCGCTGCGGGTCATCGCTTCCAGGTAGGGCCTGACGAAAAGGGGCGACTCCACCATACCCACGAATACGTTGGCCGACACCGCCAAACCTTCGGCCCCGCCGACGCCCATGGTTTTTTTCAGGCACCAGGAAAAACCCTGCACCACCAGCGGCAGGATGCGCCAGTGAAACAGCAGGGAGGACAGGGCGCTGATCACCAGGACCAGCGGCAGGGCCCGGAAGGCCAGAATAAAGGAAGCCCCGGGATAGGTCTTGGTAAAGGGCAGTTCGCCGCCGCCCAGGTAGCCGAACACGAAAGAAGTACCGGCTGTGGTTGCCGCGACCAAAGCCATCACCGCTTCGTTGAGCAGCAGAAAAAACTGCATACAGGCCGGCAGCTTCAAAAGCACCAGTCCGAGGAGCAGTTGGGCGCCAATGCCTACGGCAATCAGTTTTACCGATACCCGCCGTCGGTTTTCACTCATCGCCCAGGCCAGCAGAATAAAAACCGCCAACCCGGCCACTCCCCTGGGCATCACGAGTTTCCGCTCCTCATCCGCCGTCCCGGATCAACACCTGCGCGATCCCGAGGTCGTAGGCACGCTGGGGGTCGAATTGACCCCGCTGGCCGTAAAGCACCCGGGCCTGCTGAATGGCACTGTAAGGCACCCAGCCGTGATCGTTCCAGATGCCCGGGTCGTCCTCGTTTCTCATTCTGAATTCAATTTCCCCGTTTTTCTCGCGCACATACATGCGTACCCGTTTGTTGTCGGGAAAGGGGTAGTAATAGATGCCAACCTTATCTTTCATCGAACGGATTGTCCTTGCAGTAAAAAGTCATTATTTCTCGCATCGAACGCCATCAGAAAAGGTCCTTGTCCCGGAGAGTCGATGCAGCCTGCCCGCCGATGCGGGTGACCCGGGAAATGGCCTGTGTCAGGTGGAAACCGGTCTCCTGGGGAACGCCGGAGCGAATCATCACCAGAGCCATATTGATTTTTTCGCCGATCTCATGCCATCGCCCGTCGCCGGTGACCCTTCCGGCCAGCTCCGATTCACCGGCAACCAGGCGGGCAAGGGTCTCCAACAAAAACACGCCCTGCTGCCGTCCCGCCCCTTCCATGGCCGCCACCTGTTCGGCAATCTGGCAGATCCAGATCAATCCGGACTTCACCTTTTCGCTCTGGGCATAGGCCGAAACGGCCCGCTTTATGCCGTCAGGGGAATCGGCACCATGCTTAGGCGGTGTTTCCAAAACCATGGGCTGCCTCTCTTTGCAAATGGAACTGTCCTATCGAATATTTCGCCTTTTTCAAAGTTTTTTCTTTTCAGCAACCGGGTTCTGGGATACCTTTTTCGAACGGGCCCCGACCCGAATCCCATGCCTGAATCGCGGCGGCGGGCGCTTTCCGATCGCCTTTAATCACCCCTGGGAGTTCTTCGGATGAAACCACAATACCGATTAAAGCACCTCGCCATGCCCGGGGGAGGATTGCGTTCCGGTCAAACGACCGGGTTGGCCCTGGAGACGCCCTCGGCCGGCCATCGCCCACTCCAGGACGTGCTGAAGGAAAGAGAGCTTCAGCTATCGGCGATCATCCAAGCCTTCGACGGCTTCGTCTTCATGTGCACCCGGGACTACCGCCTGGAGTTCATGAACGACCGGCTGATCCGCCGAACCGGCTTCGACGGCACCGGCCAGCCCTGCTATAAGGTGCTGCACAATCAGGACCGGGTGTGCCCCTGGTGCCGAAACGAGCGCATATTTACGGGCGAGACCGTTCACTGGGAAGTGAAAAGCCCCAAGGATCAGCGCTGGTATTACGTCATCGACACGCCCATTTTTCACACCGACGGCAGCATTTCCAAGTTCGGCATGATGATCGACATCCACCAAAGAAAGGCCGACGAGCAGGAGCTGGAGGAAAATCGCCGCAACCTCGAGGAAATTGTTCACGCCCGAACCCGGGACCTGACCCTGATCAACGAGCATCTTCTGGACGAAATCGAGGAGCGCAAAAAAGTCGAGAAAACGTTGCGGGAAAGCCAGGCGCGGCATCGCATCATCTTCGACGGTTCCAGGGATGCCATCTTTATCAGCGCTTCCGACGGCACCATCATGATTTTCAACCGCAGCGCCGCGCAATTGACCGGCTACACGCCGGAAGAGCTTCGCAAACTCAAGATTTTCGATCTTTACGCCAAGGTGGACCCCAACCGCCACAGCAATTTTTTCAAGCGCATCTGGACCGGCCAGTCCATCTCCGGCGAGGCCAGAATCGCCCGCAAGGACGGCCGCAGAATCTACGCCGAATTCAGCAGCCGCAAAATCGTCATCGGCGGGCGGGCCTGTGCCCACACCATTGTCAGGGACATCACCGCACGCAAGAAGTCGGAAGCCGCCCTGCGCCGCAGCGAAGCCAAGTACCGGGAGCTGGTGCAGAACACCAACAGCATGATCGTTCGCTTCGATCCCATGGGCCGTATCACGTTTTTCAATGAGTACGCCCGCAAATTCTTCGGATTTCCCGGAAGTGAAATCATCGGCCGCAATATCCTGGGCGCCATCATCCCGTGGCGCTCGTCGTCGGGACGGGACTACCGCTCCCTGATCATGGATTTTCTCAAGCACCCTGACCATTACCCCACCAATGAAATCGAAAACGTCCGCCGGGACGGAACACGGGCCTGGATTGCCTGGACCAACAAGCCGGTGCGCAATAAAGACGGTCGGGTCGTCGAAATTCTGAGCGTCGGCGTCGACGTGACCCAGCGCAAACAGGCTCAGGAACAGGTGCAATTTCTCACCCATCAATTAATTAAAGCCCAGGAAAACGAACGCCTCAAGATATCCAGGGATCTTCACGATCACATCGCCCAGGATCTCTCCACCTTGAAAATCAGCTTGGAAACCCTGTTCAGGGACCAGCCCGCAGAAATCCGCACCAAAGTAGGCAAACTCTCCGGCATCCTGCAGCGCTCCATTGCGTCGGTCCGGGACATGGCCTACGACCTGCGCCCCCCCGGCCTGGATCAACTGGGCCTGGTCAGAACCCTGTACCTCTATTGCGAGGAATTCTCCAAATCAAGCCCGGTCGAGATCGATTTTGCCGCTGCCGGTGTGGACGAGTTGAACCTTGAATACGAAACGGAGATCAATATCTACCGCCTGATCCAGGAAGCCTTGAACAACATCAAACGCCACGCCGAAGCCGACCGGGGGACGATCCGGCTGGTGGCCTCGTCTCCCCATATCGTGATCCGCATCAAGGACAACGGCAAGGGATTCGACGTCATCCGCCGCCGCAAACAGGCGTTGAAGGAAAAACGCATGGGGCTGCAGAGCATGGTGGAGCGGGTCCGCCTGCTGGAAGGAAAAATCGACATCCAGTCCCGGCCCGGCAAGGGCAGCTACATTCGGATCGAAATTCCTGTCAAGGAGAAGTCCAGTGTCTTCTAAAAAGAGCGTTCTGATCGTCGACGACCATCCGCTTTTCCGGGAAGGTCTCAAGTCCATCATCGCCGGGGACCGGCATTTCGTTGTCGCAGGCGAGGCCGGAGACGCACGCAACGGGTACACAATGGCCAATAAAATCCGGCCCGACGTCGTCCTCGTCGATATTTCCCTGCCCGACGAAAGCGGCATGCAACTGACCCGGCGGATTCGAAAGGCGCTGCCCTCCACCCGCGTCATGATCATCAGCATGCATTCGAAAATCGATTATATCGTGGAGGCATTTCAGGCCGGTGCAACGGGCTACGTGGTCAAGGATTCAGCCGCCAGCCGCCTGATTCAGGGATTGCATGCCGTCACCGGAGGCGAGTACTTTCTGGACAGTTCCATTTCCCACGAAGTGGTGGAGCGCCTGATGAAATCTCCGGTCCGCGAGGCGCGGGTCAGCGACAGCGATTACGGGCGCCTGACGCCCAGAGAGCAGGAAATTATGCGCATGCTGGCCGAGGGGATTGCGAAAACGGAAATCGCCGACCGCCTGTGCATCAGCGTGAAAACCGTCGAGAATCACCGCTCCAACATCATGAAAAAACTCGACCTTCACAGTACCATGGATCTGGTGCGATATGCCGCCAAACTGGGGCTTATCGATGTCGATCTATGGAAAGAGTAGCCAATCTTGACGACTTCGTAAAAAGCCCGATATCTTCGCTGCGCTTCATCCCTCGTCACTGCGGAGTACTTTCAGATACGCCTCATTCCTCGGGGCTCGCAAGCCTCGATCTCGGCCTTTTTACAAAGTCGTCTGGAAAGCGACTTTTTGCGACACCTTCAATTTTTCCGATAGGAATTTTATCCATCTCACCCCCACATCTTGTGACCGCTTCCGTTCTCATCCCCAAGTTTTCTCGTGAACCGGGAATTTCTCCCGGAAAACGGTAAAAACTCCCGTAAAATTGAGACATCTCCCTATAGACTTTTTGTTTTCTGCCGATAATATGGCCATAGCAGAGAAAAGCCTGTTGTCCGTATTGGGGTGGACAAAAGGCCGAGTCTGCCAACATGGCAAAGCAGACGCCAGGAAAGGAGAACACCATGATATCTTCTCCGTGTAAAACTTGCGAAAGACGGAACGACCCGAAAGACGAATGCCTGAAGAACTGCAAAATTCTTCACGACGTCCAAGAGTTCCACCTGATGACCGCGAAAAATGTCTGTTACAGCGCCATCGACTGTACCGAGGAGAGCCGTTACCAGATCAAATCGCCGTCTGCAGCCATGATGAGCCCTTTCTAAGAACGAGAGACAATGATGACAGATCGATTCCGGTTCGCGGCTGACGGCAAACGGATACCGCATCCGCCCGGCAGCCCATCCCCCGACGCTGACGGAAACGACAGGGACGCCAGACCCGACTCGAGAGATCAGGTCGACATCATCGCCATGGTGCGGAGTCTTCAGCGTACCGCCGGATTGAACGACTGTTTTCGCAGAGGCCGGGCCGATTGCGACGACATCCAGTGCCATTGGCGGAGCTATTGCCTGGGAGGACTGCCGGACCAGGAGACGTCGGCCAAGGGTTCAGCCATCCGTAAGCCGACGGAGCGCTCAGGCGAGAGTTTCGATTTTCATAAGAGATGAAGCGCTTTCGCCGTCGCCCAGAACCGTTTTAAGCGTTCTTCCAACTGCCCATGGCAGTGGACCCTTCTGATCGACCAGTGGCCGGGCAGCAGTCTTCGATAGCCGGCGTCGGTAAAGCGCCGGTCTACGAGCAGCAAGCATCCCCGGTCCCGGCCGGTTCGTATGACCCTTCCGGCGGCTTGCAAAACCCGGTTGATTCCCGGATAACGGTAAGCATAGTCGAACCCGGTATCCTTTTCGTCGAAATGTCGGCGGATCAAATCCCTTTCCGGACAAATGGCCGGCAGACCTACCCCGACGATGACAGCACCGCTGAGCCGTTCGCCGACCAGATCCACACCTTCACCGAATACGCCCCCCATGACGGCAAAACCCACCAGGGTGTCGCGGTTTTGTTCCGAAAAACGGTCCAGAAACCGGTCCCGCTCGGCGTCATCCATCTCCGGTGACTGGATCGCAACCCGAACCCTTTTTTCCAGCATTTCAAAGCGTTCGACCACCATGGTCATATAGGCATAAGAGGGGAAAAAGCACAGGTAGTTGCCTTTCTTGCCGGCAGCGAAGGTCCGGATCAGTTCGGCGATGGGTTCGACGCTTTTCTCGCGCTGGGTAAAAAGGGTGGAAATGCCATCGGCAACCAGCACCTGCAGGTTGTCGCGGGGAAAAGGGGATCCGATGCCCAGTTTGGCGGCGCTGTCGCTGCACCCGAAAATCTCCTGAAAATAGCCCGGCGGCGTGAGGGTGGCCGAAAAGAATACCGCCCCACGGCCGCGCTGCAGCGCGGCTTTCAACTGGCTCGACGGGTCCAGGCAGAACAGCTTGACCTCCAGATTCTTGCCTGCCGCAGTATAGCAGGATACATAGCTGTTGTCGTAGCACTCCAACACCCGGCAAAAGGCACCTGCCTCGAAATAAATTTCCAGGAGAAGCTCCCGCCAGGGGGCCGGCCGGTTTTTGGCCAGCCAGCGTTCGGATACCCTTTGAAAAACACGCAACAGCGGCTCCAACCCGTCGGGCGGGTGGGGGTCGGATTGAAATCCGCCGCAAGCCACTGCCTGTTTGCGGGCCGCCAGCATCCAGGTGTTGATTTTGCCTGCGGCCCGGTAAACGGCCGGCAGGCCGCTTTTCACCGCCTGCCGGAGTTCCAGGAACGCGGACTTGTTCAATCGGGCGGAGAACATCTCGCGGGACCGGTCCACCAGATTGTGGGCTTCGTCCACCAGAAAGGCATAGGCGCCGCTCTCCTCGTCGAAAAAGCGCCGGAGATAGACCCGCGGATCGAAGGCATAATTGTAATCACAGACGATGCAATCGGCCCAGCAGGCCAGTTCCAGAGAAAGTTCGAAGGGGCACACCTCGCGGTCCCGGGCAACGGCCTCGATGGTCGCGCGGTCAAGGTTGTCGTATGCAAAGGCATCTTGCAAAGCATCGGGCAGACGGTCAAAATGGCCCTTGGCGTACTCGCACAGATCCGGGCTGCAGGCAGCATCGGGGCAAAAACAGATGTGGTCTTTGGCGGTCAGGCAGACCCGTTTCAGCCGAAGCCCCTTTTCCTGAAGCAGGTTCAATGCGCTAATGGCGGCGGTTTTTCCGGTGTTGCGGGCCGTGAGAAAAAAGATCCGGTCGGTGTCGCCGTTTCCAATGGTTTTGATCGCCGGAAACAGCGCCGCCATGGTTTTGCCGATTCCGGTGGCGGCCTGGATCAGGGCCTGGCCGCCGTCCCGTAAGGTCCGATACACCGCCACCGCCATGGTCCGCTGCCCGGACCGATAGGATGCAAATGGAAAATCGAGTTCACCGATGGTGGTGTTGCGAAGCTTTCGCCAGCGCACCTGGGTCGTGGCCCAGGCGAGATATCCGTCGACCAGATCCCGGAAAAAGGATTCCAGTTCGTCCCGTGCAAACGTCTCTTCCCGTTCCAGCGTTTCCTTGCTGTCCACATTGCAGTAGGTCAGCCGGACGCCCACTTCCTCCAGCTTCCGCTCACAGGCCAACAAATACGCATAGGCCTTGGCCTGGCCCCAATGGCACGGATCGGACCGATCTTCGAGATCGACCAGTTCCCGGGTGGTGGACTTAATCTCTTCGACAACGGTACCTCCTTCTTCTTCGAAAACCCCGTCGACCCGCCCGCCGACCGCCAGCACCAGGTCTTCGGTTTCCACCTCCAGAAAAACCGGCACCTCGGCCCGGTAGCCTTCCGGCCGCCGGCGCTGAATGTCGCGATGGATGCGGATGCCGTCCAGGGATCGACCCGGAGAGGAAAAGCGCACGTCCAGATCGCCGCTGCGCAGCACAGACGTCACCAGAGTCGTGACGGCGATTGGATGTCTTTGTTTCTTCAAAGGCCCTTTCCTTTTCAAACCGCTTGGGCTTGCCATGAGGGAAAACGGGCACTACTGTATGGACCGAATTCGTTGCGGTCAAGCCAACAAACCGGCACGGCCCCGCAAAAAAGAGAATATCAATGGTAAATCAGGGAGAAGCGCCATGGAATCACGCCCGCTGGGAAAAACTGACATTCACCTGTCGCCGATCATCATGGGCACCTGGCAGACCGGCAAATCCATGTGGACCGGAATCGACGACGCCCAGAGCGAAAAAGCGGTCCGGGCCGCCATGGACGCCGGCATCACCGCCTTTGACACGGCCGAGGCATACGGCAACGGACACTCGGAAAAGGTGCTGGGTAAAGCCATCGGCAGCCGTCGCGACGAAGTGCAGATCCTGTCCAAGGTATTTTCCAACCACCTCAAGTACGACCAGGTGGTGGGGGCCTGCAACCGTTCGCTTAAAAACCTGGGGACCGACTACCTGGACCTTTACCAGATCCACTGGCCTCCGGGATCGTTCGGCGCCAAACCGGTGCCCATGGAAGAGACCATGCGGGCGTTGACGGATCTCAAGGATCAGGGGAAAATCCGCGCCATCGGCGTGTCCAACTTCTCTTTGGACCAGCTCAAGGCCATATCCGAAATCGGCCCCATCGAAAGTCTCCAGCCACCCTATTCCCTGTTCTGGCGGCATGTGGAACCCGATACGCTGGCCTGGTGCCAGGCCAACCAGGTGACCATTCTGGCTTACTCACCCATGGCCCAGGGATTGCTCACCGGCAAATTCGGCCCCGACCACCGCTTCGAAAAAGGCGATCACCGCAGCGGCAACCGCCTGTTCCATTCCGATGTATACCCTCATGTGCAAAAGGCCCTGGAGGCCCTGCGTTCCATGGCCGAAGAAAAAGGCATCACCATGGCCCAATTGGCCCTGGCCTGGGTCATCGCCAAGCCTGGGGTCTGCGCCATTGCCGGCGCTCGCAATGCCGACCAGTCGACCGACAACGCCCGAGCGGCCGACGTCCGGCTGACCGACGCCGAACTGGAAACCATGGACCGCATCAGCCGCCCGGTCGTTGATCTCATCGACGACAACCCGGTCCAGTGGAAATGGTAGGCGGCCGGAGAACTGCGAACCGTGAATAATCCCGCCTCCTCCAAAGGCCCCTTGCTGTGCCCCCGCTGCCGGAAACTGGTCAGTGCCGACGAAAGCCGATGTCCTTACTGCGGCCTGACTGCACCGGGATCACGCTGGAGACACGGTTTAGGCACTTCGCTGCTGATGGACGGGAACCGGCTGATCCGGGCCATTCTGGTCGTCAACGTCGTCTTTTACCTGCTCACCTTGATGTTGAGCGGCCGCGGCATGCACCTGAGCGCCAACCCCCTGGCATTTCTGGCACCGTCTTCCAGAGGACTGATGGCGCTGGGCGCCACCGGCACCATCCCCATCGACGGCTACCACCGCTGGTGGACATTGATCGCGGCCTCCTATCTCCATGGTGGCCTGCTGCACATCCTGTTTAACATGCTGGCCTTTCGCCAGCTCGCCCCGTTTATCGTTCAGACCTACGGCACCCATCGCATGCTGGCCATTTACACTCTCACCGGAGCAGCCGGTTTTTTGCTTTCCTACCTGGCTGGGGTCCGCTTTACCATCGGGGCCTCGGCCGCCATATGCGGGCTTATCGGAGCAGCCCTTTACTACGGCAAAAGCCGCGGCGGCCTTTACGGCCAGGCGGTTTACCGCCAGGTGGGCGGCTGGGCCCTGTTCATCATCCTCTTCGGTTTTATCGTTCCGGGAATCAATAACTGGGCCCATGGTGGAGGTATGGTGACCGGCATCCTGCTGGGGCTGGCTTTGGGTTACCGGGAGCGTAAGCGGGAAACCGCTGTTCACCGCTGGCTGGGCATCCTGTGTTTTTTCAGCACCCTTTTCGTGCTGGTATGGGCCGTTTTCAGCGCCCTGGTTCTCAGATAGCTTCTACGGATCAACGGTTTCATCCGGCCACCACTACCAGAATTTTCGGGCCAGCCTCGCGGTCTCTTCCGGAGCCGTGAAGGTGGCCATGTCCCCCAGCATCACCTCGAAACCGGTGTGGTCGCTTCTCACCCAGGGCGCGTAATTGGACCGAACCACCATCACGGCCCTGATTTCCAGGGCGCTGTCTTCCCGCTCCACGCTCAAAAGGCCGAAGTTGTAACCGTTGCGGTACAGGCTGCGATAAAGCTTTTGGATGCGGATCATCCCGGCAGCCAGGTGGTGCCAGGCATCCTCTTCAACGGCCAGCAGGGATGATTTTCCGGGGCAGATGGCCCAGACTTCGAAAAAACCCTCAGGGGCAAAAGCGGCCACCCAGGTCCAGGGACCGGTACGGCCGATCACGCGCTCGCCCATAGCCGTCTCTCGCTGAACATACGTTTCGAACAATCCCCGCCCGGTGGCCTGACGGTGGGCAAGGGCGCGTTGGGCCAGGAATCGATGGTGGTTGGAAGCCACAGCATCGGCCTGCACCTGGAGATGGGGATGAACCAAAGAACCCCCAGCCGACGGCAGATGGTTCTGGGTGATGGCCATGTAGACCGCCGACGGATCGTGCCGCTTGATCCGCTTCAAATAGTCGGCGCAGTTGATCAGACAGTCCGCGTAGCTCTTTTCGCTGGCCGTACCGATCTCCACGTAATGGCGCTCATCGAACAGGCTGAGCGCCGACCAGGCCCCGTAGGGGAACAGGTTGGGAAACAGCAGGGATTGCCCTCGAGATATGCGTCCATCTTGGTGAATCTCAGGGATCAACCGCGGGGTGCGCTCCAGCACCTGAGGACGGCAAAAGGGGCAGCGTTCTTTTTGGCCGGCATCCGGCGGAGGGGGCGGCAGGCGGTCCGTTCCTGCCTCCGTTTCGTTGATCCGGCTGAAGGCAATGCGGCTGGTTCGACCGGAAACGGGGCTTTTGCGGATTTGAATGGTGCGTTCGACAGATTCCCCGGACGGCTCCAGCAGCCGGGCCCGTACGGTTTCCATGGCAAACCAGTCATCGACAACCCTGTTTTTCGCCACCGCTTCCTCCTTTCGTGGATGGAAATCAGCCTATCACAGGGCCGTCGCCACTTCAAACCGGTCCCATTGGGCAGTTTCAGCGGGCATTGGCAGTCGGGCTTGTCCCGACGCATGCTCAACTATTGATTTTTGAAATCAACCATACTATCTTTGCCGTCCATTGGGGATCGATTTCACCATGAGGAGGAGAAATTGGCAAAAGCACCCTTGAAGTATCAGTTGATCAATCCGCTAAAAATCAAGAGTGAGCAGTCGGATCTGGATTTTACCGCGGCCCGGTCCATGGCCGAGGAAAAGGTGAAATCCCTTTGTCCGGATCCCAAACTGGTTTCCTGGTACGATGCCACCACCGGCGAATCGCACCCCAAGGCCGAATGTGCCGGCTCCGGCAAACCGGGATGGCTTAATTACGCCGAATCCTGCAGATGCGATACCACTGTCGACATCAATGACGAACAATACGTTTTCATTTACCTGACACAGCCGTAATCCCCCGACCACCGATCCCCCGACAACCGAAGTCGTCATCGCCTTACGCGATCAGGGTAACAACATCCCTAAAAAGTGCTGCAGACCGAAACCGAAAGGATGGACGATGGAGCACGAGGAGATTCTTCACCGCTGTTTTCGATGTGGATTCTGCAAGCTGCCCTCCGATTACGGAAGCTTCACTTGCCCGGCTTATCTCAAATACCGTTTTGAATCCTTTTCTCCCGGCGGCCGCATGTGGCTGACCCGCGCCTGGCTTTCCGGCCAGGTCCAGACCGATGCACGCTTGCAGGAAATTTTTTTCTCCTGCGCCACGTGCGGCAGCTGTGTCGAGCACTGTATTTTCGACAAGTTCAGGGAGTCGATCCTCGAAGCGTTCATCGCGGCCAAGGCAGAAATGGTCGACCAGGGCACCGTGCCGCCGCCGGTGCGCGATTACCTCACCCGCCTGTTGGACCACAATAACCCCTACAAGATCAGTCAAAAGAAGCGGGGCGACTGGGCCGCGGAATTGGGCGTCAAGCCTTACACGGCCGACACGGAGGTTCTTTTTTACGTCGGCGACGTGGGGTCGTTCGACCATCGGGGGATGGAAATCGCCCGCTCGGTGGCCGGGCTGCTGCAAAAACTCGGCGTTTCCTTCGGCATCCTTGGACCCGCCGAAGGTTCGGACGGCAACGATGCCAGAGCCCTTGGAGAATTCGCACTGTTCGAGCACCTGGCCAAACGCAACATCGAGGCCTTCCAGCAGGCCGGCGTGGAAAAAATCGTCACCCTTTCCCCCCACGGTTACAACGCCTTTAAGAACATTTACCCGCAGTGGAGTGGGCATTTCAGCGTGCGCCACTACACGCACCTGCTCGCCGAAATTCTACCGGCCGACAAACGCCTTTACAAGGCGGCTTCCCGGAGCGTGCGCAGGGTGACCTTTCACGATCCGTGCTACCTGGGCCGGCACAACAAGGAATTCGACACGGCGCGCAGCATCCTCGACCGCCTGCCCGACATCGAGCGGGTGGAGATGCCGCGCAATCGGGCGGACAGCCTCTGCTGCGGCGGCGGGGGCGGCAACTTCTTCACCGACCTGGTTTGCAGCGGACCGGACACCTCGGCCGCCGCACGCGTCGAGGAGGCCGCGGACACCGGCGCGCAGGTTCTCGTCACCGCCTGCCCGATCTGCACGGTGATGCTCGAAGATGCCGTCAAGGCCCGGAACCTGGAGCAGCGCCTCGAAGTACGCGAACTGTCGGAACTGGTGGCAGAAGCCTTGGGGTAATGATGCACGAAAATGAACGTCGAACATCGAATAATGCATGCGGTCATTTTATTTATTTTTTAAAATCTTGATGATTTCATAAAAAGTCGGAAATCGCAAGTTGGCGTCATTCCGGCGTATGCCGGAATCCAGTCATTTCAATACCTTCTGGATACCGGATCAAGCCCGGCATAACGTGACTGGGACGTTTTGCGGGATGGTCAAACCTTGCTTTACAAATGGCAACAATGGCTCGGGAATTTTTTTTGTTGAACGACGAAGCGAAGTGCTCTCTGCATTGGACGTTCGATGTTCGCTGTTCGACGTTCAAAAACCATTTGCCGATTGAATGCCTCGCCGAACCGGTCTGAAAAACTTGGGTCGCTTGGGCATATCCCGAGGTTTAATGTACCGTAATTCTTGATGATGGTTATGGGGGCCATATGCCGATAAGGGATGCACTGGTTGATATCGTGGGAGTGGACCGGGTGTCGAACGACCCGGCGGAGTTGTTTATCTATTCGCGGGATTCCGGGGCCCAGCCGCCGGGACGGGCCGATTTCGTCGTCTTGCCGAAAACAGCGGAGGAAATCAGCGCGATCCTGCGGTTGGCCAACCGCGAGAAGATTCCCGTCACGCCGGTGGGCGCGGGCCTGACCCTTTCCGGCATCGTGGTGCCGGAGCGCGGGGGGATCGTGTTGGACATGAAGCGGATGGACCGCATCCTGGAAGTCGATGAACTCAACCGCTATGTAGTCATCGAAGCCGGGGTCTCCCAGGGAGCCCTGCAGGCGTACCTGAAAAAGCACCACCCACGCTTTCAGCACTCCACTCCGGAGGCGCCGCCCACCGCCACGGTGACGGCAAACGCCCTGATCCACGGCCACGGCCACATCTCGCCGCGCTACGGAATCAATTCGGACATGATCGCCGGCATGGAAGTGGTGCTGCCCAGCGGAGAGATTGCCCGGATCGGCGCCTGCGCCCTTAAGGGAAAATGGTTTTCCCGGGGACCGCTTCCGGACCTGGCCGGCCTGTTCGTCGGCTGGTACGGCACCACCGGCATCGTGACCCGAATTTCCCTGAAACTGTTTCCCAAGCCCGGATTCCGCCAGGTCATCGTATTTAAGACCGACGACATCGATCTGCTGCCCGAAGCCATCGCCGAAATCATGTACCTGGACATGGCGGAAGATTTTTTCCTCATCATGCAGGAAAAGCCGGACTGGATGAACCACGCCTTTCTCGTGGTGATCCTCTCCGGGCATTTCGAAGAGGAGCTGGAATTCAAGAAAACGGCTTACAAGCGCCTGTTTTCCGATTTCAAGGGGGGCGAGTGCATCTCGTTTGTCTCCGACCTCCATCCAGCCCTGGAGAAACGCTTTTTGGATGTGCCGCCGCTGGCCGCCCTGGCCGCTGATTTTCGCAAGGGCGGCGGGTTCCAGTATACCGGGGCCATCCTGCCCGTCGACCAGGTGCCGGCCGCCTGGCGCAAGGGCATCGAGATCTCCCACCGGTACGGCATGGTCTGCTCCTATGTGCACCAGGTGCTCATGGGAAACAGCATCATGTTCGGGTTCAACTATTCCTTCAACCGTGCGGATGAAGCGGATATCGAAAAAGCGCGCATGGCGCTGGAGGAATCCAACCGGGCCACCCTCGATCTCGGCGGTATGATCTGGAAGGGGGAGAAGTCGGCCCAGAAGATGGTGCTGGCGAAAATGGAGCCCAACACCGCCGCCCTCATCCGGCGCGTCCAGGAATTCCTCGATCCCAACCGGATCATGAACCCGGGCAAATGGGAGGTCTGACAAACTTTCAAGCCGGGTAAAAAAGACCTTAACCGGCAAAATCGCGGCCGTAAGGATGCCGGAGAACATGCCGCCAGGCAAATGATCGCCGAGTTTTGACAAATCACCGGTCTACGGCTATTCTTGAATTGTGCAGGCCGGAGATTCAGCAGTCTCGCCAGCCCTGAAATGAACCCGCGCCCGCCGTAGTTAGAACCTTCACACCAAGGAGGTACGCCATGACAAAGCCGCTCATCCTCTTGCCGGTTGACGGGTCGGAACATGCATTGCGGGCGGCGGAGTATTCCGTCAAGATCGCCACGATGATGAATGCCCGCCTGTTCCTGCTTCATTGCCACCGTCCCTTTCCGGTGAAACTGGGAGACCCCTACTTTCAAAAGGCCATCGATAAGATCATGCAGCAGTCCGCCGAACGGTTGGCGCCTTTCCGCTCGCTGCTGGACCAGAAAGGGGCCGATTATACCGAACTGATCCTGGAGGGACCCGCGGGAGAAAAAATCTGTGAAGTGGCCCGCATCGAAAAAAGCGAAATGATTGTCATGGGTTCCCGGGGCCGATCGAACCTTACCGGGCTCTTCTTGGGCAGCGTGGCCCACCGGGTGCTGCACCAGGCGCCCTGCCCGGTGCTCATCGTCCGATGAATCAAAGTAAGAAGCCGTCAAAATAGAGAATTGTGTTCATGGCCAGAGGCGAACAGTTAAGCCGTCAGTGGAAGATGATTCACACACTGCTTGCATCCCGTCTGGGCAAAAGCGCCTCCGAGCTTGCCGAGGAGCTGGGATGCACCCGTAGAACAGTCTACCGGGACCTGGAAGCCCTGCAGGCCGGCGGATTTCCCATCGCGACCGAAACTCGGGACAATCGCAGCTACTGGACCGTTCTCAACGCCGGACGTCAGCAGGTGCCCATGGCGTTCAGCACGGCGGAACTCATGGCCCTGTACTTCGGCAAGGAGATGCTGCAAACCTACCGCGGAACCGTTTTTTACGACGCCATCGCCTCCTTGATTTCCAAAATCAAAGCGACTCTGCCCCCCGGATACATCGATTTTCTGGATCGTCTTCAAGACCGGGTGGACGCGGGCCCGGCGCCCCGCAAAGACTACACACGCTTCGGCCCAATGATTACCGATCTCAACACGGCAATCCTCGACGAAAAAAAGATCGACATGGTCTACTTCTCCATGGGCAGGCAGGCCGAAACGCACCGCACGGTCCATCCCTATCGCCTGCGCCATGTGGAGGAAACCCTCTACCTGATCGGCTATTGCGAGTTGCGCGAGCAGGTGCGCACCTTTGCCGTGGACCGCATCGAAAGCGTGACCGTAACCGGCGAAGGCTTTCGGATGCCCGGAGATTTTGATCTGCAGGGATTTCTGGAAGACAGCTTCGGCATCTTTCAGGGGCCGCCGGAAACGGTAAAAATCCGTTTCAGCCCCAAGGTGGCCGGCTACATTCGCGAACGCATCTGGCACAAAAGCCAGCAACTGACCGATGCCGACGACGGCGGGGTGATCTTTACGGCCACCGTGGCCGGCACCGAGGAAATCAGCCACTGGGTCCTGCGCTGGGGCGCCGAGGCCAGGGTGCTGGACCCGCCGGCCCTGCGCCGCATCGTGGGCCGCCATGCAGCGGCCATGGCCGAGCACTACCGAAAAAATCCGGACTGAGAACATGAATGAGAATTCTCGTGACGGCCGTGGCGATTTGAATGCCACTGCTCACCAGAACCGGACGTCCTTTTCCCATGACCATCGTTTTTCAACACACGGAAACAAAAAACCGATGCAGGATCTCAAGATTGCCCTGATACAGGCGGAGCTGGCATGGGAAGACCCCATTGCCAACCTGGAGCGTTTTTACGAACGTATCGCCCGGATTTCCGACGACGTTCACCTCATCGTTTTGCCGGAGATGTTCTCGACGGGTTTTTCCATGCAGCCCTCCGGACTGGCCCAGCCCATGGACGGGCCGGCGGTCGCCTGGATGCAGGAGCGTGCGCAGGAGTTTCAGGCGGATATCGCCGGCAGCCTGATGGTGGAGGAGCAGGGCCATTTTTACAACCGTCTCATCTGGACCAAACCCGATGGCAAGGTCGCCACGTATGACAAAAAACATCTCTTTCGCTATGCCGGCGAGGAGAAGGTGTATACGGCCGGAAGGAATCACCTGACGGTGACCTGTCAAGGATGGAAAATTCGCCCCTTTGTCTGCTACGATCTTCGTTTTCCCATCTGGACCCGCAATATTGACAGCGCTTACGATGCGGCCATTTTCGTGGCCAACTGGCCCGAACGGCGCGCTCCCCACTGGAAGGCCCTGCTCAAGGCAAGGGCCATCGAAAACCAGTGCTATGTGGCCGGCGTGAACCGGGTGGGTACGGACGGTAAGGGCTATCGCTACAGCGGGGACAGCCGCATCATCGATCCCCTGGGCCGGATCGTGGACAGCAGAAGTTATGCGGAAGCGACTGTTACTGGAGTATTTTCCGTTGCGATCCTGGAAGATTATCGAAAAACGTTTCCCGCCTGGATGGACGCCGATGGCGAGATGGTAGCGGGAAAAACACCTGCCGGGGGTTAGCGGAACAGGTAGCGGCCCAATTTGCCGTAATGGTCGAGGTCGTCAAATTCCACGCCGATCATATTGGAACGAATTCGCCTTACAATGCAATCCTCTCGCACCTGGCTATGCTCCTCGTCGTCCAGGGTAAATTCCAGGGTCAACCTGCTGCCCACCTCGAATTCAGGTACGGTGTTGACCGAAAAGCGGAGTCCGGACTGGGAAATATCCAGGACCTTGATCAGTCCTTTGAGGGGAGCCTTTTTTGCGCCACGGTAGAAAAACATGCCCACCAGATTGACCGGCTTGCGGAAATGCCGCCGGCGCTCCACCAACACCCGGTAGACGTTCCCGCAACTGCACTTGCACTTGAGTCGAACCGCCGATTCGATATCGCTGAACTGGCTCAGGTCGCGGATGACCCCTTTTTCGCAGACCGGGCAGATAAACGTCCCCTGCCCCTTATCGTTGATAAAAACCCGCCGCTCTTTTTCCGCAGCCGGTTTTGTTGCCATTGTTGCCATAGAATTGAAATCCGAACCTCTATCGTTGAAAACAACTCCCGGACCTATCCAGGAATTGTCGCTTCGGCCGCTCGTAGTTTACCTCTTTTAAACCATATCGCCATTTTACCGTCGAACTTTACTCGCAAAAAAGCCGCGCAATGGGGGCAGACACCTGCCTGTCGGCGATCGATCTTTCGATATTGGATAACGAGGAGGCACCCGGGTTGCTGTGCATCAAAGGAGGGAAAGGTCCGTCAGGATCAATGGGTGCTGGTGCTCCGGGTCGCATGCCGGCCGCTTTGTTCACGGCGCTGATGAATCATTGACCGCCCGGCCCGCTGCTGTCAATACTTAATCGGCGGCCGGATGGATCAGGCCACGCCTTCGTACCCTTTGTCCGCAGGCAAGTCGGATCCGGCGGCGGCTTGCGTGGCGAGTTGGTCGCACCGCTCGTTGCCGGGATTGCCGGCATGCCCCTTGACCCAGAGGAACTGTACATCATGCCGTTCGCAAAGGGTCAGCAGGCGCTCCCACAGGTCGGGATTCAGGGCCGGGGAGCCGTTGCTCTTGCGCCAGCCGTTGCGCCGCCAGTTTTTGGCCCAGCCCTTGGTGATCCCGTCCACCACGTACCGGGAATCGCTGTACAGGGCCACGGCGGCCGGCGACCGGAACTGTTCGAGGCCGACGATGCAGGCCAGAAGCTCCATGCGATTGTTGGTGGTTCTGCGGAAGCCGCCGGATAACTCCCGGTCCCCGTTGTCGGAGGGAATGACCACGCCATACCCCCCGGGACCGGGATTTCCCAAACTGGACCCGTCGGTGTAGATGACGATTCGGTCGCCAGCGGCCGGTATAGATGCTGCGACCGATCGCGCTTTCTTTGAACGGCTTCGACCCGCGCTGCGCTTGGCAGTTGCACGACCCGCTTCCATAAACGCCTGGGCCTCCTGGCGTGTGGCAAACCCCTTGTAGATCGCTCCCTGGAATCCGAGCACCTGGACCTGAGCTCCGTCGGGACCGAACCAATCGGTATAAACACCCGTCTTTCTGCCGGCGGCAACTGCGTAATATTTTTTTTTAGCCATAATCTATCTATTGCTTTTAAAAAACCAGACAACAGCCAGTCCATAAACACAGAGAACGCCGACACTTATCAGAAAGGCGTAGAGAATGGAACCCGCCCATTGGTAAAAAAGCGGAAAAGCCAGGGCATTGGCCATGGTAACGATCAGAATGTGTACCAGCAGCGGCGGTCCTTTAAAAAATCCGGTCATTGTCCGCTTCCCTCGATTCCGCGCTTGCCGTCGGCCCGGTCCGTTCCGTGGTCGACGCCGGCCTGCAGACGGATGAAGTTGCCGCCCAGTACCGCATTTTCCACGGCCGGCGCCAACTGCAGGCGGCGGACATTTTCCAATTCCTGAAAAGGATCGCCGAAAGGAAAGTCCGATCCGAACATCAATCGCCGATGGCCGTATGATTGAATATAACTGCTGATCTCGCCCGGACCGGCAAGGGCGGTATCTGCCCAAACATTTTCCAGCTCCCATAGGCCGGCTCCGGCAATGGCCCGAAAACCACCGTTGAGCATACCCAGGTGTGGAATGATCACCGTTATCCCCTGCGCCAGTTCGCGGATGAACCGTACGGTGTTGCCAAATTCCTCTTCCAGAACTACCGGCAGACGCCTGCGCCAGATCTCGGCAAGGGCCTTCCGGCAGCGGGGATCGCCGTAGGCGTACATCGGCTCGTCGGCATGGCGATGCCACTTGATCCCGCAGTGGGCGGTTGAAAGCTGCTCGACGGCAAAGTCGTTCCAAATGAAAAAGTATGGATAAACGGTCAATTCGTCGGAATTAAACGAAAGCAGATGGGCATTGCTCTCCCTTCGGCGCCGCTGCCAGTCGGCCGTATCGGCAAAATGGGCGTCATAGCGATCATAAATTTCCTGAACCGGCGAGAAAAGGGCCACCCCGGCAATATCCGTTGCGGCGGCCTGTCGCGCATAATCCGCGAAGGACTGCGGCCAACTGCGGTCGATGATCCCGCAATGGGCATGGGCGTCGATTACCGGCGGCTGTGTCTGCATCGTCGTTCATTCCTTAAGGCTCGGCGGGTGTGCGACTTCTCGGGGTCTGAAAAACGCCTCACGCCGGATGGCTATGATCCTTTCTCAGCCAGCAGCGCATCGAGGTTGTCCATGGACATATTCGCAGAACCGGTCCATGTTGACTTGCAATAGGATCGGCCAGGAACAATTCTTTCTCCCATCAGAACACAGAAATCACAATCGCTTTTTACCCCATAACTTGGTGATCGTGCAAATTCTGGTTTCATTTCTTCAATCGGCGACTGCAATCAGGTAGGCGCCCAGAAAGATCACGACCGAGGAAACGATCCGAACGAGCCGGTTCTCTTCTTTTAGAAAGTGCCCGCCCAGAAGTACGGCGAACACGATGCTCAGTTGCCGCAGGCCGACAATGTAGCTTACCCGTTCAAGAGTAAAGGCCGCCAGGATGAGAAAGTAGCCGAAAATCGAAAGTACACCGCAAAGCAGAATCCCCGTCTTGTTGCAGTCCCACTCACGAATGAACGCTCCGCCCGACCATTTTGTATTTCCGAGATACAGGGAAAAAAGAGCCATGCTCACCCAAGGGTACAGATAGGCGAACACGACGGGGTGCATTTCTTCCACCGCGATCTTGTCGGCCAGCGAGTAGGCCGCCACCATTACCAGGGTCAACAACGCAAACCGGGTGGCGCGGTCGGACCGGACGGCGCGCATCGGCCGGATCAATTCCGCCAGGGAAAACCGATTCATTCCGATGGTGTAAACCCCGACGGCAACCAGCAGGATCCCGGCGATCCCGGTCGTACTGACCCGCTCGCCAAGAACGGCGATGGAGAACACCAAAACCAGCGCCGGTGAAGACCGCATGATGGGGTAAACCAGGGAGAGGTCTCCATTTTCCAGGGATTTTGCCAGGAACACCCAGTACAAAACGTGCAGCACCCCGGAAATGAGAATCATCTTCGAGAAGATCAGGACGCCCATCCCCTCACTTACAAGTACCCAGACAAAGACCGGTGTAAAAAAGATCAGCCCGAAGGTTTCATACCACCAGATGAAGGACTGCTTGTCGAGGGCCTTCTTGGTGAGAAAATTCCGAAGGGCATGCATGGCTGCGGACAGAAGCACCAGAAAAATTGCGGTTTCGTTCATGGCATGCGGGCAACGGGTGCTATTTCGCCCTTCCTTTCAGCTTCGTCGCATGCGTTACAACCGATGCAACCCGAATTTCAGATGCGGTTTTCCTTCATTTTCGACCAACTCCACCAGGTGCCGATGGTGGGTAAAAAACAGCACCTGGGTCTTGTCCGCCAGACCGGCCAGCACATCCAGGGTGGCCAGGGCCCGCTCGTCGTCGAAACGCAGTAAAATGTCGTCCACCACAAAGGGCAGGGGCTCGTTGTTCTCCAGGTATTGCTCCAAGCTGGCCAGGCGCAGGGCCAGGTAAAGCTGATCGGCCGTGCCGTCGCTCATGCCTTCGACGCGCACGGCCGCCTCGGTTTTCGAACGGATGCCGACCAGCACCGGACTGCCTTTGTCGTCGTAATCGGCCCGCAGCCGGCAAAAAGCGTCCCGGGTCATGCGGGCGAAAAGCTCGCTGGCCCTGGAAATCAGGGGACCCTGGTGTTTTTCGCGGTATCGTTCCACGGTGCGGGCAAGAATGATGGACGCAATTTTCAACCGGGCATATCGCTCGACATCCGACTCCAGGCCGGCCAGCAGGTGCTCGGCGTTTTCGGCATGCATGGCGGCTTTTGAACGGCCATCCATCTGTTCGAGCCGGGCTTTCAGGGCACCGATCCGCTGATCCAGCTCCGAACGCTCCTTTTCCAGGGTTTCCGTCGCTTCGGCCAACTCCTCAAGCTCGGGACCAATGCGGTCGGCATCCATGGAAGCGGCCGCGTCGATAAAGGCCTCGACGGTGACTCCGGCGCTCAATTTGCGAAGCTGCCGTTCCAGGTCGCTTCGCTCGGCAACAAGTGCTTTTCGTTCCTGCGCCCGCTTTTCCGTTGCAGCCAGCTCTTCGGCCGTCTTGCAGCGGGCCTCCTTGCACAGGGATTCGATCAACGTCCGGCACTCGAAAAGTCGCTTTTCAGCGTCTGCCAGTTCGTTCCGAGAGGCTTCCAGCCGCTCGGTGAGGCTCGAATGTCTGGAGGCATCTTTGCGCGCCCGGGTCAGCCTGCCGTTTAGCAATTCGGCGGCCCGATCCGGGGATTCATCTTGCAGATCCGGCGCCAGGGTGTCGACCAGTTCTTTCACGCGGGCGGCAAATCGGGCCGAATCCCGATCGATCCCCTCGATCCGCTTGCGCAGCACGTCGGCTTCATCGGTTTTGTTCCGAATTTCACGGATGCTTTCGATGACGGCAACGGCCTCCGTCGGGGTCGCATCGGGTCGAATGCCGAGCTTGCCAACGCTGATTTGCCAGTTTGCTTTCCATCGGGAAAACCGCTCCTCGAGATCTTCGATAACGGCTGTCCCTTCTTTCAGTTCCGCCTTGAGGCGAATCTGTTCCCGGTCGGCGGAAGCGATGGCCGATTCCAGTTCCTTCTGGGTTTTTATTTCGTGTTGGGCGGTTTGGATCATTGCGGACAGCGACGCGTTTTCGTCCCGGGTTGCACCGACATCCTCCAGGGCTCTCAACATTCCGGATCTGAGTGCCGTCAGTTGTCCGGCGAGGCTTTCCGCCTGGCTTTTCCTGGATTGCAAGTCGGCCAGTTTCTCCCGCAGTACCGCCATTTCCAAAAGCCATGCCTGCATCTCTTTGGGGGTTTGGGGCGTGATCCCTGCCGGTGCCCATTGCGCTTTCCACTCAGCTGTGAGTTCTCCGTGGTCAGACCCAGCCTTTATAAGCACAGTCGCAATGGCGGCATTTTCTTTTTCCAACTTCTCTTTTTGGGCTTCCAGCAGTCCTTTTCTGCTCACCTGGTCGGCTTCCCGCCTGAGACGATCGGAGAGACGATCTGCACGCTCAATACTGCTTTCGAAGGCATCGGGAAGATCAGATGCACCATCGAACCGATCGACGATTTCCCGGGATGATTCAGCCGATACACGCTGGCCTTCCAACTGCCGGCGAATCAACCCCCAGCCTTTGTCGCGAAACCCCCTGGCATCCTTGAGGTCCGCTTCGGTGGGCACGTTGTGGGATCGGTCGATGGCCTGAATATCGGCCCGGGTTTGCGCGATCTCTTTTTCCGCGACGGCCCTGGCCTCCCGATGTTTTTCAATACTGCGACGCAGCGCGTCGAACCGGTCCTCGAACCGGTCGACGTTCTCTTTGGATGGCAACGGCAGTGTGTCGATTTGCGCCAACGATCCATTCCAGAGGATCTGGCGCTTCAGTACGCGGTTCAGCTCGCCTTCGATCCGCTCGTTTGCGGCCTGCATCTCTTCCAGCTGCTTTTCGATGGGACCGGCCTCCCGGGCGGGCTGCAGGGCATTTTCCAGGCGGGAGACATCCACCGGTTCGGTCAGGGACCGGCGCCGCTCGGCAAGCTGACTGACGCGGGCACCGCGTTTGCGCTGCTGTTCGACTTCCGATTCCAGCCTGGCGGTCAGACGCTCGTGGTCCTTTTCCAGTTTGCGGACCTCGCCGACGATGGATGGCGGCAGCTTCAAGTTCCTGGCCGTTTCACCGGAAAGGTCGGCTCCGATTTCCTCCAGCATCTTTACGGCCTGGGCCTGCAGGGTCCGCATACGCCCTTCGAGTCCGGGCCGGTCCTGCCGGGCTTTGCGGAAGCTGCCCAACTCATGCTGCAGGGACTCGACGCTGGCGGCACTTTCAAGCAGGGTCCGATGATCCGGCAATGCGTCGATCTCCAGGACGATTTTCTCCACGGTCTCCTGCAAGCGCGCCACGTCACGGTCGGCCGGCTTCAACTCCCTTTCCGCATCACGGAGCTTGTCCCCGAAGTCATCGGCAAGATCCGGCACATCCTGGTAAACGGCCAAATCGGCATCGATCTCTTTTTTGCGGGCGATCAGCGGCAGGGCGTCCCCGATGCGCGCAAGCTTCGCCTGTTGCTGCTTATAATCGGCCAGCGCTTTTTTGACCGCATCCATCCGCTTGCGGGCATCGCGCAAATCGGCGTCGTGCGTCTTCCAGGTCTTGGGCAAAAGCAGGGCATCCTTTTCGTCCCTGCGTTCGTTTTTAATGGCCTTGATGGCCTGGTTGATGGCCGGTGTCGATCCGCTGGGTTTGAACAGCGCCCCGCAGGTCTGATCGAGTTCCTTCTGGACGTTCTGCAGACGGATCAGGCCCGCACCGGCGGCAAACAGGGCTTCGCCGACGCTGCCCTTGCCGGACATGATTTCCTCGCCGCCGCGGATCAGATCCTCGTGCCCGATGGCAAACATCTGCTCGAACATCTCGGCGCTGACACCCCCTAAAAAGGGAGCCAGGGCATCGTCTTCCAGCACAGTCTCATCATCCATTTTGCGCAGGGTCTTGGCCTGCCCTTTGCGGCGCAGAAAGGCGATCTCGTCCCCGGCGCCGTTGACCAGTCTGGCGCCAATTCTCAGTTGAGCATAGCCGTGAAGAAAATTGTCTCCGGTCCGGGCCGGAATGCCGAAGAGCATGTGCCGCAGGGCACGCAGCGCCGTGCTTTTGCCTGCCTCGTTGGGACCGAACACCAGGTGAAAATCCGGACCGGATGCAGGCAGATCAAGAG
This sequence comes from Desulfosarcina widdelii, assembly GCF_009688965.1. Taxonomy (GTDB): domain Bacteria; phylum Desulfobacterota; class Desulfobacteria; order Desulfobacterales; family Desulfosarcinaceae; genus Desulfosarcina; species Desulfosarcina widdelii. The sequence goes on along the minus strand of NZ_AP021875.1, from coordinate 267,872 downwards.
TCATATCGGTAAAGGGACCATAGGCGGCCAGCCGGATGCTTCTGATCTTCATGTGCCGGTAGCCTCCCTTTTCAGGCGTTGCGCCAGCAGGGCATGGGCTTGGATTACCAGTTCGCGGATCTGTTGCGGGTCGTCCGCCTTGATCCGCGCATCCCCCTGCCGGTAATCGGGCGGCAGCTTCTGGAAAAGCGTCGCGAGTTGCTGGCCCAAGGCCAGCAGATCGGCATCGTTTGCGGTTAACTCGTCCGTCAGGGCGCGCAACTCCAAAAGGGGACCCGGATCGGCGGCAATGCCGGCCGGAGGCCGGGTGTGGACCGTTACTTTCTCGATCCAGGCCCGGTCGCCGAAATGGGCCATAGCCGTGGACCGCACCGACTCTTTGATAGGGTCCGGATCGGCGGCAATCCGGACATGGAGGTCCGTTTCGCCGACGAATTCAACCCGGGCGACCACCGGTTTGGGATCGTGGCGATCCAGTACCGCCTCGACGGCGGCCTGGAAGCGTTCCAGGATTTCATCGACGCTGACCGCACCGCCGAGATCGACCGCCACCCGTTCCCAGCGGATCACGTCGATATCGCGGTGGACGGTCTTTGGGGATTCCCCTTCCCTGGCCGTCACCAGCACACACCCCTTGGCACCGGTTTCCCGGATATGGCGGCCTTGGATACAGCCCGGGAACGCCACCGGCGGGTCCCGGGAAACGATTTCGAACCGGTGCACATGCCCCAGCGCCCAGTAATCGTAGCCTTTGTTGACCAGGTCGTCTAGGGTGCATGGGGCATAATTTTCGTGTCCTTCGCGGCCCGTGAGACTGGTGTGCAACAGGCCGACATTGAAATACCCGGCAACCGGGTCCGGATAACCGGAAGCGAGATTGTCCGTGACGGCAGCTTTAAAGAAGCTCTGCCCGTGGATTGCCACCTTGGGCGTTTCGAGAAGCCGCGTTTCGGGTTTACGGGGTGAAAACAGGTGCACGTTGTCCGGATACGGCAGTTCGCGCGTCATCCGGCCGGCGGCATCGTGGTTGCCGGCAATGATAAACACCTTGATGTGCGCCTCGCCGAGCCGCCGCACCTGTTTGATGAGATAGAGGCCGGTGTTGTAGTCCTTCCAGTCGCCGTCGAACAGATCGCCGGCGATCAGCACGAAATCCACGGCTTCGTCGATGGCCAAGTCGACCAGATTCTCGAAGGCCCGCCGCGATGCCTGGCGGATCTCTTCGACCGGCGCCCCCTCGTAGGCTTCCAGTCGCTGCAGGGGACTGTCAAGATGAATGTCGGCGGTGTGGATGAATTTCATAACGGTGCCCTGCTTTTTTTATTTCTCACGGGAATTCACGTGGAATCCATACCACACCTCAATGGAATTGTTAACGATACTGTCACCAAAGGCCCCCGTGCGCCGATGTGGATGGCCGTGCCGAAAATAAGGTTGACACCGGGCCAATGGGCGTTACGTTGCCTTTTACCGGCAACCATATGCCGGCTGGTCAAAACGACAAACAAACGGGGGTGCCCCATGAAAGTTTGTATTTTCGGCGCTGGCGGCGTCGGCGGCTATTTCGGCGGTCGTTTGGCGCAGGCGGGCATCGATGTAACCTTCATCGCCCGGGGCGCCCACCTTGACGCCATCCTGGCCGACGGCCTGCATGTAAAAAGTATTGACGGCGATTTCGTTGTCCACCCGGCCAAGGCCACGGCCTTGCCGGAAGCGGTCGGCCCGGTGGATGTGGTCTTGTGCTGTATGAAATCCTGGCAGGTGACCGAAGCCGCAGATCAAATGCGTGCCCTGGTCGGACCGCAGACCTTGGTCATTCCCCTGCTCAACGGGGTTGAAGCCCACGATATTCTCGCCCGATCCCTGGGCGCCGAACACGTACTGCCCGGTCTTTGCAAGCTGATCACCATGATCGACAACCCGGGGCACATTCGCCACGCCGGCGCGGCTCCCTACCTGGCCTTCGGTGAAGTGGACGGACGGCTGAGCCAGCGGGCCCAACACGTGGCCCAAGTGTTCTCCGAGGCCAGGGGAGTGAGCGTGCATCTCTCCCGGAACATCATGACCCAACTCTGGCGCAAGTTCATGCTGATTGCCCCCTGGAGCGGGATCGGCGCCCTGACCCGGTCGCCGATCGGTGCGATCCGCAGCCTGCCGGAGACGCGGGCCATGCTGATGGATTCCATCCGGGAGGTTTACGACGTGGCCCGGGCCGTTGGCGTCCCGGTCGAAGAGAAAGCGATCGAAGATACCATGGCCTTCATCGATGCGCTGCCTTTCGAGGGAACCGCCTCGATGCAGCGGGACATCATGGCCGGCCGCCCTTCGGAGCTGAACGAGCAACCCGGCGCCGTTGTCCGGCACGGGGAGAAATACAACGTCCCGACGCCAGTCAACCGGTTGACCTACCACAGCCTTCTGCCCCAGGAGCACATGGCCGGAAAAAAGCTGCCTTAGAGGTGATCCGCCTCGAAAACGGCGCGTCAGGCGGATTGGATTATCGCTGATAGGTCCCGATCAGTTCCGCTTTGGAAAGCACATGCCCCTCCATGGCTTTTTCCAGGGCCGCTTTTGTCGGGCAATTCAAATCTCCTAAAACGGTATCCAGGGCATAGAGTTTGTGGAAATAGCGGTGGCGGCCGATGGGCGGACACGGTCCGCCGTATCCGGTCTTTTTCCAGTCGTTCAAACCGGGCAAGCTCCCCGGGGCAAGTTCCGCATCCCTGACATTTTCCGGCAGTGAATCGACCGTTGCCGGAAGATTGTAAAGGACCCAGTGAACCCATGTCATTCTTGGATTGGCCGGATCGGGAGCGTCAGGGTCGTCGACAATCAGCGCAAAGGTTCGGGTCCCTTCCGGGGCACCGGACCATTGCAGGGCCGGTGAGACGTTTTCTCCGTCGCAGGTAAACTTTTTGGGAATACGCTGCTGGTTTTCGAAGCTGGGGGATGAAAGTCTCATCATGGTGTTCACCTCCTGGGCATGTCCTGAAATGGCAAGGGAAAAAAGGAAAGCGGACGATAGAGCCAGGCACCGTTTTTTCATAGGCCCTCCCATCAAGTGATCGCTTTTGGTTTTGACCTGCAGAAAGATCGTCGAGCGAAGGTCGTTGCGGATGAGATTCCAACCGGGAGCTACCGGCAAGAAGCTGTCCATTTAGCTTAAATTCAGCTATACCAATCGTTACGGATCGGCACATCGTTGCTGGGAACAAAACACGTAGGGTTGCAAGATATCATATGCCAATCTTGTCGGGATGTAAAAAGGAAATCGGCCAGGGGGATGGCACCTTGCACATGTTGGTGAGCCCCCATGGATCGAGGGTCGATGCTTTGAGGGCAACGTAATGCAAAACGGCACGGATCGCTTCCGGGTTTTGATCGCCTGCGCCTTGGCCGTTTTCTGGCCCGGGTCGTTTGTTTTCGGCTTTCCCGGTATCCTGCGTCAACACTGGCAGCAGGTGTTCGAAGCCGGCGCAAGCGACGTGGGTGGAACGGTGTTTTTTATTCTGGCTGGGGCGACCTGCTTCATGTACGTTTGCGGTCTTTGGCAGGAAAAATATGGTCCAGGAAGATTGGCCGCCATCGGTTCGATCCTGTGCGGCGCCAGCACCATCGGCCTGCGGTGGGCGGCAAGCATGGCCGAAGTCAATCTTTGGGCATTTTGTGTGGGAGCGGGATCTGCCTTTATCTATCTGCCGGGACTGACCGTGGTTCAACGCTGGTTTCCCGAAAGACGCGGATTGGTTGCCGGCCTTTTCAATATGGCCTTCGGCCTGTCGGCGGCCATCATGTCCCCGGTGTTCACCTTGTTTTTGGCAAGATGGGGCTATGGGATGCTGACCGTGGCGGCAGGCACAGCGTCACTTACCATTGGACTGATCGCTTCGCGGTGGATCGGTTTTCCAGCCGCAGTTCTATCGAAGCAAGCGCCCATGGGGCGATCAAATTCCATTGGTCTTGGTCTTACGGTTGGCCAAGCCCTGAAAAGCCGCGCTTTCTGGTGCCTCTGGTTGACCTGGGTCCTGGCCGGTGCAGCCGGTGCAAGCATGTTGGTTTTGGCCACGGGATTCGGCCTGGCCCGAGGAATGGGTCTGGCCAGTGCCGTTGTTCTGCTGACGGCATTCAATTTGACAAATGGCTGCGGCCGGTTGATCAGCGGGCATTTTTCGGACCGGTTCGGTCGTTCCCGGACGATGGCGATCAGTTTTACTGCCGCCGGTATCGCCTATCTGATCATGCCCCATGCGGCGACCCCATGGGCTTGGGCCGTTATGGCGGCTGTAATCGGCTTTGCTTTCGGCACCATGTTTGCCGTTTCAGGCCCGCTGGCCGGAGATTGTTTCGGCATGTCGCACTTTGGAGCCATCTTCGGCCTTGTTTTTACCGCCTATGGATTCGTGGCCGGACCCATCGGTCCGTGGCTGAGCGGCCATCTTCTGGATCGGACCGGGGGCAATTATGTTCTTGTCTTCTCCCTGCTCGGCACCATGTATCTGTTGGCCTCCGGATTGATCCTGCTCGTTCGGCCCTGGCGGGAGTGTCGGATATAGGGAGGCGCTGTCAATGCAGGCCATAAAAAAGGCAACGTCTCTTCAAAGACGCTGCCCGTTACTGCCCGATAAGCGGTAATTATTCTTTCGCCTGCCTGATCGAAACCCTGCCTTTTAAGCTGGTGCGGTGGTGAACTCAAGCCACACGAAACCGGATATCGTAAGGGATCGTGTGAATCAGCCGGTCTGCCAGGGGGCGGAACCTGCGAATAGCGAGCAGATTCATGCTCAACTGGTAAAGCCAGCGGTAGTAAAATTGCGGCATTACTTTCACGGCTCGAAGTTCGAACAGCCTGGATTCGCTCCAGTAGTAAAGCCGGGGCCTGTTCCAGCGGCGGGACAGGCTGCGAATCGGCAGCAATATGGCTTTGGTCAGACGTTTCATTTCAGCTACCCCGCCACATCGATTCCGGGATCGCAACCCAGATTGGGATCGGGATTCTCGCACTTGAAGTTGGCTTCGCGGGTATCGACGTGTCCTTCGCTCTTGTCGTCAACGTAGTCGTGGGTTCTATTTTCAGCCATGAAATCACCTCTATTGGATAATGGTTGGTTAATCGAGTTCATTGTTCCTACTGATGCAAATATACAGCAAGTAGGGAATCAGGCAATGTGAGCCGGCTGGCTGGGTGATGATAGTTAAAAACTATCATCTGAAACGATAAACAGACAGGAATCGCGGCGACTCAAGTTTTTAGCAAATCGACCGATTTATACTTCAATCAATGCCACGGGAAGGAAAAAAAATGGCGGAGTCGATCAAAGACAAAGTGGCGGAACTGGAAAGCCACAATCGTCTACTGACCAATAACCTCGTGGATGCGGTATGGGTGATCAATGCCGGAAATTTGAAATACGAATACGTGACCCCTTCCATTTACCGGTTCAGCGGATACACCGCCGAAGAACTCATCGGCAAACCGATCACACACCGATTCGTCGAGAAGTCGCAGGTAAAAGCCCTGGTAACCATAGAAACGTCTTTGAACCAATACGAAAGCGGAGATCGCGACGGTACACGGACGCTTGAAGTCGAGATGATGCACAAAAATGGTGGAACGTACTGGGTTGAAGTCAGGGCCAAATTGATGGAAGAGCCGGGCAGTCCGCTCAAAATTGTCGGCGTTACGCGGGATATTACCCTCAGAAAAACAGCCGAACTGCAGATGGAGGAGCAGAACCGGAAATTGGCCGCCGCATTGGCGGAAAAAGACCGTCTGCTGAAAGAGATCAAGGTGCTGCGGAGCATGCTGCCGATCTGCAGCGGCTGCAGGAGAATCCGGGACGAATCCGGCAAGTGGTGGCCGCTGGATGCCTACGTCAAAGAGCACACTGATTCCGACTTTACCCACACCATCTGTCCGGACTGCAAGGATGTCTATTACCCGGACTTGAAAAAAAAATGTAACCACTGAAAATGGGATGGTTCTACAATTTCAGGAATGAAAAACGCCGTAATATTTCATTCCACCTCACTCTCTTAAAGCCCCCTGCAGTTCATTGCGCTGCGGGGGCTTTTCTCTTCCTCTTCACTCCTTTTTGCCAATGAGGTCACTACCTGTATTGATTCAGATAAGCTTTGAACTCGGCGACATTGTAAGAATCGATCACCTTTGTTTCCGTATACGTAATCTCGGAAATCCGGTTTCCTTTTATCGCTTCCAATGCCATCCGAACCCCGATGATGCCCATTTCCGCAGGCATCTGGGCAACCGTCGCAGCCAGCGTCCCTTCACCCCGCTTCTAAGCACATGCCGTGCGATTGACACCCAAGTGCCCGTTTGACATACTTGTGCGCGAAGAGTCCAAGGCAGGATTTTTCAAAGAGCCATAATTATTCAAGGTGTTCCGTTCACCTTTAAAGCGCCGAATGAAAAGGAGACGTTCATGCTCAAGGATGGCCAAAAAGGCGTCATATTGCAGCGAGATAAAAAAACCTACGGCATCGCACCCCACCTGCCGTGCGGTCTTGTCACCCCCGATATATTGGAAAAATTTGCCAAAGTGGCCCGCAAATACAATGTTCCGATATTAAAAATTACCAGTGCCGCCCGGATCGCTATGCTCGGCATCGAGGAAGAAGACGTCGATGCCATCTGGGACGAGCTGGGATTTGACAAGGGGCACGCCGTCGGTCTTTGCGTTCGCAGCGTCAAGGTCTGCCCGGGCATCGAGCATTGCCGACTGGCCAAGCAGGACAGCATCAAAATGGGCAAGAAACTCGATGAGATTTACCATGGGATGATACTGCCCAGCAAAATGAAAATGGCGGTGAGCGGCTGCAAGATCCAATGCGGCGAAAACTGCATCAAGGATCTCTCCCTTTACGGAACGAAAGACGGCTGGAACCTCCTGGTGGGTGGAATGGGTGGCATTAAGCCACGACTGGCCGATCTTCTCTTCGAGGATCTCAGTTGGGATGAGGCCCTTGGCATGGTGGCCAAAACCATCTCCTACTACAAGTCAAACTCACGCCGCTATCGAATCGGATTCATGCTTGATGAAGTTGGGATCGATGATTTCAGAAAAGGAGTCTTGTCCGCTTCATTGGAGGAATAACCCACCGGCAGCGTTATGAATGGGCAACGCTGAGATGGTTCCGCATCCAGCGTTATATGAAAATGGGTTTTGGATAATTCATTCCATGCGTGCCTTGGCGGTGCTGACGGCCTTTTCCTTATCCCTGGTAATCAGCCGCCACTTGCCTTCCTTCGAGTGGATGCCCGCCTTTTTGTCCTGCCCCTTGCACAGATACCAGTGCCCGAAGCATTCGACCTTGGCGTAAGGGTGGTTCTTGGTACACAGCACCCCGCAGGGGTTGTCTTCTTCAAAGAAAACGGTTTCATCCGCGACCATGTCGTAGGCGATCTCCGCAGGCAGTTCGATCTGGGAGACATCGACCTTTTCCTTGACCTTTTCGTCGAGCCATTCGGATACGTTCATTATTGTTCACCATTTAGATTGTTTCTTTGCTTCTAAAGCAGAACATATAAGCATGTCAATTGGTTAGTTTGAAGCAATCGTGCTTTCGGCCCTTTGGCCATATGGTTGTCACAAAATTGCTTTGCTGGTTCTTTTTTCAATATCAAGCCCATGCTGTTTGATGGTTTCATCGGTGATATTTTCGGCTGGTCTGAAATCGGGCTTGGTTAGAGACTCACGACGGTCGGCCTGAAGGGACCCAAGGAAGCTGGCTCTCTGGTCAATTTCCTCCTCGCTGAGGGCGCTCTGACGGTTGATACGAACCTCTTCCTCTTCGTCCAATGAATCCTTGATGAATCCTCTGATAATTTCATTGATTTTAGCTTCGTCGAGTTCAGTCATATCGTAATTATCTCAAAATCTTATGCGTATTTTCCTAAACAGTTGCTGCACTCTGCCTTCAATCAGTCTGGCCTTGAAGTGTGCCTCTCCAGTGTACCCGGTTCGAAGAGATGCGCGAAGCTCCTTTTTGCCGATGCACGACTGAAGGTCAAGCGGGACTTTCATCCTGAATGAATAGCAACCGCGTCTTTGCGTTCGCATGAGATAGGATGCGGAATAGATGGGCATGGGGTCGGCCTCCTTTGTCATTGCCCTGGTGTACCACTGAAGTGTACCACCTGGGTGTACCACCCGACCTTTTGAAGGGATTTTAAGGAGGCCCCAAAGAAAAAACCCGCTGATTTCTCAGCGGGTTATCTTTACTTTTGGTGCCGAAGGGGAGACTCGAACTCCCACTGGGGAACCCCAACTAGACCCTGAACCTTGAATTTTTACCCATTGACTTACTTCTTTTTACCATGTATAGTTCTAATATCATTAAAAATACAGTAGCATCAGTATAAAGAAGTAAACGTAGGTAGAATGAGAAAAAATAAGGGGTGTTTTCAGCCAATTGTTGACTAAACGTTGACCAGGATTTTTTTTGGGGATAGGTTCGGGGTCGCTCCCCGAGCTGAACGGCCAGTTTCCCGGCTGGCCTCTCCCCAATCCTCTCCAAGCCGGGCCCACCACGGGAGGTGGAGGATGAGTTTCTCTGATTGGATCAAAGGCGAAGACGTTGTCGATCTGGACCTGTTGAAAGAAAAGTACCATTTTGCTGTCCAGCTTTTCACCGGCACAATAACTACGGTTTTAGCCCATCAAGATTCCGTAGGAACCAATCAATTCAAGAAAGATCCATCTAAAAAAACAATTCAAAAGGTGGAAGAACTCAGCCTGAAGACTTGGGAAGTGGCCGAAGAGCATGGAGTCACGCTCCTTGGAGAGTTGTTGTCTGGCAGGATAGATCTTACAGCAAAAACTTTTAATGCGCCGGGATATCTCCCCTCCCTGTCGGCATCAATCGCTATGTTTTATCTGGAGGCTACGCGGCTGAAGGGGAAAAATATAAATACCCACCTGATTTCCATGGTTGACCTGGCCCTCGCCAAAGTTGCCTATTCGACCGCAATATTCGACGCCGGCACCCATTTAGGTGCTGAGAAAATTAATTTCACCAAAGAGCGCACTGGCCTGGGCACAAAGGGGAAGAGGGACAGGCGGGCACCGGTTCACCAGGCGATAGTTGAGACGTACTTCAAAATTGAAGGAAAGAAGCAACTGAAAAATTATCCACTTGCCAGAAGAATAAGGGTACATCTCCCCTTACCCGAGGAAAAAAGACCCACACTTGAGACGATTGTTCGACATTTGAGGGAGGAAAGGCTGGTCAAATAATCCGAAAACGTAACGTGTTCGGAAGAAAAAATTAAAGTTATCCGAATACGTTACGTTTTCGGATAAAAAAGTAAATACAGGGGTTTACAACCATTTTATTGCGTGTAATGGTGGGAAGCACAGTCGGAATGTGCTTCCCACTTTTTTTTTATACAGCAATCAGTGGAGGGAGTTGTGGATAAAGAAATGAGTTTCAACGATGAGAATTTGGTGCCCGACACCGAGGCTTCCGTAATTCTTAACGTCGCCGTACAGACGGTTCGAAACTGGCGGCATAAGGGCGCGGGGCCGGCATATCACAAGTTCGGGCGGGCTGTTCGTTACCGGATTCGAGATCTTCGCGAATATATCCGCCAGAACCGGGTCGAACCGACCAACTGATCGCCATAGCTTTACCCAGCGGGAGCGCAAAAAAAATGCTGGGAATGCTCAACCTAAAAAATTCGACGGCCGGCGGCGAGAGACCACATCACGCCAACTCAGCACAAGGAGACGATATGGCCATCGAAATCACGCAACACGATATCCAACCAAAACTTGCAGCTCTTCGCTCCAGGGCTGCAAAATTTCTTCTTTACTTCATTCCCGACCTTGTCATCGAGAGGTGGCTTCCCGAAACTGCTGGCCGATACAGGGTAGTTGATACGCTACTATGGTGGTTCGACGGAGGTTCTCAATGATGGCGGCCAAACGATCCGCAATTGACACGAACGCGATTGCCGAGTCACTGAAAGCCGCACTCCCGGACCCCCGTGAACACATCGAAATCCGCCAGCGGAAAACCGGTGGAGAAGTGGCCGGTCCCTGTCCCAAATGCGGCGGAGAGGATCGCTTTTTCATCCGGTCCGATGACAGCTTTATGTGTCGTCAATGTGGGCTCAAAGGTGGCGACCGAATCTCCTTTTTCCAGCACTTTTATAATACGGACTTTATAGGGCTGGCCGACCGCTATCTGGACGTAAAGACGATTCAAAAGCGTGAGAAAGCCCGGCGGCTCGACAAAAACATCGTTAAAAAATACCCGTACCATGACGAAGATGGGAGGCTCCTTTTTTCCGTCATTCGATACGAGGAGCCCGGCAGGGAAAAAACCTTCAGCCAATGGGCCAGCTCGGATCAGCGGAACATGAAGGGAGTCCGCCGTGTGATTTTCAACCTACCGGCGGTAATGGCTACCGATAAAGTTCTGATTGTCGAGGGCGAAAAAGATGCGACCAAGCTCAACGCCATGGGCATGACCGCCACCACCTCGCCGATGGGCTCATCCAACTGGAAACCGGAATACGCCGAATATCTAAAGGGCAAGCATCTTGCTATCCTGCCGGATAACGACGCGCCTGGTAAGACATACTTGAATGCGGTTTTGAAAAGCCTTGATGGCGTAGCTGCAAGCGTCCGCGTTGTGCGAGTACCGGTCGGAAAGGATGTCTCCGATTGGATACAGGCTGGCGCTGCCGTTGAGCAAATTCGCGACTTGATCAATCAAACGCCGGTTTATGACTTCAAGGAAAAAACCGCCGGGATATGTGTGCCGTCCAAGGCAACACTTGAGATATCTAGCTCCGAATGGGCCGACGCAAAACTTACACCTAAGCGCCCAGGCACATTAAACCGATCATTGCCATGGCTTACTATACCGGGATGCGTAAGGGCGAAATCCTGGGCCTCCGGTGGCACCAAGTATCCAAAAAACAACGGTTCATAAAATTGACTGACAAGGATACCAAGGACGAAGAGCCCCGTCTGATTCCCATAGTCTCCCCTCTTCTGGAAGTCCTGAAATCGATTCCAAGGGCAATCCATGATGATCATGTGTTCCTTTACCGTGGTGAGCCTTTGCGGGATGCCCGTGACGGTTTTATGGCTGCCTGCCAAGCTGCGGGCGTACCCTATGGCCGTAATACGCCGAACGGGATCACCTTTCACGATCTGAGGCACACAGCTAACACGAACATGCGCCGGGCCGGTGTGGCCGAGTCGGTTATTATGAGGATCACCGGGCACAGCACAAGGGAGATGTTCGACCGATATAATACAGTTGATCGGGACGATGCCGTGAAGGCTGGCAGGGATCTTGAGGTGTTTTTACGAAATGTTGACCAAAGCGTTGACCAGGCCAAGAAAAAAGGGGTTGCGGCAAATGGTGAGAATGTCGTAACCCCTTGTTTTTATTATGGTGCCGAAGGGGAGACTCGAACTCCCACAGGGGAACCCCTACTAGACCCTGAACCTAGCGCGTCTACCAATTCCGCCACTTCGGCACGTTTCAGCCTGATTTCAAAAAGGTTGATTTCAAGCTGAAGATGCACTAACTATATTTTTTTCGTTTTCGTGTCAACCTCATTTTTAACCTCAATCCAAAGATCATGCAAATTATACAAGATATCGAAACCATAAAGGAACCGTTTAAATCCGCAGTCATCACCATCGGTAATTTCGACGGAGTTCACATCGGCCACCAAGCCCTTTTTCACGAAGTCATCGAACGGGCCGAGGCTATGGACGGAACGGCCATCGCAATGACCTTCGACCCCCACCCCATCCGGGTCATCAAACGCAACGGGAATCCGCCCCTGATCACCCTGTACGAACAAAAAGCTGAACTGATTGAAAAGGCCGGCATCGACGTGCTGATCTGCATCCCCTTCACCATGGATTTCGCGGCCCTGTCGGCGCGCACCTTCGTCGAGGAAATCCTGGTCAAGCGCATCGGCATGAAGGCCATCGTCGTGGGCCAGGACTACACCTTCGGCAACCGGCGCGAAGGCAACGTGGAACTGTTGAAACAATACGCTGCCGAAATGGGCTTTGAAGTGATCGTAGCCGAATGGATTCAGTCCACCAACGCGGACAGCGATCGCATCAGCAGTACGGCCATTCGCGAACTGGTGATGGAAGGCGATATGGAAAAAGCCGGCAAAATGCTTGGCCGCAATTACCAGATCCGCGGCACCGTGGCCCGCGGCCGGGATCGGGGGGGCAAACTGCTGGGCATCCCCACCGCCAACATCAACCTTCAAGACGAGTTGTGTCCCAAGGCCGGGGTCTACGCCGTGATCGTAAACTACAACGGCCGGCGCTACCCGGGCGTGGCCAACATCGGCTACAGCCCCACGTTCGACGACAACGTGTTCACGGTGGAGGCCCATATCCTGGGCTTTAAAAAAGATATCTACGGCGAAAAAATCATGGTCAATTTCGTCCAGCGCCTCCGGGGCGAAATCAAGTTCTCCGGCATCGACGAACTGATCGAACAGATCGATCGGGACATTGCCAAGGCCAGGGAAATTCTGGCGCCGCATTTAAAAACCTGACCGCTCGCCAAGCCGCGAACTTTTTTATCCTTTGTACCTGACAGCCTGTGACGCTACCCGCAGCGCCCGCAAAAGCTGTCTTTCCCGTGATCCCCGAACCTGACGCGAACCGCTTGCCAACCGCCGACAACGGGAAGGCCTGCCTGCGGCGAGCCGGATTGCCTCGCTTTTTTTATTTGAAATTGACGGGTTGTGCGTTAAATTGGTATTTGTTCATAAACGATACCGCATAACAGAGGTTGCAAGTGACTGTATTAGACATTTTGACATATCCGGACAAGGTCCTGAAACAAAAGACCGCGCCTGTCGATAACATCGACGGGGCTCTGCAGGCCGTCTTCGACAACATGGCCACAACCATGTACCAGGCCCCCGGCGTTGGCCTGGCTGCCCCCCAGGTGGGCATCAGCCAGAGCTTTATCGTCTACGACATCGCCCCCAAAGAGGATGGCCATGACCTTCACGTACTGGTGAATCCCAGGATCGTTTCCAGCGAGGGAGAAATCCTCTCGGAAAACGAGGGCTGCCTGAGCGTGCCCGACTTCAGGGCCGACGTCAAAAGGGCCGAACGCATCCTGGTGGAAGGGGTGGACCGGGAAGGCAACCCGCTGCGATTCGAGGCCGACGGGCTTCTGGCCATTGTCATCCAGCACGAACTGGACCATCTGGACGGAACTCTTTTCATCGATCGCATCAGCGCCCTGAAACGGCAGATGTACAAACGCCGGGTCAAAAAGGAGATGAAGAGCCGGTGAATAATCCCTTGAAGATAGTGTACATGGGAACGCCGGATTTCGCCGTCCCGCCGCTGAGGGCCTTGCAGGAAAACGGCTTCCAGATGCTGGCAGTGGTTACCCAGCCTGACCGACCTAAAGGCCGCGGCCGCAAGCTCGCTCCGCCGCCGGTGAAAGAAACCGCGACGGCTTTCGGAATTCCGGTGATTCAGCCCGAAACCGTGCGCAGCGATGACTTCCACCAGTGCATGCGCCAACTGGCCCCGGACCTGTTCGTGGTGGTGGCTTTCGGACAGATTCTGCCACCTTCCCTGCTGGAAATTCCTGCCCTGGGCGCAGTCAACGTCCATGCGTCCCTGTTGCCCCGTCACCGTGGCGCCGCCCCCATCCAGTGGGCCATTATCGAGGGGGACGAGGAAACCGGCGTGACCACCATGATGATGGATAAAGGCATGGACACCGGCGAAATCCTGCTGATGGAAAAGACCCCCATCGCCGCCGAAGAAACCGCCGACGAGCTTCACGACCGCCTCAGCGAAATGGGCGCACCGCTGCTGCTCGAAACATTGAAACACCTTCAGGCCGGCGACCTGAATCCCATTGTCCAGGACCCCGCAAAGGCCACCTACGCCCCCATGCTGAAAAAAACGGACGGCGAAATCGACTGGTCCCAGCCGGCCGAACGCATCGCCCGCCGGATCCGGGGCATGACGCCCTGGCCGGGGGCCTATACCTTCAGCGACGGCATGCGCCTGAAAATCTTCAAGGCCCGCGTGCTTGAGCGAGACATCAGCGTTCCGCCGGGCACCATTCTGGAATGCATGCCCGGAGAACTGCGCGTCGCCACCGGCAAATCCGCCTTGGCTATCAGCGAAATCCAGGGCAAATCCGGCAAACGCCTGCCCATCGACGATTTTCTTTGCGGGTGCCGGCTGCCCGATGGGACGTGTCTGGGGTAACCGATAACGCCTTCGTTAAACGCCCGATATCTTCGTTACGCTTCATCCCTCGTCACTGCGGAGTACTTCCATGTACGCTGCCTACGGCACACGCGATTGCGTTATTCTCGGGACTCGCAAGCCTTGATCTCGAACGTTTAACGAAGGCGTTTGAAAAACGGAATGTTTTGATGTTGAAGCATTTATTTTGACTTTAGAACCAACTATTCAAAAGCATCAATGACTAAATCCCAACACCGCCCTGCCCCGCAGTCGGACCTACCCAACCGGCCCACTGCCGACGCCCGTGCAGCCGCCTTGGGTGTTCTCGAACGGCTGGACAGCCGGCCGGCCACCCTGGACAGCATTCTCGAAAACGAAGCGGCCATGATCGACGCATTGCCGCGCCGGGATCGGGCCCTGTTCAACCAGTTGGTATATGGGGTGCTGCGCTGGCGGCTGCGGCTGGATGCCGTCATCTCCGCCCATGCCAGTCGCCCCTTGAAGAAAATTGCACCGAACTTACGCAACATTCTGCGCCTGGGCCTTTTTCAAATCCGGTTTCTGGACCGCATCCCCGCCTCGGCGGCGGTGAACACCACCGTGGCGCTGGCCAAAACCCACCGGGCGTCCAAAGCCGCCGGATTCGTCAACGCCGTATTGCGCAGCGCCCTGCGGGAACCCGGCCGCGACGGTCTACCCGACGCAGATGCCGACCCGGTCGGCCACCTGTCCGTTTCGCAATCCATGCCGCGCTGGCTGGTCGCCCGTTGGATCGACCGCCTGGGACCGGACGAGGCCGCTTTGCTGTGCGAATCCGTCAACACCATCCCCCCCACCATTTTGCGCTGCAATGGCTTGAAAAACAATTTGGCCGAACTGATGGCAGCCCTGGAACCGGATGCCGAAAGGGTCGAACCCATAAAAGCGGTCCCCGGCGCCCTCCAGCTGATTCGGCCGCGCCGTGCCATCCACCGGATGCAGGCCTTTGCCGACGGACGCTTCTCGGTCCAGGACGGCGCCGCCCAGCTTATTTCCCTGCTACTCGACCCAAAGCCGGGCGAAACCGTACTGGACGCCTGCGCGGGTCTGGGCGGCAAAACCACCCACCTGGCCCAACTCATGGAAAACCAAGGCCACGTTGTGGCCCTGGACCACGTCCCCGCAAAGCTGGTCCGCCTGGAAAAAGAGGCCGGGCGGATGAGACTTGCCATCATCGAGACCCGGCGGACGGACCTGAACCGGCCGATCGATCCGTCCGATTTTCCCCGATTCGACCGCATCCTACTGGACGCACCCTGCTCGGGCCTGGGGGTGCTGCGCCGCAATCCCGACGCCAAATGGTCCTCTTTTAAGAAAGACATCGCCGGTTTCGCCCGGCGGCAGGTCCGCTTTCTTGAACACCTGGCCCCCTTGGTCAAAAAGCAGGGAACGCTGGTTTTTGCCGACTGCAGCATGGAGCCAGAAGAAAACGAATCGGTGGTGAAGCAATTTTTGAAAAAGCACCCGAATTTTGCTATAAGCGCTAATAAAGCGATTACAGAAAAAACCGTGCTTCCGTTTATGGGAGCGGACGGATTTTTTCGCACCGCTCCCCATACCCATCACATGGACGGTTTTTTTGCAGCACGACTCACGCGAATGTGCTGACAGGATGAAAGATCATGCCCGTTTTCGATTATCAGGCCCTGGATCCCAAAGGAAAAACCGTCACCGGCATCATCGACGCCGACGGTGCTGCGGCTGCGCGGCAAAAAATCCGCGACATGGGCAGTTTCCCGGTCAAGGTCAAGGAAGTCACCGAAGGCGAAACCAGTGAAAAGGCCCGTGGCCCTTCATTTTCCGGACTTTTCAGTCGCGTAACGCCGGCCCATGTCAGCCTGTGGACCCGGCAACTGGCCACCCTGACCGGTGCCGGTTTTCCGCTGGTCACCGCCCTGACCACGCTGGTCTCCCAGACCAAAACCCACGGATTCGCCAAAATCGCTGCCCGCGTTAAGGATTCCATCGTGGAGGGCAACAGCTTTGCCTCGGCCCTGACCCTCTACCCGAAAATCTTTTCCCAGATCTACATCAACATGGTGCGCGCCGGGGAAACGTCGGGGACCCTGGAGATCGTTCTCCAGCGTCTGGCCGATATCATGGAAAAACAGCAGGAACTCAAATCCCGAATCCAGACCGCCATGGCCTACCCTATCCTCATGACGGCCGTGGGCACCCTGGTGCTGTTTTTCCTGATGACCTTCGTGGTCCCCAACATCACCACCATTTTCGAAGACATGAACCAGGCCCTGCCGGCGCCGACCCGTTTTCTCATCGGGGCCAGCGACCTGTTTAAAAGCTACTGGTGGCTGCTGGTGATCTTGGCGGTGGCGGCCCTGGTTGCATTGAAGATGTTCAGGAAAACCGAACGCGGTCTGGCCACAACGGATCGCATGCTGCTGTCTACGCCCGTCGTCGGTTCGATGGTCAAGAAAATCGCGGTGGCCCGTTTCGCCCGTACCCTCGGATCGCTGCTCGAAAACGGCGTGACCATGCTGCCGGCCCTGGAGATCGTAAAAAACATCACCGGCAACGTGATCATCTCCGGTCTCATCGAAAGGGCCTCCGATGAAGTGGAAAAGGGCCAGGGACTGGGGGTTTCCTTGGCCGCCGATGCGGTCTTTCCCGATCTGGCTGTACAGATGGTACAGGTGGGCGAGCAGTCCGGTGAACTGGAGCCCATGCTATACAAAATTGCCGACGTCTACGAGAACGACGTCCAGGCATCCATCATGAGCATGATGGCCATGCTGGAGCCGGTCATGATCCTTGTCATGGCCGTTGTGGTGCTGTTTATCGTTCTTTCCATCTGCCTGCCCATTTTCGAAATGAATCAACTGGTGGGATAGAGGGTTTGGAGTTGATCGTTTTGGGTTCAGCGTACGGTCTTTTAACCTTTCAGCTTTCAGCCTTGAATTTTGACCTTTGATCTTTTTTTATTACCACTTGGTAATTTTCCCGTTGCTTGAATGTTGGGGCCGGTTGGGTTATATCCAAAGAAACAAGCTAAATCGTTTTCCCTGCCGTGGGATACGGCCTTTTATGGGATCCATGGAGGAAACATGAATCTTATCAGCAACACTGCCGTGGGCAATCGCCGCGGGTTCACCCTGATCGAACTGATGGTGGTCATTGTCATTCTCGGCATCCTGGCCGGCCTGATCGTTCCCCGCATCATGAGCCGACCGGAACAGGCCAAGCGCCTCAAAGCCAGAATGCAGATCGAAAGCATTGCCACGGCCCTGAAGCTTTACAAGCTGGACAACGGCAGCTACCCCACCACCGAACAGGGGCTGCAGGCCCTGGTGGAACAGCCCTCCTCCGGCACAGTCCCCAAGAACTGGCGCAAAGGCGGCTACCTGGAAAAGGGCAGAGTACCCAAGGACCCCTGGGACAACGATTTCATCTACCTCTGCCCGGGCATCCACGACGATTTCGACCTGATCTCCTACGGCGCCGACGGCTCGTCCGGCGGCGAAGAAAAGAACGCCGACATCAACAGTTGGGAAACCGATTCATAGGGTCGATGTTTGGTCCGGACATGATCCGGACCACCCCATCCACGTCATGAAACCGATCCAAGCCGCAAAATCGTCCGCCTTGCGTGCACCTTTTCCTGCAATCGGGAGGAAAAGCACTCTTTTTACCATAGCGTTCAAGATAATGCTTCTGACAAGGCCAGAGGGAGGACGCTGTATAGGCAATACTGCGACAACCGATAACGCAGCCCGAAAGCATTATCTTAAATGCTTTGACGAGCGGGCGTTCACCCTGATCGAAATGGTCGTCGTCACCGCCCTGATCGCCATTATGCTCATGGTGGCGATCCCCCGCCTGAGCGGCGGTTTGCTTTCCGACGGCAGCGGCGAAACCTCCCGCTGGATCATCGCCACCGTCAGCCAACTCAAGGAAAAGGCCGTAACCGAGCAAAAAACCTATCTGCTCAACGTCTCCCCGGACATCCAGCGTTTCTGGATCACCGTGGACGGCATGGCGGAGACAGATGCAAGCAGCGCGCGTGACGAGGGCTATCGGCTCCCCAAAGGAATCCGCATCGACCACGTGGCCTTTTCCTCCGATGAACGGATTTCCAGCGGATCGATTCCCATCGGCTTCTATCCCCAGGGATACTCGGACAAAGCGGTCATCCGCCTGAGAACCAATGACGGCGACCGCCTCTCTTTTTTCATCGAGCCCTTTTTGGCCGGCGCCGAACTGGTCAAAGGAAGCCAGGGATGGTAGCCATGCCATTTTCCGGCCGCGATGCTCGCATTTCAGCTCCGCCTTCGACCGACCATTCGAGTGCCGGTTTCACGCTGATGGAGGTAGTGGTGGCCCTGTCGGTGGTGGCCATTGCGCTTTTGGCCATCTACCGCATGCACACCCAAACCCTTTTCATGGACGAAAGGGGACGTTTCGACAGCGTGGCGGTCATGCTGGCCCGCCAGAAGCTGGCGGAGATGGAGACCATCGACCCGACCGAGCTGATTGGCAACAGCGGCGATTTCGGCAGTGACCATCCGGGCTATACCTGGAAAATTGAAACCGAAGAAGTCGTTTCCGACCTGATCCGGGATGACGGGCCGGTTCTCCGGAAAATCCGGCTGACCATCGGCTTGAACGATGACGAATCTATTTTTCAGATGACCACCTATAGGCACCTGTATGAATAGTCAATTTACGAAGTCGCCTGAAAATCTGCTTTTTCCGAGACCATCATGGTTTGGCAAACCGGCAGGCGGCAAGTCGACCCAAGGCTTCACCCTGCTGGAGATCATGGTGGCCATATTCATCTTCGCAGTGGTGATCACCACCGTATTCGGCTCTTTCAGGGCCGTCTTTTCCAGCGCCGACGCCGTTGGCGGCGATGTGAAGACGTTCGCGACGGCCCGCACCTGCCTTGGGCGCATGGCCACGGACCTGGCGGCCCTGCAGGTCACCCAATATCCCCGATACGAAAAACCCGAATTCAACGACCCGCCGGACCCCTACCGCCTGGTTGGCGATGCCATCGACCTTTCCGGCACCCAGTTCGGGCGGCTGCGGTTCGCCTCCTTGGCCCACCTTGCCTTAAACCGTGACCCGCGCAAGGGGGTGTGCCGAATCGTTTACTATGTGCATCCCAAGGATGACGACACCCTGGTGCTGCGACGCGCCGACCACCTTTACCCGTTTCCCGATTTCGAGGAGAGCGAGGACGACCCCATTTTATGCGACAATATCCTGGCCCTTGAATTCGGTTATCTGGATGCCGACGGCGAAATAAACGATAGCTGGGATTCGGAAGCGGCCGACGCCGACTATGCCACCCCGCGTGCCGTCGAAGTACGCCTGACGGTCGGAACGCAGGACCGGTCGCGGACATTTACTACAAGGATTGCGCTGTATGCCTTTCGCGAAACCAAGGAATGACGACTTCGTAAGAAGTCCGATATCGGCGAGCCGCTTCATCCCTCGTCAGTGCGGAGTACGTTCAGGTACGCCTCCGTCCTCGGGACTCGCAAACCTTGATCTCGGCTTTATTACGAAGTCGTCTGAAAAGCCACCTTCCATGGAACCGTCGAACAATGACGCCCGCAGGGCGACCGTATTGGGCAATGCCGACGGCGTGGCCATTCTGGTCGCCATCGGGGTGGTGGCCGTATTGCTCACCGCCGGCCTGGCGCTGAACCAGCGCATCCGGGGCTCGGTTGTCGAAGCCGCCATGGCCCGGGATGCTTTGGTCCTTTCCGAAATGGCTGCGTCCGGCATCCACGCCGCCGAGGTGATGTTGATCAACGACCGCAGGGAAAACCAGACCGACACGCTCCAGGAAGACTGGGCCGATCCCGAGAAGGTGGCTGAATGGATGGCCTTGATTCCCTTCGAGGAAGGAACGGTGGAAGTCGCAATCGCCGACGAACGGGGCAAAATCCAGGTCAACGCCCTGGTCAAATTCCCCGAAGGTCGGCAGTTCATAGCTTCCCAGCGATCCCTTTGGGAAAGGCTGCTGAATCGACTCTTTTCCATGTTTGAAGATGCGCCGGACACCGATTCCAACAAGATCATCAATTCGCTGAAAGACTGGATGGACAAGGGCGATGACGATGCCATCACCGGTTTGAGCGGCGCCGAATCGGATTATTACGAGGGCCTGGACCCGCCCTATAGCTGTAAAAACGGCCCCGTGGATCACCTGGGCGAAGTGGCCCTGGTTCAAGGGGTGACGCCGGAGCTGTTTTACGGGGCCGGCGGCGTTGCGGGTCTTTCATCGCTATTGACCGTCCATGGGGTATCGGAGTCCACCGACGGGCAATTCACCTACGACGGCAAAATCAATATTTCGACGGCCGATGTGGCAGTATTGGGCGCCCTGCTGCCCGAGGAGAGCGACGATTTGGCCGAAGCCCTGGCCGATTTCCGGACGGCCAAGTCCGACGAGACTTACACCAACAATATTACCGGCAAAACCTGGTACAAAAACGTGCCCGGCGCCGGCGGCGTCACCATTGATTCCGACCTGATCACCGTCTCCAGCGATCTGTTTCGGATCTCCTCCACGGCCAAACGCAACAACAGGAGCCTTACGGTCGAGGCGGTAGTCCATCGGGAAAAAGATTCGGATACCGGCAAATGGATATGTAAAACCTTGATTTGGCAGGCAGAATGAGATATATTTTTGGTTTGACGAACGCGAACCTCCAACTGAATGAGCAGCGATGAGCCGCAAAATCCTCGGTCTCGACATTCGGGAACAATCCATCGCAGCCGTGCTGCTGGACAGCGGTTTCAAAGGCAGCCAGGTGCTCGGGCAGGCGTTTTTTCCAATTCCGGAGAGCGAGGATGCGGAAAATCAGGGCTTGGACCAGGTGATCCAGGCTGTTGTCGAGAAGCTGAAGCCTGCCGGCGCCGCCTGTGTACTGGGAATTCCGGCTACGTTCGTCTCTTTTCGCAACCTCTCCCTTCCATTCCATGATCTCAAGAAGATCCGGCAGATTCTGCCCTTCGAGTTGGAACCCAGCCTGCCGCTGCCGGTGGAAGAACTGGTCTTCGACTTTGAAGCCGTCAAAAGGGACGGCCACCAGGACCTTCTGGCGTTCGCCGCCCGCAGGGACCGAATTCAGTTTTACCTGGACGCCCTGACGGCGGCAAACCTGAATCCGGTGGGTATCATGCCCGGCGGGTACGCCGCGGCGCGGTTTATCTCGACGATGGCCTCGGGCAGCGACGATTTTCTGCTCATCGACACCGGGGAAAACAATCATTCGGTCTACGCCGTCTGCTCGGGCAGCGTGCGCATGGTACGGTCCCTCCCGGTAGCCTTCGGCGGCAATCCGGTCCTTCACAACCTGGAGACCCGTCTCCGGCAGACCTTTACCGCCGCAGGAGAAAGCCTGGGGATCGGGATCGACCCGTCCGCGGTCTTTGCCACGGGTCCCCAGAACGAACTGCTTACCGGCGTCAACGGCGCCATCACCCTCCTGGGCCTGCCGGTCAAGTCCATCGAGGGCATTCGCTCCTTTCCAAAGTTGAAGGGTGTCATGGACACCCCGGTTTGGGAGACCGGCTGCCTGGACATTGCCCTGGCCCTGGCGCTTATGGAGACCGAGGCGGTCAGCGGCGTCAACTTCTCCACCCGTCGCTCGACCTTCCAGCACTACTGGAGCGAATATCGCAGCAGCATAATCTTTACCGCCGTGCTGGTTGTCCTGACCCTGGCCATTGTCCTGGCCGGCCAGTTTTTCGAAGTCCGGAACAAGCAGCGGCGGCTGGACGAACTGGACCGCAAGATCGAGACAGTATTTAAGGAGACATTTCCCGAAGTCACCCGCGTCCAGGCTCCTTTGCAGCAGATGCAGCTCAAGATCAAAGATGCCAAGGAAAACGGCGCCGGTTCGGATATGTTCGGCACCCGAGTGCTGGTGATCGACCTGCTCGACACCCTGAGCCGCCGGATACCCGAATCGGCCGAGTTAAAAATCAGCCGCCTGGTGGTGGGAACAGATAATGCGGTGTTGTCGGGCAACACCGACACGTTCAATACGGTAGACGAAATCAAGAGCCGCCTGGAAGAAGCGGAAATTTTCAAACAGGTGACCATCAGTTCCGCCGACCTCGACAAATCGGGGAAAGGGGTGCGCTTCAAACTGAAAATGGATTATTGACCTCCCATGGCCATCAATCTCAATAAACGGGAAAAACTCAGCGTAATTGCGGCGTCAGCAGCCCTTCTTATCTTTGTACTGCTTCAATTCCTGGTTTTTCCCCTGCTGGATAAAAACGACCGGCTGTCCAGCAAACTGATCTCACGACAGCAGGAATTGGAACAAATTCGGCTGCTGCAGGCAGAATTTCGCCAAACGTCCCAGAAGGCGGAAGAGGTCCAGCGTTTCATCAATCGCCGCAAACGCGGATTCACCCTGTTCTCATTTCTTGAAACCCTGGCTGGCAAGACCAATGTGAAAAACAATATCGCCTATATGCGGCCGACCAGCACCGCCGGTAAGGACAGCCCCTACCGGCTGTCTCTGGTCGAAATGAAACTGTCCGATATCACCACCTCGCAGCTCATGGCGTACCTGCATGGAATCGAGGCCTCGAATAACATGATTTTCGTCAAACGGCTCTCCATTTCCAAGGAAGAGCGCAAGGCCGACCTCATCACTACGGTGTTTCAGGTCGAGACATTGGAGAAGTAAGAACCCGCATGGTTTCCGCAAAGACCATCTTCGCCTATATCCTGTATGCCCTTCTGGCGACGGCTTTTTTCATGGTCCTTCTGTTTCCCGGCCAGGCGGTGACCGCCTACATGAATCGCCGCTTGGCCGCTATTGATCCGCTATTGTCCATGGAGGCTGCATCGGTGCGGCCGGCCTTGCCGCCGGGTATCAAGATGACCGGGGTCGATGTTCGTCACGACCGCCTGCACCTGGCTCACTGCGAAAACGCCCGTATGTCCACGGAGCTGGGCTCCATTTTTAAAGCGGAGAAACGGATTCGTTTCCAGGCCCGACTGGCGGACGGGGAAATCGACGGCCGGGCTGTCTTGGGCGCCAACGGCCCGGTTGAAATTTCACGGGCCGAGGCGGACCTGGACCGCATCCGCCTGGACCGGTTGGATGCCGTGAAAGCCATTGACCGCTTCGGCCTGTCCGGGGTGCTAAAAGGGCATCTGACCCACGACAGCGGTGGGACCCCGGCGGCGGTGACCAACGGGAAACTGACTGTCGATGGTCTGCGGATTTCACTGAAAAAACCGTTTTACGGCATCTCCGAGATAGTCGTGGTTCAGGCCGATACGGAGTTTTCCATCAAGGGGGAAAACCTGCGCATCAAAGCGCTCACCTTCGGCGGTCCCATGGTCGAAGGCAAGATCGACGGCAGCATTCAACTGCGCACTCCCTTTGGCAAAAGCCGCCTGAATCTGAGCGGGAACGCCAAACCCCAACCGGAGCTGTTCGCCCGCTTGCAGGAGATCATCCCCGAAGGGTTCGTCAACCCACGCACCCTGGGAACCCGTGGTCTGTCTTTCCGGCTGCGCGGCTCGGTGGACGACCCCAAGGTTTCAACGAGGTAGGCCATGATACCCAAAATCGTTTTCATCCTGATCAACCTGGCCTGCATCACCCTGTCCAGCTACATGGTCGTTGACGGCGTTTACGGCAACTTGGCCGGGCGTCTGTCCGCCACGCCCCAACGCATCGTTCAAAAGGCCTACAGCGTTGACGACACCGACGTCTCACGGCGCCCCTTGTCCGCTTATAAAAACGTCGTGGAACGCGATCTTTTCGACACCCGTGCCGACGCCGCCCCGGCAGCCCGAAAAGTGGATACGTCCACGCTGGAAGAAACCAAGCTGAACCTGAAACTGTGGGGAACGGTTATCGGCGGCGACGACGGAGAATATGCGGTCATCGAAGACGTCAAATCCCGCGAACAAAACCTGTACCGCGTTGGGGACGCCGTCCAGACGGCCACCGTCAAGGGCATCTTCCGTGAAAAAGTGGTTCTATCCGTCAACGGACAGGACGAGATTCTTCAGATGGAAGAGTTCGAATCCGGCAAGCGAACCTTCAAACCCGGCGGACTGCCTGCCCGCGGGCCGGTCGCAGGCACGGGAGCTACGCGCGCCCAGCGCATCTCCCTGAGACGATCTTATCTCGAACAGTCCATGCAGGACATGGCCTCGCTCATGACCCAGGTGAAGATTCAGCCGCACATGGAAGACGGAGTGCCGGCAGGTCTGGCCCTTTCCAGCATCAAGCCCAATTCCATCTTCAGGAGAATGGGCCTGAGAAATGGCGACGTCATCGTAGGCGTGGACGGAAGCGAAATCTCGACCGTGGACGACGCCCTGAAAATGGTGGACAGCCTCAAGTCTTCATCCAACCTTTCCCTGCAGCTCAAGCGCAGAGGGCGGGAGAAAAATATCGAATATCGAATCAGATAGCCGAAAGGCCGTCTTGGCTCCGGCATCGGCCAAAAACGGGAAAAGAGAATATGGCGATGGAACATACAAGGGTTGCTTACACAAAACGCATATTGGCAGGACTGATCGCGGCGCTGGTGCTTTTTTCGATAACCACCGGCGCCGCTGCCCAGGAAAAGGCGGCCGGCAGTGCATCGGCCAACGGGTCGCAGCGATTCGTCTCCATCGATTTCAACAATGTCGACATCAGCGTTTTCATCAAGTTCATCAGCGAATTGACCAATAAGAACTTCGTCATCGACCAGCGGGTCAAGGGCAAAGTGACCATCATCTCGCCGTCGAAAATCTCAGTGGCCGAAGCCTACAAGGTGTTCGAATCGGTTCTCGACGTTCACGGGTTCGCCACCGTGGAGGCGGGGAAAGTGATTAAAATCATCCCCTCGCCCGATGCCCGCACGAAAAATATCGAGACCCTCACCAAAGCCCGGGGGGACTCCGATGACGACCAGGTGGTCACCCAGTTGATGCCCCTGCGCTACGCAGATCCGGACGAAGTCAAGCGGCTGTTCACGCCCATGGTTTCCAAAAGCAGCGTGATCCTGTCCTACACACCGACCAATACCCTGATCGTCACCGACCGGTATTCAAACATCGCCCGTTTGATGAAAATTCTCAAAACCATCGATATTCCCGGGGTGGGCCGCGAGATCACGGTGTTTCCCATCCAAAACGCCGATGCATCCAATTTGGTGTCTCTGCTGGATACCGTCTTCAAAACGACCAATTCCACCGCCAAGAAGGGTAAAAGCGTATCGACAGACCGTTCGGCTGCCTTCGTAGCCGACGAACGTACCAACACCATCATCATGGTGGCCAGTGAAGATGCCACCGACCGGATCCGCGGCCTGATTGAAATCCTCGACCAGGAAACTCCCAAGGGCAAGGAGAAGATCCACGTCTACTACCTCGAATACGCGGCCGCCGAAGAACTGGTCGCCGTGCTGAAAGACCTTCCAAAAGAAGAAAAAACTCAAAAGGCCGGCGCCAAGGAGGCGCCCGTGGTTTCCAGCGATGTGACCATTACAGCAGACAAAGCCACCAACAGCGTGATCATCACCGCCGACCGGGACGACTACGCAACCCTGGTGGAGATCATCCGCCAGATCGACATCCCCCGCGCCATGGTCTATATCGAAGCGTTGATTATGGAGGTCAACGCGGAAAAAAGCTTCGATTTGGGCACCGAATGGATCGTGGGCGATGATGTTAAATTAAACAACGACCGCCAAGGCATTGCCGCCGGCGGTTTCATTTCCGAGGATTCGGCCATTTCGATCGGAACGGATGGTGACATCGTTCCGGCCCTGGCCTCCGGTTTCTCCATGGGCCTTTTCGGCGAGGCCGTCGAAATTGCAGGCATCAGCTTCCCCAGCATCGCCGCCATCGTCCAGGCCTACAAAAAGGACAAGGATGTCAATATTCTTTCCACCCCCCAATTGCTCACCACCGACAACCAGGAAGCCAGCATCACTGTCGGCAAAAATATTCCCTATCAGACAACTACGTCCACGACGGACAACGACACTTACAATTCCTACGAATACCGGGATGTGGGCAAGACCCTGAAAATCACGCCCCAGATCAACAAGGACCGCATGGTTCGGCTGAATATCTCCCTGGAAGTGTCCTCCCTGGAGAGCACCACGGATTTTCGGCCCACGACGCTCAAACGCACCGTGGAGACCACGGTGATGGTCAAGAACAGCAATACCGTTGTTATCGGCGGGTTGATCGACGATACGTTCTCGCAAACCGAATATAAGGTCCCCTGCCTGGGAGATGTTCCCGGATTAGGCTGGCTTTTCAAAACGCGTTCCAAGGGCAACGAGAAATCCAACCTGTACATTTTTATCACCCCCAAGGTACTCCAGAATCCGTCTGAAGCTGCCTCCGTTTCGCAAATTAAGAAGGATGAAATCGACAAGAAAATGGAGACCCAGATCAAGCTGTATCGTGGGGGAGGTGAAAACGAAGACGCGTCGGCACCGGAAAGCGAGGCGACGGGCGAGTATATCATCCATGACTAAATCGCTGGAAGAGCTGTTAAAAACCAAATTCGGCGTCTCCGAGGAAGATTTCGCTGAAGCCGCCAGGATCCACGGCGAAAAGGAAGGCGGCAGCCTTTCCGAAGTGCTGTTGCGCCGCAAGGTCGTCACCGAGACCCAGTTGCTGGATGCCCTGGGCGAGCAGTACAATCTTCCCTTCTGGCCCGAACTGCCTTTGGAGAACTTCGGGGAAGACCGCACCCGCAAGGCGCCCATCAGTTTTCTCAAGCGGCATGCCATGGTGCCGCTGGTGCTTAAAAACGCCCCGACCGACGGCGGTCCCGGCCTGCCCGAAGACATGGTCAACATCATCGCCGTCAACGATCCGGCGGCCTTTCAGCCCCTGGACGACCTGGCCCGCATGATCGGCTTTTCGGCCTACAACCTGGTACTGTCCACCAAAAGCGCCATTTTTGCCGCCATCAACCTGCTGTTCGACATGAGTCAGGGAACCGCCGAACAGCTGGTCCAGCACATGGAGGAGGACGGCAGCACGATCATCAGCGAAATCGAGGACACCGCCGACCTGCTGGAGGATACCAGCGACGCGCCCATCATCAAGCTGGTGAACCACATCATTTCCCAGTCCATAAAAGCGCGGGCCAGCGACATCCACATCGAACCCTATCAGGACAGCTTCAAGGTGCGCTACCGGGTTGACGGCATCCTCTACGATCTGCTCAGTCCCCCAAAATGGATCCAGCCGGCGCTGATTTCACGCATCAAGGTCATGGCCAAACTCAATATCGCCGAAAAGCGTCTGCCCCAGGACGGGCGGCTGGAGGTCAAAATCGGCAGCCAGAACGTGGATGTGCGCGTATCCACCCTGCCCACCACCTTTGGTGAACGGGTGGTCATGCGCCTGTTGAACAAATCGGAAGAGGTCCTGAACCTCAAGGAGCTGGGCCTGTCGGGCGATGATCTCAAACTGGTCAACAATCTGGTCACCCAGCCCAACGGGATCATTCTGGTGACCGGTCCCACGGGCAGCGGTAAAACCACCTCCCTCTACTCCGTGCTGGCCTCCATCATCAAACCGGACATCAACATCATCACCATCGAGGACCCGGTGGAGTATCAGCTCAAGGGCATCAGCCAGATTCAGGTAAACCCGAAAATCGACCTCACCTTTGCCCGGGGGCTGCGCTCCATCGTGCGCCAGGACCCGGACGTGATCCTGATCGGCGAGATCCGGGACGGAGAAACCGCTTCCATTGCCGTTCAGTCGGCCCTGACCGGCCATCTGGTTTTCTCTACTTTGCACACCAACGATTCGGCCAGCGCTATCACGCGTCTGGTGGACATCGGCGTCGAGCCCTTTCTCATCTCCTCCTCCGTGCTGGCGGTCATCGCCCAGCGCCTGGTGCGGGTCCTGTGCGACCACTGTAAAGAGGCATACACGCCGGGCGTGATTCTCGAAAGTATCGGCATCAATCGCGAACAGTTGGAAAACCACACCATCTACCAGGCCAAAGGCTGCGAGAAATGCTTTAACACCGGCTATCGAGGCCGCATCGGCATTTTCGAGATCATGCATCTGAGCGAAGGATTGAAGAACCTGATCCTCAAAACCTATGACGCGATCCAGATCAAGCACTACGCGCTGCAATACAAGATGAGAACCCTGCGCCAGAGCGGAATCGAGAAAGTACTGGCCGGTAAGACCACGATCGAGGAGGTGCTGAGGGTAACCCAACAATGAGAACTATCGGTCTCCAGAGGATACTTTTGGACGGCGTTATCGGTCGTCGCGGTATGTCTAAATACAGCTTCCTCCCTCTGGCCTTGCCAAATGCATCCTCCGAAAACCTTCAGGACGACCAAGAAAATTGTGTGATAGAATGAAACGATTGATGAATGATGGCGGCCTTATCATTCTATTCTTGATCTTTATGGTAGGTGTTGCCCGGGCAGACTCAACTAGGCAGGAACAGGCGGAACAAACGGCGGCCTCGTCAATCCTGACCGGCCCTATTCATTTCTATCAAGAATACCTGTCCGGCGCCGACGGTCATCGCTGCCCCATGACCCCCTCCTGTTCCGGTTATGCCGTCCAGGCCATTCGGCGTCACGGCGCCTTTTTGGGGTGGATCATGACCTGCGACCGCCTGATGCGCTGCGGCCGTGACGAATTGAAGCTCAGCCCCTCCGTAATCACCCGCCAGGGCATCCGTTGCCAGGACCCCCTTGACAACAACGATTTCTGGCTGCGCTGATCTTCCATGGAAAACGCCATGCGATTTCACCGGCCGATTTTCTTCCTTTTTGTTTTGGGAGTATTGCTGCCGACAGGTTTTGCCAACGCCGCCGACCCGCTGACCATCGATGCCGACAGCCAGTACCGCTTTGCACAATCCAGCCTGGATGCTGGCGCCTTCGATGAAGCCATCGCCGAATTCAATCGCTTTATCCATTTTTTCCCCGACGACCCCAGGATCCCCCGTGCCCGGTTTCAAACGGGGATAGCGCACTACCGTGCCGGCCGCTACCCTGCGGCTGCGGCCGTCTTCGACCGTCAAACCCGTAATTATGAAGGGCTGCCCCTGCAAAACGAGGCCTATTTCATGCTCAGCCGCAGCCATGCGGATCAGGGAAGGATCGAACAGGCCATACTGGATCTGCACAACCTGACGGCTGTCGCCGCTGACGTCGATGTCATCGACCGGGCCCGCTACGAACAGGGCTGGCTGCACGTACAGCAAGGGCAGTGGCAACAGGCCGACCGGGCCTTCGATGCGATCACATCCGCCAACCGGAATGGCTACCGGATCGCCGACCTGCGGCAGTCTCTGGCCGCGCACGACGCGATCCCGACCAAAAGCCCCACCCTCGCTGGCACTCTTTCCATCGTACCCGGCGGCGGTCAGCTTTATTGCAACCGGTATCGGGATGCGCTGACCGCTTTTCTGGTCAACGCCGGACTGATTCTGGCCGCCTGGGAGGCCTTCGACAACGATCTGCCCGCCCTTGGCGGTGTGATCACCTTTGTCGAGTTCGGTTTTTACGCCGGAAACATCTATGGTGCCGTGTCCAGCGCCCACAAATTCAACCGCGACCGCGTGGACGCATTCAAAAGCCACCTCAACGGAAACAGACCCATGCCCCTGTCCCTGGCACCGGCACCGGGGGGAGCGGCCCTGCTTCTGAGCTTCGATTTTTAGGCCGATGATGCCCCCGGTTTCCTCCATCCGTCCCGTGCTGAGAAAGGTACTGCGTGTTGGGCTTCTGATCGCCCTTTTCATGGCCATGGCCGCCGCGGGCGCCTACCTTGCCCTGACCCTGATCGTCAAGGGCGAAGAACCGGTCGTGGTTCCCGACCTGGTGGGCAAGGATGTTCTCTACAGTCTGGAAATTCTTTCCGATCTGGGCCTCAATACCCGGGTTCGGGGCACGGTCTATCACGAGCAGGTACCCAAAAACCATGTGATCGACCAGGATCCGGAGCCCGGCGCCTCCATCAAACGAGGCCGGGATGTGAAGATCCGGGTCTCCCGCGGTCCGGAACGGATTGTCATGCCCAACCTCACCGGTCTTTCCCTGCAGCAGAGCCGGATCCTGCTGACCGAGAACGGACTGTGCAAGGGCAGCCTGGCAACTATGGCCAGTTCACGACAAAATAAAGGCCAGGTCGTGGCCCAGCACCCGCCGGCCGGGGCCACGACCTCCCGGGATGGTTGCGCGGATCTGCTGATCAGCGGCGGCCCACGATCTTTTTCGTTCCCCATGCCGGACCTTTCCGGTCAGCCCCTTGAGAAAACCTTGCGCCGGTTGGATGCCCTTCGAGTGACAGTGGGCAGCATACAGTTCTCTTTCAGACCCGGATCACCTCTAGAAACCGTTCTTGAGCAGACCCCTCCGTCCGGATATCGGGTCGCTGCTGGAAGCCAGGTGGATCTGACGGTCAATCGCAGCCAGGTCGCTTGGCCCGACAGCGACAGGGAGCCCTCTGATGCGATGAAACTGTTCCGCTACACCCTGGAAAACGGTTTCTTGAACAAAAGGGTAACGGTAATGGTCGGAAAGTCACAGGGGCCAATGCGCCTATTCGACGATTTTGTGTCGCCAGGCCAAGAAATCTGGCTTTTGATTCCAAAAAGTGATACCTCGTCGGTGCGAGTTTATGTGGATGGCCAGTTGATGAAAAGCACATATCAAAAGTTTGCAACCTTGAATTGGCAATAGCATGCCAGCAAAGCGGTCCAGCCGCGAATAAACATTAAGATCACGACGTAAAGCTGCTCTGATGCAAGACTGAAACAAGGAGTCGTTGTTATGAAATGCATTGCACCGTCGATTCTGTCGGCTGATTTTGCAAAATTGGGAGACGAGGTCCAGGCCGTTGAAGCCGCCGGCGCGGATTGGATTCATGTGGATGTCATGGACGGGCAATTCGTGCCCAACATCACCATGGGGCCGCTGGTGGTCGAGGCCGTGCGCCGATCCACCGCCCTGACCATCGACGTCCACCTGATGATCGAAAAACCGGAACGCTACGTGGCCGACTTCGCCGATGCCGGGGCGGACTATATTGCCGTCCACCAGGAGGCCTGCACCCACCTGCACCGGACCGTTCAGCAGATCCGGGAAAAGGGGGCCAAGCCGGGTGTGGCCCTAAACCCCGCCACGCCGGTGGAAGCGTTGCAGTGCATACTTGAGGACCTGGACTTCGTTCTGATCATGAGCGTCAACCCCGGCTTCGGGGGACAGAAATTCATTCCGTCGGCGCTGGACAAAGTGGCCCGGCTCAAAGAGATCATTCGAAAGCGCGGTCTGTCCACCCTCATCCAGATCGACGGCGGTGTCAATGCAGGCACCATCGGCCGCATCTCGGAAGCCGGAGTGGATGTGTTCGTTGCCGGCAGCGCCGTTTTCGGCAGCGAAGACTATGGCCGGACCATATCGGAACTCAAAGCCAACTGGTAAGGGGGACGCAGCCATGGCGCAAACGCAGCAGGTAAAACGCATTCTCGTCATCCACGGCCCCAACCTGAATATGCTGGGCAAACGGGAGCCCGAGCATTACGGCAGCCAGAGCCTGGGAGCTATCGACCGCTCCATCAAAGACAGGGCCAGGGAATTGGGCGTCGAGGTGTCGGCCTTTCAATCCAATCACGAGGGCGAACTGGTCGAAGCCATCCAGGCGGCCGTGGGACAGATCGACGGCCTGATCATCAACCCGGCGGCCTTCACCCACACCAGCGTGGCCATTCGCGATGCCGTTCTGTTGCTGGACGTGCCCGTCGTGGAAGTCCATCTCTCCAACATTCACAAGCGGGAGCCGTTTCGCCACCACTCCTATATCGCCGATGTGGCCACAGCCCAAATTACAGGCCTGGGTCCGGCCGGATACATTTATGCCCTTGAAGCCCTGGCGGAAATGATCGCCTGATGGGTATGAGTGCCGATTTTAAACAACAATCCTTGTGGGACGAGCCGCCCGCCGAAGAGGATTTCGCTTTAGCTGAAGATATCGCCAACCTGCAGTTGGCCTTCGAGCGACAGGTTCTGCAGGGCCTTGCGGCCGAATGGGAAAACGCCTGCTGGTTGCTGCATGACCCTCTGCGCCGATCTTTGAAAAAACCGATCTTTTCCATCGGCGGCACAGCTCGCCGGCTGGGCAGCTGGACCCCGTACAAACGGGAGATCGCCCTGAGCCGCGATCTGGTCAACAACAGCCGCTGGGATGATGTCCGGGAAGTGCTGCTGCACGAAATGGCCCATCAGGTGGCCCACGAGGGATTTAAGGCCTTGGGAGAACCGGACCACGGTCCCGCCTTTAAAAAGGCATGCCGCCTGTTGCGGGCCAATCCGGCGGCTTCGGGAACCCATTTTTCCCTGCACGAACGGCTGCGTCGCGGAGAAAAGTTGGATGCCAAGGACCGCATCGTAACCCGAATCCAGAAACTCATGGCCCTGGCCGAAAGCGCCAATCCCAACGAAGCCCACGCCGCAATGAGCAAGGCCCACGAACTGATCTCCCGCCACAATGTGGATCTGATCGACCGGGGAGTCAAGCAGCACTATGTCAGCATCTTCCTGGGAACGCCTCGGCTGCGCCATTTCCGGGAAAACTACCACCTGGCCCACCTGCTGCAGGATTTCTACTTTGTCCAATGCATGTGGGTCGAGGCCTGGGCGTTGGAAAAGGCCCGTATGGGACGCGTGCTGGAAATCAGCGGCAGCGATAAAAATGTCCGCATCGCCGAGTATGTCTACCAGGCCGTGCGCCGATATATCGACACGACCTGGGCGGAATACCGCCGGGGAAAGGGGCTGAACCGCTACCGCAAGACCGATTTTGCCGTTGGCGTCATCGAAGGCTTTCGCAGCACCCTGGAAAAGGTTTCCGAATCTAGTACCGAAACCAGTCGCCTTCCGGCCCGCCTGGACGATTCGGCCCTGCAGCGCTACGTCGCCCATCGCTATCCTCACGTGCGCTCGTTTTCCAGACAGGGTCCCGGTCACGACGCCCGGGTACTGGCCGACGGCAACGAGAAAGGCAGAAAACTGGTCATTGCCAAGGGTATTTCGCATTCGGATGGCTATCTGGAACGGGTGATTGAATACAAAAAGTAGGTGGCTAAGGAATCGGGATGGTGAAAACCGCAACAAAAAAGAAATCAAAGGCAACAAACAAACCCATCCACATCGTCACCATCGGCGGTGGCAGCGGCCAGTTCGCACTGCTCTCCGGACTGAGAAAACTGCCGGACATTCACATCAGCGCCGTTGTTTCCATGATGGATAGCGGCGGCAGCACCGGAAGGCTGCGCGACGAACTGGGCACCCTGCCTCCCGGAGACATCCTCAAATGTGTCCTGGCCCTTTCTCCCCACCAGGAGATGGCCCGTTCCGTTTTTCAGAAGCGGTTTAAAAAAGACCGGCGCCTGAAGGGGCACAACGCCGGCAATATGCTGTTGACCATGCTTTCGCGCTACACCGGGAGCTTCCCGGCCGGCGTCCAGGCTCTGGCCGAGATACTGGATGTCCAGGGAGAAATCCTGCCGGTAACCATCGACCGGGCCACCTTGGTGGCCGAACTGACCGACGGCAGCCGCATATTCGGCGAAAGTGCCATCGACATGCCCCGGGGACACCAGCGCGAGACCATCCGCGACGTCTACCTGGTTCCCCACCACAGCGACGCCATCACGGTGTATCCACCGGTGCTCAAAGCCATCGACAAGGCCGATATCGTCATCCTCGGACCGGGGGACCTGTTCACCAGCATTATACCCAATCTTCTCGTACCCGGCCTTAAAGAAAAACTCGCCAGCATCTCGGTGCCTATCTATCAGGTGGTCAACATCATGACCAAGTTCGGCGAAACCAACCATTTCCAGGCCTGCGATTTCATCGCCACCCTGGAAAGCTTTACCGGACGCAGGCTCACCGGGGCCATAGTGAACAACCGGCGTCCCGACGACCGGCTTCTCAATCTTTACCACAAACAGAAATCAGACTTTGTCGATATCGGCTTCAATGACGACCGCTGCCCGTTAATTGTTGAAGACCTTCTGGAAACCTCCGGCGATATTATCCGGCATGATCCGACCAAGTTGGCCGGGGTGATCGAGGGGATTATTGAGTCAGCATTGACATGATAGTATCATATGATATTATCTAAATATGAAAGAAACCCTGCACAAATGCCGCCTGAAACCACGGATCATTCGTCTGCTCACCGCCATTGCGGAAATGATCGGCACCATAGAGGGAGTCAAGCTCAATAAACCCGCCCCCACGCTTCGAAAAAGTAACCGAATCCGCACCATCCAATCATCCCTGTCCATTGAAGGCAATTCTCTGACCCAGGATCAGGTAACTGCCCTGATAGACGGAAAGCCTGTAATCGGTCCCAGTCAGGACATCATCGAAGTAAAAAACGCGATTCGTTTGTATCGACAAATCGGCAAGTTGAATCCGCTTTCTTTTGAATCCTTCCTGGACGCGCACGGCGTTCTCATGGACAAGTTGCTCTCCTCCAAAGGCAGGCTTCGGCAAGAACCCATCGGCATAATCCGGCCGGGCGATATTTTTCACGCAGCCCCTCCCTGGCAGCAGGTCGAGCCATCGATGCGCGCCCTGTTTGCCTACCTGAAGACATCCGAGGATCATTGGCTAATGAAATCATGCCGTTTCCATTTCCAATTGGAACATATTCATCCCTTCATCGATGGAAACGGCCGCATGGGGCGGCTATGGCAAACGCGTCTGCTGATGGAGTATCATCCCATTTTCGAATTTCTGCCCGTGGAGGATCTCATCAAACAAAACCAGGACGAATATTACCAGAAATTAGCTGTCGGAGACGATACCGGCGACTGTAACGGTTTTGTTGAGTTGATGCTTGGCCTCGTACGGGAATCTTTAGGCGGGTTGATCGCAGCGACCCGGTCCGTGATGCTCAATGCCATGGATCGCCTGGAGATCGCTACGCAAGCCATCGGCGAGACATCTTTCTCCAGGAAAGACTACCAGGCGTTTTTCAAAACCATCTCCACGGCCACAGCCAGCCGCGATCTGCAGCAGGGAGTGAAGATGGGGCTTCTTGTTAAAAGCGGTGACAAACGCACGACGAGGTACAAAATCGTGGAAGGTTGAAGACTCTCTCCTACCAGCGACCACCTATCAGCTATCAACTATGACCTATGAGCTATCCCCTATCAGCTAAAAACTTGATTTATACTTTATAAAAAGGTAAAAATAACTATATTTTGACCTTTTCAATAAGGATAAAATGAAAAACATCCTCAAGCGGCTAATCGTCGACTTCCAGGAGAACCCAGTCCCCAAGAGGATTGCACGGGATATACCCTTCCCCGTGGACAGTAAAAAAATCGTATCGCTCATCGGGGTCCGTCGCAGCGGTAAAACCTCCGCCCTGCAGCATACTATCTCGAAACTGGGAGAAACGGTCGACCCGAAAAAAATTGTCTATCTAAATTTCGAAGACGACCGGTTGGACTCTCTCGCCATCGCTGAACTCGATCTTATTCTCGAGGCCTACTACGAGCTTTATCCGCTGCATCGTGAAAGCCGTACGTATTGGTTTTTCGATGAAATTCAAAACATCGAAGGTTGGGAAAAATTTATCCGGCGGATGCACGATACCGAAAAGGGGCAAATATTCATTACCGGTTCCTCGGCAAAGTTGCTCGGCAGCGAACTGGCAACAAGTCTTCGAGGAAGAACCCTTCGGTACGAGGTGTTCCCTTTTTCGTTTCGCGAATACCTCCGCTACCAGAACGTCGAAGTCAACTTGCATTCATCGGCAAGCCGCACACTGATCAAACATCATTTCGATCATTACCTGACCCATGGCGGATTCGCGGAATGTTTCGACCAGAGCGACGATATTCAACGGCGCATCTTGCGCGATTATCTCGATCTGGTCATTTACCGGGACATCGTCGACCGCTTCGGGGTCACCAACCGCGCTCTCTTAAAACATTTGATCAAGTACCTGTTCGTCAATCCGGCGACCCTGGTGAGCTACAATAAATTGTACAATGAATTTCGATCCCAGGGCTTCAAGATATCCAAAGACACGCTGATCGACTATTTTTCTTACCTGAACGACGCGTATGCCGCCTTCAGCGTTCCTATTTTCCGAAAATCCGTCAGGGAGGAGCAGCGAAATCCCAAGAAAATTTACATCATCGATAACAGCTACAAACGGCTCTACGACGCTTTCGCCGGGCAGGACACGGGGAAACTCTACGAGAATCTGGTGTTCCTGCACCTGCGTCGTCAGACGCCGGATATCTATTATTTCAAACAGGCTTACGAAGTCGATTTTTTCGTTGAAGGCAATCTTATCAATGTCAGCACCACAATCGACAACCTCTCAACCCGCCAGAGGGAAACAAGATCTCTCGACGAGGCCATGAACCACCTGGGATGTACGGAAAGCCTTCTGCTCACGGCGGAAACGGGAGCAACCATCAAAACAAAATCCGGCACCATTCATGTCCTGCCCGTTTGGGAATGGCTCTGCTCGCTATCGCTCATCCAGAAATAGGAAAAGTGGGTCGAGATCGAAACGCACGGAAAATTTTACGGCAGGTATTGGATGGGTATTCCTACCACCTATCAGCTGTCACCTACCCTCTATCTCTCACCCCCACAACCACCCCATCCCCGCATATCTCACAAGCAGGGCTATCGTGAGGTTGGTCAACCCATGAATCAGGATGCAGACCCACAGGCTGCCGCTCTTTTTATAAAGCCAGGTGGTGAAAAGAAAATAGAGGGCGGCAGACAGGTATTCATGGACCTGGTGACCGGCAGCAAAAACGATGGTCGTTCCGATCACGGCAAAAGGACTCAATGGCAGGGCTATGAGAAATTTGGGACGCTGATCCAGCGTGTCCAGAATTGAGGCAACCATGCCTTTCTCCTGCCATTGCAACCCTGCCTGATGCAGCCATCCCATCACGTAGACGCGAATAAGCAGTTCCTCGAAGATGGCCACCAGAATCACCGAATTGAGCAATCGCAGATAAAAATAGCTTGCGGAGAAAGTCTCTCCTTTCCCGGAAGAAACCACGTCTAAAATACCCAATTCCGACAGCAGATAAAACGGCCCGATCCAGCACAGCAGGGCCACGGGCAGGGACAATAGGGCGATGATCCCATGGAACAGTTTCAGCGGTCCAAAACGATAGCATTTCAGAAACCAGAACAAAACGGCAGCAGTGGCCACCAGTTTCAAGCCCTGGGCCGCTTCCGCCGGCAACAGGGAATCCGGGATGCTGGAGATGGCGACGTATACCAGATAAGGGGCGAGGTACGGCCACAGAAGGTCTTGAAAGGAACGGTCGTCGGCAAGCAGATGTGTCGCTTCGGTTGAAGTGGTAGCAATGGGCATCGAATTCCCTATCATGAGCCTGGCGTTTTAAAAAAGCATATGGGAGGAACGACGGAAAAATAAGGCACGACGATTATCTTGGCAATTCATTCAGATCCATGGATTGCTGAGGTCTATCCCCTGAATATCATGAAAATCTTTTGTGTTACGCGTTGCTATCGATAGATCGGCGGTTCGTGCGATCGCCGCGATTTGAGCATCTTCAACACTTATAGGGCGACCGATACGACTCCGGTGAACTACAACTTTCGCATATTCGGTTGCTGCATGATAATCGAAAGGCAAAATCCGACCCTCGAAATCTTCTCTGAACATCTGTTCGGCTAAATCACCTAACTTTCTTTTCCTCTGGCCATCATCCAGCAACGCGATATTCAAGTGTATCTCGGCTACAGTTATCGTACTGATCCAAAGGTCCCACTCGGGAATCCTATCAATCCACTGGACCACGCGAGGATCAGGCATGGGACGCATCAATTCGGAGAGTACATTTGTGTCCAGAAGAAACATTATGCCGTTGTTTCCCCATTGGTTTCATCCACAAAACCATCAGAAACGCCGCGTGGATATGAACGCGAAACTTTTGGGAGGTCGATTCCACCTACCTTGGAAAACCGATTGGCGATTCGGGAACCGACGCCTTTCTTGCATCGTTCACGCAACAAATGCCGCTTTAAAATTTGCCTCACCTCCTCCTCCATTGACCTGCTGTTTGCTGCAGCGTTCATCCGAAGGCTCGCTTTCAGTGACTCATCCAAATTTCTCAAGGTAATCGTAGCCATCAGTGCCTCCATCTGATTATTTTCTAATGTCTAATGACTTTCACGAGTGTGCCTGATCTTATAAATTACAATGTTAAGTTACTGCAATGCAAGCATTGCTGTCAATATTCATTTCCTGTCAGCTATCGGCCATTATCCCGCAGGCAATTGGGCTGGTCGCCGGAAGAACAGCCCAGGAATATAACCGTCGGAAACACCGTAAAGGCTCCTTTTGAAAGGATCGATACCATTCCAGCGCCATCGAGACCGGTGAACACCTGCTGCGGTGAGAAAAATTACAACGTGGCCATCAAAGCTTTGGCCAACAAGTTGAGTAAGGCGTCACATTTTATCATGCGGGATCAAACGACCTACGATCCGGCATTATTATTCAGGTAAAATCTGGGTGCGGCAGTGATCCATTTCTGGGGTTGGTATCATCCATAGGGTCTGATTGGAACTGCCGCATCCCGCCTGTTTTTCGATTCATCCGCCCATGCCGTGAACCACGATGGGGCTGGCTTCCAGCCACCGGTCTGTGAAACATCATTTGGTATCGGCGTGGTACCGAAGGTTTTCTGGGGCTCTTTGAGCCAGGGGTGGCATAGACCACCTTGATCCCGATGGGTGACTGGTGCGGATCGACCATCATCGATTCAGCCGACATCATTGAAGCAACGGGTGCGGAAGAAGGGAAAACAGCGAATCTGTCGTTCAAACAAAAATGTGGTCAAGCGAAAATCAGTCATGCGTTTCGCACGGGGAGGTGTTTTTTTACTTGACCCGCCCTTTAATGGGCGTCCCCATTACACAGGATATCGAATGCGCTCCTTTTGAAAGGATCGATACCATTCCAGCGCCATCGAGACCGGTGAACACCTGCTGCGGTGTCTGGTATACATTGATTTGAATATGGTTCGTGCCGGCGTCGTCGGTCATCCGTTGAAATGGCCTCACGGTGGATGGGGTATTTGAACTGCTGGAGTAACAATTCTCCTATAACTCGATTTTTGGCCTTGAAAATTATGCTATAGACCCAAAATGGGGGATCTTTTTCAGATTTCCTGACTGATTTTCAAGTTAGTTGGCTCGGCCCGTCCCCATTTCGTTTGGTCAAACCGTTTTCCCATGGTTGAACACCTCCTGTTGCCTCATACAACCTGGCTGTTCGGTGTGTCCACTTTTTTGAGATGATCCAGCCTTCTTCCACTCACAACAACCCACAAACAACAACCAACAGACAAAAAAACCGCCAAGCCTTTTCAGACCCGACGGTTTTTATTTTTACCGAACGAATAGTTTGATTCTATTTCTTGAAGAACTTTTTCCGGGAGCCAATGGCCAAGCCGACGAGCCCGGTGCCGAGGAGCAGCATGGTGGCGGGTTCGGGAACGGGGGCGACACCGTGGTTTTCAAGATAGGCATGGACAGTTGCTGTTTCACCAAGGCCTAATGCAATTCCACTTTCAAAGTCAATTGAGAAAAGAGTTCCATCAGCCAAAGTGAAATAATCAGGGAGAGTCGATTCGTTCCAAGTTAGAGTTCCTCCATTGATCACACCAGCGATAGTGCCAAAATATCCGTCACCACTTCCTTGCCCTTCAACATCGGGCAAATCAAGGTCTAATGTAGCAGAAATCGTATAATCGCCGCCAGCAACCAAACCCCATGAGTTTACTGTTAGGGTGAAGAAATCAATGGTTGCAAAATCATTATCCGCGATTGTACCAGATCCAGTGCCTAAATTTGGTAAAAGAGATCCTGAAATTGAGGCTCCTCCTATTGTAACCCCCCAAACAGTTGTAGTGGCTGTGTTCCCCCCCAATGTTACCGACGATCCATCACCAATCTCGTATGTAATCGGTGTTGCAAATGCGATTGAAGAAGACAATAAAATTAAACTGAAAACAAGAAGAACTTTTTTCATAATTCACCTCTTTAATAATTTGACCATGAAATTTTGTTTGATAGTCTCTTTCCTACTTTTCTTCCCTCCTCCTTTCCGATTGAAACAATCAGATCCATTTAAGCCGCAATCATCGGAGCAAAATTTTTCTGGATTGACGGTCCATTGTTTAAAAAGCAAAAAGAATTGCGGCAAACTGTCATAAATAAAAATGATCATGCATTAAAAAATATCATGCCGGCAAGGTTACAACACGTTACATCATGTCCATAGCAAACGATGCGCCAGAAAAAATTTGAACAACCAAAATGGAATCGCATTTATAGATTTCCAAATATATCCCATATAGTTAGGAACAAAAAAAGTCCCTAACATCCTGATTTTATTTTACTT
This sequence comes from Desulfosarcina widdelii, assembly GCF_009688965.1. Lineage (GTDB taxonomy): Bacteria > Desulfobacterota > Desulfobacteria > Desulfobacterales > Desulfosarcinaceae > Desulfosarcina > Desulfosarcina widdelii. The sequence goes on along the minus strand of NZ_AP021875.1, from coordinate 227,144 downwards.
TTAATGGGAATTTCTTCCCATTTTGGATTTTGACAGAGAAATTAATGTAATATGCGGTAGGTAATTAGGAAAATAATTTCATATTCGATTTTGGTTTACGGATCGATTTTGGCGGGTTGCGGATTGGAATTTTGGCTTTGTAAACTGTAAATGGTTGGCAGGTAAACGCGACTCAAAAAAATGGGTTACAAGTCCTTTTTGATTTCGACAACCTCCTTCTCTCGCCGATGGTCAATCGTCTATAGCCTATAGCCCCTCTCTATGAGCCATCAGCCATAGACTCAACAAACAACGAGCGACAAACAATAAGAAAAACCGCCGGGTCCTTCAGACCCGACGGTTTTTTTATCAAAGTGATGCATGCACTAATATTATTTCTTGAAAAACTTTTTCCGGGATCCTACGGCCAGGCCGACCAGGCCGGTACCGAGGAGGAGCATGGTGGCGGGTTCGGGAACGGGTGCTGTTGAAGCCTCCAACGTGGCCTCCTTAAAAATGAACCTTCCTTCTAATGCTGTAAGCGTCACCATAGTCATCCCATTATTCTGTAGACTTGCAAAGCCATAAAAAGCTACAGTATTCAAACCATCGTCCAATTCCCACTCAAAAACGTTAGGATCGCCTGGTAAATTTGGTGAAATATCCAATTCAATCCGTTCATCGTCCTTGGCAGCCCAGCCAACTGTAAGACCAACTGAAGCAGCTGTGATAGTCATTGTATCTGGATCAAACCCGTCGTCCGTGATGTCGAATTGCCATGTTTTAGAAGCTACATCATCATAATCACCTGGATAATCTGCAGCAGCCATATATATGTCTCCTGCATCATAAATATCTGTAAAAAGTAGTGCTGAGGCTGAACCTGAAGCGACTAAAAAAGTCGCCATTAAAATAGCCAAAAAAACAATTTTTTTCATTTTGATGTTTCCTTTCACTTTTTTTTAAACAACTGTTAAAAAACTTAAAGAATTCTCACCTCCTTCCGATTGGAACAATCAAATTCGATTTATAACGACCACAGATAAAATTTATGATAGCCGCTATTTAATGTGAGTAACAAAAGATATAAACTTTGGGGATCAATTTTGGTGCTACAAGGAACACGCCAAAACAGCAGGAAAATTTTGGATTCTAAATTTTTAATTTAATTTAGATGGTTATAAACATCCTTCACCACTTTAAGCGTCGAAACGCATTGGTATCGCACAAAATATTATGTAATAAATGTTATACTTGATGGGTATTTGTGGGATATTTTTCACAAATTTACGGATGTATTGTGGGTCGAATGAATTGATAGCCGATAGCAAATGGGGAATCTAAACCGATGGACGATGGATGAGGGAGGATGGAGGATCAAGATGGGATGTGGGATTCAGGGCAATGGTTCAAGAAACCTGATATCCATTAAAAATCAAGTACATGAAATTTTCCCTGACTGTGTCCGCCCGATGAAAAATCGTTCCATTTTTTTAAGCATCGGCCAGGTCTTATGGGTGCCTTGAGAGTGGCCAACAAAAAAAATTCGGACACGGATTTTCGCGGATAGACACGGATAAAGCACCACCGTTTTAATCAGCGAAGCTGACCGCTATTCGCCCGATCCGCGTTAATCCGTGTCCTATAAAAATCTCTGAGAAGGCTGCGTCTCGAACATAATTTGGTTGGGCGGGATAAACGGGGTGGCGGTGAAGAAAATGTGGGGTATGGAATGTGGGAAACAGCTCATAGCGTATAGCGCATAGGGGGAAGGCATCTTGAATTGAGGTCTATTGCCGGAAAATACCTCTGTGTTCTTCGCGTCTCGAGCGCAGCCCCACTTTGGCGGAATAAACTGAGCGGTGAAAAATAGGTGTTTAGGCTCTAGGCTGAAGCGGTTTAGTGCCAAATGTGGTTTTTGTTTATTCGTGATCATATGGGATGTTCGTGTGCGTCCGCGTGTGTCTGTGGCAAAAAAGAACCCACCCCCCAACCCCCTGACAGGTGTACCCTTCGGGTGGTTTGTTTTTAAAAAATCGATTCGACTAGTCGAATCCGATGATCGCGCCTGGCCATATCCTGCAACTCCTCGGTAAACCCGGATTTGCCGAACAGAAGATAACGGCAACCCGCCGATACCGGCAACTTGTTTGCCGTGATTTTTCGTTTCAGATTCCGAAGAACGGACAGTCCCACCTTGCGGCGGCTCCATTTGCACTCGCCGACGACGGTCAGTTCGTTTTTACCATTGACGCCGGCCACATCGATTTCATAGTTCCTGCCCCACTGCCTTCCCACGCGCAGGCAATCCATTTCGACCGCGCGAAACGACACGAATTCACGACACAATTTCTCGTAGCAGTGGGCAATGTGACTGTCGATCAAGGGGCGCAGCCGCTCTTCGACAACCCGTATCTGACCGAATTCCAAGAAGCTCGCGTAAGGATAGATCGCCCCGAACCAGAGCCGGAGAAAAGGATCGGCAACCTGGTAAAAGCCCTTTTTGGATTTTTGGGGATTCTTTTCCAGCACCGGCACTTCCCGATAAATCAAATACAGATCGCGCAACAGTTCGATGTAGCGAGTGAGCTGGTTGGCCGGCAACCGCAAACGGCTTCCCAATTCCGAGATTCTTCCAGTACCGTTTCCCAGCGCGTTCAGAATCGACCAACAGGTATTGGGGGTGGTGATTTCCTCCTGCAGCAGGTACCGGGCCTCCCGATAAAGAATTCCGGAACGATGCAACGCCAGTTTGTGCAGGGCCTCGTCGAAGGATGGGTATTCACGAATCAATTCCAGGTATCGGGGCACCCCTCCGCTAATACTATATAGCTCAACGAGTTCATTTTCCCTGCGTTTCGGGAAAAAATCTCGTGTATAGTTGTAGGGTAAGGGGCCGAGCAGTATCTGGGCATCCGCGCGGCCATACAACGGGGAACTTGCCGCCATGGTCTCCCGGTACATCATGGAGGTGACCGACCCGCAGAGAATCAACAGGATGTTCCCGTCGGACCAGTGTTCATCCCACCATTTTTGGATATAGGAAGAAAAGGCCGGCTGCATCTGACAGAGGTATTGGTACTCATCGAAAATGAGGGCAATCTTTCGGTCTTTTTTACGAAATCGGTCAAAGGCAGCGAAAAGATCATACCAGGTTCCATAGGAAACCGTTTGCAGCAGCGGCTCATCGAGGGCGGCGGACATGGAAATGGCAACGGCGTTTTTTTGGGACTCTTCACCGGCCCGATCCGCCATGAAATAGCAGCACGGAAGGTCATGTTTCTCGCTGAAGGCGTTGAGCAGCGTGGTTTTCCCAAGCCGCCGGCGACCGTAAAGAATCACGAGCGCACTTTTTTCCTGCCGATACAGCGCGTACAGCTGATCGAGTTCCGCATTCCGATTGATAAAGTTTTTCATACGCTATGTATAATATTTTGATTATGAATCGTCAAGGCCGGCCATCAGAAACTGCTCGTCGCTGATGGCTCATAGAAAACAGCTCATAGGGGGAAGAAACCGATGAGCGAGGGAAGCTGGAAGAGGGAAGAAAATACAATTTTGAATTTTTGATTTTGAATTTTGAATTGGCGGATTTGGGATATGAGATATGGGATGTGGAAGAAAGCTCAGAGCTGATAGCTCATTGCTCATAGAGAGGGTAAATTTAGGATTATTGCCGGAAAATATTACCGTTTTAATCAGCGAAGTAGACAGCTATTCGTTCGATCCGCGTTCATCGGCGTTAATCCGCGTCCTATAAAAATTTCTGCAACCTCAGTGCCTCGAACGAAGTCGCGCTATACCGGATAAACGGGATGATGTTGAATAGGATGAGTGGTATGGGATATGAGATGTTGGAAATGGCCCCTCGTCATTTCAATGGTTTCTGGATGCCAGATCAAGTCCGGCATGATGAGCATGGCATTTTTTACGAGACTATCAACAATAGCAGATAGCGGTACCTTTCAGGGGATAATACCCCCCTCCAAATCTAAAAATTGAAATATGAAAAGGGGAATTCCGGAAATCGTATTTCCGTCCTTCCCCTAAATTATAATAGGTTTTAACTTTTCGCTCTGCTTGAGTCAGCAGGAAAAATCCATTGATTATTTCATGAACATCTTCTTGCGGCTAATACCGGCCAGTCCGATAAGCCCGGTGCCGAGCAAGAGCATTGTGGCGGGTTCGGGTACCGGGGCTGGCGCTACATCGTTAGCAAAAACAGTCATATCATTAAAGTCTTGGTCTCCACCACCATTCTGGTCATCTAAATAAATATAAGCACTTTTGTCAGACTCATTATAAACCGTACCAATATGCTCAACATCGTCTGAATTTAGGGCTACATCAGTATACCAGGTATAATCAATACTCGTATCGTATGTACCACCTGTGTAAACTTCATAATAGAAGCCAAATACGTTACTAAACGAAGTCCAAATTGTAGTATCATCAGTATAGTTATTAGTAATCCACCAGTCTGAATCATCATAAAGAAATGATATCGTGACCTTGGTGATTGGTTCATTTGATTTGTCGAAAACTTTAAATTTAGTTACTGATTGACTTGTATCATCAATATAATAGAGTCCAAAATTTGATTCATAGTCAGCCTGTTCTACTTCAATCTGAAATAATGACGTTCCGGTTGCATTGGTTGACAAGTCAGTTATTGTCCAATAATCTTGGTCAAAATTTAGTTCATCTATGCTTATAGCAAAAGAACTACTTGCAATCATTAAAAGTAAAGCACTCAACAGTGGTAAAATTCTAAAAAGTTTCATTCTTTTCCTCGAGATTAGTATAAAAGTAGTGAGTTATAGTTACAGATACCTTTACTTTCCTCCTTTCTTCTTCAACATATTAGCAATGCTCTCTTAACTTAACGTTAAAAAACTAAAACTCTTCTGAATCCCAACATTCTCCTCAAAACAGTATCTGTCTTGGCATAGTGAAAAAAAGCAGCTGCAATGAGAACTAAAGAAGCAGAAATACAATTTAAATGCCAAAATGAATCATTTTTTTTATTATTTTTTATACTACAATATCAAATTGTTATAAATTTTTTAAAATCTATAGAGAATGGAATTATTGATTTCTAAATAGTTGAGGACAAATAAAACCATAGTATTTATATACTTATGTAATTAATTACATAAGCAATCTTGTTGAAAATTTTTTAAGATATAAATGGAAGGGAGTGACTAACTGGGGTTATGGGATCCGAAAAACCTCAGCGAGTTATCTTAGGCGTTTATTCATTCGGAAAAAGCACTTATGAAGTCTTGACAGTGAAAAAATAGAGGGACTTTAGCCAAACTGGCAACATTCAATTCATAGCATGAATATGCTTTTCAATAGACTATTTCCTTCTTATCGCCTTCCCCAACTGCTCAAAAAACACCTTACGGGTAACTTCCCGTGCCCCAAACCGCATAAGGTGGTCGGTTCGTACCTGGCAGTCGATGATCGTGAAGTGTTTTTTTTGGAGGGTTTGGACAAGACTGACAAATGCCACCTTGGAGGCGTTGGAGACCCGGCTGAACATGGATTCGCCGAAAAAGGCGCGGCCCATGGCAATGCCATAAAGGCCTCCGACCAATTTCTCTTCCTGCCAGGCCTCTACGGAATGTGCGTAGCCCAAGTGATGAAGTTCGATGTAGGCGGATTTCATCTCTTCGGTGATCCAGGTCCCTTCACCGTAACTGCGTTTGGCTTCGGCGCAGCCGGTGATTACCGCCTCGAAATCCTGATCGAAGGTGATGTGAAAACGTTTTCTCTTGATTACTTTACGAAGGGATCGAGAAATTTTCAATTCATCGGGGTAGAGCACCAGCCGGGGGTCCGGCGACCACCACAAAATGGGTTCGCCTTCGGAATACCAGGGGAAAATGCCGCTGCGGTAAGCCAAAAGCAGCCGCTCGACGCTCAGATCGCCGCCGACGGCCAACAGGCCTTCTTTGATGGCCAGATGCGGCGGGGGGAAAGAGAGTCGATCAGAAAGGGCAAAAACAGGCATGAGCTAGAAGCGATACTCAAACACCAGTTCATCCCCATCCATGTCCAGCCCAACTTCCCCGCCCTTCTCCAGACGGCCAAAGAGAATTTCATCGGCCAGGACGTCCTTGATCCGGGTCTGGATGACCCGGGCCAAAGGCCTGGCGCCGTATTGGGGATCGTAGCCCTTCTTGGCCAGCCATTTTCTCACCTTTTCCGAGTACTCCAAAGTGACTTTCTTGACGGCCAACTGGTCGGCAAACTCCTGCATAAACTTGTCGACGATCCGCTTCATTATTTCCTTATCAAGAGCGTTAAAGTTGATAATGCCGTCCAGCCGATTTCTGAATTCCGGGCTGAAGATTTTTTCGATGGCTTTCTTGCCCTTGTCGGCCGAGTCTCCCTTGGGGTCGCCGAATCCGATGGTGGCACTGCTCATTTCCCGGGAACCGGCATTGGAGGTCATCATGACGATGACATTGCGAAAATCGGCTTTCTTGCCGTTGTTGTCCGTCAAGGTGGCATGGTCCAGCACCTGGAGCAGGATATTGAACAGGTCTTCGTGGGCCTTTTCGATCTCGTCCAACAGCAGAATGCAATAAGGGTGCTTGCGCACGCCGTCGGTCAGCAGGCCGCCCTGGTCGAATCCGATGTAGCCCGGGGGAGCGCCGATCAGCCGGGCAACGGCGTGCTTTTCCATGTACTCGCTCATGTCGTAGCGCATGAATTCCACATCCAGCAGGCGGGCCACCTGCCGGGCCACCTCGGTCTTGCCCACGCCGGTGGGGCCGGTGAACAAAAAGGAACCAACGGGTTTTTCGGGCTGCCCCAATCCGGCCCGGGAACGCTTGATGGCGGTGACCAGGGCGTCAATGGCGTCGTCCTGGCCGAAAACGACCTTGCGGAGCTGCCCGCCCAGGTTCTCCAGCTTGGCCTTGTCCGGCGTTGAGACATTGACCGCCGGCACCCTGGCGATCTTGGCCACGATCTTTTCGATGTCCGAAGGGTGAATCTTCTTGCGATTGGCGGCGCCGGAAAGCCGAATGGCGGCACCGGCCTCGTCGATGACATCAATGGCCTTGTCCGGCAAAAAGCGATCGTTGATGTACTTGGCCGAGAGTTCACAGGCCGCCTTGAGGGCTGCGTCGGTGTATTCGATCTCGTGGTGCTCTTCGTAGCGGCTGCGCAGCCCCTTGAGGATCTTGATGGATTCCTTTACCGGCGGCTCCAGGATGTCGATCTTCTCGAAACGCCGGGAAAGCGCGCGGTCCTTTTCGAAATGGTTCTTGTACTCCTCATAGGTCGTTGAGCCGATGCAGCGCAGTTCGCCGGTGGACAAAAAGGGCTTGAGGATATTGCTGGCATCCATGGACCCGCTGCTGGTGGCGCCGGCCCCCACAATGGTGTGAATCTCATCGATGAACATGATGGCGTTCTTGCGCTTCTTCAATTCGGCCACCACTCCCTTGAGGCGCTGCTCGAAATCACCCCTGAATTTAGACCCGGCCAGCATGCCGCCCAGATCCAGCGAATAGATGCGCACCTCTTTCAGCAGGTCCGGTACGTCGCCTTCCCAAATCTTCTGAGCCAGCCCTTCAGCCATGGCCGTCTTGCCCACACCGGGGTCGCCGACGAAAATGGGATTGTTTTTTCGGCGTCGGCAGAGCACCTGCATGGTGCGCTCCAACTCAAGCTCGCGGCCGATCAGCGGATCCAGCTTGCCTTTGGCGGCCCGGTCGATCAGGTTCACCGTGTAGGCTTCCAAAGGCGAGCTTTTTTTCTTGGCCCCTTTCTTTTCGGCCGGGCTGTCCGTCTCCTCCGGTTGGCTGTCCGGGATTTCCGAGGGTCTATCATGGGAGATGATCTGCAGGACGTCCAGCCGCGAAATGCCCTCCTCGTTTAAAAAGAAGACGGCATGGGAATCCTTCTCCATGAAAATGGAAGCCAGGATATCGCTTACAGCGACCTCTTTTTTTTCGGCCGAGCGCACATGGTTAACCGCCCGCTGGATCACCCGCTGGAAGCCGATGGTCTGCTGGAGTACATATTCACTTTCTTCCGGAAGCATCTCCATGTTTTCGTTGAAGAACGTTTCCAGGCTGGCTTTGATCTTCTCGGGATCGCCGCCGCACTTTTCGACAATTTCCAGTCCTGAACGGTCATGCAGAATAGCGAATAAAACGTGTTCGACGCTGACATATTCATGGCGCCGCTTCTTGGCTTCGCGAACGGCGAAGCCCAATGTAGCACTGAGTTCTTTGCTGATCATCTTCTATTCCTGTTCCATGCTGCACCGCAGCGGATACCCGCTTTCACGGGCGAGGTTGTGAACCGTATCGACCTTGGTCTCCGCGACCTCATGGGTGTAGACCCCGCAAATGCCAATGCCTTTTTGATGCACGTTCAACATGATTTTGGCCGCCGATTCAGGCGATTTATTGAATACATACATCAGCACTTCGACCACAAATTCCATCGTGGTGTAGTCGTCATTGTGCAAAAGCACCCGGTACATGGATGGTTCTTTGGTTTCGTCCCGGGTCTTTGAGCTTACCTGCTCCTCTGTCTGGTAACGGCCCATTCTCGTGCTTATCGGGTTTATCGAATTCGTTTCGTTTATCGGATTTGTTCGGATTGACTTGCAATCCGCCTCGGTTTTTGTCCCTGCGGCCCTTGCACAGCTATCCGCTATCCAAGACAAAAACCTATCGGCCATTAACTTTAAAAGATTATAATCACCGCCGGCAGGGGTTGTAAAGTCCGATTCAAGGACCGTGGCTGGAAGTCGATCCAACGACAGCCTGTCTCCCTTTTCAAACGATTGGCATGGAATCGTTTTTCGGGGCTGTTAAAGAGCGATTTCAACAATGCGGGGAATGGGTTGGCCGTTTTCGATGGGAACCCGGGCCACGGATATCGGATAGTCGTAGCGCCGCTGGCCCGCGCTGCCCGGGTTGAGATAGAAAACCCCTTCCTGGCGGGTCAATTCAGGCTGATGGGTGTGGCCGCTCACCACCACGTGAATTCCGGCCGCCACCGGATCCAGATCCAGGCGATTCAAGTCGTGCAGGATGTAAAAAAAGACCGTGTCGATCTCGACCATCTCCGTTACCGGCAGGGCATTGGACCAGGAACCGTAGTCCATGTTGCCGCGTACGGCCGTCACCGGGGCAATTCGTGCCAGCCGCTCCAGCACCCGGTTGTCGCCCACGTCGCCGGCATGCAGGATATGATCGCATCCGGCCAGGGCTTTTTCGACTTCCGGACGAAGCAATCCGTGGGTGTCGGAGATAATGCCGATGGTTTTTGGGTTTGTTGCGTTCATCCCTACCTGCCGCAGCATTTCTTATACTTCTTCCCGCTTCCGCACGGGCAGGGGTCATTGCGCCCCACCTTCCTGGCTTCGCGTTTGACCGGCTTCTTGGCCGCCGGCGCATCCCCGCCACCGGAAAAAACCAGCGGCTGCTCCTTGGGTTGCTGCAGATCTTCGATATGATCCGGTTCGGCAAGCTGAATCCGGAAAAGGATGCCCAGGGTCTCCGATTTAATGCGCTCGATGGTTTCCTGGAACATCTCGAAGCCCTCTTTTTTATAGACCAGCAGCGGATTTTGCTGGGCGTAGCCGCGTAGACCGATGCCCTCCTTGAGATGGTCCATGGACAGCAGGTGGTCCTTCCACAGGTTGTCCACGGTCTGGAGCATCACCACCCGCTCGAGCTGCCGGAAATCCTCTTCGCTACCCAGCATGGTGGCTTTTTGGTTGTATATCTCATGGGCCTGCTCATAGATGGCCTGGGCCAGTCCCTCGTCGTTGAGGCCGTCCAGGGTGTTTTCGTCCATCTTGGCCAGCCGGAAGTTGAACTGCTGGAAAACGGCGTCTGAAACAGCGTCCCAATCCCAATCCTCGGGCAGGGCACGCTCGTCGGCGAACTGGGCCGCAATGGTCTCTGCATTTTCCATCATGATGTCTTCGATGGTCTCTTTGAGGTTCACGCCGGTCAACAGGTCACGACGCTGCTTGTAAATCACCTCCCGCTGCTGGTTCATGACATCGTCATATTCCAGAAGATGCTTGCGGATGTCGAAGTTGTGAGCCTCGACCTTCGACTGGGCATTTTCGATGGCCCGGCTGATCAGATTGTGCTCGATGGGTTCGCCCTCTTCCATACCCAGGCGCTCCATGATCCCGGTGATGCGCTCCCCCCCGAAGATCCGCAACAGGTCGTCCTCCAGGGCCAGGTAGAATCGGGAAGAGCCCGGATCCCCCTGGCGTCCGGAGCGGCCGCGCAACTGGTTGTCGATCCGCCGGCTTTCGTGGCGTTCGGTGCCCAGGATGTGCAGCCCACCCAACTCGGTCACGCCTTCGCCCAGGACGATATCGGTTCCACGACCGGCCATGTTGGTGGAGATGGTCACAGCCCCTTTCTGGCCGGCCATGGAGATGATCTCGGCCTCCTTTTCGTGATTCTTGGCATTGAGGACCTCATGGGGGATCCCTCGTTTTTTTAACTGTTTGGCCAGCTGCTCGGAAATGTCGATGGACACCGTGCCCACCAGCACAGGCTGCCCCCGTTTGTGAAGCTCTTTAATCTCCTCGATGGCGGCGTTGAATTTCTCCCGGCGGGTCTTGTAGATCACATCGGGAAAGTCTTGCCGGATCATGGGCTTGTTGGTGGGGATCACCGAGACGTCCAGGTTGTAAATTTTCTTGAATTCCGCCGCTTCCGTGTCCGCCGTGCCGGTCATGCCTGCCAGCTTGTCGTACATGCGGAAATAATTCTGGAATGTGATGGTCGCCAGGGTCTGGTTTTCATTTTCGATCTTGACGTTTTCCTTGGCCTCCAGGGCCTGGTGCAGCCCTTCGCTGTAGCGGCGTCCAGGCATCAGCCTTCCGGTGAATTCGTCGACGATGATCACCTCACCATCTTTGACAATGTAATCCACGTCGCGTTTAAAAAGGGTATGGGCTTTCAGGGCCTGGTTGGTGTGATGCAGCAGTTCGATGTTGCTGGGATCGTAAAGGTTTTCCACATCCAGCATCTGCTCGGCGTGGGCCACCCCTTCTTCGGTGAGGGTGGCGCTGCGCGCTTTTTCGTCGATCTTGTAATCCACTTCGGCCTTGAGTTTGGGAACGATCCCGTTGACCTGGTAGTACAACTGGGTCGATTTTTCCGCCGGTCCCGAAATAATCAAAGGGGTCCTGGCTTCGTCCACCAGGATGCTGTCCACTTCGTCCACAATGGCATAGTAAAGCTCGCGCTGGACCAGGGACTCGGCATCGAACTTCATGTTGTCCCGCAGATAGTCGAACCCGAATTCGTTGTTGGTGCCGTAAGTGATGTCCGAACCGTAGGATTCTTTGCGCTGCCGGTCGTCCAGTCCGTGCTGGATCGTGCCTACGCTCATGCCCAGGAACCGGTAAATCTGCCCCATCCATTCGGTATCACGCCGGGCCAGGTAATCGTTGACCGTGATCACATGCACTCCGCGGCCCGTCAGGGCGTTGAGATAGCCGGGCAGCGTAGCCACCAGGGTTTTACCTTCACCGGTTTTCATCTCGGCGATGCTGCCGCCATGCAGCACCATGCCACCGATGAGCTGGACGTCGTAATGCCGCATCCCGAGGGTTCTCATGGAGGCTTCCCGGACCGTGGCGAAGGCTTCGGGCAGCAGGTCGTCCAACGGTTCTCCGTTATCGAGGCGGGTTCTGAGACGCGGCGTCTGATCCTTGAGCTGCGCATCGTTCATGGCCTTGATCTCGGGCTCCAGTTCATTGATGCGGGCGACAAGCGGCTGCAGTCTTTTCAGTTCCCGTTCGTTCTTGCTGCCGAATACCTGGGTTAACCATTTGCCGATCATGGGTAATTCTTCTCCTGTCTGTTGGAAGGCGATTCAAGTGGCGCCATCCTAAACCATTTCATCGGGCCACTCAAGCGCAAAGGCCTGGATTCGCCGTCTTGTATGCTGAAATCGGAATTAAGATGCAACAGTTGTGACTGAGAATCAATGGCAAGGCGGGAAAACGTTCGGCTGATCCGAAGGCGGTATCCATTGCAACGGTTACATTTAATGCAAAGGCGAGCTTTTAATTTAGGATATACTGTGTGGGATTCACCGGAACGCCGTTGAGGTGGACTTCGTAATGCAGATGGGGCCCCGTGCTGCGTCCGCTGCTGCCCATCCGGGCAACAACATCTCCCCGCTTGACGGCCTCCCCTCGTTTTTTTAACATTTCGCTGAGGTGGGCGTAGCGGGTAACCATACCGTGTCCGTGATCGATGACCACCACGTTGCCCATGGCACCCTTTTTCCCGGTGAACGAAACGATGCCGTCGGCAGTAGCCAGGATTTCGGTCCCCTTCCGGTTGGCGATATCCACGCCCTTGTGGAACTCTTTGCCTCCGGTAAACGGGGAGGTCCGGTAGCCGAAACGGGAGGTCAGCCAGCCGCTGGTGGGGCGAATGGCCGGGGTCGAGGCCAGCAGGTTACGCTGCCCTTCCAACTGGTCCATCAGGCGTCCGAAACGATTTTCCTGTCTCTGGGAAACCGTATTCAATTCGTCCACCTGGCGATGCATTTCACGCATCAGCCCCTCGTGTCGCTGGGAGATCTCCAATCGCGGATCCAAATCGTCCGGAGCGGCGCCACCGACACCGAAAAGGCTGTTTTCGCCCTTATCGGAATCCAGGTTGGCAATCACGCGTATTTTCTCTTCGAACTGGTCCAGTTCGACCAGATGGTCTTTCAGGGCGTTGATTTCGTGGGCGAAAGCCTGAACCTGCAAGCGCTGCTGCCCGATCTCTTGTTGCTGCTCCTGGATTGTCCGGGCCATCGAGCGGTTATAGGCAACGGATTGACGGAGGGTTTGGTAGTCATGAATGGCGATGCCGAAGAAAACGGCCCCCAGGAGAAACCCAATGGCCAGAACCCCGATCAGAACAACGGGGACGGCAACCTGCTTGATGGTCGTTCCCGAATTGCTCAGAATGATGAACGAGATCTTTTTAGCCATTGCACCTCCGCAGCTCGCGAACGGTAAAATTGATTAACATATCAGCATATTACAAGCATCTCGCCACGAATTAAAGAAAAAGGCTACCATGTTATGGACAAAATGTCAATCCCATGGCAGCCTTATCTTCTTTTAACCTCCCATTTTAATTGGCAAATGACAACCGCCAAAGCAATGGGAAATACTGCTTTTCCCTAATTGATTCCCAGCTTGAACTTGAGCGACTTAAGGGTGTTGAGCATGAGCATGGTAATGGTCATGGGGCCGACACCGCCGGGAACCGGGGTGATGTAACCGGCGATCTCCTTGGCCGCGTCGAAATCCACGTCGCCTTTGAGGATGGCAATTTTTTTGCCGGTTTTTTCGCTGATCTTCTCCCCTACGCGGTTGACACCCACGTCGATCACACAGGCACCGGGCTTGATCCACTCCGGCTTGACCAGATCAGGCACGCCGGCAGCGACAATCAGGATGTCGGCGCGTTTGCAATGGGCGGCCAGGTCTTTGGTCCGGGTATGCACGATGGTCACCGTAGAGTTGGCTCCGGGACCTTTTTGAACCATCATGTTGGCGATGGGCTTGCCGACGATGTTGGAGCGGCCAACCACGACCACTTCGGCGCCGCTGGTTTCGACGCCGGCGCGAACGATCATCTCCTGAATGCCGAAGGGCGTACACGGCGGAAATTTGACTTCCTTGCCCCCGATCATCAGCCGGCCCACGTTGACCGGATGAAAGCCGTCCACATCCTTGTCAGGATCGATGGCGTTGAGAACTTTCTTCTCATCAATGTGCTTGGGCAGGGGCAACTGGACCAGGATTCCGTTGATGCTGTCGTCTTTGTTGTATTTGTCGATCAGCGCCAGAAGGTCCTCTTCGGAGATGTCTACCGGCTGGCTGTCCTGCACTTCCTTGAAACCGACTCGGTGAGCGGTCTTGATTTTCAGGGTCACATAGGAAATGGATGCCGGATTTTCACCCACGAGGATGGTGACCAGCCCGGGAACCACGCCGTGCGATTCCTTGATTTTCGCGACTTCGGCCGTAATCTCCTCGAGAATCTGCTCGCGAATCTCGGTGCCTTTGATAAGCGTTGCTGTCATCTGCTCTCTCCTTTCACATTGATGGTTGCAGTACGTTTATGCAGTGTTGAATCGCCTGTGGCGCTTCATGGATTCATCGTGAGAATACGGTCGATTGGTGTGCGTGGATGCTGCCCCTTCCGGTGCAGACGGCAAATCGATCTTTGTTTAGTCCAAAACGTCCTGGATGTCAACAAATCGATCTTGTTGGAAATCTTAGCTAAAGTTAGAGCGGGTAAGGAACGGCGTCCAGACCGGCGGTTTCCGCAAAGCCGAACATCAGGTTCATGTTCTGGACGGCCTGTCCCGCAGCCCCCTTGACCAGATTGTCGATGGCTGACATCAGGATCAGTCGCCCGCTGCCTGGATCCACCGCCCAGCCGATGTCGCAGAAATTGGTGCCGCGGACGTTCAGGGTGTCCGGTGCCCGTCCGCCGGCCAGAAGCCGGATGAAGGGAGCATCACCATAGGCCGATTCCAGACACTGCCGGACCTGCGGTTCATCGGCGCCGGCGGACAATTTGGTGTATATCGTGCTCTGCATGCCGCGGGTCATGGGGATCAGGTGGGGGACAAAGGTGATCTTCACCGATTCGCCCGCAGCTATCGAAAGGTTTTCGTCGATTTCCGGCGTGTGCCGATGGCCGCCGACTTTGTATGGCTTAAAGGACTCGTTGACATGGCAGAAGTGGGTTGTTGAAGTCGCTTCCCGCCCGGCCCCGCTGACACCGGACTTGCAATCGGCCACCAGCGTCGTCAGGTCCACCAGTCCGGCTTCGACCAGCGGCAGCAATGGTAGCAGCACGCTGGTGGGGTAGCAGCCCGGGTTGCCGATCAGATCCGCTCTGGCGATTTGGTTCGCAAAACGTTCGCAGAGACCATACACCGCCGCCTGTAGCAGGTGGGCACAACTGTGGGGCTGGTAGTGGGCCTCGTAGGCCGCCTGGTTTTTGAATCGGAAATCCGCGGAAAGGTCCACCACCCGCAGCCCGGCACCAAGCAATCCGGGAGCCATGGCCATGGAGGCTTTGTGGGGCAGGGCCAGAAAGGCCACATCCGCATTTTCGGCGACCACGGCCGTATCGCTGTCGGCACAAGCCAGGCGGACAAACTTCTTCAAGGCTGGATAGATGGTTTCGTAATCCTGCCCGGCCTGCTTGCGGGAAGTGATCAGGGTAAGGTCCACATCCGGATGCCCGACTAAGATGCGGACCAGTTCGGCGCCGGCGTAGCCGGTGGCGCCAACCACGGCTGCACGAAGTTTTGCCACGTTATTTCCTTTCAGCTTTCAGCCCATATCTTCGAGCCTTCAGCTTCGACCTCTGAGCTTTCAACCACCCAAATAAGCCTTCTTCACTTCCGGATCATTGATCAGGGTCTGCGAATCGCCTTCCAGCACAAGGTTGCCGGTTTCAAGCACATAGCCTTTCTGGGAAAACTTCAACGCCAGGCGGGCATTTTGCTCCACCAGCAAAATGGCGGTGCCCTCCTGCTTGTTGATCTCCTTTAAGGCCTGGAACACGTTCATCATCAACAGCGGCGAAAGTCCCATGGAAGGCTCGTCCAGCAGCATCAACCGACGGCCGCTCATGAAAGCACGTCCGATGGCCAGCATCTGCTGCTCGCCGCCGCTCATGGTGCCCGAAGCCTGGGCTTTGCGCTCCTCTAGGCGCGGAAAAATTTCGAATACCCGTCGGATGTCTTTTTTCACATTGTCGCGATCCTTGCGGGCGAAGGTGGCCAACTGCAAATTCTCCATGACGGACAGGTTGCCGAAAAGACGCCGGCCTTCGGGAACGTGAGTGACGCCCAGTTGGCTGACGACCTTGTCGGCGGGAAACTGGAGCAGGTCCTTGCCCATGCAGGTCATGGTCGTTCCCGTTTCCACCGGCACCATGCGCGAAATGGCCCGTAAAGTGGTGCTCTTGCCGGCACCGTTGGCACCGATAATGGTGACGATCTCGCCGGCATCGATGGTGAAGCTGATGCCGTGCAAGGCCTTGATGTTTCCATATGAGACCCGGAGGTTTTCCACGTTGAGCAGCATCAGAATTCCACCTCCTGTTCGCCGATGTAAGCTTCGATCACCTTGGGATGGTTCTGGACCTCGTTGGGCGTTCCTTCGACCAGAACCTGACCGAACACCAACGCCTGTACGTGCTGGCAGAGTTCATGGACCACTTTCAAACGGTGCTCGATGAGAAAGATCGCCAGGTTGAAGCGCTCATGGGCCTGGCGGACCACCTCGATCATGGCCATCATTTCGTCCGGGGTCATGCCCACCGTAGGTTCGTCCAGCAAAAGCACCTTGGGCTGGATCACCATGGCCCGGGCCATTTCCACCCGGCGCTGGGCGCCGTAAGGCAGGTTGACCACCAACTGGTCGGCGAACTGGTCCACGGCAAACATCTTCAGGACCTCCATGGCCAGATCGGTCGCCTCACGCTCTTCGCGGCGGCGTCTGGGGGTGTCCAGAAAGGCTCCCAGAAGGCCGTAGGAAAGCTTGGAATAGCGGGCCATCTTGATGTGATCCAGCACCGTCATGTGGCGCCAGAGCTTCATCTCCTGAAACGTTCTGGCCAGGCCCATGGCGGCGGTCTCGTTGGGTTTTTTGCCCACCAGTTCCTCTCCGTCGAAACGGACCGATCCTCGGGTGGGCCGGTAAATGCCGGTAATCAGATTGAAGATGGTGGTCTTGCCGGCGCCGTTGGGGCCGATCAGACCGGTAATCTGGCCCGGATCGAGGCTGAGGTTGTATTCGGAGACAGCCTGAAGACCGCCGAAATTGTGGCTCATGTCGGTTACGTGCAGCAGCGGCATATCAATCCACCTCCTTGGGCCCGAACACCTGCCGGACATCGAACTCCTTGAAGGCGATCAGACCGGTGGGCCGGTAAATCATCACGAGGATCAACAGCAACGGGATGACGATCCACTTGAGAATCTCCAAGGGCCGCAGGGCCTCTCCCAGAAGGCTGATGGACACGGCCCCCACAATGGAGCCATAGACCGAGTTCAATCCGCCGAAGTAGACCATGGCCAAAACCTCGGCCAGTTTCTGGACGCTGAACATGGCCGGGTTGATGTAGCGCAGCACATGGGCCAAAAGGCCGCCGGCCACCCCGGCCCAGAAGGCGCCGAAAAGAAACGCCGACATCTTAGTCTTGCGGGTGTTCACGGTCATGGCCTCGGCCGCGGTTTCGTCGTCGCGCACCGCATTGAGGGCCTTGCCCATGGTGGAGGTGACGAAGTTGTTGATCGTCCAGACCCCGAAGGCCACGGTGATAAAAATCACCGGCAGGGTAGCCCAGTCCGGTTGGCCGGCGATGCCGCGCGACCCGCCCAGCGCCTGCACGTTTTCGAAAAAGCTCTTGACGATGAATAGAAACGCCAGACTGATAATGGCCAGGTAGTCTCCCCGGGTTTTAAACGATGGAATGGCGACGATCAGGGCAGCCAGCGAGGCCATGGCGCCGCCGAACACCAGTGCCAGCGGGAAAGATAAATAGGCCGCGGAAAAGGTGAAGACCGCCTCGCCCAGCACCTTGTCACTGGTGAACAGTCCTACGGTGAACAGGCTGGACATGTACGCTCCGACAGCCATGAAGCCGGGATGGGAACAGGAAAATTCCCCCATGTATCCATTGATAATGTTGAGGCTCAGGGTGAAGAGCACGGCAATCAGGGTCAGCTTGAGGGTAATCAGCCGATAGTCGCTCACGCCGGCCCAGATGTGCAGCACGGCGTACATCAGACCCAACTGAACCAGGGCCGTTACGATCAGAGGAAACCCATGAAGAAAGCGGGCCAAAACATTGGCGGGCTTTGCTGTCGCCCGGGCGACCACGGCCAACGGAATCAGGTAAATGACGAACAGGTAGATCAACGCCGTGGGAATGTGCACCAGCGTTGCCCAGTTAAAGGCCTCCCCCTTGATCGCCAGGTTGACCACCCCGGCCAGTACTTTGAAGATGGTGAGAAGACCGAAAAGCACCGGCATTTTGGGCAGTCCCAGAATCGACGTCAGCCCATCGCCTACCAGTAATTCCCAGAGGGCGCAGGCCAAAAAGCCAATCAGATATGCCAGCAGCGGCACCGGTTTGAAAAACAGGCCCAGGCGGTATTTCAGGCCGTTTTGTTGCGGTGCGAGTGTTTCTTCCATGGATTACGCGTTCCTTGTCAACGTTTTTAGCCGATAGTTAATCGCTGATAGCCTTTAGCAATCAGCTATGAGTAACGAGCTATCAGCTATTATAGTCTCAATTTCGCACTGTACGCCTGTCCAAACAGACCGTGGGGTCTGAAAATAAGAATCACCAGAACGATGGAATAGGCAATCAGATCACGCAGATTGGAGCCAATGTTCAAGGAGAACAACCGGTTTATGATCATGATGGCCGGCACGGTCATGATTTCGATAAATCCCAGCATGAAACCGGCGATGCATGCCCCCATGATGGAGCCGCGCCCGCCGAGAATGGCTGCCACGAACGCCTTCCAGCCGAAACTGACCCCCATGTAAGGGTCCAGCACCGGATAGGCCAGACCGAACAGGATGCCGGCCGCGGCGGCCAGCGCCGATCCGATGGCAAAGGTCATGGCGGCGATGGTATTCATGGGGACCCCCACCAGCGGGACCACCACGTAGTCATAGGCCATGGCCCGCATGGCCATACCCCACTTGGTGCGGGTGATCAACTGATGCAGGGCCAGCATCAGCCCTATGGACACCAGCACGATCATGATCTTTTTATTGGTTACGTATACGCCGCCGACGTTGTAAGTTACCGATTCGATCAGCTGGGGAAATTTGAGGCGCTGTCCGCCGAGGAACAGGATATTGCCGGTTTCCAGAATGATGCCGATCATCAGGCCGGTGATGGCGGCCGAGGCCCGCGGCGCCTCCCGCAGCGGTCGGTAGCCCACCCGCTCGACGATGATCCCCACGAAGGCGGTCAGAAACATGGAGATCAATATGGTCAGCACCAGCAGCAGCCATCCGGGCAGGATAGCGGCCGCGCCGCTGCCGAACAGAGAGAGCAGCCCCAAAGACACGCCCAGACCGATGTAGGCACCCACCATGAAGATGTCCCCGTGGGCGAAATTGAACAGCATGAGGATGCTGTAGACCATGGAGTAACCCAGCGCGATCAGGGCGTAAAAACTGCCCCACTGCAACGCGTTGATCAGGTTCTGCATGAGAAAGTTGAAGGTCATGGACAACGGCTCCCGTCAAAAGGAAAGGGAGACAGGCAAGCCTGTCCCCTTTTCAAGTTAGCCGTCCGCCGACAAACGGCGACGGACGGCAGGTAACGCTGCTTGTTCAACAGGCTATTTCGGGCAAACGGACTTGTGGAAGGCGAACTGCCCATCCTGGTTGATCTGGACCACGACCGCACATTTTTTGGGATCGCCGTCCGGGGTGAAGGTCATTCCACCGGTGATTCCAGGAAAATTCTTGATGGCGGCCAGGGCATCCTTGACCTTGGTACGATCAGCCTTGATGTCGCCGGAAAGTCCACCGGTGTCCTTGATGGCCTGAATCATCAGCCCCAGCGAGTCCCAGGTCAGGGCGGCTACGTCGTCGGGGGTCTTGCCGTAAGTAGCGGAGTATTCGTCGATGAAGGCCTTGGTTTCGCCTTTGGCGCCTGCGGCGGCGTAATGGGTCGAGAAGTAGTAGCCCTTGCAGTCATCGCCGCACAGCCCCATCAGATCGCCGCTGCCCCAGGAGTCGGAGCCGAGGATCGGTTTGTTCCAGCCCATCTCCTTGGCGGCGCGGACGATCAGGGGAACTTCACTGTAATACTGGGGAGTGAAAAGTACATCGGCGCCGGACATCATGATGTTGGTCATCTGGGCGGAGAAATCCTTGTCGCCGGTGGTGAAGCTTTCGAAGGCCACAACGGAGCCGGGTCCGTGGATCTTCTCGAAGGCTTCCTTGAAGAACTCGGCCAGTCCCTTGGGATAGTCGGCGGCGATGTCATACAGCACGGCAGCTTTTTTGGCGCCCAATTCATCGGTAGCAAAGTTGGCGGCCACCGGTCCCTGGAAAGGATCCAGAAAGCATCCCCGGAAGACATAGGGCCTGTCGAGGGTGGTGTTGGGGTTGGTGGACCAGGGGCTGATCATGGGGGTGGCAAAGTTATTGGCCACCTCGCCGGCCGGCACGGCCTGACTGGAAGACTGCGGGCCGATGATACCCAACACGCCCTCTTCGGTAATCAGCTTCGTGCTGACCTTGACCGCCGACTCGGCTTTGTATTCGTTGTCGTCATAAATGAATTTCAGGGCATAGGATTTGCCACCGACGGTGACATTCGGATTTTTTTTCAGATACATCTGGGCGGCGTTCTTGGATGAGGCCCCCACGTCGGGGTTGTCGCCCGTCAGCGGAATGTTGAATCCGATCTTGATGGTATCCGCGGCATCGGCATCTGCTGCCGTTAACGCGAAAACCATGAACACAGATAGAAAAAACACCAAACCAACTGAAAATTTACGCATATCGCTCCTCCTTTAACTGCCGATTGGGTGGGTGGGTCAGGGGAAAAACCCCCGAAGTGGTTGGCAAGCCTAATTATCATGGCAACCGTTGTTTTTCAACGCCATTTTATCCGGACCGATCTTCGGCCTTCAACGTCGTCGCACATCAGCCACCATCTCTTTTAAGATGGAAAGCACATTGCCACCGCGCTCCCGGGCGATGCGATGGGCATCGTCCACCAGTTCGCGGGCGTGTCGCTGCAAAACGGTGGGATCGGGCAGCGGCTGTCCGGCCTTTTCATAGCGCCAGGCCAGCAGTCGCAGGGCCAGTTTGACCTGTTGTTCTTTAATGAATCCCATTTCTGCACAATCCGATCAGCAAGGCCTCCAGCAGCAACCGCGAGTCCTGACCGGTGGATTTCATGCGCAAATCGGTTTTACTCAGGCTATCCACGGCCGAGGTCAACTCCTCCAAAGAAAAGTTGTCCGCTTTTTTCAGTGTCTGAAAAACGGGAAATGGACTCTTCGGATTTCGGGCCAGCACCAGATCGCTGGACGGCTTTTTTTTGCGTTTGGCCGGCTTGCTGCCGGGATCGGCCAGCGCGTTCCAGTTTTCCATGAGGTCGGCAAAGGAGTCATCGGCAGCCTGAACGTCCACGAAAAGACCGCTTTTAAACTGGGGGAAGGACATCCGTGTCGACCAGCGGCGGCTTTTGTCTTTGAAGATGAAGTCCTTGACCAGCAGCAGGCGCCGTACCTGGTTGGCCACGGCTGCCAGCAGCTGCAGCGGGTGCATGCCGTCATCCAGCAGGCTCTGCATGAGAAGAAGGGCATTGGGCAGATCGCGGTCAGCCACCGCGTTGGTAAACGCGAAAATGGGGTCCTTGCGCGTTCGCTGCAAAACGGCCGTCACATCTTCATCCCGAATCGTCTTGCGGTCGCCGACAAAGCCAATCAGTTTCTCCAGGTTGCCGGACAGGGTACGAAGATCGAAGCCGGTCCAGTCGATCAGCCTCCGGCGCGCAGCCGCGGATATGGTCTTGCCCACCTTTGCAAGGGCTTCGTCCACCGCTGCCTGCATCACCGCCTCACGGGCCATGCGGTCGGTCCGGGTCTCACCCTTGGGCACGCTGCAATTCACCGCCAGGCCCTCTTGCTCAATCGTTTTGAAAAGGGCCTTGCGGCGGTCAATCACGTCCGCGGTGATCAGCAACCGATGCCCTTCCGGAAAGCCCTTTTCCATGGCCGCCTGGAGCAGGTCGGCATCGTCGCGCTTTTCCGGAACAGCCAACCCTTTGTCCCGGCAGTAGGTCAAAAGTTCATCGAACCACGCCGGCGCGCCGCCGTCTGCGTCCTCGACGATCTTCCGTCTGTGAGTCGGGGTGCGCAAATCCTCGAAATCCAGGCCATCTATCGCCATCAGGTTGAGAAAAGGCCGTGCGGCTTTCTTCACGTTACCGGCTTCGGCGGCCTGAGTCATCTTCTCGCGCAGCGCCGTTCTGGCATTGGCCGTGTAAAACAGGCGGGCATCGCGCAACACCACCAGCTTGGCACTGGAAAGCAGGGCGTAGGTATTAAGGCTGGCCAGTACGCTGCCAATGGAATCCTCGCCGCCGTCAAAGACCTCCACACCCGTGGCCCGGTCCGATGGGGGCACCAGTTTGTCCATCACCGCATCGTAGGCCTTTTTGCAAAGCAACTCCTCACCGTAGATCAGGGTAACCGATGGCCAGTCCTCGACGGCTGTCCGTTCCACATGATCGACGACGGCGTTGTATTCGATGATCGGCATGGGTCCGATGTCCGATGTCAGAGGTCGGAAGTCAGATTCAAGAACGGCGGCAAGGCAATTCCATCAGGGGATCCTTGCGCTCCAAAAAGCAATGCAGCCGGCTCAACAACGTTTCAGTTCGGCCAAGATCAAGGCGGACGATCATTTCAACCGCAGACAACCACGAAGGTTTTCGAGGATTGAAATGTGAGTCCAACGCCGATACTGGTCGAAATGGAGCGTTGTTGCTTTATTATTCCGGCATTTTACCCAGAAGAACATGCCCGATAAAAATGGTAATACCCACGGTAATGGCACTGTCCGCCACATTGAAGGCCGGCCAGTGATAGGCGCCAACGTAAAAATCCAGAAAGTCGACCACCACGCCAAATCGCAGCCGATCGATGATGTTGCCCACCGCCCCGCCGAAAATCAGGGCCAGCGCCGTTGCCAGGAGAGGATAGTTCCGGGGGGTGCTGCGGTAGAAATAGATAATCAGCACCATGGCGACGGTGGCCACACCGAGAAAAAGCAGGTTGCGAAGGCCCGGACTGCCGGCGGCCATAAACCCGAAGGCGCCGCCGGGGTTGTGGATATGGGTCAGGTTGAAAAAGCCGGGAATGATTGCGATGCTGCGATGCAGTGGCATGTTGGCCATCACCAGCCATTTGGTGAGCTGGTCCAGCACCACCACCAGACCGGAAATCCCGGCAAAGGGCCCGGCGCCCAGCGAGGGCACACGTCCTTTCGGGTCGGCTTTCTGCCGGGGATCGTCGAATTCGGCGGTTTCGGGGCGGTCGGCTTTCATGGCAATACGATCAGTCGGCCGCCGCTGGAACGTCCATCCGGGCCAGGGCGCCGGCGCAGCGGTTGCAGATGGTGGGATGGCCGTCAATGGTTCCCACACTGTCGTCATAGACCCAGCAGCGCTGGCATTTTTCGCCGCCGGCCGGCTCCACCTTCACCCACACGCCTTCGGTTTCCTGTCCGGCATAGGCGCCGGGAATCTCCCCTTTCGTCATGTTCGCCCGCGATACGATCAAAATAGCACGCAGATCGTCTTCAAAATCCGCCATGACACCGGCCAGTTCGTCGGACAGACCCACAGTCACCGCCGAATCCAGCGAATGGCCGATGACTTTGTCGGCCCGTGCCTTTTCCAGGGCCCGGGTCACCTCGGCGCGCACCCGGATCAGCGTTTCCCATTTGCTGGCCAGGGATTCGTCTTTCAACGCCGGGTCCGGATCGGGGAATGCCGCCAGGTGGATGCTGTCGGCCTTGTCCTTCACCGCCGGCATGTGCTCCCAGATCTCTTCGGCTGTAAACGGCATGATGGGGGCCATGATGCGGGCCATGGCATCCAGGATCCGGTACATGGCGGTCTGGGCGCTGCGCCGCTCTACGGAAGCCGGCGGACTGGTGTAAAGCCGGTCCTTGAGAATATCCAGATAAAACGAAGATAGATCGACGGTGCAATAGTTGTACAGCCGATGATAGATCACGTGGAACTCGTAGGTGTCGTAGGCTTTCAGGGCCCGCTCCACCAGCAATTGAAGCTTGTGCAGGGCAAAGCGGTCAATTTCCAGCATCTTTTCCGGGGCAAGGCTGTCAGTCTCCGGAGAGAAGTCGTTGAGATTGCCTAGCAGAAACCGGCTGGTGTTGCGAATGCGGCGGTAGGCATCGCTGAGCTGTTTGAGAATACTGTCGGAAATTCTCACATCGTCCCGGTAGTCCGATGCCGAAACCCACATGCGAAGGATTTCGGCCCCGTATTTGTCGATCACCGTTTTGGGGGCCACCACATTGCCCAGGGACTTGGACATCTTCTTGCCGTCGGCATCCACCACGAAACCGTGGGTCAACACACTGCGATAAGGCGCCTGCCCCCGCAAGCCCACCGCCGTGAGCAGGGCGCTGTGAAACCAGCCCCGATGCTGATCGCTGCCCTCCAGGTAGAGGTCCGCCGGCCAATGCAGATAGTCCCGGTCTTCCAGGACGGCCGCGTGGCTGACTCCGGAATCGAACCAGACGTCCAGGATGTCCGTTTCCTTGGTGAAAGAAGGGCTGCCGCAGTTGCTGCACACGGCCCCATCTGGCAGCAGTTCGGCGGCCTCTTTTTCAAACCAAACGTCGGCCCCATGGGCGGCGAATTCTTCGAAAATGCGGTTCATGGCGGCTTCGTCCATGTGGACGGTATCGCATTTTTCGCAGATGAACACCGTGATGGGCACTCCCCAGGCCCGCTGGCGCGAAACGCACCAGTCCGGCCGGTTTTCGATCATGCCGTAAATGCGCTCACGCCCCCAGTGGGGAATCCATTTGACCCGATCGATCTCTTCCAGGGATTTTTTCCGCAGCCCGGTCTTCTCCATGGAAATGAACCACTGGGGCGTGGCCCGGAAGATCACCGGTTTTTTACAGCGCCAGCAATGGGGATAGCTGTGGCCGATCTCCTCTTTGGCCAGCAGAACCCCCTTTTCTTCCAGGAGCCGGTTGATGTTTTCGTTGGCCTTGAAAACGAACTGCCCGGCGAATTGCCCCACATCTTCGGTGAAAACGCCGTTGTCGTTCACTGGGGAATAGGCGTCCAGCCCGTACTGCAGGCCGACGTCATAGTCTTCGCGACCGTGGCCGGGGGCAGTGTGAACGCAGCCGGTGCCCGCTTCCAGGGTCACATGATCGCCAAGAATAATCAGCGAATCGCGATTATAGAAGGGGTGGCTGCAACGCCGGTTTTCCAGGTCGCGGGCCGCAAGATCGGCGATGATGCGGTAATCGGCAATGCCGAAGGTCTGCATGCAGGCGTCCACCAGTTCCCGGGCCAGAATGAACACCTGTCCGTCGCCGGTCTCGACGGCCGCGTATTCGAAATCGGGGTGCAGGGCGATGGCCAGGTTGGCCGGCAGAGTCCACGGGGTGGTGGTCCAGATCACCACCGATACCTGCTTTCCGTCCAAAGGGGCGGCGATGTCCGCCGGATCGTCTTTCAGGGCGAATTTGACGTAAACCGAAGGCGAGGTTTCGTCATGGTATTCGATTTCGGCTTCGGCCAGGGCGGTCTTGCAGCTGCAGCACCAGTGAATGGGCTTTTTGCTGAGAAACAGGCTCCCGTTCAGGGCGAATTTGCAGCACTCCCTGGCGATGGTCGCTTCATAGCGGTAGTTCATCGTCAGGTAGGGGTTGTCCCATTCACCCATCACGCCAAGGCGCTTGAACTCGTCACGCTGAATATCGATGAATTTTTCCGCGTAGGCCCGGCATTTGCGCCGCACCTGGGCCTGGGTCATCTCCTTTTTCTTGCTGCCCAGTTCCTTGTCCACATTGTGCTCTATGGGCAGGCCGTGGCAGTCCCATCCCGGTACGTAGGCGGCATCGAAACCGGCCATCTGCCGGGAACGAACGATGATGTCCTTGAGGATCTTGTTCATCGCCGTACCAATATGGATATGGCCGTTGGCATAGGGCGGGCCGTCGTGCAGCGTAAATGCGGGCTTTCCTTCGGATGCCTTGCGAATCTGTGCGTACAGTCCCATGGAATCCCATCGGTTGAGCTGCTCGGGTTCCCGGCCGGCCAGGTTGGCCTTCATCGGAAAACCGGTCTTGGGGAGATTCAAGGTCTTCTTGTAATCCATCGATGCCTCCGTATCGGTATTTTCATGATAAACAGAGATTTCTACTTTGAAAGCCGATTCATGTCAAGGAATAGAAACGGCGGCCCATCGATATTGCCGCTTGAAAACCGGCGCTTTTTGGTTCAATATTAAGTTTTTCGTTTTGTCATGGTTCTACAAAACAGCGCGCCCGAAATGACGGCCATCCGGCCCCCCTGAGGCCCACCGCCGTCAGGAAAGGTCAACGCGTTTTCGTCGTTTTAAAACGCCGTCAATCTTTGAGGAGTGAAAATGCCTACCCCGCCCTTGCAAAAAGTACTCATCATCGGATGTGGTCCGGTCAAAATCGGACAGACAGGCGCCTTTGACGACGCGGCCTGCCGTGCCTGCCGTATTCTTAGAGATGCCGGGGTCGAAACGGTGATGGTGCACTGCGATCCGTCGGCCCTGGCCACGGACATGGAAACCGCCGATCGCACCTACATGGTGCCTTTGACCGTGCAGTCCCTCAAGGAGGTCCTCTTGCGGGAACGCCCCGACGGCCTGCTGCCCACCGTTGGCGGTCCGACGGCCATGGGGTTGGCCAAAGCGTTGGTCGACTCCGGCCTGCTGGAAAAAAAGAGCATTCGCCTGTTGGGGACCACACCGGAAACCCTGGCGATGATGGGCGACCCTTCGGCGCTATTTGATTGCGCCGGCCAGCTCGGTCTGCCCACCCCGGACGGCCGCTGTGTAACCCGCATGGCCGCCGCTGCAGCGGCGGCCGAAGCTATCGGATATCCGGTATTCGTGCGCGCAGCGCCGCTTGCCGACCGGCAGCGTCAGGGCATCGTATACAACGTCGAGGAACTGCGCCAACTGGTATCCGCAGGACGCCTGCCTTCGGAAGAAATCGAACCGCTGCGCATCGAAGAGGTGCTGTCCGACCATCGAGAAGTGGAAGTGGAACTGCTGCGCGACGCGGACAATCGTATGCAGCCGGTTGCCATTGCAGAAAACATGGAGCCGGTTGGCATTCACAGCGGCGATTCAATGGCCGCTATCCCACCGTTGACCCTCGATACAGCCACCTGCCGGCAGATCTTTGATACGGCCTGCAAAGTGGCCGAACGCATGGGCGCCGCCGGAATCCTTCACGTGAAATTCGCCGTCGCTCCGGGCGGCCGTCCGGTGCGCGTACTGTCCGTCAATCCCTGGTTTTCCCGGATGAGCGCCTTTTGCGCCAGGTCCTTCGGCGTCGATCTGGCCGCGGTCCACGCCCGATTGTGTATGGGCGCTGGCTTAGACGATATTCTGGGAGACGATGCGCCGGAAAAAGAACCTGCAGGGATTGCGTCCATCATGAATGGAAAAATCGTGGCCGTTCGTCTGCCGCGCTGGGAATTCGAACGTTTCGGAGGGGAAATCGAAGCCCTGAACGCCCGCATGAAGTCAACGGGCGAGGTTATGGGGATAGGAAGCAGCCTCCTGGAAGCCCTGTTGAAGGCCGAACGCTGCCGAATGCCGTACCACCACCTGTTGGGAATGCGGCCGGAATGGACGTCGATCCCCCTCGACGACCTGATGCAGCGGTTGGTTCCCCCCTCACCGGATTGCCTGGCCATCCTCCACGAGGCCCTGAAAAAAGGAGCCCGGCCAGGAGACCTGAGCACTTCCACCGGCATTGACATAAAATGGTTCCGTGAACTGGCCGTCCTGGCGAGCCTGGAGATCCAACTGGCTAACCCGGAGACCCAACCTCCTTCACCGAAACTGATCGGCAAGGCCGTTGAAGCCGGATTGAACGAAGCCGGTCTGGCCCGTCTGTTGAACATTTCCGGTGAGGCGGCCGCCGGATTGATCGAAGCGGCCGAAATCCAGGTCCTTCCCCGGGCTGCCGATGCGAACGGGCAGTCCCGGATATGGTTTACCACGTTGGCGGATAAAAAAGCTCCCCACAGTCCCATGGGCAAAAGCATACTCATTGCAGGACCGGGTGCCGGCCGCATCGGTCACGGCATCGAGTTAGATCACTGCTGCGCCCACGCCGCCCGGCGCCTGCAAAAAGCCGGTCGCCGGTCCATCCTGGTAAACAGCAACCCGGCCGTGGCTGGCGGTTTGGACGATGCCGACCGAACCTACGTAGCGCCCCTGACGGCCCCTGATCTCAAGGCGGTCTGCGGCCATGAAAAGCCCGATGGAATCATTCTCCAGTTCGGCGGCTATGCAGCCATGGACCAGGCGGAAAATCTGGAATCCGCCGGATTCACGGTACTGGGTACCGCCCGAGAGCAGGTGGCGCTGTCCCAGGATCGTCTGCGTTTTTCCGGCCTGCTCACCGAAATGGGCATCCCCCACCCCTCCATCGGCAAGGCCGCCAGCCCCGAAGCGGCCATGGATCTGGCCGAATCCATCGGCTTTCCCCTGGTGGTCAGCGTTCCGGCGGATCGGCATCGCAACCGGTACGCCGTCATCATGGATGCCGACATGCTAGAACAGGACCTGTTGGGAACTAACTTGTCGGAAGACGCCCCCATGCTGATCGAGCAGTTTCTGGAATACGCCATCGAGTTGGAGGCCGACGCACTGTGCGACGGAAAATCGGTTTACGTGCCGGCCGTCATGGAGCATATCGAACTGGCCGGCGTGCATTCGGGGGATTCTTCCCTGGTGACGCCCCCCTACAGCACACCGCCGCGCCATATTGAAACCATCAACGCCTACATCCGCAAAATCGCCCTGAAGCTCGATGTCAAAGGACTGCTCAATGCCCGCTTTGCCGTATACAACGACACGGTCTATCTATTGGCTGCCCGTCCCTGGGCCTGCCGGACCCTGCCGATGGTTTCCAAAATCTGCGATATACCCATGGCCCGGCGGGCGGTGGATATCATGCTGGGCAGGTCGCTGGACGAAATGGATCTACCCCGGCGCCTGCTGCCCTACTGCGCCATTCGTTCGTCGGTCTTCCCCTACGACGTCTTTCCACAGGCCGATCCCCTCTTGGGGCCCCAGATGCGCTCCACCGGCCAAGTGATGACGCTGGCCGAGGTCTTCGGCATGGCCTATTTCAGCTCCCAGCAAGCCGCCGGACCCTGCCTGCCCGGGAGGGGGAATCTGCTGGTCACGGTCACCGACGAAGACAAACCCAGCATCCTCGAACCCACCCGGCTGTTCAACGAGATGGGATTCGGCATTCTGGCCACCCGCGGCACCCATGCCTTTCTCCGGAAAAACGGGATACCCTCCCAACTGGTCAAGAAGATCGGTTTCGGCCGGCCCGACCTGGTGGACGCCATTAAAAGCGGCGAGGTCGCCCTGGTGGTCAATACGCCCAGCGGCCATCGAAGCCAATTGGACGATGCTTTGATCCGCAAGACCGCCATCCGCTACAACATCCCCAACATTACGACCCCGGCGGGCGCCATGGCCGCAGCCAAAGGCATCGCGGCCAGCAAGCAGGGGCTGGAAATGCTGTGCACGCTGCAATCATATGCCCGGACGCTGAGATAATGGAAGTCTGAGGTCGGAGGACAGATGTCGGATTTCTGCCTTCCGACCTTCCTCCTCCATCTTCCCTCATCCATCATCCGTCGTCCATCATCCCTCTTTCGTCATCGGTGTCAGCCTCACCGCCCGACGCTGCAAGTTCAAAAACGGCAATTGATAGCTGTTCACCTGGATGGTGAAAGATCGACCACCAAGACGAATCGTGCTTCCGCTTCCGGCGGCCTCGAGAGGATGATCGGTCTGGGGGCCTTTCAGGGCCAGCAAGCTGCCGCCGGGAGCCAGAAAATCCGCTGTGCGCTCGGCGAACGTTTCCAGCGAAGAAAATGCCCGGCAGACCACCATATCGAAGGCCCCGCGATACCGGGGCGATTCGCCGAGCGTTTCCAGCCGGCCGTGGACGGCCTCGATTCCCTCCAGACCGATGGTTCGGATGGCGTGTTTGAGAAAAGAGACTTTTTTGCGTACGCTGTCCACCAGCGTGATGGAAAGCTCAGGGTGCAGGATCTTCAGCGGGATTCCGGGAAATCCGCCGCCGGAACCGGCATCCAGAATGCGGACCCCTTCGCCGATCCATAGAACCGCGGCCAGGGAATCCACATAGTGTTTGACGGCCACCTCCATTGGATCGATAATGGCCGTCAGATTGGTGATCCGGTTCCATTCCAGCAGCAGCCGGGCGTGCGCGTTCATGGCCCGGACCTGGTCATCGGTCACCTCGATCGCCAGTGCCGCAGCGCCCTCGATCACAGTTCGCTGCCATTGTCCCGAATCGATTTTCATGAAGGGTTCCTTGATATCCCGATTCTAATTGTATCCTTCATCCACCCGTTGCCATACGATAATCTATGGTGGTGCATTTGCTTTTGCTGTCGTTGGATTGGTAGAAGATTGTTCTCACCTTGTCAACGCCCGCGGCCCTGCAAGCAAACCGGAGCAGCGATATCTCCTTGCCAAAATTGGCAATTTTGTGTAGAGGTCCTAGCTTAGGGAAACATCCTTTCCATTCGTTGGGATCTGACGGATAGAACGATAAGATTGAAGAACGCGCTCTCACGACCATTGGAATATGGAATGGCGAAATCTATCCAAACGGATTCAACCTTTACCCCCATGGATGCCGATATCGTCCGGGAACGGTATCGTGCCCTTTTCGAGCGGCATCCCGAAGCCGTCGTCGTCACCACCCAGGCGGGCCAAATTCTGGATTTCAATGCCGCGGCCCTGGACTTTTTCGATGTATCCCGGGACGAACTCCAGCAGGCCGATATTACTTCCTTCTACGCCAATCGATTGGACCGGGAGCGGTTGATCCGGCAGGCCGACGAAACCGGCCTGGTGCACGACGCTCCCGTTATTTTCCTGGATGCCCGCAACCGGCTGAAGCATACCATGGTCACCGCCATGCGCCTGGATGACCCCGAGGGACGGACGTACGGCTACCAGAGCGTTATTCGCGACGTGACCCGACAGCGCCTGGCCGAAAAAAAGCTTCAGGACCAGAAAAACTATGCCGACCAGTTGATCGATATCGCCCCGGAAGCCATTGCCATCGTCAATCTGGAAGACCGGGTCATTCGCGTCAATGAAGAGTTCTGCCGCCTTTTTCAGTACTCCGCAACGGATTGCATCGGCCGGCGGATGGACGCGTTGATCCTCCCGGAAAATCGGAAAGCGGAAAGCCTGTCCCTGTCGGCCCGCGCGGCCAGCGGCGAAACCTTCGAAGTGGAAAGCCGCAGACAGCGAAAAGACGGCAGCCTGGTGGATGTTTCGGTTCTGGCCAAACCTTTCGTGACGGAAGATGACGAGCCGGCCGTCTATGTGATTTACCGGGACATCACCCAGCGCATCGAGTCTCAGCAAGCGCTGGCAAAAAGCGAAGAACGCCACCGGACGGTTCTGGAGGCGGCACCGGATCCGGTTATCGTCAGAGATATGTCTGGAAGGGTGATCTACCTGAACCCCGCATTCACCCGTGTTTTCGGATGGACCCTGGAAGAATACCGCAACCGTACCATCGACTTCGTTCCCGAGGAAAACCAGTCCGAAACCGATGAATTCATGTCCCAGGTTAAAAAGGGGATTTCTTTTTCAGGCGTGGAGACGCGGCGCCATACCAAATCCGGTGAAGCGGTGGATGTTTCCATCAGCGGGGCCGTTTTCCTGGATGCCCTGGGCCGGCCCGAGGGGTTCGTCAACACCCTTCAGGACATCACCGAGCGCCGCAAAAAGGACGAAGAACTCAAGTATGTCGCCTACCACGACACGCTCACCGGCCTGCCCAACCGCAAATCCTTTTACATGTGCCTCGACGACCTGCTGCAGCACGCCGGCCGCCGGAATTCGGACCGCTCCTGGGCCCTGATGTTCCTGGATCTGGACAAGTTCAAGCAGGTCAATGACGCCTTGGGCCACGATACCGGGGACCAGCTCTTGCAAAGCGTGGCCGGCCGGTTGAAAGGTTGTCTGCGGGAAACGGACCACCTGTTCCGCCTGGGAGGAGACGAATTCACCGTGATTCTCACCAACCTCGGCCGGGATATCGACGTGGCCCGGGTCGCCCGCAAAATACTGAAATCAGTCACCCGCCCCTTTTTCATCGGCGGCCAGGAAATTTTTTCTTCCACCAGCATCGGAATCAGCGTATTTCCCAACGACGGATGGGACGTGGAAGGCCTGGTGAAAAATGCGGACATGGCCATGTACGCGGCCAAGGAGCAAGGCGGCGGCGACTATCGGTTCTTTACCGAGGAGATGAACCGCAAGGCGCTCTACCGCATGAAGATGGAAAGCAGCCTTCGCAAGGCCCTGGACCGCAACGAAATGCTGCTCTACTATCAGCCGCTGGTCAACGAATCCAATCGCATCGTGGGCATGGAAGCCCTGCTGCGCTGGAATCACCCGGAAATGGGTCTTATCCTGCCCAACGATTTTATCCGCATCACCGAAGAGACGGGCATCATCGTTCCTCTGGGACGCTGGGTGCTGCAAACGGCCTGCACCCAACTCAAACACTGGCACGACTTGGGGCACAGCGATCTTTTCGTCGCCGTCAACATTTCCGCCAGGCAGCTTCAGGAGGCCGACTTCGTCAAAACGGTGCTTGACATTCTCGACCAGACCGGACTGTCTCCTGAATGGCTCAAGCTGGAAGTCACCGAGAGCAGTGTGATCCGGAATCCGGAAGTGTGCATTGCCAAGATGAAAGCCCTGCGCACTAAGGGTGTGTCGTTCTCCATCGACGATTTCGGAACCGGTTATTCCTCATTGAGCTACCTGAAACGCTTTCCTATCGACACCCTGAAGATCGACCGCTCTTTTATCTGCGATGCCATGAACAACGAAGGGGACCGGGAGATCATCAAAACCATTATCGACATGGCCCGCAACCTGAATATCGAGGCTGTGGCCGAGGGCGTCGAAACCCAGGAGCAGATGGATTTTCTGGCCGGCTACGGCTGCAACAACATGCAAGGGTTTCTCTTCGCCCGACCCGTACCGGTGGGAGCCTTCAAGAATCTTCTGGACAAGCAAAACGGCGGCCCGGTATCCAAATAGAGCAAAGCTCTTTTTTTAAAAAAGGGGGCGGGCCGCCGAGGAAAACTCTCCCCTTTTCCGGCTTTTCTCATTAAAGACACACGAACCCCGGGAGCATCGCATGCGTTTTCGCCCCTGCATCGACCTTCACGACGGTGTAGTCAAACAAATTGTGGGCGCCACGTTGTCCGACGAGCCGGACGAAGGCCCGACGACCAACTTTCAAGCCGGGAAACCCTCCACATGGTTCGCCGATCTCTATCGCCGGGACGGGCTTACAGGGGGGCACGTCATCCAGTTAGGTCCGGGCAACGCCGAGGCGGCCCTCTCGGCTCTTTCCCAATGGCCGGGGGGGCTGCAGGTGGGCGGGGGAATCAACGCCGACAATGCTGCCGAGTGGCTGGATGCCGGTGCCAGCCATGTCATCGTCACCTCCTGGGTGTTCCACGACGGCAGGATCGATATGGCCCGGCTGGAAAAACTGATCCAACGCATCGGCAAGTCGCGTCTGGTGCTGGATTTGAGCTGCCGCCGGCGGGACGACGAATACCTGGTGGCCACCGACCGCTGGCAGACCTTTACGAAAGAGGCGGTCACCTATGCTTTCATGGAACGCCTCGCCGCTTACTGCGATGAGTTTCTCATTCATGCCGTGGACGTGGAAGGCCGCTGCGCCGGCATCGAAACCGAGCTGGTTGCCTACCTGGGACGCTGGCAGGGTTTGCCGATCACCTATGCCGGAGGCATTTCCAGTCAAAAAGACATCGATCAGATCGAATCATTGGGCAACGGCAAGATCGATTTTACCGTGGGCAGCGCTCTGGACATTTTCGGCGGCAGCGGACTGTGCTATGCAGACCTTGCCAGACGGTATGGCCAGAAATGAGTCGCTAAAATATGAGAAGTCCGGTTGGGAAACAGTGCGGGCCTGTCAAAAAAGGGAGCCGATATCGAATTGCGCCGAGACCTCTTCCTCTTCATCCCTTTCGGAAACGGGATGCGGGTCTTCCGCCGGTGAATCGTCATCCTCCAATTCATCGATGAGCTGTTGAATCACCTCCAGTTCGATGGCCTCTTCCGCTGTTTGTGTGCCAACAACAAATTCATCGGCCGGTGCGATGCGAAGACACTGTGGCGGTGCCGGGGGTTTGAGCTGGAAGGGTGCTTCGAGGGTGGTCATGTCCGATTCGTTGCCGTCGATGTCCACAGCGGTAATGCCGAGCATCACCGGCTCGTCGGACAGGCGCACGCACTCGGGGATGGGGATCTCGTTGACCTTGCCGACCGCTATAGATTCGCAATCGTAGCTAACCGTTGTTCCCTTGGCCCAGTACAGTTTGTAGCCAACAATGTCTTCCGTTTCCGAAGCCGCCCAGTACAACTTGCATTTCCGTAGCCTTGCCATGTCGCCGCTCCTCTACATCAGCAGGTTCCGTTTCTTGCCGCCAGAGATCGAATGCGGACCGGTGTAGTTCGTCGGATATCGGATGGGTTCAACCAGATGTAGTATGCAATTTTGATCTTGTCAACCACATGCAGTGCCATGGAGTCTTTATGAGCTAAAGTTCAATTAAAATTTGACTTTGCAGTGGGAGTCATATACAAACTCGCTACTCAATGGGTGGTAGAAATCACCTGCATCGGAAGTAATATGGATTCAAATCCGGCGCTTTGCTGGATCTGGATAATATATTTAAGAAAAGCCACGAAGGATAGTCCCTCCGTTTTGGAAGGAATTGACCGTCGTGGTTTTTTTGTTTTGGGAGAAATCTTTACAGGTAAGATTTTTCGGCAATAAAGCTAAAAAGGAGAAGGTATCAAGAAACGGATAAAAAATTTAATTATATTCAGCGCTGTCGCTCTGTTTGCAACCGCCTTAATGCCCTCCCAAGCTTTGTCCTGGGGCCGTGGACACTTCTATATTATTGGAACCGGTCCTGCCAGTCCCCGAATGGCGACCCTCCAGGCCCTGGACACAATTAAGACAGATACCAAAAGAACTCAAATCGAGTGAATCACCGCATGGGTGTAATGGAAGCAAAGAATTGTGACTGGTTTCAAAAGAAATTTGGAGGCGGCAACCAGATTCGAACTGGTGAATGGAGGTTTTGCAGACCATTATTGACTGGCCCTATCCTACCGCTTTCTTGATGTTTTTGATTTCCTCAATCTGGCCTGTTGTGGATTTTGATGGGACTTGATCCAAGGTTTTCACAACAGCCATTTTATGATCCGGCGCTGGGTGCTGATACCGCATCGCCGTTTTCGGTCTTTCATGCCCCATGATTTCCATGATGGTTTTAAGGTCGGCCCCGGCCATGCCAAGGCGGCTGCCGAATGTATGCCGCAGATCGTGAAACCGGAAACGGATCATTTCATCACCGTCATACTTAATCAACTTTGCCTCTTTGACGGCATACCAATAAGCGTTGGTCAACTGCGTCAGCTTTTTTCCCCTGGAAGTGCAAAATACATAATCGGAATCACTGACACCAAGCCGGCGCTTCAAAACGGCCATCAGGGTATCGTTGATGGGCACCTTACGGTTTTTATGGGTTTTGGTATCGGTCGCCAGCAGGTAACGGTCCTTGATTTTCACGTCAGCCTTTTTGAGGTTGAAAATCTCTGCCTGCCGCATGCCACTGTAAAGCGCCACAAGCACCAGGTCTTTGAGATACTTTTTTTTGCCTCGTTGCGGACTCTTAGCACACTGATCAAGAAGTCGTTGCTCCTGATCCGGTGACCGAATCCGCGAAAAGCAGGTCAGCTGTATCGCACAGCTGATCGAATAGCGCGCTTTTGGTTGAGTCGACGTATGATCTTGTTGCGAGCATCCGGGTCTACCTTTCCAATGGCATCGAGCACTTCATCTTGGAACTCCTGGACTGATTTCATGTCGTACAGCGTCGAGAATATTTCCAGCTGGAGCCGAAGCTGCTGCCGGATCTCGGCCATGGCCTTTAGCGCCAGATCACGGGGATCTTTGAACTTGAACTCCTTGATCTCTATCTCCTCGTCACCGATGCGGATCTTTTTTGATGTCCGTTGGGATTCGAGAATTTGGAGAGCAACGTCATCGCCACGCTGCCAGGCCATGCACAGATCGAGCAACTCGTTGGCGTTCTCGTTGATCTTCTGGAGCTGATCCACGGCGTCGAGTTTACGATCAACGACATCCTCGATCTTCTTTACGGCCGTGACCTTCGTGGTTTTGCCTCTCAGCTCACGAACGCGCTTATAAACAGCTTGCCGGGTGATACCGTGATCCCTGGCGATTTCAGCGTAGGTGTCACCAGCGTCAACCCTTCGTAGTAGCTCGGCAGTACTGAGTTTTCTCGTGGCCATGGTTTACATCGATGGTTTACGGGTTTACAGATCAAATCCAATCTGTTCCGGGTCCTCGCCATGGTCGAAATATCTGAATGGATACCCAGTCGGCAGCTTTGCCTTTGCGAGCTTCCGTTCACCCTCGAGCCATCGACGAAACAGCTTTTCGCGGGGCAAATCGGCGGGAACGGCACGCCCGTGATAATGCAAAATGTCTTCTCGAATCTGATCTGGACTTCTGGCGTCCCACTCGAAAAAAGTTGGCAGGCCTTCATGAGGATTCCGACAAAAAACGAACGGACCCACGGGCCGACCCTCCCTATTCGGCGGGCCGGAAACGGGCCGGATGGCTTCACCATCGATGATCAGCGGCACGACGGGCTTTTGCAGGGCATCCTTTGGGAGGGGGTCGCCGGGTTTGAGCAGCTGGCCCTGGATCACAAACCGGCCGGCATCGTTCGACTCGATCAACTTTGCGCTGACGACACATTCTTTCATCGCGTGCCATCGAAAAGGCTTTGATTTTTTGGACATATCAACCTCCCAGTAATGTGTTGCGTTTCAGTTTTGGTGCATTCTTGATCCCCTGGGGGCCTGTGAGCATCGTCCCCGAGCGCCCGATCCCCGCCATGCCCAGCACCGGTCTATCCGCGAGCGACTGCTTGACCGAGGCCGTCTCTTTACTGGCCATGGTGGTGCTCGTCGCCGGTTGGGGCGTACCCTGTGCACTACCGCCAACAGCGCCAGCAACGCTTTCTTTTCCGGCACTGGACTGAGAGCCACCGCTTCCGGCCTGCATAGTTGCTTCGGTCGATTCGGTGGACAGGCCGAGCGCCTTGGCCGCTTGGTGTTGTGCAAACGATTGCCGGGACTGACTGGTAATGAACCCCTCCGTGCTAATCAGGTTGCTTGCCAAGCTGGTAGCAACTGGCGGCAGGCCTATTTTTGTGGCCAGCTGGCCTACGACCGGCACGGCCGTTTTGCTTAGCGCAAAATCGGTAAGGAACGACATAGCTTTCGCCATGGTATCGCTGGCGGTAATATCGGACTCGCTGATATCTCCCCGGGCAACGAGTGCGGCCAGGTAGCTGTTTGCGAGATTGGACTTGTCAACGTCCGATACTTTTGACGCGGACATATAGCTTTGCGCCAGCGTTTCAGCGGTCAGGCTTTTTGCAAGGTTGGCGTCCTGCGTGACCGTAACCATTGCACTGATATCTGCGTCGGTCAGGGCTTCTCCTGCGGCCGCTTTTGCCGCTGCTTTGCTGGCCGCTTCGGCTGCAGCCAACCCGGCAACGTCAGCCTCTCCACCAGACGTGGTGCCGGCACCACCAGTTGCCCCGGGTGCGCCGACGGTGTCCTGTCCACCGTATGAACCCGGGTTGCCGATACCGAGCCCACCGAAACCGCCATCCCCGCCGGTACTGCCAGCCGGACCTCCGCCTGGAGCAGTCCCTCCGCCCATTCCGCCCGGGCTTCCTTCAGGGCCTCCGCCGGGACCGATCCCAGGAGCGTCACCGCCGCCATCTCCACCACCAGCCCCACCGCACATAGAAACCAAAATGATCTTTTGGCATGCTCTCATGATACACCTCCCTGTTCGAGTCCTTGTAGTGCATCAAGCAGCTCCTGGCGCTGATCCGAAAACAAACCGTTCAGCCTGTCGATGGTCCGCTCATGAAGCGCCCGGCGCTCGTTGTCGTCGCCCGATTTTTCGAGCTGGTGGAGCTGTCCATCCAGGTCGAGATATGTGCTGCGGGCGTTTCCGTAGGCCTTGAGCAGTCGATCTTCTGCCGCCGTCCGCTTGGCAAGCGCGTCAACCTTGGCGTATTCTTGATCGACTTTCCGGCTCAGCGACCGGCCGATGTTGCGCGCCAGGTGGTTGCGAAACCCCGACTGCTTGCGCGCATCGATGGCGGCGGCCACTTCTTGGGCGGTCCTGGCCGATGAGCGGCCGGTTAAAATAGATTCATCTGGTTTCGTTTCGAACATGATCTCAATCCTTCCATTTGAAGTTTGGGAGCACCCGGCGGATGACGGGCGCCGGGCGCTCCCGGCTATTGGCCTGAGCAACCGCTGCTCATTGGGTTTTATCGCCCAGACCAAAATCAATCATTTTGCACCGACCGCTTTGAGCATGTGCGGCCTCAATGACCCCTGCTCTTCCATGCCTTCTGTGAGCTCAAGCACCCGCTTGAGGTTCCGGTCGATGACGGCCAGGGCCTCGTTTATTTCATCGAGCTTTCTGAGAATCGGGTCATCACTCATTGGGCGCCTCCTGAAGTGTGGCCATGGCATATTCCAGCAACAGCTCGGCATCTGCCTCATTGTCGTCGAAAGGCACCCACCCGCGAGCACGGGCAGCCTCGATCATGGCCGGCTTATTGGCGTTGCCCTTGCCGGTGGCCCATCGCTTAAGCTCTCCTGTGTGGACGGCCATGAGTTCAATCCCGTGCTCTGCTGCGAAGGCCTGAACCGTCGAAACCAATCCGACGCAACAGGCAGTTGCAGCACCGCCGCGGTGGTGGGCCTGTTCATAGACAATGATGTCGATGCCACCAAGCAGCTGCAGCATGTCGTTGAGCCAGGCCCTGCAACGCAGGAACCTCATGCCCGGACTCTCACCGCGTTTGACATCGAAGGTCTGCACGCCTGATGTATGGCCGGCGCTGGTGGCCCATCCCGTTTTTGTTGCAAGGTCGAGTGCAAGGATTTTCATGGTTGCCTCCTATGCGGCCTCGTTTTGATAAACCCGCTGACGGGCTTTTGCCGCAGCTATAAGCGGGCCTACGTTTACATCGACGTAGTCAAAGACCTTGGGCGCAGCCTTCCCGGCATCTGGTCGCAACACCCGACCAACGTACTGCAGGAGTCGGCCGCTGAACCGGATCGGCGTGGCCAGGAACAACGTGCTTAGGTGCTTGCAGTCGAACCCCTCGCCGATGAGCTGACCTGTCGCCACCAAAACCTTTACATCGCCGCGGTTGATCATTTGAACGATCTCCTCGCGCTGCTTCGCCGGCACGTCTCCGGTGAGCACCGCGGCTTCAATGCCATGGTGCTTATCAAGGATCGATGCCAGTGATCGGCAATGCTCTTTTCGATCGGACAGTACCAGGGCTACTCCGTTGCCAATCTGACTGGCAACGTCAGCAGCGATAAGGCGATTGCGTTCATAGTCCGCTGTCAGCTCGCGCAGCATGGCCGAATATTCCGTTGATGGGTCGCAATAGGGAATGAAATTCGTTTCACGGGTGGTGACCTGGGCGCGCATGATATGGCCGGCATTCTGTAGCTCGGCTTTGTCAACCTGGTGGTGGACGTCGCCCAGATAATAAAAAATCAACTTGCTCAGCTTGTCACGGCGCCAGGGCGTAGCGGACAGGCCCAGCATGTACCGGCAGTCAAAAGCCGTGACGGCCTCGGTGAATGTCCTGCTGGGGGCTCTGTGGCACTCATCAACAAGTAGATGCCCTATGTACGGATAGACGTCTTGAGAGCACTTATAAAGGCTCTGCACGGTAGCGATGGTAATACGATTGCCGATGGTGCGTTTCCCGGCTCCGATGATGCCAATCTCCTCAGCGGGGATGTCAAGGAACTGCTCGGCGCGGTCGATCCACTGGTTCAACAGCTCCTTTGTGTGAACAACCACCAGGGCCGGCTGGCGGCGCTCAGCGATGAGGTACAAGGCCATGACGGTCTTGCCGCTACCGGTTGGAGCAGCCAGGGTAGAGAATCGACGCGGCAGAATGTCAGCAACAGCTCGCTCCTGGAATGGGCGCAGCGATCCCTGGAACTGGAAATCAACAGCGTCCAGTTCGCGGGTGTTGTCGATAAGGGATGGTGAGATTCCGTCCTTTTTGAGCATGGCCAGCAGTTGGCCTGTAAATCCGCGGGGCGCCAAAAGACAGCCGTCATCGTCGATGTCGTAGCACTTGAGCACTCTGGAAGTTTCCCCGTTCCAGCGGCCCATGCGGTCGTTTTCAAGCCATTTTGGGTTGACGAAAGTCAACCGTTCCTTGATTTGGGAAACCACCCGAGAAGGGGCACCGATCAAGTGGGTTGTGTTGCTTATTTCGGTCTGCATAATGTCACCTGTTAAGCGGTTGAGGTGGACGCCCCCGGCCGGCACCGGGGGCATCCGGTTTGCCGCTGGAATGGCCGAGCAGCGGCAAACTTGGATTTATTACACACCCTGCACACCTTGCACACTTCATAATAAGATCCTAAAAACAATGCATTTTCTTCAAAACACCCCTTGCACAGTTGTTGCACACTTAAGGCCACCCTTTGCACACTTCCCATTAAAACTGTGTAAAGTGTGCAAGGTGTGTAAACCATGCAAACTGTGCAAACTGTGAAAAGCCTCCAGAGAAAAAAAAACACTTAATCTCTCTCCTCTTGCAGGGTCGTTATAATGTATTGTCCGTATCCGATGGTTTTTACTATTCCTTGCTCACAGAAACGGTTGAGGTTGTACATGAGCGTTCTTCTCTTCAAACCGGTGGCCTTCATCAACTCCTTTGGTGACATGCTGCCGCCGTCGTCGCGTAAAGCATCTAAGATTGCCTGCTGGTTGTCTGTGTCCACGACCTCACAAGCCTCCCCTTTGTAATGCCAGGTAAAGGTTGGTTCGTGCCTTTCGATGATGATTTCTTTGTCATCAAGGCTCCTGCCGCGGGTTGACAACTTAAACCCGGTGCGATCACGCTCGATCACGATAAGATCATCAACGGTTCCCTGAACGCCAATACTGCCGCTTAGGGAATCAAACGGGTCTGCATATCGCGTTTTGGTCGTGTGGTGGATTAATAGGATGCATACACCGGCCTCCGTGGCGAGAGTGGCAATTGGTGTGATGCGGTCGACGTCTATTTCGTAGGCGTTTTTCTGGCGGTCGCGCTTGCCAGATAGGAATTTGTACATGGTGTCGATGATCACCAGGCGGGTATCGGGGTGTTTCTCAAGTGTGCCCCGCAACATCTCAATGCCACCTTCATCGGCTTTGGGGAAGTCGGTACGGTAAAAAAAGTTTGATGGCCAGGTGGTATTGTATTCCGGCAGCATCCTCTCAATGCGTCCCTTGAGGCGCCGTTCTGACTTATCGTCGAGCGATATGTAGAAGACGCTGCCTTTTTCAACATCGAAACAGCCCAGCGCCTTACCGCCAGTGGAAACGGATATGCCGATATTCGCGCAAAGGGTCGATTTGCCGATCTTAGGAGGTGCGCCGATAATGGTGGAACCTTCGGCCAAGATGCCCGGCACGATCCATTTGGGCTGAGGGAACTCTTTTCCCTGCAAGTCTGCCAAACATTCCCAATCACACTGAGCGCGATCGGCGGTCTGACTTTTGGCGACACCAGCGATGAGATCCTTTGCAAAAGCCAACGGGTCACCGTCACCGTTGCTTGACGTGGCCACCTGTATTATCCTGCTGCCAACCTCTGCCAGCTTCCGCTTGGTGGCAAGGCTTGCCAGTTTTTCACAACTGTATTTGACGCTGGTCGGGACTGGCGCTTCCATGGTGATTTTTTTGAGATAGGCAGCCCCCCCAACCTGCTTTGACTGACTATTTTCCCTCAAGGCCAGCGCAACGATGGTGATGTCATACGGATCGTTTTTGCTCTGGAGATCGTGGATCGTTTGGGCGATGATCTGGTGGCGGGTTTGATAAAAATCGTTGGGTGAAATGATTTGAAAAACAGTCTCGGCAGATTCTGGATCTAAGAGCATCCCAGACAGAACCGACTGTTCAAGGTCAGCGTCGTTAGGTAATTTTACATGTTCGGCCATTCACTTTTGCCATTTCCACGCTCCATGGGTTTTGCGCCGATGCCGGGGCGCCAAATGTGGTCTCATCTTCTCTTTTCAAGTAACTCGTCTATTTTGATACCGCTGGAAGTTTGTATCCATTCGTCGAGTTCCTCTCGGATGAATAAAAGGCGACCGCCAGGCTTGCGGAAAGGGATTGCCTTTCGCATGACCAAATTGCGAACGGCTCCAGCGGATCGACCGCCGATATATTCGCCCGCTTCGGTGGCTGTGAGGTATTTTTGATCGCCTTGAGTGCTCATGATTCTTCAGTCGAAAAGGTCGCCGACTTCGCAATCCAGAACCTTCGCATATTTGGCCTTGCGAGCATCGTCCAGATTGATCCATCCATTGATTACTCTGGAAACAAAAGTTGGATGGTCACCGGCAATTGCTGAAAACTCTTTTTGAGTCCATCCCTTTTCTTTGATGGCTACCAGCAATGAAGTGTTGAAATGCATCCCCACCCTCCTTTATCTATGATTGTCAGCCATAGATTATTATGACCAAAAAAAAATTAACTGTATTTTTTGAACACTATTTCAGCATATGCCCCTAAAATATGGGACAAATTGAAAAGATGTGAAAACCCGGCAAGGCCAAGAACATCCGCAAACAAAATCCTCCCGCTCTCATCTTGATCTAAAAAGCTATGGACCCACCGCCCTCGAATCTTAAAAAACGCAACATAGACCGTCCCATGATTTGGAAGTTCATCTGGATCCAAGCGCCCGCGGTCCTGGTTTAAGCTTTTCATCATTTCCACAATTGCCCTGCGTGGCAGACCGTGATCGATCATATTTGCAATGATGACAGCCTGGACAAAGTTGATTCCTGACAAGAGGCGCGTTTTTCCGGTTCCTTTTCCAGGATCGATGTCAGGTGTAAGTGCGCCCGCTTGAATATAAAGGTGGAGCGTATTCTGCTTCAATCCACAGAGGTTCTCGATGTCCTTTGTCGTGAACTGCATGCTTCCTATCTTTTTAGTGCCATCATTCATAATTGACACCTATAGATTATAATCGTGTTTGTCAACAACTTTTTCATTTTTATGTTTCGCAATTTTGGTTTCATCAATTGATGTGACTTTTCCGCAGAAATTTTAAGATCAAAACCAACAGATCCTAATCGGCATGGGCTTTTATGTAGATCGGGGGTGTTGTGAATTTTGATGGGACTTGGTAGGTGAAAAGGGTACTTTTAGAGTATTTCTGTACGCTGAGTGACGTTTACAGGTGAGAAGTTAGAAAAGAAAAAGGAGCCGGTTAAGGGCTCCTTTTTACTATAAAAACTTGAATTTTTAGGACTTAATTTTGGAGGCGGCAACCAGATTCGAACTGGTGAATGGAGGTTTTGCAGACCTCTGCCTTACCACTTGGCTATGCCGCCCCTTTAAAAAAAAATGGAGCGGGAAACGGGATTTGAACCCGCGACTTCGACCTTGGCAAGGTCGCACTCTACCACTGAGTTATTCCCGCTCAGTTGAAGTGGCACTTTTATAAATATTCGGGCTGGATGTCAACAGAAAATTTATCCGCGCAGCAACTTTCTGAAGCGCAGAAAGTAGTCCGTCCCCGACCAAAGAGTGAATATCAGCGCCCCCCACAGAAAGAACATGCCGATGGCCTGAAAGTCGAATCCCAGGGCCGGATAGTGAAACATCAAGGGGATGATCGCCGCGATCTGGAACCCTGTTTTGTACTTTCCCAGGCTGGACGCGGAGACGTCCATCTCGTTCTGGGCAATGATGTTGCGCAGTCCGGTAACGGCCAGTTCGCGGCCGATGATGATACAGGCGATCCAGGCGGGCATCCATCCCAAAGCGGTCAGCATAATCAGCGAGCAGGAAACCAGCAGCTTGTCCGCCACCGGGTCCATCACCTTTCCCAGGTTGGAAACCAGCCCGTAGCGCCTTGCCAGATAACCGTCGAAATAGTCGGTGATGGCCGCGGCACTGAAAATCAGGCCGGCGATAAATGCCGTAAACCGGTTGGGCATCAACAAAAGCACTACGATAACCGGGACCGCAACGATCCTGAAAAGCGTCAGCGTATTGGGATGGGTGAGAAGAGAGTTGATGGACGTTTTTTTCATTTGCCGTTGCCTGTCCGTTGGATGAGCGCCTGCCTTTAAGGCGCCGGACCGGTTTTCCCGGTAGCCGGCGCCCGGGCAACCGCTAGTATCTATTTTTTGGTCTTCTCCCAGTCGGCCATAAAGGCCTTGATCCCCTTGTCGGTCAGGGGATGGGCGGCCAGTTTGCTCAAGACGTTGAAGGGAATGGTGGCGATGTCGGCCCCGGCCAGAGCCGAATCCAGCACGTGTAACGGATTGCGGATGCTGGCCACGATGATCTCCGTTTCAAAAGCATAGTTGGCAAAAATCTCTGCAATCTGCTCGACGAGCAGCATTCCGTCGCTGGAAAGATCGTCCAGCCGGCCCACAAAGGGACTGACATAGGATGCGCCGGCCTTGGCCGCCATCAGGGCTTGGAGAGGGGAGAAAATCAGGGTG
The DNA here is from genome assembly GCF_009688965.1 of Desulfosarcina widdelii. GTDB lineage: Bacteria > Desulfobacterota > Desulfobacteria > Desulfobacterales > Desulfosarcinaceae > Desulfosarcina > Desulfosarcina widdelii. The sequence continues at coordinate 182,531 of NZ_AP021875.1, read as the reverse complement.
ACATTGGTCTTGATATTCTCCGCGGCCAACTGGCGGGTGGCTTTAAGTCCATCCACGGTCATGGGAACCTTGATGACCACGTTGGGGTGAATCTTGGCCAACTCCCGCGCCTCTTTGACCATGCCATCCGCCTCCAGACTGATCACTTCGGCACTTATGGGGCCGTCCACGATTTCGCAAATTTCTTGGATCACTTCCTCGAAAACACGGCCCTCTTTGGCGATCAGCGATGGATTGGTGGTCACACCGTCCGCCATCCCCATGGCGTGGGCTTCCCTGATTTCATCCACGTTGGCCGTATCGATAAAAAATTTCATGAATGCTGTTCCTTCCCGATTGGTCAATTAAACATGTTTAAAGGTTGATGCTGAACTTCCACCTTCCGTTCACTGTTCACGAATCACTGATCACAGTTCAACGTTTTCTTCCAAAAACCGGTCCCGGCATTTTTCCGAACAGAAGATGAATTCTTGTCCCTTGTGGCGCAATTCCACCCCTTCTCTTCTTGGGAAATAGACGCCGCAAACCGGATCTTTGACCATCACATCATCGATTTTCGGATTGTGTGGCGCGTTTTGCCCGGGAACCTGAAGGTTGCGCAACAGCCAGGATTTTACGGCCCGGTACGTCAGGTAAACGATGACGATCAGCAGCAGCAGTTTCACGGCGTCCCGCCTTGTGGTAATTCCGGCTGGCTGCGCATGGGAACGACCTGCTGATCTTGGGCATCGAGTTGCTTCAACAGATCGGCAACGGTCTTTCCCAACACGGGGTGAATAATCGCCGGATTTATATCACAAATGGGCTGCAGGACAAAGACCCTTTTGTGCATGCGCGGATGGGGGATTTCCAAATCGGGGATCCGGATCACCTGCTCGTCGTAAAGCAGGATATCCAAGTCCAGAGTGCGCGGCCCGAAGCGGATGCCGTTGCTCTTGCGCCCCATTTGCGACTGGATGGTCTGCAGCTTCTTCAGCAGATCGGAGGGCTCCAGGCGGGTAGCGACCTTTACGGCAGCGTTGACGAACCAGTCCTGGTCCGTGTAATCCACCGGCGAGGTACGGTAAAAACGCGAAACGGCCAGCAGTTCGCATTCGCCCCCGGCGACCAGGGCTGCGATACCCTTTACGCAGTTGTCCAGTTTGTCGCCCAGGTTGGAACCCACGGAGAGGTAGACCGTTTGCCGATTCCCTACCCCTGCCATGCTTCCTCCCAGAGTTCACCGCGATAGATCACCCGGGCATCGCCTTCGAGAAATACATCCACGAAGCCTTCGTCCCTTCGGGTGAAATGCACGGTCAGTCGTCCCCCACTGCGGGTCGTCAGGGTCACCGGTGATGCCAGCCCCCGCTCCTTAGCCAGGATCAATGCGGCGGCCACGTTGCCCGTGCCGCAGGCCAGGGTTTCCTCTTCGACGCCTCGCTCGTAGGTGCGGATGAAAATCTCCCCGGCAGGATTCAGTTCCACAAAATTGGCGTTTGTACCATCGGGTTCAAAATCCGGGTGGAATCGAATGGCCCGACCGTCGGACGCGACGTCCACGGCCTCAATGTCGTCGACCATCACGACTGCGTGGGGCACACCAGTATTGACACTGCTGGCCGCCACCGATCGGCCGTCCAGTTCCAGCCGTTGTGCGAGCCTGAAATCCTTGGGGTCGGTCATACGGATGCGCACGCCCGCATCGCCCACTTCGGCCTCGATCACCCCGGCCAGCGTCTCGAAGGCCATCTTGCGGCCGGCGATGCCGTTGAGGAACGCAAAACGGGCCGCACAGCGGGCGCCGTTGCCGCACATGTCCGGCAGGCTGCCGTCGGAATTGAAAAAACGCCATTTGAAATCGACGTTCTCGGAAGGCTCGACCAGAATCATGCCGTCGGCACCCACCGACATCTTACGGCGGCAGACGCCCACAACCAGTTCCTCAAGCCGCGCTTCGGGCACCACGGACGTGCGGTTGTCGATAAGGATGAAATCGTTGCCGCTGCCGCTCATTTTGAAAAAGGGAATGGGTGTCATGGCGTCTCCTTATCCGACGATTGGCCCACAAAGGGATATTCGAATCGAACCGTGTTGGAGTCGGCGCCCGCCTGTCCTCGGATCTCCAGGCGCACCTTGAACGCGTACCCATAGCCCGAATCCAAGGTTTCGACGCTGGAAAAACGGTTGCCGCCCGTCTGTACGAAGGGTTGGGTGGTGACTTTTTCGAACACCAGCGGGCAGTCGTCGCAGGCCCCTTCGGAAAGATCTCGACGGGAGCGGTAGATCGTAAAAGTCGCCTGGCGGGCCTGCTTATTCGAAAGGTCCGATGCCATTTCCCACTGTAGCTGCACCGAAGCGCCGTCCAGGCGGTATGTCAGCGCCACCGCCGGAAGCGGTGCTGCCTTGGGGGGCATTGGCGGGCCCTTTACGCCGCAGGCGGCAAGGGAAAAAACAGCCAGAAAAAATGCGGCGGCAATGCAATTTGTCGAAATCAAGTTTCGCATGACTGGAAGCAAATTGACAATAAACAAGCACCAAATCTCAAACAAATATCAAATCACAAGCTCCAAATCCCAAACAGGCTCCCAATCCCCCTGTTTGAAATTTGGACAATTGGAATTTATTTGGAATTTGTCTTTTGGATATTGGAATTTTATGCTTCCTCTCCGGCCAGCACCCTGCGAGCCGCGTCGATGGCGGCAACCACGTTGCGGGTTGAAGTTCCCCCCACGCTTTGCCGCCGGTCGACCATGTGCTCCAGGGTCAGGTGTTCGTAAAGATCCTCCTGGATCAGCGAAGAGAAACCTTTGAGTTCGTCCAGTGTCAGCTCGTGCAGTTCCTTGCCCTTGTCCAGGGCAAAAGCCACGGCCTTACCCACGCAGGCGTGTGCCTTTCTGAAGGGCATGCCCCGGCCCACCAGGTAGTCGGCCATGTCCGTGGCGTTGAGGAACCCCACCGAAGCGGCCCGGCGCATGGTCTCCCGGTTGACGATAATGCGGGGGATCATGTCGGCGTTGATGGAAAGGCAGGCCGTCAGGGTGTCCACGGCATCGAACAGCGGTTCCTTGTCTTCCTGCATATCCCGGTTGTAGGCCATGGGCAGACTCTTCATGAGCGTCAGCAGGGCCACAAGGGAGCCGACCACCCGCCCGGTCTTACCGCGTACGATTTCGGGAATATCCGGGTTTTTCTTCTGGGGCATGATGCTGCTGCCAGTAGCAAAAGCGTCGGGCAGGGTGACAAAGCCGAATTCGGCCGTGGACCATAACACCAGCTCCTCGGAAAGGCGGCTGAGATGGACCATGCTGATACTGGCTGCCGACAAAAATTCCATGGCGAAATCCCGGTCGGACACCGCATCCATGCTGTTGTTGCTGACCGCCGGAAAATCTAGCAGCTCGGCCACGTATGCCCGGTCGATGGGATAGGTCGTTCCGGCCAGGGCCGCGGTTCCCAGAGGCATGACGTCGATGCGGCCCAGGCAGTCGACCATCCGGGCCTGGTCCCGGGTAAACATCTCGTAATAGGCCATCAGATGGTGGGCCATCAGTACCGGCTGGGCCCGCTGAGTATGGGTGTAGCCCGGCATGATCACATCCGGGTGGGCGGCGGCCAGCTCAACCAGCGCCTTTCTCAGGGCGCGCAGCAGTCCGATGGTGCACCTGGTCTCTTCGCGCAGGTACATGCGCACATCCAGAGCAATCTGGTCGTTGCGGCTGCGTGCAGTGTGCAGCTTCTGGGCAACCTTTCCGGCCACTTGCAGCAGGCGGGCCTCGATGTGCATGTGAATGTCTTCCAGGCTGTCGTCGAACACGAATTTTCCATGGTCCAGCTCGCGTTTGACGGTCCCCAGCCCCTCCACCAGTTGGGCAACCTCTTCGCCGGTGATCACGCCGACTTTGGCCAGCATCTTGCAGTGGGCGATGCTGCCGGCAATGTCATAGGGGTAAAGCCGGCGGTCGTAGGCGTGGGAGGCGGTAAAGGCCTCCACGCGCTTGTCCGTTTTTTCGGCAAAACGCCCGTCCCAGGGTTTCTCAGCCATGATTCCTGCCTGCCTCTTTGCGCTGCATCAGTTTACGAATCCGAAGCCGCAGAGCGTTAAGCCGGATGAAGCCTTCGGCATCCGCCTGGCTGTATACATCGTCGTCCTCGAACGTGGCGTGGGCTTCGCTGTAAAGACTGTGGTCTGATTTGCGTCCCTGTACCGTGCAGTTGCCCTTGTAGAGCTCCAGACGCACCACGCCGGATACGTGGGTCTGGGTGCTGTCGATCAGGCCCTGCAGCACCTCCATTTCCGGTGAAAACCAGAATCCGTTGTAGATCAGCTGGGCGTAGCGCGGAATCAGGGAATCGCGCAGGTTCATCACTTCGCGATCCTGGGTAATGGATTCCATGGCCATGTGAGCCTGGCGCAAGATCGTACCGCCCGGCGTTTCGTATACCCCGCGGGATTTCATGCCCACAAAGCGGTTTTCCACGATGTCGATACGCCCGATGCCGTGCTTGCCACCCAGCTGGTTCAGCTCGGCCAGCAGGTTGGCCGGTGAGAGCGGTTTTCCGTCGATGGCGACCGGGTCGCCGCCTTCAAACGTGATCTCGATGATTTCGGGGGTGTCGGGAGCGTCTTTGGGAGACGTTGTCAGGGTAAAAATATCGTCGGGCGGTCCGGCCCAGGGGTCTTCCAGGATGCCGCCTTCGTAGCTGATGTGCAGCAGGTTGCCGTCGGTGCTGTAAGGTTTGGCATGGGTCGTGGGTACTGAAATACCGTGCTTTTCGGCAAACGCCATCAAGGCCGTGCGGGAGTTCAAGTCCCACTCCCGCCAGGGGGCCACGATCTTGATGTCCGGATCGATGGCGTAATAGCCCAGCTCGAAACGCACCTGGTCGTTGCCCTTGCCCGTTGCGCCGTGGCTGACCGCATCGGCACCTTCTATAGCGGCGATCTCCATCTGCCGTTTGGCGATCAGCGGCCGGGCAATGGAGGTGCCCAGCAGATACTGGCCTTCGTAAATCACATTGGCCCGGAAGGCCGGGAATACATAATCCTTGACGAAGGTCTCTTTCAGATCGTCCACATAAGCCTTGACCGCGCCGGTCTTCATGGCGTTGGCCTCGACGTTTTCCAGCGAATCGACCTGACCGATGTCGGCACTGAAGGTCACCACCTCGCATTCGTAGGTTTCGATGAGCCATCTCAGGATGACCGAGGTATCCAGGCCCCCTGAATAGGCCAAAACAACTTTCTTGATCTTTTCCTTCACCGTGTGGTTCTCCTTTTACGATACAGAATTTATTGTTTTAGAATAACTTCGAGGCACGCAATCAGTGCATCGATTTCTTCTTTTTGGACGATCAGCGGCGGTGCGAACCGCAAGGTGTCTCCCTGGACACAATTGACCAGAAACCCTTTCTGCATGCAGACCGCTACCAGGTCGTCGGCCGGCCCGTCCAGTTGAACCCCCAGCAAAAGCCCCCTGCCCCGCACCTCGACAATGTGGCTGCACCGCTTTTTCAGTCCTTCGAGGGCCTGCCTGAAATAGACGCCGGTTTCTGCGGCCCGCCGGGGAATCTGCTCGTCAAGCATGGTTCTCAGCGTTTCCAGGGCGGCGGCGGTAACCAGCGGAGTCCCTCCGAAAGTGGAGGCGTGGGCGCCGGGACCGAAAGCCGCGGCCACCTTTTCCGTGGCCAGCATGGCGCCGATGGGCAACCCGTTGGCAAGGGCCTTGGCCAGCGTCATGATATCGGGGGTGACCCCTTCGTGCTGATGGGCGAAGAGGGCGCCGGTGCGACTCATGCCGGTCTGGATTTCATCCAGAATCATCAGAATGCCGTGCCGGTTGCAGAGCTGCCGCACCTGTTGAAGATAATCGGGGGCCGGGCAGCGGATGCCGCCTTCGCCCTGGATGGGCTCCAGCATCACGGCACAGGTGCCCTCATCCACGGCAGCCTCCAGGGCCTCGATGTCGTTGAACGGCACGAAAGAAAACCCTTGGAGAACCGGGTCGTATCCCGCCCTGATCTTTTCCTGCCCGGTGGCGGACAAGGTGGCCATGGTTCGTCCGTGGAAGGACTGCTCCATGGAGACGATCCGGTAGCGCTCTGGCTGGCCCTTGTCCTTGAAATATTTACGGGCCAGCTTGATGGCCGCTTCGTTGGCCTCGGCGCCGGAGTTGCAGAAAAAGACACGGTCCGCAAAGCATTGTGCCACCAGCAGGTCGGCCAGTTCGGTTTGGGGCAACGTATAGTATAGATTGGAGACATGAACCAGTTGCCTGGCCTGCCGGGCGACGGCCTCGGCAATGCGCGGATGGGCGTGGCCCAGATTGCACACGGCGATGCCGGAGACAAAATCGGTATAGCGGCGCCCCTGGGTATCCCACACCGCCGTGCCCTCGCCCCTTTCCAGGACAATGGGAAAGCGTTTGTAGGTGGCGGCGATCACCCGGTCAGCCGTCTGCATGATTGTGTCTGTCATTTGTTCACTCCGATTTGTTCAGCGTTCTGGGTTCAGCGTTCAGAATTTAAGGTCGATACACCTTCGACGGGGTCGAATCAAGACCAAATGACTTTTCCTTTCAATCGGTTCTTATCGGGCCGCTCGGAAATGGTTGCTTGTGGTTCGGGTCAAGGCCGCAGCGATTTTGCGACCGGAGGCGTGGCAGCGCTATGTCAAGGATCTCAAAAGCATGAGAACGTCTAACCTGACCGAAATATGCCGCTTCCAGGCGTTCTACTCCGTTACTTCCGTCCCGATGCCCCTATCCGTAAACAGTTCCAGAAGGATCGCGTGGCGGCGCGTGCCGTTGAGGATGGGTACCTTCTCCACCCCGCTTTCAATGGCCGCAAGGGCGCATTCGATTTTGGGGATCATGCCGCCGCTGATGCTGCCGTCGGCGATCATGCTTCGGATGGCGGCCGCATCGATGGAAGAGATCAACTGCCCTTTGGCGTCCATCACCCCATCCACGTCGGTCAGCAGCATCAGCCGCCCGGCGGACAGGGCCATGGCAATATGGCTGGCCACCAGGTCTGCGTTGATGTTGTAAGTTTCCCCTTCCCGGCCCGCACCCACCGGAGCGATGATGGGGATGAATCCTTTCTCGGAGAGGGTGTGGATAATCTGCGGGTTGACGCGGGTCACCTCCCCCACCATGCCGGGGTCGATGATCTCCGGGGGGCTGGCCGCGTCGGCCTGATGGACGATGTGCATCTTCCTGGCCTCGATGAGCCCTCCGTCCTTTCCGGAAAGCCCCACGGCCCGGCCGCCCTGCTGGTTGATCTGGGCCACGATGCCCTTGTTGACCTTGCCGCCCAGCACCATTTCGACCACGTCCATGGTGGGGCCGTCGGTCAGCCGCATTCCGCGCACGAACTGGGGCTGGATGCCCATCTGGTCCAGCACCCGGTTGATCTGGGGGCCTCCGCCGTGGACCACCACCGGGTTGAGACCGATAAATTTGAGCAGGGTGATGTCCCGCGCAAAATCGATTTTAAGCTGTTCGTCCACCATGGCGTGGCCGCCGTATTTGACGACTACGGTCATACCGGAAAATTTGCGGATATAGGGGAGCGCCTCGATGAGAATATCGGCGACGGTGGAATTGGGAGGGGGTGTTTCGATGGTCATGATCGTTCCTCTATTTCAGATAGTCACGCATAGCGAATTGCAGATAGAAAAAAATAAAAAAGCCGAAACTCCTTTAGTCTTCAGACTACCCACCTATAAGATATACCGACTCAAATCCTCATCATCCTTGATTGCCTTGAGTTTGTCAGCCACATAGGCCGCATCCACCGTAAGGTGCGGCTGGCAACCGTCGGGTGCATCGAACAGGACGTCTTCCAGCAGGCGCTCCATGAGGGTGTGCAGACGACGGGCCCCGATATTCTCGGTGCGCACATTGACCTCCTCGGCGATCTCGGCGACCTTCTCTACCGCATCGTCCGAGAATTCCACCTCGACGCCATCGGTCTTCAACAGGGCGATGTACTGCAGCAGCAAAGCGTTCTGCGGCTCGGTCAGGATGCGATAGAAATCCTTGCGGTCCAGGGCGTCCAGAGTCACACGGATGGGAAAGCGGCCCTGCAGCTCCGGAATCAGATCCGAGGGCTTGATCGCATGAAACGCACCCGAGGCGATGAACAAAATGTGGTCGGTCTTTACCGGCCCATATTTGGTAGTCACCGTGGATCCTTCCACGATGGGCAGAAGATCCCGCTGAACCCCCTCCCGGGAGACATCCGGGCCGTGTCCCTTGCCGTTTCCGGCAATCTTGTCGATTTCGTCCAGAAAGATAATGCCGGCCTGCTCTACCTTGGCAATGGCATCCCGGATCACCTGGTCCATGTCCACCAGGTTCTGGGCTTCCTCTGCGGCCAGGGTTTTCATGGCCTCGGGCACCTTGATCTTTCGCCGGCGGGTGTTCTTGGGCATCAAGGGACCGAGCATGTCCTTGAAATTGATGCCCATCTCCTCCATGCCGACATTGGAAAAGATCTCGACCATGGGCATGCTGCGGTCGGCCACATCCAGGTCCACGTATCGGCTGTCCAGCTTTCCGGCCTGAAGCATCTTGCGCAGTTTTTCCCGGGTGGACGAGGTCGTCTCGGCGGGAGCGCTGACCACTTCAAGCCCGCCGTCCGCTGCGCCCTCCGGACGAGGACGGTCGGCTTTGGGCAAAAGCAGATCCAGCATGCGCTCTTCGGCCACCCGCCAGGCTTTTTCCTGGACCCTTTCCTGGGCCTCGGCACGCACCGTGTTGACCGTCAGTTCGACCAGGTCGCGCACCATGGATTCCACATCGCGGCCCACATAGCCTACCTCGGTGAATTTGGACGCCTCCACCTTGAAAAAGGGAGAATCGCTCATCCGCGAGAGCCGCCTGGCGATCTCTGTTTTACCGACCCCGGTGGGGCCGATGAGGATGATATTCTTGGGCGCAATTTCATCTCTGAGCGGTTCGGGTACCTGCCGCCTGCGCCAGCGATTTCTCAGGGCAATGGCCACCGAGCGTTTGGCCTGGTCCTGGCCGATGATGTACTTGTCCAGTTCGGATACGATTTCAGCGGGTTTGAGGTCTTTCATAGGTCACAGTTCTTCGATGGTGAAGCGATCGTTGGTGAATACGCAAAGCGAGGACGCGATGGTCATGGCGGTTTCCACGATCTGGCGGGCATCCAGTTCGGTCTGGCGGCACAGGGCCGTGGCGGCTGCCTGGGCGGCCACCCCCCCCGAACCGATGGCCACGATGCCCTCGTCCGGCTCGATGACGTCGCCGTTGCCGGAAATCAGCAGCATGGAGCGTTTGTCCACAGCAATCATCAGTGCTTCCAGGCGGCGCAGGTATTTGTCCGCCCGCCAGTCCCGGGCCAGTTCCACGGCCGAACGGGTCAGGATACCGTTGTAACGCTCCAGCTTTTGCTCGAGCTTCTCGGTCAGAGTCAGGGCATCGGCGGTGGCGCCGGCAAAGCCCACCAAAATGGTATCGTTGTAGATGCGCCGCACCTTGCGGGCATTGTGCTTGATCACGGTGTTGTTCAGCGTCACCTGGCCGTCTCCGGCCATGACCACCCGTTCTTTGTCCCTCACGGCCAGGATGGTTGTGCCGTGAAACCGCAGGTTTGGTTCGCTGGAAGCTTGTGGCATAGAGATTGTTTTCTTTCTTCTTAAAAATTTATCAACTAATCAGCAGATTGGCCATTTATTCCCCAGTGGCTATCCAGCAATAGGAAAATTTGGTCGAGATCGAGGCGCCCAAAAAATTTTACCGCAGGTATCTGGTTGATATTCCGAGGATAAAATTTTTCGCGCAACAAGGATATCGGGCAAATTGGCCATTGAATAGGTAGCCACTGCCTAGCGCCGCGGATGCGCCCGGTCATAGGCCGCCATAAGCCGGTCAATACTCACATGGGTGTACTTCTGGGTGGTCGACAGGCTCTTGTGGCCAAGCAGTTCCTGAACAGTTCTCAGGTCCGCCCCCGCGTCGAGCATGTGAGTTGCGAAACTGTGCCGGATCCCATGTGGGGAGATGGGCACCGCCAGGCTGCACTTGCGCACCAGTGCCTCGAGAATTCTGGCCACGGACCGGGTGCTGAGCCGCCCTTTGTTCTTGTTGAGAAACAGCGGCCCGTCGGTCTGCATGTCGATTCCGGTTTTCTCCCGCAACGTCTCCCGATAGTCCCGGACACGCGCCAGGGCCTTTTCTCCCACCGGCACGATACGCTCCTTACCGCCCTTGCCGACCACCCGCAGGCAGCCGCTGGCAAAGTCCACGTTGAAGATGTTAAGCCCGGTCAGCTCGGAAACACGGATGCCCGATCCGTAGAGGACCTCGAACAGGGCCCGATTGCGCCGCCCCAGCAGGGTATCCTCGGCGGTGCGGTCCAGCAGCCGGAACATGTCGTCTACGGACAGATAGGACGGCATCCGCCGGATGTGCTTGGGCGTCAGGATCGTCGCCGTGGGGTCTTCGTCCGTCAATCGGTGCCGAACCAGGTGGCGGAAAAAAGATCGCAGGGCCGACAGCTTGCGGGCAATAGTGGCCTTCTCGTTCTTGCGGTGCAGCATCCCCAAATATCCGCGCACCGTCAGACTGTCGATTTCATCTACGGTTATGGACCGGGAGGCTTTTGGGTCCTCCCCACCCGACGTTTTGGCGGCGTAGTCGGCGAACTCCTTGAGATCGTGGCCATAGGCCCGGATGGTGTTGATCGAGTACCCTTTCTCCGCGACCAGGGCCTGAAGAAAAAGGTCGATCTGTTCTTCCAGTCGGGGACGGTTCATGGGTAGTCGATTCGCCGTTCGAGTTCCGGCCAGGACGCCACCTGCACGTAATCGTGGGATTCCCGATTCCACGGCTGGGAGAAGACGACGGGCGTTATGCCGGCGGCCTTGAGCAAATGGCAGGTATCCAGGCGGTCTTCTACGAACCAGCGTACGCCGTTTTGAAGCAGCACGTCGGTTTTGGCCTCAAAGGAACCGGTGGCAACGATCTGCGCCCGGTGGTGCTGGCCGTCGAGCAGCCGGTCCATCCAATCGGCGATGGGACCCGGATCGGGACGGGCCGTTACCATCAGCACCCGGCCCGTGGTTTCTGCAATACGCCTGAGCACTTCACCTGACCCGGGATAGGGTTTCAGTTCGGCCCGATAGCGGCCCTCCAGGATGCGGGCAATGGCCCCTTCGAGGGTCTCTTCATCCAGGTCCAGGCATTGATCCAGTTGATAGCAGGTGATGTCTTCGTATCGCACCGTATGGACATCGTAATGGTCAGCCAGGATGTCCAGGAAAAGGTGCATGGTGTCGGCGATCACGCCGTCAATGTCAAAAGCCAATACTGCCGGATCGATCATGATTCTTTCAGTCCGTCCGTCGGGGTTGTCAGCCGGCCCGGCGCGTCTTCTTTTTCAGGCGGGAAATCTTACGGCGCAAGATGTCGCTCTGTTTGCGATCCTTTTCCGAGGCCAGCGCCTGTTTTCTGGCTTTCAGTTCCTGAATCTGTTTCTTGATTTCTCTCACCGAGCGGTTCACCTTTTTGGGTTTGGCTTCCTTGATCCCCCGATGGGCCTTTACGGCATCCAGCAGGTCCTGTTTGTTCATGCCATGCACGCCGGTAAGATCCGGTATCTCCAGGGCAATTTCACGAAGCTCCTTGACGGTCATTTTGTCCAACGGTTTTTCCTTTCCATCCGTACCTTTGGTCATGGATCCAGTCTCCTTTTCATGAAGTTGCGGTCAAATCTCCGAGCATGGATGCTGCTTACACGTTCTGCGCGGCCTTTGGACGTTCGTCGGCAAAAAGGTATTTTTGTAATCCCTTCGGTACAAGGGTGTCAATCGATAAGTTATTCGTTTTCCGGCCTGTCTTTTTGGGCCAGTCGGATAAACGGCTTGAACAGGTCCAGGGGCAACGGGAAGACCGTGGTCGTATTGTTCTCGGCGGACATCTCCCGCATGGTCTGCAGGTATCGCAGTTGGATGGCCGTCGGGTGAGCGTCGATGATCTTGGCCGCTGCAGCCAGCCGGTCGGCGGCCTGGTATTCGCCTTCGGCATTGATCACCTTGGCCCGCCGTTCCCGCTCGGCCTCGGCCTGCTTGGCCATGGCCCGCTGCATCTCGTTGGGCAGGTCGATATGTTTGAGTTCCACCGTGGCGACCTTTATCCCCCAGGGGTCCGTGTGCGTATCCAGGATCTCCTGCAGTTGGGCGTTGATCTTCTCTCTGGCGGACAGCAACTCGTCCAGCTCTGCCTGTCCGCAGACGCTACGCAGGGTTGTCTGGGCCAGTTGAGAAATGGCGTAGGTGTAGTTCTCCACCTCCACGATGGCTTTAATGGGGTCGATAACCCGGAAATAGATCACTGCATTGACCTTCACGGAAACGTTGTCCAGGGTGATCACATCCTGGGGATCAACATCCATGGCCACCAGCCGCATGCTGACCCGCACCATTTTATCGACCACGGGTATGAGAATGATCAGGCCCGGCCCTTTGGCCCGGATGACCCGGCCCAGACGAAAAATGACCGCCCGCTCGTATTCGTTGAGAATCCGCAGGGCGGCGGACAGAAACAAAACAACCAGGACGACGGCACCAATGTAAGGTATCATAACGAACTCCTAAAAGGATAAAATAGCAACTGGCTTACTCAAAAACCGACTATTCGGGTGCATCAGGCTCTACTTCTAGAGTCAGCCCGTCCACGGCCACAACGCGCACCGTCTGCCCGACCGCTACCGGCGTCCGACTGCGGGCGAACCAGAGTTCGCCATGCACCTGAATCCGGCCCATGGGATCGAGCGCGGTTTTCACCACACCGGTTTTGCCGATCAGGCCCGAATCCCCGGTCATGGGCGGACACCGCCGGGAACGAAAAACCAGTCCGGCTACACCCACGAAAAAACCGCTGACCAGGACCAAGGTGGGCATCAGCACGCTCCAGGAGATCCCGGGTTGACCGTCGATGCCCCGGTCGAAAAGCATCACCGAACCGAGCAGCAGGCTGACGACCCCGGCAACGCTGAGCAGTCCGTAGCTGGCGATCTTCATCTCCATGATAAAAAAGATCAGGGCAAGCACGATCAGCAGGACCCCGGCGATATTCACCGGCAGGGTCTGAAAGGAGTAAAAGGCCAGGATCAGCGCAATGCTGCCCACCACGCCGGGCAACACCACCCCCGGATGGGAAAGTTCGAAATAGAGACCGGCCAGCCCGATCATCATCAGGATATAGGCGATGTTGGGATCGCTGAGCGCCTTGAGGACCCGGGTTCGCAGAGACTCATCAATAAAGACCCGCTGGGCTTTATCGATGTCGATGCGCCCTTTTCCGGCGATCTCGAGTCCGTCGATCAGATCGATCAACGCGTCCACATCGCGGGCCACCAGGTCAATGGTCTTGTTTTCCAGCGCTTCGGTTTCGGTGATGGACACGCTCTCGCGGACCGCCTTTTCTGCCCATTGGATATTGCGGCCGCGTTTTTCGGCAATACTCTTGATAAAAGCCACCATGTCGTTGATCACCTTTTCAGACATGGTCTTGTCCAGGTCCTTGCCGCCGGCATTGACCGGGTGGGCCGCCCCGATGTGGGTGCCGGGGGCCATGGCGGCCACGTCGGCGGCCATGGTGATCATCACCCCGGCCGACGCGGCCCGCGCCCCCGAAGGCGACACATAGACCACCACGGGAATGTTGCTGGCATAAATGGCCATGACCATCCGACGCATGGATTCGGCCAGGCCGCCCGGTGTGTCCAGCATCACGATCAGGCAGCCGGCACCTCCGGCGTTGGCCTGCCGGATGGCCGATTCCAGAAAATCGGCATTCGCCGGGCTGACGGCGCCGGTGAGGCGGACCAGGTATACCGGGGCGGATCCGGCCGTGGCCGGATTCACGAACGGCGGCCCGAGCAGAACTCCGGACAGAATGGCGATCAGGGGAAGGGCAATAAGGATGCTTTTGTTCATAACATCCCCTTAAAACGGTTAAAGGGACGGGTTAAGAATCTATTCCAGTCGCTTCATGATCTGCTGCACGTCCTCCCAAACTTCCCGCTTCTTTTCCGAATTTCTCAGCAGATAGGCGGGGTGGAAAGTCGGCATCACCGCGATGCCCATGAAGTCGTGAAACCGGCCTCGCAGCCGGGAAATGGGCGCCTGGGTATCCAGCAGGGTCTGGGCGGCCACCCTTCCCAAGGCGCAGATCACGCGCGGCCGGATTACGGCAAGCTGCCGCTTGAGAAAAGGCAGGCAGTGCCGGATCTCTTCGGGTTCCGGGTCGCGGTTGCCGGGGGGATGGCATTTGATCACATTGCAGATATAGACGGCTTCGCGGGTTAACTGCATGGCGGCAATGATCCGGGTCAGCAGTTGCCCGGCAGCGCCCACGAAAGGCCGACCGCATCGATCCTCATCGAACCCCGGCCCTTCACCGACGAAAACCAGCCGCGCGTTTTCCGCGCCTTCTCCGAAAACAATATGGTTTCGCGAGGCGCTCAGGCCGCAGCGGGTGCAATCGCCCAGGTCTGCCCGGATGTCCGCCAAAGTCTCGTCGTGTTTCCCGGATGTCTCTGTCGCCGGCCATCCCAGGCCACCGAGGATCTCCAGGCTGCGGGAAGAGCAGTCGAATCCGGTGCAGCCGCTTTCCTTGAGATGGACGAGGGAGTGGTGGATGTCCCGTATGATCCGATCAACGGAAGGAGTATTGGTCATATCGCTTCACCAGGGCATTGCGGGATGCACGGCATGGAGGTTCGTTTCTATGGAAAAACGGTCGGTCATCCCAACCGGTCGACGATCCTGTCCAGAATCAGATGGGCCACGGCCTGCTTGTCCATGACGTCAAGCGCTTCCTGGCTGCCGTCGGCGAAAAACAGGGTCATGCGGTTGGTGTCCGCGGCAAAACCGGAGTCGGGCGGTCCGATGAGATTGGCAGCGATCATGTCAAGATGCTTTTCCTTCAGCTTTTTACGGGCGTACGCTTCCATGTCGCGGGTTTCTGCGGCAAATCCCACCACGAATTGATTGCCTTTGCGCTTGCCAACCTCTTTTAAAATGTCCGTAGTGCGCTCCAGGCTCAGTTGGAGGCTGTCCTCCCCTTTTTTAATCTTATGGGTAGCCGTCTTCACCGGCCGGTAGTCGGAAACCGCCGCCACCTTAACCACCACATGAGACTGTTCAAGGTGGGCAAAGACCGCCTCAGCCATCTGGTCCACGGTCGAAACGCAAATCCGCACCACGTTCAGCGGCGGCTGAAGACTCACCGGCCCGCTGACCAGAACCACCCGCGCGCCGCGATTTTCGGCGGCGCGGGCTATGGCATAGCCCATTTTCCCGGAGGAAGGATTGCTGATGAATCGTACCGGATCGATGGCTTCGCGGGTGGGCCCGGCAGTGACCAGCACCTGTTTGCCGGCAAAGTCCTTGCGGGTCAGCAGGGCGCCCAGGCGGTCGACGATCTCCTCCGGTTCGGGCAGCCGCCCCGGTCCGGTGACGCCGCAGGCCAACTCCCCTTCTCCAGGCGCCAGCAGATGGCAACCGTCGGCTTGAAGCTGATTGAGATTGCGCCGGTGGGCAGGGTGCTCGAACATGTTGGAGTTCATGGAAGGGCAGATCATGACCGGGCAGGTCACGGCCAGCATGAAGGTGCTCAGGGCGTCGTCGGCGATGCCGTGGGCCAGTTTGGCGACCATGTTGGCCGTGGCCGGCGCAATGACCACGCCATGGGCGTCCTCGGCCCAGGCGATGTGTCGAATGGCCGCATCGTCCTTTTCGTCAAACAGATTCACGCAGACCTGATTTCCCGAAAGAACTTCAAATGTCATGGGGCCAACGAACCGGGCGGCGCTTTGGGTCATGATCACCCGTACCCGGGCGCCCAGCTTCACCAACCGTCTGAGCACTTCCACACTTTTGTACGCGGCAATGCCGCCGCACACGCCTAGAACGATATTCTTCTTGTCCAGCACCGATCGATTCATGATATCCGCCCCGATGGGTCGTTGCCAGTCAATGTCAATTCCCTTTTAAAAACAGGCACTACTTGTAAAGTCCGGGGGATGCGCCGGCAATTGTGGGCGACACCCAGATCTCGAGATAGGTGTACATCTTTTTCTCGGTGATGTTGATCACGCACCAGCGGTTTTCCTTTTTGAACAGCATGATGTTGCGGTAGGATTTGAAGGCACTGACCAAACTCCAGTTGTCGTTGGCCATGTTGCTTTCGAAAAAGGCAATCAACGAGGAGCCGTCCACCCGGCCCTTCATGGACAATACCCCGGCGGAAAGTCCCGGGGTACGAAAAACGAAAGAGGCGTTCTTGTCGACCTTCATTTCACGGGGAACCAGCACATCGCCGAAATCGTAATACAACGGGGCGTTGGGATCGGTACCTTCGTTGGCAGCTTCTCCGGACATCCCTTTCTGGGAGGCGCAGCCTCCTGCCAGCAGAATCAAAAGGCCCATAAAAAAGGCAATGGTTGCCGTTTTGGAAAACCATCCGTTCGATTCGCCCATTTTTCCTCCTCGATCTGCGTGCAGGTTCAATCCATCATCAGCGCCGATCCATTGCTTCCGACGGCAACCGTGTCTGTTCCAGCTTGCGCAGCGCATTGTACCGCAGCATCAGGCTGATCCACCGTTCCACCGATCCGGCAATGTCCGCCCAACCGCCGGGGGCTTCCGGCAGTTTGGCCAGAACATCGTCCAGGGCTCTTTGCAGGTCCGGGCGATCCGGGGTTCGATCCAGTAGGTAACGGTAGATCCGGGCAGCTTCTTCATTGCGGCCCTGGTCCGCATAGACCCTGGCCATGGTCACGGTATAAAACGTTTTGTCTCCGTCAGCGCTCATCTTATTTTCCGGCTCTTTTGTCTGTGGTCCGCGAAAGAATGAAGTCATCTTTGCCGATCATGCCCAGTTCGTGGCGGGCAACGCTCTCGATATAGACCGGATCGTTTTTCAGTCGCCCGATGATGCGGTAAAGGCTGACGTTTTCCCTGGCCAGCGTTTCGTTCCCGGCAGCCAGATGCCGCTGTCGTTCCCGCATCCGGGAAAGCTCCACCAGCCCGTTGTCGCCGAAAACGATCACCAGCATCAGGTTGAACAGGATCACCGCCGCAGCGGCAATCAACCATTTCCGGTTCAGGTTCATGATCGTTTAAGACTCCTTTTGACCAGGGCGGTCATCTTCTGCCATTCCGGTATTTTCAAAATGACGGCCATGCCGCAGAAAACGAGGATACCTGCGCCGATGGCAATACTGACATTCAGCAGCATTCGTAAACCGCCGACCGTCGATGCATCGGGGAAAAGTGGTCGGCAGAGCATGATGACGGCCGCGGCCATCACCCCGCTGGCGATCAGGGTTTTCAGGCAACTGGAGAGAATCGCCCGCCACCGGATCACACCCAGCTTTCTTTTCAGATGAACCACCAGAATCGTCAGATTCACCATGGAGGAAAGCGCTGTCGCCAAAGCCAGCCCGCAGTGCCCCATGGGCCCCATGAGCGCCATGCCCAAGAGGATGTTGGCGGCAATGGCCAGCGTCGCACTGATTACCGGTGTGCGCGTGTCCTGCATGGCGTAGAAGGTGGAGACCACAATTCTCACCGCGGAGAAGGCCCATAATCCTAAAGCATAGTACAAAAGCGCATCGGAGGTCAATCGTGCGGTCTGGGTGTCGAAAGCCCCGCGCTGGAACAACAGCGCCACGATGGGCTCGCGCAGAACGATCAGCCCGACCATGGCCGGAAGGGTCAGAAACAGGACCAGGCGCATAGCGTGGCCGAAAGTTTCGCCCATACCGGTATAATCGTGGCTGGCGGCCTGACGCGACAGGCTGGGCAGAACCGCGGTAGCTGCCGCCTGGCCGAAGATCCCCAGCGGAAATTGAACCAGCCGGTCGGCGTAGTAGAGATAGGATACGCTGCCTTCGGGAAGCAGGGAGGCCAGCAGGGTGCCCACAAGGATGTTGATCTGGTATACCGCCGCACCGAAAATCGTAGGCAGCATCAGCAAACCTACGGTTTTCATCCGTGGATGCCACAACCCGGAACGCTTCCAGAACCGGATGCCGTGCCTGACCAGATAGGGCAGTTGCATCGCCAGTTGAAGAATGCCCCCCAGCAGCACCCCTGCGGAAAGGCCCAGAACCCGAACCGTCTGGGATTCGGAAAACCGGGACACGGCGAATACGGCGCCGATCATGGCCAGGTTCAACATCAACGGCGCCACGGCCGGAGCGGCAAAATGCCCCAACACATTGAGAATTCCCATACACAGGGCTACCAGCCCGATCAGGATCACGTAGGGAAACATGATGCGGGTCAAGGTCACTGTCAGGGCCATCTTCTCAGGAGGCGAAGCGAATCCTGGTGCTACCGCCCGGATGATGAGCGGAGCAGCCACCACGCCGACAATGGCGACCACCGACAGGCAGACCAGTAGCAATTTCAGCGAACTGACGGCCAACCGATGGGCGTCCTCACGATTCCCGTTGATCATGGCATCGGTAAAAACGGGCACGAAGGCTAGGCTCAGGGAGCCTTCACCAAACAGCCGACGGAGTAAATTAGGGATCCTGAAGGCGGCGATAAAGGCATCGGCGGCCATTCCGGCTCCGAAAAAAGAGGCCAGCACCATGTCGCGCACGTACCCGAAAATCCGGCTGAGCAGGGTGGCCGCTCCCACCACGCCGGCCGCGCGGGTGACCTGTCGGTTCTCGCTTTTTGGCTGCCGCTCTCGGCTTGAATTCATAAGGCCCCGACAATGACGATCTTCCACAATAGTCCTTGACTTCCCCAAATTTTTTGTTTATCAAGAAGTTTTGTATTTTCCCAACTCATTTCCGAAAGGAGTAAGAACAAGGTGGCTAACCATAAATCAGCACTGAAACGCGCCGGGCAGAACGAACGTCGGCGGCTGCGTAACAAAGCGGTTCAGACCCGGGTCAAAAACGTTGTCAAGGATGTGCGCCTCGCCTTCGCCCAGGATGAGGGCGATGCGGCCGAAAAGCTGAACGCGGCCAAATCCGCCATCGACAAGGCGGCCAAAAAAGGGGTGCTCCATAAAAGGACCGCTTCCCGTAAAATTTCCCGTCTCGCCCGCCAGGTCAACGCTCAGCAAGCCTGAAACGTTACCTGTCTTCCAGTTATAGATAACCGGCAGTGGACGCTCCCCTGCCGGTTTTTCGCCTTTCGGCCGGTTGCTGCCCGCCGTCGTCAAAAATCTTCCGTCAGACGGTTGAAGGCCGATTCGGCCAGTTTCTGGGAAAGCGTGGCGATGGCATCCGATTTGTTGCGATCCGTCGCCATTTTGTCTCCGGCTACCACCGCATAGGCCTCGCTTTCGACAATATTTCCCGAACTCCAGAGCAGCCGCCCCTCCGGCGATTCCAACCGCAGGATTAACGTGCCGGTCACCCGTCGTTCCGTGGCAGTCGACACGCTGGTTCGGGTGATGTTGGCCACCGACAACCGGGCAATGGTCCCCGACAAAATGCCGTCGGCAGACGAGCGATCACGAGCCAGGCTCTCCTTGCGATTGCGTGTGAATTCGTAGATCAGGTCGTTGGTAAAGGTGCTCTCCACCCCGGTCTCGGCCGTTCGGTTCTCCAAAAGGGTGATAAAAATTTGGCTGACCCCGGACGGATAGCTGCCGCTGCCGGAAAAATGGTAGCCGCAGCCGGAACAACAGGCGAAGAATGCGGCGATTGCGAGTGTGGATAGAATCCGGCGTTTCATCGGGCTTCCATTGATTCAAGAGTGTTACGTTTTAAGTGGTTAAGCGAATGAATGCTGTCGATTAAAAAAAGAAAAAACGCCACTCTTTTTCCGCTTATCCAATCGAGCAACATCCTCAACGTAACACTTAAAACTTAATACTTAACACTTTTTATTTATACAACAATATTAACCAGTTTATTCTTGACAACAATCACCTTCCGGACTGTCTTACCATCGATAAACTTCCCAATCCGTTCGTCGGACAGGGCAGATTCTTTCAAGCTGGCGTCATCGGCATCCACTGCCGCCGAAAAACGGCTGCGCAGCTTGCCGTTGACCTGTACCACGATCTCCACTTCGTCTTTCACCGTGGCGGCGTCGTCAAAGGTCGGCCACGGATGGAGCAAAACGCTCTTGCGGCGCCCCAGATTCTCCCACAGCTCTTCGCAAAAATGGGGAACGATGGGAGACAGGAGCAGGACGGCGGTCTCCAATGCAAAGCGCATGACCGGCTTGTCCGCATCCTGCACATTGCCTTCGTCCAGGGCCTGCATGGCGTTGAACAGTTCCATGACCGCACTGATGACCGTATTGAAGTGAAAGCGCTCTTCGATGTCTTGGGTGACCCGCTTGATGGTTGCGTGCGTTTTACGGCAGAGTTCTTTGGTTTCGGCCTGGGTTGGAGACAGATCGCCCTCAGCCGGTGGCGTGTCCCCGATGATGGGCAGCCAGCCTTCGGCGAGACGCCAGACCCGCTGCAAAAACCGATAGCTGCCCTCCACCCCCTGCTCGCTCCATTCCAGGTCTCTTTCCGGAGGTGCGGCAAACAGGCAGAAAAGACGGGTCGTGTCGGCCCCGTACTGATCGAGCAGTACATTGGGGTCGATGACGTTTTTCTTGGACTTGGACATTTTTTCCACCCGCCCCACGGTCACCGGCTGACCGCAGTGCCGGCACGCGCGCCCGCCGTCACCCGTTTCGACCACCTCTTCGGGAAAGAGAAAGCCATGCTGCGGACAGGCGGTGGTCTCCTTGCACACCATGCCCTGGGTTAAAAGGCGCGTGAAGGGCTCCTTGAAGGTTACCAGGCCCATGGATTCCAGCACCCGGGTAAAATATCGCGAATAAAGCAGGTGCAAGATGGCGTGCTCCACTCCGCCGATATACTGGTCCACCGGCATCCAGTAGTCGACGGCCTGTTTGTCGAACATGGCCGTATCGCAGCGGGGGCTGCAATAGCGTTCGAAGTACCATGACGATTCCACGAAGGTGTCCATGGTGTCGGTTTCCCGGCGGGCGTCCTCGCGGCCGCATTGGGGGCAGCGGGTCCGGGCGAACTCGGTCAGGCTGGGCAGCGGCGACCGCCCACCTTCCAGCATATGGGCGTTTTCAGGCAGCAAAATGGGCAGGTCAGATTCGGGCACCGGCACGATACCGCAGCTTTCGCAATGAATCATGGGAATGGGCGCCCCCCAGTAGCGCTGTCGGGAGATACCCCAATCCCGCAGCCGGAAGCTGACCGTCTTTTTACCCAGACCTTTTTGCTCCAGGGCGGCGGTGATGGCATCGATGGCCTTGCGGTTGTCCATGCCGTCGAACGCCCCGGAGTTGACCATCATGCCTTCGTCGGTGTAGGCCGCCTCCATGGTGTTCCCGTCCAGACCTTCTTCCGGTGGACGCACCACGACAACAATGGGCAGGTCGTATTTTCTGGCAAAATCGAAATCGCGCTGATCGTGGGCCGGCACCGACATGACGGCCCCGGTGCCATATTCCATGAGAGCGAAATTGGCCGTGTAGATCGGCATTTTACGGCCGTTCATGGGATTGATGCAATACGCCCCGGTAAAGATGCCCTCTTTTTCATAGCTTTCGATGGCCTTGCTCGACCGCTCCTGCAGGGAGATGCGCTCGACGAATGCCGCCACGTCCACTTCCTGCTCCGTTCCAGTGGACAGTTCGGAAACCAGGGGATGCTCCGGCGCCAGGCACATGAAGGTGGCCCCGAAAACCGTATCCGGCCGGGTGGTGAAGACGCTGATGACCGCCTGGCTGTCGGCCACGGCAAACCGGATTTCGGCACCGATGCTTTTGCCGATCCAGTTGCGCTGCATGGTGGTCACCTTTTCGGGCCATCCGGGCAGTTTGTCGCAATGCACCAACAGGTCTTCAGCAAAGTCGGTGATCCTGAAGAACCATTGCCACAATTTTTTCTGGCGAACCGGCTTGCCGCAACGCCAGCACATGCCCGCCTCCACCTGTTCATTGGCCAGCACCGTCTGGCAGGGCTCACACCAGTTGACGAAAGACTCCTTGCGATAAGCCATGCCCTTTTCGACCATCTTGAGAAACAGCCACTGCTCCCAGCGATAGTATTCGGGTCGGCAGGTGGCCAGTTCACGCTCCCAATCGTAGGAAAAGCCCAATCGCTTGAGCTGGGCCCGCATGGCATCGATATTGTCGTAGGTCCATTTGGCCGGATGGGTGTTGTTGGCGATGGCGGCATTTTCCGCCGGCATGCCGAAGGCGTCCCACCCCATGGGATGCAGGACGTTGTAACCGCGCATGCGCTTGTAGCGGGCCACCACATCGCCGATGGTGTAATTTCTCACGTGGCCCATGTGAATTTTGCCGGACGGATAGGGAAACATTTCCAGCAGGTAGTATTTTTTCTGGCCGGGGTTTTCGGTAACATTGAACAGCCTGTCATCCTGCCAGCGTTTCTGCCACTTGGTTTCGATCGATTGTGGATTGTAGCGTGAATCCATGACTTTCCTATCTTCCTGCGAACATTGCGGATTATGCGAAGCCATCGGCGATGGCTGCAAAATCCAAAAGATTTCTACCTTTTACATCTGTGATCGGCAACGGTCGGACAGCGTGCACCCTCATGCCACAAAGACCGCTAAAGATCAAGGACCCAGGATGGGAATGTACCGCGACCGGGCCGTACCCATGGCAGCGTCAACGGTTTTTCCGCCGGCCCCCTTCACACCCAAAGACGAAAAACCCATTGACTTGGCCATAACAAACCATTATCTAAACAGATTTAACATTAACCCCCCAATGACCAATGGGAAAAAGCAGCAGCGAATGACCACAAAAATTCTCATTAACGCGGTAGATTCGGAAGAGGTTCGCCTCGCCATCGTCAAGGACAGCCTTCTGGAAGAATTTCACATCGAGACGTCGGCGCATGAAATTCTGCACAGCAATATATACAAAGGAGTGATCACCCGCGTCGAACCCAGCCTTCAGGCCGTTTTCGTGGACTTCGGCGCCGAACGGCACGGTTTTCTGCAAAAACAGGAAATCCACAGCGACTACTTCCAGGATCCGCCGGCCAGCGCCAAAGCCATCCAGAACCTGGTAAAGCGCGGCCAGGAGCTAATGGTGCAAGTGACCAAGGACCCCATCATGAAAAAAGGGGCCATGCTCACCACGTTTATCTCCCTGCCCGGCCGTTATGCCGTGCTCATGCCGGGGAGCAGCGGCCGCGGTATTTCCCGCAAGATCGAAGACGAAGCCGAACGTGACCGCCTCAAGGAAATCGTTTCCAAACTCAACCTGCCCGACGGTTTCGGCATCATTATCCGTACCGCCGGCCAAGGCTGCACCAAGACCAAACTGGCCAAGGATGTCCAGTACCTGCTGCGCCTGTGGAAGAACATCACCGCCCGGGCCGTGAAGGCCAAGGCCCCGTGTTCCCTTTACAAGGATCGCAACCTGGCGGTGCGTTCCATCCGGGACCATTTCTCTCCGGACATCAAAGAAATTCTCATCGACGATGAAGCGGTCCACCAGGAGGTGAAAAATTTTGTCCATATAATCGCCCCCAAACAGACCCAGATTGTCAAGTTCCACAAATCGGACAAGCCCCTTTTCACCCGTTTCCAGCTCGAGGACCAGATTGCGACCCTTTTCGGCAACCGGGTGGCGCTCAAATCCGGCGGATCGGTCGTGCTGGATCGCACCGAAGCCCTGGTGGCCATCGATGTCAACTCCGGCAAGGGCACCCAGAAAAAAAATATCGAGGAGACTGCACTGATGACCAACCTGGAGGCGGCCGCGGAGATCGCCCGCCAGTTGCGCATCCGCGATCTGGGCGGACTCATCGTGGTTGATTTTATCGACATGCGGGATCAAAAGCACCGCAACCAGGTGGAAAAAACCCTGCGCGCCAGCATGAAGCAGGATCGGGCGCGGGTCAAAATCGGCAAGATTTCCAAGTTCGGGCTGTTGGAACTTTCCCGTCAGCGCCTGCGCCCTTCCATCGATTTCGGCAGCATGGAAACCTGTGCCCACTGCGGCGGCAAGGGGCAGGTACCGTCTACGGAATCCTTGGGACTGAGCTTCATGCGCAAGCTGAAGTTGGAAACCCTTAAAGAAGGGGTTCGGCATGTAACCGCCGGCCTACCGGCGCCCGTGGCGAACTATCTGCTCAATCGCAAGCGCAGGGAACTGAGCGACCTGGAAATCAAACGGGACCTGGGTATCACCATCGTCTCCCGGGATGACTTGGTCCCCGGCCAGATGGATGTGGTCTACGACCGCAAAGCCAAGGCCGCCGAGACGCCCTCCGTTTAAAGCCGCGTGTTCAAGAACCATTGACGGCGGAGGGGATTTGCAGTATACCAGCGCCACTTTCAACCCGAGCCGAAACGGTTGTGACGCCAGCACAATAAATCGGCAAAACGATCCGGCGTCCGCCGATCATTTCTGACAGGAGGTTTGTTTACCAATGAATATCGCTTACGCAATGGGACAGGGCGGGGCCGCCGCTCAGGGTGGATCGGGAGGTTTTGCATCGTTCATTCCACTGATCCTCATGTTCGTCATCTTCTATTTTCTGCTGATCCGTCCCCAGCAGAAAAAGACCAAAGAACACAAACAGATGATCGAAAACCTGAAAACCGGAGATCGCATTATCACCAGCGGCGGTCTGCACGGCCGGGTCACCGGCGTGTCGGAAAGCACCCTGACCGTGGAAATTGCCGAAAAAGTCCGGGTGAAGGTCAACCGGGGATCGGTTTCCGGAATTATGCAGAGCAGTTCTCCGCCGGCCGCCGCCAAAGCCGCCAAAAAGGATAAAAAAGAAAAAAACGATAACGGCAAATCCTAAGCAGCTCATCGTTTTTCAATAGAAAGCCCCTTTGCCACCGGACTACTGACCTGTTCCGACTGCCGGCTTGCCTGCGGTCGGCGCTGGCATGAAGCGGCGGCCGGGGCTTTGGTTTGTAGATCATGAAAGGAAAGAAGCGTTGAAGAATCTTTCGTGGAGGCTCATCGTGATTGCGGCGGTCATTCTGGCCGCCGTCGTCTATGTGATTCCGACTTTTTCGCCCGGTGTGTGGCCCCATAAGAAAATCAATCTGGGCCTCGATCTGCAGGGCGGCATGCACCTGGCCCTGGAGGTGGATGCGGACAAGGCCGTTGAAAACACCATCGAGCGCATCGGCCAGGAAATGCGCAGTCTCATGCGCCAGGAGCACATCCGCTATCGAAGCGTCGAACGTGTGGAAGGCGTCAAACTGGCCGTCACGGTGGAAAATACGGAAAGCATTGAAAAGTTCGACGCGATGCTGGACGAGGAGTTTCCCGACCTTCGCATCGCCGACCGCAGCGAAACGGATGAGCGTCTTGAGATCGTTCTGGACATTCCCGAAAAGGAAACCGAGCATATCCGCAAACTCGCCGTGGACCAGGCTCTGGAAACCATTCGCAACCGCATCGATCAGTTCGGGGTGAGCGAACCGGATATCCGTATTCAGGGCGAACGGCGCATTCTGATCCAGCTTCCGGGTATCAAGGATACCCAGCGAGCCAAGGACCTGATCGGAAAAACCGCGCTGCTGGAATTCAAACTGGTGGATGAGGATCACGACGTACAATCGGCACTGGACGGCAACCTTCCCGCCAGCAGCGAAATCCTCTACCAGACCAAGGAGGACCGGACCACTCACCGTGCCTTGAAAACCCCCTATCTGGTGAAAAAACGCACTTCTCTGACCGGCGCCTACCTGACCGACGCCCGGGTGCAGATCGACAGCCAGTACAACGAACCTTACGTCTCCATAACGTTCGACAAGAAAGGGGCTCGGCTGTTCGAGCGCATCACCGCGGACAACGTTAAAAAGCGTCTGGCCATCGTGCTGGACGACAACGTCTATTCGGCTCCGGTCATCCAGGAAAAAATCGCCGGCGGCGAGGCCCGCATCACCGGCAACTTCACCACCGAGGAAGCGCGGGACCTGGCCATCGTGCTGCGCGCCGGCGCACTGCCGGCCCCGGTCCAGATCCTCGAAGAGCGCACGGTCGGCCCTTCTTTGGGTACCGATTCCATCCGCATGGGCCTGCTCTCCATGTGCGTGGGCGGCATCCTGGTAGTCCTGTTCATGATGATCTACTACAAGGGTTCGGGGCTGGTGGCCGATTTTGCCCTGTTGCTCAACATCCTGCTCATCGCCGGCGGCCTGGCCGGTTTCGGCGCCACCCTCACCCTGCCCGGCATCGCGGGAATCATTTTGACCATCGGCATGGCCGTGGATGCCAACGTTTTGATATTCGAACGTATCCGTGAGGAAATGTCCCTGGGGAAAACACCGCGGGCAGCCGTGGATTCCGGCTACGACCGGGCCACGTTGACCATTATGGACGCCAATGTCACCACCCTGATCGCCGCCCTGGTGCTGTTTCAGTTCGGCACTGGTCCGGTCAAGGGTTTTGCCGTGACCTTGAGCCTCGGCGTGGTGGCCAGCCTGTTCACCGCGCTGATTCTTACCCGCGCCATATTCGATTATTTTCTGATCAGCCGTAAGATTCGCACCATCAGCATCTGAACAGAAAGGGATCGTTTCCAGGCAGGCGTAAATTCCCAAGCCGAAAACGGCAAACCACCATCTCAAGGATTGGATTCATGCAGTTCATCAAACCGGGTATCAACATCGATTTCATTGGCAAACGCAAATTCGCCTTTACCTTTTCGCTGGTGCTGATCGTCGTCAGTATCGCCACGCTGGTGGTTCATCGGGGGCCGCGCTACGGCATCGATTTTGCCGGCGGCACCCTGGTTCAGGTCAAATTCGAAGCGCCTGTCACCATCGACGACATCAAAAAGGGCCTGCAGGGTATGGAAATCGCCGCTTCGGCCGTTCAGCAATTCGGCCAGGTCCATGACAACGAGTACCTGATTCGCACGGACGTGACCACTACGGCCCTGCAAGGACTGTCCGAAAGGGTCGAACAGCACCTTAAGGCAGCTACCGGTGTACCGGTGGAAATTCGCCGGGTGGAAATGGTCGGACCCCAGGTAGGCCAGGATCTGCGCGAGAAGGCTCTTTTCGCCATGTTCTACGCCCTGCTCTTCATCACGGTCTACATCTCGGGTCGCTTCGAGTTAAAATGGGCCAAAAGCGGCATCGTGGCAGCGGCCATCATGGGGGCCGTTTACGTGCTGTCGCTGTTCGACGTCTCGGTTCCCTTTCTCATGCTGGCCGCCCTGGTAGT
Source organism: Desulfosarcina widdelii (assembly GCF_009688965.1). Taxonomy (GTDB): domain Bacteria; phylum Desulfobacterota; class Desulfobacteria; order Desulfobacterales; family Desulfosarcinaceae; genus Desulfosarcina; species Desulfosarcina widdelii. The sequence continues at coordinate 155,320 of NZ_AP021875.1, read as the reverse complement.
TTCTCTGGTCATCTTCTGGTTTTTCGAATTCAAATATGCCATGGGCGCCATCGTTGCCCTGATCCATGACGTAACCATTACCGTGGGCCTCTTTTCGATCTTCGGGAAAGAATTCACCCTGCCCATCGTGGCCGCGCTGTTGACCATCATCGGCTATTCCCTGAACGACACCATCATCGTCTTCGACCGCATCCGGGAAAACCTGCGGAAGTATCATAAAGAGCCCATGACCACCATCGTCAACAAAAGCATCAATGAAACCTTGAGCCGGACGATCCTCACCTCGCTGACGACCCTTGTGGTGGTGGCCGCCCTGTTCGCGCTGGGCGGCGGCATCATCCACGACTTCTCTTTCGCCCTGCTGGTCGGCGTGCTCGTCGGAACCTATTCTTCCATTTACGTTGCCAGTCCCATTCTGCTGGCCTGGCAGTCCCGGAGAAAATAGATGGACGCCCTGCGGCCCTGGTTCGCCCTCAAGGGCGTACCAGGCGTCGGCAATCTGATCTTCCGCCGCCTGGTGGAGCAGTTCGGATCGCCGGATGCCGTGTTGGCCGCCGGCGAAACGGAACTGATGGCGGTTCAGGGGGTCAATGCCCGCCTGGCGGCCGCCATTCGACACTGCCGGCCTTCCGATGGAATCGATCGGGAACTGGAAGCCTTACAGCACAAAGGATACGGTCTGGTCACCCTGACAGACCGGCGATATCCCGCTTTGCTGCGCAGGATTCCGGATCCGCCGCCTGTGTTGTACATCTACGGCGAGCTGCCGGATAGTCACCTGAATATTGCGGTGGTCGGCTCCCGTAATGCCACCGGCTACGGCATTGCCACCACCCGCCGGCTCTGCCTGGATCTGGCCGCCCACCAAGTGACCATCGTCAGCGGCATGGCCCGGGGCGTGGATACCGCGGCCCATTCCGGTGCCATTGCCGGCGGCGGAACAACGGTCGCCGTTCTGGGCACCGGCCTGGACCGGATCTATCCCCGGGAGAACCGGTGCCTGTTTCATCAAATCGCCGAAAACGGCGCCGTGATCACCGAATTGTCCCTGGACAGCGGCCCCGACGCCCACCATTTTCCGGCCCGCAACCGCATCATCAGCGGCATGTGCCACGGAACCGTGGTGGTGGAGGCCACCGGACGCAGCGGTTCCTTGATTACGGCCCGGCTGGCGGCCGAACAGAACCGGGAGGTCTTCGCCGTGCCCGGCAATGTCCACTCCTTTAAAAGCGTCGGCACCCACAGCCTGATCAAGCAGGGGGCCAAGCTGGTGGCCCACGCCGGGGATGTGCTCGAAGAATTCGCGCACATGCAGGCACCCGACCGGCAGCCGGTTCCATCAGTGCAGTCGAAAATACCGGCATTGACGAACGAGGAAGCCAAGGTTATGGAGGTACTGGAAGCCGACCCCATTCACATCGATAGCCTGGCCCGGCAACTGGCCATGGCATCGGGGCGGTTGTCCGGACTGCTGCTACAGCTCGAACTGAAGCAGGTGGCGGTTCAGCATCCGGGTAAACAGTTCTCCCTGGCTCCGGGCATCGATCCGAAGCCGTTGAAATAAACGAAACAAGAGGTGTTATGTGAGTAAACCCCTGGTTGTCGTGGAATCCCCCACGAAAGTTCGAACCATCAAGAAATACCTGGGCAGCGACTACAATGTCGCCGCGACCGTCGGCCACATCAAGGACCTGCCCAGTAAAGACCTGGGAATCGATATCGAAAAGGACTTCACCCCACACTACCGGACCATCCCGGGCAAATCCAAGGTACTCAGCCAACTGAAATCGGCGGCCGGCGACGCGACCGAGATCTACCTGGCCCCCGACCCGGACCGCGAAGGCGAGGCCATTGCCTGGCACACGGCCGAAGTCCTTAAAAAAAAGGGACGCCATTTTCACCGGGTACTGTTTCACGAACTGACCAAAAAGGCCATTCTTGAAGCCATGCAAAAGGCCCAGGACCTGGACCGCGACAAGTACGAAGCCCAGCAGGCCCGCCGCATTCTGGACCGCCTGGTGGGCTACCAGATCTCCCCGCTGCTGTGGCGCAAGGTCAAAGGAGGCTTGAGTGCCGGACGGGTGCAGTCCGTGGCGGTACGCATCATCTGCGACCGGGAGCGGGCCATTCAGGCCTTCGAACCGGTTGAATACTGGTCGATCACGGCCGACTTGAAAGGCGAAGCGCCACCGGCGTTCGCCGCCAAGCTGGTGCGAAAAAACGACGAGAAGATCGAAGTTCCCGACGAAGCCACGGCCAATGCGATCTTGAAAGACCTGGAGACAGCCAGCTTTCTGGTCGATAAAATCGTCAAACGCACCACGCGCCGAAACCCCCAGCCGCCGTTCATCACCAGCAAGCTCCAGCAGGAGGCCATCCGCAAACTGCGGTTTTCCGCCAAAAAGACCATGATGGTCGCCCAGCAGTTGTATGAAGGCATCGACCTGGGGCCCGGCGAACCCGTGGGGTTGATCACCTACATGCGTACCGATTCCACCCGCATCGCCGACGAAGCCGCCGAAGAAGCCCTGAGCCTGATCCGCGAGCAGTTCGGCCAGCCCTACTCCCTGTCCAAGCCGCGATTTTTCAAAAACAAGAACAAGGCCCAGGACGCCCATGAGGCCATCCGCCCGACTTCCGTGTATCATACGCCGGAAAAACTCAAACGTTACCTGTCCAGGGATCAACTGGCCCTGTACACCATGATCTGGCAGCGCTTCATGGCCTCCCAGATGGCCCAGGCCCTGATCGACCAGAAGACCCTATCCATCGCCGCCGGTGACTACACCTTCACCGCCAGCGGCTCTTCGGTGAAGTTCCCCGGATTTCTGGCCGTTTATCAGAGCGCCGACGACGAAGCTGAAAGCAGCAAAAAAAGCCAGCCCCTTCCGGAACTCAAGGAGAAATCGCCGCTGGAGTTGTTGGGCATCGATCCCAAACAGCACTTCACCCAGCCGCCGCCGCGCTTTTCCGAGGCGTCCCTGGTCAAGGAACTCGAGGAAAACGGCATCGGCCGGCCCAGCACCTATGCCGCCATCCTGTCCACCATCCGGGACAAGGGCTACGTGGACCTGGTCAACCGATACTTCAGGCCCACGGAACTGGGTTTCATCGTCAACGATCTGCTCATCGCAAACTTTCCGGAAATCCTGGACGTCGATTTCACCGCCCGCCTGGAAGGCGACCTGGACCGGGTGGAACAGGCCGAGGTGGAGGCCCTGACGATTCTCAACCGGTTTTACGATCCTTTCAGCCGCAAACTGGAAGAGGCCGGTGAAAACATGCTCAGCGTCAAGGGTGTCGGCATGCCCACTGACCTGACCTGCCCTTTGTGCAAAAAAAATCCCCTGCGCATCAAGATGGGCAAAAACGGCCATTTTCTGGCCTGTTCCGGATACCCCGAATGCACCTACTCCAGCGATTACGAAAGGAATGAGAAGGGCGTTATCGCCCCGGTGGCGCCGGTGCAGAGCGAACCAACCGACAAGGTTTGCGACAAGTGCGGCAAACCCATGGTGGTCAAGCGGGGCCGCTACGGCGATTTTCTGGCCTGCAGCGGATATCCCGAATGCAAGCACACCCAGTCTTTGAACGGCGGCCCCAACGCCAAGCCCATCGGTGTGAAATGCCCCGTAAATGGATGCGACGGCGAGATCGTGGAAAAGTCTTCCAAGCGGGGCAAGATCTTTTATGGATGCAACCGATATCCCAAATGCGATTTCGCCAGTTGGGACCGCCCGGTCCCCATCCCCTGTCCAGTTTGCGGCAACCCCTACATGGTGGAAAAAACCACCAAGCGGGACGGCACCCTGCACGTATGCCCCAACCGGGAGTGCCGTCATCGGCAGGAACCGAGTGATCGGTGAACTGTGAACTGTGATTGTACGGGCGACCGGCCGGTCGCCCCTACCGCCACAACCCGACAAATCCAATAAACTCAATAAATCCTACAAACTCAAAGAACCCTATGAACCCGACCCACATCGCCACCATCGCCGCTGAAATGAACCTGACGGCGGACCGAATCCAGGCCGTGGCCCGTCTGCTGGAAGACGGCGCCACCGTTCCCTTTATCTCTCGCTACCGCAAGGAGGCCACCGGCAGTCTGGACGAAGTGGCCGTGACGGCTATCCGTGACCGGCTGACCCAACTGGATGAACTGGATAGCCGGCGGGATACGATCCTCAAGTCCCTCGAGCAGCACGGGCATCTGACCGACGAACTCAAGGACCAGGTGCTGGCCGCGGCAACCATGACCGAAATCGAGGATATCTACCTGCCCTACCGGCCCAAGCGGCGCACCAAAGCCACCATCGCCCGCGAAAAAGGCCTGGAACCGCTGGCACTGGCAATCCTGGCCCAAAAAGGCGCCGATCCCCAGACCCTGGCCGCCGATTACATGGATCCGGAAAAATCGGTGGAAACCGTGGAGGACGCCCTGGCCGGCGCCCGGGACATCATTGCCGAGACCATCAACGAAGACGGCGAAACCCGTTCACGGGTTCGCGATCTTTTCTTCGAGAAGGGCGTCATCCACAGTCGGGTGATCGAGGGCAAGGAGGTGGAAGGCGCCAAGTTCAAGGATTATTTCGAGTGGGAAGAATCCGTGGCAACCTCACCCTCCCATCGCATCCTGGCCATGCGCCGCGGAGAAAAGGAGGAGATCCTCAGCCTGAGCATTGCCCCGCCGGCGGAGCAGGCCATCGCCATTTGCGAAGATCGCTTCGTTACCGGCGAAGGCCCCGATGCCGAGCAGGTGCGCCTGGCGGCCCAGGATGCCTACAAGCGCCTGTTGTCCCGCTCCATGGAAACCGAGGTCCGCGTCCGCCTAAAAGAGCGCGCCGATGCGGAGGCCATCCGCGTCTTTTCCGAAAACCTGCGGCAGTTGCTGCTGGCTTCCCCCCTGGGCGCCAAACGGGTAATGGGCCTCGATCCGGGATTTCGCACCGGCTGCAAGCTGGTCTGCCTGGACCGCCAGGGCAAGCTCCTGCACAACGACACCATCTATCCCCATGGCTCCCAAAAGCAGGCCGACGCCGCCAGGCAAACCGTGGCCACCTTGTGCAAAAAGTTCGCTGTCGAAGCGGTGGCCGTGGGCAACGGAACCGCCGGGCGGGAAACCCAGGCGTTTGTCAAAGAGGCCCTGGTGGACGCCCGGTCGATTTCGGTGATCATGGTCAACGAAAGCGGCGCATCGGTGTACTCGGCCTCGGAAACCGCCCGTCAGGAATTTCCCGACCACGACCTCACCGTGCGCGGTTCCGTCTCCATCGGCCGCCGCCTCATGGATCCTTTGTCGGAACTGGTCAAAATCGACCCCAAATCCATCGGGGTGGGCCAGTACCAGCACGATGTCGATCAATTTGCCCTCAAAGGGGCCCTGGACGATGTGGTGGTCAGTTGCGTAAACGGCGTCGGGGTGGAAGTCAACCGGGCCAGCGTCCAGTTGCTCACCTACGTCTCGGGTCTAGGCCCGCAGCTTGCCAAAAACATCGTCGCCTACCGCGATGAAAACGGTGCATTCAGCGGCCGCGATGCATTGAAAAAAGTCAAACGGCTGGGGCCCAAGGCCTTTGAGCAATGCGCCGGCTTCCTGCGTATCAAGGATGGCGACAATCCCCTGGATGCCAGCGCCGTTCACCCGGAAAGCTATGCAGTGGTTAATGCCATGGCAAAAGATCTGGACTGCAGCGTTTCCGACCTGATGGCCGACGGCGCATTGCGCAAAAAAATCGACCTTGCGCGCTACGTTTCCGATGCCATCGGCCTGCCGACCCTCACGGACATCCTGGAAGAGCTGGCCAAGCCCGGAAGGGATCCCCGCGAACCGTTCGAGCACTTCTCTTTCGACGAAAATGTGTCCACCATCCAGGATTTGCAGCCGGGTATGAGACTTCCCGGCATCGTCACCAATGTCACCAATTTCGGAGCCTTTGTGGACGTGGGCGTCCATCAGGACGGGCTGGTACATATCAGCCAATTGTGCGACCGCTTTGTGAAAACGCCTTCCGATGTGGTCAGTGTGCAGCAGAAAGTCACCGTTACGGTGATGGAGGTGGATCTGGCCCGCAACCGGATCTCCTTGTCCATGCGCAGCGATCCTGGCAAAAAACCCCAGTCGAAAGCCAAAGCCGAAACTCCCCGGAAAAAACGCCCGGCGTCCGGCCCCAAAAAGTCGCCCCAGCCCCCAAAGCCGGCTGGTCCCAAGCCCTTCAACAACCCCTTTGCCGACGCTTTCCGGAAAGCGTCCGGACGATAGGATCCGCGATGATTGCCGTGGTCCAGCGGGTGAAAGAGAGCCGTGTGGTTGTCGATGGAAAAACGGTGGGCGCCATCGGTCCCGGCCTGAACGTTCTGCTGGGCGTGGCAGAGGGGGACGCGCCTGCCGACGCTGAATACCTGGCCGCCAAGATCGTCAACCTGAGAATTTTCGAGGACGAAGGCGGCAAGATGAACCGCTCGCTGATCGATACCGGCGGCCAGATGATCGTGGTTCCCCAGTTCACCCTGTTGGGAGACTGCCGCAAAGGTCGGCGCCCATCCTTCGTCCACGCCGCAGAACCGCAAGCTGCCCGGCAACTCTACCGCCACTTCATCGATGCTGTCAAAAAACTGGGCATCGACACCCAAAAGGGTCGCTTCGGCGCCATGATGCAGGTGGAAATCGTCAACGACGGGCCGGTGACTTTGCTGGTTCACAGCCGATAACGGACGGCTACTTAAAAAAACTGATATCCGCGTTACGTTCGTCCCGCATAAAAAGTCCATCCCGGCTTAAAGTTCTACCCCGTTTGTCCGATACATCAAGCAATAGAAAGAGATGACCGAACCTTAGATCGTGCCCCTTCGCAATCAGGTGAATTGCCATTTGTCGATGGGCACGGATAGACACAAAATGCCCCTTTCAAACGCGTCCACACAACCCGGCGTCCCCGGTAAAATGATTGCCGTGGGAGGCGCTAAAGGCGGAATCGGAAAAAGCCTTTTCGTGTCCAATCTCGGCGTCTTTTTGGCCCAACTTGGCAAAAAGGTCGTCGTCGTAGACCTGGACCTGGGAGGCGCCAACCTGCATCTTTACATGGGCGTATGGGGATTGACCCATCGCATCGACGATTTTCTCACCAAGAAGATGCCGTCCATCAACGACATCATGACACCGACCAAGTACGGCCCTACCCTGATCGGCGGCGGCGGGGGAAAACTCGGGGCGGCCAACATCCCCTTTGCCCGTAAGCTGAAACTGCTGCGGGCCCTGAAGACCATCGATGCGGACTACGTGATCCTGGATCTGGGCGGAGATACCACCTACAACATCCTTGACTTCTATCTGGCCGCGGACCAGGGATTTGTACTGACCACCTGCGAACCGGCATCCTACCTGGACGCCTACGGCTTCATCAAAATGGCCCTGCATCGCCGGCTTACCCGCCTGTTCGGAGCCGAATCGGACTACCATAAGTTCCGGGATCATGAAGTTGAACAACTGATCCGGGAATTCATCTTCTCCAATGCGTCCAGCAACGGAAGCCAAATGGACCATCTGGTCGAACGTTTAGCCGAATCCGCCCCGACCCATCACGGCCTGGTCAAAGAGTTGCTGGACAATTTCCGTCCCGGCACCGTGGTCACCATGGTCAGGGAAAAAGATGAAGTGAAGGAACTGGTATCCCGGTTGGACAAGGTTTCCCAAAAAATGCTTTCCATCCGCCTGAACCACTTCGGCGGCGTTCCATATACGGACGGAATCCAGAAGAGCGCCAGGGATCTGGTACCCCACGTGGCCAAATCGCCCGACGGCGAATTTGCCAAGGCGCTGCGACGGATCGTGCTGCGTATGGAGATGGCGTAGAAAGGTTTGTTGAGTTCGATGTTCGGGATTTAACTTCGCAGGTGTAGGGGCGGGGTTTATCCCCGCGTTTTATTCACCTCCCCCGTTTTCCCGATGCCGACCGTAAATATCCTCCAGACGGGTGATGTCGTCCTCGCCGATATACCCGCCCGTCTGCACCTCGATCAGTTCCAGGGGAATCTTTCCCGGGTTCTCCAGTCGGTGGGCGACGCCGGCGGAGATGTAGGTGGAGCTGTCCTCCTTAAGGACGAACTGCTCGTCGGCCCGGGTGACCAATGCGGATCCGCGCACCACAATCCAGTGCTCGGAGCGGTTGAAATGCTTCTGAAGGGAGAGTGCACCGCCGGGCTTGACCGTGATCCGGTTCACCTGGAACCGGGCGCCCGTTACCAGCAGATCTACCGTTCCCCAGGGCCGATAGGATCGCTTGTGGGAGCGGGTTTCTTCACGCTGCTTGGCCTTGAGCCGATCCACCAGTCCCTTGACATCCTGGACCCGATCCCTGGGCGAGATCATCACCGCGTCCGAGGTCTCGACGACGATGTGGTCCTTCAATCCCACGGCCGCCAGCAGGCGGTCTTCGGCGTGAAGGTAGGAGTCTTCCACGTCATGCAGGACCACATCCCCTTTGACCACGTTGTTCATGCCGTCCTTTTCACCGACCTGCCATAAGGCCTCCCAGGAACCCAGGTCGTTCCAGCCAGCTTCCATGGGAATCATGGCCCCGCGATCCGTTTTTTCCATGACGGCATAGTCGATGGAATTGCCGGGGCAGGAAGAAAAGGCCTTTTTGTCCAGCCGGAAAAAATCCAGGTCGGCGGTTCCCCGTTCCACGGCCTTGCGGCAGGCGGCGACAATGTCGGGAACAAATGCTTCAAGAGCCTGGAGCACCGTTGAGGCCCTGAACATGAACATCCCGCTGTTCCAGCAGTAAGCCTTTGTGGCCAAATACTGCTTGGCGGTTTCCAAGTCCGGTTTTTCTACGAAGGCGGCGATGGTAACCGCCGTATCATCCTCTTTGTTTTCCCCCAATGGCTCGCCCATTTTAATATAGCCGTATCCGGTTTCAGGACTTTGAGGGACGATGCCAAACGTAATCAGCCGTCCATCCAGGGCATGCTTGACGCCCGCCTGGACAACTTGCCTGAAATTTTCGGGGATCTGGATGTGGTGGTCGGCGGGCAGGATCAACAGCACCGGATCGGCACCGCTTTCCATGGTCCGCATGGCTGCCACGGCCAACGCCGGGGCCGTATTTCTGCCCACCGGCTCCAGGATAATGGCATGGGGCTCGATTTCGATCTGGCGCAGTTGCTCGGCCACCATGAAGCGATACTCGTCGTTGCAGATCACCATGGGACGGCCCACATCCGCCAGGCCGTCCAGCCGCAGAATCGTGTTTTGCAGCATGGTATGACGATCCACCAAACGGATAAGCTGTTTGGGGTACAGGGCGCGAGACAACGGCCAGAGTCGGGTGCCGCTGCCGCCGGCGAGAATGACGGGAAGAATTGTTGGAGTCTGGTTTGTTGAGTTCATTGCGTTCTTTGGGTTTGTTGGGTTTCGAGTTGTCTGCAGGCAGGCGCGACCGGCCGGTCGCCCGACCATTCACCACTCACTGACCACCGTTCACCGATCACTGTTCACGGTTCACCGATCCCCATCAGCTCTTTTCTCAAAATATCCAGGGCCGCCATGGCGAAAATCTTCTTGTTCATCAGCCGCTTGCCGAACGGAAAGAAAAGCCGGCGGCCATAGGAACGGTCGGGAGCGGCAAAACCGATGCAAACCGTTCCCACTGGTTTGTCCTCGCTACCGCCGTCGGGACCGGCGATGCCGCTGGTGGACAGCCCGTAGGTGGCCCCTGCCACCTTGCGGGCACCTTCGGCCATCTGCCGGGCGGTCTCTTCGTGAACGGCCCCGTGTTCTTCCAATGTATTCGGGTCGACGCCCAGCACATCGATTTTGGCCCGATTGGAATAGGTTACCCCTGAGAAGAGAAAATAGCCGGAACTTCCGGCTACGTGGGTCAGCCAGTTGGCCATCAGGCCCCCGGTGCAGCTCTCGGCCAGGGCCAGGGTGGCCGACTGTGTCAGCAGCATCTGGCCGATGACGGCCTGCATGGTCTCGCCGTTTTGCGAAACCACATGTTTGCCCAGCTTTTCCACGATCCATCGGCCGGCCTCGTCCAGACGCTCTTCCAGGCGCCTGGCGTCGCTGTCCCGTCCGTAAAGTTTGACCTGGATCTGGGGAAAGTTGGCCCGCAGTCCCAGTTGAACGCCCGGAAAGGCAGCTTCCACCCCGGCGCTCTTCTCTCCGGCCAACGATTCGGGCAGCCCGAAGGTGGTGATGGTCTTCACCCGGCTGTGCAGGGCCGCGTCCCCCTGGATGGCCAGCAGGTCGGGGATCACGTGGTCGGCCAGCATGCGCTTCATCTCGTAGGGCACGCCGGGAAGAAAGAAAAACCGGCATCCTTTGATGGACACGGCAAAGCCAGGGGCCGTTCCCACCGGATTGAACAGGATCTTGGCACCGACCGGTAAAAAGGCCTGCTTGCGGTTGGACTCGGTCATGGGCCGCTTGAATTTCTTGAAGAAGCTTTCGACGTTGGCCAGGGCTTCCTCGTTCTCCACCAGTTCCAGGCCCGCCGCTTTGGCGGCAGCCTCGGCCGATCGGTCGTCCGTGGTGGGGCCCAGTCCGCCGGTTACCACGCACACATTCACACGCTGGCCGATTTCACGCAGGGTGGATGTCAACATGGAAAGATCGTCCCCCACACAGGTGTGACGAACAACCTCTACACCGTTTTCCTCTAGTTTTTCGGAAATATGGGCCGAATTGCTGTCCACCAGCGTGCCGGACCGGATTTCGTCTCCCGTGGCCAGGATTTCCGCTTTCATTGGGCTGCCTTCTCAAGTTGCGTTGTTTTCGTGTTGAAAATCTTGCCATTGGACAATAGCGGCAGCCGGCAAGGCGTGTCAACGAAACATTGTTGCCATGTTTTGCTTTTTACGGACACCTGAGATATGAACGCACTAATTCGAAATCGCCCGTTGGCGATGCGCATAGAGAAATAAGCGGACTTCTCCCATGCACCTGTTTCCAATTCTCCATGTTTTCGGAACCTTATTTATGGTCACCGGCATCTCGATGCTGCTGCCCGTCGCCTGCGCCCTGATCTACGGCGGCGATGACGTTGCGGCCTTGGCCATCTCTGCACTGGTGACGCTCTTCATAGGGATACCGCTGTGGTGGGGATTTAGGAAACACCATGATTTGGGTATCAAAGACGGCATCTTCATCGCCGCCTTCGGCTGGGTGTTCGTTTCGGCCCTCAGCGCCCTGCCCTTCATGATCCACGGGTCGATCCCTTCGTTCACCGACGCTTTTTTTGAGATGATGTCCGGCTACACCACCAGCGGGGCCACCATCTTGACCGATATCGAAGTGGTGCCGCGCGGTCTGCTGTTCTGGCGCAGTGAAACCCATCTTTTGGGCGGCATGGGTTTTCTGACCCTGACGGTGATCTTCCTGCCCCACGGCATGGGGGGATTGCGCATTTTCCGGGCGGAGTCCTCGCCCGGCCAAGTGATCACCAAAGAGAAGTTCCATGCCCGCAACCGGGATACCATGGTGCGTTTGTGGTTGATTTACCTGGGTCTCAATGCGGCCCAGACGATTTTGCTCTGCGGAGGAGGCATGAGCCTGTTCGACGCTCTGTGCCACGCCTTCGGAACGGTGTCGACCTCGGGATACTCTCCGTACAATGCCAGCATCGGGCATTACAACAACGCCTATTTCGACTGGATCGTCATTGTGTTCATGTTTCTGGGCGGGATGACCTTCGTCCTTTTCTACCAGATGATGCGCGGAGATTTCCATTCCCTGCGGATCAACACGGAGTTTCGCTGGTACGTCGGATTTATGCTCTTTTTCTGCGGCGTGGTCTCCTGGCTGCTGTGGAAGGAAAACACATACGGACTGATGGACGCCATCCGCTACGGCACTTTTCAGGTCACCAGCCTGTTGACCACCACGGGCTTTACCACAGCGGACTATGAAAAATGGCCCCAGGCCGCCCAGATGTTCCTGTATGCGGTATGCTTCATCGGCGCCTGCGCCGGATCCACCACCAGCGGCATCAAGATCGTTCACTACGTGGTACTGTGCAAATTCATGTCGGCGGCCATTAAAAAATTATTCTTCCAACCCATGTCCGTCATCTATGTGCGCCTTAACCAGCGCCCGGTGGACGACACCATCATCCACCTCTCGGTGTGCTACTTTATTGTCAACATCTTCATGGTGTTGGGCGGCGGCTGTGTGATGGTGCTTACAGACGACATGGATTATGTCACCGCCATGAGTTCGGTAATCGCAACGTTGATGAACATCGGCCCCGGATTCGGGGCCATCGGTCCGTCCGAGAACTACGCCTTTATCTCGGATGCGGGCAAATGGTTTCTCTCCTACAACATGCTGGTGGGCCGTCTGGAGATGTTCTCTGCCCTGGTCATCTTTTATCCCTCCTTCTGGAAAAAATAAAAGAAGGGTTCGAGGGGTCAAGGGGTCGAGGATTCGAGGGAAATGCTGAAAAACTATAAAGAATTGATACGGTCCCTGGAAAACAAACCCACGGTCCCTTATATCCTCGACCCCTTGAACCCTTTGCTCTGGTTTTAGATCTTCACTTGAATCCTTGAACCCTCGACCCCTTGAACCCTATCCAAGAAATAATTTATGCACGTCCTTAAGATGCATCGACTTGCAGATCACGATCACCCGTTCCTCGGGCAGAATGCGGGTGTCCCCCACGGCAATTTTCCACTGGTCGTCCCGATAGAAGCCTCCGATGAGAATTTTACCGTGAAAGGAGGGATCGATTTTGGAAAGGGGGATGCGGGTAATGGACGAGCCCTTGGCCGCCTTGATTTCGACCACTTCGGCGTCAAACCCGTGCAGGTGGGCCACGGATAGCAGTTCGCCGCGCCGGATGAACTTCAAAATCTCGTTGGCGGCCAGGACTTTCTTGTTCAATGCGATGTCCGAACCGCTGGTTGCGGCCAGCACCAGATATTCCTCTTTGCTCACCAGCGAAATGGTTTTACGCTCGGTATTGCGGCTCTCGCCGTTGTTGGTGGTCATCAGGTGCTTGGCCAGCATGCAGCTCATGATGTTGGTTTCGTTTTCTCCGGTGGCCGTGATAAAAGTGTCCATGTCGGTCAAACCGGCCAGGTCGAGGGATTCGGCATCGGAGCCGTCACCATGCAGCACTTCGGCGTGGCTGAGTCGATGGCACAATTCAGCAGCCCGCGCTTCGTCCTTTTCGACGATCTTGACCTTGACATCCTTGCCCATCAAGTCGGCCACACGGCTGCCCACCAGTCCGCCGCCCAGAATCATGACCCGGTGTCGTCTCCGCTGCTCTTCGCCGGTGATGGCCATCAACCGGGGAAGGTGCTGTCTGGAAGCCATGATCAACACCTGATCCTGAGGCAAAATTTCATTGTCTCCACCTGGCAAAATGGTGGTGATGCCTCTGGCGATGCCCACCACCCGAAAGGGGAAATCGTTGTAGGTTCTGGAAAGGTCTCTGAGTTTTTTATGGGCCAGGGGCGATCCCTCGGTTACCCGGGTAGCCATGACCTGGGTCTGGCCGTCGGCGATGTCAATAATCTCGATGCCGGCCGTACGTTTGACCAGGCGCACAATCTCCTGGGCGGCCAGTTCTTCGGGGTGAATGATCAGATCAATCTTGAGATCTTCATTACTCAGGATGGCGTCCCTGCCACCGAAATCCAGGGAACGGACGCGGGCTATTTTCAGTGGAATATGGAACCTGTCAGCAATCATGGCGGACAACATATTGACCGCATCGTTGTTGGTGACGGCAATCAGCACGTCGATGTCCTGAGCACCGGCCCCACGCCAGCAGTCGATATCCAACGCCGATCCCTGAATCAGCCGGGCGTCCAAATGGCTGTCGGCGTAATGAATCAGACTACTGTCCGGTTCGATGGCGGTAACGGCATACCCTTCGTGGACCAGACGTTTGGCCAGGTAAGAACCGACCCCGCCCAATCCCAGGATCAGGATGTTTTCGATAAACGATTTTTTTTTAAGCATGATCGATCTTTTCATGACTTCTGGAAAAGGCGTCTGGACGGAACGGCGAAAATGTCCGGATCGCCGATTCGCTTGATTTCATCACCCCGATACACCACCATTCCTCCGCACCACCGTTCCCCCAACTTCTCGGCAACCATTTTCAACGATCGCGTATCCTTGGCAGCTAATTTTGCCCGGGATTTAACCTCCACGCCGATCACACCGGACGAAGTCTCCAACAAAAGGTCCACTTCGTTGCCGGACCGCGTCCGGTAAAAGAAGACCTCAACCTCCCGTTGCCGGGTGCGAACCCATTTGACGATTTCGGCAACCACCATGGTCTCATAAAGCTGACCGGACAGATCGCCCCTGAACCCGGTCTGATGTCTCCATATCCCAATATCCATCCAATAAAGTTTCGGGGTCTTGATCACCGAACTGGTCAGATTCCTGTAGTACGGCTGCAACAAAACGACCTGGTAGGAAAGCGCAAGGTATTCAAGATAGCGGCGGGCCGTATCGACACTGATTCCGGTATCTCGTGCCAGTTCGGAATAATTGAGCAACTGGGCCGATCGCAATGCGGAAAGTCGTTGAAATTTTCGGAAAGGCATCAGATCATCCAACCTTGCCAAATCGCTCAGATCCCTTTCGAGATAGGTGTATTCGTAGTTTTTAAGCCAAAGCCAGCGGTCATCCTCCGAAAGGTTCAGCAGCGCAGGGATACCGCCCCATTTGATCATGTGGTCCTCCGCCTCCTGACAGGCATTGGCAGCTTTCCCCAATAGCGTCGTCGGGATTTCAGTCAACACGGCGTCAGTGGAGGTTTCCGTCAAAATGGTATCCAGCAGCGGCAAGGTGTCTTTATCCTTGTCGATGGAGGCATTGATTTCACACTGCATCAAGGGCCACAGTTCATAAAAAAAGGCTCTGCCCGCCAAGGTTTCCCGAATTTTCTTCAACAGCAAAATTTGGCTGGAGCCGGTCAGAACGGTAAAATGGATGCCTCCTTCATCGTAGGCGTATTTGACCTTCTCGAACACCACCGGTTCCTTCTGGGCTTCATCAATAACGGCGCTACCGACGGTTTTCTCCCAGGCGAAAGTCGCCAACGACCGCAACGCATCCCTGTTTTCCGGGGCATCGAGATTGATATAGTTAAGATTGGGAAACTGACGTTTAACCAGGGTGGTTTTGCCGGTTTGCCGTGCGCCGGTAAGCACAACGATTCGTTTTTCGGAAGACGAAGGAAGGCGGTCGGACAGCAACCGCGCAATCTGTGTTTTTTCACTCATTATCGACTTTTATACTGTAAAATTTACGATGTCAACGCTTTATTTACAGAATACAAACCGTTATCGAGGCACTGACAGAGAACGCTCGGCCACGCGACAGAAGAGGCGATCAACGCGAATTTTCTGGACAAGCTTTTTTCCGTAAATCCTTGACACCGGCGATCAAGAATGGTTATTCAACAGGCTCCGAGTACTCATATTTTTTTTCAATATGCCGAAATCTTTCAAGAATAAAACTGCCTACATTACCGGGGGTTCCAGCGGAATCGGCCTTGCTTTGGCCAAAATCTTGGCCACTCTGGGCGCGGACATCCTGCTGGTAGCCAGATCGGCGCAACGCCTCCAAGCAGCGCAACGGACCGTTGAACGCACCCGGCAATCGGACCGGCAAAGGATCGCTACCCTGAGCCTCGACGTAAGCAACCATGTCCAGGTTTACGAAAAAATGAGGGCCGCCGTTGCCGACTTTGGCGCCCCGGACATCCTGATTCTCAGTGCCGGCATCAATACGGCGGCCGACCATTTCGAGAACATCACCCCAGAAATGTTCACCGAGGTCATGAACGTCAATGTCAACGGGGTGCGCACCCCCATCCATGCCCTGCTCGGCCCTATGAAGGCCAAACGGGGCCATGTGGTCATCCTCTCCTCGGCGGCAGCCCTGTTCGGCATGTTCGGGTATACGGCCTACGCCGCCTCCAAGGGTGCACTGATGGGATTTGCTGAAAGCCTGCGCTACGAACTCGCGCCCCTGAAAATGCCGCTGACCGTCGTTTTCCCGCCCGAGGTGGACACCCCCATGAACGAAACGGAAGCCAAAACCCTGCCGCCCCAGGCAAGGGCGGTAAAGAACATGGGCGGTCTCCTGACTCCCGAATTCACGGCAAAAGAAATTGTCCGGGCCATCCAAAAAAAGTCCTACTGGTGCGTTCCGGGGCGCCGTACCCGCTTCCTTTACCTCATGCACAGGCTCTCCAACGGTTTTTTATCGCGTACCGTTACGGATCTTGTGATCCGGCGGGCAATTGGCAACGAAACAGCCAAACCGGGATGAATAATACCCAAATCGAGGAGGTACCATGGAACCGTGTTCGAAAGAATTAAGGGAACGGTACGATTTTTTCGATTTTCTCTTCTATACCTGCCTGTTGGCCGTTCCACTGCTGACGGCTGCCGTGGGGATCGCAAGAAATACGTTGGGAGGCCTGCTGGTGTATATCCTTCTGATAGTTGTTGCGGTAATTTTGGTCCTCAAATTCTTTTGCAGCCGCTGTCCTCACTATGCCCGTGAAGACAAACTGCTGCGCTGCATATTTTTCTGGGACCTGCCCAAGTTCTTTGCAGCGCGTCCGGGAGAACTCGATACCAGGGACAGAATCGTGACCTGGGCCGCTCCGGCAGCGCTGCTGGCCTTTCCCCTCATCTGGCTGATCCACGAACCAGACCTGCTGGCCATTTTCCTGCTATCTTTGGCAGGGTTCGCCGCCACCGTCCGGCGCCATGAATGCCACCGCTGTATTTATTTTGCCTGCCCCATCAACAAGGTTTCGGAGGAGATGAAGGGCAAAACCGAGTAAAAAGCTGCAAATTCTCTCGTTTCTCAAAAAAAATAGCCGCTTGGCGGTGTAATCTGCACAACGGCCTGTACATCTGGATGAATGTTCCCAGTGGGGTTGGGGCAAGGCCTATGGGCGCTGATATGGTTGACAGTTGTCAAGAGAAAAAATAACTCCCTGCCAACTGTTTTTCAGCGGTCCTTGTCAGTGCTATGTTCCAGGGCACTCAAAGGAGCGGAACCAGAGTTGCGACGGTTGATCACTCTGATATTCGCGGATTGGATACCGCATGACATAGCTTCGTCGTGGAGCTGCCTCGGTCTTGATTCGGGAGTTCGGCCAAACGACCTATCCAATAGTGCCCTCGAGGGTTCTCCTGACCGTGGTTGCGCCCCTGTAACTGCCCTGGAACGTTGTTGGATTTGTTTGTTAAATGATCTCCGTTAGATTGTTGCCAGTTGTTCTTTGATTATCTGTTTGGGTTAGTTGTTTGCCGGTACTTCAATTTCATTTGCGATTGCCCACATGAATCCGCATAGTTCCCGTGCAATGGCCGTTACGACAACTTGTTTCGCTTTTCCTTTGTTCCATAGTCGACGGTAGCGAGAGCAAAGCCGGAGTTGCGCCTTCCACGAAATATCACAGACGGATTCTGGCAGGCCTTCTTGTCGTTTGAGCAATGCCCGGCTGACCCGGGCCGGCAGCCGATATGCCCAGGCTGCCTCGGTCAGGACACGGCGGACATGTCCATTTCCAGCTTTGGTAATCGGACCGCGCTTTGTTTTTGGACCACTGGAGTGCTCCGACGGCACCAGACCCAGATAGCTCATCAGTTCGCTTGGTGTTTGGAACCGTTTCAGGTCGCCGATCTCGGCAACGGTCGTGGCCGCCACAATTGTTGAGACACCGCGCATGCTCTGAAGTGCCTGAACAATTGGGTACAGCTGCCATTCGGGCAGTAGCTGTTGGATTTGTTCGGTCAATCGTTGTGCGCGTTCTTTGCATTGATTCACGGTGCCGATATACTCTTGCAGGACGACCTGTTGGGACTGATGAGGCATCTTGATGTCAGACAGCCAGCGCATATGGGCTATGCTCCACGGCGATCCACCCGTATAGCGGATCCCACTGCGAAGGAGGAAAGATAGCAGACGATGTTTACTTCTTTTCTCGTCATTTTTTACATCTTCCCTGGCTCGGGTCAAATCCCTGATGGCTTCGTCTTCGGCACGGGGAACGTAGACAGCGGTAAGGTTGCCGGAACGATGCAGACGGGCCAGCATCAGAGCATCGCGACGATCATTTTTGATTTGGTTTCCACTGGGCTTGGGAATCCTGGATGGTGCGACCACATCACAATCGAATCCCTGATCGGAAAGATGGCGATAGATCTGATAGCCACAAGGACCGGCTTCGTACACAAAGTGTAGTCGGTTGCCCGTGCTGACCAGTTTGCGAACGACCTTGTCCAAGGTGGAAAGAGTGCCATCGATTTTACCATAATGACGCACTTGTCCTTTACGGCCTTCGTCAGCAATTGCGATATCAATGGAATTTTTATGGACGTCCATACCGATAAATGTGTTATGCTTTGTCATGACCTGCCTCCTTGATTTTGGCTCTGTGTTGGGGTTTATCAGACGACATCCAACATAACCCACGTTTGCAAGGATGGCAGGTTTTTTTATCCGGGATTGCTGCGGAGTCCAGCGAAAATCATCATGGCCGAGAATGGGCCCCTAAAAATGCTCGTCGGAGGTCATGATGGATTTTCGCGGGTTGCTCTCATAGATTCACCGTGTTGCTCGGTCTAAACTGTCAACCATTATGTCTTGAACTTGCTTGCGCGACGCCAGACCCAGTGTTGCATCTTACAATATAGGTTGGGCGCCAGAGCGAAAAAGAACTTCAAAAACTTGAACGAAATGGGTTCGTCGTAATTGGTGACCCATTTGCCGCTCTTTTGAAATTTTTCGACGTGCAGGGCGACTTTTTCCGCCGAGGGGGCGTTTTTGCACCGCTTGGCGCGGACCTTATGCCCCTTTTCGTTAAGGCGGTTCACCGGCGCCCAGGAGAGCGGCCCGTGAATGGCGCCGGGGCGGTAAAGACGCAGTTTGATGTTGGGATTGGCATACCCTAAGATCGGGCTGGTGCCCTGGATGAAATAGTGCAGCGCCGCCTTCGAGGCGTGGTATACCGGTCCGAAAGCCGAAGGACTGCCATCGGCGATGGACCCGATGGCGATGATGTCCATGGGTTTTTGCGAAGATTTGGAGGCCTCGAGGGCAAACACGGCTGGGAAGGTGTAGTTGATCGTCGTGATGGACTGGGTCACTTCGGACAATGGCTCGCCCATGGCGCCGATCTCCTTTTCGATGGCACCGGCGTTGAGATAGACGAGATCGGGTTCGATTTTCAGAAGGGTCAGGGCATCGTCGATGCTGCTTTGATCGTTGGTGATCACATGGCTGCACGCAGGATGCTGCGCAATGGATTGCCGTGTTGCGCCGTGGACTTTCCAACCACGCTTTAAATAAAGTTCTCCAAGGGCGCTGCCCAAGGTGCCCGTGATACCGGTGATGAGTACCTTCTTTTCCATCATATCTCAATTCCACCCATTACGTTCAATTGATACCGGCCTCGTCTCCAGCCGTTCCTTTCAATGAGATTCAGGATAGTGTCAGTGCTGTGTTAGAAAAATGTGAGGAACCGGTTGGAAGCGCTAAATCCACCTGGTGGTTGAACGCTAACAAATGCATGATCGGCTTTACAAAAGGCTGCCGATCACCCTCAGGGCATTGGCCATGATGGTCAAGGCCGGGGCAACACCCAGGGAGGTGGGCATGAAGCTGCCGTCGAGCACGAAAAGATTGTCCAAGTGATGAAGGCGGCAGTTTTTATCCAGGGCACTGGTGGCCGGATCGTTGCCAAAGCGGCAGGTGCCCACCTGATGGGCGACATGCAGCTTTTCATTTTTGGCGATCATGGCAAAGGTTAGACTGGATGGGATACGGCGCATGGCCGGCAGGAAACCTTTTTTCAACAGTTGTGCGCGGAGGACGTCATAGGGGTGGTAGCGATGCGTGATGGTTATCCGACCGTTGCGCAGCGCAACTCGGTTCGAGTATTGGGGCAGGTCTTCAATGGCACCGGCGAAAGTAATGTTGCGGGTCAGCGCCGGCTCAAGAAGCCACTTGGGCAGGGGAAGCGGCAATTGCTCCCGCATGGTCAGAACGCCGGGTATGGGCAATTGCTGGATATAACCCAGCTTGTGGGGCGCTGCATCGTCGGACAGATACAGGTCAGTGATGCCAAGCTGCTTAATGAACTCCCGGCCGGCACCGGTTCGGCGGGCGCACAGGGCCGTAAAAATCACTCCGAGGTGAAACATGTAGTTGCGACCGATGGCATCGTTTCCTCCTGTCAACCCGTGCTGCATCAAGAACGCCGGGCTGCCGATGGCACCACTGGATAAAATGAAAAGATCGGCAGCTACCCTATAGTTGCCAGCAGAATTTTTCAACTCGAGGCCGACGATCCGGCGCCCCTTGGATTTCACCGCGGTCACTTCAGTGTCTGTTAGCAATACGGCATTGTGTTTTTCAACTGCCGGAACGATGCAGCGATTCAGGCTGGAAGACCGGGCTCCGGGAGGACAGATGTAGCCCGGGCATGTCGAACAGCGGTCACAGGTGGACGGATCGATCCCCAAGGGGAGCGTGAACGGGCGCAGCCCCGCCTTTTCAAACGTCGCTTTCAGGGCAATGTTGGTGGGATGCAGCGGCAGGGATTCGGCGGGATAGGCCATGAACCGCTGCATCAGATGCGGGGTTGCTTGGCCGATTTCTCCGGCCACCCGGAAAATATTTTCGGCTTCGGTATAAAACGGCGCCATCTCCTCTTGGGAAACAGGCCAGTCCCAAAGGCTTCGATCCAGGTATCGGCCATAATACCGGCCCGGCGTGAAATCGCTTGGCCCCGGCCGCATCAGGCATGCCCCGTATAGGCTTGTGCTTCCGCCGGCAATGCCTCCGATGAACGGCCGATCCCTCAACCCACCGAAATCGAACTGCCGGTCGTCCGATGCCTGTTTTTCGATCTGCATGGCCTGTTCATCTTGAAAGGCCCGGGCATCGTCAAACCGTTTTCCCCGCTCGACAAAAAGGACGCGCTTGCCCATGGTTGCCAGCTTGTAGCCGGCCGTGCCGCCGCCAGCACCGGTGCCGATGACGATGGCATCGAAACGCTCGGGTATGGGATTGGATAGGGGCATCGGTCGATTAACAACAAAAAAGCCGCCTGGCGGTAAAACCCGCGCAAACGGCCCGTACATAGGGATGTAACATATATTTTTAAGTGGCGTCCCCAAAACGACGCCAACAGTATCATTGTACCATCAAATCGGACTTTATGCTCAGCAATAAAGCCTTGGATCCAAAAGGAAAGCGGTAGATACACACAATATTTTTCGATGTCAAGCGTTTTTCCCGTGGTTTGCCCCTGGAAACGATAATGTTCGGGTCAAATCAGTATTCTTAGAACGACTTAAAAAGAGGTGCGAAGCAGTCACCTACCCTATTCCCTTTGTATTTAAGGTAATTCTCTCCACCAACTCGTGCCGGTAACGGCCAGATACCGACGTTAAGTGCCCGTGGTTTGCCACTTGGCGACCATACAAAAACGTTAATTCTGATGCCTAAACTCGGTACGAGGTCAACGATGCGAGATATCCCATCAATCAAGTTCCCAGATGGATGCAAGACCGACAAGCAGAAATTTGAGTATGTTAGCGGCAAGATTCAAAAAGAGTTTAAATTGATCATGGAGGGCAACTTAGCGAAAACAGCCCACAAGATCAGGATGGGCGAACATTTCCTTGGGTTGAAAAAGTCAGTCAAGCAAAACAAGAAGAAATGGTTGAAAGCATTAAATAAATGGTTCCCCTACATAGACAAACAGTTGATTCAGAGATGTATGAGGATGGCAAAACGAATTGACATTGAGGCGTTCCCAGCCATCGGCTACCTGCCACAATGCCACATCTTAGACATCATCATTCACAGCACGAAAAAGCAGACCGTTGATCAGTTCCTTAAAAATCATGGCGTTGATCCAAAACCCGACATTACAGACGCAAAATCGATTGGAATGTTCCGATTGGAGGTCAACGACATGCTGGTTGAGGTTATTAAACGCCCGGGCTTTACCTATGTTGAGGATGATTACAACAACAGCAAATCGGATAAATGGGCACGCAGACAGCAGCGGATTGATGAACGTAAATGGATACGCCGTAAAGAAAAATTGGCGAAAAAGAAAGCAAAGGCCAGTGGGGAGTCCGTTGACGATGATATATCAGTTGTCCGTATTAAAAGTGCCACTCGTACTCTTACCCAAGGGCTCCAGCAGTATCTGAAAAAGGGCGATATCGACCATGCTAGGGAGGCGATGGCTAAGGATGAAATATATTTCCACGAATTAGAGCTATTATCTGGGCTACTTAGTGCCCATCCGGCAACGTAACCTGCCGTTATTGATAAAAAAAGCGCATTTTGCACTGGCTTTACTTTTCTCATTGTAGTATATTGAATGTCGCCAAACGTTCAATATCAATACAAAAAAAAGAAAAGGGCCAAACACAAAATGCGCGAAAAACATCAAAAACAAATGCTGCTTATCGATCCCCCAACCGGTCATCCCAAGGAAAAAGAGCTGGAAGCGATCAGCATTGTGCTCGATAGCACTCCTACCATTTGCGATCATGTACTGCAAGATCTCAACAAGGGAAAAATCATCAAGCGTCGAACCGGGGCTCGCGGCATGACGGCCGAGCAGATTATTCGTGCTGCGGTGGTGATGCGGCTTTACGGTTTCACATATGAAGACCTGGCGTTTCATATCTCCGACTCCAGGGCCTTGAGACGATTCTGTCGCATCGGCATCGCCGACAAGGGATTCAAAAAGTCGGCCCTCAACGCCAATATCAAAACGTTGTCGCCGCAAACATGGCAACGTATATCCGACGACCTTTTGGCCTGCGCTAAGGACGATAAAATCGAAAAGGGCAGGAAGGCACGGATCGATTGTACGGTGGTCGAGTCCAACATCCATAAGCCTCTCGATTCCGTGCAACTGTTCGATTCGGTGCGCGTGATCGCCCGTTTGTTGACCAAAGCCCGAGACGAATTCGGGATCAAGATCGTCTTTACCGATCATCGGCGCCGCGCCAAGAAAAGGATGATCGGTATCCAGTACGCCAAAAATGAGAAGCAGCGTATTCCCCTGTATAAAGATCTGCTCAAGGTCACTGGCAAAACCATCGGCTATGCCATCCGGGCCGAAAAGATCCTGGCACGACACTGCAGCGCGGACCCGCTTTTGTTGGGCTTGTTCGACGAAATCAGACACTATGGCGACCTGGCCCGGCAAGTATACGACCAAACCTATCGCCGGATCGTTCAAGGCGAAAGCGTCCCGGCCGGCCAGAAGGTGTTTTCCATTTTCGAAGACCATACGGACATCATTATCAAGGACCGCCGAGAGACACATTACGGTCATAAAATCTGTTTGACGGGCGGTGCCTCCAACCTGATCCTGGATTGCGTCATCTTGGAAGGCAACCCCGCCGATACGGAATTGGTCGAAACCATGCTCGACCGTCAAAAAAGGATCTATGGCCGCTATCCGTTGAAAGTCGCTTTGGACGGCGGTTTCGCCTCCAAAGACAATCTTGCCAAAGCCAAAGAACGCAGAATCAAAGACGTATGCTTTTCCAAAAAACGAGGCCTAAAAGAAGCGGACATGTGCCGCAGCGACTACGTTTACAAAAAACTTCGCCAGTTTCGTGCCGGAATCGAATCCGGCATATCCTGGCTCAAGCGCAGCTTCGGGCTGACCCGTTGCACCTGGAAAGGATTTCGTTCGTTTAAATCCTATGTCTTGTCATCGGTCGTTGCCGCCAATTTGCTTACGATGGCGCGCAAGAAACTGGCAACCGTTTAGAAACGGGATTTTCCGTTCGGCGCAACGACCCGATGGAAAGGTAGGCACGAAAAGAGCCTTTATGCACATATGACCGTAAAATAAGAGCGGCACCTTCGTAAGTACTTCTCAAAAAAGTAGCGCTCAATTTTTTGTTCCGCGAAGAGAACTCAAATACGCTGTTTCTGGACGGGCACTACTTAATCGAATATTCGATGATTTCGACTGGATTCAAGCGATTGATTTAACGCCGGCGGAAATAGACCTGTAGACGAAAAAAATCAAATTTGACGTTTTTCTTGATCGTGGAAAGATCATTATATGGGTAAAAACGGAAAAAAAAGCTACTACGGACGAGGGCGCTTTCAGAAAAAGTACCGCACTACCGATGCTTTGTACCGCTTTCTGAAAGATACAGTGGATGCCAAGCTAAGCAATGTACCGGACTCTGACCAGGGTTTGTACTATCGCTTTGTCGCTCACGTATGCGCATCAATGCTCATAGTGGATAAACACAGCGATCAAGATGGACCGTTTATACCAATCTACAGCGGGCTCATCAAACGTGAACTTGGTCGGGGTTTCAAGGTACACAAGTTAAAGGATGCCAATGTCATTGAAATTAAGCCTGAAAGCATCCAAAGAGGTAAGTCCCGGGAGTTCAGGCTTGTAGGAGACCTCTACAGAGCAGTCGTCAAATTGCCCTATGAAAATGTAAATCAGCGTTGGCGTGATTTATGGTTAAAGCGCACAGGGTCTGGTAAAAGATCTCCGATGGTCAATTTGATGACTGGTCAGCGGTGGCGGTCTCCGGTCATTAGCAGGTTCAGGTATGTCAACAAACATGGCGATGATTTTAATACCCCGACTTTAATACGTCGCAGCATAAAGGCGCTGCAACCCTTTCCTTTCAGGCCCAAGAAGGCTGGTACATTCGTCAATGCCCTCGAACGCAAAATGAAACACTGCCAAAGTGAATTTGATGAGGCTAAGCGTACCAGTGGGGAGGACTCGGTTAAGCACAAGGAAGCCCAAAAAAAGCTATCTAAAGCCAGGGGCCGGCTAAACAACTGCCGGAAAGCACAAAGCACTATCCTTGCCCAGTTCCCGGTATTGCTAAGCGATGCAGACGGTAACGATCCGGTCTACACGTACAAAGCGGCCTACACAATCCAAAAAGGTGGAAGATTATCCGAAAGAAACGGTGGCTTTCAAAGTGCATCAAAAGTTTTTAAAAACCTCTGTATGGCGGGTATAAATGGCCTCTACAACTATGATGTAAAATCAAGTCAAGCATACATTTTTCACCATGAGTTAGAGTATAGTGGAATAAAATGCCCATGGCTTTATAATTACGTAAACGGTACAGTTAACAGGGAAGACCTGGCTGAATCTGTGGGGCTGTCAGAGAGTAAGTGGAAAAGAGTGTTCTACTCATTAATAATGGGCACATTTCTTTGGAATAAAAAAGGCAAAATTTACAAACTAATAAGCAAGGAGAACGATTACGAAATACTAAGGATTAATAGGCATCTAAGAGCTCTCCATGAACACTTCAAGCCCTTGATCAAGGCAACAAATCAATGGGGTACATATCTCTACTATTGCAATGATAAACGCTACATATACAGGCACAGTGGACTAAAACACTGGAAAAACGCCTGCGGCATGAAGTTCAAAGAGAAAGGCTTACGGGAATCACCAAACAGCAAGCCAATATTGATAGACAGGTTGAAAGGAAACAAAGAGCTAAGAAAACCCAAACACATAGCATCTTGTAAGCGTGCGTTGTCTGCGTTCATGCTACAAGGCCAAGAGGCTGCTTTTATCCACCACTTAACCATATTGTGCAGTGAAGACGGCATCCCTGTTTATAAGAATGAGCACGATGGACTAATTACAGGCGATATTATACCTCAAAAGTTAATCACCATGGCTGGTGAACGTTCTGGGTTCGAGACACCCACTTTCGAGATTAAACCGATCGTCAGTAAGGAGAAGAAAGCTGAATTTGTTAAATACACTCGTACATAGGTTCACATACAGACAACTAACATTTAAGGCTATATCTGACACTATCAGCGTAACACGGTATGTATCATCACATGCACCACTACCGCCTCCGGCGGTACGACAGCATGACATGGTATCTATAGCTCCAGTACGCCGCAAGCGGCAACACCGTAAACCTAAGCTATAAGAATTGATATCTTAACTCTTATGGCTATATAGTTGTGCAGATTGAATCTGGCTGAATTGCTTCTAACCCTTTGTTCACCACTCCTATCTGTTGGTACATGGATAGCATTACCATATTGACGATTGGCAGAATTTTAATAAAGTTTGATTGTGGTTAAAAAGTGATCATAGAACCACAAAAAGTCGATCTTACCCTTCTCCAGCGTGACACCTGCAATACGCCATTATCACGATGAACGCATGCCATCATACGTGTAAGCAGCCGAAATGCAGGAGAACGGTCTCATGGTTAGTCAGAAAACGGAACAAAACTATTGTTGGACTATATTCTTGCGATGCCGTGAATATTGACTGCCGTTTTATCTAATTTTTGGCAGGTATGCTATAGCTCCTAACTTGAAATTGTGTACGGCTTGGTTGCTATCGTGTCTGGTGAATTACCGATATTACCAATCTCGGGTGCGACACCTGCAATGTGGCATTTTCACCGTTAACGCATGCCATGATATACGCAAACGACCGAAATACGGGAGAATCGGCTTAGAATTGGCCAGAAAGCGGAACAAATACGGTTGCTTGAGCCATATTTAGGCGAACTTACGATGAAATGACCGTAAATGGGGGCCATAAAGCCGTTGCATTGCTATTCATCAAGATTAGTTGACAGACTGATAGATGTCACATCCCCTCTACGCCATTTCAGCTTCGTACCAAATACCGCAACATGCTTGATCTTGCCTGTGGCTACAGAGGCATGCACATTGTTGGACAATCTTGGGGGTATTCTGCAATAGACTTGGAGGGTTTCTTCGCCACGTGGTATTTCATTTAACCAAACGTTAGTTAATAAATAATGAAATTTTTTTTTGGATACACGAACTTTTCGGAGTTTAGTTTTCCTTCCCAACCACAAACCCAAACACCTTCAATATACAAAGGTATTTGTGTAGTAAAAAAATCATATTCTGGCTTTAAATCTGATACAATTATTTCACCAACTGCACCTAAAAAGGGCAGTTTCGATGCGAACTCATCAACATCTTGATTAAGACTACTAATTAATTTTAACGCACTTTCTGAAGTGCTTAATGTTTTAATAAGCTTTTCATGGCATTTATTAAAACTTTTTTCCCAATATTTTAATTTCTTTTTTTCTGTAACGATAACTTGTCTGAAGGCCTCCCAGGCAACTGAACTTGCTTCTTCAAATGATTCTGATATCCAACATGATTGAGCGTTTTTTTTGCTATTTGCGTATTTCAAATTTTTGTTATCGAAAATGTAATTGCTTCCAATTCTACAAAACCAATCAATAGAACCAATTATCTCTATAAAATCTTCTATTCTATTTTTTAATACCATGGATCTGAAGCTCCATATTTATCATGCAATGGTGTTCCTGATTCTAATTTTTGTCTATATTTTTTTTGTATTTTGCTTACCATCCGTTTGGTTTCACTAACAGATGCATCAACCGGTATTTGATCTAGTTCCTGAGCTATTGCGGCAGTATACGATGGATGGCTGCCTCGGTGCAAAGGCAATTTTGGATCCAAGCCAGGTTTTGTAGGCAGGGCTATGCCGTTAGCTATTTCATCCATATCCATTCCGATTTTTTTTAAAGCTCTGTGGTTTTTCAATTGTACCGGAATGACATGATGTGCTGCCCATCCTTTTCTTGCTGCTATTCCAAGCCTGTTGGCCAATACTACGCTTGACCCGCCGGTCGTCTTACCGACACCAGTACCCTTTTTTACTGATTTCAGTTTTTTTGTAATTTGCTTTTTTGCATTGCTGAAGATACTGCAATGAGCTGTACTTGATGCATTGAATATCATACTAAATGTTAATGCAAGAGCGATGAAATAGGTCTTTACTATCCGGCTACCTCCGTTCAAAGTCATTCTAAAAAACCATTCCGAATATATTTACCAGTATTACAAACATCGAACATAAAAATACAATTCCTACCATCGCTGGAGGAATACCCGGAATACCACCAGCCATAGCACCTAACCATGCAAGGACTGCTAATATACCTCCACCTGTCAATGTAACGCCAATCCACCAAGCAACAAAATAGATAATACCAATAACACCACCTCCCGCTAAAACTTCCGGCAAATCAGGCATAATTGAGAAAAAGGCCCAAACTGGAAAATTTAGAAACCATGAGCGATCTTCCTCACTATTCAGCCAAAGTACAACTTTTACTCCATCATACCTTTCATGCAGCTCGTAATATCTGTCTAATCTATGATTTTTTACATAGTCGTTTCTTATACGTTCTTCCAAGGGAATATTATTGCTTCCACATCCTGTTAATATCAAAACTGGTAAAACGATAAGAAATATAAAACTTATTTTTTTTATATAGTTATTTAGATGAATGTTATCAATTGACATATATCCTCCTCATTAATTAACTATATAGAAAAAATAATCGAATCGTTTATCACGCTATTTTTTGTGAATTATTGATCGACTAATTCATGCTTACCATGTGGACTTTTAGAACAATTATGCCTAATAAAAATTGGATCATTCCCTTTTATGCCACAGTATTTGCAAAGATAAAAGTTAATATCATTTATTATTTCATGATGCTCATTTACCCGATTGGAACATAACCCTCTAACAAAAAATGAATTAGTATTTTTTATTCCGCAATATTTACAAACGTATTTACCAGAATCAGTAATTAGCAAATGTGTTTTGAATGGGCTTTGCACGCAGTTTGATTGCGCATACATTGAATTTTGTGTCTTGTTTCCACAATATTTGCATATATATTTCAAACTAATATCCTTTGATCCACAAAAATCTGTCTAATAATATTTATTTCCTAAAACTACATTATATAAATAGTCTAAATAATGCAAATAAAGCATGTATTAAACCACCAACTCCATCGATTACAGAGCCAATTGCAGCACCAATGTTTAAAGTAATTAAATCACCTAAAAAAACAACAGGCGTTGCATAAAAAAAGGCTGATAGATATAAGGAAGAGAAAAGTATTCCCCAAATAAAATTATTATTTCTGATACATTTTTTCCAATGCGTCATCCATTTATTGGCTAACTTTCTAACAAAAAACTGATTATGCTCATCTGAAGAAAGCGTTTTAAATGCAGGTTTTTGAGTCCAATTATCTATTTTTTGTTGTTTGTTTAAAGTGCTGTTATCGCATGACATTAAAAATATCGAACAAAAAGTAATTAAAATGATCACTGCTGGTAATCTTAGCATAAATACTTTTTTATCCATTGTTGCCCTCATAAATACTGATTCTATTTAATTGCCAATTTTAGCCGAACTTATTATTTTATAGTCGTTACCGTATAGTTGAGATAATTTCATTTTTGATTTCGCAACGGAATCATTTTTATCAAGAGCATCTATATGCATATTCCGTTGATCTTTTTTGGATATTATTTTATAAACAATACTAAATTTAGCCATATTTTCTCCTGAGAATTATAATTTTTGATTTTAGACGTGGTTGCCTAAATTAACTTGCATGGTTATGGCTTTAATATCATCAGGAATTAAGATCCTCATTTCATATTTTGTAATTAGCTCACCTGCAGCACCGTCACCAGCATCAAAACCAAACACAGCACCAATGAGAAGAGTTGCAAAGAAATTAACTGATGACGTGTGATCATTATTTGGATCAATCAGTCTGCAACCTTGATTATTACATTTAAAATATTGAAAATCACTTTGATCATAGGATGAAGGAAATATTTCTATTTTTTCCCAAAATAAAAATGATGACTTTGAAATATTATAACTTTTTCCATTAAAAACAATTTTCTTACTATTATTTTTTAATGAATTATGTGAAATTATTATTTTATTATTACCTTTGTCTCTGAAAGACATTTCAGGATAAATAACTTGCTCATTTTTATCTATCTTATATGATTCTATATCATCACAGTGATATACATTCTCAAACTTATTTTCTATGGATTCTATAAGTTCGCTCCGATGATCAGAAGCATCTTTACCACAACCTGTGATCATCGATGATACAAAAATGACCAGAAAGAAAACTAAGTTTTTCTTAAAAGAAACCGTTGGTTTATAGATATCTTCCAGCATTGATAACTCCTACTGTAAATCTAAAGGTTATTTTTAATTCAATATCGGTTTCTGTACCAAAAAAGTTTAATAAAAAATGTCAATATTGATTTAATCCATAATATTTATTGATGTTACGAATGTCAGCCTCCCTTTTGCCAGTTTAATAAATAAAAAAATCAACGTTTTAAACCGGCATGGAGGACAACATGGATTTATTCACAAAAAATGAACGTACAGTACATCCCGTCGTTGAATCACAGAACCAACTCGTTTTCCCAGAATACGATTCCATCGATGAGTTAGCCAAACAGATAAATTTGGCTGAGGACGCCGGCCACACTGTACAACCGCAGGCCTGCATCGAGATAGCCGTCCTGCTCCAAGAGACACGGAACCTGATGCAGAGCATTTACCGATCTGCTGCCTACTGCCGAACCTGCATGGCCGACGAGGACATTGAAAATTCATGCGAATGCAAGGAACCGCTCATAGGAATCAATCCAGACATCGTGGCCTGCCGGTTAACGGAAGCCGCTGTTGTTCATGGCTTTAATAGCCGTGAGTACCAGCTATTGAAGGGCCAACCGTCCATCGTTTGGATGGTTCAGCGTTCCTGCGAGGTAAAGGAGTTCCCTATGCTTAGCAACATTCTGCCACTGAGCCAGCTACAGTTCGAGTCTACGCTACTTAAAAGGTCATGCTGGCAAGCCTTTATCAAGGACGACAGCACACGAGTGGAAGCCGTCGATATGCTGAAATTCTATATATATCCGATGCTTGAGGGGAACGATAGGAGTCTCATTGATCTGGTGAAAGAGTATCTGCGGCGGTATATTGGACCATGGAATGGATTACAAAAGATTCCGGCTGAAATTGAAAAAGCAATGGACAGCCACCGGTTGTTCCAATTGATCATGCGTCGGGTGCATTTCGCATTAATTTTTCTGGCAGGTGATATCCAGCACAAAGATCTATTTACCAAGATTCACTCAACACAGCCATGGATAGCTGGCGGACCGGAACAGTGCGCTATGTGGTTACAGCGGGTGGCTGGAAGGGCATTGTCTATGGAAGGTTCAAATGTCTGATTCATCTTTTTTAAGATAGTCCGTTAAAACTGGAATGAGTGCCGAGCCTTCGCTTGACAGTATGGCATCGTAGCTTTTCAGAAACCATTTTTCTGTTGATGATTTGGCGATAACTGTATCACCCAAACTTCCGATTTTAAGCAGGCTACTTAGTCCTGGTGAGTACGAATGCTGTAGACCGGCCCTCGACTTTTTACGTTGGCTGCATTAACTTTATTTGGCATTTGGTGGTTTATACATACCACAAACATTACTCTATAAACTTTACCTCCTCAATTCCCGGTTAAAAAGCTTACCAAGTTTTCCCGAAAAACAGCTAATATTAATGCCGTTAATCCCAACATCACGCCTGTCGTTTTCATTCGGTCTAGTCTTTCCCCATATATCAAACAAGTTAAAAATACGCCTCCTAACAATGCGATAGATGCGCTCAAGGGAAATACTATCGTTGATGGTAGGCTCATTGCGCTTAATAGCAGAATAACCCCAAGGCTGTTACAAATGCCCGTTATAGCCCCGGCCTTCAACTCACTTCCCAAAAAGGTGACCCGTTTTTTAGTAGTATAGATAAAGAGCAATACCGCCACCGCTCCACTCATATATACAATAAATGTCAGCGCAGCCGTATTTGCATCGTTGAATAAAGCGTACTTGATTTTATTGCCCAGCAGAAACAAACCTTGAGCAAAAAATATCCCTAACAACATCAGGATATGCAGTTTATGACCTCCCTGTATTACCTCACCAGTATTTTTCATGCCACGGGCAAACATCAATAACATTAAAATAAACAGCACTACAATAATCGGGTCCAACCAGAGCACTTTTTCATCAACAATGAACGGCGAAATAAAAATCGGCACCAATAATCCCAGATTCAATACTGTCCAACTCACCGATGCTGGTCCAAGACGGTTGGCCTGCATGATAAAATAAATAGCCAGATCAAATAAAAGTCCCATGGCTATCCCCAGTATCCATAACTTTGGTTCAAGCCATACCGTCGTTTCGGAAAAAGCCTTAACCCCTGCAAAAGCTCCACCGGTTATCGCAAAAACAAGTATGAATACTGATGATCGGCACCGCCAGCGTTCTGCCATCTTGTATCCAAGGCCTGCTCCCGCAAATGAAACCCCCGAAAGAATGGATAGAAGAATAGTTCCCGTCATAACGTTTATTACACCTCAATTTGATATCAATGATACAGGCCCAATTTACACATTAATTCGCTGCGAAACAATTCTATAATCGAATAATATGGCAGGTAAATTAGCTACGGTGGGTGCGTGTGCGTAGCTTATTGTGAGAGGTCAAATTAAAGACTAATTGAGATCATTCATGAATTAACACGATGGCATATAACATCATTCACGTCTGTCAAACCACATAAATTAAGTCTATAAGGTTTGTCAGGTGATCTTCGTCTTTTGACGATTCTCTGGCATCAATTCTTCCTATAGTATTCTTCACGGGTTCTTAGATGTCTGGTAAGGTAATTTGCGATAATCGAGACATCTTTTTCATCCATAACTTCATCTCTGCGGCTGATGAAACCTTTTAGAGCCTTCGGTTCAAGTACCCAAACCTCCGATTTTTGATTCCCTTCAACGAACCAGCCAGGGAATACAACCACAGGCTGGATGGGAACATTTTTCTTCAGAAAATCTCGGACGAACTCTTTTACCCAGCCTGCTTGTGCTTTCGCCTGAATTATGGGATTCCTGTCTGGTTTCATTCCATTGATGGATAATTCTTCTCCATCATAATTAATCTTTTGAGTACCCCGGACATATTTGCTGATGGTCTTTGTTTCTATTGTATAAATACCAGTTTTCCCGATTATAATGTGATCAATATTGAAATCGCCTCCCACCAAGTCATGAAGGACTCTATAGCCTTGCTGTCTGAAGGAATCCAAGTATTCCCCAACCGCTCTCTCACCATCCCGTGCTAACCGCAGCGTTTTCACCTCTTTCCGAAACTTTATAATCTTGTAAACGCAGTATGAAACAACTACGGCTGCTCCGATACTAATCGATACCGGAGATGGTGGCGCTGATGTCACCCATTTGTACCACTCAAAGCAGGCAATGAACACCATACACGCCGCTCCAGCAAAGTAGCTGCCAATCTCAACGGTTTGTATTCTGTGGATTTCTTCGTCTATAGATTGTCCAGCCGTATGAAGCGGTAAAGCCTTTAACGGGGATCGTTTTGTGTTTTTAGTAATTGTAAACTTATTTGCCATTTACCTTGTTCCTCAGCAATCCAGAGCATTTGAACGTCACCACCTGCCTCGGCTTCAGCATCATATCCTCACCAGTAGCTGGATTACGGCCTTTCCGCTCCTGTTTGTCCTTCACACAGAACTTGCCGAACCCGCTGACCAAGACGTCCTCACCTGATGCCAGTGTAGCCTTGATGATCTCAAGGAGGGTTTCGGTAACGTCAGCGGACACATTTCTCGGGATACCGAGTTGGTTCTGGATCTGATCAACGATATCGTGTTTAGTCAGTGCCATATTACAATACCGCTTTTTTAGGATTTATTTAGAAGGAGAAATAAATGAAGAATTTCAAATATTAATAGAATTGTCAATATGTTAGTATATCAGAAACAATTTTTAACATAATAAAGAGTCAACTCTTGGATAGGGCCATCATAGAAGGCTCAGACATTTTGCCACTTATAACTCAAAGTGATGGATAATGGGGGCTGTGGGGACAGCAGTTAGCTGGAAGGGCAATACGGATGGATGCTCCAGCGGTGAGAAACTGATTCATCCATTACAGGATTTCTTGTAAGAAAATTTTTAGTTTCCGGATTTTATCTTCATTGCCGTCCTGAAGGATCCTGTTTAAACTTAACAATACAGCCTCTTGATCCTCAGTCGGCGACTGTTTTGAATCCAAGAATTTAAACATTTCAGGAAGTGTGATTTCAAATACCTGGCAAAGCTTAACCATGGTCTCAAGTGTCGGATTAACAAGGCCTCTTTCAAGCCGTCCGTAGTGTCGATATGAAAATCCCCACTTTTCAAGATCCTCCTGCCTCAAGCCTCTATCAAGTCGCAGTTTTTTGAGTCTGATCCCAAATCGCTTCTTTAATGCATTGAAATCCATATAAAACCTCCACCCTGCTTATATCTGACAAGGGAAGGTCTATACAGACACCTAAAGGTAATAAATTAAATGCCGATACTACGTTTAGGTTGTATGGAAAAAGATTAAAGAGCGATTGAAACATTATGAGCTACATTCAGTTAACCCACTGAAAATGGAGGTTAAAATGGCGTAACCAAAAGCCGTAGGACAAATGATAATATAAGAAACATATCTGTTTATCTTCATCAACATCAACTTATATACCAATTTAAAAGGAGGATTTATGGCACACAAAAAAACAATCAACAAAAAAATTAATTTGGATGAGCTAAAAACAAAATTATTTAGTGATTTACAAATGATGAAAAGCGTAAAGCTAAAGGGTATTGATAGTATCAAGAACGGCATCTTGATTTCTCTAAAAACCGGAAAAACAAAAATAACTACCGGGGACACGGCGGTTGAAATAGTATCAAAAGCAAGATTGATACCACTCTGGACATGGGATTTAATTCTTGACCGAACACGGACCAAGAGGGTCCATCAAAGAATTACCCAGATTGTAGAAACTCTTTAAAAAAATAATAAAAAACCGGGTATTATGGTTAACAATCTAATCAAAATACCCGGTTTTTCTTTAGGTGGTCTACTCATTTGAGTACTTTCTCAGATATCGTCAATCAGACTATTATAATACGCACTGTATATCATTCCTTTTTTATGCCAATCACGAATATGGCCTCCGACCATTTCTATTTCGTTGAGCAATTCGTCTTTATTACACCCACATCCCTCAGCACATAATCGGTTGTCTATGAGGTAAACCCTATTGGCCCCACCGTCCACTGCACCGAATAGCAGGTTGCTTGGGTGTAGGTCGATCTCGGCGATAGCGAACCCATGCTTGTATAAAATCTCTATACCATGGGTAAGTTGCTGGATAACCATGTCAGCCAATCTGCTGTAGGCCGCCTTAGCATCTATTCCAGCTCTTATCCGACCAGTGTTAAGGAAGGACTGCATCAGGATCACATCGTTCAGGTTGTCGAGCAGGCGCTTGAGCGTTTGCCCCTGCACAAGCGGATATATTTCCCAAGTAGCCGGCGTCAACCCATCGTCCGATGGCAGAAGGAGCAATCCATAATCCTGCAAGGGCGGTATTAGCCACGGTATTTTTTTCCGCTGTATTTGCGAATGCAACGCATGCTGCTGTTTCAGCAGCTTCAATACGTCTATCACCTCATTCTTGAGGTCATCGTCGGCACACGAATACCATTTTGCCGGTAACGGTTTAAATGGGTGGCTTCGCCGTAGGTCGAACTCACTACGGCTATAACTGGAACACTGGTAGATGGTCTCTTCACCAATGATAGTTATCTTGGCTGCCTTCAACTCCTTCTTACTATATACGGCGTACACCGTTCCCTCAAAACCGTTACCGAGTTTATCTAAAACAAGATACGACTTTCTATTTCCAAATCGGAAACCTTTATCCATTTATAACATTCCTATCTGTAGTAGAGATTTATTATCGAAAAATGATTTTAGAGACTTCTTTGGCAGGTCGAATTTTCCAATGCGCATCATACTCAATTTCAAAACCATTAATGTTTAACGATTTAAGTTCACTGAATGATATGTAACCCCACTCGGCGCATTGATCATCACCCAGGTTCGCATATCCAAAGAACAAATCGCCACCGTCCCATTCGGCAATGAACCAGTCACATGCACCGATGAAGAAGTGACCGTATATCAGTTTATCTTTTAGCGGGGTTTCTTCATCATCGTACAATTTCGGTATTCCAATTTTCTGCAAGTCTTGTTTCGATGGTTCGTTCCACATGGCTTTCTCCTTTATCGGCACATAAAAAAAACAAAAGCCGCCTGGAATAGTCCAGAGCGGCATTGCAAAGATTACTTCTATCTGATGACGTTTAGTTTAGTCTATCGTAGAGATTATAGCGATCAATTATGAAAAGTAGATTTTCCATTCCACCGATCATTTCAAGTTGTCCATTTTGTAATAATTCCGTAGAAAGCGTAACCAGATCAACGAAACCATCTTTTATATAAAGGTGATCTATTGTTTTTTCGATGATTGCTACGAATGATAGATTCTTTTTATTTTCATCACAGTGGCTAACGAAAAATATAAATTCTAAAACAAGTGGCATACCGATGGTAAAACTTACCGCTGTTGTAATCATTTTCTTTATAACCAATCGCCGATTCATTATTCACCAGATTCCTTTAATTTGATCTTGAATATCTTCCGATGTCACATCGGCATAGATCTGCGTTGTTTGGATTGAAGCATGGCCCAGCTGCTTTTGTACGGCCCTTAGATCCCTTTTTTGACGATACAACTGCACAGCGTATGAATGTCGCAATGCATGTACTGATTTCCCGGACTCATACAGCCCCAAGACCTTCAGATGCTTCTTCACAAGTTGCTGCACTGCCTGAGTTGTCCATGGCCCACGCTGACCAATGAAAAGGTGATCGTCATATGAAACACCTTCTCCACGTTCTTCCTTCCATTTCAGAAAGTGGCTAAGGTGCTTCTTAAGGCTGGCCGGTATTTGAACCGTTCGTGCTTTACCGCCTTTGCCGTCACGAACATAAATCTCGCTTTGACCGTATCCACATCTAATGTCACCGCAGCAAAGGTCTGAAGCCTCAGCCACTCTCAAACCAGTCGATGTTATCAGATCGATTGCCATCCATTCACGTATACCGGTGACATTGGCCTTGGCATGATCCAGATTAGCTTTATCACGAACGGTTTTACGAATCAGCTTGATCTGGTTCTCTGTGAAATACTTGATGCCATCGATATTCTGAGGAGGCTTTTTCCTTCTTTTCCGAACTGGTCTTTTCACTGGCAATTGAACTACCACCGCAGGTTCTCCCATGCAGCCTCCTTTTCATTGTCCCTAAGAACCTGAAAACCGCCACGCACAAATTGCACGTGACGGCTTTCTAATTCAGGTTAAAAATTAATATTACGTTGTTATTTCAGTATTATATCATTTTCAAATTTTTGTGTAAAGAGTTAAATTTGTTATAAACAACTGTTTTTATATGTATTTTGCACAATTTTTGGCTGTTTTTAGCCGATGAAACGATTTTCTATTGAGTTTCGGTGTAGATTTGAAACCACAATTCAGTTATTTACAACCGGAATCACAGCTGAACCCAATATATTTTGAACAGATTATATTGAGTTCAAACTTTTCATATCCGTCAATATGTACCGCCCCACAAAAGCATTAAATGATAATCAATTTTCATTATTGAAATAATGACCCGCTAATGCATAAATTTAAAAAAAATATTTTTATCCTTTTCTTTTTTTCTGAGTCTTAGAAAACATTCTTTTTCTTTGAGCTTCTTTTGATTCATGATGATCAAGTTTACGATGTAAAATATAGCTGGGTACTAAAGTTAGAATCAATGCCCATAATTGTACTAAAGTAAGCATGCCAATAATTGAATAAGACAAACCTCTTAAAATATCTTTGTAATTCATTAAAATGGGAATTGTCTTTAGTAATGGAGCGATAACTCCGGCCATTAAAACATAACTTAATATCAGAGTTGAATACACAATTGGCGGGAAAAACTTTTTAACATTTTTGGAGGTGTTAGTGTCTGGCATATTTTCTTTTTTACCAAAGATATTCAAAAGTCCAGAAGGGTACAATATTGCAAGCCATGCACCCATCACACCAAAGATAATTGCTGACGTATTTCTAAGAGCTTCATATAGTATCCACTGTTCGGAAAAAGGAATATTTTTACCGTAATAAAAAAATCCTATTCCAGATATAATCGTTAATAAAAATTTTATAATATTTGATTTTAACATTTTTTAATTGTTTACAAGATTGAGTATGTTTTGACGGTTCTGACAAATAGCTGCGAGAAGCGAATTAGCATTTATGATTTCAGCATTGTCCTTTTCAATATCAAGATCAAACTTGTTCTTAGCAACTGAATGACTTAACCAAATCGGCGCATCCTCACCTTCAAGATGGAATCCAACATCATCCCATTTTGAATCATGATCTTCATAATACTGGTGAATAATGGTATTAAGCTCTTCTATAGACGGTGTACGATTGAACTCATACCTTATTCGTATTTCATTCTCAAGCGGTTCGGGATCAGCAATACCAATGTTCCTTAACATCCATTCCCAAAATGACAGATTCTCTTGAACGTCAGGATTCAACTTATTTTTTCTGATTATCTTTTTTATGAATTGATGGTTATTTCTTAGATATTCAAGTTTGCTTGGAAGACGGAATAAACGTGAATTAAAGCTTGGTAGATAATTTTGAGCTTGTTCACCTGGATTCTGTGCATAACCAATTATATTCGTTTGATCTTCATCTTCTTCAGCCACAACATAACTAGTAAACTTTGCTATATATTCTTTCATATATTTTTTGAAATTTTGATGACCATTTAATGCATTATGAAAGCATATAGTGGCAAAAATCTTTCTTTCTGGTATAATCCAGAAATATGTTGCATATCCAGGTATATGACCTTCGGCTATTTCACTTAGGTTAACCGTAGCTGCACCTACATGCTCAGTTGCATTTACAGCGGCAATTTGTCCATTAACAGAGGGAACCTCATTCCATGTAGTTAACAGGAAATCATTTGTTGGGTTACCCTTTACCAAATCGAAACAGTATGTATGATAAACTGATTCTCCTTCTTCAACTTTATAAGTACAAGTTTCACCCAAAACACAATCATCTTGTTTTACCCAGTCATGTAATTGGGACATAACATCCAAAACAGATCCGAACTCTGGTTCATCATGGTTATATCTATAGTACCCACATCTTTCTATTTCATAGAAAGTTATTCTCGCTTCCTCAATCATTTTAACTCCTTTAAAATAAGTGTTATTTATTTAATGGAGCGGTTATCGTGAACATACATTAAGCCGCTAATAAGTGACTAACAAAAACGCCGATTAATCGATTTCTACAAGACTCTCCCTCATTCAATTGTCTTTCGAGGTCATCACACAACGACAATAGTTCATCGACTTTATTTATAATCCTTATTTGTTCATTCACAGGAGGAATATAGACAGGGCAATGTTTAAGCTGTGTCATGTTTATTGACGCTAAGTTTGTGGTCTGTTTTGAAGAATTTTCAAAATATTCACGCCCAACTGGAGAATTAATAAACAACAATAGCCATTTCTTTTCAATTTCATCGCAGGAAAGACGGGCTTTAAATATATGGTTTTGATGCAAACAGGTTTCTATTTGACCTTCCCACACCGCAGCCCGACCAACTTTATCCCAGTCGCCACCTTCAGTGATTAGAATATCATCGTTTTCCAGTTTGTATTTATCAAGTTCATCAACAGGTATTTCAATTTCCTTTACCTCATTTAAATCAAGGTGCCATCTTTGAACATTGGCCACTCTCAAATAGGGGTAATAGCCTGTTTTCCTACCAGCTAATTTTCTACCTTTCGTAACTCCTCCACTGATAAGAGCTATGTTACCAAAACGCTCACAACCCCACCCACTTGGTATAGATGTTGGAATATCATCTGGAGTTATGGGTTTAATTGGTTTAGTTTCTCTTAGTTTAGATTCCTTAATTTTTCGTTTTTGTTCTGTTCTTACCTTTTCTAACAGAACCGATGCAGGCTCATCATTGGGATCTTTGGGCACCAGTTTTCCTTGCACCGCTAATTTCAAAATAGCCTGTCGTAGTTTATCGATATTTTCAGGTTTGCTGTACAGCAAGTTGAAATTCGTGTGGATACGGTTCCACTGTTTTTGTATTTTATCTGGGGTCGATGCTGATATCAGCTTGTTAATGGATGCATTGTTGACCTTTATGCAGGTATGATTGGCTTGCTTTTTTCTTGTTTCCAGATCATCGCAAAGAGCCAATAACTCATCTATTTTAGTAACGATACGCTTTTGCTCGTTGGTAGGTGGAAGAGGAACATATCCGAGGTTCATTTTAGCATCGTTTATAGCAGGATATGCCATTCCAGTCATTGCATTTTCTACATATTCAATAAAAGGCTTACTCCTCAAATAATAAAAAATATAACGGTTACATATACCTGAATGAGGATGCAGTACCGAGAATGCCGTACTAACAATAGGTTCAGGATCAAGGTTCTCATCTATAATTGCTATATTTAGAAGATAAGGACGCACCGTAGAATAAAGAACCGTACCATTTTTTGCAATTTTTCTGGCTCGTGAAGGGGCATCATCTGGACTTAAAACATTATTTTTATTTTCTATTATACCTTTCTCTTTATTTATTGATGTTACATCGATATAGGTAAATATTTTATCTGGCTTTTTTTGGCCAAGATCATGACATATGGTCCGTATCCTTACCCATGCCCATGATTTTGGCAATTTATATGGGACTTCAGATATATCAACAGGAGTTAGTGGTTTGTTGTCCTTGATAATTCCTTCACGTACATACTGATTTTTTTCATCTGCAATTTTTTCGAGCATCAAAGATACGTAACCGTTCACGGGGCATTTTCCCGGACGGCTACGCCGCTTAACATATAGAAATTATTGTTAATATAGATATATCTATAAATCATTGAAATAATTGTAAAAAATCTAGATTTTTCATTTTGGCTATGATAAAGTCTCTTTCATGACACTCCAAAGACCTTTCTCTCAGCTTGAATGGTTCCAGACACCGGAGGCGGTCAGGCAGTACATCCTGGCGTTGGAACAGGCCGTCCATGACATGGGGCATCGTGTTGAAGCCCATGAAAAGCGGATCGAAAAACTGGAGCTCCAGTCCAGGAAGAACTCACGCAATTCCAGCAAACCGCCTTCATCTGATCCACCCTTTTCGAAAAAAAAGCGAAAGCAGAAAAAGAGCCCTCGCAAAAAGGGTGGACAGGAAGGGCATGAACCCCATCAACAGCAGATGCTCGACCCCGATTATCGTCATTTGCTGATGCCGAAACGCTGCGGTTGCGGCAACACCGAGTTCGATCCGGACAGGATGCAGCCGGTTTATGTCCATCAGCGTATCGAACTGCCAAGGATCAGAATGCAGGTTCGGCACTTCATCCTCCACCAGTGCGATTGTCCGGGTTGCGGTAAAACGGTCAAGGCCACGCTTCCCGGCAGTGTGGTTGCTGGCTATGGGCCGCGCTTCAGCGCATTGGTAAGCGAACTCAGCGGCAATAAAGGCATGAGCAGAAAGGATGTCCAGCAGTTGATCGCATCATGTTTTGGAATATCGATCGCCACGGGCACCATCCAGAAAATCATCGACCGGGCGTCCGAGGCACTGCTGCCGGTGTATTCCAGGATCGGAAGGATTGCCCGCCGATACTGGTGCAACCATATTGACGAGACATCCTGGTTCAATCAGAACGACCTTCACTGGCTGTGGGCCATGGTCAACGACAGTGTCGCTTTTTACCGGATCGACCGGCATCGTTCCAAGGAGGCTTTCAACAGACTGGTCGACGACTGGGACGGCATCCTGATCAGCGACGGATATGGCCTATACCGTAAATGGGTCAACCGCCAGACCTGCCTTGCACATTTAATCCGCAAGGCCGACGCCCTGACGGAAAGCAAAAAATCTGACCAGCGTCGTTTCGGTGCGGTGGTTGCCGGCTGGCTGCGGCAACTGGTCCATTTTGCCAAAGAGCCTCCGGACCCTGTTCAATGGTCCGAGTTTTATAAGTTCTTTCTACTCACGATGTCGCTGTGGGAGCCGGATAAAACCGATGCCGGCAGACTCGCCCGGCAGATCATCCGGGAAATCGACAACCTGTGGCTGTTTCTCGACCATCAAGGCATCGAGCCGACGAATAACCGTGCTGAAAGAGCATTGCGCTACGGGGTACTATGGCGAAAACGCAGTCTCGGAACCCAAAGTGAGAAAGGGAAACGCTGGGTTGAACGTATCCTGTCATTCAAAGAAACCTGTCGGCTAAAAGGCAAGGCGACGTTCCCAATTCTCGTTGACTGCATCAATTCGTATTTCCGGAATTCAACACCGGATCTATCCTGGATCTGATCTGTATCGCGCCTACCCCGTGAACACGTACAAAGATACAGATTCATCATTTGAATCTTGAGGAACAAGCTTGCCTCTAACAGCCAGCTGAAGAATCATTTCCCTGAGCTTTTGAATGCCATTAGGGGCGTCAG
The DNA here is from genome assembly GCF_009688965.1 of Desulfosarcina widdelii. Classification (GTDB taxonomy): domain Bacteria; phylum Desulfobacterota; class Desulfobacteria; order Desulfobacterales; family Desulfosarcinaceae; genus Desulfosarcina; species Desulfosarcina widdelii. Next base: position 112,834 of record NZ_AP021875.1, on the reverse strand, counting down.
TAAGAAGCTCAAAATTGTCGTAGAAGGTCTTATGCTCCATCAGGCATTGCCTCCTAACGCTTTCATTAGCTCAGCCTTTAGCCTATCTTGTACTTCGGCCACATCTTTTAACAGGCACTTGTAATAAGCAAGCAGGTCATCGGGATCACCAAGATCATCATCAGGATTATAGGGGTTTTTTATATCAAGATTATATCCGCCGGATTCTATCTCCTCAAATGTAGTTTTCCAAGCGAACTCATTTTTATCACGATTATTCCACCATGCCTTCTCTGGATCAAATTCCTCAACTCGCATAGGATTAGTTTTATTGTATGATTTATAACCAGGAGGATATGGATGTTCGTAAAACCATACATCTTTGGTTTTTTCGCCTTTGGTGAAGAATAAAAGATTAGTCTTGATATTAGTATAAGGGTTAAAGACACCATTGGGCAGTCTGACAATTGTGTGAAGATTGCATTCCTTCAGAAGTTTTTCTTTAATACGGGTTTTGACGCCTTCACCAAACAGGGTGCCATCAGGCAGAACCATGCCACAGCGCCCGCCATCCTTTAGAATGTGCATGATGAAAACTAAAAATAGATCAGCTGTTTCTTTTGTTTTCAATCCTGTGGGAAAATTGGATTCGATCCCATCCTCTTCCTGTCCACCAAACGGTGGGTTGGTCAAAACAACATCAACACGATCTTTCGGACCATAGCTTTTCAGTGGCCGGGCCAGCGTATTGTCATGAAGAATATTGGCAGGCACATCCACATCATGAAGGAGCATATTGGTCATGCACAGCGAATGAGGGAGCTGTTTTTTCTCCACACCATAAATGCAATTCTGGAGAAGCTTCTCGTCTTCCGGTGTTTTTACATATTGGTTACGCATATTTAAAGTAGCGCAGGTTAAAAATCCACCAGTGCCACAAGCTGGGTCTAGCACTTTTTCACCCAACTTTGGATCAACCATGTCAGCCATGAATTGAGTCACAGCCCTTGGTGTATAGTATTCACCGGCATTGCCAGCACTTTGAAGGTCTTTCAGGATTTTTTCATAAATATCCCCGAACATATGGCGATCATCGGAGCTGTTGAAATCAATCTCATTGATCTTGTTGATGACCTGACGCATGAGCGTGCCGGACTTCATGTAGTTGTAGCCGTCTTCAAACACCGATCGGACAATGAAAGCCCGCTTATTACCATTGGTGCCTATGTTGAGATTCTTCAGTTTAGGGAAAAGATCATTATTGACGAACTCAAGCAATTCATCGCCGGTAATGCCTTCCGGGTCAGCTGCCCAGTTGCACCATCGCAGCTTTTCGGGGAGAGGTGACTTGTAATTGTCTGATAAAAGCTCGGCCTCTTGCTCTTTGTCATCGAATATTTTCAGAAAGATCATCCACACAAGTTGACCGATACGCTGGGCATCGCCGTCAACGCCAACATCCTTACGCATGATATCTTGGATTGATTTAACAACTGTACTGATTGCCATTAGTTCTCCACTTCAACAGATTCATGATTCACATGGTTATGAGGCAACAATGTAAAGCTGGCTTTCCAACTCCTTCAATGCTTCCAAATATTTTTCTTTGCCACCGAAATTTTTTATAATTTCCATCGGCCTGCCGTATTGATTGATGGGCTGCAACTTCAAAACCTCAATATTCTCAACGTGCTCAATTCCCTCATCAGCGTATTTGTCCAGCAAGCCTTCAAGGACCAACCTGGCCTTTTCTTCATACTTGGCAAAATAATTCCGCTTTTTAACGTTCTCAGCCCGCTCTCTGCGGGTTAACGGCGGCTGGCCATATGCCACATGGCATATGAGATCAAACGGCCCAAAATCCTTACCGACCTCATCAGCCAATGGCTCAAACAAAACGCCCTGCTCTTCAAGCTCTTCGATTACCGCCTTTTTCTTTTCGGCGTCATTCCACCGTTTCAGGAAATCATCCAGCGATGCAAAAGACTGTGTTACAGCCTTACGGGTATAGTCCTTCAGGGATTCCGTAATGAGTTTGCCATCCTTGCCATAGTACTGAACCCGCTCGGCAACGACAAAGACCGGCACATCATCTACATAATATTTCTTTGGCGGTGGGCCATCGCCCGGAGGGATAGTAACATCGGGTGGATCGATATCGATGATGGTGCCGTCATCATCGCCATCATCTATGTCAACATCATCCGGTGGCACAGGAGGTTCATCCGGCCCTGGGACATATACTTGAACTGGATCACCATCAAAATCTTTATCGGCGAAAAGCTCAGTAGCCTTTTTAAAATCCATGATGGTGAAATAGAACTTTCCATAATCTTCCTGAATGCGAGTGCCACGGCCAATGATCTGCTTGAACTCCGTCATGGACTGAATGTTCTGGTCAAGCACAATCAACTTGGTAGTCTGCGTGTCCACCCCAGTGGTCATGAGCTTTGACGTAGTAGAAATAACGGGATAGCGGCTTTCAGGATCGGTAAAGTTGTAGAGCTCGTTTTTTCCTTCGGTACTGTCACCTGTGATACGCATGACGTACCGCTTGTCCCTTCTGAATAAGTCTGGATTTTCATTTACCAGTGCCTGCCGCATACGTTCAGCGTGTTCAATATCCTCACAAAAGACGATGGTCTTATCATATCGATCCGTGGCTTTCAGGAATGCCGTGATTTTCTGAGCCACCATAATAGTGCGTTTGTCCAGCACCAGGTTTTTATCAAAATCCTTCTGGTTGTATACACGGTCCTCAATCTCATTCCCGTATTTATCAACCTTGCCTTGCTCAGGTCGCCATCCAGTCAGATCCTTGTCAAAGTCAATACGGACAACCTTGTAAGGCGCAAGGAAACCATCCTCGATACCCTGTTTCAGTGAATACGTGTAAATGGGTTCCCCGAAATAATGGATATTGGAAACGTGTCTGGTTTCCTTCGGTGTGGCCGTCATGCCGATATGGGTGGCCGATGAAAAATAGGTCAGGATATCCCGCCATGCTGATTCAGCATCGGCACTGCCCCTATGGCATTCATCGATGACGACAAGGTCAAAAAAATCCGGTGAGAACTGTTTGTATATATTTTTCTCTTCCTCTGTGCCGGTGACTGCCTGATAGAGGGATAGGTATACTTCGTAGGATTTATCCACTTGGCGATTGGATATCTTGGTCATGGCCGAACCAAACGGCTTGAAATCGTTGATGCGGGCCTGATCGACAAGAATATTCCTGTCTGCCAGAAACAGAATCCGTTTTTTGATTCGTGCTTTCCACAATCGCCATATGATCTGAAATGCCGTGAAGGTCTTACCCGTGCCGGTGGCCATAACCAATAGAATACGGTCTTCACCTTTGGAAATGGCTTCAATAGTGCGGTTGATTGCATTGAGCTGGTAATACCGGGGCGTGCGGCCGCTGCCGTCATCATGGTATTCCTGTTGAATGACTCGGTCCGCTGAATCATCAATACCTTTGAATTGGCGATACCGCTGCCAAAGGATGGCCGGGGATGGGAATCCGTTTAGCGGCAATTCTGTTTCGATGGATTGAATGCGGTCGTGTTCAAGGAAGGCGTCGCCGTTGGAACTGTACACAAAGGGCACATCCAGCATGGCTCCATAATCAAGAGCTTGCTGCATGCCCCCACCAACCGGGTGTTTGTTGTCCTTGGCCTCAACCACGGCAATGGGAATGTTCGGCTTATAATAAAGGATGTAGTCTGCCCGCTTTGATTTGCCACGGGTGTGGAGCTTCCCCCTGACGATAACCTTACCAGCGGTGAAGGAAACTTCCTCACGGATCTGGGACTGAATATCCCAACCACAGGAAACGATTGATGGCGTGATGAACTTGGAACGTATGTCCTGCTCCGACATTTGTTTTTTGTTCATGCAGCACCACCTTTGCCGTGTGTACAGTCAGCACATTCTATGTTTTACCTGGATTAACGGGGAAATAGGCAGATAAAGAACCACTGCTAACTTATTAAACTATTTAGATTTATTTTACAAACAATTTTGGAGTCAACCGCCAGTTAGCTAAAAATTTAAATTTTGGCTTGACATTTTTAGGTTACAGAATTACCTATTACGTATTAGTGTATTTTCGGTGAAAAATGAAAAACAAATTCTATACGAAGAAAGAGATGTCCGAGCATTCAGGGTTAACCCCCAGGACGGTAGATCTATACACAAATATCGATCTCATATTCCCAGAGGTTGCCAATCCAACTGGTAGAGGGACTACTCGAAAATATTCAAACAAGAATTTGGCTGAGTTAATGGTGGCAAAAAAACTTACTGACAATAGAGTGCCCCTGAAAGAGATTAAAGAGATTTTCGACCTATTAACCGAAAAAAAGCAAAGGAACAGATTAGATCCATATGGGGAATGGGGTTGGAGAGAGTCTAACTTGAGTGCCAGATTGTATATTTACAGGCATGAAGATGAAATTTTAGATGTGTTCATTGAAGGAAGGAGGCCACGCATTGAACCAAAGAAATATGACAGTGTACTTGAAATCAATATTGAACGTATTTTTGAATACTTTGAGGAGGGCTAAAAAAATTTTAATTTTATGATCACCTATTACGTTATTATGGTTTCTTGCAATGAAGGATGAACGATGGGTTGGCAAAGAAAGAACTTGGTCAAGATGTTGAAAAAAATGGGTGTGGACTTTCCAGAGAATATTAGCACCGGGGAATTGAAACGTCTTTATCGACATGCTCCAAACAAAAATTTTGTCGGTCAGGGGAAAGAGAGGTGCAAAAATCAGAAAAGCACTGACATCTTCGATAGAGGAAGGAGAATGCCAGGCAATTACAAAGGATAACAGTTATATATAAGGAATAACCCTACTCTGTAGTGGTTATTACCAACATTATCTAATTACTAAAAATCGGAGGTAAAAATGGAACAAGAAAAGAAAAAAGAGATTGCTAAACGTCTTATGGAGCAAAAGGAGGAACTGCACACAGAATATCGTGAAAAAGGTTTTAGAGCCGGTCAAGGAATTGTAGACTATTTTGACTACGAGACACTGCTTTTTATTAAGAATGTTGTTGTACCCAATGGGGTCGATGGACGATACAATTCCTGTTCTAACAGTGACGATACCTACCGAGACTATCTGAATGAAATAATAGAAGATGACGATTTTCTTCTTGACGAAGAGATCTGGGATGTTTGGTCAGATGGTTGGATAAAGGGATTTCTACAAGCATGGTTAGAAATCAAAGCTGAATTATAGTTGGCTGCGATTGAGCCTAATGTAAGCAAAAATAATGGGTGCTCATTGCCATTGTTGTGTGAGCACCCACTACTAACGGAAAGGACAGAAGAATGGACGTAATAACCAAAGTTGAATTCTTGAAAATGAAAATAGATATCTGTAAAGGATTTCGTGACGTTTATGGTTATGTTGAGACAACCAGAGACGTCGCAGAAGGTGTTCGTGACGATATAAATGAAATAAAAAACCTCGAGAAGGAAGATGGTTGCTTAAAAAATATCGAAACCATGAACCGTGATGAATTAATTCATTTCATTGGCTTAAAACGTTTTGAGATTACAGGATTTAAAAATATGGATGATGATGTTCTTCGTGCAGCTATAAAAGAATATATGGAAGATATAATTAGTGAATATGAGAGTGAATACGAGCGACTTATTAATAGCGGATATGATACTTTTGAATCCATCGAAGATCAAGTAGAGGACATCCTTTACAGCTTAGGATGATACTAACTTTAGAAACTATATAATCTAATCATTGAAATATATGGGATGCCCACGGTCAAAATGTGGGCATCCTCTACCCTCTTACTTTCTGATAAAGGAATATCACAAAATGGAACTTTAAGGCCCGATAATGGGGTGCAACCTAAGAGCATACCGTAATCACAATGAGCATCTCGGTATGTTTGTTTTAGAAGATATATTAGGATGCGCCTTGAAAAAGAAAGAAAGTTATTTTAAAAATAATTCAAACGATATTTTTGAGGATGAACATAAAACTATCGAACATCTATCAAACCGACTTGCTTTGATTTATCTTGTAACTTATAAATCCAAGATCGATCAAGCGATTAGAGAACAAAAAGATATCATAGGAATAAAAACAATATGATTCGTTCAATAATTATCGCAAGATCAAGCGCAGATCGTCATGAAGTAAGCTGCGAATCTCAACTTCATGAAATCAGGCAAGAAGTGTTAAAAAGGGGTGAGCTTATTGTTAAGGAATATTCTTTTTCAAAAATAGCTCATGAAGAATTTTTTGATGATCCAGACTTTTTAGAAATTTTCAACGAAGCAAAATCCAATAATAGAAGATTCGACAAAATCTGGTTACACGACACTTCCAGATTATCCAGAAAAAGATATAATGCTCAATTTTTAAAAGTTCACTTTAAAAAATATGGAGTTGAACTTGCGTATTTAAGATTTCAAAAATCTGGTGAAGAAGCATTTGATAATTTATTCGAGGGTATATTTGAATCCATTGATCAACTTCATTCTGATAACAGTAGAGCAGGATCTATCAGAGGACAGAGGCAAAACATTCGCAATGGATTTAGAGCTGGTGGAAGACCACCATACGGTTTTCAATTAAAAAAGCACTCTTTTGGCGTAAGCGAGGTTAGCAAATCAACCCTCGAACCAAACCCTGATACATTTCCGGTTGCGAAAGAATACCTCGTTAGACGATCATGTCATGAGAGCAGACGTTCTATCTTTAATGATTTTGAAGATAGGTGTATAAAAAGTCCTTCCGGAAAGGATTATTGGACTTCTTCATCTGGCAAATCCATTGAAGAAAACGTCCTCGTATATCAAGGGCACACAGTCTATAATAGGCATAATCGGCGAATTGGTAAAAAAAAATATATAAACCGCAAGAAATGGAAAGATCATAGTGAGTGGGTTATCAAAGAGAATACGCATACCAGATGTATTGATGATGATACTGCTACTAAAATCCAGATGCAATTAGACAAAAATAAAGAGTTAAAGAACAACCCTGGACCAAAGAAATATCTACTAACTGACATTTTGTTTTGTGGGGAATGCGGCACCAGAATGGTTGGTAATTCTGGATACTATTCATGCCAAAATAAACTCCGTAACAGGAAATCTTGCCTTAATGGAAATATAAAATCCGACTACCTCAACAGGCATATTTTAGCATTATTAAAGGAGCAATTGATAACGAAAGAATTTTATGAAGAATTTGTAGCAACAATCAAATCGGAATACGAAAAATATAAACTCCAATCTTTAAAAGACCAGAAAAAGCATATCCAGCGTATAAACGATCTCGACAGCCAAATTTCTAATCTCATGGCGCTATATGCAAGGGGCAAGATTAGCGCCGAACTGATTGAAAGACAAATTGCGCCGCTCCAGGAAAAAAAAGAAATGCTTGCATCCAGAATTGTTGATATCACGCAGATCAATGACGTGTTAGATATCAGAGTTGATGAATATTCCACAGAAGCCATCAAACATCATTTGGAAAATTTTGAGGATATGCTGAATGATGATAACGTGGTGGGTATGCGCAATCTGGTCAGGGACTTCATTTACAAGATCACCTTGGATCCCAAGGATGACCCTAAAGCCAAGCACAAATGGTTAAGGCCCGTACACATTGAAAGCCATGTACGAGCCTTAACGATGATAAGGTTGGCGTCCCCAAGGGGATTCGAACCCCTGTCGCCGGCGTGAAAGGCCGAGCGAGCGCGTATTCCGCCTGATTTTATTACCTTTTTCATCCGTTAAAATCCATTAAAGGGAACAAAAAGCCGTCAAAAAAGCCGTCAAGTCCCCTACCCCAAGTCTATTGAATCTGGCTTCCGATCCACCCTATCATCAACTCCACCACAAACGCAATTTCATCATCCGTGAGCGGCCGTCTTTTTTGAATCCGTTGCCATTTCCACAGACATCCTCGGCATCATGTGGCGGTCGCACGCTGGGCAATGAATACCGGATGGCCTTTCATCGGCGTCTGCTTTCCATCATTTTTGGGGTGCGCCGGTGATAACCTGGCTGTGATGAAATCAATGGCGTGCAATCGGATGGTGTCGATACCCTTGTCTGAATGTAGCGGCGGTCCTTATCCGACAAATTGAAGCGGGATCGGAACTTGGATTTTTTCAGGGCGGTATGGGCTGTGGTGATTTGGTCGGTCATGTTGGTGCTTCAAAAATAGATGGAAACTCAACGTTATGAATTCAGTGCGAATGAGTTAGACGGAACAATCGACAGTCGCGGCTGTTTGAATGTTTTTATATTTATTTAGCTATAACGTACATGCAATTCGAATTCAGTCATGTTAACCCTGCTTTACGCAAAGCTTTAAAATATTCTTCCTTACCAACGATCGTGGCTCTTTTTTCATGTTGGAAAACCGAATATTTGGGATTTGTCCGTAAGACTTCTGCGGCCGCAGCACGGGCCTCTTTATCTTTGCCTGCCATACTATACACTACGGTCATCGTTAAATGTGGTAGGTAAGAATCGGGGGCGACCAGTATTGCTTTTTTGCACCACTTGATCGCTTTTTCATATTGGCCTGTCAGACAATAGGCATGGCCTAACCCAAACAGATAATAGGCTGGTGGGATGGGATTGAGGCGTATTGCCTTTTTGTATTCTGGAATAGCGTCCGCTGACCTTCCAGAAAATCTGATTGTATTTCCGAGGATGGCATGTGCATTGGCTGAATTAGGATTCAATTCAACCGCATACTCCGCTGTAGCAACTGCTTTTTCATGCTTACCATCCATGCTGAGCGAGAACGCAATCGAACTGTAAGCATCGGCATAAGTTGGATCTAATTGTGTAGCTTTTTCCAGCAACTCCAGACATTTTACCATGGACTGCTTGGGTGATTTGCTTGTGCCCAGCCAGACATCCATTCGGTGAGTGAGAGCTAAATCCCTGTATGCCATCGCATAATTGGTATCCAGGGCGATCGCCTCTTCAGCCAGCTTCTTTGCTGAAGCATTATTTTCGATATCGAATTTACCGATTTTATATAAGGCCTGTAGGTGCTTTAGGTAGGCTTCAAGACTATCCGTGCCTTTGGCAGACGCCTGTATTTGTTCTCCATCTGTTAGCTCCACCTGCATGGCCGTAATGATTTTTTTAATGATTTCGTTTTGAACAGCAAATATATCGCTCAAATTCCTGTCATAGTATTGGGCCCACAGGTGGTGGCCGGTGAGCGCATCGATCAATTGGGCGTTAATGCGAACTGTATTACCTGCCTTGGCGACGCTGCCTTCTAAGACATATCGAACGCCCAGTTCCTCGCTCACTTCCTGGATCTTAACCGCTTTGCCCTTGTAACTGAATGTCGAGTTGCTGGCGATCACGAAAAGTTTGGGCACGCGGCTCAATGCCGTAATGATGCCGTCCACCATACCGTCGGTGAAATAATCTTGCTGTTGATCGTCGCTTAGATTGGTAAAAGGCAATACCGCAATCGAAGGCCTGTCTGGAAGTTCAAGTCCCCCTTTCTGGGGTATTTGCCGAAGGAAAGCATACCAGCTTGCGAAGGTGGCAATAAACACAACCAGGACACCGACCAAAGCAAGTGTCCATTTTGGCCTCCTTGTTGTCACTCTCTTTTTTGGAGCGCTTTCTTTTCCCGACGAAATGGTCAGACGATCCAAAAACGCCTCCCAGGCAGCGTCACCCTTCAAATGTCCATTGGAAAGCGTAATCGCATTCAAGTCAACCACTGCCGGATCACTTAAAAATTTGAGACGCCATTTGTTGTTTTCGTCGTGGCTGAATAGGTTCGCCCAGATATCACACTCTATATCCGAGCATTCGTATCTATATTTTCCACCCTTTTCAAAAGGCGGAATCTGATCCCGATCCAGAATCTTAAAACAAGCGGCCGTCTCTAAATCTGGCAGCCGGTGTCGCCAGGCCATGTTAATTTTCGCCCACATGCTTTCCACATTCTTGGAGGCATGTTTGCCTGAGAATCCCTGGTCAAGCCTCTGCAACACATCCTTATGCCTCTGGATGTGAATGTAATCCGATTGCCCTTTCTTTTTCATCTCATGGACGATCAGGGCAATAACCGAGAAATGAAATCGTCTGGATGGCGTATCAAAATGGACGACAAGCGGTTCCTTTCTGCCATGAAATTGAATTTTGATTTTGAAGTCCGATAGGTCAAATTGGATAGATTCAAGCTTTTTCATATCGACCCGTCACATCAATCCGACGTTAATTCTAAAAAACTGAACCGTTATAACCGTTATACGCGGCCCTTACATGTTAAAAACGTATCATCTTTTGCGGTGGGTACAAACATCCTAACACCTTGACATTGTGAGTCAAATTAAATTTTTCTTGGAGTTTGTGTGCCCATCCATGGTCGGATGAAAAAAAAGGAAGGGAGAGATGTCATGATTAAATCCAAATCGTTATCAGGAATGATGGTGGTAGTAGTTTTTTTTGCAATTGCTGCGATCGATTATGCCGCAGCAGGCGAGAAGGTAAAATCCAGGGCGACGAGTGTACGGACCAAATGGCATTCCATCGAGGTTGGTGACGAAGGAGGACACACAATCGCGGTATTTGAAAACAAGAATGTATACGTTAATGAAAAGACAGGGGAGAAATCCACTGGGATAAGTAGTGGGCTTTTAGACATGAATTTTAAAACCGGCAAAGGTACGGTGAACGGCTACGTTGTACGAACCTATTCGAACGGCGATAAAGTGATTTCAAGTACTGAAGGAAAACCAGTAGGGAAAGGTCACAGTAAGGGAACCTTCACTATCATCCGGGGTACTGGTAAATATGAAGGTACAGAAGGCAATGGAACATGGGAATCCAAATCTTTGGCACCTGGAATATCCGAATTGATCATTGAGGGTGAAACAGAAATGCCCAATAAATAGCACTAACGCAAATTAATAGAAGCCCTCCCGGTACGTTGGAAGGGAGGGCTCGCGTGTTACATTTGTCCAAATCATGGACTTTTCAATTAGGTCAATTAATACTCAAGTTGCTACTTCCGCCAGGCAATTGGTCGATTGTGATTGCGTATCTTCTGCCCGTTAATCTGATGCCGACATGCGGCTACGTAAAAACTTACCAATGAGACTGATGGATTCACGACCCTCCTTGAGCATTCGAGCTGCAAGTTGAAAATCATGGATCATGCCGTCCCATTCGCACAACTCTGCCTCTATACCAGCACGCTGAGCGTTTTCGGCCAAACGTTTTGCGTCGTCGAACAACATTTCCTCTGTCCCAATATGAATCTGCAAAGGTGGATAGCCCGATAAATCAGCGAAAAGGGGTGATACATCCGGGTCTTCTGCCGAATGGTCACCAAGATACATGTACACCGCTGATTCCAGGGCCTGTCGACGAAATAATGGATCACGCCCCGCCCTCTCCTCTATACTTCTGCCACTCAAGGTCAAATCAACCATAGGGGACAACAAAACCCCAGCTACTGGCAGAGCAGATACTGAGTCTGCCCTCATGACTGCCATTGCCAGACCTGCGCCCGCAGAATCCCCTAAAACGGCTGTTCGGTCGTAGATGCTATTGATATATGCCAAAGCAGCTCGCGCATCTTCAACTGCTGCCGGGAAAGGATTTTCCGGTGCCAGTCGATAATCAACTGCATAGATAGAACAATTACACTCGCATGATAGCCTTGCTACCATTTCGCGGTAGTCGTGCGGCCGGCCCCCGACATACAGCCCCCCATGGAAATAAACAGCCGCACAGTTTTGAATCGGATCGATAGGATAGAAGTGCATGGCCCTGATACTTCCGAAATCAACGGACTCTACAGTAATCCCTTTGGGAATACGCGCAAACATACCGAGGCCTCTCATGAATGCACGCCACCCATCAAGATTAAAGCCACCTGCATAAGCTTTACGAACCTGGAACCGGATAGCTGATTTTACCAACCAATTGGCTAACATTTGCCTTGTTCCTTTTTTTAGTTAGCATTTACAATAATTTATACATTTAATTGAAAGGCATCGCATTCTTTCAGTTAAAACAAAAAAGCCGAACTGCTCCGTAAGTGACTTTGACGATGTCACCCTCGGCAGCCCGGCTGTCTCAGATTAACCCAAATTCAGAAATATCGACGCAACGAGATTGTAGAGACCCGTGGTTTTCCGTCCCGATTTCGCAATGGGTTTGGCTTTTGGCGATAAGTAACTTGCAGATAGGACAACTAAACTTAAATGGTGTTTCGGGATATTGTCAACAATTCATTATTTGATCATAGTCAAATTCGGGAGCTTAGATTCTTCGTTTAGCAGCGATGCCAGAAAAAGGAGCCCTCCCAATCATCTGACCAGGAGGGTTCCCAAGTTCCCACTGTCCAAAGCCCGGGCTTTCAATTCAACATCCCCAAAATATTCCCGCCAACCCGAGACAACCTGAAACTGGATTCCGCGGACAGTTCATTCCACTGTGCCGCCCTGGTGTATGTATTGACCACGGCAAACATCGTATCACCCATTTCATGTGGCCACGCCCACTCCACTGCTTCCTTCTCGGATGCATTCAGACCGAACTGACGATTGAAGCTGTCCAGGGTCGATTCAGGATCATCCACCGGCGATTCCATGGACAGCTTGAATTGTGATCGCTGGGCGCCCAATTCGTATGACACCTTATCAATCACTTGGGGGAACTCGCTAAGGATCTTTGTGCTCACGTGGCGATAAGAAGCTGAAACGTCAGATTTGGCAATTAGTCCGTTACTACAAACAAGTCTGAGATAGTAGCAGCTGATTGAAAGTGAAGCTAAACCAACTTCACTATTCGAAAAACTTAGTCCGCCTGTAAATCTGTCCCCGTTGATATCGAAGGAATGCTTGCCATCCGGAATGCTCAACGACATGAACTCCGGGTCCAAATGGCACTGCACTTCGGTGTCCGGCCCATAACCCAACGAATCCAGGCGCTCACAAACTTCGAAATTGTCCACCGGAATATACTTTGTCGTAAAAACGGCCCGCACATCCTGACCATCAAACCGGAACAGCAGCTGGTCATTCTTCTCCTTCGTGATCCAGTGATTCAGGTTCAACGCCTGTACATCGGGTGGACACCGTCGCAGATACGGATAAGGAACGCCAAGGCGATTTGAAATAGATCGGGCTGCCACGGGCCGAATATCATGCGGTTCACCAGAAATCCGCAGCACATCGAGGTTGTCAAAGGACACATCGGGGACATCAATATTCTGGTCATAGCAGGCTGCCGACATTTCATCGACGCGGTCGAAAACTTTGCCAAGGGTCGTTAGTTTCTGCTTTTTCATAGTATTCTCCATTTTGATTGAATCCGGGAGATGCGCCTTTCACCACCTGGCGCATTACATTTCCCCTGACGACTCTAACAGGGTGCGTATCCATACAAGCGGACGGGCGGCTCCCGGAATGATTCTGGTTAAAAGTGGTGTTTTGGTGGTTTTGCTTAACAGGACTCGGTTGAAATCTTGGATTGTTGTGACGGGATGGGTCGGATTCTTATTGCTGGATGTGCTGGCAGGTCGATGTCTGGGCAATCAGGTTCTTCGGTCAAATGCCGGTTTCGTTCCCGTTCATCCTTCAGAAATTGTCTCAGTTTCCCAGTTGTCGTCTTTCGGAACGGATACGCTGCCATCAAAAATGCCCTCCTCGTCAAAGATAATGGGATCACCCGGATCGATCATGCAGACCGCTACCGGCAGATGGATGGTTGGATACAAGGTTTCGATCTCTGCCTTGATCAGGTCAGCGGTGGTACCGAAAGGGCTTTTTTCGCTACGTTTGGCGTTCACCAGAAGGACGCCGGCATCGATACGCTGTTTGTCGTACCCGATTTGCAGCCGGACCAGCCCTTCAAGGATGTACTCATAGGCAGAAATATTGCCGTCGATGGCGACTCCACGCTTTACGCCTTTATACATATAGCGCCTGCCCTCGATGATTCGCATGGCATCACTGTCAACGCTCCAGTCCATTTCATCCAAGGCCATACGGAGCAGTTCACGTTTGTAAAGGGCGCCGGTCAAAACATCATCAATGTATTGCATGGTTGCCTGGACATCTTTCAACAGGCGTTTTTCTTTGAGAATTTCGTCTGATCCCCTGAAATTCAGGATTTCGAACATGGTTGTGCCTCCTTTAATGAAAGGTAGATCGGTGTGAATAATCAGTTATGGATAATCGCCGAACTGTCTCTGTGGACGCTGTGGGAAGGTTTAAGCGGCGGATTTATCAATGGAAGGATGACGATTGCTAAGCGCCTCATCAAGGAAAATGGATTTCTTTGAGGGCTGACCGAGATAGTTGAGCGGGTACGATAGAAACAGTAGATGCATGGCCCGACTGATTGCCACGAAGCAGATCCGGCGCTCTTCTTCCAGGTTGCCCTTACCGCTGGGCATCAATCCCTCGACCAGGCCAATGAGGAATACCACCGGAAACTCCAATCCCTTTGCCTTGTGAACGGTCATTAAACTCACGCCTTCCTTGTCATCGGCCACGGCTTCGTCCTGGAAACTGTCCGTGTATTCGAGAAAGGTGCCGATGGTGGAATACCTGGCGGCTGCTAACTGAAGCTGGTTAATGTTATTTATCTTCACGTCGTCGGGTGAAGGTATGTCCTCGTCAACTATAAAACGGTCATAATCGAATGCGGTGCGAATCGACTGTATCACTTGCACCGGTTCCAGGTATTCGGCGCTTTCAATTAACGGGTCCATGAACGCCAGCATCTCCTTAATGAGTTTCCTGACATAGGGCACCATGATGATCATGGATTGCAGACCACGATAAAGACGGATACCACGATGCCTGCTATACTCTTTCAACTGGTCTCTTATGGCATTACTTATGTATCGGACCGGCACGTTCAGGATATTCAACAGCGCTTCATCGCCCTCATCGGAGTCATGGGCATTAATCACACGCAGATAATCAAGCAGGCAGCGTACCTCCCGACGGTCATAAAAAGTCTGACCGTTTTGAACATGGAATGGGATTTTGGCCTGCATGAATGCTTCTTCGACATAGCGTGACTGGAAATTGGCCCGGCATCGTTGTCGCGCAGCAGGTAATATGCCTCCAACAGCAGATCATCGAAGTCGAGCAGTAGCTTATTGGATTTTGCTTCCTCATACGATTCATAGATGTTGGCAACCTGCATCATGGTTTTGTCACCATAGAAAAGGTCTTTGAACTCCGTCGGATCGATAATATTGTTCTTTGCCAGGGAAATTTCACGCAGTATGGTGCCCAAGGTCAAATCCTTTATCCGCAAGCGTTTCATGACATTTTTAATGAAAATCAACTGCTCTTTTCCGGACAGGATTTCAAATACCCGACCCTCACTTTTTAACAGATGTAAACAGAACGAATGGATGGTCGACAACCGGACCCTTGATGACAGATTGCCCAATACCGGCACCAGGCGTGATCGCATTTCTTCAGCTGCGTTCCTGGTAAACGTCAAACCAAGGATATGCTCTGGCGGGATACCGTATTCATTGACCAGAATGCCGATCCGTTCCATCATTGTCCGAGTCTTTCCACTACCTGGCACTGCGATCACAGCTGCAATGCCGTCTTTGAATTGGGCGGCCTCCCGTTGTTTGGGATTCAATTCGCTCATGCCGCTTCCTCCTTTCCATAGTTGCGAATGGTATTGATGGCCATTTTGAGGCGAAATCGTTTGGCCACCAGTTCATTGATCATTGAATTTGTTTTATCCTCCTGGATCAGATTGGACAGCTCTTTGCTGTAGTCCTTGTGAAGCTCTTGGAGGAATGACACGACCGCCTCGGGTGGATGACGTCGAAGCAACAGCTCCACATTGACGATCTGATAGACCCGATTTCCGTTCGTTTCCATGAATGTCAGAAACGACTGCACATCATTTATCGAACTTTTCGTCATAGTTTTGTTCTCCTTCCAAATACTCATCGCACGCCTGTTTGTAAGCGCATCCCTTGCATTTCCAGCTGGTATCGTTGGCAATGAAGACACCTTTGGTGATACCGTCCCAGACTTGGCCGGCCTTTTTTATCAGGCGCCGTTCGTCCAGTTCAGAGCGTGTGGTCCAGTATTGTTCGAATTTCGGCGTCTTGGTCTTAATGAGGGTGTCGAATCGCAGCAGAATTTCACGATCTGCGTATCCATTGTGCTTAGCGGCAATCTGATACATGGCCAGCTGTTGGTTTTGGTCGACCTCATCTTTGGAATAAGCCCGGCCAGATGTCTTGAAGTCGGTAATGATGATGGTTCCGGCGTTGTCTTCTTCAACCAGATCCATGGCTCCAATTATTGGGATGGGTATGCCAGGCAGGGTGAAACTGAATGCCTCTTCTATTGCCAGGATGGTAAACCCATCGTCGGGCAGTTTGTTGTACCAGGCGGTCAGCAGATCCTTCCCATACATCAACAGGGATTTGAAATCGTTGTCACCATTGTAACGAATATCGTCGTTTTCCTTTGCAATGCCCGTCCAGACAGTTTCGAAAATTTCATGGACATATTTCAGCAACATTTTCTCACCTATCATGCGGGCACTATAGAACTGTTCAAGGACACGATGAATGCAAGTTCCAAATTCCAGTGCCTCTGCCTTAAATTCCATAGGCAGCCTATCGATCCTGCCGAATTTGTATAGGAGGGAACATTCGACATACTCCCCAATACTTGATGCGGATAGGTGCGGTTGTTGCCTAAGCTCACTTAAAACCATTTTCAGTACCTCCTCAATGGAATAAAGAAGGCGATAGGTATCCCTCTCGGTCGAGTCAGGATCTGCCTATCGCCTATCTTTAGGTTTACGTTAAATTCTTGATTTCTTTAGGTTAGGCTGCTTGCTGCAATTGCCGGATGAACCCTGCTGCATCGCTGCTCGTTAGGCTCTCAAGGTCACATCCATAGGCATCCGAAACCATCTGTTCTAATTGCTCCACGGATATGCCCCGACGGCGGGAAAGATTGTAAATGGCACGTTTCTGGGCCTCCGACATCTTAGGTTGGGTTTTCGATTCAGACTTTTCGGTGGATTCCGTATTAGGCGTCTGGTTCCCTGTAGTGCTGGATTCAGCGGCTTTGCTCGACTTGGCGGGTGCCTTTTTAGGTGCCTTTGCCGGTGGTTTCTTCGCAGCTTTAGGTTTGCTCTTTGACCTTGTAGGTTGGGCGGATTCAGGAATGGCATCATTGAAATCGGCCAGTTCTTCGAGTGCAGTCATGCCCACATTGGTATAGGATCGAAGCGCCCTTGCAATGGCACGTGTACTGGCCATCCGTAATAGATGCTTCGATACCTTGCTGGAACAGTTGCCTGGATTGGCATCGCCCACATCGATGAAGGTTTCCCCGATCTTCGACATGACCGTTGCTCGGCACACGGCGAAATTCCCATTCTCCTTGTCGGGCATTTGGACGATATCGACCTCGATGCTGGAAAGACCATGTTGGTGAGCGAGGTCGAGGAGGCCCGGATACTTCACGAATTCCTTACCTTCAATCTTGGTAATCCAGCGTTCATCCAGCTTGGGCGTATGCTTTTGTAGGAATACGGCACCATCGACATCTTGCTTGGGTACCGCATTGAATACTGCCAGGATGTGCTTGCAGCGGAAATCCGCATCCCGTTTGATGTTCTTAGCGAAATCTCCGCAAGTACAGGTATCGCCGTTATCGCTGACAGTGACGTTGTACAGAATCTTACCTTCACCGGATTCCACGAAAAATTGTCCATCATCCGTTTGCAGTACGCGCAGGTGGTCTGCTTTTTCATTCCGTTGCTGTAACTCTTTAGCTGTCATAGTTCTCATGTCTCCTTTTCTTAAAATGGTGTTTGCTCTTTCCGATCATCAACCCCCCGACCATCAGTCTTGATGAACTCGATTGAATTGACGATCATCTCGAAACTGCTGCGTGGTTCCCCTTCATTGGTTTTCCATTTGGACTGCTGCAGATAACCGACAACAGCGATTCGGGCTCCACTGTGCAAATACTTTTCACAGATTTCAGCCGTCTTATTGAACGCAACACATTTGATCCAGCTGGTTTTGTCTCGGCCAGACTTAAACGCCAGGGAAAATGAAGTCACCGGATCGCCCTCTGAACCAAAGAAGATTTCTGGATCGTTTCCCAGGTTGCCGGTCAATACGAGTTGATTGATCATGAGCAAGTTTTCCTTTCTATTCGATTTGGTTTCAGTAAATTTCCTACGCTCGATGCCAGCCATACGATGGAGCCGAAGAATATCCCCCAAAGCAAATAAGGGTGCAGCATGGATAAGAGGACGGACAATCCAGCCACAGGGATCAGCAGGGAGATCAAGTCGTATTTGTCCAGGGCCTTGACGGAATGAATAATCAAATGGGACCTGGTGATACCGACGACTGCCTTGGGATGACGTTTGAAGGCATCGATTAATTGTTGCTTCAGTGATTTGGGGATTGCGGTATAAAGGGAAAGGCCGGCATCGCCAGTGGTATTGATGAAAACGTTGCCGGTACGTTTATGCTGGGATATCAGGTCGGCCGCATGCTTGAGGTTGGCGGGATTGTGGATGCTGCTCAGGATAGATGTGGTTCGGGGAATCGACCATCCGTTTTTTTTAACAGATTGTAAATGGCACTGGATTGTTCCGGGGATGTGTGACCAGTCAGGAAGGATCGGAGCATTCCCTTGTTCATGCAGGTGGGTAGTTTGCTGACATATTTGGCGGTGCTTTTGTTCATGGCATATAGTCCGTCAAACAGAGGCATTGTGGATAACGCGATTCCGGCACCGGACAAAACACCGACCACACCATCGAAATTGTCCTGGTCGAATATCAAGTTCCAGGTTTGCTTGGTGATGTCACGGATATCGCCGTAAACACAGAAATCAGCAGCCAGGGCACCAATGCCGGAATAGGTATCATTGACGTTCCCTTTAACGGCTCCATCCCAGACAAATGCCTTTGCCCGCTCCAATGGACTGTATGCGACCTCCTTTTCGATCTTGCGCAGATCGTATGAATCGTGAGTTTGGTTTTCTTTGAGAAAGTTGACCAGGTCGATGGCATCATCCCGGCGGTTCTGGTTTTTCAATTGATGGATTTCTTTGATTGGGTCCCATTGGTTTTCACCGTATCGGTTGGTTAATGCGAGAAAAGATGATGTCACGATGATTGCCAATGCCGTTACCTTGAAGAGTGTGATGCAGAATGTTTTCAATAAGCGTACCTCCTTTTGATGAAGTGGTTTGTGTATGGTGACAACAGTTCCTTTTCATTAATTAATATGTTTAGATCCGGTAGTTTATAATGGATTTTTTGATGGGATGAGGTGTGTGCTGGGTGGTTGGGAAACAGGGATGCTTTTCAGAATGAAAAAATGAGATCTGTCCTGATCGCAGATTTGAATGAGAAATTGAAGATCCTGTTCATATAATTTCGAAAGTTGCAGAACTTACGTGGGTGTTCAGAGGTGTTCACATCCAGGGTTAACACCGCCGGATACTTAGGGCTTCCTGAATTAGTAAAGATGCCGCATTAGCATGGGTAAATTCACCCTCTCAACAGTGACAGGTGCATTTTAGCCTGAAAATATTTACCGACTAATCGACCCAAAAGCCCGTTAAATCGTCTCTGAAGCACTCTGATATGGACCATGAACAGCAACGAGGAAGTAAAAAAGAGAGAAGAAAGGCCTTTCAGCCATTTCTCCAAGTTCATGACGATGAAGGATACCGCGATCGCCGTCTCGGATGTCACTGCCAGCTTACACATGATTCTGGATAGACTGAAGCGCCGCTTGCCCTGGCCGAACTTTCCCTCGATCGGGATCCGATCGAGCTCATCCTGACGGACCTGCTTTTTGATCTCTTTCTGTATCTCGACAGCGGCCGGTGGCCGGCCCAGCGGGGGACCCGAAAGGCGGATTCCATGTTTCTTGCAGAACCGGCGATTATCTTGGTTACGGTAAATCCGATCCACATGAACCGATGCCGGATAGTGCCCAAATCGTTTTCGAAATGCCTTGATCTGATCGATCAGATCCCCGGATTCATTGAAGGCATCCCAACTGATGCGGTCCACGAATGAAATGCCATTGATGAGACTGACCGATATCTTGGCACCAAATTCGGTAGCCGCACCGGCCTTACCCCGTTTGATCGGACGCACATGGGGTTGGCTGATGCTGACGATGCGATCATCGATACGATTTTCATGCTGGTCATACATCCATTGCTGCTGGCGATAGACTTCGTGAATGACCAGCAGCTCTTTGTACTGACGGGGACTGAGCTTCGTTAGCGGCGTTCGTTGGGATAGCTTGGTTATGCTTTTCAAGTTGCGCTTGAGATATCCCAACTGTTTCCGAATGGCCTTACGCCTCTTGCTCTTTGACAATCTTTTGCTTTTGGCTGCAGATAGAAACGCTTTGCGGGCTAACTTACGGTAGGTACGCGGTTTGGGATATTTCCCCTTGAATGGACTGTGTAGGATATCAATGATCCCTTCACTCTTCTCCCGGGCGGTATTCAACAACTTGAGGTCGGTTGGGAAAGTAATATCCGCGGGGGTACATGTGGCATCCAGAAGTAATTTGCCCTGGTTTTCACTACCTCCACCTGTAGGCGTGGAATCATCGTCATTTTTGGTTTGGGAACGGTCTTTCGATTGTTTTTCTTGTTCAAGTGCCTTGCGGGCAATCGACTCATTGATCTTGGCCAGCATCTTTTTGCCAAACCGCTTGCGGAAGTATACGAACAGGGACGGATCAAAGGGCTTTTCGTCCTCATAGGCCTTGTAGCCTAAAAAGTATTGGAGATACGGATTTTCCCGGATCTGTTCTACCGTCTCTTCATCGCTGGTTCCCAAGCGCTCCTTGATAATCAGGGCGCCCAAGGCGACTCTTACCGATTTGGCCGGAGGGCCCAAACCGGAGTTGGTCAACGATTTACTGTAGGCCGGTTCGAACTGACCCCATGGAATAAACTTGGCTAATTTCACCCAGCGATTGTCGCTTCGCAGTTTTCCGCCGAAAGGCAATTCGAAAGTTTCGAATTCCAGCTGCTTTTGATTATGTCGATACATGATAGGACCGAGAAAAGTGCAAGGGTTTTGAGGGGTAAAGCGTGGTTATATTTGCATTTAGCTCGATCCTCAATACCATAAAATGTATAGTATTTCAAGTGTTTATCTTTAATTCAGGAAACCCTACTTAAAACCCTTGTCAATAAGGGGTTTAGAGCCGTCTCACCCGAGGTGTTCAGGTGTTTATGCTGTTTTGGTTATTGAACGATACACCGGCATCATCAAGGCTTGGATGTCGACTGGGCGGGATCGATAAAAAAACCGACAGGTGACTTTTCAATATGTAGGCAAACACCTTAACACCGCCGACACTCCAATCGGAAAATCATAATAATTCAAGGAGTTCCATCGCAAAGCAGGTGTTTGGCCACCAGATGAACGGCTGTGAACACCCTAAACACATACATCGAAGCACTGCTGCCGATAGTCCAATGGTTGGTCTGTCAATAGTGACGATAACCTTATCATTCTGAAATCAAACAATTTATTGACATGTCTCCAGAATCAGGTTTATCCTCCAAAAACTTCTATTCATTATTTCCCTTGTAACTCGTAAATCAAGAGCGCCGACAGTATGAACAAGCTCGAATTGATCCAAGCCCTGAAGGACGCCGCCAATCTGTCCAAATCCGAAGCTACCGCCGTTGTTGATATCTTTTTCAATGAAATGACCAACGCTCTGGCAAACGGTGACCGGGTAGAGATCCGTGGATTGTTTTCCTTTTTTGTTAAGGAATACAAAGCATACACAGGCCGTAATCCCAAAACGGGTGAGCAGGTCAAGATCGCTCCAAAAATGCTACCCTTTTTTAAGCCGGGGAAGGAGTTGAAAGAAAGGGTGGATCGTTAAAGTCCGAATAGTGAGTCGGCGCATGCCGTGAATAAGCCATCAGAATACACGATCGTCTCAAAGAGGGCAGCGAATTCCTTGAGGATAGACCATTAAAAAGATAAATGATTATCCTGGCATGTGATAAAAGGCCGTTGGATAATGAAAGATACCAACAACAAGCTGGGGCGCATACTTGAGTTGGCGGTCAAAGCATTCATCCTGGCTTCCGTTGCGGCTGTTATTTTGCCGGTGCCGAAATACGCGCGTAGCCTCAGCGATGAGGAGTATATTGTCTGGTTGGTGCGCTTGATATGGGTGCTAATGCTGACCGCCGGTGTCTTTGCCGTTTTGCAGTTGGTTGGTTTTCTGATCAAAAAGCTGCATGATTAAAACACGGAAAACCTGGTGGTGAGATCACGATTTTTGTAATGGCCAAAAAACGCAGTTGTTGATTTCTTTTCTAATGGAAAGGCCGAAAAGCCTGCCAAACGAGGGAGGGTCAAGATCAAACCGAAAAAGCTACCGTTTTTTAAGGCGGGGAAGGAGTTGAAAGAGCGGGTGGATCGCTGATATCAAAAACCATCAATTGGCTCACCAAACGAAAATCCATTCAGATTATCAAAATCTATCCTAATATTTTCAATGATTTCTTTGTGTTGGATCTATGGCAAAATATCCAAACAATTTTGCCCCTTGAAAAATTGCAGATTACATCAAATCTGGCCATCTAGTTCCAAAATGTTGAATGGTGACTCAGGCCTCATGGAATCGTTACTCATTTTGATTAAGTTTCAGGGGCAATTGCAGAGTCGGCTATAACTTTTTTGCATAGTCAGCCGCATTGATACCAGCGACACATCCTTCGCCAACAGCTTTGGCCACCTGCCAGGGTGGGCCACAAATGTCACCTGCGGCGAAAATGCCGGAAACATTTGTGCGCTGGGCCTTGTCGGCTTGGATGAATCGCATCGTATCGTCCAATACCACACCCAGTGATGTGGCCAGTTCCATGAGCCCTTTTGCGCCCAATTCGATAAAAACACCTGATGTGGAAAGGATGGTGCCGTCATCGAGAACGATCGCATTGACCTCTTCCTTACCGGAAATTTTCTTAACCTTAGCACCTCGGTGCACCACCACTTGGCTATTATCGAGTTTTATCAGCAACGCCTCTGAGACCTTTAAATCATCGCAAATCAGATGCACTTTCCCAGCAATCTCGGCCAAGGTCAGTGCGCCGTCTGCAGCGGCACTTTCACTGCCCACCACTGTTACCTCCTCGCCGCGGTAAAAAATTACCGTCACAGTCGACACAGTAGCTGACGCCTTTGCCGACAAGCTCTTTTTCGCCTTTGACCCGAAGCTTGTTGCGTGCCGTTCCAGTGGCTAAAATCAGTGTCTTGCATGCGAGATGATTACCGCCTTCGGTTTCGAGCTCGAACCGACCGTCATCTGCAGTGATCTTAAGGATATCTTCATCCATAAACTCGCTGCCGAAGTTTTTCGCCTGGCGTCGGCCAGTTTATAGCATCGCCTTGCCAGTGGCATTGAACAAACTCACCATGTTCTCCACATGTGCCCGAAATAGGCTGCTCTTGTGCTCCTTTCCCAGCACCAGCACCGAAACCTTTTTTCGGGATGCATGGATGGCGGCCTGAAGGCCTGCCGGTCCGGCACCCACGACCACAACATCGTAAAAATCAGTTTTCTTCATTATTTTCTCCTCTAAACCACCAACCGGCCCTACGGAACATCAATGTTCATCCGGTTTATTCGTTCGGCTTGATGGGCCATGGCGTATCTATGGCACCCTATAATGGGCTTTGCATAGCTGAATTACTCGCGGAGAAAAAAAGCATACGCACAGAAATGATTTTTGTTGGACGTCGCTTGATCCCCTGGCCACCGCATGTGATTTGTTATCCATTAATTCATGGAGTTCGTGGTTTACTCATATACAGATCGATACCAAAATTACAAAGCATCGCTCGGCCTTAACATTGTGGATTCACACTTCGGCGTCGCTGAAAAGCCAAGACAATGCAGCATCACATCTGACTAAATTAATAGGAACAAGCCAACCTATCTTTCCAAAAGAGTTATCTGGATTCCTGGATTTGGCTGAAATGCAGGAGACAGGTGAAGTTTTTTAACACCTGAGAATTCTAAATAAATCGAAAGCAAGACGTCATGAAGCAAAAAATATCCGTGTTGTTACTTCTCATCATAGCCGCTACACTGAACATACCATCTCTTGCACAGGCTGAAAAAAGGACCCTGATGCACGATGGATTAAAAAGAAGCTATATTATTGATAAACCGAAGATGGCAGCCAATGGCTCTAAGCTGCCTGTTATTATCATGCTGCACGGCGGTGGCGGCAATGGTGAAAACGGCAAACGCATGTCAGGCTTTACAGAAAAAGCCGTGCCCTGCGGCGTTATCGCCGTCTATCCATCCGGCACCAGCAAGTTCCAGAGAATGAAAAAGATAAAAACATGGAACGCTGAACATTGCTGCGGTTATGCCATGGAACAAGACATTGACGATGTCGGTTTCATAAGCGTGTTGATTGACGGGCTTGTCGCCCATGATAGTGCCGATCAAAAGCGCATTTATGCCACCGGCATCTCCAATGGCGCGTTACTGACGAATCAACTGGGAGCCAAGTTGTCACGAAAAATAGCAGCGATTGCGCCGGTCGTAGGCGGGATGTTCGGGGATTAACCCGGCCCCTCTTCCCCCTGTTCCTGCGATCATCATCAACGGAAAACTTGATGAATCTATACCACTTGAAGGAGGACCCGGCGGTGGGCGTTTCCCGCAGGCTTGGGACGGCACGCCACTTAAACCTGCTGCTTATCAAGGAAAATTCTGGTCTAACGTTAACGACTGCCAGCGCAAACCGGAAGTTTCTCAATCCGCAAACGGTGCGGTTACGGTTGTGCAGTATAACTGTCCCGCCGGACGCGAAGTTGTTCGCTATGTTGCGAACGATGGCGGCCATGCTTGGCCTGGGGGTGAGAAAGGCTCCAAACGAGGCGATGAGCCGTCCAAATCTCTAAATGCAACGGATGTGATCTATGATTTTTTCATGAGTCACAGCAAGTAAAAGGCTATTCGTAGATATTTAAAAGGGGCAATATGATTATAAGCATCCTTGGTCTATCAATGCATTAATCGTAACTCTCCATTCCGGGAAATAATTACAATGCCGGACCACACCCAAGGTAAGCGTTTGATATCCAGATGATTGAGTTCGTCATTTTCTATTGTAAAAGGATGATTTTTGGATATCAGACAATTTCAAACCATGATAAAATTTTCCACAGTCGAATAGATCAATCTAACACCCCCTTCCCCTTCCCCAGCCACACCTGTGATTAAAACGATAGAAGTCGTTTCAGGAACAATTTGTTAAGACAAAACGTTAAGAGAATAAAACATTTTGTTTCCCATTTTGTGACATGCACCTAATAACCTTTGAAAGCTTTCCTAATTTTGATTATCCCGTAAAAAGTTCCCAAAATGCTGTTTTTGCATCTTTCCTATCAATAATAACAGTTGGTTAAAGCACTATAAAATTGAAATTTCGACTTTTTAAGGAGCCATCAACTTTACTAATCTTTCTAACCGCAGTTCGGAATTGACATGGGTGGTACGCAATTTGAAATGAACTGGGAAGTAGCTCTGATTATCATATCCGGAGCTACAATTTCCCTTGAACAATCATATGAATAGAAGGAAACGTCGTGACCAACAGGAACTTAACCGGCCTAACGACCATTAATCTGGCCGAAACCTTCGACGTCCTGGTTGTGGGAGGTGGTAACGCCGCCTTGTGCGCGGCCATGACAGCCCGCGAAGCTGGTGCGAGCGTTTTGCTGCTCGAGAGCGCACCCTTTGAATTCAGGGGGGGAAACAGCCGCCACACGCGAAATTTGCGGTATCTCCACAATGAGAGCAACTCGTTTCTGACCGGTCCTTACCGTGAAAAGGAATTCTGGGAAGACCTGATTCGCGTGACTGGTGGCAAGACCAACGAAAAGCTGGCTCGCTTCACGATCCGTGATTCGAACAATTTAGGTGCCTGGATGGAGCGACACGGCTGCAAATTCCAGCCATCCATGCGTGGTACCTTGCACTTGTCCAGAACCAATGCATTCTTCATGGGCGGCGGCAAGGCTCTCATGAACGCTTACTATGCCACCGCCGAGAAACTTGGGGTGGTGATCCTTTACGATGCCGAAGTCGTCGATCTGGCAATTGATGAAGGCTGCTTTACTTCGGCCACATTCGAATCCAGGGGTTCCTGGCAGGCTGTCTCGGCCAGGGCGGTAGTAGTGGCTGCTGGCGGATTCCAAGCCAATATAGAGATGCTTAAAGAAGCCTGGGGTGATGTCGCCGACAACTTCATCATAAGGGGTACCCCTTATGACAAAGGTAAAATGTTGCGTGAATTACTCGACAAGGGTGCCAAACCTGTTGGCGACCCCCAACAGTGCCACGCAGTGGCCATCGACGCCCGGGCTCCTAAATTTGATGGCGGCATCGTTACGAGATTGGACTGTGTTTCGTTCGGCATCGTCGTAAACAAGAATGCCAAGCGGTTTTATGACGAGGGAGAAGATTTTTGGCCAAAACGCTACGCTATCTGGGGACGGCTAGTTGCCCAACAGCCTGATCAGATTGCCTATTCGATTATTGACGCCAAGTCAATCGATCTCTTCATGCCATCGGTTTTCCCGCCCGTCGAAGCCATGTCTATACGGGAGATGGCTGAAAAAATATCACTTGATCCGGACGCTCTAGAGAAAACCGTTGCCGTCTTTAATGATGCCATTCGGCCGGGTTCCTTCGATCCGACTGAGTTGGACAGCTGTGGTACAGAAGGGCTGGCGATCCCAAAGAGCCACTGGGCCCGCTTACTTGATACACCCCCCTACTATGGATATCCTCTAAGGCCTGGGATTACCTTCACTTATCTCGGGGTGACCGTCAACGAACACGCCCAGGTGATCTTAAAGGACGATTCTCCATCTCCCAACATTTTTGCAGCGGGTGAGATCATGGCGGGCAACATCCTGGGACATGGCTATATGGCAGGTTTTGGCATGACCATCGGAACTGTATTCGGAAGAATTGCTGGTAAGGAGGCGGTGCGCTATGTCATCGACGATCTTAAAAGAAGCTGAACGGGTGATGACAATCTGCAACGCCTGCCGCTATTGTGAAGGGTTTTGCGCAGTGTACCCGGCTATGGGACTTAGGAGGACCTTCTCCGAAGGGGATTTGAAGTACCTGGCGAACCTCTGTCATAACTGCCGCGCGTGCTATTATGCATGTCAGTATGCGCCGAATCACCCCTTTGCGGTCAATGTGCCCAAGACCATGGCGGAACTAAGACAAGAGACATACCTAAGCTCCACCTGGCCTCGGGCGGTGAAAGGTTTTTTTCGGAACAATGGACTGCTGGTGTCCTTTGTGACGGTGCTCAGTGTTTGCGCGGTGTTGTTGCTGACCCTCTTGTTCCAAAGTCAGGAGGTATTTTTCGGAATCCATACTGGTGAAAATGCATTTTACAAGGTAATCCCCTATACCGCTATGGTTTTACCCTTTATGGCCTTGGCAGTCTTCACGCTGGTCAGTCTGTGGAAGGGGTTCTGCAATCAATGGCGGGAGATCGGGGGGACTCCTGAGGAGCTTGCCGATTGGCGAGCCCATATCCTGGCCGTATGTGATGTGCTGCGGTTAAAATATTTGGATGGGGGAGGGGAAGGATGCAACTATCCCGATTATAAATTCAGAATGATTCGGCGCTATTTCCATCATGCAGTTTTTTATGGGTTTCTGCTTTGCCTGATTTCGACTACAGTCGCCTTCTTCTATGATCATTTTCTCAATCGTCCTGCACCATACCCATTTTGGAGTTGGCCGGTCCTTCTAGGGACTATAGGAGGAATAGCGCTTTTGGTCGGTACGGGAGGGTTGATGTATCTCAAGTTGCGGATGGACCGGATGCCAGCGGCTTCTAAAAATTTAGGGATGGACGTTGCATTTATAGTGCTGCTTTTCTTGACGGCCTTGTCGGGGACGCTGCTTTTATGCCTGAGGGCCACGACGCTTATGGGAAGCTTGCTATCCATTCATCTCGGCTTCGTAATAGCATTCTTTGTTACGATGCCTTACGGAAAATTCCTTCACGGGATTTTCCGGTATGGGGCACTGGTTCGATACGCGATTGAACAGAGGCAGAGCGGTAAGCGAGATGGATAGCATGAATGACTGTCCGCGGCCCATGTTCGATTGGTAGCGTGCATTACGGAAATAATGTTGATTTTAATGCCGCTGATCAGCCTTTTTGTTGCGGAGAGCAATTCGGGAGGAACTGTCTGTCGATGTCAAAAAAAAAATTGAAGGTGATTACAGAACGATGTGTCGGATGTCGAATTTGCGAGTTGGCATGTTCTATGTCCCATTTTAATGGTGCTTTTAATTATAGAAATGGGCTGATTCGAGTTGAAAGCAATCGTGACTTTGGTCTCAATAAATCGATTAAAAATATAGATCGACCTCACATCTGCATACAGTGCGACCCTGCTCCATGTATAGAAATTTGCCCTGTAGATGCGTTCGATATGAATGAACAGTTGCATATCAGTATTGTGGATCAAGAAAATTGTATTGGTTGTGAACAATGCATCAATGAGTGTCCATACGATGTGATGACTTTATGCAGGGAAAATGAAGAAGCAAAAGCGTTGAAATGCGATTTATGTGGAGGAGAACCGAGATGCGTCCTTTATTGTCCAGTCGGCGCCTTGGTTTATGAATAGGGAGAAGGCTGCATGCTAAAAAATGGGTTCATGGGAAAAATATTAAGAGTTAATTTGACCGATGAAACAATTGAGGATGAAAGTTTGAAATCGTCGGTCATGAAACAGTATATAGGTGGAAGAGGGTTAGGAGCCTATCTGGCCTATAAGGAAATTCCTCCGCATGAAGACGCTTTCTCTCCAAATATTTCTATATATTTCATAACAGGTCCACTCCAAGGCACCCTGACACCTTTCACGCCTAAGTTCATCATTTTAAACAAATCGCCTCTATCAGGATCGTTGTCGCGATCAGTATGTGGTGGAAGCACATTTGGCGCAGAGTTGAAATATGCCGGATATGATGCGGTCGTCGTAAAAGGAAAAGCAAAAACACCAGTTTATCTGCTAATTGATAACGGGAAAGTATCAATTAAGGATGCCCAAAAGTATTGGGGTATGACGTCTAGCGATACACAGGAAGCGATTAAAACAGAGTTGAATGATCCAACTGTGAGTATTGTTCCAATAGGTCCCGCCGGCGAAAAACGTGTTCGGTTTTCCGGGGTCATTGTCGGATCAAGAGCCGCGGGACGGGGTGGGGCAGGCGCAGTAATGGGTTCGAAAAATTTAAAAGCCATCGTGGTTAGGGGAAATAAAAGCGTTCATGTAGCAGATATTAAACAATTTAAAAAATTACTTGGTGAAACCTATACCGCAATTAAGGAAAATCCAGACGTTTCAAAACGAATAGAATTTGGAACGCCAGGAACCCTTGCGAGTACATACAGTTCCGGCATTCTGCCGACAATGAATTTCTCGCGGTCGACTTTCGATGGGATTGAAGGGTTGATGCCAGAAAACGTAAGAGACATGCTGTATGTTCACAACGAGTCATGTTTCGGTTGTCCACTTCCGTGCGGGAAGCTGGCCCTAATCAAGAAAGGGCCTTTTAAAGGAATGGTGCTACCCGGTCCAGAATATGAAACCATTGGGCTATTAGGAAGCAACTGCGGTATTGGAGATATCCAAACGGTCGCACAGGCTAATTACTTGTGCAACGAATATGGACTGGACACAATTAGTACGGGTAGCGTTATCGCCTTTGCCATCGAGTGTTATCAAAAGGGGATCATAACAAAGAAAGACACCGATGGACTGGAATTAAAGTTCGGCGACACAGAAACCTTGATATCCCTGATAGAGAAAATATCCCGAAGGGATGGCTTTGGCAATGTACTCGCAGAGGGGACTAAACGAGCATCGAAAATGATCGGGCAAGGTTCCGACAAATTCGCCATGCACAGCAAAGGCCAGGACTTTGCAGCTTACGAACCGAGGGCTTTAGTTGGTATGGGGTTGTTGTATGCAACGGCGACGCCAGGCGCCAACCATTCTTTTGGCCCCACCCTTACAGCTGAGAAAATGGAACTAAAGGACACACTGACAAATGTAAAAAAAGGAAAAATAGTACGTCGGGAACAAAACAGATACTGTCTTCAGGACTCGATGGTGATGTGTAGTTTTTCCAGATTCGGGATGAATGATTCCCATCGACTCAGGTTTGTTAATGCCGTGACCGGTTGGAACTTTTCCGATGAGGAGGCGATTTTAATAGCGGATAGAATATTTACGCTGGAAAAACTTTTCAACATAAGGGAAGGGTTTTCCAAGGCAGATGATAATTTGCCATGGCGGTGCCTAAACGAGCCTTTGCCGGACGGACTGGCAAAGGGAAATACCGTCCCTCTTGAAAGCATGCTCCAAGATTATTATGCGGATCGTGGTTGGAATCGAGACACTGGGATCCCGGGAAAAGAAATGATCGAAAGGCTCGGTTTGTCTGATTTGGTATGCGAGAATTAATATCAATTTAAAGATACTCCGTGGGAATAAACTATAATTTGAGTGTTGTGTGTCCGTCGATTTAATTAAAATTCAAGATTTATCCAAGGTTTTATTCAACGACTGATGCCATGGAGGCAAAAAATGGAAGGTAATGTTTTGGAAGCCGATGTTGCAATCATCGGTGGCGGGATAACGGGAGTGACGATCGCCCGAGAGTTGTCTAAATATAAGCTTGGTGTTGTTCTTGTGGAGCGCGGCGGAGAATTGTGTGCAGGCGCGAGCAAGGCAACCTTGGGACACATCTACACCGGCTTAAATATGGTTGGCTCCATGATTTTAAAGAGCGTTGTTTTACCCCCAGGAACGCCATTAACGGTTGAGGCATTGCACGATTCCAAAGCTCTATTATCTCAGTGGACCGAAGAAGGATTTTATGATTGGCGTCAGACATGGGATGATCTAGACATAAAATTTAAGTATTCCCCTCTGTTAGTGGTCGCGAAAGATGATGATCAAATTGAAGATCTTAAAAAATATGTAATGCTTGGTGAAAGTGCAGGTGGCATCTATGGAGATTTTAAACAGCTCGACAGAGAAGAAATCTTTAAATATGAGCCTAACCTGAACAAGGATATTAAAACGGCTCTCTACGCGGAGAAACATATTGTCGATATTTTCCCTCCCGATCTCGTCTTGGCTATTGCTGAAAACGCAGTTATGAACGGCTGCAAAATTCTATTGAATACCGAGGTTGTGGGAATAACCAAACAGAAAAATTCACAGACCGTGAAAACGAACAACGGATCAATCAAAACAAGATTCGTTATAAATGCAGCAGGAGGGTGGGCAGACAGGGTTTCCGACATGGGAGGCACCAGAAACTGGGGACTTAAGTATAACAAGACGCAGATAATAATTCTGGATAGAAGGCTTAATGGACTGCTCAATGGAACAGTTCGGTGGCCGAATCGACCCGGTCAGATCCATCTCGTTCAACGAAGATCCGACAATATCTTGGTCGAATGCGGTACTTACGATCCTACAGATGATCCTGGCAATACGGGCAACTCACGGGAAGGTATATTAAGTGGCTTGAAAATAGCGAAGACACTGCTCCCAGATATATCGGAAAAAGATGTGATTTCTGCTTTTACCGGCGTGCGTGTCTTCAACACCAGGTACCCTGCTGATCACCTTGTTGAATTCCTCCCTGACAATGCGCTGTTATTAAATGTAATCATTCGGTTGCCGGGAATTATTGGTGCATTACCCATGGCTCGTTACGTGACGGCAATGTTAGAAAAAGCAGGGCTCGAATTAAAGGAAAACGATCAATTTAATCCACGCCGGAAGCGTATTCCATGCATCAGAGAGGCTAATATTGAAGAACGAAGTAAATATTTGGCAGTGCGTCCAGAGTATGGGCGCATCGTATGTAGGTGTGAATCGGTGTCAGAAGGTGAGATTATGGACTCCGTTTCCCGAGGTGCGCAGACCTTGGATGGAGTGAAATTTCGTACCAGGGCGTCTATGGGGCGATGTCAGGGAAATTTCTGCGGTGCCAAGATAGCATCAATCCTGGCAAAAGAGCTTAAACAACCTATTGAGGATATCACAAAGAAAGGAACTTCTTCGAAGTTTGCGGGATTGGAACAATAAAGGTGATACCGCTATGTTTTTTCCCGAAAGGAATGCATTATGACTGGTCGGAAATCAAACCCATTGGATGTGGCGATTATTGGAGGAGGGCCGTCAGGGATTGCGGCGTGTGTTGAACTATCAAATGCCTCAGAACTCCGCGTCGCTCTGTTCGAAAGCGAACAAGAATTGGGTGGCATGCCTCGTACATGTCACTTTTTCTTTGGTATGCGCGATCGAAAAAGAATCTATACAGGACCAGGATACGCAAAAAGAATGAATAACCTCGCCT
Source organism: Desulfosarcina widdelii (assembly GCF_009688965.1). Classification (GTDB taxonomy): domain Bacteria; phylum Desulfobacterota; class Desulfobacteria; order Desulfobacterales; family Desulfosarcinaceae; genus Desulfosarcina; species Desulfosarcina widdelii. Next base: position 80,309 of record NZ_AP021875.1, on the reverse strand, counting down.
GGAAAACTGCCGCAGATATTCACCTGGATACAACGGTCCTGCAGATTGTTCCGGGACATTCAGGCGACCTGCATGAAATACAGGTGGCATCCCCGGAAGGTTTCAGGACCTTCGATGCCCGGATTATTCTTCTTGCAACCGGTTGTTATGAGAGCCCTCTAAATGCACGAATGATTTCTGGTCCGCGTCCAGCTGGAATTTTTACGACGGGAACTCTACAAGATTTGGTGAATTCCTTCCATCTAAAACCAGGAAAGAGTGCCCTAATTATTGGTAGCGAGATTGTTTCATTATCGTGTGCGATTACCCTCCGACGCGCTGGTATGTCAATTGCTGGAATGGTTGAAGAGGATGATGAGCTTCAGACATATCCCCAATTGGCTAATTCAATGAGTAAATTAATTGGTTTTCCAATTTTTAAAAATACAACCTTGCATTCTATTTCGGGGGTTAAGCGTGTCGACGGAGTAAAATTGATCGAAAATACGACCGGTGAAATTAAGGAAGTGAAATGCGATACTATAATTCTTACAGGAAAATTTCGATCTTATTCTCCTCTTATTGATAACACGGTAATCGGGTATGATCCAGCGACCTTTGGACCTGCTGTTGATATGAATCTGATGACATCGGCCCCCGGTATATTTGCTGCAGGAAATGTTTTGCGGGGTGCTGAAATGCACGACTTGTGCGCACTTGAAGGGAAACGAGCTGCAAAGAACATTATAAAATATTTGAAGCCGAATAGAGAAAGAGTGAGTGAGTACATTTCGATTAAGGCCGAAAGCCCAATACGATATGTAGTGCCCCAAAAAATAACTCAAAAGGAAATTAAATCATACAGAGCTTCTTTTTTTTCCCCAGGCCCTTCTGTCCAATTAGAGCACACACTCAAAAAAGGTGCACTCGAGGCGTGGTCTGGTTCACAAATAATTTGGAAGAAGCCTTTTTCGAAATTGATTGCAAACACTCGGATTACCTTGCCGCTTAATGAATTTGATTGGCAAAAGGCGAACAGTAACAAAGAGATCGTATTAAAAGCAATTGTAATGTAGGCAATCATGATCTTCTCAACTTTTTGGTGATCGTTCTATTAGGAGGCACATTCTGGGCTCATCGACTTTTTGAGGATACAAAAGCTCTGATGGCGCGATTGCTCAAACAGAAACTGAATTTTGTTATTGTGTTCGAATATAAGGAGAAGAAAGTGAAATCTGAAAATCCAAAGATTGGTTTTATTGGTTTCGGCGAAGTAGCCTATTTTTTTCCCTTGGATTGAAGGCATCAGGTATTAAACAGATCTTTGCTTATGACCAAGCGGAGTCAGATCCAGAATATAGCGAAATCATCCATAAACGGGCGTTAGATGCAAATGTTCAATTAGTTCAGAGCCTTGAAGAATTGATGGTTCAGTCAGAATTAATATTTTCATCCGTTTGGGGTAACCTTGCTCTAAAAGTTGCCAAAGAAGCGGCACAGTTTATCAAGCCGGATAGGATGTACGCAGATCTAATTAATTCAACCCCGACATCGAAATACAAAGGAGCTGAAGCGATTACTGCCAAAGGAGCAGATTTTATCGATATCGCGATTTTCGGCCCCCCATCAAAGCAAAAACATAAGGTTCTTATGTGTGTTTCAGGGGATGGTGCGGAACAATTCAAGCTTGTTATGAGCAAGTACGGAATGAAGATTAAGTTGATGCCCGGCGAAGCCGGTAAAGCAACAACCATAAAAACGTTGGCAAAAATATACTACCTTGGAGCACAGGCTCTTTATCTGGAGTTGGCCACTAGCGCGAGGAAGGCAGGGTGCGACATTGAGTACCTTTTACCTATACTGGTAAATCCAACAGTTAATATGCCTCGTGAAGACGAAATGGCCTTCCGTCTCCAATATTGGACCCCGGCGCCATCCCCAGACCGCCGGCCATGGCCGCCAGGGCATCGGACATGTAGTCGCCGTTGAGGTTGGGCATGGCCAGCACGTCGTATTCTGCCGGACGTAGCAGAATCTGCTGGAACATGGCGTCGGCTATGCGGTCCTTGACCACCACGCGCCCCTCCGGCGCCTGTCCGTCGTATTTGTCCCACAACTCGTCTTCGGTAACAATGTGGTCGACGAAGGCTTCGCAGGCCATTTCATAGCCCCAACGATTGAAGGCGCCTTCGGTGAATTTCATGATATTGCCTTTATGGACGAAGGTCACGCTGGCTTTTTTCTGGTCGATGGCGTATTGGATGGCCATGCGCACCAGACGTCGGGTGCCGAACCGGCTGATGGGCTTGATGCCGATGCCCGAACCGTCCCGGATGGTACGTCCCGTCTCATCTTCGACCAAGCGAATCAGCTTTTTGGCAGTCTCCGAATCGGCCTCCCATTCCAAACCACTTTAGACGTCTTCGGTATTCTCGCGGAACACCACCATGTCTACGTCCTCCGGCTTGGTCACCGGGCTGGGAATGCCTTCGATATGGCGCACCGGCCGGACGCAGGCATACAGATCCAGCACCTGCCGCAGCTGCACGTTGACGCTGCGGATGCCGCCCCCCACCGGAGTGGTCAGCGGCCCCTTGATGGCCACATGATAATCCTTGGTGGAATCGACGGTGTCCTGGGGCAGCCATTCGCCGGTTGTGTTGTAGGCCTTTTCGCCGGCCAGCACCTCTTTCCAGGCGATGGCTTTGCCGCCGCGATAGGCTTTTTCCACGGCGGCGTCCAGGACGGTGCGCGTGGCGCTCCAGATGTCGGGACCGATGCCGTCGCCTTCGATGTAAGGAATAATGGGATGGTCGGGAACCGTTAGTTGTCCGTTCGCATTGACCGTAATTTTCGTTGCTTTTCCCTTCATGTTGAGACCACCTGTTTTTTATTTTTGAAGTTGATTTAAGTTGATGGGAATTTGGATATTAAATTTTAAGGGATTAGCCAAAACCATAATGTTCTGTGTTTTTCAAAACCTGCTCAGGTTGTCGTTGCCAGTTCTTATGATTTACTGGAAATAAACACAGTTTGAGTCTATTAACGGTCTCTTCCATCGCCCCCGACGATCAGTTATAACAAAAACCGTGCCAAAAAAATAATCGAGAAAAAATTTAGATCAGCCTCCAGGAATTTCGCTAACCCACACAACAATTTTGGTGTGAAAATCAAATGGGAGCAAGAATCACAAAAGCTGTAGGTTTTTCTTGATCTCTTTTGATTAGGGGACTTTCGCTATCCTCCGCTTGGTTCGGACTACAGCCAATGGATCCATAGTGATTTCCAAACTTAAAAGTATTTCAGGTTACATCATACGCCCAAGGATTACATGCTCTAATTTGACAACGGAGAATAACCCCGTAAGCAACAAACGTTAAAAAAAAATTGACAATAGATTGTTACAATGAAACAAATTGTTCCAATAATATACTGCGAACGGCCACTTAATGCGAAAATTGTTAATGGACCTCAAGATCAATGCAATGGTTTTATGGAGTTTCTGCCATTCCAAAATAAATGTTAAACTGTTTATAAAATCGCATGCTATGACCTTTCGCAGTATAATTCATAAATATGAAACAGGAAGCAATGCAGACAAATAATGTCACAGTAGGCATCTTCGCCTCCAGTCAACCCGTAATCAAACGCATTAAGGCAATCACCGCCCACCAGCAGGACCAAATCCACATCAATACGCAAGGGCTGGATGATGCCATTCCCGAGGCTATAGAGATGCAGCGAAATGGCATCGAAGTAATCATCAGCCGCCGGGGAACAGCGCATTTGTTGCGCGAAAACCTTCGTATTCCGGTTCTATCATTTCCCCACCGATCCCTGGATATTCTTGTTAGCTTGAAAGCAGCCGCCAGCATAAGCCGGAGGATACTTCTGCCCACGTTCAGACAGAAAATGGACGGCATGTTGATATTGGAAGAGTTGCTGGACATTGAGATTGTGCAGAAAATCTACAATGATCGGCAAGGCTTGGAGCGGGTCATCTCCCAATCTAAACGCAAGGGATGTGAGGTAGTTGTCGGCGGCAGTGTTAGCGAGCAGATTTCAGAAACCCTCGGCATCCGATTCGTGGGAATCCGAACCTCCGATGAAGACATGGCAGCCACTATCGAAAATGCAAAATCTGTCGCCATATCAGGGAGGGAGGAAAGGGCCACCGCCCGTCGCTACCGATCTATCATCGATGCCGCTTCCGATGGAATTATCGCTGTTAACGATAAGGGGCGCATCATTACCATTAACTCAAAAGCTCGACAAATCCTTCACATTGGAAAGGACGAGGTCATGAACCATTCAATCACCGACCTGATTCCCAACTGCCCGGTCCAGCATGTTTTGGCAACAAAAAAACCCGTCCAGGACCTATTAGGACAGATCCATAACGACCAGTACGTTTTCAGCCACTTGCCCGTTCTCTTGGATGACGAGGCCATCGGAGCGGTGTCCACCTTCCGAGACATCGGCAAAATCATGCGGACAGAAAACGTGGTCCGCAGTTCCCTCTCTAAAGGGCTTGTCGCCAAATACAATTTCGACGAACTGGTTTACGACAGCCTAGAGATGGAGGACCTTCTGAACGTCAGCCGGGAATACGCAAAGACTGAATCCACGATCCTGCTCGTCGGTGAAACGGGTACTGGCAAGGAAATTTTTGCACATGGCATCCACAACCTCAGCAGGAGATCCCGGCATCCATTCGTTTCCATTAACTGCACCGCACTGCCCGAGCAACTTCTGGAGAGCGAGCTATTCGGTTATGAGGAAGGTTCGTTCACCGGTTCTAAAAAAGGCGGGAAACCAGGGCAATTCGAAATCGCCCATAAAGGCACCATTTTTCTAGACGAGATTGATTCCACACCGAAAGCCATGCAGATTCGCCTTCTGCGTGTTCTCCAAGAACGTGAGATTTTGCGGGTTGGCGGTGACCGTAAAATACCTGTAGATGTGCGAATCATTGCCGCAGCGAGCCGCGACCTCCACCACGCGGTTCTGGAAGGAAAGTTCAGGGCAGATCTTTTCTATCGCATCAATGTGCTTTGCCTCCAAATTCCTCCTTTGAGACGCAGGCAGGAAGACATTCCAGTACTTCTTGACTACTTCATAAAACTCTTTTCAAACCGCCAGAATTTTAAACCTATTATGATTCCAGAAGAATACGTATACAAGCTCAAGCAGTATGACTGGCCTGGAAATGTCCGACAACTCAGAAATTTTGCTGAACGTCTTGTCATAAATTGCAGCCTGCACCGCAGGCATGATATGTTGAATGTACTCTACCGGGAACTAATTCAGAAAACCATACTCACCCAATCTAGTTTAGCGAAGCCTAAGCCGTCTTTCGAATTGAAAAATCGTATTAAGGAGACCACGCTAAAGAGTGAAAAAGCCATAATCATAAAAGCTTTATCCCAAGCACGATACAGCAAGAGCAAAGCTGCGAAACTTTTAGGGATAAGCCGAACCACCCTTTGGCGAAAAATTAAGGAGCACAGCATCGATTGAGCCGCCCCACTTTGGGCGATTTGAGCGATTTACATCAGAAGCTTCGTTAGACTACGAATATCCTCTTTGGTTTCCAATGATTCGACCTCATTGATTATGCATTCCGCAGCTTCCGCAGAAAGGACCTGGGCCGTCATGCTTTTGAATTTGAGGGCCACTTCCGCAAAGCTCAACGAATGTTCGGTCGAACCTTTGGCAAAATCCACGCGGGTTTCAAACCGCCGTCCATCCTTCAGTACCACCTCCACCCGGTTGGCGTAACGTTGGGGATAGACTTTGTCGATGTCCGGATCCAGGACAATCTGAACGCGCTTGGCCAGGTTTAGGACCTGTGGATCAACAATCCGAATATCTGAAAACTGTTCCAAGAGTGCCATACCATCCAGCAGGATAACGGCCACAATATATTGAAGGCTCATTTGGGCTTGCACCACACCCTCTGCCCTGTATGGGAAACCGCATTGCACCTGAACCCCTTTAGCGGTTTTGACGATAACGGTATCGACCTCTGCTGGAGAAAAGCCTCCCAGCTTTTTTAACTCCAGCACGGCATCCACCGCTGAATGAGAACTGGCGCAGCAGGCATACGGTTTTATATTGACCTCACAGCTATGATACGCCTCACCAAGTGCGGCAGTGGCAACGGACAGGTCGAACTGATCCGACATAGCCTGACAGAATCCGCCATCTTGTGCCTCCAGAATCTGGGTCGGTCCATGAAACCCGTCCCGGGCCAAAAAAGCGGCTATGATACCACTTTGACTGGCCCGGCCTGCATGAATGAAACCTTTTGCTCATGGCCCCATCTGCCAGAAAGGCCCAGAGGCCGGCGGATTGCGTCCCTGCCATTCCCAGAGCGCTTGCCATCTCATCAGGGGAAAGGCCCAAAAGCCGACCAGCAGCGACGGCAGCACCAAATGTCCCCATGGTACCGGTCAAGTGCCACCCTTTCATCCGTGACACGTTGGGACCGGTAGCAAGACTGATGCGAATCATGGTTTCATAGCCGGCCGCCATGGCCGCCAAAACCTCCTCGCCGGAAGATTCCATAAGTTCTCCGACAGTTATCACTGCTGGGATCACCGCGGCCCCCGGATGGATTTTAGCGTTATGGTAATCATCAAAATCAACACCATAAATCATTACACCAAGTCCCAGGCTCACGTCGGCGCTGGGCCCACTGAAGTTTTGCCCCCAAAGCGTAGCCTCCTTTTTGCCTCCCTGTCCAACTACCCACCGATTGACTATTTGAGACCAGTCCAAACAAGCCCCGTTAATCCCGCAACCAATGGCATCCAGATGATACTTTTTCAAACGAACCACGAGATCTGGACTGAGGTCGGGGTATGACAATTTTGCAGAAAATTCCGCCAGCGTCCGGGTTACCTTCTCCATATTATTAAGTACTCAGTTTTGGGAGTTAATATTTACGATGACGACTCTTCTCGTTTCGATATTTCGTTCAATATCGGCATTATATATTTTTTGAACTGTGTTGGATTTTCGCTCATCGGGAAATGCCCGACTTCCTTCATGACCTCCACGTTAACTCCCGGGATCGTCTTGGCAGTACGCAATGTGTCTTCGGGCCTACATGAAAAATCATATTCGCCTGTAAGCAGATAGAGAGGACAGATTTTTGTATCGATGTTTCCCAGTTTCCCGCGCAGATCACAATCGACGCGATAAAAATAGAGATCGCCGCGAAATATTCCAGGACCGCTCTGCATGTATTGCCACAGGGTTTCGTGACGGTATATGTCGGGACTTTGAGGAGCAACCAGGCCTGAAACAAGGGCCGCACAAACTTCCCCACCATGCACATCGCTTCGATGAAGCCACGTCGTGTCGTACCAAGGCTGCTGATAATCTGCCGCCTCCAGACCGATCAAAGCACGGAATTCCTTACCATGGGAATTTGCCAACTCAAGAGTGATTCGCCCCCCGATAGAACATCCCATGACAACGGGACGATCAATGCCCATAGCGGCAGAGAAGGACCGAATTATTGCTACATAGAGTTCAGTGGTTAGTTGATACTCGCGTTTTTCCCAACCTAACGGAGGGTATGACTTTCCATGCCACGGCATATCAAATGTAATCACACGGAATTTATTCGTTACATCTTTATCGCACATCAAATGCCTGAACTGTCTCGTGTCTGCACCTGCAGTATGAAGGCAAAGCAACGGAATTCCATTTCCAGCTTCCTCGAAATAAATGCGACAGTCTTCCCCAAGAATGGGAAACGTGGTGTAACGGCCGACGATGGGTTCTACGGCGCTTGTTTTCATTTGGAACCTCCATATCTTGGTAATGTCACGACATCTTTGAAATATTGAAGATTCGCCACAAAAGGATAAAGATTCCCCTCCATCGTCATCTCACCGCGTTTGGTCAATGCAAAAAGATCATGCCAGCCCGGTTCGGGGGGATCCTGCCAAAAGGCATTCCAGGCATGGACCGAACCACGAACAGCGAAGTCCCATGAGCACATCAAAGGAAGGCCCTTCTGGCAATTTTTGATACTACCTTGCTCAAAACTCAGAAGGAACGAAACATTTCCAATTTGCACAAGACAATCAGCGGAAAGATTTCTTCCCCTCCAGACAAAATGAGAATCTCCATTAACAAGCTTTGGAATGACTTTTTCAAATTGAACACATAATTCTTTCTCTAGGCCCTCTTCTACAATTATTGAATCCTCCGACATTGGATCATACCTCCTTTTAGATTATTGAATTTGATATAAGACACAATCATATCCAGAAACAATTCGTTCTTTTCTGTATATCGTTTCAAATTAATTCAGGGGTCGCATATGAAAAGTGAAGTCAAGACATAATTATCCAATACTGCAAAATCGATTTTTTGATTTCGCAGGACGACCCTGATTCGGCTAACCCTTTGATTAATTCCTTTTTCGTGACCATTTAAAGTTTACAGTTTCAGTCGGGTGCCCGGATCAACAAGACAGTGCGGGTTTTGTTCTTTCCATGCGCATATCTGAATCATTTGTTTAAGACAAACAAAGATTAATGTCATATTGGGTATAAAGGCCAGGGGGCTATCCGGGGAGTGAGCCTACCTTTTCAAGCTACGGTGGATAGACCCCAAATGATTGAGCCTTCCCTGGCAACCCGGATCCGCCGGACTGCACTGCGCACTTCAGTGTCAGCAATAGGGTGGTATATCGGTAAGCCTGAATCCTATTTAAGCGGACCCAGAGAACATTTCCGGTTGATAGGCGTCTCCTTTCTTCCAGATGCTGTACATCACCGTTAATATTTTACGCTGGGTATTGAGTCTGGCATGTTGACGGTTGTAGGTACGTTTCAATGAGTTTTGGAAAAAGTCCTTAACCTCATTGTCGCCCTTCATTGCAGCTACGTAAGCTCTATAACTCAAGGCTTTAAGCTCGCCGACACCGGATGAGTCACAAGTCGTTTATAACCCAGCGGTTTTCCGTCGCTGCTACGGTCGCAAATGGATTGCCGGCAGTATTTCCACAGTTTACTTTTTTTCGTAAATCAATGCGGAGTTTGAACAAAGGCATCAAAGATATGGGTGTTGACATCAGCAATACCGGGGATTTTTTTGAACTCGCATATTTCAGGGTAGTTACGTCCCAGTTGCTTCATGCTCTCAAGTGCTGATCTTCTCATCGCTTCGGTTTGATCCATAAGATGATAGAGCTGGCCAAGCTGTTTTTGAATGGGTGGATGTTTGATCTGTTTTATGTACTTGCCGCGTCGCCCAGGGCTGTAGACGCAACTGGTGAAAATATCGATGACGCCCCAACGCCGATAACTGGCTTTGATTTTATGTTTTAAACGCGTCAACTGATTACGAAGATCAAGGTAATGCTGGGCAGCCGCTTTGAAGATGGCACGATCATCATTTTCTGGATGGTAAATTTGTTTGAGTTCACCCATTCTGAGCAGGCGGCATAGATTGCGGGTATCTTCTGAATCCTTTTTATTGGAACTTTTATAGATCAACACATTTTCTCTCGGATCGCAAACGATAACCTCAGTGACATGTGAAGAAGCGGCCTGGGCAGCCCAATGCGTCAAGGTGCCCTCTTCAATGGTCAACAATTTGGTTTTGGCCTTTATTGATGTAAGCGCATGGATGATGTTTTTTTCAGAGGTAGCGAATTCTACATTTCCTCTGAAGTTGCCGTTATGATCCATGTTTCCCAAAGTGCAACTACGTGCATGTACATCCAAAGCTAGGTATGCTATTTTTTGCATCGGACGACCTCCCATTGGTGTATTTGGTTTTTGTTTGGCTGTTAATCTTATACACCAAGGTCGTCCGTTTTTCATATTACCGGGGAGTTTATCCCAAGACCTGTTCTTTGATATTCCAAGTTGATCGACCCTGCTTGAACGCTTGAAGTTGATGCATTTGAATGGTCAAGCCCATGGCGGCAAACAACCAGCGGTTGTTTGCGTCGCCGCGCATCCAGCAACGGTCCAACTCGAAGATGTCTTTCACCAGACCTTGCATCGGCTCAACCTTGTAAGCGCGTTCCCGGTAGATCTTTTTGTGTTTCGGTTTACTCATGAATGCAATCATCTTCTTGCGAGTCGCTGTCTTATCCATGGTTGCACGACAACTGGTGATCAGGTTCATCTTTCGTTGTCTTTTGAGCTCCCGGAAAAGATCCGCATCACCGGCTTTCGAGTCCATGGCAATAAAGTCCACTTGCTTTTTGACATGAAACGTTTCCAGCCACATGCGTTTGGCTTCGTTGGCGCTGTTTTTCATCCATACAAAGCAGCCCAGCACCGGATGCTTGTGGGAGGTCAGGGAAAACGATCCATGGCCGTATACCCAGCCAGCAGCCTGGGACTTGCACCAGGTGGCTTCTTTGTCGATGCCGCGCAATCCCTTGGGAATAATGCCCTGATCCTTCTGTTTCTTGTGCCAGACCGGACCCTTGGCCCTGTTCATCATCTTGTCGGCGCTGATAACCCGGTCTTTACTCAAGCTCAGGAAATAGCTGAAAAATAAACGCTGCTGGGTCTCCAGGGAAATGACGGATTTTTTTTAACCGGTCCCTGAGCTGTTTTTCACTGATGGGCGAAAGATCCATGCCCTGGGCAATGATATCCCAGTATTTGACCGTCATCTTGTGAATTTGCACGTAACTTTTGACCTTCAACTTCACCGACAGAATCGCAATGAACATGATCAGCCACTCTGGATACTTGAACTTGGGTCCGCGTTCTCCCAATCGCTCCGGATCAGGGAAGTTGGTTTCATCGAGAAAATCTCTGAACGCCTCCCGGGTTTCACGAATCCAACGGGTCGAGATTTTGTTTGCCTTTCTGGGCATGAATAATCTCCTTTGTTGTTGAAATCATTGAGATTATTCATAACAATTTTAATAGCTTATGTCTAGTCAAAAATACTTTTGAATATCAGCGGGTTAGAGAGTTTTGGTTGTCCAGAAAAACTCCACGACCCCTCAATTAATTAGTGAAATGAAATCTTCCAAGTTTTTCTTAGTTCCATAAAAAAACCTTTTTTCTTCTAACCTATCACCTGAGGTTTTTCAAAGGCCGGGTCGTGGCATGCTAAAACAATGTCCGCCATCCCCTTCACTAGGAGGACACTTTCGTAACCGTCGACCGCATTTAAATGGATACCTGGGGCTACAACTGGTGTGGATTCAATAATTTCTTCAGATGCTCCCACGGGAGGTCCAAAGTTTTCTTTGAGACAACAAAACCCAGTTATGATCGCCTTTCCTTCCTCCGTGTTTACGGCAACAGACATATTCCCCGGCGTATGCCCTGGTGTTGGGACAAGATCAATTCCAGGTAAAATTTCCTGTGCCCCTTTTACCAAAACAAAATTAAGCCCGGTAAACAAACTCTTCTTGTATGTTGGCGCAAGTATGGGATGAGGAGAGTATGCAAAGCGCAATTCTTCCTCTTGAACGAGTATTTTTGCATTTCTGCACTTTTGTGTATTTGCGCAATGATCCCACTGGAGATGGGTTTGCACTACGATATCGATATCTTCAGGCTTTAGTCCCACACTTTCCAGAGAGTCTTCAAAAGACATAATCTCCTTTGCCGGCAGTCCCCTGAATTCCATCGCAAGCTTTGCATCTGCAGCTGTATCCACAAGAATATTCATATCTGCTCCTTCGATGTACCAAACGACATTGGGAATGCGAATCTTTTGCCCGTAATGAAAACGATACATTAAAACTGCTTTGTCAATTTCCATAGATGATAAAGGTAATGCTATGATTTTATACGTTTTCATTCTTTAGCCCCCCTTTAAGCCCCTTAATTACAATATTAAAAGGTCAATTCATATCAGTAACTTCCGGTTAAGTTATTGCACTAACGTTTTGTAATTTTGGCTCTTTTTCATATCGCTGATGATCGGCATCCACAGGCCAGCATCGCAGTTCATTTTCGATCTGAGTACGCAACTGCCTAACCCGCCGGATGGATACCTTTTCCTTAAAATGGTTGTGACAGTATATGGCCAACAACAGATAAGTGATCAGGCCTGAAAGGATCTGGACCATGAGGCCATAGGAACTGCGGGCAATCAGATGGTAGACCTTTAAGTGTCTTTTCCACAAAGCAAAAAAGTTCTCAATGTTCCAGCGTAATTTATATGCCTGTGCGATCTGCTCCGACGATAAATCATAGCGGTTGGTGGCAATCCGGTATTTGACACGGTCGACTTCGTAGCCCACCCGCGCTCGAAACACTTCATCACACCCTTGCATTCGCCAGTATTTCAGAAAGCGGTTCATGTATAAGTTGGCCAAAAGCGGACTGATCACGCCCCCCTGGGGCGTGCCACAGGTGCTCTTGCGTCCGCCTGTAACCCTTCCCCCACTGCCTTTGTCACCATCGTGCACGACCGGCGTCTTCAACCAAAGCTTGATCAGTAGCAGGACATTGCGGTCCACAATCCGCCGCGAGACACATTGCATCAACGCCTGATGCGGAATCGTATCAAAATACTTGGATAAGTCCGCATCCACGACGTCTGTGTACCCCTGCTTCAGCAGCTGATAAACCTTGCGGATCGCGTCTAACGCACTGCGCTTGGGTCGATAACCGTGGACATTGGGTTCCAGGTCTGCCTCGAAAATTGGCGCGATGACCAGTTTGGTGGCTGTTTGTACCACCCGATCACGTATGGTGGGAATGCCCAATGGGCGCTCCCCACCCCCCGGCTTCGGGATCATTACCCGTCTCACCGGTTGCGGTCGATAGGTCTTTTCCCGCAGTTGTTCTCTGATTCCGGCCAGCCACTTCGTTGCGCCTTCAGACTCGATCTGATCGAACGTTACCCCGTCCGTGCCTGCTGACCCACTATTGGCCTTGGCCAGCCGATAGGCATAAATGAGAATATCCTCTCGATAGATCTTGTCGTACAGCAAATAGAAGCGAAAGTCCGGTTCCGACTTCGCCTTGAGGTAAAGCTTTCTCTGGAGATTCCGTATCTTGTCAGGTGTTTTCAGGACCATGTCCAATCACCCTATCTCGTCTCGGTCAAAAGCATACCAGAAGTAAGGGGCCTTTCCTCCGCCGACATTACTCGACATCAACGGTACTACGCCCCTCTCCGACTCCCGCCCAGACCGACGCCAAATGCGCCGTTACGGGTCGCGACCCCGCGTCTGGGACGGGTCTCCCACGTTACCCAAGATACCTTCCTGGCATGCTGTCCCCATTACCCCGGTGGACCGGAACAGGTGGGTCGGTTACGGCCCTGCTCCACTGCGGCCTTTCCCGAATATTGGGCGGGTCGGCGTCCACGACTGTCCTTTCGGGGCCTGCTCAGGGTTCACTCGCGTTACGGCCTGCCAGGTTGCTGCAGCCCCTTGCGGCTTACATCTGTCCCCAGAGCTCCAGCAGGCGGATCTCTCCAACCCGCTGTCTGGGTAGCTACCGGGATGTACCGACAATTTCCCGGACGGGACTTGCACCCGCTGGCAACTTGCGCCCTCGTGGCGCACCAATATGTTCGGTTCACTGTGTTCGACACGACGCATAGAACCATCTTCACTGAATGCGATGTCAAGGTGGGCTTTGCTGATATCAACGCCGATAATGAGGTTTTCCCGGTTCATGAGTGTCCCCCTTTTCTCCCGGCCTTGCGATTCGGGCTTTTCATTGCCCATTCAACTGTTCGGGGTTGAGGTTGGGTCACGGCGACCCTCGCTGTTAATCGGGTTTTTTCACCCTGGGCTGTATCGGTATTCCATGACCCTCAGGATACCTCATTATAAATCATTTTCATTATACAAGGCTGTTGAAAAACACACATTTTTTTGACTGGTTATAGTATCTTTACTAGCCTCTTCACAAAACCTTGACTGGCTTGGAGGTTTTTGATGAGAGGCTCGCAAAAGTAGCAAGATTCTCTGTTCAGCTATGTGCCACTTGAAAAGCGTATCCCCAAAGACTATCCGCTGCGTCCAATCCGTAAGATGGTCGACAAGGCGTTTGAACAGCTGTCGGACAAGTTCTCCGAGTTGTATTCGCACACCGGCAGGCCATCGATTGCACCGGAGTCTTTGCTCCGGGCAGCGTTGCTTCAGATTTTCTACTCGATCCGCAGTGAGCGGCTTTTGCTGGAACAGCTCGTTTACAACCTGTTTTTTCGGTGGTTTGTCGGTCTCAAAATGGATGATTCGGTTTGGAACCATTCGGTTTTTTCCAAAAATCGGGACAGGCTTCTCAACACTGAGATCGCTGCCGTGTTTTTTGCCGCTATCCGAGATCAGGCTGCCCAAAAGAAGCTGATGTCAGATGAGCATTTTACCGTTGACGGCGCGTTGCTGGAAGCCTGGGCCTCAATGAAAAGCTATCAGCCAAAGGATTCTGTTAAAAACGATCCTTCCGGCGGCGGCTCGGGTAAAAATCCAACGGTTAATTTTCGAGGCCAGAAGCGCAAAAACGATACACATCAATCCGTCACCGATCCAGAAGCCAAGCTCTACAAAAAACCAAGAGATCAGCAGGCTAAGCTATGTTACCTAGGCCATGCGCTGATGGAAAATCGCAACGGGCTGGTGGTCGACATCCGTGTCACTTTGGCCAACGGCACTGCCGAGCGCAAAGAAGCCATTGAAATGGTTGAAAAGGTCCCCGGTAAGCATCGAATCACCTTGGGTGCTGACAAGGGATACGACATCACTGATTTTGTTGAACGAATGCGCTTTTTGAATGCCACTCCTCACTTTCCCAAAACGGAAGGGACTCTGCAATCGATGGTCGCATAACCCGCCATGAAGGCTACAATGTCAGCTTGAAAGTACGAAAACCGGTTGAAGAAATCTTTGGCTGGATGAAAACCATCGCTTGCCTTGGCAAGCTGCATCATCGGGGCCAAAAAAGAATCCAAGGGATATTTACACTTGCTGCGGCGGCCAACAACCTGATCAGGATCCGAAATCTGCAGGCAGACGCCTGTCCATAGCACATGGATGTAAGAGAATGCCCCGAAATAAATATTCGTGGGGCCTGAACAAAAATAAATATCCCAGAAAAGCAGATAACTGCTGCTTTGTTTCGGCAAAAATTTCAAAGAGCAAGAAAATGTTCAGAATGAAGAGCCGTTTTTCAACGGCCTGCTAAACACGGACCCCGCACTATGTTGGCAACGCTCGGGTGGATTTTGAAACTATCAACGCCCTTGGTCACCAAGCCGAAAAAGATTTCCCTCTGTCACTCGTTCTCATTTGGTGGCGGCACAACGAGAACGGGGACTCTCGTCCGCTTTAAAACGCCTCTTGCGGTAGTCCCTACGACATTGGCACTAATTAGTCCTTTATGAGCTCCAATGACAATCAAATCAGAGCCTATCTCCTTAGCCGTCATAAGAATCTCTTCCACAACCTTCCCAGACTTTATGATAGCGTCATGAAGGTTGTATGAGTGACGTTCGTTATCCGCTTCTTTAGAAGTGCATAAAAACTCTAAGGCATTGCGAATCATCTCATGGTCCCGTTTTTTGCCTATCAATGCGATCCTTGCCGTATTCTCACTAAACTTCGCCAATTCCTTTCGTTTTTGCTTTCCTAGAAATGCTTCGAGGTCGGCTTCAATGCTCGATGTTGCTTTTTCCATTACATGAAGGATTGTAAGGCTTGCACCATAACACGTTGCCGCACTTGCGGCAAAGAAGAAAGCATGGCGGGAGTTTTCAGATAGGTCGGTCGAAAAGAGTATTTTTTTAAAACTCGGAATCATTTGTCCTCCTTAAATATGTGCATAAAAATCTACAATTCCCCCTTTTCGGGGCGTGTCCGCACATTTCTCCTTTTCTAATCATTATTTTTATATCGTAAGCTATCTCTCCGCGGTTTTCTGGCCTTCGCCCTCGGTATCTCTGAGGAGTGAGACTGTTAACTCCATCAGGTCCACCACCTTGATTCGCTCTTCCAGATCAGCCGTCTTTACAGCGTCTTCCAGATGAAGAAGACAGAAAGGAC
Source organism: Desulfosarcina widdelii (assembly GCF_009688965.1). GTDB lineage: Bacteria > Desulfobacterota > Desulfobacteria > Desulfobacterales > Desulfosarcinaceae > Desulfosarcina > Desulfosarcina widdelii. The sequence goes on along the minus strand of NZ_AP021875.1, from coordinate 64,321 downwards.
AAGTGGTTACGAGGACGGTTGCTCCGATCTCTTCAACCATGTGTATTCTTTTCTCCGCCATTCTCATCTCCTCCTGTTGGACTTCATACCAGAGGGCGACATCACCCCCACCACAACAGAAGCTTCTGTCCCGAGAACGGTGCATCTCGGCCAAGACTAAACCTGGAAGGTGGCACATAATTTTCCTGGGTGCTTCGTATATTCCGTTGTGCCGTCCCAAATAACAGGGGTCATGGTAGGTATAGACGTCCCCATCCGGAAGACGTCTTACCAGATTCAGTCGGCCGCCCTCTATCAACTCAAGTAAGATTTCTGAGTAGTGGCATACACTGAAAGAGCCGGGATACTCGTTTCGGAGGGTGTTGAAGGCGTGCGGATCTGCGGTTACGATACGATTAAAGCGAATTGTATTTAAAACCTCCATATTGTCCTTCAGCATAGCCTGAAAGAGGCCCTCTTCCCCAATACGCCGTGCCTGATGGCCTGAGTCCTTCTCCAGGGGACCTATGATGCCGAAATCGACTCTCGCCGCGCTTAGAGCCGAAGCAATGGCAACAGCGATTCTCTGGGCTCTGGGATCGTAGGAGGCATAGCTGTCAACAAAAAAAAGGACGTCAACCTCGTCTCCCGGCTTCAGAATCCGTACGGCGGCGCCTTGCACGGATCTGACCCAATCAATCCTGTTTTCTGCCGGTTTGCCGAAGGGATTTCCGGTTTTCTCGAGGCGAATCAAGGCATTACTAAACACCTGCGGAGCTAGAGATGTCTCGATAAGGCGGCGCCTCATATCGACAATCCTGTCGATATGCTCTAACTGCAACGGACATTCTTCTTCACACGCCCCACAGGTGGTGCACGACCATAGCTCCTCCGTACCGATTGCACCTCCCGGTAGGGTCGTCGACCGTGCCTTATAATCCGGCGCTGCCCAAAGTGGAACGCTCCCGTAAGCGACCTTCCTCAACTTTAGTCCTATCATCATTGGTGACAGGGGTCTTCCCACGGCATTGGCGGGACAATTTTCGGTACAGCGGCCGCATTCCGTGCATGTCGCAAGGTCAAGGATTTGCTTCCATGTCAAATCCTCAATTTTCCCCACCCCCAGCTTCTCTATTTCTTCGATACGCGAAATATCCCATCGTGCAGGCTTGATGACCCCCTTTTGTAGTTTTCTGAAAAACAGAATTGGCAAGGCAGTAATAACGTGGAAATGCTTCGATAAAGGAAGAAGGTTCAGAAACAGAAAAAAAATAACAAGATGCAGCAAGTAGCTCATCTGATGGAGGACTCTAGCACCGCCCGGGTCCAATGGTAATAAATAGGACACAAGGCGGGCAGCCGGAAGCTGATTTTCTCCAAAACCCGAGTAAAGGATAAAGCTCCCCTCGAAGATCATGTCTGTGACCATGAGCAGTGCGATGAGCGTCAATATCAGATAGGCTTCGAGTTGTCGTCTCCCCTGATACCTCGCAGGTTTCACGATCGCCCGCCTGAATGCAGCCCAGGCGCAGGCACCAAGGACAATAAGCTCAAAAAAATCTTTTGTAAAATCGTAGAATTGGCGGAATCCGCCTGGTGAAAGAAATGCCGGAATTGAAAAGCCTATCCCCAACATAATGAGTTCGACAGACCGTAGTCCCAGGACGATAAATCCCCAGAAAATCATCAAGTGAATCACACCGCTCATAGGGTATCGAAACTGTCTTTTTTGCAAAATCCCTAAAACAAAAACTCCCTTGATTCTTTCTATTATGGAATTAAATCGGTTATCCGGCATGCTCGAGCGAAGCAGAATATATCTTTTATAGACGATATAACAGAAGGCGGCGCTCCCGGAAATCACGATTAGCCAGTTAAGTACATATCCCGTCATGCCGAAGTGAATCCCTGTCACGGAATCTATCGGAGCCATATTGGAAAAACTCCCTGTTTCAAGCAAAAGATGTACCTTAGTTATTATCAAGCTTTCAGGTTAGCGCGTTTCAGTTCTGCTCAAGAGCTGACAATCTGCTGAAATGCGGCGTCCCAGTTCCTCATATTCTGCCCTGCCTGGATTGTATGCTCTCCGAAAATACTCATATATCCCCAAAATCTGAGTATTTAAATAATCCCACACCCTTGTCCAGTAACCTGATATTTGCTTTTCAACTGCCTGCTATATCTCTCTGGCGAGCTTAGCCCCCTCGTAGATGGCCTCCATCGCATTTCTGGGTTTTATGCAGTCTCCTATACGGAATATCCTGCCCTCCCTCTTGCCCGCAAAACAGTCCCAAATTTCAGTGTTCGGCAACGCACCGACGGCTATGATGACCGTGTCAACGCCTAGTATCTTTCGAGTCCATCCCTTCTGTAGATAGGTTATGCCATCCTGATCAATTTCGAGCACCTTCGCCTCAAGCAAAAGCTCTACTTTTTTCTGAACAAATCTGTCCTCGAAATAGACACGATTTGCACTCCCCGAATCCGGCGCTAGAGTATCCAACATCTCAATGATGATAACGTCGTTGCCCTTTTCACATAGAAAATCGGCGGTCTCTACACCCACGAGTCCACCTCCTATTATCACTGCTTTATCGCTGACTTTGACCTTTCCATCCAGAACATCGAAGGCGAATACGACGTGCTCAAGATCGCACCCCTTGATATTGGGTTTATGGGTTACGGCTCCTGTCGCTAATATTGCCAGGTCCATATCCAAAGCTTCTATCGAACCAAGGGTCATCTCCTGGCCCAACTTGATTTCTACCCCGAGCTTCTCCACCTGACGCACGAGGTGGTCCGTCACTTTTTGCAGCTCTTTCCGGTGGGGTGGTATACTGCCGATATTGATCTGCCCGCCGAGCTTATTTTCCTTTTCATACAGGGTGACCTTATGGCCGCGCAGAGCCGCAACCCTGGCCGCCTCCAACCCTCCAGGACCGCCCCCGATGACGGCGATCCTTTTTGGGTTTTTCGCCTTCTTGACCTCGAACTCCTTCTCCCGCCCAATAGCAGGGTTCTGAAGACAGCAGAATGGTTTCATCTTGTGGATCATATCGATACACCCTTGATTGCACCCAACGCACTGTCGTATATCCTTGAACTTGCCCTCCCGCGCCTTATTGGGCCATTCCGGGTCGCATAACAAGCTCCTTGCCAGCACCACAAAGTCCGCCTTTTCCTCCTCAATCACCCTCGCCGCCCTGATCGGATCGGTGATTCGGCCCACAACACCTACGGGTACTTTAGCAATTTTTTTTGCGCGCTCTGAATAGGGGACATTGACGAAGTTCTTTACCGACATAGGAGGAATAATCATGTAAGGCCGCGATTCATGGAGGCCTACCGATGTAATAATAGCATCTGCCCCCTCCTCGACAGCAAGTCGTATGGTAACCTCAGCCTGGTCCGGAATGGTTCCCCCCTTTACGTAGTCGTTCATATTAAGCTTAACGAAGACGGGGAAATCAGCGCCGGCCTTCTTTTTGATATTCCCTATGATCTCAAGCAGGAAGGTGGCTCTTGCACCCTCATCACCTCCATAACGATCCGTTCTTTTATTGGAATAGGGAGATAAGAACTGTGATATGAGGTACCCATGCGCGGCATGAATCTCGACAGAATCGAACCCCGCTTCACGTGCTCGCCTTCCGGCCTTTCCGAACCTTTCCACCAACTCCCCGATATCCTCGATTGTCATCTGTCGGGGGAGGTCGCTTTCCTTGCTGATGGCGCTGTATCGCGAGACCAGATCGGTAGGCCCTATCGGCTGTAATCCTGTGATATTGGAGGAACACTCCCGTCCTCCATGCATGATTTGCAAGGAAATCTTCCCGTCAACGGCATGCACCCCCTGAGCAAGACGCTTTAGACCAGCAACGAGCTTGTCATCGTAGGCACCAAGTCCGTTCATTATTCGTTTCCCATCAAGGGAGACATACGCGTTTTCTGTAACGTTAAGGGCGCAACCGCCCTTTGCGATATTGACATGGTAATCGATCAACCGGTCGGTTACGAATCCGTCTTTTGTGGCGAAATTTGTAACCATAGCCCCCATAATGACCCGATTTTTCAGTTTAAGCGTTCCAATTCGAATTGGGTCGAACAGCTTCCGGGCACGGTTCGTATCCATAATTTCTTCTTTCTTTTGTTTCTATCTGATCTGAGGGTTTTATTCTGCCGTTCGAAACTGACTTTCTGTTCTGACCTTTCAACGATGCAGCCAACTATCTTCCCTTGTAGACCGGCTTTCGCTTCTCCTGAAACGCAGCCAACCCTTCGAGGCGGTCTTCGGTGGGAATGCAAACCAAGTAAGCGTTGGACTCGATGGCCAGGCCGGTATGCAGATCAGTTTCCATCCCGTAGTTGATGGCGTACTTGGCTTGCTCCAGGGCGATCGGGCCGGCTTCGCAGATCATAGCCGCCATGCTTTTCGCTTCGGAAAGAAGAAGCTCCGGCAAAACGACCTTGTTGACCAAACCGATGCGCAGGGCCTCGTCAGCATCGATCCGCCGGCCGGTGAAGATGAGCTCTTTGGCCAGTCCCTTTCCTACAAGCCTCGGAAGCCGCTGTGTGCCCCCAGCTCCCGGGATAATCGCTAGCCGTGTTTCGGTCTGGCCCATGGTGGCCTTCTGTGATGCAATCCGTATGTCGCAGGCCAGAGCCAATTCGGTTCCCCCACCTAGGGCGACTCCGTTGACTGCTGCGATGACCGGTTTTTTCAGAAATTCGATCTGCGTAAACAGGTTCCGAATCATCGTGATGAACTCTTTAACCCGCTCGGGCGTGTAGCTCCGGCGCTCCTTAAGGTCGGCCCCTGCAGCGAACGCCTTTTCGCCGGCACCGGTGATGATCACCGCCCGAATCGCCGGATCGACGTTAATAGCTTCAATTTCTTTTGATATGGCATGAAGCAGCGCGAAATTGAAACAGTTCATCACTGCGGGACGATTGAGGGTCAGCACCGCAATTTTTCCATCGACTTCCTTGAGCAAGACATCCTCGGCCATAGTCTATTTCTCCTTGGTTAAGGCGAATGAATCTCTAGTGGATCACATTGAAAGGTTCGCCTTCTATTCTATTTGATCAGCAAGTCGGGGATAAAAGAAATAATCTCCGGTATGAACATGCAGAGGATAAGGACGAGAACCATAAATGGTATATACGGCAGCACCGATCGGAATATGACCCTAGTGCTCACATTGGAAGGAAGCACCCCTCTCATATAGAAAAGGTTGTATCCGAAGGGCGGTGTGATATATCCAATAATGATCGCAATCGTATAAATAACACCAAACCAAATTAGGTCAAAATTTAATGCTCGCACAATTGGGAAGAAAATCGGGACCGTAATCATCATGATTGCAACCGAATCCATAACCATTCCCAATACGAACAGGATAAAAAGTAGGACCCCCACGATAGCCATCGGTGGCAAATCAAGACCAAGCACTAACTCGCTTAAATAGCTTGCCATACCGGAGGCGGTCATGAATGCCGAATAACAGCTTCCTCCGATCAGAAGCCACATTATCATAGCGTTGGCTTTGAGAGTCCCGGCCACTGCATTTTTGAGACTTTTCAGAGTTAGCCTGCGTTTGAGTATCGCACATACGATGGAGCCAAAAGCTCCCACTCCGGCACCTTCAATAGGGGTTGTTATCCCTGTCCATATTCCTCCAAGTACAAATGAAATGAGCAGGATCGGAAGCCCCACACCCATGGTTGCAGTTAGCTTTTCTTTGAGCTTCGGACGTTCATCCACCGGCACCACGGGAGCCATATCAGGATTGATGATATAAGTTTGAACAAGAATCCAAGTAACGAAAAGAAAACTCATCATTAATCCAGGGATGACTCCCCCCATAAAGAGTCCACCGATGGAAATGGAAGCAAGGCCGCCCAGAATGATCATGATATTACTGGGAGGGATCAGGGGACCCAATGCGCTAGCGGGAGGTATAGGTCCGATGGAAAGCGAAGAGCTATATCCCCGTTTCATCATCTCCGGGTAAGCGGTAGCCCCGACGGTAAATATTCCCGTCGCTCCTACACCTGTCATGGCGCTCAGGATAGTGATGGCAAAAATGCTTGCGATGGATAGCCCCCCTCGAATTCCGCATAACCACTTCCAGATAGCATCAAAAAGGCTTTCCGTTATGCCCGAAAATTGCAAGATTTGTGCCATAAAAATAAAAAGCGGAACGGCAAGGTATGTTGGATTGATCATCGTTCCGTAAGTAGAGCTCACGAGTATCGATAGTTTCGAAGGCCCCCAGAAAACAGCTGTAAACACCAAAGAGACCGATATAAGGCCAAATGCAATCGGCAAGCCTAAAAAAAGCAAAAACAGGACAAACAAAATCATCAAAAGTGAAATTAGTCCGAGGTCCATTCTTTCAATTCTCCTTTTTTGCCTTTTTCAGAGGTGGTGCAAACCAGTTAAATCCGGATTAAGGCTCTTGAAACAATGAATTGAGCATTCTGTTGAAAACAGTCTCAAACTCGTGCTTACCTCCATAATCGAAAAGTCTGCAAAAGATTTCATTCTGAGAAAACGGGTGGATAGACGATCACTTGTGAATTCGTCCCTTCTGCGATAGAGGAACACAAGCTACGGCCTACTCGGCCGTGCGCACCTCTAATCCTTCCTGCAAACAAGATATGCGTTCACATTCTTGATCAATTTAGATATCGCCTGGAAAAAGAACAAGGCAGCGCCAAGCGGAATACAGATCCTTAATGGGTAAATAATAGGCTCCCAAAGGGAGGTGTATCTTTCACCTATTTTTACAGAATGCCAGGCGGCCTCCGCCCCAAACCAGACCAAAATGCCAAGAGGCACGATGATGAAAGGAGAAAGAATCATATTGAGAAGCGCTCTGTTTTTAGGATTCCAGCTATCAAGAAGAATCTCAACTGACACATGCATATCGTAATGGAGCGCATACCCTCCACCAAATATGACCATTAGTCCTCCAAGGTACATATTGACATCCCACGCCCATATTGTCGGAGAAGAAAAAAAATAACGCAGAATGACCTCCAGAACGACCACTAAAGTTAGTGGAATGATCAGGTAGGCGACCATCCTCCCGATCCAATCGTTCAGTGCGTCTACTTTATCGGCAAAGAGGTTGAGGATGTTCACTTCTTCATCTCCTTCGGAGGTAGATAGAGAGGGCGCAGAACCCTCTCTATGCTACTTCCTTTCAACTTAAGAAAAGAGCTATATATGTCGTGGGCACACAATAATCCATATAGACACGAAGTCCTGACGCGCTATATCTTTCCCAGATGAGCCGCTTGCTCATAGACGATATCCACTAGCTTCTTGCATCGGGGGCTCTTGCCGCTTACCTTTTTCCAAAGCGTTTTGATCATATATTCCTTGGCCATCTTGGAGTCTTCAGCCGACCATCGAATGCCTTCGATGTTGTATTTTTTGGAGGACTCGATCCAGCTTCTGTTCTCATCCCATTCCGCGGTTACAGCCAAGGTAAAGGTCTGGCTGTAATTTTTCAAAAGCTCCTTAAGATCAGCAGGAAGCTTTTCATATGATTCCATGTTAATAAGAATGTTCAGTACCGTGGTCCCGGTATTCGGCTCTAGGAGGTAATACTTGCAAACTTCGCCGAGCTTGAAATCCTCCAGACAGGCCGTCCCATAATGGACGCCATCAATCGTACCCATCTTGAGGGCCATATACATTTCTCCGGCAGGAAGGGCGGTAGGCGCTGCCCCGAAGTGGGCCAACCAATCTGCCGAAAGCCCTAGATCCCTCATCTTCATGCCTTTGAAATCAGAAGGCTTACGAACCGGCTTCGTCGTTGGATATCCATAGATAATATTGCAATAAGCAGGAGCGGCGTAAAAAATCCCGTGCTCGGCGTATATCTTTCTGAACTCTTCCAGCAATCCGTAGTTATAGAAGCCATCATGGCACTCCTGCGGTGTTTCCCAGGCAAACGGCAGCCCAGCTTCCACATCAACCTCGGGCATGATTCCCCTGTAAAACGGGCCGAAAGAGCCTGCGGCATCCAACATCCCGCTTGATACGGCCTGAAAAAGCTCTTTAGCAGGAACAATTGAACCAGGTTCCCCGCACTGAACTTTCAGCCGTCCATTGGTTACATCGGTAACACTCTTTGCCCATCTGAAAGCGAACTTACCGGCCATGTTCGTTTCCGCATACATGCCCTGCATTCGCCACCGGATTGGTTTCGATTCGGCTTTTGCGTTACCTGTCGTAACACCTGTCAGCGCCGCGGCACCGATCACTGCGGTTGTACCTTTGATAAAATTCCTTCGACTCAGTTTGTCATCCGGAGCTGTTCTTTTCATTCTCTCCCCCTCCCTATGGTCGCAGAATTTAAATCTTAACGTTGCAATTTTCAGTTTCTTCGATAACTGCTTTAGCGGTATTTATAACCACCTCCTTTCCCGCAGCGTGTTAGAATTTATTACATCGATTCCACCCTTTTTACCCTATATACTCTCAAACGCTGCTGCTGAAACTGATTAGTGAACAAATTTAAATAGAGAGAGCGCCTTACGATAGAAAATCCCCTGTGTTTTACTGCCCGGGACCTTCTACCGTTTCGTATACCAGTATCCGGTTCAATTCTTTCAGGTCTCGAACATCCAGATTCTCGAGATTCATTATTGCATCGGCCGTCCAGGATCTTCTGGACTCCTGCAGTATGCCATTCACGAATTTGATAAAGAGGGACCTGAACTGCTCGATCGAAATGGGCTCTTGAGGGGCACCGACAGCGAACTGTCTCTCTCTGGAAAACTCCCTCCCGTCCTTTAGTATCAACTCGATGCGAGCCGGAGTCTCCATTGCGTATTCGGGGTGCCACTCTTCGTGATTGACGATCTGTACCTTTGAACGTGCCTCCTTAAACACAGGATCTGTGAGCTTTTTCTCATTTATGTGGTCATAGTTCACGTCTCTATCGAGGAGCATGGATGCAATCGAGTTCTGGAAACTGAACTGTAAATCTCCGATAGAAGCTGGCTCCGGCCGGTTGCAGATTTCCTCTAAGTGCGAAATGTGCACCCGTACACGATCCACCTGAGATAGGGAGATGTTCTCGGCGGTAATGATATCCTTCAGTCCATCGAGGTGGCGGTGCATGTGGAAGCAGCAGGGATATTTTTTCACCCAGATATCATGGACGCGCCACTGCGTTCCCAGATCCTGAATAATCTTTTCAGGTATAACCCTCTCTTTCCCGACCAAATTGGACATGTAGGTGACAATATCGGGGTTTCCGGCCAGACCGCACTTTGCGAGCTCAGCAGCGATAAGAGCCTGAAGGCTGTGAAGTGCGGTCTCGAAGTAATGGGCGTCGGTGCCAAAACTCACATACGCTACCGGAACCCCGGAGAGAGCGAGCCCCATGGCGGCCATCGTTTCATCCATGCTAAGCTTGAATGCCCTGGCTACCCCTACCGAGGGACCCAGCGCGCCGGGAATCACAGTGAGCCCGAGATGCCCCTGTGGATAGAAGAGCGTTGTCCGGCTGTGAACCTCCAGGCCTATGATACAAATCTCAAGCAATTCCCTGCCCGAGAGTTTCAGTTTCTCTGCAAGAGGGAAATAAACAGGGAAGCTCGTGATATCCCATGCCGTTCCCCTGAGGAAGCTGTCGTCTTCAAGCTCCGCTGCATGGGCGAAAATCCCATTGTTTAAGACAGCATTCCAAAGAGAAGTCGTGATCCCGCAACCAATTGCCCCTACCTCCGATGCATGTCCTCTTTCGATGGTGCCGCGAATTACACGGCGGCCAACCGGCATGGATGAGCCTACAAGCATCCCGGCAACCGTTTTTAGCGCAAGGCCTTTTGTGAATTCGATCGTCTCTGGGGGAATATCGGGCAATTTCATAGCTACTGCAAATTCAGCGAGCGCCCTGGCAATATCTTTAGCCATTTTTAGTCTCTCCTAATATTAGAGCTATCTGTTTTAAATTACCCTGCCAATACGAGCTCCCTCATAAATGGCTTCATGTGCGCTCCGGGGCTCCAGGGCATCTCCTATGATGAAAAAGCCAGGAAAGGATCGCTTAAGGCTTCCAACCAATTTCCTATCGGGTAAAGCTCCCTTGGCCATCACCAGCTGATCGCATTGCGCGGACCACTGGCTTCCGTATGTTCCCAGAATAACGTTACCGTTTTCGATTTTCATGGTCTTCGTATTTGTCAGAACCGTCACCCCCAAATCCCCGAGTCGTTTGAGGAGATATCTCCTGGTGTTTTGTTCGATATCCTTTCCGATGGCAGCGGACTGAGAGGCGATTGTGACAACATGCCCTTTCTCCGCCAAATGCTCCGCAACCTCGCACCCTACGGTTCCACCTCCTGCGACGATCACCTTGTTTCTTACTTCAACGCTTCCGTTGAGGACGTCCCACGCCGTGCACACCATATCGGAGTCGATTCCGGGAATCTCCAGAATGCGAGGGGTCGCTCCGGTCGCAAGGATCAGTTCGTCAGGTCTCTCAGTCTCGATCAAATCGCCTGTAACCTCAACACCGCAATGAATTTCGATACCGAGTCGTTGTACCTCTGAAATCAAAAATTCCGTAAGCCCTCTTATTTCCAACTTGTAAGGCGGCATACTAGCAAGATTCAGCTGGCCTCCCAGCCGATCATCTTTCTCATATAGGAGCACTCTGTGCCCCCTTTGCGCTGCGATTCTTGCAACCTCCATGCCTGCAGGACCGCCCCCGACGACAACGACCTTCTTTGCGTGGGAAGCCTTCTTTAAAGCGAATTGCCTCTCCCTTCCCACCGCCGCATTCCCCAGGCATTCGATGGGACGCCGAGTGAATAAGGTGTGTAGACAGATCATACATCCGACACAGGGCCGAATCTCCTTCAGCTTTTCGGAAGCGATTTTGTTCGGAAGTTCGGGATCTGCGACTAGCCCTCTTGCCATTCCTATAAGATCGGCTTTTCCCTGCAGCAGAATTTCATTTGCAAAAACAGGATCGTTTATTCTACCAACAGCTATCACGGGTATTTTCACTGCTTCCTTGATCGCCTGGGCAGAGTTAAGAAATACCCCTCTCGGAAAGCACATGGGTGGAAAAGGCGGGAAGTCAGGCAGCGGATCCGTCACCGCCGTACCGGAAGAGACGTCTATTGCGTCAAGACCTTCTTTCTCCAGAAGGCGGCAGATCTCCACTGAATCCTTTATGCCTTGACCTTTTTCGACGCCTTCTTCGGCGCTTATCCTAAATATGATAGGAAATTCTTTTCCAACTCTTTTCCGCATCGCCCTGAGAATATCTACAGCAAACCTCGTTCGGCCAGCAAAGTCCCCCCCATAGCGATCCTTGCGGTTATTAACCAATGGAGACAAAAATTCGTGGACAAGCAATCCATGGGCTCCATGAATCTCGACTGAATCGAAGCCCGCTTCTTTTACCCGCCTTGCTGCCTCACCAAACGTTTCTACGATTTGTTCGATTTCCTCCGTGCTGATCTCCCGAACAAGGCCCTCTCCACCGGATGATGAATCCCATTGGGTTTTACCAGAAAAACCTGATGCGGACTGAGCCATCCCATGACTTGCACGTGGCGAGGCAAATCTTCCTCCATGGCAAATCTGGACGGCGATTTTAGCTCCGTGCCTGTGGGCGACTTCCGCAAGAGATCTCAGGCCGGGAATCCTGTCGTCATGCTCGACCATCAGCGAGGTGTATTTCGTACTCCCGAAACCATGAACGGGAGCCATTTCGGTGATAATAAGACCAACTCCTCCCCGCGCTCGTTCTTCGATAAAGTCTCTTAATTTATCAGTAACCTCGCCCAATTCCGAGCAGTAGCCGGTCGCCATAGGACACATGACAATTCGATTTCTTAGCTTCATGGTACCAATGGAAAAAGGCTCCAACAGCTTTTCTAGTCTCATTTACGACTCCTTAACCTTGATGCTTTCATAAAAAGCCGAATTCCCTTTGTCGTTCCATTTCCATTCATTACAGATCCTCTCTGCCGCCCGTGTTGTCGAAGGCAAGCTGCGATTTGTCAACCGCGCCTTCTTCTATGAGAAGATCCAGTATCTTGCCGGCGAGTTCGTTCGGGCTGCCCCTGCTGATCTGGTCGTCATCCTTTGTTCCGCCGCTCCCCGTAATCATACCCCACATCAAGTCCTCTCCTGATAATGCCTCCAAGGCAATGGGGGTTCGCTTTGTCCGGGGTTTCGGATTGCGAGATTTTAGAATTTTCATGGGAGGATCCGTTAAATCCAGAGTTTCCATCTCAAGATCATCTATGCCGTAAAGGCGCACAGGCTTGTTCTGCATTCGAAGGCGCCGATGCAAAGAAACGTAATCAAATCCATCACTCTTGTGACAACAGGCCAAAACTGCAGGGAAACCGCAAAAAGTCTCCACCCGCTTACCCTTTTCTCGCTTTTGGATCACTCTTACTCCGCTACCGTTTTCTGCAGGCTCTATATCAATCACCATGTTCAACCAATTCCAACCGAGCCTTTCTGCAGCAAAGGATGGCATTATAGCTGAACGCAAATCCTCGCTCATTATTCCGCAAAATATCAGTGAGCACCCCAAGAACCTTGCAAACAAGGCTACTATCATCCCTATAGCAAACGGATCGTCGGGGTTTATGGAATCGTGCCAAATTCTGACGGCATGATCAGCCCCTCGAGCCATGGCGTACCGAACGACCTGATCGCAATCCTCAGGACCGATCGTCAGAGCCGTGATCTCAATCCCCGGCTGTTTCTCCCTTAGGTCAAGGGCCTCCTCCAGTGCATAGAGGTCATAAAGAGAAACACAAGGCAGATACGCTCTTGCTGAAGTCTCAGCGAGTGTTGGCGGGCCTTCTCCATCGCCGACCTGCTTCATGCACACAAAAACTCTCATAAAAACAGTCCAAGCCTTTCCACTTTCGGCCTCCCTATTTGCGGGTGATGATCACGATGCATCAGCGACCTTAAGTTTCTTTAAAAGAGAGGACATGATTTCCTTTGAATCCCCGATAAATCCCTTGTGGGCGAGGCGAAAAATCTCTGCTTTCGGTTCCTTGTTGATTGCAATGATAATCTTAGAGTCATCCATGCCAACCACATGTTCCCTAGCTCCGGAGATTCCAACGGCCATATATATCTGGGGCGCAACTGTCTTTCCGGTCAGACCTACCCGGCGCTCTATCCCGATCCACCCTTCATCGTTGGCCCTGCGTGTACCCGCTACAGAGGCTCCTAGTCTCACGGCAAGTTCCTGAAGTATTTCGAAACCTTCTTTATCTACTACTCCATGACCACAAGCCAAGATGAAGTCTGTCTCACCGATATCTACTAAGGCTGGATCGGCTGGAATGGTTCTCAAAACATTCTGATCGAAACGGCTTCCGGTAAGATCTATAGTGAAGGTTGTTTCCCCGGCTTTACAATCTTCGTTTTTCGGTCCGACGCCAGCAGAGTTCGGCTTAAAAGAAACAATCGCGGGCCTTTGGGTTAGAGAGACAATTGTTTCGAGCTTCTCGCCGTGTGTACTCCTTATCGCCTCAACGATGCCATTACTTTTGATGGAAAAGCTTACGCAATCATGCGCATAGGCAGTCTTCCATCTTATCGCAAGACGAGCGGCAATCTCCTGCCCCTCGATGGTCCCGCCAATGAGCATAAGATAAGGCTTCGGGTATTTTATGCTCAGTTTGTCAAGTACGTAGGCAGAGGCTTCGGCTGTCAGGTGGTTAATTCCAGCCAAATCGACTCGAATCAGTAAGTCCGCTCCGTAAGAGCCCACCTGCTCAGCCCAAGTCTCGTTCTCTACTTCTCCACCGATTAAGACCGCATGGACCTTTATTCCTTGATGCCGACCAGCCTCACTCGCATCCTGAAGCATCTCCTTGCTCGCAAACGTGAGGTAACCCTTGCTCTGGTCCACAAGAACCCATATCGATCCTACCGATTCGTTCGGTTCCACGTCTTTAGACTTTTCTTCCGATTTCATGACCGTCCCATATCGCATATTGAACCCGCCGGGGAGCCACAGCATCTCCGATTCGATGCAGCTCTGGGATATTTCCCTTTAATTCCTTGTAAAGACTATCATTGGGGCTTTTGTTCATGGCCAAAACAAATATATCTATGTTGTCAATGATTTCTTCCTTTTTCGGAGTGTATTCGTTGTAAACAACAGCCTGATTGCCTCTGATCTCCTTAACGATGTGAATCGGGGTGAAAGTAACTCCTTTTTCAATGAGCCTTCGGTATAGCAGGTCGATATCGTGTGTAGGACTCAAATCCACCCCAGCGTGATAGAGCCAGCTAACGATCTGTACTTTACCTCCCCCTTCTGCGATATAATCGGCGGTAGCATATGCTTCGTGAAACGCATCATTGTCGATAAGAAGAACATTTTTCCCTTGAAAATCCACTTTGCTCTCTAATACATCCCACACTGTAAACACATTGTCCTGATTTACACCGGGCATCTCATTTCTCAGAGGTAAAGCCTCTGTAAATCCCGTCCGTTGGGGAGTAGAACCGGTAGCCACAATCACAACATCAGGCTTCATCTCCTTCAGGCTTTCAGCATCCATCTTGGTATTCAGTTGAATTTTTACGCCTAACTTTCTAATTTGGTTCTCTTGCCAACGCGTCAAGTCACCAAACTCCGCCCGAATGGGAACTTTTGTCAGAAGATTAACCTGCCCGCCAAGATGGTCTTTCTGTTCAATAAGGGAGACATTGTGTTTGCGGATTGCTGCGACCCTGGCAGCCTCCATTCCGGCAGGTCCGCCTCCTATGACAACCACATTTTTACTCTCATCGGCAGGTTTTATGGTGCCAACCCCCAACCGCTCTTCTCTACCTGCTGCAGGGTTTCCAAGACAAGTAACGCCTCTTTGCAAATATAGACGAGAAATGCATCCTTGATTGCAGCCTATGCATGGTCTGATATCCTCAAGGCGGCCTTCTCTTGCCTTGTTGGCAAGCTCAGGATCAGCGATTTGTGCTCTCGTCATACCAATCATGTCGGCCTGGCCATCCGTGAGAACTTTTTCAGCCAACAATGGATCTTTAATTCGTCCCACTGTAAATACAGGAATGTCTACCACCCTCTTAATTTCCGCTGCCAAATAAGTTCTGAAACCGTGAGGTAAAAGCATGGGTGGGGTAAATATATAGGAAGTATAGTAAGTCCCGCTGCTCACATTGATATAGTCGACATTACCGGTTTCTACTAATTTTTTTGCAATGACTTTATAGTCATTAATCGTGTTGCCTCCGGATACGAGTTCGTCAGCGCTTATCCGAATGCCCACGACAAAGTCTGGTCCCACTGCCTTGCGGACGGCATCTAACACTTCTATTGCGAACGTCATCCTCTTCTCAGGGCTTCCGCCGTATTTGTCCGTCCGCATATTAAACAGAGGAGAAAAGAATTGGTTAATCAGATAACCGTGGGCTCCATGAAGTTCTACACCATCAAACCCGCCCTCCTTCGAATGGTATGCCGCTTTGGCAAACGATTCAATTAGTTCCTGTATATCTTCAATCTCCATTTCTTTGCAGGGTTCCCTGATACCGAAGTCAGGTATACCCGAAACGCCCCAAACAGGTCGCCATTTATCGTCATAAACCCCACCGTCTCCGTGGCATCCAGAATGGACTAATTGTGCAAAAATTTTTGCTCCATGCTCATGAACTGCATCAGTCACAATCTTTAAGCCCGGTATCGCCTCTGGATCATAAACAAAACATGCTTTTGTGAAATTGCTGCTGCTTGTAGGATGAACATGGAGCATATCGCACACAATCAAGCCGGTACCGCCTTTCGCCCGTTCAGCATAGTAATGTGCATGGCGGCGGCCCATCATGTTGTTCACCGCATACTGTTTTGAATGCGCTGATATAAAGATTCGATTCCGCACCGTCACATTACCAATCTGTAAGGGAGTAAATAGATATTTGAAATCCATAACCTGTGCCCTCCTTTTTAAGTAATGAATTATTTCAGTATTCGAGCCATGTAAACCACTCTCTGAGTTCTAACTCCAATTTTCCTGCTCAAAGACAGCCGCAATTCCCTGCCCTCCGCCGCCGCATATAGTCTCCAGGCCATATCGAGCCTTGCGGCGGGCCATCTCGTGGATAAGAGTCACCAGGCGCATAGCTCCCGTGGCTCCGATTGGATGTCCCAAGGAAATTCCCGATCCGTTGACGTTGACTCGCTGCCGGCAATCCTCTTCCGACAAGCCTATCAATTTGGCGTCGGCCAAAGTCTGAGCCGCAAAGGCTTCCTGGATTTCAATCAAATCCATATCGCCAATGGTCAGCCCGGCCTTTTCGAGGCATTTAAAAACCGCAGCCGGCACCGCCGGATAGGTCAAGGTGGGATCGGCAGCCGCCACTGCGTGGGAAACTACCCGGGCCAGGGGCTTTAGCCCCATTTTATGGGCCTTGGCAGCGTTCATAAGCACCAAGGCTGCTGCTCCGTCGTTTTCCGTGGATGAATTGCCCGCGGTGCAGATTCCATCCGCATAAACGGCTTTCAGCCTCGACAGTTTCTCTACGTTAGTGTCCGGCCTCGGCGGCTCGTCGCGGTCGAACATCGTCGTCTCTCCCTTGCGCCCCGGCACCGGAACCGGAACGATCTCATCGGCAAACTTGCCCCCCGAGATGGCTGCACACGCCTTGAGATGGCTACCTGCGGCCCAGGAGTCGGCAGCCTCGCGGGTGATGCTTTCATCACGGGCCGCTGCCTCGGCCCAAGACATCATCGAGTTGAGCTCTCCAAATCGCTCTATGGGCTGGCTCATCACCCGAGCACGTTGGATGCGATCGTAAAACGGCATCCCCCACATAGATAAGGCACCGTGCCCCTTTGGCATGAAACCCCACTTTTCGTCTTTTCCCCCCTCCAGGCCCCACTTGATCCGGTCACCGGGTATGTAAAACTCGGCCCGGCTCATGGAGTCCACGCCTCCAGCCACCACGATCTCGGCGTTGCCACTAGCGATCATCATCTGTGCGAAGCAAACGGCATCCAGGCCCGAGCAGCAGCGGCGATCCAACGTGATCCCGGTAACCTCCACCGGCCAGCCGGCCACCAGAGCCGCCATGCGAGCCACGTTGACCGACTCACCGTTCTGATAGGATTGCCCTAGGATTATCTCGTCAACTTGCGAGGGCTCTGTCCCGGCCCTCTTTACCGCCTCTTTCAAAACCAAGCCTGCCAGATCGCAGGCCGCAACCTCTTTGAGGCCTCCTAAATATCTTCCGATGGGAGTTCGGACAGCACTAACAATTACTGCTTCTTTCAATATCGCTCTCCTATCTCGAGTTATTACGCTAATGGTTCGACTTCACTGTTTGTTCAACACCCCTCGAAGTTAGCCTTTCGGTTCGTATTGATACCATCCCCTGCTGGTCTTTCGTCCGAGTTGACCTGCATCGACTTTGCGCCGCAGCAGCATAGGAGGGAAGTATCTGATGTCTTTGCTTTCTTGGTAGATCGCCATGAGTCCCTTGTAGCTGACGTCCAAACCCACCAAGTCACCCGTCTCAAAAGGTCCCATTCTTCTGCCGAAGGCCAGCCTAAACCCTTTGTCTATGTCCTCAACGGTGCCGATACCCTGCTCGAGCAGTCGGATCGCCTCGACATAGCCTATCAAATTGATCCTGTTGAGCAGAAAACCGGGGATGTCCGTTTCTACCCGAATAGCCTCCTTACCAATCTGTGCAACGAAATCCAGCCCTACACGCATAGTCTCTTCGGATGTGTTTAGTCCACTGATCACTTCAACGGCATCCATCATGGGCACTGGATTAAAGAAATGGATTCCAATTACCTTTTCAGGCCTGCCTGTAACCTGTGCAAGTTTCGTGATCGGTATGGTTGAGGTATTGGTTGCAATGTAGGCGGAGGTGGGGCAAATCGTATCCAGTCGCTTAAATACCTCCCTTTTAAGATCAAGGTCCTCGAACACCGCCTCGATGGCTAAATCTACATCAGTTGCATGAAAATCCGTAGAAATCTCGATGCGCCTCAAAACCGTTTCTTTGGTGTCGGCCAGTTTACCTTTTTCTGCAAGTTTCCCCACCGACCATGCAATACCCCTAAAGCCTTGATCAAGCACATCCTGCGAGACGTCGTTCAAAACTACCTCTAAACCGGCTTGGGCACACACCTGAGCGATTCCACTTCCCATTGTGCCAGCGCCTACAACAAAAATTTTCTTTATCTCCATTCTTTTACCCATTTTTCGATAAGTCCTTTTTGAGCCTCCAAGATTTAGAGTAGATTTTCAAATCCTTTGAGTAGCTGAAGTCGATGTTTTCTTGCTACATCTAAGTGGGCCACCATCAACTTCTCCGTGAGCTTTTCATCGCCTTTGAAAATAGCCGCCAGAATTTTTTTATGGTCTTTGCTATAATGGTTTCTAGCATAGGCTTCTGTTTGGAACATTCGATAACGATAAATTCGCTGCCGTGTGTGATAGACAAGTTCTGAAAGAATGTTACTGCCGCAATTTGAAAAAATTAGCATATGGAATTCGTCGTTTAGCTTGAGCCAATCATGAGAACTGAAATTATTCTCTTTTGTGTGCATTTTTTCATGCAGAAGTTTTAGTTTTTGATTGACATTAGTAAGCTTCCGGGCAGCGAACAATTTTGCCGCATAGGATTCGCAACGCATCAGAATATTGTAGATTACTTCAACATCTTTTAACGATAGCTTGGTAACCGTTGCTCCACGGTTTTTTTCGACCGTTAAATATCCCTGAGTAGCAATCTGTTCGATTGCCTTACGTATGGTAACCCTGCTGACGCCGTAGGTTTCCGTCAGCTGTTTTTCGGAAAGATGTTCCCCCGGCTTATATTTCCCGAAGGTAATATCTTCCCTCAATTTTTCGCATAGTTTTTCCATCTGGAATTTTTCCGAAATTATCTCTTACGGATTGGATCGCCTTGATCAAAGATCATCTTAATCTTTTTTTTACGGGCCAAGTTCCCTTTTCCTTCGAAGGAAGGATGACCGTGGAGTGCCCTGGCATCACATTTTCACCCCGCTGGTTTTCAGCCCATGTCTCAACATCCACGCAGAACTCCTCTTGCTCATCCAAATATTTTTTAGTAACCTTTCCCTTTAGCCAAATTACATCGGACAAATAGACAAACCTCCGATATTCTGCAAAGTTAGTTTTCAACCACCCTTCATCCCCCATCCAGTTGGTCAAATGTTGAATGAGCCACTCCTGCCGCTGCGTCCCGACATCATACATATAGGGAACCCCGGCACTTTTGGCTGCATCCAAGTGATAATGGACGGCGTATGTAGGTTCATATGCACCTGTATTTGGGTCCCGGAAAGCCCAACCTGGGTGCCTCATGTAATCCCTGAGAGCTGCTCCGAGAGCCTTCAGACGAATCGGACATGACCCAATGCAATAAGCGATCATGTCGGTTATTCCAAGAGGACCTTTAACCAAGGGTTGCAGCTCCTCCCCCTCTTCCACATCCTCCCAATAGCGAATCTCTTTTCCCCGAATTTCTTCCGCCAAAACTTGGTTTTCAATCTTCTCAAGTTCCTCCTCGGTCCAGGGATGGGGAAGTTTTAACTCAAAGTATTTCTGCTTATCCCTAGCCGCTTTTCTCTCCGCTCTTACGCTCCATGCCTTAGCATTGGCTACCAGTTCCCCTCGCTGGTTAAAATAATTGTCGTCATAATGAACGATAATAATTTTTTCGGCAAATTTACTCTTTTTTTCATCAAAATGAGTGAAAGTCATCTCCGGTGTAATAATGTCTCCCTCATAGATAGGTCTGTAAAAAGTCCAATCATTTCCTGAATGAAAGGCATGGACGCCTTTGAGGCCTTGTGGAATCCAAGTGGGGAATACACTGTATGGCCAAGAGGGAGGAGCGATCAACCGCCCATAGCTTGTCTTTTTGGCGTATGCTTCATCTCCGTACAACGGGTTGACATCCCCGACTCCATCAACAAATTTTCGGATGGCGTCGATCGATGCGACGGTATTGAAGGGCCTTATCCTTAATTTTTTACCAACACGACTTCGTAACTCATCCAGACCTTCTTCTGTGATTTTTCCTTCAGTCAACTGTGCTTTTTTTTCAGCAATACTCACCTCTGGCATCATTCTCTCCATTTATTGTATTTTTTTTATAAGTTCCACCAAACTCCAAAAGTCATCAGCAACCATTGCTCCTGCTTTCTTAAGGGCTTCGATTTTATAAACTGCCGACCCTTGTCCCTGGGATATGATCGCTCCCGCATGCCCCATCCGCTTTCCTGGTGGCGCCGTCCTGCCAGCGATCATCGTCACGACAGGTTTGGTCATAGTTGAAATTGTTTCTGCTGCAATCTCTTCCATGCTTCCTCCGATCTCGCCGAGGAGGACAATGAATCGTGTTTGATCGTCTTTTTCCAAAAGCCTTAGATAATCCACTTGACTTTTCCCACTGACCAAGTCTCCACCAATTCCGCAACAGGTTGAAATGCCGATCCCACTCTCAGAAAGAAAACGAAGAGACTCTATTGCTAGTGTGCCACTTCTTGAAATAATCCCTACCTCTCCAGCCTGAACTGTAGCGGCAGGCAAAAATCCGACCAACGCCTTCTCAGGACTCACAATCCCTGGTGTATTGGGTCCTATCACCCACGCTTCATATTGTTCAGCAAGATCTATAATTTTCATCGTGTCATTCACAGGGACCGTCTCGGTGATAATAACAATGGTCTTTATTCCATTTTCGATAGCCTCAAAGGCCGCCTCCTTCACCATAGCAGCCGGAATGTACAGAACAGAAGTGTTGGGCTGATGCTTCATCACCGCCTCTGACATGCTGTCATAAACCGGTATGCCTTGCACCTCAGTTCCTCCTCGGCCCGGAGATACTCCAGCAACAATGCTTGTGCCATTCTCAAGCATATTTAGTGCCTGCCTCCGTCCCCAATTTCCGGTGATTCCCTGCACGACAAGCCTCGTATCTTTCCCGACAAGAATGCTCATCACCTCACCTTCCCTTTAGCAACATCAACTGCAGCCTTAACCGCTTCACGAAGAGATGAATACTGATCAACCCCCAAGTCTGCCAACTTGCGCTCAGCCTCTTTCATCGTCATGTTTCGAACAGCATTGCCAGTGGCTCTCAGGCAGGATATAATTGGTACAGGGACTTTTATATCTTTCAAAGCGTCTTCAATGGCCCCCATGATCCTGTCTAAAGGCGTAAAAGACATCGTTTTTAGCATCAAAATGGACTGAATATTGGAGTCTTCTTTTGCTCTGTTCACTATAAATTCTATCGCACTCTGCATCTTTTCCCGTGAATCAACTATTGAATCCATAAAATTTGCGGGTTCGCCCCCGAATGACCGAATCAGGTCAAGAACCATTAGGGTATACCCTGCTCCGGAACTAATAACAGCCACATTCCCCGGTTGAAGATCAACATAGGTTAATCCCAGTTTTTTCGCTTCCTTTTCAATTGGTGCCAAATCTCTATGTATCTCGGATATATCGGGATGTCTGAAGAGCGCATCGTCGTTCAAAATTATTTTAGAATCGAGGGCATATGCTTGATTATCTGGGGTGAGTATTAAGGGATTGATCTCTGCCAGTTCCGCATCATTATCTTCAAAAACCTTGTAAAGCTTGAAAATGACGTTACTGACGTTAGAAAGGGCTTTCCCTTTTAGCCCCATTTGTTGAGCAAGCCTGATGGCTTCATAGAACCTCAGACCACGCAATGGCGCGACATGAATGGATGAAATTTTTTCCGGCGAATCTTTTGCGACCTGTTCAATTTCTATGCCGCCTTCGGTGCAGCCAATGATCAAAGGCTTCTTGGCGATACGGTCAATGGTAATTCCCAAATAGATTTCTTGGGTTACCTTCATTTTCCGCTCGATCATAACGGACTTTATAGGATTATCCGTTTGTATCGAGCTCAATAACTGAAAGATGTCCGCCGCCTTTTTTCTGGCCTCCGAAGGGTCCGAGGCTGCCTGCACGAGCCCAGCCTTTCCTCTACCCCCGGTTAAGACCTGGGCTTTTATCATGACAGGAAAGCCGCCGATTCTTTCCACTCCTTTCTCAATCTCGTCTTTAGACGATATCAAGATGGAATCAGGCGTATGCATTCCGGCCCTTGAAAATATCTTTTTCCCCTCAAATTCGTAGAGCAGCATTCCATCCTCGTTTTCTCATTTAATATTTCAGTTATTCGACAGAATCTTCTTTAGTTCTGCTTTTTTAATCTTTCCACTCTCTGTCTTTGGAAAGCTATGCATGAACTGAATCTCCCTTGGATATTCATGCTTACTCAGCTTCTCTTTGACAAAATTCTGAATCTCTTTTTTTAGCTCCTCGCAGGGTTCTTGACTCGCCACAATAAAGGCCTTGACGATAAGCCCTCTATCTGCATGGGGAACACCGACGACCACAGACTCCAAGACAGCAGGGTGTTTCAGCAGGGCATCCTCCACTTCAGTTGGGCTTATGGTCCACCCAGCAGAGATGATCACGTCATCGACACGCCCCTTATGCCAATAATAGCCGTCTTCATCCACAACAGCAGCGTCCTTGACTCGAAACCACTCTCCTCTTCGTTTCAAAGCGATTTCACCGATGGTTCCTCTGGGCACCTCGTTTCCTTCTTCGTCAAGGAGGGTGACCTCCATGCCCGGCATGGGTTTTCCCAGAGATCCGGATTTAACATTCCAATCTTTGAATCCGGCGTATTGATAAATGAGAGCCCCTGCTTCCGTCGACCCGTAGCCGCTATGTGGCGGCACGCCAAATACGTCTTTAAAAAACTGGAACGTATCCGTGTCCATAGGTTCGCCGGTATAGTGCATCTTCTTTATTAGGAGTCTATGTCTACCAATGAGACCAGAATTTTTAATCAGACGATAGACCGTCGGTGCGGCTCCCATGTTATCTATCTCAAATTCTTCCAGTCCTTTTAAAAGAACATCTATATCAAACTTCCCAGAATAGGCTCCTGCCGCAACGCCAAGCGCAAGAGGTGACAAGGTACCATGCCAAAGCCCGTGGCCCCATGCTGGATTTGACGGGCAAAAGTACCGATCACCCAAACGGAAACCGCGACCGAAGATGGCCGCAGGCATGAGCGTTACAATGCTTCGATGGTAATGCTTTACAGCGTCAGGGTATTTTTTGGTCGTTCCGCTCGTGTACTGGTAAACCGCGATATCCTTTGCATTGGTTTTTGTCTCGTATCGGTCAGGATTACCGTCTGTAAATCTCTGAAAAGACTGCCCAACGGTTATGACTGAGGTCTTAGACCAGTCTATCGGCATCTTTTTAACCTCTTCCGTTGTCACTAAAACCTTTGCCCCGGAGTCTTTCAGGCGGTATTCAAGTGCATCCGGACCAAACTGGCTGTAACAGGGGACAGCAATTGATCCTCTTTTCATGGTCCCAAAAAGGCTCACATAATATTCGAGGCAGGGGTCAAGCATAATTGCAACCTTGTCTTGATATTTGACTCCCATGACCTCAAGCGCATGAGCAAACTGGGAACTCATCTTTGAAACTTGGTCGAATGAATATTCTTCTCTGTGACCGTCGTCGAATTTAATTCTCAGGGCAATCCCCTTTCCGACGTGACGGTCAATGCATTCATGAGCCATGTTGAAATTTTCTGGGCTTCCGTCAAAGATTTCCCAGGTCTGATCCCACGTGAAGTTTTTATGCGCTTCCTCATAGGTCTCATATTCAAGCATTCTCATCTGCTACCTCTTTCATTTTCGAAATCGTATTATTTCATTTTAAATTCAAAAGGCTATCAACAAAATAGTCGTCCTGTTCAAATCAATACCCTAAAATCTTCAAAATCAAATCAGGAAATGCATTGGGTACGATTTATTGTTATACAATATTGACTAACAATAATTTTGTCAAGAAAATTTTTGTTTTTTGTAAAAAAGTTTTCAATTATCTGTAAACGTACCGGATTATGTATCAGTTTAAGTCATATTATCCTTATAATCGTGCGTAGGCTTGGATACCCAGATCACCGCCACCTTCAATGCTGCCGATATCCCGAACATGATCAGTGCTTCCACCCGGCAAGAACTCCAAAACTCCTGGCATCCGATACCCGCAAGATCATCATCACCACCATCCACAAATTCGGCGAGGCGGACGGTTGTCTGAACAAGCGTCCGAACATCATCGTTATGGTTGACGAAGCGCACCGCACCCAGGAAGGTGATCTGGGACGCAAGATGCGCAATGCACTGCCCAATGCCTTTCTTTTCGGTCATACAGGCACACCGATCAATAAACGGGATCGCAATACCTTCTGGGCTTTTGGAGCGGATGAGGATGAGCAGGGTTATATGAGTCGTTACTCGTTTCAGGATTCCATTCGGGACAAGGCGACGTTGCCACTTCATTTCGAGGCAGTGGATGTAAAGTTTCATATCAACAAGGAGCCATAGATGAAGCTTATGCCCAGATGACCGATGAGCTAAGCGAGGAAGATCGTGACGATCTGGCCAAGCGGGCGGCCAAGATGGCTGTGTTAATTAAGGCTCCGGCACGGGTGAGCGCCATATGCCAGCACATCGTCAAACATTTCCAGGAAAAGGTCGAGCCTAACGGCTTCAAGGCCCAGGTGGTCACCTTCGACCGCGAGTGCTGCGTCCTGTATAAAAAGGTCTTGGACGATCTGGTTGGGCCGGAAGCAAGTGCCATTGTAATGTCCACGCCTGGCGGAAAAAACGATGAGTTCTCCGAATGGAAAATTGATAAAGACGAGGAGGAAAAGCTTTTAGATCGGTTTCGTGATCCCGTTGATCCACTGAAACTGTTGATCGTAACCGCCAAGCTGTTAACCGGTTTCGATGCTCCCATATTGCAAACCATGTATCTGGACAAACCCGTGAAGGACCACAACTTGCTTCAAGCGATCTGCCGTACCAACCGTGTTTATCCGGGTAAAACGCATGGACTAATTGTTGATTACCTGGGCATTTTCGACGACGTAGCCAAAGCACTTGATTTCGATGAAAAGGCAATGCTGAAGGTCATCACCAATTTGGATGAACTCAAAAAGGAACTACCTCAAATGGTGGCGAAATGTCTTGCCATTTTCCCTGGTATTGATCGCACAGTCGGTGGCTACGAGGGATTGATTGCTGCTCAGGATTGTCTGCCAAATAACTAGACGCGTGATAAATTCGCAGCTGAATTCTCAGTCCTTTGCAGGTTGTGGGAAGCGCTTTCACCCGATTCTTGCCTTGGACCATACGAAAAGGACTACAAATGGCTAACTCAGATTTATGAATCGGTCAAACCGCCAAGTGGCCACGGTAAGTTGTTGTGGCATGCATTTGGGGCGAAAACCATTGGTCTGGTGCATCAAAATGTATACTTGGAGACCGGCAAGTGTGATGATGGTCGTGTTGACTTACAGCATGAAAGCCATACCTTCATAAAAAGGATTTATTAGATTGTGCTTCAAATGTAGGTTGCCGCGATTGAGTGTGGGGTAAACGGCTAAAGCTCTGCTTTAGATTTGATAGAGATCTGTTGCTTTGTTTAAAAAACAAGCTCCTTTGAGTGACTCTCCATCGTTACGTACTGATATCCCGGATATTTCAATAAGCTACAAGAACTCGGGAGGGAGAAAGTGTCTACAAAAAAACAATACTCTTTGAACGCATCGGTGGGGAACAGGTCATTGCCAAATTGATCCATCAATTCTACGACCACGTGATTGCTGATCCGGAATTAAAACCCTTCTTCAAGGATACGTCCATGGACAAATTGCGTCGCATGCAGCGTGAGTTTTTTAGCGCAGCTATAGATGGACCCATTACTTACACCGGCAAACCGCTAAATTATATCTATCATGGAAGAGGCATTATCAAGCACCATTTCGCCTTGTATGTCGGGCATTTGCTTGACACACTGCAGGGACTTGAAATTGATGAACAGGATGTTCAGGATATAATCAGCAGGATCAACACCTTTGCCGACGAAATCACCGGTATTAGCGGTTCTGTGGGATAAATTCAGTTTTGTGCCAATCCCGATTCGTCTACCCTTACGGGAAATCGATAATGGTTTTCCTGCCATTGTCCACCTTGTTGATTTCAATATTGAGGTCAATACTGCTTTCGCGAATTCCCAAATCCATAGCGGTCATGCCCTGTTCGGCTTCGATATGCGTAATCTCTCTGAAGGTTTCGAATACTTTGCGCCCCACTTTACCACCGGGTGATCGTAGTTCCGCCATTCGTTATTCGGCGAACACGGTTGTCTCCCCGTCATCTTTACTATAGATGGATATCTTTTGAAACTCCACCATTTTTAATCGAATGTTGTTTTTTAGTAATTCAGAATACAAATAGATAGTGAGATAACTATCAAAGAGAAGGAGAATTTTTATGTTTAATTATCCATATCTTGTCGAGTTGCTGTCACCAAAAAAGATCTAATGACGATAAATTTGATTCCCTCCTGGATGGATTTGTACAGCGATATCAAAGAATCATAGAAACTGGACTTGAGCTGTCCATACCAGACAACCCAATGGGTGTCCTAATCGCCAGTTATTAACCCGGCAATTAAATAGACAAGCTTTAGGCAGCATAGGCGATCTTTGGATGTTTGAAGTATTTCATAACCCGTCCGGGCAGCTTTTGCAGTTTCCTCAAATGTGAAATGGCTTTACGTTTCAGTTCTTTTTTTGTTCTGGCGGGAACGCCGGAATGGACGCCAACTTTTAGATCGCAGTTGAGATATTCGTCTGGATTCAACTCCGGCGAATAGGAAGGAAGAAAGAAGAGCTCGATTTCATTTTGATGTTTCTTCAGCCAGTCTTTAACGATGTAGCTATGATGAACTTTCAAATTATCAACAATCAGAAAGATTTTCTTGTCAGCCCCTTTAATCAGCCGTTCCATAAACGTGATCATCGTCTGAGAGTTCATCTTGTTTTTATAAACCATGAAGCGAACTTTCCCCTGATTTGTGACCGAAGAAATCAAATTGACACGTTCGCATCTTGGATGAATTTTTATCGCGGGTGTTTGCCCACAAGGAGCATAGCTCCTTCCATGGTAGCTGTCGTTGCACAACCCGGTCTCATCGCCCCAATGGATTTCCGCTTTTTCTTTTTTCGCATCTCTATGAAGATTAAGTAGTAGCGGTGTGACCGGATCTGTCACATGCTGCCGTTATTATCAGCCTCGAACCCTTAACAACGGAGGCTGATATGGCAGATTTCATGATCACGGATGATTTTCCAAAAAGCGAAATTGAGTTCGATCAAAGGTTTTCAGATCCAAAAGCTTGTTACGATTATTTGTTTAACCAAAAGTGGCCCACTGGCTTCGTCTGTAAACGATGCGGCCATGATAGATACTGGGTCAGTGCACGAAACTTGTATATTTGCACAAAATGTGAGTGCCACCATTCATTGATCGCCGGGACAATCATGGACAGTTCCAAAAAGCCTATCACATATTGGTTCAAAGCCATGTGGTGGTTCACTACACGCAAATCCGGCGTCAATGCAGTGAACCTGAAAGAGCTTTTAGGCTTCGGCAGCTACGGCACTGCATGGACCTGGCTCCAGAAGCTCAGACGTTGCACCATTCGCGACCAGCGCGAGAAACTGTCCGGACGTGTCGAGGTGGATGAATTCTTCATCGGCGCTTCGCGTCCCGGCCAACGTGGCCGGGGAGCAGCAGGCAAAACCATTGTCGCTGTGGCGGTGGAACGGTGACCCATCAAGAAACGAATGGGTCGCATTCGATTGCACGTTGCCCTGGATTGTTCTGCGTATTCGCTGGAGACTTTCATCCTGGATAATATCGAGCCTGGTGCGACCATCGCCACCGATGCATGGCAAGCCTACAACATTATTGATAAAGAGCGATATGGACGCGATGCAACAAACCAGAGCCAGAGCGGCAATAGAGATTCGTTATATGGTGTTCATCTGGTAACGACCTTGATTAAACGTCTCATCCGAGGAACCTTCCACGGGCGATTTGAACCGAAGTATCTTCAAAATTATCTGGATGAGTATGTCTTTCGATTCAACCGTCGTAAATCAGCCAACATAGGTAAAAAGTTCATGCGGATCGTACAGCAGGTGATCAGGTCGAGACAAATCACCTGGCGCACAATACAATGGGATATGGACCCGATATCAGAGTCCTTTATCGTAACTTAATCTTCATAGAGATGCGGATTTCTTTTTTGGCACGCTTGGCTATTTCCGGACACTCGTTGTCCAGCCAGGTTTTCACTGCTTTTGGATTTTGTTTGTAAGCTTTTTTCAATGGCTTTTGAGGCGTAAAACCCCATCGTTTCAAGTAGTCGCCAACTGTGCGGACCGGCATGGTTACGGACCACAGTTGCTTGATCAGTTGTTGAACCGCGATGCGTGTCCACAAGGCAAAGGGCAGCTTCATTTGATCCGGGCACTGTCTGTATGGCTTTTTACAGTTCTTTTTCCTGCTCTGACGTCAATGTGCGGCAGGTTCCCTCCGGACGGCCTCGTTTCTTTATGGTTACTGCCGATCTGCCGTCTCGAAGATACGCTTTGTACCATTTGCAAACGGTGGTTTCATGTACCCCGGTAATCTCGGCGATTTCTCCGTATTTTCTTCCGACTTTTCTAAGCTGGATCGCCTGATTCCGGAGCTGCTGCTGGGCCTGTGTGCTAAGTTTTCTCGCGTCTATCTTTTCCATGCGAAATTCTATAGCACATTTCACGAATCATTTTGGGGATTTGGCTTCCGGCCGTCGGCTGGACAGTAGGAGCCGTATGACGGGAGACTGTCACGTACGGTTCTGTGAGGGGCTGAAGGGGAAGTTCCTTTGGTCTACTCGACTCAGACGGCAATCATAGTCCCAGGTAAATAAAGCAAAACCGATTCTCAAATTCAAAATTTCAGTTGTAGCGAGAGCGGGGTTCCTGAGCAAAAATCCGGGATCTATGCTGATATTATTCGCGGTGTTGCAGTTCTCTGATCAGGGTGTTCAGAGGTGTTCATTCCCTGTGCAAACACCTCTTACAGCCCTAACCCATTGTTAATAATTGATTTAGAGTTTGCTGATGTTGTGGTGTTAAGGTGTTTACCCTGTTGGGCAATTAAGCTTGACGGTTTTCTTCATCAAAGAAACGATGCCACCCAAGGCAAGCCCTAAAAAATTCAGGTTGATCCAATTTTCAGAATATCGGTAAACACCTTAACACCTCTATTGGCATCATCGATAACATTAAGATAATTCACTATTTTTCAATGGTAGATAGGTGTTTAGCCGCCACATCAACACCTGTGAACACCCTAAACACCTATCCGTCAACATCCCTGCTGGCCGCTTTATCTTGCCGGCGCTGTGCGCACGCGCAATCAATTCAGATCAAAATTAGCATCATCGTTGAAAAATGCTTCACAGGCCCGCCGGTTCATCCTGCGTGATGGGTCCCCAAACAAGATCGCCTTGAGCATCGAAACAAAATTCTTGTACCCGCTCTTGTCGTAAATGGCCAAGGAACGTGGCACGTAAAAATCGATGGATGACGCAACATTCATGCGCCCAAGGGCCGAGCCGTCGGGGAGCAGTTGCATCATCCCAAATTTTCCTTTGCCAGATTTTCCGTCACGATGAATATGATACTCCACCAGCATTTTCTGGCCATTTCTCGCCGGAATCTTGATTGATCGCGCCCGTCGGCACAATTCCGAAGCCTCCTGAGTGACCACCTCATTAAAATATCCATTTTCATAGGCGTGGAAAAACCAATCCGCGTCTTTAAAAATGATCTGTGGCAGTGATTTGCCACGGTACTTCCCAAAATCTATTATGCTCCATTCCATGTTTCTATTCCTCCAAAAAATGAACTTGGGGAAGCCGAATAAATCAGCTCCCCCTTTGTGTTTGCTGTTTCAAATTGGATTATTCCCTAACCCCTCAGGAATCCAATCGTCAAAGCTGAATTCCTCTTCCGTTTCCTCATGATCCTCGGCATCCGGTTCATCCTCGGGTAAATCCGCCTCCAAAACCTTCTCAGAGGCGCTGTGTTCGACGATCGGCCTCGGATCAAGTGCCAGGTCATACAGGCGGGATAACTCACCGCCTTCATCCCATCGCGTGTCACCCGTCAACTCGAATGGCGTTGGTAGGCCGGTGATGTTGTCGATGTGGAAGGCGTCGTTGATCTTGAGATACGCCTTCCCAGAATGCTTTGCCTTCTTCAAAGCGGGCTCGTCTGGGAACTCAACGCCGTCTTCATCACACCAGGTCAAAATTCCATCGATCAATTTTCCGCGGACCCAACCGGTTAACGCGCTCTTCGATACGCCCCACTCGGATGCCAGGGCACCATATTGCACAGGGCCATTTTGACGAATGAAATCGATCCGGTGTTCGGCCTCCTTGCTCTGATGCCCAAGGGTCTCCCGAAAGGCTTCCCGAACGATTTGCAGGGCCATCCAATAGTCACTCATCTCCGCCATCAGGCGTCCCTTGTCGTCCTTGGAACGTTGGAATTGATAGGCGCAAACAACCGTCTGGATGATGGCCAAGACACGATTAAAGGCCCGCCGTGTGGCAATGGGTAGTTTATCCCCTTGTTGAAGATGACTGGCGATCTGGCCGGCATACGGGATAATGACATCGACAGGCCTCAGCATTGAATGGAAAAGCTTCCACGTTGCCTGGGTTGCCTTATCGACTCCCTCGAATTCACCGGATTTGATTTTTGCCGTCATGTTCATGATCGACCGGGTCTGATCCATGGACTCGTCCGGGTGGATGGTGAACAAACGATCTTCAAGCTGGGCTTCCAATTTATCGATAGTGGTCGTGGTGATGAAGCTGGTCGGCCCGTCCAATCGTTTTTCAACTGTGACGAAGTTTCCGTCTTCATCCTTTTGGGGAACTTGGTAGGCGACACAACCTTCGCTTAGCAAACTGCGAGTTACGTATACGAGTTCGCTATCCCCAGCGTTGTTGGCCTGGAATTGAAAGGCCTCGGCCACAATCAATGCACAATGCTTGAGGCCGTTGGGAAGATAATACAAACTCTTCGCCGAACCATTAGTGATAAGCAGGTAGGCCTCTTTCGGATATAGCTCCAGGCATTTTTTCAATGAAAATGACTTGCCCGATCCGTGATGGCCGGCATTTTTAATTGCCAGGGCATTGGGGCTGGCCCCATCCTCCGGAAGCAATCGTGAATCGAGCGCTGCAAAATACATGGCAATGACATTACGTTCGCCGACGACTCCTGAACGATTAACAACATCGATACGCATGCGAATGAGAGCAGGATTTTTGGCCAGGGTCTCGGCAGCCGTCTGGATTGCTGGATCAACGGTGGGAACATCAGCCTCTTTTTCCCGCTTTGCCAGTGCCTTTTTGACCTCATCGAACTCGGCCGTGATCACCGCCTTCGTTGTTTTTACAGCCTTGCGGATAAGTTCAAAGTAATGAACGCGAAGCCCCTCATCGACGCCAAGCAGAAGGGGAAGAATCTCCGTCTTAAGGATCGGCTGGGCCTTCACGAAATCCGCCGGTAGACCATCGATCAAAATGTCGAGGACAGATCTGGCCGATTCCATCAACTTGCGCAGGTCGTCGGCCGTGTGATTTACCAGGTATTCGTTCAGATCGATTTTGGATGCACCTTCGGGCCTGGGCAATTCCACCAGAAAGACTTTTCGGCCCCGACCAGTCAGGTATTTCCCCGTTTTCAGGGCACCCTTTTGTCCCGCCTCGTTAGCATCGGCATCATTGATGATGTATACGGCATCGGTACCTGCCGTCTCGTGGGCCAACTTATCTAAATCTCTGTCACGGAAGTTGGTTGTCACAGGCGATATGGCCGCAAAATCATAATCTACTGCACTGACCCAATCGGGGGCACCTTCTGTGATGATGATCTCCTTGGCCCCGCGGATGGAGTCCGATCCCATGAACGTTTCCATGCCGATGAACTTGGAGATATGCTTTCGTTTTTCATCATCGGGAATGTGCCGGCGGAGTTTCTTATATTTGACATACATGGCCTGGCCGGCCTCATCGGTTTGGACATTGCCTTCCTTGTCGGTATAGCACTCGTATTGATCGACCGGGGTAATTGACGTGGCCCTGGCGATCAAGTTGACTACCTTGCCGTTCTTCCAGAAGGGAAAAATGATCCTGCCCTTGAAGCAGTCCCACATTGGCCCGGCCGGGGATGCAAAACCGAACAACCCCGATTTTGCCAGGCTGTCCTTGAATTCGGGCATGGCGCCAAGGTATTCGGCCAGATCCGATGATATTTTCGGGTGGCTGGTGCCTGGTGGTGCAAAACCGATTTTCAACTCCGTTACGATCTCCGGGGAAAACCCATAATGCTTGTGCAGATGGTCAACGATGCCCGGAAAATTATCCAACTGTTGGTGGAACCATTCAGCGCCTACGGTCAGCATTTCGTAAACGAGGGTTTCTTCCTGTGCGTCTGCTTCCAACTGGGCCTGCTCTTCTGGTGACAGATCCGATTTGCCGGATAGGTGCGGCATCCCGCATCGATCAGCTAAATAATTTACGGCAGTGGTATGGTCGCACCTTTTATATAGCTCGACCAGTTTGATGACATCTCCGCTTTTCATGCAGTGATAACACCTGAAACCCTGAATGCCCCGCCAGATAACCAGGCACTTTCCGCCTGTGCTGGGATGAAGAGGACAGTCGCCTTGATAGACACGACCGGATTTGGTGCCGTTATAGCCAAGCGTCTTGGCAATATTGATGATATCG
Source organism: Desulfosarcina widdelii (assembly GCF_009688965.1). Lineage (GTDB taxonomy): Bacteria > Desulfobacterota > Desulfobacteria > Desulfobacterales > Desulfosarcinaceae > Desulfosarcina > Desulfosarcina widdelii. The sequence continues at coordinate 31,528 of NZ_AP021875.1, read as the reverse complement.
TTCTTCTCCTTTAGCTCAGTGTAGTACGACATGGTTCATTCCTCTTCCGCTCCGAACTTGCTTCCTCCGCCTCAATTACGGAACCGGCCGCCCTGAAGTCAGCTTCGAGGCTATCGATCTCATCAATGTAGTCGCAGATGATCTCGCGGGCGATGGTCGAGGCCGATGTGAGTTTATCTGGGTCATGCAGATTCTGCTGGGCTGCCATTGTGCGCAGGCGATCCCTGTAGCTCTTTGGTACGCTGATGGTCAAAGATACTTTTTCTTCAATACTCATAGTTACTTTTCTCCTTTTTGAATTTAGGAATTTGTTCCTTTTTTTGTTGCAGATCGGCATCTTGCGTCAGCCGTCTGTACTGCTCGGTTGGCTGCCGGGATGACCTGGTTGGTTTCCTGGGCCATGAACCAGGGTTGGATTTCATCCGGGGCCAACGGGATTGAATCCGTATTTTGGGGATGGGTGTCAGGATGGTCTGAAGCACCTCAATGTCGTCGTTCTTCAGGCAGTCGACCAAGGCGAGGGTATTTATTAGGTCGTCGATATCCGCTGGTTTGACATCCCGATCCTTTAGAAAACGTTCAAGCTGGATCAGATCGGTGCTATTTGCCCAAAGATCGGAAACGATTTTATCGATGGACCACCAGTTGTGCTGTCGGAGCAGCTCAAATTTTTCTTTGTTTGGCAGGCTTTGAATTTCGCTGAAACTCCTGCCCTGGCAATAGCGGCACGGGCAATCATTAAATATGCCGGGATCAAGCTTCACAGACCGGCGCAGATCCACTCGCGTAAGGTTTTTGGGGCTCATGAAACCGCAATAAAAAGCCGCCTTATTCCATGTTGCAGCGTCCAGTGACACCCAATCGAACATACCGCGCGCCATGAAGGCGGCCATGGCGATCTTCAAAAGACTGATTGTGCCAAGCAAATGGACTCGATTAATCTCGCGCTGATAAAAGCGAGTAAAAAACAGGGCAAGCTCATGAAGCTTTATTTCCCTGACAGGTATGGCCATACCGTCATACTGAAGTCCGGCGATTTGGGAGAAGAAAACATCAATGTGCTTTGTGATATACCCTTGGAATGGTAGGAAAAGCAGAGCGTCCGGACACAGCATCCTTTTCCATGTGGCCGATTCATGCGCCCGGCAAACGTTAAACGGAAGCTTCTTGAAGAACTCTTTGTCTCGTTCGGCGGTCGTTTTGAACTTGCCTACGGGGAAGTCGAGACCGATTACGATGTCCGCTCCCAGTTTCGAGGCAACTTCCATAACGTGCTTTGGGGCAAGGTTGATCTCTTTGCCGATCTTGTAAATCAGCTTCTGGTCTGGATCATGGGTAATCTTCCACCCTTTTTTCTCGGCCGTTAGGAGCTGGTAACCGCCTGAGTCAACCATCAGATATTCTGGCTGAACATCTTGGTGAAGTGACACGGCCTTTTCAATTCTGCGAGGGGTGGAGCCGTGCTCTGGTACGTTTATCAGATACGCGTTGGCTTTATCGGGCCGCTTGTTCAGCTCGGCCCCGGCAACAAAGTTCACGAGTTTCCCCATTAGCGATCACCCTCCTTCTCTGATTGAAGGCGGCTCAGCTGATGATAGACTTGTGCCAGCTCCCGGGTTTGACGATGAACGACCTCTGCAAGCTCCGATGTGGTTAGGACGCCGTTATCGAATTCCCGTATGAGTTCCGATCCGATCTCTTCGATTTTGTCCCAGATTAAGCCTGGTGGGTAAGATACTGATTTTCCCTTTTCCATGTGTCTCTCCTTTTGGAGAGAAATCGATCAGAAAAAGGTAATTAATTTAGGCCGTTTGCCTATAGTAACATGGTGGGGTAGTGTAACTGGGTAAGTATGTCGGTCTGACCAATCCCTCCTGTTGTTTACGGTTCTCGAAGGAACCTGGTTGACATTGAAGCCGAGAGTGGCTACCATGCAAAAAAAATAACGCATCCTTTTTAAGGTTGCGTTACCATAATAGGCATAAAAAAAGTAAAGTCAACACAAAATGGTACGTTATTGGAAATCCAAAAAATTGGAGGTGGTGGTAGAGAAAAGGCGGGCTGAGCTTGACCTGCTGATTGACTTCGCAAACGTTGACATAGCCATGGAGGCCAGCCGGCACCTTCAAACTCGTGTCCTGGAACAATTACGTTGGCACCCAGCCTTGAATCCTGTCAGTCGGGATTTGAAGGTTGATGACCAGTCGGCCCTCATAATAATAGGTGCATTACAAGAACATCTTCGATTGCGGCTCGACGTCATCATTGAAAATAAACAAATGTTATGGGAAATGCCGCTTTGGCAGATTAGCGGCTCTTTGACGTTTACGCTGGACCCGCTCGACCGCCGGTTTCAAGAAAGATTTCAGCTGCGCAAGGTCAAGCGCGGCAATGAAATCAATGCGTTGAAAAAAGTTATGGATTTATGGCTGGTCGAGATTATACGTGATCTGGATTTCAGTCCACGGCGCTTCGGGCAATGCCCTCGTTGTGATGGCTTTTTTTACAGCCCGACCGCAAAAGAGCGGGTCTATTGTTCAACCAGGTGTGGAGGCGCCACACGCCAGGAAAAATTTCGCGAGGAAAGGAGGCGTCAGGATGATTCATAAATGGATCGTTATCCTGGTTCACGACGATTATTCAGAGTGAATGGCATACACGCCGAGAATCACACTGACTTAATTTTAGTTGCTATGCCTTGACAATCCCCCCGCCCAGTGATTATCAAAAAAGTATCAACAGCGACTCAATGAATCGCTGGTATCAAAACGTCCACTGGATCAATATCAATTGTGGGCACCTACCTCATCGGCGGCGGCCATATAATCGCCGCTATCAACAAGACGGCATTTATCCAGCCGACCATTCACAGTGAAAGACTGTTATCGAAGCACTGATGCGGCATGAGTTCCGCTGTGTCGGGCAATCCTCGCGCAACCCATTTTTTGGGCGGTTTGGTGGGTAAGCAGGAGGAACACCCCCATATCGAGGGAGATTGAATGTTCTCGTTTTTTCTCACCAAACCGTTTTCATTTTTCAATGTAAAGGAGAATTTGTCATGTTTATCGAAGCGCACCAACGTTTTCGGCTGGTTCAACAAATCATCAGAACAATGGGGTTTATTCCCGACACTATGGAGGATGACGAAACCATGATCTTTGTTGGCGACGATTGGGTAGTCTTTCTTCCAGATGTCAATCCTTCCGTTGTCGCTATTGGTTTCGAAGAAGAAATAGAACCTCATCATGCAGCTGAATTATCCATGAGGTTCAGTAAGACTCTGGAATTCATGAACATTGAAGTGATTGTCTCATCCGAATTGGGAAGGGATCTAACCGAAGCCATTCGCGACTATTCGCCAACCATTCAGTAAAACTGTAAATCGAAATGCGGTTCGGGGGCTTATCCATATCGTGATCGGCCCCCGGACCAACAAACCAAAGAAAAGCGGTCCAACCTACGGATTAAGTTACGGCCCACCCAATTACGTGTGACCCAAATGGGTTACCACCCCATCTGACTTAGTTACAGGTCTTATCCGACCGATAAAATTGAAGATTTTACTCTGGACCCGGAAGGGTAACAGAACATCATGGATCAAATTCGATCCCATCTCGGTCAAGCCCTGAGCGCCAAACAGGTCGCTGAATACACGGGTCTTGACGTAAAAACCGTTAGAAAATATTATCAACAGCTGGGCGGAATACGTGTGGGAGCACGTATCTTGTTCTTTGAAAAGGAGATGATCAATGCCATACAAGCGCAATCACAAGTGGTACGCACAGGTGCGCAAAGAGGGCCAGAAACGCGAAAGCGTATTCCTGTCCAAGAAGGAAGCGGTGCAATGGGAAGCCGACATGCGAAGAAAACCCGTGAGCGAGTGGTTCGAGAAGACCGACACAACCTGTATTGACGACTGGGTGCAGTCATACCTGGACTTTGCAAAAACCAGCTTCGCGGCGAAGACCTACCAGGAAAAAAATGGGATGTTCAAACGATTCCTGGAACATGTCGATCCGACCATGCCGGTGGAAAACCTGAAGCCGGCGGCCGTAATTGCTTACATAATGGCGCAGAAGGCGGAAAGGTCGGGATATGCCGCAAACAAGGACCGCAAGAACCTGGTTGCCGGCTGGAACTGGGGCATGAAGTACATGGACCCTCCCCTGCCCGGCCCAAACCCTTGCTTGGTGGAGCGAATGCCAGAGATAAGGCAGCCCCGCTACGTCCCTCCCGAGGAAGACTTCTGGAAAATTTATGAAGCCGCCGAGGGACAGGACAAGGTCATGCTGCTGGCGTTTTTGCATCTGGCAGCCCGGCGCGGAGAAATTTTCCGCCTGACCTGGGCCGATGTAGACTTCGGGAACAGCCGGATCAGGTTATGGACCCGGAAACGTCATGGTGGCACGTACGAATACGATTGGCTGCCCATGACCCAGGAACTGCGGAAATCGCTACGGTGGTGGTGGGAAGAGCGCCCGATTAAGGACCAGGCCCATGTGTTTCTTTGCCTTGAAGACAGTCCCTTCACCAAGGAATACTTTGGCCAGCCGTTTAAGGTCCGGGTTCAATTCATGCGCCGTCTTTGCGACAAGTGCGAAATAAAACGTTTTGGTTTCCACGCGATCAGGCATCTCAGCGCATCTATCCTGTTCAACCTTGGCTATGAAGTCGGAGTGATTCAGATGATTCTTCGTCATAAGAGCCCGAATACAACGGAACGTTATCTGCGAAGCATAGGGTTGGAGCGAGTTAGAGACGCTCTTGAGAATCTGTCCCAGGACAGAGGCAAGGTCCTTCCCATAAAAGTGGGCATGGATGGAGGCAAAAAACGAAAAGCCGTCTGAAAAGCCGTCAACGCCTCATTTGACCAGAAACAAAAAAGCCACTTAACAGCTGGAGACTGTGTAAGTGGCCGAAAACAGGGAAATTAGATATATAGTGAAGTGGCGTCCCCAAGGGGATTCGAACCCCTGTCGCCGGCGTGAAAGGCCGGTGTCCTGGGCCAGGCTAGACGATGGGGACGCATACTTTTCAAATTTTTGGTGGGCCGTGTTGGGCTCGAACCAACGACTCTCTGCTTAAAAGGCAGATACTCTACCGACTGAGTTAACGGCCCGAAAAGAAACAACGTATGTATACGCCAGTTCGGCCTTTGTCAACAGGAAAATGAATAAAATTTCTTTGAAATGGTGACAGTGATCCGTGAACGGTGAACGGTAAATGGTAGGGGCGACCGGCCGGTCGCCCCTACCGCCAACGAAAGGAACAAACGGCCCTTATTTCCGCCAGAATTCCGGCACCACTAGGATGATCAACGTATAAATTTCCAGCCGGCCCAGCAGCATGCACCAGGACAAAAGCCACTTGCCCCAATAGGGGATCTGGGCAAAATTTTCCACCGGCCCCACCATCCCGAAGCCTGGTCCGATATTGCCGATAGTCGCCGCTACGGCCCCAATCGCGGTGACAAAATCGACCCCGATGCCGGCCAGCAGCACCGTTGCAATCGAAAAAAGCGCCATATAAAGGGCCAGAAAGCCGAGAACGCTTCTCACTACCTCCTCGGGGACGGGCTTGCCGCCGATCTTGATGCGTGTGACGGCGCGGGGATGGATCATCGAAAAAAGTTCTTTATAGCTATACTTGAAGCAAAGCATAATGCGCAGGCACTTCATGCCTCCGCCGGTGGAACCGGCCGAGGCCCCCATGAACATGCACAAAAGCAGTATAATCTGGGACATGGCCGGCCATAATTCATAGTCGGCAGTGGCATAGCCGGTGGTGGTCACGATGCTGACCACCTGAAACGCTGCAAAACGCAGGGATTGGCCCACATCCGGTGTCACCGTGCGGTAGATGTCGAATCCCACCACAAGTGTCAGGATCAGGCACATGGCCAGGAAAAAACGGCACTCGGAGTCTTTCCACAGGGCCAGCGGCTTTCCTCTCAACAGTTGGTAATGAAGGGAGAAGTTGATGCCGGCCAGAAGCATGAAAACAATAATGACTCCGTCGATGTAGGCACTGTCGAAATGGGCCACCGAAGCGTTCTTGGTCGAAAACCCGCCGGTGGGCAAGGTGGTGAAGGCATGATTGATGGCATCGAAAAAACTCATGCCGCCGGCCACGAGCAGCAGTGTCTCGATGACGGTGAACAGAGCGTAGACCTTCCAGAGAATCATGGCCGTGTCGCGGATGCGGGGTTTGAGCTTGTCCGGCACCGGGCTGGGCACCTCGGCCTTGTAAAGCTGCATGCCGCCGACGCCCAGAAAAGGCAGGATCGCGATGGACAGTACGATGATCCCCATGCCCCCCAGCCACTGGATAAAGCTGCGCCAGACGAGCAGACCGCGGCTCAGGCCTTCGATGTCGGTCAGGATCGACGAACCGGTAGTGGTAAACCCGGATATCGACTCAAAGCAGGCATCCACAAACAAAAAGTTCGGTCCGGAGAAATAAAACGGGAGAGAACCGAACAAACCGATGGCCGTCCATCCCAGCGCGACGATGGCCATGCCCTCCCGCTGGCTGATGGTTTCGGTCTTCTCGCAGCGGAACAGCAGCACCAAGGCGGCCCCGCAAAACAGGGTAACGCCCATGGCCTCGACCATCGGCAGCAGGCTGACGTCCCCGGCAAAAAAATCGAAAAGCAAGGGAACCAGCATGGTGCCGCCAAAAAAAAGAGTCAACACCCCTACGGTGTTGAGAATATAGCGCCAGCGCATCTATACGTACTCCAGCTTTACGGCCAGCATCTTCTCCACGCCGCGAACAGCCGTGCGGGTGGCAAAAATGATGATCCGGTCGTCTGGCTCGATGACGCTGTCGCCATCGGGGATGATAATCGTCTCCCCACGGATAATGCCCGCCACCATGGCACCTTTGGGAAAAGAAATCTTTTTCAACGGCTTGGAAACGATATCCGAAGTGGGCAGGGCCAGGGCCTCCATCACCTCTCCGGCTTCTCCCTTGATGGAGATGGCTGAAAGCACTTTGCCCCTGCGGATATGCTGCAGAATGGAATTGATGGCTGACAGACGCGGGCTGACCACCTGTTCGATGCCGATGGTGGACATCAGCGGGAAATAACTGAACTTGTCGATCTGGGTGATGGTCTTGGCCGCGCCCAGCCGTTTGGCCAGCAGGGATGCGAGAATATTGGTTTCCTCGTCACCGGTCAAGGTCACGACCAGATCCATATCCGGAATGTTCTCCTCGATCAACAGGCTCTGGTCGGAACCGTCCCCCCGCAGCACGACGGTTCGGTCCAGCCTCTCGGCCAGCAAATCGCATCGTTCGGGTCGTTTTTCGATCAGCTTACAGGCCAGCGACTTTTCTTCCAGCCGTCGGGCCAGCCGGTAGCCGATGCGCCCGCCGCCGACGATCAACACCCTTTTGACCGGTGTGACCTGCTTATCGAAAATCGCAAGCTGAGAGACCAGGTTTCTTTCCTCACAGATAAAGTAAATCAGATCGCCGGCACGCAAATGGTTCCTGCCCGTGGGAACGATCAGTTGGTCGTCGCGCACCACGGCGGCGATCAACGGCCGGTCTTCCTGAAGGACATTTCCCAGGTCGGCCAAACGCACACCGTCCAGTCGCGAGCCGGCTTCCAGATGGATGCCGACGAATTTGATGCGCCCGTCGGCAAAGTCTCCCACGTCCACCGCACCCGGAACATTCATCAATCGTTCGATGGTCCGAACCACCTCGATGTCTGGGTTGATGACGGTGTCGATATGCGGTGCATTGGTTTTGAACGACTCATGGTAATGTTCGAAATCGGCTCCCCGCAGACGGGCCAGTTTCTTGGTTGCGGGCGCCAGGGTGTCTGCCACCAGGCAGGCAACAAGGTTTACCTCATCGGAATCGGTGACGGCCAGCATTATCTCCGCCTCACGAATGCCCGCAGAATCGAGGATGGAGGGGCTGCTTCCCGAACCGACGACCGTCTGAACATCGACACTGTCCGTAAGCCGCTGCAGCGCTTCGGCACTGCAATCGACCACCACCACGTCCTTGCTCTCCAGCGCCAGTCGGCTGGCGATGTGAAATCCTACCTCGCCGGCACCGATGATAACGATTTTCACCGCAGTTCTCCTCCACGATCAAAGGTGGTATTTGTCTTTAAATCAGACAGATTAGTTATTTGTGGATAAATGTAAAGCAGTAAACCGGCCATTGCCCCACCCTATTTTGCAGCTATGCCTACCATTGACGTCAACGGGTGTCAAATGCGGAAACATCGCCGCCGAACATCGGTTGTGAGGGTGTGGGGAGGTTTCAACGAATAGGCGGGCCGGTCAGGAAATCAATGCGGTCAAAGCGACGATGACCGCGGCAACCACGGCCAGCAGATCCATTAATGTAAAATATAGTTCGGGAAGGGTCCGGTTCTCGCTATAGCAGCGGGCCTGCATGGCGGCGACAAGCTCGTCGGCACAGGTAAATACCCGCCGGAACAGCGGGATGCCAAAGCGCTTTAAACGAAGCATCGGGTTCTTGCACCGATCGGCACACCGGGCCCGCTGCGCGTCGGATATCTCTGCAGCCTGAAACAAAATTTGGGGCAGAAACCGCACAACCAGTCCCACCATGGTGGCGGCCATCTTTTCGTCGATCAGGGGCACCGGCTTTAAGAACCATACCAGGGCGGCGCGAATATGGGCCGTACGTGTGGTGGCCATGACAAGCAGGCCCATCATCACCACCAGCAACAGGCGCCAGCAGATCTTCAGGGCCTCTGCGGCCGGATCCATGGCGAAGACAGGCGTCCAACCGTCGAAGGATACGGTCCGCAGGCAGAAAAGGAGTGCCAGAAAAAAAAGGAAATAGCGAATTTCCCGAACCAACCGACCGAAAGGAATGCGGGCGGTGGCAAAGCAAAAAAGCAACGTGGTGCTAAGTATCGATAGAAAGAAAAAATCACCCCATGGACTGATCGCGCCAAAGACAATCAGCAGGGTCTGTTTGGTACGCGGGTCCAGCCGGTGGAGAAGGGATCGGCCGGGCGTAAAGCCGATGGCGGCTATCTCGCCCATGGCAGAATTCCGCGGCCCAGTTGCACGGAACAGGGCGGCCGTATGCCGAAGCGCTCGATCCCGGCGATCACTTTTTGCGGAACACCGTCTTCGACCACCCGACCGGCGGCCATGACCACCAGGCGCTGGGCGTGGGCCACCACCTTTTCAAGATCGTGGGTCGTGATAATCACGGTATGGCCGTTTCGATGCAACTCGAGAATCTGGTCGAGCACCCGGCAGGTTGCCGGATAATCGAGGTTGGAAAACGGCTCGTCCATGAGCAGCACGCCGGGTTCCATGGCCAGGACACCGGCAATGGCCAGACGGCGCTTTTCTCCACCGGAAAGATAGTGGGGTCTTTTGTCCTCCTGCCCGGCAAGACCCACAACGGCAAGGGCGCGCCCCACTCGGCGGTCGATCTGCGGCCTGGTCAGTCCCAGGTTTTCAGGACCGAAAGCGACATCGTCGTAAACCGTCTCGCCCACGATCTGGCTGTCGGCATCCTGAAACACCATCCCGACCTTCTGGCGGGCTTTCGAAAGATCTTTTTGCACAGCTAGGCCGTCTACGGTAACCGATCCGGAACCGGGCAGCAGCAAGCCGTTGAAATGTCGCAGCAGGGTGGTTTTCCCGGAACCGTTGGCACCGGCGATCACCGTGAATTCTCCATCTTCGAAACAAAGGGTGACGTCGTCCAGTGCCAGGGTGCCGTCGGCAAACCGATGGCACAATTTTTTCGTTTCAATGATCGCCATGGGATCAGCCGACAGTTCCGGCGGGGCGAAGCGAACCGTCAATCATGGGCCGCAGGGCGCGGGCAATGGGAACGGCCGCCGCAATCTTTATGGCGTCGCCGATCAGAAACGGCAGCATCCCCACGGCAAAGGACTTGGTAAAGCTCATTCCCGTAATCGCCTTGAGCCAGGTGACACCGAATGCATAGACGACCAGTGTGCCGGCGATCATCGCCATCACATCGACGACCGCCCTTCCCCGTCCGCGTTCGGAGATAATCCCGATGAGGAAGGCCGCGGCGGCGAAGCCAAACAGGTAGCCGCCCGTGGGCCCCACGAATTTGCCGATGCCGCCTGCCCCGCCTGCAAAAACGGGCAGTCCCACGGCGCCGGCCAGCAGGTAGACGCCCATGCTGATCAAGGCCCAGCGGCCGCCCAGAAGCAGGCCGGCCAGCATGACGAACAGGTTCTGAAGGACAATGGGCACCGGCCCCACGGGAATGGCAATATAGGCGCCGGCAGCGGTCAGTGCGGCCATCAGCGCCGCGTAGACCATGTGTTTGAGTTGTTGGGGGTTGGTTGGGTTCATTGGGTTTATCGGGTTTGTTGGGTTCTTTGGGTTCGTTGAGTTTATTGAGTTATCCGGAGGCAGGGGCGATCGGCCGGTCGCCCGTTCATTCGCCTTTCACCGTTCACTGTTCACGGATCACCGATCTCCGATCACGGTCCATGAAAACAATCTCCGTGGACAGCGGTTTGCCGCGTTCCATCCGCCAACTGCAGGATCAGGCCCCCATGTGCGTCCAGATCAACGGCCAGACCTTCGACGGTTTCTTTAACGGTGGCAACGCGAACCCGTTTTCCCAGGGTCACATTGTGCGATTTCCACTGCTGGATCACGGCAGCAGGATCGAAGTTCTTCATCCGTTTTTCAAAAGCGTCCAGGAAAGCGACCAGAATTTCCCGGCGGGGAACGGGTCGGCCCAACAGGGATTTTAAAGAAACGGCGCCGGCTTCCACCGATTCCGGCTGGTTGTTGACATTGAGCCCCATCCCGAGGTTCAGGTAATCCACCTGATCTCCCTCGGCCTCCATCTGGGATAAAATGCCGCAAATCTTCTTTTCGTTGACCAGGATATCGTTGGGCCACTTCAGGCCGGCTGCCACCGCGTATCCGGAACTCAGGATATCGGCCACGTCGATGGCGGCGGCCAGGTTCACCAGACCGGAAAACATCAGCGGGATACCCGGACGGACTACGACAGTAAAATAGAGGCCGCCTGCGTCCGAAGACCATACCCGCTGCATGCGGCCCCGACCCCGGGTTTGGCGCAGGGCCACGGCCACCGTAAAATCTGGGCAGCCGTCCCGCGCCAGACGCATGGCCTCGTCCATGGTGGACCCGGTTTCCGGGAAAAAATGAATCCGATCCTGTCGGGAAGCGAAATGGTAAGGGTGCAGGCTGTCGGGATCACTGGCCAGGCGATAGCCCCTGGCAGAGGATTGGATGGGAATACCTTGTTGGACGAGCCCCTTGATGTGCTTCCAGATGGAAACCCGGCTGACGCCCAGTTCGGCGCTCAGGGTTTCTCCGGAAACCACACCGCCGTCATGATCAAGAATTCGGATAATTTTCTGTTTGGGGCTCATCTGGTTAACCTTTTAAACAGATCTTGGTTAACCAGATTCCGGGCGGTATGTCAACGCCAAATTGGGCGCAGGACACGACTCAGATTAATTACATGTATCGGTAAAGCGTTTAGCCAGCCGCTGCATCTCTTTTTCGGCATCGTCGATCAATTCCTCGAAAATCCCCTGCAGCGGCAGAATCTTGTCCGCCAAGCCCACGCTCTGGCCGGCCATGAGGGATCCGTTTTTCATGTCTCCATCGACAACGGCATTTTTCAGGGCGCCCATCCAGAAGCGCTCCACTTCGTACTGGGCCTCGGTGCGATCAATGGCGCTGTCGTCCAGTTTCCGCAGCAGATCCAACTGCAGCCGGCCGAATTCGCTGGTGCCCACATTTTTCAATGCCCGTACGGGGATCACGGGAAGACGGCTGTCGAACTGCGGCGTGGCCACGGCGTCGCGGGCCTTGGCCTTTCTGAAGGTTTCCTTGAATTTGGGATGCACGGCGCACTCTTCGGACATGACAAAACGGGTGCCCATCTGGATGCCGGCAGCCCCCATCATCAGCAGGTGGGCCATCATCCGACCGGTGGCGATGCCGCCGGCCACAAAAATGGGCACCGTGTCCACGTTAAACAGAATCTGCTGAATCAGAACCGTCAGGGAGACCGGACCGATATGGCCGCCGGCCTCGGAACCTTCCAAAATCAGGGCATCGGTGCCCATTTTGATCAATTTCAGGGCCAACTGTTCGGTGGGGGCGAAGCAGATCACACTCGCTCCACTGTCCTTGGCGCGCTGGATTTCATTTTCACGGGGAATGGACCCTGCAAAAACAATGACCCGGCAGCCCATTTCGCAGACCATATCCAGTTGCTCCTGATAAGCCGGCGCAATGGTGATCAGATTGACGCCGAAAGGTTTGTCGGTAAGCGACCGGGTTTCTTCGATCTGTTCCCGCAGTATTTCGACGGGCGCATTGCCGCCGGCCAGAAGACCGAATCCGCCGCAGCGGGCCATGTGGCTCACCAGTTTGGGGTCGCTCACCCAGGTCATGGCACCGCACATAATGGGCGTTTCGCACCCCAGAAACTGCCTTCCTTTTTCAAAAAATCGATCCAGGAGCATGGTTTTTCTCCATCACTTTTTTTGTTCATTCATCGCGCCAATCGTGTCTGCATCCAAATGGTAGATTTCGGCTCAGGGCAAGGCCGCAGCGAGGTCGAATCCGCAGGCGTAGCAGCGCTACGTTGAGGATTTCGGCCGAGTGAGAACGCCGGCCTGGGCCGAAAGATGCCGTTTGGGTGCGGACACGATTACCAGCGCATGAGTATGGCTCCATAGGTAAGCCCAGCCCCGAAAGAGTCCAGCAGAATCAATTGGCCTTTTTCGATCCTGCCGTCGCGCACCGCCTGGTCCAGGGCAGTGGGAATGGTGGCCGCCGAGGTATTGCCGTACAGATCCACGTTGACCACCACCTTTTCCATGGGGCACCGAAGACGCTTGGCGACCGCCTCGATAATCCGGTAGTTGGCCTGGTGGGGAATGAACCAATCCACATCGTCGATGCAGAACCCATTGCTCTCCAGCGCCCGGTTGGCGAATTCGGCCAGGGTCCGAACGGCCACCTTGAAGATCTCTTTGCCGTACATGCGCATCTTGTGAAGGTTCTTGGAAAAGCGTCCCGGAGTCACCTCCATGCGCGATCCTCCGGCGGGGATGTAGAGCAGTTCCCACAAGTTGCCGTCCGAAAGCAGATGGCTGGAAAGGATGCGGGCCGGTGCATCGGGTTCGGTACGCTCGACTACAGCCGCACCGGCGCCGTCACCGAAAAGGATGCAAGATCCACGATCCTTCCAGTTGATGAAGGGGTTGAGTACCTCGGCACCCACCACCAGTGCCGTTTTTGTATGGCCGGTTTGGATGAATTTCTCTGCCGTTGCAAGGCCGTACACAAACCCTGAGCAGGCAGCATTGACGTCCATGGCCCAAGCCTGGGGGGCACCGATTTTATGCTGTAGCCAGCAGGCGGTCGAAGGAATCAGCGTATCCGGCGTACAGGTGGCATAGAGGATCTGATCGATCTGTTCAGGGGTTCGTCCGGCCATGTCAAGGGCCTTTCTGGCGGCCGCCACGCCGAGGGAAGAATTGTGCTCCTCGCCGTTTTCCAGGTCGGAAAACCGGCGCTCGCGGATCCCGGTGCGTTCACGGATCCACTGATCGTTGGTGGTGATGTTGTCCTTTTCCAACCGCTGGACAATGTCTTTATTGGTCACCCGGTTGCGAGGAAAAGAGCAACCGGTTCCGGTAATTGTTGCGGCGTAAGGCATGATCCGAATCCGATCCGTTGGGTCGTGGTTGGCCAGGATTCAGGGGCAATTGACTTCCTGAATGCCCGGATATACTACTAATTCTTTCTCAATTGCTTGTTTTTTCTTATTTTTTTATAGCTTCAAAAAAACAAGACAAGTAATTGAACAGCGTGGTCTTGTCAACGGTTTTTATGGGAGAGCGATGGTCACGTTATAGCTTTTGTATTTGGAAAAGGATGTCTTATACAGAAAAATCCTTTCGTTTTAATTATATTTTTAATAGATTAAGATGGCCATGGCCACCATCGACAGAAAGGGCAGAAAGGGATCTTCAAAAGATGCGTGAACGCTGTTAATCTATATTACTGACATTAACGACAGAAAAACTAGTTATTCAGAGGAAGTCCGAGGCAAATTGCATCGGGCAAGACTGTTGTTGGTGGGCGTAATTACTCTTCTTTTTCCATATCGTCGTCAGCGATGCGGATCACGGGTTTCCATGTCGGGGTATGGGTGACATCGTCGAGAATATCCCTGCGCACAAACGAAAGGTACTGCGCCATATTCTTATTTTCCCAGTTATCGGACCACCCTTTGCCATCACCGATTAAAATGGCCTCGATCATCAGCTTGTCGGACTTCTCGGAAACCTGGTCGGGATCGATCTTGGCAGCCGCGTAGGCCCTTTCAAGCCGCAGTTCCAGTGATGCCAGCAAATTCTCCACCAATTTTCCAGTAGACAGCCCCATGTGCTTGGCCCTTTGCTTCAGCTTCGTATACGCCGCCGCACTCATGGGAAATTGAACCGGTTTGATATCGTCCTTCATTTATCGATTTACCTTGTCTTATTTTTTGACCGGCGGTCTTCAAATCAACGAAATGCTGCCCGGGGCCGACCCGAGTCAACATTTTAATAATATTGGACGATACAAAAATCAATCATAAAATTTAAAAATTGGTCTAATAATTAAAAAAAATAACCCGCCCCATTGTTGTACGATCCGATGCGACCGTTTCGCCCCTTTTTTCGTTACAACGCTTCCAGCAGCCTTTCATGGATATTGTCGAATCCCCCGTTGGACATGATCAGGATCACATCGCCGCGGGTCGATGAAGCCGCCAAGTCGTATATAATACCCTCGGTATCCTCGAAATGGACGGCATCCTTTCCCCTTTTCTTCAGGTCTTCGACAAGTTGCCGGCTGGAAAGACGCTCACCTTCGGGAACTTTACCGAGCATCGACGGCTTGCGGATGCAGATACGATCCGCCGGATCGAAAACAAAAGCGTATTCCTGCTGAAAGACCTTGCGCATGCTGGAATGGGTTCGCGGTTCGAAAACTGCGATCAGCCGATTTTTTGAGAAATGCTCTCGGATCGCACCGAGGGTCTCCCGGACAGCGGTGGGATGATGGGCGAAATCGTCGATAACAATGATGCCGCTCTTTTCTCCCAGAATCTCCTGGCGGCGCTTCACACCGGCAAAGCGTTCCAGGGCTTCGGCGATAACGTGCGGCGGCACTTCCAGACGATCGGCCATTGCGATGGCTGCAAGGATATTCTTAAGATTGTGACGACCGATCATGCGGGTCCGAAATATACCGAAATCGCAGCCGTCCCGGATGACCCGAAACCGGGTGTCGGGTGGATCGACAACAATGTCTTCCAGCCGCCAGTTGGAGTCCGGCAGCGTCCCGTAGGACCGGCAGGCGCACCGTGCCGATCCGATCATATCTGCGACATTGGGATCGTCGTCGATATGGACCAGAAGCGATCGGGGTTCTATAGCGGTTACGAATTTTCCGAAAGCGCTTCGAACATGGTCCAGGTCCCGGTAAATATCGGCATGATCGAACTCCACACTGGTCAAAACAGCTGCATCCGGGCTATAATGCAAGAACTTGGGACCCTTGTCGAAAAAGGCGGTATCGTACTCGTCCGCCTCTAAAACGATGCAATCTCCGTCTCCGGTGCGGTAGTTGCTGCTGAAATTGGACACGATGCCGCCGATAATGAAGGATGGATCTCGCTTGGCGTAAAAGAGAAGCCAGGCCAGCAGGGACGACGTCGTGGTCTTGCCATGGGTGCCGGCCACCAAAAGCTGCCGCTTGCCGGCGGCGGCAAAGCGATTGACGGCCTGGGGCATGGAGCAGTAGGCCAGTCCCATCTGACCGGTCGCCTGCACTTCGGCATTATTCCGCGAAACGGCGTTGCCGATCACCACCAAATCCGGTCGGTGCGACAGGTGCGCGGCATCGAAGCCGGACATGACAGAAATGCCCTTTTCCGCCAGAAACCGACTCATGGGCGGGTAGACTTTGGCGTCCGAACCGGTGATCGCAAACCCCTGGTCCTTGAGCATACAGGCCAGCGCACCCATGGCCGTTCCACAAACCGCGATGAGATGAATCGTTTTCACCGTTTGCGGGATACGGTTGTGTTCCGGATGAATCATGGCACCTACCTTTTTAAAAATCGTTAAAGATTGATAGTTTCGCAAGAAGTCGAATTTTGCCCATTGATGTTATCCCCGCGGAAGCGGGAAGGACATGTCTGGTGACTTTTTACGAAACTTTCAAGGTTAAATCGGCCGGCTGTTAAGACCTGACTGCTTGTAGACGATTTGCCTTCGAATCACAAGCCGTTACCCAAGGGAGCATAACCATGAGCATGTCAGAAGCGACAACACTACTGGCCGAAACGGTCCGCGGTAAGGGCGGGATAACCGTTCTCACCGGTGCGGGCATATCGGCGGAAAGCGGAATCCCCACATTCAGGGGACCAGAGGGATTCTGGACCGTGGGATCCCGGGAGTATCACCCCCAGGAAATGGCAACCTTCAACATGTTCAGCAAAGATCCGGAAAGCGTTTGGGTGTGGTACCTGTACCGCATGGGCTTGTGCCGGCAGGCGCAGCCCAACGCAGGCCACCTGGCTTTGGCTTCTATGGAAAGCTGCCTTGGAGACCGGTTTACCCTGATCACCCAGAACGTGGACAACCTTCACATCCGGGCGGGCAGCAGCCTCGATCGGACCTATCAGATCCACGGCAACATTTTTTATACCCGATGCGCTTCGTCCTGTAGGGACACCATCCTCCCGCTTCCGGACGCCCTGTCCTCCAAAAATAAAGGCGGATCGCTCACCGATAAAGAAAGAGAACTGCTCGTGTGCCCGGCCTGTGGCGGTTGGCTTCGCCCACATGTTCTCTGGTTCGACGAAACCTACGACGAACCCCATTACCGCTTCAACAGCGCCCTGGAAACCGCCCAGCGCACCCGGCTGCTGATTACCGTGGGCACGACGGGTGCTACAACGCTGCCCAACCACATTGTGAACCTGGTTTACCGCAACGGCGGTCTAATGATCGACATCAATGTGGCCGATAACCCTTTTGCACGGGTGGCCAAACAATCGGAGCGCGGCATCTTTATCCAGCGTGCCGGCGGCGAAGCCCTGGCCCAACTGGCTGGCGCCATTGATGATTAAAAGTCCAATCTTTAATGATATCGATTATTTGATTTGACACCAGATGGCGGCATGAGCTAATATAGTTAAAATTAATATAACTTGCCGCCGGGCAGCGACCTGCATGCCCCTCCAAAGGCCGACTTTTACCTAAAAACCAATATTAAGCTATGAAAACGGATACTTGTGAAGAAAACGTCCCTATCGGTCAGTTGAAAGCCATTTCTTCCTGGGTTTCCAGCGTGCAGGATTTGGACAAATTGCTCCAATTGATCATCGAATCGGCCACGGGTGTCGTCCAGGCGGAAGCCGCGTCCCTGCTCTTGCTGGACCCCAAGATCAACGCGCTGTATTTTAAAGTGGCAACCGGCGCCAAGGGAGACGAGGTTAAGGACTTCACCGTAAAAGTGGGGCAAGGAATCGCCGGCCATGTTGCCCAGACCGGCCAGCCGCTGTTGATTGCCGATGCCAAGAAGGACAGCCGCTGGATGCGGGAAATAAGTGATCGCATCGACTACGAAACCCGCTCCATGGCGTGCGTGCCCCTCTTGATCAACCAAAAAGTCATCGGTGTCATCCAGGTCATCAACAAAAAAGACAACACCCAATTCACCCCGGCGGACATGGATGTCCTCGAGGAATTCTCCGGGCTTGCCGCTCTGGCCATTGGCAGCGCCCGAAGTCTCGAACAGGTTCGCCAGGAGAATCAGGACCTGAAAAAAGAATTGGGGGAAAAACACCAGATCATCGGCAAAAGTATGACCCTCCAGAAAGTGCTCGAAGATGCCCAGAAGCTTTCCCGCTCCAAAACCACCGCCCTGATCCAAGGGGAAAGCGGCACCGGAAAAGAGCTGGTGGCCCGGTTGATCCATCGGGAAAGTCCTCGAAAAGAAAAGCCGCTGGTGGTGCTCAACTGCGCCGCCCTGCCCGAGACCCTGCTTGAATCTGAACTTTTCGGGTATGAAAAGGGTGCTTTTACCGGGGCAACTGGCCGCAAAATGGGAAAATTCGAAGCCGCCCACGAGGGTACCCTCTTTCTCGATGAAATTGGCGAAATGGCCCCGGGCATCCAGGCAAAACTGCTGCGCGTGCTGCAGGAAGGGGTTTTTTACCGTGTCGGAGGCAACACCCCCATCACCGTGGATGTACGGGTGCTCTCGGCAACCAACAAGAACCTTAAGAAAGAGGTCGAAGAGGGAAAGTTCCGCGAAGACCTGTACTACCGGTTAAACGTGGTCCAACTCAGCATCCCGCCGCTGCGCGAACGCTTGGAAGACGTCTCTTTTTTGGCCGAGCATTTTCTTGACGTATTTAAAAGGGAAACCGGCCTGTCCGGGCTGACCATATCCGAAGCAGCCATGGAAAAAATGGCCATGTATAATTGGCCCGGCAACATTCGGGAACTGCGCAACGCTATCGAACGCGCCGTGGTCATGGGCAACGGGAAAACGATCATGCCGGAAGACTTGCCCATCGCAGCGTCCCTGCCCAAGTTCGCCGGCTTGAAAGTGGGGCTCACCCTCGACGAAGCCCTCAACGAGTTCAAAAAAGAATTCATCCTGATCAACTTGAAGCATACCGGCGGCAATCGCAGCAAGGCCGCTAAAATAATGGATATTCAAAGAACCTACCTCTCCCGGTTGATCACCCGCTACGAAATCCGCGATCTTGCCTGATTCTTTTTCTGTACGGTTCCTGACTCTTTTTTTGCACATTAATTCAAGACTTTCCAAAAAATTGCCGATAAGATAGCAGACCACTTTGCCGGCGTGCAATTTTAAGTCATCTGTTTTGTCGCAAAACGGCTAAGAATTGCGGTTGGATTTTTTCCATCCAACCGGCGCAGGCGACGGACCGTTAATCCAACAATTCGCAGAAAAAAAGTGGCACCATATTTGCTGCATAAATTTAAAAAAACGATTTGCCTTTGAGCAGACCATTGAACGCCGGAGGAATTGACATGACTGCCATTGAAATGAACGCCACTACCGTCAAGAAAATTAATCAATCCATGCAATCCGGAGGCTTTTACAGCGTCGAATTTGCGATAGACGACCCACATCCGCTGTACCAATTCAAAATCTGGCGCAACGAATCTCGCTCCATGTTCTTCGTCGTCAAGGAAAATTCCGCCGTTTTGCCCAAACTCAAGGCAGGCAGCGTATTGAACATGACCTACTACAGCAGCGACACCCAGTGCCCGAAAACACAGATTGAAACACGAATCGGAAGCATCAACAACGCCCATCGTGGACGCTTCGAAGGGCACTGCACCGTGGATCTGCTTCCGGTCGACACTGCAACCCATTAACAAGAAACCTTTTTCGGACAGACAAACGATTGTGAAGATGAAAAAGAAACTAACCCTATTGATATTCGATGCTGCCGGCACCCCCGTCCGACAGACCCGTGTTCCCCGAATGCTGATCCCAATGGCTGCCTTCGCCTTTCTGGCCGTGGCTGTAGCCTTTTATCTGGGCGTTTCGGACTACCTTCGTTTGAGAAACGAATCCAAAAATCTCGCGAGCCTCCGATTGGCCCTGCAGGCGCAGGAAGAACGCATCGCTCACCAGCAGGATCAGATCGTTTCCTTTTCGAACAAAATCGATTCAATGAAAACCCAGTTGGCCAATCTGCACAATTTCGAACAGAAAATTCGGATCATCGCCAACCTGGAAACCGACAACGGGGCTACAGGCCTGTTCGGCGTTGGCGGTTCCGAACCGGAAGACATGGACCCAACGGAAATGATGGCTCAGGACTATCAGGAACTGGTCAGGGATATGCACGTGGAGATCAATGAGATCGACCAGGCCTCCCATACCCAGGAGTCCTCTTTCTCTTCTCTTTTCAGCCAGTTAGAGGGAAAACGGAACCTGTTGGCCGCCACTCCGTCCATCCGCCCCGTAACGGGTTGGGTATCGTCGCGTTTCGGTCGCCGGGAATCGCCGTTCACCGGCCGCCGGGAGTTCCACCGCGGTCTTGACATCGCCAACCGAGCCGGCACGCCGATCATCGCTCCGGCCGACGGCATCGTTACCTATGCCGCCAGAAAAGGACTGATGGGCAATATGGTAGCCATCGATCACGGGTTCGGCATGGTGACCCGATATGGACATCTCAAGAAATTCCTCAAGAAAAAAGGAGAACGCGTTAAACGGGGAGAAACCATCGCACTCATGGGCAACACCGGTCGAAGCACCGGCCCGCATTTGCACTACGAGGTCCGCTTGAACGGTGTCGCCGTCAATCCCATGAATTATTTCCTGAATTGATAGCGGGGTACCGGTTGCACAAAAACAGACAAGCGTGTTGATCGACGGATACAAAAAAAGACGCAGGAAGGCCCGCACCAAGCTGTGGTAAAAGAGAAGGCGCAAAAAAAATGAAAAAAACGGTTTTCTTGATGGTTCCGGTACTGGCGATCCTGCTGTCCGGATGCATCGGTTCAACCGGAAGCCTTTTTAGAGCAGGGGGCGGCAGTTATTCATTAATCAGCGGCACCCCCCCCATACCGCATAGTGGCGAAGACGCACCTGGTCTGCGCCTGTTCATTTCTCCACGCTCGGCCCTCAACATCGACGTGGAATGCATTCTCGACTATGTACAGGGCGACTCCCCGTTCAGCCCGGAAGAGAGAACCTGTGATAGCATGATGCCCCTTTCCCCGTGGATCCGCCTGGACTTTTCCTATTGACCAGCCCTTAAGATCTCAAACCTTCCCCTGACCGCATAAAAGACGGACAGGGGATTTTTGTTTGGGCAACCGGATTACAATTGGCCGAAAACCCGGTCGGCTGCCGAAAGGGTCGAATCGATAGCGGCGTCATCGTGGGCCGCGGAAATAAAGAACGCTTCAAACTGCGACGGCGCCAGAAAAATGCCGTTTTCCAGCATCCCCTTATAATAAAGGGAAAACCGTTCCAGGTTCGATGTCTTGGCATCCGCAAAGTTGTTGACCGGACCGTCGGTGAAGAACATGCCCATCATGGCGCCTACGCGATTGCAGCACACGGGAATATCGTACTTTTTCGCCAAATCCCGCAGCCCGACGATCAAACGTTCGGCCTTTGCCTCCAGATTTTCATAAAAACCGGGAGCCTGCAGCAGTTTCAGGGTCGCAATTCCGGCGGCCATGGCCAGCGGATTGCCGGAAAGAGTGCCGGCCTGGTAGACCGGCCCCTGGGGAGCAATGTGAGCCATGATGTCTTTGCGCCCGCCGTACGCCCCCACAGGAAGCCCCCCCCCGATAATC
Organism: Desulfosarcina widdelii; assembly: GCF_009688965.1. Taxonomy (GTDB): domain Bacteria; phylum Desulfobacterota; class Desulfobacteria; order Desulfobacterales; family Desulfosarcinaceae; genus Desulfosarcina; species Desulfosarcina widdelii. Next base: position 10,104 of record NZ_AP021875.1, on the reverse strand, counting down.
TTGCCGAAACAGGAAAGGTCGGGGGTAATCCCGTAGCGTTGCTGCGCCCCTCCGAAGGCCACCCGGAAGCCGGTCATCACCTCATCGAAAATGAGAAGGGCGCCACTTTTTGCGGTGGCTTCGCGAAGGGCTTCGAGAAACCCGTCGCGAGGCGGGACCAGCCCCATGTTTCCGGCCACCGGTTCCACGATGATACAGGCGATCCGATCCCCCTGTTGAGCCATCACTTTATTGACCGTATCGATATCGTTATAGGGCAAAGAAAGGGTATGGGACACGAACGCTTCCGGGACCCCGGGACTGCCGGGGATATTGAGCGTCGCGACCCCGGAGCCGGCTTCCACCAGCAGGGTGTCCGCGTGACCGTGATAGCAGCCGTCGAACTTGATGATCGTATCCCTGCCGGTAAAACCCCTTGCCAATCGGATGGCGCTCATGGTGGCTTCGGTTCCTGAGTTGACCATGCGCACCATCTCCAGGGAGTCGATCGCATCCACGACGCACTGCGCCAGTTCGATCTCCAGTTCAGTGGGCGCACCGAAGCTGGTGCCTTTTTCCATGGCAGCGGAAATGGCCGCCGTTACCGAAGGATGGCGGTGACCAACGATCATCGGTCCCCACGAACCGATGTAGTCGATAAAGGCATTGCCGTCGGCGTCGAACAGACGGCAACCCTCACCGCTTTCAATAAACAGCGGCTGGGTGCCTACGGACCGGCAGGCGCGGACCGGACTGTTCACCCCGCCGGGGATCAATTCCTGGGACCGTTTAAACAGCGCCGTGGATCTGTCTCTCTTCATCGTCAACCATCCTTTCTTCCTGTCGGAAAGCGTATTCGTCTTCGATTTTCGGTGCGGTTGGAAATTTACGCATTCTGTTTGGAATTCATTTTAAATTTGGTTATGGTTCGTTTCCATGACCGTTTCGGCCCGAATGAATCGAGGCGAAAACTACCAGACACCAACCATCGGGTCAAGACAGCGAGAAAGAAGACTCCAGCGGTTTACGGACATCAAAGCCGACAGGGATTCGATAGCCGATATTCATGAAGCACCTCCAAAAAGTAAAAAAGCTGGCCAAATTTCTCGACTACCTGCTCGGGCGGCGTCCGGACGAGTTCGGCCTTTGCCCGGACGAAGACGGCTACGTAAAAGTCAAGGATCTGATCAAGGCGCTCGGCGAGGAGGAGGGCTGGGGGTATGTCCGCCAGAGCCATCTTTGCGAGGTTACGGCAGCCCTGCCCTACCCTTCTGTCGAACTGTCCGGGAAACGGATCCGGGCCGTGGACCGCTCCAACTTAATCGTTCCGAGCTTCCCAGACAGCGTCCCCAAACTGTTGTACCATTCCATTCGGGAGCGGGCCTATCCGGTCGTTCTCGAAAAGGGCGTAAAACCGACAAGTTCAAGTCCCAAAATCCTACTAGCCCGGGAGCGAGCCATGGCCGAGCGACTGGGCCGCCGAATGGATGCTTCGCCGGTCATTCTGACGGTAAACACGGACCAACTGGCCCGTCTGGGTGCCACACTGAATGTTTTCGGCAGCGTTTTGTTTTTGGTGGACGGACTGCCGGTGGGCAGCTTCAGCGGACCGCCGCTGCCGAAAAAATCCCCGGAAACCAAAGTTGCGGAAAATTCCAGGCCGCCAGCAGCGCCGAAAACTCCGGGGAGCTACCTGATGGATCTTTCCAGCGAGCCGGGACGGAAAAACAAGCCCGTGAAGAAAGACCGGAAACGCAAGAATGAATGGAAGCGGGAACGCAAACGAAGAAGCAGACCCTGACCCCCACAATGCCAGGGGGAAACCGTCCCGCGTATTTTTGGGCTCTAAAAAAGGCATTGACAACCAGCAAACCGACTGTTAAGAGACGCTTTTGTTTCATCAGCACACAGGGGCCGTTAGCTCAACTAGGCAGAGCACCTGACTCTTAATCAGTAGGTTGAAGGTTCGATTCCTTCACGGCCCACCAACGAATTTGCCAAGGGACGGCAGCGCCGCCCCTTTTTTTATGGTTCTCCGATAAAAAGCGGCTTGTAATTGACCATTGACAGTTTTTTCATCTTAATGGTATTAAAATTAGTTTTTTAACGATTCCATTGGAATCATCTTAATCCTTGCTCCGGACCGCACCGGGGCTATACAGCCAAAAGGAGGTTTTATGAGGCGGTACGAAACGATCGTGATTATCGATCCCGACCTGTCGAAGGAGACCGAAGCGCCGATCTTCGAACGGGTCAACGATCTGATCCCTCAGTACGAGGGGTTCTTGATCGAAACGGAGGACTGGGGAACCAAGAAGCTGGCCTATGAGATCAAAAAGAAAAGCCGGGGACATTACGTCAGGTTCGATTTCTGTGGCGACGGCGCCTTGATCCAGGAGATGGAGCGATTCTTCAGAATCGACGACAAGGTCATGAAATTCATGACGGTTCTGCTGGACAACGAGGCGGATCTGGATGCCATCAAGGCGGAACTGGCGGAAAAAGAGGCTGCCGAGAAGCAGTCCGCCGCTGAATCGGCCGAGCAATCCGAGCCGCCCGCGGAAACACAGGCGCCTGCCGAGGATGCAGCACCCGCCGAGAGTGATGAACCCACTGAAGAAAACAAAGAGGAGTAACCCATGGCCATCTCCAAACCCCGTCCCAGAAGAAAGAAGAGAAGAATTTTTCATCGGCGCAAAGTCTGCCGTTTTTGTGCCGACCAGAGCCTCGTCATCGACTACAAAGACCCCAAGACGTTGAAATACTTCATCACCGAACGGGGCAAAATCATACCGCGAAGGATCTCGGGTGCCTGTGCCAAACATCAGCGCGCCCTGACCCATGCAATCAAACGGGCACGGACCATTGCCCTGCTGCCCTACGTGGGGACATACGATCTGTAGCCCTTAGTATTTATAACCGGGCGGCACGATGATCGGAAGCAAACGTGCAACACCAGGAGAAACGGATGACGCCGTGGCCCATTCATAGCGGATTATCGAAAGATATTGCTACCGGCGTCACGGCGACCCTGACTATTTTCAGCCTTGCGGTCCTCATGCCGGTTGTCGGATTCCTCTTCTCCCTTTTCATTCCGCTGCCCGTTCTGTTCTACCGGGCAAAACTGGGCCGACGCCATGGTATGATCGTTCCACTGGTGTCCATTGCGGTAATGAGCCTGGTTTTCGGCGGCCTGACCATGGACATCTTCTTTTTTTTCGGATTGATGCTCCTTGGATTTGTCATGAGTGAGATGTTTGAAAAAGAAGTCTCCGTCGAGATGACCATTCTGTCCGTGTGCGGCATCGTTCTGGGCGCCGGTCTGGTCGGGATCGTGCTGTTCGGCATGGTCAACCAAACGGGATTGTACACGCTGGTTTCCACATATGTGGCCACCAACCTGAAATTGTCCCTGGAGTTGTATAAAGGGATCGGCATTCCCCAGGAAACCATCGACGCCATTACCGCGTCTTTGGACCGGATTCAATATGTGCTGATACGCATATTGCCGTCGTTGGCAGCGGCGTCGACCCTTTTCGTGGCCTGGACCAACCTGATTGCCGCCCGGGCGATCATGACCCGGCGGGGCCTGTTTTACCCGGATTTCGGCCGGCTCAATCACTGGCGCGCTCCCGACCCTCTGGTCTGGGGCGTTATCGGCTGCGGGCTGATGACCCTCGTCCCGAATATGGACATCCGGTTGATCGGAATCAACGGTTTGCTGGTGCTCCTGACGGTCTATTTCATCCAGGGCATTGGCATTGTCTCGTTCTACTTTGAGAAAAAGAAGCTGCCACGAACGATTCGTGTCGTTTTGTATACCATGATCGCTTTCCAGCAGCTCTTTTTGCTGGTCGTCATCTGCATCGGCCTTTTTGACATGTGGATCAATTTTAGAAAGCTTGACACCCATAAGCACGAACCGGACCCGCCGGCGTAATCGTCGAGACGGGCCTTTTTTGGAGGAACGCATGAAAGTCATTTTAAAGGAAACCATCAGTTCTTTGGGCATCATCGGCAGCGAAGTCAACGTGGCAGACGGATATGCCCGCAACTACCTGCTTCCCCAGGGAAAAGCGGTCCCGGCCACCCCTCAGCAGCGTAAAATTCTCGAGCAGGAGAAGGCCAAGTTTGAACTGCAGATCGCCAAGGAAAAAGAGTTTGCAAAAGAGATGGCCGCCCGCCTTGAGGCCGTTTCGGTGACCATCGCTTCCAAGGTCCATGAAGCGGACAAACTGTACGGCTCCGTGACCGTTCGGGACATCATCGACGCCCTGAAAAAAGAGGAAGTCGAGGTCGAGAAGCGAATGGTGCTGCTCACCGAACCCATCAAGACCATCGGCACATTCAAGGTTCCCGTCCGTGTTTACCAAGGTGTCGAACCTGAAATTACCGTCGAAGTGGTTCCCGAAGAAGCCTGATTCCAAACGGATCGCCGGGAGCCTTTTTAGCCTGAGGCTCCCGGCTTGTACCGGAAAAACGATTCATGCCCGACCCCCAGCATCCCCCATTGCAGGATCTTGCACTCAACAAGCTTCCACCCCAAAGCATCGAGGCGGAGGAATCGATTCTCAGCGCCATTCTGATCGACAACAGCACCCTTATCGACATCCTTGAAATTCTATCCGCGGACGATTTTTACAAAACCGCCCACAAAATCATCTTTTCCGCCATCGAGACTCTTTACGCCAAAAGCGAACCCGTCGATCTGGTCACCCTGAGCAACCGGCTCAAGGAAAAAAACGAGTTGGAAAAAATCGGCGGGTCCGCGTACCTGGCCCGGCTGGTAGATACGGTGCCCATGGCGGTCAATGCGCACCATTACGCCCGGATCATTCACGACAAAGCGATCCTGCGGTTGCTCATCGAACGGTCCAACACCATTACCCAACGCTGCTTCGAGGACCGCGGCGAAGTGGACAACGTTCTCGAATTCGCCCAGAGTGCCGTTTTCGAACTCTCCGAGGGAAAAACCAAACAGGCCTTTTTTCCCATCAGCAAAATCATCGAATCCAACATCGATGCGCTCGAAGAGAGACAGGGCAACCGTGCCTTGGTCACCGGGGTCACGACCGGATTTTCCAAACTGGACGCGTTGACCTCCGGATTTCAGAACTCCGATCTGATCATCCTGGCGGCCCGTCCGGCCATGGGTAAAACCGCTTTCGCCCTCAACATGGCCCGCAATGCCGCCATCGAAGGCAATGTACCGGTGGCCATCTTCTCCCTTGAAATGTCCAAAGAACAGCTCTCCATGCGTATGCTGTGCGCTGAAGCCCGGGTCGACTCGTCGCGGATCCGCAGCGGCTTTTTGAACAAGGAGGACTGGAACCGGATTACCGACGCCGCCGGCCGGCTCACCGAGGCTCCCATCTTCATCGACGATTCGCCGGACATCTCCACCACCTCCATCCGCACCAAATCCATGCGCATGAAAATGGACCGGGGCCTGGGGTTGATTATCGTCGATTACCTTCAGTTGATGCGGGGCAATGCCAATATCGAACGCCGGGACCTCGAAATCTCGGACATTTCCCGTTCGCTGAAAATTCTGGCCAAGGAGTTGAACATACCGGTTGTCGCCCTGTCCCAGCTCAACCGCAAGCTTGAAGAACGCAGCGACAAGCGCCCGCAGCTTTCCGATTTGCGAGAGTCCGGCGCCCTGGAACAGGACGCCGACCTGGTGGCCTTCATCTACCGCGACGAGGTCTATAATCGGGATGAGAACAACCCCAACCGCGGCACGGCGGAAATCATTCTGGCCAAGCAGCGCAACGGCCCAACGGGCATGGCCCCCCTGGCGTTTTTAAAATCCTATACCCGCTTCGAAAATCTGGCCACTGAATGAGATCCGTTTACGGCAGCAGGCTAGGACTCAAAGCCAGTCAAATCAAACGGCTGGAAAATCTGGGGCGCCGAAGGGTCCCCCCTCAGTCAATCCTCTCTTACGAAGTCTGCCGGGATATATGTACCCTCTCCATGGAAATCGGCCGTCAGATCGGCCTTCTCATCGACCGTCAGGGAAAGGTTGTTCTCGTACTTTTGGGCGAGGTGGACCGTATTCTGATTCCCGATTTGAGAGAATATCGACTGGCTCCCGACCGGCTGCGCGGTATTCGATGCGTTCACACCACCCTGACCGACACGCAACTCACCAAAGACGACCTGACGGATCTGGCGCTTTTGCGGCTGGATCTCATGGCCGTCATTACCATGACAGCCACCGGTACACCGGATCGAATCCATTGGGCGCACATTCTTCCTGGGGCCAGCGAAACCGCCCCTTACCGGATCATGCCGCCGGTTTTGCCCTTCGAACCCGAAATGGACTGCGTCGGCCTGATCCAGGCGCTGGAAGACGAACTGGCCCGCAAAAAGGAACAGGCCGCCCACCTTCCGGGAACCGAGCGTGCCCTTTTGGTCAGCGTTTTTACCGGCCCGCGGAAAATTGCTGTCCACTCGCTGGACGAACTCAAGGAACTGACCCGCACGGCCAACATCACCGTCCTGGACACCATCTTGCAACAGCGTAAAAAGCCCGATCCCCGTTTTCTCATGGGTAGCGGGAAACTGGAAGAGCTTGCCATCATGGCCCTTCACCGGGGGGCAACCATGCTCGTCTTCGATCAGGAACTCAATCCTTCCCAGATCCGATCCATTGCCGACCGGACGGAAATCAAAGTGATCGACCGGACCCAGCTGATCCTGGACATCTTCGCCCAGCGCGCCCGGAGCCGTGAAGGCAAACTGCAGGTGGAACTGGCGCAGTTGAAATACCTTCTGCCCCGACTGGTGACCAAGGACACCGCCATGTCTCGACTCACCGGCGGCATCGGCGGTCGCGGTCCGGGTGAAACCCGGCTTGAAATCAACCGCAGAAGGGCCAGGGACCGCATACGGCATCTGGAACGGGCAGTGGCCACCGTCCAGAAAAATCGCAGCCAGCAGAGAAGGCGGCGCAGCAAAAAAGGCCTTCCCATCATCTCCATCATCGGCTACACAAATGCGGGCAAATCGACCCTGCTCAACCAGTTGACCCAGAGCCGGGTTCTGGCGGAAGATAAATTGTTCGCCACCTTGGATCCTTCCAGCCGGCGGTTGCGGTTTCCCAGGGATATTGAAGTGATCGTCACCGACACCGTGGGGTTTATCCGTGATCTGCCCAAGGAGTTGATGGCCGCCTTTAAAGCCACCCTGGAAGAACTTGAAAATGCCGACCTGCTGCTGCACGTCATCGACATCAGCAATCCGCGCCACCCGGATCAGATCCGCTCCGTGGAAACTATCCTCGCTGAGTTGGACCTGAATCGCATAGCCGTTATTCGGGTGCTCAACAAAATCGACCGGGTTGATCGTGAACAGTGTCGGGAGTTGACCCGACGTTTGGGCGGCATTGCGGTCAGCGCTTTGGACCGCTCGACGTTGAAACCGTTAACGGAAACCATGCAGGCCACGGTGGAAGGGTTCGGTTGGAAGGAGACAGTATCGGATTAGGGGATTGGGCAAACATCGATGATCGATTTCGATGGACGCGTACGGATACAATTCGGTTGACATGTCCGCCAATAAGCTTATAGATGTAATCTCTTATGGACATGCAACGGATCAAACGGGTGGGGGTCGCCTCCGCCGTCAACGGCGCCAAAGAGCTGAGGGAGCATTTCGGAAAACTGCGCTCCGTCCGCAAAAAAGAGGCCATCGATCTGGTTACCGATGCGGATCTTCGATCCGAGGCGGCCATCATCGAAACCATCGCCCGAGCATTTCCAGAGCATGCCATTCTTGCCGAAGAAAGCGGAATCCGGGAAGGCAGCGACAGACGCTGGATTATCGACCCGCTGGACGGCACCACCAATTTTGTTCACAATCTGCCCTTGTTTTGCGTCTCCATCGCTTTTGCGGTGGCCGATGAGGTTTTGGCCGGATTCGTGCTGGCGCCCCTGACAGGAGAGTTGTTCGTTGGTCTGAAAGGCGAAGGCGCACAACTGAACGGGACACCGATCACGGTTTCGGATAAGGCTGTATTGACCGACAGTCTGCTTGTTACCGGCTTTCCTTATGACCATCAGACCCTGTTCGAGACTTTGATGGCCCGTTTTGGCCGCTGCCTGGCCGCCTCTCAGGGAGTCAGGCGGTTGGGCTCCGCGGCACTGGACCTTTGCTATGTGGCCTGCGGGCGTTTTGAGGGATTCTGGGAGCAACACCTGAAGCCCTGGGATACAGCCGCCGGATTTATCATCGCCTCGGAAGCCGGAGCCCGCACCACGGTTTTCTCGGGCGCCCCTTATTGCATCGACGATGATGAAATAGCATGCACCAATGATCGTATTCATGACGATCTTCTAAAACTACTTGAGTTATAGGACCTGATGACGATGGATCGGGAAATGGAATTCTCGCTGGACAACTACTTGGGTTGTTTCGGAAGATACCGGAGCAACGATCCCATATGCTTAAAAAGATGCGCGCTGAACCTGCGTTGCGCTATTGAAAAGGATCAGAACGAACGCTACGAAATTTTGGAAGAACTGGTTTCGGCCAGCGGAATGGTCGTAAAAATGAATTAGGAAAATAAAGAGAGAAATCGCGCCCACTGCCCATCGAGAGGCCCGCCCTGCCCAACCGCCTTTTTCAAACTTCTCGGATTTACGAATACCTGCCGTAACGGCTATTTATATAATCCGTCAATGTTTTCCCTTCTCCAGTCGTTCGGACAGGAAAGCAACGTGTTTTTGAACGGGACCGTTCTCTTTGATCCCCTTCTCAACCATTTTCAGGGCGTGCAAGGTGGTTGCGTGATAGCGGTTGAAGCTTTTTCCGATGGTTTGCAGGGAATGCTCAGTGTATTCCCGGGAGAGATACATGGCCACCTGGCGCGGTCGGACAATGGCCTGACGCCGTGACCGGGACACCAAGTCCGTCAAGGTGACATTGTAGTACTTGCATACCAGTCGCTTAATGGAGTCAAGGGTAATTCCCTCCCGCGAGGCCACAATGTTCTTGACAACCCTGCGCGCCAGGTCAAGGTCCACTTCAGACCCCAACAGTGAGGCCTGGGCGGTGACACCGATCAGCCCGCTTTTCAGTTGCCGCACATCGTCGGTCAGCTCGGACGCCAAGTATTGGACAACCTGATCGGGAACACTGTACCCACCGGACCGGACCGTGCGTTCGAGAATTCGAACCCGCGTCTTGTAATCCGGCGATTCAATTTTGGAAATCAATCCGCAGCAAAGCCGCGATCTGAGTTTTTCATCGAGTTTGGGAATGTCCGACGGCAGGTAGGAACTGGAGTAGATGATTTTTTTGTTGGCGTTCATCAACGACTCCAGGGTGTTGGACAACTCCTGCTGGGTGCCGTTTTTGCCGCTTAAAAATTGTACGTCCTCCAGCAAAAGTACGTCGCAGTTCCTGCGATATTTCTCTTTGAAACGGTGAAGACTGCTGTTTCGATAGGAATCGGTCATCTCGTTCATAAAGTCTTCGGCCGTGATATAGCAGACCCGCTCATCTGGGAACGTCTGGAGAATATGATGCCCAACGGCTTGTGACAGGTGGCTTTTGCCCAGGCCGGTTTTCGAAAGCAGGTAAAGAGCGTTCTGGGTGCCCCGATTGCGGGCCGCAAGGGACAGGGCCGCCGAATATGCAAAATCGCTGTTTTTGCCGACGACAAACTGATCGAAGGTAAAATCTTTTCTCAAAAACCGTCCGCCGGTGTAGGCCGTATCCATCTCCGGCAGTTTCATCTGTCGGTCGGCAAAGGTTGGCCGGCGATCTTCTTTGGGGTCGGAACGAACCACCAGGCGAACCTTAAGGGTTTTGCCGGCCGCATGGGAAACGGCGTTCTCGATCAATCTGCCATAATGATCGACAACGCGCTTTTTCGAAAACAAATTCGGACAGGATAAAACGATTTCACCCTCTTCGTATTGGCATGGTGTAATGGGCTCAATCCACATGCGGTAACTGTGACCGGGAATTTTTTCCTTGAGCAGGGATTTGACTGTCGTCCAGATCTGTTCCATTTAAAAAATAAATTACCTTCAGCGCATTACGTTATTTGGTACGCCTTTAAAAAAAACCACGTCGATTGGCACGAAATATGTAATTTTGAGTAATTATCTG